>OZ242179.1:0-4288556 GCA_965205735.1 Candidatus Azotimanducaceae bacterium
GATGAAGCGACCGTCGGAAGTGCCGCCGCCGGTCGATGTTTCGGCGGTCAGGCCAGCGACGTCGCGCACCGCTTCCAGCACGGATTGTGTCAAACGTCCGGGTCGCGTCAGGAACGGCTGTCCTGGTGTCGCCCACTCCAATTCGAATTCGGCACCGGACCGTTCGAGGGCGGCCTGCGCTTCGGCGCGCAATCCGTCGGCGGTCTGCTCGGTGTTGAAACGGAAGTTGAACTGCGCGGTCAGTTCGCCGGGAATCACGTTCGCCGCACCGGTGCCGGCATTGATGTTGGAGATCTGAAAGCTGGTGGGTGGAAAAGACGCGTTGCCGCGATCCCAGTCGCGCCGCGCCAGATCATGCAGCGCGCCGAGGACGCTGTGTATGGGGTTCGACGCGTCTTCGGGGTAGGCGACATGGCCCTGAATCCCCTTGACGGTGAGACTGGCGCTCAGCGAACCGCGCCGGCCGACGCGCGCCACATCTCCGACGCGCTCGCGCGAAGACGGTTCGCCGACCAGGCAATAGTCGATCGCCGTGCCCCGGGTTTGCAGCCACTCCACGACCTTGGCCGTGCCGTTGACGGCAGGGCCCTCCTCATCGCTGGTGACAAGAAAGGCGATCGAGCCACCGTGGTCGCCGTGGTCGCCGATGAACCGCCGCGCCGCCACCAACATCGCCGCCAGGCTCGACTTCATGTCCGCCGCGCCGCGCCCGTACAGTCGGCCGTCGCGGATCTCGGGGACGAAGGGCGGCGATGACCAGGCTTGCAGCGGTCCGGTCGGCACGACGTCGGTGTGTCCGGCGAAGACGAATAGCGGGCCGCCCGATCCGCGGCGCGCCCAGAAGTTCTTCACATCACCGAACGGCAAGCGCTCCACGGCGAAGCCGAGGGGCTCGAGGTGGTCGATCATCAGGTCCTGGCACCCTCCGTCCCCGGGCGTCACCGAGGCAAGCCCGACCAGTTCCCGGGTCAGCGCGAGCGTTGCGCCGTCAGTTGTGCGCATGCAAGCGTGCATTCAACTCGATCGCGCGCCGGTTGGTACGGCACTGGACCGTGCCGGTCTGGCTGTGACGGATGAACAGCATGTCGTTCTGTCCGGCGAGATCGCGCGCTTTGACTGTGCGGACCGCGGCGCCGAATTCGTCGAGGACCTGAACGACCGTGCCGGCGGTGATGTAGAGGCCGGCCTCGATGGTGCAACGGTCGCCGAGCGGGATTCCGCAGCCCGCGTTGGCGCCGACCAGGCATTGTTCGCCGATGGAAATCACGATTTCGCCACCCCCCGACAGGGTCCCCATGGTGCTTGCGCTGCCTCCCAGGTCGCTGTGCGAGCCGAGGATGACGCCCTGCGAAATGCGCCCTTCGACCATGTTTGGACCTAGGGCGCCGGCGTTGAAATTGATTTGGCCCTCGTGCATGACCGTCGTGCCTTCGCCGAGGTATGCGCCGAGCCGAATGCGGCTCGCATCCGCGATGCGCACCCCCGAAGGAACAACGTAGTCCGTCATGCGCGGAAACTTGTCCACGGCGTAGATGCTCAAGTGCTCGCCGGCGGCTCGGGCGGCCGCCAATCGCGCGGGCACTTCCGCCGGATCGACGGGTCCGTGGCTAGTCCACGCCACCGTGGGTAGATGTTCGAAAATACCATTGAGGTTCAAGGTATTGGGCAGTGCCAGGCGGTGCGATAGCAGGTGCAGCTTGAGGTAGGCCTGCGGCGCGGAAGCGATGTCTTCGTCGGCCTCGAGGGCCACGGCCGTCAATGGCTGATCGAACTCCGCGAGTATCCGGTAGGCAGTCGCCGCGGCGGACTGTCCGTCGGAGTCGAGGGCGTCGGCGACAAGGATCGCGTGATCCGGACCGGCGTCATCGCGATTGCCGACGCGCCGCGCGGCTTCGGCGACGACGCCTTGCGGGTGCTTGAGCGGCAGGGGATACCACGTATCGAGTATGTCTCCCACAGCGCTCCTGGTGCTCGCGCCCAGTGCGAAACTGAAGAAGTCGCTCATGTGTTGCTCGCCCTTCGCCTGAGGCTTGAACTGCTAGTGTAGCGTGATCGCGTGGGGCAATGGATTGCGTCAAGGCGCGCCGCTGGGGCGTCCATCGCGTCCCGTGGTGAGATGTCCGGGCTACCTGCCGGCAAGCGCGAGCGCGAAGTCCCGAATCCGTTGCATCGCCTCGGCGCAAATCGCCAGTTCGGAGACGAGGGCGATTCGAATGTGGTTGGCGCCGGCGTTGACGCCTTCGTGCCGACGCCCGAGATAGCTGCCCGGCATGACGGTGATGTTCTCGGCTGCGTAGAGCTCTCGCGCGAAGGTTTCGTCGTCCACCGGCGTCCGTGGCCACAGGTAGAACGACGCTTCAGGCATGTCCACGGCCATTGCATCGGCGAGGATGGGCTGTGTGACTTCGAACTTCTCGCGGTAGCGGGCTCGGTTTGCGCGGACATGGATCTCGTCCTCCCACGCGAGCGCGCTGGCGGCCTGCACATGCGTCGGCATGGCGCAGCCGTGATAGGTGCGATAGAGGTAGTAGCGTTCGATGATATCGGCGTCGCCGGCGGCGAACCCGGAACGCAGTCCCGGCAGGTTGGACCGCTTGGACAGGCTGTTGAACACCACGCAGCGACGAAAATCCGTGTTGCCCATCGCGGTGGCGGCCTGCAGCAGTCCAACGGGTGGCGCGGCTTCGTCCCGGTAGATTTCTGAATAGCATTCGTCGGACGCGATGACGAAGTCGAAACGCTCGGCGCGCTCGATCAGTTTTCGCAGTTCGCCTTCGGGGATGACGGCGCCCGTCGGGTTGCCGGGCGAGCAGATGTAAACCAGCTCTGTCGCCCGCCACACTGCGTTGTCGATCTGATCGAAATCGGGGATGCCGCTCGGCGCGCACGGTGCGTAGCAGGGTGCGGCGCCTCGCAGCAAGGCGGCACCCTCGTATATCTGGTAGAACGGATTGGGCAGTACGACCCGCGCCGAACCCGCCCCGGAAAGAATCGCCTGGCCGAAGGAGAAGAGCGCCTCGCGGGTGCCGTTGACAGGCAGGATCTGCCGCTCGGCGTCGACGCGGGCACCGTAGCGGCGCCTAAGCCATGCGGCCACCGCCTCGCGCAACGCCACGCTTCCCCTGGTCGGCGGATAGGCGGTCAGGCCCGCCGCGAGCGCGTCCGCATCGCGCAACATCTCGATGACGAAGTCGGGAGGCGCGTGCTGCGGCTCCCCGATTTCCAGGGGCACGTGCGGCGCCCGCGCCGCCGGCTCGACACCCGCTTTCAACGCGTTCAGGCGTTCGAAGGGATACGCCAACAGGGTGTCGAGATACGGGTTCATGGCCGCCGGGCCCGCGCGCGAGCGGATTCGCTTCTCTCTGGATGGACATGGGCCGCCATCACTCGTTCGCGTCCCAATGCTGTTCTTGCTTGACGTTGCCCGCTCGCGCTGCTGATTCATGCGAGCTGAGGGCTGATTCATGCGAGGGGTCGCCCCCTCGCGCTCCCGGGCTGAGGGCTGATTCATGCGAGGGGTCGCCCCCTCGCGCTCCCGGGCTGAGGGCTGATTCATGCGAGGGGTCGCCCCCTCGCGCTCCCGGGCTGAGGGCTCCATGCGCGCTGTCCAGGCGGTCGCGGATTGCCGCGCAGATGCGCTCGGCGTTCGCCGCGTCCGGGACCTTGGCGATCTCGAACATGTCCTCGACACGCTCGCCCAGGGTTGTGATATACGCGCGCTGCAACGAGATGCCGAGTTCGACGAATAGCAGCCCGAGGCGGGCAAGCAGGCCGGGTCGATCGGATGTCACGACTTTCAGAACACTGTGCGCCGAATCCGGTTCCGTGCTCATGGTTGCCTCGGTAGGCGTGACGAACTGTTTCAACCGCCTTGGCACGTGTCGCGTTGGCGCTGGGGCAACTGGATTCGGATCCGCCAGGGCGCTGGCCAGAACTTCGCGGATGATCCCTCGGCGCTCGTCATCCTGGCGGAGCGGTCGGTCGCGCTCGTCCAGCACGATGTAGGAGTTGAAGCACAGGCCGCCAGCGCTGGTGTTGATGCTGGCATCCTGGATCTGCAGGTTCAGGTGATCCAATGCGACGGTGCTGGCGGCGAACAGCTTTGGGCGATCCGGCGTATAGACGAAGACCTCCGTCGCGCCTTCTTCGCTGCCCGGGTCATCCAGGTCGAGCAGCAGCACCAGCGGACCCGACTGCACGTTGTGGTGGTGCATCTCGGTCGTGATGTCGGCGATCTGCATGGCGGTGTGGCGTAGAAAGAACTCGTTGGTTGGATCGTCCCAGAGGGCCAGGGCCTGGTCGCGGCCAATGCCGCGCTTTGCCAATGTCTCGAGGGCCCTCGCCGTGCGCGACGCGATGCGGTCTTCCGGTTGCGGGGTCGCGCCGGGCGCTAGCGCGAGACGCGTTTCGGCGTAGAGGTGATTCATGAGGGTCGCGCGCCAACTATTCCACAGGCTCGGATTGGTCGCCGTGATATCGGCGACCGTGAGCGTGTACAGATAGTCCAGTCGCGCCTGCGTCCGGACGCGCTGGGCGAACGCCCCGACGACGGCCGCGTCGTAGATGTCCTGCCGCTGCGCGGTCGTGGACATGAGTAGATGGTCGTGCACGAGCCACCCCACCAGGTCGGTGTCGTCGGCGTCGAGGCCATGGCGCCGGCAGAACGCGATCGCGACGTGAGCGCCGAGTTCGGAGTGGTCGCCGCCTCGGCCCTTGCTGATGTCGTGGAATAGACCAGCGAGGTATAGCAGTTCGATCTTCGGCACGTTGCGCGCGCATTGCGACGCCAGCGGGAAGCGTTCACTGCTGGAACCGCTGCGCAGCCGACGCAGGTTTTCGGTGACCATAATGGTGTGCGCGTCGACGGTATAGATGTGGAACAGGTCGTGCTGCATCTGGCCCACGATGCGACCGAACTCCGGGATATAGCGGCCGAGCACGCCGTAGCGGCGCATTCGGGTAAATTGCGTGTCCGGCGAACGCAGGAGTTCGAGAAAAAGACCCGTTGCCTTGGGGTCGCGGTGAAAGTCGTCGTCGATGAGTTCAAGACTGTCGCGGATGCGCCGGATGGTTTCCGCGCGCACGCCGTCGATGTCCGGGCGATGCGCCATGACGAGGAAAATTTCTATCAGGGCGGCGGGGTTGTCCCGAAAGACCTGCGGCGAGGTGGTTTCGATGTAGTGGTTGCGGAGTTGGAACCGCGCGTTGATCCCTTCGACAACCGGACGTTCCCTGGCGCGCAGGATGGCTTCGTCGAAATGCTGGAGCAGGATGTCGTTGACCTCCCGCAACGCCAATACGTGTCGGTAGTAGTCGTGCATGAACTGTTCCACGGCGAGCTGCGCGCCGGAATCGCGGTAGCCGAAACGTTGCGCCAGCGCGCGCTGGTGGTCGAACAGCAGGCGGTCCTCCTTGCGTCCCGCGACGAGATGCAATCCGAAGCGCACCTTGAACAGGAACCGGCGGCCATTTATCAGCCAGGTTCGTTCTTGCGGCGTGAGGTAGCCGCGTCGCGTGAGTTCGCTCAGATGAGATGTGCCGAGGTGCCGCTCGGTGATCCAGCCGATGGTCTGGATGTCCCGCAACCCTCCCGGCGCGCCCTTGATATTGGGTTCGAGGTTGTACTCGACATCATCGAACTGCGCGTGACGTCGCGCCTGCTCGCTACGCTTGGCGGCGAAAAACGCGCGGCTTGGCCAGATCCGCCTTCTGCCGAGCGCACGGTCGAGCTTGGCGCAGAGGAGCTCGGAGCCCGTCAGACGCCGGCGTTCGTACAGCGAAGTGATGACCGTGATGTCGCGGGCGGCTTCCCGCACGCAATCGCGCACCGTGCGTACGCTGTGTCCGATATCGAGCTTCAGGTCCCATAGAAAGCGCACGAAAGCCGCGATGTCGTCGGTACCTGTCTTTGCGCGGTTGACGAGAATGAGGAGATCGATATCGGATTGCGGATGCAGCTCGCCGCGACCATAGCCGCCCAATGCCAGAAGCGCGATATCGCTGCGGTATTCGAACCAGTGTTGCCAGATTTCCGCGAGAAAGCCGTCGATGAACCGCGCCCGTTCGGCGACGAGCAGATCCACGTCCTCGCCGTCCCAGAATCGGTTGGCGAGGTTGGCGTCGGCGAGGCTGATGCGGTACCGCAGTTCCGCCGTGTCGGGCAGACGGCTCAATGCAACGGGGATTCTTCGGCGCGGCGCGTCAGGACTTCGGCGCCGGTCGAGGTGACGAGAATGGTGTGCTCCCACTGCGCCGACAGCTTGTGATCCTTCGTCACCACGGTCCAGTAGTCGGGAAGAAGTCTCACGTCGCGCCTGCCGGCATTGATCATGGGCTCGATGGTGAAGGTCATGCCCTCGACGAGGACCTCGCCGGCACCGGGCTTGCCATAGTGCAAGACCTGTGGCGCATCGTGGAATGTTCTGCCGATGCCGTGACCGCAGAATTCGCGGACTACGGTGAAGCGGTGGGCCTGGGCATGTCTTTGAATGGCCGCGCCGATGTCGCCGAGGTGCGCACCGGGCCGCACGGCTTCGATGCCCTTGTACAGGCACTCTTGCGTCACGCGCACCAGGCGTTCGGCCAGCACGCCCGGTTTGCCGACGAAATACATCTTGCTCGTGTCGCCGTGCCAGCCATCCTTGATTACCGTCACGTCGATGTTGATCACATCGCCGTTCTTGAGTCTTTTCTTCTGCGTCGGAATGCCGTGGCAGACGACGTGGTTCACCGATGTGCAGATGGACTTGGGAAACGGCGGTTGGCCGGGCGCGTTCGTATAGTTGAGCGGCGCCGGGACGCAGTCGATGTCATTGACGATGTAGTCGTGGCAGCGGCGGTCCAGATCTTCCGTGGTGACGCCGGGTTTCACGTGTTCGCCGATCATCTCCAGAACACTCGCCGCAAGGCGGCCAGCGACGCGCATTTTCTCGATTTCTTCTGCTGTCTTCGGTGTTGTCGGCATGGGTCTCTCGTCCGCCCGAATGAAGGCGAGGTATCCACTTTATGGTATAAGGCGCTGTTTGGACATTCCAGGCGCGGAGAATCCCTCTGGCCTGGGTAGATCACGTGTGGCGAGAAGATCTGCCGCGGGTGGATGCCGCATGCGAATGGCATGCGGTCATCGGATCCGGCAGTGAGCCGCGCGCAAGCACCAACCCGGAGATGCATTGATGACCTCGATAGGCATGCGCGACATGCTGGCGGCCGGCGCCCATTTCGGCCACCAGACCCGCTTTTGGAATCCCAAGATGGCGCCGTATATCTTCGGCGCGCGCAACAAGATCCACATTATCAATCTCGAACACACGCTGCCCGCGTTCAACGAAGCGCTCGCCCACGTTCGATCTCTCATCGCCGCACACAAGAAGATTCTATTCGTCGGCACCAAGCGCGCCGCCGCCAAGGTTATCAGGGAACAGGCTGAACGCGTCGGCATGCCCTATGTCGATCAGCGCTGGCTCGGTGGCATGTTGACCAACTACAAGACGATCAGGCAGTCGATCCTGCGCCTCCAGGAGCTTGAGATACAGGCGGGCGACGGGACGTTCGAGATGCTGACCAAGAAGGAGGCGCTGCAAAAGAGCCGCACCATGGAGAAGCTGCAGCGGAGTTTGGGCGGTATCAAGGAAATGGGAGGATTGCCGGACGCGCTGTTCGTCATTGACGTGCAGCACGAACGCATCGCGGTGTCCGAAGCCAACAAGCTGGGCATCGAGGTCATCGGCGTGGTGGACACGAACAGCGATCCGGATGGCATCGACTACGTCATCCCGGGCAACGATGATGCGATTCGCGCGATTCGCCTGTATGTCATGGGCGTGGCGGATGCCATCGAAGCAAGCAGGAACGAGGCCGCATCATTGATTTCGGCGGATGAATTCATCGAAGTGGAAGAGGAAGCGTCGGCTTCGAGCGCCGCGCTGGCCCAGGCGATCGATGCGGCGGAAGTCTCGGAGCCCCCTGCCGCGGTGGAAGACACGGCCGAAGTCGAGGCGGAAGACACGGCGGGAGAAAAGCAGAGCGAAGTGGAAGCAACCGGGCAGCCGGACCCCGCGGTGCCCGACCAGATAGCCGAAGAGGAGAATTGATTGTGGCGACGATCAGCGCGCGGTTGGTCAAGGAACTGCGGGGCCGAACGGGTCTCGGCATGATGGACTGCAAGAAGGCGCTCGAAGAGGCCGACGGCGATATCGATGGGGCCATCGATGCCTTGCGCAAGAAGGGCGCGTTGAAGGCGGCGGAGAAGGCGGATCGCACGGCGGCCGAGGGTCTGCTCGGAATCCGGGTCGGCGCCGACGCCAAGCGGGGCACCATGGTGGAGATCAACATCGAAACCGATTTTGCGGCGCGCAATGCGAAGTTTGGCGCCTTTCTTGACACCGTGACGAACGCGGCTTTCGACACTGCCTGCGGCAGTGTTGCGGCGCTCATGACCGGCGACCTGGAAGCCGAGCGCGTCGCGCTGGTACAGGAAATAGGGGAAAACATCACCGTTCGGCGAGCGGTCATGTTTGAAACCGCTGCCGGCGGGATCTACGGGTATGTGCATACGGACAAGCGCAAGGGCGCCCTGGTCGAGGTGGAAGGCGGGGACGCTACCCTCGGCAGGGACCTGGCGATGCACGTGACGGCGTCGGCGCCGCTGGTCGTGGCGCCCGATCAACTCGACGCGACGTTTGTGGAAAAGGAGCGAGAGATTCTCGTGGCGCAGGCGGCATCCACCGCGAAGACGCCGGAAATCGCCGAAAAGATGGTGGCCGGCCGTTTGCGCAAGACGCTTGCGGAGCTTAGCCTCGTCGAGCAGCCGTTCGTCAGGGACCCCAAGACGAAGGTGGGCAAGCTATTGGCTGACGCCGATGCGCGCTGCGTGCGTCTCGTTCGGTTCGATGTGGGACAGGCGAAGGCGGCCGGCTAGCAACAGGTACTCGTAGGACAGCGTTGGAGCCTCGCTGGTTCGTGTCGGGCGTATCGCATGCGTCCGGCATGCAGGCGAGAGCGGGAGGTGATCGCATGGAGCTAATCGACGATATCGTCAGCGATGCCGCCGCCAGGATGGCCAAGTCGCTGGAAGCGCTGCAGTCGGCGTTCGCGCGCATTCGCACGGGGCGCGCGCACCCGTCGTTGCTCGACGGCGTCGAGGTGGACTACTACGGCGTGGCAACGCCCATTGGCCAGGTCGCGACCGTGACGGTGGAGGAGGGACGCTCCCTGTTGATCGCGCCCTGGGAAAAGAAGATGGTGCCGGACATCGAGAAGGCGATCCTGAGAAGCAACCTCGGCTTGACACCCACCTCCACGGGGGACGTCATCCGGCTGGTGCTGCCGCCGCTGACCGAGGAGAACCGCCGGGACCTGACGCGTCAGGCGCGCAACGAGACGGAACACGCGCGGGTGGCGATACGCAATGTCCGCCGCGATGCAAACCATGATATCCGCGAATTCCTGAAGGAGAAGGAGATCACGGAAGACGACGCGCATCGGGCGATCCAGGACATCCAGAAGGTGACGGACGAGCGCGTGGCACGGGCGGACAGCGCCCTGGAACGCAAAGAAAACGATTTGATGGAGATTTGAGCGCGATTTGCACGATCGAGGTGCGCGCGGGCGATAGTCTATGCGCCGTGGTTTATCGGGTGCGTGGGAGATGATGCGCGTCGAATTGCAACGGGAGTCCAACATGTGGGAGGCGGCGGCTACTGCCGCCGTGCCTCGGCATGTGGCGATCATCATGGACGGCAACCGCCGTTGGGCGAGGAGACGCAACGTGCCGGGCGCGAATGGCCATCGCGCGGGCGCGGACAATGTCAGGATCGTCGCCGAGGCGTGCGCCGACGCAGGCGTCAAGTACCTGACGCTATTCGCGTTCAGCACGGAGAACTGGTGTCGACCCGAACGCGAGGTCTCTGTGCTCATGGATCTCATGCGGGGTTTCCTTGAGAACGACGTGGATGAGCTTCACAGCAAGGACGTCAAGCTCAATATCGTTGGAGACAGGACCCGTTTCGCTCGTGATCTGCGGGCGTCGATGGATCGCGCGGAGCGGATTACCCAGCCCAATGGGCGCCTGTTCCTCACCATCGCGGCGAACTACGGGGGGCGCTGGGACATTACCCAGGCGGCTCGCCGGCTAGCCATGGACGCGCGCGCCGGTCGCATCGACCCCGCCTGCATCGACGATGGCCTGTTCGCGTCTTATCTGAATCTCGCCGCGTTGCCCGAGCCGGATCTCTGCGTCCGTACCGGCGGTGACCAACGCATCAGCAACTTTCTGTTGTGGGACCTCGCCTACACCGAACTCTACTTCGCCACGGAGTGCTGGCCGGATTTCAACGCCGATGCGCTGCGGCGCGCGTTGGCGGAGTTCGGCTCGCGCCAGCGCCGCTTCGGCGACTGATTGCTCAAACTTCGTCTCGCAAGGGCCACAACGCAGTTTGCTACCGCGTGAAGGCTCTGGCGCACATGGCGAACTCCCGAAGGGCGCGTGTACCCCTCGCTGGCCCCGGCCTTGGAAATGGAGCCCACCATTCCCTTCGGGACGCGCCTTGCCACAGACCCCGTGGGACGCGCTGAAGTGCCATAAACTTGCGGGACACGACTCTAGAACTTCGTCTTGCTACCGCGCTGGTGCTGGCCCCGGCTGTCTGGCGGGGGTCGTTTTCCTGCCGAACGACCTGTTTGCGCTGTTCGTCTTCCTGTTGGGAGCGTTCGGCCTCTACGAGTGGGCGGGTCTGGCGGGGTTTGCGCGCCCGCGTGCCAAGATCATCTATGTGATTCTCGCCGGGGCGTGCATGGGCGCGTTATGGCTTCGGCCCGAATGGTGGGTGCCGATGCTGGTCGCGACATCCGTCTTCTGGCTTTTCGCGTGTGTTTTCGTATTGCAGTGGGCGGCCGGGCGCTTCGATCGGCGCGCGGAGCCGGGCGCGCTGACCCGCCTGGGCGCGGCCTTCGGCGGCATCCTCGCAATCACCGGCGCGTGGCTGGGTCTCGTCTCGATGCATGCTTTCGATGCCGGATACTGGCTCATTGTCTGGGCGTTTGCGGTGGCATGGTCGGTGGACACGGGGGCGTACTTCGCGGGCCGCGCCTTGGGCAGCAAGAAGCTGGCGCCACGCGTGAGCCCGGGCAAGACATGGGAAGGCGTAGCCGGGGGAATATGCGCCGGCCTCGCGGTCGGCTTCGGGTTGGCTTGGGTGCTCGACCTGGGATCGCTGGCGGAATGGGGGGTCGTCGCCGTCGCGCTGTCGGTCGTCGCCGTATTCGGCGATCTGTTCGAGAGCGCGCTAAAACGGGCCTCGGGGACCAAGGATTCCGGAACGCTCCTGCCCGGCCACGGCGGCGTGCTGGATCGGATCGACTCGACCATCGCGGTGGTGCCGGTATTCGCGCTCTGGCTGCTGTTATGATGTGAATCGCGCGGCGCGCGCCAACGGGCGGTACGACAGATCATGGAAGCATTGCAGTACGTCCTGTACCTCTTGGTGACGCTGGGCGTTCTCGTCACGGTGCACGAGTTCGGACACTATCTCGCCGCGCGCGCCTCCGGCGTCAGGATCTTGCGCTTCTCCGTGGGTTTCGGCCGCCCGCTGCTATCGTGGACGGACAAGCGGGGCACCGCCTTCACCCTCGCGGCCATCCCCCTGGGCGGATTCCTGCAAATGTACGGCGAGGGCGAAGACACCGGACATTGGGAGCCGGGCGAAGAGTCGGAACACGCGAATATTCCCTTCGACAAATTGTCGCCCTGGTGGCGAATCACCATTGCCGCGGCAGGGCCCGGCGCGAATTTCGTGCTTGCTTTCTGCGTCTATTGGGCGATTGCCGTTGCTGGCGTCACGGCGTACATACCCATCGTCGGCGCGGTCGAGGAAGACACGCCAGCGTACGCGGCCGGTTTGCGCGGCGGCGAGGAACTTCTCGCCATCGATGGTCGGCCGACGCTGACCTGGCCTGAAGTCAACATGGCCTTGGCCGGACGCCTGGGAGATACGGGAGACATCGACATCGCGGCGCGGCGGCCGGAACACCCGTCGCCGCGCGCCTATCGTATTCCGGTGGAACAGTGGCATCGCGGCGAAGAAGCGCCGGACCTCCTTGCGGCACTCGGCATCGTGGCCTTGCCCGCGGTGATCGGGCGCGTTCTGGACGACAGTGCCGCGGAGCGGGCCGGTTTGCGCGCATGGGACCGGGTGTTGACGGTGGACGGCAATGTTGTCGAGACCTGGTATGACTGGGTCGAGGCGGTACGCGCGGCGCCGGGGCGAGCCCTGTCGCTTCGCGTGGATCGAGGCGGACGCGAACTCGAACTCTGGCTGACGCCGAGCGCCCGGTCGGTGGGCGAAACGAAGATCGGCTTCGCCGGCGTCGAGGCGCCGGTGCGAACGATTCGGCACTCGATGATCGAATCCGTTGTCTGGAGCGCGAACGAAACGGCGGCGAAAACGGTGCTCACCCTGAACCTCCTGGGCAAGATGTTCACCGGGATGGTTTCGCCGAAGAATCTTTCGGGACCGTTCATGATCGCCAAGGTTGCGAAGGATTCGGCGCAAACAGGCTGGCGGAACTTCCTGACCATATTGGGGCTGCTGTCGATCAGCCTCGGCGTGATCAATTTGCTGCCGATACCCATACTCGACGGCGGACACATCCTGTTCGCCTGCGCGCAGATCGTCGCCCGCAGGCCGGTGCCGGCGCATGTCCAGGCCATCGGCATGCGCGTCGGCCTGTTCCTCGTCGGTTTCACGATGCTGTTCGCAATCTATAATGACGTGGCGCGCCTGCTTTGATCGCCGGAGTCGGTCGGCGAGCGGCGTGCCAGGAGGCGAGAAGTAGAATGAAACGAACTATCGTGCTTGCGGGCTTGCTCGCAGCCTTCATTGCCCTTGGCGCGTCGGCGTGGGAGCCGTTTCGCGTCGGCGACATCCGTCTGCTGGGCTTGCAGCGTGTTTCTGCGGGCACAGTTTTCAACTTGCTGCCGTTGTCCGTCGGCGACGTGGTAGACGGTGTCAGCGTGCGCGAGCTCGTGCGGGGGCTTTTCGCCTCCGGCTACTTCGACGATGTCAGCATGTCCCGGGACGGCGACATTCTCATTGTCAGTGTCAAGGAGCGCCCCTCGATCGAATCGATCGAGATCGATGGCAACAAGGCCATCAAGACCGAAAACCTGATGGAGGCGCTGTCGACGCAGGGGCTGCGGGAAGGCGAAATATTCAAGCAGGCGACGCTCGAGCGCGTCGGCCTCGAACTCGAGCGCAGCTATGTCGCCCAGGGACGCTACAACGCGGAGATCGAAACGAAGGCGGACCCGCTGCCTCGCAATCGCGTCGCGATCGAAATCAACATCGAGGAGGGCGGCAACTCGGGCATTCGCCACATCAATGTCGTCGGCAATACGGTTTTCTCCCAGGCGGAACTGCTTGCCGACCTTGAACTCAAGCACCCCTCTCTCTTTTCCTTCTTTCGCGGCGACCACAAGTACTCGCAGGAGAAGCTCTCGGGCGATATCGAGCGCGTCGAGTCCTATTATCAGGATCGCGGACACGTCGACATGTCGGTGCGTTCGGCCCAGGTCAGCATCACGCCGGACAGGAAGCAGGTCTATGTGACCGTCAACATCGATGAGGGCGAGTTGTACACCGTCAACGAAGTCGACCTGGCGGGGGAACTCCGAGACGTGAATTCCGAAGTGATCCGGAGCCTGTTTCTGGTGCAGGAGGGACAGACGTTCTCGCGGGCGCGCATGACAGCTACCGAGGAGCGGATCACCGCGGTGCTCGGCAATTCCGGGTACACCTTTGCTTCGGCAACCGGCATTCCGGAAACGCGCGAAGACGGCACCGTGGATATCACGTTCTACGTCGAGGCGGGCAAACGCGCGTACGTCCGGCGCCTTTCCTTCGTCGGCAACAAGATGACCCACGACCAGGTGCTACGCCGGGAGATGCGCCAGCTCGAAGGGGGTTGGGCGTCTACCGCGCAGATCGAATTGTCGAAGCTTCGGCTGGAGCGTCTCGGCTACTTCGAGGAAGTCAATGTCGAAACGCCCGAGGTACCGGGAACCGATGATCAGATCGATGTGGAGTTCTCGGTCAAGGAGCAACCGACCGGCGTCATCTCCGGCCAACTCGGCTACCAGGAAATCACCGGCCTGCACCTCGGCGCAAGCTATCAGCAACAGAACGTGGCGGGCACCGGCAACAGCATCGGAATCAACATCGGCTGGAACGACTTTTACAAGCACGTGACCGCCAGCTTCTTCGATCCCTACTTCACCGAGGCCGGGGTCAGCCGGGGCTACAGCTTCTACTTCAGGCGTTCGGACTACGGGGGCTTGAATCTCGCGCGGTTTACGACCGACGCGCTCGGCGCGGGCGCCACCTTCGGCTTCCCGATCAGCGAAACGCGACGCGTCCAGTTCGGTGTCACCGTGGAGGAGACCGAGATTACGGAAGGGACGTTCGCCGCGCTCGAAATAGCGGATTTCCTCGCGCGCGAGCAGGGGGATTTCCTCAACGTGAAGGCGGAAGGCTCGTGGATCAGTTCGACCCTGAACCGGGGTTTGTTTCCCACTGCCGGACGAAGCCAGTCGCTGGCGCTGGAGGTGGCGATTCCGGGCAGCGAACTGTCTTTCTACAAGTTGCGCTACGCCGGCGACCAGTACTTTCGGCTACCTCGGGGCTTCTCGCTCAGGATGAGAAGCGAAATCGGCTACGGCGGCGTGTTCGGGGATACCGAAACCTACCCGTTCTTCGAGAATTTCTTCGCCGGCGGCTTCGGGTCCGTGCGCGGCTTCGAACGGAGTTCCCTGGGCCCCAGGGCGACGGAACCGCCTGATTCGCTCTACTACGATCCGGACGGCCGCCCGATCGGAGGCAACCTCCTGTTCGAAGCGAGCATGGAACTGATCTTCCCGCTGCCGTTCCTCAAGAATCGGGGCCAGGTCCGGCCGGTGTTCTTCGTCGATGTGGGCAACGTATTCAACACGGACTGTCCGACCGCCGAGCGGCTTGCGCGCGTCGGCGACCTCGATCCATCGGAGGTCAACGTGGTCTGCGAGGACTTCTCGGCGGACGCCCTGCGGTACAGCGCGGGTTTCTCCGTGACGTGGTTGACCGGCATGGGACCGATGACCTTCGTTCTCTCGGCGCCGTTCAACGCCGGGCCGTTCGACCAGGAGGAAACCTTTTCGTTTGAGCTGGGCAGAACGTTGTAGCCCGCGACTTCGCGGCGCCGGAAGCGATGGCGGGCGCCGCATCCCAGGCGGCGGAGCGAATCGGGACGTGATAATCGGACGGCATCCACTTACAATCGCCAAGGGTTGTCGACGGAGTCGCCGGCGAAACCGGGTATATCGATGAGGAGATTGAGTGTGGTCAAAAGGCTGGCGGCGACTTTGCTCGCGGTGTTTTCTTTTTCGGCCGTCGGCGTCGCGGCGGATTTCAAGTTCGCGGTGCTGGACTTGCAGCGCGCAATCGGCGATACCGAAGAAGCAAAGTCTCTCCTGACCCAGATGGACCAGGACCTGAAGCAGGACCAGGAAGCTCTGCAACAGCTCGCCACGGACATGCAAGCCGTGCAGGAAAGGCTTCAGAAAGACGCCGAGATCCTGGGTGACGCCGAAAAGCGCAGTATGCAGAAGGAAATCGAGGACAAGCAGATCGATTACGAATTCGGTGTCAACAAGCTCCGCAAGGAGGTGCAGGACCGCCAGCAGGAGATCTTCCGCCAGATGGCGCCGAAGCTGGATGCGGTCCTGAAAGACCTGATTGAGATCGAGGGATACGACATCGTGTTTCCCCGAGCGGGGCTGCTGTACGTGAACACAAAGCACGATGTCACGCGCAAGGTCACCGAAAAGATCAACGAGAAGCAGTAACAGCGGTCCGTGGCCGCCGCGCTCAAGGAATTTACGCTGGCGGAAGTTGCCGAACGGATCGGCGCCGTCGTCCGTGGCGATGGCGGCGCGAGAGTGAACCGTCTCGGTTCCCTTGAGAACGCCAGATGCGGCGAGCTTACGCACTTTTCGAACCCTGCCTACAAGCGATTCCTCGCCGGCACCGCGGCCACGGCGGTCATCCTTTGCGAGAAGGACGCGGCGGATTGCCCGACCAATGCCCTGGTGACCGACAATCCTTATCACGCGTTCGCCATGGCGTCGGGGCTGTTCGACGGGAGACCTGCCACCCCTCCCGGAATCCATCCGTCCGCTACTGTCGCGCCGACAGCGCGGATCGGCGAAAGCGTTGTGATCGCGTCGGCGGCGGTGGTCATGGCGGACGTCGTGTTGGGCGATCGGGTAGAGATCGGTGCCGGCGCTTTCGTGGGAGGCGGTACGATCGTAGGCGAGGATACCGTCGTCATGCCGAACGCCACGCTCTGTCACGGGGTGGAGATCGGTCGTCGCTGCGAGATCCACTCAGGCGCCGTCATCGGCGCCGACGGTTTCGGTTTCGCGGCCGACGCGACCGGTCGGTTGCAGATGATCGCGCAGTTGGGCGGCGTCAGGATTGGCGATGATGTCCGCATCGGCGCAGGCACGTCGGTTGATCGTGGCGCCATCGAAGACACGGAAATCGAACACGGGGTAAAGATCGACAATCAGGTGCAGGTCGGGCACAACTGCCACATTGGCGCGCATACGGTCATTTGCGGCTGCGTCGGATTGTCCGGGAGCACCCGTATCGGCCGCCACTGCATCCTGGCGGGCGGCGTCGGCGTGGCCGGCGACGGCCCGGTCGAAATCTGCGACGGCGTTACCGTGAGCGCCATGACGCACGTGACGGGTTCGATAGAGCAACCTGGTATCTATTCCGGCGGCGTGCCGCATAATACGAACCGTCGGTGGAAGCGGAACGCACTGCGTTTCGCGCAGCTCGACGGCATCGCCAAGCGCTTGGCCAAGCTGGAAAGGAAGAGCGGAATTCGATGATGGATACGCGCGAGATTATGGAATATCTCCCGCACCGGTTTCCGTTTCTGTTGGTGGATCGGGTGACCTGCATTGCGCCGGGCCGGGAAATCAAGGGCTTCAAGAACGTCTCTGTCAACGAACCGTTTTTTGCGGGACATTTCCCGGGGCGCCCCATCATGCCCGGGGTTCTGGTGGTAGAGGCGCTGGCGCAGATCGCGGGCATACTGGCGTTCAGGACGCAAGGACAGAAACCCGCGGAGGGCTTTCTCTACTACTTGGTCGGCGCCGACAAGACGCGGTTCAAGCGACCGGTGCTTCCCGGCGACCGGCTCGACATGGAAGCGACGATCATCAACCAGCATCGGTTCATGATGAAGTTCGATTGCAAGGCATTCGTCGAAGGCAACCTCGCGTGTTCTTCCGAGGTGATGTGCGCGCGACAGAGAGCGGAAGATTGATCGATCCCCGGGCCATCATCGATCCGAGTGCTGCAATCGGCGACGATGTGGAGGTTGGGCCCTGGTCCATCATCGGACCGGGCGTGACGATTGGCGACGGCTGTCGCATAGGTCCGCACGCGATCATCAAGGGTCCCACGACCCTCGGCAGGCGCAACCGTGTATTTCAGTTCGCCACCGTGGGCGAAGATACGCCGGCGCTGGCGTACCGGGGCGAGCCGACGACATTGATCATGGGCGACGACAACGTGGTTCGGGAAGGGGTCACGATCCATCGCGGCTTGTTGCAGGACCGGGGCGCTACCGTTGTCGGCAACAACAATCTCTTCATGGCCTACGTGCACATCGGCCATGACTGCGAAGTGGGCGACCATGTCATCATGGCCAACAACGCCTCTCTCGCGGGACACGTATCCGTTGGCGATCACGCCAATGTCGGCGGCTATTCCGGCGTCCTGCAGTTTCGCTCGGTCGGCGCGTTCACACACATCGCGGCGTTCTCCTATGTCATCAAGGATGTCCCCGCATACGTGACTGCCGTGGGTAACCCGGCTTGCGCGGTTGGACTGAACGTCGAGGGGATGCGCCGGCGCGCCGTGCCGAAAACGGTGTCGGTCGCGCTCGACCGCGCCTACAAGACCGTCTATCGCGCCGGATTGACGGCGAAAGAAGCCTGCGACGCACTTGAAGACGAGGCGAATCGTCATGCAGAGGTGAGGATGTTCGTGGACACGATTCGGACATCCGAACACGGCGTCATTCGACCGCGCCGCGGCTCGCAGGCAACTTGAACGACAACGGCCGCTTCGACGCGATGGCGCCTTAGGACGTGGCCTTGAGAGTTGGCATCGTCGCGGGCGAGGCATCGGGAGATATGCTCGGCGCCCGGTTGATGCGGGCCATCAAGAGCCGCGTCGACGGCGTTGAATTCACGGGTATCGGCGGCGAGCAGATGCTGGCGCAGGGGCTGCAATCCCGCGCGGCGCTCTCAAGGCTCGCCGTCAACGGATTCGTCGATCCATTGAAACGGTTGCCAGACCTGCTCCGCCTGCTGTCGGACCTTGTGCGCCACTTTTCACAGAGCGGCGTGGATGTGGTCGTCGGCGTGGATTTCAATGTCTTCAACCTGCTGGCCGAGCGGTTGGCGAAACGGCGGGGCATACCGACGGCACATTATGTCAGCCCATCGGTCTACGCATGGCGCCGGGGCCGCGTGAAGCGCATCGGCCGCGCCGCCGATGTCGTGATGGCTTTGTTTCCGTTCGAACCCGCGCTGTATCGCGATCAGGGCGTGCGCGCCGTTTTCGTGGGGCATCCTATGGCTGACGAAATCGGCCCGGAAGCAGGCTCCCAGGCGGCCAGGACGGCGGCGCGCGAGCGTCTGGATCTCGACCAGGACGATGTCGTGATCGCGCTGATGCCCGGCAGCCGGATGTCGGAAATCGAAGCCCTGGGCGAAATATTCCTGGCGACGGCGGCGCGTTTGCATTCCGAGCTTGGCGAGTGCGCCTTCGTTGTTCCCTGCCCCGACCCGCGGATTCACGACATGATGAGCGGTATGTTGAGAGAGAAGCTTCGCGAACGATCCGCCGAATTCAAGGTTCGATTGACTGCGGGAAACTCGCTGGAGGCGTTGACGGCGGCGGATGGGGTCCTGGTGAAATCCGGCACGGGAACGCTGGAAGCCATGCTGCTGCGCCGTCCCATGGTAGTGACGTATCGGCTCGGTCCCTTGACGTATCGCATCGTGAACGCGCTTAAATCTTCAGAGTTCGTCGCGTTGCCGAACATCCTGAGCGGACGCCGGCTCGTGCCCGAACTCCTGCAGGACGCGGCCGAGCCCGAGCGGTTGGCGCGCGCGTTGCTCGCGGAGATGCGGCGCGCGCGCGAGGAACCTGATTACTTCGACGAGTTTGAACGCCAACACGCGCTACTGCGGCGCGGCGCATCGGAACGCGCGGCGGAAACGGTGCTTTCCCTGGTAGGCAGTCCGTGAATGCGGATCTGTTCGGACCGTTGGCGGACGACCGCGCGCGCGTAGCGGGGATCGACGAGGCCGGGCGCGGTCCGCTGGCGGGACCGGTGATGGCTGCCGCCGTGATCCTGGATCCCTCGCGGCCGATTCCGGGTCTCGCGGACTCGAAACAGTTGACTGCGAGGCGGCGGGATGCGTTGGCGGAGCGCATTCGAGGCGAGGCGCTGGATTGGGGCCTCGGCAGCGCGGACGTGGAGGAAATTGATCGGCTGAATATTCTGCAGGCCGCCTTGTTGGCCATGCGTCGCGCGGTCATGCAGCTTTCGACCCCGCCCGACATGGCTTTGGTCGACGGCAATGCGCGGCCACGGCTACCTTGCGCGGTGGTGACCATCGTCGGCGGGGATGCCACCGTGCCGGCCATCAGTGCGGCATCCATCCTTGCGAAAGTCGCGCGGGACGGCGACATGATCAGGCTGGCGGCCGTCCATCCGGAATACGGTTTCGAGCGGCACAAGGGCTACGCAACGGCGGAGCACCTGCGCGCCCTTGGGCGGCATGGCCCCTCCGTTATTCATCGCAGGAGTTTCGCGCCCGTGTCGGAGGCGTACGCGGCGATGCATCCTCAACCTCAGGGGGAGTTGTTGTGACGGATTTCGTACATCTTCTGGTGCACACGGAGTATTCGATCAGCGACAGCCTGGTGCGGATCGGCGATCTGGCGCGCCGGACTGCGCAGATGTCGATGCCGGCGGTCGCCATGACCGACCGATGCAGCCTGTTCGGTCTGGTGAAATTCTACGATGCGTGCCTGAGCGCAGGGGTAAAGCCTATCGTCGGGGCGGACATTCACTATCGGCACGGCGGCGACGTGAACCGTTGCGTGCTGCTCGCCGTCTCCAACGAGGGCTACGCCAACCTCTTGCGGCTCGTGTCGAGAGCCTATGTCGACACGGCCGCGCGCGGTCGCCGCGAACATGGCCTGCTCGAGCGTCAATGGATTCTGTCCGCTCCCCAGGGTTTGATCGCGCTCTCCGGCGGCTCTGAGGGCGATGTCGGTCGCGCATTGCTCGCCAACGACGCGCCGAGGGCGGAGCGCGTGGCGGACGAATGGGCGAGGGCGTTCGGCGACCGCTACTACATCGAAGTGCGGCGCACGGAGCGCGCCGGGGAAGACGACTATCTGCGGGCGGCGGTGGACCTGTGTGGCGCGCGGTCGCTGCCGGTAGTCGCGACCAACGACGTGTGTTTTATGCACCCGGATGACTTCGAAGCGCACGAAACGCGGGTTTGCATTCAGCAGGGCCGAACCCTGAACGACCCCCGCCGGGAACGCAGTTATAGCGAGGCGCAATATCTGCGTTCCGCCGAGGACATGGCGGCGCTATTCGAAGATCTGCCGGAAGCGCTCGAAAACACTGTCGAAATCGCGAAGCGGTGCAACCTGGACCTCACACTCGGCGCGTATCACCCGCCGAACTACCCTACGGAGAACGGCGAGTCGCTGGAGGCGTTTCTTCGTCGCAGCGCTACCGAGGGCCTTGAAGCCAGGCTGCGTGCCCGCGCGTCGGCTGGGCACGAGGTCGAGGCTGAGAAATACACCGAACGCCTGGACCACGAACTTGGCATCATCGAGGAGACGGGTTTCGCCAGCTATTTCCTGGTTGTCGCGGAATTCGTCAATTGGGCCAAGCGCAACGGCGTTCCGGTGGGCCCGGGACGTGGCTCCGGTTCCGGCTCCCTCGTCGCCTACGCGCTGAACGTCACCAATGTCGATCCGATCGAATATGATCTCATCTTCGAGCGCTTCCTGAATCCCGAGCGTCTGTCGATGCCGGACATCGACATCGACTTTTGCATGGAGGGCCGGGACTCGGTCATCCGCCATGTCGCGGAGCGCTACGGCGCGGATGCGGTCAGCCAGATCGCCACATTCGCCACGATGGCGGCGAAAGCGGTGGTGCGAGACGTCGCCCGCGCGCAGGGCAAGCCGTACGGGCTGGCCGACAAGCTGTCGAAGATGATTCCGGGGGATCCAGGAATGACCCTCGCCACGGCGGTCGCGAGCGAAGAGGATCTGCAACGCTTCATCGACGAAAATGCGGATGCCGCCGAGATCGTGGACATGGCGTACAAGCTCGAAGGCATCGTGCGCAATGTCGGCAAACACGCCGGCGGCGTCGTCATCGCGCCGGGTCCGCTGACGGAATTCGTGCCGCTCTATGCGGATGATCGCAGCGGCGGCACGATTTCCCAGTTCGACAAGGATGATGTCGAGCGGGCCGGTCTGGTGAAGTTCGACTTCCTCGGACTGCGGACCCTGACCATCATCGATTGGGCGGTGAAGGCGGTCAACGCCAGCCGCGAATCGGACGCCGCCCCTATGGACATGGACGCCGTACCCCTCGACGACGAAGCGACATTTACGCTGCTTCGCACGGGCGAGACAACCGCCGTCTTTCAACTCGAATCCCAGGGCATGAAGGAACTGCTGCGCCGCCTGGCACCGGACAACATCGATGAAGTCATTGCCTTGGTGGCGTTGTACCGGCCGGGTCCGCTGCAGTCCGGCACGGCGGATGACTTCATCGATCGCAAGCACCGCCGCAAGCCGGTCGAATACGACGATCCGAAACTCGAAGGCGGTCTGAAGGCGACCTACGGCGTCCTGCTATACCAGGAGCAGGTGATGTACGCCGCCCGCGTGCTGGCGGGATTCAGCCTGGGAGAGGCGGACGTGCTGCGCGCGGCGATGGGCAAGAAAAAGCCCGAAGAGATGGTCAAGGTGCGCGAGAAATTCATGGCGGGCGCTGTGTCGCAGGGGGTTCCCGAGAGCCGCGCGGCCCACATCTTCGATCAGATGGAAAAGTTTTCCGGCTACGCGTTTCCGAAGGGACACGCCACCACGTACGGCATCATCTGCTACCAGACGGCATGGCTCAAGTGCCACTACCCCGCGGAGTTCATGGCGGCGGTGTTGTCGGCAGAGATGCAGGATGTGAACAAGATGGTGGCCCTGGTGAACGAGGTGCGGCGCATGGGCCTGGAGGTTCGCCTGGCAGACATCAATACGAGCCAATACCGGTTTTCCGTGGTCGGCCCAGACGTCCTGTACGGTCTGGGCGCGGTGCGCGGCGTCGGCGCGGGCCCGGTCGCGGCGCTGGTAGAGCAACGAGAAGCGAACGGTCCGTTCGAACATCTGTTCGACCTCTGTTCCCGCATCCAGGGGACCGACGCGGGCCGGAACGCCAAGAATCTCATCGAACCGTTGATTTGCGCTGGCGCCCTGGATTGCTTCGCCGTCGAGGGCGAGGACATCGATCACCTGCGGTCGCGCTTGATGGCGGAATTGCCAACGGCGCTGGCCCGCGCCGAGCAAGGTGCCCGCGATGCCACGATGGGGATTCACGACATGTTCGGGGACGTCGTCCGGGAAGGGCCGGTCACTTCCGTGGACATCGTCCCCTGGAGCAAGAGCGAGCGCCTGGCGGCGGAGAAAGACAGTCTGGGCCTGTATTTGACGGGGCACCCCATCGACGCCTACCTCGAGGAAATTGCGAAGCTCCGTTCGACGCCCATCGTCTCCCTGGCTCAGGGACGGGGTACGCAAACAGTCGCGGGTCTCGTGGTTTCGAGCCGTTCGCGCAGGAGCAGGCGCGGAGGTTCGATGTCGTTCGTGATACTCGATGATCGCACGGGCCGGATCGAGGCGAGCGTATTCGGCGATGTGCTGGAAGCTGCTCGCGACAAGCTCGTCAACGATGCCGTGATCGTCGTCGAGGCCGAGGTCGAACATGACGAATACGCCGACTCGCTAAAACTCCGAGCCAGGTCGGTGGAAACCCTCGAGGAAGCCCGGGTGCGCCTGGCACAATGTCTGAAGATCTCGGTGGATGGCGACGGTGCGAAACAGGACTTCGCGTTGCGGCTGCGCGATCTGCTTCGATCGCATCGGCATGGCGAGGCGAAGGACGGTTGTCCGGTCGCCGTGGAGTATTGCTCCGAGAAGGCGCGGGTCCGCGTCGACCTGGGCGATGAGTGGCGCGTTGTGCCAAGCAATGCCCTGATCGAGGAACTGGGTGCGGCTTTCGGCGCGGAACGGGTCGGATTCGCGTACCCGGGACACAGGTAATCCGGGATATGCGCGATCACGGCAGGCGCGCAAACGGTATGTCGGCGCGCCGCTTGCGGGACAGCCGCCGTTACGGTTACGCGACTTGGACCCTGGATTATGGGCAGGTCAACTGAGGATGTAGGTCGAGCGGTCGCGCTGATCCCCGACGCCGGGGATATCGCGGTCGGGTATAGCGGAGGGCTCGACTCCACCGTGCTGTTGCATGCGGCCGCGAAGCGCTTCCGCGAGTCCCGCGTGCGCGCGCTGCATGTCAACCATGGCCTGCAATCCGAAGCTCAATCCTGGCAGCGCCGCTGCGAACGCGTGGCGGGGACCCTCGGCGTCCCCATCGAGGTGCTCCGGGTGACGGTGGAGGAGGGCAACGTGGAGGCCCGGGCGCGGCGCGCCCGATATGCCGCGTGGCGGCAGGTGCTGCGACCGTCGGAACAATTGTTGCTGGCCCACCACGCCAACGACCAGGCCGAGACCGTGCTGTGGCGCCTGCTGACGGGACGAGCGCCGGTCGGCATGCCGAAGGAGCGAGCGCTGGGTGCCGGGCGCCTGGTGCGGCCATTCCTGCATCTACGCCGATCACACCTCGTCGACTACGCGAAAGCGCACGATCTGGAGTGGGTGGAAGATCCGACCAACGCGGACACGGGGCGCGACCGGAATTTCATCCGTCACGAAATCATGCCCCGCATCGAGATGCGCTTTCCGGACGCCATCAAGGCCCTATCGACCTTTGCGCCGGACGCATCGGCTGCGCCTCGGGCGAGTTTTCCGATCTCCTGCCTCACCACGGAGAGAGCGCGCGCGTGGCTTCGTGCCGGGGTATCGGATCGACGCATTGAGGAGATCCTTCGCCAGGCCCGCGCCGCCGCCGACGCTAATCCCATCGTCCGGTTGCCGGACGGCGATACGGTGCAGCGCTACGGTGATCGTCTGTACCGCGTCTCCAGTCTTGCGCTGCGCGACATTCGCGAAAGCGAAAATCGTCGCATCGAGGTGGCGCGGACCGTGCAATTGCCGCACGGCACCATCGGTTGGCGGCGCGGGACAATGGGCCTGCCCGGTGGAATGGGCCTGACGGTTCGCTATCGTGCTGGGGCCGAACGCATCAAGCCCCTCGGACGAGGCGTGACCAAGCGCGTAAAGACGCTGTTCCAGGAACACCGGATTCCCCCTTGGCAGAGGGATGCCTGGCCGCTGCTGTTCACCGGCGACACGCTTGTCGCCATCCCCGGCATCGCGGTATCGGAGAGTCTTGCCGTGAAACGCGGATGGCAGCCTGACTGGACGCCGCGTTGATTTTCGTGGTTTCGTTGGAGAACGCACGCCGCTGGGTTGCAACTGAGCGAACGAGACTCGAACAATCGACTATGGTGACCGCCAGATGACAAGCCACGGTGACGCTTCCGGGACGCCTCGAGAATCCGAAGGCGAGTCCTTCGCCGGACAGATGTTCCCCTGGTTGCTGGGCCAAAAGATCGCGGTCCCCGACCGGGTGGCGGGGTACGTCCACCGTGCCGAGCTCGTGAATCGGGCCATGCCGACGCGTCGCCGAGTGACGGTGCTGAACGCGTCCGCCGGTTTCGGCAAGACCACCCTGCTTGCGGAATGTTGCCGCAGGCTTCGCCAGGACGGCGTGGCCACCGCTTGGGTTTCGCTGGACGAGCAGGACGAGCCCGCGGTGCTTGACACCTATATCGCGTTCGCATGCCACGACGCCGGATTGAATCTTCTCGAGGTATCGGACCTCGCGGGAACCAGCGCCGGACCGGAGAGTCGAGTCGGGGTGGTGGTGCACCAGATCCAGAGGCTTGGCAGGCCATTCGTGATCGCTTTCGACGAGTTGGAGCGGCTGACGAATCCCGCTTCCGTGTCGCTATTGGAGTTTCTGCTGCAACGTGGGCCGTCCAATCTGCATCTGGCGATCGCGTGTCGGAGCATCCCGGATGGTCTGAATGTGGCCGGCTCGGTGCTGGAAGGTCGGGCGGAGGTCGTGGGGACGGAAGACTTGCGGTTTTCCAAACCCGATGTGGCCATATTCTTCGGTCTAGGCCTGTCGCGCAGTGAATTGGCGGCGGAGATGGACCGTTCGGCAGGTTGGCCGTTCGCCGTGCGCATTTCCGGCAACCGGATGCAACGCGAGACGGAAGAGAGCACGGACGCAGTTCAGGATGTCATCCAGAACTGGGTCGAGTCGCGGCTGTTCGCGGGGCTTGGACGGGATGATCGGGACTTTCTTCTGGACATCGGGTTGTTCGACTGGATCGACGCGGAACTGCTTGACGAAGTTCTGCGACGCACCGACTCGATGCGCCTGCTGAATTCGATGCGTGTGCTTGTCGGGTTGCTGGAGCCGGTGAGCGGCGGTGCTACCGAAAACTGGCGGCTGCATCCGCTGGTGCGGGAGTATTGCGCCGAGCGGCGGTTCCGGGAGACCCCGGAGCGGTTCCGTGCCATCCATCGAAGGATTGCCGAGGCACTCACGCGGCGTGGCGATACGGTGCCGGCCATGCGACACGCCGTCGAAGGCGGCGAACCGGTTCTGGCCGGCGAAATCCTGGAGCGCACCGGCGCCATCCGCCTGTGGATCCGGCAGGGACTCGTGCAGCTTCAGGCCGCGGATCGGTGGTTGAGCAAGGGTGTCATTTCGGCGCGTCCGAGGCTTGCGTTGGTGCGTTGTGTGGTTCTGTCCATGTCGGGACGTTTGGAAGAAGCCCGGAAGCTCTTCCGCGAAGTGGCCGCGACCCGCCCGATCCTCTACGAAGACGATCAGGATGCCGACTTCGAAACTGCGGTGGACGATTGCATCGTTCGCGGCGTACTCGCCCTCTACGGGGGAGAAAGGATTGGCTCGAATTGGCGAACGCTGTCCAGGGACTTTACGCGGTTTCTGGAATCGGAGCGTCTCGATCCCGCGACACGTGGCCACATGAAGTACGGACTTTGCGTCCTGCACCAGTTGAAGGCCGAGTTCGATACCGCCCTCGAGCGGCTTTCCGAGGCCCGGCAATTCCTGGCGCAGAGCCAATACATGATGATGTACGGGGAATTCCTGCATGGCCAGATCGCCATGGCGCAGGGCCAGGTGCAAGCGGCCGAAACGCACTACCGCAGCGGGCAAGTGATCGCGAGGAAGCGTTACGTATTCGATCCCGTGCCGGCGGCGTGCGCCGAAATCATGCTCCAGGAGCTAGCACTGGAATGCAACCGGGTCTCGTCGGCCGAGGAACCGCGCAGCGTTTCGCACGTGTTAACGAAGAACGGTGCGCCTTTCTCGGTCTTTGCCGCGGCTGGCGGCCTGGTCATCGAACGGAGGCTATGGGACGGGCGGATCGGCCAGGCGTTGACGGCGGCGGACGAGTTCCTCAAGTACGCACGCGGCGCCGGATTGACCTCGCTCATAAGGCACTTCGCGGCGTTGCGGATTTCGGTGCTTGTGATCGCAGGGCGGATCGGAGACGCCGAGCGGGCTTGGCGGCTGGAGGATCATCTGCCGGAGGACTCGAAGGGCTGTGTGGATTTGGAGGGGCAGGGTTGGCGGGAAATGGAGGCGATATCGCTTGCGCGCCTGCGCTGCCTGATCGCAAGCGAGCGGTTCGAGGAGGGCCGCGACCTTGCCCGCGAACTGCGCGGGGTTGCCGTCGAGAGGCGCTTGAGGAGGACCCTGATGCGCGCCTTGGCGTTGTCGATGGTGTTGGAACAGCGCGCCGGCGATCTGGAATCGGCATTGGGGCATCTGGAGGAATACCTGGGTTTGTTCGTCGAATCCCCCTATGCCTGGCCATTGATGCGAGAGCGGGCAGCTTGCACGGCGGTGGTGACGAAGTTCCTCGATCTGCATCCCGGCTCGCCCCAACAGGAGACCGCGCGGTCGCTCTTGGCGGCCATGCATCGCGTGGATGATGCCCGGGAACTGGTGTTGAGCGAGCGGCAGCGGGAGGTGCTGCTGCTGCTCGATAACCGGCGCGACAAGCAGATCGCCGCCGCTCTCGGGCTCACTACGCACGGCGTGCGCCATCACCTCCGCAAGCTCTTCGCCAAGCTGGGGGTGGCCAAGCGGGCCGAGGCGGTACGCCGGGCAAGGGAACTGGGCCTGATCACAGGCGATTCCTGAACCGCTCGGGTCGGTCGCGTTGGCCCGTGTCTGGCGGCTTCCGGCGTTAAGTTTGTGTAGTTATCGCCGGCATAAACGGACTACACGATTTCCCGACTACCACACGAATAACGAGTTGGTACGCTCCGCGAGGGGTGGTTTATCGCGTCGATTTCGAACCGAGGGGCGAACATGAGTCGATTCATTCGGGATGTCCGCCGGGCCAGATGCCACGGACTTCTGCGAAAGCGCTTCAGAGGGCCTGATGTGCAGAGGGCTTGTCCAAGGTGGTCTGAATCCACCTACCGGGTCTTTCTTCCCAAGCATCGCCGCGGAAATCCGGGCGGCTACACCGCGTACTTCATTCGACACGAAGAAGGAACGTACAGCCTTATCGACGATATCGGATGAAGCGAACAAGGCTGAGTTGGCTCGTGTGGCTGGCGAGTTTGCCGCCCGCGATCAGCACGCTTGCGCTGGTTTGCGCGATCGCGACCACCTCGGGCTTTGCGGCCCCCGCGGACGAGAACGATGTAGCGGCCCCGGCCGAAGACTGTGGCACGGCGTCCAATTGCGGGGGTATCGGCGGATGGCGTCTGATTTTTCTGGCCAAGGATCCTGACGACGCGAGCGTCGAGGATACCGAGCCGGTCGCGGACCCGGAAGAACCGGTCGACAACCGGGCACCGGGTCCGGTGGGGTCGATCGACGATCAAGAACTGACGGTGGGCGGCGAGTCGGCGACCGTGGATGTGGCGCCTTTCTTCTCCGATCCCGACGGCGACGAACTGACCTATGCCGCGTCCTCTTCCGACGAACAGGTGGCGACCGCGAGCGCCTCGGGCAGTAGCGTGACGGTCGCGCCGGTCGCGGAGGGAACGGCCACGGTCACAGTCACGGCCCGGGATCCGGGATCTGACGGTCGAACAAACCTTTGGAGTGAACGTCACCGCCGCGTCGGAGGACTCCTATTGTCGCCCCGATGACGTTATTCAGCCCGGCGGCAGTTGCGACGTCTACAACACCGATACGAAGTTCGATGTGAGTTCGACCGGCCAGGGATGCCTGCAGACCGGCTCGTCTACGAGTTGTGCCGGTGGTGGCATCAATGTACGCAGTTCCAACCTTACGTTTGTTGCTGCGCGGAACGACAACAATAGCTGGACGATCGAGGAGGTCAGTCCGGAGCCTCCGGACTAGTCGGCGGCAGGAGCAATGCAATGTGCGCGGAAAGCGGCAAGAAGGGTAAACCAGAGGCTCTGCAAAAGAGGTTGATATCATGACTACAGGCACAGGCAGGACTTTCGGCGTCCTGGGCGTTTTTCTCGCTCTCCTCTTGGCGGCTCCGGTCCACGCGGCGATCGCGAGCATCGAGGCGAAGGCCACACGAACGTTGACGACGGGCGACGGCCGGTTCGGCGGCTGCATGGTCCAGTTGGACCAAAGTCTCTCGGGCTCGGGGCTGGACTGTCCTAGCAGTAACTGGGTGACGTTCAGTTGCACCGGCGAGCATACGTCCAAGGACGAGGGCTTCCGCATGTTCGAGTCCGCGCAGATGGCGTTCGCTCTGGACAAGACCATGGTGCTCGAGGTGACCGACGAGAAAAAACACAACGGTCATTGCTACGCGCGACGCGTGGATGTGAAGAAGAACTGATCGACCGGCGGAGATTCGGCTGTGGCAAGACCCAGGTTCGTCGTGGCGGCGCTGTCGGCGACGGCGGTGGCGGTGGTTGCGTCGATCTTGCTGCTGCGTCCGACAGGGGCGGAAATCGGATTTGCCGGCGAGGGTGAAAGTGGGCGAGATGCGGCGATAGCGCTCGACTCGGTGGGGCTCCTTGAGATCCACAATGCAACATTGGCCGCCGACGGAGATTTCCGGGAGGGCCGAGCAGACCGACGCGTGGACCCGCTATCCGAACGGCGCGCGAAACGGTCAGGTTCGTATCCGCCTGTTGGCGAACGCGGCGACGTGGGCGGATACCTTGATCCGGACGCCTATCCGGTCTCGCCGGTCGGCGGCGGCGTTTCGGATGACTTCGGCGAGTTCCAGGACCCAGCCTATGATCTTCCGTCCCCGCAACCGTACGGCGGCACATTGGATATCGGCGACTACCTGGCGCCGGAAGAAGGCCCGTGATCCGTCTCCGAACGATAACCATGCGGGATGGGTCAAGCGCGCGGAGCTTCGCGAAATTGGCCGTTGGCATGTTGGTCAATAGAGGGGCGTTGGCTCTGGTCGCGTTGTTGCCGGCGCCCTTGCTCCACGCCGCCACGGCGTCCATCGAGGGCAACGTCGTGCAGGTTCTCGCCACCGGCGACGGCCGCTTCGGCGGCTGCATGGCCGCTCTGGATGTGGATCTGGCCGATGTCGGCCTCGACTGCTCTGGGAGTTGGGTGACATTCAGTTGCACCGGCGAGCATGCGGAGAAGGAAGACGCCCATCGGATGTTCGAGTCGCTGCGCGCTGCGGTCGTCGCGGACAAATCTGTCGAAATGCGCGTGACGGACGAGAAGAAACACGGGCAATACTGCTACGCGAGCCGCATCAAGATACAGGACGAGCCCGATGTCGACGAGGACAGCGACGCGGACGGCGTGCTCGATCTGGACGACGACGTGCCCCTGGACGCGTCGGAGACGGTCGATACCGACGACGACGGCGTCGGCAACAATGCCGACACCGATGACGATAACGACGGCGTTTCCGACGCGGATGACGCATTCCCCCTGGATGCGAACGAGTCAGTCGACACGGACGGCGACGGTGTCGGCGACAACGAGGATACGGACGACGATAACGACGGCGTTTTGGACGTCGACGATCCGTGCCGGCTGGATCGAGATGACAACTGTGAGGTGGCGACGTTTGCCCCGCCGGACATGGCGGCGTTCGATGCGCGTTTCGTCGGCAATCGTGTGACAACAGACGATCCCGCCAACTATGTTGACTTCGTTTCTGCGGGACGCTTCCGAGAAACCTCCGGTACGGAAACGTACGAGGGTAGCTATACGTACACGAATACGGGCGAAGACACGGGCATGGTCGTCTTCGAGTATGACGACGGCGACGAATGCACATCTAGCCTCACTTTCTCTTCGCGCACGGCGGGGGTGCTGAGCTACACATGCGACGATGGCGACAGCGGTTCGACCAGGTGGCGTCTGGTCGACTACGAACCGGCTGACCCAGCCGGACCGAGCACGTGTGAGGTCAGCCTTGGGCGAAGCAGTAGTGCCGGGGGCGCCGAGACCGAGACCGTCACGCTGTCGAGTGCGCGGGATGCGTCGGTGGGCACGAGCAACGTTCCTGCCAGTCTCGACGCCCGGATGGACGATGCGTCCGACTTCGACGCGTACGAAATCGCCTTGAACACGGCCGGCCGATTGACTGTCTTGAGCGAGAGTTCGCTCGATATGCAGGCGCTGTTCCTGGCGGACGACTGCACGGAAGTTGGCGGAGTTGGGGTCGTGGAGGACGTCGGTCGGCTTCCCGGAATCCCGTCGAACAACCTGAATTTTGCCGCGATCGGCGACGTGACTGACGGGACCTACTACCTCGTGGTATTCGAGTGGGCCGGCCGCACCGGGGACTATTCGCTCGAGTTGCTATTCGACGACCCGTTGGTGAACGATGCGCCGGTGATTCGAGACATCCCGGACCAGGAGATCGCGCCGGGCGACACCGCCACTGTTCTCCCGAACGTGCGGGACGACCGGGGCGACACCCATACGGTTTCCGCAGAATCGAACAATGTCGACATCGCGACGGTGGCCGTAGCCCGGACGGCGAGCGGAGACCCGGCGCTTGCCATTGCGGCGGTGGCCCAGGGAACCGCGACCATCTCCGTTGCGGCAACGGACCAGCACGACGCGAGCGCCACGGTAGTCGTGTTCGAAGTTGTCGTGCGGTCGCCGACGCTGGTCGCGCCCACCGTCGGGCCGGGAGGCGGGGCGGGAGAACTCGAGGTGGCCTTCACGGCGACGTTCGGGCCGAGGGAGACCCGCGCGTACGACTACCAGGTGCGGCGCAAGCGTCCGCAATCGCCGTGGGCGTCCGCGTGCGTCCGTTGGACCAACCGTGGAGCCAGCGAGCTCACGACTTTGGCCAGGAGGATCTTTACGGGGCTGGCTGCCGGCGTGATGTTCGAAGTGCGATACCGCGACCGTGGCTCGTCGTCGTGCACCGACGGCACCCCTGGCCACTGGTCCGCCGTCGGGGAGGGCCACTCCCGGGCGACAGCCAGTGTCTTCGAACTGGACGCGGCCAACCGGAACCCGAGCGGAATCGTCCACGCGAACGGCGTACTGCACGTGTTGGATGAATTCGACGGCAAGGTGTACGCCTACACATCCGCCGGCGCGCGCGACGCGGACAACGACTTCGACCTCAGCGTCGACAACACCGACCCCGAAGGAATCACCTACGCCGACGGCAGGTTCTTCGTAGTCGACGACTCGGACGGCAAGGTCTACGCGTACCACCCGTCCGGGGCGCGCGACACAAGCTTTGACTTCGACCTCGACCCCTCCAACAGCATTCCTGTCGGAATTACTCACGCCAACAGCAGGTTCTACGTCGCTGACTCCAGGGACAAAATCTACGTCTACCGGGAATCAGGAGACCGTGATCCCAATGCGGACTTCGACCTGGACCCCAACAACAGCGTCCCGGGCGGCTTCGCGCCTTCCGGCATCACTCATACCGGCGGACGTGTTTTCGTGGTGGATTGGATCAGCAAGGAGGTTTTCGCGTTCCGCACCTCCGGGGAGCGCGAACCGGGCTTCGATTTCGACCTCGATGCCGACAACCGCAGACCGGAGGGGATCGCAAACGGAAACGGCAACTTCCTGGTTGTCGACGCCGGCGACGACCGGATCTTCGTCTACGCCGAGGACGGCGGCGCCGCCGCCGCTCGACTGAGCTTCCCCGAAGGCATCGCGACCAGCCGAACGATTGCGGAGAACATCCCTGCCGGGATCAATGTCGGTGCTCCCGTGTCCGCGGATGGCGACGAGGGGCTTGTCTACACGCTCGACGGTCCCGATGTCGGCAGTTTCGACCTGCTTCCGGCTACGGGGCAGATCCGCACGAAGGACGGCGTCGCCTACGACTACGAGACGAAGGACCGCTACGTCGTCGAAGTCGGCGCGTCGGACGGGGACGGCAACCGCGCGAGCATCGACGTGACCATCCACATCGTCGATCTGGTGGCGTCCTGCGGGTCGCAGGACGAGTTGAATCTACGCACCAACCGCAGCGACGGGCGGCTGACACTCAGGTGGGATCCGTTGGCGGCACGCACAGAGCGTGCGCCCGTGCAAGGCTACGAGACCGAGATACGCCGGGGCGACACGGGTGCGTGGACCGACCGCCGCACGTTCCTCGGCCGCAACATCACGGGCGCGGTCTACGGGGATCTGGACAACGAAGTGGGCTACCAGGTCCGCGTCCGACCCCTCAACGCGGAGGGGGACTGCGAATGGTCCACGCCGGCATCCGGGATTCCAACGGCCGACCGCGCTCCCAGGGACGATGACGAATACCATGACCGATTCGGACCGCATCCGGTGGGAACGCCCGAACGGAACTTCCGGCTTCTGACGCCGGGGCGCTGCCGGCACACCTTGGACGGGGTCAACCTGGATGCGGACTGCACCTACGAGAGAACCGGGCCAGATGCCGGCAGGATCTCCCTCGAGTTCGACGACCCGTCGCGTGGCTCCTGTAATGTCGCCCTGGCCTACTCGTCGCTGACCGCCGGGTCATTCATTGATGAGTGTTTCGATGCCGGGGTCAATACGAACGTGCCGTTCGACAGAAGCTTCAGAATGCCGCCGCTGTCCGACCAAGACGGCGAGGTCGAGGTACCGAGGGCGCCGAGAAGCCAGGAGGAGTTCGACGTGCTGGCGTGGGGCCGGGACGATCTCATTCCGGGATTCGTGTTCGGTTGTCCGCCTGTATTCAACGAATGCGAGTTCTCGCCGGGCACAGGCTTCAGGGTTGGCCGCACGCCGGCGACTGGGCTTTCAGGTTGGATCACGGGTGAGTACACCTACATGAACACCGGACCTTCCACGGGGGTGCTCACGTTCCGGGACGACACGGGCGGCAGCTACCGGTTCACGCTCGACTTCGGCGCATCGGGCAGCATGCGCGCCACGATCGAAGCCCCCGACGGCGGCGCGTCGGTGTGGCCCGGCATTCCCCATCTGGACCTGACGCTCGGCGCGCAACCGGTATTGCTGCCCATCCCCCCGTCATGGTCGGCGGCATTGGCCATCGAGTCTGACTTCGCCCCTGAGGATGCGAATACCGATGGTGTCCGCAGCGAATTGCTAAAGCGGTTCTTCCCTTACAATATTGCGGACTCGGATGGGGGTCTAAATTTTCGCCAGGACTATCTCAGGCTGGGTCGTAACCGGGCGATATACACCATTGAGTTTCCTTGGCTAGATCCCAAGTTCATCTACGGGCGGGACGAAGCGGAAGCAGCACGGAGGCTGGCGCTGAACGGGTCCACATGGTCTTTCGTCCTGACCTTCGCTTCCGATGGAGCGGCCAGGTTCACCCTGACGGTGACCAAGGAAGGCCATTTGCCAACCGTGGTGGAAGGTGTGGTCGACTTTCACGGCGACGGCGTCAGCGTCGACGAGTTCCCCGAGGAACTGCTGCTTCCGGACGACCCGCCGCAGGCATCCGGCGAAGATGTTTCCGGCGTCGAAGTGGCCGCCGCCATCAGCACCACGCGCATCGGCGCCAATGATCTGCAGACTATCTTGGTGAGCGCCTCCGGGGCCGACCACCAGCCGGGCGATTGGCTCGAACCCAAGGACGGAAGCAACCAGCGGATGATGATCGTTGGTGCTGGCCAGGGTGCGTCCGCTTTGGCCTTCGAGGCACCCGCCCCGCACCTCGGTCGCAACGATCCCCAATCCCCTCGGGTGAAGATCTCAATGGCCGACCAGCCGGGCAATGGACTGCAGCGCAGGGATGGGACGAACCAGTGGACTACGTTGATCGGCGGTGGCGAACATTTGTCCGTTGCGGACATGATCGCCTCGACCGATGTGTCCTCTCGACCCGACGGCAACCTCCAGAAGACGCGCACCGCCTTCCCGCCGGGTCAGTCATCCGCACTTGCGGCGGCCGTGGCGCTTCATTCGAGTACGGACAGGCGCGTGGCCGCCTCCAGCTCCGCGTTTACCCAACTCACGGTCGTCTGCATGCAGGTAAGGCAGGGCATACCGACCCGCGGTGCCCGGTACTTCTCCCGGGCCAAGGCCGCGGAGGGCGAGGTTCAGTTGTGCCAGAAGGACTGTGTGTTGAACGAGACCAGCAACATACAAGGTTGTGTCTGGGGCTGTGAAGCCAGCAGCGAAGGAGATTGACGGGTGGCTGCCCCCTTGGGGGGCTATATTGCTCGGAAACACCGGTCTGTACCGCCCGTCGCCCCAGTGCGACCGAGCGGGCTTTCGGTAGTCAAGTAGATGATTCGCCAATGGATGTAAACATGAACGAACCATTCTTGAAACGAATCTGGATTTGCCGAACCTTTCTTGTGCTCGGATTGAGTCTATGGTCGGTTCAACCCCAAGCTGTATCCAGCGTTGGCGCCGAGGTGGGCTACGAGGTCCCCCGAAAGCTGTCATCCGGCGATAAGGTGAACCCCAAGACGGCTGGTTTGACCGCGATCAAGCTCGCGAAACGGGGCAAACATCGCAACATCGCCAAGTTGCTTCGAGAGGCCAGGAGGTAGTAGTGATTCGAAATCTAGGGAACGTATGGTTGACGTTGACAAAGGGCTGCCTTGTCCTTGGTATCGTCGCGCATGGCGCTAGCGCTGGCGCCGCGTCGGGTTGGGACGGCGCGACTTATGTGCTCACTGTGCGCGACATGGAAATCTTGCATGACGTCAACACGGACGATAGCTGGTCGCCGGCTCCCGACCTTATTGTCCGCATCGCGCGGACGGATCCTGAGGTGAGCCGCGAGATTCGGCGACTCGGAAAGGTGAATGGCCGTCAGCTATCGCGACATCGAAAAGTGGAGCGAGCGCGGGACGATCTCCTTGAGCAGAGGGAAGAGAGCGCAGCAGAGCGCGTTGAACCGTTGACAGAGACGCAGACGGAACGCTTGAAAACGCTGCTTTTGGAGGCGGGGTACAGGTGCTTGAAGTCACAGAGATCTTGCCGCCGCTGCCCGGAGGAAGGGGACTTCGACACCTGCTATGCCTGCGCGAAATGCCCAGAAATTGAGCTGCTTCAATGGCGCAAGAGTGAAAGCGAACGCGTCCCGGCCCCGCCCCTGACCGAAAGGCAACAGCGGCGGCTGGAAGATTACGAGGAAGAAGCGCGGACGCTCGCTGAAGAGATAGCAGCGACGAAAACGCAGGTAGCGAATCTGCGGCGGTTGATCTCTGGCTCCTCCAGGAAGATCGAAACATCCAGTCGCCTGGTCGATTTCGGGGATAGAGCTGTCATCAGGGTATATCCCGACGACAAGATCAAGGTTTCGGTCTGGGACGACGACGTCTTCAACGACGATCTCTACGGCCGGGCCACCGTAACACTCGACCGCGCGACGCTGGAGCGTGGAACGCTCGATGTGTCGATTGTGCCGAACATCAAGTTCGTCCGGTTGAAATTCAGGCGGGACGAGAGTACGTCCGTCCCGGAATGACCCAGGCTGACAGGGTGATAGGCGGGCTTGGGCGGGGCAAGACACGGCGCCCGCCAGGGCGACAGGTTTTGTGTCATTAACGTTTGCCAATGATGGTCGCCGGGTCCAAGAAGGGCTGCGTGTTGGACGTAGGAACAAACATTCAGGGTTGCGTATCGGGTTGCGAGCAGTGACCGACCGAGATCTGGATGCGGCGCCTGGGAATCCTTTCCAATACAGGGAACAATCTGAACGGGGAGCAGAGGATCTTGGAGAATTACTTGGGAGGTTGGAGATGGGTTCCATGGTGCCGTTGAAGCGTTGTTGGGATGAACTCGATCCTGGTTTTTTGATGACGCGGGTCGAGCACAAGGGCCGCCCGCGCAGGCGTTGCTCAACGCCTCCACGATCCGCTAGCGAAAACGCCGATGCAACCGAACGGTCGCCGAAGGCCGAGAACCATGAGGGATTGCCTGCTCTTTGCCGCCCACGCCTCTTCGCGGCACAGCCGATTCGAGCGCAGGCGCGTTCTCGTGTCGTAGTGCATTGTGCCGTTTGGGCCGCAGCTACGCTGGTGGTCGGCATGGCCGATGTCATCGGCGACGCATGGGCGCTGGAGGTGGAGGGCCGTACAGTCGAGGCTTTCCTGGGGACCGCCGACAAGGGAGCGCGTGGGGAATTTCCCTCAGCCAGGCATCCCGCGTTGACCGTCACAAGGGACGCCGCATCGGGGACGTACACCGTCCGCGTCCCACACAGCCGCGATGGCGTGACGCTGGCGCTCCCCGTGGAAGCGCGAGAGAAAGTCTCCATCGAACGCCGGCGATCCGCCACGGGCAAGAGGCTGAAGCACAAGAGGTGGACAACGCGGATCGATGGCAAGAAGTTCACGCTGGTCTCGTTCGCGAGTCTCGCCGTCGGGGACAATCTGATCGACCTTGCGGTCAAGAGCCGCGGAGATTCCGACGCCTGGAAGCTCGCGTTCAAGGTTGCGCGCTTGGCCACGATGGGCAACGACCCGTCCCTGAAGTCGATCAACATACGGCGCGCGGACCTTTCTCCTGCCTTCTCGCCAGAAGCTCTGGACTACGAGACGAGTGTCGACTTCACCGTCACCGAGGTGGAGCTGTCGGTCGGACCCCTGGAAGCGGGCACCACCATCGCGGTCAGCGGCACGTCTGCCGACGGCGGTGCGCTGGATGTGGATGACAGTTTGGGGATCGGAGGGCTGGCGGTCGGCCGGAACGCCGTGCGAATACTGGCCACATCGGAAGACGGGGTGGCCACGCGGATGTATTCCGTCGAAGTGCACCGCCGGGAGCCCAGCAGAGACGCCTCGCTGAATGCCCTGCACATCGCGATAGGGCGCAGGGAGTCGTTCGCCTTCTTCGGCGCCGACATAGACGAGCGCAACATATTGAAGCCTCCATTCGACGGCGCGGTCACAAGCTACGAGGCGACCATACCTTCCGATGCCGAGCAGGGCGCATTCCTGGGGATGGTGGCGGTCAGCGATCCGATTCAATCCGTGAAGATCGTGGTCCGTGCAGCCGACGGCACGACACTCGCCACTCAAGGGTTGTCTTTGGGCTTGAACGGCGCGTCTCGGACGATCAGCTACGTGAGCGGGCTGCAGGTGGGCGTGAATACGATAACGATCATGGTCACCGCGCAGGACGCCGTCACGCGAAGCCTGTACTCGATCAACGTGCTGCGGGAGTAATCCCGCGCATCGGGGCGCGGTCTCTGGGCATGTCGAGCGTCAGATCTGTAGGTACGACTTTGGCGACTTGACGCGGACGAGCGCAGCGGCAACATTGGTACTCGACCGCGCGACCTTGGAGGCGGAATCACTCGACGTATCGATTGCCGAACATCAGGTTCGTCCGGTTGAAATTTCGGCGGGACGAGAGTACGTCCGCCGTCGGCGCGGGACCCACGCGTTGATCGAACGTGCACGGAGAGGACATGCTCATGTAGGACTTGACAGACAGCGGCGCACATGCCGAAACTCATCGGCGTTGGCCAAGAGACGAGAACGGATATGATGGCTGAGCAACGCGGCGGGCTCCGTGTCGTCGCGTCCGACAACTGCACGCTGGTGGACTTTGGCTCGCTACAAGGGACGTGGACCGAAGCGCAATACCTCAAGTTGACCAGCGACTCCAGTCACTTGATCGAGTTTACGGACGGCCTCCTCGAGATACTGCCCATGCCCACGGATCGACATCAAACCATCCTGAAGTTTCTCTTCCGTGCGCTACTGTTTGTGGAAGACACTGGCGGTACCGTGCTGTTCGCGCCTTTGCGCCTGCGGATTCGACAGGGCAAATTTCGCGAGCCGGATTTGCTGCTTGTCCGGGATGCGAACGACGCGCGCCGCGGCAACGACTATTGGAGCGGTGCCGACTTGATCATGGAAGTGGTCAGTCCAGACAATCCAGACCGAGACATACGGGAGAAGCGCTCGGACTACGCCGAGGCGGGCATCACCGAGTACTGGATCGTCAACCCTATGGACGAAACAGTGACGTTGCTGTTTTTGGTCGGCGATGCCTACGATGAACACGGCAGTTTCCGCCGCGGACAGCAAGCTGATTCGTTGTGCCTGCCGGGCTTCGCAGTGGATGTCGCGGCCGTGTTCGACGCCAAATGATGATGCGTGGGCAGGATCGACTGGGCGTTTAGCCGGATATGGCGCATTACTGCGGTCGTTGGCGGCAAGGCGGTCGCAGCGCCGACACGCGTACTGCCGGTTCAACGTTTTCCGACGATGGTCGCCGGGTCCACCGGCGTGCCGTTACGGCGAATCTCGAAGTGTAGACGGCGCGTCGCGGGACTGCCCGATCCGATGTCGCACACCTTCCCGCCGCTGGCGATCCTGCTTCCCTCGGTAACTGCGGGCTGGACGTTGATGTTGTAGGCCGACAGGTACTGGTCGGAATGCTCGACGATGATCAGGTGGCGATAGCCGCCCAGCCCGGGACCGGCGTACACGACCTGGCCAGCCGCTGCCGCGACCACTTGCTGGCCGCTTGGCAGCACGTAGTCCAGGCCGTTGTTGCCTCGGCCAAAGCCGCGTGCCGGTTGCGTGTTGACCGGCCAGCGCCAATCTGCGCGCGCGGGTTGATTGCGCGTGGCCTTCTGCGCGGCGGGCGGTTTGGGTTGTGGCCGGGGGGCAGACTTCGCGGCGGGCCTTGCGGCCGGTTTCGCAGGACTCGGCGCCGGCGCCTCGCGCTTGGTGACCGCTGGTCTGCTCTTGGCGGCTGTCGGCGCGCTCGGGCGAGTCTTGGGTGCTTCCACAACAGCCGTTGGCTCGCTTTTCATGCCGTGTAGCACCAGTTTCTGTCCGGGATAGATCGTGTAGGGCGGCTTGATGCCGTTGCGGCGCGCGATGTCCCGATAGTCGAGTTTGTATCTCCACGCGATCGCGTAGAGGGAGTCGTTGGGTCTTACGATGTACTCGCCCGACGACCTCATGACCGGTTTCGAAACCGATTCCGACCGATCCAGAACCGGCGCGCGCGACGACGTGGCGCAGCCGGCGACCAGCGCCGCGCCAACAATCAGCGCCGTAGCAACAATCAGCGCCGGGCTAGCCCGCATATCTCACCAAGTCGTTTGTTGGATTGTCGAATGTGATGCGTTTCAATCGGTTACTTCCCCATCTCCAACATTGTGCCGGGGGCAGACAGCGCTGCCGCGCCCTCGCACGGTGGGGCCGGGCCACGGGCGGAGCCGAAGGCACCGACTGTGGGGCACTTTTGCCCGCGTGCGCGTGCTTGCTACACCATAAGGCACGGCTATGCTTCCGTCTCTCTTCTTGCGAGGGGTACCCCCTCGCGCTCCCCGGCTGAAGGCTCCCGAGCACGCGCACGCGGGCAAAATCCTGCGCGATCATCGCGGCCCTTGGTGAGATATGCGGGCTAGTGATTCGTCGTCCGGCCACTTTTCGCGAGTAATGTAATGGCGGCGATGCCGAGACATGCGGCGGCGGCGACCCAGGCGATCATCGGATCATCTCCGGTGCCCGCGCGATACGCCGCGGGCAGCACCATCGCGTCGTCCACCCGCCACGGCCACAGGCGGACCAGGGAGCCGGCCATCAAACCCGTCAGTAGCGCGAACACCGCCGCCCGATGGCGTTCCAGCAAACGGACAAGGAGCTTGACGAAGAGCAGCAGTCCGACAGCCATACCCGCCGCGGTGACGGCGATGATGTCCATCCGGGCGGCGTTCAGCGCTGCGAGCAAGGGTTCCCACAGGCCGAGCAGGACCAGCACCAGGCTGCCCGATATGCCCGGCAGGATCCACGCCGAAGCGGCGAGCGCGCCGCCGAGCAGAAAGTGCGGGTAGGTCGGGTCCGAACTTGTCGGCGCCAGAAACGACACGAGGACCGCCGCGACCGCTCCGGCGACCCCGAAAGTCACCAGGGATCGCGGCGTGGTGTGGCGCGCGACGCTGCGCAGCGACGCCGCGATCAGCCCGAAGATGAAACCCCATACAACCGGTCCGTGCGTATCGAGGAAGTAACCGAGGACGCGTGCGAATATTATCAAACCCACGATCATGCCAAGCGCGAGCGCGGCCACGAACGACAGATCGTGGGTCCGGTGGAATGCGCCGAAGCCATCGCGCAGGAGGATCCTCGGCGAATTCGCGGAAAAGGAGGCGAGGGCGTTCAGCAGTCGTTCGTAGATGCCCGTGATGAAGGCGATGGTGCCGCCGGAAACACCGGGAATCACCTCGGCGATGCCCATGGCGACACCCCGCGCCGCGATTCCGAGCCATTCGGCGAGCCATTCGCGCCAGCCGTTCAGGGGCGCGGTCACTTGGCCGCATCGCCGACAGACGCGATTTCCGCGAAGTCATGCGTGCGCGCCGCATCGCGGAACTCCCCGACTTCGCGCAGAACCGTCGTCGCGTACACACCTCGATCCAGCGCAAACTCGACGGCCAGGGCGCCGTCCTCTACCCGCCAGGACAGGTTTTTCGGAATCGCTGCCAGCGGGCGTCGCTCCTGGCGCAGTCCGACGAACTCCAGCGCCTGGACGATCTCGCCGTGCGCCCGCATCAAGCCTTCTTCCAGCAAGCGCGCGGCACCGGCGCTCTGGAGTCTGCCCCGGCCCCAGAGCGGCCCCGTCGGCAGCCCGTCCAGTTCGGCCTCTCCATCCAGCAGACACCGCCAAGTGCCGTCCGCGACGCGCTGCCCAAGCACCTCGTTGAACAGGAAGCTGCGCAGACTCGACAGGTAGACGGACCGGAGAAAGGGCGAGATTCGCGGCTTGCTCGCGCGCACCCAATCCAGGGCGGCGGCCACGTTTTCGCCGGTGGTGCCGAAACGCTGCTCGCCGAAATAGTTCGGCGCCCCGACCGCGCGCAACCGCGCCAGGGCTGGTTCGGGGTCGCCGACCAGGGCGCGAACGCGAATTCGAAAGTGGTTCTCCTCCAGTTCGCCGCGCCGCAATTTTCGCCGATGGCGGTCGCGCCGCAGAATGCGCACGTCGTCGCCGAGGTCGATATCCTCGCGTTGCGGGAGTCGCACGCTGAACCATTGGCGCGCGACGGCGCGCTTGTCCTTCATGCCGGCGTAGGAGACATCGCGTAGCGGGACGCCGCAATTACGGGCCAGCATCTGCTGCACCGCGCGCGTGGTAACGCCGCGCTTCTCCACCAGCACGTACAGGTGTTCACCTTCCCCTTCGGGTTCGAATGCAAGCGATTCGGTCACCTCGAAGTCGCCGATCATCGAGCGCAGAACTCCAGTGACATTCGACGCGCCGAATTGGGCGCGGGGCCAACGCATCACGGCGTGGGCAGCCCGCCTTCGCCCTCCGGCCCGGTTTGCCGGTCGTCGTTGACGACGAGAAAGAAAGTTTCGCCTTCCGCGATCATGCCCAGGGCCGTTCGCGCGCGCGCCTCCACGGCGTCCAAGCCGTTCTTCAAGGCGGCGATTTCGGCCGCGAGCAGGCGGCTGCGCTCTTCAAGACGGTCATTGAGACGCTGTTCGGTCTCGATTCTGTCCGTCAGCTCCACGACGGCGAGGTGACCGGCGTCGCCGAGCCAATAGTGGTACTGCAGGGCCGAAATGGCGACGAGACCCAAGCACACGAAGAATTTCACGTCGTCGGTTTACCTTTCGCTACCTTTCGCTACCTTTCGCCATCTCTTGTTACGCGTCGCGCCGACAGGAGACTAGGACTCCCCGCGCGCGGCCGCCAACTCCGCCATCCCTCTATAGACCGCCTGGTCCTCGAGCAGTGCTTCGATGCGGAGCAACCGATTGTACTTGGCGATTCGGTCCGAGCGGGAGAGACCGCCAGTCTTGATCTGCCCGGCGCCGGTGCCGACGGCAAGGTCCGCGATGGTCGTATCCTCCGTTTCTCCGGAACGATGTGATATGACCACCGCGTAGTTCGTGTCTTGCGCCATGCGTACCGCGGCAAGCGTCTCTGTCAACGTGCCGACCTGGTTCAACTTGACCAGTATCCCGTTGGCCGCGCCATTGATGATGCCCCGCTGCAACAACGTGGTGTCGGTGACGAACAGATCGTCGCCAACGAGCTGTATGCGCTCGCCGAGCGCATCCGTGAGTTTCGACCAGCCCTCCCAATCGTCTTCGTCCATCCCGTCTTCGATGGAGGAGATCGGATAGCGTTCGGCGAGGCCGGCGAGATAGGCGCAGAACTCATCGCTCCCATGGGTCGCTGCCTCGCTCGCGAGGGTGTACTTGCCATTGTCGAAGAACGTCGACGCCGCGCAGTCGAGCGCGAGCATGACATCCTTGCCGGGTTCGTATCCGGCCGCCTCGACCGCGCGCGCGATCATGTCCAGGGCGGCGGCGTTCGACGGCAGATCCGGGGCGAATCCACCTTCGTCGCCGACGGTCGTGGACAGTCCCCGATCGTCCAGCACCGTCTTCAGGGCGTGGAAGACCTCGACGCCGCATCGCAGGGCCTCGCCAAACGAGCGCATGGACACCGGCTGCACCATGAACTCCTGGATATCGACGTTGTTGCTCGCGTGCTCGCCCCCGTTCAGGATGTTCATCATCGGCACGGGCAGACGTATCTCGCCGCCGCCGAAGATGTCGTGGATGTGCTCGAACAGCGGCACTTCCCTGTGCGCCGCCGCGGCCTTCGCGGCGGCGAGGGACACGGCCAGGATCGCGTTGGCGCCTAACCGGGACTTGTCGGAGGTGCCGTCCAGGTTGATCATCGCGTGATCGAGCACTTCCTGGTCCAGCGCGTCGATGCCGCGGATTGCCGGGGCGATTTCGTCGACGATGCCAGCGACGGCTTTCAGTACGCCCCTGCCCGAAAAGCGTTTTGGATCGCCGTCCCGAAGCTCGAGCGCCTCGCGAGATCCGGTGGATGCGCCGGACGGCGCGAAGGCGTCGCCGCGCGCGCCGCTGCGCAGTAAGACTTCCGCCCGCACCGTGGGGTTGCCGCGGGAGTCGAGGACTTCCTGCGCCGCCACGTCGCGGATGATGCTCATGGCATCCTGTTTTCCATGTAGCCGCGGGATTTAACGGCGGCGTCGATGGCGAGCAGATCTTCGACCAGATCCGACATCAGGTCCATCGGCCAGGAATTGGGCCCGTCGGAGAGCGCTTCGTCGGGCCTGGGATGCGTTTCCATGAAGACTCCGGCAACCCCGACCGCCACCGCCGCCCGCGCCAATACCGGCACCATTTCCCGTTGTCCGCCCGAGACATCGCCCAGTCCGCCCGGCATCTGTACCGAATGCGTGGCATCGAACACGACGGGACAGTCGGTGGCGCGCATGATGGGGATCGAACGCATGTCCGACACGAGATTGTTGTAGCCGAAGGACACGCCGCGTTCGCATACGAGGATGTCGGGGTTGCCGGTGGCGCGCGCCTTGTTCACCACATGTTTCATGTCGGCGGGCGCGAGGAACTGGCCCTTCTTGATGTTGACCGGGCGATTGTGCCTGCAAACGTTTTGAATGAAGTTGGTCTGCCGGCACAGGAACGCCGGCGTTTGCAGCACCGAAACGACGTCCGCCACTTCATCCAGCGGGGTGTCCTCGTGTACGTCCGTCAGCACCGGCACCCCCACTTCGTCCCGCACCCGCTGCAGGATGCGCAGGCCATTTTCGAGACCGGGTCCGCGGTAGCTTGTGTGGGAGGAGCGGTTGGCCTTGTCGAAGGAGGTCTTGTATATGAAGGGGATTCCGAGCGCGCCGGTGATCTCCTTCAGCCGCGCCGAAGTCTCCAACGCCAGCCCTTCGCTTTCGATGACGCAAGGTCCGGCGATGAGGAATATGGGCTCGGCATTGCCGACTTCGAAGGAGCAGAGTTTCAGGCTATCCACCCTGCAGGGGTTGTTCGACCTGCATGCCCTGACCGTTGACGCTGCGTTCGTCGCGCGCTTTCACAGCGGCCGTGGCTTGTCGATGCGCGCAGCGATTCGCCGCTTCTATGAACCCGGTGAACAGCGGATGGCCGTCCCGGGGCGACGACGTGAACTCCGGGTGGAACTGGCAGGCCACGAACCAGTCGTTGTCGGGCAGTTCGATCATTTCGACCAGGGAGTCGCGCGCGCTCCGCGCCGAAACCCTCAAGCCCAGGCTTTCAAGTCGGGAAACGTACGCCTCGTTCACCTCGTAGCGATGCCGGTGGCGTTCGTTGACGCTGGCGGTGCCGTACATGTGCTGGGCCAGGGAGCCGGGCTTCAGCGTGCATGCCTGTTCGCCCAGGCGCATGGTGCCGCCCATGTCCTCGGAGACATCGCGTCGCTTCATGCTGCCCGAGCCATCCATCCACTCTTCCACGAGGCCTATGACCGGATGGCGGGCATCGGGATGGATCTCCGTTGACCCGGCGCCCTCCAATGCGGCCACGTTGCGGGCGAATTCGATGACGGCCGCATGCAGTCCGTAGCAGATGCCCAGATACGGCACATCGTTCTTTCGCGCGTAGCGCGCCGCTTCGATCTTGCCTTCGAAGCCGCGCTCGCCGAACCCGCCCGGGACGAGAATGGCGTTGACGTCGCGCAGGATCCCGGTGCCGTCGCGCTCGATCGTCTCGGCGTCCAGATATTGGATTTTGACCCGTGTACGCGTCTGGATGCCGGCGTGGGTCAGTGCTTCTACCAGGGACTTGTAGGCGTCCGGGGTGTCCAGGTACTTGCCGACGATGGCGACACGCGCCGCGCTTGCCGGGTTGTGCAGCGCTTCGACGACGCGCCGCCACTCGCTGAGATCCGCTTCGCCACAGTCGAGCTTCAGTTTCTCGGCCACGATGTCGTCCAGATGCTCGGCGTGCAGTTTGAGCGGTCCCTCGTAGATGGCATCCAGATCCTCGAAGGGGATCACCGCCCGCTCTTCGACGTTGGTGAACAGCGCGATCTTGCTGCGGGTGGGCTGCGTGATCGGCTGTTCAGACCGGCATACCAGGATGTCCGGCTGCAGGCCGATGGTCCGCATCTCCTTGACCGAATGTTGCGTCGGCTTGGTCTTCGTCTCGCCGGCCGCGCTCAGATAGGGCACCAGCGTGAGATGAATGAAGAGGGTCCGGGAAGCGCCGACATCCAGTCGCAGTTGCCGAACGGCCTCGAGAAAGGGCAGCGACTCGATGTCGCCTACCGTGCCGCCGATTTCCACCAGGACGATGTCCACGCCGTCGCTAACGGCGAGGATGCGGCGCTTGATCTCGTCGGTGATGTGGGGAATGACCTGCACCGTGCCGCCGAGGTAGTCGCCGTGACGCTCCTTGCGGATGACCTCGGCGTACACGCTGCCGGTGGTGAAGTTGTTGTGCTGAGACATGCGCCGGCGGATGAACCGTTCGTAGTGCCCGAGGTCGAGGTCCGTTTCGGCGCCGTCGGCGGTGACATAGACCTCGCCGTGCTGGAACGGGCTCATGGTGCCCGGATCCACGTTGATATAGGGATCCATCTTGAGGATATTGACGTTGAGGTTGCGGGTTTCGAGGATGGCCGCGAGGGAGGCGGTGAGAATACCCTTCCCCAAAGAAGAAGTGACGCCGCCGGTAACGAAAATATAGTGCGTCAACGAGCCACCCGATGCCACCTGGATGCCGTCCCGAATGAACGGCACGCTGCCGATACGGCGTGCGGCAAGATGGGAGGGCACCATAGCAAAAAGCCGGTCCAAGCTCAACGATCCGTAGTCCTCGCGAGGCGGGAGGGATTGCAATTTCCCGGTCGTCGACATGACTGGCGACCATAGTATTTGATGTCATCATTCAGATGGCTATTAGTTATTGCAATGACAACAGCGATTTGGTTGCACAAAGCCTATTATCTGGTTGCACAAAGCCCGCTAATGCGCGCACCATAATAAGGCGCATCGCAACGTGAAGATGAGGGTATTCGGATGCGGAGAAATTTCCTGGTTGAGATCAAGATGCGGCGCGACCTGAAGAGTGCGGGATCCGGTCGCATCACGCCGGTATTCGCGGGCGCGAGTCCGCTGTTCCTGGCACCCCTCCTGGCGAGCCTGATTTCAGGCCCCGTTGCCTCCGCACAGGAAGAAGCCGCCCCGGAACCTGCGGTGTCCGGTCAGATCGAAGAAATAGTGGTCGTCGGCTCGCGGCGCAGGGACCGTTCCGCCGCCGACTCGCCCGTACCGGTCGATGTCATCGGCGGCGACGAGTTCCGCGCGCACGGGGACAGCGACATGGACTCCCTGCTTGCGGCAACGGTCCCGTCGTACAACGTCGCCCAGGAACCTATCAGCGATGCGGCGACCTTTATCCGTCCGGCGACGCTGCGTTCCTTGCCGCCGGACGCCACGCTGGTGCTGGTCAACGGCAAGCGTCGCCACCGCGCGGCCGTTATTGCCCTGCTCGGCGCCGGCATTTCCGGCGGGTCGCAAGGCCCCGACCTGGCCGCGATTCCCGCCATTGCGCTCGACCGTCTTGAAGTGCTCCGCGATGGCGCGTCAGCCCAGTATGGATCCGACGCGATCGCCGGCATCCTCAACTTCGTCCTCAAGGAAGACGATAGCGGCGCCACGGTCGACGCCAAGTGGGGGCAATATTTCGAAGGCGACGGCGATAGGCTGACCATAGCCACCAACATGGGCTTGCCGCTTAGCGACGCCGGTTTCGCCAACTTGAGCTTCGAGTGGAAAGAAACCGATCCCACGAGCCGGAGCCGCCAGCGCGGCGATGCGCAGGGGCTGATCGACGCCGGCAATACCCATGTGCGGCAGCCGGCGGCGCAGATCTGGGGCGCACCGGAGAAATCCGGCGACTTCAAGCTGTTCGGCAACTTCGGCATCGAGCTCGGCAACGGCAGCGAGGCGTACGCTTTCGGCAACTGGGCCGAGCGGCAGGTGGAAGGCGGTTTCTACTATCGGAACCCGCACACGCGCAACGGCGTCTTCAACGGTGGGGAGGTAAACGGCGTCCCGACGGTCAAGGTCGCCGATCTGACCCCTGACGGCACCGGCAACTGTCCGGTCGTTAACATCATCAACAATGTGGCCGACAGTTCGGCATTGGCCGCGATACGCGACGATCCGAATTGCTACTCGCTCATCGAGAAGTTTCCCGGCGGTTTCACGCCGCAATTCGGCGGCTACATCCACGATTTTGCGTTGGCCGGGGGTGTGCGCGGCAATATCGGCGATGCCTGGTACTACGACCTGAGCGTAACCGCGGGCCGCAGCAACGCCGAGTTCTATATCTACAACACCATCAATCCGCAACTGTTGGCGCAGCGAAACGACATTCCCGTCTATTACGACGCCGGCGCCTATACGGAGACGGACCGGGTGGTCAACCTTGACTTGTCGAGGCCGTTCGAGGTGGGTCTGTGGGGTGCTCTGAATGTGGCCGCCGGCCTGGAGTACCGGGACGAGACATTCCGCATCCATAACGGTGATCCCAACTCGTTCTACAACGATCCGAACATCGAGTTCGGCCTCGCGGCACAAGGCTTCGGCGTCGGCTCGAACGGCTTTGCCGGATTTCAGCCCGGCGACGCGGGAGTGCACACCGTGCGCGCCACGGCCGCGTACGTCGACATCGAGGCCGACGTGTCCGAGCGTCTCCTGCTAGGCGGCGCCTTGCGCTTTGAGAACTACTCGGTATTCGGCACGACGCTGGACGGGAAGATCGTAGCTCGTCTGCAGATGTCGGATAGCGTGGCGTTGCGCGGTGCCGCGAGCACCGGTTTCCGGGTGCCGACCGCCGGACAGGCCAATCTCCGCAACGTCACGACGGAGTTCCAGAGCGGCAAGCTGGCGGACATCGCGACGCTGCCGCCGTCGAACCCGATTGCCCAGCAGAAGGGCGCGAAGGAGTTGACTCCCGAGGAGTCGGTCAACCTGACGCTCGGCCTGGTGTTCCATGTCGGCGACCTCGACGTGACGCTGGACTATTACAACATCGAGATTGCGGACCGCATTGCGTTCACGAGCCGGTTCCCCGTGACCGCGGCGGACAAAGTAGCACTGATCGCCGTGGGCGTATCCGACGCCACGAGTTTCTCGTCGGTACGTTTCTTTTCCAACCAGCAGACCGTGCAGGCAACGGGCATCGATATCGTGGCGAATCTGCCTTTCGACCTCGGAGCGGGCGTCTCCACCCTGACGTTGGCGGGGAATTGGTCGAGTATCGAACTCGCCAAGTTCGATCCTGCGTTCACCAGTGAAAATCGCCGTCTGCAGATCGAACAAGGCCGGCCGGACTCTCGCGTCACGGTGACCTGGAATCACCTGCAAGGCTCCTGGCGACTTATGGCCCGGGCGCGCCACTACGGCGGTTACTACGATGCGCCGACGAACGACGGCTCGGTGTCGTTTTATCCGGAGCCCGAGATGCTGTTCGATGCCGAGGTCGCGTATGATGTCACCAGCAAGCTGTCGCTATTGCTTGGCCTGCAGAACGCGTTTGACGAATACCCGGATGAGAACCCTCACGGAGAGGTGGCCGGACTGATCTATCCCGAGCAGACTCCTTTCTCCTTCAACGGCGGCTATACGTACTTCCGCGTGATGTGGAGCCCGATGTAACGTCATAAAACAGGCTACGAGGGGGCTTGGCCTTTCTGTCCGGGTCCCGCGCGGCTTGGCAGGAATCAGCGCTCGAGCAGTTCGCGCTTGTTCGCGACCTCGCGCCACTCGGCTTCGTCGGGTGGCGCGTCCTTCGCTTCTGTGATGTTCGGCCAGAGTTCCGCGAGTTCGGCGTTGAGATCAAGGAAGTCTTCCTGATCCTCCGGCAGTTCGTCCTCCGAATAGATCGCGTCCACCGGGCATTCGGGTTCGCACAGGGCGCAATCGATGCACTCGTCGGGATGGATGACGAGCATGTTCGGCCCTTCGTAGAAACAGTCGACCGGACACACCTCGACGCAGTCCGTCAGTTTGCACTTGATGCAGGCTTCGCCGATAACGAAAGTCATTGGGGTCCTCGTCTGGTTGCGGCGGCGTATTCTACAGCAGGTTCCTGAGTTCAAACACGAGGTCGAGCGCCGCTTTCGGCGTCAATTCGTCGGCATCCACCTCCCGCAGGCGTTCGCGCAGGACTTTCTCGTCTTCAGCTTCTTCATCGACGCCCGCGACCGTGTCGGGCGGTGGCGCGAACAGGTCTCCCTGCCGCGCGTCGCTGTTCCTGTGTTGCGATTCCAGCCGGGCCAGCCGCGTGCGGGCGAGTGCCAGTACCGCTTCCGGCACGCCGGCGAGTTTCGCCACCTGCACGCCGTAGCTCTGGTTCGCCGGTCCTTCCTTGACGATGTGCAGGAATACCACGTCGGCGCCGTGTTCAACCGCATCGAGGTGAACGTTGGCGATGCCGTGGAACTCTTCCGGCAGCGCGGTCAGTTCGAAATAGTGCGTTGCGAATAGCGTGAACGCGCGCAGCCGGATCGCCAGGTGGCGCGCCGCCGCCCATGCCAGCGCAAGGCCATCGTAGGTGCTCGTGCCGCGTCCGATCTCATCGAGCAGCACGAGGCTCTCGGGCGTTGCGTTGTGCAGGATGTCGGCGGTTTCGCTCATCTCGACCATGAAGGTGGAGCGACCGCTGGTCAGATCGTCGGATGCGCCGATGCGAGTGAAAATGCGGTCGACGGGCCCGATCACGGCGGACGTCGCGGGGACGAAACAGCCGCTGTGGGCGAGCAGGACGATCAACGCCGTCTGGCGCATATAGGTGGACTTTCCGCCCATGTTGGGGCCGGTGATCACCAGCATTCGACGCGACTCGTCGAGCTCGAGGTCGTTCGGCACGAATGGCGTGTCGGACTCCGCCTCGACCACCAGGTGGCGTCCTCCGCGAATATGCATGCCGGGAACATCGGTCAACTCGGGCGCGACCAGCCCCAGCGTCTCGGCGCGGTCGGCGAACGCGGCCAGCACATCGAGGGCGGCCAGCGCCTCGCCGGCGGCCCGCAATGCCGCGCTGGACCCGTCCAGGCGGGTCAACAGGTCGTCATAGAGCTCCCTTTCCCGGCGCAGCGCCCGCGCCTGGCTCGTCAACGCTTCATCTTCGAACTTTTTCAGCGTCGGCGTGATGTAGCGTTCGGCGTTCTTCAATGTCTGCCGACGGATGTACTCGGCGGGCACCTCCGTGGCGGCTGCGCGGTTCGTCTCGATGTAGTAGCCGTGGACCCGGTTATAGCCGACCTTGAGCGACGCGATCCCGGTGCGTTCCCGCTCGCTTGCTTCCAGGTCGCTCAGGAAGCCGCTGGCGTTCTCCGTGAGGTCGCGCAGGTCGTCGAGTTTCTGATCGAATCCGCGCGCGATGACGCCGCCTTCGCGCAGCGTCGCCGGCGGTTGATCGACCACGGCGCGACATAGCAGGTCGTGTTCTTCCTGAAAGGGCGGCAGGGCGGCGAAACGCCCAACCAGCGCCGGCGCATCGAGCGTTTCGACCAGCGCGCGGATCTGCGGCCACGCGGCGAGGCTGGCGCGCAATCTCGCGAGATCGCGCGGCGAAGCGCTGCGGAGCGCGATGCGGGTGACGATGCGCTCCATATCGCCGATTTCCCCCAGGTCGGGGCGAAGCCGCTCTGGGCCACGTGCTTCGATCAGGGCGATGACCGCGCGTTGGCGTTCCCGCACGGCTTCGGCGTTTTTCAGCGGCGCCGCGAGCCAGCGCTTCAGGAGCCGCGCGCCCATCGGCGTGCGCGTCTCGTTCAGCACACCGTAAACCGTGCCTCGGAATGTGGGCTGGCCGTCGAGGCGGGAGTCGATTTCGAGGTTGCGCCGGGTGCGCTGGTCGAGGATGACGTGGTCGCCGGCCTCAAAGCGGCGGACCGAGTCGATGTAGTCGAGAGATTGCCGCCGCGCGTTTTGCGCGTAGCGCAGCACCGCGCCGGCGGCGCCGACACCCGCGGTCACTTCGTGTATGCCGAAACCCGTCAGGTCGCGCACGCCGAAGTGCTCGGTCAGGAATCGTTCGGCGAGATCGACATCGAAGTCGAGGGCGGGACGACGCGTGATCTCCCGGCCCGCGTCGATGTCGACGGCTTCCGCCGCCACCAGTTCGGCGGCGCCGATTCGGTCCAGCTCCGCGACCAGCTCGCCGGTCGAATCGCACTCGCGGAACCGGAACTCTCCGGACGAAACGTTGAGCCAGCTCAGCCCCCAGCCGTCGCCGTCGGGATGCACGCCCGCCAGCACGCTCTCCCTGTCCGGATCCAGCAGCCCATCTTCGGCCAGCGTCCCCGGGGTAACGACGCGCGTCACGCGGCGCTCGACAGGGCCCTTCGAGGTGGCCGGATCGCCGAACTGTTCGCAGATGGCGACGGATCGTCCCGTGCGCGCGAGCCGCGCCAGGTAGCCGTCCACGCTGTGGAACGGCACGCCCGCCATGGGGATGGGATTTCCCGCGGAGCGCCCCCGGGCGGTGAGGGTGATGTCGAGCAGGCGCGCCGCCTCGCGGGCGTCGTCGAAGAACAACTCGTAGAAATCGCCCATGCGGTAGAACAGCAGGATGTCCTGGAACTCGGCCTTGATGCGCAGGTACTGCTGCATCATCGGGGTATGGGCCGAGGTATTCATGCGATCGAGCCTGCCTGGCGGCCAAACACCCGAGGACGGCGCGGAATTCGACTCGACTGCAACGGGTTCCCTCGATCAGGAAGGCGGGCGGCGGCCAGCGGAGGGCCTATTGTAAGCCAGGGCCAAAAATGTCGTGGGACATGACGCTTTCTGCGAGTTTTCTGCAAGTCGGCGGTTGCACTTCTTACTGGTCGGATATACAGTATCCGCAAATCCTGATCCCAGCGGAGATTCTCAAATATGTCGGGAACCGAAAAAGCCCGCGCCTTGAAGGCGGCGCTGACGCAGATTGAGCGGCAATTCGGCAAGGGGTCGATGATGCGGCTCGGCGACCACGAACAGGAGTTGATTCCATCGGTGTCCACCGGCTCCCTTGGACTCGATGCCGCGCTTGGCGTCGGCGGCCTGCCTCGGGGACGTGTCGTCGAGATCTACGGGCCGGAATCCTCGGGCAAGACCACGCTGACGCTGCAGATCATCGCCGAGGCGCAGCGCGCAGGCGGAACGTGCGCGTTCATCGACGCGGAGCATGCCCTCGATCCGATCTATGCGGAATCCGTCGGCGTCGATACCGATGACCTGCTGGTTTCGCAGCCGGACACCGGCGAGCAGGCGCTCGAAATCTGCGACATGATCGTCCGCTCCGGCGCCGTCGACGTCGTGGTCATAGACTCCGTCGCCGCGCTCACGCCGAAGGCCGAAATCGAAGGCGACATGGGCGACTCCCACGTCGGTCTGCAGGCGCGCCTGATGAGCCAGGCGCTGCGCAAGATGACGGCGAACATCAAGCAGTCGAACACGCTGGTGATCTTCATCAACCAGATCCGCATGAAGATCGGCGTGATGTTCGGCTCGCCGGAAACCACGACCGGCGGCAACGCGCTCAAGTTCTACTCTTCGGTGCGACTGGACATCCGTCGCATCGGCGCCATCAAGGACGGCGACGAGGTGATCGGCAACGAGACCCGGGTGAAAGTGCTCAAGAACAAGGTGGCGCCGCCGTTCAAGCAGGTGGAGTTCCAGATTCTCTACGGCAAGGGGATCAATCGAACCGGCGAGATCATCGACCTCGGCGTGACCCAGGGGATCATCGACAAGTCCGGCGCGTGGTACAGCTACAACGGCGACCGCATCGGCCAGGGGCGAAAGAAGGCGGCGGATTTCCTGAACCAGAACGAAGCGCTTCGAAGCGAAATCGACGCGCGCTTGCGCGCGGTGCTGCTGCCGCCGCCCAGAGAGAGCGAAAGGCAGAGCCAAAAGAACGGTCGGCAGAGCAAACCGGCGTCTGTGCGGTCGGGGTAGCCGGAATAGCCGCAATAGTCGCGTAAAGCCTCCTTTCGACGGCGATGATCACGCGCCAATCCGAACTGACCGAGGCCGCGCTGACCGAGCGCGCCCTGCGTCTGCTCGCCACGCGCGAACATTCCCGATTCGAACTTCGCCGCAAGCTGCTGCGCCGCCGGGCATCGCATGCGGCTGCGGCGATAGCGCGGTTGGACAACGTCCTCGACGACCTGGTACGCCGCGAGCTGTTGTCGGACGCGCGCTTCGCCGAGTCCTTCGTCCGTCGGGGCGTTGATCGCGGCCACGGTCCGCTCAAGATTCGCGCGGGTCTGCGCAGCCGTGGCGTGGCGGAAAACATCATCGACGATACCCTCACGTTTTCCGACGAGTTCTGGCTTCGTCGCGCCCAAGCCGTGCAGGCGAAACGCTTCGGCAACGGCAATGCCGGTGGCAATAAAAGCAACGCCGCCGGTGCGTCGGCCAACCGCTCCGAGTGGGCCCGGCGTGCCCGTTTCCTCGCGGCGCGGGGATTCGGATCAGATATCATCTATCGAACGCTGGGCCGGCAGACCGTATAATCCGCCGCCTTTTCAAGTTCGGGGTCGCGACGGTGAAAACTGCCGAGATTCGAGCCGCGTACCTTGATTTCTTCGCGGCTCGTGGCCACAAGGTCGTCAAGTCCAGCAGTCTGGTTCCGGGCGACGATCCGACGTTGTTGTTCACCAACGCCGGCATGGTGCAGTTCAAGGACGCGCTGACCGGGCGCGAGCGCCCCGGCTATGATCGCGCGGTCTCGTGCCAGCTATGCGTGCGCGCCGGCGGCAAGCACAACGATCTCGAAAACGTCGGCTATACCGCCCGCCACCAGACGCTGTTCGAAATGCTCGGCAACTTCAGCTTCGGGAGCTACGGGAAGGAAGACGCCATCGACTGGGCGTGGGAGTTCGTCACCGGCGTCCTCGCGTTCGACCGGGACCGGTTGTGGGTGACGGTGCATCCGACCGACGACGAGGCGCGCAAACTCTGGGTCGACAAGATCGGCATGCCGGCGGAACGCATCGTCGAACATCCGGACAATTTCTGGTCGATGGGCGACACCGGTCCCTGCGGACCGGATTCGGAAATCTTCTACGACCAGGGTCCCGCCGTCGCCGGAGGACCGCCGGGCTCGCCGGAAGAGGAGGGCGACCGCTTTCTTGAATGCTGGAACCTGGTGTTCCCGCAATATGACCGCTCCCCGGACGGCGAACTCGCCCCCTTGGCGAGCCCCGGCGTCGATACGGGCATGGGCCTCGAACGCGTTGCGGCGATCTCCCAGGGCGTGCAGTCGAACTACGAGGCGGACATATTCCGCGGGATCCTCGTCGAGGCCGGGCGCATCGCCGGGTTCGACAACGAAACCGAGATGCTCGGCAACCCGTCCCTGCGCGTTATTGCCGACCACATTCGGTCCACCGCTTTCCTGATCGCGGAAGGCGTGATGCCGGGCAACGAGGATCGCGACTACGTCCTGCGGCGCATCATCCGCCGCGCCCTGCGTCACGGTCACAAACTGGACCTGCATGAACCGTTCTTCCATCGACTCGTGGCACCCCTGGCGGCGGAGATGGGCGAGGCGTATCCGTTGATCGCCGAGGGCAAGGACAGCATCGCGGCGATCCTGCTCGCGGAGGAAGAGCGCTTCGCGAGGACGCTAGATCGGGGCATGACACTGCTCGATAAACACATCGCGACTACCGTCCGTGAGACGATTCCCGGTCAGGTGATTTTCGAACTCTACGACACCTTCGGTTTTCCGGCGGACCTGACCGCCGATGTCGCGCGCGAGCGGGGGCTAGACGTGGACATGCAGGGTTTCGAATCCGCCATGCAGGAACAGCGGTTGCGGTCGCAACGGGCCGGCCGATTCGATGCGAGCGCCGAACAGCGCGTGCAAATCGATTCCGATGTGCGATTCGAAGGCTACGAGTCGCTGGAAGTCGAGGCGAACATCGTGTCGCTATTCAAACTAGCGGAAAACGCCGGTAGCGGGGCCGAACGCGCCTCCCCGGTGCAAACCGAACGCTTGGAAACCTCGGAGTCGGGCTACGTCGTGCTTGACCGCACCCCGTTTTACGCGGAGTCCGGCGGCCAGGTGGGCGATACGGGATTGATCGCCGCTGACGGGGTCCGGTTTGTCGTGGCCGACACCACCCGAGGCGGCGGCCAACATCTGCATCGCGGCACGTTGGAGGCGGGTGCGCTGGAGGTTGGCGACCGGGTCACCACGGCCGTGGACGGCGAGCGGCGCCGGGACATCGTGCGCAACCACTCCGCCACGCATCTCCTCCATGCGGCGCTGCGCCGCACTCTCGGCACCCACGTCCAGCAAAGGGGTTCGCGGGTCGGGCCGGAAGGCTTTCGCTTCGACTTCTCGCACCCGGCACCGCTCAGCGATGGCGAGTTGCGCACCATCGAACTCGAAGTGAACGCGCGCATCGGCGAGAACTCGGCCGCTAACGCGAAGGAGATGCCCTATGCCGAGGCGATCGACAAGGGCGCCATGGCATTGTTCGGCGAAAAGTACGGCGACGTGGTGCGCGTGCTTGCGATGGGCGGCGACTACTCGGTCGAGCTCTGCGGCGGCACGCATGTGCGGCGCACCGGCGATATCGGATACATGTGCATCGCGTCCGAATCCAGCGTTGCGGCGGGAACCAGGCGCATCGAGGCGCTCACCGGCGAACGCGCCGTCGCGCACGCGCGGGGCGCGGAACAGTTGATTGCCGACATCGGTCAAGTCGTCGGCGTCGGCCGCGACAACCTGCTGGAGAGGGTGGAATCCCTGTCGCAGCAAACGAAGTCGTTGCAGAAGGAGTTGGAGGCGCTCAAGGCCCAGTTCGCGCAATCTCGGGGTTTCGATCTCGCCAGCGAAGCGGTAGATGTCGGCGGCATCCACGTGCTGGGCGCCGAGGTAGAAGGTGACTCCAGCACTGTGCTGACGACGCTCGACCGGCTCAAGGACAAGCTCGGCACCGCCGTTATCGTGCTCGGACAGGTGAACGGCGGCCGTGTCAACCTGACGGTGGGCGTGACAAAGAATCTGACCGAACAGTTCACCGCCGGCGACGTCATCCGCTTCGTCGGCCTGCAGGTCGGCGCCAAGGGCGGCGGCGGCCGGCCGGACATGGCCCGAGGCGGCGGCGGCGACAAGCCGGAAGCGCTGCCGGCAGCGCTCGCCTCGGTCAGGAAATGGGTGGAAGAGCGCGTCGCTTGACGCTGACGCACCCCAACATCGACTAAGAAAATGGAACATCGATCAACAGCCCTCGGCCGGGGCGCGCGCGAGAGCGAACCGTCGCAGGCAACGCCGCGATACGTACACAAGTACGGCGGAACATCCGTCGTCAGTGTCGAACGCATTCACGCGGTCGCCGACAGGGTCGTGCGCAGTCTGGATGCCGGCGAGGAAATCGTCGTCGTCGTTTCCGCGATGGGCGGGGAAACGGACCGGCTGGACGCGCTCGCGCGGCAGGTGGGCGAAGCGGTCGCCCCCAGGGAACGCGACGTGCTGCTGTCGTCGGGAGAGCAGGTGACGATCGCGCTGCTGGCCATGGCGCTGATCGAGCGGGGTTTCGCCGCCAAGTCCTATCTCGGCTGGCAGGTCCGGATTCTGACCGATGGCGCGCATACCAGGGCGCGGATAGAACACATCGACACGGCCGCCCTGACCAAAGATCTGCAAAACGGTGTGACCCCGATCATCGCGGGCTTTCAGGGCATCGACGCCCACGGCAACATGACGACGTTCGGTCGCGGCGGCTCCGACACCACGGCGGTTGCCGTGGCCGCCGCCATCGAAGCCGACGAATGCCGCATCTACACGGATGTGGACGGCGTATACACCGCCGACCCGCGCATCGTCGAGGGCGCGTCGATGCTCGACGTGGTGACCTTCGAAGAGATGCTGGAACTGGCGAGCCTCGGATCCAAGGTGCTGCACCCGCGCTCGGTGGAGTTCGCCGGCAAATACGGCGTGCCCCTGCGGGTGCTCTCCAGCTTCGGCGAAGGAGCCGGTACGCTTATCACGACGGAGGAAAAGGACATGGAACAACCCGTCGTATCGGGTATCGCGTATTCCCGCGACGAGGCGAAGCTGACGCTGCTCGGCGTCCCGGACGTGCCCGGCATCGCCTCGAAAATCCTCGGCCCGATCGCCAACGCGCTGATCGAGGTCGACATGATCGTGCAGAACGTCGGCGCCGACGGCTCAACCGATTTCACTTTCACGGTAAAACGCGAAGACTACGCCCGCGCCCGCGAACTGCTGGAAGCGATCCGTACCGATCTCGACGCCCGCGGCATCGAAGGCGACAACCGCATCGCCAAGGTCTCGGTCGTCGGCGTCGGAATGCGCTCCCACGCCGGCGTCGCGACCCGCATGTTCGACGCGCTGGCCGCAGACAACATCAACATCCGCATGATCTCGACCTCCGAGATCAAGATCTCCGTAGTCGTTGACGAGCGCTACCTGGAACTCGCCGTCCGCGCGATCCACTCGGCGTTCGACCTGTCCGACTCGCCCGCCAAGGACTGACGGCCCGGTGCTACAATTTCCGTCCCCGGAGAGGTGGCCGAGCGGCTGAAGGCGCTCCCCTGCTAAGGGAGTATGGGTTGAAAGCTCATCGAGGGTTCGAATCCCTCCCTCTCCGCCAATAAGCTCATCCGCTATAGCGTTGATTGAGTATCACTCCCAGTATCATTTCTTCGGCAATGAACCATGCGAAGTGTCGGTGCGCGGTCAAGGCGGTGGCGCCGGTGGGCACTTCGCCATTCGCCGCGATGCAGCCAGCTATGGGGCAACCGGACGGGCTCGCTCGTCGCTCCTTCTCGACATGCGGAGCGAACTCATGCAGGATTCAAAAGGTGCCTTTTCGGGCGATTCTTTTCTATTTCCCTGTGCTCGGGAACGATGGAAATAAGGGACTACACGGATTCGGCTGACGATCCGGAGGTGAGCCAGCGGGTTGTCGCGGCCATTCAGTCTGGTCTACGGGAGCACAATCGGTCCCGGCATACGGATCCGAATGCGGGCCAGATTGTTCTGGCGGTGCATGGCGCGGGACAGGAAGTGGTGGCCGGACTGATTTGTGATGTTGCCTATGGGTGGCTGACGGTCGAGACCCTTTGGGTGGGCGCGAATCAACGGGGCCAGCGACTGGGCAGCCGTCTACTCGCGGCCGGGGAGCAGTTGGGGAGGGATCGAGGATGTCATGGAGCTCACCTGACAACCTATAGCTTTCAGGCGCCGGAATTCTATGAACGCCAGGGTTACGAACGGTTCGGGGAACTCCACGACTACCCAGGGGATCAGTCCATGGTGTTTCTGCGCAAGAAGCTCTGACGTTGGGGTATCGTCCATCGATGGATGGGGTTTCTGACGTGTTTGAGAAGGTCACGCGCACACGTGCGATCTTGGGGTCGTTCGCCTTCTTTCTGATCGCTCCCGGCGTGGTGGCCGGCGTCGTTCCGTTCGCACTGGTCGGGTGGACGTTCCAGCCGCCCCTGCTCGGGCTACCGGGCGAGCGGCTGGTGGGCATCGTGGCGGTCGGGGTGGGTCTGGCCTGCCTGGTGGACTGCTTCGCTCGTTTCGTCCTTGAGGGGCGCGGCACGCCGGGACCGGTGGAGCAGACGGAAGTGCTGGTGGCGTCCGGCCTGTATCAGTTCGTGCGAAATCCCATGTATGTCTGCGTGTTGACTATCGTTTTGGGACAAGCGCTGCTCTTTGGCCAAGACTTGCTGCTGCCATACGCAGGCGTGGTGCTGGTCTCGTTCTATTTGTTCGTTATCCTATATGAGGAGCCGACCCTCCGTCGAAGATTCGGAGCGTCCTATGAATCCTATTGCTTGCACGTGCGTCGATGGTGGCCACGTCTGACGCCGTGGCGCGAGTCCGGTCCGTCAGGCAGGTGACGATGAACCTGAAGAGGAGTCCTATGAGAATGAACCCACCGAACATCCTGCTCATCATGAACGACGACATGGGCTATTCCGATATCGGCTGCTACGGCGGCGAGGTGCAGACCCCGAACCTCGACCGCCTCGCCGCAGACGGTATCCGCCTCACCCAGTTCTACAACACCGCCCGCTGCTGTCCCACCCGGGCGTCGATCCTCACCGGGCTGCATCCGCACCAGGTCGGCATCGGCTGGATGACCGCGCAGCTCGACGAGGACGGATACCGCGGGTCCCTCAGCGACACCTGTGTCACCATCGGCGAGGCATTGAAGCTGGCGGGCTACGCCACCTACATGAGCGGGAAGTGGCACGTCAGCCACGATCAGGGGCCCGACGGTCCCAAATACAGTTGGCCGCGCCAACGCGGCTTCGACCGCTACTTCGGCATCCTCGGAGGCGCGGCCAACTACTGGCAACCGAGTACATTGACCCGGGACAACGACGCGGTGGACCTGGCGAGCCTGCCCGAGGATTTCTTCCTCACCGACGCGATCAGCGACCAGGCGGCCGACTACATCCGGGAACACGCCGCCACGAATGGCGATGCCCCGTTCTTTCTCTACACCGCTTACAGCGCACCGCACTGGCCGTTGCACGCCCACGAAGACGATATCCGCCGGTACCGGGGTCGATTCGCGGCGGGCTGGGACCGTCTGCGCGAAGAACGTCTGCAACGGATGCGCGCCATGGGCATTGTCGACGCGTCGTGGCCGATGACGGAACGGGATCCGACGCAGCCGCCATGGGACGAGACGCCGCACAAGGCGTGGCAACAGCGGCGCATGGAAGTGTACGCCGCGCAGATCGACCGGATGGACCAGGGCATCGGCCGCATCGTCGCCGCGCTCGAAGAAACGAACCGAATCGACAATACCCTGATTCTCTTCCTCGCCGACAACGGCGCCTGCGCCGAGGAATTCGCGGCGGAAGTTCGGCCACTCCCACCCACCTACCCCGCGGGCAAAACGCAAACGCGCGACGGTAGAACCGTCATGCGGGGCAACGATCCGACCGTGATGCCCGGACCCGAGCACACCTACCAGAGCTACGGCGTCCCGTGGGCCAACCTGTCGAACACGCCGTTCCGGGAATACAAGCATTGGGTTCACGAGGGCGGCATCGCCACGCCGCTGATCGCGCACTGGCCGTCCGTCATCGACGACGTGGGCGCCCTGCGGCACCAGCCGGGCCAACTCACCGACATCATGGCGACCTGCCTCGACGTGGCTGGCGCCGACTACCCGACGCTATTCAACGGCAACGACATCGTGCCCCTGGAGGGGACGAGCCTTGCGCCGATATTCCACGATCAGCCCAATCACAAGGACGCGCTGATCTGGGAACACGAGGGCAACAAGGCGGTACGTCGGGGACGGTGGAAACTGGTGTGCAAGTATCCCGGCGAATGGGAACTCTACGACATCGTCGCGAATCGCACGGAAACCGAGGACCTGGCGGAGCGGCATCCGGAGATCGTGGGAGAACTCGGCGCCATCCACGATGCGTGGGCCGAGCGTTGCGGCGTCAAGTCGTGGGATCATATTTCGGAGAAATTGAGATTGGCGAGAGAGAAGGCTGGCAACGTAAGCGCAAGAGAGTAAACCTGCGCACCACGCCCGCAGCATCGATCGCTGACCCAGCCTGGTGACCCCATCAGGTCTTGGCTTCGACTACCATGGATGATCGCTCTTGCAGCTCTCGGCAATAGGCGGGGAATCCCAATCAATCAAGGTCTTTTCCGGATTCCGGACACACGCGATTCCGGTCTTACAAGAACCCCGTCAAACGTCGCACAGCCATCCCGACCGGATTTCCCACAAGAACCGGAGGCTTCGGATTAGGCGTAGTTGGCGAGGACCGCTGCGACCTTCTCGATGGCGTCGTCGAACTCACCTGCGTCTGGGTTCCGGAGCGCCCAACCAAGCCCGCGCAGCTCGCGGAGCACTTCGAACATCTGGGTCTCCTCAAGCAGCAACGCGGGATTCGTAGTGGTCCCCTCGCAGTAGGCATTGAGCACAGCGGTGCGAAAGCTCTCGCCCAAGTACTTGAGCGGTGCCAGGTCCTCGTGGAGAAGTCCTATGCCGGAATGTTCGAAATCCAGCAGCCCGGTCATGGTTCGACCGTCCTTTGTCGCGAGCCAGTTGGCATGCCAAAAATCCCCATGGATCAGGCAGCGGGGCGGTTTCCCGGCGAGAAAACTCGTTAGGTCCGCCTGCCATCGCTCCGCAGTGCGTCCCTGCGCCTCGGTAAAGCAAGGTCTCGTCACGCGTACCAGGGCGGCCACACCGTCGCGATCCACCGCCCGCTCGGGCACCACAAGATCGGTGACTATTGCGTGGAGCTGTCGCAAGACCGACGCCGCACTGCTTGCGAGAGCCTGCGAAGGCGAAGTGGGCGAGACCCCCGGGAGTTTCGGGTAGACCATGACACCATAGGGAAACTCGGGCAGGCCGTCCTCGACAAGCGTCGGCTGCGGGACGGAGATGTCGACGCGTCCCCGCACGGCGTCCATCACATTCTTCTCGGTCGAGAACGTGTTGTCGCCCGCCGGAGATTTGCCGATACGAACGATGAGTCCTGAGCTGGACTCGAGGACGTCGGTACGGAACCCTCCGGCCAGATACCGGAATGGCCCTGCCACACCACGGGACTCGAGCCATTCCGCTTGGCCCGTGTTTAGCCCCGACACCTCAGTGGTCCCCCGAAACTCCCAGGTTCAGCGTCCTCACGAGCAATCTCCCGCCCCGAGGACGGGGTTCATAATTGATGCCTCCGAACCTGTCGAGCTCGACCAACATACGGACGGCGGCCTTGCTCATCGCGCAGACGAAGCATTGCTATCGGACATGGTAATCAGCGCCGACAACGCGGCAAAGTCCTTCACGCCACCGCGCTCGTGACAGCCCGTTCCGAAGCACGCAGAAGGTATGCCCATCGATCGCGCAACGCTGACGTTGCGCGCCCGGTCGTCAACGAAGAGCTCCGGGGCGCCCCCAATGCGGTCAAGGAGGCAATGGTAAGCCTGCTCCGATGGTTTGCGGCAACCGATGTCGCCGCTGATCACGAAGTCCGCGAAGAGACCATCAAGCGCGAAGCGCTCGCGGAGCTTGACCGACCACCGCGATATGTCGTTCGACAAGCACCACACGTCGATACCGGAACTGCGCGCAACCTCAAGGAAGGCGAGCAAACCCTCGCTCAGGTCGTGTCCAGCGAGATAGTCGTCCTCGACGCTCGGATCCAGGTCGAGCGCGCGCCAGAAAGCATCAGCGTCGCGATGACCCAGACTGGCCTTCTCGTAGAGCGCGGCCACATCGTTGGCGCCGACCCAGGACCCGTGTCGCTCAACGAAGGGAACGAGCAACTCCGCAACATCGTCTCGGGCGCGGTAAATCACCCCCATCGCATCGAGCACGATGACTCTAGCGCTCGCCATCACACATACTCGTCCTTACGAAAGAACATGCCGTACTTCATCCGTTCGACCTTTAGCGTTTCCTTGGCGCCGACATGCAAACGGGGGCGCCCTAGCAGAACCGGCGGCGGTCTGTTGCTGGCAAAGTGGCGCCTGAACCGCGCGGCGAGTCGATATCGGGAGGAACGTGATGCTGACTGGAAGCTGTCTGTGCGGAGATATCGCATTCGAAATCGATGGGCCGGTGGACACGGTGGGCCACTGCCACTGCTCCATGTGCCGCAAGTTTCACGGCAGTGCGTTCGCCACCTTCGGTACCGCGTCGGCGGACGACTTCCGATGGGTGAGGGGCGCGGAGCAGGTCAGAACATACCAATCGTCAGCCCAGGGCTACCGGTCCTTCTGTCCCCGGTGCGGCTCCGCCGTGCCGATGAACGGCGAAGGCCAGTCGTTCGCGCTCGTGCCCATGGGCAATGTCGCCGAAGACCCCGTCACGCGCCCGCGCCTCCATTTCTTCACCGGTTCCATGGCGCTCTGGCACACCATCGTCGACGATCTGCCACAACATGAAGCGTATCCGGCGGAATTTGGGCCGGACGCCATTGCGGTGGACCGTCCCGCACGCGAGCCGAAAACGCCGGGCGCCATCGGAGGAAGCTGCCTTTGCGGCGGGGTCGCATTCGAATTCGACGACCCGCCGGTGCGGATGTACAACTGCCACTGCTCGCGATGCCGGCGCGCCGTAAGCGCGGCATATCAGACCGTTCTACGCGCGCGCCGGCTGCCTCGACAGCGATCCGGGTGAGAAACCGAGCGACAACATCTTCACCGATTCGCGCGCAGCGTGGACCGTTGTGGATGAAAGCCTCGAGAGTTGGCCGGAAGCCCCAAGCTGGAATCGCCCACCAACGAGTCCTGCGTAGTCTGCTGGGCCGGGCAATGGCCTAGAGATATTCGAGGGCCCACTTGGGCACTGCTGAGCGAGTTCGAGGAGCGGAGGATTTAAGAGGACCCTTCGGTTCGATCAAGTCGCCGCCAGGCGGCGAATGATCCCTCCGTCTCCCGCATGGCCGTCGTGATGTGATCCCTCCGTCTAGCGTCGGCAGATGCAAGTGAGCCGATCTCCTAATCCTTTGCTGGCGCCTCTCCCAAGACGAATCTGGACCACCCGGCCCGGCGACGATGCTCGAGTGGTCGCGTCTGTAGTACTTTGCCAATGCGTATAGAGACGACGCAAGGTGCGGAGATTCGAAGTCTTGACGACTGGAAGAAGCTCTACGATAGCCAATCCCACCAGTGGAAGGAGCACCGCAGCGCGTACTCGGTAGCGGACTTCATGCTCAACAGAAATGGCGCCGACCGACTTCGCGCTCGAGTTTCTAACGTGCTGCAAGAAGAAATCACTTTCGACCGAGCGATTCCGGAATACGAGATACGGTTTGACGAGTATGGGAAGGGTCGTGTTCACGACCTGGCGGTCTTTGGTCGCGTCAGCTCGGGTAAGAGCCTGTTCGTTGGGGTCGAGGCCAAAGTGGATGAGACCTTCGGACCGTCGGTGCACGACGCGTATCTTGCAGCTCGAGCACGAAAGATAGTCGGGAAAGCCACCAACTTGCCAGAGAGGATAGAAGAGCTTCTCGGGCTGCATTTTTCATCGCCCGACGTTTCAATGTTCGATATTCGTTATCAACTCCTCTATGCGACAGCCGGGACCCTGGCAGCAAATGCGGACGTTTCGATCTTGTACGTTGTGGTTTTCAGAACGCCTCTCTTCGACAAGACAATCGGAACAGAAAACTATCGGGACTATCTTGATTTCGTAAACAAGATCGGCGGCCATCCGATAGGAGTCCAGGACAAGCTGGCGCTTGGTCATGAGGTCAAGCTGGGTGGCCGGACACTGCATTGTCTACATGAGTATTTGGACCTGTAGATCAAAGGTCGGGTCGTTCGAAATCGCCTAGGCTGGCCCTGCCAATTGACGTAAGGTGCCGACGTATGCGGTCAGAACCCTGAACCCAATGCTCAAGCGCCGCAAGGCATTTCAGAAAGCCGCGTCAATACTGCTCGCCGGCCTGGCTGCCTACCCACTTCCCCTCACGGCCACCGAACCCGCCGTCGAGTCCCACCTCGACTTCCGCCACGGCCTCTCCCAGATACCCAACTACAACCTCAAATACCCCGCCGATTTCCCCCACTTCGACTACGTCAACCCGGATGCGCCCAAGGGCGGCACGCTGGTGCTGTCGTCGATGATCGGCTTCGACACGGTTTCGCCGATGTACAAGCCGGAAGGGTTCTACCGTGCGTACGATCACCTGATCGAGCCCGCGGGCGACGAACCCTCGGGTTACTACACGAGTCTCGCCGAATCCGTCGCCATCAGCGCTGATCGGCGGAGCATCGTCTTCCGGCTGCGTCCCGAGGCGCGGTGGCACGACGGCACGCCGATTACCGCGACCGACGTCAAGTTCTCTTTCGAGACCTTTCGCACGGACATCATGGCCTCGGGCTGGAAAACCGTGCTGGACTGGATCGCTGCGGTGGAGGTCGTGAACGCGTCGGAGGTTGTCGTTCAGGCCGACATCCGCATGATCGACAGCACCGGCTTCACCAACCGCCGGCGCTACGGCGACTACGACGCCATCCTGGTGCGGGGATTCATCGAAGTGCCGCCGTCCTGGCAGCTACGGCGCTACTTTCATTCCTCTTCCACCGAATACTGGAATAGCTCGGGCATCGACCATCCCGCGGTCGATTTCCTGGTCGACGCGGCGTTGGGGGCAAACAATCTCGAGTCGTTCGTGGCCGCGTGCCGGGCGCTCGACCGCGTGCTGCTGTGGAACTACTATCAGATCCCGCTGGATGCGCTCGAGGACACCCGTATCGTTTACTGGAACAAGTTCGGGCGCCCGGAACTGCCCGACGAGATGTATGTGGCGCCGTTCCCGGACGGATGGTGGTTCGATGAAGAGAAAGCGGCCCGCATCGGGGATGCGCGCAGTTCCTCGGGCTCGCCCTCATCGGCGCGGGCTTACTGATGCTGGAGGGTAGGTGAGCGTTTACCTGACCAACGCGCGGAACTTCTCCGTTAACACCGAGAACCGCATCCACAGCGACTCGGTCGCCGCGCGATTCGGGTTCGAGGGCGCGCTGGTGCCCGGCGCCGCAGTGTTCGGGCACATGACGCATCCGCTGGTCGATACGCTGGGGCCCGACTGGCTCGCGGGGTCGCACGTGAGCGTGCGCTTCCTGAAGCCCGCCTACGACGGCGACGCGCTGACCGTGACACACGACGCCGCCGGCGACACGCACACCGTCCATTGCCACGCGCGCGGCATCCTGCTCGCCGAACTGCACACGCGTCCGCTCGACCCGGATGACGGGCCCGCAAACGTCGAACCCGGTGCACCGTTCAGCCAGCGGCCCGAGATCGAGTGGGACAACGTGACCGTGGGCGAGCCGTTCCCGGCGTGGACGTGGACACCGGACGCGGTCGAAAACGCCGAGTCCGCCGCGCAGGTGGAGGACAGCCTGGCTTGCTACCGGACGGGGGTCGTGCATCCTCACGCCATCCTGAGCACGGCCAACCGCGCCTTCACCCGGCGCTACGTGCTGCCGGCGTGGATCCACGTCGGCTCGGTGGTGCGCTTGCGGCGACTGCTGCGGGTGGGCGACGAGATCGAGGTCCGCACCGTGCCGACGCGCAAATGGCGGCGCAAGGGGCACGAGTTCGTGGACCTCGGCATCGCCTACGTCGTCGACGGCGAGGTGGCCACGGAGATCGAACACACGTCGATCTTCAGCATCGCCAAGCACAATGACACTTAGCGCAGACCCACGTAGGACGCTCGCGGGATGCAAGTGATCCTCGACCCCAAGCACGCGATCATGGCGCGACATCGGCACCTACCTGCGGCGGCGCATTTCCAACACTGGATCAGCGCATGATCAAGTGGGTTGGGATATTTGTCGCTGGCCTCGCAATCGGTGCTGGCGCAGTGTTGCTGATAACGCGCGACGAAGTGGAAGACGAACGCCTTTCCGAGCCTCGGATCGAAGAAATATCACCTCCTATGCCGGCAACGCCTCCGAATGCAGCCCCACTCACGCGCGTTGTCTGGCTGGCGGAAATCCAGAAGTTGCCAAGCCGGTTTGATCGAATCGCCGCAATGTACGGCCTGTTGCGATCTGCGGACGTGCGAGCCGTAGAGGATCTACTCGAGGAGGCGGACGCCCTGCCGAGCGACGGCGGATCGCTGCGGTCGGTCATTTATTCGCGCTACGTTCAGCTCGCGCCCCGAGCGGCCGTTACGCGTCTTCTTGCCGAAGGGGTCGATCGTCGGGTCGAACTGATGCATGCCTTGGCCGTCTGGGCAAGCGACGATTTCGATGCGGCATTGGGGTTCGTCGATACGCTCGAACCACGGCTGCGAAGCCAGACGGCCATGTTCATCATCAGTCAGGGCGAAGGCTTGAGCGATAGCCGCAAGGAGAAGATCGCACAACGGTTCTCGGTAGAACCCTACCTGGGGCAGATGCGGGCAAGCGCCGAGGCCAGGACGGACCCCGCGAGCGCCTGGCGGAATGCGTTGTCGATGGAGGAGGGCGAAACGCGAACGCGGGCACTGTGGGGCATCGCCTACACCTGGTTTGACGAGGACCCCGCGGCCGCGCTTTCGGCGTTGGACTCCCTCGCCGAAAGGGACACGCGGAACTCCTGGCAACAAACGCTGCTCAGGCGTTGGGTTGGAACAGACCGCGAAGCCGCGTGGGACTGGGCTCTTGGGCAGCCGCGGTCGGCGAAACGCGCGACGCTGCTCGCCCAGGTCGCGGCTGCTGTTGCCGAGGATTCCCCCTCTGAGATGCTAGAGATCGCCGAGACGCTTGATCCCGAAGAACGGCGCAGCATTGCGCAAAGGGTACTCGGCGTCTGGGCACGAACCGATCCAAGGGCGGCGCTTTCCGCCCTTGAGGAAATGGCCGATCCGCAACTCACCCAGGCGGTCCAGAATTCGCTGATCAACTCGTGGACACAATCCGACCCCCGCTCGGCGTTCGAGTGGGTTCTGACCCAACCCCCATCCTCCGGTCAATCGTCATTGCTCGCCACGACATTGGGTGCGTACGCGACCTCGGACCCCGAGAGAGCACTGGCGCTCGCAAGCAACCTCGACGGGGGACACCGATCCAGGGCAATTGAAACCGTCATACGGCAATGGGCGCGCGAGGATCCGCTAGCCGCGGCAGCTTGGCTCGACTCCTCGCCCGACAAGACACCCGCCGCCGTTGCCGCCGTTGTTGGCGGATACACCAAGCTGGATCCTGAAGCCGCGTTCGACTGGCTGATGGACCAGTCGACCGGAGCCCAGCGCCAGTCGGCCTCGATGATCGTCCGGGCGATCGCCGCCAAGTCCCCGGAAGCGGCGAGGCGCCTGATCGACAGGATTGGGGACCGCGAAACCAGGCAGATTGCCGGATCCGAGTTGATGTTTGCATGGGTCGAGACGGACCCTCGAGCCGCGGTTCGCGCGATTGCGCGCATGGACGACGACTTGCGCCAGCATTTGTATAGCAGTGCGTTCCAAAGTTGGTCCGGTTTCGACCGCGAGGGAGCCACCGCCTTCCTTGGTCAGATCCCGGCATCCGGTCGCGATTGGGCGATCAATGGCATATTGCAGCAAGCCCTGTTTGGGGAGGACACCGCGTTTGCGGAGCGAATGTACGACCGTCTGGTCGGTGATGAGGCGCGGCGACAAGCGGCAACGATGATGTTCTTCCTTTTGAGCCGGACCGACCCGGAGCGGGCGGAGCGCTATCGCGAAATGTCCGGGCTCCAGGTCGACGAAGACGGCCGTGTCCGGATGCCCTGAACCGGCACGCCCGCATGCGCGCTGGCTTCAGCTTGGCCAGGCACGTGGTAGCTATGCGGCGAGCCGCTTTTGATCGCAGCGTCGCGCCGCGCGGCCCTTCATGCGGACGGACGGCCTACGCTTTAGGCGTTGCGATACCGGGTCGATCTCGATACCGACGGACTCCAGCGCCGTCAGACCGAGAATCGGCTCTATGTCGTCGTTGCCGAAACCGACGGTGGCGCCGACGATCTCGCCCATGAACTCGACTTCGGCCACGGCGATGTCGACTGTCTCCTCGCGGCCGTCCGCAAGTTCGTAAGTTCGACGGCCCCTCGGCTCCATGCCGATTTCCCGCAGAGCGCGACCGGGCACGACACAGTCGGTTGATCCGGTATCGACCAGGAACAGGCCGTCCCAGGAACGCTCGGGTTCTGCGGGATTGCGGATAGTGACTGTGACTTGCACGACGCCCATGGAGACTCCCTTTCCTGAAGGTGGCTGACCGGGCGAGTTGTACTCCATGCACTCCGTTCGGGCAAACGCTTACGCAAGGTCGGGTGAGTGTCTCCAACAAAGTTCGTGGCTCGACTCCTCGCCAGACAAGACAAACGGCGCTGTTTGCAAGGAAACGCGGGTGTGGTGATCTGATTTCAACCCAACGCGGTGGGTCTGTGTGGCAACATAGGCACCGAACACCAAGCAAAAGCCTTCGCGACTACAGGTAGACATGGACTCCTGCTGCAGCAATACCATCGATGTAGCCAATCTGCATGGCCGGCAGCGCCGAGTGCTGACGTGGGTGTTCGGGATCAACGTGGCGACTTTCGCGGTGATGGTCGCGGGCTCGGTGCAGAGCGGCTCCTCCGCGCTGCTGTCGGGAACGCTGGACAATCTGGGGGACGCGCTCACCTACGCGCTGAGCATCGCCGTGATCGGCGGGTCGGTCCGGGCCAAGGCTCGGGTTGCCATGGTCAAGGGATTGCTGATCTTCGGCGCCGCCCTGGCGGTCGCCGCCCAGATCGCCTGGCGGCTGACGGAGCTGGACGCTCCGGTGGCAAGCACCATGTCCGCCGTGGCCGTCCTCAACCTGGTGGCCAACGCGGTTTGCCTCAAGCTGCTAACCCCGTACCGCAGCGGCGACGTGAACATGTCGTCGTCCTGGGAGTGTTCGCGCAACGACGTCATCGAGGGCTTCGCGGTGATCGCCGCGGCCGTGGCCGTTTGGGTCTACGCCTCTCCCTGGCCCGATCTGGTCGTGGCCGTGATCCTGCTGGCGATATTCCTGCGCTCTGCGAGCAGGGTGTTGAAGAGCGCCTACCGAGAGCTCGCGCCCGCGATGACGTAAGCCGCACGCCCCCGAGTTCGAGCGGCGGGCGTCGGCGTTCGCAACGCACCGACCTCCAGATGCCCTTGCATGGAACAACACTGCCACCACTGCTGGAGGACTTGCAACGTCAGAGTTCCCTGGGCGTCACGGGCGCACTGTAATCCAGTGGGCTGAAGGCTCCTAGTGTCGTGTCACGCGAGTTCTGGCGCTTCAGAGTTCGCCATGCGCGTCAATGCAAGGCGTGGTCCGCAGGGAATATCGGGCATATTCGCAAGGGCCACAACGCGGCAGTGGCGTGCATGGCGATCTCCCGAAGGGCGCGCCCCACGGGGCCCGTGGCCGCGTTGCGCCCCTTGGCAATGGAGCCGACCATTCCCGGCGGGGACGCGCCTTGCCACAGACCCCGTGGGACGCGCTGAAGCGTCATAACTCGCGTGACACGACACTAGCCCGGCGTCGACAATGCTTGCTTGAGCGCCGCCACCTCCAGTTCCAGCGCGGCGACCCGCTGTTCCAGATCGGCGCGCCTTCCGACCCGGGGCTCGGCCCGCGCCGACGCCTCGTCCTGTGGCACGCACTCGATGGCGCCAGACAGCAGGTGCGCGTACTGGTGGTCGCGGCGTCCGGGTACCCGCGCGAGTTGGCGACCAACGGGCCTCCTTCGCGCGCCGTATCCATCAGGCGCAGTAGCGTGTCGGCCACCGCCCCATTGTCCGCGAATCCATGCAGGCGCGCGCTACGCGCCCGCAGTTCGCCGGGGGTCTGCGGGCCACGGAGGAGCAGCAGGCAGAGCACCGCATATTCGTCCTCGGCCAAGCTCAGGTCGCTGAACATCGTGTTGCATAGACGCTGGCGATACTTCACGACGCCGGTTCTCGAGTTCTCGTCCCTGGTGACGAGCGACTTCTCCTGGAGGTCGCGCCCCACCCGTTCCACGGTAGCCCGGTCCAGCGCCAATACCGGCTCCCGGCTCGACTTCTGGTTGCAGGCCGCCATGAGTGCGTTCAGCGTCAACGGGCATTGATCCGGCGTCAGCACGGCCTTCTCCATCAGGCAGCCGATGACGCGTGCCTCGTGGAGGCTAAGGTGGATGCGGGACATGGCATGGGCCAAACAGGTTGGGCCGGGCACGGTAGAGGCCCACCGGCGAATAGTCAAACCTGCGGCCCATCGCGGCAAAGTGCGCATGCCCGGCGGACATCGGAGTGAGGCGATATGGTCCCAGACAAGATCGGACAAGGCTTTCCCTTGTTTCCGCCGCTCCCTTTCCACGATAATACGCCGCCTTTTGGCATATGCACCCGTGGCCAAATTGGACAAGGCACCGGTCTACGAAACCGGGGATTACAGGTTCGAATCCTGTCGGGTGCGCCATATCCTTGACCAGGACGAGGATTACGCGATGGAGCAAGCCGAGCCAGCAACACGCGCAATCGGCGTGACCTTATCGTGAGCGGGGACTTGCTAGCGCAGGCGCTGGGGCTGGCGGCAGTGGGCATGGTGACGGTGTTCATCCTGCTCGCCGCGTTGATCGCTGCGATCGTCTTGATGTCGCGGCTCATCGATCTTCGGCGGCAACCCGCCCAACCCGCGGAAGCTGCGAAAGACGCCGACGCGCAGGCGGAAATAGCTGCCGCCGTGGTCGCCGCGATACGACACCATCGCGCCCGCGCGCCTGCCGGGGCCGGAACGGGACCATAGGCCCGGCCATGAGCAAGCTCGGGATCACCGAACTCGTCCTGCGCGACGCCCACCAAAGCCTGCTGGCGACCCGCATGCGCGTCGAGGACATGCTGCCGGTGGCGGACAGGCTGGATCGCGTCGGCTATTGGTCGATCGAATCCTGGGGCGGGGCGACTTTCGACGCGTGCATCCGCTTTCTTGGCGAGGACCCCTGGGAGCGCATCCGCAAGCTCAAGGCGGCCATGCCCAACACGCCGCAACAGATGCTGTTCCGGGGGCAGAACATTCTTGGCTATCGGCACTATGCGGACGATGTGGTGCGCAAGTTCGTCGAGCGGGCGGCGGCGAACGGCATCGATGTGTTCCGCGTGTTCGACGCGATGAACGATACGCGCAACCTCGAAACCGCGATCGCCGCCGTGATGGAGCAGGGCAAGCACGCCCAGGGCACCATGGCCTACACGGTGAGCCCCGTGCATACCATCGACTTGTGGCTCGACCTGGCGCGCCGGATCGAGGACATGGGCGCGCATACCGTATGCATCAAGGACATGGCGGGGCTGTTGAAGCCCTACGTCGCCTTCGAACTGGTGTCGCGCATGAAGGAGACGCTCGAGATTCCGGTGCACCTGCATTCTCACGCCACCACCGGCATGTCCACGGCCACTTGCCTGAAGGCGGTGGAGGCGGGCGTCGACAACGTCGACGCGGCGATTTCCTCGATGAGCATGACCTATGGGCACTCGGCGAGCGAGACGCTGGTGTCGATCCTGGAGGGCACGGGCCGGGATCCCGGCCTGGATATTGCGCTGATGGAAGACATCGCCGCGTACTTTCGCCAGGTGCGCAGGAAATACGCCGCGTTCGAAGGCAGCCTGCGCGGCGTCGATTCGCGGATCCTGGTGGCGCAGGTTCCCGGCGGCATGTTGACCAACCTCGAGAGCCAGCTTCGCGAGCAGAACGCCGCCGACAAGCTGGACGACGTCCTGGCGGAGATTCCCAAAGTGCGCGAGGACCTGGGTTTTGTTCCGCTGGTCACGCCGACATCCCAGATCGTCGGCACCCAGGCGGCGATCAACGTGTTGCAGGGCGAACGCTATGCGAGCCTGACCAGGGAGACGACGAACTTGCTGAAGGGCGAGTACGGCGCGACGCCCGCGCCGCTGTCGCCGGCGCTTCTCGAGCGACTGCCGGAATCGGAAACGCGCATCACCTGCAGGCCCGCGGATCTGTTGCCGCCCGAACTCAAAACGCTGTCGGCGGAGCTTGAGAAGCTCGCCAGGGACAGGTCGATTGTCCTGGCGGTTGATCGCATCGACGATGTCCTGACCTATGCGCTGTTCCCGCAGGTTGCACTGAAATTCTTCGAAAACCGCGACAACCCCGAGGAGTTCGAACCTGCTCCCCACGAAGAAGTCGCGCCGGCGCCCGCAACGTCGCAAGAAGCGGCGACCTACGAGGTCCGCGTCAACGGCAAGGCGTTCACCGTGGAGGTCTCCGCGAGCGGCGGCGTGACGACAGCGCCGATACCGCGTCCCCGGGTCAACGGCGCTGCGGTGCCGGCGGCGATGGCGGGCAACATCTTCAAGATCGTCGTGCCGCTCGGCGCGCACGTTGAGCGGGGCGACGCCGTGCTGGTGCTCGAAGCGATGAAGATGGAGACCGATGTGGTCGCGCCTCGCGCCGGCACCGTGACCGCCCTGCATGTCGCCGAGGGCGACGCGGTGGCTGTCGGCGAAACGCTGTTCGATCTTGATTGAGCCGCAGCACCGCGCCGCGTCCGTGAGCCGCGCGGCGACGCGTCGAACGGCGCGTCGGTCGGCATAAAGAGCGCCCGTGTCGCAGTTCATGGAAATCATTCAGGCGTCGGGCCTGTACCAGATTTCGCTCGGCCAATGCGCCATGATCGGCGTCGGCCTGCTCCTGCTGTACCTCGCCATCGAGCGCAAGTTCGAACCGCTCTTGCTCGTGCCGATCGGCTTCGGCGGCATCCTGGCCAACATCCCGGGCGTGGAGATCGCGACCGGCGACGGCATACTGCACCTGATCTACCTGGTGGGCGTGGATACGGCCGTTTTCCCGCTGCTGGTGTTCATGGGGATCGGCGCGCTCACGGATTTCGGGCCGCTGCTGGCCAATCCAAAAACGTTGCTCCTGGGCGCGGCTGCGCAGTTCGGCATCTTCGGGACGTTGCTCGGCGCGGTGGGTCTGACCCAGCTCGGCGTCATGGACTTCACCCTCCGGGAGGCTGCGGCCATATCCATCATCGGCGGCGCCGATGGCCCGACGGCAATCTATGTCGCGGAACAGCTTGCGCCGCACCTGATGGGCGCCATCGCGGTCGCGGCCTATTCGTACATGGCGTTGGTGCCGCTCATCCAGCCGCCGATCATGCGCCTGCTGACGACGGCGCAGGAGCGGCGCATCGAAATGACGCAATTGCGGGAGGTTTCGAGGCGGGAGCGCATTCTCTTTCCGCTGGTGCTGTTGATCGTCGTCGCGCTGGTGCTGCCGACGGCGGCGCCGCTGCTCGGCATGTTCTGCTTCGGCAACCTCATGCGCGAATGCGGCGTAGTGGACCGGCTCACCGACACGGCGCGCAACGCGCTGATCAATACGGTGACGATCTTTCTCGGCCTCGCCATCGGCTCCAAGCTCGGTGCCGATCAATTCCTCACCAGGGAAACGTTGGGCGTGCTGCTGCTCGGCGTCGCCGCATTCGCCATCGGCACCGCGAGCGGCGTGCTCATGGCGAAGGGCATGAACCTGGTGTTCAAGCGGCCCATCAATCCGCTCATCGGCGCCGCCGGCGTCTCGGCCGTGCCGATGGCGGCGCGCGTCGTCAGCCGCGTCGGCCAGGAAGCGAATCCTGGAAACCTGCTGTTGATGCACGCCATGGGACCGAACGTCGCGGGGGTGATCGGCTCGACCGTAGCTGCAGGCGTGCTGATACTCTTGGCGGGATAGCGCCTACCGCTTCTGGCATTGCTCCGACATCGCTTCCACATGGACGAATCCCAGAATTTACTGTTTGACGACCCGGAGTCCACCACCCGGCGTGCCGCGCTGAACGTGGTGCATGCCCGCGCCGTGACTGTTGCGTCCTTCGACTCCACAGGTACTTTGCCGGCTACCGATCCATGCGGGCGGTCACGTATACGGCGAGCATTCCCACCATAGCCGACCTCCTCGCGAAGCAGCCGTTCGAAGACTTCGAGTGCATCTTTGGACACGGCGGCATCCTTCGGCGCGAGGCGACGGAGATATTGGCCTTTCAGCGCGTGGTGCGCGAGAAACTGGCCGGAGCCGTCGTCGGCGTCAAAGGTTTGGGCGATGGGGGGCGCGAGAACATTTACCGCCGCATCGCCGATGGCGAGGTGCGCTTCTTCGTGGTCAAGGACGCCATCGCCCACGCGAAGATCTACTTGCTGGAGGGAGACGGCAAGACCCGGGTCATCGTCGGTTCCGCCAATCTGTCGGAACGGGCGTTCTCTGGCCGCCAGGCGGAAACGCTCGTCGTATTCGATGACGACGAGACCGCCTGGAACCACTATCTGGCGCAGTATGAAGCAGTGCGGGATGCCGCAACGAGCCGCCTGGACCTGCCTCGCGCATCCGATGCAACGGAAGATGTGCGCGTCGAAGAGACGCCCGCGCTGCTCGAAGCGCAGTCCAACCCGGATGGCGCAACGCTCTATGTGCCCGAGAGAAGCGGCTACTCCCGACAATCACCGCAAGATCGAGAGGCCGGCAGCTAACCCGGATGGCGCAACGCTCTATGTGCCCGGAGAGCGGCCCGAAGAGGCCGGCTACTCCGTGCCGGAAATCACCGCAAGGATCGAGACGATCAAACCGGCGTACAGTCGAGGCCTGGCCGACCTGAAACCGAACCGGCGCGGCGACCTGCTGATCAAACCCCGCACCGTGAGGCAGATCGTGCAGATCGTTCGATCGAGGGATGCCGAAGCGGGGCTGCGTACTTACCTCTCGCGCCGCGGGACGGAGTTCGTGCTGTCGGGCGAGAAGATGCCCCTCGATGCCGACCCCGAACCGGTACGCGGCGATGTCGCCCGGTGGCTCGAATTGTTCGCCAACTACGAGAACGGCTTTGTCGGCGACGTGCCGCGGCTGCAGCGCGACTACTTCGCGTTCATGTGCTGGTTCTACATGGCGCCCTTGATGTGCGACCTGCGCAACGCCGCGCTGCGCGAGAACGCCTTCAGCTTCGATCAGCCGCTGTTCGCGGTGCTCTACGGTTCGAGCAACTGCGGCAAGACCAGCTTGGTAGAAGCGCTGATGGCGTCCATGTTTTCTTATCCGCGCATTGTCGACACGCTGGACTTCACGCCCGCCAAGCTGCGCGCACTGCAACAGGCCTACAAGCGGTTTCCCGTTGTCTTCGACGATGTCACCCGAGATCGCTTCAATCGCTATGCCGACGAGATCATCAAGGACGAGACCATTTCCTACGCGGAATATCCCTGCTTCGCCCTGTCCATGAACGCCGATGCGCGCAGCTTCAAACCGGAAATCGTCAAACGCTGCCTCATGATCTATACGCGAACCGCGCTGCCCGGGGATAACACCACCGCCCGAAGAACGTTGCAGCGATCCGTGGCGAACATCCGAGATCAGTTGACCACCGCCTTGTATCGCGAATACCTCAAGCGAGCGCTGGCCGCGCTGGATTCGCCGCAAGACGGTGCTGCCGACCTCCCCGCGCCAGCCGAGAGGGGGGACCATGAGCCGACCGATGCGCTGTATCTGTCATCTTCGACCTTGTGCGCGCTGTTCGAGGAGAACTTGCCACCGGGGGCTTCAATGCCGCCATGGTGTGCCCGCATGACGCTTGAGAGCTACCAGGAACGCGCTTTCGAACGCCCTCGACTGTACTTGCGCAATTTGCTTGGCGCGGACCGATACCACTCGGCGCGAAGACCGCCTGAAGGTTGTTGGAACTTGAGCGGGAACAACATTCTGGTTTCGGTCTCGGCCATCCAATTCAACCGAACGAGGGCGGACATTCCCGACTGGCTGCTGGACGACACGGCGAGCGCATCCGGCCAGATCACCCTGGATCGAAAACTGACGGAGGATTTTCTCGGCAGGCGGATTAGAGCGCCGCGCCGATGGCCGTGGCGGCGGGCATGAAGCCGCTGCTTGGATATGGAGTCTATCTGGGTCGGATGTAGAATCGTCCGACCGAGCAACGAATGTGGATACGGCACAGGCGTGTTCGACGGATCATATAAGGGCATGGTGAGGTGCTGCGTTCTTGCGCTCGCGACGGCGGCGCTGGCGGGATGTTGTGCTATGCCGTGGTCGTTCGCTAAGGAGGGTGGCGAGGGCGATCCGGGCTTCGCGGTGATGGAGAGATGTTATCCGCTGGAGTTGAAGGCAGCTCGTGCATCCCCGGGCAAACTGATCGAGTGGACATCGACCATAAGCAGGAGGCAAGCGAAGGCGTTCTACCGCCTCGTCGAGAAGGCCGAGGTCGGCGAGACGCTTACCGAGCGGGACTACACCGCCGCCGGTTGCAGGCAGTATTCGGCACTCCCTGAGTAGTCAGCCCCGATCAGCCGGAAGGCTCGCCCAACCCTCGCCGCCGCTGCGCATGGACGCGCATCGGCTGGGCGTGCCTGTAGGTCAACGACCGCCATAGCCACTCCAGCGGGCCGAACCGGTATCGATGAAGCCACCAGACGCTAAACGAGATCGAGACGATCCACCCGCCAGCCACGACGAAATACAGTTGATGGCGGGCCAACTCGTTCCATAGCCCAAAGCCGAAGTCGTGGAAGATGACCAGTCCAAACACGCTCTGCAGGATGTAGTTGGTTAGCGCCATGCGCCCCACAGCCGCCAAGCCGCGTCGCAGGCTTGAGAACCACCCCCGCTGGCAGGCGATCAGCGCCAACGAGGCGAATCCCAACGCCATCGACACGCGGCCGATATCGTTGGTGAACATCGATGCGCCCGAGACCCACCGCATCGCGTAGCCGCTGCCGATTTTCATCGATAGTTCGAAGCTGTTGACCGCGAGCCCGATGATGAAACCCGCGGTCGCCAAAAGCGCGTAGAAACGCAGGCTCCTCCGTCCTTCGAGCATGCCGGTCTTGAATAGCGCCATGCCCAGCAACATGCACGCCGCAGCATCCCAAAACATTACGAACGGCAGCACTGAGACGTAAATTTCGCTCACTTCCTGGGCATTGGCCGCGAATGCCTCCGGGTACGACCCCTCGAACTTCAGGGCTTCGCGGGCCAGAATGTGCTTGGGCGGATCGAAAGAGGCTTCGATTTCGGCCCAGCCCTCCACCAAAGCCAGTTCATCGGCGGAAACTTTGACACCGGCGGCGATGCGCTCCGATATCGCCTCGGCATCCTTCGGCATCGTCGAAAGCATGACAAAAACGAGGACATAGAAGGTCGCCAAATAGACGAAGACCAGGGTTGCCGCGATGAACAGGTTTCGCGGTCGCCAGTTTCGGCACACATACAACGCCATCCCGGCCAGCGCGTAGCAAACCAGGATGTCGTTGGTCCATAGCAGCACCAGCGTATCCAGCAGGCCGATGCCCAGCAGCAGGAACTGGCGCCGATAGTAGATGCCTGGATTCGTTCCTCGTCCGCCCGCGGCGAGCAAGGCGATCCCGGCACCGAACAGCATGGAGAACAGCGCCCGGAAGGCGCCTTCGAACAGCAGGTCCACCGCGAAATAGACGCCGAAGTCGATGCCCGCCACGGAACCGTTGACGGACGGATCGAGATAAGCGCGAAAGGGCAGTCCGAACGCCAGGATGTTGAGCAGCAGGATACCGAGCAACGCGAAGCCGCGGATGACATCGAGCCCTTCAATGCGTTCGTTCGGCGCGACCGGAGCGGCGTTGGACATGGCTGGCGCAATATAGCGGCTGCGCGGGCGAATGCCGAGTGTGGTCCGCCTACCCTCGCTTCCCGTTGGACAGTGGTATGGGTTGCCCATATCCACAAGGATGGCTAGTATGGCTTCGTATGAAAACGACCTTGGACATCAAGGACGAGCTCCTTGCTCGCGCGAAACAACTGGCCAAGGAAAACGGCAAACCACTCCGCGCAATTGTCGAGGAGGGCTTGCGGGCAACGCTCGCGACCGAGGAGCAAACAGCGAGTTACGAGCTGTCGGACTGCAGCTTTGGCGATCCAAACGGGGATGATCCGCTCGAGCTCCTCTCCTGGCAGGATCTCAGGGAGGAGATCTACGGCGAGCCCGTTAGGTGATCGCTCTCGACACGAACATCCTTGTGTACGCGCACCGGCGCGAGTCTCGCTTCCACGGCCAGGCAAGAACGCTCGTGCGTGATCTTGCCCAGGGCAACACCGCTTGGTCGATTCCATGGCCGTGCCTGTACGAGTTCTTTGGCGTAGTTACGAATCCGAGAATCTGGCGTGGCGCTGCGACTCCGCCGTCTGTTGCCACAGATCAGATTCGTGCCTGGGTTCACGCTCCAACCTTGCGCCTGCTATCGGAGCCGAATGGCTTTATCCGGAGCTTGCAGCCCATCATCGATCAGCCACGAATTCGTGGCCCCGTTGTCCATGACGCACGAATTGCAGCCCTTTGCCTCGCTCACGGTGTTGACGAGTTGCTGTCGAAGGATCGCGACTTCCAGCTCTTTCCTACCCTGAAAGTCCGGGACCCATTCGCTTAAGAAGCTTGTCGGTTCGGGGTTGTCAGTATTGTGCAATCCCGTGAAACGCGCGCGTAAGCAGTTGAGAAAATTTGAGTTTCCGCCCTCAAAAGGCGTAAAATGGGCTGTTTCCCGGGAGAGTTTATGCGCGCGGCCGTCCAATGGGCCTTGCTGGTGACAGTGTATGCGGCCGTGCCGACATCGACTTGGGGCGATGCGGCTGACCGCGGTCTCGCGTCTGTTTCCACCCCTCCCGACCCCACATTCTTCGACATCGGCCGCGCGCCGCCCATCGTCCCGGTTCGGGTCGGAGACGACGTACATGTCGTCGTCGACGGCAAACTCGACGAGGCCGTATGGGGCACGCTGCCTGGCTACGGTGACTTCAGCGTCGTATCGCCCGACACGATGGCGCCGGCGCGGCTCGGCACGGAACTGAAGTTCTTCTACACCGCAAAGGGCTTCTACCTGTCGGCAAACATGGAGCAGGTGCCGGAGACCCTGGTGGAGCGATTGAGCGCTCGCGACAAGTGGGATAGCCGCGATTCCTTTTCCTTCTATCTGGACACGTCCGGAGAAGGACGCTACGGCTTCTGGTTTCGGATCAGTCTTGGCGGCAGTTTGGGGGACGGCACGATCTTGCCGGAGCGGCAATTCAGCATGAACTGGGACGGCGCATGGCATGGGGCGACATCCCGCACCGAAACGGGGTGGGTCGCCGAATTCCATATCCCCTGGTCTCTCGTCAGCATGCCGAGGTCGACCGGCGACCGTACCATGGGGTTTTTGGCCAGGCGCAGCGTCGCGTACTTGAACGAGCAGTGGTCCTGGCCCGCGCTTCCGTTCACCAGGCCGAGGTTCCTGTCCGAGTTCCAGAAACTGGTGTTGAACGGTGTTGATCTGCGGCAGCAGTACAGCGTGTATCCCTTTATTTCTTCGGTATTGGACAATCTCGACGGGACGGTCGCCGCGGACGCTGGCATCGATCTGTTCTGGCGCCCATCCACCAACTTCCAGGTAACGGCGACTGTCAATCCGGACTTTGGCGACGTTGAAACGGACGACGTCATCGTGAATTTGACCGCTTTCGAGACGTTCTATCCCGAGAAACGCCTGTTCTTCCAGGAAGGCCAGGAAATCTTCCGCACCGGGACGCGGCATTCGTTCGGCCGAGGGTCTTCGCCGCCGCAAACATTACTGTTGCATACGCGCCGGATCGGGGGTCGGCCGCCGCGGCCGGATGTGCCCGCCGGCGTGACGGTGTCGTCGGAAGAGCTCGCCGGGCCGACCGAACTCCTCGCTGCCGTCAAGGCGACCGGCCAGCGCGGCGGTCTGCGCTTCGGTTTGCTGCTCGCCGGGGAAGACGAAACCCTGTTCCAGGGACTCTCGTCGGAAGGGGAGCGCGTGCAATTGCGGCAGAGCGGGAGGAACTACGGCGTCGCCCGCGCGCTATGGGAAGGCGGCGGCGCTGCCTCGCACGCGTTGGGATGGATGTCGACGGTCGCACGGCGTCCGGATGGCGAGGCCATCGTGCATGCGGTGGACGGACACGCGCTGACTGCCAGCGGACGCTGGGAAGTCGACGGCGAGGTGATCACGTCCTCTGTTCCCGGCGCCGAAGATGGCTACGGCGGCGTGCTCGATATCAAGTTCGCGCCCGCTCGGGGGTTGACCCACACGTTGGCGATGGACCACTACGACGGCAATCTCGATATCGACGATCTCGGCTATCTCAGGCGCAACGACCTGACCCGCTATCAATATCAAGCACGCCTCTACCGTTCGGATCTCGCCTGGGCGAGCGAATCCCGTAGCAATGTCGTTTGGAGTCGGGGATACAACGGTGCCGGCGAGCGCGTGCTCGGCAGCGCGGGGCTGTCGCAGAGCATTCGTCTGGCAAACCTTTCCAGCATGCGGGTGCATGCCGTGTGGTTCCCGGCGCGATTCGAGGATCGCAACGGCTTTGGCAACGGCAGCTACCGCGTCGAGGAAGCCTGGGGCCTGCGGCTCCGCTATGAATCCGACCGGACGCGGCCCGTCAGCTATAGCCTCGAAACGCAACGGGGCCAAGAGGATCTGGGTGGCGCTCGCCGCACCTACGGCGGCGGGATAACGTGGCGGCCGGGGGACAGGATGGCCATGCAGTTCGGCGTCGACTACGTCGAGCGTGACGGCTGGGTCCTGCACCGCGAGGAGAAGCGGTTCGCGCTGTTCGGGGCGGACGAATGGTCGCCGAAGTTCAGCCTGGACTACTTCATTACGGGCAAGCAGCAATTCCGAATGGCGCTGCAGTGGGCCGCCCTTCGAGCGGGCGACGCCCGTTTCTACGATTTGGCGCCCTCGCGCGTCCTCGTTCCCGCGAACGCAAATGTCGACCCGAGCAGCGCGGATTTCTCCGTCTCGGAACTGAGTTTTCAGATCCGTTATCGCTGGGAGATCGCCCCCATGTCGGACCTGTTCTTTGTATATACGAAGCATGCGGATCTGCCAAACGGCGCGGGCGAGGACTTGGGCTCGATGTTGACAGAGGCCTTCGACAACCCGGTCGCCGAACAGCTTGTACTGAAGCTGAGGTATCGCTGGGGCTCGTGATTCTCGATCCCGGCCATTGGATTGGAAGGGGTTCCTATCGTCCGATAGGAGAGACGCTCGGATGCGGTATCGACGTTGACTTCCAGCTACGGGAAGAAGAGGCCGGAAAGTTGGTCGAAGCGCGCGTGGAGTCCCAGGACGGCGCCGCGCTCGATCTGACGGTGTGGGTCGTTGCCGACGAGGTCGGAACCTACACGGTGTCCGTGCGCGGAGGGGGTGTGGATGTCGACGGGACCGCCAAGCTCGAAGCCGAACCGCATCTCGGCCTGCTGTGGTCGGAGGACGGCGGGACGCACATCACGTTTGCGCTGTTCGCCGCGCGGGATGCGATCGGGCTGCGGGGTTTCAGCCGCGCCGGACCGTCGGTCCTGACCTGGGAGGTGGCGATATATCCTCGGCAAAACGTCGTTTCCGGCGACAACGTTGTTGCTTTCGACGCGCGGCGGTCCAGCCCGCGATCCTAAGAGCTAGTCGTTCACCAGAATCGCCTTGCCGATCACCTCGCGAGCGGTGATCAGATGCAGCGCGTCCCGCGCTCGCTCCAGGGGCAGGCGATGCGAGATGTGCGGATGGATGCGTCCGGACGCCAACCAATTCATCAATGCTCTCTCGTTGCGCGCGGCCCAGTCGGCATCGTGGCGGGGAAGCGCTCCGATGGTGAAGCCGATGAGTTCGGCGTCCTTGATCAGCAGGTGGTTGGTCTTGGCGACTGCGGCGCGACCGCTGGTAAAGCCGACGATCAGGATGCGCCCGAACGGCGCGATGCAGCGCATCGATTCGTCGAACACGTCGCCGCCGACGGGATCGTAGATGACGTCCGCGCCGCGATCGCCGGTGAGCGCCTTCACCTGCTCGCGAAAGCCGCCGCTGTAGTTGATCGTGTGGTCCGCCCCCATGCGTTCCACGACGGCGAGCTTTTCTTCGGTCGCCGCGGTTCCGATTACCCTCCCGCCCAGCAGCTTGCCGACGTCGACGGCGGCGAGTCCGACGCCGCCGCCGGCGCCATGCACCAGCAGCGTCTCCCCGACCGCGAGCCGCGCCCGCTGCAGCGCGTAGAGCGCGGTCGCATAGTTGCTTCGAAACGCCGCTGCCTGTTCCAGATCGGCGCCTTGTGGAATGGCCGTCGCGCGGGTCGCTGGCACAACGACCTGCTCGACGCAGCCGCCGCTGGTCAATACGGCATCGCCGACGCGAAGTTCTTCAACGCCGGGACCGACCTCGATGACGCGTCCCGCGGCTTCGCCGCCGACTATGAACGGGAGCGTCGGTTTGACCTGGTACTTTCCCGCGACCATAAGCACGTCGGTGTAGCTGACGCCCCGGGCTTTTAGCGCGACCTTGACTTCGCCCGCGCGTGGCGTATGCGGTTCTTCAATGTCGCGAACGACCAGGTCGTCCGGCGAGCCGAGTCTCTCGCAGAATACGGCTTTCATCTCTCCCCGTTCATCGCGGGCGTGTAATCGCTCGAGTGGACAGAATACACAGATGGGGACGGCAGTTTCGGAAGCGATTGACGAGCAACCGCGACTTGGTATTATTGCGGGCATGTCGAAGGCGCTATTGAATCGTCATCGCATGCCGCAACGCTTCGCTTGGCTGGCAGCACTGGTGCTGTGCTTCGGTCAGGCCGACGCCGACACTCACCTGCATCTGGACGAGTTCGAAGAGGAGGTCTGCACACTCTGCGGATTCTCCGATCCCGGTCACGTCCAGGATGTCGGGAGCGCTGACAGCCAGCCGCGGGCGTGGCGCCGGACCAACAGCGTGCCGGTGTTCTCGGCCATCCTCTCTCCGCGCCCATTCGAGGTCAGCCGATCCCGCGCCCCTCCCATCTCCTGATCGCAACGTAAGCAAGCTCGCGCGACCGCCCTCGGGTGTGGCGCGCCAGTTCGGTTATTTGGAGATGGGCTATGAATCGCAGGCAACTACTTCTGGTGGCCATGGCGCCTTGCCTCGGCGCGGCCGCGTTCGCCGGAGAGGCCCCCGACGGAGAAGAGCCATCGGCAATAGAGGAGATCATTGTCGTCGGTCATCCGCTGTCGGGAGAAGGATTGGCCCAGGCTAGCGATGTGCTGGCGGGCGAGGAACTGGACCGGAAGGCGGCTGACAGCATCGGCGCGACGATCGGCAACGAACCGGGAATCCACAATAGCTCCTTCGGCGCCGCGGTTGGCCGGCCGGTGATTCACGGGCTTGCCGGGGCGCGCGTGCGGATCATGGAGGATCGCATCGATACGCTGGATGTCTCCGTCACCAGCGGGGACCACGCCGTGACCGTTGATCCGTTCATCGCCGAGCAGGTGGAAATACTCAAGGGGTCCGGCACGTTGCTATATGGTTCGGGCGCGATCGGCGGCGTCGTCGACGTGCACACCGGGCGGATACCGCACAACGCGTTCAAGGGAATCAGCGGCAGACTCGACCTCAAGTCGGCGGATAACGGCGATGGAAGGAATGGGTCGTTCCGTGGCGACGGGGGAGTCGGGATTCTCGGCTGGCATGTGGACGGGTTCTCCCGCAGCGCGGGCGACTACGAGATTCCAGGCTTCGCGGCGTCCGCGCGGGAACTCGCGAGGGAAGAGGAAGAAGAGGACCACAAGGAAGGTGCGGAGCCGGACCACGAGGAGGAGGAATTCTTCGGGGTGTTGCCCGGCAGCGGCTTCGAGGTGCGGGGCGGAGCTGCCGGGTTCGCCCTCGTCGGCGCCGGCGGTCTCGTCGTTGGCGGCTCCGTAAGCAAGCTCGCGGCCGAGTACGGCATACCGGGTCACGGCCACGAAGAACACGGCCACGACGACGGCGAAGAAGAACATGAAGAAGGCGAGGAGGAGGAAGGCGGCCACGGGGAGGAGGGCACGCCGCTCGCTGATCTCGATCAGACGCGGGTGGACTTCGAGGCGGCGATCCCCAGCCCGCTTCCGGGTTTCTCCAGCCTGAACCTGCGGTTCGCCGTCAACAGCTACGCCCACGACGAAGTGGAACCGTCGGGAGAGATCGGCTCGGCGTTCGAGAACGAAGCGTGGGAGGCGCGGGCGGAGATGTCCCACGAAGCGCTGGCGGGATGGGAAGGCGTCGCGGGCGCGCAGATGGGCGACCGGAGTTTCTCCGTGGTCGGAGAAGAAGCCTTAACGCCGCCCGTGGACACCAGGACCTTCGGCCTGTTCTGGGTGAGCGAGCGATCTTTTCCCGGCTTTCAACTGGAGTCGGGCATTCGCTTCGACAGCGTGGAACACGATCCCGCCGTCGGCGACAGCACAAGCTTCGGCGGCGTCAGCGCCTCGCTCGGCCTGGTGATTCCTTTCGACGACGACTGGACGGGGACGGTGCTTGCGGACTACTCCAGTCGCGCCCCGGTAGGCGAAGAGCTGTATTCCGACGGCCCACATTTCGCCACCCGAAGTTTCGAGATCGGCGATGCCAGCCTCCATGAGGAAAGGGCCCTAAACCTGTCAGCGACATTGAAGCGACAAGGAGAGCGCTGGTCGGTGCTCGGAACGGTCTACCGCACGGCGTTCGCCGACTTCATTTTCCAGGCGCCGACGGGCGAGTACATGGAAGGGCTGGTCGTGCGGCAATTCAACCAGGCCGCCGCGACGTTCACGGGACTGGATCTGGAGGCCTCCGTTGCGGTTGCATGCTGGGACGGCGGACAGCTTGAACTCAATGGATTGTTCGACACGGTTTCGGCGAGAGTCGACATGTCGGGCAATGACAATCTCCCACGTATCCCGCCGGCCCGCGTGGGTCTCGGCATGGCGCTAGCAGCCGGACATATCTCCGCGAATGTAGACTACATGCGCGTCTTCAGCCAGGAGAATGCGGCCGAACTGGAGTTCGAAACGGACGGCTACAACGACCTGCGGGCGTATGTCGGCTGGGATGTGGAAGTGGGCATCATGTCCGTCAGCGTGTACCTGCAGGGCAGGAACCTTACCGACGACGAGCAACGAAACCACACATCCGTGGTGAAAGACCTCGTCCCGGAACCGGGCCGCACAATCGAGGCGGGCGTGCGCATTCGATATTGACCCGGTCAGGCTGGCGGTGGTTACGGGGCCAGCCTGTCAGTATGATCGCGTTCGCCCGGCGGCGGAGCAGTCCGGCGGGCGGGTCGATTCGGATGGCCCCGTAGTTCAATGGACAGAACGACCGCCTCCTAAGCGGTAGATGCAGGTTCGATTCCTGCCGGGGCTGCCAATTTCAAAATAATAATCATTAAATACAACGATTTACGGTCGGACTCGGAATCCTTGCCCCACATTCGTACCACACCGACCTACACGGCGGGCGTGAGCCGCAGCAGTCGGCGCGGGGTAACCGTTCGGTCGTGCCGGTACGTTGCGGTAGTTTCTACCGGTTGAGGACGCGCTTCCAGTCCTTGCGCAGGGGCCGCAGCCAGATGTCCTTTTTCGGCTTGTCGTAGCGTTTTTTGGTGTCGTAGCGCCCGCGCCCCTGGGTGGTGCCGACATGGGTCCAGCCGGACGCCCGGTAGACGGCGCCGGTATAGCGCGGGGTCTCGACGAAGGTCTCGATCAGCACGGGGGTCGTGTTGTAGCGCACGGTCCAGTCCAGCGGCAACTGGCGGCGGACGATGGCGAGGATGTGCGAGCCGAGGTTGGGGATGTGGATCCAGGGCAGGATCAGGAAGCGCGGGTTGTCGACGACGAGCGGCAGGTTCTTCTCGCGCATCTGCCGCGACCAGCCGATGAAGCCGTCGCGCGGGGCCAGCGTCCAGGCGGCGGTGGAGAAGCCGAGCATGGCGAGCGGCGTGCCGTCGCGGGCATGCACGGCGTAGCGCATCTGGGCCCCGACCAGGGTCTTGTAGCCGAGGTAGTGGTATCGGGCGACGTACTCGTTCCAGAGCTTCCCTTCGCGCGAGTAGCGCACCGCGGCGCGCAGTTCGACCGGGCGGACCTCGTCCAGCGCCGTCGGCGGTGGGATGAGCGGCGGCTCGGTGTCGGGCCCGAACACGATCGGCCCGGGCCGGTTCTGGCGCCACTTCGGCGGCGGCAGTTCGATGCGGCCGTCGCGGTGCATGGCCAGCATGACGACGCGGGCCATCATGTCCTTGAGCCCGCCGTCGGCCTTGTGCCAGCCGATGCGTCCACAGAACTCCTTGGACAGGGCGTGGCGGTTCAGCGCCGGCGGGCCGGCGATCAGCGCCCGCAGCAGCGGCGACCCTCCAGCTGCCAGTAAACAGGCTCCTCGGATCGCCCAGCATGGTGATGATCGCGATCAGAAAGCCTGTGAGGATAGACAGGACGGTAGCCAGAATTCGGAGTCCCGCCTCGGTCGAGTCGTGTCCAGACTCCCCGGAGAGGGGGCCGATGGCCAGCAAGAATCCTGCGGGAGTTGCGCCAGCGAGTACGAACAGAACCCGCGCTGCTGAAATTCGCCCGCGTGCCGCTCCCGCAACTAGGCTTTGGCAAGAACGGCAGCAGTTCTCATTTTGGGTTTTTGCTCTGTTGTTCTCTCGGGGTTTGGTTCGAGTGGTCGGTTTTCGTTGGTGTTGTCGGGAGCGGGTCGGGGATATCAGGGCGGCTGAGAGGCGGTGCCGCCGGTGGCGAGCAGGGACAGGAGGGCGTTCCAGTCGGGGAACACCTGGTATTCGGTGACGGTTCGCAGGTGCTCGAACAGTCGGCGCCGGGTGCCGAGGCGGCGGCGGGCGCGCTGCCAGAGCGTCTCGGCGAGTTCGCAGGCGCCGTGGAGCGCGAAGGCGAGCAGGTTGAGGACGACCAGCACGCTGGCCAGGGTGTCCTTGCCGTGGCCGAAGTTGTGTTCGAGGTGGTAGCCGTGCTGCTTGAGGACGTTGAAGGTCTCGTTCTCGATCTTCCAGCGGGCGCGGGCGCAGTCGGCGAGTTCGGCGACGTTGTCGCGGTTCACGTCGAGGCTGGTGACGAAGGTGCCGCGGTAGGTGACGGTGCCGTCGGGTCGCGCGCTGGTGATCTCGAGCCAGTTGACGCGCAGGGCGTCGTCGCCGTCGCGGATGGGCAGGTCGGTCATCCACCGGTGGCGGCGGATGCGGCGGCGGGCGCCGATGCCGGCGGTGGTGCGGCGGGTGGGCGGGCGGATGCCGTCGAGGTACTCGTAGAGGGTCTTGTGGCTGGCCGGCTTGGCGGTGAGGAGGAAGTCGCCGCCGCTGTCGAGCATCGCCCGGCAGACGGGCTGGCAGGCGTACAGGTCGTCGCCCAGGTAGACGGGGCGCAGCGCGGCGCAACGGGGGCCGTGGCGTTCCAGCCAGCGCTTGACCGCCTGGCGCTCGCAGTCCTGCTTGGCGGCGCCGTCGCGGGGCGCCACGAACTCCGGGGGCAGCGGCAGCGGGCGGTCGTGGCCCGGCGCCACGACGGTGGCGGCCAGCATCTGGTGGAAGTATTCGGTGCCGCCGTCGCCACGCTTTCGGGTCGAGCAGTTCGGGCAGTGGAGCTTGCGCGAGCGGAAGAACTCGGTGCCGTCCAGGGCGACCAGCACGCGGCCGTCCAGGCGGCGCATCGGCGCCAGGGCGCCGTGCGCGTCGAGGTTCTCGACGATGGCGTGGAACTGCGCGTCGAAGTGCGCCGGCGGCACGCCGTCGAGCAGTTGCCGGATGTGGTTGTCGCAGGGGATGCGGTCCAGCCCGAACAGGGTGTGCGCGTTGGACCGCGCGCGTCCCTCGGCCAGTGCGCGCTGATGCGCCAGGAACGACGGCGACTGCATGAAGAACACCGACAGCGCCGCCATCGCGACGTCCGCCATGGGGTATCGGCGGTTGCGGCCGCGACGCGGATCCGGCAGCCCGGCGCAGCACGCCCGGAGCCGTTCGAGGTGGCCGGCGAGAAGCTTCACGAGGGCGCCCGCGCCTCCGCCGCCATGACCGCGGCCAGCACCGCCAGGCGCTCCGCCGGCGGCATCGCCCGGTAGCGCCGGCCCCAACCCGCCGCCTTGCGCTTGACCGCCTGCCGGTGCGTGAAGTCGCGCCCCGCGCACGACGCCCAGTGCACCCGGTCCGGCGCGAAGTTGAACCACACCTTCTCGGTGACCACCCCCGCCCGGTTCATCACCTGCAGCGACACGCTGCGCCAGTCCCGCAGCAGGTCGTCGTACAGCGCCGACGGGTACCCCGACACCATCACCGCGCACGGCAGCCCCTTGAGCAGCCCGAGCAGCGCCGCGTGGTCGGCGTCGGCGTAGTCGTGCCGGTAGCGCCGCCCGGACTTGCGCGCGCCGCGCAGGTACGGCGGATCGCTGTACACCAGCTCCGAACCGTCGAACGCGAAGTCCGCCAGATACCCGTGGCAGTCCGCGTTGACCAGCTCCACCGGATGGCCGCACTCGAACGCCGCCAGCGCGCGGGCGTCCAGATCGATGCCGATGCTGCGCAGCGCCGCCGGTTTGCGCTTCATCACCGCGCCGCCGCCCAGGTGCGTCTCGATGTACACCGCGTGCGGCGGCATCAGCGCGACCAGCGCCTGCCACAGCCCCGATGCCGCCTTCGATCCGAACCACGGGTTGCCCATGGCCCGCACCATAGACGCCGCGATCTATGCTGTCAAGCAGTCCAAGCAGCCCCGATAGCCAATCCTCAAGACGCCTTTCCGAATGTCCTCGTCACCAGAATGGCCAAAATGAGAACTGCTGCAAGAACGGGTTCGGTGTTGACTACGGGCGTTTCAACGTTACGTTTGACCCGGACGACATCTACCGGTTTCGCACGCCCCCTCTCGTCAATGTCTCCGCGACAGCGCCGTACGGGCACTCGGGCTCGCTATCAACTGTCCACGACGCGATCATTGCGCACTTCGACCCGCTGCGATTCGTCCAGCCGGAATCCATGGACATCGTTCAGCGCCACGAGAGTTCTTCCGTCGGATGGCGGCTGTCAGTGGCGAATTCAAGCTAGTCGGATTGCTGACCGATGACGAAGTCGACGAAGTGGCCGCCTTTCTGAACACCCTGACCTTCGCGGTCCACGAGCCTTGAGCACCGCCCCCTCTCTGCCAACATGACTGAGACACAGTGTTCCGTCATAGTTTAATTTGAGGATATACGGACTTCAGCTTGCGGCGCGCGTCGCCGATCCCCATGTGCCAGTCGACGCCGCGCTGGGCGTTGTTGACATCGGTGGACCACGCCGCGATTTCGTCGCGCAGCGTATCGATGTCGCCGATGCGGCGATCCTTCAGGCATTGCCGCGTCATGCAGCTAAGTTCACTCTCCGCGACGTTCAACCAGCTGCCGTGCTTCGGCGTGTGGCAGAACTCGATGCGGCGCACCAGGGCGCGCGCCCGGGCCGGCTCGAACACTTCGTAGAAGGCGCCGCGGGTGTGCGTGTTGAGGTTGTCGGACACCAGCGTGACACGCTCGCAGCCGGCGTGGCGGCCCTCCAGCAACTCCGCCACCTCGCGCGCCCAATCGGACTTCGTGCGGCGCGGGCGCGCAGTCGCCCGCCGAAATCCAGCCAAGGGCTCGCAGAACAGGAAGATCGACGCCGTGCCGGCGCGCTCGTACTCGTAATCGACGCGCCGCGGGCGCTTCGCGGTGGCCGCGATCGGACGTCGAGTCTCCCGCACCAGCTGCACTGGCTGCTCGTCCATGCACAGCACCGGCCAAGCGGCGTCGTAGGGCCTCGCGTAGGCGTCCAGCACCCGCTCCATGTTCGCCGCGAACTCGGCGTCGGCCTCCGGCGGAATCACCCAGTACGCGACCTTGCGTCCGCTGACGCCGTTTTTTTTAGCGTCCGCCGAACGGTCTCGTGACTCAACGACTCGACGATCTCCAACTCCACCGCGCGCCGCGCCAACAGCCGCAGCGACCAGTTCGCGTAGCCCGGCGGCGGCGCGCCCAGGCGCAGCGCGATCAACTGCGACTCCTGCTCGCCGTCGAGCCGCTTCTCCACCGGCGGCGACGCCCGGCGCTTGCGCTCCAGCGCCGCCGCGAAGCCTTCCAGCACGAAGCGCCGCCTGACGTTCTCCGCCGTCTGCCGACGGCACGAGTAGGCCTCCGAGATTTGCCGGTCCGTCCAACACGGCCCGTCCTCGTCCGCCTGCAGCAGGATCCGCGCACGCCGCGCCTTCTGGCTGCCGCCCGACAACTTCCGAACCGCCTCGCGGCACCACTCCCGCTCCTCCTCCGTCAGCCGAACCACGTATATCTTCCGCATGGGAAACCTCCGCCGTCCCCCAACAGCGCCTTCCCGTCACATTCTAAAGCCCGATCACCAATATCCCTAATCTTATTTGTGACGGAACACTAGCAACCTTTGGAATTACTGTAGGGCGGTGGAGGTGAAGACCGATGACCGCAGAGAGAGACGCGATGACATTGAATGAGGTTTCCTATTCGGCCCTGGGGGCTGAGGAGCGTAGCGACGAGGCCCCCAGGGCCGGGCGCCCAAGACCGGGGCCTGACCCGGAGGTCGTGGCCAAGCCGAAGCGGCGCCAGTTCAGCGCGCAGTATCGGCTGCGGATCATCGAGGAGGCGGAGCGCTGCACGCGGCGCGGCGAAGTGGGTCGGCTGCTTCGCCGCGAGGGGCTGTACAGCTCGCATCTGACGGCTTGGCGCAAGGCGCGGCGCAAGGGCTCGCTGCGGGAGTTGGCCTCGAAGAAGCGCGGCGCGAAACCGGCCGAACGCAATCCGCTGGATGCGAAGGTGCGCGCGCTGGAGGCGCAAGTGGCTCGCCTGGAGCACGAACTGCACACCGCGCACACGATTCTGGACGTGCAGGGAAAAGTTGCCGGGCTTGTCTGTTTCAATAGTCCCGCCCACGGCACTCCGGAGCGCCGTGGGCGGCGGTGGCCGGACCGTTGACGGGCTGACCTTCGGGGCCGACCAGCAGTGTGGTCGCCACCGTCTTTCCCAATGTCCTGAATGGACACATGAGCGTCAAGGCTCGCATGACAAGCACAGGAGACAGGAAAGCATGACGAGTCATACCCCCAATACAGTTGGTGTTGATATCTCGAAGGCACATCTGGACGCCCACCAGCTTCCCTCGGGGCGGACGGCACAGTTTACCAACGACGCTGCCGGATTCGAGGCGCTGGCCGCCCGGATCGGGCCCGAGGCGGACTGTTTGGCATACGAGTCCACGGGCCCCTGGCACCGGGCCTTCGAGGAGGCGCTGGCGGAGACGCTGCCGCTTTCGTGCGTGAACGCCAAGCGGGCGCGGCGTTTCGCGCAGGCCCTGGGCGAGCACGCCAAGACGGACGCGGTGGATGCTCGCGTGCTGGCCATGATGGGCGCGGCATTCGACCTTCGGCGGGTGAACTTGGCGTCGCCGACGCGGCGCGATTTGGACGAACCGCAGACGGCGCGGGACGCGCTGGTGAAGGACCGCACCGCCGCTTTGAACCGCAAGAAGCACGCACGTCACAAGCTGCTGAAGCGGCAGTTGCGGAACCGGTTGGCCCAGATAGACCGGCAAATCACGGCGTTGGACGCCGAGGTCGCGAAGCTGATCGCGGGCGACAAGGTGCTGACCTCCGTGCCCGGAATCGGGTCGGTCACCGCCGCGGGCCTGCTCTCGAAGATGCCGGAACTGGGCACGATCGACGGCAAGGCGGCAGCCAGCCTGGCGGGCTTGGTGCCGATGACGCGCGAGTCGGGAACCTGGAAGGGGCGGAGCTTTATCCACGGCGGCCGGGCCAGGCCGCGGCGCCTGCTCTACATGGCGTCGGTCAGCGCGATCCGCCACAACCCGGACTTCGTTCGCAAGTACCGTGAACTCCGTGAACGAGGCAAGCCACCGAAGGTGGCCCTCACGGCGATCATGCGCAAGATGCTGGTGCTGGCCAACACCCTGCTTGGGCATGATCGGCTCTGGTCGCCGGACCCCGTCGGTTCGCAGGGTCGCGTGCCGGCGTAAGCGCCTTCGTTGGTCCTGGAGCCTTTGCGAAGGGAGCGTCAGCGACCGGAGCCAAGGCTCCAGGACCAACGGCACTCCGATCAGCCGGACACTCTCAATCCGCGGAGAGACGCCCGCCGACGCCGGGCAACTCCCGTGGATACCAACCCCAGCTCCCCGCCACGTCGCCAAAACACCAACCCAGGAGGCGAGCGAAGGTACGCCGAGACACAATATTTGCAACATGGATACTTGTCTGCGTCACCGCTGTCGACCGTCGGGGGTCGCAGGGTGGCGCAGGGATCCGGCCCTCCGGGAAAAGAGGATCGGGTCCGCCTACCACGTTGGGCGGGTGCTTGGCGGCAACTTGCGCGTCCATGGCCGAACGCGGACGCATCCGGCCCGTGCCGCCGGAGGGACAACGATGGCGCGCGAACAGTCGTAAAATATCTTTTTTGATGGTGGGCTGAATACATGATGCGGCGGCGGGCATTGATCGCGGCGGCTTTGCTTTCGGCGGTGTCTTTCGGGGCTGGCGCGGACTGGCGGGTCGCGGACGGCAAGGTTGCGCACGCGGGTGCCATCGAGTCGAGCGATGGCCAACAGGCCACCCTGGAGGTTCGCTGCCGGCCGGGGCTCGACGTTCGCGTTGCCCACCCCGCGTTGGCCCGTCTGTCGGCCAACGCCTTCGACCCGCGGCCGGGGTGGGGGAGTACCGTCGACCTGCTCATGGGATGGGGGCTGGATCTGACCCGGGACGATCACCGCGGCTGGCGGAGCGCGTGGCATCGTTGTGGCGACAGGCCGGATTGCCTGGTCGCACGAGACGCCGATGTCGACAACCTTGTCCGCTCGCTCAAGTCCAACTGGTCGCTTTTCGTCCGGATGGAGCCCCCGGGCGAAATCCCCGTCGATCTGCGGGTGTCCCTCGCGGGGTCCGCCCAGGCGATCGAGTCCGTTTGTCCTGTGCTGAATCCGGGAGAGCGCGCCGGCCGGAATCGGGCGCCCGAACACCCACCGTACGGTTTTGCGTCGAGCGCATCGAAGTACAGAATGGCGCGGCCCGGCGGGGAGGACATGCGCGCCGCCGTTGCGATCGCGACACAGAGGCGATCGGGGCGAAGTCTGGAGGGGTCAGTCCCGCCCCTGCAAGCGGGCAAGCAGAGCGGCGCCGCTACGCCGGGCGAGCAGCCGTTCGCCGTGGCGGTTGACCATGGCGGTGGATTTCCAGCGGCCGGCCTTCGATGTGGATGACGACCGCGTGATGGAGCAGGGGGTAGAGTAGTAAGGTGCCGGGGGAGCCGATCGGCGCGAACGAGCTGGCCGCGCTGACGGTGCTGGACGCGCGCGACGCGGGAGTGGCGGACCTGGCGGGTCTCGAGCGGGCGGTCAACCTGGAAGGCCTGGACCTCGGCCTGAACCCGCTGGTCGACCTGCGCGTGCTGGAATCGCTGCCCGCGCTCGAGTCGCTCAACCTCGACGGCGCCGTGTCGGATCCATGGGCGCTGACCGGGCTGGCTGGCCTCCGGCGCCTGTCGGTTCGGGGCAACGACCTGCCCGACGTCGAGGCCCTGTCGTCGCTGACGCGCCTGGAGGTGCTCGACCTCGGGAACAACCGGATCGCCGATCTCGGTCCGGTTGTCCGCCTGGCGGAACTGAGGGCGCTGCGCCTAGACGGTAACGCCGTGGCCGATCTCCCGCCGCTGGCTGGACTGCGGCGGCTGGCGACGCTCGATGTGCGCGACAACCGCGTGACGGACGTCGCGCCATTGGCCGGGCTGCCCGGCCTGGTCCGCCTGGACGCGGGGGGCAACCGGATCGGGGACTTCTCCGTATTGGAAGGCATCGCGACGCTGCGCGTGTTCGGCGCGGACGAACAGGTCGACTTGCGGGCGCCGCGATGAGGACACGTACACGATGACGACTGCGCAACTGACCCGGCTCCAGCGTCTCGCGCACCCCGCGCAGGCTTAGACCGTCGTGCGACGCCATGTCGCTGTCGCGCCAAGAGGCCCGGGTAGGGCGTCAGACGTCCCGCCATCCCCGGTCACAGAACCTCCGTCGCCTTGCGGGCGGCGGTCGCCTTGATTCTCGCCTCGGGGTTCAGCGCGAGCGCACGGGCGCAGGACACGATGACCGTTGCGATCGCGGCGGATGGCGATCAGGTGACGGAAGGCGAGGAGCGCCGATCCCGGTCAGAAATTCGCGGCGCGGAAGGTGGCCATTGCGAACCAGCCGCCGCCGTCCGTCCGGCAATTGTTCCCCCCGTCAGGCGCCCCTCGAGCTCCGCCGCCACCGCCGCCTCGATCAGCCGTCGCGCGCCCGTGCGCAGCAGCTTCGTCATCGCGTTTTCAACCGCCGCCGGCGCCGCCAGCGAAACCACTTTATCGTTGCCCATGCGCCGCGCGCTCTTCTTGACGGAACCGATTTTTCCCAATTTGATTTCGGCAGAGACACGCCGCACAACCGAACTCACCCGTACGCCACTTTCGACCATGGCTCCGCATCCCGTCGCGTTCCATGTTGGTCCCGAGAAGTGCTAGACGCGGTGACCAGCTAGCGCGAGTATTCGGGGGCAAGACCCGAAATTGCACCCTCTAAACTACGGGTATCCCTCCATTTGGAGGGCTTCAAATGGCAATCAAATGTTTAGCATCTGTTCAACGACCGAGCCGCGGTCGGAAAGGGTTGGATCCGTATGAGCAAGCAGGAGCTGTTCGAGCGCATCCTGATGTCGCTGCACGCGGCGGTGCTCGACGATTCCGGATGGCTGGCGGCCTCCCGCCTGATCGATGAGTTCTGCGAGTCGCGAGGCAATTTTCTGGTGTTCGGCGATAGCGATTCGCCGGGAGAGCTCAATCTCTTCTTTTCGCGGCTCTGCTACCGCGGGGAACGAGACGAAGAACTGGAGCGGGAATATTTCGAGGTCTACTATCCCACGGACGAACGCCTCCCGCGCATCAGGCAACTGCCCGACTCCCAGATCGTCCCTGTCCGTTCGCTCTTCACCGAGGAGGAGATAAAGCACTCCCGCGTTTACAACGAGTCGCTGTCGCGCCACATGGCCGGCGACAGCGTCAACGTGCGTCTCGATGGGCCGCGGGGCTCGCGCATCGTATGGGCCGTCGGCGATCCCGTCGACTCGCGCGGCTGGTCCTTCGACCGGGTCGGGACGATCGAGCGTCTGCTCCCCCATCTTCGTCAGTTCGTGCGGGTTCGGCAGGCGATGGTCGATGCGCGGGCGCTGGGCTCGTCACTCGCCGCGCTGCTCGAGAACACCCGCTGCGGGGTCATTCAGCTGGACCCGCGCGGGCGGATCGTTGCGGCCAACGACCGCGCCCGGAATCTTCTGCGCAAAGGCGAGGGGCTCACCGAATGGGGCGGCCTCCTGCACGCCTCGGCGGCGGAAGACGACAGGCGCCTGCGGACACTGCTAGCGAGAGCGCTGCCGCGCTTCGGCGGTGAGGGCGCGAGCACCTCGATGACCGTGGGAAGACCGGATTCGCAGCGGCTCGTGCTGCACGCGTGTCCCATCGGCGGGGGAGGGGCGGACCCGCGCCCGAGCCGCGTCGCGGCGCTCGTGCTGGCCGTCTACCCGGTCGGGCGCGGGGACATCGACGCGAACCAGATCCAGGCGCTTCTCGGTCTCACGCGGGCGGAGAGCCGCGTGGCGGTCTCGTTGGCCGAGGGCGGGACCATCAGCGACATCGCGCGTGCCACGGCGCGAAGCGAAACCACGGTGCGGTGGCACGTCAGGCGCGTCTTCGCGAAGCTCGGCGTCTCCCGCCAGGTGGACCTGGTGAAGGTCGTGCTGGCGGTGCCGGACGTTCCGCGGACGCCCGGCTGACGCGCCGGGGCGGGGCACGCCCTCCGAATCGCTCCTTTCCCCATGGGTCTCTCGCCGGGGAGACGTTGGCCACCGACAAGCTCGCCGTGATCGATGCGGGCAGCGACGGCGCCTTCCTCGGGAAGGCACGAGGCTACTTTTCGGAGGTGAGCGGCTCCTGCGCGGAGTCGTCGCAATGAACAATCGGAGGAGGCGCAATGGTCGGCGAAGTCGCGCGAGACGACCATCGCCGAGGACCATCCTCCGGCTTCTGAAGGATGACACGGGTTTCGTCGCTCCCATGCGGAGTGGCGCATGTCTTGCTTGCTCGTGGGCGCCGCGGCCGCACCGGCGCCAGCCGGTCCTCGCGGCGGCTAGGCGCCCGGTAGCGCAACCCGAACAACACCGTCGAGCACAACGCCCGCGATGACCTGACCGCACGCCGCCGTTGACAACGGACAGCCTCGCGGCGCGTCGCGTGCCGCGGGCAACCGGCCGATGTCGATGCCGTGAAAAACACTACAAATTGGGGGCGAAAGTCTTCCGGGCCATCGACTACGGTGATGTTTCGATGGCCAACGGATGGGATTCTGCCAGCACTCCCGATCGGCCAGTGTCCGAAAGGGGCGGGCGAGCGGTGCGATACCGAGAGGCGCGACGCGGTTCGACAGCTGGTCGAGGTCGAAGGGAGACGGGTGCGGGCGCTCGACGGTGACCGCCCGGATCGCGTTCTGGATGCCGACGGCGAGAGCGCGGTTCGCGGCGTTGTGGTGTTGCGGGGGCGCGGCAGGCGACGAAGCAACCGAGCCTACTGGCTCGGTGAGAGTGGACGCCTGCGAAGCGGTCTTGGTCGACGACGATGGTCGTGGGAACGCGGGATCGGAAGAAGCATACGAAGCGGCCGGCGCGTGATGTCGAAGCGCTAAGACGTCAAGCAGGAGTGTGTGCCTGAACCCAGCCGCGACGAATTGGACCGAATGATGATCCGGCAGCAGAACAGGACGGTGAAATCACGGGTGTGGGCGGAACGCCTGACGCGGTCTCTCGTGGCGTTCGCCCGATCCCGCAAGAGCGGCGCCATGTTCATCGGCGGCAGCCTGGCGATGCTGGCGATGGCGAGCTTCGGCGGGATGCTATCGAACTATGGCTGGCGCGAGGCGCAGGAGGAAGAGATCGACGCGGCGATGCGCGCCGGCGTTTCCGCTTCCGCCCACTTCATGCGCGGAAACCTGACAACCGCCGAGGACCAGATCAAGGAACGCGTCGCGGACTTCATGCGCGGTCTGCTGGGCGATGTGACCATAGCCAAGGACGACATCGTCGTAGACCACGACTTCTCGACCAACCGGACGACCATCAAGGTCGAGGGAAACGCCACCTACGCGTTCAAGAACCTTTGGGCGGCCGGCCGCACCGGCGTCTCGGCGTCCCTCACGGGGGAGCAGGTCATAGTGGAATTCGACGCGAGCCAGTTCGAATTCGCCCTCGCCCTGGACATATCGTCGTCGATGGGCATCAAACCCTCGGGTTGGTCGGTCACGCGGCTGGACGCGTTGAAAGATGCCATCGGCGCGATCGCGCAAACGGTGGACGATGTATCGAAGACGAATCCCGGCATCGTCACGGTCTCGCTCGTGCCGTACTCGAACGTCGTCAACGTCGCCGACACTTCCGGCTCGAATCAGACAGACGCCAAGGAGCGCTACGTGCGCATGCTCACCGGCGCCGAGTACAGCACGCAGACCTCGCGGGACACCGGGGGACACTGGGTCGACACGTTCCATTCCTACGGCACGGGCGACGACATGGGGCCGCTGGCGGCGCGCAGTCTGCCCGACTTCCTGACCGCCACCGACTGGAACCTGCGTCAGGCCGAAGCAGCGGACGTCTCCGCACAAGCGAGCGACGTCGGCACATGGGACACGCGAGGCGAGGACTTCTGGAACGGCTGCGTGATGGCGAGATGGGGGGCGTACTGGGACCCGAACGCGAGGCCCGTCATCTGGGATCCCACGGATACGGACAACTGGCCCGCCAAGAAAACGATGGGCGGCTGGGAGCCCGGATCGACCAGCATCCATGACCTGCCGCTGCACCTATCCGATGCGCCTCCCGATGCGAACGATCCGAATACCCGTTTCACGGCGTACTCCTGGCCCGATGCAACTATTCATGGCTTCGCCGACGCTTCCCTGGACCGCGTCATACATAAAACGCTGGATCCGACCTTCAATCCGTATTTCACCGACCTGCCCAGATCCGAGAATCATTGGCACCTGCGCAGCCTGGACCGGGGCGGCAGGCTCCTCTGTCCGGAAGCATTCGTCGTGCCGCTGACGGACGATCTCACGACCCTGCAGACGGCGAACAGCTTCGACGTCGTCAAGTTGCACTCGAGAACCTATTTCGGCCAGACCTTCTTGCACCTCGGTATCGTCTGGGGCCTGAGAACGCTGTCTCCCCTTTGGCGCGACGTGTGGAATACCAAGAGCGTGTCCGGCGACGACTTGCCGCGCACGCCGTGCCTTCCGGGTGGAACGACCCAGGGCTGCTCGCAGCTCGTGGAGAAGGCCATCGTGATCGTATCGGACGGCGCCAACTTCTTCGGCGACCCTCGGCGCGGGCGGTCCTTTGGGTCCTTCGATCCCGCCAAGGCGATCACTAGTAACCCGACCTTCAACTCCGGGCGGTGTCACTCCATTTTCAGATCCACCAGCTTTGCCGACTATCGAGCAGCCATGTCCGCCGAAGACGCGACAACTTTTGCAACCAATTTCGATGTCGACTCGAGCGGCGTCTTTACCGCAACCGGCATGTCCGCGGTACTCGACGGCTTTCAGGCGTTCCACCCTGACGTGTCGGCTCTGAATCCAGCGATACCGACGGATCGGGTAGTCATCAACGCATACCGTATGGTTTGGGAGAACGCGCTCAAGGACATGACGCCCTGGCAACTTTTCCGAGGCCACGATGACAATTCGCCGGCCAAGGCAACGGACGCGGTAGACGTTCTGGTGGATCCGACGAACGCCTTCGGCTTCGAAGGTCGACCGGTGCAGAACGGGCACTACTGCAGGCCGCATGCACCGTTCAGCGCGTATGGCCGGCCGGATGAACTGGTCCGCGTCGGAGACGGCCCGCCGGTGGCCGACGTCGCACCCTTTTCGGTTCCCACCTGGCTAAGGTCGTCCCCGACAGCCGATTTGCAGGCGCCCGTTACGGACCGGCTCGACGACTGGTTCCGGGAAGCCTGCGACATCGCCGGGCGGCGCGGCGTTCGCATTCACGCCATCTACATAGGCGGCAACACAAGCCCGCATGAGCTAGCCGCGATCGCGCTGCTTGAAGAGTGCGTTGACCGGGGCTACGGCGCCAATCCGCTGGAGGGCGAGGTACACGCGACACCCACCGCGCAAGAGTTGAAGGATGCTATCGAAGAGATCGTGGATATCAGGCGCACTTTGCGTTTTGTTGGACCGTAAGCGACCAGTGGAGGTTGTTTCATGGTCGACGACAGGGCCGGTAGCCTTCGGTCCGGGGGCGCGAGGGGCCTCCTCGCACGCGAGGGCCGAAGCGGATGGCGCCGGTGGCGGGCCGCTCGCGTCGGGCGCGGCGCGAATTGCAAAGCCGCTTGAAATTCGGGGGTTGAACTTGCCCGAGGCAAGCATCTCCAGCCACCCATGGAACAGGCGCTTCGGGGGGCGAAGCCGCCGGGACGCTCGCCTCGAATCGGGGGCCACAGCGCCTCTGGGGAGCGCCTAACATGCCCCGATCGATCCAGCGCAGGCGCGCGCTGCCGCAGAACCGGCAACAATCGACGCGCGAATCCCAGGTCGCGCCCGAGGCAGCGCGGAGCAGGACCGTTTCGAAGCCATCGTGCCCTTCTATCATCATGGCGTCCTCGAAAAGCTGGACCCGGAAACGGCCCAGTCCCTCGATGAGAATGACCTGGCCGATGTGGTGCTGCAGCTTCTGCGCCAACTTGAAACCGCGACCGGCGCGCCTTCCATCGCCGGCGTCCACCGGGCGCTCGCCCAGCGGATAGTCGACGAGATGCGCGGACTGGGGCCGCTCGGTCCCCTGCTGCGGGATCCGGACATCAGCGACATATTGGTCAACGGCATGCATTCGGTCTATATCGAGAAGCATGGGGTGTTGAGCCGGATCGATGTGCGCTTTCGCGACTTCGATCACCTTACGCGCCTGGCGCAGCGCATCGCCGAAGGCGTCGGGCGACGCGTGGACGAGCTCAGCCCGATGTGCGACGCGCGCCTCGAGGACGGTTCCAGGGTCAACATCATCGTTCCGCCGCTGGCGATCGACGGCGCGGCGATCTCCATCCGCCGATTCCGCCAGGGCGGATTCTCGCTCGCCGATCTCGCGCGCGGCGGCGCCATGCATCCCGGCATGGTCACCATGCTGGAACTGGCCGCCCGGGCGAAGCTCAACGTGGTGGTGTCCGGCGGCACCGGCGCGGGCAAGACGACCATACTGAACGCGCTGTCCGGGATGATCGGCGAAGAGGAGCGCATCGTCACGCTGGAGGACGCCGCCGAACTGAAATTGCAGCAACCCCATGTTGTGCGCCTGGAGTCGCGCGCGCCGTCGGCGGAAGGCGGCGGAGAAGTCTCGATGCGGGACCTGCTGAAGAATGCCCTGCGGATGCGCCCCGATCGCATCGTTGTCGGCGAGGTGCGGGGCGCCGAGGCGCTCGAAGCCATGCAGGCGATGAACACGGGACACCCGGGGTCCATGGTGACCGTCCACGCGAACAGCCCGCGCGACGCGATCAGCCGCCTCGAGTACCTCGTCATGATGGGCGCCGGCGAAATGCCGCTGTCGGCGATACGCAACCAGGTGATGTCCGCCGTCGACCTGGTGGTCCACGCGTCGCGCTTCAGCAACGGCAAGCGCAAGGTCGTGGCCATCACGGACGTGGTGGGCCTGGAGGGCGACGTGCCGGTGCTCGATAACATCTGGTCCTACGATCCCGGCACGGACAGGTTCGGCTGCAGCGGCAGCCGCCCGTCCTTCGCCGGCCGGGTGGAAGACGCCGGATTCGGCGATCTGCTGACCTCAAGCATGTCCGCCGCCCGCCAGGGATCGGTGATCAGTTAGCGATGAGTCGAATGGCGGAAGGAAACATCATGCGATCAATGCGAGAGTTTGGGGCGCGGCTGGGCGTTCGAGCGATGCGCCCCGGGAGCCGCGGCCCGATGGCGACAACGGACCACTTGATCTTTGTCGGCAACAAGCTCATCGGAAACGGAATCGGGGTCGCGGTCTTTGTCCTACGACAAAGTCGACTGCGTCGAGTAGGAGATCACGCCGCCGGACGGCGCCATCACGATATTTTCGTCCGGCAAAAGGCGCGGCATCGCTCAACGTCGTTGACGCTCCCAGGCGTTAATGACAACTTCCGGTCGCGATACGGCCCTCATCTCCTCAGGTGTGTCATCTAAGCTGGCGGTAGTTGAAGAGCACGAGTTCTTGTCAAACATGGATGTTGAATTCCTGCAACAGCCACGACAGCGGCCTGTGCTCCGCGCCGACGTCGGTCAAGTCGGCATTCGCGTCGGACCTGCTGAACCTGACTTTGGCGGGCCCGAGCGTGAATCGGCACCAGGAGAGCGGCAAGAACGTCGCCGAGTGGACACCGGCCCTGAACGGCTGCTGGTTCGTCGCGAGAACGCTCGATGTCCGGCGCAAGTACGGGCTGACCATCGACGGCGCCGAGGCGGCGGCGGCGGAGCGGATCCTGTCCGCGTGCGATACGACCGGTATGGAGGTGCTGGGATGCGCCTCCGGCCATCGGCCCGCGTCCAGGGTGCCGTCCGACCGCGCGCGTACCGACACAGACGTGGACGCATTGGCGCTCTGGGACGACAACGGAAACGGTCGGATCACGTGCGCCGAAGCGCGGCGCCACGGCATCGCGCCGGTGCCGCGCGGCCATCCCGCGTACCGCCACATGCGGGACGGGGACGGCGACGGTGTGGTCTGCGAATAGCGACCGCGATCTTTCGGAGATCCAGGCCCTTCTCGGTCTCACGCGGGCGCAGAGCCGCGTGGTGGTCTCGTTGGCCGAGGGCGGGACCATCGGCGACATCGCGCGTGCCACGGCGCGAAGCGAAACCACGGTGCGGTGGCACGTCAGGCGCGTCTTCGCGAAGCTCGGCGTCTCCCGCCAGGTGGACTTGGTGAAGGTCGTGCTGGCGGTGCCGGACGTTCCGCGGACGCCCGGCTGACGCGCCGGGGGCCGGGCACGCCCTCCGAATCGCTCCTTTCCCCATGGGTCTCTCGCCGGGGAGACGTTGGCCACCGACAAGCTCGCCGCGACGGACGCGAGCAACGACGGCGTCTCCTTGGGAAAGGCGCGAGACTACTCGTGGGAGGCAAGCGGTTTCCGTGCGGAATCGTCACAATGAACGATAGGAGGAGGCGCATTGGTCGGCGAAGTCGCGCGAGATGACCATCGGCGAGGGACCCATCCTTCCGCTCCTGAAGGATGACACGGGTTTCGTCGCTCCCATGCGGAGTGGCGCATGTCTTGCTTGCTCGTGGGCGCCGCGGCCGCACCGGCGCCAGCCGGTCCTCGCGGCGGCTAGGCGCCCGGGAGCGCAACCCGAACAACACCGTCGAGCACAACGCCCGCGATGACCTGACCGCACGCCGCCGTTGACAACGGACAGCCTCGCGGCGCGGCGCGTGCCGCGGGCAACCGGCCGATGTCGATGGCCGTGAAAAACACTACAAATTGAGGGCGACAGTCTTCCGGTCCATCGACTACGGTGATGTTTCGATGGTCAACGGCTGAAGAGCCGGGCGGTGTCGGCGGAGTCGATTGCGGACGCGGCTCTGCGGGACCCCGTGTAGGCGGCGCTGGGCCAGATGCCGGCGGCGGTGATCGGTGCGCACCAGCGGGCGGCGCTCGCGTCCCTGACGCGGCTCGAGGAACTCGACCTCGGCGGCAACCGCATCGCGGACTTCGCCCCGCTCGACGGCCGTGCGGGGCTGAACGTCCTCGGTCGCGAGGCGCAGACACTCGAATGAGAATCTCACTTGACATCCTGACCGACCGCGGACGCCGCGCGCGCCGTGCTGCCGGACGCAGTGACGTACACCGACTTGCTGATCGGTTCCGGAACGCTTGTCGGCACCCGGGATTCTCGGACGTCGGCGTCGGCATGGCGCGAACCTCGTGTCGTTGGCTCCGCCGGACGGCACGGGTTTCGTTCGAGCGGCTACATGGACAGACGCTTGCGCGCGATACGCGGGCTCGTGGCGGTCGGCGCGAAGCGTGGAGCTACGACTTCGTCCACCCTGATGCGGACGGTGCTGGCAGTAAGGCCCATGGCAAGCGCCGCGGGACCGGGTGGCGCCGTTTGGGCGCGGCTGTCGCGTGCTGCGCGGCTGCCGGCGTGGGCCAGGCGCAGACCGACGGCGGTACGGTTTCCTTCTCGGTTGGCGACGACGACCGGGTACGGATCGAGGTGCCCAGCGCGACGGACCGATACCACGTTCTGTACTACCGCGCGTCGCCGGACGATACTGCCACGGAGTATGCTGTCGCGGTCCACCGGGGACAGGAAGGCAGCGTCGTGCTGAGCGAGCCGCTGCGTGCAGGGTCCGACGGGGCGTACCGGGTGGCGACGTACTCGACGGGCGCGGCCGGCGACGTGGACGGCGACGGCACCGACGATCTGGCGGAACTCCGGCATGCCGAGGCGGGTGCCCGGGCACCGTTGAATAGGGCAGGGTCGATCCCGATCGGAGACGGCGCTGTCGCCATCCCGGACATGGCCACGTTCCAGGAGCTGTCCTTCCAGGGCCACCGGGAAGTTTGGGACCACCATCTGGGCGAGCTCGAACACATCAAGTTCGTAGTGTCCTATTTCCGGAGGCCCAGGGCTGCTGTCCACTTCATGAACTCCAATCGCTGGAGCGCGCATCTCAACTTCTGGCTTTACGCTCTCCGGTGGGACAGGTTTGAACTCTACAGGCCGAATCACATGCTCGGAGAAATCACCTACTTCCCGAACGTTGTGGGACCGGGCGGCGAGGTTGGAACGTTCCGCTACCAATATCAGCCACATAATTCCTGGTCTTTCAATTCGGTGGCGAGGAGCCACGAGCTGATCGCGGCGAGCATGCCGTTTCTGCGCAATAACCTCGTCTACCACCCGGCGGCGGGGCCCGGGCTGGCGCGGTACGAGGCGCAGAAGGCCAAGTACGACGCTTCGCGCGTACCCGTGTACCTCGATGAGGATCTGTTCGAGGCTTCGATCTTCAGTCCACTGAACGCGGCCGTGGGCTACGGGCTGCTGCGGGTGTTCGACGGCAGCGAGCGGCCGACGTTCAAGGACGTGGCGCTCCTGCGTCGCATACCGAACGAGTTGCCCGCGGTCGGCGGCGTCATTTCGCTCGATCGGCAGACGCCACTGTCGCACGTCAACCTGCGCGCCATCCAGGACGGCGTGCCGAACGCGTACATCGGAAATGCGTTAGACGACCCTGCTATCGCCGCGCTCGTCGGGAAGTACGTGCGTTTCGAGGTGGCGGCGAACTCCCAAACGCGGTTCGAATGGACCGACCCCGACACGGGCGAGGCCGTGTCGAGGACCGGCTTCTCGATTACCGAGTCGACTGTGGATGAGGTGGCGGCGCACCACGCGGCACGCCGCCCCGATGCAGCGCAGACGCCGCCCCGGAACCTCGCGGTGACCACTTACAGCGATCTGGATGGGATCGTCTTCAATGACTCGGACACCTTCGGTGTGAAGGCCGCCAACCTGGCCGTGCTGCGCACTCTCGCCCTGCCGGATGTGGCGGTGCCCGACGGCTACGCGCTGCCGTTCTACTACTACGACGAGTTCATGAAGCACAACGGCTTCTACGACACCATCGACGAAATGCTCGGCGATGCTGACTTCCAGGCGAGCATCGGCACGCGCGACGCCGAACTGAAGAAGCTGCGGCGGCGCATCGAGAACGGCGCCATGCCAGAGTGGATGCGCACGTCCTTGGCCGCGCTGCAGGCGCTGTTTCCGGCGGACACGTCGATCCGTTGCCGGTCGAGCACGAACAACGAGGACCTGCGGGGCTTCAGTGGCGCCGGCCTCTACGACTCGTATACGCACCACCCGACGGAGGGGCATTTGGAGGAATCCGTCAAACAGGTGTTCGCCAGCATGTGGAACCTGCGCGCCTTCGAGGAGCGCGCGTTCTACCGGGTGGATCACAAAATGGCGGCCATGGGCGTGCTGCTGCATCCCAACTTCAGCGATGAGCGGGCCAACGGTGTGGCGGTCTCGGACGACCCGGTCTATGGCACGCCTAACGCGTACTACGTCAACACGCAGATCGGCGAGGAACTGGTGACCAACCCGTCCGCCGCGGCTGTGCCGGAGGAGTTGCTGTTGGGCGAGGGCGAGGGCGAGAACTTCGAAACGACGGTGGTGCGCCGGTCGAACCTGGTTGCGGACGAGGTCCGCGTGCTCAGCGAGGCGCACACGGCGACGTTGCACGCGGCGTTGGGGACGATTCATGCCCGCTTCGCGACGTTGTACGGCGTCAGCGAAGAGGACGAGTTCGCGATGGACATCGAGTTCAAGGTCACCGCCGCGAACGAACTCGCGATCAAGCAAGCGCGGCCATGGGTGTACTGACGCTTTGGCGCGGGACATTCGGCCGCCACGCGCTGCGGTCGGCGACGATGCTATGTCTGGCCGTGATTGCGTTGGCGATGAGCGTGGAAGCGGCCGCGGCACGCGCGGCGACCGCCGCCACCGTGCAACACGCCGGGTCGAGCGGCGAGTTCACGTCGGTTGCCATGGGGGACGCCGGCGAGGACGGCGACGCCACGGCGGGCGATGGCGTATTCACCGCGCGCGTGTCCGCCTACGCCGACGATCTGCCGCGCTACCTTTTCACGTACACCTTGCCGGCCGCCGAGCAATCGGACGACGAAGTGGACGCGGGCACGACTCCCACCACGCTCGTCATCAACGAACTCATGGCGTCCAACGGTGGGACGATCGAGGACCCCCAGGGGGACGACGACGACTGGATCGAACTGTTGAACTGGGGCACCGATGCGATCGATCTGTCGGGGATGTACCTGTCGGACAAGGCGACCAACCCGCTGAAGTGGCAGTTCCCGGAGGGCACGGCGATCGCGGCGGACGGCTATCTGCTAGTGTGGGCCGACGACGACTCCGGCGACAGCCCTGGGCTGCACACGAATTTCAAGCTCTCGGCAGGCGGCGAGAGCGTCGTGCTGTCGGATATCGATGCCCGTGACAACGTGGTGATCGACAGCGTCGACTTCCCCGCACTCGCCACCGACGTGTCGTACGGCCGCTCGCCCGAAGCGACCGGCGCGTTCAGCGCGCCCGTTGTCGCCTCGCCGGGGCGCGCGACTCCGGTTGTCCCGGAGATCGCGATCGCCGCGGACGGACCGGTCACCGAAGGGGGCACGGCGACGCTCACGATAAGTGCGGCGCCGCCACCGAGCGGCGATCTGGCGGTGGGCGTGCAGGTCACCCAAGGCAGGGACCAGGACTACCTGCCGGCCTCCCCGCCGACATCGGCGACCGTGCCCGCGGGCGCGAGCGAGGCGTTGCTTGGCATCCAGATCCCGAACGACACGGTGGATGAGCCGAACGGCCTGCTGACGGTGACGCTCACGAGTGGCCAGGGCTACGTGGTGGCGTCGCCGGCCAGCGCGAGCCTGACCGTACGCGACGACGATGCGAGTCCGGCCGCGGCCGCGGTGGTGATAAACGAGTTGATGGCGTCGAACGGCAGCACCGTGGCGGATCCGCAGGGCGAGTATGACGATTGGATCGAGCTGTTCAACACGACCGCTTCGGCAATCGACCTGTCCGGCATGTATCTGTCGGACAGGCGTGATAGGCCAAAGAAGTGGCAATTCCCGGAAGGCACATCGATCAGGGCCGGCGGCCGTCTGCTGGTGTGGGCGGACGACGACTCCGGTGACAGTCCCGGCCTGCACGCGAACTTCAAGCTCTCGGCGGGCGGAGAGAGCGTGGTGCTGTCCGATACGGAGGACAACGGTAACGCCGTGATCGACGCGGTGGACTTCCCGGAGCTGGCCCGAGACGAGGCGTACGCCAGGACACCGGAGGGTGTCGGTTCGTTCCGCGTGACGCGTGGAGGGTCACCGGGTACGGCGCCGCCGCCGTCAAGCGACGCCGCGTTGTCGGGCCTGAGTCTGACGGATGTCGACATCGGCACGTTCTCGGCGGAGACGACGACCTACCGGGCGAGCGTGGACCGAAGCGTGGCCACGACGACGGTGGAGGCGACATCGAGCGACGCGAACGCGCAGGTGACGATCACCCCGGCGGACGCCGATGCGGATGCGGCCGGTCACCAGGTGGCGCTGGCGAGGGGCTCGAACGAGATCTCGATCGAGGTGACCGCCGAGGACGGCGAGACGGTTCGCGCGTACGCGGTGACGGTGATGCGCGTGTTCCCGCCGCTGACGGCGAGCTTCGAGGTGACGGCGGTGCCGTCGGAAGTTGAAGAAGGCGGCACGTCGACGGTGACGGTGTCGATTACCAACGATGTGACGTATGCGGCGGATGCGACCATCGCGCTGTCGGTATCCGGCGGTGTGGACGCGACCGACTACGCGCTGGCGGAGACGGTGACGCTGGCGGCGGGATCGAGTGCGGCGACGACGGTGTTGTCGGTGACGGACGACACGGCGGAGGAGGCGGCGGAGACGGCGCGGGTGGCGGCGCTGATCGACGGCGAGGAAATCGGCGCGGCCACGGTGACGGTCGCGGCGAGTGACCTCGCGTCGGACGACGCGAGTCTGGCCGCGCTGGCGCTGTCGGAGGTAGACATCGGGGCGTTCGCGGGCGAGACGACTTCGTATGCGGCGGCTGTCCCCTATGCGGTCGACGCGTCGACGGTGACGGCCACCGCCGGCGACGCCGGGGCGGTCGTCGATATATCCCCGGCGGACGCGGATGCGAACGCGCCCGGTCACCAGGTGACCCTGGCGGTGGGCGCGAACGAGATTGTCGTGACGGTGACGGCGGAGGACGGCGCGACGCGGCGGAGGTACGCGGTGACGGTGACCCGCGCGAGCGCGCCGCGGGCGGTGCTGGCGGCGGATGCGAGTCCGGTGATGGAGGGGACGGCCGCGACGTTCACGGTCACCTTGGACAAAGCGCCGGGCGCGGAACTGACGGTATCGTTGGGCGTCGACGAGGACGGCGCGATGCTGTCCGGGGAGCCGGCGGAGACGGTGACGATCGGCGCCGAGGAGACGAGCGCGCGACTGGAGGCGGCGACGACGGACGATCTGGTCGTGGAGGCGGACAGCACGGTGACGGCGACGCTGACGGCGGGGTGGGGCTACGAGCTGGGTGCGCGGACATCGGCGACGGTGACGGTGGCGGACGACGACACGGCGGAGTTCGAGGTGGCGGCGGCGCCGGCGGAGTTGGAGGAAGGCGGCACGTCGACAGTGACGGTGTCGATCACCAACGGCGTGACGTACGGGGAGGATCGGGAGGTCCTGCTGACGGTGACGGGGCTGTCGGCGGCGGACTACACGCTGAACCCGACGACGCCGACGTTGGCGTCGGGCGAGGCCGCCGTGACCGCGACGCTGGCCGCGATTGCGGACGGTGTTGCGGAGGAGCCGGAGACGGCGCGCATCGAAGTCACGTTGGACGGTTCGGCGCTGGGCTCGGCGAGCGTCGCGATCACGGATCCGGAGTCGCCTCCGGAGCCTGTGATCCAGACTGTTGCGCAGGTGGGCGGGACGCTTGAGGCGACCTTTGAGGAAGCGCCGCAGCCGGACGTGGCCTACCAGTGGCTGCGCGGCGAGGAAGAGATCGCGGGTGCGACGGCTGTGCGTTACGCGCCGACGGCCGCAGACGTGGGGCGGCCGCTGTCGGTGCGGGTCGAGCGGCGCGGCGCGTCGCGCACCAGTGCGGCGACGGATCCGGTGTGGGCGGCGCCGTCGAACCCGCCGCTGGCGGAAGTCGACGAGGAACTGCTGGGAACCGTGTTGACCCTGGAATCGACCGACGCGTTCCTGGTGGACATCGCCGGCTACGGCCAGTTGGGGGATGTGCGCTTCGGGTCGCTGGCCGGGGGCGACTTCGAGGTCGGCGGAACGCGGCACGCGGTGACCACGGCGGCGGTGAACAACCAGGGCCGTTTCGTGCTCGGCACGCGCCCGCACCTGACGGGAACGGAAGGACTGACGGTGTACTGGAACGGATACCGGATGCGTTCGTTCGCGGAGACGACGCTGGTCGGCGAGCGCTACTGGGAGACGGCGGCGACCCAGCCGAAAAGCGAGTACGGCCGCTACTGGGACGGCGCGTCGGACGGCGTGCGCGTGGCGCTGTCGATCCGGCGGCCGGCGCCGGTGCCGGCGGTGTCGATCGCGGCCGTCGCGGGGTCGGTGGCGGAAGGCGGCGATGTGGAGTACACGGTGACGGCGGACGAGGCGCCGCGAGCGGACCTCGCCGTATCGGTGTCGGTGACGGACGAGGCCGCGGCGCTGGTGTCCGCGCCGCCGGCGACGGTGACGGTGGCGGCGGGTGCGATGAGCGTGACGCTGACCCTGGCGACGGAAGACGACGCGGTGGACGAGGCGGATGGCGCGGTGACGGTCGAGCTGCTGGCCGGCGCAGGATACGAACTCGGCGCGGCGACGTCGGCGACGGCGACGGTGACGGACGACGACGTGGCGACGTTCGCGGTGACGGCCGAGCCCGCGGAGATTGAGGAAGGCGGCACCTCGACGGTGACGGTGTCGGTGACGAACGGCGTGACGTACGCGCGGGAGCGGACGGTCGAGTTGAGCGTGTCGGGCGTGTCGGAGTCGGACTACGCGTTGACGCCGGCGGCGCTGGTGCTGCGGCCAGGGGAGGTGTCGGTGACGGCGACGCTGACGGCGGTCGTCAACGAAGAGACGGAGAGCCCGGAGACGGCCACCGTGACGGCGCGCGTGGAGGGTGTCGCGGTCGGGTCGGCGGCGGTGGCCATACGGGACGCGTCGGCCGATGCAAGCCTGTCGGACCTGAGCCTGATGGACGTGGACATCGGCGCGTTCGACAGTGAAACGACCGTCTACGCGGCCGAGGTGGATCACAACGTGGCGGCGACGACGGTGGAAGCGACGCCGACGGATGCCAATGCGTCCGTGGAGATCACGGACGCGGTGGGCAGCACGCTGGGCACGGAGCGGACATCGACGCTCGAAGAGGGCGCGAACGAGATCGCGGCGCGGGTGACGGCGGAGGACGGCGCGACGCGTCGGACCTATGCGGTGACGGTGACGCGCGCGGCGGCGCCGCCCGCGTGGGGAACGCGGCTGCCGGGTCGGGACATCGCCCTCGCGGATCTGGAAGCGCCGTCGGGCGTGTGGTCGGACGGCGACACCGTCTGGGTGACGGACCGCTACGAGGTTGTGCGGGCCTACGCGCTGTCGGACGGCGGTCGGCTGTCGGACCGCGACCTCGATGTGGGCTCGGACAGTATCCTGTCGGCGCTGTGGTCGGACGGCGAGACGCTGTGGGTGGGGGACTATTACGGGGGCGTGCTGGCGCATCGGCTGTCGGACGGCGCGCGGCTGGCGTCGCGGGATCTGGATGCGCAGACGCTGACCGAGGCGGGCAACGACAGGCCGACGGGGTTGTGGTCGGACGGTGAGACGCTGTGGGTGGCCGACAATGAGGATGCGCACGTCTACGCCTACGGCGCGTCGGGCGGTGCTCGGGCCGAGGGGCAGGAGTTCGGTCTGCGCACGGGGGACGTGAAAACGGGGTGGCCGTGGGGCGTGTGGTCGGACGGGGAGACGGCGCTGGTGTCGTGGTACCGGCGCGGCAAGGTGTACGCGTACCGTCTGTCGGACGGCGCGCGGCAGCGGGATCGGGATATTGGCACGGCCGCGTCGGGCAACGCGGACCCGCAGGGGTTGTGGTCGGACGGCGAGACGCTGTGGGTGGTCGACGGGGCGGACCGGAAGCTGTACGCGTACGCGGTGCCGGGGCTGCGGCGCGACGGCGGCGAGCTTGCCGATCTGCCGCTGACGAACCGCGCCGCGGGCGTTCCGGGCACGGACCCGGGACCGCCGGTATCGATCCCGGACGCGGGCCTGCGGGCGCGCGTCGGCGCGGCGCTGGGCAAGGCGCCGGGAGGCCTGATCGGCGCGAACGAGCTGGCGGCGCTGACGGTGCTGGACGCGCGCGACGCGGACGTGACGGACCTGGCGGGTCTCGAGCGGGCGGTCAACCTGGAAGGCCTGGACCTCGGCCTGAACCCGCTGGTCGACCTGCGCGTGCTGGAGTCGCTGCCGGCGCTTCGGACGCTGAACCTGGACGGGACATCCGCGGACCCGTGGGCGCTTGCGGCACTCACGCGCCTGGAGCGTCTGTCGCTGCGGGACAACGGCATCGAGGAACTCGACGGGCTGTCGTCGCTGACGGGTCTGGAAGTGCTCGACCTGGGGAACAACCGGATCGCCGATATCGGTCCGGTTTCCCGCTTGGCGGAACTGAGCGCGCTGCGCCTAGACGGCAACGCGGTGGCCGATCTCGTGCCGCTGGCTGGACTGCGGCGGCTGGCGACGCTCGATGTGCGGGACAACCGCGTGACGGACGTCGCGCCACTGGCCGGGCTGCCCGGCCTGGTCCGCCTGGAGGCGGGGGGCAACCGGATCGGGGACTTCTCCGTATTGGAAGGCATCGCGACGCTGCGCGTGTTCGGCGCGGACGAACAGATCGGCTTGCGGGCGCCGCGATGAGGACACGTACACGAGGCGCTGGTATCCAATGATGCATCTGAAACCAAACAGGCATGTTCCTAGAAGGCGGGGAGGAATGGAGGTTGGCTCGGCAGCCGCTTATCGAGACGATTCCATCGGAGCATCCGCGAGGCCCATGAAGGGGAACACGGCGGTTCGGGTGGCTAGCCGGTTTCTGGGCTTCGTCGTGGCGGCGCTGCTGGCCTGCCCCGTGGCCTCGGCTCCGGGCGTGATCCCGGACGCGGTGGTCTTCGGCCAGAGCGCCTGCTTCTGCGGACCCCACGAGAAGCTCGGCGTGCACTACGGGGCGGGCTCGACGGACCACGGTGCGGCCGCGAGGGCTCCCGCGACTCCGCGTACGGCGTTGATTTCCGCGAACGCGGCCATGATGAAGCAGGCGGACCGGAAGGCGTGGTCGACGGTCGCGCGCGAGCTGGGGCACGAGCGCGCGGACATAGCAGCGGTTTATTTAGGGGCGTGAGTTATTAAGTGGAGTAACAGCCCCAAGCTATGGAAAACGAAAGACATCGGCCTTCTGGAACGCCACATAAAATCGCCGGAGACCGTGGCAATCGCCTAAGACAGAGCGCCCTCGGTGGCCTCGGTATGGCTGAGAATCAAGGGTTTCTAGTCGAATAAGACCAGCGCTAACCTCCTCAAAAGGGGCGGCGGCGATGACCGCTTGGAGACGGAACTCGGATTTTTATGTGGAGCGATTTCGAGGTAACGCATTGATCGAGAACGGTTAGGCGCCGCCAACTCCACATAACACTTTAGGCCCCCAAATACTGAATATGTGGAGCTACACATATTCAATATTTGGGGGTATGACCCGCCATGTGGAGCTATGGCGCCAAGTCAAAGATACGAGAGAGATCGGGTTGTCGGAGCGCTGTATATCGTGTACTTCGGAACCCAGGATGCCGCACTCGGGGTGAGCGATCGCCGTACGGGCGGCGCGCGAAGGGCGTACGGACGGACGGGACGATGTCTCATTGACCCGGCGTGGCGTCATTGGTCGTACCGCGGCGGCGGAACGCCGCTGGCCGCGGACCGAGCGCAACGAACGAATGGAGGATTAGGGAAGTGACAGAGCCACGGATGCCGACAACGTTGCCGAGCCCCGTCGACCGCGGAGAGTTGCGATTCGTCGCTATGGATGCGGAGGGCACCGCGTGGCGGTGGAACGACGAGGAGATGGTATGGGTGCGCGTCCGGGGGGACATGGGCGCCGACGACCGCGAGATCGACGAATGCGACGTGCTGCACTGACTGCGGCGCTCGCCTCGGTGTTGGCGACGGCGTCGGCGGCGGACACCTACCGAGACATCGAGATCGCCCCCGAGCACCGGTGCGCTATGAGCGATCGGACTATGGCCGACGAGATCGGCGGCCAGCTCTGCGGGCCGGCGGCGTGCGAGGTGCTGCGGCGGGAGTTCGAAGTGTTCGGGGACCGGCGCTACGAGCGCCTGTCGCGGCTGTCCGCGTCGCACCTGTACAACCTGCGGCGGACGACGACCTACCGCGCCAGGCGGACCACGGTGAACCGCACCAGGCCGACGACGGTCGGCATCGGCGAGAGGCGGCGCCCGGATCCGGGCGGCAAGCCCGGCTTCGTCCGGGTGGACACGGTGCACCAGGGCGACCGGGACCGCGAGAAGGGCGTCTACGACATCAATCTGATCGACGAGGTCACCCAGTTCGAGCATGTCGGCGCGGTGGCCGCGATCTCCGAGGCTTTCCTGCTCCCGGTGCTGGAAGAGATGCTCGTGACGCTGCCGTTCGTCGTCCTCGGCTTCCACGCCGACAACGGCTCCGAGTACATCAACCACCGGGTCGCGGCGCTGCTCAACAAGCTGCACGTCCCCGGCTTCACGAAGTCGCGCGCCCGGCGCTCGAACGACAACGCCCTCGTCGAAGGCAAGAACGCCTCCGTCGTGCACAAGTGGCTCGGCCACGACCACATCCCGCAGCGCTTCGCGCCCCAGGTCAACGCCTTCGCGCAGGGCGTGCTCACGCCGTACCTGAACTACCACCATCCCTGCCTGTTCGCCACCGAGGAGCGCGACGGCGACGGCAAGATCCGCCGCCGGTATCGCCGACAGGACGTGGCCACTCCCTGCGAGAAGCTGAAATCCCTGCCCGACGCGGGGCGCTTCCTCAAGCCCGGCGTGACCTTCGGCGAACTCGACAAGATCGCCTACGCGATGTCCGACCTGCACGCGAACCGCTTGGCGAACCGCGCGCGCGACGAGCTGTTCCGGGCCATCGGCCGTGCCGTGAACGCTGCGGCCTGAGGGGGTCGCCCAGCGCCGCCCCCCCTGAAAGGGCTACGCTTCGCGAAAAGACAGTATGCACACAAGCGGTTTTTCGACTCCGGGAAAGCCCTTTCAGGGGGGGCTTGTGCCACGCTCCAGAAGCCTTGCCCAAGACCGCCCCGAACAACTACGATGCCGGCATCGCAACACGTCCAGACCGGCCAGGCCCTCAGCGCAAGCCCCAGCCTCGTTCAGGCTCATCTTCTCATTGGAAAACGCTGCCGTCGGCGTTGCGGGCCTCGCTGCGACGGTTCAACGAACCGCCCGACGACGGCTGGCGGTGGAGCGCGGAGGCGCTGGCGTGGCGGCGTACCTGCTGCACGACCTGTGCGGCGTCGTCCTGCTAGGCTGGCGCTATCCGCCGAACCGCGGGGTTTGCCCGCACGGCAACGCCTACGCGACCGACGGCGGCGCCGCGCGGTGGCTTGGCGGGGAGTGCGAGTGCTGCATCGCCGGTGGCGGGCCGGACTCCGGCGGGTAGAAAGGGATGGCCGCCAATTCCGTATACAGACGGGCGCTACGACGGCTGGGCGCATCTCGGCGGTGTCGGCAGCCGGATCCAGGGCGCCGCCCCGGACTTCGACCCGAGAATCTACAGCTGCCCAACCTGAGCACCGTCGTCGCCAATTCGGGCGGATTCGAGGTCCGCAAGAGGCCGGGAAACGCCATACACGTGCGGCGCAAGACTTCAGTCCGCAACTCGGCGACCGGAAGGGGCGACTGACCCGAGCGACAAACTGGTCTGATTCGCGGGTCGGGGCGTGTCGGCCCGAACATCGTCTCGGGCGTCCGACTCGATGATCCGCAGCCGCGGTGATGATCGCCTGCGCCAAACCAAAGGCCTGGTATCTCGCTACCTTGATCGCGGCAGCGATGGGCTGACGCGTGCTCGCGTGCATCGGAATCGCCATCCGCCCGGCGCGGTAGTGCGACAATGTCCGTTCTGACCGGCGCAGAGAGATGGAATGAAACGAAATCCCGGCGAGTGGCTTCGCGAACGGCTTGTCGAACGAACCATGGACGTCGCGTTGCTCGCAACGATGGGGATCGGATGCTTGATCGGCGCGGGTCTGGGGCTCTGGTTGGCGTTCGGCTCCGCGGGTTCGCTCGAGTGGATCATGTGGTTCGCCTTGCTGCCCGGCGCGGTATGCGTCGCGGCCGCGTTCTACAACGCGGCCCGGGCCGGCGGGCGCAGCCCCGACCGCTGGCGACTGCGCGACATGAGAGTGGGCGCGCGCGCGGAGGAGAAGGTAGGGCAGGCGATCGAGTACGCCCTGACAAGACCGCGATGCGCGGTGGCGCACCACGTGGAGGACATCGCCAGGGTCGGCGACATCGACCACCTGGTGGCGACACCGCGAGGACTGTGGGTCATCGAAACGAAACACGGGCGGGTTCCAAAACGGAAGTTTCGCAAGACCCTGCGCCGCATCGCGGCCAACGTGGAAGCGGTTCGGGAATGGGCGCCGGGTACGCGGGTCACCGGATGCCTGACGTTCGGGGGCGACCAGGATGTCGACGCGCGGCCGACCTACGAGCGCGGGACCATCAGGTGTTTTAAAAGCGCGGCGGAACTGATGCCCGAGTTGCGTGAAGAGGCCCACGGGGAAGGGCCCGAGGGAGCCGACCTCGCGCGGCGCGTCTGGACGCTCGCCAGGGCCGAAGGGCCGAGCGACCAGTCCTCGCCGGAATAGTCTCCGGTCGAAGAGCGTCGATCATCGAGGACCGCCCGAATGGAAGTCGACTCGGGCCTGCGGAGCGTTGGTCGCGTCCTCACCGCGCGGAGCGCGGCAACGTCAGCGAATCGTCCATGAATTCGATCACACCTTCGGCGCGGAGCGCACGAGAAAGGGGAAATGAGTGATGAAAAAATCGTTATGTGTCGCTGTGTTGGGAGTTGTCGGTTTTTCCTCCCCATCGATCTCGGCCGGGGAGCATGAAACAGACTCGCGCTGCGCCGAATTGGAGAAGCTTGTTCTCGAGTTGTCCGGCAACGCGTTTGCTCCCTCAGGCGAGCCTTTGCTCCGAGACGATAGGCCGGAACGGGACTTCATCTGGTGTCTCGGTATCGGCTTTGCCCAATTCGGGGAGGACCAACCCGCAAAAGCTGTCATATTGTCTTTCGGTACCGAGCCTGATGGCACTGTGTGGTTGGATTTCTGGGAGAAACGGAGGGAGCCGTCCTTCAAGTGGAAGAGGGAGTGGAAGAGGGCTCCGGAGAAAGTTAAAAATGACTAGGGTAGCCACGCTGTTGGTTCTTGCCTCATCGTGCGTTTGGGCCGGGGATGGGGAAGCGCCAGCGACTATTGACGCGCTCCTCGCCCGAAACATGTGGGCGGCCTTTGAGTGCAGCCGTTAGCAAAGGCAAAAGACGAGCCTGAAGAGGCTCAAAGGCTCTTCGAATTCGGCGTCGATACCGGCAGGGGCTTTGTGCAAGCGGCGCGCGACGGCGAGATGTCTCAAGAGGATTTTCAGCAGTCCGTCCCGCTCGGAGTGAGCATGCGCCTGGGCGGACCCTCAGACGACTTCATGATTGGGCGCATTTACGAAAGCGCGGAGAATGTAGCGCGTCAATCAGGGTGAGACGTTCTCATCTTGATTGTCGCTGAACAGAGAATGCCGCGATTGATGGCTTGTACTACGACAACAAGACATACATCCCACTAAACGCAAGGCCCAAGGAACTGCGGACGCTGGAAGCCGAGAATCAGCATCTTGAGTCGAACTGCGATTTGCTCGGAATTGAAACAACATCTCCCGCGCCCAATATTCGTGAAGACGAGTTCTGCAAGGAGCAGGCCCAACCGCCTGCCGCCCTGGGTCGTTCCCTTTCCGAAATTGACGAATAAGGAATGCAAAATCCTATGGACGATCAAGACCTGGCGCGACAACCTTCCGCTTTTCTGGTTGGAGCGACCCGCGCTCTCCTGGAAATCGCCGTGGACTTCAAGGTCAATGGCAATCTAGACGCCCAAACACTCGGAGCCATCAGGGGCCGCGTAGACAACGCCGTCGAGCCGCTGTCAAAGGAGGTGTCCGGGTCGCCAGCGCACGCCTTCGAGGGCGGCATGCGTTACGGCATTGACGCCGCCATCGGTGATATCGAGCCTTCACCCAAACCAAACTGATCCCCCTAGCGAAGCAGCTTCGCGACCAGTTCCCTCCACGCCTTCTCGCTGGGCGTGCGCGGGCGGCGATTCTCGCTGGCCGTTTTCTGCAGGTGGCGGGACCGGCAAAGCGTTTGCAGATTCGCCATGTGGTAGGGAGCGCCGCCCCGTTGCGGCGGCTTGCCGTGGTCGCACTCGAGACGGCCAGCGGTCCCGCACTCGACGCACCGCCATCCGTCGCGCTGGAACACCCGTAGCCGCGCTAGCTGCCATCGTCTGCCGTCCAGCGCGGCGTGGTTGCGGCTCAATTACAATGCCCCTTGCAACATCGAGAGGGAGACCCGTGGCAAGGAAGGTAATCGCACTGATTCCTGCCGTCGCTTTTGTGCTCGCGTGGAGTCAACTGATGGGGACGGACAAAGTAGAGACGTTCATCGGCTCCGGTCTAGCCGTCGCAGTGTTCCTGTTCGCGGCGCGCCGGCTGGAGAAGCGAGGCATCTAGGGCGACTCACCCGGCGAGCCCCGACCGCAAGCGCCGCCCCCGGCACTTCGGCATCCGCGCCGCGACCGCCACGGCTGTTCTACGGCTGCTGGTAGCAGTGTGCGATAGACCGTTTGGCTGGATGGGACGATGTCGGAAGGATTCCGCTCCGCCGGGCGAGCAGAACTTCGAGGTCGTCGTGACATGGATTTCGAACCGCCCTGAGAATAGTCTCTCGTCCAAGACTGTTGCGGGCGAGTAGCCATGTCCGAGTTCCACGATCTGACGATGAACGCCATCACCGGCGAACCGCTCTCCTTCGAGCAGTACGAGGGACAGGCGTGCCTGGTCGTGAACCTCGCCAGCCAGTGAGGCCTCAAGGATCAGTACGCAGGTCTGCGCACATTGGAATCGGAAGGCAAGGTGACGGTGCTCGGGTTCCCGTGTAACCAGTTCGGCGGGCAGGAACCGGGAACGAACGCGCAGATTCTCGAGTTCGCCAAGTCGCGCTATGACGCGAACTTCCAGATGTTCGAGAAGATCGAAGTGAACGGTGCCGGCGCCTGCGACCTCTACCGCTTCCTCAAGGAGCGGGAAGTGAGTGGTGAAGCGGACATCGCGTGGAACTACACCAAGTTCCTGGTCAGCGGTGGCGGGGAGGTGCTGGCGCGGTACGAGTCCCGGGTCACGCCGACGCAGGTCGCCGAGGATCTCGCGGCGCGCGGTGTGTAGTCGCTGGCCTTCGGACCGGTCCAACCCGCGTGGCCGCCTGATTGGTCGGCCAGGAACGCATCTTCGACGCGCCCCTTGCGACTTAGCCTCCCGCGGGGTGGCCGATGTTGTCGATCTGCAATTTGGCGTGAAGGACCAAATCGACGTGTCGGGATTACGATTTCCGGCTGACCGACTAAGCAATCTGCGCGTACTGGCGCAGGTCCTCGCGGCGCCCAACGCCCCGTCACTACCTGCTACGCGCCGCCAACACCCTGCATTCGCTCGGCTACCAGGGTCTGCGGGCGAAGGGACTGCGGGGCAAGCACGTCGAGGCGCTGGCGCGAGAGTGGCTGCGTCAGGAGCTTTCGGCTGGCACGATCAAGAACCGGATGTCGCATCTGCGATAGTGGGCGTGCAGAGATGCTGTGGCGGACGCTCTCGACATCGAGGAAGCGGACGGGACCTGGTCACCCGAGCCGCACGCGGGGCAGCCCTGGCCTCGGCACGCCATCGCCAGCCGCCATCTCGGAGGGCCGCTCCCCGGGCGTCGGACGAGCGGGCGCATGCTCGAGTATGATGCGCGCGCCTGTCTGCCTCGAATCCATTGATTCGGGAGCGCGGTCCACATGCGGACACCCGCTACAGGAGATTTAGCACTTGAAAATATACGTCGGCAACATGCCGTACAGCGTCACGACCGAGGATCTCTCGGCCATGTTCAAGGAGTATGGCGACGTGGAGGAAGCGACCATCATCATGGACCGCGAGAGCGGTCGCTCCAAGGGCTTCGGCTTTGTCGACATGCCGACCGGGCCATCAAGGGATTGAACGGGTCGCAACTCGGCGGTCGCGCGCTCGTGGTCAATCAGGCGCGGCCGCGCGAGAGTCGCCCGCGCCAAGAGCGTTCTTCGCGACGGTGGTGACAAGGGCGGATCAGACTGGGCGCTGACCATCTCCCCCCGAATGTCGGTGGAGGCACGCCATGCCGCGCGGACCAGTCTCAGCCGGGCTCCCAATGGAGTCTCCGATTGCCATCGCCCGAGCGCGGTCGCGGAACGGTAAGGCGGCACCGCGAGGAGACGGGGCGGGGGCGCGCAAATGGAACAAACGGGCGAAGATGTGATGCGTGTCGGCTTCGCCGGCGCTGAAGGCTCCCCGCAGATTCGGGGGTTCTAACGCGCGCCGGGGAGCCGCCCGGCGCGCCCGCGATAGGGATGGAAGCCCGCAGGGCCGAGACTCGGCGTGCCGAGGCTCGGTACGTAGTACGACAGCCGGGCCCGAAGGGATCGCTCCATGATCGGGACGAGGCGAAGTCGTCGCTCTTCCGACGCCGTGTCGGCATCCGCTCCGGAGAGCTGTTCGAATGTTCGTCCCACCGCAGCCGGTGCCATATCTCTATCCAGATGGAGGCCAGGACGTCCAGGATGTCCAAACGGGACATGGGATCGGCCTTGGTGTCACCGAGCTGGGGAAACGCGTGACGTCGTGTCGTTCCCGCAGTCGGTGTGCGTTTATCCATCAGTCGGTAAGTGGGATTCCCGTCTTGGCGGCAAGTCGACGAACTTGCGGATGAACTTGTAGACATCTCCAATCTCGGCCGAAACGTGCTGCGCAGCGCGTGCTGCTAAGGCTGAGGCCGGCCTGGTTGCGTAGTCGATGGCGGCTTCGAGCGGAGTTCGCGGTGCGCGACTCAGAACTGGCGGACGAGATGGGCGGGGGAGGAACACGCATACCCATCGCACCTTTGGCCACGCCACGCCAGGAAGCACTGTTGCTCGGAAGATTCGCCGCCAATAGACTGCGTTCGATGCCGTCCGACCCTCCCGATCCATCGTCGAGCGCAGCCTCGCGAAGTCCCCTGGAGGCTGAGCGTCAGAGATCGAAGGGACGCGACAGGATCAAGGGGTTCGGGAGGAGACTAGGCCGGGCAAGCGTCGCGGCGTGGCGCAAGACACGCAGGATGGGTGGGCGATTCAATCCGACGCGCGCCTTGTGCAGCATCTTCCCCGCCCATTCGATGCAAGCGCGCGGCAAGGGCATCCCTGCTTGAAGCCTCGCACCCACGATCAACAGGCACACGTCATGGGATATGACACAGGTGTCAGTCATGTCGCCGAGACCAACTAGCATGTTGTCCTCATCCTGGTTGTCCCAATGGAAATGCGCCACCACTTCCGCCGTGGACATTCCGAATTGAGGGACTGCGCCCCGTAATTCTCCAACGGCCCATTCGACGGCCTTGTCGTAGTCGTGTCGATTCATGGGTCAGGCCACCGAACCGAAGGCGGGCTTGAGCACCTTGGCCTGTTCTTGCGTGACGAATTGCGCCCAGGATTCCATCAGTGCGCGGCGCTTCGCCAGAAGGTCCGTGCGGTTGTAGGCGCGCTCGACATTGGATCCGACAGCATGGGCAAGACCCAATTCCATGACGGCGTGATCGGCGTTGGTGCGCTCGCTCGCCCATGTTCGGAAACTCGACCGCATACCGTGGATGGAGCATCGCTCGCGCGTGTATCCGTTGTCTCGCAATAGCTTCGACATGGTTGCGTCACTGATCGGCCGTCCCGCCCGCGAGGACGATGGGAACACCAAATCGGAGCCGTCGCGCAGCGTGTGTGCCTCGCGTAGCACGTCGATTGCAACGCTGGATAGCGGGATGCGATGCTCGGCCTTCGCCTTCATCCTCGCTGCCGGTATGCGCCATTCTTTGGCGTCCAAGTCGAACTCAGCCCACACCGCGTTTCGTACTTCGCCGCTTCGCGTGGCGGTCAGCACCAGCATCTTGAATGCCAGCTTCGTAGAGAGCGCGGCACCGGACTCGGAAACCGCCTCCATGGCTGCTGATACCTCGTTGAAGGGCAGGAAAGGGTGATGCTTCGCCTTCGTCGGCTGCGGTCCCAGAGCCGCGTCTAGGCCGTTGCCGGCGACGTTGGCGGATACATGCCCGTTGCCGTGGCACCAGTCGAGAACCTTCCGCACTCTCTGCCGCACCTTGCGAGCCGTCGCCGCCTTCGTCGTCCAGATCGGCGCGAGAGCCGACACCAGATCGCGCGTCGTGATCTTGTCTACCGGCATGGCGAGCGCGGTGCCCACGTACCGCTCGACGGACGTTAGCCATTGCTCCGCGTGTTTCGCGCTGCTGAACGTCGCCGCCATCGACTCATGCGTGAGCCGCAACGCTTGCTTGAACGTGGGGACAGCGTTGCGCTGGCGTCGTTCCGCTAGCGGGTTGCCGCCGCGCTTCACGAGCCGCCGATTGTCATGCGCCAATTCCCGCGCTTTGGCCAGCGTCGTCAGGTCGATCCCGCCGAGTCCTATATCATGGCGTCGGCCATCAATGACAAGGCGTTGAATCCATGACTTCGATCCGCAAATAAAGCGTGCCGCGGTCGCCGTACATGCTTGGATCTTTCGCCGTCCGCACCTTGCGAACTGTCAACCTTCCCATCTCTCTTGCCCCACACTGTTACCAACATCAGGACTGGGATTCTATGGGGCTCTATCGGACGGTGCAAGACTCTAAATCGAGCTATAGGCCAATAAAAACAAGAGTTTACGAGACGTTGCGAGACGGCATCGGACGCCGAAAATGTTGCTGCCGGGGCTACCAGTCGCGGGCATGGCATGGTCAACGGTGACGAATGGAACGCAATCCGAACCCGTTGGTGAGCGTCGTCGTTCCGACGTTGAACGACGCGGGACCCTTGGCGCGACTGCTCGCGCACATCGCTACGGCCCAGGGTTTCGAAATCGTTGTCGTCGACGGCGGTAGCCAGGACGATCCCCAAAGCGTATGCGAGAGTCACGGCGTGGTCTTCGCGCGCTGCCAACGGCATCGCGCACGGCAGATGCAGCGCGGGGCGGCGCTTGCCCGGGGCAAGTTGATCTGGTTCCTGCACGCCGACGCGAGCGTAGAGCCGGCGGTGTTGGACGCGCTGCGGAACGCTGCGGGATCCGCGCTCTGGGGCAGCTTCGACGTTCGCTTGTCCAACGCTTCACCGGTGTTCGGGGTGATCGCCTGGCTGATGAACCAGCGCTCGTTCCTGACCGGAATCTGCACCGGCGATCAGGGCATCTTTGTTTCGCGGCGGCTGCTGGATGCCGTGGGAGGCATGCCGGACCAGCCCTTGATGGAAGACATCGAGCTTTCAAAGCGGTTGCGCAGGCTGGCGAAGCCGAAACGTATTCGCGAGCGGCTCATAGCGTCGTCGCGCCGCTGGGAGCGCGAGGGCGTGGTTCGGACCACGCTGCTCATGTGGAGTATCCGGCTGCGCTATTTCTTCGGCGAGCGGCCGGAAGAACTGCACGCCCGCTACTATTCGGACCGATCTCTTGGATAGCGTGGGCGGCCGCGTCGCCGTGTTCGTGCGCGCGCCGGAACGCGGCAAGGTCAAGACCCGCCTCGCGCGCGTCCTGGGGGAGGCTGCGGCATTGGAAGCGTATGTCGATCTTGTCGAGGGCACGCTCGGAACATTGGAAGCGGGCGCGTTCAACTGCGAGCTATGGTTCGAAGGTGAGCGAAACGACTACTTGAGGCGATGGCAGTCCGACTATGGCTTGGCCGCTTTCGAACAACCGAAAACGGACCTCGGCGGGCGCATGCTCGCGGCCATAGCGGCGGGCGCGAAGGTGGTGGTCGGATCGGACATTCCGGTGCTGGACGCGGCCTACGTCGAAGAGGCGCTCGCCAGGCTCGCGCGCGCGGACGTGGTCCTCGGGCCGGTGGAAGACGGCGGCTATTGCCTGATAGGCATGAACGAACCCCATCCGGGCCTGTTTCGATCGATCGAATGGAGCACGGGCAGCGTGATCGAACAGACCTTGAGCCGGGGCGCCGCGGCCGGTCTCAAGGTCGCGCTGCTCGATACCCTGTGGGACGTGGACGACCACGCCGACTACGTCCGCTGGCGGAAGACCCTGTAGTGACCGAGCGAAGTACTCGAGGGCTTCAGGTGTATAGGGAAGCGCGTGCCGGATGCGCAATGCTTGCGAGAGAACGTTCCAGCGCCTCTGACAAGACGGGCGCGGGCGGCGACCAGGTGTAAGCCTGACGGAGGTAGCGCGAGAGAAGTCGCGGTCGCAGATCGATCACTGAAGACGCGGCCGCGTCCAGGGGGGCAAGCGTGGCGTCCTTGGGCACGAGATAACCGCTGGCGTCCACATCGACAAGAAACGGTTCGATGCTCCGGCAGACGTTTTCGCCGCTGTCGGCCGGGCTGATGCCGTCGGGCGGTGCCAGCAGCGTCACCGCGAGAATATGGATGCGACGCGCCGGCAATTCCGCCTGGAGCGGGATCGTCCCGCCGCAAAACTTCTGCCAATCCTCGTCGGTGACCGCGATGAGCGGCGGCACATACTGAAAGACACGTAGGACGGTATCGACCATCGACGTAGGATATATGTACGCATATCCAGTATCAAGTCCGTGACTCGATGTTAGAGAGGCCCATGCGGTAGCTCATGGGGGCGTCAGGCGTCCCTCCTCGTCGATGACTGCGACGCGAAATGGGTAGTCGTCTCCCCACTGCCACATCACGAGATTCAAGTCCTCGCTGCCTGCGCCGACCGCGAAACTACGCACTCGCATGCCGATATAGCCCGCCTCGACCAGTCGTTCCCCCAGAAGCTGAGAAGCGGCAACCGCCCCGCCAAGCATATCGGCTTCCCACGTGGGACACGCCACGTAGGATTGATCCGCATCCACCTCTCGCAACAGCGTCTGGTCCTCGGCATCGAATACCGGCTCTGCATCGACCTCATACGCGCAGAGTGTAAGCGGCTGCATCGGCCGCCCGACCGGCTGTGCCTCCCGAATCGCCGTGACCGGCGAGAGCGAAAAGTATAGTGCGGGTACGCCCCGCCTGTTGAAACGTCCACCGTACCGACGCGCCCCCTCGCCCGACGCCGGTGTCCACAACCACTGTGGATTGTGCGCCCGGTACACCACGCCACGGAACCGCATCAGAGGAATCGACCGTCAGGCATAGCCTCCGGCCGCAACCCGGTCGAGGTAGGCGTACACGTACTCGGCCTTGCCTTCCCGCACCAACAGGTCGGGCGTCGCGCCTCCGAAGCCCGGAAGCCGCGCGCTGCGAAACCACGCATAGGCCGCGAGAGGAGACCCCATCTCCACCTCGACACGGTTCATGATCTCTAGCATCTGCCGCAGCCGAACCTGCGACTTGCGAGCCCGAATCCTCGACCTGCGCGTGAACGCGTCCTTCCCAAGCCCCAACGTCCTGGCGATCTCGCTCCTGGTAGTGCGCAGTTCGTCAGCGACCAGCGTCGGCGAGAACACCATATCCTCCACGAGTTTTTGAAGCTGCATCGTCAAACCTCACAGTTCACGACGGAGTATAGCGTGACAAAATGCGTCATGCTACGGGCGGCACCCACGGCGCAGTCTACTTGGCGAGGCCAGGAAGTCCCAATCACCATCCGTCCATCTTGCCGCTAGCGCGGCAAGTCGGACAGCCTGCCAACACTAGTTGGCTGCGGTGTTTTCCGCCACCGACCGAATGCGCGAGACCATCGCGCGCAGGCCATTGCCCCTGTTGGGACTCAGGTGCCGCATGAGGTCGAGTTCGCCGAACAGCGCTTCGATATCGAAGTCGAGGATGTCCTGCGGCTTGTTGCCGTCGTAGGCGGCGAGGACGATGGCGATCAGGCCGCGCACGATGTGCGCGTCGCTGTCGATCTTCAGATGCAGGCATCCCTGGTCGGTGTCGAAGCGCGGCACCAGCCACACCAGGCTCTGACAGCCGCGAACCAGGCGGTCACCGGTTTTCAGGTGCTCATCGAGTGGCGGCACCGACCTGCCGAGATCGAGGATGAAGCGGTACCTGTCCTCCCAGTCATCCAGGAATTGGAAGGTGCTGCGTACTTCGTCGAGATCGGCCATCGACGCGGCGGGAGTCAGAAGATCCCGAGCGCGAGTTGTGCTTCTTCGGTCATCATGTCGCGCGACCAGGGGGGATCGAAGACCAGTTGCACATCGACGTCGGACACGAATGGAACGCGGACAACGCGACGTTTGACGTCGTCCACGAGCACCTGGCCCATGCCACAGCCGGGCGCGGTCAACGTCAGGTCGATTTGCACGACGCGAGAGGCGACGATGTCGCAGCGATATACCAGCCCCAGCTCGACGATGTTCACCGGTATCTCCGGATCGTACACGGTGGCGAGCGCTCGCTGGACTTGCTCCATGCTCGGCTTGCCGTCGGTGGGCGGTTCGAACTCCAACACGACCGGTTCAAAGCCCAGCGCATCGCCGTCCTCGCCCTCGACGCGCGCCATGTTGCCGTCGAACACCACCGTGTAAGCGCCGCCCAGTGTTTGCGTCAATGTGACGAAGGCGCCCTCGGGTATCGTGGTGGGCGTGCCGGTGGGCACGAGGCGCGCCTCGACCGGACGAGAGACGGGAACGATTCGACTTTGCATCGCGCGCTCAGCCGGCCGACGCGATAGAGAAACTTTCGCCGCATCCGCACTTGGCATCGGCGTTCGGATTGTTGAACTTGAGCATCGAGTTCAGCCCCTCGGTCTCATAGTCGATCTCCGTGCCGCGCACCAGGGGCCAGTCCTGACTCTCGACGAATACGCTCACGTCCTCGGCGAAACGAAATGATCGACCGTTGGTCAGGTCGCCTCGCGCATAGTCGAGTTCGTACATGTATCCGTTGCACCCGCTCTCCTTGACGCCGAGCACCAGCACGGTGGCGCCCTGGCCGCGAAGTTGCTGCTCCACATGCGCCAGTGCCTTGGCGGTGATCGTGATGCTTTCCGGATCGTAGTCTTGCGTTGCGTTGTCCGTCATAGGAAGGACCTCGTCTTGTGGACGCCGGCGATCAGCCGCTCGACGTCGGTCGTGGAAGTATACAGGGCGAACGACGCCCTGACGGTACCGGGTATTCCCAAGCGCCGCATCAGGGGCATCGCGCAGTGGTGCCCCGTGCGCACGGCGATCCCCTGCTGGTCAAGCAGGGTCCCGACATCGTGCGGGTGGGCGCCTTCCATCAGGAACGATAGCACGGGGCCCTTGTCGGGGGCCGTGCCGATGATGCGAACGCCTTCTATCTGGCTCAGGGCAGAGGTCGCGGTCCCGAGCAAGTGGCTTTCGTGGCTGGCCAGCGCGTTGGCGTCCAGCCCTTCGAGATAGTCGATGGCGGCCCCAAGACCGATCGCGCCCGCGATGTGGGGCGTGCCGGCTTCGAACTTGAATGGCAGGCGAGCATAAGTGGTTGATTCTATGCGCACTTCTTCGATCATTTCGCCGCCGGCCTGCCACGGCGGCATGGCTTCGAGCAGCTCTTCGCGGCCATACAGCGCTCCGATTCCCGTCGGCGCGTACATCTTGTGGCCCGAGAAGGCGTAGAAGTCGCAACCGAGTTCCCGCACGTCGACGCGAAAGTGCGCCATCGCCTGGGCGCCGTCGACGACTGTCACGGCGCCTGCGGCTCTGGCTTTGGAGATAAGGTCGCGGACGGGATTCACCGTGCCGAGGGCGTTCGACACATGTCCGAACGCGACGATCTTCGTGTTGCCATCGAGCTTTGCCTCGAAATCGTCGATGTCGATGCGTCCATCGGCGGTGACCTCCGCCGCGGCCAGGGTCGCGCCGGTCTTCGCGCAGACGAGTTGCCAGGGCACGATGTTGGAGTGGTGTTCGAGTTCCGTGATCAGCACGCGGTCGCCGGGTTTGAGAACGGAGCCGCCATAGGCGTGGGCGACGAGGTTGATGGATTCGGTCGTGCCCCGCGTCCACACGATCTCGGCCGTCGTCTTCGCATTGATCCACCGGGCGACATCCGCGCGCGCCGACTCGAACGCTTGCGTGGCGGCATCGCTCAACGCATGCGCGGCGCGGTGCACGTTGGCGTTGGTGGTCTCGTAGTACCGGCGTACGGCGTCGAGGACTGCGACCGGCTTTTGCGTGGTGGCCGCGTTGTCCAGGTAGACGTTCGTCCCGCGTTCGATGAGCGGGAAATCGCGTGCTGCGGCATGGACATCGAATGTCATCGTGCTTTCACGCCAGGCGTTCTCGCACTTGCGGGCTGAGCAATGCGCGCGCTTCATCGCGCTGGAGGCCGGTCAGGGCTTCCTCGAGGAAGCCGGCGATCAGGAGATCGCGCGCGCCGGGCTCGTCGATACCGCGAGAGCGGAGGTAGAAGAGGGCATCGCCGTCGATTTCGCCCATCGTGGCGCCGTGGGCGCACTGCACATCGTTGGCGTAGATTTCGAGCTCCGGCTTGGCATAGGCCTGGGCAAGGGGTGATAGAAGCATGTGCTTCGTGGAAAGCGCCGCGTCGGTGCGTTGCGCGTGCGGAGCGATGTGGATGCGGCCGTTGAATACCGCCTTGGCGCGATCGTCCACCACGCCCCGCACGGTCTGGCGGCTGGTTCCTCCGCCAAACCTGTGATGCACGTTGATCTGCGTGTCGAGGTGCTGGCGATTCGATAGATGCCAGGCGCCGTGAATCTCTATGTCCGCGCCATCGCCCGCCGCTTCGACGTGGATATCGTTGCGCCGCATCGCCGCGCCCTGGGCGTACTGCGCGAAGCGGTAGCGCGCGTGCGCGTCCACTCGGGTCGATACCAGGTGGTATTCAAGCGAGTCCGCGGCGCGTTGCAGGCGCGTGTGGCGCAAGCTGCCCCCGGTGCGGATGAGGCACTCGACAACGCGATGGGTCGGCGCGGCGGGACGCTCGACCAGCGTCGCTTCGGCGCCTTCGCCGACGATGAGCAGAACGCGTTCGAAGCCGCCGCCCAAAGACCCCAGTTCGATCTCGGCCTCGCGCGCTTGCGCGGGTACTTCGATGACGACTCCCCGGCGCAGCAAGACATCGTTGACTGCGGCCAGCGGATAGCGGCGCCGGTCTATGGTGGTGTTGAGGTGCGCTTCGACGATGCCGCGTTCCCGGGGACCCGCCGCGTCGAAGTCCGCGACCTCGACGCCTTGGGACGCGACGATCCCCTCGGCGGGCTCATGATCGTTCGGACCCAATGCGTTTCGTTCGTACCAGGGGTTGGGATTCGAATACTCCCACGTGTAGGACCTCGGCTCGGGCAGGGGCGCGTCCGCCAGCGCGGCGAGACTCGGCCCGCGGTCCAGCCAGGGGGCGTAGCATGGTTGGTCCCGCCGGCCGACCCGCTGCCGCGCGCCGTCGAGGACGCGCGCGTGAAACAGTTGCGCGGCAGTCACGTTTGCGCTTCTGCCAGGCGGGCGTAGCCCTCGGCCTCGAGCTTCCGGGCGAGGGACTTGTCGCCGGTCTGGACGATCCTGCCGTCCAGCAGGACATGCACGAAGTCCGGGGTGATATGGTCGAGCAGCCGCTGATAGTGCGTGATCAGCAGCACGCCGTTCGCCTCGGACGCGAATGCGTTTACGCCGCGCGCAACCGTGCGCAGCGCGTCGATATCGAGGCCGGAGTCGGTTTCGTCGAGCACCGCGAGTTTCGGCTCGAGCAGCAACATCTGCAGTATCTCGTTGCGCTTCTTCTCGCCTCCGGAAAAGCCCGCGTTGACGCCGCGTCTCAGAAACTCCGGCGCGAAGTGCAGTCGCGCCGCAGCCTCCCGCGCCAGCGTCACGAACGCCGGTGCAGACAACTCCTCTCGTTCAAGCGCCGAATTGCGGCTGTCCACGGCCGCCTTCAGGAACTCCATGTTGCTGACTCCGGGTATCTCCACCGGATATTGAAAGGCGAGGAACAGGCCGAGATGGGCGCGCGCCTCCGGCGCCAGCCCGATCAGGCTGGTGCCTTCGAGGCGCATGTCGCCGGCGCTCACTTCGACATCGGGCCGACCGGCCAAGGCATTGGCCAATGTGCTCTTGCCCGAACCGTTGGGGCCCATGATGGCGTGCACCTCGCCCGCTCGGACCGTGAGATCGATGCCCTTGAGGATCGGGTTGCCCGCGGCTCGTGCGTGCAGGTCTACGATTTCAAGCATCGGCCGGTTCCTGTGTTGTCGGACTCTGGGGGCGTGTTAGCCGACCGCGCCTTCGAGACTCACTTCGAGGAGCTTGCCCGCTTCCACGGCAAACTCCATGGGCAGTTGCCGGAAGACTTCCTTGCAAAAGCCGTTGACGATCATCGATATCGCCTTCTCCGGGTCGATGCCGCGCTGTTGGCACAGGAAGAGCTGATCATCGTTGACCTTGGATGTGGTCGCCTCGTGTTCGACGATGGCGTTGGGAATACGGCTTTCGATGAAGGGGAAGGTGTGCGCCCCGCAGCGGTCTCCGATCAGCAGCGAATCGCACTGCGTATAGTTGCGCGCGCCCGCGGCCGCCGGGTTCATTCTGACGCGTCCGCGATAGGAGTTCTGGCTTTGGCCGGCGCTGATGCCCTTGGAGATAATGGTGCTCTTCGTGTCGCGCCCGATGTGGAGCATTTTCGTGCCCGTATCCGCTTGTTGATGATTGTTGGTGAGGGCGACCGAGTAGAACTCTCCGGTCGATCCGTCGCCGCGCAGCACGACGCTCGGATACTTCCACGTGATGGCCGATCCCGTCTCGACCTGCGTCCAACTGATCTTCGAACGCGCGCCGAGACAGGCGCCGCGCTTGGTGACGAAGTTGTATATGCCGCCTCTGCCCTCGGCATCGCCGGGATACCAGTTCTGCACCGTGGAGTACTTGATCTCCGCATCGTCCAGGGCGACGAGCTCCACTACCGCGGCATGCAGTTGGTTCTCGTCCCGCATCGGCGCCGTGCAGCCCTCCAGGTAGCTGACGTACGCGCCCTCTTCAGCGATGATCAGCGTGCGTTCGAACTGTCCCGTATTTTGCGCGTTGATGCGGAAGTACGTGGATAGTTCCATCGGGCAGCGCGTATGTTTCGGCACGTAGACGAATGAACCATCGCTGAAGACAGCGGAATTCAGCGCCGCGTAGAAGTTGTCGGCCCGCGGTACGACGCTGCCGAGATATTTCCGCACGAGTTCGGGACATTCGCGGATGGCGTCCGAGATGGAGCAGAACACCACGCCGGCTTCGCGCAGGGTCTCCCTGAATGTCGTAGCGACGGAGATGCTGTCGAATACGGCGTCCACGGCTACCTTGGGCCGTTCGACGCCCGCCAGGGCTTCCTGCTCGTGCAGGGGTATGCCGAGCTTTTCGTAGGTGCGGAGAATCTCCGGGTCCACCTCTTCGAGCGACTTGGGCTTGTCGCCCTTGGGCGCGGAGAAGTAGGAGATCGCTTGGAAATCGATGGGGCGGAATTGCACGTGCGCCCAGCGTGGCGGACGCATGGTGCACCAACGGCGATAGGCTTCGAGCCGCCAGTCGGTCATCCACTGCGGCTCATCCTTTTTCGCCGAAATCTGGCGAACAATGTCTTCGTCGAGGCCCGGCGGTAGCGTTTCGGATTCGATGTCGGTGACGAAGCCAGCGCTGTATTCGCTCGTCAGGCGCTCTTGAAGGGTTTCGCTGCCCTCTGCCATGGAAGCATTATAGACAAATACCTGACTAAAACACTCGGGAATTATCGTGCATTGAAACCTGACTGCGGCGCCGGGGATGCAATTCGCCTTCGCGGAGAACTAGTGTTCCGTCAAGTCCAAAAAATGCGAGTGTAGCTGCGAGGGATTTTTGGTTCCTGGCGAGGCGCGACGACGCGGTGTGGCAGGCGCCACACAGGAGGCAACGGAGCCTTCAGCCGGGGAGCGCGAGGGGATGCCCCTCGCAAGAAAACCTTCAGCCGGGGAGCGCGAGGGGATGCCCCTCGCAAGAAAACAGGCTTCAGCCGGGGAGCGCGAGGGGATGCCCCTCGCAAGAAAACAGGCTTCAGCCGGGGAGCGCGAGGGGATGCCCCTCGCAAGAAAACAGGCTTCAGCCGTGGAGCGCGAGGGGGCACCCCTCGCAAGAAAACTATCAGGGGCCAAAAAGACCCGCAGATACCCGTAGATTTGGGCTTGACGGAGAACTAGCCCGGATATTGCACCAAGCCGCTAGTCGAGTAGCGAAACGTCATTTGGTTTCAATAGGGTGATGCCGTTTTTTTGGCAATCCTCCGGGGAACAAACTGCGCTGGCCGCGCCCTCGCTGGCCTTCCGTGGAACAAACGCGTCCGGGAAACGCCAGCGACCCGGCGCGGTTATTCCATGGTCGAAGAGCGGGGCCGGGCCACAGGCGAAGCCGAAGGCGCCGCCTGTGGGGCACTTTTCCCCGCGTGCGCGCACATGGTCGCTACACCATAAGGCGCGGCTATGCTTCCGTCTCTTCTCTTGCGAGGGGTGCCCCCTCGCGCTGCTGTTTTCTTGCGAGGGGTGCCCCCTCGCGCTCCCTGGCTGAAGGCTCCGAGCACGCTCACGCGGGCAAAATCCTGCGCGATCATCGCGGCCCTTGATGCAATATCCGGGCTAAGATGCTGACTATGCCGAAACTCGAGCAAATGCCGGAAGATCATATCTACAAGGCGTATGGGCTCTACCTGTTACAGCCGCAGCACCGGTTTGTGAAGCGACTGAACCGTGCCCACACCCCATCGCTTCACGGCGACAGAACCTGGCAGTCGAGTTTCATCCTGATGGACTACCTGCAGCACCATCCGCCGCAAATGCGCGCCCGGGTGATGGAAATCGGATGCGGTTGGGGCGCCGCGGGCGTGTACTGTGCCAAGACTTTTGATGCCCGAGTCACGAGTGTCGACGCCGACGAGCACGTCTTTCCCTATCTGAAGCTCCTGCAGGTTCTCAACGATGTCGAGGTGGAAAGTCTTCACAAACGGTTCGAGAACCTGACCACCAGGCGTCTTGCGCAGGAGAGCCTGGTCGTCGGCGCGGACGTCTGCTACTGGGACAGAATGGTGAAGCCCATGCTCAACCTGGTTGCGCGCGCTATTCGGGGGGGTGCTGCCCGCGTCGTCATCGTCGATCCGGGCCGTCCGCCGTTCTACGAGCTTGTGGACCACTGCGCGAAGAGAAAGGGATTGCGGACCGAACTGACCGAGTGGTACGCGGTGGAGCCAAGGCGTTTCCACGGCGAGATATTGGAGGTTCGCAGTTCGTCGACGGAGTAGGGGCTTTGTTGCGAGGGTCCCGCCTCGCGCTGCTGTCTTCTTGCGAGGGGAAACCCCCTCGTGCTCCCCGGCTGAGGGCTCTCTTGCGAGGGGAAACCACTCGGGCTCCCCTTGTTTTGCGAGGGGAAACCCCGGCTAGGATTCGCTGGCGAGGAACGCGCGCAGTTGGTCCGACAGGCCGGTACAGGCGCTCTGTCGCACCTGCGCAATGATCGGTATCGGCACGACAAGAGCAGGCACGAAACTCGTTCCACTGGCTTCGGCGCTCACCCTTCCGGCGTGAACGCCAGTCTTGACGTCCCAGATTGACGCCTCGTAGTTCGAGTCGCTGTCCCACGACAGGAAACCGATGCATGCGGGTATGGTGCCGCTGACTATGTTGCAGGTGAGCCTGCCGGATTCTGAGGACCGCACGGTGTTGCCCTCGATCCAGACCAGGTAGCGCACGCCGATTTCATCAATGCGTTCGGCGACCAGGGGCCTGGATATCACGTTGGACAGATCGCTTACGTCCAGCGGCGCTGTGCGCGGCTCGAACCAGGGGAATACCGCGTCCACGAATTCCCCTTCCGACATGACATTGACCCCGTCGCTCTTGCGCGTAATCCGCTCGCTGACGCAATCGATAAAGTCCGTTTCCGTTTCGCTGCTGGTCTTGTGCCTGCGTCCGAGGACCACCACGAGGTCGTCTTCGCTGATTCCCGTGCGCGCTTCGCGAACCTCCTGCACGGTAGAGGTCACGCACCCCGCCAGCGCGGCGGCACAGAAGCCCATCGCGCCGATGCCGACCAGACGGAAAACTCGAGCGAGCGATGTCGGGAACAACAACACTTTCATCCTTGTGACGCCTCGATCAATTCTGCCACCTCGGGCACGCGCGGAAAGTAGAACGACAGGTGTGCGGCGGCGTCGCGAAGCGCCCTCACGGAGGCCTCGGTCAACCCGGATCCCTTCGAGTCCTCCATGAATCCGAAGTTGCGTTCGTTACTCTTACCGTAGGCGGGTAGCGGCCAGCTCGCCAGGAGTTCCCCGTCGGGCTCATAGACATCGATCCGATACTTGATCCAGACCTCGAAAAATTCGCCCCGGGTTTGCGCGGGAATCGAGAACTGCAGCTCTTCGAAAACCGGCACGATAACCGCGGCGACCCCATCGTCCGCTTCCATGGACGGGAGCGCCACCGTCTCCTCGAACAGCGCATCGAACACGCGCTCGAACACGGGCACCTGGACGGAGCCGAGTTCGATACGGAAGTCGCCGTAGTCTTCCAGGCTTTCCTCGTGGACGTAGCCCTTGAGCGATTCGTCGAAGAATACGCCTACGCGCATCGGAATGGGCTCCACCAGCGGCGAGGGCACCACGGTATTGACGACGACATTGGCGCCGGTGCAACCGAAGACGGCGAAGGCCGCGGCGAAAGGCCAAATCCCGACGCGCAACACTACCATGCCGCTGTGCGTCGGGGCGTTGGCGGCGCGGGTCTTCATGGCATCAGCCAGTTCATGCGGTCAAAGACTACTGTAAACCCGACAAGCCGACAAAGGTACCGTTGTTGCGGAACGCCAGTTCCCGCATCAGCGCGGCGAACCGGAAGCCTGAGAACGACTGGCTGCTGACCTGGAAGATCACCGGAAACCCTACGCCATGAATGCGGACTCGACGGGTGCCGTCCTCGCCGGCGGCGTTCATGATGTCCACCCGGTCGACGACCTGCTCGATGGAGTCGCGGGTCGAGAAATCATCTCCGAACACGTAGATGCTGATCTTCTTGTCCGGCGCCCAGAACGTCCGGATGGCCTGTTCGATACCCTCGACCGGGCTGGAGTTGCTGTAGGGTGACCAGGTCGCAAGCCGGCTCTTGATCGCCCTGCGGCGCTCCGGGGAGTCGGGAATCCAACTGCCGCGAAAACTGGGAAACATGTAGTCTCCCATGTCGTTCATGACTTGGATGCCCTTGACATCGGGATAGATATCGAGGGTTTCGCCCACCTTGCGGATCACATGCGGCCAGGCGTAGCTCTGCATGCTGCCCGAGGTATCAATCACGAAGATGATGTACTCGGAGTCGACGGTAATGCCGCCGATTACGTTGTTCTGGCGGGTGAAGCCCGAACCGAGCAGCCGCGTCATCTCTTCGGTCAGACTCTGTTTCGCTGCGGCCAGGCGACTTTTGTCCACCGCTTGCTTGTCCGCTTGCTCCGTGGTCGTCGTGAATTGACCGAGAATCTCCGACAGTTCGCGTCGTAGACGCGCCAGCAGTTCGAGCACTTGCTCCAGTTGGTTGCGCTCGTCGGCGATCTGGCGCTTGAGCACCCTGGTTTCTCCCCGGATCTCGTGGACGGCTTCCCGCTTGGCGATGACCTGGCCGTCGAGATCGATGCTCGACTTTTCCAGCACCATGGGCTCCATTGTCTTGGTGATGATCAGCAGCAGGACGATGGCGCCGAAACCGCAACATATGACGTCGAGGAACGACAGACTGAATTGTTCGATCTCGCGCCGGCGCAGGTGTTTCATGGCCAGTCCTCGGATGGTGCCATGAACACGCCTCCGGTTTGTTGCGCGAGGCTCCAATACGCGCCGGATGCCAGGGGGTCTCCTTCCATGGGAAACATGATGACATTGACCGGTATGTCGCGGGGCAGGTTTCTCATCGCGGCCACGTAGTGCTGCATTCGTTCCCGCCCCGTAACCGTTGGTGAGCGTGGCGGTGTCCTGCCCTGGGTGGGCAGGCTGTCGATGATCAGGAAGACGTTGTCGGGCAGGGGCTCCATGTCGGCGATGGCGCTGAACAGGTTCTCGAGGCTCGTGCCGTCCGCGGGAGCGGTCTGGCGCAGCGCATCGACCGCGTCGGCCATGACGCCCGGAACGATCGCGGAGTGCCACGCGTCCGAGGGCAATACCGTCCCGGCCGTCGTATTGAAACTGAAGATCTGATAGTTGCTTTCCAAGGGGATTTGCGTGGCCAGCCATTCCACGGTGCGGACCGCGCGTTGCCATTTCGGCGATTGCAGTTGGCGAGAAACCGGCATGTTGCGCCGGCGGATGACGTTGACGAGGGTGTTGTCGAGCATGCTGGCGGAGGCGTCCACGGCGATCAATATGCGCTTGCCGCCGATGAACAGGCCTGTCACGTACTGCCGGTCGCCTTCGCCTTTGATTGCGATGTTCGCCCGCCCGGCTTCGCGGTCCTCGATCGCCTTGAGCCGCTCGACGTCGTCTTCCCGCGTTTCTATGTCGGCCATCAGTTCTTTGAGGCTCTCGCGTTGCGCGATCGTCAAGGCCTCGAGATCTGCGAGCTCCTGGCGCCTGCGTTCGGCATCTTCCACGGTGGAGGCGCGAAGGAGCTTGGCTTCGGCGATGCGGAGCCTGATATCTTCAAGTTGCTCCTGCAGTTCCGTCAGGTTGGGCGTCCCGGACGTGATCTCGTAGTCGAGCAGCCGCAATTCCGAGAGGAGGTCCCGGTTGAGTTCCTTGATCTCGTCGTCGATGGAGTGGTTGATGATCAGGAACACCAGCACGGTGGCGCCGAATCCGCACGACATCACATCCAGGAACGCGAGCGAAAAGACGTTCGTGGTGCGTCGCTTGGAATGCTGTGCCATCGCTCAGTCCCCGGCGAAATGGATGATCGTGAACTCCTGTCTTCGGCACCTGATCGAGTCGCCGAGCGAGATGCGCGCCTCGGCTGCAAGGGCATGCTCGTTGAGGAGCACGTCGGCGTCGGTCCCAGGAACGACATGATGGCCGCTGCCGCGGCGCACGATGCGAAACGCGTTGCCGAGGGCGCCCGCGCGGGGGTGGCGGCTGGCTTCGAAGTCGTCGCCGAGCGGCACGGCCACGGCATCGCAGAGGATGTGGGTCGGCGGTATCTCTTCCGGCGGCGCGGCCTCCATGTTCGCCGGCAGGGACGAAATGAACGCGACTTCTTCGTCGCTTCGGAGCGCATCGGCGCACTTCCATATGCCGTCGCGTACCGCATCCGCTTCCAGAAGAATCAACCGGTGGCCCAACGCCCGCAAGCGTTCCGCCAGACCTGGGAGACGCGCCGCCCGGTGCGTCAGCGCCACCACGGTGGCGGTGCCGATATGCCGCGACAACAGGTCGTAGCGTTGCGCCGATTTGTCCGCCAGCGCGGAAGCCGGCACGCGGACCCGGCGTTCGCTGCCTCGATGTACTACGCCTACGGACAACTCCCCCACGCCTTCGCTCAGCATCTGCGCATAGACCTGGTCGAATACCTGCTGTTCGGTTTCGGCGACGCGCAGCGGGTCGAGCCGCGTCTCGCTGACGAAGCGGTCGGCGACCGTATCCACCCAACCTTCCAGCAACTGCATGAGACCCACTTCGGGTATCTCCTGCGCGCTGTCTCGGCGGGCGTTTTCGGAGATGGCCAGGTCCATGATCGCGGCGCGATGGAGCAAGACGTCGATGAGCTTGCATCGCTCGGGTAGCCGCGCGGAACTCGCCGCGGCGACCGCCGCGTCGATGACGGCGCGGACATTGAGTTTCGCTTCCTGGGCGATACCGAGCAGCAGCGCGAGCTGCTCTGGCGTACTTGCGCTGGGGACCGCGACGAAGAGCTCATCGTCGTCGCCGATGCCGGCCGTGGCCTTTACGTGGAGCAGGTGGCGGAACACCAGGTCGGCCTGGTTCCCAATACCCGGCACGGCCGGGACAACCGGCTCCGCGTTCATGCGGGCGAAATACTGGCTCTGGAACTGCCTCGGTCGCAGCCGGGCGGCGGCGAGGGCCGCATCGCCGAAGACCGGCTGGCGTTCCAGCAAGGCGACGCCGGGCTCCCGGTAGTGCACGCCGCCATCGCGCGACAGGGCGACTTCGGCATCGCTCAGTTCGAGTACCCACATCGTCAGCGCACCTGCATGTGCCGGACCAGCTGCTGGTCGCAGTAAGTCTGCGTATCGAATACCAGGCGCTCCTGCACGAGTTGCACCTGGTGCACCAGGAACATCACGAGGATGCTGATCACGAGGGCGACGAAAGTGGAGTTGAACGCGATGCCAAGGTTTTCCGTGACGCCGGCGATATTGCCCGCCACGGCCTCGTGCGCTTGTCCGAGCGCGTTGCCGATGCCGCGGACCGTGCCGATGAAGCCGATGGAAGGGATCGCCCAGGCGATATACCTGACCATCGACAGTTCGCTATCCAGCCGGTCCGACTCCGCCGCGCACACTTGGCGGATCGCCTCGGAGACGTCGTGGACGTTGCGGGTGGATGAAAAACGTTGCAGCGCCGCCAATAGCGCGCGCGGTAGCAGTTGCTCGCGCACACGGTTGGGCAGGGCCTGCAAGGGCCGCGCGTATTCGCGCGTGTCCTCCGGCAGAATGCTGATTCCGTCGCTCACCCTGATCAGCTCCTGCTCGAACAAGCTGCGTTCCCTGAGCGAGTAGCGCGCTTTCAAGCCGACGATCGCCATCGCCCACAGTCCCAGGATGAAGCAGAACTCCTGCTCGTAGTCGCGCAATACCACGTACAGGGAACGCTCATCCGAGATGGGTTTGCCCATCGCCGCGCTTTCTGCGCGGACTTCCAGAATCGCGTCCGCATTGGGTCGAATCGTGGTGACATAGACCAGGTGTACGAGTATCACGGCGGCGACGAGAGCGATGACCTGGTAGAAGAATTCAAAGTTTTTCATGGGTGACCTAGATATCCACGGGGAACTTTACGGCGATATTCTCCGAAATGTCCTCGCTTGGAATGAAAGTATCGGGAGATTCGCTGGCCGCCGTCGCCTCGGAGGCGTCGCTTTGGGCGTCTGCGGCGGGTTCGGATCCTGGCGGCGCGGCCGAATCAAGCTCCTGGTCGTCATCGGCGGGAAGTTCCTCCATGTCGGGCGCCGAATCCTCCGCCGCCCATGCGCCGATGCCGAGCGCGCAACAAAGCAGTAGTACGCGGATGGCCACGGCGCTACTCCGCAAAACGGGCCAGCCGGAAGCCAACATCGTTCCGGCCCTTGTTGCCGTAGTCGCGAAACGCGATACGCAACTCCGAAATGGTGCCGTGCATCCAACTCGAACCCCTGATGACATGATAGTCGCCCTCCTGCGGTCCGAGCGGGTTCAATGTCTGGCCCGGCACCGGAATCTCATAATAGTCGTGCACCCACTCGGCGACATTGCCGCCGAGATCGTAGAACTGCTTTGCGTTCAGTTTGAATGTCCCGACCGGTGCGGAACCGATGTAGTTGTCGTTGTAGCCGAAGATGATGCGACCGACGACATGGGTGGCGGAACGATCGGCGTAGTTGCCGTGGCGGTCGGGAGGAGGAAGACGGTCGCCCCAGGGAAAACGCAAGAGCGGCGACGCATCATCGACATGGCGGGCGGCCCAGGCCCACTCCGCCTCGGTGGCCAGGCGGTATCCGAGCGAACCGGCGTCGATGCCCCTGACGTTGCCGAATTCCTCCTTGTAGAAAGGTTCCAACCCTTCCTGCCTGGACAACCAGTTGCAGAACAGGGCCGCTTCCTCCCAGGAGACGTTGGAAACCGGCTGGTCGTCCCGGTTCAGGTCGGCGTCCTGGAACTCTCCCGACGAGTGTCCCGAGGCGAACATGCGGAACTCGGCGTTCGTGACCTCCTTCGTCGCGAGGTAATACAGGCGCGTAAGGTCGACATCGCGCAGAACTTCGTTGGCGCGCCTGCCAGGTTCGCGCCGCGAGGCGCCGAGTTGTATCGACGAAGGCTGAAGAAGCCGAAGTTCCTGGCCGAGAATGGTCGTGATCACGGGCTTGAGCCGGGCGAGGCGCGCCTGGGCCAACGTCAGAAGCCGGATTTTCAGTTCCTGTGAGAAGCCGGGTTGCGGCATCACGGTATTGCGGTAGCCGGCGTAGCCCTCCTTGCGCAGCTCGATCTCGTGCGGCACCGCGGCTAGCGTGATGGTCCGATTCGCTTCGCCGACGGGTTTGCCGTCGATCCAAAGCTTCGCATCCGGCGGTTCTGCGGCGATGAAGAGTTCGCCGGTACGGGCCTCCAAGTCAACGGACAGCGAGCGCTCTGCTCCGGACTCCACGCGAACGCTGCGCTCGACCGGCGCGTGGCCAACCTTGAATACGCGGATGCCGAGAGTGGCGCCAGGCGCGACCGCGATTTCGATGGGGGTCAGTCCTTCGTATCGGCCGTCGACAGTGACGCTGGCGCCGCGCGGCGCCGAGCGAACCGCGAGTAGCCCATCGGCGCGTTCAAGTTTTATCGCGGGCAAGTTCAGCGGCTGTCGGGCCGTCACCTGAAGGATATCTCGCCAGCCCTTGTAACCGGGCAGCTTGACGAGGATGCGGCGTTCGCCGGACAGGATGGGAACCGGCCCGGGTGTCACGCCCACCTGGACGCCGTCTACGCTTACCGCGGCGTTGGGAGGGTCTGAAGGAATGGTGACATCGGCCCAGTCCGGGAGTAGTTCGGCGTCGACCGACTGGGGCCTCTCCCGGCCTTCGACCTCGATGCCTAGATACGCGGACTGGTAGTTTTCCTTGGTCATCACGACCGCACGGGGGCCCGCGGCCACGTTTGCCTCGATGAGAGTCTCGCCGATGTCCTCGCCGTCGACGAGGACGCGGGCGCCGGGCGGCGTGGACGCGAAAGCGATCCGGCCGGGCAGCGGCGTCAATTCGTAGATGAATTCCTGGTTGCGGCGCGGACCGACAGCGACATCCGCCTCCAGCGGATAGTAGCCCTGCGCCTCGGCCCGAAGCTGGTAGCGGCCTTCCCGCAACAGGCTGATTTCGCCGAGCCGCAGGTGAAAACCGCCGTCGACCAGCACTTCCGCCGTGGTTGGCGTCATGTCGAATCGAACCGATTTCGCGGTGAACATGAACCACAGGAACCAGGCCGCGCCGACGGCAGCCACGGTGCCGATCATTTGCCAGCGGGTGAGGCGGATGGTCCTCCACCCCCTGCCCGGCGGGGTGGGCCGAAACGCTGCGGGTTTGATCGTCGCCCTGACTTCGTCCACGCGAGCGTCTCTTTCGGCTTTTAGATGCGCTCTTCGCAGCGCACGGTCACGGGAGGTAGCCCCGCTTCGAGGAGGATCTCCATCCTGACATCGCGACAACCGTCGCGGCTGCCGACGATCACGTAGCGACCGGGTCGCAACTGCAGCGCGCGTCGCTCAAAGCTTCCCAGAACGCCGACCTTTTGGATGACGACAGCGGTCGCATTGTCGGAAAACAGGACCAGTTCCACGGGTACGGCGGCGCGCGACAGGAGTTCGTCCAACGCCTGGGTCCTGGCCTCGAGGGCGGTGCCGGCCCCGGTTTGCGCGCGCGCCCGGGCGACCAGGGCGCGCGCCTCGTAGAACAGGTCGTCTTCGGAAAGCGCCGCCGGATCGTCGAGGATCGCGTTGATGGCGCGAAGCATTTCGACCCGCTCTCGCATGCGCGTGCTGCCCTCGCGCGCGAATTGCAGCGATCGATCGATTTTGAGCGCAGCGTCGAATGTCCCCAACGCGGACTCCCAGTCGCCGGCGTTTTCCTCGGCCTCGGCTTGCGCGCGCAGTTCGTCGATCCGGGACAACGTGCGGCGTTGACCGGTTTGCTGTAGACCCGCCAACGCTCCCGCATCTTCCGGCCGCGCCGCGAGGACGCGGTTGAAGTCGACTTCGGCGTTGTCGAATTCGCCCCGCTCCAGCGCGGCGAAGGCGGTGGAAAGCGCGGCTCGGTAAGCGTTGTCCGCGCGGGCGGCGCGGACCTCCGACAGTGGCGCATCGATGCCGGCGGTAAGGGGATCGCGCGAGCGCGCCTGTTGCAACAGCTCCTCGGCCTGGTCCAGATTTCCCCGCAGGCGCGCTCGCTCGGCGGCGCGGACAAGCTCCAACACTTGTGGCTGAAGCGCCGCGCGGTCAGCGCCGGCGCGCGCCTCGGCATCGTTCGGTTGTATCGTGAGGGCCTCGGCAAACGTTTGGGTCGCAACCTCGGTCGCGAGCGCGTCGAGCGCTGCCACTCCTCGGGCCATGGCGTCCTCGAATTTCGCGAGTCCCTCGTCGCGCAAACTTCGAAGGCCCGCCGCCGCCGCCTCATATCCGGCTTGCGCTTCGTCGTAACTGGCTTCGAGGAATAGCTGGTCGGCTTTGATCGCCTGGTCCAACACGGCGGCGAAGGCATCGCTGCCCCAACTCTCGACGTTCATTTCCCCTTCTAGCAGGCGTTGCAGCTCCACGACTTCGCCAAGGGTCTCCTTGGCTCGCGCTTCCGCCTTCGCGAGTTCAGTTCGATGGAAAGGCGGGACGACATCGCTCGGCACGGCATCGGCGCCCGTAGCTTCATCGGGAAGTTCGCTTTGCGGGGGTGCGTCGACGGCCACGGTTTCCAGGTCATCGACATGATCCGGCAAGACAAAAACGGTCCAGGTCGCGATGGCAAGCAGCGCGAGGAGGGCGCCACCAAGTGCGAGGGTCGCCAGAGACGGCAAGGGAATACGCGCGCGTTGGACCGCGTCCTGCCGCGAAAGCGGTGCCGACGCCGGCGTGATGACTACGCGGTCGCGGTTGTCGGACTCGGTCATTGGCGACGGATCGCGTGTCCTGCGGTCGGTGTTTGCGCGTTCGGAAGCGTCTCGACCTGACTCTGCCGAGGGCTCTCTTCTTGCGGGGAGTCGCCGCCGGGAGCCCCTTGGCTCACAACTTCTTCCGGGGCTTCCGGGAGCGCCAGTCCCAGATCTCGGTAGTATTCCATCCTCAGGATGCGGCGAAGCTCCTGGTACTGCGCCTCGACGCTTCCTTGCAACTGCAGGACCTGGTTCTCCAACTCCATCGTATATGGCGATATGGCCGCTTCGGCCGACACGCCGAGTTCCTGCAGCATATCCGCGCTGACGTGGGCCTGGGCCCGCTTGTCGAGGGCGGTCTTCAGAATCGTCGCGCCGCCGATGATGCCGACGAAACCGCCATAGTAGGTTACGGCATTTTCAGCCGTGGCCTGGGTGGTGACGCCGGCGATGACCGCCGCCGAACCGGCGATCGCGCGTGATCGCGCCTGCTGTCGCGCGCGCTTGTACGCGATGGCCTCGCCGTAGGTGGCGCGACGCCAGTTCTGGTAGGGCGTAAACATGTTGGTACCGAACGTCTCGTAGTATTCGTCGAGCGTATCGATGAACAGGTACTCGCGTTCGCGCACGCGCCGTACGCGCACGAGGTTCTGGTCCCCATCGGCGGGGAGGCGTCGCAATTGGAATCCTCCGGACTTGCTCGGCGTGACGTAGTCCGCGAACGCGTCGGGCACGAAGTCACGAGCGAACCGCATTTCGGCCGCGCCGCGGATCTTCCTGACCTGTTCCGGCGTCAGGGTCGTCAGATGCGCGAACATGTCATTGGCGATCTCCCGGTAGACGCTTTGAAACGGATCGATGTCGCGCGGAAACGCGGTCTCGTAGGCGTACTTGCTGGCGAGGGCCCGATATTCCTTGTCAAGCCAGACCGCGCCCAGCACGTCCGTCGCGCGAGCACGCAGGACCAGGGATTCGCCATCGGAATGCTTGATCGTCGCCTCGACGGTGACGTCGACCGCGTGGGTCGTCCGAGGCACCACGCGCACCGCGCCCCAATTGCCGGTGGATTGCAACAGGTTCTTCAGGTAGTAGGCCAGGTAGTTGCCTTCCGCGCGCCGCACATCCGGGGAAATGTTGGCCTCGATCTGTTCGTCGAATTCCTCGGGAACGTTGGCGTCGAATACCGCAACTCCCACGTCGAGCAGCAACTCTTCGGGAACGGCTTCGGCAATCTGTTCGGGCGGCCTCACATCCACCACGCGCACGGTCTGACTCACGCATCCCGCCAGGGCAAGCGCCACGCCCAGCATCCACCAGAGTCGTCCCGGCCGGCGCGGCCGCGACAACGCTCTCGGGGATGCGAAAGTCCGGCTCGCCGAGAGGGCGGCGGTGGCGATGCGGGGGAGCTGAAGGTTCTTGCTAGGCACGATGATGTCCGATACGCGCTACTTTCGCCCTGTGCAGCGCCGATACTCTTCCCAGAGCGCCTCGCGCAGGTCCGTGTCGGTCTCGGCGATGGCGGCTTCGCGAATTTGCCGACAGACGACATCATCGTCCTGGGCGTCCGCGACATCGGGCGGAACAGGCAATCTAGGCGGCGGCTTTGGCGCCGGCTCGGATTGTCCGCCAACGGATCCGCCCCCGCCTGGGGCTTTGTCTTCCGATTCGCTCTTGGGCGGTTCGGGCAGCGGCCGCTGGCCCGCGGTTTCGTTTCTGCGCGCGAGAATCGCCTCCCGTTCGCTCAGGATCTGGCCGTCGAAAACCTCCAGCGCCTTCTCGAGTTCGCTGTCTCCACCCGATTCCTCGGATTCGGGCTGTTCCGGACCGTCGCCCGGGCGAGTCCCGGACGATCCCGGGGTCTCGTTGCTCGACTCCCAGCCATCGTCGCCAGACTCTCCTTGATCCCCCTTGGGTTGATCCCCCTTGGGTTGATCCCCCTTCGGTCGCCGATCGCCGCCGGGAGACCCTCCGCCGTCGCCTGGCGGGCCGCTGCCAGTCGAAGGTATCACCGACGGAATACCGCCTGGAGAGGGCAAGGATGGACGGCTCGTCGGAGACGGGAGGCCCGGTAAAGAAGAAGGCAAACCCGGCAACCCGGGCATCCCCGGCAACCCGGGCATCCCCGGAGTCCCCGGTAGTGGCGGTGGCCCCTTGCAGGCCGAGATCGCAGCCAGGCCGGACAACAGGCCAAGACACAGCATGGCCCTTGCGCACTTCATCGCGGTACAACTCCTCTGATGCGGTCGCTTTGACATCGCTCTTCCCGCCGCCCCTGGTCCTTCGGCGCGCACGCCGAGGGCGCTCCTCGCGATACGCGGAATCATACTCCCTGTGGCATGTTCGCGGTCGAAAGGTTCGGCATCGTTCATAGTTGGTTCATATACGCGTTGGCGGAACTTTGCCGTTGCGGGAGTCGGCAAGGCAGAACCCGAACGCTTGATTCTTATGCGAAATAGCTGCGAAATAGCGAGATGCGAATAGCGAGGAGTTGCTTCCCTTTCCCTCCTCCGCTTCCCCGGCAAGGGGCTCCCGTCACGTTGCCGGGGCGGTTTTTGCATCCGGCTTGTACGGGAAGCGGTACTCGATCCGCACGTCTTCGGTCAACACCGGAAGCGCCTCGACAAAGGCTGGCCGGTAGCGCGCGCGCCGCGTCGCCTTGCGGACCTGAAACTCCATCATGCCGTCGGGTTCCGAGCGCAGCGTCGACAGATCGGAAACGAGGCCCCGGTCGGTGACGGTAAGCGCCAGTTCGACGATGCCGTCTTCCGTCGTCGAGCTGATGGCCCGTGTCGGCGGAGGCGGCAGGGGAAGGTAGAGGGGCGTAGGGGCCTTGAACACGGCGTCCAATCCTTCGGGGTCGGACTCGAGGAGTTCCCAAATGCGGGTGTAGAGAGGAAAAGCGCGACTGTACTTCTCGAACAACAGATACCAATCGGCGAGTTCGAGCATGGCGTCGGCGACTTCTGCGTCCGACGCGTCGGGCTTCGCCATCTCGATGTTGATGACTTCGATCAGCGCGCGCTCACCGGGGCTGAAGTTGTTGAGCTGGATCTGCTGGTAGCGGCTGGGCGCGCGGACGTACGACGAGGTGTTTGTGTTCCTCGGTGCGCTCGCGCCCGTCGGAAATCGTTCTTCGCGGAATGTGCGGGCGAGTCCCTTGAGGGCCTTGATGGTCTTTGGGTCGTCAGCGGGGAGGTAGCGCTTGCCCAATACGACAGCCTGGCCCAACAACCTGCGGGCCCTAAAGATGTTGTGTTGTTCGGCATACCAGTCGGAGAGCAGGAAAAGGCCCGGAATGAGCCTTGGATCGTTGTCGCCGTAGGCGCGAAGCATGAGGTCGAAGGCGTACCCATGGCGATCGTTGGCCACTTCGCGGTCGCCGAGCGCGGCGTGCGCGGTGGCTTCGCGATAGACAACTTCGACCTGATCGGGAGTGAACAGACCCTTGTTGACCCTTGTGATCAGTCGCGACCGGTCATACGCGTCCAGGGCGCCGACGACATCGGCCATGCCGAGGCGCGCATCGCCGAGCAGCATCAACGGCTGCGCCAGTTCGATGTCATGTCGGTTGGAACGGTTTTCGATTTCCTCGACCATTCGCTCGGCGACGGCTGCTGCCTCGGCGAACTCGGTCGCATCGAGCTGCACCTCGATGCGCGATAGTGGGTTTTCTTCCTGTAGCGCTTCCCGGATCGTTTCATCGGCCCAAGCGCTGCCGGTGGCGGCCAACCATGCCAACATGAAGCTTGCGCGATACTTCATTGTGATCTCCAAGGCCAATTCGCTTGGGCGGGTCGTTCGCCCGACAACACTATATTGTGAGTGTCATACCGCCTCGCGCCGCAGTCAAGAGGTTTGACTCCAACATTCGCCACCGGTTCGGCTGTTCCGGCCATCGTCATCCTGTGCGCTGGTTCCTGGTCGCATCGAGACGCGACTCGGTGTGATTTTTGCCCGGCATCTCGGCTACCATCGTGCACATGCCCGGGCGACCTCCCGAACACAAGGCGGACTTCGAAATCGACGCTGTCGGACTCGTGTGTCCGGAGCCGTTGATGATCGTGCGCAACAAGGTGCGGGAGATGCGGCCGGGAGAAACGGTCCATATCGTTGCCACCGATCCATCGACGACTCGCGACTTTCGCAACTTCTGCCGATTCATGGGGCATGCCCTCCACGAGTTGGGGGCGTCGGGGCCCCGGCTGGAATTTGTCATCGAGAAACGGGCGTGAGTTTCTACTTCGCGTACGGCAGCAATATGAACCCTCGACGGGTCGCCGAGCGCGGTATCGGCTACGACCGCGTCGCCGCGGCGCGAGCAGGGGGCTATGCGGTGCGATTCGAGAAGCGCTCGCGCCTGCAGGCGCATGCCGGACACGCCAACCTGGCGTACCGGAGCGGTGGCGTGGCGGAGGGTGTGCTTTATCGGCTGATCGACGACGATGAGATAGCGAAGATGGATCCGTTCGAGGGCGTGCCGGTCCACTACAGCCGCGAGTCGATCTGCGTCGAGACCGAAGGCGGCGCGACCTGGGCGTGGACCTATTTTGCCAACCGCGCCGTGATTGCGCCGAATCTCAAACCGCCGCATTGGTATGTGGCGCACATGGTGGCCGGCGAACGGTATCTTTCGGCGGAATACGCCGCTTGGCTGCGCTCGGTGGAATGCATTTGAGCAATCGTCCGCGTCGCGGGCTCGACTGCCCTGGCCCCGCCTTCGACGGGGAGTGACCGACGTTGGCTGAACGCTGCGACGCGGTAGTCATCGGCGCGGGCGTGATCGGCTTGGCGGTGGCGAGGGAACTCGCCATGGCGGGTCGGGAAGTGCTGATGCTCGAGCGCAATGCGCTGATCGGCGCCGAGACCAGCAGCCGCAACTCGGAGGTGATTCACGCCGGAATCTACTACCCGACCGGATCGGTCAAGGCCGAGACCTGCGTCCGCGGGAAGGCGCTGCTATACGACTACTGCGATCGCCGCCATGTGCCCTACAACCGCGTCGGCAAGCTTATCGTGGCGACTTCCGACGCGCAGTTGGACGTGCTGCGCGGTTACCAGCGCCAGGCGCTGCGCAATGGCGTCGGACCCTTGCGCTGGCTCGACCGCGCCGAGGCGCTGCGTCTCGAACCCGAGGTCCGGTGCCTGGCGGGGGTGTTCTCGGAAACGACCGGCGTCATCGACAGCCATGGCTTCATGCTGAGCCTGCACGGGGATGTCGAATCACACGGCGGGATCGTATCGTTCCACACCGAAGTCACGGATCTGGATCGGGAACACGGTCGGCTGCTCGTGCGCTGCGGCGACTTTGACCTCGCGGCACAGATCGTCGTCAATGCGGCGGGGCTGGAAGCGCCGCAGGTCGCCAACGCCCTCGGCGGCCAACGGCGCGCCTACTACGCGAAAGGACACTATTACACGCTGTCGGGCCGAAGCCCGTTCACCCACCTGGTGTATCCGGTGGCCGAGCCGGGAGGACTGGGCGTGCACGTGACCCTCGACATGGCCGGGCAGGCCCGCTTCGGACCCGATGTCGTATGGATCGACGAAGCCGACTATGCTTTCGATTCGACGAATCGCGACCGTTTCGTCGAGGCCATTCAGAAATACTATCCCGCGCTGGACCCAGATCGCCTGCATCCCGACTACACGGGAATTCGTCCCAAGCTCGCGCCGGCGGGCGGCCCGGCGACGGACTTCCTGATCGAAGGCCCGGCGGAACATGGAATTCCCGGCCTTGTCAATCTGCTCGGGATCGAATCGCCGGGCCTCACGTCCTCGTTCGCCATCTCGGAACGGGTCGCACGCCTGCTGCTGCTGGCCTGATAACCCGCTGGCATTTGGCGAGCGATTGACGAAGCGCCACCGTTTCGACGCTCTCTGATTCGACGCGGTGACTCAGGTTAACGCTTGGCGATTTCCGCCGGGGGGACGCACAGCGCGATCCCGATAGTGACCCATATCATCTGGACCCACCACGACTCCGCGACCTTCCATGCGACGCCAAAAAACACTGTCGCGCAGACGAGCATAGCCACGTACGTGACCCATGCGGACCATTTCTTGCGTCTGCGCACCCGTTTCCTGCGAAACGCCGCGATGCCCTCGCCAAGGCATATCGTCAGCCCCACGACGACGAGAAGGATGGTGAGTGTGGTCTGGGGGATGAATATCCCGCCTACGATGACCGACATACCGACCATGATCCACGCGCCGTAGCCGAGCTGTTCCAGGCGCTTGCGTTTCATCTCCGATTCCCGCGCCGCGTCGGGTTTGCAGTACCCACCGTATTTGTTCGGCCACTGTCCTTGTTGTGACCGTCTATCTTAGCCATGAGAACCTTCGAATCGCGCTGATCACAAGATGGCGACGATGTGCCGGGTGCTGGGCGTTTCGGCGGTTACTACGCGCGGCCGAAGCCCGTTCACCCACTTGGCCTTGTCAAGCTGCTCGGAATCGAATCGCCGGGACTCACGTCCTCGTTCGCTATGGCGGAACGGGTCGGACGGCCCGCTGGCTTGATATCCAACGCGCCTATGATCGTCGCTCTTTTCTCGTTGCGTCTAAGCAGACGTGTGTGCATCGAGGAAACGGCGCAGGTGGCGCGCCAGGATCTCCGGCTGATCTATCGGGATGAGCGTGCGACTGTCGTCGACCCACTCCAACTCGGAGTTTTCGAAGTGGGCGACCAGTCGTTCCGCATGTGCGGGCGGCATCAGCGTGTCGTCGCGTGCCCATACGACGAGTACCGGTCCGCGGTACGTCCGCTGCCGTGCGGCCCACTCCTGCAACTGCCTCCTTGTCGGTGCGTTCCGCAGGTACTTGCCCAGGTCGCGCCGCACCCGGCGTTTATGGCGCGCCGGCGCGATCCAACTCATGAAGAGGTCGTTCGCCACACCTTGCTTCGACAGGCGACCGAAGGCGAACGGTAGTTGCCGGATCCGGCGCGACCGCAACAACTGAACGGCGAGCAAGATTCCGCCCGGCAAGAATGCGCCAAGCCTCAGCAACCGGCCGGGGAGACCGGGCGGATAGTTCTCGAACGCTTCGCACGAGACAAGCACGAGGTTCGCCACCCGCGTCGAACGGCCCGGCCAGACGACCAATTGCGCACCGCCCCAGTCATTGCAGACGAGCGTCACGTCTCGCAGTTGCATTTCCTCGAGAAAGTCGGCGACCAGGATCGCGAGGGCACCCAGCGCCAGGTCCGCCGTCTCCGGCATGGGTCGGGAGTGCGCCCCGAACGGCAACTCTGGAACGATGCATCGGTAACCATGCCGAAGATCGTCTACCACCGATGCCCACAACGTGCCGTTCATGAGGACCCCGTGCAAAAACACCACGACAGGTCCGTCGCCGCCCGTGTCGGAGTACATCAGTCCTGCGCTTGTCGGTCCTTCGAGTTGCATCCGCGACCTCGTTCCCTGTTCGCCTTGCCAAGTGACTGCCGGGCCGGACCCGTACGTGCGGTGGTATGGGAGAACGCCTGGGGTAACCCAGTTTCCTACCCGATGGACTTGGTTTGGCGGTAGCGCTGTAGAAAACGTTCCAGGCGGCCGATGGCATCGCTAAGCTCATCTACCCTTGGCAGGAAGACGAGGCGGATGTGGTCCGGCTCCGGCCAGTTGAAGCCGGTGCCCTGGATGACCAGCATGTGTTCTTCGCGCAACAGGTCGAGAACGAAGCGCTCGTCGTCGGAAATGTTGAAGCGCTTCGCGTCGATCCTCGGAAAGAGGTAGAGCGCCCCCCTGGGCTTGACGCACGAGACGCCGGGAATCGCTTCCATCAGCGCGTGCGCATGGATGCGCTGCTCGTGCAGTCGTCCGCCGGGGCGGACCAGGGCTTCGATGCTCTGTGTGCCGCCGAGGGCCGTCTGGATCGCGTGTTGCGTCGGCACATTGGCGCACAGGCGCACGGACGCCAGGATGTCGAGGCCCTCTATATAGTCGGCGGCGCGGCGCTTGGCGCCGCTCAGGACCATCCAGCCGGTGCGAAAGCCGGGAGCCCGATACGCTTTCGACAGTCCATTGAAAGTGATGGTGAGCACATCGGCGGAAATGGACGCCGCCGGGATGTATTGCGCGTCGTCATAGATGACCTTGGCGTATATCTCGTCCGCGAAGACGACCAGATCCCGAATTTCGGCCCATCGCACCAGTTCCGAGAGGCAGTCGTGATCGTAGACCGCGCCTGTGGGATTGTTCGGATTGATGATGACGATGGCCTTGGTGCGGCGCGTGGTCTTCGCGCGAACGTCGGCCATATCGGGCATCCAGTCGGCGCCCTCGTCGCACATGTAGTGCACCGGAACGCCGCCGGCGAGACGCGTGACCGCGGTCCACAGCGGGTAGTCCGGCGCCGGGATGAGCACCTCGTCACCATCGTTGAGCAAACCCTGCACCGACATGGCGATGAGTTCGCTCACGCCGTTGCCGATAAAGATGTCGTCGATTTCCACCTCGGGAATGGCCAGTTGCTGGCAGTGCTGCATGACGGCCTTGCGGGCGGAAAAGATGCCCTTCGAGTCGGCGTAGCCCTGACTGTTCGGGAGGTTGTGAATGACGTCGCGAACGATTTCGTCTGGCGCTTCGAATCCGAACGGAGCGGGATTGCCGAGATTGAGTTTCAGAACCCGGTGGCCTTCTTCTTCGAGGCGCTGCGCTTCATGCAGGACCGGGCCGCGGATGTCATAGCAAACATCGTCGAGCTTGTTCGACTTCATCAAGTTGCGTCGCAACTGCGGCAACGTGTCGACGGCGCCGATGTCTGCCTTCTTGTCGGTGCTTTGCACGTGCAGTGTCCCCGCGTAAAATCCTGCCGAGGCGATGGGGCCGCGAAGTTTAACAGGGGCCGGTGACGTATGCATGAGGTTGAAAAGGACGGGAAAGTGCGGAAATCAGAGGCGGTGTGGCGCCAGGAACTGAGCCCCGCGGAATTCGAGATCGCCCGGCGCGGCGGCACCGAGCCCGCCTTCACCGGCATCTATTGGGATACCAAGACCACGGGCACGTACAACTGCAAGTGCTGCGACGCGCCGCTGTTCAACTCGGAAACAAAGTATGACTCGGGCTCCGGCTGGCCGAGTTTCTATCAGCCGGTCACGCCGGACGCGGTGACGATGCGGGAGGACAGTTCGCTGTTCATGCGCCGCATCGAAGTGCTTTGCGCCACCTGCGACGCCCACCTGGGGCACGTCTTCGACGACGGCCCGGAACCGACGGGCCTTCGGTATTGCATGAACTCCGCATCGCTCGACCTCGAAGATTCCTGAACGCGTCCCGCGCGCGTTAGAAACCCGTCGCGAGTCCTTCCTTGCGGTGGTCCGACGCGGCGCAATAGCCGTCGTCGAGCCGATAGATGAGTTGCGCGCCGCCGAATAGGGGAGCGTCGCGATCAACCCGCGCCACGTCGTGCCCGCGCTCGGCGAGCTGCGCTGCCACACGATCGGAAAATCCGTCTTCCAGCGCCAGGGTGTAGTCCGGCAAGACCTGCCATCGCGGCGCGTCGGATGCCGCCTGCGGATTCTCGCCGAGATCGAAGATGCGGTGCACCATCTGCACATGGCCCTGGTGCTGCATGTGTCCGCCCATGACGCCGAAGGCCATGCGCGGCGCGCCGTTCTCCGTGATGAATCCGGGAATGATCGTGTGGTAGGGACGCTTGCCGCCGGCGACGCGGTTGGGATGCCCCGGTTCCAGCGTAAAGCCGCTGGCCCGGTTCTGCATGGCGATGCCGGTACCCGGCACGACGATGCCGGAACCGAAACCGCGATAGTTCGATTGAATGAAGCTCACCATCCGCCCGTCGGCATCGGCGGCGGCGAGACAGACGGTGTCGTGGCCGTCGGGCAGGCGCGCCGGCGGCAGTGCGGATGCGTTCGGTCCTATCTCTCGGCCAACGCGTTCGATGGAGGCCGGGTCGAGCAGCGCTTCCGGAGACACGGTCATGGATTCGCGATCCGCGAAGTGATCGAACGCCGCGCGAATCGCGATCTTCATCGCCTCCACCTGCAGGTGCACCGACTCGACGCCGTTCGGCGGCAGCGCGCTCAAGTTCCAGCGCGCGAGGATCGCCAGCGCGATCTGCGCCGCCAGACCCTGCCCGTTCGGCGGTATCTCGTGCAGCGTGACGTTTCGATACGCCTGCGCGCCCGGCGTCACCCATTCCGTACGGTGCTCGGCCAGGTCCTCCATCGACATGGCGCCGCCCATCGCCGAAGCGTTGGCGACCATCGCTTGCGCGAGCGGCCCCCGGTAGAACGCTTCGCCCCCGGACGCGGCTATCTGCTCCAGCGACCGCGCGATTTCTGGCCGCTTTACCAGTTCCCCTGGCTGCGGCCCCGTGCCTCGGGGGGCGAAATGGGCCATGAAGGCGTCGAATCCGCGATAGGTTTCCACAGCGGCCCGCCACGCGCGCGCGGTGATGTGGCCGACCTGAAAACCATCCCGCGCGTAATGGATGGCGGACGCGAAAAGGGCGTCGAAGGGCAGGGCGCCGAAGCGTCTGGACAGCGCCGACCAGGCATCGACGGCTCCGGGGACGGTGACCGCGTCCCAACCCAAGACGGGCATTACCGCCAGGCCGGCGAAACGATCCGCATCCCAGGCGCGCGGCGACCGTCCGGAGCCGTTGACGCCGTGCAGCGCCTCGCCGTCCCAGACGATCGCGAACGCGTCGCTGCCGAGGCCGTTCATGGTGGGCTCCACGACCGTCAACGTGATCGCCGCCGCCAGCGCCGCGTCAACGGCGTTGCCGCCGCGCCGCATCGCGTCGACGCCGGCCTCGGCCGCCAGCGGTTGCGACGTCGCGACGACATTGCGCGCGAACACCGGCGCCCGCCTTGAGGCGTAGGGAAAGGACCAGTTCAGCATCTTGCGGGACAAACTCGGGAACAGACCCGCTACCTTAAGGCGGCGAACCGCAGCATCGCAAGGCGGCGCTTCCGGTTTCGGATTGCGGGAGTTAACCGCCCTCCAGCTCGAACTTGATGAGGTTGCGGACGCCCGACACTTCCATCCGCTTGTCGTTGGCCACCTTCGGCCTGTACTTGAATTTCAGGGCCGCCCGAATCGCCGCCCGGTCGAAGACTCCCGGCGGTTTCGCCTCGACCACCACGGGATCGCGCACCGCGCCCGAGGTCGTGACGACGAACTCGAGCAGGACGTATCCCTCGATGCCTCTTGTTATCGCGCGCTGAGGATATACCGGCGCAACCTTGACGATCGGCAGGTATTCTCCATCGGCCTCGAATCCGGGACCGATTGGTCCCTCTCCTTCAGGCGGGACTTCCTCCGGATCGAATTCGACTCCAATAGTAGTCTCGGTGTTGAAATAGGGCTTCGGCCTGTCCGGTGGCATTTCGTCCGGCGGCGGCGGCGGTGTTGGTCGGATGCGCTCGGTTGGCAGCTCCACCTCTTCCTCCAGGCGCACGAACTTGAGGATCTGGCCCTGGCCAAGCGCGGAGAAGGGGTTCTTGTCGCTCTTGATCAGCGCCTGCATGAGCAAAAAAAGCAGAACGGTGGCCGCCAGTCCGGCGGCAACGCCGATCACGTATCGCAATATGCCCTCGTTGTCGAAACGAGCGTCATGGCCCCATGCATCGGCGAGTGCCAGAGCCCCCCGCAAAGTCGATCTTCGGTGGAACACAGTCACCCCTATTTCCCGTTTTCGTGAGTTGATTGGAACGGACGAGGGCCGAAAAAGGGGTTAACTTTGCTGAAGAAGTGCGACGCGGTGCCCGGCATTGGCTGAATCCTCGGACGACTACCTGATGGGTCGCTTCGCCGCGGGCGACTACGCGGCGTTCGAGATCTTGTACGGGCGACACAAGGACGCGGTGTACCGTTATTTTCTACGGGCCACCGATCCGGCGAACGCCGCCGACGGCCACCAGGAGACCTGGTCGCGCGTGGTGGCGAAACGCGGAGAATACCGAGGTCAAGGCAACTTTCGCGCCTACCTGTTCGCTATTGCGCACAACGTGCTGATGGATCAGTTTCGCCGTCGGCCGCGGGAGGTGGTCTCCGATGTGGAGGCGGTCTCCGACGGGTCGCCGGAGCGGGACGCGGTCAACCTGGAAGCGACGGAGCGCCTGAACGAGTTGATCGCAGCCTTGCCTAACGCTCAACGGGAAGCATTGATCATGCACAGGGAGGCCGGCCTGACCATCAGGGATATCGCGCGGGTGACCGGCGTCACGGAGGAGGGCGTGAAGAGCCGTCTGCGCTACGCCATGGCGAAACTGAGGCGGGGGATGCGGGACTATGTCTGAAGACTGGTTCGACAAGACCTATCGGTCCGACGAGACCTCGCCGGCGGACCTCGACGCCAGAGTCCTGAGGAAGGCCCGTCGGGCGACTCGTCGCTGGGCTGTTGCGCTCATGGCGGGCGCCGCCTTCACCATTGCCATCGCGTTGGTCCTTGCGATCATGCTGACGAAAATCGAACTCGATGTGCCGCCAACGGAGCGGCGGCCCGCGCGCGATACGCAACCCGCCGCGGCGGCCGACTCGCCGGCGGATGAATCGCCTGGCGGGGAGACGGGCCCCCAACGGGACTGCGTACGCTCGCTGCTGCTGGTCGGTCCGTTGGGCGGGCCGGGACGACAGGACCGCGCCGAGATCTGCCTCGCCGCCGACCTGCTTCGCGCGGATTTCTTCTGGGATGGCGAACCGTCCTGTCCTTCGCGCCTGGAGGTCGCGGCATCCTCGGATACGCCGGTCCTTCTGAAGGAGGGAGATCTGGTCATCGGTTCGGCAAGGTACCGATGCGTTAACGGGGAGTGGACCTGGGAATGAAAGTGTTAGACGGCACCGCCCATCGCCGAAGCGACAGCGAATCCCCAAGAGGCGCGCGAAGGGAGTAAAATACCGTTTTGCGCGCCGCGAGGAACAGGTTTGGCAGAGTCTCGCACCACAGTGTTGCCAGTGCGGGAAATCGCGCTCGTTGTACTGCTGGCGCTGTCCGTCTACATCTTTCTCGCCATCGTTTCCTATTCGCCGGATGATCCCGCATGGAGCTTCTCCGGCACCGGTCTCGCGGTATCCAATCTTGTCGGCAGGAGCGGCGCGTTGGCCGCCGATATCATCCTTTTCCTGTTCGGACGCATCTCCTACCTGTTGCCGCTGGCGCTCGTGATCGCGGGCGTAATGGTGTTGCGTCCCGCGCGCCAACCCTGGACGTTGCCGCTGTTCAGCATCCGCTTTTGCGGTTGGCTGGCGGTGGTTGTGTCGGCCTGTGTCCTTGCGCGGCTGCACGTTGCACCGACAACGGTGCTGCCGGCGGGGCCCGGCGGCGTCGTTGGCGAAGCACTCGCTTCGACGGGATTGCCGGTACTGGGTTGGGTCGGCCTCACATTGATCGCGGTAGCCGTGATGCTGATCGGGGCGCAGGCGGCCCTCGGGTTTTCGTGGATCGCCGTCGCAGAAGCCACCGGCAAGGGCGTGCACAAGGTGGCTCGCATGGTGGTGGCGGCGGTCGATGCCGCCGCGGGGATGGCGCGGTCGCTATGGAAAAGGGTGGCGGCGGTCGAGTCGGAGACGCCCAGGGTTGCGGTGTCGCCGAAGAAGCGATCGCCTCGCGTCGCCGCCAGCAGACCGAGGAAGGCGGCCGTTGCGAAGGCCGCCGCGATGCAGCCGCCGACGGTCGATGCCGTCGACGCGACGGCGGAGTCCGGGAAGCCCGTGGCGCGGATGCCCGATCTGGATCTCCTGGACAGGGAGGAGGCTCCCGGGCGCGGCGGTTTCTCCGATCAGAACATAGAAGACATGTCGCGCCTGCTCGAGACCAAGCTCGCCGACTTCGGCATAGAGGCGACGGTCGAGTCGGTCCTGCCGGGTCCCGTGGTGACGCGATTCGAGGTGCAGCCCGCCGCGGGCGTGAAAGTGAGCCGCATCACGTCGCTGGCCAAGGACCTCGCGCGTTCCCTCGCCGTCATCAGCGTGCGGATCGTCGAGGTCATTCCAGGCAAGACGGTTGTCGGCATCGAGATTCCGAACCAGCATCGCGAGACCGTGCGCCTGCGCGAAGTGTTGGCATCCGACGTGTACCAGCGGGCGGATTCGCCGCTGACGTTGGCGCTCGGCAAGGATATTTCCGGCGATAGCATCATCGCCGATATCGCGAAGATGCCGCATCTGCTGATTGCCGGCACCACCGGTTCGGGCAAGTCCGTGGGCGTCAACGCCATGTTGTTGTCCATGCTGTACAAGGCGACGCCGGAGGAGCTGCGCCTGATCCTGGTCGACCCGAAGATGCTGGAACTCTCGGTTTACGAAGGGATCCCGCACCTCTTGACCCCGGTCGTCACGGACATGAAGGACGCGGCGATGGCGTTGAACTGGTGCGTGGAAGAAATGGAGCGCCGCTACCGCGTGATGTCGTCGCTGGGCGTGCGCAGCCTGGAAGGCTACAACCGGTGGATCGAAGAAGCGGAGCGAACCGGCAGACCCATCCCCGACCCGCTGTGGCCGGAGGACTCGGAGACCGCCGCGCCGCCATTGGCGAAAGAGCCCGTGATCGTGGTCGTGATCGACGAGTTCGCGGACCTGATGATGATCGTCGGAAAGAAAGTCGATCAGCTTATCGCCCGCGTGGCGCAGAAGGCGAGGGCAGCGGGGATTCACCTGGTTCTCGCCACGCAACGGCCTTCGGTGGATGTCATCACGGGACTGATCAAGGCGAACATCCCGGCGCGCATGAGCTACCAGGTATCGAGCCGCGTCGACTCGCGCACGATCCTCGACCAGGGCGGCGCGGAGCAGTTATTGGGCTACGGCGACATGTTGTTTCTCCCGCCGGGCACCAGCATACCGGTGCGCGTGCATGGCGCTTACGTATCGGACGAGGAAGTACATTCCGTCGTCGGGGACTGGAAAGAGCGCGGTGGGCCGGACTACCGCACCGAGGTGCTCGAAACCGCTGGAGGTGGCGCGCTCTCCGTCGGCGATGGCGACGTGGAGCAATCGGACGAGTTGTACGACGAGGCGGTCGCGCACGTGCTGGAGACCCGCCGGGCTTCGATCTCGGCAGTGCAGCGCAGGCTCCGGATCGGCTACAACCGCGCCGCGCGCCTGATCGAGACGATGGAGGCGGCGGGGATCGTCAGCGGGATGGACAGCAACGGCAGCCGCCAGGTCCTCGTCCCGGACCATGGCGAGATGCGCTGACGCGTGCTCGGCATCCTACTGCCCGCCATCGTCGCGGCTGCCGTGGCCCTTAACGCGCCGAGCGCCGAGTCAGCCGCGCCGACCGCCGATTCCGCCGCCTTGCGCGAATTGCTCGCGCCCATGCGCGAGTATGCCGCGCAGTTCGAGCAAGTGGTGGTCGATGGGCGCGGACGGTCGCTGCAAACGGCTACGGGGACGATGCGGCTGCAGCGGCCGGGACGTTTCCGCTGGGAGGTGGTCGCGCCGTACAGCCAGGTCGTCGTCACCGACGGCACGACGGTCTACGTGTTCGACGCCGACCTGGCGCAGGTCACCGTCCAGCCGCTCGACGAGACACTCAGGGGCACGCCTGCGCGCCTGCTCATCGGATCGATGGACGCCCTGGAATCGACGTTCACCGTCGTCGAGGAGGAAGACGCATCGTTTACGCTGCATCCGCGAGACGAGGAAGCGCTGTACCGCCGGATTCACCTAAAGTTCGCCCCGCAACCGACATACCCGCAAGCCAGCCGTGCGGAAGCGATGCCAGGCGCGCTCCTGGTCGGCATCGTGATCGTCGATCATCTCGATCAGGAGACGCGCGTGGTGTTCAGGAACCCGACCCTGCACCCCGCGCCGGCGCCCGGCGTATTCGATTTCCACATTCCCGATGATGTCGATGTGATCGGCGATGTCCCCGCGCGAAGTTCCGCTCTCTGACGCGCCGCTGGCGGCGCGCATGCGACCGTCGCGTCTCGACGAGTTCGTCGGCCAGGCGCACTTGCTCGGTCCCGGTCGCCCCCTTGAGCGTTTGGCAGCGTCGCGGCGCGTCGCGTCCATGATCCTGTGGGGTCCGCCCGGAACCGGCAAGACGACGTTGGCCAAGATCCTGGCGGACGCCGCCGGCGCGCGCTGGACCAGCCTGTCGGCGGTGCTCGCGGGGGTCCGGGATGTGCGGGCGGCCATCGCCGACGCGAGGGCGCACCCGGACACGCCCACGGTGCTGTTCATCGACGAAGTGCATCGGTTCAACAAGGCGCAGCAGGACGCGTTCCTGCCGCATGTGGAGCACGGAACCGTCATCTTTATTGGCGCGACGACGGAAAATCCATCGTTCGAAGTGAATTCCGCGCTGCTTTCGCGCACGCGGGTGTACGTGTTGAAGCCGCTGACGGCCGAGGACCTCGCGACCCTGGCGCGACGCGCGCTCGCGCGCGAATTCGAAGGCATCGATATCGAGCCGGAAGCGTTTCGCAATCTCGTCGCGAACGGCGATGGCGACGCGCGCCGCGTACTCAACACGCTTGAGATTGCGGCGCAGCTTGGCGATGGCACCATCACGGTGGAGCACGTGGAGTTCGCCGGCGGCCAGAGCTATCGCGGTTTCGACAAGCGCGGCGACGCGTTCTACGACCAGATTTCAGCCCTGCACAAGGCGGTGCGCGGGAGTTCGCCCGATGCCGCGCTGTATTGGCTCGCGCGCATGCTCGACGGCGGCTGCGACCCCCTCTACATCGCGCGCCGCGTAGCGCGCATGGCGACCGAGGATATCGGCACCGCCGATCCGCGCGCGCTGCAGTTGGCGCTCACGGCGTGGGACGCCTATCACCGCCTGGGATCGCCCGAAGGCGAGCTGGCGCTGGCGCAGGCGGTCGTCTACCTCGCCAGCTTGCCGAAGAGCAACGCGGTGAACGAGGCTTTCGGCGCGGCGCGGGAATTCGTCGCGACGCATCCGAGCTACCCCGTCCCCGCGCGGTTTCGCAATGCGCCGACGCGCCTTATGGCGGAACTGGGCCACGGCAAGGGATACCGCTACGCGCACGACGAGCCGGACGCGTACGCCGCCGGCGAGCGCTATTTGCCGGACGAGATGGAGGACGTGCGCTTCTATCGGCCCCGCAAACGCGGCATCGAGGCAAAAATTGCCGACAGATTGGCTAAACTACGCGAGCTGGACCATTCGCGGCCGGCCCGCGGGCGCCAAGACGCGGTTGGAGAGAAAGGAAGGGCCCGGGACACCGGGTCGAGCGAAGAATAATGCTGGATCGCAATTACCTGCGGCACCACGCGGTTGAAGTGCGCGATGCGCTGAAGGTCCGGGGGTTCGACTTCCCGCTGGATCGCTTCGAGGCGCTGGAGACGAACCGCAAGGCGCTGCAAGAGCAAACCGAGGCGCTGCAAGCAGAGCGCAACGCCAGTTCGAGGGCCATCGGCGCGGCCAAGGCGAGGGGCGAGGACATCGCGCCGCGCATTGCCGAAGTGGGAGATCTCGGACGCCGCCTCGACCAGGCGCGCGCGCGTTTCGACGCGCTGCGCCGGGAATTCGACAGTTTCCTCGAAGGCATACCAAACCTGCCCGACGCGTCCGTGCCGGCGGGATACAGCGAGGACGACAACGTCGAGATTCGATCTTGGGGCGATCCGCCGGCATTCGACTTCGAACCCCTGGATCACGTCGATCTCGCGGGCAGCGCGTTGGACTTTGCCGCCGCCGCGCGGATCTCGGGTGCGCGGTTCTCGATCATGTCGGGCGACCTGGCGCGCCTGCACCGGGCACTGGCGTCGTTCATGCTGGACATGCACACGCGGGAGCACGGCTACGAGGAGCTCTACGTTCCGTACATCGTCAACGCCGACGCGCTGAAAGGCACGGGCCAACTGCCAAAGTTCGAACTGGAGCAGTTCGGCATTCGTGGAGACGAGAACTACTATCTCATCCCCACCGCCGAGGTTCCGGTCACGAACGTGATTCGCGACACGATACTGGAGGCCGACGCGCTGCCGCTGCGCTATGTCGCGCACACGCCATGCTTTCGCCGCGAAGCGGGCACCTACGGCAAGGACACCCGGGGCATCATTCGCCTGCACCAGTTCGACAAGGTGGAACTCGTGCAGGTCGTGGAACCGGAGTGTTCCTGGGATACGCTGGAGGAACTCACGTCGCACGCCGAAGCGGTCCTGCAGCGACTCCAACTGCCGTATCGAGCGGTGGTGCTTTGCGGCGGCGACCTGGGCTTTGCCGCGGCCAAGACCATCGACCTCGAAGTCTGGTTGCCTGGCCAGAACCGCTATCGGGAAATCTCCTCGTGCAGCAACTACCGCGATTTCCAGGCGCGGCGCATGATGGCTCGCTACCGCACGGCGGACGGGACGGCGTTCGTGCATACGTTGAACGGCTCCGGCCTGGCGGTGGGGCGGACCCTGATCGCGTTGCTGGAGAATCACCAGGAGGGCGACGGCACCGTGCGCGTGCCACAGGCGCTGCAACCGTACATATCGGGGACCACGAGGATACGGTTCGACAGACCGTGAAACGGTTGCCGCTGTTCCTGGACCTCTCGGACCAGCCCTGCCTGGTCATCGGCGGTGGCGCGGTGGCGGCGCGAAAAATCCAGTCGCTGGTCGACGTCGGCGCGCAGGTGGCCATCGTCGCGCCGCGACTTGGCGAGGCCGCGGCCGAACTGGCGCGACGACACGGACTCGATGTCGCACTGCGCGAATTCGAGACGGCCGATGTCCGCGGTCGGCTGCTCGTGATCGCGGCGACCGGCGACGCCGACGTCAATCGCAGGGCGTTCGAGGCGTGCCGTGAACGTCGCGTGCTGATCAACACGGTGGACAATCCGGCGTTGTGTACCGCGATCTTTCCCAGCATCGTGGACCGCGGCCCGGTGACTGTCGCGGTCTCTACCGGCGGCGCATCGCCAACGCTGGCCCGGCGCATCCGGGAACAGATCGAAACCCTGCTGCCGGCCGGGACCGGACGACTGGCCGAATTCCTCGGTGGACGGCGCGCGCGCGTGCGCGCGGAGGTGCCGGATATCGATGCGCGGCGCCGTTTGTGGGAGCACGCTCTGGACGGGCGCGTGCCCGCGCTCATCGCCGACGGCAACGAACAGGCGGCGGACGCGGAACTTGAGCGGCTCGCGTCGGGAGGCGCCGCGGAAGGCTTCGTGTCGCTGGTGGGCGCGGGTCCCGGCGACCCGGACCTCCTCACCTTGAAAGCGCTGCGCGCGTTGCAGCGGGCGGACGTCATTTACTATGACAATCTCGTCTCGGCGGGGGTGTTGGAACTGTGCCGTCGCGACGCGGAACGCGTCTACGTCGGCAAGCGTCGCGCTTTTGCCGGCAAGCGGCAGTCGGACATCAACGCACTCCTGCTCGGCGACGCGCGCGGAGGCCGGCGGGTGGCGCGCCTCAAGGGCGGGGACCCCTTCATCTTCGGCCGCGGCGGCGAAGAGATCGAGACATTGCGCCGACACGGCATCGACTTCGAGGTCATTCCCGGCATTACCGCCGCGCTCGGATGCGCGGCATACGCCGGCATACCGCTGACCCATCGCGACTGGGCGCAGTCCGTCCGGTTCGTCACCGGCCACCTGCGGGACGATGTCGTCAATCTCGACTGGCCGGAACTGGCGAAGCCGGACCAGACGCTGGTCGTCTACATGGGACTTGTGGGGTTGCGGCAACTCTCGGCGCGGCTTGTCGAGCACGGCATGGATCCGACAACGCCGTCGGCGACGATTTCCCGGGGAACGCTGCAAGACCAGGCCGTCGTGGCGGCACCCATATCAGGCCTCGCGCAGGCGGTGGAGGAGGCCGACCTGCCAGGGCCGACGACGACGATCATCGGCCGCGTGGTCGACCTGCGCGCGCAGCTCGGCCGGCCCCGGTAGCGCGTTAGATCATATTGAAAAATCCGTTAATTCAGCGCGTCTCGGATATCTACTTGACTCCCTCGGCCATCGGGACAAGACGGTCCAGCTTCACGGTGCCTTGTTGCGGGAGAGGCCCGCGCTGTCGTGGGTTGAACTAGAGCACGGGCGGGTCTCGGACCCGGATTTCGCGCCGCAGCCGATCGAACGGGATAAACTTTGGCATGTGATCGTGCGACGCCAGCCGCAGCCAGACATATGATCCCGGCGATGGACATTATCGCCTGGGGCAATGTCGCACCTTGGGCGGAGCAGCGACAGGTCGAGCAAGACCTCGTAATCAGCCGTGCGCTCGTCGAACTATTCAGCGATGGCTCTCTCATGGAACAAAGGTGCCACCACCGCTGGAGGACTCGCAACGTCGGAGTTCCCTGGGCGTCACGGGCGCACGGCAATCGAGTGGGCTAAAGGCTTCCTCAAGGAAGAATTGCTCTTTCGCGGCGGCACGGCGCTCAACAAGCTGCACTTTCCGGAGCCCTTCCGTTACTCGGAAGACATCGACCTCGTGAGGACCACGAGAGGTCCGATCAAACCAATCCTTAAGCATGTTCGTGAAACGCTCGAGCCGTGGCTTGGCGGAGCCGCCTACCAGCAGAGTGCGGTTGCGCCCAAGCTGATATTCCGCGCCCAGGCCGAAGACGGCGGTGCCCGGGCGCTGCGCTTGAAGATCGAGATCAGCACATGGGAAACGGATACCTGTGACGAGCCGCGATCCATGACCTACGGGGTCGACAATCCGTGGTTTACGGGACGAGCCGAGATTCCGACCTATTCGCGCGAGGAAATGCTCGCCACCAAGCTGCGCGCACTACTGCAGCGACAAAAGGGGCGCGACCTTTTTGATCTTGCCCATGCGATTGCCGTGTTTGACGGTTTGGATACGTGTCGCGTGGTCGACATCTTCCAGCGCTATCTGGCCTTGCAGAAACTCAGCATATCCCGCGCCCAGGCGGAGCAGCGCATGTTCGCCAAGCTGGAGAAACCCGGCTTTTTCGCTGATATGCGCCCGCTTCTTGCAGCGCCCGAGGCTGAGCGCCTGACTAACAAAACTATCAATGAGGCCTTCGCCAATGTGTTCACGGGCTTCATTGCACACCTTCCCGGTAACGGTTGGGCCCGAACCGACGAAATGATTGAGCGTTTCGGGCTCGCGCTGGGAAGAGTCGATTGACGATGGGCTACACGTCGCAGTTCGTTGGCCGCGGGAGGCCGCCGATCTTGGCGATGTGCTTGGCCGGATTGCCGGGAAACAAGCGCATCAGCGCGATGCTCGAACCGAATTCGTCGCCAAGACGGAGCCGCGCGAGTTTCACCAGTGGGCGCATGGCGGGCGCCACGCCTGTCTCGCCATGGAATGCGCGCACCATGTCGATCACGCGCCAGTGGTCGGGGGTCAGGGCGACATCCGCGCGGCTGGCGAGTTCCCGGGCGAGGTCTTCCGACCATTCGGACAGGTCCTTCAAGTAGCCGTCGGAATCAAGCGCCGGGCTGGTCACGTCCATGTGACGCTCGCATCGTGCGCGATCACGAGATCCACGAAACCGTCGTAGCCGACGGCCTTTACGGGCGGCTCGAGACGAATGCCGCGTGCCGCCGCGTCGTCTTCGACAGCCGCTACGACAACTTTCGCCGCCCGCGCCTGGCCCGCCGCATAGACGCCGTCGGCGAACAGCAGCACGGCATCGTCGGGGCCGACGTAGCGCAGGCAGGCGTCGAGGGCGCTTGCCCGGCTCACCAGGTGCACCAGCGACATGTCAGTCCGTCACCACGACATCCGCCGCGTGAAGCAGCTTGGCCACGTCGTCGTCTTCCACTATGCGCGCGTTGATGGCCATGTCGTCCGGCTCGATGCCGCGCGCGGCGAGACTTCCGGCGTGGGCGAAGAGTTCCTCGACATCGTAGGCGGGAAGGGCGCCCAGGGCTTTCGCCGTGTCCTTGCGATCGATTCGGGACGCGTCCTGTCCGGCCGCGAGTTGACGCACGCCGTCGTCCAGGAACAGGACGCGCGCGGGTTGTTCGAAGACGCCGGAGACGAGCATCATGTCGATCATCTCGTTCGCCAGCGCTCCGGGCGGTTTTCGCACCAAATAGAGGACGTTACGCACTGAAAGTCACCGTTCGGTCGCCTTCGAGCATCCCCTCTACCATCTGTCCCAGACCAACGATTTCGAAGCCGTCGCGCAGGTTGGAACCGGCAAGCTCGTACTGTTCCGCTTCGTTGGCATCGACGATGCCGCGGCGCAGGGAGGCCGCGACGCAGATGGTCAAGTCGATGTCGTGGCTGCGGGCAAAGTCGACCCACTGCGCGGCCATGTCGCCTTCGTCCCTGGGCGGGGTGGCGAAGGCGTTCGCGATGTAAACGCCGTCATTGTAGAAGAATGCGCGGTGTATCCGGTGCCCGGCGCTGACGGCGGCCTGCGCGAAGCGCAGGGCCGAGCGCGGCGCGTCCGAGGCGTAGGGGGCACCCTGGATCAGGAGCGTGATGCGCATCGCGGCGGACTCGCTGTTGACGACAGTTGGCCGCGTATCATAGTGCAACCAAGCCGTTTTGGTTGACGTCCGCAATGCGCAAGCCGGCCTGCTGATTCGCTATTTTTCGCCGACTGCTCTGGATTGTTCGGCGCGCCGTATCTGGGCTTCCCGCGCCGCCAGGATGGCCGCCAACCGCCAGTCCCGCCATCGACTCCGCGTGATCTCGGGGCGGATCGACACGGTAAATTCCATCATTGCGCTGAAACCGTCGTTGTCCGTGGCCCGCACGGTGATCGTCGCGGTGCCCTCGGTGTCTCCGACGGACGTGACTATTGCCCTGTCCCCCGTCACCGTTACTGTCGCCACGTCGGGATGGTTTGACGTGGCGACGTAGGCGAGAGAGGTGCTGTCCAGATCGGAAAAGTAACGCGCGAGATTCAATGTCACGGTGTCGCCGTCCACGCCGACCTCCTGGTCCGCGATCTGCTCGGCAACCATCGGCTCGGCGTCGAACAGGCGAAGCGGGTCGCCGACGGCCCCGACCAGCCCGCTGTAGCACAACTCGCCCCCGCACCGGCGAGCGGGAAGGGGCGCTGGCTCCAGGCTGACCCACACGGGTTCTTCGTCGACTCGGGTGATGACGGCGGTCTGACGGCTATTGGAGGCTCCCGTCGCTATCAGCAGCGTCGAACTGTCTGCGACGCCGCCTGTGACGGACAGCTCGAGGAGCATGTCGAAGGGCGCGCCTGTCACGGTCTCTACGGCGACTCGGGCGATGCGTGGCGCCTGTGATGCCGGAACACCCCGCGCCACCAGGTCCACCGCGAGCGGAAAGGGCGCGCCAGGATTGTCGTGGGCCCACACCCAACGCATTCGGGTCAGTCCGGTGAATAGACCGTTCGGGAGCGCGGTCAGTTGGTTGCCCTGGAAACGCAGCGTCCGGAGCAGGGGCAGGCGATCCAATATACCCACGGGAAGCGTCGCTATCCGGTTGTCGGCGATGTCCAGGACCTGAAAGCTCGATAGCCCTTCGAACGCACTGTCCGGTAACGCCGTGAGACGATTGTCGTTCAGGTAAAGCCTTGCCAGGCTCGACAGGCCATTGAAGGCGCGATCCGGGACCGCGACGACCGCGTTTGCGTGAAGATCCAGTTCCACGAGGTTGGACAAGCCTTCGAAGGCACCGACGGGCAGCGCCGTCAGTTGATTGTCGTAGAGGTGCAGTTCCTTGAGGCTCGCCAGGTCGCTGAACGCGCCGTCCGGCAATGCGGTCAGGCGGTTTTCGTGGAAATGCAGCTCCTCGAGAGCGGATAGCCCGTCGAACACGCCGTCGGGGAGCGAGGTCAATTGGTTGGCGTGGAGATCCAGTTCCTTCAGGTTTGTGACGTCGGCGAATACGTCCGCTGGCAGCGAGGTCAACCGGTTGCGCTGAAGATGCAGGGTGCTCAGATCGGTCAAGCCGGCGAATATGCCGCCGGGCAAACCCGTCAACCGGTTGTCCTGAAGGAGCAAGGATTGCAGACGGACGGCGTCTTCGAAGGCGCCGTCCGGCAGGGCGGCGAGCCGGTTTCCATAGATTCTCAATTGCCGCAGGCTGGATAGTCCACGGAACGGGTTTTCGGGCAGTCCCGTCAGTTGATTGTTCTGAAGGCTCAAAATCTGCAGGTTGGCGAGGCCATTGAATATTCCCTCGGGCAGCGCTGTGAGGCGGTTGTCGAAGAAATACAGCCCCCGGAGCCTGGACAAGCCATCGAACAGGCCGTCGGGCAGAGCCGTCAACTGGTTGCCGGAAAAATAGAGCCACTGCAGGTTGGACAACCCGTCGAATGTGTCGCTGCGTAGCCGGGTGAGTAGATTGCCGCCAAAAAAAAGTCGTTCCAGGGTGGGTAGGCCATCGAACAGTCCCTCGTCCAGTTCAGTAAGCCTGTTGTTTCCCATGAGCATCGATCTGAGATTCGTCAGACCGTCGAATGTGCCCGCCGGCAGCGAAGCCAACTCGTTGTTGTTGATCCACAACTGCTGCAGGCTCGCGAGGCCGTCGAACAGGCCCTGGGGCAGCGACGTCAACTGGTTTCCCGGGAAGTTCAACTCCCGCAGATTCGACAAACCGGCGAAATCTCCCGCCTTGAGCGCGCCGATATCGAGGTCCGAAAGGTCCAGAATCCTTATCGAGGCCAGGTCCTCGTCAGAAATGTCTTCGCAATCCGGGTCGGGGAACTGTTCGAGAATCTTTTCGCGGACCTCGGGCGTGCGATCGCAGATGCCGGTAGCCGCCTGCGCCTCGGCTGCCAGGGCTACGCAACCGAGGAGCGTGCCGCCGATCCCCAGGAAGGCGAGTTTCCGAATGTTCATCCTCTTGTGTCCGCCTTCCCGGTCAGGACGCAAGCAACCGTAGGATATTCGGCAATGAGTCTCGGAAAATGTCACAACCCATTAAATACCTTATAGAATATTCCTGCGAAGGCGCAGCCTTAAGATCGCGTAAAGGATCCACGCGGGCAGGCTGATGACTATGGCGTATACCACGATACCGATGGGGCCGAGCAGGCCCGCGACCAGGGAAAGAACCACCGTCGTAAGCGCGAGAATTCCGCACACCGCTCCCGCCGTGCCCGGATAACCCAATCCATGGATCGCCGACCAGGCGAACGCCAGCGGTAGCCCGCAGGGCGCAACGACTACGAGCGACAGCCACGCCTGGGGTTCCAATGGCAAACCGAAGCCCCGCGCCACGGCGGTGGCCAGGATGCCTATCGGGAGCCACAACAGTGCGACCAGCCAGAACCGGCGTCGAGGTAATTTGCTTCGCCGTCGCTCCTCATTCATGAGATATCCGATCACGCAACTATTGGAGGTTTAGAACGTCCCGATCGCGGATAGTTGTCCAAGAGAATACTACCCCGATGCGCATGCGCGGCGTTGATCAGGACCGTGACTTCGGCACATCGGTCGCGCGGGCCATGAAGCCGCGGAGAGGCTACAAGGTTTTCCCGTCAGAAGGCGATCCGTCGGATGCCGTCGACCAAGTCGAAGTGAGTGTCGTTGCTCAGCACAGGGAGGGCATGCTGGCGCGCGAGGGCGGCGACCCAGGCGTCGTTCACCGGTATGGGTTTGCCGATGCGCTTGAGTTGCAGCCGTATATCGGCGTAGGCGCTCGCGGTGCCGGGGTGACGGTGGCCACTTCCGCGAGGGGAAGGTAACGGCGGAGCCATTCCTCGAAGCGCATCCGGTGGTGCGACTGGCGGATGCCGAACTAGTGTTCCGTCAAGCCTAAAAATGCGAGTGTAGCTGCGAGGGATTTTTGGTTCCTGGAGAGGCGCGACGACGCGGTGTGGCAGGCACCACACAAGGAGGAGCAACGAAGCCAGGAGCCGAAAAGACCCGCAGATACCCGCAGATTTAGGCTTGACAGAGCACTAGTACTCGTCGAGAACGACGCTTGGCACGACGAGACGTTCGGCAGAACGAGGCGGGATCTCCACGGTCGCCAGACCTTCGACCCGCGCTGACAGCGCGTTGGTGTCGAGAATCACCGGATGTCGTCGGGGGCGAGCCGTTCGAACTCGTCCTCGATGGCATTGAGGACGAGACGGTGTTCGTCACCGAGGTCGGAAAGGCCACCGAATCCCGCCATCCATGGCGGTTTCGCAGTGGTACCGGTCGGATCTGGCCCAACCCGGGCCGCGACGGAACGCCTGCGGAGCTGCTGCTCGACAGCGTCCGTGATGAACTGCTTCATGGTGATGCCGTGGACAGCGGCGAAAGCCTTGGCCCGCCGGAAGGTGATGTCAGGTAGTTCGATGTTGGTCTTCACGGGGCCATATTCCCATATTTATAGGATTTCAATAATCCAAGTGTTCGGCTCACTGGGCCGGCGCTTTCGCGCGCAGCCAAAAAAAGCCTCGGGTGTAAAATCTTCAGAGCGTTTGAAGACGGGCCGTATATCTGGTGGCTCTAGTGCTCCGTCAAGCCCAAATCTACGGGTATCTGCGGTTCTTTTTGGTCCCTGGTGGTTTCATGCGAGGGGTGCCCCCTCGCGCTCCCCCGGCTGAAGGCTCCGTTGCTCCTCCTTGTGTGGGGCCTACCACACGGCGTCGTCGCGCCTCGCCAGGAACCAAAAATCCCTCGCAGCTACACTCGCATTTTTAGACTTGACGGAGCACTAGTCGTTTGGGGAATAGGAGGTTCCTGGCGGTGTTCTTCGTCACACCGATGAACAAGGCGGTGTTCCCTGATTGGCGACGGGAGGACGACGCCGAGGTATCGGTCGAAGCCAGGATGACCGGCCCGTGAATAGTCAAGGTGGTGTACGGCGGCGACCGGTCGCCGCGACGATTTCGTCGATCGCGCTGGCGCTCGCCATGGCTGCCTTCTTTCCCGCCATGGTGAGCGGCGCGGCACTTGTCTGTTTTGTCACGCCCGTGGTAGCGCTATTGCTCGTCCGGGCGACGCCACGGCTCTCTGCCGCCACCCTGTACTGGTCGGCCGCGACCATTGCGGGCAGCCCCATGTTCTGGAATCTCCCGTTCTCCCTGCTGGTGGGCATTGGCGAAATGGGCATCGTCCTCCTCGTGCTGCTGCTGGTGCACTACGTGAGGGCTCGCGGGACGCCGGCCAACCTGTAATGTTCACGACCCTGATCGACGGCGCGACACTCGTGGCCCTGGGAGGGGAGGCGGGCTGGATCGCCGTGGACTGCCGAGCCGCACTCGGCGATCCCGACTACGGACGCGACGCCTATCGCGAAGGCCATATCCCCGGTGCGCGCTACGCGGACCTCGACCGCGACCTGGCTGGGGCGCCGGGGAAGCGAGGCCGCCATCCGCTGCCGGACCGCGCGGTGCTGGCACGGCGATTCGCGGCGTGGGGTATCCAGCACGGCGATCAACTGGTCGCTTACGACGATGCCGGCGGCCTGTTCGCGTGCCGTTTCTGGTGGCTGGCGCGCTGGCTCGGTATTGAGTCGTGCGCCGTTCTGGACGGGGGTCTCGCCGCGTACCTGGACGCGGGAGGAGATCTGACCCGCGAGGTGCCAGTGGTCGACCCGTCGCCATTTCGTCCGGGCGCTCCCCTGACGCGCGTGGTCGAGGCCGACGACATCATCGCCAGCGGACCATCGCTCACGCTGATCGACGCCCGCGCCGAGGCGCGCTACCTCGGCGAAGAAGAACCCATCGACCGGTTCGCCGGCCACATTCCGGGCGCGTTTTCATACCCTTGCGCCGATAATCTCGACACCACGGGACGTTTCCGCCGCGCCGCGGCGCGCTTCGAGGCGCTCGCGGAACGCGATGTCGTCAGCTACTGCGGCTCCGGCGTCACCGCAACGCACAACATCCTCGCCATGGTCGATGCGGGCTTGCCGGAGCCGGCGCTGTATCCGGGTTCGTGGAGCGAGTGGATCGAAGACCCGGGACGGCCTCGCGCACCGTAGTCGCGCTGACTACCCCAGACACGTGGGCGCGTGGCGTCCTACGACCGCGCGCTTCGAAGTCGCGTGGATGTACGGCGACATGCGAGCCGTCGGAATTGAGGGCTTGAGCGATCCTCGGAGAGAGGCACTCGTCGAGAAACAGGCGCGCAGCCTGTGAGGGTGACTCAGGCGGCGTTGCGCCAGGGCCTGCCCGATGGGCGTCCTCGAAGGGGATGGGCCTTGCCGTACAGTTCGGCTGCTTCAAGGGCCTCGCGTGGGATCTGGGGATAGTCGTCCACGAGATCTTCCACGGTATCGCCGTCCTGCAGTCGCCCCAAGGCGCTTCAAGTCGAGCATCGCCCCTAGAGTGAATTCTATGGTGTCTAGTGTTCCGTCAAGTCTAAAAATGCGAGTGTAGCTGCGAGGGATTTTGGTTCCTGGCGAGGCGCGACAACGCGGTGTGGCAGGCACCACACAAGGAGGAGCAACGGAGCCTTCAGCCGGGGAGCGCGAGGGGATACCCCTCGCAAGAAAACAATCTTCAGCCGGGGAGCGCGAGGGGATACCCCTCGCATGAAAACCATCAGGGGCCGAAAAGACCCGCAGATACCCGCAGATTTAGGCTTGACGGAGCACTAGCTTCATAGGCTCGAGACGCGCCATACGCGTCCAGATCGACCGTTTGTGACGTAGCGGAAGGTCGGTGAGCTTGGCGGCTTTCGGTGCGCGAAAGTAGACGACCGCTCGGATAGGGAGATAGCGCATGGCGCCGCCACGAAGTCGAGCCGGGGCGGTGAGAGGTTGCGGAACGCGGGCTTCCACGGCCTTCTCGATGGCGGTGCGGGGAACTCCTGCCAGGGCGGCGGTCTCGCGTATGGTCATCCGTGGATTGGCGCTCGATCCGGGCGGTGATGCGGTGGGACACGCCCCGCAGCCGGGGCCCCGCCTTGAAGTGGTATGGCAGTACCGCGTCCTGGTACAGGACCCAGCGGTCCTCAGGCTCAGGCCACCAGCCGACACCCGCCCGAGATGCTTCTCCAAGGTGCGGATGCGGTGGGCGACGGCAGCGGCGGTGACGCCGAGCGCCAAGCGCCGCTGGACGCATTCATGCACATAGATGCTTGCCCACATGCCGGTCCGCCGCCCACCCGCGCACCGTGCAGGTGAGATTTTCGTTGACGGTAACAATATGTAGAGATAACATTTTCGAACCGATCAGACGTTCAAGGAAAGTCCCGTGACACTAGCCGATGCCATCAAAGTGCTGGTGCTCGGCGAGGGCCGGGAGTTCCCGATCATCAGTACACAGGGGTTGCGAACCCTTTTCGACGCGGATGGAGACGCGGCGTTCAACATGGGGATACGCAGGCTCGTCGAAGTCGGCTTGCTGGAACGGGTCGCCCGCGGCGTTTATCTGAACAGCGCGCTGCCTCGCATGGGACGGCCCGGAATCGGAATGGTCGCCCGGCACCTTCGCCCGAACCATCTCTGCTACCTGAGCTACGAGTCCGCGTTGGCCGAATTCGGTTCGATCAGCCAGGTGCCGATGGTCTACCTCGTCGCAACGACGGGGAACAGCGGAGAGCACGACACGCCCTACGGCGCGTTGGAGTTCTCCCACACGAACAGGACCGATACGGAGATATTGCGGAACACCGTGTTCGACGACAGGATCGGCTTGCGGATTGCTTCGCCGGCGCTCGCCCACGAGGATCTTCGACGGCTTAGACCCGGCAATCTGCATTTGATCGACGACGAAACGCACGCCGATGTCCTGGCGGACTGGCAGAGTCAGGGGACTGCGGCCGCCCATGCTTGACTTCCAATCTGTCGCATCCGAGATAGTCCGGGACGATCCCGGCCTCGTTCCGTGCCAGCCGGCCATCGAAAAGGAACTGCTGCATTTCGAGATCCTGCGCGCCATGCACGATGCCGGTCATCTGCGCCATCTGATGTTCAAGGGAGGAACCTGCCTCCGGCTGTGCTACGGCGCTCTCCGGTTCAGCGAAGATCTCGACTTCTCAGGCGGAACGGCGTTCGATCATCGGCTGCTGGCGGACATCGAGGGCGTTCTCAGGGACAGGATAGCCGTCCGATACGGCCTGGAAGTCGCCGTTTCGCCACCCAAGCTGGCAGACGGGAAAACGCGCACAGCGAACAGATGGATCGCTCGCGTGGTGACGCGACCTGCCGGAAGTTCGCATGTTGTAGGTGTGCAGCGCATCAAGATCGAAATCGACAACAACGAACCGCCTTCGGACCTCGCGCGGCTGCCGATTCGACAACGCTACGCGCTACTCGAAGACTACTTCACGCCCTTCCCGATCCGCGCAGCACCTCTGAGCGACGTCTGTTCGGACAAGATGATCGCGTTCCCCATGTCCGTGCTGACGCGCGACAATCCGCGGCATCGAGACGTCTGGGACATGGAGTGGATGACTCGACGGCTGGACGATGCCGAGACGCTTCCGGCCCGTGCATCCGCAAAGGCGGCTTCGCGCGGGTTGACGGGTCGGTTCAAGGAGGCATTGACGACAACCATCAATCGCTCGGGCAATATCATCGAATCGGACGGCTTCCGTAATACGCTTCAGAGGTTCGTGCCCAAACCGCTCGCCGATCGCACCATTGGCGATGCCGAATATCGGCAGTATCTCGCTTCGACCATCTCGGGGCTGTGCCGATCCGTTCTCGGATCCATCCAAGATGATTGCCCGCATGGCCTTGGGCCACCGGTTCGTTCCAAGCCCACCATACGACCGAAAAGGCGGAGGTCGAACGACCCGCCAGATGTCTAGTTCCCGACATGGCCTCCTCGGTGTGGGCAATCGGTTGCGGCGGTATTTGAGGCCCCGCTGATCGCACTCGCGCCGGGCCAGCGTCTTGGCGGCTTTCCAATTTTTCATGCCGCGCTTTTTCCAAGGGTTGCCCGTGTAGAAGCAGTTGAACCCCCGGCGGACTGATCCATCATGATTCGGACCCGACCAGTGAACCGTGGTGGGCCTGAAGATCGCGATGTCCCCTGGGCTCATCACCGCTTCGAAGACATCGGGATGATCGGACAGGTCCGTCGGCGTATCGGCCCGCAGGTGCGCGAACTCCGCCTCGCGCTTGTGGGACCCCTTCAGAAAGTGCAGGCAGCCGTTGTGTTTGTCGGTCTCGTCCAGGGCGATCCAGATCACGGCGCCATCGATGGCGTCGGAGTGCGGATGCACTTCCTGGTCGTTGAAGGTCTTGGTGAAAAAACTGGCCGTGGTGGGTTCCGGTTTCCTGCCTATGAAGCGTCTCGAGGATCGGAACCTGGGGACCGTTCTTGAGGAGTTCGCCGAAATAGCTGTCCCGCTTCTCCAAGCCTTTGGTGATGTTGCTGAACTGGTCTTTGCGGATGACATCTTTGGTCGCTTTTTCCGCACGCGTGCAGATTTCCCGCACTTCTTCCGGTGTTGCGAAGTCGCGAATGATCACAAAACCATCGCGATCAAAGTCGGCCTTGAGTGCGGCTGCCTGGGGAAGATTCACCTATATGTTCTCCATGATTGAAAGGTGAATTATAAGATCTGCATTGTCCGAGGACCCAATCCCGCCGGAGGATGGTCACCCAAAAAATCAGGGCGAGCGTTCGACCCGGGAGATGATCCGGCGGGATACGCCCTTCTTACAAAAGATAATATTTCATCGTTTATTGCCAGTTACGATGTGTTATTTTTACTTCTATGGCGAAGAAAATATCTCCCAGCGCGTCCGCCGTTCTCCGCAACCTGGGGCATGGGATCCAACTGGCCCGCCGTCGCCGGCGTATTCGACAGCGAGATATGGCCGCACGCATGGGTGTGTCCGTGTCGACGCTTCGAGCCTTGGAGGCGGGCGAGCCCGGTGTCTCGATGGGGAGTTTCGCCATGGCATTGCTCACCCTGGGGATCCTGTCCCGGCTTGACGACCTCGGTGATGTGGGTCAGGACGACATCGGGTTGCTCATGGACATCGACGCCCTTCCGCAGCGGGTGAGATTGCAGACGCGCCGCGCGCCGGCGGATGGTGGCATCGCATCAACGGCGTCGTCCGCGCCCAAGGGGGCCTTGCTGTGAACGGCGAGTACGTCGTCGCCATCGGCGAACGCCTTCAACGCGTGGGCACGGTGCGGTTCGGTGGGGTGCGGGAAAGGCAGATTTCATTCTTCCGGTACGCCGAAGAGTGGATCGAAAATCCTTCGGCATTCGCATTGGCTCCGTCATTGCCGCTCAGTGACCAGAGGTTCCACTTCGCAAGCCTTCCCGACGACTCCAGCACCAGCATCCCGGGCGTCTTCTCGGACTGCGCTCCCGACGCATGGGGGAGGTCGCTCATCGTCCGCGCGTCGGGAACCCCGAGGTACGAGATGGGCTACGTGTTGGCGGTGGATGACCGGACGCGGCAAGGGGCGTTGCGGTTCCTGGATGATGAAGGCAACCCGCTGGCCGATGACGCGCCGCCAACCCCCCGCGTCCTTGATCTGTCCCGCCTGCAATCGCTTTGCCAAAACATCGAGTCGGGGATCGGCGATCTCGGGGCATTGGCGCGAGAACTACGCGGCGCCACCGCGAGCCTTGGCGGCGCCCGCCCCAAATCCGTCGTCGTAGACGAGAACGGGACGCTCCATGTCGCAAAATTCACGATGCTCGGAGACACCATGCCCGTGGAGCGCGTGGAAGTAGCCACGCTCTCACTCGCGCGGGATCTGGGGATCCGGGCGGCAAAGGCGACGCTTGCGAGACCTGCGGGGACTTTGCCCGTAGCACTCGTCGAGCGCTTCGACCGCGAGCCGGGCGAGTACGGCCGGCGGCACTACATGTCCGCGCAGACCTTGCTTGAGGCGCGCAGAGGCGAATCGCGCTTCTACACCGACATCGCCGACGGGCTCCGCGCGGTGTGCCGCACGGACATGGAAGCCCTTGAGGAGATGGCGGAGCTGCACCGTCGCATATTGTTCACCATCCTGGTTTCGAACAACGACGATCACCTGAAGAACCACGGTCTCCTGTACGCGGGCGAGGGGAGCTGGGCGCTCGCGCCGGCATTCGACATCAATCCGCAGCCGTTTCGGCACCGCGAGCTCAAGACCGGCATCAGCGAGATCAGCGGGTTCGACGCATCGGTCGAAGCGTGGGTGGAGGCGGCGCCGTTCTTCGAGAGAACCGAGGATGAAGCCCGTCGCCAAGCCGCCGCGATGGCGGAAACGGTCTCCTCGCGCTGGCGCAACTCCCTGTTGGCGAACGGTTTGACCGAGGACCAATGCAACGAGTACGTCCCGGCCTTCGAGCATGAAGAGGCTCGCGTTGCGTTGCGCATGGGGTCGCCGTCCGTGGCGGTGAGAGACCGTTCTCCCGATAAGAAGAAGCCATCGAGTTTGGAGTCGTAGCGGTGATTCCGCGTCATGGCGGATTCGCGCGCTCCTGGTGGAAACGAAACGCAGCCAGGCTCGGGCGATCATCGCCCGAGCTGCCAGAAGGCGGCTGCCAGAAGAAGGCCAGACGGCGTTGACCGTGCGGAACAGCGCGCGTATCTTACTTTTGACTTACTTCGGTTCGTAGAGGATCCATCATGCCCCACCCGGAGCTGCTGACGACCACGGTGTCGACGAAGGGCCAGGTGATTTTGCCAAAGGTGATCCGGCGGACGCTGCATTGGGAGGCGGGGACGCGGCTGGTCGTTGAGCATACGCCGGCGGGCGTGTTGCTCAAACCGTTGCCGGCGTTCGCCGAGACCCGGTCGGACGATGTCTACGGATGCCTCGCGCACGACGGCGACCCGAAGACCTTGGCGGAGATGGAGGCGGGGATCCTGGCGGAAGCTCGGCGGCGCCATGAGAGCGGTTGACACGAATGTCGTCGTCCGATACCTGACGGGAGACGAACCGGGGCAGGCGGCCAGGGCGAGGGCCGTGATCGAAGGGGGCGAGGTGTTCGTCGGCACGACGGTTCTGCTCGAGAGCGAATGGGTGCTGCGTAGCGTCTATGGCTTCTGCGGCGGCGACGTCGCCGTGGCCCTGCGCGCGTTCGCGGGGCTGCCGGGGGTCTCGGCGGAAGACCCCGGCCTGCTCGCGGGGGCACTCGATCTTGCTGAGGACGGCATGGACTTCGCGGACGCGCTGCATCTGGGCGCTGCGGGAGGATGTGAGGCGATGCTGACGTTCGACCGCGGATTCATCGGCAAGGCAAAGGACGTGGCGGTGCGGGTGACGGAGCCCTGAAGCTCACGCGGGCCGCTGCGTTGATTGACCGAGGGACGCGTATCGACCGGGAGGATCGGGGGCTACGAGTGACGAAAGGCTCGGTGATGCCGCGGACGCTCTTGACGCAATACGGCAAAGGCGACGCTGGCGATGCCCGAGGGGCGTTCCCGCAGCGCGTTCCCGCAGCGCTCGTCGAGCGCTTTGACCGAGAGCCGGGGCGGCGAGTACGGGCGGCGGCACCACATGTCCGCGCAGACCTTGCTTGCGGCGCGCAGAAGCGAATCGCGCTTCTACACCGACATCGCCGACGGGCTCCGTGCGGTATGCCGCACGGACATGGAAGCCCTTGCGGAAATGGCGGTGCTGCACCTTCGCATATTGTTCCCCATCCAGTGGCGTTTGGCATCGTCTCCAGAGCTCCGTGGGTGGGCAGCTAAGAGGGTGGGCTTTCGCTCCGTTGGGCGAACTGCGATGCGGGGATTGCCCAATCCTTCAGTGTTTTGGCCGGCGGACCCTGCGCCGTTTCGTGTTGCCCATGTTTTTGAGCGTACCGCCGATGCCAGCGTCGCGCATGGCCCGCGCTGCCGCGTCCATGTCCTTCTGGGGCACCTGGAGTACCTTTTGAGCAGCGCCGCTTTTCCTGAGACGCCGCGCTGCCGCGTTCAAGCCTGCGCGTGTCCCGCTGCGTTCGACTTCTGTCGCGCGACGACCCCCTCGGGACAATGCATCGAGCCGCTGGCCGCCGGGCAAGCGTACTTCGGTCCGGCCGCGCGACCCGGCAGCCCGGTTCTTGGCCCGTTTGTGTGTATTGGTTTCCGCCATGGGGACACCCTTTAGAAAGGTTGAACGTAAATTGTCTTTGAATAGAAGCTGAATTACAGTCAAAATAGCAATAGCAAGAAATTCTTGCAAACAGTAAAACGCAATAGTGGGTCAAGCAGGTAGGGTGATGGCAAACATGATCGGCGCGCGGATCAAGGCATTGAGGCAGCAGCGCGGCCTCTCGCAGGACGCGCTCGCCCACGTCTTGGGATTTAAGGATCGCCAGACCGTCTCCGCGATAGAGACTGGCATGCGGGGCCTGACGGCTGCAGAGCTCGTCGTCGCTGTGGAGAAGCTGGACGTCGAACTGGACTACTTCACCGACCCGTTTCGTCTTGACGGCGAGGGCCGGTTTTCCTGGCGGCAGAATGGCGTGGCGCCGGACCGGCTTCAGGCATACGAGCAGACAGCGGGACGGTGGATCGGAGCGTACCGGGCACTGGCGGCGGAGACCGGACGAGAGGCACCGTTGATGCGCAGGGCGCTGGGTTTCACCAAAACGTCGAGGTTCGAGGATGCGATGGAAGCAGGCGAGAGGTTTGCTGGAGAGCTGGACCTGGGGCCTGTGCCGGCGTTGAGGCTTGCGTCCGCGATGGAATCGGAACTTGGGATCTTGGTGTTGATGGTTGATGCTCAGGAGGGCATCTCGGGAGCTGCCTGCCGCCTACCCGAGCTCGACGCCGTTTTGATCGCGCGAGGCGAGGTGGCTGGGCGTCGGAACTTCGATCTCGCGCACGAGTTGTTCCACATCCTGACGTGGGAAGCGATGCCGCCCGAACACGTGGAGGACGCCAGCGAGTTCGGCGGCAACCGTGTCGAGCAGCTTGCGAACAACTTCGCGGCGGCCGTGCTGATGCCCTCGTCGGCGTTGCGGGAGTTCGATGATTGCGCGCGGCTTGACATGGATGGACTGGTGGCGCGACTAAACGCTGTCGCGGACGAGTTGGGGGTAACGTCCTCTGCGCTGAGGTGGCGCTTGGCGGCTCTGCGGCGGTTGACCAAGGCGAGAGCGAATGCGATTCCGGAGGGCGCCCTGCGCAATAACGGTCAGGAGTCGGTGCCTTGCGAGCCTCCCGCGCTGTTCTCGAAGTCGTTTGTGGAGTTGTTGGCCGCGTCTCTGGAGGAGGGATACATCTCAGTTCGACGTGCGGCGTCGTTGTGCGGGCTCTTGATCGAGGATCTGGAGGAATTGTTCGCAGCCCACGGTGTCGAGCAAGCGATTGAACTTTGAACGGTACGCGCGACCGCAGTTCGCCGGTGCTCGTGGACACGAACACGATCATTGAGGCGCATAGGACCCATTCGTGGCGAGCGCTTTCGAAGGGTTGGCAGGTCGAGACCGTGGAAGCCTGTGTGGAAGAGACGCAAACCGGGTTCCAGTCAAGGAGAGAGGAGGAGGCGATCAACGTTGCAGAACTGCGGGAGTCACTCGCGGCAGTGCACTCCGTCGGCGCGTTTGAGCGGGCGGAGTTGGCGTTGCGCAAGGGAAACATTGCCCTGGACGAAGGGGAGGATGCACTGTGGTCACATGCGCTTGGGCGCAGTGGCCCATGGGTGCTCCGCGGCCCGGACAGGGCGAGCCTGCGGTGTGGTGTCCGGCTGGGATATCGGGAACGGCTCGTATCGCTCGAGGAGCTGCTCGATCATGTGGGATACCGCCCGGCCGCGGAATTGAGACGACCGTACACGAAGAGATGGCAGGATGAGGTGGTCGGACTGATGTACCTGGAGGAGTGGTTCGGACCGGGCGAGCCGAGGGGTTAGGGATCCTGAGGGCACACATCGTAGGTGGCGGAGGCGCGCGAACGGACGTTGGCAAGGTCACGCCCCTCGAACCTGCTTCACACGTGGGAGGGTTGGCAGTTGTGCGCGAAACAAGCGTGTCGGCTACTACACTACTGGTACAAGCTGGCCGTTTCGGACCACGGGGTCCAGATCTCCGTCGGCGATTGCAAGGACGTGCCTGCCGAGTTCTATGCCTTTGGTCTTGTCGATGCTCGCGTTGCTGATGTCGTAGGACTTGGCAGGCTCGATGCAGTTGGGACAGCCGTGTTCGCAGGGACAGTTCTCGGCGACCTCGATGCCCTTCCCAAGTGCGCGTGGCCAAACTTCGGCGCGCTTGTTGGCGACCCCTATGCTGCCGGAGTAGTTCTCGTAATAGAAGATCGCGGCCGGGTCGTCGCCGAGTTTGGAAAACGTCCTCGTATCGAACCGGTCGGCTGGAATGACGAACATCGCGCCGACGCGAAGCAGGTGTTCGAGGGCACCCACCGCACCCGATTCGGCGGGATGGATGTGAGGAACGTTCAGTAGGAATGCATGGAGGTTGTTCTCGTAGTGCGCAGTGGGGTACCGCCCGTGGCTTTTTGTTTGCCCGTGTGCTCGTCGATCAGCCGGTAGGCGACGTGGTCAGCGTCGAAATGGTCGATGGAGAAGTCAGGGAGCGGTTCTGACACGGGTGACGGATGGGGAGACATCGCTTGATCCTGCAGTGCCGATACCACCATTGACGATCCTTCTCGCCTACTGCGCGGGCGTCAACCCGGCAGTTCAAACAGCCTTGAAATCGAGCGCGAGGTTGCGGGACGCCCGCGCGCCGTACCGGCCAAAACGGTTGCCGGCTGACGGCCGGCTACTGGCTGGCCATCAGCTCCTCCAGCAGCACCTCCTGATCCATCACCTCCGTGCCGAACGCCTCGATCACAACATCGATGATCGTCCCATGGAAGACGAAGGGGGACTCGTAGAGATCATCGACGGGGGTCTGGCTGTCCCTGCCGACATCGAGAGGTTCGTTAACGAAGTTGTGGGAGTCGAATGGAGAGAGCACGCCTTCCCCGGCGGGTTCGTGTCAACGTAGAAACGCACGCGCCCCTCGTCGTCACCGGTTCGCACGACATCCGCCCGAAGCGTTACGGCGCCCGGCGGGAGGGCGGTTGGAGAGGATATCCGGCACCGCTCGCCGAAGTTGTTGGTGGTGTAGTGCAGCCGATTGTCGCGGACAAAGACGCTCCAGCCGCCGAACCGGCCGCCGTCGGCGATGATGGCGCCGTCCCGATCCGTGGATTCGCGTTCTATCCGGGCGGTGATCCGGTGGGACACGCCCCGCACCCGGGGCCCCGTCTTGAAGTGGTGGGGCAACACCGCGTCCTGGTACAGGACCCAACGGTCCTTGGGCTCCGGCCACCAGCCGACGCTTGACCGCTTGCTTATGTCGTCCAGCGGAAGCACGCCGTAGCGCTCGGCCTCCCGCCACCAGAGGTCCTTGAGTTCCGAGAGCTTCTCAGGATAGCGGTCTGCCAGGTCGTCGATTTCCGCCAAGTCTTCGTCGAGATTGTAGAGCTCCCAGACATCCGAATCGAAATCCACGTTCCCCGCTGGTGGAAAGTGACGGCCTTCCAGCCTTCGTGCCAGATGCCTCTATGGCCGACCATCTCGAAGTACTGGACGGTCTTGCGCGTATCCGCGTCGTTGTCATTGAGGGTGTGGGCCATGGACACCCCGTGCAGGGGAATCTGTTCCACGCCGTTGACCTGCGCCGGCAGCGGGACTCCGAGCAGGTCCACCAGCGTCGGCGTGACGTCCACCACATGGTAGAACTGCCGGCGGGTCTCGCCCTTCGCCCGGATCCCGTCGGGCCAGCGGATCAGCAAGGGGGCGCGAACACCGCCTCCGTAGGTGTGGCCCTTGTAGCGCTTGAACGGGGTGTTGCCGGCCATGGCCCAGCCGAACGGGTAGTGGTTGTAGGTGAGCGGCCCGCCCATGTCGTCGAACCTCGCCAGGTTCTCCTCGACGCTGGGGCGGAGTCCGATCCTGCTACGTTGATGGTCGTAGGTTCCGTGTGGGCCGCCCAGGGGGCTCGCGCCGTTGTCGGATATGGCGATCATGATCGTGTCGTCGCGCTTGCCGAGGGCGTCGATCTGAGCAAGCAGCCGCGCGATCTGCTCGTCAGCGTGGTCCAGGAACCCGGCGTAGACCTCCACCAGCCGCGCGGCCAGCCGCCGCTCGTCGGCATCGAGTTCGTCCCACACTTGCACCCCCGGATTGCGGGGGGCCAGCCGCTGGTCTTCGGGCAGCAGGCCGGAGGCCTTCTGGCGCGCCAGGATCCGCTCCCTTGCCGCGTCCCAGCCGCCGTCGAATTTGCCCCTGTACTTGTTCACGTAGGCGGCCGGTACATGGTGGGGAGAGTGGCCGGCAGCGAACGCGACGTAAAGAAAGAAGGGCCGGTCCGGGTCGGCGGAAACCAACTGCCGTAGCCACTTACAGGACTGATCCACGATGTCTTCCGACAGGTGATAGCCCTCCCGCCTGGGCGGTTCTACACGCTCGTTGCCCGTGATCAGTTCCGGGTTCCACTGGTTTGTCTCGCCCGCGAGGAAGCCGTGGAAGCGGTCGAAACCCCGCTGCAGGGGCCAGTGATCGTAGGGGCCCGCCGGGCTATTCTCGTGGACGGATCCCAAGTGCCATTTGCCCGCAGCAAGGGTCTGGTATCCGTGCGGACGCAGCATCTCCGCCAGGTTGGCCGCCTCGCGGGAAACGAATCCCCGGGTGTTGGGAAAGCCGTTGACCATCTCCGCCACCCGCCCCATGCCGACGCTGTGATGGTTGCGGCCGGTGAGCAGGCAGGTCCGGGTCGGCGAGCAGAGCGGCGTGACGTGGAAGTTCGCGTAGCGCAGCCCGTCGGCCGCCAGACTGTCGAGGGCCGGCGTATCGATATCGGAACCGTAGCAACCGAAGTCCGCGTAGCCCACGTCGTCGAGGACGATCATGACGATGTTCGGGCGTTGGCGCAGGGGGGAGGGTTCGCGGGTCCAGGCGATTGTGGATTCGGCGGCGGTGCGGTTGATCGTGCCGGTGAAGTGTTGGTCGTGTTCCATGGGTGATTGGCGTGGTCCTGATGGGGCGATGTAAGGATTGAAGACTATTCGAGTCGGTGAGTCGGCACACGCCCTTAGGACCCTCGGTTAGGCTTCGAAGAGGAGCACAGACGCCACAGCGGGCGTTTGGGCTTCGATTGGGGTGCCGAGGGAAGAACCGGGGTGGCATGGCGCCCGAGGGACCATCTCACTACGGCATCGAAAGGTGAACTAAGGTGCGGGCTCAAGATCTCAGGGTGGCTCTGCGGGCGCTTCGTAGATCGCTGCTCGATGACCCTAAAGCCCGGCGGATCGGGCATGCGTCGTCGCGACCGCGATTACTTGGCTTGCCACGACTTCCTTCGAGGTGCCCAAGCCGCCGAAGTCGACTCCGGCTCCCGAGTCCGCGACGCGAGACGCTTCGATGATGCACGTAGGACTTCGCTATCCGACATCTTGATGTGCTTTGCGGTCTGGGCTATGACGTTCACCAGATCGAGCTGCCGCCGGTCGTCACCCGCAAAGCGTCGTCGGTCGTGATCCAGCGATTTCACGGAAACGTGCAGACGGTGGCTGGAGAGGTCGATTCTCCGGCCCCCCCGAAGCAAAACAGTGGCATCACCCTGCTTGATCGATTACTTGCTTGAGGGCGGAACCCAAAGCTGCCACGATCGTTTCCAAGGCGGTGCGGATTTGTAGAAGATCAGTGTTTCTCAGCAGTATTCATTGTTCGAGGGTCAGTGGGCCGTAGACATTGAGCAATGCGTTAAGGTTTGCGAGTAGTGAAATCATCACCGTCCGATCTCCTCCGTCGCAGGTTGACACTTCCAAGATTCCTATTCCGACAAGCACAACGCGCTCTTCAAAAAGCTGAGGCGCCGCATTCATGGGGCCTTGCCGCGTCTCTCTTGCAGGATTCCGTCGAAGTTCTCCTCCGCTTGATCGCAGAAAGTCACAGGCTCAGCGTGAGTGACCGAACTCAATTCGCCGAACTGTTGCGGACCGTCGAGACGCGATTCCCGAGTGTGGGTGGTCATCGAGCGGGTCTGACCACCTTAAACACCACCCGTGTCGCCTTTAAGCACCGAGGTCAAGAACTCGCTGAGAACGACGCACGAGTATTCATCGCGAATGTCGAGGCATTTCTGACGCAGGTTTACGACGAGGTCTTTGGGGTCGATTTCGCCTCGATGTCGCTTGCCGATGCCATAGGACACCGACGGACACAGAATTGGTTGGCGGAGGCAGAGTGTGCGTTTGCGGGCGAACGCTATGCAGGGTCCGTCGAGCATGCCGCGAAGGCGATGACAGTCTATATGGCTCACAGTATTAGGAACGACGTGACCATTCGGCTCCGATCAATCGTGGACTATCGGGGTAGCCGGGATCAAAGAGACTTCCAAAGTTGGGTAGAGGAAACCATCCCCTCCCTCCAAGCACGTTTGGATCTGTTCACCCGCGGCGTGGACATCGCTTCATTTGATCGGTTCACCATGCTGACGCCATGGACGAGACTCAACTACTGCGGCGCTATCCTTCAGTCGTCGAGAGCGAGCGCGCCCAAACCTTCGCGGGAGGACGCCCGATTCTGCATCAACTTCGTCGTCGAATCGGCGCTCGCACTTCGCGCTCGGAGGGTGCTACGGCCACCTGGCGAAACGGAGGAGCCAGATAGAGTTCGCGTGAAGAGTCGTTGCGAAGTTATTGCGAGTCCACCGACCCGTCTTCCGTACGAACTCCACCGAACTGACGAGCTCGAAATCATCCGGGTCGCAGACCGCAGTGAAGAGCTTACGCTCGCGCGAGGATTTCGAGTGAGTAGAGATCCCGAGTTTCTGGGCGTCATACAGGACGGCGATATTGCGTACGTCAGAAAGGACTGCCTCGAAACAGACCTCAGACCTTAGTCGACGGTAGAACCGCGTGGTTAGGTTCGGAGCGGAGTAGTCCGGCTGCCGCACCTGCTGTGTGTGCGTCCAACCACCAAGAATAGATGTCCTCATCGTATACAACCCTACTCGTTACACTTCTCGGTTGCTTTTTGCGTTGGTGCGTAATGGTGACGCCCCCCTGCGTCATGGTTTCGCCCCTTGGTGCGTCACAGTGACGCACCTCGACGGGCGAAAATTCGTATCGATTGGGCAGGATAGGAACTGAACCAACGGAGGGTCAGAGGCGTGGATGGCGCGCCGGCAAGCAAGGGATAATGCAAGGCAACACCGTTGGCGGAGTGAGGAGACAGACGCTTCGCGGGAGGCGAATCGCCAAGCCGCTCTATTGCGGGGCGACGAGGCCGTGAAGAAGCAACGCAGATGCCATCGACTAGAGCTAAGCGAAAGCGAAAGTCCGCAGTTAGGAAGAGAGACTCAAGCCTGTGCGGAATACACCTCGGTGGATGCGGCAAAGAGATCGGCAATGCCGAGGCCTACGATGTCGACCACATCATCCCTCAGTCCTACTTGGGGGTATTGGACAGAGAGCGGAGAAGGAGGTTCGAGTCGCTATGGAACCTCCAGCCGATGCACCGGGAGTGCCACGAAAGGAATCGCAGCGGGCAAATTTGGTCGTTCCCGACATTCCAATGCAGGTGCCACAGTCTGCACATCAAGAACAGAGTCCTGTACTTGAGATACAACGGCGAATTGATGGCAGCCATATGGGACGAGATTGGGAATACAGAAATCTCAATTGGCGATCTCGGTCGCGCGAAGATACAGCGATTCGGGCATATCGGGAGTCCGCGGCATAAGCCGGGGAAGTACACGCATGGCGAAGCGGTAGGAACTAACGCGCACTTTACGGGCCATAGTTTGCCGTCTTTGTCGGATGAGGAGATCGAAGAGTTCAACGTGCTGGAAGATCACCGCATCAACGGCGTTGCGGAGGACTCCATCGCCAAGTTCAATCGAGCCGGAGGGGACCCTGATACCGGGATTCTCCTAGACACGATGACGGTGCACTACGAAGTGAGGTCGGATTAGGTAGTTCTTGTCCGAAAACTCTCAACGCATTGATTATATTGGAGAAAAGGGCGAAAAGAGTGGCTTTGAACCGGCGTTTCAGATATCCTCTGTGTTCGTAACCCAATGAAAACATTGGAAAAGCTAAAACGCCGGAGGTGCGAATGCGCGAAGAACGCAGCGCGCAAACAAGCTTATTCGATCCGCAAGTCGTGGACCACCCCGTCGCCGACGATCTGGAGCGCGCGTCGGCGTGGCTGGACGCGCACCCGGAGCTGCTCGCCGAGATCGCCGCCGACCTCGGCGCCCGATCGGGGTCGTCGCGCGGCCGCCGCGGCCTGAGCTGCGAGACGGTGCTGCGCTGCGCGCTGCTCAAGCATCTGCGCCGGGAGACCTACCGGGGTCTGGAGTTCGCGCTGCGGGACTCGCTTTCGGCGCGGCGCTTCGCGCGGGTCGAGGCGGGGCGGCTGCCGGGCAAATCGGCGCTGCAGTCGACCATCGGCTCGATCCGCGCCGAGACCTGGGAGCGCATCAACCGCTGCTTGCTGGGCGCGGCGCGCGACGAGAAGGTCGAGCCGGGGGATCACGTCCGCGTCGACAGCACGGTGACCCATACGCACATTCTGGAGCCTTCGGACAGCCAGCTGCTGCGCGACGGCGTGCGCGTGCTGACGCGGCTGCTGGTCGCGGCGCGCAAGGAGCTGGGGGCGGACGCGGTGCGCTTCCACGATCACCGCCGTGCGGCGAAGCGGCGCGCCTTGGAGATCGGGTCGCAACGCGGCGCGGCGAAGCGGGCGCGGACCTACCGCAAGCTGCCGCGGCTGCTGGCGCGGACGGTCGGCTATGTCGAGGCGGCGCTGCCGGCGGTGTCGGCGGCGGGGACCCCCTGGGCGCGGGCGTGGGCGGAGACCGCCGCCGAATACGGCGATCTGCTCGCCCGCGTGGTGGATCAGACGACGCGGCGGGTGTTCGAGGGCGAGACGGTGCCGGCGGCGGAGAAGGTGGTGAGCCTGTTCGAGCCGCACACGGACATCATCCGCAAGGGCGGGCGCAAGACGCACTACGGGCACAAAGTCAACTTCGCCACCGGGCGCAGCGGGCTGGTGCTGGACGCGGTGGTGGAGGACGGCAATCCGGCGGACAGCGCGCGCTGCCTGCCGATGCTGCGGCGTCATGTCGAGCATTACGGCGCGGCGCCGTCGCGGGCGGCGTTCGACGGCGGCTACGCGTCGCGCGGGAACCTGAAGGAGGCGAAGGACTTGGGGGTGGCGCATGTCGTGTTCAACAAGAAGCGCGGCATCAAGGTCGCGGACATGACCCCGTCGTCGTGGCTGTACGCGCGGCTGAAGCGCTTCCGCGCCGGCATCGAGGCGGGCATCTCGTACCTGAAGCGGTGCTTCGGCCTCGGCCTCTGCCGCTGGCGCGGCCTGCCGCGCTTCAAGGCCTACGTGCAGTCGGCGGTGTTCGCGCACAACTTGTTGCGCATCGTCCGGCTGCTGCCTCGGCCCACCTGACCGGAGCCGGAACCGTCGCCGACCGACCGGGCGCGACGCTCCGGCCGGTGAGCCATGCCCGTCTTGCCGGTCGCCCCTTCGATCCATCCTCGAACGCCTCCGAAAGCGGCGGAATCACCTCCGAATCGGGACGAAATGCGGTGCCCGGCCCGCTTGATCGATGTTCGACGCCATGTCCGGCCTTTACGACCTCCCGAAAACGCGGCTTTAATGGACAAGAACTAGGTAGCAAGCGATCTAGACAGCCTTGGGGCGGAGCGGAAGGTGAAGTCGCGCCTGTCGATCAGGTTGCTGGAGGCCACACATCGCGCGCCTGAGACCGAGAGGCCGCACTGCGCCGTGAGCGATCGCGGCACGGGCGGCGCGCAAAGCGCGCACGGCCGGTCGGGGCGTCATTGGCCGTGCCGCGGCGGCGGAACGCCGCCCGCCGAGGACAGAGCGCAACGAACGCATGGAGGATTGGGAAGTGAACGAGCCGCGCATGCCGACAACGCTGCCGAGCCCTGTCGACCGCGGGGAGTACCGGTTTATCGCCGTGGACGCGGTGGGCGCCGCCTGCGTTGGACCGACGACGAGATGGTGTGGGTGCGCGCGCGGCGGGAGATGGGTGCCGACGAGCGCGAGGCCGACGGGTGCGACGTGCCGCGCTGACGAGATCAACGCGTCGTTCATCAATCCGCCAAACAACCCGACCACACGGCTGGCGGTCGGATTGGTTCACCGGAACTGCTGGCGTCCTCACCGCGCGGAGCGCGGAAGCGTCAGTGATCGTCACCGAAGGGCCGAGGCGGTGCTCGTCACCCGGGTCGGAAAGGTCTCCGAATCCCGCCATCCATGGCGGGTCCCCATGGGGGGCGTAGGTGGTGTCGTCAGTCCTGACCGCGACCGCGCGCCTGCGGAGCTGCTGCTCGATGGCGTCCGTGATGAAACGCCTCATGGTGATGCCGTGGACGGCCGCGAATGCCTTGGCACGGCGGAAAGTGATATCGGGTAGTTCGATTGTGGTCTTCACGCGGCCATATTCCCAATATTTATGGCACTTGGACAAATCAACAGTCTGCTGCCCCGACCGCCTCCAGCAAGCGTTGCCTTTGCGCTTCAACCGGTTTCGCCCGTTGTCCGGCGGGCGCCAGCCGGATCAACGAAAGCATCGTTTCAACGTCTCTGGCGTATTCCGCGAGCCGCCGCTCATGGCTCGCCCGGTTCTTGGTGCAGACCAGGGTATAGGGCCGGCCGCGCCGCTCGGTCACATGGGACATGTCGAGCCGATGCCGGTCGATCTGCCGATGCAGGTGCTTGCGCAAATCCTGGCGCAGCGGGAACCGCCGGACACGGTCGACCGGATCCCCGCAGAAGGCATTCAGTGCCGCGCAGAGTTCGCAATCGCATGCGACCCGAGCCTCCAACACCCAGTCCCGGGGTGCCTCGGGCGGCTTCTCGCTGCGGTCCAGCAGCGAATCGGCGGCGTGGCGCCACAACAGCAGATAGGCCGCGCTGCCCGCTAATCCCTCCTCCAGGAATAACCCTTCCAGCGCCGCCGGGACGGCCCGTTGAGGCGCTATTTCCCTGGGATGCGTTGCGATCACCGCCGCCGCAGTCTCCGTGTCCTCTGCCAGCCCGCAACGCCAGGCCAGCACGAAAAGATCGCGGAGCTCGGCGGCGCCAACGGGTTTGCGCGACGGTGCGGGCGGCCAGGTCACTTCGGGCATCTCGTCGCGGGGACTCAGCGCCAGGGGCAGGGTGGCAAGCGCAGTGCCCACGCTTCGCCCGAGCGTGTCCCGCCAGTCGAAATCCCCCGATTCACCGAGGCGCAGTAGCAATGCGAGCGTGGCGTCGGGGTGAAAGAGAAAGCGCGCCTCCACCAGATCGACCAGAAATTCGGCGGCGTCTTCCGAATCTGCAGAGCGCAGCACCGCCGGCAGGCTTTCGTTTTCGCTGCCGTCGTAGCGGAGCAGCACGACCTCGCGCAGGAACCGCATCGCCAGCATCGCGTCCCCGACCCGCTCGAGCAGGCGCAACATGGCGGCACGGCCCTCGCCATCCCGGCGTGGTGCTTCCACCGGCCAAACGGAGATCAGACGCGCGATCGGGTCGCGAGCCTCGACTGCATTCCGCTCGGCTCGTCGCCCGACCCAGTCCACAGCGCGGTCGACATTTTCGCCGGCGAGGATGCCCAGAGTGCAGCGCCGCGGCCATATCACCACGGCCGCATGCCGGTAGGCCCTTTCCACAGTGACGCCCTCGTTGCCGGAGGCTTCGTTCACCCGTTTCTCGTCGGGCTCGGCATGGTCGAGCGCTCCGGCGGGCAACAGTTCGCCCGAATTGATGGATAGCTCGCCGAAGGCCGGACGGTCGTCGTCCCCGCTCACCCAGCCGTCGAGCCAATATCGCCCGTCGAACACCTCCTCCATTTCCACGTCATCGTCGTCGCGCCGATCGAGATCGTCGTAATAGTCGTAGCTGACCGAGCCTTCTTCCTCGATATGGACGACCGCCGCGTGCAGTTCGTAGTCGGCCAGTTCCGTCGCCGACTTCAAGACAGCGGCTCTGGCGGCATCGGCGTTCTTCAACACATCGAACGACAGCCCGGCCTGGCTGTAGTCGTGTTCAAGCAGCCACACCAGCTTGTCGGGGCCGTACTCGCCGTCGCGCCACGCGATGAGATGGTCGGCGATGTTCCGGACTCGATCCGAGTAGTCGGGCGCCTGCCGCGGCGTCTCCGTGTCGTCGGGACGCAGGCAAAGATTGAACACCAGCGACAGCCGGCAACCGTCGCGAATCGGCCGGGTCTCATGCGCGCAGTCGGCGTAGAAGGCCGCGAACGCGAGTTCGGAGGGCTCGCTGGCATTCATATCGACGCCGACCTCGCGGTCGAGGTGGCGCACGATGAGCTCGCCGCCGGTGCCGGCGACGGGCAGCGTGATCGACAGCGTTGCGATCATTCCGTCGGCCTTCTCCGTGTCGCGATGCGCGGAGAAGAAACCGCCGCGTTCGTAGATCAGCAGCTTGTAGGGACTCGCGTCGAGCCGCCCGGCCGGACAGCCGAGACCTGCGGCCACCGTATCCAGAATGCCGCGCAAGGTGTCCGCCCAGACGCTGCCTCCGAGGCGAATCCGCGCCGCGTCGATTTGCCAGCAGTCGCGAACCGAGGTGTCCACCAGCGTATCGGCGCCCTTGCCGTAGGGCGCGCGTTCGGCCGCGCCCACCAGGAGGCGAACCTGGAAGTCGGGAACCGGAAAGGAGAGGACGCCGACCCCTTCCACTTCCAGGATGGGCATGGGAACGAACACCCTGCCATGCGTGCAGAACCCGCCCGGACGGGCCACGGACTGCAGCAGCTCCTCAAGCGCTTCTTCGTCGGCGTATTCGATATCGAAGTCGGTCATCTGGCCTCCATCTTTAAGGTTTTTCTCGACTCCTTGGGAGAGGTGCGCCGGATCGACGCGACGTTGCCCCGTTTCACTGCGGAACGTCTCGTCCTGTTGTAGTACCGCCCGATTGATCCCGCTACGCTATCAGACTGTCGGACTTAGGCGGTTGGTTTTTTGCGGGACGTCATTGCGGTTGCCGACAGGAACGCCGGGGCGAATCAAGTGCTATATGCTTAACGGCCATTGGAGCAAATCGCCGACCCGTGGAACAAGAGACAACAGACGTCGCCGAAAAGATGGCTCGGCTCGTGTCGGCCGTGGAGCGCTCCCGCGCACGACCTCGTTCGCAACCGCGCCTCCCTCGCGGAGAGGAACTCGAAGCGGTGATCGAACTCGCCGAGTCGTTCCCAATGCGACCGAGTGCGCCCTTGAGTTACCCCGTACTGAAGCGTCTGATCAAGTCGAACTCATCGGGATAGCGCCGTGACCAGCGGTCTGATCGAGAAGGTCGGTGCCATCCACAGCGCCTTGACGGAGGCGGATCTTCCGCATGCGTTCGGAGGCGCGCTGGCGTTGGCGTGGTGTGTCGGCGACCCCGGTTCATGGTCCAGGGAGGGCTGTTCCTCGGTGGGAAAATTGAGCTTTACGAACGGGTGTCGCCTTCCCATCACGCGGTGGAAAGACGCGACCACGGTCCCATTGAGAGCATGTAGTCGGTCATTATCTTCGCTGAAGTAGTAACCGTGGAGGTGCATTGCTGGGCTGTTCTCAACCGGTAGCGGTAGCGGAAGCCGCGCAACATGCCCACGCCGCCGCCCGGTGTCAACGGCCGCTCGCCCCACTCCCCCGCCAGGCGCCCACAGGGGGCACCTCGGTGTAGCAACCGGCAACCTCGCGGGCACGTGCGGCGAGCATCCAGGGTGGGGTAGCGGCGATGGCCATGGTAGGTGCCGGGGGTTCCGATCGGCAGACCGCGCAGGCCGTTGCCGGCGTTCCGCAGTATCGAACGGAATCGTCGCCTTTGCTCGGCTCTGGCGGGGAGTTGGGGCGCTACGTGAACGACGGCGCACGCGCTCCTCAGTCATAGCGGCATCCTAGGAAGTGCCGTGAGGTTTCGGGCCGGTTCGTGATCTCAAGCGTTGCGGTGTTGTGGTACGAATTATATAAATTATTGTTTTACAGTTAATTTTGGCGGAGGGGCAGGGATTCGAACCCTGGGAGGCGTTAACCTCGCTGGTTTTCAAGACCAGTGCTTTCGACCACTCAGCCACCCCTCCGGAAGGGAATTCGCCTCGCCGTTGAGGTGATTCGTTTTGGGCTGATACAAAAACGGCTTGGACGGATCCGATGTGACTAGCCGTTGGCGAACGGAGCCATCATAGCGGTGGCCTTCCATTGCGGCAATTTCGGATAGCGCGTCAGAGCGTGGTCGCTGCGACGGGGTAGGGGAAGATGGTGGGACGGCATGAATTGAGTGTGGTCTGAAATCCCGTAGGGGGCGAACCCGTGACCACAGCAGCGATTCCCTTCCCTGTGGGGCGGCGAGTCGACTGAAAGGTTCGAAGAGGCGCGGTGGCTGCAACAGTACTGGCGGGACGGTATCGTCGTTTCCGGGGCCCGGTCTACGAAGCATCCACCATTTGTTCGAACGAGGCTTGGTCGATGACGTGGTTGTTCACGAGAGCTGCCTCGATCAAGCGTTCGGAAACGTGGAAATGACGGGCGGCAGCATGGATGTCGTCCTCGCCCGGTTCGTCGGTGTCGATGTACGCCTGAAGGTCGGCGAATGGGCAGAGGAACCCCTGGGCGAAAGCCCTTTGGAACTTCTGGCGTTCCGACTTTGCAGCAGAGAGCGGGCACATGGCGTCGTCGCGAGACCAGATGATGTCGCCGAGACTTCTGCAGAGTTCGAACCGTCGCGTGTGCGACCAGGCGGACCGCAAGGCGAGCCTGCTGCCTGTTTCTTCGCGGAACCGCAAGGCGTAGGGAATACTGAAGGTTGATCGCCGTTTGGTTTGAAGGTGATCGACGTTTGTCCCGACAATCTCGCTGAGTCGCGGATTGCGTATCGGTCCGGGCGGTACGCCGAGCCGATCGCGCATTTTGTTGGCGGCATCGACCCCGAGCAAGCAAGGCGGTTGGAAAGAGCTCCGGTCGATGTATGCCGGGTCGGCAATCGTTTCTACGGGCAACGGCGAACGGACCAGCACGTTGGAAGACTCGGCCGCATGGATGCAGTTGTCCAGCACTTCGGCTGCCCGCTTGCCCTGATGGGCGAGTGCCGCCTCTTGGAGCGGCTCCGAGCCGTATTGTTCCGATAGAGTTTCCAAGCGGGCCACCAGACCGTCCGGGGCGTCGTCGGGATCGAACCCGAGCATGGCTTCGAGCTTGCGCCATGCCGCGACCGAGGGTTCGGTGCGCTCGGATTGCAATTGTCGGTATTCGGTGCCGAGCCCGTCCGAGGCGTCGCCGACACTTTCGAGGACAGCTCGAACGAAACAGTCGATTGCGTCTTCGATGCTTGAGGATGGGACGTAATCCAGCCTGGGCTGGGCAACGAACTTCAGTGAAGGCTTGAGGTTGCTGGCGTCGGCGTGAACAGCGACGCCAACTCGTGAACCTTCGCCCCAGATCGACACATTCGGCCAATGGTATCCGGCCCCGACAGACGATAGATGATGAGCGAGCCGCCATTCCGCGTTGAGTTCCCGGTGGGGCGTTGGCTCCCAGCGTATGCGCCACCAGTTGTCAATGAACCAGAAGGCCAGCGGGACGGGAGGCGCTTCAAGCCAGTCGTCGGGCGCGTTGCTGTCGCGACGGACCAGGCGGGTGAGGACCGAATCGCCGAGGCGGATACGCAGGCGATCCGGTTCGGAGCACTTGTCGTTCCCAGGCTCTTCGATGCCGATCTGGAAGTCGATCATATGGTAGAGCGTACCGGAGCCGAGAGGAGTCGCAAGCGGCCAAAGTAGACGATGCGAGGCATGTATTCGGTGCAACGCCCCGTCGAAGTCGCGGATCGCTTTCCGGCGCATGAGAAGGTAGGCGAACGTTGGAACGCCGGTCCGACTTGGCGCGCGGTGTGCTGGCGGTTCGACTTCAGACTGAGACGCTGCCAAATGGTGTTAGCCCGCTCAAGAATCTTGCGGCATGCCTCTACGCTGTTGCGGCCCGAATTCTGGTCGAATTCGTCATCGATCTCGCAGTCCGCGAGGTTTCTGACTTTCCGCAATGCGGCGAGTTGGCAGGCCAGCCCTCGTGCCGCGTTTGGGCTGCCTCTTTGCTGGAGGATGTCGGCAACGAAACGATGGGACTCGGCCGTCGACAGATCGGCTTGGGGGTCGATCGAAGTCGCGAGCGCCCGGCACCGGTGGTAGGCGGCGTAGCAGTCGCGACTGGTGGCGTTGCGCCAATCCACTTCGGCATCGCCTTGGCTCATCGCCGCGGCGGATTCCAGAATCGACTCCGGCGTCACCGCCATTTAGTCGCCCACTCCGACGAAAAGAGGAACGAACAGGAGACCGGGATCCTCCGCGAGATCGTCGTGAGAGACGATCTCGTCGGCGAGCGTTGAGTTGAGGGTCGCCGCCATCTCCGGAGAGGCGGTGACGAATCGTCGAAATAGGAATGAGTGCGGCTCGTCTTGGTCCACCTTGGCGGGGATTCCGGTGCCATGCACATTTTCGGCGCGCAGTACGGAGCTGGCGAATTCGAGAACCCGCTGGACGTTCGACTCCCCGAAGGCTCCCGCGTCAAGCGAAGCGACGAACTTCTCCAACAGTCCCGTGAGGGCATGCGGAGCCTCGCCAGGGCGCAAGGCGTTGAGTTGATTGCAGTACTTTTGCGCCATCCGGAATTGCCCAGCTTCGACGGCATGCTCGATCGTATTGCCCAGAATGACTGTATTGTCCGGCGCCTTGCTGTGCGCGGTATCGGCGGCGTCGAACGAGTCCCGCCATTCGTCAACCAGCGCCAGGGCGATGGAGTAGTTGTGGTGAGTTTCGGGGTTATCGGCATGTTGCAGGGCGATCCGAAAATGCTCGCGGACGCTCTCGGCATCCCACCGGAGACTGGCGACCGCGCCGAGCACTGTGTGGGCGCCGGTCGGATCCACATCCATCACTGCTTCGGCGTCTCTCTCGACTCTGCGCAATGCAATTTCGTTCGGCGCATCCATGGCCATCAGCCGATCCATCAGATCGTGAGCCTTGGTCTGGGGTGTTGGGATGTAGCTCACATCAGTTCCCGTTGACCGGTCCGGTGCGCGAGCCGTTGGCGGGTCTTCATCGAATGCTTCCCCGACACGAGGACGATTCCATTTGTTCGGCTTGCCTTTAGCGTACGACGCCATCATAGGGGTAGCTTGGGATTGCGACAATTTCACGTCCGGCGGCCGGCAGGGTACCGATTGTTCTTGAACGCATCCTTATGGGAAGGGGGCAGGCCTGATGCCGGTGACTGGCTAGCGCCATGAAATCCGTCGCCCCATTCGGGCGCGCCGTGTTTCACCCCCGCGCAAGCCCACCTATGATCCTGCGCCTTGATCGGCACTGCGTGACGTTCTACGGGGCAGGCTCTGAAGTGTGCTCACCTGTTTCCCGCCATGCAATCCACCACCCATGCGGTGACGCATCGGTTCCGTTCGGGCACCGGGCGATGGGATGGGCCACTGGTTCGACGACGACGATATCGAGGACCCGTTCGAGGACTACCCGGGCTCGCCGAACGGTCCCACTCCGGACGATTGAAATCCGGCGACGCGGAGCTTGGGCAACTGGGGCCGTCCTCGTCAGGGCGCTGCGCAGCGGAAACGCGCCTCGTCGTCTGGTTCGCCGCCGTCGGCACGTCCTCGGGGAAGCGGTCCGCCTCCAGCGTCGCCGACCTTTCCGCCGTGCCGGCCTTCGCAAGGGATCAAGATGGGGATGGCATCATTGGTCTCGAAGTGTGACATGTTGTCAAACTACTTGATCTGCCCCGATGCGTCCGCAACGCAATCGTTGCGGGTAAGGTCCGCGCAATCGTCGATTACGGTGCCGTTCCGGCAAAGCCTACTCCATAGGACAATCTTGCCGGCCGCGGCATAGAAGGAAGGCCTGTCCTGAACATGGAAGTGCAGGTGGGGTTCGGTGGAATGGCCGGAATTTCCGCATTCGCCAATCTTCTGTCCGATGCGGACGGCGTCGCCCGCGGCCACGGAAACGCTGCCCTTACGCAGATGGGCGATAAGACTGAACTCGTCCCGCCGATGCTGGATCAAGATGTGGTTTCCCCGGATGTCGCGGCACCACATGTCCACTACGCCGGAACCAGGGAACCGATAGTCCCTCTGCCCATCCTGCGCGCGCACGACGATGCCGTCGGCTGGCGCGAAGACCGGCCGACCGAACGCCGAAAAGTCGGCGAGGCTTCGGCGTTCCCGACGCGACCGCCCCTCCAGCGAATCCGCCGCTTTCACGAAATCGTACGCGTAACGCTGGATCGGCAACTCCCAGGAATGCGATGTCTGCCTCGTCACGCCGCCGTTCGAAACCAGCCATTCGCCGCAAAGCGGTAGCCCGTAGCGTTGAGAAGTAACGGGGCCACCCGATCTGGTCAACTCATTGGTATCGCGAAGCCGGACATGAAGTTGACCAATATTCAACAGCAAGGCTTGAACGAACAGGAACGGGTTGATCAATATCGACAGCGTTCGGGTTGCGAAGAACCTCAGACTATTCGCTTTTCCCATGGCCCTGACCCGCCCCCGCCGACTGGTCCAGTTTGAATGTTAGTGCGCCGGCGAACTCTCCGCGATGCTGGGTGACCGGCGGCATCCACCGTGAGAAACCCCGGGGCACGGCTGGCGTCCCGCTGGCGGCGTCCAGAGCGGCCTCGTTCGATGCCTGGGGCGCGTTTTCGGAAACAAGGGGTATTGTAGGGCTCGGATTCGGGCGGGGATCCTGTGGATAAGCGTGCCGGGCAACGATGAACAGACGGCGCCTGTGATATATAAAATTATATGCGTTTCTCTATATGATGCTTTATAATATATTTTATGTCGTAACGGCGATGCGATATGGACCCCCGTACCGCGAATTCTACTTGGCATATCGAGTTGCAGAGGGCGCGCGCGGGCGCGGGCCTCTCACAGCGCGAGTTGGCGCTTCGCGTCGGAATGACGCAGGCGCACATCTCTCGTATAGAGAGCGGTTTGGTGGATCCGCGGCTGTCGACTGTCGTGGAGATCGCGAAGGCGGTGGGTTCGATGCCCGTGTTGATACCCCGGCGGGCCTTGCCGGCCGTGTTGGGCGTACTTCGGAACTTCGAAGGGAGGGGCGCGAGAGGCCGGCGGCCCTCGGCGGTCGAACTGCTGGTGGCGGATGACGAGGAGGACGACCGGTGATCGCGCAGGAACTGTCCGTTCGTCTAAGAGGCGAGACGGTCGGCGCGCTGGTACGGTTTGACGACGACCGCATTCTGTTCGTGTTCGACCAGGCGTACGTCGAGCGTACGGATCGCCAAGTATTGAGCCTGTCGTTTGTCGACGAGTCGGGCGGGATCCTGGACGATGGCAGAACGACCACGAGGCGAGCGCCGCCCTACTTCTCGAACCTGCTGCCGGAGGGACATTTGCGGGCCTACCTGGCCGCGCGCGCGGGCGTCAACGAGTCGAGGGACTATCCGCTGCTGGAGTTGACGGGGGGTGACCTGCCGGGCGCCGTCGAGATAGTGCCCGAAACATCGTCGGCGTCGGCGATGGATGCGGAGGCGGGCGCCGAGCGCGAGACAGCGGACGACGGGACGTTGAGGTTCTCGCTGGCGGGAGTGCAGCTCAAGTTCTCGGCCGTGATGGAGGCGGCCGGCGGGCTGACCGTTGCGGCGCGTGGGCTGGGCGGAGACTGGATCGTGAAACTGCCGTCTGCAAGCTACGAGGGGGTGCCCGAGAACGAGTACTCGATGATGAAGATGGCGTCGATGGCGGGCATCGAGACGGCCGATGTAGAGCTTGTTTCGATCGAGCGGATCGCGGGCCTTCCGGCGGACGTGGTGGACGACGCGATGGCGGGCAGGCGCGCCCTGGCGGTGCGGCGCTTCGATCGACCCGGCGGAGGGCGCCGGATTCACACCGAGGACTTCGCGCAGGTATTCGGCGCATATCCCGAGCGGAAGTACGAGCGGTACGGATACATCGCGGTGGGACGCGTGCTGGCTACGTACGCGGACGACGACTCCGTGGATCAGTTCGCAAGGCGCTTGATATACGGCGCGATGATCGGCAACGCGGACCTGCACCTGAAGAACTGGTCGCTGATCTACAGGGATGGCAGGACGCCGGAGTTGTCGCCGGCATACGATCTCGTGTCCACCGTGGCGCATCTGCCGGACAACGCGATGGCGTTGCGGCTCGCTCCGCGGGGTAAGCGGTGGGACGAACTGACCATGGATCGGTTCGCATCGCTGGCTTCGCGCATGGGCGTGAGCCGCGAGGCGGTATTGCGTCCGGTGGCGGAGACGATCGAGCGCTTCCACGGAGTATGGGAAACGGAGAAAAACCATCTGCCGGTGTCCCCCAGAGTCGTGGCGGCCATCGGCAGGCAACTGAAGGTCGTGCCAGCGGTTTCGGGGGCGGAGCGGGCTCGCCCGGGGCGGCAATAAACGCGCCATTTCGACGCGCGTCTCTTGGGCCGCCAGCTCACTCGGATGGCCGAAAGAACAGGACTATGCACAGCCGATGAACAGCCTTCCGACGAGCTCGATTCGGTGCGTCCGCTTGCCCTCTGTTGACTTCTCAATGCGCGACGCGCTCATTACTCGGCTGCCATTCGATCCACCACCCATGCGGTGATGCATCGGCGAGGGTCTCGGTCTCAACAGCGCCACTCCGATAACGGGTGATGGAGAGTTCTGGATCGTTTCCCTCGAGTGCGATCTGCCATACGGGCCTTGCCGCGCTTGCATGGTTTAGCGTGTCGACGATGCGCTGGCGGCTTTCTCGGGGAAACTGGTAGAGGGCGATGGTGGAGTAGACGATCAGAGCGTGCTCAAGGGGGACGGACTCGATCAACGCCGGCAGGACATCGGACGCATCGCCGGCGTGCATGCGGATGGCGCTGTGGTCGAACTCCGCCGCCGCGTCGATCAATTGTTGGTGGCGCTCAACGTGCTCCGGCCAGATGAGCGCACGCAGCCAGAGGAGTTGATCGGGATTGGCGAGGTCCACCGGATCGAGATCGATGCCGTCGCGGCTGGCGATGGGAATGGATGATGGAATGGGAGGCAATACGCCGTCCCCTCGGAGTTCCGCCTCCAGCCGGACCCGGGCTTCGGTCGGCCCCCATTGCAGGACTTCGCGACTGTCCCGTTGGTAGCTGTAGGCGTAGCGGTCGAAGTTGAGGTTCAGCCCGGCGCTTGCGCCCAGGTCGATCAGCGCGAGAGGCGAGGGCGTTTCCCGGCAGACGATGGAGAAGGCGGGCAGGAGGCAGGTGCAACGGCGCACGACGTTGGTCTGGGTGCGGCGGGTGGCGATCAGTTCGACGATTCGGTCCCGGTGCTGTAGGCAGAAATCGCGGAAGCGCGGAAAGGCAGGAGCTGATGGACGTGGTTCGCCGGAGATGATCGGGTAGTGCGCGGCGAGGGGATGTTGATTCTCGCTTAACAGCAGGTACTGCACGGCGGCGAAGAGCATGTTGGGCGCGGGCTGATGCGGCCGCGTGTACGTGGCGATCTCAAGTAGGTCGTCGTCCGTCGAGACGCCGTGGGCGAGTTCCTCGTATGTTGGCGAGGCGAGGCCGGGCGCTTCGACCCGCGCGAAGTAATGGAAGGCCGTGCGGAGACGGGCGAGTCGGTCGGCTTGCATGGGGACATTCTTCCACGGAACAAACGGCTCCGGGAGTAGCAATGAAGAGACGTCGCTGAGAAACAGGTGCGCCGGCGGAGTATGGAAGGGGAGTCAGGTGACGCTGCGCCAGGGTCGTCCCGAGGCCCGACCTCGGAGCGGATGGGCCTTGGCGTACAGCTCAGCGGCTTTGAATGCCTTGGGGGGAACTTGCGGGTAGTCGTCGATCAGGTCCTGGAGGGTATCGCCACCTTGGAGGCGGCCGAGCACCGCGTAGACGGGGATGCGCGTTCCGTTAATGACCGGTGTACCCCCGAGGATATCGGGATGCGATGTGATGAATTGATCGCTTGCTTTGCGGTATCGACTGATCACCCTGGCGACCCTTCTAGCGCTAGTGAAAGTTCCGACTGGCAAAAGCGCCATCCTTGGTTTCGCGCTGGGACAGTCCGGCGAGCTTGTGGGTCAGGTCGCGGACGTGGCCGGCCACCACGTGGATGACTTCGCCTTCGCGCTCCACCACGCCCTTGATGACGAGCAGCCGTCCCTGCAACAGCGCCGCTCGGAAACGCTCTAGCACCGAACTCCAGACGACGATGTTGCTGTTGCCGGTTTCGTCTTCGAGCGTCATGAAGATGACGCCCGACGCGGAGCCGGGGCGCTGCCGGCAGGTCACGATGCCGGCCACCTGGACGAACTGGTCGTTATGGAAGCCTGCGAGTTCGGCCGCGCTGCGGCAGTGCCGGAATGCGCTGTCTTCGCGCAATAGCGACATCGGGTGCGGTCCGAGCGTGAGACCGAGGTAGCGATAGTCCGCCATGGCTTTTTCGCCCGGCGCGGGGCCGTCGAGGCGGACGCGCGTTCGGTAGGGCGTGTGCGCTTCGGCGGCGGACCAGATCGCGGCCGGGTTGTCGAGTCCGGCGGCGTCCCAGTGGGCCTGGTAGCGGTGCCCGCTCAACTGGCCGAGGGCACCGGCGCGTGCGAGAAAGTCGAGGTCGCGCTTGTCCAGTTCGGCGCGGCGGCGGAGATCGTTCGCGTCCGTGAACGGCTGCGCGGCGGCGATGCGGTCCGCGGTTGCCTGGGAGAGTCCCTTGACTTGGCGCAGGCCCAGGCGGATGGCCGGTTGCGGCGCGAGCGGTGCCTCGAAACGCAGGCGGCCCGTCGCTTCCCTGTCGGGATCGCTGGGTTCCAGGCGATAGTCCCAGCCGCTCGTCTGCACGTCGGCTTCGCGCACCTCGATGCCGTGGGCGGCGGCGTCCTGCACGAGTTGCGAAGGCGAATAGAAGCCCATCGGCAGGCTGTTCAAGAGGCCGCAGTAGAACCCGCTCGGTTCGAACCGCTTGAGCCAGGCGGACACGTAGACCAGGAGGGCGAAGCTCGATGAATGGGATTCGGGGAAGCCGTATTCGCCGAAGCCCTTGATCTGCTGGAAGATCCGCTCGGCGAACTCCCTGTCGTGCCCGCGTTCGAGCATTCCGCGGATGAGTTTCTGCTCGAAATGTTCGAGTCCTCCGCGCCGGTGCCAGGCCGCCATGGCGCGGCGAAGCTGGTCCGCCTCGCCGGCCGTGAATCCCGCCGCCACCATGGCGAGTTCGATCACCTGCTCCTGGAAGATCGGCACGCCGAGCGTGCGTTCCAGCACCTTGCGCACGGCTTCGTTCGAATAGGTGACGGGCTCGAGTCCCTGGCGGCGGCGCAGGTAGGGATGCACCATGTTGCCTTGGATCGGGCCGGGCCGGACGATGGCCACCTCCACGACAAGATCGTAGAAGCACTCGGGACGCAGCCGGGGCAGCATGGACATCTGCGCGCGGGATTCCACCTGGAATACGCCCATGCTGTCGGCGTGCTGCAGCATCTCGTACACCTCGGGACGTTCCGGCGGGATCTGATCGACCGTGAGGCTGCTCCCGCGAAAGTCGTTGACGAGGTCGAGCGTCTTGCGGATCGCCGTCAGCATGCCGAGGCCGAGCACGTCCACCTTGAGCAGGCCCAGGGCCTCGAGATCGTTCTTGTCCCACTGGATGACGGTGCGATCCGCCATGGCCGCGTTCTCGATCGGCACGAGCTCCGATAAGGGGCCTTGCGAGATGACGAAGCCGCCGACGTGCTGCGACAGGTGTCGCGGGAAGCCGAGTATCTCGTTGACGAGGTGGACGAACTGACGGACGACCTTGCTCCTGGGGTCTATGCCGGCGGCGGCGAGGCGCGCGTCGAGCGCTTCGCGTTTGTCCCACCAGGCCATGGACTTCGCTAGCAGATCGACCAGGTCGAGGTCGAGCCCCAGGGCCTTGCCGACATCGCGGATCGCGCTTCTCGGCCGGTACGTGATGAGGGTGGCGGCCAGCGCCGCGCGGTCGCGGCCGTAGCGCTCGTAGATGTATTGAATCACCTCCTCGCGCCGTTCGTGCTCGAAGTCGACATCGATGTCCGGCGGCTCGTTGCGCTCCTTCGAGATGAAGCGCTCGAACAGCATGTGCATGCGCGACGGGTCCACTTCGGTGATGTGCAGGCAGTAGCAGATCGCCGAGTTGGCCGCGGAGCCGCGGCCCTGGCAGAGGATGGCCAACGTTCGCGCGTAGCGCACGATGTCGTGCACGGTGAGGAAGAAGTGCTCGTAGCCGAGCGACTTGACGAGCTTGAGTTCCTTTTCAAGGAGGGCGGTGACGTCGTCCGGCACGCCGTCCGGCCAGCGTTCGGCGGCGCCTTCGTCGACGAGTTGGCGCAGGTGTTCCGAGGCCTCGACGCCGGGCGGGACCAGCTCCGCCGGGTATTCGTAGCGCAGCTCGTCGAGGGAGAACCGGCAGCGCCGGGCGATGCGCACGGACTCGTCCAGCATCTCCTCGGGGTAGAGCTCGAGGAGGCGGTCGATGGGGCGCAGGTAGCGTTCGCCGTTCGCCTGCGCGGCGGTGCCGAGTTCCGCCACCGTGGTCCTGTTTGCGATCGCGGTGAGCAGGTCCTGCAGCGGCTTGCGCTGCGATGCGTGCATGTGCGCGTCGTTGCTGGCGACGATGGGCAGGTCGAGGCGCGTCGCCAGGGTGAGGGCGTTCGCGGTCTTGTCGAGGTCCGTGGGTTCGAGGAACACTTCGAGGGCGATCCAGAGCTGCGGCAGGCGCGCGCTGAGCAGGCGGCCTTCGTCCATCAGGTCGCCGATGGGCTTCAATCCGGGGATCCAGAGCGCGAAACATGCGTCGACCGCTCCGCCCAGGTCCTCAAGAAGAAGCGCGTACTCGCCCTTGGGGCTGCGGCGGCGCGCCTTCGTGATCAGCGCCCCGAGCTGGCCGTAGGCGAGGCGGCTCGGCGCCAGCAGCACCAGGTGGATGTCCTCGGTGAGTGCCCCACGGCCAGCGCCGCCCGCGGCCCGGCCCCGCTCGCCGCCCATGGAACAACCGCTCCGGGTCGCTGGCGCTCCCCGGATGCCCTTGTTCCATGCGAGGTGGAATTCGGCGCCGACGATGAGGTCGATGCCGTTGCCGTTTTCTTCGCACGCCTTGGCGGCCATGTGCGCCCGCACCGCGCCGGCCACGGAACACTCGTCGGTGATGGCGATGGCGGCGTAGCCGAGATCGTGCGCGCGCTTGACGAGTTCCTCCGGGTGCGAGGCGCCGCGAAGAAAGGTGAAGTTCGAGACCGCGTGCAGTTCGGCGAACGCCGGCTGTCGCTTCTCGGGCTCAGGCGAAGTAGCCATGAAGAAACCACGCTCTGTCTTCGCCTCGGCGCTTTTGGCCGGACCTGCGATTCGCGTATATCCAGCACTGCGCGCCGCTTCTGTGCACGGCGATGAAGTAGTCCCTGGCGACAGCCTCGCCCCACCAGCCGGACTCGATGCGCTCGGGACCGCTTGAGCACTGGAAATGCTCGATGTCGATGGGGCGGGGCGGTTCGAACAGCCATATCGGCCTTGGATGGAACAACGCCTCCGGGAGCGCCGCGTCGCGTTTCGCGCTTGGCGAACGCGGCGTCCAGGCGAACTCGGGACGGTGGTCGTCCGCCAGCGCAAGCCCCTGCAGGGCGTTGCGCCCGAGGCGCGCCGCGATCATGTCGACGAGTTCCATCGGCAAGGCTGTGGATGTCTGCTTCGCGCCGAAGAGATCTGCTGGAGCAATTTGCGCCGGTCGCACCGGTTCGACGGCCGAGACGGCCAGGCGGACGCTCATCACCTCGTCCGGCACTTGCGCGCCTTCGAGTTGGAGCTTGCTCACTTCCAGAATGCCCTCCGCGTCGAACCGGGGGTCGGCGAATCGCGCCTTTAGTTCTCCCTCGTCCGACTCATGTCGGTCCGCGTTTTTCCCGCCGCTCCGCAATGATTCAAAGCGCCACGTCAGGCTTCGGACGCCGAGTTGTTTCGCGCGCAGCCAGGTGGCGAGTTCCGAGACCAGGCGGCGCATGGGGAAGAGCAGCGCGTCCTTGTCCGAGATCGATTCGAGCAGATGCAGGGACGAAGAGAACCTTTCCCTCGGAACAATGGGGCGCACCGGGTCCGGGATGTCGCCGGTAAGGCGCACCAGGTACTTCTGCAGCGCCGGTCCGAAACGCGCGCCGAGTTCGTCCCGAGGCAAGTCCAGGAGCTGGCCGAACTGGAATATGCCCATGTTCGCGAGCCGCTCGATGTCACGCGCCTCGATCTCGGTTCCCGCGCATTCGAGCGGCGCGGCGCGCAACGCGTCGAAGCTGTCGTCGGCGTCGGCGACGTTGGAAACGCCGGCGCGGGCGAGCGCCAATGCCGCCGCCGGCGTGCGCGCGGCGGCGATGCGCGCCGCATGTCCCAGCCGTCGCAGCAGCGCGTGGAGATTGGCGGCGAGCGCTTCGCCGCCGCCGAAAAGTTTCAGGCTCGCGCCCGCATCGAGAACCAGGCAATCCGCCGCCGGTATGCCGACGCGGGGGGTGTATCGGTACGCGGCCTCCGCCAGAAGGCGCAGACGCCTGCGCTCCCCGGCGGTATCGCGGTTGAAGTGCCTGAGGTCGGCGGCGATGCTGCGGGCGGTGGCGAGCGTCGAACCGGGCGCGATGCCGGCGGCCCGCGCCGGGGTGTTCATGAGCGCCACCCCCTTGCCGTCCATGAGCACCGTGGCTTGGCCGTGCTCGTCCGGACGCGGGGGGTATCGGCGTTCGAAGATCTCGAGGCCGAGATGCGGCAGGTGGACGCCGTACCAGAGCGCGGGCCGCCTCTCTCCCTGCGCGGACGGCGACGCCGGGAACGTGGCTGCTATTCCTTCGCGTCCTTCGCGCTGTTTACGTCGTTTGCGCCGTTTGCGCAGCAGTCTGGCGGCGACCTGTCCCATGCTTTCCCCGGAGGCACCTGTCAGGAGGCCGTGCGATAGCCGCCCGCATTCGCGCTTCGGTGGCGCCAGAACGCGAGTTGTTCTCCGACGGCCGCGCGTTCTCGGCGAATGGGCGCGAGGCCTAAATCCAGCGCGATGCGCGAAGTGGGCCAGCCGCCCCGGCGCTTCAGGATGGTGCATGCCAGGCGGTCGCATCTCCCCGCCGGTTCGCTCTCGACCAGGATGCGAAGCTCCGCCATCGACGACTTGTCGGCGGCCGCGGCGGGACGGAACAGCGTCGTCCAGGTGCGGCCCGTCGCTGCCGCGAGCTGCAGGCGGCGGATCTCGGTGGTCTTGAGCGCCGTCTCGTCAAGCCAGGCGAGGGCGGCGCTCGACGCGCCGGTTTTCAGCGCCTGCTCAAGCGCCCACAGCGCCTCGCGATGGCTTTTCGGGTAGACCAGCAGCACCTTGCCTATATCGATGCCCGCCCGGGCGAGCGCCGGCGCATAGGGCACGAAAGGCGGATTGATCCAGGTGATCCAGCGCGCTTCGTTGCGGCTGACACGCGTCAGGGCGGATGCCAGCAGCCGCAGTTCTCCGATGCCGTGGACATCGCACAGGAGTTCCATCAGGCCCGCGGCGGGCCAGCCGCCGCCGAATAGCAGTTCGTCGAGTTGCGCAAACCCCGTGGCGTGGTTGTTTGCGGAGTTTCGGCGCCGATTCGGGTCTGTCGCGAGTTCGCGCGCCTTCCAGAGGTCCGGATGATCCGGCAAGCGAGGTTGGATGTGCATCACTGTGTTTCCGTACAGGGGCCGGACAGGCTACCTGTATCGATGTACAGTATCAAGTCGTTCTTCGGCGATGGCTTACACGAAGAGGTGGTGACAGAGCACCTCAGCGTCCGGGGAACACTGATGTCAGAAGCGCGCCTGCCACGCGTAATATTCGTGCGATGCGCTTGGGTGCGCGGCCTGGCGACGACAGTCCGTCGAAGAGGAGGCCATCGACATTCACTGGACATTGAACAAAGATGCCGCCGAAGGTCAGTGAACTGATCGCGCGTTTGGAACAGGCAGGCTTCCAGAACCGTGGCGGCAGGGGCAGTCATCGCAACTTCGTACACCCGAACGTAACGAAACCGATAACCATCTCTGGTAATCTGGGCGCTGACGCAAAGCGCTACCAGGAGCGTCTCGTCCAACAGGCGATCAGGGAGTCGAAATCGTGAAACCGAGTGCGCGCTACGTCAAGATTGTCGAATGGTCCGAAGAGGATCAATGTTACGTCGGGAGCGCACCTGGGCTGATTTGGGGTGGATGCCATGGCGACGACGAGCAATCGGTTTTCGTCGAGCTATGCCAGATCGTTGAGGAAGCCATAGAGATATTCATCGCCGATGGCAATCCCCTCCCGCCGGCGACATCGGGAAAGGATTGGTCAAACCGTCTTCAGGACGTAGCTTGAACTGAGGGTGCCGTACCGGCACCTGCGCTTATTCGGCTTTGCTGTGGCGGCCCTTTCCGTCTGGAACGCCGTCTCCAGCTACGCGGTAGGCGGCGATGGCCAACACCATCAGCATCGAGTGCCAGGAAATCGAACGTGAACTGACGCTCCATGACCCCGCACCTCCAATCTGTAGTATGTACAACTAAATTTGTACAGGAGGAGAACGTGTGAGCAATAGACGGGTCTCGGCTGCGGAGTTCAAGGCGAAGTGTCTGCGCATTATCAAGGAGATGCAGGACACGGGGGAATCGGTCACCGTTACGAGGCGGGGGCACCCAGTGGCCGTCGTGTCGTTGCCGCCATCGACCGGGCCGACACAATCGTTCATCGGCAGCATGCGCGGCACCGTGCTGAAGTATGACGACCCGCTCGAGCCGGCGGTGCCGGCTGAGGACTGGTCCGCCTTGAGGTGATCATCCTCGATACGCATGCGCTGGTTTGGGCCGTGGCGGATTCGCCCCGAATCGGTCCGGGCGCCAGGGCGAGAATCGACGAGGAACGACGCACGGGCCGGGTCGGCATTTCAGCCATCACGCCTTGGGAGGTCGCGCTCCTCGTCGCCAAGGGCCGGTTGCGGCTGGCGATGGATGTCGGCGTTTGGATAGATAGAGTGCTCGGCTCCCCGGGAATCGACCTGTGCCTGATCGAACCGGTGATCGCGCTGGATAGCGTGCGCCTGCCCGGGGAGTTCCATGCCGATCCCGCGGATCGATTCCTGATTGCTACCGCGCGGCATTGGGCTGCCGCGCTCGTTACGGCTGATCCCGCCATCCTGGAATACTCTGACGCAGGGCATGTGCCAACCATAGACGCGGCACGATGAGCAAGCGGACGCGCAACCCGACAAGCGCGAATCAACCCGCCGCCGCGACCGCCTCGAGCAAGTGTCGCCGTTGCTCCTCGACCGGTTCCACCCGTTTTCCGGCCGGCATGAACCGCGTTAACGAACGCATCGTTTCGATGTCCCCGGCGTATTCGGCGAGCCGTCGCTCATAACTCCTCCGGTCCTTGGTGCAGACCAGGGTATAGGGCCGACCGCGCCGCTCGGTGACATGAGACATGTCGAGCCGACAACTTTCAATCTGCTGGTGCAGGTGAGCACGCAGCTCCGAGCGCACCGGGAAGCGACAGACGCGGTCAACCGGATGCTTGCAGAAGGCATCAAGCGCCGCGCATAGCTCGCAATCGCATGGAATGCGGGCCTCGATCACCCAGTCCCGCGGCGCCTGCGGCGGTTTCGCGCTGCGGCGCAACAGCGAATCGGCGGCATGGCGCCACAACAGCAGATAGGCCGCGCCGCTCGCAAGGCCCTCCTCCCGGGACATCGCCTCCAACGCCGAGGGAATGGCTCGTTGTGGCGCTATCGCCTCGGGATGCGCCGCGACGACCGACGCTGCGGTCTGTGCTTCCTCCGCCAGTCCGCACCGCCAAGCCAGCGTGAAAAGATCGCGGAGCTCGGCGTCGCCAATGCGCTTGGGCGACGGTGCCGGCGGCCAGGCCAGTTCACGCGTCCGCGCGGGTGGACTCAGCACCGACGGCAAGGCGGCCAGCGCGGCGCGGACGCTTCCCCTGAGCGCATCCCGCCAATCGAAGTTCGCTGATTCGCCTGATTCACCGAGGCGCAGGAGCAATGCAAGCATGGCGTCGGCGTGAAAAAGAAAGCGCGACTCGACCAGATCGACCAGAAATCCGGCGGTGTCGCCCGGACCGGCGAGGCGCAGCACCGCCGGCAGGCTTTCGTTTTCGCTGCCGTCGTAGCGGAGCAGCAGGACCTCGCGCAGGAACCGCGTCGCCAGCGTCGCATCGCCGATCCGCCCGAGCAGGCGCAACATGTCAGCCCGCCCGCCGCCATTCCGTCCCGGTCTTTCCGTCGGCCAAACGGAGATCAATCGCGCGATCAGATTGCCGGCATCGACCGCGCCCCGCTCGACTTGTCGCCTCGCCCAGTCGACCGCGCCATCGATGTTCTCGCCAGCGAGGATATCCAGCGTGGCACGGTGCGGCCAGATCACGAAAGCCGCATGCCGGTAGGCCCGTTCCAGCGTAACTCCCGCGTTGCCGGACGATTCGTTCACCCATTGCTCGTCGGGTTCGGCGTCGTCGAGCGCTCCCACCGGCAACAGTTCCCCAGGATTCACGGATAGCTCCCCGAAAGCCGGCCGCGTATCGTCTCCACTCGTCCAACTGTCCAGCCAATAACGCCCGTCGAGCACCTCGTCCATTTCCACGTCGTAGGTGTCGTCGCCGCCCCGGTCCCAGTCATCGAGATAGTCCCCATCGACATAGCTGACCGAGCCTTCTTCCTCGATATGGACGATGGCCGCGTGCAACTCGCAATCCGCCCGTCCCGCCGCCAACTTCAGGACCTCCGCCAGGGCGGCATCGGCATTCTTCAACGCATCGAACGACAGCCCCGCTTCGCTGTATTCGTGTTCAAGCAGCCAGATCAGCTTGTCGGGTCCGCGCGCGCCGTCGCGCCAGGCGATGAGATGCTCCGCGATGTCCCGGACTTGATCCGAATAGTCGGGCGCTTGCCGGGGCGTGTCGGTGTCGTCGGGACGCAGGCACAGATTGAATACCAGCGAGAGTCGGCAACCCCCGCGAATCGGCAGAGTCTCGTGCGCGCAATCGGCGTAGAAGGCCGCGAACGCGAGTTCGGAGGGCTCGCTGGCGTTCATGTCGATGCGGACCTCCCGGTCGAGGTGGCGCACGATGAGTTCGCCGCCAGCGCTGGCGGCGGCGGGTAGCGTGATAGAGAGCGTCGCGATCATTCCGTCGGTCTTCTCCGTGTCCCGATGCGCGGAGAAGAAGCCGCCCGGTTCGTAGATCAGCAGCTTGTAGAGTCTCGCGTCGAGCCGCCCCGCCGGGCAGCCGAGCCCGGTCGCCACCGTATCCAGGATGCCGCGCAAGGTGTCCGCCCAGACGCCGCCTCCCAGGCGCATCCGCGCCGCGTCGATTTGCCAGCAATCGCGAACCGAGGTGTCCACCAGCGTATCGGCGCCCTTGCCGTAGGGCGCACGCTCGGCCGCCTCCACCAGAGCGCGCACCTGGAAATCGGGAACCGGAAAGGAGAGCACGCCGACCCCTTCCACCTCCAATCTGGGCATGGGCACGAACACCCGACCGTGCGCGCAGAACTCGCCGGGACGGTCCACGGATTGCAACAGCTCCTCAAGCCGCTCCGCCTCGGCGTATTCGATATCGAAGTTTGTCATCTAACCTGGACTGGAGGGTCTTCGCGACACGTTGAGGGACAGACCGCAGAAACAGTAGCAGTGGATATTCGCCGCTTCCATAAGGAGTACAATACACCTTTCAATACACTCCCAGTTTTCAAGAGCAATGCGTACGAACATCGTCCTGGATGACGACTTGGTCGAGCAGGCATTCGCGCTCACTGGCGTTAGAACGAAGCGCGAACTCGTGCGTCTGGCGCTCAGCGAACTGGTGCGCCAGCGGCAAAAAAAGGACCTCTTCGACCTTGCGGGCAAGGTGAAGTTGCGTCCGGACTTCGACCACAAGGAGATGCGGCGGCTCCGTGACGGTTCTGATTGACACGTCCGTGTGGGTCGACGTGCTTCGAGACGCGAGCGGCGCGGCCGCGGATCGGGTGCGATCCATTGTCGCTGACGACGAGGTGGTGCTTACGCGCTTCAACCAGTTGGAGTTGCTGCAGGGCGCCATCGACGAACGGGAGTGGACAACCCTGGCCCGCTACCTGGACGGTCAGGAGTACATCGAGGCGGATGTCGACACTTGGCGCGCCGCGGCCCGCATCTACTATGAGTTGCGGCGCCGGGGCCGAACGGTGCGCAGCGCGATCGACTGTTGCATCGCGCAACTCGCCATCGAGCACGAGGCGCTGTTGCTCCATCAGGACCGCGATTTCGAGGCCATAGCGGAGATCAGGCCGCTCGTGGCGCAACGAATTTCCTTCCCGGCGGGCTAGGCCCAGCCTCCCAGAGCACCGTGACTATCGAACTGATCCGCGCCGGTGCGGTTGCTGCACGCCGTGGTTGGAATAACATCTTGCTGCTATGGACTTCGACTACGACACCTTGGATCGGCTTCGGCAGAGTCATCCGGCGTGGCGGTTGCTGCGGTCGGAGCACGCCGCGCTGGTGGCGAGCTTTTTGCATCGCGTGTTCGTGGCACCGAACCGTCGGGTGATCTCACAGGGCGATCTGGCGGAGTCCCTGGAGGATGAGTTGTTCGCTCTGCGCGAACGTGATGGCGATGGCGCGTTCCCGCGGCCGCCCCTGGACTATCTGAACGACTGGGCAAACTCGGATCGTGGCTGGCTGCGCAAGTTCTATCGGGACGATTCCGACGAACCCCAGTTCGACCTCACTCCCGCCGCTGAGAAGGCCATAGCGTGGCTCGCTTCTCTGACGGAACGCAGTTTTGTCGGCACCGAGTCGCGCCTGCGCACGCTGTTCGGCTTGCTGCGGCAGATGAACGAAGGAGTGGAGGACGACCCGAAGATACGTATTGCCGATCTTGAGCGTCGTCGCGACGAGATCGAAGCCGAGATTGCGCGTGTACGTGAGGGCGATCTCCCGCTGCTCGACGATACTGCCCTCAAGGACCGTTTCCAGCAATTCATGCAGATTGCTCGGGACCTGCTCGGAGACTTCCGTGAGGTGGAGCACAACTTCCGTGTCTTGGACCGTCGCGTTCGCGAGCGCATTGCGGGCTGGGAAGGGTCCCGGGGCGCGCTCTTGGAAGAGGTGATAGACGAGCGCGACGCCATCGCCGGTTCCGATCAGGGGCGCAGCTTCAACGCCTTCTGGGACTTTCTCATGTCCCGAGACCGTCAAGAGGAACTGACGCGTCTCCTGGAACGCGTGTTGGCGTCGCCGGCGGTCCAGAGCATGGACCCGGATGTCCGTACTCGGCGGATCCACTACGACTGGTTGGATGCCGGCGAACACACCCAAGCGACCGTGCGACGGCTATCGCAGCAGTTGCGCCGCTTTCTGGACGACCGGGCGTGGCTGGAGAACCGCCGCATCATGGACATCCTGCACAGCATCGAAGCCCACGCGCTAGCGCTGCGCGATGCGTCGGCAGCCAAGGATGGGGCGAAGGTCCTTGAGGATACTGTGATGACCGTCGCTTCGCCGGCGGCGGAAATTCGACTGCCTACAGAACGCCCGCTATACGCGCCGCGCTTGAAACCACAGATCGTGGACGCCGTCCTCGAAGCCGGTGACGAGGCCGTGGATGCCGCGGCGTTGTTTTCGGAAACTGTCGTCGACAAGGCCCGCCTCGCTGGGCACATTCGCCACGCGCTCCAGGATCGCTCGCAAATCACGTTGCGCGAACTGTGCGAAACGCAACCCATCGAGCAGGGTCTCGCGGAACTCGTTACATATCTGCAGCTCGCCAGCGACCACGGCCAGTTCAAGACTGTCGTGGATGAGGACACCGAAGAGGCAGTTTCCTGGCGAATTGCGGCTGCATCCGGGGAGACCACTGTCAAAAGCGCGCGCCTGCCGCGCGTAATATTCCTGCAATGAGCGAGGACGCACGATCTGGCGACGCCACCGCGTCGGGCAACGAGTTGTCCCCGCTTGCCATCCGGCTGCTTCGCGGCATTTTGTTTCGCGATAGCGATCCGCGATTGTGGGAAGATCTCATCGCTTTGCAGGCCCGTATTCGAGACTACATGTCCGTGCTGAACCTCGACCTCATCATCGATGAGGCCGAGGGTTACGCATTCCTGCGCTCGCGCCCGGACGAGGATGATGGCGACAGTCGTGCTATTCCGCGGCTGATCGTTCGACGGCCACTGTCCTTTGCCGTCAGCTTGCTGCTCGCGCTATTGCGCAAGAAACTGGTTGAATCCGACGCTGCGGGCGGCGATGCCCGGTTGGTACTGAGCCGGGATGAAATCGTAGACATGGTACGTGTATTCCTCCCCGAGAACAGTAACGAAGCCCGTGTCATCGACCGGCTGGACGCCGATCTGAACCGCATCGTCGAGCTCGGCTTTCTGCGCCGCATGAGCGCTTCTGGCAACGAAAGACAAGTTCGCAGCTTCGAAGTGCGGCGTTTTCTCCGCGCCTTTGTCGACGCTCAATGGTTGGGCGAGTTCGACAGCCGGCTGGCCGCCTATCGGGCCGAGTTTGAGGCTGCGGCCAGTGAATAACCGCGGCCGTATGGACTACGAATCGCCGTCAATCTTCGACAGCATCACGGACGACGCGCTTTCCGGTTACCGCCTGCATCGCCTTGAGGTATTCAATTGGGGCACATTCGACCAGCGCGTCTGGTCGCTGAAGCTCGGTGGTCGGAACAGTCTCGTGACCGGAGATATTGGCTCCGGCAAAACGACCTTGGTGGATGCCGTCACTACGCTCCTGGTGCCGCCGCACCGCGTTGCCTATAACAAGGCCGCGGGGGCGCAGAACCGCGAACGCATGCTGCGATCCTATGTTCTCGGCTACTACAAGACGGAACGTGGCGACACCGGCGTGGCCCGCCCCGTGCCGCTGCGCGACCGCAACAGCTACACCGTGATCGTCGGCGTCTTCCGCAACGAGGACTACCAGCAGACCGTGAGCCTCGCCGAGGTCTTCTGGATTACCGAGACGCGCAACCAACCCGAGCGTTTTTTTGCCGCCGCCGAGCGGGATCTCACCATCAGTCGGGACTTCGCCGGTTTCGGTACGGACATCGGCCAACTGCGTAAAAGGCTCCGTACCGTCGGCGTGGATATCTTCGCGAGTTTTCCCCCCTACGGTGCCTGGTTCCGGCGCCGTTTCGGTATCGAAGACGAACAGGCCATGGACCTGTTCCACCAGACCGTCTCCATGAAGTCCGTCGGCAACCTGACGGATTTCGTGCGCGATCACATGTTGGAACCGTTCGATGCCGAGACGCGCATCAAGGTGTTGATCGATCACTTCGACGATCTCAACCGCGCCCATGAGGCAGTACTTATCGCCAAGCGCCAGGTGGAACTGCTGGTGCCCTTGGTCGCGGATTGCAACGCTCATGAGGAACTGTCGTCGGAAGTGGAACGGCTGCGGCACTGCCGCGAAGCCCTGCGCGCGTACTTCGCGAGTCTGAAACTTGGACTGCTCGATACGCGCCTTGCCGAACTCGACAAGAGGTGGGGGCGTCAGAATGCGCGGGTGGAACGCCTGACGGCGCGCCGCGACGACGAACGGCGTCAAGTGGAGGATATCCGTCAGGCTATCGCAGAAAACGGTGGAGACCGTATTGAACGTCTTGCCGAGGACATCCGACGCTTGGAAGCTGGAACGGGACCGGTGTGCCGACAAAGCCGAGCGCTATCGGAACTTGATTCGCAGCGTGGACGAATCGCCGGTAGCCACGGAAGCCGAGTTCGTCTCCCAACGCGAACGCCTCGCGCAGCTCGAGGTGAAGTTGACCGAACGCTCCGACCGTCTACGGGACCAGTTGGTAGAGGACACAGTGAAGGTGCGGCAGGGTAGGGACGAACTCGCGGAACTGGACCGAGAGATCGAGAGTCTCAAGGCGCGGCGCAGCAATATCCCGGCGCAGCAGGTCAACTTGCGCGAAGTCCTGTGCAAAGCGCTATCCATTGACGAATCGGAACTGCCTTTCGCTGGCGAGTTGTTGCAGGTGCGCGATGATGAGCGGGACTGGGAAGGCGCGGCCGAGCGGGTACTGCGCAACTTCGGGCTGGCGTTGCTGGTCGCGGACGAGCATTACGCTCCGGTGGCAGCCTACGTCGACAGGACGCACCTCAAGGGCAGGTTGGTCTACTTTCGAATTCGTCACCGCGAAGCGGATGACTATCCGAGCCTGCATCGGTGATTCCTTGGTCCGCAAACTCTCGGTGAAGCCGGATTCCGGGTTTTACGCGTGGCTGGAAGGGGAGCTTGCCCGGCGCTTCGACCTGGCCTGTTGCGCCACCACCGAGATGTTCCGGCGCGAACGCAACGCCGTCACCCGAGCCGGCCAGATCAAGATGTCTGGCGAGCGTCATGAAAAAGATGATCGCCATCGCATCGATGATCGCTCCCGGTATGTGCTGGGCTGGACCAACGAAGCCAAGATTTCCGCACTCCAGGCCGACGCGCAACGCTTTCGAAAGCGCTTGGGCGCGCTGGCGGAGCGCATCGACCAAACGAACCGCGAGCGATCCGCTGTCGAGGAGCAGGTTCGCAATCTTGCGATGCTCTCGTCGGAGTATGCGGAATTCGACGAACAGGACTGGAAGTCGCGCGCTGCGAAGATCGAGCAACTGCGCGAAGAGCGGGATCGCCTCGTTGCGGCGTCCGACGTTCTCAAGCAGCTACAAGGACAACTGGACCGGGCCCGTAACGCGCTTGGAACGACGGAGACGGAACTCGACAACGCCAAGGCCACTCGTTCAAAAACCGAGGGGCAACAGGACCACGCGAAGAGATTGCGCACGGAAACCGAAACCCTCATTCGGGACACGGCAGAGACGTTCGAGCAGCTCTCTGATTCTCTCGATGCCATGCGCGTCGAGGCGCTGGGCGAGCATCGCCTCACGGTGGAGTCCTGCGACAACCGTCAACAGGATGTCCGCCACTGGCTGCAGAGTCGCATCGACCAGGAAGGCAATCGCTTGACCCGATTGAGCGAGAAGATCGTCAAGGCCATGTCTGCCTACAAGCAGGAATTCAAGCTGGCTACCGCCGAGATGGATGCCGGCATTGACGCCGGGTTCGAATACCGCGCCATGCTGGAGAAGCTCAAGGCCGACGATTTGCCGCGCTTTGAAGCGCGTTTCAAGGAGCTTCTGAACGAGAACACCATCCGGGAAGTCGCCAACTTCCAGTCGCAACTAGCCCGGCAAGGCGAAGAGATTCGCGACCGTATTGAGCGTATCAACCATTCTCTGGCGGAGATCGACTACAACACGGGCCGTTACATCGTCTTGGAAGCGCAGCCCGCTCCGGATGCCGACGTGCGCGATTTCCGGTCCGAACTGCGCGCCTGCACCGAAGGCGCCTTGACGGGCTCCGACGACGCCGAGTATTCCGAGGCCAAGTTCGCGGAAGTCAAGCGCATCATCGACCGGCTGCGCGGGCGCGAAGGTCTTGCCGAACAGGATCGGCGCTGGACCGCCAAGGTGACCGACGTGCGGAACTGGTTCGTCTTTTCGGCCAGCGAACGTTGGCGAGAAGACAACACGGAGTTCGAGCACTATTCGGACTCTGGCGGCAAGTCCGGGGGCCAGAAGGAGAAGCTCGCCTACACGGTGCTGGCGGCCAGCCTCGCTTATCGGTTCGGGCTGGAGCGGGGTAGTGTGCGTTCCCGATCCTTCCGGTTCGTGGCGATCGACGAAGCCTTCGGGCGGGGTTCCGACGAGTCCACGCAGTACGCTCTGCGGCTTTTCAAGGAACTCCATCTACAACTGTTGATCGTTACGCCGTTGCAGAAGATTCACGTTATCGAACCGTTCGTGGCCGGCGTTGGATTCGTCCACAACGAGGATGGGCGCGCTTCGAAACTGCGCAACCTGACCATGGAGGAGTACCGCGAGGAACGCGAGAAGTCCTCTCGCCTGGCGAGGGGATCCCCTCTCGCGCACCCGGGGCGCAACAGCGCGGCATGAGTAAGTCGCCGAACTGGACCACGCCGGCGCAACTGCGGCAACAGGTCAAGCGGTTCTGGGACAACGGCAAAATTCTGGAGAGCCTCGTCACCGCCGAAATTGAGCGTGAGGCCTCCGGCGAATCCGGCAGCGGCCCCCTGTTTCCGTTGCGGCTACCCATCCGGGGTCCAACATCGGCGCAGCTTGGCCTGCGCTTCGACGATGCCCGGCGCTGGGCCGCATCGCTGCGCGCCATGCCGAAGGTCCGCATCGAAGAACGCGAGGTGAGACACCAGTTGTTCGGCGCCAACTCCCTGCCCCGCGCGGTATGGCTGGACGACATCGAAGATGCGGTCGCGTTGCTCGGCAAGGCGGACGACTTCGCGCGGTTCATGGAGATCTATGACGCGATGTCTTTTCGGCAACCGAAGCTCCTGGTCTGGCTCTACAGACGGCCGCTTGTCGCTCTCGGCAAGGCTGGAAACTGGGACGGGCTACTCGATGTGGTGAATTGGCTGCTGGCGCATCCTCGACCGGATATCTATATCCGCCAGATGGATATCCCGGGCGTGCACAGCAAGTTCGTCGAAAAACACCGCGCCGTGTTCATCGAATTGCTGGATTACCTCCTGCCCGCAAGCGCCATCGACTTCCAAGCAACCGGAGTGCGCCGGTTCGAGCGCCGATATGGTTTTCGAACGAAGCCCGAACGCATCCGCTTTCGCGTTCTGGACCCCGCGCTGGCGCTGTTTCGAGGTCGCCCGGAGGCCGACATCGAGTTGGACGCCGACACTTTTGCCGCGCTCGAGACCGGAGTCTCAAGGGTCTTCGCGTTGGAAAACGAGATCAACTTCCTGGCCTTTCCGGATGTCACCGGGGGCATGGCGATCTTCGGCGCTGGATATGGTTTCGAAAGTTTGGCGAAAGCGCGGTGGCTCAATAGCTGCAAGTTCTACTACTGGGGCGACATCGACACCCACGGCTTCGCCATCCTCGACCAGTTGCGCGCCCACTTCTCGCACGCCGAGTCGCTACTGATGGACCGCGAGACCTTATTGGCGAGCCGAACCCTCTGGGGTCGAGAAGACAAGCCCGTGGAGCGCGAACTGCCCCGCCTGAACGCGGCGGAACGAGCGCTTTACGACGATCTGCGCGGGAACCGCATCGGCCAGCAGGTGCGCCTGGAACAGGAAAGGATTGGTTTCGAACGGGTCAAGGAGGTGCTGGAGGGGCTGCCCGATAGCAGCTTGAGCTAGCGATAGCCCACGCGCTCTTCGAACCGCGAATAGCTACACGATGGCTTGAAGTATGATGCCCTTGGCGGGGCACGGCCAACATGGTTCGATGCCGGAAACAACCCGGAATCCTGGGAGCGAGCAAAGATGGCGGAATTGCCGAAGGCGTCTCTTCCGTCCCGTCTCGCGGGACGTTGACGGACCCTTCGTCCATGCGCAACGCGCCCGCCGTCAAGGACATTCTGCTCGCCGGTGCCGGGCATAGCCATGTCCAGGTATTGCGCCGGTTCGGCATGCGGCCCGAGCCGGGCCTGCGCCTCACCATCATCGCGCGCGAAGTCGAAACGCCCTATTCGGGCATGCTGCCCGGGCATGTCGCCGGCGTCTACGAGCGCAGCGAGATGCACATCGATGTCGCGCGCCTGGCCCGCTTCGCCGGGGCAAACTTCATCGCGGGGGAGGTTGTCGGGGTGGAACCCGATGCAAACCGCGTGCGGCTGCGCGGAAGACCGCCGATGCGCTACGACATCCTGTCGATCAACACCGGCGGCGTTCCCGGCGGCGGCCTCGAACCCGCCGACTGGATCACGCCTGTCAAACCGATCGGTCGCTTCCTCCCGCGTTGGGAGGCCGTGGCGGAGCGCCTCGCGCGCGAAAGCGTGCGCCTGGTCATCGTCGGCGGCGGCGCCGGCGGCGTGGAGCTTGCGCTCGCTGTACGCACCCGCTTTCCAGATACGGCGCGTTGCGTCCTGGTCACCGCCGACCGGGATATCCTGCCGGGCCATGCGTTCACTGTCCGGCGCAAACTGCGCGCCTTGCTCCGTCAGCACGACGTCGAAGTCGTCACCAGATTTTTTGCGGAAGACGCTTCCGCGGCCGCGGTTCGCGCCCGCGACGGCCGCTCGATCGAGCACGACCATGTCTTCTGGGTGACCGGCGTGGACGCATCCGACGCTTTTTCCCACAGCGGATTGGCGACGGACGAACGCGGTTTCATCGCGGTCAACGGCCATCTGCAGTCCATCTCCCACGAAAATGTTTTCGCGAGCGGCGATGCCGCCGCCATGCGGGGCCAACCCCGGCCCAAGTCCGGCGTGTTCGCGGTGCGCCAGGGGCCCGCGCTGGCGGACAACCTGAGGCGCTATGCGCTGGAACGGCCGCTGCGGCGCTATCGGGCGCAGTCCGCCGCGCTCGCGCTGATCGGCACGGGGCAGGGCCACGCGGTGGCGTCGCGGGGCGCCTTCTATGCTTGGGGACGGTGGATCTGGCGCTGGAAGGAGTGGGTCGATCGCCGTTTCATGCGACGGTTCCAGCTTCTGCCGGAAATGGCCGAGCCGGAACTGTCGCTGGCGCCGGCGTTGCGGCCGGGCGCGCCGAAAACCATGCGCTGCGGGGGCTGCGGCGCGAAACTCGGCGCCGACCTGCTCACGCGCGTGCTGCGGCGTTTGCCGGAGAGCGGCGACTCCACGCTGTTGCAGGGCATTGGCGACGACGCCGCGGTCATCCAGTTCGGACACCCGACGCTGGTCGCGACCTGCGATGCTTTCCGCGCCATGATCGATGATCCCTATCGGTTTGGCCGCATCGCCGCGCACCACGCGCTGAACGACCTCTACGCGATGAACGCGGTGCCGCGATACGCGCTGGCCATCGTCACCGTGCCTTCGATGGCCGATGCGTTGATGGAGGAAGAACTGTTTCAGGTGATGTCGGGGGCCGTCGCGGTATTCGGCGAGAACGGCGTCAGTCTGGTCGGCGGACACTCTGCGGAAGGCGCCGAGCTTTCGGTGGGTTTCGCGGCCTTCGCCGGCGCCGCCGAGGGGTTGCTGACGAAAGGCGGCTTGCTTGCGGGCGAGCGCCTGATCCTGACCAAGCCCATTGGCACGGGGGTGGTACTGGCGGGCGCGATGCGTGGCAGGACAGCGGGCCCGGACTTGATCGCCGTTATGGACGCGATGGATGTGTCGAGCGCCGCCGCCGTGCGGACTGTCGCCGAACATGGCGCGACCGCGTGCACCGATGTGACCGGGTTCGGCCTGGCGGGACACTTGAGCGAAATGACGCGGGCTTCCGGCGTCGGCGCGGTGCTGCAATTGGAGTCGATTCCGTTCTTCCCCGCGGCGGTGGAACTGATGCGGACCGGGATGGCGAGTTCCCTGCAGCCGAACAACGAGCGGGCGCTGGACGATTTCGTCACTGAGGGATGCGGCCGGGACCGCGCCGATTTTCGCTTGCTGGCGGACCCGCAGACGGCGGGCGGACTGCTTGCCGGCGTGCCGGCGGAGGCCGCGGACGCCTGCGTCAGGGCGCTGCGCAGTCGCGGCTACGCCCAGGCGGCCGTCATCGGCACCGTCGAGGAAGGTCCCTTGACCGTGCGAGCGGGAGGAGATGACGCATGACGCCGACGCTCAAGTTTGTGACAGACCCGATGTGCTCGTGGTGCTGGGCCATGACGCCGCACATCGACACGACGCTGCGAAAGTTCCGAATTAGGGCATCTGCTGATCTTCCGCCCGAGCAGACATGGCAATGTGCCCACCCTCGACGATGGCCCACTCCTCAAGCACACTCGCGACCTGTCCACGGCTCGCCAGGTTACTTAGAAGTTTGAATCGCGACAAATGGGGTAGCGCAACGAGTGAACAGGGTGGATCCGCAACGTGGTATTTCCGTATCTGACTGTTTCCCCACTTGGCCGCTACAGACCTGTCGAGTTTTCCGCCAAGCATTTCAATCAGGACATTCTCCACCGGTTTGCCGGAACAGACCACGACTTTCAGGCTACTCTGCACACGAAACGCCGCCTCCCAGAACGCGCGACCTATAGCCAAATTCCGGCTATCTCTAGACGGATTCCACTCCTTCGTGCGGTATGGTGCGAGTACGCCGCACAGCACGCGATCCGCAGACACACGCATCAGCTCGCAGAGTTGGAGATATTGTTCCGTGATGGCTGATTTTGTGGTGTCCCGCTCGATGCGGTAGGAGTTGCCATGCTCGTCGCTGACCGTTCGCGGGTCTGCGCCATCAGGCATTCTGCCGCCGGGATTCATCGACAAGAACGCGACTTCGCAACCCTCGAATAGGGTCGACCACGGGCAATAGAGCAACTTGAACCCGTCGGCGTAGCCGTACCTCGACTCCAATTCGAGAAGGTGCGCTTGCCACTTATCCCGCTCGAGTCCACCTGTCGGATCATCGTCAATCGTGTCGATCTCTGACAACTTGTCATGGTCGAACCCACCCTCGGAATCATCTGCTGGACCAGACTCCGTCTCTTCGTCCGCACTTGGCACGACGACCGATTCAGCGCGAAAACGCTCTGCGTGCTTGCCTCGAACACCATGCGCCAGAAGCTGGGACAGGTCGTACTCTGGACGAAGATCATCGTTCATCTCGTCATGAGGTCCCTTCTTCATACTGCCTTCGTTCCCTTCGCGTTAGTTCGCGAGCGCTGATAATGCGAATTCCGTCGGTGCGTTCCGTATGGGCCACTATCAACAATCGGTCGTTTTCGGAGCGCCCAACAATAATATAGCGATTCTCCCTCAGAGAGTGGTCCGGGTCGGGGGCGGTCAGGCTCAGGGTATCGCCGAACACCGTGACCGCTTCTTGGAATGCGACACGGTGATCTCGCCAATTTTTTGTCGCCTTACCGGCGTCCCAATCGAAATTCATCAAAAAAAGAAACCTTTCTGGGGGCGACTCCATTGCAACGCCCCGGGTTCGGCCTGACCCGATTGAATATGGGAAACGGTAGTAAATCCTCTAAAAATCAGAGCATTACACAAAGACAGGAGAGGAGGTCCACTGCGAAGAAATGCTATCAGATCGCGATTCGAACGGTGGCTGGTGGAATACCTCGCACCGCCTAGAAGAAACTCGCCACCGCCGGCCGGAACCGGTCCATGTCCACCAGGAACGAGTCGTGCCCCTGGATCGAAGGCAGCACGCGGAAGTCCACGTCCGGCACCGTCGCCTTCAGCCCTTCGGCCAGTTCGCGCTGTTGCGCCAGCGGGAACAGGAAGTCCGTCTCCACGCCGATGACGAGCGCGCGTTCGGCCTGTACCCGCGCGAGACCGGCCGCGAGGCTGCCGCCGTGGTCGCAGACATCGAACAGGTCCATCGCCCTTGATAGGTACAGGTAGCAGTTGGCGTCGAAGGTGCCGATGAATCGCACCGCGTGGGCCTCGAGGTACGACTCGACCTCGAAGTCGATGCCGAAGGCTTCCCGCACCGGCTCGTCGGTGGCCCGCTCGCGCCCGAAGCGCACGGTCCATTCCGCGGACGACCGGTAGGAGATCATGCCGAGCTTCCTCGCCAGCCGCATGCCCACCGCGGGCGGCGCGTCGGAGGCGTATTGGCCGCCGCGCCACGCCGGGTCGGAACGCACGATCTCCCGCTGCAGCGAGCGCACGGCGATGGAGAAAGGCAGGCTCCGGGCGGCGGAGGAGATGAGGACGACTCCCATGGCGGCGTCCGGATGCAGCATGGCGAACGCCAGGGCGGTCATGCCGCCCATGGAGGCGCCCACAACGGCATGCAGTCGCGAGACGCCCAAGGACTCGATGACGGCGTGGCCGGCGTTCGCGATGTCTTCGAGACATAGCATGGGGAAGCTGAGCCGATATGGCTGTCCTGTCGCGGGATCGATCGAGGCGGGTCCCGTCGAGCCGAAACAGCTTCCGAGCGAATTGACGCAGACCACGAAGTAGCGATTGGTATCGATGGGCTTGTCCGGGCCCACCATGTCCTCCCACCAGCCGGTGGTGGGGTCGAGGGGCGAAGAGGCCGCATGCGCGGAAGGCGACAGGCCGGTGAAGAGGAGCGCCGCGTTGTCCCTGGCGGCCGAGAGTTCGCCCCAGGTCTCGTAGGCGATCTCGGCCTGCGACAGGACGCCCCGCATCATGTTGAAGGGCCGCTCGATCTTGAGGTACTTGCGCGCGTCGCTCACGAGCTCGGCATCGCTCACCAACTCGGCAGCGGTTCGAGCAGGTAGCAGAGGCAGTCCGCGCGGGCGGCCCGGAGATCGGGCGTATACATCGATGGTATGACGGGGCGCCGCAGGCGGACCTTCCCGTCCGTCGTCTCCAGGTAGCGGGCGGTCACGTCGGCGCCGGATTCGTCGACCGCCTTCAATCCCGGGCCGCGGCGGACGCTCGCGATGACCGTGCCGCTGTCGGCGTGTTCGAAGTTGAACGCCTCGAAATCCTGCCGCAGTGTCACGCCGCCATCCGCTCCGTCGATCAGAACGCGCGCCAGGTTTCGGTACAGCAAGAGCTGTCGCGTCGAGGCCCGCGGCGGCTCGCGCCAACGGAAGGCCTTGTTGAGGTAGGCGCTGGCGCGTTCGATGCTTGCCGGATCGCGGGACATGCCGACCTCGACGGTCACCGCCGTGCAGAATTCGGAAAAGCGTTGGGTCTGCACGCCCGGATGATCGATGACAATGACGCGCCGCGCGAAGTCGGCGGCCGCGCCCAGCGAGCGCTCGTCGGTGCGCGTGACGACGCTGTAGGGGGGATTGCGGCCGCTGTTGTTGTGAATATCGATGGCCGTCAGCGGCTCGGCGGCCATGGCGCGCCTGGTGACCTCTTGCGCGATCGCGGCTTCCGGCGAGTCGCCGCCCTCCCAGGCGCGATTGAAATCCACCTGGTGCGGCAGCTTGCGGACGTTATGCCGAGCCGCGTCGACATTGGCGACGAACAGCATCAGCGGAGGCGCGAGCATGTTGCCCAGAAGCGTGCGCATGGCGTCCCATCCCGAGGTTTCGTCGCCATGCTGCAGAACGGTGACGAACAGGGTTCCCCTTCGCCCGCGGCGCAGATCGAACAGCGTGGGTCCCGAGAGGATATCTCGCAATTGTGCGGCGGAGCATTCGAGAAGACCGTCGGGCAGCGTGTTGTAGGTGGACAGGCGTCCGGAGCTCATAGGCTCCACTCGTGCACCGGTTCTCCCGACTCCTGCGCCTGGATGTAGGCATTGGTCAACGCGCCGAAGTCCGTGCCGTACTTCTCTACCCAGCGGCGCTGCCAGGCCGCGCCGTTGGTGTTGGACTCGACCCGCCGCGTGACGATGCCGACAAAGCGGTCGATGTCGTCGGCCGGAATGTCGAACTTGCCCAACGCGCTGGCCGCCGCGGGCAACAGCTCCTCAAGCAGTAGTTCCCGTGCGCCGTAAACGCGGTCGCGCCAGCGCAGCCGGGCGTCGAGGCCCCAGCGCGCCGCGGCATAGAAGTTGACGCGCGCCGCGGCGAAGTCGAGTTCGGACTCGATCGGCGGGTCGGCGTCCACCAGTGCCCGCACCAGCCCCACGTACACCGCCGTGTTGCCGATGCAGTCCGCGATGGTCGGCCCCGCGGGCACGACCCGATGCTCGATGCGCAGGTGGGGCTGGCCGTCGAAATCGAAGCCGAGCAGCGGCCGGTTCCAGCGCCAGATCGTGCCGTTGTGCAGTCGAATGTGGCTGAGCTTGTACGCGGGTTCGGTGCTGGCGGAGGGCAGCAGAATCGGATGCTCATGCAGGTTCTCGTCGAAGACCTCGAACAGAGTCTCGTCGGCGTACCCGCTGCCGAAGTTGACGCGCGCCGGGGTCCGCGGCCCCACCGACACCGCCTGTTCGAACAGTGGGATGCGGGTTTCCGCCCACAGGGACTTTCCGAACAGGAACGGAGAATTGGCCGCCAGGGCCACCATCGGCGCCGACGCGGCCAGTGCGGCGTTATAAGTGCGGGCGGCGAGCACAGGTTGGCATTGCAGGTGGATCTGAAACGATGTGGTGGCCGCCTCCAGCATCACGTCGTCGTGCGACAGCCGCAGCGTGTCGGAGCCTTCGATATCCACCTCCACCGGCGCGCCATTGCGCAGCGCCAGCACGCGATCGTTCAGCGCCTGGTAGCGCACCATGTTGGACATGGAGCCGGAATTCAGCAGGTCGGGGCTGATCGTCGGCAGGATGCCGATGATCGCGAGTTGCAGATTCTGCGACCGCGCGTTTTGCTGGCACGCTTCCCAGGTGGCGGCGAGTTCGTCGTGCAGGCGCGCGAAGACCCGTCCCGTCATGGCGCAGGGACTGCCGTTCAGTTCGATGTTGAACGCGGCGAGCTCCGGCACCACCAGGGGATTGTCGAGGTCGCGCAGAAACGCCGAGTTCTCGGCGGCCGGTTGCCCTGTCTTGTCCACTAGCCACGCTTCGAGTTCAAAACCGATGATGTCGCCGCGGTGGCTGAAGCCGTCCTGCGAGAACAGGTTCCCGACCAGTTCGGTCTCCTGATCGAGATGCCGCCGGAACCGGGTAAAGTCTTCCGCGTTGAAGTGCCGCCGCGCGATTTCGTCGCCCATGCTCTCCGATGCCCCCTCCCGGGATTCGCCCGTAATCAAGAGCTTATCAAAGCACGCGGGTCAAGATGGTTCCGATAGCGTGCATGGATGGACCACGCGCGGACAGCACGCCCGCATCGGCGTGTCTTGCCCCCGCCCAAGCCCGACTGTTTCGTCCCACCCGCGTGCCCGTCACCCTGTCGATCCTGCCGCTAGCGCGGCAAGTCCGACAGGCTTGCATGGAACAACACTGCCACCACTGCTGGAGGACTTGCAACGTCGGAGTTCCCTGGGCGTCACGGGCGCACTGTAATCCAGTGGGCTGAAGGCTCCTAGAAAAAGACGAAGGATCTGACCACGACGTTCTTGCGGCACGGAGCGTCGTCGGGCGCGGTTGGATCGACGCACGCGGTGTGGAAAGACCAGCGCGAGACGGATCCGTCGGTCACAGAGTCGTAGCACTTGAGCATCGAGACCTCGGTGGACTTCTGCTGGGGCAACCAGTACCACTCGTGGTCGGGCCGGTAGGTGAAGCGGGTGGTCTCGCCGACGCGGTCGTCGTAGATGCGGTAGTTGGTGATATACGCCTGGTCGGAGAAGGAGGGCCAGGCGCAGAGCACGAATGGATACTGTCCCACGGTTTCCATCGGCTTGGCGAGGTTGATCGACATGAACCGCCGCGACATCTTCGCGTCGGCTTCCTCCTGGGTGTAGTGCTGCTCGCGCCCGAAGTTGCGCAGATTCTTCGTCAGCAGTTCGCGGCAGCGCACGCGGCCGCTGTTGTCGTTCAGATCGTTGTGCACGAGGTTGGCGTAGCCCCGGTTTACTCCCGGGATCTTGTTGTCCTGGTCTTCCGTCCGGTCGCCCTCGTAGTCCTTGTTGAACACGTCGTGGTTGTACACCAGCGCGTCCGTCGCGCCGGGGAAGAATTCGAGCAGGAGCTTCTCGATCTCCGGGTAGAACACGCGCTCGACCTCGGCCGCGTCGTAGAAGTTCTGGCACTTCGACTCGCAATGCGCCAGCGAGACGCCAAGCTTGTCCATGCACTCGGGGCTTTCAGGCGAGAGACCGGGGTAGTACTCCGCCATCCGCCGCGCGTCGCGCATCACCTGCGGAAAGTAGAGGCATGGCCGCCCGAGGTCCCGTTCGTACTTTCGGAATGCCTTGGCCTCGTCCGCGCGCGCGGGGTCGTGCCAGAGTGCGTTGGAGGGGACGACGGTGTAGGACGGCAGTTCGTGGACGGTGTAGCGCAGGGGAAGGGCCAGGCCGCCTTCCGGGGCCTCCATGTTGTTCGCGCGAATGTATTCCAGGCACTCTTTGTAGGTGCGGAATCCGACACCCCATTTGGTCTCGATGGGGCCGGGGGGCGCATTCTCGATCATGTCGATGACCGCGCGAGTGTCGCCCTCGGCGACCTGGGCCAGCGCGTCCTCCGTCGCTACGGCGGTTCCCGCATCCCCGTCCTGATCGAACGACATGTAGGAAAGGCCTCCGTTCGTCGCGAAAGGGGGTGGCTGTCCTTGCGTGAGTTGAAACGCAGGCACGTAGGCAGACGACGCTGGCTCCGTGCCGTTGGTAGCGGTGTTTGCGATGACTTCGGCTCGTTCCACGGCATGCCCCCAAACGGAAAACACCAAATTATTACACAGCCGGTCGGTCGACTGTTTTTCGGGACGGGAATCTCGACCTCGGACGTATATGCTGTACCGGCGAAAGGAGATGGCGTTCGATATGAATCGACGCAAGCTGGTGCAAACGGCGACTGCGACGGGGCTCCTGGTGGGAACCGCGATGGTGCCCGCGTCGGAGCGACAAAAAACGCCCCGGGACTTCACGGGGCCTTTCTATCCTCGTGGCCCCCGAAATCGAACCAACGACTTGATCGCCGGCACGCCGCGTACCGATGTCCTGCACTTGACCGGCAAGGTGGTGGAGCCGAGCGGTGCCCCCTACACTGGCGCCCTCGTCGATATTTGGCAGGCCGACCCACAGGGGCGCTACAAGCATCCGCGCGACGGGGGTCAGGACAGACTGCTCGAAGAATTCCTCTATTCGGGCGAGGCGGTCACGGACGCGCGCGGTGGTTTCGCCTTCCGCACCTACGTCCCCGGACGTTACGCGGCGCGGCCCGCGCAGCACATTCACTACAAGGTCTGGGTGGAAGGGCGCGAGGTCCTGACGAGCCAGATTTACTTCGACGAACTCGGCGGCAACAGGGGCTTCGCGCGATCATCGGAAGCCGCCGCATTGCAGACGGTCCAACTGGTCCAGGTAGACGGCGACAATGTGCGGGCATCGATCGACATCGTGATCTGATCGAAGACCTCGCGTGGCTACCAAGGTGGCCGGGACATCGCTGGCCGCAACTCAGAAAATACGCTTGTCGTGCGCCAGCACCAACGGCGAACATGGGGATCGCCTTCCGGGGCATACTCGCCGGTTCGTTGGACAACGCCACACGGGAGGCTGCGAGAGGCTTCCGCCTAATCGCTGAGGTGCGTTTGCGACTCCACGCCGACATTGCGGTTACTGCATTCGGCCGCTGGCCCGGCGTTTTGGCGCTGTCTGCTGTTTGGTTTGTCCGACTATCGACCTTGGAAAAAAGGTGTTGACAGTGATTTGGCGGTTGTTCTAGATGTCCAAAGTCACGCACAAATCGACAGCTTATCGGGCCGAACGGCAAGAAGTGTTCAGGCATCAACCTGCCACGAGAGTCAAGATGATGAAGGATCCGTACACTCAGGCACTGAACGAACCGCAGATCGTACTGGGCTGTGCGCGTTGGGCGAAATGCTCGATCTCACTGCCGCGCAACCTAGTGCTCCGTCAAGCCCAAATCTACGGGTATCTGCGGGTCTTTTTGGCCCCTGGTGGTTTTCATGCGAGGGGTGCCCCCTCGCGCTCCCCGGCTGATGGCTCCGTTGCTCCTCCTTGTGTGGGGCCTGCCACACCGCGTCGTCGCGCCTCGCCAGGAACCAAAAATCCCTTGCAGCTACACTCGCATTTTTGGACTTGACGGAACACTAGTGATCGATAGGATCGGATAAACAAAGAATGAGTGCGGAACTCATAGGCATCATCTCTGTCGGCGTAGCGATTGCCGATTTGCTATGGAAAATACGTCGGGATTTGGATGAAGATATCGATAGGCGACTTGGCTCACTAGACAGCAAGATCGATAGCCTCGACAGAAGAATCGACACGCTCGTTCAGGAACATCACGCGCTCGCTCGCGAGGTTTCCGAGTTTCGAGGCGAGATGCGCGGTCGGCTTCAAAGGCGCGAGCAAGCTCCGCCATTTGAGTTGGATGAAACAGCAGTCCTATGATCCTGAATTGGGTCAGGTGCGGAACGGATCGTCGTTTTTGCTCGCTAGAGCGACTCAATCTCACTGATACGAGCGATGACGGCGTTTACATCGTTTGGTGCAGTGGCGATCGCGTCGTCCGAGTCGGACAAGGCGACATTCGAGAACGACTTTCTGAGCATCGTCGCGATAACAACATCCTGCGACATAGGTCGCGCGGACAACTGCTCGTTTCATGGGCAAGCGTTAGCGATCCGCGTCTGCGAGGGAAAATTGAGCGCTATCTAGGTGATACTCTCGATCCGATCGAAGGCGAAAAATTTCCGGATGTCGCGCCCATGCAGGTAAACCTTCCGTGGAAAGATTAGCGAAAGTCCTTCCATACTGAACTGACAAGAACTTGACAGAAAGCTGACAGTTCGCAGCGGGCATGGCGCAGGCGGCGGGCGCGCCGGTCGCGTCCAGCCCAACGACCGACGTGCGGCCGGGACATCGCTGGCCGCAACTCAGAAAATACGCTGGTCGTGCGCCAGCATGTGGTCCCAACGATGCGTTTTCAGATAGTGGAGCGCACGCTGCAGCCCCGGACGGTCCTCGCCATGGCGCGGCCGGGTGAGGGCTTCCAGCGCGAGCGCGTGCACGTACGCCGCGTCGTCGTCGAGGCACGCAACCATCAGATCATCCAGTTCTTCGACGGGGATATCGGAGTTCAGCAGCGCGCACATGGCGTTGAACCTAGCCTGATTTTCACCCGTCCAACGTTCGCCATCGAGGCTCTGCCAGGCTGGATTGTCCGCGGTCAACAGTTTGCGGATGGCGGGCAGGGCAGCGTGGGTATTGACGCCGATATAGGCCATCGCATCCAGGCTCGCTCGCGCCACCTGGTGGCGCTCATGATCCAGGAGCTCTACCAGGTCGGGGACGGCGCGGGCGGCCGGCGCGCCGATTTCCCCCAGGGCGAAGGCGGCGTTGATCTTGATCCAGGCATCGTCGTGCACGAGCAGGTCCGTGAGCGGCTCGACGGCGACCTCGCCCATCGCGCCCAGTGCGTATGCCTCGTCCTGCGGCACGCACGCCCATTCGTTCCAACGGCGAACATCCCGATCGCCTTCCGGGGCGTACTCGCCCCCCTGGGCCACGTGGCTTGGCGCCTTGAATTCACGCTGCAAGCCAGCGTATTGCAGCAAGCTTTCCCGCAGCGGCGCAATGGCGTCCGCACCCATCGCCGCCAGTTCGTAGATGGCTTCAAGCCGGGCGGACTGATCGGTCCCGTTAAGTGCCGCGATCCACTTCTGCACATCGTCCGAAGCCGCCGGGTGGCGGGTGGCGAAACGCGGCGCGCCGCGCATCCAGTCCCAGATGTAGGCCCAAGCCTTGCTGTGATCGTACCTGCCCAGGCGCGTCTTCGGCGGCCGCCATTCGACCTCGCCGCCATCCCAACTTGGCCCGGCCGGATTGCGCGTGCGCAGGAACACGAACTTGAACATGTACCGACTCAGATCGGTTCGGTTGCTGAGCCCCGCATGGGCGATGTCAAAAGCCACGAGCAGGAAGGTGCCCGCCTTGATGTCGTGCGGAACGAACGCGAACGGATAGTCGCTTTCCTGCAGGCAGGACTGCAGGTGCGCGCCGGGAATGACCCGGGTGGGACCGCGCTCGACCGGGGTATCCTGCGGAAAGTAGAAGATCAATGCGGTCCGGGGCACGTGATACCGCGCCCGCCCGAGCGGAATCTGACCATCCCGGTGCCAGCCGCTGTTTGCCGATGATCCCTTGCCCATGGGGGGACGGTGCTCGCCCCCGACCAGCGACAGGTTTCGTTCCGCCTCGTCGAGCGGCTCGCTGGCGTGCATGAATCGATGCGGATGCAGCATGTAGCCGTCGCCGAGAACGCTCTCGAGGGCGCCGCGGACGGCGGCGGCATCCAGTATCTGCTGCAACTCGGCAACCCGAGGCAACACGTTGTTGCCCATGTTGAATTCCCGCGTATTGTTCCACTGGATCTTGTCGTAGATCTGCTGATGGACCTCGGGTGCGACGCCGCTGTCGAGCACGACCACGCCATCGCAGATGAACTGCCGAACCTGCTCGTCGTTGAGTTTGATTCGTTCGGGCTTCATGCAGCGTCTCCTCCAACCGGTTCCCAGCGCGGGACCGGGAATTTCGCCTTGAGGTCTGGAGCGCAATCGGGACCTCGCTGGCCGCAAATCAGGTCACCCGTTTGCCGTTCGCCAGCGTGTGGTCCCAGCGATGGGTTTTCAGATAGTCGAGCGAATGGCGTAGGCCCGGGCGGTCCTCGCCACCGCGCGGCCGCGCGAGAGCTTCCAGCGCCATGGCCTGCACGTGACCGTTGTCATCGTCGAGGCAGGCAACCAGCACGTCATCCAGCTCGTCCATGGGGGCGTCGGAATTCAGCAAGGCGTACAGCGCGTTGAACCGCACTCCGATCTGGCCGTCCCTGTCGTTTTTGCCCATTCCCTTCTGCCAGACCGGGTTGTTCACCGTCAGCAGCTTGCGGATGGCGGGCAGCGCAACGCCGATATTGGTGCCTATACAGCCCGTCGCGTCCAGCGTCGCCCGCGCCACCTGGTGGAGTTCATGGTCGAGCAGCTTCGCAAGCTCCGGCATGGCGCGGGCGGCGGGCGCGCCGATCTCGCCCAGGGCGAAGGCGGCGTTGATCTTGATCCAGGCATCGTCGTGCCTGAGCAAGTCCGTCAGCGGCCGCACGGCGATCTCGCCCATGGCGCCCAGCGCGTACGCTTCGTCCTGCAGCGTATAGGCGACTTCATTCCAGCGACGCTCGTTGGGATCGCCAATCGGAACGTATGCGCCGTGCTCGTCCATGCGGTATTGCGTAGTGAATTCGCGCTGCTGGCCGGCGTTTTGCAGCAGGCTTTCCCGCAGCGGCGCAATCGCGTCGGCACCGATCCCGGCCAGTTGGTAGATGGCTTCGAGCCGGACCTCCTGATCGGTGTCGTGGAGCAAACCGATCCATTTCCGCACGTCGTTCGACGCCGCCGGGTTTCGATTTGCGAAACGCGGCGCGCCGCGCATCCAGTCCCATATATAGGACCAGGCCTTGCTGTGATCGTACCTGCCGAGGCGCGTCTTCGACGGTTCCCATTCGAACTCGCCGCCGTCCCAGCTCGGTCCGACCGGTTTGCGAGTGCGCAGAAATATGAACTTGAGCATGTAGCGACTCGAATCCGTTCGGTTGCTGAGCGCCGCGTGGGCGATGTCAAAAGCGATCAGCAGGCATGTGCCCGCCTTGATGCGATCAGAGACGAAGGCGAACGGATAATCGCTTTTTCGCAGGTAAGGCTGCAGATGCGTGCCCGGAATGACCCGGGTGGGGCCGCGCTCGACCGGGGTGTCCTGCGGAAAGTAGAGGACCATGGCGAGCCGGGGCACGTGGTACCGCGGCCGGGACATCGGAATGTGTCCATCCTGGTGCCAGGCGCTGTTTCCGTTAGATCCTTCGCCCACGGGCGGACCGTGCTCATACCCCGTCAGAGACCGGGTTCGATCCGACTCGTCGAGCGGTTCGTTGGCGTGCATGAACCGATGCGGATGCAGCATGTAGTCGTCGCCGAGGATGCTTTGCAGGGCGCCGTGGATGACCGGGGCGTCCAGCACCTGCTGCAGCTCGGCAACACGAGGCAACACGTTGTTGCCCATGTTGAATTCCCGCGTATTGTTCCACTGGATCTTGTCGAAGATCTGCTGATGTACGGCGGGTGCGACGCCGCTATCGAGCACGATGACGCCATCGCAGATGAACCGCCGAACCTGCTCGTCGTCCAGTTTGATGCCGTTGGGCTTCATTCAGCGTCTCCTCGTCGCCTCCGGGCTGTGGCGAAGCTGTTGGCTCTCCGATACCCGATCCCGGATTCTGGCCCAACGACTGACGTGCGGTCGGGATCCCACCGGCCGCAACTCAGAATACGCGCTTGCCGTTCGCCAGCGTGTGGTCCCAGCGATGCGTTTTCAGATAGTCGAGCGCATGCAGCAGCCCCGGACGGTCCTCGCCATTGTGCTGCAGCGTGAGAGCTTCGAGCGCCATGGCTTGCACGTAGCCGTTGTCATCGTCGAGGCAGGCAACCAGTTCATCGTCCAACTCGTCCATGGGAGCGTCGGAACTCAACAATGTGTACAGCGCGTTGAATCGGACCCCGATCTCGCCGTACCTGTCGCTCTTGCCCATTGGCTTGCGCCAGACCGGATTGTTCACGGTCAGCAGCTTGCGGATGGCGGGCAGGGCAACGCGGATATTGGTGCCGATACAGCCCATCGCGTCCAGGCTCGCTCGCGCCACCTGGTGCAGTTCATGGTCGAGCAGCTTCGTCAGCTCGGGCATGGCGCAGGCGGCGGGCGCGCCGATCTCGCCGAGGGCGAAGGCGGCGTTGATCTTGATCCAGGCATCGTCGTGCCTGAGCAAGTCCATGAGTGGTCGCACCGCGACCTCGCCCATGGCGCCCAGCGCGTAGGCCTCGTCCTGCAGCGTATAGGCGACGTCATTCCACCGGCGCTCGTTGGGATCGCCAATCGGAACGTATGCGCCGTGCTCGTTCATGCGGTACGGCATGGTGAATTCGCGCTGCAAGCCGGCGTTTTGCAACAAGCTTTCCCGCAGCGGCTCAATCGCGTAGGCACCCATGGCGGCCAGTTCGTAGACGGCTTCGAGGCGGACTTCCTGATCGGTGTCGTGCAGCAGACCGATCCATTTCCGCACGTCGTTCGATGCTGCCGGGTTGCGATTTGCGAAACGCGGCGCGCCGCGCATCCAGTCCCATATTGAGGACCATGCCTTGCTGTGATCGTATCTGCCGAGGCGCGCCTTCGGCGGCTCCCATGCGTCCTCGCCGCCGTCCCAGCTCGGTCTGGACGGATTGCGGGTGCGCAGGAATATGAACTTGAGCATGTAGCGGCTCGAATCGGTTCGGTTGCTGAGCGCCGCGTGCGCGATGTCGAAGGCGATCAGCAGGCATGTGCCCGCCTTGATGTGGTCGCCGACGAATGCGAACGGAAAGTCGCCTTGTCTGAGGTACGGCTGCAGATGCGTGCCCGGAATGACACGGGTGGGGCCGCGCTCGGCGGGGGTGTCCTGCGGAAAGTAGAGGACCATGGCGATTCGGGGCACGTGATAGCGCGGCCGGGACATCGGAATCTGTCCGTCCTGGTGCCAGGCGCTGTTTCCCGACGATCCTTCGCCCATGGGCGGACCGTGCTCGCTCCCGCTCAGCGACAGGTCACGCTCCGCCTCGTCGAGCGGTTCGCTGGCGTGCATGTAGCGATGCGGATGCAGCATGCAGTCGTCGCCCAGGATGCTTTGCACGGCACCGTGGACGACCGGGTCGTCCAGTACTTGCTGCAATTCGGCAATCCGGGGCAACACGTTGTTGCCCATGTTGAATTCCCGCGTATTGTTCCACTGGATCTTGTCGTAGATCTGTTGATGGACTTCCGGCGCGACGCCGCTATCGAGCACGACCACGCCATCGCAGATGAACCGCCGGACCTGCTCGTCGTTGAGTTTGATGCCCTCGGGCTTCATTCAGCGTCCCCTTGCTTCCGCGCTGGGCCAACGACCAGCGCGTGGTCGGGATTCCGCGCGCCGCAACTCAGAATACACGCTTGCCGTTTGCCAGCATGTGGTCCCAACGATGCGTCTTCAGGTATTCGAGAGCACTACGGAGCCCCGGGCGATCCTCGCCGCTGCGCGGCTGTGTGAGGGCTTCCAGCGCCATCGCATGGACGTAGGCCGAATCATCGTCGAGGCAGGCAACCAGCAGATCGTCGATTTCATCGACCGGGATATCGGAGTTCAGCAGCGCGCACAACGCATTGAACCTGGCCTGAATCTGGCCGCTCCAACGCTTGGGGTCGGTCTCCTTCCAGGCCGGATTGTCGACGGTCAGCAACTTGCGGATGGCTGGAAGGGCGGCGCGGATATTGGTGCCGATAGAGGCCATCGCATCGAGGCTTACTCGCGCCATCTGATGCAGTTCATGGTCCAGTAGCTCCGCCAGGTCCGGCACGGCGCAGGCCGCGGGCGGGCCGACCTCGCCCAGCGCGTAGGCGGCGTTGAGTTTCATCCAGCCATCATCGTGCCTGAGGATTTCCAGCAGCGGCTCCACTGCGACCTCGCCCATGGCCCCCAGCGCGTACGCCTCGTCCTGCGGCACGAAGGCATGATCGCTGAAACGGCGATCATTGGCGTCGTCGACCGGTACGAATGCGCCCGCCTTGCTCTTATGGTACGGACGCGCGATTTCGCGCTGCTGGCCGGCGTTCTGCAGCAAACTTTCCCGCAGCGGTTCGATGGCATGGGCACCCATCGCCGCCAGTGCGTAGATGGCCTCGAGCCGGGCGGGCTGATCGGAGGAGTTAAGCAAACCGAGGTATCGCTGGATCTCGTTTGACCCTGCCCGGCCGTTCGAACGCGGCGCGGCGCGCATCCAGTCCCAAACGTACGACCAGGCCTTGCTGTGATCGTATCTGGCCAGGCGGGTTTTCGGCGGTTGCCATTCCACCTCGCCGCCGTCCCAGCTTGGCCCGTGCGGGTTGCTCCTGCGCAGGTATATGAATTTGAGCATGTAGCGGGTCGAATCCGTTCGGTTGCTGAGCGCCGCGTGGGCAATGTCGAAATGGATCAACAGGCACGTACCCGCCTTGATGTGATCGCCGACAAATGCGAACGGGTGATCGCTCTCTTGCACGTAAGGCTGCAGATGGGTGCCCGGAATGACTCGGGTGGGGCCCTTCTCGACCGGGGTGTTCTGGGGGAAGTAGAGGATCATGGCGATTCGGGGCAAGTGCCACCGCGTGCGGCCTTTCGGGATCTGTCCGTCCTGGTGCCAGGCGCTGTTTGCGGTCGATCCCTTGCCCATCGGCGGACCATGCTCGTGGCCGACGAGCGACAGGGATCGCTCCGCCTCGTCGAGCGGCTCGGCGACGTGCATGTATCGATGCGGATGGAAGATGTAGTCGTCGCCGAGAACGCTTTGCACCGCGCCATGCACGACCGGGTCATCCAGGACCTGCTGCAACTCGGCGACACGGGGCAACACGTTGTTGCCCATGTTGAATTCCCGCGTGCTGTTCCAGTGGAGCTTGTCGTAGATGTCCTGGTGGACCTCTGGCGGGAGACCGCTGTCGAGCACGATCACGCCATCGCAGATAAAACGCCGAACCTGCTCGTCGTTCAGCTTGATGCCCTTGGGACTCACCGTGTGTTTCCTCAACCCATCCAGTCAAGTGAATGATCGCGGGGGGTGGCAAACATTATGCCACGGCGTGGAGCAAGGCGATGTGGCGGAAGAGGTAGGAGTATCGCCGGCCAGACCGCAGGGCTCGAAATCGACACGGAGTCGGGTTCGCATGTTCTTCGGCGACGTGGACTACCTGGATCCGCTTGGGGGTTGGCATCCAGCCTGCCCCTGAATCGTGCGCTTGCCGTGCACATGACCAGGTTTCCGGGGTCGAGCTGAAGGCCTTGGAGAGGCGGATCGCCATATCAACGGAAACGCCGCCGCGCTCGTTCACTAGTTCCGACACGGACTGCCGGGCGACGCCTAGGTGCGCCGCGCCCGAAGAAGATACCGCAGAATCGAGACCGGCTATCAACGAGAATTGGAGCCCTAGGGCGGACTCGAACCGCCTACCTCCCAAACTCGCCGCATCCTGTTTGATCAATCACAAGCGCTTTTCGCGGCTGCAGGCTTGGCAGCGCCTGCGTTTGCCGGAGCGGATTGAGCGTTCTACCAAGTTAAACTACAAGGGCTTAGGCTGAAACTCTATCATACATCCAGACTGATCCGCCCGTCGGCGGGAATGGCAGGCGACCGCCCGCGCGCCCACCAACGGCATCAGAATCGGTTCGGAGTGAAGAAGATTCCCGATGCAGGCTAGCGCCCGCTAGCGGCGAGTCCCGCGACGCTAGTGAATGCCGGCCTTGTCCGAAAGCTCCTTGATAAGCTCGCCCACGACGTACTTGGCGTCACCGAACAGCATCCACGTCTTGTCGTCGAAGTAGAGCGCGTTGTCGATGCCCGCGAAGCCGGGATTTTTCGACCGTTTGATGGCAAAGATCGTTCGCGCCTTGCCCGCCTCGATGATGGGCATCCCGTAGATGGGGCTCGACGCGTCTGTGTTGGCGGCTGGATTGACGACATCGTTCGCGCCAATCACCAGGGCGACGTCGCATTGGGCCATGTCCCTGTTGACGTCTTCCATCTCGACGAGATCGGTGTACGGCACGTCGGCCTCCGCAAGCAGCACGTTCATGTGCCCGGGCATCCGTCCCGCGACCGGATGAATGGCAAAGCGCACGGTGATGCCCTGTCTCTTCAGATGGTCGTAGAGTTCGCGCACGCGGTGTTGCGCTTGCGCCACCGCCATGCCGTAGCCGGGGATTATCACGACATTGTTGGCTTGCTCCAGGATCTGGGCAGCACTCTGCGGCGTGTCCGCCTTGTATTCCCCTTGCTCGCCTTGCTTGACCGAGCCGAAGGCACCGAACAGCACGTTCAGATACGACCGATTCATCGCCTTGCACATGATGATCGATAGAATCAAGCCACTCGATCCGTCCAGCGCGCCGGCGGTGATGAGCAGGTTGTTCTCGAGCACGAAGCCCATCGCCACGGCCGCAAGGCCGGCATACGAGTTGAGTATCGCGATGACCGTTGGCATATCGGCGCCGCCGATCGGCACGATCAGGAGAATGCCGAACAGGAGGGCGATGACGATGACGACAGGGAATAGCATCGCCGCATACGGTGCCGCCGGGTTGAGCGCAAGCCATGTGCCGATCCCGATCGCAACGAGCAACAGCGCGATGTTGACCACGTTCTGCAACGGATAGGTGACCGGGCGTTGCGGCACCCACTTGAGCTCCTGCAGCTTGCCGGCCGCGAACAGGCTGCCGGTGAGCGTGATGCATCCGAGAATGACCTCCGCGATGATCGCGACCATCCGAAACGTCGTGAGCTCTTCCGGGCCTTCGGTGAGCCACAGGTAGTACTTTCCCGTGCCGACAAGCGCGGCCGCGAGGCCGCCGAACGCATGCGACAGGGCCGTCCGCTGCGGTGCCGCCGTGAGCGCGACACGTGACAGCGGGTAGCCGACGGCGACTCCGGCCACGACCGCGAGCACCATCCAACCGTGGTTGACAACGAACGGCTGCGCCCATGTCGCCACCACGCCGAGAAACATGGCCGCAGCACCGGCCGCCACGCCTCTGCGCGCCGTCTCGGGATGGTTCATCCAATGCAGCGAGAAGACGAACAGCGCAGTCGCCGTGAGGTAGAAGAGTTGTACATACCCCGGGTTCATTCCGGTCTGCCCCGCTTGAACATCTTCAGCATGCGGTCGGTGATAAGAAACCCGCTGACGATATTGGTGACCGAGGCGAACAGCGCGATGCCGCCGAGCAGGCGAATCGCGGGCGGGTAGTCGGGCCCCGCGATGAGAATTGCACCCACGACCGCGATGGCCGAGATCGCGTTGGTCAAGGACATCAGGGGCGTGTGTAGCAGTCGCGACACGCGCCGGATCACGCCGAGCCCGATGAACGTTGACAACAGGAAGACGAACACCATGGGCCAGTAGTCGACCGCGCCTTCCGCGGGGCCGGAAGACGAGGCCACCTCGGTGAAGGTCCCCGGATCGGATCGCGCGATCATGGCAATAGCCGTCACGCCAATGGCGACGGAAAGGACGGTGACGACCCACTGCGGCAGGTAACGACGTCGGTTCATGATGCGGCACCCCTCGCCAACGCATCCAACGCCTCGCGTGTGCGCTCGTGGACGATCTCGGCGTCCCTGGCGATCAGGCAGCCCGCCTGAATCTCGTCCTCGGTGTCGACCTCGAACGTGCCTTCGTTCGAGAACGTCTCAATGAAGCGCGCCAGGTTCCGCGAGAACAGCAGACTCGCGTGCTCGGGCATGGTGGTCGGCAGGTTTAACGGTGCGATGACCCGTACGCCCGCTACCTCGACGGTTTCGCCCGGTACGGAGGCCTCGCAGTTGCCGCCACCGTCGGCGGCGAGATCGACGATGATCGAGCCCGGACGCATCGAGCGGACCATCTCCAGGGTGACGATCTTCGGCGCGAAGACGCCCCCGATCAGGGCGGTGGTGATGACAACATCCGACCTGGATACCTCATCGATCAGCATGTCGCGCTGCCGCTGCTGATCCTCCGCGCTGAGCTCCTTGGCGTAGCCGCCGCCGGCCGAGGCGTCTTCCGTGAGCTCGATGCCAACGTACTTGGCCCCTACGCTTTCGATCTGTTCCTTGACTTCCGGTCGCACGTCGGTCGCCGACACCATCGCGCCCAGGCGCTTGGCCGTCGCAAGCGCCTGGAGACCGGCCACGGCAGCCCCGATGACGAAGACCCTGGCCGGGAAGACCGTGCCGGCCGCCGAGCTCAGCATCGGCAGATACCTGGGCAGTTCCACGGCGGCGAGCAACACGCCCTTGTAACCGCTGACGCTGGCCATGGACGACAGCGTGTCCATCGCCTGGGCGCGCGTCGTGCGTGGAATCGCGTCGGTCGAGAAGGCGATGGCGCCGGATTTCGCGAGCACCTCCATTTGCTGCGGATTTCGCAAGGGCATCAACGATGCCACGATGATCGTGGACGGATTGATCCAGTCGATTTCGGCACGCCCGTCGAGGTTTGATGGGGGATTGACCTTAAGGAGGATGTCCGCCGATTGAACCAACGCCCGGGGATCGGTTTCGATGACCGCATCCACGGCCCGGTAGGCCTCGTCATGGTACCCGGCGGCGGCGCCTGCGCCGGACTCGATGGCAACGCTGAACCCGGCCTGGATCAGCTTTTCGCACGACTCCGGAACCAGGGCAACGCGGCGCTCCCAAGAGTGCGATTCCCGCACCACGGCGATCTTCACTCGCTTCCCTCCTGTCAGCGTCTCCGGTCGAGACGCCAAACCGCGCACCCTAACCGAACATTGGGGATTGAACAAACCCCTTGAGATGGGCGGTTGCCGTGCGGACATGCACACCGAGCCTGGGACGCAGAGTCAGTGCCCGCGGCGCTGGCCATACGCGGGTTTCACATCCGCGCACGATGGGCCGCCATCTGCAACCAATCCGGTGCCTTTTACGGCAGCGAGGGCGGGCGGAAACGCGGCGAGGGTCAAAGAGCATTGCGTGCGGCGATCGAGAGACATGTCGGCCGAGAAGACCCTTACGGGGAGAAGCAACCTTCCGAGATGTAATGGCCCGATACGGTCAGCGGTCCGCTGATGGCTGGCTCGGAAGAAGGCAATGGACTGCACAACATTGCCGCCGCGATGCAGATCCAGTCACCGGAGTTCGTGGACTTGCCGGTCACCGAGATGCGGGTGCCGATTTTCGAGGATATGACCGAACAACAGAAAAAGGACTTCCTCGAACTCCTGGCGGTCGAGAAGTAGCCGCGGGGAGTCGGCCGTTGCAGCGTATCGGTGCATGACGGCGTACCGGGTGTGGCGGCGTCGGAGCATCGTGGACACCCCGTTCGGGCAGGGTAGGGTGGTTTGACAAGCACCGATATCGGAACCACTATTCGGTACCGATATCGGCACTTGGAATCGCCATGCGATACGTCACCATGACCGAGCTCAAGCAGCAGGCCAGCCGGATTCTCGACGAGAAGAAACCGACTGCCATCCTGCGCAACAGCAAGGTGGAGGGATACTACGTCCCGGTAGAGTCCCTGGCTTTCGACACGATCGACGACGCCCGGGCGGCGGAACTGACCCGTTCGATTCTCGATCAGCGATCAGAGGTGCTGGCCTACCTTGCGAAGCGGTGAAGATCGCGCTACCTACCGAGCAGCAGATCGCCGACCTGCATGAGTACGTCCTGGCGAGACACGGTGGACTACCGGGGTCTCGAATCGGCTTATCGCTCGGTGCCACGCTCGGTCGCATCAAGACGAACCTGGCATATCAGTTCGAAGATCCGACTGTCCCGCAGGTCGCGGCCTTCACGGTGTACGCGTTTACGGTCGGTCATCCTTTCAATGACGCGAACAAACGTACGGCCCTGGCCGCTGGCGATCTGATCCTGTTGATGAACGACGAGAAAATCATCGCACCCATGCATCAGATCGAGCTAGCGGACCTGATCATTGAGCTTGCCGCGGGCAGCATCCTTCAAGACAGATTCATTGAAGCGTATGTTGAGATGCTGGCGCGAGGTGACTAGAGTTCGTGCGCCGGTCAAGTACCATGGAATTCCGCCCGTCAGTTTGCCGGCCGATGAGCGAGGAACGGTGCGTTAACCGTCGAGTGAGCCCTGCCATGGCCAGGAGCTCAGCGAGCGCGCAGGATGAAACGCTGGTGAGAGCCTGCTCAGGGGATCGGCGCGCCGCGGCGGCCGCATTCGAGTACCTGCGCCACAAGGACTACGTGCTGCGTGTCGCGCTGCGCTTTACGTCCGACATCGATACCGCGCTGGATGTGCTTCAGGACACGTTCGTCCAACTGCTGCGCCGATTCCCGCCCGCCGGCGACGGGATAGCGCTGACCGCAAGCTGGACGCTGCTGTACCCGATTGCGAAGAACTCGGCCATTTCGCGGGCAAGGCTGGCAGATTCCCGGCTGCCGGACGCCCGATGATCTTGCCGCGCGACCGGCCCAGCAGGACGACGATCTCGGCAACGAGAGATAACGCTTCAGCGGCGGGGAGCGCCACTACGATGGGGACCGATCCTCCCCCTCGCAAGACCCGGGACAATGGCCATGGCCATCCGGTCCCCCCGCCGACCACCAAATGGGGAGTTGCCGCAAGCGCGGCGTCTACAGCACACGCTGACCAAGACGGGAGGACGCGCCAGGCGTCACAGAGGTTCCTCTGCCGAAACGGAACAACGCCCGCAAGGGCGAAAAGCGCTTCACGGCGCCGGGGAGCGCGCGAGCGGGATGTTGGCGTGACTACTGGCATAGCGGCGCGAAGAAAAGCACCGACTAGGCGAATTGCGACTTTGTGATTTGTGACACCGCGCGTTCCAGGCAACTACAATGCGGTTTGCGGTTTCTCGGTGGACCAAAGCAACATGAAGTGTCGCCTGGCCGTATTGATCTTGGTGGCAGGCTACGCCATGTCGTCGGAGCCAAATGGTGACGACAAGCGACGCTGCCTCCGATGAGATCAAGCAAGAGCTGATGGATCTAAGCGATGTCGATAAGAAAAAGGTGGTAGGCGCTTTCGTCGATATCGTCGGTTTTGTCGGTTCAATGCAGCTTTTCGAGGCCACAAAGATGGAGAATTGGCACAACTGGCCGAACAGGAGTTCTTGGAAAGCGAAGACACCGAGTGGTGGGCGTGCGACCAATGCGAGGACGGTGAAGACGGTTGTCCGGTCCTGCCGGCATCGGTGTTGGACAGTCCCGCGCGGTTTGCAGGACGAGCTCACGCCGCGCTTGACTTCAATGCGCCATCAACCAGCACACTTTCATGAAATCGCCCAGGCTGCCGGAAGATTCAAGTGCGAACGCTTCTTCCCTCGGATTAGACTTCAGAGCCAACTGGGGTAGCTAACGGCGCCTTCCGCTCGCTTTTCTGGGGGGCCTCGGACTGACGAGCATCGGCCTACAACGGACCCATCGAAACCGATTCCCAACAACGCCCTATGAGCTCTCGGTGCGTACTAGAGCCTCGATCGGAACTTCCGCGCATGCGCTTCCGCATTGCCGTTTCGTCGTCCTATCGACAGGTAGCGATGACCGAACGGGCCATGAAGTTCTACGGAATCACGGTTCGCGAGCGTGAACGGAAGGCGACGCGGGCGTGGTGCCGGGAACGCCACTGGGCAGAGCGCGGCCCTTGACACGGCGCCTCGCCGTCTTCTGTCCGCCCCGAACGCAACCAGCCATTGCACTGAAACGAGCCCACGCATAAGGTAGACGTACTCTTGACTATCTACCTAGTGATTGCCATGGGCCTTAACATCAAGAACGACGAAACCTGTCAGCTTGCCGGCGAGCTCGCGCGCCTGACCGGCGACACAATGACCGGTGCGATCACCGTCGCACTGCGTGAACGGCTCGAAAGAGAGCGTCGCGCCCGCGGCGCTGCGCGACGGCTTCGCGAAATGCGCGCCATAGCCGAACGCTGCGCCCGCCTGCTGGGACCGGGGCCGTCCGCTGTCGAGCACGGCGATGTGCTCTATGACGAGCGAGGCTTGCCGCGTTGATCGTCGACAGCTCGGCTTTGCTTGCAATCCTGTACCGCGAGCCCGATGCGGCGCGATTCGAGCAGGTGATCGCGACGACCGCCAACTGCCGCATGTCGGTGGCGAACGCGCTGGAGGCATCCATGGTTGTCGAAGGACGTGGTGGGATCGAAGCGGGGGATGAACTCGACGCATTTCTCCAGAGCGCCGGCATAGAGTTGGCGCCAGTCACGGAGGAGCACCTCGTTGCGGCTCGGCGCGCTTGGCGACGTTTCGGCAAGGGCCATCATGCGGCGGCGCTCAACTTCGGCGACTGCTTCGCCTATGCCCTTGCCGAAGCGACGGGCGAGCCGTTGCTGTTCAAGGGGGACGACTTCAGCCGTACGGACATCCCGTCGGCACTGTCTGCGGAAGGGGACGCCAACGCGTGAATGCCGGCCAGCCCTTCGGGGGGCCTGTGAGATCCTCACGCCCAATCCCCCGCCGATCCGCCCAAGCCTGGATCGAGGCAGTCCGAGACGATGCTGTTGGTTGGCTATGTCGCGAAGGGCCGCGGTCAAAGCTGAAGTGATAGTGACCTTTTTATACCCAATGGAAATTCAGTATATTCAATCGGTTACTTCAATTTAGTGGCGGAAGGGGTAGGGGTGCTGATCGGACGTGGTGGTGCCAAGCCGGGCTGCACTGGCTGCCTTCGCTTGTATCATGGAATTCCGCCCGTCAGTTTGCCGGCCGATGAGCGAGGAAGCGACATAGCGTTAACCCTCGAGTGAGCCCTGCCATGGCCAGGAGCCTTCAGCCCACTGGATTACAGTGCGCCCGTGATGCCCAGGGAACTCCGACGTTGCAAGTCCTCCAGCCGTAGTGGCAGTGTATGTTCCATACAAGTCGTCAGCGAGACCCGCGCAGCGATGAAACGCTGGTGAGAGCCTGCAATCAGGGTGATCGGCGCGCCGCGGCGGCCGCATTCGAGGCCCTGTACCTGCGCCACAAGGACTACGTGCTGCGTGTCGCGCTGCGCTTTACGCCCGACATCGATACCGCGCTGGATGTGCTTCAGGACACCTTCGTCCAACTGCTGCGCCGATTCCCGCCCGCCGGCGACGGTATAACGCTGACCGCCAAGCTGACGACCCTGCTGTACCCGATTGCGAAGAACTCGGCTATTTCGGCGGAACGCAAGGCTGGCAGATTCCCGGCTGCCGAAAACCTGACGCCCGATGATCTTGCCGCGCGACCGGCTCAGGAGGACGACGACATCGGCAGGCTTCTCGCGGTTCTTCCGGCTGGCCAGCGAGAGGCGCTAACGCTTCGCTTCGTGGATGGAATGTCGCTCAGGGAGATCGCGGAGGCGCTGGATATACCCGAGGGCACTGTGAAATCGCGGCTTCACGGGGGTATCGCGAACCTGCGGTCCTCCCCCTTGCTGGAAGATTTTTTCGATTGAATGAACCTTTTTCGCATGTCGCGCGTTATATGGACAAGGAACTCGTGACATGACCGGCCCAGACGAACAAGACGCACAGCTACCGAAAGACCTGATCGACGAACTGAAACGCATCGACCGGGCCCCCGCGGTGATCACGTCCCGGGTCGACCGCTCCCTGGCAACCATGGCGCGCGCCCATTTCGCGCCGCTCGGAGTCCCGCGCTGGCAATCACCGGGCGCCTGGAGCGTTGCGGCGGCGGCTTGTGTGCTTGCGGTTGCCCTGGTCACGACAAATCGCCTTTCGGACCAGGTGGACACGTCGATCTACGCGGATATCGACGGTTCCGGTCAAATCGATATCGCCGATGTCCTGGCCCTGGCGCGGACGGGGCAGGGCGTCGACCAGACCGCTCTCGATGCCTTCGCCTTTCGCCTGGTCGCACTCGATCGGAACGGCACGCCATGAAGAGCCTGCTGCCGGTTTTTGCCCTGCTCGCCTTGCTCCCGGGCGTTGCCTGCGCGGACGAGGTGTCGACCCCGCGTTTCGCGCCCCTGGAAATCCACCTCGAAAGCCCGGCGGCCGTGGCCGCCTGGCAGTTCGAACTTGAGGATCGCAACGGCGCCATGAAGGTGGTGGGTGTCGAGAACGGCGGTCACGCGGCGTTCCCGCGGGCGCCGTATTACGACCGCGAGGCGGTCGCCCGCGGCGGCGCCTCCAGAATCGTCGTGGCCGACTATTCCCTGGCCGACGGGAGCCTGTTGCCTCTCGGCCGCGTGCGTCTCGCCACGCTGCACCTGATGCTGGAAGGGGAACCCGATTTCGAACTGCGCCTGATCGCGGCAACCACGCCGCAGGGACGCGCGATCGAGGCGTCGATTTCCTTCGCAGAGTCCAACGAAAACCCGCAAGAGAGATCCCAATGAACAGACAGTTTCGGTTCGCGCTCTCCATGACAACCTTGCTGACCGGTGCCGCGTTGCTCGCGTCGTGCTCCACCAAGCCGCCACCGGGACCCGTGCTCGTGGCACAAACGGAGCCGGCATCCGTTTCCGATTCGCGTTCCGAATCGGTGGTTGCAGTAGACGAGATCTGGGTCATCGCAAAGCCAGCGCCAGCGACGGCTCGGGACTCCTTCGAGGGAGGTTTCGTCGAGGAGATTGTGGTTACCGCCACGGCGCGCGAACGGCCTCAGCGGACAATTCGATCTTCACGACCTCCAGTCGACGAAACCCCGTTGGATCCCGGTTCCGGGGCGATGGTCGCGAGCGTCCCGTCCGAAGCCGATGCCAGCGGCACGAAACGGGTGCCGCTGCCGTTGCGGCACACGGCCGTGGACGCGGCCATTGCCGGGCACATCGGCACGGTCCAGGTCAAACAGCAGTTCGCCAACCCGTTCGACACCAAGATCGAGGCCGTCTATGTCTTTCCGTTGCCGGAAAAAGCCGCCGTCAGCGAGTTTCTGATGGTCATCGGGGACCGTACGATTCGCGGCATTCTGCGCGAAAAGGAAGAAGCCGAGGCCATCTACCGCGAGGCGCGAGCCCAGGGCTACCGGGCGAGCTTGCTCGTGCAGCGGCGGCCGAACATATTCGAGCAGAAAGTCGCCAACATCGAGCCCGGCATGGCCATCGACGTCGACATCACCTACTTCCACGCGCTCGCCTTCAAGGACGGATGGTATTCGTTCGTGTTTCCCACCGTGGTCGGGCCGCGCTTCAATCCGCCGGGCCACCCGGATCCCATCCCGGCGATCCCTCGCGGGGGCAACTCGGCCACGCCGGGCGCAACCGGCGTGGAATACCTGGCGCCGACGGAACGCTCGGGCCACGACCTTGGCATTACGGTACGCATTGATGCCGGAGTGCAGATCGAAGAGCTGAAATCGACCCACGAGATTGTTGTGACGCGAGATGAGCCTGCGGCTGCGACCGTGCAACTGGCAAACCGAACCACTATTCCCAACCGGGATTTCGTGCTCGATTTCCGGGTCGCCGGGGACGCCGTCAAATCGAATCTGATGACATACAAGAATCCGGAAACGGGCGAGGGGTTCTTCTCGCTGATGATGATTCCGCCGATCGACACCGCGGGCGTTTCCCGTCGGCCGATGGAGATGGTGTTCGTCATCGACTGCTCCGGTTCGATGTCCGGCCGTCCCCTGGAGCAGGCCAAGAAGGCGGTGGCCACGGCGCTGGCACGGCTCGATCCGAACGATACTTTCCAGATCATCCGCTTTTCGGACGACGCTTCTCAATTCGGCGCGGCGCCGGTGCGCGCGACCGAGCCGAACCTGGCGGCCGCGCGCCGGTATCTTGCGAACCTGAACAGCCAGGGCGGCACCATGATGCTCGAGGGGATCAAGGCGGCCCTCGACTTTCCCCACAACCCGTCCCGTTTCCGCTTCGTCTCGTTTCTGACCGATGGCTATATCGGCAACGAGTCCGACATCCTGGCCGAGGTGCATCGGCGTCTCGGCGCCGCCCGCATATTCAGCTTCGGGGTCGGTTCTTCCGTCAATCGCTACCTCCTGGAACGCATGGCCAAGGAAGGGCGCGGGGTGGCCGCCTATCTGGGCCTCAACGACTCCGCGGAGGAAGTCATGGGGGCGTTCTTCGACCGGGCGAGCCACGCCGCGCTTACCGACGTCGAGATCGACTGGGGCGGCATGACCGTTTCGGACACCTATCCCGCCCAACTCCCCGACCTGTTCGTCGGCCGGCCCCTTGTCTTGTCCGGCCGGTTCGAAGGCGACCCCACTTCGGTGACCCTATCGGGGACGGTGGACGACTCGCGCCGTTCTTTCATGCTTGATGCGAACGACCAGGGGACTGCCGGTCCCTACATCGCCAAGGTCTGGGCGCGCTCGAATATCGCCGACCTGCACGACCGGCAGGCGACCGTCGGGGACCCGCATGGGGAGCTTCGCGACGCCATCAGGCGCATCGCGCTGCGACATCAACTCGTGTCGAACTACACCTCCTTCGTCGCCGTGGACTCGTCCGAGCTCACGGAGGGGCAATTCGGCGTGACCGTGCACCAGGCCGTGCCGGTGCCGGACGGGGTTCGCTATGAGACGACGGTGGAATGAGAGCTATGCGCCAGGCGATTGCGCTGCATCCCGCTATGAACTAAATGATGGCTTTTATAGACTAAATACGTGTCGAGCTAGTCTACGGGCGGTCAACGACGATCTCTTCGCCCCCGCCAGCCACGCGTATCCACACGCCGCTCGGTGGATGAACTCTCGGATGACCTCCTTCTGCCGGAAGGTAAGCATGGTCAGGACTGAACGGGCGTGAACGCAGGCGCATCCGGGTCCGTCGCATCAGGGCGTCCTCCTATCCCGTCCTGGGGATTGGAGATAGTCGGCGCTCACGGAACGCGGATGATTTCACCCGCCCACAATCGCTTCAGAAAATCGACCAGGGGCATCACGTGAACATCGTCCCAAAGTGCCGCCCGTTCGCCAAGGTACACGCCATAGCACCTGGTCCGCTCCTTCCCGAGGTCGTCCGCGACTCGGTGCAGTCCACGGTTGAAGCGCTTCTCCCATCGCGACGACGCCTTGATCTCGATTGCAACGAAACCTTCCACCGTCTCGCACAGCACGTCCACCTCCACACCGTCGTAGCTGCGCCAGAAGGACAGCCCGTAGTCCGTGCGGGAATACCCGAGCCAGGCACGCAGCTCGTTGAGCACGAAGGTTTCGGCCAGGGGGCCCATTTCCTCGGATGTCGGTGGATAGAAGAGCCGGCCGCTCAGCGCGCGGGCGACGCCGGAATCGAAGAAGTAGAACTTGCTCTGACGTACCTGCTTGGTGGCCGACTTCAACTTCCACGCCGGTAGCCAGAATCCGATCAAGGTGTCGGTCAGAATCTCGAAATGGTTCTGTACGGTTCGACGGGTGATTCCCGCGTCGCGTGCGATGCTCGCGGCATTGGTGACCTGGCTGTTCTGGCGTGCTGCAATTTCGAGAAAGCGCGCGAACGCTCCGATATTGCGTGTCAGCGCCTCGGCCTGGATCTCCTGAACGAGATACGTTTCAGCATACGTCCGAAGATAGTTCTGCGGAGTGTCGGTGGTGACCGCCATCGGCAGCATGCCGAAACGCAGCGCCCGCTCGGGATCAATCTCGAAGGAGAGCTCCGCCGACACCAATGGAAACATGGATGTCGTGATGGCCCGGCCCGCCAGCAGATTGACACCACCGCGGCGCAGCTTGCGTGCGCTCGATCCCGAGAGCACGAAGCGCAGCCCATGGGTCTCCATGAGACGATGCACCTCGTCCAGCAACTCGGGCACCTTCTGAACCTCGTCGATCACGGCCCAGCTACCGGAGGACAACGTCGCAAGCTCGCGGTACAGCGAGCGCGGGTCCTTGCTCAATCGCAAAGCTTCGCCGGTATCGAGGAGATCGTAGGTGACGGTGTCGGGAAAACGGTCGCGGATCCAGGTTGACTTGCCAGTCCCGCGCGGGCCCAACAGCAGGATCGAACGGGTGGGTGTTGGAAGGAATCTAGTGTACATAGATGCCGCTTTTACCGGAAATATGCACATCGTATACGCATATTTCAACGGCTCCGAGGACATCCGGCTGAGTTGGCCGACCCGGCAGTTGGCGGCCTTGATGCCATACGGACGCTACGTCGAAATCGCTGGCGCCGCGCACACCGTATGGCTGACCCACGCCGCCGAGTTGCGCGCGGCGCTACGCGAGGCAATCGCAGACATCCGAGCGTTCCGCTAAACACGGTTTGTTTACAATGGCGCCCCAGCCACTTTGAGGCCCAGTACGCCATGTCCGTTTCCGACACGTTGAGGGCAGATTTCATCGGTATCTCACGCGCGTTCGCATTCGCGCGTGTCACGCTCACCAATCTTCTCGTCGTGGCGATCCTGGCGCTCGGTATCGGGCTTCTGTTCGCCGGTGAAGACCCTGCGGAAGTGCCTGACGGCAGTGCCCTCGTCGTGGCGCCGATCGGCACCATCGTCGAGCAAACCGCTGTGTCGCCGACGGATGCCCCTATGCCTGACCGCTTATTTCGCTAGTGCGCGTCGCGCTCAAATACGGCTGCAACCCGCATCAGGGCAACGCCGCTTTCGAGGCCGGCGATGCATCGCCCGTACGCGTCAGGAACGGCATACCGTCGATGATCAACATGCTCGACGCGCTGAACGGCTGGCAGCTCGTCGCCGAACTCGACGGCGTCCTGGACCTGCCCGCGGCAGCGTCGTTCAAGCACGTCTCGCCTGCCGGGGTGGCGGTTGGCGCGCCTCTTCCGGAGGATCTCCGACGCGGCTACGAGGTCGGCGACCGGGAGCTCACGCCGTTGGCCGCCGCCTATGTCCGCGCCCGGTGCGCGGACCCCAAGTGTTCCTTCGGAGATTTTGTGGCGCTCTCACAACGGGTGGATGCGGTTACGGCGGCCTACCTCAAGGGCGTCGTCAGCGACGGGCTCATCGCGCCCGGTTTCGAACCGGGGACCATCGAGACGCTCGCCGCGAAGAAGGGCGGATCGTTCGTGCTGCTTGAGATCGACCCCGGCTACCAGCCGCCGCCGATCGAGTCGCGCGAGGTATTCGAAGTGACCCTTGTCCAGGATCGAAACGATCGGCGCGTCACGTTCGACGACCTCCACGAGGTCGTGTGCGGAGAACTCAACGATGCGGCGAGGCGCGACCTGGTGGTGGGCCTGGTGGCGCTCAAGTACACGCAGTCGAACTCCGTCTGTTACGTCGCCGGCGGCCAGACCATCGGCATCGGCGCGGGCCAGCAGTCTCGCGTCGACTGTACGAAACTCGCTGGGGCGAAGGCGGACGTCTGGCACCTGGGCAGAAGCCCGATGGTGCTCGACCTCGCGTTCAGGCGGGGCGTGCGGCGCCAGGACCGGATCAACTGGCGCGTGCGCTACATCGAGGGCGATCTCCCCGCCGCCGAAGAGGCGGCGTTCGCGGCGGCGCTTGAGGAGCCCGCTGTCGCGCTCGACGCCAAAGCTCGGAAGGCATGGCTCGCCGGACTGACAGACGTGGCGCTGGCCAGCGATGGCTTCATCCCGTTCCGCGACAACGTCGACCACGCGGCGAAGCATGGCATCCGCTACATCGCCCAGCCCGGCGGCTCCGCCAGGGACCGCGAGGTCGAGGCGGCCTGCCGCGAGTACGGGATCGCCATGGTGCACACCGGCATACGGCTCTTTCACCACTAGATCCTGAATCGGTCATGAGAATGCGCGTTCGGGGTCGACCAGTTCCTTGTGCGGGCACCGCAATCTAGGGATAGCGGCGAAGTGGTTGCTGGACAGGCCAATCGGACCCGTTAAAGGCTGACGAACGCGTTGTTGGGCTCAACATCGTGGCGCCCGAGGACCACCCCGCGTCCCGGCGGCAGTTCGACGCGCAAATGAAAATCCTCGACTTCCTCTGGCATCGCTTCGAGAAGCCGGCGATCACGCTGCACGCGGGCGAATTGACCTTGCGCTACGCACCCGTGGCATCCATGTGGGACCGAATTCGGCGTAGCATCGACGAGGGCCACGCCCGCCGCATCGGCCACGGGGTCTCCATCGGCTGGGAACGCGACCTGGTGGGCCTCTTGCACCGGATGGCGGACGATCAGGTCTTGGTGGAAATCAACCTCACCAGCAACGAGAGCATCCTCGGTGTGCGGGACGACGCGCACCCCTTCCAGCTCTATCGTCGCGCCGGCGTACCGGTGTGCCTGACCACCGACGACGAGGGCGTCAGCCGATCGAACCTCACGATGGAATACGTGAAGGCCGTGCAGCGATACGATCTCGGCTACGATGACATCAAGACAATCTCCCGCGACTGCCTGGCACACTCTTTCCTGCCAGCGGACGCGAAAGGTGAGCGCCTGGGCCATGCTCGATTCCGTATTCGCCGGTTTCGAGCAATCACTGGCAAACGGTTACCGGGAGACCACTGACGCGCCCTGACGGGCGCGTCAGTTGCGTCGAGGCGCGGCACCACGGCATGGTGCCGGCGCGGTGGGCCATCCCGCGTACCGAACATGCGCGACCAGGCACGCGTCGGGGCAGCGCCTTCATTTCCGAACTCATTCGACGTGGGCTTGACGATGAACGGCGCTGGGATGACATCGAGGTGGCGTTGGGCGGGATTCCGGATATCGGTCACGAGTGGGACGACGATCCGGCGGCGTGGGTGAGGCGCCAGCGACACGGCGATGATCGCCGATCTGGTTGAAAGGTGGCGCGGTTGCTGCTCGACTCCACCGTGCTGATCGACGCGCTTCGAGGTCGTCCGGCTGCGTCACGCTTGACCGGGTTGCGTAGGCTCGGCGTCGAACCCTGGGTTTGCGCGATATCGGTCGAGGAGATTTGGCGAGGTCTGCGGCCGGGCGAGGAGGCTGCTGCCCGTCGTCTGTTCAATGCATTGCGCTTGGCCCCGCTTGGTGTTGCACAAGGCATTCAAGCGGGCATTTGGCGTCGGACGTTCGCGGAGCAGGGCGTGACCCTGCACCAGGCGAATTGCCTGATCGCGGCGGCAGCGGAAGGGATTGGAGCGGCGCTCGCCACGGCAAACGTCGACGACTTTCCGATGCGGGCAGTGCCGGTGGAGCACTGGCCCGTGGACAGGTGAGGTCCTGCCTCCGTCAAGCGGTCCGGGAGGTCCTTTCGATCTGAAACAGATGGGCGACCTGCAAGTCGGTCACGGGTGAGCCGCGTAGAGAGACGACCACATAGGCAGCCGTGGATGCGAAGAGGGCCGGAAAGACTTCGTGCACGACATCGCCCAACCCGGCCAGTAGCCAGCCCAACAGCACCGTGATTCCCACGCCGAACGCCGTTAGCGCCGCCGCCTCGTTACCGCGGCGCCAATGCAAACCCAGCAGGATGGTCGGCACGAAACAGACCGCGAACAGGCTGCCGGAGAAGATCGTGATCTCGACGATGCCGCCCGGTGGATTGAGGGCAACGACCGCCGCGACGACGGCGAAGCCGGCGATGCCGAGCCGGGCGCCGGTCACGACCGTGCCGTCGCTGCTCCGATGCTTGCCGAAGAGGTCCCGCGATGCCACCGAGGCCGCGACCAGGAGCACGCTGTCGAGGGATGACATCGCCGCGGCAAGAATCGCGATCACGAGGAAGTCGCCGACGAGAGGGGGAATCACCGCCGGATCGTTGACCAACGTCGGCACCACGAGGTCTGTGTCCGTCACCCCATCGAGCAGGAAGTGTGCGTACAGACCCAGCGGGAAAAGGCAGAACTGGATCACGAGGATCCCGATGACGGCCACCCAGATCCCGACGCGAACGCTGCGCTCGTCCTTCAAGCCGTAGAAACGGGTGACCTGCCGGGGATCGACCAGGAGTTTCAGCGAGCCGGCGAGCGCGATGCCGATCAGGACCACGAACGGAATGGCGCCGTTCAGTTCGACGAGGTGGGCACGGGAGGGCTCGCTCGGCAATTCCGCGATGACGCCGACGCCGCCTGCGGCTGACGTGATGAAGTAGAACAGCAGGATGGACCCGACGACCATCAGGGAACCCTGCAGCACGTCGGTCCGCACTACCGACACGAATCCGCCGAGCATCGTGTACATGACGATGAGGCCGAGCGTCACGATCACCGCAAGCTGGTAGGGAATGCCGAGGAACACCTGGAGGAGGTTGCCGGCGCCCTTGAACACGGCGATCAGGTACAGCAGGCACGAGAACACGATGACCGCCGCCGCCGCGATGCGCACGCGGTCGCTGCTGAATCGGACAGCGAGGAAATCCGGCACTGTCAGCGAACCCCACGCGGCGGCGAAGCGGCGCATCCGCGGTGCCACGACGCGCCACGACAGCCAGCAGAAAACGACCAGCATCACGGCCATGGTCAGCCACGGCAGGCCATACTCGTAGCTCTTTCCCGCGAGTCCCACGTAGCTGTTCGTGCTGGCGAACGTGGCGTAGAACGAAATGCCGATGACCGCGCCGCCAAGGCGGCGATCGCCGATGAAGAAGCCGGCGGCGGTCTTGCCGGCCCGCAGGCCGAGCCGGGCGTGGGCCACCAGGAACGCGGTGTATACGACGGCAAGCGCGACCGCGAACCAGTGTTGGTCGAGCCAGGACCCGATCACCGGTTGAGGCGTCCCTTCGGGATGCGGCGCAGACGGTCAATGCGCCGATCCGGATCTGTCGTTGGCGCGTTGGGCATCGCCTTGTCCGTCATGGTCTGAGCGTCTCCGCAGGCCGCAAAAGATCGATGAGCATCGGACAAGGGGTTGAATTCCGCAAGACGCGAAGCGCTTGGACAGTCCTTGGGGATCGCACTCAAGGTTGGTCCGGTCGAACGTTGGTTTCTGCGAGATGCCCTGGGTGCGACGCTCTCGAGACGGCGCTACGTGCGCGGCTTGTCGCTCAATGTCGCGCAGGCTCCAGACACAGCGGCCGCAAACTCCTTGTAGCGCTCGGGTCGGGCAGTGACTACGCGTGCATCGACGCTCACGCCTTGGCGGACTCCGGCATGGTGTTGTCGGCATTCGGCATGCTGCAGGCAACTGCAGCCAAGCAGGCGGCGGCGAGGGATGCGCGTAACTGTCGGGTCATGAGCGAGCGTGTTTCGTCAGACCTCGGGAAACTTGACGTAGCTGGGGTTTATGGTGGTCCTTTCGTTGCCGTGCTTGTAATTCCCGGTCCAGCGGGCCATCAACTGCTGTCCCGCGGCGAACGAGCCTTGTTGTGCCCGACGGAGGAACTTTGCAGCACGGTCGCCCTTGAGCGTGGCCGCGACCTTGCCCTTGTGCAGGATCGTGACGCGTCCATTCTTGTGTGCCCGATAGGCGAATCCAAGGTCGCTTTCGCGTTCACTCACGCTGCGAACCTCCGGTGTAGGAACGACGACTAGTGCTCCGTCAAGTCTAAAAATGCGAGTGTAGCTGCGAGGGATTTTTGGTTCCTGGCGAGGCGCGACGACGCCGTGTGGTAGGCCCCACACAAGGAGGAGCAACGGAGCCCTCAGCCGGGGAGCGCGAGGGGGCACCCCTCGCATGAACACCATCAGGGACCAAAAAGACCCGCAGATACCCGTAGATTTGGGCTCGACGGAGCACTAGACTCACATCGCGTGATGTAGGCGTGATGTGGTTCGGCGACCGGCATCGACAACACGATGCCTCTCCGCTGCAAGTCTGTCACGTCCAGCTCAACGTTTGCGGACCACATAGACGATGTTGTCCCCAAGGTCCAGGGTGCCCGGCAGTTTCGACCAGGCGAGTTCCCTCTCGACAATGAGCGCCCAGAGTTCGTCGTCCTCCCGGACCGCGTTGAGGGCGTCTTCTCCTGCCATGCCCAACACTCCCGCGGCCCGCTTCTCCACGACATCGACTGCCTCGTCCGCCTCGTCCGCCAGGAGCGCATCCACATCCGCGCTCGTCATCATGTGACAGTAGTGCTCGGTCGCCGGATGATGTTCGCGGTCTTGGAGCCCCGTCTCGAGCAACCAGCGCATGTTGTCGATTCCGATCTTTTCCTTTTCGGTGCGCACGGCGCCCATGAAGAGCACCAGCGTCTTGATCAGCGACATCACCCCCAGCACCACAATGCCGCCCGGTCTGACTACGCGGAGAATCTGCTGCACACCGACGGATTCCTTGTCGAGCAGGTAGCTCAAGGGAGCCCCGACGCAGACCGCGGCATCGAATGACTCCGCCTGGAGTACGTCCAGGTCCACCAGGTCCAGGATCCGGTAGTCGTCCACCAGATCCAGTACACCGAGATCGCGCATATGGTCCCGGTTCAGCGAGAGTTGCACCTCGGAGAGGTCCGAGACAACGAGCCGACGCGCCATGTGCACCAGCTCCTTGGTGTAGACGCCGCTACCAGCGCCGATCTCCAGCACATCCATGTCGGTCGCGATGTGTCGCCGCAGCACGTCCATGTGCACGAGGAAGTTGAGCTCGCCGCGGCGGCTGCGCGTCAGGCGCGTCCACTCATCGTCGGCCACACGGTCGTAGTGGGCGCGGGGGAATGCCGGGTCATAGGCCAATGGGAATGCTCCGAGTGCCTGTGTTCGCCCTTAGTCTATTGTGTTCGGCCATGGACAATCCCCCAGCCGTCACGCTCGGTACCGCCGGGTTTCCATTTGCCATCGACACGGAACCGGTACACCGCGTTGACGGACTCCACCGGCAGGGCTATGGTCGGGATCGCGTGTTTGCCCTTCGCCGCAAATGTCGAACCATCGGGCATGTCTTAGGTTCCCGAACGTCGCAGGACGCCGATGAGCACGAATCCGAGTTTCCAGAACTACCAGACCTATCTGAAGATCGGAGAACTCCTGTCGTTGCAGCAGCCGCTTTCCCGCGCCCACGACGAGACGCTGTTCATCATCGTTCACCAAGTCTACGAACTGTGGTTCAAATGCATGCTGCACGAGTTGGAGCACGCTGGCAGGCTGCTGTCGGAGGATCAGCCCGATCGGGCTGCGTCGACGCTGAAACGTGCGCTGAAAATCGTCAAGGTACTTGTAAGCCAGCTCGACATCATGGAGACGATGACGCCACTCGAATTCGTAGCGTTCCGCGAACGTCTCGGCGCATCCAGCGGATTCCAGTCCGCGCAGTTCCGTGAGATCGAGTTCATTCTCGGATACAAGCGACCATCGGTGGTGGAGCTGTTCCCGGAAGACTCCGCCGAACGTAAGCGTTTGGAGGCGCGGATCGCCTCGCCGACCTTGTGGGACGAGTTTGTCGGGCTGCTTGCGCGGTCGGGATATTCGATTCCCGCCCCGACCCTGCGAAAGTGGATGAGCCAGCCCGTCGGGACGGACCCGGACGTGCAGGCCGCGTTGATCCGCGTTTATCGTGAGGATCCCAAGTTTACGGCCTTCTGCGAAAGCCTCGTGGATCTCGACGAGGGCATGCAGGAGTGGCGCTATCGCCATCTCAGGATGGTGCAACGCACCATTGGAACCAGGAAGGGAACCGGCGGATCGTCGGGCGCGGAGTACCTGTTGTCCACCGTTTTGGCCGGCCCGTTCTTTCCGGACCTCTGGGAAGTCAGGGACCGCTTCTGATCGCCCGGTCCGCGACTGATCCGTGACCGACTCCACAAATCCCGATCGGCACGATGCCCGCCGCTTGGCCCGACACTATTCGCGCTTCAGGGTGGGTGAACGGATCCTGCTGACCGGGCACTCCCATCAAGCGTGGCCCGATGTCGCCTTCGAGGCGCAGATGCAGGCGTGGCACGACGCCGCCCAACTGGTAGACGGGAAGTGGGACTTGGCGTTGGCGGTCGCCGAGGAGGTCCGTGAGGGCTACCGCGACCTCCTGGACGATCCCGATGGACACATCGCACTGGGCCAGAACACCCACGAACTCGTCACCCGCTTCCTGTCCGCGCTGCCCTTGCGGGACCGGCCCCGGGTCGTCACTACCGATGGGGAGTTCCACACCGTGCGGCGACAACTGGCGCGGCTACGGGAGGAAGGTCTGGAGGTCGTGCAGGTCGGGTCGACCGGGTCTGGGGAGAACGCGCCCGGCGCCATCGCCGAGGCCGTCGTCGACGCCGTGGACGACCGTACGGCCGCTGTCCTGATGTCGTCTGTCCTGTTCGGGAACAGCCTCATCGTGGATGGTCTGGGCGAGGTCGCGACGGCGTGCGACCGCGTCGGCGCAAGCCTGCTTGTGGACGCCTACCATTCCATCAACGTGGTTCCGTTCTCAGTACGGGGCATGGGGCTCGAACAGGCCTTCGTCGTCGGGGGTGGATACAAGTACTGCCAGTTCGGCGAAGGGGTCTGCTTCTTGCGTATTCCCCCCGACTGCTCCATGCGGCCGGTCCTGACCGGCTGGTTCAGCGAGTTCGGGGAACTTGCCGACAATCCGGGCACCCGCCGCGTCGCATACGGCGACGGTCCGCTTCGATTCGCTGGTTCGACCTACGATCCCGTGGGCCACTACCGGGCCCGCGCCGTGCTGCGGTTCTTTCAGTCCGAGCAGTTGGACCCGTCACTGCTGCGCGCGGTCAGCCAGGCCCAACTGACGAGGCTTGCAAAGGGCATCGAGGCCCTGGACATCGACCCCGCAATGCTGACCTGGAACCAGCGGTTGCCGCTGGAACGACGCGGCGGATTCCTGGCGCTCGACGCGCCCAACGCCGGCGATATAGCCGCGCGTTTGCGTCGCCGCGGGGTATTCACGGACCACCGCGGCACCGTTCTTCGCATGGGCCCTGCGCCCTACGTCACCGGTACGCAGTTGGACGAAGCCGTTGGACTGCTACGCGAGGTGACCCGCTGACAAACACCCGGATGCTGGTGTTGCCCTGACTACGATGGGTCCGAGCTTCGGGCCTCGTGCCTGAAGCCGGCCGGCGAAGCCCTGGAACCCCGGGCTCGGGTGATCCTGGTGGACTACCCGGGCGCGGCGTCGAGCACCATTGTCGCCGGACATGCCCTCGAGCCGCATGATCCCGAACCGCATCACTACCGGAGATTGCGCAGGCACGCCTCGCGTTGCTGCGAGCATCGTCTATCGATCGTGACGGCGACTCGGGCCTCGATCTCGACTACAGCAGCGTCCCGGGATCACCGGGGCCCAGCATGGCTTCGCGTAGCACCGGGAGCGGCGCGCTGCCATGCGAGAGCAGCGTTTCGTGGAACTCTCTCCAGGCTTTTCGCCCGCCCCGGTCGGCCGTCCAGTCTTCGCGCATCTTGACGATGATGAGCTTGCCCAACGTGTACGCGAAATAACCCGGGTCATAGGTTCCGCGCAATGCCTGCTGCTCGGCGTTGCCGGGATCGAGCCAGGCCAGTTCCGAGAACATCCGGCGCGAGGTCTCCACGCTCATACCCTCGACGTGGAGACCGATGGACGACAGGAACCGCACATCGCGCATCAGCGCGTCGAGGATCTGGCCCGCGTGCACCAGTGGACGACCGTCGCCCAATCCGGCCTCCTGCATCAGTTCTTCCGCGTAGTGCGCCCAGCCTTCGCTCAGCATGCCGTTCCTGAGCACTTTGCCGATGCGGTTGTTCGAGCGTTTGCTGTACAGCGATTGCAGGAAGTGACCAGGCCAGACCTCGTGTACTGAAGTGTTCAGCAGGTCCGCCGCCCCCGGGACGTACTGGAGTTGCACGTCGGCTGGCCAGTCGGGGTCCGGCCCGGCGATGTAGTACACGGCCGGCAATCCCTCTTCGTAGGGGCCGGGGGTCTCGATGTACGCGGAATTGGTGCGTCGGTAGGCGGGCGCCTCGGCGACGTACGCCACCTCGTCGCTCGGGATGCCGACGATGTCCGCGCCGAGCAGGAACGCCTTGAGTCGGGGCAGTTGCGCGTTGGCCCGCGCGACGGCGCCCTCCGCGGGCTTGTCGCCACGCACGCGCGCGGCGCAGTCGGCGATGGCGAGTTCGGGATCGATGGACCGGCAGGTCTTCCGCAGCAATTCGAGATTGCGGTCCAGGTCGGCCTGAGCCACCGTCTTGAGCGTCTGCCAGTCGAGATCGATGCGATAGACGCGCCGGAGCAACTCGCGGTATCGCTCCTCCCCTAGCGCGAAATCGTCGAGGCTGTCCTCCAACTGGAGTTCCAGCCAGACCTTGACATCCCGCAATGCGGCGACGGCCGGTTCCAGCGCCGCGGAGAACGCCTGTTGCAGCGCGCCTTCCTCCGCCTCAGCGAACACGGTGGGAGCGTCCTCTGCGAGGTGCGTCGCCAGACCGCCGAACCGAACCATCGCCGTGCGCACGAACGGCCGCGGGAACGGTGGCTCGAGCGTGGCGCGCATCTGCTGCAGATAGGACGGCAGTCTTCCCAGGTAGGCGGTGAGGGCCTCGAGCCGCACGGCCTTGGAAGCGTAGTCGCGTGACACGTAGACACTGGGACTGATCGCCCGCGCATACCAGGCAGGGTTATGCCTATGGGATTCGGCCACTTCCACCCAGAACAGCATGCCGTCGATTGCGGCGATCAACTGCCGTCGCTCCACGTCTTCGCTGGTGCTCAGCGATTCCGTCGAGAACTCCCGCTGCGCCCGGTCGGCGAAGTCACGTAGCATCGCCACGCGCCGCGTGATCCCTGCCGCGCTGACGTCCGGCAACTGCCCGTCGTGCTCGTGGCGCCCGGCCCACACGCCCGCGGTGGGTACTTCCTCGAAGTACCGCTCGATGAATTCGTCCGTGAAGCGCTCCCATGATGGAGGCGGGACGGCCGCCGGTTCCTGTTCCGACATATCGCAGCCGGCCAGGAGGCCGAGCGCCGCGATGAATGCGACAACCCATCCCGCCAAGGGGCGGTTAACTCTCATTGCATACGATTCCATCTGCGTAGCGTGACTCTCCGTCATGGCAATAGGGCGCCGACATGCTGACCTCCGGCCTCGCCCGAACCCGTGCGTGCCTGTGCCTCTTCTTCGCAAAGGTTGGTGCGGATGCGGGGGCGTCGGAGCGGACCATCCGCCTAGTTTACGCATCGAGGCTTCCCGCGTGCACAACCGCGTGTGCCGATGCTTTGGCGCCCGACCGCGTGGCTGGCACCGTCACTGCGCCCGACCGTCATGGAATGAAATGAAGCGACCCGCCGCGGGCGTCGAGGGGAACGGGGCAGACTTCGCCCGTCAGCAATCGCTCATGGACCCGTGATACGTTTGCCGCTCTAACCGGATGTTTTGCTGCATACGGGCGGTCGATATGGTCGAATCTACGGCAGCGGGCAAACAGTGGGGGTAGCGTGAACAGGTGGCGAGCACTTGACACGGTCGAGGTGGCCGGATCGCAGGGGGAAAGACTAGATCTGTGGCGCAACCACCGCCTGTGGTACGTGGCGGAGTCGGGCTATCTCATCGACGGCTTCGAGAACAGGCCCGGCGTCCATCCCTGGCAGGGCGAACACCTCGGCAAATGGCTGCATGCCGCCACGCTCGCCTGGGTGGCGACGCGCGACGGCAAGCTTCGCGCAGCACTCGAGCGCAACGTCGAGCGTCTGCTGGCCACGCAGTTGCCGGATGGCTACCTCGGCACCTATGCACCCGAATCCACCTTCGTGGCGCGGCCTGAGAATGTTCCCCTGGCGAAACCTCACGACGATATGGATGTCCGGATGATGGGTCAGAAACCCCGTGCCGGGTGGGACGTCTGGACGCACCGGTACAACCTCTACGGTCTGCTGACCTATGAGACGGTGTTCCCGAACGAGCGGGTGGTCGACGCCTGCCGGCGAATGGCCGACCTCCTGATCGAGGTCTACGGCGGGGACGCGGCGGACCTGACGAAGTACGGAACGCGGAAGGGAATCTCCGCGACGACGCTGCTCGAATCGATCGTCATGCTCTACGAACGAACCGAAGATGCGAAGTACCTGGATTTCGCCGAGCATATCGTCCGCAGAATGGAAGCCAGCCCGGGTCTCAGGCTGATGAGCACGATGCGAAGCGGCGGCAGCGTGGTGGGTCCGGGCGAGGGCAAGGGCTACCAGCTCATGGCGAACCTGTTGGGCTATCTGCGGCTATACCGGTGCACCGGCAAACGCGAATACCTCGACACGGCGATCAACGGCTGGAGCGAAATCAGGAAGAACCACATCCTCGTCACCGGCGGTCCGTGGACCCGGCACATGCCCTACAACGCCAACCGGGAGTGCTTTGCCCGCACCGAAGACTTCGATCCCTGGGAAGTCTCGGTGGAGGGTTGCTGCGACGCGACCTGGATACAGCTTTGCCTGCATCTCTTCGAACTCACAGGCGAGAGCGGGTACCTCGATGCCGCGGAGGTGACCCTGTACAACAGCCTGCATGGCCACCAGCATGCGGATGGCATCCGATGGTGTTATTTCACGGCCCCCAACGAGGCGCGTCCGGACTATGCCGACAGGTTCAGCTGCTGCGCCTCGAGCATGCCACGGGGAATGGAAATGATCGCCGGTCACCTCGTTGGCGAGATCGACGGCCGTCTCTCGATCGGTACGCTGGCCCCATGCACCGTGGCACTCGGCGAAGCATTCGGTGGCGGCACCCTGGTAATCGAGAGCGACTTTCCCGCTGATCCAACCACGGAGATTCGCTTCCAGGGCGTGAGCCCCGGGACCTATACGTGCGAATTCAGACTCCCCGCAGGCACGGACCTCTCGGATGTGCGGGTCAACGGCGCAAGCACGGAGGTCACGGTTAATGATCGGGGTTTCCACGAGTTGCACCGCCGGTGGGACAGGGGCGATGTCCTCGCCATCGAGGCCGGGTTCGAACTGAACCTGCATGTCCAGGACGGTGAGCACGGCCAGCGGTGGGTCGCCTTCACCCGGGGCCCGATTGCGCTGGCACAGCAAGTCTCGGCAATTCCGGACGACGAGCCCTTCGATGGACGGCGACCCGATGAAGCGCTGGGGATGCTCGCGGAGTCCGTAAACGGATCGTATCGGATCGCCGGCACGGAGATCACGCTGATGCCGTACCACCTGACATGCTCCGACGATTCGGGACCGAAGACCTACTTCAGGTGCGGACACCGGAGCCCGGCCTGAGCGCCGTCTACTGCGTCTTGTGGAAGAGAAAGGCCTTCCGGAGGGATAGCGACATGCGCCACGACCCCGGGTTTGAAGTCGCCAGCCAGCGTGGCATCAGTATCGCAAGCGGTGTCCGCCGTCCAGGTTGAGCACCTCGCCCGTGAAGTAGGATCCGGCCCGGCTGCACAACATCACCGCCACCCCGGCCATGTCCTCCAGCCCCCCGTAGCGGTGTGCCGGGATTCTCTGAATTTCCTGTTTGAACGATTCGGCCTCCGGGTCCTTCCAGGCGCCCCGCGTCATCGCCTGGTAGGCGAGAATGTACTCGGCGATCTGACCGGGCTCGCCCGTACAAAGGCAAACGGTCGAGCCCCTGGGGCACGCGCCCCGAATCGTGGGACGGCGCTTTGAAAGCAATCCGAAGGGATCGCCCCCCATCCACCATCCCGGTCCGTCGGCAATGGGACTGCATGGCGAGCTCGTGGACGGCCTTACAATAGGCTATGCCGAGACGTCCAGAAGACGAACTGAAAGCCGCGATCGCCGCCAGAGACGTGGGAGCGCTAGCCCGCATATCTCACCAAGGGCCGCGATGATCGCGCAGGATTTTTTTCGCGTGCGGGTGCTCGCGAGCGGAAGCATAGCCACTGCTTATGTTGGAGCGAGCATGTGCCCGCACGCGAAAAAAAGACCAGCGAGGGCGCGGTCAGCGCAATCTGTTCCCGCGAGGAACTCCGAAAAACGGAAATAGCCTATTGAAACCAAATGACATTCAACAAACCAACAAGCGGCTTGGTGAGATATGGGGGCTAGTCCAGGCCGCGAGCGCTTGTGCCGCGTCACCCGGCCATACCGCCCAGCCGTTTAGCCCGACCGAGTCCGCCGGCCCGCACCAGCGTCACTCATGGTCCCGCGACATCGGAGATTTTCAATCTCACAATGCCGACCTTTTGCCCTGTTTCGACATACCGATAGGCGTCAACGACTTCTTCAAGCGGACATTGCCGATCGAAGACCCCGCTGACTTCTCCGGCAGCGAGCGGCTCCTTTCGGCGGTCAGGACCGCCCTGCGGCCATGTCGAGGAGCACATCGGTTACCACATGGAATACCCGCGTTATCGCGGCGGGCGTGAGCAACCCGGCGTTGTCGCGTTCGGTGTGAATGACGCGCAGGACCTCGGGCGCAAGAGCCCCGCGCAGGTCGCGCGGGAGGTCGCCGTGGAGGAACAACCAGAGGCGGTGAGCGTCTTCCCTCGACAAGATCGCGAGCGAAACGGTTGGTATCCCGGCGTGCACAAAGCTCAAGTCGTCGCCGGGCGGCATACCCGGCATCCCGACGCACGACATGCCGCGGCGCGCGCACGCCTGCTGTACGCGGTGCGCGGGCGAACCGTCGGGTGACGGCGCCTGCGGACCGTATACCAGCGTGTCGCCATTGCCGATGACATCGACATTGATCATCGCGGCGATGGCTGCCGAATCGAGCGACTGCACGAACGCCCGCGAGCCGACCAGACCGGTCTCCTCCATATCGAAGAAGACGATGCGCACCCGGCGCCGCAGGGTGGCGTTCCGCAGGGCGTCTGCCACGTGCAGCAGCACCACCACGCCGGCCCCATCGTCAATCATTGCATCGCTCAAGGTGCCGCTAGGCAGGCGGTACGCGTCGATGTGGGCGCCGACGATAACCTCGGGCGTGCCGGCGCCGAGGGTGACGATCACATTCCGCCCCTGTGGCTGCGGATCGTCCCCCGCGCCGATGCCCGGAAACCTTTGTACAGTGTAGGGCAGGCTGCGCCGCTCCAGCGCCCGCAGCAGGGCGTCCACGCGCAGGTCATTGGAGGGCTGCACGAGCCGCCGCGCCTCGTCGATGGCTGCCGCGGTCAGCGCCGGTAGTTCCGCAGCGGCCGCGATCCAGGCGGCACCTTTTCCTGTTCGCCCTGCGCCGTCGCCATGCAACTGAACAGGCACGCTGCCAGGAGGACCTTTCCCTGCGCCCGGCGACCGTTTCGAGTCATCCCGGGTGCTCCTTCCGGTCCATATCGCTGCGCGGACCACTGGTTTCCGCGTTGTGGCGATGATAGGTGAATTCGCCGGCGCTCGTCGTGTCCGGGCACCCTCGCGGGTTGTACCAGCTAGAGTTTATTGGCAGAGAGGGAGGATTTCGAACGGGCCCGCGCCGGCGGAAGAATCGAAGTCCAGTTGGTTGGCTTTGGTGCGCACACGCAGTCAGGATGAGAAATACCTCGATGGGGTGTCACCCATAGCGGACCTGAACATGACGATGAAAGCGCTTGGCGATCTGAATCCCACATCGTAGGCCGCCACCGTCACTGATTGACCGGCGGCCAGTATCTCCAGTGCCTTCAACAAGCGCGCCTGTTGCTGCCACTTCCCGAAGCTCATGCCTGTTTCCGTGCGGAAACGACGCTCCAACGTTCGTTCGCTTGCGCCGGCGGCATGTGCCCAAGCCTCGCACGGTTGTCGGTTCGAGGGGTCGGCGCGGAACTCCGCAGCTACCCGCCGAGCGCGAGCGTCCGTGGGCATGGGCAGATGGAGGGGCGCGACATCTGCGGATCTGATCTCGTCGATAATCACGGAAGCAAGACGCCCCTCCGGGCTGTCCGCACCAAAATCGCCCGGAAAATCCATTGCTCGGATGATCCCCGCTCGCAGGAGTGGGGTGATCTGCACCACGAAGCACTTTTCGGTGCCGATCGGCGGGATGTCGGGTCCGAACTGCACGGTTCTCAGTTGGACGGTGCCGGAGATCTTGATGCTGTGCGCGGTGTAAGCGGGGACCCAAACCGCTCGGGTGGGGGGTACAACCCAAATGCCTTGGGCCGTTTCCACCGTGATGACACCCGAGGCCGCGTAGATCAGCTGACTGATGCGATGATGGTGAGGGCGGATGAAACTGCCGGGTTTCCAGTCCGTGGCGACACCCGAAACAAGCGAGTTCGTTGCGAGGTCGAGCAACGGCGTCGCTCGATGGACGTTTTGGCGGTTTGTCGACATATCTTGGCAATATACATGGAGATCGCCGGCCCCGTCGACGCTATTGTTCCCGGATCGGGATGGATCGACAAAGAGATCCGGAGCCGATTCGACTAACACAGCTCAGGAACAACGAGGTGGCCCATGGCTGAAGTAACGGTTCGAGAACTCTATACATATCCCGTCAAGGGCTGCGGCGGCGGGCCCGTCGACGAATTGGTGCTGACGGAACGGGGAATAGAAGGTGATCGCGAATACAGTTTCGTGGGCGAAGATGCCCGGCTCGTCGATCAGATAAAGACCCCGATACTGGCATCGGTCAGTGCCGAACTGTCGGGTCGGGGGTTGTTGTTGCGGCATGCCACTCGAGGCATCTACAAGCACAGTCCCCGCCTGGAAGGAGATACGGTTCCGGGCTCCTGGGTCCTTGACCAGTTCGAAGGGATCGACCAGGGAGATGAAATCGCCGAGTGGGTATCGGACATCATCGAAAAGAAAGTTCGCCTGATTCGCGCGGACAAGCCGTGGCGGATCAACTTCCCGGTGCCGAGCATGAAGCGCGTTCACGGCAAACCGAAGCAGAAGTTCACTGCGGCCACCGATGTTTCGCTGACCAACCTGGCTTCACTGGAAGCGTTGAACAAGGATCTGGAAGTCCCCATCGGCATGGACCGCTTCCGCCCCAATGTCGTTGTAGATGGCATCGGCGCCTACGAAGAAGACAATATGGACCTCGTCGGCAACCACGATGTCGAATTGATGCAGGTTACGCCGGCCGAACGATGCGTGATCATTACGACGGATCAAGAGACCGGCGAACGACCGGCCAACAACATCTTCAAAGTCCTGGGCGAGACTCGCCGCAAGACCGAGGATCGATTCGGGAGCGGACTATTGTTTGGCAACTACATGAGGGTATCCCGACCCGGCATATTGTGCGTGGGCGACCGTCTGGAATTGCGAGACATGACCGAAGAAGAGCAAGCCGCAATGGAAGGCTAACGCCGAACAGGCCGGTTCGTCCTGGCGCCAGGCGGGGTCGGGACGACGGCGGCGAAAGTCGACGACGCGCGCTGCAAGCTCAAGTCCGTATACCCTAATATTAGAGTTTGACGGAACACTGGGCCGTCACGCAACCCTCCGCGGGACAAGGCCGACTCGATATCGGTAGAGGGCAGTACGGCGAGGATTCGCATTGTCAGGTGAGGTGGGTGGTTTCGGGGACTTACGGCACTTGGCGATGGCGTGGATTCCGAACGCGGGGCGTTTGCGTGGATCCGCGCAGCGTCTACGTGCGGGCATCCCAGACTTCTCGCCAGGCGTCGAACTCGCGGGGCGACACCCGATAACGGGCATAGTTGCCTTCATGCAGTCCAAGGAGTTCCGTCTCGGCGATCTCGAGGAAGCGGGCGCGGTCGCCGGCCTCCACATTCGCTTCGACCCAGGCGGCAACACGGGCAGCGGCTGATTCGACGTTTAGACGGTTGCGGACCACTTCTCCAACGATCTGGCGCAATGCCTCGCGGTGGCGAAGCCTGAACGGGTCCGGTTCACCGACGGACTGCCTGATGGCGCCGTAGCGGGCCGCGGAACGTTCGTAGGCCCAGATGAACAGGTCTTTCATCAGACTGGTCTCGTTCTGCTCGTATACCAGCAGGAGCGCATCGGTGTAGTAGTCGCGGGGCACGTCGTTGAACGAGAGCGGCGAAAGGTCGTGCTTGATGAACGGTATGTTCGCCGCGAGGCGCGAGAGTCTCTTGTTGACGTCGTCGAACGCCTGGACATACGGCAGCTGAACGAGGCAGAACAGCGCCTGTTCGAGTGGATGATAGATCACCTGCGCCGTGGCGAGGACGCGGTTGAAGCACTCTTCCACCTGCGCCGGCACTTCGGGAGGTCGGTAGGCGGAGGCGCCGATGCCGACGGGCATCGTTCTCAACCGGCCCGGGGCCGCGGGGTCCGGCAGCAGGTTTTCCGCCAGTATCGCGTGCAGGTTGAGGATCGTGCGGCGATTGAGGGCGACGTCGTCCGCGCTGTCGACGAGGAACTCGATGGCGTGCTTGTGGTTGAGGATCATCTGCGTATCGCGGATGTTCCGGCCGGCCGCCGGATATCCCAGTTCGATCAGGCGTTTGGTGTCGAGCAGGGAATAGGTATTGCCTTCCAGACGGCTCGAGTTCCAGGAGAGGTCGATGAGCATCCGGTCGAGAATCCGACGGGCATGGGTTCCGGCAGGCTGCGGCGTCTCGTGGAACTCCCCCAGGCTGCGAAGCCTTGTCCGTTCCTCGGCCGAAAGGTAGGCGCTGACGTTCGGACGATAATCGTCGATGAACTCGCGCCGATATCCGACGGGCAGGCGCTGGCCGGAGGGCTGCGAGAGGTGCCGTTGACGCAGATCGTCGCGAAGCCGGGCGAGATCGTCTGGGACGGCGTCGACCGTTAGGCTCATGGTCGGGCGTCCGGCGCGGACATGGAGTCCCACATCTACGGTTGGCGGTAACCGGTAGACGGTGCTCCGTCCCTGTGCTCCCCTAACGAGCCGCCGCATGGCGACTAGCCGCGCGAGCCGGTACTGAAGGGTGCGCCTCGGCACCGCGCCATCGAGTTCGCGGGCGATGTCCTTCACGCCGATGCCGTCGGGGTGACGACCGACGACGGCTTCGATGTCACTGAACGTGTTCTCGAGCATGGGTGCTGTACGGTTGCGCGGTTTGCGCAATTGTTGCACGATAAAATTTATCGCGCAACTAATATTGCGCGGTTAGGTTATCGTGCGTCATTACTTGCGCGATATATTGCGCGATTGATCTGCTCGCGGTCGTCCTCGGCGGGCGGGAATTCGCTGCAAGGGTCAGTGCCGTCTGGGGCTGCGTTCAGTTAGGGCGTGAAGGCTGCGGGGGGTGGCGGAAGAGGTAGGAGTGGCGGCTTTTCATACGCAGCGCCGAGCGCCAGGCGGTTGTGGGGGATTTCGCCTCGATGCCGGACGACATCGACGTTGACAAGGGACGCCCGCGCCCAAATCCTGCCTCTTTTGGGCGGGGCACCACGGTATGTACTTGAGAGCAGGTCTTGTGACCATCTGCGCTATCTCGTCAATCGCGGTCTGCGGCGGTGAAATTCCCGTCGCCGAGGCAGAGTCGGTCGGCATGTCCACGGAGCGGCTGCAGCAGATCGACGCGGCGATGCAGCGGCACATTGATGCTGGCAAGATTCAGGGCGCGGTGACCGCCGTGGCCCGTCGGGGCAAGGTGGTTCACTTCAAGGCCCACGGGCTCATCGACGTCGGGGCCGAACGCCCGATGCCGCAAGACGCGATTTTCGTCATGGCGTCGTCGACGAAGCCGGTTCTCGGCGTCGCCGCGATGATCTTGATCGACGAGGGACTGATTCGCCCGAGCGATCCGGTGGAGAAGTACATTCCCCAATTCGCGGACATGCAGGTGGCGGTGCTGACGGATCCCACGGACAAAGACATCAGTCCGCTTAAGGTCGATCGCCTCAACCCGCCGGCGCATCGGCTCATCCCCGCACAAACGCCGATGACGATCGAGCACCTGTTGACGCACAGTTCGGGGCTCGTGAGCGGCGGCCTGGGAACGCAGCTGAAAGGCGAGTCAAAGCGCATGACGCTTGCCAGTTACATTCCCACGCTTGGGGACTTCGCACTGGATTTCCAACCTGGATCGCACTGGTCCTACGGTGGTGGGCTCCAGGTGGTCGCCCGCATTATCGAGATCGTCTCCGGCATGCCATACGCGGAGTTCATGCAGACGCGGATTTTCGATCCGCTGGAAATGAACGACACGCACTTCAGCGTGCCGCCATCGAAGATATCGCGACGGGTCGTCATCCGGGGTGTCGACATGTCGAAGCGGGACGGTGAGACGACCTCCGGTGGACTGTGGAGCACGGCGGGGGACTATCTCCACTTCCAGCAAATGCTGGCGAACGGCGGCGAACTCTTCGGTCGTCGTCTGCTCAGCCCCGGTTCCGTCGCGATGATGGCCAGCAACCACGTGGGCGATCTGTTCGCCGGCGCCTCGAAGGGGGCAAAGGAAATGGGTTTCGGCTATACCGTCGCGGTTGTTCTCGACCCGATTGCGGCGAATAGCCGGCGCAGTGCGGGGGCGTTCGGCTGGGGCGGCGCGGCGGGTACATTGTCCTGGACCGACCCGGCCGAGGAACTCGCCGGCGTCATCATGTTGCAGCAACCGTACGGGTCTGCGCGCCGCGACTTCGAAGACATCATCCGGCAGGCGATCGTCGACTGACGTCGGACCTCGCTGGCGGTCGGCGCGGCTGGGCCGGAGCCGACGAGCCGACTGGCGCCGGCTTTGGGGCGCTACAGCGTTTCCACCCTGGCCGACACCACATCCCACCGGACGTTTGCGAAGAACGCATCGATGTAAACGGCCGTCGCCGCACCGTAGTCCATGTGATACGAGTGCTCGTACATGTCGATCACCAGCAGCGGCTCCGTAGCGACCGGGAAGTGCATGTGGTCTGCCATCCAGTAGTTCTCGAGGGTGCTGAACTGCCGGTTGTATCCCAGCACCACCCACCCCGAGCCGCCTCCCAGGCCTGCCGCGATCCGTCGGTACTCGGTCTCCCAGCGGTCGTAACTGCCGAACGCGCGCCCGATCAATCCGCGCAGATCGGCGGACGGGTTCCCGTCGCCGCCCAGGTTGTCGAAATAGAGTTCGTGCAGCACGACGGAGCCGGAACGCATCAGGTGTTCGCGTTTCAGGTCGTTGTATACGAACGCCGGGAGGTCGGGGTCGGCCAGCGCCGCGGTGAGCCGGCGGTTCGTTTCGTTGAGGGCCCTGACCGAGCCCCCGTAGTTGTTCGACCAGTGCGACTCGATCAAGCCCTTCGACAGCCCCTTCAGGCTCGATGATCCGAACGGCAGCGGCTTGAGTTCGTGGGTGCTGTCGAACGCGGGGATGGCGAGTCGAGCGCGCGCGCGGTGGCAGGGTTCTGGCCAAGCGCCGGCTGCGACGTGGCGAAGAGTCCGGCCGCGAGACCGGCGACAGAGCCCTTCAGCACATTGCGTCGAGTTTCGGCCGGAGGACCGGCATCAGGACAGTCGGTTTCGGACGCCATGCGGCTCTCCTATTCCTATGGTGGGTAACACCAACGGCTTTGCCACGGAGAACGCCTCCCGTCAACAACGCTTTCCGCGATTCCAGCCTCCGTTTGCCACCGCCCGCCATATCGGGACGATGGACCCCATGGCGTGCGCCGCGGCGAAGGAGGACGGACACATGGCCCAACACTGCACCTGAGCCAGGACGCGCCTCGCCTGTGGAACGGCATGATTCGGTGGTTTTGGGTGACCTTCGGCGTCAATCACCCTGGCCGCGCTGATTCCTCGTTGCTAGTCTCGATTGAACACCAATGGGGTAGGGGAATGTACCGATCTGATTGCCAGGGGCCAGGCACTCCGAGGATCGTGCCAAACGCGGGGGAGAAGCGGAGATGACTGACAGTTCAAACCCCGGCACCCTTGTCCATTATCAGGACTTCCCTTCTACAGGCATCGCAACTCGCACTGTGGATGTATGGTTGCCTGACGATTATGGCGCCGCATCCGCCGATGGATATCCGGTTATCTATATGCACGATGGTCAGTTCATGTTTGATCGAAGCCATTCGCCGTACGCCGGTACCGATTGGTTGTGGGACGTAGACAAGACCATGACGCGGCTTATTCGGGAAGGGGAGATCAGGGCGGCGATTGTCGTCTCGGTGTGGATGAACGACAGGAAGAAGGTCAGCCGGCGAGCCGAGTACATGCCGCAGAAAATCCTGACCGACGAGGTTAGACAGTGGTTGATCAGCGAGCAGCAGGATTTTGATGGCGAGGAATTCACATCCGACAACTACCTGGAGTTCCTTGTCGAAGAACTCAAACCGTTCATCGATGAGACCTACCGCACACGGCCAAATCGGGAAGACACCTTCGTTATTGGATCAAGCATGGGTGGCCTGATCTCCGCTTACGCCATCGCCGAATACCCGGATATTTTTGGCGGCGCAGCCTGCATGTCTTCCCACTGGAACACTGCGGAAGGAGTCCTTATCGAATGGCTCGATGACCACTGGCCAGCTGCCGGATCGCATAGAGTCTACTTCGACCATGGTACCGAAACTCTTGATGCCAACTATGGACCCTATCAACTGAAGATGGATGAAGTGATGCGGAACAAGGGTTATCGAGCCGGTGAGGATTGGATCACTTGACGGTTTGAAGGTGCTGACCACTCACCGAGAGCATGGCGGGAGCGGTTGCACATTCCATTGAAATTCCTGCTTGCCTCACCGGGTTGAGCGGGATGGTGGTCGACCCCGCTCGAGGCAACCAAGTTCTCGATGGCCGTTGATCACTGTACGTCGGGGTCCGCAACTCGTTGAGCACGAAGGTCCACTTCACCAACCTCGGCCAATGCCGCTGCAATATCCAGCACAAGCTGGCGCAGCCGCATGGCTTGCTTGCGGATTTCTGGAGGGTAGGTCTCAAAGACAGCGAATACGCCTGTGCTGGTGTTTGGAACTGATGGCATGGCTACGGCTCACTTCCATTCATGGGGCGTATAAGGATGGCGCATTTGGCCATCGGTGATATTCGCAGGTCGGCTTGCCGTCTTCGTCGTGGCCCGAGGCGCCGATGCTTGACACCGAGGTTCACAACTCCAGGCGGCGGGCGTGCTACGGCATCGGCTGAACTAGGGTTGAGGCGTCGATCGTCGTTTCACCGGATTTTTCACGGCGGCCGCGATGACGGCTCCGACCTTCTCCGCCGCTTCGATAAGGAGATAGCGCATGCCCAGGGCAATGCGCACATCGTGCTTGGTGAGCAGCGTTGCCTTGTAGCTGCCACTCCATTGCGGTTGCGGATTCTTGCCGCAGGAGGCTCATCAAACGCCCGCGCACTCGAGCGCCGCGGGGTCGTCCCAACCACCGTGTCTGGCGCCTTTAGTCGATGATGCGCGACACGCTGGCCCTGCGTTGCCGCTATGCGTCGAGCATCAGGGCCTTCATGGGCGCGATCGAATGGCGGAAGCCAACGAGTAGACGGCGCGCCGTACGGCGCGCGATCCATTTCGTCAGCGACCCACGAACTGGGACGTCGCGCCAGCTACAGAGGCCCCGCAGGGTCAGTGGAACAAGCGCTGCTAGGGGACTGACCCACCCTTCGTGAGGGCGAGGGCAATACCCGCCGGATCCGCCCTTGTCACCAGCGTCGGGAAGAACGATCCTGGCGCGGGCGACTCTCGCGAGGCCGCGCCTGATTGACCGTGAGCGCGCGCCCCTCGAGCTGCGTCCCATTCAAACCCTTGATGGCCCGGTCGGCATCCGAGTTGCTCTTCATTTCCACAAAGGCGAAGCCCTTGGAGCGACCGGTCTCCCGGTCCATGATGAGCGTGGCTTCCTCCACATCACCATACTCCTTGAACATGTCCGAGAGATCCTCGGACGTGACGCTGTACGGCATGTTGCCGACGTATATCTTCAAGTTTTCTATCTCCGGTAGCAGAAGTTCACATGCGGACCTCGCTCCCGGATTACCGGATTGGAGGCAGCCACACGCGACGCATGTCGGCTCCGACGCGGGCTCCCCTGGCGGGCTGTCGAGGAAAAGCGCATGCGGGATTGCAGACAGGCGCGTGCAGCATAGCCGATTGTGCGCTCCGCGTCAGCGTGGAGAGTTGTCCAACGCTAAGTGAGCCTGGGGAGGGGCACGGTTTCCAACGCTAGATGAGCCTGAACAGCGGTCTGGACGATCATTCGGAGGATGATCGTGACGCTACAGACCGAACGGCTCCGCACGGTGGAGCAGATCGAGGCCTTCCTTGGCGGCAACGCGGAGGTGGACTTGAAGCCCGAGGGCCGGGAGGCCGCGTACGGGTTCGCGCGCCGGACGCTGGTGCGTCTGCGCTACGCGTCGCTGGACCGGCGCGGGAAGGGCGCGGTGCGCGAGTATCTCGGCAAGACGACGGGATTCTCCCGCGCGCAGGTGACCCGTCTCATCGCCCAGTACCGGGAGACGGGGCGGATCGAGGACCGTCGCGGCGGCAACAGCGGTCGGCCCTTCGCGCGGGTCTACACGCCGGCCGACATCCGCCTGCTGGCCGAGGCCGACGAGATCGGCGGCCAGCTCTGCGGGCCGGCGGCGTGCGAGGTGCTGCGGCGGGAGTTCGAAGTGTTCGGGGACCGGCGCTACGAGCGCCTGTCGCGGCTGTCCGCGTCGCACCTGTACAACCTGCGGCGGACGACGACCTACCGCGCCAAGCGGACCACGGTGAACCGCACCAGGCCGACGACGGTCGGCATCGGCGAGAGGCGGCGCCCGGATCCGGGCGGCAAGCCCGGCTTCGTCCGGGTGGACACGGTGCACCAGGGCGACCGGGACCGCGAGAAGGGCGTCTACGACATCAATCTGATCGACGAGGTCACCCAGTTCGAGCATGTCGGCGCGGTGGCCGCGATCTCCGAGGCTTTCCTGCTCCCGGTGCTGGAAGAGATGCTCGTGACGCTGCCGTTCGTCGTCCTCGGCTTCCACGCCGACAACGGCTCCGAGTACATCAACCACCGGGTCGCGGCGCTGCTCAACAAGCTGCACGTCCCCGGCTTCACGAAGTCGCGCGCCCGGCGCTCGAACGACAACGCCCTCGTCGAAGGCAAGAACGCCTCCGTCGTGCGCAAGTGGCTCGGCCACGACCACATCCCGCAGCGCTTCGCGCCCCAGGTCAACGCCTTCGCGCAGGGCGTGCTCACGCCGTACCTGAACTACCACCATCCCTGCCTGTTCGCCACCGAGGAGCGCGACGGCGACGGCAAGATCCGCCGCCGGTATCGCCGACAGGACGTGGCCACTCCCTACGAGAAGCTGAAGTCCCTGCCCGACGCGGGGCGCTTCCTCAAGCCCGGCGTGACCTTCGGCGAACTCGACAAGACCGCCTACGCGATGTCCGACCTGCACGCGAACCGCTTGGCGAACCGCGCGCGCGACGAGCTGTTCCGGGCCATCGGCCGTGCCGTGAACGCCGCGGCCTGAGGGGGTCGCCCAGCGCCGCCCCCCTGAAAGCGCTACGCTTCGCGAAAAGACAGTATGCACACAAGCGGTTTTTCGACTCCGGGAAAGCCCTTTCAGGGGGGGCTTGTGCCACGCTCCAGAAGCCTTGCTCAAGACCGCCCCAAACAACTACGATGCCGGCATCGCAACACGTCCAGACCGGCCAGGCCCTCAGCGCAAGCCCCAGCCTCGTTCAGGCTCATCTTCTCATTGGAAAACGCTCGTGGAGCCTTCTCCAATGCCAAATGATTGTGAACGAGGAGGCTGATTCCAACGCTAGGTGATGGTGAAGGGGGTTCCAAACGATCATGGAGGGATGATTGTGGAACTCAGCACCCGTCGCATGGCGACCTTGGAGCAGGTGCGCGCCTTCGTTGAGGGCAGCGTACCGGTGGACTACCAACCGCAGGACCGGACCGGGATTGGTCGATGACCGCTAAGGCCGTCGGGACTTCGAAATAGGGAAGTGCGCGAAGATGTGATTTGACTTTCGGCATGGCCGGCAGGGCGCCATCGATCACTTCGCCGGCCGGGTTGTGCCTCGATGTGACCGCGCGCCACCGCCCACTGCATGACGGTTCTGACGCGCTGTCGGACGCGGCTGGCTGTCTCGGGCTTGCTCGTCCAGATAGGGGTGAGCACGTCGAGGATATCGATACGCGACATGGCATCGAGCTTGATGTCGCCGAGATGCGGCAAGGCGTGTCGTTCAAGTGTCGCCCATCAGTAGGCCGCATGTTTGCCGCTGCGCCAGCGCGGTCGGTGTAACTCATAGACTTTGGTAGCGGCCTGCCGAAATCTGGGGACCTGTCCGCGGCGCTTCCCTGCCAGCGGATCGCCTCCGTCGGCGACGGTCACGCGATTCAACGCCGCGAGCGCGCGGGCCTTGGCCAGGGAGACGTGCGGGAAGCTGCCGAGACCCAGATCCCGGCGCTTGCCGTGGATGGTAGTTCGCTGGATCCACGACTTGCCGCCGGTGGGTTTCACAAGCAGGTAAAGGCCGCCACCTTCCCCGTGAAGGCCGGGTCTCGTGAGCGCGTCGCACTTCGCTTTGGTTAGCTTCGACATGGAAACGTCCCAACAATCGTCCCCACGAAATGTTGGGACGGCATAGCGTGTCGGGAGTTTTCATACAAGTTTAATTCACTTAACAAAATGATAATAAGCTATTGTTAATACGTACTTGTTGACACAAAAATAGTGTCGTTGAGACGGGGTGAGAAAAGAGCAGTTGGCGGAAGAGGTAGGAGTCGAACCCACCAGACACGGTTCGCGCGTCTCAACGGCTTTGAAGGCCGCGCGCCCCACCGGGAGCGATGCTCTTCCGCTGAGTCAGTCTATCACTCGACTCGCGTCGCCCACGACGCGGCGGCTATCGCCCGCGCGACGCGTGAAGCCCTTGCGGTCGAAGTGTTCCAGCACTTCGATGACAACGTTGCGTCCGATGCCGGACGCGTCGCGGAACTGGCGCACGGTGAAGTCCTCCGGCAGCCGCAGGGCGATGTCGGCTAGCGCGCGCAGATGCGCGTTGAGATAGTAGCGGGCGGGACTGACGCGTTGGCATAGCCCGAGGGCAGCCAATGCGCGCATGTCGCGTTCGAACGCGCGGAGCGGCGCTCGAAGCGCCTTGGCTAAATCACCGAGGCTCGGTGGTTGTGCGGAGTCGAGTAGTGGCTCGGCGCGATCAAACAGCCTGGCAAGGGCTTGCGGAATCTCGGCGCTATGTTCGGCCAGGGCGAAACTGCCTGACCGCGCTCGAACCGTGCCGTTGTTGACCAAGGTTTCGATGGCGATGTGCGTGATCGTAGGGGATGCGCCCAGGGTGGCGGCCAGCGCTTCCTGCGACATGCCGCTGCTGGCGCGATCGGTTTCGTGATGCTTGGTCAATGTGTCGATGACAGCGCGCTGCGTCGCGCTCGCGAGTTCCGGATGGACGACGTGTTCGCCGTGTTCGATCAGTCCTGTTTCGCAAACCAACTTGGTCATGGCGTCCGGTGTCAGGTTCCAGTTTCGCTGGAACGTTTGCGCATGTGTCGCGTCGCGACGCGCCAGACCGGCGAGGGCCTCGGCGGGTGACGTATTGCGCAATGCGGCGACACGGGCCAGGCGGTCAGGTGCCCGGCGGCGCCCAAGCGGGGCATCGACATCGATGACCGACCCGCCGCCCAACGTCCGGTCCAGGTCCTGGTCGCGCAGGATGAGGCGGTCGCCGACTACAATGTGGGCGGGGTCGTGCAACACGATATCCACTGCGGCGGCGGTCCCGGGTTCCACCGGCGAACCGTCCATCAGACCAACCCTTCCCTGGTTGTGGCTGGTCGCGACATAGACGTGGACGGGCGCCCAGTGGCGCACGGCGCGCGGAAAGTCTTCCAGCACCTCAAGTTCCACGGTTGCGTGCCGAGTCGTGCCCGCGTTGGACTCGGCAACGATCCAGTCGCCTCTCGCAAGGTTTTCGAGACGTGCCCCTGTGACATTCAAAGCGACGCGATTACCTTCGACGGCGCGTTGAGCGGGTGCGTTCTGAACGAACAGTCCGCGAACGCGCAGGGGTTGGCCGGTTGCCGCCAGCGCCACCCGATCATCGATGCGGGTGGCACCGGATACGACGGTTCCGGTCGCAACGACGCCGACGCCCCGGAGGGAGAACGCGCGGTCGACGGCCAGCCGGAAGGCGCGATCTTCCACCGTCGCGGCATACGCTTCGCCGGCGCGTTGAATGTGCGAACGCAGCGTGTCGATGCCGCGGCCGTCGGCGCAGGAGATGTCGACGATGTCGGCGGCGCGCAGAAACGAGTCCGCTGTCAGCGCTTCGACATCGTGCCGCACTTCAGCGACCCGTTCGGGATCGCTGCGATCGATCTTGTTGATCGCGACGATGCCTTGTCGCAAACCGAGCAACTTCAGAATCTGCAGGTGTTCGAGCGTCTGCGGCATGACGCCGTCGTCGGCGGCGACGACCAGCAGCGCGTACTGATTCCGGGCCACGCCGGCAACCATGTTGTGAATGAAACGACGATGACCGGGCACGTCGACGAAGCCGATGCGAACGCCGCCGAAGTCGGCGTAGGCGAAACCGAGGTCGATGGTCAGGCCGCGACGCTGCTCCTCCGTCAATCGGTCGGTGTCGACGCCTGTCAATGCCCGCACGACCGCCGTCTTGCCGTGATCGACATGGCCGGCGAGTGTGACGATCACGCCGTCAGGGTCTCAAGCGTTGCGATCAATTCATCCAGCGGCTCGGCGCACCGCATATCGAGCCAAAGGCGTCCGGATTGGCGGCGCGAGACGACGGGAATGGCCAACCCGCGGAGCTTAGCCGCCAATCGTTCTATGGATCGGCCGGGCCCGGAGATGGCGACGGCTCGGCTCGGCACGCTTTGGTTGGGCAAGGCACCGCTGCCGAGCTGGCATTCTGATGCCTCTACACTGATGGACAGCGTATCGTCTATGCGGTTCGTCAACGTTTTCGATACTGCGGCGGCGCGCATGTCGAGTTGCGCGAGCGGTGTCGTCAGCGTCGCCAGCAACGGAATGCGTTCCGCGACAGTGGATTCATCTTCGTACGCGCGCAGGGTCGCATCGAGTATCGCGAGCGTGATCTTGTCCGCGCGCAGCGCGCGCTTCATCGGGTTGCTGTCTAGCTGCGCCACGAGGTCGGCCCGTCCGACGACGATGCCGGCTTGCGCGCCCCCGAGCAGCTTGTCGCCGGAGAACGTGACGAGGTCCACCCCCGCCGCGATCATCTCGCGGGGTGTCGGTTCGTGCGGCAGACCGAACCGTTCCAGATCGAGGAGCGTTCCGCTGCCGAGATCGACGCAGACCGGCAGGTTGCGCGCCTGGCCGAGGCCGACGAGCTCCTTTTCGCTGACGGATTTGGCGAATCCCTGGATGTGGTAGTTGCTGGGATGCACCTTCAACAGCAATGCGGTGGAACTGTCGATCGCATTGTCGTAGTCGCTGAGGTGTGTGCGGTTGGTCGTACCGACCTCGACCAGCTGGCTGCCCGAACGCGCCATGATGTCGGGAATGCGGAAGCTGCCACCGATTTCGATCAGTTCTCCGCGCGATACTGGAATGGATCGATTCAGTGCCAGGGTGTTGAGCAGAAGCAGCACCGCGGCGGCGTTGTTGTTTACCACCGTGGCTGCCTCCGCGCCGGTCAGGAGCTTCAGCCTATGCGTGACAATGCCCTCGCGCGAGCCTCGTCGGCCGGTTGCCAGATCGTACTCCAATGTGACGGGCGCAGTTGCCGCCGCTACTGCCGCCGCCATCGCCTCGGCGCTCAGGACTGAGCGGCCCAGATTGGTGTGGATGACCGTGCCTGTGAGGTTGAACACGCGCCGGTAACCGTGTCCAACCCGGGAAATGATCCAGTTTTCAACCGCCGGCGGGTAGTCCGAAATCTTGCCCGCCCAAGCCGGCACCTGATTCGCTCGGGCTTGGTCCTGCAACTGGCGCACCGCGTCCTTGACCACCAATAGGCCCCACCGCGCGATGACGGGCGCGATGGACGCGTTCGACAGCACAGCATCGACGCTGGGTAGTGATCTGCGCGACATGGCGCGTGATTATGTGGATTCGGGACACACATAACCACCTTGCGGATTTGGGACACACACCTTGCGGATTTGGGACACACAAGTCGGGGTTGGGGATGTGTCGCAGCAACAGGCGCAGACCTGCGCGAGGATACCTATCGCAACGAAGGAGGGTGGCGTTGGAAAAACGGCTCGTTTAGGGCGGCCGCTGAAGTCGCGAGACGGGAATCGGCGTCAGAGTGTCCCCGGGACGCCTACCACTGGGCTGCCCATACTCAGACATGCAGCCCATGTTCTCGTGCCGCAAGGAAGATCACTCGGCGGATCGCCGATCAGTTCGCGGGGTGCTCGCCGTAGTAGAAGCGCAAACGCCAGCCGGTCACGCTGCCAGTGTCGCCGTCGGCGAGGTCTGCCACATGGACCGTCCACGTGCCGTTGGGGTTCTCGCCATAGAACGCATTGCTCAGTAGATGCCAATCCTGCAGTCCGGGGAAGCCTTCGAGCACTGAATTCAATGGCGGATTGACCACGCTGGCCGTGCCCGCGGGCGAGCGCAGGGTGACGCCGAGGTCGAAGGCGTTGGTGTGTTCGACCGCGATCTCCAGGACCACCGCCTCGATGTTGGCGGAGGCGGGCAGTCCCGCGATGTCCAGAACCGCGCTCGCACCCGCGCCGTCTGCGTCGGGGATGGGTAGCGGCATTTCGGCCTCCATGCTGGTAGCGAACCACTCCGATTCGACGAAGGACCCGAGGCTATCGGCGGTGTAGTCGACCGATATTGCGACGGCGGCGTCGACATCGACCGCGCCGAACCCGTACCAGTTGTGGAAGTCGTAGCCGGCCGCATTGGTCTGCCACGCGTGCTGTGCGACGTACGGCGCCCCGTTGAACGCGGCACGAACCTCCGCGATATCGGGGTGGATCATGCGCGCCGAGGTTGCGAGGATGTGCTTTACATCGCGCCAGGTGAGCTCCGGGTTGACGCCCAACAGGATGGCGACCGCGCCGGCGACGGCGGGCGCCGCCGAGGACGTGCCACCGAAAGCGCTGACGTAGTCACCATCGCGGTTCAGAGGATGCGCGCTCGTCAGGCGGTTCTGGGGAAACTGGCTGAAGCCCGCATGCGCGCCGGCTTGGTCGGTCGTGATCATCGCGGGGCCCTCGACACCGTCCTCGCCCGACGGACCGACGACCCAAAGGTTCGCGCCGGCGCTGGAATAGGAGGACCTGACATCGTCGGCGTTGAACCCTCCCACGACGATCATCCATGGCAGGTTCTGGTCCGGATCCGCGTTGCTGGCGATGCAGCCCAGCTCTCGGTTGAACGGATGGATCTGATCGCAGATATCGAAAGCGTTGCCTGCAGCTTTCACGTAAAGCGCGCCGCGGCCCGAGCGAAGCTGCCCGGTGCCCATCGTCAGCAGCCGCACGAACTCTTCCGGCGAATTTTCCGATGGGGCCACGTAGCCGAAGCTCATGTTGAAGATGTCCACGCTGGCGGAATCCGGATCGCGGTCGCTCCCCCCGAGGCTTTGCAACATCGCGGTTTGCACCCCCGCCCCCGGATCGTCGACCTCCCCACCGGTAGCTTCGAGCGGATTGAACCCCACCAGCGTGACCTCGGGAGCCACGCCCCGCCCGCCGTAGCCGTTGTTCGCGGCCGCCGCGGCGACGCCGGCCACGCTGGTGCCGTGGTCACCGATGGTGCTGAAATTGAACGGGTCAGCGCGCGACGAACCGGGTCTGGCCGGGAAGCCAAAATTGAACGACCCGCCCGCGCTGGTGTTGGCGGCCAAGTCCGGATGGCAGATCTCAAGCCCCGTGTCGATGACCGCCAGCTTCACGCCGGCGCCGTTCCGGCCCGAGTCGATCGCCGTCGCGATGCGGAGATCGGCGCCGGTGGCGCCGCCGCGATCCGAGAAAGCCGTCTGCCCGGTGTTGCGCAGGTGCCATTGCTCGGCGAACAGCGGGTCGCCGCCCCCGGCGGCCGGCGTTCGATCGGGCGCTTCGCACTGCACGGCGACCCGGCCCTTGGCATTGGTCGCGAAGCCGTTCAGGAACACGTTTGAGTACCCTGCGCCGAACGCGGTCGAAGGCGGTGGCTCTCCCAGGTAGGCCCGGATGAAGTAGTGCGTGTTCGGCGACAGCTCCTCCAGCGGCAGCCGGAACTCGCGGAGGCCGGTCAGGAAAAATTCGAACGGATCGTCGGTTGGGACGATTTCGTACGCGCCGATCGTGTGCACGTCAGCGTTGAAGGCACTGTCCGTGGACCACTCCGCCACCAGTGGCACGGGCGCGGACGCGTCGAGGGGAACCAGCGCGGCCACCAACAGAATGACGGCGTCTTCGGTCACCCCGTACAAGAACGGCAGCAATACGGCAAGGCTTTCCTCTTCGTCCGGCGGCGTCTTGTCTACCGTCGCCGCCTCTCCGTCGAGCACTGTCAGCGTGACCGAGGACGGGTCGCCCATCCGCGCGTTGCCCGTGAACGCACCAATGGCGACCTCGATGGTTTCGTCCCCTTCCTCATCGAAGTCCCTGTAGACGTCGATCTTCGCCGTCGCGGAGGTGGCGTTCGGCGGTATTGTGAAACCGTCGACACGAACCTCGTAGTCGCGGCCTCGATCGGCGGTCCCGCCGAAGTGCAAGCGCACGCCGATGGGCCCGGAGGCGGGCACATCGAGCTCGACGTTCACCCGCACTTTCGGATTCTCCGCCTCCTCGATACTGACGTCGCCGGAGACGGCCAGCGATATCGTCGCCGGCGGCGGGGGAGGTGGCCTGTCGGAGCCTCCTCCTCCGCAGCCGCTCGCGGCCAGCAGACACAGCGCCGCGCAAACCGCGATTGCGCCCCTGGGAAGCGGTGCCCGGAACTGGAACCCTTTCGCCGGCTCAAGAGGTCTCATGACAGATGCGGCCTGCGACGTGGGGTGGCGCGCCGCGAAATGGTCGCGCCTCATCGCCATTCGATCCGGGGCCCGCGCAGCCGCACGGCTGCATCGGGCTGGCCGGGGAGTTCACGCACGCGCGCAACGGCGTCGGCGGGGTGGAGATCCTCGGGCAGATCTACGATGGCGAAGCCCAGCGACTCGAATACCGTGACGCCGGTTGCGCTGACCTCCGCCGCGACAGCGTCGAGGTGCAGGCCTGCGTCCAGTTCGATGCGGATACTCGGCAGGAGCGATGCAAAGGCGTGCCGGACGGGATCGAAGACGATCCATGATCGGGGGCCGTCAAGGGGCGTGGCTGCCCTGAAGGTGTCGCCTTCAAAAGTGACGACGTGAATCCGCCGCGAGGCGTCTTCGAACGACTGCGCGGCGAAGCCGTCGGGCGCCGGCTCCAAGGCGCCCGCAGAGCCCGCGGAGCCCGCGTACGAGGGCAGAACGACCAGATCGCGACCTTCGGCTTCCACGATGCGAAGCCCATCCGCCACGAACAGCCGGTCCACCGGCTCTTGAGCCTTCGCGGGGAGGACAGACGCGAGCACCATGAGCCCGGCCAGCCACAAAGTATGGCGCGCAGTCGATGCAGGGGGGAAACGGGAAAAATTCACGTCAACAACTATAACTGATCGCAGGCGCCGCGATACGATTTGGGACACACATAACACATAGTCCCGGTAGGGTATGTATCGCAATAATAGGTCTACCTCTCGGGAAGGGCCAATTAGTGGGATAAAGGGTGCGGCGCTGCCAAAACGGCTTGTTTGGGGGCGGCCGTTTAGGCCGCTAGAAAGGAGTCAAGGCGTCTCCGGGAGCGAGGTGAAGACGATCTCTTGCTAGGTGGGGATCAGGCGGGCAGGGGCGTTTCGCGCAGCTGGAAGCCGCGCTCGCCGGTCCACTGGCGCAGCGATTCGGCGGGCCCGTAGGCGCGCTGGCGCTTGCGTAGGGAGGCGGCGCGGACGATCCATCGAGCGACGCGGTCGAGCGGCTCCGGTGCCGCTGGCGCGGCTTCGGCTTCGGCCATCTCGCGCAGCAGTGCGACGTAGCCGCCGAGCGTCACGCCGAGGCGCGGTGTGGAGGTAGTCCCCGGCGCGGCTTCCGGTGCCAAGCCGGAGGCCAGCGGCCGCAGGTAGGCGGCCAGCGCAGCGGCGTTGTTCTCGCGCAGGCGGGCACCAACGGAGGAATCGCGGCACTCCTCGATCCGCTGCGCCAGCTTGGCCCGCACCGGGTTCAGGTCGACGTAGGCCATAGCCGCCAGCATCGCCTCTTCGCCGAGCAGCGCGCCGGAATAGAAGCGCTGCTCGAAGAAGTGGCCGTCGCAGCCGTCCTCTTCGTTCGCGCGCCGCGCGATTGGTTGCTTCAGGTGCTTCATGAAGTCGGACAGGGAGCCGAGTGTGCGCCGCGCCCTCGCAAGGCGGTCTGGATCGCCGAGCAGCAGCGCGCGCGCTTCGGCCTTGCTCGCCGCGGCTGCGCAGTGCGCCTTGGGCGGGAACGCGTCGACCCAGCGCCGCGCCACCTCCTCGTCGCTCCACGCGAGGTATGCCTTGGGATCGTAGTGCACGACGATGTGGAAGTGGTTGCTCATGATGGCATAGGCGTAGACCTCGACGGCGAAGCAGCGGGCCAGCAGCAGCAGGCGCTCGAGCAGCCAGCGCTTGCGGTGAGAGTAGTCGCGGCCGGTGCGCTTGTCGCGGCCGCAAAGCCAGGCGCGGCGCACGCAGCGGGATGCCAAGTGGTAGGCGCAGGGGAGCTCTGGGTCGACGAGCTTGTGTCGCGGCGTGGCCATGGCTGGCAGTGTCGCTGCGACCGAGACGCCACGTCGATAGCCCTGGTCGGCAAAGCGAGGCCGCCGTCGCCGCCACGTCGCCCAAGACATCGCCCGAGTCGCGCGCGAGACATCTCTTCCCCTTGAGACCGATACCGTCTGTGTCCGAATTCCATCCCGTGCGTCCAGCGGTGTGTGTCCCGATCTTCCGACGGCGTTTCCGATACCGCTGCAGCGCGCGCGTCGAGTTCCTCAAGGGGCGTCGTCAACGTGGCGAGCAACGGGATGCGTTCGGTCACGGTGGCTTCGTCTTCGTATGCGCGCAGCGTCGCGTCGAGGATCGCGAGCGTGATCTTGTCCGCGCGTAGCGCGCGCTTCATCGGGTTGCTGTCGAGCTGTGCGACGAGGTCGGCGCGACCGACGATGATGCCCGCCTGCGCGCCGCCGAGCAGCTTGTCGCCGGAGAACGTGACGAGGTCCACGCCGGCCGCGATCATCTCGCGGGGCGTGGGTTCGTGCGGGAGGCCGAACCGTTCGAGGTCCAGGAGCGTGCCGCTGCCGAGGTCGATGCAGACCGGAAGGTCGTGCGCCCGGCCGAGGCGGACAAGCTCCTTCGCGTTGACCGACGTTGTGAATCCCTCGATGTGGTAATTGCTGGGATGCACCTTCAACAGCAGTGCGGTGGTGCTGTCGATCGCGTTTTCGTAGTCGCCGGGATGCGTGCGGTTGGTCGTGCCCACCTCGACCAGGTGGCTGCCGGACCGGGCCATGATGTCGGGAATGCGGAAACTGCCGCCGATTTCGATCAACTCTCCGCGGGATACGGGTACGGATCGGTCCAGCGCCAGGGTGTTGAGCACGAGCATCACCGCGGCGGCGTTGTTGTTCACCACCGTGGCCGCTGCGGCGCCGGTCAGGAGCTTCAGCCTGTGCGTGACGATGCTTTCGCGGGTGCCGCGTCGGCCGGTGTGCAGGTCGTACTCGAGGGTGACGGGCGCAGTGGCGGCGGCGGCGGCCGCCATCATCGCCTCCGCGCTCAGGACCGAGCGGCCGAGGTTGGTGTGGATGACCGTACCCGTGAGGTTGAATACCCGCCGGTATCCGTGTCCGACGTGGGCAGTGATCCAGTCTTCTAGCGCCCGGGCGTACTCTGAAGTTCTGGTTGCCCAGTCAGGAACCTCGCTTCTTCGGGCTTCCTTCTGGAGTTGGCGCACGGCGTCCTTGACCACCTGCAGTCCCCAACGCGCGATGACGGGCGCGATGGAGGCGTCCGTCAGCACGGCATCGACACTGGGTAGCGATCTGCGCGACATGACCCGTCGATTATGTGGATTCGGGACGGACATCACCACCATCCTTGCATGATCCCTTGATCCCGAGCCCGTACCGTTCGGGTCCCGTCGCGAGGGGCAGGATGCGGAAGAAAATCTTCGAAACCCGATGGGACCCAACAAAAAACCAGTGGGACCAGAACACGCGCCGGACTATTGGTCTGCGCCTGTGACTCGTGTCCGGATGCGGATTCCAGTTTTCGTGTTTTGTGTGTCCCCGCGTTCGACGGAGTGTGCAGCTACCCGTCACAACCGGGTGGCTATTTGTCTACCTGAGCGTCGGGTCCGTCCAACGTGCCGAGCGCCCGCGCCCGTCGAATACGATGGCGCCGCGCCAGCTCCCGCATGTCCGTCGTCGCGTCGGTCTCGTCCACGATCTCCAGGCCGAGAAGCGTTTCGATGACGTCCTCCATCGTCACGATACCCGCCATGCCGCCGAAGTCGTCCATCACGACGGCCAGGTGCTCCTGGCGCGACCGCAGGGTGGTGAACAGGTCGGTGATGGCGTAGGTCTCGCCCACCGCGACGATCTCGCGGCGCAGGTTCGCGATCGGCTCGGCGCCCCGCCCCTCCACCAGCGCCGTGAGTACGTCATCCTTCAACACGTAACCCGTGATGTGGTCTATGGAGTCGTTGTACAGGGGAACCCGCGAAAAACGCTGCATCCGCTTGGCATTGCCATAGTGTTCGGCGATGGTTTCGGTCTGGGACGCCAAGGCAACCACCGTTCGAGGAGTCATGACATCGCGCGCCTGGATCGTCTGGAAGCGGATGAGATGGCCGATCATCTCGCTTTCCTCAACCTCGAAGACGCCTTCCTCCGCTCCGAGTTCCGCCATCGCCAGCAGATCCGTTCGGGTCAATACGGGTTGCGTCGTTCCGCTCTTCAACCGACGGGTGATGTATTGGCTCAGCCACACGAAGGGTGCCAGCACGACCGTCAGGATGCGTATCGAGTGGACCGTGAATGCCACCAGGTGCCGCCAATACAGCGCGCCGATGGTCTTCGGTACGATTTCCGAAAACACCAATATCGAGATGGTCATCGTCGCGGGAACCAGAAATCTCGTGACCCATGGATTTGCCTGCGCCCATATCGTGGCGGCTTCTTCACCTACGCCGATGGCGCCGACAGTATGCGCAATCGTGTTGAGCGTCAGAATCGCGGCCAGGGGCCGGTCGATGTTGGTTTTGAAGTCCTGGAGACACTTGCCGGTACGGGTGCCTTGCAGAGACTGCAGGCGCGCATGGCTGGGTGTGATGCTTAGCAGCGCCGCTTCCCACAACGAGCAGAAGAAAGAGAAGACTAGCGCGAGGAAAAAGAACGTGGCTAACAGCCAATACATACAATAGATGTAAAGCGCCCTCAGGGCCCTAAGACAGAGATTACACCGGAATCGCGTTCCGTAGTATCGGGGCGGATTTCTCGGAATCCGACCGCGGCCAACGGGAACGCGAGTTGGCGGGCAGACCGGGCATCGCCGTCCTTGCGCAGACCGCGTGTGTCCGAAACGCAACGACGTATGACATCGTCCACGCCTTGCGCGCGATTTCTCCTCCGCTTCGAGATAGATACTGGCTGTGTCCGAATTGCAGAGGCGTGCGGTAGCGGTGTGTGTCCCGATTTTGCGGTAAGGTGAATATTGGATTGGCGGGCAGGTGACTATGGACAATCAAAAGAAACTGGCATTCGTCGGCTTGGGCGTCATGGGTTACCCGATGGCGGGCCATTTGGCCGCTGCGGGGCACGATGTTCGGGTCTACAACCGCACCGCTGCGCGTGCGGACGCCTGGGTTGCGGAGCACGGTGGAGATGCGGCTCCAACACCCGCGGAGGCGGCGCGGGACGCGGACATCGTCTTCGTGTGTGTTGGCAACGACGACGATGTCAGGAGCGTTACGCTGGGCGAAGGTGGCGTGTTGTCGGGGGTAAAATCCGGCGCGATAGTGGTCGACCACACGACGGCCTCGGCGGAACTCGCCGGTCACCTCGCGAGCGCGGCGGCGGAGCGGGGCGCCGGGTTTCTCGATGCGCCCGTGAGCGGCGGCCAGGCGGGCGCTGAGAACGGGCAGCTCACGATCATGGTCGGTGGCGACCCGGACACTTTCGCCGTCGCCGAGCCCGTCATGCAGCACTATGGGCGCGCTGTCACGCTGATAGGCGATGTGGGATCAGGCCAACTCACGAAGATGGTCAATCAGTTGTGCCTCGCGGGAATCATCGAGGGCCTGTCTGAAGGCATGCACTTCGCGGAAAAGGCGGGTCTCGACGTCGGCCTCGTGATCGACGTCATATCCCAGGGTGCGGCGCAGTGCTGGCAGATGGATAACCGTGCCGAGACCATGGCAAAGCGGGAGTTCGACTTCGGCTTTGCCGTCAAGTGGATGCGCAAGGATCTCGACATGACGCTGGCGGCGGCGCGCAAGTTCGGGGCGCGATTGCCGGTGGCGGCGCTGGTCGATCAGTTCTACGCGGAGGTGGAGGCGCTCGGCGGCGAACGCTGGGACACGTCCAGCCTGGTCGAACGCTTGCGGCACGTCGACGACGTGCAGGGAGCCTGACGTTCCGCCGCGACTGGCTCAGCGCTGGTCGATCGGAACGAAGTCCCTGCGCGACGCGCCGGTATAGAGTTGCCTCGGACGCCCGATCTTGTACGGCGCCGCCACCATCTCGCACCAGTGCGCGATCCAGCCCGGGGTGCGCCCTGTGACGAAGATGACGGTGAACATGTCTTCGGGAATGCCTATCGCGCGCAGAATGATGCCGGAATAGAAGTCGACGTTCGGATATAGCCGCCGGTCGACGAAATACTCGTCTTCCAGCGCGATCTTCTCCAGTTGCTGCGCCATCTGCAGCGTGGGGTCGTTCTCCACGCCGAGTTCGTCCAGCACCTCGCGGCAGGTCTGCTGCATGACCCGGGCGCGGGGATCGTAGTTCTTGTACACCCGATGTCCGAATCCCATGATCCGAAACGGGTCGTCCGGGTCCTTTGCCCGCTTGACGAACTTGTCGATATTGTCCGGTGTCCCGATCTCGGCAAGCATGTTGAGCACCGCCTCGTTGGCGCCGCCGTGGGCGGGTCCCCACAGGGCCGCGATGCCCGCGGCGATACAGGCGTATGGATTGGCGCCCGTGGAGCCGGCGAGGCGCACGGTCGACGTCGAGGCGTTCTGCTCGTGATCGGCATGGAGCAGGAAGATGCGGTCGAATGCGCGCGCCAGGACCGGGTTGACCTCGTAGTCCCTGTCCGCCGGCGCGAACATCATGTGCAGGAAGTTCTCCGCGTAGTCGAGGTCGTCTCGCGGATAAATGAATGGCAGCCCCAGCGTGTGCCTGTAGCTCATTGCCGCCAGGATGGGCATCTTCGCGATAAGGCGATGCGCCGTGTCCCGCCGATGGGATGCGTCCGTGATGTCCAGGGAGTTGTGGTAGTAGCCCGACAGCGCCCCGACCACGCCACACATGATCGCCATGGGATGCGCGTCGCGGCGAAATCCCCTGTAGAAATTAAGGAGTTGCTCGTCCACCTTGCCGTGGCGCCTGATGGTCTCGACGAAATCGTCCTTCTCGGCGGCCGCGGGCAGTTCACCGTTCAACAGCAAGTAGCACAGTTCCAGAAAATCCGAGCGTTCGGCAAGCTGTTCGATGGGGTATCCGCAGTGCAGGAGGATGCCCTCGTCGCCGTCGATATAGGTGATGTTCGAGTTGCAGGAAGCGGTGGAGACGAAACCGGGGTCGTAGGTGAAATATCCCTGACCGGTAAGTCCGCTCACATCGATCACGTCCGGGCCGACGCTCGCGGCGTGCACTGGCAACTCGATCGAATCCTTCGAGTCGACGCTCAGGCTCGCCATCCGTTCTGCCATATTGCCGCATCCTCCCGGGGATGGAACGTGTGCTCCAGTGAGCCGATCATTGTCTCGACAGCCGTGTTCGATTGTCAAACCGGACTGCGGTGACTTCCGCCCAAAACGGCTCGAAATGCGCGCAATCTCGACCCCCCGCCTTCGTGCCCTCGGGTGCCTTGTCCGTCATGGTTATCGAGGATATCGTGCGCTTAGTGGATGGTGCGCGTTACTTTTTTACGCATTTGTTCAATGGCTTGGAGTAACTGTTTAGTACCGGGGTTTAATGCCAGGACGCGCTCGAAGGCGAGCAGCGCGGACTCCATGTCGCCGCTGCGTAGACAGATCTGGCCAAAGCCGCTCAGGGCTCCGAAATGCCGCGGTTCGCGCTCCAGGGTGTGGACGATGTCACTCAGGCTATCGGCGTCGCGTTCTTCCAGGAAGCGCAGGGTCGCGCGCTTGTTCCACGCTTCCGCCCAACTCGGCCAACGACGGACCATCCTGTCCAGCGTCTTGCCGGCGCTCACGAAGTCGCTGGCCTCCAGCGTGCGGATAGCTGCGTGCATCGCGCGCGCCGCAGCGTCATCCTCGTGCGAACACCATATGGTCCATATCTGCTGTTCCGTTTCGGCGAGGTCGCGCGCGCCCGCGCCAAGCTTGGCGAACAGGACGTCCAGTTCGGGCGTGTCGGCGGGTGGCGCAGCATTCATCGCTGCGAGCGCCAGGTTGATCCGCGTTCCGATGGGGTCGAACATCGCTTAAGCATATCGCGTCGGCGACACCCGGGCCGGGCGTCGACCGACCCGATGCAATCCGACCGCAACTGCAATGCGGCGAAGCGCGCGATTGTGCTATGAGCGACAATATGCACTGAGCCAAGGGCCAAAGACGGGAGGAGCGCATGCCGAAACCACAGAGCAAGGAGTGGTACGCCGCAGTCGCGGAGGAGGCGATCGATCCCGAGCGGCCGATCATCGATGCGCATCATCACCTCTGGGAAAGGCCTGCCAGGTTGGGCGCCTACATGCTGGAAGATCTTTGGCGCGACACGGAATCCGGACACAACATCGAGAAGACCGTCTTTATCGACTGTCGTTCGGGCTATCGACAGGATGGCCCGGAGCACCTGAAGCCTGTCGGCGAGACCGAGTTCATTGCCCGCGTCGCCGAGGAAAGCGCGGCGCGGGAAGGGGCGGCGACCATCGCCGGCATCGTCGGTCATGCCGACATGCGCCTTGCCGAAGGCGTCGAAGAGGTCCTGCAAGCGCATGAGGAAGCGGGTCGGGGCCTGTTTCGCGGCATCCGCCATGCGGGGCCGTACGACTCCACGGGCACGCTTTCCAATTCCGGGAGAGGGCGGCCCTGTCCGTACGGTGAAGACGATTTCCGAGCGGGGGTGCGCAGGCTGGGCCAGCTCGGCTACACCTACGATACGTGGCACTTTTTTCATCAGAATAGGGACTACGCGGCCCTCGCCCGCGCCGTGCCGGAAACGACGATGGTCCTCGATCACTTCGGCACGCCGTTGGGCGTCGGCCACTATGCGGGAAAGCAGGAAGAGATCTTCTCGCAGTGGAAGGAGGATATGGCGGCCATCGCGGATTGTCCCAACGTGATTGCCAAGCTCGGCGGTCTGGCGATGCCGGACAACGGTTTCGGCTGGGACAGGCGGGAATTGCCGCCAACCTCCGACGAGTTTGTCCAGGCGCAGAGACGGCACTACCTGCACACCATCGAATGCTTCGGGCCGTCACGTTGCATGTTCGAGAGCAACTTCCCGGTAGACAAGCTCTCCATCGCCTACCACGTGTTGTGGAACGGGCTGAAGAAGATCGTCGCGGATTTCAGCGAGGACGAGAAGCAGGCGATGTTCTACGGCACCGCGGCCCGGGTGTATCGGCTATAGCCGCCGATGGCGGCCCGAGGCGCACCAGCAGCGGCGGGCGTATTCTGGCAGCGCAGGGCCCGGCTTCGGAGGATTTCCGAAAACCGAAAGCAAATGATTGAAACCAAATGACATTCGGTCACCCAATCCGCGGTTTGGTGAAATACGTGGGCTACACTATTATTCCCGGCTCAATGCGGTTCGCAATGCGGGGACCAAATGGCGGTACGTTGTTGTTCGAGGCGGCATTTCCTCCGCGGGAACGGTCGGCGTAGTGAGCACTGATCGCCCCATCGATCTTTCGCCGACGAGTTTTCTGCCCGTCACGGCGGTCGCTTCGATCACGCATCGGATCACCGGCGCGATGCTCTTCGTCGGCGCGGGATATTTGCTCTATCTACTCGATCTGGCCCTGCAGTCGGAGACCGGTTTCGCCGAGGCCCGGGCGCTGCTTCAAGCGCCGGCAGGCAAAGTCGCCCTGTGGGTGACGCTGGTGGCGTTGAGCTATCACTTCCTGGCGGGCATCAAGCATCTGCTGCTGGATTTTCACATCGGCGATTCGCTTGCCGGGGGCCGCAGGGCTTCGTGGCTCGCGCTCGTCCTGTCCGCGCTTGCGGCGATTGGCCTCGGAGTGTGGCTGTGGTAACGAACGTCGCAAGCTTCGGCCGCAGGGGGCTGTCCGATTTTCTCGCGCAGCGCGTCACGGCAGTGATCCTGGCGCTGTTCGCCCTTTGCGTCGCCGGCTGGTTCGCCGTCAACCCGGACGCGGGACATGTCGAACTCGTGCGCTATTTTGCCAGCCCCGCAATGATGGTCTTCGCCTTGCTCGCCGTCGCTTCGTTGATCGCGCACGCCTGGATCGGCATGTGGACCATCGGCACGGACTATCTGCGGCCGCACTACTTCGGCCGTTTCGCGACCGTCGTTCGCTTTGCCTATCTCGTCGCCGTCGGACTGGTGCTCTTCCTGTACGGGGCGTGGGGGTTCTCGGTGATTTGGAGACTCGCTTGAACCGTTTGCGAACATTGGAATTCGACGGCGTGATCATTGGCGGCGGCGGCGCCGGCATGCGCGCCGGTCTGCAGCTCGCGGAATCGGGCTTCGACATCGCTGTGCTGTCCAAGGTATTTCCAACCCGGTCGCATACCGTTTCCGCCCAGGGCGGCATCACCTGCGCCATAGGCAGCGAGGATCCGGACGACGATTGGCGCTGGCACATGTATGACACGGTCAAGGGGTCGGACTACATCGGCGACCAGGACGCGATCGAGTTCATGTGTTCCACCGGTCCGCGGGCCGTTTATGAACTCGAACATATGGGCTTGCCGTTTTCGCGCAACGAGGACGGCCGCATATACCAGCGACCGTTCGGCGGCCAGTCGAAAGACTTCGGCAGGGGCGGCCAGGCTTCGCGCACATGCGCGGCGGCGGACCGCACGGGACATGCGCTGCTGCACACGCTGTATCAGGCGAACATGCGCGCGGGAACGGTGTTCCTGTCGGAGTGGTTCGCCGTCGATCTGGTCAAGAACCAGGACGATGTCGTCGTTGGAGCCATCGCCATTCGCATCGAAACCGGAGAGGTGGTGTTCATCAGATCGCGAGCGACCGTGCTCGCCACCGGGGGCGCGGGGCGTATCTATGCGACGACCACCAATGCGCATATCAATACCGGAGACGGGATCGGCATGGCGCTGCGCGCCGACGTGCCGGTGCAGGACATCGAGATGTGGCAATTCCATCCCACCGGCATCCACGGTGCGGGCGTCCTGATTACCGAGGGCAGCCGGGGCGAAGGCGGGTATCTGGTCAACCGGGACGGCGAACGTTTCATGGAGCGCTACGCGCCCAATGCCAAGGACCTGGCAAGCCGGGATGTGGTCTCCCGGTCCATGATCATCGAGATGCGAGAAGGCCGGGGTTGCGGCGCGGAATCGGATCATGTCCTGCTCAAGCTCGACCACTTGGGCGAGCAGGTGCTGAACAGCCGGCTTCCGGGCATTCTCGATCTGTCGCGCACGTTCGCGCATGTCGATCCCGTAAGGGAGCCCATTCCGGTTGTGCCCACCTGCCACTACATGATGGGCGGCATCGTTACCCGGGTGAACGGGGAGGCGCTCACGCGCGACGAAGACAGCGACGAGGATCGGCCGGTGGAGGGTTTGTACGCGGTGGGCGAGGTCGCCTGCGTTTCGGTTCACGGCGCCAATCGGCTGGGCGGCAACTCGCTGCTCGATCTCGTCGTGTTTGGCCGCGCGGCGGGCGTGCATCTGGAAGAGGTCATGCGCCAGGGGACCAGCGCGCGCGATCCGGGCGATGCGGACATAGAAGCGGCATGCGGACGGCTGCGCCGTTGGGACGCGTCAACTTCCGGCGAAGGTGTGGCGGAGCTGAAAAAGGCCTTGCAGGAGGTCATGCAGTCCAATTTCGGCGTGTTCCGAACGGAAACGCACATGCGCGCCGGCATGCGCTCGCTGGCTGAATTGCGGGAACGCATCGACAACGCCTACCTCGCCGACAAGAGCGCCGCGTTCAACACCGCGCGCCTCGAGGCGCTGGAACTCGACAATCTGCTCGAAACGGCGGAAGCGACCGCCATCGCCGCCGAGGCGCGCACGGAAAGCCGGGGCGCCCATGCGCGCGAGGACTACACGACGCGCGACGACGAAAACTGGCTATGCCACTCGCTGTACCTTCCGACCAGCAAGTGGGTCGGTAAACGCCGCGTCAATTTCGCTCCCAACCTCGTCGAACCGTTCGAGCCGACAGAGCGCAGCTACTAGCAGCTACTTAAGGAGTGCGTATGGAAGTCAGTGTATATCGCTTCAACCCCGAGACGGACGAGGCGCCCCGGATGCAAGACGTCACTGTCGATCTGCCGACGGACCGAGACATGATGGTCCTGGATCTGCTGGAGATGCTCAAGGCGAGTGATCCTAGTTTGAGCTATCGGCGCTCTTGTCGGGAGGGCGTGTGCGGTTCGGACGGGATGAATATGAACGGCAAGAACGGACTTGCCTGCATCACGCCCGTGTCGGAGGTGGGCAAGCGCGGTCGGCTGGTGCTGCGGCCGTTGCCGGGACTGCCCGTGATCCGCGATCTCGTGGTCGACATGACCCAGTTCTACAAGCAGTATGAGCGGGTGAAACCGTACTTGATCAACGACTCGCCGCCACCGACGCGGGAACGGCTGCAGTCGCCGGAAGAGCGGGAAAAGCTCGATGGCCTCTACGAATGCATCCTATGCGCGTGCTGCACCACAGCATGCCCATCGTTCTGGTGGAATCCGGACAAGTTCGTCGGGCCGGCGGGACTGCTGCAGGCGTATCGCTTTCTCGCCGATAGCCGCGACACCGCGACGGCCGAGCGACTTGCCGATCTCGAAGACCCTTTCAGCGTTTTCCGATGTCGCGGCATCATGAACTGCGTCAGCGTCTGTCCGCGCGACCTGAATCCGACCCGCGCTATCGGCAAGATCAAGTCGATGATGATTACGCACGGAACTTGACCGGGCGGTCATTCTCATGCAATAGAGATGCCGACACGCGCCGCACATGGCAGATGTCGGAGCGTCTCATGCGTCCTGGACTAGCGGGCTAGAGCACTATGGCGGATTCCTTCGTTGAGCGGATGCGCAAGAGCAGCCATCTTTCGGGCGGCAACGCGGCGTATCTCGAATCGTTGTACGAGTCGTTCCTGAACGACCCGGGCGCGGTCGCCGAACAGTGGAGCGACTATTTCGACGGTCTGCCCCGCCAGCGGCAAACGCCGGATGTGCCGCACAGCGTCATCATCGACCATTTCGGGCGACTTGGACGCAACCGCCTGCGGGCGCGGCCGGAAAAGGTCAGCACCGAAATTTCGGACGAGCACGCCACGAAGCAGGTGCGGGTGCTGGAGTTGATCGCCGCGTATCGGAGTCGGGGTCATCGTCGCGCGCGTCTGGATCCTCTGGATGTCTGGCGCCGCGCAGACGCCCCGGAACTCGACCTTGCCTATCACGGGCTTTCGCCCGCCGACCTGGACACCGTGTTTCAGACCGGCTCGGCGCATTTTTTTGACGTCGGAACGGCAAAACTGCGCGATATCCTGGATGCGCTGGAACGCACTTACTGTTCGTCGATCGGGGTGGAATACATGCACATCGCCGATGCCGCCGAACAACTGTGGGTCTGCCGGCGCGTGGAAACGGCGCGCTCGAACCTCGCGCTGGACGCGGCGGAGAAACGTGTCGTGCTGGAGCGACTGACGGCCGCCGAGGGTCTTGAGAAATATCTCCATGCCAAGTATCCCGGCACGAAGCGGTTCAGCCTCGAAGGCGCCGACAGCCTGATACCCATGCTGCACGAAACGTTGCAGCGCACGGGTGCGCACGGTGTGGTCGAGACTGTGATCGGCTTGACTCACCGGGGCAGACTGAACGTCCTGGTCAACATCCTCGGCAAGCATCCCGGCGACCTGTTCGACGAGTTTGAGGGGCGTCTGGCGGAGACGGCGGCGATGGGAGACGTCAAGTACCACCAGGGTTTCTCCTCGAATGTCGAAACAGCCGGAGGCGAGATGCACGTCGCGCTCGCGTTCAATCCGTCCCACCTCGAGATCGTCGCGCCCGTAGTCGAAGGTTCCGTGCGCGCCAGGCAGGATCGCCGGCAAGACTCCGCCGGAGACCTGGTCATGCCCATTGTCATTCATGGCGATGCCGCCTTCTCCGGGCAGGGCGTCGTGATGGAGACGTTCCAGATGTCGCAGACGCGGGGATTCCGCACCGGCGGGACGCTGCACATCATCGTCAACAACCAGATCGGTTTCACCACGCATCGCATCGACGATGCCCGTTCCACCGAGTATTGCTCGGAAGTCGCGAAGATGGTCCGGGCGCCGATATTCCACGTCAACGCGGACCATCCCGAGGCCGTCATGCTTGTCACACGGCTTGCTGTCGACTACCGCATGCAATACAAGAAGGATGTGGTCATAGATCTCGTCTGCTATCGGCGCCGCGGCCACAACGAGGCCGAGGAGCCGATGAAGACGCAGCCGCTGATGTATCAGGCGATCCGGCAGCACCCGACGACGCGGGCAATCTACGCCGGGCGGTTGGCGGAAGAGGGCACCGTCGCTCCGGGAGAAGCGGATGCGCTCGCTGAGGACTACCGGACTTCGCTCGACTCCGGCGATCACGTCGCCAGGAGCCTGGTGCACGAACCCGATGCGGAGATGTTCGTGGACTGGCGACCCTACCTGGGCCACGAGTGGACAACGCCGGCGGACACGCGCGTGGATCTTGCCGGCTTGCAGGAGTTGGCGCGCAAGGTCAACTCGGTCCCGGACGGATTCGCAGTGCACACGCAAGTGCAGCGTCTGCTGGCCGACCGCAAGCGGATGAGTGCTGGCGCCGCCCCCATCAACTGGGGATTCGCCGAGACCATGGCTTACGCGACGCTGTTGGATCAGGGGCATGCCGTCCGGTTGACGGGCCAGGACGTGGGCGTGGGCACGTTTTCGCACCGACACGCGGTTGTGTACAACCAGAAGACCGGCGATAGCTACGAGCCGCTGCGACACTTGCAGGAGTCGGCGGACGCGCCGACCTTCGAGGTCTACGATTCGCTGTTGTCGGAGGAAGCCGTCCTCGCCTTCGAATACGGCTACGCGACAACGACGCCGGGGGCCCTGGTCGTATGGGAGGCGCAGTTCGGCGACTTCGCCAATGGCGCGCAGGTGGTGATCGACCAGTTCATCACCAGCGGCGAGACGAAGTGGGCGCGGCTGTGCGGTCTGGTCATGCTGTTGCCCCACGGCTACGAGGGGCAAGGCCCGGAACATTCGTCAGCCCGGCTGGAGCGCTACCTGCAACTCTGCGCGGAACACAATATCCAGGTGTGTTTGCCGACGACGCCGGCGCAGATGTTCCATATGCTGCGGCGGCAGGTCATGCGACCGTTGCGCAAGCCGCTCGTGGCGCTGACCCCGAAGAGCCTGCTGCGGCACAAGCTGGCCGTATCCTCTCTGGAGGATCTGACCGACGGTAGTTTTCGCACCGTGATTCCGGAGGTGGACGATCTCGATCCGGTAGGCGTCAAGCGGTTGGTGTTGTGCAGCGGGAAGGTGTTCTACGACTTGCTGGAGGAGCGGCGCGAGCGGAAACTCGACGATGTCGCCATCGTGCGCATCGAGCAGCTCTATCCGTTCCCGGAACAGGAGTTCGGCGAAGTCATCGCGCCGTACAAGAACCTGAAATACGCCACCTGGTGCCAGGAAGAACCGGCGAACCAGGGCGCCTGGTACTCGAGCCAACACCACATTCGACGGGTCCTGGCGCGGCACGATGTGTCGCTGTACCTGTTCTACGCTGGACGGGTGGGGTTCGCGTCGCCGGCCAGCGGTTATTTCAGCAAGCACATTGATCGTCAGAAACGGCTGGTTGAAGAAGCACTCATCGGATAGATGGCTATGGAGATCAAGGCGCCCACGTTTCCGGAGTCCATCGAGGACGGCACCTTGGCGGCGTGGCACACGCAGCCCGGCGAGGCGGTCAAACGCGACGAACCACTGGCCGATATCGAGACGGACAAGGTGGTGATCGAGATCGTCGCTCCCGCGAACGGTGCGCTGACGGAGATCGTCAAGGCCGAAGGCGAGACGGTATTGAGCGACGAACTCATAGGGCGATTTGAGCCGGGAACCGGGGTCGAAGCGCCCTCCGCGCAGCCGGAAATCGCTCCCGCAGCGGAGGCGGCGGCGGGAGTGGGTATTTCACCCGCCGCCCGCAAGCTCGCCGAGGAGGAAGGTATCGACATCGCGAAACTGAATGGATCGGGACGCGGCGGGCGCATCACCAAGGCCGATGTCTCGCGCGCGGCCCGCATGCCGTCGGTCAAACCGCCGGCCAGCGCGTCTGCCCCGACACCAGCGACGGCACAGGTCAGCCGGGCAACCTCGGTACCCGAAGTGCCGGTCGATATTTCGGCACCGTCGGACCGCGTGGAACGCCGGGTACCAATGACGCGCCTGCGCGCGTCCATCGCGCGACGGCTGGTCGAAGCGCAGCAGACCGCCGCCATGCTGACGACGTTCAACGAAGTGAACATGGAACCGGTCATGACGTTGAGGACGCGCTATCGCGACGCGTTCGAACGTGCCCACAACGGAACGCGTCTGGGCTTCATGAGCTTCTTCGTGCGCGCGAGCGTGGAGGCGTTGAAACGGTTCCCCCTGGTCAATGCCTGCATCGACGGGGACGAGATTGTCTACCACGGTTTCTACGATATCGGCGTGGCGGTCAGCACCGAACGGGGCCTGGTGGTGCCGGTGCTGCGCGATGCCGATGCGGCGAGCCTCGCCCAGATCGAGGACCAGATCGCGAGCTTCGGTGCCCGGGCGCGCGACAACAAGCTCACCATCGAAGACATGTCGGGCGGCACCTTTACCATCTCCAACGGCGGGGTTTTCGGTTCGCTGCTGTCCACGCCGATACTGAATCCGCCGCAAACGGCCATCCTCGGCATGCACAAGATCGAACAGCGGCCGGTCGTGGAAGACGGTGAAATCGTCGCCCGCCCGATGATGTATCTTGCCGTTAGCTACGATCATCGGTTGATCGATGGCCAGGAGGCCGTGCGCTTTCTGGTGGCGATCAAGGAATTGTTGGAAGACCCGGCCCGCATACTGTTGGAAATCTAATGGCGAACGAATACGACATCGTGGTGATCGGGGCTGGTCCCGCCGGGTATGCGGCTGCCATCCGCGCCGCGCAGATCGGAATGCGCACTGCATGCATCGACAAGTCCGTGGACGGGGATGGGCGCCCGACGCTCGGAGGCACCTGCCTGAACTGGGGCTGCATTCCGTCCAAGGCGCTGCTCGACGCATCGCACAAGTACATGGAAGCCTCTGACCGCTTCGGCGAACTGGGAATCGGTATCGAAGGCCTGTCCATCGACGTGGCCAGGATGATGCGGCGCAAGGACGACGTGGTGGGGAAACTGACGTCCGGCATCGCGGCGCTGTTCGGCGGCAACGGGGTGGTTTCGCTGCCGGGCCAGGGCAGGTTGCTTGCCCACAAGCGCGTCGAATATACGAATCACGAGGGCGCGGTCACCGAGTTGGCCGCGGATCACGTGGTACTGGCGCCCGGTTCCGTGCCGATGGAGATCGATCCCGTGCCGCTCGTCCCGGGTCTGATCGTCGACTCCGCGGGCGCGCTGGAATTCGACGCGGTGCCGCGGCGGCTCGGTGTGATAGGCGCTGGTGTCATCGGCCTCGAACTCGGTAGCGTCTGGTCCAGGCTCGGCGCCGAGGTGGTCCTGCTGGAAGCGTTGGAAGATTTCCTGCCGATCGCCGACCAGCGTGTCGCGCGTGACGCGTTGCGCGCTTTCGGTCGCCAGGGTCTCGATATCCGCCTCGGAACCCGTGTTACCGGGGCCGCGGCCAAGGGCGAGGGCGCCTCGGGAGAAGTGGCCGTCGATTACCAGGACAAGGATGGCAACCACGCGCTGACCGTGGACAAGCTCATTGTCGCGGTGGGCCGCCGCCCGTACACCGAAGGGTTGCTGGCGCCGGACAGCGGCGTCAACCTCGACGAACGCGGCTTCCTCTATGTCAATGACCTTTGCGCCACCGATGCTCCCGACGTCTATGCCGTGGGAGATGTCGTGCGCGGTCCGATGCTCGCGCACAAGGGCGCGGAGGAGGGCGTCATGGTCGCCGAGCGCATCGCCGGCCACAAGCCCATGGTCAACTACGATTGCATTCCGAACGTCATTTACACGCATCCCGAGATCGCCTGGGTCGGAAAGACCGAACAGGATCTCAAGGCCGACGGCGAGGCGTACAACGTCGGCACCTTCTCATACGCCGCCAACGGCCGCGCGCTCGCCGCGAACGATGCGGACGGCATCGTCAAGATTGTCGCCGAAGCGGACACCGATCGAATCCTGGGCGTACACGTCTTCGGCTCCCAGGCATCCGAACTCATCGCGCAGGCGGTGATCGCCATGGAATTCGATGCGAGCGCTGAAGATATCGGGTTGACGATGTTCGCGCATCCGACACTGGCCGAAGCCGTGCACGAAGCGGCCCTGGCCGTGGGGGGCCGGGCGATACACATGGTGAATCGAAAGCGGCGGTAGTACGCCAATCGCAAAATGAGCCCTGACGCAAGATCCGAGCGAGAGGAATCGGAACAGTCCGATCCGATCCAGAAGGGCGACCTGTCGCTTTACTGGAGGCTGCTCCACTACCTGCGACCGTACCGGTTCTGGTTTGTCGTCGCGGTGCTCGGATTTCTCGTCTCCGCCGGTGCCGAGACTTACTTCGCACGCCTCCTCGGCGGGATCATCGACACCTTCAAGGCAGCTGATTCGTCCGACACCAGTGCGATCTGGTTCTATCCGGGACTGATGGTCGCTGCCGCAGCTATCCGCGCGGTGGGAGCAGTCGCCGGAGAACTGCTGCTGTCGCGCATCTCGTTCGGCATCGTGCACGTCATTCGTTGCGAGCTGTTCGAATGCCTGCTCGTGGTACCCAGCGCCTATTACGACCGCAGTGGCCGGGGCGAACTGCTCTCCAGGTTGACCTACTCCGTCTCCCAGTTGCGTGACACGGTGACGGACACCGCCCGGATCTTTCTGCAGGACGGCGCCAAGGTGATATGCCTGGTGGGATTCATGCTCTACATGAATTGGCTGCTGACCATCATTTTCGCTGTTGTCGCGCCGATCATCGCCCTGATGGTGCGCTCCGGAGCGCGCCGCTACCGGCGCATCAGCGAACATATCGAGGTGTCGATGGGCGAAGTGGCGCAGGTCGCGTCGGAGGTGATCGCCGGCCAGAGGCTGGTCCGAGCGTTCGGCGCGGCAACAAGAGAGCGCGATCGTTTCGTTGAAGCCAGTGATCGCATCAGACGGCGAAGCGCCAAATTCGCGGCGACCAAGGCCATGAACGCGCAGGGCATTCAACTGATCGTCGCATGTCTGCTCGGCGGGGTCGTGGCCCTCGTGCTGCTGCCCGAAATCGGCGGCGCGTTTTCCGCGGGGGATGTCGTCACCTATCTCACATGTGCCGGCCTGCTCGCCAATCCGACGAAGCGCCTGTCCGAAGTCACAGCCCGGTTGCAGCGCGGTCTGGCGGCCGCCACCAATGTGTTTTCCCAGATCGATCAGGAGCCGGAACCCGATGCTGGCGAGCTTGAGGTAGACCGCGTCGAAGGCCGTATCGAGTTCCGTGACGTCTGGTTCCGCTACGAAGAAAGCGACGACGACATTCTGCGCGGCGTATCGTTCTCGATCGCGCCTGGTGAGACGCTCGCCCTGGTCGGCCGCTCCGGCAGCGGGAAGTCGACCCTGGCAAACCTGATACCGCGTTTTTACAACCCCACGCGGGGCGAGATTCGCCTTGACGGCCATCCGATCGATACGTACACGCTACGCAGTCTCCGGGATCAGATCGCCCTGGTTACCGAGCAGGTGATGCTGTTCAACGACACCCTGCGAAACAACATCGCGTACGGTCAGCTCGCGGGCGCCGACGGTGCGGACATCGAGCAGGCCATCCAGCGCGCGCATGTCGACCAATTCGCGCGCGATCCGGCCGGGCTCGACATGGTCGTCGGCGACGGCGGTTCGCGCTTGTCAGGCGGCCAGCGCCAACGCGTCGCGGTCGCCAGAGCGTTGCTGAAGGATGCGCCAATCCTGATCCTTGACGAAGCCACGTCGGCGCTCGACGTCGAGAGCGAACGCCGCGTCCAGGAAGCGCTCGACGAGGTGATGCGCGGCCGCACGACAGTCGTCATCGCGCACCGGCTGTGGACGGTGAAGAAGGCTGACAAAATCGCCGTGCTCGAGCACGGTCGCATCGTGGAGATGGGCAGACACCAGGAGCTTCTCCACGCGGGGGGGGTATACGCCAAGTTGTACCAGTTGTACTTCGCCAACGGCGCCGAAGAGCGCGAAGCCGGCGCCGCAGACACGGCGCGGGTTCCGGTGCTAGTCCCTGAATGGGCGGGAACAACATCGAATGCGCTTGCCGAGGCGTGGTACGGGAACCGGTTCTGGCCGAAACTTCTGTGGCCGCTATCGATGCTCTACGCAACCATTGCGCGGCGCCGGCGGGAACGTTATCGCGCGGGACGCGGCGTCTCCTGGCGGGCGCCGGTGCCGGTCGTCGTCGTTGGCAATATCACCGTCGGCGGAACCGGCAAGACGCCGTTGGTGATCTGGCTGGCCCAATGGTTGCGTAGCCTGAACTTGCGTGTAGGCGTAGTGTCACGCGGACACGGCGGACACGCGTCCTATCCGCTCGATGTGACTCGAGATACGCCGACCTCGGAAGCTGGCGACGAGGCGGCCTTGATCGCGCAAAGCACCGGTTGTCCGGTGGTGGTCGATCCCGATCGGGTTGCCGCCGTGCAGCGCCTGCTCGCGCGATCGGAGTGTGACGTCGTGCTGAGTGATGATGGCCTGCAGCACTATGCGCTGGCGCGGGACGTGGAGATCGCGGTCCTGGACGGGGACCGGGGCGTCGGCAACGGCCTCCTTCTGCCCGCCGGTCCGCTGCGGGAACCGGTGTCGCGCTTGTCCGAAGTCGATATCGTTGTTGCGAACGGCGCCCATACGTGTCTGGTCTCCGGGGAACACAGCATGACCGCCCGGCCCACCGCGTTCCACAATCTGGCGACGGGCGAGTCGGTTCCCGCGACACAATTCAGACAACGTGTCGACGCTCCTCTGATCGCCATCTCGGGGATCGGCAACCCGCGCCGATTTTCGCGCACGCTCGCCGAAGTCGGCCTCGCTCCAGCTGTCCGGGCGTTCGCCGACCACCACAGGTTCACGCCCGCCGACCTTGAGGTTCCCGAAGGGACCTGGATCGTGACTACGGAAAAGGATGCGCAGAGGATCCGGTGCCTGGCCGTCGTGCCGGAGAACTGCTGGTTCCTCAAGATCAGCATGGAGCCCTCGGAGGGCCTTCGGAACGCGCTCGCGGCAAGGTTCCGCAAGAGCGGCATCGAGGTTTGAGCGCCTTTTCCGTCGTCGTTCCGGCGCGTTTTGCTTCGACGCGGCTACCGGGCAAGCCGCTTGCGCAAATCGCCGGCAAGCCGATGATCGCGCATGTCGCCGCGCGCGTCGCGAAGTCGGGCGCGGGAGAAGTCATCGTCGCGACGGACGATGAGCGCGTGCTGCGGGCTGTAGCATCGCGGGACGTGCGGGCCATGATGACGCGCGCGGACCATGCCTGTGGATCGGACCGGGTCATGGAGGTAGCCCAAGCGTGTGGCTGGCCCGACGATCACGTGGTCGTGAACGTCCAGGGCGACGAGCCCCTGATTCCCCCGACGGTAGTCGACCAGGTGGCCGGACTGTTGCGCAGGTCGAAAGATGTTGGCGTAGCGACCCTGAGCGAACCGCTTCGCGACCCGGCGGACATCCTCGATGAGAACATCGTCAAGGTTGTCGTCACCCGAAGCGGACGCGCTTTGTACTTTTCGCGCGCGCCGATTCCCTACGCGCGGGGAGGATTCCCCGCCTCGGTCACCGGTTCCGATAGAGGATGGCATCGCCATATCGGCATCTACGCCTATCGAGTTGCCGCGTTGCGTCGCTTCGTTGCCCTCCCAGTTGCCCGCCTCGAAAGCACGGAGTCGCTGGAACAGCTCCGGTTCCTCGAGAACGACATGGATATCGCGGTAGAGCAGGCATTGGCGCCGGTGCCCGGAGGCGTCGATACGCCGGCCGATCTGGAGCGGGTCAGGCGACTGATTTCGGATCCCTCGGGAAAGGGGCGAACCTCTCGTGTGAACCGGTGATCGGCGCAACGATAGCGCGGACTTATCTAGTTCTTGTCCGAAAACTCTCAACGCATTGATTATATTGGAGAAAAGGGCGAAAAGAGTGGCTTTGAACCGGCGTTTCAGATATCCTCTGTGTTCGTAACACACTGAAAACATTGGAAAAGCCAAAACGCCGGAGGTGCGAATGCGCGAAAAACGCAACGCGCAAACAAGCTTATTCGATCCGCAAGCCGTGGACCACCCCGTCGCCGACGAGCTGGAGCGGGCGTCCGCGTGGCTGGACGCGCACCCGGAGCTGCTCGGAGAGGTCGCCGCCGACCTCGGCGCGCGGTCGGGGTCGGGGCGCGGCCGCCGCGGCCTGAGCTGCGAGACGGTGCTGCGCTGCGCGCTGCTCAAGCATCTGCGCCGGGAGACGTACCGGGGCTTGGAGTTCATCCTGCGGGACTCGCTTTCGGCGCGGCGCTTCGCGCGGGTCGAGGCGTCGCGGCTGCCGGGCAAATCGGCGCTGCAGTCGACCATCGGCTCGATCCGCGCCGAGACCTGGGAGCGCATCAACCGCTGCTTGCTGGGCGCGGCGCGCGACGAGAAGGTCGAGCCGGGGGATCACGTCCGCGTCGACAGCACGGTGACCCATACGCACATTCTGGAGCCTTCGGACAGCCAGCTGCTGCGCGACGGCGTGCGCGTGCTGACGCGGCTGCTGGTCGCGGCGCGCAAGGAGCTGGGGGCGGACGCGGTGCGCTTCCACGATCACCGCCGTGCGGCGAAGCGGCGCGCCTTGGAGATCGGGTCGCAACGCGGCGCGGCGAAGCGGGCGCGGACCTACCGCAAGCTGCTGCGGCTGCTGGCGCGGACGGTCGGCTATGTCGAGGCGGCGCTGCCGGCGGTGTCGGCGGCGGGGACGCCCTGGGCGCGGGCGTGGGCGGAGACCGCCGCCGAATACGGCGATCTGCTCGCCCGCGTGGTGGATCAGACGACGCGGCGGGTGTTCGAGGGCGAGACGGTGCCGGCGGCGGAGAAGGTGGTGAGCCTGTTCGAACCGCACACGGACATCATCCGCAAGGGCGGGCGCAAGACGCACTACGGGCACAAAGTCAACTTCGCCACCGGGCGCAGCGGGCTGGTGCTGGACGCGGTGGTGGAGGACGGCAATCCGGCGGACAGCGCGCGCTGCCTGCCGATGCTGCGGCGTCATGTCGAGCATTACGGCGCGGCGCCGTCGCGGGCGGCGTTCGACGGCGGCTACGCGTCGCGCGGGAACCTGAAGGAGGCGAAGGACTTGGGGGTGGCGCATGTCGTGTTCAACAAGAAGCGCGGCATCAAGGTCGCGGACATGACCCCGTCGTCGTGGCTGTACGCGCGGCTGAAGCGCTTCCGCGCCGGCATCGAGGCGGGCATCTCGTACCTGAAGCGGTGCTTCGGCCTCGGCCTCTGCCGCTGGCGCGGCCTGCCGCGCTTCAAGGCCTACGTGCAGTCGGCGGTGTTCGCGCACAACTTGTTGCGCATCGTCCGGCTGCTGCCTCGGCCCACCTGACCGGAGCCGGAACCGTCGCCGACCGACCGGGCGCGACGCTCCGGCCGGTGAGCCATGCCCGTCTTGCCGGTCGCCCCTTCGATCCATCCTCGAACGCCTCCGAAAGCGGCGGAATCACCTCCGAATCGGGACGAAATGCGGTGCCCGGCCCGCTTGATCGATGTTCGACGCCATGTCCGGCCTTTACGACCTCCCGAAAACGCGGCTTTAATGGACAAGAACTATCTAGTGTTCCGTCAAGCCTAAAAATGCGAGTGTAGCTGCGAGGGATTTTTGGTTCCTGGCGAGGCGCGACGACGCGGTGTGGCAGGCACCACACAAGGAGGAGCAACGAAGCCAGGGGCCAAAAAGACCCGCAGATACCCGTAGATTTAGGTTTGACGGAGCACTAGGCTGCATTCGAATCCCGGCGTCGAGCCGTATGGTTTCGCCGTTGAGGTACGGATTCTCGACTATCTGCTTGACCAGCAACGCGAACTCCGAGGCTTTGCCGAGCCGCTTCGGGAACTGCGTCATCTCTACCAGGGGTTCGCGCACGTTCGGCGGTGCGGCGAGCAGCATCGGCGTTCCGAATAGGCCCGGGGCGATGGTGCAGACGCGGATCCCGGAGCGCGCCAGATCGCGGGCGATCGGCAACGTCATGCCCACCACGCCGCCCTTCGACGCGCTGTAGGCCGCTTGTCCAATCTGGCCGTCGAATGCGGCCACGGAGGCGGTGTTGACGATGACTCCGCGCTCTCCATCCCCGGTCTCGGGGGCGTTTCCCTGCATGTGGGCCGCGCATAGTCTAAGCGTGTTGAACGTGCCAACCAGGTTGACCTGAATGACGAAGTTGAAGGCGTCGAGCGACAACGGTCCGTTGCGACCGACGGTGCGCGCCGCGGGGCCGATTCCGGCGCAATTGATGTCGATATGTATCGCGCCGAACGTATCCATGACTGCGTTGATGGCTGTCTTTGCCGACTCCGCGTTGCTGACATCGACGGCGAACGCGCGCGCCGCAGCGCCGAGTTCCCCGGCAGTTTGATGGGCGAGATCAACGTTGCGGTCCAGCAACGCGACTTTGCCGTCGTGATCGACGATCATCCTGGCCGCAGCGCGTCCGAGCCCGGATGCGCCTCCGGTTATTGCGGCGACCTTCCCCTCGATATCCATTCGCGTATCCCCGCTAAACGCCCCTAGTGCTCCGTCAAGCCCAAATCTACGGGTATCTGCGGCACTACCATGGAACAAACGTGTCCGGGGAGCGCTAGCGACCGGGGACGCTTGTTGCATGGTCGATGAGCGGGGCCGGGCCACGGACGAAGCCGAAGGCGCCGGCCGTGGGGCACTTTTTGGTCCCTGATGGTTTTCTTGCGAGGGCTATCCCCTCGCGCTCCCCGGCTGAAGATTGTTTTCTTGCGTATGCCCTCGCGCTCCCCGGCTGAAGCCTGTTTTCTTGCGAGGGGCGTCCCCTCGCGCTCCCCGGCTGAAGGCTCCGTTGCTCCTCCTTGTGTGGGGCCTACCACACGGCGTCGTCGCGCCTCGCCAGGAACCAAAAATCCCTCGCAGCTACACTCGCTTTTTTGGACTTGACGGAGCACTGGCCCAAATATCCAAGCTAGTATACAGAGCTGTGCTGGGCGGCCCCGAACGGACGTACGTGATTGAAGCCAGATGACATTGGGTGACCCAATGGGCAAATTTGCGGTCAGCCTTCGCCGCGCGGTTCCCTTGAGGGAAGCGAACAGTTTCGGCGTCCAATGCATTGCCGAGGAGTACCTCGAAGTGCACGACGAACGGGAGTTGCTGGACGCACTGGGCCGGGCGCAACGGGAGTCGGTGCCGGTGACGTTGCTCGGCGGCGGCTCGAATGTCGTGATGCTCGAACGCATCGATGGCCGCGTGATTCGAGTCGCCAGTCGAGGGATCGCGTTCGATTCGGACGGCGAGGGGGTGCGGGTGACGGCGGCCAGCGGCGAAAACTGGCACGGCCTCGTTCGCGCCTGCCTCGGCCGGGGCCTGTTCGGCCTGGAAAACCTTGCGCTCATTCCGGGCACGGTCGGCGCGGCCCCGATCCAGAACATAGGCGCATACGGCGTGGAACTGTCCTCGCTAGTGGTCGGCGCAACCGCTATCGACACGCGCACCATGAGGCCAACCATCCTCGACGCGCCAGCTTGCGCGTTCCGCTATCGCGACAGTGTCTTCAAGTCGGACGAACCTGGACGCTACGCCGTCACGGGCCTGGTGCTGCGGCTTGGCGATCGCGGAGTCGAAACGGGATATCGAGACGTTGGCGCAGAGCTGCGTCGAATGGGTCGCGGCGTTTCGCCGCACCTGATAGCCGAAGCGGTTATTCGCGTAAGGCGTCGTAAGCTGCCCGACCCGCGAAGGACTGGCAACGCCGGCAGTACTTTCAAGAATCCCACGCTGTCTCCGCGCCGGCTTGACCGATTGCGGGGCCATCTCGACATCGATGCGTTCGAGGCCGGAGACCATTTCAAGGTCCCGGCTGCGAAGCTCGTGGAGGCAGCGGGCTGGAAGGGGCACCGGCGTGACGATGCGGGCGTCTGGCCCCGGCACGCCCTGGTGCTCGTCAACTATGGCCGCGCGACCGGGCGACAGATATTGGACCTGGCGCGGCGCATCACGGACGACGTCGCGCGCAAGTTCGAGGTCGAACTGGACCTCGAACCCCTAGTATTGGGACGCGATTGATCGCGCGGCAGGTGCTCTCGCGTCCCAATCGCGCGCTTAAGGAGCGGTCGACGCACTCAAGCGAGAGGTTGCTCGGTTACGCGCCTGCGCTTCTCGCGCGGATCATTCGTTGCTCTGCCGGTTGGCTTGGATCGCTCGGGGGCTTCCTCTGCCACTGCGGTTTCGGCTTGCGCGGAAGCGGGACGTTCGCCGGCATCCGATTCGGTTGTGGCCTGGCGCTGGTCGGGACCTTTGGCGGCGGTGTGCTCGATGGAAGTCACATCGCTATCCGGGGAGGTCACCGGTGGTTCCGTACGAGGGCCCTTGGCCTCGTGTTCACCTGCTGAAGGCTCCTCACGCATGGCCGCGGCGACGGAGAACTCCTCCTGGGCAACCGCCCGAGGACTCTCCGTAACAGGGTCGGCGACGCGGGCAGCTCCGGTTTCGCGTTCTCTGCGCGCACCTGCACCTCTTTCCCGATTATCGTCGATGGCCCGGCGGTCGCGACGGGGTTTGCGCTTGGTCGCATCGTCGCTGCCCGTGCTGTCCATGGCGGCGTCCGCTCGGCGCCGCTGTCCGCTGCGGCGTCCCCGACCCCGGTCATCTCCTCTCTCCCGCGACTCTTCACGCGGCTGCCTTGGTCCGCGACCCCGGTCTCCCCGGGACTTGCGGGGGGCGCGCTGCTGGCGGCCGCCGTTGCGCGAATCGCCGTCGGAGCGCGCGCGGCGTTCGTTGCTGGCGGGTCTTTCGTCTCTGCGCGGCCTGCGGTTCGACCTGTTGTCCTTGGCGCGGTTGCGACGTTGCTGTTGCCCGTTCGTCTTGGCGCGCTCGGGTCGCCCCTGGTCCGCTGTCGATGGTGTGCCCCGGCCGAACAACGCGACGAGAAGCCGTTTCAGAAGGGATGGAGCACTACGCTTGATCGGCGGGGGAGCGGATGCGACCGGTTTGATCGCCGCTTCCTGTGTCGGGCGGCTATTTCTGCGGCGCTCATTGTCGCGTTCACGCTGTTCCGGTTCTCCAACGGTATCGGCCAGCTCGTAGCTCAATACTTCAGCCTCCGCTTCGGCGCTGTCATCGCGGATACGTTGGATTTCGTAGTGCGGTGTCTCCAGATTTGCGCTGGGCGCGATCACCAGGTGGGTTTCGGTACGCTTTTCGATCTCGGCCACATCGCGGCGCTTCTCGTTCATCAGGTAGGCGGCGACGTTCAGTGGCACCAGCGCCCTGATGATGCGGCTACCCTCCTTGAGGGCCTCCTCCTCCAGGACGCGCAGGATGGTAAGCGCCAGCGATTGGATGTCCTGGATGCGGCCCCGGCCGCTGCAGCGGGGGCAAATCTCCGTCGTAGTCTCTTGCAGGGACGGACTCAGACGCTGGCGTGACATTTCAAACAGCCCGAAGTGCGAAATCCGACCAAGCTGGATGCGTGCCCGGTCCGCTTCGAGGGCGTCTCGCATCTTCGATTCCACGGCGCGCTGATTTCTGCTGCTCGACATGTCGATGAAGTCGATGACAATCAGGCCGCCGACATCGCGAAGGCGCAGTTGCCGCGCAATCTCTTCCGCCGCCTCGAGGTTGGTGTTGAGTGCCGTTTCCTCGATGTCGGCACCCTTGGTCGCGCGGGCCGAGTTGGTGTCGATGGCAACCAGCGCTTCGGTGGGGTCGATGACTATGCTACCGCCGGACGGCAGCTTCACGACGTGCTGGAAGGCAGTTTCGATCTGGCTTTCGATCTGATAGCGGCTGAACAGCGGAACATCGTCGGAATACAGCTTGACGCGATTCTTGTAATGCGGCATCACCTGCTCGATGAACGTCTGGGCTTCGGTGAAAGCGTCCTCGCTGTCGATCAACAGTTCACCGATATCGTCGCGCAGGCAGTCCCGTATCGCTCGCACCACCAGGTTGTTTTCCTGGTATATCAGCGCCGGGGCGGAACACTCTTCGCCGGCGCGCTGGATCGCTTGCCAAAGCTGCAAAAGGTAGTCGACATCCCTTTGCATTTCTTCCTGGCTACGACCGACGCCGGCGGTGCGCACTATCACGCCCATGCCTTCGGGAATCTCAAGCTGGCTCAACGCTTCGCGCAGCGCGTCGCGATCTTCGCCCTCTACGCGGCGGGAGACGCCGCCAGCCCTGGGATCGTTGGGCATGAGAACCATGTAGCGCCCGGGGAGGCTGAAAAAGGTCGTCAGCGCGGCGCCCTTGGTACCGCGTTCTTCCTTATCGACCTGGACGAGGAATTCCTGACCCTCGCGCACCAGATTCGAGATTTCGGTCTTGCGGGACGCCGCCTCATGGCCGCCCCCAGTCGCATCGAGGTGGCTTCGGGATATCTCTTTCAGCGGCAGGAATCCATGGCGCTCGGCCCCGAAGTCAACGAATGCCGCTTCGAGGCTCGGCTCGACCCGGGTCACTTTCGCGCGATAGATGCTGCCTTTCTTTTGTTCGCGCCCGGGGCTCTCTATATCGAGATCATACAGGCGCTGTCCATCCACGACCGCGACGCGCACCTCTTCGGGTTGCGTCGCATTGATGAGCATGCGTTTCATAGTGCATTAGTCCTTGGTTGTTCACCGAGGACGCGTTGGGAGTCGACTTCGAACACCCGGGATCAATGACCGGCGTTGCGAGGCGGTAAGCGAAATGTGCTTGCGCACAATTGCCGCGAACCGCGTTTGCCCTCAGGCGGGAACTCGGCTAGGCCCAAATCCCGCGCAGGGTCATTCCGCTACTGATCCAGCGAGCTTGCAGGCATCCATAAGGTCTTTATGCGGTTCCAAAAACACTCACTTCGGCGGCTTTGCAGTTGTGCCGCTCGCTACCGCCTGCTGGCGGATTGTCGACACACGCGGGGCGTGTATTGATGCGGGTGGCTCGTCAGGTCCGCCGGCATCCTCGGCGGGCGTACCTGAAAACATGCCTGTTGTCGGTAATTCCTTAAACGCGTCCGTCTATCATCTACAGTAAAAAAGCGCGGCAATCTATTGCTCTTTTGCCGCCGTATCGCGGCATTGCAAACGCCACGCGCGTCGGTCCCATGGACACCAGCCGGGCCTTCCCAGCGCTGTGTGGCCGCCGTTCTTTACGGCGGCTCCGCACACTTGAATAATGTCCTGCCGAGGCGGCGCAACTATACCACTTCCAGGGAACCAACGTTTCCGGGGAGCGCGAGGGGGCGCCCCTCGCAAGAAAAGAGCAGCGCGAGGGGGCGCCCCTCGCAAGAAAGGAACAGCGCGAGGGGGCACTTATGGCGCTAGGCGGAAGGATGCCTGCAACATACCGAGTTATCACGGAGAACGCCGGTCAGCGTCTCGACAATTTCCTCTTGGGGCTGCTCAAGGGTGTTCCCAGAGCGCGCATCTATTCCATGTTGCGCAAGGGAGAAGTACGCGTGAACGGCGGCCGCTGTCGTCCTTCCAGGCGTCTCGTCTCCGGCGATGTGGTTCGGATACCCCCGGTTCGGGCGCCCCGCCCGAACCACGACACGCGCCCGGCGGCGGGAGATCATGCGGCCAGCCATCGAATGTGGCTCGCCGGCGCGGTGCTGTATGAAGACGAACACCTGATGGTGTTGAACAAACCGGCTGGGGTTGCGGTTCATGGTGGTAGCGGCGTTTCGCTCGGAGTCATTGAAGCGCTCCGCGCCGTGCGTCCCGGCGGCGCTTTCGAACTTATCCATCGTCTCGACAGGGATACCTCGGGCTGTCTAGCCATCGCAAAGGACAGGCCCACGCTGCTCCAACACCACGCCGCGTTTCGAGACGGTCTCGTCAAAAAACGCTATGACCTCGTCGTGCAGGGTCGTTGGCCACGCCGGCTGCGCTCGATTCGCGCTCCATTGTCGCGGTACGTGCTGCCCAACGGCGAGCGTCGCGTACGTCCGGATGCCGCCGGCATGCGCGCCCGGACCGATTTCGAATTCGTCGAGGCGCGAGGCGGCGTCACCTGGCTACGGGCATTTCCGCGAACGGGGCGCACGCACCAGATTCGCGTACACGCGGCGACTGCCGGCCATCCGATCATCGGAGATCAGAAGTACGCCGACCGAGGTGCAGCCATCGCGGGGGTCAAGCGCCTGATGTTGCATGCGTCGTTGCTGACGCTCGTGGTCGGGGACGAGCGACGCCGATTCGAGGCGCCGCTCGACGCGTCGTTCCTGGGGGTATGGGAGATGGCGGCAACGGATCCGGAAGCGCTCGGTAGCCCGGCGGAACGGACCATCGATGCTGATTCCTGAGCGCAGGCGCTACGCCATGGTTGGCGCGGTCAGAGGTGGATGCCTTCCGCGCGCAGCATCGCGCCGAGCCGGATCAACGGCAGCCCGATCAAGGCCGTCGGGTCTTCCGTCTCGATCTTGTCCAGTAGCAGAATACCGCGACCCTCCGACTTGATGGCGCCGGCGCAGTCCAGCGGCTGCTCCAACTCCACGTAGCGGCGAACTTCGTCTCGCGAGAGCTTGCGCAATCGCACGTAGGTTCTGTCCACATGCTGATGCATGGCGCCCCGGGTGTTGACCACAATGAGGGACGTAAAGAACGTCACCGTGGTCCCGGCCATCGACATCAGGTCGGCTATGGCGTCTTCCTGTGTCCCGGGTTTGCCGAGCGTGCGCTCGCCAGCGGCAGCCACCTGGTCCGAGGCAATGACGATGGCGGGGCCGCTCCGTCGCGCGGCGCTCGCGGCCTTGGCTTTGGCCAGGCGGAGGACGAGATCCTGTGGGAATTCGCCCGGTCGGGGTGTTTCGTCTACCTGCGGCGCCACGGTCTCGAACGGAAAACCGAGCCTGTCGAGCAGTTCCTTGCGGTAGCGGGACGAGGATGCGAGAACAGTCTTCAAGGAAGCCTTTAGCCCGCTCGATTGCAGTGCGCCCGTGACGCCCAGGGAAGTCCAACGTTGCAAGTCCTCCGGCGGTGGTGGCAGTGTAGTTCCATGGAAGCCTTTAGCCCGCTCGATTGCAGTGCGCCCGTGACGCCCAGGGAAGTCCAACGTTGCAAGTCCTCCGGCGGTGGTGGCAGTGTGGTTCCATTGAAGCGGCATTGTAACTGCGCCCGTCTGGATTTTGACACCCGAGGGCCACATCCCTATGATGCGCGGCGCTGCCGTGATCCGGTGCCGGCAAGGCCCTCGCGGCAGCGAAATGGCGTTCCGTCGTTCCGAAGGCGGCGGGCGCGTTGCGAGGCCGAGAGAGGGCTACAGCGGCATGGCCGTACAGAAGAGCAAGGTGACGCGCAGGCGCCGGGGCAATCGCCGTTCTCACGACGCGCTGTCGAAACCCGTGCTGTCAATCGATTCGACCACAGGCGAGACCCACCGGCGCCATCATATGACCAAGGACGGTTTCTACCGCGGCCGCGGTGTCCTCGAACCCGACGCTTGACCCCTGCGGGCGAACCGCGCTGGACAGACCCGAAAGGGCACCGCACCACCGATTGATCGGAGATACCCAACATGGCGATAGCGTTCGTGTTTCCGGGACAGGGTGCCCAACGGGTTGGCATGGGGAGCGACTTCCTGGAGACGGATACAGCCGTTAGGGAACGCTTTGAGGAAGCTAACGATGCTCTGGGATTCGATCTGGCCCGCATCGTTCTCGAGGGACCCGCTTCGCGTCTGGTCGAGACTGAAGTCACGCAGCCCGCGCTGCTCACAGTGGGCGTTGCCCTTTGGCAAGTGTGGCGCGCGCGCGGTGGCGCGATGCCTGCGCTGATGGCGGGGCATAGCCTTGGAGAGTACACAGCGTTCACGGCGGCAGGAAGCATAGCCTTCGCCGATGCGGTTCGCCTGGTCAACGCGCGCGGGCGCTTCATGCAGGAAGCCGTGCCGGTCGGCGAAGGCGCGATGGCGGCCATATTGGGCCTCGACGACGATGCTGTCGCGGCGTGCTGCGAGCAGGTCGACGGCGTCGCGCAGCCGGCGAATCTGAACGCCCCGGGCCAGGTGGTGATTTCGGGCTCGGCAACGGCCGTCAAGGCGGCTGCGGCCGCTTGCTCCGAGGCCGGCGCGCGGCGGGCGGTGATGCTTGACGTCAGCGCGCCATTCCATTGCCGGCTGATGCGCCCGGCGGCGGACCGATTCCGAGCGGTGCTTGACGCGGTTGATTTTCGAGCCCCGGATGTGCCGGTCGTACACAACCTGGATGCGACCATGTCGACGGACGCCGCGACGATCAGGCAGAAGCTGATGCGACAAATCTATTCCCCGGTTCGATGGACGGACTGCGTGACGACCATCCGCAGCCATGGCGTCGACCGGTTGCTCGAGTGCGGACCGGGAAATGTCCTGGCGGGACTCGCCCGCCGCATCGACAGGTCTCTGGATGTTGTCGGCATCGGCACCCTGGAAGGCATGCGGTCCGCGCTCGCATGACCGCGTGTTGGCGGTGGCGCGCGGTCGGGCTTTCCGGGATGTACCGCTTGGCGGTGGCGATCTGTGGCTTCGTCAGGGCGTCGGTCTTGATTGCACATGGATGGAGCCGTGCTTACACTACCGCCCCGCCCTCCGAGCTGTCGGCCGTGAACCGCGAATTCGGGAGCAGGCGGCGCGGCTTAGCGCGGAAAATTTCAACAGACCATGGATAGACAACATGAGTAGCGTTGACGAAAGGGTGAAGAGGCTCATCTGCGACCAGCTTGGTTTGAAAGAAGAACAGGTCAAGGACGAAGCGTCCTTCGTCGAAGACCTCGGCGCGGACTCGCTGGATACGGTCGAGTTGGTGATGGCTCTTGAAGAAGAATTCGAGACCGAAATTCCCGACGAGGAAGCGGAAAAGATCACCACCGTCAAGGAAGCTATCGACTACATTCTCGCGCATCAATAGGCGCGAAAACGCGCGAAATTGCTTCGCTCTCTCCTGCGCGTGCAGGTCGGCTGCCGTATCGATTGCAAGCGCCGCAGCATTTCAATTCATCAAGTGGTCAATTCGTCAGGGTTTGAACGCCGCGTAGCGGTGATCGGCTGCCACGGATATTTGCGAACCCGTGCTGCCGATGGTGTGCCGTCTTGAAGCAAAGACGCGTGGCCCTCGTCACCGGGGCGAGCCGTGGTATCGGACGCGCGATCGCGAGCCGTCTCGCCCGCGACGGGTTGTTCGTGGTGGGAACCGCCACCGCCGACGAAGGAGTGGGACGTATTCGCTCTATGCTCGGCGAGAACGGGGCTGGCGTCGTGCTGCGCCTGCAAGCCGCGGACTCCATTGCGACAGCGCTCTCCAGCGTGGAACAGGATTTCGGATCGCCGTCGGTACTGGTCAACAATGCCGGCGTCACCCGCGATGGCTTGTTGCTGCGGATGACCGACGAGGCGTGGGACGAAGTCATCGATGTCAACCTCGGTGGCATCTACCGGCTGACGAAACCATTGCTGCGGTCGATGATGCGCGCGCGTTGGGGCCGCATCGTGAATATCGGTTCCGTTGTCGGGCGTATGGGGAACGCGGGGCAGACCAACTACGCCGCCGCCAAGGCCGGGATCGAAGGCTTTACACGGGCATTGGCGCGCGAAGTCGGCTCTCGGGGCATTACCGTGAACGCCGTCGCGCCCGGATTCATCGACACGGACATGACTGCCGAACTGTCGGACGCGCAACGCGCCGAGATGGTGCAAGGGATACCCTTGGGCAGAATGGGCGCGGCAGAAGAGGTCGCTGCGGCGGTTTCCTTCCTCGTGAGCGACGAAGCTGCGTACATCACCGGCGAAACGGTGCACGTCAACGGCGGATTGCACATGCACTGACCCGTGCATACACTTGCATGGAACTACGGCCCCGGGGAGCGTTAGCGACCGGGGTCATTGTTCCATGGACGACGAGCGGGGCCGGGCCGGAGCCTTCAGCCGGGGAGCGCGAGGGGGTGCCCCTCGCAAGAAGGAAACGGGGGCCGAAGGCGCCGGATGTGGGGCACTGCCGATGGCCTTAAATTTTGGGAACAGATGGACAAGCGACGGGTAGTGGTCACCGGCCTCGGCATGCTCTCGCCGATCGGCAATACCGTGGAGACCTCTTGGGAAAACGCGCTGGCCGGGGTAAGCGGCGCAGCGAGCATAGACACTTTCGACACGTCGGCGCATAGCGTCAAGATCAGTGCGGCGGTGAAGGATCTGGATGTTGCCGAGCACCTGGACAGGAAGGAAGCGCGACGCATGGATGCGTTTATCCAGTACGGCTTGATCGCCGGCATCCAGGCGGTCGAGGACGCAGGTCTAGGGGATCTGGACGATGCTTCCCGCAGTCGGGTCGGCGTGGCGATCGGGTCGGGGATCGGCGGCATCATCACGATCACGAACACCGAGGCGGATCTGAATCGGGGAGGTCCGCGCCGGGTGTCGCCGTTTTTCGTTCCGGCGAGCATTGTCAACATGCTGGCCGGGAATTTATCGATCAGGTACGGCTTCGGCGGTCCGAACCTGGCCATCGTCACCGCGTGCACGACCGGCGCGCACAACATCGGCTATGGGGCGCGGACCATCCAGTACGGCGATGCGGACGTCATGGTGGCGGGCGGCTCGGAAAAGGCGACATCCCCCTTGACCATGGCAGGTTTCGCGTCCATGCGCGCACTTTCCAGGCGCAACGACGACCCGGAAGGCGCGAGCCGTCCGTGGGACCGCGACCGCGACGGCTTCGTGCTGGGAGACGGAGCCGGCGTCATGGTGCTCGAGTCATACGAACACGCCAGCAAGCGGGGCGCCCACATCTACTGCGAATTGGCCGGGTTCGGCATGAGCGCGGACGCGCACCATATCACCAGCCCCCCGGATGACGGGTCGGGGGCCGTGGCTTCGATGCAAAACGCCATCCGCGATGCCGGACTGACGAGCGACGACATCGACTATATCAACGCCCACGGCACCTCCACGCCCCAAGGGGATGTGGCGGAAACCCTTGCCGTGAAAACCGTGTTCGGCGCCGACACGCGGATTCCGGTCAATTCGAGCAAGTCGATGATCGGACACCTCTTGGGTGCGGCCGGTGCCGTGGAGGGCATCTTCACCGCGCTCGCGCTGCACCGCCAAGCCATCCATCCGACCATCAACCTTGAGCACCCGGGCGAGGGATGCGATCTCGACTACGTCCCCGGCGCGGCCCGCGAAATGTCTATCAAAGCGGCGCTCAGCAACTCGTTCGGGTTCGGCGGCACCAACGGCAGCCTGGTCTTCACGCGCATTTGAGCCTTCGCTTCGCCGGGTTGCATGACGCTGACACGCCGCAACTGCCCAGCCTTTTCCTGAGGGGGATGCAAACGGGATTCTCTGCCTGCGAGTAGAATCGATGCCATGTCCCGGCGTTCGCAATACTGGCTCGTTGCCGCCATCACACTGACGATCGCTCTGGGGGCGGTTTGCGCCTGGAAATTCGTCAATGCGTGGGCGGACCATTCCGGTCCGCTGACCGAACCGGTCGTTGTCGAGATCGAGCCGGGAACCGGCTTCGGCCTGCTGTCGCGCGATCTTGAACATCTCGGCGTGGTGCAGAGCGCCGCGTTGTTCTCGGTTCTCGCGCGCCTCGAGAATGCCGCCGAATCGGTGCGCGCCGGCGAATACCGGTTTGCGCCGGCGGCCGCCCCGAACGCCGTGTTGCGGCAACTTGTCGACGGCGATGTCATTGTCTACAAGTTGCAGATTCTGGAGGGCTGGTCGGTTTCCGACCTGCTCGACGCCGCTGGCAAGGCGCCGGCATTGGAACCAACGCTTGCGGGAACGGATGTCGACGAGCTTCTGGCGCGCCTGGGTCTGGGCGCGGGTCATTCGGAGGGGCAGTTCTTTCCCGACACCTATCACTACGTCAAGGGCGCGACGGATGCCGATATCTTGCGCACGGCGTACCGCAAGATGCGGTCCGTGATGGAGTCGGAATGGAATGAACGTGCCCGAAACCTGCCATATCGGGATCAGCAAGAGGTCCTGGTCATGGCGTCCCTGGTCGAAAAGGAAACGGGCCTGGCGGAGGATCGGGCGAGAGTCGCGGGCGTCTTCGTGCGCAGGCTCAAGCGCGGCATGCTGCTGCAAACCGATCCTTCGGTGATCTACGGACTGGGGCGGGATTTCGACGGCAACCTGACCCGTGCCCACCTGTCCCGTGACGATCCCCATAACACCTATACCCGGCGCGGTTTGCCGCCAACGCCTATCGCATTGCCGGGACGCGCGGCGATTCACGCGGCGCTGCATCCGGCGCGGGAATCTTCCATGTATTTTGTCGCGCGCGGCGATGGATCCAGCGAATTCTCCACCACGCTGGCGGAGCACCTCGAGGCGGTTCGGCGGTTCCAGTTGGGCATTTCCACGGGGGAGATACGCTGATGCCTGGCGGACGGTTCATCACGTTGGAGGGCACCGAGGGTGCGGGGAAGTCGACCAATGTCGAAGTTGCCCGGCGATGCTTGCGCGCAATGGACATCGAGGTGGTGGTGACCCGGGAGCCCGGCGGCACGCCGCTGGCGGAAGAGATTCGAACGCTGCTCCTGTCCACTCGGGAAGAAACCGTCGATCCCCTGGCCGAGACGCTGCTCATGTTCGCCGCCAGGGCGCAGCACTTGGCGAAGGTCATAAAGCCGTGTCTTGCAGAGGGGCGCTGGGTACTGTGCGAACGCTTTACCGATGCGACGCACGCGTACCAGGGCGCCGGGCGCGGCGTCGACGCCGACTTGATCGACGCGCTTGCGATGCTTGTGCATCCCGACCTCGAACCGGACCTCACGCTCTATCTCGACGTGCCGGTGGAGCAGGCGCTGGCGCGCATAAGCGCGCGTCCGCTTGACCGCTTCGAGCGCGAACGGCGCGCATTCTTCGAGCGGGTTCGCGCGCGCTACCTCGAACTTGCGCGGGGGAATGCGCGCGTTTGTGTTGTCGACGCCGCTGCATCGCCCGCGGAAGTGGCGGTGGCCATCGAGACGCGTCTGCGCGCGTTCCGGGACGCGTCGTGAGTCTGCCAGCTTGGCTGCTGGAGCCGTCGCGCGAGTTTGAAAGCATGATCGAAAGTGGTCGTACGCCGCATGCCGTGTTGGTCCATGGCCCCGGCGGATGGGGCGAGGAGATGCTCGCGGCGCGATGCGCACTGACCTTGTTGAAGCTGAACCCCGAGACGAACGCGCGCTCGCTCGCGCATCCCGACCTGCGCTGGATCGATCCCGACGGACCGACACTCAAGATCGACCAGGTGCGCGACATCGGCGAATTCATGTATCAGACCGCCCGCAGCGGTGCGGCGAAGGTCGCCGTGCTGAACCGCGCCGACCGCATGACGGTGAACGCGGCGAACGCGCTGCTAAAGACCCTGGAAGAACCGTCGTCGGGAGGTTATCTGATTCTCGTCACGGATGCTCCGGATCGATTGTCGGCCACCGTGCGAAGCCGTTGTCAGCGTATTCCCATATTTGCCGCCGGCATGGCGCATGTGATCGCGTGGCTCGTGTCGCAGGGCTTCGATTCGGACCGCGCCTCGGCACATGTGACGGAACTGGGCGGCGCGCCATACAGGGTGCTGGAAGCGCTGGAACGCGGAGACGCACCCATTCGCGGCGTCCTGGATGCGGTTGCCTCGGGTCAGCAGTCGAGCTTGGCGGCGGCGGAAACCTGGCGCAACGAAGACCTGGTCGATCTCACCGGCCGATGGGTGCGGATCGTTCACGGCATGGCGCGCGATGCCGAGGATCCGCGGGCTCTGATCGACTTCGCAGACCACCTCACGGCGCTACGCATGGCCGCGTTGACCAATAGCGGGCTCGGCCGTCAGGTCCAGCTCGAGCGCCTGCTGTTCGCCTGGGCATCGCTTCCAGTCTGAGATCTCCCACCGAAGATGGCGCCGCTGTCCTACAGACGGGGCACGTTGCGGTCAGCCATGATGCCGGCCTTATGGCTAGCCCGACCCACACCGCGCAGGAATCCGCTCGGAACGATGGCATCCTGTCGCTTTGGATCAGGGATCGGCGCGTGCTCCGCGCCGCGTACATGCCGTTCTTGAGCCATGGCGGTCTGTTCGTTCCGACGGACAAGCATTTTCGCCTCGGCGACGAGGTCTTCCTGCTCCTTCGCCTGCTGGATGAGCCGGAGCGGATTCCGGTTGCGGGCAAGGTCGTCTGGGTCACGCCGAAAGGCGCGCAGGGCCAGCGCACGGCGGGTGCGGGCGTACAGTTCAGCGGAGAGGACGGCTTCGCGCGGGAGAAGATCGAGACCTACCTGGCCGGCGCGCCAGTAACGGACTACCGGACGCACACCATGTGATAATAAGGGATTCCAAGGGCTTAGGGAGTATTGAGCAAATGGCTGTGGTTGTGAGTCTTATCAACATGAAGGGTAGGTGTTGGGAAGACCACCGTGGCTTCCCAGTTGGCCCATGCAGCGGCTGCCGACGGTCTGCGCGTCTTGGCTGTTGATCTGGACCCGCAGTCGAACCTGAGCCACAGCATCTTGGGGCCCAGGCAGTATGTGCGACACGTGAGAGCGAACAAACCGACGGTTGTTCAGATTCTCGAGGATTACATCCCGCCGAGTGGGGATGAGGGCGGCCCAAGGCGTATCGACGTCAATGGACATCATTCTGAATGGTGTCGGATACGGGCGGAACAAGTACGCTTGACCTCATTGCGTCGCGGTTGGAACTGAGCCGCACCCTCAAGAACCCAAACGGGGAAGGAACGACGGCTCGCGCGGGGGATCGGGCAAGTTGGTGACCGCTACGATTTGGTCGTGATCGATTGCGCGCCCACCGAGTCGATCTTGACGGACGCCGCCTATTTCGCAAGCCGGTTCGCGGTTGTCCCGGTGAAACCAGAATTCATGGCAACGATCGGGTTGCCCCTCCTCGCAAGGTCTATTCGGGAATTCCGGCTGGAGAACGAGGATCATGAGTTAGAGATAGCGGGCCTCGTGATAAACGACCAGTCTGAGTACGCGGACAACTCGGAGAAGGCGGATTCGATCGCGGAGGTCCGTGACGTGGCGGGCCGGCATGGTTGGCGGATATTCGACTACCAGATACCGTATTCGCGATCATATGGGAAGGCGGCGCGCAACGGGTTGCCGCTCGCTCGCACCCCCTACGCGCAATGGGATCGGGTTGCGCCTGAGCGCGGTCGAGCGCGCCTTCCGAAGCTTGAAGACCGTGGACCTGAAGGTGCGGCCCGTGTTCCATCGAACCGCCGACCGGGTCCGCGCGCATGTGTTCCTGTGCATGCTGGCCTATTACGTGGAATGGCACATGCGCCAGCGGCTCAAGCCGCTGCTGTTCGACGACCACGACCCGGCCGCCGCCGAGGCGGCGCGCACATCCATCGTGGCGCCGGCGCGGGTGTCCGACGCCGCCAAGGAAAAAGCCCGCGGCAAACGCACCGCGAACGGACATCCGGTGCACAGCTTCCGCACCCTGCTCGGCGATCTGGCGACGATCGCCAAGAACCGCGTGGTGCCCCGATTGCCCGGCGCCGAACCGTTCGAGGTCCTCACCCGGCCCACCGCGCTACAGCGCGAAGCTTTCAAGCTCCTGGGCGTGCGTCCATAGGACGTACCCAGTGACGATCGCCAGATTTTTTTGATTTACCCAGAAAAACAACGGGTTAGATCGTGTGACGCCTCGAAGTTCAGGCTAGGCGCAATCGCGGCACAGGAACCGGGTCGGTAGAAGGAACGTGGCGCAAGTCGCTGCGCTGCTCGGCGGAACGCTCGATCTTCGCCGCCGAGCCCGTGTGCCAAAACCGCCTCGAGGCCGCGTCCTTTTCGAGGCGGGCGCGGGCCGTACCCATCGGGGCCCCGCACTCCAGCCTAAGGCCAGACAGTATGTCCCGCAACGGCTCCGAATCCACCGTTGCGAAAGCCGGGCGGACCGTACGACCATACATCTTATTTGTGAAGCTATGCCGAGGCCTGTTCCTGGCGACGAAAGGCACGCCGGGTCAGGTTCTCGACGCCATCCTCGGTCACCAACACGTTGTCCTCGATGCGAACGCCTCCGCAAGGCAGAAACGACTCAACCCTGGGCCACACGACTTCACGCGCGTATGGTGCCTCGGCCGCAAGCCCAAGCAATTGCGGAATGAAGTAGATTCCCGGTTCGATGGTGAACACCTGCCGGGCCTCCACGTTCCGCGTCAGACGCAGTGCGGGGTAGCGCTTCGGCGGCGGTGAAACGCGGCCATCGTCATCTGCGAGCCACCCGCCGACATCGTGCGTCTGTAATCCAAGCAGGTGCCCCAGGCCATGCGGAAAGAAAATGTCCGTGATACCGGTCTCGAAAGCGGCGGCGGCGTCGCAGCGGACCAATCCGAACCGGGCCAGCAATTCTCCGATGCTGCGGTGCATGCGTTCATGCAGTGCGACATAGGACACGCCGGGTCGAATGTCGGCGATGAGCGCGCGTTGCTTCTCGTCGAGGGCATCGACCAGTTCCGCGAACGCGTCCCGTTCGGCGCTATAGGTGCGGGTGATATCGGACGCGTAGCCGAGATGTCTGCCGCCGGCGTCTATGAGAAAGCTGCGGCGCTCCGATGGCGGTCGCGGGTCGCGGTGCTGGTAGTGAAGCACGCCGGCGTGTTCGTTCTGCGCGATGATATTCGGATAGGGAAGCGCGGCGTCCGTTTGCCGGCTGGCGCTGAGATACGACAGATGAATGTCCAACTCGCTGGCGCCGTCGAAAAACGCTGCGCGAGCGGCCAGGTGGCCGCGCACTCCGAGATCGGTCGCATGGCGCATGGCGTCGAGTTCGAAGTCGGTCTTGTAGGCGCGGGCATGCTGAAGGCGCGCGACAAGCGCTTCCGGATGGACTGATACGCGTCCATCGTCGTCATGCATGCCGTGGCGGGGTCCGATGTACGCAACACGGCCGGCGCGCGCGGCATGGTCGATGGCGGCGGCGGCGAGCACCTCGGCATCGTCGCCGACATCGATGTGGAATGCCGTCTCGGCCCAATCCGGAACCGCCGCCGGCAGATACCAGTAGTCGGCCTGTCGGTGAAAGAAGAGGCGTGGCTTTTCGTCTGGCCGGTACACGAGTACGCAGTGCTCCATGCCGTCGTCCGGCACCCATTGTGCGAAATTCGGATTGGGTCGGAAGGGCGGGGCGATGTCGTCCTGGAAGTAGAAATCGGCGCTACCCGCCGGCACGACGACAGCATCGATGTCCGCAGCCTCCATCGCAGCCGTCCAGGTATTCGATACGGTGGCCAAGTGGCGCGCGAACGCGCGACGGTCGAAAGGCGGGGGCGACAGTGGTGATCCGGCCATGCGCAATATCCAGTTCGGTCAAGCACGGAGCGACGCGGCATGGCGGCCGGGCGACGTGCCATTCGACCGCGCAGAATTCGCCCCTTGGTCGAAGCATAGACCAAAGACACGTTCCGGCGCGCGCGAGTTCATGGTATACAATTACGCGCAATCAAGTGGGTTATGGGAGACGCAATGGAGGCTTATGCCTACGCTAGGCCGACGACCTTGGACGAAGCGACTTCGCTTCTCGCGGCGCACGCGAAAGAGGGCCGGCGCGCACAGTTACTGGCTGGCGGCACGGATGTGCTCGTGCAGATGCGGTCAGTAGACCGCGCGCCGCGCACGCTGGTCGATGTCAAGCACATCGCGGACACGAACAGACTTGAAATCGGCTCGGAAACCATATTCATCGGGGCCGCTATTCCCTCGGCCATACTGAATGAAAACCAGGCACTGAAATCGCTGTTGCCGGGGGTGATCGAAGCTGCCGACCTGATTGGCTCGACCCAGATTCAGGGCCGGGCGTCGATCGGTGGCAACCTGTGCAACTCATCCCCCGCCGGGGACTCCATTCCGGCGATCATCGTCGCTTCGGGCGTCTGCGTCATCGCTGGTTCGGGGGGTACCCGGCGCGTGGCGTGCGAGGATTTCCTTACCGGCGTCGGGACGAACGTCCTCGAGGCGGATGAACTGTTGGTCGGCCTGGAGTTTCCAAGGCCAGTGGGACGCACGGCCGATGCGTACCTGCGTTTCATTCCGCGCACCGAAATGGATATCGCCGTCGCCGGGGCTGGCGTCGCCTTGACGCTGGACGACGACGGCACCTGCACCGCCGCGCGCGTGGCCATCGGCGCGGTCGCGCCGACGGCTTTGCTTGTGCCTGCGGCGGGCGCCGCGCTGATCGGCAGCAAGGTGGACGACGATGCGCTTGCGGCCGCCGGCGTAGCGTGCACCGCTGCCTCGTCGCCCATATCCGATAAGCGCGGAACCGTCGAATTCCGAAACAAGGTGGTTGCCGTGCTGTGTCGACGGGCAGGCGCAAACGCCAGGGACCGGGCGCTCGCGCGCTGACGGTCCACAAGAACTAGAACATCCGGAAATGAATACAGGTATGAGTACACACTATGAGTAAGGTACACATCGTCACGAGCGTCAACGGCGAACCCCGCGAGGTGTTGTGCGACCCGCAGCAATCGTTGCTTGAGGTATTGCGGGACGAACTGGGCATGACGGGAACCAAGGAAGGATGCGCGACGGGAGACTGCGGCGCATGCTCCGTGCTGGCGAACGGACGCCTGGTATGTTCCTGCCTGATGCTTGGCGTCGAGGCGCAAGGCGTGGACATCACCACGATCGAGGGCATAGCCCAAGGTTCCACGCTGCATCCCATACAGCGCAAGTTCCTTGAACACGCGGCGTTGCAGTGTGGTATCTGTACGCCGGGATTTATCGTGGCGACGAAAGCGCTGCTCGACGGGAATCCGAATCCCGATGAGACGACGATTCGTTACTGGCTTGCCGGCAATCTATGCCGATGCACCGGTTACGACAAGATCGTTCGCGCGGTGCAGGACGCCGCGGCCGAATTGGCCCACGAAGCCTGAGGGAGAACCAAGTGGCAGAAGCACGAGACTATAGATCGATTGGCACCCGACCTGTGCGGCCGGACGGCGTGGACAAGGTCACCGGCCGGGCCAACTTCGGCGCGGACATGAACCTGCCGAACATGGTGCATGGAAAGGTGTTGCGCAGCCCGCACGCCCATGCGCGAATCAAGCGCGTCGACGGCTCCAGGGCGCTACAAATGCCGGGTGTATACGCAGTGGTATCAGGGGCCGATTTCCCCTCCGGTGCGAAGGGCGAGATCTCCGGCGAAAGCGGAGGGACCGTATCGGACCTGGCGCAGAACGTCATGGCGCGCGGCAAGGCGCTGTATCACGGACACGCCGTCGCGGCCGTTGCGGCAAAGACAGCCTATCTCGCGGAGCGCGCGCTCGACCTGATCGACGTGGAATACGAAGTGTTGCCTGCGGTACTCGATGTCGACGTCGCGATGGCCGACGAAGCCCCCCTTGTCAACGAGAATCAGCATACGCGGGGTGGCGATGGTGGCCCCAGCAACATAGCCGCCATCACCAGGTTCGAACGCGGCGATCCGGAAGCCGGCTTCGCCGAGGCCGAGGTAGTCGTCGAGGGCGACTATCGCGTGCCCACGGCGCACCAGGGCTACATCGAGCCCCACGCCTGCACGGCGTCCCTGGACGAGGAGGGCAAGGCCACGGTTTGGTGTTCCACCCAGGGCCACTTCGACGTGCGGTCGATGACGGCCGGCGTGCTCGGCAAGAGCGTCGGCGACATCAAGGTCATAGCGTCGGAAATTGGCGGCGGTTTCGGCGGCAAGACCGTCATCTACCTGGAACCCCTGGCAGTAAAACTGTCGGAGTTGACCGGTCGTCCGGTGAAGATGGTCATGTCGCGCGAGGAGGTGTTCCGGGCCACGGGGCCGACCTCCGCATCGCATTGCAGAGTCAAGGTCGGCGCGAAGCGCGACGGCACGATCACCGCGGCCACGGCATGGCTCGCATACGAAGCGGGCGCGTTTCCGGGCGCTCCGGTGGGCCCGGGATGCATGTCCGTGTTCGCCCCCTACGACCTTGATAACTTCCGCATCGAGGGATACGACGTGTTGGTCAACAAGCCCAAGGCTGCCGCCTATCGGGCGCCCGGTGCGCCGCAGTCGCTGCACGCTATGGAATCGACGATCGACGAACTCGCTCGCAGGCTCGGTATGGACCCGATCGATCTGCGGCTCGCGAACTGTGCCGACGAAGGCACGCACGCACCCTACGGGCCTACCTTCCCCGCCATAGGCATCAAAAAGTGCCTGGAAGCGGCGAAGGTCCATCCGAACTACACGACACCGAAAGCGGAAGGGACGGGTCGCGGCATCGCGGCGGGTTTCTGGTTCAACATCGGTATGCAATCGAGTGCGGAGGTCCGGCTGTCCGAGGACGGCACGGTGACGGTCGTGGAAGGTAGTCCGGACATCGGGGGCTCGCGTGCGTCCATGTGCCTCATGGCGGCGGAGACCCTCGGCGTGCCGTACAACATCGTGCGCGCCCATGTGGGCGATACGGAGTCCACCGGGTTCTGCAATGTCACCGGCGGCAGCCGCACGACGTTTGCCACTGGTTTGGCGGTCGTACAGGCCTGCGAAGACATCATCGCCCAGTGCAAGCAGCGGGCGGCCATGACCTGGGACATCGATGCGGACCAGGTGGACTGGACCGATGGGGAGGCGGTTCCGAAACCCGGCGTCAACATCGATGTCGAGCCCCTGAGCCTCGCCGATATCGCGGGAAACGCGGGCCGCACGGGTGGCCCTATCCTCGGACGGGCGAGTTTGAACGCGCAGGGCGCCGGGGCGTCATTTTCGGTGAACTTCGCGGACGTGACCGTCGATAGGGAGACGGGAAAGGTGGACGTCCTCAAATTCACGGCGATCCAGGACGCCGGAACGGCGATTCATCCGTCCTACGTAGAAGGCCAGATGCAGGGAGGCGCCGTGCAGGGCCTGGGCTGGGCGCTCAACGAGGAGTACGTCTACGACGACAACGGCGTGATGGAAAATGCGGGATTCCTTGATTATCGAATTCCGGTGGCATCGGACATGCCGATGATCGATACGCAGATCATCGAAGTGCCGAATCCTTCGCATCCCTATGGTGTCCGAGGCGTCGGCGAGACGCCCATCGTTGCACCCTTGGCGGTGACGTCCAACGCGGTCAGTGATGCGCTGGGATTTCGAATCAGCGATTTGCCGCTGTCGCCACCGAGTGTCCTGGCGGCCATCGACGCGCATGATGAGGCCTGAGAGCCTGAAGAGGACGATCAAGTTCGAGAAGCGCCGCGCGGGTACTTGCCCGCGCGGGCCGTGAATTCGAAATAGGCTGGAGCCATGGCCAGGGTGGTATTTCCCGACCATCTGCTGCAACACACCGGCGGCACCAGGGAGATCGAGGTGCATGCCTCGAACTATCGGGGCGTCGTGCGCGCGGTGGACAAGGAGTGGCCGGGAATCGAAGAGGTGCTGATGAAGTCGGCCGTCGCCATCGACGGCCAGATCTACCAGGACGCCTGGCTGGAGCCGATTCAGGAAAACAGCGAAATCTTCTTCATGCAGCGCATCGAAGGCGGCTATGCCACAAAAAACCGTCGACCCCGCGTGTGCCCTGCCCCCGCCCAAGCCCCCTGTTTCGTCCCAAGATGCCGCTAAGCTGGTCAACCTGCCCAAGCTGGTCAACCTGGGGTCGTTGTGCATCGACAACGTGTACAGCGTGCCGAACATCACGGCTTCTGGAGAAACCGTCTCCAGCCTTGAGTACGCCATATACGCCGGCGGCAAGGGCCTCAACCAATCGCTTGCGGCGGCCAGGGCGGGCGCGCGCGTTGTCCATGTGGGCTGCGTCGGTTCCGACGGCCGCTGGTTGAAGCAGGAGTTGTCGAAATCCGGCGTGGACGTTGCGGCCGTGCGCGAGACGGATTCTCCTTCGGGCCACGCGGTCATCCAGGTCAACCCTTCGGGAGAAAACGCGATCGTCATCTCCGGAGGTGCCAACCGGACGCTCAACGATGCCGACATCGATGCCGCGTTCGGTCTGTGCGATGCGGACGACTGGCTCCTTTTGCAGAACGAAATTAATAAGATGGAAGATATTTTTGAGATAACTTCTGATAGGGACCAGAAACTTGCCCTGAACTTGGCACCCGTTGACGATCGAATAGGCAATTACGACATTGGCGCTGTCGATCTCTTGATCGTGAACGAGGTGGAAGCGCAGGCGTTGTCGGGTAAAACGAATGTCGATGATGCCTTTGAGTCATTGTGCGAGCGGTATCCGTCATGCGATGTCGTCGTCACCCTCGGCCGGGAAGGACTGCGTTACGGCAAGGGAACCGAACGTATCGCTTTCGGTGCATTTGCCGTGGAGGCGGTGGATGAGACCGGTGCCGGCGATGCGTTCGTCGGCTACGTGATGGCCGCATTGCTCGAAGGACAACGCATACGGGACGCATTGATCGCCGGTTCCGCTGCGGGCGCCCTGGCCGCAACCCGGGCCGGAGCCGCCAGTTCAATTCCAGACCGCGAGGCCGTAGCCTCCCTCATTGCGACTTCTGAACCAAATCCCGCAGGATGACAGTTGGACTTGTCCGCACCATGGGCGGTCCAGGCGATGGCGGATTTTGGCTGTCTCGGCTCACCGGTCGCGTCCGCGTCGCCACCATCGAGTCACCGGCAAGCGTGATTTGAGTATCAATCCCATACACAATTGATCAACGCCCAAAATTTCAGGTATCGACAATGGACTTTGTCAGTGTCCGACAGCTACTAACTGAAACCGCTGCGGTTTGGGAGGCGCTGCCCGCGGCCAAGGATCTCGTGGTCACATCCAACGGTAAACCTATCGCCGTCCTGTCGGCGACGACGGCGACAACCCTGGAGGCGTCCCTCGCCGCGCTTCGGCAGGCTCGGGCACAACTTGCGGTTACGGCGATGCAACGGCGCGCGAAGGAAACGGGCACCGACCAGTTCACGCTTGACGATGTAAACGCCGAGATCGAAGCTGCGCGACGCCAGCGCGAGAGATGAGGCTGGTCGTTGATACGAAACGTCCTCGTCTACTGGCAATCTCCGGCACTTTCCGGAGGGCGGTTGGAATGGCACCCGTATCGTGTCACCCCGCGAGTTCCTCAATCGGTTCGATGATGTACGGTAGTCGAGGCTTCGGCGCGTCTTGGCCGAGCACCGTGACAGGAGGTTTCCCATGACCATCGACAATGCCATTCGTGGTGGCCTGTTCGCGCCGGATTTCCTGACTGAACCGGAATCCATTGGCGAATTGCCCGAATGGGATGATCTCGACGCCGCTACCCTCGATAAAGTAGAGAGTCGGTTGCGCGCTATCTTCGAGGCGTTCCCCCACGAAAGTACGCCAAATGAGAGCCAAACCGAAGACGATCTGATCTGGAAGACTCTCTATTGTTTGGACTGGACCGCACACCTGCGCCAGCAAAACCTGAGCGGAGTGGGTCGCACGGATGTGCCTGACGGATTGCTGTTCATCGACGATGCCTCCAAGTCTCGAGCGGTCGGCATAGCGGAGGAGCGGGCGCGATATGCCATTGGCGCCGTAATGGTGGAGTCCAAACGCTGGCTTCGACCTCTCGGCAGAACCTCTGAACGGACCGTGGCGCCGTCCACACAAATGCTTCGCTACCTGCGCCGTGCCGACGACTTGACGGAAGGCCGAATGCGCTGGGGCATCCTAACCAACGGCGCGCATTGGCGGCTTTACTATCAAGGCGCGGGTTCGGTCTCTGAAGGGTTCCTTGAGGTCGATGTGGCCGCCATGCTGGACATCCCCGGACACAACGACGGGCTGTTCGCGCTGTCGAGCGATGAGCGTCGGCATTGCCTGAAGCTTTTTGTTCTCCTGTTCGGCCGCAAAGCGTTCCTCGCAGAACGCGCGGATGGCCTGACGCTGCATCGGCGCGCTCTCGCCGAGAGTCGACTCTACGAAGAGCGTGTCGCTACCAACATCTCGAACCTGGTTTTCAAAGAGGTTTTCCCCGGGTTGGTACGAGCTATCGCCGAAGAGGCGGCGAGCGCGCCCTTGAGCGAAGTGCGAGATGCGGCGCTGGTACTGTTATATCGGCTGTTGTTCCTGCTCTACGCTGAAGACCGCGCACTGTTGCCTGTGGGCGACCGGCGCTACGACAACATCGGTCTACGCCGCCGCGTGCGCCAGGATATCGGGCAGCGCAAGGAACAGGGGGAGATCTTCTCCGCCACGGCGACGAGCTACTACACGGCGCTCGACGATTTGAGTCGCGTGATCGATCAGGGAGATCCGGCCTTCGGCCTGCCCCCGTATAACGGTGGCCTGTTCGATACATCCCGCACGCCGCTTCTGGCACAAATCCGGCTGTCGAATCGCGTCATGGCGGACGTGATCGACGCACTTTCCTTTGAGCAGCATCGGAGTGGACGTCGTTACATCAACTACCGAAGCCTTTCGGTGCAGCAACTCGGGTCCATTTACGAGCGCCTGCTGGAATTCGAGCCTGTCCACGAAGCTGGCGACATCCAGGTGCGACCAAATGTATTCGCTCGCAAAGGATCGGGGAGCTACTACACGCCGGAGGCACTTGTCCTGCTGATCCTCCAGGAAACCGTAGGGCCGCTGGCCGACGCGAAGCTTGAGACTTTCCGCGCCAGAGTTTCGGAAATAGGTAGCGCTCTCGATGCAGCAACCCTCACGCCCGACGTCTTGGCGGAATTGGCGCAGGTGGATCCCGCCCAAGGCCTGCTCGACCTTAAGGTCTGCGACCCGGCCATGGGCTCCGGCCACTTTCTGGTCAGCCTCGTGGATTTTCTGAGTGACCGCGTGATCAAGGCGCTGGATGAAGCCAATGGTGTGGAGGGCTACGTCTCGCCCTTGGCCGACCGCATCGAAGGCATTCGCAACACGATTCTCGACAATGCGAAGCAAAACAAATGGACGCTGGACCCCGCACACCTCGACGACGACCAGATCGTCCGCCGCATGGTTCTGAAACGTTGTGTTTACGGCGTCGACAAGAATCCAATGGCGGTGGAACTCGCCAAGGTGTCCCTTTGGCTGCATACATTCACGGTGGGTGCACCGCTTTCCTTCCTCGATCACCATTTGCGCTGTGGCGACAGCCTTTTCGGGTCGTGGGTGCATCAAGGTTTGCAACGTGCCGAGGCGCAAGGCGGAAAACTGTTTCTTTCCGGTCCACTCTCTCGCGCCAAGGCGGCAGCGAATCCCATGCAGGAGATTGAGGTGCTGTCCGACGCTGAAGTGGCTGAAACGGCGCAGTCTGCGAAGCTGTTCGACGACATCCACGCTGGGACGGCGCCGCTGGATGCCTTTCTTTCACTGCTGCATGCCTTCGATTGGCTGAAGCCCAACAGAGAGGACAGAGCTGCCATCGCCACTTGGCTAATCGGCAACTACGGCGATCCCGTCGCTATCGCGATGGACCGAGAAGGGGTTGCGGGTGACGCGGCGGATGCGGCCACCTTCGCCGAACTTTTGGCTCAAGCTCGCAATGTCGACAAGGACGAGCGCTTCCTTAACTGGCAGGTCGCGTTTCCAGGCGTCTGGACGGATTGGGAGAACACAGACCGGCAGGGCGGCTTCGACGCCGTGATCGGCAACCCGCCCTGGGACCGCGTCAAGCTGCAACAGGTGGAGTGGTTCGCGTCCAGACGGCGTGAGATCGCCTTGGCGCAACGCGCTTCTGATCGTAAGCGGATGATCCAGGCGCTGGAGGCTGCGGGGGATCCTCTCTTCGCGGACTTCCAACGCGCCAATGACCGTGCCGCCGTCGCGGCAAGCATGGCGCGGCAATGCGGCGAATATCCCTACCTCTCGCGCGGCGATGTGAATCTGTACTCGCTTTTTGTAGAGCGGGCGATGGCGTTAGTGCATTCCGACGGGGTGATTGGCCTGCTGACACCTTCCGGTATCGCCTCGGACAAGACTGCGGCGCCATTTTTCCGTTCCGTGGCGACCGCAGGGCGGTTGCGAGCGCTGTATGACTTCGAGAACAAGAAGGTGTTCTTTCCGGATGTGCACGCCTCTTTCAAGTTCTGCGTATTCGTGGCTGGTCGTCAGCGCCGCGCGCAACCGGCGAATTGCGCTTTCTATCTGCACAGTATCGACGAACTGAATGATGAAATCCGTTGCTTCCCGTTGGCGGCGGCGGACTTCGCTCGCGTTAATCCCAACACCGCTACCGCGCCCATCTTCCGCAGTCGCCGCGATGCGGACCTGACCACGGCGATATACGAGCGTTTACCCGTGCTTGTTGATCGTTCGTCTGGGGAGGAAGTAAAGGCATGGCCGGTGAAATACACCACCATGTTCCACATGACCAACGACTCCCACCTGTTCCGTAATCGAGAAGAACTAGAAGAGCGGGAGGGTGCTTGGCCCATCGGCGGCAACTGCTTCGACAGCCCAAGCGGCAAGTGGCTGCCGCTTTATGTTGGCCGGATGATCCATCAGTTCGATCATCGAGCGGCATCGGTCAATGTAAACGAGGAGAACCTCCACAACCAGGCATTGAGCGGAGACATAAGTGCCGAACAAAAGGCCGATCCGGCTTTCGTACCAATCCCCCAGTACTGGGTGCCCGATAAAGCCGTGTCGTTTCCTAACGCTCTAGGATGGACTGTTGCGTTTCGGGACATCGCTCGCGCGACTGATTCCCGAACAATGATTGCGGCAGCAGTCCCATTCGTTGGATTGGGGAATACGGCACCTGCGATGTTTCCAGAAGACAGGGTCAACGACCCGCCGGACCGCGCTTTGCTGCTGGGGAACTTGGGTGCAGTGGTGCTTGATTTCGTGGTTCGTCAAAAGGCTCAGACTACGCATCTCAACTGGTACATCGTCGAGCAGTTCCCGATCGTTCCGCCATTGGCCTACGATGAGGCCCGCTTCGGCCCCAAGACCGCCGCCGAGATCGTCCGGGAAGCCGTCCTCGAACTCACCTACACGGCCCACGACATGGCGCCGTTCGCCCGAGACATGGGTTACGTTGATGGTGATGGCAAGGTCAAGCCTCCGTTCCCTTGGAACCAAGACCGCCGCCTGTATCTCCGTGCGAAACTCGACGCCGTGTTCTTCCATCTCTACGGTGTCACCGACCGGGACGACATCCGTTACGTCTACTCCACGTTCCCCATCGTGAAGCGCCAGGAGACTGCCGCCTACGACTGCTATCGATCCCGAGACCTCTGCCTCGCCTGGGCGAATGCCCTTGCCGCCGGTCGCCCGGACGCAAATGTAAAGGGATGACGCGCCAAACCTTTTGCCGATGGGTAATCATCAGTAATCGCGGCAGGATCGAGAAGACATGAAGACGTGCGCCATAGACTAAGCGTGACGTAGGAACCGGGAGGACTGAATGAACCGAATTGACGCCATCCGCATTCGCGGCTTCAGGTCCCTGGCAGACGTCGAGCTTACCGGATTGCCGGATACTACTGTCCTGATCGGAGCCAACGGGTCCGGCAAATCCAACTTCATCCGATTCTTCGAGATGGTGAGTTGGATGCTCCGCGCGCGTCGGCTTGGGGAGTTCGTTGCTCGGCACGGGGGTGCTGGCGATCAGCTTTTTGGCGGCAGCAGACGCACAAACCGTTTGGAGGCCGAGTTGTCCCTGCGCACGGATGCTGGCAGAGACGACTATCGCTTCGTGCTTGCCCATGCGCATCCGGATCGGTTCGTTTTTGCCGAGGAGGCATTCCGGTCCAGCAGGCAGAACTTTCCCTTTCCAACCGAGGCGCAATGGCGACCACTCGGGGTCGGTCACGAGGAGGCGCGAATCGTAGAATCCGCACAAACCGGGCAGCGCGATAGCATCAATCGCAAGACCGCTTCGGTGGTCGTCGACCTGCTGCGAAACTGCGCGGCCTTTCAGTTTCACGACACGTCCGATAGTTCGAACTTCAAGAGATCTTGGGATGTCGGAGACAACAATAGCCTCCGCACGGATGGTGGCAATCTCGCTGCCGTTCTGTACCGGTTGGAACACGAGGATGTCGGGCGCTTCGAACAAATCTGTCGTCACATCAGCCGCATACTGCCTGTATTCGATCGCTTTCAGATCGAAGAAAGATACGGGAAAGTCATGCTGCGGTGGAAAATCCAAGGCGCGGAGGGAACTTTCGGAGCACACCTGACATCCGATGGTTCTTTGCGCTTTTTTGCTCTTGTGACGTTGTTGAACCTGCCGCCGGAAATGCTGCCGGATATCATCCTTTTGGATGAGCCGGAGCTTGGCCTGCATCCTGCCGCCATAGCGCTGGTTGGCAACATGATCAAGTCGCTTGCTACGGAAAGGCAGGTGATCGTCGCGACGCAGTCGCCACTGCTCGTGGACGTGTTCAGTCTGGATGAGATCGTCGTGATGGAGCTCTGCGACGAACGCACGGAATTCCGCAGACTCGATGCGGACGCTTACCAAATCTGGCTCGATGACAGCTTCACAACGGGCGAACTGTGGCAAAAGAACCTCATCGGCGGGCGTCCGTGATCCGGCTGGCCATTACGGTGGAGGGCCGAACCGAGGAGGAATTCGTCAAGACAGTGCTCTTGGGTCATCTGCGACCCATGGCCGTTGAAATCCAACCAGTCCTGATAGGACGCGCGCGCAATGCAGATGAGGGCGGTGGCCACGTCACGGTAGCCCGATTGACATCCGACATGGCGAGGCTCTATTGGTTTTTCGATGCGGTAACTTCGCTGGTCGATTTCTACGGATTCCGCGACAAAGGGGGTAGAACCGTCCAGGAGTTGGAGACCCATCTGCATTGTGAGGTTGGCAACAGGATCGGTGGCAGTTGGAACGAAACGAAAGTGTTCCCATACGTTCAACAGTACGAGTTCGAGGGCCTGTTGTTTGCTGATGTCGGTGCTTTCGGCGGGCTAATTGACGTTCCAGAGGAGTCCGTCGCGGCGCTGAGGAGAATACGCCGCCAATTCCCGACTCCGGAGGACATCAACGACGACCCGAACACGGCACCAAGCAAGCGCATTGCCGGTGCCATCCCAAGATACCGAAAATCCGTTCACGGACCCCAAGTCGCGGAGACAATGGGATTGGAGGCAATCCGAGTCGAATGTCCGCGATTCAAAGAGTGGGTCTCCCGCCTGGAGTCGCTATCAGCCTGACCGGAACCCGGCTGGGCCTGTTCGGTGCGAGTGAACCCACGCTACTCGAAGCGCAGGCCCGTGACTTCCGCCAGTTCGGCAAGTGCCTGGTTTTCGTTCAGCACCTTGATCGTGTGCATTCCCATGGCGCGGGCGGGTTTGAGGTTGATGCCCAAGTCATCCAGAAACACGGCTCGTGCCGGCACGACGCCCAGTCGTTCGCATGCGATGCGGTAGATCGCGGGATCCGGTTTGCGAACTCCCTCAACGCTCGATTCCACAATGACCTCGAACAGTGACATCGCCTTCTCCATGAGCGCTGCGCGTTTCGAATCCTCCACAGCCGGTTGGCCGTCGCTGGTGGGTTTCATGTTGTTCGTGATGGCGCCGACGCGGAAGTGCCCGTTGCAACTCCGCAAGGCTTCGATCATGCGGGGTCGAGGCGCGCCGCTCAGGATCTCGATCACCCGTTTGCCGTTCACCGGATGGCCGAGCGCGGCGGTTTCGGCGCGGAACAGGGCATCGAACGCATCGATATCGACCTGGTTCGACTCGAATTGCGCCCAGGCGTTGGTTTCCGGGTTCGTCGCGTTGATGCCGCGAATGAAATCGCGAGGGAGACCGTTCGCCGCTTCAAACCGGTTGAAGGCTTCGAATGGGCTCGCGGTCAGGACGCCGCCGATGTCCCACAGGACCGCTTCGATGCGTCGACGCACAGGTCTCTTCCGGTTGTTCGGAGCGCTTGCGCGCCCGCGGTTTGGCTGGTCGGGCGTGACCTTATCATAGGGCGTCGAACCCTCGGCGCCGCAAGCGGCGCGGAAATACTTCGTAGATGAGGACAGTGCGAGATGGACATACAGGACGGCGTAGCGATCATCACCGGCTCTTCTTCTGGCGTTGGTGCGGCCTGTGCGCGCCAGCTCGCGGAGAAGGGGTGCCATGTGGTCATCAATTTCGCCCATAACGAGGCTGGTGCAAGAGAGACGCAGGCGGCGTGCGAGGCATTCGGGGTCGAGACAACCGTAGTGCAAGCCGATGTTGCCGACGACGATGGCTGTCGATCATTGGCGCGGGCGGCGCTCGACAAGTGGGGGCGGATAGACGCCCTGGTCAACAACGCCGGCACCACGAAATTCAATGCCCACGACGATCTCGAGGGGTTGACCAAGGAAGATTTCCTGCGCATCTACGCGGTCAATACCGTGGGTGCCTACCAGGCGACGCGCGCGGTCGTCCCCGCAATGCGCACGGGTGGCCGCGGCAGCATCGTCAACGTCTCATCGACCGCGGGCGTGAACGGGGGTGGCAGTTCGGTCGCGTACGCGGCGTCCAAGGGCGCATTGATTACCATGACCCTGTCGCTCGCCCGCGCGCTGGGTCCGGAAATTCGTGTGAACGCTATCTGTCCCGGGTTCATTCAGGGCCGATGGCTCGAAAGCGGCATGGGCGCGGAACGCTATGCGGCGGCGAAGGCGTCCCTGGAGGCGAGCTCGCCGTTACGACTTACGGCGACCCCGGATACCGTGGCCGAAGCCATTCTCTACTTCATCGAAGGGGCGGACGTCGTGACAGGGGAGACATTGATCCTCGATGGAGGCGCGCGCCTCTCGCAGATCCAGCTCGCACGGCGGTAGCGCGGGCTCTCAACCGTCGCGGAGCCTTTCCGGCAGACCGGTAGCGCGGGCCGTCCTCCGGCGTATCGCGGCGGCGACAGTGTCTTCTTCTGCGCGCACGGTCACCCTTTGGCGATCAGCCAAAGTACGCAGCAGCGGCGGGCAAACGGTGAATCTCATCGAGCACCACAAGGCCCTTGAGCGGGCGTAGTTCAAGAGCGGGGTTGGCCAGCCGGCGAGGTCGGCCGGGTTTTCCAGATCGAACCAGTCAAGCAGGAGGCGTGTCGCCGAGCGTTGGTCGGCTTCCGCCTCTTTCAGCCCGAGTGTAGAATGCCGGCATGGCCAGCAACGTACCTTGGCAGGGGTTTCCCGCTCGATCCCCGGACCGGATTCCTCCGATATTCGCCTTGCCCCGCATCCTGGACGCGTCGGTGGAGCAGGGTGCGGCATCGTTGCCCGCGTTGAAGTTCCCGGGCTGCGAACCCATGCGTCTGACGCACGAAGAGCTGGAGGTCTTTGACGGACGCCTGGAGCTTTGGGACGCGCGCGTGGAGACGGCATGGGCGATTCGCGAACCGACCAGCCCGGTCCATGAACGCCCGGGGCAAGCATTGTCCGCGTTGGCGGAGCGCATCGCCGCCGTGCGCGGTTCGCCGATCACATGCTACGGCGCGATGGATCTGCTTCAGCGCGACGGAGACGGGCAACCCAGGCGGGTCATGCAGTCGGACCAGTCCGTGTACCTGCGGCCGAATCGGGCGGTCCTGCCCGGGCTTCGCGCCATGGTCGTCGGCGAGCACGACATCCCCGATGTGGTGCTGGAGGTGGACCACACGACGGATGTGCGCCGGGGCAAGCTATTGCAATACGAGGCGTGGGGATTCCCGGAGTTGTGGGTGGAGGTGCCGGACTGGGCGGCGTCGAGTCGTCCCCGAGGGCTGGTTCCCGGATTGACAGTCTATCGGCTGGGAGAAAACGGCTACGAGGTCGCCCCGGAGAGCCGGGTGTTTTCGGGCTGGGCGGCGGTCGAGATTCACGACGCGATGAACGAGACGACGCCGTCGGCACTCACCTGCGCGGTTCTGGAGCGGGTCGGGATGACCATGGGCGCGGAAGAGGGCACCGGTCCCGACGATGATCCGCTGCTTCGCTCTCAGCGACGAAAGGGGTACAACATCGGCCATGCCGAGGGCCACACCGCAGGTCGTGCGGCGCTGGCGTGCGGGATATTGCGATCTCGCGGCATTGAAATCTCACCGGGTCTTGCGGACACCCTGCCTGAAGGGCGCGCTTTCGCCGAGTCGCCTGATGCGGCGATCGCCGCCGCGGCCGTGGCCTCGGAGTCCGAAGCCGACTTCCTCCGGCGCATTCGCCAACTGGGTGATTCCAAGGAGTAGGTTGGCGCCACGATTACGACCCTTCGGATGTGCCGCCTGTTGATGCGGGAACCGGCGTCGCCGGGATGAAGACCGCCACCTTGTGCATTCCATCCCTCGCTGGCGGTGATCGTCCTTGGTTTCAAATCATTCCTGCAATCGATCCGGCAAGCCGGTGGCGCGAGCGGTCGTCCGGCGTATCGCGGCGGCGACAGTGTCTTCGTCGGCGCGCACGGTCACCTTGTTGCGTGCCCGCGTCACCGCCGTGTAGAGCAGTTCCCTCGTGTTCACGCGCGAGTCCGTATCGCCGGGAATGAAGACCACCTCGTCGTACTCGGACCCTTGCGCGCGATGCACCGTTAGGGCGAAGAAACTCTCGTGCTCCGGGAGCCGGGAGGGCGAGATGAGGAACCGGGGGTCGTCGCCATCTTGCCCGGTGAGGTCCGGGAACCACACTCGACGACGGTTTTGGCTGTCGAGAGTCACCACGCCGGTGTCGCCGTTGGATAGCCCCGTCGCTCGGTCGTTGCGCGTCACGATGATGGGGCGGCCTGGATAGAACTCGTCATTGGCGGGAATGCGCCCCGTGTCTCGCAAGCGCCGTTCCACGAGGCGATTGAGACGGTTGACGCCGAACGGTCCGCGCCGATGGGCGCAGAGGACTCGGCGGGCGGGGAACGCGTCCTCGGCGCGCGAATCCTCGATGTGCGCGGCCCACTCCGCAGCGGTTTCGCGCGCGAACCGGCCGAACGCGGCCTCGTCGGCCAAGTGCTCCAGGTTGGTGTCGGGGCTGTCCTTGAGCACGGCGATGGCGCTGACCGCATCGCCTCGGCCGATGGCGCTGGCGAGACGCCCGATGCCGCTGGCCGGACCGAAGCGATGGCTTTTCGTAAGCCGCACGATGCATGGCGCCAGCGGCGAGGTGCCGCTATCGGATGTGGCGCAGAGATCGCTGAAAACCGAGCCCGGCTCTACCGAGGATAGCTGTCCCGCGTCGCCCAGCAGAATCAATCGCGTACCGTCCCTGAGGCCGTCCAAGAGCCGGGCCATCAGGGGCATGTCGACCATCGAACACTCGTCCACGAGGAGCGCATCGACAAGAGTGTCGGTCCTGTTCAACAGCCGGTGAAGCGTGCCGGCGACGGGGGTGAAATCGCGCAGCGCGGGCACCTTGTCGGCCAGCGCTCTTGCTCGGAACTGGGTTCTCACGGATTCCTGCAGCCGCGCCGCCGCCTTGCCCGTCGGGGCGGCGAGCGCGATGCGACGCGGCTCGGCGATGCCAAGGTCCGCCAAGAGCGCGATGAGGCTCGCGGCGAGGGTGGTCTTGCCCGTGCCGGGCCCCCCGGTGACCACGCAAAGCCGGCGCGAGACCGCGATCTTCGCCGCGGCGATGGCGGCTTCGGACTCCTCAAGGAGCACTTCGCGCATCCAGCGCGCGACATCGCCGCACGGCGTGGCGGCGTCCCGCGCCAATTCCCGCATCCGTTGGGCAAGTCGCGATTCCGCTGCGAACATGCGGTGGAGGTATAGATTGTCGCCATCGAGGACCAAAGGACGTTTGGCTTCGTGCGCCTGGCCGCAAGCGACCACGGGACTCTCGGACAGCGCAACCTTCAGGTCCGCGAACGCCTGCAGGCGCGCCTGCCGGACGTGGTCGGGCGGATCGCCGCCGACATGCCCCGACTCCGCCGAAGACCATTCCAGAATTTCGATGATCGGTCTGCCGGCGCATCTGGCCAGGGGCAGGCAGGCGTGTCCGCTTCGATGCATCGCGCTGGCGACGGCGCCTGCGAGGCTTGCGGCCGGGGCCGCGCCAAATTCGGCTAGCAGTCGTGCGAAATAGCGGTCGATGTCCGCCATGGCCCGGACTTCGCAGAGGTCGGTGAGGAGGGTGTCTTGGTTCATCCCGCCGAGCCCGAAAAGCATGCGTCGATCGCTTCGATGCAATCGCGCGCGGGCGCGTCGCGGTAGACGCCGTTGCCGGGCAGGTCTGGCGACATGCCGCGCACGAAGAGATAGAAGACGCCGCCGATGTGGCGCGCGTAGTCGTAGTCCGGCAATCGCAGCCGCAGGAAGCGATGCAGGGCCGTGAGGTAGAAAAGGTACTGCACGGGATAGCCGGCGGCGCGCATGGCGGCGCGTAGCGCGGGTCTTGAGTACGCCTGCATGCTGTCGCCGAGCCAGTTGGACTTGTAGTCCATGACGTACCAGCGCTCCCCGTGTCGCGCCACGACATCGATGAATCCGTGCAGGAAGCCGTCGATACGGCTCCGGCTCTCCGGGAGCCCGTGGTCGTAGCCGTGGTCGGCGAAGCATCGACCGAGACTCGCGCGATCAAGTCCTTCGAGGGGGAGGTGAAACTCCATTTCCGCGATGGGTCGGCGCGCCTCGTCCAGGCGGAAGACGCTTCCGCCGGCCGGACTCTCGAGGGGAGCGCCGAACGTATTTTCGACGATCTTCCGGGCGACCGGCGCCCACTTGGCGTCGATGCGGTATCTGGCGAGAGCGTCCCGACAGATTTCGTCGCGATCGGCGCCGGGAGCGACGCTTCTTTCGAAGATGTCATGCAGGCAATTGCCGGCGCGGAAGCCGCTCGGAAAGGTGAACGCGTCGAGCGAGTCTTCCGTCTCCTGCTTGGGCGGCGCTTCGTGGACGGCGGATTCAGGCTGATCCTCATCCGCGCCGACGAGGGGGTCCTGATCGTGATCCGGCTCGTCGACGTCCTCGTGCTCGTCCGACGTGACGGCCGCGCCCATCTCGGACGCGAGAGCGGAGAAGCTGGTCCGTTGACGGATGCGCTCAAGCTGGCGGTCGAGGTCCCGGGCGGCGAGGGGTTCGAGCCCGGGAAGCTCCAGATTCTCGTTCACCCGCTGGGGAACGGAGGCCGCGCCATCCAACACGGTTGTGGTGATAGCTTCGGACGCTCCTTTCGCGAACCGCTCGACCTCCCCGAGCCATGCCGTCCCGTTCAGCGACCTGACATGCGCGGTGTTGGCGTCCAGTTGCTCTTCGAGCGTGCTTTCGGCCAGCAGATCGGGACGGTGAATGAGCCACGCGAGCGGTGAATTCTGGCTGTCATTCGCCCGCGCCCACGTCACCACGCAACGGTATTTTGCCCGGGTAAGTGCCACATACATGAGACGCAACTCATCCGCCTGGTCTTCGATCCATTCCCGGGCGCGGGCGTCGTTCGAGGGATTCAGATCGAGAATCTCGGCGAAGTCGCCATCCAACTCGTGGTACTCGGCTGTTTTCTGTGTTCTCCGTTGGCGCCTGTACCAGGCGAACGGGCAGAACACCACGGGAAACTCCAGCCCCTTGCTGCGGTGGATCGTGACGATTTTCACCAGGTGCTCATCGCTTTCCAGGCGAAGCTGCGTGCCTTCGTCCCCGGGTTCCGGGCGTGCCGAGGCGCGGGCGAACCATTCGACCAGCCCCTGCGGCGACAGCCGTGCGTCGGCCTCGGCCTCCTGCATCAACTCGGTCAGATGCAGGACGTTGGTCAGGCGGCGCGCGCCGTCGGGATATTCGAGCAGGTGGGTGGCGCAATTCGTGTCCTTGGCGAAGAGCAGCCTTCGAATGAGGGTCGCGATGCCCCTTTCGCTCCACGTCCTGCGCCAGTCTTGCGCCCACACGGTCCAGCGGGCCCAGGTGTCGTCGTCGTCCCGGAGCTCCGCGAGATCGGACATGGTGAGGCCGAACAGATCGGTCGCCAGCGCGCCGCGCAACAGGGATGCGAAGTTGTACTCGGCCGGGTCGGCCGCCAATGCGCGCAGGAGGTGCTTTAGCTGACTGGCTTCGAGCGTCTCGAATACGCTGTCTATTCCCATCTCGACGCTTTGAACGCCGCGTTCCCGCAGCTTGTCCGCGATGGTGCGGCCCTGTTCGCCGGTGCGAACGAGGACCGCGATATCGCCGCCGACGAGGACTTGCGGCCGTCCATTCGACGTAATGGTGGCCTTGCCGTCCCGGGCCAGCGTCAGCAACTGGGCAATTTCGTCGGCGGCATGATCGGCGGCTAACTCGTTCATATCGCCCTTGTTCCAACGCTTGCCGTCCGCCGCGCCGGGGAAGAGCCGCAGCTGGAAGGGCTTGGCATCCAGTCCCCGGCCCCGTGTTCGCAAGCCATCGGAGCGGCGCGTAGCGGCTTGCACCTCTTCGAACTGGATCTGTTCCGGGCGCAGGAAGGGATTGCCGCGTTTGAACACCGCGTTGACGGCCTCCACGAGTGCGGGACTTGATCGGTAGTTGCGCTTGAGCGAGAGCTTGCGCATTTCGAGCCTTTGGGCGGTCGCGCCCAGGTAGGCAAAGACGTCCGCACCCCGGAATCGATAGATGGACTGCTTGGGATCGCCAACGATCATGAGACCGCCCTTCGGGGGCGCCGCAGCGGCATGGGTGTCCCTGGACGGATAGATCTTCTCGAAGATGCCGGCCTGCAAGCGATCCGTGTCTTGGAACTCGTCGATCAGGGCGACCGGGTACCGCGCGCGGATGCGGTTTGCCAACGTCGCGCCCGATTCCCCCGCGAGCGCATGATCGAGTTCCGTGAGCAGAGCGTTGAAGCTCAGGCGGCGATACTTCCAGGTGTTGCGGCGCAGCGATTTCCTTGCGTCTTCGAGGATGCGGCGTCGTCGGTCGGGCAGCCACAGCTCGAGCATCTTGTCGGCGCTGGCCCCCAACTCGTCGAAGCGATCATAGAGAGGGATGTCCGGCAGTCGCTGCGGCCGCCTCTTGCTCAGTTTGCGGGAGAGCGCCTGTCGACCGAAATAGCCGGAGTGTCGCAGCGGCAGCACGTCGGGGTCGTTCGCGTTGAACGCGGCCAAGACTTCTTCAAGGCGATCCGCGTTCTGATTCTGGTTCCACCTCAGTGTTGCCAAGGCATCAAGGAAGCGCTCCCGTTGCTCCAGGTCGTCCCAAGCCTTGCGCGCGGCCTGGAATGCCTTCAGGCGCTCGGCGTTGGCTGAGGCGTATCCATCGGCGAAGTCCGTAACGCCACGAATCACGCTCGGCTTGGCGTGATGCGCGCCGACCCACTCGCTGAGCGCATCCAGGCGGAATCCATCGCTCTGCGCGACCTCCAAAAGCGGAATGGGTTCGGGGGCGATGTGCTGCCGCCAGAAGTCGCGCGCGGCTGCGGCCACCTCGGCCCGGTCGTCGCCGCTGACCGCGAAGCCGAACGGAATGCGGGCGTCGAACGCGAACTCGGTCAATGCGCGCTGGCAGAAGCCGTGGATGGTCATGACATTCGCGCGGTCGAAGTCTCGGATGGCGGAGGCGAGCCTTGATTCGATCTCGTCCTGGTCGATTCGCTCGGCGCGCCAGCGTCGAACCAGGTCCCTGGCCAGTCCGTCGCCCTCGTCGTTGCCGCGAGCGACTTCGAGCGCATCGCGCATGGCGCTCCGAACGCGCGTCCGCAATTCACCGGTGGCCGCGACGGTGAACGTGACGATCAGCAGGTCGTCGATGCGCCACCCGGACTCCACGACCAGTCGCGCGACCAGCGTGGTCAGCGCGTAGGTCTTGCCCGTGCCGGCGCTCGCCTCGACGAGCAGGTCGCCGTCGAGGAGCACGTTGATCGGCTGCGTTCGCAGCGGAGCCCTCATTGCATCGCCTCGTCCAGCGGCTCAAGCAGGTTCTGCGCCAGCGAACGGAACGCTTCGGTCAAGGGGGCTTCGGAGAAGACCAGGCGGTGATAGTCGTCGTTGCCTTCGCCATAGTCACGCCGCCAAACGGCTTCCGCTCTCGAAGGACTCGTCACCCACGTCCACGAGGTCTCCGGGAAGAACGGCAGGGGTTCGTTCTGGCCATCCGTCCATGCCTCGAGCCAGCGACTCAGATGCGAGCGCGCGTCGGCTGGTTCGGGCCCCCGCACGATAGTCGGCGCGTTCGTCTTGCTGCCGTGCAGGAACGCGGTGACGGGGCGCTCGATGGCGCAGGTCGACGCCAGCAGACGCAACCAGACCTCCACCTTGTCCTTTGGCCGTATGCCGCCGATGCGCCACCACAGGAATTCGGTCTTGTCCCGGTGGAACTGCGCCACCTTGCCGACGATGCGAAAGCCATCGGCCGCGATGTCCACCGCGACTTCCTCGCAATGGTCCTTGTACGGCGCCAACGCGGCGGCGAGAGCCGCGACTTCCTTCGCCGTCTCGCGATACTGGATTCGGCCCAGGTTCTCCGGAGGAAGCTGGCCGGTGGCCGCCAGCAGCCCGTGATCGCCGGTCGTCCCGTTCTGTTGCCGTTGGAACAGATCGACTTTCAGTTGCCACGCTTCCAGGCCGCTCAACTCGAACGGCTCGTCGTCGCCGATCTCGTCGTCGTATACATCGAGATGCAGGCCAAGACGGTTGCGCAGGAAGTACTTCGCGGGGCTGGCGGAGAAGCGTATGAGTTCTTCGAGCGGGATTTCGTCGCCTGGCGCCGCGAGGCGTTCTGTCGCCGAGGTCAGTTTGCCGACGAAACGCGCTGGCCGTTCGGGAATGCGTTCGACGGCGCGGGCGGCATTCGCCATCGCCTGCGAGTAGCTGAACAGATCCGGCGCCGATGGTGTGAAGTATCGGCGGCTGAATGGCTGCAGCGGGTGGCGCGTCTCCCACCCACCGTCCGCCGGGAAGCGCTGGCGCAAGTAGTCGGTCAGTTCGCTCACTACCACGGAAGGCGGGATCGGCTTGTCCTCCATCAGGTCCCTGCCGGTGTAGCTCACCAGAAGACACCGCCGCGCCGCGAGCAGCGCCTCGAGGAATGCGAATCGGTCTTCATCGCGCGCATCGCGGTCGCCAAGTTGTCGCGCCTCGTCGCCGAAAAGGCCGTTCATGAAGTCGAATGCCGTTGCCGGCGGCTGGCGCGGAAATGCGCCGTCGTTCATGCCGAGGAGGCAGACCACCTTGGCGGGGAATACCTGCCCCGTCGCCAGACCGGCGACCGTCACGCCATCGGCCAGCCGGGGGACAGCGCGCGCCTCGACGCCGGCGCGGCTCACGAGCGCGTCGCGCAGAACCTCGAACGGGACCGGGATGTCCGCGTCCGCGACATTGCACTCGCTGACGAAGTCGTCGATCAGCCGCGCCACGGAGTCGATCTCGCGGGCGGACTCCGGGTCAACGTAGGGTTGGCGAGCGAAAAAGCGCCCGAGAACGTCCGCCCGCAAGAGTCGCGCCCAGTCGTCAGGCGTACGTTCATCGGCGATCCAGCCATTCAGCTCGCGGGCGAGGTCGCCGTAGTGGGCGAAGGATCCCAGGCGTTCGTAGTCGCCTGCCCCGGACTGGTAGCCGCGCGGGTCGAGGGGGCATGGCACTATGCCGTCCATGAGGGCGTCGTCGTCCGGTATCGCGTATGCGAGCAGGAGTCGGCGCAGGCCGTGGTGCCAGTTGTTGTGGGCGGGCGCGGCCACGTCTTCCTCCGTGCGATGCGCGGCGTCCATGCCCCAGCGGACGCCGGCGCGGCCCACCCAATCGCGAATGCGGGCGAGGTCGCCTTCGTCAAGGCCGAAACGATGCCGCACGGACGCCGCCCGCAGCGGCGCGAGCAATTCGCTCGCCGTGTAGCGCGATCCCGCCAGCGCCAGGAGGTCGAGGAACGCGTTGATGGCCGTGCCCACCCTGGCGCGCTGCCTCCCGATGTTGAACTGAATCCTGTCCGCCGCGCCGAATACGGCTTCCACGACGGGTGCGTAGGCGTCCAGGTCGGGGGTGAGCACGAGGACATCGGCGGGCTGGATGTCCGGATGGTCGTCGAACAGGCCCAACAGGCGGTCGTGCAGCACTTCCACCTCGCGCGTCGCCGAGTGGCAGACGTGTATCTGGAGGGTCTCGTCCTGCCCGATTCGGGGCGCGCTCGCCGAGTCTGCGGTCGCGGTGCGCGCCGCGGTTGCCGACCGGCCCGAGAGGATGTCGTGATGCACTTCCCCAAGGCATGTTTCCGAGACCGCGCCATAGGTTTGCCGGCCCGCCTCTGCCGATAGCTTTTCGGCGAGGAGCGTTTGCATGTCGCGCGCCAGACGGCCCCAGACGGCGACCAGTTCGTTTCGCGCGCCCCCGGCATCGACGGGCGGGACGCCGTGTGCGCGGAAATCGCGAGAAGGGCTCAGCAGGAACAGATCGATGTCCATGACTGCGCCGATGCGACGCAACAGCTCGAGATACGAAGGGGAGAGCATGGCGATGCCGAACAGTCGCACCCTTGGGCGTCTCGAGTTGGCGACGCCTGGGCCGCTCGCCTGCCCGATGGCGCGACCATATGCGGCCACCGCGTCGACCCAGTCTGTCGCCCCGCCGATGTCGCGCACGAGTTCGTCCCAAAGGCGGACGTGCCAATCCGACGGGTCGCCCGCGTTCCAGTGCCCGTTTCGAAACACCTGGCAACGGTCGTAGGCGAGAGCGAGCTTGTCGGCCAATTCGAATCGTTTTCTGGGATCGTCGTCCGCCAGGTATTGATTGACCGGGTCGTCACCGGTCCAGCGGCCGAGCAGGTCGAATATTCGCCATCGCAGCGCGCCGGGTTCGAATGCCGACTCGACCGGGAGGCCCGGCACGGCTTCGCGCATGACCGACCAGGCGAACTCGGCCGGCAACTCGATGTTGATGTGCGCAGCTATGTCGAGGCGCGTGGCCAACTCCAGGCGAAGCCACTCACCCAGCAGGCGATGCGGCACGACGATGCGCTCGGGATCGAGAGGCTCCGCTGGCTGTTGGCGCATGTCGTCCGCCAGCCATTCGGCCAGGATTTCCATGCGGTTGGACGCGTGTACGCTAATCATCGTCGGGCGCGGGCTATCTGATGAGGATGCGGAGGATGGTCCCTGGGCATGGAGACATTGTATGTCGCGTCTGGCACGGTGGTGCCGGCAATCGCTTTGCGTCTCGGATCCGAGCCGTCAGTCCATTCTTTGTAGGACGTTCGCCGGCGAGTACTGGTCGGTCAGGGGCCGTCGATCCCGGTTCCAGTTCTGGGCGCGATCAAATCGGCGGGGATACCTGGTAACCGGCACGCCGTAGGTCGCAAGCCGCTGGCGCCACGTTCGCGCGGCTTGCCTGAGCGTTCGATCATCGGGCAGCGGTTTCGTCGACGCCAGGATGATGCGGTTGGCGCTGTCCGGCATGGTGAAATTGAAGAATGGCCCAAAAGCGCGATAGTAGGTTTCCGACTCGTGATCGTAGAGTCGACTGGTCGAGAACGTGTTGGCGCCGAGTACGCCGCCCGGCGCGAGCAGTTGACGCATCTGCTCCAGGTATTCGAGCGTCATCAGGTGTTCCGGAATGTAGTCCCCGTCGAACGTGTCGAGCAGGATCAGTTCGTAGCGCTGCCCGTCGCGGACGGCGCGGCGCGTGAATACCCGCGCGTCCCGAACGAACACTCGCGTGTTCCCTCCCGCGCGGAAGTCGAAGAATCGCTCGGCCACCGACACTACGGCGGGGTCGATCTCGACGATGTCGATACGGGCGTCCGGCAGTAACTCCGCGAGGGCCTTGGGCAACGTGCCGCCGCCGAGTCCCGTTACCAGAATGCGCGCCGGCTCCGGCACCATCAGCAGTGCGGCCATCATCATGCGCGTGTAGTGCAGGGCCATCCTTTGTGTCGTGCGCTCGTCGATGCAGGACTGTCTGCGCCGTTCGCTCCTGACGGCGAACTTCATGCACAGTTGGTTGGCCTCCCGGGTGACGAGAATCCTTCCGTATAGTGAGGGCTCCTCGTGGATGATTTCGGCGGGCGTAGTGACGCAAACCAGGCCAAGGGCGAGAAGCAGGGCGGGCTTCATCGGATCCGGCCGGCGGCGAAAGCCAGGCACGCGAGCAGGACGAGCGCGGCGGCGAGCATCGCCACAATGGTGTTCAGCTCGAACCAGAGCACGAAATAGAACGACGTTCCGAGCGTGCCGAGAGCGCTTCCGAAGGTGGACACGAAATACAGCGTACCGGCCACGCGGCCCGCTTCTTCGGTGGCCTTGACGAGAAGTCGCACGGCGTAGGGCGAGATCATGCCGAGAATGATTGTGGGCGGCATGAACAGCACCATTGAAGCGAGTAGCGATCCATAGCGGGGGTCTTCTACGCGGTCAAATATCCAGGCCATCGCGGGTTCGGCGATCAGTACCAGGGGGCAGACGAGAACGCCCGCGGCGAGCAGAATCAGGCCAAGCTTGTGCACGTTGGGGCGTTTGAGCGACAGATAGCCGCCGAGCAGATAGCCTGCGGAGAGGGCCAGCATGAATACGGTGATAATGCTGCCCCAAACGTAGATGCTGCCGCCGAAGTAGGGCGCCAGCACTCGGCCGCCCAACAGTTCGAGGGACATGATGACGAAGCCGCCCCCGAAGGCGAGGACGTTGACGGCAACCGTCTTCATGGCCCCAAAGTCGGGAGCATCGCGTATCCCTTTAACAAGCCAATGGACTCTGGCGCTCGACTATCGACCCTTCCAGTTCGGCGGCCGCTTTTCCGAAAATGCTCTCGATCCTTCGACATAGTCTTCGCTGTGGAGCATCGCCCGCACGGACTCGTAGCGGGTTTCGACCGCCTCCGACAGGGAAGGGATGTCGAGACTGCGGTATACGGCGTCCTTGCTTGCGCGGACGGCCATCGGCGCGCACCTCAAGATCTGGGCCACCCACTTTCGGGTCTCCTCCATCAACTGATCATGAGGCGCTACGGCGTTGACGAAACCCAGTTCGTAGCCTTCCCGGGCGGTGATGTGGCGCCCCGTCAATATCATTCCCAGCGCCCGTTTCGATCCGATCATGCGAGGCAGTCTTTGCAGTCCGCCGCCGATGGCGGCGGTGCCGACTGTCGGTTCCGGCAGGCCGAGAGTAGCCTCCTCCGAAGCGATGATGAGGTCGCAGGCGAGCGCTATTTCGAGCCCGCCGCCCAGGGCGAAACCGTTCACGGCGGCGATCAGCGGCTTCGTCAGGTCGTATCGCGCAGTCAGACCGCCAAACCCGCCCGGCGTGCGCACAAGCTTGCCGCCTTCGGCCTGGTAGCGCAGGTCGTTCCCCGCGCAGAAGGCGCGACCAGCGCCAGTGACGACGGCAACCCACAGGTCGTCGTCGGCCGCGTAGTCGTCGAACACTGCGCCGAGTTCGGCGCTGGCGGGCGAATGGAGCGCGTTCAGGCGTTCGGGGCGGTTGAGGGTGACCGTCAACACATGATCGGCCTTTTCGACGATGCAGAATTCCATTTGCTACTCTCTCATTGGATCGAAACCCGAGGCCGGCCGTACTTACGGTCGCCAAGTTTGTCTTTGCGGTTTGATCAACGTCAACCGTTTCGAGGGAAAGAACCTCGGAACGCGGTCGTCCGGTGCGCTCCCCAATACAGGAATCGCCACAAAATGTTGAAGGTCTGGTATGCGATAGCGTCCGCCGCGTTGGCTGCAGGTTGCGGCGCCGCCGACTATCATGCCTTGGACGGACAGACGATGGGGACGTCATATCGCGTTCTGGCGCGATGTCCCGAAGCTCCAGATGCAGGCCGAATCAACGCCGTTCTGGCCAGCGTCAACGCCTCGATGTCGACCTACGACAAGGAATCGGAGATCTCTCGGTTCAATGCATCGCCCGTCGGCGAGTGGACCAGGTTGTCACCGCCGCTCGCCGAGGTAATGCGAACCGCGCTGACGCTGAGCGCGATGTCCGGCGGCGCATTCGACGTTTCCGCGGGCGCGCTGGTGAATGTCTGGGGATTCGGTCCGGCACCGGCTCGCGCATTCCCGGACGATATTGAAGTCGAGGCGGCGCTTGCGCGCACCGGGTTTCGACACCTGGAGCAGGACGGCAACCGGTTGCGCAAGACCCTGGACGTGAGCATCGATCTGTCGGCCCTTGCCAAGGGCTACGGTGTCGACGCGGTGGCCGAGACTGTCGCCGACCAGGGATGCACGGACTACCTGGTGGAAATCGGCGGGGAAGTCCGCGTGCGAGGGAAGAACTTCAAGGGGCGGTCCTGGGGGCTCGGCATCGAGACGCCGGACGGCGGCGTCTCGGCGCATCGGGTCGTGGCGTTGAACGAAGGGGCGATCGCAACATCGGGCGACTACCGAAACTTCTTCGAGCGCGATGGGAAAAGGTACTCGCATACCATCGACCCGCGCTTGGGAACGCCGGTGACGCACGCCCTGGCATCGGTGTCGGTGGTGCACGCGTCGGCGATGTGGGCAGACGGGTACGCGACGCTGATCGCCGTCCTGGGTCCGGAGGCGGGCCTGGAATTCGCGGAATCGAAGCATCTGGCCGCGTATCTGCTGGTGCGTCGAGAAGGCGGGCTCGAGCCGCGTATGACGCCGTCGATGGCGTTGCTTTTGGCGTCGGGAGACGGACCGCGTGGCCCGCGCTCGATCGAGCGCGATCGGAAACCAACTGGCATCTTGTATGGTGATCCGGGACCTGCCCGTTGTTCGGAACGCAACATGCGCGCGACGGCTCGTTCTACAATCGGTTGAAAGCTTCTGGCGAAGGACTTCCCTTGTTTCGTCCCCTCGCGGTCAATGTCGGGCTCCGCTATGCGGCAAGCCGCCGCCGTTTCGTTTCCTTCGTTGGGATTACGGCGCTAGCGGGCCTGGCTCTGTCGGTCGGCGTCCTTCTCTATGTGCAGGCGGTGGTGCGCGGCTTTGAGCGCGAACTTGAAGAACGTGTTCTCGGCGTTGTGCCGCACGTGACGCTTGTGGGGCGACAGACGATCACGGATCCCGAGTCGGTTACCGCGGAACTCCTGGGCGTGCCCGGGGTGAACCATGTTGCGCGGGTGATTTCGGGCGGGGTTCTCCTGTCTACGGGGACGGGCGTCGCGGTGGTTCGATTGCAAGGTATCGTCCCCGCCGACTACGAACCGATCATCGGACGTTTCTTCGACGCCGGGAACATCGACGTTCTGCGGCCGGGAAGCTTCAATGTGGTGCTCGGGCGCGGCCTGATGCAGCAACTGGGACTGGCGCCGGACGACATGTTGACCGCCGTGATGCCGGACATGGCGCTGACGCCCCTGGGGGTGTTTCCCGCGCGCAAGAGACTGCGCGCGGCCGGCGTTCTGCGGACCTGGTCTCAACTGGATGGGCAGGTCGCCTACATACACATCCGGGACGCGCAGCGGTTGTTCCGCTCGCCTTCGCGAGCGCGGGCGCTCGAATTGCGCATTGATGCCGTCCTCGAAGCGCCAGATGTTGCTGCAAGGGCGCTCGCGACGGTGGGGGCGGACAAGTTTGCTGCGAGCACCTGGCTGCGTTCGATGGGCCCGGTGCATCGGGCGATCCAGATGACGAAAGGCATGCTGTTTCTGATCTTTTCGCTGCTTGTGGCCGTGGCCACGTTCAACGTGGTATCGAGCCTCGTGATGATTGTCAACGAACGCAGGTCGGACGTGGCGATCCTGCGCACGCTAGGCGCGCATTCGAGCCTGATCGTGGGTGTCTTCATTGTCCTTGGCCTGCTGGTTTCGTTGTTGGGTGTCGGACTCGGGCTGGTGCTCGGATTGGGACTGGGAGCGCTAACCGAGGACGGCTATCGATGGGCGCAGGAAACCTGGAACATCGACCTGATGGGCGAATACTTCGTACACAAGTTGCCGGTGGAATTCGCCGCCGCCGACGTCGCGCGGGTCGCGGCCACCGCGTGCGGTCTCGGGCTGGCGGCGACACTGTATCCAGCCTGGCACGCTGGCCGGCTGAATCCGGCCGAGGTTCTGCGCCATGAATGACGCGGCGCCGCTTCGTGCCAGGGATCTGACCAAGGCTTATTCGCAGGGGAGTGCGCGGATCGAAGTTCTTGCCGGCGCGCAGATCGACGTATCGGCTGGCGAGCGGTTGGCCATCGTGGGCCAATCCGGTTCCGGCAAGAGTACGCTGCTGCACGTTCTGGCCGGACTTCTGGAACCTGATGCCGGCAGCGTACGCGTTATGGGCGAAGACCTCACCGCCGCGAATCCGGCCCGCCGAGCGGCGTTGCGCAATGCCCACATGGGATTCGTGTACCAGTTCCACCACCTGTTGCCCGAGTTCACCGCGTTGGAAAACGTTGCCATGCCTCGGCTTGTCGCGGGTGCGTCCCTGCGCGACGTGGCCGACGATACGCACGCGTTGCTCGAATCCGTGGGGTTGTCCGCGCGCGCTGGCCACCGACCGCACGAACTTTCCGGCGGCGAGCGCCAGCGGGTCGCGGTCGCCCGCGCGCTGGCGGGGAAGCCCCGCGTCGTTCTCGCTGACGAGCCGACGGGCAATCTCGATCGACGCAGCGCGGAGCGCGTACTGGAAGTGATCGACCGGCTCGTCGCGGCCACCGGTACAGCTTTCGTGGTCGTCACCCATGACGAGGCCCTGGCCGCGCGCGTCGACCGGACGCTCGTGCTCCAGGATGGCGTCCTGAGCTGACGCGTCGGCTTCCAATATGAACCTCTTCAATGTGCTCTGGATGGCGCGCCGCTACCTGACCTCGCGGCGCAATCAATATGCGTCCTTCGTCAACTGGGTATCGCTGGCCGGTTTGGCTCTCGGGGTGATGGTTCTGACCGTCGTAGTCAGCGTGATGAACGGTTTCGACCACGAGTTGAAGACCAGATTGCTTGGCGCTGTGCCTCACGCCCTGGTGCTTCCGCCCCCGGGCTGGGATTTTGAAATGCCCTATGAGCCGACGCCGTCGGACGGCGTCGTTTCTGTCAGCCGGTTGTTCCAGGGATCTGCGATGATTGCGCGCAGTGGAGCCGTTACCGCCCTGGCGCTGCTCGGCGTGGACGCGGAAGACGCCCACGGTCTGGATCTGATCGCGGACAGTATCGTCCGCGGAAGGCTCGAAGAACTATTCGAGGGTCAGGGGGGAATCATGCTCGGGGAGCCCCTGGCCCGAGCCCTGGGCATCCGCGTTGGTGATCCCGTCGCGCTCGTCGCGATGATCCCGGCGGCGAACGGCGCCCGCCCGCGAATCGAACGCTTCACCCTGCGCGCCACGTTCCAAGTGGGCGCGGAGCCGGACGCGACCTTCGCCGTGGTTCGCTTCGACGACATCGAACGGCGGGGACTTGTCGCGAGCGGCGCTGCGGGTTGGCGGATGGTCTTCGCGGATCCCATGGATGTCCCAATAATCGAGGCAGACCTGCGCGCGGCGCTGCCGCCTGGCTGGAGGCTCACGACCTGGATGGACAGCTATGGCGAACTGTTCCGCGCGGTCGGATTGGAAAAGACGTTGATGTTCGTTTCCCTCGCCCTGGTCGTCGCGATCGCGGCTTTCAACATCGTGTCGGGTCAGACGATGCTGGTGAACGACAAACGTCGCGACATCGCAATGCTGGCGACCATCGGCGCGCCTTCGCGATTTCTCGTGGAAGTATTCCTGGTGCAGGGATTCGCGGTGGCGATCCTCGGGATTTGTGTTGGGTTGGTCGCTGGCGTCCTGATCGCCTGGAACATCGATCCGGTTGTCTCGGCCATCGAATGGCTGACCGGAGAGCGCATCCTGTCGGGGACCGGTTTCGGCAAGATGCCGTCCGCGGTGTTGGTCAGCGACCTGGTTGTCATCGCGGCGCTATCGCTCGGCCTCTGCTTCCTCGCGGTATTGCGGCCGGCGTTGAAGGCCGTGGCGGAGAATCCGGCCGAGGCGCTGCACGAGGGTTGAGACCGGCGGCGTCATCGCGACGCCGGCGCTACGACGTTGAGAGGGCCTTCGCGCGTCGCCGTTCGCGGCGCTGCTGCCAACGGCGCAGGATGTGCAGCCGCCAGGCTAGCCGGGCGATCACCATCAGTGTAAGCCCGCTTACCCAGCCGCAGATCAGGCAACCGATGATCAGCGGCCACCACACTGCCGCAAAGCGAACGCGCAGCGATTCCCAGGACAGGTCGAGTTGGTTGACGATGGGTTCCATGTCGAGCAGCCATGCGCCAAGTTTGTACGCGAACAGGAACATCGGCGTGAACGTCACCGGATTTGTCACCCAGACGAGCGCCAGGGCGATGGGCAAATTGCAGCGCGTTGCGATGGCGAGCACGGCGACCACGATCATCTGACCCGGTAGGGGAATGAATGCGCAGAACATGCCGATGAAGCAGGCGCCGCCCACGGAGCGGCGGTGGAGGTGCCAAAGTTCGGGATCCTGTAGGAGATGTCGCAACGGCCGCAGTATGCGTTTCTCACGAATACTCTGGGCGGTTGGCAGGTACCGCTGGAAGAAAGTCTGTGGCATATCACCATTATGCCAATGCCCTGTGACAAATACGCATGCGCGTCCCGTTGACGGCGTTTTCCGCCGGCGTAGTGATCGCGCATGCGGCACCCCAGTCGGAGGTGGCCGCGATGATCCTGGGTATCGGCGGCCTGCTCTGCGTGCCTGCTGCGCGCGCGGCGGCCCTGTTCGCACTCGGACTGGCTTGGGGTTCCTGGGCCATCAGTGATGCAATGTCGAACGGGATATCACGCTGCCCGGATCCACTCGAAGTGGAGTTGACAATACAGGGCTTGCCCGCGCGGAGCGGCGACGTCTACCGCATCGAGGGCGAACTGGCGGAGGCCGCGGACTGCGGACTCGGCGCGGGCGACCGGGTTCGGCTGTCCTGGGTGAGCGAACACATGCCGCGTCCGGGGCAGCGCTGGCGGATGGTCGTCAAGGCCAACCCGGCGCGCGCCTACGTCAATCCGCACGCCTTCGACTACGAGCGTTGGTTAATGCGCCGCAACATCGTCGCAACGGGATACGTCGTCGACGCAGAGCTTGCAGCGGATACGCGCGATACGGTTTCCGACTTCAGATTGCGCTTGCGTGAACGCATCGAGACCATGGCGGTTTCGCACGCCGGCCTGATTCTCGCCCTGGCCACTGGCGATGCGGCACTGGTTCCGACATCCGCCTGGCGGCTGTTCCGCGACACCAGCACGGTGCATCTGTTGGTCATATCGGGTTTGCATATCGGCATGTTCGGCGCGCTGGGGTTGGCGCTCGGTAACCTGATCGGCCGCGTTCTCCCGCTCACACGGCGTTTCAGGGCGCGTGCGGTTTCGGGGCTGGTCGCCATCGCCGCAGTGTTGGCCTATGCAACCCTGGCGGGCTGGTCGCTGCCCGTGACGCGCGCCAGCATCATGGCGGGTGTCGGTATATTCGCGGCGGCCATCGGTCGGCGCATCGGCGCGCTCGACGGACTCGCATTGGCGCTCGCGACGGTGCTTGCGGTGGATCCCATGGCGCCCCTCGATACCGGTTTCTGGCTTTCGTTCGCGGCGGTTGGCGTGCTGATCGCATTTTTCGCGCCGCGCGCACCTAGACGAACCAAGCGCACTGTCCTGTCCCGCCTTCAGTTGCGCGCCGCCGCGCTCATCATGGCGCAACTCGTCATCTGCGTCGGATTCGCTCCCTGGCTCGGTATCTTCAGCGGCGATATCCAACCCTTCGCGCTGTTCGCCAACCTCGTGTTGATCCCCCTGGTAGCCTCGGCTGCGGCACCGCTGTCGGTGATGGGTGTATTGGTATTACCGCTTGCACCGACACTGGCGGAGATGCCGCTGGCAGTTGCGGACTCGACGCTCGGCGCGGTCATGTGGATCGTCGAGCGCGTAGGCGAAGTGCCGACGGTGCCGGCAAGCAACCGCGTTGAAGCGTTGGCTGCCGCGACGGCGTTATCCCTGGCTTTTCTCCTGCCGTGGTCAAACATGGCCCGCTGCACCCTCGCTGCCGCGACGTTCTCGACGTTGACGTTGCTTGATCGCGTTCCAGAGGGTCGATTCGACTTGATTGCGCTGGATGTCGGGCAGGGCACATCCGCCCTCGTGAGAACGCGCAATCACGCGTTGATCTACGACGCGGGGCCGCGCTATCCGTCGGGTTACGACGCCGGCGATGCCATCGTTGCGCCCGTGGCGCTGCGCGAGCGCGGCCGCGGGATAACGCAACTCGTACTGAGCCACGCGGACATCGATCACGTCGGCGGCGCGACAGCCGTGTTGACCCGCCTGGACGTCCGCGGGGTCAGCGCGGGCGAACCGGCGGAGGGGATTTCAGCCCGGCCGTGCCGGCGGGGCGATGCGTGGCTTTGGGATGGCGTTCGTTTTCGTGTGTTGTGGCCCCCGGGCCCGGCAGCGGGCAACGATTCCTCGTGCGTGATGGAAATCGACGACGGTGAACACCGGGCGGTACTGACGGGAGACGTGGGAAGCGCCGCGGAGCGGCGCATTGACGTTCGTCCCGTGCGCGTGATGGTGGCGCCGCATCACGGCAGTCGCACGTCCTCGTCGGCAGCGTTCGTTGCGCGGGCGTGTCCCCGTGTGGCCATCTTTTCTGCGGGTTTCCGAAATCGTTTCGGTCATCCACATCCGGAGGTGGTCGAACGATATCGTTCCATCGGCGCGCACCTGGTGACTACGGGCGATCTCGGAGCCATCAGGTGGCGCAGCGACGCGCCGGCATCGTTGACAGCGGCGCGGGACGATTGGCGCTATTGGCGAACCGGGCGGCGGCCAGCCATGCACCGCCTGGATCGGGCTGCTGCTGTCGTGCCGTCGGCACAGGACGGCACGTCGCTAGTTTGCCAGACCGACGGTCCTCGGCCGGGATGATCGATAAACCCCGCTGCACATCTGAGGTGGGTTTTATCTGGTTTGTCCCTTGCGCAGGATGTGAACGCGATCAGCTTCCAGGTCGGTCCAGGTCTCAGTTTCGCCGTCCGGCCAAGTAACGGTCACGCTGTCGGCGTACGGGGCGGTACCGAGTCCAAAGGTCATGACAGGCTCCACCTGGGAAAGGTAACCACGGGTCGGCATGACGGCCCGGAACTGCCGAACTCCTGCCGCCATGAGTGTCGCGCGCGCGCCGATGGCATGGACATTGGGCGGCGGCGCGCGCAGCTTCAGGCGCAGCCAGTGGTTGCCCAGGCGCTGATCGTTGCGGAGCAACACCGCCGGGCCGCCGGCCTGGGTCAGCGCCAAGTCAAGGTCGCCGTCCGCATCGATGTCGGCGTAGGCCGCGCCCCGCGCGACGCGCGGAGTCTCCAGCACGCCGCCGACGAGTTGGAAAGTGCGCGCGCACTGCGCACCGCAGTTCCAGAACAGTTGCGCCGGCTGCGCGTAGCTTTGGCTGGCCTGAACCTTGGCGATCTCGGGCTCGACGTGGCCATTCGCGGCGAAGAGATCCGCGCGGCCGTCGAGGTCGGCGTCAAGGAATAGGAGGCCGAAGGTCAGCGCCCGCCGGCTGTCGGCACCGACGCCCGCGACGATGGCGTCGTCGCTGAACAGGTCCGCGCCCGCACGAGACACGTAGAACGAAGTCATTTCGTTGGCGAAGTTGCCGATGGCGATGGCTAGGCGGTCGTCGTTGGCGAAATGCGCCGCATCGATGCCCATGGCCCCGGTCGCGAGGCCGGCGGTGTCGAAGGCGAGTCCCATTTCGACACCATCCTCGCGGAAACTGCCATCTCCGCGATTCAGAAAGAGGAAGTTGCGCACGGTATCGTTGGCGACCGCGACATCCAGCCACCCGTCTCCGTTTACGTCCACCGGCAGCGCGGCGAGGGCCTTGCCCGCGGGCAAACCCGTGGCGGGATTGGAGACCTGAATACCGGATTCGGCGGATACGTCCGTGAACCGGACCCCGTCGTTGCGAAACAGATAATTGTCGACGCCGGCGAAATCCGTGGGCGGGCCGTAAGCACGACCGACGCCGGTCAACCGGTAGTCGACTTCGCGATCGATTTCCGGCGACCAGCGAACGTAGTTGCAGACGAAGAGGTCGAGATCACCGTCGCGGTCGTAGTCGAAGAACGCGGCGCCTGTGCTCCAGGCGTCGGCTTCGCCGGCAACGCCGGCGGCATTCGTTACGTCGATGAAGCTTCCGCCGATATTGCGCATCATTCGATTCCGACCGAGAGCGGTGACATAGGCATCCAGGTGTCCGTCTCCGTCGTAGTCGCCGATTGCCGCGCCCATGCCGTACAGGGTGAGGTCGAAACCGGCGGCGGAGGAGACGTCTTCGAACGTCCCGCCGCCAAGATTGCGGTATAGGCGTGACGTCGGTCTCGACGGCGCGGCGGGGCGCCATGGCCAGCGATCCGAATTGATGAGGACAAGATCCTGGTCGCCGTCGCCATCGTAGTCCAGGAAGGCGACGCCACCGCCCATGGTTTCCGGCAGCAGACGTTCCCCGTACGCGCCGTTTTCGTGGACGAAGTGAATACCGGCACTCTCCGTGACGTCGGTGAACTTGATCGCTGGGGGTTTCACCGCCGCTTGCGGCAACGGCATGGGCCCCGGGACGTCGGCTTCTTCGACGATCTCTTGCGGCTGCCAAGGCCGAGTTGCCAGAAACACCGCAAGGCCGGCTGCCGCCAGTATCGCGACAGCGCCCAGCGATTGCAGAAACGCGCGCCGGATGCGCGCTTCCCCGGCGGACAGGCCGTTCACAGATCGTCGCCGACGCGCTGGAGGTCGTACACGACGAGCGCTTCCGCGGCGAAGTTGGCGGCCGGATCACGCCGGCGGGCAGCGGCTACGGCGCGATCCTGGGCGTTGTCGTCGGGTCGATAGTTGGCGTGCAGCGCTCGATGGCGGCTTGCGGTCTCCTCGTCGCCGAGCCGCGCGTAGATCTGCGCGAGACCATAGTGGGCGACGACATTCTCCGGGTCTTCCGCGAGCGCGGCGTCGTGGCGGTCTGCGGCCGACCGGAGCAGTTGTTCTTCCTCGGCTCGGGTCGACGCTAGCTTCGCGCGCTCGAACAGCGCCTGTGCCAGTGCGTTCTGCACCCGGTAGTCGCGCGAGAAGTCGAATCCGCGCCGCCGCGCCTCTTCGAATCGCGTATTCGCCAGGTCGGTGAAACTGCGTATGGCGGCGTCGAATTCGCCGTTCTGCATGTCGACGAGTCCGCCGAACCACGCCACGGACCACGGATAGGCGCCGCCGGCCGCGGCGCGGCGCAGCGCGTCGGCGGCCTCAATCAGTCGGCCTTCACGAATCATGACGCGGGCGAGATTCAAGTCGCCTGCGGGCCGGCCGAGCGCGGCGACGCGACGAAACGCTTCCTCCGCCTGGCGCAGGGCGCCGCGCTCGGGCTTGGCGAGCAGACCGATGCCGTAGTCGTTCCAGCGTTCCCACTCGGGTATGTCGGGCGGGGGCGATGCGGCTGGCATGCCGGCCACGGGAAAGACGAGAACGTCCTCGGCGATCGTGATGATGGGGAGGTCATTGTGCTCGAAGCGTTCCCCCTGGAAAGCGCGCGTGTAGGTGGTATCGAACTTGCGGTAACGGAGCGCTACGGCGATCTCGACGGGGGCGACGGCGGTCGGTGGAATCCGCACGCGATAGTGCGCGGTGGTGGCCGCCCCCGGGGGAATCTGGTGATCGTAGAGCTTGGTGAATATGTCCTCGGCGTTTCGACGGTCTATGCGGTTGCCGTGTCGATCCAGCACATAGGCGTTGACGAAGTGTGACCACCGGTCCACCGCGCCGTCGCCGTCGCGCGCGCCGCTGCGGCCGATGACCTTGCCGCCGCTCCGGACGGTGACGTCCAGCCAGACCTCGTTGGAGTCGGCCGTTCCTTCCGTAAACAGGTGGCCGAGACGCAGGGTCCGGATGACCACGTCGAACACGTAGGTCTCGCCCGGCGTCAGGACGGGCACTTGAGGACGCAGTGGCGCAATCGCGTCCGCGTCGATGTCTGCGCCTGGGCGGATGGCGAACAGGTCGACTCTGAGCGCGCCTTCCAGCATCGCGCGGTGGGCATCGATCACCTCCTTCGGCCATCCGAGCAAAGCGGCCAACGCGGTATTGGCCGACGGAAACTGGTGCCCGCGGATGGCCGGTTCGCCGAGGGTTGGGTCGAAATCGGCGGCGAAGTCGGCCGAGGGCACGGGCGGCATGTGGCAACCGTTGCAGTTGGTTTCCGCGCGCGCGGGGTAGTAGAAGCTCTGCGCGCCATGGCCCGACACGCCGCTCAGGAGGAACGCATCGTAGTGATTCTGGCCTCTGAGCCACTTATAGGCGTTCAGCGCCTTCGGCAAATGTACCTTGTGACAGGTGCCGCAGAATTCCGCCGTCCGATGCACCGGTTTCAGGAAGGAGCGTTTGTGCAGGTCCGGGTTGCTCTTGATCGACAGACCGTTGATCCAGGCCAGGATGGCGTTATCGGAAGAGGCGAACGGATAGCGCTGCGGTACGCCGATGACGTAGTCGGCGTTGCCGCGCGGACTGCCCAGGCTTTCGATGGCGTGGCAGGCGACGCAGGTAATGCCGGCGTGCGCCGTGGGATGTCCCTCGTCGTCGAATGCGGGATCGTCGAACGCGCCGGTGAATAGCGGCACGGGATCGTGACATCCGGCGCAAAACCGCGCCGCCGAGACATCGCCGTCGCGCGCGAGGACCATGCGGCGGGTATTGCGCACCGAAAACAGGTAGGCGGGATTGTTGAAGGATGCGAGACGATGCGCGCTGTGGCGCCACTGCGCGTGGATGTCGGCGTGACAACGGGCGCAGTAGTCGTCCCGCATGAGCGCTTCCGCGGGGATATGGCGGCCGCTCGCCGTTCTTGCCAGGGACGGGGAAAAGTCGGCTTGGGCGGGCGCGGGGCCGGTAGCGGCGGGCTCGGCGAGCCATGCGCCCGCCAGGCCGACAACGATGCCCACGAGCGCGATGGCGCTGCCCGCGAGCCAACGGATGGGTGGCCCCGCCAAACGGTGCAAAATGAATAGCCAGCACACGGCGAACGGTGCCGCGACATGCAGCCAGTAGGCTATGGAGCGGGCGGAAGCGCCGCGCAACTCCATCAGTGGAATGCCGCGCGTCAGCGCGACGCCGGAGCCCACCAGCAGCAACACGACGGCGAAAAGCGCCAGACCGAGTCGTATGGCCAACCTGTTCGGACGATGGATGGCGCGGCGCAGGTGCAGCAGGGCGTAGATGATCGCGGGCAATGCGATGGCGAACCCCAGCGCGAGATGGCCGAGAAACATCGATTGGTACAGCGGCCCTTCCAGGCTCGCGCCCTCGAACCATTGCAACAGGGAGACCGCGCCCAGGTAGATCGAGTTGACGATCAGGAGCGCGAATAGCACAAGTACGCCGACAAGCAGTTTGCGCAACCGCGGCCCGACGACTTCCGGCATACTCGGCGTGGTTCATGCGATGCGATCCGCGATCCGAGACTCCTTAAGCTGCGGCCGAATCGACGGATGCGTCAGGTTTCGGCAATGTTCGATTGCGCAAAGACGACATTCGGGAGCTGCGGGATGGATGGATATATCGCAAGAACAATCTCACGAATTCCGTCTCACCGCGCAAATCGCGGCGCGGCGGCGTAGTTCCTGAGCTTTGGGATTGCATTGCGGGCAAGAGCAAAATACTGGAGTCGACTTCCAGTCCGGTACTGCGTATCCAACAAACTCTGCTGCGGCGAGATTTTGAGCCGGCCCCCGCGAAGGGGGCGAGCACGATCGCCTTCCAAGCGGTAGCGGTGGCGCGCACGGGATGTACCGGAGAAAACCTGCGGCGGGGGGCTGAGATGTGGCGTGAGCAACTGTTCAGCGCGTCGTGTTGGGGCCGATTGGATCACTCGCTGCCCTTGATGGTTTTCGTCATCCGCGATTCTGCTGGTCTGATCAGGCACTATCGAGCGAGATCATCCGGCTCCCAACCGGGTTCCAGCGCCCGCCAGGAATCCCATATTGTGCGTCAGTGTCGTCACCAGATGCTGATTGAGGCTGACGCCGTCGTTTTCGGCGTCACGGGCTAGCGTCCGGTGCAGGCTCTTCGGAAGGCGCAACGTAACGCGACCGCTGAAGTCATCCTGCGGTGTGGCCGGTGACGGGAACGATTTGCCGTGTTCGGCAAACATAACCGCCGCCGTCTCGATGGTGTCGATGGCCAGGTCGTAGGCTTCCGATGCGGACTCGGCGTATTCGCACACATCAGGCAGTTCCTTGACGCGCGCCTCGAACAGTGTCTCGCATTCGAATACGGTCTCGCGCACCGTGATGTTGTATGCATGGGGGTTCACAACATTCGCCATCACTGATCCTCCTTCAGTTTTCGCAGATCGTCGGCATGAGATTCCAGCAACTTCCGAATCCGTGCCGTATAGACCGGTTTGACTTGCGGGTTCCGTCCATGACCACAGGCGAAAGCCGCCGACGTGAAGCCTTCGCTGGATGGGTGATGACCTTGTGGCCCTGCTTGCTGCCGTCGCGGACGGCAAAGCCAAGTCCGCTCAATATTCGGACCATGTCGTTGCATCGAATGCTTCCGCCAGTCGACAGAGCGTCGATCGCGGCACCGACGCTCTGCTTGGTCTGCTTCATTGTGACTCCATATATAGTGTCACATGGGTGCCTGTCAACTGTCGAAGAGCAACCAACCCGTTACAGGTATCGGCCATAACTTGCGAGTACGCAACACCACGACACATATCGACAACGCGATAGCGAAAACGCTGATGGTTCAGGCCCGTACTAAAGGCCCGCCTGAAAGCGCACGTTGTAGCGGGCGTGCAAACGCGCGCGCCGTTCCAGCGTATCCGCGTCGATGTCGTCCAGCACAGGTACGGGCGCGACGGTGTCGCCGTGTTCGGTGTAGAGGTCCATGTCCTTGGCCCAACCGTAGAACTCGATGGCGAAGAATCGGCGATCGCCCGCGGCCGGCGGTAGTCCGGCGCGGAATTCGAGATGGATCTCTTCGCCGCTGCCAATGATCGCAACAGCGCTGTCGATGCCGGAGATGAGTTCGGTCGCGTCTCCGAATGACGTGTAAAAGCCGCGCTGGGTTTTCGCGTCCCAATACGGCGCGCGCGCCTCGTACGCGTAGTGGGGCACGCGCTGGGGGCCGGTGGTGCGCCTGGCGAAGCCGGTTCGCCCGACGCGGGCGGCAAGGGGTCGCCGCGCGGGGGGCATGGCGATGGGCAATGGCTCTTCCGCGACGACCCGCAGCCGGTCCCAGTAGATTTCCATGTTCGAGGAGAGCCGCAGCGCGTCGGTCCCCGCGGGAAGATCGGGCAGCGGCAGCGTCATGGTTCTGGGCATGCCCGCCGGATACCCGAATTCCGCCGCAACCATGCGCCACTTGCCGTCTAGGCCACGCGCCTCGAGGCTCGCCGGGCGGTAGCGCAGACCCGCCTGCCAGGCGGCGAACACGGTCTGGGAATAGGGATATTCGATCCAGCCATCCGCCACCAGCACGGCGCCGTCCGCCTGGATGGGCGCACCGAATTCGAGTGTGAGCACCTGATCCTGTTGCAACAGGCCGATGAACCGAGCGTCCACCGCGCCGGGCGAAGGCGCTTGCAGGTCGCGTTCGGCGATGAAGGACAGCACGTCTTCGCCGCTGGCGTTCGTCGCGCGCGTCGGCGCGCGGCTTTGGCGGTAGGCGATGGGCCTGCCGGTAACCGGCGGATCACCCGTGCCCATGCGCTCGTCGAGCACGATGGACCAATCCGGGGGAAGATCGAAGACGCGCAGGCGCGCGGAGTCGAGGTAGGCGTTCTCTTCCATGGGCTCGGCGAGCTTCAGGCGATAGCGCCCCTCGCGCGGGGAGAGCGCGGCGGCATCCAACAGGAAACTCTCGAACGGTCGCGGCGATGCGTAGCGGCCGGGCGCGTCGAAGAAGCCCAATCCGCCGACGCCGAGCACATCGGCGACGAAGCCGTACGTTTCGCCGTCCCAGGCGAACAGCACGGGGCAGCTCGCCAGTTGGCGCTGGTTTTCGGCAATTTCGTGCAAGCGCCCGGCGGCGAGTTCGAGTTCCGTTTGCGAAACACCGTCGGACCATTGCAGCGCCACGAAGTCGGCGCCGGGACTGCCTCCCAGACCGACGCTCATGGGGACGAGACTCTGTCCCGGGCCGGAGTGCGAATCGAGGGCGTCGAGCACGGTCCAGCGTCCTCGAGTCCTCACCTGTACGCGGGTGCCGACGCCGGAAGCGTTGGAGCGCATCTGATCCGCTTCGCTACGTCCGCTGAGGACAAGCGCGAGAAAGGGGAAGCGGCCCGGTCCGGGAGCCCACAGATCGATGCCTTCACCGCCGGCGACGATCAGCGCGGGTCCGTTCGCGGGGTCGAACGGCAGAGGAAGGGCGGTCGCGACGCCTTCGGCGCTCCGCCGCCAGGCGACGGTTCCGGTGCGCGGATCGACGATGGATATGCTCGACGGTTCAACGCGCAGCAAATCCAGCAGGCCGTCGCCATCGAAATCGACCACAGCGAGCTCGAGTGCCCCGGCGGGCGTCTCGGCGGGGATGAGCGACGTCCGCGACCAGGAAGCGGCGCTGCGGCGCCAGGCAAGCAACTCCCCATCCGGGGAGGCGCCGTAGATTTCCGGCTTCCCATCCGCGTCCGCGTCCGCGACAGTGGCCGCGACAAGCGGTGCGCGGCGCAAATCGTCCAGGCCGGGGAACGGCTGGTAGCGCCACGTGCGGTCGTTCTGCCAGACATCGTGGGGCGGCGTGTCATTCAAGACCAGGATGTCAAGGTCGCGATCATTGTCGAGATCGGCCGCGAGCACCTGGCGTCCCGCTCCGCCACCTATTCCCATCTCGCTCGCGAGGGGGCGGAACGAACCGTCGCGGTTGTTGTTCAGCAGTTCGCTGCCAGCAGGACCCGTGACGAAGATATCCAGGTCGCCGTCGTGGTCGGCATCGAACACCGCACCTGCGCGGCACGGCGCGTCGTGACCGGTGTCCGCAGGTTCCCAGGCTCCATCGTCAAGTTGCCACCAAAGCCGGGTGCCGCCGGCACCGCAGAGCAGCATGTCGACATCACCGTCATCGTCCATATCGCCCCACAAACTCGCGCCGGGGCCCGCCGCCGCGAGGGGGTGGTCGGTATCGGGGCTAAAGCTACCGTCCTTCATCCCGAAGTAGAGGCTGTTGCCATCGGGCCCGGAGGCTCGGAGGTCCAGTACTCCGTCGCCGTCGATGTCTGCGGCGGTGACGGACGACCACGCTCCGGCGCCGATCGGCTCGGCCGCGGCGAACAGCGCGCCGGCGGGGCGCTCTGGCGTTGGCGTGGCGGCGTTCGCCGCAGCCAGGGCTTGCGCCTTGGGGCCCATGCGCCCATAGCTGAATGCTGCGGAGTGTGCGGCCGGATTGTCCTCGAACCGCTGGTAGTCGGCGAGCAGTGTTCGGGATTCCTCGATGCGGCCCGCCCGCCGGAGCGCCTGCGCGCCGGCCCAATAGGCGCTGCGCAAATAGGGGTCGAGTTCCACCGCCCGCAGGAACCATGACGCCGCATCGGCGTGGTTCGCGGATTGCAGCAGCGTCTGGCCGAGAAAATAGGCGGCAAACGCATCGTTCGGATCGGTGTCGGCGGCGCGCCGTAACAATGTCTCGGCGGGTTCGGTCTCGCCGAGGTAGAGGTGCAGGATTCCGCTGATATATACGGCGCGGGTATGGTTCGAGTCCTGTTCCAGGACGCGGCCGACGATCTCGAGGGCGCGCCGTTCGTCGCCTTCGCGCTGCCGGTTCAGGGTGGCTATCGCCCGGTTGACGCGCGCATCAAGCCAAGACGGCGCGTGGTCGACGACTTCGGCGAACGCTTCCTCCGCCGCGGTGTATTCATAGCGGCCCATCAGGGCGACGCCGCGATCATTCAGGCCGATATCGCCGGGAGACGGTGCCGCGTTCGGGGTGCAGCCCAGGAGCGCCAGCGCCATAGCGCAAAGCCATGCGGAGCGAAACGCGCGGTGGATATTGCCGCTGCCTTGCATGGAACAAACGCCCCAGGGGCGGTTGTTCCATGGTCGGCGAGCGGGGCCGGCCCACAGACGAAGCCGAAGGCGCCGGCTGTGGGGCACTGTCCTGGGGCTCGTCACGCTTTGCGGTCGCGTTTCCATCGACGTGCGGTCGCGACCCACGGCCGGCCTATGGCAAGCGGACTGTCGCAGTTCCGAATACGCGTGTTTCCTGGGCTGCGTTGGCGATAGTGATGTCGATCTCTACGGTCCCCGCCTCCGTGTCGATGTCCGTCACCACTCCAGCGATGGTATGCGGCGTATCGGCGAGCACCGGAGCGCGGAACACGGTGTCAATTGCGACAATTTCGGAGGTCGGCGCCCACCGGTGGATCATCGCCCCAAGGAATCCCTGGCTCATGACGCCGGGAACCAGGGCCCCCGGAAAACCTTCCTTGCGGGCGGCCTCGTGATCGGTGAAACGCGGGCCGCCCCAACCGACATGACGGGCGAAACGCTTGATGTTGTCGACGCTCGTGTCGGGTGAGAACGCGGGCAACTCGGCACCGAACTCGACATCATCGATAGTGGAAACGACTTCGCTCACGAGGATCTCTCACGGATCACGGTGCGCGTGTCGGCGTTGGCGACATGGGTGCCATCCTGGTCGTAAAGCTCCATCCGCCGCACGAGAAACAACATGCGTCCCGACCTCCCGGTCTTGGCATAGATGTCGTGCAGGTGAGACTTGCCGGTCAAGCTCGCGCCGTCGCGTATCGGCGCCATCCACTCGACGCCTTTGCCCGCATCCATGGTGAGGCCTTTCAGATCGGGGAAATCCGGCGGCAGCGCACGCCCGCCGATAAGGGTTGACACGTAGGTCGGGGGCGCCTGGAAATCTGGATCGGTCGGATCCGTAAAGCGCGCGTCCCGCTCGCCGCACGCGCGGGCGTATGCGGCGAAGCCTTGGCCGTCGATCTCGAGTGTGACCTCGTCGAATTCACGGTTGAGAAAGGTTGCGCGCAACGCATCGATATCGGCTTCCAATCGCTTGCCTCCCACGAACGCTTTGAACAACCGCGAGATTGACAGATGCGCCGCATTTCGGCAACACGCGGGGGTGTCGGGGGCGCTGCGGCATCCCTATCCCTTCGGCGTTGTGCTGGCTATAGTAGGCATTGCATGGGCTGTCCCTCGGCCCCTATTTTGGAATTTCGCGAGAGTTCTTGGATCGTGAGGCGAGCTTGAACCTGCACGAATATCAGGCAAAGCGACTGTTCGCCGATTACGGAATGCCCGTGTCGCCCGGCATCGCCGCGGAAACCGCCGAGGAAGCTGTGGCGGCTGCGGTGGAGATTGGCGGTGCGCGCTGGGTCTGCAAGGTGCAGGTGCACGCCGGCGGAAGGGGCAAGGCAGGCGGAGTGAAGGTCGCAGAGTCTCTCGACGACGTGCGCGACTTCGCCGAGCGCCGGCTCGGCAAGCGCCTGGTCACAGTCCAGACGGACGCGAACGGGCAGCCGGTGAACAAGATATACGTCGAAGCATGTGCCGACGTCGCCCGCGAGTTGTACCTCGGAGCGGTAATCGACCGCGCCTCGCGGCGCGTGGTGGTCATGGCATCGAGCGAGGGCGGCGTAGAGATCGAGCAGGTCGCCGCGCAGACACCGGAGAAGATCCTTCGGGCGGCGATCGATCCCTATGTGGGCCCCCAGCCACACCAGGGACGCGAGATGGCTTTTTCGCTCGGGCTCGAAGGGGCGCAGGTTCGGGAATTTGCCGATCTGTTTCTCAACTTGACGCGGATGTTCCACGCGTTGGATTGTTCCCTGGTCGAGATCAACCCCCTGGTGGTCACCGGCGAAGGCAAGATCCACTGTCTCGATGCGAAAATGAACATCGACAACAACGCGTTGTACCGCCAGCCGGCTTTGCGTGCGCTCCGCGACGCTTCCCAGGAGGATCCGCGGGAAGCGCAAGCCGATGCATTCGGTCTCAACTACGTTGCCCTCGAAGGCAATATCGGCTGCATGGTCAACGGCGCGGGTCTGGCCATGGGCACGATGGACCTCGTGAAACTCTACGGCGGGAATCCGGCGAACTTCCTCGATGTCGGCGGCGGCGCGACGAAGGAGGCCGTGAGTGAAGCGTTCCGCATCATCCTGTCGGACCGGAACGTAAAGGCCGTGCTCATCAACATCTTCGGCGGCATCGTTTCCTGCGCGATCATCGCCGACGGCATCATCGGCGCGGTAACCGAAGTGGGAGTACGTGTGCCTGTCGTGGTGCGCTTCGAAGGCAACAACGCGCGGGTTGGAGCGGAGCGGCTCGCGGGCAGCGGCCTCGACCTCATCGCTGCCGAATCTCTCGCCGACGCAGCCGAGCAAGCCGTGAAGGCGGCGAGAGAGGCGGGAGAACGGGCGTGAGCATACTCGTCGATGCCGAGACACGAGTGCTTTGCCAAGGTTTCACAGGTTCCCAGGGGACTTTGCACAGCCGGCAGGCCATCGACTACGGTACTCGCCTCGTCGGCGGTGTAACACCGGGCAAGGGCGGCACCGAACACCTCGGTCTGCCGGTATTCGACACGGTGCGGGAAGCGGCGGCGGCCACCGGCGCCACCGCTTCGGTGATCTATGTCCCCGCCGCGTTCTGCAAGGACTCGATTCTGGAGGCGCTCGACGCCGGGATCGAACTGATCGTCTGCATAACGGAAGGCATTCCAACGCTCGACATGCTGGCCGTGAAGGCGCGGATCGACCTGACCGACAGTCGCCTCATCGGTCCGAATTGTCCCGGCGTCATCACCCCCGTCGCCTGCAAGATCGGCATCATGCCGGCGGACATTCACTTGCCCGGGCGCGTTGGCGTCGTCTCGCGCTCGGGCACGCTGACCTACGAGGCGGTCAAACAGACCACCGACATGGGTTTCGGCCAATCCACCTGTGTTGGCATTGGCGGCGATCCGATCCCGGCCAGCAGCTTCGTCGACATCCTGGAACTGTTCCAATCCGACGCTGCCACGGAAGCCATCGTCATGGTGGGTGAGATCGGCGGCACAGCGGAGGAGGAAGCGGCCGAATACATCGGCGCCAACGTGACAAAGCCCGTGGTGGCCTATATCGCGGGGGTCACCGCGCCGCCGGGCAAGCGGATGGGTCACGCCGGTGCGATTATCGCGGGCGGCAAGGGCACGGCCGAAGAGAAGCTGGCCGCGCTTGACGCGGCGGGCGTGCGGACCGTCCGGAGTCTCGCCGATATCGGCGCCGCGCTGGCGGAAATCACCGGGTGGGCGGGTCGGGATGTATAGGTCGGCGGGTCGGGATGTATAGGTCGGCGGGTCGGGATGCATAGGTGGCCGGGTCGGGATGCATAGCGGCAGGACCGTTGCCGATCCGGGCCCGGATTGAAACTGGATTGAAAAAAAGCGGCGACGAACCCATATAAGCTCGCCATAAGCCGGTGCCTTGCGCTTCGCCTACGAGTCGGCGGGCAGGCAAAGCCAAGGTGTCAGGGCCCTGATGGCCTTGCCGGCGTGCGCAAACCAACGCCGGCTGGCACCAAGCGGTAGACCTATGACGATCGAGACACGCGGATTTCAGACCGAAGCCAGGCAATTGCTCCACCTGATGATTCACTCCCTGTATTCCGACAGGGAGATATTCCTGCGCGAACTCATTTCGAACGCCTCTGACGCCATCGACAAACTGCGTTTCGAGTCCCTTATCAACGACACGCTGATTGCCGATGATCCGGAGTTCAAGATCCGCATCGACTTCGACGCGGACGCCAAGACGCTCATCGTTGCCGACAATGGCATCGGCATGACCCGCGAGGAGGTGATCGAGCAGTTGGGCACCATCGCGAAATCCGGAACGGCCGAGTTTTTCGAGCGCCTTACCGGAGATCAGCGTCAGGACGCGCAGCTCATCGGCCAGTTCGGCGTCGGTTTCTATAGCGCGTTCATGGCTGCCGACGAAGTCGAAGTGCTAACGCGCAAGGCGGGAACCGCCCAGGGAACGCGCTGGAAGTCGAAAGGGGAGGACGATTTCACCGTCGAGGAAGCCGAGTCGGAGCGCGGCACGCGCGTCGTGCTGCATCTCAAGCCCGACGCGGAGGAATTCGCCGAAGCATTCCGGCTCAAGACGATCGTGCGCAAATACTCGGACCACATAGGCGTTCCGGTGGTCATGCGGGGGGAAACCGCCGGCGACGAGGACGGCGAGGGCGAAGACGCCGAGAGCGTGCCCGAGGAGGAGGTGATCAATTCTGCCACCGCGCTTTGGGCTCGCTCGCGCAGCGAGATCAAGGACGACGAATACCAGGAGTTCTACAAGCATATCTCCCACGACTTCGAAGATTCCCTGGCCTGGAGCCACAACAGGGTGGAGGGGAAACTCGAATACACGAGCCTCGTCTTCGTTCCCCGTCGCGCCCCGTTCGACTTGTGGAACCGGGAGTCCCCGCGCGGTCTGAAGCTCTATGTGCAACGCGTGTTCATCATGGACGACGCCGAGCAGTTCCTGCCGCTGTACCTGCGCTTCGTCAGGGGCATCGTCGACTCCAACGATCTGCCGCTCAACGTATCCCGCGAGATCCTGCAGCAGGATCCGGCGGTTACCACGATCAAGCACGCGCTCGCCAAACGCGTTCTCGATACGTTGTCGAAACTCGATGGCGACGATTACCATAACTTCTGGGACGAGTTCGGCCAGGTTCTGAAGGAGGGGATTGCCGAGGACTTCGTCAATCGGGAAGCGATCATGAAGCTGCTGCGCTTTTCGTCCACCGAGAGGGATGGCGCGGAACAGCGCACTTCTCTAGCTGACTATGTCGGACGCATGCAGGAAAGTCAGAAAAAGGTCTACTACCTCATCGCAGACAACCTTTTGGCCGCGAGACAAAGCCCGCACATCGAAGTATTCAAACAGCGGGGCATCGAGGTATTGCTCCTGACCGACCGGATTGACGAGTGGTTCATGACATTCGTCAACGAATTCGATGGAAAGCAGTTGCAGGATGTAACCCGGGGAGAACTCGACCTGGACGGCGAGGCGAAGCCCGAGGATCAGGCTGACGACGACGCCCTGGCCAAGCGCATCAAGGACGTACTGGAGGATCGCGTCGAGAGCGTGCGCCGCTCGACGCGGCTGACAGACTCGCCGGCGTGCCTGGTGCTCGGCGAACATGACATAGGCGCCCAAATGCGGCGGCTGATGGAAGCTAGCGGGCAATCGGTGCCCGACTCCAAGCCGCACTTCGAATTCAATCCAGACCATCCCCTGGTATTGAAACTGGACGGAGAGGCTGACGAGGAACGTTTCGGCGACTTGGTGAAGCTGTTGTTCGACCAGGCCAGTCTGGCCGAGGGGCAGTCGCTCGCCGACCCCGGCGACTATGTTCGCCGAGTCAATTCCCTACTGCTCGAACTGCTCGCGTGAAGGATTGGGCTGGAATGTGCGGCGCGCACGACCGCCTGTCGCGATCGCCAGCGTCACGACCGCAGCGAATTTGACCTAAAAAACTAATTTAACAATGAGTTAAATAACTATCCTCTAATTTTATAAAAGTCCGTGGTTGTCTCCCGGCCACAGTTCGACCGGCTGAAACCGACGGCGCGGGCGTTTGCTAACATAGTCCGCTCGACGGACGAGAACCTCGTTATGCAAGCGGCCATCGTCGGCGCAGGAAATTTCGGTACGGCCATTGCGAACATCATCGCCAAGAATGGCCATTGCACGCACCTCTGTATGCGCGATGCCGAACAATTGGCCGACATGCGCGCCCACAGAGAGAACAGGCGCTATCTGAAGGGTTTTCCCCTGGAACGCAATGTGATCCCGACCTGCGACATGACGATCGCGGTCGGTACGAGCGACATCGTATTCCTGACCGTTCCCAGCGCATCGTTCAGGGAAGTGACCCGGGAGGTCGCGCCATACGCGAAGCCCGGCGCGTTCGTTGTCAGCGGCACGAAGGGCGTCGAAGCCGAAGGGTTTCACCTGATGAGCCAGATCCTTGACGAACTGTTGCCGCAATGTGCGACAGGTGTCATCAGCGGGCCGAACCTGGCGGAAGAAATTGCGGACAAACATTATGCGGGGACCGTTGTGGCGAGCCGCAGCGAGGCCCTGCGCGAAGCCGTGCAGACAGTGCTTCGCAGCGCCGAGTTCCGCGTCTATTCCAGCGCGGACGTCTACGGCGTGGAGTTGGGCGGGGCGCTCAAGAACATCTACGCGATCATTTGCGGCATGGCTTCGGCGCTCGAGGTGGGGCAGAACACCGTGGGCATGCTGATCACGCGCAGCTTGGCCGAAATGAGCCGCTTTGCGGTTTCCCTTGGTGCCAATCCGTTCACTTTTCTCGGGTTGGCGGGCGTCGGTGACTTGTTCGTTACGTGCACTTCGCCCCTCAGTCGAAACTTTCAACTCGGCTATCGCGTCGCCAAGGGAGACACGCTGGATGAGGCAATGGATCAACTCGGCAAGTTGGCCGAAGGGGTCAACACCCTCGCGGTGGTCCGCGACAAGAGCATTGAGCTGGATGTTTACATGCCATTGATGGAAGGGCTGCACGACGTGTTGTTCAACGGCGCGGACATCGCCGCCGTGATCGCCGGGCTCATGACGGGCGAGGCGGTGGTTGATGTCGAATTCGCCGCGCCGAGGACCTGGAGCTACGAACGTTGAAGTGGCACGGCTTCATGGTCGCCCTCGTCGCGGTATCGACGCACGCCGAGCAAGACACTGCCGGTGCGCGCGACCCCGACGGCATCGATCGCTTTCCGCGCTCCTGGATCGTGGAATATGAAGAAGTCGCCGAATCCCTGCCGTACCGGTTCGTCACGGCGCCGGTCGACAAGATTCGCCAGGACCTGCGCATCGAAGGTGTGCGGGTCGCGGGTCCGGTCCAGCGTGTGACCTATCGCATTCCCGATGGCGAGCAACTCGACGATATCTCGGAGCACTATCGGGAGATCCTGGGCGCGGGGGGATCCGGCATCGTGTTCTACTGCGAGGGGCCGGATTGCGGTCGCAGCACGATCTGGGCGCACGACGTATTCGGCATTCCCATCCTTGTCGCCCCGAATCGCAGCCAACGCTTTCTGGCGGCGTCGACAATGATCGACGGGGTGGCGAAACTCGTTGCCGTGTACGCCGTGCAGCGCGGCAACCGGCGTCTATATGCGCACGTAGAAGTGGTCGTGCCGGACGACGAAGTCGTTTTCGACACCAATCGAACGCTCGCGGAGACCCTGGCGCGAACGGGCTACGCGGTTATCGATGGCGTCATTCCCGACAAGGTGGGCGCGCTGTCCGAGGAAGACATGGCGAAGATCGAGAGCGTCGCGGCCACCTTGGAACCGTTTGGTCGCGAGACCATTCACGTCGTTTGCCATCTGTATGGATCCGAATCGGTGGATGATTTGAAACAGTCGTCCGAGCACTGCGCCGCGACGGCCGCGGAAATCCTGGAGCGCGTCGGCGGCGTTGCCGCGCAGGCGCACGGATTGGGACCCCTCGGCCCTCGAGATGCGCTGGCAAAACCTCGGGTGGAGTTGGTGTTGCCCTACCGTCTGCGCAGTGAATGAAAGTGTCGATGCCCTGATCGACGCGTGCGCGGACCGCCTGGCGCGGGAGCCCCTCGCGTTCGGCCACGGTGGCGCGAATCCTCGGAGCGAGGCGCAGCTGCTGGTGATGGGGTTTCTTGAAAATCACCCGCTGGACGAGAATGCGCGCGGGGCGCTGCGCGACCTCCTCGAACGCCGGATCGACCAGCGCGTGCCTTCAGCGTATCTCACCGGGGAAGCGTGGTTTGCAGATCGATGGTTTGCCGTCCAGCCGGGGGTGATGATTCCGCGGTCGCCCATACAGGAACTCATTCGGTGCGGTTTCCGGCCCTGGCGGCGCCGTCCGCCGGAGACGGTGCTCGACATCTGTTGCGGTACGGGCTGTCTTGGCATCGCGACGGCGCTTCGGTTTCCCGACGCTCGCATCACGCTCGCCGATGTCGACGAAGCAGCGGTAGCAAACGCGCGGATGAATATCGAGCGTTTCTCCCTTGTCGGTCGCGTCGAAGCGCGGCTGTCCGATCTTTTCGATGGGCTTGATCACCAGGTCTTCGATCTGGTGCTTGCCAATCCACCCTACGTCCCGCGGCCCGAGTTCCTTGCGCTGCCACCGGAGTACGCCCACGAACCCCGGCGCGGACTGGAGGCGGGCGCGGACGGCCTCGACTGTTGGCGTCGACTCATGGCCGGAATCGTTCCCTGGCTCAGCACCGATGGCTTGCTCGTCGGAGAAGCGGGTAACACGGCAGCGGCCCTCGGCGCTGCGTTTCGCGATCTGCCTTTCGTGTGGCCCGAGATCGCGCGGGCAGAGCGGCTGTCCGACGGCGGTTTCGGCGTGTTCGTGCTCGACGCTTGTGCGTTGACTTGTCAACCGGCGAGCGACTCCCGATACTTCCACGGAACAAACGCCGCCGGGAGCGCCAACGACCAACGATGCGCGACGAACGGCGGTAGAGGTGTTCAGTTCTGTTCGCGCAAGCGGCGTAGTGTAGATTCCATGCCCGGCAACACCTTTGGACAAGCGTTTACGCTGACAACTTTCGGCGAGAGCCACGGCGTTGCGATGGGTGCTGTGGTAGATGGCTGTCCCCCCGGTCTGGCGCTGTCGGAGGCCGACCTGCAGGTCGATCTCGACCGGCGTCGTCCCGGGCAATCGAAATACACGACGCAGCGACGCGAGCCGGACCAGGTGAAGATGCTGTCCGGCGTATTCGAAGGCGTTACCACCGGCACGCCGATCGGGCTCGTCATCGAGAACGTGGATCAGCGCTCGCGCGACTACAGCGCCGTGAAGGACCAGGTGCGACCGGCGCACGCGGACTACACCTACCTCAAGAAGTACGGCGTGCGCGACTATAGGGGCGGCGGCCGCGCTTCCGCTCGGGAGACCGCCATGCGCGTCGCCGCGGGCGCCATCGCGCGGAAGTACCTTGCCGAGCAATACGGGGTGTCGGTGCGCGGGTATCTGGCCGGCATCGGCGATATCGCGCCGCGCAAGCTCGATTGGGACGCCATCGACGCCAACCCGTTCTTCTGTCCGGATCCGGACATCGTCGACGATATCGCATCCCTGATCGACGAGTTGCGCGCCGCGGGCGACTCCATTGGAGCGCGGATCAACGTGGTCGCATCGAATCCGCCGGTCGGCCTCGGGGAACCCGTATTCGGCAAGCTCGACGCCGATATCGCCGGGGCGTTGATGGGCATCAACGCGGTCAAGGGCGTCGAGTTCGGCGCCGGTTTCGACGTCGTGCGCCAACGCGGCAGCGAACACCGCGACGAAATACGCGCCAGCGGCTTCCTGAAGAACGATGCGGGCGGCGTGCTTGGCGGCATCTCCTCAGGCCAGGACATCGTGGTCAGCATCGCCTTGAAGCCGACATCGAGCCTCGCCATACCCGGCAAGAGCATCGATACCTCGGGCAACGAGGTGGAGGTGGTGACAACCGGGCGCCACGACCCGTGTGTCGGTCTTCGCGCGGCCCCGATCGCCGAAGCGATGGTGGCGATGGTCCTCATGGATCACTTGCTTCGGGACCGCGCCCAGAACGCGTCAGTGAGTCGCGAGTAGCAATCCAGCCCGAGATAGCCCGGCCAGCCCGCATCTCGCACCCGCCGCCCGCTAGGGCGACGGTTTTTGTGGCGCTTGCATGAAGATCGCCATCTGTGTGGATGCCCCGAACTCCGGGTGCGGGTCGCCGACACCGCGATGTTCTACGCCGTAGCCGAACTTCTGGCAAATCTTCGCGCACCACGCCGCAAACTCCGCGCGGGTCCACTCGAAGCGATGATCCGGATGCCGCATCTGACCGGGCTCCATGTTCTCGAACGTCGCGTTATATTCAGCATTGGGTGTGGTAATGATGACCGCACCCGGCTTTGCGAACTCGAACACGGACCGTTCAAAAGCACCGAGACGGTCCAGATCGATGTGCTCAATGACCTCGGCGGCTACAGCCACGTCGAAGCCGTTCAACCGGGCATCCCGGTAAGTTACGGATCCATTCATCAGTTCGACCCGCCTCCGCTGGTTCTCCGGCATCTCTTGCAAACGGAGCCGCCGCTCGGCGAACTCGAGCGCGGTGCTGGAAACATCCACGCCGACTATCTTCCTGAGCGTACGTAGACCGAGAAGCTTTCTGATCAGCTTCCCCTCCCCGCAGCCCAGATCGATCACCGTGCCGGCGCGGATCGACTCCACGGCGTCAACGATTGCAACTATCCGACGATCATTCAGTCGGAGCGGCGCCTCCAGGACCTGCTCCCTATCGGGCTGGCCCTCTTCTTCCGATGCCGATATTTCCTCGCCCTGGGCAAGTCGCTCAAGGGCAGCGCGCGCAAGACTCCGCTGTTGCTTCAGATAACGCGATGCGATGAGTTCCTTCTCCGGGTGCGATTCGAGCCAGTCTTTGCCATGGCGCAAGAGCTTCTCGACTTCGTCGTCCCCGACCCAGTAATGCTTTTTCCTGTCGAGCACCGGGATCAGCAGGTACAGATGGCGCAGCAAGTCGCAAAGCCGCTTCGAGCCAGTGATCGTGACGGTCAGGTACGGGCTATTCCCCCAATGATCGAATTCCGAATCCAGCGGATATGATTCCATGCTGACCTCATAGCCCAAGGGTTCGAACAAACGCCGCAGCACGGCTTCGCCGCCGCGACTGGGTAGACAGTGGATGACGGCTTCCAGCGGCATTTCCGATTCAGCCAGCTCCTGTCGGTCGCGGCTGCTGCCGGTGAAGGCGGACCGAAACACCCTGTTGAGGGCGACGCTGAAGAATGACGACGCTACATAGGGGCGGTCATTCACGTAGTCCTCCAACAATCGCTGCCTGCCGCCGCTCTTGATGCTCCGGACCAGCCCGATGGGATCGATTTCAAGCTGAAGCGCCGCCGTACAACGTTCCTTCGTCGCTTCCGGGTAGAACACATGCGCCTTGCCGAACGACAAGTCGAAGGTTTGCAGCCTGTCCGGATGTTTATGCAGCAGAAAACCCAGGTCGGTGGCTGGATTGTGGGTTGTCGATATCGTCAACAGCATCGTCACAACCTCGGATCGACGGGCTCGGATTCCAGCGCCAGAACACCCAACGCGCACTCGTGCACCTTTCGGGCCGGTTCTTTTCGAATGAAGCGCTGAAGACCTTCAAGACCCAGGAAGAACTCGCGTAGCGCCAATCGCCTCTTGGCACTCAATCCCCGCGACCGCAATCGTTCGATATTCTCTTCTCGGGAGTATTCCGGCCCATAGATGATCCTGAGATACTCGGGTCCGCGACACTTGAGCGCCGGTTGAACGTATCCTTTCCGGCCTTTGGCCACGAAGTCCAGCGGCTTGATCACCATTCCCTCGCCGCCGGCCGCCGTAAGCTCTTCCCACCAGCTTGTGACGTCGTCACACTCGCCGCGATCATCGAGATTGACGGTCTTGTATGGCGTGGCGACGAACACCTTGTCCGCCGAGGACGAGAGCCTCGCCAGTGTGTCCATATGCCAGCGGTGATGCTTGTCGATGTGTGTCCCTCCCTCGCTGGCCAGGAGGTGAAAAGGCGCCAGCCTCAATTGCTCGATCGACTCCACCTCCCAGCAATAGCCCCGGTACGCGGTCGCGTACCGGGCGACCATCTCCAGTCGCCGCCGTTGTTCATCCAGCATCCCATCCACCGGCAGACCGCGCGCCTGCGCTCGGGTGAGCATATCAATGCTGGCCGAAAGAGATGCGTTGGCCGCCGCGCCGACCGCCGCGTACTGCGTTCGAATGAGGTCCATCGCCTTCATCGACCACGGCATCAGTTCGCAGTCCAGCGTGAGCCATGTGGTCCGCAGCTCTTCCCACAATCCGGCGCGGGAAATCGCCATGCGAAGGCGGTCCAGGAATTGGGCTTCGAGGGATCTTGCGTTGAAAAAACGACGTCCTGTCCGTGTATAGCAAACGCCGATTTCACCGGTTTCGATACCGAACCGATCGCGAGCGGCCGCTGCATCTCGGCAAATCTGGATCACGGCGCGAGAGCCCATGTGTTTTTCTTCGCAGACGGCCGTGTCCGTGCCCTGACGTCGGTAGTAGTCGAGTGCCTCCTCGGGATGCTCCAACAGGTTCGCCTTGGCGGTGGTTTCACATGGCGACATCGTCGGTGGCAGATAGTTGATCCACTTTGGATGCACCGCGAATCGGCTCATCACCTCCAGGGCGGCAAGCGTTCGGTCTTCCGTCAAGATCACGGTTCGACCCCATTCGGTCTCGATGCGCCGCTTTCCCAAGACATCCTCGATGTCGAGCATGTCGTCGTGCTCGTGCCGTGCCGCGAGGGTCGAGGGATCTCTTGCAACGAGCGGTTTCACCGGTTCGTAGTGTTGCCGGACGGCCGGCACGTGAACCAATTCCTTTTCCGGGTAGCGCAGTACCGTCAGCTTGCCGCCAAAAACACAGCCGGTATCGATGCATATCGTATTGTTCAACCACTCGGCCTCCGATACCGGGGTGTGGCCGTAGACGACCATGGCATCTCCGCGATACTCCGAGGCCCAGTCGTAGCGCACGGGAAATCCGTACTCGTCGGTCTCGCCGGTGGTTTCTCCGAAAAGCGCAAACGCCCGAACCGTGCCCGAGCCACGTCCTTGGTAGGCTTCCTTCATACCGGCATGGGCAACGACAAGTCGTCCCCGGTCCAGGACGTAGTGGCTGATCAGCCCCGGAATGAAGGACTTCACCCGATCAATGAACGCTTCGCTCTCGCCTTCGAGTTGCTCCATTGTTTCGGCCAGCCCGTGCGTCAATTTGACATTCTTGCCCGACAGCTTTCTCTGTAGCTTTATCTCGTGATTGCCGGGCACGCAGATCCCGACTCCATCCTCGACCATGTCCATGACCAGGCGAAGCACTCGAGGGCTGTCGGGTCCTCGGTCCACCAAGTCGCCGACGAAGATCACCTTTCGCCCATCGGGCGGGGTTACCGAGTAGCCGATTCCGGTTTCCCGCATGGATTCCGAAACGGAATAGCCCAGCTTGATGAGCAGTGATCGCGTCTCCTCGAAACAGCCGTGGATGTCGCCGATGATGTCGAACGGGCCCGTTTCGGTGCGCTTGTCAGTCCACATGGGCTGGCGCACGAACGTGACCGAATCCACCTCTTCGGGGGATTTGAGCACATGGACCTGACGGAATCCCTCGCGCCTCAGCGAGCGTATCGACCGGCGAAGCTGCCGAACCTGGTTGCGAACGACATGGGTCCCGAAGTTGCGATTGGTCCGATGGACGTTTCGCTCGTGGCACAAGCTCTGGGGAAGGTCGAGAACCACCGCCATTGGAATCACGTGGTACTCGCGCGCAAGGCGCAGCAGCCCCCGCCTGGCATCCTGTTGTACGTTCGTGGCGTCTACGAGCACCAGCTTTCCGAGCGCCAGGCGCTTGCCGGCAATGTAGTGCAGGACTTCAAACGCATCGCTCGTGACCGTCTGATCGTTCTCGTCGTCGGAGACAAGCGCACGGCACGCGTCCGACGACAGAATTTCCGTCGCCGTGAAGTGCTTGTCCGCGAACGTCGACTTGCCACTTCCGGAGGCACCGACGAGTACCACCAGCGACAGTTCCGGGACTGTTATCTCCATAAGTTTCTCTTGCCATAGGAAACCCGGCGGCCCAGTCGGAGCGCTATTCGCCGGGTTAGATTGCTAGGCTACACAAACTTGCGGGACACCACACTAGACGCCATTTCCGAGGGGCATGCCTCCCGCGCGCCAGAACTCGACAAAGAACCGCACCGCCCCGAGCGCCTCGACCCGGTGCGGCACCTCCGGGACGATGACCGCATTCGCTGCGGCTTCGACAAGAAAAGCACGGTGAACCGGCGCGCCCACATGGTACGTAAGCGCTCCCGACACCACATGAATTCGCGCCCACACCCCGCGACTGGTGGCATGGTCCTTGGCCAGGCCTGGGGGCAGCGTCGTTTCGTCGAACTCCCGGGTCCGGCGGTAGGGCGCGAAATCGTCCGGCCACTCCATCGCCTCGCAGCGCGGGCAATCGAGTTCGACGCCGAGCATCGCCTCTCGGCTTTCGTGGCAGATGACCCACGGTCGATTGACGAATGGCGGGCGATGGCGCACGTGCTGGCCGTGGCCGCAGTCGAGATCAGCCACCCAGTCGCCTTGTTCGTCGCGGTGAAAACCCGAGATCGCGCGCTTCACGACGAGGCCTTTAGCCCGGGAGCGCGAGGGTGCATTTGTCATCACCAGTTCGAATGTCGATCATGGAATCATCCTTTCCCGAAGCGACGCGGACCATGCGATCACCCGATACCGAGGACCGCCGGATACCCAACAGCTATTGGGTCAAGCCTTGGAGCTTTGCGGCGGGAGAATATCCGGGCCCAGCATACGATGGCGAGCCGGGTGAAAAGTTGAAAGCCTTGCTGGAGGCGGGGATCAACCACTTCATCGACTTGAGGGAACCGCATGAAATGGTTCCCTAAACGGGTCTTGCGGAACGGTGGGCCGCCAACCTGGGCGTAACGGTTGGATGGGAACGGCACCCCATCCTCGACGCGAGCATACCGCACACGCCGGAGCGGATGACCGGCACCCTCGACGCCATCGACGATGCCCTGTTTGCGGGGAAGAATGTCTACGTCCACTGTCTGGGAGGAATCGGCCGGACTGGCACGGTGGCTGGGTGTTGGCTTGTGCGCCATGGAAATGCGGGCGATGAAGCGCTCCGACGCGTCGCCCACTGGTGGCGAGGGACGACGAGCGCGCTACCTGGGGTCGTCGCCCGAAACCCTCGAACAGGAAGCCTACGTGCGTCGTTGGCGCGAGTTGTCGCGCGAAACGGAGAATCGTTGACACAAGGGCCAGGCAGGACGGTTTCGTGGTTGCTGCCGGGAGCGGTCGAAGATGCGTGCCTTGCGCGATTGCGATGGATCCGAAGAGACGAATTCCTGTCTGGCGACAAGACCCGAGAGAAGATGAGGTGCGAAATTGGCGTATTTCGATGATGTGACCGAACTCGACAATGGGGTTCGGTTCGACGTGCTGCGTATTCCGACGGCCAGCCCGACAGGCTTTTTTCAGGCTATATCGGCGCCCGGCTCGATGCCGAAGGCGGAGATTCTCGCCAAGCTTTTCTTGCCGACAGGGCAGGGTGTCTGGCCGGTTGTCATCGTCGTGCCGGGCAGCCTCGGCGTCGGGCCATCCCACGTCGCGGCAGCGCGGCTGCTTACGGATCGTGGACTCGCGGCCTGCGTGGTTGATCCCTTTGGGGAACGGGGCGTTGTGTCGACGGTGGCAAACCAAACACAATACTCATTCGCCGCCAGCGCCTGGGATGTCTTGGCGACGGTACGCGTCCTGTCCTCGCGCAAAGAAGTCGACGCCACGCGTATCGGGGCGCAAGGCCATAGTCGGGGCGGGTCGGCGGTGCTTTCCGCAGCCTGCATGGCCCATCTCGTGGATGTCGGGTGTCGATCCTTGCGTGGCGTCTACGCCGCGTATCCGTGGTCGGGGCTCCAGTTTCTGCAACCGAATGTCGGGACGACGGTTGTGCGATCTGTGATCGGCGACCGGGACGAGTGGTGTTTGCCGCAGCAGGTCCAGGCGCACATGCACGCGATACGGCTTTGCGGCGGCAGCGCGAGTTGCCGGATATTCGGGGACGCGCACCACGGCTTTGATCGGGACACGTCCTTGGAGTTGATCGAAGACGCGAAGGTCGCGCCGGCGGCTCCGACCATTTACATCCGCGAAGATGGCGCCCTGATGCATCCGCTCGCCCCGGAGGCGGATCCCGACCTCAGCGAGCGCGATCTCATGATCTATGCGCTGAAGGCGGGCTACGGGCGTACAGGGGCCCGCATTGGCAGCGAGGGCGACCAGGCCGAACTGTTCCGCGGAGATATGATCGGTTTCTGGGAAGCCGTGATGTTTGGGCGCAATGCGTGACGTGAATGCCGTGGACTTGGCCTCCTGTCGCCGCATCCGCATGCAGAACGCGTTCGATCCGGCGTAAAATCGCTGTTTGATCAATTGACTGCCGGGCGGTTCGCGCATGGGTGGCAAGACGCTCTACGACAAGATATGGGAAGCGCACTGCGTCGGCGAACGCGCGGACGGCATGGGCCTGATGTACGTGGACCGGCATCTCTTGCACGAGGTCACCTCGCCCCAGGCGTTCGAAGGCCTGCGCCTTGCGGGTCGCACCCCTTGGCGCGTGGGCGCGAATCTGGCGACGCCCGACCACAACGTGCCCACCGTGTACCGCGAGCGGGTCACGGGAGTCGAGGGCATCGCGGACGAGGTGGCGCGCATTCAGGTGCAGACGCTCGACGACAATTGTCGCGAGTTCGGCATCGAGGAGTTCGGCATCAACGATGTCCGCCAGGGCATCGTCCACGTCATCGGCCCGGAGCAGGGCGCGACGCTGCCGGGCATGACCATCGTTTGCGGCGATTCGCATACTTCGACGCACGGCGCTTTCGCCGCGCTGGCGCAGGGTATCGGCACATCCGAGGTCGAGCACGTCCTGGCGACCCAGTGCCTGGTCCAGCGCAAGAGCGGCAACATGCGCATCGATATCGAAGGCGAGTTGCAGACCGGGGTGCACGCGAAGGATCTGATCCTCGCGGTGATCCGCCGCATCGGCACGGCCGGCGCGACGGGGCATGTGATCGAATTTATCGGTCGCGCGATCACCGAATTGTCCATGGAAGGCCGGATGACGGTGTGCAACATGGCGATCGAGGCGGGCGCGCGCGCGGGACTGATCGCCGCGGACGAGACGACCCTCGACTATGTGGCGGGGCGTCCGTTGTCGCCGTCGGGCGACGATTGGACTGCCGCGGCGACCTATTGGAATACCTTGCGTTCGGATGCGGACGCGGCGTTCGACCGCGAAGTGCGTATCGATGCCCGGGCATTGGCGCCGCAGGTGAGTTGGGGCACCTCCCCGGAGCTTGTCGTCGACATCGATGAGGGCGTGCCCGACCCGTCGGCGTTCGAGGATCCGATCAAGGCGGAGGTGGCGTCTCGCGCCCTGGGGTATATGGACCTGGTGCCTGGCACTCCGATGACGGAGATCTCTCTCGACAAGGTCTTTATCGGATCCTGCACCAATGCGCGCATCGAAGATCTACGAATCGCGGCGGGCATCGCCCAAGGCCGCAAGGTCCGCGTACCCCAGGCGCTGGTCGTCCCGGGGTCTGGTCTGGTCAAGCGCCAGGCCGAGCAGGAGGGTCTGGACAAGGTGTTCATCGACGCCGGTTTCGAGTGGCGCGAACCGGGTTGCTCGATGTGCCTGGCGATGAACGCGGACCGCCTCTACCCGGGCGAACGCTGCGCTTCGACATCGAACCGCAACTTCGAGGGCCGGCAGGGCCACGGCGGCCGCACGCATCTGGTGAGCCCGGCGACCGCCGCTGCCAGCGCGGTGGCCGGTTACCTTGCCGACCCGAGGGAAATGACGGCGTAGTCCGCGATCGTTTCGATACAGGGCCGCGCAAAGGAATGGCCTGACGGAGGTTACATGCAGAGTTTCGACATTCACCGGGGATTGGTCGCGCCCATGGACCGGGCCAACGTCGATACCGACCAGATCATCCCCAAACAGTTTCTGAAGTCGATTCGGCGCACCGGCTTTGGCGACAACCTGTTCGACGCATGGCGCTATCTCGACGAAGGGGATATGAGCAAAAAGCAAGACGAGCGGCGGCCGAACCCGGACTTTGTCCTCAACGCGGCGCGCTTTCAGGGGGCCAGCATTCTCATTGCGCGGGATAACTTCGGATGCGGTTCCAGCCGTGAACATGCTGTGTGGGCGCTGATGGAGTACGGTTTTCGTTGCGTCATCGCGCCGAGTTTCGCGGATATCTTCTTCACCAACAGCGCCAACAACGGTTTGCTGTTGGTCGTGCTTGCCGCTGACGAGATCGATGCGCTGTTCGAGCGCGTCGAGGCGCCCGGTTTCTCGCTCGAAGTGGACTTGCCGAGACAGCGCGTGACTGCGGATGACGGCGCGTGCTGGCGGTTCGACATCGCCGCCGAACGCAAGCAGCGGCTGTTGCATGGTCTGGACGACATCGGGATGACACTGGAATGCGCGGCGGCGATCCGCGACTTCGAACAGCGACACAGGCGGCGCGCGCCGTGGGTGTTTCGAACATGAGCGCGAATATCCTGGTGCTGCCGGGCGACGGCATTGGCGCCGAGATCATGCCGCATGCGGTGCGGGTATTGAAACACGCGAATGCGGGGATCGAACTCGACTTCGAATACGCGGAAGTCGGCGGGATAGCGATCGATCACTACGGCGATCCGCTGCCGCCGGACACGCTCGAGGCTGCGAAGCGGGCCGACGCGGTGTTGCTTGGCGCGGTCGGCGGCCCCAAGTGGGACGATCTGCCCATGGATCAACGCCCGGAGCGTGGCTTGCTCGGCCTGCGTTCTGGCTTGGACCTGTTCGCCAATCTGCGTCCGGCCATCCTGTTCGAACCGCTCGCGCAGGCGTCTTCTCTGAAGCCGGAACTCGTCGCGGGGCTCGACATTCTGATCGTGCGGGAACTAACCGGCGGCATCTATTTCGGCGAGCCGCGCGGCGTCGAGGTGGGAAACGGCTGCAGGCGGGGGTTCAATACCCTTGTCTATGACGAGCGCGAAATTGAACGTATCGCGCGCGTCGCGTTCGAACTCGCGCGCAAGCGTCGACGACGGCTGACCTCGGTGGACAAGGCGAACATATTGGAAGTAACCCAGCTTTGGCGCGATGTCGTCTGTGAGGTCGCGGCGGAATATTCCGACGTGGAACTGTCGCACATGTATGTCGACAACGCCGGCATGCAGCTCGTGCGGGCGCCGAAGCAGTTCGACGTGGTCGTGACCGGAAACATGTTCGGCGACATCCTTTCGGACGTGGCGGCCATGCTTACCGGATCGCTGGGAATGCTGCCCTCGGCATCGCTCAACGCGGGCGATCAGGGGATGTACGAGCCGGTGCACGGTACAGCGCCGGACATCGCTGGTCAGAATATCGCGAACCCGCTCGCCACCATCATGTCTGTTGCCATGATGTTGCGTTACAGCTTGAATGCGGCAGCCGCCGCGGACCGTATCGAGGCGGCGGTGGCGACTGTACTGGACGATGGTTTGCGCACGGCTGATATATTTCCCGAGTCTGGCGGGGAGCATCTTCGCCGCGTCGGCACCGACGAAATGGCCGATGCGGTCATCGCCGCAATGGCCCAGGAGTAGATCAGGTGGAGAAAGTAAACGTAGCCGTCGCCGGCGCCACCGGAGCTGTCGGAGAGGCGATGCGGGAGGTGCTGGAGGAGCGCGGCTTTCCGGTGGATCGGCTGGTGCTGCTCGCAAGCCCGCGGTCCGCCGGCAAACGTCTGCAGTACCGCGGCAAGTTCCACCGGGTCGAGGTGCTCGACGAATTCGATTTCGAGGATATCCAGATCGGGCTGTTCTCCGCCGGCGGCCCGGTTAGCGCCGAGCACGTGCCGCGGGCAGCTGCAGCGGGCGCGGTCGTAATCGATAACACCTCCAGGTTTCGCTATGACGACGACGTGCCGCTAGTCGTGCCCGAGGTGAACCCGCATCACATCGACGGGTATTCGGCGCGCGGCATCATCGCCAATCCCAATTGCTCGACGATCCAGATGGTGGTAGCGCTCAAGCCGATTTACGACGCCGTAGGCATCTCGCGCGTCAACGTGGCCACGTACCAGGCCGTGTCCGGCGCCGGCGCGCGCGGCGTGTCCGAACTCGCCGGCCAGACGGCGAACTTGCTGAACGGCAAGGATGTAGAACTCGACGTGCATCCCGTGCAGATCGCATTTAATGCGATTCCGCAGATCAATGACTTCCAGGAGAATGGCTACACCATTGAAGAGATGAAGATGGTCTGGGAGACGCAAAAGATCTTCGATGACGAGCATATCCTCGTGAATCCGACCTGCGTGCGAATTCCGGTGTTCTATGGTCACTCGGAGGCGGTGCATATCGAAACCCATGAGCCAATCTCTGCCGAATGGGCAAAGGAACTGCTGGCCGCGGCCGAAGGCGTCACGGTCATCGACGAACACGAAGATGCCGGCTATCCCACAGCCTTCGGGGATGCGGCCGGCAAGGATTCGGTCTACGTGGGCCGGATTCGAGAGGATATTTCTCACCCGAACGGACTGAATCTATGGGTAGTGTCAGACAACGTGCGAAAGGGTGCCGCGCTCAACAGCGTCCAGATCGCCGAACATCTGTTGCCGAAGCTGGCCGCATAGCCGGCGCGGGCGGTGTTCTGGCGGCCATGGTCATTCGGCCGGTCATCGGCTTGGCCCTTGTGATGCGGCCAAGGGCGATGCTGGGCGTGCTTGGCCTGTGCTTGGCCGCGGGTCACATGGCCTTGGCGGCAGACGAAGAGATGTACGGGCCAACGACGCGGGACGATACGCTTTGGTCCATCGCCATGGAGGTGCGGCCGCCTGGATTGACGCTGGCGGAGACGATTGCGGCTTTGCAACGCATGAATCCGCAGGCCTTCGTCGATGGCGATGCCAACCTCTTGATGCGGGGCGTGATGCTCAAGGTTCCGACAACGGCTGCGGCGATGGAAACTTCCACCAGTGCTGAGGAGCCAGAGCCGGATCCTCCGGCCGAGGAATCGCCTGCTCCCGAACAGGTGGAGATATTCCTCCAGGAGACCGTCTCCCCCGTGACCGCCACCGGCGACGAGGAACACGAACTCCTCGCGATGCGAAACGCGGAACTGGAGGAGCGCCTGGAGGCCGTCCAGGGCGAGCTGGCGGATGCGACCACGGCCGTCGCGGCGCTCAAATCCCAGGTCTCCACGCTGCGGCGCCGCTTGGCTGAGAGCGAGGCGCAAGCCGCCGGGCAATCGCCGCCAGCGAAGCGCTCGGAAGCGACCCGCCGGAATGCGGTGACGGGAATCGCCCTGGCCTTGCTTGTCGTGGTCGTCATGGCGTTCCTGTATGCCAGAAGGCGATTGGGAAGTCGGGCGGTCACCGAGCCGGCCGCGGGGCCGCCGCTCGGAGCCAGGCGGATCGCGGCCGGGCGGTTCGCCCCGGAGACCGTGCCCGACGAGTACGCCCCGGCCACCAAGCTCAATCTTGCCCGCGCCTTCGTCGATATGGGTCGAACCGAGCAAGCCCGGGAGGTCCTCGAAGAAGTGTTGGCTGAAGGAAGCGAAGACGAACGGCGCGAAGCGGATGAACTATTCAGGCGAATGGAGTGACAAGAGCCGGGGCCCAGGCGAGATCGTCGCACTGGGACTCGAATACGATGGCGGCGCGTTCCACGGCTTCCAGGCCCAGCGCGGCGTTCCCACGGTTCAGGAAACGCTGGAGACCGCGCTCTCCGAGGTTGCCGGAGAATCGATCCGCGTCACCGCCGCCGGACGGACCGATGCCGGCGTGCACGCGACGCAACAGGTGGTGAGTTTCTCGACCCATGCCGAAAGACCTCTCGAAGCCTGGCGCGGGGGCGTCAATTCGCTCATTGACGGCGCGGTCGCGGTCACTTGGTCGCGCCGCGCGGCGAATGGATTCAACGCCCGTTTCGATGCTCTCTCGCGCCGTTATGTCTACATCTTCCATGAGTCGGAGACGGCCCCCGCGCTGCTGCGCGGCAAAGTGGCCTGGTCCCGCGAACGCCTGGACGAGAGGCCGATGTCGAAGGCGGTGGAAAGCCTGCTGGGCGAGCAGGACTTCACCTCGTTCCGTGCTGCGGGATGCCAGTCCAATACTCCTTTCCGTTGCGTCCGCGCTGCGTCGGTGTACCGTCGCGGTCCCCAGGTTATTTTCGACATTGTCGCCAATGCATTTCTCCTGCGTATGGTGCGCAATATTGCGGGCAGCCTGCGTCGCATTGGTCTGCGCTCGGAAGACGCCGGGTATCTCGCGCGGTTGCTTGCCTGCAAGGACAGGACCCGCGCCGCGCCGACGGCGGCCGCCGAAGGCCTGTACCTCGCGCAGGTCAGCTATTCGGATTTCGACATCGCGTATCGTCCTCCGCCGACGTTGGAAATCGTGTAGTTTGAAAACTTCCTTTTCTTGCCCGGTGGATGCGTCGTGCGCGTAAGGACGAAAATCTGCGGGATTACGTCTGTCCGCGATGCGGCCGTGGCGGCGGCTGCGGGCTGCGACGCCATCGGCATAAATTTTTACCGAGGCAGCCCCCGGTGCGTGCAGGTGCCGGTCGCGCGCGACATCGCGGCGTCCCTGCCGCCCTTTGTCACCCCGGTCGGTATCTTCGTGGATGCTGAGCCCGCCTGGATCGAAGAAGTCCTGCACCAGGTGCCGCTTGGCCTTTTGCAGTTTCACGGTGACGAACCGCCGGCTACGTGCGAACGATTCGGTGTGCCGTACACCAAGACGCTCAGCGTCCGGGAACCTCTCGACGTGGCAGCGCTGGAGCGGGACTACGGCTCCGCGGGGGGATTCCTGCTCGATACTTTCGATCCGGCGGCGAAGGGTGGTATCGGCCGGGCGTTCGATTGGTCGCTGTGGCCGGCGAATTCGGTCAAACCGCTGGTGCTCGCGGGCGGACTGACGCCTGATAACGTGTTCGCCGCGATTCGCAAGTTGCGCCCATACGGCGTCGATGTCAGCAGCGGGGTCGAGGATGGAGTGCAGGGCGTAAAGAGTCCGGCCAAGGTGCGCGCATTCATGGATGAGGTACGGCGTGGCGGGAGCGAATAAGGTGCCGTATCGCCAGCCGGCGGCGGGGGGACGATTCGGCCCCTACGGCGGCCGTTTCGTCGCGGAAACGCTGATGCACGCGCTCGATCAACTGACGACGCTTTATGAGGACGTGAAGGACGATGCCGCATTCCAGCGCGATCTCGCCCATGACCTCGCGAGCTACGTGGGGAGGCCGACGCCCCTCTACCACGCCGCGCGCCTCACCGCGAAACTGGGCGGCGCGAAGATCTACCTCAAGCGCGAGGACCTGAATCACACGGGCGCCCACAAGATCAACAACACCGTGGGTCAGGCGCTGCTCGCGAAACGGATGGGCAAGCCGCGCGTCATCGCCGAAACCGGGGCGGGCCAGCACGGTGTCGCCACCGCTACAGTCGCCGCGCGCATGGATCTCGAATGCCGCGTATATATGGGTGCTGCGGACATCAGGCGGCAAAGCGTTAACGTCTACCGCATGAAAATGCTCGGCGCCCAGGTCGTACCGGTCGAATCCGGTTCGAAGACGCTGAAGGACGCGATGAACGAAGCGATGCGGGATTGGGTCACCAACGTCGATACGACGCACTACATCATCGGAAGCGTCGCGGGTCCGCATCCCTATCCGATGATGGTGCGGGACTTCCAGGCGGTGATCGGTCGGGAGGCGCGGGAGCAGTGCCTGCGCGCCGAAGGCCGCCTGCCGGACCTGCTTGTGGCCTGCATCGGCGGCGGGTCGAACGCCATGGGGCTGTTCTATCCGTTCGTGGACGACGAAGGCGTTGATATGGTGGGCGTCGAAGCGGCGGGGCTGGGCCTCGCGACCGCGCGGCATGCGGCGCCGCTGAACGCCGGAACGCCGGGCGTCCTGCACGGCCAGCATACCTACCTGATGCAGGACGAAGACGGCCAGATCATGCAAACCCATTCGATTTCGGCCGGGCTCGACTATCCCGGAGTCGGGCCGGAACATTCCTACTGGAAAGACATCGGCCGCGCCCGCTATACCGCAGTCACCGATGACGAAGCGTTGGACGCGTTTCGGTTGCTGAACCGGACCGAGGGCATCCTGCCCGCTCTCGAGTCGAGCCACGCGGTGGCGTGGGTCGTGCGGGAAGCGCCGCAGAGGTCCGCCGACCATATTGTCATCGTGAATCTCTCGGGCCGTGGCGACAAGGACATCAACACCGTCGCCCAACGCGACGGCATCGAGCTATGAGTCGACTGGGCGAAGTGCTGGCTACCTGTCGCGCCGGCGGCAGAAAGGCGTTGACGGCCTTCATCACCGCGGGGGACCCTGTGCCGGAAGCGACGGTGCCGGCGCTGCGCGCGCTGGTCCGGGGCGGTGCGGACATCGTGGAGCTCGGGGTGCCATTCTCGGACCCCGAGGCCGAAGGACCGTCCGTACAGAGATCATCCGAACGCGCGTTGGCGAATGGCGTGACCCTGTCGACTGTGCTGGACATGACCCGCGACTTCCGCAGAGCGGATGACGCGACGCCGGTGGTTCTCATGGGGTACCTCAATACCGTCATGCGCATGGGCTACGAGACGTTTGCTTCCCGCGCGCGGGAAGCTGGCGTGGACGGGCTCATTCTTGTGAACCTGCCGCCGGAAGAGGCGGCCCCGGCGCAGGCCGCGTTGGCGCGGCAAGGCATCGACCTGATCTTCCTGGTCGCGCCGACGACATCCAGGGAACGCGCCGCGCGCATCGCGGAGCGCGGCAGCGGTTTCATCTACTACGTGTCGTTGAAGGGAGTGACCGGAGCCCACCACCTGGACACCGCCGATGTCGGGCGCAACATCTCGGCGTTGCGGAAGGTGTGCCGTCTGCCCATCCAAGTCGGCTTTGGCATAAAGGATGCGGAGTCGGCCCGTGCTGTGGCCCGGATAGCCGACGGCGTAGTCGTCGGCAGCGTCCTGGTGGACGTCATGGGGGAGCGCAGGTCCGATCCGGACAGCATACCGGCGGCGCTGCAGGCACGACTGGGCGTGTTGCGGGACGCCATAGACACGATATGAAGGCTAGCCTAGCCCGGATATTTCACCAAGCCGCTTGTTTAGCAGGTAAATGTATTTTAGTTTCAATAGGTTAATCGTGTATTTCGAAAGTCCTGCCGGAAACAAACTGCGCTGGCCGCGCCCTCGCTGGTCTTTTGCCCGCGTGCGCGCACATGGTCGCTACACCATAAGGCGCAGCTATGCTTCCGCTCCCGAGCACGCGCACGCGGGCAAAATCCTGCGCGATCATCGCGGCCCTTGATGAAATGTCCGAGCTAGCGGGTTGGCTGGACCGCATCGGCGTAGAACATCCGAAAACAGTTGTACGGGGCATCGGTCAAGTAGCAGAAGTCGCCGCGCGCGCGGACCTGAATCCGCCGGCGCCCGTCAACTTCGTGGTGGCCGGGACCAACGGAAAGGGATCGACGGCGGTTTTCCTGGAACAGTTGCTGCGGGCCTCGGGTCGCACCGTGGGAACCACCCTTTCGCCGCACCTCGTGCGCTTCAACGAGCGTATCCGCGTCAATGGAGAGGAGATCGAAGACGACGAGATCGTCGCCGCCTTCGAAGTCGTGGAAAGCGCCCGCCGCGGCGTTGCGCTCAGCTACTTCGAGTACGCGATACTCGCGGCGTTTCGGGTATTCCGCGCCCGCAACGTGGACACGTCGGTGCTTGAAGTGGGACTCGGGGGACGTCTTGACGCGGTCAATATCGTCGATGCGGATGTCGCGCTCATCACGAGCATTGGCCTCGACCATCAGGACTATCTCGGCTGCGATGTCGAAGCCATCGGCGCCGAGAAAGCCGGGGTGATGCGCCCGGGTCGACCGGTGATTTTCGGAGCCGGCCACCCTCCGAATTCCGTGTGCGACCGCGCGGCGGAACTGGGAGCACCGCTTGTCAGGAATGGAATCGACTATCGCCACTCCGCGGACGAGGACGGCTTCCGCGTGGAGCTATTCAACGGTCGCCGGATCCGGGTGAAAGAGAGGCCCAGGGTAGCGGTGGATAACGCCTCGGCGGCCTTGCAGGCCTTCGCGATGATCGAACCGGATTTCGCCCCCGCGGCACTCGCCGAGGCTTGCCGTCTCGCGACGATACCAGGCCGACTCGAACGCGTTGACGCCTGCGGCCGCCGTTGGATCCTGGATGTCGCGCACAACCCCCATGCGGCGCGGTTTCTGCGCGAGAACGTGGACGCGCGCATCGCCTGCGCGATTCTCGGTATGCTGGAAGACAAGGACCATGCCGGCGTCGCGGCCGCGCTCGCGGACCGGGTAGATTATTGGGTGCTCACGGACAACGCGGCGCCGAGGGGATTGAGCGCAGAAGAACTAGGTGAACGGTTGCGCGTTCGACACGCGCGCCAGCCACGAATACGAGACGCCATGGCGCGCGCCCTATCTACTACGAAGGCAAACGATGTTATCCTCGTAGTCGGTTCGTTCGATACCGTTGCCCGCGCGCGCCAAGAACTGATCCGTGCAAGTTAGCTTAAGCCCTCGATCCTTCAACGTCCTACAATCGTGCCCCGCGGGCAGGATTTCCAAGACATGGGACTTTCCTATTGAAACCAAACGACGTTTAGCGGCTTGTGGCGCTATCGGGCTGTCGGACTTGCCGCTTTGGCGGCAAGATCGACGGGATGATAGGTGGGCATGGGCGGGGGCGAAACACGGCGCCCGTCAGGGCGACGGATTTTGTGGCGCTATCGGGCTGTCGGACTTGCCGCTTTGGTTTTGTGGCGCTAGATTCAGCAACGGCAAATGCTGAACGAACAGACTCGATACCGGGTTACCGGGAGCGTTTTCCTCCTTGCCCTGGCGGCGATTTTCTTTCCCATGCTTTTCGACGGCGACGGGCTCGAACCTCTGGAACTGCCGCCGTTGCCTGAACAGGAGATAGACGTCAGCGCTGCTGAGGCCGTGCAGAACGAGCCGCTTCCAGATTTCGCTTCGACTATCGCCGGGCGCGACGAACTATTGGCGGAGACCGACGCCGAAGGCTATCGCCGCGAGACCGGCGTCAGGTTCGGCGAACCGGTCCTGGCGGCGGCGGACGAGCCGCTCGAGATGCCAGCCGATGCGTGGGCCGTCCAGATTGGCAGCTTCGCGGCGTATGAGCGCGCTATTGCGTTGCGCGACCAACTGCGCTCGGACGGCTACGACGCGTTATTTTCCAACGTCAAGACCGGGAACGAAAAACCCGACAAACTGACGCGCGTCGCCGTTGGTCCGATGATTGACCGGGAGGATGCCGATCGCCTGAAGGCGGAGCTCACTGATCGCTACGGGCTCGACGCCATGGTTGTTCGGTTCGCCTATTGATGGGGGTATTTCTCGCGAGCGATGACGATACCCTCCGCAGGATGCGGCCTTGACACTCCCTGCCGCCGATATCGCCATCCTGGCGCTCATCCTGCTTTCGGCGGTGATCGGGTTATTCCGCGGACTGGTCAAGGAGCTGGTTTCCCTCGTCATTTGGGTTTGCGCAATTGTCGGGGCGACGGTGTTCGCGTCGCGGCTTGCGGTCTACTTGACGGCTGTCGACGCGAGCCAGCCAATCCGCGTCGCTATCGCCTTTGTCGTCGTTTTCTTTGGCGTGCTGATCGCGGGCGGCCTGCTGCAATGGTCGCTGGCCAGATTGATTCAATCCACCGGCCTGGGCGGCACCGACCGGTTCCTGGGTTTTATATTCGGGGCATTGCGCGGTGGCCTGGTTGTCATCGGGGCGCTCATCGTGGTGCGGCCCTTCGCGGAGACGAGCGACTGGTGGAAAGAGTCCTTGCTGCGGCCGGAGTTGCTTGTTTTCGAGGACGATATCCTCAAGTTGTTTCGGACGACGGACGCGGAATCGACGGGCGCGGAACCGACGGACGCCGAGACCGAAAACGAGATCTTGATCGAAACCTGACGGGATAGACCATGTGCGGTGTTGTCGGAATCGTTACCAGGACCCAGGCCAACCAGGCGCTATACGACGCGTTGACCGCGTTGCAGCACCGCGGCCAGGACGCGGCGGGAATGGTCACGTGCGATGGCACGCGCGTGCAATTGCGCAAGGCAAACGGTCTCGTGCGCGACGTATTCGAGCAACGTCATATGCAGCGCCTTGTTGGCAACCTGGGAGTAGGGCATGTGCGCTATCCGACCGCGGGAACGTCGAGTTCGGCGGAAGCGCAGCCGATGTACGTCAACTCGCCGTACGGCATTGCGCTGGCGCACAACGGCAATCTCACGAACGCCGCGGAATTGGAGGCGGACATTTTCCACGCCGACCGACGGCACATCAACACCGATTCGGATTCGGAGATTCTGCTTAACGTATTCGCGCACGAACTGGACCAGGCCGGCGGGCAGACGCTGGACGCGGATGACGTATTCGCGGCGGTGGAAGGCGTGCATCGGCGCTGCCGGGGCGCCTACGCCGTGGTGGCAATGATCATCGGCGGCGGCATCGTAGGCTTTCGCGACTGCTATGGCATAAGGCCCCTGGTTTTCGGACGGCGCGAGACAGAGTCGGGCACGGAATACATCATCGCCTCGGAGAGCGTCGCCCTCGATATCCTTTCGTTCGAGCTAATTCGCGACGTGATGCCCGGCGAGGCCGTCTATATCGATATCGACGGCAACCTGCACACGAGGCGCTGCAGCTCGGAGCGCGCATATTCCCCGTGTATCTTCGAGCACGTCTACTTCGCGCGCCCGGACTCCATCATGGATGAAGTATCGGTATACAAGGCGCGTCTGCGCATGGGCGAAAAGCTGGCGGACCGCATTGTCAGCCAATACTCGCAGCGTGATCACGATATCGACGTGGTGGTTCCCGTTCCGGATACGGCGCGCACGGCGGCCCTGCCGCTGGCGCACCGCCTGGACGTCAAGTTTCGTGAGGGGCTTGTCAAGAACCCCTACGTGGGCCGGACTTTCATCATGCCGGGACAGGGGCAGCGGCGGCGGTCCGTCCGACAGAAGCACAACGCCATTGAATTGGAATTCAAGGACAAGAACGTGTTGTTGGTGGACGATTCCATCGTGCGCGGAACGACCACCCGGCAGATCATCCAGCTTGCTCGGGAAGCCGGTGCGCGAAGGGTGTACTTCGCCTGCGCCGCGCCGCCTGTGCGCTACCCGAATGTCTACGGCATCGACATGCCCGCGGCTAACGAGTTCGTCGCGTACAACCGCACAGAAGAGGAGGTCGGCCGAATCATTGGCGCGGACTGGTTGATCTACCAGACCATCGAGGACCTCGTCGCTTCGGCTCGGGAGGGCAATCCCAGGCTCGATGCCTTTGACTGTTCTGTGTTCGATGGCCACTACGTGACCGGAGACATCGACGACGCCTACCTCGACCGCTTGTCGCTTGATCGGAACGATTTAACCAAGCTGCGTCGGCAGACCGATCTGGATGGCGATCAGATCGCGCTGCACAACCATGATGATATCTAGTGCCACAGAATCCGTCGCCCTGGCGGGCGCCGTGTTCTGCCCCCGCCCAAGCCCACCTATCACCCTGTCGATCCTGCCGCTAGCGCGGCAAGTCCGACAGTCTGATAGCGCCACAGAATCCGTCGCCCTGGCGGGCGCCGTGTTCTGCCCCCGTCGCAGCCCGCATATTGCACAGTTCAGCGAGGGTTCGGCGGCTTGAGGGTGCGACAAACACCGTGTATCGGCATCTGTTCGACCACTTATGGCGACCTGATTTGCCGCGGATGCAAACGCTTCGCCCACGAAGTGACCGGATGGAACGGATACGCCGCCGCACAGCGCGCCGCTGTGTGGCGGCGTCTGCAAGACCTGCGCGACACGGCCGTCGCCGAGTTTGTACTGATCGAGAACGAAGCAGTCCTTTTTGAAGCCGCCGCGGCCCTGCGGATCGCTCCGGCACCCGACTGGACGGGCTTGAGCATTGCCTACGAGACCTTGCGCCGCACGCGGGGCGCGCTCGATATCGCATCGCTGGGGCTCGCTCGTTCAAGTTTCGCCGCGGACATTGCGGCCGATGAGCTGTTCGGTGCCATAGACCGCGAGTTCTATGCCCGCGCGACCGCCGCCTACGAGCGAAACTTTCGCACTCTCGCGCAATGACCGCCGCAGACATCGCTCCGGTTCGCGCGTTTCTGGCCTGCGATACCCCTGACGCCTGGGTGGCAGCCGCGCTAGATTCGCTCGACACCCTGCTGATTGACCACGCCAACTGCGAGAAGAAAGCGGCGGGGACCGCGCTCAGCATGTTGTTCCGTTACGTCGACCGGCCGCGCTTGCTGATGGCGCTGTCGAAGATCGCGCGAGAGGAATTGCGTCATTTCGAGCAGGTGCTCAAGGTGATGCATTCGCGGGGCGTGATGTATCGACACTTGTCCTCTTCGCGCTACGCTGCAGGATTGTTTGCGCACGTCCGCAAATGCGAGCCGGCACGCGTCATCGATACGCTGATCGTCGGTGCCATCATTGAAGCGCGCTCGTGCGAGCGCTTCTATCGGCTTTCTCTGCGCATGGACGGCGACCTGGGACGTTTCTATACGAATCTGCTGGCTTCCGAGGCGCGCCACTTCCGGATATATCTCGGTTTGGCCCGCCATTGCGCCGGATCGCCGATCGATGATCGCGCGGGCGAACTGCTGGAGGTAGAGCGGGCGTTGATCCTGGCCCCCGACAAGGAACTGAGGTTCCACGGTGGCCCGCCCGCGTCGCCGGGAACCCGGCTATAGCGGAAAACACGTCAGCTCGGGCGTCCCCTTAAAGCGGATGAACCAGCCGCAACGGTCCCAATCGCCCAAAACATAGCGCGTGCCGACCGTGTCTCCTAGCGGCACGTCGTTCACGCCGGGCCGATGCGTATGCCCGTGTATGAGCGTCGCGCAACCCATCCGCCGCATCAATGCGACGACTTCTGCGGGAGTCACATCCATGATGTTCTCTGCTTTGTTCGCGTTCGCCGCCTTGCTTTGCTGCCGCATTTGCCGCGCTATGCCGCGGCGCTCTTGAAGGCTTCTGCCGAGTATGTCGCGTTGCCACGCTTCGGAGCGAAACAGGCGGCGGGCGAGTTGATACGCGGTGTCCGCCGTGCAAAGCGCATCGCCGTGGGTGAGGAGCACCCGTTGTCCGTCTATTTCGGCGACATGCGGATCGTCGATGAGTTCGCAGCCGACCTCCCGGGCGAACCGCTGACCGAAAAGAAAGTCGCGGTTTCCGTGCATGATGCGCAATGGACAAAGGCGAGCCGCCCGCGACAAGGCTTCGCGCAGGGCATCGGCGGTCTCGGAGTCGTCGTCGTCTCCGATCCACACCTCCGCGAGATCGCCCAATATATAGAGCGCATCTGCCGACGGGGCCTCCCACTCGACAAGGCGCTTCAGTCCTTCGAGCACGTGTGGCTTGCCGGCGTCGATGTGTAGGTCGGACACGAATAGCGCGGTCATGTCGCTTCGGCGGACTGGAGCGCGTTCTCGAGCATCGATACTCGCGTCATGGGGCCGACCCCGCCGGGCACCGGCGTGATCCACGCGGCGCGCTCGCGCGCCGCGTCGAAGTCCACATCGCCATACAACCTATTGTTTTCGCGCGTGATACCGACATCGATGACGATCGCTCCCGGCTTGATCCAGTCACCGCGAATAAGGCCACGTTGGCCCGTCGCAGATATGACGACATCTGCTGACGCGACGTGCCTCGCCGCGTCCTTGCTGAATTTGTGTGCCGTCGTGACCGTGCAGCCGACGAGTAGCAACTCGAGCGCCATCGGCCTGCCGACATGGTTGGATGCGCCGATGATGGTAGCGTCCAGACCGCGCAGCTGGCGCCCGGTGTGCCCGAGGAGCGTCATGATCCCCTTGGGCGTGCACGAGCGCAGCGCGGGCCTGCGCAGCGCCAAACGCCCGATATTGTAGGGGTGAACCCCGTCGACATCCTTTGAAGGAGCGATGCTTTCGAGGATCCGCGAGGCTTCGAATTGCGGCGGCAGGGGCAACTGCACAAGGATGCCGTCGATGCTGTCGTCGGCGTTGAGTTCTTCGATCATCGCCGATAGCTCCGCGGGCTGGGTGTTGGCGGAGAGGTGGCGTATGTCATGTTTGAAGCCGACTTCGCGGCAATCCCGCCGCTTTAGCCGGACGTAGATCTCCGAAGCGGCATCGTCTCCGACCAGCAGTACGGCAACGCCGGGCGGACGTAAATCCCTGGCGCGTCGCTCGGCGACCGCAGCGGCGATCCGTTCCCGGATGGATCCTGCGATTGCGTTGCCGTCGAGTATTTGCGCGGTCATGATGTCAGTCTTTCCGTTGGCGGGATGTGCCATTCCCGTGGCGCCGAGGCGGTTCCAACATTGGCCGTCCTTCGGCCGACGACGCGCCGGTGTCGCCCAACGTACTCCGACGTTCCCGCATGTGTACAGTTGGTTGTCGCATCGTTTCCCGCACGGCGGGGGGCGGTTCAAGTTTTACATGCTTCAAGTTTGACCGTCCATATGGCGACCAGTATGATGCGCGCGCGCAGCGAGGCTTGCATGGAACAAACGTCTCCAGGGAGCGCTAGCGACCAAGGACGGGTGTTCCATGGTCGACGAGCGGGGTCGGGCCGAGAGCCTTCAGCCGGGGAGCGCGAGGGGGTGCCCTGTGGGGCATTTCGCTGGAGCGAACGGCGCCCGAGTGGCGCGTGCGGCGGGGTATGGCGCAGTCTGGCAGCGCGCCTGCTTTGGGAGCAGGAAGTCGGGAGTTCGAATCTCCCTACCCCGACCAAGAATACCGACGTTTCCTCATATGGGTTTCCTTGTAGCGTATGGTCAAACATTTTTTGACAAGTCATGGGAGGTGGCGACGCCAATTGCGCCCGTAGCTCAACTGGATAGAGCATCGGCCTTCTAAGCCGAGGGTTGCAGGTTCGAGCCCTGCCGGGCGTGCCAATTTCGTGGCCGACTCGGCGGCATGATGAGAGTCAATGCATATGCGGCGCGCGAAGCCGCACCGATGGTGGGCGTAGCTCAGTTGGTAGAGCTCCGGATTGTGGATCCGGCGGTCGTGGGTTCAAACCCCATCGTCCACCCCAAAATTGTGACGCCGGCCGGCATCGGTTGCTCGTTTGCGCCTGAACAGACAGACTACGTCCCATGGAGAACGCATCTGAAGTCCGATCTTTCGCGGCGCGCGCGCCCAGGTTCTGAAAGCTGATGGCACTAGGCGAGATACAGGTTTCCGTCGAAAGCGCTCAAGGCCTGCGGCGCCGCATAAAGGTGACGTTGCCTGCCCGAGCGTTCGATGACGGGGTCGCAGAAAGGACGCGTGTTGTGGCGCGGGAAGCCCGCGTGAACGGTTTTCGGCCCGGCAAGATGCCGGTGAAAGAGGCGAGTCGGAGATTCGGGGCATCGATACGCCGCGAGGTTGCTGCGGATTTGATGCAGACAAGCTTCGTCGAAGCGGCCGAGCGCGAATCGTTCGATCTGGCCGGTCCTCCTACCTTCGACCCGCCGGACCTTGCGGCCGGCGCGGAATTCACATATGTGGCGACCTTCGAGGTCATGCCTGAAGTGGAGATGGCCGACCTTTCCGGGATCCGCCTCGTGCGGCCGGAAGCCGAGGTGACGCCTCGGGACATCGACGCGATGATCCAGACCCTGCGGGAACGAAACAGGAAGTGGGAGCGCGTAGATCGTCCGGCCCAGGAAGGCGATCTGATTGCCGCGGAATTCAGCCATCCTGGCGATCCGTTGCGCGATTCGCGCATTCCGGGAAAAGACGCTGCGTTCATCATCGGCGACGGCAATGTGCTGGACGATATCGACCAGGCCGTGCGCGGGATGTGCCGGGGCGACACGAAGGAATTTTCGGCGACAGTGCCGCCAGACTCTCCGAACGAGTCCCTGCGCGGCAGCGAACTCGCTCTTACGGTGGCTGTGGCCTCGGTAGAGGAATCCGAACTGCCTGATCTGGACGAGGCCTTCTTCGGTTCATTGGGGGTGAAGGAAGGCGGCGAGAGGGCTTTCCGCGAGGCAATTGAAAAGGACATGCAGGCCCGTCTCGACGCCGCGATTCGCCAACAGATGCATGAGCAGGTTCTTGAGGCGGTTGCCCGCAACCATGACTTTGCCTTGCCGGAAGCATTGATTGAACGCGAGCGGGAACAGATGAGCGCGGATCTTCGCCGGCGCGTCGGACTGCCAGCGCAGGAGGAAAGTCTGGAGCGGTTGGGGGCCCTCGTTGGCGCGGAAGCGGAGAAGCGGGTGAAGACGGGCCTGGTCATGAAGGCCATCATGGCCCACGAGTCGTTGACGTTGGACCCGGACAAGCTCCGCAACCGTATTGAAGCCATCGCCGAGCGGTACGAAAACCCCAAAGAGGTGATCGACGCGTACTATGGCGACGAGAGCTTGTTGCAATCGGTCGAACAAACTACGCTCACCGAGCAGGTGATCGACCATGTGGCCGCGTCGGCGACCGTGGAAACCGTGCAGAGCACGTTCCAGGATGTGATGTCCGGAAAGCAGGCGTCGCCCGGCGAAGCCGCCGAACAAGCGTAGCGAGCCATCCGGCGTCGGCGCGCTGCGGAGGATGAGAAAGCACCGCGGGAACGCGCGGGGGCATCGAGCAGGTTGAAGAGAGGGTTAGCAGTGAACGATCAACATCGGACGATAAGAAACCTTGGGTTGATCCCCATGGTGGTCGAACAGAGTCCCCGCGGCGAGCGCGCATACGATATCTATTCGCGGCTGCTGCGGGATCGCATCATCTTCATCGTCGGGCCGGTGGACGACAATGTCGCGAATCTGATCGTCGCCCAGTTGCTATACGTGGTGTCCGAGAATGCTGAGAAGGACATTTCCCTATATATCAATTCCCCCGGCGGCTCGGTCACCGCGGGTCTGGCGATCTACGACGCCATGCAGTTCGTTTCATGCGACGTGAATACCTGGTGTATCGGGCAGGCCGCCAGCATGGGTGCGTTCCTGCTCGCCGCAGGCGCGCCGAAAAAGCGCTTCGCACTGCCCAATTCGCGCGTGATGCTCCACCAACCATCTGGAGGCTCACGGGGCGTGGCCGCGGACATAGAGATACAGGCGCGGGAAATCGTTTCGATGCGACAACGGCTCAACACGATTCTGGCGCAACACACCGGACAGTCCGTCGAACGCATCGCCGAAGACACCGACAGGGACTATTGGATGAGCCCCGAGGATGCGGTGGAGTACGGGATGATCGACGTGGTGCACTACCCGCCCCCCAAACTCAAGGCGGCCGCAATTGGCTAGCCTGGACACATCCGGCGGGGGCAAAAGACGGCGTCGGCCCGGGCGACGGATTTTGTGGCGCTAGCAGTCTGTCGGACTTGCCGCGCCAGCGGCAAGATCGGCGGTGTGATAGGTGGGCTTGGGCGGGGGCAAAACACGGCGCCCGCCAGGGCGACGGATTCTGTGGCGCCAGCGCAGGGCTTGAAACTTGGCGCGTTTGCAAGCATGGTTGAAAGCCGGGCGTTCGGGCGCTGACTAGCACGGGCGCAAGCCACAAAGAGGATAGCGAGTACAAGAGAGACGGAAAGGCTGTATGGCGGACCATCAACGGGGCAAGGGCAACGATTCGGGGAAACCCCTGTTCTGCTCTTTTTGCCACAAGAGTCAGCACGAAGTGCGCAAACTGATTGCTGGCCCAGAAGTTTTCATCTGTACGGAGTGCATCGAGCTCTGCAACGACATCATCCGCGAGGAAGTTCAGGAAAATGATCAGGGGAAGGACGCCAACAAGCTTCCCGTTCCCCGGCAGATCAAGGACATCCTCGACATGTATGTCATCGGTCAGGAGCACGCAAAAAAGGTCCTGTCGGTCGCGGTACACAACCACTACAAGCGCTTGAACTCGACGGCGAAAGGCGCTCCGGGCAACGGCGACGACGTCGAGCTCTCCAAGTCCAACATCCTCCTGATCGGCCCGACGGGGTGCGGCAAGACGCTGCTCGCGGAAACGCTCGCGCGGCTGCTGGACGTACCCTTCACGATTGCCGATGCAACGACGCTTACCGAGGCGGGCTACGTCGGCGAGGATGTGGAGAACATCATTCAGAAGCTCCTGCAAAAGTGCGAATACGATGTCGAACGCGCACAGGTCGGAATTGTGTACATCGACGAGATCGACAAGATTTCGCGCAAATCGGATAATCCGTCCATTACGCGCGACGTTTCGGGAGAGGGCGTCCAGCAGGCGTTGTTGAAGCTTATCGAGGGCACGATCGCTTCGGTGCCGCCCCAGGGCGGGCGCAAACATCCCCAGCAGGAGTTCCTGCAGGTCGACACCAGCAACATTCTGTTCATCTGCGGGGGCGCTTTTTCAGGCCTCGACAAGGTCATCGTCGATCGCTCGGATCGCAGTGGCATAGGATTCGGGGCCGAGGTCAGGAGAGAGGTCTCGGGCAAGAACATTGGCGAGACGTTGCGCCAGGTCGAACCCGAAGACTTGATCAAGTACGGTCTCATTCCCGAATTCGTCGGACGCCTCCCGGTGGTGGCGACACTCGAAGAACTTGATGCCGAAGCCCTGGTGCAGATACTGACCGAGCCGAAGAACGCGCTCACCAAGCAGTATGCGAAGCTGTTCGGCATGGAGGGCGCAGATGTCGACTTCCGCGAAGGCGCGCTGCGGGCCGTGGCGCAGAAGGCCATGGAGCGCAAGACCGGCGCACGTGGACTTCGCTCCATCCTGGAATCCGTGCTGCTCGACATTATGTATGATCTGCCGTCCTCGTCTGAATCAGTCGCCAAGGTCGTTATCGACGCGAGCGTCATCAACGGGGAAAGCAAGCCCTTGTTGATGTACGAAAACGTCGGTCACGCCAAGGCGTTGCCGAAGGACTGACTTGCACGCTCCTGCGCGCCGGGCGGCGACAGCCCTGGGTTCCACGATCCGGAACCGAAGCGCGCTCGGATTGACGAGAGCAACAGTTGGCGCCTTCCGTAGACGAATCAGCCGGTCAGGGTGTCCTTGAAATGAGCTACCCACCGCTCCCCGTCCTCCCATTGCGCGATATCGTGGCTTTCCCGCACGGGGTGCTATCGCTGTTCGTGAGCACCAAGTCATCCATTTTGGCGCTTGAGTCGGCCCTGGCGGGAGACAAACAGATTCTTCTCGTCTCCAAACGCGATGCGGAATGCGAGAATCCCGGACAGCGAGACCTGTTCGGGGTCGGCACATCGGCGACGGTGCTGCAACTGCTGCAACTGCCCGACGGCACGGTCAAGACCCTGGTGGAGGGCGTGGGGCGTGCGCGGATTGCCGACGTGCGCGACAACGGGCGGCATTTGGTCGCGGATGTCGAAATCGCCGAAGAGCCTCGGGTCGAAACTGCGATGGCGGAAGCGGTAGCGCGCGCGGTGTCGTCGCAGTTCGATGCATATGCGGAATCCGCCGCCGAGGCTTCGAAGAAAGTACCGCCGGAGACGGTTTCTTCAGTGTCCTCCATCGATGAGCCTGGGCGCCTCATCGACACCATCGCCACGCAACTCCCGTTCAAGCTCGAAGACCGGCAGGCAGTCCTTGAAGCCGTGGAATTGGACAGCCGCATGCAGCGGATCATTGGTTTGATGGAAGCCGAGATGGCGCTCAATCGGCTGGAGAAGAATATACGTGGCCGCGTCAAGAAACAGATGGAGGATAGCCAGCGCGAGTACTACCTGAATGAAAAGATGAAGGCGATCCAGCAGGAACTCGGCGGCGAAGCGTTGCCGGACGAATTCGAGGAGTTTCGACGAAAGATCGACGACGCCGGCATGCGCAAGGAAGCAAAGGACAAGGCGGAGCACGAACTGGCGAAACTCATGCGCACGCCGCCGATGTCGCCGGAGGCGACGGTCATTCGCGGGTATCTCGACTGGTTACTGGCGCTTCCCTGGAAGCGGCGAAGCCGCACGCGCCGGGATCTCAAGGCTGCGGAGGAGATTCTCGAAACAGACCACTACGGACTACATGAGGTGAAAGAGCGGATCGTCGAGCATCTCGCGGTCCAGCGACGCGTGGGCAAGGTCAAGGGCGCCGTGCTTTGCCTGGTCGGACCGCCGGGCGTCGGCAAGACCTCGCTCGGAGAATCGATCGCCCGTGCCACGAATCGCAGATTCGTGCGCATGTCGCTCGGCGGCGTGCGGGACGAAGCGGAGATTCGGGGACATCGCCGCACGTACATCGGTTCGATGCCGGGCAAGATACTGCAGAAGGTGGCGAAAGCAGGCGTTCGCAACCCATTGTTTCTGCTCGACGAGGTCGACAAGATGGGTATGGACTTCCGTGGAGATCCGGCGTCGGCCCTGCTCGAAGTGCTCGACCCGGAGCAGAACAACACCTTTAACGACCACTATCTTGAAGTGGACTACGATCTTTCCGACGTCTTCTTCGTATGCACATCGAATTCCATGGATATTCCCCCGGCGCTGCTTGACCGCATGGAGGTGATTCGACTGCCGGGGTATACAGAGGACGAAAAGGCCAACATCGCATCGCGCTTTCTCGTCCCGAAGCAGAAGGCGTTGAACGGATTGGCGTCCGTTGACTTCGATATTTCCGAACGGGCCATTGTCGAGCTCATCCGCTACTACACTCGCGAAGCCGGCGTGCGCGCGTTGGAGCGCGAAATCGCCAAGATATGCCGCAAGGTCGTCAAGGACCAGACGCTGGGCGACGCGGATATCAAGACGCCAATCCTCGAGGAACACATCGAGAACTACAACGGCGTGCGCAAGTTCGACTACGGTCGGGCGGACGATGAGAACCGGATCGGAGTCGTCACCGGTCTCGCATGGACGCAAGTGGGTGGCGAACTTCTGAATATCGAGGCGGTCGCCGTGCGCGGGAAGGGCCGGCAGACGAAGACCGGTTCCCTGGGTGATGTCATGCAGGAGTCGATTCAGGCGGCGCTGACGTTCGTGCGCAGCCGCGCGCCCGATCTCGGTATCGAGGCCGACTTCCACGAGAAACATGACATCCATATACACGTTCCCGATGGGGCGACGCCAAAGGACGGGCCGAGTGCCGGAATAGGGATGTGTACCGCCCTCGTGTCGGTGCTCACGGGCATACCGGTTCGGGCTGACGTTGCCATGACCGGCGAAATTACGTTGCGCGGCCAGGTGCTGCGGATAGGCGGCCTGAAAGAAAAACTACTTGCTGCGCACCGAGGAGGCGTGCGCCGCGTCGTCATCCCCGAGGACAATGCGCGCGACCTGAAGGAAGTGCCGGACAACGTAAAGGCGGCGTTGGACATCCTGCCGGTCAAATGGATGGACGACGTGATCGGAGCCGCCCTCGAACGCCGTCCGGTGCCGAAGACGGAAGACGGGCCGGAACCTGGATCCGCCCCCGGTACCGGAGTGGATCCGGATATTCCCGTCGTCCGTATCGATCGTCCGGGCGATTCTGCCGTTGACAGCGTTTTTTCGCCGTTGATATAAGTCCCATGTTGCTTAAGCGATAGCTTGCAAGCATTTCCCAACCCGGTTTTAAACGTTACCACTGAGAATAATAGAGCATGAACAAGTCAGAACTAATTGATTCGATTTCCAACTCGGCCGATACCTCCAGGGCTGCTGCGGGCAGGGTGCTGGACGCACTGTGCGATGCCGTGGCCGAATCCCTCAAGAACTCCGAGTCGGTGGCCATTGCGGGATTCGGGACCTTTTCCGTGCGTGATCGGGCGGCGCGAACCGGGCGCAACCCGCGAACGGGTGAAGCTATCGAGATCGCCGCATCCCGGGTGCCGGCGTTCAAGGCAGGCAAGGCGCTCCGAGACGCCGTCAACGGATAGGCCAAATTTGCTTCGCCAGGCCGCGCGCAGTACCGCGCGGCGACGAATGCTGCCCACAAGCCCCCCGGCCAGCGCGCCGCCCACCGGCTGGAATGGAGCACTGAAACGTGATGCGGAAAACATGATGCTGCGGACATGATGCTGCAAAAGATGCGCGATGGCGCACAGACTATGGGCGCCAAGATCATGGTCGGCCTTATCGCCTTCGTGCTGACGGTTTTCGGTTTCGGAGCCTTCAACTTGTTCACTGTCGGCGAGCCCGTCGCAGCGACTGTCAACGGCGAGGAAATCACCGAAGCCTACCTGGAGAGCCAAACTGAGCGGCGGTTGCGCGCCCTGCTTGCGGAACTGGGCGAAGACGTGGATCCGGCCCTGATAGACCGTGAGCAGGTTCGACAATCGAGCTTGGCGCTGTTGATCAACCGTACCCTCTTGCTGCACCTGGCGGATGATCTGGATCTGGCGGTGGCAAGAAGTGAATTGGATCGCGAGATTACGTCGATGTCCGAGTTTCAGGTGGACGGTGTTTTCGACGAAGGACGCTTTCGTTCGATGCTGGCGAGCGCTGGATTTTCCCCCGCGTCGTTCCTCGATGACCAGGAGCGCAACGTTCGCATCGATCAACTCAGGGGCGCTGTCGCCGATACGGTCGTCGTGACCAATCAGGAAATCAGGGATGCATCGGGGGTCTTGGGGCAACTCCGCGATATCGCATACCTCGAGTTTTCGGTGGATGTCTTCACGGCAGGCATCGAAGTGTCGGATGAAGAGGTCGCGCGATACTACGATGAGAACATCCACCTTTTCCTGACGGAAGAGAATGTCGACCTTGAGTATGTCGAGCTATCGTTGGACGCTTTGACAGCGGACCAAGAGGTTCGAGAGATAGATATCGTCGCAGCATTCGAAGAGGAAGAGCGCATCCGACTCGAATCGGGCGCGGGCGAGGAGCGGCGGGCCGCGCACATACTGCTGCAGACGACGGACGCGCGTACGGAGGGGGACGCCATCGCAACGCTTCTCGAAATACGCTCCGAGATCGAGGGCGGCGCGTCTTTCGGGGACAAGGCGAAGGAAGTGTCGGAAGATGCGGGATCGGCGCCGAACGATGGCGACCTGGGATTCGCCGGTCGAGGCGCATTCGTGCCGGCGTTCGAAGAGGCGCTATGGAGCCTTGAGATTGGCGAGCTCTCCGATCCCGTAGCGACCCAGTTTGGCGTACATCTCATCACGTTGCTCGAAGTCCAGCAGGCCGAGCCGCGCGCCCTTGAGGACGCTCGGGACCGACTTCTCGAGTCGATCAAACGTGATCGCGCAGAACCCATTTTCGAGGAGAATCTGCGGGTGATGGACGAAATCGCATTCGAACAGCCGGATACGTTGAGCGGTATCGTCGAGGCGCTGGGCCTCGAAATCCGCGCTGCCCAGGGAGTAACCCGCGAAGCAGGCGAAGGCGTTTTTGGTGATAGGGCACTGCGCGAGGCAGTCTTCGAGCCTGATGTCCTGATTGAAGGCTACAACAGCCCCGCTATCAAACTTGGCAGCGGCAGCGCAGTGGTGGCGCGGGTCACGGCACAGCATCCATCCATGGAAGTGCCACTCCAAGAGGTGGCCGAGAGCGTGCGCAAGACTCTTGCCGCACAACGCGCCGGGGAGGCTGCATCCGTGGCTGCGGACGCCGCGCTGGAGCGATTGCTTTCCGGCGAAGCCGCCTCGGACGTGGCCGGCGAGCATTCGCTCACGTGGAAAACGCTCGAGTCAGTTGGTTTCACTGATCGGGGCATCCCGGAAGGGGTGCGCGAAACCGCGTTCAAGCTGTCTCCGCCGGTGGGCGAAGAACGATCTGCGGCGACGACCCGTCTTCCGAACGGCGGTTCGGCCCTGGTTGTCGTGTCTCGTGTGGATCCCGGCGACTACGGTGCCATGAGCGAGACGGAACGCGCGTCGCTGCGCGGCGATTTGACGCAATTGGCGAGTCAGCGCGCCGTGGGCTCGGTATTGGACTCTTTGAGAGAGGAAGCGGGTCTGTAGTTCACCCCGACCTGAGCCGGCACGTCGGGCACCGTCCTCGTCGGTGCTGCGTTGCGCCGCAAGCGGTCGGGCAGGGCGATGCCGTGGGCCGAGGGATCAGCAAAAATCGCCGCGAACGCGAGCAGCCTCGGCACATAGATGGCCGTTTCCGTCGGCCAGCGCAAGTCGAAAAATGACGCGCCGGTTGCCGCGCTGTCCAGCACCTTGGCTACCCTGGTTTCCCCGCAGTTGTACGCGGCGAGCGCCAGAGTCCAGTCGCTGAAACGGCGCTGCAAATCGCTCAGGTACCGGAGCGCCGCATCCGTCGATGCAATCGGATCGCGGCGTTCGTCTACCATCCAGCCGATCTTCAATCCATAGCGTTTGGCAGTGCCGGGAACGAGCTGCCAAAGGCCTCTCGCTCCGCTGCCTGACACGGCGGTCGGATTGACGCTGCTCTCGACGATCGGCAGCAGGCAGATTTCGGTTGGCATATCGCGCGCGCGCGCTTCGGCGCAGATTGCTGGCAGATAACGCTCGATGCGAGGCGACAGCCTTGCAAGGTATGAGGGGTTGCGTCTCACACGATCTATCTCGTGCAACACTACCGGCTGATCAAGTCTGTGATTCAGGGCAAAGCCCCGTCGCAACACCTCCAGAAATCCAGTAGATACGTCAGGAGACGCGGCCGATTCCTGCGGTAGCGCGGCGGCGCCGCAGGCTGTAGAAACGAGAAAAAACGCGAACAGCCACGTCGCCACGGGTCTTGGTGCACCCGATTCCCGCCGGCTATCGACGCGTAGAGAAACGCGGACGTTGACGACGATTCCGGCAACGGTGGGCGTGCTGTTCCTTACACGCATTGCGGGTGGTTTCCGGGTTGCGGTTCGTATCCGCGCGGTACAAAATGACGGCGGATCTTGTCGCTACTTTGCGGGAAAATACCGTTATTCGCAACCTATCCGCGTCGGTCTCGCCTCAAGCGTTCCGTTTCATGAGGGACTGGTTCGAAACCGAGCCTGGAAAGCGGCTTTTGGGGCGCGAAACTGCGTTGATACGCAGGCAAGTGCGCCGTTTTCACGGTGAATGCCTGCTTTGGATGGGTCCTGCACCGCAGGCCGTGGCGGCCACGGCGCGTTGCATGGTCAAGAACCGTTTCTACCTGTCTCGGGATTCGAGCGCTGTTCGCGACAGCGAACTGCCGTCGACGATTGCCGTTTCGGAGGCGCTGCCGATTCCGACGAACAGCATGGATGGAGTTGTGGTTCACCACGCCCTGGAGTTCGCGGAGGATCCGCGTGCCGCCATTCGGGAAATCACACGCGTGATCCGTCCTGGCGGCAGATTGCTGATCTGTTCGTTCAATCCGCTATCGCTGTGGATGGCGCGCCGACCCCGCGGAATGACGCTGGTCACCGCGTACCGGCTGAGCGATTGGTTGGCGGTTCTCGGTTTTGATCGCGAAGAGAACATCCGCTACATGAACTATCGGGCCAGCCTGAAACTTGGGCTCGACGGTGAACGTTGGCGGAAGGTTGGGGACTGGCTCGCCGAAAAGCGCGTGCCGGTAGGCGGTGTCTACCTGGTGCTTGCGGCAAAGAACGCGGCCGCACGAACTGGGGTCGGGCGTTTGGCCGCCGTCGGCAACAATATCGCGCCGCTTGCAATGCCGAGACCAATGGCCCGCCAGTGAACGCCGCGCCAGTGGTCGAGATCTTCACCGACGGCGCATGCCGGGGAAATCCGGGCCCCGGCGGCTGGGCTGCCCTGTTGCGGTGCGGCGACCGCGAGACGTTGCTCAAGGGCGCCACGGCAAACAGCACAAACAACCGCATGGAACTACAGGCGGCCATCGAAGGACTAGCTGCCCTCGGCAGTTCCCGCCGCCGCGTGCGCCTGACTACGGATTCGCAATACGTGCGCATGGGCGTCACCCGGTGGATAGAACGTTGGAAGACCAACGGCTGGAGAACCGCGGGCAAGAGTCCGGTAAAGAACCGCGCGCTTTGGGAACGTCTTGACGCGGTCGCAGCGATGCACGAAGTGGAGTGGTTGTGGGTGAAAGGTCACAGCGGCGTGGAAGAGAACGAGCGCGTGGATCGGGCCGCCAACGCCGCCATAGATGTGATGCTCGGCAGACCATGCGCCAGGTAGTTCTGGATACCGAGACGACTGGACTCGAGCCGGAGCAGGGACATCGCATCATCGAGATTGGCGCGGTGGAGATCGTGGACCGGCACTTGACCGACCGCCGGTTCCATTGCTACGTCCATCCAGAGCGCCCCATTGACGACGCCGCGTTTGAAGTACACGGCCTGACCTTGGAGCGCTTGGAAAAAGAACCCAAATTCGCCGAAGTCGCCTTGGTTTTTCTCGACTTTGTTCGCGGCGCCGAACTCATCATCCACAACGCGCCGTTCGATGTGTCCTTTGTCGATTTCGAATTCAAGCTGCTGCGCGAAATGGATGGAATCCCGGCGTCCATCAGGGATATGTGTGGCGTGACGGATTCTCTGGACCTGGCGCGTCGCAAGCATCCGGGTCAAAGGAATTCCCTTGATGCCTTGTGCCGACGCTACGGGGTGGACAACTCCCAGCGAGAACTCCACGGAGCGTTGCTCGACGCGGAGATTCTAGCGGACGTTTACCTGTTGATGACCGGAGGACAAACGTCGTTGTTCGACTCCGATTCGACACAGAGCGTTTTATCGCGCGTTGAAGGTTTCGAGCGGCTTCCCGCTGATCGGCCGCGGCTGCCCGTGGTGCGTGCCACGCCCGAGGAGTTGGCCTCTCACGAGGCGGTGCTCGACCGGGTGGAAGCCGAGGCCGAAGGCATCGCGGTGTGGCGCGTACCGGCACCCGCGGCATAGCCCCGCGTCGAGACCGGCTGCCCTTGTGCGAGGGATTCAGGCGTAAGCGACCACCCGATCGATGAGCCAGTATGCGGCGACGCAGCCCACCGCGTACCCCGCCAGTACTCGCCCGCGCTGGAGCGCGAGACCTTCAGCCAATCGTGTGGTTCCCCGGAGCAGCAGAATCACGGCCAGTGCGAAGATCACCTGACCGATCTCAACGCCAACGTTGAAGAAGATGAGCCCGGTGATCACTTCGACCTGCGGCAGACCGATCTGGTTGAGCGCGGCGGCGAAACCGAGCCCGTGCAGCAGGCCGAAGGAACTCGAAACCGCTATCGGGTAGCGCCAGGTGAGATTCCGGCGTGGCCCCCTGGTCACTTCGCTTGCCAGGAAAAGTACGCTGAGGGCGATCAGGGCCTCGATAGGGGGCACGGGAAGACGGACGACCTTGAGTGCGGATAGGGCAAGCGTGACCGAATGCGCCAGCGTAAAGCCCGTGATCGTGATTAGGACCCGTTTCCAGGTTCCGGCGATCCAGATCAGGCAAACGAGAAACAATAGATGGTCGAAACCGATCCAGATGTGTTCCGCGCCGAGCCATGCGTATTGCGCCGCGACCGTGGTCACGTCTTCCGGCCCTGGCATCCTGAATTTTCGTATTCCCGAGGACAGGGCGATCGTGTGGCTCTCTCCCGCTACGAGATGCATCCGGACGATCGTCGAGTTGGCCACCTCGCGACGTGGATAACGAATCGACAGTTCGGCGCCGTAAAGCGCACGGGCGCAATTGATCAGCGTCGGGGCGCGCGCAGATGTGATGGTGCCGCAAGTCTCTGGAAACACGATATGCGGGACATTGTCCGGCATGACCCTTGGCGGCGTCTTGATCCGCAGCGAGTAGCGGTGCCCGGGGTCCTCGTTGATTTCCACGTAGAGGGGACGCAGGTCGTCGGCTGCGGTGAGCGATGCGGTGGTGACGCACAGGACCCCCGCAAGCCACTTCCCATGGTCGACGAGCGGGGTCGGGCCAGGAGCCTTTGCGGAGCCTTCAGCCGGGGAGCGCGAGGGGGCACCCCTCGCATGAAAAGAGCCTTCGCGAGGGGATACCCCTCGCCATGAAAAGAGCCTTCAGCGCGGGGAGCGCGAGGGGATACCCCTCGCATGAAAAGAGCCTTCAGCCGGGGAGCGCGAGGGGATACCCCTCGCATGAAAGAGCCTTCAGCCGGGGAGCGCGAGGGGATACCCCTCGCATGAAAGGAGCCTTCAGCCAGCCTTCAGCCGGGGAGCGCGAGGGGATACCCCTCGCACGAAAAAGCCGAGGCCGAGGGCGTCGGCCGTAGGGCACCTCACGGAGTCGCCTCGGGTAGTTCGATGACGATGTCATATTCGCGTCGCGCATCCCGGTAATAGGCGTCCAGCTCGTCGCGCATACGCTCGGAGGTCAGATCCTGAACGACGCGTTGGCGGACTTCTGCTATCGACGGCGAATGGCCCGGTTTCCGAGACGAAACCCTCACGACGTGGTAGCCGTGCTCGGATGCAATGGGTCCAACCCAGCGTTCGGACGGGGCCAGCTTGAATACTGCCTCGGCGAAGTCGGCGTCGAAGTGCGAGGCTACTTCTTCCGCTTCCTTCGCGACGTAGTTCTTGTGGTAGAGAAATAGATCGCCCCGCGATGGCCCGACATGAAACGGCACCGCGTTTTCGTTGAGTTCCTCCAGTGTCTCGATGGCGAGCGCCTTCGCGTTCTCGCCACGCGTGTCCGAGCCGAAATATACGTGCGTGAACGTGATCTTGGGGGAAACAAGATAGCGCTCGGTATTGGCTTCGTGAAAGGCGCGAAGCTCGTCGTCGGGAAATTCCAGCGTCTGCTTGATGAATCCGCGGTTGATGTAGTCGAGTTGCGCGATCAGGCGACGTCGACCGATGTAATCGTACTGATCGAGACCTATCGCTCGCGCCTGCCGAAAAAGCACTTCTTCCCGGACATACTCCTCGATCAGCGCATCGCGTTGCTCGTCGGTCATGATTCCAAGTGCTGTTGTCGCCGAATCTACGTTGAGGCGGGGATCGCGGTGCGTCAGGAACCGCACGAGCGCAGCTTGATCGACGCGTATTTCGTCGTCAGGCGCGGCATCGTCATTCCCGGCCCACTCGAACACCAGGAACAGCGCGGCCCCCACGAGCATGAAGTGCAGCAGTGGTTCGCGCAGGACGCCTCTCACGGCGATCGACCATACTTGCGGATTCGGGCAACCCCGGACAAATCCGCCAGGTTTCCGAAGTGGATCCGCGGCTTGCTGCGCCCGGCCCGACCACGGGCGACGGGGTGCGCAACGAACCATCCGATGCCGGTGATTCCGGCCGCCCGGCACGAAATGGAAACTGCTCGGTGCATGCGGCGATACTAGCCGAGCTCGCGCGAGAATCGAGGCGGCGGTGATCGTTTATAGTTAATTCTTCTTGTTGTCTGCGAGAGTCAGGGATGTGGCCGACCGAGCCCGACGCGTTCGAATCCGTCGTCAAAGCACCGGCGGATGCCGATACCGACGACGCCGTCTATTTCATCTTCATCGGGGAACGCATCGTTTGCGTTAGCGAGGCCGGAATCCCGAGGGCGGTGACCCGGGACGAATTTCGTTGGTTCGATGTCGAGGTATCGCTCAAGCACTATCTCGGGCGCTGGGAGGGGCGATCCTGCTACGCCCTGTTGGTTGCGGGTACGGTGCCGGAAGGCTTCGCGACCGTCGGACTGCGTGACTGGTTGGGCCGAGTCGATCCGGCGTTTTTCTATCTGGCGGGGCGGGCCAAGCAGATCGTCGATTGGCATCGAAATCACCAGTTCTGCGGCCGCTGTGGCGCAGAAACCCGGGACCACGAAGTCGACCGGGCGAAGGAATGCCCGCGCTGCGGACTGCTCAGCTATCCAAGGTTGTCCCCAAGCATTATCGTCCTTGTGCGCAAGGGCGACGAAATGCTGTTGGCTCGCAATGCCCGCTGGACGCATGGCGTGTTCAGCAACATCGCCGGTTTCGTCGAACCCGGTGAGTCCATCGAACAGGCCGTGCATCGCGAAGTGCGCGAGGAAGTTGGCCTCGAGGTATCGGGATTGCGCTATCTGGGCAGCCAGTCGTGGCCGTTTCCGAACTCGTTGATGCTCGGTTTCCACGCCGACTATGCCGGCGGCGATATCGTTTGCCAGGAGGAAGAAATCGCAGAGGCGCGGTGGTTCCACTATACGCGGCCCCCGAACATGCCGATGTCCACGGCGATATCCGCATGGCTCGTCGATGCCTTCATCCAGGAAAGGAAGAACGCCGCTGGATTGACGTGACTGGCTTTAGTTGCTGCCGCCCTGGAAGACCATCAGCAACATGAAGAGCAGCGTGATGTGTCCGTCTGACCGAAAAGCGCCTCGCATGAAAGCCGAGACGAAATCCCCGCCTCCCCCCAGAAGCGACAGCAGCGTGTCCTCCGAATCGAAATAGAACGTCGCTTCAGGCGCCAGCCCCCCGTCGAAAACGATTCCCGCCGACGTCATGCGGCACACCAACGGTTGTCTATCGGCGATGGCGAAGGCAACGTGAATGTCGTATCCGGCCGCGGCCGCGCTTTGGTAGCGAGCGTCGAGTTCCTGTGCAAGTCGGTTCTGGTCCATTCTGACGTCGATGCGGGGCGATGCCGCACGATGGCTCTCGCGAGTTTGCCCTTGAGCCTTATGGTAGATTAGCCCGCCTGCCCGTCCGTTTGCGAATCCCTTATGGAATACGTATTCGACTACCTGAGTTTCCTCGCGAAAGCGGTGACGATCATTGCGGCCCTCGTGGTGATCATCGTCGCCGCGGGAGCGCGCCGCAGCCACCGGCCATCCGAAGGCCGCATACAGGTGATTCGGATCAACGACCGTTTGCGGGCGCTGCGCAGCACCGTACAGCACGCGGTTACGCCCGCTGCGCGACGCAAGAAACTGACCCGCCAGGAGAACAGGGAACAGAAGCGCGAGCGGAAGACGGTATCGGATCGCACCCGTGTTTTCGTCGTGAACTTCAACGGCGATTTCGCCGCGTCCCAACTGGATTGCCTGCGCAACGAGATTACTGCGATCCTGACCAGCGCCGAAGAAGGAGATGAAGTTGTCGTCAGGATCGAGAGCGCGGGCGGGCTGGTCCACGCGTACGGCCTGGCGGCATCGCAGCTCGCCAGGGTCAAGGAAAAGGGCATCCGCCTCGTGGCCGCGATCGACAAGGTGGCGGCCAGCGGAGGGTACATGATGGCCTCGGTCGCGGACAGGATCGTTACCGCGCCGTTCGCGATCGTGGGCTCTATCGGGGTCGTGGCCCAATTGCCGAACGTGCACCGGTTCCTGAAGAAACGCGATGTGGACGTCGAACTTCTGACCGCCGGCGAATACAAGCGAACGCTGACGGTATTCGGTCAAAACACGGATAGCGGGCGCGCCAAGCTTCAGGAGGAGATTGAGGACATTCACGCCTTGTTCAAGGCTTTTGTCGGCGATCATCGGCCGGATGTCGATCTGGACATCGTCGCGACGGGAGAAGCCTGGTACGGCCAGCGAGCCATTGAGCGAAAGCTGGTGGATGAGCTCTGCACGTCGGACGAATACCTGCTTGCCGCCTGTGACGACAAGGATGTATTCGAGGTCCGTTGGATCGTGCCGGAAAAGCTGATCGACCGACTCCTGCAGCAACTTTCGACAGCCATGAACGGGTTGATCGATCGGGTATTGGGGAGGCTTTGAGTGAGCGCGTTCAAGGCATTCCGGGTCGAGAAGCGAGAAACGGCATTTGCCAGATCGATCACCTCCCGCGATGTGGACGAGCTACCTGCGGGCGACCTGCTCGTGGAGGTGCGCTATTCGTCCCTCAACTACAAGGACGGCCTGTCGGCAACGGGACGTCCCGGCGTTACACGTAACTATCCGCATACTCCGGGCATAGACGCGGCAGGCGTTGTGCTGGAATCGTCGGTCGACAGGTTCAGCCCCGGCGATGAAATCATCGCGATAGGTTTCGACCTCGGCATGAATACGCCGGGCGGCTTCGGTCAGCGTATTCGCATTCCGGCGGGATGGGCGACACCGCTGCCGGCCGGACTCACCCTCGAACAGAGCATGATTCTTGGCACGGCGGGGTTTACCGCAGCGTTGTGTGTGGACAAGCTCGAGAGTGCCGGCATGACGCCAGCCGGTGGCCCGGTGCTCGTCACCGGCGCGACGGGGGGCGTCGGTTCGGTGGCCGTAATGCTCTTGGGTCAACTTGGATACACGGTCCATGCGGTGACCGGCAAGCCCGCGCAGCATGGGTTCCTGCGCGACATAGGCGCGACGGAGATCGTCGAACGGGAGGCGGCGCTGGAAGGGGCGGACCGGCCGTTGCTGAGGGAAACCTGGGGCGGCGTCGTGGACACGGTGGGCGGGGATATACTGTTCAATGCCGTGAAGTCGCTCAAATACGGCGCGAGTCTGGCGGCGTGCGGCCTTGTTGCGTCGCCGTCGTTTTCCGCCACCGTACTGCCCTTCATCCTGCGTCACGTGAACCTGCTGGGCATTGATTCCGTCGAATTTGCCATCGAACGCAAGACCGCCTTGTGGCGAAAACTTGGCGGCGACTGGAAGATCGATGAACTGGACGCCTTGAAGCGGCCGTTGCGACTGGAGGGGCTGTCTGCCGCGATCGACAGCATTCTCGCGGGGGAAATGGTCGGTCGCGGCGTTTTGGATCTTTCGGAATAGCGAATACTTCGCCCGGGCAAGATCTGCCCGGGATGGGGTTCAATGACCGAGGCTTCAGTGACGCCTATCGGGCGGGCCGCGGCAACGCTCCGGGCTCGACCTCAGTCGCGGCGTAGTTTGTCCGAGACCGCGATCGGACTCGGATATTTGAAGATCACCAAATAGGTTGACGCTACCAGTGTCAGGACCGTGGCGCCCTGGATGACATGCGCCGCCGGACCGCCTATCAGCGCGCCGCTGAGCGCCACCGCGGTCACCAGCAGGGAGAATTCGCTCGCTTGTCCCAGACGGCAACCAATTTCCCACGATATCTCGCGGGATTCTCCCTGCCACGCCAACAGCCAGCGGAACACCACGGGTTTCGCCGCGAGCATGGCGCCGCTTAGACAGAGCGCCGGCCAGACGACTTCGGCGAGCACCGCGGGATCGATAGCGGCGCCCACCGAAAAGAAGAACAGGATTAGGAAAAAATCCCGCAACGGGCGCAGGGTCTCGGTAATGAATTGGGCGATGGGTGAACTGGCAAGCGACACGCCGGCGATGATGGCGCCGACTTCGAACGACATGCCGATCACGTGGGACACTGTTGCTATGGCGAGGCACCAGCCGATAACGAGCAGGAAGATGAACTCGTTGAATGCGTCGAAGCGCGCGAGGAGAGGCGTGATCAGGAACTTGACGCCGAGGAATGCGCCGCCGGCGATCAGGGGAAACGCCGCTACGACGAGCAAGGGATGACCTAGCAGCAAGTTGCTTTCGGCGCCGCCAACGCCAGCCAGGGCGAGGAGCGCAACGATAGCCACCAGGTCCTGAATCAGGAGAAGGCTGATGACGAGCTCGCCTATGTGTCGGTGATGCAGTACGGTCGTCGGCAGCATCTTGATACCGATGATCGTGCTTGAGAAGACGCAAGCGATGCCGGCGACCGCCGCTTCCTCGAGACTAAAGCCGAAGCTCCACACCATGAAGAAGCCAAGGGCAAAGAAAGCGGCTGTGCTGACCAGGGCCGTAAGGATGGATGCGCCGAGCATATTGCGCAATTTGGCCGGCGGCAGATCGACGCCCACCAGGAACAACAGGAAAATTATGCCGATTTCGCCGATGTCGCTAACGAAGTCGGGGTCGGGAATCCAGGCGAGGGTGTGCGGTCCGAGCAGTACGCCGATGCCGATATAGGCGACCAGCAACGGCTGCCGGGTGAACAATGCCATGCTCGCCAGCACGGCCGCGCCGGCGAATATGAGAAAAAACGATTCAATGATGCCTATTTGCACCGTCTAACCCGGAAATTTCATCGCGGCCCTTGGTGAGATATGCGGGCTAGTGGAAAGTAAATGACATTCGGTCACGCAACAAGCCGCTTGTTGAAATATCCAGGTTAAGCATGCCATCACGAAGGCCGAGCGGCACCCATCCGTCTCGACGGACGATTTGCGGGGCGATTCGGCGACGGCTCAGCTACCCGCGTGAATTCTCCGGAAGGCGGGTTGCGTCTGCAGGACAGATGCCTGGTAGTGGTCCGTGATGGAGTCGATCGAGGCGATGGCGACCTCGGCGGCGCGATGGTCTTCGACAACGAAGGCGTCAAAGCCGGAGCGGTGCAGGTACTGGGCCAGGTCGGGCAGAATGTCCCCGAACGCTCGCAGTTCACCCTTGAAGCCACAGCGTGAGCGCAACAGTACGCCGAGCGACAGGCCGCGACCATCGGCGAATGCCGGGAACTTCACCGCCACGAGCGACGCGCCATGGAGATGGTCGCGAATTAGTTCCATGTCGACGTCGCCGTCCACCCAAAATCCGACCTTGGTCGAAAGCGCGACCGGGCCATGCGCTCCGTTCGCGCCCGTCGGTCGCAGGCGTGATGCCCAATGGTCGAAGGGGAATATGACTCCATCGCCCGCCATGTCGCATGGGTTGGGAGAATCAATTAGCGTCCACGGGTCCTCGACGATCTCGAGATTCTTAACGAGCACCGGCATAAACGCGCTCCTTGAACGGTTTCATGCCAATGCGGCGAAAACAGTAGAGGAAAGGTTCTTGTTCGATTCGCCGGTTCAGGTAGACGTCGAGTATCTGTTCGATCACTTCTGGCACATCGTCCCCGGCGAAGGATGGACCGATGATCTGCCCCAGCGATGCGTCGGCTCCCGCATGTCCGCCAAGGGATACCTGGTAGAACTCCGAACCCTTCTTGTCGACACCGAGAATCCCGATATGGCCCACGTGATGGTGTCCGCAGGCGTTCATGCAGCCTGAAATGTTGAGATCGATGGGACCGAGATCGTGCAGGTAGTCACAGTCGTCGTAACGGCGCTGTATCGTTTCGGCGATCGGAATCGACTTTGCGTTGGCAAGCGAGCAGTAGTCTCCGCCGGGACAGCAGATGATATCCGTGAGCAGACCGATATTCGGTGTCGCAAGGGCCATTTCTCCGGCGCGCCGCCATAGTTCGTAGAGCTTCTCCTGTGCTACGTCCGGAAGCACGAAGTTCTGTTCGTGACTGATCCGAATCTCCCCGAATCCGTACTCGTCCGCCCAGTCCGCCACTGCGTCCATCTGTGCGTCCGAGACATCGCCCGGCGGAACACCAGTGTGCTTTGTCGACAGTGTCGCTATCGCGTAGCCGGGAACCTTGTGGCCGGACACGTTGTTTCGAACCCAATTGTTGAATCCGGGCGAGCCCAGTCGTTGCTCGGCCAGCAGCCCTGTCTGATCGTCGCGGTCCGGGTAGGGGGACAGCGCGAAGCTTGCCTTTACGCGGTCGAGCTCGGCAATGGTAAGTGTGCTTGGACCATCCTTCAGGTGCGCCCACTCCTGATTGACGCGTTCGGCGAACACCTCGGGCGTCATTGCGCGGACAAGTATCTTGATGCGAGCCTTGTACTTGTTGTCGCGACGGCCATGGCGGTTGTATATCCGCAAGATCGCTTCCAGGTAGGTCAGCAAGTGGGGCTCGGGCAGTCCGCGCCGAATGACGCTGGCGATCGCGGGCGTGCGACCGAGGCCGCCGCCAACCAGGAAGTCGAAGACCACCTCGCCGGAAGCATCCCGATCGAGGCGGATGCCGATATCGTGCACATGAATTGCCGCGCGGTCTGACTCGGCACCGCTCAATGCGATCTTGAACTTCCGTGGCAGCCAATCGAACTCGGGATGCTGGGTCGACCACTGGCGAATGATTTCGCAGTACGGGCGCGGATCGACGCGTTCGTCGTCGGCAACTCCCGCGAACTGATCCGTCGTGACGTTGCGGATACAGCTACCGCTGGTCTGGATGGCGTGCATCTGGACCTTCGCCAGATCGGCAAGAATGTCGGGAACAGACTCGAGCTCGGGCCAGTTGAACTGCATGTTCTGACGTGTGCTGAGGTGGCCATAACCCTTGTCGTAGCGACGCGAGATATCCGCCAGAGTGCGCAATTGTCCCGACGACAACGTTCCGTAGGGGATTGCCACCCGCAGCATGGGGGCGAGGCGTTGGATGTACAGGCCGTTACGCAGCCGAAGCTGCAGGAACCGCTCGTCGGTCAGTTCTCCGGCGAGGTATCGGTTGGTCTGTTCCCGGTACTGCTCGACGCGTTCCTCGATGAAGCGCTGATCAAAATCTTGGTATTGATACATGCAGCGCACAGTATCAATTTCGGTTTGGAGTGAGAACTAACCAATTTTTCTATAGTTAGAGCATAGATTGCATGGAGATTGGGCAGCGTCAGCGATCGAGCACGAAACTGATCCAGCGTCGCGCGGTCGCGGGGTCGGCATCCTTGCGTTGACAGTAGGCATCGAACTGGTCTTCGCCGATTCTGCCGACGCCGAAGTACCTCGACTCCGGGTGCGAGAAATACCAGCCGGCGACGGCCGCCGCCGGCCACATCGCGTAGCTCTCGGTCAGCGTGGCGTCAGTGGTGGCGGTGGCGTCGAGCAGGGCGAAGATCGTTTCCTTCTCCGCATGGTCGGGACAGGCGGGGTAGCCCGGCGCCGGCCGAATGCCGCGATAGCGTTCGGCGATCAACTGGTCGTTGGTCAACGCCTCGTCCGTGGCATAGCCCCAAAATTCCTTGCGCACACGTTCGTGCAGATGCTCGGCGAAAGCCTCGACCAGGCGATCCGCCAGCGCTTTCGCCATGATGGCGCCGTAGTCGTCGTCCTCGAGGCGACGGATCGCATCCGTTTCGGACCCGACGGCAACGACGAAACCGCCGATGTAGTCTTCGACGCCGACGGGCGCGACATAGTCCGCGAGGCTCAGGCTGGGTCTGCCGTTGTCAGTCTGCTGGCGCAGATGGTGCGATACCGCGAGCGCGTCATCTCTGGCGTCGTCGCGCCAGATTTGCACATCCTCGCCGTCCCTGTTCGCCGGCCATAGGCCAATGACGCCGTTCGCGGTGAGCCAGTCCTCTTCGACCATTCGATTCAGCATGTCGCGCGCGTCTCGATACAGGCTCGTGGCGGCTTCTCCCACGGTCTCGTCGTGCAGGATGTTCGGGAACTTGCCGGCAAGCTCCCACGTCCTGAAGAAAGGGGTCCAGTCGATGTGGCCAGCAAGTTTGCCAAGCGGGTATTCGGGAAGGGGCGTGATGCCGAGGCGCGCCGGGCGCGGCGGGCGGTATGTGGACCAGTCGCGTCGCGGCCGGTTGGCAACAGCCTGCTTGTACGACAGCATTGGTCTGCGCCGAGCGCCGTTATCGCGACGCCTGCGGATAGTCGCATACTCGCGCTCGATGTCCTCGACGAACGTTTGGCGCCCGGTGTCGGACACCAGGTTTTGGGCCACGCCGACGCCGCGCGACGCGTCCGGCACATAGATTGTCGGGCCGGAGTAGGCTGGCGCTATCTTGACTGCTGTATGCGCCTTCGAGGTGGTCGCGCCGCCGATGAGCAGCGGTATCTTGAATTGGCGCCGTTCCATTTCCGTGGCCACGCGCGTCATCTCGTCCAGCGATGGCGTGATCAGTCCCGACAGTCCGACGAGGTCGGCGCCCAGTTCGACGGCTGCGTCGAGAATCGTCTCGGCGGGCGTCATGACGCCGAGGTCGAGCACTTCGAAGTTGTTGCACCGAAGTACGACGCCGACGATATTCTTGCCAATGTCGTGCACGTCTCCCTTGACGGTGGCCATGACGATCTTGCCCTTGCTGGTAGCTCTCCGGCCTTCGGCCGAACGCGAAGCATCGATGAACGGCGTGAGGTGGGCCACGGCCTGTTTCATCACGCGCGCGCTCTTCACCACCTGGGGCAGGAACATCTTGCCGGAGCCGAACAGGTCGCCGACGATGTTCATGCCGTCCATCAACGGCCCCTCGATGACGTCGATGGGACGGGTGGCTTCCCGCCGAGCCAGTTCCGTGTCCTCGACGATGTATTTCGAGATGCCCTTCACCAAGGCATGAGACAGCCGTTCCGTGACCGGTTCGTTGCGCCACTCCTCGGTCTCGATGTCGTCGCTGGCACGACCCGCGAAGCGTTCCGCAATGGCCACGAGCCGTTCGGTGGCGTCATCGCGCCTGTTCAAGACGGCATCCTCCACGGCGTCTCGGAGGTCTCTCGGAATTTCGTCATAGATCCCGAGTTGGCCGGCGTTGACGATGCCCATCGTCAGGCCGGCCTGGATGGCGTGGTAGATGAAAACGGCGTGCATCGCCTCGCGCACGGCGTCGTTGCCGCGAAAGGAAAACGAGACATTGCTGACGCCGCCGGAACAATTGACGCGCGGGAATTCCCGCTTGATCCATCCGCACGCTTCTATGAAGTCGACGGCATAGTTCGCGTGGGTTTCGATACCCGTCGCGATGGCGAAAATGTTGGGATCGAAGATGATGTCTTCGGGCGGGAACCCAACTCGATCCACCAGGATGTCGTATGCCCGTTTCAACACTTCCTTGCGGCGGGCCAAGGTGTCTGCCTGGCCGGACTCGTCGAAGGCCATGACGACGACGGCCGCGCCGTATGCCCGGCATAGGTGCGCTCGCTCGACAAACAACGCTTCGCCGTCCTTCAGACTCAGCGAATTCACCACGCACTTGCCCTGCACGCGGCGCAGGCCCGCCTCGATAACTTCCCATTTGCTGGAGTCGATCATGATCGGCACGCGGGCGATATCGGGTTCGCTCATGACCAGGTCGAGGAAGCGTCCCATGGCTTCGGCGCCTTCCAGCATGCCCTCGTCCATGTTGACATCGATGATCTGCGCTCCGTTGTCTACTTGCTGCCGCGCGACTTCCAACGCCTGGTCGTAATCCCCACGCTTGATCAGTCGACGGAACCGTGCCGAGCCCGAGACGTTGGTGCGTTCGCCAATGTTGACGAACAGCGAATCCGAGGTGACTTCGAGCGCTTCCAGGCCGCAAAGAGCGAGGTGTCCGGATGGCGCCGGAGCGCGTCGGGGCGCTATCTCCTGGACGCGACGAGCGATCTCGCGAATGTGGGCCGGCGTGGTGCCGCAACACCCTCCCACCATGTTGACCATGCCGCGCAGGGCGAAGTCTTCGATGACATCCGCCATCGATGCGGGGGTCTCGTCGTATTCGCCGAATTCATTGGGTAGGCCGGCATTTGGATGCACGCTGACGAACGCCGGGGAAAGGCGGGAAAGTTCCTCGATGTGGGGGCGCAACGCAGCGGCGCCCAAAGCGCAATTGAGTCCGGCGAGAAGCGGTTCGGCGTGGGAGATCGCGTGCCAGAACGCGGCGCAGGTCTGGCCCGAGAGCGTGCGGCCGCTCGCGTCGGTGATGGTGCCGGACACCATCAGGGGCAACTGCCTGGCGCATTGCTCGAACGCGCGCCGGATGCCGAACAAGGCCGCCTTGGCGTTCAGGGTGTCGAACACCGTCTCGATCATCAACAGGTCGACGCCGCCCTGTATGAGGGCGGTGGCGGCTTCGACGTACGCCTCTTCCAGATCGCCGAAGCGGACGTTGCGGAATCCGGGATCTTCGACATCGGGAGAGATACTGGCCGTTCGGTTGGTGGGTCCGAGGACCCCGGCAACGAATCGCGGCCGCTCCGGTGTCGAGTGCGCGTCTGCGGCGCGGCGCGCGATCTGCGCGGCCGCCACGTTCATGTCGTAGACCGCGTGCTCGAGGCCATAGTCCGCTTGCGCTATGCGCGTCGCGCTAAACGTGTTGGTTTCGATGACGTCCGCGCCAGCGTCGAGGTAGGCGTTGTGGATGTGCTCGACGACGTCGGGCCGGGTGAGCGACAACACATCACCGTTCCCCTGAAGCCGCTCGGCATGGGTCTTGAATCGCTCGCCACGGAAATCCTCTTCGGTCAACTCTTGCGCCTGCTGCATGGTGCCGGTGGCGCCGTCGAGGATCAGGATGCGCTGTTCGAGCGCCTGTGCCAGGGGATGCTTCATCGCTTTAGCGCGTAGCGCGCGCAACGTGTGAGACTAGCCCGGCCGAACAGGAACGCAATTGAAGTTCGAACGTCGCAACATGACTTCGTTTCATGAGGCCAACGCTTTCCGGCGTTGGAAGTGCGAGCGCGCTCCCATGATCGGACGGCGGCATGCCGCGAACTGAGTGATGATGCAGACGCGGCGGACTCGATCCGCTAAAATATCCTGAGTAATTTGATCGGGATTTGCCCTGTGATAGAAATTTCCGACGCCGCCAAGGACTATCTGAAAGAACTCCTGGCGAAGCAGGAGGAGGGTTGCGGCATTCGCGTCTTCGTGGCGCAGCCCGGCACGCCCAACGCCGAAACCTGCATCGCGTACTGTCGCCCCGGCGAAGAGCAGGACGACGATGTGGCGGTGGATATGGGCGGGTTGACGGCCTATTTCGAAAAGCGTAGCGAGCCGTATCTACTGGACGCTGTCGTGGACTTCCAGGAAGATCGCCTGGGCGGGCAGCTTACGATCCGCGCGCCCAACGCGCGCACGCCCAACGTCACGCCGGACTCACCGCTGGAAGACAGGATCAACTATGTGCTCTACAACGAGATCAATCCGGGTCTCGCGGCGCACGGAGGCATGGTTACGCTGGTCGAGGTGGTAGACGGCGACACTGCGGTGTTGCAGTTCGGCGGCGGCTGCCAGGGCTGTGCCGCGGTGGACATCACGTTGAAGCAGGGTGTCGAGAAATCGCTGATTGACCAGATACCCGAACTCGCCGCAATCAGGGACGCGACCGACCATAGTCTTGCGGAGAACGCCTACTATCGATAGCCGTTCGCCGGCCGGCTATCCACTGAAAGCGCGCTTTGGGGGTTCATGCAGCCCGGTTCGCGAGCGCGGGCACGAGGCGGTTCGCCAAATCCCGCAGCAGCGATTCCGTACACTCCCACCCGATACATGCGTCGGTGATCGAAACGCCGTAGCGCAAGTCGCGAGTGAGCGGCTGGCGACCTTCCGCAAGGTTGCTTTCGAGCATGATGCCGATGATGGATGCATTGCCGTCTTCGATTTGGCGTGCAACCGCTCGCGCCACCAGGGGCTGTTTGCGGTGATCCTTGTTGGAGTTGGCATGGGAGCAGTCCACCATGATGTTGGCCGGAAGGCCTGCCTGGCGTAGGGCATCTTCGCATGCGGCGATCGACTCGGGATCGTAGTTTGTGCCGGCGTTGCCGCCGCGCAGAACGATGTGAGCCAGATCGTTGCCTCGCGTGTGGATGACCGCAACCTGCCCTGAGGGATTGATGCCGAGAAAGCGGTGCGGCTCGGTCATGGATCCCAGGGCGTTGACAGCGACCATGAGATTGCCGTCGGTGCCGTTCTTTACGCCGACGATGGAGGACAGGCCCGATGCCATCTCCCGATGCGTCTGCGATTCAGTGGTGCGTGCTCCGATGGCGGACCAGGTGATCAGGTCGTGCAGGTACTGGGGCATGATCGGATCCAACGCTTCGGTCGAGAGCGGCAGGCCGATTCGGGTAATGTCGATCAGGAGTTTGCGCGCGCGCCGTATACCCTCCTCGATGCGAAACGTGTCGTCGAGATAGGGGTCGTTGATGAAGCCCTTCCAGCCGACCGTTGTTCGCGGCTTTTCGAAGTAGGCTCGCATCACAAGATACAAGCTCTCCGAGGTCTCCCGGGCGAGCTCCTTGAGTTTGCGCGCATACTCGATCGCGGCATCGGTGTCGTGGATCGAGCACGGTCCGACGACCACGAGGAGGCGATGATCCCGGCGTTCGAGGATGTTCCGCACACACTGCCGGGCTTCCAGCACCGCGGTGGCGACTTCCGGCGTGGCGGGAAAGTTTTCCTTTACTGCGCGGGGGCTGGGCAGTATTTCATGTGCCAGCACGTTGAGGTTCTCCGTCTTGTGTTTCGTCTTGTGTTTCGTCTTGTGTTCCATTGGCGCCTCCTTCACGAGAGTCTTGCCGAATGCGCAAAAAAAACCCCGATGGTTGCTGCCTATCGGGGTCTTGTCTCAAGAGGCAGCTAGCGCTGCCCGCAAACGAGCCGCGCTACAGTTTAAAGTAGGTAAACGCGTAGCGTCGCCAGCGAATGGGCGGCGAACAGCACGCTCGCGCGGTTCGCGCGCGTGTCTGACGCCGAGTGCACTCCAACATTCGCAATCTTCCCACCGTTGGCGGACGTTCGTTTGACTGGTCCGAGGGCGCCGATTGTCGCGTCCAACGAAATAAAGTCAAGCCTCGCGTGTGGATCCGCCCGCTTCGACCTCCACCAATTTCGGCAGCGCCGTCAGGTATAGCGCCGTCTTGATGGGGCGCGGATCGTCCAGTTCAGACAAGACCCTCGCATATAACGCAAGCTGCGCCGAGTGCCGAGCCAGTTGCAGTTGCGTGAACTCCGCCTCGTCCTGGCCGTCCTTGGGCACCGCGGTCTTGTAGTCGACGATCCAACGACATCCGGCGTCGTCGACGAACGTTCGATCAATGACAACATTGCGGATTTCGCCGTCGATGAACGCTGTGTATGGTGCCTCCGATTCCGCATCGAAGCGGGCGGCGTCGAGCAGCCAACGGCCGTATTCGTCGTCCAGAACGCCGGAGATTTGCCTGCGAATCTCCGCCAGCACCCCGGCAGTCTTGATGCCATCGCGGCCCAATAGGCGATCCCAGGCCGCCTCTCGCGCAGCCAGATGCTGGCGCGAATCGGGTAGTGGTGTCGCAGCGAGTCGCTTCAGTTCGCCGTGCACGATATTGCCGATGGCCGTTTCGGGCTGATCTACGATCAGAGTACTGGCGACGGCGTCCGTGTGGGGAAGAGCATCCAACGCGACTTTCGGCAGCGCGACCGGCGGCGTCCATACATAGTTGTCCGGCAGGCTGTTGAAGACGTTGCCATGCCTCGGAGTACTTGGCTCGACCTCTGGTGCGGGCTGGACAAACACGGCCTGTTCCCTGATCAACGGCCAGACCATCGACAGCATGGACTGCCGCGGCGGTGGCGAATCGACTCCCTTGTCGAGACTCGCGAACCATGTCAGTGACTTGATCGCGCGCGTCGCGGCGACGTAGATCAGGCGACCGAGTTCGTTCCGGTCCCGGATACGTTCCTCGCGAACAAGCCAGCGGTAGAGCGAGCCATTTTCGCGAGACTTCGTTGTCGCCATCAGCAGTTCGTCGCCTTCGGGTCGCCAGAGCACGAGCGCCGGATCTGGACGGCGCGTTGTCCTCTCCAGTCCCGGCACGATGACATGGTCGAATTCCAACCCCTTCGCCTTGTGGATTGTCATGACTTCCAGGGCATGTCCTTCGGCGGAAGAAGACGCATACAGCCGGCCGACGGCGGACCAGAGCGCGCTCGGTGCCGAATCCGGGGACTCAATCTCTTCCAGCAGATCCAGGTAGCGCTCGGCGTCGTCCAGATGCGTGTCGCTGTCGTACGCGTCGACTCCGCCGAGACGCAGCCAAAGCCATTCCACCCGGCGGCGCGCGGAACCGCCTCTCGGTTGCCGCGCCAGTACCTGCGCAAGACGGGCGATCCTTCGTCCGCCGTCTTGCGAGTAGCCAACCCTGCGCAGCATGTCGTCGATGGCCCGTGCTTGTGCCGCGCGCTCCAGGTCGCGTAGACGCATGCCGATCAGGGGCGAACGCAGCACGCAGAGCCACGCGAAGCGATCATTCGCGTCCGCCAGCGCCAGGGTCAGCGCGTGCAGGTCACGTACTACGCCGGTATCGGCCAGGAGTTCGATGTCCTTGCCCTGCCACGAAATGCCGGCGCGGCGCAGCGACGGCAACAAACCCGCCAGCGCAGTTCGCGCCCGCACGAGCACGGCGATGGAGTCTTCGGGGCTTTCGCGCCTGATTTCGAGAATTCGCTGAACGACCTGCGTGCGCTGCCGCCGGCCGGCGGCATCTTCGAGACACACGATGGCGCGCACTTCGCCGCCCGCTTGGGTCGCGGGTACGGACGGTTGGTAGCCCACCTGATCGATGGAATCGGCGCCGAAAAGCGCTCCGAAAGTCGTGTTGCACCAATCCACCAGACCCGAGCGCGAACGAAAGTTGCTCGTCAGGTGCAGCCCCCGGAGAGGTACCTGCCCGATTCCTCGCGCAAACGTTTCCTGGAACAGGCGCACGTCGGCGTCTCGAAATCGATACACCGATTGCATGGGGTCGCCGACAGCGAAGAACGAGTTGCCATCGCCCTCGTGCCACGACTCCATCAGCGTCTGCAGGAGGCGGTATTGGCCGAGGGAAGTGTCCTGAAATTCATCTACCAATATGTGCGCAATCCGGTAGTCCATGGCCAGTGCGAGGTCCGTGGGCGCACCTTCGCGTTCGAGAGCCCGGCGCGCATTGATGATCAGTTCCGGGAAGTCGACCGCGCCGAGGTCCCGGAACACCGCGTCGAGCTCTACTTTCAGGAGCGAAAGCGCGACGGCGAAAAACGTGATCGCCTTTCGTTCCGCATCCGGCAACGCGTTATCGGGCGCTTCCCTGATGGCTGCGAAATGCGGCGTCGCGCCATGTGCGTCGAGCGCTTTGATCAGCTCCATCGCACCGGCCTTCTCGGCCCTTGCCCGCGGCGGAAAGCCATCGCGCGCGGTGAGAACTCGGCGCGCCGCGCCCCTATCGGTGGTCGCCAGTCTTGCCGCCGCACGCCAAGCGTTGACGTTGTCGGCATCGAGTGGACCAGGCCGCGGCCGATCCGACTGGTCCGCGGCGAAACCGACGCTTTCCGCCAGGGCATCGAGCAACTGCGCGGGCACCGCATCCGCAATCCTGGCGATCGTGGTGCGATTCAGTGCGTGGATGGCCCTTTCGACGCTTGCCGCCACGACCTCCGGACGCCGGGCGTGTTGCGCGACGGCGACGATGGGATCCAGCCACTGATCGCGCCGCGCCAGCATCGCCGTCAGCAGGGCGCGTGCTTCGTTGTAGTCGTTGTCGATCAACGCGAGGAAGTCAGCGAGCAGCGGTGCGGCCGGATCGTCGTGGAGTCTTTCGAATAGCCGATCCACGGCAATGGCGTAGACGGCCTCGGCGTCCTCGACAAAGTTAGCGTCGAAACCGAACCGACTCCCCGCGGGCATTCGTCGCGCCAAACTGAGAGCGAAGGCGTCGATGGTCTGTATCTTGATTCGTTGGGGTTGTTCGAGCAGGTTCCAGCTCAAGTGCGTGTCGCGCTCGATGGCGGCCTCCGCATCCTTCGCTCGACTTGCCAGCGCTCGCAATACCCGCTGGCGCATTTCGCCGGCGGCCTTGCGCGTGAACGTAATGGCGAGGATTTGCTCAGGACGCTCGACATGGCCGAGGAGCGCGAGATATCGTCGAACCAGCAGCGATGTCTTGCCGGAACCGGCAGGGGCCTGAAGGATGACTGACTGCCGCGGGTCTACGGCAATCTCGCGCGCCTCGCTATCGTCCAGAATGCCTTTCACCGGGATTCGAACACCCTGCAGAGCGAATGCAGATGGCAGTTTCGACAATCCGTCGATCGCTGCGGCGCGACCGTCGCCAGGCCGCCCTGGTATTCGCGCGCCAGGGCGAGGAGCGCGTCGTGCCAATTCGCCTTCAGGGTCTCAAAGTCCTCGGCACCGAGCCGCTCGGGGCGGCCAAATCCGGACATGTCGTCGGCGATGCCGACGAGACGGTTCCTACCATGAACCAGTTGAGCGAAGGCGGCCGCGTTCGCGTCTGGCCCGGCTGTCGCGTAGAGGGGCAGTTGCGGTTCGCGCGGGCGGGGCAAGCGCCAATCCGCGACAGAGGCCGGAGAAGTCTTGAAGTCCATTACCACCACTTGGCCGTCCTCCGTCCGGTCTCGCCGGTCCGGTCGCAGTCGAAACTCGAGCCCGCCCAAGTCGATGGAAGTCGGACCTTCCACGGTTTCCACTTCGAACGGGGGCCGCTCGCGCTCGATCTGCAGCCATTCCTCAAGCAGCAATGCCAGCCTGCGCGTCTCGCTTTCGCGGAACACGTCCGGCCAATTCGCGCCGCGCGCATCGACCGTGCCGGTGACGACAGCGCGTATGTCCTCGGCCGACAAGGCAAGTAGCTCGCTCGAAGTGCCATGTGCGGCGAAAAGCCGTGCAGCGGCATCGTGCGCCAGCACACCGCGGTCAAGCGCATCGGGCAGACTGTGGGGAGGCCGCGAAGCCGCCAGATCGAGCCGGTGGATCGCATACGCGCGGAAGGGGCATATCGACTGGTCTCGCAATACGGAAACGCCGCCGCCAACGACGATGGGAGATTCAAGCTTCGAACCGCGTTCGTCGATTCGCTGTTCTCGGAGGACTGGCCTGCGTCGCATGTAGGGGTGTCGGTATCGCGCGAGGAGGGGATCGCGAAGGATTGCGCGAGCGTTGACGGGGCGAAGTTGCGGCAGCAGACGGCTTGGTCCCCGCTCGGTATCGCCGTCGGTTTCCGCATAGCTGAAAGTCAATTCCCTGGCATTGGCGAGCCAGGACGCGGTAGTGTTTCGAGCCCAGTGCAGTTCGTCCGTCTGGGTCACGCGCGGTACGCCGGCATCCCTTTGCAGCCGAGTTGGAATGAGCGGGTTCGGGTCCGACGGACCTGGCCAACTTGAGTCGTCGGCGCCCAACACCCACATCCTGTCGAAAGTGAGGCCGAGGGAATCCTCCCGACTCAACACCTGGACCGGCGCGATCGGTGAGCGTTCGGTGAAGGTCTGGGTCGCGGCGATCATCTTCAGCATTCGGATCGCTTCCGCGCCGGTGCATCGGCCGACCACGGGATCCTGTTCGCCGAAACGGAGCAACAACGTGTCGAATTGCACGCGCGCTTCATGTGATCGTCGCTCAAGATCGATCTCGTGCCAGCGGGTCTCAAGCAGCAAGCGGCGAAAGTGGCGTCCCCACGCGGACGGAAGTTCCAATGCCGGCGCGGCGCGGCTCAACTTGGCGAGCGTGTCCGATGGGTTTGCGTATCGCGGCAGATCGAAGAATGTCGGCAAACGGGCGGGGAGGGCGCCCGCTGCGTCCGTCGGCAGGCGGATAAAGCGCGATCGGAGCAATGCGGCGACGATTTCGAAGTGCAGGGGACGCAACGACCATTCGATCAGCCGCAACGCATCCCTGCATACGCCTTCGCTCGCGAGTCTGCCGCCACCACCGATGTTCACGAAACGGTCAATATCGTCGAATTCGTCGAACGCCGCCTGGAATTGCGCGCGGAATCGGACATGCGCGCGGTTCAACGTCGGCGCAACGATGCCCACGGTCGTTTCGGGATTCGTAGCAAGAGCTTCCCGCGCCCACGCCGCCACGAGAGCGAGTTCTTCGGACGATGTCTGTGTCCGCACGATGCGCGTGACAGCGCAAGTCCGCGCGGTGGGCAAGGGGTGTTCTTCGATCCTGGCCCCGGACGCGGCAAGGGCTTCGATCCAACCTCGCCGCGCTGGCGAGAGGCGGTCGACGCCCACGAGGGCCAACTGGCGGGGCAGGGCGATTCCCTCTCGCGCCGACAGCGCCAGCGTCGCAGGCAATTGCGGCGTAGTGATCCAGCCGTTTTCGCGGCATTGGCTATCGAGGCGGCCGGCCCAGTCAAAGAAGGCGCGGCCGTTTTCCGTCCGCTGCAATTCCGAGGGGTGGTCGAGCAACTGCCACTCGTGGGCCAGGCCCCAGGCGGTCATGAAGAGTTCTACGTGCCGCGCCAGATCTTCGTCCGGAGCGGCGCGTTCGGCCGCGATGCGGAACGCGTCGCGCGAGAGAAGCACGGACTGGGCGCCAGCCCACGCAGCATCGGCGAGTTCCTCGTAGCGGCGCGCGAGCAACGTATCGATAGGCAACACGTCGGCGGTTGGCCAGCCGGTCCTGCCGGCGTCGACCATGGCGAGGTCGTACGCCGACTTCATTTCTCGCGCCAAGCGTGCTCGGGGCGCCGCCGTGGGAGTCTCCGGCAACGTTTTGCGGAGCTTCGCGTCGAGGGTGACGAGGGTTGGAAGCACGGGTGCCTATTCTATGCTGGCGAGTGGGCGCGGCGGGCCCCTTCGCCGGCCGGATGGCCGCAACGGCGGCCTGTGGGTTGATGCACCTGTGATATTCTCGCGCTTTTGCGGGAGTAGGATGTCAATGCGCCACCTGCTTGATGATTTTCGCAGCCAGCCGTGGGTGATGAAGCTGTTTCTCCTGTGGGGCTGGCTCGCGGTGGTCATCATGATATCGAGTTTCGTAACGAGCGTTGCGCTGCTTACTGAAACGTATTGACCGAGCATTTCGACGATGTGGCTCTCGTCGCTTACCAGTGAACAGCGCCAGGCGTTGCTTGGCCTGGCGCACAATGTCGTGGTTTCCGACGGCCTTCTCGACCCCAACGAAGAATCGATGCTGGATGAGTTCAAACGCGAGATGGCGTTGCATCCGGCCACCGAGGCCGACTACCTGGAACTCGACGAGGGCATTGGCGAGATCTTCTCCACCCGCCGCGCGCAAACGATCGCCATGTTGAACCTTTTGCGACTCAGCTATGTCGATGGCGCATTCGAAATAGAGGAAGAGTGTTTGCTGAAGGAAATCAGCGCAACCTTCGGCTTCAACGCTGCGGACTTCCTCCTGCTGCACAACTGGGTCAAGCGTCTCGTGGCATTGGAAAAGGAGGCCGCGGGCTTGATGGCGCCCTAACTTCCACAACAAACGCCCCTACCGTTTCAACAGAACGCGCTTGGCCTCGTTCAATGTCGCCGCGAGGAAAGTGGATCCGCCCCTGTCGGGATGTAGTCTCTGCATGAGTCGGCGATGCGCGTCCACTATGTCCTGTTCGGACGCGCCCGGTTCCAGTCCCAGTATCTCCAGCGCCCGGGATTCGGTCATATCGCCATCGAGCCCTGCCGTTCCGAGGCCCTGATCTCGTCCCTGTTCCGCCCCGTCCCGAGGCCTACCGAAACGCCGTTCCATGTACGTGTCCAGAAGCGGCGCTGACTGCGTATCGGTGAGACCCGCGCGCAACACTTGCAAATCGTCCAGATCCATCGCGGACAGCCGACGACCCCGAAACGGTCCGATGAGCACCTCGCCGTCCATTTCCCCGGAGGCGTGATGCAGGGTCATCTTCAGATCGCCCGTTTGAACCTCGGAATGTTCTGGCGCGCCGCCGCCGGGGCCCTGTCCGTGCGAGAACCTTTGGCCCGCCATGGGCGCGAACCGTTGCAACATCTGCCACATGGGCATGAACGCCAGGAAACGGCGGAGAAACGGGAAGACGGCCGCGCCCAAAGCGACCAGCCAATGGAGGCGGCCCGTCGCCGCCAGCAAGGCAAGGCCCACCACCAGGGCGATGCTTGCCGCCGTCAGGATAGCGACGTGCCCTTTCGGCTGGGCCTTGACCCACAGAAGGCGCACGAGCAGAAAGAATCCAACCGCCGCCATGATGCCGGCCATCGCAACGATCATCGGTCGATTTGAGTCAGGAGTTTATGGGCCATCGGGTTGTTCAACGCCGCTTCGAGCCCGGAGCGACCGCGAGCGGCGTAAGCGGCGACGGCCCGCAACAATTCCCGCAACTCTTCCGCGCTTCCTTGTCGAAACGGGACGTGCGCTCCCCGCGTAATGCGCGCAAGTTTTGCGAACGTCTGTGCGGCGTACGGATCGTGTCCCTCCTGAAACACGAATATCGGCACGCCGTGGACGGCAAGCTGTCCCGCGGCGGCCACCACTTCGGTCGGGTTTTCTTCGAAACAGTCGCCGACGAGCAGCAGCGCCCGAATCGGATGCAAAGCGCACTCGCGGCGCGCGTGCTCCACGACGCGCAGAATCTGCGTCCTGCCCCCCAGGCAGCGAACGCCCAGCATCGTATTCAGTAGCGCATCCGGCGTAGATTTCCAGGGGAATGCGCGAAACTCGTCGTAGCCCCGAAAGTAGACGAGTTGCACGAGGATGTTGCCAACATCCCGCACGGCGCCGAACAATTCCGCATGCAGGGAGCACGCTAGATCCCAAGTAGGCGAGCGGCTCGCCGTCGCGTCCATGGCGAATATCAGGCGCTGCGTGGCGCCCTCGGCCGGGAGCTTTACGGTCGCCGCCTTGGCGAGGAACTGACTGATTGCGCGTTTCGATGATGGAAGTTTTTTCATTTTCCTCATCAACAGGGGACAGAGAGCATTAACGGACCTATCATGCCAATGACAGGTTGCTCATGGAAACAAATTTGGAAGAAGCCGATACAGTGAAATGGCTCGAGGAGCTCAAGGTCGAGCATCGTGATCTGGACGAAGTCATACGCTACCTGATCGAGACCGGCCACCACGATCTTATGCGGATCCAACGACTAAAAAAGAGGAAACTGCGTCTCAAGGACATGATTAGGCGCCTTCAGAGCGGCCTCATTCCCGATCTCGACGCATGACCTCTTAAGCTGCGCGTCATGCGCGCGGGCAGCCTTGAGCGCGCGCATGACCCTCGAGCGGGTCTGATTCAGCTGGGGGCCGACCGTCTCCGGAGGCCCGTTCCGACGCACGCGCATTTCCCGCGACACGGCAGGCATCCGGAGACTATGCGAAGGGAACATTCACTCACGGTAGCGATTTCGTCCAGGGCGCTGTTTGACCTCGACGACAGCAATCGTGTCTTCGAGGAGCACGGGCTCGAAGCCTATCGCAAGTACCAAATTGAGCGGGAAGACGAGGTGCTTGAGCCTGGTGACGCCTTTCCTCTTGTTAAGAAATTAATAAATATCAATACGTTGCTCGGAGAAAGTAGAGTTGACGTCATACTTCTGTCGCGCAATTCCGCAGACACGGGCCTCAGGATCTTCAACTCGATTCGCGCACACGGCCTGGACATCCAGCGGGCGGCGTTCGGTGGCGGCGCGAACCCTTACCGCTATGTGCGGGCGTTCAATTGCGACCTTTTCCTGTCGACCGTCGCAGAGGACGTTGCACAGGCCCTGGCGAGCGGCGTCGCGGCGGCGACTATCTTCGGTGCGGCGTCGTCTGACAGTGAGCCAAGCGAGCTCCGGATCGCGTTCGACGGCGACGGAGTAGTTTTCTCCGATCAGGCGGAACGCGTGTACCAACGCTCCGGGCTCGACGCATTCACGAAAAGCGAGGCCGCAGCCGCGGACGAGCCCTTGGAAGGAGGGCCGTTCAGATCGTTTCTCGCCGGCCTCCAGGCGTTGCAGGGCGAATTCCCGCTCGACAACTGCCCGATCCGCACGGCCCTTGTGACGGCGCGCGGCGCCCCGGCCCACGAGCGGGTCATCAAGACCTTGCGCGCCTGGGATGTTCGCCTCGACGAATGCCTGTTCCTCGGCGGTCGCGATAAAACGGAATTCCTGAAGGCGTTCGCCGCAGACGTGTTCTTCGACGACCAGGTGCGCGTTTGTGAGCAGGCGCGCGGCCACATGACCGCCGGCCACGTGCCGCACGGCATGACGAACGCCAGCGAATAAAACCTTCCCAGCATAGCCGCAGACCAATGCGGGGCCACGGGCCGGCTCACGATGTGCGGCGCGGTGTCGAACTCAAACCCGATATGCTTGGAATGCGTGTTTATTGAAACTATAAGTCTATTGCGTTATAAGAAGTAACGTGAAGCTGCAACAACTACGATACGTCTGGGAAATTGCGAACCATGACCTGAACGTGTCTGCGACAGCGGAAAGCCTGTACACCTCGCAGCCGGGCATCAGCAAACAGGTCCGGATGCTTGAGGACGAACTCGGTATTCAGATCTTTGCCCGGAGCGGCAAGCGCCTCACGCACGTGACGGCGGCCGGCGAAGTCATCGTCGAAATGGCGCGCGACATTCTCTACGAGGTGGAGACAATCAGGCGCGTCGCCGAGGAATACAGCAACGAGCGTCGCGGAAGCCTGTCCATCGCGACCACACATACCCAGGCACGGTATGCGCTGCCGCCGGTGATAGAGGAGTTTCGGGCCGAATACCCGGACGTGGCGCTGCACATGAATCAGGGCGCGCCCGAGCAGATCGCGAGGCTGGCGGAAAACGGGGAGGTCGAGTTCGCCATCGCGACCGAGGGCATTGAACACTTCAATAACCTGATCATGATGCCTTGCTACCGCTGGACGCGTACCGTCGTGGTCCCCAATGGCCATCCGTTGGCGTCGAAACCGTCCATCACGCTGCAAGATGTGGCGGAACAGCCCTTGGTGACCTATGTATTCGGATTCACCGGCCACTCTCGTCTCGACGAGGCGTTCCTTGCGGCCGGACTGAAGCCGAACATCGTCTTTACGGCTACAGACACGGATGTGATCAAGACATACGTTCGCCTGGGGCTCGGCATCGGCATTATCGCGACGATGGCGTACGACCCCGTGCGGGACAGTGATCTCACGGCAATCGATGCAAGTCATCTGTTCCGGTCCAGCGTGACCTACATCGGTTGCCGCAAGGGGACTTTCATGCGCAGATTCATGCTGGATTTCGTCAGCCTTTTCGCCAGCCATTTGACGGATGACCTGGTGAAGGACGCCCTGGCCACGAGCAATCGGGCGCGCCGGGAAGCGCTCTTCGCCGATATCGAATTGCCCACGCGTTGAGGGCGATCATCCCGGGTTGACCAATCCCGGCTAGATCAAGTCCAGATCAGGGTTCCCCCGAAGGATGTCGCGCGCTTCGTCGACCTTCGAAATCATTCGATCCTCTCCGGCGAGCACTTCCCCGGCCGCCAGTATCTTTTTGACGAACGTGACGCGCACGGCCGGTCAGGTCACGAAGGTGATGGGCTTCACAGGTATGACGTTCTGCGAGTGCAGACCACATTCCTTGTCATCCGCGTTCTCCCACCACCAGCGCCCATCGCGTTCGCTTTGATTCGGCCCGATGGCTCGGGTGCAGGGTTCGCATCCGATGCTTGGCATTCCCTGATCGTGGAGAGGATTGAAGGGCACATCGTGTTCGTGGATGTATGACCAGACATCCGCGGCAGTCCAGTCCGCTAGCGGATTGAACTTGACCAGGGTCCGCTCACGTGTGGAGAAGGCCGTGTCGACCTGAACGGTCGGAAGTTCGGTGCGGGTGACGCCCTGGTCGCGCCGCTGGCCCGTGATCCACGCGTCGAGGCTGGCCAGTTTCTCGCGCAGGGGCTGGATCTTACGCACGGCACAGCACTCTTGATGTCCGTCACGATAAAAGCTGAACAGCCCCTTTTTCCGTACGAGTTCCCCCACAGCGGTGGAATCCGGGAATCGAACTTCCATGTCGATGCCGTAGCGCTCGCGCACCGTTTCGATGAATCGATAGGTTTCCGGATGCAGACGGCCGGTATCGAGCGTGAAAACGGGAACGTCCCTCCCCAGGATGGAACTCGCCATATCTATCAGCACGACATCTTCCGCGCCGCTGAACGAGATGGCGATCCGCTCGATACCGAAACGCGCGAAGGCATCTTCAAGTACCTTTCTTGGCGCATCCTGGCTTGGCGCATCCTGCGACGCATCGGACACGACGCGCGAAACTGTGCTGGTGTCGGGCATTCCGGGTTCGTTACAACGAAACGGAATAAGAGACTAGCAGCCACCGCCCGGCAAAAATAATACCGTGTGGTCATATGCTTAAAGCACGCCACCTTCGTTCGTGAGCGATTCGTCGCGATGTAAATCCGACCGTCTCGTTCTAACATACGCGCGCCGCGTTGTCTGGGGACCGTTTTGAACATCTTGTGCCTTGATCTCGAAGGCGTGCTGGTGCCGGAGATGTGGCAGGCCGTCGCAAGCGACCGCGCCATCGAAGACTTGCAAAAAACAACCCGCGATATCCCGATTTACGACGACCTCATGCAGTTGCGATTGCGTGCCCTGGCCCGCCACGAGGTGCCATTCAGCGCCATGCTCGAGGTGATCCGGTCACTTGAACCCCTGCCCGGCGCGGGGGAGTTTCTCGCCTGGGCGCGAGAACGGTTCCAATTGTCGATTGTGTCCGATAGTTTCTATGAGTTCGCCATGCCCCTGATGGCGAAGCTGGGTCATCCGCTCTTGCTGTGCCACAAGCTGCATGTCGAAAACGATCGCATCGTTGGCTACCGCCTGCGCCAGGACAACCCCAAGCCGGCTGCGGTGGAAGCGTTTCAGGCGCTCGGCTACACGGTTTGCGCCGCAGGAGACTCCTACAACGACATCGGCATGTTGCAGGCCGCGAACCACGGCTGCTTCTTCAACGCGCCGACGCAAGTGACCTCGGCCTATCCGACCATCGATGCCGTCCACGGCTTCGACGATCTGACGGCGACCCTCGCGCGCTACTGCTGATCTTGTGGCACTATCCGGACTGCGCCTGCCGGAACTGCTGTTCCTCGGTAGACCCGGTCAACGCCGTTACCGACGACTCCCCGCCCTGGATCACGTTGGCCACCTCGTCGAAGTAGCCCGTGCCGACTTCCTGCTGGTGGCTGACGAACGTATAGCCGCGATCCGTGGCCGAGAACTCCCTTTGCTGTAGTTCGACGTAGGCGGACATCTGCCGTTCGACATAGTCACGGGAAAGTTCGAACATGCTGTACCACATGCTGTGAATCCCGGCCAGGGTGATGAACTGGAACCGGTAACCCATAGCCGCGAGTTCCTTCTGGAACTTGGCGATGGTCGCGTCGTCAAGGTTCGCCTTCCAGTTGAACGACGGCGAGCAGTTGTAAGCCAGTAGCTGGTTCGGAAACTCTCCCTGGATCGCCTCGGCGAACCGCTTTGCCTCGTCCAGATCAGGTACGGCTGTTTCGCACCACAGGAGGTCCGCATACGGCGCGTAGGCCAAGCCCCGGGCGACCGCCTGATCCATGCCGGGGCGCGTGCGATAGAAGCCTTCCGGCGTGCGTTCGCCGGTAAGGAACGGTTTCTCGCACTCGTCCACGTCGCTCACCACCATGTCGGCAGCGTTCGCATCGGTGCGGGCCATGAGGACGGTAGGAACGTCGCAGACATCGGCCGCGAGACGACCGGCAATCAACTTCTGCACCGCCTCCTTGGTCGGCACCAGGACCTTGCCGCCCATATGCCCGCACTTCTTGACGGAAGCAAGCTGGTCTTCGAAGTGCACGCCGGCGGCGCCAGCCGAAATCATGGCCTTCATCAGCTCGAAGGCGTTCAACACGCCCCCGAAACCGGCTTCGGCATCCGCCACGATGGGCGCGTAAAAGTCGATTCCCTCGTCGATGCCGTTGGCCCATTGAATCTCGTCGGCGCGGCGAAACGCGTTATTGATGCGGTTCACCACTTGGGGCACGGAGTTCACCGCATACAGCGACTGGTCCGGATACATGGTTTCGGATGTGTTGTTGTCTGCCGCCACTTGCCAGCCGGAAAGATAAATCGCCTTGATGCCGGCCTTGACCTGCTGCACCGCCTGACCGCCCGTGACGGCGCCGAGCGCGTTGACGTAGTCTTCGGTCTGCAGGTAATCCCACAGTTTATCGGCGCCGTGGGCGGCCAGCATGCTCCGATGGGGGATGGTTCCCCGAAGTTTCACGACGTCTTCGGGCCGGTAGCCGCGCTTGACGTCCGCCCAGCGCGCATTCGTGTTCCACTCGTGTTCCAAGTCGCCAATTTGTTCCTCCCGCGATTTGCGGGGAACATAGTGCAATGCCATTGAGATCTCCTAGCAAGTGCTTCCAGCGTGGCGCGCCGAAGGGGTTTCGACGTTCGTGTCGTAGATAATATTTTGTACCATTCAGGGCTTCGTTGGTGAAATTTATCGCCGCCGAACCGAAGAAAAACCGGTGTGCGCCGTGTCGAAAGGCGCGATGGGGTCTGCATCGGTTTCGGCACTTGGGCAAACTATGCTTCGTGACGAACCCGGGACTTGGACTTGATACTGACCTTCCAGGGATCTGATCGCGACGTTGTCGAAGGACCTTCGGGCTGCGCGGGCGGGCAGATTCAGGGCAAGCGACAGGAGCAGCAGGACAGCTATGGGTGGGTGGTGGAACCCGGCGTTCGAAACGCCGGCGAGCAACTGGTGCTGCTCGTCGCCGATGGTATGGGTGGGCACGCGGGAGGTGCTACGGCAAGCCGTGTTGTCGTCGAATCGTTTGGCGCGGCTTTTGGTCAATCGCGAGGCGCGATCTCCGAGCGTTTGGAGGATAGCCTGCGCGACGCCAACTGGCACGTTGCGAGCATCGCGCGAAAAAACCCTTCTCTTGGCGGGATGGGGGCCACCCTCGCGGCGGCGCACATTACCGGCGAACGATTCTTGCGCTGGATCAGCGTCGGCGACTCTCCCATGTGGCGTTTTTCAAAGGGGAGTCTTTTGCGCCTCAACAGGGACCACTCCATGACGCCGCTTCTCGCGCAACTGGTGCAGTTCGGCCATCTGACGGCGGAAGAAGCCGCTACGGATAGCCGCCACCACCGACTGCGTTCGGTCGTCATGGGCGGGGATATTCCGCTGATAGACCTTCGGGATGATGCCATCGAGTTGGACGCGGGCGATGTCCTGATCCTCGCAAGCGATGGGCTGGAAACGCTCGGCAAGAACGAGATCGCCACTATCGCCAAAGCACATGGGACTTCATCCAAGGCGATGGTTGAAGCGCTGCTCGCGGCGGTGAGGGGCAAGTCGATGCCGTACCAGGACAACGCGACGGTGATCGTCTACATCAAGCCGGCGCGTGAATAATACAAGGGCCCCACAGCCGGCGCCTTCGGCATCGGCTCTTTCGAGCGAGGGGTGCCCCCTCGCGCTGCGACTTTCTTGACGAGGGGTACCCCCTCGCGCTGCGACCTTCTTGCGAGGGGTACCCCCTCGCGCTCCCCGGCTGAAGGCTCCGAGCACGCGCACGCGGGCAAAATTCTGCGCGATCATCGCGGCCCTTGGTGAGATATGCGGGCTAACATCGCGCCGGGGTGGAACACGAACTCCTACTTCAGGTCGCGCTCCATCGCGATGTGCGGGATTCCGGCCTCCATGAAGCGCTCGCCCACGATACGGAACCCAGCCTTCAGATAGAGTTCCTGGGCGTCGATTTGCGCGTGCAGCCAGACGTGGCCGTCGCCTCGCGTGCAGGCCGACTCGAGGGCGAGGTCGAGCAGGCGGCGACCGATTCCACGGCGGCGAAACGCGCGCAACACGGCGATGCGTCCAATTTGACCATCGGCGAGCAGGCGCGCCGTGCCGACCGGGGCGTCGGCTTTGTTCACCGCAACGAAATGCATGGCCTCGTCGTCGCGGCCATCGCATTCCAGTTCCGGCGGAACGCCCTGCTCATCAACGAATACGGCGTTGCGGACCGCCATCAATTCCACGCTGCGCGCATGCCAGTCCGCTTCGAGGACGCGAAACTCCATCTCTTGCCCCCGCGGGGCGTCAGGAGTCCGGCTGGGTAAGCATTTCCGCGAGTCGCTGCGCCAGCCCGGTATAGCCTGCCGGGGTCAATCGCCGCAGCGCATCAAGCGTGGATGCCGGCAGGTCGAGCGCTTCGATCAGCGCCTTGAACGAGGCTTCGTCCAACTCGCGTCCGCGCGTCAGTTCCTTCAGTCGTTCGTAGGGCTCTTGCAGCCCCTCCCGGCGCATCACCGTCTGCACCGCTTCCGCCAGCACCTCCCAACTGCTGTCGAGGTCCTGTTGCAACCGCTCGCTATCGAGTTCGAGTTTGCCGATACCCCGCAAGGCAGACGTGTAAGCCACGAGCGAGTGGCCGAGACACGTCCCGACGGATCGCAGCGCCGTCGAGTCGGACAGATCGCGTTGCCAGCGCGATACCGCAAGCTTGCGGGCGAGGTGCGACATCAGCGCGTTGGCCACACCCAAATTGCCTTCGGCGTTCTCGAAATCGATGGGATTGACCTTGTGCGGCATCGTCGAACTGCCGGTTTCCCCCTCGATGCTCCGGCTTCTGAAATAGCCGATGGCGATATAGCCCCAGATGTCCTGCGTCAGATCGAGCAGAACCTGGTTGAATCGGGTCAGCGCATCGAAGTATTCGGCGATGTAGTCGTGCGACTCGATCTGGGTGGTGTAGGCGTTGAAGCCCACCCCCAGGCCTTCGACAAAACGGGCGGCGATGGCGGGCCAGTCGATTTCCGGGAAGGCCGCGAGGTGCGCGTTGTAGTTACCGACGGCGCCGTTCATCTTGCCCAGGACTCCGACATCCTCGAAGCCGTTGAACTGGCGCTCGAGCCGGGCGATGAACACGGCGAGTTCCTTGCCGACCGTGGTGGGCGAAGCGGCTTGACCATGCGTGCGGGCAAGCATGGGCACATCCGCGGTCGCCGCCGCTATTTCCCTCAAGCGCTCGATCAGCCCGCGCATGGCGGGAACCATGACCTCTTCCCGCGCGCGTTTCAGCATTACGGCGTAGGCGAGGTTGTTGATATCCTCCGACGTGCAGCCGAAATGCACGAACTCCACGTGCTCCCTCGCCACGGGCTCGATCCGCTCCTTGACGAAGTACTCGACCGCCTTGACGTCATGGTTCGTGGTCCGTTCGATGTCCCGGATGCGCTCCGCGTCGCCGACCGAAAAGTCCCGCCAGATCGCGCGAGCGGCGCGCCGGGCCGAGGGATCCGGGTCCGGCAGTTCGGGAATCTGCTCCTCGGCGGCGAGGTGCAGGAACCACTCCACTTCCACCATCACGCGGTTGCGCATGAGGCCAAACTCGCTCGCGAGCGGCGCGAGCGCGGCCACGCGCGAGCGATAGCGCCCGTCGAGCGGGGAGATGGCTGACATCGATCCCTGTTCCACTACGCCACCGCCCGCGTTGCGCCGGAGAACGCCTCGACGATCACGCCGCCGCCGAGACACCGGTTCCCGTCGTACAGGCAGACGTACTGTCCCGGGGCGACCGCGCGCTGGGGCGCTTCGAAATCGACGCGGATGCGATGCCCATGCCGTGTCACCAGGCAGGCCTGGTCGACCTGCCCATAGCGCGTCTTGGCAGTGCAGGAGAGGGGCGGATCGACATCGGCGAGCCAATTCATCTCGTCGGCGGTCAGGCTCTGGCTCATCAGGTCTGCCTGGTTCTGGCTTGCCACAAGTTCATTGCGGTCGGCGTCCTTCGAGACGACATACCAGGGAGCTTCCGGCCGGTTTGCGCGGCCTCCGATACCGAGTCCCTGCCTCTGGCCAAGCGTATAGTACGCGACGCCGCTATGGGCGCCGAGGGTTTCGCCTTTCGCGTCGACGATGCGCCCGTCGCGCGGAGGCAGGTAGCGCGCGAGGAATTCGGCGAAGCGGCGCTCGCCGATAAAGCAGATGCCCGTGCTGTCCTTCTTGTCGTGCACCGGAATGCCTGCCTCCCGGGCCAGCTCCCGCACCTCGGGCTTGTACATTTCGCCGAGCGGAAACAGGCACCGTCGGAGTTGCTCGCTCGGGACGGCCTGCAGAAAGTAGCTTTGGTCCTTGTTTCCATCCACGCCCTTGAGCAGTTGGAATTCGCCGTTCGCATGCGACGAACGCACATAGTGACCGGTGGCGATCATTTCAGCGCCGAGCAGTCGGGCATAGTCGAGAAACAGGTTGAACTTGATTTCGCGGTTGCAGAGCACATCCGGGTTCGGGGTGCGTCCCGCAGCGTACTCGGCCAGAAAATGCTCGAATACGTTGTCCCAGTATTCCGCCGCAAAGTTTGCCTCGTGCAGTTCGATTCCGAGCTGGGAGCATACTGCCCGGGCGTCCTCGCGGTCGGTTTCAGCGGCGCAATATTCTGCATCGTCGTCCTCGTCCCAGTTCTTCATGAACATGCCCTCGACGCGGTACCCCCGCCGCATGAGGAGCAGGGCGGCGACGGCCGAATCGACGCCGCCCGATATGCCGACGATAACCTTGGAGTCGGTCACCGAACACTCGTCCCACATCGGTGAAGGAACGGATATTGTACGCAAGAAGGCGAGAGACACGCGGACACGCTGGTTGCATGGCCGGGTGCGCTGGTTTGTAATCCCGTGCATGACGCGACTGACACATATCGGCGATGACGGCGCGGCGCGCATGGTGGACGTGTCCGACAAGGCGGTTACCGTGCGGACAGCCCAGGCGCAGGCCATCCTCGCAATGCGCCCTGCGACGTTGGCGGAGATCCGCTCCGGCAACGTGCCCAAGGGAGACGTCCTCGCCGCCGCGCGAATCGCCGGGATCCAGGCCGCCAAACGCACCAGCGAACTCATTCCGCTATGCCATCCGCTGCCGCTGTCCACGGTGACCGTGGACTTCGAGATCGTCGGCGAGGACCGGTTGCGCATCGACGCGCGTTGCAAGGTGAGCGGAAAGACAGGCGTGGAGATGGAGGCGTTGACCGCGGCGAGCATCGCATCGCTTACTGTCTACGACATGTGCAAGTCCATGGATCGGGGTATGCGTATCGAGAGTGTGCAACTCATCGCCAAGGACGGCGGCGCGAGCGGCGCGTGGCGCCGATGATGGTTCGAGCCGTCTTCTTCGCTTCACTCAGGGAAGCGGTGGAGACCGAGTTCCTTGACCTCGAGATCGGGGACGGCGGGGGTTTGCGCGAGCTGCGGCAAGGTCTCGCGGCGCGCCTGGGCGCAGATCAGATGGCAGCGCTCGACGCGGCAGAGGTTCGCGTGGCCATCAATCGTCGGTTGGTACACGACGGCGAAGAATCGGTGCTGGTCGCCGGCGACGAAGTCGCGTTCATGCCGCCGGTCACCGGAGGCTGAGCATGACCGTATGCATCCGCATCCAGGAGGAGGACTTCTCCCTGGCTCTCGAATGGGACGCGCTGCGGCAGCGTATAGGCGGCACCGCGGGCGGCATCGTCGCGTTCGCGGGACTGGTCCGTGACCATGCGAGGGCGGGCGAGGAAGTGTCGGGACTCTTTCTCGAGCACTATCCTGACATGACGGAATCGAGCATCGAGCGAATTATCGACGAGGCGCGCGGCCGCTGGCCGCTGCGGGATGTCGTGGTCATACATCGCGTCGGCGATCTCAAGCCGGGGGATCAGATCGTGCTCGTGCTGGCGGCGTCATCGCACCGCAGCGCGGCGTTTGCCGGCTGCGAGTTCATCATAGACATGCTGAAGACGAAGGCCGTGTTCTGGAAAAAGGAGACCCGCGCCGGATCCGAAGGGACCTGGATCCGCTCCACGGGCGACGACTTCGAGCGGGCGAAGCACTGGCAGGACGACGGCGCATAGACGCCGCCTTGGGCGAGTTCACATCTCGGCGATGATGGCGTCGCCGAACTCCGAACACTTGAGCAGCTTGGCCCCGGTCATCAGCCGCTCGAAATCGTACGTGACGGTGCCCTGCGAAATGGCGGTTTCCATTCCCCGCACGATCGCGTCGGCGGCTTCGCGCCAGCCCATATGCCGCAGCATCATTTCCGCCGACAGGATAAGCGAGCCGGGATTGACCTTGTCCTGCCCCGTGTATTTGGGCGCCGTGCCGTGGGTGGCTTCGAACAACGCGACGGTATCGCCGATGTTGGCGCCCGGCGCGATGCCGATGCCGCCGACTTGGGCTGCCAGGGCGTCGGAGAGGTAGTCGCCGTTCAGATTCATCGTCGCGATGACGTCGTATTCGTCGGGGCGCGTAAGGATCTGTTGCAGCATGGCGTCGGCGATCATGTCCTTGATGACGATCTGCTTGCCGGTGTTCGGGTTCGTCAGTTCATGCCACGGTCCGCCGTCCAGGGGCGTCGCGCCGAACTCGGAGGCGGCGAGAGCGTAGCCCCAGTCCTTGAACGCGCCCTCGGTGAATTTCATGATGTTGCCCTTGTGCACGAAGGTCAGCGAGTCGCGATCTTCGGCGATCGCGTACTGCAGCGCCTTGCGTACAAGGCGCTGGGTGCCCGCGACGGAAATCGGTTTGATGCCGATGCCACAATGTTCCGGGAAGCGGATATTTCGCACGCCCATTTCTTCCTGCAAAAAGCTGATGACCTTGCTTGCCTGCGCCGAGTCCGCCTCCCATTCGATGCCGGCGTATATGTCCTCCGTGTTCTCGCGAAAGATCGTCATGTCGGTCTTTTCCGGCGCCTTCACGGGGCTCGGCACGCCTTGAAGCCAGCGAACCGGCCGCTGGCAGACGTACAGGTCGAGCACCTGCCGCAAGGCGACGTTGAGCGAGCGGATTCCTCCGCCCACCGGCGTCGTCATCGGGCCCTTGATGCCGACGTGAAACTCGCGCATGGCCGCGAATGTCTCTTCCGGCAGCCACTGATCTTCGCCGTACAACCCGAGCGCCTTCTCGCCGGCGTACACCTCCATCCACGAGATCGAACGTTTGCCCTCGTAGCTTTTCCGAACCGCCGTGTCGACCACCTTGATCATCACCGGAGAGATGTCGATGCCGATGCCGTCGCCCTCGATGAACGGGATGATGGGATGATCGGGAACGTTGAGGTTGCCGTCGCCGTCCACGGTGATCTTCTCGCCTTCGTCGGGCACGACGATGTGCTGGTATCCCATTCGATTCTCCAATGCGGATCGGGTGCAAGAGCGAACCGGCAATTATAGGGACCGCGATACGCGTTTACAGTGTCGTTTTCGTGGCACCATCTTTCCGGTGAACGATGGGTACGCGGTAGCGGCGCACAAACGGGGTTCGTGTCGGGGAGGCTCCAGCCTGGTCGACCAGGACGAGTTCGGTCATCGCCGCCGCTCTCCGCGGCCGACATTGTGTGCGCCTCTCGTTCTGCTGTGGCTACTTTTCGCCACAGCTCCGTTGGCCTGGGGACAGGGCGGCGGTGATCTCGAGGAAGTCGATATACCGGACGCCCGCCTTCGTGCCGTCATCGCGTCCGCATTGGGCAAGAGGCGGGACGAAGCAATTACCTCGGCCGAGATGGCCACCTTGACTCGGGTAAGTGGCGTGAATCACGGCATCGTGTCGCTTTCCGGTCTTGAGTTCGCAACGAACCTCACGAGCCTGACTTTGACGTTTAACCGAATCGTCGATATCTCTCCCCTGGCGGGCTTGGCTCGCTTGACGGAACTCGACCTCCGCGGCAACAAGATCGAGGATGTCACGTCCCTCGCCAACCTGGCCGATCTGATGCGACTGTCTGTTCAGGACAACCTGATTTCAGATGTTTCGCCTATGGGCGGCTTGGCCAACCTCACAACCCTGGATGTTGGTGGAAACGAAATCACCAATATCTCGCCCTTGGCCGACCTTGCCAACCTGGAGTGGCTGAACTTGCAGAGCAACCCTCTGGACGCCGAGTCTGTCGATGTTCACATCCCGAAACTTCAGGACGCGGGGGTCGACGTGCTGTTCTGGGACGATCATGGAGACCTTTTGTCAACGGCGACGCCCCTTGTTCTTGGTACGACTGCGACCGGCAAGATCGATCCGCACTACGATGTGGACTATTTTCGCCTGGAGATCCGCGAAGCGGCTGATGTGGGCGTATTCGTTTCCGGCGGATATCTTCGCGTCCGGTTGGTCGACGACGTGGACAGGGAACTTGGAAGTTGGAATGGCGATCGCTCCGGAGTTCTCCTCCGTCGTCGTCTCGATCCTGGTGTCTATTTCGTCGAACTGAGCACGGGCCACACCGTGGACTACCTGGTTGGGGCCGTAGTAGACGTCGTTATCGATATCCCGGACCCGAATCTCCGTACTTTTGTTGAGCAGAGTCTGGGGAAGACATCGGGGGCAGCGATCTCCTCGGGGGAAATAGCTGCGTTTTTTGGTCGAGTGGCCGCACCCAACAGACGCATACGCGATTTGACCGGGCTCGAGTTCGCGATCGGCCTAAGCGAAATCTGGCTCTGGGAGAACGAGATATCGGACATTTCTGCGCTTTCTGGCTTGACCAACCTTCGAGTCGTGATTCTCGCCGACAATGCCATCACTGACGTCTCACCGTTAGCGGGCTTGACCGGCATTGTCAGACTCGAGCTTGACGCCAACGAAATCGCCGATGTCTCGTCCCTTGCGAATCTCACCAGACTGACGACGCTGAGTCTCGGCGGCAACAATATCGAGGATATCTCGGCCTTGACGAACCTGACTGGCCTGGAGCGACTCGATCTGCGGAACAACCCGTTGAGTGCCGAGTCAATCGACGTTCACATACCGGCCCTTGAAGCGAACGGCGTAGTGGTCCTGGCGCTTGGCGACGATCATGGCGACTCGCCGTCAACGGCGACCCCCATTGTTCTGGACGAAGTTGTCCTTGGTGAGATCGATCCGTATTTCGACGAGGACTACTTTCGCCTGGAGATTGAAGCGGCGGCAAATGTCGACATCTTCTCCACGGGCAGGGCAACCACGGATGGTCGTCTGCTTGACCAGAATGGCACTGAACTGGCGCGAGACAACACCGAGCGCGAAAGTGCGAACTTCCTTATTCGCCGATATCTCGTCCCGGGCGTGTACTACGTGGTAGTAGGCGCGTTCGGGAACGAGCGCAAATACCGGTTGCATACGGCGGTCGACGCCATCGATGTCGATTTTCCGGACTCCAAACTTCGCGCGGTGATCGAGGAGGCCTTGGTCAAGCGGCCGGGGGAAGCCATCTCCTCTGCCGAGATGGCCACCTTGACGGAGCTGAATACCAGGTTCAGGACCGGCGTCACTGATTTGACGGGTCTTGAGTTCGCCACGAGCCTCACCTCGCTCCGCCTTGCCGGCGGCGAGATCGAGGACCTGTCCCCTCTGTCGGGCCTGACCAGCCTGAAACGACTGGTACTCATTAACCACAATATCGTGAATCTGTCTCCCCTTTCAGGCCTGGCAGATCTCGATGTATTGACCCTCACCAGCAATGAGATCGTAGACATTTCATCCCTTTCAGACCTCGTGTCGCTAACGCACCTGCGTCTCGAAGACAATCGGATTGCGGATATTTCCGGACTGAGACACCTGACCAGCCTGAGGGTGCTGAATCTCGGCGGTAACAAAATCGAGGATATCTCCCCGTTGACAAGCCTGACCAATCTGAAGTGGTTGAACGTTAGGAACAACCCATTGAACGCGGAGTCTATCGACATCCATATCCCGGCCCTGGAAGCCAAGGAAGTAGTAGTTGCCCCGCTTGATGACAAGCACGGGGACTTGAGACAGAGCGCAACGGATTTGGTCCTTGGCGACACGCTGCGAGGCGAGATTGATCCCTACTACGATGAGGACTATTTCCGGATGGACATCGGAGAAGTCACGGAGACGGCCATCGTTGTGGGCGGGCGTTCTTCGGGTGTCCGGGCCATCGTTCGTTTGCTCGATGCAGAGGGTATCGAAATTGAGGGTAGCAATGACGATGAGACCCGCGACCATGTGTTCATCCAGCGGCGACTCGTCCCGGGCGTTTACTTCGTGGAGGTCCGAGTAGAGCTTCAAGCCGACAACGCGGTTCTGCCATACGAATACTCGGTCAGCGCGTTCGAGGTTGTCGAAGTAAACATCCCGGACGCCAACCTCCGTCGCGATATCGAGCGCGCGTTGCGCAAGGCGCCAGACGAATCGATCACCTCAGCGGATATGGCCACGTTTACGCAGCTGCGGGCCGGCCACTCGGACGTTGCTGATCTGACCGGTCTCGAGTTTGCCATCAGACTGACGCGGGTGTTTCTCCACAACAACATGATCGAAGACCTATCGCCCCTGGCGAGTCTGACTAGCCTGAATTATCTGTTCATTTCGAACAACGAAATCGTGGATCTCTCGCCCCTGGCGGGGCTGACTCGTTTGTCGGAGTTGTATCTTGGGGACAACCGAATCGTCGACATTTCGCCGCTGGCGGGACTGACTAGCCTGAATCATCTGGTCATTTTGCATAACCGAGTCGTGGATCTCTCGCCACTGAAGGGCCTGACCAATCTGGTCGCGTTGTATCTCAACCGCAACGATATCGCGGACCTTTCTCCGCTGGTGCGCCTGATCGGCCTGCAAGTCCTGCACCTGCGGGAGAACGAGGTCGCGGACCTCGCGCCTCTGGCGGGCTTGACCAAACTCATGGATCTTGACCTTTCGGGGAACAACATCACGGATCTCTCACCTCTTTCGGGATTGACAAAGCTCCGGCAATTGCGTCTCGAAGAGAACCAGATCGTCGACATCTCGGCCCTGGGGAACAACACCAAGCTGTTGTATCTGCACCTTGGTGGCAACGAGATCACGGACCTGACCCCAATGACCACACTAACACGGCTCCTTCAACTCCATGTTCACAACAATCCACTGAACGCTGAATCGATTACCCTGATTCAGGATCTCCGAAGTAGGGATATCTTCGTGCGGTTCCGTGACGACCATGGAAACCTGCGAGAGACGGCGACGCTCCTTGCCGTGGGAGACACTGTATACGGCGCAATCGAACCGCACTACGACGAGGACTTTTTTCGGCTGGACATCACGCGCACGACCGAGGCGATCATTTCCATGACAATGAATTTCTGGTGCACCGCCATTCTGACAGACGAGGCGGGCCGCTTTATTCAACTGGTGGCCGGTGACTCGCAGCTTCTCATGCAGCAACGGCTCGCTTCCGGCACGTACTACTTGAAGGTGACGTCTGAGCAGGCCAGCAGCTATTCGATTGCCGCAGCTGAGCGGGTCGACATTCCGGACGCGAACCTCCGCCAAAAGGTCAGGCAGGCCCTGCGTAAGCCGGCAATTCTAGAGATCACCTCCGTTGAGATGGCCTCCCTGGAGGAACTGAATGCGGGCGAAGCAGGGATTGCCGATCTGACGGGGCTTGAGTTCGCCACAGGCCTCACGCACCTGTACCTGGAACACAATCAGATCTCGGACATCTTATCCCTTGCAGGACTGACCAACCTCACCCATTTGAACCTGTCGGACAATGCAATTGTTGACATCTCGCCGCTTGCGGGCCTTACGAACCTGGAGTGGCTGCGCCTTTCCAACAACGGGATCGTGGACATCTCGCCCCTGGAGGGCCTCACCAAGCTCGCGTCGGTTGGTCTTTGGAACAACAAAGTCTCGGACGTTTCGCCGCTTGCGGGTCTGATGAACCTGACAGGGTTGGACCTTCGTCAAAACAAAATCGTCGATGTTTCCCCACTTGGGGGCCTTACCCGCCTGTGGTGGCTTTACCTCGCCGACAACCTGATCACCGATATCTCGCCCCTGGTACAACTGAGCCGTTTTGAGTTGGAGCGGCTGGATCTGCGACGCAATCCGCTGAGTGGCGAATCCACTCGGGTCCACGTTCCTGTGCTCACGGAGCGCGGGATTTCGGTAGCACTGAACGACGAGCACGGCGAGAGTCTGGAATCAGCGACCACGCTACGTCTTGGTGATCTGGTGCCGGGCGAACTTAACCCGACCTATGACAGGGACTATTTCCTCCTGGAGATGGTCGGTGCCGCAGATGTGGCGATTTTCTCGACAGGCGCCGTCAACACTACGGGGCGCCTATTCGACGCAACGGGCAAGGAGCTTGTATTCAGCCGGGAGGGCGGTTCCCGAAGCAACTTCCTAATCCGCCGCCGGCTGGAGCCTGGCACCTACTATGTGGAGGTCAGCGTGGACGTCTTCTCACAATATAGCCATCGGATTGGCGAATACGCGATCGGCGCCATGGAGGATGTGGAGATCGATATGCCGGACGCCAACCTTCGCGCCGCGATCTATCAAGCACTGCGGGGAGCAGCGATTAATACAGCCAACATCATAAAGTTGGACTATCTGAGGGCATCGAACGCCGGCATTGCGGATCTGTCGGGGCTTGACTTCGCAAAGAGTCTTGTCGTTTTGATTCTCAACGAAAACTTGATCACGGATATCGCTCCGCTAGTCGACCTGCCCAACCTGGAATTCCTGGATCTACGCCGCAATCCGCTAAGCACCGAGTCCCTCAATACGCACCTCCCGGCCCTCGTGCGTCGGGGCGTTGGTGTGGTACTGCACGACTTTCATGGAGACACGCGGGAGATGGCGACACCCCTGGCCCTTGGGGGAAAGGCACGGGGGATAGTCAACCCGTCTTACGATAGGGACTATTTCCGCCTGGAGATCGGGCACAGGACGAAGGTGACGGTGTTCACGACCAGCCGAATCGACACGTACGGGTACCTGCGCGACGAGGCTGGCTGGCAACTCGCACAAAGCAGAGACGACGGCGACGACAACAACTTCCGCATTCAGCGCGTTCTCGAACCCGGCGTCTACTACGTCGAGGTAGGCGGGCAAAGTATTTCTCGTATTTCAGTGGGCCCATATGTCCTTCACGCCGAAGCGACTCCTGTAACGCCGCCACCGAGCGTCCGTGCCGAGACAGATAAGAACATCCTGACCGTCGATTGGGGAGCCATGCCAGGTGCGGGCGTTACTGGTTACCGAGTCATCGCCACGCCCGTGGATGGCGGCGAGTCCCTGACCTGCGAGGTCGCTGCCGATCAGACACGCTGCATCTTCGAGGGAGTACCGAAGGATGTCGTGTACAACGTAACCGTGCAAGCTATTGGCAGCGGTGGTGCGGGGCCCGTAGCGACGGTCGTTTCGGAAAAGGCGGAGGTTTTAAGGTCCATGTGGCGGGGCTGGCGGCTCGATATCTTGCACCAGGCCGCAGAGAGCGCTGAATCCGAAGAGACAGCGGCTCCTGCGGGTAACCAATAATGGGAATAGAGATTCCCTTCCGCCGCGAACTACGCTTCGAATACGGCGAAGTCGCCGAGTTGTCAACGAACATCCGGCGCGTCATTGCAAACAATCCCGGTCCGTTCACGCTGTACGGTACTGGAACCTACATCCTGGGTCGGGGCAACGTGGCGGTCATAGACCCGGGTCCGCCGGATCCCAAGCATATCGATGCCATAAAGGCTGCGACGGAGGGGGAGCGCATCACGCATGTGCTGGTGACTCATACCCATATGGATCACTCGCCTGGATGCCGGCTGCTGCGCGAGGCGACGGATGCGGACACCTACGGATATGGACCCCACGGCGCGGGCAAGATCGAACAGGGCGTGCCGGTGGAGGAGGGCGGCGACATGGACTTCGCGCCGGACGTCAAGGTGGCGGACGGCGACGTCATCGAGGGCGACGGCTGGTCGGTGGAGTGCGTGTATACGCCGGGACACACGTCCAACCACATCTGTTACCAACTGCGCGAAGAGCGGGCGTTGTTCACCGGCGATCACGTCATGGGCTGGTCTACCAGCATCGTGTCGCCGCCGGATGGTGACATGAAAAGCTACATGGCAAGCCTGCGCCGCCTGCTTGAACGCAACGACAGCGTCTATTGGCCCACCCACGGGCCGGCGATCACACGACCCAAACCGCACGTGGAAGCATTCATCGCCCATCGGCTCGAACGCGAGGCCGAAATTCGCGCCTGTCTTGCGCGCGGCATCGAGACGATCCAGGAGATGGTGCCGATCATGTACACCGAGTTGCCGGAATTCATGTACCCGGCCGCAGCGCGAAGCGTCTTGGCTGCGATGCTCTACATGGTCGAACGCGGCGAAGTGCGTTGCGACGGCGAGATCGCCCCGGATGCGGCTTACAGCCTCAGCTAGTTGGTCCTCGCCGCCCGCAGTTCCTCGTTCGCGGCGACTGAAGAGACCAGCGGCAGCCGCACCATGACGGCGACCCCGGAGCCGTCCGCCAGATTGGCTGCGCGCACCGTTCCGCCGTGGTATTCGGCGATCACACGCACGACGTACAGGCCCAAGCCGAAATGCAGTCGGCTTTGCGGGCCGCGGTGGCTGGCGATGGATTCAAATAGCGACTCGCCGTCCATGGGAGGCAGAACCGGCCCCCGATTGGCCACCGTAATTTGCAGCGCGTCTCCATAGTCGTCCAACTGCACCTTGATGGGGCTGCCCGGATGGTGGAAGTCGACGGCGTTGTCGATGATTTTGTCCAGGAGTTGTTCGACCCTGAAGTCGGCGATCCGCGCGAGTAGCGGATGGGAGACGCCGCGGAATACGATCTCCCGGTGTTTCTGGGTCGTCTTCAGGTTGCCGACGTAGCGCTCGAGGAACTGTTGCATGTCGATGACCTCAAGTTCCTCCGCCTGCAGCGAATCCTCCAGGTTGGCGGCATCGGCCAGGTTCTGCACGATGGAGCCGATCAGCATGACCCCGCGTTTGGCGCTGGCCAGATATTTGCTCGCGCCGGAGGGGCTCTCGTGTTCCAGGTGTTGCAGCGAAGTGCTCAGCGTATTGAGCGGATTGTTGATCTCGTGGCGGAGCGTGCGCGGCATGTTCTCCAGGAACGTGTTGTGCTGGTGCAAGCGCGTCAAGACGTTGGACACGCTGCGCGACAGGTCGCCGATCTCATCGCCGGCACCGCGTTCGGCTCTCAGCGACAACGTTCGTAGTCGTCCGTACTCATCGATCGCCGCCGCCGCCTCGCGACGCAGGTTGCGTATCCGCCATGCAAGTCGGGCCGAGAACGCAAACAACGCCAGGAATACGAACAACAGGATCAAGGCGGAGACAAGCATCACCCGTTCGATCGCCTCGTATTGGAACGCCAGAATCTCGTCCATGTCCTGTTCGACCAGCACGGTGCCGAGAATGTCGTCGTTCGAAACGATGGGATACGCCGCGGTGATGATCTCGACGCCGTTCTCCAACGTGCGCGACAGCGCGATCGGTCCGCCTTCCAGCGAGGCGTCAATGACCTCCTCGACGGTTCCCGCTTCCGGGACGGTCGATGAGAATCTGCGAATCCACTCGCCGATCTTGTAGATCCAGTCGGATTCGTCCCGCCGCTTGCCCGCGATGGTGTGGCTGCCGGTTTCGGCGCGTACCCTTCGTTCCGGATCGATGACGAGAATGCGAGAGCCCGAATAGCCTAGACCCTCGATGATATCCAACAATTCAGGCGAGCGGAGAATTACCAGGTTGAAGCTCTCCTTGCCGCCGGTCGGCAGCGTTTGCGTGATGGCGCGCATCTCGCCCGTTGGCGCATCCACGTCCGCAAAAGCGACGCCGAAATAGCGTCGAGACCCGAGCAGCGACAGCGGCAACCGAAACTCGACATCGTATCCCTGCCCGGTCTCCATCAGATAGCCCTGGATCTTCGCCGGGGCGCCGGTTTCGGCATATCGCCAGTCTTCCTGCATGCGATACGCCGTGGTGACCCCCGGGCGGGGCAGGGTGATGGTTGCGCGCCCTTCTTCGCCGTTCGTACGGATGAAGCTCAACCGTACGTGGTCAGCGTTGTCGAGCCGTAGCGAGGAAGGTTCGCGGTACATCCTCGCGTCGTCCAGAATCTTCATGAACCCGTAGAGATAGCCGCCCCGTTCGCCGAGCACGAGGCTGAAGCTGCCGTCGCGGGCTTCGCCGTCCTCCGCGCCGAATCGTTGCATCCGGGTCTCCACTTCGCCCCAATCCTCGATCCTGCCGTCGAGACGTACAGGGCTCTCAATGGGGTGTGCGAAGAGGGGTTCGTAGTCCTCGAGGCTGACGGGTAGATCGTTGAACAGGTCCGCCCGGGCATTGAAGAGGGTGGAGATCCCCTCGGCGGTAAGCAACTGCGCGTGGGACTGGCCCTGGATCAGGAGTCGTTCCATCTCCGCCAGTTGGAGATACGACAGGTAGGGCAGCGCCAGCACGCCGAGCGCCAGCAGCAGCAGTTTTGTGCGCAGGCGCGGACCCCGGAACCTGGATCCGATCTTCATGTTACGGACCAGCGATAGCCGAAGCCGTACTCGCTCTTGATGCAGGCGAACTGCGGATCGACTTTCTGGAACTTCCTGCGAATGTTCCGCATGTGCGTGTTGATGGTGTTGTTCGTGACGAAACTCTGCATGGTAGCGTCCATCAGCGTTTCATAGCTCACGGCGTGTCCCGGACGGCGGACCAGCTTCGCCAGCATGCGGAACTCCGTGCCCGACAGGTTGATGCGCTGACCCTTCCACGAGACGAGCAGGGCGTCCTGATCCAAGTCGAGCTCGCCGAATTGTCGGCCGCGGTCCGACGTGTTCGCCTGGTTCGTTGTTCGCACTTCGTCTATGCGCAGGAGCGAGGAGATGCGCTCGGCCAGGTAATCGAGGGAAATGGGTTTCGGCAGGTAGTCCCACGCGCCGAGCCGCAACCCCGAAATCTTGTCGATCTCATCGATCCGTTCCGTAAGGAAGATGACGGGCAGTGACGGCGCGCGGGTGAGCAAATCGCGGCAAAGCTGGAAGCCGGCATCGACTTCGTTGCCGAGCACGATGTCGAGAATCACGAGATCCGGTAGTTGCCGTTCAAATCCGGCCAGAGCCATCCCGCGGCTGGCGTATTCGGTGACTTCGTAACCCTTCGCGGTGATCGCGTCCGCGTAGTTGGCACGCTGATCGGGATCATCCTCGACGATGGCAATGGTCTTTGTCATGACGAAATCCGCAAGCCGCTCGGGCACGATTCTACCAAGTCGCTTGCCCAGTGACAGAAATCCGAGCCCGCACTGCGCTCACCATGCCCCTGATCTACACTTGAACGGTGACACAGATCATTTCCATCGTGGGCCCCGAAAGCTGCGGCAAGACAACGCTCGCGCGCACGTTAGCGAAGCGGTTCGGTGCGCCTTGGGTAGAGGAGTACGCCCGCGCCTACCTATCCGGCCGCTCGGCGTACGATGAGAACGATCTCGACGCTATCGCCAGGGGCCAGTTGGCACTCGAGGAGCGCGCGCTGAAGGACGCGCCGCCGGTGCTCGTGCTCGACACGGACATGTTGGTAATCCGCATCTGGTGGCAGGAAAAATACGGGCAGGTGCCGGAATGGGTCGAAGCGTCGCTATGCTCGCAACCGGATCGCGCCTATCTGCTCGCGCGCCCGGATCTGGCCTGGGAACCGGATCCCCTCCGTGAATCGCAATTCGACCGCGAGCGCCTTTTCGACGTCTATCGGGACGCCCTTCTTGAGCGTGGGGCGACGTTCGGCATTGTTCGCGGAACCGACCGGGCGCGGTTGCAGTTGGCCCTGGCGGCGCTGGAAAGTCAGGGGTTCGTTTCACCCGGATCGTAAATTCGCGTTCCGTGACTATCGGCCCAAACGCGGCCCGCCCGCCATCAAGCGTTCAATTTCGCGATCGGAAGCGACAGCTTGGGCCGCCACTTCGTCGCGCGTGTTGCCCATGCGCATCTGTCGTTGAGCCCAGGCATGTTCCCGAAGCTGGTACAGGATGCGCGTCTCGACCAGGCGCATGTCGCTCGGACGCTCCGCATAGTAGCCGGCGACCAGCGCGTCGAACGCATCTTCACCGTAATCCATGCCGTAGCCGAGGCCGACCAGATCGAATAGCGGATCGTTGTCCCCGGCGAACTCCCAGTCGAGCGTGCGCCAGGATTCTCTACAGCGGATCACATTCCACGGGTTCAGATCGTTGTGGCAACCGGCTGTCTCCGTGACCGACCAATCGAGTCGACGCAGCGCCGTGGCCGCCATTCGGGACACCGGCGCGTCGCGCGCATAGTCCCGAACGACCCCTATCGCGTCGTACCGGCAAATGCCGCGTGGAACGGTGTCGTGCAGTTCCCGAAGGTATGTAGCCGCCTCGTGCGGCTCGGCGGGGACTTCGGCCAGCAGTGTGCCATCGATCCAGCGGGTGATCAGGTCGCCTCGAACCGGGTCCGCGGCGACGACGCGCGGGGCGATGCCAAGTTCAAGGAAACGCATCTCGGCGTTGCGCGGCCTCGCAGGACCGCGAACGACCCGGACAACGAAAGCCTCGCCGCCGTATTCGAACCGATAGTTATCGTTGGCGTATCCGCCCTCAAGGTAGCTAACGCGCTCGATGCGTTGCACGCGCCAGGCCGGTATCAGCCTCAGAATTGTCTCGGCAACCCGTTCCACGTCCGTCTCCGGTTTCGAAGTGACCATCCAGTTTCCCCACGGAACAAACCCCCACTTGAAGGGTCCATATGTTGCGCACCCGCGCCCTCAACTGTGCTACGGTCCAAAATTACAATGAAACCAACGGAAAAGAAGGAATGTTGATCACCCGCGTAAAGGATGCGCCTCGCACGATCACCCGGTTCAGCCCTGCAAGTCCAGCGGCAGAGAACGGTGGAGAAAGCATCGTACCCTCGGTCGGCGACGGCGAAGGGTCGAAGACGCTTGGCCCCGCCGAGGTCGAGCACATCGCCGAAATATTCAAGACGCCCCTCACATGCAGCTACAACTGGGACTATCGCGTCGCCGAAGATCGCATCCGCAAACTCTACGAACTCGGCAAACGCCTCAATTGGAACGCGAGCCTCGATGTTCACTGGGACCAGTCCCCCGATTGGCAGGACGCCGAGCCGTGGGGAGAAGAACAGATCGAAGGGTGGCTGGAAGACAATCCCTGGAACGGCTATGCGCCGTGGGACGCGATGTCCACCGAGCGCAAGATCGAGTTCTTTTTCCACGACATAGCGTGGTCCCTTTCGCAGTTTCTCCACGGCGAGCAGGGTGCGCTGCTGGTCGCTTCGCAGCTCGCGTCGAGCGCGCCGACCTTCAACGCGAAACTCTATGCGGCATCGCAGACGTTCGACGAGGCGCGTCATGTCGAGGTGTTCAACCGCTACCTGAAGACCAAGGTGGGATTCCGGTATCCGGTGACCCGGGGCTTAAAGGATCTGCTGGACAAGGTCCTCACCGACGAACGCTGGGATCTCAAGTTCATCGCCATGCAGATCATCCTGGAAGGGCTTGCGCTGGCTGCCTTTCACACGGCGAGAGAAGATACGAACGATCCCGTGCTGAAGGAACTGCTCTACCTTGTCATACGCGATGAGGCACGGCACGTGACATTCGGGGTTAATTACCTCGAAGATTTCGTGCAAACGCTGTCGGAGAAGGAGCGCGAGGATCGCGCGCAGTTCGCCTACGAGGCGTGCGTCGTCAGCCGTGACCGGCTGATCGCCACCGATGTCTTCCGCCATTTCGGCTGGGATGTCGACGAGTCCAAAGAGGTGCTGGTGGAGCGTGGTATCAACGCCGACTTTCAAAGGCGGCTATACGAGCGCGTGATACCCAATCTCAATCGGATAGGGCTGCTGACCGAGCGTATCCGCCCGAAGTTCGAAGAGATGGGCGTTCTCGACTTCGAACACTCTGTGACCGACGGCGATATCGATTGGCGCGAGCTGGAAAAACCCCTCGATCCGACAGTTACCGAATAGGCTGCCCGCGGCCCCCATACTCGCAACTTCATGGAGGTCACTTTCTCGCGCTTCGTGCAGGCGCTGCGGAATGCCGATGTGCGGGTTTCTCCGGCTGAAACGCTCGACGGATTCGATGTCCTTTCCCGGATAGGGATCGGCAACGAGCGCCTGATGCGGGACGCACTGTCCCTGGCGCTCGCCAAGTCGAGCGACGAGAAGGCGCGCTTTGACGACATGCGGATTTGCTAAATAGCCGCCTGAGAGTGCTAAATAGGAAAGTAGAGTATGGTCAAATCAATCTCAAAGACAAGAATGCTTGATCTTGTCAAAACATTTCAAAGCAATGCAGTCGCGCAAGGTCTTCAGGAAAAACTTGAACTCATCGAGTTTCGTGATGCGTCTGGTCGCAATTTTCTGCATCTTTGTGCTGGCGTAGATGTACGTAAGAAATCCAGGTCAGAGGCGTCGAATAGCGTTTCACTCGCGGGTGTATTGCTAAACGCAGGAATAAACATCAATTCGCCAGCATCCACACATGGTAGCTGGCATACTACACCTTTGTGGTACGCAGTTGGGCGCGGGAGGAACATACCTCTTGCGCGGTTTTTGTTGGAAGAAGGATCATCTCCAGATCACTGTCTTTGGGCTGCAGTATTTAATGACGACCTGGAGATGCTAAAACTTTTGGTAAGCGCTGGGCCATCGCTTGACGCCACGCCTGAATACGAACCGCCCCTGATGTCGGCGGTGATCGGTAAGAAGTTTGCCTGCGCGGAATTTTTGTTGGGGGCCGGAAGTGATCCAAACTACCAACACACTGATGGCATGACCGCTCTGCATCAAATGCCGAAGAGAAACTGCAACGTAGAGCATTTTGAAATGTTTGTTAAATATGCCGCACGAGGGGATATTGCTAACGAAAACGGGAAAACCCCAGCGGAGCTTCTATATCGCAAGCGAGATAAAGCATTTCACAGAATTGCAGATCAACTAAAAAGTGATAGCTCTTAGTATTTTTTAAACATTCATCATGAGATTTATCCCGTATGATTGATCGGATCATACGTGTTTTCCAGGCATGAAATTCTTTAGGCTAATTTGCGGAATTATATATATTTAGCTACATAAACGCGGCGGCGCGGATCCAAGCTGACTCCCAAAGAAAACAGCAGGCCGGTTGGGCGAACTAGTTTGCGGACTTGTCCAACTCGCTCACGCGATGCTCAAGCACTCGCAGCCTGTCCGATAGTTCCATCCGGTGCCTGATTTGTTTCGCCCAATACCCTGCTGGTGAAATTCTGGCGGCGTCAACAAGGCTCTCGATTGTGCGGTCTTGTTTTTCTAGGGCAATCAGATCGGTGCTGTGAATCTTTCCGAATTCTCCAAGCGCCTTGTCTCTGTCTAAGTAACCCCTGTCATAGGCCGTGTCCAATTCGCTCGCAAGCTCTTCAAAAGTCATGGTTTTTCTTGACTCCGACGCGAAGCGACTAGAAGAATCCAGCTGGTCGCTTTCGGCGCTGCGGCGACGCGAACGGGCACTTGGGAGATCGGGATTTCCGCCCGAACCGAAAGCGCTTGAAGGGTCGGCAGCATTAACGACTGAAAATCGGGGACGGCCATGCATTGAGTCTCCTCTAGGCGACGATTTGTCTTGGCGTGACGCGTGCAGCTATCTGTGCACCCGCTTCGATCTTCGCTCGACGAAGTTCCCAAGTCTTCTGCAGGTTCAGCCATAGTTGCGGTGTCGTCCCGAAATACCTGGCGAGTCTTAGCGCTGTGTCGGCGGTAACGCCACGCTAGCCGTTCAGAATCGTGGTGATCCGGTTTACCGGCACACCTAGTGTCGTGTCACGCGAGTTATGACGCTTCAGCGCGTCCCACGGGGTCTGTGGCAAGGCGCGTCCCCGCCGGGAATGGTCGGCTCCATTGCCAAGGGGCGCAACGCGGCCACGGGCCCCGTGGGGCGCGCCCTTCGGGAGATCGCCATGCACGCCACTGCCGCGTTGTGGCCCTTGCGAATATGCCCGATATTCCCTGCGGACCACGCCTTGCATTGACGCGCATGGCGAACTCTGAAGCGCCAGAACTCGCGTGACACGACACTAGCTCCTTCGACAATGCATTGGCCGACAGCCGGATCATGTCGAGTTCCTCGCGAAGGATTTCGGCGGGATGCACCGGCCTCATTCCGTTTCTAGCATTCATAATTCGAACTCCCCTGGTGGTAGTCCACGATCTCCACGTCGCACGGACCGTCGTCGGTCCAACGAAAGGAGATAGGAGATACGCCACTGACCGTTGATCCGTATGCTGTATTGGCCTGCTCTGTCTCCACGCAATGACTCCAACCGGTTGCTCGGCAACGCGGCCAAGTCCCGAAGCGCTTCCGCATTGTCCAGCAGGGGCAATCGACGAGCAGCCTGAATGACGAAGCCTTCAAACCTTGCGATCCGATAGCCCTCGAAGAATCGCCGAGTGTTCCGATCCTTGAAGGTGCGAATCATGCGTGATCGACTCTACCTTGTATTACGTTCTCCGTAGATGCGCAGAGTTGTCCAACGCTATGTGAGCCTGGGGAAGCGGGCGGTTTCCAACGCTACATGAGCCTGAACCGGAGTCTGGACGATCATTCGGAGGATGATCGTGACGCTACAGACCGAACGGCTCCGCACGGTGGAGCAGATCAGGACCTTTCTCGAAGGCAACGCGGAGGTGGATTTTATCCCGGAGGGCCGGGACGCCGTGTACGGGTTCGTGCGTCGAACGCTGGTCCGGCTGCGCTACGTGGCGAAGAACGTCGTCCGCCCCGGCGCCGTCCGTCGCCGCCCGCCGAAGTCCAGGCGCGCACGGCCCCCAGCTGGCGCTGGTTCACGCGCTTCACGAACTCGGCCGTCGACGCCGCCCCCGACGCGCTGCACAACTGCGCCGCCAGGGCGATCGCCAGCACCGTCTCAACTGATGGTGCCGGCCGCGGCGCTCGGAAGTCCGGCACCCCCGCAGATGGCCGCATAGGCTGCGCAGCCGAATCGGTTCGAACGCCTCCGGCGGCAGCTTCGGCGAGGCGCAGCCACACGCCGGGTCGTCCGCCCGACCGCGCAGCGGCGCGCGGGCGTCCCACGACAGCTCCCGGACCAGGATCGTCTTCCGCCGGCGGTGTTCCCGGTAGCCACGGCCCGACACCCGTTCGTAGCCCTTCGACCGCCCGACCCTTTTCCCAGCCCGCCGCCCGGTAGCCGCGCCAATAACTTCGGGTCCACGAACGTCTCCGCCAGCAGCACCGGATGCCCGGGCGCCGCGCGCATGTCGTCCGACAGCTGTCGTCCGACAGCCGCCGCAGGCTCCGGCCAAGGGTGCACTTTATACTTTTTTCAATCGGTTGCTGACCACCAAAAAATTGCCCCTGACCGGCTGTGTTGTGTTGTGTTTGGGGGGGCGGGTAGAATCGATGCGGTTTGGGTGCCTTCGGCACGCCGCGAGCAGTTTTCGGTGCCTTCTGCGCCACGCCCCGAGATCGGGGAGCAGCGGTTGTGGGCGGACAGCTAAGACCAAGTTCGACGAAAAGGGGATACGCAATGCGGCAGATGTTGTTCTCGATGATCGCTGTTTTGGTTTTGTCTTTGCCTTTCGCTCCCGGGGCGGGTGCGCCCGCCTATGCAGGAAACAACCAAGAGTCGGAATCTACCACAAGGGTGTGTATTCCTTGTATTGCTGGTGTAGTGATCGCTTTGACTATGGCCAGAATGTTTCCTGTCAGCAGTAACTGTGGGCCCGGATGGGGACAATTTGAGATTTACGGGGAGGCCCAGAGAAAGTGCAACGATCGCAAGATCAGAAGCTTCATGTATCCGATCGTCGGCCCCCTCGGCACCGTCTGCAACCGATGCTGATGATAAGGACGTTGCCGAATGCCTTCGTTTCTTATCGCGAGCCTTAAGGGCGTTGCTTGGGGCGTGTTCTTGACGCTGGTGCTGTCCCTCGTAGGGTTGCTAGTGCCTGTTCCCGAGGGATCCTTCCGCACAGCATTCTCATGGAGAGTGGCGGGAGTCACATTTTTTTGGATCACATTGATTTGTTGGGCGATAAGCGTAACGGACTATGGCATAGATCAAGCCGTGAGAAAGTACCGTGCCCGCCGCGCTTCGCCGCGCGAGTAGCGGACAACGATAGGTCGGTGGCGGCGACGGCTTCCGCCGTCAGCGCCTTGGTCTGCCGCGCGGGGTGTTGCCCGCTTGGCACGCATCGCCTCGATCCTCGTCTAACGCGAGAGATCGATGTTGCCAACCCAAAGTACATTTGAGACAGGCACCTGACTGAAGATGGCCCGAATCCTAGTTTATGCCCACGACATAGGACAGCGCCCGCCCGATCTCGTCGTGGACGACAAGGTCGGCGATGCCGTCGAGGGGGGTTGCCTCCCGGTTGAGTATCACGAGTTGCGCGCCCAGCCGCTTGGCATATTCGGGAAATCCCGCCGCCGGATAGACGATGAGGGTTGAGCCGGTGGCCAACATCAGGTCGCAGGATTCCGTGTATTCGCGCGCGCGCCGCATGGCGTCTTCCGGCATTGGCTGGCCGAAAGAGATCGTCGCGCTCTTGATGATGCCACCGCATTCCTCGCACGGACCCACGCGTTCCCGTTCCCTGAACTGCCTCTTCAGCGCGGCCATTTCGTAACGCATGCCACAGGCCAGGCAGCTCGCGTAGCTGGCATTCCCGTGCAATTGCACCACCTGCTGCTCGGGGATACCGGCGTCCTGAAAGAGGTTGTCCACGTTCTGCGTGATAACGCCCAAAACATTGCCTTCCGCGACGAGTTTCGCGACCGCCTGGTGGCCCTTGTTCGGTTTCGCCGACTCCATCTCCCGCGCGCCGGTGAAACGGCGGCGCCAGGACTCCTGACGTACCGCGTCCGACGCCATGAATTTATCGAACTCGATGGGTTTGACCGTGTTCCAGATCCCCGTGCCCGGGCTGCGGAAGTCCGGTATGCCCGATTCCGTACTGATCCCCGCCCCGGTGAATACCACTGCGCGTTGCGTTCTATCCAGCATCCGCCGCATTTCATCGAGCAGACCGATATTTTCCATGTCGTCTTTCGTTTCCGCCGATCGCCCGCATGATAAGCGAACTGCCGACGCGACGACGCGTTGCGCCGGAGGCGCCTGCGTCGGAAATTCGGGCGCTTCGACCGGTCCGGACGAGGTCTGATGCGACCAGATGCGTTAGCGCGCGGGCCCGCGCTTGACCTGGTCCGGCAATTCCCGCAGCCGCGGTAGTGCCCGGCGATCTTTTGGGCGGTCGGCGGCATCCTTGGAGCGGATCACGTCCGCGAGCGATGCCACCGGAACGGACAGGCCGGCAATGTCGATCACCACGGCATCCCGTCTCAAGTCTTCGAATCCCTGCGTGCCGGCCGGCGCGAACGCCAAGTCGATGTCGCCGACTCGAGTCGTGAGATTTAGAACAGCGTCCGGTCCGAGATTTAGCAAAAATTCTCCCGAACAGTCGAAAACAAGGCCGTCGGGGATACCCTCGTCGCGGATCCGCGCATCGAGAGAACGCAGGGCTTTCGCCAAGCGATCGAGGTTGGCGGAGTCAACGGCAGGGACGATGTCGATATCGATGGTCACGCCCGCATCCCCATGCAGTATTGCCGCCATGCCGCCGATCAGGACGAAACGCACGTCCTCGTTGGAGAACGCGGCGAAGATGCGTTCGGGTCGAACTCGCTGTCAGACATCGCCCGGATCCCGAATGGCTTGGCGACCGCGCAGGACGAACCGGGCCGCGCGCGTCGCGTCGGCCAGGCGCTCTTCCGGCGTTCGCCGCAACGTGCGCTCGAACAGTGATCGCGTCTCGCGATCAGGTTCTTCCAAGCTGACGCGGATCTCCAATCCGGCCGCCTTGACAAGGCGTTCCACCATTTCCGCAGAGGGGATTCGAGCACCGGATTCGATGCGGGCGATCGTAGATTGCGCAACGTTGGCCCGCTGCGCCAACGCCACTTGCGTAAGTCCCGCGCGTTTGCGGGCCTCCCGAACCAAGTTTCGCAGGAGCATGCCGCGCCCTATAGCCAATAAGTCATATTGGTATCACGTCTTTGGACTCGAAGGCCATATGTCTAGGTGTCTCGCAATCTCGGGTCGAGGGCGTCACGCAGCCCGTCGCCGATATAGTTGACACTCAATACGGTCAGCGAGATCGCGAGCCCCGGCCACAACACCCGCGCCGGGGTGATGGAAATGAAGTTCGCGCCGTCGAACAGCAGGCGGCCCCAGGTGGGGAAGTCGGGCGGAAAGCCAAGCCCAAGAAACGACAGTGCGGACTCCGTGATGATGGCGTTGGCGATTCCGAGCGTGGCGGACACCATGATGGGACTCAGCACGTTGGGCAGGACGTGTCGGCTGATGATGCGCCGCTCGCGCGTGCCGATGCTGCGGGCGGCGATAATGAATTCGCGCTCCTTGATGGCGAGCACATCGCCTCGAACGATGCGCGCGGTCTGCATCCAGCTCGTGATGCCGATGACGAATACGATGAGGAGGAAGATACCGGTCTCCGGGCCGAAGGCGTTGCGCAGCGCGTCGCGGAACAACATGATGATGACCAGCAGCAGCGGCAGGAGCGGCAGGGCGAGAAACAGGTCGGTGAAACGCATCAGCGGTCCGTCCAGGCGCCTGAAGTAACCCGCCAGCGTGCCCACCGCGGTCCCCAGCACCAGCGCCAGGAACATCGCGGTAATTCCCACGGCGAGAGAGATGCGTCCGCCGGCGAAAACCTGGGCGAGGGTATCGCGTCCCAGGTTGTCGGTGCCCAGCGGGTGGGCCAGGGAAACGCCCTGGTTCCTGGCCTGGATATCGAGGTACTGCGGGTCCACGTCGTGGACGACGGGGCCGACGAGCACCGCCAATATGATGGTCGAGAAGACGGCGACGCCGATCAGCGCCCCCGTGTGCTGCCGGAACGTGAGCCAGACATCGAGCCACAGCGAGCGATGCGCGCGCGAGGTGTCCGGAAATTCGGTCGGCATTGTTTCGGCTCGCGGCTAGTCGTAGCGAATGCGGGGATCGAGGATCCCGTACAGGACGTCGGCGATGAGGTTGAACAGTACGATCAACACCGCGAACAGGAATGTCAGCGTCTGCACCAACGGAATGTCCGCTCCCTGGATCGCCACGATCAGGAGTTGTCCGAGTCCGTTCACGCGAAAGATCTGTTCCGTGATGATGGCGCCGCTGAAGATTGTCGGCACGCCAAGGGCGATCATTGTCACCACCGGAATCATGCTGTTGCGCAAAACGTGAATGAGCAGCACGGAGCGCTCTCTCAGGCCTTTCGAGCGGGCCGTGCGCACGTAGTCCAGGTTCAGGTTGTCCAGCATCGCCGAGCGCATGAAACGGCTGAGCTGGGCGGCGTTGTACAGCGCCAGCACCATCACCGGCATCAATAGCTGCTTGACCTGCACCCAGAAGCTCGAGAGGTCGGTGACCTGGTGGGTGGTGTCGTAGATCGAAGGCAGCCACCGCAGCACAACGCTGAAGAGGATGATCGCCAGCAACCCCGTGAAGAACGTCGGCACCGAGAAACCGACCATCGATACGAAGGTGCCGATTTGATCGAACCAGGAATACTGCCGGTAAGCGGAGATCACGCCGATGGGCACCGCGATGAGGATGCCGACCACGTAGGACAGTCCCACTACCCACAGGGTCTGGGGCATCCGCTCCGCGATGATGTCCACTACCGGACTGCGCGTGGCCCAGGAGCGTACCCTCGGGCGTGCGCCTGAATCGCCGATCTCGATGTCGAAGGCCTGCTCGATGAGATTCAGCGGCTCGTTGACGAAGAACTGTTCCATCCACTTCGCGTAGCGCACGTGGAACGGCTGGTCCAGCCCCAGCGAGTCGCGGATCTGCGCCCTCACCTCGGGGGGTATGGTGAGCGGCAACTGGCCAGTGGGGTCGTTCGGCGCGAGGTCGAGGAGGGCAAAGATCGCGAAGCTGATGGCGATCAGCGTCGGCACCGCGAACATCAGGCGGCGGGTGATATAGCGGATCATCTTACCGGTGCCAGTCCGCGACGTTCCACAGTTCCGAGTCCCAGGGATTCATCCGCACGCCCTTGAGCGTATTCGATCGCGCGGAAACCGCGGCCCGCCAAATGAGCGGGATCATGAACTGGTTCTGGACAATGATGTCATTCATCCGCTTGGCGATCCGGGAACGATCCTCTCCCGGCGCGGTGATCGAGATCTGATCAACCAGCGCGTCGTATTCGTCCAGGCAGCCGCGCGCGATGTTCGTGCCGAGCCATTGGTTGTTCGGCCCGGGGCTCTGGTCGCATACCCAGGCGGCCATGTACACCTCGGGATCCGTCCCCTGGAAGCTGTTTGTGTACATCTGCAAGTCGGCGTAGAACTTCTGGAAGGTGTCGGGACTGGCGGGGTCGGCACCGAAGAACACGGCCGAGTCGATGTTGCGCAGTTCGGTTTCGACGCCGGTCCCCTCCCACATCTGCTTGATCAACGCCTGGGCGCCCTGGCGCACCGAGTTGGTGGAGGTCTGGTAGAGGATGGACAGGCGTATACCGTCCTTCGCACGCACGCCGTCCTCTCCGCGTACCCAGCCGGCCTCGTCGAGAATGCGGTTCGCTTCATTCGGGATCGGCGTTTTGCAGCTCTCGTTGGCGACGGACGCGTAGACGGGCGGCGCTGGCACGACGTTGCAGGTGATGCGGCCGGCGGCGCCGTAGCCGGTATCCACCAGCACTTGGCGATCGATGGCCAGCGACAGGGCGCGTCGCACCACCGGGTCCGAGAGGAATGGATGCGGATTCGTGCCGTCGAGGTAGAGCGAGCGGCGTTCGCCAAGGCTCGAGTCGTCGTTGGTCTGATTGACTACCAACCGTTCCACCTGGCTGCCGAATCCCATCAACACCTGGCCTTGGCCAGCCGCCGTCATATGTTCCAGCACTTCCGGTTCTACCTGCAGGTTCCAGGCGTAGTCGTATTCGCCGGTTTCCAGCACCGCCCGCGCCGCCGACGCGGCGTCGCCGCCGCCCTTGAAGGTGGCCGTCCGAAACCACGGCTTGCCGGGGTCGCGATAGTGCTCGTTGGCGGAATAGCTGATGACGTCGTTGGCGCGGAACTCGTCGACCTTGAACGGCCCCGTGCCGATCGGACCGAAATTCTGTTCCGTGCATTCCTGCGCCTTCGCGCCCAGGCAGTGCTGGAACTGATCGCGCTGGATGATCGGCGTAATGGCGCCGACGAACGGGCCGTAAGGCCAGGGTTTGGCAACATCGAACGCGATCCGCACGGTGTGATCGTCCAGCGCCTCGACGGCCGATACGTCGGCAAACGAGGCGAGGGCGTTGCAGCCAGCCTGTTCGTTCAGGCAGTAGGCAGCCGAGAATGCCACGTCATGTGCCGTGAACGGCGTGCCGTCGGACCATTTGATATCGGTTTTCAGGTTCCAGATAACGCTGCGCAGGTCTTCGGCTACGCCGCCGTTTTCAAGCGTAGGAATGTCGGCGGCCAGCATGGGCACCATCGCGCCGTGCTCATCGTAGTGGGCGAGCGGTTCGATCACCATCGAGGCCGCCTCGATGTCCTTGGTGCCGCCGGAGAGATAGGGATTCAGGATCGACACCGCCTGCCAATAGAGGATATTGAGATGTCGATTTTCCACCTGCTGCTCGGAGATCGGTACGGAATCATCGGGGCCGCAGGCGGCCATAAACGCCATGGCCGCCAGAATGGGCGTAATGTCGCGCAGGTTCATGGTCTTTCGGGTCTCTCCGGTTGGCTGTGATGCTAGTGCGGTTCAGGCCAGGTGGCAGGCTACCCGATGGTCCGGACGCAGTTCGCGCCACTCGGGTGCGAGGGTTGAACACGCAGGCTCCGCCATTGGACATCGCGTGTGGAAGGGGCAACCCGGCGGCGGGTCGGAAGGACTCGGCACATCGCCGCGCAAGATGATGCGCTCCCGCTTTGCCTCAAGTTGCGGGTCGTGCACCGGGGCAGCCGACAACAGCGCTCGCGTATACGGATGCATCGGCTCGCGATAGAGGTGATCGCTCGGTGCAAGTTCGACGATCTTGCCGAGATACATCACCGCGACGCGATCGGCGATGTGACGAATCATGCCGAGATCGTGCGAGATGAACAGATAGGTGAGGCCCAGGCGTTCTTGCAGTTCTTCCAACAGGTTGACCACCTGCGCCTGGATGGAGACATCGAGCGCCGCAATCGGCTCATCGCAAATGATCAACTCGGGCTCCAGCGCGAGCGCCCGGGCCACCCCGATGCGTTGCCGCTGGCCGCCCGAGAACTCGTGCGGGTAGCGGTTGGCGAAGCTGCGATCCAGCCCAACGGACTCCAGCAGCGTTTCCACGCGCTGCTGGAGCGCTGCTCCCTTGGCCAGACCGTGCTCGAGCAGCGGCTCGCCGACGATGCTGCCCACGGTCATGCGCGGATTAAGACTGGCCTGCGGGTCCTGAAATACCATCTGCATCCGCCGGCGCAGTCGGCGCAGCGGCTCGCCGTCCAACGCGGTGATGTCTTCACCGCGAAACCGCACGCGTCCTGCCGTCGGTTCGTATAGTCGCAGAATGGCGCGTGCCACTGTCGATTTCCCGCAGCCGCTCTCGCCGACCAGGCCCAGGGTTTCGCCCTCGCGGATGTTGAAATCGATTCCATCTACCGCCTTCACCGTGCCGACCTGTCGCCGGAACACACCTGCCATGATGGGAAAGTGCATGGTCAGGTTTTCGACCTGCAGTAGCGGCTTGCCGTCAGTAGGCACGTGCGGCTCCCGCCTCGATGTCGTACCAGCAAGCGACTTCGTGGCCCCCGCCGACCGATAGCAGAGGTGGGTTCTCGCGGCGGCAAGTGTCGAATGCGTGCGGACAACGCGACGCGAACGGACAGCCTCGGGGAGGCTCCGCAAGATGCGGCGGTTGTCCCGGGATCGTAGCCAATCGTTGGGCCCGCGTCCCATCGAGCGTCGGCAGGGTGCCCAGCAAACCGCGCGTGTAGGGGTGTTGGGGCCTGCCGTACAGTGAGTCAACGTCGGCGCGCTCAATAATCTGTCCCGCGTACATGACCATGACACGGTCCGCGAGTCCAGCCAGGACGCCAAGATCGTGTGTGATCCAGATGATCGCTATACCGAACTGACGCCGAAGCTCCTTGATCAGGTCCAGGATCTGCGCCTGTATGGTGACGTCGAGCGCGGTCGTGGGTTCATCCGCGATCAACACCTTTGGGTTGCACGCGAGAGCGATGGCGATCATGACGCGCTGTCGCATGCCGCCAGAGAACTGGTGAGGAAATGCCGATAGTCGATCCTGGGCTGATGGAATGCCGACGCGCTCAAGCAGTTCCACGGCGCGCCGACGCGCCGCGGTTCTACCCATGCCGAGATGCGTTCGCAGAGGTTCCGCCAACTGGTAGCCGACCGTCAGGACCGGATTCAGCGACGTCATCGGATCCTGAAAGATGAAGCCGACTTCGCCGCCCCGCACGCGCCGCAACTCCTCGTTGTCGAGCGCCATCAGGTCCTTGCCATTCAGGCGGGCACGGCCAGAGACGATTTCCGCGGGCGGCATCGGCAGTAGCCTGAGCAGGGACAACATGGTTACGCTCTTGCCGCAACCGCTCTCTCCGACCACCCCCAGCAGTTCCCCTTCGTCGAGGTCGAAACCGACCCCGTTGACGGCATATATCGTGCCTTCGCGCGTGTGGAAGCAGGTGCGAACATCCTCCACCTCCAGCACCTTGGCGCGTGCCGTCTCGCTCTGGGTTTCCAGTGCTTGTTTCATGGAGCTCCGGTCAGCGCCTGCGACGCCCTCCGATATTCGTTACGACCCCGCCGACGAACGCATTGTTGCATGCAAACCGATCAGCCTACGCCGAACTTCTCGCGCAGATGATCAAAAGCGCGAGGTCTTTCCCGGGCCGCCCGCATGATTTGCCGCGCACATTGTCTTGGGGTGGAGTCCGTGGTGTCGACTTCCACGTCGTAGACGCAGTGCGCGTGCACGCTATGGAAATGGGATATCGCCGTCCCCGGAAAGCGCCCGGGGCGGGTGGCTTCCCGCGCTTTGACAACCGCGAGGTCGCAGCGGATACCAGCGAAGGTGACATCCAGTCCCGCCAGAACATCGAGATAGTCCAGCAGGAAGGACTTCTCGAACATCAGGTCGTCGACGATCACATGGTTCCCGGCGCGGGCGAAAACGGCGATGGACCGGCGCATGCCGCGCAAGACCCTTCTGCCCACATCGCCGAAGCGGATTTCAGTCATGTGCTCTCCATCGCGTTCGATGGGCACCACATTCAATCCGCGCGCCCCGGGATCGCCCGGGGGAGAGTTCAACCCGCGAAATCCATCGGGCATGCCGTCGCGGAACTGATCGAGGGCGATGTGCTGGTAGGGTTCCCGGTAGAGTTGCTGGAGCATCCGCACGATGGTCGTCTTGCCCGCGCTGGACGACCCGTTCAACAGAATGATCTTTCCTGACCTCATGGGAAGCCTTTAGCCTAGCCTAGTGGATTACCGTGCGCCCGTGACGCCCAGGGAACTCCGGCGTTGCGAGTCCTCCAGCGTTGGTGCCGGCTTTGTTCCATGCAAGCCCTTTCCCCGACCGATTCCGGGCGCGCGTTGCGCCGAACGCTTCCAACGCCGGCCGGCGCGCCACCTGGCCAGCATGGTAGCCCTGGACCCAAAAGGTCACAAATGCGCAACGAGGAGCGGACTAACGGTCGCCGCCGTCGCTGCCCATGTGTGCCGCGAGCCACGCGGGCGCATCGTTCCAGGATTCGCGGTAGCGCCGCGCGTAGTCGCTGAAGTCGTGCGACTGGGTACCGGCGTGCTCGATATTGATGGTGGCCGCGCACGCGCCCGCGCGCATCGCATCCCGCATCGTCGCACCTCGCAAACGCGCATCGACAAAGCCGGTGCGATACGCATCGCCGCAACCGGTGGGGTCCTCGACCACCGCCGCCGGCACCGACGGGACGACGATATCGCCGCAGTACGATCCGGTTTCGCCGGTGGTCACGACGACGTATTCCGGAGCACGCAGTTCCTCTTCGCATTTGGCCGTGACGGTCGCGAGTTCGAACTGATTGACGATCAACGCGTCCGACAAGGCGACGAGTTCTCTCGCCTCGCCGGCGCTGAAATCCGTCAGGCCCTGTCCAGGGTCGCAAAGAAACGGTACGCCGTGCGCGCGCATGATACGTGCGGCGTCGATCATGTTAACGGCGATGTCGGGCGCCAGCACCGCGTATTCGGGTAGGCAAGCTCCCACAAATGCCGACAGGCGCCGGGGGAAGTCACTGACCCTCGCGGGGCCTGGAAAAAACCCCGTGAATTGATTGCCCTCGGCATCGGTGAACACGAATGCGTGGGATGAATACCCGGCGCCAGACAACCGGGTGATGCCGCTCTGATCGATGCCGAGGCTGTCGAGATGGCTTCGATAGTCCTCGCCGTAGTCGTCCCCGACAAATACAAACGGCACGGCGTCCTGTCCGAGCCGGCTCAGACCGTAGGCGATGTTCATGGCGCAGCCGCCGAAACGGCGTTCGATGCGCTCAAGTTGAATTGAAAGGTTAACGCCGGGGTGGTGGGGCAGTCGGGAGAAACGACCGCCGTAGTCGGCCACGTAGTCGATGGCCAGCGTTCCCGTTACAAGGACGCGGGACATCGTGGTTGGCGCAAGGCTGATCGAAGAGAACGAAGCGCGCGGGAGCGCCCCAGCGCAGTCGGCATTTGTGTGGCACTAGCGAGCGGCGCGCGCGTCAGTTCCCTGCAGCCAGTGAGACGTTGGTCACTCCGGCCTGCCGTGCCGAGTCCATCACGTGCACCATGGCTTCCGTCCGCGACTCGGGATGCGGTTGAATGATCACCGGCGCCTCGGGGTTTTCCGCGTGCAGGCGTTCGATATTGGCGCGTACCGAACGCCAGTCGACGTCGCGCTGAGCGACAAGTATGCGGTCCCGGCTGGTGATGCGGACGACGATACTGCGCTTGTCCGGGTCGATGGTCTTCGGCTTATCGTCGTCCGGTTGATTGACGTCCAGGCCGACTTCCTTCACGAAGGTCGCCGTCACAATAAAGAAGATGAGCATGATGAAGACGACGTCCAACATGGGCGTCAGGTTGATTTGCGCTCCATCATCGTCGTCGCGTCTCGCATACCTGCGCATGTTCTCTTCCTCTGTCTACTCGGCCCGCCGTTCGGCTCACGTTGCCGTGAGAGGCGGCTTGCATCCTATGTTAACCCGCATATCTAACCAAGTCGCTTGTTGAGTCACTGAATATCATTTGCTTTCAATCAGGTACTTCCTTTTTTCGAAAGTTGTGCCTGGCACAGACGGCGCTGGCCGCGCCCTCGCTGGTCTTTTGCCCGCGTGCGCGCACGCGCTCGCTCCACCATAAGAGTGGCTATGCTTCCGCTCGCAAGCACGCGCACGCGGGCAAAATCCTGCGCGATCATCGCGGCCCTTGGTGAGATATGCGGGTTAACCGACGCGGACGCGATGTCGAATGCCGAGATCGCACATTTCTGATTCACAGTCGTGTTCCATCGTTGGGCTTGTCGCGCCACCATCGAATCATCGGGGCCAGCCAGATCGCCGCGCAGGCGAAGGCAAGCACGACGGTCGCCGGGCGTTGCAGGAGGATCGATGGCGATCCGTCCGCCAGGTAGAGGGTGCGCCGCAGGTTTTCCTCCAGCATGCCACTCAGGATGAAGCCGAGCAGGAGAGGCGCCAGCGGAAAACCCGCCGAACGGAGCGCCAAAGCGGCGACGCCGAAGCCGAGCATCAGGTAGAGGTCGAAATCATTGGATGTCGTGAGATAGACGCCGACGAGGGAAAACGCTACCACGAAAGGAATGAGCACCGGCCGCGAGACCTGAATCAGTCGGGAAATGTAGGGTATCAACGGCAGGTTCAGCGCCAGCAGCACCAGGTTGCCGACATACATGGAGACAATCACCCCCCAGAACACGGCAGGGTCGGTCTCCAGCAGGCGCGGACCGGGCTGGATACCGAGACTGAGCATGACGCCCAACAGCACTGCGGTGGTGCCGGAACCGGGAATGCCCAGCGTCAGGAGCGGCACGAAGGAACCCGTGCAAGCGGCGTTGTTGGCGGCCTCCGGCGCGGCGATGCCGCAGGCGGGATTGCGGTTGAAACGCTTTTCGAACTCGTAGGCGAAGAAGCTCGCCAGCGTCGCCCCTGCGCCCGGCAATACGCCGACCAGGAATCCGAGCACGGAGTTGCGTCCCACGGTCGGCGCGATGGCTCTCGCATCACCCTTCGCCAGGCGGACGCTGGCCGCGGGACGATAGGCGTCGGCGCGTTCCGTCGTCGTCAGCATATGGAACGCCTCCGCGAGGGCGAATACGGCCATGGCGAGAAGAATGAAACTGATGCCATCCATAAGGTCGAGGCGCCCGAACGTAAAGCGCTGCACGCCGGCCGACTGATCCGTCCCTACGGTTCCTAGCATCAATCCGAGGAGCGCGGCGACACAGGACTTGGCCACGCGCCCGCGCTCGGCGAAAGCGGCGATACTCGATAACGCGAAGATCAGGATCAGGGTGTATTCCGGCGACTGGAATGCGGTCGCCCAGGAGGCGAGGACGCCTGCGAAGAGGAGCAGGGCGACGGCGCCCATGGTGCCGCCGGCGAACGAGGCGTAGGCAGCGATGGCGAGCGCCCGCCCGGCTTCGCCGCTGCGGGCCATCGGATAGCCATCGAACGAGGTGGCAACGGTGGAGGCGACGCCGGGCGCGTTGATCAGAATCGACGACGTGGAACCACCGAACACCGCGCCGTAGTACACCCCGGCCATCATGATGAGTCCCGCCGCTGGCTCCATCGTATAGCTCACGGGAATCATCAGGGCGATGGCCGTGATCGGTCCCAACCCGGGCAGCATGCCGATCAAGGTTCCCGCGCAGCATCCGGCCGCTACCCACAACAGGTTCGACGGATCGAGAGCCGTCGCCAGACCTGCCGCGATGCCTTCCCACATCAGGACCACCAAGCGCCAGGATGTATGTAGACGTCGAGCGCCACCTCGATCAGCACCCAGCCGGCGAGCGCCGTGGCGACCGGAGCAGCGACCAGCACCAGCGGACGCCTTTCGCCCAACAGTGCCAGGGACGCGCACAGGAACAGCGCCAGCGACGGCCACAAACCCGCGTTGGGGATCAGGACGGCGAAGCCAACGATGCATGCGGACATTGCGACGAGCGGCGTGTACCGCCGAGACGCATCGCTGGGCGCGATGCCCCGCAGCAACATGCCCGCCGCAAGTAACGCGAGCAGGGAGCCGCAGAACAACGGCAAGGAGCGGGCGTTGACCAGTTCCTCAGCCGACCACGGGTCGAGTTCGATGCGCGCTGCTGCCCACAGGTAGACGCCGGCTACTACGAGCAGCGCCAGCGGCATCAAGCGGCGAGTCACCGCGCGAAACCAAGTTTCGCCATCGTTGCCGCCAGCGATTCCTCCTGTTGCTCGAGGTATCGGGTAAAGTTGTCGCCGAACAGGTCTAGCGGTTCCCAGCCGTACTGTTCAAGCGTTTCGCTCCATGCGTCGGAAGCAGTCAGGGCGCGAAAACGTTGGATGTGACGTTCGCGAACGTCGTCGTCGACGTGCCGTGAGGCGAACATGCCGCGCCAATTGGCGAATCTTACCGGATAGCCGAGCTCTGTCAGGGTCGGAGCGTTTTCGATGGCCGCGACCCGTGCGGGTGCGGTAACGGCCAGTACGCGCACCTGGCCTGCCCGTATGAAGGGGATCGTTTCTCCAAGTCCCGTGGACAGGAGTTCTATCTCGTCACCCAACAGGGAAAGCATGGCCTTGCCGCCGCCGTCATAGGGCAGGTAGCGAACGCGCCGCGCGTCCACACCGGCGGCATCAAGTGCCAACACGGCGACGATGTGGTCGAGACTGCCTCGGGCGGAACCTCCGCCCAGGGTCACGGCGCGGGGATCCGCCTTGAGGCGCGCCACGATACTGGGCCAGTCCCGAATAGCGGCCGTGTCTTTCACCACGAATATGCCGTAGTCGGCCACCAGTCCGGCGATGGGAGTGAGATCGCGGAAACCCAAGGGGTACAGGTTCTGCAGTCGCCGCAGGATGAGCGGCGCCGAGTTCACGATCAGGGCCGTGCGAAAGCGGGCCGCGTTTTCCACGAATACGCTCAAACCCCGGCCGCCGCTGGCGCCGGCAATGTTCTCGAACGAAACGGTTTGCGCCGGGTCCAGCATAGTCAGCGTCCGTCCAGCCGTCCGTGCGGTACCGTCCAGACCACCGCCGGCGGCGACAGGGATCACGATGTGGACGCGTTCCGCCCATGCCGCGCCCGCGAGCAAGCAGGCGACGATTGCCAAACTTCGGGTTCGTCGCATCATGTGCGTCCCGACATTTCGCTGGTCACCTTATTCAGGTAATTGAGGGGGAGGCCGGGTTGCCCCCACGGCATGGAAACGAGTTGGCCCGTGGAGGAAAGCGTGATGTACGCGGTCGCAAGGTCGGGTCCGCCGAAACAGATGTTCGTGGTCAAGGGATCGGGCATGGGCACGAAACCCGGTTCGTCGCCCCGGGGCGACAGAACCGTGATACCGCCCTCCCTCAGTGTCGCGACGCAGATGTTGCCGACGGCATCGACAGCGAGTGAATCGAACAGGAAGTAGCCGGGCCGGCCCGGAACGAGCCGGCCGCCGTCGGGCTTGTCGCCGCGTTCGCCAGCAAGTTGGCCGGGACCGCTGAGCGCATACGCCCATAGACGGCCGGTGGGTGTTTCGGCCACGTACAGCGTGTCTTCGTCCGGTGACAGGCCGATGCCGTTCGGGCCTTCCATCGGAAAGATCATCTCTTCGATATGGTTGCCGTCCGTCCGCGCATAGAAAACGCCGGTACGGTCGCGTTCCCGCGGGCGCGTCTTCCCGAGGTCGGAGAACCAGAAGCCACCTGACGCGTCGAAAACGATGTCGTTCGGCCCGCGGAGCGAGACACCATCGGCGTGCGTGTAGAGAACCTCAACCTCCCCGGTATCGAGATCGACGCGTTCGATGCGGCCACCGCTGTAGTCTGTCGCCTGACCCTGCGCACGCAGGCGTCCCGGGCGTTCCACCCAATTGAAGCCCCCGTTATTGCAGATGTAGCACTTGCCGTCGGGACCGATGGCGGCACCGTTCGGTCCGCCGCCGGTTTCGGCGACAACGGTGATTTCCCCGGACGGCGAGACGCGCGAGAGGGTGCCGCGCGCAATTTCGACCAAAATGATGGAACCGTTCGGCATGGCAATGGGCCCCTCGGGGAAACGTAACCCCGAGGCGACGACCGTGGGTGCGGAAAGCATGCGGTGTCCTTGTCGCTTGAACCAGGCGAATGTTAAGGTCGGCTTGATTCACGCGCCACAGAAACCAACATGTTCCGAGCCCTTTGCTTCTCGATCCTGGCGATATTTCTGACTGCCGGGTGCAAGAGCTACGTCGATGAATCCGCCGGCCGAACGGTCGGGGAGGTGATCGACGACGTAAGTATCAAGGTACGCGTGAAGGCCCGCCTGGTGGGCGACAAGGAACTCAGCGGCTTTCGTATCAAAGTCGACGTGGACAAGGGAGTTGTAAGACTTCGCGGCAAGATCAAGCGACCCGAGTTGCGCCAGCGCGCACTTGAGCTGGTGCGCGGGGTTCGGGGCGTGGTCGACATCGTGGACAAGCTGGTCCTCGCACAAGCGCCTCAAAAGGAATCGAACGGCGATCCCTGATCTGCTGCGAGGCCCGAGGCCCGAGGCTTCAACCGCTCCGATACATGTTGTCGATCAAGTCGCTGTACTTCTCATTGACCACCTTGCGTTTCAGTTTCTGGGTCGGGGTCAACTCGTCGTCCTCCGCATCGAGCAACTGGTCGATGAGGCGGAACTGCTTGATGGTTTCGACGCGGGCAAACTTCGCGTTGACCGCCTCGATCTCGGCGTTAATCAAGTCTTCGACTTCGCGCGTGTGGCACAGGCTGGTGTACGTAGTGAAGGGCACGTCGTTGTCCTGGGCGAACTGAGTGACGTTCTCATGATCGATCATGACGAGGCAGGTGAGGTACGGCCGCCGGTCGCCCACGACCACCGCGTCGGTGATGTAGGGCGAGAACTTGAGCTGGTTCTCGATCTCGCTCGGGGTGATGTTCTTGCCTCCGGCGGTGATGATGATGTCCTTCATGCGGTCGAGGAGGTAGATGAAGCCGTCATCGTCGATCCGACCGACATCGCCCGTGTGCAACCAGCCCTGGACGAACGTATCCGCCGTCTGTTCCGGCTTGTTCCAATAACCCTGGATGACGCCAGGACTGCGGATCAGGATCTCGTTTTCTGCCGATAGCGCGATCTCGACGCCGGGCGTCGCCTTGCCGACGCTGCCGATGCGGAAGTCGCCGGGAAAATTGGCCGTCGCGATGCCGGTACACTCGGTTTGCCCGTAAGCCTCGTACATGGGCTTGCCGAGCGCCCAGTACCAATCGATGAGATCGGGCGCGATGGGGGCGGCGGCGGTGGAAAGCCAGCGGCAGGCGTCGATACCCAACATCCGGCGCACATTTTTCAGCACCAGTCGATCAAGGCAGAAGAAGGCCAGTCCCAATGGCAACGGCACGGGCCGGTTCGCCTTGAGATAGCGCGCGCGGCGCACGCCGACGGCCATTGCCATGTTGTAGGCGAGCCGACCCAGGGTCGTCGCTTCCTTCAGCATGATCCGCACCGCGGAGAACTGCTTCTCCCACACCCTCGGCACCGCGAAGTGAACCGTCGGCGACACCTCCTGCAAGTCGCGGATCATGGTTTCGGGGCTTTCCGGCAGGTTCACCACGGAGGCTACCGTAATACCCAGGAAGGTGTAGAACATGCGCCCCGCGACGTGCGCCAGCGGCAGGAAGCCGAGCTGCTCGTCGGTATCGAAGACGGTGTAGCTGCTTGTCAGCGTCGCCATCATGAACATCACGTTGGCGTGGGAGATCATCGCGCCCTTGGGCGGCCCCGTGGTGCCCGAGGTATAGGTCAGGATCATCAGATTGTCGGGCTCGGCGCGATCGATTTCCCGATCCCAGGCATCCGCGTGCGCCGCGTCGTACGCCCGGCCGATTTCCTTGAGCGCCTCGAACGACATGCACATCGGGTCGTCGAGGCTGCGCAGACCCTCCATGTCGAAGATGATGATCTTTTCGAGCGTCGGGGTACGTTCCCGGACAGCCAGCGCCTTGTCGAGCTGTTCCTCGTCTTCGGCGAAATAGAAGCGGGTACCGCTGTCGTTGATGAGATATTCCACCTGCGTCGACGAATCCGTGGGGTATACGCCGCTGGTGACGCCGCCGACGCAAATGATGCCGAGGTCGGCGAATAGCCATTCCTTGACTGCTTCGGCGGCGATGGAACAGATGTCGCCGCGCGTGAGACCGAGCGCGAGCAATCCCATTCCCGCCAGGCGCGCCTGCTCGCCATAGTCCGCCCACGTGTACTCGTTCCAGATACCCAGGTCCTTTTCGCGCAGAGCCACCTTGCGCGCGCCGAGTTCGGCCACGCGCTTGCGGAACAACGCCGGCATTGTGACGCAGTCTTCGATAGCGGTATGGTTCGCGTTCATCGCCATGTCTTGCGCTGCTTCCAACGTCGCCGTCCGCGCACGCCCCGATCCTTCATGCCGAGATAGAACTCCTGGATATCGGTCGCGCTCTTCAGGCGTTCGCATGTATCTTCCATGACGATGCGGCCAATCTCCATGACGTAGCCGTAGTCGGCGACGTCCAGAGCCATGCGGGCGTTCTGCTCCACCAGCAGTATGGCCATCCGCCGCTCGCTGCGCAGCCGCCCGACTATGGTCGCGATCTCTCGCGCCAAGGTGGGCGCCAGTCCAAGCGAAGGTTCGTCCAGCAGCATCAGCTTCGGACGCATCATCAGCGCGCGACCGATCACGAGCATCTGCTGCTCGCCTCCGGAGAGATATCCCGCGGGTTGCTTGCGACGTCCGGCAAGCCCCGGGAAATAGCCGTATACCATCTCCAGGTCGTCGGAAAAGTCGGCGCGCTTGCGCGAGAACGCTCCCACCACCAGGTTTTCTTCCACCGTGAGGAATGGAAATACCTCCCGCCCTTCGGGCACATGACCGATCCCAAGCCGCGCGACGCGGTCGGGGTCCAGACCGGTGATGTCCCTGCCGTCGAACTCGACCGTGCCCTTGCGCGGGTCCATGGCGCCGGAGACGGTCTTCAACACCGTGGTCTTGCCGGCACCGTTTGCTCCCAGGACGGCGACGATCCCGCCGTCCTCGACTTCGAGGGAGATGCCCCGAATCGCCATGATGGGACCATAGTAGGTCTCGACGTTCCTGACGGTAAGCAGTGCCCCACAGCCGACGCCTTCGGCCTCGGTCTTTTGTTCGCGAGGGGTTTCCCCTCGCGCTCCCCGGCTGAAGGCTCCGCCCCGACCCCGCTCGTCGTCCACGTCAGTCTCCAAGGTACGCCCGCAGAACCTCGGGGTGGCTCTGCACCTCCGCCGGCGTGCCCGTGGTGATGGCAGCCCCGTCCGCCATTGCCATCACCCGATTTGAAACCGCTGTCACCAGGTTCATGTCGTGCTCCACCATCGCGATGGTGACGCCGAGGTCCGCCGAAATATCCTCGATCCAGAACGACAGGTCCTCCGTCTCCTCGGGGTTGAGCCCGGACGACGGCTCGTCCAGCAGCAGCAACCGCGGCTCGGCACACAGCGCGCGGGCGATCTCCACGATTTTTCGCGTCCCGTAGGGCAGGGCGCCGACCATCTGATCTCGGCTGCCCTGCAAATCGAGCAAGTCGATCATCTGTTCCGCGTAGGATCGGAATGCGATCTCCTGGCGCCGCACGGACGGCAGGAAAAGGAACTCCGCCAGGAGGTTCGTACGGCGATGCACGTGACGGCCTATGAGCAGATTGTCGAGCACGGTTGCGCGATCAAACAATTCGATATTCTGGAACGTCCGCGTGATACCGAGTTCGGCGACGCGGTGTCCCGGTACCCGGCTCAACTCCTCGCCGTTGAACGCCATGGTGCCCGCGTCCGCGTCGTAGATGCGGTTGATCAGGTTGAAGATCGTTGTCTTGCCGGCCCCGTTGGGGCCGATGATGCTGAACACCTCGCCCCGGCGAATCTCGAACGACACGTCCCGCACCGCCCTTACGCCGCCGAAACTGAGCGACAGGTTGCGCGCCTCGAACAGCATCGCCCCCGCTTGACCCGAATGCGTCTGCGAATCGGTCATTGAACCCGCTCGGTCTTGAGGTAGGTCTTCTGGCGCTTGTGCGTCGCCTTGCGATACAAGGGGAACTGGCTCAGCCAGGCGCGAATCTTGAGCCAGCGACCGTAGAGCCCCAAGGGTTCGAAGACGAGGAACAACGCCAGGATGGCGCCGAAGACGCCAAGCTCCAAACCCGGAATCTGGCCGACGGTCGATGGCAACACATCCCGCGCCAAGGCGATCGCCTGGGGCAGGTAACCGACGAATATCGCGCCGAAGACAACTCCGTGAAGAGACCCCAGCCCCCCGACGACAACCAGCAGCAGGAGTTGTATCGAGGTTTGCACGGTGAACGCGTCAGGTGCCAGGTAGCCGATTCTGTGCGCCAGCAACACGCCTGCCATGCCGGTAAACGCCGCCGAAACCGCGAACGCCGTCGTCTTGGTGCGCGCCAGGTGCACGCCCATGCTCTCGGCGGAGGTCTCGGAGTCCCGCACGGCAATGAAGGCGCGTCCCATGGGGCTGCGCAGCAGATTCGCCGCGATGAGCAGGCCCGCCGCGAGTGCGCCGAGGGAAACGTAGTACAGCGCGTAACTGTCGGTCAGGCTGACGCCGAGAAACTCGGGCTGCGGCACGGCCAAGCCGCGCAGGCCGCCGGTGACCGGTTCCCAGTGCTCGATGCAATACGCCACGATACGTTCGAACGCGAGGGTTGCGATCGCGAGATAAACGCCGGTCATGCGTAGGGCCGGGATACCCACCAGCGCGCCGACAAGGGCGGTGAACACCACGGCGAGAGGCGCGGACAGCGCAAAGGGTACGCCGTAGCCGAGGAGTACCGTGTGGGTGTAGGCGCCGATGGCGAGGAACGCCGCGTGTCCGAGGCTGACGAGTCCGGTATAGCCGACCAGCAGCATGAGACCGATACCGGCGATGGCCCAGATAAAGACCAGCGCCAGTTCGCCGACGTAGAACGCATTCAGGAACCAGGGTGCTGCGACCACGCCCACCGCCAGCAGCGCGTACCAGAACCGCTGGCCGTTGTGGCGAAAAAGATCGACATCCTGGCCGTAGCGGGTGGTGAGCACGAATCGCATGTCGGGGCTACACCTTTTTCTGTTGTAGCGAAGCGAAGATGCCTTGCGGGCGCGCCAAGAGCATCGCCAGCAGGATCACGAAGGCGCTGACCTCGCCGAGCCCCGCCGGCAGATACAGGCCGGCGAACTGCTCCACGACGCCGATGAGCAAGCCGCCGACGATCGCCCCGGGCAAGCTGCCGAACCCACCCACGATGGCCGCGGCGAACGCCTTGATGCCAAGAAACCCCATCATGGGATCGATCAACATCACTGGGGCGACGAGTACGCCGGCGGCGGCGGAGATCGCTGCCGAGATGCCCCAGACCAGCGAAGTGACACGCTTGACGGGGACGCCGCTATAGTACGCCGCGAGTTGGTTTTGGGACGCCGCCTGCATGGCGATCCCGATGCGCGAGTAGCGGAAAAACGCCCACAGCGAGATGCACAGAAAGGCGGTGCCCGCGATGACGACCAGGTTTTCGTAGCCTAGAACGACGCCACCGACCTCCAGCACCTTGCCGGCAAACGGGACATCGAGGGTGCGGGTACCGCTGCCCCAGATCGCGCCCGCGACAGCTCGCAGGATGAAGCCGAGACCAATGGTGAGCATCAGCACGGCGAATGGCGGCTCGCCGATCATCGGCCGAAGCACGGTGCGTTCGATAGCCATGCCAAAGCCGACCATGACGACAAGCGTGAGGAAAAATCCGGCGAAGAAAGGCAGTCCCGCCAAGTTGACGAAGCTGAACGCCACGAAAGCGCCAAGCATCATCATGTCGCCCTGGGCGAAGTTCAGCATCTCGGTGGCTTTGTAGATCATCACGAAGCCAAGGGCGATGAGTCCGTAGACACACCCTTGGGAAAGGCCGCTCAGCAATAGCTGAAATACTTCCATTGCCTTACGTTATCCGAGCGGTTTTGGCGGCCATCGTTTCAACGGCGCGTCGCGAAACAATGTCAATTTTCGCGCAGCCGGCCCGTTTCATCGCGAAACTCCGGGCCATTGACACGCGCCCGGCCATCGCCGAACTTGGCGTCGCGATTTCGCAGCGTCTCCCGCAGACCGATCTCGCGCACGGATTCTCGGAAGCCGGAAGCGGCAGCCGTGTTGTGGCCGCGAACGTCGTTCTCGACCGCCACGCGCTGCAGGGTGCGGGCACCCATCAATTCGAGTCCCATGTTGATGATGCGCTTGTTGGCCGACAGCAGGTCCGGATCTATCTTGCACAGGCGGTCGGCGAGTTGCTCGACTTCGTACTCCAGGTGTTCCTTTGGAACAGACTTCAATACCAGGCCGATCTGTTGCGCCTCCGACCCGGTGATGCTGTCGCCGGTGAGCATCAGGCGCTTGGCCCACTGCGGGCCGACGTTGTAGAGCCACATGTTGTTCGGCAGCGCGCCCAGGTCCCGGGCGGGCGGAAAGCCAAACAGCGCGTCGTCGGCGCAGATGATCATGTCGCACAACAGCGCCACATCGGTGCCGCCCGCGAGGCAGTAGCCATGCACTTGCGCTATGGACGGCTTGTGCATGTCGAAGAGCGCCATGCGGTAGCGTTGCGAACGCTCCATTTGCCAGGCGTCGTCATCGACGCTGCTTCTGCCCCGATAGTCGTTGTCCCCGGACTGCACCCTGGATACCGGGATATTGCCGTCAGCGCCCGTCAGGTCGTAGCCGGCCGAAAAAGCGCGGCCCGCGCCACGCAGAATCACGCAGTGAACAGCCCTGTCGTTGTCCGCCTCCCACAAGGCTTCATTCAGTTCGGACTGCAGTTTGAGCGACAGGGCGTTGAGTTTCTCCGGACGGTTGAGGGTGATCCGCGCGCGGCCGTCCGCCACGTCGTACTCGATGCTGTCGAAACCAGTCATTCAACCCCTCCGGCTGCGTGGAACGCGCGCCGTAGGTTACCGCTTGCCAAGTGAACCCGAAAGCCTGTATCAGATATCTGATCGCACCTGAATGGGGCAGCTAACGATGCCAAGGCGTGGAGGGGATTCTTCGCGCGCGCGCACCAAAACAGGGCATGAGATTTCACGCCAAACCTCAACACTCATCCCGAAAACCTGATTACGACAGCACCTTATGCACAATGCCCTTATGGCTGGGAAGTCTGAAATAAGCCAGACAATTGAATCTATTATCTTAGAAATGCAATTTATCTAAATGTTTTTACTATAAAAGATATGCATTTTTTGGCTCCTACAACATTTCATCCCCAATCCGTAGATAATCAGTCCCCAGACTTATCCACAGCGTCCAGCCAGTCGCGCGGCGAAAGGAATCGTTCGCTGAGAGCCGACTCTGGCGAGTTCGGCGGTGGTTTGTAGTCGTAGACCCACCGTGCCCGCGGCGGCAACGAGGCCAGCACCGACTCGACGTTTCGACCTGATTGGAGTCCGTAGCGCGTACCGCGGTCCACGGCCAGGTTGAACTCCGCGTAGCGCCCACGTCGAAATAGCATGAAGTCTTCTTCGCGTTGGCCCCACGGGATCTTCGCGCGTCGCTCGAAGATAGGGGAATAGGCCGGCAGGAAGTGCTTCCCGACGCTGCCGACGAAGGCCAGGCTGGCGTCGAATCCGCCCTCGGTCCAGTCGTCGAAGAAGACGCCGCCGACGCCGCGCGCTTCCTTGCGATGGGGCAGGTAGAAGTAGGCGTCGCAATTGGCCTTCAGCCGGGAATAGACATGATCCCCATGCGGACGGCACGCCTCGTAGGCTGTTCGATGCCAATGCACGACATCCTCGGTGAACGGATAGAAGGGCGTCAGGTCAAAACCGCCGCCGAAATACCACTGGGGATCCTTCGTGCCGACGAGAAAGAACCGCAGATTCATGTGGGCGGTCGGCACATATGGGTTGCGCGGATGCACGATCAGCGAGATTGACGTCGCCTGAAAGGGTTGCCCCGCGAAGTGCGGGTTGCGCTCTGTCGCGGCGGCAGGGAGGCCGTCGCCGATTGCATGGGTGAACAGGACAGCAGCCTTTTCGATGTTGGCGCCGTCCTGCAGTACGCGGGATCGAGAAAGGCCGCCGCGGGGCAGGGCGGTGCTGTGTCCCCCGAACCTTCCCTCGCCGTCCAGGCGCGCAAGCCCCGCCTCGATCTCGTCCTGCAAATCGCGGAAGATCTGGCGCGCGGGCGCCATTCCTATCCCCACGACGCTTTTCCCCACGACGCTTTCGTTCCGGGGGCTGAGCTATCTCCGCCCATGGCTACGCGTTCTTTCATGTGCACAACGCACCTCGCGACGGTCTTGGGGATCGCAGGCTTCCCGGCATTATGCAGTAGAATCCCGTGGTTGCTACCCCGAAGTCGCGGGCTAGATCACGCCGGCCAGATCACGAATGGATAGATGCGAGCGAGCGCGAGACATCGTGGCAGATGCGCGCCGCGCGCTTGATAGAGCGGCGGCCAGGCTGCATGAAGAAGCGCAGATCGAACTCTACGACCTGGCGTTCTCCAGTGCCGAACTCACGGCTGCCGAAATCATGCTCGAGTATGCCGCGCATGACGCGCCGCCGGACGAGCGGGCGTTCAAGGAGGCGCTGGCGCTGGCGTTCTGCGCCGAAGCGACCAGCAACCTGCAGCACAGGCTGCGGCTCCGGCCCAGCGCCTACGGTCTCAGCGCCGCCGAACTCTCGAATGACTACGTGGAGCTCGCGGATCAATACCTGTCTCCAGACCATTTGAGCGCCCTTGGACAGGCGTGGCGCGACCGAAGCGGACGGCTGCCCGATGACCACCTCGACGAGGAAAAGTCGATGATTCGCGAGACGTTCCGCCAGTTCGCGGCGGAACGCGTGGCGCCACTGGCCGAAGCGATCCACCGCGAGGATGCCATGATTCCCGACACGATCATCGACGGCCTGCGCGATCTCGGCTGTTTCGGATTGTGTGTGCCGGAACGATACGGTGGATTGCAGCCGGATGGGAGCGAGGATCGGCTCGGCATGGTGGTCGTAACCGAAGAACTGTCCCGAGGTTCGCTCGGTGCCGCCGGCAGCCTGATCACGCGACCGGAAATCATGGCGCAAGCGCTGCTCGAGGGGGGCACCGAGGCGCAAAAACAACGCTGGCTACCGGGTTTGGCCGCGGGCGACCCCCTGTGCGCCGTCTCGGTCACCGAACCGGGAACAGGATCGGATGTGGCGGCGGTATCGCTGAGGGCGGAGAAGACCGAAGGCGGTTGGCGGCTCAACGGCGGCAAGACCTGGTGTACGTTCGCCGGCAAGGCGGGGGCCATCCTCGTGCTCGCCCGGACCGACCCCGACGTCCGGCCTCCGCACCGCGGCCTATCGCTCTTCGTGGTGGAGAAACCTGTCTACGACGGACACGACTTCGAATACACCGAACCACGCGGCGGCAAGGTGTTGGGACGCGCGATACCGACCATCGGCTACCGGGGGATGCATTCGTTCGAAATGTTCTACGACGACTTCTTCGTGCCCGATGACGCGCTGGTGGGCGAAGTTGAGGGTCGCGGCAAGGGCTTCTACTACACGATGCGCGGCTTTTCCGGAGGCCGTCTACAGACCGCGGCGCGTGCCAGCGGCCTGATGCGCGCCGCCTTCGAGGCGGCGCTGGACTACGCGGAAAACCGCAGGGTGTTCGGCCGCGCCGTGGCGGAATATCCGTTGACCCTGCAGAAGTTCGCGCGCATGGGCATGTACATCGTCGCTTGTCGGCAGTTCTCGTACGACGTCGCGCGGCGCATCGACGTCGGGAGCGGACCCGGAACGGGCCGAAACGGCGCGCAACTGGCGGCCAGCCTGGTCAAGCTGTTCGCGTGCAAGGTGGCCGAAAGCGTGACGCGGGAAGCGATGCAGATCCACGGGGGCATGGGCTATGGCGAAGAATCAGCGGTGAGTCGCTACTTCCTCGACGCGCGCGTCCTGTCCATCTTCGAGGGTGCCGAGGAAACGCTGGCGCTGAAAGTTGTCGGTCGGGCATTGTTGCCGACAGACTAGTGTCCGGGCCCCGGGTGCCGGAACCCCCACATCCAATTGCGCATAATATATATTATGTTAAATAGGATACTGGCTGGCGATGATCGGTGGACGTCCCACTACCTGATGCTGAGTCTTGCATTGACAACGCCCTGCTCATCCTCTGCGTCGATCGCGGCCTGAACGATGCGCAGATCATCCTCGACGAGCAACCCGGTCCATCGCAACACGTCGTTGAACGCCTGCCGCTGGATTACCACGTTCACGCTGCCGTCGCTTTCCGGTCGATACCGCGCGAGGCGAACGTTCGCCTCGCGCGCGGTGGCGTCGATCAATGTCAGCAGTGAGCGGTTGGGCGCGACCGGACCGGCGTTATCTTCGCCGCGTTGCCGGGCTTCGGCTTCGTGCGAGCGCATCCAGTCCAGTCGGTATTGCTGCTCCGCATAACGCGCCAGCGCCGTTTCGCGGAAATCGTATGCGGGAGAAAACGCGCCTGCGTACAGAATCGCCAGCATCCCCACAGTTCCGGCGACGTGAAGCAGGAGGCGCTCGCGTTGTTCCAGAGCCCGGTATCGCTGTTCGACGCCCGTGTCGCGGAACGCGGCTCGCAATCGTTCGCGGATCATCCTGACATCCTGATGCGCAAACGCGCCCGGACGATGCTGTCCCGCTCTTCCGCGCTGCTGATATCGACCGTGAGGCCCCGCCCTTCGAGTTCGAGCTTGAGTTCGTCTAGCAACGCGTAACCGGGCAACCACAGCTCGGTCGTCAACTCCCCCCGGGAATCGTTGAACGTGATCGACCTGACGTTGACGTCTGCATTTCCCTGTGTCGTGCCGGCGGCAAGTTGTCCGAGCAACGCGTGAAAAGCGGCCTGTCCGGCATCCGATTCGCGGAGCTTGGCGCGCATCTGTGCATATGCGTTGGGGACGCGGCGCTCGTTCGGGTAGATGCCCCGGTACAGGGCCGTCGATTCGGCTTCGAGGGCAGCCGCGCGATGATTGGAAACGTAGCCTTCGGCAATCAGCACAGCCAGGGTCACGATCAACCAAAGTGCGGCCAAACCTGCGACGCCGCGCCACCCGCCGCGGGATCCACGTCTGCCCATGGACGGCGCAAACGGTCCCTGCAGCAGGTTGATCTCGGGTCGGTTGGCATCCCACTGCGACGCAAGGAAATGGAGCACAGTGCCGCTGAGAGCTGTCCGATGGACGTTGAAACCACTGCCATCCATCCGCCAGTCTGAAGCGTCCGGACCAACAACATCGAGTTCAAGGGTTTCGTCCGCTCCGTCAAAGCTTGCGCGAATGGACTCCAGTATGTCGGGCAGTGTCGACGCCTCGATAGTTGCGATGTGCTCGGGCGTTCTCACCAACGCCTCGTCGCCTTCCAACAGCACGGACGCCGAAGATTGGTTGCAAGGCAGCAGGCAAGCGTCCGGCACCATGTGACCTGGCCGCAACCCGCAATCGCGCAGGCAGGTGAGCCAATCGGCAAGCAGATGTCTATCAATCAGCGCGCAGCGCACCGGCTGCCCGCGCACGATGGGCCCGTGCGCCAAGTGCATGGATTCGACATCCTGGGTGAGGTCTTCCTCTACGGCGAACGGCAAGGCGCGCCGTATTTGCGCGGCGCGACGGCCGGGCACTGCGCGGGAGAGCCAGGCGACCTGTGCGCTCGGAACAAGGACCACAAGGTTATCCGGGTCTGCCAGGGCCTCCGGCACGCCGGACATGCTAGCCATGTGGCTGAGTCCCGCCGCGTCGGTTTCGCCCTGCGCCAACGTCTGCCCGCGATCATCGCGCACCAGCCACTGACACTGAATCGTCTCGTCGACAGTCTGGTTCGCGCCACCATCCGCCCGCCCCGGCCCCGAAAGGATCCGTATGAACAGCCGCATGACCCCCTACTTCGCCGCGCTGGCGCGTTTCAGAAGCGGCGACAAGGATAACCGTTCGGTTGTTCGTAGATAAAGGCGGACCATCTTCGGCGCCTTATCGCCGCGTATCCGTGACGCCTGATTCGCTGACACCGGTGGTGGTGTTGTCGGCATTCGCGGACCCAGCATCGAAGATCGACGGTACGCGGCGTCCGAAATTGCGGCCTAGCAGCCGGATCTCGCCGCTTTGCGGATCGCGGTGAAGCATCGAGATCAACTCGGAGCGCGCCCCGCCGAGTTCGACCCGAACGCGCACCTCGAAGAATGCACTGGTGACAGTCAGCACTTCCGCGCTGTCCGCCAACCCGGCGTATCGCGCCTGGGCTTCGGCGACATCCCGAAACTCCCTCGGGCTTTCCATCAGGGCCTCGGCTTCTTCGAGCGTGAAAGAATGACCTAGGCTCCGCAAGATCTCGACACCGCTTGTGTTGACGTTGACCTTGAGTTCGTTGACCGGGAACAGCGCGACGTAGGGCAAAAGGCGGTCATGGATATCTTTCGTAAAGCCCGCCACCGCGAGCATCGTGCTGGCACTGGCCGCAGTTCGGTTCGCGGCACGATACGCGGGCTCCGCCAGCAGGTAATCCTCGTCTTCGGCGCCGAGTCCGTACACGGTTTCGTCGTGGTCGATCCAGTCGAGCCAAGCGTCCGCCAGGTTGGGGTCAAGTTCGAGGTCGACCATCAGACGCTTGAGCCGTTGCAGACTCTTGGGCCCCGTGACGGCATTCAGGTTGAACCGCCGTTCCAGGTCCGAGATGACGAGTTCGATCCGCCCGCCCTCGATCTCAAACGGTTCAGTTGGCAACGACCATGTTTCGACAAGCGTGTCCACGGAGTTGTCCGTTACCCAGTCCTCGAACAGTAGTTGGCGCGCATAGGCCTCCGCGCCAAAGGCGTATTCGCGCGCCTGCGCGCCGTCAAGGACCTGCCGCGCGTGCGCCACGGTAAGCGCGTGTCGCGAGATCATTTGGGACGCAATCGCGCTGGCGAGTGCCACGACCAGCAACACGCTGACCAATGCTACGCCGCGAGTACGTCGAGCCTGTTCGACTGCGCGACCAGTGAGTCCAGAACTCGCGTATTGCTCCATGTTATTCCGGTTAATATCTTTATATATCAATATAATGGAGTTAGTAACTTAATTATTTTCGAGTGTGTTATCGGCGTCTGCAGGGGTCCGCAGGGCCATGGTCGTGGGGACCGTCCACAGCCGTTCGATATCCCCGTACGGGGGCAGCGTCATCCGGACGACAACGGCGGCGAGCCTCTTCTCTTGCGCGTTGTCGCCGACATCCGGGGGCCAGAACCTGTGTTCGACCCCGGCGTAATCCACCGCGAGCACTTCCATGTCGGTGACGTCGCTCAGCAACAACTGTCGGATTGGCATGCTGTCCCGCGCGCGGTCGAGCACTGGCCAGTACAGCCGAAACAATGCGCCTTCCACCCACGCATAAGCGACCCTTTGCAACTCGGAACGGTTGTGCCCCAGGGGATTCGCCCAGCCGCGCCGGGTGAATTGCAGCAGCCCGACTCGGTCGATTTCGAAACCGGGGTGCGAATCGCCCAGTTCGTCGCGCACACTTCGATGCGCAAGTTGCTGAATGTCACGCCGTATGATTTCGACGGCGCGCTGCGCTTCGACCAGTCGCTCGCCTCGCGCCTCGGTGCGTTCTCCCATGTCAATGATCTGGATCAATAACCGGTTCGACATGAGGCCGATAACGGCGAATACCGCCAGGGCGACCAGCATCTCTATCAGGGTAAATCCGAAACGGCGCACGTCAGTGGCGCCCGATGAATGCTGTCATCGAATCGACGGGCCCCACTTCACGCCCATCTTCCAGGTAGAACACCGAGTACTCGATTCGTGACAGCGTCGGATGCGATGTCGCAACGATGTCCTCCACGATCAGCCACTCGCGGGAACCGAGCTTGACGCGGCGGCGTTGGGTCCCGTCGGACAACGGACCGCGGTTCAGCATCTGGCGCAGCCGCGCCCGCTCGACTTCGTTTTCCAGGGCCCACCGGGCAAGCGCTCGCCGCTCGAGCGAATAGGTCTGCGCAGCCGTTTCGCCGCCGCGCACAAGCACGGTGGTCGCGACGATAGCCACGACCGCCAGTGCGACCATCAGTTCGATGAGCGTGAAGCCGCGGCCGACGCTCAAGTCTGGTCGTCCGATCCGGCTGCGGAAGACGCGCGCGTGCGGGAGATTCCATCGGACGCCACCGTCCAGGAGACGAGTCCGCCTGTCCCGACGCCGATGAGGAATGGGCTCTGTTCCCCGCTCGCCAAGATCAGCACCTGGGGTAAATCAGCGTTATCGTGGCGGACCTCGTCAGACTCTGGCCGTTCGGGGGCCCCGAGGTATTGATCGGACGAAGCGTCCGGGCGCGACAACCCCTCAACCTGCAGCGAGAAAGTCACATCCGGCGGCGCATTGCGCGTTCGAAACGTGTGTTTCGAGGCCGCCTGCCAAGTGCCCGTCAGCTCGTCGTAGACCTTGAATCCGTACCGCGTCCGACCAACGAACAGTCCCCAGGATTCGTTGCGGCTCAACGCCTCTGCACGCGCGAGTTCAATCAACGCCGCGAGCCGTTCTGCCTCCGTCTCCAGGTTGCGGTGCCTGTCGGCTCCGATGGAATGCAGAACAACCGCGCCCGCAAGTATGCCGATGATCGCCATGACGATGAATATCTCAATGAACGTGAATCCACCACGGCCGGCGCTTGGCGGCCGCTTACGCCGCAACGGTGGCAAACGTCGAAAATGCCGGGGCGTCAGGCAGCGCGTTATCCGGTAGTCAAAGGTCGCGATAATAGATGTCGGCCGCGGACCCTTCGCCGCCCTCCTTGCCGTCGGCAGCCAGCGAGTACAGCTCAAATGTTTCACCCGCATTGATGTAGACATAGGGGTTTTGCCAAGGGTCGGTCGGAACTTTTCGGGCATAACCCCCCGGGTTGTAGTTCATGGGATCCGGAAGCCCGTTCGGCTTGCTTGCCAAGGCTTCGAGCCCCTGGTCCGTGGACGGATAATGCGCGTTGTCAAGGCGATACAGGTCCAGCGTGGCACCGATGCCGCGAAGGTCATTCACCACGGCGGTGCGGCGCGCCTGGTCGCTACGGCCGACGATGTTGGGTACGAACAGGGCCGCAATAATGCCGATGATCACCACCACCAGCATGATCTCCATGAGCGTAAAGCCATTGTCCGTTCGCCGCTTCATAGTGCTAGGCCACAAGTTCATGGATATTGAGAATCGGCAACAAGATAGCAAGGACGATCATGACGACGACGAGGCCCATGATAACCATCATCGTCGGCTCGAACACCCGCACCAGGGCGGTCGTCAGGCGCTCTATTTCGCTCTGCTGAAACTGCGCCACCTTGCGCAGCATCGTGTCCAGCTCACCGCTCGACTCGCCACTCGCGACCATATGCAGGAACATCGGCGGGAAGTGGCCACAGGATCCCAGCGCAGTCCGCAGGCTGGAGCCTTCGCTCACGTGGCGAACGGCATCCCCGAGTCCGCGTTTCAGCCACTGGTTGGAAACGACTTCCCCGGCGATGCGCATCGCCTCGACCAGGGGGACGCCGCTCGATGTCAGGATGGAAAGCGTACTGGCGTAACGGCTGGCGTTGCCACCTCGAACAATCCTCCCAAGCAGGGGCAAGGCGAGTTTCCGGCGATCCCATTGCAGGCGGATTTCCGGTCGCGCCAACAGGCGGCGGACACCGTACCAGACCACGGCGATGCCTATCGCCAGCATCCACAGGTTGGTTCGCAAGAATACACTTAAGGCGATCATGAACTGCGTCAACAGGGGCAGTTCCTGCCCCGTATCTTCGAACACCTGGACGATGTCCGGCACGATATATATCAGTAGCGCGCCGACGATCAGCATGGCGAAGACCAGCAGAACCACGGGATAGAACAGCGCCATCTCGACGTTCCTGCGCGACTCGAAACTCGCCTCGGTATAGTCCGCCAGGTTTTCCAGCACCGCGTCGAGATGGCCAGACTGCTCTCCCGCGGCGACCGTAGACCGGTACATGTCGGAAAACGTGGACGGAAACTCGCCAAGCGCGGCGGCGAACGCATGGCCTTCCCGCACCCTTCCGCGGACGGTCATGATCATGGCCCGGGACCGGCGTTTTTCGATCTGCCCGCCGACCGCATCGAGCGCTTCTTCGACAGGCAGTCCGGCGGAAATCATCGTTGCCAACTGGCGCGTGAACAGGGCTTGGTCGAGGGCCGACATCCCGCGCGGAAACACCCAGCGAAATCCGCCGGCGCGTTCTTCCGCCATGTCGACGGAAAGCGGCGTCAACCCGGCGTCGCGCAGCGCCTGGCGCACCTGCCGACGGCTGTCGCCTTCCCGAACCCCTTTCTTCCGGCGCCCCCGCGAATCGAGGGCAACGTATTCGAAGGCAGCCATGGCTGGCTAGTGTTCCGTCAAGTCTAAAAATGCGAGTGTAGCTGCGAGGGATTTTTGGTTCCTGGCGAGGCGCGACGACGCCGTGTGGCAGGCCCCATACAAGGAGGAGCAACGAAGCCCAGGGGCCAAAAAAAACCGCAGATACCCGTAGATTTGGGCTTGACGGAGCACTAGGTCCCGCCGTCGTCCAGAGTAGCCTTCATCACCTCTTCCACTGTCGTCGTTCCCTGCCGCACTTTCGCGCGGCCATCCTCGCGAATACTGGGAAACCGCTCGCGCGTGTGGCGAAACAGCGTCTGTTCGGACGCGCGGTCGTGGATCAGTTCGCGCATGGTGTCATCGGCAACGATGAGTTCGTAGATGCCGGTTCGCCCTCGGTAACCGCTATTTCCGCAGGCATCGCAGCCTCGGGCACGATAGATGATTGTGCAGTCGTCGGCTTCCAGGAAGTGCCGTTCGAAAGCGTTCGGCGCGACCGGCTTCTTGCATTGGTTGCACAACACCCGAACCAGTCTCTGCGCCAGCACGCCGGCAAGGCTGGAAGCCACGAGAAACGGCTCGACTCCCTGGTCCACCAGGCGAACCACCGCGCCGACCGCGGTATTGGTGTGCAGCGTCGACATCACCAAGTGCCCCGTGAGGCTCGCCTGGATCGCGATCTCGGCCGTTTCCAGGTCGCGAATTTCCCCGACCATGACGACATCGGGATCTTGACGAAGGATTGCTCGCAAGCCTCTGGCGAAGGTCATGTCCGCCTTTTCGTTGACCTGGGTCTGCCCTATTCCGCTCAGGTTGTACTCGACGGGATCCTCTATCGTAAGGATATTCATGGTCCGCGTGCTGAGTTCGGTCAACGACGCGTACAGGGTAGTAGTCTTGCCAGAGCCGGTCGGTCCGGTCACGAGAAAAATGCCGTGTGGCCGATGGACTACTTCGCGCAGCAACTCGAGCGCCTCCCGGCGCATGCCGAGGTTTGGCAGGGTCAGCCGTCCCGCCTGTTTGTCCAGGATGCGCAAGACGACCCGCTCTCCGTTCGCCGAAGGCAGCGTCGAGACGCGGACATCCACTTCCCGGCCCCCGATGCGCAGTGGAATCCTGCCGTCCTGGGGAATGCGTTTCTCGGCGATATCGAGCTTCGCCATTACCTTGATCCGGGATACCAGGAGCGGTGCCAGCGCACGTTTCGGCCGCACGATTTCCCGCATGACGCCGTCGACGCGGAAGCGCACGCTGAGATCCTTCTCGAACGTTTCGACATGAATGTCCGACGCATCTTCCCGGATCGCCTCCGCCAGCAGCGCGTTGATCAGGCGGATGATCGGCGCGTCATCCTCCTGTTCCAGCAGGTCGCCAAGCTCCGGCACGGACTCGGCGAGACGCGCCAAATCCATATCGTCGCCGATATCTTCGACCATCTGTTTCGCTTCGGAAGCGTCCCTGGCATAGACATCGCCGAGGAGGCGTTCAAATTCGCCGTTGGAAACCGTACGCAGGGCGAAGCCGCTTCCGGCAAAACGCCTGACCTCGGCCAAGGTTGTCAACGTAGGCATCTGCTTGCAGACGAGGGTCATGCGCCCGTTCGTCCCGTGACCATCCGTAATGGCAACGCCGAATCGCCTTGCGAACGCGAACGGCAAGCGTCTAGCGAGTTCTAGCGGTTCCTGCATGTGTTGACTCGCAGTTCACGGAACGGTCAGCGAATGATAGTGCCACAAAAACCGTCGCCCTGGCGGGCGCCGGGTTCCCCCCGCCCAAGCCCTCTGCGTTGTAGCGTTGCAGCGCACTTTAAACCATCTCTATCAACAGACGCGCCGGAGGGCGCCGCCTTGGGACATCGTATCGAGCTGCTCCGCCCAGCGGTGCGCAAGGATCCACAGGGCCCGCAGCGGCACCCCGATGCGCGTGCGCTCCACCGTGTCGCCGCCGACTGCCACCGTCTTCTCGTACGCGCCCGCGTAGTACTTGCGCGACAGTCTTCGTCGTCGTTGTGGCGCCGGAGGTGACCGCCCACTCGGTCTTCTTGAAATAGCGCGCCCCGTCCGGGCCGTAGCGGAAGCTGTCCCGCGCCGTCGGCGTCGTGTCGGTTTTGCCGTCGCCCAGCGTCATCTTCTCCGCCAGCCCGCGCGCGTTCCACCCGATGAACGTGTCGTCCGCGACGCAGTCGGTGGCGTCGGGGTCGCTGCAGGCGTCGTAATGCGTGATGTGGCCGCTCATGTCGTGCATGAACGTGTGCGCCACGTCGCCAATGGCGGCGGAGGAGAGGCGGTTCGACGTCGTCGGATAGGCGTTCGTCACGCTGCTATCCGCCGACACGTCGCTCGTCTTGATCTCGAGGTTGCCGCGCAGATCGTAGTCGAACGCCAGCGTCCGGCGCGGTCGACGAGTCCGAGATATACGTCTCAGCCCCCGTCAGCCGGTTCAGGTAGTCGTAGTCGAACTCCTCTTCGCGCTTCGACCGGCTCCCTGCGGCCGCAGTCGGCGACCGTCGCCTCGATGACCCGCCCGCGAAATCGCTTCGCTTGATCTCGTTGGCGAAGCCGATCAGCCACTTGCCGCCGCTGGTCCGGTTGGTGAACTTCGTCGTTGTGGTCGCCTTGCGCTGCTCAGCCCTCAACGCATAGGTGGGCGGCGCGCCCCAGGGCGTGCCGCCGCCGCTGTGGGTTTCGCCGTGCGCGACGTTGGTGGTTTGCGCCAGTTGAGTCGGCAAGCCGCCGCTCAACGTCAACGTGCTGTCGGTCTGCGTCAGCCCGATCGCCTCGCCGCCCTCGTAGTGGAACTCAACCGCTTTCTCAATGTACGGCAGCACGGACGCATGACTCAGGCTCTCCTTGGCGTACGCCAGTTCCTGCCTGAACAGAAGCTTCTCGTCGAAAGTGTCGGCGGATCCGGAGACCGCGTCGTAAGGACCGTCGTACTGGCGGACCGCCGCCACGTCGGCGTAATAGGGAAAATCGAGACGGTACTGATAGTAGGTGACAATGCCCGAGGCGCCATCGGCCACGCGCGTCGCCGGAAACCCCAGGAACCCCCAGTTGCGCTCGCTGTCGTAGCCCTTGCCCTGGTAGGCGTACGACATGGTGTGCTCGCCCCCAATGCCGTTGGAGCGTCTCACCGCGGTCACCACCGCCCGGATCGCGGTGCCCGTGCCGGTCGTCACCTCGGCGGCGTCGGCCGGCGTGGCGGCGTTGCCGAAGGGCCGCTCCGCGAACAGGAAGTCATGGGTGGCGCCTGTGGTCAGCGTGCCGTAGTCGAACGCGGTCTCGCGCCCCAGCGGGTCTGTGATCCTGGCGAGAAGGACCTTGTCGACCGGCAGAGACATCGGCGGGGCCTCCCAATCGATGTCCAGCGGCCGCAGGCATTTATAGCTCGTGCCCGAATCCTCGTCGAATCCGCAAACCTGCACCTGGTCGAACTGCCGCCGGCCGTTGGCGGTCTCGCTCTTCATCCGGTAGGTGCGCACGCTGTGCGCGTCCAGCACCGCCCGCACCGTGTGCAGCAGCACCCTGGTTTCCTGGGCTACGCTCGAAAGCGACACCGCCGCGAGATCGGAGCGGATGACGTACTCGAACCGCAGCCGCGCATCGCCGTCGTCGCCGTAGCGAATCTCCCGGGGATAGCGCGCGCCCGCCACCTCGTCCTCATGGTATGCGTAGATGATCGTGTTGCCGAACGCGCCGGTCTGCTTGTTCACCGACCACAGGAAAGGCCCCGTGAACACGGGCTCGAGGGCGGCGCCGTCGACATCGAGGTATTCGACATTGCGCAGCCGGCTGTCCGCGGTGCGGCCGTACTCGGAGACCGTGCCGTCCGGACCGGTCACCTCGAGCCAGATATCCGCTCCGGAGCCCTTGAGCACGATCTTCCTGTAGCTCTCCCGCAGGGTTCGATACTCGGCGTTCTCCGCGAAATGCGTGCCCCTTTTCAGCACCAGCGGCTCCCCGTCCAGGCACAGGCTGTCGTCGTTGGTCATCCGCACGGCGGCGGTTCCCGTCTGGTGCTTGACGCAGCGGCGCACGGTGGACAAGCCGCTCAGGTTCCAGCCGTAGCCGAGCGTGTCACCGGGCAGTGATTCCGCGCTCCGCTGGCGCTCGCGCCCGCCGCCGTAGTTGATCGCCAGCCGCGGCGCGAGCCCGTTCACTCCCGGGGCCGGCTCGATGGGCACGGTGACGTAGGCGTCGCCTCCCTTGGTCACGCCCGCGCTGTAGGGCAGGTTGCCCGGCGCGACGAGCGCGCCTGTCTCGATGGTCGGCTCGGGGGGCAGAACGACGGTAGCGGTCGCGGGCGCGATGATGTCCCGCTTGTGGAGTTCCGCCACGTAGACCGAAGTCGAACGAGGCAATGCAGGCGGACACGCGATCGGGTTGTCGTTGTCTACCACCTCTCCGGCAAACGCCGCGATGCATGGAAAACTCGCAGCACCTCAACCCGATTCAGGCGAGGTCTGACCCGGTAGGGAACGATGTAAGGCGTCCCGGGCACCAAGAGTTCCCGCGTTCCCTGTAAGCGCCCGGGGCGGCCCAGGGCGGGATTGGCCTTGAGGTTGTCGACCGCATCGTGGATGCGACGGACGACCGCTCGCGCGGCGGCAGGATCATCGCGGGAGATGAATTCCGCTTCGTCGTCCAGGTTCTTGAGCGCATTCGCCAACCATCTAACTTCCACGGACTCCCCACTTCCCGAACACCTCGTCGACCCGTTCGGCGCTGGCGAAGTCCTCCTGGTCCGCCTCTGCGACGGCTTTCTGGATTTCGCCCACCTGCCATTCGTTCAGATCGACGAAGTCCCGGATGGCCTCTGCAGCCAGGAACGACTTTGATCGTCGGGTTGCTTCGGCAAGTCGCTCAAGGCGATCCTTGAGATCAGGCGCCAAGCGAATAGTCATCGTTGCAGACACGGCTGACTCCGATGTATGGAAATGTACACATCCTAGCACACCTGGAGGTGGAGGAACCCAGCGCCCTCCGAACAGTTCCAGTTGCCTGTCGTTTCGTAGCGGTAAGGGACCGCCATGACGCCGTGCACCGTCTCCGTCGTGGTCACCGTCACGGTCCGCGTGGTCGAGCCGCCGCCCCCGCCGCCGTCAAAGTGCAGGCACCCCTTGAGCGGCCCGCACCTCGGCCCCGCCTGAACAAGCCCCGTCGGGTCGACGTAGCTCAGCGGGTTGTTGCCGACGTAGCTGTAGAGGTTCCACGACTGGCTGGAGGTGGGATCCCCGACAATGGGATCCGGACTCAGGAACCGTCCCAGGCGCGGGTCGTACATCCGCCCGTTCATGTGGATCAGTCCGGTGCGGTCCAGGTGCTCGTGCCTGGTGAACCCCCGCGACACGTGCTCGCCGTTCCCCCCGATGAACGCGTCGTCCGCGACGCAGTCGGTGACGTCGGGGTCGCTGCAGGCGTCGTAATGCGTGATGTGGCCGCTCGTGTCCGGCATGAACGTGTGCGCCACGTCGCCAATCGTGGCGGAGGAGAGGCGGTTCGACGTCGTCGGACAGGCGTTCGTCACGCTGTCATCCGCCGACACGTCGCTGGTCTTGGTTTTCAGGTTGCCGCGCCGGTCGTATTCGAACGCCAGCGTGCGGCTCGCGGTCGCCGAGTCCGCCAGGTACGTCGTCGCGCCCGTCAGGCGGTTCAGGTAGTCGTAGTCGAAAGACTCCTCGCGCTTGCCGCGCCCGCCCGCCGTGCGCCTCTCGAGCGAACCGTCGCTGCGCCGGGCGTAGGCGTTGTCCTGGATCGCCGCCGCGTTCAGCGCCGTTACGATGTCATCGCTGAAAACCGGCTTCGCGGGTCCGGTTAGCTTTTCGGTCGTGGTGCTAGGCAGAGCCCGGGTGCGAAGCGTGCACAGCCGTAGTTCGGGTCCGCTGCACTGAGGGCCTGATCGGCGTGCCCCTCGACAGCAGGCGCGCGGGCGGGTTCATCTTCCTTCCGAGATCGCCAGTCTGTGTGTCGGCGCGTCGATCAGGCGGTTGAGTGCGTCGTACTAGACGACGCGCGGGGTGGCAGAGCGGCGATCAGCGAAACACGCGTGGGACCGCTCGGGCGGTCACTCGATTGTCACCGCATCGAGGTCCAGTCCCAGCCGCTCCGCCACCTTCACGTACCAGGCGTGCATATCCCTGTCGCCGATGCCGCGGTCCTTGAATAGCTTGATGCTGCCGACCACCGAGTAGCCCCACCGGTCCTCAAGGGTCGGATCCGCCCCTTGCTCCAACAGGTAGTGGGCGATATCGAATTTCTTGACGGCGACGGCGTCATGCAGCGGCGTCGCTAGGGAGCCCTGCTCACGCACGTGGATGTCGGCGCCCGCCTCGACCAGCAGCCGGACGTTGTCGACCCCCGAGAACATGGTCGCCAGGAAGATAATCGTCTTGTTGCCGTAGACGCCTAGCGCGTCCGGATCGCCGCCGTGCCTCAGGAGCAGGGAAAGGTACCTCGGGTCGTCTGCCGATGCGGCCAGTTCCATGACCGGAATCAGCAACAGTTGCTCCACCTTTCCCGTGTACTTCCCCGCCGACACGTGATCCGTCCGCGCGCCGCCCGCAAGCAGCGCCTCGAGGCAATCGGGACACCCCGACAGCAGCGACCACTTCAGCAGGTCGGCCCCCTCGCGTCCGCGCAGGTTCACGTCCAGGCCCTCGGCAATCATCCTCTCCAAGCCTCGCGCATTGCGTCGGCGGATGTGGTCCGCCGCCGCAATCGCCTCCGGCGCGTCGAAGTAGTCCGCGCTCGGAGGCACGTCGGCGCACGCCGCCGTCATACCCAGTCCCACCGCCCCGAATACGGCCAACAACACCATCGCATATCGCACCAATCCCGCCGGCCGCACCGACTACATTCCCAGGAACGCGTCGATGGAGTGACGCCCCATCACGTCCCAGGCCGACCCCCGATAGCGGTGTCGGATGCGCGTCCCCGCGGCAGACGCGGGTCGAGATCCTGCGCTACGCTCAGCGGGTCGCCGACCATGTAATGCGCCCGTATGCCGCCATGCTCGCCCTTGCGGTAGCGGGAATGCAGGCCCGCCGCGTTGAATGTGACAGCCCGCGCCCCGGTGGCGTACGCCCCCGCCGACGCCAAGCCGCCCCCCAGCGAATGCCCGACCATGATCACGTTGCCGCCAGTGGCTTTGTATACGCGCTCGGCCAACTTGATGGCCTGCTCGTACTGCGAGGCCTTCAAGCCGACCGCCTGCCCGACATTGGCGGTAGTGTCCGCCAGTCCGTCAGTGCCCCGGAACGCCAGCATGTAGCGGTCGCCCACCTTGTACAACGCCGCCCCGAATCCATCCTCTGGATTATACTTGATCCCGAACTGCGACAGGAGCTCGCCGGAATCGTCGCCGTAGACCATCGACGAAGCTTCAGCTGCGCCTCGATCGGTCCGTGTCCACTTGTCGTCTTCCGGCTCGTCGGCGGGCGAATGGTCCTCGAGCGTGATCGTGCGGGTGACGTTGTAGCTGTACGAGTACGGCTGGTAGTCCACGCCCCAGAAGTAGTCGTAGGTCAGGTCGTAGACGTAGTCGTTGCCCCCGGGCCACGCCGACCCCCCGACCGTTGTCCAGACCGGCACCGCGTAGCGGTATGGGACCGCCATGACGCCGTCTCCGTCGTGGTCACGGTCACGGTCCGCGTGATCGAGCCGCCGCCCCCGCCGCCGCCAAAGTGCAGGCACCCCTTGAGCGGCCCGCACCTCGGCCCCCCAGCCCCGTCGGGTCGACGTACAGCGGGTTGTTGCCGACGTAGCTGTAGAGGTTCCACGACTGGCTGGAAGTGGGATCCCCGACAATGGGATCGGGGCTCAGGAACCGGCCCAGGCGCGGGTCGTACACGCGCCCGTTCATGTGGATCACGGTCCAGGTGCTCGTGCCTGGTGAAACCCCGCGACACGCGCTCGCCGTGGGCGCCCAGCAGGGTCTCGATCTCCGCCCTGGTCAGCCGCGCCGTCCAGTCGTTCTTGCGCCGCTCCCCGTACGGGTCGTGGCCCAGCACCACCAGCTCCTCGCCGGCTTCGTTGGTGACCGACTCCACCGAGCCCAGGTGGTCCCGGTGCGCGTACTCGAACACCGACAACGGCGTCGGCATCAGGCCCGCGGGGGTCGTCCTCACGTGCACCACCGAGTCGCCGATGCGCGTGCGCTCCACCGCTCGCCGCCGACCGTCACCGTCATTCTCGTACGCGCCCGCGTAGTACTTTCGCGACGTCTTCATGGCCGTCGTGGCGCCGGACTCGACCGCCCACTCGGTCTTCTTAAAGTAGCGCGCCCCGTCCGGGCCGTAATGGAAGCTGTCGCGCGCAGTCGGCGTCGCGCGTCCGCGCTGTCGCCCACCGTCACCTTCTCCGCCAGCCCGCGCGCGTTCCACTCGATGAACGTGTCGTCCACATCGGCGCAGTCGTCCACGCCGTCCTCGTCGTCGTCCCAGCAGGCGTACCGCTCGATGTGGCCGCTCGTGTCGGGCGTGAACCTGTACTCCACGTCGCCGATCGTCGCCTCGGACAGCCGGTTCGTCCCCGGTTCGTAGTCGTAGTCCGTCACGCTGTCATCCGCCGACACGTCGCTGGTCTTGAATTCCAGGTTGCCGCGCAGGTCGTAGTCGAACCCCAGCGTCCGGCTCGCCGACGACGAGTCCGAGATATAGGTCTCCGCTTCCGTCAGCCGGTTCAGGTAGTCGTAGTCGAACCGCTCTTCGCGCTTGGACCGGCTCCCCGCCGCCCCCGCGATGCGGCTCTCGAGCGAGCCGTCGCTGCGCCAGGCGTAGGCGTTGTCCTGGATCGCCGCCGCGTTCAGCGCCGTGTCGATCCCCGTCAGCCGTCCCAGTTCGTCGTAGGCCCGTTCCGTCTCCACGCCGTTGCCGTAGGTCACCGCCTTCGACTGGCCGTGGGCCGTCTGCGCCGTGACCTTCACCAGCGCCGTCGTGCCGTGCATCAGCTTCGCCAGGTAGCCCCGCTCGTTGTACTTGTGCTCGACCGTCACCGCCGACGGGTACGTCGTCGACGAAGGCCTTCCGTAGTCGTCGTACGCGTAGCTGCGCGTCAGCGTCGTCGGCGCGGCGGGATCCTGGTCGTCGATGATCGATGTCGTCACCGTCTCGAGCCGCGCGTCGTCGTTGTACGCGTACGTCTCCGCGAAGTCGCTGCCGAACGCGCAGGACGAGGCGCTCGTCAGGACCGTGTCCCGGTCGTAGCTGCGGCGCTCGAGCAGCCCCGCGCCGTTGGCCGGGTCGTACTCCCAGGTGGCGGTGCCGCCGCGGTCCGCCGCGCATGTGCGCCGCCCCAGCTTGTCGTAGTCGTAGTAGGTCGCGCCGCGCGCGTCGGTGCGCTCGGTCAGCTCGCCGTGGCCGTTGTAGTCGAACTTGACGCTCACCGTGCCGTCGCCCGCGGTCAAGGTCGCGCCCAGGTTCGGGTTCGCGACGCTCGCGCGGTTGCCCGCGGCGTCGTATGTGAAAGTCGTCGTCTGGTCGCCGGTGGTCACCGTCTCCAGTCGCCCGGCGCCGTCGTAGGCGTAGCTCGTCGTTATCTGCTTGGCCTGCTCGGGGGTATCCGTCTGCTCGGCCCCCTCGGTGGTCGACACCAGCTCTCCGAGCACGTTGTGCGTCCGCTTCGTCTCGCGCGTCGCCAGCACCTGATTCCCGTTCGCGGCCTTCACGGTCTCCGTGACCGTCGCCGTCACCCGGTTCGACGCCGCGCTGTACATGATTCCCGTCACGCCGCCGTCCGGCCGGGTCGCGCGCGTCAGCCGGTCGCGGACGTCATAGGCATAGCGGGTGTACTTCGCCGTCTCGCCCGCGTGGTACGGCTCGCTCTCGCATACGGTCCGGCCGCGCGCGTCGTAGAACACGTCCACCCTGCGGTCGACGCCGCCGAAGCCCTCGACGGACGTGCGTATCGCGCGCCCGAACATGTCCAGGTGGGCGGTCGAGTCCGGCATGTCCGGCGCCGTGGTCGTCACCTTCATGACGGGGGCCACCGAGTAGCTGGTGCCGCAATCGGCGACCGTCGCCGCCACCGCGTCGCACGTGCTGGCGTCGCACGAGGCGTAGGTGGTGGTGGTCTTCACGTCCTCCGTTGTCTTCGTGCCGTCCTCGTTTGTCGTCGTCACGCTGTCCCAGTGGCGCGTGCGCGAGATCTCGCGGCCGAGGCCGTCGTAGGCGTACGAGGCGCGCCGGTTGTTGGCGTCCGCGGTCGTCGCCGGCACGCCCAGGCCCACGTGGTGCGTCGCGTGCTCCGTGTGATTCAGCGGGTTCTTCCAGGATGTCGGGAAGCGGCCCGCGCCGAACCCCAGCACCTTCCAGGTCCGCGTCGAGTCCTCTGTCGTCTCCGACGATTGCCCTCCCGCGTTTGACGCCGGCACTCCTTCGGTCTCCGAGGCCGTCTTGCGATTGCCCTGCGTGTCGTAGCCGTAGTCGGTCTTGTGCTGGAGCTTGTGGCCCGGGAAACGCGTCACCACGTCCGGCGCCAGCGTGTCCATGTACCGCGTGCGCCCCACCGTCTCGGTCCAGTCCGGCGTCGCGTTGGTTGCGCTGCTGTCGCCGCTATAGTGCTCGACGTCGATGTCGTCGACGAACCCGAGCACCCAGTCGGTCTCGTCGTTGTCGAACGACAGCGTCCGCCGCGTCGTCCGCTGGACCACGGTCAGCGTGTGCGACTCGCCGTCTCCCCAGTCGGATCCGCCGTCGCCGTCGCCGGTCGGCCCGTGCCCCGCGCGCGTCTCGCGCACCACCTGGGTCACGAACCTGGAGGGCAGCGTCAGCGCCTCGGTGGTCCGCACCGCGCCGAGGGTGGAGGTGCCCTCGTAGAGCCACTCCATCGTCTCCTCCGCGTGCGGCAGCGTCGTCGTCGCGGTCGAGCCCGCGTGCGACACCGTCTTCTTCGCGTAGCGCATCGCGCGCTTCGACAGCGGCGTCTTGGCGCTCGCGGTGCTCGTGGCGCTCCTGTAGTTGCCCTTGTACCGCACCACCTGCGCGGGGCGGCCGAAGTACGGATAGTCGAGCCGGTACTGCGTGTAGGTCACGATGCCCGACGCGTCGTCCGTCTCGCGGATCGCGTGGAACCCCAGGAAGCCCCAGTTGCGGGTGCTCTCGACGCCGCGGCCGAGATACGCGTAGCTGGTCTGGCGCGTGCCGCCGATGCCGTCGCTGCGCGTCACGCCGGTCACCACCGGCTTGACGTCGCCGTTCTTCGCCGGCAGCGCCCGCGTGTTCGCCGGCAGGCTGGTGGCGCCGAAAGGCGTGTCGTCCGCGCCCAGCGCGAAGTCGTGCGGATCGGACGCGCTCAGCGTCGCGATCGCGAACGTCGTCGCCGCCCCCATGGGGTCCGTCAGTTTGCCGACCCAGGTTCCGCCGGCGACATCCTGCCAGCCGATCTCCAGCGGCGACAGGCAGTGGTACGCGCCGGACGGCTCGTAGCCGCACGTCTGCACCTCGTTCAGGCGCACCCGGCCGGCGCTCGTTCTCTTGTACGCCAAGCGGTAGTCGCGCACCAGCGATCCGCCGAGCCGCAGATGGATGTACGTCAGCCGTTGCGGCTGGCCGAGGAAGTAGCTTCCCACCCGCGTCGAGTCCAGGTCGTCCCGCGGCTTGTAGACGAACTCGATCGTCGCGTCTTCCGCGTCGCCGTAGACGATTTTCCTCGGATGCCGCGCCAGCTTGGTGTCGTCCTCGTAGTACTTGTAGGTCATGAAGTTGCCGAACGCGTCCGTCTGCTTGTTGATCGACCACAGGAAAGGCGCCGCCGGCTCGGCCGGCTCGGTGGCGCTCGCTACGCGCGCCGGCTTCCATAGCTGGCTGTCGAGGGTGCGGCCGTACTCGCGCACCGTGCCGTCCGGCAAATACACCTCGAACCAGTCGCCCGTCGCGCTGTCCTTCAGCACGACCTTCGCGAAGCTTTCCCTCGCCGTGCGGTACTCCGCGGGGCTCTCCGGATGCCGGTCCTTGATCTTCGTCAGCGGCTCGCCGTCCAGGCACAGCGCGTCCTCGTCGTTGAATGAAATGCCGTCGCTGTCGTCCGTCCCCTTCACGCAACGGCGGATGGTCGAGAACCCGCCGACGCGCCAGCCGTAGCCGATCATGTCCGCCGGCAGCTCCTGGTCCGCCCGGTGCCGCTCGCGGCCGCCGCTGTAGTCGATCGACAGCCGCGGCGCGAGCCCGTTCACTCCCGGCACCGGCGCGATCGGCACGTTGACGTAGGCGTCGCCGCCCTTGGTCACGCCGGACCTGTAGGGCAGATTGCCGGGGGTGATAGGCAGAATCACCTCCGCCGTCGCGCGGCCGTACTCCACGCACTCCTCAAGCTCTCCCAGCGGCTCTTCGCAACGCTCCACAACGTAGTGGTATTCGCCCGTCGCCTTGCCGGTGTACCCCACGCTGGTCCACAGGTGGTAGCTCAACAAAGGCGGATCGCCGGCGGCGCCGCTCTCGAGGACCCGGTACCTGTCGGCCAGCAGCGCCGACCCGTCCCAGGACAGGGTGTAGCTGCCCGTGGTGCTCGGGTTCGGCGTCACCTTCACGCGGTTCACTGTCACCGTCACCGTGCCGGTGTCGGTGGCGGTGCCGTCGAACACCGTGTAGTCGAACGTGTCCTCGCCGGGGTGGCCGCTATCGGGCGTGTAGGTGACCAGCGTGTCGTTGCCGTCGGCGTCGCTGGTGATCGTCGCCGTGCCGTCGGCCGGCGTCGTCACGACCGTCACTGTAAGGTCGTCGCCGTCCGCGTCCGTGTCGTTGGCGAGGACGGGGATCTCGACCGCCGTGACGAACGGCGTCTCCGCCGTGTCGTCCACCGCCACCGGCGCATTGTTGATCGACACCTCCACTGACTCCGTCGACGACCAGCGGCCGCAGTTGCCCGTCCCGGCGCAGGCCCGCACCTGGTAGCTGTAGGTGCCGTCCGCCTTCCCCGTGATGTTTCTTGATGTGCTGTACCCTCTGTAGATGTTCCTGAAGCTCCAGCTCCCGGCCTTCTCCTGCAGCTCGTAGCTCGTCGCACCCGACGGACTCCTCCACCTCACCGGATAGCTGCCGTCGGCGTCTGTCGCCGGAACCGTCAGTCTCGGCGCCCGCGGCGGCACCTTCGTCGTCCCGGTCGACGACCGGTTGCCGCAGTTGCCAGATCCAGCGCACGCCCGCACCCGGTACTTGTAGATCGCGGGCGTCTTGCCGGGGTAGCTCTTCGTCGTCGTCGTCAAGGTCTCCGACGCCGACCACGCGCTCGATCCGACCTTCTCCTGCAGTTCGTAACTCGTCGCACCCGAGGGACTCGTCCACCTCACCGGATAGCTGCCGTCGGCGTCTGTCGCCGGAACCGTCAGTCTCGGCGCCCGCGGCGGCACCTTCGTCGTCCCGGTCGACGACCAGTCGCCGCAGTTGCCAGATCCAGCGCACGCCCGCACCCGGTACTTGTAGATCGCGGGCGTCTTGCCGGGGTAGCTCTTCGTCGTCGTCGTCAAGGTCTCCGACGCCGACCATCCGCCGGATCCGACCTTCTCCTGCAGCTCGTAGCTCGTCGCACCCGAGGGACTCGTCCACCTCACCGGATAGCTGCCGTCGGCGTCTGTCGCCGGAACCGTCAGTCTCGGCGCCCGCGGCGGCACCTTCGTCGTCCCGGTCGACGACCAGTCGCCGCAGGCGCCAGATCCAGCGCACGCCCGCACCCGGTACTTGTAGATCGCGGGAGTCTTGCCGGTATAGCTCTTCGTCGTCGTCGTCAAGGTCTCCGACGCCGACCACGCGCCCGATCCGACCTTCTCCTGCAGTTCGTAGCTCGTCGCTCCCGACGGGCTCGTCCATGTCGCGTCGTAAGTGCCGTCCGCGTCCGTCGCCGGAACCGTCAGCGCCGGCGGCGGCGGTGGCGCGTTGACGGTGACGCTGTCCCTGTCGTCGGCGCTGCCGCCGGCCCCCGTGCACGTCACCGTGACGCTGAAGCTGCCGGTGCTCGACGGCGTGTACCGCTTCGTCCCGGAAGTTGCCGCCGAACCGATCGACGGCGACCCGCTGCATGCGCTGGCGTTGCTCGACAACCAGGTCAGCGTGACGCTCTCGCCGAGCGTTATGGAACTCTGGTCGAACGACGCCCTCACCGTCGGCCGCTCGTAGACGGTCACGCTGGCGATGTCGTCGGCGCTGCCGCCGGCGCCCGCGCAGGTCACCGTGACCTCGAAACTGCCCGCGCTCGACGGCGTGTACGTCTTCGTCCCCGAGGTCGCCGTCGAGCCGATCGCGGGCGACCCGCTGCACCGGGTGGCATTGGTTGACGACCAGGTCAGCGTGACGCTCTCGCCGCGCGTTATGGAACTCTCGCCGAACGTCGCCCTCACCGTCGGCGCCGGGGTCGGTGGCGGTGCCGACGAAACGGTCACCGTCAGCGCCGTGTAGCCCGACCCGTAGCACATCTCCTCGTCGAAGATGAACTCGCAGAAGCCGACGGTGTACTCGTAGTCCCCCGCCGCCTTCCCGCTGAAGGACCACGACGTGCCCGTGCTGTCATAGACGAGCGTGCCGTCCTCGTAGAGCTGATATTGGTGTGCGTTGGGGACCGCCGACCACGATACCGTGTAGCTGCCGTCGGTCGACGGGTTCTCGCTCGACGTGATGCTCGCCCACGACGCCGTCCCGAGCGCCATCCCGGCGACCGCGATCGCGATGCGCGCCAAGCGCGCGATTCTGCTTGTTCTGTGGGGTTTTGTTGCCAAGGTGTCCTGCTCCGTCCGTTTCGTCCGGCCCGCACAGCGCGGAACCGGGGATCGCGGGCATTCTGCGAAGGGCTCGAGCGCCGAGACCAGAGAAAACCTCGACATGCGCGTGTTGGGATTTGCGGCGCCCGGCGTCGGAAGCGCGGACGGATCGGGTTGCGTCCGAGGCGGCGGGGCTTATCGATTTCGCCCATGCACATGACGGTGCGTCATCCGGTCCGGGCTTCGGAAGGACAGCCGCTACCGCATCGTCGCGGCGGCCATCTGCACACAGGAGACATTGTCTGCGTGAACGAAAACCCCGGTGCACTGGCCGGGTTTGCGGATCGTCTTGGCCGGCAAATGCGCGGTTGCCGGAGGACAATCCCGCAAAGTCGTTAGTCGAAGTGAACGACGAGGTCGGCGAACCCGGCCGTGGTGCCAACCGGCACCTGGCTTAGCCGGCGGAGAAAGAACGGATCAAAAGGTTGTATGTGTTTGGCGGAGAGGCAGTCCGTCACGGACAATTCTCTTGAGGGCAAGTCCGACAGTCTGATAGCGCCCTTGTATGACAACCGCTTGATATTCAGGCTAATACTCTACGACCCCATGTTCAAAGGTGAACCCTCCCGCGGGCATTGACAGCCGATGGCGTTCGCCCTCGATATCGGGGTTCCAATCGTCGTAACCGGCGTCGCCCCGCCACATCGCCACCCGTACGCCTTCCCCGCTCTGGCCGATCCGGGTCACGTAGAAGCGTGCGGGGTTTGCGCGGAATCTCGCCAACAGCGCCGCCGCGGGCGAATGTCGCGACAGGTGATACAGCGTGACCCAGGTGGGCGCGACCATGTCGATCTCGCCCGCGGCGTGCTTCGACAACGCCTCTGCGGGACGTATCCATCGGTGCGCGTCTATCTCGCCGCCGTCCACGTTGATCGCCTGGTCATGGCCCCTGGCAGCAAAAAACCAGGTGGCAAAACGCGCGGGCACATCCGGCGGCGGCGTCCAATGGGAGAACCAGACGAAATCGTTTGCATCCAGGTCGAGGCCCGCCTCCTCCCGCGCTTCGCGCGCAGCGGCATTGCGCGCGCCAGCGTGCCTGTACTCGTGGGAACTCGGGTCGCCCTCCTCCGGGTAGTCCTCCGGGTCGATACGTCCGCCCGGGAATACCCACATTCCGCCGAAAGCGATACGCGAGTTCTTGCGCAGCATCAGCACCTGCGGTCCGTCGTCGGTATCGCGGAGAAGGACGACGGTAGCGGCGGGCACGGCGGGCTTCACAGCGTCCTTCGCGCGAGGGCCCGCGGTTCCGTACATGTCGTTCTTGTGCCGTGCGTCGTCGCCCATCGCCTGTCCTTTGAGTGGCTACTCATCGCTATGTTCCGCAGTTGGCATCAATACGACAACCGTTCTTTTCTATTGCGAATAATTCGCATTTACGTTAGCGTTTAACCTCCACTTGCGATCAATCTTCATGGACAGGCATACACGCTCCGCTGACAACTGGCCAGGAACCCGCACTTGCCGTACTTTGAGGCCGACCCCGCTGGCGATGTTCCGGCGCCGATCTCGGCTATCCATGCACGCGCTCTGGCTGGCCGCCGCTGTGGCCGGACCACAGGGTTTCGCCGAGGAAGCGCCTCCTTTCTTCGAGGAGGTCACAATTGTGGGCAGTCGCGACGATGTCAGGAACATGCCCGGAGCAGCGCACGTCCTGGGGCCAGACGACATCGAGCGATTCGGCTACACGGATATCCAGCGGCTGGCGCGGCAGATTCCGGGTGTTTCGATCCAGGTCGAAGACGGCTATGGCCTGCGTCCAAACATCAGCATTCGCGGCGTCTCAAGTGAACGCAGCGGCCGCATCACCCTGCTTGAAGACAATGTGCTGATCGCTCCGGCACCCTACTCCGCGCCCTCCGCCTACTACTTTCCCACGACCGGCCGCATGCACTCCTTCGAAGTCCTCAAGGGCCCGGCGGCAATCCGCCAGGGACCGTATACGATCGGCGGCGCGTTGAACCTGGTTTCGACGCCCATACCCTCCGAACCAAGCGGCGCGATTGTTGCCGAGGCTGGCCAGCACGGCACGTGGCGGTTGCACGCGAGCTATGGCGGATCGACCGATCGGGGCCTCGGATTTCTGATCGAAACCCATCAATGGATGTCGGACGGATACCAGGTCATCGATCGCGGCGGCGATAGCGGTCTCGCTATTGCCGACTACACCTTCAAAGCACGGTTCGCGCCGCCCGCCTCGCGGCACAGATTCGATGCGAAGCTGCAATTCGCCGATCAGGTCTCCGATCAGAGCTACCTGGGGCTGACCGATTTGGACTTCGCCCGCGCCCCGTTCCGGCGCTACGGCCTGTCGGCGCTCGATGAGATCGAAACCGACCACGACCAAATGATCCTCCGATACACCCTCGCCCTTGGCAAAGCCGTGGAGTTTTCTGCGGTCGCGTACAACAACACGCATGCGCGGGACTGGTTCAAGACCGAAGGCATCGATTTCGATGGCAGCGAGGACGCGCAGACGTTTTCGCGCACCAGTTGGTCGAACGTGATTCGGGCGGCAAACCTGGGCGCGGCCCTGTCCGGGGTCGGCAGCGCCCAATTGCTGGCGATTCTGCACGGCGCTGCCGATACGCCTGCGGGGAGTATCCAGATACGCTCGAACGCTCGCGAGTACTTCTCACGCGGCGTGCAAGTGGGATTGGCGTGGGAAAGCAACCTCGGCGGCGCTGAACACGTGATCGACATCGGCGCACGGCTACACGCCGACGAAGAGGACCGGCTGCAACGCAATAGCGCCTATAGCCAGCGCGGTGGAAGGCTCGTGCTGGACGACGCCGGCTTGCTCGGCAACGCCGGCAACCGGATACAGGAAGCCCGCGCCGTTTCGGTATTCGTTCAGGATCGAATCGCCATCGGCCGCTGGTCGGTTTCGACCGGGTTGCGCTACGAGGATATCGAACAGGAGCGAACGCGTTTCGAAACCCGCTCGGGACGCACTGCCCACCCGGGGGAGCGATCCGCAGAGAACGTGCGCGATCGGCGCGAGAACCTCACGACGGTGCTGCTCCCCGGCATCGGCGTGAGTCTCGATGCGACGGAAAACGCGGAGCTGTTCGTCGGTGCCCACAAGGGCTTCACGGCACCCAGCAATGCGCCCGGCGTCAACGAGGAGACGGCACTCAACTACGAGGCCGGCGCGCGGGTCTACGGCCGAGGGTGGAACGGCGAACTGACCGTGTTCTTGAGCGACTACGACAACCTGCTGGGCGTGTGCACCGCTTCCTCCGGCGCCGACTGCGAGGTCGGAGACGCCTTCAACGGCGATGCCGCTACCGTGCGTGGCGTCGAAGCGTCGCTCAGCGCCGATCTTTCGACCGCGACGCGCTTTCAGTTGCCGTTCACGCTGACGTTCACACGCATGGATGCCACCTTCGACTCGGACGTAGCGGATACCGATTTCTTCGGTGACGTGCGGCGCGGCGACCCTGTGCCGTACCTGCCGGAACACCAGTTTCATGCCATGATCGGGTGGATGCGCGGGCCGGTCCAGGCGAACCTGTCCGTGCACTACGTCGACGAAGTGTGCGTACGCGCCTCCTGCGGCGACTTTGAGAAAACCGACTCGGCGTTGACGGTCGACGTTGCCGCATCGTGGCGCCTCAACGAACGTGTTGAGCTGTTCGCCCGGATCGAAAACCTGACTCGCTCGACGGGCATTCTGGGTCGCCATCCCTACGGTGCCCGGCCGAACAAGGACCGCACGGCGGCGGCCGGCCTACGAGCGAGGTTCTAGCCCGGATATCTCAACAATCAGATTCCCGGATTCATCCCGCGTGAACAACCTTCACACAATTCACAGCTAGCCGAGGGGACGCACCCTCAAACCAGGGTTTGATGTCATCGCGCGCGGTCTGTTGGATGGAGTTCGCGATTGGCACCCTGGTGCATCCCTACGCTATGCTTTTGATGCAGATGCTCGATTGATGCAGATGCTCGATCGCCGTGTTTGCCGAGCGTTTGGAAAGGACGAAAATGGCCAGTTCCACCGGCGCGGCCAAGGTGATCGTCGGTGTTTCCTATCCGGCAGTCATCACCTTCGGCTTCGGCATGTTCGCCGCGCTGGCGGCGCAAGGCCTGCATGTAACGCTGGCCTCCTACATTGCCGTGCTGGCCGGCGCCGCACTCGTCACACTGCACGAGTTGAAGTGGCCGTGCCGCGCCGAGTGGCGACCCGACTTGCGCGAGGTCGGCGCCGATACGCTGTTCATGCTCGTTGTGCAAGTCGCGCTGCCCTACTTCCTAACCATCACCCTGGTGATCTTCCTGGCCGAACAACTGCGCGTTGGTGGCTTTATCGTGGAAGGACTATGGCCCCACACGTGGCCCGTGGCCGCGCAGGCGTGCCTGATGCTGGTCGCTGCCGACTTCTTCCGATACTGGCTGCACCGTGCTTTCCACAGATTCCAGTTCATGTGGTGCTATCACGCCGTCCATCACTCGCCGCATGGACTGTACTGGTTGAACGTGGGCCGCTTCCATCCCATCGAGAAGGCCATCCAGTTCGCCGTCGACACCCTGCCGTTCGCATTACTTGGCGTGTCCAAGGAGGTCCTCGCCGCTTACTTCGTCTTCTATGCGATCAACGGGTTCTTCCAGCATTCGAACTGCGACGTGCGGTTGGGGCCGCTGAACTACATCGTCAGCGGACCCGAACTGCACCGCTGGCATCACTCGGAATTCACGCAAGAATCGGACACCAACTTCGGCAACAACCTGATCATTTGGGATCTCCTGTTCGGCACCCGTTTCCTGCCGGCTGACCGGGTGGTTGGTCGATTGGGGCTTGTGAATCGAAACTACCCAAGCGGGTTCCTCGCCCAGATGAAGACCCCGTTCGTAGCGGGGCTCGACGAGAGCTGATGTCGCCGCGGATAGGTCACCTGCTCGCCAGAACCGGCTTGTCCGCCATGCATGGACGTCGTTTCGCACGCCTGCTCGCCGCGGCAAAGGCGCCTGTAGAAGCGCAACGAAAAGTGCTCGACGGCATTCTTGCATCGGGCGCCCGGACGGCCTTCGGCGAACGCCATGAATTCACCGCGATCCGCGATCTTGACGACTATCGCCGGGCGGTCCCGGTGCAGACCTACGAGGATCTGCGCGAAGACATCGAAGCGCAGGAATCCACCGGAGAGCCGCGGCTTACGCGGGAGCGACCCGTGTACTACAACCGCACCAGCGGCACTGTGGCGGAACCGAAGAACATCCCGGTGACGGCAGCGGGCTTGAATGGAATCCAGAGGAACCAGCAGCTCGCCGCCTACGTGTTCTCGCGATGGCCGGGGCTGTTTGGCGGCAAGGTGTTCGCGGTGTCGGGCGCCGCCGTGGAAGGCCACATGGCAGGCGGCACGCCGTTCGGGTCCGCTTCTGGCCTGCTGTACCAGAAGCAGCCGCGGCTTCTCCGCGCCCGCTATGTGTTGCCGGCAGGGCTGTCCGCCATCGAGGACTACGAGCAGCGCTACCTGGCGATGGCGGCATTCGGTATCGCCGAACCGCGTGTCACGTGTGCGGCGACGCCGAACTCCTCGACGCTGATTCGTCTGCTCGACGTCGTCAACAGGCGCCCGGACGAGGTGCTGCGGATAGTAGCGGACGGACGCTGGCCGGACGGGATCGGTTCCAACGCGGTAGCGGCGTCTGGACGCCAGCCGCGCCGGGCGGCCGAACTTCGGGCCGTCCTGGATGCCGCTGGAAAACTCTCCTATGCGGATATCTGGCCGGATCTTGCGGGTGTCGTGACCTGGACAGGCGGTAGTTGCGGGATCGCTATCCGCGCTCTCGTGCCTACCCTACCGGCCAACTGCGGGATCATCGAGTTGGGTTACGTTGCGAGTGAAGTCCATGGCACGATCAACGTCGATCCGCACCGCAGCCTCTGCCTTCCCACGCTTGATCAGACGGTCTTCGAGTTTGTGCCGCGTGAGCGTTGGGAAAGCGGCGACAGAACCGAAGTGATTGGCCTTGCCGAACTGGAGGACGACCAGGACTACTACGTGATTGTGACCACCGCCGATGGCCTCTATCGGTACGACATGAACGACATCGTGCGCGTCACGGGACGGATTCACGACACACCGACGCTGGCGTTCGTGCAAAAGGGCAAGGGCGTGACCAGCATCACCGGCGAGAAGGTCCACGAGTCGCAGGTTTTGAACGCCGTCTGCTCGGCGCTCGAAGACCGGGACATCGAGTCGACCTTCTTCATCTCCCTTGCAGACCCGGAAACCGCCACGTATACGCTCTACGTTGAGACCCGAGAGGATGGTGCCTCGGATGCGGGTCTCGCGGGGCTGGTCGATGCGCGTCTTGGGTCGGCCAATATCGAATATCAGGGCAAGCGCGCCAGCGACCGTCTGCATCCAATGCGCGTCGTCTGGCTGAAGCGCGGCACCGGCGAAGCGTTCCGGGTGCGCCGGGTGGCCGAGGGGCAACGCGACGCCCAGTTCAAGTACCTGCACCTGCAGTACGCGGGAGAGTGCGGCTTCGACTTCGAATCATTCAGACGTTCGGAGTGAACGCGGATGCGAATCAGCCGATTTTCAGTATTTACCTTTCCCGTGCCGTTCAAGGTGGTCTTCCGGCACGCGTCGGCGAGCCGCGACCGCGCTGAGAATTTAGTCGTCGCCGCCCACGCCGAAGACGGTCGCGTGGGCTACGGCGAGGGATGCCCCAGGCACTACGTCACCGGCGAAACCGTGCCGGGGGGATTGACGTTCATTCGCGCCCATGCCGATTCGCTCGTTGCCGACGTTTGCGACACGGCGAGCCTGCGCGCGTGGATCGCCGACCACCGCAACGCCATCGACCGCAACCCGGCCGCCTTCTGTGCGATCGAGACCGCGATGCTCGATCTTTTCGGACGAATGTCCGGCAGATGCGTCGAAGAACTCATCGGACTGCCGAGGCCGAGCGGCGCCTTCGGGTACTCAGCCGTGCTGGGCAACGCGCCCTACCCCGCCTATCGATGGCAACTTCGCCGCTATCGCAAGCGCGGCTTTTCGGACTTCAAGGTGAAGCTGTCGGGGAATTCAGCTCGCGACCGGCGCAAGATGCTCGCCTTGGCCCGTGTGGCTGCGCGCATCCGGTTGGACGCCAACAACCTGTGGGCATCCGCCCCGGACTGCATTCGCCACCTGAACAACTTGCCGGGACAGGCATTCGCCATCGAGGAACCGCTCGCGGTGGGTGACCTGGAAGGATTCCGCGCGGTGGGCGAGGCTTCGTCCATGCGTGTCGTACTCGACGAGAGCCTGCTCCGCGCGGAGCAACTCGAAGCGCTGCCGGACCCCGAGCGCTGGATCGTCAACCTGCGCGTGTCCAAGATGGGCGGCATCCTGCGATCCATCGATGTCGCGAAACAGGCGGCCCGCCTTGGCATCGGCACCATCGTCGGCTGCCAAGTGGGCGAAACCAGCATTCTCACCCGGGCCGCGCTGCCGGTCATGCACTCCGCCGGCTCGAACCTTGTCGCGGCCGAAGGTGCGTTCGGCACACAACTCCTGCAACGCGACTTGACGACGCCCTCCCTCATGTTCGGCGAAGCCGGACTATTGGACGCGCGGGACGTGCCCCGGGCAGCCGGTCTTGGGCTGGTCGTTTCCCACAAGGAACTGCAACCTCTGGGGGATTCATGAATCGCTGGTTCGCGCTCGGCACGTCGGTTCTCGGCATCGCCTTCCTCGGCCGCGTCGCCGGTCAACTCATCCAGGTCGTTTCTCCCGTAGCGTTTCTACCGCCGATGGAAAGCTGGCAGGGCAGCAACCTGCCGTACCCGGTGTTGTTGACAGCCCAGCTCGCGATTGTCGGGCTGGTCGGGTGGATATCCTTGCAGATGGCCGCCGGACGACGCGTCATCGCCTCGCGATGGGGAAGCCCGGTCATCGTGGTTGGCACCATCTACTTTGGCGTGATGGCGGCTCGACTGGTGTTGGGACTGACCTCGATGGCCGACGTCAAGTGGTTCGCGGTTCCGATACCCACGATCTTTCACCTAATGCTCGCAAGCGCCGCGATACTGACCGGCGCGTACGCCCTCGCGCTCCCGTCGAAGGCGGACCGGGACCGCTGACTGGTTGTCGGTCAGTCCACCGCGCTGTGCGATACTTCCGTCCTGTTTCAGCGATGCGCACAGCGCCTGGAGGCCTTCCATGTCCATCTCACTCTACGATGCCACCGCCCTCACCTTTCTCCAGATTCTCGGCGGCGCAGAACGGGTGCTGGAGAAAGGCCGCGCCCACTGCGAAGCCAATGACATCGACCTGAACGACATTATCGAGATGCGACTGATCGAGGACATGCATCCGTTTCGATACCAGGTCATTGCCATGACCCACCATTCCCTCGGCGCCATCCGGGGCGTGCAAGCGGGAGCCTTCAGCCCGCCGCAAATGTCAGACCTCGACTACGGCGGTCTGCAGGATCTTGTCACCGAGACGCGCGGTGCGATCGAGCAGTACTCGCCCGACACGATAAACGGCCTTGCGGGCAACCGGATCGAGTTCGGGGGGGGCAGTTTCAGGCTGCCTTACGTGGGGGAGGATTTCCTGCTGTCGTTTTCGTTGCCGAACTTCTACTTTCACGCGACGACCGCCTACGACATGCTGCGCATGAGAGGTGTCCCAATCGGCAAGCGCGACTTCGCGGGCAGGGTGCGATTCTTGAAGAGCTGACCGCCTGCCCGACTTGCCAGACTGGCGGCAAGATCGAGGGGTGACGGGCGCGACGACTTCCGTTCAGGAAGACAAGCGCAGGAGTTCCGCGTTGCCTCCTATGGCTGCCGTATTCCGCGTCACCGTGCGTTCCACCGCGAACCGCGGCAGATAGTGGGGTCCGCCCGCCTTCGGTCCGGTTCCGGACAGCCCCTCGCCGCCGAACGGCTGGACGCCCGGAACGGCACCGATCATGTCCCGGTTGACGTAGGCATTGCCGGCTTTGACCGTTGCAATGACCTTCTCGGCGCGCCGGTGAAGGCGCGAGTGGATACCGAGGGTCAGACCGAAGCCGACAGCCTGGATTTCCGCCAACACATCGTCGAAGCCGTCGGCGGCAAAGCGAACCACATGCAGGATGGGCCCGAAGTGCTCGGCGTCGAGATCGGTGATGGAAGGGATTTCGATCAGCGCGGGGCCGATGTGCCAACCCTTGAGACCCTGCGGGACTTCGCATTGGTACACGACACGTTCGCGATTCGCCTCGACGTGGGCCGTCAACCGCGCGAGCGCGGCTTCGTCGATGACAGGCCCGATGTCGGTTTCGGGATCCGCGGGATCGCCGATGATGAGGGTTTCCATGGCCTGCGCGGTCATCGCGAGCAGGCGCTCCGCGATCTCTTCCTGCACGTACAGTACGCGCAGGGACGAGCATCTTTGTCCGGCGGAGCGAAAAGCGGATGCGATCACATCGTCTATGACCTGTTCGAGCAACGCCGTCGAATCCACGATCATGGCGTTCTGACCGCCCGTTTCCGCGATAAGCGGGACAATGGGACCATCCTTCGCGGCGAGCGCGCGCTGGATGTACTTCGCGGTCGCAGTCGACCCCGTGAATGCAACGCCGGCAATGGCGTCGATCGCGACCACTTCGGCGCCGGTCTCGCCGCCGCCAGGGGCCAGGCAAACCGCCGCCTCCGGAATCCCCGCTTCGCGCATCAATGCGGTCGCCGCAGCGGCGATGGCCGGCGTCTGCGGCGCGGGCTTGGCAATGACGGTGTTCCCCGCCGCCAATGCCGCCGCCACCTGGCCGGTGAAAATGGCGAGAGGAAAGTTCCACGGCGAAATGCAGGCAAATACGCCCCGACCATGGAGCCTCAAAGTGTTCGTCTCTCCCGTCGCCCCGTCCAGGACGTTCCCGGTGCCGAACAGGCGTTCGCATTCGCTGCCGTAGTAGCGGCAGAAGTCGGCGGCCTCGCGTACCTCCGACACCGCATCCCGCAGCGTCTTGCCGGCTTCCCGCGCGAGCATCGCAACGAAGCGGGCACGGTTTCCCTCGATCAGGTTCGCGAGCTTGTCCAGCCGTGCGCGGCGATCGGTTGCCGGAGTCGCCTCCCATGCCTGGAAAGCGCTGGCCGCTCGCGCAACCAAGGCCCCGACACGTTCGCCGTCCTCGACCATCGAGACAGGGTTGCATGCCCGCGCCGCGTCGATCAACGCCTTGACCTCGCCACGGTCGCCGATATCCAAACCCGATGAATTGCGACGCGCCTTTCCAAAGAGATCCCGTGGCAAGGGGATCTCGGGATGCGGCTCGGCGCCGTATCCCGCGACCGCGCCGACTGGATCCACGACCACCTCGGCCGGCGCCACCTTTTCGTCGAGGAATCGGTTGACGAACGAGGAATTGGCGCCGTTCTCCAGCAGCCGGCGCACGAGATAGGCGAGGAGGTCCTTGTGGGCACCTACCGGCGCGTACACGCGCACCGGGGGCAAGTCGTCGAAGCGCCGCCGCGCCTCGTCAAAGAGCAACGCGCCCATGCCGTGCAGGCGCTGGAACTCGTACGCCGCATCGGTGTTCGACGCGAGTTCCAACACCGCCGCCAAAGTGTGCGCGTTGTGCGTTGCGAACTGCGGAAACAGGTGTTGGCAGCGGAGCAGCCGCGCGGCGCAGGCGATATAGGCGAGATCCGTCGAAGGCTTGCGGGTGTACACAGGGTATCCCGGCAGCCCCTCGACCTGGGCGCGCTTTATCTCGAAGTCCCAGTATGCTCCCTTGACCAGCCGCACCATGATCGGCCTGCCGAGGCTCTCCAGCCAGTCGATGACCGCAGGCGCCCGTTTCGAGTACGCCTGCACGGCGATACCGAGCCCGTCCCAGGACGCGAGGTCGGGCGCCCGCGCCAGACGCTCGAACAACAGCAGCGACGCCTCCAGGCGCTCCGCTTCCTCGGCATCGATGGCGAAGTGCAGACCCCGGGTGGCGGCTTCACGGGAAAGGTCGAGCAGCGTGTGTCCAAGTTCGTCCAGTACGCGCTTTTCCTGCAGCGGCTCGAAGCGCGGATGCAGCGCCGATAGCTTGATGGAGACACCGGACGCTCCCGCCGGCGTCGCATCCGGGTATGCGTCCCCTATCGCTCGAATCGCGTGCCGATAGGACTGCCCATAGCGCGCCGCGTCCGGGTACGTACGCGCCCCCTCCCCCAGCATGTCGAACGACGACAATCCTCCGTGGGCACTCTCCCTGGCCAACGCCTCCTCGATGGTCCTTCCCTGCACGAACTCGGCACCGAGGATGCGCACGGCCTGAGACATGGCCGCGCGCGCCATAGACTCGCCAATCCGACCCGCCAAGTGGTTGATCCAGCCCCGGACGTCGTCGGTAATGTCCGCGGCCAGACCGATGACGTTGCCCGTAAGCATCAATGCCCAGATAGACGCGTTGAGGAACACAGAGTCCGACTGTCCGACATGATCCGCCCAGTTCCCCGTGGCAATCTTCTCCGCGATCAGCGCCTCGGCGGTGTTTTCGTCGGGAATTCTGAGCAGCGCCTCGCTGATACACATCAGCGCGATGCCCTCTTCGTTGCGCAGACCGAACTCGCCCAGGAACACGTCGAGCACAGAACGCTCATCCGCGCGAGACCGGCACCCCTCCACCAAGCTGATCGCGCGTTCCTGCACGCGCCGATTCGAGGCATAGGAAAACGGGACTTCCGCGAGCCGCGCCTGCACCGCCTCGCGCTCCCCCTGGGCACCTGCGGCGGAGATGGCTGCCCATCGATCGGTGCTCATCGGTTCACCCCTCGGAGGGCAACCCGCTCCATGTGGAGAGGGATAGCATGTGTAGGGACATTGTCCGCGCTCCGTCGCATCGGCAACGCAGTCTAGCCCGCATATCTCACCAAGTCGCTTGTTGAGTCACTGAATGTCATTTGCTTTCAATCAGGTACTTCCCTTTTTCGAAAGTTGTGTCCTGTACAGACGGCGCTGGCCGCGCCCTCGCTGGCCTGCCGTGGAACAAACGCGTCCGGGAAGCGCCAGCGACCCGGCGCGGTTGTTCCATGGTCGAAGAGCGGGGCCGGGCCACGGGCGGAGCCGAAGGCGCCGGCTGTGGGGCACTTTTGCCCGCGTGCGCGCACGTGCTCACTCCACCATAAGGCGTGGCTATGCTTCCGTCTCTCTTCTTGCGAGGGGTACCCCCTCGCGCTCCCCGGCTGAAGGCTCCCGAGCACGCCCACGCGGGAAAAATTCTGCGCGATCATCGCGGCCCTTGGTGAGATATGCGGGCTAGCAACGGCGTCCGGCCGAAAGAACCTTGGCGATCAAAAGCCCGCCGTCGCGGCCGGTCTCATCGCCCGTGGATGAAAGTCGCTGCGTCACGAAGTATGATCCCCTCTCCAAGGGGGACCCTTGGACTTCATCGGCCACCACATTCTTTCTGTCGATCAGTTCGAGCGGAACGATATCGAACGCCTGTTCGATATCGCGGACGAGATGGAACCCTACGCGCGTCGAACGCGAATCACGCGGGTCCTGCAAGGCGCGATCCTTTCCAGCATGTTCTTCGAGCCCAGCACGCGCACGCGAATCTCCTTCGGATGCGCGTTCAACCTGCTGGGCGGAGAGGTGCGCGAAACAACGGAAGTCAAGGCCTTGTCCCTCGCCAAGGGAGAGTCCCTGCACGACACGGCGCGGGTGTTGTCCGGCTACAGCGACATCATCGTCATGCGCCACCCTCGCGCGGGTTCGGTCAGCGAGTTTGCGGAAGCATCACGTGTGCCGGTCATCAACGGCGGCGATGGCTCCAATGAGCATCCGAGTCAGGCCCTGTTGGATGTCTACACCATAGCCAAGGAAATGCGCGAACAGGGACGCGGTATCGATGCGTTGCGCATCGCCCTGGTCGGCGATCTGAAGTATGGACGCGCCGTACATTCGCTATGCAAGGTCCTTGCCCTGTTTCGCGGGATCACGTTCCAGTTGGTATCGCCGCCCGGGTTGCAACTTGCCGACGATCTTGTGGACGCGTTGCGCGCGCGGGGACACCGCGTCAACGTGATTCACGACATGGAGGCTGGAATTCGCCATGTCGATATCGTCTACGTTACCCGGACGCAGGAAGAGCGTTTTCCTTCCCTCGAAGCGGCGCGCCGATACCGCGGGCTGTTCCGCCTGAACCAGGCGGTCTATACGGAACACTGCGAACCCAATACCGTCATCATGCACCCGATGCCGCGGGATTCCCGCAGGCAGGCGCGGGAGCTCGATGAGGACCTGGACGCGAATCCGAACCTCGCGATCTTCCGCCAGACAGACAACGGCGTGCTGCTACGCATGGCGCTATTCGCCATGGTGCTGGACGTGGCGGATCGGGTCCATGTCGGCGCGCAGCCGGTGCATTGGTACACCGCCAAGCGGACGCCTCGCTAGTAGGGTCCGCTTGAGTGCGCTATCCGCTACAGGGCCGCTTCGAGTTCCGGCACGGCGGAAAATAGATCCGCCACCAGTCCGTAATCGGCGATCTGAAAGATCGGCGCGTCTTCGTCCTTGTTGATGGCGACGATGACCTTGGAATCCTTCATACCCGCGAGATGCTGGATCGCACCGGAGATGCCGACAGCGACATAGAGATCCGGCGCGACGATCTTGCCTGTCTGTCCCACCTGCATATCGTTGGGCACGAAGCCGGCATCCACCGCCGCCCGCGATGCGCCGACAGCCGCTCCGAGCTTGTCGGCCACGCCTTCCAGAAGCTTGAAGTTGTCGCCGCTTTGCATGCCGCGTCCGCCAGAGATCACAACCCGCGCCGCCGTCAATTCCGGACGCTCCGACTTGGCGAGCTCGTCGCGGATGAAATCTGAAATGCCGGGATCGTGGACGCTTGCCGACGCCTCCACCGAAGCTGAACCGCCCTCCCCCGGCACCGGGTCAAACCCCGTTCCGCGCACCGAGATCACTTTCTTGACGTCATTGGACTTGACGGTGGCGATGCCGTTGCCGGCGTAGATCGGCCGCTTGAAGGTGTCGGGGGAGTCGACGCCGATGATGTCAGAGATCATGGCCACGTCGAGCATCGCCGCAACGCGTGGCAGGAAATTCTTCCCCGTCGTGGTATGCGCGGCCAGGATGTGATCGTAGGAGCCGGCCAATTGGGCGATCAGCGGCGCCAGGTTTTCCGCTAATTGATGCGCGTAGGCGGGCGCGTCCGCGCACAGCACGCGTGATACGCCGACAACTGCCGCTGCGCTCTGCGCCACCTCGGCGCATTGGCTGCCCGCGACAAGCACATCGATCTCGCCGCCGATCTCCCTCGCCGCCGCCAGTACGTTCAGGGTGACGGGCCTAAGCACGCTGTTGTCGTGCTCCGCGACGACCAGTACGCTCATTCGATCACCTTTGCTTCGTTTCTGAGTTTGTCTACCAGTTCTTCGACGCTCTCCACCTTGATGCCCGCGCTCCGACCCGGCGGCGCCTCGACGCCAAGCACTTCGAAGCGGGGCGCCGCATCTACGCCGAGTTCCTCGGGGGTGGTGATATCGAATGGCTTCCTCTTCGCTCTCATGATGTTCGGAAGCGATGCATAGCGGGGTTCGTTGAGCCGCAGGTCCGTGGTCACCACGGCGGGCAGGGACAGCAGTACGGTTTGCAGTCCACCGTCGACCTCCCGAACCACCTCCGCCTTGCCGTCCGCCACGGAGAGCCTGGACGCGAACGTGCCCTGGGGAAGGCCCGTCAGCGCGGCGAACATTTGCCCTGTCTGGCCGTTATCGCCATCAATGCTTTGCTTGCCGAATATGATAATCCCGGGCTGCTCCCGGTCATACACGGCCTTCAGAATCTTCGCGACCGCCAGCGGCTGCGCCTCTGTCTCCGTCTGCACCAGAATCGCACGGTCGGCGCCCAGCGCAAGGCAGGTCCTCAACTGTTCCTGGCAAGAGGGCCCACCCACGGAAACGGCGATGACTTCCGTGGCGACATCGGCCTCCTTCAGCCTCACTGCCTCTTCAATGGCAATCTCGCAGAACGGGTTGACGGCCATCTTGACGTTGGTGAGGTCGATGCCGCTGCCGTCCGGCTTGATACGCACCTTGACATTCGCGTCGACGACGCGCTTTACGGGAACCAATACCTTCATGCAATCTTCTTCCGCTCGGGCGCCCCAGAATGGCCAGTTGTTCGGGGAACATGTACTTCGCGTCGCCTGCCAAATGCAGTGTCGCGCCGCTCGGTCCCCGACCCCGCGTCGTCGACCGTAGCCGCGTATTCTCGCCTTTTTTCGGACGCTGCGACAAGCGCTCGCCCACGCACGCATTTCCTTCCGGCCCGCCGCGCGTGCGCTACAATCGCGATGCGTTTTTGGCATTGACGGCGCGGTGGTCCCAGAGTGCCCACCGTTCTGGGAGAAACCAGGGAACGCTGCTTGTGGAACAACTGAGTATCGGGGCCGTGCGTGGCTGAAGTCGAACACGAATCCATGGATTTCGATGTCGTGATCGTCGGTGGTGGACCCGCGGGACTGTCGGCCGCCATCCGGTTGGCTCAACTCGCGCAGGAGGCGGATCGAGAAGTTTCGATCTGCCTGGTCGAAAAAGGATCCGAGATCGGCGCCCACATTCTGTCCGGCGCGATTTTCGAGCCGACGGCATTGAACGAACTGTTGCCCGACTGGTCCGAACTGAGCGCGCCGCTCAACAATCCGGTCACCGAAGACACCATCTACTACCTGCCCAACGGTGATACGCAGGTCAAGGTGCCCAAGGCATTGATTCCAAAGGCGCTGCACAACGAAGGCAAGTATGCGCTCAGCCTCGGCAACCTATGCCGGTGGCTCGGCGACCAGGCGGAAGCGATGGGCGTGAACATCTTCCCGGGCTTCGCCGCCGCGCAGATACGCTACGAAGAAGGCCGGGTCGCCGGCGTATTGACAGGGGATATGGGCGTCGCGGCATCCGGGCAGCCCAAGTCGACCTTTGAACCCGGTTACGCCTTGCGCGCGAAATACACCCTCTTCGCCGAAGGTTGCCGAGGCCATCTCGGCAAGGAACTGATCGCCAGGTTCGAGCTCGGCAACGGCGCGCAACACTACGGGATTGGCTTGAAGGAGCTATGGGATGCGGATCCGGCAAAGCATGTCCCAGGCAAGGTGATACACACTCTCGGTTGGCCTTTGGGCCATACTGTTCGCGGCACCGGGGGCGGTTCGTTCCTCTACCACATGGAAAACAGCCAGATCGCCGTTGGCTTGATCGTGGACTTGTCGTACAGCAATCCGCACCTGAGTCCCTATGACGAATTTCAGCGTTTCAAACACCACCCGCTAATCGCCGGTTTTCTCGATGGTGGAACCCGGGTCTCCTACGGCGCGCGAGCCGTGATCAAGGGCGGTATTCAGGCCTTGCCAAAGACAACCTTTCCCGGCGGAATGCTGATAGGCGACAACGCCGGATTCCTCAATCAACTCAAGGTGAAAGGCTCCCACACGGCCATGAAGTCCGGGATGATCGCGGCCGAAGCGGTGTTTGGCGCCCTGTCGCAGGAATCACCCCCGGCGGAGGTCAACGATTTCGACACGCGCTTCCGCGCATCCTGGCTATTCGAGGAACTTCACTCCTCCCGCAATGTGGGGCCCGCCGTGCATCGGCTGGGCACCTTGCCGGGCGCAGCGTACGCGTGGTTCGACCAGACCATCGCCCGCGGCCGCATGCCCTTCACCCTGCACGAAAACACTCCCGACCATGCCACGCTGCGGCCCGCCCCAGTTGCCAAGCCCATCGAGTATCCCAAACCCGACGGCGTGTTGTCGTTCGACAAGCTCTCTTCGGTGTTCCTCTCGAACACGAACCACGAAGAGGACCAACCGTGCCACTTGACACTCGCCGATCCCGACGTCCCGATTCGGGACAACCTGCCCACGTACGACGAGCCCGCGCAACGATATTGTCCGGCCGGCGTCTACGAGGTGGTCGAACAGGACGGCAGGCCGCGCTTCCAGATCAACGCCCAGAATTGCGTGCACTGCAAGACCTGCGACATCAAGGACCCCGCCCAGAATATCAACTGGGTCGTCCCCGAAGGCGCCGGCGGACCGAACTACCCCAACATGTGACCTTTCGGGCTAGCGGGTTTCGGATCCTGGATCGTTCGCGTCATACGTCGCCCAGGACGAAACGCGTTCCTGAACTCCAGATTTCAAGCACGCCGTCCCGGACCTCTCCCAACTCCACTAGCCGATAGAAGACGCTACGTGCGATCAGCGCGCGTAGACCCCGACGAACCTCCACGTATGGACGGGGCTCGCCCCGATTGTCGAGCACGGTGATGGGATGCGCCGCGCCGACCAGCACGTGATCGCCGACGTTCGTGGTCAGAATAAGGCGCCGTTCCCGCCCGTCGCCCGAAGATTCCATGTCTATCGCGACAAAGGGTGCGTCGTCGACCTGTATGCGCAGCTTTTCCGCGGGAGTGACAAGGCAATGACCATCGGGGTCGCGACGCAGGATCGTCGCAAACAGTTCGACCAGCCGCTGTCGTTTGATTTCCGCCCCGTCGTGGAACCACCGACCATCGGCCTTGATACGGATGTCGATATCGCCGACGCGCTGCGGCTGCCACTGCTCGACCGGCGGCAGTTTCCTGTCGCCGGCCACCTTCATCAGGGTGTCGAACGCTTCGTTCATGCAGGCATGCGGGAATTGTGCGGGCTTGATTTCAACGGAGGTCGCCGACTCTCAAGCGGCTCTCGGCGGTGCGTCCGTGGAGCGGCCGACCTCAGTGCCACAAAAACCGTCGCCCTCGCGGGCGCCGTGTTTTGCCCCCGCCCAAGCCCACCTATCATCCTGTCGATCTTGCCGCTAGTGCGGCAAGTCCGACAGCCTGCTAGCGCCACAAAAACCGTCGCCCTTCCGGGTGCGCCGTGTTTTGCCCCCGCCCAAGCCCGTCTGTTTCGTCCCACCCGCTCGCCCGTCATCTTGTCGATCTTGCCGCTAGTGCGGCAAGTCTGACAGTCTGCTAGCCGCCGATGAACTTCATCACCGTGACTTCTCCGGTGAACGCCGCCGTCTGTTTGTCGCCCATCGCCTTGACCAGCACGCCCTGCAGCCGGACGAGGGCTTCGTGCTCCGGAGCGTCCAGCAAGGCATTGATGTCGTGATGATTCGTATTGGACAAGCATCCATAGAGAAGTCCGTTGGACGACAGTCGAAGGCGCGTGCAGGAACTGCAAAATGGTTCACTCTCGTTGGCGATGATGCCGAAGTTGCCGTATCCCGGCACGTTGAAGCGCACCGACGTGGAGTCGTAGGGGGCATCGGTCCGGGCGAACGTAAAACGGCTCCCGATGGTCTCGAGCAGTTCTTCCATGCCGATGAAGTCGCGCTGATAGGCCTGATTGTATTTCAGATGCCCCATATTCATGAGTTCTATGTAGCGCAACTCTATACCCCGATCGAGGCAGAACTCGAGCATCGGCAGAATCTGATCCGCGTTGGCGGTGCGCAAGGGAACCATGTTGATCTTCACCTTGAGGCCCAACCCGATCATGGCATCGATGCCCGCCACCACCGTCTCCAGGTCGCCCGAACGCGCAATCAGGCGGAAGTGGGCGGGGTCAAGGGTGTCCAGGCTGATATTGATACGCTTGAGACCGGCCTTCCTGATGACCTCCTCCTTGCGCACCAGAAACTGGCCGTTAGTGGTGATCGCGACATCGGACAACGGCAGGGCCATGACCGCCGGAAGAAACTCGTCGAACTTGGAAGACAGCAGCGGCTCGCCGCCAGTAATGCGAAGCTTCTCGATGCCAGCGGCTCGAATCATCAGCCGCACGGCTTTCACGAGTGATTCGGCGGACAGTTCTCGGCTGGCGGGCTGGAGGCGTTTACCGTCGGCGACGCAGTAGGTGCAAGCGTAGTTGCACGCAGCCGTCAGGCTGACCCGCAAGTTCCGAAACCTGCGCCCCTGGCTGTCAACGATCATCCGCGAGTTCCAAGCAAGATTCGCCGTCGCCTCGATCACCTCGGGCGACGGCGCAATCGTTCATACTACCGCATGCGCAATTCGTCAGCACCATTCCGGCCATTTCCACACACCCCCGCCCGCCGGTGGCGATCATCACGCTGCTCCCAGTGCAGCAACGTCAATCAGCCTCATTCGATGCCCCTGGGGCGCTGGATCGTTGTTCGATTCGGCGGCCAAGCACGCGGGCGAAGTCACGTGCCCAAAAGACCCGGTTTGATCCCTTGAGCAACACCATGTCTCCAGGTCGTAGCGCATCGACGATCGCATCCATGTCGATATCGTCAGGGGAAGGAAAAAATGCAAGCCGTCGATGATTTGGCAATCGATCAAAGAGCGCATCCATCGCGTGGCCGACACAAACCACCTTGTCGATTCCGCGACAGGCTTCGGCCATCGCTGCGTGCAGCCGCTTCCCGTCGTCGCCGAGTTCGAGCATCTCGCCCAGCACCGCGATGGTTCTTCCCGCTTCGGTGGCGAGCGTGTGCAGCGCGGCGGCCATGCTCGCGGGATTCGCGTTGTAGCTATCGTCGATCAGCGTGATCGAGCCAACGCGGATATGGTTGCCTCGTCCAGCGGGTAGGTTTTCTGGCCCTATGCGCCCGATGGTGGCCGGATCGCCGCCCAATGCAACGATGGCGGCGGCGGCGGCGGTCAACGCCAGCGCACGGTGCTCGCCCCCGCCTGGAATCTCCGCTTGGACACGCCCCGACGGTGTCTCCACCACGGCGACGCCTCCGGCCGAACTCGTCAAGCGCACGTCCGCGTTCTGACCGAGACCGAAAGTGAGCACGCGCTTGCCGCGGTCGAGTCCGCCGCGGTCCAACGCGTCAAGGCAGACCAGCGTACCCCCGGTTCGCAGCCCATCGGCAATGGAGAGCTTTTCCCGCCTGAGCGCGGCGATGTCGTCGAAATACTCGATGTGAGCGGGATGCACGTTGAGGACAACCGCGACATCCGGTGCCGCCAGGCGGGCCAGCGGCGCAATCTCGCCTGGGTGATTCGTGCCAATTTCGTACACGGCGACTCTGGTATGCGCCGGTGTACGCGCTAGCGACAACGGCACGCCCAAGTGGTTGTTCAGGCTGCCGGGCGCCGAAAAAGCACCCAGGGCATGCGCGACGAAGTTCTTTACCGTGGTCTTTCCGCTGCTCCCGGTCACTGCGACAACGCGGCCACCCAACCTTTCGCGCGCGGCCTGGGCGAGCGCCCATAATGCATCGATGGTATCCCTCACAAGGATGCATGGCGCCCCATCCCGCACATCCCTCTCCACGAGGGCACCGGCTGCGCCGGCGTCGAAAGCTGCGCCCACATAGTCGTGACCGTCACGTTCAGACCGCTGACTGACGTGAAATCGGGATCCCGGATCGCCTGGCAAGGCGACAAACAGTTCTCCGCCGCTCAGCGAACGCGAATCGATGCTTACGCCGTCGATGTCCGGGCCGCCGGTCAGCGGCGCGCCGACCGCCGCGCAAACCTCAGACCATCGCCAAAGACTCATCTCTACACCATCATCCAAGGGTCCCCCAACTCCGTTTTCGCCCGCGGCACCGTTCCGAGCGCCGCGCACTCCAACAACGCGTGTGGGACAATCGCCGCTTCTTATACCATCCGGTGCCGGCATGTTGTTTGGACAGATCCTGCGAAAGTCCTTCGCCGCCGTTTCGCGGGCTTTTGCATTCCTGCGGGTCGCGTTGGCGAATGTGCTCATAGGGGTGCTGTTGCTTGTTTTGGTCGCCGTGATCCTGGCCGCGCCCAAGGGCGTGCGGACACCGGACGGCGCCGCTCTCGTTGTCGCTCCCAGGGGAATGATCGTCGAGCAGCCTTCCCGCCCCGCATTCCCCTTCCCGCCGACGTTGTCCGATGTCGCGAGCCAGACGAAGGCGGCGGACATCATAGACGCGATCAAACAAGCAGCTTCGGACGATCGGGTCGCGATGCTGACGCTGGACCTCACCGAACTCGACTTCGCAAGCACCGCGCACCTCGAGGCGATTGGCGAGGCAATCCAGGAATTCCGAGGCGCGGACAAGACCGTAGTCGCCAGCAGCGACTACTTCACGCAGCCGCGATACTACCTCGCCAGCTTCGCCGACGAGGTGTACATGCATCCGCTTGGCGAACTCATGTTGACCGGTTTCGGCGCGTACCAGGACTACTACGGGGGCCTGTTGGAAAAACTCAAGGTCAACGTGCACGTCTACCGCATCGGCGCCTACAAGTCGGCCGTTGAACCCTATACCCGCGCGGACATGTCCGCGGATGCGAAGAAAGCGAACCAGGCGCTGGTGGATGATTTATGGGGAAGCTATGTCGACCGGGTGGCGGAGAACCGGCGCCTGGACCCGCAAGCGCTGCAACATTACGCCAACGAGTACGATGTCTTGCTGCGGGAAGTGAATGGCGACGCGGCGCGCGCGGCGCTCGAAAACGGACTGGTGGATGAGTTGTTGACGCATGACGCGTTACAGGAGCGACTTGCCGAGAGAGTCGGAACGGCTGACAACGGTACGTTCCTGCACACGGATGTCCCCAACTACCTGCGGTCGGTGCGCAGTTCCGAACGACCCGGGCGCGGACCCAAGGTGGCGGTCATCGTTGTAGACGGCATGATTCTGACGGGGGATCAACCAGTTGGCGTGGTCGGCGCCGATTCTACCTCCCGGCTCATTCGCAAGGCGCGGGAGGATACGGACGTGAAAGCCCTGGTGTTGCGCGTCGACTCTCCCGGCGGCAGCGCATTTGCCTCCGAAGTCATTCGTCAGGAGTTGGAGTTGGTGCAGGCAACCGGCAAGCCCGTGGTTGTGTCGATGGGCGGCGTCGCCGCTTCCGGCGGCTATTGGATCTCGGCGACGGCTGATGAGATATGGGCCGCGCCGACGACCATCACCGGTTCCATCGGCGTATTCGCCATCTTGCCGACATTCGAGGATAGCCTGTCATCCATAGGGATATCGCGGGACGGCGTGGGTACGAGTTCCTTGACCGGCGCCCTCGACCCCTTCGGGGGCGTCAGCGAGCGCATGGGGAACGTGTTGCAAGCGGCTGTGGAGGACACCTACTCACGCTTCGTGAACCTCGTCGCGCGAGGCCGCGACATGGCGCCGGAGGAGGTGGAAGCGATCGCCCAAGGCCACGTATGGAGTGGACGCAAGGCGCTCGACCTGGGACTCGTGGATGGACTCGGTCATCTCAACCGTGCCGTCGAGGCCGCGGCGGAACGCGCCGGGATCGACGAGTACAACGTGGTGACGATCGACGAACCGTTAACCACGCGGGAGAAAGTCCTCATGCGGCTCTTCGATGAGTTGGGATTTTCGCTGCGTCCCGCCGCCGCCTGGTTTGAGCCGATCATCGCCGGTTTGGAATCGCTCGCGTCGCTGAATGACCCGAGGCACGTCTACGCGATCTGCGAGTTCTGTGGAAACACCGCCCATCGGTAGGAAGCGGCCGGGCTTGGTGTCGTGTCACGCGAGTTCTGGCGCTTCAGAGTTCGCCATGCGCGTCAATGCAAGGCGTGGTCCGCAGGGAATATCGGGCATATTCGCAAGGGCCACAACGCGGCAGTGGCGTGCATGGCGATCTCCCGAAGGGCGCGCCCCACGGGGCCCGTGGCCGCGTTGCGCCCCTTGGCAATGGAGCCGACCATTCCCGGCGGGGACGCGCCTTGCCACAGACCCCGTGGGACGCGCTGAAGCGTCATAACTCGCGTGACACGACACTAGTATTGTGGGCTAGAACAACCTGACTCGGGTACGCCCCGATTCCCTTGGACCGCGGAAGTTCCGACGCCGGCGCATGCGCTGGTGAAGTTCGCGTCGTTTCGCGGCGAGCCAATCCTTCCGCGTAACGCTCGGGTTCCTGTTTCTCGACGCCTCTCCCCGCTGGTAGCGTCGAAAATCGTCGAACGCCTCAATCTCGTGTTTCAGTTCCCTCATGATCAGCTCGATCATGATCGCGTCGTCGATGTAGCCGAGAACCGGGACATCGTCCGGAATGACATCCTTCGGCTCGACGAAGTATGCGAGCGCGGTCACGACGTTGTTGCGTTCGCCCCCCGGGAGTTGCCATTCGTCGTCCCGCAACATGTCGATCAGGCTCTCGACGCGATCGATGCGCTGTTCGACGAACACGGGCAAGTTGGCGGCTTTCACGTTACTGATCATTGCGTCGGCGTGCGCAACGACTTCCTCTTCGGACGCGCGCTGGGCGCTCGCTCCGGCCCTCTTCATGATCGACCGAAAATACTCAAGGTCCGTCTCTTCCAGATCGAACGCGACCCGCAACGACATTTCAATCCCCACCCGAGTGTTTGTGCGCTCGCACTATACCACTGCCCGCTTGTATATCCGCACGATAGGTAGCCACCGTTTGTTTCATTTCCTTGCGTAGCAGCACAAGGCCCAGGAGATTCGGCAGTGCCATCAGGGCCAGCGTAATTGCGGAAAATAGCCAGATCAGGGACGTATCCATGACGGCGGCGAGAAAGAAGCCGAGCACGTACATTGCCCGATAAGACGTCACCCAGCGCAAACCGAACAGGTATACGACCGCACGATCACCGTAGTACGACCACGCGATGGCGGTCGAAAACGCGAACAGCAACAGACCAAGCGTTACCGCGTATTGGCCATAGTCGCCGAGGAACGACCGCTTGAACGCTTCTGCCGTGAGCGGTACCGAATGCAGCAGCGAACGCCCCCGAATCGTCGCTTGATCAACCAAGGCTCCATCGGCTATCCGAACGGTGCCGTTGTGCGGCTCCCCGTCGACGAGGACCAATACATCCTCCGCCACCGAACGGTTATGTAACACCGTCAGGTCGGCCGTGGCGAGCTTTCCGTCCACCACGGCAAATTCTCCATTGGCCGGTCGTACGGGGTCGTTCTCCGGCGGCGCTATATCCAGATGCGCGAACAGCGCCCGAACGTGCTCCGGGTCGTCCTCATTCCACGTCCCGGCGACGAATTCCGTATCGAACCGCTGGAAGTCCGTCGCGAACTTCTCCGTCCACACGCCCGATGCGAGGATGACGAGTCCGGTCAAGGTACAGATGATCAGCGTGTCGAGAAACGGTTCGAGGATCGACACCAAGCCTTCCGATACGGGCTCGTCGGCGCGCGCCGAGGCGTGAGCGATCGCTGCGGACCCCTGCCCCGCCTCGTTGGAAAAGAGCCCCCGGTTGACCCCTCGGTTGAATGCATAGATAAAAGTCGCGCCGAGAAAGCCTCCCGTCGCCGCGCTACCGGTAAACGCTTCCCGAAAAACGGAAACAAAGGCCGGGCCCACGGCTTCGGCATTGGTAGCAATCACGGCAACCGCGCCAATGGCGTAGAGCACGCCCATGACAGGAACGATTGTCGACGTCACCTTGGCGATGCGGGTGATGCCACCGATGATGACCAGCCCGAGCAGCGTAGCCAGCACCAGTCCGGTAACCCATGTCGGCACGCCGAATGACGCGTACATGCCCGAGGCCACGTTGTTGCTCTGGGGCATATTGCCGGAACCAAAGGAACTGACGATGGTCGCCACGGCAAAACACACCGCTAGCCATTTCATGTTGAGACCGCGCTCCATGTAGTACATGGGACCACCGGAGATCCGTCCCGCATCGTCCTTGACGCGATATTTGTGAGACAGCGTGACTTCGACAAACTTGGTCGTCATGCCGACGAACGCCGTGGCCCACATCCAGAACAGCGCCGCCGGGCCTCCGAGAAAGATGGCCAGGGCGACGCCGCCGATATTGCCCGTACCGACCGTTCCAGACAGCGCGGTCGAAAGCGCCTGAAAGTGACTCGTGTCTCCGGGACTGCCAGGTTTGGCATAGCGGCCAGCAAGCACGCCCCATGCGCGTTTGAAGAAGCGTATTTGCGGAAAGCCGAGGTACAGCGTGAAGAAGATGCCGACGCCAAGCAAAACGAGCGGAAAGTAGGCGGCGGATCCCAACAATCCATCGAGGAAGCGAAGAAAGTCCTCAAACGCCTGCATCAGCGGCCTCTCTGTCGCGCAGGGACACCATGCCTGGCAAAGCGATCAGCGACCCGCGCGCGTCGCGTCAAAGCGCGCCCCGACCGCGCGCTCCGACCCCAAGGGGAATATCCTCATGGTCCGGCGTTCCCTGGTGAGATTCCTCTCATGCCCGGGCTTCGCGCATGGTCACGAACTCTTCGGCGGCGGTTGGATGGATGCCAATTGTGCGATCGAAGTCCGCCTTGGTGGCCCGAGCCTTGATCGCAACGCTCAAGCCCTGGATGATCTCGCCAGCTTCGGGACCCACCATGTGCGCCGCGACCACGCGGTCGCTGTCGCCGTCCACCAGCAACTTCATCATGGTTCGCTCCCCGCGTCCCGTCAGCGTGTGCTTCAAGGGACGAAACGTCGACTCGAATACCTTCAAGCCGGGATAACTGCGACGGGCGCGTTCTTCGGTTGGGCCGACAGTACCGATATTCGGCTGGCAAAAGACCGCCGTGGGGATACCCTCATAGTCCACGTTGCGTTCTTCTCCGCCGAACAGGTTGTAGGCGATGCACATGCCTTCGGCGATGGCAACCGGGGTAAGTTGGACGCCGCCAACGACATCGCCAATGGCGCGTATGTGAGGCGCGCTGGTCCGATAGCGGTCGTCTACGCGTACTCCCCCCGACCGCCCAAGTTCGACGCCCGCCTGGGCCAAACCAAGGCTGGCAGTATTGGGCCCCCTGCCTGTGGCGCAAAGGACCACGTCAGCTTCAAGCGCGTCTCCCGCGCGTGTGCGAACAACAAGACCCCCGGCTACCCTCTCGATGCTGTCGATCTGCGTATCGAAACGCAGCGCAACCCCCTTTCCGCGTAGTTCTCCCGCGATAAAGTTGCGCACGCCCCCGTCGAAGCCGCGCAAAAACAACGGTCCCCGATACAGCAGTGTTGTCTCGGCACCAAGTCCTTTGAATATTCCGGCGAACTCGACGGCAATGTAACCCCCACCGATGATGACTACTCGCTCCGGAAACGTATCCAGATAGAAGGCGTCATCCGATGTGATCGCGAGGTCATGGCCCGGGAACGGCGGCACGCTGGGCCGGCTGCCGGTGGCAATCAGAATATTCTCCGCCGTGACCGTTTCGCCCCCTACGTCCACAGTGTAGGCGTTCACCAAGGTGGCCCGTTCGCGGATGATCTCGGCCCCCGGTCCCTCCAGCAGGCCCTGATACACGCCGTTGAGACGCTCTATTTCCCGCGTCTTGTTGTCGCGCAGGGTCGGCCAGTCGAAGGTCTCGCCGGATGTGGTCCAGCCGTACGCCGCGCCATCCTGGAAATCCTCCGCGTAATGCGACCCGTACACGAACAGTTTTTTGGGAATGCAGCCGACATTGACGCATGTCCCGCCCAGATGAAGTTCCTCGGCGATAGCAACTTTGGCGCCCAACGCGGCGGACATGCGCGCAGCGCGCGTGCCACCTGAACCGGCACCGATGACGAACAGGTCGTAGTCGGGGGTCATTGCGTCCCTAGTAGTCAAAATGTGGAGCGAGCTTGCTGTAGCGCGCGGGTTGTCCGAACGCGAAGGCTATCTTGTCAATACGCGAAATCCAAACACACCGGACCGCCCGCCCTGCCCTGCGTTAACATCGGCCCATGGAAAGTACGCTCCTGTACGACTGTTTCAGCGGAATCTCCGGCGACATGCACATAGGCGCGATGGTCGACATCGGCGTACCGACGGACTACCTGCGCAGCCAACTCGCAAAACTCTCGCTCAAGTCCGAATTCGTACTCGAAGTCGAAACGGCGACCAAGATGGGCATCAGAGGCTCCAGGGCCACCGTCGTTCTGCGCAAGGATGGGCCCAGACCTCATCGTCGTCTGGCACAGATCATCGAAATCATCGAACGCGCCAGTTACAGTCGCGCCATAGAAGAGCGCGCCGTCACGATGTTCCAGGCCTTGGGAGAAGCGGAAGCCGTTGTCCACGGCATCGACGTGCAGGAGGTGCACTTTCACGAAGTCGGCGCGACGGATGCAATTGTCGACATCGTCGCCGCCGCGCTTGGTCTGGAGTATCTGGGTGTTGAGGGGGTGCTGTCGCGACCGGTCGAAGTCGGCGGCGGCACGATACTTTGCGAGCATGGTCGGATGCCGGTGCCCGCCCCAGCCACCGCGTTGTTGCTCCAGGGCGTGCCCTGCCGCTACGGCGGTGTCGACGGCGAAGCGACTACACCGACCGGGGCGACGATTCTCAAGTGCGCGGTCGACGTATTCGGCGAACCCCGCGACTTCGTCGCCGAACGTATCGGCTATGGGATCGGGCAAAAGGACTTCGACCTTCCAAACGTGTTGCGTGTCGTCCTCGGTACAGCCAGGGCCGACAAGGTTTATGGCTATGATGTCGAAACCAATGTCGAGATAGAGTGCAATATCGACGACATGCGACCCGAAGCATTTCAGCCGCTGATCGATGGTCTGTTCGCTATTGGCGCCAGGGATGTCATGGTGACGCCGGCCCTGATGAAAAAGTCCCGGCCGGGACACACGGTTTCCGTCCTGGCTCCGCCAGATCGGCTCGAAGCCGTGGTGCAGCGTCTGACGGTCGATTCCACAACCATCGGCGTGCGTTTTCACGAGGTGCAAAAGTGGATGCTGCCGCGACGCACCGCGACCGTCGAGACGACATTCGGCAAGGTTCGCGTCAAGGTGGCCGAGTTGCCCGATGGTCGTAAGCGCTGGAAGTCCGAACACGACGACATTCTCGCCCTCGCCCGCGCGCGTGGCGATAGCTACCTGATGCTGAAGGACGCGGTCGACCAGGAGATCGCTGCATGGATGAACGACTAGAGAATCTCGCCGCCATCCTCGAGGCCTACCGGGCTGGCGAGGTCTCGCGCACCGATGCCCTCCAACGCATCGATGTCTCGTATTTCGAGCCCGCGGGAGACGTGACCGTCGACCATGACCGTCGCCGCCGCACGGGAGCTGCCGAGGTCATCTACGGCGAACACAAGACGCCGGAACAGATCCTGACGGCTTTTCGGGCACTGCGCGCCCGCGGCGAAAACGTCCTCATCACGCGCGTGCAGGCGGACAAGTTTGCCGCCCTCCAAGGAGAACTTGACGGCGCCGAATACCATGCGACAGCCCGCGTGATCACATACAAGACGTCCGGCGGCACGCCAGCGCCGACCACGGTCGCTGTCGTCACGGCGGGCACCTCCGACGCGCCGGTCGCCGAGGAAGCTGCCGTCACGTGCGAGTTCTACGACACGCCGGTAACGCGAATAAGCGATGTTGGCGTCGCCGGGCTGCATCGTCTATTAGCGAGGCTCACGACGTTGCGAGAGGCGAAGGTGTTGATCGTCGTGGCCGGCATGGAGGGCGCGCTGCCAAGCGTCGTTGGCGGTCTGGTGGACAAACCTGTCATCGCGGTTCCCACGAGTGTTGGCTATGGCGCATCTTTCGGTGGCGTCGCGGCGCTGCTCGGCATGTTGAACAGTTGCGCATCCGGCGTCTGCGTGGTCAATATCGACAACGGGTTTGGCGCGGGCTTCCTCGCAAGCCTTGTCAATCGGCTATAAGATGCGGGCATGAGCACCTTGCAGGCGAAATATGCCGCCTTGAAATCGTTTGTCGGCAGTTTTGACTCCGCCGTCGTGGCGTATTCGGGCGGCGTCGATTCATCGCTTGTGGCCTACGTCACCGCGAAGGTGTTAGGGCCCAGGTCATTGGCCGTGACATCCGGCTCGAAAAGCCTGAAGCGCGACGATCTCGCCTTGTCGAAGGAACTTGCCGATCGATGGCACATGCCGCACCGCGTCATCGTGACAGACGAACTTGACGACCCTGACTATCGCGCAAATCCCACCAATCGATGTTTCTATTGCAAGATGTCGCTCTACACGCACCTGGCGCAGATCGCCGAAACCGAAGGTTTTGACGCGATTTTCAACGGCACGAACCTCGACGACCTGGGCGACCACCGCCCGGGACTCATCGCCGCCAGGGAGCATGGCGTCCGATCACCCCTGGTGGAGACCGGCTTCAGCAAGGCTGATATCCGCCAGCTAGCGGAGACCCTCGGCCTTGAGAACGCGCAGAAGCCGCAGTCCGCCTGCCTGTCGAGCCGCGTGCCCTACGGCACCGCGATCGACGCGAGCTTGCTGCGCCAGATCGAGCGCGCCGAAAGCGCTTTGCTCGCCCTCGGTTTTTCGCAGTTCCGCGTCCGCCACCACGGCGATGTCGCTCGCCTGGAACTGGTCGGGACAGAGTTCGAAAAGGCGCTGGCGCGACGGGACGCCATCGTCGAAAGGGTGAAGGCTTGCGGATATCGGTTCGTCGCCCTGGACCTGGCGGGTTTCCGATCCGGATCGCTCAACGAGGGAATGGTCGAGAACGGTTGAACGTTCGCGGCCGGGCTGGCGCTAGCGGGCTGTCGGACTTGCCGCACTGGCGGCGAGATCGACAGGATGATAGGTGGGCTTGGCGGGGGGCAAAACACGGCGCCCGCCAGGGCGACGGTTTTTGTGGCGCTAACAGGCTGTCGGACTTGCCGCAATAGCGGCACGGTCGACAGGATGATAGGTGGGCTTGGGCGGGGGCAAAAGACGGCGCCCGATAGGGCGACGGGTTTTGTGGCACTAGCCCGCGATCTCCCGCAGGAGTGTCTTGTCGCGCAGCAATTCCCGCACGGTGTCGACCACCGCCTGGGTCCGATAGTCCACTTCCAGGTTCAGACGGTCGCCTACCGCCCTATCCTCGAATCCGGCGCGAACGAGCGTCTCGGGAATCAGCTTCACCGTTGCGCTCCCCGTATCTCGATTCAATTCGGCGATGGTCAGGCTAGCGCCGTCGAGGGCGATGAAACCCTTTTTCATCAGATAGTTCGGCCAAGGTCTTGGTACTGATACTGATACCGACGCAAGCCCTTCGGTGGTTTCAATGCGCGTCACGCGAGCGGTGCACGCGACATGGCCGGACAGCACATGGCCACCCACTTCGTCCCCGACCTTGAATGATCGTTCAACGTTCACAAGATCGCCGGTCGCCGCCTCTCCAAGATTTGTGAGGACGGTGGTTTCCTGGACCAGATGGAATGTCGCGACGGTCCCGCACACGCGCGTCGCCGTCGCGCAGACACCGTTCAGCGCGACCGACGCGCCAGTTGTCAGGCCCTCGGCCAAACGCCCAAGATCGACGGAAAGCGTTGTGAGCGCGCCCTCGCGCTGCGCCGCGATGACTTCGCAACGCTCCTGAACGATCCCCGTAAACACCTTGGAGCGCGCCGCGCGGTCAAAGGGGAAAAGGCTCGTTAGTCCGCCGCCGCGAGCAGTTCCCTGCGCTTCGCCTCATTGTCTATATGAGCGACCCAGCGCGAACAGATTCTTTCGACGTTCCTATCCTTGGCCCCGCGCGCGGCGGTACGCGCCCCGACGAATACCTTTCTCGCCTGAGTCAGACGATCACGGTTGAACAGGCACATTCCGTGAATGACCTGCGTATTGAACGGTTTCCGCAAGCCACCCTTTTCGAGGGCGCTCTCAGCCGAATCGGTACACTTCTTGTACTCGTCCTTTTCCAGGTACAACGTGGCCAGACGAGCGAGAATCTCCCCGTCGTCCGACTTGGTGCCGGCCTTCTCGAAGACGGGAATCGCGGAGTCCACCTCCTGCGCCATTTGGTACGCCTGGCCAAGCGACTGAAGGTTATCCGGGGTATCTTCCACGATGCCCTCATCGATAGCCTTCTGCAGCCATTTCGCCGCGCGGTATGGCACGGTGCTCTGCATCAATAAGCCCGCATAGTTGCGCATATCGGACTCGCGGTCCAGATACCCCGCCACATGCGCCGCCTCATAGGTATACACCTGTTTGCTTTCGTAGCCTTCCTGCCCGTACACCTGACCGAGCTGCACCCAGTATTCGCGTTTCGGAAAATCGCGCACCAGGATCTCCAGGATATCGAGCACCTTCGCCCAGTCGTCCTGTTCGAAGTAGAGATACTTCAGCAATCCCCACCAGGGCTCCTTGACTTCGGTGCCCCGTTCCTGCGCGATGTTGATCGCCTTCTCCACATGGATGGTCGCGTTCGGGAAGTCATCCATCCGGTAGTAGACCTGCGCCATGAAGATATGCGGCTCGGGGCTTGGGCTGTCGGCCTGATCCAGCCACGTTTGCATGTAATGCAACGCCTCGTTGAAGTTCTCTTCCGAATAATGCAGCTGGGCCAGACTGTAGATGATCTGCGTTTCCATTCCTTCGCTGATCTGATCGCCCTGCTCCAGCACATGTTCGTAGGCGACGATGGCTTGATCGTACCGGTCGACCGCGTAGTAGACGAACGCCATCATGTTATATATGGCGCCGAGTTCATTGCCGTTGTAGCGCCGTCGTCGATCAAGCATGCCGTTCAAGGCACCGAGGGCGCCCTGATAGTCCTCCGCATCGATCAATTCCTGCGCCTGGGCCAATTTCTTGTAGGTCGCCTCCGTCATTGTCGGCACGCGCCGCGTTTGTTTTTTCTCTTCGGCGGCGAACGCGATACCGTCGCTTACACCGGCTGGGAGCGGAAACAGGGAAAGAAGAAAGACCGCGACTAGCGTCCTGGCTACTGGATAGACCCGCATGCTCGCCTCCTATGCGTCCTCAAGCTCGAATTTGATGAGGTTGCGTACTCCCCCAACCTCGACCGGTTCGCCGTTGACCACCTTCGGCTTGTACTTGAACTTCAGCGCAGCCTGAATTGCGGAGCGATCAAAGATTCCGGGAGGCTTGGCTTCTATCACAACGGGATCGCGCACGGCGCCCGAGGCCATGACGACGAACTCGAGCAACACGTATCCCTCTATGCCGCGCGTCTGGGCCCGTCGAGGGTAGATCGGCGCCACCTTGACGATTGGCAGGTATTCGCCGTCGGCTGTGAATCCGCCGGTGCCGGAGAGATTGTGATCTACCTGGATCTGCACCGAGCCAATCTCCACGCCCTGGCTGATATTGGAATCGAAGTCTGGCTTCGGCATGTCGGGCGGTGGCTCATCGGGGGGTGGCGGCGGTTTCGGCTTGCGCTTTTTGGTGATCAGTTCCTGATCTTCCTCCAATCGAACGAAGTCGAGGATCCGGCCCTGCCCGGCGTCGGTAAACGGGCTCTTGTCGCTCTTGATCAGGGCCTGCATGAGAAGGAACAGCAGGAAGGTGACAACCAACCCGGCTGCGACACCGACGACGTAACGCGTGATCATGCGGACTCCTCCTTCAGTGCTCTCTGGCAATCGCTATTGTTTGCTACTTCTCCGTGGCTATCGCCACTTCAGTCAGACTTGCCGATCGCGCCGCATCCAACACGGCTTTCAGCACCTCGAACTTGGCGTTCCGGTCGGCCTGGATGACCAGGCCTCCTTTCGGATTCTCGATATGAAGGCGTTCGATGTGGGCGGCCACCGCCGTCGGGTCCACCTGTTTCTTGTCGATCCAGATTTCGCCCGCTTCGCTGATGGCCACCAGTACGCTCACCGTAGGCTTCTGTTCCTGGGTCTGCGCGTCGGGACGGAAGACTTCGATACCGGCCTGTTTGATGAACGTCGCGGTCACGATGAAAAAAATCAACATGATGAACACGACATCCAGCATCGGCGTCAAGTTCAGATCCGAATCGTCGTCGGATCGGGAGTGGGTTCGAATCTGCCGCACCGGATTATCCTCTCGTCTAGCTATATTGCGCAGTCACTACGCCGTCGCCGCTTGCGACCTTCAATGATCCATTGTCAGGCGTTGTTCAAACGACTCGGTCTCGTACTCGATCCTTCGTCGCACCACGGTGCTTGCCATGAGGCCCGACAAGGATGCGATCATCCCGGACATTGTAGGAATCGTGGCCATGGATACCCCGGCCGCCATCGACCGCGCGTTGCCACCCTGCGTCGCCATGGCGTCGAATACGGTGATCATGCCGGTGACCGTGCCGAGCAGACCCAGCAGCGGACACAGGGCCACGCAGGTCTGGATGATCGGCAGCGAGCCTGTAATGCGCGCCGAGGTCTGGGAAATGATCGCGGCCCGAATTTCGCGCGCGCTCCAGGAGCGCCGTTCCGGGCGCCCTTCCCAAGCATCCGAAGCGTCGAGGATTACCCGCTTGTGTTCCGTCTGGAAATACCAGAAACGTTCGACCAGCAGCGTCCACATCAGGAACGTGACGATAGCGATCAAATACAGGACGTTGCCGCCCTGCTCGATGTAGGCGACGACCGCTAGATATGCGTCACCAATCACGGCCTACCTCTCTTAACCCAAGGGGCGCCCGGCTGCCTCTGCGCGTTCCGCGATCAGGCCGGCGCTCTCTTCATCGAGTATGTGAATGATCGACTTGCTGACCGTATTGACGATCGAGTGCAGCAACACCGTGGGAATCGCCACGCACAGACCGAGCACCGTCGTCATCAGGGCGGTGGAGATACCGCCTGCCATGGTCTTCGGATCGCCCGTACCGAACAGTGTGATGGCCTGGAACGTCAGGATCATCCCGATCACCGTACCCAGCAGGCCCAGCAACGGGGCCACCACGGAAATCACCTGTATCAGGGTGATGTTGCGTGTCAATCTGGGGGTCTCGTTCAGTATTCCCTCCGCCAGCTTCAGATCCAGGGTGTCTACATCGATGTTCTTGTTCTCTTCGTAGACATTGAGTAGCCGTCCAAGCGGGTTGTCGTTGCTCAATGTGTCTGATCGCTTCTGCTGGTTGACCTTGCCGCGCACAAGGAACAGGACGACCAAGCGTTCCAATGCCAACAGCACACCAAGCAGGCCGCCCAGAATGATCACCGAGCCGACATATCCGCCCTGTCCGTCACAGAACGGGAGCCAGCACTCGCCCTTGGCGATACCTCCGAATGGCGATCCGACCCGCTCTCCAACCGTGGCTGCCTGAATCAAAAGGCTCAGCATCGATCCGCGGGACGGGTCGATTGCGAAGGGAACCACCTCGCCGGGGTCGGCCTCCGAAAGATCTTCGGCCGTATTCGAGAACCGCGCGGAGGGCTGACGCCCCAGCTCTACCAGTTCACCGGAATTGACGTCGTAGTTGATGTATTCCCCGTCGGCAACGACGTTGAAGGCCCCGACGCGAATGACTTCGGTGTCGACGCGTTCGCCGTTCAGTTTGTTGACCGTCGCGTTGAACCGGGAGATCTTGCCGGACTCGGTCATCTCGCGTTGCATCTCGAACCAGAGGTTCTCCATTTCCTGAATGGTCGCGAGTTGGGTCGAAGTCCCCATCTTGGCGGCGAATTCGCCCAACCAGTCACCCCGGCCCGGATATTCGACACTGATGACGGAACCCTCGAACTGCCCGCGAACGTCGCCGGAGACCTGCTGCAGCACGCCGAACAGCTCACGTAGCGAACCCAGGCGCTTGTCCAGTTGTTCCTGACGCTCGCCGATGAGAATCTCGTTCTCCTCGTACTTGGTTTCGAGACGCTCGCTGCGCTGCTCCTCGCGGCGCCGCTCGGCGCGCGCATTGTTCAGCATTCGCTGCTGCTCGTTCTTCTTCTCCAGGAACTCCCGTTCCCTTTGAACGTGTTCGCGGCTCTCGACAACGCGCCGCTCTTCGACGTTCTTCAATAGTTCGCCCAGGGTGTCCGCGGGAACCAGCTCAAGTGAAGCATCGGCCTCGGTGGCGCCCGTGGCCTCCTGCGCCGCAGCGCCGACCGCGCACATTACCGCTGCCGCAAGGCACCATCGCGCCGTCATCGAAACTTTCGCTGTCATTATCGTGCCTCCGCCGCGTTGATGATGGGCAGGACCAGTAGTCCCGGAGCGAGCTGCTGGCGGGCCATGCGAATGCCGTTGCGTACCGGGGCGGTGTACTCATCGCCCAACGGCTCCCAACCTTTGGTGGAGGCATTCCACATCCCCGTCTGCTCGCCGTCGCTCGTCTGGTAGACGAGCGCCACGCGCCCCATCTTCAATACGTCGACGATATAGCTCGTGCCATCGACGGTGATGGTGTCTCCGTACGCTTCCATGGTACGGCCGTATTCGTTCTCGATCTGGTACGCCTGCAGGACCTGGGAGAACTGCTCGGACACCGCGACGTCGGCCCGGTCCATGATGGTGCGGAGCCGTTCAACCCGACCGCGCCGTTCGTTCAGCAGGAAAGGCAGGTCAAGATCGACGAACCGTTCCAGGCCGTCGATCATGCGCAGCATCAGCGGCGTGACCTGGCGTTCGATCACGGTGACCCGGTCAATGGAGTCGGACAACTGCGCCAGGTCCTGCTCCTGGTTGGCGATCCGCCGCCCCAGTTGTCGGTTGTAAACCCGAAGCCCCTCGATTTCGTCGAGCACAAGCTTGTAGTCGATATACAGCTTGCGGGTTTCTTCCGTCAGGGCCTCGATCTTCCCCTGCGAAGTGCGCGCCTGCGTGTTGACGCGCTCGGCAACGGCGAAAATGTCGTCAAGCGTTGCGCCGCCGACAGTCACGCCGACGGCACAGCCGAGTCCAATTGCCGATACCGCCGCGCGTCTCAGAATACGATGTCTCTTCATTCCATTTCCTACGCGATGTCCGGTTGATTCATACCAAATGCCCGACACCGCTCCCGACGCGTCGGATTTGGCCCCTGACTTTCCCTTCGACAATCCCTCTAACCCCCTCGACGCCGCAGTCGCGTGTCAGCTCCGCCCGTACGCGCCCGAATTTTATAGAGCGACCCGTCTGCGTCGCCGCGCACGGTCGGCGGTCGAAGCATCACGAAACCCCGGTGGCATGTCAAGCAAGATATCACCTCGAGAAATGTCCGGGCCAGACCCATGTCACCGCAGGGAAGGCGCTTGAAAACCATTCCGGACGATTCATCTTTTTGTCATATTTCATTGTCACATTGCTTCATACTTATCGTCGCCCGCCCAACAAAGAGACCGCCCGACCAGGCCGGTAGCGTGCAGCAGAGGAGCGCATGGTCGCCGATTGCATTCTGCTCGTCGAGGATGAGCCGGAAATACGGGAAATGCTTTCGTTCTCGCTCGTTCGAGCCGGATTCGATGTAGTCGAAACCGATAGCGCCGAGACAGCGCTGGAGCGGCTCCAGGGACCTCCGCCGAAGCTGCTCATCATCGATTGGAGACTGCCTGGAATGAGCGGCGTGGATCTGGTGCGCCGTCTGCGCCGGGATCCCCTGACTTCGGAACTGCCGTTGATAATGCTCACCGCTCGCGGCGAGGAATCGGACAAGCTGACGGGTTTCGACGCCGGCATCGATGACTACGTGATCAAACCCTTCTCACCCAAGGAGTTGATCGCCCGCGTCAAGTCTCTGTTGCGTCGGGCCGGGAATTCGGCCGACGGCAAGATCACCGCGGGTCCGATTGAAGTGGATACCCGCGCCCACCGGGTGACGGTAGACGGGGCTCGCGTGCGCGTCGGGCCGCTCGAGTTTCGACTGTTGGAGCAACTGATGCGCTGGCCTGAGCGCACCTTCGATCGCGCGCAGCTTCTCGACCGCGTTTGGGGCCGAAACATCTTCGTCGAGGAACGCACCGTCGATGTGCACATTCTGCGGCTGAGAAAAGCGCTGGCGCCGTTTGGCGCTGATCGGTGCATCGAGACAGTCCGAGGCATCGGGTATCGGTTTGCCGCCGAAGACTCCGACCGGGGAGCGCGTGGCGATTAATGACCGTTTGCGCCTGCTGGCGGTCGGCGCGATCACGGCTGTTGCCGCATTGGCGACCGACAGCATCGCGTGGGGTCTGGTCCTTGGGCTCAGCGTCGCAATCCTGTACGGCACGCTGCAATACCGGCAATTCCTGCGTTGGTCCGAGCGCCCGCTGGCCCGGCCGGGAACACGGGACCGCGGATGGCGCGTTGCGGCATATCGCGTATACCGTACGATACGATCCGGCAGGGACCGGAGCCGCCAATTGCTGCGGTCGCTACGCGCCCTGCAGCGTACGGCCGAGGCGGTTCCGGACGGCTTGGCAATGGTTCGGCAATCCGGCGAGATAGAAGATTTCAACCAGGCCGCGCGTCGGCTGTTGGGCCTGTCCTCCCACGACCGGGGACAGAACATCCTGACGCTCGTGCGCGACCCCGAGGCGGGCGGGCTGCTGCGGGGGAACGCCGACGGCGAAATCGTCGAAATCGCCGCACCGGCCGACAACACGCGCCGCCTTGAACTACGTCGCATCCCCATCGATGAAGACCGCACGCTCATCGTGGTGCGCGACATCACCGAATTGAATCGCGCGTTGACGATGCGACAGGACTTCGTTGCCAATGTGTCTCACGAATTGCGTACGCCGCTGACAGTGATCGTCGGCTATCTCGAGCAGTCGACCGACGCCGACTACGACATTCTGAAAACAATCCTGCCAAAGCTGGTCAGCCCCGTGCGGCGGATGCAGGCGCTGGTCGACGATCTGTTGACGCTTACAAGGCTTGAGTCGGGGGCTATGCCGAACGAGTCCGTGATCGAATGCGTCGACGTGTCCCACATACTGCACATCATCGTGGCCGAGGCGCGCGGTTTGTCGGGCGGGGGGCATACGTTGACGCTGGAGTCGGAGAAGTGCCTGCGAATCAGGGGCGTACCTGACGAACTCTTTAGCGCATTCGCCAACCTGATCACAAATGCGGTCCGCTACAGCCCCGAAGGCGGCACCATCAACGTGCGCTGGTTCGACCGCGAGGACGGTCCACGCTTTGAAGTTCGGGACCAGGGCATGGGCATCGCGCCCGAGCACCTGGCGCGGCTCACGGAACGCTTCTATCGCATCGATCTCGCGCGGTCTCGGGTCAGGGGTGGCACTGGACTCGGACTGGCGATTGTCAAGCATGTACTACGACGTCACGGTTCCGTGCTGAGGCTCGAGAGCGAACTCGGCAAGGGCAGCCTCTTCTTCTGCGAGTTTCCAGCCGCAGCCCGGGAAGCTGAATACGAAGACCGCGGCATCGAACGATCAGTTCCATGAATCGGATGTTGCCGGCGCTCGGCGCGCCGACATTGTTAGCCGCCCTGACATTGCTTGCCGTGGCCGCGCCCGCCGCCGAAGCCGCAGCGGGTTTGCCGGCCTATGAACGCGTTAGCGGGATTTCGGGCAATCTGTCGAGCACCGGATCCGACACGCTGGCCAATCTCACGACCCTATGGACCGAGGCATTCAAGAGGCATTACCCCAACGTCAACATTCAGGTCCAGGCCCCGGGTTCCTCCACCGCTCCGACCGCGCTGACGGAAGGCACTTCCAATCTCGGTCCAATGAGCCGCTTGATGAAGGACAAGGAGATCGAAGCATTCCAGACCCGGCGGGGCTACAAGCCGACCGCCGTCCGGGTTGCCGTCGATGCGCTGGCGGTGTACGTCCACAAGGACAACCCGATCAAGTCCATGTCGCTGTCGGAAGTCGACGCGGTTTTCTCCGTATCTCGCCGCTGCGGCGGCGACAAGGATATCCGCACCTGGGGCGACGCCGGTCTGACGGGCGCCTGGGCGATGCGACCGATGCAACTCTACGGGCGCAACTCCGTATCCGGCACCTACGGCTACTTCAAGCAAAAGGCGCTATGTTCCGGCGATTTCAAGAACACTGTCAACGAGCAGCCGGGCTCCGCGTCGGTTGTTCAGGCCATCACTTCGTCACTGAACGGCATTGGCTACTCGGGCATAGGCTACCGAACTTCCGGGGTGCGCGCGGTGCCTCTCGCGAGAATTGGCAACACAACGGCATTTGAAGCAGCCGCGCCGAATACCACAGATCGATCCTATCCCCTCACGCGGTTCCTGTTCATCTACGTAAACAAGCGACCCGATTCGCCTCTGCGGCCGCTCGAAACGGAATTTCTCAAGTTCGTGCTATCCCGTGAAGGGCAGATGATCGTGCAGAAAGGCGGCTACATCCCGCTATCCCCCCGCCTGGCAATGGGCGAACTGAAAAATCTCCGCGAGGGAGACAGGTGATCCCAGGCTTGCCCTGGCGGCGGCGAATCGTCGACAAGCTGACCGCACGCGTGGTCGGTTTCGGGGGCGGCGCGATTATCGGCGCGATCACGCTCATCTTCTTTTACCTGCTGATGGTCGCGGCTCCGATCTTCCGCCCAGCGGACATCAGCGAACTCGACGGTCTGCGTTTGCCCGCGAGCAACATTCTTGCCGCAGGCACCAACGACAGCGTCGAGTCGCTCTATGCAATCGACGCCGATGGCACCATTTTCTTCGTAGATCCAGAAACCGGCATCCTCCGGCGTTCCGAACGTTTGACGCAGTATCCTCTCGCCGCCGTCCGGCTCGTATTTCCCAGCAACGATATCTATGCACTGGTTGGCGAGGATGGCAGGGCGACACTCGTTCGCGTCTGGTTCCGCAGGCGCTTCGACGGTGACATCGGCTATCTCGAAGATCGAGTAGACCGATTGTTCGGCGGCAAACCACTGCCTCTCGGCGCAATTCTGACCGGGCAAGAACCCAGCCAACCTGCGATACACCACGAACCTGGGAGTTCCGCGGCCCGGCCCCCCTCGCCGACCATGGATCAACCGCTCCTGGTCGCTGACGCTCCCCCCGGGCGTTTGTTTCATGGACGACAATTCGACTTCTACCTTGAGGAGTCAGTGTTGCGCGTTGCGGTACTCGACGCTGCCGGCAGCATTCGGATTTGGCAATTCGAGCAGGTTGACGACGCGTTGGCGTTTCCGCGCAGGGTCGACATACTGCCCGGGCGGAGCATTGACCGCCTCTACTTCGGCCCTCGAGGCAGTTGGCTCTATGCGACGAATTCCGAGGGCGCCGTGATCGTCTACGACATCGCCGTCCTGGACACGGCCGCCGAGACCTATTCCGGGCGCCTGATTCGCGATGGCGTCGAATTTTCCGTCATGACGCCTCTGTTGGGACGCTATTCGCTGATGGCGGCAGACAGCAGCGGAAATCTGACCCAGTGGATCCTGCGAGGCGGCTCGGGCGGCACAACCCTGGTTCCGGCGCGCAACTTCGAGTTTGGCGACGCCATTGCGGCAGTCGTGGCGGAACAACGCCGCAAGGGCATGATGGTGCTGGATGCCCAAGGTGGAATGCATCTGCTGCACCCGACCTCCGAGCGCTACCTGGCTTCGTTTGCGACGGGACTGACAACACCGTCGGCGGCGGTGTTTTCGCCGCGTTCCGACCGGATATTCCTCGCGATGCCCGACGGCGGCCTGCGCCGCTACGCGGTCACCAATCATCACCCGGAGATTTCCTGGTCAGCGCTGTGGCACAAGGTCTGGTACGAGGGCTATCCGGAGCCCGTTCATAGCTGGCAGAGTTCTTCCGCGGACAACGATTTCGAGCCAAAATTCTCGTTCTCTCCACTGCTCTTCGGCACGTTGAAGGCGGCCTTCTACGCGATGATCTTCGCGACGCCCATCGCTGTAATGGGGGCCGTCTACACCGGGTACTTCATGGCGGCACCGATGCGGCGCTGGGTCAAACCCGGAATAGAGATCATGGCGGCAATGCCCACGGTGATTCTGGGCTTCCTGGCGGGACTGTGGTTCGCCCCGCTTGTGGAACAAAACCTGTCGGCCGTGCTTTCGCTCTTCGTCGCCGCGCCCATCTGCATGCTGGTGTTCGCGTGGTTCTGGCATTTGTTGCCCAGCCGCGTGACGCGGCCATTCGACGGTTGGTTCGCCGCGCTCAGCATACCGGTCCTGGTCTTGTCGACATGGGCGGTGTTCGCAATCGACGGCGAGCTTGAACGCCTGTTGTTCGGCGGAGATGCGCAGGCGTGGTTTCTCGCCACACTCGGACTCGACTATGACCAGCGCAATGCGCTGGTGGTCGGCATAGCCATGGGCCTGGCCGTCATCCCCGTCATCTTCGCCATTTCCGAAGACGCGATTCACGGCGTGCCGCGCCACCTGACCATCGGGTCCCTCGCGCTCGGCGCGACAGATTGGCAAACCCTGACGCGCGTCGTCATCCTGACCGCAAGCCCCGGTATCCTTTCGGCCCTGATGATCGGTCTCGGCCGAGCCGTCGGCGAAACCATGATCGTGCTCATGGCGACAGGCAATACGCCCCTGATGGATCTCAATATCTTCCAGGGGATGCGTACCTTCGCCGCCAACATCGCCGTGGAACTTCCGGAATCGGAGGTGGACAGCAGCCACTACCGCCTCCTGTTCCTTGCCGCGCTGGTGCTGTTCCTCATTACATTCTGCTTCAACACCGGCGCCGAACTGGTTCGGCAACGGCTTAGAGCCCGATACGGCAACCTGTAATGCCGTTGAAAAGCAGGATAAACAGTCCCGCGGGCGAGCGGACGAGCCTTCGACCAAAAGGAACCGCGAGAGAGGACCCCTCTAAAGAAAACTGGTGGGCGTCCGGAACCCCATGGATCTGGCTCAACGCCATGGCTGTCGGCGTCGGCGTCGCCGCAGTCGCGGGTTTGCTGGGCCTGATCGCCGCCCGCGGCCTGGCCCTTTTCTGGCCAGCCGATGTCGCCGTGCTGCAATTGGACGACGGCACGACGATGATCGGCGAATTGGTCAATGTCGAATACACCGACCCCAGCAGTTTCGAACAGACAGGCGAATCGGGCACCGAGACGATTGAACGTTGGCTGGTAAAGACCGGCAACCGCCGCGTAAATGCCCCGGACTTTCACTGGGTACCTGCCGGGAGCGTCGTCGACAAGACTTTTCCACGCGACATTGCCGTGTTCGAGCGTGCCGAATGGGGCAATGCATACGGTCACATCTCCGCTGTCTACGAGAAGGACGCACTGGTCGCTACCGGAACACGGATTTGGGAGGAACTGCAGTCACGTCTCGGGCGTGTCGCCGCATTGCGTCAAGAGATGGCTGACACGCAGGCAATGACCATCGATACGGTCAACTACAAGCTCGAACGTTTGCGCCTCGAAAAGCGTCGGCGCGTCATTCAGGGGAACCTCGAAGCGCCCGACACCGCGGAGCGGGAGCGCCTGCTGAAGGCCACGTACCAGGAGGCCGAGACGCGGCTCCGGACCCTCGCGGAAGCCATGCGGCGAGATGTCGTCGAAATTGTCATCATGGATGGCCGCAGCTTCAGGCAGCCATTGGGCGACGTGATACGCGTATGGCGACCAAACGCCATGTCGGTATACGACAAGCTGCTCCACTACGCCCGGAGCTTAAGCGTCTTCCTGACCGGCGAACCACGCGAAGCGAATACCGAGGGCGGTATTTTCCCGGCCATTTTTGGCACGGTCATGATGGTTCTTCTCATGGCTGTGATAGTGTCGCCGCTTGGTGTGATGGCCGCCGTATACCTGCGCGAATACGCTCGGCAAGGTCTGCTCGTCAGGGCGATCAGGATCGCTGTCAACAATCTCGCCGGAGTTCCGAGCATCGTCTACGGCGTGTTCGGTCTCGGTTTTTTCGTGTATCTCGTCGGCGGGACGATCGATGATCTGTTCTTTGGGGAAGCGCAGCCCGCACCCACATTCGGAACGCCCGGGCTTATCTGGGCATCCCTTACCCTCGCGCTACTGACCATGCCGGTGGTGATCGTCTCCACCGAGGAGGGCTTGACACGGATACCGCGCGCGATCCGGGAAGGCAGCCTGGCACTCGGCGCTACCAAGGCGGAGACGCTATTCCGCATCGTGTTGCCCATCGCCAGTCCGTCAATCCTGACCGGTATAATATTGGCGGTGGCGCGGGCCGCGGGCGAGGTTGCGCCGCTGATGCTGCTGGGCGTCGTAAAGCTCGCGCCGGCGTTGCCCGTAGACCTCGATCCGCCCTTTGTCCACCTTGAGCGGAAGTTCATGCACCTCGGTTTTCATATCTATGACGTGGGATTTCAAAGTCCCAACGTGGAAGCCGCGCGACCGATCGTCTACGCGACGGCGCTGCTGCTGATTTTCATCGTCATCGTTCTGAACCTGGCGGCCATCACCCTCAGGAACCGATTGGAAAAACGTTACCAAATCGCCGAGGCATGAGACCCATGCCAGAGCCACGCCCCGAAAGCTTGAAAGCCTTCTCCGACAACCCGGTGCAAATTGCCGATGGGCACGCCCCCAGCCAGGATCCTGGGGCGGACTCCGCACAGGGGAGAATGGCGGTTTCCGAGGAGATTTGCCTTGATGTGCGAGGGGTGTCCCTCTTCTACGGCGACAATCAGGCGCTGAATGACATTTCGCTGGAGATTCCCAAGAACCGGGTGACGGCCTTCATAGGACCTTCGGGATGCGGCAAGTCGACGCTGCTGCGATGTTTCAACCGTATGAACGACTTGATCGACGATGTCCTGATAACCGGCGAAATATCGTTGAACGGAGAGAACATCCATGATCGATCTATCGACGTGGCGCAGCTCAGACGGCTGGTCGGCATGGTGTTCCAACGCCCGAATCCGTTCCCGAAGTCCATCTACGAGAACGTCGCGTACGGCCTGCGACTACAGCGCGGCATGGGGCGCTCGGAGATCGATGACCGCGTCGAGTGGGGATTGAGAAGCGCAGCGCTTTGGGAAGAGGTTAGGGACCGTCTGAAGGAATCGGCCCTCGAACTGTCTGGCGGACAACAGCAGCGATTGGTAATCGCCCGGGCAATCGCCGTCGAACCAGAGGTACTGTTGCTCGATGAACCCGCCTCCGCGCTCGATCCGATTTCCACGCTGAAGATCGAGGAATTGATCGAGCAGCTAAAGAACGACTTCACGATCGTGATCGTGACGCACAACATGCAGCAGGCGGCCCGCGTATCGGACTACACTGCGTTCCTGTATCTCGGCGAACTGATCGAACACGACCACACCGATACGATTTTCACGAATCCCTCACGGCAGCAAACGGAGGACTACATCACGGGCCGCTATGGTTAACCCGCATATCTCACCAAGGGCCGCGATGATCGCGCAGGATTTTTTTCGCGTGCGGGTGCTCGCGAGCGGAAGCATAGCCACTGCTTATGTTGGAGCGAGCATGTGCCGGCACGCGAAAAAAAGACCAGCGAGGGCGCGGTCAGCGCAATCTGTTCCCGCGAGGAACTCCGAAAAACGGAAATAGCCTATTGAAACCAAATGACATTCAACAAACCAACAAGCGGCTTGGTGAGATATGGGGGTTAAGCGGGCCCGGATGAAGGAGCGCCGATGAACCGACACATTTCGGGACAGTACGACAGCGAACTGGAATCCGTTCGGCTCGGCTTCATGGATATGGGCGGGCGAGTCGAAAGACAGGTGCAAACAGCAACGCGGGCATTCATCACGCATGACGCTGAAGCAGCCGAAACGGTGCGCGAGGGCGAGGAAGAGATTAACCAGCTCGAACGCGTTCTCGATGACCGTTGCATACACATCATCGCGCGCCGGCAACCCACGGCAGGCGACCTGCGTCTGCTCATCACCATCATGAAAGGGTGCATCGACCTCGAGCGCATGGGCGACGAGGCCGAAAAGATCGCCAGGATGGCGGCAAAGATCTCTCACCTGCCATTGCCGGCGGATCAACACGCGAGCGTGAAGCACATGCAGGAATCGGTCATCAGGATGGTTGCCAATACCCTCGACGCCTTCGCGCGTCTCGATTTGGATGCGGCGCGCTCGGTTATCCAGGCCGACGCGGAGGTCGACAGAGCATTCGCGGACATTGACGAATCGCTGACCCAGGGCATGCACATGCGCGCCGAAAGTGTCATGCAATCCCTGAACACCATATGGACGGCGCGGGCGCTGGAACGCATCGGCGATCACGCGAAGAACATCTGCGAACACACCGTATACCTTATCGAGGGGACCGATGTGCGCCATATGAAGCCCTTGGCCGACGGCGGCGTGTCCGCGCGCGAGTGACCGCCAAGGCAACCGCGACGTTCGCGTGGAGTATCATCTTCTCCCGTTTTTCTCAAGACTTGAGCACCCTGACGACGATGAAGCGCGACAAACAGAAAGTGCTCGACGAGGTGTGGGACGATGATCGAGTGGCGAGCTTTCTGCGCAAGGTCCCGCCCGACGTTCCAGGCGATCCGGATTTCCATGTCCTGCTGTTCGCATACAGGAGCATGCGCGCTGGCGACTTCGCCCGGTTCCTCGACCTCTATGTGGACGCCGGACGCGACGTGACGGCCAAAAACGGTGATGGCGCGAGCATGGCGCACTACCTGTCCCGCCACGCCCGGGCCGGCCCCTATGTCGACCTGCTGGAAGCGGCCGCAGCGCGCTCGGGTCGATGACGCGACGCAATCTCATCGTGCTCGGGTCGGGGCCCGCCGGGTACACAGCCGCGCTCTACGCGACGAGAGCGAACCTGGAGCCTCTGCTCATTACGGGGGTCGAAGTCGGTGGACAGCTCACCACCACCACGGACGTCGACAACTGGCCCGGCGATGCTGACGGTCTACAGGGACCGGAACTGATGGAGCGCATGAAGCACCATGTCCAGAAGTTCGGGACCGTTGTCGCCGCCGACCACATCAACTCAGTCGATCTGGGACTCCGGCCCTTCAAACTGGTTGGCGATCGGGACGAGTATCGGTGCGATGCGCTGATCATTGCTACGGGCGCATCGGCGAAGTACCTTGGATTGCCGAGCGAGCAAGCATACCTGGGGCGCGGAGTCAGCGCCTGCGCGACTTGCGACGGGTTCTTCTATCGCGGCCAGGACGTGGCTGTCATCGGTGGTGGCAACACGGCGGCGGAAGAAGCACTGTACTTGTCGAACATCGCGAACAGCGTGCTCCTGGTGCACCGTCGCGACACCCTGCGGGCCGACAAGATACTGCAGCAGCGCCTGTTCGAAAGACCAAATGTCCAGTTCCTGTGGAGTCACACGCTCGCAGAGGTGCGCGGCGACGGCGGCGGCGTTTCAGCAATCGAAGTGCGAAATGCGCGCAACGGCGCTACCCGCGAGGTCGCCGTGGCTGGCGTCTTCATCGCCATCGGACACACTCCCAATACCGTATTGTTCGACGGCCAGCTCGACATGAGGGACGGCTACATCGAAGTCGCGAGCGGCGCCGATGGCAACGCCACCGCCACGAGCGTACCGGGCGTGTTCGCGGCTGGCGATGTCGCGGACCACGTCTATCGGCAAGCCATCACGTCGGCGGGATTCGGATGCATGGCAGCCCTGGACGCAGAGAAGTACATCGACGCGCCATGACCTCCTCCGCCAATTCCGACCTCGCCGACGTCGAACCTGCATTTCCCGATCCCAGGTATGCGAGCCGAGAAGGCCTGGTAGCCATTGGCGGCGACCTGTCGCCTCAACTCCTGCTCAATGCGTACTGGCACGGCATCTTTCCCTGGTTCGACGACGACCGCGGGCCCGTGTTGTGGTGGTCTCCCGACCCGCGCGCCGTGCTCACGCCTGCCGACATGAAAATATCGAGGAGTCTGGCCAAGCGGCTTCGACGGGGCGACTACACGGTCACCATGGACACCGACTTTCCAGCGGTTGTGGAAAGCTGCGCGGCACCCCGCAAGGGCGGCGGCACCTGGATCACGCCGGCGATGCGCGGCGCATACGCCCATTTGTCGGAATTAGGTTTCGCGCACTCCGTAGAAGCATGGTATGAAGGCGATCTCGTCGGGGGGCTGTACGGCGTCTCCCTCGGCCGCATGTTTTTCGGCGAGTCCATGTTCTCCAGACGCCCCGACGCATCCAAGGTCGCCCTCGCCCACCTGTCGCGACAGCTAGCGGCCTGGGATTTCGAACTGATCGACTGCCAGATCATCACCGACCACCTGAAGTCGCTAGGCGCGCGGCCGATGCGCCGTACGGAATTTCTCGATCGCCTGGCCCGAAATCGGCGTACTTCCACACCGCGTTACCGATGGCGTTTCGACATCGCCACAAACGATGGGACCATTGCCTGACCAGCATTGCCAGCATCGCGCGTGATGACTTGATCGGGCACATCGTGCAGAATTGAGCGAATCCTGCGGCGGACGTCCGTCGCGGGACAATCCACCGTGGCCGTCCAGCTTAGGATCGGTCGCAAAAAGCAGGACAGATGGCAAAAGAAGAGCAGATAGAAATGCAGGGCAAGGTAATCGACACCTTGCCAAACACGATGTTTCGCGTGGAACTGGAGAATGGCCACGTGGTGATCGCCCACATCTCCGGCAAGATGCGCAAGAATTATATCCGCATACTCACCGGCGACACGGTGAAGGTGGAACTCACCCCTTACGACCTCTCGAAAGGCCGTATCACGTTTCGCGAACGTTAAACAGATCGATTCGTCGCACTCGTGGCGACGACGAACTCCCGAGGTCGCGCGACGCGAGAAGGCACTTGCATGGAACAAAGCCGCCACCAACGCTGGAGTTCACTGGGCGTCACGGGCGCGCGGGAATCCAGCGGGCTAAAGGCTTCCGTGAAACAAACGTATCCGGGAGCGCCAACTACCGGAGAACGATGTTCCACAATCGACCGGGGGGCTGGGAGAGCCTTCAGCCGGGGAGCGCGAGGGGGCACCTCTCGCAGGAAACAGCCTTCAGCCGGGGAGCGCGAGGGGGCACCCCTCGCAGGAAACAGCCTTCAGGCAGGATGCTTTTCCGGCGCCGTGGCTTCCACGGCAAGTTCGCCATCCTGGACGGTGACCCGGACCATCCCGCCGCGTGCGAGCTGCCCGAAGAGGATGTCCTCCGCAAGACGGCGCTTGATCTTTTCCTGTATCAGGCGCTGCATGGGCCGGGCGCCCATCTTCTCGTCGTAGCCTTCCCGCGCGATCCAGTCGCGGGCGGCTTCGTCCACCTCAAGCTGCACCTTCTTGCTGTCGAGTTGCGCCTGCAGTTCCACCAGGAACTTGTCGACAACCGTCTTTATGACTTCGATCGGCAGTGAATTGAACTGCATGATGGCGTCCAGGCGATTGCGGAACTCGGGCGCAAACATCTTCTTGATCACCTCCATGGCATCCGTCGAGTGATCCTGCTCCACGAATCCGATGGATGCGCGCGAGGTTTCGCGGGCACCGGCGTTCGTTGTCATGATGAGTACGGTGTTGCGAAAGTCCGCGTGGCGACCGTTGTTGTCGGTCAGCGTGCCGTGATCCATTACTTGAAGCAGCAGGTTGAACACTTCCGGATGCGCCTTTTCGATCTCGTCCAGCAGAATCACGCTATGCGGATGCTTGGTGACCGCCTCAGTCAATAGCCCGCCCTGGTCGAACCCCACGTAGCCCGGTGGCGCGCCGATCAAGCGCGAGACAGTGTGCCGTTCCATGTATTCCGACATGTCGAATCGCAACAGCTCCACGCCCATGATGATGGCAAGTTGGCGGCATACCTCCGTCTTGCCGACACCGGTAGGCCCCGAGAACAGGAAGCTGCCGATGGGTTTCTCCTCCACCTTGAGTCCCGCACGGGACAGTTTGATGGCCGACCCGAGCATTTCGATCGCCTCGTCCTGCCCGAACACCACCATTTTCAGCTTGTCTTCGAGACCCCTGAGCGCCTCCTTGTCGGACACCGAAACCTGAGTGGAAGGGATACGCGCGATCTTCGCCACAACCTGCTCCACGTCGCCGGCCCCGATGGATTTCTTTCGCTTCGAAGGTGACAGGATACGTTGCGCCGCGCCGGCCTCGTCGATGACGTCGATGGCCTTGTCCGGCATGAACCGGTCCGTGATGTAGCGCTCGGCGAGTTCGGCAGCGGCGCGCAGGGCACGGTCCGTGTAGCGCAACTCGTAGTGGTCCTCGAACCGGGCCTTCAGGCCCTTCAGGATTTTGTACGTATCGTCGACGTCCGGTTCGACGATGTCGATCTTCTGAAACCTTCGAGACAGCGCGCGGTCCTTGTCGAATATTCCTCGATATTCCTGGTAGGTCGTCGATCCCATGCAGCGAACGTCGCCGGAGGCCAGCAGCGGCTTCAACATGTTCGATCCGTCCATGACGCCGCCCGATGTCGCTCCGGCGCCGATAATGGTGTGGATTTCATCGATGAAGAGTATGGCTCGCGGCTCCTTCTTGAGTTCGTTCAGGAGCATCTTGAAGCGCTTTTCGAAGTCGCCCCGATACTTGGTGCCCGCCAGCAGGGCTCCCAGGTCGAGGGCGTACACGATGCTGTCATCGACCACCTCCGGCACCTCCGAATCGACGATACGCTTAGCCAGCCCTTCCGCGATGGCGGTCTTTCCCACCCCCGACTCGCCGACCAGAAGCGGATTGTTCTTGCGACGACGACAGAGGATCTGGATGACGCGCTCCAACTCATTTTCGCGGCCCACCAGGGGATCGATCGCGCCAGCGCGGGCGAGATCGTTCAGGTTGCTGGCAAAGGTCTGCAGCGCGCCCTGTGGCTTGCCCTCGCCGGATTCGTCAGCGCCGTGCTGTTCTGCGTTTTCCGGCTCCTCGTCTCCTTTGGAGATGCCGTGGGCAATGTAGTTGACGACATCGATGCGCTCGATGTTCTGTTGCTTCAACAGGTAGACGGCGGTCGACTCCTTCTCGTTGAAAATGGCCACGAGGGCGTTGGCGCCGGTCATCTCTTTGCGGCCGCTGGACTGAACATGGAATATCGCGCGGCGAACGACGCGCGAGAAGCCCAAGGTCATCTCCGGTTCCCGATTTCGGTCCCCGGCGGGAATGAGCGGCGTCGTTTTTTGGATATTCTCTTCAAGCGCGGATCGCAAACTCTCTATATCCGCGCCCACCTTGAGCAGGACGTCCTTGGCGGCGGCGTTGTTCAGGAGCGCCAACAACAGGTGCTCCACGGTCAGAAATTCGTGACGTTTCGCCTTCGCGTTCTGAATCGCCTCGGCGATGGTCGCATTCATGTCCCTGCTGAGCATGGTTAATCGGTCATCTCAATGGTGGATAACAGGGGATACTTGTTCTCTTGAGCATACTGATTGACCTGTTCGGACTTCGTTTCCGCGATGTCGCGCGGATAGATCCCCACCGCCGCGCTACCGGTGGTATGCACCGCTAGCATAACCTGCACTGCCTTCTCGTGGTTCATGCCGAAGAAAATTTCTAGGACATGGATGACAAACTCCATCGGCGTGTAGTCGTCGTTCAACAGGATCACCTTGAACATCGGCGGACGCTTCAGTTCGGGTTTCGCGGTTTCCGTCAGGACGACGGTGTCGTATTCCGGCGTCTTCGTGTCGCCACCGCCTTCGCCCGGATCGCGGCGCTCAAGCTTCTCAAGCCCCAACGCTCCCGTGTGATCGCCGCCCGGATCGCTACGCCGCGCGACCGGATCACGGATCGTCGCTTCGTATTCCCACATCTCTCGATCACGTTCTTCTTGATTTCTTCAATAATACGTCAAGGTCGAAGACATGTCCCCCGCAGCCAAATCCGTCCTTCGAGCCATATTTCACCAAACCACCGATTCACGATCTAAAATATATCGGAATTTCAAAGTATTATTTACTGAGTCTAGAAATGGCAACCGATAGAGATTGCGTTGGCCCATCCTCCTTTTAAGGCGCCATCATCGTCGCCCCTTGCTGAATACATGCGGACCTTCCGGATGCAAACGCGCACGGTCGGCGATATTCTCTGGCGCGCGCCCGGGTGGTGAAACAGGTAGACACAAGGGACTTGAAAAATTGAGCACGCGGGTCGGAAACGCCCGCTGTGAATAGGGTCAAATTCGGGGAAACCTCAGCGCGCTTGAGGCGGTGGCGATCCCGAGCTAAGCCGCGCCGCGGACCATCCGCGGCCGGAAAGTGTAGAGACTTGACGGCCCTCGTCTACGTCGTCTCGGCGATAGGACGAAGAGAAAGTCCAGACCACAAAGCCGCCGCGCGATCCGCGGTGGCGCGGCGAAAGCCGTAGCTGGTAAGAAAATCCCTCGGAGGCGACTCCGTGCCGGTTCGATTCCGGCCCCGGGCACCAGCACTTGCTGGTCAATAAACGTTCCACGGGGACGCCAACTCCTGGCCTCGACTCCTCTTCCCGGTCGCATCGGGGAAGTCACCTTTCGACGTTCCTGGATCAAGGCTCTCCGCGATGGCCGTAGGACTCCCGCGCCGCCGCCTCGGATACCAGTCCCGCTTCAAGGTCTCGGCGCACCGCCGCCGGATCGCGGGATTTTGGATCGCCCATGCCTCCTCCGCCCGGCGTTTCCAGTACCAGTATCGCCCCCGCCGGCACGGTCTCCTTGCCCTTGGCCCTGAGTTCGTCGCCGTGCTTGATATAGACGCGGCCCGCGCGGCCAGATCCTCCGCCCCGTCGTCCGCGGGCCGGGTGACGGATGCGCTCGAACATCTTCGAAACCTCGAACGGCGCCCCCCGGGCATGGGCGATTTCGATGACCTGTCCCAAACCGCCGCGCAGCGCCCCCGGACCCCCTGAGTCGACAAGATACTCCTTGCGCCATATCAGGATCGGGGCCGTGACTTCGTTGACCTCGGTGGGCGTGGTGCGGACTCCGGAAGGAAACGCGGTGGTGGACAAGCCGTCCTTGCGCGGCCTCGCCCCGGTGCCGCCGTTGAATATCGGGTTCGTCACGAAATCGCCACCGCCCCAGTTGGCACCAATGCCTGCGTTCGCAGAGGAAAGCAGCACCGGGTTCCATATGCACGAAGCGCCTTCGGCCGGCACGGCGTCCGGCAAGATCTGCTCCAGGCAACCCAGGATGACGTCCGGCAGCATCTGCCCCAGCGCGTGGCGCGCGGACACCGCCGCCGGTCGACGGGCACGCAGAATACAGCCCGAAGGCGCGGTCACGCGCACCACGCGCAACGATCCAGCGTTGTTCGGCACGTCGTTGCCCACCACGCAGCGCACCCCGAACGAGGCGTACGCTTCCGTGTAGTTCAACGGCACATTGATGCCGTACGGGGATGGCCCGGAGGTGCCATCGAAGTCGACGCGGATCGTCTCGTGATCGACCGTCAGCGCGCAGGCTATATGCACCGGTTCGTCGTAGCCGTCCACATCCATCTCGTGCCGGAACGTACCGTTCGGCAAGGCCGCGACTTCCGCGCACATCGCCTCTTCTGACGCCGCTATGATTCGCTCGCCTACGGCGTCGATGGAGTCGAGTTCGAAATCAGCCATCATCTTGAGCAACTGGTCACCGCCGGTCGCATTGCTCGCCGTCAGCGAGTACAGGTCACCTTCCGCCACCACCGGATCCCGCACATTGGCGCGAATGATGTCCATCAGCGTCTGGTTCAATTCGCCGCCACGAAACAGGTAACCGATGGGAATGTTGATTCCTTCCTCGAATACCTGGTTCGCGTCCGGGCCGAAACCGCGGCCACCGACATCGGCGATGTGACTGGTGCTGGCGAACAGGGCGACGGGACGCTCCGCCAGGAACACCGGCGTGACCACCGTGAAGTCGTTCAGGTGCCCCGTCGCGTGCCAGGGATCGTTGGTCAGAAGGACATCGCCGGGCAAGAGCGTCGTCAACGGATGCCGCGCCAGAAAGTTCCTCACCGATGCCGCCATTGCATTGACATGACCCGGCGTCCCGGTGACGGCCTGCGCCAACATGGAACCGTCCGTGGCGAACACGCCGGCGGAAAGATCACCCGCCTCCCGAACCACGGTAGAGAATGCCGTCCGCATAATGGTTTGGGCCTGCTCTTCGACGATGGCAAGCAGCCGGTTCCAGGCGAGTTGAATTCGAATGGCGTCGAGACCGGTCTCTGCCTTCATGCGGTCGCCCTTGTCATGAGGATGTCGCCCCGGGAGGAAACGGTCGCGGTGAACGCCGAGGTCACCACGGTCGTTGTCTGCGCCTCGACAATCATGGCAGGACCAACCACTACCGTGCCCGGCGACAGCGTTTCGCGAGCGAAGCGCGGCGCGATTACCATGGCGTTCAGCGCCGGGTCGTACATCGACCCCTCCCGATGAATCGAAGCGTCCTCGACATCCTCGTTGCCTGCCGCGAAAAGAAATGCCGGCGCAGCGGAACTCAAGGCCAATGTCCAACTCAGCACTTCGACATCGAGGTCCGGAATCGTGCGTCCGTAGAGTTGGCGGTAAGCCGCCTCAAAGGCATCTCGAAGGATCTCGGCGCGATTCGTCGCGGCGGGCAGGACTACGGCTATCTCGTAGCCCTGGCCAACATAGCGCATATAGGCGCGGCGCGTCTCGGCAAGGGGTTCCGAGGTGGCCGATCCGACCACATCCCGCGCTTCGACGCGCATGTCCGCAGAGACTTCGTCGATCAGGGAAGCGTTGAATTCGGACAGGCGCATGTATCGGCTGCGCACCACTTCGTAGGACACGGGCGCCGCCAGCATGCCGATGGCCGATCCGACTCCGGCGCCCACCGGCACGACCACCGCGTCAAGGTCCAGCTTCAAGGCGATCTGTGCCGCGTGTTGCGGGGCGGCTCCTCCATATGCGACGAGAACGCGTTCGGCGAGCGGTTTGCCCCATTCCGCGGCATGTGAACGCGCGGCGGCTGCCATATTTTCGTCCACCACCTCGCCAATACCGAAGGCCGCCGTCACGGCGTCCATATCCAGCGTCGATCCAACCGAGTCTTGTACTGCCGCGCCTGCGGCGGCGGTATCCAACGTCATGGCGCCCCCCGCGAAACGCCGCTCTTCGAGCCGGCCCATGATGGCGTCGGCGTCCGTGACGGTTGCATGTTTGCCGCCGCGTCCATAGCAGGCCGGGCCCGGTTCGGATCCGGCGCTTTCCGGCCCGACACCGATGCGCCCAAGCTTGTCCACCGTCGCGATGGAGCCGCCGCCGGCACCGATTTCCACCATCTCGATCACGGGAATGCGAACCGGCAGGCCGCTACCCTTCTTGAACCGGTAACTGCGGTCCACCTCGAACGCGCGCGACAACTGCGGCGTGCTGTCGTCAATCAGGCATATCTTCGCAGTGGTGCCTCCCATGTCGAACGACAATACGCGGTCCAGGCCGCGCTCGGCAGCGATCCGACTGGCGAGAATGGCACCGCCCGCCGGGCCGGATTCGACCAGGCGGATGGGAAAACGCGCCGCCGTGGCGACATCCGTGAGTCCGCCGCCCGACGTCATCATGAGAAACGGACAACTGAATCCGCGCGCGGCAAGTTCCGCCGCAAAGCGGTTCAGATACCTGGACATGAGCGGTTTCACGTAAGCATTGGCGCAGGCGGTGGATAATCGCTCGAACTCGCGTATCTCGGGACATACCCCCGAGGCGAGCGTCACGGACAAGTCGGGCAACCGCGCCCGGAGTATCTCCGCGACCCGCCGCTCGTGGACGGGATTCGCGTACGCGTGCAGCAACCCGACCGCGACGCTCGCTACCCCGTGGTCCGCCAGCACCGGCACCAGCGCCTCCACGGAAGATTCATCGAGAGGTATCAGGACCTCGCCTTGCGCGTTCATGCGCTCCATGACGACGAAACGCAACTTGCGCGGCGTCAACGGTTGCGGCCGGTCGATATCGATGTCGTACTGTTCGAAGCGATTCTCATAGGCCATCTCGACCGCGTCGCGATGGCCGTCGGTCGCGATCAGCGCCGTGACCGCCCCAGTGCGCTGGATCAGGGCATTCGTCGCCAGCGTGGTGCCGTGAAGAATGATTTCAGCATCTTGCGGGCGCCGCTCGCCGAGGGACATGACCTGTTCCAGCCCCTCGATCACCGCCTGTACCGGGTCCGCGTAGGTCGTGAGCACCTTGGCCGTATGGTGCCGGCCACCGCTCTGAAGGACGACATCGGTGAAGGTGCCTCCCACATCTACCGCGATGCGGCAGGCCGGCCGCCGACGGGCTTGAAGATCATCCATGGCGCGTTGTATTCACGGCTCTTTCCTGGCCTGCCACTAGCTCGACAGTCCAGCCATTTCGAAATACAGATGATGGTGATGCGCGCACCCCGGGTTGAAGTGCGCTGCGCATCTGGGGCACACCGCATCGGTATCGAGGTATTCGGCAATGCTAAGAAGGCTGCCGCAGGCGCCGCACAGCACCGCTTTTGCTTCGCGGCAACCAAGGGGCCACACCTCGGCGGCATGGTCGGCCACCGCCTCGTGGCAGTCGAAACACGATACCCACAGCCCGCAGCATTTCATGCGCAGCGCAACGATGTCGTTCGGCCCTCGCCAGTGCGCGCAGCGTCCATTGCTATCGACATCGATCCCGTGGACGGGTACTCCGTGGACGCGCCTCACATTCCCTCGGCCCTTGGTGAGATATGCGGACTAGTTGTCGAAAACGATAACGTTGCGCGCTACTTCTCCGGTTTCGAGTGCCATCAACGCGTCGGTGACGTCCCCCAGCTTGATGCGCCCCGACACCATGTCGTCCAGATGCAACTTGCCTTGCAGGTAGAAGTCCACGAACCGCGGCATGTCCACTCGGAAGCGGTTCGAACCCATTGAGGAACCCTGAATTTTCTTCTCACGCAGGAAATCGGGTCCGTGCAGTTCCACCATGTCGCCGGGCGGGATCATGCCGATCACGGTCGCGGTGCCGCCTGGGCGGAGCATTCTGAAGGCCTGCTGCGCCGTCGTCTTGTTGCCGATCGCCTCGAAGGAATAGTGCACGCCGCCACCGGTCAGGTCGCGCACCTGCTGGACGACGTCGCCCGCGCTCGCATCCACCCCGTCCGTGGCCCCGAATTTCCGCGCCAGTTCGAGTTTCGATGCCACCATGTCCACCGCGATGATCCGCCCGGCGCCGGCGATCGCGGCGCCGTTGACGCAAGACAGACCGACGCCGCCGCAGCCGATGACCGCGACGGTCGCTCCGGGTTCAACACCGGCGGTGTGAATCACCGCGCCGACTCCGGTCGTGACGCCGCAGCCGATCAACGCCGCGCGATCCAGGGGCATGTCTTCGCGGACCTTCACGACGGCGTGCTCGTGCACGAGCATGTTCTCCGCAAACGAGCCAAGATTCGCGAACTGGATGATGCCATCGCCATTTTGCGACAACCTCGGAGGCTCCCCGGCACCGCGCTGCACTTCCGGCGCCTGGCACAGGGACATGTGTCCGGTAAGACAGTACTCGCAATGTCCACAGAACACGGACAAGCAGGTGATGACGTGATCCCCCGGCTTGACGTAGGTGACATTCGATCCTACCGCCTCGACAATGCCCGCCGACTCGTGGCCGAGGACCATCGGTCGATGGCCAGGATAAGTGCCGTTGTAGAAGTGCATGTCGGAATGGCACACGCCAGCGGCGGCCGTGCGCATCAGAACCTCGTTCGGTCCAGGGTTGTCGACGCTGACTTCCTCGACTTCCATGGGTGTGTTGATTTCCCGAAATACCGCAGCTTTCATGGCGTCTCCTTTCAATGGTGGCCCGGCCCCGCTCGTCGACCACGGAGCGCCAGTGACCGGGACGGTCTACCGAGCTTCGGCGCAACGCCTGGGCGTCGTCCGGGCAGTGTGCCTAGTCCCGCGATAGATTGCCAGACGCCAGCATCACCGCCGCGTCCAGCGCGGCGGTCGCGCCACTGGCATCGGCCACGCCACTCCCCGCGATGTCGAACGCCGTGCCGTGATCGACCGAGGTGCGCACAAAGGGAATGCCGAGAGTCGCCGTCACGCTCTGGTGGAAGTTGTGCACCTTGACGGCGATGTGACCCTGGTCGTGGTAGAGCGCGAGCACCACGTCGAACTCCCCCTCGATGGCTCGGTTGAAAACAGAGTCCGCCGGTAGCGGCCCGACCGCATCGATGCCCGCCTCCACCGCATCCGCGACCGCGGGTTGAATCTCGTCGATCTCTTCGCGGCCGAGCAAACCGCCCTCCCCCCCGTGAGGATTCAACGCGGCGACGGCGATTTTCGGGGCGCGCAAACCCCAGGCGGAGAGCGTCGCGTGCGCCAGCTTGAGCTTTGCGAGAACGTTGGTGCGGTCCACGTAGCGCGCCGCTTCCGCCAAGGACTTGTGCGTCGACAGATGCACGACTTTCAATCCCGGCGTCATCAGCATCGTCGCCGTGTGCTCCGCGTTCGCCACCCGCGCGAGGATTTCCTGGTGGCCTATGTCATCGACATAGCCCGCCCGGTGAATCGCCTCCTTGTGGATGGGACACGTCATCATCGCCGCGATGCTGCCGGCGAGGGCGTCCCGCGCGGCTGTCTCCACCGCCTTGACCGCCACCTCCCCGCATGCCGCAGAGACCTGACCCATCTGGAAACCATCGGGTTCTTCGATGCCAGAGTCGATCAACGGCCAGGCCTCGTCGCCCCAGTCGATGTCGCAGAGGTCGGTGTAGCGCGCGTATCTCAGTCTTGCGCCGGCAAACTTGGCACCCAGATCGAGGGACCAGCCAACTCCATAGAGGACCAGGCGAGCAATGCTGCGATCGAACGAGGCGAGCGATTTGACAAGCACCTCCGGGCCGATCCCCGCCGGGTCACCGAGCGTGACGCCGACGATCGGAACGTCAGGCATCGCTGTCACACCGGTCCCCGACTGGGTTCGCAACCGGGTCCCCGACCGGGTCCACCAGGAGTTCCGTGCCGTCTATACGCAATCCGAAACCTTCCAGACCGACGTACTCGATCTCACGCGCAGCGAGAATGCGAATGTTGGCGAGGCCGAGGTTTTTCAGTATCTGGGCGCCGACGCCGATCTCGAGCCACTCTGCCTTGCGCTCGCTTTCCCGCGTCGCGGACGCCGCATGGTCGAGGCTTCCGAGCGGCACCCCGACGAAGCCGCTGCGCAGGTAGATCATCACGCCGCCGCCAAGGTCGTCGATGCGCCGCAGCGACAAGTTCAAAAGGCTCGTCTCGTGGTTGGACTGGGGTCCGAATATGTCCTCCACCAGCCGTTCCCGGTGTATGCGGACCGGCACGCTGGCGCCTGGGTCCAAGCGTCCGAACACGAGTGCCAGGTGCTCGGCATCCTCGAATTTCGTCCGATAGGCGTACGCCCGCGCCTGACCGATAGGCGTCTGCACCCGAAACTCGTGCGACAACTCGATCAGCACTTCGCGCCGCTGCCTGAACGCGATGAGATCCGCGATGGATATGATTTTCAGGCCGTATTCGCGGGCAAACGTCTGCAGTTCGTGCAGGCGCTTGACGGATCCGTCGTCGTTCACGATCTCCGCCAGCAATCCGGCCGGCGGGCAACCCGCCGCCATCGCCAGATCGATGGCCGCTTCCGTGTGTCCCGAGCGAACCAATACGCCGCCGACGCGGCCGATCAAGGGAAAGATATGCCCTGGCCGAACGAAGTCGTCCGCGCCGACATTGCTGTTCGCGAGAGCCAGCGCTGAATTCGCGCGCTCTTCGGCCGAGATCCCCGTGGACAAACCGTGCCGGTAGTCCACGCTGACCGTGAACGCAGTGGACAGCGGCGCATCGTTGCGCGCCACCATGGGTTCGAGACGCAGACGCTTCGCGTCGTCCACCGTCACCGGCGCGCAAAGAATGCCGCTCGTATGACGAATCATGAACGCGACCCGTTCGGGCGTCGCCGTCGACGCCGCCATGATGAGATCGCCTTCGTTCTCGCGATCATCGTCGTCCACCACGACGACAAGTTCGCCCGCACCCACGGCGGCGATAGCGTCCTCCACGGTGTCGAATGCTGTTGCCTTGGCGATCATGGCACGCGTTGGATTTGCTTTAACGCGTTCAGGGTATCACTCTTGCTGCGGTTGAGTCTGAAGGACGTATTGCTCTCGATGGACGTTACGCGCGTGACGCTCGATCCTCGATTCGCGATCGGAGCCGTTAGCCCACTGCTCTACGGGGGTTTCCTCGAACACCTCGGCCGCTCGATCTACCAAGGTGTCTACGACCCGGATTCCACCCATGCCGACGAAGACGGCTTCCGCGCCGATGTCGTTGAGGCCTTGAGCGAACTGGCCATGACCATCGTGCGCTACCCGGGCGGGAACTTCGCCTCCGGCTATCGCTGGCGCGACGGCATCGGAGACAAGGCGTCCCGGCCGACCGTGCGCGAGCTCGCGTGGCAGAGTATCGAAACGAATCAGTTCGGAACCGACGACTTCATCAGACTGTGCCGGAAACTGGATTGGACGCCGATGCTTGCGGCCAATCTCGGCACGGGCTCGCCGGAGGAAGCTCGCGATTGGGTCGAATACTGCAACGCTCCCACGGGTACGCTGTTCGCCGACATGCGGGCGGCGGGCGGATCTGAAGCGCCCCACGCCGTGCCCGTGTGGTGCCTCGGCAACGAGATGGACGGGCCCTGGCAGCTAGGCCACGCGCCGGCCAGCGAGTATGCGCTGCGCGCCCGTCAAGCCGCCAGAATGATGAAAGCCTGTGACCGAAGCATCGAGACCGTCGCTTGCGGATCGTCGAATCCGAGCATGCGGACCTGGCTCGATTGGGACCGCACCGTGCTGGAAAGCATGGGCGGCACGGCTGATTACGTCAGCCTGCACCGCTATGTTGGCAATCCGGACGGCGACAGTCCGAGCTACCTCGCCATCGGCGCCAGCATCGACGAGCAGATCGAAGCGATGAACGCATGCTGCCAATATGTCCAGGCGAGACGCAACAGTCGCCATCGTGCATTCCTCTGTTTCGACGAGTGGAACGTCTGGTACCGGACCCGTGGCGGCAACCACACCGACGGCGGCGGCAAGTTCGCGCCGCCCCTGCTGGAAGAGCGCTACAACCTCGAAGACGCCCTCGTGGTCGCCGCGTTCCTGATGAGCTTCATCCGCCACGCGGACTGCGTCAAGATCGCCAACCTCGCACAACTCGTGAACGTCATCGGGCCTTTGCTGACCGACGGAGATGCGCTGCTGAAACAGTCGATCTTCTACGCCTTCAAGCTGTTTTCCGACCGCAAGGGCGGCATCGCCCTGTCCGCCCACATCGACGGACCGCGCTACCAGACCGAATACGGCGAAGTGCCCTACCTCGACGCCGCCGCCACACTGGACGGGAAGTCGCTGAATCTCTTCGCGATGAACCGGCACACGTCCGAGCCGCTGCCTCTCGCTGTCGAGCTCGGCGGAAAAGAGATCACGCGCGTCGACAAGAGCGAGATCGTGCACGCGCTTTCGCTCTGCGGAGAAACCTTCGAGGCCCCCGGCACGTCGAGAACCAGAGACAGGTCGTCGTCGAAGCCGCGTCGCGACAACGTTTCAACTTGCTAGTGCTCCGTCAAGTCGAGTGTAGCTGCGAGGGATTTTTGGTTCCTGGCGAGGCGCGACGACGCCGTAGGCCCCACACAAGGAGGAGCAACGAAGTCCAGGGACCAAAAAGAGCCGCTACCCGTAGATTTGGGCTTGACGGAGCACTAGAGATCAGGTCATTCGTCGAATCGGCTGTAGTGCCGCCGCATTGGGCCCTCGTCGCGACAGACGTTTCAACGTGCCACGCCGCGACGGTCGGGTGGTGCGTCAATCTGCTAGAACGAGGTGTTGCGGACGGCAGGCTTCCGACGAGCGCTGTTCCTGCGGGAATCCCCGGATCTGGCGTGCGAGGGTGCGTTGGTCGAAAGTGCGGGCGCCTGGTTCGAAAGCTGGTCCACCAGAGATCAGGCCATCGTCGTCGAACTGCCGAGCCAGCAACATTCCCTCGTCGCGACAACGTTTCAACTTGCCTAGAGTGCTCCGTCAAGTCTAAAAATGCGAGTGTAGCTGCGAGGGATTTTTGGTTCCTGGCGAGGCGCGACGACGCGGCGTGTGGTAGGCCCCACACAAGGAGGCCTGCAACGAAGTCCGAGGGACCAAAAAGAGCCGCGAAGATACCCATCGTTGAAGTAGAGCTCGGCTTGACGGAGCACTAGTTCCGGTCAGCCGCCGTCCTGCCCAACGCGGCCGGAGCAGCGGCGCTGAACTCCAGTTCCTCAGCCGCCACGCGGCCGGTGCAGAACTCGGCACGACCCGAGCCGCTGCGGCTCGAACTCGCTCAGCCGCCGCCGGATCGAAGCGGGAACATCTTCGTCGCCTTCATCGCCTACTGCCTGCACGTCACCCTGAAGAACCTCGCCCGAACTGTCGTAACCGATCCTCGAAATCGCCGGTGCCTGTGAAGACGAACGTCCGCCCGCGCTTCGCGCTCTCAACCAAGTCCAATTCCGCCAATCTCGAAATCGCCGGTGCCTGTGAAGCGCGTCCGTCTGGTAGGTGACGTTGTGGGACCTGCGGTGACTCTCGATGGTATACGGCGCCTCCGGGTGCCTGGACATGTGTGCCAACAGCGCCCGTTGTCGGTAGTTCAACATCGACGCCAGCCGCGATCCCCCAAGCAGCCGCTGGATGTCGCGCATTTCCCTCGCCTTGCGCGCGAGGTAGTCGTGCAGTTGCCTTATTGAGCGATGGATCACCCGCAGGTTGTAGTCGAGAAAGTAGGTGACGTCGTTGTCATCGATCTCCGAAAAGACGTACGCGCGCACGTACTGCGTGGGCGCCTTGCGAACGATAGTCGAGATTGAGAGAAACTCCGTCATCCAATATCCCGATCTCGCCATCGCCCAGTAGAAAAGCGCCCTGGCGGCGCGCCCGTTACCATCCACGAACGGGTGCTCGTAGCCGATCATGAAATGCAGTAGCACGGCGCGCAGGACGGGGTGGATGAACGGCTCTTCGTCCCGTCCGTTGGCGAATGTGAAGAGCCGCTCGAGACGCCCATCGAGTGCGCACGCGCTCGGCGGCTCGTGCACAATAGTGCCGTCACGTTGATCGACCACGGTCACATTCTCCGAATGGTGCCGGATCCGACCAACCTCATCTGGCTCCAACGTGTCCTCGGTAAGGACGCGATGCAGTTCCAGCAGGAGAGGCAAGGACAGGTCCTCATCGGTGTGGTTGCGGAGAAACTCCATTCCTCGGTAATTGTTGACGATCATCTGCTCACTCTTGTCGCGGGGCCTGCGACGTGATCGCAACATTTCTTTCGCGACTCGGCGGGTCGTAACCGCGCCTTCCAATTGGCTCGACGTGATGGCTTCCTCGATCAGCGAATTCACCAGGTACCGATCGCGGGAACCGACGTTGACCAAGTCATCAGGCAATTCGATGCGTCCGCCGTCATCCCGGTCTACCTGATGGAGCATGCGATTCAAATACGCGGAGTCGGTGAACGCGAAGGACTGTCCGTTTTTGTCCTCCAGCGGCAGCACATGGCGAGCCGCCAGTCTGGCTAATTTGATGGCGAGCCACCAGTCCTCGCTGGAAAGCCCCTCCGGAGGCTTGCGATACCTTAGCGTCGACCAGTGAAGGTACTTGTCTTTCGGTAGCTGCCCCGCATCCGACGATATCAGGCGCGAGATATCTGGCCCTTGAGAACGGATAAGTTCCGGCAAGGCCGGGGGGCTGGCGGGCATTCGCATCTTGATACGGGATTGAAATGCGTTCGTCCGAATGTAAATTAAATACTAATCTATTTCAAATTAGTATTTCGGGGTTGATCATGAAAGCCCCGATGCGCTACGCGCTCCAAGCATGTCAAAGGCGTGAATGGCGAAGTGTCAGATTGCGCCCTGTTCCTTCAAGGCCTGCACGTCCTGTTCGCTGTGGCCGAGAAACTCGGCATAGACGGCCACGTTGTCCTGTCCGAGCGCGCGCGGCAGTTGCGGTGTCGGTGGTTCGACATCCCGTATTCGCAGCGGGGTCGTGAGCAAGACGACATCGCCGAATTTCGGATGGTGGGCCCTGTGTAATGCGCGGCGCGCGTGCAGGTGCGGGTCGTTCACCACGTCGTCCAGCGACTGCACGGGCGCGCAGGGCACGCCAGACGCCTGGCAACGTCGGAATACCTCATCCTTGGTCAGGGTCGATGTCCACTCTTCGACGATGGCGTCCGTATCGTCCATGTGCTCGCTGCGCGTTACCTTGTCCGCGAATCTGGGATCGTGCACGAGGTCCTCCCGGCCCATGACCTCGGTAAGCTTGCGCCAGTGCCCATCCCGAACGCAGATGATCGCGACATGGCCATCGGCGGTCGGATAGAGGTTGTAAGGGGCAACGCCAAGCGCCTGGTGTCGATTGCCCGTACGCGGAGGATTGCCGCCGAAGCGGTAGTAGGCGCCCAACGCCGAGGCCAGCGTCGGCAAAACAGCATCCTGCATGGCTACGTCCACGACCCCGCCCTCTCCCGTCTGCTCTCGGCGGTAGAGCGCTGAGACGATGGTGGCATAAAGGTGGATGCCACCCAGCATGTCGCACAAGGCGGGTCCCGATTTCAACGGCGGCTCGCCTTCGTTGCCGGTGATGCTGACGACGCCGCTCATGGCCTGCACCGTGATGTCCATGGCCAGGTAGTCCCGGTGTGGGCCGCTGCTTCCGTATCCGGTCGAAGCGGCGTAGACCAGGCGGGGGTTCTCTCGCAGCAACGCGTCCGCGCCGACGCCAAACTTGTCCATGGTGCCCGGACGGAAATTCTCCAGCAGGACATCCGCATGCCTCGCCAGACCTACAAGGAGTTCACGCCCCACTTCCGATTTCAGGTTGAGCGTGATGGTTTCCTTCAGCCCGTTGAGCATGTTGAACGGAAAGCTTTCCGAACCCGTAGCCCCGCGCAATCCCTCTCCCAAGGGGGATTCGACCTTGATGACCCGGGCGCCTGCCATCGCCAACAAATGGCCGCAATAGGGACCATTGTAGATTTGACCGAAGTCGAGGACCGTCAGGCCCTCTAGCGGCTGTTCACCCACGTGTTGCTCCAAATCAGTAACGTGCAGCAGTATGCCATGAAGCGTCGCAAGCTCGCCGGAAGGTCATCTACCCCGCGTATAATTCCCCTCTCACGCACCCGTAGCTCAACTGGATAGAGCACCAGGCTTCGAACCTGGGGGTTCGGGGTTCGAGTCCCTGCGGGTGCGCCAGTTGCGCGTCACTTATCGCAGTTTGTCAGATGGATCATTCGCTTCCATGGCCAGGAACGCGCCCAGCAAACGATCGAGGTCGGTGGCAGCCTGTTTCAAGGCCGCATCGATCTGCGCGCCCGTTATCGGCCCCTCTCCCCGTCCCGCCGCCGCGTTGACAACGAGACATACGCCCGCATAGGGGATATCCAATTCCCTGGCCAATGCCGTCTCCGGCATGGCAGTCATCCCGACGACCGCGCAACCATCACGCTCCATGCGGTTGATCTCGGCCGCGGTTTCAAGCCTGGGCCCCTGTACGCATCCGTATACGCCGCGTCGATGTAGCCCGCCCGCGAGACCGCATTCGTCGGCGGCCGAGATCAATCCCTGCCGCACACGGTCATCGAACGGCCGCGTGAAGTCGATGTGCCGAATCTCGCCGACCTCGACGTAGGTGTGAGGGCGCCCCCAGGTGTAGTCGATGATCTGGTGCGGGATCAGGAAGTCTGCATCCCGCAGATTCGGCGCGATGCCGCCCACGGCGTAGGTGGCGACGACCGCATCCACGCCGAGTTCCTTTATCAGCCACATGTTCGCGCGATAGTTGATCAGGTGCGGCGCGATTCCGGGAGGCTTTCCGTGGCGTGGCAGGAGGAGGACTTCTCCTGAAACTGTCGAGGCTACTTCGGGGATGGCCGACGCCGCGCCGTAGGGCGTGTCCGCCGAGTCCGCGGCAAGTTGCCAGCGCAGACCGACACCGGTCAGCCGTTGACTTCCTGTGCCCCCGATAATCGCCAGTCTCACTCTGGCACCTCTACCTCGTCGGGAAGCGCGTAGATGCCCCCAAGATTCCGAAACCAGCCGCCACAGTCCATGCCCCAGCCGATCAGATAGCGATCAGGCGCATCGAGCGCCACATAGTCGGCTGTGAACGTCCTCCCCGGGACCTTTTTGCTGACAAGCACCGCCGTATAGACGCGTGCCGCGCCAGCTTCTGCGACCATCGCCGCAATGCTCTCGAGCGTGGTGCCCCGATCCAATACATCGTCCGCCAGTACGACGGTGCGGTCGGTGACATCGCGCGCCAGGTCGACGCGCACTTCGAGTTCGCCGCCACGAGGCGTCTCTAACGTGCCGGACACAGCCGCCCCGCCCCGATAACGCGCCGCGTGCACATAGTCCAATTCGAGCGGGAACGCGAAGCGTCTCATCAGCGCCGCCGCAAACGGCAGACCCCCGTTCATCACGCATACCAGGACGGGACGCGCATCCTGTAGCTCAAGCGCCATCCGAACCGCCAATCGGTCGATGGCGAAGTCCACTTCCGCCTCGTCGTACAAGCGTTCCGCGTGCCTTGGAATGGCCGGCGGGCTGACGATGGGCATGCCAGTCGTTGGTCGCGAGTCGAAGCCGCTGCCGCGATTAGGTCACCGTAAACGTTATCCTGCCGAGCACACCGTAGTCGGCCACATACTCTCCCGGTTGCGCCGGATGGATTCCGCCGACCGCGCCGGTGATCATCAACATGCCGTCTGCCAGCGGCAGCCCCAGTTCCCCCGCCAGCGATGTCATCCATTTCAGCGCCGGAAGCGGACCGCCGAGGGCCTCGTTGAGCCGCGCGTGCGTTACGGTCTCGCCGTCCCGGGTAAGGGTGACCGCAAGGTCGTCATAGTCGTCGCGTATCTTTCCCTGTTCGCCGGTAATGAACCGGTCGGCAGCGATGTTGGAGGCGGCCATGTTGATTCCAGTGGCGTCCTCCGGGCTGGCCCACGCAGCGCGCGGAACCTCGATGACGGGACCCGCTGTCCGGGCAGTCCCGGCGGCATCGATCACAACCCCGATCTCGCACTCGAGCATGACCCCGGGACCGCTTGAGAAGGACACCCCCGATTGCATGCGACCCGAGTTGTACAGCACGCCGATAAGCGGATGGTCGATACCGAATTGCGCTTGACCGGCGGGCGCCGTGAGCCCCGCCTTGTAACCCGCGATGGCACCTCTCGACACCGCCTGCACAACTTCCGCCTGCATGGCGTAAGCGTCGTCCAAGCTCAGGTTCTCGGGCATGGGCGGAAACGTGGTGCGATCCCTGATTGCTCGCGCCAGGTTCTCCACAAGTTCGCTCACGGGGTTCTCCTCAATAAGATATTTCGTGCGAAATGATAGCCGCCCACGACTTCCGGCGTAGGAAAAATCGGTAGGTCCGGAGCCCGGCCCCCGCCTCTCGCCGACGCTGCACCTTCGTCAGGATCGGCATTCGCGTGATGTTCTCGGCGCGAGCTCCTAGATTGCGTTCGTCGCCCGTAGTCGCGCCCACTCCATCTTCAGCCAGGGTGTATAGCTCTGCGGATCTTCCCGCAACGTGACATCCAGATCGGTCGGATCGATCCAGCGCCAGGCTGCAATCTCGGCCGTGTTGACGACCGGGGTGGCCTCGGTTTGCCCCACATAGACCCAGCAGAGTTCGTGCTCCGTGCCGACATCCTTGAACTCGGCGCGGTACTCAAATTTGAAGATGAACTCCACCGCGGCCTGGATGCCCAGTTCCTGCTCGAGTCGACGGGCTACGGCTTCGTCCATCTGCTCCCCCGCGCGCGGGTGCGAGCAGCAACTGTTCGACCAGAATCCGGGCCACAGTCTCTTGTCTCGTTGGCGCTGCTGGAGCAGCAGTTCACCCGATCCGTTGAGCACAAACACCGAGAACGCGCGATGCAGCACGCCATCGCCATCGTGGCAAGCCCATTTGTCGAGATAACCCAGCGGCTCGTCGGAATGGTTTACGCGGATGAGCGGCTCGGAATCGGACGAGACGATCTGATGCTTGGTGGGGCGCGCGGTCACGACACCAATTCTAGCCGATAGAGGCACTTGCGACTCCCCCGGCGCTCGTGCTGCGTGGATAATGCCCCACCGGGAACCATCCACTACAGGAACCGGGATTGAACGAACCTCGCGAGCATCGCGCCCGACTGCGTGACATCGAGATCGCCTGGTTCGAGTGGGGAGACCCCCGCGGCCAGCCGGTTGTGATGGCGCACGCGACCGGTTTCCATGCCCGTTGCTGGGACGCCGTCGCAACAGCCCTGGGGGCCGGTTACCGCGCAATAGCCCTCGACCAGCGCGGCCACGGACGCAGCGGCAAGGCGGGGCCGTACGATTGGCGAGTCTTTGGCGCCGATCTCACGGCCTTCATCGATCGACTCGACCTCCGGCAAGTAGTCGGCGTAGGCCATTCCATGGGCGGGCACGCCATGGTGCAGGCCGCATCCAACCGCGTCGAGCGCTTTCAACGACTGGTGCTGGTCGATCCGGTCATCCTTGCGCCAGAAACGTATCGAGATTGGCCTCGCGAGCGCAAGTACGCGTCCGCGGATGCGCATCCGGTCGCGAGGCGCAAGGCGGATTTCAAGACCTGGACGGAACTGCACGACCGGCTGCGCGACCGCATGCCGTTTGCGCTCTGGCGGGCGGACGTGCTGCGCGACTACTGCCGCCATGGAGTGCTGGCAAAACCAGGGGGCGGCTTTACGCTCGCTTGCCCGCCCATCGTCGAGTCCGCCGTATATATGGGAAGCGGCGGCACGGACATCTACCCGGAGATCCGCGCGCTGCCGCATGACGTGCTCGTGGTCCGCGCCCCGCCCAGGGATGCCGCGCAACTGCAGATGGACTTCTCGCGGTCTCCCACATGGCAGCGGCTCGCCGCCGCCTTCAGGCGCGGGCGTGACGTGTACAGGCCGGACCTCACCCACTTCATCCCGATGCAGGAACCGGATTTCGTGGCCCGCGCAATCGCCGCATCCGACGTAGTATCGTAGCGCTCAACGAACGTCTTCGCGAAGTGCCATGGGTATTGTCAGCTGGATCTTGTTCGGGTTGATCGTCGGCGCGTTGGCGAGAGTCTTCACGCCGACGAAAAAGCCGGGCGGCGTGGGGGGCATCGTCGCCACGATCGTCATCGGCATCGTCGGCGCCGTCGTGGGCGGGTTCATCGGAACACAACTGGGCCTCGGCACCGTGACGGGCTTCAATCTGATCAGCCTGGTGCTGGCGACCGTCGGTGCCGTGCTGCTGTTGCTCCTTTTTCACGCCATCAACGGCTCGCGCAACCGATGACCGGAGTGCACCAAGAGCCCGCGTCAACGGCGCGATCATAAGCCGGCGCGGCAATCCGAGTGCGTCGACGCGATGGTGTCCGTGCCGCGGCAAGGCGTATCGTTGCGTTTCTCCTGATCGGACAATTCACAATGACCCAGGCGAACGAAGACGATCCCTATCTATGGCTCGAAAACATCGATGGCGACAGCGCCATGGCGTGGGTCGAAGCGCGCAATCGAGACACCCGGGAAGCGCTGGCGCGGGGCGAATCCTTCGCAGCGTCCGAGCGGCGGCTGCGGGCGATTCTCGATTCCAGCGATCGGATTCCATACATCTCGAAGTCCGGGCCGCACTACTACAACTTCTGGCGGGACGCCGAACACCCTCGGGGCCTTTGGCGCCGAGTGACGCTGGACGAATACCGCAAACGCCACCCGGCGTGGGAAACGGTTCTCGACGTTGATTCGCTGGCGCGAGCCGAGAAAGAGAACTGGGTGTTCGCGTATGCGGAAATCCTTGAGCCGACCTACGACCGCTGCCTGATAGCGTTGTCCCGAGGCGGCGCGGACGCCAATGTCGTCCGCGAGTTCGACCTCACGACCAAGTCGTTCGTTGCGGACGGCTTCTACCTGCCCGAATCCAAGGGGCCGTTCTCCTGGGCGGGAAAGGACGAACTGTTCGTCGCGAGGGATTTCGGCCCCGATACGATGACGGAGTCCGGCTATCCCCGGATCGTCAAACTCTGGCAGCGAGGCGAGGCGCTGGCAGACGCGGAGACAATCTTCGAAGGCAGGCGGACCGATGTCGGTGTCGGCGCCTACGCCACGCTCGCGACGGGATACGAAGCCCAATTCGTCCACCGAGGCATCGACTTCTACAACAAGGAACTGTTCATCCGCCGGGAAGGCGCGCTGCGGGCCATCGACATACCTTCCGACGCTACCGCGTCGGTCCACCGGGGCCGGCTTTTCATCACCCTCGTCACCGATTGGACTGTCGGCGCGCAAACGTATGCCGCAGGTAGCCTGCTTGCGGCGGACCTCGAGCGTTTCCTTGCCGGCGAACGCAAACTCGACGCACTGTACGACCCGAGTCCAGGCAGTTCCCTCGCGCAGTACAGTTCGACGAGAAATCACGTTCTCATCAATGTGCTGGACAATGTCCGCAATCGCGTCTATGTAGCAACGCCGACCGCCGAGGGCTGGGCGCGGACAGATCTGACCGAAGCCAGCGGAATCCGGACGATCAGCGTGCGGTCGGTGGACCCCCATGTGGACGACCGCTACTTCATCGACACCGCGGACTACATCACCCCGTCCGCCCTTTCGCTCGGCACTGTCGGCGGTCCGGACATCGCCTTGAAACGCATGCCGGCCATGTTCGACGCACAAGGCCTCTCGATCGCCCAGGAGTGGGCGATCTCCGCAGACGGAACGCGAGTTCCCTACTTCCTGGTGGAGAATTCGAAGGAGAAAGGCCCCCGTCCCACGCTGCTCTACGGCTACGGCGGTTTCGAAATCTCGCTGACGCCCCAGTACTCACCGGGGGTCGGCGCCACGTGGCTGGAACAGGGCGGCGTTTACGTCGTCGCCAACATACGCGGCGGCGGCGAGTTCGGACCCGCCTGGCACCAGGCCGCATTGAAGGCGAACCGCCTCCGCGCTTACGAGGACTTCATTGCGGTTGCACAAGACCTGATTCGCCGCGCAATCACGACGCCCGAGCAACTGGGCGTGATGGGGGGCAGCAACGGAGGCCTGCTGGCCGGCAACATGCTGACCATGCGTCCCGACCTGTTCGGCGCAGTGGTCGCGCAAGTCCCGCTGCTCGACATGCGCCGCTATCACGAATTGCTCGCGGGGGCGAGTTGGATGGCCGAGTACGGCGACCCCGACGAACCGGAGGAATGGGCCTTCATCAGGTCCTTCTCGCCGTACCATAATCTCGACCCGGACACCCGATACCCGCCGCTATTGGTGATGACTTCCACGCGGGACGATCGGGTCCATCCGGGCCACGCGCGCAAGATGACGGCCAAAATGGCCAGCCTGGGACACCAGGTCCTCTACTACGAGAACATCGAAGGCGGTCACGCCGGCGCCGCGGACAATGCACAGGCGGCACATATGTGGGCCCTCGCCTACACGTTTCTGCGCCGCACGCTCAACGGCGAATCGACGCAATCGGACTGAAAGAAGTTAAGTGTAGGCTGGAGAAACCTCGGGAGGTTTCTACGCAGCCTACGGGGGGAGGGAACGAGACTGTTTAGTGATGTTACCTTAAGTAACATTATGCGCAATAGGCTTACGTGCAACGCGATGTTGCATTAATACTGATTCTCGATCAATACTTCAGTCTCCGTGATCACTGGTGTCGAACCAACCATGGCCGACCTCCAATGGGACGATCTCCGCATGTTCCAGGCGCTTGCCCGGGCGGGAACGGTCCGTCGGGCCGCACATGCGCTGGACGTGCATGCATCGACGGTAACCCGCCGGTTGGATCAGTTCGAGCGCCGACTCGACGTAAAACTGTTCCACCGTAATCCCGGCGGTCTCAAGATCACGGATGCGGGCCGCGATACCCTGGCGCGGGTGGAAATCATCGCGGGACAGATTGCGGACCTTCGTCGCGCTGTCACAGGCGGCGACCATAGACTTGCCGGACGCATCGTCGTATCCGTACCCGCCGTTGTCGCTGGAGTCGCGTTGCCCGCCATCGCAACGCTGACGCGCACGCACCCCGAGATGGAAATCGAGTTTGTCTCATCAACCGCGCGTCCCGATATCGGACGAGGCGAGGCGGATTGCGCGCTCATGATCACCGATGATCCGCCCCAACACCTCCTCGGCCGGCGCGTCGGAGAGTTGGCTTTCGCCGTGTACGGGACCCACGAAATCGTGCAGGGGCGCGACATCCGCGCCGCCGGATGGGTCGAGTTGACAGAACTGCGCATGGACTTCCGTGGAGACGCGTTCGCGCATGCGCCGATCCGGATCCGCTGCACTGATGTGTCCATGCAATACGCCGCTGTGCGCCATGGCATGGGATTGGGACCGCTGCCATGCGCGCTCGGCGATTCGGATTCCGAACTCGTCCGTATCGAACCACCCCACCCCGCTGTCGCGCGGGAGATCTGGCTGTTGGCGCATCCCGACCTGCGCTCCGCCGCGCGTATTCGGGAATTCATGCGGGTCGTCGGGGATGCGTTCGAAAAAGAAGAGGGCCTGCTGCTTGGCCGCGCCGCCCGCCGGATCGACCGAGCCCAAGCTCACCCTTGAAGCGACTGCAACTGCAGTCCGCGCTTTGCATTGAGCGGCGAGCGCGGCTCAGTCCCCCTCGCTGGCCGGCCCTGTCCATGCCTCCACGACGAACCTTCCCGCGGCTTCCGCCACGACAGTCCCGTCATCGTGCCGTACGGCCTTGCCCTCGAGCATCGCGACGCGCCCCCGACGTCTCAGCAACCTGCCTTCGAGATCGATCCGCACCCCCACCGGCAGCGGCTGGCGATAGCGAATGTCGGCCCTCGCCGTAGTACAGCGTTCGCCGCGAAGGAAGACCCAGTTGGCCATGACATCGTCGAGCAGGCTGAAAAGAATTCCTCCGTGGACAACGCCTTCATAACCGACACATTCGTCGTCCGGCGTGAACTCCGCGCGACACACTTCCCCGTCTAGGCGAAAGACGACGCGCAGCCCACGGGGATTGCCCGGACCGCATACGAAACACCTGTTGGCGGAGGATTCCAGGGACATGGGGCGCGTATCATAGCCGAGTGCTTCCCATGACCGATATCAAGGCGCGGCTCGCTGCCCACCAACCGATGCGCTTCGAGCCCGAGCGCGGTACGCATCAGGCCGCAGTGGCGATAGTGCTGCGCGAGCGCGCGGATGACACCGATGTCCTGTTGATCAAGCGCGCCGAAAAGACAGGCGACCCCTGGTCGGGCGATATGGCCTTTCCCGGCGGGCACCGCGAACCGCAGGACGCCGATCTCCCCGCCGCCGCCTTGCGCGAGACCGAGGAGGAGATCGGGCTGGCTGTCGATCGCGCGAACATGATCGGAGAACTATCGCAACAGCGCCCCACGCGACGAGGGCGCGCATTCGACCTGCTGGTGGCGCCGTTTGTCTTTTTTCTCGACGGGGACCCTTCTTTCGACATCAGCGTCGAGGTGGACTCGGTTGTATGGTCACCCCTCGCGCCGATGCACGGCGGCCGTAGCCATGCCCACGAGGATCGACTGATCGCCGGAGTCCCGACGCCGTTCAACGGCTACCGCGTCCGGGGTGGCCACTTCGTCTGGGGACTGACCTACCGGATGATCGAGACGTTGTTCGAAGCGCTCGATCCAGCGTATAGCCGTCGCGACTAACCACCTAGTGTTTCGTCAAGTCTAAAAATGCGAGTGTAGCTGCGAGGGATTTTTAGTTCCTGGCGCGGCGCGACGACGCCGTGTGGTAGCCCCCACACAAGAAGGAGCAACGGAGCCTTCAGCCGGGGAGCGCGAGCGCGAGGGGACGCCCCTCGCATGAAAACAGCCTTCAGCCGGGGAGCGCGAGGGGACGCCCCTCGCAAGAAAACTATCAGGGACCAAAAAGAACCGCAGATACCCGTAGATTTGGGCTTGACGGAGCACTAGCTCGACCGACAGACACGCATCGCTCAGGAGACCAGATAAAGTTTGCGATGGCGAGACCTGACGCCACGCCGGTGAAGGGATCGTATTCCACCACGCGACCGGGGAATCGCCGGTCGAGGATCCGGCGTACGGCGGGAATCAGCGAGGAACCGCCGGTGCGCAGGACGATATCTATTTTGTCCGGCGGGAGCCCGATCCGGGCCAAAGTATCGTCGACCGCCCGTTCAAACTCTTCCAGCAGGTCCGCGATCAGCGCTTCGAACGCCGCTCGCGTCACCCGTATTTCCACATCGATTTCCGGAATGTCGAGCACGGCTTCTTCGGCGCCAGACAGTTCGGCCTTGAGCGCCCGGATCGCCTGGAACACGCGATAGCCATAGTTCTGCTGGATGAGATCCCGCAACCTCCGGAACTTGAAACGGGCCGGACCACCTTGCGCGATACAGTCGAGCACGGGCGTGGTGTACTGGTTCTGGCTCAACATGTATGTCACCGCCCAGTTGAGGAGCAGCGCCTCGTAGCGCTCGAAGGGAAACGGCGTCTCGATTACCCGCGCCGCTCCCCGGCGTCTCCATCGCTCGCCCTTGCCGAGCAGTGGGAACAGCAGTTCGCTGAAAATGCGCTGATCGATCCTGTCGCCGCCGAGCGCGACGCCGTGCGTGACGACGGTCCGAAATCCCGCCCGGCCGCCGCTCCTTTCAAGCACGCACAGGTCCAATGTGCCGCCGCCGAAATCGACGGTGAGGATGCGCTTTCCGGTGGCGCCCGGGTGCGTATGCAGGTATCCAACAGCAGCCGCCACCGGTTCGGGACAGAACCGGGTATCGTCAAAACCCGCATGTCCGTACGCCTCCCCGAGGCGGGACAGCGCCAGCGTGTTGCGGCGCGCGTTCCGACCTTCAAAGTTGACCGGATGGCCCATGCAGCCGCCGTGCGTATCGTCGTTCGCGCCGACATCCTGCAACGCATCGCGTATGCCCAACAGGATCGGCGTAATCAGCGCTACCAGCCGGAACGGGTGATCGAAGACCATTAACCGGCGCGCGTCCGCTCGACCGAGCAAGCGCTTGGTGCCGCGGAACAGGCGACCGCGCAAGCCGCTATCCCGAACGGGTTGGCCGTAGACCTTGCGCGTCAGCACCTGCGGCCCCTCGCGTCCGCCGGAATCGCCGCCCAATGCAAGTGACGCCTCGCCGATCACCTCCGGTATGAGTTCGACAGTGCGTCCCGTGTTGTCCGCGACGTAGCGTTCGATGGCGCGGCGTCCCGTCTGTGTGCGGAGCGCCCTGTCGATGTACGTCGCGGAGGGCAGGATCGGGGAGTCTTCCTCCAGATCGACCAAGCGCACCGATCGTCCGTCGAATACCGCGGCAACAGAGTTGGTCGTGCCGAAATCGATGCCGATGCCGATGCGATCCCCCATCGGACGTGCCTCTCCGGAAAAGTCGGTCTTGGCGGGCGCTTCAGGGCGTGGTCGGTCAGCCGCCGAGCCCTTCTTCCAACGTCACCAGCGGCTGTACGTCGCAGGAAACACCGGTTCCGCCGAGCCCGCAATAGCCGTGCGGCACCTTGGCCAGATACTGTTGGTGATAGGCCTCGGCGTAATAGAAGACGGGCGCAGGTTCGATCTCCGTCGTAATCGGTCCGTACCCGCCGGCGTCCAGCGCCCGCTGATACGCATCCCGGGAGCGCTCCGCGAGCCGCTGTTGCGTCGCGTCGAACACATACACTCCCGATCGGTACTGGGTGCCGAGATCATTGCCCTGGCGCATCCCCTGCGTCGGATCGTGGCCCTCCCAGAATACTTTCAACAGGTCGGCGTAGGTCGCCACGCGCGGATCGAACACCACCAACACGACTTCGTTATGGCCAGTGAGACCGGAGCAGACCTCCTCGTAGTAGGGATTCGGCGTAACGCCCGCCGCATATCCCACAGCGGTGACATGGACTCCCCGCGTCTGCCAGAACATCCGTTCCGCTCCCCAGAAACATCCCATGCCAACCATCATCTGCTCCATCTCCCCTGGAAATGGAGGGCTCAACGGATTGCCGTTGACGAAATGCCGCGTCGGTATCGGCATCGAGCGATCACGTCCCGGCAGCGCTTCGGACGCCGTCGGTATGCCTGGTTTGTGCTGCAGACCCATACTTGGGGGCTCCTGACCTGATCGACCGATCTTAGCCCGGATTCGGGGCGGGATCACCCGGTACGCTTACGGTGCCCGAATCCAGCAGCTCGGCGATCTCCGCTTCGGAGTAGTCGAGTTCCCGAAGCACCTCGACCGTGTGCTCCCCGAGATGCGGCGCGCCTCGACGCACCTCGGCGGGGGTGCGTTCGAACCGCGCGGCATTGCGCGCCTGGCGCAGGCGCCCCGCGTGAGGATGGTCCGTTTCCATGACGATGCCGCTGGCGCGAACCTGCGGGTGTTCCACAACTTCGGCACGCTTGAGCACCGGCGCGCAGGGCACACCGGCGGCATCGAGTATGGACAGCCACTCTTCGGCACTCTTTCCGATCAGCGCCGACTGGATGAGCTCCAGCCGTTCATCAGCGTAGCGATCGCGCCCCGCCGGGGTCTTGAAGCGCTCGTCCGCCAGCCACTCCGGATGCTCGACTGCCCGACAGAATCCTTCCCACTGGGTATCGGTCATCACCGCCACGCTGATGTATTCGGTGCGGGTTTCGTAAATGAGATCGATAAAGGTGGCCGCCCTCTGGACACTGACCTCATTGCCGACGAAGGTCAGACCGCCCATGTCGGACGCCCACATGAAAGCGATGATGGCGTCCAGCATTGACACTCGCACGTGCTGGCCCTCGCCCGTGCGTTCGCGCGCAAGCAACGCGCTCGATACCGCCTGCGCGGCGGTGATCCCGGTCAGCTTGTCCGGAAGAATCGTCCGAATAAGACGCGGACGTGCGGAGTCGGACCCGGCCTGCACGGTGGCAAGACCTGACAGCGCCTGAATGATCGGGTCATAGACGGGTTTGTGCGCGAGCGGTCCGGTCTCGCCCCAGCCGCTGATCGAGAGGTACACGATGCCCGGGTTCGCTGATCGCAGATCCGGCTCGTCAAGGCCGAGGCGCGCCATGACGCCGGGACGAAAATTTTGCGCGAAGACATCCGCCGTCTTCGCCAAGCGCAGCATCGCCTCGCGGCCGGCGGCGCTCTTCGCATCCACCGACATGGAACGCTTGTTGCGGTTGTTGTTGACGAACGCGGCGGTGAAGTGCCTCTGCCCATAGCCCGCGCGACGCGCGTGGTCGCTTGCCAGCGGCGCCTCGACCTTGATCACGTCCGCACCCTGGTCGGCGAGGATCATGGTTGCATAGGGACCCGCGACCATCGTTGTGAAGTCGATGACGCGGATACCGTCGAGCGGCCCCGCCATGGCAATGCCCCCCTGATCCCGCCGGACTAACCTGCCACCTGGCTGATCTCGGAATCTTCGGTCACTTCGCTGCCGATTGCGCCTGCAACTCGCAGACGGGCGATGTCCGCATCATCGAAACCGAGGTCCTCTCTCAGCACTTCGTCCGTATGCTGGCCGAGCAGCGGCGCGGGCGATATCGCGACGCTGCTCTTCGACATCTTCGCGGGCCAGCCCAGCATCTTGATATCGCCGTAATGCGGATGGTGTATCTCGTGCACGAAACCGCGCTCGACGAGATGCGGATCCGTATACAACTCCTCAAGCCCGTAGACGGACCCGGCGCAAACGCCCGCTTCCGCCCACGCCTCCATCGCCTCGCGCTTTGAGCGCTGCCGGGTCCATTCGGCGATTTCCTCGATCATGGCATCGCAGTTCTCCGCGCGGGCGGCCGACCTGGAAAACCGCGGATCGGACAAGAGATCCTTGCCGATGACATCGCACGTCGCCTTTTGCATGCGGGGATTGGCCGCCATCAGGAACACGTAGTCATTGGGGCCGCCCGGAGCACTTGGATAGAGGCGCATGAACGGGTTCTGGCCACCGCGCGAACGCGATGACGGCTGCGTGCCGAACAGCGTGCCCCCCGTTGCGGTGCGCAGGTAGTAGGTCACCGCCTCCTGCATGGACAGTTCAACGAGCTGGCCCTCACCCGTGCGCAATTTCTGCGCCCATGCCGCCACGATGGCCAGCGCCGCCTGCACGCCCGTGCCGGCATCGCCGATGGTCGGGCCGGGCCGCATCGGCGGGCCATCGGCGTGGCCGGTGATGGCGAAGGCGCCTCCCGTCGCTTGCGCCACCATGTCCATGCTCTTGTAGCCGCCGTAGGGACCGCTCGTGCCGAAACCCTTGATGCGCGCGTAGATGATGTCCGGTTTGATCGCGCGCATGACGTCGTAGTCGATGTCGAGCTTTTCCACGACTCCGGGCCCGTAGTTCTCCACGAACGCGTCGTAGTGCGGCACCATCGATAGCAATGTTTCGCGTCCCTGGGGGATGCTGAGGTCCAGGGTGACGCTGCGCTTGTTGCTGTTCCAGTTGACGAAATACGGTGCGTCAAGCACGTCGCCGCGCGGGCGTCCCCGACCGGGGTCCCCGATCTCCGGCTGCTCGACCTTCACTACGTCCGCCCCGAGCCAGGCGAGACACTGCGTGCAGGACGTCCCGGCCTCCCACTGCGTCATGTCGAGAACACGGAATCCATCCAAAGCGGCCATTGGGTTTCCTGCTATTTCGGTTGCTTGAGCGAATCATCCTCCGTGCAGTCACATCCGGCAAGGGAGCTCCGGGCGTAGCGCACGCCGATCATCCTTGATGCTGCCGAAACGGGCGTCGATAATTGCGCGGCGCTATGGACCGCAGGCGAAATGGTTTGCGATACCCGCGCATGACGCGACCATTGGATGGACGGGACAGGGAAATGCGCCACATCTTGCAATTTCTTGTCCCGGCGCTGATTGTCGTGGGCTTGGCCTATGCCTTGCTGCGCGCACGGAGGAACACGGCGAAGAACGACGATGGCGGCGACCTGCTGTCCGACCCAGGCATCGTGCTGGTCGTGTTGATAGGAGCCGTGCTCGCCGTCGTCCTGGTCGTGGCGCTGAGTTCATGAACTGCGTACCGTCACGCGCGTTAGCGCCAGGGGCCCACGTGCCACACATCAAGGAGATGATCGAACTGTGAAACTTTGGCAATGCATGACCTGCGGGTATATCTACAACGAAGCCGAAGGCGAGCCCGAAGACGGCATCGACCCGGGAACCGCCTGGGAGGATGTTCCCGAAGACTGGATATGTCCCGAGTGCGGCACCCCCAAGAGCGATTTCGAAATGGTAGAGGTCGGCTAGAAACTTGCGCCGCGTCTCGGATGGCCGTTTGGCGCCATGACGGCGCCCCGGGCTCTTAGGGCGATACCCGTCGCAGATGGAAATCTGCGGCTGTATCCACGCCTGTTCTCCGCTGAAGAAAGCCAACGCCATCTCGATTGCCTGAAGGGCGAGGTCGACTGGAAGTCGGAGCGAATCACGATGTTCGGGAGATCGCTTGCCCTGCCGCGAAAGACCGCCTGGTTCGGCGACCCGGGTATGCGCTATGTCTATTCGGGCATATCCGTTACGCCCGCTGGCTGGACACGCACATTGCTTGGCATCAGGGCGCGCATCGAGGAGGCCACCGGTTCAACGTTCAACAGCGTCTTGCTGAATTACTATCGGGATGGCCGCGACAGCGTTTCCTGGCACAGCGACGACGAACCGGAACTGGGCGAGGATCCCGTTATCGGTTCGGTCAGTTTTGGATCCGAGCGGCCGTTCCACCTGCGGCACAAGGCCGCAGGCAAGCAAACAGGCGGACAGGCGCCGCTGCGCCTGTCCCTCTGTCTACCGAACGGCAGCTACCTGGAAATGGGCCCCGGGATGCAACGCAACTGGGAACACCAACTGCCGAAAAGGCCGCGGCTGACTGAAGCCAGGATAAACCTGACCTTCCGAACTATCCTCGGTCGCAGTGCTGCGTCCATACCCGAAAGTTACTGAACCGCACTGCCGGCAAAGTCTCCGGCGCGGACAATCGAAATCTGGTCAGGATCGATCTGCCGCTGCATCGCGACCAGGATGTCCTCCGGTGACAGGGCCCTGATCGCGGCCTCGTGCGCCTCGGTGAACTCCATCGTCCTGCCGACGATCAGATTGCCCACGAGGGATCCCGCCATGACGCCGTCGCTCGATCGACGGCTCTGGGCGCCGTCGAGGTAACCGCGCTGGGCCGCTTCCACCTCTTCCGCGCTGAATCCGGATGCCAGCACCTTGTCCAGTTCTTCCCGGAACGCGGCGACCACTTTGTCACTGTTTTCCGGCGCGAAAATGGCATACGACCTGAAGTTCGCCCGTTCATCGAGAGCAGACGCTCCAAATTGCGATCCGACGCCATAGGACAGCCCGTCCTTCTGGCGGATCCGGGTCGCGAGCCTGGAGCTCAGAAATCCGCCGCCGAGCATGTAATTTCCGAGAACGAGCGCCGGGTAGTCCGGATGGTCGTCGCGCATGGGTATCACACTCGCCGCGAACATCGTCGCATTGGCCTTGTCCGGTGTCTCTATGACCACAGAAAGGGTCTCGACCTCCTGGTACGGGCGAGGCATGCGGACATATGTCTCCTTCGCCGTCCATTCACCGAAGATGTCGTGCAAAAGCGGAATGATCTCCTCCGGATCAAAGTCCCCGACGATAGAGATCGCCCCGCTCTGAGTACCGTAGAACGACGCCCAGAAGTCGCGCGCCTGTTCCAGCGTCGCCGACTCCAACCGCGAGATTTGTTCGTCGAACGTCGGAGAATAGAACGGATGTTCTTCCGGGTAGTCCGCCAAGTGCCGGTTGAGCGCCTGTCGCGCGAGCGCCCCCGGTTCGGACCTCTGCGCTTCGATTCCCGCCAACCGTTGTTCCCGCAGGAGTTCGAATTCCTTGGCGTCAAATGCGGGTTCGCGCAGGACTTCCGCCATCAGCTTGAGGGCATCCGGCAGGTTCTCTCGCACGGTGGAAAAGCCCCCTGACGCCGACTCGGCGCCGCCCCCCGCGCCGCCCTGGATCTTCAACCGATCCAGCTCGTCCTGGATCTCCTGGCGGGATCGCTGTTTTGTGCCGCGCATGAGCATGGCGCCCGCGAGTCCGCCGGTGGTGGCCTTGCCCATGAGCGCGTCTTCATTGCCATGGCGAAACTGGAAACTGACGTTCACCGCATTGCCGCGATTCTCTTTCGGCAGCAGCGCCACCTCAAGCCCATTGGGCAGGGTAAGTTTCTGCGTCCGCGCCTCGATATTCGCCGGTGTCGGATCGAATGCTTCGCCCTCCGCGATAGCCGCACGACCCTTGTAGCCGTCGACCATGGCGGCAACGTCGGGCGTGGCGGGAATCTCCGCCCTCGCCGGAGTCTCGGCGGCGGGATAGTAGTAACCGACGGTGCGGTTCGACGGTTTCAGATATGCCCGGGCCACGTTGTGCACATCTTCGGGCGTAACCTGCTCCAGGCGGTCACGGTGCAAGAACAGTAGCCGCCAGTCGCCCATCGACGCCCATTCGCTCAACTGCAAGGCAATCCCTTGCGGGTTATTGAAAGCGAGTTCGATCGACGACAGGTAGTCGGTCTTTGCGCGGTTCACCTCTTCCTCCGTCGGCGGCGCTTGTGTTATCTCTTCCAACGTGGCGAACAACGCGTCCGCAGCCGCCTCCAGCGAGTCCTCCTGGCGGACCTGCGCGCTCGCGCCGAACAAGCTGGGCTCCTTGAGTTGAAACGCGAAGGCCGACGCCCCCGCAGCCAGACCCGGCTCCACGAGCGCCTTGTACAACCTGCCCGCCGGCTGCGTGCTGAGTACGTGCGTCATGATGTCCAGCGCTGCGAATTCTTCGTGCGACCCTGGCGGCATGTGATACGCGGCGAGAACGAGTTGGACATCCCCCACCCGCCTGAGCGTCACGCTGCGCTCGCCATCTTGTGCCGGTTCTGCCGTATAGGTCGGGAACAACTGGTTCGCGCCGGTCCTGTCCGGGCGTGGAATGCTTCCGAAGTTGTCAACGATCAAGTCCAGGGCGTGAGCGGGATCGAAGCGGCCGGCCACGATCAGGATCGCGTTGTCCGGCTGGTAGTACTTTCGGTAGAACGCCTGCAACCGGTCGATGGGCACCTGCTCGATATCCGCCCTGGCACCAATGGTGGCGTTGCCGTAGTTGTGCCAGTCGTACGCGGCGGACATGACGCGCTGCTGAAGCACCCGACCGGGACTGTTCTCGCTCCGCTCCCACTCGTTGCGCACAACGGTCATTTCCGATTCGAGGTCCTCTGCGGCAATGAAGGAATTGATCATGCGGTCCGCCTCGAGGTCGAGCGCCCACTCGAGATTGTCATCCGTCGCCGGAAAGGTCTCGTAGTAGTTCGTCCGATCAAACCAGGTAGTGCCGTTGGGAAAGGCTCCGCGCTCGGTCAGCTCACCGGCGATATCAGGATGTTCTGGCGTTCCCTTGAAGACAAGGTGCTCCAGCAGGTGCGCCATCCCTGTCTCCCCATAGCCCTCGTGACGCGAGCCAACCAGGTAGGTGATATTGACTGTGATCTGCTGCTTGCTCCGGTCTGGGAAAAGCAGGACCCTGAGTCCGTTGCCGAGCCGGTATTCGGTGATCCCCTCCACCGTCGCAACCTCCGTCGCGCTTGCGGCTACCGCCGGTGCGTTGACTTCGGCCGTCACTGCGGCGCAGCCGCCGAGCAAGACGGAAAGCGCAACGATGATGGCAGCCGGCCTCAACTGTTCGGGTCGTTTCATGTTCGTATCTCTCTGGGGAAATGGGGCGCCGGATCCAGTCCGGCTCTATTTCTTTGACAAGATTCCTTGAAAAAGTTTGGTCGAAGAATTGGAGCGGGAAACGGGACTTGAACCCGCGACCCCAACCTTGGCAAGGTTGTGCTCTACCACTGAGCTATTCCCGCTCGGTACGGTATTCTCGCACGAGGGACAGTCCCCGGACAAAGCGCGCTGCCCAGGCTCGGACGACGTCGGCGAAGGCGGCCGGGCTTGATCAGCTACCGAAGTACTTGCCGTCGCCGTGTCGAACTTCGCCGGCCTTCTTCAGGGCCGACAAGGTATTGCTGACGGATTGTTCGGCCGACTTGTCGCCCTTTACGTCCAATGCCAGGATGATGCCCGCGCGGCCAATGCCGTCGCTGCCGCCCTCACCGATGATCCGGACGATTTCCTGGCGCCGCGAAGACCTCCGACGCCTTCTTGCTTTCTTGGCTGGCGCCGCTTTCTTGGCGGGGGCCGGCGCCACCGAGTCCTCATACGCGCGAATGGCATTTTCAAGCGCATTCAATTTGCGTTCAATTACATCCCGCTCCTCTACTAGCCGCTTTTGTTCTTCCGCTGCGTAGTCCTTGAAGTCCATAACGTCCCCCGGGTTTGTTGGCGCAGCGTATGATTCCAAAAAAGAAAAATGAAAACAAACAAAATATCGGCCAATCTCACCCAATAGATACGGGTTCCCAGAACCACCATCCGGGCAGCGTTCGCCAGCAACAACCAAACTGTCTGGCAATCTGAAGTACAAAACTCTCAATACTTTACGGGGCTTCAGCGAAAATCCACACCCATCCTCCGGTCCGGTCGTTAACGGATGGAGGGAGCTAGCCGGGTATTGGACTATGGTGAAGGATAGCAAGGTGAGCGGGCGGCGACGGCGCTGCCGAGGCTTGTCTTGACGGTGACCGGCTCTCATATCGCTGCCCGACGGGCGGCCATCCGCAACCAGTCGAGATCGCTCTACCGCCCGGAAGGTGGCCGGGGCGCGCGGCCGATGAGAGAGTGCTCCATGCGGCGCGCGATTCACACCCAGCGCCACAAAATCCGTCGCCCTGTCGGGGGCTCGGCCATAGGCGAAGCCGAAGGAGCCGCCTGTGGGGCACTTTTGCCTGCGCGATCATCGCGGCCCTTGAAAGAAACGTCCGGGCTAGCGATCCCGCCGCCGATTCTGCGATAATCTACGCGGTCGGAACACTGTCGGCCGCATTCATCGTCGATGTCGAAGGTTCGTCAGCCACGCCCAACGCGGGTTCGGACAATACATGGAGCAGGCAGAGGCGACGATCTCGGCCTTGATCACACGTACCAGGACAGGATGACCGTGAGGTTGAACGCAGAAAGATTGCCCCGCACGTCGGGGCCGGAGATGACCGCGCCATGATCGTCGCGATCATGCTGTTCATCATCGTGATCGGGTCGTTGGTATTCAACTTCCTGAGTCCATGGTGGTTCACCGAAATCGCGTCGAACTGGGGCGGCATCGACTTCGCCGTCTTCGTCACGTTCTGGATTTGCGGTGTCGCCTTTGTGCTCATCGGCCTGTTCATGGTCTACACCACCTGGAAATACCGTCACCGCGAAGGTCAGAAGGCCGCATACGAACCCGAAAACAAACGCCTGGAGTGGATTCTGACCATCGCCACGACCATCGGCGTGGTCGGCATGCTGGCGCCGGGGCTTGCGGTGTGGGACGACTACGTCAACGTGCCGCCGCAGGCGCGGGAGGTCGAAATCGTCGGACAGCAATGGTCGTGGAGCTATCGGCTGCCCGGCGAAGACGGCATTCTCGGCACCGTCAACGCGAAGCGGATCAGCGTGGACAATCCGTTCGGCATGGATCCGGAAAACCCGTATGGCCAGGATGACATCCTGATCCAGCGAGATGCCCTGCATCTGCCGATCGATCGTCCAGTAAAGGCCCTGCTCCGCTCCAAGGACGTGCTACATGATTTCTATGTGCCGCAGTTCCGCGCCAAGATGGACCTCGTGCCTGGCATGGTCACCTACATGTGGTTCACCCCGACGCGCGTCGGCACGTACGAGGTGCTGTGCGCGGAGCTGTGCGGAATGGGCCATCACACCATGCGCGGCACCGTCGTCGTCGACACCCAGGAAGATTACGACGCCTGGCTCATGGGCCGGGCAACCTACGCCCAGATCTCGGCGCGTCCCAAGGGGGATCCGGTCGCCGGCCAGACAGCCTATGCCGTCTGCGCCGCCTGTCACGGTCCCGCCGGCGAAGGCATGGTGGCGTTGAACGCGCCCAAACTGTCCGGTCAGAACGCGTGGTATCTGCGCCACCAGATCCTGGCCTACAAGCGGGGACACAGAGGCGTCCACGAGGAGGATACCTACGGCAGGGAGATGGCGCCCATGGTGGCGACCCTCTTCGACGACGCCGCAGTCGAAAACGTTATCGCGTATATTCGCTCCCTGCCAGACGATCCGGCTCCCGCGACGGTTGCCGGGGATGTCGATCACGGCGCCGATCTGTACAGCGGTTGCACCGTGTGCCACGGCTCCGACGGCGGCGGCAGCCACGGGACCTTCGCGCCCCGAATCGCCGGCATGAGCGACTGGTACCTGGCCCGCCAGTTGCGCAATTTCCGCCAAGGCATTCGCGGCGGCGAGGCCGGGGACAACCTGGGCAAGCAGATGGGCCTCATGTCGAAGCAGTTGAGCGATGACGATGCGATCAACGATGTCGTCGCATATATCAACACCATGAGGACACGCATGATGAGCACAGCCATGCGCCACACGGTCGATGATCGAGGAGAAACTGATGGCGGTTGAGGCACAAATCCCCTATCAAGAAGCGCTCGACGTTCACCATCCCCATAGCTGGATCACCAGGTACTGGTTCAGCCAGGACCACAAGGTCATCGCCATTCAGTATGGGATAACAGCCATTGGCGTCGGTCTGCTGGCGCTGGTCCTGTCCGGCATGATGCGCCTGCAACTCGGTTTCCCCGATAGCTTCGACTTCATCGATCCCGAGGCTTACTACCAGTTCATCACCATGCACGGGATGATCATGGTGATATACCTGTTGACAGCCCTGCTGCTCGGCGGATTCGGCAACTACCTGGTTCCGCTGATGTGCGGCGCCCGGGACATGGTGTTCCCGTTCGTCAACATGATCAGCTACCACGTCTATTTCGTGTCCGTTCTGATTCTCCTGGCGAGCTATTTCGTGCCCGGCGGCCCCACCGGCGCGGGCTGGACGCTATATCCGCCGCAGGCGATCCTGCCGGGCACGCCGGGCGTCGATTGGGGCATCCTCACCATGCTTGTCTCCCTCGCCGTGTTTATCGTCGCCTTCACCATGGGCGGTTTGAACTATGTGACGACAATATTGCAGGCGCGCACCCGAGGCTTGTCGCTGATGCGCATGCCGTTGTCCATTTGGGGCATCTTCATGGCGACCGTGCTCGGCCTGCTGGCGTTCCCCGCGCTGTTCGTCAGCGCCGTCATGATGATTCTGGACAAGACCATCGGTACCAGTTTCTTCATGCCAGCCATATCCTCGCTAGGCGAGCAACTCGACTATAGCGGCGGCAGCCCTCTGCTGTTCCAGCACCTGTTCTGGTTCTTCGGCCATCCCGAAGTGTATATCGTCGCCCTCCCCGCTTTCGGCATCGTCTCGGACCTCATCAGCACCCATGCGCGCAAGAACATCTTCGGCTATCGCATGATGGTCTGGGCCATCGTCGCCATCGGCGTATTGAGCTTCATCGTCTGGGCGCACCACATGTACGTTAGCGGCATGCACCCCTATTTCGGGTTCTTTTTCGCGACTACCACCCTCATCATCGCGGTGCCGACAGCCATCAAGGTCTACAACTGGACGTTGACCTTGCTGCGCGCAGACATCCACATGACGGTGCCGATGCTCTTTTCCATCGCATTCGTCATTACCTTCGTCGTAGGGGGATTGACCGGGCTTTTCCTGGGCAACGTCATCGTTGACGTCCCGCTATCGGATACCTACTTCGTCGTCGCGCACTTCCACATGGTCATGGGCGTATCGCCCATCCTCGTCATCTTCGGCGCGATCTACCACTGGTATCCGAAGATGACCGGCAAGATGCTGGACGACAGGCTCGGAACTGTGCATTTCTGGATCACGTTCCTCGGCACCTACGCGATCTACTACCCGATGCACTATCTAGGTTTCGTCGGCGTGCCGAGGCGCTACTTCGCGAACGGCGAAATGGCGATCATCGACGACAGCGTCCTGTTGCTGAATCAGGGCATCACGATCGCGGCACTCATCGTCGGCGTCGCGCAGATATTGTTCATCTGGAACCTGGTCTACAGCTACTTCAAGGGCCGGGACTCGGGGCCGAACCCCTGGAAGGCTACGACGCTGGAGTGGCAGACGCCGGAAACCCCGCCGCGCCACGGCAACTGGGGGGCGAGACTGCCGACCGTCCATCGCTGGGCCTACGACTACAGCGTGCCCGGCGCGAAGGACGATTTCATTCCGCAGTCGGAGCCCCGAAGCGCGGCTGAATAGATCGCCCGCCGCCAGCGGAACCCATACAGGTCGGATACTAGGAAGCACCGAAACAGGAGCATAGGAACCGAATGGCCGAAGCAACCAGTACGCCCAGGCTGCAGCTCGTCGAAGACTGGGGCGCCGACGTCGCCGTCTTCAGAGGCGTGCCGTGGGGCAAGGCCATGATGTGGATCTTCCTCCTGTCGGATACCTTCATCTTCACTTGCTTCCTGACTTCCTACATGACCGTGCGCATGACGAGCCCGGAAGCCTGGCCCAATCCCAGCCAAGTGTTCTCGCTCGACGCGTTCGGCGTTCCGGTGCCGCTGCTCCTCATCGCGATCATGACGTTCATCCTGATCTCGTCGAGCGGCACCATGGCGATGGCGGTGAACATGGGCTATCGCCGCAAACGCAAGGCGGCGGCGTTGCTGATGGTCGTGACCGCCATGTTCGGCGCGAGCTTCGTCGGCATGCAGGCTTTCGAGTGGACGAAGCTCATTACCGACGAGGGCGTGCGACCCTGGACCAACCCCATGGGCGCGCCCCAGTTCGGCTCCTGCTTTTTCATGATCACCGGGTTCCATGGCCTGCACGTGTCGGCGGGGGTTGCGTACCTCCTCATCGTCGCTTGGCGGGTGTGGCGCGGCCATTACGAGGAGAAGGGTTACGACATCGTAGAGATCACGGGGCTCTACTGGCACTTCGTCGATCTCGTTTGGGTCTTTATCTTCGCGTTTTTCTATCTCTGGTAAGACTTTTTCTCTGGTAAGACTTTTTCTCTGGTAAGACAATGGCAGAATCCGGTCAACAACATCCTATCTCCATCTACTTCTGGATCTGGGGACTGCTGTTCGTCTTTAGCGCGGCTTCCTACATGGTGGACTACGTGGGGTTCCAGGGCTATATGCGCTGGTCGCTCATCATCATCTTCATGATGATGAAGGCGGGGTTCATCGTCGCCATCTTCATGCACATGCGTTGGGAACGCGTGGCGCTCATCACGGCAATACTGCTGCCGCCCGGCGCGCTACTGGTGCTGGTGAGTCTGATGGCATATGAGTCGGACTACACGTGGGCGTCGCGCGTCGTCTATCTCGGGGCTGAATTGGTGCCGGAGGCATTGCCGCCGCCGTCTCACTAGTGCTCTGTCAAGCCTAAATCTGCGGGTATCTGCGGGTCTTTTCGGCCCCTGGTGGTTTCATGCGAGGGGTACCCCCTCGCGCTCCCCGGCTGAAGTTTGCATGAAGTTTGTTTTCATGCGAGGGGTGCCCCCTCGCGCTCCCCGGCTGAAGGCTCCGTTGCTCCTCCTTGTGTGGGGCCTGCCACACCGCGTCGTCGCGCCTCGCCAGGAACCAAAAATCCCTCGCAGCTACACTCGCATTTTTAGACTTGACGGAACACTAGGTTGCCGCAACCCATACATTGCACCAGCCCTTGGCGGCCACCGCGAAACCCGGAAATATCGCGCAGGGTCCCCAGCCTTCCTCATCTGAAGCCTTGTAGTGCAGGCAGTTGTCGCAGAACTGCTTCTTGCCTTCCTCCGAAGCCCGCTTGGCAAAACGGCTGACATCGACCTCGTTAGCATCGTGGCGATAGCCCAGAGCAACCGCGGTCGGGTTGGTCTCATCAAGCTTCGCCGTCGCGCCCGCCTGTTCGCCAAACGCCGGTTCCCCGAGCAGGGCGACCACAGGGATGGTCGCCAAGGTCCTGGACGTCGTCGAAATGAACTTGCGACGGCTGATTTTCTGTTCTTCGGTCATGGTTCTCCGCCACGGTTGCCGGTGCGCGGAATCATACCGTAATCCCGGAACTCTTTAGCCCGTTCGCGCGCACTTTTGCGGCTTCCGGGACGTGCCTCTCAACCCTCGCTGGATTCCCCATCTGTCAACCGACCTCGCGAAGCGAAAGCAAGGATGGCGAGAACCACAAACATGCTGCACGCGGCGGCAGCCAATGCGTTGCCCGGTCCCCACCGCTCCACCAAAGCGCCGGCGAGCAGGGCGCCAAACGGACCGGCACCCATGAAGGAGAACGAGAAGAACGCCATCACGCGACCGCGCTGGTCGTACGGCGCCTGCTCCTGCATGATCGTGCGCGCCATGCTCATGGCGATACCCCCACAGCCGCCCCACAGAAAGATACAGCCCACGAAAACCGGGAAATCGAAACCACCCATCCCCGCCACAAACAGCATCACAGCCCCCAGGGCGTGAGCGAGCAACAGCGCGCGTCCCTGGCGGCGAATGTGCCCCGCGCGGGTGAGGAGAAAAACGGTCAATACAAGACCCAACGAGTTGGCCGCGTTGAGCATGGCCAGGTCTCCGGCGGAACCGCCATACACGTCCCGCACCGTCAACGGAATCGTCACAATGTAGGAGCCCATGAAAAACATGCCCATCGCGAAGTTCTGCACGACCACCATGCGCATCGGCGGCGAACGCATCACGGTGACGAAACCGGTGGCAATCGATGCATATAGATCGCGCCATACTGCGGTGTCGGACCGCGAGTGCGCTGGCCCTGAAACCGGGACGCGGCTCATGGCGAACGCCCCGAGCATCAGCACCACCGCCTGCACCGCGATCACGGGCACGGCACCGACTCGGTCCGTCTGGCTCGCGATGACAAAAGCGATCATCTGCGCCGCGAACTGAATCATCGTTGCGCGTACCACGGTGCGCTGGATTCTCCCTTGCGCAACGTGGTTCAGGAGTCCGTCGCGCGCGGGTGTCACAAATGCCTGGGCAAGCCCCATCATCAGTGCGTAGCCGATCATGACGCCCAAGCTCAAACGCCCCGCCGCGAGCACCAGCAGCAGGCCCAATACGGGGACGAGGGCGAGGGACTGCGCCAAAACCGCCACGCGACGCCCGCCATAGCGATCTGCCAGGCTGCCCCCTATGAGCATGAAGAGCAGCGCCGGCATCAGCATGGCCATCTGCGCGACACCCACCATCTGCGGCGACTCCCGCAGCACGATGGCGACAAGCCAGGCGAACATCACGCTCTGAATGCCGTGCGAAGCGAACCAACTGGCCGTACCGGCGAGATATAGATTTAGGGGCCGCACACACCCTCCTGAAACAGACCGCGCACTGTAGACTGCGCGACGGCGTGTTGAAACCGTATCGCGCGGGTCTTAGAATCCGCGCCTTCCGCGCGTCCCCTTCGTCTAGAGGCCTAGGACACTGGGTTTTCATCCCAGTAACAGGGGTTCGACTCCCCTAGGGGACGCCAACTATAGTATATAACCTTTTGTAACTAACCAATATTTACAATTTATCTGTGATCATACCCACTTCAGTTCCCACGACATAGCATCCCCGTCTGCGGCCCGTCGCCCAACATTCCATGAGGTTGCCGCACGTCCTGGCTCGGGAGTACGGCGACTTCATTCCCAGCACGTGCCAGCACTGACTAAGAACATCAGACCCAAACGCGGCTTGCGGACCCCGCGCGCGCCCCATGGACATTAACTGGGCCCGCGAAATGCGTGACCAATACGCCGAGCACGGGGCAGAGTATGAATCAAGCACCTACTACGAGCGCTGGTCCGCGTCGATCGAGCACATCCTGATCGACAAGGGCGTCCTGTCGACGGACGAGATCACCGATGCGGCCCGGGAGGTCGACGCGCGATGAGGGTAGGAGCGGCCCCTGCTGTGCTCGGTGAAGTTCCGCCAGGTCGACCTCTGGGATGATCGCTACCGCGAGGACGACGACGACTCCCTGCTGGTCGATATCTACGAGCAATGGCTGGAGCCACTCGGGAAATGAGCGACGACCACGAGCATCCAGGCGCGCTCGGCGGTACTCGAAATGGGCTATCGACTGACCTACGACGCCGAGCTGGCGGTCGTCGAAAACACGCCCGATATGCATCATCTGGTCGTCTGACCCTCTGCTCGTGCTACCCGACCTCGTTGCTGGGGCCGCCACCGGACTGGTACAAGAGCTTCGCCTACCGGCAGCGAGCCGTCGCGGAGCCCCGCGCGGTCATGCGGGAATTCGGCCTCACGCTCGACGAGAGCGTCCGGGTCCGCGTCGTGGACAGCACCGCGGATCTTCGCTACCTCGTGTTGCGGCGGCGCCCCCCCCGGAACAGAAAGGATGCGCGAAGTCGAACTCGCCGGACTGGTCACCCGGGACAGCATGGTCGGGGTCGGCGAAGCACGACCCGTGACTTGACAGCGGGTGGACTTGCGACCTCTCGACGTTCTGCCCGCCCCGCAAGTCAATGCGCGGGTCAGGTGGCTGATTCGATCGGCTTACGCAGACCGAGAAGTCGAATCGACGAGCGATGCGATCCCATTCTCCTCATTGCTGTCGGTTATCCAGTCCGCAACCTGCTTGACCACCGGATCCGCATTGCCCATGGCGACGCCAACTGCTGCCCCTCGGATCATGCGCAGATCGTTGTCAGCGTCGTCCACCGCGCAGATGGCGTCCTCCCCGATCCCCTTCGCCGCCGCGAAACGCCGGACACTCACCCACTTGTCGACGCCGCCCAGAATGGTCTCGAGGTACCAGCTCGGAGTGCCCACGACGACCACGACGGCCAATCCCTCGCGGCCCGCGCGATGTACCGCCGCACGGGTTCCGGGCAATACCTGGTCCGCATCGGTGACCAAGGTTCCGTCAACATCCAAAGCCAGGAGGGAGATGCGCCGCACCTCGAGCGTCATAGCCACGAACCAGCAGCCATTCAGGGCAGGCGTCCACTCGGCGATGTCCTTGCCGCTCTTCTAGTGTTCCGTCAAGTCTAAAAATGCGAGTGTAGCTGCGAGGGATTTTTGGTTCCTGGCGAGGCGCGACGACGCGGTGTGGCAGGCCCCACACAAGAAGGAGCAACGGAGCCTTCAGCCGGGGAGCGCGAGGGGATACCCCTCGCAAGAAAACAATCTTCAGCCGGGGAGCGCGAGGGGATACCCCTCGCAAGAAAACTACCAGGGGCCAAAAAGACCCGCAGATACCCGTAGATTTAGGCTTGACGGAGCACTAGTGCCGGTTGACGCTCGGGCCCGCCAGCGTCCGGTTCAGCAGGTCCGACGCGAACGCCGACTTGACCGACGCCGGCGCGGCGCACAGGCCGCCGTCGTGCGCCTCCAAGGTCGCCACCATGTGCTCGATGTCCGTCTCCCCCGTGCCGCCGAAACAGCGGCCCGTGTACGGCCCGTAGACCTGGCCCATCGACGCCACGATCCTCGGCTCGAGGGGGGGACTGGGGATAGCGGTAATCCGAGCGGTCGTAAGGCGCGCAGCGGCGCTCGGGGGCGATCTCGATGCCCCGGTAGGTGTCGGCCGCCGACGCCAACACGGAGGCGAGCGCCGCGGTCACCACAGCACGTCGCATTCGTCGATCTCGCGATCATCGGCGACTATCCCTCCCCGCGCGCGCACCCACACCATCCCATCGTCCATCCACCGCCACGCGGCGCCCGCGTGGCTGGCGCGCTGACGGCGCGAGTCGACAGCTCGGATATTAGAACCGGCCGAGGGCTTCCAGGAGGATCCTGCCTCCGTCATTCGCAAAACTGCTCTGTTCCACGCCCCACTCGAACATCAGTCCCCGCGCGCGGTCGCCGAACTCGTGGCGCACGCCGAATCGCGCGCCGCCGCGTCCGGAATGTCCGGCGTCGAGTTCCACGAACGGCGTCGCGAAGCCCCGAGGCAGCCTGATGCCATAGCCGAGCCGGCTCTGGGCGATCCATTGGCGTTTGGCGCCCGGCAGGCCTGCCGACGGCGCGGTCCAAGGCGAGTTGCCGCCCAGCCCGGCGAGACGGGCGTCGCTAGCCCCCCGGCGCCATGCCAACGACGCCTGCCATCCGGTCCCGTCCGCCTTCGGCAGGAGCGAGAACGTCAGGTTGGCGCTGTGCTCCGAGGCGTCCTCCGCCGAGTGCATGGCCAGCGCGCGGATCCCGGCATCGATGCCGAGGCGCTGCGGAAGGTTCCTGAAGCGCACCCCCGCCGCCAGTTCCAATCCGGCGCCCGTGGCGCCGTCGCCCCAGTCGCCGCGCGCGAACGCCCGCACGAAGGTCGTCAGCGAGTACTCGCGGCCCGCCGGCGCGACACCCGCGGCTTCCAGTCCGAGCCTGGCCTGCCCCACGGTCACGGAGCGGTCGCCGATCGGACCGAGGGCATCCCCCGTCGTCAGGGCCAGCACGCCGATCTCCTCCACCACCGACACCTCGATCCGGTCTCCGCCGGCGAACGGATGCCGGCCGCCGAACGCCGCCAGGCGCATCGACAGATCCGCCTCGTTGCGCCGGCCGGTCTCGCAGCGTTCCACGGAGACCTCGCCGCCGCCGGCGCCCAGAGTGGCCCACACCGAGCCCCGGCCGACCTGCCGGCCCGCGTAGGGATGCACGCTCGTCAACTCGGCGTCGACCATCCCATCGCCGATGCCGCCCCCGCCGCAGGCGTCCGACGAGCGCTCGAAGCGGTAGTCCGCATCCGCCGCGCTGCGCGCCACGGAGACGCCGGCGAGCCAGTCGCCGACCCGCGCGTCGGCGCCCAGGTGGACGGCGGTGAGGGTGCCGTCGTGGGAACTTCCGTCGATCCCCGACTCGAATCGGTGCGCGTCGGCGCGTCCCCAGACCCCCCACGCGGGACCCGTCGAACCGGACTGCGCGGAATCGAGCGAAAACGAGAACGGAACCATGCCGCGCCGGTAGGTCCGGTTCATCGTCTCGAACCAATCGTCGCCGGGGACTTGAGGTTCAAAGAGCGCTCTCCCGTCCCATCCGCCGGATCGGGTGCCGTGTGCCGCCAGGCCGGGCCACTGGTTCCCGCCAAACACACCCACGTCCGCGACTGCTTGCGCCCGGTTGCGCTGGACATTCGTCGAAGCGCCTCGCTCCCCAACGGCCCTTCCCGGATCGAAACGGGCGCGGACGGATTCGGCCACGCCGGTCAGGACCGCCCGGCCGATCGACGCGAGGACCGACTCCACCGCCTCGAGCTCGGCGGGATCCGCGACCACGCGCACGCCGATCGAGCCGCTGGCCGAACCCGCGTCGTTGGTCGCCGTCACCGTCACCGACGACTCGCCTTCGGATGCCGGCGCGACCGTCAGCCGGCTCCCGTCGAGCGCCGTCGTCGCCACCAGCGGCGTCGACGAGTCCGCGGAGAACCGCAGCTCCTTGCCGGCGAAGTAATTCGCTAGATCCAGCTCGTACGGCGCGCCGCCGACGCAGAGCAGCGCCGCCGGCAGGTCGCCCGCGAGGGCTCGGCGGCGCCAGGTCGTTGTCGCGGATGGTTCCGGTGGCGGAAACATCCGCCGCGCTGGCGTTCGCGAGCCTCGCCAGCGTCAGTTCGAAAGTCTCCTCGTCCGCTTCGTGCAGGGCGTCGTCGAGAATCGCCACGCGGATCGTCCGCGACACTTCGCCGGGCGCGAACACCAGGGTTCCCGCCGCCGCCGCGTAGTCGCTGCCCGCCGTCGCGGTGCCGTCCTTCGTCGCGTACGGGGCCGACACCTCCACCCCGCTCGGGACGCTCAGCGTCACCGCGAAATCCAGCGCCCCGACGTCCTCGTCCCCCGCCGCGTCCGCCACCGACAGCGCGGGCGGCTCGTCGTCGTCCCGGATCACGCCCGTCGCGAGAGAGTGCGCCAAGGTCGCGCCCGAGGGCCCGGACAACATCACCGCGAAACTCTCCTCGTCCGCCTCGTCGACGGCGTCGTCCACCACCGCCACCCGGATGGTCCCGGCCGTTTCTCCCGGGGCGAAGGTCAGCGTCCCTTCGACCGGCACGTAGTCGTCGCCGGCGACCGCCGTATCGTCCATCGTGGCGTAGTTCACCGTCACCTCGGTCGGGGCCCGCGCCATCAGGGTCACCGAGAAAACCAGTTCTCCGACATCCTCCGGCCCCGTGTCACCCGCGATGGACAGCGCCGGCGGCTCGTCGTCGTCGAGGATCGTGCCCAGCGCTGACCCGCGGCCGAGCGTCGCGCCTTGCAGGTCGGCCAGCACGAGCGCGAACGTTTCGTCCGGCTCGTCAAGGTCATCGTCGATTATCGGCACCCGGATCGTCCGCGACACCTCGCCCGGCGCGAACGTCAGCGTCCCCGAAACGCTGTCGTAGTCGATGCCCGCCTCGGCGACCGGATCCGGGGACCCCGCCGGGTCCGCCGTCGCATAGCCCACCGTCACTTCCGCCCCGCTCGGGCGGTCCAGCGTCACCACGAACCGTACTTCGCCCGCGCCCTCGGCCACCTCCGCGTCGGCGATCGACAGCACACGGCTCACCATCTCGTCGTCGTCCGCAAGCACCACCGACGCCGGCGCCACTGGCAGGTCCGATTCGCCCGTCAACGCCAGCCTCTCGTCCGCCTCGTCCTCGGCGTCGTCCTCCGGGGTCAGCGTGAACGTCCCGGTGCCGCTCGGGGCATTCGCCTCGATGGTGATCCCGAAGTCCGACACCGCGGCGAAGTCCACCGCGTCCGCATCGCCGCCGCCGGTCACGGACACGGTCACGGTCGTCGCCTCCTGCCGCAGACCCCGGTCCAGGGACGCCGTCACGGTCACCGCCACCGGGCCGTCGCCCTCGGACACCCGCGCCGGATCGGCCGACAGCAGGATGCGCATGGACGCCTCGTCGTCGTCCAGAAGCTCCATGGTCGCTGGCGTCACCGGCAGGTCGGAGACGCCGGACACCGTCAGCGTCTCGTCCGCCTCGACAATCAGATCGTCTTCCGGCACCACGGCGAACGTCGCCGTCCCGTTCGGCGCATTCGCCGGAATCACGATCTCGAAGTTCGGAATCGGAGCGAAGTCCACCGCGTCCGGATCGCCGCTGCCAGCCACCGACACGGCGATCCGCGTGTCGTCCGGGCGCACGCCCCTGTCCACCGCCGCCGTGACCGTCACGCGAACCTCGCCGTCGCCTTCCGAGGCCCGGACCGGGTCGACCGTCAGGAACAGCAGGATGCGCGTCGACACTTCGTCGTCGTCCGCGAGCGTCACCGCCGCCGGCGTCACGGGAAGATCGGAGATGCCGGATACCGTCAGTCGCTCGTCCGACTCCACCGTCTCGTCGTCCTCCGGCGTTAGGGTGAACGTCCCCGTGCCGTTCCCCGCATCCGCGGGGATGGTGATCTCGAAGTCGGCAACCGCCGCGAAGTCCGACGCGCCCGCGTCGCCGCTGCCTGACACCGACACCGTCACCGAAGTCGCCTGTTGGCGAGAGGAGCGGTCAAGGGTCGCCGTCACCGTCACCGGGGTCGGCCCGTCGCCCTCCGATACCCGCCCCGGAACCGCCGACAGCAGGATCCGCGTCGACGCGTCGTCGTCGTCGGCCAGTGCGACCGTGGTCGGCGTGACCGGCAGGTCGGACGCGCCCGACACCGTCAGCGTCTCGTCCGCCTCCACCGCGCCGTCGTCCACCGGCGTCAGCGTGAACGTGCCCTCGCCGTTCGCGGCGTTCGCCGCGATCTTGATCTCGAAGTCCGCCACGGCCTGGAAGTCCACCGCCTGCGAATTGCCGCTCCCCGACACCGACACCGACACCGTCGTGGCCGCCTGGCGCACGGCGCCGTTCAGCGATGCGGTCACCTTCACCGGAACGGCGCCGCCGTCCTCTGACACCAGCGAAGGCGATGCGGAAAGCACGATGCCACTCGATGCGACATCGTCGTCGGTGAGCGTGACCGTGGTCTTCTTCACGGGGAGATCGGAACTGCCATCCACCGTCAGCGTTTCGATGCTTTCGGCGACATCGTCGTCGTCCGGCGTCAGGGTGAACGTCCAACGACCGCTGGTCGCGCCCGCCGCGATCATGATCTTCAAGTCCCGCACGGACGCGAAGTCCACGGCGTCCGGGTCGCCGCTGCCCGTCACCTCCACCGTGACCGTCGTCGGCACCGTCCGCGCGCCGGCGTCCAGTGTCGCCGTCACTTCGACCGGGGTGGCGCCCGCGCCTTCCGAAACCGTGGACGGCACCGCCGACAGGAGGATCTCCGTCGAGGTCTGATCGTCGTCCGCCAGCGTCACCGATGCCGGTGTCACCGGCAGGTCCGACGTGCCCGCGATGTCGAGAACTTCGTCCCGCTCGTCGACGTCGTCGTTCGCCGGGGTCACCGTGAACGTTCCCGTCCCGGCGGTCGCGCCGGCGGCGATGGTGATGTCGAAGGCCGTCGCCGACGCCGCGTAGTCCACTGCGTCGGGCCGCCCGCTTCCCGACACCGACACGCTTACCGTGGTCGCCACCCTGCGGGCGCTGGAATCCAGCGTCGCCGTCACTTGCACGGGGCTCGCGCCCCCGTCCTCCGCGATTCGACCCGGGCTCGCCGAGAGCAGGATGGCCGCGGAGGGCTGGTCGTCGTCCGCCAGCGCGACCGTGTCCGCCGTCACGGGCAGGACGGAGCTCCCGTCGACGTCAAGCGTCTCGTCGGACTCGTCCACGTTGTCGTCTTCCGGGGTGAGCGTGAAGGTCCCGCTCCCGCTCGTATCACCCGCCGCCCGCCGCGATCGTGATGGTGAAGTCGGAGCCACGTCGGCGAAATCCACCGCGTCCGCGTTCCCGCTCCACTTCCCGATCGGGGTGACACCGTCACCGATCGTGATGGTGAAGTCACCGTCGTCCACCGCGTCCGCGTTCCCGGTCACCGCGTCGCTTCCGGCCGCGCGCCGGCGTCGAGGGTCGCCGTTACTCGCACGGGCGTCGCCCCATCACCTTCCGACACTCGGGGCGGTTCTGCGGTCAGCGCGATGCTCGATGACGTCGCCTCGTCGACGACGAGTTCGCCCGCCGGCAGGCTCAGATGGACCGTGCGGCTGCTCACCGAGGACCAGTCGAGGTCTTCATTCCATGCGTAATGAGGCCAAAAAGGGTTCAGGATCGCTGTGTTGAAGTCGTACACGGTATCGCAGACATGCAGCCGAAGCGCGGTCCTCTCCGCACTCGTCAGACCGGCCGAGTAGAGGTCAGTCGTCGGGCCGGAGGACTCCAGGCCGAACTGAAGGTCCCCTGTAAGTTGCTCCACCATAAGAAACTTAATCTCATAGTTGTTCGAGCCGATAGCGAATGTCTTGTCGCTCAGTGCTCCTGTCAGCAGATCGTAGAAGCCGTAGTGTGCATCGAAACGCGATGCCCCCACCGTCACCGTGGCGGTCCAGATATTCCGTCGGGTGCCGAAAGTTGCCGCCGGGCAGGATGGCGACGCGGGCGTGGCCGTGACCGGCTCGGCCGCCGTGCCGCCGGTCTCGTTGGCGCTGCTCGCACCCGCGTCGCTGCCGTCCGCCACGTCGGTCCAGATCGTGCTCGGCGACACGGTGGAGTTTTGCGGCGCCCCCGGAGTGACAGCCTGCGCCTGCATGGCGAACAGCAGCGCGGCGACGCCAAGCGGCATGGCCGTCGCACGGCGCCGCAGGGTGCGCGCGAGCGCCGGCGCCGCGCGAAGGCGCGAGGGTCGCTGCGGGAGGTTGCCGCGCCGGCGCGTCGTGCTCAGCCGAGGCATGACGCCCCCAAGCCCGTGATACAGCTTCGGCTCGCTTGATGCCGGAGTGCGTGTCGGTCCTTCGCGGTCGCCGAAGCGCTTGCATCGGGCGATGCGTGGCGCCGTGGCGCTCGGCGCAAGGCCAGGGCACGGCCGCGTGTCCGGGGTGGTGGTGCTGAACGTCGGCGAGCAGTCCATTCCGATCTCCCTATCCGATCGTGGTCTCCGTGCGGCAGTTCTCTCCCGCGCCGGCGTGGGTTGCCAGCATTGCGGTTCGGTCGTTTTGCGAGACCGAACCGCGGTGAAAGGCCGCGCACAGCTGCGCCCCAATCTCTTGCATCGCCCGCATGGCATCCACCTTCCGGCATTCGGCGCGTCCCCTAGCTGATCGCGAATCCCTGGCGGCCAGCGGCCATGCTTGCGGTCAGCAGATCGCCGAGTCCGTAGAAGCTGCGGCACGACGTCGGTCAGGTCGTCGCAGTCGAGGGACGCGGCCGTTTCCGCGTCCAGGCTTTCAAGGACGCGCTGATGGTAGACGGGCACAATGGCTTCGAAACGGTCCTGCTCGGCGGCCTCCGGCAGGATCTGGGGTTCGCGCGTCCCCCGCTGCCGGTTCTGCGACAGCGCGCGCCTGCGCTGGATCGACCGGGGCATGCCAGGGGCTCCCTCGAGGCGCTATGGCCTCGAATTGGAGACAAGCGCCCCGGTCGCTTCGCTCCCCGAAGCGCTTGTTCCATGGAAAGCTGGAGATGGACGACTGAGCCAACTTCAACACCCGAATTCCAAGCGGTCTTGCGAATCGCGCTGCGCTTTTCGCCGACCCTCCGCCCAAGATCGCGCGCGTATTGACGGTTCCCTTTTGTTTCAGCGACCGCGGAGACCAACTTGTCCTGCGCGAGTGACCCACGGACGACGCCTTCGGCTTCGGCTTCGGTTATTGCGTGCCAGGGATAGCCTTTCGCGCGCCAGGGCTGGAGGCTGTTGGCGCGGTTCCGCTGGTCGGCCATGAAACAACCGCCCACCGTCCCTATGGGCCAATAAAACGCAAGGTGCGCTTGATGTTCATGATGTCTTCGATGGCATCCTTCAACTCTTGCGCGGTGGGCGTCGCGTGTACCTCGTCGACCACAGGGTTGCCGCCGTAGCCCCGGTCGACGCACTCTTCGAGCAGGGCGATGGCGCGTTTCTCGTGCGGCCTTGTATCGCCGCCTATGTAGATGGCGTGGATGCGCACGCCGCGCTGCCCGGCGATGTCGCAGGCTTCCCGGAACCAATCGTCCAGATGATTCGTGACCGGGGTTTGCAGATCCGCGGTCGGTGCGGACCATAGCCAGGTGGGAACGGAAAAGGGTGCGACGTCGGCCACGGGCGGGCCGTCTCCGATGCGGACCAATTCATCCGCCCGGCCATACGCGCTGAACGGCGTGTGCGGCCTGCAGTAGTGTCCGTTCTGCACCGGGCGACCCCTGAGCCCGAAATCGCTCATCGGGTCCGCCAGCACGTCTATCGCGTCCGTTGCCCTGGTCGGCGAGTTGTCATCGTAGCCTCGGAATAGTTGCCAGGGCGTCATGTCCTTAAGCGCGTTCGCCCAAACCATACGGTATGCGTCGATGCGTAGCCGATCCGCCGCTACCGCTGAATTTAGCGTCGACACGACAGGGTGGATCACCTGAAAGCCGTCGAGCACCGCCGACATGCCCGAAGGGGTGAATACGCCGCTCGCATCGACATCGAAATTGCTTGCGAAAGTTGTGGCGTCTTCGGCGGATATGGCAACTCGAAAGACGGCATTGGCGGGAGCGTTGAAAGTGTTGTTGCACTGCCCGTAGTTGAAGCTCGGGTTGTAACTGATGGCGCTGCCGGGCGTATAAAGTCCGAAGGACCGACCGCGCCGGGGGTCGCCGAAGGCGTTGGCGCCGTCCGACACGATGACGATGGCCTTCTCCACGGACTGCGAGCAGCCCTGGGTCGTTCCTCCGTCGAGGCACGGCGTGCGTGGCAGGTCGTCGCCCGATACGCTCTTGGTGTTCCACACGTCGCGCCAGAGGGGCGACAGCGCTCGCAGGCCCCAGACGATACCGAGGTGCAAAAACGTCTGGCCGAAATAGGTTCTCGATTGCAGCCGCACGACGTTGAAGGTGTTCGCCGACCGTAGCGCGGTTACATCGTCCGTCAACGGAACGATGAACGCGTCCGGGCAGTGCAGACTGCCGCCCCGGTCCCGGCCGTACAGATGCCAGTGATTCTCGGATGTGGGCAGATAGTACCCGCCCGCGGTGGGGTCGTGGCTTGGATCGAGCGTCTTGTGCAGGACGTCGTTGAGCGCACCGTCGGCGAATCCGTGAATGCGGGCGTCGGGCCAGGAGTACGCGGTGAAACGGGTATTCGGATCGCTCGCGTCGGGCGGCGCGTCGGAGAGGTGCAGCGGCAGATCGTGGATGCTGGTCGATCCGGGCTCCCAACCGGAGACGGTTTTCTCGGCCGGCCAGTTGGCCGGGTCCGCGGGATTCCAGATGACGGGCCTCGCATTCGGGTCCCAGTACGCGCCCCACCTCGCCATCATGCAGCCGTTCCAGAAATCCTGGCCCCGAAAGTTCCACATGCCGACGTCTGGCGCCTGGACAGAGACGTTCTCCGTTCCCGCCTGGCGCAGGTTCCAGTCCGTGGCGCTCAGGAAGTCGGGAAGACTGCGCGACGCCAGCGGCCCCATGTCGTCGCCCGTGCCGTAGGAGTGGAACGCGTCGACCCAGTGTCCCTCGGTGTCTCGTGAGGTTTGCGTGCTGTACTCGTCGCCGGTGAGCATGCGCACGTAGCGTTCTTTGGCGTCTGTCTGCCGCGAGCCGGAAGTGTCCGCGACGTTGACGACGCTCGAGAACGGTACGAGCGAGACGGTGACGATGCCGGGGTTCGTCGCCGACAGGTCGACCACCGTTTGCGCGATCGTGCGGATGGCATCTTTCAACGCGTCCAGCCGCGTGACCGACCAGCCGATGGGTCTGAAACCCATGGAGCTTGATATGTCCAGAGCGAGGGCGAACTCGAACTGGCTCGCATCGAATTCCACTATGACCTGCTCCCCTTTCAGGGATTCCGCGGGGCCGGTGCGGCCGGCTTCCCAAAGGTTCTTGAACCCGTAGGTGGCGTTTCCCTCGACCTTGATGGTCGTCCGGTTGGTGGAGAAGTCGTGGTCGACGACGATGTCGTCCTTGGCTATGGTCACATCGCCCAGCAGGCCGCGCATGAAGTCCGCGACGCGTTCCTTGATCTGGTCCTCGGCGGCTGTCATGTTTCCCCGCATGAAGTGGGCGGAGGCGGAAACGCCGGCCCGCATCGCGGCGTCGATCTCTTCCTCCTGCGCTTCGCGCCAGCCGTAGTTCGAAATCATGCCGCCTATGCTCGCCATCGATAGCATCGCCAAGCTGCCGCCGATGAACATGGCGCCGCTTTTGCGGGATCGGGCGAACGCGGCGATAGGCCGCGCCAGGCGTTCCGCCCACGACCGCGCTTTCGCTGTCCCGCTCTTTTCCCGGATCATCGTTCGGCTCAATCGTCGCGGTTGGGTTGCCGACGCCAAGGAGCTTCCATCACAGCCAAGAGGCACCCGGCGCCGTCCGACAATGACCGCCCCCCCGAAGCGGTGTCCGATTCCCTACTTGGTTCGAGCGCGCTCCCGCTAAGCCTCGACACGCCACGACCTCTTCGTCTTCTTGTTCGGATCCCGCGTCCCCACCACCGTCGTCGTAGTCGACGAAGACCGCTTGGCGGCGCCCTCCGCGTCCGGCCAACCGCTCGACCAGCGGCATCCACCGCAACGGCCGGCGGACCGGAATCCCCGCCGCCGACTGCGGCAAGCGTTCGACGCGCACTGCCTTCGAGCGTCGTCCATTGCCGCTGATTCCAGGTCGCCCATCCGTCCCCCAATTCGCTCGCGAATCCGGTTCCGATTTCCGTCCTAGCCGCCCATCGCCTCGCCACACATGCACGCAGTGAGTCAGAATTCTCGATAACTTTAACTATCGAGCGTTATGACAGTCAAATCCCATGTTGCCAACCACGGGCAACAGCACAAATCCTGTACCTGCAAAGTATTGTTTACAATACCTTTTACCGGATTCGTTGGCGTCTAGTCTATCTAGATGTCGAAAATCCTTTTTATACCATGGTGCCTGGGCGCGCTTTATACCTCTCGATATTATTATTGGAGTTCTCGCTTTCGCGGGACGCTTCGGCGGTGCAGGATCCGATTGCCGGCCCAATCCGGTTCAACGCGCCGAGATGCGGGCCGCCCCGCAATTACGCCCCGCTATTCGTGGTGCTGCAGCGGGGCGAACTGCGCGACGCGCTCCGACGCGCCAGCAGCCCCGCTCGATCAGATCCTTGAGCGAGCGCCCCCGGTCGAGCCGCCCGACGACGAGCGTCTCGCCAGTGCGGAGGTGATCGAAGGCGTCCCGGAGGACAGGGCGGTCACCCGCGCCGCCGTGGGTCTCCTCGAAGATACCTTCGAGCCTTGCGCGCCAAGTTCATCCCGCTCTAGGTCGAGCGTCTGCTCGTCGGCGGAGACGCCGGGCGCAGGCGATCAGCAAGAGCGATTGTCCTGATTGTCCGTAAAACGGGTCAAACCCTACGATGATTCCCGGACAGGGTTTCCGTATTCGGGCGGTTGATCCGCCAAGTTTCTCCAGGTCGCGCGCCAACCACCTGTGAGATTACCCGTGGTCAAACACCCATTGTTCCGGGCATTGACAGCTATTCGTCCTCTCGGCAAGGTGTCCCGAATACTTCCACACATCACACCGCCAAAATAACCAACGCACCACCCGCAGACTGCGGCCGAGCGTGTCCCCTCAATCATGACTGACGATTCAACAAATCCCTCTCTGCCAACATAACTGAGACACCAACAACCTTTGGAATTACTGTAGGGGGTGGAGGTGAAGACCGATGACCGCAGAGAGAGACGCGATGACATTGAATGAGGTTACCCTTCCGGCCCTGGGGGGCGAGGAGCGTAGCGACGAGGCGCCCGGGGCCAGGCGCGCCGGACCGACCCCGGACCCGGAGGTCGTGGCCAAGCCGAAGCGGCGCCAGTTCAGCGCGGAGTATCGGCTGCGGATTCTGGAGGAGGCGGAGCGCTGCACGCGGCGCGGCGAGGTGGGTCGGCTGCTTCGCCGCGAGGGGTTGTACAGCTCGCATCTGACGGCTTGGCGCAAGGCCCGGCGCAAGGGTTCGCTGCGGGAGCTGGCCGCGAAGAAGCGCGGCGCGAAACCGGCCGAACGCAACCCGCTGGATGCGAAGGTGCGCGCGCTGGAGGCGCAAGTGGCTCGTCTGGAGCACGAGTTGCACACCGCGCACACGATTCTGGACGTGCAGGGAAAAGTTGCCGGGCTGCTGGGATTGAACCTCGAACGCGCGCCGCGCTCCTGATGGCCGCCCAACCGCTCGCGGTGCGGGTCGGCGTGGCGCCGGCCTGCCAGGCGCTGGGCGTGTCGCGGGCGACCTTCTACCGTCGTCGGAGGTCAACTCCCGGGCACCAGCAGCCCCGTCCAACGCCCGCCCGGGCGCTGTGTGAAGCCGAGCGCGAGCAGGTCCTCGATGTGCTCGCCGGCCCGCGCTTCGTGGACCGCGCGCCAGCGGAAGTGGTGGCGACGCTGCTCGACGAAGGCCGCTACCTGTGCTCGGAGCGGACGATGTATCGGATCCCGGCCGCGGATCGGCCGGTCCGGGAGCGGCGCAATCAACGTGAGCATCCCCGGTACGCCAAGCCCGAGCTGGTGGCCGCGGCGCCGAACCAGACCTGGTCCTGGTCACCAAGCTGACATCACCAAGCTGTTGGGGCCGACGAAGTGGACGCACTTCCACCTCTACGTCGTGCTCGACATCTTTAGCCGCTACGCGGTCGGCTGGATGGTCGCCGACCGGGAGAACTCGGCGCTGGCCGGTCGTCTCATCGAAGAAACCTGCCACAAACAGGGCGTCCGGCCCCGGGTGCTCACCCTGCACTCCGACCGCTCTAAGCAACCCGCTCCGCGGGTCATACCCAGCGCACCGAGTGTCCGCATCTTGGCTGGGTTTGAGCGCTGCCTCGGTCCGGGCGTAGCCGTACTTTGCAGCACTACGGCACTATCGCGGCGCTCCCCGCCCGCAACTCGTTAGCGGCCCGTATTGTTGTTGGCGTGGTCTCGTGCCACCTGCGCTATGGCTCGCAACGCCCGGTTCACTGCCGCCGAGTCCTTGAACACCTCGGCCACGTCCCGCTCCAGCAGCACCACATTCGTGCCTTGGCGGTAAGCCTCATGGTGCTTCCCCCTAACGCCGGCCGAGAAGTCGTACTCCTCCCGCAACGTGTCCTTATCGTCCCGACTCATAGTCTCTTCGCTCCCGATGCGAGGCTTCCCTCGCGCTTATGACCCGAATCCTGTCGCCGGTCCGTTCGACGTAGGAAACGACCAGTAGGCGTCCCGTTGCCGACACTCCCATGCTGAGGAAACGCTGTTCCGCGACCGAGTGGTCGGGATCCGAGATCGTGACCTCAAGCGGGTCTCCGAACACCGTCGACCCTCGGCGAAGCCCACGCCGTGCTTGCGGAGGTTCTCTCGGTGCTTCGTCTCATCCCATTCGAACTCCACGGACTGTCACCTATCCGGTCAGACTCCCGAATGACCCGGTTCCGACAGTGGTTCTATGGCTCGCATCCATCTGTACGGGCCTCATCGTGCAATCAGGAGGAACACCGCACAACGCACGCGCCGCCATTTGCCGCCACCGACATCGCCTGGCCACCGTCAGGCCACCAGGATCTCTTCGCGCACGAAGCGGAGCGGAGCCGAATCGAAGTCGGCCGGGCCATTGTCTCGTCGAAATGGCAGTCGACGGCTTCCCGCACATTGCGGCGCACCTCGTCGACGCTGTCCCCTTGGGTATGGATGCTCCAGCCAAGTGCGCTGGCCGATTATCCACCACCCGCCTCGTCCTCACTCACTTCGAAGATGATCTCGGTCTTGGACATGCTCACTCCTTCGGTGCGCCCGTGTCCGACACGGCGTCGCCCACCAGTCACGCCATTCTCGGCAATTCGATTATCTCGCCGGCTTCGCGGGTCACATAGCGCGCCCAGGACTCCATCAGCGCCCGGCGCTTGTCGAACAGATCGGACCTCGCGTACGCCTGCTCGACGACGTTGCCCATCTTGTGGCCGAGCGCCGCCTCCGCGACCTCCCGCGGCGAGTTCGTATTCTCGCCGCACCAGTCGCGGAACGTCGAGCGAAAGCCGTGCGGCACGGCCGCAATGCCCAGGTCTCGAAGCAGCTTGGACAGCGTATTGTCACTCATGGTCCGCCCCGTCGCGGTCGGGAACACCAGATCGTTTTCCCTGAAGACCCTCGCCTCGCGCAACACCGAGATTGCACCACGTGACAACGGCACCCGGTGTTCGTCCCCGGTCTTGGTTCGGTCGCCGGGCACCGTCCAGACGCGGGCGTCCAGATCGACCTCGTCCCACTTGGCCTCGCGAACCTCCCTCGACCGGCAGGCCGTAAGAACGAGGAACTCGAACGCCAGTTTCGTCGAGGTGACTGCATTGCAGTTCCGTACCTTGCGCAGCGCCGCCGCGACCTCCCCGTGCGCCATCGCCCGCTGGTGCGTCGTCTTGTGCCCAACCTTCGGCAACGCTGCGCCAATCGCATCGCCCGCCGGGTTGTCCTTCCTGTGGCCCTCCGCGATCGCCCATTTCATCACCGTGCCGATGCGCTGCCGCGTCTTGCGCGCGGTCTCGCGCTTCGTGTTCCAGATCGGCAGCAGGCACCGCATGACGTCCGCGGGCTCGATGGCGTCGACCGGCAGGTCGCCGATCTTCGGATAGGCGTAGGCCTTGAGCGTGGACTCCCAGGCGATCACCGACTTGGCGTTGCGCCAGTTCGGCCGATGCAGCTCGATCACCGTAACGGCCGCCTCCCGGAACGTGGGCACATCACGCTTGTCCCGCAATGCGCGCGGATCGCCGCCGACGAGCGCCAGCTTTCGATTGTCGAAGGCCGCCTGGCGGGCCTCACCGAGCGTAACCAGCGGATAGGGCCCCAGCCCCAGGTCGCGGCGCCGGCCGCGGATTGTCAGCCGCTGCACCCAGGACTTCGCCCCGGTGGCCTTGACCAACAGGATCAGACCGTTCTCGTCGTAGTATTTGCCGGGAAGCGTGACCTTGCGCACAAAGTGCATGTTCAATCTCGTCGCCTGTCTCGGCATTGCCTGGCTCCCGTTCTGGCTGTGGGGACGATCCCGCAAAAGTGTGGGAACGATTGATTAGGTTCCCCCAAAAATTCCCACTACAATTCGAGAAACTACAGAAGACGACAATCTACGTCAATCAACGTGGAACGTGTGTTTATCAATCTGTTAAGAAAAATACCGGTGAAACGGCATGAGGTTAGATTCGACTCCCCTAGGGTACGCCAGCTCGACTTAGGCAGCAGTTCTGCCGCTCTTCGTTACGGATCCCCCGCCGTATCGACCGAGAGTTCGCCCATGGGTTGATGGTTGTTTACGGTGATACCCATCATCTGCTTGAGCCTTGGCGACAGGACCTCGTAGACATCGTTCGGCACGTGCAGGTTGGCGCTGGACTGCTCGTGTAGCGCGCGCATGAAATACCGGTTGTAGTGGCAGCGCATCGCGTACCTGGTACCGGGGGCGGTCCGCCGCCCGCCGCAGTGCAGGATCCGCGTGTCGGTAAGGATGCAGGTTCCCGGGGGCGCGCAGAGGGCGACCAGGCCAGGCTCGGCGTCCACCAAACGGACGAGATCGGCGCCGTCGTGGAAGCTCGTGGCGCCGCTCGCGGTTCGGTGTGACCCCGGCACGACATAGGTGGCGCCAGCCTCCAGGTTGAATTCGGTGTAGCACCAGACAATGAGGGATCCGAACGGGTATGGCGGGTGCGGCAAAGGCACGGCGCCCTGGTCGATGTGCAGTTCCTGCAAGCCTCCTCCCGTGTGGACGATCGACCCGTGGGCGCAGCCCAGGCCGAATCCCTTGCCCATCATTTTCGTCAGGAGGCGGTCCACGAGAGAGCCCCGTTGCGCCGCCGACACCTTGAACTCCACCGCGTCGCGAAACACCGAGCCCTTGAGCACCAGGTTGTTGACATGCTGAGCCCTGTCTTTGGAACTCATGATTCCCGCCCCAAGGCGCCTTTCCGCGGCCGCCTGGTCCTGGAGCCGGGCCACCTGCGCCCGCACCTGTTCCTGCGACATGGCGTCCTCGACGAGACAGTAGCCCCAGCGAACGAAGTCGGCCTCGAGTTGCGACGCGTCTACGCTCGGCTGCGGCAGGTAGCTGAAGCCGCTGCTGTTGCGGATCTGCCCGGCCTTCATGCGCTCCCTGGAGATACCGGAGAGCTGCGTCAGGAGCCTGCCGGCGGCCATGGAACTGGTGGACGATTGGCCATCGGCGTAGACGATCCCCCGACGCATCTCCGTCTCCCACGACGCGTCGGGCGACGGCGCGTCCCGATATGCACGTAGTTGCGCAAGATCCGCTCGCAGCCGGGCATTCTCTTCGCGCAGTCGCGAGAGTGCTTCGTGTGGATCAGCTACGGCAGGCAGGCTTCCCGAAGTGGACGAGGTCTTGTCGTGTTGCGGTGTCATCGGCCCGTCTGAATCGTTCACAAGATGGTCTCGAAATTATCCCGATCCCGGCACCTGTCAACCCGGACGCGGCACGGCAGCGGCAAAGGCACTGCAACGCACGCCTATCCGGTGCCGGTCGGCCCGTCCTCCAGCAATGACTTGCCTATCCAGTGGCGGGCGAAATAGTAGGCCGTCCTGCCGTTGCGCGCGCCGCGGCCGAGGGCCCATTGCAACGACGCCTTGCGCACCTCGTCGTTCCAACCGAACCGCGCGCCGTGCTTGCGCGCCAGGCGACCAAGCCAATGCCGCGCCACCTCCAGGTATTCTTCCTGCTTGAAGGGATGAAAGGATAGCCAAAGGCCGAACCGGTCCGACAACGAGATCTTCTCCTCCACCGCCTCATCCTCGTGCAGTTCGCCATCTTGGTGGCGCGCTCCAAGATTGTCCGACATGAACTCGGATATCAGATGGCGGCGATTCGACGTGGCGTAGATCAGGACGTTTTCGCTTTGCCTGAAGACCGATCCCTCCAGCGCGCTCTTGAGTTCCTTGTAGGACGGATCGTCCCGTTCGAACGAAAGATCGTCGCAAACAATGATGAATCTATAGGGTTCGTGGCGCAGTTCCGCGACGATCCTGGCGATATCCCCCAAAGCGCGCTTGTCCACCTCGACAAGGCGCAATCCCTGCGCGCGGTAGCGGTTCAGCAGCGCGTGAATCAGGGACGACTTGCCCGTGCCGCGCGCCCCCCACAGCAGCGCATTATTGGCCGGATACCCCGCAATGAACTGGGCGGTATTGGTTTCGATGCGTTCCTTCTGGCGATCTATCTCCAGAAGATCGTCGAGTTCGATGTCGTCCAGGTCATCGAGACGGACAAACCGCTCTCTCCTGCGCCAAACCGCCGCCGAAATCGCCGACCAGTCGACGGGCTCCGCCGCGGGCAGCAACGCGGAAATTCTTCGGATGAGCCGATGGCCGCTCGACGCCAGGTTTTCCAACGTATCGTTCATCTGATGTCGCTGCGCCGGATCTCGCCGCTGACGAGACGGCTCAGGACCTCTGCCGAAGCGGCACGACATTGTCGCGCCGGCGGACATAGACGCAGCGCTCTCGGCCTGGCCCGTCGATGCCGATAGAACCGTCGCCGAACGCGCGCAGATCGTAGTCTACCGCCGCGCCGCGGTCCGGCGTCAATCTCAGGGTGTGGCCGAGCAAACGCCATTCGCCCTCCTCCTCGCCGCCATCCTCTTGCGACGTATAGCGGCCTTCGCCCAAACCGCCCCGCAACGACAAGACGCCCCGCGACCCCGCGTTCTGAAGCTCCCATGTTCCCGGCAGGGAGAGCGCGTTCAGCCATTGGCGACGATTCGCCCGCGCACCTCGAATCCAGAGTGTCACGAGCGCCGCAGCAACAACAGCGACAACCAGTGCGGTCACGGCTGCGGTCCTTGCGCGTTCATGCGGCAAAGATCTCCCTTTCGACGTCTACCAGAGTTGCATCCATCCTTTCCCGTGCCCAGCGTTCGACATCGCCGAGGGACTTCTCCACCACCACGTGGCTCGACGCCACGGCGACTACCGACCAGCGCGCACGATGCAGCACATCCTGGTAGCCGCTTTCGCAGACCGCCAGGCTGGTCGAGCGCCCCAGCTTGTCTCGCAGGCGTTGCAGCCGGCTCCGCTTCTCCTTCAACGAACGACATCCGGCCAGATGGAAGTCGAGTCCCAGTATCCCTACGTGCATCATCGCGCTCGGAACTCCGTAGCCGTCAACGCGTAGAAGACCGTATCCAGCCCATGCCACTCCCGACGCGCCTGGAACGACATGCCGAGGCGCATGAGGACACTAACGGAACGTTGGTTCGGCGTATCGGCGGCCGCGATGACGCGCGCGATTCCAGCCTCTTCGAAGCCGTGCCGCAAGACCTCCCTGGCGGCCTCGGTGACAAATCCCTCGCCCCAGTATTTCGGCAATATGCCGAAGAGCAGTTCGATCTGCTCGCGGTCTTCGAAACGGCGAAAACCGCAGAAGCCGACAATCACCGGCTCCGTCGCCTTGAGATCCAGCGAGAAAAATCCGCAACCGTGCGCGTCGAAGTCAGCGGTGCTCTGTCGAATGATTGCGCGTACGGTCTCCATCGGAAGAATTTTTCCATCCCACAGGTAGCGCCGAACTTCCGCGTTCGCCCAGAATGCGTGGAGTGCCTGGGCGTCCTCCATTTCGAGGGGTCGGATGTTGAGGCGGTCTGTCGCTAGCGTGGCCATCGTTCACATCCCTCAAGGATCCCGCCGCGGCCAGGCCGTTGCGGTCTGTAGAGCCGTCCGAGTGTGCCATACGAACGCGCGCTTCGCCCGCGCGACGCGCTCTCGGCATCAACCGTATCCGGTCTTGCTGACGTCTCCCGGAATGAGCGGATAGCTTATGCCGGCCCACTTCTGCACGACGCGCACGACCTGGGCCGCATAGCCCATTTCGTTGTCATACCAGACGTATAGCGCTGTCCAGTTCTTGTTGACGATGGTCTTGTTGCCATCGACAGTGCACGCATAGCGACGCCCCACGAAGTCGGACGAGACGATTTCCGATGTGTCCATGTACTCGATCTGACGCTGCAAGGTGGAATGCAGCGCGGTGCGACGGAGGTACTCGTTCACCTCGGAAACGGTGGTTTCCCGAGATAGCGTAAGGTTCAGTATCGCCAGCGAGACGTTGGGGGTGGGGACTCGAATGGCGTTGCCGGTCAATTTGCCTTCGAGTTCCGGCAACAGTTTAGCGACCGCGTCCGAGGCGCCCGTCTCCGTGATCACCATATTGAGCGGCGCGCCTCGGCCCCGGCGATCCTTGGGATGAAAGTTGTCGGTCAAGTTCTGGTCGTTGGTGTACGCATGCACCGTCTCCATGTGGCCGCGCTCGACGGTGAATTCGTCGTTCATCGCCTTCATCACCGGGACAACGGCATTGGTCGTGCAGGACGCGGCCGCGAGGATACGGTCGTTTTCACTCACCAGGTGGGAGTTGACGCCGGAAACGATGTTCTTGATGGTGCCCTTGCCCGGCGCGGTAAGAACGACGCGTCCGACACCCTTGGCCCTGAGATGCTGACTCAAGCCCGCCTCGTCGCGCCACGCGCCGCTATTATCGATGACGATGGCATTGGTGATGCCGAACTGTTCGTAATCCACCGTGGCTGGGGAGTTCGAATAGATCACGTGGATGACGTTGCCATTTGCGATGATGCAGCTGTTTTCCTCATCGACCCGAATGGTGCCTTTGAAGCCGCCGTGAACCGAATCGCGGCGCAGCAAATGCGCCCGTTTCGACAGGTCATCATCCGCGCTCTTGCGCACGACAATGGCACGCAAACGCAGTTGGTCTCCACCGCCGGTCTTCTCTATCAGGAGCCGCGCCAAAAGACGTCCGATCCTTCCGAAGCCGTACAACACGAGGTCCTGCGGCCGTTCCAGGGGCGGTACGTGGCGCCCGATGATCTCGGCGCATTCCCGTTCGACGAAGGTCTGCGGCGTTGCCCCGTTTGACCCGGCTTCCTCCATGAAATGTACGGTCAGTTTCCCGACATCGACGTGGGAGGGACCGAGATCCAGCTTCGACAAGGCCTCCAATACCGGATAGCTCTCGAACTCCGACAGTTCGTTGTGCTCAACCTGGCGCACGTATCGGTGCGCCGACATCAATTGCGTGACGCTCTGGTTGTACAGCGCCTTGCCGTAACAGTAAGTCACGACGTTGTTTCGGTAGAGGCGCCCGATGATGGGAATCATCGCTTCGGCCAACGCTTCGCGTTCCTTCCAATCAGGGAAATAGTCGTCGAGACTTGGTAATGCCACCGTGTTCGGCCCATCTCGTGAATAACGACGCGTATTATCGAGTTCGCCCTCGTCCCGTTCAAGGTGCGCGGACAGCCAATCCTTTCGAGGGGCCAAAAAAAACGCCCACCGAAGTCATTGCCGTACGGTCGCCTGCCTTCCGGCAAGTCGGAGCATTCAGTCGGATGCGATACACTTGCCCGACTACGGCAGACCTACGCCATGAATCAAGTTCGAACGACACCTGCCGCAAGCCCGCGGAAACAACGCCGCCTCGCCACAGCGCGCGCTGTTACTCCTTTCGTTATCAGCATGTTGTTGTGCGCCGGGTGCGCCACAAACATGGTTGCCACCTATGACGAACTGGCGGCCGCGATCAAGGCCGGTGAGGACGTGGACGTGCGAGCGTTGCGCGCGGCGTTCGCGGCCGCGCCAGACTTTGCCGAGCGAATGCAGAACATCTCCAGCCTCGAAATCCAGGCCATCCACCTCATCGAGGAAGAACCCCTGCGTTTGGGGCCGCTTGGCTCCGCGATAGTCGACCAGTATCCGGGCAGTCTCGCCGGGCACCACGCGCTGGCCACTTTCTATTCCTATCTCGACCGGGAAGACACGGCCGCCGAACACCGGGAGTGGGTGTCCAGAATACGCGCCAGCGTGGATGAGGCCGCCGCGGGCACGATCGAATCGCCGCTGCCCGTCATATCCCCGGCCGAACCAAACGCCTATCTGATCGCAACCGATCGCACTCCCGTCGGCTCCATGTATGTTCCCACCGACGACACGCCGTTCTTGCTGAGGGTCGCCGCAAAGCCCGCCGATGGACGCATCGAGAACGTCTATTTCGATCTTGACGCCGTCTACGCCGGGTGGCTTCGCGCTGCGCAGGAGGAGGAAGACGAATTTTATCCGGTGCACATCATCGTATCCCTCGCGCGTCGCAATGACCCGGCCGCGCAAACGTTTCTCGGCTCCCTCAGCTTGGGTGACTACAGGCTTGACGATGCGGTGGGATGGCTCACGGCAGCCGGCAGAAGCGGCAACTTGATCGCGCGCATCACGCTGGCGCGGGTCTATTGGTCCAAGGCCATGGCGGCTGCCCCGGGGTCGGAACGGGATGAGGCGCGGCTCGAGGCGGTCAGCAACTACGAGCATGGGATCGATATGGGTTCCGACGAAGCCATGTACGAGTTGGGAAGATTGTACGCCGAGGGCCGGTTAGGCGAAGACCTTCGCGAACGGGGATTGGATCTGCTGGCTCAGGCCGCCGACCTCAATAATTCCGAAGCCTGCCTCTTGCTCGCCCATTGGTTCCAGATCCCAGTGCCACCCGACGGACCGGACTACGACAAGAGCGAGAAATACTACCTGCGCGCCGCATCGCTCGATAACCCCAGCGCCAAGATCGACTACGCGCGCTTCCTTATGCGCGAGGAAGTTGACAAGGCCTTTACCGACCAGGCCTACCGATGGCTCACCAGGATGGCCAAAAACAGCGGGACTTGCGAGGAGCCAGGGGTATTTTGCGCGGAAGCCAGGGTCCAGCTCGGCAACCTGTTCGCCAAGGGCATCCATGTCAGGCGCAACTACCGCAAGGCGCGATCCTGGTTCAAGTCGGCGGTAACCGTGTCACCGGAGTACGCCCAAGTCGTCAATGAGGTGGCGTGGACGCTCACGGTATCCAATCTGGAGCGGCTTCGCGACGAACCCTACGCCTTGAAGATCATGAATCACGTCATGGCCCGGAACGAGCGCGCGCGCGGCACGCCCGGATATATCGACACCTGGGCCGCCGCCTACGCCGCCAACGGCGATTTCGAGCGCGCCATCGAATTGCAGCAGGAAGCGCTGGATGAAGCGGAAGCGCAGCAGACCACGACCGATGACGAAATCATCGAGATCCTGCGCAAACACCTGCAGGCATTTGAAGCCGGGCGCACGATCACCGACGTGACCCCCTAGTGTTCCGTCAAGTCCAAAAATGCGAGTGTAGCTGCGAGGGATTTTTGGTTCCTGGCAAGGCGCGACGACGCGGTGTGGCAGGTCCCACACAAGGAGGAGCAACGGAGCCTTCAGCCGGGGAGCGCGAGGGGATACCCCTCGCAAGAAAACAAGCTTCAGCCGGGGAGCGCGAGGGCATACCCCTCGCAAGAAAACTATCCAGGGGCCAAAAAGTGCCCCACGGTCGGCGCCTTCGGCTTCGCCCGTGGCCCGGCCCCGCTCGTCGACCATGTAACAAGCGTCCCCGGTCGCTGGCGCTCCCCGGACACGTTTGTTCCATGGTAGTGCCGCAGATACCCGTAGATTTGGGCTTCACGGAGCACTAGCCCGGATACCCGCGAGGTCCCGCCGTGCGATCGGTTTCAGACTATGCCGCCGCGCTTACGCTTGGCGCGCCGCTTATCGATCTGCGCTCGCCGGCGGAGTTCCGGCACGGCGCGTTTCCCGCGGCAGTGAATCTGCCGCTCCTGACGGATGCCGAGCGAGAGCGGGTCGGCATCCGTTACAAACACGGCGGTCCGGATGCTGCTATCGCCCTCGGCAATGAACTGGTCTCCGGGAATGTGAAAGCCGCGCGGCTGGCTGCCTGGCAGCAGATTCTCGATGAGCATCCGGATTCGATGCTGTACTGCTGGCGCGGCGGGTTGCGATCCGAGACGGTGCAGCGATGGCTCGCTGACACGGGGCGGAAGGCGCCGCGCATCCACGGTGGTTATAGGGCGCTGCGGCGATTCTGTATGGATACGCTCGACCGTCAACGCGAGTGGCTTCTCGTCGGGGGGCGAACCGGCGTCGGCAAGACCGACATATTGAAGCAGATGCCGGACAGCATCGACCTCGAGGCGCTGGCCAACCACCGAGGCTCCGCTTTTGGCAAGCGCGGGACGCCGCAACCAACCCCCATCAGTTTCGAAAACGCGCTTGCAGTCCAGCTCCTGCGGCGCGGTTCCATTTCCGTGCCCACCGTTGTTGAGGACGAAAGTCGAACGATTGGTCGGCTCGCCCTTCCCGAGGGCGTTTACCAAGGCATGCAGGCCTCCCGCATCGTGATCATCGAATCGGATCAGCGGACACGGATAGAAAACATCCGTCGGGAATACGTCGTCGAAGCCGACGATCGGGAACATCTCCCGGAAACGCTCGAAACAGCCTTGGACAATATACGTCGTCGCCTGGGCGGCGATCGCCATCGCCAAGTGCGCACCCAGATGCGCCGCGCGTTCGAATGCGGGGATGCGGATGCGCATCGCGCCTGGATCGGCATGCTGCTCGACTGGTACTACGACCCGCTATACGACTATCAAATCAGCAAGAAACAGCATCGCATCGTCTTCCGAGGCGATGTCGACGCTGTCAGGGAGTACCTGCGCGGGGAGACCGAAGCGAGGTCCTGAGGACGGGCGGGGCGCGGCTCCTTCGACGGGCGCCAGCTAGTCGGTAGCCAATTGTTCCCGCAGCAACCGGATCTCATCGTCGACAGCGGAGGCATCGGGCAGGTCCCTTTCGGCGCGCCGATACCAATTTCCGGCGTTGCGCAGATCACCTTCCATGATGTGCACGATCCCGTGCGCCCAACAGCCCTGCCGCGAGGAGTCCTTCTGAACGATACGATGGGCCGCCTGCCAATCTCCCGACTCCAGAAGGCGGACCGCGTCAGATAGTGTAGTCATGCCGCGTAGCTTAGTCCGCAGCCAGAGCCGTGGCAACCACACATGCGCGCTAGCCCGCATATCTCACCAAGGGCCGTGATGATCGCGCAGGATTTTTTCCGCGTGCGCGTGCTCGCGAGCGGAAGCATAGCCGCCGCTTATGGTGTAGCGAGCACGTGCGCGCACGCGGAAAAAAGACCAGCGAGGGCGCGGCCAGCGCAGTCTGTATTGGGCAGGTCACAGGAAGTACGACATACCCGATTGATAACAATGACATTCAGTAACGTGACAAGCGGCTTGGTGAGATATGCGGGCTAGCCGTGCCCCACAGCCGGCACCTTCGGCTTCGCCTGTGGCCCGGCCCCGCTCGACGACCATGGAAGCTGGCCGGACTTGTCGCGTCAGCGGCAAGATCGACGGGATGACGGGCACGCGGGTGGGACGAAACAGTCGGGCTTGGGCGGGCGCAAAACACGGCGCACCCGACGGGGCGACGGGTTTTATGGCACTAACCCCAGTCGAGATCCGCGATCACCGGCGCATGATCGGACGCTGTCAACCCCTCCTTTTTCTTCCGAAAGTCGCGGTCTACCTCGACTTGGGTGACGCGCGCCGATACCGGTAGCGTAGCCAGCAGGAAATCGATCCGCAGCCCATGTCCGAAGCGGAATGCGCCGCCTCGATAGTCCCACCAGGAAAACGCGCGGGCATCGTGGTTCCGTTCGCGGAAGAGGTCAACCAGGCCACCCCGCAGAAGCGTGTCGAATCGCTTCCTCTCTTCGGCTGTGTGGAAGATTTTCCCGTCTGCGGCGTCCCCGTGCCAACTATCGATCGGTTGCGGGACTACGTTGAAATCCCCGCAAAGGATGCCCTCCCCCGCGTTGCGCGCGGACCAGAAGGCCGCGAGGTCGTCCAGCCACACGAGTTTCCTGCCATAGTCCTCATGTTCCAGGGACTTGCCGTTCGGGCAATAGACGGTGACAAAAGTCAGTCCCGCAATGCGAGCGCCTACGAGTCGCGCTCCCATGTCCTCCTGACCCGGCAAGCCGCGAAAGCTGTCTTCGACCGGCAGGCGGGACAGCACTGCGACTCCGTTCCAGCCCTTTTGCCCATGCAGAACCACCTCGTACCCCAGGTCCTCGAAGACCGACTGCGGGAAGTCGTCGGCTTCCGCCTTGATCTCCTGCAGACCGACGATGTCCGGTCGGCGCTGATCCAGCCAGACGCGAATGAAGTCCAGACGGGCGCGCAGACCGTTCACGTTCCAGGTTGCGATACGCATGCCGGCATCCTAACCGACTTCATCCACCAAAGCGCCTTCGGACTCGCCGACGCGCACCGTTGCGATCCCCCGGCGTAGCTGAGACACTTCGATCACCGTGCGAACCGTCCAAGGCAGGGCGCAACGAAGTCGGGACACGGTCCGGGGCAACCGCTTCCCCCGACGGGGCGGCAGACGGAATCCGGCGAGGCGAGAGCCCTAGCGTGATGGAGGGAAGGAAGTAATGGATCCCATGCCAGCCACTCTCGGCGAACTTCGGGCGGCCAGCTATTCAGTGCCGTCCGTCAAGACCGAACTCCGTCGAAACCTGATCGCCAAGCTCGCCAACGGCCATACCTTGTTCCCCGGTATTGTCGGCTATGACGAAACCGTCATCCCGGAGATTCAAAACGCCATCCTCGGCGGCCAGGACCTGATCCTTCTCGGCGAACGCGGCCAGGCGAAGTCGCGCATTCTCCGTGGACTGACCGCCCTGCTCGACGAGCATACGCCCATCCTCGACGGCACCGAGATTCCCGAGAACCCCGAACGCCCCATCACCGAAGCCGGGAAAGCCATGGTCAGGGAACACGGCGACGACGCGCCGATTCGATGGCTGCACCGCGACGAGCGCTACGGTGAAAAGCTCGCGACACCGGATATCACCATCGCGGACCTGATCGGCGAGGTCGATCCGATCAAGGTGGCGGAAGGCCGGTATCTTTCCGATGAGTTGACCATTCATTTCGGCCTCGTGCCGCGAATGAACCGGGGCATCTTCGCCATCAACGAGTTGCCGGACATGACCGAACGGATTCAAGTCGGCCTGCTCAACGTCATGGAGGAGCGCGACATCCAGATTCGCGGCCACAAGGTGCGGCTGCCGCTTGATGTCTTCCTTGTCGCCACGGCGAATCCGGAGGACTACACGAATCGCGGGCGCATTATCACGCCGCTGAAAGACCGCTACGGCGCGCAGATTCGCACGCATTATCCCGAGTCCGTGGAACAGGAAATCGCCATCATGGACCAGGAGGCGTCGCAGTTCGACATGATGGGCCGCCAACTCCATGTGCCGGCGTACATGCGCGAAATCGTCGCCGAAGTGACGCACCTCGCCCGGCAATCGCCCGATATCAATCAGCGCTCCGGGGTCTCCGTCCGCACCTCGATTTCCAACTACGAATCGCTACTCGCCAACGCGTTCCGGCGGGCCTTGCGGCTCAGCGAATCCGAAGTCGTTCCGCGCATCTCCGACCTGTCCTTCATCGGCCCGTCGTTGCAGGGCAAGGTCGAGTTCGAAGCCATGGAGGAAGGTCAGGAAGACAAGATCCTCCAGCGCATTATCAACGCCGCAGTGAAGACCGTGTACGACCGTCACGTCGACACGGACAAGTTGGAGAGTGTCGCCATGGCGTTCAACGAAGGCCTTGCCATAGAGACGGGCGAAGCCGCCGCCGTCGGGGAGTACCTCGGGACTCTGGGCCGCGTGGATGGCTTGCGGGACGCCGTGGCGGGGCTGGCGGGGGAGACCGGGCCGGGCCAGGCAGCCGCAGCGATCGAGTTCATCCTTGAAGGCCTGCACCTGCACGAGTTGCTGAACAAGCACGGCGTCCGCGGCCGCGCCGTCTTCACCGGGTAGCTGCTCAGTGGAACCTGACCCCCGCTGGAAGCGCCGTCGGCATCGACGACACCCCGCCGTGCGGCACAGTTCGGACTGAACCCCCTTGCGCGACTTCGCTACACGTTTTCGCTATTCCCGTTGGGACGGCACGCAGGCGCTCGAAATCGCGGCGGACGATGTGCTGGCCGCCATTGCCGACGACCTCACCGAGTATGGCGACCTCCGCTGGGCATTGCGCAACCTGATGTCGCGCGGCATGCAGACAGGCGACCACCGGGTGCAAGGTCTGCGCGACATCATGCGGAAGCTGCGGGATCGCAGGCGCGAGCGGCTTGAACAGTTCGACTTGTCCAGCGTCATGCGAGATATCGAGCAGCAACTCGCGCGCATCCTCGAGATGGAGCAGGACACGATCGACGAGTGGATGGATCGGGACGAGGACGAGGACGCGGACCGAGTCCTGAAGGAAATCGCCGAGCGAAACCAGGAAGCATTCGACGACCTCCCGGAGGACGTCGGGGGAAAGATGAAGACGCTGGAGGGCTACGAATTCCTGAATCCCGACGCCCAGCGCAAGTTTCTGGAACTACTCAACCAGTTGCGCAAGGCGATGACGCAGACCTTCTTCAACGACATCGAGCGAATGGTCAACCAGATGTCCGGCGAGGACATCAAGCGCATGAAGGACATGATCAAGGCGCTGAACGAGATGCTGACCCGGAAGATCGCGGACAAGGATCCGGGCTTCGACGACTTCATGCGCAAGTTCGGAGACATGTTCGGCGACAATCGCCCGCAGTCGTTGGACGAATTGCTCGATCAGATGCGCCGGCAGATGGCGGCGGCGCAGTCCCTGCTGTCCTCGTTGTCGCCGCAACAGCGCGAGCAGTTGCAGTCGTTGCTGTCGGATCGCTTTGGTGATCCGGAACTCGAGGCGGAACTCGTCAAACTCGCCAAGGAAATGGACTTTCTGAATCCCGAAGGCAAGCGCTATGTATTCGGCGGCGGCGATGAACTCGATCTCGAAGCGGCGATGCGGCTCATGGGCGAGATGCGCGATCTCGACCAACTCATCGAACAGGTGCGGGAGGCGGAGCGAAGCGGCGATGTCGAACGTATCGATCAGGACGCCCTGCGGGCCCTGCTGGACGATGAGGCCGCCGATTCGCTCGACAATCTCAAGGAACTCCTCAAGGCGTTGCGCGACGCGGGATACATCCGCGACGGCGACCGCTGGGAACTCACTCCCCGGGGCGCGCGCATGATTGGCCAGAAGGCGCTGGGCGAAATCTATGCGCGCCTGCGGCGACAACGTCTCGGTCGCCACGCGCTGCCCGAAGAAGGACGTTTCGGCGACCGCCTGGAGCAGACCAAAGCCTACGAATACGGCGACCCGTTTCATCTGCACATGCCGCGCACCATCAGGAATGCCATCGACCGCGAAGGGCCGTCGACGCCGGTGCATCTGAAGCCGGAAGACTTCGAGGTCTACCGGTCGGAACTCCGGACATCGACGGCCACGGCGATGCTGGTGGATCAGTCCTGGTCAATGGCGCTCCGCGGCGCGTTCCAGGCGGCAAAAAAGGTCGCGCTGGCGTTGCACAACCTCATCACCTCCCAATACCCCCGCGACGACTTCTACATCATCGGTTTCGCGGCCTACGCCCGTGAGTTGAAGCCGCACGACCTTCCGCTGCTGCAATGGGACGAATACGTGCTCGGCACGAACATGCAGCACGCCATGCTGCTGGCGGAAAGCCTGCTTTCGAAACACGACGCCGGCAGCAAACAGATCATCATGATCTCCGACGGGGAACCTACCGCCCACCTGCTTCCCGACGGAAGCCACCACTTCTCCTATCCGCCGACGCGAGAAACCTATCGGGCAACCTACAACGCGGTCCGGCGATGCACGCGCAAGGGCATCGCGATCAATACCTTCATGCTGGATACGAGCTACTATCTGAAGGAATTCATGGACCAGATCGCGCGTATCAATGGCGGACGCGTGTTCTATACGACGCCGGAACGGCTCGGAGAATACGTGCTGGTCGATTACGTGGAGGGCAAGCGGAAGAAGCTGGGGCGCCGATAGTGCCACAGAACCCGCCGCCCTGGCGGGCGCCGTCTTCTGCCCCCGCCCAAGCCGCCTGTTTCGCCCCACCCGCGCGCCCGTCATCCTGTCGCTCTTGCCGCTAACGCGGCAAGTCCGATAGGCTGATAGCGCCACAAAATCCGTCGCCCTAACGGGCGCCGTGTCTTGCCCCCGCCCAAGCCCACCTATCATCCTGTCGCTCTTGCCGCCAACGCGGCAAGTCCGATAGGCTGATAGCCTCACAGAACTGGTCGACCCTCTGGAGGAGCTTGGCGGATGGAACTCGAGCTTGGTACAGACAAGATGCGCGCTTGGGCGCGGGACGGGATCGGCTGGATGGTCTACAACAACCCCGCGCGCCGCAACGCCGTTTCCCTTGCCATGTGGCAAGCCATCGGCGATATCATCGAACGGTTCGAACAGGATCCGACCGTTCGCGTCGTCGTCATGCGAGGTGCCGGCGGCAAGGCGTTCGTGTCCGGCGCGGACATCAGCGAATTCGACCGCAAGCGCTCCAACGCAAAGCAGATGGCCACCTACGGCACCGCGTCCGCGCGAGGCGGCAGAGCGTTGGCAACGCTATCGAAGCCGTTGATCGCCTGTATCGAGGGTTACTGTATCGGCGGCGGACTTGCAGCCGCATTGAATGCCGATGTGCGTTTCGCCACGCCAGATTCGTTGTTCGGCATTCCCGCAGCCAAACTCGGGCTCGGCTACGGCTACGAAGGTCTGGCCAAACTTTCGCGCGAAGTCGGCCCGGCATCCGCCCGCGACATCCTCCTGTCTGCGCGATTCCTCGGCGCGGAAGAAGCGCTCCGAATCGGGCTGATCAACTTCATTGAAGAGCGCGATACGATCCGTGACGCCGTAGCCGAATACGCCGACAGGGTTGCCGCGAATGCGCCGTTGACCGTGAAGGCCGCCAAGGCGGCCATCAATGCCTGGGAGGGGGGCGGTTCGAAGGAAGATCTCAACGACGTGCGGCGACTGGTGGAGGCATGTTTCGACTCCAATGACTACAAGGAAGGCCGACGTGCTTTCGCCGAGAAGAGAAGGCCGCAGTTCGGCGGCCGGTAATCGTCGCCCGTCACGACGCCAAACAGAGAACAGGCAAGCATGACCGACCGAATCGTAACCGCATGTGTAGTCATCATCGGTAATGAAATCCTGTCGGGGCGCACCCAGGACGTCAACCTGGCACACATCGCGGAGCAGCTCAACGGATGGGGCGTGCGGGTCGCCGAGGCTCGCGTCATCCCCGATGTCGAGGAAGTGGTTGTCGCCACCGTCAACACCGCGCGCGCCAGGTTTGACTATGTCTTCACCACCGGCGGCATCGGTCCCACGCACGACGACATCACGGCGGACTGTATCGCGAAGGCATTCGGCGTACCCCTGGTCATTAGCCCGGAAATCGCCGAGGGTCTTCGCCGACGACCCGCGCCGGACGACATCATGGCAAATCGCCTGCGCATGGCTCGCATTCCCAAAGGCGCGACGCTCATCGCCAACCCAACCAGCGGACCACAAGGCTTCCGGATGGAAAATGTCTTCGTCATGGCCGGCATTCCGTCCGTCATGCAGGGCATGTTGTCCACGCTCGGCGGCGAAATCGAAGGCGGCGACGTGGTGCGGTCGAGGTCGGTCGCGGTGTACCTGGGAGAAAGCCAGATAGCCTCGGCCTTGACCGAAATCCAGGCGCGATATCCCGAAGTAGAACTTGGCAGCTACCCGTTCTACAGGAGTGAGCGCTACGGGACGACGCTGGTGATGCGCGGCACCAGCGCAACCGATCTCGCGAGCATGCTCGAAGAGATCGAAAACGCGATCATCGCCGCCGGCGGGCAACCGCTGGCCACCGAGTGATCCTCGCGCCCCGGCGGACGACGTCGGACCATCGGACCAACCATGGACAGTGACGCGCGCCAAGCCGCTTGTTGAGTAACAGAATGTCAATTAATTTCAATCCGCTACGTTCATTTTTTGAAGGTCCTGCGAAGATTCTTGCGTTTGCTCGCAATATGCGAATCTGCACGCGCGGTATCGTCCAACTGGCCGCAGTCCTCGCCGCTTGCAACGCCAGTCCGGCCACGCTCGACGATGCACTCCGTGAATACCCGAATTTCGAGGAAAGCAAGGCCATGGCCGTGTCGTTATCTGACGAGCCCATCGCCTTGAACGCCGGCGGACAAGCTTCCGACATCGCCGCCGCAATGGCCGCGCTCGGCGGCTGCGAACGCGCGCGCCTGAGACGTGGATCGGACCAGCCATGCGAGATATTTCGACTCAACGACGCGACCGCCTCCAGTTCCGTGGATATAAAGGCGGGCACCGAGGCACCGCATCCGCTATTCCTGTGGCGTTACGAAAATGGACCGACGCGCCTGTACCTGGTGGGTTCCATCCATGTGCTGAAAGCGGCGCTGCATCCCCTTCCGAAGAAGATCGAAGCGGCCTTCCGCCAAGCGGATCACGTCGTGGTGGAAGCCGATGTCATGACCCCCGATCCCGCAGCGATAGCACAGACCCTTAGGAAGTACGCCTTCCTCCCCGACGACACTCGAATCGAGGAAAGCTTGAGCGCGGCACAACACGATCTCCTGAGCGACGAATTGCGACAACTAGGTATTGGTCTTGCCGATGTCGCACGGTTCAAACCCCTCTTTCTCGCCTCGCAACTCAGCGCGGCTCGCTTGGCGACATTCGGCTATCTGCCGAATTACGGCATGGAAGCGCACTTCCTCTCCCGACTTGGACACAGGACCCTCCACGAATTGGAGTCGCTCGACGAGCAACTTGCCATGCTCGCAAGCCCATCGATGGCAGATCAGGTCGAGATGCTCGTGAACACGCTGGACGACATGGCGGAGGTGGAGCCGATAGTGGCGCAGATGGCGCGCGCCTGGTTTCTCGGCGACGACGAGTTGTTGCGGTTGTTCGAACAGTACACGGTCGGGTCCGATGCCGACCGCAGGTTGTTGGAAGTGCTCATCTACGAAAGAAACGTGACGCTCGCGGCGGGGATCAAGGATATCTTCGGGAAGCCCGGCACCTGGTTCGTCGTCGTAGGCGCGGGGCACCTGCCGGGACCCCGAGGCATCGTCGCCCTTCTGGAGGCGCACGGCGCAAAGGCACATCGGGTCATGTCAGACGAAACGGTGCAACAATGAAACTGGAAGTCGCGTCCGCGATGACAAGGGCCGCGTTTTCGTCGGCAGCGCTGGGCGTGGCTTCGCTCCTCGGCGGCTGCGCCGTAATGTCGGAATCCGAGTGCCTTACCGCGGATTGGCATTCGGTTGGCGAGCGGGACGGACTCGACGGCAGAGTGCTGGCACACCTTGAGAAGTATTACGACGCGTGCGCGCAGTTTGGAGTCTATCCGGACGACAAGGCATACAGGGAGGGGCGGGAACAGGGGCTCACGGGCTATTGCACCGAGAACCGCGGCTACCAGGAGGGCCGTATCGGCCAGGGTTACAGGGGTGTCTGTCCCGTGACCCTGGAGCCCTATTTCCTGGAAGGATACAACGTGGGAATTTCCGTGCGCCGGACGCTCGAATCCGTTCAACGCCTTGACTACGGGATCCACTCTCGAAGAGAAGAAATCAAGAGCCTGAACGGGGAAATCGACGAGTTGGAGTCTTCTGACGATGCGGACACGTCGAAAAAGGAAGACAAGTCGGCAGCCGACAGGCTGAAGGACATGTACCGGGAACTCGGCAGACTTGAAGCGGAACTCGAGAGGCTGCAGGACGAAAAGGTCTACGCCATTGTGGCGTACAGACGCGCCGTTGACTTCGCGCGAAGCATGGGATTCTACGAGCAATACGACTACTGAATGGAGATCCGAACAAGGTCAGCGGCCGACCTTTTGACTATGATGTCGTGCGCCGCAATTCCCCTCGCAAGGAGCTGAACATGTTTTATGAACTTCGACAGTACACGATCGTCCCCGGCAAGATGGACGCGTGGGTGCGCGTGATGGAAGAGGAGATCCTCCCGTTCCAAGTCGCCTGCGGGATGGTCATCACGGGCATTTTCCGGGGACAGGACGACGAGACCGTCTTCATCTGGATGCGCCGTTTCGAATCGGAAGCGGAACGCGAGCGCCTCTACACCAAGGTGTACGACAGCGACACGTGGAAGAATGAAATCGGGCCGCACGTAGCCGGCTTGATTGAGGCGGGGGGAGTGCACGTTCAACGCATCGTGCCGACACCCCACTCCACGACCCAGTAGCACCGAGATGGGCTTGGGCGGGGGCAAAACACGGCGCACCCGAAGGGTCGACGGTTTTCGTGGCTGAAGTTCACATCGCGTCGGCAAGCGACCAGGCGATGAACACCAGCAGAACGGCGGCAGCCCCGGAAAGGTACTGGCCGCTGTGTCCCAGTCTCCGGATGTCGAATCCCGCTGCCAGGCAGCCCAGGCACGCGCCGCATGCAAAGCCGGCGACATGCGCGAAGATGTCGGTGTTCGCTCCGCCCATGCCCGTGAAGACGAGCAAGGCAAATCCGGCAAAGACCGGAGCCAGGCCTCGCCGCAAGCCGCGACCGCGAAAATAGCCGCGCCGCCAGACGAACGCCGAAATGAGTCCCACCGCAGCGAAGGTCGCGGTGGATGCCCCAAGGGAACGGAACTCGTCCGGTCGTGACCAGGCGTTCAGAAGGTTGCCGAAGACGCCTGCGAGGAGTATCAGGAGCCAGGCGAAGCCGGAGCCGAGATAACGTCCGGCCATCAACCCGAACACCGCGCCAAACAGCGAATTCGCGACCAGGTGCGGGAAGCTGGAGTGAAGGGTGAGCGCGGTGACGGCCCGCCACCATTCGCCTTGCGCCACCAGACCCGCCTGCAGCAGTCCGGCGCTCTGCCAATCCCCGCCGAACATGCCCCAGAAAGCCAACGCGGGTACCGACCAGATAACCAGAAGGTAGCCGAACACCCCCGCCCACCCGCTGTCGAAGGTGATGATCCGGGGAACCCGCACTCTCGGCGGAACATTCTCCGCGCGGTAGCGCTCGAGTTGGTCCACGGCGGCGAGCCGATGTCCCTGACGGATGAACAGGCACCACTCGCCGGCCTCGAGCTCGACGTAGTTGTCGATACCCATCGCCGTCAATACCAGCGCCGCCTCGTTGATCGGCTGCCGCGAGGCGTGCGAACGCAGGCAGGTCCAGCGGAAAGGATCGTCGTCGTTCATCCGGCGCAAGTCATCCGGCCAGTACTTCCAGGGCTTGGGCATGGACCCTCGAATCGCCCGCGGCAACGATTCGTCCTCCATCTTCCGGCGCGCCGCCATCCCAGGTGGTAATGACGCCGCCGGCGCCCCGGACCACGGGAATCACGCCCTGAATATCGTAGGGCTTGAGCGACGCTTCCACGCACAGGTCGATACATCCCATTGCAAGCAGACAGTACAAATAGCAGTCGCCGCCATATCGAGACAGCCGCGCGCGCTTCTCCAGCGCGTGAAACGCTTGCAACTCCGCCGCGTGAGCAAACATGTCCGGGTGCGTGCAGCACACCAACGCGTCCTCGAGTCCGACGCAGGAACGAACCGACAACTTGCGTTCATGGCCATGGCTGAAACACCACGCGGCGCGTCCATCGCCGGTGAAGAGTTCGTCGACGACCGGTTGATACACGCCGCCAAGTATCGACTTCTCGCCGTCGTACAGACCGGCAACGACGCCCCAGTGCAACATGCCCGCGATGAAGCTTCGCGTCCCATCTATCGGATCCAGCACCCAGGTCAAGCCGGCGGCGCCCCGTTCGAAACCATATTCTTCGCCGAAAATTCCGTGTCCGGGGTAATGCGCGCGGATCGCCGCCCGCATGCCCTGCTCCGCTTCTCGGTCCGCGACCGTGACCGGGTCATAGCCGGACTGTCCAATCCGCTTGTCATCCACCGATATGGATTGCCGGAAGTGCGGCAGAACCACCGCGCCAGCGCGTCGCAGCAACTCCTTGAGGAATGCCGCTAACTCCTCGACGCTCCGATCATCCAGCGACGCGGCGGGCGCTTTCGGCAGCCGATCCAAGTCAGTCCGCCCGGCAAACCGCCGCGCGGCCCGAGATACCCACGCCGCGACGGCCGAGCCGCAACGGATTGCGGTCATGGCCGTTGGTGCAATAGCCGATGGAGATGCCAGTCGCCGGGTCGGCCCAGGCGATCTGGCCGCCCGCCCCGCCGTGGCCGAAGGCCGAAGGCGAGTTCGCGTGCCCGAAGCCGCGGAAGTTGCGTTCCGCATCCCCCGACACCACGACGCCAAGCGCCCGATTGACCCGCTTGCCATAGAGCGGGTCCACCAGATCGCCACTCCGCACTTCAAGCGCCATGGCGAGCGTCTCGGCGGTCCAGACCTCCGGTCCGCCACCTGCGCCCCCGTGCAGCAACGCCTGGTAGAAAAGCGCCAGGTCGGCCGCCGTCGCGATACCGCCGCCGCCCGGAACGCCGACGGCGCGGAACTCCGGACGGTTGAAGGTAAGGATCGCGTCCTCGGTCACTTCGGTGACGGGCGGCTCGGGCATGCCGAGCCGCGCATAGTCGTCGCTGGTCAACGCATCGCCCACGTGCACACACTCGGCGACGCGATGGTTCTGCTCGGCCGGTAGACCGACATACAGGTCCGTCAAGCCCAGGGGCTCGATGATCCGCTCGCGAATGAACGCCCGGAAGTCTTTTCCGGTGCGGCGTTCGACGATCTCGGCAATCACCCACATGCTCGACGTCGGGTGATACTCGAAACGCGAGCCCGGTGTCCAATTGAGCCGCCAGCGCGAGAACCGTCCGAGTCGCGCGTCTCGATCATCCCACTCCAGCGGGCGGAACGGCGCGCTGGGGAACCCGGCGCTGTGCAGAAACAACTGCTCCACCGTCACGACCTCCTTGCCGTTGGTGCCGAACTCGGGAACGATCGGAGCGACGCGTTCCTTCACATCGAGTTTGCCCTCTGCGATCAAGAGCCAGGCCGCCGCCGACATGATCGCCTTGGTCGACGAAAAGACGCAGTACATCGTGTTGTTGTCGGCTTCGCCGAAGGTCTCAAACAGGCCAACGCGCCCTTCCCTCGCCACGGCGATCTGCGCCGACGGCAATAGTCCCTCGTCGACCTCCTGGCGCACACGCCGCGTGAGTTCCTTGAGCTTTTGCGGGTCGAGGCCGAGGCTCTCCGGCTTCGCCGAGAATTTACGATCCACGTTCGCCCTCCAAGGCGCCTCACAGGAGTTTGGCTAAGGTTTACGCGGAAGCTGGCGATATGCAAATCCAAAAAGGCGTGGAACGGCTTTGCCTCTGCGCCACCATCCGAGGCTGGACGATTCGCCGCATGAGAGCACGTAGGATTCCGGGTTAACATCCAGCGTTTTGGCCTTCCGGAAGTGCATGGACACCCGCAACGGATTTGTCGAAGCGATCGGAAACACGCCGCTTATCCGATTGGCAGACCTGTCGGAGGCGACGGGATGCGAGATTTTGGGCAAGGCGGAATTCATGAATCCCGGCGGGTCGGTCAAGGACCGCGCCGCCTGGTGGATCATTCGCGAGCACGAAAAGAGCGGTGCGCTGCGACCAGGCGGCACGGTGGTCGAAGGCACCGCGGGCAATACCGGCATAGGCATTGCGCACATCTGCAACGCGCGCGGCTACAAGTGCGTGATCTACATGCCGGACAACCAGTCGCCCGAAAAGGTCGATATCCTGCGCACGCTCGGGGCCGAAGTCCGGGTGGTCAAGACCGTGCCCTATGCCGATGAGGCAAACTACCAGAAGCAGGCCGGGCGCCACGCCGCCACGCTGGACAACGCTGTCTGGGCCAACCAATTCGACAACACGGCGAACACCCTGGCGCACTACGAGTCAACCGGACCGGAAATCTGGCGCCAGACCACCGGCGAGGTAAATGCGTTCGTCTGTTCCGTGGGCACGGGCGGCACCCTGGCTGGCGTCTCGCAATTCATCAAGGAGCGCAACAGCGGCGTGCAACTCGTGCTTTCCGACTGCATGGGAAGTGCCCTCTACAACTATGTCACCTCGGGCGAAGCGGTGATGAGCCCGGGCCCTTCTATCACCGAAGGCATCGGCAATTCACGCGTCACCGAAAATCTTGCGTGCGCCCAGGTCGACTGGGCGGTACAGGTGTCCGACCAGGACATGGTCGACATGGTCTATTCCCAGTTGCGTCACAGCGGGTGGTTCCTCGGCTCCAGCACCGGCATCAATCTTTGCGGGGCTGTGAAAGTGGCGCGGGAACTCGGACCCGGCCACGTCGTGGTGACCATGCTTTGCGACGACGGCAGCAAGTACCGCTCTCGGCTGTTCAACGCCGAATGGCTGTCGGAGCGCGGCCTCACCATCCAGGCCGGACAAAAGTAACCTGTCGGACTTGCCTCGCGCACAGCAAGTCGCCGACAAGCTCCACGCCACGAGGTCCCGGACAAAGCGTAGCGGGACGGTCTCTGTTGCGTATGCCAATGCTCTGATGAGGCACGGGGAATCACATGCTTAGGGACTTGATCGACACCATTGAAACCTTGAAGGAGCGCATCAAGGAGTACCGGCCATACTTCGACGTGGCGGCACCTGAAGCAAGGACGCGGGTTTCATTGATCGATCCGCTGCTCCAGGCACTTGAGTGGGACGTTGGCAATCCGCGTCTAGTAGAGATCGAGCCGATCGTGGCAACCGGTCGGGCTGACTACGCGTTGCTGCGTGAAGGTGGAGAGCCAGTGCTTCTACTCGAAGCGAAGAGGCTGAGCGATACGAGCGCGCATCACGGCCAACTCGCCGTTACGTGGTTGGTGAGAATATGCAGCGTTCGGTCAAGATTCCGTACTGCGGCATAACGAATGGGAGCCGCTGGCAGGTCTTCGACGTTTTCACGCAAGAATGCGTTCTGGATGTTTCCGTTGATCGTGAAAACCCTAGACGGTGCGCTTTGAAGTTGCTTGGGCTTTTTCGGGAGGCAGTTCTAGAGCCCGTGCCTTACACGGCAACTCGTCGCAAGAGGGCCATTTGCGCGGTCCCCGCGTGCAGGCTCCGATACCGCCTTCCCCCAGTCCTGTCAGTCGATCTATCAGCGAAGAAGGAAGTGGCCAATGGACGCCCTTGGACAGCGACACGATGAATCCGAGCAGGCCCGTTCAGCCAAGCGAGATACGTTTTCCTAACGGAAGCATTTCGAGAGTGGGATCCTGGGCGGGTGTACTCGTCGCGACCGTCAAATGGCTGTTTGACGCGGGACTGCTTGATCGAGAGGAGATGCCGTTCACTGTGGCAGGAACCCGGTATTCCGTGAGCGTAGACGGACGTCACCCAGACGGAACCAACTTCGTGAGACCCTTGTCAGTAGGGGAGACAGGCGTCCAGATAGAGGGCTGCGAAGCAGACGATTCGCCGATCTACTCAAACCAAAGGTCATCTGAGGTTTCGGTGAAGACCCGCGCGTAGATGCCGGCCCTGACCTTTAGCGCTCGAGGCTGAAGCGTAGAAGTCCAATGTACGAGCTGGGAGCAAGGCTGGCATCCAGTCCTGCTTGTATAAGGATTAGCCGGACATCGAGGTGCTACATGGTTGATCGCTTGGCCGCTACGTTTCTCGTTGTCTGCCTTGCGCAGCAGGTGGATGCGGCCAAAGTCTGGTTGCTCGAACTCGAAGGCGCGATCGGGCCGGCTTCCGCAGACCATTTCATACGCGCGCTCGACGACGCCGAAGAAGCGCAGGTCGACCTCCTCGTGGTGCGCATGGATACGCCCGGAGGTCTCGACAAGTCGATGCGCGACATGATCAAGGCCCTGCTCGCTTCGAATACTCCCGTCGCCACGTATGTCGCGCCCAACGGCGCGCGCGCGGCCAGCGCGGGAACCTACATCATGTACGCGAGCCACATCGCCGCGATGGCCCCGGCGACCAACATCGGTTCATCCACACCGGTCAGCATCGGTGGCGGCGGCGGACCGCTACCCATTCCACAGCCGACGGCGCCGAGGGACGAAAAGCCGGAAGCGGACGAGGATGAGGAAGGTGGAAACGTTGCCCCGCCCGCCACCGCGATGGAGCGCAAGGTCATCAACGATGCGGCCGCATACATTCGAAGCATCGCCGAGTTGCGCGGGCGCAATATCGAATGGGCCGAGAAAACCGTCCGCGAAGCGGCCAATCTACCGGCCAGGGAAGCCTTGGAACTCGGGGTCATCGACCTGGTGGCAGAAGATGTCGACGACCTGTTGGCGCAGATCGATGGTATGACCGTCGACGTCAACGGCCGGTCGGCGACACTTGAGACGGCGGACAGCGAAGTCCATCGCATCGAGACGGACTGGCGCTACGAGCTTCTCAGCACCATCACCGATCCGAATGTCGCCTACATCCTGATGATGATCGGCCTCTACGGAATCATATTGGAGTTCTACAACCCGGGCATCGGAGTGGGCGGCATCGTGGGCGTGATATGCCTGCTAGTGGGCGCCTACGCGCTACAGATGTTGCCCATCAACTATGCCGGACTGGCGCTCATCATCGTAGGAATCGGGCTGATGGTCGCCGAAGCGTTTACACCGAGCTTCGGCGTGCTCGGGGTCGGCGGCGTCGCCGCTTTCGTGATCGGTTCGATTATCCTGATGGATACCGACCTGCCCGGCTACCAGGTGTCGATACCGATCATTGCAGGTGTCGCCACAGCCAGCGGAGCCCTGGCCCTCATTACCATTGGCGCCGCAGTACGCGCGAGACGCGCGTCCGTCGTATCAGGGGCGGAGGCCATGATCGGCGCCGAAGGTGAAGTGCTCGACCATTTCGAGCGCGAAGGCAGGGTCCGCGCCGCGGGCGAAGTCTGGCAAGCCCGAAGTCACGAGCCCCTGGAAAAGGGGGCGCGGGTGACCGTGGCCGCCGTGGAAGGCATCAGGCTCGAAGTCGAGCGGGCCGATAAGGACATCAACTAGCCACGCAAGGAGCAAAGGCATGATGGAGATATTTGGACTAGTCGTCATCGGTATTCTGGTGGCGCTCCTGGTGAGTGCGTTTCGCGTGCTGCGCGAGTACGAACGCGGCGTCGTCTTCATGCTCGGCCGCTTCCAACGCGTGAAGGGCCCGGGCCTGATCATCATCATCCCCGTGCTGCAGCAGATGGTGCGGGTCGATCTGCGGACCATCGTGATGGACATTCCGACCCAGGATCTCATCACGCGCGACAACGTGTCGGTGAAGGTAAACGCGGTGCTGTACTTCCGCGTCATCGATCCGCAGAACGCCATCATCAACGTCGAGGACTACATGGAGGCGACGGGACAGCTCGCCCAGACAACCCTGCGCTCGGTATTGGGTCAACATGAACTGGACGAACTGTTGGCGGAGCGGGAGCAGCTCAACGCGGATATTCAGGCCATCCTCGATCAGCAGACCGACCAATGGGGTATCAAGGTCGCCAACGTCGAGATCAAACACGTCGATATCGACGACAGCATGATCCGAGCGATCGCCAAGCAAGCGGAGGCCGAACGCGAGCGCCGCGCCAAGGTCATTCACGCGGACGGCGAGTTCGAAGCCGCAGAACGTCTGGTGGCAGCCGCCGAGAGACTCGCCGCCCAGCCGAATTCCATGCAACTCAGGTACCTGCAGACACTGACCGAGATCGCCGGCGAGAGATCGTCCACCATCGTTTTTCCCCTACCGATCAACCTGATGGAGTCGATAACGCACCTGCTCGAAGAAAATACTGAACCGTCTTCCACGTAAGCGATCCACGCTGGAACATCGGCTTCGTTAGCCCAAGGAGGTGCGCGGAGACACTTCCCCTTTGACGCCTCGGCGTCGATATGCGGGCGAGACTCCGGCACAACCCTGCGGCCCATGAATTGCCCCAACTGCGGCCACGAGCGCTCCGTGGGTTTTTGCGCCCACTGCGGTCAGAATGATCGGGATTACATCCGCTCGTTGCCGGCGCTGGTCTCGGACATCGTGCGCGAAACGTTCGAACTGGACTCCCGAATGTTCCGCACGCTCAAACTCCTGGTGCTTCGACCAGGGGAGTTGTCCGCCGAGTTCTCGCGCAATCGCCGGGCGAGCTATTCCTCGCCCATACGGCTCTATCTGTTCGCCAGCCTCGTTTTTTTCTTCGTTCTGTCGTTGACCACGAGGCCAGAGTCGCCCGAAGAACGCGCCGTCACGATCCGTTTCGAGGCCGCAAAGGCGCCCGAAGCGGTCGACGTCGCGGCGTTGCAGGCGGCGCTTTCGCCACAACGACGCGAAAAGGTGGACCAGATCGTATCCCGCGACGGTTATCCGGGATCCAGATCACTCGTCTACGGGCTGGCCCATTGGGCGAACTACCGCGAGGAAAAACTCACTCACGTGGAAAGGTTCTACCTCTCCCAGGGCGTGGACTGGCTGCACACGCCCGAGCTCGCGGCGGACCGGCTGGCGGACAACCTTCCGATCTCCATGTTCTTCATGCTCCCCGTCTTTGCACTCCTGCTTCGGATCTTCTACCGGAAGAAACGGCGCTTCTACGTTGAACACCTCGTCTTCAGCACCCATGTGCACGTGGTCACGTTCGCGGTGTTCACAGTGCTGGCGCTCCTCCCTGAAACCAGGGTCGGCAGCATCCTGGATGCGACCCTGGTTCTCGCCCTTGCGGCGTACCACTTCGCGGCGTTGCTGCGCTACTACGGCGACGGGACGGTCCTGACGACCCTGAAGTGGGGCCTCCTGACGCTGATTTACGGCATCATGCTGATACCGGGTTTCCTGCTTGCGGTGTTCGTCACGCTTTCCGCGCTATGAAGACCACCCCGCTGTTGGATCCTGTCTAAATCCAAGCCTCGATCCAGACCAATTCGGAGGTCTCGCACGCCTCGCATTCGCGAAAGTACCTTGTTCCTTCCTTCCGTATTCTCACGATCGGGTTGTCCCGCTGTCGCCGGGCGCCGCAGGCCGAGCACTCCACGGGAACTTTGGTGTTTTTTCCGCACGCGCGGCACCGCCAGTAGTATCCGAATTTCCCCCAACGCGCGGTGAGGTCCGTTGCGCCGCAATGCTTGCAGACCACATCGCCGACGGACTCCGGGCGAGCAGGATCGGGTTTGGAGTGGTTCCGCGAGCGGTTGACTGGGGCCTGGCTCGAATGTGCCCGCGGAGCGCTCGAGCGCTCCGCATGCCGCGCGGCGAGAAATCCGGCTACCGTCTCGGCTTCCCCCGCCTGCATGTTCCAGAGGCCGTATTCCTCCATCGGATTGAGTGTCAGCAAGCGGGCACCCGCGCGATGCTGTTTCAACTCCTGGGCGATCTTGTCCGGGACGGAATCAGCCTTGGCGACGAATACCCGAAATGGTTTCCGAGGCTCCTTCCATCCACCAAGCCGTGTAATCGTCCCTCCGTCGGACACTGCGATCACCAACTGCATCGGCGCTCGCATGAAACCGCGTTGGTCCGTTCCATTCACGACGTTGGCGATCGTGCGAAGCCCCAACGGCATCCTTCCCACAAGTTCCTTTCGGTGCCGTTGCAGGAACGCTCGCAAAAACTCGGATTGCCGCCGCGCCTGCTGGATCGGTGAGGGCATTCCGGTCTTCTTGTTCCGGTAGATGCGGCTCCATTCGTCTCCGCCTGATCCGTCAGGCCGGACCTGCACCTCTTCGATCACGGACTTACTCTCAACGATGAACATCCCCCATCGATGCACGATCAGGTGGTCGATCTGGCACACCCCGGTTGAGCCATCCTGCTCCGGCTGGTCCGGGTCTTCGATCCGCAGGCCGTGCAACACGTACACCTCCGGATCGTCCATGAACGCGCGGTGCAGGTAGTGCGCCATTTGACTTTCTGCAGCGGCGCCTGCTCGCTGGCGGGGATCTTCGCGTGTCGTCGTCTGCGTGTAGGACTTTACGATCATTCCAAACGCCTGCGGATCGAAGTTGTCACGTACCTTGCCCCAGGGCGGTCAGGTTGAGAATCTGCTCCGCCGAACTTTGTTTCTACTCGTGCATCAGGCGCTTGAGCAGCGGCGTCACCAGCATCACCGCAACGCCGATGGCGACGCCCGCATAGCCGATGGGCTCGAATGTCGCAACATAGGTGGGCAGCGACGCTAGCGCATCCACCTCGACGCCGGGTGTCCGTTCCACCGCCGCCATCCCGGCGATCTGGCCCGCCAGGAAGCTTGCCGCCGCGCTGGACAAAAACCAGACGCCCATCATCAGCCCCAGCATCTTCGCCACCGATAGCCGCGTGACCATCGACAGCCCGACGGGCGAGATGCAGAGCTCTCCCGTGGTGTGGAGCATGTACGCGAGCACCAGCCAAGCGACGGCCACCTGTCCCGCAGAGTCGGCATGGCCGGCACCGTAGACCAAGACCAGGAAACCCAGTCCGGCCTGCACGACGCCCAAACCAAACTTCATCGGGGTCGACGGCTCCATGCCGCGGCGCGCCAATTCCCGCCACGCGATCGAAAACAGCGGTGCCAGGAGAATCACGAAAGCGGGATTCAGGAAGCCCATTTGCGAGGCCTGCATCTGAACGCCGAGCAATCCCTTGTGGACATTGCGCTCGGTGAAAAAGGTCATGCTGGTTCCCGCCTGCTCGAACAGCGTCCAGAAGACGACGGATATGAGCGTCAGGAATAGCACCGCGAACATCCTGTCCCGCTCTACGCGGCTGCATCGCAGGACCGAATACAGCACGACGCCGACAACAGCCGCTGCTGAAACGATGCCGAGCAGGCTGCCGACGATGGCGCGGTGCTGCAAAAGCCACCAGGTCGCTCCAATCGCGACAACGGCGCCGAGGTAGATCGCGTTTTCCCGCGTAATGCCCGCCAGGCGTTCCCGCAGCACCGACGGCGCCGGAGGTTCGCCCGCTCCGCGAAACCAGTGCTGGCCGCCGATGAACGTCGCCAGTCCCGCCAGCATCCCGATCCCCGCGAGGCCGAAGCCATAGCCCCACCCGTAACGCTGGCCGAGCCATCCGCAAAGCAACATTGCGGACAAAGCGCCCACATTGATTCCCATGTAGAAAATGGTGAATCCCTGATCGCGCCGCACGTCGTCGGCCGCATACAGTTGACCGACGATGTTCGATATCGCCGGTTTGAGGAAACCCACGCCCACGATGATGCACGCGAGCGCGAGGTATAACGCGCCGACCGAGAAACCGTCCCTGGCCACCTGACCGTCGACCAGAGTCGCCGGCGCGCCTTCGAACGCCATCAACCCGTGTCCGCAGCAGAGCAGAATCGCCCCCACCACGACCGCCTTTCGGAATCCGAGATACCGATCGGCGATGACACCGCCAATGATGGGCATGAGGTACACCATCGAACCGTAGGTGGCGACGAGGCCGCTCGCAAAGCGGTCGTCGAACAGGAAGTGATGCGCCAGGTAGAGCACGAGCAAGGCGCGCATTCCGTAGTAGCTGAACCGCTCCCACATCTCGGCGAAGAACAGCACGAAGAGACCCCGAGGATGGCCCAGCAGGGTGACTTCCTCGCCTTGAGGAGTCGGATGCGCTGCGGCCGCGCGTCGGCTGTCGCCGCCCTCGCCGGCGCTTGCGCGCGTCACTGTCGCAGGGCTTCCTCGTCGGTGGCCATGTCGAGCGCGGCCGCGAACAACGCGCGCGAATACGGGTTCCGAGGCCGATCGAAGACCTCGTCCGCGGGCCCCTGCTCCACAATCTCGCCGTCGCGCATGACGATGATCCAGTTTGCGAGCGCACGCACGACCTTGAGATCGTGGCTGACGAACAAGTAGCCCAGGTTGTGCCTCTTCTGCAAGTCGCGCAGCAGGTCCACGATCTGCGCCTGCACGGACATGTCGAGGGCTGAGGTGGGTTCATCGAGCACGACGAAACGCGGCTTCAGCACCATCGCGCGCGCGATGGAGATGCGTTGCCGCTGGCCGCCCGAGAATTCATGCGGATAGCGTTCCATCTGGTCGGGGTCCAGGCCGACCTCCGCCATGACTTCGCGCACGCGCTCGCGACGGTCCTCCTTCGAGACCTCCGGATTGTGAACGCGCAGGCCTTCTTCAATGATCTGCTGCGCGGTCATTCGCGGCGACAGCGAGCCGTAGGGGTCCTGAAATACGATCTGCATATTCTTGCGCAACCCCACCAGGTCGCGTCGCTTTACGGCACCGATATCCTGGCCATCGAAGCGCAGTTCACCCTCCGCCGCGAGGAGCCGCAACATGGCAAGGCCCAGTGTCGTCTTGCCCGAGCCGGATTCGCCGACCACCCCCACCGTCTGGCCCACGCGAACGGTGACGTCCACGCTCTTGACGGCGGTGAAGTATCGACTGCCACCCAGCCAGCTCTTGCCCATGGCGTACTTGACCGTCAGGTTTTCCGCTGCGGCCACAACCGGCGCCGTCGTGTCGTCGTGCGCGGGGTCGCCCTTGGGCTCCGCTGCCAACAGGTGTTGCGTATAGCTATGCTTCGGCGCATGGAACACGCGTTCCGCAGGACCGGTTTCGACGATTTCGCCTTCCGTCATTACGCACACCCGGTCGGCCATGTTGCGAACGATGCCGAGGTCGTGCGTGATCAACAACATCGCCATCCCGAGTTCGCGCTGCAGTTCCTTCAGAAGCCTGAGTATCTGGGCCTGGATGGTCACGTCGAGCGCCGTGGTCGGTTCGTCGGCGATCAACAGCGACGGTTCGTTGGCCAGGGCCATCGCGATCATGACGCGCTGTCGCTGGCCGCCTGAAAGCTCGTGTGGATACGCGCCGAGGCGGCTTTCCGCTTCTTGCAGGCCAACGCGTAGAAGGAGTTCAAGCGTACGCTCGCGGGCTTCGACTCGGCTCAGCCGCTTGTGCACGATCAGTGATTCGCCCACCTGCTTGGCGATGTTGTGCAACGGATTGAGGGAGGTCATCGGCTCCTGGAAGACCATGCTCACCATGCCTCCGCGCGCATCGAGCAATCGTGCCTTGTCCGCACCGATCATCTCTTCGCCATTGACCAGGATGCTGCCCTTGGGGTGGCTGGCCTGCGGATAGGGCAGCAACTGCAGGACGGACAAGGCCGTAACGGACTTGCCGGAACCCGACTCGCCGACAAGCGCAACCGTTTCACCGGACGCGATGTCGAAGGAGACGCCACGCACGGCTTGTACCTCGCCGAAATTCACATGGAGATCACGCACCTCGAGCAAACTCACGCGTCTATCCTCCCCCGCCAGTTGATTGGCGACAAAATCGCCCGATGCCCGCATTTCCGCCGGCGGCTTCGATGAAATCCAGCACCCCGGCACGCAGCGGCGCTATGGTGCCTGGAATCGCCAAGTTCAGCATTGTCCTTCCTCTGCGGAATACGGCGGCCGCCGCCATTGTACAGTGTCATCGCGCACGGGATTTGGCGTGCCGCCACGCGAGCTGTCCGTATACACTGGACGGACTCGGGGTGCGGATAGTACCGTGACCTCCTGGACCACCGGAGCCTGTCATGTCGCAACAGAATCTGAAGAAAGCCGGTCTCAAGGTCACCCTGCCGCGGCTGAAAGTCCTGCAAGTCCTGGAAAACGCCGAACCGCACCACATGAGCGCCGAGGATGTCTACAAACACCTGCTCGAAACCGACGATTCCGTCGGACTCGCGACGGTCTATCGAGTGCTTACCCAGTTCCAAGCCGCTGGCATCGTCGAACGACACAACTTCGACGACGGCCACGCCGTATACGAACTCGCGGACCAGGAGCACCACGACCACATGGTCGACATAGACACGGGGACCGTGACCGAGTTCGTGAACGACCGCATCGAAGCCTTGCAGCGGAAAATTGTCGAAGAGCACGGCTATCGACTGGTAGACCACGAACTGGTGCTCTACGTGCGCAAGCGCGAACAGGAGTGACGCAACGCGGTTCTCGCGGGACGATACTCGAGCGTCGGGTCCCCGCAACGCCATAAGTCGGCACTACACGGGATCCTTGCCCTGCATGTCCGCCCGTCACGATATCCGTTTACACAAGGGAGGAGGAATCTGGCTCGGGACCGAACGACTCTGGCTATGACTCCGGCCACAAGGGCACCGACGCAGGACGTGTCGGCGACCCCTCCCCCGTAAGTCGCGCGTCCGCCAAAAAGCTTGCGAACAGCCCGGGATGGAGCGCCTTCAACTCGCCGCGGAGTCCCACGTCTTGCGCGTTCGTCGTTAGCAGCGCCATTGCCAGGTCGAATGCGCGGCCCGGCCCGGCAGGGTCACCGCTCGGTTCAAGCGCGCGGGCTAGTCCCGGCTCCTGCAACAGCATCCAGGCAGGAAACCACTCGACCAATATTTCCGGCGCCGGGTCTTGTTCCTCCGCGCTCCGCCACGCCCTCCGCAACGGCAAGTCGGGAAAGTCGGGCGACTCGATGAGTTCCTTGAAGTGCTGCGGCGCCACGCGGCAGATTTCGAACCAACGCCGAACCGCGCTCAGTCGATCATGAAGCCGCCATTCGGCCTCCGCAAGCAGTCCGAGCAGCACCGGTACGCGCGCGTATCCTCGAACCGCGCGCACTGAACGCTTGACGTTGTCCCAGTCGAGGCCACTACGGTATGCCCAACTCGCGTGGCGGTCAGGACGCTGCGGATCGAATCGCGCCGCATCGAGCGCACTTCCGATATCCCGCCATAGCGGCCTCAGGAAGTCGCTGGCGCTCCCGGCGAGCAACGTCGAAGCCGCCGGCAGCCACTCTTCTAACAACTTCTCATACCATTCAAGTGCCTGCGCGTGATCCTGCGGAACCGGCAGCTCGAGCGCTTCGATCAGAGCGGCGGCAGGTGCGCGGTAGCGGTGCTCGGGGGCGACCCTGGCAAGTTGCGCGAGCGCACGCCGGGCATTGTCGGGACTACGCGCCCGTAGCGCTTCAACCAGGGCATTGGTCGCCACGACCTCCGCGCTGTCCAGGAAAATGTCTCGCTGGGCTTCCTGGGATTCGCGGCCATAGCGGGTATGCAGCAGCTCGTCTAGCGTCTGCTCAGAAGACGCCGCGAGACGCCTGCCGGCGTGTTTGCCCCAGCCGTCGTAGACGACCCGCTTGGCGGTCAGGCCGAGCATCCTGGAATACGCCCGCGCCGATTCCAGCACCGGTCTCACCGCGCCTGGGCCACCGATCAGAACCGCATCGAGGTCACCAAGGTCGCCCCTGCGCCACGCCAGGTAGTCGTCGTAGGAAAGCCGGTTCATGGCCAACAACAGCTCTACGGGCGAGTAGACCCCAGTTTCCAGGACCAATTCCTCCAGGATCGATCGGGCGTTCACGTTTGCGACAATCCCGCCAAGTAGTCGTCCACCGCCTGCCAGAACTCCAGATGGAGCGGAAACGCACCGTGGCGAACATCTATGGTGCGAAACTCGACCGGTGAGCCCTCCTCGACAGCCTGCATTGCCCGCACCATCGCCTGGCTTTCCTCGTAAGGGATAACCCCGTCCTTCGATGACGCGATGACGAGCGTCGGGGGCATGGCGTCTACGACGGCCTCGGCGCGAAACGGATGTCGCAGCATCCAACGCACGGGAAATATCCGAAAGTGCTTCTGCGCGATGCGAGCGATGCTGCGGTAGGGGCTTACGAGTATCGCGGCGTCGGGTTTGACGCGCGCCGCAGCCAGCGCCGCGATGCCGGTGCCGAGGCTCGAGCCGAACAGCACCAGGGGTCGGCCGGGAAATCGCGCCTTCGTCCACTCCGAGACGGCCACGGCGTCTTCCACCAAATCGCGTTCCGAGGGTTTCCCGGTGCTTTCGCCGTATCCGCGATAGTTTAGAAGCACGGTAGTCGCGTGTCGGTCGGCAAAATAATCAATGTTTCCCGATACTTCCTCGGCGTTTCCACCGAAATAGACGATGAGCGGCCCGGTCCGCTCCCCGTTGACGATCCAGCCACGCAGCACAGCATCGGAGCGTTCGATTTCCACGGGAACCGCTGCGGTGTGCAGGGGCTGATGCGCCAATGCCCGAGGGTAGAAGAGGAGCTTCTCCTGCGCCGCCCATAGCAGCGCGCAGGCGGCGAGGTAGGCGAGAGACAGAGCGGCGGCGAACGACATCACGAATATCACCCCGGGTCGTAATTGCACAATTGTATGCCCCAAGGACCTTCCGGCTCGCGCCTGGGCCACGGATTATATGTCGCCCTTTTGCGCCCGCTGCACCTGGCGGGCTGGAAAGAATGACCCGGTCCTCCATTGCAACCAGTGGCGGCGCGGCTTTTCAATCCATCGCCGCCACGAATACCATAGGACTTTTCTCCGGGAAGGAATCGACGATGTCGCAGTTCGATGAAAGTGTGCTGGATGCCTTGCGCGCGCTGGATACGCCAACGGTATGCAACGCGTTGGAAGTGGTCGCGCCGAGACGGCGGGGCTATGGCTACACGGTGGAACCATTGGTCTGCACCCGTCCGGAACTGGGCTCCATGGTCGGATATGCGCGTACCGCCGTCATCCGCGCCATGCATCCTGCCGACCTTTCCGGCAGCGAAGCGCAAGCCTTGCGGCAAGGCTACTACTCCTACATCGACGACGGACCCAAGCCGGCGATCATCGTCATCCAGGATCTGGATGGAGAATCCCGAGGATACGGGTCGTTCTGGGGAGAAGTTAACAGCAACATCCATTGCGGGCTCGGCTGCGTCGGCCTCATCACCGACGGCAGCGTGCGCGACCTGCCCGATATCGCCGATGGATTTCAGATGCTAGCCGACCGCGTCGGGCCGTCACACGCGTTCGTGCACACCGTAGGTTTCGGCACGCCCATCACCGTCGCCGGGATGCGCGTAACGGATGGAGACCTGATACACGCGGACCAGCACGGCGCAGTGGTCGTTCCGGCGGACGTGGCGAAGGACGTACCCGAGGCGGCGGCGCTGATCGCGCGCCGCGAAGCGGTCGTCATCAAGGCCTCCCAGCAAGAAGGATTCAATTTCAAACGCCTGCGGGAGGCGTGGGGAGATCAAGCCGAGGTGCACTGATGCCCGCCCTGCTTCCCGCCTTTTCGCTGCGGGGTCTGGACGGTAGAACGCACGCTTTCCCGCAGGCGGGGAAGTCGGTGCTCTGCTTCGTCAAGGAAGACTGTCCGACGTGCAACCTGGTGATGCCGCTGATCGAGGTTTTACACAGGGAATCGGACCTGGATGTCCTGATCACCGGCCAGACCACCGAAGGCAACGCGGTATTGTCCCGCCGACATTCGCTGACCGCGCCGGTGCTCGATGACTCCGCCCTCAAGGTTTCGTTCGCCTACGATGTCGAGACCGTTCCGCTGGTCATCGCGGCCGGCGGCGAAGGCGTCGAAGCGGACCGCCTGGTCGGCTTCGACAAGAACGAATGGCGCACATTCTTCGAACGTCATGCCGAAGGCGCGGCCGTGGATTGGAACGCGTATCCCGATTGGCGACCGGGCTGCGGTTCCCTGACCCAGGATCCAATCATCGGAGAACGCCTTCGCGCCGCTTCGGAAAACAGTCCGCTGCGCGCGCGGCGGATAGAGATTGCGCCGAGCGACGACGTGCACGAATTCATGTTCGACCAGGGCTTCTCGGACGGACTGCCCGTTGTGCCGCCAACACCGGAACGCGTCCTGCGCATGCTGCAAGGGACCGCCCGCGACCCGCAATCCATTGTCGCGACAATTCCGCCTAACATGGCGCCCGCGACTGTGGAGAAGATTGCCGTCAATGCGGTCCTCGCCGGATGCAGGCCCGAGTATCTGCCGGTGGTCATAGCTGCGATCGAGGCTGCCTGCACGGACGCGTTCAACGCCCACGGCGTCATGGCGACCACCATGGGCGCGTCTCCGGTGCTGGTCGTCAACGGCCCCATCCGCCGACGGATCGGCATGAACATGGGACTCTCCGCGCTCGGCCAGGGCAACCGCGCCAACGCCACCCTCGGCCGCGCCGTGCGTCTTGCGCTGCGCAACATCGGCGGTGCGCGTCCGGGCGGCACCGAACGTTCCACACTGGGGAACCCGATGAAGTACTCCATGTGTTTCGCCGAATTCGAAGAGCGCAGCCCCTGGCCGCCATTGCACGTCGAACGCGGTTTCGACGCCCAGGACTCGGTGGTAACCCTGTTCGCCATGACCGGCGGACCCAGTTTGATCGTCGATCAAAGGTCGCGCACCGCACACCAACTCGCCGGCTCCTTCGCCCTGTCGATGGAATCCGCGCACAACGTGCGATCACACAATATGGGCGACTGCATCCTGGTGGTATCCCCGGAACACATCGATACGTTGCGCACGGGCAACTACACGAAGACCGACGTGCGCAACCGGATCCAGGAGGTCACGTCCAGGCCGCTGCGCCACCTGGTCGCCGACGCGGTCAGCGGGGTCGGCCTCGATCCCGCGCGCGCGGCCAGCATGCCGGATGACAAGCTCGACACCCCAGCGCCAAAGTTCTCATCGGCCGACAATATTCACATCGTCGTCGCCGGCTCCGAGGCGGGCAAGTTCTCCGCTTTCTTTCACGGCTGGGCAAGCGGGCGAGGCGGCTCCATGCCCGTCTCGCGGAAGATCGAGGCGCCTTGAGCCCACCCGGAAGCAGGCACACCTTCGCGGCTGCCAACGCGAGGTATCGCTATAATCCGCCGCATTGCCGTTCAAGGAGCCTCCCAATGACCACCATCATGGATCCCACCGACGAGCGCGTCCCGATCGCGCGCTCGGTCACGGCGCGGCCGCCGGAAATCACCGGCAGCCTTGCCTTGCTCGACATTTCGAAGCCGCGCGGCAACGTATTGCTCGACCGCCTGGAAGAACTGCTGCACGAACGCCTGCCCAGCGTCGCGGTCAACCGCTACGCCAAACCGACGTTCACAAAGCCGGCACCGCAGACGCTAAGGCAGCAGATCAAGGATAACAACGACTTCGTGATCGAGGCGCTGGCCGACTGAGGCTCCTGTACCACGTGCAGTTTGCATGACACGGTATGGTTCGAGATTCAGGGCGTGCCCTCTGTAGCGCTTGCCTCCAGCGAATTCGCACAGGCCGCCGCCGCCCAGGCGCGCGCGCTAGGCATGGAAGCGAAGCGTTGTTTCGTCCGTCATCCCATTCAGGACCGCACCGATGACGAGATGCGGGCGCTGGCCGAGGAAGTGCTGGACGATGTCATCGCGGCGCTGACGACGCAATAGGAAGCGCTCGATTCCGGTCAAGAGCTGGGGACTACTCCCCGCGCAATGCAGTTGTGATCGGCAACCGCGCCGCGCGCAATGCCGGAAACAGGCCGCCGATCAGACCCAATCCCACCGCCCACACGATCCCGTAGATCAACAACTCGGGAGTCACTGTGAAGTCGAAGGCGACCTGGGAAAAGGCGCCGGAAAGCGTCGAAACAGTCCACCCGTTAAAGCCAAAATAGGCAACCGCCGCCCCAATAGCGCCTCCGAGCAAGGCGAGCAGGAGCGCCTCGAGCACCACGGACGCCACCACGGGCGTGCCGCCGAAGCCCAGCGCCCGCAGGGTTGCGATTTCCACCGTGCGCGTCGAAACCGCCGTATACATCGTATTGAGCGCCGCAAAGATGGCGCCAACCGCCATGATGGCGGCCACGGCATAGCCGAAGTTTTCGATAAGCGCCGTCAATTGCTGCGACTGGTTCCTGAAGTATTCGTCCTCGCCGGTGAGCGTAAGGTCGAGACGCGGGTCCTCTTTCACGCGCTCCGACAGCCGGCTCGCCACGTCCGGCGATGAGAGCCGAACGCGCATTGAGCTGACGTTACCTTCCCTGCGAAATATGGATTGGGTGGTAGCCAAGTCTGCCCAAACCTCGGATTCGTATACCGACCCGTCAGCCTCGAACACGCCGACGATGCTCCACACGGAGTTCCGGAGCTCGATCGTCGATCCCACTTCGACACCCTGGAACTCCGCAACAGCGCCCCGACCAGCGATCATCTCCGTTTTCCCGGTGTCAAACGTCCGCCCGGCAGTGATCGAGATCTCCGGGCGGATGTCGAATGCGGCTTGTTCCACGCCGCGTATCGCCAGGTTGGCCGGAGATTGATTGGAGCGCTTTGGTACATCGGCGACAAGGTAAAGCTCACCGCTGGACGCCGTCACCTCCGAGAAGGACGAGATCACGGCCATCTCCTCCGGACCCATGCCGCTGGACAGTTCGCTCGTGGATCCCCCGCGCATCACGATCGCCCGGTCGGGCGCTCCCGCGCGGGCCATGGAAGCCTCGAAACCCTTGGCCATCGCCAGTATCGCGACCAGTACGCCGACCACGCCGCCGATACCCACGATGATGACCGACGAACTGCCGAGGCGGGACGGCAGATTGCGGAGGCTCAACAGCGTGATCTGGCAAATCTGGCCGAACACGCCTATCGCTCCCGCAGCGCGTCCGCGATGGCGAGGCGCCGCGCGCTGAGCGCAGGCACGCAGCCGACGATCACGCCCAGGCCCGCCGCCAGAGCAAGGCCCTGCGCGACGATCATCCAGGTGATCTCGATCGGTCCCATGAACAGCTCCACTTCTGCGCTGATCGGGCCTATCACCGCAAGCGCGACACCAATGCCCAGCGTGCCTCCGACCAGACACAACAGTATCGCCTCGGCCAACACGAGCGACCCGACCGACCCGTCGCTAAAGCCGAATGTCTTCAACACGGCGAGTTCGGGAATGCGTTCTCGCAGCGCCTGCGCCATGGTGTTGGCGGTCAACAACAAAATGGTGAAAAACACCGCGCCGAGGATTCCCGTGGTCATCAGGCCAATGTCGCCCATCTGTTTGGCGAATTCCCGCTGGGCCTCGTCTTCCGTCGCGGTGCGCGTCGCGTTGATGGAGTTCTCGAACATCGAGTCGATATCACTTGCGATCTCCGCGGCGCGCTCCGGGTCGTCGACGCGGACGATGAACCAGCCCACAGCCCCGTGGCCGAACTGGCGCGCCTCGTCGAAATAGTCGTACTGGAACAGGAGCACGCCCGGATCCGGGTCGTCCGGCTGGCCCCGATAGATGCCGACCAGGTCGAACTCCCACAGCCGGCTGCCGTCCCGTTGCGGGTAGATATCGCCTTCTATGGGAATCTTGTCGCCAAGGCTCCAGCCAAAACGTTCCGCCAGCCCCGCAGATACCACGGCGCCGGTGCGGGTCGTGCGAAACGCGTCAAGCTCGGCCGGCGCTATCGCCAACTCGGGATACAACGCGAAATAGCCCTCGGGATCGACAGGGAACTTGGGAAAGAAATTGCGCGGCTCCTGGTATATGCCGCCGAACCAGTCCGCATGCGTGACGGCGGCAACGCCGGAGACGGTGGCGATCTGTTGCAGATGGCTGATCGGCAGAGGATCGATCATGGAGTACTTCGGCGATACCACCAGGCGGTCGATGCCGGCTTCGCCGAAACCGCCCGCCGAGAACGCGAACGCGACCGCCCGCAGCAACGTGAACAGCACGAACGCCACGAGCACCGACATCAGGGTCAGGATCGTGCGGGCCTTTCTCCGGAACAGGTTGGACCAAACGAGGCCGATGCTGTTCATGCCGCCTGCTCGACCAGTTGCCCCTTGTCGAGGTGCAGTATGTGACTCGCATGTTCCGCCGCCTTCGGATCGTGGGTGACCATGATCACGGTCTTCCCGTGCTCACGGTTGAGGATGCCGAGCAGGTCGAGGATCTCTTCCGCCGTCGCCCTGTCAAGATCGCCGGTGGGTTCGTCGCACACGAGGAGCGCCGGGTCGGCGATGATCGCCCGCGCGATCGCCACGCGCTGTTGCTGGCCGCCGGACAGCTCTCCCGGTTTGTGCCGGGCGCGGTCGCCCAAGCCGACGATTTCGAGGGCTGTCTCCGCGTTCTTCCTGCGCTGCGCGCCCGACAGGTTTGTCAGCAGGAGCGGCAGTTCCACGTTCCGCCGCGCATTGAGCACGGGTAGCAGGTTGTAGAACTGAAACACAAAACCGATATTTCGGGAACGCCACTTGGCCAGCGCCTTCGCAGAAAGTTTGCCCAGCGATTGTCCGCCAACAACGACGGAACCCGAGGTCGGATTGTCCAGGCCGCCAATGAGGTTCAACAGCGTTGTCTTGCCCGAGCCCGATGGGCCCATGAGCGCGAGAAAGTCGCCCTCCTCTATGTCGAGATCGATGCCGACGAGTACGTCGATCGTCTCGCGGCCCTTCCTGTAGCGCTTTGCGACTTCCTTCAGACTGACGATGGGCATGGCGTGCCTCTCCAAACCTTCTCACTTTGTGGCTTCGCGGCTTCGGCCAGCCCCATCCCGACAGCGCTCGCGCGAGGCGCTTTATATCAGACTTTCGCGCCGGTTACTGACCTTGCTGCTGCGCGAGGATCGCCCGCCCAACGCGCCTCGCCAAACGGCGCGCGTTCCGGGAAATCTCCGTCGGCGTGCGCGCGGCAAGGAGGTCGTCGATGTCCCACGGCCGCAGATTCGGCAACGCGCGACTGCGATCAGTCGTCCTGACCCCGGGCCCGGCCGACGTATCCGGCACGCATATGCGTGCGCCTCGGTCCGAGTCCCACGTCCATGCCTCCCGCACGCCCATTCGAAAGTATGGCGCGAGGGCATCCGTCGACCTCGCGGGACGGTCGATCTCGACCACGAGGTCCGGCATGGGATCGCCCCGGCGCGCATCCAGGTCGCCCTCGACGGTCGCCGCCTGTATCGCCCGCCCCGGATTGATGAAGAAGCAAACGTCCGGTTCGCGCGCATCCTCGACTCCGCGCAACCGGCTCGGCCCGGTCAGGAAGAATCCAGGCGACATGCCGGCGTCTTCCAGCAGGGTTTGAACCAATATCAGGAACCTTGCAATGGAGAACGCGCGTCCAGCGGGGGCGAATCCCGGTTCGGCAACGTACGCGTCGGCGGGCGCCGTACCGCTCCGAAGCAAAACGCCTCGCCCCGGATCGTAGATTCCAACTTCGGCGCCGCCCGCTTCCGGCGCCTCCACAGTCTCGGCATCCATGATCAAGAACTACTCACGTGCATACTGGGAGCGGGGCAAATCGGGACATATTGCCGGGCGGGTCAATTCACGATCTGCACGCGATCGCCGTCCGCCAGGTCCAGGTCAGCAGAGGAGCCGGTTGGGAAGGAAACCACGCGTTCGCCGCCTCTCAATCCGGAGGCTACGCGCAGACGCGCGCCGTGGGGCTCGGCGATGACGACCCGGCGCCGCGCGACCCGATCCTCGCTGACGACCCAGACGTAGGCCTGGTCTCCGGTGTCCGTGACGGCATCGGCGGGCACCAGGACACCGGTCGCGGCGACGGGTGGTGGCGACGGCGTATCGTCCAGAAAGCGCACTTTGACCCCCATGTCGGGCAACATCCGATCATCGCGTTCGAGGATGCGGATCCGCACCCGCACCGTCGCCTTGTTGCGATCCGCCGTCGGGATGATCGCGATGACCGCCGCGGGTATCTGCAGGTCCGGGTAGGCGTTCAAAGCCACCGTCGCCGGTTGACCCGGAAACACGCGATTGATGTAGGCCTCGTTGACATCGACTTCCACTTCAAGCGAGTCCATGTCGACGATGGTGCATATGCCCGTGCGCGTGAAACCGCCCCCGGCGGACACCGGCGAAATCATCTCACCCGGCTGCGCGGCCTTGGCGACAACAACCCCGGCGAAGGGCGCGCGAATCTGCATGTCCGCCAGCATCTGCCGTTGCACGTCCGCGTGGCGCGCGGCGACGTTCAACTCCTGTTCGACGCGGGCGAGCCGCGCCATCAGTCCCTCAAGGTCAAGCGTGTCGCGATCCAGCTCGGCCTGGCTCGCAAGTTTCCGCCGCGCCAGACCCGAGGTCCGCTCCAGGTCCAGCCGCGCCTGCTTGAGCCGCACCTTCATCTCGTCGAGGTTCGCGCGGGAGGCACCAAGCTGCGACTCCGACAATTCAAGTTGCGCCCGCGTGATGCTGTCGTCGAGTTGTGCCAGGAGTTGCCCCGCCTCGACGTACATGCCCTCCTCCACCAGCACTTCCACGACTTTGCCGGTCGTCTTGGAACTGACCGTCGCCTGGCGTCGCGCCACGACGTAGCCGGTCGCGTCCAGCACACTGTCACCGGCCGGCACCGCCGCCAGGTTCTGCGCAACCGCAGTTCGAACCGCCACCGCCGACGCCTCGCTGGGCAAAACTGCCGTGAACGCGACGAAACCCGCGCCTCCGACAACAGCGATCAGCAAGAGCCACTTGAACGGGCGGGCGGAAGACGGAGAATTGTCCGAATCGCGATCGATCTTCAGCTCGGAAAGGAGCGCTTTCTTGTCCATTCGGTCATTCTATCAAGGCTCCCGGCACAGGGATGCAAGTCCCCCACAGCCCGCGCTCAGCGTCCGTTAGAATGTTCGATGCGCACTGGGGCAAGAATTGAGCGAACGAACCGCGAGCATCTGCAACGATATCACCGGCATCCCGGCGCGGGCGTGGAACCGTTGCGCGGAAGCGGGCGGCGAATACAACCCGTTTCTCGACCACCGGTTTCTGCACGCGCTGGAGGCGAGCGGCAGCGCATCGCCCAAGACCGGGTGGCAACCGTTTCACCTGGTGCTCCGCGAAGGCGACAAGGTCCTCGGCGTTGCGCCGATGTATCTCAAGTCGCACTCCCGAGGCGAATACGTGTTCGACGGCGGTTGGGCGGAAGCCTGGTACCGCGCCGGCGGCGAGTACTATCCGAAGCTCCAGGCCAGCATCCCCTTCACCCCCGCGACCGGCCATCGCCTGCTTCCCGCCAAGGGCGAACGCGCGGACCTTGTCGAGGAACAGCTTCTCGCAGCGAGCGTGCAGGTCGCCGAGCGCATCGGCGTCAGTTCCCTGCACTACACCTTCATGCCGAAGTCGCAGTGGGAGCGCGCCGCGAAGCTCGGCCTGCTGCAGCGCGTGGATACGCAGTATCACTGGACGAATGCGGGTTTCGATACGTTCGACGATTTCCTCTCGCAACTGGCATCGAAAAAGCGCAAGAACATCCGCCGCGAGCGTCGCGAAGCGATTCAGGACGACATCGAGGTGGAGTGGGTGACCGGCGGCGACCTGACCGAACGCCACTGGGACGCCTTCTACGCCTTCTACGTCGATACCGCCAACCGCAAATGGGGCTCGCAATACCTCAAGCGCCGGTTTTTCAGCCTGATAAACGAAACGATGCCCGAGCGAACGCTGCTGATCATGGCGCGCAGACGCGGCCGCTACATCGCGGGGGCGCTGAACTTCATCGGCTCCCATGCGCTATTCGGCCGCAATTGGGGCTGCATAGAGGATCACCCCTTTCTGCACTTCGAGATCTGCTACTACCAAGCCATCGACTTCGCCATCGCGCACGGTCTGCAACGCGTCGAAGCCGGGGCGCAGGGTCAGCACAAGGTCGCCCGGGGCTACCTGCCGCAGCCAACCTATTCCGCGCATTGGATCCGGGATGCCGGGTTTCGACAGGCCGTCGCCCGGTATTTGCTGCAAGAAAAACGCTACGTCGAACAGGACGCGGAATGGACGGCTGCGCGTGGGCCCTTCCGCAAGGATATCGACCTCGCGCACTACGCCGAGCGTTGGCGAGAAAGCGAGACCCCAGCCGGGTAGAGGTCGCGCTCGCGTCGGCCCGCAGCTAACAAACGGCAGGGAGATCAAGAATATACGGTGATGCGTTCTGTCGATTGATCAAGCGCGCGAAAGTCCCGGTCGTGACTGACGAGGGCGATGCAGGACATCTCCAGTGCTGTCGCGACAATCGCGGCGTCGGGCAAGCGGAGTCTGGTCTGGCTTCTGATACGAGCGGCCCGATGGGCGATCGCGATCGTCAGATCGGCAACCTGCCACGTCGGCGGTCTCGTCAACGCCTGCCGATAGTCATCGGCAAGCTGTTCGTTGCCTTGCCGCAACGGACCGGTCAGGACCTCGACCAAGGTGACCGTCGAAATCACCAATTGGTGGTCTCCCGCCTCGGCCCGATCGAACAGGTCGGTAAAGCGCGGTCCGAAAACCGGATGATTTTCGAACCAGTAGATTATCGGGGCGCTGTCCACCAAAATCCGGCCCCGGCGCGGTAGATCGCCAATATCTTGCATGGTCAACGAGCGGGGCCGGTATCCCTCGCACACCACAGTCGGAGCCGAAGGCGCCCCCGGTGGGACACTGCGTTCACCATTCGCGGCGTAGTTCGTCAATGTACTCCGAGACATCGCCGTAACAGCCCCGCGCCGACCCTCGCAAGGCCGTGAAATTCGGCGCGGTTGTACGCGCAACGTGGGACACGGGAACAATCGCGGCCCTTGGCACCCCCCGCTTGCTTATGATCGTCACCGTCCCATCACGTTCCGCTCGATCAATCAGCTCCGGCAACTTTTGTCGCGCTTCTTCAGCACCCACGTGATTCATGCTTCGACCTTTTCACCGTACGGTCGTACAGTTTAGACCCAGTCATGGTTTCTGCCAACTCTCCTGACCTTGAGGAGACATATGCGTTGCAAGAGGTCGAGTCAATGAGAGCCATTGAAAACCATCCTCATCAAAGCGACAGACCGTCGCGCCGAGGCTGCGCCCACAATCTGTTGCGGAAAAGTCCTCAATCAACGCACGCAGTTTCCGAGGGCGGATGCCGAAGCACGGCAAGCACTTGTCCCGCATGGCGTTGCAGCCTGGCGAGATTGTCCGGTCCCAGCCGGAGGAGCTGCTTGGTCAGTGGAGAAGCGGCTTCGATCTCCGCATCGGCATACCTGAATAGCGCATCTTCTCGCACGACCTCGACCGGCAACGCCGGGAACTGAACGGCCTGGATCGCCGCCAACGCGCCGTCGACCATTGCATCGACATCCGCCTCGGGAAGACCCAACTGGCGCATCGCCTGCGCCAACAGCGGCCGGAACAACCGCGTGAGCGATGCGATCCGTTCCGGCGGCATGCATGTCAAGGCATCCACCACCGCGTCGTAACGGCGGAAGGTCGCATTGTCGATGTAGTGCCGATCTCCGCGCGTCTCGATTCTGAATTCTCCGGCGGGCGCCTCGATGAGGGCGAAACGGCCGCGCGATAATTCGCCGCGCGCGGCGTTGTCCACGACTCCGGCCGCGCGCCGCAAGATGTCGGCGGTGCCGTTCGGCGAGCCATCCGGCGAGCCATCCGGAACAAGCGCGGCGAGGCAAGCGTCCACCTGCGTGCGAACGAAATCGTCACTGTCGTCGAGCGGGGGCAATTCCGGCGCGGTGACAGGCACGCACGCGGATTCAGTCGGGGGCGGTTCGGGCACCGGCACCTCTTCGACGATTGCCGAGGGGGACGCGGGAACCGTCTGCGGCGTCGTCGGCGCAAAGATCGGTGCGGCGCGTTCCCGAGGCAGCAGCGCATTCCACACCAGGAAGCCGAGCCCAAGGACGGCAAGCGCCGCCACGCCAGCGACAACATGTCGCGTCATCGGTCGCACCGCCGGAGGCAGCAGCCATGCATTCGTCGCATCTACAAAGCCTTGGAGCCAGGTTGCGCCGCCATGGAAGGGTCCACCGCAGTATTGTCCGGTCCGCGCGCGGCGACCTATAATCGCACCGTCATCCCGGCACGCGAGCCCCGGTTGCAACATACGCCGGTTTCAGCCGTTATTCACGAAGATGTCGCCGTCGGCGACGCGGTCGCCATCGCGGGCTGGGTTCGGTCCCGGCGCACGTCGAGGGGCGGTTTCTCATTCATCCACCTGCACGACGGCTCGTGTTTCGACGCGGTCCAGGTGGTGGCGGACCAAAGCCTCGCCAACTACGACGAGATCACCGCCCTCACCGCTGGATGTGCCGTCGAGGTCAGCGGCGTTGTCGTCGCTTCCCAGGGTCGCGGCCAAAGCCGGGAAATTCACGCCGATAGCGTCCATGTCGCCGGTTGGGTCATCGAACCCGACTCCTACCCCATCGCCAAGAAACGCCACACGTTCGAATATTTGCGTGCCGTCGCCCACCTGCGCCCGCGCACCAACACCTTCGGCGCGATGGCGCGGGTGCGCAATGCACTGTCGCAAGCCATACACCGGTATTTCGATTCGCGGGGCTTCTTCTGGGTCAATACGCCCATCATCACGTCCAGCGATTGCGAGGGAGCGGGCGACCTCTTCCGCGTCAGCACCCTGGACATCGCGAACCGCACCGCGGGCGGCTACGAAGACGACTTCTTCGGCCGCGAAACCTTTCTCACCGTATCCGGCCAACTCAACGTCGAGTCCTATTGCCTGGCGATGAGCAAGGTCTACACCTTCGGTCCCACGTTTCGCGCAGAAAACTCACATACGACGCGACACCTGGCCGAGTTCTGGATGGTGGAACCTGAAATCGCGTTCGCCAACCTCGACGACAATGCCGATCTCGCTACCGATTTTCTCAAGACCGTGCTGGCCGACGTGCTCGGGCGGTGCGCCGACGACATGGCCTTCTTCGCTGATCGGATCGATGCCCGCGTCATCGAGCGGCTGCAACGGGTGATCGACGCCCCGTTCGAACGCCTGGCGTACGGCGAAGCCGTCGCCATTCTCCGGGCGTCGGGCGAGTCTTTCGAATTTCCTGTCGAGTGGGGACTCGATCTCCAATCAGAACACGAGCGCTATCTCACCGAACACCACGTCAACGGCCCAGTGATCGTGGTGAATTATCCGAAAGAAATCAAAGCGTTTTATATGCGTCTTAATGATGATTATAAAACCGTGGCGGCAATGGACGTGCTCCTGCCCGGTGTCGGCGAGATCATCGGCGGGAGTCAGCGGGAAGAACGCATCGACGTGCTTGACGACCGCATGGACGATTCTCTGGCTGACGACCTCTGGTGGTATAGGGATCTGCGACGCTACGGCACCGTTCCCCACGCGGGCTTCGGACTGGGGCTTGAGAGGCTACTGCTGTATGCCACTGGCATGGAGAATATTCGCGATGTCGTCCCGTTTCCCCGCGTACCGAAAAACGCTGCGTTCTAACCAGAGTTGCGCCAATCGCCCGTGCCGTTCCAACCGATCGACCAAGACGCCGTGCTGGTGTCCATGGAAGATGCGACCAACCCCCTGTCCGCCTACTCGCGGCACGGATTCGAACTTGACGGCGAAGCATGGCCGTCCGTCGCGCACTACTTCGAGGCGATGAAATTTACGGATGCGAACTTGCGCAAGGCGATCTGCGCAGCGGATAGCCCGAACAAGGCACGGCGCTTGGCGGCACGCAACAAGCGGCGCATCAGGGACGGCTGGAACAACGTCAAGGAGACGTACATGACGCGGGGCGTATACCGCAAGTGTCGAACCTCGGAGGACGCCGCAGCCGCCCTCCTCGGCACCGGAGATCGCCGCATCATCGAGACCAGCCAGTACGACTACTACTGGGGCTGCGGTCGCGACACGCGGGGGCTGAACACGTATGGCAAGGTGTTGATGCAGGTCCGCACCAGGCTGCGAGACGAAGCACTGTAGCGTCTACGCCGCAATGCGCGCACGAAACCCCCAAAGGGGACTTCATCGCGCGCACGAACTACAATCCGGGCATGACAAAAAGCGGCGTCAAGTTTCGCAATGCCGACGGCATCCGCGCGATCAAGGACGGTATCAAGTTCAATCCGGCGGCGCGGCCCGCGGCGGGGCCGAAGCCGCCCTGGTTGCGGGTGCGGCTCGGCGGCGGCCCGGGTTTCCACAAAGTCCGCCGCGCGGTCACCGATCATCGGCTGAGCACGGTCTGTCAAGAGTCCCACTGCCCGAACATCGGCGAATGTTGGAACCGAGGCACGGCGACGATCATGCTGATGGGATCGGTGTGCACGCGGGCGTGCCGCTTCTGCGCCGTCGACACCGGCAACCCCAACGGTCGTCTCGACGCGGATGAACCGCGCCACGCCGCGGAGTCCGTCCGCCTCATGGCCCTAAAGTACGTCGTCCTCACTTCGGTAGACCGCGACGACCTCGCCGACGGCGGCGCCGGACACTACGCCGCATGCGTACGCGCCATCAAACGCTTGAACCCCGGGATCGGCGTGGAAGCCCTGACGCCGGATTTCGCCGGCGACCATGCGGCGGTGGAAACGGTGGTAACAAGCGGTATCGACGTCTTCGCCCAGAACCTGGAGACGGTGGAACGGCTGACCCACCCCGTGCGCGATGTCCGCGCCGGCTACGCCCAGACCCTCGACGTATTGCGCCACGCCAAGGTTTGCCAGGCATCCGTCCTGACCAAATCCAGCCTGATGTTGGGCCTCGGCGAATCCGGCGATGAAATCCGACAGGCGATGGACGACCTGCGGCACGCCGACGTCGATGTCCTGACCCTGGGCCAGTATCTGCGCCCCACCGCGAACCATCTACCCGTCGAACGGTGGGTGCATCCCGATCAGTTTGCCGCTTACCGAGAGCAGGGCCTCGCGCGCGGCTTCATCGAAGTCGCGGCCGGACCCCTCGTGCGCTCCAGCTATCGAGCCGAGCGCATGCTCGAAGGCAATAATCTCGGATTGATTCCCGCCCGGATGGTGTGACCCGGACATTCCGGACGGTCAAACGTCAACCTGACCGGGGTTTCAGGGAGAACTCGACGGTCAGTCCGGTGTTCCGCCACATCAGCCAAGTCAGGAAGGGATAGAAGGAAATCGCCGAACTGACGTGCCATTCCGTCAGATTCTTGAGCCAGTCGTCATCCGCAATCAGATTGGTAAGCGCGATCAGCACCAATCCCTCGATAAGCACGGCCAGGCATAGCCAGACCTTCGCCCGCACGAGCGGCGTGTCGCCGATCACGGCTTGCACGCGGTACGTGAGAAGCAACTGTCCCAGGTAGGTCAGGCCGAAAAACATCACCGTGCCGTAGCGGCGCAGCGTCCGGTAGAAGTCTCCCTCCGACCCGAGAAAGGTCGTGTAAAGCACGAGAAAGGCCGCACCGATCAATCCAACCCACACGATGGTCCCACGCCACCGGGCCGAGGTCTCGCCGCAGCAGCGGAGCCAATGGCCGCACAACACCCAGTACACCATGAGGAAGACCGCCGCCGGCATCATGGTGGCCTTGAATATGAAGAAGCCGGCGCCGTGTCGCCCGGCCGAGCTCACACTGGTGCAGCCCGAAAGATGGGGAATGCAACTGGGGATGTGATCCTGCTGCACCGACGCGACATACGCGACGAACATGCCAATCCAGCTCAGCACCCAAACGATGACGGCGACGCGACGCAGGTCCACGACACGACGATACCCGGCGCGACTCAGCGAGTACACCATGCCGAAAGTCCTGAGCACATCTGGACGCGACGAGCATGCCGCGCGGCTTCTCGCACGCGAACGTTGCAGCGCAAGATGCCAATCGACAGAATCCCGGTTGCGGATCATTGAACCCGGAGGAAAGTCATGTCCATCCAGCAGACGGCCGACGCGCTCCTGCGCAACGCCACCGCCGACGGCGCGGTGCCAGGCGTCGTCGCCGGCGCCACCAACCGTGACGGAAACCTTTACCTCGGCGGGTTCGGCGAGCGCGTGTTGGGCGGCGGCGAAGAGATGACCCCGGACACCGTCGGCTGGCTGGCGTCGATGACCAAGGCGCTGACCGGCGCCGCCGCCATGCAGCTCGTAGAACGGGGCCGGCTCGACCTCGATTCGCCCGCGGCCCAGGTGGTTCCCGCCCTCGCCGAGGCCCGCGTGCTCAAGGGCTTCGAAGAAGACGGCAAGCCACGTACGCGCGCGCCCAGCCGCGCCATCACGTTGCGCCACCTCCTCACACATACGGCCGGGTTTTCCTATGAGATCTGGAACGCATCGATCATTCGCTACCAGACGGTAACCGGCACTCCCGGGATCATCAGTTGCCAAAACGCGGCCCTCGGCACACCGCTCCTCTTCGATCCGGGGGACCGCTGGGAATACGGCATCAACATGGAGTGGGTGGGCAAGATGGTCGAAGCGGTGAGCGGACAACGACTCGGTGAGTATTTTCGCGATCACCTGCTCCAGCCGCTCGGCATGCGCGATACCGCATTCCGTATCACCGAAGCGATGCGGGCCAGGCTTGCGAAGATCCACCAGCGCGCGGAAGACGGCTCGCTGATACCCCAGATGGACCTCGAACTGCCTCAGGACCCGGAGGTCGAGTTGGGCGGGGCCGGGCTATACGGCACCATCGGCGACTACCTGTGCTTCATCCGGATGATGCTCAACCACGGTCGGATCAACGGCAAGCAGATTCTCGCGCCTGAAACGGTGGAGGCGATGTCGCGCAACCAGATGGGCGCGTGTCGCGTCGGCCCGCTCAAGACCGTTGTCCCGCCGTACTCGAATGACGCCGAGCTTTTCCCCGGCATGCCAAAGACCTGGGGCTTCAGCTTCATGATCAACACCGAAGATGCGCCCACCGGCCGCTCGGCGGGGAGTCTCGGCTGGGCCGGCCTCGCCAACTCCTACTTCTGGATCGATCCGACGAAGGGCGTCGGCGGCGCCTACCTGACGCAAGTCCTGCCGTTCGCAGACGAGAAGTCCCTGCCCCTCTATCTGGCTTTTGAGCGCACGGTCTACGAGAGCCTCGGCTGACGAGGGGCCGTCGCGAGGAGTGGAGGCCGACGAACAACGGCCCGCCCTCGCCTGCTTGATGGCACCGCAATCACCCTGTACGGTGCAATTCAACATGGACCGGCAGGCTAGCTATGGCGAGCATCACAATCCGCAATCTGGATGACGACGTGAAAACCAAGCTGCGCATGCAGGCGGCGGAAAACGGCCGTTCCATGGAAGAGGAAGCACGGCTGATCCTGGCCGAGGCGGTCGCTCGGGAGGCGGCGCCGGCGAAGGGACTGGGAACAGCAATCCACGAGCTGTTCAAGCCCTTCGGCGGTATTGACCTGGACCTTCCACCGCGCGAACCGATGCGGGAGCCACCGCGGTTCGATTGAGGCGGCGGCAATGGTCGTGCTTGACACCAATGTCGTTTCCGAGCTGATGCGTAAGGATCCGAGCGCGGAGGTTCTCGCCTGGATGGACAACCGCCCTACGCGAGAGCTGTTCGTGACAGCGGTGACGGAGGCGGAAGTCCGCGCCGGGATCGCGATCCTGCCAGAGGGCGCGCGCCGCCGGAACCTTGCAGAGGCTGCCGAGCGTGCTTTCACCGGTCTGTTCGCCGGCCGAGTTTTTTCGTTTGACAGCGGGGCAGCCCGCGCCTATGCGGAGATCGCGCGGGCGCGCCGCTCGCTCGGGAGGCCGATCTCACAGTCTGATTGTCAGATCGCGGCGATTGCCCGCTCGCGCGGCATGGCGGTGGCGACGCGTAACGTCCGGGACTTCGGCGACATGGGTATCGACGTCATTGACCCGTGGAAAGGCCCGTGACGCGATACCCGGAGTAGTACCACGCGGGTCGAAAGGATGTCGTTCGGCACGTCTCGACGGAAGGTTGATCTCCCAATGAATTGGTTGATCCTGCCTGCCCATATTGCGGAGTGGTTCAAGATCCGCCGCCGAAACGTAAGAAAAAATGTGCGGATTGCGGTCAATCCATTTATGTCAGGAAAGACCGTAACCGTCGAAGGCTCATCACCGAGACGCAGGTCAGAGACCTTGAGAACAAACAGAACGTTAGAACCAACAACTGCTTTTTGCAGTGCTTTTTTATACATCACATCGTTTTTTAACAATGGTCCTACCGAGATCGCATGACTTGAACTGCGGACGGACAGCATCGAGCGCGAGGGCTTTTGCGGGCGCGGACGCTATCGGAACTGGCCGATGGACCAGACCGCGTGCTGCCTTGGGGATTTCACGTGACTCGGGTTATGCGGCGCCGCGCAGCAGCTCGCTGGCGTCTATTGGGACGGCGCGCCCGAAAGGGCGTTTGATTCCCAGTAACCATCGCCCTTCCCAAGACGGGTGTGGTACGACAAAACGAAGGCCAAGCGCATCGAGACGGCGCGTTGAACCATCGAACTCGAATGCTCACAAAATAGCCGACGTCAGTTAGGCGGTAAACTGTCCATCAAGCTGATCGGGTGTACGGGGCAGTAGTGGTCTACGTCAGGGGCAGAGAGAAACTCGTTAACTGGCTACGCCAACAACTGATCGGTCCCGCCGGCGAGGGCGAACTGGCGGTGTCACCCTTGGTCAGATACCCGACTGGTGTGCTGTACCCCATCGAGCCCGGCGAGTCTGGCATCGACCCCGCATCCGCGGACTTGGCGGCCATGGATTCCGCGCGGCTCGAAGACCAAGAGGAAGAAACGCTCGCAACCAACGCCGAAGAAGGCGAATCGCTCGCGCAACCGGCGCGCAGGCGGCGGTATGTGCCGCCCTCGTCAGTCGGATTCTCCTTTTGCGTTCGTGGCGATGTGCGCCTGTCGATCACAGCTTCGGCCGCCATCTATAGGGCTACCGATGATCGTGACGAATTTGGCCAATTTCAGGCGAGGCGATACGAAAGGACTCCTCTCGACGAACAAACCCTGACCTGGTCGATATCCGACCCGTCGAATCAGCGTATTTGGGGAAACCAGGCCGGTATCGACGTTCGCGCGCGACCACACCGGCACGGCACCATTGTCACCGTCACGATGGTCAATCGTGGGGAACTGGCCCGCAACGCGCCCCCGCGCCAAAGAGCGGTCGACCGCGTGGACAAATCGCTGTTCGAGGCGCGGCTCGAGTGCGCGGTTGAGGGCGGCCAGCTCGTCGAGTATCCGCGCGTCGATCCGAGTCTGCTGACGGAGGAGGAGCAGGAACTCGAACTCCAGTACCGGGATCGGCGCATCTACGCGGTCGGCCATGGCTCGGCCGTGGACTGGCCAATCCCCGCTGACGGGGTGCCACGCATCCGCTCCGAATTTATCCCGTATGTGGAAGTACCGATAACGACCAACGCTATTGGCAAGGGTGGCGGACGCGAAAACGTGCTTGAATTCGGGCGCTTGGCGGAGGCAACCCGACCTGATGAACTTCAGCGGTTCGTCGATGGTTACGGCCATTGGATTACCAAGCAGCAAGGCGAAGCGGGAGCTATCGACCGTCCGGCGGAGAAGGCGGCGGCGGGACGCATCTGCGACCGGATGGCGGAATCCCTGGAGCGAATGAAAGGTAGCGTGCGGATGCTCCGGAACGACCCCCAGGCTGCGGAGTCGTTCCGCTTGGCGAATCGGGCGATGCGCGAGCAGATGCGTAAGGTCGATAGCGTCCGAGGTAAGGAAGCCGAAGAGGAACCCCGGTGGCGACCGTTTCAGTTGGCCTTTCTGCTTACGGTCATGGAGTCCGCCATTCGAGAAGAAAATGCGTTTCGGGATGTCCTGGACCTGATCTGGTTCCCGACCGGCGGCGGCAAGACCGAAGCGTACCTGGGCCTGGTCGCCTTTCTGATCATTTGGAGACGGCTCAAGTATCCCGCCTCCGGCGGCGGAACCTCTGCGTTCATGCGTTACACGCTACGGCTGCTCACGCGACAGCAGTTCGAACGCGCCGCGCGGATGGTGTGCGCTCTCGAGTTGATTCGCAGAGGCGACGCAGAGCGGCTGGGCGACGAGCCGATCAGTGTCGGAATGTGGGTTGGCGGCGGTGTCAGTCCCAACCGGTTCGAGGAGGCCATGCAACGCACACAGGAGATTGCGGGCGGCTCGGCCATGGCGCGACACGCCCTCGTGTTGGCTCGCTGCCCGTGGTGCGGCACACATCTTGACCCCGTGCACGGCTATCAAGCAACGCTCGACGAATTCTATTTTCACTGCGTCCACACCAAGTGCGAATTCGGCAGGGATCCACGGCCACTGCCCTGCAACGTGGTGGACGAGGCCCTTTACAAGAACCCGCCATCCCTGTTGATCGCCACCATCGACAAGTTCGCGCGCGTCGCGTGGGAAGAACGGTCGGGGGCTTTTTTCGGCGGTGCGACGCGGCGCTGCCGACCGCCGGAATTGGTGATTCAGGACGAACTGCACCTTGTCACCGGCCCCTTGGGTTCGGTCGCCGGTCTGTACGAGGCAGGTTTCGATACGCTGCTCTTGCAACGCGGCGTACATCCCAAATACATTGCTTCCACAGCCACCATCCGCATGGCGAAGGAGCAAGTACGTCGCCTCTATGCAAAGGATCTGGCAGTGTTCCCGCCGCCCGGGCTAACCTGCGATGACTCATATTTCTCGCACACCGACGGGTCACGCCCTGGACGTTTCTACATCGGTTATCTCGCTCCCTTGCTCGATCAACAGCACTGCCTCGCGCCACTCGCCGCCGCCCTGCTGGCGGCACCACTAACGTTGTTCGATGAGGACGCGGACAGAGAAGCGCTGGTAGACGCCTGGTGGACCCAGGTTCTTTTCCACGGCAGCCTGCGGGGCGTCGGCAACAGCCATAACGCGTTATTGACCGATGTGCGCGACTTCGGTCGCATGCTATTGGATGAGTTTCACGAGGCAAAGCGATCCGGGGGCGACGAGTCCCAAGACCACAGTGAATCCAAAAGCGACGCCAGCCGATTCCAGAATCTCCGGATCGAGCAGATCACGAGCATGCAAAGCGCCGAAAAGAACGGCGAGACTTTTGATCGGTTAACCAGGCCGGCGGGGGACACCGACAGTCTTGACGCCGTGTTGGCGACGAACATGGTATCCGTGGGCCTTGACGTGGCGCGGCTGGCGTTGATGGTGGTCAATGGGCAACCGTTGACCACCGCAGAGTATATCCAGGCCACGAGCCGGGTAGGTCGCGCCGACGTGCCAGGCTTGATCGTCACCAACTACTACCGGCATCAGGCGCGGAGCCTTTCGCACTACGAAAGCTTTCGCGCCTACCACGAGTCGTTCTACCGGTTCGTGGAACCGAGCAGCGTCACGCCCCACACCTACCAAGTTCGCGCACGCGCGCTGCACGCCGCCCTCGTTGTCGCCCTTCGACACGTTTGCGCTGACCTGTGCAGCAACAAGTCCGCCGGCGCGTTCAACAAGGACGCGCCGCAAGTCCGGGCGGTAGTTGACGCGCTGAAGCGGCGGTGCACGGAAGCGGTGGGACGGCCGCGTGCAGCTGAGATCGATGCGCATATCGAAAGTCTCGTCGCGCAATGGCATGACGAGGCGCGTCGCTGCGAGACGGAAAAGATCGACCTCCGCTACGATGCGTGGGGTCGCGAACGAAACGCCGAAAGACTGCTCTACGATCACGGCGAGATGCGTCGCGGGCTATGGGCCACGTTGCAGTCTATGCGCAACGTGGAAAGCGAGGGAGTGATCAAGGTGCATGACTGATGGCTGAAGAGTTCCTGCCCGTTCGGCTGTCGCATCTGCTGCGCCATTGCTCGGTGGGCGCCATCGTGCGCGGGTCCGATAGCCTCATGGTGGTACAGGACATCCGCTATTGGAACCCACCGGGCGAAAGCGCGCGCGACCGGGAAATCCGCTATGTGGACCAAGTGCGCAGCGCCCTCGGCATCAATCAGGCGTTGTGCAGGCCCCCTATCAAAACAGAGCTCGACGGTGTCGTGCATGGCTGGATACCGGCGCAGCGGTTTCCCTCCTGGATGCGTTGTCTGAAGTGCGGCTTGATGCACAGAACGCCGTGGCGCAACCCGGATGTGAGGGAGATGGAAGACCTTCGCTGTACCGGGAACGCCGGCGACTGCGACGGTAGGCTGGAGCAATCGCCCTGGGTCCTCGTACATGAGGACGGCTATCTGGCAGATGCGCCGTGGCATGATCTGGCTCATGCGCATACGCGGGACTCCGACCAGCGTCAATGCCGTCCCGATTCGGCCAGCCCCTATCTGAAGCTCGATACCGTAGCGAGCCGCCGAATTCAATGTAGTCGTTGCGGAGCGTCCGGCAGCTTGGAGTCGCGATGGCCCTTCGGCGCCTACACTCGGCAACAGCCTTGGCTCAACGAGCCGCCTCCGGAGACGCCGAAAGACCCCGCTTGGCTGTTGGAGATCAACGATGTCCGGGTGCACGCCGCCGAAAATCGCACGGCGCTGGTCATTCCCCCGGAGTCGCGAATTCGCCGGGGCTCCGTTGTGGATCAGCTCTACAGTCACTCCAAGGATCAACAAAAACTACGCAACGCCAAGACTCCCTTCGCCCGAGAGAGCGCCATCAGACAGATAGCTACCGACTACGGCTGCAAACACGCCGAACTCCAGCAGGCCATGGCGGAGATCGACCGCGGCTATCCGCTGTACGGCCACGCGATTACGCCGCAAGACCTCTTGGCAGGCGAATACGTAGCGCTGACCGAACCCATCCCCAACCTGAGGGAAGACGAGGACTTCGTCACGGATCACCACACTCCTGCCTGGAAGGAACTCCGGCACGCGTTGGAGGAAGGTACGGCCCGCCGAGCTGCCGCCAGCGTCGACAGGCTGATCGCCGTAAACAAACTGAAGGAGATTATGGTACTGACCGGGTTTCGTCGCGCCAACGGTGAAGTGGTGACGCCGCCCGATATCACCGGCGAGAATGACTGGCGTCCCGCCATCGAACTCTACGGTGAGGGCCTGTTCTTCACCCTCGATGAATCCTTGCTGAAGCGCTGGGAAGACAACCCCGCCCTGCGCGGACGCACCCGCGCCTTGGAACAGCGCTATCCGGCGGCCCCGATTCGTACAGAAGTCGATATCTCGCCGCGGTTTCTTCTGTGCCACACGCTGGCGCATCTGATGATTCGACAGATCGAGACGACTGCGGGTTATCCCGCCGCCTCGTTGAAGGAACGCATCTATTGCGCAAGGGGCGCCAAACCTATGTCCGGCATACTCATCTATGTCGCGGTAGCGGACGAGGAAGGCTCTCTCGGCGGCGTCATGGAACTGGCCGCGCCCGAGCGCTTCCTGCGCTTGCTGACGGCCGCCTACGAGGCGGCGGAATGGTGCTCGCTCGATCCGGTCTGTTCCGAACAGGAAGGTCACGGACCGGGACTGTTGAACCGAGCCGCCTGCCACGCCTGTGCGCTGGTGCCGGAGACGAGCTGCTTGTACGAGAACGTCCTCCTGGACCGCACCTTGATCAAGGGCAACGCTGACCTTACGGCTTTTCTGGACATGGCAGACGCTCGTTGATGGCGAAGCGCAAGTTCGAGTTACCGGGTGTTCAAGATCTCAGCAAGGAACAAGAGGCGGCCCGCGCGCTGCCGAAGGATGGCCAGCACCTGATCGTCGGCGGCCCGGGAACCGGGAAATCCGTGCTCGCGTTGATCCGAGCCCGGCGGCACGGGCGAGAGGAAGACAACTACCTCTTTCTCGTCTTCAACCACCTTCTCAATCGGGCGAGCGGCCAGCTTTTCGGCGACGGTTTCGAGAGCAGGACCTGGGATGGTTGGTTTCGGGAGACGTTCCGGCAGATCGTGAAGCAACCGGTCCCGCTGCTGCCGTCACGATCCAACGAGTACACGGGGATTGACTGGAACGGCGTCGCAACGGCCATCGAGGCATTGCCCTCCAGCGCGGAAATGGATCGCCCATTTCTCGTCATCGACGAGGGCCAGGACATGCCGCGCGAGTTCTACAGTAGCCTCGTAAACCTCGGTTTCGAACGCTTTTTCGTGGTCGCCGATCAGAATCAGCAGATCACCGAAGCGAACAGCAGTCGGCGGAATCTTCAAGACTGCCTCACCATCGATACGCAAGATGTGATCGAACTGAAACTGAATTACCGCAACCGGTATCCCGTGGCGAGACTCGCGAGGGAGTTCTACACGGGCGATCGGGCCAGCCCGCCGCCAGCGCTGCCCGAACGCCGCATAGGGGCGATCCCGGTACGCTATGTATACAAGTGGGACGCCCTCGGCTCGGTTGTCGGACGTATCCTTCGGTTCGCGGATCGGAATCCGAGTCAACTCATCGGTGTAATCGCGCCGAACAACAAGGTTCGCCAACGCTACTTCGATAGGCTTTGTGCCGAGGATGTCACGATGGACAATCCGCGTCCTCCCGTTAACACATTTCACGGAGAAAACCGCCCCGAGATCGCCTTCGACGAGGGCGGGATCCTGGTCATCAACGCCCAAGCCTGCAAAGGGTTGGAATTCGATACGGTGATTCTTGCGGACATTGATGAGCACGTTCATCGACCGCAGGACCCGGATGTCGCCAGACGCTTGTTCTATGTCATGGTCGCGAGGGCGCGTGAACGCGTGTTCATGTTCATGAAGAAAGATGGAGACCGCCGCATTGAGGAAATCCTGCCGGATGACCAGGCGGTGCTGCGGCGCGAGGAGTTGTGAGTGGCGATCAAAGATCTGTTCGGACACGAAGATGCCCCCGCCCCTACCAAGCAGCTCGACTCTGGCCTGCTCGTTACCAACCACCTGAACCTGCTGTACATGCTTTCGGCTGGCCTCCTCATGCCACCAGCCGGGTTCGGCGGCAAGTACTACCAAGACACCTTGGGCAGCTTCCCCGGCTGGATTCCGTTGTTCGTCGAAAAGGTGTCCCAGCGAGCGATCAACTTTTCCACGAGCGAAGCAGGACACCTGAAGCCGGTGCTTGTCGAAGTCGCGCTGGGCGGTTTGTCGGGCCAGGTGTTTGCATACCGCGAGGATGGCACACGGGAATTGCGTTTCCCGGAGCAACTCCACGGCGCCGAGCGGGTGATTTTCGTGCCTGCGCCCTTACCCACTTCCTGGATCAAGTCAATCGTCTACCCATCGCCAGACGACAAGCGGTTTTGCGAAGCGGACGCCAAAGACTTCGGCAACGTGCCAATCGGGGACTTCAAGGGCAGATCGAACAGGACCTTGTTCCGCAAGGCGACGGATATACCCTGGCCGCTGCCCGACGGCCCGGCCGAACACGAAACCCCCCTGCAAACTCCCCTCGCCGCAGGTGGCGCCATGGGGATGTTGCTGCATTTCGGCAACCAGGGCCGGTTGGCCGTTGAGAGTTGTCAGCGCGCATTCGATCCCGGGGAGGTGCCCGCGGAACCCCTCGCGGACCCCATCCTTGCCGGAATTCCGGAATGGATGGAAACAGGCAAACCACCGTCTTCTTCGGTTGCGGATGACGGAGGAGATCGGGCCGATATCCGGAACGCGACGCAAAAGCGCCTGTTCTGGGGCGCCATCGGGAAACTGCTGGATTGGCGTCAGCGCGGCGGCGTTGGCGGCGCCGAGGACGGTTTGCTCGACTTCCTCGTGGCTACGACGGCAACGCTTGATTCCCGACTTCAGGCGGGCACCCGCAAGCTCTGCGACACACTCTCCTCTTTGACTGGGCTTGCCGACGCCACGGCCAGCGAACTGTTCGAACGGCATCCGACGCCGATGGCGCGCGCCATGATCCTGCTTTGCCTGCGTCGCGATTGCGCGGATCTCCTCGATTTCAGCCACGACATGCTTCGCGAGCCGGATTGGCTGCTGGCCGCCATCCTGTTCGGCGTGCGAGACGGCTGGCTGCGTTTTCCGCTTCGGCTACGCGCCGTCCCCGGACTATCCGATGCCGTCTCTCACCGCATGGCGCGGATGTCGCATCGAATCGCAGGAACGGAACTTGACCTGGGCGATCCTCCAGCCAGAGCTCGTCCATTGCGGGAGTTGCTCGGCGATGGTTCGGGTTGGCGCGGCTCAGGGGAATCCGCCGCGCTCGCACTTGCCCGGAAGCAGAAGTGGGACTGCATAGACACGCGGATCAGCCTTGGCCGAGGCGAATACAGGCTGTTCGTCAAAGGTGGCTCGGCGCACATCGACATGCCCGGCGAACCGAAGGTGACCCTCCGAATCGATCCCGCGAAGTTTTTCCACCACTTGGCCAAGGCCCGCCTTGAATCCAAGATCGAGTTAAAGGTCCGCCAGAGGTTTCGGGCCTGACCGATGCGCATGGTCCCTTCGTTCCCCTATGAAACCCGCAGCCAAGCGGAAAAACGGGTATTTGACAGGTTCCGCGCAGCCTTGGACGACAACCACGTGGCCTACCATTCTCTGAAACCGACGCGGCATCCCCAGAAGCGGTTTCCGGAGATCGACTTCGTCATTTGCTCGGAGGAAGGTCTGTACGTCATCGAGATCAAGGGCGGCCGGGTCTCCTGTCGAGACGGTGTTTGGCGGTTCCTGGATCGGAACGGCCACGCTACCGAGTCCATAGAAGGTCCATTCCGCCAAGCCGAAACCGCGCTGCGGGGACTGATGGAAGATATCCGATCCACGCTGCCGGACGACGTCTGTGATCAATTCACGACCGGCTACGGTGTCGTATTCCCGGATTGCGAGTGGCGCGGCGAAGGTGTCGAGTGGGACAACGCGATGGTCGCAGATGCACGCAGCAGTCGCGACATGGACGGCTGGCTTCGGTGCCTGTTCGACTACTGGCAAGGTCGGAGCGGCGCGACGAGGCGCCCGAATGCGGAAGCGCTCCAGCAACTGCAGAACTATCTGCGGCCAAATGCCACGCCGCCAGAGCACGCACTCGTTCACCAAGTCGAAGACTCCAAGCGGCGCATCGAGCGACTGACTGAAGATCAGATGCGGATGGTCGATGTCGCAGAGGCGAATCCGCGTGTGCTCTGCTACGGCGGAGCGGGAACCGGCAAGACGTTCTTGGCCGAGCGGCTCGCGCGGCGTTGGGCGGACGTCGGCATGCAGGTCGCCTTAGTGTGTCGGTCTCCCTGGCTCAAGCACTTTCTGGCGGCGCGTCTGGCTGCGCCGAGGGTCACCGTCTCGCTGATTGAAGGCGTTCGCTTGGCCTGCCGCCGGGCCGGATTGACGCGTTTCGACGCGGTGGTCGTCGATGAAGGCCAGGATCTGCTCGACATGCAGTCCATCGAGGCCTTGGACGAAGTCTTGGATGACGGCCTGCGAGCCGGTCGCTGGTGTTGGTTCCAAGACTTGAATCAATCGTTCTTTCCGGCCCGCGACCTGCATGCGAAGGACTTTCTGCTGGCGACCAAGCCCACGCAGATGCCGTTGCGGACGAACTGCCGCAACACGCGGATCATCCTGGAGTGGGTCCAAGAAGCGCTCCTCGCCGATCTCGGGGTAAGGGGTGCCGGAGCGGGACCGGAAGTTCGCCAGCGAACCGCGACCGACACACGCCAGTCCGCAGAGATGATCGCATCAGAGATTGTGCAACTGGTAGACCAGGGCGATCTCACGCCCGGCTCGGTGACGGTTCTCTCGCCGTTCGAGTTCGCTGAGTCGTCCGCTGCTGCCATGACCGCAGATGCCGCGGGCCGAATTCGACGCCTGGATGAATACTCCATGAGGGCCATGCCCGGTGACAAGGTCGGGTTCGCCAGGATCGATGAATTCAAGGGTCTGGAGAACGATGCTGTTATCGTTGTCGATCTTCCCGACCCGCTTGTAGCAGCCGACAAATCAGTCGCTCACTATGTGGCAATGAGCCGAGCACGATCCGTACTTTCACTAGTCCATCGTAGTCAGGCATGAGTATCGAAAAGCTCTAGCGAAAGCCAAGCGCATCGATACCACGCATTGAATGGCCATCGACGCCCGTTGTGCTCATTCCGCCGACCGGTCCTCGCAATCCAGACCCGCAACGCACAGGGGCTCGGATTGTTCGGAGCGCACGCCCTCACGGTCCTACGCACTCTCAGCCATGGCCCACCCGTAGTTCTCGCCGCCGGCGAGATCGCCCCACCACGCTCGCTGACGCGTGGAGCGCCTGTCTCGACTACCTCACGACCTGTCCTCGGCGCTTCCGGCTCCTTTGCCCACCTCCGCAGCGAAGTCGTCGAGGAACTTCCGTTGCGTATCGGACACCTTGCTCTCGCCCCCCTCGATCGCCTTGGCCAGCTGCCCGAACCGCGGCGCCCTTTCCACCAGCTTGTCGACCTCCGGGCCGGCCCCCGAACCCACGCTCCGGTACGCCTTCTCGGCTGTCGGCACCTTCGGCGTCTTCCTATCCACCATCGTGTTGCCCCCCCTGCTCGTCCGACGTCCCGCCGTCGACCTTCGATCCTTCGCCTCCATAATAGTTCTGAAAGAAGTGATTGTTGAGTCCCGGCCGGAAATAATGTTTCCGCTCGATCCAGATGAACCCATCGCCCTTCGAGATCACCGCCACGTCCACCGGACCCCCAACCGTTTGCCGGCCGAGCGACATCTGCTGCTGAAACGAGCTCAAGCTCACTAAGGTCGATGCGACCTGGGCCAACTCCTTGATCGTCAACGCCTCCACCGCCGTCGCTATCTCCGCTCGCCTGGCGATCGACCCCTCCAACACGGAGCGCGCGAACTCCGCTGCCTTTCGCTCGCTTGCAACGCGTACGATGTCCGCCAACTCCTCCCTTGCCTCCGGCCCCAGGCCCGGCACCACCTCCAGCGCCACGACCGGCATCTCCCGGATGAACGCGGCCGCGTTCTGCAGATGCCCAAACGCGCGCCCCGAGATCCCGTCCAGGAAGCTCTCCACCATCTCCTTGTACGCGAACGACATCACATGCGACGGGTCCTCCTCGGACACCGTCTCGACCGAGTACGGGCGCACCTTCAGACGGCCGCCGTACACCCCGCCGATCTCGATCTGCTGGACCGACGGGTAGTGCTCGCTCTCGCCGAACCCGGCGATCACAAGCCCCGAGAACACGTCGTCGGGGATCCGGTCCTTGACGACCAGGTGCTCCGCGATCCTCAGCAACCTTGTCCGGTCCCTCTCTTCGATCCCCCAGTTCCCGAAGACCCGGTTGATCAGATCACTCACCCCACCCGAATTTCGGCCCGCAATCTCCCTCGCGGGCACGGCGTCCAAACCGCTCGCCGGGTTCTGCTGCTCCCACGAACGCTCCGCCTTCCTGATCTCATCCTCCACCCACGCCACATCCCCCCGCCGGGCCGCCCGCCGATCCCCGATCGCGTATACCCGACTATCCGCGAGTTCCTTACGCGCCTTCTCCTCGATCCGCCGGTACTCACTCTCCACGGCCCGCAGAAAATACCGGTCCTGCACGTCCTCCGGGAACAGCGACCCGTTCTCGTCGAGGAAGTCGATTAACGCCTTCCCGTACTCCGGGAGCGTCTCGAACGAGTCCCTGTCCAACGTCTCCCGAAACAGCTTGATGATCGTCTCCCAAGGAACCCCCAGCAACGAGGAGTTCTCGTACACCATCACCCCAACCGGACGGTGCTTGGAGAGCATGAACAGCTTCAGCGCCGAATCGCGGACCTTGGAGCTGTCCCCCACCTGCACGGTCACGGCGCTGTCCGCTGCCAGAGCCACCCCACCGCGGTTCATCACCACAACCTCAGCCGTCATGCCGACCCCGTTCCATCATGTCCCTGATTCCGTCGGGACCCACCGGCGCCTGGCGTGGCTCCTCCCGCAGATCCCGTTCCGCTCCTACGCGGACTTGCTTCGCAATCTGGTGCCGCGCACCCGCTAGCTCGCGTCCCCTTCGTTCTCGCCCTTCGTGCGGTCTCGCCTGCTCCGTGCGAACGGGCTTCCTCCGCCTTCCGCCTCCTCGCGTTCCCCCGAAAACGCCATCCTGACCCGCGGCATGGCGGTCCGCCGTGCGCCGCCTTGGCCGATGCCGGCCCAGCGACTGAGCAGTCCCATCGCGCTCGCCACCTTACCTTTCACATCTCGCGACTTCGATGATCGCTCGGCGCGCCCCCCGTCGGCGTGCGCTTCGATCAGCGCCTCCATTTGAGCACGCATCGCGGCAACGTCGCTGGTGACGTCTCCTTCCCCTCCGATGACTTCGTCCTCCAGTCCGTTCAACAGCGCATCGAGCCGCTCGCGCGCGTTCCGCGTATCGTTCATGCTCCTTCTCCTCTCTCTGGAAACGCCCGGGCAAGACCCCGGCGGATTCGCCGTTGCGTGCTCGCGTACCGCGTTTCGTCCATCGCGTTCTCCCGCTGGATTTCCCCGGGCGACTTGCCGCTCGCCATCCCGGCCATCACGGCCAGAGCGTCGGCGTCGTCCCTGAACAGATTCTCGATCCGCGCCAGCGTCTGCGCCGCGGCCGTCCGCGGCGCGGGCGCCATCGACCAGTCCGCAGCCATCGCGACCGCGCCGTCTCCGGTCTCCGGATCCACGCGGGTTTCCGACTCCGCGACCACAGCCGCCGTCTCTTGGCGCCGCCATTGATCGCTCGCGATGCTGCGCATGGTTTCGCGCAGAAAGACGACCAGCGGCACGTCCCGCGGCCATTTCCGCTTTCCGGTCAGCATGCGCACGATCGCCTCGTGGAGCAAGTCCTGCCCGTCCAGCGACGCCAAACCCAGGGCGCGCAGCCGGGCCAACTCCTCGAGCCGCCGCAGATCGGCGTCGCCAAGTGCGCGCAGCGCTGCCGCGCACTCGCCCGTCGTCGCCGTTTGCCGTTGCACCAGCGTCATTCCGCCCGTTTGCCGACCATGCCTATCAACCTATGCTCACCAGAGCCTTATCTGCGGACATTCTCAACACCTAAAAATCGGGTCGACTCGTGTCCGACATCCCCATCCTCGCCAGCATAAGGGGGTAGAACCGGATGCAACAACCGAAGGACATACCCACATGACCAAAAACCGCGACGACAAGCCCGGCGACACCATCACGATCCCGGACCAGCACTACAAAGTCCAGATCGACAAGGACTTCTTCGAGGCGCCCGTATCCCGCATGAGCGGACGCGAACTCCTCGAACTCGCCGACAAGAAACCGGCCGAGCGCTACGCCATCTACCTCAAGGTCAAGGGCGGCCAGCCCGACCGCATCGACCTCGATCAGAAGATCGACCTCAGCCGTCCCGGCGTGGAACGGTTCGTCACCCTGCCTTTGGACCAGACCGAGGGCTTCGGCGGGCGGCGCCAGTTTGCTCTGCCCCAGGAGGACCTCGAATGGCTCGACCGCGTGCCGAGCCGGTTCGAGCTCGTTGCCGAGGGTGGCGTGCTGCGCGTCGTCCTCTACGACTTCCCGGTCTCGCCCGGCTATCAGCTCCGCCGCGCCGACGTCAACGTCCGTATCGAGTCGGGCTACCCCGATACCCAGATCGACATGGTCTACGTCCACCCCGCGCTCCAGCGCGCCGACGGCAAGCCCATCGCCGCGATCTCCGCAGACGAATTCGACGGCAGGCGATGGCAGCGCTGGAGCCGCCACCGCACCGCCGAGAACCCCTGGCGCCCGGCCATCGACAACCTCGCCACCCACTTCGGCCTCGTCGACCACTGGTTCGCCCGCGAACTCAAGAAGGGCTGACATCTTGAACACCGCCACGCTTACCCTCACCGGACGCCAACACGCCGAACTCGAGGCGCACCTCTTTCCCGGCGACGGCTGCGAGGCGGTCGCGATCGCGTTGTGCGGTCACCGGCGCGGTGCCGACCGGCACCGTCTGCTGGTCCGCAAACTGGTGCCGATTCCTCACGACGCCTGCTCCGTCAGGACACCCAAGCGCGTCACCTGGCCAACCGAGGTGCTGCCGCCGCTGCTCGAGGAAGCAGCCCGAGACGGGCTCGCTGTCGTCAAGATCCATGGCCACCGTCTTCCCTCGCCGTTCTCCGTCCTAGACGACCGCTCGGACCGCGACCTATTCCCGTCCATTCACGCTTGGACCGAGTCCGGACCCCACGGCAGCGCTATCATGTTCGAAGACGGGCGCATGATCGCCAGGCTCGTAGACGAGCGGGGCCGTTTCCACCCGCTTGCCTCGGTCAACGTCGTGGGCGACGACCTGCAGTTCTGGCCTTACGCTGCTGAGACGGCCACCGTTCCCGAATTCGGCCGCCGAGTCGCGCAGACTTTCGGCGCCGGCACCTACGACCGCCTTCGCAGGCTCCGCATCGGCGTCGTCGGCTGTTCCGGCACGGGCAGCCCCTTGATCGAACAACTCGCCCGCAACTGCGTCGGCACACTGGTACTGGTCGATCCGGACCGCGTCGAAGAGAAGAACCTCAACCGCATCCTCAACGCCACCATGGAGGATGCCCGGCACGCCCGGCTGAAGGTCGACGTCGCCGCGCGCGCGATCCGCGCGATGGGCCTCGGCACCGTGGTGGAGACCCATCCCCGCAGCCTGTTCGACCCCGACACGGTCCGCGCCGTCGCCGCCTGCGATGTTGTCTTCGGCTGCATGGACTCGATCGACGGCCGCCACCTGCTCAACAAACTGGCCACCTTCTACCTGATTCCCTACTTCGACCTCGGGGTCAAACTCGAGGCCGACGGCCGCGGCGGTGTGGACCAGGTGTGCGGCACCGTGCACTACCTCCAGCCGGGCGGTTCCAGTCTGCTCAGCCGGCACGTCTACACCATGGAACAGGTTCGCTCTGCGGGCCTTTACCGTACGGATCCTGCCGCCTACCGGGCACAACTCGACGACGGCTACATCCGGGGCGTACAGGAGGATCGGCCCGCCGTGGTCCAGTTGAACTCGCTCATCGCCAGCCTCGGCGTCAACGAGTTCCTCGCCCGGGTGCACCCGTACCGGCTCGACCCCAACGCCGAGTACGCCGTCCATCGGCTGAGTATCAGCCACGGCATCTACGAGCACGAAGACGACGGCGATGCCTGTCCCGTCCTCACCCGGCACGTCGGGCGAGGCGACGTCTCGCCGCTGCTCGACTGGGCGGAACTCAGTCTCGCCAAGGAGGCCGCTTGACGCCGCTGATGCAAATCTGGTGGCGCCTGTTCGAGCGGTCCGGGCTCCGTCCGGGATTCGCCACCGACGTCGTCGAGGAACTCCCCGATGTGCTTGCGCCGCGACAACTCTATCTAATCGGCGAGCAGACGCTCCCCTGGTCCGCCGCCCTCCTTTGCCCCTGCGGCTGCGGGGCCACCATACAACTCAGCCTCGTCCCCGGCGACACGCCAAGCTGGCGGGCCAGACGCCACTTCAGCGGCTCGGTTACGCTGCACCCGTCCATCTGGCGCACGCGGGACTGCCGGAGCCACTTCCACCTGCGCCGCGGCCGTATCGTCTGGTCGCGGTCTCTTTCGACCGCGGCGTCTTCGCCGGCCTCCCTCACCATCAACACAGGAGCGTCAACTATGTCCAAGCGCGACTACCCTACCCCGAACTGATCGACCGACCGTCTGGCCCAGAGCACCCTGTCTCAAATGGGCGACTACCTCAGCGACGACATCGAAACTCCGGACGACGTCGCCATGCTGGAGGACCACGTGGTCGGCACCGCCGCCAAACTGGTGTATTTCAATACGATCAGGAACCAGCTGCGGTCGATCAAGTCGGCCAGCAACAACCAGCCCCCGCCCTTGCCCACCTGGACGCCCTTGCGGGTGCCTGGATGGCGAAAGGCACCGCCCCACGCAGCCAGAAGGGCGCTACTAGGGCCACTGCCTTGGCCGGCCGATGGAGAAACTGGCAGGCTCGCGGTGCGCTGCTCGGCCGCGCCGCGGCACCCCGATACCCGCGGACAGCCTTCCGGCGAGAATGCCCGGACTACAACCCCTCCACAACACTCCCCGGACATCATTGGACCATCCACGGCATGCCGCGGCGTCGTCCGCACCCCTCGTCGGGTAGAACCGCCCCGCGAATGACGGCCGTTTCGATCCCTGTGCTGACCACACCGGACTTTTGGATATGCCCGCCCGCTTGCCTGCTATAGTTTCCCCAAAGGGGGTGGATGCATATGCAAGATTTTCTGCGTTGGCGCATCGGCGACGTCACGGTGACGCGGGTGGTGGAACTCACCTCGCCCACCATCGGAAACAACATACTCCCGCAGGCGCCGCCCGACCTCGTTGACACCCTCCCCTGGCTCGCGCCTTTTACCAACCCTGAGCGCAAGCTGGTTCTCTCCTTCCACAGCCTGATCGTCCAGTGTCCCGACCAGACCATCGTTGTCGATACCTGCATCGGCAATGACAAGCCGCGCAGCTATCCGCGCTGGAACATGATGCAGTCGCATTTCCTGCGCGACTTCTCCGATGCGGGATTTGCGTTGGATGGCGTCGACACCGTGATCTGCACCCACATGCATGTCGACCATGTGGGATGGAATACGCGCCGCGTGGAGGACCGCTGGGAGCCGACTTTCGCGAACGCGCGGTACCTCTACGCCGAGGACGAATGGGATCATTGGCGCGACAGGGATCGGGCCGGCCGATACGTCGACATCATCGATGATTCCGTCCAGCCGATCTTCGACGCGGGGCTCGCCGATCTCGTTTCCACAGACCATCGCGTCAACGCGGAGGTCGACTTTCTGCCCACCCCGGGGCATACGCCGGGACATGTCAGCGTGCACATCTCCTCGCGCGGCGAGGAAGCCATCATCACCGGCGACATGATGCACCACCCCTGCCAGGTGGCGCATCCCGATTGGTCCTGTACCGCCTGCGTGGATCCAACGGCGAGCGCCGCAACGCGCAAGGCATTCGTCGAGCGTTACGCCGACCGGCCTGTCCTGATCATCGGCACCCACTTCTCGGGACCGACCGCCGGGAGGATCGTGCGCGACGGGGACGCATATCGGCTCGACTATTAGCCCGCAGACGCCGAATGCGGGATAATCCGGCGGATGTTCCATTTCGCCGCACATTGCGCTTGTCCGCGCCGCCGATCTAGCTGAGGCCTCCACGCGGGCGCTAGGCCCGTATTTGACTTCGCTGTGGACTATCAAATGGACATCTACATTCACGACACGTTGACCGGCACCAAACGGCGCTTTGAACCTCGCATACCCGATACGGTCTCGATGTACGTTTGCGGCCCCACTGTCTACAACCTGGCACATATCGGCAACGCCCTGCCCGAAGTGGCGTTCGATGTACTGGCGCGCGTGCTGAGGCTCTACTTCAAACACGTCACCCACATCCACAACATCACGGACATCGACGACAAGATCAACGCGGCAGCTCTTGCCAACGGAGAGCCGATCCGCGCGCTGACCGATCGATTCGTGGCCGAATACCGCGCCGACATCGCCGCCCTCGCCGTGCTCGAACCCGATGTCCGGCCCCGCGCGACGGAGCACATCAGCGAGATCATCGACATGATCGAGACGCTGATCGACCGCGGCCACGCCTACCAAGCCGAACGGCACGTGCTGTTCCACGTGCCATCGGACCCGAACTACGGAAGCCTTTCGAAACAGTCGCTCGAAGACATTCTCGAAGGCGCGCGCGTGGAAGTGGCGCCATACAAGCGCGATCCCAAGGACTTCGTGCTCTGGAAACCCTCGAGCGAGGACTTGCCCGGCTGGGACAGCCCCTGGGGACGCGGCCGACCCGGCTGGCACATCGAGTGCTCGGCGATGATTCGCAAACACCTCGGGCCGAGCATCGACATCCACGGCGGCGGCAGCGACCTCACCTTCCCCCACCACGAGAACGAACTGGCGCAGGGCAGTTGCGTCGAGGACGGCCAGGTCTATGCGCGCTACTGGATGCACAACGGCCTGCTGCGCATGGGCGACGAAAAGATGTCGAAGAGCCTTGGCAACATCGCCACCATCCGATCGCTGCGCCGCGAACATCCCGGGGAGGTATTGCGCTACGCACTGCTCTCCGGTCACTACCGCGGCAGCCTGGAGTGGTCCGACGACCTGATCCATCAGGCCCGCGCAAGCCTGAATACCCTGTACCAGGCGCTCGTGGATGCGCCGGGCGACGCCGCCGCCACCTCCGGGGACTTCCGAAACGCCAGCGTCGACGCTTTCCCCGAGTCCGTGCTGGCCGCGCTCGGAAACGACCTCAACACGCCGCGGGCGCTGGCAGCCATGCACGCCATCGCCGGGGATATTCACAAGACCAGCGATCCAGCAATCGCGGGGAAGTTACGTCTCCAACTCCTCGCCGGCGGATGGCTGCTCGGCATCCTTGGGACGCCCGCAAACGCGTACTTCCAGGAGGCGGCAGGCGTAGATCCCGGCTGGGTCGAAGCGATGATCGAAAGACGCGCGGCTGCGCGTGGCGGGCGGGACTTCGCCAGTGCCGACGCCATCCGGGATGAATTGGCCGCCAACGGTATTGAACTTGAAGACACTGCATCAGGAACGCGCTGGAAAGTCATTCGATAACGTCCGTCGATGCGGCTGGAATCGCTCTTGTCCCGATATACTGAACGTCTCGAATCTGGTGTACGGGAAGCCGGTAAGAATCCGGCACTGCCCCCGCAACGGTAATTCGAGGCTTTGCCACCCGGTCTTACGGTCCGGACAATGCAAAAGCCGCCGTTTCAAGCCACTGTCGTGAGATGGGAAGGCTACGGCGACGGGCGTCGATCGCCGCCTCATGAGTCCGGAGACCGGCCAGATTCTCAGGTTCACGCCGCGCGGGGCGCGACGGCCGATGGGGTAAAACCGTGAAAAAATCCGTCCTCTTGATTGCCGTCGCGCTGCTTTGGCCCGCGCAGGCGGCTGAACTCGAAACCATCGTCGTCTACGCCAGCCGCCTGGGAGCGAGCACGCAGCAGGCAACGATCCTGACCGGGGCCGAAATCGACGCGCGCCACGCGCACCACGCGGGCGACGCCCTGCTCGGCTTGCCCGGCGTGGCCATCAGCCGGGCCGGCAATCGCGGCGGTCTGACACAAGCCCGCGTGCGAGGTGCCGAGGCCAACCATGTGCTGGTCATGCTGGACGGCATTGAGATGAACAACGTGGCACTCGGCGGCGAATACAACTTCGGTCATCTGGACCTGACCGGCGCGAAGCGCGTAGAGATCATGAACGGTCCGCAAAGCGCTATCTGGGGCAGCGATGCCCTCGCGGGATTGCTCTACATCGATACGACCCCGCACGAGAATGAGGTGATGATCGACGCTGCGGGGGGAGGCATGGCAACGCGGGATGCGAGCATCACGGCATCGCGTTACAGCGCCGCGGGACACGCCGTCATCGCCGCCAGTCATTTCGCGACCGACGGCAACAACCTGGCGAGGACCGGCGACGAGAAGGACGGCTATCGCGCCACGACCGTGCACACGAACATCTCCCGGAGCCTCGGACCGTGGACCGTGGGTGCCGTATTTCGCGGCGTAGACGCGGAAGTGGAATATGATCCGACCCCCTATCCCGCCTATGTTCCCGCCGACGGCGACAACATCACGGAGTCGGATCACCGCTATGCCAAGCTTGAAGCGAGCCATCTCGGTGTCGGGTTCTGGCAGCCGCGCCTGACCATCACCGAAGTGCGGGCGGGAGATGAGAACATCGAAACCACGAGCCGAATCTTGACGCTCGGCGAGAAGACAGCCATCGCATTCAGCAACAACTTCGCGCTTGGCGACGCGCACCGCTTGAACGCCACCGCCGAGCTTGAACGGCAACGTTTCACGCAACGCGGGGCGGCAACGCCGTTTGGCGATCCGAACCAGCAGCAAGGCACCCGAACCGCCAGCGTCGCGGCGGAGTACCAATATCGCACGCGATACGCGCTCGCATCGGTGTCCGCGCGGTACGACGCCAACGACCAATTCGACAATTCCGCGGCCTACCACCTCGGTGTCGCCTGGGCGGCAGGACCGGGTCGCCTGTTCGCGAACGTCGGCACCGGCATCAAGAATCCCACATTCGCCGAGCGCTACGGTTTCGCGCCCGACACATTCATAGGCAATCCCGACCTCAAGCCGGAACGATCCGTCGAGTACGAAGCCGGGTATGCCACCCGACGCTTGTCCTTCGCCTACTTCGACAACCGGCTGACAGACGAAATAGACGGATTCGTTTTCGATCCGGCGCGCATGGGCTTCACGGCGGAAAACCGCTCAGACAGAAGCCGCCGACGCGGTGCTGAAGTCGGCTATGTGGACACGTTCGGGCCCTTCGGCATCGCCGCCCACTACACTTATGTCGACGCAGCCGAAAAGGACCGCGCCGAGATCCGCCGGCCGCGCCACCAAGGTCGCGTGGACCTTTCCGGCACCATCGCCTCGTCGGCACGGTTCAACGTAGGCGTAGCCGTCGTCGGAGAACAGTACGACAACGACTTCTCCGCGTATCCCGCCATTCGACGCACGCTCGATTCCTACCTGCTCGCCCATGGCGGCCTGGACTTTCGGATATCGCCCCGCACGCGCATCTATCTGCAAGTGGAGAACGCGTTCGATACGGACTACGAGGATGTGTTCGGTTTTCGAAACCCCGGTCGGCGCGCCCTGGCCGGATGTGCACTAAGATTGTGAGCACCCTGTGAATACCCCGTGAACACTTTGTGAACACCCAAGACACTCGCAGATTCGTCGCATCGGTTTGGGACGAGGAGATCGTTCCGGCGCTCGAAGACTACATACGCATCCCCAACAAGTCGCCAGCGTTCGATCCAGACTGGGAGAGCCGCGGCCACATGGTCGAGGCCGTCCAGCAATTGCGCCGGTGGGTCGAATCGTTTCCCATCGAGGGCGCCGAAGTCGACGTCCTGACCTTGCCGGGACGCACGCCAACCCTGTTGGTGGTCATCGATGGCAACGCGCCGGGAAATATCCTGTGGTACGGACACTACGACAAGCAGCCCGAATTCACCGGCTGGGACGAGGGCCTCGATCCGTGGACCCCCGTGATTCGCAACGGCCGGCTGTACGGACGCGGCGGCGCCGACGACGGCTACGCGGTCTTTGCGAGTCTCACCGCCATCGCCGCCGCCCAGCGCCAGGGGATTCCGCACGCGCGCTGTTGCGTCCTGATCGAAGGATGCGAGGAGAGCGGCAGCTTCGACCTGCCCTTCTACATGGAAGCGTTGAGCGGCAGGATCGGCACGCCCGATCTCGTTATCTGTCTCGACGCCGAGTGCGGCAGCTATGATCGTCTCTGGGTGACGACCTCGCTGCGCGGCATGTTGTCCGGCAGCTTGACGGTCAGGGTGCTGACCGAAGGCGTCCACTCCGGCGCGGCGGGCGGCATCGTGCCGTCGAGCTTCCGCCTGCTGCGGGATGTGATCGAACGCGTCGAGCACGCCGCGACCGGCGCCATTCCCGAACTCGAAGTCGAAATCCCCGAATACGCTCGCCGCCAGGCGGAGCAGGTAGCCAGGACTCTGGGACCTACCGTGGTCGAACGCTTTCCCTGGGCGACGCCTTCACGGCCGGACACGCCGTTGGCCGATCTCGTCTCCGCCAATACCTGGAGACCGAGCCTCGGTGTCGTTGGCCTCGGGGGCGCCCCGGGCATCAGCGACGCCGGCAACACGCTGCGCCCGCTCACCTCCGCCAAGCTGGTCTTTCGCCTGCCCCCCAGCCTCGATGCGCAAGCGGCGGCGCAACGCGTCAAGGCCCTGCTGGAACGCGATCCGCCGCACGGCGCCACTGTGCGATTCGAACTGGATCCCGCCCATACGGGGTGGCACGCGCCGCCGACCGCGGCCTGGCTCCGGAAGTCGGCGGATGACGCCTCGCGCGCTTTCTTCGGCCAGCCCGCCATGACCATGGGCACCGGTGGCACCATCCCGTTCATGAAGATGCTGGGCGACAGATACCCCGACGTGCAGTTCGTCGTCACCGGATTGCTGGGCCCCGGCTCCAACGCGCACGGTCCGAACGAGTTCCTCGACATCGCCACAGGCAAACGCATCACCTCGTGCATGGCCAGGATATTGGTCGACCACGGCGCGAGGTGAGGGAACTCGCGCGAGGGGCGTGAAGGAACAGTCTGAGGCGACGCGAGGGTGCGCCCCTCGCGTTAGCCCAACAGGCGGCTGTCCTTGCCGAACTGGGTTCTCAGCAGGTCCATCTGATCGCCGAGAATCCTGCCCCCGTTCGTCAGCGCAAGGTATTCGGCGAAGTTCGGCACATAGGGCAGCGCGATCAACTCCATGCCGCACTCGTGCGGCAGACGGCTGCTCTTGAAGTGGTTGCACCGCTTGCACGCCGAGACGCAGTTGTCCCATCGGTCCTCGCCGCCGCGCGCGCGAGGCAAGACGTGATCGCGGGTCAACTCGAAATCGACGAATTCGCCGCCGCAATACAGACATACGTTGCGGTCTCGCCTGAAAAGCGCCCCGTTTGTCAGGGGTGGCACGCTGCGCGAGGGTTTGACGATACGGCCTCGGCAGGCGACGATGCTGTGGACATCGAGCAGGGACTGGGTGCCATCGATGCGGGAGTGGCCGCCGCGCAAACGCAGGACGGCGTCGCCCAAAGTCCAGACGACGAGTTCCCTGGCGTAGAGGCAAACAGCCTCCCGCCAGTTCATCCAGTCTACCGGCTGCCCGGCTACATTGAGCCGAAGAATGCGCGGCACCCGATCATATTGTTCGAGCGTCGCCAACATGGCCTAGTCCCCGAAAAATCCGGCGCATTCTGACGAATCACCGCCACCAAAGCAAACCGGAGGCATCGGCAAGGGGCTTGTCGTCATCCGACGAATGCAGATACACCGCTGCCTTTACGAGCGCGTCTGGCAACTCGACTGGCGGCCCTGGTGCAATATCCGGGTTAAGTCGACGCCCCGAGCATCTCGCCAATCGCAAGGCAGCGTTTGACCTCGAAACGCAGGTCAATCAACCGTTTACGCAGGGACAGGTGCAGCGTGTCCGAGCGGTCGACCGCCTGCTCCAGGAGTTCGAGATAGTCCTTGTCGCAAATCGTTCCGAGCAGGCCGCGGGTGATCGGCCCGAAATAGCGCGGATCGAGACTATCGCTCACGGACTGCAGACGATCGAACACCTCCCCGACGATCTTGAGTTGAAGTTCCTGCTGGTGGTCCGGGAACAGCCCGCCAGCGTGGGCCCGCGCATCGGCGACGGTCAGGCCCGGGTCGGGATCGAGGAGCAATAGCATCAGGCGCCGATGCTGTTCGGGATCGGGACGAGCGGCGTCCACTGACAATGCCCGACGCCGGCCTTCGTCGGAACGGTCCCGTTCACGCTCCGCTGCAAGCGAGGCTTGGGCACTGGCATGATCGAATCCGCTGAGCAGCTCGATGGCGTCCCAGCGGCGATCCTGATCGAAGTCGAAGCCCGCCGGCACCTCGGCGCCACCGAGCAAACCGACAAGCCGTTCCAGGCTTTGCTCGCTCCTTGCCGCCGCCATGTAGTTGTCGAACAGCAGGAGCTGCCGGTCGCTGCCGGGTTCGCTGGCGAGGAACGCCTGCCACAAGTAGCCCTCGATCCGCTCACCGGTCTCGCCCAGCAGCAAGGGGTCTTCAACCAGGCGCTGGAGATACGACCAGGAGCTTTGCAACGAGCGGAGCACCTGCCGGGCCACGTCGTCGACAGGCTCGGCCTCCACATTGGCAAGTGCGATGTCGATGAACTCGACGGGCGACAGGCGCCGGTGAAGGACCATGTCGAAGATGCCCTGCCAGAGCATTGATCGGGTAAGCGGATTGCCGAAGGCGCTGAGATGGTCGCCGAGCGTGGCCAGCGCCTTCCGGTCGAAGTCGACCCGCGCGTAGTCCCAGTCGCCGTGGTTCGCATAGACGAAGTCCGGACAGCGCTCGCCCTGGCAGGCTGGGACTTCGGTTCGGGCGCCGGCGTAGGTCACGGGCACGAGCCGGACGGCCACTTCACCGGTGTCGAAATTGTAGAGGCCGAGTTGGGTGCGATGCGTACGCAGGGTCGGCCAGGCTGTCGGGGCGGTTTGCAGGACGGCCATGTCAGCGATCCTTCCGTCTTCGCAGTCCAGCTCGACCGCCACGCCGTTGGTTCCCGGTTCGTGCAGCCAGTCGACCGCCCAGCCTTCGAATTCGCGGCCCGCCGCGTTGGAGACCTCGGCGAGGAAGTCGTCGATCGTCGTGTTCCCGTAGGCATGCGCCTCCAGATAGGCGCTGACGCCGCGCCGGAACGCCTCCGGCCCCACCAGATGGTTGAGCTGGATCAGCGTGGCCGAACCCTTGTTGTAGGTGATGGCATCGAAGTTCACGAAAGCGACGTCGGTGTTCGGGGTAGGCAATTCGATGGCGTGCGTGGTATCGCGTTCGTCCGCGCGATAGGCGCGGACGGTGCTCTGATAGGCGCCGAGCCGTCCCTCCGTGAACTCGGTAGCCTGCACCAGCGCCAGCGTCGCCATGAAGGTGGCAAACGACTCATTCAGCCACAGACCGTTCCACCACTTCATTGTGACCAGGTTTCCGAACCACATGTGCGCCATCTCGTGCAGGATCACGCTGGCGAGCGACCGCCGCGCCTGTCGGGTGACCGTGCCGCGCCGAAGAAAGCGCTCGCTGAACGTGACGGCGCCGACGTTCTCCATGGCGCCCGCGTTGAAATGGGGCACGATGACCTGGTCGTACTTTCCGAATGGGTAGGCGATATCGAAGTAGTTCTGAAAGAAATCGAGGCCGTGACGGGTTGGAACGAACCAGTGCTCCGGATAGACGTAGTCCGCGACGGATGCCCGCGCGAAAAGCCGCAAGGGGATTTCGCCGGCCACCGACTCCCAGTACCGGTAGTGGCCGGCGTGCAATGCGTAGACGTAGGTGCTGATCCGGGCCGATGGCGGAAACGTCCAGGTTCTACTGTCGCCGAGTTTCGCAATGTCCGACTCGGCGACGACCGACACCACCTGCCAGTCCGCCGGCACTGTCACACGCGTCCCAATAGTGGCCTTCAGGTCGGGTTGATCGAATGACGGAAATAACCGGTTCGCGTCGAACGGCTCGAAGTCCGTGTAGAGATAGTCGCGGCCATCGACCGGATCCCGGAACCGATACAGGCCGCCGCCGTCGGTGCTGTAGGGGTGCGAGAACGCAATTTCGACCGTATTCGACCCAGTCCGCAGGGAATTTGCCGGCAGTGTCACGAAGTAGCCGTTATAGGTGACATCGACCGGCGAACCATTGACCTGGAGGCTTGAGACCGCACCACCGACAAAGTCGATGGTCAGGTTTGCCCGCGCATCGTTCAGTTCGAAGGTAGTCGTGGCGCGCCCGGTGTACTCGTCGGCTTCGCCGTCGAGTTCGAACTCCAGAATGTAGGCGACGTTCCCTACGCGCGCGGATCGCGCAGCCGCATCCTCCATCCCAAGCATCGGTGCCGCCTCGCGCGGTGGCGGTTCCGGGCCGGTCGCCATGTGGATCTCGGCACATCCCCAGACGAGCCCGACAACGACAACAGACAACGGGCAGCGGGCGAATCGATACATGACGAGCAGCATACGGCGGCGCGGGCGTGGAAATCGATCCACTAGGCGCCTCCCTGCAACTCGACAAATCTGCGATAACGGCTGTTCGGGTCCGCCATCAGCGCTTCGTGGCTTCCGATGTCCTTGATCTCGCCTTCCTCGAGAAAGACGATGCGATCCGCCTGGCGGATGGTCGAGAGGCGGTGCGCGATGACCATGACGAGCTTGCCTTTACTGGCGTCTCCCAGGGCCTGCACCAGGGCGTTTTCGGTTTGCGGGTCGAGCGCGGCGGTCGGTTCGTCCAGTATCAGGATGGGCGTATTCCGGATCAGGTCCCGCGCGATGCAGAGCCGCTGTTTCTGCCCGACGGACAACGTATCGCCTGACCGGCCGAGGACGGTGTCCATGCCGTCGGGCAGCGCGCGCACGAACTCCAGCGCGCCAGCGGTCGCCAGCGCTTCAAGCATGTCCGCCTCGATGGCGTCCGGCTTGACCATCAGAAGATTGTCGCGGATGGACTCGGACATCAGCATGTGTTCCTGGAACACGTAGGACACCTGGTCGCGCAGCGAATCCATATCGACCTCCTCGATGTCTCGACCGTCCCCCTCGGAGGAGTCCGCAGGGGCTTTTGGCTGGACGACCTCGCTCACGAATCGGCACCCCGAAATGTGCGCAGGCTAAAGATGCGGCGCAAACAATTGAGCTGCGCTCCGGCCAGCCTTTGACAGATGACATGGGGACCGGCAAAGTAGCCCGCCATGCCGACCACCCTTGTCAAAGTCGCCCTGATGCTAGCCCTCTCCATGGTAGCGATATCGGGGTGTCGCTCAGGGCCCACCGCAAGCGCACAGGCGCCGACCTCGCCCGACGACGAGACGGATTGGTTCTGCCAGGAGGATGGGGACTCCGGGGAGTGGGATTGCATCCAGGATGACGCGTTGGCGCGTGACCCCCAAAAGGGCGAGACGGGCACCGAAGGATAGTTCCGACTAGTGTCGTGTCACGCGAGTTCTGGCGCTTCAGAGTTCGCCATGCGCGTCAATGCAAGGCGTGGTCCGCAGGGAATATCGGGCATATTCGCAAGGGCCACAACGCGGCAGTGGCGTGCATGGCGATCTCCCGAAGGGCGCGCCCCACGGGGCCCGTGGCCGCGTTGCGCCCCTTGGCAATGGAGCCGACCATTCCCGGCGGGGACGCGCCTTGCCACAGACCCCGTGGGACGCGCTGAAGCGTCATAACTCGCGTGACACGACACTGGCCGGTTTCCCTTCCCGCGGGCGACGCGAGCTTGCCCCGCCCATCGCCAGAACCTGGCTATCCCCCGATCGCGGGGCGCCCTACAGAGCTTCGAGAATAGCTTCCGCCCTGCTGACTTCGAACTGACCCGGGCCCTCTACCGCCAACTTGGTCACGGTGCCGTCCTCGACGATCATGGCATAGCGTTGCGACCGCGTTCCGAGCCCGAACCCCCTGCCGTCCATCTCAAGACCCAGGGCCCTGGTAAAATCGCCATTGCCGTCGCCCACCATCGTGATGTCGCCCGCGTCGCGTTCCTGACCCCACGCGCCCATCACGAACGCATCGTTCACGGCCACGCAGACAATGCTGTCTACGCCCTTCTCCCTGATGGCATCCGCGTTCGCGACGAAGCCGGGCAGATGCTGTTCGGAACATGTCGGGGTATACGCGCCGGGCACCGCAAACAGCACGACCTTCTTGCCGCTGAACAGTTCGCTTGTCGTCACCGCCGACGGGGCTCCATCGCGAATCGTATGCAATGTTGCCTCGGGGAGTTTGCCGCCTTCTTGAATTGCCATTTCCATATTTCCTGTGGAGTCGTTGTTTCGAGATCGCCGACGAGTGTAACGGCGAAGATGGAACCGGTTCAATTGGGCCGTGGGTCGGTCCGCTTGTGAGCACGGCCCGCCACCCTATAATCGATCGCGAAATCTTCTCTTCAAGGCTCTCCATGACGAATCAACGAACCGTGCTTGTCACGGGCGGCGCGCGCGGTATCGGCAAGGGTATCGCGAAAAGTTTTCTCGAGGCCGGACACCGGGTCATGATCGCGGATCTCGAGACCCCCGCGGAGCCCGGCGGGGAGTGGAACTACCGGCTCGCTTCGGCGACAGAGATGGACGCCGCGGTGGACGAACTCTCCGCAATCGGCGATGTGCGATGCACGCCGGTGGACGTGACACGGGCCGATTCCTGCGCGTCCGCCGTCGCCGCAACGGTCGACGCGTTCGGCGGACTCGACGTTCTGATCAACAATGCCGGCATCATCGGCAGCGGCCCCATCGACACGTTTAGCGAATCCCAGTGGGACCGGATTTTCGCCGTCAACGTCAAGGGGATCTTCCTCATGACGCGCGCCGCCGTCGCCGCTCTGCGCGCTTCTTCCGACGCTGCCATCGTCAACACCTCATCCGTCTCCGGCAAAAAAGGCTCGCCGTTCATCGCGCGGCGATCGGCGTCACACAATCCTTTGCCCTGGAACTTGCCCGCGACGGTATCCGCGTCAACGCACTGTGCCCCGGAATGGTGGGCACCGCGATGTGGTTCGATCACCTCATGGTGAATCGTGGCGGAGCTGAAGCCTTCGAGAAGAACATGAGCGAAAGCATTCCACTGGGCCGCCCGCAGACCACGGAGGACATGGGCCAGGCCGCGGTCTTCCTGGCCACGGCGCCGAACGTTACCGGCATTGCCCTGAACGTCGCCGGCGGCGTCCAGATGCATTGATCCGGCCCGCCGGTCAATGCCTGGTGCCCTATAGGACCGCCTCGATCAAGTAGGGCCCATCCTCGGCAAGCGCTCGGCCGAGGGCCGCATCGAACTCGTCGCAGGTGGCCGCGCGAGAGCCCGGCACACCTTGGGCCGCCGCCAGGCGTACCCAGTCGATTTCCGGGTTGGATAGATCGAACAGGCTCGCCGCAGTCGCGCCGATGTCGTTGATCCCAAGCCGCCGATATTCCACTTCGAGGATGTTGTATTGCCGATTGGAGAAGATCACCGTCACGACGTTCAGGCCTTCACGCGCCGCCGTCCACAGGAATTGGTTCGTGTACATCGCGCCGCCATCCCCGATCAGCGCGAAAACCGGTCGCTCCGGACAGGCTATCGCGGCGCCCACCGCCACCGGCCCGCCGCCGCCGATGGAACCGCCGGTCAGATTGAGCCAGCTATGCCGCACGCAGCGCTGCATCAGCGGAAAGGCAGCCCCGCCGCCTCCGGAATCCGACGCCACGATGCTGCCCTCCGGCGCCCGCACCGCCAATAGCGCGGCGATGTTGCGTATCGATAGCCGCCCCTCCGGCTTCTCTGGACGCGCGCCCGCCGGGCCTGGCATGGCTGGCGCGTCCAGGGCGTCCGCCACATTGGCCAGCGCCTCGGCGACATCCTCGTGGCGGTGCGCGAGATGAATCACCTCGCAATGTTCGGGAACGAGATCGCTCGGCAGATTCTGGTAGGCAAAAAAGCTCACCGGCGATTGTGCGCCGGCGAGCACAAGTTTCTTTACCGGCCCAAGCATTTCGATGATCTGCTCGGGAAAGTACGGCAACCTATGTACCAGCGGCAGGTCCGGACCTGCCTCTACCCGCGCCGGAAACGTCGGCGTACAAAGCTTGCAGCCCCGCGCCGCGGCGATTCGTCCCGCCTGCCGCACGCCCTCCTCCGTGAGCCCGTTGCCGTCGATCATGATCAGCGTGTCCTGGTCGAGTCGTCCGACGATGGACTCGATCACGTGGCTACCAACCTGCGGTCGCCTGATGGACGCCTCGAATTCGGGTTGCGGGTCCGCCGTGCGGCCTTCGCCCCACGCGCAATCCGTCGGCACGATCAACGTCGCGATGCCGCCCTTGGGCTGCGGGCTGGGCGACCGTGCCGCTCGGACCGCATCGACGGCGTCGAGACCTAGCCCCTGGGCGGTGCGAGCAGTCCTGATCCACACCGAAACCGGTTTAGCAACGGCCTCGATGTCCGAGCTCAACGGCGCGTCGTACGCGACGTGATGGATCGCATGGTCGCCGACAACATTGATCAGCGGCGAGCCGCCCCGCCGGCAGTTATGCAGGTTGGCAATGCCGTTGCCGAGGCCCGCCCCGAGATGTAGCAACGTCATCGCCGGCATTCCCGTCATTCGCGCGTAGCCATCGGCGGCGCCGGTGCACACGCCTTCGAACAGACACAACACGCTGCGCATCGCATCGGTCGCGTCGATGGCTTGGACGAGGTGCATCTCGGACGTGCCCGGATTGGCGAAACAAACGCTCACGCCATGGGCAGCCAACGTACGCAGCAGACTCTCCGCGCCGTTCATCGCATCCCTCCCCTACGGTTCAAGGGCGCGGGAGCTTATCACGCACGGTTCGGCCAACAGGATCCCGTCATCGACTCGAACGGCAGCGGCCTATCGGTTGTCTCGGTTCGACAGTTGGCAACCCGTTTGCGGTGGTACTCGATGATGTCCAAGGCGGTGTATCGCCCGGTTCAACAACGAATATGGGTGTCCCTATCGATCTCCATCCACCCGCGCATCCCAATCGAACTGCTGCCCCAAAGCCTGTGGGTGTCCCTATGCGGCCATGGTGGGTGTCCCAACAGAATCGTAGTCCAAATCAGGTGGCTGTCCCAATTCAGACCGTCCCAATTCAGACCGGTGGGTGTCCCAATCGGACCACGAGGTTTCGCCGCGTTAGCCGAGGTGTGATTTGATACGATGCCGTCCTGCCCCGCGTGATCCGAAACGAAGCCATGTCAGATACGTTCGCGTTTTTGCGCCTCACGGCCCGCCAGGGCGGTTGGGAAAGAGTGCACGCGGCCCTGACGAGTCATCTGCAGCCGCCGAGTATCTGGGGCGCCTTCTACGGTCTGTTCGGGGTGGGATCGAACGAATTGATCGCCGTAACCGTTGGCGACGACGATGCCGTAACCGCGTCCATCGAAGCCGCGCGCAGCCTCGAACCCGTGGATCGTGTCGACGCGCTGACGTTGACCCCCACCGTGCGGCCGACGAACACCGCGCCCCTGACCCGCGAGGGTCTGTATGTGTTTCGCTTCTTCAACGTCGCGAACGCCGATGTCGAGGAGATTGCCGCGCTGTCCAGGGAGGCGTGGCGCACGTTCGAAAATTCCGGCGACTACCAAGCCTCACCTCAAGGTCTGTTCTGTCAGCGGGACCGTTCCGATGCCCGCGGCCGAATGTTGCTCCTGACGTGGTACGACGGGCTGAACTCCTGGCAGACTTCGCGCCAGCCGCCCGCCGAAGCCGGGTCGCTTTTCCAAAGGCGGCGCGAACTGACGTCGGGCACGATCGCCTACGCCACGCGACTCGTCACCTGAGTCGAGGCAAGCCGGATTCGACGCCACGTATGTATCGCGAGACGCATCGGCCCCAGTTCCACTTTTCGCCGAAGACGAACTGGACCAACGATCCGAACGGTCTCGTCCATTTCGCGGGCGAATACCACCTGTTCTTCCAGCACAATCCCGATCACACGGTCTGGGGCAACATGACCTGGGGGCACGCCGTCAGCCCCGATCTCGTCCACTGGCGGCAACTCGAGCACGCCCTCCGTCCGGACGCGCTCGGTACCATCTTCTCCGGTTCGGCGCTGGTGGACTGGGACAACCGCGCCGGCTTCGGTGACGTCAGCACCGACCCGCAACAACGCGCCATCCTCGCCTACTACACCTCCGCCGGCACGCATGCGAACCCGCCTCGGCCATTTACCCAGAGCCTGGCTTACAGCCAGGACCGAGGACGCACATGGACCAAGTACCAAGACAATCCGGTTCTCGAACACATCGCCGGCGATAACCGCGACCCGAAGGTGTTCTTCCACGCCCAAAGCGGACAGTTCGTCATGGCGCTTTACCTCCAGGGCAATGCATTCGCACTGTTTCGATCGGCCGACGGCGTGACTTGGCGGCAGACCGACAGGGTTGAGATCGCCGGCAACACCGAGTGTCCCGACCTGTTCCCGCTGTCCATGGAAGACGAGGAGCACTGGATATTCTGGGCCGGCGGCGGCCGCTACCGGATCGGCGCGTTCGACGGCCGACGGTTTGTACCGTCGACGCCGACCCTTGCCTCGGAACTGGGTCCCAACGGCTACGCGGCGCAGACATTCAACGACATGCCCGACGGTCGCCGCGTACAGATGTCCTGGATGCGCGGCGGCAAATACCCGGAGATGCCCTTCAATCAGCAGATGTCGTTTCCCGTTCGCCTTGCGCTGGCGCGCACCGCCAACGGACCGCGTCTGCAACGATGGCCCGTGCGCGAGATCGAAGCTCTGGTCGAGACCAGCGAAACGACGGGCCGCCTGGCTCTCGACGACGGCGAGGCTTTGCCCATTCGTCGCGAAGGTCGCCTGTTCGACCTGGCGTTCGATCTCGACCCCGGTTCGGCGCGTACAGTCACGCTATGGATTCGCGGCGTTCCAATGGCGTTTGAAGGAGATGTCCTTCAGTTCCAGGACCAGCGCGTTCCCATGCCGTCGACGGCACCGTCGGTGCGCCTTCTGATCGACCTGACGTCCGTCGAGGTATTCCTCGATGGCGGTATCTCCAGCGCGAGCTTCTGTTTTCTCCCGGACGCGTACGTCGATGCCCTCTCGGTCCGTGCGAACGGAAGCGGCGCAGCGCTCCGAAACGTGCGCCTGCATGCGTTGAAAGGCATCTGGTAGCGGCCTCGAATCCTCACGAACTGCAGGACAGCATGGAACAACCGGGACGGTGGCGCGCCCAGTCCGGGCGCTTGGCGGCGAACTCTTCCCGCCCCGGCTGCTCGGTGTAGGGATCGCGCAGGACGGCGAGCAGCTCGTCGATCATGGAATGGTCGCCGGCTTCGGCCTTGTCGATTGCCAACTGTGCCAGATAGTTGCGCAGCACGAAGCGCGGGTTGACGCTGTTCATTTGCTCGATCCGGGCGCAATCAGGTCGGCCGTCGAGCTGCACGCGCCTGGCATAGGACGCGAGCCACGCCGCCAAGCGTTGCCGATAGGCAGCATCGAGTTGCGCCGGCTGGTAGTACGCTTCATCGAGAGGTTCGCCGTTTGGATTGCCTGGATCGACTTTGGCCAAATTGCGAAAGAACAGGGTCATGTCGGTCTCGACGGCGCCGAGTAGCGCCAACAGTTCGGCAGACAATTCCTCGTCGTGCTCTGGGATGTAGCGTTGCAGGCCCAGTTTCGCGGCGGTCATCGCCCGCGCGCCCTCGGTGTAACGCTCCGCGAAGCCGTTCAGCGCGGCGTTCAGCGGCTCTGCCTCGCCGATCAGGGGATAGATGGCGTTGCCGAGTTGCACCAGGTTCCATTGCGCCACGGCGGGTTGCTGGCCGAAACGGTAGCGTCGCGTGGCGGCGTCCGTGGTGTTCGGTGTCCAGTTGGTGTCGTAGTCCTCCAGCCACCCGTACGGGCCGTAGTCGATGGTGAGACCAAGCACCGACATGTTGTCGGTGTTCATCACTCCGTGCACGAAGCCGACGCGCATCCAGTGCACGATCATGTCCGCGGTTCGCGTCGTGACCTCGTCGAACCAGTCGAGATAGCGGGTCTTCGGATCGGCGTCACGGAGGTGCGGAAAGTCAGTGGCGATGGTGAAGTCGAGAAGTTGCCGCAGCACCTCGATATCGCGCCTCGCGGCAAGCAGCTCGAAGTGGCCGAAGCGCGTGAAAGAAGGCGCGACCCGGCACACCACCGCGCCCGGCTCGGTGGCGGGATGGCCGTCATAGAGAATGTCGCGCACGACCTCATCACCGGTCAAGGTGAGCGATAGCGCACGGGTGGTCGGCACGCCAAGGTGAAACATGGCCTCGCTGCACAGAAATTCCCGGAGCGACGAGCGCAGCACCGCCAGGCCATCGGCGTTTCGCGAATAAGGCGTCGGACCCGCGCCCTTGAGTTGCAACGTCCAGCGCTCGCCGCGTTTGTTGACGATCTCGCCCAGATTGATGGCGCGGCCGTCGCCGAGTTGGCCGGCCCAGCTACCGAACTGATGACCGCCGTAGCACGTGGCGATCGGCAGCATGCCGGGCAGCAAGCGGTTTCCCGCGAATACTTCGGCGAGCGCCTCGCCGTCGCCGGGGTCGGTTGGCAGATCCAGCAACGCTGCCGCTTCGGGTGACCAGCCGATCAGATTCGGCTTCGTCACCGGCGTCGGTTCGACGCGCGAATAACAGGCGGCTACCTGTCGACGGAAGTTCGCGGGCTCCGGATCGGCCGGGAGTTCCCCCGCAAACCGGTTATCGAAGCCGAGTGCGGCGAGGTGGGCTTCGATGGCGTCCGCGGATGTCGATTGGGTGGCGAGCATCGGGTCATCTTACCGGAGTGGGTCGCGCCAGCGCCAAGTGGAAATGCCCAGCAGCAGCAAGGCCGGCAACAAGCCCAGGGTGACGATGGCCAGACATTGCCCGATACAATGATCTCGCCGACGGGCGGCTTCGCGACAAGGTCTCGCGAACCCCGCGCCGATTAGAGCCCTTTAGTAGCCTTCCAGTTCGCCGTAGCGATTGCGGTGGTAGTTGACGTCGCCGAAGGTCTGTTCCGTGACGGCCGACCGCTTGATGAAGAAGCCGATATCGAACTCGTCGGTCATGCCGATGCCGCCGTGCATCTGAATGCCCTCGCGGGAAACCGTGTGGAAAGTTTCGCCCACCTTGGCCTTGGCGAGGCTCGCGAGTTTCGCCACTTCCTCCGCTTCGCGCTTCTCATCGAGCGCCGTCAACGCCTCGAGCACCACCGATTTCGATAGTTCGATCTCGCAGAACATGTTGGCTGCGCGATGCTTGAGCGCCTGGAACGAACCGATCGGCACCCCGAACTGCTCGCGCTCCTTGAGGTACGCGATGGTCCGTTCGAAACACTCCTGCGTCGAGCCAAGCATTTCCGCCGCGATGCCGATGCGGGCAATATCCAGCGTTGGATCGAGCACTTCCGCGCCCTTCCCCACGGCGCCTATCACCGTATCGGTCGCCGCCTCGACATCGGTGAACGCGATGTTCGCGGCGTTTCGGTTATCGACCATCGTCGTGCGCGTGATTTCCACGCCAGGTGCGTCGGCGGCAACCAAAAACAGGGTAATGCCGTCGCGCTCTCCGCGATCGCCCGAAGTGCGCGCGACGACGATGAGCTTGTCGGCAACGTGGCCGTCGAGGACGAATGTCTTCGATCCGGTCAACGTGTACCCTTCGCCCGACTGCACCGCAGCCGTCGCGATGCCGTAGGGATCGTGCCGATGCGACTCTTCCAACGCCAGCGCCAGCAGCAACTCCCCGGATGCGACCTGCGGCAACAACGCCGACTTCTGCGCGGTGCTGCCGCCGACGTTCAGCGCGGTGCCGCACACCCAGACGCTGGCGAACAACGGACTCGCGGCCAGCGTGCGTCCGGTCTCTTCCGTAACCACCCCCAATCCCTTGTAACCGAAGTCGAGCCCGCCAAACTGCTCGGGGAAAGGTATGCCCGCCCAACCGAGTTCCGCCATCGATGTCCATACGCCGCGATCAAAACCGTTGGGATCAGCTTCATCGCGCAGTTTTCTGAACTGACTGATCGGCGCCTTCTCGGTGCAGAATTCCTTCGCCGTGTCTTTGAGCATGTTCTGCTCTTCGTTGAGAATCATCGGCATTGTCTGGTCCTTGTGAAACGCGTGTACGAGGCCGGCCATCGATCGATCGAATGGGCGGAACCGGCCCGTCCCGGCCTGGGCACGGCATCCGCCGCAACCGCGTTATGACAGCAGAATCGGTCTCGCCGGGTCAACCACCGACTCAAGCTGCACTCCCGCGCCCAAGAGAACAAGTATCCGATCATGCATGGCGTCACGAGCCATGGCAGCCTCCCCCTGCGCTACCGACTCCGGAACGTCAACACGAGGGCGCATGCCGGAGGAACGTCGGCGCGTGCCTGCTTGTAATTAATCTGCACGATTATCACGGCCCGGGTGGAATATCCGGGTCCAGTCGTTAGATCATTCGTCCGCATGGAACGTTTCGTTGAATTGCTGCTTTGGACCACGCTGGCCGGCGCCTGCATACCCGTCGGCGCCGGACTCGCTCGCATCGAGCACATCCGTCCCCGTTGGCTCGAAGAGGAGTTGCGCCACTTTGTCATCGCTTTCGGCGGCGGCGTGCTGGTGGGCGCCGTCGCATTGGTGCTGGTGCCGGAGGGCATTGCGCGCTTGCCCCAGCCCCTGGCGGCCATTGTTCTCCTGCTGGCGGGCGGCGCCGCCTTCATGGCGCTCGACCGCAGCCAAGCAAAGCGGAATCAACCCGCGCCTCAGTTCAGCGCCATGGCGGCCGACTTCGTGCCCGAGTCGTTGGCCCTGGGTGGCATGTTCGCGGCCAACGCCGACGGCGTGGTGCTTCTCGCGCTACTCATTGGCCTGCAGAACCTGCCCGAGGGTTTCAACGCCTGGCGCGAACTCGCCTCGGGGCGGTTCAGCCGCCCGAGTGCGTTTGGTCTCATGGTGCTATTTGCGCTGCTCGGCCCCGTCTGCGGAGCGGTCGGCTGGTTCTGGCTCGGCGATCAGGACGCCGTCCTGGGTTCGATCATGCTGTTTGCCGCCGGCGGCATTCTCTATCTCACGTTCCAGGACATCGCGCCGCAGGCCAGGCTGGAGCGACACTGGGCACCTCCTCTTGGCGCAGTGCTGGGATTCGCGCTCGCGCTAGTGGGCGAGATGCTTCTCTAGCCCGCACCAAGCCGTGCGAGAGCAAATCTCTTCACATCATGTGGCGCTTCGAGTGTACGGCCTGTTTCAGGCATGAGTAGCGGGAAGGGCGCCGCCGCCCAGCACGCGCAACTGTGGCTGTTCGCCGCGACCATGTTCGTGGGTGCCGCTCTATTGTTCTGGGTCCAGCCGCTGTTCACGAAAATGGTCCTGCCCCTGCTTGGCGGTTCGCCGTCGGTCTGGAATACCGCCATGGTGTTTTTCCAGGCGGCGCTGCTGTGCGGATATGGCTACGCGCATTTATTGACGCGCCACCTTGGACCGCGCAGCCAGTGCCTCGCGCATCTCTGCCTGCTCGGCGCGGCGGCCGTGGCCCTGCCGATCGGTATCGCCGAGGGTTGGCGACCGGACTCGGACGCGCCGCCCGCGCTGTGGCTCCTGGGCCTGCTCTTCGTTTCCATCGGCGCGCCGTTCTTCGCCGTCGCCGCCACAGCGCCGCTGATCCAACGCTGGTTCTCCCGCACCGGCCACCCGCACGCATCCGATCCCTATTTCCTGTACGCCGCGAGCAATCTCGGCAGCGTCGCCGTCCTGCTCGCGTTTCCGTTCCTGATCGAGCCGCTATTTGGCACGCGAGGGCAAGCGTTCGCGTGGACGCTCGGCTTCGCCGCCCTGGCCGCTTGTATCGTCGGGTGCGGTGCCAGCGTGTGGGGCAGTTCCGCCAGAACCAAGCCAACAATTCCATCGAGCGACGCAGCGCCACCGACCTGGCGCCTTCGGGCAAGCTGGCTGGCGTATAGCGCGGTCCCATCCGCCCTCTTGCTCGGCGTAACCGGCCACATCAGCACCGACATCGCCTCGGCGCCGCTGCTGTGGGTCGCCCCGCTCACGCTGTATCTGCTGAGTTTCGTCAATGCCTTCGCGCGCCGACCGCTGATCCCATCCTGGCTGGCGGTTCGCTCCATGGCGTTCGCGCTTGTGATCCTGGTCGCGTTGTTTCCCTGGCGGGAGCCCGCGAGCATATTCCTGCCGCTGCATCTGGTAGCTTTCTTCTTCATCGCGACCGCCTGCCACGCTGCGCTCGCGGAGCGCCGCCCCGCCGCTGAATTCCTGACCGAGTTCTATCTCTTCGTATCGTCCGGCGGACTAATCGGCGGACTGTTCGTGGCACTGCTCGCGCCGGTGGTATTCAACTCGGTCCTGGAATATCCGCTGAGCCTGGTAATGGCCGCGGCGCTGCTGCCGAATCGCACGCGGGAAGCGCCAGCCGTGAGATCCGCAGGCGGCGGGAGTTCGCGGGCCGCTCCAGGGCGGGGGATCCTGTGGCGCGAGCGCGATGTCGTTCTCGCTCTTCTCATCCTCGCGGTGCTGGTCGGAGGCAGATGGTTCATCAGTTGGGCGGGGTTGCCTTTGCCTTTCATCGTTTTCGCCAGCGCGCTCGGGATCTTCGCTGTGCTCGTCCTGTCGCGCCAGGTTCGCCCGGTCGGGTTCGCGCTGTGTATCGCGGCGCTCTTGATCGCGGGACAACAACAATGGACCAGCGCCGACACGACCTGGCGCGGGCGAAGTTTCTTCGGCGTGTACCGGATCGTCGAAGCCGTAGACCCGCCGACGCGCAGCCTGATGCACGGCACGACCAATCATGGGGGCCAGTGGACGACGGACGACGGTTCCATCGAGCCGACCAACTACTACACGCCGGCAAGTCCCGTCGCCAACGTCATCGCCGCGACCCAGGCCCGGACGGACAGCCAGCGTCTCGGATTGGTCGGACTCGGGACCGGCGCCCTAGCCTACTATCGACGTCCCGAAGACGCGTGGCGCTACTTCGAGATCGATCCGCTGATCGCGCGGCTCGCCGCGAATAGCGGCTATTTCGACATCCTGCCGACGTATGACGCGTCGGCCACCATCCTACTGGGGGACGCCCGCCTCACCCTGGTGCAGGAGCCGGATCGGAGTTTCGATCTCCTGATCATCGACGCGTTTTCATCCGACGCCATCCCGATACATCTGCTGACCCGCGAAGCGGTGGCGCTGTACATGCAGAAACTTGACGACGACGGCGTGCTGCTGCTCCACACATCGAACCGCCTGCTCGACCTCGAGCCGGTGGTGGCCGGCATCGTCGAGGACCTGGGCCATGCCGCCATGGTGGGGAAGCTCGGAAAGGTAGACCGCGAAACAGATCCCGTGAGCGCACCGTCACAATGGGTGGCCGTCATGCGCGACGGCGCAATGTTCGACCGGATGGCGCTCAACGAGACCTGGGCGCCACTGGATCCGGCGAGTCGGCGCGTCTGGCGCGACGACTTCTCGAATCTCGCGGGAGTGATCCGATGGCGGGTGAAGCCCGGAGATTGAGTTAGCCAGCAGCTATCATTCTCCAAAAGCGTTCGGCGGCGAGACGAACTCCACAGGCTGACCGTCTTCCCCTTGGGGACCTGAACACCGGTGCCCGACGTCGGCACAACCCAAGGGCATCGCTTAATATGTATTGGCTGGGTCCGATCCCTTCGGATTCGCTTTCTTTTTCCACGCACAGGGGACGCCATGTATAACACCGTCAAGCAAAAGCTCGCGAACGGCGAACAGGTAATCGGCGGCACCATCGACACGCCGGACCCGGACATCTACCGCGCCATGGCACGTTCCGGATTCGACTTTCTGTGGATCGAGATGCAGCACAGTCCCCTGACCTACCAGGAGGTCGCACGCATGATCTGGGCGGGCCGGGATCTGCCGGCGATACCCTTCATTCGCGTACCCGACGCAACCGAAGGCGATGTCCAGAAGGCGACCGACATCGGCGCACTCGGCATCATTGTGCCCATGGTGGTCGAGGTGGAGAAAGTCGAAGCCGCAGTCCGGTTTGCCAAGTATCCGCCGGTTGGCGCACGCAGCCTCGGGGGCGGCCAATACGGCGAGCTATGGGGTGGCGGCTACCGTCAGACCGCGAACGACAACATCATGATCGTCGGCATGATCGAATCGCCGGCCGGAGTCGAGAATGTCGATCGGATCGCCGCCGTCCCCGGAGTCGACGTGGTCTTTACCGCCGCTACCGATCTCTTCAGCTTCTCGGGATTCGCCCAGGGCACGCCTGAGTATGAAGCCATGGTCACCAGGATCCACGCCGCCACACTGGGCGCTGGCCGCAAGCTCGGCGGTCCCGTGCAATGGCGGAATCGAGAAGGATTCAGCTTCTTCCAGGCGCCACCGGCAACAGTGCTCGTCGGGCGCGGCGCCAGAGACCTGCTGAGCGAGTCCGAAACCGTCGCCCCGGTGGAGGGATCAGAGCGCTAGCAGTAGTCGCACTGGTTTCGATGCGATGCGCGCCGGGGAAACCGGGCCGGAACTTGCGTTTGAGCACTGGCTGCACCATGTCTGAACCGACTGCGACTGTTCAGGTTGCCGTAAGCTTCGCGATTTACATTGCCGCGCTGTCCCGAAAGCTCCATAACTCGCATTGAGCAAGACCAGGTTCGACACGGTGAGCCCACCGCGCGTACAGCGTTTCCGATGCCGCGCAAAGACCTGCTGCCTGTTGGCGATAGCGATGGGAATGTCCACCGGCATGGCCAACGCCCAAGGCCTCGGGGGACAGATCGGTGCAAGGTCTCTGGGCGATCACATCGTCATCCGGGTGATGCTGCAGACCGAAGCATTCGAGAAGGAAACCCACGTGGTCATCGACTACGCCGCGCCAGAAGCCTTTGCAATGCACCAGAGCGTCCTGCAATCGCTGGCGTTCGGGGAGACGGAACGAACACTGAAGGTTCTCGCCGACGGATTCCGGCTGGAAGTGCCTCGGGACGACATCACACAGGAGGCAGGCTCTTTTCTCACCGAGTTCACGGCCCGCCACTCCAACGAACTCGAAAACGTCGATGTCGCCGCCGTGGTGGGCTGGCCGATGCTGCGGACATTCGCGTTTGGGCTAGATTTCAGCGAGCAGAAACTGATGCTCAAGTCTTCGGAAGAAGTGGACGCGCGGCAAGCGGAACGATGGGCGGCAGCCATCATCCACGGTGTCCGCGTGGTCGACAACCAGGTCCATGTGCCCGTCTCCTACGATGCCGGCAACCGCGCGACCATAACGTTTGGTACCGCTGGCTACCATACCTACCTCAACCAGGAAATCGCCCAAAGCGTCGGCAAACCGTCGGGAGACCTCGACGGGATATCCTTCGGCGTACCCGCAGACTTGGGCCTGTCCGGCATGGTTGCGCTCTTCCCGCAGCCCTTCGACGAGCCTCCCGATGGCCTCGGCGAGGATTGGCTGCTGCGGTCGGGACTCGGCCTGTGGTCGGCGTATCGGCTTGAAATCAACCCCAACGCCGGCTACCTGGCGCTAGTTCCGCGTACGGACAGCAACTACTCCGAAGCGGACGCGGCCTTCTACGCGGCGGCGGCAACCGAAGATGTGGGTGCACTGCGCGCCTACACGGAGCGCTGGCCCGATGACCGCAACATTGAAGAGGCGGCCCGGCGGATGTTCGAAATCGGCCTCGCTTCGGACCTGCCCGACGAGGCACAGATGGAGGCGGCCTCGATCGGCCTGTCAGTGACGCCCGAGCGTCGCAAGACCCACTATGTATCGGGTTTCGCGTTTCCCCTGTTCAACTCGGATAGCAAGGACGAGCGGTCAAGCCTCGTCATCGCTCTATGCGAGGAAGCTCTTGTCTACATCGGCCGTTCCGACCGGCCGTCCCTGCGTCAGAACATCCAACTCATGCTCGGCGACCGCTACCTGTACGCTGGCAACGCCCACGAGGCCTGGAAGACATTTCTCTCTGCGGCCTTCTACGGGGACCCCCGCCTGGACGGCGTCGTGCGCCACGAACTGGGCCGCGCCTACGAGGCCCTCGGCCGCCATCGGCGGGCCTATTCGAGCTACCAGCGCGCGGCCGCGAATCTGACCCCGGCACCTCCTTCCATCAAGCAAAGCGCTCGCGCAGGTCTTGAACGGCTGCGCCCGTTGCTCGATCCCGACGATCCACTGCTTGCAGAGGAGTCCTCAGGTGGCTGACCACGACACCGAACCCCCGGGTATCGGACACGACCTCGAACAGGTAGTCGCACGCGGGCGGCGCCGGCTACGTGCCTGGGCCGCGAAGGAAGCCCTCCAATCAGCGTTTTCACACGTGTTCGCGGTGTCCCTGATCGTTCCTTGCCTTGCACTCGCAGGCAGTCTCGCTGGCCTCGTCACAACGCCCATCTGGCCATTCGGGACCGTGGCAACGGTTGTTATTGCCATGCTCGCGCCGATCCCGACCACGGCCGTCCACGCGCTGGTCATCTTCCTGCGCGAGAAGACCGACCGTCGCGTTTGCCTGGCCCTTTACGACCAGATCCTTGGATTGAAGGGGCGCCTGCAAGCGGCGGACGAGTTCCTCGCGACGGGGGCGGAAGGCGCTTTCGAGCGGGCAGCCATCGAGGACGCCGCGCCCTTCGCGCGACGGGCGCGAGATGCGGACCTGCCAGCCGTGCGCACGCCAGCCCCCGCTTTGGGTGCCGAACGCTGGCCGCTGGCAGTGGCCGGCGTCGTCACCCTCGCAGCGGCGATCTTGCTCGGCGAACTCACACCGGGTGTCGGCGCGAGCGAACTGGAGATTCCCGATACGCTCGCAGCGCAGTTTTCGACCGACGACGAGATACTGGTCGAACAAACCATCGAGCCGCCCCGCCCCAAATCCGTATCCCGCCGCAGCCTGGACGGTCAACGCCTTTCCTCCCTCGGCGAATCCGGGCTGGAAGCCGAGCGCGAACGGGCGAGCCGATCTGATACCGGCACCGGCGACGCTCGATCATCATCGGCGAACAACAGCGCCGCCGCTTCTCTCGCCCGTCAAGCGGGTCGGGCGGCTGCCGGCGCGTCGGGCGAAGGCACATCGCAACGGAACGAGCCGCGCGAGCAGTCAGCGAAGCCTCGCCGCGAGAACGAGAGCCGGCCCGAGAACACCAAGGAAGAAAAACCGGAGTCTTCCCAAGGCGTCGGAGTCGGTAGCGGCAGAAGTTCCGGCAGCCGGACGTCCGCGTCGGATCAGGCCGCGGCCGACGACAAGGCCCGCAACGAAGAGGCGGAGGGCGACACCACCGACGATGCAGAGGACGAAGAGGATGAGGAACAGAAGGGGGCTTCGACCCAGCGGCCGATGTTGAACAACCGCAAGGCTCCGGTCGACCGTTCGCTGTCGCCGTCAGGCATCGGCGACCAGGAAAACCCCGAGGCCAACGGCCGCAGCGGTCCCGGTGGTTTGAAGAAGACCCGGGGCGTCGCGGCCATGCTGCTCGGCGTGCCGATGCCGGACCACCTGCGAGGCAAGTCCAACCCGGGACGCGTGAAGGTGCAACGCGAACGGGCCGATCCCGAGCCAAAGACATCGGTCCCGGACAACGCCGTCGACCGCGGCAGTCGCAAGCAATCCATCGGCTACCTGCCGCACCCGGCGCTGGCGCCCTGGATGCAGGAAACGGTTCGCGGCTACTTCCTGGCGGAACGTCGCAGCGACGCCCCCGCTCAAACCGGCAATGCAACAAACACGACGAACTGACGAGGACGACATGACGGCAGCAGACGAAGCGCGGCAGCGCGCAGAGGAGTTCAGGACGGTATTCGACAGGGTCAAGGCGGAGGTCGGCAAGATGATGGTCGGCCAGGACCACGTGGTCGACGGCGTCCTGACGGCCATGATGGCGGGCGGCCACGTGCTCCTGGAAGGCGTGCCGGGTCTTGGCAAGACCCTGCTCGTCCGGACCTTGAGCCAGGCGGTGAACCTTGACTTCTCGCGCATCCAGTTCACCCCCGACATGATGCCGGCGGATATTCAGGGAACGATGGTGCTCACCGAGACCCCGGGAGGCGGTCACGAACTCACTTTCCAGCAGGGCCCGCTGATCGCTAACCTGATACTCGCCGACGAGATCAACCGTGCCACTCCCAAGACCCAGTCTGCGCTGCTCGAAGCCATGCAGGAGAAGCAGGTGACCGTAGGCCGTCGCACGACTCTTCTCGAAGAGCCATTCTGCGTGATGGCGACCCAGAACCCGGTCGAACAGGAGGGCACCTACCCGCTCCCGGAAGCGCAACTCGACCGGTTCCTGTTCAAGCTGATCGTCGGCTATCCCGCCGAAAGCGAATACCACGCCATCCTCGATCGAACCACCGGCGCCGACGAGGTGGATATCCAACCGGTGACCGACGGCGAGGAAATCCGCAACATCCGCGCCACCGTCCGCGCGGTCGCCGAACCGGAGGCCACAAGAACATTTGCCATCCGTCTCGTGATAGCGACCCAACCCGGCACTGACCTGGCGCCGCCGAGCGTCACCGAGTGCGCCTCTTTGGGTTCGAGCCCGCGCGGTGTCCAAGGACTGATTCTGGCCGGCAAGGTCCAAGCCCTGCTCGACAACCGTTTCGCGGTGAGCGCCGACGATATCCGCGCAGTGGCGCTGCCGGTACTGCGGCACCGGATCCTGCTCAACTTCCGCGCCCAAGCGAACAACATCTCGTCCGACGAGTTGGTCGAGGACGTTCTGAAGTCGATCAGTCCGCCCCACGCCGTCGCCGCCTGACCGCACAGTCGCGTTAGGTCGAGAACTCGCTGTGGCCCAAGCCCCCACGTTCGCCGAACTATTCGACCCGGAGTTCCTTACCCGGTTGGCGCCGTTCAGCTTGCACGCCCGGCGCGTCGCCAGGGATGGACGGCCCGCAGAGCAGACATCGCGGGATCGCGGCTTCGGCCTGGAGTTCGCCGACTTCAAGTCCTATGTGCCCGGCGACGACCTGCGCGCCATCGACTGGAATATCTACCGGCGCCTTGGACGCCTATTCGTGCGCGTCTTCGAGGAGCGCCGCGACCTACCCGTCTACCTCCTGATCGACCGTTCAAGCAGCATGTACCTGGAAACCCCGCCGAGAATCGGCGCAGGGCTCCGGGTCGCCCTGGCACTCTCATCCATCGCCCTGGGCCAACACGACAGCGTCGGCCTGTACTCCTTCTCCGGCGTCTTGAGCATCGATGCCAAAGCCGCGGCTGGCAAACATCGCCTCGTAACCTTGGCGGAGCGATTGGCGGCGCTCGACGAAAGGGACCGGACCGACCTTACGGGAACCCTGCGTGAATTTGCCGGCCATCGCCTCCGCAGGGGCCTGCTGGTCGTCATCTCGGACTTCTTCGACCCCCGGGGCGCCGAGGAGATCTCCCAGGCGCTCGCCCTGTGTCGGCATCGATTGCTGCTCGTCCAGCTCGTGAAGAAGACGGATGCCGACCCGACGCTTCACGCCAGCCTGCACGGCGATGTTCGGCTACTCGACTGCGAATCCGCAGAAGCCGTCGATCTCACCATCACGCCGGCCGCCCTCGCCCGCTACCGGCAGTCGTACCAGGAGTTCAGCGATCGCTTGAACCGGTTCGCCAGCGACCATGACGTGGGGATCGTCCGCATCGATGCCGACGAGGATGTCCTCGATCAGCTCGGCGGTCTCTTCGAGACGGGAACGCTCACCATATGAGCTTCGCGTACCTGCCGCTGACTGGCGTACTCGCCGGCCTCGCCGCCCTCGCAGGCCTGCTCTTTTTGCTCCAGCTTCTCCGCATTCGACACGTCGAAGTCGCCGTCCCCAGCACCATCTTCTGGCGCGCCGCAGCTCGCGAAGCACCGGTGCGCGTCCTTCGGGGTGTTTTCCGACACCCCCTCGCCTACCTGCTGGTGCTCGCCATCTGCGCGTTGCTGTGGCTCGCGCTCGCGGGTCCCGAAGCCGACGACGACCGCGCGGCGACCTACCGGGTGCTATTCCTGGACGGCTCCGCGCACACGTCGGGTGGCAACGACTTCGAACAGGCCGTGGACGCACTCAGGGCCGACCTGGCGGGGATGCCCGAGGGTCGGCGGGAAGTGATCTGGGGCGGTGCCCGCAACATCAAGCTGTTGAAGCCGGGTGAGGACCGGCTGCTGCTCGACCGACGACTGGCGGCCTTGGCATCCGAGGCAGCGCCTTCCGCCTTGAACGAACAGCTCCGGCTGCTCTCGTTATCCGGCGTCGCCCCGGACTCGCTGGAGTTTGTCGTCTATGGCCGTGCTCCCGCGGATTCCGCCGTGCTCGACAACCTGGCGCCCGGAACGCGTGTCAGCCGCGCGATCGAGTATCCCGAAAGCGCCGACAATCGCGGCGTCGTTGCACTCGGCGTCAATGCAGCCGCATCGGGACGTTGGAATCGCCTCGACGTGCTGATCCGAATTGCCGGCACGGCGGACGGGGTTTCCGTCGGCAACGTGGTGGTGGAAGTGGACGGCCAATCGCTCGGTGACGATCGCATGGAACAGTTGGCCGACGATCTCGTTGCGGTACGCGATCTTCCCGCCGACGGACGCTCGGTGGAGGTCCGACTCGAGGCCGGCGACGGATTGCCGCTCGACGACGTTGCTCGCCTCACTTTGCCGGTACGGCAGGTGGTTCGTGTCGCGTTGGCGGGCGATCTGGACCCCGCGATCCAGCATGCCATCGAAGCCGATCCCGGACTCGAACTGGCTACCGAGGACGCGTCGGTTGTCATCCGCCAGCGCGGAGCAGAAGCATTCAGCCATCTTCCCGCCCTGGAGTTCGCGCCCGCCGCCGATCAGGCAACGGCGTTTGAGATCGCCTACACCGGGGACGACAGCGCCGAACTTGCCCTGAGAGCCAGTGTCACCGCTTTGGGCCTGGACCAGATCGATGCCGTGGGCCTCGCAACCGAAGCACAACGCCCCATCGGCGTCCAACTCCGGTACGACGAGTTGCCCGGTATCTCGGTGTGGGACGAACTCCTGGCCCAGTACAACTTCACCGGCTCGCGGAGTTTCCCGTTGTTCGTATCCCGAGCCACCCGTTGGCTGGCCGGGGAACCTTCCTGGTATCCATATCTCGCCGCGGGCAGACCCCCGCCGTCGGCGTCCCCGGTGTCGTCACTGGGAGCCGCCCCTGATCCCGCATTGGATGCCCTTGGCGCAGAATACGTCCTGGGTGCCGCCGGGACGATCAATTCGAGCCGGGGCGATACCCGGGCGATCGCCCTGTTGAGCGACGTCGTGACGGCAAGGAATCCGGGAGCGCCGGTGGCGATCTCCCAAGCCGGTGGCGGCGTGGCCGGCACCGGAATATTCACGTGGCTGATCTTCTCAGCCCTGCTGCTGCTCGGGGCCGAGTGGTTCCTCTACCAGCGGGGGCTGATGCCGTAAGTCATGGAACTATCGTTTCTGCAGCCAGTCATGGCGCTGTTGTTTCTGGCCGTGCCGCTGATTTGGTTCCTGCCGTCCCGGCCGACGCCCGTGCACGGTGCGATCCGGAGCCTTGTACTGGTGCTCGCCGTCCTCGCCTTGATGCAGCCGGTCCTGATCCAGAGCGCCGTGGAACAGCACCACGCCATCGTGCTTGACCAATCCGCGAGTCTCCAGCACGAAGATCGCGAAGCCGCTGTCAACGTGGCCAGTGACATCCTGGCGCATCTCGGTGCCGGCCAGAGCGCGACCGTGGTGCAGATCGGCGGTAGCGAACGGACAGCACTCGAGGCAGATATTCTATGGGTACGTGCGACGGGAGGTTCGACCCTGGACGAGCCCGCGTCCGCTATCGGGGTCGGCACGTCTCCCCTGGGAGATGCGTTGGAACTCGCAGCCCAGTCGATTCCATCCGGGCTAAGTGGTTCCGTAGTGCTGATCTCCGACGGCCGAAGCACGGATCGTCACTGGGGCCGAGCGCTGGCCCAGATATTTGACCGCGAAATTCCGGTGCACACGGTCCAGGTGCGCCCGCATCGGGATCCATTCCTCGCCAATCTCCACATGACCCGCGCCCGGCCCGGTGAATCGGTGCGCGTCAGCGTCGACGTGATCGGTTCTGGCTCCGGTCTCGAGGTCGTTCTCCGAAGCAACGATGGCACCCTCGGCAGCGCGGGGCCGTTCGATTGCGAGTTCAGGTGCCCGGTGGAGATCGAATTCGAAGCTGAACAATTCGGGTTCCTCGATGTCGTCGCCGAACTCCATACGCCGTCAGGGGCGGACACTGATCTCGCGAACAACCGCATCGGCGGCGTGGTCGCCGTTCAGGATCCGCTCCGCGTCCTTTACGCGGGGGATCGGCAGCGTGGGGCGCTGGACCAACTCGGCTCGTTACTGGGCATCGGGTTCGATCTCACTGCTGCGCCACCCGGTGACCTCGCCCCCGGATTCAACTTCGCCGGGTACGACGTCGTAATGCTCGACGACGCACCGGCACGAACCCTCGGCGAAGCGATCCAGCGTGAACTCGCCCTTGCGGTCAAGGACGAAGGCGTCGGCCTACTGGCGAGCGGCGGCGCCGCGGCCTTCGCCGACGGCGGCTACCACGGAACCCCCGTCGCCGACGTTCTGCCTGTCGAGATTACCGGCGAGGAGGAGAAGATCGACCCGAGCGTGGGCCTTGCCATCATCATCGACACGTCGGGCTCGATGGCCGGATCGCGCATCGAACTGGCGAAGCAGATCGCCCGGATCGCCGTCCGCCGCCTCCAGCCCCACGACCGCATCGGCATCGTGGAGTTCTACGGCGCCAAGCACTGGGCGGTCCCGATGCAGCCCGCGTCCAACAAGATCGAGATCGACCGCGCCATCGGCCGTATGAAGGCCATCGGCGGTACTGTGCTGTATCCGGCGATCCAGGAGGCCTACTACGGCTTGAAAAACGTCAACACGCGCTACAAGCACATCCTGCTGATTACCGACGCGGGCGTGGAAGACAGCAACTACGAGCGCATGGTGCGGCGCATCTCCAAGGACAGCATCAATGTGTCCACGATCCTGGTTGGCCACGGCGGCCACAACCTCATCATGTCCGACATCGCGAACTGGGGACAAGGACGCTTCTACTCGGTAGGCGACCAGTTCAGCCTGGTGGAACTGATCCTGAAGCAGCCTTCCACCCGCAAGCCGCCGCGCTACAAGCGGGGGACGTTCAAGGTGACGGCGCTGGGCGGACAAGGCTGGTGGGGCGGCGCCGACCCGCTAGTTCCCGAATTGCTGGGATACGCCGAGGTTGAACCGCGCAAAGGTGCCGAGACGCTGCTCGAAGAGAGCGCTGGCAAGGACCCCATCCTCGCCAGTTGGCACTACGGCTTGGGCCGGGTAACCGCGCTCATGACCGAACCCGTTGGCGAAGGCACCGGCCGGTGGCGGGATTGGCCGGACTACGGTTCGTTCCTCGGCAGGCTGCTCGCGCGAACGGCTGCGGACAATCCACCGTTTCGCCTCTCCCTCAAGCGACGCCGCCACAAGTTGGAACTAACGGCGGTCCGGACAAATCACGATATGCAGCTTCTTCCCAGGGCGGAAATGGTGGATGCCCAAGGCGCTCCCTTGACGTCGCCTTCAATGGAGTTCAAGGAGAACGCACCTGGTCTGTTCGAAGCGGAGATCGCCCTCCCGCCCGGGGAAGCGGCGCGAGTTGAGGTCACCGCCAGCCTCGCTCCCGCCAACCGGCGGGTTCAGCGCATCGCCCTTCCGCCCGCTTCCGACATCTCGAACGAGACCCAGGTCGATCCGGCCGCGGCGTTGGACCTCGAACGCCTGGCCCAACGCACCGCCGGCCTCCACCTGGCCAGCGTCGACAGCACACCGCCTTCGGGCCCCATTGGCGAGTGGCTGGCCGGGAACCAGGGCGAACTGTCGTTCGTGGTGACCCGACTATGGCCGCTGCTGCTGCTACTCGCCCTCGCCGCGTATCTCGGCGAGTTGCTCTATCGCCGCTGGCCACGGGGAGTTTCGTGATGATCAGGGCAAGGAGAGCGCCGTTGTTGTGGTTGAGTCTCGTTTTCACGGTCGCGGCATCCGCGGCCGAACCCGTCGCACAGGACCGTCTCGACGCCACGGGGATCAGCGCCCTGTTCGACCGTGCGATCCTCGACGACGGTGGCATCGACAAGGCCATCGAACGCCTCGCTACGACAGCAGAGGAGGCGTCCGGGTCCGTCCAGCAGCGGGCGGACGCCTGGCTGACCATCGCGCACCTGCGCTGGCGCTACGGCGAACGCGGCGAGGCGGTGACCGCCACCGACAAGGCGCTGGCCCTACGCGAGAGCGTCGACGGCACATTGCTGAAAGCACGCCTACTGGACGCAACCGGCAATGACGATGAGGCGGCCATGTGGTACGGAAAGGCTACGGAGGCGACCACCGTCGCCGAGGAGAAGGAATTCATAGGCCTGCGTTTGACAATGGCCACGGCCAGCAACCGGAATATCGGTGCCCTGGTCGATCTCGCGAACGAGCGCGGCCAGGCGTTCCGCAACCGGGCCGCCATCGTGCTGGCGCTGTTGGGACATCCCGCTGAGGCCATCGCTCTCTATCGGGCGTCGGTGGAGTTCGGGAATCCATTCCGGCAGCACTCACGCCTCACCCATTGGGCCATCGAGTCCGGCGATTTTGGCCGCGCGCAAGCGGAGGCCTGGCACGCCTACCGGGCAGTTGGGACCCGCGCCGACAAGCTCTACGCGCTGGCGCTACTGGTCGAGTCCTACCGCAAGGACGACGCCCTGAGCGATCTGATCGATCACCCCGAGCTGGCCACATCGGGCGGTGAAGGGGATGTGGACCTGCTCCAGACGCGCGTCGATGTGCTGATCGAGACGGAAAACTACGACGAGGCCATCGAGTTCTACGAGACGACCGCCGTGCAAACGGTGGACCCCGCTGCCCGACAGCGCCTGATCAACCTCTACGATGCTGCGGGGCGGGCGGACGACATGATCGCCGAGTACGAGAAGTTAATGTCGACGGAACCCCATGTCGTGCATTGGTTCGCCGGACTCTCCTCCCATTACCTGAACCTCGCCCGACCCGACGACGCGCTCGCGGTTTGGGAGAAGCTTGCCGCCGCCAACCATGACCGGGTGGAAGTCCTGGTCGAGGCCGCAACAGCGATGGTGCAGATGGGCTTCGTGCCCGAAGCGGTGGCGATGATCGAAGATCACATGGAAGGGCGTGGCGATAGTCTCCCTGCCCTAATGTTCCTGTTCGAGCTCCGCCTGGCACGCGGCCAGGAGGGCGAGGCGCTTGCAACCCTCCAACGTTTGGAAGCCGGTCTGGAAGAAGGAAATACTGGAATCCGGGACCTCGCGGACGCCTACGAGCGCCTCAACCGCCCCGCAAAGGCCATACGCATCCTCGAGCAGTTACGCGACCGACGAGGCGAGCTCGGCTACGACGAACGCATGCGCCTGGCATGGCTGTACAGCGTCGCCGGGCGCAAGGACGACGCTCTCGACGCCTGGCGGGAGCTATGGGTGAGTGTCGACAGCGCGGCGCGGCGCAGTCTCGCCGAGAGTCAGTTCCTGCTCCTGGCGACCGAACTCAATACCCTGGGTGACCTGGTCGTCCACCTGGAGGAGAGACTTATCCTCAAGCAGGCCGATCGCAACGAAATCGGCCTCCTGGTGCGGATCTACACGGAGGTCGGTGACAACCTCTCGGCCACCGAGGTCATCGAGGAGTTCGCCCGCTACAGCGATGCCGGCGAGGTCGATCGCCTGCGCCGCCTCGGCAAGGTCCACATGATGCTGGCGGACTATTCGTCCTACGACAAAGTGTTGCGGCAACTGGTGGAAGCGGACCCGGAGAACGAGGTCGAGCACATCCAGAACATCGTCCTCAACATGCTCGCCTTCGACCTGGCCGAAGAGTCCCAAGGGCGATTCGGCGAGATCCAGCGTTGGCTAGGGCGGCTTCGCGAACTCGACCCCGAGGGGGTGAGCGGGGAGTTCGAAGCGGGCATCTTTTCCATGGGTGGATTCAACGATGAGGCCATCGAGAGCTATCGGCGCGCATTGGTCGTCCATCCCGAGAACAGCGACAACCTGCTATTGATGGCCGACCTGATGAAAAACGCCGGCCGACGCGACGAGGCCGTCGCCATCCTGCAATACGCTGCCGAGCACGCCGAGGACGACAATGCTTTCGTGGTCGCCATCGACGGCATCATCAACATGATCGGCGCGCGTTCATTCGGGGACGACTTGACACCCCAGATGCGCGGTACCTTCAGTTGGACCCAACGGATCATCCTGGAGCGCATCGCCGGGCATAATGACAAGTTCTACCTCTACCAACTGCTGGCGGACATTGCCCAGGAGGTCGGCGACACCGAAGCCGAGTTCCGCGCCATCGAGAACTCGCTCTCCGAAGCCGGCGTGCGCCGTCCCGCGGCGCTGCGCGAGCTGCTCACGTTGGCAACCGCCAACGCGGGCTTCGCGGGATTCAGGACGGGCGCGGGCGACCCGGAGCGGCAGCTTACCCACGGACGCCGATTGGTCGGGCTGAAGCAGGAACTGCCGCCGGAAGTTTACATCGAACTCGGCAAGACCCTGCTCGAGAAAGGTGCTGTACAGGGGGCCGTGCGCGCCTTCGATCTCATCGACGACATCACGGGTCTCATCAACGTCGACAAGACCAAGGCGGACCTGTTTCTCGAAGCAGGACATCCCGACGAGGCGCTTACCTGGTATACCCGCGCGCTCAACGTGAACAAGGACGACCTGGCCCTCTTGACCCGCACCGCCATGTTGCGCGAAACCAACGCCCAGGACGGCGTGGCCAATGCCCTCTACTTCCGTGCGATCGGCAACGTGTTGCGGGCGCTGCCGGTGAAACGCAGGCAGGAACGCCCGGGCGCAAACCAGTCCCCACAGGCGCTATTCGGCCTGCCCGGGACGGACACGAGCGTGACCCGCGACTATCGCACCTACTTCGAAGCACTGGCTCAGGGCTTCCTGATCACCTGGCCCGAGGATCCCAAGACCGCAGACGCACGCCTGGTGGCCACCGGGGCGATGTTCGATGGTGAATTCGATGCCGTTGTCGGGGAACCCCCGGAAGCCGCCGAGGCCGACTCCACACGAATGTCCGACGGCAATACGGAAGGACTTGACCTGGCCGAGTTCCCACGCCTCGAACGCACAACCTGGCTGGCGCGCCGCGTTGCCGAAAGGGCTGGCGCGCGGTCCCTCACCGAGCACCTGGAAGCCAGGATCCGCGGGCGTTTCGAGGCCGAACAGACACGCTCCGATGCCGTCGGCACGGACGAGTCCCTGCTCGACCGGCAGCTACGCCTGGCCAAGAGCGACAACGACTTCGAGGCAACGGTGCGGCTTGCCCGGCTCGCCGGGGACGAGGACGTCACCGCGCTGTTTCGGGGTCGAATTGCCGAAGGCAAATACCGCGAAGGCCTTGCCTACGCCCGCTCTCTACTCGACGCGGGCGCCTTCAAGCGGCTGGTGGCGGCAATCGCCCCGACTCTCAAGGACGATGCGCGCGCAATCGTCGAACTGATCGAATCGGACCCGGATCTCGTCCTCGAGATCGAGGCGGATCTCGGACGCCATCTCATCTCAAGCATCGAACTCCAGAACCTGCTCGCGGACCCTCAGATCCAGGCATCCCGCGACAACAACCCCTTCAGGATCGGGGGCGGCATTTGGAAGTACCTCCAGGCCAAGACCGATGTCGACAACCGGATTCGTTACTTCGCGTCGGATGTGGCCCGACAAAAAAGGGGCCAGCTATTTCGTTCGCACATGATGCTGCATGACCTGCTGGCAAGCGAACTCTCGGCGTCGCAGCAGGAGGATCTGCTCGCCGCGGCCACCGAGTTCTTCGCAAAGCGGGACCTCGCGAGCGAATTCGAACGCAACGAGGCAATCGGGATGCTGCTGGACTCCCGCGTCATCCCTGGCAACTATCCCGTCGTATTTGAACTTGGCGCGCTGATCCAACGTCGCGCGCAATTTGCCTTCGACTTCGAGTCGATGATGAAGGACATCCTGGAAGGCAGCGAGGACCAGGCGTTCGCAGCCCTGTTGGCGCTGCGCCGCGCGGGTTTCCGAGGCGGCATTTCGGTCGCAAGCGACGAATACGCAGCGCGTCGGGCCCAAATTTTGGGAGCCGTGGCCGACGGAGACCAAATCGATGCCGAGACGGTTCGAATCGTCTACGAGTTCGAGTTCCCTCGCTACTTCGGAGTCTTGAACCGCGACAAGGCGTCCCGCCAAGCGGAAATGCTGCCCACGCTGATCGCCCGCTATCCCAACGACGAACGCTACCGGCGCGAACTCGTTGCCGTGCATTGGGATCTGGGCAATCGCGCCAAGGCGGAGGCGGCGCTTTCCGAATGCTACAGGGGGAACCCGGAAGACGAATTCCTCCGGGCCGCGCTCTATTTCCTTTTCCTCTACGAAGGCAGGTTCGGCCAAGCACTGCAGATTGTTACCGACGGGGGCCCGGATCTGCGCGATCAGGTCGCCCTCGACGCGCTGCTCCGCAAGGTGCAGTCCGCGCGCGGCTTTGAACCGGCCTCCGGCAATCAACTCTTCAGAAAAATCTATCAAGGCTCCATCGAGCCATCGTTCAGTCGCTGGTCGCCCGAAGTGGATCGTGGGATCAAGGCTCTTCGCGACGCTGCCGAGGCTGACTCGGATGCTGCCGATGAAGCCGAACGACGCGCGCTGCGCACCGTCTGGCGCGGCATGCAAGCCCCTTCGGAGGAACGACAGTTCTTTCCAGAATCCGGCTATCTGATGGGGCTGCTGCTTACAGTGCCCTTGAGTACTGACTCGTCTGACGATTCCAGGTTTGGCTTCGATCCCTACGGCACATCGGCACATCGGCTCGACGACCTGCTCGCAGGAAAGGCCGGCGCGCAGCCCACGACCTTGTTCGAGGCGATCGCCCGCGAACCCTATGGTGCCGCCGAATTCGACCTCTACCTCCGATCACTGCCCGTCGAACAGCGTAACGACGCGCACCGACTGTACGAACTGCTCGCGGACGCCGTCGTTGCATCCGGCAGGCTCGACCAGGAATCCCGGGAATTGGCGAATCGGCTAGGCGAACTCGACGACCATGACTTCACGGTCTGGATGCTGTTGCGCCATCGGCAGGACTCGCCGGTCGGAGCGGCGCGACTCGCCGCCTTCGCCAGTCGCGCGGCCGCGACCGAAGACGCGAGCATTCTGCAGATCCTCTACATGGCCCGGGTATACGCCAAGGCAGGTGCCCACAACGAAGCTGCCCAGCACTACCGCCTGCTCGCCGCCAAGCTCGTGAAGCACAACGAGTTCGCTGACCGCCGCGCGGTCTTCATTGCGGAGGCCGGTGATGCCCCGGTGAATCTCTCCGAACTCATCCGGGAATTCGCCGAGGCCCTGCCGCCGGCCGTCGCCCGATACACGGCAGCGAGCATTGTCGCCAGCGCCCGCCGTGCCGACCGCCATGATGCCTACGCGGCCTACTTCGACGCCTTCGTCCTCGGGACCATGTCGGTTCTGTACGACCCCAAGGAGGCGATTGCCCACGCGGCGCGCATCTCCTCCACCGCTGCCGATGCGCCGCGACATCTCCCCGAATGGCACACGGCAAGGATCGTCGAACTTGCCAGGCTCCACGCCATGTCGGGCGACATTGAGCAGGCCGCGGAACTGCTACGGACGTTCATCACCAGGGCCGGGGACGAATCGGACCGTACGTCCGAACCCCTTGACCAAGCCCGATACGAAGTGGCAAACGCGCTGAGAAAACTTGCGCGTCTGTACGACCTGCCCCACCTCGACCAATTCGACCAGCCCATCGTACCGTTTCACGACCTGATCGCCCACCACGAAAGGTTGTTTCCGGCGGCCGACGACAACCGGTGGTCTGGCGATACGGACTGGATGGCGCGCGCCGCCGACGCGCTGGTGTCGTGGTTGGACGATCCCGATATCGACCGTGCCGCCGCCCTGGAGGTGGCGTTCGTCGTCGCCTGGCAGCTCCACAGCGCGGGCGAAACGGTGGTCGCCAAGGCAGTCGTGTCCAAGCTTGCCACGCGCATCACCGCCGACCCAAACCGGCTTGGCCTGCAGCACCTGGCCCTGATGGCGCTACGATTGGGCAACGTCCTGCCCGTGGACCTCGCCGCCGAAGTCCTGGCCCAGGGCATGCTTACGGTCGACCAGGAGGTCGAGATCCTGGCAGGCCTTCAGCGCGACCACGACCCGGCAACCGTGCTCGATGTCGGCCGTGACGCGCCCGGTGCGGGGCAAAAACTCCCGCTGATGCGGTTGCTCCGGTCATTGGTCGATGCCGCCGGCGACCGCGCCTATTCGGAAGATCTCGCGCGCCAAATCGACAGCGCCGAGGAAGCCAAACGGAACCTGCGGCTCGAACCCCTCGGCTGAGACAATCGCTCCCGCCGACACCAGCGAGGGCCGCCGTTATCCGCCGAGCGCGTACTTCATCTCCAGGAACAGCACCCGCTTGCGGACATCCACCCGCTGGGAGTCGTAAGGTCTTCGGCTCTGACTCAGCATGAACGGAAAGTCGCGGTCGAAGATGTTTCGCCCGCCCACACGGAACAGCAAGCCGCTGTCCATTTCGTAGGCGGCGGTCAGGTCTGTCGTGGTGTACGAATCCACCGGTTGGTTAGGAAGCGGAGTGAAAGCGTTCTCAAAATCGTTATTGGTGTACGACGGCAAATGGCGGACCCAGAGGTCCGCCGTGATCCGGCCGGCTATCAGGCTCACATTGGCGTCCAGTTTGTACTTGTCGACGCCGATGGATTCGCCATAGAAGGCAAACTCGTCGCCGCCGGGCACCGCCTGATCGAACATGTCGAGGACGCGGTGGTAGACAAGACGCGGCCGGATCGTGCCGAATGACGTATGCAGCGCATAGGAAATCTCCAGGTCCATCCTTTCATCTGCGCGGCGCGCGATATTGACGGGTCGGCTGATGGATTCGATCAGGTTCCCGGCCTCGTCGCGCACGAAAAACTGCGGCAGATTGCCGTAGATCTCCACCGGCAGCAAACCTTGCAACTCGGAACTCGATGCAACTTTGTCTTCGAGGTCGACAGTCGACCACGCCGTCTTTACTACCAGTCCCTCGAACGCGCGCGGCCTCCATTCCAATCCGAGAGTCCAGTTGGTGGACGACTCGGGCCGCAGATCGGGATTTGGACCGAAGCTCAGAATTGCCGGGACGAATGGCGGGTCACTGAGCGGATCGTAAACGAAGTTCGACTCTATATTGCGATCCGTCCCTCCGAATACACTCGTGATGGCAGGCGTCCTGAATGCCTCGGAGCGGGAACCGCGCACGATCAGGGTGTCGGTCGGATGCCAAGCCATGCCGACCCTCGTTACCGTGTTGGAGTAGTCCGCCTTGATGAGGATGGGCGTACCGTCCTCATCGTTCTCGACCGAGCCCTCCGCGCTGTAGTCGTCGTATCGCACCTGAACGGAGAGAACGAAGCGCTCCAGCAACGGACGGCTATTGCCTTCACCCACCAGTGGCGCCGTGGCTTCGAAAAAATACGCCGTGAGCTCGCGTGTCGGGCGAACCGATCCGACGAAATCCGCATAAAAGTCATCGCCCGGCGTTTCGATCCAATCCTTGCGCAGTTCGGTGCCGACAACGAAACCGACCTGGCCACCCGGAAGCTCCCAGAGTTCGCCGGACAGCTTCGGCTCGATGATTCGTCGGTGGGTTTCGTCGTGATCGTTCGCAAAGCTCCGGTAGAACTCCGCAATGGTCGCGTTCTGTCCGGCGCCGTCGCCGAACAGGTTGAGCGCTACGGACGGATCGGAACTCGCGATCAGATCCGTCAGGCGTTGATACCGCGCGTCGTCATCCACGCGCGTCGATGGCGGCGCGAACATGTACTGGTCGCCCTCCGACGACGAAGCGGCCTTCGAGTAGTCAATTTCGACGCGCAGGTTTTCGTTGAACGTATAAGTGGCGCTCAGGACGTAGCGCAGTTGCTGTTGCACATCCCTCTGTTCCACGTTGGGAACAAGGCCTTGCTCTGCCTCGGTATCGGCGTAGTAGCCAACCCAGACGTCGTGGCCGAAGTTGTTGAAGGCGTTGCTCGCGGGCACCTGGATCCCACTGAAGCCGAACGTCGACACGGCAGACGCTCTCTCGGTTTCGGACCATAGCAGGTCCGCCCGAAGCTGGATCTGATCGCGTGCGCCGAAGTGCTGGAGCAGGCTTGTGGTCAGACTCCGGCGCTCTACATCGCTGGTGATATCCTCGGGAATGACATCGAGATAGTCGGAGGCCTGGGGCGCCACGAAATCTCCCGGCTGGGCGTTGCGACCGTCGTTGCCCGGCGGCAGGATGAACGACGCGGGCCCCCATCGCGATAGCGCCACGGTACCCGATCGGGCGTAGGCGGTGCCGATGAAATTGTATGCCGGGTCGCCCCCGTGGCGGGCGCTGTAGTCATTCGAGGTCCAGCCGGTCCTGGCGGCCTTCACCGGATCGGATTCATTCATCGTCAAGATGGCCGAGACGTTGCCGCTGCCCCAGCCAGTGCCACCGTACAGGTTGACGGATCTCGCATGGCCGCCCGTACTGCTGTTCTCGATCTTGCCGCCGACCGTGACGCCCTTGAAGTCCCGCTTGGTGATGACGTTGATCACCCCCGCCACGGCATCGGAACCGTAGACGGCGGAGCCACCGTCGAGCGAAATTTCCACCCGTTCGATAGCCCCTGCAGGAATATCGTTAAGGTTGGCGGCCAGTTGTTCTGCCGAACTCTCGATGCCGGCCAGCCGCTTGCCGTTCACAAGCACCAAAGTGTTCTTGGAGCCAAAGCCACGAAGATTGGCGGTGGCTGCACCGAGGCCCAGGGCGCCGAGATTCGCATCGAGAAGATCGCTGCCGAAAAGGAGGCTGTTAGAGCTGTTGATGGTGGAGAAATTTTGCGGAATCGAGCGGACGACATCCTCGAAGGTCGTGAATCCCTGCGTGGCGATGTCCTCCGCCGTGATCACCACCACGTGGGCGGTGGCATCCCCGCCCTGAAGCCGGGTTCCGGTGACGATGATTTCTTCGACTTGCTGCGCGGCATCGCCATCCCCCTCCTCCGTCTCCTGCGCCGCTGCGGTGACCGCAGACAACGCCAAGATCGCTAAAACGATCCCAATACGACCAGCCCACGTGCAATCATCATTCATCACTGTCATCCCCCTTGAACAGTTCTCCCAATAGCGTTCGGCACCCTGGTTTCCGCATTCCGTTCCCAAGCGAATCTCCAATCGCCTTCTCCACGCAGCCGAGAGAACGTTGGTCTGCAATCCTTACCGCAACCTTACGAGGTAGCGGGTCACGCATCACCGAGTCGATGTCCAATCCGATCCGCCGACAGGTTAGCTTCCGGTAAGATAAACCCAAGAGGGTGGCAACAACGGAACTGCCGGATGAAAGTCCTACTCGTTGAAGACGATCCGAACCTCGCGGATGCCATCCGGCGTCTGCTACAGAATGAGGGACATGTCGTCGATGTCGCGGATTCGCTGCGCATGGCCAAGGCAGCGGTCACGGGCAACCCCTACACCGTTGTCCTGCTCGACCGTATGCTTCCCGACGGCGAAGGCACCCGGCTAATCTTCCATGCGCGCGACCACGGTGTGCAGACCCGGTTCCTCATCCTGTCGGCGCTCCGCGATATCGACCAACGCGTCGAGGGCCTGAATCTCGGGGCGGACGACTACGTCGTGAAACCCTTCGAGCCGGACGAACTGTGTGCGAGGATTCGCGCCATCGCGCGCCGGCCCCTCACCGACATCGCGCGAACCGTGGCCCTCGGCAACCTGCGCATGGATGGCGCCACGGGGGATCTCACCCGCTTGTCGAACGCCAACGAGGATGGCGCTCCTGTGCTGCTGCCGCGCCGCGAGATGACACTGCTCCAGAAACTCATGGACCGCGCCGGCAGGGTGGTGTCCCGCGAGGCGCTGGAGACCGCCATGTACGGCTACGACGACGTGATCCAGTCCAACACGCTGGAGTCCCACGTCTCACGGCTGCGAAAGCACCTGGCGGAGACCGAAGCGCATGTCGCGATCCATACCATCCGCGGCGTCGGCTACATGCTCAAGGAACTGACGTGAATCTCAACAAGATCACGTGGTTGTCACGATCCTTGATCGGTCGGATGACCCTCTTGTCAGTGGTCTTCCTTGTGCTCGCCCTCGGTTGGTTCGCCGTGGTTCCCTACTGGAGCTACGCCACTGACGACACGCTAGCCTTGACGCGCAACCATGTGCTGGGCGAAGTGTACCGGGCGACGAACAGCGATCAGGTGCCCCTCGCTTCCCTTGAGGATTCGGCGGTCCTGAAGGAAGTGGCAGCCACGAACGAACGATTCCGGTTCTACGTCCGCTACGGGACCGAGGAAGCGCAGTTCGGGGAGGCGCCCCGATATCTGCCGCATGCTTTTGCGCTGCGTGATCTACTCACGAGTGTGCAGATCAAACCAAGCCGAGCGTACTCGAGGTTCGAGATAGAGGAGGAAGGGGCGACGACCACGGTCTCGCTATCCCGAACGGGAGACCGCGATGTCTACTATGAAATCGGCGGCATCGCAACTCCGATCGCCAGCGTTCAGGATATCTTCTCCGCCGTGAACCCGATGACATTCTGGTTCACGAGCAGGAATCCGCTGATCGCGGGCGCCGGCGTGCTGCTCATCGCTTTCGCGGTGCTGCTGCTGGCCGCACGCTCGTTGCGGACCCTGACTCGTGCCGTGCGTTCGTTCGACAAACCCACCGCGGAGCGCCGGCTCCTGCCCGTTGAGGGTCTACCGACCGAGATCGCCTCGCTGGTTCGGGCCATCAACGAGATGATCGCGCGCGTCGAACAGACCCACGAGGAACAGGAGTTGTTCCTGGCCACCGCCGCGCACGAACTGCGCACGCCGATGGCGGTGTTGAGAACGCGGCTGGAAGAGCTGCCGGAGTCCGAAATCAAGGAAACGCTGCGCCACGACATCCGGCGAATGGCATCGCTGGTCGACCAACTGCTGCGGCTCATGCACATCCGCAACAACCGCGATCTGAAGGACGAGGTCGACCTCGTCGCGACGACCCGCGACGTGGTAGCCATGCGCGCACCGCTGTCCGTCGACCGCGGCGTTGACATCGAACTGGAAAGCGAGCCGAAGACGTTGACGGTAAAGGGTCAGGCGGGCCTCGTCGGGGTGGCGATCGCCAATCTGCTGGACAACGCCATCTCGTTCAGCAAGCCCGGCGATGCGCTCAAGGTAAGCGTCGACAGCACCGGAAGAGTCGCCGTACGCGACTGCGGTCCTGGCATCCCGGCCGCCGAACTGGAACGGATATTCGAGCCGTTCGCCAAGAGCCCTCCCAACCGCCAGGGACACGGCCTGGGCCTCGCTATCGTACGCGCCATCATGACTGCCCATGGCGGCGATGTCTCGGCCCGCAACATCGAAGGCGGTGGTGCGGAATTCGCCTTGCAGTTCAACGACCCGTCACTACCTCAACCTGCTTAGCCCCGCGACAGCAACAGGCCGAACCGGCGATTCATCACCGCGCATCTGGACGCTATCGGTTACCGATTGCGCTTCTCGATGTCGTTCAAGCCAGCGTCGAGCGCGGCGCGATCGAGCCACCGTCCGCGAACCATGACGCCTTCGATGCGCTGCGTGTTGGCGATGTCCTGCAATGGGTTGGCGCTCAACAGCACCAGATCGGCATCGCGCCCGACCGCGATCGCGCCCCAATCGGATGTGCCCAGGAACGCCGCGGGTGCCGTCGTCCCGGTAGCCAGCGCTTCGAAAGGTGTGAGCCCGGCCGCCACCATGGAGGCAAGTTCTCGATGCATCGAGAACCCCGGCACGTTGAACATCTGCGGCGCGTCGGAGCCGAGCAGCACCGGTACGCCGCCGTCGTGCAGCGCCTTGATCAGCAGCTTGCGGACCCCCAGGAATTCAGCCGCCTTCTCGGCGCTGGTGCTGGGCGCCATGCCTTTCATGTGCCCGATGTAACTGGTGCGCAACGCTTTCGGCAGGTATTTGAACTGCGGGCGCTTGGTCATCGCTTCCCACCGGTAGGCGTGGAAGCTATTTTCGAGCAGCGTCTCCGTGGGCACGACAGCGCCCCCTGACGCCTTTGTCATCGCAACGGCTCGCGGGATCAGATTGCGATCGACGTACGGCGCGAGCGCCGCCCCGAACCACGCTCCGTAGGCATCCGGATACGAGTCGACGTCTGGCGTGATCACCTGCATGTAGCCGTCGAGGTGTTCGGCCGTCGTCTGTCCCGCTTCGAGACTCGCTTGCAGCCCGACCGATTCCGTCACGTGGCCCGAAAACGCAATCCCCACCTGGCGCGCCGCGGTGGCGATCGCGTCGAACTCGTCGCCCGACAGGCCCCCATGGATCTTCAAGAAGTCGTAGCCGGCGTCCTTCTGCTCCCGCACCAGCGCCGCGATCCCCACGGTGTTCGACACCCGGTCGATGAACGGCGGACCCGATGTAAAAAGGCGAGGCCCGAGCGTGCGATGCGCGAGAAGGTCATCGCGCAAGGCCAGGTGGGTCCGATGGCCAACCATTCCGCGCGCCATCGTCACGCCGTTCGCGACCCACAGGAACAGCGCATCGTCACGGTCAGGATTCTCGACGGGGACATGCGCGTGCATCTCGGCCAGGCCCGGAATCAAAAAACGGCCCGAGCCGTCGATGACCCGCGCGCCGGCCGTCACGTCACCCTGGCCGATCGCAACGATCTTGCTTCCGCGAACGGTCACGTTCTGGCTTGCCTGCACGCCGGGCTCGAGCATCGAGATCACGTCGACGTTGGCGATCACGATGTCCTCTGCGGTCGCCGTCGAGGAGATCAGCGCCGCAACCAGTGCGGCGAGCTTGAATCGATTCACTTCCATCATGGACTGTTAGCGATCGACGCCCTCCTCCCAGTGTTGGACCAGGGGTTCCAGTTCGTTCCAGAACGCTTCCGGAATTTCCAGGTCACCGGCTTTACCGTTGGCTGTTGCTTCAGCGGCGGTTGTAGCTCCTGGAATGGCGCAAGCCACCTGCGGATGACGGGTGCACCACTGCAGCGAGGCTGCCAGCAGGGGAATCTCGTAGGTTTTGCACAGGGCCACGATTTCGGCCACCCGAGCAAGGCAGGCGGGGCTGAAGTTTCGTCGGGAACCGATGGCGGGCGGCTTCCCCGTGGCCAGAAGCCCGACCTCCAGCGGAGTGCCACAAAAGATTCCCACATTGTATTTTTCGGCGGCGGGCAGGATGCGTTGTGCCGCAAGTTGGTTCAGAAGGCTCCAGGCGTCAGGCACGACGGCCGCGTCGAATTCTCCGGTTTCGATGTAATCGGCATTCGTTTTCGGGTCGTTGTTGGCGCAGCCGATGAAGCGGATCACTCCTTCGGCCTGAAGCTTGCGCAAGGCGCCCAACGCACCGTCGTCACGCATTTCCCGATCCATCGGTTGACCCATCGCGTCGTGGATGTAGACGATTTCAAACCGCTCGAGACCCAAGCGTTGCTGGCTGCCTTCGACGCTCTTCAAAATCCCATCGAAAGAATGGTCTTTCACTCCGTCGAGGTTGCCGGCCTTGGTCACGACCGTACACCTGGCCACCAGATCCGGGCGCTGTTTCAGCGCGTGCCCGATAATTCTCTCGCTTTGCCTGGCTCCGTAGACAGGCGCCGTGTCGATTAGCGTACAGCCGGCTTCGATGGCCGCCACAACGGCCTGCGCGCCCAAGTCGAGGTCCATCTCTTTCGGTATTCCGCGCTCCGGCAGACTGGTGCTACCGATGTATATGGCGCCAAGCCCCACGATCGGGACCTCTAGTCCAGTACGTCCAAGAATCTTGGTCCTCATGATCCCCTCCTCACTATTGACGGTGGTAGTCGCGATTACCGCAGGGGCCGGAAGAACTTGCGGATATCTTGCGCAAGCAGCTCCGGTTCCTCGAACGCCGAGAAATGCGCACCGCGGTCGAACTCGGTCCAGTGCACGAGGTTCGATTCCCGCGCAAGCTCGTCCCGCGTCTGCCTGAGCCACCGGCAGACCGCATAGCCGCTGGGAACTTCAATCCGGCCGCCGATGCGATTGACACTATTGTGCGCGTTTTCGTGGTACAGGCAGGTGCTGCTGTAGATCGTCTCCGTGAACCAGAAAAGCGCGATCGTGGTCAGCAACTCGTCCTTCGTGAAACGCGATTCGATGTCTCCGCCGCAGTCGCTCCAGGCATGCCACTTCTCGACGATCCAGCCCGCCAGCCCCGCGGGAGAGTCCGTCAACCCATAGGCCAGCGTCTGCGGTCGCGTGCTCTGGATGTGTCCGTAGCCGCCTCCGTCGGCAAGCCGAATCTGACGTTCGTCGGCGGTCTCGCCGGGTTTCGGGGCCAGCCGGGGGATGCCACCCACCAGGCGGTGAATGCCCACCACCCGCTGCGGGTACTTCCAGCCGATCAGGCCCGTCACGACCCCGCCCCAGTCGCCTCCATGCGCCCCGTAGCGCGCATGGCCCATGTCCGTCATCAGTCGGTCCCACAACTCGGCGATGCGCGCCGGACCGTAACCGGTCACCGTGGGGCGCTCCGAAAACGCGTAGCCCGGCATGGAAGGAACGACGACATCGAAGGCGTCGGCGGGGTCGCCGCCATGTGCGCCCGGGTCGGCCAGCCGCCCGATGAGCTTGTCGAAGTCATAGAAGGTGCTGGGCCAGCCGTGGGTGAATACGAGCGGCAAGGGATCGGGGCCTTGGCCCGGCGCATGAATGTAGTGCAGGCGAAAACCGTCGACTTCGCGCAAGTAGTGGTCGTGGCGGTTGAGCGCGGTCTCCTGCGCCCGCCAGTCGAACCCATCGGCCCAGTACGCACAAAGCTCCTTCAGATAGGCGTTGTTCGTGCCGTAAGTCCAGCCCGCGTCCGGCATCAGATCAGTCGGCCAACGCGTGCGCTGCAAACGCTCGCGCAGATCAGCCAGCGCCGCGTCCGGGACCTCGATCTTGAATGGTGTTGCTGTCATGTCACTCTCTTACTCGGCTAACCCTTTGACCTTGTACGGCCGGTACACTTGTGAACGGTACAGCTCGAGACCGGCGGGCTCAATCACGTTGATATAGCCGACCCCCGACTTTGGCTACAGACCCGCCATTCGGGCAAATGCTTCCAGCTCGCGCTGCACGTTGTGGTTTAGAGACCCATACATGATCTCGGTGCCGCCCGCCCGCTCTATCTGGTCGAGGCGGGGCGCGAGTTCGTCCGGCCGTGCCTGTAAAGGACATCTCCTTGAGTCGGCTCCAATCCATGTGCTGCTCGTCGTGATCGTTGCTGAGATCGACACAATGGCCCTGGTGAACCTCGAGATGCCGCATCTCGGCGGGCACGCGTTCGACGCTCTCGCGCCATGCCCTTCCGTTTGGCAGGCTGTCGATGGCCGCCGGGTCGCGTTCGTAGGTTCCGTGATACCGCACCGCCATCGCAGCCCCCGCGGCGCGTTTCACGCGCGCATCGTCCAACGCCTCGCCCGCCTCCAGAACCGTTCCGAACAGGAGCACCGCACAGGTGTCGAATCCGGACTCGGGAGGAATCCCGGAGCAAATGATGCCCTCCGCGATCTCGCGGGCAATACCGCAACCCATGGGCCCGTTGGCACCCAGCAATACCGGCACGCGAATCGGACGCGCCGGCATGTAGCCTTCGGAAGGGATCAACTTGACCATCGCGCCGTCGACCTCGACGGCGTCGCCGGCGAGCAGGGCCTTGACCTGCTCCACGTAAGCGCGCACGGTTTTCCACGGCAGCCGACGTTGGCCGAGCGCCATTCGCCCGGTGAAACCCGTTGCGAATCCGGCGGTCAGCCGCCCCGGCGCGATGTCCTCGATAGTCGCAATCGCCGCCGCCTGGACGACCGGGTTCCGCAAGCTCGGAATCAGCACCGCCGTGCCGAGTTGCACGCGCGAGGTGTGCTCGGCGACCTGCGCCATCCGCGCCCAAATGTCCTGCCAAAGCGCGGGCGAGTCATACAGCCAGACGCGGTGGTAGCCCAGGTCCTCGGCAATCTTCGCGTGCTCGACCGTATTCGGGCCCGGAGCAAAGCCGCACGAAATCTTCATCATCCCGGTCCCGCCCATTGTTCTTCCGCCAACGAGAAAAAGTAACATGACAAGGACTATCGCCGACATGATGGAGGAACCATGGCCATGCCCCGAGCGCTGGAGGGGATCCGGGTGGTGGACTTTACCTGGGTTCGAGCGGGCCCCTGGGCGACACGTTGGCTGGGCGCTTTGGGTGCGGAGGTCATCAAGGTGGAATGGCCCGAGGCCGAGCGTGGAAGAGCATCGGGCGGGAACACCACCCCCCGGGACGTTGAGCGCAACCTCAACACATCCGGCAACTTCAACGATACCAACGCCAACAAGCTGAGCATCACGCTGAATGTTCGGACGGCGAGAGGCCTGGATCTCATCAAGCGCCTCATATCAGTCTCGGATGCCGTGATCGAGAATTTCAGTTCCCGCGTGTTGACGAGTTGGGGCCTCGGCTACGAAGAGCTTTGCAAGCTGCGCCCGGACATCGTGTATGTGTCCATGTCCGGGTTCGGGCACACCGGGCGCCACCACCACTACAAGACGTTCGGCCCGGTGGCGCAGGCGATTTCGGGTCTGACATTCCTGTCGGGGTTGCCCGACAAACCGCCCGCCGGCTGGGGGTGGTCGTACCTCGACGATACCGGAGGCTTGTACGGTGCCATGGGGGTGTTGACCGGCATCTTTCACCGCAACGTCACGGGCGAGGGCCAGCACGTCGACCTGTCCCAGATGATCACCGGCATCACGCTGAACGGCCCGGCGATCCTCGACCACACGGTGAATGGCCGGCCGTCGCGCCGCGAAGGCTTTCCACCCGGCAATACCGCACACTGGCCCGGCGCACCGCTCCTGGACAACTACCGCGGCCCGAGCGCGGTGCCCCACAATGCGTATCGAACGAGTCCCGGCGGCTACAACGACTGGTGCGTTATCGCCTGCTTCTCCAATGAGGAATGGCAGCGCCTGGTGCAATTGATGGGTGCGCCGGCCTGGGCCACGGCCTCTGAATACGCGGACCTGGACGGCCGCCTTCGCCACCAGGAAGCGATAGACCGTGAGATCGAGGCCTGGACCTCGACCCAGGACAAGTACGAATTGAATAAGAAGTGCCAGGCGGCCGGCGTGGGCGCCATGCCGGTGCAAAGCTCCGAAGACCGGGTGGAGCACGATCCGCAGCTCCGTCACCGAGACATGTACCGGGCACTGCAGCATCCGGAACTCGGATTGCGAAAACTGCAGAATGCGCCCTTCAAGCTTGCCGCGACCCCGGCCGCGAACCACCTGTCCGCCCCGCTGATCGGACAGCACAACCGACAGGTGCTCGAAGGCATCCTGGGCCTGTCTCACGAGGAACTCGTCAGCGGTTACGAGGACGGCACTTTCTGGCCCGTCGACCGCCCGCGTTACCGGTACATGGAGGAGATGCTGACATGACTACGCCCGCGGCAGGCCCGCTATCGAGTTTGAGGATGCTGGAGCTCGCCGACCAGAAGGGCGAGTTCTGCGGCAAGCTGATGGCGGACCTCGGTGCCGACGTCGTCAAGGTCGAACCGCCGGGCGGCGAGGCCACCCGCTCCGTGGGACCGTTCCTTGACGATACTCCACACCCGGACCGCAGTCTTTCGTTCTGGCACTACAACACCTCCAAGCGCGGCGTCACCCTCGACCTCGAATCGGACGAAGGCCGAACGCTATTCCGGCGCCTGGCATCGACAGCGGATGTCGTCCTGGAGACTTTCGCGCCGGGCTATCTCGCCTCCCTGGGCCTCGCTTACGACGCACTGAGCGCTGCTGACCCGAAACTGATCATGTGTTCCCTGACGCCATTCGGCCAGTCCGGCCCCTGGCGCGATTACCGGTCAAGCGACCTGTTGCACATGGCCGCGGGCGGCCAGATGGCCTCAAGCGGTTACGACGACAGCGATGTGCCGGATGCACCGCCCATCGCGCCCGGGGGCGGCAACGCCTGGCACACCGGCGCCCACTACGCATACCTCGCGATCATGGCCGCACTGGTCCATCGCACGTCAAGCGGCGAAGGCCAGTACATCGACGCCTCGGTGCACGACGCCTGCGCGCTGTCCACCGAGAGCGCCGTTGCCTCCTACATCTATCGAGACGAGGTCGTGATCCGACAGACCGGGCGCCACCACGCCGCGCAGCCGACACCGAGGACGCAGTACCCCACCAAGGATGGAAAATACGTCAATGCGCTCACGGGCGGGCGACTCGATCCTGCCTACGTGCGCAGCCTGGCCGAATGGTTTGACGGCCATGGCCTCGCCGGCGACCTGATGGACGAGCGCTATCGCGACCCCGAAGTGATCCAGCAGAACGCCCGCCACATCGTCGAAGACGTGCTCGCCAACTTCATCGCCAACCGCACCGCGGAGGAGGTCTACCACGAAGCCCAGGAGCGCGGATACCCCTGGGGCGCCGTGCGCGCGCCGGACGATCTGCTGACCGATCAGCACCTCGAAGATCGGGAATTCTGGACCGAGGTGGAGCATCCGGAGCTCGCACGCACCTTTGCCTACCCCGGCAGTGGCGCCATCTTCAACGGCTCGCCCTGGCGCATCTCGCGACGCGCGCCGCTGGTCGGGGAGCACAACGACGAGATCTTCGGCGGGCTGCTGGGATTGTCGCGTGAAGAACTCGCGCGCCTGTCTGACAGCGGCGTGATCTAGCCCCTCGCCCGTCTCACGTCGGCTGTCGATTCACCCGAGGTTGCGTCGAAACATGGCGTGCACCCGTTCCCAGTGCTTCTCGGCCGCCTGGCGGTGGTAGCGTTCGCCCCCGGGCGGCGCAAAACCGTGCATGGCGCCGTTCATGAAGTCGATTCGATAGTTGATCCCGGCGTCGGACATGGCGCGGTCCATGATCTTCATTTCGTCTTCGGTGGCCGTGGGATCCTGATCGGCCCAGCCGAAATAGACTTCGGCCTTGATCTTGTCGATCTGCCGGTGCGGTGAGTCATCCTGGTCGGTGACGACCCAAGCGCCATGAAGGGACGCGATGGCGGCGACCTTGTCCGGCATGGTTTGCGCCAGCGCCATGACCAGGGGACCGCTCATGCAGAAACCGACCGCGCCGATCTTGCCGTTGGAATCAGCCTTGTCGTTGTCCGAGGCGAACTCGAGCATGGCTTGCGCATCCGGGATGATTCCATCACGCGTCACGCTCTGCATGAGTTCGCGCCTGTCGTCGCTCGCGCCCAGCTCGTGGTACGAACTCACGCGGTAATACAGATAAGGCAGCAACACGTAGTAGCCGGCGGTCGCGAGCCTCGACGCCATGTCCTTCAAGCCAGGCCGGATACTCGGAGCATCCATCAGGTACAGCACGATTGGGTAGGGGCCGCCTTCCTCCGGATGAAACTCGAAGGTCGTCATGCTGCCGTCTGCAGTCTGGATCTCGACTTGTCGCTCTATCATTTCGGTTCTCCTTGCATGGAACAACACTGCCACCACTGCTGGAGGACTTGCAACGTCGGAGTTCCCTGGGCGTCACGGGCGCACTGTAATCCAGTGGGCTGAAGGCTCCTGTGGAGCATTCGCTTTCCCGCGCGCGGCTCCGCGTTTGTCATACCCACTCATTCCAATACGATGATGAGCCTGCCAAGTGGAGACCGGCGAGCCGTCGGCGAAGAGTGCTCCGTTGCATTGTTGGGGTTCGTGGCGAGGGTTACTCAAGACGGCGTTCCCGTCAACGACGGAGGTCAGTCCATGGTCGAGCAGAGCGGCTGTCAAGGGCGGCCGGGACGCTGGATAGGCGTCCGACGATTCATCGCCGTCAAGCAAACAGCACTCGCGCGGGTTATCTGTCATACTCCGCGCACGCGCTCGATTGTCGCGCCAAGGTTTTCCCGCAGCAGGTGGCCGTCCGGCTATCCCCGCATTTCTACCCCGCGCTGAATCACCTGTGTTACCTCTTTAAGACCAAGGAGTCTGTTTCCGTATGCCTCTTCACAACCTCTCGACCAGACGCGCCCCGGATGCACGCGCCCGCCCGCTCGTCAGCAGCCGCCGCCACGATGCCGTGTGCGCCGAATGCGACACATTGACAACCGTTCCATTCCAGCCAACCGCCGGCCGGCCGGTCTACTGCCGACCCTGTTTCGAGAACCGTCGCACCCGGCGGCCTGCGCCAGCCACCTCCGCGATCGCTTCTGCCACCTCTATCGAACCTCCTGCCGGCCATGCCGGCAACGCTGTCGCCGTGTTCCAGGAAATGGCGTTGAACGCCGCAACCCAGGCGGCGATTGCAGACATGGGCATCTCGAAGCCAACGCCCATCCAGGAGAAATCCATTCCCCATCTGCTGGCCGGACGGGACTTGATCGGCCAGGCCCGAACCGGGTCAGGAAAGACGTTGGCGTTTGCCGTCCCGCTCGCCGAGTCGTGCGATCCAACGCAGCGGGGGGTCCAGGCGCTAGTGCTGTTACCGACCCGGGAACTAGCCATTCAAGTAGCTTCCGTCACCGCGACGTTGGCTGCCTCGCAACGGCTGCGCGTCACGTCGCTGTACGGCGGCCGGTCGCTCCGACCGGAGCTTGCGGCGTTGAGAAACGGTGCCCAGATCGTCATCGGGACGCCGGGCCGCACCCTGGACCATCTGCGCCAGGGCAATCTCGACCTGCGCTCGGTGAGCTTCCTTGTGCTGGACGAAGCGGATGAGATGCTCGACAAGGGTTTCGCCCGCGACGTCGAGGCGATCCTCGGCCGGACGCCGTCCAAGCGGCAGACCGCGCTGTTTTCCGCGACCATGCCGCAGTGGGTAGCGAACACGGCCAAGAAGCACTTGCGCGATCCCGTTCGAGTCGAGATCGACAGCGACCTTCGCACCCTGCCAACGGTGGAGCACGTCGTCTATTCCATCGAAAAGCACGACAAGGTCAAGGCCCTGCAAGCACTGTTGGACGAGCGGGGAGAGGATCCGATTCTCGTCTTCGGCAGGACCAAGCACGGCGTCAAAAAGCTGGCGAAACAGCTTGATGCGCTGGGCTACCCGGTCGCGGCGCTGCAGGGAAATCTCAAGCAGAACGCCCGCGAGCGGGTGATGAAGGACTTCCGTTCCGGCGCTGCGCCGATTCTGGTGGCGACCAACGTGGCCGCCCGAGGTCTGGATGTCGAAGGCATCGGCCAAGTCATCAACTACGACCTGCCGGATTCGCAGCAACTGTTCACGCACCGGGTCGGACGCACGGGCCGCATGGGTCGTGCGGGCGAGGCGATCACGTTCATCACGCCGGAGGAAGAGCGCAAGTGGCGGGAAATCGAGCGCGGCCTGGGCCGTCGGTTTGCCCGTCGACCGTGGCGCGCGCCGAACAGGATCGTCGCCGACAAGAGTTGACGGTCGAGTCATTTCCGTCACACGTCTACCGCATGGCGGGCATGCTCCAGGACGAACTCGCGCGGCTCGAGGGCAAGCTGTAGCTGGCGGCCGCAGAGCCGGCCCACAACAAGCCTCGTGCTGTTCAACGCACGTCGCATACACTCGGCGCGGGTTGACCTGCCCGCCCTTCTCGCATTGAATGCAGTCTTTGGTTCCTTGAAAAATGGGGAAGGCATGAAACAGGGCGTAGTTCCCGACGACTTGACGCGGCTGTTCTGGGAAGCCGCCAACGAGGATCGGCTCGTCATCCAGAACTGCACACGCTGCGACCAGCTACAGCATCCGCCGGCAGCAACCTGCCAGGAGTGCGGATCGGACGCCGCGCTGGGCTGGAAACAGATGAGCGGTCGAGGTCACATATACAACTACGGCGTCGTCTACGACTGTCCGATCCGGCTACTGCAGGAGGACCAGCCTTTCAACGTCGCCGTAGTCACTCTGGACGACGATCCCGGCATCCAGATGTACTCCCACCTGCCCGGCACCCCGGTGGACGAAGTGCCGCTCGGGGCCGCCGTCGAATTGGTATTTGAAGCCGCAGCCAACGGGCAGAAAGTTCCCGAGTGGCGAGTTGTTGGAGAGAGCCGATGAGCACGCCGAACGCACCCGCGTCAATGTACCGGTCCCGCGAAGGATTGGGCGTATGGGAACACCGAGGCAAGGTCGCGGCGGTGGGGATCGGACATGGTCCGACATCCCGGCGCTGGGACGGCGAGCCGGAGACCTCGCTCGGCGCCATCAGTCTCACCGCGCTGCGTCGGGCAATCGAGGACGCGGGGGTAAAGCCGGAGGACATCGACGGACTCGTGATGGATGAGCGCACGACCACGGGCGCCTTCTGGCCCCGCGGGCAAGAAATGCCCTGGGACACGATCAACGCCTACAACCGAACCGACGAACCGCTGGACGGCATCACCCAGTTAAGCGCCGAATGGATCCTGAAGAACATGCCCGAGCTCACGGGCAACCAGTTCACGATGTACGGACCGGGCTGCATGTCGAATGCCATAGTGGTCGCCGCCCAGGCGATCGGCGACGGGCTCGCGCACACCTGCCTCGTCCTCAAGAGCTGGCATAACCTCCCCGGCCGCTACTACCAGAGCGGTCCCAACGCCGACGATGCGATACCGGGAACGAGCGCCATGCGTTCGGTGTGGGGAGCACCTGCCTGCTACGGCACGGCGATCCAGTTCGCCGAGTACTGCCGAAAGTACGGCAAGAACCACGACATGATGGCCCCGTTCATCGCCAACTCGAGGCGCAACGGGCTCAAGTTCCCCGAGGGTTACTGGGCGCAGCACCGGCCGGAGGAGATCACGCCGGAAGACTACAAGGCGGCGCGCTGGATCGCGAAACCCGCGAACCTGTTCGACAACGACATACCGATCATGTGTTCCGCGGCCTATCTATTCACTACCGCCGAGCGGGCCCGCCATCTCAAGCAGAAGCCGGTCTACATCCTGAACCACGCAGCGAGCCGCGGCAAGGCGCGCAGCTTCGTACCCACCCTCGACGAGGTGGAGGAAGAGTGCGCCTGTAGCGGCCGCAAGATCTACGAGGGCGCGGGAATCACCGCGGACGATCTCTCCTTCGAGAACATGTACGACGGGTTCGCACAGTTCCACCAGTTCCACATGGAAGGGATCCGCTACCGCGGCGTCCAGCCCGGAGAGGCACTCGATTTCTACCAGACGGACATCAGCATCAGCGGACCCAACCCGGTGTCGCCCAGCGGCGGCAACATCGGCAGCGGTCGCAGCCGATTCTGGATGCACACGGACTCCATCCAGCAGCTACAGCGCCGGGCCGGGGAACGCCAGGTGACAGGTGTCGAGCCGGTGATCGGCGTGTCCGGCGGACCGATGCCGACAGGCGGCAACTTCACCGTCTGGAGCGCTACGTCGGATTATTGATGCGAGAAAATGCCACGACAATTCTGATCAGCTTCGATATCGACGGGACGCTGGAAGAAGGCGACCCGCCCGGAGTCCTGACCATGGACTTCGTTCGCGAGGCGAAAGGCGAGGGGTTCCTTGTCGGTAGCTGTTCGGACCGACCCCTCAGCGCCCAGCGGGCCATGTGGAAACGCCACGGCATCGAGGTGGACTTCACGGTGTCGAAACACATGCTCGGCGAGGTCAAGGCGGACTTCGAAGCGGACGTGTACTACCACATCGGCGATCGAGAGGACCTGGACAAGCGGCCTGCGGAAAAGGCGGGCTTCGAGTTTCTCTGGCCGCACGAAGCAACGGACAAGCCCTGGTCCGCGAGGATGTGAAGTCCCCGCGTAGGTAGCTTCGAACAGCCCATGTTTCGGGAATGGCACCAGATCGCTGACTACGAGGTCCCTCCCGCCGAACTCGAAGACAAGGAGTTACGTGCTCTTTCCGGGGTTTGGGTCGAGCAGAAGTCAACGCTCCACGAGTCCGCCGGCAGCGCTAAATTCTTGGAACGGCTCAAGCGAGAATGGGCGATAGAGACGGGACTCATTGAGCGACTGTATACGTTAGACAGGGGCATAGCCCAACTACTGATCGAACGTGGCATACCAGCCACGAAGATGTGGCGCCGGAGGTGGAATCGGCTTGGCTTCATCATAGATTCGCGCAAATCCATCCATTTCAGGATGGAAATGGAAGGGTCGCTCGAGCACTTGCGACACTAATTTTCATCAAAGCCCATTGGCTTCCTCTGGTTGTTCGAGACAGCGACCGCGCGAAATACATTGATGCGCTTGAAAGTGCAGATGATGGCGACCTAAGACCACTCGTTTGGTTCTTCGCGGGACTGCAAAGACGGGAATTCGTCAAGGCGTTAGGCGTCGCTCGCGATGTGGAACAGACGCTCCGGGTCTTGGGTACGTCTGGTTGCGACCGATGGCAGCGATAGCCAGATCCTGATCGCCTTTCACGTAATTGGCCACGAGTTTCAAGGCGTCTTGGCCTGTTCCGGAACGTGGTTCAGGCGTGTGCAAACCGACGATGGCAGCCGCGAAACGGAAGGAGAGACGGCTCTATCGGAAGAAGTGTTCCAGATCAACTACAAGGAAAATGCTTCAGATATCGAACAGCGGTTCAAGCAATGGCTGGAGGGCGTGGTTGAGCGCGGACTCGCATTGTGGGAATCCACAACGCTCCGATAGGTCAAGGCAAACTGTTCGCAGGGGAACCGTTCTGAAGCACGAACCTTACATCTTCTTCTGCGACGGCAACGAGTCCCGCCGCATGATCAACATGCGAGCCCCGGCGATGCTGGACGACAGGCAGTTGTCAATGTAAGTCGGCCGCTGGTCGTCGGCGCGGAGCGTCGTCAGCCGATGCCGTCCATGAAACCGGCAAGCGCGATGTCGAGGGACGTGATACCCCCGGCGTCGTGCGTGGACAAGCGCACCTCGACCCGATTCCAGACGTTGAACCACTCCGGATGATGATTCATCTGTTCGGCTTTCAGCGCGGCCCGGCTCATGAAGCCGAAGGCGGCGTTGAAGTCGTCGAACCGGAACGTCTTCTCGATGCCTGTGCCGGCATCGTCCAGCGCCCAACCATCGAGTTCAGCGAGCGCGGATTGCAGCGCCCCGTCAGTCAGTTTTTCAGCAGCCATCGATGTTCCTCCGCCATGCCAATCCTGGTCGTCGGGTTGCGGGATCAAGCCCCGCACGCACTACGCAGCAAATACCGCGGTCATGCCGCCGCCGCCGCTCCAATACGCTTCGAGATCTGCTTCATGTACAGATCGTTGAACTGTTCCGGCACCGAGTCGCGTACCCGAGGATCACTCACCAGCGCGTCTGTCCACGCGGCGACTTGCGGGAAATCCGCCATCAGCCCGCTTTCAATCATCGGTTCCACCATGCTGAAGCGCTGCAGGAACGGCGCATAGGCCGCATCCACGAGACAGAGATCGGGACCGCTGAAGAACGGCCCTTCGTTACCGCGCTCGTCGGAGATCGCCTGTTCCAGCTTGCCTACATGCTGCCTGGCGACCTCGAGGGCCTTTTCGCGCTTGGCCGGGTCCCCCACAGAGACTCCGCCCAGGCCCGAGGCGAAGATGGGAACAAAGTCGTTCCAGGCCCGATGCCTGGCGCGCAGAAACGCGTCTTCCGGATGCAGTCGCGGCGGGACGTTCTCGTCCAGATATTCGGCGATCGCGTTCGACTCGAACAGGGGCCGCCCGTCCACCTGCAACATCGGAACTTTCCCGTGCGGCGATAACGCAAGGAACCAATCCGGTTTTTCGCGCAGATTGATGTAAGTGACTTCAAAGTCGACGTTCTTGGCGCGCAAGACGATCACGGCGCGCTGTACCCAGGGTCAGGTATATGAACTGGCGAGATGGTACTCAGGCATGCGAATGGGTCCCCTCTTGCGACGCTTCCACCATAGGGCTTCGTCGGGGTTGGGGTCAAGCCTGCGTTCCAATCGCATCACAGTTTGGAGGTGGCACCCGTTCCCGTCTGGTACACCGCAGATCGCGCGCGCGCCCGTGCTCGGCAGCGACGATGGAGAGTCGCCAAACCCCGTCGCGCAACCCGCAGATGCCGAAGGCCGGATCCCCGAGCCGCCGTTGCGCCGCAAGATCTTCTCGCATATAGTCAGACCAAGTCAGACCAGCATGATCGCGATGGAATCTACCCTCTCGCTCAGTGACGCCAAGGCGCGTTTCTCGGAGATCGTCGACAGAGCCATCAACGGCGAAGATTTCGTCATTACGCGAATGGGCAGACCCGCTGTCAGGATCAGCCGTTTCGAGACGCACCCTCGATCGAGGAAACTCGGCGACCTCGCCGGTCAGATCCGAATGAGCGACGACTTCGAGGAATGGCCTCCCGATCTGCGGGAGGCGCTGGGCATGGAGCCGACGAAGTGAGATATCTGCTCGACACGCACACGCTGCTCTGGGCGCGCTCGGCACCGCACCTGCTCTCCGAGGATGCCCTCGCCTTGTTCCGGACGGACGAGACCGCCCTGTACCTCAGCGTGGCGTCGCTGTGGGAATGTGCGATCAAGCGCTCCATCGGTAAGCTCTACCTCCCGGATGACTTCTACCGGATCGTGACCGGGGACTATGAGATTCTTCCTATTGAAGTCCCCCACCTGGAAACTTACGCGCGACTGCCCATGCATCATCGGGATCCGTTTGATCGACTGTTGGTGGCGCAAGCCCAACTCGCGGAGATGACATTGGTTACTCGCGACCGCAACATCGCCAAGTACGATGTTTCGATCATGACCGCTTGATATGGACTCTTGAAGATGCCCCGGAAATATCGGTCGAGACCCACCTTGACTTGATTGCGCGGCGCGCGTCTGCACAATGGCGGTTAGAACCATAGCGGAGCGATTCATGGCGATCGAAGAAGGAAAAGCGGCACCGCAATTCACCTTGCGCGACACCGACGGCAACGAAGTGGCGCTGAAGGACCAAAAAGGCAAGCACGTCGTTGTCTACTTCTATCCGAAGGACGACACGCCCGGCTGCACCAAGGAAGCATGCGGCTTCCGTGACCTTTGGAGCGAGATCGAGGATACCGGCGCCGTCGTTCTCGGCGTGTCTCCCGACGGAGCGGCATCGCACCGAGAATTCGTCGACAAGTACGCTTTGCCGTTTACGCTCCTGAGCGATCCGGACCGCGAAGTCATGCAGGCGTATGGAGCCTACGGCGAAAAGATGATGTATGGCAGAAAGACCATGGGCGTCATCCGTTCCACGGTTTTGATCGATCCCGAGGGCACGGTGGTCAGGCACTGGCGCCGCGTCGCGAGGACAGCCGACCACCCTCAAAAGGTGCTCGAAGCGCTTCAGGGCAGTTAGCGGCCCGACGTTTTCGGGCGCAGCGGATGTACCGCTAGAAGTTCGCCTGGCCGGTCAACAGGAACCGGAGCAGGGTGCCGTGGCGGTCGCTATCCGTGCTTTCGCCGGAAATCTCCAGGCGATGCGGCAATCCCAGTATGGCGCTCGCCAATTCGTAGCTCACCCCCAGGCGGGCTCGGCGATAGTCTTCGCGTGAAAGGTCCACCTCCCCGAACGGCATGATCGTGCCCGGCCGGCGCCACATGTCGAAGCCATAGCTGACGCGGCTACCGAGACCCCAGCCCCGATTCTCGCGGCGAAGGGCGCCCGCGAACGGATGGCCCTGGGACCTGAAGATGTCCATGGCCTCCGGGGCACCGCCCCATCTCGGCGACAGCAGCAGTCGGAAACCCTTTCTGGAATCCGGACCAACCACCAGTGTCGCTTTCACGCCCTCCTCCGAGTAACTCTCGTCGGCGTGCATTGCCAGCGTCCGCCCTTTCACCTCCAGGCTGACCGCCGAGCCCTGGTAGCGGAAGCCGCCCGCCAATTCCACGCCGCCGCCAGACGCACCATCGCCGCCGTCGTAGCGGCCCGCCACATTGATGAACGGCGATACCGGAATACCCCGAAGAGCCATCGGAAGCGACGCTTCCGCGCCTATCCGCAACCGCTGCACGTCCACCGCCAACCCCTGGACCGCCCGCGGGCCTTCGTCCGTCTCGAGTTGCGCGAATCCGGCATCGCCCCGGACAGCGAAATCGAACCCGGCAAGTCGCCCGAAGGAATACCGTATTCCGCCAAGCCCCATTCGCATGGATAGTTCGCTCGGTTCGCTCGCGCCCTGCTGGCCCTCGCGCTCCGCGGTCGCTTCCCCGGTACCGAAACCCAGGATCGCCCACATCTTCCCGCGGTCGCGGAATGCCCACTGGACGTACGGATGGATCACATTCAAGTCCGTCTCCAAGCGGCCCTTTCCGCCTGCGGTACCCCCATATTCGTACGATGCATCGGCCATGGCACGGGAGACCGACGCGCCCGCGACCCAGCCGTCGCCGCGGGCGTCAACACCCAGATATGCCGATGCGAGCGAGCCGTTATAGAGGCCATCGTCGCCCTCCCCCTCGAACGCGTGCCAATCGCCCGCGCCCCAAACGGCCCAGGAACTCACCGGATTGCCGAAACCCCTGAGAGGCATCTCGAACCGGGCGCCCCGGAGCCACTGCGCGGGCGTGTATCCCGTCGAACCTTGCAGGTACGGGTCGTCCATGCCCCGATGCCCATAGCCGGGCGGGCTTCCCCAATCGACGGCACCATCGAGCGCGGACCATTGAGGCCAGGCGGCGGCGGTTACGGGTGCCACGCCCCGCCCGCCCCAATCGTCGGACGAATTCGCATCGGTCACCTCGAGCCGCTCGCCGATCGTGCTGCCAGCGCTGGCCAACAGGCCGCGTCCCACCGCCGCCAGGGCATCTTCCAGCACCGCCGTCTCCGCGGCGCTGGTTGCTACCGTAACCCCGAAGAACAGGAAGATCGCCGCATCCGTTGCCTTCACGGTAATCGTCGCGGTGCCCTCCACCACCGACGTGATCGTCAGCATGTGGTCCGAGAGGTCCACCGTCGCGACGCCGGGATCGTCGGAAGCCCATTCGAAATCGCCACCATAGGTGACGTCCATTTCCAACAGCAGATCCGCCAGATTGATGGTTTGCGCCTGCCCCACCACCAATTTGAGCGCGAGCGGATAGAGCATTAGTTCCGCGCTGACCTGGTGCGATGGGTCCGCTGGTTTGGCGGGCAGTGTGAGATCCACCGGGTTCCCGTTGCCGTCCTCGATGGTGCCGACCAAGGAGTTCGGGCCAATGCTGATGCCGTCGTCGTCGGTGTCGCCGGCCTCTACCGTGTATTGGAACTTCAACGTCCGGGTACCGCTTCCCTCCTCGAAGAGCGCATCCTTCAACGCGGCGCCAATCGACAGCTGCAGCACCGGGGGCTCTCCAGTGATGTATACGAGCGTAGTGAAGGTGACATCGACCATGATGATGTCGCCTGTCGAATAGGTGTCATTCACTCCCGCGTCGGATGCGAACCCCCAGTCGAAGACCGACGGCACGAGCGTGGGGTCGATTGGCGGCGGAGCGCCCGCCTCCGTCATCGAGTCCACCTTGTGGGCCCCGTCCACCGGCAATCCTTCGAAATCGCGCACCACCTCGTTCCCGGCGGCATCCACGATAGCGCCGCCTTGCAGCGCGTTGGGCCCGATGCTAATGCCATCGTCGTCCATGTCGCCCGCTTGCACGACATACAGAAATGACAGCGTGTCGGTGCCGCTGCCTTCGTCGAAGCGCGCGGAACGCAGATTTTCCCCGACAGCGATAACCAGCGCCAAATCCCCCATGGTGTCGGTCACATGGACGACCTCTCCGAAGGCGACTACTATCGTGATCTTTTCGTCGAGGCCATAAGCATCCCCCTCCTCCGGCATCGACGTGATGCGCACGCTTGTGAAGGACGGACTGATTCCATCCACCCTGTGGTCGCGTTCGGCCGCCATGCCAGCGAACGTGCGCTCCACCGCGTTCCCAGCAGCGTCCTCGACGTTGCCCCCCTGTAGGGCGCTCGGGCCGATGCTGATGCCGTCATCGTCAGAATCGCCGGCCTGCACCGTATAGCGGAATGTCAGCGTCTCGGTGCCGCTGCCGCCAACGTACGTCGCCGCGCGCAAGTATTCTCCGATCGAGAGGATGAGCGCCAAGTCTTCCACCGCTTCCGTGACATGCACCTCCTCGCCGAATTCGACCTCCAGCCTGATCTTTTCGTTCAAGCCGTAGATCCCGCCAGCGATCGGATTCGAGACGATGCGCACCCGCGTCAAGGCCGGGCTGACGCCGTCCACCCTGTGTGCGCTATCGGCGACCAAACCGGGGAATGTGCGCACCACCGCGTTCCCCGCGAAGTCCTCGATCCTGGCCCCTTGCAACGCACCTACCCCAGCGCCGATGCTGATGCCATCGTCGTCATCGTCGCCGTCCTGCACCGTGTAGCGAAAGGTCAACGTATCGGTGCCGCTGCCGGCGACGAACCGCGCCGCGCGCGAGTGCTCGCCGATGGATAGCGCCAGCACCAGCTCGCTTACCGTTTCATTAACATGCACGATCTCATCGAAAGTGACGTCGACCTCGATGTCTTCGCCCAAGTGATAGATAGCGCCTTGTTCGGGGGTGGAAACGATGTCCACGTCGGTCGGCATAGGGCTAATGCCATCCACCTTGTGCGATTCATCGGCATCGAGACCGCCAAATCTCCGCGATGCAACGGTCCCGTCGGAATCCTTGATACGGGCGGCCCGTAGCGACTCCTCGTCGGGATCACCCATCGGACCGATGCTGACGCCGTCTTCATCGTGGTCGCCATACTGCACGGTATAGCGAAAATGCAATTTTGGGGTGCCGCTGCCATCGATGAACGTGGCGCCTCGAGAGTGCTCGCCGATGGCGAGAATCAGCACCAACTCGCTATCGGTCTCGTCGACATGGACCACCTCGTCGAACGTGACATCGACCTCTATGTGGTCGTCCACCGCGTATGTCTGGTCGCTACCGGCATCGGAAACGATGTCGACATCTTCGACTACAGCCGCCCAGGCCGGCTCGCTGGCGAAACCACCGAGCGCCAGCACCAAGGCACCAGCAATCGCCCGGGAAAATCCCGCGCGATCGGGTCCCGACCGCATCGCGGCATCAGCGCGCTGTGTGTTGCAAATCATTGTGTCCAATCCCCCGTCACGCCAAAGGCGGCGTGCAAGGATTAATCGCGTAAAAAGCGCACGAACGACAAGCCAAGATGACTTGCCGCCAGCCACTTCCCCCAACGGACGCGCGAGCCTAGCACAGAAATACTTCAATCCACACAACGTCTTGCACCGGTTACGCGTAGCCGCGCCCCGTCGGGGACGTTGCAGCCGCAGTGCCGGACTGCCAACATGACGGCTCGCTCACCGGGGACAGGCACGTGAAATTCGGCATCTTCTACGAACACCAGCTTCCGCGGGACTGGGAGGAAGACAGCGAACATCGGCTGTTCAAGGCCTCGCTGGACCAGATCGAACTCGCGGATCAACTGGGCTTCGACTATGCCTGGGAAGTCGAGCATCACTTCCTCGAGGAATACTCGCACTCTTCCGCGCCCGAGGTTTTTCTCGCGGCCGCCAGCCAGCGAACCCGCAATATTCGACTCGGCCACGGCATCGTCCAGCTCACCACCAATCATCCCGCTCGCGTTGCCGAAAGAGTGGCGACGCTGGATCTGGTCTCGGACGGGCGTGTCGAACTCGGGCTCGGCGAAGGCGCCTCCGTCACCGAACTGCACCCCTTCAACCTGCGTTTTCGCGACAAGCGCCTCGTTTGGGAAGACGCCGTGCGCTGCACCCTGCCGATGTTCTGGAACCACGGCTGGCAGTACGACGGCGACTTCTTTCACTTCCCGCACCGCGCGGTAGTGCCCAAACCGCTGCAAAAGCCGCACCCGCCGCTATGGGTCGCCTGCTCCCAGCTCGACACGATCCGCTACGCCGCGCATCGCGGGATGGGATGCCTTTGTTTCAAGTTCGTCAGTCTCGACGCCGCGAAAGCCTGGGTGCACGCGTACTACAACACGTACGTGCACGACCAGGAGAAGCTGTGCGACTACAAGACCAATCCCAACATCGCGGTCGTTTCAGGTTTCATGTGCGCGGAAACCGACGACGAAGCCTGGGAAAAGGCGGATGGCTGGACGTTCTTCCAGTTCGCCTTGCAGCTCTACAACAAGGAGGGGCCGTTCGAACCCGGCACCGTCAACCTGTGGCAGCGCTATCAGGAGTGGAAGCAAACGCCCGCGGGACAGCGGCGCTCAGGCAGCGAACTGATCGGTTCGCCCGACACCATCGCCCAGCGCCTGCGCGAACTGGAGAAGGCCCACGTCGACCAAGTCATCCTGCTGAATCAGGCGGGCAAGAATTCGCATGAAGATATCTGCGCAAGTCTCCAACTTTTCGCTGAAAAGGTAATGCCACAGTTCCAGGCGCGTCATCCCGAACAGGAAGCCTGGAAGACGGCGGTGCTGAACGGCGAAATCCCCCTGGAGGAGATCGATACCGAGCCGTTCAACTTCGCCGCGCGCGGAAAGCCGAGCAAACCACCGAGCCGGGACGGCCGGGACATGGTCGGCGGCGTAACGGGTCGTCCGGCATCGCGCGCGATTCGAAACTAGTGTCGTGTCACGCGAGTTCTGGCGCTTCAGAGTTCGCCATGCGCGTCAATGCAAGGCGTGGTCCGCAGGGAATATCGGGCATATTCGCAAGGGCCACAACGCGGCAGTGGCGTGCATGGCGATCTCCCAAAGGGCGCGCCCCACGGGGCCCGTGGCCGCGTTGCGCCCCTTGGCAATGGAGCCGACCATTCCCGGCGGGGACGCGCCTTGCCACAGACCCCGTGGGACGCGCTGAAGCGTCATAACTCGCGTGACACGACACTAGCCCCAAATGCCTGCGGTTCGACATCGTCTCAAACCGCGGATACCGGCAGGTTTTCGCTTTCCAGGAAGCCTTTAGCGCGCTGGATTACCGCGCGCCCGTGACGCCCAGGGAACTCCGACGTTGCGAGTCCTCCAGCGTTGGTGGCGGCTTTGTTCCATGAAAGTGCCCCACAGCCGGCGCCTTCGGCTTCGCCTGTGGCCCGGCCCCGCTCGTCGACCATGGAACAACCGTCCCCGGTCGCTGACGCTCCCCGAAGACGTTTGTTCCATGCAAGTGCCGGTTGACGCCGCCCCCCACTGTTCCGGGATGACCCAGGTCCCGCGCCCGCACAACCGCATCGCGGCCGAAGCGGGCAACCAGGCGGTCGATGGTGGTCTCAAGGCTGCGGCGCGCGACGTTTTCAAACAGGTCGAGCTGTCGCGGCCCCCGACGCCGGTCGAGATCGAACGCCGCCATCCCGACCAGTCGAAACGGCCCCGGATGGTCGAATTCATCGAGCAGCCGTCTGCCGACCGCGAACAACTCCGAAGCAAGATCGACCGGCTTCGTGAGCGACCGCTGCCGCGCCAATAGCTCGAATCGGCTGGTCTTCAGCCGCACGCGCACGCCGCCGGCGACATACCCTTTGGATCGAACGCGCCGGGCGATACGGTCGGCCGCGCGGCGCAGGTGCAATTCGATGTCCTCGCGCCTTGATACGTCCGCGCGCAGCGTCCGATCCGAGCCGATGCTCTTCGCCACCCTGGTGCGTCGGACCGGGCGCGGATCGCGCGCATGGGCCAGGTCGTGGATGCGAACGCCCGCGCTACCGAACTGCCGGCGCAGCAGGCCAACGTCCGTCCTCGCGATATCGCCGATGACCGTGTAGCCCAACGCCGCCAGCCGGGGTGCGGTCTTCTTTCCCACGCCCCACAGTTTTGTCACCGGCATTGACGACAACCACGCCTTGGCCCCATCCGGCGGTACCACCGTAAGCCCATCGGGCTTGTCGTGAGCGCTCGCGACCTTGGCCACGTACTTGGTGGCGGACAAGCCGACGGATATCCGCAGCCCGGTCGCCTCGAAAACCGCTTGTTTGATCTGCCGGCCCATCTCGCGAGGCTCGCCGAATATCCCTTCCGCCCCGGTCATGTCGAGGAAGGCTTCGTCCAGGGACAGCGCTTCGACCCGCGGCGAGAAGTTGCCCAGAACACGCATGGTCTGTGCCGAGAGCTGCTCGTAGCGCTCGAAGCGCGGTTCGACGATGACGGCCTCGGGACAGCGCCGGGTCGCTTCTGCCATCGGCATGGCGCTGCCGACGCCATATCGCCGCGCTTCGTAGCTCGCGGTCAGCACCACGCCCCGAGCGCTGTTCGGGCCGACCAGGACCGGTCGCCCCCGCAGGCTCGGATCGTCCATCTGCTCCGCGGCGGCATAGAACGCGTCCAAGTCCGCGTGCGCCACGATCGCCGGCCACTTACGCATGACATGGACAATACTGTACGTAACTACAGTATTGCAACACCCGCGGCAACGCGGGCGGAGCGCCAGTCAGATCAGCGATTCGGTCCCCGCGCCTGCGGGTACGGCTGCCAGCGCCGCAGCTTGGTCCTTGGCAACACCGAGGGATTCACCGCGCTGCGCGGCCAAAGACCTTGCAGCGCCGTTGCCAGTTCCCTGCCGAGCCGGCGGCGCGTCTCCGGCCCCATGCGGGCCGAGGCCGAGGCCATATGCGGCGTACAGGCCACGTTGTCCATGTGCAGCAAGGGGTTGTTGGTCGACACCGGCTCCTGCTCGAACACGTCGAGCGCCGCGCCGGCGATGGCCTTCGACTCGAGGGCGCGGATCAACGCTTCTTCATCCACGGTCTTGCCGCGCCCGTTGTTGATGAACAGGGCCGAATCCTTCATGCGGGCGAAATGCTCGTCGGACAGCATGTGATGGGTCTCGGCGTTGTGCGGCGCGTGCATCGACACGAAGTCCGACCGCTCAAGGAGTTCGAACAGGCTTGTTACCGGCTCCACATTGGCCTGGGTCATCTCCAGCTCTCCAACGAAGGGGTCGAAGGCGATGACGCGCAATCCGAATACATGGCAACGCCGGGCAACCGCCTTGGCGACGTTGCCGAACGAAATCAGGCCGATCGTGCAGCCCCATAGTCTCGGAATGTCATCGTGGGATGGCCGCCCTTCGCGCCAGCGGCCGTCCTTGGTCATCTGGTGCATGAGCAGCAACCGGCGGTGGGCCGCGAGGAACAGCATCATGGTGTGGTCGGCGACCTCGTCGATAAAGACATCGGGAACGTTGGTGACGACGATGTCGTGATCCGTGGCCGCATCCACATCGACGGGGTCCGCCCCGACGCTGCCGAGGCCGATGACGACGCATCTGTTCAGGTTCGAGATGATGTGGCGGTTGAGGTAGCGCCCGCGCGCGATCAGCGCGTCGGCATCGTCCTTGACGGCTTCGATGAATTCATCTTCGCTCTGGGCCGGCACCTCGACGATCTCGGCACCAATCGCATCCAGCGCTTCCCGTTCCATTGTGTATCGCGACTCGGCCCCGTCGTACGTGGGGCCGCCTTGCGCCTGGACCATTACCGTGTACTTGCGGTCAGTCATGGTTTCTCGCTCGTCTCCAAAGGGTGAAAAGGTGGGCCGGAATCCGTGTCGGAACGGCAGTCGCGGCAAATCCTACTGCGACACGGCCCGACAAAGCCAGCCCGTACGATCACGACGGATGGCGATGATCGCACCCACAGAGGATGCAGCGGCCAGCCCTATACCGGCAACGCCCGCGACTGCTTGATCTCGGCGAGGCTAAAGCTCGACTCCAGGTTCGACACGCCCGGATAGCGCAGGATGCTCCGCATGACCAGATCCGAAAAGTGGTCCATGTCGCGCGCGACGACTTTCATCAGGTAGTCGTACGAGCCGCTCATGGCGTGGCATTCGACGATATGGGGCTCGTCCTGCACGCGCTGGTGGAAGTCCGTTCGCTGCTCGAGCCCCTTCTCCAGGGTGAGATGCACGTAGGCCGTCACCGTCAGTCCCAGCGCGCGTTGATCCACCTTCGCCGCGTAGCCCTGGATCACGCCGTCGCGCTCGAGGTTCTTGACCCGCCGGAAGCAGGGCGACTCGGAAAGGCCCACCTGCTCGGCCAGCTCGACATTCGGCAGGCGGCCCTGCCGTTGCAGGACGGCCAGGATACGACGCTCGACTCGATTCAGCGACATTGCAAGAAACCCTCCTAAAATTGCCTAAATAGACAAGATTACGTCTATTTAACATCAAAAACAGACTAAACAAGAGAATTCCTGCTGTGCATGTCCTTTAACCTCGTAGCATCCGGCAAATGGGAATCCAATCATGGAAAACCGCGACGTTTCGAACCCCATGCAGCTCGACGGCTTCGAGTTCGTCGAGTTCTCCGCTCCCGAGACGGGAGCCCTGGAGCCGGTCTTCGAGTTGCTCGGGTTCGAAAGGGTCGCCCTGCATCGGTCGAAGTCCGTGGAGTTATGGCGCCAGGGAGACATCAACTTCATCGTCAACTACGAGCCGAAAAGCGCTGCCTGGTACTTCGCGCAGGAACACGGGCCATGCGCCTGCGGCCTCGCCTTCCGTGTTCGCGACGCCCGCCGCGCCTACGCGCGCGCGCTCCGACTCGGCGCAGAGCTGATCGAAAACCCCTGCGGGCCAATGGAACTGCGCCTCCCGGGCATCCGAGGTATCGGCGGCGCGGCCTTGTACCTCATAGACCGCTGGGAGGATGGGACCAGCATCTACGACATCGACTTCGCGTACGCAGACCTCGCCGACCGGCATCCATCGGGCGTCGGCCTGCAGGTCATCGACCACCTGACGCACAACGTCTACCGCGGCCGCATGGACTATTGGGCGAGCTACTATGAAAGGCTGTTCAACTTCCGGGAGATCCGGCGTTTCGAAATCCGGGGGCAGGAGACGGGTCTGGTTTCCCGCGCCATGACCGCGCCGGACGGCAAGATACGCATCCCGCTGAACGAGGAAGCGGCCGCGCTCTCGAAGTCGGGGCGCAGCGGCCAGATAGAGGAGTTCCTGATTCGCCACCGCGGCGAAGGCATTCAGCATATCGCCTTTAGCTGCGACGACCTGATGGCGACCTGCGACCGACTCCGCGCCCGCGGCGTGCCGTTCATGGAACCGCCGCCTCCAGCCTATTACGAAGCGCTCGACCGGCGGCTACCGGGACACCGCGAGCCCGTCGCCGAGCTGGCGCAACGCGGCATCCTGCTGGACGGCTCCACGGACGGCGAGCCCAGACTGCTGTTACAGATATTCTCCGCCGACCTCATCGGCCCGACGTTCTTCGAGTTCATCCAGCGCAAACGCGACGACGGCTTCGGCGAAGGCAACTTCCAGGCGCTATTCGAAGCGATCGAACGCGACCAGCTCTGTCGCCCGCAGCGGCGCCCGGGGGCACTCCCCACAAGAGACAAATCTGCCCTCGAGGGGGTCGCATGAACCTCAAGCGAATACACCACGTCGCCTACCGCTGCAACGACGCGAAGGAGACCGTCGACTTCTACCGCGACGTGTTGGGAATGGAATTCCAACTCGCCTTCGCCGAGGACGAGGTGCCCTCGACGCGAGAACCGGACCCCTACATGCACGTCTTTCTCGACGCCGGCATGGGCAACGTGCTCGCCTTTTTCGAGTTGCCCAATGCGCCGCCGATGGGAAAAGACCCGAACACGCCTACCTGGGTGCAGCACATCGCCTTCGAGGTAAGCGACGCATACGCCCTCGCCGAGGCCAAGGAACGCGTCGAAGCCGCGGGTCTCGAAGTGATCGGTCCCATCGACCACGGACTCTTCGATTCCATCTATTTCTTCGATCCGAACGGCCACCGCCTGGAAATCGCCGCCAACAAGGGCAGTGCCGAAGATCGGATCCGCGCGCGCGCCGTTGCCGACGCCATGCTGGACGAGTGGACGCGCACCAAGCGCGCGCCGAAACATGCCCGCTGGCTGCATACCTCCACCCCCTTCAGCCCCGCAGGCGACGTTCGTGACGTTTCAGAGCACATGACGGAGAGTGAAGTGTAAGAGGCGGCATGGACCGTCACCGATCGCCGGCGGGTACGGCCACACGTCGGGCCAAGCCCCGGCGGCAAATACGCCTCGCAGGCGACCACCAGCCGTCGTACCGTGTCCTGAAAGGTGACCCCAAACTCCTCGATACCAAGCGTGATCGTCTAGTCGTGGTCGCTGTTGAATCGCCCCATGACCGGGCGTCGTTTGGAGATCGCCACAACGAGTCGATGGCAATCGATGGCGCGTATTGGTAAAAACCGCCTGATCTGTCAATCTAGCGCTCGGTCCAGGGAGGCCACAGACATGAAGATCGGTATTTACGGCGGCAATGTCAGGCGTAATGCGGCGCTTACCAGTCTCGTCGACGAGGTCGTGCGGTTCGAAGACGCGGGCTTCAACAGTTACTGGATGCCCCAGGTGGGAACCTTCGATGCGCTGACGATGATCGCGCTGGCCGGCCAGCGGACCAGTGCCATAGAACTTGGCACCGCCGTGGTGCCGACGTACCCCAGGCACCCGAACGCCCTCGCCCAGCAAGCCGCCACGGTCAACGCGCTCGCCGGCGGTCGACTGGTCCTCGGCATCGGGCCGTCTCACGCGCCCGGCATAGAAGCGCTCGGGTTGCAGTACGAAAGACCGGCGCGACACATCCGCGAATACGTGACGGTCCTCAAATCCCTGGCCACCGAGGGCCGGGTCGACTTCGAAGGCAGCATGTATCGCATCAAGACCGGGTTCGCCTGCCCGGACGCCGCGCCGTTTCCCGTCGTGGTCTCCGCCCTCGCCCCCCTGATGCTCAAGGCCGCTGGCGAAGTCGCCGACGGCACGGTGACCTGGATGGTCGGCAGGAACACCATCGCCAACAGCACGGCACCCCGAATCAAGGAAGCCGCCGCCGCCGCCGGCCGTCCCGCCCCGCGCATCGTGGTTGGACTCCCCGTCTGCGTACACGACGACCGCGAGCAGGCCACGGCGCGGTCCGTACAGATCTTCAGCGGCTACGGCAATTTACCGAACTACCGGCGGCAACTCGACGCAGAAGGACTGGAACAGGCGGGTGAGATCGCCGTCGTGGGCAACGAAGACCAGGTTACCCAAGCCCTCAGCGCATATTTCGACGCCGGGGCTACGGAGGTCATCGCCAGCGTCTATCCTGCCGGAGACGACAGCCGAGGTTCATTCGCGAGAACCCATGCATTGCTGACACGCCTCGTGAAATGACGGCACCGGGAAAAGAGGGTCGGCGGCTTCTCCCCCTGGGCGAGGAAGAGCCGCTAACGCCTCAGTAGATCCAGAACCAGAAAACCAGGACCGTGGGCACGATCCCGATCTCCGCGCCCCGCTTTCCTTCGAGATCGGCTGACCACGCCCCAGTGGCAAATCGATGTTATCCTTCGCCCGGTCGCCCGGAGAGTCGCCCGATGGAACAAACTGACCGCCTATGGTCGGATTTCCCGACCACCGGCTCCACAACCGACTCCCGCCAGATGTGCTTTCGCCAGGGAAAGGCATTCGTCCACATGCCGGCGCACGACCGCTCCCGCGTCGTCACTGAATGGCCCAACGGCGTCGTCGACCATTACTTGATCGCCGACAAGACCATCATGCGCACATGGCCCGACGGGCACACGCAGCACTTCGCCCCGGGCGACCCCGCCGGCAAGAAGTATCCGCAGCACCCCTCCGCCGCCGCTTGAGCTGCCCGCCGCGTTTTACGACGCCGACTCCATCGCCGAGACCCTGTACGACGGGTGGAACGACCCCCCCAGCCAATTCAAGGCCCGCGCGCATGTCGACGCGCGGATCAAACACCACCTCGCCCAACGCGAGGATTTCGGTTTCGAGAGCACCTACTCCGGGCGATCCCGCCCGGCCATCGTAAAGCGCGCCTCCGAACTCGGTTACGCCGCTTACGCAATCTTCATCGGGACCGAGGATCCCGCGATCAATATCCGCCGCGTTGACGCCCGGGTAGCCAGCGGGACCGGGCATCACGTAGCAGAGAAGGAAGTGCGGCGCCGCTGGAGAGCGGCCCAGGGGAACCTGATCGAAACCGCTTCACTGTTCGACCGCATCCGCCTCGTCGACAGTTCGGCCGATCCCGCCCGCGACGTCGCGGACTACCTGCGCGGCGTTCCCGCCGACCGGCCCGACGCTTCGCGCTGGGCCGCGCGGCTGGCCCCGGCGCTCATACTCGCACGGTCTCGACGGGGCCAAGACCTCGGCCCATAGCCCCGCTCTTTTATTGACAACGCCAAGGAAGCGGCGATGGGCGCCTTCGACACGCTCCTCGACAAGGCGATGAAATATCGGCGTTTAGACAGCTTCAGCCGACGGCCTTTTCAAGCGCCCTCGTCGCCGCCGTCCACGATTCCACCTTGCGCCGGAGTTCCCCCAGTTCCGGCCCGGCGGTCGCGCGACACGCCCCTTCGACTACGCGATGCTTCACCCAAGCTCCGCGATCCATGCCTCCGCGGCCGCCCAGCGGTTCTCCTCGACGAACAACAGCGGCACCCCCAATCGGGCGCACCCTTCCGCAAGGTTCGCGTCCCTCCGGCGCCGGTTCGCGCGACGGTGCGACCGGTCGTTCAACTCGATGATCGCCATGATTCTCCCCCTGTCCGTCAGCACATAGTCCAGGCACCACGGCGGCACCGCCGGACCCCGCCAATTCGGCGGTCGCCGCGCCTCGATCCCATCGAAGATCGCCGACATCGCCACTTGCACATGAATCCGCCACCGCTCTCTGCCGGCGCGCCGGAGCATGCCCGCGAGCGCCTGCTCAAACGCCGCCTCCGCCTTCGTTGTTAGATAGGTCCGCGGCCTCGCATACCAGGCCCAAGCGCCCGCTTTGACCCGCTTTTCCCCGCCGCGCCCCACAAACCACCGCAAGATAGCGATGACCACTACGCCCGCGAACAGAAGCCCCATCAAGCCGCCCAGCGCCCCCAGATCCATCATGTTTTATTGACCTCCCAAACGCCGGTCGACGCTGGCGCCCCGCATGATGATGAACCTCGGTCGTGTTGCTTCATCGTTGTTCGTAAACCCGAAAAAAGGGGGTTTGAAAAAAATCCTTATTCTCCTCTAGCTGAGCGCCTTCCCAGCCGCAGAGTTCGCGCGCGCTATAAGTTATTTTCAATACTATAAGAAATAGTTCCATAAGGTGCGTCGGAAAGGGAAGAAAAAACTAAATAAATCAGGTGTTTGTGGAGTTACTAGGTGAGAAAGGGTCACGAAATTTAAGTAATCTACAGAGGACTACGGCGTGGTCGGCATTGATGCGCTCGCTCGCCCATGTCCTGAAGCACGTCCTGAAGCCATGCACGGTCGCCCGGCCGGCAAGGCCGTTATCACGCAAAATCTTGGTCAGGCCCATGTCACTCAACGGCTTTCCGCGTCGAGCTGGCGACGGGAAGATCAAATCGGATTCGTCCCGCAGTGACTTCATGCGCTCAAGCACGTTGATCGCGGGATCACTCAAGGGTACGCGCCACTCTCTTACCTCAAGGTCGATCTCGCTCCACTTCGCGCCGCGCGCCTCGCCGGATCGGCAGGCCGTCAAGATTACGAATTGCAGGCAGCACTTCGCCGCCATCGAAGCCTTTGAGCCTTCGATGGTCTCAATCGCGGCGGGGACTTCCTTTCACGGCAACGCGCGGTAATGAGCTTTCTGCTTCGGCATGGTCGGAAGCGCAGCGCTAATACCCTCCCCCGCCACATTCTGATCGACATAGCCATGTGCTGCGGCCCATCCGAGCACGGCCCGGATACGCTGGCGCACCTTGCGTGCCGTTTCCGGGCGCGAGGTCCAGAGCGGCGTCAATGTCGCAAGCACGTCTACGGGAGTAATGCGGTCTACCCGCACATCCCCCAGGCGGGACATGGCATGGCGCTCAAGCGTCTGCATCCACTGTGAGACATGCTTGGCGTTGCGCCAGCGAGGCCGGTTCGCCCGGAACGTCGCTTCGGCCGCCAATCGGAAGTTCGGAACCTTGGCACGGCGCTTGTCCGCGACCGGATCTCCGCCGCGCCTCGCAACGCGTCGATTCTCGAATGCCATGTCGCGCGCCTCGGCCAGACTGACCAGCGGAAAGCCGCCGAGGCCGAGGTCGCGACGCTTACCGTCGATGACAATACGCTGAATCCAAGACTTCGATCCGCCGCGTTGCACGCGCAGATACAAGGTATTGCCGTCCGCGTAGAGTCCCGGTTCCGAGAGCGATCTCGCCTTGGCAACGGTGAGCTTACTCATGCCTAACACACATAAAAACCATTGTTTTATCAGTAACCTACGGAAATAGAACGGAACTGTCAAGAACGTAAGTAACTTGTTTAGTACGGTTTTTCTGGCGCTTCGGGAACCGTCGGGAACGCCAGAAATCGGGGGGCGGTGGAGGCTGGAGCCGGAATCGAACCGGCGTGGACGGATTTGCAGTCCGCTGCATCACCACTCTGCCATCCAGCCGTGCTGCGTCGGGCGGCGGCGATACTATCACGCAGCCTTCCGATGAGTCGTCCCGTTCAGGCTGTCGGATCGTGTTTCAGGCCGTCAAGCAAGGTCGGCCAAGCCGCGCGCAGATAGGCAATCATCGACCAGATTGTCATCAGCGCCGCCGCGTACAGCAACATGTATCCGACGATGACCCATGGTCGCTCCAGCAGCGGCGGATTGGCCAGCAGAATGACGATCGACAACATCTGCAGGGCCGTCTTGAGCTTGCCGATCCAGGAGGCGGCGACCAGCCCGCGGCGATTCACTTCCGACATCCATTCGCGCAGCGCCGAGATCACTATCTCCCTGCCGATGATGATGACGCCCGGAATGGTGAGCCAGAGGTTGGAATGATTGCCGATCAGCAATACCAGCGCCGTGACGACGATAAGCTTGTCCGCCACCGGGTCGAGGAAAGCGCCGAACGGCGTCGTCTGGTTCAGCCGCCTGGCCAGATAACCATCCAGCCAGTCGGTAAGCGCGGCAGCGGCGAACAACATCGCCGCCACCCAATGCCCCGCATCGGCGAACACGTAGATCACCGCGAAGATTGGAATGAGGGCGATTCGCGCCCCGGTCACGATATTCGGCAGATTGACTTCCATGGGCGAGTATTCTAGCGCGCCCGAACGCGCGAATCTCCGTGCCACTAGCGCCACAAAATCTGTCGCCCTGGCGGGCGCCGTGTTTTACCCCGCCCAGGCCCGACTGTCTCGTCCCACCTGCCCGCCAGCCACCCAGTCGATCTTGCCGCTAGTGCGGCTAGATCGAACAGTCTGCTAGCCCGCGTGCAGCGCCGCGTAGACGTTCTGCGCGAGCCGCCGACTGATGCCCCGAACCTTGGCGATCTCTTCTTCGCTGGCCCCCTTGACGGACGCGACCGACCCGAAGTGCGCGAGGAGTTCGCGCTTGCGCTTCGCTCCCACGCCGGGAATGCCGTCCAATTCGGATCGGCGCTGCCGTTTCTGGCGCCGCCCGCGATGCCCGGTTATGGCGAATCGATGCGCCTCGTCGCGGATGTGTTGCAAGAGATGCAGGGCGCCGCCGCTCGGCGACAGGGCCAGATCACCCTCCCCCGCCGCGAGGACTCGCTCGAGCCCCGGCTTGCGCGACGTCCTCGATCTGCAGTTCGTTCATGACATCGACGGCCCGGTTGAGCTGGCCGACGCCGCCATCGATGATGAGCACATCCGGAAAAGCCGCTTCGTCCTGTCCGCGTGGAGCGCTCCCCTCCGCGCTCGCGCGCCGAGAACTCCGTCGATAGCGTCGGCGCAGGGCCTGCTCCATGGCGGCGAAGTCGTCTCCCGGCGCGACACCTTCTATGTTGAAGCGACGGTAGTCCGACTTCAGGGGACCGTTGGTATCGAACACGACGCAGGACGCCACCGTCTCGTCTCCGCCGGTATGACTGATATCGAAACACTCGAGGCGTTGCGGCAGGTCCTCCATGCCAAGCGCTTCCTGCAGATCGACGAAGCGGGCGAAGACGTTCCTCCGGTCCGCGAGATAGGCGCCGAGCGAAAGCGACGCATTCTCCTGCGCCATGTCGAGCCAGCGCGCGCGTTGCCCGCGCACCCGGATGGACAGCTCGACCTTGCGACCCGCGCGCGTGGTCAGCGCATCCCGCAGGACATCGCGGTCATCAAGCGGCGACGACGCGATCACGCTCTTCGGAATCTCGCGCTCCGCGCCGCCGAAGAAGTACTGCGACAGGAATGCCGACAACAATTCGCCCGGTGCGACGCCGAGTTCGTTCTTCGGGAACCAGGTGCGTTGACCCAGGACCCGACCGTCGCGAACGAATAGCCCCTGCACGCAAGCAAAACCACCTTCGACGGCGAGCGCGAATATGTCCGCGTCGCCGGAGGCGCCGTGCACGTACTGGCTCTCCTGCACCCGCCGCAGGTGCGAGACCTGGTCGCGATACCTGGCGGCCCGTTCGAACTCTAGCTTGGCCGCGGCGCCATCCATCTTGCGCTTGAGTTCGTCCAGCACCGACTGGCTGGAACCCTCCAGAAAGAGCACCGCGAGGCGAACGTCCTCCGCATACTGCTCCGCGTCGATCAGACCCACGCACGGACCGCTGCAACGCTTGATCTGGTATTGCAGGCACGGTCGAGACCGGTTGCGAAAGAACCCGTCGTCGCACGAGCGAAGCTGAAACAGCTTCTGCAGGATATTGAGGCTGTCGCGCACGGCGTATGCGCTCGGAAACGGCCCGAAGTAGCGGGCGTCCGCCCGTTTCGCGCCCCTATGGAACGTCAGCCTCGGGAACTCGGCGTGGTCGGTCAGACAGATGTACGGATACGACTTGTCATCCCGCAGGACCACGTTGTAAGGCGGTCGCTCTTGCTTGACCAGGCTCTGTTCGAGCAGCAACGCCTCGGTTTCGCTGTGGGTGACGGTGACCTGCACATCGGCGATCCTGGAAACCAGTGCCATGGTCTTCGCGGAAAGACCCGAAGCGCGAAAGTAGCTCGTCACGCGCGCCCTGAGGTTGCGCGCCTTGCCGATATAGAGCGCCCGGCCGTCGGCGTCGAGCATGCGATAGACGCCAGGCTTCTTCGTGAGAGACGCCAGAAAGGTTTCCGGGTCGAACCGTGCGGTTCCCGCCATCGCCGAACTATACGGCGACGTGCCCCCCGGGGGCAACGCCGCGCGCGAGGCGGCCGGGCCTTACCGCCGGATCCGCGATCCCGCGTCGGCAGCCCGGCCGATCATGCCGCCGCCGTCATCCGGGCATATTCGCGAGCTTGACGTCGGGTTGCCCGGACGGGACCTTCGTCGCGCGAACCGGACCGCTCGGCGCCGCCGAATCTTCTTCCTCCTCCTCCGAAGGCGGTCTGCTCGGCGATAGCGGCAACGACGGATGGATCATCCCATGCTTGACCGCCAGCAGCGCCAGTTCCACATCGCTCGACACCTTCAACTTCTCGAAAATCCGGTAGCGGTAGCTGTTGACGGTCTTGGGACTCAAATGCAGGTTATGCGAGATTTCGTGCACGCGATGACAATTGATCACCATCAGCGTGATCTGCATCTCTCTGCTGGATAGTTGCTCGAAGGGACAGACATCTTCATCGTCAAGAGTTCGCAACGCGAGCGTCTGCGCGACATCGGCGCTCACGAACCGCTGGCCCACGAACGCCCGGCGAATCGCCGTCATCAGTTCTTCCAGGCTGGAACTCTTGGTCACGTAGCCACAGGCGCCCGCTTTCAGCGATTGGGAAGGATAGGGTTCGTCTCGACACCCGGTGACCATGATGATGTTGATGTTCTTTTCCAGGCGAATGATGCGTCGCGTGGCTTCGAGGCCGCCTATGCCCGGCATGACGATGTCCATCAATACGACGTGAGGCAGCAATTCCCGGCTGAGTTCTATCGCGCGTTCGCCGCTATCGGCACGACCAACGACATCGACAATGTTGACATCGGCGAGAGCGCGGCTCAGTCCGGCGCGAAACAACTCGTGATCGTCCACGATAAGCGTCCGAATCATCTCCCTTCCCTTAATTGGCAATCGGCACTAGACCATATTGAAGCGCGACTGCCGAAGATAGGTGGTCATCGAACATCCCCACCCTTTTTCATCATAGTTCCACTATCCAATAGCGGTTTGATATCACCGTCGGCGTCGCGGCTGACAACGGGGAGCGGGAATGTCTCCGGTCAGCCGCCGGTAAAGGCCTGCAACCCCGTCTGCGCCCGCCCCAGGATCAACGCGTGGATATCGTGCGTTCCCTCATAGGTGTTCACCGTCTCGAGGTTCATGACGTGGCGCATGACGTGAAACTCGTCAGCGATGCCGTTGGCGCCGTGCATGTCGCGCGCCATGCGGGCAATGTCGAGGGCCTTGCCGCAGTTATTTCGCTTCATGAGGGATATGGTCTCGACAGGCAGGCGATCCTCGTCGAGCAGCCGACCGATACGCAGGCAGCCCTGCAGACCCAGAGAGATTTCCGTCTGCATGTCGGCAAGTTTCTTCTGGATGAGCTGGTTCGCCGCAAGCGGCCGGCCGAATTGCTTGCGGTCCAGCGTGTAGCGCCGCGCGGCGTGCCAGCAGAATTCCGCCGCGCCCATCGCGCCCCAGGCGATGCCGTAGCGGGCGCGATTCAGACAGCCGAACGGACCGCCGAGCCCTTTCGCGCCCGGCAGCAGGTTCTCGCCCGGGACACGCACATCGTCGAGCACGATTTCCCCCGTGACCGACGCGCGCAAACTCATCTTGCCCTTGATCGTCGGCGTGGAAAGGCCTTCCATGCCGCGTTCCACCAGGAACGCCCGTATGATCCCGTCGAGCTTGGCCCAGACGACGGCGACATCCGCTATCGGCGAATTCGTAATCCACATCTTGGCGCCGTTCAGGACATAGTCGTCGCCATCTCTGACCGCTCGCGTCACCATGCCCGCCGGATCGGAGCCATGGTCCGGCTCCGTCAGACCGAAGCATCCCACCAATTCGCCGGTGGCGAGGCCCGGCAGGAACCGCTCGCGCTGCGTCTGGGTGCCGTAGGCGTAGATCGGGTACATGACGAGGGACGACTGCACGCTCATGGCGGAGCGATAGCCGCTGTCGACGCGCTCTATCTCGCGGGCCACCAGGCCATAGGCCGTGTAGGACACTCCGGCACAGCCGTACTGCTCCGGCAGCGTGGCGCCAAGGAAACCCGCCGCGCCCATCTCGTTCATGATCTCGCGGTCGAAGCGCTCGTGCCGATTGGCTTCCACCACTCTCGGCATCAGTCGGTCTTCTGCGAAATCCCGCGCGGAATCGCGTATCAACCGCTCTTCCTGCGACAGTTGGTCGTCGAGCAGGAACGGGTCGTCCCAAGCGAAGGGAGTACGCCCAGCCATCGTCATTCCTCCGTTTGCGTGGAATCCCTTGATTCGCCGCGCGCCACGCTACCGATCCGACGGGATGCGAACCATGTTGTACAACCGCTCCGCGCTCACGCGCGCCGCCTCGGGGAAATCGCTGGCGCCCCCCGCGTAGATGATGCTGCGAGAGGCGCTGACCACGAGTCCCCGGCCGTTCGACGCCACGCAGCGTCGGACCGCCGCCGGATCGCCTCCCTGCGCGCCAACCCCCGGCACCAGCAGGGGCAAGTCGCCAGCCGCTTCGCGCACGGAGGCCATTTGGTCGGGATACGGCGCCCCCGCCACCAGCATCAGATCGCCCTCGTCGCGTGCGGCGGCGGCGCGGGCGATGCGCAGGTACAGCGGGTCGTCCGGCGGATATTCCTGCAGCCAGCCGCTGTCCGGATTGCTCGTGCGGCAGAGCAGCGCCACGCCGCGTCCGGTGTAACGGCGGTACGGCGCGATGGCCTCCCATCCGAGGTAGGGATTCACGGTGACGGCATCGGCGTCGTAGCGTTCGAACGCTTCCTTCGCGTATTGCTCGGCGCTGGACCCGATGTCGCCGCGCTTGGCGTCGAGGAGCACCGGGATTCCGGGGTGCGTCGCGTGGATGTATGCAACGAGCGCTTCGAGGTCATGTTCCGCGCCGCACGCCGAAAAGAACGCGATCTGCGGCTTGTAGGCGCAAACGATATCGGCCGTGACGTCAATGATCGCGCGGCAGAAGTCGAGCATGGGACGCTGGCTGTGGGGCACGAGTGCGCGCACGCGTTCCAGGTCGGGGTCGAGCCCCACGCAAAGGAAACCGCCGGAGCGTTCCCAGGAAACTTCCAGTTGCTCTCGAAAGGTGGGGCGCGCCGCGCCTTCGGCCGACGCCGCTATCATTGACCTCGCCATTGTCTCTCCGGGATATGCACGACGATGCCGTCCAGAGACTCCGTCATGAATACCTGGCAGGACAGTCGGCTGTTGTTGCGCCAGTCGTCGAGGTACTGCAGGAGCACCTGCTCGTCGTCGATCATCGCGGGCAGCTTGCCGAACCAGGACGCTTCGACGTAGCAGTGGCACGTCGAACACAGGCACGCGCCGCCGCACTGCGCCTCGATACCTGGCACCCCATTGTCGAGCGCGCAGTCCATGATGGATTCCCCGATGTTTGCGGCGAGCGCCTGCCGGCGACCGTCCGAGTGGACGAAGACAATCCCGGGTCGTTTCACTCCGTCATTGTAACCGCTAACATGGCTTCGTTCGTTTTGGAGTCCGACTTGGTCATAGGTTTGACCGGGGGCATCGCTTCGGGGAAGTCGACCGCCGCCCGCCAACTCGCATCCTTGGGCGCGCACGTGATCGACGCGGACGCGCTTGGCCACCGCGTCTACGAGCCGGACACCGATGCGTATCGGGCGGTGCTGGCGGCGTTCGGGAAGGATGTCCTCGGGGCCGACGGTCAACTCGACCGCAGGGCGCTCGGCAGCAAGGTATTCGGCGACCCCGCCGCGCTGAAGCGCCTCACCGATATCGTCTGGCCCGAGATCCGTCGTCTCGCCGAGCGCGAAATCGCGACCGTGCGAGCGAGAGACGCCGACGCCATTGTCGTGCTCGAGGCGGCGGTGCTGTTCGAAGCGGGCTGGCAGGACGCGGTCGACGAGACCTGGGTGGTCGCGGTCGACCGGGATGTCGCCGGGATGAGGGCAATGGCGCGCGACGGCCTGGACGAATCAGCCGTCCAGGCGCGCATAGATGCGCAGCTATCGAACGCGGAACGCGCCGCCCGCGCCGACGTGGTCGTGGACAACTCGGGCACCGAAGCGGCGATGCGGGCGCGGCTCGACGACGAATGGGCGCGCGTGAAGTCGCCCGGAGAAATCGCATCTTCTTTGCGAGGGGTATCCCCTCGCGCTCCCCGGCTGAAGGCTCCTTTGCGAGGGGTATCCCCTCGCGCTCCCCGGCTGAAGGCTCCGTGATACTCGACCTCCACACGCACTCGGTCAAATCCGACGATGGTCGCGCGAAAGTGCGCAACTATTGCCAGTGGATCCGCTCGCGGGACATCGGCATCGACGGATTCGTGCTCACCGAACATCGCCAGTTCGACTTCGAATCCGACTACTCCGAGCTCGCGGAGCAATTCGGGCTGATCATTCTGAAGGGCAGCGAAGTCGAAACCGAGTACGGCCACGTGCTCGTTTTCGGCGTGACCGAATCCCTGACGCGGGAATTCGACTTTGCATCCATCGACCTGTCCCTGGAAGATGTTGTCGAGGCTTGCGACCGTAACGACGCGGTGGCAGTGCCTTGCCATCCGGGACGCAAACGCGTCGGCATGAGCGCGCACATCGACGCGCTCGGTCCTCCAAGGGGCGTGCGAATCGTAGAGGTCAAGAACGGCGGCAGTCGCAGTGACGAGGACGACATCGCGCAGCGGATGGCCGTTCGGTTCAACTACCTCGGTATCGGCGGCAGCGATGCCCACATCGTGAGCCAGGTCGGTCGGTGCGCGACGCGCTTCCCCAATCCCGTGACGTCGGAGCCCGAGTTGGTCGAAGCGTTGCGCGCCGAAGACTTCGAAGCCATATCCGTCGCCAGGTAACCGACGGCAACCGCGCACGTTCACGCGCCGGTAGCGTGGCGGAAATCAACCAGAAGACGCCGCTGGATCACGCGACTCGCCCATGCATGAAGACCGCTTCGGCCAATCCATCACGACGGACTCGGCGCGCGCGGCGGCACTCTACGACGAGGCGGGCGACCTTCTGTTCGCGTTGCAGCCGGGTAGCGGCGTCCTCATCGACGAGGCACTGACACTGGACCCCGATTTCGCCTTGGCGCATTGCGCGAAAGCGCGGTCTCTGGCATCGGACGGCGACACCGGGGAAGCACGACGGTACGCCGCTCTCGGCCGCGACTTGGCGGCGCGCCTGTCCGTGCGCGAGCGCCGTCACGCGGACATCGTCCATCTCGCGCTACGCGGCGAGTCGCGACAGGCACTTCGCGCGGTGCGCGAACACGCCGCCGCGTATCCGCGCGATGCGGTGCCCCTGTCGTTCGCCCTCGGGGTGTACGGGCTGCTCGGCTTCGGTGGCTTCAATGACTTTCACGCCCAGCAGGCGGAGCTGCTCGCAAGCGTGGCTCACGCGTGGGGAGACGACTGGTGGTTCCTCGCGGCGTTCGGATGGGCCCTGGTCGAAGCCGGACGCGCCGAAGCCGGCATCCCCATGCTCGACCAGGCACTGGAACTGAATCCCGACAACGCCAATGCCGTGCACGGCCGAGTCCACGGGTATTACGAGGAGGGCGCGGCGGTCGAGGGAGAGGCGTTGATCGACGCCTGGCTGCCGAACTATGACCGCACCGCCGTGTTGCACGGACACCTTTCCTGGCACCGGGCGCTCTTCGCCCTGCAGCGGGGCCATGCCGAGCGTGCCATCGCCATCTATCGCGATAGCGTTCGCCCAGCGGCCTCCCGCGCGTTGCCCATGTTCACCACCATCGACGCCGCATCCTTCATCACGCGGGCCGCAATCGCAGGCCACCCGCTCGGCACCAGGGAAAGTCGGGAGGTCGCCGCGTTCGCGCGAAAATACTTTCCGGAACCGGGCGTGCCCTTCGTCAACGCCCACCTGGCCATGGCCCATGCCTCGGTGGGGGATAGCGACGCCCTTTCGGGTCTTGAGCGGGCCATCGCAACATTGCTCGACGACGGGGCGCAACCCTCGGGCCCCGTCGTGGCGCTCGTATGCAAGGCCATCGTTGCCTACGGCCAAAACCGCTACGAAGCCGCTGCCCAACGGATGCTTGAAGCCATGCCGGACCTGGAACGGCTCGGCGGCAGCCACGCGCAACGCGATGTGTTCATCGACCTGCTGATCTCGGCGACGATCCATGCCGGCGCGACGAAAGACGCAGAACGCGTCGCAAGGGAGCGATGGACGCGGCGGGCGGGCCATCTCGATGCCGACTGGTTGGCGCGGCTTATCGCGGAGGCGCTCCGTTCACGCGACTGACATCGCAACAAGCACGGATGGTCGTTCGCCGCAGGCCCATCCTCCCGTGCATTTTCATATGAAGTCTATTTTACTCATGAGAAATATAGAGTCAGGATGACTTTACTCATGCCGGACCCGAACTATCCTGCCGTATGACATGCCGCAAGGGCGGCGACTCCCTGCAAGGGCGTTACCACTACTACCGGCTGCATCCCTTGTCCTTGGGCGAACTCGCCGCAAATCCGTCTCCGGCCGATTTGGATGCCTTGATGCAGTTCGGTGGATTTCCCGAACCGTTCCTCGCTGGCGACACGCGAATGTGGCGACGGTGGCAACGGGAGAGACAGTCCCGCGTGCTGTACGAAGATCTCCGCGATCTTGAAAACGTGCGCCACGTCGCGCTGGTCGAGCTGCTTGTGGAGGCGCTGCCGCATCGGGTCGGCTCGCCGTTGTCTATCAGGAGCCTTAGCGAGGATCTGCAGGTAGCCCACGAGACCGTCGCGCGCTGGCTGGGGATCCTGGAAAACCTCTTTGTGTGCTTCCGCATTCCGCCATTCGGCGCACCCCGAATACGGGCAGTGAAGAAGGAGGCCAAGCTCTATCTCTGGGACTGGTCGCAGACACCGGGCAAGGGCGAGCGGTTTGAGAACCTTGTCGCCTGTCACCTCCTGAAGTATTGCCACCTGCTGGAAGATACCCAGGGCTATCGGATGGAACTCAGGTTCGTTCGGGACACGGACCGCCGCGAAATCGACTTCGTCGTGATCCGAGACAACGAACCGCTCTTTGCCGTGGAGTGCAAGTCCGCCGACAAGTCACCGAATCGGGCGATTGAATACTTCCGCCAGAGAACGTCGATCAAGAACTTCTACCAGGTCCGCCTGGGCGAACGAGATTACGTCTCGAGCGGGACGCGCATCCTTCCATTCCGCACGTTTTGTAGTGAGCTGAAGCTGCCCTGACCCTCACGAACGGCGGGGTCTATCGGCAGATGCGGCATCCTGCCTATGCATCATAATTTAGATGAAAAAGTACGTGTATCTAATTGTTTTAATAGGTACGCAGGTGAGAATGTGGTGGAGCCAGCCGGGATCGAACCGGCGACCTCCACAATGCCATTGTGGCGCTCTCCCAGCTGAGCTATGGCCCCAGGAGACGTCGCGAATGCACGCGACGTCAGGCGCGCGATGATATGCGCCCCGTTCGCGGTGTCAATTTTTGCCTGTCTTCCTCACACTTGTCCGGCGAACCGCTTTAGCTTCGGTTGTTGGACGGGTACGAGATCGACTTCAATGCAATGCGCGGGCTCCTCGCGGAAACTACGACCTGCTGCGAAGCTTCAATGCCAGTTCCCGAAGGCCGATCCCTTCCGCCTGTCCGGAGACTGGGAAGCGGTCTTCACCTGCGTGAACGACGAAAGCGCGAGCAGGCTTGAGATCCTCGCAGGCGGAGTGAAAGCCGCGGCTGACCCTGGGCGCAAGCGAGCGCTTGATCTCGATTGCCCACATCTCGTCGCTCCCGAACTCAATGACGAGGTCGATCTCGGCCCCGCCGCCAGTCCGGTAGAAGGACGCCAAGGCTGGCCAGCGCAATGCCGCCAAGAGAGTCTCGACGGCAAAACCCTCCCAACTCTGGCCGACCACCGGATGTCCCGCGAGCGCCTCCAAAGACGGGATACCCAGCAGCGCATGCACCAAGCCACTATCACGAACGTAGACCTTCGGCGACTTCACCAGGCGCTTTCCAACGTTCGCCCTCAGCGGCGGGAGACGCCTGACAAGCAGCAGATCTACCAGCAGGTCCACGTATCGCGTGACCGACTGAGGGCTCACCTCCAGCGCGTGCGCCAATGCCGAGGCGTTGAGGAGCGCTCCCTGTCGGTGGGCAAGCATCGTCCAGAGTCGTTCGAGCACGGCCGCCGGCACACGCGGACCGAACTCGGCAACGTCACGCTCCAGATACGTTCTGATGAAGTCCTTGCGCCAAGTCAAGCTCGCATCGTCATCGGCAGCGAGGTAGCTCATCGGGAATCCGCCACGCAACCAGAGACGTTCTCGGGCAGCGCGTCCATCCTCCACTTCGATGGGCGATAGCGGCGTCAGGTCGAGATAGGAGATCCGGCCGGCAAGCGATTCGCCGGATTGCCGCAGGAGATCAATCGAAGCCGATCCTAGAATGAGAAACCGACCCACGCCTTTCGCTTGGCGGCGCCCGCGGTCGATCACACCCCGCAGGGTCTGAAACAGTTCCGGGGCACGATGAATCTCGTCAAGAATCACGAGCCGATCCTCGACGCCATCAAGATACAAAACGGGTTCCGCGAGACGATTACGGTCATCCCGATCCTCAAGATCAAGGTAGATCGCATCACGCCGATCGCCGACATCAAGCGCCAGCGTGGTCTTGCCCGATTGTCGCGGGCCGACAATAGCGACCGCCGCCTGCAGTTCTAGCGCGTTTAGAACATCATCGCGAAGTGTTCTGGGAATCATAGACGCGCATATTGTCTATGTTATGGATGATTTACAATGATAAAAAGAGAATCGTCGAGCTCGCTCGACACGTCGACGATACTACATGCCGCCAGTCTCGCCGCCCTTGAACCCGCACCGGGCGAGCGACCGGGGTATCCGCTTCGCCGATCTCCTCAGTTCTCCGAGTCGGACGAGTCGGAAGAGGTGGCCGCGCGAACGGCAGCGTATTCCTTATCCAGTCGTCTCGTCGCCTTTTTTGATGTCCCGCCAAGGGCGACTACGGCGGAGCGCAGGCGCGTCCGGGTCAAGTCCGCGCCGAGGAACGCCATGGAGTCGAACAACGGCAGCGCCGCCGCGCGACCGGAGACCGCGACGAACAGCGGGAACAGGAAGTCGCGCAGCTTGATGTCCATCGCCGCGGCCAGCGCCCTGCACTCCCGCATCAGTTCGCCGCTTTCCCACGCGCGCACCGTCGCCATCATCGCGAGGGTGTGGTGCAGGACGCGCTTGCAGTCCTCCGCCGTCAACGTCTTGTGCTGGAACAGATCCGCCGACAGGGCTCGGCGTTCGCCCAACAGGTAGTCGACCTGGGGCGCGATGTCGATGAAACGCTCGGCGCGGGATTGAATCAGCGGCACAAGTCGCTCGAGCCTGTCGCGGTTGAGCGCCCATTGTCCGACCCGGTCGGCGAAATCGGCCGGCGTCAGGTTCCGGATGTACTGGCCGTTCAACCAATTGAGCTTTTCCAGATCGAAGATCGGTCCGCCCCTGGATACGCGGTCGAGATCGAACTCCGCGATCATTTCCTTAACGCTGAACACCTCGCGCTCGTCCGGCATCGACCAGCCGATCAGGCCAAGGTAGTTCAGGAGCGCTTCGGGCAGATAGCCGACATCGCGAAAGTAGTGCAGGCTGGCGGGATGCCTGCGCTTTGACAGCTTGCTCCTGTCCGGGTTGCGCAGCAGTGGCAGGTGCGCGTGCTCCGGCATGTCCCAGCCGAAATATTGATAGAGGAGCTGGTGCTTCGGCATCGAGCTGATCCAGTCGTCGCCGCGCAGGACATGGGTGATGCCCATCAGGTGGTCGTCGACAACCACGGCGAGGTGGTAGGTGGGAAATCCATCGCTCTTCAGCAGGACCTGCATGTCGACCTGGGACCAGGGAATCTCGATCACCCCGCGCAGCCGGTCCTCGAAACGGCAAGCGCCGTCGGACGGCACGCGCATGCGCACCACGTGCGGCTCCCCCTCCTCTACCCGGTCTGCCGCGGCGGCGGGATCCAATCCAGCGCAGAGACCATCGTAGCGCGGCGTCTCGCCCCGTTCGCGCTGCGCGCGTCGCAACGCATCCAGGCGCTCGGACCCGCAAAAGCAGTAGAAAGCCTTGTCCTCGTGGACGAGTCGCCGAACGTGGCGGCGATAGATATCCCCGCGCTCGCTTTGCCGGTAGGGACCGCAGGGCCCATCCCGGTCCGGCCCTTCGTCCCACTCGATACCCGCCCATCGCAGCGCGTCGACGATCATGGACTCCGCCCTGGCGTCGGATCGTTCCCTATCGGTATCTTCGATGCGCAGGATGAACTGGCCGCCGTGCTGGCGGGCGAACACCCAGTTGAAAAGCGCCACATAAGCGGTGCCGACATGGGGATCGCCCGTAGGCGAAGGCGCAACGCGGGTGCGAACAGTCATCCAGAATACGGACAGTGGAATCGGGCAATATTATAAGGGAACGCGCCGCGCCTGCGCCCGGTCGCACCGACGATGATCCGCGTCGAGCGGCAATCCGTCGGTGAGAAAGGCTGGCCCGATGCGGCGGGCCTTAAGGCGATCTCAGACGATGTTCGCAGCCGCGAGGTCGTCCATGACCTCCTGCCCGTCCGCCGTCACCAGTTCCCATGCATCGTCGACTCGCAGGAGCGCGCGGGCGAGTTTGTTGTTGAGCGCATGACCCGACATGTAGCCTTCGAAAGCGCCGATTACCGGCCTGCCGAGCAGGTAGAGGTCGCCGATCGCATCGAGCAGCTTGTGCTTGACGAATTCGTCCTCGTAGCGCAGGCCCCCCGCGTTCATGATGCCGCCGCCGTTGATGCCGACAGCGTTTTCGAGACTCGAACCGAGGCATCGGTTGATGGCGCGGGCCTGCTCGAGCTCTTCAACTTCGCCAAATGACCGGGCGCGGCTGACATCATCATACGAGTTGTGCGCGAAATCGAGTTCCGCGTATTTCGGGTACCGCCGGTAGACCGGGTGGTCCTTGACGAAGGTATAGGCTGCCTTGAACCCGCAATACGGCGAGAGAGAAGCCTGAGCTTCCCCTTGCGACACCATGATCTTGCGCGTGATCCGCAACAGTTTCTTGGCGGCGGGCAACTCCTGAATGCCTACGCTCCGGATCAAGTTGACGAACGGCGCGGCGCTTCCATCCATGATCGGCACTTCCTCGCCGGAAAGTTCGACCAGGAGATTGTCGATTCCGAGGCCCCATAGGCCCGACATCAGGTGTTCTACCGTCGCCACTTGCACACCATCCTGAATGATGCTGGTGGACAATGTCGTGTCCGATACGTTCTGTACCAAGGCACGGACAGGACGGGAGTTCCTGATATCGGTGCGAATGAACCGGACCCCGGTATCGGCATCGGCAGGGCGAAGCGTCATGCGCACGTTTCTGCCCGAGTGCACGCCAATACCGATGGCGTGTACAGGGGCGCGAATGGTTTTTTGACTTAGCATTATTTGTCCGGACGGCATGCTCAGCTTGGGCCAAGTTGGCGCATGATAAACGCATGCAACGTGAAAATGAAGGAAAAATGGAGGAAAAGGCGGGAAAAAGATGGGGAATCCTCCGACACCCAATGAACCCAATGAATTCGGGCCCCGTCACCACGATAGCGGCCCATGTTACGCCGACATCCAACTTCGCGTCGGTGGCACGCCCCGCAATCAACTTGCACCGCCGTGACGCAAGTGTCCCACGGCCGGCCCCGCTCGTCGACCATGGACGACGCCGCGATAGAGGCGTTGATTGGTCAAGCCAGGGCCGACCACGACGCGAGCACCGGCCTCTTCCCATTCACGCGAACCCTGAACGACGCACTCACTGTGGAAGAAAAAACCGCGCTGCTCACGGAGTTGTGGCGTCTGACCCGCTTCAGCGGCGAGCGGCATCACTACGAGGAATACGTGATACGCAAGATCGCCGACCTTTCATGGAACAAAGCCGCCACCAACGCTGGAGGACTCGCATCGTCGGAGTTCCCTGGGCGTCACGGGCGCGCGGTAATCTAGTGCTCCGTCAAACCTAAATCTACGGGTATCTGCGGGTCTTTTTGGCCCCTGGTGGTTTTCATGCGAGGGGTGCCCTCGCGCTCCCCGGCTGAAGGCTCCGTTGCTCCTCCTTGTGTGGTGCCTGCCACACCGCGTCGTCGCGCCTCGCCAGGAACCAAAAATCCCTCGCAGCTACACTCGCATTTTTAGGCTTGACGGAACACTAGTGGGCTAAAGGCTTCTCTACCTCAGCCACGAGGACTTCATTGCCACCAAACTGGCCGCGAGGAAGCGCACCTGAATTCGCCTCGGAGCATCGCGGGCGAGAATCCGCCTCAGTACGGCTGCCGATCGGACGGCCGAACCGCCTCCAGGGTAGCGACAAGATCCCGGAATTTCTCCTGGTTCGACTCGTTCAACCCCATCAACGCCCGGTGTGCCTCGAGTACGCGTCGGCGCAGGTTCTCGACCGATGTCTCCGCCTGCGGCAACTCGGCGATTTGCGCCTCATCCACGAGGGGTTTCTCGACGATGTGGAACACGTCGTCGAAACCGACAGTTCGCAGCACGCGCGTGATGTCGGAATTCGTCGACACCAGGGTCGGCGTGAATCCATACAGGTCCGAAGCCTTGATGGACAATTTGGCGAGAATGCCAAGCGAAGTGCTGTCGATGCCCTCGGTGGCCGTCAGGTCGACCAGCACCGACTTGAAGTCCTCGTCCCGAAACATTTCCGCGAGGAAGTCGTCCACCGCCGCGCACAGGTTCACGCGCACGTCGCCGACGAACTTGATCAGGTACATGCCGTCGTGATCGGCGACGAGAATGCGGCCGGGCGTCCTGGCGCCCGAGGCCGCGCGCTCGGCAAGTAGACGAGCCGTCTGCCGACTGTTCATCCTCAGCTAGCCCTCACAGCCGACCATGAGGCAGGTCACGTCGTCCGGCCCGGCGACCGTGGCATCGATGCCGATAGCGGACCAGAACCGATCCATGTCCGCATCGCATTCCACGGCACTGCGTCGTAAACGGGATTCCTTGTTCGCAAACCCCGTCTCCGACATGACGTCGAGGACGCCATCGGACAACAGCACGAGGTTGTCTCCCTCCTCGAGCTCGGCCGACGCGGATACGTATTCGACCTGATCGAACAGGCCGACCGGCTTGCCGGCCAGTTCGAGCAAGCGCGATTCGCGGTCCCGGACATGGATGGCGTGGAGCAGGTGTCCGCCGTTGGCGTAGCAAAGCTCGTTGGTCCTCAGGTCGACGACGCCGATAAACATGGCGACATGCTTGTCGATGCGATTGTCGAGAATCTCGCGATTCAGCGCGACGAGGATCTCGCCCGGCGCGCGCAGCATGCTGGGGCGGTACTCGCGCCTGAGGCGGCGGGAGAAATTTTTCAGAATCACGGTCACGAACGCCGACGATGCGCCGTGGCCGGATACGTCGGCGATGTAGAAGACGAAGTGGTCATCGGTGATGCGGAAGTAGTCGACGAAGTCACCAGACAAGAGCAGGGACGGCTGGATTCGGTGGCGCAACCGATATTGGTCTATGGCGACGGGATTGGGCGGCAGCATACCCATCTGAATGTAGCGTCCTGCCCGCTGATCCTGTTCCAGATCGCTGACCTGCTGGAACAGAGAGGGATCGTTGGCGCGACGCGCCCGCGAACGATAGACGTTCCGGTCCATGATTTCGGCAATCGTGCCCGCCCGCGCCGGCCACGGCAGTACATCGGTGAATCCAAGGGCCATGGCCAGCGTCAGATCCGCGGCGGAAGGTGCGGACAAGGCCACCAGAACTGCTGGAACGCGTTCCATCCTGCGCGCCAAAGGCCGCGCCAGCGTCGCAAGGGAAGCGGCATCGCGAAAACCCAGGACGAACATATCGGCGGCACTGAGAACCCCTAACTGATCCGCGCGGCCGCGGGTCGAGTCGTAACCGAGTTCGGTAAGGCGCTGAACTAACGATGAGGCTACAGCGTCATCGTCATCCATCACCACGATGGACATTCGATTTCCGCAGGTGGTGGCGATAGGGCGCGCACGCTACTCCTTTCGAACGCCTACGACAAGACCATTCGACCAACCGATTCAGCCTCGATTCATGCCGGCGCTGTCGAGGCGGCCATTCAATCTCCAGACGCGCCAACTATCCCTCGCGCGGCCAGCCGTTCGAGGATGTCCGCGCCAAACTCGACGATCCGTTCGGGGTCGCGTTCGAGTTCGCCGGCGACCTGGTTCAGCGCATCCCGCGCCGAGGGGGCGCCTCCGAGAATCTGCAGCAAACGCACGGTCACTTCGTTGGACGACATGAACCTCACCCGCTCCGCCGCGTCCCGGTAGCCGATCAGCCAGGTGGCTTCTTCCGCCGGCGCCGCCGGCTGAAAGTCGGGTCCTATCTTGTGCACGGGGAACCGATAACGCAGCGGCCGGGCCAGCGGCGAAAGCGCGAGAGGACGGTCGAGGACCGGGGCTTCCGGACGCTCCGCAAACGGCTCCGCGTCCGACATGTCCAGCGCCAGCGCCACCCACTCGAAGTGGCACAACTCCAACAGAAACGGGGCGTCCTCGGAAGAATCGCGCTCGGTCTCCAGATAGACGAGGAACTCCTGCGGGATCTGCAGGAAATATGGCGAACCCGAGACGTGGCGATGAATGAAGTCGCGCACCATCGCGTTCCAATGCGCGTCGCTCAAGATTCCGCGTGCCACGCGAAACGTCTTCGCGAGGAAATTCTCGATATTCTGATAGACGAGGCCGACGTAGACATCCATGCGCCGCGACGCGATGCCGGCGGGCGGCGAGTTGTGATCGGGATGCCGGATGTGCGCCGCGAAGTCGTACTGCAGCGCGCGGAACTTCGGCAGATTGCTGCCACGCACCTTTTAGGCGCCAGCCGTCGCCAAAGCGGCTCTGGAAATCGCGCGGTCCTGAATCGATCGAATGCGCTCGATCTCCGAGAGGAGCGCGGGCACGGGCGGGAAATTGAAGTCACGCTCAAGCAGCGTCGGAATCACGCCGAAGTTCGCATACGCCCGTTCGAGCAGCCCCCAAACCGGTTCGATCACGTCCGCGCCATGGGTATCGATGCGCAGGTCGGCCGCTCTCACACTGTGACCGGCGATGTGAATGTACACCGCGCGTTCTCCGGGCAAACCATCGAGAAATGCTTCCGGGTCGTAGCCGAAGTTGACGCTGTTGACGTAGATGTTGTTGACGTCGAGCAGGAGGTCGCAGTCCGCGCGGTCGATCACCGCCCTGATGAACTCCAGTTCACCCATTTCCCGGCCCGGAGCGGCGTAGTAGGAGATGTGCTCGACCGCTATGCGCCGTTCCAGGACATCCTGCGTCCGCCGGATGCGTCCGGCGACGTATTCCACGGCCTCCCCGGTGAACGGGATCGGCATGAGGTCGTAAAGATGGCCGTGATCGCTACAGTAACTCAGGTGCTCCGTGTAGCAGCGCACATCGAATTCGTCAAGAAAAGCCCTGATGTTGCGGAGCAGATCGATATCGAGGGGCGCGGGGGAACCGAGGGAAAGGGACAGCCCGTGACAGACAAATGGAAAACGCTCCGCGTAGCCGCGAAACTGTCGGCCGAATCGGCCGCCTACGCCGATCCAGTTCTCCGGCGCGACCTCCATGAAGTCGACGGCGGCATCCACTTCCGCCGCGTGGTCGTCCAACCGGACAAACATACCCCGCCGCAAGCCGAGCCCAACGCCCTGCACGGGATAATTCATGACTAGAGAAAGTGAAGTACCGAGCGCCTCAAACAGCGCTCGGTACTTCAAGCATCACCTGGGTGATTTACTCTTCGGCAGCGGTTTCTTCCGCAGCAGCTTCTTCCTCTTCTTCGCCGCCGTCGTCGTCGCCGTCGCCATCGTCGCCGCCGTCGTCAGCGTCGTCGCCGTCACCGTCGTCGCCGTCACCGTCGTCGCCGCCTTCGTCGCCGCACTTGCCTTCACCGCACTCGCCTTCGCCTTCATGGTCGCCGGCGAGCAGGTTGTAGCCTTCGCCAGCCGCTTCGAGGGCGAATGGATCCTCTTCCGTGTCAGCAAACGCCGCGCCAGCCAGACAAGCTGTCATGACCGCGCCGACTGCAACAGTAATCGGCTTAACTTTGTAGTTCATCGATCTCGTCCTTCCGAAATTTTGTTCCGATCACGCATCGCTAAGGGTACGCAACCACCACTCGAACGCGGATAAACCGGGCGTTCTGCGCGATTCTATCCCTATAGCATGGAAACGGGTCAAGAATATTTGCACAGTTTTTTCACAGTCTGGAGAACCGCGACAGAAATTATTATGACGGCTACCGTAGTCGGGCTCTGGATTCGAGCGGTTCCAGCGCCCTCGCGAGCCGTTCGGGCGACACCCTTACCTTCGTCCCGATGCGTTGACTGAATAGCGCGACGCGGTACTCCTCGACCAGATATCGAAGCTGAACGACCTCCGGGTCGCCGGGCAAGGCATCCGAAACGGATGCTGCCCGCGCCTCCCAGCGCGCCGCCTCGGCCAGGTTCTCCCGATCCTTCGGAACGCGGCCGGGAAGATTGTCCGCCCTGTGCGCCAACGCGCGCAGGTACCGCGACAGGTCCGCGAACCCTTCCAGCGGAATACGATTCGGAAAATCGGGGGGCACGAGACGTTCGAGATGACCGGTCATGTCGTCCCGGCTTGGTGCGAACGCGGGCGAATCGAGTGCGGCGATCTTGTTCGCCGCGGCAAAACGCCGGGTCAGGATCTCGCGGCCGCCCTCGAGCACCGAGGTGAAAACGGCGGTCAGACGCCCTCGCCGCGCATCGATCAACGCATCGAACGCCGGTCCTGCCTGCGGTAGCGACAGCTTCTCCGGCAGCGAGGCGTCGAAAAAACAGGCCCAGGCCGACGCGAGGAGCAGTTCGTCGGCCAACGTATCCTTCGCGCCAAGGGCCGCATAGTGCAGCGCCATGGTTCTCTCGGCGTCGACCCGCTTGCGCAGATAGCGGCTTGTCCCGGGGTCCGCCAGCAAGGCCAGGCGGCTGTAGCCGCGCCTGTTCGTCGCCGCCCGGCTCGCGCGATGCGCCAGCATGACGAGATCCACGCGGTCCCCGTCGTCCCGAAGCGCCGGATACATGACGGCAGGGATATCGCCGTCCTCGATCACCAGGGTTTCCGGAACGCCCGCGGACGGGAAGCAAAGCAAGCCTCGCGATTCGAAGCGCTTCCTGATGTCGGTGTCTGCGCGCCGCTCGACCCGGGGCAACAGCCGGTCCTTGAGCGCGCCGACATCGCGGTCCTGGTCGACCGTGCGGCCCGAGCCGTCCAGCACCTGCACGTTCATACGCAGGAACGGGCTTATGTTCTCGTCGCGGAGATCGGCCGCTTCCAGGCGGAGGCCGAATTCCTCCTCAACGCATTGGGCCAGCGCCGTGCGCAGCCCCCCTCGACGATAGTGGTCCGGGCTCGACAGACGAGCGGCGATGCTGCGAGCCTTGTCGCCCAGGGGCAGCAACCGCCGCCGCGCCGATTTCGGCAGGGCTCTCAAGAGCGCCGCGCACTTCTGCTCAAAGAATCCGGGCACGAGCCAGTCGAGGTCGTCCCTGTCCAGATGCGGCAACGCCCCGAGGCCGACCTGAAGCGAAACGCCGTCGTCGGTTTGGCCGGGAGCGAAGCGGTACTTCAAGGCCAGTTCAAGCCCATCAACGACCAGCGATGGCGGGAAATCGGCGTCCGAGACCCCGAAGTCGGTTCGCGACAGCAAGTCCGCTTCGGTCATGTGCAGACGAGCGACGGCAGCCGGATCCGCCCGCCGCAGCCACGCGGTGAGTGTCCTGGCGCTCAGCACATCCCGCGGCAGGCGTTCCAGGTAGAACGCCGCCTGCGCCCGGTCCGTCGCCAGCAAGTCCGCGCGCCGGGACTTCGCCTGCAGTTCGGCAATCTTGCGCGCCGTCGCGCGGTTGCGGTCGAGGAACGGCGCCGACACCGCGCTTTCGGATCTCAACAGAGCATCTCGGACGAATATCTCCCGGGCCGCCTCTGGATCAATCTTGGCGTAGCCGACCTGGCGTCGCTCCACTACCGGCAGACCGTAGACGGTCACGCGCTCGAAGGCGACAACCTCGCCGCGCGCTTCGTCCCAATGCGGCTCGGACCAGGCGCGCTTCAAGACGCTGGCCGCCGCCTGTTCGATCCACGGCGGCTCCACGGACGCGACACAGCGGGCATAGGTCCGTTGCGTCTCCGCGATTTCCGCGGCGACTATCCACTGCGGCTGCCTGCGCGCCATCGCCGATCCCGGGAAGATGCGGAACTTCAGATTCCTCGCTCCCCGGTACATTCCAGCGTCGGCATCGCGCATGCCGATGAAGCTCAGCGACCCGGCGAGGAGCGCCCGGTGCACGCTCGCGTAGTCGGCGTCGCGGGCGTTGACGCGCATCCCGTGCCGCTTCACGGCGAGCAGCAGTTGACGATGCAGCGCCCGCCACTCGCCCACGCGGGACGGAGAAAGGAAACTCGTCTCCAGCATGCGGCGGAACGCGCTCCTGGTCATGTCCCGGCGCGCGGTCTCCAACGCGTTCCAGAGATTCACGAAGGTCACGAAGTCCGACTTCCCGTCGGCGTGCTCCCGATGTTTCTGATCCGCCGCCTCCTGTTTGTCCAGCGGGCGCACGCGCGGGTCCTGGATGGACAATGCGGAAACGATGATGAGCATCTCCTTGACGCATCCCAGCGGATGCGCCGCCACCAGCATCCGCGCCAGGCGCGGGTCCACCGGCAGGCGTGCCATTGTGCGGCCGACTGGCGTCAGCCGTTCGCCATCGAGCGCTCCCAGTTCGCTTAAGGTGAGCTCCGCATCCTTGACCACGCGCGGGTCCGGCGGATCGATGAACGGAAAATCCTCCGTCTTGCCGAGGCGAAGTGCGCGCATCTGCAGCACGACGGCGGCAAGGTTGGTGCGCTTCAGTTCCGGGTCCGTGTACTGCGGTCGTCCGTCGAAGTCGGCCAACGAGTAGAGGCGATAGCAGGTCCCCGGAGCGATGCGGCCGCAGCGGCCCTTGCGCTGCTCGGCGCTGGCCTGGGAGACGGGCTCGATGGGCAGCCGCTGTATCTTCGAACGATAGCTGTAGCGGCTGATTCGCGCATTGCCCGAATCGACGACATAGCCGATGTTGGGCACGGTGAGGCTGGTTTCCGCCAGGTTGGTCGCCAACACCACCCGCTGCCGAGGCTTCGTTCTTGCGAGGGGTGCCCCCTCGCGCTCCGTCTTCTTGCGAGGGGTACCCCCTCGCTTCTGTCTTCTTGCGAGGGGTGCCCCCTCGCGCTCCCCCGGCGCGAATATGCGGCGTTGTTCGCGAGCCGGCAGGCGCGCGTACAGGGGCAATACGTCGTAGCGATCCCCATACTCTCGCTTCAGCCACCGCGATGTATCGAAGATCTCCCGCTCCCCGGACAGGAACACGAGAACGTCCCGCGGTCCCGACCCGCGGGCACGCGCGATCTCCTCCAGGCAACCCTGCAGCGCGTGCTCGAAGCCCTCGTCCTGTTCGCGATAGAGGACATCCACCGGATAGCCGCGCCCGCTCACGGCCACCACCGGCGCGCCGTCGAAATGCGCCCGGAACGCCTCGACGTCGATCGTCGCCGACGTGACGATGAGTTTGAGATCCGGCCGCCGCCGCAACAGCGTTTTCACGTAGCCGATCAGGAAGTCCACGTTCAGGCTGCGCTCATGGGCCTCGTCGATGATCAGCACTTCGTAGCGGTGCAGGTCGCGGTCGGTTCGGATTTCGGTCAGGAGCAGCCCGTCGGTCATCACCTTGATGAGGGTGTCGTCGCCATACCGCTGGGCGAAGCGCACCGCGTATCCGACCACGCCGCCGAACGGCGTCTTGAGTTCGTTGGCAATGCGTTCGGCAACCGCGCGCGCGGGCAGCCTGCGCGGCTGCGTGTGGCCGATCATCCCGCGCCTGCCCAAGCCGGCGCGCAGGCACGCCTTGGGCAACTGGGTGGTCTTGCCGGAGCCGGTCTCGCCCGCGACGATGACGACCTGGCACGAACGCAGCAGGGCGACGATCTCGTCGATGTGCTTCGCGATGGGCAGTTCCGGAGGAAAATCGATTCGGGGGACCGACGCGTCGCGCCGGGCGTACGCGGCCTTCGAGGTCTCGAGGCGCGCGCGCTGGCGGTCCGAGAGCCTCCCCTTCGCGTTCAGGAGCCGCCGCAGGGCGTGCGCGTCCCTGATCAGGATTTCATCAAAATCGAATAGCGCCATCCGATCGCGCGGCCAGTCGCGCACTACTTCGACAGGTAACCCATGCCCTCTTCGAGGCCGCGGATAGTGAGCGGATACATTCGACCATCCAGCAGATCGCGCGTCATGCCGACGGAAGTCGAATATTCCCAGGTCTCCTGCGGCGTCGGATTGATCCACACCATCCTTTCGTAGTTGTCGAGAAAACGCGACATCCAGACTACGCCCGGCTCTTCGTTCCAGTGTTCGACGCTGCCGCCCGCATGGGTGATTTCATAGGGCGCCATCGTGGCATCGCCGACGAATACCACCTTGTAGTCCCGGTGGTACTTGTTGAAGATTTCCCACGTCGGAATGCGTTCGTTCATGCGGCGGAGATTGTCATTCCACACGGACTCATAGATGAAGTTGTGGAAGTAATAGCTTTCCATGTGCTTTAACTCCGTGCGGGTCGCGGAGAAGAGTTCCTCGCAGACCCTGACGTGGGCGTCCATCGACCCGCCGATATCGAGCAACAACAGCACCTTGACCGTGTTCTTGCGCTCCGGCCGGAGGCGGAGGTCCAGCAGGCCGCCGTTGTGGGCGGTGGACCGGATCGTGTTGTCCATGTCCAGTTCCTCTTCCCTGCCCGCGCGCGCGAACTTGCGCAAGCGCCGCAGCGCCATCTTGATGTTCCTGGTGCCGATCTCGACGGAATCGTCGAGGTTCCGGTATTGGCGCTGGTCCCAGACCTTCCTGGCCCTTTTCTTCTTTCCCCTGCGCATGCCGCCGGGGCCGTTTCCCGGCCGGTCGTTTTCTTCCTCCCCGTCGCCCTCCTCGTCTTCCCGGGCGCGCTTCTCGCTCTCCTCCTTGGCCTTGCGGAACGCCTCGATCAGCTTTTCCAGGCCACCGAGAGAGTTGATCTTCGCCAGTTCCTCCGGCGTCAGCGCCTTTTCGAATTCGCGGCGCAGCCACTCGTCGGGAATGAGCGTCGCCAACAGCCCCCCCAGGTCGTCCAGGCCCTTGAAGTACGTGCCGAACGCCCGGTCGAACTTGTCGAAGTGCTTCTCGTCCTTGACCAGGCAGGCGCGGCTGAGGAGGTAGAAGTCGTCGATGTCCGCATACACCAGACGACGACTCAGCGCATTGATCAGGTCGAGCAGTTCACGAATCGTCACCGGGACCTTGTACTTCCGCAGCGCCAGGAAGAAGTTGATGAGCACCGTCAGCTCCCGTCGCGGTCAGCCGCGGCTGTTGCGGCGGTTCATGAACGCCAGCCGCTCGAGCAGGTGCACATCCTGTTCGTTCTTCACCAGGGCGCCATACAGCGGCGGGATCGCCTTGCTTGGATCTCGGTTGGTCAGAATCTCGTTCGGAATGTCGTCCGCCATCAGCAGCTTCAGCCAATCGATGAGCTCCGACGTGGACGGCTTCTTCTTCAACCCCGGCACCTTGCGCACGTCGAAGAAGATGTCCATGGCCTCCCCGACCAACTCCTGCTTGATCGAGGGGAAATGCACCTCGATGATCTCCTGCATGGTCTCGCGGTCGGGGAAGTCGATGTAATGAAAAAAGCAGCGGCGCAGGAAGGCATCGGGCAGCTCCTTCTCGTTGTTCGACGTGATCATGACGACCGGCCGCTGCCTGGCCTTGACCGTCTGGTTCAGCTCGTAGACGAAGAACTCCATGCGGTCGAGTTCCTGCAGCAGGTCATTCGGAAACTCGATGTCCGCCTTGTCGATCTCGTCGATCAGCAGTACCACGCGCTCCTCCGAGTCGAACGCATCCCAAAGTTTGCCCCTCTTGATGTAGTTGCGGATGTCGCCGACCCGCTCGTCGCCGAGCTGGGAGTCGCGCAGGCGGGACACCGCGTCATATTCGTAAAGCCCCTGCAGCGCCTTCGTCTGCGACTTGATGTGCCACTCGATCAATGGCATCCCCAAAGTGCGCGCAACCTCCTCCGCGAGCAGCGTCTTTCCCGTGCCGGGTTCACCCTTGATCAACAACGGCCGTTCGAGTTCCACGGCCGCCGTCACGGCCATTGAGAGTTCGTCCGTTGCGATGTACGTATCGGTGCTCTCGAAGATCATTCAGGGTCCTGCTCCAAAAACGGTGGGCTTGCGGGCGGAGGCGCAACTCGCTCCGCCAACGACAGGCGAAGCGGCGTACTTTACCGCATAGAGAGCCCCCAGGCACGTCGGGTGGCCGCTTCGCGCCGGTCAGCGCGGGTCGGCGGCGGACTTTTTCCTCAATGCGAATGCGACGCCGACAACGACGAAATACAGCGCCAGGACGATGGTCGATGCCAGCAGCAAGCCGACGGCTACGGGCCCGGGTTCTCCCTCCGGCTCGAACAGGCCGCGGAACAAGAGGACGACGAAAGCCGGCGCGAAATGCTCCGAATCTCCCGCGATGCGCCACGGCAAGAGCGCCCACACGGCGACCAGCAGGGGCAGCAGATACCGGATGCGCGCCGCGTGTCGATAGTGGCGGAGCACCATGTGGAGACCGGTGGCGGCGCCCGCAGCGGCGATGGCGGCGACCGCCCAGGCGATCCACGATCCGCTCACGCCTCCACCCACCGAACTATGTGGTTCTCGAGGTCGTCCGGATGCACCCCGGATTCCGAAACGACCTTGCCGCGAACGCTGATGCCCGCCGCGTGAACGGTATCCGCCGAACCGGACACCAGCGGGTGCCACCAGGCGAGTCCCCGACCCTCGGCGATACGTCTATACCCGCAGGAGGTCGGCAGAAAGTTCAGTTTCCCAATGTTGTCGGCGTTGATCTCCACGCAATCCGGCACCAGCGTGTGCCGGTCGGGGTAGTGCTTGCAGCGACAGCGTTCCTGATCGAGCAGGCGGCACACGACATTGGTGAAAAAGACATGGCCTTCTTCGTCGTCGAGCTTCAGCGTGCAACAGCGCGCGCAGCCGTCGCACAGCGACTCCCACTCCTCTTCGGACATCTCGGCGAGAGTCTTGGTCTCCCAGAAGGGGCGCTGTTTCATGTGCGGAGCCTCACCTCTCTCTCAAGAAGCCGGCGCGATACGTGAACAGTAGCCGTTGGCCGACAGCTTGCGCAACCCGTCCGGCGCCGCACGAGGAACACATTCAGCCCCTGGCTCCCCGCAGCAGTTCGAGAAAACGGTCGCCGAGCAGCGGCGCGCGCCAGCCGAGCAATGCCTCCGGCAAATCGCCCGTCGCGAAGAATCGCCGCACACAGGCTTCTATCAAGCGCCTGCGCCCCAATAGTTCGGGCGCCATGCCCAGCCCGTCCGCGGCCGCGCGGACGAAATCCCGCATGCGTTTCACCGCTTCCCGCTCCCGCTTCGAGAGCGGCCCGGGCAGCGGCTCGAGCGGTGCGCGGCCATGCTCCTCCCAGCCTCGGGCGCACGCTGACAGTATTGCGTCGGCGTAGCGACGCCTGGCGCCGCGCGGCAACATTCCGAGCAGGCCATCGCGCGAGACCGGAGCGGCCTCGGCCACAGCCACCAGATTCTCGTCGGTCACGACGTACGCCCGTGGGATATCCCGGCGTCTCGCTTCGCGTTCGCGCCAGGTCGCCAGCGTCCTCAACACCGCCAGGTTCGCGGGCCGCAGCCGTCCGGCTCTCTTCATGCCTCGGTAGTACTCGCGCGGATCGGGTTCGGGCCGCGCCAACGTCATCGACATTTCGTCTTCGAACCAGGACAGCCGGCCGCGCGCCACCAGGCGTTCGCGCATGCATGACCAAAGCGACACAAGGTGCGCCGCATCATCCTTCGCGTACGCGAGCTGCCGCTCGGACAGAGGTCGTTGCAACCAATCCGAACGCGTCTCCTGCTTCGAAAGCGCCGGACCCAGGTATGTCTCGACCACCGCGGCGTAGCTCCTCGAGATCTCCGCGCTGAGGAAGGCATGCGCGATCTGCGTGTCCACGACGGCGACGGGGCGGAGGCCGAGATGGCGATCGATCATCTCCATGTCTTCCGAGCACGCATGCATGACTTTCGTCCGCGCCGCATCCGTCATGAGCGCGCGAAGCGGCTCGAAACCCTGCCGCGCCTGCGCGTCGATCAGTCGAACGCCGTCCGCGCCGCCGATCTGGTACAGCGCGGGAATCGGATAGAAGGTCCGCGTGCGCATGAATTCGGTATCGACGCCGACGATGTTGCCGCAGGAACCGAGATCCCAGCGCGGGTCATCGTCCGTTTCGACGAGAGAACTAAGCCGCATATCGCACCAAGCCGAGCGCGGCCTAATCGATAGCGCGCCGGCCGCGCAGCGCATGGGCGATGGTGCCGCCGTCGATGTATTCCAGCTCGCCCCCGAGCGGCACGCCGTGGGCGATACGCGTCACCCGCACATCCATGCCCGACAAGGCCTCGACGATGTAGTGCGCCGTCGCTTCGCCCTCCACCGTCGGATTCGTCGCGAGAATGACCTCGCCGACACCGCGCTCACGCACCTGCGCGGCGAAGTCCACGAGCCCGAGATCGGAGGGCCCGACGCCGTCTATGGGCGAAAGCCTGCCGTGCAAGACGAAATAGCGCCCGCTGTAGCCGCCGGCCTGCTCGATGGCGATGACGTCAGCCGGCGACTCGACGACGCACAGCGTGGCCGCGTCCCGCTTCGGATTGGCGCAGGCGGCGCACAACTCGGTCTCGCAAAGCGTGCGGCAGTCTCGGCAGCGCTTGACTTCGACCACCGCCGCGCTGAGCGACCTGGCGAGCGTCTCGCCCCCCTCGCGGTTGTGTTGGAGCACGTAGAGGGTCATCCGCGTGGCCCACTTCGGGCCGACGCCGGGAAGCATCTGAAACGCGTCGATCAGGCGATCGATCAGGGGGCTGATGCGAATCAAGATGGGAAATTGATGCCGAACGGCAGCCCGAGGCCCTTGGTGAAAGCCGACATCTTCTCCTTGTGCAAGCGTTCCACGTGGCGCGCCGCGTCGGTCACGGCCGCCGCGACGAGATCCTGGAGCAGTCCCCGGTCCTCGCCGGTCAAGGTCTGGTCTATCTCCACCTTGCGCGCTTCATAGCGACCGGTCAGCGTCACCTTGACCAGTCCGCCTCCGCTCTCCCCCACCACCTCCGTGTTGGCGAGATCGGCCTGCGCGCGTTCGAGTCGCGCCTGCATGTCCTGCGCCTGCTTCATCAAGTCACCCAGATCCTTCATGGACTGCGATACTCCCGATCATCCAAGGGTTTTACGGAACCCACCCGGCCGTCGAAAACGCGCAGCAGCGACTGCACGGTTTCGTCCGACGCGATCGCCTGCTCCGCCGCGCGCTGACGCGCGTCGTCGAGCCGCCGCCGGCGTTCGCCAGGAGTCTCCTCCTCGGGCTTGCCGACCAGAATGTCGACGCGCACTTCCCGACCCATGTACGCCGATACCAGGTCCTGCACCGACGCCCGGCTATCGTCACGCAGAAGGAGGTCGTGCGCTTCCGCCAATACCAGTTCCCAACGATCATCCGCGTGGGACGCGAGTTGGCAGTTGTCGAGCACCATCCTCGTCACACCGGAAGGCTGCATCCGCCCTATCAGCGCGTGCAGATCGGGCGTTGGTTCCTCTCCCTCCAACCGTTCCGCGGGCGCAGGCGTCGGTTCCTCCGCCGACACGGCCGAGGGCGGCCCATCCGCTTCCTCCCTCGACGCTGGCGCCTGGCGGCTTCCAGGCAGCAACCCCCCGCCGGGGGCGCCAGCGACCGGGGGCGGTCGGTCCATGGTCGAAGCACGGGGTCGCGCCACAGGCGGTGCCGAAGGCGCCGACCGTGGGGCACTTCCACTCGACTGTGCCGTTTCGGGCGCGAAGACAAGCATTCGGATCAGCGTCATCTCGAAACCGATGCGCGGATCCGGCGCGAACTGCAGGTCCCGACTGCCGCGCAGCGCGATCTCGTAGAACAACTGCACGTCCTCCGGCATTATCCGCTCGATGAAGGGACCCACCGAGCCCGTCACCTCGCCGCCCACGGCCTGCGCCATGGCAATGTCGTGCAGAGCACGCTGCATCCCGGCGAGCACATCCGCGAAGTCCGCATTGCGCTCCGCGAGTTCGTCGGCGCAATGCAGCAGACGCGGCCTGTCGGCATCCGCGAGCGCGCCGAGCAATGCCGACACCTCGTCGCGCCGCACCGTGCCGAGCAGGCTCGCGACGTCTTCGGCGCCCACCCTGCCGCCGCCGAACGAGATCGCCTGATCCACGACCGAGAGGGCGTCCCGCATGCTCCCCTGCGCAACGTCGGCGATGATGTCGAGCGCGTCCGCCTCGAATTCGACCTCTTCCGTTTCGAGAATGGCCGCAAGATGCGCGGCGATGCGTTCGGGCAGGATGTTCTTCAGGTTGAACTGCAAGCACCGCGACAGCACGGTGATCGGCACCTTCTTCGGATCCGTCGTCGCCAGCAGGAACTTCACATGCGGCGGCGGCTCTTCCAGCGTCTTCAACAACGCATTGAAACTGGATGCGGAGAGCATGTGCACCTCGTCGATGAGATACACCTTGTAGCGCCCCCGGGCCGGCAGATACTGCACGTTGTCGAGCAGTTCGCGGGTGTCGTCTATCCGCGTTCGCGACGCCGCGTCCACCTCGATCAGGTCCACGAACCGTCCCGCGACGATCTCGGCACACGCGGAGCAGGTGCCGCAAGGCGTGGAGCTGACGCCCGCCTCGCAGTTCAGGCAGTTCGCGAAGGCCCGGGCGATCGTCGTCTTGCCGACCCCGCGCGTGCCGGTGAACAGGTACGCATGGTGCAGACGGTCCGAGTCCAACCCGTTGACAAGGGCTCGGACGGTGTGATCCTGGCCGACGACGTCCCGGAGCGCCCGAGGACGGTACTTGCGTGCGAGAACCTGGTAACTCATTGGCATTCGCATTGTAGCCCCGCCGGGGACAAAATGGCTTCCGTCATCGTGATGTCGGCGTTCCTTCGGCGTCGCGGGACGCGAAATCCAACAGGCTGGGGCCGCTATGGGCTTCGACGGCGAATTTTTGATCATTGGACACCGGGGCGCCGCGGGACTGGCCCCGGAAAACACGATGAAGGCCTTTCGCCGCGCCTTCGCCTGCGGGGTCGACGCCGTGGAACTGGATGTGCAGGCGGTGGGTTCCCGGCTGGCCGTAATTCACGACCCGACGGTGGACCGGACGACCAACGGCCGCGGTCCCACGTCCGGCTACAGCATCGCGGAACTGAAACGTCTGGACGCCGGCGAGGGAGAGGCGATCCCGCTACTGGAAGAGGTGTTGGAGGCGCTACCGAAGGGCGTGGGCATCAATGTCGAACTCAAGGGACCCGGCACCGAAGCGCCGATGGCGACGATGCCTCACGACGCCGCGAACACGCTGATATCGAGTCTCGACCTCGGTCGCTTGCGAGCCATTCGCCGCGCCCTGCCAGATGCGATGTGCGCCCCGGTGTTCAGAGTGCCGCACCACGACATGGTGGGGGCGGCACGAACAATCGACGCCTGGTCGATCAACATCCGAAACGACATCGCAACGCCCAGGCGCATCGAACGGCTGCGCGCGGCGGGATTTCGCGTGCTCGTCTTCACGGTGAACGACCTGCGACGCGCGCTCGAACTCAGGGGGCAAGGCGTTTCCGGCGTCTTTACGGACTATCCCGACCGGGTGCGGCTATCCCCGTAGGCGACGACTCGCTGCCAGCCTGTCAGTCGTCCTCAAGTTTTTCGATTTCCCGATCAAGCGCGTACTTGTCGTCCGTGACGATGCGTTCCAGCGCCTCGACGCGTTCGCGCAGTTCGTCGACTTCGCGCTCCAGGGTTTCCGCTCTGACTCCGTATCCCTTTGTGCGGCGGCGAATCCACAACTTCGTCAAATGGATGCCACCGCCGATGATCGTGATCAATATGACAAATGCAAAGACGTCCATCTGGCTACCTTCCTTCTGTTGATCGTGACGGTCCTTCGACGTCGGGATTCGGCGGCGCGGCTTGTGCCCCGGTTGCCTTCGCGTCGATCTCCGCGAAGCCGCGCTCGAGTTCGTACCGATCCGACGTTACGAACGCCTCCATGCGCCGCAATCGGAGTTCGACCTCGGCCAGATCAGCCTGCGCTGCTCGCAGACTCTGCCGCGGAGAGAACTTCGCACCGAATTCCGGCGCCGGGGAACGATGATCCCGTTTCGTCTTTCTCTTTCGCTTCCCTTCGCTGCGGCGACCGCGGCGCGCGGCGCTTCTTCTCTCGTCCGCGCGCCTCCGCATCTTCTCGACGCGCGCTCTCGCCCTGTAGCCGCCCACCCGGCCACCCCTCCTGCTGGCGTCCTCCCGATCTGACGGAGCACGGCCCATGACGAAAAACGCAACCCAATAGGCGGGAAAGACGATGCTCGGCAGGAATATCAATCCGGTCAGCGCGGCGCAGCGAGCCACCCACGCTTCGATGCCGAAATACCGCGCAACGCCGGCGCAGACGCCCACGATCTTCCGATTCTCCCGATCGAGGTAGAGCTCGCGCGACCGACGCGGCAGTTCTTCGTAGTCGCGGTAGCGTATCCGTCTCGACCGGTGTCGGGAAGCCGAATCGTCGTGTTCGCCCTCGCGCTGCCTGCCGCCACCTGATTTTCCCCGCACGCGCGCCGCGGCATCATCAAGCATCCGGGCCGCGCCGCTGGAAACTTCCTCAGTGGCCGCCGAGGCGAGCTCTTCCACCGCGCGCTCCAGATTCCTGGCAGCCTCCTGGATCTTCCGCGTTTTGTTCCTCGTATCACCGCTATCGGTACGGCTCATCTGCAGCCTCCCGTCACGACGCCGGATCGCGCTTGCGCCAATCCGGCGTCTCGGCATCCAGTATGGCTTCGAGCGTCTCGATGCGCTCGCCCATCCGATCCGCCAGGTCGGTAAGCTTCTCCAGCTCCGCCCGCTCCTCGCTCGATAACGCCCGCTGCCCGCGCCGCTTGCTCCGGTAGTGCATCACGAGCCAGATCGGCGCGACGACGACCATGAACAGGACTGCGGGAACAAACAGAATCCCAAGCACGCTTTCACCCATCTGCGCTTCTCCTCAAAGGACCCGGGTTCAGTTGGCGTCGCGGGGTTGATCGTCCTGCTGCACGCGCTCCTTCAAGCGACGCAGTTCCGAATCGACCGTCTCATCGCCCTCCAGCGCGTCGATCTCCGCCGCCAGGGTCTTCTGGCCCATGTCGTAGGATTCCACCTGGCCTTCGAGATCGTCGATTCTGCTCTCGTACTGCTCGAAGCGCAGCATCGCGTCGTCGACGCTGTGATCCGACAGTTGACGCCGAATGCCGAGTCGGCTCCGCGCCGCCTTGCCGCGCATGACGATGACGTTCTGGCGCGCCTTGGCGTCCTTCAACTTCGCCTGCAGCGTCTCCATGTCGGCGTTCAGCTTTGCCAGGGTCTCCTCCAGCGCCGCGGACTCCTTGACCAACGCTTCGGTGGCGGCTTCGGTCCTGGCCCGCTCCGCCAGCGCGCCCCGGGCGAGATCGTCGCGACCCTTGCGAATCGCAAGTTCCGCCTTGCGCTCCCATTCGGAGGCGTCCTTCTCAAGGAACTCCTGACGTCGCGAGAGCGTCTTCCTTTCCGCGATCGCCCGCGCCGAAGTGGTGCGCACTTCGACCAGCGTCTCCTCCATCTCCTGGATGATCAGTCGAACCATTTTCTCCGGGTCTTCCGCCTTGTCGAGCAAGGCGTTGATGTTGGAGTTAATGATCTCCGTCGCGCGAGAGAATATGCCCATCAGTCTTGCTCCTTGCGGTGTGCGTGGCGATTCCTCGACACAATGCGAGTCACATTCCGTGCCAATCGGCGAAATTCGCCCAAGCCCTTGTTTTTTATCAACCCATCCGCTTTCGTTGGGAAAGCCCAAAACAATTCTTGTGGCGGATTTCGCTAACTATTGGTTAAATGCCGCCATGCCTAGCGAGCCAGATAGACTGATCGGCGAGTCCGCCGCCTTCCTCCAGGCGCTGGACGATGTCTCCGCCGTGGCGCCGCTCGACAAGCCGGTGCTCATCGTCGGCGAGCGCGGAACCGGCAAGGAACTCGTCGCCGCGCGCCTGCACTACCTGTCGAACCGGTGGGACTCGGAATTCCTGAAGATGAACTGCGCGGCGATATCCGATTCGTTGATCGAAAGCGAATTGTTCGGCCACGAAGCGGGCGCCTTCACGGGCGCGGCGCGCATGCACCAGGGCCGCTTCGAGCGGGCCAACGAAGGCACCCTGTTCCTCGACGAAGTCGCGACCACGTCGGGACTGGTACAGGAAAAGATCCTGCGCATCATCGAATACGGCGAGTTCGAACGACTCGGCGGCAGTCGCACGCTGCGCGTCGATGTCCGCCTCGTCGCGGCCACCAACGCCGACCTCCCGCGACTCGCGGACGCCGGCAAGTTCCGCCGCGACCTGCTCGACCGGCTCGCCTTCGACGTCATCACGCTGCCCCCCCTGCGAGAACGCACCGATGACATCCTCCTGCTCGCCGAGTACTTCGCCATCAACATGGCCACCGAACTCGGCCGCGAATACTTTCCCGGCTTCGCCGACGCCGCGGTCAACCAGCTCGGGTCGCACGACTGGCCGGGCAACCTGCGCGAACTCAAGAACGTCGTCGAACGCGCCGTCTACCGCACCGACGCCGACGCCAAGGTCACGGAAATCGTGCTCGACCCATTCGATTCGCCGTTCCGCCCGCGCGAGGAGCGCGCGCAGGCGAGCACCCCTGCCCCGCCCGTCCTGCCGCTAGACCTGAAGCAAGCGGTGCGCACCTACGAAGTCGAACACGTCGAGGCAGCCATGGAGCAGGCCCGGCACAACCAGCGCAAGGCCGCGGAACTGCTGGGACTGACCTACCACCAGTTTCGGGGGTACTTGAAGAAGCACGGGTTGCAGCCGGGGCGCGAGGAAGCCTGACGGCCCCAAGAAGGACCCCAGGCTAGCCGCCCCCGCACCACTGCAGTCCATTCTGGACCACCGTGCGGAAGGCGGGGTGACTCCAGGCTTGGGGGTCGTGCCCGAGCTGCAGGCAGAAGATCCGGGAGTCCCCCTCCATGCGCGTCCACGCGAGCGTGCGCATGGAATTGGGCCGGTCCGTCGTCAGCAGCACGTCGCAGTCGTCTTCGCAGTCGCGAACCGCGTAGGTCTCGTCTTCGATCTCGAAATCGGCCAGCCCGTCGAGAGCGGATGATCGGTATTGACCTGTACCGGAAGCGTCCCGAACCAGACACCATTCACCGGTCCGCCGCAGTCCACGTCCCGAACCCAACGTGCTCCCCCGAGCCCCATAATGGATCCCCAGCGGTCGTCGTATCGCCAATGCAGCACCGAGTGGTGCAGGACGAAAATGGACTGGCCGTTCTCGATCAGCCGTTCGACGCAGGCCCTTTCCTCTTCGTTCGGCCCTTCCTGCGTCATCGTGTAGAAGACGGTGACATCGAAGCTGTCGCGCACCGCATCGTGGACGTCCCTCGTACCCGCAAAGTAGCGACGGTCGTCAATACCCGAGGGCGTGAGCCAATCGTTGATGTTGAACACGTAGGCGTCGACGCCGTCGAAGCTCGTGAAGAAGTCGATGAACTGTACGACGTGGTGTCTGTGCCCTCCGGTGAGCACGGCAACTGAAAGTTCGCTCATAAGCTTTCCCCTCCTTGTCCGCCTTCGAGTATAGGTCGATTCCACCCAAGGCGTTGATCCAACGCCGACCATTGGCCATGATTAGAGCGTCGAGGAGGACGAAATGAACGCAGAAGCAGGACAGAAGGCTGATTTATACGTCGCGACGGATGGCAATGATGCCTGGACCGGCACATTGGAGTGTCCGAACGCGGACGCGACGGACGGACCGTTCGCGACGCTCGCGAGAGCCCGCGATGCCGTGCGCGACTTGAAGCAGGGCGGCAACAAGGACGACATCGTCGTCTGGATTCGAGGCGGCAGGTACTACCTCAAGGACACCGTCGTTTTCGGATTGCCGGACTCCGCGGAAGCGGGACAGACCATCACCTATAGCGCGTACCCCGGGGAAGAACCGATCTTCAGTTCAGGAGTACGCATCGAGGGATGGCAAGAGCTGGGAGGGAACCTGCCCGAGGGTTTGCCCCACATGTCCCTGCACAAGGTATGGGTGGCCGACGTGCCGTCGGACCTTGGACCTTTCCGTACCCTGTACGACGGCGACCGGCGCCTTCCCCGCGCGCGCACCGACGGTTTCAACCCGACGACCCGGCGCCTCAGGCGCACCGAGCCGCCGCCAGGAGAATTCAAGCTCGGTCAAGGCGATATGACCGATTTTGCGGGCGTACTCGATCCCCTCCGCCACCTGGGTTTCCCCGAAGGCGCCGTAAAAAACTGGGACAACCTGGAAGACGTGGAGCTGGTCATCCGTTTCGGCTACGCGATGGCGATACTGCCGCTGGAATCCGTCGACGAGGAATGGCGCATCGCCACGACCGCCGCGCAAAGCGGCTACGTCCTGAAGGCGACGGGCGGTTTCGTCGACACGGGCGAGACCATCGCTTCGATCGAGAACGTGCCCGAGGGCCTGACCTACCCCGGAGAGTGGGTCCTCAACTCGAGGGAAAAGAAACTCTACCTCTGGCCCGTCGGGGATGTGCCCGGTGACGATATCTTCGCGCCGTCCCTGATGGAGCTCGTTCGCGTGGAGGGCGACATCGATATCGAAGGGCCGACGGACACCCCCGTCCGCGGCATCGTGTTCGAAGGCATCTCCTTCACCCAGGGCGACCGGTACGTCGTCTCGGACGACACCATGTCGATCCAGCACGACTGGGCGATGATCGACCAGGGACATGGGCTGCTTCGACTGCGGGGAGCGGAAGAATGCAGGATCGAGAACTGCAGGTTCTTCAATAGCGGCGGCGAAGCCATCCGGCTCGATCTCCATTGCCAGAGGAACGTCATCACGCGCAATGAGATCGATCACCTCGGCTGCTCGGGCATCCTCCTGCTCGGATACGGCCCCGGCACCAAGGATGTCAACAAGCACAACGAGATCGTCAACAACCATCTGCATCATCTCGGCGAGATCTACTGGCATTCCCACGGGATCATCCTGCACCAGAGCGCGGAGAACCGGGTCGCCCACAACTACATCCACCACATGCCCCGCAAGGCGATCTGCCTGTGCGGCGTGCGGCCGCAGTTCTTCATCCCGGAAGAGGCCTACAACGTGCTGAACATGCGGGAATGCGCCCCATGCATCCGGTGGCACGAGATCGAAGACCCGGAGGCGGTGCAGCAGGACGCGAGAGACTCGAAGGTAAAGAACGTGATCGATTGGCCGCTGGTCACGCAGTACCTGCACACGAGAGACAACGTTGTCGAGTACAACGAGGTCTACCGCGCGAACCAGGTGTTCGTGGATGGCGCGACCATCAACGTTTCAGGCGCGGGAGAAGGCAACATCATCCGGCGAAACTATGTCCATCACATTTTCAATCCGCGCATCGCCGGCGCGATTCGCATCGACGACTTCCAGCGCAAGACCACGATCGCGGAGAACGTCATCTACAAGACCAACTCCTGCGGAATCATCCACAGGCACGAGACGTATGTGGTCAACAACGTGGTATGCGATGTCTATCCTGGCTGCTACCTGTGGATCGGCCAGCGGCCCATCGACGGATCGAGAGTCACGGGAAATGTCTTCCTGCATACCGGGGAAATGAAGGAACCGAGGCGGGGATACCGCTACGACGGGCCGTTCTATTCCCTGGCCGGACGCCTGATCACGGTCATGGACGTGTGGGAGCATCTCGCTCGAATGGAGAACACGGAAATCGACGGCAACGTCTATTTCTCGCAGGGCGTCTCCGAGGAGTCGGCCGAGGTCCTGGAGAAGCTCCGCGCGCTCGGCTACGCCGAGAACAGCATCTATTCCGATCCCCTTCTGGAGGATTGGGACAACGAAGACTTTCGCCTGAAGCCGGATTCGCCGGCGGTGAAAATGGGCATCAAGTCTCTCGACGTGCGCGAAATGGGGCTCACCGAAGACTTTCCCGAACGGTTCAGGCCGGCCGGCTAAGCCGATGGGAAAACAGCGTTCCGCTCCGATCCAGTTCGCCGCCATGGGACTCGCGACGCCCGGGATCGCGGTTCCCGCGGCCGAGGCCGCGGAGCGCAACGGCTTCGATATCTTCCTGCTGACGGACAGTCAGAACCTGCGGGGAGACGTCTATACGCAACTCGCGCTATGCGCCAAGGCGACCTCCTCCATCATGCTCGGCACGGGCGTGACCAATCCGATCACGCGCCATGCGGCGGTCACCGCCACGAGCATCATGAGCGTGCAGGCCGAAAGCGACGGCCGCGCCATCCTCGGCATTGGACGCGGCGACAGCGCGGTCCTGCACATCGGCCGAAAGATCGCGTCTCTGAAGGAATATGGGGCCTACGTGAGTGACCTGCAGGGATACCTCTCGGGTGGCGTGGTCGACCAGAACGGCTTCCCCAGCCGCCTGCGCTGGCTCGATCTCGTAGAGGTCGAAAAGGTGCCCGTGGACATGGTGGGATCGGGTCCCAGGTCCCTCGCGCTGGCGGCGAGCCTCGCCGACCGCGTGACGCTGGCCGTGGGCGCCGATCTCGATCGGTTGTCCTGGGGAATCGATACCGTCCGTCGGGCCGCCGAAGCCGCCGGACGCGATGCCGCCAGCATTCCCATCGGGGCATTCATCAACGTCGCCGTCGGACCCGACAAGCCCCAGGCCCGGGAAGCCATCCGGGGTGGCGTCGCGACGTTCGCGCACTTCAGCGCCGGCGCCGGAACGGACTTCTCCAATCAACCCGAGATCATGCGGCGCGTCACCGCGCGGCTACAGACGGAGTACGACACCGCGCATCACTCGCAGGGCGATGCGGCCCACGCGAAATTGATCGATCAGGACTTCATCGACTGGTTCGCCGTCGCGGGAACCGCGGAAGAGGTCGTCGAGCGCCTCACGCCCATCGTGGGGCTCGGCCTCAGCCACATCTATTTCGCGGGCGGCCGTGCTTTCGGCACGCGCGGGGCGCTTGCGCAGGAAGTGTTGCCGGCCCTGCGCGGGCTGTAGTGCGGGGTATCCGACTAGCGCTGGGACGCTGGCGTTGAGTCATCCAGCGCGTCTTGCAGTGACTCCTCTTCGCTAACGGCAGGATCGCCAGCTACGTTCCGCAGGAATCCCCTTGCTGCGCCCGCAGTTTTTCTCACGATGGTGATCCGGCCATCGGCGACGAAGCTGCGGTACTCGTCCCCTGGCCCGATCCCGGCCTCCCTGCATTGATCGACGGGGAGCGTAATCTGGCGTTTGGCACCCACTCGCGGCACGAGCTTTCCTTCTAGACATACCAAGTCGTTGGAACAATATCTTGCTCTTCCCCGGCTATCAATTGGTCCAGACTTGGCAAGGGGCTATGACGCCAATGGTGCAGCAGTTCCGATACTGTGAAAGCCATCGCGAATTCATATCTATGCGCCGGCGCTGGACCTCGGCCTGCTTATTTGGTTATCTGCACTGGAGGGAGGGTCATCATGACTGAGAAATACAAGCTGGCGATCGTCGGTTGCGGCGGACACGCCAGGGGCACCCTGGCACCGCTATGGAAAGATATTCCGGAGATCGAACCGGTGGCGGCCTGCGATGCCCACGCGGAATCGCTCGCAAACTTCGCCGAGATCATCGGCATCGAGAACACCTACGCCGATGCGGCAACGATGCTGGCCGAACAGCAGCCCGACATCCTGATCGTCGGGTCGTGGCCCGCCTCGCACATGGAAAACGTGCTGGATGGCGTGCGCGGCGGGGTTCGCGCCATCTTCTGCGAGAAGCCGCTGGCTCTCAATGCCGCCCAGGCCGAGCAGATGTTCCAGGCGGCCAGATCCGCCGGCGTGATCCTGGTGGAAGGGTTCATGCATCTCTACCACCCGCAGACGCACGCGGTGAAGGAGCGCCTCGACGACGGCGCTGTCGGTGAACTGCGTTGCGTGCGGGCCAGCTTTTCGTCCGGCTCCTCGAATCCGACCAACTGGCGTCGACGCGGCGAGCTCGGGGGCGGAGCCGCCATGGACCTGGGCTGCTATTGCCTCAGCAGCATCCGTTATCTGGTCGGCGCCGATCCACTGTGGGTGTCGGCCAACGGGAATTTCGACGCCGACAGCGAGATCTGGCACACGCTCCTCGGCACGTTGCACTTCGAGAACGGCGTGATCGGGCAGTTCGACTGCAGCTTCGGCTGGCCCCGCCGGGGGACCTGCGAAGTGGTCGGTACCGAAGGCACCATCTGGGTTCCGAGAACCGCCTGGTCATGGCCCAGGGACGAATCGTCCACTTTCACATGGGCGAACGCCGACTATCGCAGCCCGCAGGAGGAGACGGTCGAAGTGCCGGGACTGAATCCCTACCGCGCGGAACTCCTCGACTTGTGCAACGCCCTGTCGACGGGCGAACCGACGCTTCTGCCGGCCGAACAATCTTTGGGGACCATGCGTCTCATCGACGCGGTGCACGAATCCGCGCGTACAGGCCAGCGGGTAAAGTTGGGATAACGGCTAGCAAAGGGGGTCCACGACGAATGGGTGACACGATCAACGGACGGTTGCAAAAGGCGTTCGGCGCGCATGTGCGCAGCGAAGCCCCCCTGGCGGACAGCGGCGCGGGGATCCGGATCAGTGGAATCGATCTCAGCAAGCCGCTGGAACCTGAACAGGTCAACGTCCTTTTCGATGCGCTGGGCCACTATCGCATCCTGACCCTCGCGGGTCAGGACCTGGATGCGTTCTCCCCTGCCCACTTCGAGCGTTTCGCCAATCACTGGGGCGCGCCGCTGCCGCACCCGAGCAACTTCAAGCGCCTCGGCGGAACCCGATACTACAAACCCGAACTTCTGCCGCTCGAGGAGCGCCCCTCCTCCCGGGTGAACGCCGCCTTCCCGGGGGAGCTGGGCTGTCTGCCGGGCGCCGACTCTCCCGCCGTGTTCGTCGTGGCAAACGTCCGAGACCTCAGCGACGAGGAACGCCGGGCTGGACCGACGCTTGTTCCGTCCACGACGTGGCACACGGATATCGAGCACCACGCGATACCGCTGCACGTATCCATGTTTCTTGTCCACAAGGCGCCCGTGTCGCGCGATGCTCCCGGCGACACATGGGTTCCCGAATGGGTTCCGGACCCGCAATCGGACGGACCGCAAACCGATCGCTATCCCGAGGACTCCGATCCCGAGCTGCTGCGCTTGCGCAGGGCGCTGCCCCTCAACGGCGAGACGGCATACGCCGATACGGCCGCGGCGTTCGCCGCCCTGCCCCGCGCCGAGCAGACGCGTCTTTCGCGCATCCAGGTGCGACGGCATTCATATAACAGGAACGACGGGGCCGCCCTCGCGCCGCTGGTCCGCACCAACCCGCGCTCAGGCATCAAGTCCCTGCATAGCCCGCTGTGGTGCCCGCGGCCTCCAACCCAGATACCGGTTGAGCTCGATGGCATGTCGGCGCAAGCATCGCGCGCTTTGCTCGAGGAGGTCGAGGCCCACGTGCTGCAGCCCGAGTTCCGCTACGACCATGCCCACACGCCCGGCGACGTGACGCTGTGGGACCTGTTCATGACCATTCACGTCTCGCCGCCGATGAAAGAGAACATCCAGTCGATAGACGATGCCCGCCTGTTCTACCGCATCAGTTGCAAGGGCGAACCGGCGTTGACGCTGCCCAGGCACGACCCGCGCGAGTGGATCAAGGAGCACATCTTTCTGGAATACACGACACCGAGGGAAGTGATCCAGGCTTGACTCACCCCAGTCCCCGAGGTGCCGGATGATTCGACATCGCCACTGTTCCAACCCGGCGACAGGTTGGCGCAAGTTCCTCTGGATGCTCCCCGTGGTCGTGGCGATTTGCGTTGGCGGCCCGGCAACGGCGCAGGACGCGGGGACCGCGACTTACCGCGTCACCTTTAGCGGGAGCTGGACTACCGCAAGCACGCCCGGCGGTGTGGTCTCCGGCGCGCATTTCACCACCCTGATCGGCGCGGTCCACAACGGCAATGTCACTTTCTGGCAAAGCGGCGGCATGGCCTCGCGGGGCATCGAGATAATGGCGGAGACGGGGGGAACGAGCACCCTCCGGAGCGAGATCGAAGCCAGTGCGCATGTTCACTCGGTCATCCAACGAGGTGTCTCTTTCGGCGGAACGGGAACCGCTGCGTTCGATCTCGATGTCCCCGACGATCATCCCCTGATCACCTTGACGTCGATGATCGGCCCGAGTCCGGACTGGTTTGTCGGCATCAACGGACTATCGCTGCTCGACGGGCAGGGCAACTGGCGGGCGACGGTGCAGGTCGACCTGTATCCCTACGATGCCGGAACCGAGGACGGCACCGAGTTTACGCTGAGCAACTCCGACACCAATCCACAGGAAAACATCACCAGCATCAGGAACACGGGCAAGTTCTCGGACGAACCCATGGCGATGCTCTCGTTCGTTCTCGACACCACGGGCCAACCGCCAGGCCGCGTGACCGGCGTTGCGGTCACAGCCGGCATTGGTCAACTGACTGTGTCGTGGGATTCAGTGGACGATGCCGACGGCTACAAGGTGCAATGGAGGTCGGCTGGCCAGACCTTCGGTAGTGCCCGGGAGCGCGTCGTAGGCGGCTCGGTCACGCAGGATACGATTCCGAACCTGACGCCCGGAACCCAATACTTCGTGCGCGTTATCGCCACCAGGACCGGCACCGATGACGGTACCCCCTCGAATGCCGAAAGCGGCACGCCACTCGCCGCCGTGAATCAGCCTCCCGAGACCATCAGCCAGATCGCCATGCAGTTCCTCGAAGTCGGCGGCAGCGTCCGGATCGGGCTGTCCAATCACTTCCGGGACCCCGAAGGCCGCACGATGACGTTCAGCGCCGTTTCGGACAACACGGGCACCGCGACGGCGTCGGTCCAGGGCAGTGTTCTGACAGTTCGCGGCGTCGCCAGAGGAGGCGCTTGGGTGACGGTGACGGCCCGCGACAGCGGCGGCCTGACTGCCACGCAGAGCTTCCGCGCGATGGTGGGCCGGGTGGCATTCTTCACGACCACCTCCGCATCGGTACCGGAGGGAGGAACGGCTCGCCTGACGGTTCGCCTCAGCCGCGCATCCAACGCATCCACGTCCCTCGAATACGTCTTCGGCAGTGACGGCAATCCGAATACCAGCGACGCGAACGCGGCGGACTATCAAGGCACCGGTGGCACCGTCGCTATCCCGGCCGGCCAGACCGAGGCGGTCATTGAGATCACCATCCGCGACGATACCGACATCGAACCGGCGAGGGAGGTGTTCACGGTCGCGCTCGCGGTGCCCGCCGAGCACCAGAACGACGTGGCGCTGGGGGCGGCAACCGCGACGGTCACCATCGACGAGGGAGTATGCGACCGCACGCCCGAAGTACGCGACGTGCTGCGTGGCGCAGCCGCCTGCTCGGCGGTATCCACAGCCGCCCTGGACAGACGAGAATCGCTGCTACTCGCCAACATGGGAATCGACGCGCTGCAATCAGGAGACTTCGACTATCTGCCGGGCATGCGCAACCTGGATATCAATGCCAACCGCTTGCAATCGTTGCCTTCGGGCCTGGTTTCGGGACTCGATGATCTCGTGACCTTAAGGCTGGACGGCAACTCGCTTACCGAACTACGCTCCGGCGCACTGGCGGATCTTTATGGCCTTCGGCAACTACGCCTGGACGGCAACCGTCTGCAAACGCTCCCGGACGGCTTGTTCCACCGCGTTCCGAGCCTGACGGAACTGCAGTTGCACGACAATCCCGGGGCACCTTTCGTGCTGACGCTTGAGTTGGCGCGCACCGACGCCGCCCCTGCGGCCCCTGGCCCGGCGACGGTCGTTGCAACTGTCGCCAAGGGCGCACCGTTCGCGATGCACGCGAGCGGGTCGGCGAGCAACGGCGAACTGTCCGCCGACTCCGTGGCCGTCTTGGCCGGAACTACGGCGGCCGTTCCGATCACGGTGACCAGGATCGGCGAGGGCGCGGTGCGAGTGACCCTGGATGCCGCGCCTCCGATCCCGACGAACCTTTGCGGCGACGACAGCCACCCTTGCTTCCGAGGCATCGCCACGGCAGTTGGCCCGACGCTGGTCCTCTTCAAGAATTCGCTGCGGGCGACGGACTCCCCGCCGGCGCTCGACCTGCTCGCCGCCGGCGATGAGGCAATCGTCGACTTGACTACCCTGTTCACCGGCGCCGAGGGAGAGACCCTGACCTACGCCGTGGAATCCAGTAACCCGGAGTTGGTTGCGGTGAGCGTGGACGGCACCAATCTGGTTCTGCTGCCGAACGAGATCGGCGAGGAAGGCGTGGCCACCGTGACCGTGACGGCCACCGACGCCGACGGCCTGACGGCGACCCTTTCATTCGTGATCACCATCGAAGCAAACCCGCAAAGTTTCCTGCGTGGCTGGCGCAAGGCACTGTTTGATCTGTAGGAGTTGCGGCGTGGGTGTTCGAGAACGCCCCGGCGGGAAACCGCGCGAGCCGGGAAGTGCCAAGCTGCCTTAAGATACTACCCGCGGAGCAGAGCCCAGAACTCGCCCAAATCTTCACGATTCTCCAGGTCGCGACACCAGGCGACGAGTTGCTCCGCAGTATCCGAACCCATCAGGGGATCGACCAATGAGTGGAACTTCCCTTCGAGCTTGCGCCACTGCAGTTTCAGGTCGCGCTCTGGAATGGCCACGTTCACGTCGAGCGACACCACGCGCCCGTCCGTTGCGGTGATGGTCACCCGCGTGTCGGCCGCCGGCTCATCGAAGGCGACGACATGGGCCTTGTCCCGCGTCTCGATCAAGGCGGGATCCTTGACGATATCGTCATTGAAGCTCTCGATACGGGCCGTGTCGACGCCGTGCAGCGCCATGGCGACGGCGAAGCGCAGGCTGAACTTCGCCTCGAGCCCGGTGCTCGGCGCCTGGATGTTCACCGTGGTGAAGTGACCGCTATCCACCTTGACCTCGATGCTCTCGATCTCGTCGACGGTGAGATCGTGCTCGGCTTGCAGCGCCCTGGCCGCTTCGATGGCGGAGTGCACCAGGTACCCGGCCGCGTGATACTTGTAGTTGGTCTCGGGCACGAACGAGTCGATCGCCTCGATGTCGCGCTCGAACTTCTCGATGGACACAGAGTCGCTCTGCGTCGCGCCAAAACCCTGGGCAGCCTCCAGGATGTCGGTCCGGCTGGCGAATCCGCGTTTCGCGAGGCGCGCCGCGGTAACGCCCGTAGCAGCCGCGCGTCCGGCATGCAACGGCTTGGTCATCGTGCCGAAAACGGCCTTCAGGGCAGCCGCCTGGGTCCCCGCGATACCGAACGCCTGGGCCGTGGTACCGGCATCGAGCCCGAGAAGCTGCGCCGAAGCCGCAGTGGCACCAAAGCAGCCCACGGTGCCCGTCGCATGCCAGCCGCGCCTGTAGGGCGAGCGGCCGGTATAGCTGACGACCAGGCATTCGGCGTCGATGCCGGATGCAAGCGCCCGGACCATGTCGCGCCCGGATGACCCCATGTGCTCGGCAAGCGCCATCACCGCCGGCGCAACGGGTGCCGTCGGGTGGCCACTGCAGCCGCTGTTGACGTCGTCGTAGTCGAGGGCGTGACCGGCGGTGCCGTTGACGAGCGCCGCCTGGCTGAGACTGGCCTTCTTGCCGGTGCGAAACATCGACGCCTGCGGGCGGCCGCCCTGCTCTTCCACCTCATCGAGAAGGATGCGTGCCAGCGGCTCGTCCATCCCCGCCAGCGCGACCCCGATGAAATCCATCAAGCATTGCTTGGTGACGGTGATCGCCTCCGTCGAGAGTCCTTCGAAACGCGTGTTGACGACGCGCTCCGCGATGCGCGCGGTGGGGCCGCTTGATGTTGGTGGCATGTGCGCCGACTCCGGGGGACTTGAGGATTTCTTAGGGTACGCGAATGGATATGCCGGTAGAAGCTGCGGTCACTCAGGGACCTGATTGTCACTTGCCACATTCCCCGCCCGCTCGCTACGATACGCCCCGCAACGATGGTGACCCTACCGGTCCCCTCGCGACGACAAGTTGTGAACCCCGTCAGGCCCGGAAGGGAGCAGCGGCAGCAGCGGACTCGGGTGCCGGGGTGTGGCTGGTCGGGTCGCCTCCAATTGCCACCGGAGAGGTGTCCGAGCGGCTTAAGGAGCACGCCTGGAAAGTGTGTATGGGTTAATAGCTCATCGAGGGTTCGAATCCCTCCCTCTCCGCCACTATAATATTTTAAGTATTTATTTTATTTGCAATATTTTGGAAAGCATTGCATCCGTTATCATGTCCCCACAGGCGTCCCCACAAAGTTTCGCCGAGGCCCGGGCTGAAGGCGGCGCGGGTGCCGGAAAAGTGAGGCCGAATCTGCGGGTGCGCGGAAAGCGTGGACGTAGAGAGTCGGGGTTCAGCGGAAATCGGGGCGACCCGTTAGGGATTCCATCAGTTCGGATGTTTCGTCGTCGTGGTGGTGCGGTCCGGCAAGCTGCTCCGCGCACACCAGAACGAGCGTTCGGTTGTAGTAGGGCATGTGAACCGATGATTGCGTGAGCTCCCATCGCGCGGAGTTGCTGGTGAGCCAGCGGTCCGACGGAACCGAGTGTCCTGCGGGATTGTGATGAACGTCGTCAGGGAGCACGTGGCCGCGCTTGAAGCCGAAGCCAGTTACTTTCATGGCATCGGTACGCTGCCAACGCAATACGGTCCTTCCACGCAGAATGGCCATGCCGAAGCGCCTCCGAGGGGACAGCTCGATCAGCCTGGCGGAGGTAGCCGTCAACGATGTGCTGTAGCGCTCGTTCGCCAACTTGCCAAGGTCCCGGAGCGTCGGCGAAACGCCCGCGACTTGGAGACGAAAGTCGTCCGCAGGCATGAGTAGGGTCGCGGCGAATCGGTTGGCCTCCTGTTCGATATTGGTGGGGTGTGGGGCGATATCGTTGAGATCTGCCGATGTGCAAAAAAACTCGGGCTGGTTGAGGTGGCAGGACAGATGTCCGATTTCGTGCGCGATACAGAAGTTTCGTCTGCCCTGTTCGCGGATGTTCTCGTTGTAGATGATCACCTTGCGACGCCTGCCGTTGACGAGGCGTATGCGGAGTTGCGCTTCGAAGTCGTCGTCTATGTATTCGCCATGGACCTTGGCCTTCAGGGCCTCGGCGATCTTCCGGCAGTCCACGGGGTAGGGGTCGGGCCCGGGAGAGATTGTCTCTCGCCACAGACGGGTGACCTGATGCGCGGCCTTCGACGGCTTCACGGATTCTGTTCCTCGTCGTCGTCATCGATCTCCATCAAGGCGTCCATGATCCGCGAGAGGCGAAGCTTCGTGTCGGAATTGAGTCTCTGGTAGTTGCGGAAGAACACCTGATCGCGCTCGGGGGCGTCGTCGGGCGAAGCGTCGCCCATGAGCACCCCGACGGTGGTGTCAAGGGCAACGGCAAGGCGATGGGCCAGGTCCGCCGAAGGACGAATCGTCGGTTTGTTCTCCAGGTCCCAGACGTACGATTTCGTGGACCCGATCTGCGAGGCCAACGCCTCCAGCGTGAGGTTCCTAGCCTTGCGCAGTCGTTGCAGGCGAACTCCGAATGTGTCCACGTGCCCCTCCTTCAGTGGGCGAACAGTACGAAAAGTAACGATGTTCAATTTAACAGTACTTTGTGTTATGTCCGTAGTATAGTGTGCCGCAATGTCATGTTAGTCCAAACGGAGGTTGCGCGAAATGGCAGTGCTCATAGATGTGTTTTACCAGGGAGAGGGGCTCGATGTTGTCGGCCACGTGGAGATCGAAGCGGAGGCAACCTTTGGCGCGCTCAAGGCGGTTCTCGCGGACAACCACGGGCTAGCGGCGGAAGCGGTCCTAGTCTTCATTGAAGACAAGGATGAGCCGCTTGGGGACGACGCGCTCGTGAAGGAGTACGCGGAGCTGAAGGCGCTGAAGGTGCACGTACACCGGCAGCGCGAGGTGAAGGTGGAGGTCGTATTTAACGGAAAGACCGTGGAGAACCACTTCTCACCGTCGGTGACGGTGGCGCGGGTCAAGGTATGGGCGGCGGAGAAAGAGTTCGGCCTAGGGACGGAAGAGGCTGGCGAGCATGTGCTGCAGATTGTCGGCACGGATGTCCGTCCGCAGCCCAGTACGCATATCGGGACGCTGGTGGATGACAAGACGCCTGTGCTCGCATTTGATCTCGTGCCTCACGAACGCGTGCAGGGGGCTTTCGGGCTCTCATGATGAAGGACCCGGACCAACGAGCTTTGGAAGCCGACTTGGCGAAGGCGGCGTGCCGGCTTGCCGAGCTTGAAGGGCGGTGGCGTCTGGTGAGCACTGCTTGGCCCTACGCCTACTTCGCGGTGGCGGCGCGGGACGGTAGCGAATACCCCCTGCGGCTTGAGTGTAGTGGATATCCACAGGCGCCGCCCACCGGCGGTCCCTGGAACCTGAACCGGGACGCGATCCTCGAGTTCGGGAACTGGCCCCACGGAAACGGGGGGCGGGTCTCCGCCGTGTTTCGCACGGGCTGGAAGAAGGGCACTGCGCTGTATTTGCCTTGTGATCGGGTAAGTATCGCAGGGCATCCGAACTGGTCCACGGAGCTGCCTTCGAAGGTTTGGCGGCCGGCGGCCGGAATCGCGCAGTACTTGGAACAGGTGCATGAACTTCTCAATTGCGGAGACTACAGGGCGCCTGCTGGCGCCTCGACATAGGCTATCTTGTTCGTGGTTTCTTTGGCGCCGCCTGCGTCGGAAACTGCGAGAGCGGGGTCGGTACCAGACCCGCGAGAGCGGGGCGTTTTTGCTCGGCCGTCGAACCGGCAACAGAGCGCGGATCGTGGAGTTCGCGCTATACGACGATATTGACCCTGCCTGTCTCGACACCGGGATCGTGCGGTTCGACGGTAGGCACTTCGGGAAGCTCTGGTCGCTCTGCGCGGAGAAAGGGCTCCGGGTGGTGGCGGATGTGCATGTGCATCCGGGGGGCGCAGGTCAAAGCGCATCGGATCGGGCGTACCCAATGATTGCGCAGGCGGGACACATAGCGCTGATCCTGCCGCGGTTTGCGAAGCCACCCCTTCCCCGCCGCGATGTCGGCCTGTACTGCTATCTGGGCGGGAAACGATGGAACGCCGTTCCGGCGGGCGAACGGCGCAGCTTTTTCCACATCGGATTTTGAGAGGACTGGAGTTGAGTACAGTACTCGCGGACTCCCTTCACCGGCTGGTGAAACATGCGATCGACAGCGGCGCGGCGGGTACCGTGGAAGAGGCCGAGGAGATGTTCCGCGATTATCGGCTCACCATGGAGATCGGCCGGGTTGCGGCGCAAAGTCCGGTTCACCAGGCCGCGCTCCTGACGGCAGTAGCCGTTGGTCGCCGGGCGTTTCTCGGCGGCGTGAGCGTCGTCGGCGACCTTCGGACACGCCTAGCTGTCCCGCTGCCGTTGGGGCGCAGTCTGGGCGATGCCGTAACGGCCTTAGGGGGTTGTGGCAGTGGGTGGCGACCGGCGGGTGCCCCGACCATAGTGGTCGGCGGCGGGCCGGAAGCGCGTCGGAAGGGATTCTGTATTCGAACAATGTCCGCAGGTTGGCGCGGGGGTATCGCGCCGGTCCACGCGGATATTGTGCTTGACGCGGGGCCGATGATGCCCCTTGCAGGGATGCTTGCGGGCGCATTGGCGGTTAACGAGGCGTACCGGTTTGTCGGTGGCGATGTGGTGGCTGGACACCAGACGGTTGGGTTGTCTCTTTGGAATCCGGCTGGCGGTTGCGACTGGGTGAGGGCAGAGTGCGACGAACCGAATCTCGCCTACCTGCCCTCGAGTCTCTGGCTTGTCGGCTTGGGCCATTTGGGACAAACGTATCTGTGGGGCCTGGGAATTCTGCCGTATGTCGCGCCGAGCCAGGTATCGCTGGTTCTACAGGATGTGGACAGGGTGACGGACTCGACCGAGAGCACATCCGTGCTCACGAATGGGAACGTGGGCGTGAGAAAGACGCGGCTCATGGCCGAATGGGCTGAGCAGAGAGGGTTTCGGACTTCGATTCTCGAACGTCGGTTCGACGGGGCATTCAGCAGACAGGAGGTGTATGAGCCTGCGGTGGCGCTGTGTGGCATCGACAATCCGGAGGGGCGACGGGTGTTGGACAGGGTAGGGTTCGATCTGGTGGTGGAGGCCGGACTTGGGCGAGGTCACCGGGACTTCCGATCGATGTGCTTGCACACCCTGCCAGGTCCGCGTATGGCGACGGAGATCTGGAAGGAGTCGGCGTCGGCGGATGGTGGGGTGGGAGAACAGGTGGCCTATCGCAAGCTCGTGTCGGAGGGAGTCTTGGACCAGTGCGGCATGACGCTGCTGGCCGGAAAAGCTGTGGGGGCACCATTCGTTGGAGCTGTGGCGTCCACCCTAGCGCTGTCGGAGCTCCTGCGCCCGTTGCATGGGGGCTATGCGCACCAGATGATCGATTTGGATCTGCTTAGTGTCGAGCAGCGAAGTGTGTCGCTGCATCCGCGGAACTTTGGGGGTTGGAATCCGGGCTTCTGCGAGGTGGTTGGGGCGTAATCGGGCGCGGCAAACCCACACGCGCATCGGCATCTCGCGAGAGCGACTCGTGCTGAACGACGGGGCTACTTGGGGGAAGATTCCGCTGATGTTGGCGGTTCCGTATTCAATGCGTGTTGTCGGGTAGGTTCGATGGTGGTTGCGAGTGATCGGGCATTACAGAATCGAGAGATTGCGCGGGGACGCGCGAAATCCGGTTTGGAGGTTATCGCGCGGCGAAACCGCCCCGCAATCCGTAGCAGAACACTAAGGACGGAGTTTCGACACGCGCCTTTCGGGCTGCCTATGGTACGCTCCGATTGGAAGGGCGGCGCGCCCCCCACGTTCCAGTCCCGCCCGGATGCCGGTCGGCGAAAACCAGAACCGGTTGTGCGGGTCAAGTTGTGCAAAAAGGCCTTGGCATGCGGCTTTTCGGAGCCGCTCCTCCCTGAGTTCCTTGAGGAAATCCATGTTCAGATAGTGGTTGGCCTCGAGTCAGTCCTCTTGGGTCTCGACCGCGAGGGCGCGCGCGAGGCGCAGGCAGCTCTCGCGGTTGGGGAAGATGCGTACGACCCGCGTTCGGCGCCGGATTTCCTCGTTGAGGCCCTCGAGCATGTTGGTGCTCTTTAGGTGCTTGTGGTGTTGCCGTGGCAGGCGGTAGAAGGTCTAGGTCTGTTCGATGTGGTCTTCCGCCCAGTCGGTGAGTTTCGGGTACTTGGCCTGCCACCGGGCCAGCCACGCGGCTAGCCCGGATATCTCACCAACATTAGAGTCTGGGTCAAATCGGCTTGATCGAGCGCGGTTTGGTCCTTTTCGGGCGGCGGCGAACCGCGGCGACGTTGTCCGCGGCGCGGGCATCGGACTTTCCGCCGCTTCTCGGCGCCGGATGCCGCGCCTAGGCGCGCTTTCGTCCCGGCGTGCGCTTCATCGGGGCGCGGGCGATCCCCGGCCGCGCATCGACCGGCTCCGAAGCGACCGGGAGGTGGCCTAATCGGGGGGCGCCCGGGCCGGAACGCGGCGCAGCGCCGCCAGCGCGGCGGCGAACTCGGACTGGTGCGGATACACCGACGAGAACGACAGCCACACCTTGCGCGCGGTGACGCGCAGGCGGGCGGCGACCTTGAGCAGCCTGGTCCGGAGCGTGCCGCATTGCGCGTTGGCCCAGCGCGTGCCGGCGAGGCCCAGGCGCCGCAGGCCGTGCATCAGGACGTAGGCGAAGGAGGCGAAGTACAGGCGCAGCTGGTTGGCGCGCAGCGTCGCCGCGCTGGTGCGGTCGGCGAACATGTCCAGCTGCTGCTCCTTGATGCGGTTCTCCATGTCGCCGCGGGCGCAGTACAGCTGCTCGTACAAGCGCCGCGGGCCGCCGGCCCCGCGGCCCAGGCTGGTGACCACGAAGCGCGGGTTGGACCCCTTCGGCAAATGCTCCGCCTTGGCCACCACCCGCCGCGTCCGGCTCCACGAGTCGCGCGTGCGGTAGCGGAACTGCCGGAACCGCCGCGACGCCTCGCCCGTGTGCGCGCAGCGCCGCCGCGACTTGCGCAGCGCCTTGCCGATCCGCCTCACCAGGCGCGGGTTGCGCGCCAGGCCCAAGACGTAGCCGACCTCGTTCGCCTCGCACCAGGCCATGATCTCCTCGCGGCAAAAGCCGGCGTCGCCGCGGATCACGACGCGCGTCCCCGGCCAGCGGCCGCGGATCCGCTTCACGATCCGGTCCAGCTCCTCCGCCGCGCCCTCGGCGGCGTCGATGTCCGACGGCCGCAGGCGCGCGCACAGCAGATGACCGCCGCAAAAGATGTACAGCGGCAGATAGCAGTAGTGGCCGTAGTAGCCGTGGAAGAACCGTCCCTCCTGATCGCCGTGCACGGGATCGTCGGTGGCGTCCAGGTCCAGCCAGATCTCCTCCGGCGCCCGTGCGCGCGACTCCAGGAACACATCGACCAGCAGCCGGTCCAGCGCAGCCGGGTCCGCGACGATCTTCTTGTAGCGGTGCTTCGCCGCCGCCTCCGGCGCGCCCAGCTCCAAACGGTTCAGCGTGCTCGATCCGGCCAGCGCATGGCCGCGATCCCGCGCCCGCGCCCGCGCCGCGCCGGTCGGGTCCGCCTTGCCCGCCAGCAGCGCCAGCAGGCTGTCCGCGCGCAGCGCGTCGTGGTCGTTGACATCTTCGTAGCCGAGCGCGATCCCGTAGATCCGCTGCGCGACCAGCTCCGGCAGCGCGTGCTCGATCTTTCCCGGATGGCGGAAATCCGCGAAGCAGCGCGCCACCCGATCCAGCAAGGCGAGCCGCCGATCCACTTCCCGCAGCAGCACGCCGCCGCCGTCCGACGTGAGCCGGCCCCCGTCGAAGCGGCCGACCACGCCGCGGCGGCCTAGGGCGTGAAATTCGAGTTGCGCGGGAGTACACTGCGTGGCCATGGGACCTCCTTGTCGTTTCCATGTAAGTAACTGATTCAACTCACATTATACGACAAATCGAGGTCCCATTCCATTTGTTGGTGAGATATCCGGGCTAGGTCTGCGCGCGCCTCGTCGATGTCGTGCCGGTCGTAGAGCCAGCGCAGCTCCCGCAGGCAGTCCTCGTCGGCCTTGCGCGGGATATTGTCGAGGGCGTTGCGCAGGAAGTGCACATAGCAGCGCTGCCAGGCGGCTTCGTTGAGGGCCTCGCGGATCGCCCTGGTGAGGCCGTGGTGGTCGTCGCTGACGACGAACTCTACGCCGTGCAGGCCGCGCTCGCGGAGCCCGACCAGCGAAGTCCTTCCAACTGCCGTGGCTCTCCCGGTTGGCCAGTTCGACGCCGAGGATGTGGCGGCGGCCGTCCAGCCCGATGCCGATGGCGATCATCACCGCCTGCGAGCGGATCACGCCGTTCTCGCGCGCCATCTCGTAGCGGGCGTCCAGGATCAGGTACGGCATCGGCTCGTCGAACTCGCGCTCTGCCAGGCGGTCGAAGGGACACGGTGTTACAGTCTCGCCGAAGATGCGTATGGAGTTACTGCAATGACGGCAGAAGTGGCGTTGCTAAACAGGAAGGCGGTCGCACTAGCGGCTGATAGCGCAATGACGCTTGGAGGTTCAGGCAAGATCTATCCGGCTCAGAAACTGTTTGCGCTCCCTAAGGGTCATGCAGTAGGGGTGATGATCTACAACAACGCGGAATTCATGGGAATTCCTTGGGAAACGCTCATCAAGATGTACGGTAGCTCGCTTGGTGGGGAATCGCGCTCTACTGTCGAGGACTATGTTGAAGAATTCCTTGAATTCATCGTTGCGGGACGTTTCATAACGGCTGAGCAGGAATTCAGGAATCTAAGGGAGATGGTGGAGGGCTTGCTCATTACGATACGCGATGATGCAACAGAGCAAGGCAACGGTGTCGATTCGCTGAAGGCCCGAATTGAACGCTTTAGGAAGAGGTTCCAGGAAGCGGAACGCGCTCGATCAATGACTAACGACCACGTAACGAAATTTCTCAGAAAAGAGCGCTCTCGTTTGAACGAACGCATTGAACATATCTTCGACGAGTTCGACCCGACTGCTGAAATTAAGCGTTTGGTAGTCAATTTGGTGGGTGACGTCCTGAAGAGGAACGTTCCTACGCCGCAATACTCAGGCTTGGTGATGGCGGGATTCGGACGGGAAGAGTTTTTCCCGACAATGATTGCGGTGAATGTTGAAGGTACCGTGGGTGGAAGGCTCAAGCACCGCGGATTGCATCGTACGGAGATAGGACGGGACGGCTTAAATGCATCGATCATGCCGTTTGCTCAACGTGAAATGGTGGAACGTTTCATGGAGGGGGTTGATCCCTCGTTCCTCGAGTATGTTGGGGACACGATGAGCGAAGCATCGACCCAGTTGACGCTTGAGACGCTCAAGGCATTAGGCATCAAGTGTACGAACGAGCAGGAAGAGGCGGTGCGACACGCAGCGCTTGAGCAGACCAAGGAGTATCTCAAGCAAGCGGAGAAGTTCAAGGAGAAGGAGTTCGTCAATCCTATCATGGAGATTGTGGGGTACTTGCCCCAGGAGGAGCTTGCGAATATGGCGGAAGCCATGGTGAACCTCACAGCCCTCAAGCGCAGAGTGTCGCTCGAAGCCGAGACTGTCGGAGGGCCGATTGACGTCGCAGTGATAACCAAGGGCGACGGATTCACGTGGATTCGCCGCAAGAACTACTTTGATCCTGCGATCAATCGGAGTTAAATTGCCAATTGAATTAGATAGGAGTCGCCGATGTCACTAGTTCGCCAGACCATCTCGTCTAGCAAATACAACAACTTGCTCGACCCTCAGCGCGCACACTTTCGCGAGGAATTAAGGCGACAGGCCGTTCAAGATGCCACGAAGGCGACGGATGCGGTGCGCGCCAAACTCAGGCATGACCTGAAGGCGAGTCTCAAGGGTGCGTAAGCGTTCGGTCAGGCCGTGACGGTAGCAGTTTCTACCGGTTGAGAACGCGCTTCCAGTCCTTGCGCAGGGGACGCAGCCAGATGTCCTTTTTGGGCTTGTCGTAGCGTTTCTTCGTGTCGTAGCGCCCGCGCCCCTGGGTCGCGCCGACGCGGGTCCAGCCGGAAGCCCGGCAGACGCCGCCGGTGTAGCGCGGAGTCTCGACGAAGGTCTCGATCAGCACCGGGGTGGTGCCGTAGCGCGCCGTCCAGTCGACGGGCAGCTGGCGGCGGACGATGGCGAGGATGTGCGAGCCGAGGTTGGAGCTATAGTCAAATCTGGTGTACGGCGGGTTGATCATGCGGCGGCTCTGCTGTCCTGGACGAACTCAATGCCGTCGTTGAATTTCACTCCCTCGATCACTTTCGCGAGCTGCCGAAAGCCGCGTAGTCGTCGCCAGGATTGCTCGGCGCACATGCCCATCTTGTAGATCATCGAGAGCATGCTCTGGCGGCTGACGCAGCCTTTGGCGCGTTTGCTCCGGTGGCGGATGGTGGCGAACGACGACTCGATCACGTTGGTCGTGCGCAGGTGCGTCCAGTGGACACCCCGGAAGTCGTAGAAGGCCAGCAGCTCCTGCCGATCCCGGGCCAGGCAGGCGGTCGCCTTCGGATACTTGTCGTCGTAGCGCTCGATCCAGTCGTCGAAAGCGTGCTCGGCCTGTGCCTTGGTCTCGGCCATCCAGATCTCATGGAGGCCCTGCTTGGCCTTCGGCTGGCTGGACTTCGGCAGATAGTTGAGGACGTTGCCGGTCTTGTGCATCCAACAGCGTTGCGCCCGGGTCTGCGGATACACCTCCGACAGCGCCGACCAGAAGCCCAGCGCGCCGTCGCCGACGGCCAGCTTCGCCGGGCGCGTGAAGCCGCGCTGCTTCATCCCCAGCAATACCTCGCGCCAACTCTGGGTGGACTCCCGAACACCATCCTCGATCGCCAGGAAGTGCTTCTCGCCGCGGGCGTTCACGCCAATCACCACCAGTACGCACAGCCGTTCGCCCGCGCCCCGCAGGCCGCTGTGGATGCCGTCCGCCCAGACGTATACCCAGTCGTCGGCAAGGCTCCGCCGGCACCACGACCGGTACTCCTCGTCCCAACTGCGCTTGAGCCGGCTCACCACGTTCGCCGACAGCCCGCGAGCCGCTTCCTCGCCCACCAGCGCCGACACCGCCGCGCGCATCCGACCCGTCGACACCCCGTGCAGGTACAGCCACGGAACCGCGGCGTCGAGACTCGCACTGCGGCGAACGTAAGGTGGCACCAGGGAAGAGCGAAACGGCGCCGAAGACCCGGAGCGGCTGCGCAACTTCGGAACTTCGACCTCCACCGCGCCAATCCCCGTCAGGATCTCCCGACGCGGAAGGTGGCCGTTGCGAACCACCCGCCGCCGTCCGTCCGGCAACCGTTCGTCCGCGAACCCCGACAGGCACTCCTCGAACTCCGCCGCCACCGCCGCCTCGATCAGCCGTCGCGCGCCCGTGCGCAGCAGCTCCGTCAACGCGTCCTCAACCACCGCTGGCGCTGCCAGCGAAACCACTTTATCGTTGCCCATGTGTGGCGTGCTCCTCTTGCCAAAATCGTTTTCTCGCAAACTCGATTTCAACAGAGACACGCTGCACAACTCAACTCACCCGTACACCACTTTCAACCATAGCTCCCTCGTAGGATATGCCGCTCGCTGGTGGTCTCCAAGGGCGTGTACCGGCTCACGAGGTGAGCCGGCACAGTCACTTGCCACATTCCCCACCCGCTCGCTACGATACGCCCCGCAACGATGGTGACCCCACCGGTCCCCTCGCGACGACAAGTTGTGAACCCCGTCAGGCCTGGAAGGGAGCAGCGGCAGCAGCGGACTCGGGTGCCGGGGTGTGGCTGGTCGGGTCGCCTCCATTTGCCACCGGAGAGGTGTCTGAGCGGCTTAAGGAGCACGCTTGGAAAGTGTGTATGGGTTAATAGCTCATCGAGGGTTCGACTCGAGCCGCCGCCAGGCGGCGAGAGAACGCGTAGGCGACGCAGTCGCCGAGCGGCCCCGAAAGGGGTGAGCCGCCGGAGGCGGCGAATAGTCCCTCCCTCTCCGCCCCTGCCACACCACTGGCGCCGCCGCGTTCTATCTTCTCGTCAGTTCCGGCAAAGTTCTGACCATCACTTGCCACATTCCCCGTGCGCTGGCTACGATGCGCTCCGCAACGAAGGTGACCCCGAAGGTCCTCTCGCGACGACAGGTTGTGAACTGCGTCAATTCCGAAGGGACGCGCGGTAGCAGCGAACTTGATTGCCGGGGCGCGGCTGGCCAGATCACCTCCAATTGCCACCGGAGAGGTGTCCGAGCGCCTTAAGGAGCACGCTTGGAAAGTGTGTATGGGTTAATAGCTCATCGAGGGTTCGAATCCCTCCCTCTCCGCCAATAAATAAATAAAAACACTAACTTAATGGGGTCATACCACAAAACTGATGGGCTTGAACGGTCCCACATGACTCTCCCAGACACCAAGCTTCGCCTTATCCAACCTTCGCGGGCAGCCCGAACAAGCTGCAGCATCGGTGCTGCTCCACACTGCTTCACAATCACTTCAGCAGGCCTAAGGCTAATCGAGCGAGGGGATGACCGACTAGCTCGACGGGGATCCGGCGCCAGGATTCATGCGTCCCCTTTTCGACGCTCATGGAGGATGGGCCGATGACGCCCGGTCGCTTTTACCAGTTCGCACAGCGATGAAAAAGACCCTCCAGCGTTTCGACAGAAAGGCTTGGATCAGCCGGTTCGGCCAAGCCCTCGAGGACACGGCGGCCACAGCGCGTTCGACTGGCGTCCCCTTCCGCATTCACGGTTCAATCGACATAGACCACCGCCGGAGAGAAGAGCACCGGCGGTACCGTGAAATGGCCGAGCTGGCGAAGACCGATGCTTACGCTGCCAAGCTGTTCGACGAGTCCCACCTCTGGCTCGACTCCTTGCCCGATGGTGTGCAAGACCTGCTGCTGGAGCATCCGGTAATGGCACAGGCGTGGTCCGGCGGATCGCGCAAGGGCTTCCATCGCATGCAAGTACTTGGAAGCGGCCACGCCGGTGTCGAGTCCCTGATCGTCAGACTCGCCAAGCTGTCGGTCAAGGCAGGGGGCGAATACACGGCGACGATGCTGCACCGGTTCCTCGTCGCCGGGGAGGGCGTACGACTGCACGCCCACGAAATCACGGTGTTCCACGGCTTTGAACTCGACGATGCGGTCCCGCTGGGACGAGGTGCCTATCTCGCCTCCTACGACGCCGTCCGCGAGCGCTTCGGACTGCCCGAGGATCCGGAATCGTGGCTGAAACAGATCGATGAGGGCCTTGATCTTCACCCCGGACGACTGGCTCACGCTTCTTCGCGCGCCGTACTCGTTCGACAGGTTAATTGGGGACCCGCCGTCGCCCCCTGCGAGTGTCCCACAGGACGGGACAGCCCCCTAAGGGTCAGGTACCGGTTCCCGCTCGACCACACCGTCGAATCAGTTACCGACGTGTTCGAAGAACGTGAAATCCTGTTGCATCTGTTGAGCATCGCGGTGCGGTCCAAGCTGGTGAGTCACGCTGTCATCGATGCGGTGCCCCCGTGGATGACTCAGCTCGATCCGAACCTCCGGACTCGGCAGTCTGGAGGCGGTCGCGGCGTGTTCGACGTGTGGCCGGAGGACCGAGTGCCATCCATGGAGGACCTCGACGCGTTCACGGCCGCAGCTCGCGGCTGGTTGACCTATTGGGCCGGCAGGGGAAACCGCAGCACAGAACTGGCGATCCGGCGTACCGCCGCCTCCTTCGGGATCGCCGGAGGCCGGTTCGGCGTGGAGGATCGTCTGATCGACGCGAGCATCGCGTTGGAAGCCATGTACGGTCCGTTCGATAGCGGTATCACGCAGAAGATCAGCTCGCGCGCAAGCTGGCTGTTGGGCGAGTTCGATGCCGAGGGCCGCTCGACCTCCAAAAAAGTCAAATCCTTCTACAAGGCCCGCTCCAAGGTTGTCCACGGAACCGTCAGCAAGGATCGCCGAAAACGCGAGCGAGAACTCGCCAGCGCTCTCGAATCAGGACGAGAACTCGCGCGCCGAACGCTATTCGCCTTGCTCGCTCGCGGTCCGGTAGACGACGAGAGCGAATGGGACGCGCCCGTCATCAAGGATTCGGCAGGCGAGAGTGACCCGTAACTTCAAGAACCCTCCATGTAGTTCCGCATATGCAGCCTGAGTTCCTCCGGCTTTGGCGGTTGCGCAACGTCCAGGTCCTCCGCGACAAGGCCGCACGCCGCGACCAGCGCGTCCTCCATGCGGTACCCTCCCGACGTGGTCACGGGCTCGTTTTCCCTCCTTACCTCGAAGTGCTCCGGGTGGGGGAAGTGAGCAATGCCGATGGTCGCGAACCTGCCCTTGTGCCACACGATGGTCTCATCGGGGTTTGACCTCGTGTTGAGCAGGAAGACCGCGCCCCCGTATTCGTGGAACATCACGACGTCGCCGTATTGGAGGCTTTCGCACCAGAAGCGGCCAGCGCGCGTGACGGTCAACGTCCCGTCGCCATCTTTCTCAAGCCAGCTTTGTTCCACCAGGAAGTCGACGACCGTCGAGACCTCTGGATCAACCCCGGTATCGAGCTTGCCTTCGCAGTTCGAAGCCGCTCGCGCAAGCAGGTCGCACATAAGCCTTACATTCAATTCAAGCCCCCGCCCACCGTTTTGCATTGCCGCGATGATTCCTCCGTAGCACGCACCAGGTACTGTTGCAAGGCCGTGTTGCCTATCGCTGAACCGCCTTGGCGCCCGACCTGGGCGACTGCGTCCGCCCGCGTACCGGCGGACCACCCTCGCCGAGGTCGGCTTCCGTCCGGCGCCGCTTATGGTGAGTAGCTCGTTATGGAGAGTCGGCCGGCGTCTTGTCCAGACGGCGCAGCCCCTGCCGGTTGGATACTCACCATAACTACGTTCTCCTGACTGCCCCCGACTGGGACAACAACAGGAGAACCACATGTCCAAAGACACCAGCCAAGCTGGCCTCGTCGACAATCTCATAGCCGAGTTTCGGGAAAGCCTGAGGCGAGACGGGTTAGACCACAGCACTCGGCTGTACGCCGAATGCGCCAGACACTTCGTCGTCTGGCTCGAGCACGATGGCGCGCTACTTGCGGACGCCGACGATGCCCAGCTTCAGCGCTTTGCTCACCATTCATGCGAGTGCGCGGGGTTCGCGCACCGCAAGTGGCCCGCGCCTACGCTGCGGCTGTCGGCCTACGGAGCGGTTCGGTTCGTGCGGTTCCTGGAAGCGCGGGGTCTTGTTCACCATCCCGGTGAGGTGGCCGAAGGCTTCCGTCTGGCGGAAGCGTTCGCGCGATCCCTGCGCGCCCAGGGCTTCCAGCCGTCCACCGCCGATAACCTACCGGCGCACGTTCACTCACTTTGTCGTTTGGCTGCACCAGTGCAGGATCCCGTTGGACCGGATCGACGCCGGCGTGGCGGCTCGTTTCGCCGCTCACGATTGCCTATGCCTGGGACCCCCGTGGCGTCCTCCAGTCAAGCGATTGCGCCACGGTCGGAGGGTCGCGGCCAGAGTTGCTCGCTTTGCAGACTTCCGGGCCGGCGGCGATGCCCGGGCAGGAGAACCTGTGTGCCAGCCCCGGCCACCGGACCCGCGCCTGGAGCCGTTCCGGCAGTGGTTGTTGCGGGAGCGTGGCATCGCGGAGTGCAGCGTGGGCGTGTACTTGCGCACCCTGCGGTTGCTGCTGCGCGACATCGGGCACGACGTCGCACGGTACGGCGCGGCCCTCCTCAGGGACGCGGTCCTGCGGCAGTTCGAGGGCAAGTCTCCGAAGCCGGCTCAACTCCTGACCACCGCCTTCCGCGCCTATCTGCGCTACCTCGCCTCGACTGGCCAGTGCGATGCCGGACTGCTCGGCGCAGTCCCGACAGCGCGCACCTGGGCCCTCGCGGCGATCGACACGTGCGACCCCTCCACCGCGGTCGGCGTCAGGAATCGAGCCATCCTGCTGCGACTCCAAGGGCAAGGTGCGGCGCAAGTACCTGCGCGGCGACGTCAAGACGCCGTACGAGAAGTTGAAGTCGCTGTCGGGGGCAGCCGGCCACCTGAAGCCGGGCCTGACGTTCCGGGCGCTCAACGCGGCCCGCGCCGAACTGTTCCGGCGGATCCGCTCGACCGCCGCCGCGGCGTGAAGGACAGGGAACCGTCCGGCCCGCGTTTTCCACGGCCTGCACACCGCCGCTTTCATGTTCGAGGGGACCGCGTCCGTGGACAGGCCGTGGAAAACGCTATATCTCTCGTCGTCCAACGGCGGATGCGCTGCTCAAACGCCGCAGCCCTCCCAAACATCACCTCGCGGCTTCGAAGCCGCCCTCGGCGAATTGAACCGCGGCCTCCGCCAAGGCAGACTCGTCCCTGAATCGAGCGACACACCGCATCAGCCACCAAGGCTTTGGCCGAACCCTCGTTTCATGCTCACTTTCTCATTGGACAACGCTGAGGGTTGACAACCTCCCGCCGTGCGGTTTCGCTATGTCGCCGTTCCCTTGAGGGCGTAACCATTGAACTCTCGCCTCATCACAAGTCTGCTCGAACTCGGCGACGCCACCTCGCGCAATCTTGAGTTCTCCCAGGGCGACGACATCTTCGTCAGCTACGGCGAGGAGACCATCACCGAGACCAATCTACTCGAGCTCAGGCGGAGGCACCCGGTGCAGATCGAACTCGAGACGTTCTCCAAGCGCCGCGAAGCCAGGATCGGCGCCGACTGGGAATGGCGCGTCATCGGTCGCCATCTGACCCTCAAAATGCGCGTGCAGGCGAAGCGGGTGCAGCGTGATTGCGTTCTCCGCATCAAGCACACGGTCAAGTCTTCCGGAAGCCAGCAGCGCGACCTTCTGATCAGACGCGCGCGGCTTGACAGCATGAAGCCCGTCTACTGCGTCTATTGCAGCGAACCGCAACGGGCATTCTGGACCCAGGCCCCCTCTCCGCACGGCTTCGAACCCTACCAGACCGGCTGTCTCCTCGCGGCCGCGCAGGACGTGCCGGCTGCCACCAGACGGCTGCGCGACATCGAGCACAATTGTATCCCCTGGCACTTCCTGTTCGACCCGTCCACCTACCTCCACGCCGAGGCGACGGCACATTTCCCCGATCCCGAGGACCATCGCTTAGCCTTCGTGCTTTCCGCCTCCGCTTCTGGCCCTGTCCTTTTGGACGAGCCCGATTCGGAAAGTGCGCCTGCCTCGCGCTGGAATCCCCCAACCATCGACGACCTCAACCAAGACACCGGGCGGGACTTCGATCTGATCGGCGTCGCCCCAACAATCAATATGATGGCCAACGTAGTCTTGCTCGCGCTCCGCCCACCCGCGGCCACATTGCTGAATACTGTATACTCAACCAGTATGGCTCAGCCACGGAGGGTGCATGGCACAGTTCTCTAGCATCGAGTGGACCGACCACACGTTCAATCCTTGGTGGGGCTGCACCAAAGTCTCGCCGGCCTGCGACCACTGCTATGCGGAAACTTGGGCCCGACGAATGGGCTTCGACATATGGACGCGCGGCAAGCCACGACGCTTTCTGAGCGACGCCTATTGGCAACAACCTCGCCGCTGGAACGACAACGCGGCCAGAAACGGTCGAAGGGCCAGAGTTTTCTGCGCCTCCATGGCCGATGTTTTCGAGTGGCAGCGTGGCCTGCAGCCCTGGCGTCAGCGTCTCTGGCGCCTTATAGACGAGACACCGAACCTGGACTGGTTGCTGCTCACCAAGCGACCACACCTTGCAGTAAGGCTCGCCCCATGGGATGCCGGATGGCCTGACAATGTCTGGATAGGCACGACGGTCGAAAACCAGCGTTGGGCCGACAAGCGACTGCCCAAACTGTCCCGGATTCCCGCGACGATACGGTTCCTTTCCTGCGAGCCCCTGCTCGGACCCGTCGAACTGGGTCCGTGGCTCGCGGATGGAGACGTTCACTGGGTCATCGCCGGCGGTGAAAGCGGCGCACACGCGCGTCCCAGCGATCCCATGTGGTTCCTCGATCTCCTCAATCAGTGTCGTCGCCACGACGTTCCTTTCCACTTCAAGCAGTGGGGAGAGTGGGCGCCAATTGCGGGTCGCGACGCGTTACCGCGAACGGTTCTACAAGGAGAAGGATTGTCCGCACCACTTGGCCGTTTCGGGAAGAAGGCGAGCGGGCGCAACCTCGCCGGAAGGATCTGGAACGGCATCCCGGCTCCGACGGCACCAGCGCCTACCTGGGTCACCTGATCAACCGAGGGGACCCAAATCGAAGGTGGGCCTGGGCAAGCGCCGCCCGCACCCGCAGTTCATTTGAACCTTACGCGCACGCCCCGGTTCGCCGTGAAGCCCGTGCCGCCTCTTGGCCGTTGCACATCTAGCCGACCCTCTGTTTCTAGCCCCCGCAGTGTATTCCGCCGGAGTAGACCGGAGTGGTACGGCGTCTCGTCGCTCATCACAAAGTCATCGAGCCGTTCTACCGGCACCCAGTCGTGACCGAAGCGCTCCCTCAATTGATCCGCGAGAGGCTCCGTGTCGGTTCCGAACAGCGTCGTCTGGCCAACCGCATAGCCGCGAAACGAAAACCCGCCGGAAGGATCGACTTTCCAGATCGACTGCTTCATGAGGTCGCAACCTTTCGAACTACCCGTCGCGAAATACAGCGTGTAGACATGACGATTGCCTTTCCATAACTCCAATGGAATGACATATCGTGCGCCGTGCCCCTTGAGCTGGTCCGAGAACAGCCTGTGCAGGAACTGTTTGCGCTCGGCCTCGCGGTCAATGTCCAAACAATGGCGCCATTCCGTCGTTCCAAACAACGCATCAAGCGACGGTCCATACTCAGGCTCGCCGTGGGACCGTCGGATCGGTTCATACATGAAGGAGATCAGGCACTCGCTCTTGTCGTTCTCGAGCACTCGTCCGATCAGATTCATGGGGCTGCCTTTCGGCCCAAAGGGGTCGATCATGACAAAAGCTGGGGCCAATGCCGCATTCTGTTCCTCAATGTGATGCAGTATCTCGGTCATTGATTCGTCGAAGTCGCCCTCCAACACCCTGACCTCGGTGTCCGGAATTGCGGATTCCCGTGCCAGCAAGCCGCGCAGATGCCGAGCGCGCGCACCATCGGACAGGATCTCCGATTGACGGCGGTGGGGCGGGTTCCGCGGGTCCATGCGGAGGACTCACGTAAACCCGGCGACTGAACCAGTCGTTGCCGACATTGTCCCAGCAGATCGGGAGAGTTTCGAAGGTCTTGTAGTCATTGGCCAAGAGCGGCGCGGGATGGTCTTCCTGGGCCGCCGCCTCGGCCTGGGCGGCAATCTGCGCGCGGAGCGCGTCGTTGCGCCAAGGCTCTTAGGCGATGTGGATGGAACTCGCGTTAGTCGCGACGGTGAGGGCGGCGGCTATGACGAAGATCAGAATCTTCGCTAGCACTTGTACCAGCCGGACACCCGATTCATACCTTCGTCGAACCAACCGGCAAGCTTGGTCCGCAGGTCTTCGACGGTGTTCTGGCCGTCGCTAGAGCCGAATACGACAGTGAGGAGCGAGGGGATTGTCCCTGCTCGCGCGGAGCCACGAGGTACGTCTCCGGAGGCACTGGGGAAGCGCCCAGTGGTATACTGGTTCGCAAGCGAGAAGCAAGGACAGCGGCCATGGCTGGCAAAGGTCAACACGTCGTGCCACGGGACGGAAAGTGGGCAGTCCGCAAAGGGGGCGCTGAGCGCGTGACGCACCGCTATGATACGCAACGCGAAGCCATCGATGCAGCCCGGGAGATTGCGCGAAAGCAGCGAACCGAGGTGTATGTTCACGGCCGGGATGGGCGGATCCGCGAACGTAACTCGTTTGGGCATGACCCATTTCCGCCGGAAGGCTAGACGCTGCGTCGGAAGATGAGGGCGATTGCGAACGCAACGCATTCGTAAACTGCCCGTTCGACGAAGACTACGAACCTATTCTGCAGGCCGTTCTGTTCTGCTTGATTAGGTTCGGGTTGAGACCCCGCATCGCCAAGGAGAGGAGCGATGCCGGGGAACCGCGTGTGGAAAAGATTCTCGAACTGGTGGCCTCGTCCAAGTACTCAATCCACGATCTCAGTAGGTGTCAGGCGCGTGAGGGGGGCGAGTACTACCGTCTAAATATGCCGTTCGAGCTTGGGCTCGACTTCGGTTGCCGCCGGTTCGGCGCGGGGCGGCTGGCTAGGAAGGTCATTCTGGTGTTGGAGCAGGAGCGCTTCCGATACCAGGCGGCGATATCCGATCTCGCCGGGAGCGATGTCGAAGCACACCATGGTGACCATGCGGTCGCGGTCCGGAAGGTGCGGAACTGGCTCGCAGGAATAGGCGGCTTCGAGCGGATCGGCGGAGCCCGCGTGCTGGCGGACTACGAGGACTTTCAGCGCTGGTATCTCGACCGCCAACGGGCGACGGATTCTCGGACGACGATATCACGGACTATTCGACCCCGGAGCTTCTTGCGGCCATGTTCGAATGGGACACTGAACGGCAGAGCGCGCAGCGCCGATCTTCGGGCCAACACCGCTTCCGGTCATGATGGCCACGAGAAAGCGAAGCGGAGCCGAACCGGGGCAATCCCGCCAATGCCGGAACAACCGAGGTAGGCGATGTACGTCATCGCGCTCCAAATGCACGAAAGCCCACACTCGCATGCGGGCCTCGGAAGGAGGGCAGGAATCACTCCAGCGCCTCGAATCTAACCGTAGTCCGCCGTCAACTCCCAGTCAACTCTCCTGTCCGCGTCGCAACATGAAACGCGTGTTGGCGCACGCGACGATCCGGCCCTCGTCCTAGTCCCCCAGGACGTGCGAGAGCGCCCGTCAGGAGTCCGATCCCGCATCTACAGACACACGCGCTAGGCCGCGCCGGTGTGGCTCACCGTTCCGCGCCTTTGCCCTCGGTTTGCTCATCGCGCCGCCAGAGCGTCCGCGCCATGTCCTTGACCTCACTGTTGTTACGTCAATGTCGAGCCAACCGCACGTTCGCCCGAACGTCGGTCGCATCAGCGGCAGAATCTAGTGCTCCGTCAAGCCTAAATCTACGGGTATCTGCGGGTCTTTTTGGCCCCTGGACTTCGTTGCTCCTCCTTGTGTGGGGCCTGCCACACCGCGTCGTCGCGCCTCGCCAGGAACCAAAAATCCCTCGCAGCTACACTCGCATATTTAGACTTGACGGAACACTAGCCTCGCCAGCATCCCCCCGCAACAAGGTTCACCCAGCGTGGTTCATCCAGCGGCAAACCCGGTCAATGGCTTATACGGTGCGCTACCCCGCGCATCGTCACGCTCGCGCCGCGGGACTGCGGCAGGCGTGAGGCCCACGACGAGGAAGAGTACTATCGCCTCAACCCGCCCTCCGAACTGGGCTTTGACTTCGCTTGTCACCGCAACGGCGCCGTACGAGGACTGAGCACTTGCCATTGACCCGAGACTTCAGGGAGACGGTTCGAGAGCGGCTGGCACGCGATCCGGGGTTCCGCGGGGCGCTTCTGGAAGAAGGCGTGACGCGTATGCTCGCCGGGGAAGTGGACGTTGGCATATCCCTGCTACGCGACTACGTCAACGCGACAATCGGATTTCGGGAACTCGGCGGAATGACCCGCAAGTCTCCCAAGAGCCTGATGCGGATGTTGGGGCCGCACGGCAACCTGCAGGCACGCAACCTGTTCGAGATCATCCGCTGCCTGCAGGAGCGCGAGGGTCTGCGTTTGGAGGTCCGGGCAGTGCGTTGACCGGATGCTCTGCAATGGACCTTCGATTAAATGGCGGGGCGGGATTTGCGAGTCCGTGCGGAATACGAGGTCAACCCAGCGACGTGAGGACATCTCCTTGGACATGGACTTGCGTGGACTACCACCGAACCAAGAGGAACGCCGATCATGGCCAAGCTGAATCCTTGCCATCCGGGCGAGATACTGCGCGACAATCTCGAGGCGGCGAACCTGTCGGTGACCGAGGCGGCGTCTCGGCTCGGCCGCACACGGCAGGCGCTGTCGCGGCTGCTGAACGGCAAGGCCGGGATTTCGCCGACGATGGCCCTGGCGCTGACCGGCAGCGCGCGCCTCCACCTCGATGAAGTGAGTATAACCTTGCAGGATCGCGACACCGCACGTCGCAGCCTCTTGGAGCCGGGCAACTGGCCCTCAACGGGCGGTTCGACGCGTTGCGGCCACGCGTTTCCTACCCGCAGGCATCCATCCTCGTCTGGACAGGCCAGAATTGTCAGGGCAATTTGCTCATGTAGCATCGGTATATTGCTATGGCGGGTTGGACGAGAAGATGGATGCAGGCACCGAATTCACGCCACAAGGCAGTATCGAAGGCATCTCAGCCAGAGCCTTGGCGCATGTGAGTCGATTGTTGAACAGGCCCATCGAGACTGCCTTGGACCTTGCCGAAGTCACCCGCAAGGGTGTGTCGCCCGAACTGATGGCGGTGCTCGTTGACAGTGGCTTCACCCGGCGGGAAGTCGATTGGATTGTGCCGCCGCGAACGCTCAGTCATCGACGCCAAAACGGTCGACCGCTCACCGCCAATGAAACCGGCTGCTTCTTGCGTGCCGTGAAAATTCGGGCGATGGCGGAAGCCGTCTTGGGAAATTCGGAAATGGCGCTCGCATGGCTGCGCAAGCCGCGCCGGTCCTTCGGCGGCATCAGCGCGATGGAACTTTTGCAAACGGAGGCGGGCGGCCAAGTTGTGGAGGAATTCCTTGGCCAATTGGATGAAGGCTATTTCGCTTGATTCTATGGCGAATCAGCAACCACGCCGACCTCAATGGCCTTGGCGGCGTCCACCGCAGCGGGCGATGGCACTTCGCCGGTGTGCCGGTGGTCTATCTTTCCGAGAGTCCCCGCGCTGGCGCTATTGGAAGTGATGGTCAATTTCGACTTGGCGCCGGATGAACTCCCTGCCGATTACCAGTTGCTGGAGGTCGATTGTTCTGCTGTTGGCGTGTTGTCCCTGAATGACGACCAACCCGGCGAACAATGGGAGGATAGTCGTCCACTCACGCAGAGCATCGGCAGCGAGTGGCTGGTTTCCGGCGCATCCGCCTTGTTGAAGGTGCCGAGCGCGGTCGTTCCCAAGAGTTGGAACTATCTGCTGAACCCCCGGCACGCGGACGCCGCTCACGCAACCATCAGATCATCGAGTCGCCACCCGTTCGACCCAAGGCTGGTCCAGCCACCGTCTTCCTGACCAAAGCAACGCATCTCTCGCGCTCCCGTGACCGCGCCAAATGGTGCCCCGTAGCGCTGTTTGGACGACTTGGACAACGCCCAAGCTTGACGATGGACGCGAGGGCCTTATGGTGGACCTTTGTAGGTCGGTCGAAGCCGCCATGTCAGATGCGCTCCAAGCAGTGCTGTCCCAGCTCGATCAATGGCGGCACCTACCCAAGTACCGACTGGAACAGCACGTCGATGTCTTGTTCGGCATGACGCTGCCGAAGGTTCTCTCTTCGCGCTTTGGCATACCGGTGGATGACCTACAGGTCATTCCGGAGTTCCCGATCCGCTACGGGACGCTCGCTAGCCGCCATCAGGGAAAGGCAACAAACGACCAGTCGTTCAACGTGGACTTCTCGGTTTGGAGCAAGAGCCGCGAGCGCGTATTCCTGGTCGAACTGAAGACGGACGCGGGATCGCTCGACGTGAAGCAGCTATGCAAGATGGTGGAGGTAAAGGAGCACGGCGGTGGATTCGGGGATTTCGTCGTCGGCGTCATCCAAATCTCGCGGGTTACCAGTGATCGAAGAAAGTACGCGCAGTTGATCTGGCGACTGCATGAGGTGGGCGCAGTGTCGGTTCCCCCGAGATTCAGAGAGTTGCAGATGGAAGACGACAGGCCGGGTCTAGGTGGAGATACCGGCGTGTTTCAATGCTGCTACCCGACCGAGATCTACAAGGAAGTCAAGGCGAAGTTGGTTCTCGTTAGCCCGCCCATTCCAGAATCGAAGAAAACCAAAGTGCCGGATGGCATTTGCTGCATCGACTTCCGCGACTATGCCCACATCGTCCACGGCACTGGTACCTTGGAAAGTACATTCGCGTACTACCTGCTCAGATGGCAATGTCCGGCGGGCATCACGAATCCATGGCAAAGAAGCAGCTCCTGACCACTTCCGCGACGCACGTCACGGTTGGGGAACGGCCACGACATGTGGGGATCTTCAAGTCACGCCACAAGAACCGCGACGAGAAAGCCGCATACGGCAAGCATGGCCACCCGGCTACACTCTCCGAGAAGGGCCTCGAATGGACGGGCCAGAGCAACTGCGCCTCAAGCGCGACTACCAACTGTTTTTGGCGCAACGGTCAGTGGCACGGCAATCAGGTGAATGGCACCCACTTGATGACTGCGGAGCGGTCGTGATGGACTCGAGGTGGATCAAAGCGTTCCCAGTCCTCATGAAGGTGGTGCGGTTCATCAGACACCGCGCGGTCGCACGTCGCATTCTGAGCAAACCGCATACCGCTCCGAAAGGTCACGCCGACGAGATCTTCGTGCTTCCTCCGCTCTTCGAGCGCCTCATGCCGCTGTGGGCATACGGTGTGGCGGACAAGCTCAATGTCCTGGATCGACACGCAGCCTGAACTTCTCGGCGGCGGCGAATCTGTGGCCGCTGTTACCGTGAGCCACCGCTTGGCAACGGTCATCGAACGGCTTAGGGTTCCGTGACGTGAGTTACGAGCTCGAGCGGGATGCGAACAAGGCGACAGCAAACCACCGCAAGCACGGCGTGTCCTTCGATGAGGCGTCGACCGTTTTCGCGGACCCGCTGGCGATGCTGATGCGCGACCCCGACCACTCGCTCAACGAGGAACGCTATCTCGTGCTCGGCACGGCGGCGGCGGGACGCCTATTGGTCGTGAGCCACACGGAACGGCCACCCAGGACCCGGATCATCAGCGCACGTCCGGCGGCACGCAGAGAGAGGAATCAATATGAGCAAGGCACCTGATCCGGCGACGGAAGAACATGACGACATGCGCCCGGAATACGACTTTTCCGGCGCGGTCCGCGGCATTACGGCACGTCGGTATGCCCAGGGCGCGAACGTTGTCGTGATTGAACCCGATCTTCTCGATGTGTTTCCCGACGCCGAATCGGTCAACGACGCCTTGCGCGCTCTGGCACCTATGCTGCGCCGCTCGAACTCTTCCCCGGAGCGGTAATCGCGCCGGTTTTTTGGCCTGTTCGATCATTCGCGGGGATGCATGGCAGAGTTCTCCAGCATCGAGTGGACCGACCACCCTTGGCGGGGCTGCACCGACCGGACACTCCGGCAACCCGCCTCGAGCGCACCCGCCGGCTCATGGATGCCCATGTCCCGGACGCCCTGCTTCCGTATCTGTCTCCTCCAGAAGCCAATGAAAAACAATAAATTACGACGGTAATACCACAATCTACATAACAAAAAATGAAAGGCTCGTGTGCGCAGTCGGCATGATCCGTGCTGTGTCTTCCAGTCGCATCCCCCAGTCGAACCGATCATTCGGAGCCCAACGCCGGGCGATTCCCAGGGCGCGGTTGGACCGACCATACTCCCGAAAAAACTACCTGCTCCTGCTTTCCCTATTCATGGGCACCACTTCCAGCGCCATCGCCAACGACCTTCATCACGACGCTGAGAGCGCACCCTGCACGTTCACCCCGGCCGCATCTACGAACGACAGCGCGCCCGGTCTGATCATCGGCGCCGAAATCCTGCTCCCGGAGGGAAGCCGAGCGAACCAGGGCGTACACGTTCGCTTCAACGGCGGCCTGGGCGCCGTGGGGGAATTCGACACTGTGCGCGCGGCGTTTCCGGACGCCGCCGTGCTCGACTGCCGCGGCGCGGCGGTGCTGTCGCCCGGGTTCGTCAACGCGCACGAGCACCCCGGGTACAGCTACGCATTTCCCGACGCCGGGCTCAACTCCGGCTATGTCCACCGCGACGGATGGCGCCTCGGGACCAATGGCGCGCTGCAACTGCCGATCCCGGAGCGGATCGACTACAGGCCCGACGACCCGCGAAGCGCCGCGATCCTCCTGGCCATGGAACTTCGCCACCTTCTCGGCGGCGCCACGGCGATTGCCGGTCCCGGCGGCTTGCCGGGCATGGTTCGCAACATCTACCGGCACCGCCGTCCCGGCGACATCGAACTCTACGACTACGAAGCCGACGCCGAGGTCTTCCCCTTGTCCTTCCAGGTCGTGGAGGATCTGAGGGAGGAATGCGCCGGCGGTCCCGTTCACCGGTTCGAGTGGGCGGCCGGCGACGATCTGACGTTCATGGCCTATGTGCCGCATGTCGGCGAAGGAAGGAAGGCGAGTTGCGCGGCTCGGGCCGAGGTGGCGCGCTACCTGCGGCGCGTGCAGCGCCGCGACCGGCGCTATTCGCTGGTCCACGGGGTCGCGACCGACCGGGCGGACTACGCGGTCATGCGCGGGTTCGACGTCACGCTTGTCTGGTCGCCGCGTTCCAATCTCGCCCTGTACGGCGAGACGGTCGACATCGCCGGCGCGCTGGACAGCGGCGTGCGGATCGCGCTGTCGACCGACTGGTCGCCCAGCGGTTCGTTCAACATGCGCGAAGAGGTCGCGTGCGCCCGGCGGGCCGCGTCCGCCGCGAGCGTCGCGCTGTCCGCCGATGCGCTGTGGCGGATGTCGACCGTCGACGGCGCCTACGCCCTGGGGCTCGAGGACCGTTTCGGCGCGATCAGACCGGGCTTGCGGGCGGACCTGATCCTTGTCGCGCATGCTGGCGGGGATCCCCACGACGCCGTGCTGACGGCGACGCACAGCGAAGTCCTGGCGGCGTGGGTCGACGGCCGCGCCATCCTGCTGTCGGAGACGCTGCCGGAGTCGCTCGGTGCCGGGGAGTGTGTCACGCTCAAGGGTATGGCACCGCGCGTCTGCGGCGTGCTGTCAGCTTTCGGCCTCTCGCCGTCGATGTTCGCCGAGCATGTCGAGGGGACGGTGCCGGTAAACGATGTCAGTCGGCAGGCACCTTGCGAAGCGCCAATGCCCCCACAGGCACCGCCATCAACTTGACCGCGGCGGGATCGCTCCGGCACTTTGTGCCCACCGCAACGCATGTCTGGCACCATGAGGGACATCACCGAGGAAGAGCGGCGGCACTACCACCACCACGGCGTCGTGCACCTTCCGGGTCTCCTCGACGACGACTGGATCGGACGTCTGGAAGCGGCGTTCGCGGAGGAGATGGCCGCTGACCAGGCCGGATTCAACCTCGTGGACTTCAGGGCCCTCGCGCCGATGATCGAGGCGAGCGGCGCCGAATTCATCACCCCCGAGATTGAATCCGCGACGGGACGGTTCTGCATCAGCAGCTTCAACTGGCACCGCTTTCCCGCGCTGGCCACCCTGTTCTGCGGTCCGCGCGAGCGGGTGCTGGCGGATTTCCGGTCCGGTGCGGCGCCGATACTGGTGGCGACCAACGTTGCGGCCCGCGGACTCGATGTCGAAGGCGTCGACCGGGTGATCAACTACGACCTGCCGGACTCGCAGCAACTGTTCACGCATCGGGTGGGACGTACCGGCCGCATGGGGGTAGCGGCGAAGCGATCGCCTTCGTCACCCCCGCCGAAGCGCGCAAATGGCGCGAGATCGAGCGGGGCCTCGGTTGCCGTTTCGCGCGGGAGTCCTGGCGCGCCGCGTCCGAAGCCGATGCGGCGTAGTCTTGTGAATCAGCCCGTTCGTCCATCACGGACCGATGGCCGTCGATGCGGAACAGACCCTCTCAACTGTGTCGGCGACCCGGTCCCTACATCGCGCGCATTGCCCTGACAGCGCCTTCAATCTCCTGTCGGACCGACCGCCATTCGATGCCGCGGATCATGTCGGGCATGGGTTCCGCCTCGGCGTCCTCGAACCACACCAGGCTTTTCTGGATGTGGTAGGCGTTGTAATCGATGTGGTCGAAACGCTTGTCAACCAGCGCACAATCGGAAATGAACAACTCGCCAATCAATTTTGGCAAAGCGTTCGTCCGGATTGTCTGCAAAAACACCAACCCAGACGATGAACTCACGAAATCCCTTTCTGGAGTTGACCCGCTTTAGTGGACACATGGATCCTAGCCCGCATATCTCACCAAGGGCCGTGATGATCGCGCAGGACTTTTTCCGCGTGCGCGTGCTCGCGAGCGGAAGCATAGCCGCCGCTTATGGTGTAGCGAGCACGTGCGCGCACGCGGAAAAAAGACCAGCGAGGGCGCGGCCAGCGCAGTCTGTATTGGGCAGGTCACAGGAAGTACGACATACCCGATTGATAACAATGACATTCAGTAACGTGACAAGCGGCTTGGTGAGATATGCGGGCTAGACCCCTTGTATGGTTGAAGAGCGGGAGTGCTCATGGCGAAGATGCGATTATTGTTAACGATAGTCGCCCTGTTCGCGGTGAAAGGGGTTTCTGCGGAGCCTGCTGACAATGAGGCGACAGGCGGCAACGCTCTCGCGATAATCAACGCTTCGCTTGTCGACGGCACCGGGACCCCTGCGAGAAGCACGTCGATCACCGTCCGGGACGGCGTCATCGTGGGCATCGGAGATCCCCAACCGCCGGATGCGCGGATGCTCGATGCTGGAGGCCTGACAGTGCTTCCCGGGCTCATCGATAGTCATGTGCACTTCCAAGCGGTCCCGGGCGCCGTCCACCGCAAGGACAGTGCCGAGACGCGGCGCGCGCTCATGCACCGCCACCTGCGGGCGCACGTGGCCAATGGCGTGACGACAGTGCTCGATGCCGCCATCGCCTCGGAAGCGCTGCGCGAGATCCGGGCCTATCTGGCAGCCGGGGGTGTCGGGCCGCGGGTCATGGCACTTGGTCCGACGTTTCACAACCCTGGCGGCTACATGGATGGCCCGGCGCTCTCGGAGCACTGGTCGCCGCGCTGGCACGCGTCGGCCACCCCTGATGACGTCGACGCGCTGTATCGCGAATACGAGGACATCGAGGATCTGGTCGGGGTAAAGGTCGCTGCAACGCACGGCCACGGTGGACCATTCGACATCTACGACACGCACTCGCCCGAGATGCTGGCCGTGATTCGGCAGCGCGCCAGAGACCACGGACGCCAGATCTATGTGCACGTCGACGACCGCCGCGGCGTCGATATCGCGCTCGGGCTCAGCGCGCACGCACTGGCACACCTGGTGCGGGACAGGCCGAGCGGCGAACTGCTGGACCGGATGCGCCGCGCCAACATGCACGTCATTCCGACGATGTATATCTACGAATCTTTTGCGATGCGCTACCAACTCGATTTGCTTGATGCGCCAATGGTGCGCCTGACGGTGCCTGCCGTTGAGCGGGAAACGGCGCGGGACGCGGTTGCATGGGATCAATACTTCAAGAGGTTCGTGATGGTTGTCGCGCCCTTCACGCCGGAGTGGTTCGCGGGCTGGTGGGGGGACGTGTACCTCACGGAAGACAGAATGCGATCCTTGGTACGCAATCTTCAGGAAAACCTGATGCTGCATCACGATGCCGGCGTTCCGATCGCGATGGGGACAGACAGCGGCGGGTGGCCGCACATGCTGAACATGTTCCACGGGCCGACGGCGTTGCGGGAGATGGAACTCATGGCCGAGGCTGGCATGACCCCGGCCGAGGTGCTCCGTGCCGCCACGGTGACGCCCGCGCGGATGATGGGCATCGAGGATGTTGTCGGAACGATCGAGGTCGGCAAACGTGCCGACCTGATCGTCGTGCGGGGCGACCCGCTGGAGAGCATCTCGGCACTTGGCAATCTGGAGTGGGTGATCAAGGACGGTGAGGCACATCGTCCGGCCGCGTGGATGGAGCACTAGTAAGAGCGCGTGGAGGCGCCCGCGAAAGCCGTCCAATACGGGGGTGTGGCGCCCTGCCGGTCCCTGCCCCGGTGGTCGCGTCTAGGCGATGTATTTCGCCAGGCGGCCATCAGATCGCGGCGCTTCTCGAACAGGTCGCTGGGGCGGTAAGCGGCCTCTACGCGGTCGCTGATGACGTGCGCCAGGGCGAGTTCGCAGACTTCCCGCGCCACCTCCGTCTTCTCAGCCGCCCAGTCGCGGAAGCTGGACCGGAAGCCGTGAGCACCGCGCCCATGCCGAGTTCGCGCAGGAGCTTTAAGAGCGTGCTGGGGTGTCCGTTGCAACCGCTGTTGACGTCGTCGTCGTCGAGAGCGTGACCGGCCGTGCCGTTGACGAGCGCCGCCTGGCTGAGGCTGGCCTTCTTGCCGGTGCGAAACATCGACGCCTGCGGGCGGCCACCCTGCTCTTCCACCTCCTCGAGAAGGATCCGCGCCAGTGGCTCACCCATCCCCGCCAGCGCGACCCCGATGAAATCCATCAAGCACTGCTTGGTGACGGTGATCGTTTCCGTGGAGAGATCTTCGAAGCGTGTGCTGACTACGCGTCCCGCGATGCGCGCGGTGGGCCGCTTGATGATGGTGGCATGCGCCGATTCCTGGGTGCTTGAGGATTCTTTAGCGTACGCGAATGTATGTGCCGGAAAAAACTGTCGTCATCCCGGGTCCGAACGTCACTTGCCACATTCACTGCCCGCTGGCTACGATACGTCCCGCGATGATGGCGACCCCGCCGGCCCCTTCACGGCGCAGATTCCGACGCCGGGGTCCGGATGGTCGGGTTGCCTTCAATCGTCACGGAGAGGTGTCCGAGCGGCTTAAGGAGCACGCCTGGAAAGTGTGTATGGGTTAATAGCTCATCGAGGGTTCGACTCGAGCCGCCGTCAGGCGGCGAGAGAACGCGCAGGCGACGCAGTCGCCGAGCGGCCCCGAAAGGGGTGAGCCGCCGAAGGCGGCGAATAATCCCTCCCTCTCCGCCACACTTATTGTCCAACTCTTTCTTTATACAAGTATTATCCGGAAATCGAGACATATGCTATCCCTAATACGGCAAGCGAATAACGACCGCACCGTCTTGATGCTGGAGCGCGTTGCGCCGCGCGCGTTAGAGGTCTGGCTCGACGTCCTCGGCATGCGCACAAGCGGTGCGGTGCTGCGACTCGCGAGACCGAGCCTCGACCTGGCCGACATGCGCGATGCATCGGAGATCGCGGCGAAAATGCGCACCGCCGTTCCCATCGTGGATCGTCGGGACCTGTAATCGGTGTTCGTCAACCCGGAGGTGGCGCTCGAATCGCTGCCGGGCGCCGCGGAACTGGACTGGCTGGCTCTGGACCCAGCCTTCGTGCGTTGCCTGCAGACCAAGGCGCTGGTGCTTTGGGCGACCGTTGCGATCATAGCGGCTGTGGCGAGCGCTCTACCTTTCGTCCTCGACACCCCGGGGGTCGGACTGGAACTGGTCCTTGCCGGCTGGGGCGTGGTCGTGCTCGCCGCGGCGCGCGCACTCGTCTGGCCGTTGCTGGACGTGCCGCGCCGCGGCTACGTAGTGCGCGACAAGGACCTCGTCTACAAGGCGGGGGTCCTGTGGCGGTCGGTCAAGGCCGTACCGTACAACCGCGTGCAGCATGCCGAGACGGCGAGTGGGCCGCTCGATCGTCGCTTCGGTCTCGCTCGGCTCACGGTATTCACCGCCGGGGGCAGTGGCAGCGACCTGCGTATCGATGGCCTAGGCAGCGATGTGGCCGAGCGCTTGCGCGCGTTTGTCGCGACGCGCTTGGGCGATCACGCGTTGGCGGATTCGGATCCGGTGGCCCTTGACTGACCTGAACTGGCAGCGGACCTCGCCGTTCGGCGTCCTGTTTTTCTTCACCAGCGCCATCAAGCGGATTGCCGGCGGCGCCATGCAGATGGCAGCTTCGGCGGGCGTGGTCGTGGTGGCCTTGCGAAGCGACGGCTTGGGCTGGGCCGTGCTCGCCGTGGTGCTGGTGCTGGTCCTGCTCCTCGCAACGGCGATCCTGCGCTACTGGTTCTTTCGGTTCGCTTCCGATGGCGACGGTTTGCGCATCCGCCAAGGCGTGTTCCGCAAGACCCAACTCGAGATCCGGTTCGACCGCGTGCAGGGCATGGACGTCGAACAGTCACTCGTCGATCGCTTGCTCGGTCTCGCGACCGTGACATTCGAGACCGCCGGCTCGACGGCGCGAGAGGGACGGCTACCGGCCATTCCCCGGTCTTTCGCGGATACGCTGCGCGAACGCTTCGAACAGCGCAGGCACCAAGTTGCCGCGCCGGCCCCCGATGGCGAGGCACCGCCGCTACTCAAACTTGGCGCGTCTGACATGGTCCGCATCGGCTTCACGAGCCGCAACGTCCTCGTCGGCTTGGCGATCCTGCCGGTGCTGTTCCAGACCCTTGCCGAAGTGACCGAGGGGTTGGCGAAGCGCGCCGTCACGGCGGCCGCCGAAGAAATCCTCGCTCTCGGCCTCTGGTTCGGCGTGCTCGTGGTGGCGGTGTTGGTGATCGCGGGCGTCACGTTGCTGGCGCTCTTGGCGGTGGCGTCGGCGTTCCTGCGCTTCCACGACTTCGAACTCCGCCAGGACGGTTCGGCGTTCCGGTCCCGAGCGGGGCTGCTAACGCGCAAGGAGGTCGTAGTCGAGCGCGCCAAGATCCAGCAGGTGTCGGTCGCGCAAGGTCTGATCATGGTCCAGATGGGCTGTTGTCGCTTGAAGATGCTCCCGGCGACAAGCGGCGTCCCGTCCGGCAACAACGCGCCGGTCGGCGCGCAAACGCTGCACGCGCCGCTGGTCGGTGTCCCCAAGCTTGCGGATCTGCGTGCGCGCGTATTCGGCGAGGAAGGCATGCGGCTCAGCCTGCGTCCGGACAATGCCGGCTTCACGGCAATCTCGCCGTTATATATCCGCGCCCGGTTGCTGAGCGTGGGCATTCTCCCGGCGCTTGTGGCGATGGCAGCGCTGGTCCCGGCGTTCGGGCTCGTCGGGCTGCTAGCCCTGGCCTGGCCCCTGCCCGTCCTGCTGGCGGCTTGGCAGGCGTGGCGCAGGCGCGGCTACCTGTTTGACGACGATGGACTCGTGAGCCGTCGCGGCCTGCTCGGCTACTCGGTCGATGCGTTCCTGTTCCGCAAGGCGCAGGGCGCCACGGTGCGCCGCTCTCCGCTGCAGCGACGCAAGGGCCTTGCGAGCCTGACGGTGCACTTGGCCTCCGGCGATCTCACGGTACCGTACCTGGACTTCGCCACGGCCTGCCGACTGCGCGACTACATGCTGTTCAAGGTCGAATCAAGCCGACGCCGTTGGCACTGACCCACGCCCGACATCGCGAGGCGGTCCCGTCCTCTCGCCCACAAGGCCGTAGCTGCCTGTCCGGATTCCGGCGCCTGGCTGCCAAGCCAAGCGGGCAATCGGCGACGCCATCCGGCCACGTCTCACTTGCCGCTAGAGCACTCCCGGAAACAGGGCCGCCCTTTCCCTGGGATAGCCGCTGAAGTTTTCGCGGTACCACTTGCGTCGCCACAACGCCCGCGGCACCAGGTTGGCGACTGTCCACAGAGCAAAGGCGAGACCCGGCAGCGACCAGGTAAGCAAGGCGAAGCCGACCCACTCAATGACCTCGCCGGAGAGGTTGGGACAGCAGACGATGTCGAAGGCGCCGCCGGAAGGCACCACGCCGTGGCCGGCATCTTTGTTGCGCAGATACCGGAGACGATAGTTAGCCCGCATATCTCACCAAGGGCCGTGATGATCGCGCAGGACTTTTTCCGCGTGCGCGTGCTCGCGAGCGGAAGCATAGCCGCCGCTTATGGTGTAGCGAGCACGTGCGCGCACGCGGAAAAAAGACCAGCGAGGGCGCGGCCAGCGCAGTCTGTATTGGGCAGGTCACAGGAAGTACGACATACCCGATTGATAACAATGACATTCAGTAACGTGACAAGCGGCTTGGTGAGATATGCGGGTTAGCCCAGATATTCAGTGCCGCGCCGCCAATGAACAGGGCCAGGCCGACGATAGACGATAAAGGCTGGGGCCGTCAGCCATTGATTCGGGTAGTTGGCGGCGTAACCCATGAACCAGCCCAACAAGCCGCCGTTGAGCGATCGAAGATATGCACATCATCAACGGCGCCGAGGTGTCGCGCTTCGGCACCAAAACGCACCACACGATGCCCCGGTGACCATAGTGGGCGAGCCAAAGCCCGAGCACGATATTGCCAACCAGGTGAAGGTTGCGTGGCGGCTACCAGTTCGACGGCCGAGTCAACACGCCGCTCGACGAACGGGCCGTGGCTTTGGCGGCCCGTCAGCTACGCGAGGAAGGAATCCGGACCGTGGCGCTGACATCCGTTTTCTCCCCCGTCAACCCGGCCATGGAGCGGCGCGGCGCGGAGATCGTGCGCAACGAGATGGGTGACGTGTCCTTGACCCTGTCGCACCAGATTGGCCGCGTAGGTCTCCTTGAGCGCGAGAACGCCGCGATCATGAACGCAAGCCTGGCGGCCCTGTCGATGCGAGTGGTGAGCTCCTTCCGCGCCGCCCTCGGGGAGCTGCGTATCGAAGCACCCTTCTTCATCAGTCAGAATGACGGAACCCTGATGGTCGCCGACTTGGTCGGGCACTATCCCGCCAGCATGATGTTGGAGTCGTCGTCGCCCGCCGGGGCACCCGCCTCGGCAAGCGCATGACGTAGCGTCCGGGGGTCTTCAGCTACGCCCAGGCGCCCCGACGCTAGCGCTGGGGCGCTTGGATGGAGGACGGGGCGTATAATCGACCCATGGCCTTCGACATCCAACGAGCGCACGCCTTCTCGGTCTCCGACGACCGGGATACCGCGCTGTTCTTCGCGGGCCGGGACCACGAGATCCAGAAGTTCCGCGACGCGCTGGACGGGATGGCTCCCGAGCGGCGTGCCACGGTGTTCCGCGTATTTCAGGGTGCGCCCGGCTGCGGCAAAACTTCGCTGCTCAACCACCTGATGTCCAACAGTTCGGAAGACTCGCTGTTCATCGGCATCGGCAAGGATGACATGGCGAGCAGGGCCGCGATGGATTCGCGCGTTGGTGATGCCATTGCGTCGGCACATTCGGCCGGAATGAGGATCGCCGTTCGGGGCGGGGAGGACTTCGCCAAGCGGTTCAAGATGGACAGGTTTATCGACGAGGCCAAAAAAGCCTATGCCGAACACAAGGCGAAGGCGACCAGGATCGTCCTCTACATGGACGAGGCTCAGTTCATCGAGCCATCCGAAAAGGACGGGCTGAGGGAACTCCACACGAACGGTCTCGGCTTCCCTTCGGTTCTCCTGTTGACCGGATTGGGACATACGGCGGACAAGCTCTCCAAGGCGGGCATTTCGAGGTTGTCCAACATGGCTGTGACCAACATGGGGCCGTTGACCGGCGACCAGTGCGCGGAATCGACACGGAAGCTGCTGGGCGAGTTCGGTGCGGATGGCGAAAGGGAACCGGCGGCCGAGATGGTCGCGGGGTTCGCCTACGGCTGGCCCCAACACCTTTGCGGGGCGCAGCAGGCGCTTTGCAAGGAACTGGAACTGGATCGTGTGAACGGCGATCTAGGCAAGGTGGACTACAAACGGGTGCGCGATGAATCCGACAAGAACCGGCGCAACTACTACGATGCTCGGCTGTCCGGTTCGGCTCTCGACATGGTGCCTGCGGCCACCGCCCAAATTGTCACGAAGGTGCGAGAGTCACGGCCCCGTCGCATGTTCGACCTGGAAGGCGTGTGCGAAAACGAAATAGAGAACATGGGACTGGACAAGGTGAGCAGGTTTCGTACAACTCCCGAAGAGTTCTCAAATGCTCTGGTCGAACGTGGTGTGTTGGCGATCAACCCCGATGGGTGGTACGACGTGGCTATTCCGTCAATGGCCGAATGGCTGCGGTCCAAGGCGAGACGCCGGCCGTCCGGGCGTGGAGGATGCGACTAGCCGCACCGTCCGCTCAACGGGACGACAATCTCAAAAGATCGGTATCAGGTCCCGCAACACGGACTTCCCTTCCGCCGTAGAGGTGAAAGACCCTTGATGAACACCACGTCGACATCTCGGCGCATGTGTTCCGCAAGCTGGAATCGCCCGCCAAAGAACCCTGATTGGACTGCCGGCCGGGCAGTGGGCTACTCCAATGCGGCCTACGCGTCTCCTCGTTCCTGAGGAGCCGAGCGAGGTGGCAACTCATCGGTTCCAAAGTAGGCGCTTCGCTGTCGAAGAGGTGTGCGCGGGTTGCACACAAAACGGGAGTTTTCCGCACATCCCGCCGAGCCGCCCGAGGTGCGAACTACGACCGGGCCGGGGATAACGAAGAAACAGCAGCATTCAACAAGCGCAGAGGAACCGAGATCGTCGTTTATGCCAATTTCGTGGCGGGCTTTGGTCCTGCGTAGACTCGGATGATCCGCACGGAGGAAAGCATCATGGCAGAAGCTGCGTACGCGCCTGAGATCGGCCTTGGCAGCCTTTGGAACGAGATTGGTGATCTCGGCTTGCAGCGCTACATCGAGGATCTGGATGCCCACGGCTACACGGTCATCCCGCCCGAGATCGCAAGCCCGAATGGACTCGCCGAACGGATGCTCGAAGCATGTCTGGATATCGCCGAGCGGCGTAGCGGCGAACGGCCCGATCTCGAGCAGGGCGGATTGAAAAGCCGAATCGATTCGCCGGTCGGTGACACGATGAAGGCGTTGCTGCTTGAGGACCCCGTGTTCGAGGAGTCGCTGATGAACCCAGCGCTGCTTGCTTTGGCGACGCACCTTTGCGGCTACGACGTGGTTCTGTCTTCGCTGATTTCTTCTATGAAAGGGCCTAGTGAGACCCCGTTTCGGTTACATACAGACACGCGGTTGCCATCACCGTTGCCAACGCAAGCTTTGCTATGCAAGTGCATCTATCTGCTGACCGATTTCAACCGAGACAAGGGTAGCACCGCGTTCGTGCCGGGTAGTCACAGTGGTGCCGCAACCCGGTCGCCGGCGAAACCTTGATTGGCGAAGGCGGCAACGACCTAGCTGTCCCTGTCGAAGCGGCGGCGGGCTCGCTGCTTGTCTTTCACGGCAATACCTGGCACGGCGCGTACAATCGCGTGGCGCCGCGGCTGCGGGTTGCCGTGCATCTTCTCATGGTGCGGTCCCTCCTTCGCGCGACGGAGGACTTCATCGGCAGGATCCCGCAGGAGGTGCTCGATCGAAACCGGCCAAGGTTCGCGATCCTGACTCAGCAAGGGGTCGTGCCGGGCTACATAGACAAGGATGACGAACGGGCCAAGGCCGCGCGCGCGCAGAAATTCGTCTCTGCGTATGCGAAGGATTCGGGAATAGAACTACCGGCCAAAAGATAGCCTGTACAGTTTAGGTGAGGTCCCTGTAACAAAAGGCACCTCCTGCAAGATACCCAGCTCGGCGCCATAGAACGGAGGAACGGAGTGTCGTAGTCAATGTTAACAAGTCGCTATATTTGAATGAAAAATATGGCTCCGCCTGCTGGGCTCGAACCAGCGACCCGCTGATAGGCCACCAGCCAGTCTATACGCAGGCGATAGCCTGATTCGCGTCCTGTTCACAATCGACCTTGTTGCCCTCTTCCTGATGCTGGCAGGAATCGTCTGGTCCGTGGTCCGTCCCGACCGCCGCATCTGGCCTCCGCCGGGTCAGCGCTCCTGGCAATATATCGTGACCTGGGTCTGCTTCTTTGCGGCTTGCGGACTCAACGCATGCCTGCTGTTCCTGGACTGGAACTCCTGGGTTTTCGCGGGCAACCTCCGGTTTCTCCTCGGCATCCCCCTGGCGCTACTGGGAGGACTGCTTGCGATCTGGGGAGTCGTCACCATTGGGCGGAAGAATTCCTCGGGCCTCAGGGACGGCTTCGTCGCCTCCGGCCCCTACAGGTTCACGCGCAACCCGCAATACCTCGGAGACAACGTCCTCTTCCTGGGCCTCAGCATCATCGCGAACTCCGAACTCCTCTGGGTAACCCATGCGCTGCTTGCCCTGGTGTTCATCATCACGCCCCTCAGTGAGGAGGTGTGGCTGAAGGCGCAGTACGGCGAGGACTACGAACGGTATCGTCGGCACACGCCGCGATTCCTGTGAATCTGCGGCTACGCCCTGCGCCGGTACTTGGAGAACCGCGAGACCGGCCTGTTCCGGCCGATGAAGGCGCACACGTTGATGCAGGCGATCGCGATGCGACCGGCTTCGCCGTGGCCTCGGAGCCGCCCCATGCGAAAATGCCCCTTCCGGCCCCGAGGACCCTCGCCATCACACGCCGGGAAGAGTCGCCGCCGGATGACCCTCCCATCCACCTGGTGCGGACCGTGTTCCTCCTGCGCCACGGCCAGCACGCGCCGGATGCCCCGGATAACCTGGGCGGCGGGCTGACCACCCTTGGCCGCCGCCAGGCAAAACGCGTGTCACGTCGCCTCGCTGAACAAGGCATTGGGCGCCTTGTCGCGAGCAACATGCGCCGCGCACGCCAGACGGCGGAGATTCTCGCCGCCGCGGTTCCGTCGCTCGTCCTCGAGATAGACCCTGACCTGCGCGAGTGCGTACCCTCCGTCCCGCCGGGCCAACAGGTGTTCTATCCGGAGGGCGTACACCAGGGAGATTGCGCAGCGTGTCGTGAACGACTGGACCGCGCATTCGAGTGCTACTTCGAGACGCCGACGGCTGGCAATATCGTACTCGTCGCCCACGGCAACGCGATTCGCTACCTCTTGTGCCGCGTACTCGACCTGCCCACCGACGCATGGGCCAAGTTCGACATCAACAACTGCGGACTGTGCCGAGTCGACGTGAAGACAATGCTCGGAACGCAGGTCACCGGCTTGAACGACATCGGGCACCTATCCCCCTCGATGGTTACATTCGGCTGAGCCAAGCCGGCGCATAAGTCTGGCATGTGCGTCGCCGGACGGCCCGCATAGCGGCGCAAAGCCATGGCAGCGAGACCCTATGTCCAACAGTATTGTCGTACCGCTCACGGACTTCGTGCCGACTAACGCGCCCGCTATACTGCCGCACCGCCTCGAGGAACATCCCATGCGCGACGATATGCACCGCGTGCTTGTCACACGGCCCAGGCTCGGCGCCCAGGTCCGTCGCAAGCGGCGTACGCACCGCTTCGAAGACATGCCGTCCCGCGTCGGCATGAAGCGCACGCACGCCTTCGCCAAGGCCGACATGAAGGTGCTCAACGAGCACCTGCAGCCGTTGCGGCGCTATCTGCATGCCCAAGTAGGCCGCCCGTGGGACAAGGTGTGGTCGGAGATCGCGGCGGGGCTGCGGGTGACCTCAGCGGTCCAGCAGCACGTGCGCGATCACGTCTTCGACTTCGTCGCCAAGGACGTGTCGCCAAGGGGGCGCGAGGTGTGGGTGCACGAGCACGGACACGAGCGCCCGTTGCGCGATTCGATCCGCGAACTCTGGGTGGACCCACGTACCGGCATCCTCCGCCACAACCGGCGACGCGTAACATGGCGTCAGGCTCGGCGTGCTCGCGGGAGGCAGGCAGAGCGCGAACTGCGCGCGCGCATGGTGCCGGGGGAAGACGACATGCAGTACCACCTCCTGGCCGATGGCGCGTGGTGGGAAGTCGGGCTGGCGCGCCTTCCGAATGTCCGCTCGGCGGACGCGATCCTGCCGATAGACTCCGTGCTCGACGCCGGTCTCGCGTCGTTGCCGCCTGGCGAGCTCTATGGCCGCGAGGGAGTGTATGCGGTCAAGAAGCGGCAGTTGTCACGGCGCGACGCCTCGCGCTTGGGGCTGACTGGCCTGCGGGACGCCCGCAAGCGGGTTTCTCGGGCTCGCTGAGAACCTGCTCCGCCTCGCTCTACTCTCCGCTGATCATACGACGTCAAATGGCATCCGGACCGCTGATCGCGAGGTGCTCGCGGAGCGCCCGGTTGAGGACGGTCTGAAAAGCGCGGCCTGCGTCGCTCGCCCGCTCGCCGACAATAGCGACGACTTCCCGGGCGAGGAGAACCGTAACCCGCGTCTTCCCGGACGTCTTTAGCGTGGCACCGCGGACGACGTCGGTCATGTTGTCTTCCCTCTGCACAAGTGCAGTCCGCTGTTCTTGGCGTTGCGTTTATTCCGTTTGGCACGTCCAGCCGCTATGTTGTTTCGTAGCCAACCATCGCGTGCCAGCACCATGACCGCACAGAGCCGCTTCCCCGTTCCCTCGCCTGCGGACGCCGAGGTCGCCCGCGCGTCCAGCGAGCGCCTCGCTGCGTTCCTGCACAGGGATCGTCCCCTGACGCTCAGCGTCACCGGTGCGCACGGCCAGGAGGCCGTTGAGCTACCCGCATCGGTCGGCCCACTCCTCCTGGAGATCCTCCACGACATGGCTGCGGGAAGCGCCGTTGCGGTACTTCGCAAGGACGCCGAACTGACGACCCAGCAGGCGGCCGACTTCCTCAACGTCTCGCGCCCCTTCCTCGTCGGGCTCCTCGAGACCGGCGCCGTTCCCTTCCGCAAGGTCGGGACACACCGACGCGTGCGCTTCGACGAGGTCCTCCGCTACAAAAACGGGACGGATGCTGCTCGGCGCCGGGCGCTCGACAAACTCGCCGCCGACGCCCAGGAACTCGACTTGGGCTATTGACCGTTGCCGGTTACCGTCGCGTTTCTCGACGCCTCCGTCCTGTACCCGGCACCGTTGCGCGACCTCCTGCTCGAACTCGCCGTAGCGGACTTCTACCGCGCGAAGTGGTCCGATGCCGTCCACGAAGAGTGGATCCGCGCGCTGCTGCGTCGCCGGCCGGAGATTAAGGCAACCCGCCTCGAGCGTACCCGCCGTCTCATGGACGCCCACGTCCGGGACGCTCTGGTTTCAGGCTTCGAAGATTCGGGATTCCGGACACACGCGATTCCCGTCTTACGATTCGGGATTCCGGACACACGCAATTTCCGTCTTACAACATCCCGTCAAAAATCGCACAGCCATCCCCACCGGATTCCTACAATGCCGGAGGGGGTCTCGGAACCGCCCAGCGAATCGACATCGGAAGGGACGTGATTGCTGACTGGAAGCTGTCTGTGCGGAGATACCGCAATCGAAATCGACGGGCGGTGGACAACGTGGCCCACTACCACTGCTCCATGCACAACTGCCACTGCTCGCGAAGCCGGCGCGCCGCAAGCGCGGCATATCAGACCGTTCTACGCGTGCGCCGCAGCGGATTTCGCCGGCTGGCCGGCACCGACAGCATCACCAGGTACCAATTGCCCGGAACCCGGTTCCAATGTGCGTTTTGCCATACCTGTGGTTCGCGAACCCCTGGGAGCGGGACGAGGAACTGTGCGTTCCCGCCCGCTGCCTCGACAGCGATCCGGGTGAGAAACCGAGCGACAACATCTTCACCAATTCGCGCGCAGCGTGGACCGTTGTGGATGAAAGCCTCAAGACCTGGCGGGAAGCCGCGAGCTGGAATCGCCCACCAACGAATCCCGCATAGTCTGCCGGGCCGGGCAGTGGCCTACAGCAGTGCAGTCTTACGTAGCTCCTCGTTTCTGAGTTGGAAGTTTCGCGTCGTGGATCCTCGACTGCTTTCTTCGCGCGACCATACGCGTAAACCCCAGGTTCCTGCCTGCGTCCACGCGCAGCATATCGCCGGTGTCACTACTCTGCTTGCCTTGCCACTCCGCCTCTACCGAGTCGGAGGTGAGCCAGTGGTTCCAGCCGCTGGGGATCATGTCGGATAGCTCCACTGTCACCAGGCCGCTCCGTTCCCAGTGTCGACGCCACCAGTCGGGACTGTGAAAGCTCGAGAAGTCCCAATGCCAGTACGGTTGAAGGTGCTCCGGCGGATCCGCAGAGGACAACTCCCGGACCAGCCCTGGGAGAACAATCCGCATCTGCCCTTCCTGTCTAACGAGCCGAGCGAAGTGGCTGCCAAGATACAGGTCATCTGTTCCGAAGTAGTGGTATGCGTCCATGCTCACGATGGCATCGAAGAACTCGTTCGGGAACGGCAGGCTATGGGCTTCTGCGTGGATGGGAAATACCTGGTCTTCAAGACCCGCTTCGCGGACTCGCTCCCAGTTATTGCTGGCCGGGACCCATAGATCGGTCGCCCATACCTGCAGGTCGAACTTGCATGGAACAACACTGCCACCACCGCCGCAGGACTTGCAACGTCGGAGTTCCCTAGGCGTCACGGGCGCCCTGTAATCCAGTGGGCTGAAGGCTCCTTGGCGAGGAATATGGAACTGATGGCCGTGCCGCAGCCCATGTCCAGGACACGCATCCCCGGCTTGAGGTCCATCACCTGGCTCAGGGACTCGGTCAGCCATAGAACATTGGGTCCCATCATGTTTTTGATGTTCCAATCGGCGTCGTACTTCGCCGACCGAGGGAACTCGGCGCGCTTGAGCGCCATCGCCAATCTTCCTTCGTGCGGCTCAATGTTCACCTCCGTTTGCTGTCGCTCGACGACTCATCCTGAGTTTTTCTATTCTGGCAGTGCTGCTCTGATCGCTCGGTAGCGTGTTAGCGACATGAGCATCATTGGGTCCATCCGAAATAGAGCAACACGACCGCAATCACAAGCAACACTATACGAAGGAACCAACACCAGCCCTGGAAATGGTCTTCAAGCAATTTGGCCGCCCATTCCCAGTGAATCCACCTGAAAAATCGAATCCTGAGTCGCAGCAGCCTGGGGGCGAAAGGAACCAGGATCAGCAACAGAACTGCGAATAAAAACAGAATCCAGTTGTCCATCAGCTCTCCGGAAAGCGGCGCCGAAACGTGAATGCAACTCCATGACTACCACATCTCGGCAAGCCTTGCGGGCAATGCCCAACCGGGCATAATCCCGCGTGTCTTGACGATGACCATCGGGAGAGCACGTTGATAGGATTTCCGCGAAGCCTTGTGAGATCGCTCGTCATGGGCGGGCTATGCGTCGCGCTGACGGCAGGCGCCCTCGCGGCGGAAGACAACGGTATCGATCCCGAACTGCGCGCCGACATCGAGCGCCTGATGGAGGTGACGAAGGCGGCCGACATGGGGCGCCAGATGGGCGACATGATGGCGCTGCAGATTGTTCAGATGACGGGTGTCGACACACCGGAAGCCGTCGCGCGGTGCCGCGTCATCGCGGCTGAGACGGTCAAGGAGTTGCTCGCCGACGACAAGCTGATGGACGAGGTGATCCCCATCTATGCGAGGCATTTCACCCATGCTGATGTGCGCGGCATGATCGACTTCTACGACACGCCCCTCGGCAAGAAAACCATCGAGGCAATGCCGAGCCTGATGCAGGAGAGCATGCAGGCCAGTCAGCGCTGGGCACAAGAGGTGATGCCGGGTCTGCAGGAAAAGATCACGGCACGCCTCAAGGCGGAAGGCGTTATCGAGTAGCCCGGCGGGTGGCGTCCGAGTGTGACCGCCGCGTCACGCGGTGCCCCAGTCCTTCCATTGCTCCGGGTCGGCCCAGCGCTGGCCGACGTCGATGAAGCCCCGAGGCCCGCGTCTGCCGTATTCGAAGGGATCGCCGGTAGCCTCCATCCATCGGTGCAGGCGAACTTCCATCTCCTCAACGGCTGGCCGCGCCTCCCGAGCGCCGAAGATGTTGCGTGTCTCCAGCGGATCCTCATGCCGATCGAATAGCCAGGGGCCGCGTTCGTGGTCGAACCACCGGGCGTACGTATACCGCTCCGTGCGAACCCCGCGCCAGCGGCCAACCCATGCCAGGCGATTGGGCCAGCCATTGCCCATGTTCATCAGATACACGGAGTCGTTGGCGCCCGGGGTGCGTTCGGTGTCATCCGGCGCGGGCTCGCCCCGCCACACCCGGGAGATGTCTCTTCCCTGCAGACCCTCCGGCGGCGGGACGCCACAGGCACCCAAGAGGCTCGGCACGAGATCGATCGCGCCCATGAACGCTGGGCTGCGGGATCCGGGCCTTGTGACCCCCGGCCAACGGATCAAAAACGGGATGTGCGCGGACTCGTCGTAGGGTGTCGCCTTGGAGGCCCGCATGGAAGGGTGCATCCAGAGATCGGCGGGCTTGCCGTAGCCGTGACTCGACAGATGGTCGCCGTGGTCGGACGAGTAGCAGATGATCGTGTCGTCGGCGAGCTGCAGGCGGTTCAGCGCATCCAGCAACCTGCCCATCTGCGCGTCGAGGCCGGTGCAGCAGCCGTAGTAGTCGGCTATTTCGCGTCTTGCGAAGTCCGCCATCTGACGCGGCACGTTGCCCGGCAGGTCGACATCCGCCGGATCGTAGAGCTTGTATTCGTCCGGATACTGCGGGTACGGCCAGTGCGGCGGGCGCCAGGAAACGAACAGCGCGAATGGATCGTCCTCCCGCTGGGCCTTGTGTGCTTCCAGAAAACGTATGGCGAGATCCGTCTCCGCAACGGGTGACCAACCGCGATGGCGCGTCGGGCCGCGCTCGTTCTCGAAGTAGCGTTGGTCGAAGTAGTTCCCGCCGGTCCCCTCCACCGCCGCCAGGTAGTCCAGTCCATAGCGATCTTCTGGAGGATAGGGACCGACGCCGAGGTGCCAAACGCCGATGTGGCCCGTGTGGTAGCCCGCCGACCGGAGCGTGCCGGGCATGGTCGGAATGTCGCGAAATGGCTCGTACTCGTTGTCGATCACGCCGTTGCGCCAGCCGTATCGGCCGGTTAGCAGTATTGCGCGGAACGGCGAGCACAGCGGGTGGTTGGAGAACATGTTGTCGCAGACCATTCCCTCGGCCGCCATCCGGTCGAGGTTGGGGGTGCGCACCACTGGATTGCCGTTGGCGCCGAGCGCGGTGTAGCGCTGCTGATCCGAGAACACGAAAAGCAGGTTCATGGGTGCATTGCTCGAGATGATGGGGACGACTCTATGGCTTGCGAGCGACCAAGCATAGTTCACGCGACGTAGTCGCCGACCGGCCCCGCAAGGGGGCGGGCCGTCGAAAGCGGCGAATCATCTCTCTGGGCCGCAGTATTATCCGGGCGCGAGGATTCCGGAAATATGCGGGTCGTGAGGGCAATGGAGCATCCGAAGAAGAAGGTCGGCGACGCGAAATCCGACGTCTCGGCGACGTTATCGGAATTCGGGGCCGCGATGGGGATGTTCGCGGTCCTCGCCTGGACGGGTGCCCTTCCCATGGAAGTCGTGACAGCCGGCGTCGTTTTCTTCTTCGCAGGCTCCTTTGCGAGCGTGCTGTTCCAACGGCTTGCCGGGATACGCAGGTTGCCGCGCAGATTCTCCAGGTGGTTCGGCTTCCTGCAACCGGTAATCTTGGGCTTTCTTCTCTGGGGCGCCGGTGAGTACGGCCACGAGTACATCGGCTACATTGGCATCGGCGGCGCTGCCCTGGCGGGCCTGATCATGTCACTGATGGCAGCCGCCTGGCGTCAGCGCCGAAGTGAACGCCGACTGTACCGGGAGACGCTCTTCTTCCCGGGGTAGCCGGGAACCCCGCGTGCATCCGTCGTTCCTGGCGGCAATGCGTCAGTCGATTTCATCATCGACTCAGGCGCTGCCGCCCGCCACCGGAAGCGGCTCGGCCGCCTGCCATGCGCCACGGGTGAAATCGGGTATCGCCTTGCTGTTGCCACGGTCGGCCACCGATTCGGCGCTGAGCGGGCCGATGACGGACCACGCCGCGGCATCGTAGACGTTCTGATCCAGCGGTTCGCCGTTCCTCAGGCAATCGACGAGCCGCCAGCACATCAGGTGATCCATGCCGCCGTGACCTCCCTGTTGTTCCGCTCGCGCGCCCATCTGCACCCAGAGGGGATGATCGTACCTGGCCCGCCATCTGGTCATGTCGTGGTCCCACTCGTGGAACGTGTCGCCGCCGCCATGCTCGAGCGCGATGCGATTCGGGAACCCCGCGAAGACGCCGTTGGTGCCTTGAATCAGGTTGTGGCGCGAATAGGGGCGCGGCGTCGTCGTGTCGTGTTGCACCATGATCGTGCGCCCTTTCCGGGTCTTGATCAGGCTGGTGTTGATGTCGCCGGTGATGTAGGAGAGCCGATTGCGGGGATGTTCCGCCGGAAACTCCCGTCGCGCATAGGCGGCCCGGCCGAGGGCCGGGGAACTCATGGAGCTCATGTAATCGAAGCGGTCTCCCCGGTTTATGCCCATGTACTGGGCTATGGGGCCAAGCCCGTGGGTCGGGTACAGATTGCCGTCGCGCCGCGTATGCCAAAGCGTGCGCCAGGACCCGGTCTTGCGGTCGATCTCCTTCATCTGCCAGCGCAGTTCGTGGATATACGCCGCCTCGCCGTGCAGCAGTTCTCCGAATAAACCCTGGCGCACCATGTTGAGCAGCATCAGTTCATCGCGCCCGTAGCAGACGTTCTCCAGCATCATGCAGTGCATCTGCGTGCGCTCCGAGGTATCGACCAGCCGCCAGGCTTCTTCCACGGTGGTGGCCGCGGGCACCTCCACGAAGGCGTGTTTGCCGCTCTCCATGGCTTCGGCCGCCATGGTCGTGTGCCACCGCCAGGGCGTTGAGATCACCGTGATATCAATATCGCGCCGTTCGAGCAGCCCGCGGTAAGCGTAGTCGTCACCGGTGAAGAGCGCCGGCGCCGGATCGCCGTATTCGGAAACGATCGCGGCGGCACGATCGAGCACCAGCTTGTCCGTATCGCAGATTGCCGTGATCCGGGCGTCCTCGATGTTGCAGAAGTGTTGGACGAACCCGACGCCGCGTTCGCCCACGCCGATCAGGCCGACGCGAACGGTATCGAGCGGTGGCGCCGCCAGGTCCATGACGGAACGGCCGGCGGCGGGCTTCGGTCGATCACCGCCAAGAGACTGAGGTGCCGCAAGGGCATTCAATCCCGCGGCAGCGCCGATGGCCAATGTCGTCTTCAGAAATCTGCGGCGATCCGGATCACCCATCTGTCACTCCCCGCTTTCGCCGTCTCAGTTCACATTGAAACCAACGTCCTACAGCATTTCGGCAATGATACTTGTGTGGACATGCGACAAGCCGACAGGATTCGTGGTTGGATGTAGAATCGAATGGGGAGGCGGAGAAAGAGATATGAGCCAGATGACGGTTACCGCAGTCGGCAACATGACTCGAGCGGGCGCGCTGGGCGCGCAGTGGTGGAACGACTCCTGCGATCCGCGGGAGCTAGCCGATGCGGTAGCGCACGGCGCGGTTGGCGCAACGTCGAATCCGGTGATCGTCGGAAACGTCGTCAAGGGCGATCCGGACCGGTGGCTGCCGGAGGTGGACGCACTCATTGCTGACAATCCAACCGACACGGAAGTCGAAGTCGCCTGGAAGCTAATCGCCCAGATGGGGCGGATCGCGACGGAGATACTCAGGCCGGTACACGAGCGGACGTCAGGGGCAGCGGGATATCTGTGCTTGCAAGTGAACCCTACTTTTCACCCAAACGCCGCGCGCATGATCGAACATGGTCTCTCCCTCGCATCGGTGGCGGACAACGTCGCCATCAAGATTCCGGGCACCGCGGTCGGGCTGCAGGCGGTGGAGGAACTCACCCGGCAGGGCGTGGCGGTGAACGTGACGGTGTCGTTTACCGTGCCGCAGGCCGTAGCCGCCGCAGAAGCCATCGAGCGCGGCCTGCGGGGAGCGCGGGACCCCGAGTCGATCCATCCGTATGTCACCATCATGCAGGGCCGGATGGACGATCACTTGAAGCGCATTCGCGATGCCGACGGCATCGAGATCGACCCCGAGGCGCTCGAGTGGGCGGGAATCGCCGTGTTCAAGCGGGCGGCTGCGATCTTCGAAGAAGCCGGCTTCAGAGCGACCGTGCTGGGGGCGGCTTTTCGGAACATCATGCAGTGGTCGGCGAACATCGGGCCGAACGTGCTGCTAACGATTCCCTACCCGAACTGGAACGAGTACGACGCCGCCGAAGTCGATGTGCGGCCGTCGCTGCACGATCCGGTGGATCCTCGGTATCTCGATGCGCTGCAGACCCGGTTCAAGGACTTCCGCCGCGCCTACGAGCCGGATGGCATGACGCCCGGCGAGTTCGCCGGATTTGGCCCATCGATTCACACGCTCAATCAGTTCATCGACGGCTATTACGAGCTGCTCGCCATCGTGCGCGGCCGGATGCTGGTCTAACCCACCCCTAGTCCCCGGTCCGCATGACTGAACAGATACACAAAGACCACACCGCCATCGTCACCGGGGCGGCCGGCGTGCTCGGACTGGCGACGAGTCGCGCCCTGATCGATCGCGGCGCGAAGGTGATCATGGTGGACATCGACAAGGTCAGGCTCGACCGGCTTGCTGCCGAACTGGGCGAGAACGCGATCGCGGCGAAGATCGACTTGCGCGATGCGGACGAGATCAGCGCCACGGCACGGCGGCTGCTCGTCGAGGTTGGCGCGGTGGACATCCTGGTGAACAACGCCGGCATCCTCTCGAACAACAAGTCGGCGACCACCACGCCCGCGGAGTGGCGAAACGTGCTGGCGGTGAATCTGGACGCCGCGTTGTACCTGTCGCAGGCGGTCTTGCCGGGCATGCGCGAGCGCGAGTGGGGCCGGATCGTCAACACCTGCTCGCTGGCGGGCAAGACCGGCGGCCTGACTGCCGGCACCGCCTACAGCACGTCCAAGGGCGCGCTGGCGGCATTGACGTTCTCGCTGGCGCGGGAGGTGGCCGGCGACGGGGTCACGGCCAACGGTATCGCCCCCGCGTACGTGAGAACGCCGATGGTGACCGAACAGTTGACCGAAGCTCAACGGCAAGAACTGCTGGAGCAGATCCCGGTCGGGCGGTTCTGCGAGGCCGAAGAGTTCGCCCACGTGGTGACGTTCCTGACGCATCCGCTGGCGGGGTTCATCACCGGCGAAATCGTGGATCTGAACGGCGGACTGCAATTCGATTGACCCGTCGAGGGCCGACGGGCGGCTAGATGAAGGCCGACAATGCTTGTAAACGTGCACGATGCAAAGTCCCATCTCTCGAAACTCATTGCCGCCGCCGAAGCCGGCGACGACGTGGTGATCGCACGCAAGGGCAAGCCAGCGGTTCGGCTCGTGCCTGTGAAGCCGGGCGAGTTCCAATTCGACACCTTGGCGATCTTGGTCGACGCCGTTCCGGAATTCGATGAACCCATGGACGAGGACGAGCTGGCTCTCTGGGAAGGCAAGGCATGAGCGCTGTCTTGCTCGACACGCATGCGTGGATTTGGGCCTCATGGACTCGACCCGTCTCGGCGATGGTGTGAAGACGGCAATCCTCGAGGCGGACGCCGTCCACGTCAGTCCCATCAGCGTCTACGAGATCGTTCGCAAAACGCGCCTGGGCAAATGGCCGGAAATCGCGCCGCACATCGATGCGCTCCTGACCGAGACGCAGACGGTGTCCGCTCCCTTTACGCGCGCGGTCGCGGCCCGCGCTGGCACCCTCGATTGGACGCACCGGGATCCATTCGACCGATTCATCGCCGCAACCGCAATCGAAATGGGATGGGCGCTGATTTCCAAAGACGCGGAATTCGACGCGCTCGACGAAACTCGAGGATGGCGGGGACGCGTGTGGTCGTAGAAAAAGGCCGAAGCACAACGGCAAGAGCTGCTGGAGAAGATGCCGGGCGGGCGGTTCGGCGAGGCCGAGGAGTTCGCCCACATAGTGACGTTCCTGACGCATCCGCTGGCAGGGTTCATCACCGGCGAAGTCGTGGATCTGAACGTCGGACTGGTACTCGATTGACCCGTCCACTTCCTGGGACTTGATCGGTGACACGCGCATTCCGCCTCGATCACGCATGCTCCTCTTTCCAGGCCCTCAAAGAGGGGGTGGGGCGATTCAAAAAGGAACCTCTCGACCCGTGGTTGGCCTGCTGCTGTGCATTGCACGCATGGCATCTCTCCGAACAAGTACCCTCCGCGGGCGAACAAACCTCGGGTAGACAGAAGCGCCAAGAGCACCATCGGCGCGCCTGCCCCGCGCTCGGCTATCTACAGGACATTTGCAACTCCTTCAAGCACACCAAGATCACGAAATATGCGCCTCGGATTCAATCGGCCGAGTTCCAGGATGGAGACTTCGACCACCGAGACTTCGACCACCAAGACTTCGATACTCCGCGTCTGGAGGTGGAACTGCCCGATGGCACAACATTGAGATTTGACGATATCCTTGCCAAGGCGATGGACTACTGGTCTACGTTATTCCGTGAGAATGTGGGGCCATGTAGACAGCCTCCCCTCCCTTGCCGTTAGCGTTTTTTCCGCAGTAGCGCCCTTCTCGGTTTCCCGTCGCCGCCCGAAGCAACGGCTAAGCAGCTTCGATAATCTCGCCAGGCGTCTTGTACCCCAGGTAAATGTTCTCCTCCAGCCATTCCGGGGAGTCTTGCCTGGGTAGCGTCAAGGACGGTTCGCCCTTGCAGCTCATCCGGTAGAGCAGACGCACGTCGTCCAGCGACTCGACGTTCTCCTTGGTCGGCGGCTGGACGTGAAGGGTCATGAAGAGGTCCCAGAGCGTCACGTCGCCGGGCGTGTGCGCATGGTCGTAGCGGAACTCCGGCTGCAGCACGTGGGCTTCGAGCTTGTCGAGAAAGGCGCGCGACTCTTCCGGCGTCATCCCTTCGACATCGATAGGTCCTCCTCGGCGGGGCCGCGAGACCCGGAGCGGGCTGTGCAGCGACTTCAGGCCGGAACGCGGATTGGTGCGAACCAATGGGGCGAGGAGCCCATCGCTTCCAGGAACCTTGCGCCGTCGCACCCGGATGGTCGAAAGACGCGCCTGCTCCGCTTCCGGCAGCGCCGCGAACGCCGCCGCCGTATCGACGTAGGCGGTCTCGCCGTTCAGCGGCAGCCGCTTGCGCAGGCGCATCAACTCGGGGTCCGAATCTTCGAAGTAGGGAAAAGTCTCGGGATCCTCCAACTGGGGATCGCAGACCCACGTACCCCCCGGAGCGTCGCGCGACACGGGCACTTTGTGGACGAGGAACATGGACACCCAAAGCGGCACGGGGTCGGACTCGATGTCCGTGTGCCACGAGCTTCCCCGAAATAGCTGGCGCGCGGCCCGGCGCTCCCCCGCTTCGCGAACATCGCGAACGTTGGCGAGCACGAGCACGGCCGGCGACTCGTGCGGGAGGCATTGCAGTTGCCCCGGAAAGGCGGCATTCACCTGCCCCGCGAGACGTTCTTCCAGCGGGAGGAATTCGACGTGGCGACGGTTCCAGGACTCGGCACCCGAGCGTTGGCGCGTGTTGCTCGGATGCGGCAGCGGCGCTCCCCAGTAGTTCGCGAACCGCTCGAAATGCGCGAGCGAGAACGACTCCAGATCCTGGCCCGCAATGGTGACGATACGGTACCAGGCAAGCGCGTCGAGAAGGACAGCCGTCTGTTCGGGACTCAACGGCGCGCTGAGATCGATCCCCGTGATTCGAAGCCCCGCGCCGCTGCTCGCCAGCGGACCCTCGCTGCCCGCGTTCGCGCCGAAAGCCTTTCGCAATCTCTGGTCAAACCTGTCGCTCATGACGTCATTGGACCCCGGATTACCGCGACGAACACAGGAAGCATGATGGCGTTGACGGTCATTTCGGTCAATGTCGCGCGTCGCGCCGCGTTGTCGGCCATGGCCAACCGATTCGCCGCGGACGCCTCGGGTCAACAGCAAGGCCGAAGGATATCCCCTGCGCGCGGTTTACCGCACCTCAGATGCTGGTCAATGAAGAGCCAATCGCGGCAAGGCACTCAAGCACCTCGGCGTCATCCGGTACGGAATCGCCGTATACCATGTCCTTGAAATTGCCACGGAACTCCGACCCAATTTCGCTCCAGAGATTTCCTGCATCCGCCACGATCATGGCTTTACTGAGCGGCGGGTCCAACCAGGCGGACGCGCCGGGCATCGACTGTCGATCCGATTCCCTGACTTCGGCCACCAACTCGGCAAATGCATCGCTGGCCACGAACTCCCGGTATTGCCTCACTCGCATGATCATGACGATGTCGTAGAAATGTCGGATTCGGCGTCGAAAGTGCGAGACCGGATTCGCTTCATAGCCGCAGCGCACCAGACCCATGACTTTTTCGCACAGCGTGCGCTCCACGCACAGTACGAGGATCCCGAACGGATCGAGTTCGTAGTGTCGTACCAAGTCTGTTCGATCGGCGTCGATCAGGAAATCGTGAATGAGTGTCGCGACCTGCATCGTCGACGAAGGCTCGGGATTCGCGAACGAATTGATTTCGATCAGTAGGGTGTCAGCGACTTGGCCGAGCTCCGCAGCGTCCGACTGTATTGAAAATGCGTGTGCTGTCTTTCGAAAGCTACCGTGCCTGGATTCACTTGGATGCTCTGGCCGATACTGCAAATCCTGGGTAATTTCACCCTCGATTGATTTGATCAGCCTACCGCGCTGCGCGCCGCTGAGTTTCTCATCGCGCCTCAGGGCCAGATCGATATCTTCCGAAAAACGCTCAATGAGTCGATGCGCCTTGGAAAGCGCCGTTCCGCCCTTGAAAACGACCGTCTCCCTGTAGTCCGATTCTCGCAGCCGCTTCAGTACCCGCGTAACCCAGTAGTCTTTCTCCACATAGACCGCTGGAATCTGGCCATGGTCCGCCGTGGCCTGAATGAGCTCCAGGTACGTGTCCGGTGATTCGTGCAGCCTCACCGGATATTCCAAGCTTCGGCTTCCGGCCAATCGCGTGGATCGATACCCAGTTGGAAACGCGTGGTTGGGTTGAGCGAAGCCTTGAGTGCTGGCGATAACTCTTTCCCGTAGCGCGTCAGCAGCATTCCCAACAAGGCTCTTGTGCACGCGTTGTAATAGTCCAAAGCCAATCGCTGCAACTTTTTCCGTTCGGTCGGTGTGAGATCCATCAAACGCTTCGCCAGCACCTGCATGACGCGTCCGATGTTCGCATCCGGTACCTTTTTTGCGTCGCGCAGGACATCCAGGAGTTCCAGCAGCGACACCGTCGAATCCGTAATCGGCACCCGCCTCGGCACCAACTTGATTCGTATCGTGCCCAGATCCTTCGTCTGGGCGGCACGGTTCACCGCGATCATGATCGTCTTCGGGATCTGCGTCGTGAGCCCCAGGCGGTTGTAGAGCGCCGGTCCGGTGATGTACCCGGACCGCCGCCCGTTGCGATACAGCGCGTCGCGCAAGCGCTCCTCGTCACTGACGGGAACGTCGCCGAGCACGCCGGCCTTGGGCTTAAAGAAACGTCCCTTCGCCAGCCGCTTCAATCCCCGGTTTTCGATCCCTCGACTAACGGCGCGCACGACCGCCCCGGGGGCTTCCCGGTATTGCGGAAAGACCTCGTAGCCGAATATCCGCCCGGGCGGCGCCCGGTCGATGATCTGGTTTACTGCGGCCGCGATGCTCATGGAGGCTCACCCTACGCCCTGGTCCCAAGCTGTCAAGTTTTTTTATAGAAATACATGACATTTGGTGGCATCGAGCTGGCGCTTCGGGGACGGCGGATGTGCCAGCAGCCGTACTCGTTCAGGAGGCGGCTAGCGCCATGAAATCCGTCGTACCCGAAGGGGCGCGCCGTGTTTCACCCCCGCCCAGAGCCTCACCTATCATCCCTCGCCTTGATCGGCACTGCGTGCCGTTCTACGGCGCGGGCTGCTAGAACCCTCTGGGGCTCCGGGACAGAACCGGTCAGTTGCTCGATGCGTCGCGCCGCGTTGTCGAACCCCGCGCCGCGCCACTATATGATTGCGGCATGGCCGAACCGGGTCCGTCCCGGTGGGCAAGTCGCAAGCTGCTGTAAGGAGAATGTCTCATGGTACAACCCAAACGCATCGGGCACGTGGTCCTCAACGTCAAGGACCTGGCGGTGTCCGAGAAGTTCTACACGGAAATACTGGGCTTTCAGGTTGCCCTCAAGCGCCCTGCCGGCACGTTCCTGACCTGCGGCAAGATTCATCACGACCTGGCGTTGTTCCAAGCTCCGGAAGATGCCGAGCCGGTCTCGCGAGGGCTGGGCCTGAATCACTTCGCCGTGCAGATCGGCGATATGGACGAGCTGAAGGAGGTTCATCGCCGGCTCAAAGCCCATGGCGCCGAGATCGATCACCTCACCGATCACGGGATGACCAAGAGCGTCTATTTCCGCGATCCCGACGGCAACCGCATCGAGTTCTTCTTCAATACGACGGAAACCGCCGAGGAAGGCCTGGCGATGATGCGGGCCCCGCGCCGCGCGACCGGCGAACTAGTGCTCGAGGACGCATAGCACCGCAGTTCGAACAGATCAAAGTTATAAGGGTAAGTCCATGGAATATATAAACTTTGGAAAGGCTGGCGTCCGGGTCAGTCGATTGGCGGTCGGGTTGGGACTGCGGGGGCAGAACGACGCGGCCGAAGCCCAGCGGATGGTCGAGCACGCGATCGCGCAGGGAATCAACCTCATCGACTGCGCCAACATCTACGGGCTGATGGATGACCGGGCAAACGTAAGAATGTCGGAGGCCATTCTGGGCAAGGCGATCAAGGGCAAGCGGGACGATGTCCTGATCACCTCCAAGGTCGAGCAGGTCATCGGCCCCGGCCCGAATGATCATGGGGCGTCCCGGTATCACGTCATACGGGAGGCGGAGAGGTCCCTGAAGAATATCGGCACGGACCACATCGATTTCTACCTCATCCACCGTTACGACCCCAGCACGCCGCTCGAGGAGACGGTTCGGGCGCTGGACGACCTCGTTCGGTCCGGGAAAGTCCGCTACGTCGGGTGCTGCAACTTCGCCGCATGGCAGGTTTGCAAGGCGCTCTGGACGGCGGACCGGATCAACGCGACGCCGTTCATGTGCGTGCAGAACAGGTACACCCTGATCGCTCGGGGCATGGAGCGGGAGATGTTCCCGATTCTGCGGGAAGAGCGCCTGGGCGCCATGGTATTCGGTCCGCTGGCCACCGGACTCTTGAGCGGCCTCTATTCTCCCGAGATGGACCCGCCGCAAGGGTCGCATTGGGCATCGCGCCTCGAGGACTATCGCCGGAACGTGGCGGGAGATAGAGGCAAGGCCATTTCGACCGTCATCGAGCTCGCCGCCGAATTGGGCAAGACTCCCGCGCAGTTGGCCCTGGCATGGGTGCTGTCGCACCCGGAGATCACGTTGGCGATTACCGGCGGCGACACGGTCGCGCATCTCGACGACAACCTCGGCGCGGTCGGCTGGACCCTCGATGCATCCGTGCGCGAAAAACTCGATGCGGTTTCTGCGTCCCTCTTTTGATGATTGAAGGAAACGCTGTTTCTCCACCAGCCTGCCGGCCCGGCCCTCGCGGGCGGCCCGGAGAATGATTTCGCGAGCAGGGGACTGGGTCGGCATCTAGCAGGGGACTGGGACACACGAATTTTGGTCGCACGCAGGGGCGGAGATTTCGCGTGGGGTCCGCGGCGGGATGCATACGGGGCGCGGGGCGATGGCGCACCCGGTCAGGGGACTGGGACACACGAATTTTGGTCGCACGCAGGGGCGGAGATTTCGCGTGGGGTCCGCGGCGGGATGCATACGGGGCGCGGGGCGATGGCGCACCCGGTCCGGGCACAACGGGGCGGCGTTGGGGGCGCGCCTTGGGCTGCCGGGGAGGAAGTCACGGTCGGGAGCGGTCGGGAACGGGGCGTGCGCGCGGGACGGCGTGGCGACCGCGCGGCGGGTCAAGCGGGGGCCGGTCGTTGTCTAGTCGCCTTCGCGCGCGCGGGCGGGCGCCCGAAGGATTCAGGCGGGCAGGGGCACTTCGCGAAGCCGCAGGCGGCGGTCGGCCGCCCACTGCTCCAGCCGAGCTTTAGGGCCGTAGGCGCGCTGGTGTTTAGCCAGGGACGCCACCCCCGCGATCCACCGAGCCTCGTGGTCCGGCGCCGCCTCGGCCTCGACGACGGTTTCCAGCCGCGCGACATAAGCCGCGAGCGTCACGCCGAGACGCGGCGACCTGCCGACGGCGGCCGTCTTCTGCCCGCCGCCACGCGCCAAACCCGACGCCAGCGGACGCAGGAAATCCGCCAGTGCCGCCGGGCTGTTCTCCAGCAGCCGCGCGCTGATCGACGTGTGATGGCACTGCGCGAGCCGCCGCGCCAGCTTCGCCCGCACGGGATTCAGGTCCACGTAGGCCATCGCTGCCAGCACGGCCTCCTCGCTCAGCAGCGCGCCGGAGTAAAACCGCTGCTCGAAAAAGTGCCCCTTGCAGTCGTCCTCTTCGTTGGCCCGGCGCGCGATCGGCTGCTTCAGATGCTGCATGAAGCACGACAGCGACCCCAGCGTCCGACGCGCCCTCGCCAACCGCTCCGGGTCGTCCAGGAGTAGCTCCCGCGCCTCCGCCTTGCGCTCCTCCACCACCGCGCCCCGCTCTGTCGGCGGAAACGCCTCCACCCAGCGCGTTGCCACCTCCGCGTCGCTCCAGCTCTCGCAAGCCTTCGGGTCGTAGTGCACAACCAGGTGGAAGTGGTTGCTCATCACCGCGTAGGCGTCAATCTCCACGGCGAAGCAGCGCGCCAGCGCCAGCATCCGTTCCACCAGCCAACGTTTGCGGTGCGAGTAGTCGTTGCCGGTGCGCTTGTCTTGCCCACACAGCCATGCGCGGCGCACGCAGCGCGACACCAGGTGGTAGCCGAGAGCCGCCGCGTTGTCGACCAGCTTGTATCGGGGCGTCGCCATGGCCGAAAAGTGTGCCCCGCCCCCCGGCCCCCGCGCGAGAGGACGTCTCCCCACTTCGCGTGCGACTTCCCGCAACCGAGACTAGACACATCCACCACCCGTCGCGCGCGAAATCTCCACCGCCGCGTGCGACACAAATTCCGTGTGTCCCAGTATTATGTGTTGAATGGCAGAGAAAACGGCCAGGCCGGACCTGGAGATCCTCCCGACCCCAATACGCCAGATTGCTACACTTGGCAAATCTACGCACCTGGCGGACCTGGAATCCCAGGCGAGCGGGAGAACCTGGCTGAGCAGAATCCAGAACTCAAAGATCGGCTTATGGAGGATCTTCGGTCGTGGGCAGATGAAGTGGGCGCGGGCAACTGATTCGTTCCCGCTCGCCAGCCGTCAGTTCTCGAACCTGACGTCACTGATCCACCAACTGTCGATAACGCGCGCCAATCCGCCAGTCAGGTATTCGTAAATCGCGGCAGAATCGTCCGAGCGTCCCAACTTGTCCCAATACAGGAAACGTTCCTCCTCGGGCATATTCAGGGGAATATGGTAGAAGCCCCACAGCAGCACTCGGTCCAAGGCCCGGCAGACGACCGTCGCGGTCTCCATGTTCGGAGCGCTCTGGGCGAGTCCAACCAGGGTGTCAACCACCGGGTCATCAATTCCCGCCAGATTGCCGCCCAGTTCCGCGACGGCCGCCGCGGAACTGAAGTAGTTGTGCAATTGACCCATGGGCGGGTTCGAAAACTCGCGACCTACCAGGAACATGTCGAATCTGCGCTGGCGCTTGTACTTGGCCGCGAGCACGTTTTCAAGCAGCCGGAAGCGCGCATCGATACCGAGGAATGCAAGCGACTCGATATAGGGAAGCAGCAGCCGTTTGGCCCACCCGAACTGGGTCGCGATCTCGAGCCTGAAAGGCTCTCCTCGCGCATCCTGCAGTCGGCCATCGACGACGGTCCAACCTGCCTCGGCCAGCAACCGTCGCGCCCGTTGAAGCGCCGCCCGATGCGAGCCTTGTCCGGTCGACCTGGGTAGCTGAAACGGTTCACTCAATACGCGATCAGGAAGCTGGTCGCGATACGGCGCCAGCAATGCGTTCTCTTCTTCCGTGGGCAGTCCCCTCGCCGCGAAAGACGAGCCAGCAAAATAGCTCAGGGCCCGACTCTGAGAGTCATGGTGAAACACGCGATTCTGCCACTCGAAGTCGAACGCCAACGTCAACGCTTCACGCACCCGCACGTCACGGAACATGTCGCGGTTGAGATTGAATACCAGCGCGCGCGCCTGGCCGATGTATCTTCTGACGCTACGTATCTCCTTGCGGATCCGGCCCGACTTCAGCGCCGGTATGTCGTAGGAGCTGACCCAGTACCGTATATCGGTCTCCCAAAAGATATCAAACAATCCCTTGCGGAAAGCTTCCCGCGCCACGGTCGAATCGCGGTATACGTCGTAGCGGATCGTACCGAAGTTGTGGCGCCCCCGGTTGACCGGGAGGTCGCGGGCCCAGTAGTCGTCCACGCGCTCGTAGATGACGTGGTTTCGATCAAACCCGGCGATCCGATACGGACCGCCGCCAATTGGCGGCTCCAGCGTGGTTTCCCCCGGATCACGGTCAGCGTAGTAGTGCGCCGGGCGTACGGGAAACGTGGTCAATGCCATCAGGTTCGAATGGGTGAAAACATCTTTATGGCGGATTACCAGTTCCCGATCATTGACGATCTCGAACGACTCGACCCACCGGCGAAAGTAGGCTTTTGCGGCTAGCGATGTTGCATCCATCGCGTCGTAGGAGAAACGCAAATCGGCCGTTGTTACCGGGACGCCGTCACGCCAGCGAGCCTTCTCATGCAATCTGATGAAGAGCGACTTGCCGTCGGCCGAGAGGGCTATGCCGTCTGCCAGCAAGCCATACATGGCCGACTGCTCGTCAGCCGATCTGACGAACAACCGATCGAATGTTCTCTCCAGGCCAGCGGCGTTGGCGACCCCGGTCCCCCAGGCGCCCGAGAAGTTCCGGATTGGCCAGGTCGTGGAGAGAGTCAGGCTCCCGCCTTTCGGGGCCCATGGGTTCACGTAGTCGAAGTGGGTGAAGTCGGCGGGATACTTCAGGTCATGTAGCAGGGAGATGCCGTGCTGGTACGGCGGTTGCTCGGCAAGGCAAGCAGATGCCAGCCAGAGCACGGCGGACACAAGGCTTGCGAAGCAACTACCCGAAACGCGACCGGGGATCATGATCGTCGTCAGGGCGACTTTGGGCGGCTTGCCGCGCTCAGCTTCGCGATCACCGCGTCCAAGGCCTTGATATGCCTGCCGATCAGGTCAAGCTGGTTCTTGATCTGGCGCCTCAGCAGGCGGTAGCGCGCGTGCTTCTGCTGGTTCAGCGACGCCGTGCGGTCCTTCACCAAGTCGTCCCGCGCCGACAGTAGTTCGTCGAGATCCCGACGCGCCTTCGAGATGTCGACGCCGACCGTATCGGGGGTATGGTCGTTCATGCTTTCCCTGCTCCTGTGCTTGTCATGCGGGCCTCGATGCCCATGTATCCATTCAGGACGTGCTGGTAGAGACGGTGGCGACCAAACTCACTTGCGGCCCCGACGGCTTGGCGCCACGCCCCCTGCGCCGGTCGCGCGACTGGCGCAGGGCGGACCTTTCCAAGGGTCCACGAGGCGTATTTCCAACAGAAAAACCTGACCCCTGCGCATGCTGACGGAGGTCTGATGCGGACCCATTCCCCGCCTCCAAACGTCATGATTGGTGTATGTTCTCATTGACTGCTCTACAGTCAAAATCAGGAGACCGAACATGCAGACACGTTTCAGTCCACCGGATCTATCAGACGCAGTGGAAAATACGGTGGGTCCATACAAATTGGCAATGGTGTATCGGCGCGTCACCGCCGATGAGGGGCCGACCATCCACGTGTTCGGCCCGGTCGAAGGCGAACAACAGGAAATTCTGCGGTTCGATTGCTTCGAGAACCGTCCGCACTACCACCTGGGGTTTTCCTATCTGGACGCGCCGCGGCAGGCAATCGATGATCCGAACCCGTTCGCCTGGGCGCTGGGGGAACTTGCGCAGCGTTTTCCTGACTACCTGGCACGGTCGCGGGCCGAGTGCGAACTGCCAGACGGATGGCAGGAGATGACAGCGAGTGCAACCGAGGACTTCAGGGCCAGGTCGGCTGACTTGACCCCCGGCTGATCACAATGCAAATCACTTCCATCAAGGCGATTCCAGCCTCTCAGGCGTTTTCGCCCACCGTTACCCGCAACTTCGTATTCGTCAAGATTGAGACGGACGAAGGTATCACGGGCTGGGGTGAGGCAACTTCCGGTCCGCTCGCCGTCGCCACCATGGTGGACGAATTCGGTCGGGAACTCGTCGGCAAGGATCCCATGGAGATCGAAAAACACTGGCAGACGCTCTACCACCACTTCCACGTCCGGGGCGGCATCGTGCAGATGTCCGCCATCAGCGGTATCGAAATCGCCCTCTGGGACATCAAGGGCCAGGCCCTGGGAGTGCCGGTATACGAACTGCTCGGCGGCAAGGTACGGGATCGAATCTGGACATACGGCCGCTGGGACGGCCCAACGCCGGAGGCATCCGTAGAGAACGCCATGAACCACATCGACCAGGGATTGACGGCGCTAAAGGGTGACCCGTTCGAGCACCGGGGCATCTTCAGCGACAGGGCGTCCGAGGACCTGGCGGTCGAGAAGCTGAAAGCGGTGCGCGAGGCCGTGGGCGACGATGTCGAGCTGCTGGTCGAGGTGCATGGCCGCCTCTCGCCCTCCGATGCCATCCGCGTCGGCAACAGGATGGAAGAGTTCAGGCCGTTCTATTTCGAGGAGCCCGTGCCTCCCCAGAACCTCGATGCGCTGAAGAGGGTATCGGACAACGTCAACATCCCAATCGCAACCGGCGAAAGATTGCTCACCAAGTTCGACTTCGCCAATCTCCTGCCGCTGCACGCCGTGGATCTCATCCAGCCGGACATCATGCAGGCGGGCGGGATCCTGGAGACCAAGAAGATCGCCGCCATGGCCGAGGCATACTACGTGGGCGTTCAGCCCCACAACTGCTACGGCCCGTTCGCCACGCTGGCGGCGTTGCACTTCGACGCCTGTACCCCCAACTTCCTGATTCAGGAGGGCGGTATCCATGGCTGGTTCCAGGATTCGGTCATCGGTGACTTCCCGGTGCAGACGGACGGGTATTTCGGCGTGCCACCGGGACCCGGGCTCGGCGCGGCGATGGATGAGAAGTGGCTCGCGGCACATCCCTGGGACAACAACGCAAGACCATGGCGTCATAGACAGGGAAACAACAGGTCACGGCAGGACATCGAGTGGTCCTGAGAGTCGCCTACGCCATGCGGAGGCCACCGCACCTGCTACCTACCCTTCGCACTCAAGTCGCCCGGGGACGGTACTGACCCAGGTACGGCTGTCCGGGCAACGTTTTTTCTCTTCGGGAGCCCGACTTTCGAGGGCATGTACGGCGCGATCTTCTGGTGGGTCGTCAAGCTCCGCATGGCCGCCGCCCTCGCCGCTGGCGGGTTCCTGTTGAACGCCACCGGCTTCGATGTGGATCGATCGTCGCCATGCTGCTCATCGCCAACTACGGAGCGCTATGACCCCATGCGCTTTATCGACCCCGCGCCGCAGGAGCCGTTCGCCTTCATTCCGTTCGGCAAGGGCAGCCGCATGTGCCTCGGGATTCACTTCGCCGCCATGGAGGTGAAGGCGGTCCTGTACCGGCTGCTGCCAAGCCGGGAAGTGCGCTTCGCGGATTGCGGCAACCGCGCACTCAACTACGTGCCGATAGTGCGACCATTCAAGCCGGTGCGATTGCATCTTGTGCCCTCCGCGAAGACCACCCCGTAGTTTTCTTTATCATGACGCGCAACCGCTCCAGGTGGGACACGCATGAAAACCGAATTCTGGGTGACGAACTTTGCCGCCCCGGGCCGCGCCGGGCGCATCGCCAAACTCTACGAGGATGCTGGCTGGGATGGATTGCTGTTCACCGACAGCCAACATCACAACGGCGACGTCTACCAATCGCTGGCCCTCGCCTCGGTTGCGACCGAGCGCATCGGTCTCGGCACCGGCGTCACCAATCCGCTGACGCGCAACGCCGCAGTTACCGCAGCGGCGATCCTGTCCGTGCAGGTCGAATCCGATGGCCGCGCCATCCTGGGCATCGGCCGCGGCGACTCCTCGCTCGGGCACCTGGGACTCCGGCCCGCCTCCGTTGCGGCGCTCGAGGACTACGTTGCCAAGGTACAGGGCTATCTTCGTGGCGAAGCGGTAGTGCAGAACAACCATGCCGCGCCCCTGAAATGGATCGAGGGCATTCCCAAACCGCCGGTCGATATTGCCGCCACGGGGCCGCGTGTCTCCGAGGTCGCGGGGCGTGTCGCCGACTCCATCACCGTCGCCGTCGGTGCGGACGCCGAGCGCATGCAGCGCAACATCGACCGCGCACGCTCGGCGCGGCAAGCCGCCGGTCGGGATCCAGCGACGCTCGCTACCGGCGCCTACCTGAACGTGGCGGCACACCCCGACGTCGCCGTCGCGCGCCGCGTCATCCGCGGCGGCATCGGCACCATGGCGCATTTCTCCAGCATGTCCGGCGCGGCGCTCGACGAAGTCTCGAGTACCGAGCGCGGCGTCGTGCGAGACGTGGGAGAGCACTATCAGTTGGGACTCCACGGCGACGTGCGTGCGGCGCATCTGAGGCAGGTTGATGACAATTTTATCGACCGGTTTGGCGTAGTTGGCACCCCGCAACAGGTGATCGACCGGCTAGGCGCGATGCTGGACGGCACACACCTCGGTCGAGTCTGCATGATGCACGGCTCGCGCGGCGCGGACCCGACCGAGCTTGCCGAAGTTCGCGACTGCCTCGCTCGCGAGGTACTGCCAAGCCTGCGATAGCAAGCGCACGCGCACAGGGTGGCAAATGGCCGGGCTGGAAAGGCTCGTCGGTATCTAACCGTCGATGGTCAAACGCGAATCCCCTGTATACGCGCGAATGGCCCGAAGGGCATCGTCACGCGCCGCCAAAGGCTCGATTTCTACGGCGCGGGACCGGTGGAAGTGACCCCAGGACTCCAAGTGAGGAGCGTGCGCACCAGCCGCGGTGTGTGTATCACCGGAAATGACTAGACACCTGCGGCCGAGAACCTGCTTGGCCTTTCTGAGCATCCGATACTCCACGCCAAGCGTCGGTACGCTAGATGGCGTGAGGAGCAAGATCCCCCTTTCTTCAACCAGACTCAGCAGTTCCCGGCTCAAAGGTTGCAACCTCGATGTCACTCTTTGTCGCCATTGCGCATCCATTACCGCGGACAAGAGCGCCGCCCAGACGTCCATGTGCACAAAAGTTACTTTCCCTTCAACCAACTTCACAGTCAGCACATGCTCGCACTCGGCAATACGGCGATACGTGTTGTAGATCAGGTGAGCCTGGGGATGACTCCACCACGACCCGCGGACGCGTTCCCCTGCCAGTTCCTCCACCAGCGAGGGGACTTGGTCGTTCGAAGTTGTCAACGTCGCAATCTTCGCTTCCGCCAACCACCCATCCGCATCGAAACGTGGCATCACTGCTTCGCCTCCGTTGCGACCGAGCGTATCGATCTCGGCCCCAGCGTGAGCGCCGGTCAGATCTTGGGTGGCGCGCCGCGACGCGCCCTGTCCGGTGGGCTCATCAGGCCAACGTGGTTGCCATCCGGGTCGACAACGATCGCGTAACGCGAACCCCAAAACGTGTAAAAGGGCGGTTGAGAAACGCCGAGGCCCAAAGCGACGACACGCTCAAAGACGCTGTCTACTTCTTCGGCGTTCTCGTACCGAAAACTGATTACGGATCGATTGCCTTCGCCCTTGAACTCGCGCCAGCCAGCGTTGTAAGACTCCGCCAAAGCATGGCTGTCGAGCGCCAATTCAAACCCGTCCGGCATCTTCATGACGACGTGGTGCGCCCCGGTTCCTGTACGCCAAACGGTGGATTCGGGAATATCGAGGCCGATCGCACGGTAGAAATCGATTGACCGCGTCATGTCACTGACGACGAGATTCATCTGGTCCAGGAAGGGGGCGCTCACGTGATCTTCTCCGGTTGTTTGCCTGGTAGGGCCAATAGCCTGCTTCAGTCTTCAGTGTGCCACGAACGACTGAACTGCTCGAATTTCTTGAATTTGCGCCTGTGTGCGATCTGGGACAGCGCAGACTTGTCAGCGAGACAACGCGTCAGTTGATCACCCGTGAGCAGGTCGAAAAGTGCCAGATCCTCTGGCACCACTCCGATCCGGCGTCGGACCGCCACTGCCGCGGCGACATCCGAGATGTCCGTCCCCAGCAGGGAAACCTTTCCCGCCGTCGGCGCAAGGATGCCCGTAAGCATCTTGATGGTGGTGGACTTGCCCGCGCCGTTGCGGCCCAGAAACCCGTACATCGCACCAGCTTCGACGCGAAGGTCGATGGCATCGACCGCTCGCAGGCCACCGAAGTCGCGTGTCAGTCCCCGAGTTTCAACAGCGAGGTCCGCTGTCGGCATCCGCCCCTCCGGTGGTTCGTCTTCGTCCGGAAGTATAGCGAAGCCCCCTGGTTCCCCCGGCTGTGTTTCGCCGCTTCGACGCGCATCTCACCCGCTATCCGATGCAGTCGAGCAGGACCTCTTCCACCGGTACCGGGAGAACACCCAGGTCTTGCAGGGTCAACGCCTGCTCCCCCACGACATTGTCCTGTCTCAGCAGTTTCACCTGGTCGCGAGTCAGCGGCGGATTGGGGTGCAATGCCATCACGCCCGCCAGGGTGTCCCACACGAGGAAGGGGACCGGGATGACGGCCTTGCGCCGGCCGATATGTCCGAGCACCAGTTGTACCAGTTCCCTGTACGCGTAGACCTGTGGTCCTCCGAGTTCGTACACGCGGCAAGCCGTAGAGGGATCGGCGAGAACTCTCACACAGGCTTGAGCGACGTTGTCCACGAAAACCGGTTGAAGTCTGGTGAGACCGTCCCCGAACAGCGGCAGAACCGGGCTTTTCCGCGCCAGGGCGGCAAGCTTGTTCAGGAAGGAATCAGCCGGACCGAATATCACGCTAGGGCGCAGGATGGTAACGCCGTCGAAGGCTTCCTTGACGAGACTCTCCCCGATTCCCCGAGCGCGGACATACGGCGAGTCCGAGCCGGGATCGGCGCCTAGTCCCGAGACATGGATCAGCCGCTCCGCCCCCGCCTGTTTCGCTTGCCGGGCAACATGCAGGGCGCCCTGTCCATGGATTTTGTGGAAGGTAGCGTCCCCTGTCTCGACGTAGTGGCCAACCGAATTGATCACCGAAGCGGAACCTGCCACTGCCCGTGCGACCGTCGATTCGTCCGATACATCGGCGTGCACGAGTTCGATCCTGCCATCTCCACAGAGCTGCCGAAGAAAGCACGCGCCGGCCGGATGACGTACGCCCACACGCACTTGGTACTTGGCGCCGGCCAGGTACTGCACGATCTGGCGGCCGAGGAATCCGGAACCCCCGAAGACCGTTACGAGTTCGGACGTCATCAACTCCTCACCCCCGCAGGAAAGGCAGCAACGACGTCAAAGCTCCACGACCGGCGCAAATCCGCCGTAGATCATCCGCTTGCCGTCGAACGGCACCGGGTTCTTCTCCGGATCGAACCGACTGTCAGCCTGGAACAATTCGTGAATCCGCCCCATGGCCCCGTCCCGCGTCGCCTTGTCCGGCCACTCGATCCAGGAGAAGACAACTGTTTCGTCGTCTTTCGCATCGACCGCCTTGCGAAAATCGGTGACCGTACCGTCGGGTACGTCATCGCTCCAGCATTCGAGGATGCGGGTGGCGCCGAATTCCTTGAACAGGCGGTCGGTATTGGTGGCGTGTTCGATGAACTGCTGCCTGTTTGCAATCGGAACCGGAATCACGAAACCGTCGACATAGGCCATGCTCAATCCTCCTATTGTTTTTCAGCCGCAGCTTCGAGCGCGGTTGCAGCCCGGATAGTCGCACCGGGAAGATTCTGGTTGCAAATCCCGGTCCGCGCGACGACGCTCGACCTCGTTTCAGAGATTCTCGCCGCCATGATGAAACCTTCGCTCTTCTTGCTGCCACTCCTCGGAGCACTGGTCTTCGGTTGCGCCGGTGTGTCTCCGGCACCGCCTGACGCCGAGATGTTCGAAATCCACGAAATCGCGACCGGCACCGCCCGTCACCAGACAGTTCTGACCAGGTCTTTCGGTACCGGCGCAGCGCTTGCGGTGGTGAACATGGACGCGAATGGGCAGCAGCGAGTGCAGTTTCACGGCTTCGACGGAGACGACTGGTCGCGGCTACTCGACGCACCGCTTGGCACCGGCGTCCTGATCGGCGATCGCTGGGACCGGCCGTCCGTGTTCCTCGGCACGTCCGGCCCGGATCCGTTCCCGGGCCCCGCAGTACGGTGTCCGTTGACATACCTGCCGCCGGCGACCGGAATGCCCGACTTGCCGACCTCGACGGCGACGGCCGCCAGGATGTGGTCATCCACCACCCCTCGTCGACCGGCCCAAACCGAGTTGTGGTCCTGATGGCACGCTAGCCCGCATATCTCACCAAGTCGCTTGTTGGATTGTCGAATGTGATGCGTTTCAATCGGTTACTTCCCCATCTCCAACATCGTGCCGGGGGCAGACAGCGCTGCCGCGCCCTCGCACGGTGGGGCCGGGCCACGGGCGGAGCCGAAGGCACCGACTGTGGGGCACTTTTGCCCCGCGTGCGCGCACGTGCTCGCTACACCATATGGCACGGCTATGCTTCCGGCTCTTTTCTTGCGAGGGGTTCCCCCTCGCGCTGCTGTTTTCTTGCGAGGGGTTCCCCCTCGCGCTCCCCGGCTGAAGGCTCCAAGCACGCGCACGCGGGCAAAATCCTGCGCGATCATCGCGGCCCTTGGTGAGATATGCGGGCTAGCGGGATTTCTGCGGAAACACGCGCGAACTGCGGCCGCAGCGCCGGCTCGATCACTTCGCCATCCCGGCTGACAAAGACGACGTCATCGTCCTCGATCATGATGTGGAAAGCGCCGTGATGCAGCAGCCGGTGATGGGCGCTGCACAGCAGCACGAGGTTCTCGAGGCGGGTCTCCCCGCCGTCGATCCAGTGCCGGACATGGTGTGCCTCGACATAGCGCTGATGCGCGCAGCCCGGGAAGCGGCAGCGGTTGTGGTCGCGCAGCTTCAATGCCCGCAACAGCCGGGCCGGCACGATGCGCCGCCGGCGCTCGTAGTTGAGCAGATTACCCCGCGCGTCCTGGATGAACTCGGTGAGGTCGGCATCGCAGGCGATGTTGCGGGCATCCTCCTCATCGATGCCCCAGTCGGGATCGACGTGGTAGCGCGCGCCGCCCGCCGACTGCTGCGCTGCCAGCTCATTGCGGGCGATGGTCAGCATCACCTGGTAGCGCTGGCCGGTGTGGCGCCGCTTCCAAGGGCCCGCGCCGCTCGCCAGGCAGTGCTCAGCCATGTCCACCAGCGCGTCGGCGAAGCGCTGTTCCTTGCTTGCGAGTTCGAATGTCAGCCAGTCCGGGAGATCGTCCGTTTCCGCGGAAACACTTCCGGGTACATCCATGCCGGTGCCAGCGGCACTTGCAGTCTGCGTGGAGACCTCCTCGCCGTTGTTCCTGCCCGTGCCATTGGCCGGAGTTTCCGCGGAAACATCTCCGGCGACATCCACGTTGGTCACATCTGCACTGGCAATCTGCGTGTAAACCACTTTGCCGTTGTCCCCGCCCGCGCGATCGACCGGAGTTTCCGCGGAAACATCGGCCGCCGCCCATTCGGACCGCGTCGGCACGTCCTGCCCGCATATCGCGCCAGCGCCTTCTGCCGCCGACCGCGCTGTCGCGGCACCAGCACCGAAACCGCCCTCCGCGCGACCGATGCCTTCCACATCCTCGTCCGCCGCAGGTTCGGCAGTCCCCTGTCGACAGGTGGCCGCCAGCCGGGACCCATAGTAAGCCTCCCGCTCGTCCTTCCCGCCATCGACGACCTGCTGCAGCGCCTTGATCACGAGCGCGCCACGCTCCGCCGGCACCGCCGCGGTGATGACCAGCATGCCGTCCTCGTAGTACCAACTCAGGCTTCGCCGCTGCTCGCTGCTGGCGCACTCGCGATCGTCAGCACCGACCCGCTCATAGGTCCGGACCAGGCTCTCCAGTTGTGCCGCGCTGCTGCCCTCGGCGATCGCCAGCAGCATCGCGTCGGTCTCCGGCGTCGCCACCCGGGTGATGGCCCGCACCTTGGAGTAGCTGATCACGCCGTCCCGAAACGCTTCGTCGATGCGCGGAAGTTTTGCAAGCGCCCGGCCGATGCGGATGCGCTCCCGGGCAGCACAGGGTCCCAGGCCGCAGCGGTGGTCCAGCCAGTTGCCGAGATTGCAGTAACCGCCTTCCCGCCAGCCTCTGGTGCGCTCCATGGCGGCAATGAGCTTGATGAAGCGCCAGTCGGCGAGGTTGATGTGGGCCGCCATGCGGGTGACGGCGCGGCGAAGTTCGGCGGGATCGTCGGGGATGAAATCGAGTGATTCGGGAACTGCGTCGATGACCGGGCCTTCGACGGCCGGTTCGGGAACGAATTGGACGACTGCTTCGGTGGTTGCGGACATGCCTGGAGCCTGGATGAAGAGGACTATTCAATGCTGTATATAATATCAGGTTATGCATCCTTTATCATTGTTTTTATTAGATATTGTTATGGAAACCATCCGACGAAGCCTTGTCAGACTGAAGCGCCTCTATCCGACATTTGACTCCGGAAGAAAGACGCCACTGCGTGCCGTTCTGCGGCGCAGGCTGCTAGGTGATGGCCGCCCGGATCAGGTTAGGCGTGTCCTGTGTTGCCGCCGTTGTTACTATCGGAGCACCCTTGCTACCTGATGGAGACCAACCCAATTGGACGCGCTCGACGGCATGTACGGAGATCTGATTCGCCTCGATCCCGTCGGCTCCTCACAATCCCAGCCCCTCAAACGAATCCCGCTCGGTACGTCGGCGGCAAGTGGTGGTGTCGACGAGGCAACGCTCCGCGATCTTCTTTTCCTCCATCCTCAAAGCCTGCCCATACCGGCCATCGACGCGGCATACGGCGGCGCAATCGCTGTGTGCAAGGAGTTGTCAACGCCGGCGGGCTATGTGGATGCGCTGTATGTGAATGCACACGGACGACTCACCTTGGCGGAGTTCAAGCTCTGGCGAAATCCGCAGGCTCGTCGAGAGGTGATCGGCCAGATCCTTGACTACACGCAGGAACTCGCGTCCTGGGGTTATGAAGATTTGCAACGAGAGGTTTCAAGGAGGCTTGGGAAACGGGGTAACGTTCTTTACGAATTGATACGGGAAGGCTCGCCTGAAACGGACGAAGCAGCGTTCGTGGACAACGTGGAGCGCTACCTCAGACGGGGTGAGTTCCTTCTGCTGATTATCGGCGATGGCATCCGCGAGGGCGTCGGGAAAATCGTCGACTTCGTCCAGCGACATTCCGGGTTGCACTTCCAGCTTGCCCTGGTCGAAGCGGCCCTGTACCGGGACAGCGATGACCGAATCGTCGTGCAGCCCCGCGTTCTTGCACGTACCGAGATCGTCGAACGAATTGTCGTCGAGAGCGGCGCCCCAATGGATGCTCCGGAGGAAGCGGAACAGGAGGATGTCCTTTCCGATATGGAGCAGGAAAACCTCCGCTTCTGGTCAAGGGTGGTGGACGACTTTCGCTTTTCCGACGTCACCGTCGAAGAACCAACGGAGACCAAGGGATCGTCAGTCTTTATTCCCGTGAGCAACACAGCGTTAGGTGGCCGGGGTATGTTCTTCGGGGCATACCTGTATAGACGTGAATCCCTTGTCGGCTGCTACCTCGGATGCAGGAAGGGGCAGTTGCGGGAAGGCCGCATCCACGAGCGCCTACGGGACTCAGTAGAGGAACTGCGGCGTGAAGCGGGAGACGACCTCCGAGTCTGGAACATCTCTGTTGGTCGCCCTCGCATCGGGTTCCAGCGTAAGACTTCTCTACCATTCCCTGCCGACGGAGACGATTCGCGAGAGTTCGACGAGGCGGTCGGATGGATGCGGGATCGCCTGGACAAGCTCGTCAGCACTCTGAACCCACGGCTCCAGCGCATGATGTCGGAAGGAGACTGACTAACCAACTCCGATTCGCACACGACACGATTCCAGCCCCGCCACGCTTAGCCGGGTCGCAAACATCGTTTCCGCACTATCTGAAAATGCGAAAATGCCCATCTTTCACGGATCAGTTTGCGGTAGCCGATCAATAGAATGAATGAAGCGCATCGACGAGTTGCGTCCAAGAAAGTGCGAAAGATGCCCAAATCGGATTGGATCGAGCTGCTTGAGGGGAAGCCGGAGGCTAATCGTGCGTCTTCGATCCGCCTCGACGATGCGCAGATCTGCTTCGAACTCGGCGATAAGGTGCGGTTTTTCAACGCCGACGGCGGCAGCCTGACTGGCATTGTCGAGAAGCTCAACCCGAAGCGCGCCAGGGTGCGGCGCGGCGCCGATGTCTGGGTCGTGCCCTACGCTGGGCTCGACCACCTATCCGGCGCCACGGCCAGAGACCGCCGGACACGCGTTACGCGGCTGAAGGAGGTCGCGGCCCAGGCGCGCGAGCTTATGGACCGGCACGGGCTCGGGGAGTGGACCCTGCGTTTCACCGCAGCCCAGAAGAAGCTGGGCGAATGCCGCCAACGGCAGAATCTTATCCTTCTCAGCCGGACACACGCAGTGAACGGCCCGCCTGGGCAGGTCACCGACACCATCCTCCACGAGATCGCCCACGCCCTCGCCGGACCCGGGGCCGGGCACGGACCCACCTGGAAGGCCATCGCCAGCCGGCTCGGTGCTACACCCAGGTCGTGCGCGCCTGAGAGCGCCGAGGCACGCCTTGGCCGGGAAGCCGTCAAGGCAAAATTCCGCACCGGCGATACCGTCTCCTTTATCGGTGGGGAAGCCTTCCGAACAGGCGTCATCGTTCGCATGAACCCTAAGCGCGCCAAGGTGAAATGCGGCGACGTCATGTGGTCGGTGCCCTACGCCAAGCTTGGCGCGACCCGCTCCCTCGACCGCGATTCGCTTGACGCCTGAACTTCTGGAATCGGATGCGGGAAGGGACAGCTACGCGAGAGGCGTATCTACGAACGCATACGAGACTCGGTAGAGGAGTTGCATCCTGAAGTGGGAGACGACCTCGTCTGAACTAATCATGGTGGTCGCCCTCGCATCGGGTTCCAGCGCAGGACATCTTTACCATTCCCTGCCGATGGAAACGGCTCCCGAGAGTTCGCGAGGCGGTCAGATGGATGCGGGAGCGCTTAGATAGGCTCGTCAGCACCTTCAATCCACGACTTCAGCGCATTCTGTCGGAAGGAGACTGACTGACGACGGCGCACTTGGACGAACTTCTCGCATCCGGCGGGTGTATTTCCGTGCCATGGTCGCAAATGGCAGGAAAACGTAACCGAGCAAACGAGGCCGTCCTGGACTTTCACCGCTTAATGGGGTGGCGGAACTCGGCTCCGGTCGAGGTCAGATCGTGGACCCAGTACTGATTTCTCTCCCCAACATTGGCGACGCTGTTTCGCAAGCGGGCGTTTCGAGGTGTACTTGTCCGTTGCGTGACTTTCCGGTTGCCTTGGATTTTCAAAGGAGGATCCGATAGATCAGCGTAGAGAATTGGTGGTCTGCCTGGAGAATCCCATGAATCACCCAACGACCTGTTTGGCACCGCAGCCGTCCCCTCGCCCGTGGCTGATATCGCGTGTAGCATCTCCGCGATCGACTCGGGTGATTGGTACATGGCGACTCTCGACATTCGACCGTTCGACACCGCCGACGAGGCGGCGGTTGTCGCTCTATGGCACGCCTGCGGCCTAGTGGTGCCTTGGAACGACCCGGTGCGGGACATCCACCGTAAACTCCGCGTCCAGCGCGAGCTGTTCCTCGTCGGCATCACGGGCAGGCAGCTCGGAGCCACAGTGATGGCTGGCTACGAGGGCCATCGCGGGTGGATTAACTACCTCGCCGTGTCTCCGGACCATCGTCGGCAGGGTTTCGGACGCCGCATGATGGACGCTGCGGAGGAGCGCCTGCGCGCCTTGGGCTGCCCCAAGATCAACCTGCAGATCAGGAGGTCGAATACCGGGGCAGTGGACTTCTATCGATCGCTCGGGTTCGGCGAGGACGACTCGATAAGCATGGGCAAACGGCTGGTGAACGACTAGCAATCCGGCGTGTCACCCGAGACCATTGCTGCAAACCCGACCAAGCCCTTTCCGAAGACGCCTGACGTTGCAGGGCCGCGTTCGCCGCACGCTAACCCCTGACACAATGACCGCCTGAACAATTGCTTGACACAAAGGGCGAATAAGAACAAGAGGACCCACGCGTTGAAACCCGCATTGATTTTCGACCTGGATGGAACGTTACTGACATCAACCCAATCCGTACACCCAGAGACGTCTGTATCTCTGTTGACATGCGCAAGACTTGGTTTCGTCCTCGTCATCGCAACCGCCCGTCCCATTCGGGCAGTGGAACGTTTTGTAGCAGAGCAACTATTAGCACAGACGGCAACAATTACCTTGAACGGTGCAGTCACCTATCCTAAAGGACCACACAGTAAACCGATTTTGAACGAGGAAAACGGCCTTCACGCCCGCCGCGCACCCAACGCAAGCAGATGCGTCTTCGCGATGCGTCCCACGTCCTCAGACGCCACCCCGGCTTGTGCAGCGAACCGCGGCCAATCCGCGACGGCCGAGACCACCTCGTCCACGATGCGGTCGGCGGCCGGCTTCTTCAGCCCTGAAGTCATCGCGAAACGGAGCAGGTCAGCCCGCTCGAATCCCGATCGCTTGCCCGCCACGCTCATCTGGTGTTCGGCCGTCCATTCGCCGGACGGGTTGTAGGCGTAGGCCATGTCATAGGCCGGCGCCAGGCGCCACAAGCCGCTCCGGTCCATCAGGAACGAGATGTTCTTGACGTGGTCGTCCTGATTCCGGGCAACAACGTTGAACACCGTCCGGCGATACTGCTTTTCTACTGCCGCCATGCCCAGCCGGAGGCCGACAATCGTCTCGATTGCCTGCTCGTACGCATAGGCACCCGGCAAGTTGTAGTCGAAGTGCCGCAGCGCGCCCAGCGATTGCATGTGCATCTTGCGGCCGTTCGCGTCTCGGTCGAACCGCCGCGTCATGAAGTGGCTGCGCCCGTCCTCGTGGTGTAGCCGGCACGCCGACATCTCGACCCCCGCCGCCCGCGCCATCAGGGAATACGCGTACTCGATTCGGCCGAAGCCGAGCGAATCGACCAGGTCCCGGTCACGATAGTTAGTGACCCCGTCGAACTTGAGAATCCAGTGTTCGAACCCGGCTGCCGTGTCCACCTGGCCGGATCGGAACTCGCCAGTCTTCGGGTTCCAGGCGAGAACGGCTTTCGCGCGGGCACCACCGGCCGAGGTTCCGACGCTGAGGATGTCCTCAAGCGCCGCCTGGTCGTTGCCGCCACCCAGCCGTCCCGCCCGCCCGTCCCGCTCTCGCAGAACGCGATTCGCCAGGTCTACCAGCTGCGCGATCTCGATAGCGGATCGTTGGCCCCGCCCGCGAATCGCAGGCTGAAACTCGAGCGCGCCGATGCCGCAGGTCCCTATGTAGCACAGCCGGTCCACCGGACTGAACGACTCGGCGCTGCGTCCCGTCTCGGCCAGCCAGACGTCGATCAGGGCGCTACCGAAGCTGTCCGGCAGCGCGTCCGCCAAGAGGCCCGGCAGGCCCTTGAACGCATCACGGCCAATCGCAGGGAACACGTACGGTGCCTCCCGCACCGGCATGACCACCGGAGAAAGCTCGATGCGAGCCGCAACGAAAGCTGGGTCGTATTGAAAGACGCCGACGGTGCGCGCATCGTCCCAAGACACGGCACCGATCCGACGGCCCCAGAGGTTGACGCTCGCGTCAGTCACGCGATTCCTCGCCCCACGACCAGGGTGCTACTCGCGGGCTATCCTTCGCGGGTCGCGCCCGTCGGCGTTCCGCCTGGCGGGCGTCTACCCGTTCGATGGGGCGGATGTCTCCCGACGGCACTGCATTGGCGATGCCGTCTCCCAAGCCGAGGGCGACCGCGATTCGCAGAAAACTATCGAGGGTGCATGGCTGGCCCGTCTCGAGCCGCCGGAGGGTGCGCAACGCGATCCCGGCGTTTAGAGCGAGCGCCTCCTGCGTCACGTTCCGGGCAAGGCGTAGCCGGGCCAGCCGGCCACCGATCTCGGATCTCAGCCCCTGCGCGGTTGACAGATTTGATCCAAAATCAGTCATATATCACCTGTAATTCCCTTTAGTCACAATCAAAGGCTATTTTTTGCCTGTCAATATCTAACAGTTGCAATAGAGGTGATCTCCTGCTCTTTATCGTAAAAAATCACATTTATAGGCGAACTATTGCCTTTTATACAGGTCAAAAGGAGACGGTGCGACAATTGGATGCATCTCATCAGTCCATGGGATTGGCGATCCATCTCGCGCAACCGGCCGCGCCGAAGCCGGATGAAGCCGCTTTCGCTACTTCTCGGGACGGCAAGGCGTTTGTCGCAGGCAGCAGCGAGGGATGGCGACGAGCGGCTGTCGCGAGCGGGACGGACCCCGATGCCGCGCGCGTTGCGGCAAAACGTACAGCCGCCCTTTACACGGGCGAGTCCGCAGAGCCCGACTGATGCACGAGTTCGATGTGAAGCACAGGTATCCAACTTGACCGAATACGCTCTCGCGAAAGCCGTCTCGGCCGCCCGCGACGGCGAAGTCGACACGCTCGCGGCCGTGCTCGCCCGTTCACCGGAAGTCGTCTCCGCCATCGACGCCGACGGGCGGACGCTGTTGGATCTCGCCTGCCGGGCGGCCACGGGGGACATTGCGATCCCCCTCGATCCCGGAACGCCCGGCCAGCATGGGGCGGTCGATCTGATATTGCAGGCGAGCGCGGACCCGTCCGCTGCCGACAGCAACGGTTGGACGCCACTGCATACCGCAGGCATGGCCGGTCACTCGGACCTGGCGAGACGGCTCCTCGAAGCAGGTGCTTCTCCCGAAACAAACGCCTACGGAAAGGCAGGCGGGTCGCCCCTGTCGTACGCCCTGTTCTACGCCAAGGCCTACATGGGCGAGGTGCTCACGCCGCCCTATCCCGACAACCTCCGCACCGCCGCTGGGTTAGGGAACGATCTCGGCCGGTTCATCAAGGGCGACGAACTGACACCCGATGCGTACTTCGGCCTCGACTTCTACGCCCCGGAGTTCTTTCCGACCTGGAACCGCACCTTCGAGCGCCAGGAAGTGTTAGACGAGGCATTGACATGGGCAGCGCGAAACAACCAGTGCGAAGCCATGGCCGCGCTGGTGGCGCTCGGCGCCGACGTCAATGCAAATCCCTTTCGCGGCACGCCGCTGCTGTGGGCCTGCTACAGCGACAAGTTGGAGGCCGCCACCTGGCTACTCGACCACGGGGCGGATCCCGATCTGCGCCACGACTGGGGCGGAGAAGGCCACGGGGTCGATGCGGTGGCCATGCACCTGGCGGCACAGCACAACTGCGTCGGCTGCCTGGACCTGCTCCTAGACCGAGGGGCGGACCCCACCATAGTGGACGGAGCGCACGGCGGCACGCCAGCCGGCTGGGCGGAATACGGGGGCGCGACCGAGGCGCTCGCAATATTGAAACGGCGGCTGAAATCAGGCTGAAGGGAAGCGCCATTTTCGACCAAAAGCGGTTGTTCCATGAACGATGCGCGGAATCGAGCCAGGAGCTTTCGACAGGGGAACATGAGGGACACCCTCCTAGAAAAAGTGCGCAGCCGAAGGTGCCGCCGCGGGCACTTTCATGGGCAATCTTCGACTATGACTGGGACCTCGACCGCCTCGAATCCTTGACTGCCACGACTTACAAGAAACAACTGAACTTGCCCACTACCGCAGTTGGCGTTTACAAAGACAGGTTGCACTTCAATCGGGGCAGAGTTGTCGGTCTTCCACCAATACCACGTCAACAGCCAGCCGATCGGACTTTTCGTGGCCTGCTCCAAGCTGTCCTGGAGCTTCAAATGTCGCAGCACGAATCGGCTGTTAGACGGCGAAAGTTCCGCATGCTCCAAAGTCATGTCACTGGCTGACTCCAGGAGCTTGGCAAACGACTCCTGCGCAGCTCTCTCGGACTCCTCCAGTTCGTTTTCCTGTTGTTCTGTTTCGTCCACCGGGTCGGACAATCCTGCCTCCAGAAACCTTCGCGCCAGATACCTTCGCATTCGCAAGGTTTGTTCAACTTCGGCTACGAAGTCCCATTGCTCCAGGATCGATAAGGAGTCGAACGTTCCATCGGCCAGTCGACGGTGGTGTTCAGGGACGGCTTCCCGCAGTGCCTCCAGGGACGGAGCCAGTTCCCGAGCGGTCCGGGCGTCCCCAATATCCTCTAAATCACACCCGGTCAACATGACACAAATCGAGCCTATCCCGAGGATTGCTGTGATCGCCTGGGCGGGCTTCATCGCCTGATGTTAGTGCGGTCGGATGGGCGCATCAAGGCGAAAACGCGAGGAACGAAGCTATGCGCTGAAGAGTCTGCCGCAGATCTACGCTACGGATTTTGACGATCAACGGGCGGCAGCCCCTGACTCGACCTGCATGGAACCGAATTTCCGCCCGAGGAAGGCTCAAGCTAAAGCGACGCCTACTCGGGTCTTCACTATTACGCCTCCGGAGTCCTTTACGACCTGGAGCCGCACCTTCGAGCGCTAGTGCTCCGTCAAACCTAAATCTACGGGTATCTGCGGGTCTTTTTGGCCCCTGGTGAAGGCTCCTTTCATGCGAGGGGTCCCCCTCGCGCTCCCCGGCTGAAGGGGTGCCCCCTCGCGCTCCCCGGCTGAAGGCTCCGTTGCTCCTCCTTGTGTGGGGCCTGCCACACCGCGTCGTCGCGCCTCGCCAGGAACCAAAAATCCCTCGCAGCTACACTCGCATTTTTAGGCTTGACGGAACACTAGGAGCCTTCAGCCCACTGGATTACAGTGCGCCCGTGACGCCCAGGGAACTCCGACGTTGCAAGTCCTCCAGCAGTGGCGGCAGTGTTGTTCCATGCAAGGTGCTCGACGAGGCACTGACATTGGGGGGCGCGAAACAACCAGTGCGAGGCCATGGTCGCACTGGTGGCGCTTGGGACGACGTCAATGCAAATCCCTTTCGCGGAACGCCGCTCCTGTGGGCCTGCTACAGCGATATGGTTAGGGCGCAACGTGGCTGCTCGACCACGGCGCCTTGGCCCAGCCGGCTGGCGTGGCGCCGTGTGCTCGGTCGACGATCAGCGGCGCGATCGAGGCGCTCGACGTGTTGAAGCGGCGGCTCAAATGAGGTTCCCAGCCCGACGGACGGATTGAGCGTTTACTTACAGAAGGTATTACCATTAATATTGATGGCTAAACCTTCAATTGCAGGCTTGCCATGAATCCCGTACTTGAAGCCGCATTGGGCAATCGCACGGCCGCTTGGGCGCTTTTGTTTCTCGCGGCTTATGGCGAAGGCCATGCAAACAGGATTGCGAATACCTACGGCTTGGCCGTCAGCGTTGTGCGGGACCAACTCCTGCGCCTGGAGGCCAACGGTGTTCTGGTCAGCCGCATGATTGGCCGAGCACGCGTGTTCCAGTTCAATGAAAGAAACCCAACGGCAAAGAATTTACGTGTCTTTCTGCGGGAAGAGATCGACCTATTACCCCAAAGTGAAGTGAGACGCTATTTCCGTCAAAGACAACGGCCTCGTCGAACGACGAAGCCGCTGTCAATCGCTGCCGAATGATTACCCGCGACACGACCCTGGAAGAACTCGCGGCTTTGATCAGCCAAACCCTGGGCGCCTGCGGCATCACCGCAACGCTATCCGGCGGTAGTGCGGTTTCGATCTATGCGAACAACGAATACGAAAGCGCAGACCTGGACTTCGTGACCTCCAGCGCGCACGCCGCTCTTGAAGAGGCAATCAGACCCTTGGGCTTCCGACCTAGCGGAAACATTCGGCAATTCGAACACCCCGATACCGAGTGGTTCGTAGAGTTCCCGCCGGGGCCGCTAGCGTTCGGCAATATGCTGGTACAGCATGAGGACGTACCCGAGCTTTCTACGCAGTACGGGCCGTTGCGGATTGTTACTCCCACACTGAGCATCATTGATCGGCTGGCGGCTTACTATTACTTCACCGACAATCCGTCCTGGGATCAGGCGGTGATGGTCGCAAGGCACGAAAGGGTGAACTGGGCCGACGTATACGCTTGGGTCGAGAGTGAAGGCCATCTCCGCGCGGACATTGACCGCCTCCAGCGGCAGGCCCGCCGTGGCCTTCCGCGCACCCCTGACCTCTAGCCCGCATATCTCACCAAGGGCCGCGATGATCGCGCAGGATTTTGCCCGCAGGCGCGTGCTCGGGAGCGGAAGCATAGCCACCGCTTATGGTGTAGCGACCACGTGCGCGCATGCGGGCAAAAGACCAGCGAGGGCGCGGCCAGCGCAATTTGTTTCCGGCAGAAGCTCTGAAAACGCAAATAACCTATTGAAACCAACTAACATTCAATTGATCAACAAGCGACTTGGTGAGATATGCGGGCTAGGCGTCGCTATGCGCGATGCGCCGTCTGCGCGTCACCGATGTCCGGTTCCGGCAAAATTGCAAGTGCCCTTCCGCTTTTTGATGTGTACGGACCTGATTGCGCGCAGCCATAGTCGCAGCGCGCGAATGCGCGGCCCGCTCCTGAGCGCATGGTGCTGGTTGAATGGGTACTGGTGCTCGCGCGACTCGAAGGCCGGCGGCAACATCAAGTCTGGCGGCCTCTCAACCAACGGGCCAAGAACGTCCCCAAGTCGCGGCAAGCGATCTTCCGGACGCACCGTCTGGACTTCAAGACCCGGTTCGTCCCGGATTGCGGAGATAAGTTCCCTGCTTCCCGCCACGAGGGTGGCCTCCGCATGGATTTCCGCCGCCAGGCACCAGCTTCGGTCGTCCGGCCACACCAGGTTGGCCGTCTTGAACTCCAGACGTGAATCAATCGAATCCGTTAGTTGTTCGACCGCGCCCCGATATAGGAGCCAACGACGATGCGGCGTGGCGATCGAGGCGCCACGGGATTCGTCTTCCGAGAAGAACCCGTCCCAGATTCCGAACCAGCAGGAATCCGGTGTCGAAGTGACGGCTCCCAGTAGTCTGGCCAAGGACAGGGCCGACTCAGGCTGTAACGACCGGTGTGGCGCCCTGATCCAGACGTCGCCGGGGCGGATCAGTGGAGTCAGGCCGTCATCTCCGCTTACCGGGTCGACGATCCAACCGTCGTCTCCCAGCCGACGGTACTGGGTCGGGCGTGACATGGAAATGCCAAGGACGCGTTGTGAAGCACTGCCGTAAATTACGGGAACTGTGGCGACCCCGACGTCCGACCATCGCACCGGCACAGACTGTTCCCACCCAGCCTGGAAGTCCTTCAGATTGTCTGCCGTGCAGATGCACCGCCGTGCCGGGTGGAGGATGGCCACACAGGCTTCGAAGTCCGACGGAACGACGCTGGAAACCCTGCCGAAGTCACCACGGCGTAGCGCTTCCGCCACCCATTCGGCGTCCTGGGCGCTCTTCGCCGGTTCAAACCCCGCCATGGATTCCTTCGAACTGGGCGTTCGAACAACCAGTTTCAACCTGGGTCGGCGGCTCATGCGAGAATCGGACCCGTTAACGCAGAGCACCGTCCGCGCTCTTCAGCGACACCAAAATCATCTCGCGCCAAGCCGCCAGCCGCTGTTCAGCGACGTCAGGTTCCAAGGTTTCGATTGAATCCTGAAATTCGATGGCCGCCCGCCGCATCGCTGCGTCGGACTCCGCACGCCCGGCCTCGCGCCTTTGCCACACGAGATCCTGAATCTCGTCCACGAAGTCCCGCTGCTCCATGAACGAAAGGGCGTCAAACGTGCCGTCGGCCAGGCGACCGTAGTGTTCCGGCGCCAAGTCACGCAGCGGTTCCAGCGACGGGGCCAGTTCAGCGCCTGTTCTCGCGTCACCGATACTCCCGATACCGCAGGCGGCCACCGCCAGGCAAATCGCCCCGAGTGCAAATGTCCGCACGCCGTTCACTCCGGATTCCTGGACGTTCGCGGTATCGTCATCGAGGAGCGTCCTTCAAGGATGGTGGTCGCGCGAACCCCGAAGCCCAATTCTCCATACGTAGGGAATCACTCTTGAGCTTCAACTCGCGCAACAGCATTTCTCGCCTCCGAGCCAGGGACTCTTCTGCAAACCCAGGCGACATGGTCTCGACCGAATCGAGGAACTCGGCTGCCCACTGCCTTTGCTCCGCCCGAAAATCCGCACGCGCCGCCTCGTGTTGTCTCGTCGAGAGTTCGTGAATTTCCACCACGAAGTCCCATTGCTCCACCAACGAAAGGGAATCGAAGGTGCCGTCTGCCAGGCGACGGTGGTATTCGGGCGCCCCTTGACGCAACGCATTCATGGACGGAGCGAGTTCGGCCGCGGTCTTGGCATCACCGATATTGCTCGGGATAGCAGGCGACCAGCGCGACACAGACCGCCGCCATGCCGAAAGTTCGCGAGACAAGCCGGAAACGCTTCATGGCTCGATACTATTCGGGCGCTGCAGGCCCATCAAGACACCAACAGGTCCCGCACGCCCTTGACGATGCACACGGCGCCGAGCGCAAGGATCACCCAGCCCGTCACGCGCCGGAACTGCTGGTCCTCGAACTTCTCGAGCAGCCGCGTGCCGATCCTGGCGCCCAACACGGCGAGCAGCATTGCGACACCGATCAGCCAGGTCGATACGCCGGCTGCGGAGAACTCGTCGAGGACGGCGGTCGACACCCAAGCGTAATAACCGATCTTGACGATGTGGCCCGCGGTCTGCGTAAGCGCCTTGGTCGCGACGATGCTGCGCCGGTCGACATCGGTACGCAGATAGAACGCGTCGAGCAACGGGCCGGATGCGCCGGCAAGCAACTGCGCAGTCGTCACCGTGGCCCCGCAGGCCGCTGCGGTGAACGGGCGGCGCACGTCGAGTCCCCTGAGCGTTGGGACAAGCCGCGCGAGCCACGGAAAGGAACCGACCAATATCAACACCATGGCGGGATCGGGGACGAACGCCACCGAAACGAACAGCAGCACGGCGACCACTGCGCCGAACGCGTAGAGCGGCAGAATGCCCCACATCACGTGTTCGCGCAGGAATACGAACCGCGCGCCGTTGGAGGCCGACTGCACCGCCCCGTGGAGGATCATGGCGCTGGCCACCGGCAGCAAGGTGACCAGCACTGCCATAAGCAGCACCCCGCCGGCCATCCCCATGACCCCCGACAGCACCGAGGTGGCCAGCACCGTGGCCAGGATCACCAGGGCGGTCATGGCTGTGGAAAACTCACTCGCGCATCACGAAGTTCGCAAGTAGTCTCGCTGCCCTACCCCGGTTTATCGACCGTCTCGAAGTATTCCCGCGTCACCTTGAACACCATCGGCGCCAGCAGCAGCAGGCCGACCAGGTTGGGAATCGCCATCAGCCCGTTGAGGGTATCGGACAGGTTCCAGACGAGCTCCAGCTTCACGTTGGCGAAAGCGAGCGCCGCGAGCACCCACAAAACACGGTAGATCCAGAGGCTCTTCTCGCGGAACAGGTACTGCCAGCATCGCTCGCCGTAATAGGACCAGCCGAGAATCGTGGTGAACGCGAACACCGCGAGAGCGATCGTGACGATGTACTTGCCTCCAGGAATGGAAGCCTGAAAGCCGGTGGACGTGAGGACAGCCCCCGTCAGGCCGCCGCCGTCCGCGCCCGTCATGGTCCATGCGCCCGAGGTCAGAATTACCAGCGCGGTCATCGTGCAGACGACGATGGTGTCGATGAACGTCCCGAGCATCGCGATGATCCCCTGGCGAACCGGACTGTTGGTCTGCGCCGCCGCGTGCGCGATGGCGGCCGAGCCCAAACCAGACTCGTTGGAGAACACCCCTCGCGCGACGCCGAAGCGAATAGCCGCGGCAACCGCGGCACCCGCAAAACCGCCGGTCGCGGCGGCAGGCGTGAATGCGTGGGTGAAGATCAACCCGAACGCTGCGGGCACCTCGACGATGTTGATGAGAATGATGACAAGCGCAGCGCCCACATAGAGCACCACCATGGCCGGCACCAGTCTGCCCGCGACTTCGCCGATGCGCCGTATGCCGCCGATGACGACGACGCCCACCAGCGCGGCGACCACAAGGCCCGTCACCCACGTCGGAACCGAGAAGCTGTCAGCGAGCGCGGCCGCCATCGAGTTGACCTGCACGGCGTTGCCGATGCCGAACGCCGCCACCGCGCCGAATACCGCGAACGCGAGGCCCAGCCACTTGCCGAGCTCCGGGGCGAATTCGCCGACGCCGTTGCGCAGGTAGTACATCGGTCCGCCGACATGCTTGCCGGCCTTGTCCACCTCGCGATAGGTGACCGCGCACACCGCTTCGGCGTACTTCGTGGCCATCCCGAAGAGCGCGATCAGCCACATGTAGAAGATCGCGCCCGGTCCGCCGAGCGCGATCGCGGTCGCGACGCCCGCGATGTTTCCCGTGCCGACCGTCGCCGAGAGCGCCGTCATCAGGGCGTTGAACGGCTTGACTTCGCCCGCGCCGGACGGCTCGGATCTATCGAACAGCAACCGGAAGCCATAGACGATCTTGCGCCACGGCATGAACACCAGGCCAAGGGTCAAAATCACGCCGGTGACGCCCAGCATGCCGAGCATCGGCGGCCCCCAGGCAAAGGCGTTGATCGAGTTGATGACGGAGTTCAGTTGGTCCATGGATCTCTCCCGCGAGCTTTAGGATGCTGCCAAACAACGGTGACGAGTCGGCTTGCTGCCGGCGGTTTGATGGGCCATGTCCGCAAGACGCCCCGCAAGTCGGACACTAACACCTTGCGCCGCTTCAATCCCGCCGGGTCACTTCGCCCCGGCGTTGCTTGGCGGTTCATCGGCCGAGACCTCGGCCAGGCTGACGTCCAGATGGATCGCGCCCTCGGCCAGGAACATCCGAAAGCGGTCCTCCACAAGGCTTTCGCCACCCAGGCTTTCCTCGGCGATGCCGTCGGGAAGCTCGAGGAAGAGTTCCCACAACGTCATGCTCTCAAGGCCGCGCCCGAGCGCCCAGGCCCTGTTCGCAGTGGGGCGCAGCCAGCGGCCTTCGTGCAGCACGTCGAAGATTCGGGCGCGTTCGGTGCGCGTCATCGGCACGGCGCGGAGGATGTCGGCATCCGTCACCGCGCCTCCGTCGAGGTGCGCCTGATGCAGCAATTCCAGCACTTTCGCGCACTTGACGGCCGCCGGCACGCCATCCGGTGCGTCCTCCCAGGGGATCAGGGACAAGGTGCGTACGCAAATGGCGCCCACAAGGATCAGCACCCAAACCAGGTACAGCCCCATGACGAACAGCGGCAGCGCCGCAAAGGCCCCGTATACCAACTCGTTCTGAAACCACGGAACCGCCCAGGCAAAGACCTCCTTCGCGAAGGTCAGGAGCACGGTCGTGACGACGCCGCCGACAAGGGCGTGGACGAACCGGACCCGGCAACTCGGCACCGCGTAGTAGAGCAGCGTGAACGTCAACGCCGTGGCCAAGGGCGGGACCGCCTCGCGCACGCCTTCCATGACCTCGGAACCGCCCAGTTGCGCCAGGTGGTCGAGACCGAAGTCATAGCTCGCGGCCGTCACCGCGACGCCGATCATCGGCACGCCGAACGACACGATCCCCCAATAGGAAAGGAAACGCGCCAGGCCGGTACGGGTGTTGGCGACGTGCCAGATGCGGTTGAACGATTCTTCCATGCGCATCAGCATGAGCATGGTGGTGACGAAGACGACGCCGATTCCGACCAGCGTCAGCTCGTTCGCCTTGGCGGAAAACTCGCGCACCTTGTCGAGCACGACGTCGCTGGAACCGGGCAGGAAGGTCTGGAAGATGAAGCTGCTGATCGTATCGCCCACGCCGGCGAACTCCGGCAGCAGCGACAGGATCCGGTAGACGACCGCGAAGAATGGCACGACCGCGATCATGGTCGTGAACGCCAGCGCGGCCGCGGCAATGGTGCAGCCGTCGTCGCGGAACTGGCGCGCGAGCTGGGGCACGAACCAGCGACCGTAGCGCCATGCCTTCAGGCCGAGAGCGAGCATCCCCGAACCACTTTGGGCATCAACCGAACTTGGTTCGCGCACCGCCGATTTCGACGCGTTCGGTCCTGCCGATCTTTCAATCGCGCCGCCTCGGCGCCGCGCTCACCCGCGCCATGCCACCGTCCACGGCCACGACCTCTCCGGTCACGTAACGCGACGCATCGCTCGCGAAGAACACCACCACATCCGCGACATCGTCCCCGTAGCCCCAGCGTTTTAGCGCGATCATGTCCTCCAGCCGTTCAATCAGGCCGGGTATGTTGCGGCGGTCGTTCTCCCAAATCGCCGTGGCGATGAGTCCCGGGCTCAGGGTGTTGACGCGAATGCCATGCGGTCCCCAATCGGCGGCCAGGGCCCGCGTGATGGCGTCGACGGCGCCCTTGGTGCCCGCGTAGGCCACGCGACCGAGCGGACCGCGCAGACTGGCGATGGAAGAGATATTGATGACCGATCCTCCGCCCCGTTCGGTCATGGACGGGCCAAGTCCAAGCGTAAGCATCAGCAGCGAGCGAACGTTGATGGAAAAGACGAGATCAAAATCCTCCTCGGTCAATTCCTCGGGTTTGCGCCGCATGGGGATGCCGGCATTGTTGACCAGGATATCGACGCCGCCGACCGCTCGAAGAATCCGCTCGGCAAGTTCCGTTCCCGCCCGTGGCGGCGACAGGTCGGCTTCCACAACGACCGGGTCGTTGGCAAGATCGCCCGCCACCCGGTTCAGATCGGAGACAGTGCGCCCGCTGAGCACGACTCTCGCGCCCGCGGCGTCCAGCGCGCGTGCGCTGGCTTCGCCGATGCCTCGGCTGGCGCCCGAGACGACCGCGATCTTTCCGTTCAGTTCGTGCATGTCACCCCCGCTCGGGAACGAGTTCGCCCAACGACCAGCATCAACCATGGGTGGAATACAGCCAGATTACCAAGCTACGCGCATAGCTACGACTGCCTTTCCTATTTGGAACGCAAGATGTTCCCTCCGTGCGCGTGCGTATTCGACGCAGAGCGTCGAAGGCGGAGGTGGTCAGGCACGATCCCGGAGGGGGGATCGGGGCACTTGTCCGTACACCGGACCTTTTCCCTATAATGCCCATCTGCCCTCGACAGACAGAGACCCGCGATGGCCGAACCCGCACGCACAATCGATCAGAACGCCGTCCGAACCTCGTTGGCGTATGCCACCGACGAGGGCGACAAGTACTACTACGAGATCGCGGCCCCGGGAGCGGAGGGACGGAACCTGGGCAGCGGCACCGCCAGGCACGAAGTGTCGATCTTCGACGCGCGCGAATGGCCCGAGCCGCTGGCGCTCGACGTGCACGGATTCGAACTGCAGAGCGATCCGTTGCCGCCGATCGACTTCTTGGACAGCGATTGCGTCAAGCGAATCTACTACCCGGCCATGGAGAACATTGCCAAGCGATGCACCGGGGCGGCGCGCATCCACATCTTCGATCACACCGTACGGCACGGCAACGCGGAAGTGCGCCAGGCAAAAGGGCTCAAGCCCCCGGCGAGAGGCGTTCACAACGACTATACGCATTGGTCCGCCAGGAAGCGCGTGCGGGACCTGTTGCCCGACGAGGCCGAGACGCTGCTCAGCCGACGGTTCGCCATCGTGCAGGCGTGGCGACCGATCGGTCATCGGATCGAGGCGGACCCCATCACCGTAGCCGATGCGCGCACGGTAGACGAAGCGGACTTCATTCCGGTGCCCAGGCCCGCGCCGGGGCGCGTGGGCGAAATCTGGCGAGCCCTTTACAACCCGCATCACCGGTTCTTCTACTACCCGTACATGACGCCCGACGAGGCGGTGTTCTTCAAGGTCTACGATTCGGCCACCGACGGACGGGCGCGATACACGTTGCACACGGCGTTCGAGCTGCCGGACGCGGGCTCGGCGGCTGCTCCGCGGCACAGCGTAGAGATGCGGCTGCTCGCGTTCTTTTAGTCGAAGCCCTCCCCTTCGGCTGGAACAGGAACAACCAATATGGTCCTGAGCGACCAAAGCCCCATCTCCTTTCAGGATGAACTGCCTCAGAGCGCCGACGTGGTCGTCATCGGCGGCGGCGTCGCCGGCATCTCCACCGCCTGGTTTCTTGCCAAGCGCGGCGTCGACGTGCTGGTGCTGGAAAAGGGCCGGGTTGCGGGAGAACAGTCCAGCCGCAACTGGGGGTGGATTCGCAAGCAGGCGCGGGACGCCGACGAGCTGCCCATCGTCATCGAAAGCCAGGCAATATGGGCGGGGCTGGCGGAGGAGATCGGCGAGGATGTGGGCTACGCGCGCCGGGGCGTCGCGTATCTTGCCGACACGGAACGCCAGTTGGCGAAACACGAGGAATGGCTCGCGATCGCGGAGCAGCATCAACTGGACACCCGGCTGCTTACGAGCAGCGAAGTGGACGCGCTGATCCCCGGGCTTCCGGGACGTTACGCCGGCGGCCTCCATACGCCAAGCGATGCCCGCGCCGAGCCCTTCCTGGCCGTCCCGGCGCTGGCACGGGCAGTGCGGCGGGCCGGTGGGCGGATCATTGAGAACTGCGCGGTGCGAGGCATCGATTTCCAGGCAGGCGCGGTCTCCGGTGTCGTCACCGAGCTCGGCCCGGTTCGCACGCAGGCTGCGGTCTGCGCTTGCGGCGCATGGAGTTCTCTCCTGCTGCGCCACGTCGGGTTCGACCTGCCGCAACTCACGTTCCGGGCAACCGTGGCGCGGACAGCGCCCGCACCGGACTTCTACGACGGCAACGCTTCGGCGCCGGGGTTCGGATTTCGCCGCCGCCAGGATGGTGGATACACCGTCTCCGCAGCGGGAACCAACGACCACTTCGTGGGACTCGACTCATTCCGCTATTTCCCAAGGTTCCTGCACATCCTGAAGGCCAACACGGGCAGCCTCCAATTGCGGTTCGACGGAATGCTCGACCGCATGAAGTCCCGGACCTGGCGTGACGACGAGGAGAGTCCTTTCGAACGCGACCGCGTGCTGAACCCGCCGCCTTCCGATCGTGCGCTGCGCAGGCTCAACGAGGCCATCCGAAAACGGTTGCCCGCCCTCGACGGGATTCCCCTCGTTGAATCCTGGGCCGGCATGATCGACATGACGCCCGACATCGTACCAGTGCTGGACGAGGTGACTGATCGTCCCGGTCTGTTCATCGCCACGGGGTTCAGCGGCCATGGCTTCGGCATCGGCCCCGGCGCTGGCAGAGTGATGGCGTCGCTGGTGCTCGGCGAATCCCCGGGACATGACCTGACGCGATTCCGGTTTTCCCGGTTCCACGACGGAACGCCCAAACGGGTGGGTCCGGGTCTCTAAGTGCTGGACCCGATTGTCCCGCGGTCGGACCACCCCGAGCAAGCCACCAAAACGGGGCATGGTAGGGTGTTGTTTCTCAAGCAGCCGCAGGAACGCAGAATGGCGGGCTCTAAAGTCGAGTTCCCCGACACGGATTCGGCTGCTGCGCGTGAGAGCGTCGAAGGACTGCTACGCCGCCTCCTCCATTCCGGCCGCTTGCTGTGGTTTCCGAAGCACCCGGAGCAACTTGACACCGTGCTCGCCGTCGCCGCCGGAAGCCTGCACCGGCGATGGCCTTACGCCGAGCGGGAGATCAACGAGGCGCTTGTCGAGTGGCTGGATTCGGTGCGCGCGGAAATCGATCACGTGACGCTGCGGCGGCGGATGGTGGATTGCGATTTCCTCAAGCGCAGGACGGACGGTTCGGTGTACTTCCTGAACTATGGCCGCGTGGCGGATGTCCTTGGCGATCCGGCCATTGAAGTCGATGCGGGAGCGATCAGCGACGACATCCTGCGCGACCGTGAAGCGCGCAAGCGATCCCATACTGACCTGCCCCGCAGTCGGCCTCGACCACGCGCTCTGGGTAGCAGGCTTCGGACTTGCCGTGCTATTCGAGACCTTTAAGGACCGCAGCGATGGAGGCGCCCCGCAATCCCCGCTTCGTTCCCGCATAGGCTGAAGCGTCGAGTTCCACCATGGAGCGGGCCACATCGAGCGCGGACTCCCGAAGCTTCTCCGCCGGAACCACTTCGTCGAGAAAACCGGCATCCCTGGCCTCTTCCGGCGAAAACATCGTGGCACCCAAGGTCGCGCGGGCAAGGTGGCGCCTGGATAGTCGCTCGTTGGTGATCATCACCGCGAACGGCGGCAAGGTCATGCCGATCGCTGTCTCGTTCAACCCGATGCGGAAGCCGCCCTGCGCCCCGACACGGTAGTCCCCAGCCAGCAGGCACAACGCTCCCATGGCTACCGCGTGTCCCGTGGCAGCGGCCACCAGCGGCTGCGGCAGTCCGTAGAGCCTCATGAGCAAGCGCGCGCCCGCGCGCACCAGGTCGTACGCGGCCTTACGGTCATCGCCCCGCATCACCCGTAGGTCGAAGCCGCCGGAGAACAGACCCGACCGCCCAGTCAGCAGGACAACCTTGGCTTCGTCCGCCGCGCGGTCGAGTTGCCTGTCCAATGCAGCAATCATGTCCGGGCCAAAGACGTTGGCCTTGCCGTCGTCCATGGTCACTACCGCCACGTGGTCAATGATTTCGTAGGTCGCGGGTTCAGCCATATTTACCTCCTCGGGAAGCGGCGGCGAAGTGTATACCACCGTCGCCCAAAGCGGCGCGAACCCCGCGATGCCGTCGGACAACCGCTGAAGTGTTACATTCCGTCAATGCGCTGACATTCCAAATGGACCACCCTGCGGGAGCCGGTCACCAGGCCCGACCTTGGGGCAGATCCTCGATAGCTCCAGCAAGCCGGCCCTCCAGTCCCTCGAACGCCAGATCGTTCAGGAATTGTCGCCGCCACAGCAGCCGTCGATCAGCTTCGTTCAGTTGCGCCTCGTTGCACGCCGTTTCCCAGTTCCCTCCGATGACGGCGATCTGGTGCCTCATGATGGCCAGGGCGCGTTCATTTGGGAGAAGAAACTTGTTGGCTGCGGCAAGGCACAGCGAGAGCTGGCTGCGCCGCTCGTGACCGCGAATTTGCATGGCCTGCGAGGCTTCGCGCCCGGTCCTCGATTGCGGGCAAATATCGTAAGCCGGCGTAAGCGCGAGACTGTCGCCGTCCCAAAAGGCGGCGTGGTTCCGGGCATGGTCGTCCGTATTGCCGACAAGAATGTTGAAGGTCATGCGCGCGAAGAGCTCCCTCAGGGTCTCCGCCGGTGCGGTGAAGCGCGCCCGGACGATGTCGGCGAGCGCTTCATAGGACGCGTGGGCCGCCATGCGCTCATCGAGACCGAGCAGGGTCAGGGCCGAAACCATGGCCAGCCGCCTCCAACCGGCCTCCGCCGGCTCCCGGTCGAAGCGTCGGATCAAGAGGATATCTTTGTTCACCGCCCGGACAAGCTTGACCGGAGCAACGTTCAACCCGGCAGCCCTTGCAAGACGCATGGCGAGGAATTCGGCCTTGATGACGCTGTAGGTGTCGGTCGACGAGGAGAACTTCGCGACATACTTGATGTCGTCATCCCGGATGAGCGCCTTCGGCCTCGCCCCCCCGATTGCCGTGCCGTGCTGCAATGCCTCGGCCAAGTCGGGCGCCAGCGGCAAGCCCCTGTCGACGCGGTCTGCGGAGTCCACCAACCGATCGAGCGTTTCGTTGTCGGACTCGCGCGGAACGTAATCCCTCGGGGATGCCTGGAAGTCGAGCGCCCCTATACGGTCGGAGCCGGACCGAAGCATGAACGTGAGTTCGTCGAGGTCGAACAAGTCACCCGCCCTGCCACCGCCGCCGGCGAAGCGATGGGCAATCACCCGGCGACCCCAGGCATCCGGCGAGGCATCGCGCAGGGCATTGGCGATCTCGAGCGGCGGTTCGGGCACGATGGCACCGGTGCGCAGTGGCAATTCGGGCGCATAGACTGGAATCGCGTCTTCCCGGGCCAGATACGAGCGGCCATAGGTGAAGACGAAGTGATCGTCTTCTGCGTGAACGCGGCCCGCGACCACCGGCGCGGTCTTGCCGGGCAGCCATATCCAGACGAACGCCTCTCGGGGCGGAGACGCGTCAGAAGTCATCGTCGACCTCGGGACGGGACTTGCGGATCGAACCCGGCATCAGGGCGAGCTTGTCGTCGGTCCGCTCTATCTGCGGGGCGAGTGTCGTCGCCTCCGGAACGAACAGATCAACACCTGTGAGGGTGGCTGCTTCCAGCACGAGGCCGATCGCCACCGCGGGACTGCCCTTCTCGATGAGCTGCAACGTGCTCCTCGCGATGCCGATGCGGGCCGCGAGATCGTGTTCGGACATGCGCCGGCGTTTCCGGGCGAGCCTGATCTGCTTGCCCATCAGGATCACCGCCTCTTCCGTAAGGCGTGAGTAGGTGCGCGGCGTGATTGGCATGAGGACGGTATATGACTTTTTTAACGGTCATAAGAATATATATGACTTCTGTATCGGTCAATAATTATAATCGCATGGCTATGGAATCGGCCCCTGGTCTCGCGTTTTTCGTTACGGGGTTTCGACGTCGATCAGCCTGTCAAACCCCGCGATCCACTGTGCACCAGGCAGGGGGCCAGTTCAGGTGCCATTAGAGGCGTGGAGGATCGGCAGGTGTCACAGCGTCCCGGATCGTCAGTCGAACGCCGAAAGAACCTCCTCGGCCACGCGCTGGTATCCCTCCACATTGTCCGTCGGGATGCCGGCGATCATGATTTCGTCGGCGCCCGCGTCGATGATCTCGCCCACGCGATCAAGGACGTAGTTCTTCGAGCCAACGGCGGAACCCTCACCCAAGCGTCGATTTGCCATGAAGTGCGCCGCAGCGGCCTTGTCGTCCGTGACCATGGTCGGCATCAAGACGGTGTGTTTGATCTCGCCCGGATCCCGTCCGGCGGCTTCGCAGTGGCGGTTCAGGACACCGACCTTGTGTTGAAAGTATTCCTTCGTCATTGGCCCGCCGGCCCAGCCGTCCAGGTTCATGATGTCGCCGTACCGGGCTAGCCCGCATATCTCACCAAGGGCCGCGATGATCGCGCAGGATTTTGCCCGCAGGCGCGTGCTCGGGAGCGGAAGCATAGCCACCGCTTATGGTGTAGCGACCACGTGCGCGCATGCGGGCAAAAGACCAGCGAGGGCGCGGCCAGCGCAATTTGTTTCCGGCAGAAGCTCTGAAAACGCAAATAACCTATTGAAACCAACTAACATTCAATTGATCAACAAGCGACTTGGTGAGATATGCGGGCTAGAGTGCGCAACGTGCGCCTCTCGCCGGTGCCACCCACGAGGATGGGAATCGGCTTGTCGTAGCCCCTCGGAGACAGCGGTGCGTCGTCCAAGGTGTAGTAGTTGCCCCGGTAAGTTACGGGCGCGTCGTCGTGAAGCAGCCGGCGCAGCAGTTGTCATCCCAGGTGTTTCGGTAACAGGTCACTTGCGCGCCGAACTTCATGGCGTGATCTCTCCTTCTCTGATTTCGTTGGAAAGCCGCGGTCGACCGGCGTCGTCGGGCCTCAGTATAGAGGAGACGCAGTTGAGGGGCTCGGCGGCTCGGCCTGATCGCTGGCCTATTCCCAAGCGTCCTAGTAGCCTTGCAACTGTCTACGAGGGCATGCAGGAGGGCGACCCGGATGAGAGCCAAGCCGCTGACCGAACAGTACGAAGTAACCAAGGTTTCCGGAAGCCTGGGCGCGGAGGTGCGTGGAATCGCTCTGGCGCAAGTCGGCGACGCCGAGGTGGACACGATCTTCAAGCTGCTTCATGAGCATCTCGTCCTCTTCTTCCCCGAGCAGCACCTCACGACAGAGGAGCACATCAGGTTCGGCCGCTATTTCGGCCAGATCGAGGGGCATCCCAATGTCACGAACCGGACCGAGTATCCCGAGATACTGGAACTTGTCGGAACGCGCGGAGGCGTCGCCGACGAATGGCACAGCGACCTGACCTTTCAGTCCCAACCCTCGATCCTGTCCATCCTCAACATGGTGAAGTGCCCCGAAGTGGGCGGCGACACGATGTGGGCGAACATGTACAAGGCGTTTGACGAACTCTCAGCGCCGATGCGCGATCTCTGCGAGGGCCTGACGGCCCTGCATGACGCTCATCCCCATGATCGGGCCGACGTGATGGCAGTGCACCCGGTGGTGCGCGTGCATCCCGTGACTCGCAGAAAGTCGCTTTTCGTCAACGAGCATTTCACCCGCCGCATCGTCGAGTTGAGTCACGAGGAGAGCGAATTGCTGCTGGGCTACCTCACCCGGTGGGTGTCGAGTCCGCAGTTCACGGTTCGCTATCGATGGACCGAGGGTACGGTTGCCATGTGGGACAACCGCTGCACACAGCACTCCGTGCTACACGACTTCGACGGCGAGCGGATCATCCGGCGGGTGACCGTCGTGGGCGACGAACCCGAGGCGGCGAGTCCCGCGCGCTGGAAACCCTATGGAACCGCGTACAGGAAGGGGTCTACCAGACGGCATGACCGACAGCTCAATGCCTATCTCAAGAGCGCTTCCGATACTCCCGCGGAAGCCGGATAGCCTTTACGCCCGACGGGGAGGCGGTCCCTAGGGCGTGTTCTCCTCGATAAGCCGTGCCCGCTCCACGAGCGCGCGGGCGCGGGTCAGATGCGGCACATCGACCATCTGGCCTCGAAATGAAAACGCCATGCGGCCCTCCGCCTGGGCTTCGTCGAACGCGGCGATCAGGGCCCGCGCCTCGGCAACCTGATCCGGCGCCGGGGTGAAGGCGGCGTTGATCACGTCAATCTGGTCCGGGTGGATGGATATCTTGCCCGTGAAGCCGAGCCGAGCGCCCTCCTCGCACTCCTGTCTGAGGCCATCGATATCGCGGAAGTCCACGTACACCGCATCGATGGGTTGCACGCCTCCGGCGGCCGCGCTCAGCAGAGTCATTACGCGGCAGTGCTGATATACGGACAGATATTGGCCGGCCGCGTCACGGTTACCGGGCACGCCGAGTGTCGCAGACAGATCCTCGCCGCCCCAGGTCATCGCCTCGACGCGGGGACACCCCGGAAAGGTCGAGATATTGAGCGCGCCCAACGGCGTCTCCGCCGCGATCAGGATCAGGCCGACTCCTCTATCGGGATGACCGTGCAGTCGCTCCAACCGCGACAACTCGGCGTCGATGGCATTCAGACCCTCCAGCGTTTCCGGCTTCGGGACCACGTAGGCGTCCGGCGGCGAGACCATGGTCGCTTCGAGGTCGGCATGGCCCCACGGTGTGTCCAGGGGGTTCATGCGCACCGTCTTTTCCTTGGTGCCGAAGTCGGACTCGGCAAGCCAAGATGCCACGACACCGCGCACCTCGTCCTTGCGGTCCGGCGTGACCGCGTCTTCCAGGTCCAGGATCAAGGTGTCGGCATTGGTGCCGAGCGCCTTGGCGAGCATCCGTTCGTTGCCGCCCGGCACGAAATGTATCGAACGCCGCAGTCCTGTCATGGGGAAGCGCGTTCCTCGATCAACTCCCGCATGCCACACCGAGCGGGTCCATCTTCTGACAACCTGAGCATCATCCACTACTCCGCAAATGCGTGGCGCACAGTCGATGATTGAATCGGATTAGTCAACAGGGTTCCCAGCAGGGTTCCCAACAGGGTTCCCAACAGTGGAACTGTTCACGCTGCGATATAGGACGGTGCAATCTGCACGTGTGTTGAAATGTCATTACGTTGTATAGACAACTCTGCGAGCCACTTTTAGGATTTTTTCATGGCCAAGACCGATGAATTCCAGCGACTGATCGACCGGCTGGCGTCCGACTTGTCCGCGCAGTCGTTGCGCGTCCAGCCCGGTGAGGTCAGCAGACTGAACCGCCGTACCTAGTGTCGTGTCACGCGAGTTCTGGCGCTTCAGAGTTCGCCATGCGCGTCAATGCAAGGCGTGGTCCGCAGGGAATATCGGGCATATTCGCAAGGGCCACAACGCGGCAGTGGCGTGCATGGCGATCTCCCGAAGGGCGCGCCCCACGGGGCCCGTGGCCGCGTTGCGCCCCTTGGCAATGGAGCCGACCATTCCCGGCGGGGACGCGCCTTGCCACAGACCCCGTGGGACGCGCTGAAGCGTCATAACTCGCGTGACACGACACTAGTTCCCGCGCGCTACAGCGCTGGAGAAAATCGTTAATCTCGGCGAGGGTGGGCGTCGAATTACCTTGCGGCGATGGTGGAGTGCGCCTGTGGACGAAAGCACGTGCCGGTGCCCGATTGGTCGCAGGACGTCCAGCCGCTGGCTACACCCTGGTTCGCATCGCGGTTGGAGTCCCTGAGATTACACTTGCTGGCGTCATCACCGCCGCCCTTCCGCCGCCGCAACTTGTTTGTGGACAGCACCCTGGGCGCCAGAGTCTGATGGTGCTCGATCACCCAGACATCCAAGAATCGACTCCACCAATACCACTCGACGGGATCCACATTATGGCGATCGGTTAGGCCGTTACGGTCGACGCAACATCATCGCCCCGCGAAGGCAGGAGCAGACGACCTCGCCGCGCTGATTCGTCCCGACGTGCTCGAAGGTGACGATCCCCCGGTCCGGTTTCGATCGGCTTTCGCGACGGGCGACGACCGTGGAGGAGACCCGGATGGTGTCGCCAATGAACACCGGATTCGGGAACGTGGTCTTGTCGAAACCCAGGTTGCCAATGGTCGTGCCCAAGGTTGTGTCGCCCACGGAAAGGCCCACCACCAGCCCCAGGGTGAAGATGCTGTTGACGAGAATCTGGCCGTGCAGGGTGTCCTTGGCGAATTCGGCGTCGAGGTGCAGCGGCTGCGTGTTCATGGTCAGCGCCGTGAAGATCAGGTTGTCGGTCTCCGTCACGGTGCGCCCCGGCTCGTGCTTGAAAGTGCACCCCACCTCGAGCTCTTCGAAGTACTTTCCGGCCATGAAATGGTCCTCCTTGGGGACATGCTAACCTTGCCGCATGAACTTTGAAACGACCGATGAACACCAACTCATCCGCGACACCATCGGTCGAGTCTGCGCCAACTTTCCCGACGACTACTGGGCCAAATGCGACCGCGAACACCGCTTTCCGTGGGATTTCTATAACGCGTTGGCGGCAGATGGCTGGATAGGCATCGCGATTCCCGAGAAGTACGGCGGCAGCGGCCGGGGCATCACCGAAGCGTCCATCGTCCTGGAGGAAGTGGCCGCGTCCGGAGCCGCGATGAACGGCGCGAGCAGCATTCACCTGTCAATATTCGGCATGCACCCCGTGGTCATGCACGGGTCGGAAGAGATGAAGCAGAAGTACCTGCCGAGGGTCGCGAACGGCGACCTGCACATCGCGTTCGGCGTGACCGAACCGGACGCCGGCACCGACACGACCTCCATCACCACCACGGCACGACGCGACGGCGACTATTACATCGTGCGGGGCCGCAAGGTATGGACCACGAAAGCGCTCGACGCCGAGCGCGTGCTGCTACTGGTGCGCACGGAAGCTCGCGAGAAGGTGGCCAAGCGCACCCAGGGCATGACTTTGCTGCTCGCCGAGCTGCAGCGCCCGGAAGTCGCCATCTCACCCATCGACAAGGTCGGCCGCAACGCGGTGGCCACCTGCGAAGTCGTGTATGACGACCTGCCCGTGCACGTCACCGACCGCGTCGGCGAGGAAGGCATGGGGTTTCGCTACCTGCTCGATGGCTTGAACGCCGAACGCATTCTGGTCGCCGCCGAGGCCCTGGGCATCGGCCGCGCCGCCATGCGCCGGGCCGTGGATTACGCCAACGAGCGCGTCGTCTTCAACCGCCCCATCGGCATGAACCAGGGCGTGTCGTTCCCGCTCGGCGAAGCGCGGATGCGCCTCGACGCCGCCGAGCTCATGATCCGCAAGGCGTCGTGGCTGATCGACAGCGGCGAGCCGTGCGGCGCGGAGGCCAACATGGCCAAGTGGCTCGCCGCCGACGCCTGCTTCCAGGCCGCCGACCAGGCCGTGCAGACCCACGGCGGATTCGGCTACGCCACGGAGTTCCACGTCGAGCGGTATTGGCGCGAGGCGCGTCTGCAGCGCATCGCGCCGATTTCGCAGGAGATGGTGTTGAACTACGTGACTGAGCACGTGCTGGGGTTGCCCCGGTCGTACTGAATATTGCCGTACTGACCAAGGCGCGCTCGGCGCCAGTATCCACCACGCTTGAACACGTCCGGTTCCTGGCCCTGTCGCCATTGGGCCGGCCGTAGCTCAACCGCCTCTGGCCACTGCGTTCGACCGAGGTTCAACCCGTCGTCAGTCGGGTTGCTATGGCCGCGGCAATAGTCGCCGGGTCCATCGTCATCGCCGTTTCCCTTGTGTCCCTCGCACCGGAACCTGACCGCCGCGAGCCGCCGTCGCGGATACCGTTCGTCGAAACCGTGGGAGTATCCCCGGGCTCCGGCGCCCGAACGCGGCTACCGCCTCATCCAGTCTGGTCTCGGCGAGTTCGACGTTGCCGCGCAGCCTTCCACGCTGAAGCACCGGTCCAAGCAGGTTCGCACTCAGATTGCGGAACCATTGATCCGGATTGAACCAATCAGCGGATTCCGAACTCTGCAGACCGATCGAACCGGACAGCGACAGCGGCGGCAACAGTTCCGCGCGGTGCGCACGCATCGCCAGGTGCGCGAAATCCGGGCTATGGGGCGCCGCGCCTTCGGCAGCCTGTACCATATTGGCGGATGGCACCAACGGCCGGACAATGACGCAAACCGCCGCCCGAGCGCTGGTCGAGACCCTCGAGAACCAGGGTGTCGACCGCGTCTTCTGCGTGCCCGGAGAAAGCTACCTCGATGTGCTCGACGCATTGCGCGACTCGTCCATCGAGACGGTAGTGGCCAGGCAGGAAGGCGCCGCGGCCATGATGGCGGAGGCCGACGCCAAGCTGACCGGCCGTCCCGGTATCGTCTTCGTCACCCGCGGACCGGGGGCGGCGAACGCGAGTTCAGGTGTTCATGTCGCCCAGCAGGACTCCACGCCTCTCGTCTTGTTCGCCGGGCAAGTGGCGCGCAGCGCCATCGGACGAGACGCCTTCCAGGAGATGGACTTCCGAGCGTTTTTCGGTGGCATGGCCAAGTCCGTTGTCGAGGTGCAGGACGCCGAGCGGGTGCCAACCGCAGTGGCCAGCGCCTTCCGCATCGCCTTGTCGGACCGACCGGGCCCCACGGTGATCTCGCTGCCGGAAGACATGCTCGGCGATCCCTGCGCGGCACCTTCCATCGGTCGCGTGGAAGTGGAGCACGAACCGCCGGACGACGCGCTGATACGGGCCTTCGACGCGCGTTTGCAAGCCGCGGAGCGCCCGCTGGTGGTAGTCGGCGGTTCGGTCTGGCGCGCTCGGGACGTCGAGGCGCTCGAAGAATTCGCCGAGATCGCCGGCCTGCCGGTGGCGTGCGTGTTTCGCCGCCAGCAGCTATTCGACCACGAACATCCCCACTACGCGGGCGACATCGGCATCGGGCTCAATCCCGCATTGCGTCGCGCCGTGGAGGAGACCGATCTGCTGCTGCTGCTCGGGACGCGGTTCTCCGAGATTCCGAGCCAGTCGTACGCCCTGCCCTCGGCGGGAACGCCGGTGGTCCACGTGCACCCCGACAGCGAGGAACTGCAGCGCGTCCACCGGGCCGCACTCGCCATCCGGGCGCGACCCGCGCCTTTTCTTGCGGCGACGGCGGCGCGCGGCAAGCGTCCCGCCCATATCGACCCCCTGCATGCGAGCTATCTCGACTGGTCGAAGTTGCCGCATCCATCGCCCGGACAACTGACGATGGGTCATGTCATGGCGACGCTGCGCGAAGTCGATGACCCGGACATGGTCGTAACGAACGGCGCCGGCAATTACTCGGGGTGGATTCACCGCTTCCACCGTTTCCGGCGGTTCGGCACGCAGGTCGCGTCCACGTCCGGCTCCATGGGCTACGGACTGCCCGCCGCCATCGCGGCCAAGCTACGTCAACCCCAACGCACGGTTGTCTGCTTCGCTGGCGATGGCTGCTTCCAGATGACCGGCCAGGAACTCGCCACCGCCGCGCAGTACGATGCGCGCGTCATCGTGCTGGTCGTCGACAATGGCATGTATGGCACCATCCGCATGCACCAGGAGCGCGCGTTTCCAGGGCGCGTTCACGCCACGTCGCTTGCCAATCCCGACTTCGCGGCGCTGGCGCGGGCCTGCGGCGCCCACGCCGAACGGGTCGAGCGCGACGAGGATTTCCCCAGCGCCTTCGCGCGAGCGAGGGAAGCCGGCGCTCCCGCGCTGCTGCACCTGGTGATCGATCCGGAAGCGATCACCCCTGCCGCGACGCTTTCCAGCCTGCGCGACGGCTAACCGAGCTTGCTCGGCGCGCGGCTCCCGACGACTGCCGCCACCGATGGCCTGCGCTACCGCGCCATATGCGCGCCCGCAGCTTTGCTGCCGGCGGCCGAGTGGAGAGATTTCGTACAAGCAGAGGTGGTAATGTCTTATGGCAAGGCTGATGCTGGCTAGGCAAAGTTACATCCTCGCATCCGAGCAATCCGCCATGAACCAAAGCAACGGCAAGTTCGCCTTTCCGACTTGGCTCGACGGCAGAACCATCGCCATGCTGACCACCACGATCACCGTCGCGTTGACCCTCGGGACGATGATGCAGACAGCGCATGCGCGTCTCGGCGGGGAGATAGGCCAAATTCGCCAGGACATGAACGGCATGCGACAGGAGTTGCGCGCCGACATCGAGAAGGCGCGTGCGGACCTGAGCGATGACATCAACAGGCTCGACGACCGCGTGGACAAGCTCGACGACCGCTTGCGCTCGGTGGAAGTAGGGGTCACCGCGATCCAGACCACCATGGTCGGATTCGACACCCGACTACGCGTGGTGGAAGAGCATGCGCGCCATGGGGACAAAATGCCTCGTACCGACCGGAACGACGGCTGAAGTCGCTGCTCCAATCATTGGCGGCGCAATGCATCCCGACGTCCTCGATAGATCCGTTGCGCGGCAGTTTCGCCGCTGGCGGCTTCAGGTCACCAACTCCTCGGACAAATGATCCAACCGGTTCAGGTACCGGACCATCAAACGATCCTCGTTGAAATCGAGGCGGCTGATTCCGGTGTTGTGGTTGCTGAAGTAGCAGCCCGGCACGTGCCTGCCAAAAACGAGGTGCTGAATCAGCATGTTGAGAAAGGTGCCGTGGCTGACGATGGCTATGCGTTCCTTCGCGCGCGGCAGCAGATCCTGGATATCGACAGCCACCCGCGCCGCCCTGGCGATGAGTTGCCCTCGCCTTTCGAACGTCCCGTCCCACCAACCGGCGTCGGTGACGCCGGCGGGGATGTCGAATCCCGCGAATTGCGTTGCCATCTCCGACCGGGTCAAGCCCCCGTGGCCTACCCGTCCGCGCCCATCCTGATGGTCGAGCCAGATCCCGCCTCCTTCATGGACCTCCACCCAGACTTCGGGCGTCAGGCCCAACGCCGCGCCGATGGGCTGGGCAGTCTGGAGCGCGCGCAACATTGCGCTGCAATAGAGCCTGCCGATCCCGTAGCCGCCTTCGCCGACAAGCCCGTTCCGGACATCTGTCTTGTCCGACTCGCGGCTTAGATGTGCGGCCACGCGTTTGGCCTGCGTTTGACCGGTCGGCGTCAGACAGGGATCAGCCGTTCGCGGACTCTCGCCGACAAGCGCATTGTTCACCGATTGACCGTGCCGGATCAGATACAGTTGAGGCATTCTTCTCAGATTCCGGATGTGCGACCGCTACCCCGATGATCGGCGGTGCGCGGCCATGAGCGCAAGTGACTGAAACGGGAACCAAGGCGGATGCCAAAATGACGTGTCCTCACAATGACTGTTCCGACATGGCCACGCGCATCGGGTACTTCGCCCTGGCCGCGGCAATCCTGACCCTCTCGACACCGTGCGCGGCCAGGCAAGTCGAAGCGGAGGAAGATGGAGCCCGGGATACAATCGAGGAGATCGTGGTCGTCGGCGATCTCGGCAGCCTGCCGGGAGAAGCCATAAAAGCCGTCTTCGGCTTCGACAAATCGCTGCTGGAAACCCCGAGGTCCGTTTCGACCGTCAGCGCGGAAATGATGGACCGCTTCAACATGCGCGACATCGACGAGTTGATCGCGCTGGCGCCCGGGAGCTTCACGCAGTCCTTCTTCGGCGTCGCCGGGTCCCTGGATATCCGGGGCACGCCCGGCGAGACGTACTTTCGAGGCGTCCGCCGTCTCGACAATCCCGGCAACTATCCGACCCCCATCGGCGCGTCAAACCGCGTTGACATCGTGCGCGGGCCCGCCTCCCCAATCTACGGACCGGCCAAGATCGGCGGCTATCTCAACTTCAACCCCAAGTCCGCCAGAATCGAGGAAACGGGACAGTTCATCGCCGGCAAGACGGGTGCCGTCGGCGTCGATTTGGGGAGTTGGGACAAGCGCATCCTGAGCGCCGAGATCGGCGGCGCGGACCCGTTCGGGGAACGCTATTTCGGCTACTACTTCTACGCGGAAGTCGAAGACTCTGACAGCTACTACAGCAACACCGGCACGCGGCAAACCTTGCTGCAAGCATCGTTCGACACCGACCTGTCCGAAAGCTGGCACCTGGAGTTCGGCGGCATGTACCACGACCACCTGGGCAATCAGGTCGGGGGCTGGAACCGTTTGACGCAAGAACTCGTCGATCATGGCATCTATGTCACCGGGCAGCCTCTGCCGTTGGATACCGACGGCGACGGCCGCATTTCGCACCAGGAGTTCGACATTGATGACGATGGCTTTACGGACATGAACCCTTTCGCCGCCGGCCTGACGCCCGGCGATGCCAGTGCCCTGGAGCGCTCGGGCCCCTTCCCCGGGACCTGCGCCATCGGAGACACGAATGTGTTCGGTTGCCGCCCCGACCTTTTGCGTCTGGTGAACCCGGGCACCGCGCAACTCCAGCCCAACCAGGTCCTGGTCGGTGCCGATGACTTCCTCGACAGCCAAGTCCTGACGCTCTATTTCGACGCGATCATCTTCGCGGAGAACGGTTGGGAGTGGAAAAACCAGTTGTTCTACGAGTCCGCCGACACGTTGGCGGAGGCCGCCTACGGATTCTCCCAGTTCCACGACACCTGGGTGCTGGAAGAAAAGCTGGTGGTATCCAACGACTTTCACAGCGGTAGCGGCGAGACTTCGATACAGATCTCTCCATCGGTGCGCTACACGGACTTCCGCCACGCCGACGACTACACCAACGAATATTTCGACCGCCGCGACCTCACCCGGCCCGGCGGACCGCTCGACACGCGGCTGCTCGCCACCCAGATCGATGATGACTACACCGAGTACTACGTCGGAGACTACCTGGACCTCGGATTCGCCGTGCTGGCCAACACGGACTGGAGCAACGGCCTCAGCCTGCTCGTCGGCGCGCGCTATGACGTCATCGACATGGAAAGCCGCCAGCCCGTCGATAAACTCCTGCTCGCAAGCGCCAACAATTTTTGCCAGCCGCCCGGCGACTGCATTCAACCGGAGGCGGCCAGCGAAGTGGACGGTTTCTCCTGGACGCTAAGCCTCAGCTACGCGAGCCCCTTGGGTCTACGGCCCTATGCCACCGTCTCCGCCCAGTCCACCGTGATCGCCGGACAGGGGTCCGAAATCACCACCGCCAACATCGCTGGCGGCACCGCCTTCGATGTTTCGGAACTGCGGGAACTCGGACTGAAGGGAAGCCTGCTGAACGACTCCCTGTACTTTGCGCTGGCCGCGTACCAGCAAGAGCGAACCGACTTCTCGGCCCAGGCCACCGTCACCAATCAGGCCACCGAGACCACGGGCGCCGAAGTCGAAGCCAGGTGGGTCGTCAACGAAAAACTGGTGCTGACCCTCGGATACTCGAACATCGAGGTGGTCAACCTCAATACGAAAGAGATGGGTTCGCGCTTCAGCTTCATCGGCGCGGACGACATCCCCGGCGTGGCGCCCGAAGCCTTCTACGGCGGCGCGCTGGCGGGTTCCGTCATTCGTCCCGGCGCGCGCGGAGCGCGCCGCGCGGGCATGCCGGAAAACATCTGGGCGCTAACCGGCACCTACGACTTCGGCAACGGGTTCGCCGTCAGCGCCAGCGCCGTCGATGCGGAGGCGGTGCACTCCGGCTTCTCCAACTCGGTCACGCTCCCCGGCTACACGCTCGTCAATGTCGGCGCAGTGTTCGAGACGGAGCACTGGTCGTTCAGCGCGACCGCCAAAAACCTGACGGACGAGCGGTATTTCCGGTCGAACTTTCCCAACCTCTTCGGCGGCGTGATCGTCCTGCCGGAGTTGCCGCGCCACTTCCAGACGCGGATTCGCTACAGGTGGTAGCCGGGTCTTCGGTTCGACCGTCAGCTGTCCCCATCGCCGGATATAGCGCCGTCAAGTTCCTCCGCGCGCAGGTACGCTTCGCGGCCGCATAGCCGCGCCCAGTAGTCGACGAAGACCGGCCGTTTTTCGAGCATCCCGGTCATGTTCATGCCCCACCGGATGTGCGACCCGACATAGACATCGGCGGCGGAAAACCGATCGCCCGCGATGTAGTCGCCGTTCGCCAATGCATGCTCAAGCGCGCCGACAACGGTTTCCGCGTTGCCATAGCCCACCATCCCCTCCTGTTGCGTCGTCGGCGCGGTGCCCAGCATTCGATCCGTCGTCGCCGCCTCAAACGGACCCGCCGCGAAAAAGAGCCATCGGTAGTAGGCGCCGCGCGCATGGGTCGGCGGCGCGAGCTTCGTCTCGGGAAACGCATCGGCGAGATAGGCACAAATCGCGGCGGTCTCGGTCACGACCACATCACCGTGACGAATCGCCGGGACTTTGCCCATGGGATTGACCGCCAGGTAGTCGGCCGATTTCATCTCGGCGCCGAACTCGACGACCTCGGTGCGATAGGCGGCGCCCACCTCCTCCAGCATCCAGCGCGCAATGCGCCCCCGAGACATCGGATTGGTGTAGAAAACGAGTCCTTTCACCATGCCTGGTTTCTCCTTCGTTGCAAGGGACCGCCGATTTGTTAGTGACCAGCGGAGTTTGCTTTTGGGGGAAGCGGTGCGCAAGGCACATGGGAACCGCTCCCTGGAACGGTAACATAGTCGTGATTCGGCCAGCGTCGCCGGACGCGCCAATAGACGAGCAAGCATAGGGACGATACGTATGGCGGCTGTGGAAGCGATCGCGCACGACGGCTGGGCGGAGTTGGTGTTGAACCGACCGGAACGGCGCAACGCGATCGATGGCGACCTCGCCATGGCGCTCGCGGGGGAACTGCGCGCGCTGGACACGGACGATGCGGTGCGCGCTATCCTGCTTCGGGGCGCCGACGGCGCGTTCTGCTCCGGGCTCGACACCAAGGCTTTCAATGCCGACCCGCCGCCCGAGTGGCTGCCGAAGTTCAACGTCATATGGCGCGCCGTGCACACGGCGCTGTACGACTGCGGCAAACCCATCGTCGGCGCCTTCGAGCGCTACGGCATAAACGGCGGCGCGGCGCTGGCGCTGGCGGCGGACCTGCTGATCGCGGGGCAAACGCCTTCCTGCAGGTCGGCGAGGTGCGGCAGGGAATGGGCCCGCCCTTCAACATTGCCTGGCTGCGCTTGCGCCATCCGGAATCGGTGGCAGCGAAACTGGCGCTGACCGGCCGCCGATTCACGGGGCCTGAACTCGCCGCCATGGGAGTCGCATACACGTGCGTGCCGGACGAAGAAGTGCTGCCCAGGGCGCGGGAACTGGCCACCGAGCTGGCGTCGTATCCGGCGGGGGCGGCAGCGAGAATCAAGGCAACGATGAGAGCGTACAACGACGCCCCCGCGAACGCCTGGTTCGACCGCGCTGTCGCCGCGAGTCCCGCCACGGACCGCATGTCTCCACGCGCCGCGGGGAGAGGCGAATAGCCCGCGGCAAGTGCGATTGCGATTGCCCGCGACGGAAACCCCGAGCGAGGCCGGGGGCGTTTCCTACCAGGAACGGCTTGCCGTGATGCCGAACCGGCGCGGTTCCCCAAGCTGCGTGAAGCCGCGGTCCGTGTAGCCGTCGCGCGGGTCGTTGCCGAAGAAAAAACCGCGCACCAGGTAGTCCTCGTCGGCGAGATTGCGAGCCCAGGCCGTCACGGACCAGTCGCGGCCCCGATAGCCGACGCTCGCGTTCAGCAATGTGTACGGGACCGACTTCTCGCTGTGGCTGTCCGAAAAGTAGAACTCGTCGCGTCCGTCCATCTCGACCTGCGCGAAATACCCTTCGCCGAACGCAATATCGGCCCCGATGCTGAATTGGTAGTCCGGCGCATGCGCCTGCCTGCGGCCGTCGAGGTCCATCCCTTCGCCATTGATGTAGTCCTCGTACTCGGACCGCAGCAGACCAACGCGCGCGAACAGCGAGACCGCGTCCGTCGGCGTGAACTCCAGGTCGAATTCGGCGCCGCTGTTCGTGCCTTCGGCCGCATTGCCGACAAAGTCGATGAACTCCGTGCTGCCGTCTTCCTGGAAGATCACGATGGAGCTGTCGATCTGCACGTCATCGCGCCGCATGCGGAAAACCGAGCCGCGAAAACTCAGGCGTCCGTCCGCCGCGCGCGCCTTGACCCCCGCCTCGAAGTTCCACAGGACTTCCGGTTCGTACTCCCTGAGGTCCGCCGGCAGCGTGCCGTCGATATTGAAGCCGCCCGCCTTGTAGCCGCGCGAAATCGAGCCATAGCCGACGATGCCCGGAGCGAGCGCGCGGTCAACTGCCACGCGGCCGCCGACGAGACTGTCTTCCGGCGCGGAGCTGACGCCAGCGCTGTCGTCATAGGACGCCGAGTGGCGCTCCAGGCGAAGGCCGACCGTCAGCGTCGAGCAAGCGTCGAGCGCCGTCTCGGTCTGCCCGAACACGGCAAACCGGTCTATGCCGTAGTCGCTCGTGAAGTCCGAGTCGATAAAGGTCGACTGCCGGGTCAGCGACACATCCTGGCGCAGGGTGTAAGCGCCTAGCGTCCACGCCGTCGCGCCCCCGAACAGTGCTCCGGCCTCCTTTGAAACAAGGCGGACCTCCGCCGTCACGGTGTTCCGGTCGCGCAGATAGTCGTCGGTGCCCGAATAGCCCCAGGGGTGGAACCCGACATATACCCAGTCGGCGTCATAGCCGTACGCCATATCCGAGGCCGCGGCGCTAACGTGCGCCTCGACCGTGAAGGTCGGGTTGTCGTGCCACTTGACGCCGGCGGAACCGTATAGCGTCTCCTGTCTATCGTGGCCCGGTTCATCGGCCAGCGTGGTCCGCACGTTGTCCAGGGAAAAGGCGTCGTAACCGTTGTTGGCGTCGAGATAACCGGCGGCAATGTCAATAGTGGCGGATTCGCCCGCTTCCCAGGACAACCTGCCGCGAAGCAACTTTTCGTCCGTGCTGTTCGTGTCATCGACGCCCAGGTAGTCGTTTTCGATGAACCCGTCGGCCTGGTCCACGCGCGCGGCCAACCTGCCGCGCACGTTTTCGGCCAGCGGCCCCGACGCCGCCACGCCCGCGCCGAATGCGCCGTAGTTGCCCGCGAACAGTTCGACCTCGCTCTCGTTCGCATCGGTCGGCGCCCGCGTCACGACGTTGACCAGTCCGGCCAGCGCATTGGCGCCGTAGCGCGTGCCCTGGGGGCCGCGCAGCACTTCCACCTGCTCGACATCGAACAGCATCGCCACGGTGCCGATGCCGGACAGATCGACGCCGTCGACGATCAGCCCGACGGACGCATTGAGCGGCTCGCTGAACTGCCCGCGCTCGCCGATGCCGCGAATCTGCAGGAAGCGCGCGCGCGAGGCGCCTTTCGCGTAGTTCAAATTGGGGATCATGTTCAGGATTTCTTCGAGGTGCGTCGCGCCGCGCCGCGCAATCGCCGCGGCGGGAACCACGCTGATGCTGGATGGCACCTCGTATAGTTCCTCGCCGCGAAACGTCGCGGTGACGACGATTTCCTCGATTTCAAGCGCATCTTCCGAGGCCGGTTGCTCTGACTCCTGGCCCAGCAGGGGCGGACCCACGAGGGCGACGGCTACCGCTAGCGCAAGGGTTGATGTGGGGGCAAATCTAGACATCTCGTCCTCCTCTTGGGCGGGAGGGAGATGCTTCGATGGGCGCCCTATCCCTCCGCCGGTATGGTCCGGATCAGGTTCAAAGGGTCTGCGGATCGCATCCGCATCTCAGGCTCTGGGCCACCCCTTGGGTCTGCGCACTACTTTACCATGATCGGCCGCGCTGCGCCGGATCACGCATCGAATCGGGGCATAGGACCGGATTCCGCCTCCAGGGTCGCGAGCATCCCTTCGATGAGTTCGTCTCCTCATCGACGGCCAATACGATTGGCAGCGCTACGCTCTCCGAAGTACCGTATGCGCTACGCTCCGCTTTCGCCTCGTCCTCCAAGAGGGACACGTTTCCGGCCAAGCCGCGCGTCGCTTTGGATACTTGACTCCGCGAACGGCGGCGCTTCTGACCGATTTTGACTTCTGTAGCCAGTCCAACCCGCGCAGCCATGTTCACCAGCTTGTCGATAGTGAATTTGCTGATCCGGCCGTTGACGAGTTCGCTCAGCCGCGATCTGGGTACGCCGAGCCGTCTGGCGGCCTCTTCCTGGGTGATGCCCTCGCGAGCGATGTACGCTTCGATGGCATCCATTAGTTGCGAACGAAGTTTCAGGTTGGTCGCCTCCTCTGGACCGTCCGCAATAGCATCCCACACACTACCGTAGGTGTGAATCTCCATGAGCTAACTCCTCTGCCTCAACTCCGTTCGAACCGCCTTCAGTCGGGACTTGGCAGTTTCGATTTCCTTCGCCGGCGTTCTCTGCGATTTCTTTACAAACACATGCAACACGTACACCGAATCACCGATGTTCGTCACATACATGGCTCAAAGGCCGCTGTACTCAATGCGTGGAGGCGATGACTCGTTAACGGAACCTACCGGAAGCGAGCGAAGCCCGGTCAGAAGACGTATCGGGCCAGGCTCTCCGCCACGCAGCACGGTTTTTGCTGGCCCTCGACCTCCATCACGATCTCGCTCATCACTTCGATCATGCCGCCCTTGATCTCGACGGTCTTGAGCGTGCTCTGCGTCCGCACTCGCGCGCCCACGGGCACCGGCGCGGGAAAGCGCACCCTGTTGAAGCCGTAGTTGATGGCGAGCTTCTGGCCCTCGATCCTCCGTCCCTGGGGGGCCCCCGCCGAGCGCGGCAAGTGACCCAGGATCGACAACGTGAGGTGGCCGTGGGCGATCGGAGCGCCGAACGGCCCAGCCTTCGCGCGCTCGATATCGATGTGAATCCACTGATGATCCATCGTCACGTCTGCGAAATCGTTGATGCGTTGCTGGTCTATCTCGAACCAGTCGGAGCGCGGCGTCGATTCGCCGATGCGCGCGGTCAACGTTTCATATGCGGCTTGCAGGTTGTCGGCCATGGTTTTTCTCCTTGTCGCTGTTGCCTTGACTTGGCTTGTATTCGACTTCAGGCGGGTCGGCCGCCGTCCGAAGTCTTCATGCTACCGCACCCGCCGCGCGCTTGACCCGCCGATACGCTGCTCTACAACCACTTGGCGCGAGCGTCTCAATGCCACACCGCGACCAACTGCGTTTACACTGTCGATAGCATGAATTTCATCGACCACCCCCTGACGGGCACGCCCTTCGGCACGGCCCTCGACCTGTGCCTGATCCTCGCGGCGCTCGCGTGGATTTTCTCCGTGATCAGTCGCGAATATTCCTGGGTGGACCGCCTGTGGCCCATCTGCCCGCGAAGAAACAAAGCGTCCGTTCATCACAACCGGGCTCTTCCGCTACTGCCGCCACCCCAACTACCTCTGCGAACTGGGCATGTGGTAGGTGTTGTATCTCTTCGCCGTCGGGGCATCGAATCAGTGGCTGCACTGGACCGGCCTCGGCTGCGTCCTGCTGACGCTGCTTTTCGTCGCCTCCATACGGTTGGGAGAGTCGATTTCGCTTGGCAGATATCCTGCCTACGGCGACTAGCAGGCCAGTACGCCGTGCGTAGTTCCCCTGCGAGTTAGTCTTGGAACTTGAGGCGCATATTGCTTAACCCAATGCCAATCCGAGACCTAACGTCACTAGTGAACTTGTTAACTTCGAGTCTGTTGAGCATATTGACAAGCCGCATCTCAAGCATATCCATCTCATCATTGTGAGAATTCCTAGTATCTGAATCTTTTGTTGGCTCGACTAAAACCATCTTGTTATGGTGAGAAATTAAAATACTGGATATCGTACCCGCAGTGCCTTTGTTAGGAGCTGAACGCAATGTTCTATAAATTTCTCTATATATGTCTTTATGATTGGCTTGTAGCCGTCGATCCCCCTCTATGTGAAATAGGCACTTAACAATTGATGAAAGCCAAGGAATAGGAGGGAGACTCATAGCCACTCGGATAGTTAGCGCCTTCAGCCCGCGTGCGGGAAGGTGACCGCGCGCCACTATTGCCTAAGAATGTAACACTCAGAAATGCGACACGCCGCCGTCGATGCTGATGGTGTCCGCAGTATGGTAGGCGCTTTCGTCGCTGGCGAAATACACGGCCATGGCGCGGAAGTCGGCGGGTTTGCCCCAACGCCGCTGCGGAATCCGCTTGAGAACCCTGGTCTTGAATACTTCGGTCTGGAACGCCCGTTCCGTCATTGCCGTCTCGATCCAGCCGGGGATGATGGCATTCGCGCGTATGCCGTAGCGGGCCTGGCCGATGGCCAGTGACTGAATCAGCGCGATGACGCCCGCCTTGGTCGCCGAGTAGTGTTCGCCGCCGCGCGCGCCGAAACGCGCCGTGCCGCTGCTGGTGACGACCAGCGAACCGCCGCGGCCGTTCTGCTTCATATGCTTGACCGCTTCCCGGAAGGTGAACATCACGCCGTCCATGTTCACCTTGAAGACGCGATGCCATTCCTCGGGCGTCATGGCGTCAAAATTCGCGCCGCCGCCGCCAACGCCGGCATTGGCGAAGCATGCGTCCACCTGCCCGAAAATCTCCACGGTTCGCGCGAACGCGTCCACCACCTGCTGTTCATCGCTGACATCGCAGCGCAGCGCGGCCACCTTGCCGCCGTAGGTTTCGAGCTTGGCTTGCGCCGCCGCGTTTTTCTTTTCGTTGGTGCCCCAGATGCAGACGCCGGCACCGTGCTCGGCCAACCCTTCGGCATATCCCAGGCCGATGCCCCCGTTGCCGCCCGTCACCAGCCCCACCTTGCCGCTCAAGTCGAACATGCTGTCCTCCGTCTGCCCGCAACGCCTATGTTATGCGAGTGCCGCAGAATCGTGTCGGCGATCAGGGAATACCAACCATCTCCGTTCGCGCGCGAAGCACCTCCATGCGGTCGCTGTCCACCCACTCTTCCATGCCGTCCGGCCTGATGTGTTCCCGGTAGCCCGCCCAACCGTCGTGATCGTGAAAGTACAACTCGGCCATGCCGGCGTAAGGCTCGTCTGCGGGGTGGATGCTGTGGCTCACGACGTAGCGGAATCCGCCGGCCTGATCCATGGCCTGTTTGACGTTCGGCACATGCACGTCGAGCCAATGCGCAAACAGCGCGTCGTAGTCGGTGCCCGGCTTCACCGCCACCAGGAAGGTCACCTTGAAGAATCCGGACCGCGTCATGGGATACGGCGCGTTCAGCGTCAGCGGCTCCGTGCTCAAGTGCTCGGCGCCGTCGATCACGACGTACTCGCGCGTCGCCCAAGGCATGTACGGTTCCACCTTCTGCTGAAACGTGTCTCTCGGCGTGATTCCGTGGGGTTCCTCGGGGGTAGGCAATGGCCGGTCGAACCAGAGCTGGGCGACGCCGTCCCAGGGATAATCGCCGCCCGCGTTGGCCTCGTAGAGCGTCGCAAAGTAGCGCCTCGCGTGGGGTTGCCCCCGCCGCACAAGACCCTCCTGGCGTTGGATAACGTCCGGCATGTGGTTCGCGAACCAATGGGCGACCAGCTCTTCTCTCGAAGTCTCCGGCCTGCGCCTGATGAGGTACATCACCTTGGCACCGGGAATTTGCTCGACCATGTTCGATCCTTTGGCTGGCTGGCGTAACCCGCGACTATATGCCGCCGCGGCGCGAGTCGCCAAGACACCCAACGCGAAGATATGATTGTCAGCGACTCGCGGTGTTCACTTAACGGTCAACTTGACACAGGAGACGCCAATGCCCGCATTGGACGGCATCAGGATCCTCGACATGACCCAGTACGAGTCCGGCACGTCGTGCACCCAGGCGCTGGCCTGGCTCGGCGCAGACGTGGTCAAGGTCGAGGCTCCCGGGCACGGCGATCCTGGCCGAGGCGTCGGCCACAACACGGCCTACCAGGACTACGCCCCCTACTATTGCGCCTGGAACGCGAACAAGCGCAGCCTGGCCATCGATCTTCGCACCGACGAGGGCCACGGCCTGTTCATGCGGCTCGTGCCGAGGTTCGATGTCTTCGTCGAGAACTACGGTCCCGGCGTAACCGAGCGACTTCGTATCGACTACGAGACGCTCAACGCCGCCAATCCCGGCCTGATCTACACCCGCATCAAGGGCTTTGGGACCACGGGGCCCTACTCACACTTCCGATCCATGGACATGGTCGCGCAGGCCGCCGCCGGGGCGTTCTCCATCACCGGCGAGGCCGACGGTCCGCCCATGATGCCGGGTTCGACCACGGCAGACTCCGGCACTGGCGTACAGACGGCAATGGCGATTCTGGCCGCCTACATCCAACGGTCGCGCACGGGCAAGGGCCAACTGGTCGAACTGTCCATGCAGGAAGCGATGATCTACTACACCCGCACCCGCGCCTACATAGGTTCCCGCTGGGGGACCCAGGCCACGCCCCGCAGGGGCAATTCCGGCGGTCGGCCTCCCGTCGATATCTATCCCTGCAAGCCGTTCGGCCCGAACGACTACATCTACCTGATGCCCGTCAACCAGGACCATTGGGACGGGTTGTGCGCCGCGATCGACCGGGGCGACATGCTCATCGATCCCCGGTTCGAGACAATGGCCGCGCGGATACAGAACGGTAACGCGCTATACGAGGTAATCCGCGACTGGACGAGCCAGCGCACGAAATACGAAGCCATGGAGACCATCGCGGAAGCCGGCGTGCCTTGCTCCGCTTGTCTCGACACCGCCGAACTTCACCACGACAAGCACTTGAAGGCGCGGGGCTTCATCCACGAAATGGACCTGCCGGTGCACGGCAGAGTGCCCATGCTCGGCTTCGCCCCGCGCCTGTCGGACTCGGAAGTCGAAATGACGGCGCCGCCGAGACTCGGCCAGCACACCGACGAACTGCTCGCTTCCGAGCTCGATTTGGACGCGCAAACACTGTCAGCGCTGCGCGAAGCCGGGGTGATCGGCGATCCAATGCGATTCTCCTGACAGCTTGAAGGCGGTAACGCTGCGGCCGGTGCGGCGCGCCGACGGCCCGCTGTACAGAAACTGGTTGCGCGATCCGGCGCTCGCCGGATGGCATGGCCGGGAACTGGAACCGACGGCGGAGTTCCGCCGCGCGCTCAGGTCTCGCTACAACTTCATCATCGAGGCGGACAAGCGCGCCGTCGGCCATGTCGCCATTGAAGCGGACTGGGACCGCGATACGTCAGCGGAATTCGGGCTCGTGATCGACCCATCGCATCAGCGGCGCGGGTTCGGCAAACGCGCGGTGTCACTGGCGCTGGCATTCGCGTTCCGCGAGACCCCCACGCATCGCGTGTGGGCGGGGGTCCTCGGCAACAACGTGCCGGCGTTGCGATTCTTCGAAGCCGCCGGTTTCGTCGAGGAAGGACGGGCTCGCGAAGCTCGGCTCGACGGCGACGAATGGATCGACTACGTCTACTTCTCCATTCTGCGCCGCGAATGGGCGCAGCGACTATAGCCGGCAGACGCCGGCCTTCGGCACTTCCATGGTCTACATCGCGGGAGCGATGACGCCGCAACCGACGCGTCCGCCCGCGCCTCCGATCGGTTGGGTGGCGTGATCGTCGCCCATGGCGTGAATCACCAGCGCGGCCCCGTCTTCATCCATCAGCGCCGCCGCCCCGTCGGGCGCGTTTTCGGACATGCCACCGACAGTTACGCCGGTCGTGTATAGCTCCGCCTGCACGGTTCCCGCTTCGCTCGCGTATATGTTTGGAAGATCGCCGTTGTCCGGCCCTTCGGGATTGAGCAGACCATGCTTGGCGCCCGCGGGGTTGATGTGGCCCATCGACGCCTTGAAGTCCGGTTCGCAAGCGCCGACGCCATGGAGGTGAATCGCATGTTTGCCCGGCGAAAGGTTGGTGAGTTCCAAATGGATCAGAACCCCGCGAGGCCCCTGCCAGAGCTTGGCTTCGCCGATAACTTCGCCTGCCGGACTAGTGAAATGGGCGGTCGCCGCAGGCTGCATTTCGTCCGCCATCGACGTTCCCGCCAGCAGCGCCCCTCCCACCAACATACAGACCAGCTTTTTGAGCACTATCCATCCTCCGTCGCCATCGATTTCACCCGGGATTCTTTGCACCCGACCATAGGGCTACCTTATCCTCGGCGCAAGCACAAAGCCCGCGTACCGAACCGGAACTCGAAACCCGAACGGCTTGAATCGTGGAAACGCTCCGCAACGCATGAACGACGACCCGGACTGGGCAGTACGCGCGAAGGCCTTTGACGCCATCGAACGCCTCGCCGTGCGCACATCGGGACAAATTCGCTGGGAAGACATTGTCCGCGGCTTTAGCGCGGACGGGCAGATGATGCATTTCGCCAATAGAGCCGTGGGAATCTTCAGGCCGCGACAAATGAGCGCGGCCCTCAGCATCAAGACAGTCGTGCCTCGAGCTGGCCGCGTCTCCCGGTACCGGGATCAGAGCATCGATGTCGATGAGCCAACCGGCCTCCTCCACTACGATCTCGCTCGCGGCGGATTGAAGAACCAGACCAATAGCGATCTATACAAAGCCTACGTTCGCAGGGCACCGCTGATCTATTTCCGCGGCAGGGCACCTGCCGTGTATGAAGCTCTCTGGCCAGTTTGGGTGGAGCAATTCAGTGAGGCCGATGAGCGCGTGCTCGTCTCCGCACCCGATATGGTTGACGGGACTGTGAGTTCCGTCATGGCGTCGGGTTCAGCCGAACAATTGCAGGTCGAGGCAACCTATTCGCTTCGCTTGAGCCGCCGGCGCAACCATCAAGCCTGGTTCAGTAGTCGCACGAAGTCCGCTTATGGTTATCGGTGCGCATTGAGCGGCTTACCATTCCGCGATTTGCTCGTCGGCGCACACATTCTGCCCGATGCCCAAGGCGGTCCCGCGTCCGTGACCAACGGCATCTGCATGTCCACGCTGCATCACACAGCGTTCGACACCAATCTGATCGGTATCGATCCGGACTTCCGCGTTCACGTTGCCAGGTGCGGGAGGGTCGGGATGGACCTTTGTTGGATAGCCTGAAAAAACTTCAGGGCGCGAGCCTTCGACTACCCGTCGACCCCTCGGCGCATCCCGACCCCGGTTTTCTCGAACAACGATTCAGCCGGTTTGTCAGCGCAAGTTGATGCACCGGGAACTTCGATGCCGCGGAGCCTCGTGAACTGCGCATCCTCCTTTGCCGCGCGCATCAACGCTGGCGAACTTTGATCGCCACGCCCAAACTCAGCACAATGGCGTTTCGCGGGTTCGAGCAAGTCATGTCCAGCATGGAACATTTCGATGTGATCATCGTCGGCGCCGGGGTTTCAGGCATCGGCGCGGCGTGTCACATGCGCACGAAATGCCCGACCCGGACATTCATCATTCTGGAAGGCCGCTCCGCCATCGGCGGGACGTGGGATCTGTTCCGCTACCCGGGGATCCGCTCCGACAGCGACATGCACACCTTCGGCTACAACTTCAAGCCGTGGAAAAGCACCCAGGCGATCGCGGACGGAGAGTCGATCCTCGCCTATGTGAACGAAGCGGCCACCGAATACGCCGTGACATCCCACATTCGATTTCGACATCGGGTCACGCGCGCAGCCTGGTCCACCGACGAGGCGCGCTGGACAGTCGAGTCGCAGCGATCCGACGATGGGGAGAGCGTTCGCTTCACGGGCAACTTCCTGTTCATGTGCAGCGGCTACTACAGCTACGCGAGCGGCTATACGCCGGAATTGCCCGGCATTGAGCACTTCAAGGGCCCGGTCATCCATCCCCAGGCGTGGCCCGAGAATCTCGACTACGCGGGCAAGCGCGTGGCGGTCATCGGCAGCGGAGCGACCGCGATGACACTTGTGCCCGCCATGGCCGAGAAGGCGGCCCGGGTCACCATGATCCAACGCTCCCCCACCTATGTGATCTCGCTGCCGGCGCGGGACGCGATCGCCAACGGGTTGCGCCGACTGCTCCCGGAAAAGGTCGCTTACGCCATCACCCGCTGGAAGAACGTGTTGATTCAGTACTTCCTCTATCGCCGCACAAGGGTCAAACCCGAATCCGTCAAGTCACTAATTCTCAACGCCGCGCGCAAGCAACTGGGCGCCGAATACGTGGACAAGCACTTCACGCCGACCTACAACCCCTGGGATCAACGCCTTTGCCTGATTCCGGACGGCGATCTCTTCAAGGCCATCAGGCGCGGCAAGGCCGAGGTGGTCACCGACACCATCGCCGGCATTACCAGCAAAGGCGTGCGACTCGCATCGGGATTGGAAGTCGAAGCGGACATCCTGGTCACCGCAACAGGGTTGAATCTGGCCGTGATGGGCGGCGTCGAGTTCGGCGTCGATGGCGAGCCGGTCAGCTTTCCGGAGACGCTCAGTTACAAGGGCATGATGTACGCCGACGTGCCCAATTTCGCCAACGTCTTCGGCTATGTAAACGCTTCCTGGACGCTCCGGGCGGATCTCACCTGCGAGTACGTCTGCCGCCTGCTGAATCGCATGACGGAGTCGGGCATGCGTCAATGCACTGCGCGCCTGCGGGACGAAGACCGGACCATGGAGCGCCGCCCATGGATCGTCGAATTCATGCCCGGCTACATGGCCCGGTCGATGCATCTGTTTCCCAGGCAGGGGGATCGCGATCCCTGGCGAAACACGCAGAATTACCTCGAGGACAGAAAGATCGCGCGCCACTACCCGCTGGAGGACGGCGTGTTAACGTTCAGCAATCCCGACGCGACCGAGACCGGCGTGGATACGCAATCACCGAAGGCCGCGCGGACGCGCAGCGCGGCCTGACTACGCCCCACAACAAGCGCGCCCGCGATCCTGGTCGCGTCGATAGAACCACATAGGGAACCTCACCATGAGCACGGATACGCTTCGCATTGGCTTTATCGGCGCCGGAGGCATTTGCCGCAGCAGGCATCTGCCCGGACTCGCGGCCCTCGATGGCGTCGAGGTCGTCGTCGTGTGCAACCGCAGCAGGGAAAGCTCCGAACGCGTCGCGCGGGACTTCGGCATCGCACAAGTCGAGGAGGATTGGCAGCGGCTGATTGCCCGCGAAGACCTGGACGCCATATTCGTCGGCACCTGGCCCTACATGCACCGGGAACTGTCCATCGCGGTGCTCGAGGCGGGCAAACACTGCTTCTGCCAGGCGCGCATGTGCAGGAACCTGGGGGAAGCGAAGGAAATGCATGCGGCGGCGCAGGCACATCCGCATCTCGTCAACATGATCTGCCCGGTTCCGTGGCAACTGGAGCAACACATACGCGACATGGTGAGGTCCGATCTGGGACTGATCACGTCGGTCGAACTGTGCGTGGTAAGTGGCGCCAACCTGGACCGCTCTTCTGTGCACTGGCGCGAGCGGACCGACTACAGCGGCAACCAGATCATGTCCATGGGCATTTTCGCCGAGACGCTCAATGGCATGGTGGGACCTTACGAAAGTCTGACCGCCCACCTGTCCACGCCCATTTCGGAAAAGACCGACGAAACGGGACAGTCGGTCGCTATCGACGTTCCGCAGGTCGTGGCGATCAGCGGCACGCTCGCAAGCGGCGCCCTAATCCTTGAACACCACTCCGGCGTGTCGGTCGACAGATCGGGCAGAGCATCGTCCATCACCGTGCGGGGAACCGAAGGAACGCTGCGCTACGACTTTCAGGACAACCTTGAATGGGCACCGGCAGGCGAGCCGCTGCGGAAGGTGGACGTGCCGGACGAAAAGCGGACCGTATGGTCCGTCGAGGCGGACTTCGTCGCCGCCGTGCGCGCCGCGCGCGCCGGCGCACCTCCGGCAGCGCGCCCCGTGCGACCGGACTTCGAGGAAGGTCTGCTCTACATGCGCAAGGTCGAAGCAGTGCATCTCTCGGCGACGACCGGTCGAGCCGCGGCACCGCATGCGCTCTAATACAACTACGGCAGACGCGTGACCCCGGAGTAGTCGGAAAAGCCGTGGTCGAATGACAGGATCCGGCTTACACGATGCGCCGCCATCACAGCCAGGTGCAAGCAGTCGCGCGCCGACAGCTCCGGATGCCGTTCGGCGACCTTTCCAGCCGCTTCGACCTCGTCTCGCGATATTGCGAACACGGAAACTACAAGCTCATCGAGCAGTGTGAACGCGTCGCTGATCGCGCCGCGACGATTGATCGCGGCAAAGCGATGGAGGATCTCCCGATAGACCTCGGCGCTCGTTACGTAGTCTTCGTCGGGCCGTTGCCGCAAAAACATCTCGACCCGCTCCCGGTTTGGATGGGGCGCTCCGACCAGGTACATCGGCACATTGGAGTCAACGAAGATCACGACCGCGCTCGATGTCGGCCAGCATTTCCTCGATATCCGCTGTTGGGTGATTGCAGCCCAGCGCTTGATTCAGCGCCCGCAGCCTGCGTTCGGCCAGCTTCGCCGACTGCGTCCGCTGCGAAACCTGTCTCGCCCAATCGGTCTCGCCAAGGCCAGTCTCTTCTTCCAATTCTTCCGTACGACGCTCAACAAGCTCCTGAATCTCGGTCGTCATTTTGCGATTGGTGGCACTACACGCCGTCTTGAAGCGCGTGTGCAAGCTCTCTCCCAGGTTGAGGGTCAATCGCTTGATGGGCTCTGGCTCGGCACGGTATTTGTCGCGGGAACGCACTGTGTTGACTTCCGTATTTCCGCATTACATTTTGCTGTTTTAGCATATATATGTTTTTGGCGCCTGGGCGCCGCGGCAAGTTCCGCAAGGCGGAAGCCGTGCATCTGTCCGCGGCCACCGCTCGGGACCGTGGCGCCGCATACGCTTTGAGGTTGCGGATCGACGCGGTGCCGGCCCTTCTCGCGCCTCCGCGCGACGCGCCTGCCGGCCTAATTTGGGCACCGGATAGTTCTACCACTACCGATCTGGTCGCGATTCGCGCAAAATAGTTCAGGCTTGAAGAAGGGGAAAGCGTGACTACACAACCTACCGACGAAGTATTGCTCGATATCCATCGGCGCATGGTGCGAATCCGCCATTTCGAGGAGGAAGCGGGCCGAATGGCGGAAAACGGTTTCATTCCCGGCGCTCTGCACCTCTATGTCGGCGAAGAAGCCGTCGCCTCCGGCGTCATGGCGCACCTGTCAGACGAAGACCAGATCACCAGCACGCATCGCGGCCACGGCCATCTCATCGCCAAGGGCGGCGCGTTCGACAGGATGTTCGCGGAGCTGTTCGGGCGCGTTGACGGCTACTGCAAAGGCAAGGGCGGCAGCATGCATGTCTCCGACCTGGATATTGGCATGCTCGGCGCCAACGGCATCGTCGGCGGCGGGTCGCCCATCGCCATGGGCGCCGGATTCGCCAACAAGTACAAGAAGAACGGCAACGTCGCCGTCACGTTCTTCGGCGATGGCGCGAGCAACGAGGGCGCCTTCCACGAAGCCGCCAACATGGCGGCGCTCTACAAGCTGCCGGTCCTGTTCGTCTGCGAGAACAACGGCTTCGGCGAGTACACGCCGCAACGCGACCACCAGGCCGTCAGCGACGTTGCCGACCGCGCTCCGGGGTACGGCATGCCGGGCGTGGTCGTCGACGGCATGGACGTCATGGCCGTGTACGAGGCGGCGGGCGCCGCTGTCGAGCGCGCGCGGCAAGGCGGCGGTCCGACGCTGCTCGAGTGCAAGACCTATCGGTTCTATGACCATGTCGGCAGGCGCGGCATGGGCCGCACGTACCGCACGGACGAGGAACTCGCCGAGTGGATGAAACGGGATCCAATCGAAATGTTCGAGGCCCGGCTCGCGGAACAGGGCGTCCTGTCTGCGGAAGCGGCGAAGGAAGTGCACGAAGAGATCGCCCGCGACGTGGAAGCCGCTATCGAGTTCGCCAAGGCGAGCCCGATGCCCGACCCCGACGCCCTCCTCGACGACGTATACGCTTAAGCGAGAAACACGATGGCCGAAACAGAAAATGGAAAACGCGAACTGAGCTACGTCCTCGCCGTCAAGGAGGCGGCGGCGACCATCCTGAATGAACACCCCGACGCGTTCATCGCCGGCGAGGACGTCGCCGGCGCCGGCAGCGTGTTCGGCATATATAGGGGGCTGCTCGACGAGTTCGGCCCCGACCGGATCGTCAACACGCCCATCAGCGAGGAAGGCATCATCGGATTGGGCGTCGGCGCCGCGGCCGCCGGCCTGCGCCCGATCATCGACATCATGTTCATGGACTTCCTCGGCGAATGCATGGACGAGGTCACGAACCAGATGGCGAAGATGCGCTACATGTTCGGCGGCCGCGCGACGCTGCCGATCACGATCACGACCATGTGCGGCGCCAGAAATTCGATGGCGGCCCAACACTCGCAATGCCTTGAGTCGTGGATCTGCCACATCCCCGGACTCAAGGTCGTGATGCCGTCGACGCCGTACGATGCCAAGGGCTTGTTGATCGCCGCGTCGCGCGACGACAACCCTGTTTTCGTGGTCATGAACAAGGCATCGCTGGCCTTGACGGGCGAAGTTCCAGAAGAATCGTACGCCCTGCCGATCGGCGAGGCCAACATCGTGCGGCCGGGCACGGACTTTACGATCATCAGCTACAGCCGGATGGTCCACGAGTCCGTAAGCGCCGCAGAAACCCTTGCGGAACAAGGCATCGAGACCGAAGTGATCGACTTGCGATCACTCCAGCCCCTCGATACGGAAACCATGGTCGCTTCCGTGGAGAAGACCCATCGCGTCATGGTCGTCCATGAGGCGGTGCGTTTCGGCGGCATGGGCGGCGAAATTGCCGCGCAGGTCCAGGAGTTGGCGTTCGACTATCTCGACGCTCCCGTTGGCCGCGTCGGCGCCCCGTTCTCGCCGGTGCCCTTCAGCCCCTCCCTGGAAAGAAGTTACGTCCCCAACGCCGAGACGATCGTTGCCTCAGCAACCGAGTTGCTCGGGCTTTGAAGATTCAACGAGCATGAGCTGCCTTGTCGGCCTGGCGGCGAATCCCGATTCCGGCAAGGACATCCGCCGAGTTGCCGCAGGCGCGTCGGTGTTCGACAACCAGGAAAAGCGCGCCGTTGTCGCACGCTGTCTTGCCGGCGTCGCCGCCGCGGATCCGAACCCATCGGTCCTGTACCTCGATGACAACAGGGGCATCGCCCACAGTGCCATAGCGACGGCGGGGGTTGCCGGTACGCCGGTCGCCGGGCCGCGCTACGGCAATGCCGACGATACGACCCGCGCGGCGGCGGCCATGCGAAAGGCATCCTGCGGCGCGGTGATTTCCCTGGGCGGCGATGGCACCAACCGCGCCCTGGCGAAAGGATGGCTGGACGCGCCGCTGGTTCCCATCTCGACAGGGACGAACAACGTATTCCCACACATGCAGGAGGGCTCCATCGCCGGTGTCGCGGCCGCCCTTGTAGCGTCGGGTGCCGTCGTCCTGCGCGATGTCGCGCCTCAGGTAAAGGTCATCCATGTCGAGATCGAAGGCGAAGCCGACGACATTGCCCTGATCGACGCCGTGGCGACCGACGACCGTTTCGTCGGCGCCCGCGCGCTTTTGTCAGCCGACCGGCTCATCGTCGCTGTGCTCACCCGCGCAATCCCGGCGGCAGTGGGAATAACGTCCATCGCTGGCCTGCTCCAGCCGCTGTCAGACGATGTCGACGCCGCCATGGTGGTCGAGTTCACCGCGAGAGGAAGGCCTGCGCGATGGCACGTCCGCGCGCCCATCGCCCCCGGGCGATTCGACGACATCGCCATTGCCGACGCGCACCGCATCGACTTCGGCGAGACGGTCGACATTGTCGGACCCTGTGTGCTCGCCTTCGACGGCGAGCGCGAACGCGTCATGAAACCCGGACAACGCGCGAAGCTCACGGTGCGACGCGATGGTCCGCGCGTGATCGATATCGACGCCACGCTCGAAACCGCGGCCAACGACGGCCACATGCTTTTTACAACCTCCGAGGGAGTTCGCCATGCCGGTTGAAGTCCGACTGCTCAAAGTCGGTATGACCATGACCGAAGGTAGCGTCGAAGAGTGGTTCATCGCCGACGGCGACGAGGTGCAGAAGGGCGAAATGCTCTACCGCCTCGAAACCGAGAAGGTGAACATGGATGTCGACGCCGATGCTTCCGGCATCGTCAAACACCGTGTCGCCGCGGGAACGGAGTTGGGACCGGGCGAAGTTGTCGGATTTATTTTCGCGGCGGACGAGACCATTCCCGAAGTCCTGCCGACCCCCGAGCCATTACCGTCAGAAGAGCTTGCCCAGAACAAGCCACCACCCAAGCCAGCAGCCGCAGCCGCACGGGCGGCCACACCAAAACCGGCGGGCCGGCGCCCCGCAGCCTCGCCCTCCGCACGACGCCTGGCCGCAGAACTTGGCGTGGATCTCACCGACGTCGAAGGCAGCGGCCCCCGGGGTCGAATCGTCGAGGGGGACGTAACCGCCAGGGCCGAGGCCAAGGCTACCCGGGAAGATCGTCCCAGGCGACGCCAGGCGTCCTCGCCGGCGGCACGCAGACTGGCTGGCGAACTGGGTGTTGATATCGATGCGCTGGACGGCACTGGACCGGGCGGTCGCATCACGCGGGAGGACGTGGAGCGCGCAGCCGAGGCACAAGCGCAGGCGCCCGCGGCCGAACCAATGCGCGGAATGCGTCGCACCATAGCGGAGCGCATGTTTGCGAGCCTTCGCGACACGGCCCAGCTCACCATCGAGATGGAAGTCGACATGGAAGATGTCGTAAAGCTCAGAACCCAACTCGTTGCCGAGTGGGAGTCCGAGGGCGTTCGCCCAAGCTACACCGACATCATCATGCTGGCGGCGGCCAAGGCTTTGTTGAAGCACCCGCGCATGCATTCGACGCTCGCCGACGACGCCATCCTGCGCCACGAGGAAGTGCACATGGGCATGGCCGTCGCGCTGGAAGAAGGGCTGGTCGTCCCCGTGATACGCAATACCGACAGCAAAGACTTGAAGACCATCGCGGGCGAGTCTCGCGAGCTGGCCGAACGCGCCCGAAGCGGGACGCTGGGCCTCGACGACATGAGCGGCGGAACGTTCACCGTCACCTCCCTCGGCATGTACGGCGTCGACACGTTCACGCCGATCCTGAACACGCCGCAATCCGGCATTCTCGGCGTCGGCCGCATCTATGACGGCGTCGCCTGGCACGGCGATACGCCAGTGCCGCGCAAGCGCCTGCGCTTGTCGCTCACATGGGACCACCGCGTCCTCGACGGTGCGCCGGCGGCCGAGTTCCTGGCAGAGGTGCGCGGGTACCTGGAGGCGCCTTACCGGCTGCTAGTCTGACCAGCCTGGACGCGCAATGCACCGCGCGCGTGCGACACTAGCGGCTTCGTCCCAGGGAGACCGCCATGAACATCGTTGCCGAAATCAGCATGTACCCGCTGCAAAGCAACTTCCATGGAACAAACGTTTCCGGGGAGCGCCAGCGACCGGGAATGGTTGTTCCATGGTCGACGAGCGGGGCCGGACCACAGGCGAAGCCGAAGGCGCCGGCTGTGGGGCACTTGCATGGAATAACGCCTACGGGGAGTTGGCGCCGCAGCCTTACCGAGCAGGCAGCCGCATGAAATGGCCAGCCAAAGGAGTCGCGAGGGATGTCCCACATCGACCGGCGCAATAGCAGACAGCCCGCACGCAATCCATCGTTAGTGCGTGCCGGAGCACCGCTCGGCGCGGCCCTGCCACTGACGCTAGCGGTGTTGGTCGGGGCGTGTGGCGGCGGATCGAGCCCGGCGCCACCGCCGGCACCGGCACCGCCACCGCCGCCGCCGGACCCGGCGAGCATCGCCATCCCCCCGGGACGCGCCGCGCTCGGATTGATCTCCACAGGCGAAGTGCGGTTTCTTGCCATCGCAACGGGCGGGGAAGAAACCGAACTCGCCGTCGCAGCAACCGGGGACGACGGTCGCTTTGCGGACCGCGAAGTCGAGACGAGTCACACTGGGCCCCTGCGCATCAATGTCGGCCCAAACGATGAGGGAACGAGCCGCTACCTGTGCGACCTGTTGGACGGGTGCATGGATCGGGACGGTTCGCGTGCCGATTTCGGGGAAACGCTGCCGCTGTCTGCATCGCTCTCCGCCGCTGTCTCGTCCACCTCGTCCGAACCGCCGGACACCGTCAATATCACGCCGTTCACCACCGCCGCGGTAGAGAGAGCGATCACGCTCGGCGGCCTGACCGCCGCCAACATCGACCAGGCAAACCGGGAAATGGCCGAGGCGCTGGAAAAGGTTCTGTCGCAGATCCTTCAGCGCGACGACATCGATCTCGGCGACGATCCGGGCGCGATCAGCATCGTCGACCTCACCGATGCACCAGAGCGAATCGCCCTGGATCACACGAACGTTGAACTTCTGGTCGCAATACTGAACGCAGCCCTGCTCGGATTGGTCAGCGGGGAAACGGATGACGACGTGGTCCAATTGCTGGCCGCGGCGTTCGCCGACTCGGGCGTCTTGCCCGCAAACGATACGGTGGCGGACGAAGAGACTATCGACATGGCCGACCTGCTTCGGGTCGCGACGGGGGAACTCGAGGCGTTGCTGGCAAATGCGGATCGCCTCGACGACGTCCGACAACTGCTTGCCCTCGACAACGCGTCGCAGGCCGAAGCATTGCTGGACCGAATGCGCGACCTCATCGTCACGTATGAAGGCGTGACCGACACGGTCGAACTGGAACAGGTGGACAGCGACGGCGACGGTCTGGCAAACCTGGCCGAAATCCGGGACGGACTCGACCCGCAAGATCCAGACAGCGACGGAGACACGGTCGCCGATGGACGCGACCCGTTCCCGTTGGACGGCGCGAGAACGGTAACGCCCGACGTCTTTCCCCCCGCGAGGGAGTTCGCCGCGCTGTGCGCCAATCCTCGCACTGGAAATTTCCCAGACAGGCCCGGATCGTTTGTCGACGAAAACACCTGGCTGCGCTCCTGGAGCAACGACCTCTACCTCTGGTACGACGAAATCGTCGACATGGACCCGGTGCTGCATCCAACGCCGGAGTATTTCGAACAAATGAGGACCTTCGCCGTGACGCCGTCCGGCGCGGACCGGGACCGGTTTCACTTCACCTACCCCACCGATGCGTGGAGGCTGCTCTCCCAGTCCGGTGTTTCGGCCGGCTACGGGGTAGCGTTCGCAATACTGGCGTCGCGACCGCCTCGCGATGTTCGGGTGGCGTATATAGAGCCCGACTCGCCGGCGTCCCGAGCGAACCTGCGGCGCGGCGCTCGCATCCTCACCGTAGACGGTGCCAACGTAACCTACGGCAGACCAGCCGTATTGAACGCGGGGCTCTTTCCCGCCGACACGGGCGAGACCCACGAATTCGAGATTCAGGATCCCGGCGCCAGTCAGCCGCGCAAGGTCACGCTCACATCCGCCGTCGTCACTTCCGATCCGGTGCAGAACCACAGCACCATCGAGACAAGCTCCGGCACGGTCGGCTACATGCTATTCAACGATCACATCGCGACCGCCGAACGGGAACTCGTTGACGCGGTGGCCGAGTTCGAACAAGCCGGTATCGATGATCTGGTGCTCGATCTGCGTTACAACGGCGGCGGTTATCTCGCGATTGCCAGTCAGATGGCCTACATGGTCGCCGGGCCGTCGACCAGCGGACAGACATTCGACGAACTACGCTTCAACGACAAACACACGACGTTGAACCCGGTCACCGGCAGGTCCCTTTCGCCGACTCCCTTCTACGATACGACGCTCGGCTTTTCGGTGGCGACCGGCAATCCCCTGCCGAGCTTGAATCTGACTCGTGTCTTCGTGCTGACGGGTGGCGGAACGTGCTCCGCCAGCGAGGCGATCATCAATGGACTGCGCGGCATCGACCTGGAGGTGATCCAGATCGGGAGGACGACCTGCGGCAAACCGTACGGATTCTATCCGGCCGACAATTGCGGCGTGACCTACTTCTCCATTCAGTTTCAGGGCGTCAACGCCAAGGGATTCGGCGACTACCCGGACGGGTTCTCGCCCCAAAACACGGACGACGTCGAAGGTGTTTCTGTGCCGGGCTGCGTCGTCGGCGACGACTTCGATCACACGTTGGGCGACATCGACGAGGCGCGCCTCAAGGCAGCGCTCAGCTACCGCACAGACGCGACCTGTCCCACGCCCGCCGCCCTCCGCTCTTCCGCACCTGTCCCTGGTTTGCGCGCTTCGCCAACGGCGGACGCTGTCGTGCCCAAATCGATCTGGCAGCAAAACCGATGGTGAGGCGGGCACTACCCGCCGCTTTCGCATCGTTTTGTCTGGTCGGCGCCTCGGCGGCGACGCCGACGAGCGCGCTCGCCGCGATCATCGATTCGACGGCGTCCAGCCGGACCGATATCCGGCAGGCCGTGACCACCGCGCTCGGCACGGAAGTTCTCATCGCCGACGACGCCCTGACGACATCGAGTTTGCTGATCATCGAGCGGCGCTCGCGGCGCTCGATAGACGGCCGAGTCGGTAGCGGGCGGGTCGTGACGCCCCCCGAGATCTTCCAACTAGTGCTGGACGACGACCAATGCATCCTGGTTCACCGTCGCACGGGCGAGGCGTATCCGCTCGAAAACGCGCGCTGCCGCGCGTCCCCCGCCACGCCTCGCAACGCGCCGTTGTCGAACTAAAATCCACAAAGCCCTTGCTTTGGCGCACGGCAATCGCATAATGGGCGCCATGTTGGGCTGAATAAAGGAGGTGATCTGTGATATCAACGGTTGAGGGGTGTATCAACTCCTAAATCGGGGCGGGGGCGCCCGATGCGCCGCGTGATCACTGATCGTGATTGGCGACGGACGTTCCCGCCAAATTAACATCGCCTTTCTCCACCACAACACCAGCGCGCGTTGTGGCTGTGTCTATTTCGCTGACAACCCCGTCAGGAATCGCGTTTCCATTCGCGTAGTCGGCATATGCGGCAGCCCAACTGCCGCCGTTTCCGGTTCCAAGCCTCAAGTTTCATCAATGGCTCTTCCCGGGCTGGAGCAGCGCTTGGCAAGCATTCACATAACATACGATAACCGGTTGTTTTATCATCGGTTATCGAATACCGATCAAAACAAGGGAAGAATATGAAACTCGCGGTCGAGTTCCCGAGCGTCGCCTATCGCGAAGGCGCCGAAGGCATCGTTAAACTGGCGCGGGGAATCGAAGAGATCGGGTTCGATCAGCTCGACACGTTCGATCACGTCATCATGGGTTTCGCCACCCCCTCGCGGGCCGCGCCGATATATCCCCCGAAGATGCCCATCATGGAAGCCCTGATGACCTTGAGCTTCGTCGCCTCCGCCACTTCGCGCATCGGCCTCGGCACCGAGGTGCTCGTCCTGCCGCAACGCCAGCCGGTGTTGGTGGCGAAACAGGTGGCCACCCTCGATACGCTTTCCGGCGGGCGCGTGCGCCTCGGCGTCGGCGTCGGCTGGCAGGAGTCCGAGTACGACGCGCTGGAAGAACCGTTTCGCAATCGCGGCAAGCGCATGGACGAGGCGATCCGGGTATTGCGCGCCTATTGGCGCGATGAGCAGGTGGACATCGCCGGCGACTACTACACGTCCACGGCCATGGCGATGGAGCCAAAACCGCCCCAGGGCGGAGACTTGCCGATCTGGATCGGCGGCGCGTCGGAGCGCGCCCTGCGCCGAGTCGGGGAACTCGGGGACGGATGGCTCGCCACCGCGATCTCCGACCCGGCGGTAGCGAAAAAGTGCAAGAACAAGATCGCAGCTTACGCGGAAGCGGCGGGCCGCGATCCGGACGCCCTCGGCTATCAGCAAATGCTCGCGGTTCCACCAACGGATGACGCCGGCAAGCGATTCTATTCCGACACGGATCGGGTGGTGGAACGTGCCGTGTCCGCGATGGAAATGGGCTTCGGATGGGGAACGCTGAACGCGACGGCGATTTTCCAGTCCGGCGCGCGCAGCGTGGAGGCGATGCTCGATGTCCTTGCAACGCTCCACGAGGCGATCCGCGGGGCGACGGGCTGAACGCGACCGGCACCACTAAAGCCTGAACAAACGCTCGCTCTAGGGAACACGTTGGGCGCAAACACACTCGTCGCGAAGGCGGAAAGGCTCGGACCCCTGGTCGCGGCCCACGCGGACCAAGCCGAACGCGAACGCCGTCTGCCGGCGCCAGTGGCGGAGGCGTTCGCGCGCGAGGGGCTGTACCGGATTGCAGCGCCCAAGACATTTCGCGGCGCCGAAGCCGACCCGATGACCCAGATCCGGGTCATCGAAGCCGTATCGCGCGTGGACGGGAGCGCAGGCTGGAACCTCATGATCGGCATCGAAACCTTCGGCATCATCGGTCCGGGTTTCGCCAAGTGTCCGGCGCTCATCGCCGATCCCATGACGGTGATGGCCAGTTCGACCGCCGCCATCGGCCGCGCGGACCATGTCCAAAACGGCTGGCGTGTCGAGGGGCAATGGCAGTTCGTCAGCGGCGTGCACAATGCGCAGATCTTCGGCGCCACCGTGCAACTCTATGAGAACAACGAGCGCATCGATGACGCCACGCGCTACGCCATCGTTCCCGCCAGCGATATCGAGATCGTGGATACGTGGAATGTCTCTGGACTGCGGGGCTCCGGCTCCCACGACGTGCGCGTCGACCGCGTTACCGTACCGGAAGCGCACATCATCGCGTCGATGGGAGGCGCTACGGGCGATTCCCCGCTCGGGGGCATTCCTCTGGGGACGCGTCTCGCCTACAACAAGGTCGCCGTGGCGCTCGGCATCGCCCGCGCCGGGATCGACGCCTTCGTCGAACTCGCGGCCGGCAAGCAACTCCGTCTGACCACGCGCATGCTGCGGGAGCGCCCCTTCGCCCAGCGAGCCGTGGCGCTGGCGGAGGCGCGATTGCGCGGCGCCCGGGCCTCGGTGTTCGAGCGCACGGAGGCGATGTGGCGCAAGGTGGTCGCTGGAGAGGAGTTTACGTTGCGCGACCGCGCCCTGTTCCAGATCGTCTGCTCGGACGCGGTCCTGGCGGCGGCGCAAGCGGTAGACACCGTCGCCGAAGCCGCTGGAACATCGGCCAACCAACTCGAACAACCGCTTGAACGCATCGCCCGCAACGTCCGCGTCGTGCGCCAGCATGTAACGGTGGCGCCGCACCACATCGAGGACGGCGGACGCGTGCTGCTGGGACTCGAGCCGACCGGTTTGATGCTGTCAGGACTCAGGAACTAGCGTCAGGCAATGACGGCGGTCTCTCCGAGATGCTCGACGAGCCAAGCCTTGAGCGGCACATCTTCATCGGTGGGCGACGTATATCCCATCCCGCCCGTGGGGCTCGCGCCGAGCAACTGGCGCCGAATCGGATCGGCGCGGGCCAGGTAGTGGTCCACGGTCATGTCGTCGCGCGGGCGCAGCCAACGATAGCTGTAGCCCAAGAACAATATCTTGCGGGTGAACCGCGACTGGTTGCGGCCCGACGCGTGCCACAGGCGTCGTTCGAAAAACACCGCATCGCCGGCGCGCGCGCACACGGGCGTCGCATCGGGATGTTCCGCGTTGTCCACAGGGAATTCGAGCGTGTTGCGCCGGTGACTGGCGGGAATCACGTGGGTGCTGCCCCGATCCGGGGTCTCGGTCCCGGTGAGGAGAAAAGCCACCTTGAGCGACACGCGCGGACGCGGATTGGTTTCGAAATCGATATTCAACCGGCCGCTGTCCTGGTGCCAGCGCAGGCGACCGTTTTGCGACGGAAGATTCTCTGGCGGCGGCGGCGTGATGATGAGGTGGCTGTGATAGAGCTGGATGTGCCAGCCGAGGATGTCGATGACCTTGGCAATCGTCCGAGGCCAATCGAGGAGCTCCAGGAACGCATCGTCGTAACCGATACAGTCCAGGTGGTTGAGCCGTTCGTGGGGTTGCAGTCCGTACCTGGGCCGGTATTCGACATCGAGCCGATCAGCCGCATCGGTCAGCCGCGCGAGTGTCGCCGGCGGCAGCACGTCCCGTGCAATGAAATACCCCTGCTCGTCAAAGCACCTGCGCTCCTCCTCCGTCAGCCGGTAATCCAAACATTCGGCGTCCATGCCTCAAGAGTGTACACGCCACGGTACGCTGCCGGAAACATCGCGCGGGCTAATGAATGTCGCCATCAGCTTTTCGCCACCGACTCCTTGATCCATGACAGTATTTTGTCGAAGGGGCAGTCGCCAGCTTCCAGCATGCCCACGATAAAGGTGTGGGCGGACGCTGCATCCACCGAAAGTTTCCAGCCGTTGAGGCGCAAGAATATATCCGTCACGAAGAAGGCCGCCCGTTTATTGCCGTCCAGGAACGCGTGGTTCAGTAACAATGAATGGAAAAGAGCGGCGGCCAATTCCGCCAAATCATCGTAGTACCCGGTCTGGGGCCGGTATAGGGCGCTTTCGAGCAGCCCCTTGTCGCTGCGGCAAGTCCGACAAGCTGATAGCCTGCCTTAAACATCGCGCGAGGCAACCGCAATGAAATTCGGTCTCTTCGTCTACTGCACGGTGGGACGCCGCCACGAGCTCGAAGCGGGGATGGCTGGCAGGAACCCGACGCTCTATCGACGCATGCTCGCGGAACTCGCGGACTACGCGCGGTTCGCGGAAACCCGGGGCTACTTCGGCTTCGGCCATCCCGAGCACCATCTGCAGATCGAAGGCTTCGAGATCGCAAACGACCCCGCATTGATGGCGATGTGGCTCGGACAGCACACCGAGACCATGCGGATCGTCACCTGCGGCTTCGTGTCCACCGCCAACAATCCCCTCGCCACCGCCGAGAAAATCGCCACCATGGACCACATGCTGGGCGGACGCTTAGGTGTAGGCCTGGTGCGCGGCTATCAGGCGCGCTGGGTAGAAAACTTCAAGGTCCGCCCGGAACTCAGGGCGGTCGGGCCATGGACCAAGGACACGCCGGACGACGACCTCAACCGGCGCTATTTCACCGAGTTCGTCGAGGTGGTGACGAAGGCGCTGGCCAACGAGACGTTCTCACACCGGGGGGAGTTCTGGACCTTTCCGCCGGCGGGTTTCGTCAACCCGCATCCGCATCCCGTCTACACGCGGTTCGGTCGCGGCGTGGACGCCGATATGCGGGTCGACGAAATCGGCATCGCGCCACGGCCCCTGCAGGCGGAAATACCGCTGTATGGCGGTTTCTCCGCGAGCCTGCGCACGGCGAAGTTCTGGGCGAGGTACAAGGGCCGCCCGATCGTCCTTTCGGGCAACACGGAGTTCCTGCAGCTACTCTGGCGTGAGTGGCGCGAAGAGGCCGAGGCCCACGGTCACCACGTCCCGCCCGGCGAGGAAGCCTGCTGGGGCGGAATCATGGTCTGCGCCGAAACCGACGCCAGGGCCCAGGCGCTGTTCGAAGACATGCAGTGGTTCTGGGATACCTGGGCGACTCCCTTCGGGCAGGGTCTCCCCGAACTCCTGGTCGGTTCTCCCGACACCCTCAACAAGCGCATCGAGCGCATCTCGAAGGCGGTTCCCATCGACGAAGCCTTCCTGCTGATTCCGGCGGGTATTCACACGCCGGAACAGATTCACGACTCGCTCGATCTGTTCGCGCGAAAGGTCATGCCGAACTGGGGGTAGCGCAGCCGCCAGCTACCGCTATCCGGAGGCCGCGCGCTCCGTGATCGCCTCGTAGGTCAACACCTTGAGCTTCTCCCGCAGCGGCCACGGCGAGCCCATGAGTTGAATCATCCCGATGACGATGATCTCCTCCACCGGATCGACCCAGAAGACTGTGCCGGCGGCGCCGCCCCAGGAGTACTCGCCCACGGAGCCGACGCCCCCTTCTCCCAGTTCGGTAACCAGACCGAAGCCAAGACCGAAACCGAAGCCATGACCGACCTTGCGCTTCTCGCCCTTATCGACCGGCCGTTCGCCCTGCCCCGCGCCAGAAAGCGCGGCGGGCAGGTGGTTCACGACCATGAGATTCACAGTCTCGGGATGCAGGATGCGTACGCCGTCCAGTTCGCCTCCATTGCGGAGCATCTCGGCGAACCGCATGTAGTCGCGCGACGTCGAGATGAGTCCGCCGCCGCCCGAATACATGGTTTTGGCCCTTTTGCCCTTCCCCTTGCCGTCGAACGCAACGAGCTTGCGCTCCTTTCCGTCCCAGATATGGTTGGGCAGCAGCCGGGACATCTTGTCCTCGGGAATGTTGAAAAACGTGTCACGCATGTCGAGCGGGCGGAATAGCCGTTCGCGCAGGAAGACATCGAGCGACTGGCCACTGATACGCTCGACGACCGCGCCGACCACGTCCGAGGCAACGCTGTAGTGCCATCGTGCGCCGGGCTCGAATTTGAGCGGCAGCGTCGCCAGACGCTCGATGAATCCATCCAGGTCGGCGGCGCCCAGCGGATTGACCTCGTTGTAGAGCCTGTCCACCGGATCCTTGGGATCGAAGCCGTAGGAAAAACCCGCGGTATGTGTCAGCAGGTGCTGCATGGTCATGGTCCCTTCCAAAGGAACGCGCTTCCCGTCCTCGCCGAGCACCTCAAGTTCCTTGAGTTCGGGCAGAAACCTGGAGACGGGATCACTGAGTTGGAAAGCATCCTCCTCGTGCAGCATCATCGCGGCGACCGCCGTGATCGGCTTGGACATGGAATAGATGCGGAACAGCGCATCCTCTGTGAGCGGCCGATCATCATCCACGCCCCGCTGGCCCACTGCGGACACGTGCACGATCCTGCCTTCGCGCGCGACCATGGTCAGCACCCCGGCAAGCTTGCCTTCATGAACGAATTCCTGCGTCGCGGCCGTGATGCGCTCCAGGCGCTCGCTGGACATACCGACACTCTCGGGCTGCGCGACGGGTATCTCGACGCAGCCGGACGCCGATGCCAGGAGCGGGGCAACGGCGATCATCAGCTTGATCTTCATGGATTCTCCTCGTGAAGGGTACGTACACGGCCTTCCCGCAGCGTGTCGTCTTCGGCCCTTATTGGAGGGACCATCTCGAAGTCGAGAGACCTCGGCCAGGCGCGCGCATTCTACGCAAACAGATTCGCAAAACGCTCGCGCAATGCGTTCTTCTGCACCTTGCCCATGACGTTGCGCGGCAAGTCGTCCACGCAAAGCACGCGCTTTGGCTGCTTGAATCGCGCCAGCGTGTCCTTCAGAGCCGCCTCGACCATCGCCAGGTCTACGGGATCGCCGCGCGGCACGACGATGGCAACCACGCCCTCTCCAAAGTCCGGGTGCGGCACGCCGATCACGGCGCTCTCCGATACCTCCGGCATGTCGTCGATCAGCGTCTCTACTTCCTTCGGGTAGACGTTGAAGCCGCCCGAAATGATCAGATCCTTGGCACGGCCGACGATGGAAACGCGACCCTCGCCGTCCATTACGCCCAGGTCGCCGGTTTGAAAGAATCCGTCGCTTGTGAACTCCTCCGCCGTCTTGTCCAGCATTTGCCAATAGCCCCGAAAGACATTCGGGCCGCGCACCTCGATACCCCCGATTTCGCCCTTCCCCAAGGCGCCGCCATCGTCCGCGATACGGGCTTCGACCCCGGGCAAGGGGAATCCCACGGTGCCTCCGATGCGCTCGCCGGAGAGGGGATTCGACGTGCTCATCAACGTCTCCGACATGCCATAACGCTCCAGGATCCGATGTCCTGTCCGGGCCTCGAAAGCCGCGAACGTCTGCGCCGCCAAGGGCGCGGAGCCGGAAATGAAGAGGCGCATCGCCCCGCAGGTATCCCGGGTGAACGCGTCACTGGCGAGTAGCCGCGTATAAAACGTCGGCACGCCCATCATTACCGTCGAGCGCGGCAGGTGTTCGATCACGGCGTCGGCATCGAATCGATCCAGAAAGATCATCGAACCGCCGCCGACGAACACGCAGTGCAGGGCGACGAACAGCCCATGCACGTGGAAGATGGGCAGCGCGTGCAGCAGGACGTCGTCGGACCTCCAGCCCCAGGCGTCGCATAGCGTCCGCGCGTTGCTCGAGAGGTTTTCATGGGTCAGCATGGCCCCCTTGGGTCGGCCCGTCGTGCCGGACGTGTACACGATGGCGGCGATATCGACCGCGGTCCGAGATACGGTGGGTTCCCAAGGTTTGGCCGTGTCCATCCGGTCCGCGAAGGAACCGCCGCCACGCGCATCCAGCGTCGCCGTCGGCACGGTAGATTCACCCGTGGCGGCTTCGTCGCACACGAAGAGCACGGGCTCCGCATCCGACAGGAAGTACTCGATTTCGGTTGCGGTGTAGGCGGTGTTCAGGGGAACGTAGACGGCGCCGATCTTGAGGCAGCCGAGGTAGAGCGCGAGAGCTTCCGGCGTCTTCTCCGTCTGCGTGACGACCCGGTCCCCCGGCTTGACGTCCAAGTCCGCCAACGCCCCCGCGGCGCGCGAAACTCGCTCCTCAAGGTCAGCGTAGAGCCAATCGTCCCGATCCGGCAGCCGCACGCACGCGGCATTCGAGTCCGCGCGAAACCGCATCTCGAACAGCGTATAGACGTTTTCGTTCATGGTTTTCCGCCGACGCGGCACCCCCTGAGGCGCGAATCCCAGGTCCTCAGCGCGACGCAAGGCCCCAGCCCAAAGTGGTGCCGAAGCATCAAAGGCGGTACGGATGCGGACCGAAGTTGGCCTCGTAGTAGGGCGAAACCATCCGACCCGGCGGAATGACCGCGTCCACGGCACGGCAATCCTCCTCGGTCAGCGCGTAATCGGCGGCGTCCAGGTTGTCGTCTAGCTGTTCCATCGTGCGCGGCCCGATGATGGGGCTCGTGATCCCGGGCTGCGCCATCACCCACGCCAGCGCGAACTGCGAAAGCGCCACGCCCCGATCATTTGCGATCAACTGCAACCCCTCGACAACGTCAAAGATGCCCTGGTGGAAGCGCAGGCTCACTTGGGAACGCTCCTCGGCGAAGCGCGTTCCCGGAGGTGGCTCCTCGCCGCGCGTGTACTTCCCCGTCAGCATTCCCCCGGCCAACGGACCCCACGGAATGGTCGCCACGCCGTACGTCTGCGCCATCGGGATCAGTCCGCGCTCCACGCGACGGTCGAGCAGGTTGTACGGCATCTGCTCGCAGATGAAACGGTTGAGGGCGTACTTCTCCGATACCCACAACGACTCGACGAACTGCCACGCGGCGAAGGTGGATGTCCCGATGTAGCGCACCTTGCCGGCGCGAATCAGGTCGTCCAGGGCGCGCAACGTCTCGTCGATGGCCGTTTCCGGGCGCGGGCGATGGATCTGGTAGAGATCGATGTAGTCCGTCTGCAACCGGGACAGGCTTGCTTCGCACGCCTCGAGGATGTGCCTGCGGGATACGCCCTGCTTGTTCGGATCATCGTCGTCCATGGAACCATGAAACTTCGTCGCCAGGACGATCCGATCACGTTTGCCGTTGCGCGCCAGCGCATCGCCGACGACCTTCTCGCTCAGGCCCCGACCATAGGCGTTGGCGGTGTCGATGAAGTTGACGCCGCGTTCAATGGCCCGATCCACCATCGCGTACGCGTCGTTCGGTTCAGTCCGGCGTCCGAAGGTCATCGCACCCAGACACAAGTTGCTCACCCTGACGCCCGTACGTCCCAGCAGTCGAATTTCTACAGGCACTGATGTCCCTCCTCCGTTTTTGTCGACCCGTCATTCTCTCCTTATGGGCTCGGGCCGTCCATCAGGAGTCCGCTACGTACGACGGCACGAAACCCGCGGCCGCACGACCCTATACTTCAGGCGCGACCCGGCAACACAACGGCAAGGAGCCGAGATGAAGGAATTCACAGGCAAGCTCGCGGTCATCACCGGCGGCGGGACGGGCATGGGGAGAGCACTCGCCCGGCAACTGGTCGCCGAGGGTTGCAGCATCGCCACCTGTGACATCCTCGAGGACAATCTCGCGGAAACCAGGCGGCTGTGCGAACGCGAAGCCGCCCAGGGCTGCGAGGTCAGCGCCCACCGGTGCGACGTGGCCGTCGAGGACGAGGTCCATGCCTTTCGCGATGCCGTCAAGTCGGCGCACGACACCGACCACATCGACCTGCTGTTCAACAACGCCGGTGTCGCCGGCGGCGGAAGCTTCGTCAACGGCGACCGAAACGAGTGGGAGCGCACCTTCAGTATCTGCTGGTTCGGCGTCTACCACTGCGCCCGAGCCTTCATGCCCATGCTGGTCGCAAGCCCCGAGGCGCACATGGTCAACACGAGCAGCGTCAACGGCTTCTGGGCGACACTGGGGCCCCATAGCAACCACTCCGCCTACAGCGCCGCCAAGTTCGCGATCAAGGGCTTCACCGAAGCGTTGATCACCGACTTCGCCAACAACGCGCCCCACGTCAAGGTATCGGTGGTGATGCCCGGCCACATCGGCACATCCATCGCCATCAACACCGGGCGGATCATGCGTAGCGGCGACTACACCAGCGAAGACTTCGCCCGCATGCGCAAACAGTTCGCGGCACTCGGCTGGATCGACGCCACGGCCAGCGACGACCAACTGCGCGAGATCATGGCCGGGATCGGCCGCGGTTTTCGCGATGGCGCGCCGACTACGGCAGAGCAGGCGGCGTCGATCATCCTGGACGGCGTCCGTGAGGATCGCTGGCGCATTCTCGTCGGCGACGATGCCCACCTTCTGGACAAGATGGTGCGGGAAGCACCGGAAGAAGCCTACACCGAGGGGTTCCTGGCTAAATTGCGCGAGCGCACGGCCTGGCATCTCGGGTGATCGAACGCGCCAGGCGCAGGAACTCCCGGAGCGTATCGCCCTTGCATGGAACAACACTGCCACCACTGCTGGAGGACTTGCAACGTCGGAGTTCCCTAGTGCTCCGTCAAACCTAAATCTACGGGTATCTGCGGGTCTTTTTGGCCCCTGGTGGTTTTCATGCGAGGGGTGCCCCCTCGCGCTCCCCGGCTGAAGTTTGTTTTCATGCGAGGGGTGCCCCCTCGCGCTCCCCGGCTGAAGGCTCCGTTGCTCCTCCTTGTGTGGCCCCCTCGCGCCTGCCACACCGCGTCGTCGCGCCTCGCCAGGAACCAAAAATCCCTCGCAGCTACACTCGCATTTTTAGGCTTGACGGAACACTAGGCGTCACGGGCGCACTGTAATCCAGTGGGCTGAAGGCTCCCTGGGTGGTCAATCCGCGGTAATCAGTCCTCCGATATCGCAGCCAACAAGCGCGGGGGCGAAATCGGGAGATCCCCTACGCGCACGCCCGTTGCGCCTCGAATCGCATTCGCGGTAGCGGCTAACGGCGCAACGATGGGCGTCTCGCCGCATCCCCGAACACCGAACGGATGCGAGGGATTTGCGACCTCCACAATATGCGTATCGATCATCGGCAGGTCGGACGCGACCGGCACGCGATAGTCGAGGAACCCTGCGTTTTCCAACCTGCCTTCGGAATCCCAGATGTACTCCTCGTTCAACGCCCAGCCGATGCCCTGGACCGCCCCGCCCTGCATCTGCCCTTCGACATAGCTTGGATGCACGGCCTTGCCCGCATCCTGGATGGCCGTGAACCGCAGCACCTCCGTCTTGCCGGTATCGGGATCGACCCTGACGTCGGCGACGTTCACCGCGAACGCGGGTCCCGGCCCCTGCGCATTGAGGGATGCCGTCGCGTTGATCGGCCCCCCCGTTCGCGCCGCAGAACCCGCAATCTCGCGAAGCGAGAGCGGCTCGACATCCACATTGGCGCCCGGTTTCGGCACCGCGCGGCCGTCGATCCAGTCGACCTGATCGACGTCCACGTCCCACATGGATGCGGCGCGCCCCCGCAGATCCGCGATGATCTTGCGCGACGCCTCGATCACGGCCATGCCGGTAGCGAACGTCGTGCGGCTACCGCCGGTGGCATTGTTGAAGCCGACGCTTTCCGTATCGGCCACCACCACCTGGATATCCTCATAGGGAATGCTCAGAGTCTCGGCGCACTGCAGCGCCATCGAGGCACGCGAGCCACCGATGTCGGGATTGCCCTCCACCACCGTCACCGTGCCGTTCTCGTTGACCATCACCTGGGCCGACGATTGGTTGCCACCGTTGAACCAGAACCCCGCGGCAACGCCGCGACCCTCGTTCTCGCCCAGCTTTGCCGAGTAGTTCGGGTGCTGCCTGGCCGCCTCGAGACATTCCCGAAGGCCGACCTTGGAGAACTTGGGTCCGTAGGTGGACTGGCTGCCTTCGCCAACGGCGTTCTTCAGACGCAACTCGATGGGGTCCATGCCAAGCTTGCGAGCCAGTTCGTCCAACGTCGATTCGCCGGCGAAGTTCGACTGCGGCGAACCCGGCGCGCGGTAAGCGGCGACCTTGGGTTTGTTGACCACCACGGTGTAGCCCTCGATGAGGAAGTTCGGACAGGTATATCCGGCGAAGATGCACATGCATCCAGGCCGCATCGGTCCGCCGCCGCGATAAGCGCCCGCCTCATACCACAGCTCCGCTTGCATCGCCGTCAACGTGCCGTCCCGCTTGGCACCGATCTTGACACGCGAGCGCGTGGCCGATACCGGACCCGAGGCGCGGAACACCTCCTCGCGGGTCATGACCATCTTCACGGGGCGCGCGGATCGTTGCGACATCAGCACGGCCAGCGGCTCCAGGTACAGCGTGAGCTTGCCGCCGAATCCCCCGCCGATCTCGCTCGGTATGACCTTGATCCTGGACACATCCATTCCCAGCACCCCGGCCACGGAGCTGCGTACGCCGAAATGGCCCTGGGTGGAGCACCATACCGTCGCTCGCCCCTCTTCGTTGATGTTGGCAACGCAGGCGTGCGGCTCTATATAGCCCTGATGCACCGTGGGCGTCGAATACTCGCCCTCGACGACGACATCGGCCGCGTCAAATCCAGTCTCGAGGTCACCGCCCGTGAGCATGTATTTCTGCGGTATATTCGACGGCTCGGTCGGCGTCTCAGGCAACCCCTGGGTAAAGATGTCGTCGTATAACAGCGGTGCATCCGGCGCGATCGCTTCTTCCATCGACATCAACGCCGGCAGCGGCTCATATTCCACCTCGATGGCTTCCAGCGCGAGATCGGCGATGGTCGTTGATGTCGCGGCCACCGCGGCCACGGCATGGCCGTGATAGAGCACGCGATCGCGCGCGATGACGTTGACGGCCAGATCCGCATCCCTAACCTCGCCGAGCGCCGGGAAGTCATCACCGGTGACAACTGCCAGCACACCGCCCATCGCGAGTGCCTTGCTCGTATCGATACCCAAGATGCGCGCGTGGGCGTGGGGGCTCCTGAGGACGCGGCCCTGGATCATCCCCGGGAGACTGAAGTCCGCGCCATAGTTCGCACGTCCGGTGACCTTGTCGACGCCGTCGGGTCTGACCGGCCGCGTGCCCACATATCGAAAATCGATCGCTTCGCTCATAACTGCTCATTTTCCAGTTGCGCAATCACACAATGATGCCACAGTGCGCTAGGGAACTGACGCGCTCGATTCTGTTCTGTCGGCATCACTGCGGCATCGGATAAGCTACCCCGCGCACTTCACCAAGCCGCTTGAACGTCGGCGCCAACAGCCCGGCCAATGAGGGTTCGGGGCACACGTCGACCACATGAACGCGCAAACAAAGCAGTCCGAACGCAGCGTCCTCGCATGGATGTGCGGTCTGATCGCTGTCAATCAACTGGGCTTCGGCGCTGTGATTCCGGTGCTTCCCCTGTACGCGCAGTCATTCGGCGTGCCTCAGGTCGCCATCGGCGCGACGGTTGCCGTTTATGGGTTGGCCCGGGTCCTGCTCGCCGTGCCCACCGGCCAGGTTGCCGATCGGCTCGGCAGGCGCAATGCCCTGGCCATCGGCGGCGCGTTGTCCGCGCTGGGCAACTTGTGGTGCGCCGCGGCCGGAGGCTACGTGGAACTGGTGTTGGCTCGATTCGTCGCTGGCGCTGGAGCCGGTGTCGTGGTAACCGCCGGCCTGATCGTGCTCGCGGACATCACCCGCGCCTCGACGCGAGGCCGCACCTTGTCGATCTACCAGGGCGTGTTCCTGTTCGCTGTCGGCATCGGCCCCCTGCCCGGCGGCTACCTGGCCGAGCGGTTCGGGCTGGAGGCGCCGTTCCTGGTCTACGGTGTGGCCAGTGCCATCGTCGCGGCCATCGCCTGGTTCGGCGTGGCCGAGACACGCGCCATGGGCGCAGCCGAACGGGAGTCAAGCGTTTCGGTTTTGACGTTTCGTCGCCAGATTCGGGCACTCGTCGGCAACGTCGGCTTTCTGCTCGTATGTCTGATCAGCCTGACCGGCGCCGCGGCGCGAACCGGTGCCCTTTTCAGCATCGTTCCCGTGCTCGCGCGGGACCGCCTGGGACTGGATCCCAGCGACATCGGCTTCGGCCTCGCGCTCGGCAGCATCATCGGCCTTGCCGTCACCTATCCGGCGGGCGCACTCGCGGATCGCTACGGGCGCAAGTCTGTCATCGTACCCACCACCCTGCTCACCAGCCTGTCCATGCTCTGCTTCAGCCTGGCGCCCGCCTACGCCTGGTTTCTCCTCGCCTGCGTCGTCTGGGGTGGCGCGAGCGCAGCCAGCGCCGCCGCGCCCGCCGCCTACGCGGCCGACTCCGCGCCGCCCGGGTTGAACGCGTCGGCGATAAGCTCCTACCGGACACTGAGCGATATCGGCTACGTCGTGGGACCGATCCTGCTCGGCTGGCTAGGGGATGCACAGGGCCTCGACGCGCCCCTTTGGACCGCGGCGGCCGCGCTCCTGCTCACCACCGTCCTATTCGCTGTCATCGCCCCGGAAACGCACAGGAATCGATAGCCCCGGGGCTACGATAAACTTGGCTCAGCACGGGCTGTTCGAAGCAACGAGGCATGCGCCAAGACGTTGCGGCGATTCTGGTTCTGCTGTTATTTCACCGGGCTGCCAAGACCGTAAGCAAGGCGATAGGTGGCTCCCGCTTCGAAACCCCCGAAGGCTTCCGTCTCGCCGCCCGGCCAGGTAACGATGACGTTGCTGACCCGAGTCTCCCGGCCGAGACCGAAGTGCACACGCGGGTCGCTCGACGCCAGGTAGCTGGCGCCCGGCTGTACATCGCGGCGCTGTCGAGTGGCGCCGACGGTTGCCGAGACGCTCGCCGCGTGGGCGTCGCGTCCAGTGGCTGTGCGCACCTCGAATCGCACCCAATTGCCTCGGGCGATGCGGTTCATTAGCAGATAGGGCGCGGCGTCGCGATTCATGACCAACAGGTCGACGCCGCCGTCGTCATCCACGTCTCCGACGGCGAGGCCCCGGCTGGTGTGCAGGAGCGGCGGGGTGACGCCACCCTCGGGCGTGACTTGCTCAAATCGGAACGAGCTGGTCCCCACGGTGCCGCGATACAGCGTGTTGGGCTCCGCGAAGTCTTGCTTGACCGAGGGGTCCGACGACTCGATTCGACCGTTCGCCTCGTAGAGATCCAGGCGGCCGTCGTTGTCGAAATCGGCCAGGACCACGCCGAAGCGCGTATGGCGCAGGCTCGAAGCGGCAAGCCCCACCACGCGGGTGGCGTCGACGAAGTAGCTGCCCTCATTGCGGAAGAAAGAATCGGTCTGCTGCTCCATGTTCACTACCAACAGATCGGTATCGTCATCGTTGTCGAAGTCCGCCGCCGCGACTCCCATCCCGGCTTTTTCAATGCCGTGCTCGTCCACGGCGCAACCCCACAGCAGCGATTCGTTCTCGAAGCGCAGATCCCCGCGGTTCAACCACAACTGATTGACCAACATATCGTTGGCGACGAACACGTCCGTGAGTCCGTCGCGATTGAAGTCCGCGCCCACGACGCCCAGACCGTTGCCGAAGGAGACGTTGACGCCGGCATCGAAGGTGATATCCGCGAAGGTCCCGTCGCCGTTGTTCCGGTACAGCCGATCCATGGCCGGGAGGGTGTATTGTCCGGGTCCGCAATAGGTGATCGCGCCGCGCACATAGCAGTCCCGTTCGATTTCGGGCGTCCAGTTCATGTAGTTGACGACGAACAGATCCAGATCACCGTCCGCATCCAGATCCAGGAACGCGGCCGCGGTGCCCCAGCCCGGATCGTCGACCCCGGCTGCAACCGACACGTCCTCGAATCGTCCGGTGCCGTCGTTCCGAAACAGCACGTTTGGCCCGTAGTTGGTGACGTACAGGTCCACATCGCCGTCGTTGTCGTAGTCGCCCGCGGTGGCACCCATGCCATAACCCCGATCGTCAGCGCCGGCTGCCCCCGGAGCTTCGTCGAAGCGCCCGTCGCCGCGGTTCAGATAGAGCCGGTTGGCCGCAGTAGCGTTTTCCGACCCGATTCGACCGCTCTGGACCAGGTATGCGTCCAGGTCACCATCACCATCCAGGTCGGCCAGCGCCGCACCACCAACGAGGATCTCCGGCAGCAGCGGTCGGCCCGCGTAGCCCGATTGGTGCTGGAAGTCGAGACCGCGCTGCCGGGCCTCCTCGCTAAACCATGGGCCGTCCTGCCCCCCGGACTGCGAGCACGCCGACATCAGTAGGGCGGCCCCGGTGGCGGCCGCAAACTGGACTCGGGAGTTCGCCAACATTAGAGCGCGGACTCCAGTTCCTTCAGTCGCCGCTCGGTTGCCTCAAGTTCATAGGCTGGAGCGCGGCCCTCTTCCGCCATCCGGAACGCTTGCCAGGCCTCGTCGATTCGGCCCGTTTCACCGAGGCTACGGGCCAGGTATGCGTGTCCCACCGCGAATCCCGGGTCCAGTCGAATTGCGCGCCTCAAGTGCTCGATCGCTTGCGGCCAGCGCTCGAGTTCCCCTTCGACCATGCCCAGGTACAACAGCGTCGCCGGGCGTTCCGGCGCGAGTCGTACCGCCGTCTCGAGGGCAGTCATTGCCTCGTCGTATCGACCCAGGCCGATCAACAATCGCCCGCGCTGCTCGTAGCCGTAACCGAGCGAGGGATTCAAGGCGATGACGCGTTCGATGTGGCGGAGCGCGCTATCCAGTTCGCGACGATGACGGTAGCGGTCCGCGATATTGAGGTGAAACGGAAAGAAATCGGGATTGATCGACAGACCTCGTTGCACGAGGGCGAATGCCTCATCTTCGCGGCCCGCCCGCACGTACGCAAGGGTCAGGGTATTCAGGATTTCGCAGGTACGCGTCGCATGGTGGTCCGCTGCCCCGCACGTCTCGTCGGGCTGCTCGCCGCGCAACGTTTCCAGTATCGCCAGCGCGTCATCGACCTTGCCCGCGCCAAGCAGGTTCTGGGCAAACGAGAAACGGCCAATTCCCCGAACGAAAGCCGCCTTTTCGGCGGCGCGCGGATCTCTCCAGGAAAGCGGGTCCGCGGCTCGACCCAGTGCCACGGCCGTGCGTGCCTCTTCCATCCGGCCGAGGGCCCTCAATGCGAATCCCAGCGTGCGATAGATATACGGATGGCGGTAGTCCCGCGCCAAGGGTTCGAGCAGGGTCACGGCATCGGCGTGTTTCTCTTGCGCGATCAGTACGCGGGCCCGTCCAAAGCTCGCCTCCGTGTCCGCCCCCAGGGCGTGAGCGCGCTCAAAAGCCGTCATGGCTTCGCCGGGGCGATCCAGATCCAGCAGCCAGGTACCGCGCCACAGCCAGGCCGGCGCGTAGTCGGCATCGATCTCCATCGCGCGCTCGAGGTCATCGAGGGCTGCCTGATACAACCCATGTCTCCCCTTGAGTTGCGCGCTGAAGTACGGCCAGCGGAAGTCTTCCGGGTCCAGGGCCGCAGCCTGCGCGTAGCTGATCAACGCTTCGTCCTTGAATAGATTGTTCTCGTAGGCCATGGCCAGACGACCCCGCATCAGGCCCGAGGTCGGCAACGAGCGGGCGTCCTGGATCATCCCGTTGAGGAACTGCGCAAGCTCCTTGTCCGGCGAGTCGACGCCAGCGACCACGGGCGCGTCGACTACATCGCTCCTGCCATTACAGGCGGTCAGAGCAACTCCTGACGTCACCCACACGACGAGACTTGCCAGGAACACCGAGGACCATGTCAACCCGCGTCCATCGTGGTTCATGAAGAAAGCGCTCAATTGCAGTGGAGGTATCTTGCCCCGATCAGACGGTGGGCCGCCAGCGTGTCTGTAGTCCGGACCCTGGCCGGGCACCAATACTTGCACAACCACGCCAAGTCCCATCACGTCCTCGACGACCGAGTTGTTGAAGACAAGGCGTCCGCCAGATTTCGAAGACCCATGGATCTGTAGTCCGGGCTGCCGATGCTCGATGACCCGGGCATTGTTGACGATGTGGCCATCGCATTGGATCGTCTCATTCAGGATCTCGGCGTGGAATCCATCGAACTTGCCGATGCCATCCTGGAGGAGGAAGTTGGAACTGCAAGCGTCCACCCGGATATCCCCGCCCGTTCTCTGCAGCCCAACACGGGTGCAGTGATCTCGCACAGCATGGATGGCAGCCTTCCACTACCAACGCCCCGTACCAACGCGGATACTTGACGGTCGCGACATGCTGATCGGCCGACAAACGGGCGTTCGACTTCGGTTGCCTGGCCCGGACCATGAGACTCCGGACCATGAGACAAGAGTGTATGCTACGGGCACTTCGAACCACCCTGTCGTGGGAGTTGGTTGTCGTAGCGGATCCCGGACGCTCTTAAGGGGATTCGCGCATGATCAACGTAGGGAGAAGCAATCCATGGGGCCTGAAGTCATCATCCCCAGCGCCACGACCGTCACCGTCGTATTGGCATTGGGCACGTTTCTTTGGCGCGTGTTCGACAAGCGGTTCGACCGGGTGGACGAGCAGTTCAAGCGGGTGGATGAGCGATTTGGTGAGGTTGACCGGCGATTCGGCAGGTTCGAGGCGGAGGTCGATGCCAAACTCGACAAGTTTGCGGCGACCGTCGATGCCAGGTTCGGTTCGTTGGATGCCAAAGTCGATGCCTTGGCCCAGGACCACCAGAGCCTCGCCCGCGAACTGTCCGAGTTCCGCGGCGAGATGCGGGGGCGCTTGGACGCCGTCTTTCCGCACCCGACGGCGCGTTGATGGACTCGACGCCGCGCGACGAGACAACCGTATCTTCTCCTTCCGGCCGGGACACACACCCGTCCCAAGTGGAGGCAGAGATCTCGCAACATCAGGTACTCCAGAGCGATTCCCGACGCCACCCACACGACGAAACCTGCGAAGAACACCGAGGACCGCGTCAAGCCGCGTCCATCATGGTTCATGAAGAAAGCGCTCAATTGGAGTGGGGGCATTTTGCTCCGATCAGATGGTGGGCCGCCAGCGTATCTTTAGTCCGAACTGCCGATGCTCGGTGACCCAGGCGTTGTTGAAGGCTGAATGCCAATTTCGATCACGCTCACACGCCCTTTCAAGTCTAGTGCTCCGTCAAACCTAAATCTGCGGGTATCTGCGGGTCTTTTTGGCCCCTGGCTTCGTTGCCCCTCCTTGTGTGGGGCCTGCCACACCGCGTCGTCGCGCCTCGCCAGGAACCAAAAATCCCTCGCAGCTACACTCGCATTATCAGGCTTGACGGAACACTAGTCGTCAATGGCGATTTCGCGGCGTTCGCGGTTGCCAACAGCGAACTTGACAACATCTCATCTTTAGTGTAGAGGGTGTAGTTACGTGAGAGGACACCGTCGGCGCGGCATCGTCGGTCGGCGAGTGGTGTAACAACCGCGCCCTTGGCGATGCAACATCGCTGGTTTCGTTCTTACAACGAGACAAGAGGGAAACTTATGACTATCTACTCCATGAGCTGGCGACAGCTCGGCATTGCGGCATTGGCCGCGATCGGCATGACGTTCTGCCTGCCTGCGTCGGCACAGTCCGACGACGAGGGCGAAGACGCCGACGACGATCCTATGGTCGAGGAGATCATCGTCACCGCGACGTACCGCGACACGCAGTTGATGGACACGCCGTTGACCATCACGGCATTGACGGACATCGAGATTGAGCAACGGGGCGTCGAGGACATCACGGACCTGTTTCTGTCGGTCCCCGGATTGAACTACGGTCAGGCCGCGCCGACCTATCACTATGTCAACGCGCGCGGGATCGCCCAGTTCAGGTCCCCGACGGGGCCGGTGTCGATGTACGTGGACAACACGCCTGTACAGGGCCTGGGCTCCCGGTCGCCGCAGCTTCCGGTTTTCGACCTGGAGCGAATTGAGGTGCTCAAGGGACCGCAGGGCACGCTCTACGGTCAAGGCAGCATGGCGGCGGCGGTCCGCTACATCACCAGGAAGCCGAGTACGGAAGGGTTCGACTGGGCCCTTTCCACGAGGATCGAGAACCCGTCACATTCCGATGACACGGGGCACCGCATCGACGCCATGGTCAACATTCCCCTCGGGGATCGGATCGCGGCGCGCGTCACCCCCTACTCGCGGAACAAGCCCGGCATCCTCGACAAGTACGGACCCCGCATCATTCCAGATGTCAATTTCCGCGACGAGATCGGATTTCGGGCCCAACTCGCCTGGTACGCGAATGATCGGGTCACGGTCAATTTCATGCACCACTTCGTCGACTCCATGCACGGCGCTCCCGGGACCGCCCATCACTGCTACGTGGACGGCCGCCCCGCTGAAGGCAATCTCGCCCCCGGCGATTTTGTCGCCCAGATACCGCGCTTTCCCGTAACGGCAGGCTTGGCTGGGGGCGCCGACTGGCTCGACCCGGAAACGAATTGCGAAAGGGGCCAGAACGGCGGTTTGGACGGGGAGACTGCCAGATTCAAGGCAGGCCCGGAGCATGTCTACGTGACGCACATGGCCTCGCCGCAATGGAACGACGGCGGGTGGTCGAAGACGTGGATCAACAACCTCAGCATCGAATGGGAACTCGATTTCGCGGACCTGACGTGGTCCTCGGGGATATACGAGCACCACATCGCCCACTCGGAGGAGCAGAGGGTCGGCGGCCGATTCGGCACCCTTACCCCCGACAGGCTTCCGGAGGACAGATTTCATGCATGGCTTTCTCAGCCCGCGAATCACAAGCTGATACTGACCGGTGAAGGTGGTCGCTCCTCGAGGTTCGCAGAGTGCACGTCGGGCCCGTTGACGCTCGATCAGAGGATCAAGTGCGATTGGTACGGTTACACGGATTGGCACTGGCGAATGATTGAAGTCTGCCACGAAGCGATACCGGAGTTCGATTGCGATTCCGGCGTCTTCTGGGGCCGCAGCAGCAGCAGGGCCGGCCTGAATCTCTACGACCGCGTCACCCACGAGGTGCGCCTGGTTTCCAACCAGCCGGAAAACCGGCTGCAGTGGGCCGTCGGCGCCTATCTCGAGACAAACGAGGACGGGGACGATCCGCGCTCCTGGAGTTATTGCGGCGCGGTGGGGCACCAGAACAGGTCCATCTTCGGTGGCGCCGCCTACCCGGATATCACCTGCCAAAATAGCCGGTCCGCGGGCATTACCTACAACCCCGCGTTGACGCTCGACCAGATACGGACAATGCACCGGCTCTTGCAAACAACCAGCGCTGGCCGGCCGGGCGCCGCCTCCTATCACCAGCGGGAAGAGTCCGCCATCTTCGGCGAGGTGAGCTATGCGATAAGCGATCAGTTGGAGATCCTGGCCGGCGCCCGCTTCGCCAGGAGCGAGTTCTCCACCTTTGCCGGCCCCAGCGGCGGGTGGTCGCCGTTCAGCGAGACGACGCAACGCGCCGAGACCCAGACCCAGGAGAAGGCGGCGCCGAAGGTAACCCTTACATGGCGGCCCAACGACACCACGATGGTCTACGCCATGTTGGCGAACGCGTTCCGCGCCGGAGGCGTGAACACGCGGCTCGTGTCGCGGCTGGTCGAGTACGAGGAACTCGCCGCGCGGGGCGTCCCCGGCGCCCAGGAGAACCTCAACGCCGCCAATGACCTGCTGACGTTCGAAGGCGACGACGTGACGTCCCTGGAGGTGGGAGTCAAGGCGACGGTCCTGGATGGACGGCTCGACCTCACCCTGGCCGCCTACCAGATGGACATCCAGAACGCGGTGGTGACCACGTCATTCGTGTTCCGCGAACTGGTGGATCCCGCTTCCCCGGTCGGGGGAGCCCCCCCCTATCCCACAAGCGTCAGCTCCAACATCGGCGAGGCCAAGTCCCGCGGCTTCGAGTTCGAGGCTCGGGGACAGTTGACCGATGCGTTGAGCCTGCGGGCTGGCGGCGCGTGGATCCCCGATGCGGAAACCCTGGCGCAGGAGGCGGGCGGGACCATAGCGGGAGCGGGCGTAGCGATCAACATCAAGCCCGGCAACCGCATTCGCCTGACGCCGGTACTGGCATATTTCGCCACGCTGCAGTATGACTTCCAGCTCGCTGGCTACGACGCCAGCCTGCGCGGCGATTACTACTACCGCGGCAAGAAGGTGTTCAGGACCGAGAACAACGAGCGGCAGACGCCAACCTACGGGTTCCTGAATGCGAAGCTCATGTTTGCCCGCGACGACTACGAGGTCGGCATCTATGTCAACAACGTCATGGATGAGATCGCACCCTATTCGCTCGGCGACAGCGGCTACCACGGCTTCCACCCGCCGCGGTCAGTCGGGTTTGAGTACAGGATGAACCGGTAAGCTCCTGGCGCTGCTCAGCGCTTGCTGAGCTGATCCTTGGCGCAGCCCGCACCGAAAGGTGCGGGCTGTTTTTTTGCGCGCTTGCTCTACCACGACTCCGGCGTGACCGGTGTTACCCTACGCTCACGGATGCACGGCCATGCTTCGATCAGACGGTGGGCCGCCAGCGTATCCTTAGTCCGAACTGCCGATGCTCGGTGACCCAAGCGTTGTTGAAGGCTGAATGCCAATTTCGATCGCGCTCACACGCCCGTCAAGTCTAGTCGTCAATGGCGATTTCGCGGTCGTTCGCGGTTTGACAAAAACGCATGGTTGGTGTACCAAGAACGGTGTAGTTAGGAGAGAGGACACCGTCGGCGCGACATCGCGAGTCGGCGAGTGGTGTAACAACCACCCCGCTTGTGATGCAATGTCGCTGGTTGCCCGTTTTTAAAACCGAAAGGGGGAATGAATGACTACCTATTCCATGAGCTGGCGACAGCTCGGCATTGCGGCATTCGCCGCGATCGGCATGACGTTCTGCCTGCCTCAGTCCGACGACGAGGGCGAAGACGCCGACGATGATCGTATGGTCGAGGAGATCATCGTCACCGCCACGTACCGCGACACGCAGTTGATGGACACGCCGTTGACCATCACGGCATTGACGGACATCGAGATCGAGGCACGGGGCGTCGAAGACATCACGGACCTGTTTCTGTCGGTCCCCGGATTGAACTACGGTCAGGCCGCGCCGACGTGGCACTATGTCAACGCGCGCGGGATCGCCCAGTTCAGGTCTCCGACCGGACCGGTGTCGATGTACATCGACAACACGCCGGTACAGGGCCTGGGCGCACGATCACCGCAGCTTCCGAATTTCGACCTGGAGCGAATTGAGGTGCTCAAGGGACCGCAGGGCACGCTCTACGGCCAAGGCAGCATGGCGGCTGCGATCCGCTACATCACGAAGAAGCCCAACCCCGAGGGCTTCGACTGGGCCCTTTCCACGAGGATCGAGAACCCGTCACATTCCGATGACACGGGGCACCGCATCGACGCCATGCTCAACATTCCCCTCGGGGATCGGATCGCGGCGCGCGTCACCCCCTACTCGCGGAACAAGCCCGGCATCCTCGACAAGTACGGGCCCCGCATCATTCCGGATGTCGATTTCCGCGACGAGATCGGATTTCGGGCCCAACTCGCCTGGTATGCGAATGATCGGGTCACGGTCAATTTCACGCACCACTATGTCGACTCCATGCACGGCGCTCCCGGGACCGCCCATCACTGCTACGTGGACGGCCGCCCCGCTGAAGGCAATCTCGCCCCCGGCGATTTTGTCGCCCAGATACCGCGCTTTCCCGTAACGGCAGGCTTGGCTGGGGGCGCCGACTGGCTCGACCCAGAAACGAATTGCGAAAGGGGCCAGAACGGCGGTTTGGACGGAGAGACCGCAAGATTCAAGGCGGGCCCCGAGCACTTCTACGTGACGCACATGGCCTCGCCGCAATGGAACGACGGCGGGTGGTCGAAGACGTGGATCAACAACCTCAGCATCGAATGGGAACTCGATTTCGCGGACCTGACGTGGTCCTCGGGAATCTACGCGCACCACATCGCCCACTCGGAGGAGCAGAGGGTCGGCGGCCGATTCGGCACCCTTACCCCCGACAGGCTTCACCAGGACAGATTTCATGCATGGCTTTCTCAGCCCGCGAATCACAAGCTGATACTGACCGGTGAAGGTGGTCGCTCCTCGAGGTTCGCAGAGTGCACGTCGGGCCCGTTGACGCTCGATCAGAGGATCAAGTGCGATTGGTACGGTTACACGGATTGGCACTGGCGGATGGTTGAAGTATGCAAAGAAGCGATACCGGAATTCGATTGCGATTCCGGCGTCTTCTGGGGCCGCAGCAGCAGCAGGGCTGGCCTGAATCTCTACGACCGCATGACCCACGAGGTGCGCCTGGTTTCCAACCAGCCGGAAAACCGGCTGCAGTGGGCCGTGGGCGCCTATCTCGAGACAAACGCGGACGAGGACGATCCGCGCAGCTGGAGTTACTGCGGCGCGGTGGGGCACCAGAACAGGTCCATCTTCGGTGGCGCCGCCTACCCGGATATCACCTGCCAAAACAGCCGGTCCGCGGGCATTACCTACAACCCCGCGTTGTCGCTCGACCAGATACGGACAATGCACCGGCTCTTGCAAACAACCAGCTCTGGTCGGCCGGGCGCCGCCTCGACTCACCAGCGGGAAGAGTCCGCCATCTTCGGCGAGGTGAGCTATGCGATAAGCGATCAGTTGGAGATCCTGGCCGGCGCCCGCTTCGCCAGGAGCGAGTTCTCTACCTTTGCCGGCCCCAGCGGCAGGTGGTCCACGTTCGACGAGATGACGCAACGCGCCGAGACCCAGACCCAGGAGAAGGCAGCGCCGAAGGTCACGCTCACCTGGCGGCCCAACGACTCCACGATGGTCTACGCCATGTTGGCGAACGCGTTCCGCGCCGGAGGCGTGAACACGCGGCTCGTGTCGCGGCTGGTCGAGTACGAGGAACTCGCCGCGCGGGGCGTCCCCGGCGCCCAGGAGAACCTCAACGCCGCCCTGGACCTGCTGACGTTCGAAGGCGACGATGTGACGTCCCTGGAGTTGGGAATCAAGTCGACGGTCCTGGATGGACGGCTCGACGTCACCCTGGCCGCCTACCAGATGGACATCCAGAACGCGGTGGTGACCACGTCATTCGTGTTCCGCGAACTGGTGGATCCCGCTTCCCCGGTCGGGGGAGCCCCCCCCTATCCCACAAGCGTCAGCTCCAACATCGGCGAGGCCAAGTCCCGCGGCTTCGAGTTCGAGGCTCGGGGACAGTTGACCGATGCGTTGAGCCTGCGGGCTGGCGGCGCGTGGATCCCCGATGCGGAAACCCTGGCGCAGGAGGCGGGCGGGACCATAGCGGGAGCGGGCGTAGCGATCAACATCAAGCCCGGCAACCGCATTCGCCTGACGCCGGTACTGGCCTATTTCGCCACGCTGCAGTATGACTTCCAGCTCGCTGGCTACGACGGCAGCCTGCGCGGCGATTACTACTACCGCGGCAAGAAGGTGTTCAGGACCGAGAACAACGAGCGGCAGACGCCAACCTACGGGTTCCTGAATGCGAAGCTCATGTTTAGCCGCGACGACTACCAGATCGGCGTCTATGTCAACAACGTCATGGATGAGATCGCGCCGTATTCGCTCGGCGACAGCGGCTACCACGGCTTCCACCCGCCGCGGTCATTCGGGTTTGAGTACAGGATGAACCGGTAGCTCTTAACGCTAGCTGAGTCGATCCTTAGCGCAGCCCGCACCGAGAGGTGCGGGCTGTTTTTTTTTGCGACCTTGCTCTACCACCACTCCAGCGTGACTGTATTCGGTCGCCAGGACGCATGCGGGGTCCGTTGAGGCGTACGGGCAGCTCCGGTCTGGCGTGCAAGGTCAACAACCTCCGCGAAGCAAGAAATCTTCGCGCCCGAACGCTGACTTGACTTGCTAGCGCAGGCGCGCTTCCAGTTCAGCGATGCGGGCCTCGGCAGACCGAAGGACCGTCGTCGCCTCGTCCCTCGCCGCCCTTTCCTCTGCGAGAGCCTTCGTCGCCTCCGCGTGGCTCTTCAGATACTGCCCGGTCGCGGGGTCGCGAAAGCGCAGTTTGCCGCTCTCCGCGCGCAAGTCGAGGCTCAAAACCTCGCTTCGAATCGTCCGCGCGCCGTTCTCCACGAGCGCCGGCAGGGCACGATAGGCGCGTTCCCGCAAAACGAGACCTTGCAGAGGCGGATCGAAGTATTCGTCCTTCGGATCGAACAGCCAGTATTCGCGCACCCCAAGTTCAGCGTACAGCCCGCGTTTTCGACCCAAATCCTCTCGCCGAGTGTTCTTGGACGCCACCTCCAGAACGAAGTCCGGCGCCTTCGGCTCCTCCCAGAGCTTGTACACGTTGCGTTTGTGATTCGCCGCCCCGAAGACGACGAAAACATCCGGCGCGGCGGACTTGCGCGGGTTCCCCTCCTCGTAGTAGATCAGCAGGTCGCCCGACACATAGACATCCGGTCGATCCCGGTAGCGAATCTTCAGCACGCCGAGCGCGTCGAGGATCGCCCACAGTTGCCAGTCGTTCTCAGCCAAAGGAAGGCCGTCCGAACTCGGATACAGCGGATCCTCGGCGGGAAGAAAGGAATTCTGCTTCATCGGTGCGCCGTTTTCGTCAGGTGCGTCGTCAGAAAGTCGCTAGAGATCATCCAATTCAACAGCCTTGCCAGTCCGGGACGACTCCCAGATGCCATAGATGATCTTCATCGTCTCGGTGTTGTCCCGACCGCTGCTGATGGGTTCCCTGCCCGTCCTGATGCACTCCTCGAAGTGCAGGATCTCGTTGACGAAGGGTTTGACGGTGGGCAGATCGAGACCGCTCGTGTCGATGGGCTCGAAGGGCGGATGCACCCACCGCTCCAGGTCGGCCGGAATACTTCGATCGATGGGCCGATCCTCCGTCGGCGCAAACATGATTCTTCCGAAGTGGTGGTGTTCGGGAAGCGTCTCCGGCGCCGAGTGAATAGTCCCTTCGCTGCCGTACAACATGTATGACCTGGTCGAGGCAGTGACCGGCCTCCCGTCCGAAGCGTCCTCGGGAGTTTCGCCCGGGCCCGCGAACAAGTGGCCGAGCGCACCGTTTTCGAATTCAAGGATCGCAGCGACCAGGTCTTCGGCGTCATTGACCATTCGCGGTCCTATCGACCTGCACACCGCCGTCAGCCGCTTGACGTTCCCAGCGTAGAAACGCAGCAGATCGATGTGATGCACCTGTACGGACATCAGGGTGCCGCCGCCCTGGTTGGCGTCGGCATACCGATCCTGACGTGCGCGTTCGATACGTGGCGGCACCCGTGGCGAAAGAAGGTGGGTTCGAACCGCGAACATCTCGCCCAGCCTTCCCTCGTCGATGAAGCGTTTCACGGCAAACGCTTCCGGTGAATAACGCAGGTCCTGTGCGATCATCAGGGTCACGCCCGCCTTGTCGGCGGCTGCAACCATGTCCCGGCACTCCTGCAAGGACCTGGCCATCGGTTTTTCGACGATGACGTGTTTGCCGGCTTCGGCGCAGGCAATGGTCAGTGGGGCGTGTGCAGGGTGAAAAGTGCAGTTGTCCACCGCATCTATGTCGGCCTCGCGCAACATCTGGTCGAGGTCCGTGTAGACGGCTTCAACTCCAGCTTTCCTGGCAAGGGCCTGGGCGCGAGGCTCAACGAGATCGCAAACCGCTGTGATTTGCACCCGATCCGGATGTTCCAGGTAGGCCGGCAAGTGCGAATTGGTAATGCCTCCGGCCCCTAGCATGCCGACTTTGAGTGGGTTGGCCATTATTCCCCCTATCCCCTACGGGCTCTTTCCTGATTGTGGGGCGGAAGAATAACCGATGATGGCGCGGATGAGACCAGCACCAGAGTTCTTGTGTCTGACAACACAGGCACGGTGCCAACGATGACGCCCGCATGACTGGTGTTACCCTACAGGCACGGAAGCGGTCAGGAGGCGCATATGTGGCGATTCGTCTTTCTTTTTGTGATCACGGTTCCCGCGTTTGGCCAGGACGCGGACATGACATTCTCCGAGGCCTACGCGCAGTACCAGTCCTACGCGCAGGCCGGCAACCTCGACGAAGCGCTGCCTTACGCCAGGCTCGCCTACGAACTGGGCGAAAAGGCCTACGGCTCGGACCACAAGAATACGGCCAGCCTGACCTACAACTTCGGAACAACGCTGCTCGAAACCGGGCACTATGGCGAGGCGGGGGGAATCCTCGAGATCGCTTACAAGCGCTATGAAAAGACCTACGGCAAGAACTCTCTGGAACTGATCGACCCGCTGATGATGCAGGGCCATGCTTCGGCAGTACCCGACCAACGGCCGAAACTGAGGTTCTATGACAGGGCCATCAAGCTTGCCCAGGCAGAAGGTGATCTCGGCCTCCTGGCGGCTTTGAATTACGACGCCGGGGTACGGCTGACAGAGCAGGCGAAGTCGCTGGACGGCCACAAGTACCTGAATAGGGCATACGACATCTACACTGACCATCTCGGCTCGGACAACACGCAGACCATTGGTGTTGCCTTCTTCCTGGGCAAGGTCGAGATGGGCCGTCTCAACAACGACGCCGCCAAGGAGCTGTTCTTGCAGGTGATCGACGGCCTCCCACCGGAACACCGCCTGGCGCTCACATCGCACGGGTTGCTCGTGCAACTGTACATGCAGGACGGAGACGCCGATGGGATCGCCAAGCATTGCAAGGCAGTGAGCCATCTGCCGAAATGGAAACAGATGTGTGGGCCACATGCCCAGACCGCTACGCCAGAAAAGCCACCAAAGAAAGTCACGCGGGTTGGCCAGCCGCGGACGGTTTTCGGCCCGCCCGAACTGGCGAAACGCCGGCAGGAACAGCTCAGGACCGCCGCTGATTTCAAGGTGTTCCATGCGTTCAAATTCACCGACCGGCAGCCGGAAAGTGGCATTACCTTTCGCCATCGCAGCGTTGAGGACACGGCGAGAACCTACAAGGCGGTGCACTACGATCATGGCAACGGAATCGCGGTAGCCGACGTCGATAACGACGGCAGGCTGGATGTTCTGTTCGTCACCCAGGCCGGCGGAAATGCGTTGTGGAGAAATACCGGCGGCGGCAAATTCCAAAACATCACCAGCAAAGCGGGCGTGGCCCTGCCCGACCGCATTTCGGTCGCCGCCTCGTTCGCGGACATCGACAACGATGGCGATGCAGACCTCTACATCACGACCGTTCGCAAGGGAAACCGCTTGTATGAAAACATCGGGGGCGGGGCTTTCCGCGACATAACCGATGCATCCGGTACCGGGCACAAAGGCCATTCTTCCGGCGCCGTGTTCTTTGACTACGACAGGGATGGCCTGCTCGACCTGTTCCTCACCAACGTGGGCCAGTACACGTCCGAAAAACTGCGTGAGGCATCCAATGAGGGTGTCGATTACGCGTTCTACGACGGCCTCAGTGACGCGTTTGCCGGCCACCTTAAGCCTGAGCGCTTCGAACAAAGCATCCTCTATCACAACGAGGGCGGCAATCGCTTCATCGATGTCTCTGAACAAGCTGGCCTGCGGGACATGGGCTGGGCTGGAGATGCGGCTGCCGGCGACATCAATGGGGACGGCTGGACGGACCTGTACGTACTCAATATGCAGGGGGCCGACCAGTACTACCAGAACCGGGAAGGCAAACGCTTCGTCAGGATGGGCCCGGAAGTTTTCCCCCAGACGTCCTGGGGCGCGATGGGGATCAAGATATTCGACTGGAACAACGACGGGCTCATGGACATCTATATCACCGACATGCACTCCGACATGGGCGAGAACATCGGCGTCGAGCGGGAAAAAGACAAGTCGGAAATAAGCGCCGCCGCCATCGTCATCCGTGGTGGATTCGGCACCGGGGGCGAGTCGGATGAAGACCTGAGTCATGAAACCAGCATTTACGGCAATTCCTTCTTCGAGCAGGAGAGCCTTGGCACCTACAAAGAGGTCTCCGACCCGATTGGCGCCGAGAATTACTGGCCCTGGGGATTGAGCACAGGTGACATCAATGCCGACGGCTTTCAGGACGTGTTCATCGCCTCCAGCATGAATTTCCCTTTCCGCTACGGCGTCAACTCGGTCCTGCTAAACGAAAACGGCGAAACGTTCCGCGACTCCGAGTTCATCCTCGGCGTAGAGCCGAGACGCAATCAACTCTCGGCGGTGCGCTGGTTCACATTGGATTGTGACGACGAGAAGGATGCAGAGTTCTGGGCCTGCAGCGACCGGCGCGGGCTGGTGGAAATCTGGGGCGCAAGGGGCACCCGGTCCTCCGTCATATTCGACCTGGATGAAGACGGTGACCTGGACATCGTCACCAATGAATTCAACACAGAGCCCATGGTCCTGGTGAACAATCTGACATCGGTGTCCGCGAAGACCCGGTACCTCAAAGTCAGCCTCAAGGGCACCACTTCAAACCGGTCCGGTATTGGCGCGCGCGTGGAGCTCACAACCGATGCCGGCAGTTACGTGCAAGTGATGGATGGCAAGTCCGGCTATCTGTCACAGAGCAGCATGCCGCTCTATTTCGGTTTGGGCGATGCCGGCAAGATCGAGGGAATCCGGGTTTTGTGGCCTTCCGGCAAAGAGCAGGTCATTTCCGACGCCGGGGAAATGAATACCTTGCTGGAAGTCGAAGAGCCGAAGAGCCCCGGTGCCGGACGGATGCCGGGATAGGGATCAGTCGTCTTTGCCCCACCTCCTTCTACAACGCTACCATCCTTAACTTAAATCGTAGATGCGGGATGCCCCACCTCGATCCATTGAATATGACCAACTAACTGGTCTAGTATCGGTCCATGATCAGAATCAATATTGCTGAGGCCAAGGCACACCTCTCCAAATATCTGGACAGAGTGGAGAAAGGCGAGTTCATCACGCTCTGCCGGCGCAACGTGCCCATCGCCGAAATTCGACCGCTGCCTCGCCCGCAACGCGAACAACGGCCCGTCGGCATCGACCGAGGCATGACCGTGCCGGCGAGCTTCTTCGATCCCCTGCCGGACGAGTTGCTCGACGCGTTCGAAGGTGCCCATGGCAAGTGAGGCTGCTGCTCGACACCTGTACCTTCCTTTGGCTTGCCGCCGACGACGCCAGCCTGACAGCAACGGCCCGCGACAGTTGCCGCCATCCTGGCAACGAGGTGTATCTCAGCGCATTGTCCGCTTGGGAGATCGCCATCAAGCACCGCTTGGGTCGCCTGTCCCTGCCTGAGCCTCCAAATCGTTACGTGGCCAGCCGGCGGCGGTGGCTCCAGATCCAGCCGCTTGCGTTCGACGAGCAAGCCGCCGCTCACGATCCGCTGTTGCCCGCCCACCACCGGGATCCATTTGATCGTGGCCTTGTCTCCCAAGCGATCCTGAAAGGGCTGACCATCGTCACGCCCGACTCTGCCATCGCCCAGTATCCGGCTCCCGTCTTGTGGTAAGACGGCGGGCTAGAGGTTCGGATTCAGTCGTCCTGGCCAGCCGCAAACGGCCGGTACCCGGCTTCCGAGTATTCGCGCGCCGTCGGCACGAAACTCTCGTCGAAAAGCGGATCGGGCGCATCCAGGGTATTGCGCTCCGCGTCGATGCTGTCCTGCACGTCATCCAAATCGCCGTTGACAAAATTTCCTGTGACGCCGCCTGAATTGACGATATCCATCTCGTAGCGGGCACCCTCGGCGATTCCGCCCGGGAGATTGTTCTTCCAGAAGATGTTGTTGCGGTACGTGCTCCCCTCGGCCCGATCATCAACGCCCGCCCAATTGTTGGTAAATGTGCTGTTGCTGACGGTTGCCCGTGCCGTGTCGAACACGGTCAGCGCACCCGAGCCGTGTTTCCCGTTGTAAGGCTCCGCTCCGCTAATCCAGTCATACCCGACGTTGGCGACATTGCCGACAAACAGGCAATTCCTGATCTCGGCGTTGCCCAACGGCAGGACATCGATGGCCGCGCCGGTAATCTCCGCGCGATTGTCGCGCATGATGCAGTTCTCGATCAGTACGGGCGTCTTGCTGAGCACGCCCGGCCCGTGCTCGATGGAAATCCCCCCCGCGCAAGGGTTTGCGTAATTGTCGTAAACCTCGATATTCCGGATGGTTGGATAGGATTTGCCGAATATCTTGATGGCCCCACCATCCCGGTAGAAGAAGAGCGTTTTCCGCAGTCTCCCGCTGGACTCGATGCTCGGCCCGCCGTAGATCAGAAAACCGTTCGCTCCGGTGATCCTGAAACCGTCGAACACCGTCTTGCGGCTGATGCCGTCGCCAAAATAGACCACGTGATTGACCACGGCCGGGAAACTGGCATCGGCCTCGTTCGCAATGTCAGGGTTGGCGGCGGTCAGAATGACCTCCCCTTCAGCCTGAAGCAAAATGCCGTCGTGACGCTGGTTGAACCAGATCACCGCCTGCCTGGCGCTGTCGGGCCGGTAGGTTCCCGCATGTACCGTGATGGTCTTGTATTTGCTGTTCTCGGCCGCGGCTTCGAGTGTGGCCTGGATATCACCCCCCGGATAAACGTGATAACGGTTGGTCTCATCGTCGAAAACCACCCCGTGTGCATCGGATTCCGCCGCCGCGGCGGCCTGCGACAAGACCAGCAGGGCCAATCGCGACAATCTGGAGATCATGCGCTTGGGCATTGTCTACGATCCGGTTCCACGTCAATCCTGGCTGCTCTGAATAATCTACACTCATTGGGGAACGCGGTAAGCCGACGAACGAGTTCCTTCCCGGCAAGGACCGCCCCTCCCGGTCCCACATCCCCATGAACCCGCACACGAGGCATCCGCGACGGTGTATTATGGGTGGTTCTGTAGAGTAAACCGACACCGCGACGCGGTGGTCTCGGATGGAGAGAAATGAATGAGTATTTACTGCGCTAGCAGCCGGGGACGGCTGTATCTTGCGGCACTGGCCGCGATCGGCATGACGTTCGGCTTGCCTGCAGCGGCCCAGTCCGCCGAAGAAGAAGCGGACGAAGGCGATTCGCTAGTCGAGGAGATCGTGGTCACCGCCACGTACCGCGACACGCAACTGATGGACACGCCCTTGACCATCTCGGCATTGACGGCCGTCGACATCGAGCAGCGGGGCGTCGAGGACATCAAGAATCTTTTCCTGGCAATCCCAGGATTGAACTACGGCAACGCCACGCAGACCTGGCACCGAATCACGGCGCGCGGAGTCGCGCAGTTCAGGTCCCCGACCGGACCGATCGCGATGTATGTGGACAACATTCCCGTACAGGGCACGGGCAGCCGGCAGCCGCTGCTTCCGAATTTCGACCTGGAGCGCATCGAGGTGCTTAAAGGTCCCCAGGGCTCGCTCTACGGCGAAGGCAGCATGGCGGGGGCAATCCGCTACATCACCAGGAAGCCCAACCCGGAGGGCTTCGATTGGGCCATCAAGGTAAGGTTTGAGGACCAGACGCAGTCCAGCGACCTCGGGCACCGCATCGACGCCATGGTCAATATCCCGCTCGGGGAGAAGCTGGCCGCGCGCATCACCCCCTACTCGCGCAACAAACCCGGTCTCCTCGACAAGTACGGGCCCGAGATCATCGAGGATGTCGATTACGTCGACGAGCAGGGATACAGGGCCCAACTCGCCTTCTATCCCACCGACGCGCTCACGATCGTTGGGACGGCCTACCATGTCTATAGCGATATCGGCGGCCCCGGGATTGCCCACCATTGCTACGTAGACCGACGCCCCGCGGGCAATATCCCTGACAATGATCGGGAACCTGAAGTACCGCCCTATCCCGTCATAGGGGGTTGCGAAAGCGGCCCCAACGGCACGCTCGACGGGGAGACCGGGAGATTCAAGGACGGCCCCGATGCCGTCTACGTCACGCACATGGCCTCGAACCAGTTTAACGACGGCGGAGAGTCGTCGTCGACGATCTTCAACCTCACCGCCGAATGGTCGCTGGGTTGGGCGGACCTGATCGTATCCACGGGGAATTATCAGCACGACATCACCTATGGCGAGGAGACGAGGTCGGGCTTCGTCCGCCCGGGGTCGGCCTGGCCCGTCGCCGTCGACGCCGCGTGCAAGATAGCAGGTTGCCCACCCGGTTCATTCTGGGCCCGCAGCTCCGTCCGGGCGCATTCGGACGTCAATGAACGCCAGGCCCATGAAGTGCGCCTGGTCTCCACCACGGGCAACCGGTTGCAGTGGAGCGTCGGCGCCTTCAGTCAGGACATCGAGAACGGGGACGATCCAAAGAGCTGGATGTACTGCGGCGCACTGGGGCCGAAGCATGGCGTCATCTACGGCGGTCCCGAGTATCCCGACATCACCTGCCAGCGCAACGGCTTGAGTTTCAACCCCGCGATGTCGCTCGAGCAGATGCGGGCAGTCCACCGCCTCCTGCAAGAGGGTTTCATGCGGACGGGCGGCGCGGGCTATACCGTGCGGGATGAGCAGGCCCTCTTCGGCGAGGTGAGCTACGCCTTAAGCGACCAGTGGGAGATCCTGGGCGGAGTGCGCTACGCAGAGAGTGAGTTCACCGCATTGGGCGGCCCGAGCGGCCGGTGGGTGCCGCTCTCCGAGGCGACGCCACGCGCCGAAACGCAGACGCAGGAAAAGGCGGCGCCGAAGGTCACCCTCACCTGGCGGCCCAACGACAACGTGATGATTTACGGCACGTGGGCGACCGCGTTCCGCGCCGGCGGCGTAAACACCGGGCTCACGAGCCGTGTTACCGAATACCAGGAACTCGCGGCGCTGGGTGTCCCTCAGGCCGCGGAACTCGCCGAACGGGCCAGCGAGCTGCTGACATTCGGCGGCGACGATATAGAGTCTTTGGAACTCGGAGTAAAGGCGACTGTCCTGGATGGACGGCTCGACCTCACGCTGAATGCCTATGACATGAAAATGAACAATGCCGTGGTCTCGACCAGCGGCGAATTTCCGGCGCTGGTGGATCCTACGACCGCAGTGCCGATAGCCGACGCCTATACCCGACCCGTCACTGACAACGTCGGCCAGGCCTCATCCCGCGGGGTGGAATTCGAGGTGCGGGGCCAACTGACGGACGCATTGAGCCTGCACGCGGGCGGTGCATGGGTACCCGACGCGGAAACGCAGACGCAGGAGGCGGGCAGATTTGTAGGCGGCGTGCAGCTCATCTCCATCCAACCGGGCAACCGCATTCGCTTTACACCGACATTGAGCTATTTCGCCTCGTTGATGTATGACTTCGAGTTGATGGGCCAAGATGCCACGGTGCGCGGCGACGTCTACCACAGGGGCAAGGAGGTGTTCAGGACCGAAAACAACCTGCGGCCGACGCCAACCTATACGTTCCTGAACCTGAAGCTCATGCTGCGCCGCGACAACTACGAGTACGGCGTCTACATCAAGAACGTGAACGACGCGATCGCTCCCTATGCGATCGGCGACAGCGGCTATCACGGCTTCAACCCGCCGCGGTCATTCGGGCTGGAGGTAAGCTACACCCCGTAAAACTTCAGCGCTTGCTGAGTTGATTCTTAGCGCAGCCCGCACCTTTGGGTGCGGGCTGTTTTTTTGCGGAGAACTTGGCGGTCGCCTTCAGGTGCGCGGGGGCGTTACGCGCCTGATGCGGAAGTCCTGGCCTAGTGCTCCGTCAAGTCTAAAAATGCGAGTGTAGCTGCGAGGGATTTTTGGTTCCTGGCGAGGCGCGACGACGCCGTGTGGCAGGCCCCACACAAGGAGGAGCAACGAAGTCCAGGGGCCAAAAAGACCCGCAGATACCCGTAGATTTGGGCTTGACGGAACACTAGGATGTATCGCGTCCCCCGGCGCCGTCCCGCCCTTGTTGGGCGCGGTAGTAACGGAGGGACTGAACAACCAACCGCGCCAAGCCGGGATGGGACGCAGCTTCATCTTGGCATCGCTGCGAATTTGCCGCGCCGCACACCAGATGCCATCATCATCTCATGACCAAAATAGTCGCAACGCCCCAGCGATCTGCTGACGCCATCCTGCTCGATGCCCGTCCCCCGCAGGGGTGCTGGAACGAGGTCGACTACCTGTGGCTCACCGACCGCTGCAACCGCCTGGTGGAGTTCGCGGACGGATGCATCGAGGAACTCCGTGAACCCACCGATTCACACCAGTCCATCCTCATGCTGTTATTCCGCCTCTTCGACCAGCGTGTCCGAACCGAAAACGGTATAGCGCTTGTTGCACCGTTGCGGCTCCGCATCCGCGAGGGTCGCTTCCGCGAGCCCGACCTGATGGTTCTGCTGGACGCCACCGATTCGCGTCGTCAGGATCGCTATTGGCTTGGTGCCGACATCGTCGTCGAAGTGGTAAGCCCGGACGATCCGGAGCGCGACTACGGGCAGAAACGCGCGGACTACGCAGACCTCCGCATACCGGAATACTGGATCGTCGATCCCCAGGCCGCCAAGATAACGGTGCTCACGTTTGACTGTGACGGATACATCGACCACGGCGTCTTTGGTCCAGGGGATGTCGCCTCCTCGGCCGTGCTCAGCGGTTTCGAACTGTCTGCGTCCAACGTATTCAACGCCAGCGCGTTCAGTTGATCGCGGAGGGAGGCCAACGGTCGTCAAGCGGGAGCGCAGTCATGACAATCGTCGTTACCGTCACAGCCAAGGGACAGATCACCCTACGCAAGCCGTTGCTCAGGCATCTCGGCGTGCGTCCTGGCGACAAGCTCGAAGTGGACTTGCTCAACAACGGGCGAATACAACTAAAGCCCCAACGTGGAACGCCGATCGATTCAGTTTTCGGCATGCTGGCAAGATCTGGAACTCCGCAGCTCTCGGTCGAGGAGCTAAACGAGGTCGCTGCATCCGGGTGGGCGAGCGACTCTTGAACATCACGGCGTATACGAACACTTTGCTTCGCACGGTCGTCAGGACGATCTCGATCAAGCCGCAATCGCCCAAGCGTTGCTGCGGCACGCGACCGTCATCGCGGTGCCCGTTCCGGTACTCTGCGAACTGTCATGGGTCTTAAGGCGCGGATACGGCTTCAGCGGCGACGAGGTCGCCGAGACCATCAGTGCCATAGTCGCCGTTGACACCGTCGTCACCGAGCCACCGGTAGTGGATGCTGGTTTGGCCGCATTGGAGGCGGGGGGGAGACTTCGCTGATGGCGTCATCGCCTATCAGGGCGAAACCCTTGGCGCCACCGTATTCGCAAGCTTTGATCGCGAGGCTGTCGCTCGAATGAAGAACCATGGATTGGCGGCGGCAGATCCTTCGGAGCTAGTACTCCGTCAAGTCTAAAAATGCGAGCGTAGCTGCGAGGGATTTTTGGTTCCTGGCGAGGCGCGACGACGCCGTGTGGCAGGCCCCACACAAGGAGGAGCAACGGAGCCTTCAGCCGGGGAGCGCGAGGGGATACGCCTCGCAAGAAAACAGGCTTCAGCCGGGGAGCGCGAGGGGATACGCCTCGCCTCGCAAGAAAACAGGCTTCAGCCGGGGAAAACTATCAGGGGCCAAAAAGAACCGCAGATACCCGTAGATTTGGGCTTGACGGAGCACTAGTCGGTTAATGTGGTCGGGTGGCCTACGCACGACGCCGCGCTTCCGCTTCCGGAGATCGCCGCCCGCCTTCGCGACGCGTGCATTCGCGAGTGCCGCCGAGCGCGCCCGGGCGAGAGTGACGAGCGGGTAGCCGCCGAGCCCGATCTTGGTGGGTCTAAGCGCCGCGTTCTGCCGAACTGACCCTTCGCGCAGCCCGCCGCACGGTCCTTTCTCAAGGCTCGCCTTGGCCACCCCAACCTCGTTAGCGGTCCAATTTCATCCTCATGTTGGCATTGACGTTGACAGCGTGGCATCGTTTGGTGTACTTACCGCACGTAGTCACGTGAGAGGACACCGTCGGCCCGGCATTGCGGGCCGACGGTGTGGTGTGGCAACATTCACTCATTCCACTTTGGAGGGATTTAATGAGTATTCATTTCAGGAGCCGGGGACGACTCGGCATTGCGGCATTGGCCGCGATCGGCATGACATTCGGCTTGCCCGCGGCGGCCCAGTCCGACGAGGAAGAAGAAGCCCGAGGCGGTTCGCTGGTCGAGGAGATCGTGGTCACCGCCACGTACCGCGACACGCAACTGATGGACACGCCGTTGACCATCTCGGCATTAACGGCCGTCGATATCGAGCAGCGGGGCGTCGAGGATATCAAGAACCTGTTTCTGGCGATCCCCGGATTGAACTACGGCAACGCCACGCAGACATGGCACAGGGTCACAGCGCGCGGAGTCGCCCAGTTCAGGGCTCCGACCGGACCGATCGCGATGTATGTGGACAACACACCCGTACAGGGCACGGGCTCCCGGTCGCCGCTGCTTCCGAATTTCGACCTGGAGCGCATCGAGGTGCTCAAAGGTCCGCAGGGCTCGCTCTACGGCGAAGGCAGCATGGTGGGGGCGATCCGCTACATCACCAGGAAAGCCAGCCCAGAGGGCTTCGACTGGGCCGTCCAGGCCAGGTTCGAGGACTCGACGCAGTCCAATGACCTCGGGCACCGCATCGACGCCATGGTCAATATCCCGCTCGGGGATCGTCTGGCGGCGCGCATCACCCCCTACACGCGCTACAAATCGGGTGTCATCGACAAGATCGGGCCCAAGATCATCGAGGATGTCGATTTCGTCGCGGACAAGGGATACAGGGCCCAAATCGCCTTCTATCCCACCGACACGTTGACGATCACCGGGACATCTTCCTATATCTATAGCGATATCGGCGGCCCCGGGATCGGCTTTCACTGCTACAAGGACTGGCGCCCCGCAGATGCCAATCTCGCGCCGGGCGATTTCGTTCCTTCGATACCGAACTATCCCGTCATAGGCGGTTGCGAGAGCGGCCCCAACGGCGGGCACGACGGAGAGACCGGGAGATTCAAGGACGGCCCGGACAGCGTCTACATCACGCACATGGCCTCGCCGGACTTTGACGACGGCGGAGAGTCGGACACGTGGATCCACAACCTCACCGCCGAATGGGACCTGGGTTGGGCGGCCCTGACGTTTTCCAGCTCGTTCTATGAGCACAACATCACCTATGCGGAGGAGCAGAGGGTCGGTGGCCGCTTCGGCACCATCAGGATTACCACCGAGGAAATAGCGGCACACCTTGCCAATTTCCCACACTTGACGATTACCGACGGTCCTGAGGGAGACCGCAATTCCTACAACGGTTGGAACGACAGGGTCGATAAGATATGCGCGGAGTTGGACCCGCCTTGCGGCCCCGGCGGATTCTGGGCCCGCAGCAGCGTCCGGCAACACTCGGATCTGAATGAACGCTCGGCCCACGAGGTTCGCCTGGTCTCCACCACGGACAGCCGGTTGCAGTGGAGCGTCGGTGTCTACTTCCAGGACATCTACAAGCCGCCCGATCCGCGCCTTGCGCAGTATTGCGGCGCGACGGGGCACAACGCCGAGGTTTCCTACGGTGGTCCGCAGTACGCGGACGTGAAGTGCCGGCACGGGGGCTTCACGTTCGACCCCAACGTCATGACCCCCGAGCAAATGCGGGAGGTCCACAGGCGCACACTGGGGACGAATCAGGGTTCCTCGACCTATCAGTTCCGGGATGAGCGTGCGGTCTTCGGCGAGGTGAGCTATCGCCTTAGCGATCAGTTCGAGATCCTGGGTGGAGCGCGCTACGCGGATAGTTCGTTCGAACTGTACGCCGGACCGGGCGGCGATTGGCACCCGTTCGAGAACACGAAGCAACAGGGCGAGACACAGGAGCAGCAAAAGGCCGCGCCGAAGGTCACCCTCACCTGGCGGCCCAACAACAACGTGATGATCTACGGCACGTGGGCGACCGCGTTCCGCTCCGGAGGCGTAAACACCCGGCTCTCGGGCCAGGTTACCGTGTATGAGGAACTGGCCGCCAAGGGCGTCGCCCGCGCCGCCGAGCTCGCCGAACGGGCCAAGGAACTGCTGACGTTCGAGGGTGACGATATAGAGACCCTTGAGCTCGGAATCAAGACGACGGTCTGGGATGGACGGCTCGATGTCACGCTGAACGTGTATGACACGGCAATCGACAACGCGGTCGTCACTACCAGTGTCAGCTTCCCGGCCCTGGTGGATCCCGACGACCCGGACAGATTCCAGCCGTATGACTTCACCGTCAACGACAACGTCGGAAGAGGCGCATCCCGCGGCCTCGAGTTCGAGGTGCGGGGCCAGTTGACCGACGCGTTGAGCACGCACTTCGGCGGCGCGTGGGTCCCCGATGCGGAAACCCTGGCGCAGGAGGGGGGCGCGCCCATAGGCGGGGGAGCACGGAGCATCAACATCGATCCGGGCAACCGCATCGAGTTGACGCCCGTACTGAGCTATTTCGCCTCGTTGATGTATGACTTCGAGCTCTTCGGCAACGATGCTACGTTGCGCGGCGATGTCTACCACAGGGGCGACGAGGTGTACCGGACGCAGAACAACGAGCGGCCGACGCCAACCTATACGTTCGTGAATGTGAAGCTCCTGCTGAGACGCGATAACACCGAGTACGGCTTCTATGTCAAGAATCTCAACGATGCGATAGGCATCTATGCGGTCGGCGACAGCGGCTATCACGGCTTCAACCCGCCGCGGGCATTCGGGTTCGAGTTCACCTATACCCCGTAGCACGCAGCACTTGCTGAGTTGATTCTTAGCGCAGCCCGCACCATTTGGTGCGGGCTGTTTTTTTGCAGAGGACGTTGGCCTGAAGTCACGGACGAACGCGCCTTGCAGGCCCTGTTCGTGCGAAAGTTCTAGCGTCGCAAGCTTCCATGGAACAACACTGCCACCACCGCTGGAGGAGTTGCAACGTGGAAGTTCCCTGGGCGTCACGGGCGCACTGTAATCCAGTGGGCTGAAGGCTCCTAGAGGATAACGACCTCTTCCACTGCCAGCGCCACCATCCGCGAGATGTCCGTCAGCGTCTCTTCGAGCGCCACGATCCGGCACCCTTCCTGGGCCAACGAAAAGGGCTCTCCGTACCAAAGGCTGGCCATGCCGTCGAATGCCGGCTCCCTTCCGGCCCGATATAGCCCCAATCGGCAATAGGCCTGTACATAGCGGCGAACGCCCGGCAAATCCGCCACCTGCGGGCCGACTCCGCGCCGCCACTCTCCCTGGAATTGCTCCGCCGTGAGATCGGGGTTTCGTTTGACGAGCGCGAGCACCTTGCGCGGCTCCGGCCCGGTTGGGGTGTCGTCACCGGCAGGTGAGCGTGCGTTGAGCCGGTCTCGACAATAAGTGTCGGCGTCGCAATGGGTTACTCTTGCTACTCGCAAGAGAACACGTAGGGAGCTAGGAGAACATGTCCGAACCACTGAAAATTGGCCTCATCGGCTCGGGAGGCATTGCCAATCGACACCTGACCGCCTTCCTCAAGCATCGCGATCGCGTACAGCTCATGGCCGTATGCGATATCGTCGAAGACGCCGCCCGGGACTACGCCGGGCGGGCCGGTGTCGAGGCCGTCTATCTGGACGCCGACGAAATGCTGCGCGAGGCGGACATCGAAGCGGTGGACATCTGCACCTCGCACAACACGCACGCGCCGCTGGCCGTTGCCGCGGCGCGAGCCGGCAAACATGTGATCGTCGAGAAAGCGATGGCGCCCACGCTGCAAGGTTGCCGGGACATGATTGACGCGGCCGATGAGGCGGGCGTGATCCTCATGATCGCTCAGCACCTGCGTTATTCCCCCGAAGCCCGCGCGGCGAAGCGTCTCATCGAGGACGGCAAGATGGGCGAGATTCAAGCCGTTCGAACCCACCTGATGGGGGGAGGAAACGCTCGCCCTCGGGAAGGACATTGGATGGACGACCGCAACCGAGGCGGTGGCATGCTAATGGTCACCAGCGTGCATCACCTCGATCTGCTGCGTTATTACGTCGGCAACGTCAAACGGGTGACGGCGGTCTGCAAGTCGCTGTCGCCGCACTTGCAGAATGGCGCCGAAGACCTGGTCTCCGCGACCCTAGAATTCGAGAACGGCGCTATTGGCAACGTGTTCGGCATAGGGAGTTCGTTGGCCCCCGAAGGGAGGGGGTATATGCTGATTGGCAGCAAGGGGACGTTGCATTCGACGATGCCGGTGGCGGGCCAAAGCGACGCGAGCCCGACGCGGCACTTCGGCACCCTCATGTTTTCGCTCAAGGGGGCAGAACTGAATCCACGCAACGCGCGCGATCGGCAGAGGATAATAAATCCGCCGTTCGAGCCCCTCGACACAAGCGATATCGATCTACCGACGCCGGACTACTTCGTCAATGAGATCCTGCACTTCGCGGAGTGCTGCGGGACGGGCACGGAACCTGTCAGCAGCGGTCGGGACAACATCGAAACCATCAAGATCATCATGGGTATCTTCGAGTCGTCCCGGAGGGGAGGTCAGCCCGTCGACCTCGACGATCTCTAGCGACTCGGCAATCGCTGCGGCCGCCCTATTCTCCCGATCGCGGGGTCGTGCCTTACAATGGCGCGAACCATCGCCTGACCGGACAATCATGCAGCCGACGGGTTTCCGATGGCCCGCGCTTAGCCTGATATGCGCGATTGCGCTCGCGGCGCCGGCATGGTCCGGAGAACCGAGCCATGGCTTCTCGTATTTCGGGGATCTGAAGTATCCACCGGACATGGCCCACTTCGATTACGTCAATGCACAAGCCCCGAAAGGCGGGCGCGTTAACGTCGGCAGCATCAGCACATTCAACAATCTGAATCCGTATGTGGACAAGGGCAATCTTGCCCACTACATCAGTCCCAGATACGGATCGGGCTCCTACATCTACGATCCCCTGATGCGCCGGGGGGAGGACGAGCTGGCATCATACTACTGCTGGCTCGCCGAGAGCGTGGAGGTTGCCGACGATTACAGCTGGGTGACGTACAAACTGCGTGAAAACGCCCGCTGGCACGACGGTCGACCGGTGACCATGGAGGACGTGCTGTGGACCTTCGACATGATCAAGCGCAAAGGATCGATAACGTGGAAGCAGGAGTACCAGGACGTAGTTCGGCTGGAGCAGGTCGACGCTTGGTCGTTCAGGTTCCACTTCAGTGAGACTGCCGAAAGGACACCATACCTCATCATCCTGACCGCCTCGTTCGCACCCCTGCCCAAACACTTCTGGGAAGGTAGAGCGTTCGACGCAACGACCCTCGAACTCCCGTTGGGCAACGGTCCATACCGTATCGAGTCAATCGATCCCGGCCACAAGGTGGTGTTCGAGCGCGTGCGCGACTACTGGGGCAAGGATCTCAACCTCGCCGTCGGTCATTTCAACTTCGATTACATCGATCTCACCTACTTCTACGGCAAGAGCGTGTTGCTCCAGGCAATGCGGGCCGGCTTACTCGACTTCTACTTCGAAGAGAACGAAAACGATTTCGCCACGGCCTACGACTTCGACGGTTATCGCAAAGGGCGGTTCAGGAAAGAGACCTACAGGATGGGGTACTCCTACGGCATGCACTTTGGCGTGGTCTTCAATACCCGCAGGGTACCGTTCAACGACATCCGCGTGCGCGAGGCGCTAACCCTCGCCTACAACTTCGAGTGGGCCAATCGCGTCTACTGGCACAGCGGTATGGCCCGCAACAACAGCTATTTCATCCGCTCGGGATTGCAGGCCATGGGGTTGCCGTCTGCCGAAGAGCTGGAGTTGCTCCGACCGTTCCGCGGGCAGATTCCCGAACCGATTTTCACAGATCCCGTGGAGTTGCCCCAAAACGATGGTTTTGGCCGCAATCGAGACACGTTGCTCCGAGCCGATGCGCTGCTGGAAGAAGCGGGCTGGGTCGTCAGGGATTTTGGGCGCGTACACGCGGTCACCGGCGAACCTTTGACGCTGGAGTTCCTGGTCACCTATCGGGATCACGAACGGATGCTGGTGCCCTTCGTGGAGAATCTGACGCGCCTGGGCATCCATGCGGTGTTGCGCAGGGTGGAGGGCAACCTGATGACCAATCGCCTGCGGAAATACGACTTCGACGCGACCGTGCGCAAGCTCCGCGTGGGGGAGATGCCGGACCGCCACCGCCTGCGTACTCAGTTCACTTCCCGGTATGCAGATTTGCCCAGTATGAGGAACTACGCGGGCATCAAGAACTCCGCCATCGACTTTCTGGTGGAGAAGATCCTCCAATCGGACACGGAAGAGGCGATGTACACCGCCGGGCGCGCCCTGGATCGTATATTGCTCCACAACTTCTACGTGATTCCGGATGGCTATCCGGTCGGACGCCACGTGGTGTACTGGGACCGTATCCGTCATCCACCCCTTGGGATCGCGCACATGAACTGGACCGGATTTCCTCACTTGTGGTGGCTGGAAGAGGACAAGAGCGCCCGGGTTGACGCGGACGTCGCCGAGTTGGACGAGAGCTAGCAGACTGTCGGACTTGCCGCACCAGCGGCAAGATCGACAAGATGATAGGTGGGCTTGGGCGGGGGTAAAACACGGCACCCGCAAGGGCGACGGATTTTGTGGCGCTAGCAGACTGCGACTTGCCGCACCAGCGGGACCGACGGATAGGTGGGCTTGGGCGGGGGTAAAACACGGCGCCCGCAAGGGCGACGGATTTTGTGGCGCTAGTGACGCGTCTCATGAGTTGCTTACGTTTCAGCCTGCCCCACGAGTTTTCTGGCAAGGCGTCGGCCTGCAGGTAATGTCGAGTACACTATCAAGGACCGCAACGCAGCCAGGGGCTCGTGGGGCGCGCCCTTCGGGAGCGCACACCGCACGCCACAGCGGTGTTGCGGCCGACATTACCCGCGGATACTTCGGCGATGCCGTCCCAAATCGGCTCTCCTTTCAGCACTGCGGTCACATGGTTCTGCACGTAGCGGCGAATACCGGGCAATCGTGTAACGACGTCGGGATGACGGTTGCGCCAATAGTGGTGGAAAGCTTCCTGCGAGAACATCCGGGCTGGGACCGAGAAAGCGCGCGATCAGCCCACCGCAGTGATTAGCTGCCCCGCTGGGACCGGTCGCCCACCCGTCACCGCAAAGGTCGCGCTGTCGCCAACACGCTACTCTAGGGCAGCGCCGTTCTGGCATCAAATCGCCGCTTCCAGGCAGCGAGGTCAAACGTTGCCGGGTCCCACCCCCCAAGCCATTCCAACAATTCCTCGACGTTCTCGCCCCATGGATCGACTCCAGTCTCGATGACCGAAACGAAACGGGCGTATCCGGGGAAACTGCCGCAATCTTCCGGCGGGCATGCTCGCCTTCCAGCGAGCAACTGTCTGTGGAAACATTCCGTAGACGCCACGCGACGGTTGCGTTTTACATCGTGTAGCCAACCGTCTCCGAAGTCGTAGAGATATTGGCACGCCTTTGAGCGAGTGAAATGTGGGGCGAGCTTGACCAACTCGGCGTCGGGCGTTTCCTCTTCATCCTCGAAGTCCATGTAGTCGTCGTGCTTCAATCCGGCCAGAGTGCCGCTTCGGCCAGTGCCGCGAAACTCCCAGAGATGGCAACTCCGCCAGCCGAAACTATCTTGGATGGCTCGGTGCAGGTCGCCAAAAGTGGCATCGGCGGCGATCAGGAACCGTCGCCAGATTCGTGGCTTGATGTAGCGCAGGGACACTTCGAATTCAAAATAGGACGGCATGGTGTCTCCCCTCGCGACGTGCCTACATCTTTCCAAGGCTCTCGTGAAGGAACACTACCAACATTTGCCCGAAGTTGTCCGCTGTGCAACATTGCAACCCTGTACGCTAAACAGGTCTCTCCGCAGTCGTCTTCCCCACCCGCTCTGCCCGTCCATTAAATCAACGCGCTCGCTCGCCGACGCGAGCATTGCGCTTCGAGCACGCCCACCGCCAGCCATCGACGCTCGCCGGGGCACGGGAAGGCGTTGTATTGCGGTTGGCGCGCAACCACCTGCCGCAGGCGAGTACACTCGGCAACATCCCGGGGCAGGACACGTTCCCTTGCCAAGATTCGCCGCCAACATCACCACCATGTTCCCCGACCTTCCCGTCGCCGAACGCATGCGAGCCGCGCGCGATCTGGGGTTCGCCGCCGTAGAGTTCCTCTTCCCCTACCCCGATCCCGCAGCCGAGATACGGCGTTGGCTTGACGACGCGGGCATCCGGATGATCCTGCTCAACACGCCCCTCGGCGATGCCGCGAGGGGCGAGCGCGGCCTGGCGGCGATCCCCGGCAGACAGGCCGAGTTCAGGGATCACTTCGAACAGGCGATGGCCTACGCGCTGGCGCTCGATGTCTCGATGATTCACGTCATGGCCGGTGTGGTCGCTAATCATGACCGCGACGAGGCCCACTCAGTATTCGTCGAGAACGTGCGCTTCGCCGCGGACCGCGCGGCGGGCCGCGACATTCACATCCTCCTGGAGCCGCTCAACAGCGAGGACACGCCCGGCTACCTGCTGACCCGCACCGACGAAGCTCGCCGCTGCATGCAGGCCGTCGGCCGCGACAATGTGCGACTTCAATACGACTTCTATCACCGCCAGATCATGGAGGGAAACCTGGCGCGGCGCCTCGCCGATAATCTCGACATCATCGGACACATCCAGTTCTCGAGCGTGCCCGGACGGCACGAGCCCCAACACGGCGAAGTGAACCTGCCCTACCTGTTCGGGCTCTGCGACCGGCTCGGATACGACGGCTGGATCGGTTGCGAGTACCGCCCCAAGACGACCACCGTCGAAGGACTGAGCTGGGGCGAACCGTACGGACTTGGGGTGCGTTGATCTTCGATCAGCCGGGCCAGATCTGCATACCGCCGTCCACCCGCAGCACCTGGCCGGTGACATACGACGAATCGCTGGTGACGAAGAACTCCACCGCCTTGGCAACTTCGTGCGGCCAGCCGTATCGCGTCAGCGCGCCCGTCTCCACCTTGCGCTCGTCCCGCGTCGGGCGGCTGGCCTCGAACCGGGGCGTGATGATCTCGCCGGGAGCGATGATGTTCGCGTACACGCCATGGGGACGAAGCTGCGCGGCCAGGCATCTCGTGTATTCGTGCACCGCCGCCTTGGCGACGCTGTAAGAGACCTCCCGGGGATGGCCCGACAGGCCCGCTATGCTGCCGATGGTGACGATCCAACCCTCGTTCCTCTGCATCATCTCCGGCACCACCGCCCGGCAGACGAGAATGCAGGTGCGCAGGTTGCGGTCGAGGATCGTCTCGACATCGGTCAGTGAGATGTTCACGGCGTCGTTGACGACGGGCTTGCCGGCGTTCTCCGCAGCGACGCCCTTCGAACCGATGTCGCCGCCGGCATTGTTGATAAGGATGTCGATTCTGCCAAAGCGATCCCGGATCTCGGCGACGTTGCGCGCCACCGCATCGACATCGGTCAAGTCGCCATGCACCGCGATCACATCCGTCCCGTGCGCTGTCGAAATTTCCCTCGCCACGGCGTCGAGCGACTCCGCTTCCCCCAGTTGTCGCGTCGATGTCGGCGTCGTTCCGTGGACGGCGACCCTGGCGCCGAGGCTTGCCAGATGCCCCGCGACAACGCGACCGATTCCGCGGGAAGAGCCGGTTACCCAGGCCACCTTGTTCTCCAGACGATTCATCGATATCTCCTGACTTCCGAGGTTGCCTCCGCGCAAGATTAACCCGAGAAAGAGTCGGAGCTTGGCGCAATGGCGGCCATTTTGCAGAGGGAGCACGACGAGCGCACTCCCTGGACGGCAAAGAGCAATGGGCGTCTCAGTTGGTCAATGTATCGATCGTCTCCTCAGGATGTCGTCCTTGAGCGCTTCTCCCGGGGCGCCCTGCCGAGTCTGCCCGCCCGGAACGCCCAGGACCACATTTGCGCCCCAGGTCTCGCCTGCCCGCAGGGACTTCGGTGACGGCAGGCCGTCCAGATACGCTTCAACGGCGTCGCGGATAGCCGTGTCGTTTGCGTAGACCCCCCGCACCGCAGCGCGAACGCGGTTAACAACCGCCGTGTCCGTGATCCTGCCGCGCTGTCCCCAGGCCACCACGCCATCCGAACGCACGCCCGACGCGGGCACATCCGTGATTCCGACGTCCCTAGCGATGCCGAACGTAAAGCGCATCATCACATTGTCGAACAGTGTCGCGAAGTCCTCCCGCACCGTGCTGTAGGAGTAGTACTGCGTAGCCCCATCCGGCGCAAACTCGTCGATCAGGTCGTCCGGCTCAAGCGCTCGCTGCGTGGCGGTCGAGCCAGTGCCATGGAAGGAAACCTTGGCGAGATCCTTCATCACCTGGGAAGTGAGCGGGTACGCATTCGAAACGCTTCTCGACAACCGGGCATCGACCACCTGATACGGCTTCTGGTCGAGGGAAAGACTCGCAATCTCGCCGGGAGGCATCCAATCGACTGCGTGTGCAAGTTCATGGAACAACAGGAACCCGAGAAAGGGGATCAGATCCTCGATCCGGCGGGAGCGGTCCGCATCACGATGCGCCAAGATCCAACGGTTATCGCGCACCATGCGCCAGGGGATCCTGAATTGCAGCTCGCTGCCAAACCCGGATCGGTAGTCCTCCTCGTCCGTGATCGATGCCTGCTGTTCCGGCGTCAGCGCGACGAAAGAGGCATCCAGGTAGATCGCGCCGTACGCCGCGCTGTAGTATGCGGGTCGAATATCGCTGGCGATCACCACCACCGTGACGGAACGGAATAGCGGCAATATCTCGGGCGGCATGCGTGCGAGCATCGTGCGGAAGTTGTCCCCCATCCAGCGGTGCGAGACGAGCACGCGCGCCATGACGTCGTCCAACGTGGGATTGTTCGTGTCGGCACCCAGGTACGGCAGGCGCGCGAAATCGCAGGTTTCGGTGGAGGGACTGAAATAGGCGCATGCCTGCAGGTCGGCGGCGTGGGGAGACGACTGGTTGAACGCGAAGGTTTCGACGACGCCCGACGAGCGGGTGGACGAGGACGAGGAACCGTCCACCACGTGACCGGACTGGTCGGACAGCGCACCGTGTGCCACGGTCGCGTCCACGGAGGAGTCGTTCTTCTTGATCGTACCGCTGTTCTTCGTCAAGGCGTTGGCGTTGATGGATGCGCCATCCGTATCAGCGTCCGTCGCTACCACCTCGTACTGGAACACGAGCACGGTCCTATCCGAACCGCGCAGATAGGGGGCTTGCCGCGGCGGGCCCGACCCGATGATCAGACCGATTTGCGGGGTGCCTCCCGTCGTGTCCACGGTGACGGCTTCGCTGAACGTCACGCCGACCTGGATCGTGTCTCCAAGCTTGTACGTGGCGTCCGGACCCGCGTCGGAAACGAACCCCACGCGCAGAACTGTCGGTACGGTGTCGACTGTCATGCCCTCTCCCGCCTGCGACCAGAGACTTTCGCCCTCGTCGCTGCGTGCCAGCACCTGAATCTGGTAGCTCGTTGACGGCACGAGGCCCGTGATCGTAGCGACGGTGCCCGCGGCGCCATGCTCCCAGTCGTCGAAGTCCCCGCTGTTCCCTACCCGGTATTGCACGTCGTAGTCGCGAATCAGTGGTCCCGCGTTGGCCGGAACGGTCCAACGCACGGTAAGACTGTTTGACGCTGTCGACCAGACAGTCGGCGCGGCCGGTGTTGCGGGAAGCTCCGTCGTGTCGGACACCGCGACCGTGATCGTACGACTCGCGGTCCGCGCGCGGCGCCCCGCGCCACCCGTGGCTGTCACCACCAGAACATAGGCGTTGTTGCGCGGGGCGTCCGACGGACCCGCGTTGAAGATGTCCGTCGGATTCTCGAAATTCGGGGCGCTTGTGAAGCGCAGGTTCCCCGTCGCGTCTATCGAGAATCGACTCCGGTCGGCGCCGCCCGTAATCGTGAACCCCCAGATGTTGTCGCTATTGTCGGGATCGGTCGCCATCACCCTGCCGACCGGCATCGTGTTCTCAGCTACCGAGAATGTCGACGCACCGGTGAAGACGGGAGCCGCATTCTGCGGAGGGGGTGGGGGCGGCGGGGGTGGGGGCGGCGGAGGCGGGGGCGGCGGGGGCGGTGGAGGTTGGCCGCCACCTCCTCCTCCCCCGCCGCCGCCTCCGCCACTGCCCGGAGTTCGTCCCTGGCCCGTCGCCGACCACTCCCCTATCCCTTCGTCGTTCGCCGCCCGAACGCGCACCTCGTACAGCGTCTCCCGAGCCAATCCCCTGATCGTCGCCCGCGTCGCCGCTCCTTCGTGCTCGGCGTCCAGATAGGCCTCCGTACGCCGCGCCCGGTATTCCACGTCGTAACCGGATATCGCGGGTCCTTCGTTGGACGGCGCGGTCCACGTCACCCGCAGCCCGGTCGAGCCGAACGCCGACACCGACGGCGCTCCGGGTTTGCCCGGCGGCTCTTCCACGTCCACCACTTCGATCCGGACCGCGATCCGCGCCGTCCCGCCCCGCGCGTCTTCCGCCTCCACCTCCACCGCGTAGCTGTCCCGCGCCTCGTGGTTGTATTTGATCCCTTGCCGCGTTCGAAGCTGGCCGCTCGCCGCGTCGATCGCGAACACGAACGCGTCCGCCCCCTCCAGGCTATAGCGCGGCGACCCCCGACTCACCGTCGCCGTGATCGGCTCGCCGACAGGTTCGCCGGGCGGCGTGTTCTCCTCCACCTCGCGCGTCGTGCTCGCGCCTTCGCGAAACTCCGGCAGCGCCACTAGTGTCGTGTCACGCGAGTTATGACGCTTCAGCGCGTCCCACGGGGTCTGTGGCAAGGCGCGTCCCCGCCGGGAATGGTCGGCTCCATTGCCAAGGGGCGCAACGCGGCCACGGGCCCCGTGGGGCGCGCCCTTCGGGAGATCGCCATGCACGCCACTGCCGCGTTGTGGCCCTTGCGAATATGCCCGATATTCCCTGCGGACCACGCCTTGCATTGACGCGCATGGCGAACTCTGAAGCGCCAGAACTCGCGTGACACGACACTAGGGTCGTGCCGCTCGCGATCGCCGACCAGTCCCCCTCGCCCACCTCGCTCACGGCGCGCACCCGCACCTGATACTCCGTGACTTCGGCTAAACCCGTGATCGTCGCCTGCGTGTCCGTGCCATCGTGGACAAAGTCGGCAAACCCGGCGGCGCTCCCGGCGCGGTATTGCACGTCGTAGTCCACGATCTCGAATACCTCGCTCTCCGGCGCCATCCAGGACACCGTCAGACTGTCGTGCGAAATATCCGATACCGTCGGCGGCGCCGGCCGGCCCGGCGTTCCGTGCCACCAGCGCGACCGCAAAAGCCAGCGCACGATCCCAGGATCGAGCTCTTCGGCACTTTCCGACGCGTCCTCCCGGACGCCGGAAGCGTTCTCTGTCGCGCCTCGCGCGCTGTCGCCGGCAGGATACGCGCCAGTGCCCGCGAGGACGCTGAGCGCAAGCAACGCCGTAACCAGGCGATTCATGGATCAATCCGTTTTCCGGCCCGCCTCCTAAAATGCTGGTCGATCGATCCGTTCGCAATATCCGGGTCAGTATCTTGTCGCTCAAGCGGATTCTCGGGCGCTACCGGAGTTGTGCACTCGGCGTCAATCCGAACGCACGTTGGCCATCAATTGGCGCAGTCCCAGGGAAAATTCCCCACCGCGCTCGACTGCGCCGTTGACCGATGTAAACTCCCGCAAGCCCAACAGCGGCGAATCGAGGCCCCATTGCACCAATATACAACCACGCTCGACGCGGAAAACATCTTGGAAAATGGTGCGCTTGAACGCCTGGACGGCAAGGGGAAATCCCTCGCCACGATGGCGAGCGCAGGATTCGACGTGCCGCGCGGGTTCCTGGTGACCACATCCGCCTATCGAAGTTTCGTCGCGGACAACGGTCTACAACCCAGGATCATCCAACTCGCAAGACCCTCGGTGGTCGAGAATCGCGTCTCGTTCGACGAGGCGTCGGACAACCTGGAGGCGCTTTTCGCGGCGAGCGATCTTGCCCCGGATATCGTCGAGGAAGTCACCAGCGCCTATCGCGCGCTCGGCGACGCGCTGCCGGTCGCCGTCCGCTCGTCTGCCAACGCGGAGGACCTACCGGACCTGTCGTTCGCCGGCCAGCAGGAAACCTACCTGAACGTGCGCGGCGAAGACCAGGTCGTCGCGGCCATGCGAGCGTGCTGGGCTTCCCTCTGGACAGCGCGCGCCCTCGACTATCGCCACCAGAACGGCATTGATCAGGACGGTGTCGCCATGGCCGTGGTCGTCCAGGTCATGGTCCCGTCGGCGGTATCGGGAATACTGTTCACGGCAAATCCGGCGACCGGGGAACGCGCCGAAATGATCGTCAATGCGAGCTTCGGTCTGGGCGAAGCCGTCGTCAGCGGCGAGGTGACACCTGACACCTACATCCTCGATCACGCGACGGGTAGACCTAACGAAACCATTATCGGCCCGAAGGAACAGAAGACCGTTTCGGCCGGGAACCAGGTCACCAGGATGGAGGATGTGTCCCCGGAAGAACGCGATCAGGCCTGCCTTACCGACGACATGCTGAAGGAACTGACCGAAACCGCGCTGGCGATCGAGAAGCTCTACGACGGCGTGCCGCAGGATATCGAGTGGGCGTTTTCCTCGGGCGGCAACCTGTCGCTGTTGCAGTCGCGGCCCATCACCAACCTGCCCGTACAGCCGATCAAGGTCGTCTGGGAACCTACGCCGCCCGCGAAGATCCTCTACCGGCGGCAAATTGTCGAGAACATGCCCGATCCTATCTGCGACCTGTTCGAGGAGTTGTACCTGACCGAAGGCCTGGAATCTTCGCGCGCGGGCGAGAGCATGATGGTAGGCGGCGGAGCGCATTTCGTGACCTGCAACGGCTACGCCTATAACCGGGCCGACCACAAGGGGATGCCGACGGATCCAACAATGGCGCTGGAAGAGATGGAGGCCTTGTCACAGCGTATGCTCGACGAGATACGCCAGAGGCAGGGCCCCGTGACGGAGAAGGAAGCGCACGACATGGCTTTCTTCCTTTCGGAGTTGTCCGAGGAGGATCGAGCCGCGTTTCAGAACGTTGCTCAAGGCTACCAGGGCGACAACCTCGCACACGACCTCACCATGCCGAAGAGCGACAATCCGACCTATGTCGCCAACCACAAGACCCAGGACAACGACCGGAGATGGAAGTCCTGGCAGGACGAGGCCATGCCGCGGCTGGTCGCCACGGCCGAAAAATGGCGCGAAGTGGATATCCCGGCCGCAACCGACGAAGAACTGCTGGCCGGCATACTGGAGATGGCCATCGAAGAGGGGTTCTACTGGACCGGCAACACGAGCCATACGTTCGGCATCGCCAAGTCCACGGACGATCACCTGCAGTGCTTCCTGCGCGAAAACATACCGGATCAGTACTTCATCAGCGGCCAGTTCCTCACTGGCCTCGAATCGAAGACCATGCAGGCGAACACGGACCTGTTCGAGATCGCGAAGATCGTCCGCGCCAGCGCGGAACTCTCCCATGTCGTTATCGTGACGCCCTCGAAGTTCCTCATGGAATCGCTGCGCGAGCATCCCGAAGGCGGGCCGGTGCTGAAGGCCATCGATGCCTACTTCGAGAAGTACGGGCACCAGGGCTACAGCCTCGACTTCATCGAGCCTACACAGGAGGAGGATCCCTCCGCGTTGCTCGCCACGCTCAAGACGATGGTGCAGGACGCGGACTACGAACCGAAGGACCAGGAACTCCGTGCCGCCGCGATTCGCGAGCAAAAGCACAGCGAAATTTCGGAGATCCTGGAATGGCTGACCTACTGGCAGTTCCGCTACCGGCTGTGGTTCGCCCGCAAGTACAACCACATCAGGGAAGAGACCGCGTTCTATTTCGGCTACACGTGGCGAATCCTGCGCCCAATGGCGTTCGAGCTGGGCCAACGCATGGTGGATATCGGCACCTTCCGAAACGAGGAAGACACCTTCTTCCTCGTCACCGAAGAGCTGAGGCAGGCAATCGCGGCGCGCCAGCAAGGTCTGGCGCGCCCCGAATTCGGAAGAATCGCCGCAGAACGCAGGGAACTGCGCGAAGCCCGCAAGCGTCACCACCCGCCGGGAACGATCCCTGCGGAAGCGAGCAATATTCCATCGGTCAGGTTCAAGGAGACCCAGATCCGGAACGATGAGGCCAGCGATACGCTGAACGGCTTCGCAGTAAGTTCCGGCACCGTGACAGCCCGGGCGAGCGTCGTCCTGTCACAAACGGATTTCGATAGGATGTCCCCCGGCACGATTCTCGTGGCGCGCAACACCACGCCGGCCTGGACCCAGCTCTTCTCCCACGCGGTCGGAGTCGTCACCGACATGGGCAGCATCCTTGCGCACGCGTCCATCGTCGCCCGCGAATACGGCATTCCCTCGGTGCTCGGCGTCGGCAACGGCACGCTGCGGATACAACATGGCCAGACGCTGACGATCGACGGCGATGCGGGCACCGTGGTTATGCACGAAGAAGAAAGTGCCCGACCCGAGAAGTCGAAGGCCTCGGCTGTGGGACTCCTCTAGCGCGCTATCATTCGCGAACACAACCGCCACAGGAGCTGCCATGGCCGAACTGCCAAGAGACATTCCGGACGAGAATCTGAAACGCTGGCTGGCGCGCACGCCCGAAGACGCGATCGACCCGGAGCAGCCGATCATCGATCCGCACCATCACCTGTGGGATCGCCGGTCGCTGCCGGAATCGCCGCCAGGTTCCCGCCGGCATGTAGTTTATCTGGCCGATGAACTGATCGAGGACATCCGCGACGCAGGCCACAACGTCATCGACACCGTCTTCGTCGAGTGCCGGTACAAGTACCGCAGAGGCGGTGGCCTGGACGCGCCGGCAGGCGAGACGGAGTTCGTCCAGGACTTCGCGGCAAAGCTTGCTTCCCAGGGCGTTCGGTGCTGCGGCGCCATTGTCGGTTTCACGGATCTCACCCTGGGCGCGCAAGCAAAAGAGGTGCTCCTGGCGCACCAAGCGGCAGGGCGCAACTTCCGCGGAATCCGTCATGCCCACGGCTGGCACGCATCTCCCGAAATGCCCAGATCCCACCATCCGACCGCCGGCACCGAGGGCCTGCTGGGTCTGCCGGCCTTCAGGGAAGGCTTCGCCGCGCTCGATGAACTCGGGCTTGCCTTTGACTGCTGGGGCTTGCACAGCCAGTTGGAAGAGGTGGCAGCCCTGGCGAATGCTTTTCCCGGCGTCACCATTGTCCTCAACCACATCGGCGGACCAGTCGCTTTGGGACCCTATGCGGGGCAACGCGAAGGACGTTTGTTCGAAGAGTGGAAACGCGGTATCGAGATCGTATCCCGCTGCCCGAACATCGTGGTCAAGGTCGGCGGCTGCGGAATGGTGAACTACGGCTTCGGTTTCGAGGACTGGGACGCTCCGCCGGACTCGGCGACCCTTGCCGCAGAGTGGCGACCTTATTTCGCGCACTTGATCGACTGCTTCGGGGCGTCCCGGTGCATGTACGAGTCGAATTTCCCCGTCGACAAGGCCTCCTTTTCCTACGGCAACATGTGGAACGCCTTCAAGCGCATAGCGAACGATCTCGGATTGTCCCGGGATGAACGGGACGACCTCTTCTATCGGACCGCGGCCCGTAGCTATTCCATGGATGTCGCGCCATCGGGTTGACCCGCGCGGGCAACAACACAGGAGAACTGCTGATGTCGTTGTACCAGTTCGTGGTGAACCGATACGTCATCCCCGTGATCGAGGCGCACAAGGCGGAAGGCCGCGAGCAAGGCCGTGAGCAGGGCCGTGAGCAGGGCCGTGCCGAATCCCGGGCCGAGTGGCGAGCGTGGAACGAACGCCGCCTCGCCGCCGAGCGGGAGGGCCGTGAGTTCGCCGAGTCGCCGCCCGAAGGCTAACGACCAAACCCGTCGCCCTATCGGGCGCCGTCCACACGGGCGCGTACGCTGCGTCAGAGGTCGTCGTCAATGAACGCGTTGAGCCGTTCGGCCGCGTTGACGAAGTCCTCCATGAAGTCGTAGACCACCTGCCGCGCGGACTGCACCTGGTTCATCAGGCCCACAGCCTGACCCACGAAGTATGTCGTCAACTGCCTTGCGCCGGGATGGCCAGTCTCGGCGAGCCGCGCGATCTTTCGCAGCGGCGGGCCGCTGACCAACTGCTGCAACGGCATCGGCAATGGCTCAGGCGCGTCTTCCGCATGCCAGGCGTCCGTCCAGGGCGAGCGCAGTTGGCGCGTGTACTTGCCGGTGCGACTGCGCGAGCGCACAGTCTGACGGGAACTGGCCGAGAGGTATTTCTCCTTGACGGCCGGCGCGGTCTCCGCTTCGGCGGTGGTCAGCCACACCGAGCCGGTCCATACGCCGTGCGCGCCCATGGCCATCACCGCCGCCATCTGCCGGCCTGTGGCGATCCCACCGGCACCGAGGATGGGAATCTCGCCATAGGGCCTGATCGCCTCCAATACTTCCGGAATCAGAACCAGGGTGGAGACCTCGCCGCAATGGCCGCCGGCCTCCGTCCCCGCCACCACGAGGATATCGACCCCGGCCTCGGCGTGCTTGATGGCGTGCTCGCGCGCACCGGTCAATGCCGCCACGGGCACGCCTTCCCGCCTGCCGCGCTCCAGCATGAACCGCGGCGGAACCCCCAGGGCGTTGGCAACGAGCTTGATCGGGTGGGAAAAGGCAGCGTCGAGGACGAGTTCCGCGCCCTTGGCTCGCATGTTGTCGCCGACACCGGCGCGAGGCCTCTCCACGTAGAGGTCGTCGGTGGGTATTCCGTATTGCGCGAGCAGATTGCACACATACGCCTTGTGCTCCAGCGGTATGCGGCTCTCGAGTTCCTCGACCGCCAGAGCCTCTTCCCTGCTGTCCAGACTCGTCGGCACAATGAGGTCGACGCCATAAGGCCTGCCCTTCACTTGGTCGTCGATCCAGGACAACTCGATATCCAGGGTTTCCGGCGTGTGTCCCACAGCGCCCAGGACGCCGAATCCACCGGCGTTCGAAACGGCCGCCACGACGTCTCTGCAATGGCTGAACGCAAGGAGCGGGAAGTCGCAGCCCAGCATGTCGCAAATCGGTGTCTTCACGGTTCTCCCCCGCGCGTCTTTCCCGGGGTTATCTTAACTCCCATACCCCACGGGTACGGCCGCATGCCGAAACATAGAAGCACCTCTATTGGCGAGCCTGCCGTCGAACTGCGCGCCGCTCGCATTCCCCTGATAGGCGCAATCGCGCACCACCACTGGTTCGTGATACGCGCGGAGGGCCGCGTCGACCGGTGGGAAGTATGGCAACGACCCGACGCCGGAGGCGAGAGCTGGGGACATCTGCACCGCGATCTGCTAGCCCCCGAACAGGGCGTCGGCAACGGCGGGAGTTGGCGCGTCACCCTGTTTCAGGGGAAAGCCGCGATCGATTTGGCCGCGCGTCTTGCCGACGCGCCCGCAACCTATCCCTGGCGCGACATCTACCGGTATTGGCCTGGTCCCAACAGCAATACCTTCGCCCAGTGGGTTTTCGGCGACCGCTATTTCTTGTCCTGGCGAGGGTTCGGGCGCCGCTATCGTGGTCTTGCCGAGGTGCTCGCGGCCGAATCCGGATGAGTGTGCCCACGACGGCATGCGCAGGTCGCTATGACGGGCTAGTCGTCCCAAACCTTTTCCGGCAGCGGGAGACCCGCGAGATCGTCGCTCCCGAGCGGTCCGTCCGGCACGATTCCCAGTCCCTCGAGCACCATGGCGAGTTGACGCGTGTGCTGGGCCGTATGCCAGGTGCAGCGCTCCAGGGCCGCATGCATGGTAAACGCTCCCTGGTAGGTGCTGACGCGACGAGCGGGCTCCACAACCAGGCCGGGAAGTTCTGTTTCCACTGCGCGTGAACGCTCCGCGAGGGCATCGCATTCAAGTTCAATCCCTGAACCCGTGGTTACCGTGCTCTCCCGTCCTGCAGCCATTTCGACGAACCCGCCAGCGATCTGGACGATGTGGTTGGCGAGCGAGAGCAGCGTGCGATCCCGGTTGGGAAGCTTGTCTAACAGGTTTGTCGGTGGAATCTGGGCAGTGAGGCGCGTCGAGGTGGCGAGGGTGTGGCCAAGCCGCGTCATGAGGACATCGACCGGCAGTGCGGGTTCGGGATCGTAGGGCAGTTGCAGGAACTCGGCGACCATGCCGAGATCAATCCCGGGAATGAAACGGCCGCCCCTGGCGACGACCGGGACGCTGTCCGCTTCCAACGCATCGAACGCCACCCTCGCCTCCTCGTCGTTGGCGATGTCCCTGGAAACGAAGTCGACCGCACGGGCCGACAGAAACTCCTTGAGTTTGAGGCAGCCGGTTCAGCCGGGCTGCCAGTAGACTTCAACACTAGTCATTCGAACTGCGATCCGGTTCGGTAGCGTTCCTGGAATTGTACATGGTCACGCATGTGCGGCAGCACCCGCTCGCAGCGCAACCAAAACCTCATCGAACCGCTTCTGGCCCGCTACGGGGCAACGCGCCGCCATTTGGGGCGTTATGCCGCCCGGACAGCCTCGGGTGCCGTTGTCCCGCGATATCTTTTGGCCCTTGCTTCCTCGCGCAACGGGACCATTTCGGCTTTCAGCGCATCCCGACCCGCTTGTGCCTCGGGGTCCGATGGGAGGTAGGCAAACTCCGTCTCCGGGTCGCCGGCAACGCGAACTGCGATGAATTCCCGCAGTTGCGAGTAGTCGTAGGGCCTCGCGCGATGCAGCAGGGAACGATTGTCCCAGATAAGCGTATCGCCGGGCCGCCACCGGTGGCTGTATACGCGGGACGGTTCGGAGACCACGAAATCGCGCAAAGACGTCAGGAGATTCCTGCCCTCTTCCCGGGACAGGCCCGATATGCCGAACGCATGTCGACCGATAAACAGATTCTTGACGCCTGTGTCCGGATGCACCTTGACGATCGGACGCAGGTAAGCTTCGTCGTGGAAGATGCTGCCCTCGTCCTCGGGCGGCAAGTCGCCCAGATCGTGGGCCGCGGATGCCTTGGTCGAATGATAGGCGCTCAAGTTCGCGATGCGCTCCTTCGTCGCCTGATCAAGCGCGGCATAACCGGCCCGCATGTCCGCCAGTTCCGTTTCACCGCCTTCGTCGGGAACAGTGACTGCGGACAGGATCCCGCACTTGGCGCTGATGGGAATATAGGATGAGTCGGTATGCCAGTTCTGATTCCCGAAGACGCCGCGCATGCGCTGAGATTCGTACGGAACCGTATCGCCGTAGCTCCCGTCCTCCCGCCGCTCCTTGTTGGCCATCGGGTGAGCACCGTAATGCAGCTTGCCGAAACGCTGCGCAAACGCCGTGTTTCCTTCCTGGGACAGGAACTGCGCCGGGAACACCAGGAAACCGTATTGAAGAAAAGCGGACTTGACGACGGAAAACTCGGCATCCGTCAGGTTCTCCAACGAGATATCGGTGACACTAGCGCCGAATCCCTTACCTTCTATCGGGGTGATCTGCATTTCGCCCTTCCCTTCGGCATATCGAACTTGGTTGCACAAAGATACTACAGAGTGCGGTCATTTGGTGCGGCGTCCGGCAACCGGTCGCCCGCCGGCCGTGGGCAACGGCTTTCGTACCTGGTTGCTTGACGCTCGCCCGCTTTCCATGAACGCTTGCACCATCCATCGCGACAAGCGCCTACGAGACCTTGCCGCATCGATCTACCAGTCATTTGGGGAAAACATGTCCGATCTCGCGTTCAAGTCGGCGCTGGAACTCGCCGCCATGATCAGGAACAGGGAAATCAGCTCGGCGGAGTTGACGGCGCACTATATCGAGCGCATCGAGAAGCTCGACAGTCCCGATCTCAACGCCGTGCCCGTCCGCGTCTTCGAGCGTGCGCGCAAGGACGCCGACCGGGCTGACGCCGCGTTGGCGCGCGGAGAGGAACTCGGCCCCCTGCACGGCGTCCCGATGACGATCAAGGAGTCCTACGTCATGCAGGATACGCCCACCACGTGGGGCCTCGAGGCGTTTCGCAACAACATGGGCCGGGCCGACGGCATCGCGGTCAGCCGCTTTCGCGCCGCCGGCGCGCATTTCCTCGGCAAGACCAACGTCCCCGTGAACCTGGCGGACTTCCAGACCTACAACCCGTTGTACGGCACGACCGGCAATCCCTGGGATACCGACCGCACACCGGGCGGCTCCTCCGGCGGCAGCGCCGCCGCCCTCGCGGCTGGACTCACCGCCCTGGAAGCGGGCTCCGACATCGGCGGCTCGATCCGCAACCCGGCACACTTCTGCGGCGTATACGGTCACAAACCGACTTGGGGCATCGTGCCCATGGCCGGCCACGAGCTGCTGGAACACACGCCCGACGCGGATCTGAGCGTGTGCGGCCCGCTGGCCCGTAGCGCCGAAGACCTGGCCATAGCCCTGGATACGATGGCGGGCGCCCCCGGTCGCGAACGGCTCGGATGGCATCTGGAGCTACCGCCGCCGGAGTTCAGTCGCCTGCGAGACCTTCGCGTGGCACTGTGGCCCGACGACGATCTGGCACCTGTTTCGACCGAGATCGCCGACCGCGTGATATCGGTCGGCGAGACCCTCGCACGTCTCGGCGCGAAAGTTTCCGATACGGCGCGGCCGCCTTTCGACGTCAAGCGCGCCCACGACACGTATGTCAGCCTCCTGAACTCCGTGATGTCGTCCGGGCAGCCGGAAGACGAATACGCGCGAAGCGAGGCTCGCGCGGCCGAATTCGATCCTCAGGACACCTCGTTCCGCGCCGTGAGCGCCCGCGGGATGGTATTGAGCCACCGCGACTGGCTGCGCTACAACTTCAAGCGCGAACACCTGCGTTTCGCCTGGGATGACTTCTTCGACGAGTGGGACATCCTGCTGTGCCCGCAGATGGCGACGACTGCATTTCCCCATGACCATAGGCCGTTCGGGCAGCGGACGATCGATGTCGATGGAACGCAACGGGACTATTTTGAGCAGCTATTCTGGTCGGGGCTCATCACGAACGCGTACTTGCCGAGCACGGTGTTTCCGACAGGACTCTCGCGAGCGGGCCTGCCCATCGGGATTCAGGCGGTGGGTGCGGCCTATCGCGATCATCGGACCATTGAGTTCGCGCGCTTGATGGCCAGCGAACTGGGCGGATTCCAGGTGCCGACGCCGCTGGCCAAGTCGGCTGGGTAGCTCGCGAGATACGCGGATCGCGGGGGATAGCTTTTTTCTGGCAGGACTTTCGTCTCTGGTGTCCTGTTGCGGGACACGACACCTTGCAGGGAAGCCCCCTTCAAGTATCCGCGTCCTCGACGCTCACCATCCGCAGATGTAACTTGGATATAATTATCCAATAAAAACAACGACAAAGGATCTATATACTAGTAATATATACAGTATCTACCGCTCTCTGCATCAAGGCCTCAAAGCATGTCCGTCTCAACCGAAGAAGTCGTCCAATATCCCGACTTCATGCCCGAACCAGCCGTCGATCATCTCATCCTCGAAGCAGACGCCGACCACCTCGATTTCATCCCCGACGATCCCGCCGAACTTCGCCGCGCCGTCACCCGCATGGCGGCCCACATCAACCTCGCCGACTGGCGCTTCATCAAGCTCATTGCCGCCATGGAACGCACCCGAGGCTGGCAGGAAGGCGGCTACTGCAATCTCGGCAACTGGCTGGACCACCGCTGCGGCCTGGGATCCTGCGCAGCGCGGGAACGCATCCGAATCGGCCGGGCGCTGGCGCGACTGCCGCGCATCGACGCCGCGTTCCGCGACGGGGTGATCAGTTATTCCAAGGTGCGGGCCATCACCCGGGTGGCGACGCCGGATACCGACGCGATGCTGCTGGCGATCGCCGAGGGCAGCAGCGCGGCACAACTGGAGAGCCTGGTCCGAACCTACGAACGGGTCGGTGCTGACGATCGCGAGTGCGCCAGCAGCGAACAGCGGCGAGGCCTAAGCTGGTACTACGAGGACGGCATGCTGGTCATTACCGCGGCGGTGCCGGCGGAGCGTGGCGCGCTCGTGATCAAGGCGCTGCAGGAGGTCGTCGACGCCAGGAGGGACGAGCGGGAGGCGCACCATCAATCCGCGCTGGCGGCCACCTGTCGCCGGGGAACCGCCGGACCCGCGGCGGACGAAGATGCGGAAGACATCGGTCGCGCGCAAGTCGCGGGCCAAGGATCTGACGGGGCGCCGATACATGCCGCTGGAAACAACTCTGCGGCGGCCGAGTCGGTCGTGGCCGGCGACGATTTTGATGCTGCTGCCGCGACAGCGCGGTCGCCGGCGGAAGGCGCTGGCGCGATAGACGGGAAAGCGGTGCCGACGCGGTCCGAATGGTCGGCGGTGGATGTTTCGACCGATGTTTCCGCGGAAACTCCGGCCGATCGCGCGGGCAGCGGCAACGGCAAGGAGGTCTCCACGCGGGCTGCAAGTACCGTTGTGACCGACGTGGATGCCGCGGGAGGTGTTTCCGCGGAAACGGATGATCTCCCGGACTGGCTGATATTCGAGCTCGCGAGCACAGAACAACGCTTCGCCGATGCGCTGGTGGACATGGCCGAGCACTGCCTGGCGGGCCGCGGGAAGCGGCGCCGCACCGGCCAGCGCTACCAGGTGATGCTGACCATCGACCGCAACGAGCTGGCCGGGCAGCGGGCGGCAGGGGGCGCGCGCTACTACGTCGAGCCCGACTGGGGCATCGACGAGGCGGATGCCCGCCACATCGCCTGCGACGCCGATCTCACCGAGTTTATCCAGGATGCGCGGGGCAATTTGCTCAACTACGAGCGCCGGCGGCGGATCGTGCCGGCCCGGCTATTGCAGGCATTGAAGCTGCGCGACCACAGCCGCTGCCGCTTCCCGGGCTGTGCGCATCAGCGCCATGTCGAGGCACATCATGTCCGGCACTGGATCGACGGCGGGGAGACCCGCCTCGAGAACCTCGTGCTGCTGTGCAGCGCCCATCACCGGCTGCTGCATCACGGTGCCTTCCGGATCATGATCGCGGACGATGACGTCGCCTTTGTCAACCGGGACGGCGAAGTGATCGAGCCGGCGCTGCGGCCGCAGTTCGCGGAAATTCCCGAGGATTGTTTCCGCAGAAGTTCCACTGCTGGGGCCCGCGATCATCGGACTATCGAGTGCGTGCGCTTGATGGCCGATGAACTGGGCGGATTCCAGGTGCCGGCGCCGCTGGCTGAGTCGGCTGGCTGAAAGTCGACAGGTGCCGCTCCAGCCTCACTATGTCCGCGGCCGGGTTTCCCAAAGGAGACGCAGCGGTACCGCATAGAGCCTCTCGCCAAAGCTCACGCACGTTTCACCGTCGTACAACACGGCACCTCCGGCAAAGCGATCACCTACAGCCTTCGACAGCTTGCGCAAGCCACGGAAGTCCGACTCCCTCACGGTCGCCCCCGCCTTGATTTCCACGCCCGCAATGGACGTCCCGCGCTCGATGACGATATCCACCTCCACTTTGTCCTTGTCCCGGTAGTGAAAGAACTCGCAGGGCGTCTCATGCCAGCTCGCTTGCCGCCGCAACTCCTGATAAGCGAATGTTTCCCCGAGTTGACCCAGCAACTCCCGGTCGTTCGCGAGCGATGTCGCATCCACGCCCAGCAGCGCACAGGCCAGACCCGTATCGCTCATGTGCAGCTTTGGCGTCTTCACCAAACGGCTGAGGCGATTGCTATGCCAGGGCGGAAGCCTCTCCAGCAGGAATATCCGTTCGAGCAGAGCGACATATTCGTCGATCGTCGGTCTGCTGACCTGGAATGGAGAAGCCAGCTCCGAGACATTCAGCAACCGTGCTGACTGACCTGCGGCGAGCGCAAGAATGCGGGGCAGCAAGTCAAGGGCGCGTATCCGGGAAAGGTCGCGTATGTCGCGCTGCACCAATGCGTCGACGTAGTCCCGATACCAGGTGGTACGCCGCCGACCGGCCGGTCGAGCGAGCGCCGCCGGATAGCCGCCGCCAACGATACGCTCCGCGAGTTGCCCACCGAGCCGTTCGCTCCGCCCCATCCTGAACCCTTCGCCGAACAGGGCGTCGAGGAAGCCGTCGGGGCGACCGGCGATCAACGGATCTGTCGATGCCAGTTCGCACTGCGCGAGGGGATGCAGGCGGACGATTTGCATGCGGCCGGCCAAAGAGTCCGAGAGTTTCGGAACCAACAGGACATTGGTCGAACCTGCCAGTACGAAACGTCCCGGCACGCGGCGTCGGTCCACTTCCATCTTGAGCGCGCTGAAAAGTGCCGGCGCGCGCTGCACCTCGTCCAGAATCACCCGCTCGGGCAGGTCGGCAATAAAACCCATGGGGTCTGCCTCCGCACCGCCTCGAACGACTTCGTCATCAAGGCTCAGATACTCGTACCCTCGGCTCTTTGACGTTGCCACGGTGAGTGGCTGCCCTCTCCATTGTAGGGGTTCGCCCCGCCAGGTCAGCGCATCCGGCGCGCAGACCATTTGTGCGAGCGTTGTCTTGCCGGACTGGCGAGGACCGTGAATGAGGACGACCGGCGAATCTTCGAGCGCCTCCGTGAGCGGGCGTTCGGCGTATCGAGGATACAGTCTTGGCTCAGCCATCGGCTATTTGTAACTTTAGAAGCGTCTATTTGCAAGTTTATGCTCGTCCAATTGAAAATATCTTACCGTCCAATTGAAAGTTCCTGGCCTGCTTTATCATGAAAAAACACGCTACGGAGCGATCCCCGGCACCTCTCGCAGAAGAGACGCCGTGGCACGCTGTCGTGCCACATCCTTGACCTCAACGCAACGCGGCTCAAAGGCATGCAGGTGTCCGTGTTATGTTGTTTTGGATCGAGCCTGAAAGGAGGCGCGCTACCAATGGCCCCCAGTCTGGCGCCGGCGCATTCGAGTGCCGAGGGCACGGCGAAACGAGACGCCCGATCCGAAACAACGCACTCCGCAATCGACACTGTCGCGAAGTTTCTGTCAATTGCGCTGGCCGGAGTCCTATTCCTTTGGACGCCGTCGGCGCTATCTGACTCAGATGCGACGATGGATTCGCCGCGCGCCCAGCGGACCGATGGTGCCGATGCGAGGGCGCCTGCTTGGGAACAAGCCCTGCGCTTCGTCCGCGAAGCGTTTCCCGATGTGCCGCAGATGACCACGCGGCAACTTGCCGCCATGCAAGCGCATGACGCACCGGATGTCGTCCTGCTCGACGCCCGTACCGCCGCCGAGTTCAATGTCAGTCATCTGCCGGGCGCGGTGCTGGCCAGCAACGCGCGCATGGCATTTGACGCACTGGAGCCAAACGACTCGGAACACACCGTTGTCGTGTACTGCTCCGTCGGCTATCGCTCTTCGCGACTGGCGGAGGAGCTACGGCGGCAGGGCTTCGAGAACGTGTTCAACCTCGAGGGCTCGCTGTTCCAGTGGGCCAACGAGGGCCGACCGCTCTATCGCGGCAAAGAGCGCGTATACCGGGCACATCCATACGACGGAGAATGGGGCCAGTTGCTCGACAAGCGGTTCTGGTCCGACTAGGTGGATGTCAGAGCGGAGCGATTGTTCCGCCACAAATCCGGATCCGGGTCGGGATTTGGGGCATGGTATTTCCAGTACCAACCATCGTCCACTTCAAGAGTTCCATGGTGACGTTTTCACTGGTCACATACTCGACGTGTTTCACTTTCGCGTTCTCCTCGCTTCCAAGTCGGCGGGATCGATCCCCGCTTCCTTCATCCTCTCCAAAGGGATGACATATCCAGGCTGTGCGCAGCGATGATGTGGCCCGCCACATCGAGCAGGGGATCGATGGTATCGAGGCAACGGATCCAGGGATGGGGAATCCCCGCCAAGCCCTTCCAGGAACCGTAGATTTGCCCAGCTATCGAGGCCGTGGAATCGCTGTCCCCGCCGTGGTTGCTCGCAATACGTACTGCGTCCGCGAAATCGGACGCAACCAGCGCCGAGTACAGACCGATTGCCAAGGCTTCCTCGCCGACCCAGCCTTCGCCGAGCTGGGCGACTGCACTGGCATGATCGACAGTGGGCTGTCTCGCCAATTCGCGAGCGTGTTCCATGGCGGCGACGGTCTCGTCGGCACCTGGCCAGTTGCGCCCGATTTCGATGGATCGGTCGGCGCAGCGGTCGGGCCCAAGTCCGCCCAAGAGGTTTCGCACGATCGACGCGAGCGCGCCGGCGCTCAGGTAGCCGGAGGGGTGTCCGTGGGTCTGCGCTGCGCAGCGGGCCGCCAGTTCAAACGTCTCCTCGTCGCTCAATCCCAACCACAGGCCGACGGGCGCGACGCGCATCACTCCGCCGCATCCCTTCGAGTCGTTGATCGGGTTCTCAGGCGTGCCCGTCGCGCCATCCGAACAAGCGCCCATGCATGTCGTACCCGGTGCTCGCCCTTCTCGCAGGACAGCGTATTCGGCCAACCGGCCACCCGCCTTCCCGCCGGTCTGCATCGCGTACCAATCGAGCGTCGTGGCACGGACCGCATCGAGCGCATCGGCCGTTGTCGTTAAGCCATTCTGCGTGATGCTCTCGATCAACCCCTCCGCCGTGAAGAGCGTCATCTGCGTGTCGTCGCTGACGACCGCTTTCCCGGCGCCGTTCAGGGCCGGCTGTTGAATACCCGCCGGACCGAAACGCTCTCGGATGCCCCCAAGACTCGAGAACTCCACCTGGTAGCCGAGGGCATCGCCGACCGCGCCGCCCAGCAGGCAGCCGAGAACCCGGTCAGCGTAATATCGGTCGTCCGACGAAACGGCCTGCTGGCGCAGGACGTAGGATTCCTGACCGGACTCCACCGTCCTCGGCCTGGCTTTTCGTACACGGAGCAATGCTTCCTCCGGCTCTACGCCGCATTCGATCAACAAGCGGGCGGCGACAGTACCGGTGCGCCCCAAGCCGCCGCGGCAGTGCACGACGATCCGCTCTCCCGACGCGAGCTTTCTGCGCAAGATGTGGCCCGAGTACGTCCAAAGCCGTTCGAAGCGCTCGTCCGGAGCGTGAACGTCCCGGATCGGAAGCCAGTGCCATTCAAGCCCCGCAGCTTCTGCGACATCGCCTAGGTCCGGCACCCCGAATTTGGGGAACTCGTGGTTCTCCATAAGCGAGACGAGGGTCGACGCTCCCCAGTCCACGATCACGCCCATGTCGAGCGCCAGGTCGCGTTCCCATTGGCCGCCGAAGTAGCTCTCCGCCTGCTTCCCCGGACATAGGGTCATCCCCAGCAGACCACCGCCGCAGGGCATGGCGTCGATCTTCAGAGGGTGGGTAAGACTCGTTTTTGTTTGCATCGCGGGACTCCTTGGCAAAATGGGATGGGTGGCGGACTACGGATAGTTGACGACTTCGGCCAGTTCGCGGTAACGACAGAATCCATTCGCCATGCGCATCTGGGCCGGTGTCCGGCACTCCGGTCGAAACAGGTCGGGGCTGCCCACCAGGATGCAGAGGGCGCGCGCCCGCGATGTCGCCACGTTGAACCGGAACGGGTTGTAGAGAAACTCCATGCCCCGAGGCGCGTCATCGGCACTCGAGGAGGTCATCGAGTAGATCACCACGGGCGCTTCCTGTCCCTGAAAGCGGTCCACGGTGCCAATGCGGTCCGCCAGCCCGGGGATTGCCTCCGTCAGGGCCGACACCTGCGCGTTGTAGGGGGCGACGACAAGGATGCCCTCCTCCCCCAAAGGCGACGTCTCGCCGTCCTTGTCCCGCCAGTCGCAGTCGGCGATGAGGTCATCGACCAGCCGCGCGATGACGTCGGCCTCCTCCGGCGACCTGGCTTGGTTGCCCGCGTGGGGTACGGGTATGTAGCGAAGGCCAGCGCCGAGGAACGGCGATGCCTGTCCATGACGCGGGACGATGCGTTGTCGCTCGAGATCGGGGCGCGCCTGCACCCTGCCCCGGTAGTAGACCTCGGAGGTGAAGTCAGCGATGTCTGGATGCAGCCGGTACGTCTCGGCAAGGAACAGGCCCCGGTCGTCCGGCATCGTCTCCGCGCCATCCAGCAGGTGGGAAAGAGCGGATACCTCGCTGCCTTCCGGGTGGCTGCTCTGAAGCGGCTGTTCAAGCTGCTGGGGGTCGCCTAGCAGGACGAGGCTCCGACCCGCTCGGGAGGCGGCGAGCACGTTGGCCAGCGACATCTGGCCAGCTTCGTCCACCACCAACACATCAACGCTCTGCTGGAACTCGGTGCGCGTCCAGCACCACGCCGTAGCACCTAGCAGATCGATCTTGCCGTCCGCCAATTCCTTATTAATCGTGGAGTAGGATTGGATGCGCTCGATGCCCAGATCGCCCTCGTATTCTCCGCTGTCCCGATGGACGATGCGTATCGCGAGCCCGCGTTCCCGAGCCCGTTCGGCAGCGGACTCAAGGAGGTTGACGATCACCTTGTGGCTAACGGCGGTCACGCCGACCTTGAGTCCCTTCTCCACGAGGGCGCAGATCATCGCGCCGCCTGTATAGGTCTTGCCGGTGCCCGGCGGCCCCTGGATGGCGAGCACCTCCCCGTCCAGCGAGAGGGCGATGCGAGAAACGGTATCGATCGTATCTTCGCCGTCGCGAGGAAGTGTGCCGACGCTTGGCGGCCTGCGGAGGAGGAGGCGGACAGCCGCCCGATAGGGATTTCGCGGTTCGAAGCCCTTGGCAAGAATCGCTTTGCCGAAGTCCTTTAACGCGTCCCGAAGGGTGGCGGCGGAAACGCGACGGTGCAGCACGACCCCTGCAGGGTGCTCATCGGCGGAGTCCATTCGTTTCTTGATGTCGATCGCGTGTCCGCCGTAGTCGACCGACACGACTTCGCCAAGCTGTTTGCCGTTCAGGTTGTGGACGGAATCTCCCCTGCGGACGTCGAGGTCCTGAGTAGCGAATCGATACCGCTGAACGGGCGCCCGCGTGGCCTCCACAATCCGATCGTAGTCGAGACCCGCCACGGCGCGGCGCTCGTCCAAGAGGTCGTCCTCATCAAGACCGCACAAGCGGAAATACTCCCACCAACTCGCCTTGTCCTCCCGACGATGGAATTCCATCATGTGCGCCAGCGCGAACCGCGCCCGCTCTTCTTCGGTCCGGTCGTCCGGATCGTCGGGTACACCCGCCAGCAGCCCGTCCCGGAGTGCCTGCAGCTCTCGGTCGAGGTCGGAGACATCCTTGCTTGCCTCACCGCTTTCCGGAAGCGGTCGCGGGATGGCGTGTCCTTTGGAAACAACGTCCGCGCGAAGCGCCTCCAGCCAGTCGCGCAACCGCAGCGTGGACTCGCAGTCCTCCCGGTTGTAGTCCTCGACGATGCGGGAATGCGGATCGCCCGTGTCGAGACTGCCGTCGGCGACCGCGCTCTCCACCAGCCGCATGCTCTGGGACGCTTCGCGGAGGTCCTGATCGCGCTTGTACCCGAAGAAGGGCTCGAGGTCCTTGATGGAGTAGCGCTCGACACTGGCGATCAGGGACCGCTTGACCACGTGATGCAAATCGACGAAGGCATTGCCGCGCAGCAGTTCATCCAGCTCGACCTCCCTGGTCGCGTAGCGGCCCATCAGTCGTTTGAGGGCGGAGGGCTCATACGGCGCGAAGTGGTACACGTGGGTGCCCGGGTCGCGATTTCGAAGACAAATAACCAGATCGATGAACGTCTCGAAGTTGCCGCGTTCCTGTTCTGGTTTGGCGGCCCACAGCGGCGTGTACTGCGGTTGCCCGTCGGAATCTGCCATGACGTAGCCGAGCAGGTACTCATGCACGCCCCCCTCGGCGAAGCGGTCGCCCTCGAAGTCGAGAAATACATCACCTTCCGCCGGTTCGGGGAGAAGCGCGAAGCCATGCTCGGCGTCGAACGGCTCCCTGAGTTCATAGAACGGCTTGCCCGTGTCCCGACCGCGCTTCTGCGCGCGGGCCTGATCCCGAACCCGCGCCAGTGCCGCCTGGGAGCCGCGGTACGGAGGCGGCACCCGATCGAGTGTTGCCAAATCCTCCAGACGATCGATCCCCTGCTCGCGGAGACTCTCGATCTGCCCGCGAGATATGCCGGCCACGTAGCAAAGGTGATCGTCGCCCCGTCTGCGTTTCTCGCAGTCGAGCCACCATGCGCAATAGTCGCAGTGGGACACCCGCTCCGGATACGTCGTTGCGGGATCGCTGAGGAAGGTATCCATCTGGCCCGCCAGCAGCCGGAAGTACGCCCCGTAGTCGTCGACACGGTACTCGAGCGACTTGAAGTCGCGGCCGGGCGTGACCACGTGCATGAGGCTGGGGCGGGTGTCCTGAATCTTTTCGAGCAGGTGCGAATAGACGCAAAGCTGCAGGATCGTCGCCGCCCGGGTGTCGCGGGCGAGCTTGGTGTCGTAGACCTCGTAGGACCAGTCGCCGAGATGGCTGGGCGTCGGTACCTTCCGCAGGAAATCCGCGTGCCCGGCCCATCTGTCGTCCGAGAGGGCTGCCTGATAGATGACGTCCACGCCAGCACGCATCTCGGCGATGGTTGCCTGAACGTCACGTCCCCTGGCGTCGACGACGGCGAGGCCCTGGACCCGCAACCAGCCGAGATAGGCTTCCTCGTGCTCCATGCCTTTCTGCCGCAGGTCTTCGAGCATCGGGCTGTATCGGATGGGAGGTTTGGCCGACCCTCGGGCTGCACCCAGATCGAGGACGGAAAGATGTCGGCACCCGAGAAAGTTGCCGAGGTCGGTTGGGGCCAGGCTAAGGCCCTTGGATGTCTGGTGCATGGCTTGTTCCTTTTCGCGGAGTACGCTCAGGCAGCCGCTTCGATCACGGTCAGCAAGTGCTTGGCCCGCGATCTCGCGACATAGCGACTGGTGGTCTCCCTGGCTTCGTTGCGCATGGGGGTTTCGATGATCACCACCGCGTCGGCCTCAAGGCCCTTGAACCGTCCCCATGTCGCAATCAACACGCCCTTGTCCTCGCGCCACTCCTCGAAGTCCCTGGTGAGCGGGACGGTGGCGAACTGCTTGGGCCAAAATCCTTCCGCGGAAGCGGGAGCGAGCACCGCGACTTGCGATGGCTTCAGCCCGCCGCGGTTGCTCAGACACAGTTCCCGTATCCGCTCGCCAGCGACCCTTACCGCCTCGCGCAAAGTGCCGACAGGCACCATCGCGGGTTCTTCTCCCTCCGGCGCATCGTCGCGGGTGTGGTTCTCGTGGCCGACGAGTGACGCGCAGTGGGCCGCGATGCGTACGGTGTTTCTGCAGTTCGTCGGCAGCATGTATGGGGGGCCGAATTCATCAGGCGGGCTGGGATTGTCCACGAACAAATTCTGATTCGGGTCGTAGAAGACGTAGTAGCAGGCCTTGTTGTCGGCATCGCGAAAGACCGACCGCAAACTCTCCCACCACAGATCGTGGAAGTCCTGGCCCTCGTCGACGACGATCGCGTCGAACTTGTGTTCCGGGCCCAACTGTTGGCAAGCATCATCAAGGGCCACGGGCACGATCTCGCTCCAGAACTCCGGATCCGTCGTCTGACCTCGATCCCACATCGGGGCGCCCGCCGCCCTGCACAGGTCATCGGCAAGACCGTGGTAGTTATCGATCACAAGGTTCCCACCAAACGCGTCGGGAACCGAGTCGCAGAGCCAGTCCTTCAGCGGGCGGTTGTAACAGAGCAGCAACGTCCGATAGCCCTGCCTGGCCATCGCCTGCGCCTTGGCGAGAGCCAGCAGCGTCTTGCCGGATCCAGCCACACCCGAAATTGCAGCCTTGGGTTGTTGCGCGAGAATCTCCAGAATACGCTGCTGCTCATCCGTGAGGCGGCGCAACCGCTCCTCCTGATCTTCGATCTTGCGCCAGAGCACCGGCACGAGCTGGTATTTCGGGTAGAGGGCTTCACGGACGGAGGCCACCTCGTCGGAATAAAGCGCCCTGTCGTCCCTGCGCGCGAAGCTCTGGAAAATTCGACGTAGCGCACCCGGCAAGCCGCGAAGCGTGACCGCGTCCAGGATCAATTCGCGCTGGATGCTCGCAGGCAGCCCTCCGGACACCCGGCAGTCCGGGAAGGCCACGGCGAATCCATAGGTAAAGGGCAAGCCGTTCGACATCGCGGGATAACGCCGCGTCACGATGTCGACGATGTCGTGCATCGCCCTACGAGCCTGCTCGAACGGGTCCTTGTTGAGCTCGCGGCGTTGAGTCCCGACCTCGCGGACCCACTTCTCGCCGTCGAAGAGCAGCGAGCCTCCCTTGACCTCCACAAACAAAACGCCCTTCTCGGGTTCGAGCAGGATGAAGTCGCACTCTCCCTCGAGGAGCGTGCCGTGGGAACTCCTGGCCAGCCAGTTAAAGCTGTGAAAGACCTCCACGCGACGCGGCAACTGTTCGATGAGCGCGCGCGCAACGGAGCGCTCGCCGGAATTTTGGATGTCATCGGGTTTAACTTTTGGAAACAGGTTTGCCATCGGGTTCCATGTATGCGTCGCAGCACTGGACTGAACTCACGACTGAGTGTGGCAGCCAACGGTCGCGGCCGACAAGCCATCGCGGGAAATCATTCACGCTTGGATCCTCCCCTCCACGCGAGACCAGACGAAAATCCCTTCTTCAGCGAGACGCCCGAGCATCGCCGCAGCTTCCTTCGGCGTCGGGCTCCTCTCGTCGAAGCCGAGTGGACAACCGTGGTACAGGGCGCCCATGGCGCAGTCTTCCAGGCCCAAAACCCGGGCCGCTTCCGTCTTGATGAAGTAGGGCTTGCGACGCTGGCGCCGATGGTTCCATTGCGTCGGAGCGAAACGAAACAGCGCGTGCGCCAGTAGGCAGGCCGGGCTGCCGTCGTCGTGCTCCGTACGAGTTTGGTCATATTGCTCGAGCGGAACCGTCTCCATGTATTCCGCTAGCGCAACGACGCGTTTGCTGCTTTCGGCAAACCCGTGCAGGTCCCACCATGCCTCCGACAGATGATCGCGTTCCTGCCGGACTAGCCGAAGTGCGACAGCCAGTCTCGGTTCGCGCATGCCGCCTTCCATGATCGCCCCGGTCAAGACGTCGATCCTTACCCGTTCGCCTTCGTGGTCGACTGTCAAGCGCGGCGCGGGCTGTCCATCATAGACGAGTGCGTACAACGCCCCTTCGATAATCGCCCTCGTCAAGACGTCAATCCATGCCCATTGGCCTTCGCGCTCGACTCCCAAGCGCGGCGCGGACTGTCGATCGCAGATGAGCGGGTACAACCCACCCTCCTCTTCGGCGTACATCGTCATGGGCGCATCTGCGTACAGCGAGAAGAAGTCACTGTGAACAGCTACCAACTGATCCGATTTGATCACTCGTTCACCCCCTGAGCAGATTGTTGAACATCCCTGCTGTCCTGCGCGGGCCCGTTACACGTTTGCGCCTCGCCCGATGAGGGATTCTCCACATCTATGCGACTTAATACGTCGTATTCCTGTGGCATGGTTGGCCCCGCTGTCAACGCTGCCGGGAAAACTCCATGCTCAATGCCTACGAACGCCATCTCGCCCTCTCCTATCTCGGCAACATGCTCCGGCGACTGCGTCGCACTACGGCAGAGGCGAAGAAGTTGGCCGAATGGCTGGAGGAGAATGCATCGTTGATAGCAAGTGACGCGCGGTCAACCGAGCGAATGAGGACGACCGCATCGACCACTCCGCTCTCCGCCCGGAACTGGCGAACCTTGCGCAATCTCATCGAAAAGGAGTCCGTCGCAACGGAGGACGTATCGCCCGACCCGATGGGCTGCCGCCTGCGTCGACTCGGCGAAACGGTCGGCCTCTCGTCACTCGATATCGCTTTGCTTGAGGTTCTCTTGCGCTACAAGACGCAGCCGGTCATCGAGTCCTTGATCGACGCGCCCTTCCTGTACACACACGCGTCACTTGGACCGATGAACGCGCGAAGCCGGGCGCTGCCGTGCGTCCTTGGCAAATCGACCAACATTGTTCGAAGCCGCTTCGCCGAAGACGCTCCGCTGGTCCGTAAGGGACTCGTGTCAATCGACGACGATCAGGATGTCGAGGCAATCGGACGTCTGCGCCGATTCGGTTCGCCTGGTTCGGAAGAAGCCGATGTCCGGACGCTACTGCTTGGGCAGAGCCCGCTGAGCGAACTGAGTGGTCGGATTTCGACCACCTCGGACAGAACAGGGAGAACGTGGCACGACTGATCCGAGGCGCGGCCGCACGTCGTGCGAGAGGTGTGAACGTCCTCGTATACGGTCCACCCGGAACGGGCAAGACGGAGTTCTGCAGGGTGCTCGCCAAGCGGCTGGAGTTCGACCTGTTCGGCGTCGGAGAGGCGGACGAAAGCGGCAGCGAACCTTCACGGAAGGAGCGCCTCGCCGAACTTTGCCTCGCCCAGCACCTCGTTGGCGAAGACTCGGGCGGTTTGCTTCTTTTCGACGAGATGGAAGACATTTTGTCGGGCTCGACCGCGTGGTCGCCATTTGGAGGGTTGCTCGGACGAAGTCTCCGGGGAAGTTCCTCCAAGGTCTTCATGAACCGGCTCCTTGAGGAAACGCCGACGCCGATTCTCTGGACGACCAATGCAGCGGAGGATATCGAACCCCACATCCTCCGCCGCATGATGTTCGCCCTGGAAATGCGGCAGCCCCCGGCGCAGGTTCGCGCCAGAATCTGGACGCGCCAATTGTCCAGCCATGGCATTGAAGCGACTCCGGCCGAAGCGGAGTCACTGGCCCGCGAGTTCGATGCCTCGCCGGGCGTGGCTGCGGGCGCCACTGCGGCGGCATCGCTTGCCGGCGGCGACTTTGACCTCGTGCGTAGCGGCGTTCGCAGTTTATCCCGCGTGCTCGGCTGCGAGCGCCCCGAGCGCCGGGCCACGACGCGTTTCGACCCGCGGTTGCTGGAAGCTGACATCGACCTCAGCGTGCTGGCTGACCGTTTGGCCGATCGGCGCGAGCGCCGGTTTTCGATGTGCCTCCAGGGCGCGCCGGGGACTGGCAAGAGCGCCTACGCGCGGCATCTTGCCGAACGTCTGGATCTGGAAGTCAAGCAAATGCGCGCTTCCGACCTACTGGGCATGTACGTGGGCCAGAGCGAGAAGAACATCGCCCGCGCGTTCGCCGAGGCGCGCGCCGAAGAGGCATTCCTGGTGTTCGATGAGGCGGATTCGCTGCTTGCGGACCGCCGGGGAGCGCATCGAAACTGGGAAGTGAGCCAGGTGAACGAGATGCTGACGTGGATGGAAAGCCATCCGTTGCCGTTCGCGTGCACGACCAACTACGGGGAGAAGCTCGACGAAGCGGCATTGCGGCGATTCACGTTCAAGGCGACGCTCGGCTACCTCGAGCGGCAGTCGGCACGCGCGGCATTCCTCGCATACTTTGGTCGCGAGGCACCTCCCGAGCTGGACCGATTGGACTGTCTGACGCCCGGCGATTTCGAGGTCGTGCGACGGAAGGCGGAAGTGCTTGGCAAGCGGGACGACGCTGCCGCGTTGTTCGACATGCTGCGCGCAGAGTGCGACGCGAAGCCCGGTCAGATGGCCTGCATCGGATTCCAGGCAGCTTAGCGGAACACCGCTTCAAGCAGTAGCCACGTTGTTCGCCAGGGACGGGTACTTGGGCTCCCCACGGGTACAATGCCGCGATGCGCAAGGCCACTGATACCGTCCTCCGCCATCTCGCGATGCTCGCGTCCATTCCCGTCCGCCCGAACGCGAAGAGTACGCGGGAGATTCGAGAGGAATTGCTGGAACAGGATTCCGAATACGACGTTTCGGTTCGTTCCATTCAGCGCAGCCTTGAGATGCTGTCGACCCGGTTCCCCATCGCCTCCGAAATGCGCGGTAGGGCGAATTACTGGTATTGGATAGACAAGCACGCGCTCACGCAGATTCCCGCGATGGGTCAGCCCACTGCATTCGTGTTGCGACTGGCATCGGAATACCTCAAGCCGTTGATGCCGGCTTCGGCGCTTCGTCGCCTGGAGCCGTATTTCCGCCACGCGGACGATGTCATCTCGGGCACGGGCCTGGGTCGGTGGGTCAAGCGGGCGCGAATCGTGGGTCGCGGGCCACTCCTGCAGCCTCCGGACGTTAAGGATGAGGTGTTGGAGACGGTCTCCGCAGCGTTGATGAACAATCGGCAGGTAGAAGTAGCCTACCGAAGCAGGGCGGGCACTCGAGCCCAACGGATCGTGTTGAACCCCCTTGGCGTCGTCTCGCGCGACGGCGTCGTCTACCTGGTCGCGACTTCCTGGGAATACGAAGATATTCGACACTACGTCTTGCACCGGATGGCGAAACCCGCGCTGTTGGAGACTCCCGCCAAGTCTTCCCCGGAGTTCAACCTCTCCGCCCACATTCAGGAGGAACTTCGGTTCTCCTACCCGATAAACCCGGGCAACCTCCTCCTGCGCGCACTATTCGCCCAAGATGCGGCGTTCCATCTCATGGAGAGCCGTCTTGCGGCCGACCACCGGACCACCGAATGGGAGGACGGACGCGTCCTGCTCGAAGCCACCGTTCCGGACACCGCAGACCTCCGCTGGTGGCTACTCGGCTTCGGCAGCGCGGTCGAGGTGCTCGAGCCCGCGTCGTTGCGTGAAGAGTTTCAGAGGCAGATGCGAAAATTGAATGCGATGTATGGATAAGCAGTTTTGCCGACTGCGCCCGCAGTAAGTGATCAAAACGACTCTCTCGAAGACGCGCTACCTGTCTGGAGACCAGTGCCACCTGCGGCTGTGGCACGACACCCATGCACCTGAACTCGCCCCAGAGGTCGATGATTCCCTTCAGGCGATTTTCGATACCGGGCACGAGGTCGGCGAGATCGCCTGCCGTCGTTACCCTAGCGGACACCTCGTCGCGCAAGATCATCGGCATGTGGCGGAAGCTCTGGAAGAGACGCGAGAGGTCATTGCGGCGACCACCGTTCCCGCCCTGTTCGAGGCGGCGTTCGTCCACCGAGGGGTACTGGCCCGGGCGGATGTGATCGAGCGCTTGTCGGGCGGGGGTTGGGGGCTGGTAGAGGTCAAGTCCACTACACGCCTTAAGGATGTCTTCGTCCTCGATGTTGCGCTCCAGCTCTGGGTCCTGCGCGGCGCCGGACTCGATGTGCGCGAAGCCGGGATTCTTACTCTCGATCGGAACTATGTCTACGACGGCGAACGGCTCGACCTCGACGCGCTGTTCAAGCTGCATCCCGTTCTCGATCAAGCGGAGTCTCTTCTGGATTCCGTCGTCACCGGCGTTCGGGACATGCAGGAGATGATCGAGAAGCGTTCGCCGCCGGATATTGCGCCGGGCGACCACTGCTTCACTCCGTACTCGTGTCCATACTACGCGCACTGCACGCGCGACTTCGCCAGCCCCGAACACAACCTCGACGAACTGCCCAGGCTGGGCACCAAACGCGGCGATGCCCTGAAAGCCGAGGGCATAGAGGAGATCCGGGACATTCCTCCGGACTTCCCGCTCACCCCTCTGCAACAGATTGTCCGAGAGGCGGTACGGGAGGGTCGCGCAGTGGTTCGCGGCAACCTCCAGAAGGAACTCGCCAAGGCAGCACCTCCCATTCGCTTTCTCGACTTCGAGACTTTCGCGCCCGCCATACCGCGCTTCGCCGGCACGCGGCCCTATGACGCGATTCCGTTTCTGTTTTCCGTGCATACGGAACGGGACGGATCACCGCCCGTACACGAGGACTACCTGCACCAGACCGAGGGCGACCCTCGCCCGGAACTTGTCGAACGGCTGATCGAGGCCCTCGGGCACAACGGCGCTATCTGCTCCTACTCCAGCTACGAAGGGCAGGTGCTACGTGCGCTGATGGCGGCCGTTCCGGGAAGGTCGGAGTCACTCGCCTCAATTGAAGATCGACTCTTCGATTTGCTCCCTGTGATCCGCAACGGGTACTACCACCCGGACTTTAGAGGATCGTTCTCGATCAAGAACGTGCTGCCCGTTCTGGTGCCCGGCTCGGGTTATGACGATCTTTCGATCTCGGACGGACAGACTGCGGCAACCCGATACACCCAAGCACTAAATACCGAAGATGCCCTGGAGCGGCAGCGAACGTTCGACGATCTGCGCGCCTATTGCGCCCGGGATACGCTCGCCATGGTCAAGCTGCGCGAGGCGCTCACGCTGCTAGCCTTTTCATAAGGCAACGACGGGCAATTCCGAGTCCGCAATTCTTTCTATCCAAAGGAATACGTTACGCATCCCGCGCCGAACAGTTGTCCGGATTTACTTTCCAATCAAAACCGTGACACGTCTTGGATCAAGTCTCCGGGTATTCACTCAATCCAGTCAATTCTCAAACCACGCGGGACACCGAAATTGTTCCCGATCGCCCATCGTTCGACTGCTGCTCTCACGTCTTTTCCGGGGCGACCATTCCACTTCCCACGAACATCAACGATAGTACTATCGTTCCCCAGCTCAATAGTCGCCACGCGACGACTCACGTCTAACGCGTTCAAACACCTTTTTATTACAGTCCAGATCGACGACCTACCTTCCACGCAATGGTCAAGGTACGCATAAACACAATGATGCATAATTCTCCCCTCTTTCGCCAAATCCTTCCCGTTTTTGATTTGACGGAATTCATACCTTACAGTGCCATCAGGATGCTCGTAGGCGAATGATTTATCTGGAATTGACGCGCCATCCCACGTTACCGCAGAGCCTCCATTTTCGGCGAGCCTCATATGCCACGCATCGCGCGAAAGAGCAAGACTTCTCAACGTGCGCCCGCGCATGGTTTGTACATCATTCCTTTGGAGAAAATCCAAGTAGTCGTTGAATTCGTTTAGGGAAACGTAGTTGCCCGAGAAGAATAGAAGGACCTCTTTCCAAAAAGATAAACGATCCCAAGCGATCATATGGCGCTTTTGGAGGACAGCATCATTGGACCCGAAGTCGGTCAAATTTGATCTGGCTACCAGGTTCGCAAAGCCTCGACTATTGCCGGAAGTAACATACGCTTTAGACCACCAGAGATTTTGATGCAGCGTGTTGCTGTGTGGAGCCTCAGTCATAAGGACGTGAACCTCTCTCTTGTTCAAGATTTCACGAATGGCGGTCGACTTATATAACGATATTCCCTGCGCCAGAGAGACATACCAGTCTCTGTAAAGACTATCAATATCATCGCTCGCGAAGGCTCGGCTGAAAAAAATGGGAACCGGGTACTTTTGAAGCAGGTGTCTTGCCACATCGCACCTAATTTTGTCCGGTCGTTTCGAGCGAGGAGCACGCCAACTATCCAAGGGACGGATGAACTTGGTACCGTAGAGGAGTTGCAATTCCCGATAGAACTCCTGCGCGACGTTTTGGCTCCGTACCGCTTTGCGCTCCTTTTTTGATGTTGAAAGGGCTTCCTTGAGCATCGCCTCGTTAGCGAGCCTCACCTTTTCTCTTGCCGCTCTTTTGGTCTTGTTAGCCATGAGCAATGGGTTGGCGCCTTTCATTCATGGCAGCGTCGCCGCCACAGACGAGCGCAATTGGTACGCTGACCTTCCCACTACGCTATTGTGAAGACGTAGCGTCAACGAAGACATCCGACGATTTACCCTAACCACCACCTACCTCTTTGATCTACGCTCCGATCACTGCGCGAGCCTGGATCTTCGTCCCGTCGACGCCGCCATCCCGGCCATCGCCTTTCAGGCGGCGGAATCGTCCTCGCGCATCACTCGAAACTACGGATGTTCGCAATCCCGAAGGTTTGCGAAAAGTCAGCCCAGAACGGAATGCTAGGCCAACAATGCGACGAACCATGTCGCCTTGTTGTTGAAACTGTCTCTACGAGATGAGCTTTTGCAGCTACGACCAAGAGGAGATCGCGCACTTCACGACCGAGGTGAGAAGCAGGGCCGAAAAAGCCCACGAAGACGAGTTCGAGGGCATCAATGCCGAGGACATCTTCTGGGAAGAATATGGGGACGAACATGGCTGAACCACCAGTGATCACGGCCCTACTCCTCGCCCCGGGACGCCTGCGGCAGTCCCCGCGCATTCCACAGGTAGTACACGACCGGATAGAGACACAGGACGACGATCCCGGAGGTGACGACGCCGCCGACCAGCGGCGTGGCGATGCGCTTCATGACGTCGGCGCCGGCACCTGCGCTCCACATGATCGGCAGCAGCCCGATCACGTCCGTGGCGATGGTCATGAGTATCGGCCGCACACGTTTGACCGTTCCCTCCTTGATCGCCTCCATGAGCCCGGCGCGATCATTGAGCAGGCCGCGCTCCCGGTAGTCCTGGACCGAGACGTTGAGATACAGGAGCAGGACGGTCGCGGTCTCCGCGTAGAGGCCCGCCAGGGCGATGATGCCGACCCAGACGGCGATGCTCAGGTTGTAGTCGAGCGCGTAGAGCAGCCAGATCGCGCCCGTGAGCGCGAACGGCGCGCCCAGCAGGACCAGGAGCGTTTCGGCCACGGACTTCCTGCTGATGTAGATGATCGCGGCGATCAACAGCAACGTCGCCGGGATAACGAATGCCAGCCGCCGCTCGGCCCGTTGCATGTATTCGTACTGCCCGCTCCAGGCGATGGTATAGCCCGCGGGCAGGACGATTCGCTCCGCGACAGCTTCGCGGGCGGCGTCGACGTATCCGCCGACATCGACATCGTGGATATCGACATAGACCCAGGCATTCGGTTTGGCGCCCTCGCTCTTGATGCTCGGCGGACCCACGACGTATTCCATGCTGACGAGACGTCCCAGGGGAATATGCGCTCCGGATGGCGCGGTCACCAGAACATCGCGCAGCGCGGGGAGGTCGTCCCGCAGTTCGCGGCTGTAGCGCAGATTGACCGGATAGCGTTCAAGACCTTCCACGGTCGTCGTGATGTTCATGCCGCCGATGGCGGTCTGGATCACATCCTGCACGTCGCGCACCGTCAGGCCGTAGCGGGCGATGGCATCCCGGTCCACCTTGAAGTCGAGATAGTTTCCGCCCATCACGCGCTCCGCATACGCGCCAACGGTCCCGGGCAGGTCCCGAACGACGGCTTCGATTTTCTTGCCGAGCCGCTCGAGCACCGCGAGGTCCGGACCGGCGATCTTGATCCCCACGGGCGTCTTGATGCCCGTGGATAGCATGTCGAGGCGGGTCTTGATCGGCATCGTCCAGGCGTTCGTCAAGCCGGGGACCTGGATCGCCGCGTTCAGCTCTGCGGTGAGCTTGTCGGGGGTCATGCCGGGCCGCCATTCGCTCCGGGGCTTCAGCATGATCGTCGTCTCGATCATCGACAGGGGCGCGGGATCGGTGGCGGTCTCCGCGCGCCCGATCTTGCCGAAGACCTGTTCGACTTCCGGGAAGGTCCTGATGATTCGGTCTGTCTGCTGCAATAGTTCGCCCGCCTTGGTGATGGAGATGCCGGGCAGCGTCGTCGGCATGTACAGGAGATCGCCCTCCCAGAAGGTCGGCATGAACTCCGAACCCAACCGCGCGAACGGCACGGCGGTGATGGCCAGGAGGAGGACCGCAAATCCCAGGACGGGCGCCTTGAAACGCAAGACAGAATTCAGGATCGGGCGATATATCCAGGTGAGAAATCGGCTGATCGGATTCCTGTCCTCCGGCAGGATCCTGCCTCGCACCCAGTAGCCGACGAGGACCGGAACCAGCGTCACCGAGAGCAGCGCCGCCGCGGCCATGGCGTAGGTCTTGGTGAAGGCGAGCGGCTTGAACAGCCTCCCCTCCTGTGCCTCCAGGGTGAACACGGGCATGAACGAGATGGTGATCACGAGCAGGGCGAAGAACAGCGACGGGCCCACCTCCTTCGCAGCCTCTGCGATCACCTCCCAGTGGGGCCGCCGTCCGCGGTTTCGCGCGAGGTGCTGGTGGGCGTTCTCCACCATGACGATGCCGGCGTCGACCATCGTCCCGATCGCCACGGCGATGCCGCCGAGCGACATGATGTTGACGTTGAGTCCCTGCAACCCCATCACGATAAAGGCGATGAGGATGCCCACCGGCAGCGTGATGATGGCGACGAGACCGCTCCTGACGTGGAACAGGAAGACCAGGCAAATCAGCCCGACGATCAGCAGTTGCTGGGCTAGGCTCATGCCGAGGCTTTCGACCGTGCGCTCGATCAGCGCGGTGCGATCATAGGCGACCTCGATCTCGACGCCCTCCGGGAGCCCGGCCTTGACCTGGGCGAGCTTGGCCTTGACGTCGCGGATCACCTGCAGGGTGCCCGCGCCGTGTCGAACGACGACGATGCCGCCCACTGTCTCGCCCTCGCCGTTCCACTCCGCCAGGCCGCGACGCATCTCCGGCCCGATGCTGACGCTCGCCACGTCCCGAAGCAGGATCGGCGTACCGCGCGCGTCCACGCCCAGGGCAATCTTTCTGATGTCATCCAGGGATTCGATATAGCCGAGCCCGCGGATCATGAACTCCTTTTCGGCCACCTCGAGCAGGCGCCCGCCGACATCGCTGTTGCTGTTCTGGACGGCGGAGCGAATCTTCGAGATGGAAATGCCGTAGGCGCGAAGCCGGTTCGGGTCAACCGTGATCTGGTACTGCCGCACGAAACCGCCGACGCTCGCGACCTCGGCGACGCCGGGAACGCTCGTCAACGCGTACTTCAGGAACCAGTCCTGGATCGAACGCAGTTCGCCCAGGTCATGCCGGTCGGACTTGAGGGCGTACATGAACGCCCAACCGACGCCCGTGGCATCCGGTCCGAGAGTCGGCGTGACCCCCGACGGCAACTTCCCGGAAACATAGTTCAGGTATTCGAGGACGCGGCTTCGCGCCCAGTAGAGATCGGTGCCGTCCTCGAAGATGACGTAGACGAACGAAAAGCCGAAAAACGAATATCCCCGAACAACCTTCGCGAACGGTGCCGCGAGCAATTGCGTCGTCAGGGGGTACGTCACCTGGTCTTCGACGATGCGCGGTGCCTGTCCCGGATACTCCGTGTAGACGATGACCTGGACATCGGACAGGTCCGGGATGGCATCGAGCGGTGCCCGAGACAGCGAATAGACGCCGGCCGCCACGACGAACAGCGTTGCGAGTGCGACGAGAAACCGGTTCTCGATCGACCAGTCGATGAGTCGTTCAAACATCGCTACACCTGCTCAGTCATGGTGTTTCATCGCCGCGTCCGACGCGGGCGTCTCTTGCTCGTCCTGCTCGTCGCCCCGCAGCAGTTGCGAGATGGCGGCCTTGAGATTGCTCTCCGAATCGATGAGGAACTGGGACGAGACCACGACCTGCTCGCCCGGGGCGAGGCCGTCCGTCACTTCGTGCATTCCTTGGGCCGCCAATCCGAGCTTGACTTCGCGGGGCTGGAACAGGCCGCCGCCCTCGGCAACGATCACGACCGTCCGCTCGCCGCTGTGCAGCACAGCCTCGGCTGGCACAATCACCGCATCGGTCGCGCCCTCGGCCCACACCGAGACGTCGACGTACATCATGGGTCTCAAAACGAGGTCGGGGTTGGCCACTTCGATGAAGGCGGTGAGCGACCGCGTCGTTTGATTCACGGCGGACCGGAAGAACAGAATTCGACCGCTCCAGCGCCGCCCCGGAAAGGCGTCGACCTCGATCGTCGCCCGACTGCCTTCGCGGACGTGCCGCAGGTCTTCCTCGTAGAACTCCGCCTGGACCCACAGCGTTGAATGGTCGGCGATCTTGAGCACGGTCATGCCCGGGCTCAGCTTCATGCCCTCCAGCGAATCGCCCATCTTATCCACCACGAAACCCGAGGCGGGAGAGAAGAACCGCACTGTTCGCGTGGCTGTCCCCGATGCTTCAAGGTCGTCGATCTGCGTCTCCGTGATATCCCAGTAGCGCAACCGTTCGTGCGCCGCGTCGAGCAGCGATCGCGCCCGGTCGATCGCTTCCGGGTACGCTCCGCTCTCCTCAAGGCGCGCCAGGTAGTCGATCGCCGCGAGATATTCGCGTTGGGTGGTGACCAACTGCGGGCTGTAGAAGTCGAACAGCGCATCGCCCTTCTCCACCGACTCGCCGACGTTGTTGACTTGCGCCTTCTCGATCCAGCCATCGAACTTGGTATTGACCGAGACAACGTTTTCTTCGTTGTGGGCCAGAACGCCGACCGTGCGGATCGAGATGGGCAATGCGCCCCGGGTCACTTCCGTCGTCCGGACCGCGAAGTTCTGCAGGAAGCTCTGACTGACGCGGACGCCGCCATCAACGCTGCCCCCGTCTTCGTAGATCGGCACAAGGTCCATGCCCATGGGCGACTTGCCAGGCTTGTCGGAGCGATAGTTCGGGTCCATGGGCGCGCGCCAGTAGAGCGCCTTGCGCGCGTCCGCGCCCTGCCCCGTCTCCCTTGGAACAAGCTTCATGCCGCAGATCGGGCAGTTTCCCGGACCGTGTCGAATCACTTCCAGGTGCATGCCGCAGGTATAGAACGTCTCGGATGCCTGGGCGACTTCCGCATGTCTCTCGTGTGCGGCCTCGGGCAGCCACGCCCAGCCAAGAGGATTCCAAAGGGCGAGCGCCGAACCGCCCACCCCGATTGCCAGGCCAGCCAACAGGAAGAACAGTTTTGCGAGTCGCGTCATGATGATTCCCCCAATGGGAATGCCGATCCGACGGCGCGTTCCATTTCGGCCAGCGTCTTCATGTACTCCGTCTGCAGGCGCGCCAGGCCAAGTCGCACGTCGAGCAGGACTTCTTCGCTGTCCAGCAGGTCGAGAACGCCGGTGGTGCCCGTCGAGTAGGCCTCCTCGGTGGAGCGCAGCGCTTGTTCGGCCTGCGGCAGCAACGCCCTTCTGAACAGGGCGATCTGTTCTTCGATCATCTGCAGCGCGAAGCCAGCCGAACGAACGGCGACACCCACGTCGTTGACCGCGTTGCGATACGCCTCCCTTGCGGCGGAATGCCGCGCGGAAGCCGCCTGGACGCCCGCGTCATATTTCGAGCGGTAGAGAGGGATATTGATGCCGAGGGTGACGCTAAACACATCCTTGCCGTTCATGGGCGGCGGCTGCATTCGCCCCGCCAGGTCTTGACGGTCGCCGATCCTTCCCCAGGCCGCCCCGACGACGACATCGGGCCAGTACTGCCGCCGGGCCAGTCGAACGCTGTCCTCGTCGCTTTCCATCCGCAGCAGAGCGGCTTTCACTTCCGGTCGGCCGGTCCGCGCGATCTGTTGCAGTTGTTCCCTATCCACCTTCGCTACCGGTCGATCAACCGGGCCGACCGCGGGAATCGGGACATGCACCGGCTGGTCGCGCAGCGCATTCAGCGCCGCCTCCGCATCAATCCGCTTCCGCAAAAGCTCCTGCCGGCGAAAACGCACCCGCGTGATTTCCGCCTGCAGCTTGACGACCGCCTGCTGCAGACCGACGCCCTGGGAATATCGGGCTTGCGCAAGGGACTCGTAGTGCCGAAGCAACTGCTCTTCTTCCGCCGTGATCTCGATCGCTTGATCGAGGTATGCGAGGTCGTAGTAGGCGAGCTTCACCTGGCGGACCACTTCCAACCGTCGCGCCCTGACCATCTCCTCGCGCGCGGCCGCCTGCTTCGCGGCGACTTTGCCCTGGTCGGAGAGCTTCCCGAACCACGGAATCCTCTGGCTGACCGAGATGCCGCTCGTCTGCGGGCCAACTCTCGTCTCCGGAGCGCGCAGGTGTTGCGTCACGGACAACATGGGATCCGGCAGCGCGCTGACCTCTCGAACGCGCTGTCGCGCCGCCAGGTGCTCCCATAGCGCTTCCCGAACCTGCGGGTTTCTATCAAGCGACTCGGCGATCAGGGTGGCAAGCGTCGGATCGCCGTTGGTCGAATATTCCGGCACCGTCGCTTCAACCTGAACCGACAGCAGGAGCCATGCCCCTACCTTCACTATCTTCATTGCCTTCCTTTGAGAAACGGTCTTGTCAACCTCGCGCACTGCCAAACACCCAGGGCAATCCCCGGAGCCAAGGTGAGCGAGAGCATGTCGCGGAGTACCGCGACGCAGGAAGGAAGCGGCTTAGCTCAGCAGCTTGTCGAAGCGGCGCACGGGGGTATCGGCCGCGCGCAAGAGAGGCGGAAGCGGTGGGTGGTAGGAGAAACCGCGCAGCGGCGATGAGAAAGCCGCGAACGCGGTCGCGGTCTGGCCATCGTCATCCCACGACAGTTTCGGCAATTGAGGCACCTGGTCGGCGTCGTGCTTCGACACGGCCCCAAGCGCCATGCAGTCGCCGCAATCGGCGTGGTCACAGCCCATGTTCGCGACGGCGTGGCCGTCCTCGTGATGCGCATGATGGGTGGCGACCGCGTCGGCGGCGTCGATCATCGGAACGGCGCAGGCGCAAGCAACGCCGGCTAGCGTTACGGCAGCCGCCAGCATCGACACCAAGACTGTTTGGCGATAGTGCATGGTAGCCGTATACGCCTACCAGGGGTTCAGGTCAAGCGAACGCCCTTCGCAAAATTACTGAGCCGCAAGCCCTTGCGATACGTCTTCCGCGTCACCACTATCCGGATGGGCCGGCGCGTAGCGTCCGTACAGGTACGCGCCGATCCGCTCTATACGCTCCCGCTCGTCCGCTTCCAGCGGCCCCTGCTCCAGCGCGAGCATCGCTTCGCGCATCTGCTCCGTGCTGGCCGGCCCGCACAGCACCATGTCTACCGCGGGATGGGAAAGCGAGTACCGGTAGCAATCGCGCGCCCGAACCGGCTTCTCGCCCGGCGGCATCTTGTCCGGGTCCAGCAGGTGTTGCCAGCGCGTCGCCGTGTAGGCCACGACCAGCGGAGTTGGCCCGGTCTCCGGCACGAACGGAAACACGTCCCGCTCCGCGCCCCGATGCACCGCGTTGTAGCGCAGCATCAGCAGTTCGTAGGGGTTCTCGCCTGCCGCATAGCCCGCGAGCAGCTTCGGCAGCATCGGGCGGTTGTGGCTGCTGATCGACACGAAACGCACCTTGCCGCGCTCCCGCAGCCGCTCGAAGACATCCAGGTAGGCGTCTTCGGGGACTTCGCCGCGGTTTCCCAGCAGCAGGAAATCGAAATACTCGACACCCGCGCTCGTGAGCGCCTCCTCGACCTCCCCCGCAATGGATTCGGGATTCTTGGAGTAGGACTGTATGGTCAGAATCAGTTCGTCGCGATGCTGCCTCGACAGGTTGACCATGGCGTGCGCGAATTCCGGCCGCCGGACCGTGCCCCAGTATAGGTAGTTGATTCCCCGCTCGAAGGCTTCCTCAATGGCGCTCGCCGGCGCGCCGAACGTCGAACCGATCCCCAGCCGGGCCGTATGCATCCCGGTTCGACCGATCTCTCGTCTTTCCAGGAAATCGTTAATGCCCTGCTCCTCGTTCCGACCGAACGGATAGGATTGATCCCCATCGCCTTCGATTCAAGGAGAATTCGGCAACGCGAGTGACGGAAACCTCGATGCGAAGCGACACTGTTTCCAAACGCGCAATAGCCGGACCCGCTATTTCTAGTTCATGCAGGAAATGAAAATAACGTTCCGTCCGTCTCCGCTCGGATTGCTAAACTAACGGACGCCACGCTCTTTATTTTATTTTTTCAATTAAAATGGAATAATGGTCGGCGTTATTTCGCAATCACGAATAGTCAGGAGTCGGCCGTGCTCCGCAACAACCAGGGCAGATACGAAGTCACCGAGTTCGGCGATGAGAGCGTCCGGGCGTTTGTGCCGTCACCCCTGCCGCCGAACCCCCCCCTGGTCCTGGACGGCACGCTACAGCAGGACCTCGAAGCAGCCGTCCTCGCGCTCGGGCGCCTCGACGGTACGGCGGGCCACCTTCCGGACAAGGCGCTCTTCCTGTACGCCTACGTCCGCAAGGAAGCGGTGCTTTCCTCGCAAATCGAAGGAACGCAGTCGTCCATCTCCGATCTGCTGTTCTACGAGCTTGAGCAGGCGCCGGGCGTGCCTCTGGATGACGTCGTGGAGGTCTCCAACTATGTCGCCGCCCTCGAACACGGGCTGCGGCTGCTCGGCGAGGGCCTGCCCCCCTCGATTCGCCTCCTGCGCGAAGTCCATCGCGTATTGCTCACGACGGGACGGGGCAGTTCGAAGATGCCCGGAGATTTCCGGAAATCGCAGAACTGGATCGGCGGCACGCGACCGGGAAACGCCATCTTCGTTCCGCCGCCCCACACGGCGGTCCCCGACTGCATGGCCGCGCTCGAGCGCTTCCTCAACGCGGAGGACGACGGTCTTCCCGAACTGCTTCGAGCCGCACTTGCCCATGTGCAGTTCGAGACCATTCACCCGTTCCTGGACGGGAACGGACGGGTTGGACGGCTGCTCATCACTCTCCTTCTGTACGATGCCGGGATGCTGCGTCAGCCGCTGCTGTACCTCAGCCTGTTCTTGAAGCAGCATCGGGCGACCTACTACGAACTGCTGAACCGGGTGCGTCTCACAGGCGACTGGGAGGCGTGGGTGGCTTTCTTCCTCGAAGGCGTTCGGGCGACCGCCGAAGCGGCCCTCTCGACCGCGGATCGGCTATCCACCCTGTTTCGGGACGACCGGAACCGGCTTGCCCAGAGCGCGGGGCGGAGGCTCGGCTCGGCCCTGCGCATGCACGACGCGCTCAAGGCGCGCCCCATCCTGTCGCTGCCAGTCGCCTGCCAGGATACCGGGTTGTCCTTCCAGGCTGCGGCCTCCGCCATGGAGACGCTCGTGGGTCACCGTATCGCCCGGGAACTCACCGGCAAGCGCCGTGGCCGACTCTTCGCCTACGATGCATATCTGTCCGTACTCACCGAGGGCACGGAGCCGCTCTGACGCCCAATGTCCCCAAGCTGCCGTCCACATAACCAGATCCCGAGCCGGTCGTGCCCGACTTCCGGTGTTTCCGGGTCGCCTGCGAGCAGGAACGCGACCGCGCGAACACCTGGAACATGGGTGCATATTCCTGGGTGCATATTCCTTGCGGCATTTTTCCCACTGTAGTACGTTGTCTTACATGGCGACACTGACTATTCGACTGGACGACGAATTCGACTCCGACTTGCGCCAATACTTGGCGCGAACCGGTCGCAGCAAGAGTGAATTCGCTCGCGACGCGCTCAAACGGCAACTGGCGATCGCTCGTTTCAAGGATATCCGAAGTCGGGTGGCACCTTTCGCCGAGGCTCAGGGCTGGCTCACCGATGAGGATGTCTTCAAAGACGTTTCCTGATCCGTTGTCCAAGACCCTTTCCCAAAGACCAGCTTGAAGTTGCTGCCTCAGATCTTTGGCGCGCGGTGAGCGCATGAGGATTCTATTGGACACCAACGTTCTGGTAGCTGCGTTCGCGACGCGCGGCCTGTGCCAGGATGTGCTTCAGATCGTGCTCGCCGAACACCGACTCCTGGTGGGCCAAACGATTCTCGACGAGTTCGAACGCGTACTCCGGGACAAGCTTCGAATGCCGGTCAGACAGATCGAGGAGGTCGTTTCATTCGTCGTTGAGCAATCCGAGGTGATTTCACCTGCGGCGCCCGCCGCATGGCCGCAAAACGATCCCGATGATCGGTGGGTTGTCGCTGCGGCGCTCCACGGCTCTGCGGAGTCAATGGTTACGGGTGACAAGGATCTCCTGGAGGCAAGTTGCGGCGAGGAACTTCGGGTGGTCACACCGAGGGGGTTTTGGGACTTGCTCCACGACCAACAATGTCCACAATGAAAGCTCAACCACTTCGCAATTCAGTGTTTCGTCGGTGACCAACGTCGATGTTATCGGCGCCGCAGTCCTGCTCAGATCAAGTTAGGTTTCGGTGCCCTGCTCCCGCTGCCGGCGCTGCAGGTCCCAGAGCAGTTCGTTGACCGAGGCGATGACCTCCGCGTGACGCTTCTGTGCATGGCGGATCACGCCGTTCTCGTCGAGGATGTAGATGCTCGGCCAGCCGGTGACGTTCCACTCGCTGGCGATGGGCCCTTTCGTCGCTTCCTCGCCGTGGCCGTCCCACCACACGCGGTAGTCCAGCCCTTCCTCTTCCTTCGCTTCCAGTATGGTCTCGACTTCCTCATCGCTGTTGACGGACAGGATCACAACCGGGTCTTCCTCGTAAAGTTCCAGCATGAAACGCTGGTAGGGGTATTCGCGGCGGCAGGGTCCGCACCACTGGCCGCTGAAGTAAATGACCACGATGTTGTCCCGATAATCCTCCAACGAGAACTCCACGCCGTCCAGGTCCTTGCCAGTGATGTTCGGGGCCGTTTTACCGGGAAGCAGGTTCTCCACCTGGAACCGGTTGCGCGTGATCATTTCCGCAGAGTCCGGATGCTGTGCCTCAACTTCCTCGAAGTAGGCGACTACGCGCGCGGTTTGCTCCTCCGTGAGACGGCCCTGCTGAAGACGGCCGCCGAATCGCCAGAAGTGGATCCCGGATTCTCTTTCGAAGTCCGCGACGGTCTCCGGCATGGTGAGCATGGCATCCAGGATATCGAGCAACTGTCCGACGGCGTCGTCGGAAACGGCTCGCCGCCCGTATCGAATTCGCCGATGTCGGGAAACCAGTACACCTCAAGAGAGTTCCGCGCGCCGGAGGCCGTGTGTCTCCGGCGCCGCGCGAAACCCGCTCTTGATCGCGTCCCGCCAGGGACCGCGCTAGAACTGCATCTTCAAACCCAGGGTAAAGGTACGGCCCCGGGGATCATCGAACTTGGCGTTAACTACGGCATCATTAAGGTAGTCGCCACCAACGGCACTGAACTCCCTATGCTCCGCAAGATCATCAAACAGGTTGGTAATCCGCAGGCTCAGGACCGAATTGGACAACAGGCCGAACCGCTCGCCGAGTTGATATTGAGCGCTCAGATTCACGTACAGCGGTTCATCGTGCGTCACCTTGATTTTGTCCCCGGGGAGGTACCATACCTCATAGGTTGTACTCACCGCAGATGTGTAAACAGCGCCCAGCCAGGCCGACCAGCGCTGATCGGCGGATTCGAACCCGACACTCAGCGTACTGCGGTATTCGGGCACCAAAGCCCAGATACGGCGAAAGGCTTCGACATCGCCGACATAATCGTATGGCTCACTGCCATCTCCGATGTCCTTGTAGAACGAGTCTGTCTGGGTTGTCAGCGCGTCGATGCTCCATCTACCCCAATCTGTTGACCAATCGTAGCGGACTTGAAGGTCCAGCCCTTCGTTGTTCCATGCGGCGGCGTTGACCGATCTGCGATCCGCGTAGTATGCGCCGTTGCCACTGGGATCAGGGAAAATGAAGGCATACGCTTCGGCCGGGTCCACGCCAACATAGTGAGGAACGTCACCGCGATTGCTTGCCCCGACAATCTTGTTCGTGTAGTCCACCGATCTCCAGGTCAGGTCTATCGACAGTCCCGGTATGGCCTCAGGCGTCAGTTCGACACCCGCCGAAATGCTCTCCCCTTCTTCAGGCAGCAGATTCGGGTTCCCTCCGAATACAAGGTGAGAGAAGTAGATGAACGACTCCCCAGGCGTCGTCGCCAACGAGCCGTCGGGATTCTGCCGTCTGGTCGGATCGCCGAGACAAACGCCCCCCGGCTCCAGTTCATCCCACTCTGGTTTTAGGTAATTGCAACGCCATTCCTGCCCGATAAAGAAATGATTGGGATCTTCCAACCCGTCCCGGGCGGTTGGGATGATGTACGAGGTCGAAAGGTTGGAATGCAGTCTGACCGAGCCGATCGGGCGCCAGACCGCGCCTATCGACCAGGTGGTGTCGGAATCATAATTGTCGTAGTCATCCCACCTTACCGCCGCGGACAGATCCAGCGATTCCAGAACAGGCGCCGCGAACTCGGCAAAGAGCCCGATGTTGTCATTTACGAATTCGTTGTCCCAAACGCCGAATCGGATCCCCAAACCTGGCTCCTCGGTCCAATAACTGCCATCGTTGCTGTTGTGACCATAGGAATTCTGCTTGTTGTCGGTCTTCAACCCCGTCGAGCGCCAGGCAGCGCCCACCACGAACTGCGCATCGCCTCCCGGCAAGCTCAGCCAGGAGCCTGACAGCGTCGCTTCGGCCCAGTCGGTGGTATTGGTCCAACCGCTTGACAAATCCTGGCCCCAGAACTCCCTGAAGGCCCCCATTCCTATGAACTCAACATAGTCAGGACGGACGGATGCCAATTCCCACGCCCGATACTGATCCGCCAGATTGGGCGGTAATTCAGGATCGTAGGATGCATACAAGTTACCCGTGTGCCGATTGTCACTTCGATCATTGGTAGTGCCGGCGCCAAACGCCCACTCCATGCCCAACACGGAACCGGTCAGATCGAAATTCAAGCGAAAAACTTCCTGTGTTGCGATGGAGTCCCTATCGATCCCCGGCACCGACCAATACATGAACGCATTGTCACCGTCGGGCCCCGGAAAAAGGAAGTGGGCAAAGTCTGCGTCCCCCTGATCCGTCGTTGTGATGCGATCCATATAGTAGGCTTCCGCAGCCAGGCGCGTGGCGCCGAAATCATGATCGAAGCCCAGCATCGCGCTGATCCGGTCCTGCTCCGGCAAGAGCGACGCGTTGTCCATCGTCGACTCCTGCCCGGTCAAATCGCCGCGAAAAGATCTCACCTTGATTGCAAGGGAGCCATCGGGTTGCAGTTCCGACAAATAGATATCCGCTACCCCGGGGGAACTGGTCGTTATGCCGGCTGGAAGTTGACTCGGCCGGTAGAGCGTTCCCTGGTACTCGTAGACGTTGCGTGAGCCCCGGATACAACCCTTCTTGCAATAGGCGTTCGAATCGTATTTGGCCGGGCGGTCCCTGCCGTAGAGGTGGCTGTGGCTGCTGGCCTGCACGTTGCCTCGCCACCGGGTTTCACCCCACAACCACGAACCGGAGAGCGTCAGCGCGCTCTCGTCGAATCCGCCCCGGCCCGGCACCGAGTGCATCACGTCCAGCTCGGCACCCTCATAGTCCTTGCGGGTAATGATGTTCACCACGCCGCCCACCGCATCGGAGCCATAGATGGCGGACGCGCCATCCAGCATGATTTCCACCCGTTCAATGGAGGCGGTCGGGATACCGGAGATATCCGTTACCCCACCGGTGAGACCCGAGGAGCCGATCCTCTTTCCGTCCACCAGCACCAGGGTCGCGCCATCCCCCAGACCTCTCAAGTTGATCGCCGATGCGCCGCTCAAATTGATTGCACCATTGAAATGTTGCCCCCCGAGCCTTGCATAAGACGCGGTTGAACTCGCCGCCAGTTGATTTTGCGGCAGCGCCCGCAACGCCTTGTCGAGGCTGACTTCGCCCGTGGACCGAAGCATGCCTTCATCCATAGTCACCAGGTTGGCCGCGATCTGGCTGGGCGTGCGTTCCAGACGCGTTCCGGTGACGACGATTTCCTCGACGGCGTCCTCAGGCTCGGCATCCGCGGTTTCGGCGGTGGCGCCGTCGTTGTCCTCGTCCGGCTCGGGTTGACTCGATGTGGACTGTTCCTCCTGGTGGCGAACCTGCGCCAGAAGGATCGGCTCGGACGCGGGCCGGGAGTCCTCCGTCAAGTTGCCTGACCGCGCTTTGCCGGTGGAAGCCGCAGCACGGATCACGACAGTCTCTTCATTGACGAACTGGTACTCGAGACCGGTGCCTCTCACCAACGCATCGAGCGCGGCTCGCGGCTCGTCGACACTCGCGACTCCCTGGGATACCTTGCCTTGCGCCAACTCGGCCGCGTAGCCAATCTGCAGTCCTGTCTGCTGCGAGAAGTCAAGCAGGGCGAGCGAAAGCGCCTGCTCCTTGATCGTCAGTGACGCGTCGTTGGTGCCTGCCTCGGCAACGGCCGATTGCGCGCCGAACAGGCAGACGATCGCAGCGACGGAAACGAAACGGGAACACGGAAAGTTCATGCTGAGGCCCTCTCAACTGATTACGGGAAACGTCCCTTGGATACCAAGAGGCGAAGTTCGCGATTTTTGCTACCCGACTCTCGGGTTTCGTTGCCGATCAATCGGCTTCGCGGGGAAAATGCAGCACGATGGTGCCGTCCGCACGCCGCACGGCTTCAACCAGATCGGCGGTGGACAGAAACAACGCAAAAGATTCGGGGTCATCCGCGTCGAAGGATCCGCTGATCGACCTATCGGCCAATTCGGAATCCCCGATTTCAATCTGACGGTCGCCGTACAGGTTGAACTCCGCGACAACGTCGGCAAGCGCCCGCGACTCGAAAATCAGACGGCGCTGGCGCCAAGCGGTTGTGTTTTCGGTGTTCGCGTCAAGAACAACCACTTCGTGCGATTGCTCATCTACCCGCGCCTGTTCGCCCGCGTCAAGGCGAACCATCCCGTCCCGGTCCCGCAATCCCCCAGGAACGGCTGCATCTCCGGCCAACGTCACCGCGACATCTGCGGACTGCAGGGCAGGCGATCCGGACCCGTCACGGGCATCGATCAACCGCACGTCGACCGTTCCCTCGATCACCGTGACGTTGGTAGCCTCACCACGTCGGCGCACATTGAAGACCGTGCCCACCGCGCGAATCACGGCTAGGTCGGTCAGGACGCGAAACGGGCGATCCGCATCCTCCCGGACCTCGAAGAGCACTTCGCCAGTCAGCAGCCTGACCGTCCGATCGGTTTCGGTGTAGTCAACCTCTATCGACGATTGCGTGTTCAGGACCACCACCGACCCGTCCGACAGTGGAAACGCGGCCTGCTCCCCCACTCCCGTGGTATGGACCAAGGGACCGGAGGTCAGGGCGAACCAGATCCCGGCCAGGCCCATGATCGCGACCGAGGCGGCGGCCGTCCAGACGGCGCGGCGACCTCTCCGACCGGTGGCGTCACGAGGCTCCTTGCCGATGACCGGGCGCGTCGTATGGATTGCCACGACGTTGTGTTGATCGCCACACTCCCGCGCCAGTGCGACCAACGCATCCATATCCATGCCCGACGCCGACTCGCGAATCTCGCGGGAAACCGCAGCCACCGACAGATATTCGAGCACATGCTCCGCCGAAGCCGCGAGCCAGGACGCAAACTCCTCGCGATCGGCGCCGGAGAATTCGGGCGCCTGGACACGCACGAACCATAGCGCGGCCTCATCGGTGATTCGATCAAGACGGCTACTCATGGGACCCTTCGCGCTCCTGTTCCGCGATTCTTCGCAGTCGCTTCCGGCAGTGCGCAATGCCGCTTGCCAAGTACTTCTGCACCATTTGCCTGGACACGTTGATGCGTTCCGCGATTTCAGCCTGGGTCAGATCTTCGTGCCAGCGCAGCAACAGTGCTGCCTGGCACTTCGGCGACAATTCCGCCATTGCCCGCTCGACCAGTTCCCGGCGGCGCGCGAGCAGCGCCTGGTCAAAGGGCGACGGGTCTCCGGACTGCAGTTGATCGACGTCAATGTCGGCGAAATCGTTCGGGCCATGTCCGGCATAGAGTTCGTGGACGAGGTTGCGGGCGACGCGGTAGAGGTAGGCTTCGGGGTGCCGGATCAGATCCGAGCGCTTCACACGCAGGATGCGCAAATATGCTTCTTGCGCCAGTTCCGCCGCATCGTTCTGGTTTGCCAGGCGCTTTCGTAGATACGCCTCCAGCCGATCATGATGATCGGCAAACAAATGTGCGACGTTGGCCTTGGCCTGCGCCTCGGCTTTACTCGGCTTCACGGTACCGCCCTGGATGGCACTCCAACAACTATGACGCGAAACGGCCAAAAAATGCCACCCTGTCGTCCGCGTTGTCCACAGCGGAGAAGGTCATTCGCACGGCAACCTGCGGATTTGGGCACGGAACACGCGTTCTATCCGCCGGCAGGCATGCGCCAGAAAACGCGGTCGGCCGTGAGCTCGCGATCCAATGTCGCTGCCGTCGGCGCGCCGCTCAATTCAAATTCCGACAGAACGGTCTGTCCCTCGAGTCGCACGGCAGCAGAAGCTTCGGATCTTTTGGATCCCTCCTTCCCGAAATAGGCTGATCTGTACGCGTCGCCACCACCAAGGTATGCAACATGGGTTTCCCGGCCATACGGGTCGCCGGTCGGCCTGGCCTCTATGGCGATTCGGCCGTTGGGGAACTGCAGTTCGATCGACACGACTATTTCGCCGTTTTCTTCGGCGATTCTGAAGTCCTGCCGCGCCTCGATTACCGGGTATCCGAGACTCGCGAGCAACGTTTGCGCCGGCCCGTTCGCGGCGGCCCGTCGCAAGGCAAACCAGCCGGCCGGGGGAATCCGGGTCAGCACGATCCGGCTGCTGTCGCCCGACACCGGAACAGCGCTGTAAGCATAGGCAAGCGGTTGCGCATCGGAGCCTCCAGAAGGCTCGGGCACACAATGCAGCACATGGAGTTGCACGCGTCCGGTGCCGTCCGACTGTCGGATCCTGAGTCCCTCTCCAAGCCTCGCCTGAAGACGCTCCGGCGCCACGGCCCATTCCACGACCAGCCGGTCACAGGGCCCGGCGAGGCGCGAGTCAAGCGCATTGACACTGGAATCGCGGGTCGTGCCGCAACCCGCGGCGGCGAGGACGGCCGAGCAGTACAGGCACACGATACTGGAGATCTTCACGTTCCGTATCTTATGCCATGACCATGATCGAGCGCGCGGGTTGTCATGCGGATTTCATGATCACGGGGGACAGGTGCGAGAGTTGCGGAAAGAAGCTTTAGATCGTCACGCCAAGGGTTTTGGGGTCTGCTGCATGATCAGTAGTGCTCTGTATGACAGCCCAGGCACACCGTGATACGGTGCCGGCGCCATGGAGACGTTTGACATACCCGTTCGGTGCGAATGCGCCTCGGTGCGCGGGACCTTGCGCGAGGTTTCGCCGTCCCGCGTCACGCGGGCGGTCTGCTATTGCAACGATTGCCAGGCTTTCGCGCACCATGTTGGCCACGCGGAAACCGTGCTGGACGATTATGGCGGCACGTCGATCTTCCAGGTCTCCCCCAGCCGCCTGACGATCACCGAAGGCGCGCAGCATCTCGCGTGCGTTCGTCTGACGGACGGCAACCTGCTGCGCTGGTATGCCGCTTGCTGCGGGACGCCCATCGGCAATACTCCCGGCTCGTACAAATTTCACTTCCTGGGTTTGATCCACGTTTGCCTGGATCTCGCCGCGCTTGAGGTGCCTGTAAACAAGGCGCTTGGTCCCGTGACGGCGCGCGCATTCCGAAAGTTCGCTACCGGCGACAAGAGCGTCGTGATATCCATGCCTGGAACGGTCTTGCCTTCGTTGATCGGCGGTATGCGTCGAATGCTCGGCGCGCTCTTGACCGGCGCCTACAAGTCGACGCCATTTTTCGATGATTTCGGGATGCCTGTCTCGGCACCTCGCCGCCTGACCCAGGAGGAGCGCTCCAATCTGCCGCCGTACGCGAACGCCTAACGCCTTGCCCGCGGTCCACCTCGAGCGCTGCCGGGACCCCCCGTCCCACGCGTCCGCCGACTTCGCCAGCCCAATTCCAGCGCCCACGCCGACCGATAGGCCGGGCGTTCGTTACACCGCTCCACGTAACGTTGCAGCACGCGCGACTCGGGCAACACGCCCAACGCTCTCATGATGATGACGCTGCCGCCAACCAGGACATCCGCAGCGGTGAATTGGTCCCCGACCAGCCACGGGCCAGGCTCCAGGCCTTTCTCCAGCGCATTGATCATCAAATCGAAATCGCCCCACCCGTTGCCCCTGGGGTTTGTCTCGAATCCGCCGATTTTCTCGCTCACAGCGGGCTCGATGGATCCCGGCCCATAGGTCATCCAGAACAGGTATGTGCCGCGACGCGGATCGTCGAACTCGGGAGCGAGCGTTCCCATCGAGTACCGGTCCGCCAGATAGATGCCGATCGCGGCGGCGTCCGCCATCCTTACGTCGCCATCCTCAAGCGCCGGCACCTTGAGCATCGGGCTTGCGGCGATGAATCCCGGATCCTGTTTGGCGGCAGGATCGCCCAGGTCGATGTACACGCGCTCATAGGCCAAGCCCGCCTCTTCCAGCATCCAGACCACGCGCGACGCCCGCGTACGTGGGCACCAGTAGAGCTTCAAGGGATTCCACCCGTCACCATTCCGATAGCAATAGTGTCGTTCTCCTAGTGTCCCGAACGCAAGTTCTTGCGGGAATCGCCCTAAAAGACCGAGGGCTCGATGTACTTCTGACCTTCGGATTGGGTCTCGGTTCGCCAGCGACGCGCCTCGGTGCGGTAGTCGGGATGCCGTCTCCACCGCCGGTGCGACCCAGGCGTATTCGCTGACCGGTTCACCGCATCCCGCCAGGTGGCAGGCCAGTGCCGCGACACCAGCCCACCGGCCAACGAAACTACGGCTGGTAGCGAACGCCGAGGCCAAATGTTCTGCCGTAGGTCTCGTATTGGGCGTTATATCGCCGCTCGCCGAAGTAGGCGTAATACGGTTCGTCGCTCAGGTTATTCGCGTCGAAATATAGCTGCCACCTGTCGTTGACGAAGTACTTCACGCCCAGGTCAAGCTGCGTGTGTGCGTCCTGGAACACGTCGAAGGCCGGATCGTCGAGTTCCTCCAGCCCGATCAGTCGCTCACTCTTGTGTGCCAGCGCGACGCGGGCGCTGAGCCGCTCGGTCTCATAGCCCAGGGAGAAGTTGGCCACAAAGTCCGCCTGGCGCGGCATGGGGATCTTCTCGTCGCGGAACGGAATCGTCGCCTCGCCGCTGGTCAACGTCACGTTGGCGCTGACAAGCAGGTTCCTCAACCAACCCGGCAGGCTCGACAACTGCTGCACCCAGGCGAGTTCCGCACCCAGCAGCTTGGCGTCGTCGCCGTTGATGGGCTGGATGATCTCGGCGTCGTCCACCCGGTTGTTGCCGACAAACTGGGTGAAGTCGGTGATGCTCGCGGTGTCCGCCAATACCACGAAATCTTCCAGGGCCCTGTAGTAGAGGCTTGCCGAAAGGAGCCCAACGTCGCCGCGGTAGTACGCGATGCTCAAATCGAAGTTCTGCGCCTGCAACGGCTCGAGATCGGGATTGCCGACTTTGGCCTTCAGCGAGGTTCCGCCGAAATCCACCTTCCCGCCGGGGGCGAGGTCCCCGAATTTCGGCCGCGCCATCGTCTGGTAGAGAGCCGCCCGCAGCAGCAGGTCGTCGCTGATCGCATAGCGCAAATTGACGCTGGGAAGGAGCCGCGCGTAGTCGGCCGCGAACGCGACAGGCGCCGCGACCGGATCACCATCGGCAGCAACATCGTCGTAGATCACCCGCATTCCCTCGGCTTCGAATGCCGTTCGTTCGTAGCGCACTCCGTAGACGATTCGCAGCGCATCGATGTCGAGGCGGTTCTTGATGAAGACCATGTCGACATCCTCGTTCATGCCGTAGTCGCCGCCGGTGGACGCCGCCAGCGTATCGTCGTGTTTCAATTCGAAGCCGGCCAGGTTGCTCGCGATGAAACGGTCGACAGCATCTCCCGACACGCCGAGTCCGAACGCGCCCTGGCTGTAGTCGACGGTGTCCAACGCGAACATCGCAAGCGTCGGATCACCGGGGAATCCATCAAATATCCCGATATCGATATCGTTGGACTTCTCGCGGCGGCGGAACCTGGCACCCGCTTCCACGTAGCCCTGCATCCATTGCGTATCGAAGTCACGTCTCAAATCGATCCTGAAACTGTGCTCCACATCCTCGGTCAAGTTGTCCTGGATGATGATTTCCTTCAAATCGTAGGCTCCAGCGTCAAGCGTGGCGGGGGCCATGAACAGCGCCGGCATCTCGCCGTGGCTCGTGTAGCCGAGCTCGACTTCTTTAATCTCGAATTCCGTATCGCGATGATCGGGCTCCGCCTCGCTCGCTTTCGAATAGCCGACCCGGTATTTCAGATTCCACTGATTGAACGTCTGCTCGCCGCCGGCGCTGACCGACAGGATCTTCTGCTCTTCGTAGCGGTCCTTCAGCTCCTTCTGCAAGGAGGCGCCGTCCCAAGTGGCGAAGCCTTCGCCGCCCTTGATCGCATGGCCTTTGTCGAACTTGAACTCGTTGCGCGTGCGGTACTCCTGCTCGGAAACCGAACGGAATAGCGTACGCAGGTACCAGCGTCCTTCGCCGTCCGGTCGATAGTCAAAATTGGTGGCCACGCCAAGCCTTTCGCGGTTCACCACATAGTCGCGTTGCTCGATTTCTTCCGCGCCCTTGAACTCGACGCCGTCTTCACGCTCGAGGTCGTCGAACCATCCACCGTCCGTTTGGATGTTCTCCGACCCGAAGTCGCGGTCGAACCACGACACCGCCGCCGCAATGCCGAAGTTGTCCTCGTCGTCGCCGAGCGTGAAAAGATCGGAGTAGGTGAACGCGAGTTTCGGACGCATTTCGCCCTGCAGCGGGTTTGCGCTTGCGTGCGCGTTGGCGCTCAGTTTGCGGCCAGGCGAATCGAAGGCGGAGGCGCTCTGCAGCGCCTGGGCCACATCCCGATCGGGAACCTGGCCAACGTCGGTCTCCGAAACGATGAACACGATTCCATCCGCAGCGCGTTGCTGTTTAAGCGCGGCCGCAGTGCTCGCCGTCTGCTTGCCGTAGACCACCATTTCCTCCAGGGGTCTCTCGAACGCCACCACGTGGCGCGTCGTCTCACCGTCCCGCACGTCGATGCGGGTGCTGTAGGGCGAAAACCCGATGTAGTTGACCGTCAGATCGTAGCTACCGGCCGGCGCGGAACCGAAGACGAAGCGGCCATCGGCCGGAGTGACGACTTCGAGTTTCAGTTTGTCAATTCGGACCACCGCACCCTTGAGGTAGGCACCGCCGGCCGACGACGAAACCTGGCCCTCGATTCGGCCAGATGCCCAAGCGGACGCGTATGCCCAAACCGAGAGTGCCGACAACAAAAAGACAAACCCGCCCGAACGAGATGCGCGGCCCATATGAATCCCCGAGAACTGAATCACGCCAATTTACGCGTAGCGCGTGACAGAATTGTGACGGGGCGTGGTTTGAAACAAGGAAGAAAGATGGACGTTCGAAACAAGATCGCCGTGGTGACAGGCGCAGGGTCCGGCATCGGGCGCGCCCTGGCGGAACGGCTGGCGAGAGAAGGCGCCGAGGCGGTCGTATGCGCCGACCTGAACGGCGACACCGCCGAAGAAACCGCCCGCAACCTCGACGGCGTCGGCTCGGCCGCCACGGTGGATGTGAGCGACGAAGCGGCGGTCATTGCCCTGGTTGAACAGACCGAAAGGTCGCACGGCGGTATCGACATTCTGGTGTCCAACGCGGGATATAACCTTTCGGGCGGACTCGAACTCCCGACAATCCAGTGGGAACAAATGATGCGGGTTCACACCTGGTCGCACCTCGCCGCGGCGCGCGCGGCGTTACCCGGGATGATTCGGCGCGGAGGCGGATACTTGCTGAACACCGCCTCCGCGGCCGGGTTGCTGACCCAGATGGAGTCCGCCTCCTATGCCGTTTCAAAGCACGCGGCAGTGGCGTTGGCCGAGTGGATCGCCATCAACCACTACGATGACGGTATCCGGGTGTCGGTCCTCTGCCCGCAGGCGGTGCGCACGAACATCGACACCGGTCTACCGGACTCGGACGACTCCCCAAACCCGGCCACCCTCGACGGAGTGCTGGAACCCGATGAGGTTGCCGAGGCGTGTCTGGATGCGATCCGCGAGGAGCGATTTCTCGTATTGCCCCACCCGGAGGTGGCCACCTACTTCCAGCGCAAGGCGAGCGACTATGATCGCTGGCTTCGCGGGATGCGGCGGTTCAAGTCACGCCTTGCGGCGCGGTAGTTCCGGATCACAGGCCGAAACCATAGCTTAGCCTGAGGTAACCAAACCGACCGGCCAGGCCATAGGGGGTATCCGTCGGATAGCGGATTCCCCAGAGCACGTTCGACAAGTGCGTCTTGTCGAGTTCGGTCGGCAACTGATCAAACAGGTTGTTGACGCCGAACGCCGCCTGCAAGGCTCCGCGTTCGAGCCACGTCTGAAAATCTACGGTACTGGCGGGCTCCACGGTCACCATGCCCGTGTCCAGCGGATGCTGAGTCGTCTCGCCGAAGTGATTCATGCGAAGCAGCGCGCCCCAGGTGTCGTGACGCCAATCCGCGCTGACGCTCGCCTGCGTGCGGGGTTGTCCATGTTGCAGGAGATCCGCGCCCCAACCACCGAAATAGTCGTCGAAACTCAATCCAGCCGGCGCGCCCGCCGGCATGTTCCGATCCGTGATCTCGGTTTTGTTGGAATGGCCGTTGACGGAAATCCACAGATAACCGCCGCCGGCTGGGACACCCCAGGATGCGGCGACGTCGAAGCCCCGCGTACGCGTGTTCACGCCATTGAAAAAGAACGCCGCTGTCCCCACCTGCTCGGCGTCGCAGGCCGGAATGCCAGCGCAGCCGATCGCCTGGGAACGTACCACGCGGTCCTTGATGTCCGTACCGTAGAAGTCCGCCGTGACTCTCATGTTCATCTCCGGCCACCGGCCCACGATGCCCGCGCTCCAGTTTCTCGCGGTCTCATGTTCCAGCGCGTCGACGCCAAAGGCCCGCGCAACGGGATGGCCCTCGTTGGCAGAGAACGTCGTCGTCAGACCGGTGTCGCTGCCGACGAACAGGATGGAGTTGAAGCGGCGCTGAGAGAGGCTCGGCGCCCGGAAACCTGTTGACACAGCACCCCGTAGCGCGATGCTGTCAGTCAACTCCAGCCGAGCGGTGAGTTTGCCGGTCGCCTGGGCGCCCGCGTCGCTGTAGTCCTCGGCCCGCAGCGCCGCCCCCAACGAGATTGCGTCCGCAAGCCGGCTCTCCAACTCAACGTACGCCGCCCGGCTGCGGCGACCATCCTCGCTCAACTGTGCATTGCGCGGGCTGTACCCGGGGTAGCCCTGGAATCCGCAGGCTGCCACCACGCCGTCGATCGGCGTGCCGTCAGGACCGACCGCGAACGCACTGAAGTTGGCTACGTGGGGTAGCCCGCAGGACCACGACGCCTCGTCGCCCGCCTTTTGGCGATAGCTCTCGTCGCGGTGTTCAAGGCCGGCGGCGATAGCAGTCAACAGTTGGTCTTCGAATGTCCGCCGCAGCTCCACGTTGGTTGTGCGCTGGTCGAATTCGATGCCGCCGCTATCACCCGACAGCGGTCCCGCGTTAGCGTTTATGTCGGCGATGCTCGCGCCAGGATTGCGCTCTACGTAGTAGGCGCCGATCGAGGCATTGATCGTGTCGGAGACACTGAAATCGAAGTTGTTTCGGCCGTACGCGACACTCAGATCCAGGTCCCAGCCGCCGACGGGGCCGCGCCAACCGACCGCGACCGATATGTCGCTAATCTCGGACTCCTCGTAGGGGAGGAAACCTTCGGGATACACGGGGTGGGTGTTGCGTTCGTGGAAGTTGATGAAGTTCGGCAGTACGAAGTCCCAGGTTTCGTCGCCGGTTTCGATGCCCTGCCAATAGTTGTAGCGGAACCGGTAGGCGCCGCTGGAACGTCCCTCGCGAACTGAGGCGCCGCCGAAGGCATAGAGTTCCGCCGCGTCGCCGACGGGCAAGGCAGCGTTCACAAACAACGTCTGACCCGCGTGAGAAGGTGAGCTGGATATGATGAGTTCTTCCTGATAGTCGGGGTCGTGCCCGCCATTGCCACCGTTGCGCCGCAACGCGTCGCTGTCATACCACTCGCCGGTCACATTCAGGAAACCGTGGGCACCGAGGGAAATCCCGCCGTTGAACGACGCGCCGAAGCGCGCGCCGCCCGCCCCCGCCGTAGCGCCGCCGTGGACGACGAGTTCGCCGCCGGTGTCTTCCTTCAGCGCGAGGTTGATGACGCCGGCGATAGCGTCGGAACCGTACTGGGCGGCGGCGCCATCGCGTAGAACTTCGACGCGGGCGACAGCGGCCGAGGGGATGGCACGCAGATCGGTACCGCCGGTGCCGTAGCCAATCACGCCGTCAAGCACACGAATCCACGCCATGCTGTGCCGGCGCTTGCCGTTGACAAGCACCAGGGTCTGGTCCGGTGCCAGACCGCGCAACGTCGCGGCATTGAGCAGGGCGCCGTCGCCCACGGAAAGGCGCGTGTAGTTGAAAGATGGCGCCAGTTTGGTCAGCGCCGCGCCGAGGTCGATCTCGCCGGTGCGGTCCAGGTCCAGACTGTGGTGCACATCCACCGGCACCGGCAACTCGTCGGCCTGGCTCTCCAGGCGGGCGCGGCTGCCGATGACAACCACCTCCTCGATGCTCCGCGCGCCCTCCTGGGCAGTTCCCGTGTCCTGTCCATGCACGGGGATTGCGAACGCGGCCAGCATACAAGCCAAATAAAGGGAACACTTCATCATGCGAACTCTCCCTTTGACGCAATACCCGGAGTATGCGCTTGGGCAGCAGCGAACGTGCGGCAGTCAAACAAGAACTTATGGTGATTCGGCGGCTCGCCGCCGTCGGGCTTATCAGGGGGCGACCGCGTCAAAGCCCAAGTGTTCGACGAGCCAGGCTTTGAGCGGCACGTCTTCGTCGCTCGGCGACGTGTAGCCGAAGCCGCCGGTTGGGCTTGCGCCCAGCAACTGGCGCCGGATCGGGTCGACATAGGCCAGGTAGCGGTCCACGGTCATGTCGTCCCGGGGACGCAGCCAGCGGTAGCTGTAGCCGAAGAAGGCCACCTTGCGCGTGAGTTTCGAGCTGTTGCGCCCGCCCGCGTGCCACAGGCGGCGATCAAAGAAAAGGGCATCGCCCGGGGCCGCGCATACCGGAGTCGCCTCCGGGTGTTCTTCGCTTTCGTCGGCGGGAAACTCCGTCTCGCGGAGATGGCTTCCGGGGATGAAGTGGAAGTTCCCTCGATCGACCTCCGATGTGTCGGTCAGAAAGAAACCCACCTTGAGGGAAACCCTCGGGCGCGGGTTCCCCTCAAGATCGAGGTTCAGGCGACCGCTGTCCTGGTGCCAGCCAATACGCCTGGACTTCGACCGGTAGCCCTCGGGCAGCGGCGGCGAGACCATGACGTGGCTGTGATAGAGCTGGATATGCCAGCCGAGAATGTCGATGACCCTGGCGATGGTCTTCGGCCAATCCAGGAGTTCGAGAAACGCATCGTCGTAGCCGATACAGTCGAGATGGTTGATCGGTCGGGTATCGCCGCCAGGCGGCCGATTCTCCGCATCCAGCCGATCCGCCGCGTCCTCCAGACGGGTCACGAAGTCCGGCGGCAGCGCGTTCCGGACGATGAAGCAACCCCGCTCGTCGAACTGCCGGCGCTCCTCGGCGGTGAGTCGATGATTGAGACACGTCGCGTCCATTGGGGCAGTGTAAGGTCGCTCCGCGCGCACTTCCAGCAGCCCGCTCCGCGCTCCGTCCGGCAAGCGGCTAATCTACAGCTTCCCTACGGCTTCCCTGCGGCTTCCGTTTTCTTCATCCACGCATTGCCCTTCAGGGGTACACGCCAGCGACCCTCCCCTTCATATCGGGCAACGGATGACAGCGCGACCGCGGGCGTACCGCCGCCGCACCGCGGCATCGAGCCAGCGGGAAGCAGCGGCAGGTCGTATTTCCCCCACCAGGGGGGTTCATCGACAACGTGACCGGTCGCATCGCGATGCCCCAGATTCCACTCCCGGTACATCTCATCGAACGGCGGCGATCGGTCCAGCACGAACTCGTTCGAGTCGGAAATCCATTGCTGGGTCACCTCGCGATAGCCATCCGCCGGGTCATCGCCGGTGTCCGCGGCAATCGACAGTACCCCGTCCATGTCGGCGTTGATTCGCGGCCCGCCATGTTTGCCCGCTGCTGTCCAGCGCAGATGTCCGCGTTGCCGAACCCGGTTGAAATCGAGGATCGCCGCCATGCGAATTCGCCGGCCCTCGTGGAACCCCGCCGAGTGAACCGTGAGGGCGTGGCAGAACAGCACGTCCCCGGCTTTCCCCGTGAATTCGAGCGGCTGCACGCCCGCCTTGATGCCATCCATAGCGGCTTCGGAACGGTCGGTCAACACCCAGTTGAGTGCCTGCGCGGAAGTGGGGTACAGCGCCCGGGCCGAACCGGGGAACAGGGTAAAGCCTCCCGAGCGCGGGCCGATGTCCTCGAGGATCATCACCGCTATCATTTCAACCGGGTTGTCATCGATATGCGGTCCCAGGCGGGACCCGGGTTCTGTGGGGTCCCTGGGAAACAAGGCGTAAATGCCGCGGTTGCGTCTGGGTCGTTTCACCGGACCGCCCAGCAGCAGTTCAACCATGTGCAACATGCGCGGGTGCGCGGATGTCATGGCGACAAAGGCAGGGTCATGACCGATGCCGTGCCAGCGCCACACGTCTTCAGCGCGGTCGCGGGTGAGCTTGTAAGGCAGGCGGCCGACCCGATCTCCCACGTTGGCACCGGGTCGCTCATCGTCCTGTCCGGGCCATGGACTGTTGCCCATCCAGTTGTTCACGAGCCCCCAGCGATTGTCATGGGGCCAGTGTCTGCCCGGCGAGACCCAGGTGCCCGGATCATCCCTGCGCATGCCCGCCGCGGTAACCGGAGGCTGCCGCCACCAGAGTTCGATCGCGGCGGCAAAGTCTCCGGCGGGAATCAGGCCGCGTTTGATCACGAATCCCTGTTCGCGAAACTGCTCCGCCTCAGCCGATGTCAGACCGATGCGGTCCGCGCCGGGGGGATCCAGTTCTGGTGTTGTCGGCAACGGCGAAAGGCTGGCCGGCGTCCCGGTGCGGAACCCGTCCTCGGGATCGATTGGTGCCGGCGTAGTGTTCAAGGCGTTCAACGGGCTGCCCTCATTCCAACTCCCCTGCCTGCCGCAGCGATTCCACGTGATAGTCGAACCACACGTCCCGGTACCTGTCGATTATCGGTTTCTTTCCTGTGACCCAGACCTTCCGACTTCCATATACGTGTGGTCCACACCAGCCTCCAGCAAGGCCCGGTGGAAATCCCTCACCGTTGCCAGATGGCCCATGTCCTGTGTCCCGCACCACATCTGAATGCGCAGTTTGCCCTTGATGTCGTCCACGTTCTTCCCAAGCAGTTCGTAGGCATCATTGTCGATGTAGTTCTGCCTGTCCGGGCCAAGGTAGTTGTTGGGGTACGTGTCCGGCGCCGACGGATCGAAGTGCGCAAGGGTGCGCGGCACGTTGCCCGCCAGATTGAACAGCGAGCAGAACAGGTTCGGGTACTTCATCGCCAGGCGCGTCGCCCCGCGGCCTCCCATGCTGTGACCCTCGATACACCGCCCCTTGCGTTCGGCGATCGTGCGCCAGGTCGCGTCGATGTGGGGAATCAGTTCGCGAATGATGAGCGTCTCACTCTGGAAGCGTCCGTCGTATGAGTCCTTGTAGAACGTGCGCATGCCGCCGTTGGCAAGCACCACGATCATGGCCGGCCAGCGCCCCTCGCGAATACCCGCATCAAGCACCCTCACGTCGTCGAAGCCGTGCAGCTCGTTGTCGCCGGCACCGTGCAGGTTGTAGATCACCGGATAACGCTTGTCCGCCTGGGCATCGTAGCCCGGTGGCAGGTAGATGCAGTAGCCCACATCGGCCTTGTGCGCCGCGGAGTGGAACGTGTGGTGCGTCACGCCGTCGGGTAGCTCATTCGCCCCGGGTTTGTTGACCCAGATTGCCGAGGGGCCGTGCGGTTGTTGTGTCGCTAGTACCACCCTCTACTTCCTCGCCAGCGTCAGTTCTTTAGCCCTGTCGGGATCGATCCACCAGCTATCCAGGACACGCACGGCGCTGCCGACCAGGTACTCGTACTTCGCGACCGCCTCGTGCTCCGGCCTCGCGAACTTGTCCCAGCGCACAAATCGTTCCTCGTCCGGGATGTGAAAAGGGATGTGATAAAAGCCCCATAGCAACACGCGATCAAGCGCGTGGCAGGCGATCATCGCTTCTTCGATTGTCTCCGCCTTGTGCTCCGCTTGCTCGATGAGCGCATCAACGATGGGATCGCGCAGCCCGGCCATGTTTCCGCCCAGTTCCAGGTCCGCGGTCCTGGAGCCAAAGTAACTCTGCAGCTCCCCTAACGGCGGATTCAAAAAGTCGTGCCCCCGGACATACGCATCGAAATTGCGTATGCGCAAATGGTTCACCCACGACACGTTGTCCAGCAGCCGTAGACGCGCGTCTATGCCGAGTATCGCCAGGGACTCGATATACGGCAGCAGGACCCGACGCTGCGACGGGTTCTGCGTCGTCAACTCCAGTTCGAACGGCTGCCCCGCGGCATCGACCAGACGTCCGCCCCGAATCGTCCAGCCGGCTTCGGCAAGCAGATCGCGCGCTCTTTCAAGGGCCGAACGATGCAAACCGGCCCCGTTCGAGACCGGAAGCTGAAAAGCCTCGGTAAACACCCGCTCCGGCAGACGGTCCCGGTAGGGAGCAAGCAGGGCGAGCTCGGCTTGTGTGGGCAGTCCACTCGCGGCAAAAGACGAGTTGGCGAAGTAGCTCAGCGCCCGCGACTGTGAACCGTATTGAAATACCCGGTTCTGCCACTCGAAATCCAGCGCCAGCGTCAGCGCCTCGCGGACCCGCACATCCCGCAATCTCTCGCGATCGAGATTCAGCACGATCGCCAACGCGAGGCCAATAAATTTCTGCAGGGACCGCGTTTCCATGATGAACGATCCCGCTTCCAGCGCCGGGATATCGTAAGACGAAATCCAATGCCGAATATCGGCTTCAAAGTAGATATCGAACAGCCCCTTGCGAATGGCCTCTCTGGCCACCGTCGCGTCGCGATAGACGTCGTATCGGATGACATCGAAATTGTAACGTCCGCGGTTCACCGAGATATCCCGTCCCCAGTAATCTTCAACGCGTTCGTAGCGGATAAAGTCGTGATCGAAATCGGCCACCCGATAGGGGCCGCTCCCCACCGGCGGCACCAGGGTGTGGGTACTGGAGTCCTTGCCTGCGTAATAGTGCGCCGGTCGGATGGGGAACCAGGTCAGCGCCACAAGGTTTGAATTGGTGAACACGCCCCGATGGTGAACGACCATCTCCCTGTCGTTGACTATCTCCAGCGATTCGATCCATGACTGCAGGTAGACCTTTCCGAAGGGAAGCTTCAACAGTTCGTCATGGGAAAACTTCACATCCTTCGTCGTCACGGGCACGCCATCGTGCCAGCGCGCCTTCTCGTGTATCCGGATGAAGAGCGACTTCCTGTCGGCGGACAGTGCAACGCCGTCGGCAAGCTGGCCATATAGACCGGACAACTCATCCGCAGAACGGATCATCAGCCGGTCGACTGTTCTGCCGAGGCCCTGTACGCCCGGTACGCCCGTTCCCGGGACACCCGAGAAATTCCGGATGGGCGTGGTCGCCGAGAGCTTCAGTTCGCCGCCTTTCGGCGCGTCGGGGTTTGCGTATTCGAAGTGCTCGAAGTCGGCGGGATACTTCAGTTCATGCAGCAGCGAGATGCCGTGCTGATAGGCGGGCTGCTCCGCCATGGACACCAGCGCCTGCAGCAGAATCACGCCCGACAGGCAGTGCTTGTGCAGCCTGCCAAGCACATGGTCAATTGCAGTCTTTGCTTTCATGCTCCTGTCTGATGCGTTGCGGAGCAGCCTCCCATCATCTAGACGCTGGCATCCACCTGATCCTCTCCAACCCGGATATTTCACCAAGCCGCTTTGTCGAACAGACAAACGTCATTTGCTTTCGATCATGCGTGTTGGTTTTCCGCAAATCCTACCCGATCCAGATGGTTGGGCATCAGCGCTGCGTCGAATCGGCTCGATCTCCGACGCCCTTGCCATCCACGGACTGGCCGGGCGTATCAGCCCCCTGAAGGCCATATCAGCAGATCTTGACCTGGAGCCCGCGTCGTCACGAACCTACGCTTGGCGAGACGCGCGTTGGCGGATTCGGTGGCCGCAGCCCGTCGACGAAATCAAGGCCGTTGTTCTACAGTGATTACCCCCGCACTCATCACCCAGCGAGCAGCAAGGGACGACGTGCCGGCCAGAACGGTCGAGCGTGACTATGTCCTCGCTCACATCGTCGGCCAGAGGATCATCGGCGGTTCCGCTGACGTCGACGGCAACCTGCTTGCCTTCATGCGCCTGCCTGGTGATTTGCGGCGTGGCCTCTCAGCATGGCAACGCTGGCATCCACCTGATCCTCTTTGAGGCCGTGGAGAATGACCGGCACGTCGAACGGCAGCGCGCAGAGCAACGCGACGTAGCGTGCGTAATCGAGTTTGCCGGTTCCGGCCGCCAGATGGCCGGCATCGCCGTCCCGATCGAGATCCTTGCCGTGTGCGATGGCGATGCGATCGCCGAGCAATTCAAAAGCCTCGTCGAGTATTTCGGTCATGCGCGGCAAATCGCCCTCGCCGAAGAGATTCGATGCATCCATGACGACTCCAAGACTCGGCGAGCCCATCTCGTCAATCAGGCGCCGAGCCTTCTTTGCCGTGTTGACAACATTGTTCACCTCGGGTTCGAAGGCGATGACGACACCGGCCTCTTCCGCAACCGGCAATACCTGTTCCAGCGTATTGCGCAACGCCCGCCAGGCTTCTTCGGTCTCGTTGTCCGGGTGCTTGCGCCACATGCTGTCGGGGTCCCGGGACCCGGTGCACGTCGCGATCACGGAAGTGCCCATGGGGCCACAGGCTGCCGTCAGTAGCTTCAATTTGTCGATTGCCTGATCGCGCTGCGCCTCATCGACGGCCACCATGTTGGCCGGACCGCCCACCGCCGCGATCGTCATGCCGCGTTTCCGGGTTTCCGCGCGAACCATTGGCGCCTTCGCGAGCTTATCGGCCAGCGGCCCCTGCACATTTACCGACCCCGGGTTGAATTGAAGATGACGGATGTCATGCCCGAGAATCGCATCGAGCGATTCCTCCAGGGTGGGTCGCTGGAAGTGACCCGACATGATTCCTACTTGCATGATGTGTCCTTGGGTTGTTGAGTCGCCTCAGGCGACTTTCGGTTGAGATTCCCGTTGAAAGCGGACCGCGGAACGGGATTTTGCCTTCAGATCACCCCTTTCAGTTGAAAGGCATTACCACCGACCTGTTGCCACGGACCTGCTCCGGGATGGCATCGTAATAGGGGACCGGCTCCGCGATAGCGTGCGCAGCCCCAGCCGGATTCGAACCCCATCTTTCAGGAATGACCGTGCCCTTCCTGGCGAGCCTTGCGGCCAACGAGATTCTCCCGGACCGCATGTCCGCATTCCTTCGGAGTTCTGGATTCGGGGCACCGAAGTAGCCTGGGCGCCAGTCCTCCTCCCTGTGTTCGTACGCCAGGCTGCGATGCAGCAGCGCAGAATGGAATACTGCGAACTCCCCTCTCCTGAACGTCAGCGGGGTGATCCTGTCATGGACCACCTCCGGCATTTCATCAAACAGACGCGGCATGTCCCGGTCGAAACCGTCGATGGGCAAATGCGATCCCTTTATGTATTCGATCCGGCCGTGTTCCATGCCCAGGTCGGACAGGGCCACCACAAAGGAGAAGTGATTGCTGGTGTCATACACGTTGATCGGGTCATTGCCGTTTTCAATGATGCGATCATGGTGCCATCGATTTTCTCCGACGCCTTGATATTTCGGAAAGAACTTGGTCTGCCAGAGCAACAGATCCTTGCCGAAACACTCCGACACCACGGACTGCAGGTTGGCGTCGAGAAAGAGTTCCCTTACCGCGCCGAACGCCATGTGTCTGTTTATCAATGTGGTGTGGCGCAGTTGATCTTCCTGTCCCGCCAGCATTGCCAGTGAATTCTGCGCCCGTTGTAGTGCCTGTAGTCCTATGGCCACTTCAGACACTGCATCGAGTATCGACTTGTCCGCCAACTCGAACGGCCCCGCCAGGCCGTCACGTCGCAATTGAGCGGTAAAGCGGCTCATTTCAGTTCCTGTCCCGCTGCCAGATGTGTCTGTTGCCATACTCTCGTCTCGTCCTGGTGTTCGTTAGCTGTTCTGTCTTCCCGCAGCATCGGCTTCCCGCATGCGCCGCAGCGCGGCATCAAAGAAATCCGCTTCGCCGGCGCCCCCCGCCTTGGTGACCAGGGATATGGGATCAGTGCCCGCCCTGTGGCAGTAACCACCTCCCAGATAGTCGAACGGGGAAACGCGAAGCCGGTCGATGCCCAGCGTATCGATGACTTTTCCCGAGGTCTCACCGCCGGCCACAACAAACTTGCGGACCCCGAGTCCGTGCAGGCGACTGGTCACACGACCCAACAGGCCTTCTGCCAGGTCCGCCGCCCTCTGTCGGCCAAGCGCTTTCTGTGCGCGTTGGACTCCGTCGTGATCGGTCGTGGTGGCGATACCAACGGGTCCCCGTTGCAACTTGTCCGCCGCCCAGTCGACTATCTTGTCGACCATGTTCGAGTCGCCGGCAGCTTGCACCAGGTCGACCTTGAACAGAGGATGCTGCTGTTCGAACACCCCGATCTGACGGTTGCTGTTGGGGCTGCAACTGCCGGACAGCACGGCCTGGTATCCCGGCGCCGGCGGCAGCAACCCGACCGGCTCCGCCTGTTCCTGTCCCTGCCGCCAGTTGCGCGCCAGGTAGATCGGTAACCAGTCAGCACCGGTGCTTAACGGTGAATCTACCGCCAAATCCGCGATTCGGGCGACATCCTCGCTCTCGATCGCATCCGCTATAAAGAACGGCGTGCCGCCGCTTGTCTGCTCAGCGAGAAACCCCTCGGCGGCAGGTTTCGCGCTGCGCAGAACGCGAAGGGGCAAGAGGCCCACTTTGACCCGGCTCTGTGCCTGCAGGACTTCCAACAGGTTGGAATTGGTCATCGGCGTTGCCGGGTCACGGCTTGCCCCCGATTCATGCAGCATCCTGTCGTTCACAAAGAGGCGCCCCAGGTACACCGTGGCACCGCGCCAGGTTGGACAGAACAGGACACGGTCGGCCCCCGTCAATGCCATCAAGCTCTCCGAGACGGGGCCGATATTGCCTTTCTCGGTCGACATGAAAAGCGCGCTGTATTTGTAGTAGATCCGTTTTGTCTGCTGCGCGAGCAGCGCCTCGGCAGATCGGCGGGCATCGGCAACCGCTTCTTCCCGCGGTAACAACCGAATCTTCCGACCGACAACGACCGCCTGGGCATCCTCGTCGAGCCCGGCGAGCCCTTCGGTAGACGTCACCAGCGGGCAGGCAACACCCTCGCGTTCCAACAGGCTGGCCACCATCATGCCGCCGGTCAGATCATCCGCAATGACGCCCAGTTCAAGCAATCTCATTCTTCCTCATGCCCAGGCCCGGGCCAGCTCACCAGACCGACCCATTTGCCCTACTCTGATATCACCGTGATCTCAAAAACCTTTTCGGGGCTGTTGTGATGCCCGATCCTTGAGACCACTGTCCTGAGGCGATGAGTGCCGGCAGGCAGCCTGATGGGCCCGGTGTACACCCGCCAGGAGGACTCCTCGCCCTCTTCCAGCGTGAAACAGGTACTGCATCCCTGGGTCGGACTGAAGAGCTGCAGCCGGTGCTGCACGGGCAGGCTGAATTCATCCGGAGCCCGCTCCCGCCCATACGAGTCCGCTGTGAAAACCAGGCACCTTGCGTCCGTGCAAACCGGTTTCTCACCATTCGGATAGTGGATAGCCTTCATCACCCTTTCATCAACCAGTCCAAGATCCCGGGTTTCTTTCTGCCAGGCGTCGAGTTCTTCCCGCATACGGACAATCACCTCACGGCAGCCCTCTTCTTCCGCAAGGTTGTGTACCTCCCAGGGATCCGTCCGGGTATCGTAAAGCTCTTCTACGGGCCGCTTCTCAGCGAACATGATTGACTGTGTTTCATCGAGCGTGCCTTCCATCCAGCAGCGGTACCACTCCTGCATGATGGGATGCGTGTTCCGGAAGGCATTCCAGAGAAGATATGGCTTCTCGGGAAACCAGTTCTTGATGTATTTGTATCTCTTGTCTCTTACCGCTCTGACCATATCGTTGTCGGCATCGGAACGGTCGACCGATGCATGAATGTATTTCCTCTCGGGCCCGGTCTGTACGCCCAGAAAGGCACGCCCCTGCATATGCGGCGGCACGGTGATTCCGCAGGCACTGAGCATGGTAGGGCCCAGGTCAACGGTGCTGACCAGCCTGTCACTGGTCGTGCCCGGCTCGATCACCCCCGGCCAGCGAATGATCATCGGCGAGAGTATCCCCTGATCATAGGGGTGGCGTTTCCCCCTGGGCATCGGCCCGTGATCGCTCCAGTGCACGACTATGGTGTTGTCGGCCAGGCCATCTTCCTCAAGCTGGCCGAGCAACTCTTCCATGACCTGGTCGCACAGTGCCATGTTGTCGTAGTTCTTGGCGATACTCCTTCGAACCCTGGGCGTATCCGGAAAGTACGGCGGCACCTCGACCGAATCTGGATCGGTGGTTTCCTTCAGACTCGGCACAATGAAATTGAATGGCCAGGTGCGCTTCTCCTCCCACATGCCCGATTCGTGGGTATATTCGGGGTTGAAGACAGAGAAAAATGGCACCGATTGATCAGGCCGGTTTCTCCAGTGGGCGGTATTGGAACAATCATCCCAGGCGGCAAAAGGCGGTTCGAACTGATAGTCCGTCTTGACGTTGTTCGAACAGTAGTAGCCCTCTCTTCTGAAGTACTCACCAAGACATTTGGCGTAGTGTGGGACCGGTGCGTCGTAGGCCTGTCCCCGGGTCGTCCTCATATGGTGCGCGCCGATACTGGTGGGATACATCCCGGTGATCACCGCCGCCCGCGCCGGCGCGCAGATCGGCGCCGTCGAGAAAGCATTGGGATAAATACACCCCTCTGATGCCAGCCGGTCAACCGCCGGCGTTCTGGCTATCTTGTCGCCATAGCACCCATAAAACGGCAAACAGTCTTCAAAACTGATCCATAGAACATTGAGTTTCCTGGTCACTGGCAACAACCTCGCATTTGGTTTCTCCGGCGTCTGATGCAGCCGTTACGACAGACCGGCAATCTTTCGCTGAACGCTGAGCGTGCGCATTGCCAATTCGGCCATGGCGACTTCCTCGAATCCGAACACCTTCGGCTTGATGGTGTCGTTGAGCGGTGCGACCAGGCTCGAATTCAGTCCGCTAGCGCCACTGGCCGCACCGACAATCGAGCCGCAGGTGGCACCATTGCAGTCGGTGTCCCAGCCGCCTTCGACGGAACTGCAGATCGACTGATGGAAGTCCATCCGTCCATAAATCATGGCGCCAATGACCACCAGCGCGTTGTTTACGGTGTGCACCGGACTCAGCTCGCCATAATGCTCGTCGACCCAGTTCATGTAGGTATGGAAGTCGTCACACTTCGCTGATTGGGCCAGCGCACCATTGACCGCTTCGGCAAGACGACTCCCCTGCGGAATCTCGGAAAGGCCAATACCGATCAGTTCCACGGGATCCTGCACCACAAAGGCCGCCGCCGTGATCGCCGCAAACATCATCTCGCCATAGATGCCGTTGGCCCTGTGGGTCCAGCAGGCGTCGCGAAACGCAAACTCCGCCGCCAGTTCCGGGTTGCCGGCGCAGGCATAACCCCAACCGTCCGCCCGGATCTGCGCGCCGATCCATTCACGATAGGGATTGCGGTGGGTACTGGTGTACTCGGGCGTGACCCAATTCGTCCTCGCTACTCGGGGCGAGGCATTGTTGTAGTTCAGGATGGCCTGCGTTTCCGCCGTACAGATCGCGTTGTAAGGCAGGCAGTTGTTCCAGGCGGTGGCGACATTCCGCCAGGTGAAGTCGGCACCGTGCGTTTCCAATACGTGGAGCGCAATCAGGGTGTAGTGAATATCATCGTCGGGTTCCATGAACGCGATGTTTTGGCGCTGCGACTGTGGACAGGCGATCCTGATATCGTCACCCGCGTCTTCGCCGCTGAAGTAAAAATCCAGCGGCCAGTGTTCCCGGTTTTCCAAATAGGTCCGGATGGTCTGCCGCCCGGACATGCCGTGGGCGCCCCGCATGCCCATACCCTCGACCGGCTTGCCCAATGCACAACCGCATGCCCTGCCTGTCCAGGCACCATGCAGTCGGTCGAGGAGTTCCGACTCGTCGACACTGCCCAACTGGCGAGGACCGCTCGGACGGTCTCGACGAATAGCATCCAGATCATTCGGCTGCACATAGTGAAAACCGGATGCCTTCGGCAATGCCGCAAGTTCATCGAACAACGGATCGATCGCTGCGATGTTCATGCTGTCCTGCTCCGGGTCCAGCGCAGACACCCGGTCCCTGACACTGTCCGGGACCGGATGGCCCTCGTACTCCCGTTGAGTCAATTCCGCCTTGAGCAACTGCAGCGGCGTCGTCCATCCCGTGAATATCATTGGTATTGCACTCCTCACTGATTTTCCCTTGTGCCCGAATCGTCCCAAGTGGCTACTGACTCGCCACGAAGTCCGGCACCTTCATCAGCAGATCGGTTACATCGCGCTGTTCCCGCGCATTCAGCTCCCCATAGACCGGCGCCTGATGCAGGCGTTCGCAGGCGGGCCTGGTATCCCGCTTGGGTACGACGTCCGGAGTCGCGTAATTCGTTGCCATCATGGCCCGTTTGTAGTCACTGCGATTGAAGCCGGCCCGGTGCCAGGTTCTCGCGTCGTAAAGAATCATGCTGCCGCCGGGGGCTTCAAGAACGGTGGCCTGCGGTCCGCTGTAAGGCAGTTCACCATTCTGCAAGGCGGCGTTCCACGCTTCGGGGGGCCCGGAATCGACGAGGTGCGAACCCGGCTTGAACATCGTCGCGCCATTCAGGTGGGTGAAGTCCGACACAAACGTATTGCGGTTGCAGGCCTTCGGTGGCCCCTTGCGAGGAAACACGGGCTGAGGACTCGATGATCGTGTGTACGGGATATCGGAATGCCAGCGCCGACCCGCTTGCGCCAGCGTTTCAGGTTTCAGAACGTTGAAACCAGGCGGGTGGCCGAGGTGTATGTCCCGGCTCTGCAGGTACTCGCGAAGCACCCAGAGCGACACCGGCTCGGCGATCGCCCTGCCGACGGCCGCATCCTGGCAGATTTTCGGAATGTTGTTGTTTTGCTCGAGGTGCTCGTAGCGATTCGTGCAAGCGACGCGTTGCAGACGTTCGACGAGCTCCGGCGGGAGGATAGAGTTAAGGCACACCCAGCCCTCGCGCCGCAGGTGCTCAAGATATTCGGAAGGCAGTTGTTCCGGACCAGGACAGATCTGGAGGTCCAACTCCTCTGAGCCGACCGACAACGTGCAGACGTCCTCGCCGATATCCACCGCCACGTCCTTGCCGGTTGCCACGTGCTTTACGCCCGCGGCCGCTCGATCCCAGATGACGCGATCCGAGGCTTCGTCGAACAACGCGAGATAGCCATTGTCGTCAAGACCCAGCATCCTGCCGTCGGCCGCAGTCATCAATGCGTAGCGATGTTTCGGACGCTCGAGTGTGACAATTTGCGGTTGTGATTCTGGTTTATCTGTCATCGACCTGGCTCCCTGCACGCTGCGCCCTTGCACTACCCTTTGTCCGCGCCTGCCGCGTCCAGACGGTCAAGAATTTCGTCGGACAGGGTCAGATCGAAACCGATCAGGCTCTCACTTAGCTGCTGCGACTTGCTGGCACCCGATATCGGAATGACACCGCGCCCTGTGAGCCAGGCGAGGATGACCTGGTTGGGTGTGGCGCCGATCTCGTCGGCGATCTGAAACAGCGTTGCCTTGCGCACATCCGAATCGAGATGCCGATATTGCCGCTGGATCTCGCGATCTTCCCGAATGTAGGCACCACCTAACAGAGGTGAGTACGCGATCAACTGAAAGTCTCGCTCTTTACAGTATTCAAGCAAATCATCGTTAGTGGATTTCTGAAAGCGAAAATCCGCATCCACCCGTGGCCGCAGATAGGTATGGCGCTGCTGCACGCAGCAGAATGCGGTGATGTTGTTGGCCGCGCTCACCGCGGCCGCTTCGGCCAGGCGCCAGGCGCGGAAGTTGCTGGCGCCAACGTAGCGCACCTTGCCTTGCCGGACGAGCTCGTCCATGGCGCCCAACTGATCCTCGAGCGGCACGGAACGGTCATCACAGTGGAAGTAATACAAATCGATGTGGTCGGTCCGCAGCCGTTTCAGGCTACGCTCGCACTCGCGGCGAATGTGTTCCGGTTTCGATGACATGGGGGCGTCCTTCGCGCGACCGCCCATCTTGGTCGCAAGGACTATCCGGTCCCGATTGCCGCGATCGGCCAACCAGTTGCCCAGCATGGTTTCGCTTTCGCCGCCTTCCCCGTTCCAGATGGCGTAGTTGTTGGCGGTATCCAGAAAGTTGCCGCCACCGTCGACGAACTGATCCAGCATGGCATAGGAGACAGTCTTGTCGTCGCGGGAACCGAAGCTCTGGCCGCCGAGGCAGAACATGCTGACGTGAAGGTCCGTGTTTTTTATGGTGGTTGTTTTCATTTGCGATGGGTGGAAGCTGGTGGGGTGGATAGAAGCTAAAGCTCGTATGACTGACTCTGGGCAATCCGCTCGAGAATCCTGAGCCGCATTGCGTCCGCAACGCTGCGGTACTCGCTCAGACCCGCAAGATTGTGTTCCTCGTGGGGGTCGTTCTTGCGGTTGAATAGCATATAGGTCTCGCCTTCCCTGTTGAGCGCGATCTTCCATTCGTCGTTCATCAGCATGAACTCGCCCTCGATCTCCGACAGGGCGTCTTCACGATGCCGGCTGCCGTCAAGCGCGCCGGTCAGGGACTTGCCGAACTGGCGATACCCGAGTTCGCCGCCGGCGAGCTCCACCAGCGTCGGCCCCAGATCGACGGTTTCCGCCGGACTGTGGTTCACGACCCCCGAATACTCGGCGCCCGGCGTCCTGACGATCAGCGGCACCCGGACCGCGCCGTCATAGAAGTTGCTCTTGGCGATAAGACCATGATCGCCATTCATCTCTCCGTGATCCGAGGTGAAGGCGATGACCGTGGAGTCCATTTCTCCGCGTTCTTCGATGACGCCGAGGATCTCGCCGATCTGATCGTCGATCAGGGAAACGCTACCGGCATAGTCGGCGCGCATCGCGCCCACTTCGCCCGCCTCGAAGGCCGGAAAGTTACGCCTGTGCTCGAACATTCGGTCAATCCGTCCACTTGGCCGCGGCAGGTCGCTTTTCCGCTGAGCGGGCTGTGGCATCGACTCGGGATCGTACATGCTCGCGTAGGGTTCGGGGGTGTCCCAGGGCTGGTGCGGACCGCCCCAACTGACCCAGCAGAACCAGGGTTCGTCCCGGTCATAGGATGACAGGTACCGCCTGGCCTGCTGGCCTACATAGACGTCGTAGTAGTCCGGGAGCGGCAGAACCGAGGGGCGAACGACGTGTGGCTTGTTGGAAGACCGCTCCCTGAAATCCTCACGGTACGCTTCGAGCAGACCCTTTTCCTCCCACATCGCCGTCATATGGCTCATGCCGACCATGGAGGCGCGAGGCCCGCCGATCTCGTCCACGTCATCCAGACCCAGGGCATGCAGTAGATCCTCCTTTTCGCGAAGGTCAGAGGGGCCGTGGGGGTGCAGATGCGTTTTGCCGAACAGGCTTGTTCGATAGCCGAGATTCCTGATCTCGCGAATCCAGTGATCGGCACCCGCCGGGACGGAATAGGGGATGTGGCCCCAGACGCCGTTGTTGTGCGGGTACCTGCCGGTTGCCAGCGTCACCCGCGCCGGCACGCACAGCGGCGATGTCGTGACGGCGCTGCTGAAGCGCACGCCCTGCCCGGCAATACGATCCAGGTTCGGCGTTTTCGCCCAGCCGCCGCTGGAACCCATCGCGTCCCAGCGCTGCTGGTCGGTCATCAGGAAGAGGATGTTGTGCATAGAAACCCAGTGCCGTGTCCCGCAAGCCTAAACACTCGGCTCAAGCGGGTCATAGTCGGGGTGGTAAGACGGCAAGACCCGGTCCAACTCCCTTTCGGTCCATTCCCAGCTTGTTGGCACGGGACGCCGCGGCGCACCGATCAGTTGATTCACCTCCTTGAATTCATCGGGTGTGAGTTCCCACTCGGCTGCCTTCGCGTTGTCTTCGAGCTGGGTCAGTTTGCTGACACCGGCGATGACCGAACTGACCATGGGGCGGTGCAGCAGCCAGGCAATCGCGAGTTGTGCAGGCGTGTGACCGCGAGCCCGTGCAAATTCCGTCATTGCTTCGAGGGCGTCGTAGGCGGCCTCGGTGCCGTAATAGTCAAAATAACGCCCCGGACCGCCCCGCCGGGATCCTGCCCTGCTATCCTGCGGGGGTTCCTCTCCACGCGTATATCTTCCAGCGAGGAATCCGCAAGCCAGCGGAAAAAAGGGCAATATGCCAACACCGGCCCATTGGCAATACTGGCTGACATCCGACTCAACTTCCCGCTCGAACATGTGATAGTGCTGTTGCACGCTGATGTTCTTGTCCCAGCCATGGAACTCGGCCAGATCGTTGCAGCGGCAGAGCTGCCAACAATAGATATTGGACAGGCCCACGTAGCGGACCTTGCCGCTGCGCACCATGTCATTCAGCGTTTGCATCATTTCCTCCATGGGAAATGTTGCGTTGTAAAGGACATGCACCTGGTACAGGTCGACGTAGTCGGTTTTCAACCGTTTCAGGCTGGTATCGAGTTGTTTGATGAGATTGCTTCGGTTCGGCACGCCGTGGGCATGGTGTCCACCCTTCGTTGCGATCACGAATTCGTCTCGGCGGCCCGCGATGCCGCTGCCGATGAACTCTTCGGATTCTCCACCACCATACAGATACGCCGTATCGATGAGCGTAATCCCCATATCACTCGCTGCGCCGATGATCTTGTTTACGGTCTGCTTGTCTACACGGCGGCCGAAGGTATCGGTACCAAGCCCTACGGCAGAAACTTCAAGACCGGATTTTCCTAACGTGCGGTGCTTCATCTGAACCCCTGAATCTACTGTACTGGTCGTGTATCACATCATACCGTCGCCCCACACGGTTATCGGCGCGGGCCGGGACGGCATAGGGCACGTGGCCCCTTGACGCCATTATTGTGCGGGTACCCGCCGGTTGCCAGTGGGACTAATCGATCCAGGGAAACCGATAGGCGAAAGCACCCTCCCGCGTCGCATGATCAAGCTGACCGCGACCGGTAATGGGGAGCCTGGATCCATCGAGCTCGGGATCCACGTAACTGGCGAACCAGTCGTCGAGCTCCCGGCGCAGGGCCCGAATGCGGTCGGCGTGGCCGCGCAGACCGAACAGGTTGACGCATTCCGCGGGGTCTTCCCCGACGTTGTAAAGTTCATGCGCCCCCGCCGGGTAGCGCCAGACCAGCTTCCACTCCCGCGAGCGAATCATGCGCACCGGTCCGTACTCGTCGAATACGTAGACGCGCTTTCGTTCGCCGATGGACCGGCCGGCAAGGAGCGGCGAAAACGAACGTCCGGGCAAGCCGTCGGGCACGCGCTCGGGGGTGCCGGTATATTCCATGAGGGTTGGCAGCCAGTCGTACTGGCTCAGCAGATCGGTGTTGACCTGGTTTTCCGGGACATGTCCCGGCCGGCTGATCAGACAGGGCACCTTGACGCTGGTGTCGAACATGTTCTGCGGCCAGGTCGCGTTGCCCTTTCCATAGAGACCGTGATGCCCCATGTTCATGCCGTTGTCGCTCATGAACACGACCAGCGTATTGCTTCTGAGGTCCTGTTCTTCGAGCCAGTCCAGCAGCCGGCCGACATGCCGGTCCATCCCTTCGATTGCGGCGAAGTAGCCGGCAAGATTCTGTTTTCGCGTTTCGGCATCGACGGCGCCGGCGTTGAAGCCGACCGGCAACGGTTCGTCCGGACCCGGGACCGAATCGAAGGGGCAGCGGTCGTAGTATTCATCCCACAACGCCTGCGGATGATGCTCGCGTCCCCATGGCTTATGCGGCGCCGTGTAGTGGACGGCGAGGCAGAACGGTCGTTCTGCGCCCACCTGTGCGTTAAGGAACTGCAGCGCGTTGTCGGTAAACAGCTCCGTTGCATAGGTTTCGTGTTTGTCGATTTGACCGCTTGCCACGACGGGCACGTTGAAGTAGTTGGTGCCGCCGTATGGCATGGGGTTCCACGTATCGAAACCGCATCGCGGTTCGAGACCGTCGCCGAGATGCCACTTGCCCGACAGGCAGGTGTCGTAGCCGCGATCACGAAGCAGCTCCGCGTATGTCGGCATCCCGAGCAGGAACTGCACGCGGTCCGCCGGCACCTCGCGGTCGAGCCCGCCCTTGCTGGTATCAGACTGCCACATCAGAGCGTCGTGCACCCCATGCTGGGATGGAATTCTGCCGGTCAGAATCGACGCCCTGGCCGGCGAGCAGACCGGCGATGTGCAGAAGAAATTGTCGAAGCGGATTCCTTCCCGCGCCAGCCGGTCCAGGTTGGGCGACCTGATTTCCGCATTGCCGGCACAACCCATGGCCCACGCGCCCTGGTCATCGGTCAGAACGAACAGGAGATTGGGTTGGTCGGGATTACGACTGGCCATGGGCATCGTTGCCTGAGGTGGTCATCCGCATCCTCGAAATACCGGCGATGCGCCAGGTTTCGGACGTTCTGCCGACCACGACGATGGTCTGCTCGCCGCCGCCGGACGCATAGTCGGCAGTCACCGCCACATTGACGCCCTCGGGACCGGCCTGTGCCGCGCTGATGTTCAGATTGTTGAACCGCGTCGTTTGCCGGTTGACCCGCTGCGCCAGTTCGACGCCATTCTCGATCCGGGTGGCCTCGCCAACACCGACGTCGATCATGGGAAACCGGCAGAGTCCGGCGCAGGCGTCGCCGTCGCCTTTGGCCATTGCATCGTAATAGCGCCCTACCAGGGCGGTTGCCGCCTCGGCGGCCAGGCTGGTCCGCGCCTCGTCGTCGCCGCCGTCGTAGCTACCCAGCGCGAACCGCGCCTGGATACCCCACGAATCGCCAGGCCTGGTGAGAATGTAGGTGACCCGGTTCCACAGGATGGGTTCATCCTCGGCGTTGAATCGCGTCCAGCCGCCCAGGAGGAGAACGCGGTCACGCGACTCGTGCAGGCGGACGGGTTCCCGACCCCGCGTTCGCACCCAGCCGGTCGCCACCCTCGAGGTCCAGTCGGCGGCATCGGCGTAATCCCGTGCCGTTTCGAAGTAGAGGATTTCACCCGATGCGGCAACACGCACATGGGGATAGCTCATCACGGCGCCCCAGGCGTCGCCGTCTTGCGCAGCGTCGGCCTCGAAAAAGCCAAAGTACGCGTCTTCCGGAGTATCGAAATGTATCGTGTTCATCTGCGCGATCCGCGGGCCACCCAATTGTCAGCCGTTCCTGGCGTACGCCATTTCCTCCGCCTTTTTCGAGAAGTCTTCCCAATCGGCGCCGGTCAGCCGTTTCGGTTCTCCCAGTTGTCGGGCCAGCACATACTGCCGGCACATGATCTCCAGGCGCTGGGCCTGGTTGACCGCACGCTGCAGGTTCGGCCCGCGGGCGATCATTCCGTGGTTCCCGAGCAGGCACGCCGTGCGATCGGCGAGCGCCTCGGATGCATCGTCGGCAAGCTTCTGTCTGCCGAACGTGGAGTACGGCACGCAGGGGACGTCGTCGCCGCCGAACACGCCCACGAGATAGTGAAAACCGGGCAGCGGCATCACGTGGCTCGCCACGGCGACGCAGTAGTCTGAATGGGTGTGCACCACCGCCTGGGCATCGGCGTACCTTTGATAGATGGCCGCATGCATGCGCCACTCCGATGAAGGCAGGCGCTCGCCTTGATAGTTGCCGTCGAACGAGGTCGCAACGACGGTGTCGACGGCAATGGAATCCCCGGTTGCCCCGTTCGGGGAGATCAGCATCCGGTCGCCGAACCTGACGCTCAGGTTGCCGGACGACATTTCGTTCAAACCAAGGGCTTCGACTCTCTTGTAGTGCGCGACCAGTTGTTCGCGCAAGCGCATCTCGCTATTGGTGTCTGCCATACCGCTTCCCCGGGTGATTACGTTTGGTTTGCCAAGGATTGCGCCCCGCTCGTCACGCAACACCTGGCTGGTTCATCATCAGTTCGGTGATCTCCCGTTGCTGCCTGGCATCGAGTTCGCGATAGACGGGACTTTCGTGCAGTCGCTTGCAGACAGGTCGGGTATCCCGCTTGGGTATCACATCCGTCGTCTGGAACGACATCAGCATCGCGGCACGTTTGCGGTCGCTTCGGTTGAAGCCGGCGCGGTGCCAGGTCCTGGCGTCGTACAGGACGATGCTGCCCGCGGGCGCCTCGATCACATCGGCCTCGGGACCACTGTAAGGGCGCACTGCGGGATCTGGCCCATAGCGACCGGGATTCCACTCCGGCGGCGGTAACGTATCGGCCAGGTGCGAACCCAATTTGTACGCCGTTGCGCCGTTTTCCTTGGTGAAGTCGGACACGCAGACGTTGCGCTGCACCGCCTTGATCGGGCCTTTTCGGTGGGCAACAAGATTCCCGCCCACCGACGGAATGTACGGGATGTCGGAGTGCCAGCCCTGCACCCGCCTTTTGCCGTCATAGGGCCCGAGGGAGCGGCAATTCGCCGGATGCCCCAGGTGCAGGTCCCGCGTCTGCACGTATTGCCGGATGAGCCAGAGGGATATCGGTTCACAGATGGCCCTGCCGACGGCGCTGTGCTGGCAGACCATGGGCATGTCGCTTATCGCCCGCGCGCCCTCGTGGCGGTCCGAACCGGCGACGCGCTGGAGTCCGTCGACGATGTCCGGCGACAGAATGCAGGTGAGACATACCCAGCCTTCCCGCTGCAGGTGTTCGAGATATTCCGAGGGCAGCTTCTCCGGGCCGTGGGTGATGGTAAATGCGACTTCATCTGAACCGACAACCAGTGTGCAGGGGCTTTCATCGATATCGGCCGATACATCTCTGCCGGTTGCCACATGCTTCACGCCATCTGACGCCCGATCCCAGATCACACGATCATCCGCCTCGTCGAATAGGGCGAGTTCCCCACGATCATCAAGACCAAGCATGGCGCCGCCGGGCGCGACCAGGAAAACAAAGTGGTTTTTGGGGCGTTCAAACGTGACTGGCCGCTCCTGAAATTCCTGTTGATTTTCCATTGGCGTGACTCCGGGATCCCTAGCCCGGATATTTCACCAAGCCGCTTGTTGATCAATTGAATGTTATTTAGTTTCAATAGGTTATTTGCGTTTTTCATGGCTTCTGCCGGAAACAAATTGCGCTGGCCGCGCCCTCGCTGGTCTTTTGCCCGCATGCGCGCACGTGGTCGCTACACCATAAGCGGCGGCTATGCTTCCGCTCCCGAGCACGCGCCTGCGGGCAAAATCCTGCGCGATCATCGCGGCCCTTGATGAATTATCCGGGCTAGCTCGCATAAAGGGCATACCCATATTTTTTCAATTCAAGGTGCAGTTCATTTGCAAGCCAGTTATTGCCCTCTCGCGAAGCATCCGATATCCGTTGCAAAGTCTCAGGAGCCAAGTTCACTGAAGCAGGAGAATCATCGGCAACTGTTGATTGGATGACACCATCTCTATCAGAGAAACCTATTGATTTTTTCTTTCTTTCCACGCTGGACAGACGCCATGCGAGACGACCTGCGAGCGACGAATTGATTGCTTGCATCTTGTTGACCTGCGACTCGAACAATCGGGTGTGCAAATGCTGACCCTCCGCCAGATCGATGGTCTCTTTCGCATCAACACCCAGGAAAACCGAGACATCCTGCAGGTATTGCTCAGGGTCGGACTTGAATTCTTCAAAAAGAAAAACACCGACATTCGCTGCGCCCAATAGGCTCACGGCAGTTTCCACATACTCACGATAGGCAAAAACATCGTGCAGGCTTCCGAGCTGTTGCTCCTGCGAATCCAGCCATTCATCGAAGGTGACGTACGTGCGGGCCAGTTGCTTTTGATTGCCCCTCAGGTGCTGCAAATACATCGATGGCAACCGGGTGACCGGGTTTCGGAGGCTGATCAATATCTTGCAAACTCCGCACACAGCCGCGAGGCGTTGGAGGGACGCTTCGAAGGATGCCATTCCCTGCTGTCCCAAACCCTCCCATGAGCCAAGAATGATCTGGTTCGCACCTGCTCGGGACTCAAGCGTTTCAGCATAGAAGTTTTTTGCGGCGGCGATATCGCAAGGCTGATCTGTTTGCCACAACAGAGGCGCCAGAAAGTCATAAGTGTCGGCCGAGGCGCATTGACGCCCGTGCTTGCTTCCAGCGATCTTTCCCAAATAGCAAATCTGCGAATGGTTCTGAAAGACAGAGCGTTGAAGCGTAGTCGTCGCGGTCTTCGAAAGACCTATATGCAGCACAATGCCAGTCATGAATCCAAATGCACCAAACGTTCGAGCGATGGGATCGGCAACCGATCAACCGGTCGCCACGTTTATATCCACGGAGTGAATGACTCCAGTGAACTCGAACGGTGGATTGTAGGCGTGGGTCATGGGGGCCTGCCTGTCGCGACCGATCTCCGCGCCGCGCATGCTTGAGATTTGCGTCACGTCCGGCATGGCGATCGTATCGATTTCCCGGTCTTGGGCCACCAGGGTGAATCTCCCCGTGTCATCATCGCCCGGTTCGAACACGACACCCACGGTGAGACGGCCGGTGGGTAGCTTCGTCGCGGCCCGACCATAAGTCGCGTTTCCCAGCAACCTGTACGCGAAACACAAGGTTTCGTCCTGTATGAACAGGGAGATGCCGTTCCGGAACGATCCTTGGCAATAGATGACGCCTTCGGTTTCCGCGCCCCGGAGTTCTACGTCCGCCAATACGGACCATTTGCGCCGGCCAAGGGCCGGTGACTGTGCCCTGGGCACACGCGAGAGCGGCGGGACGAAACGATAGGTCAGCGAACCATGCCCGGCGGGGCCGCGCTGCCCGGCGCGATCATCCAATGGCAACACTCCGTGGCGTCCGGCCTCCACCCACCACAGGTCGATCAGCTTTCGCAGGCGATCCGGTTGTGCTGCCGCGAGGTTCACGACCTCCGAGAAGTCTTCATCGAGGTGATACAGTTCCCAATCGTCATCGTCGTAATCATCGCCCGGTTCGTGCCGGGTAACGGCCTTCCAGCCATCGCACCAAAGCCCGCGTTTGCCCATCATTTCAAAGTGCTGAATGGGTTTTCTGGTCCGGCAATCCCCGTCGCCAAGCGTATAGGCAAGGCTCGTCCCGGCAATCAGCATCTGGTCGTATCCCCGGTAGTGTGACCGGGGCTGCACATTGAGCATCTCCAGTATCGTCGGCGCTATATCGGTGACGTAGTGGAACTGATCCCGGATACCACCGGGATCCGTTATGCCGGGCGGATAGCGAACGATCATCGGCACCCGCACGCCGCCGCCGTGGGTGTCCTGCTTGTACCAGCGAAGCGGCGTGTTCCCCACCTGCGACCAGCCCCACGGAATATCGCAGTTGCTGTTGGGGCCACCGATGTCATCCAGTTTTTCCTGTACCGCATCGAAATCCTCTAGCCGCGTCGGCCGACCAAGTTTCTCTCCCAGGGTCCGCCCATCGTTTGTCGCGTTGCGCATGCCTCCCGGCTGGGCGTTCATGACGCCGTACGGTCCGCCGTTCTGGCTGGTGCCGTTATCCGCGGTGAGGATGACGAGGGTGTTGTCGAGCTGGCCGATCACGCGCAGATGCTCGATGAGGCGACCGATCTGCGCATCGGTATGGTCGAGGAAGCCCGCCCACGCCTCCTGCAGCCGGCACACGAATTTCCTTTCGTTCTCGCCCAGCGTTTCCCAGGGCCGCACCCCCGGATTGCTTGGCGGCAGCCGCGTGCCCTTTGGTACGATCCCAAGTTCGACCTGTCGCTCGAAGTAGCGTTCGCGCAGGATGTCCCATCCTTCGTCGAAACGGCCGCGGTACTTGTCGATGTACGCCTTCGGCGCCTGGTGCGGGTAGTGCATGGCGCCGGTCGCGAAGTACGTGAAGAAAGGAGTCTCGGGCCGGATGGCCTTGAGGTCATTGATGAACTCGATGGCGTGGTCCACCAGGTCTTCCGTCAGATGGTATCCCTGCTCCGGGGTTTTCGGAGGCATCACCGGATGGTTGTCGTAGGTCAGGTCCGGATCGAACTGGGGGGTCGCGCCCGGCAGGAATCCGTAGAAGCGATCAAAACCGCGCTGCAGCGGCCAGTCGTCGTAAGGTCCCGCGGCAGAGCCAACGGGGTTGGGGTTGAGATGCCATTTGCCCAGCGCGAAGGTGGCGAAGCCTTCTTCGCTCAGCATCTCTGCCAGGGTTGCCGCGTGCGGGGTGACCCGACCCCGCTGGCTGGGATACCCGCTGTCGCCGAATCCGGTGATGGTCGAGATGCCGACGGCGTGGTGGTTGCGGCCCGTCAGCAGGGAAGCCCGCGTCGGGGAGCACAGCGGCGTGACGTGGAAGTTGTTGTAGCGCAGGCCGTTTTCCGCCAGCGCGTCCATGTTGGGCGTCTCGATGGTCGAGCCGTAGCATCCCAGGTTGCCGAACCCGGTGTCGTCCAGCAGGATGAGGAGGATGTTGGGCGCGTTGCCCGGCGAGACGGTTGAAGGCCAGTCGGGTTCCGAATCCTCGTAGGTGACCCCGATCCGGCCGCCAAAAGTTCCTGATCTCACGCTTTTCGTCACACCCTGTGGGCCATCATGTCCATTGGGGGACGGGACGTCTGACGCAATGGACCATCATAAAGAACGTGTCCCCCGATGGCCTCGCCTCCTGAAGGAGGCGAGGCCATCAAGGAACCACCTGAAGCCCGCGACATCGCCTCAAGAGAGGCGACGTCGCCAGGAAGGCCGACTACATCTTGAAGCGCACGCCGAACTGGAACCGGCGCCCGGCGTTGATCGCGCTGGAGAAGTGGTCCTGCTGGCCCGATCCGACCCGATTGTAGTAGTAGACGCTCTCGTCGGTCAGGTTGATCCCTTCCAGGGCGAACGAGAGTCTGTCGTTCGGCGCATAGCCGAAGGACGCATCAAATTGCTCGTACGGCTTGACGAAATAGGGATGTGGTGCCCAGGCGAGGCCGATACTGTCCAGGAAATCGTCACGGAAGTTGTAGGAGACCCGACCGCTCCAGGGACCCTTCTCGTAGAACACGGTGAAGTTGATCGTGTTTTCGGATAGTCCCGGAATGCTGTACGAGGCCATCGTCTTCGCGCTCTCGAAGTCAGCCCCGGATTTGATGTGCGTGTAGTTGGCAATCACGCCGAGGCCATCGAACGGTGCCGGCAGCAGACCTTCCATCGTCCGCTGGAACGCCAGTTCCATGCCGACCAGGCCGGACTCTCCGGTGTTCAGCGGTCTGAAGGCCTCCAGCACAAGGGGTTGGTTCGTTTGGGGATCGGTCACACCGGGGAACGGGACCAGTTCGATGTCATTCTGAACGAACCCCTCTATCTCCTTCGTGAAGAGGCCGAACGACGCAATCGAGTAGTCCGCGAAATACCATTCCAGCGCCAAGTCGAACTGCAGCCCCACGGTCGGTTCGAGCTGGCCGTTGCCGCCCGACATGGTTCGGTTGTTTGGCTGCACGCTGGCATTTGGATTCAGCTCCCGGAACGCCGGTCGACTGAACACTTTTGCGACCGCAACCCGCACAACGAGGTCGTCACGGGGATCGAATCGAAGATTCAGGGAAGGCAGCAGTTCGGTGTACTCGTGCGCCACCTCGAGATACTCGGGTGCCGCCAGAATGAGCTCTGGCGCCGTCGGATCGGAATAGTCGATCGTGAGGGGTTGCACGATCAGACCCTCGGAACCGGTGCTGTTGTCCACGTAGCGGACCCCGACATTGCCGGAGTACGGCGTGTCGCCCAGGTTTCCGCTGAACGTGACCATGGCGTAGATGGCGTTGCCATCGTCTTCGTGATTGATGTCTTCGTTGAAGCGGCCCGAGGTGTATTCGTCCAGGGACTTGCCGGTTCCCGTGTTGAACCCACCCCCTGCCCGGATATCGTCGGCGCGGGTGATGAAGGTCTCCTGCAGCGCGTCGAAGTTGGGGCTCAGGATAGGCGAAGGAAACTCCGCCCCCAACCCGTCCAGGAAGTCTGACTCCGCCGGAAACGCAAGGCCACCGCCGAACTCCGTGATTGGACGATTAATGAAAGCCCTGCTGTTCAGATACCGGGCTCGGTCGCGGCGTTCCTGTCTGTAGGCCCTCACGCCGACCTGGGCCGTGTCGAGCCAGCCCGCGCCAAATTGATAAGTCGCGTCGGCTCTGAATTGCGTGTTCACGTCATCGACCAGGTGCTCCTGTCTCGACTGTTTCACAACGGTCCAGAAATTGGGGTCCGTCAAGGGGGAAGTCGAGGTCATCGACGGAACCCCGCCCGGACCGTTCTGGCGGTAAGTCATCTGGGTGCGGGTGTTGCGCATCAGGGCGTCCCCATTCTGGATCGGAACTTCCGTATCGGACACCGCCACATCGAAGTTGAGGGCAAGTTTATCCGTGGCCTGAATCTGCAGGTTGGCACCGAAATTTACCGCCACGTTGTCGACCGTCTCGGTGGCGTGCTGAATGAATGCGCCCGCGCCGGAGGTGGAGATCATGGTGAAGATGCCGGTCCCGTTGTCATCCACCACGGTTGCGTCCGTGAGCCGCGGATGCCCCTGCGATATTCGGAAGGACTGCAAGTATTCGGTCTCGTCGGCCACATTGCTGGCATACAGCACATCGAATGTCATGTCGACGCGATCCGAAGGTCGAAATTGCAGGGAAGAGGAGATGTTCAGGCGATCGCGGTCCGTGGTATGCAATACCGCATTGAGTTGGTTCGGATAGTAGCCGGTCCCTATTTCCACGCCGTCGATGACGGCTGTCCTGGGATCTCTAACGTACCCGTGCTGGTGCAGGGCGTCCGATCGGAAGACCCGATTGTCCCACTGCGCAGAGACCATCAAACCCACCGTGTCGCTCAAGACATCGCTGAACAGCGCGAATACGCCGGGCGCCGTGTCGTTCGACAACTCGTTTACCGTCGTGTCCAGGGACAACGCAACGTGCCGCTTTCCGAGGTCGAAGGGTTTGCGCGGCTGGATGTCGACGAAGCCACCGAGACCGCCCTCGACGTGATCAGCCCGTGGTGACTTGTGGATTTCCACCGCGTGCACCAGCCCGGACTGGAAGCCGTGAAAGCCGACCGCGCGGGATTTCGGGTTCGAATTACCCCTGCCGTCGTGGCTTCCGGGAGCAACGTTGGACGCCGAAACACGCCCGCCTATGGTCGTTGCCACGAACTGGGGCCCGAGCCCGCGAACGCTGACGAACGCGCCCTCGCCGCTCTTGCGGTCGATGGCGACGCCGCTGATCCGCTGCAGGGCTTCGGCCAGGTTCTGATCCGGAAACGCGCCGATGTCCTCCGCGGTGATCGCGTCGACAAAGTGGTCGGCATTTCTCTTGCGTTCCAGCGACTGCTGCATGCTGCCGCGAATGCCGGTCACGACGATTTCTTCGACGATGCCGGCTTCTTCTTCGGCCTCGTTGTCCGCTTCCTGCGCGGACGCAGCGCCGCCGAGCAGCGCAGCAGCGAATGCCGCCACGACAAGCCGCAGCGTGTTAGGTAGTTTCGTGTTCCTCAGCATGGAAATCTCTCCCTGAAACGAAATGGTGGGCACGTTTAAGCAGGTTTATGGACGAGGTCCTGTCGGCTGGCACCGTTCCTCTCCAACGTCGCCCGTTTACAGCGGCGTATTTTCCCAGTTCTTGACCTAGGGTCAAGGCCCGAGACCCACGAATCCCCAACAATCTGTTGGGGATAGTCGAAAATGCCCCATTTTTGGCAAACGAAATGTCACACCGCCGATTGGCGCCGGAACCGCGGCGCCGACCGACGCCGATTTAACTGCGGCATTCCCGGCGGGGTTGGCCGCGTCGGCGTGCAGCACAGGCGCGCCATGTCCTCTCGTTCGCGCTCGGTGAGCCCGCGAGCGACCGGGGAACCGGGGAAAGCCCTGCCCAACGCGCTCTTGTTCAACATCGGCCGGACGTAGGCCGGCGCTACGGCGTTCAGAATGGCGAGGCGATCCCGGCCGCTGGTATTCAATTCGTGGCACGCGCGGTGCCACATGCGCGAGTCATAGATGAGCCCGCTACCGGCGGGGGCCACCCACTGTCGCACCTCGGCGTGCGGTCCATGACCCATGCGGGTGCCTGGGGTGTTGAATGCGAGCGGCGGGATCTCTCTTCTCAGGTGCGATCCGGGCAGATACTGGGTGGCGGCGTTGTCGGTGCGGAATCCATCCACGCAGACATTGAACTGTACGCCCAACACCGGTTGTTCCGGCCAGCAGGCCCCGGGGAAGACGCCGGGATGATATGGGTAGTCGGTGTGCCAGCCGCGTTCGGGAAAGGTGCCCCTGAGCGCATCGGCGGGCTTCACGGTCGTGATCACGGGTTGATGGCAGAAATGTATCTCTTCGGTGCGCATGTATTGCCGCATGATCCACAGCGCCACCGGATGACTCGCGGCGCGCGCAACTTCCGCGCTCCAGATCAGCGCATCGACGATCCAGAAGTAACCGTCATGCGTACTCTCGCTGGCGTGCCGCTCTGACCGGACTTCGCTGATTTGTGCTTTCAGACGCTTGATCGCATGGTCGTTCATGATGTGCGGAACAATCGTGAATCCGTTTTCCTGAAGATCCTTCAGGTGCCAGGACGGAGTCTGGCGGGGTCCATCAAGCAGCAGGAACGGAGCCCCTTCGACCGCGCCGCCGTCCTCGAGGGCGAGCGTGTACTCATGGGCGTCCAACGACTCCAGGGTCAGGCGCAGGACTCCGTCCACATGAACGAGGTGACTGTCCTCGCGCCGCCATAGACAACTGTCATCGCCGACGGTCCTGGTGGCGAGTCTGCCCTCGGTCGCGTTGACCAACGCACCGGCGTCGTTTTGAATCAGGATATGGCTGCCTGCGGTCATGCAACGGTTCGCGTTTGTATCCGGGTATTCCTGAATCGACGGGCGCGGGTGCGAAAACCTGATGGTACCACCGGCATGTCAGCGGGCTTCCTGACCGGGAAGCGCCGCCAATTTCCTTGTTCGGGACCGGGATTTACGTTAAATACTCCTCACAGACCCCGTGCTCCAAACGGGTTCCATCCTCGGAGGGAGGCGACGACCGCATGATCACACGCAGAACCATTCTCGCCGGCATCGCGCTGGCACCGGCTTTTCCGTTGCTGACTCGCGCCGCCTGGGCGGGCGAAGCGGCGACCGCCGCGGACGCACTGGACAGTTCGCCGCTTGTATATCTCACGCCGCTCAAGAGCAACGGCGAGGAAAGCCGCTGCAAGGCAGAGATCTGGTTCGCCCACGACGCCGGCCACGTCTATGTCGTCACGCCGCCCGACGCATGGCGCGCCGAGGCCGTGCGGCGAGGGCTGGTCAGAGCCCGACTATGGGTCGGTGATTTCGGTGTCTGGACTCGGTCGAATGGTGCCTTTCGGCAGGCGCCGGAACACATGGCGACCGCATTGATCGAGACGGACGCCGGCGTCCACGCCCGCATCCTGGAGTCCATGGGCAGCAAGTACGCGGCGTCGGGATGGAGCAACTGGGGACCGCGTTTCCAGAAGGGCCTGGTCGACGGATCGCGCGTGATGATCCGCTACGCCCTCGACGCCTGACCAACTGCATCGCCCCACAACATCAGCCATCGCGAATGACACAGCGAAAGCCGATGTGCGACGTCGCCGTATCGATCATCTGCGGGATGCGTGCCGCGGGACGATAGCGCAGGCAGTAGTTCGGCGCGCAGAGATGCGATCCCCCCTTGAGGACCTTGCGCGGAATCCTTATCTCGCGCTGCCATGGATCAAGGCTGTCCAACTCCGACCCGCCGTGGGGATTGGCAAGGGGCCTCTCCGGGGCACAGCACGCGGCGTTGGTTTCGGGGTGCGACGCGCTCCACCAGTCCTGGGTCCACTCCCAGACGTTGCCCGCCATATCGAACAGGCCGTGGCCGTTGGCGGGATAGGTTTCCACGGGAGAAGTGCGGGTATAGCCGTCGCGCTCGGTATTGCGCCATGGGAAATCACCCTCCCAGGTGTTCGCCATCGCCTTGCCGCCGGGGTGGAAATCGTTGCCCCAGGGGTACGTTGCCCCGTCCAGGCCACCTCTCGCCGCGTATTCCCACTCCGCTTCCGTGGGCAGCGATTTGCCGCGCCAGTCGGCATAGGCGCTCGCATCTTCGTAGGCGACATGCACCACGGGATGGTCCGGGGACGCAGGCTGTTCTCTCCAATTGGCACCCTTGACGAATCTCCACCAGTTGCCGGGATTGCCCAGATCGACGGGGCCGGGAGTCTGGGTGAATACAAGCGACCCCGCCGCAAGATCTTCCACGTTGACACCGGGATAGTCCTCGGGAACCAAGTCCCGCTCCGCGACTGTCACATAGCCCGTGGCTTCGACAAAACGCGCGAAGTCCCTGTTGGTCACCGGCGTGGGATCCATCCAGAAGCCATCCAGTGAGACGACAATCACGGGGCGTTCCTCCGCGTAGAAGTCCGCCGCCCCCATGTCAAATTCCCCTGCGGGAATCCAGATCATTTCGTCGGTTGCGGAAGTCAAGCTTCAACCTCCATGGCGCGGGATATGTCCGGCTCGATTGCCGGGAACCCTCTCGCCTGCAAACGAGCGCCAACCATCGTCATGCATTCTTCTTTCACGCTCGTCGCGCAAGAATACGCCGCAACGCGTCGGCGACCGGTTCAGTGCTGCCTACTTGCCTACTGATCTCGCCAGCATGGATTGCTCACGCCGCCTTGCCGTGTCACGGGGCCCCGGCAGAACGGCGAGACTACCCTTGTTCGCCAAACGCTGGACCGCCTATACCTTTCCAGTCTCCCCAAAGTGTACGGCAGCGCCTTCCGGCCCGCAGTCAACAGATGCCGAGGAACTACGCACGCGTCTGTTTGAAACGGCGGAAGAGAGGGGATATGCCGGTCCGCAGCCTTCTACCCGCCGTCCTTCCTACCCGCCGTCCTTCGCGGGCGATGCGGCGGCGCCGGTCCGCGCCCTCAGCTCGGACAGTTCGGTCTCGGCGGCGCGCGCCCGCGCTTCGGCAGCCGCGCGGCGCTGCTCCGTCTCCTCGGGCGTCAACAAATTTCGCCCTATAGCAGGATCGTACAGACGCAGCGCGGAACCATCCAACCATAGATCGAGGCCGAGTCCCCCGCTCGCGAAGCCCCGTTCGCCATTCGACAGCGTGCGCTCCCGCATCGACCGGTACCCCCCGCGGGACAGTTCGAAACCCTGCAGCGCCGGCGCCAGGTACTCCCCGCGCGGGTCATACATGAAGTACTCGGCCACGCCCCACTTCGCGTAGCGCGCCTTCTTGCGTTCATCCTCCCTACGCGTGGTCTTTGAGGTGACCTCCAGCACGAACGCTGGCGACGGCTCCTCCCAGAGCTTATAGATCTCTCGCTCGCGTTCTTCTTCGCTTACGCCGCCGAAGGACACGAAGATATCCGGCGACAAATGTCTCCTCGGCTCTTTCGGATCGTCGTACGCCAACATGTTGACGCCGACATAGGCGTCCGCTCGGCGTTTGAAGAACGTCGTGAGGCAATACGCCAAGTCCGACAGGCGTTTGTAGTGGAGTGGAGTCTCCGCCACCGGTCTGCCGTCCGACGTCGGAAACTCAACGGCGCGGGAATCGGCGCGCTGCACTTCGCTCATGGGTCCGGTCTCGCTTCAGGCGCCAGCCTTGCCGACGACCAGCCGAGCGTAACACGGCGGCGTTTGAGCGCTCAATCCGAGGTGGGTCGCCCGATTCACGGGCTCGGCCAGCCATGTGTCGCTCCGGAAAAACGCCAAGGTAGATTGTCGCCGATGGGCGAACGTCGCTCTGACAGTCAACGACCCCGTTCAATGTGGGAAGGGGCTGAAACCACCTGACGTTTCTACCGGTGGAAGTCGGCCCCCAATCGCAGGCCGCGCCCGCTGGATCGCCTCTGCAACGGCTTGTGTTCGTGGGAAAAAAATACTTCCCGGATATACTGCCGGGCTGGAAAGCCGGAGACTCAAATGGCCTACGAGACACTGATCGTTGAGAACAAGGACTTCGTGACGACCATCACGTTGAATCGTCCCGAGCGTCTGAACGCGTTGAACCTGCAGCTTGCCAACGAGCTCTTCGACGTGCTCGCAGAGAAAGACCAGGACGACGACACGCGGGTTTTCATCATCACCGGCGCGGGTCGTGGATTCAGTTCGGGCGCGGATCTCCGGGGCGGGGGCGGTAGGGAACCCAGGGCCAGCAACGCACCCGGCCTTGCCGAGCGCATGTTCCAGTCGTTTATCGACGTGGAGAAGCCCATCATCGCCGCGATCAACGGCTGGGCGGTCGGCGGCGGATGCACCATGACCCTGCTCTGCGACCTTCGCATCGCGTCGGAGGAGGCGCGCTTCCTGCTTCCCTTCACGAGACTCGGCATCTCCGCCGAACTCGGATCGACCTATACGCTCCCGCGCCTGATCGGTCTCGGCAAGGCGTCCGAAATGGTCCTGCTCTCGAAAACCGTCGAGGCGAAAGAGGCCTTGGAGATTGGGCTCGTGAACCAGGTCGTGCCTGCCGATCAACTGGCGCAGGTGGCGTGGGAAACGGCGACCACGATCGCGAGTTTCTCGCCCTTGTCCGTGCGCATGAACAAGCGGGGCCTGAAGCAAGGCCTGCACTCTGACATAGAGACCCAGGTCAGGTACGAGACGCTCGCGCTATCGGTGCTGGGCAAGGCCGAGGACACCCAGGAAGCCCGCTCCGCCGCCCGCGAGGGTCGCGACCCGGTCTTCACGGGGCGGTAGCGTACAGCGCGCGTTATCGGTTTCCGGTCACGCCGAGTGAGGATTTGATACCGCATGGCGAAAATGAGTGGGGGTGAAGCCCTCGTAAAGTCCCTCGTCAACGAAGGCGTCGAGGTCGTGTTCGGTATCCCGGGCCTACAGATGTACGGAATCATCGCCGCGTTGCGGGACGAGCCGGGAATCCGCATGATCACGACCCGCCACGAACAGGCCTCGACCTACATGGCCGATGGCTATTCTCGCGCCTCGGGGAAGCCCGGGGTAGCCCTGGTGGTGCCGGGCGTGGGTCTCTACAACGCCGCCGCCGGACTGGCTACCGCATACGCCCGCTCCTCGCCCGTCCTCGTGATCGCCGGCCAGATTCCACGGGACCGCATTGGCAAGGACCTCGGGGCCGTGCATGAAATCCTGGACCAGCCGGATGTGGTGCGTCCGGTGACCAAGTGGCGCCGACTGTTGCTCAGACCTCGCGAAGTCCCCGACGCCGTGACGGAAGCGTTCAGACAGATGCGCACCGGCCGTCCGCGCCCCGTACTCATCGAAATCCCGCCCGACGCCGGGGTGGAGCGGGAGGAAGTTGAACTGCGGAATCCGGCGCCGATCTCGCGCATCGTGCGCAGCCCCGAACAGCTTCGGGAGGTTGACCGTCTCATCGCCCAAGCCAACATGCCCCTGATATACGCCGGCGGCGGGGTGGCGCGGTCCGACGCGGAACAAGCCCTCGTCAAACTGGCCGAAGCGACGAACATCCCCGTCATCACCTCCAGCGGCGGCAAGGGGACCATACCGGACGACCATCCGCTGTCTTATGGTTCCTGTTTCAGCCCCCAGGGAGAGAGACAGGAGATGGCTATCCACCATCCGCCCCGCCGACCGTATCGTCTTCCTGGAAGATGGCGAAATGCGGGATGTGGGCAGCCACGATGAACTCATGGCCAAGCCCGGGAGTGCATATCGCGACTTCGTCGAATTGCAGCGCGGCTGACGGGAAGTTTCCCTGATGCTGGTCGATTCGGCGACCGTCGACCACACCCGGTGGCCATCGGCGTCCTGGGTGATCGCGCGAACGACTACTCCAGGAGCGCACCACCGAAGCCGATGCGTCCGCTCGCGCCGGGGGCATAGAGCACGTGGACATTCTCTTGAGGACGGTCAAGCGTTCTCGCGACGATTTCCGCAACCTTGGTCATCTCTTGTCGCAGTGCACCGCGCTCCAGCAGTTCGGCCCGCAATATGTTGACAAACGTCGGCCGCGCATCCGATCCGATCGCCGCGCGGTTCTCCGCATAGGCGTTCTGGTCAATCGAACGCAGTCTGACCCAGGTGCCGCCGGGATCGCTGCCGAACAAGCTTCCGAGTTCATCTGCGAGGAGTTGCAGCGTCTCCTTGCCGATCACCTCGGGATCGGCCGTGTTTGTCACAACTTCGACGTCAACGATAGGCATTTTGGGATCCGGCTGATGGCGAACAAGGCTCGCACAGCTGCGTCGACGCGCAGCGCCCGCAGTGTAGCGCGGATCAGTTGCACGGGAGAGCGGACCCGGTTGGGCGGCAGGCAGCCTGTGCTACGATCCCGCGAAACGTCCCTTCTTGATCGCCTGCACCGCACTCCAGACGGAAAGGGACGTCTGCTCTTAAGAACCCATGACCGAACGAACCACGAGGGACAAGGCGCGCGTCTTCGGCTTCTGGCTGGGGATAGCGGCGTTTGCGTTGCTCTTGGCGTTTCCCGTCGACCCGACCAACGTACCGGCGAGCCGCATGGCCGCGGTGGCGGCGCTGATGGCGGTCTGGTGGATCACCGAAGCGATTCCGCTTTTTGTAACCGCGCTGATGCCGCTGGTGCTCTTTCCGCTGCTCGGCATCATGGCCGGGCGCGAAACGGCGCCCATCTACCTCAACAGCATCATCGTGCTGTTTATCGGCGGCTTCATGATCGCGCTGGCGATGGAGAAGTGGAACCTGCACCGGCGCATTGCGCTGGCCATCATCCACTACGTCGGCGGCGGGCCAGCCCGCATCGTGCTGGGCTTCATGGTCGCCGCCGCCTTCCTGTCCATGTGGATATCCAACACGGCAACGGCTGTGACCATGGTGCCGATCGCACTGGCGATCGTCGCGCAGATGGAAGAACGCGCCGGCGACAGGGCGCGTCCGTTTTCCACCGGGCTGATGCTCGGCGTCGCCTACGGCTGCTCCACCGGCGGCATGACGACCCTGGTAGGCACGCCGCCCAACCTGTCGTTCACGCGCATCTACCAGATCATGTTTCCCGGCGCGCCGGAGATCGCCTTCGGCCAATGGCTAATCGTCGCTTTTCCGGTCGGCGTATTGATGCTGCTGATAGCCTGGCTGTTGATTACCCAGGTCCTTTACCGGGCGCCCGCCGACATCACGGCCGACCGCACGCTCATCGACCGGGAGCGCGAACGCCTCGGGCCCATGTCCTTCGAGGAGCGGGCGGTCCTCACGGTCTTCATCTCCACTGCCCTGCTCTGGGTGTTTCGCGCCGATCTCAATCTCGGGGCCGTCACCCTCCCCGGCTGGTCGCGCCTAATGCCCTGGCCGAAATTGATCGATGACGGCACCGTCGCGATCACCATGGCATCGCTCATGTTCTTCATTCCGGCGCGCGACTCCGAAGGGCGCTTGACGCGATTGCTTGACGCCCAGGTCATTCCGCGCCTGCCCTGGAGCGTCGTCCTGCTGATCGGCGGTGGCTTCGCGCTGGCTACCGGGTTTCAGCAGACCGGACTCGCCCAACTGGTCGGGGGCCAGTTCGGCGCGGCGGGCGAACTACCCACCTTCCTGCTGATACTTGTGGTCTGCCTGTCGATTACTTTCCTCACGGAATTGACAAGCAACACCGCCACCACCGAGATGATCTTGCCCATCCTGGCGGCTGTGGCCGTGGTTTCTGGCACGCACCCGCTCATTCTGATGATCCCCGCGACGATGTCCGCCTCATGCGCGTTCATGATGCCGGTCGCCACGCCGCCGAACGCCATCGTTTTCGGCAGCAACCGAATCAGCATCGCGCAGATGGCCCGGGCCGGGATCTTGCTCAACCTGATCGGTGCGCTCGTCATTGCGAGCGTGGTCTACACCCTGGGGCTGGTCGTGTTCGACATCGATCCCGGCGCATTGCCGGACTGGGCCAGGTCCATCGCTACCGAATAGCCAACGCTCAGGGTGGGTGTCGTCCGACAACTTCCACCATCATCCCATTCCCACCTGTTCCGCACGCCCCATTGTCAACGCGGCAGTTGTGCCGCATTCCGCGCTCGAACTATGCTGCGCGGCGATCGGACACAGCAAGCTAAGGAGAACACATGGCACCGGTACCCAAGGGAGGCACGGTCGCGGTTACGGGCAGCGCGGGATTCATTGGAAGTTGGGTCGTGCGACGCCTGCTCGACAAGGGTTGTCGGGTGCGCGCGTGCGTTCGCAACGCCAACGACCCGGAACGCACGGACTTCCTGAAGGCGATGCCCGGATACGTTTCCGGCCGTCTCACCGTACACTCGGCCGACCTGGACGACGCCGGGTCTTTCGATGACATTTTCGCCGGATGCCACGGCGTATGCCACGTCTCCCACGTCAGCGACTACAACGACCTCGACCAGGTCAGGAGGGTCTGTGACCACATGATCGAGAGCGTCAACAAGTCGCGCACGGTGACCCGCGTCGTCGTTACCTCAAGCGTTGCCGCAGTCATCGCCGAGACCGACATCAACGAGTGGACGCGCCGCCCGGTGTTCTACGAGGATCGCTACCCGGACGCATACGACTCAAGAAGCACCCAGGGCCTCCCGGGAGGCTATTCCAATGCCAAGATCGTCGCCCAGCGGGCCTTCTCGGACGCGGCCCAGGCGAGCGGCGAATGGGACGCCATCACGTGTTGTCCGGCGGACAACGTCGGCCCCATTCAATCCGCGCACCAGAAGGACATGGGGCCCTGGCAGCACAACATCGAGATGATGCTGCTCGGCCAGTACAACCAAACCGCAGCCTACCGGCCGTGGATGACGGTAGACGTAAGGGACAACGCCGAATGCCACATCCGCCTGCTCGAGAGCGTCCTCGTCAGGAACGCAGAGCGCTATATCGCATGGTCCACGGAAATGCACCCGGTGGAGGAGATTTGCGCCAGCATCGACCGTCTGCTGCCGGAATTGGGCCACGACACGCCGGAGGTCACCGACAAGTTACCGGACCACATCAAGCAGCGGGAGGCGAAGTACCGCGCCATCTGGGCTGCGAGCGATCTGCGCAACGACCGTATCCGGGCCGTGACCGGCATCGAGTTCCGCCCCTTCGACGAGTCGCTACGTGACTGCGTGGAGTCGCTGATCAGCGTCGCCAAGGTGAAACCCAAGCTGCGGGAAGGGTTTTCGCTCCGGGTGTGACGCCATGACATGGTGACGTAGGCCGAACGAGCCTGCCCAAATTGGAGATGAGCGGAAGGAGCAACGATGGCTAGTTTGCGCATACGTCACTTGGATGAAGAGACCCTTAGGCGGCTGAAAGCCCGGGCCAAGCGTGATTCCCTTTCGTTAGAGGAAACCGTGAGACGCATACTGCGAGTGGCGGTAGTGGATGACGTGCCCCTCGGCACGACGATTCGCCGCATCGTCGGCGAGGATGCAATCGACCTTGAACTGCCGCAACGCGAGTTGGACAGTCCAATCGATTTCGCGTCAGACGAATACGGCACGGATCGCCAATGATCCTGTTGGAGACAAACATCATGTCGTTCGACACACACTCGGTGATCAAGAGTGCGAGATTGCGCGGGCACCGTCAGCAAATCGGTTTGCCTATGAGTTTGGCCGACTCGCAGATCGCCGGCACAGCCAAGAGCAACGAAATTTCGCTGGCCCCTCTCTGCCAACATGAATCTGCGCGACTTCGACGGGATTGACCTCACGGTGATAGAACCGCGCTGACATTCGCCCAAGCGCCGGGAGCCCCTTCGCGCGGAACCTCACGCACAGCGTTCGGCTGCCTCGTTCACCCCTGCCGCGCCTTCAGCTCCCGCCGCCGCGCGTGGAGTATCGGTTCCGTATAGCCGTTGGGTTGTTCCAATCCCTTGAACACCAGGTCGCAGGCCGCCTGGAAGGCGAGGCTGTCGGCGAATGCCGGCGCCATGTCGGAGTACTCCTCATCGTCAGCGTTCTGCGCGTCGACCACCGCCGCCATGCGCTCCATGGTCGCGCGCACCTGTGCTTGCGCGACGATGCCGTGGTGTAGCCAGTTGGCGATGTGCTGACTTGAGATGCGGCAGGTGGCCCGATCCTCCATCAACCCCACATCGTTGATGTCGGGCACCTTGGAACAGCCGACGCCCTGATCGATCCAGCGCACGACGTAGCCGAGAATGCCCTGGGCGTTGTTGTCCAGCTCCCTCTGCACTTCATCCGGCGAGAGGTTTTCGCCCATGAGGAGCGGGATCGTCAGGATGTCGTCAACTTTGGCACGGGAACGGAACTTCAGTTCCCGCTGCCGGGCGGCGACATCCACGGCGTGATAGTGCAGCGCGTGCAGCGTTGCCGCCGTGGGCGAAGGCACCCATGCGCAGTCCGCGCCGGCGGTCGGATGATTGGACTTCGTTACCAGCATCTCTTTCATCTCATCTGGCTTCGGCCACATGCCCTTGCCGATCTGCGCCCTGCCCGGGAAGCCGGTGGCAAGTCCGGCATCGACGTTGGCGTCCTCGTACGCGCCGATCCAGGTTTCCTGTTTCATCGGCTCTTTGCGCACCATCGCGCCTGCTTGCATGCTGGTGTGGATCTCATCGCCCGTGCGGTCGAGAAAACCGGTGTTGATGAACACCACGCGCTCGCGCGCGACGCGGATGCATTCGCGCAGGTTGAGGCTTGTGCGGCGTTCCTCGTCCATGATGCCGACCTTGAGAGTGTTGCGGGCGAGGCCAAGGATATCCTCCACGCGATCAAACAGTTCACAGGTGAACGCCGTTTCTTCCGGTCCGTGCATCTTCGGCTTGACGATGTACACGCTGCCGGCGCGGCTGTTGACCACTTCTCCGTCGCGGCGCAGGTCATGCATTGCGGCCAGGCTCGTCATGGCGGCGTCGAGCACGCCTTCGAATACCTCGTCGCCGCGGCTGTCGAGGATCGCGTCGTTGGTCATGAGATGACCGACGTTGCGCACCAGCATCAGGCTGCGCCCGTGTAGCGTCACCGAGCCGCCGTCCGGGGCCGTATATGTCCGGTCCGGCGCCAGTCGACGCACGATGGTTTCACCGCCCTTCTCGAAAGTTTCCGTCAAGTCGCCGCGCATCAGTCCGAGCCAGTTGCCGTAGACGAGGGTCTTGTCTTCCGCATCGACGGCGGCTACCGAATCCTCGCAATCCTGGATCACGGTCAGTGCCGACTCGAGTCCGACATCCTTGACTCCCGCAGGGTGCGCGGCACCCACTTCGTGGCCGCGGTCGACCTGAATCTCGATATGCAGGTTGTGGTGGCGCAGCAGCACGATCGACGGTTCGCCCTCGCCGACGAAGCCCGCGAACTGCGATGGATCGGATAGCCCTGTCCGCGCGCCGGATGACAGCGTCACGCCGAGCGCGAAACTTCCGTTCAGGGCATCGACGCAATAGCTCGAGACATCCGCGTGGGAGCCCTGCGCCAGCGGAACGATGTCATCCAGCACACGCGCGGTTCGTTCCACGACCAACTCGCCGCGGGCCGGGTTGTAGCTGTTTCCCTTTTCGCGTCCCGGCGTCTCGTCAATGATGTCGGTGCCGTAGAAGGCGTCGTAAAGACTGCCCCAACGGGCATTGGCCGCGTTCAGCGCATAGCGCGCGTTCATCACCGGGACGACGAGCTGCGGTCCCGCCACCGAGGCGATCTCCGGGTCGACGTTGGCGGTCTCGATCTCGAAGTCGCCGCCTTCCGGAACGATGTAGCCGATTTCCGAGAGAAAGGCCTTGTAGGCGGCAGGATCGTGCGTCCGGCCTTTGCGGGCCAGATGCCATGCGTCGATCTTTTCTTGCAGCGCATCGCGCGTTTGCAGCAGCGCGCGGTTCTTTGGCGTCAAGTCGTCGACGATGGATTCGAACCCGTTCCAGAACGTGTCCAGCTCGATGCCCGTGTCCGGCAGCATGCGCTCCGCCACGAGATCGTCGAGCACCTTGGCCACTCGCAACCCGCCCCGCTGAACTCGTTCCGTCATGGTGCCTCGCTATAGATATTTACCTGAAAGAGACCGGCAAAATACCGTTTCCGTCCGCGTGCCCGCAAGCGCGCACGAACTGCGCTATCGCGAACCGATCTCAAGAAAACCGCCATACCCGCCCCGAAAAAACAGCAGCGGGCCCCGCGATCCGTCGAGAATATCGATGTCCAATACGCGGCCTACAGCGATGGTGTGGTCGCCGGCGTCATGTTCCGCCTCCAGGGCGCAATCCACGTATGCCAGCACGCCGTCGAGTATCGGCGCTCCCGACACTCCCGTGCGCCAGCCGATGTCGGCAACGCGGCCGCTTTGCGCAAACACGTCGCTGACCTCGCGCTGATCGTCCGCCAACACGTTGATGCAGAAGCGGCCGGCATCCCGGATTCGTGGCCAACTCGTGCTTGACTTCGCCGGACAGACCGCAATCAACGGCGGATCCAACGACAACGACAGGAAAGACTGGGCCGAGAATCCTGTCATTCCGCCCTCGTGCACCCCGGCGACGATGACAACGCCAGTACAGAACTGGCCCATCGTCTCGCGAAACTCCCGGCCGTGGAATTCCGTCATGCGTCCCTCCAGTAAGGCTGCCATGTTACCCCACGCCTACCGGGTGGGTGTCCCAGACCCGAAACCTCGCAATGGGTGTCCCCAAATCAATCGCCCGATGAGTATCCCAAAATTGCCGCCGGGGATGGGTGTCCCAGGGTGACCGGCCGGCCCGATGGGTGTCCCAAAGCGATCTGGTGGGTGTCCCAAAGCGAACGGCGATGGGTGTCCCAAAAGCGACCGTGGGTGTCCCAAAGCGACCTCCTCCGTGGGTGTCCCGGAAGAGTCCCACGGCTTCGGCCTGGCGAGATTTCAAGTGGTAGGCGTCCGCGGCAAGGGAGTAGAATTTCTTCCAGATGGCCGAAATCAGCGCCCGTCCGCAAAACGACGCAAAGCAAACCTATGCAGCGCTGGATCTCGGTTCCAACAGCTTCCATCTCATCGTCGCCCGCGACCGGGGCGATCGCCTGCAGGTCGTCGACAAGCACCGCGAAATGGTGCGCCTGGCCGAGGGTCTGGGCCCAGCCAACATGCTTTCCCCCAAGTCCACCGCGCGGGCGTTGGAATGCCTCGAACGGTTGAGCCAGCGCATCCGTCAACTGCCGGCGCGCAACGTGCGCGTGGTCGGTACCAACACCCTGCGCAAGGCGCGCAACAGCCAACAGTTCATCGCTCGCGCGGAGGAAGTGCTGGGCCACCAGGTCGAGGTCATCAGCGGTCGCGAGGAAGCGCGGTTGATATATCTCGGCGTCTCCCACTCCCTGGAGGACAATCACGACACGCGGCTCGTCATCGACATAGGCGGCGGCAGCACCGAATTGATCCTGGGACAACGGTTCCAACCGCAACTGGCTGAGAGCCTGTACATCGGCTGCGCGGACCTGTCCGCCAACTACTTCGAAGGCAGCCGCGTCGATGCGGACAGCATGGCGGCGGCCGAGCGCGCCGCGCGACAGGAATTCGAGATCATCGAGCGCATTTTTCTCGCCCGCGGCTGGGACAACGCAGTCGGGGCCTCCGGCACCATCATCGCCGTGCGCGACATGATCGAAGCTGAACTCGGCGGCAACGACATTACGCGCGAAGGCCTGGACCACGTCACGCAACGCTTGATCGAAAGCGGCCACATCGCCAATTTCGACTTCTCTGGCGTGGACAGCGAACGTGCGCCGGTATTTCCCGGCGGAGTGGCGATACTGCGCGCCCTATTCGACGCGCTCGACATCCATAGGTTGACCGTATCCAACGGCGCCTTGCGCGAAGGCCTGCTGCACGACCTTCTGGGAAGGATCCACGATCAGGATATCCGCGAGAAGACGGTGCTCGACCTGGCCCGCCGATTCAATGTCGACCAGGATCACGCCGTCCGCGTCGCCGCAACCGCGCAGGATCTCTTCAATCGGCTCGGACCCTACTGGAGCGACATCGATCCCAACCTCGTCCCCCTGTTGCGCTGGAGCGCCGTGTTGCACGAGATCGGCCTCGACATCGCCCATAGCCAGTATCACAAGCACGGTGGCTATCTGCTGGACAATATGGACATGCCCGGGTTCTCGCGTCCGGAACAGCATCGGCTGTCCCTGCTTGTGCGCGCGCACCGGCGCAAATTTCCCACCGAGGATTTCGTCGATGCCCTCGACCTTGCGAAGCTATGCGTCTTGCTGAGGATCGCCGTGGTGTTGCACCGAGGCCGGTCGGAACTGGCGCTGCCGCAATTCGATGTCCGCGCCGAAGACGACATCATCCGGTTGTCGTTCCCCAGGAACTGGATTGGCCAGCATCCGCTGACCCAACTCGACCTCGAACAGGAAGCCGCATACCTGCAGTGGTCGCCCGTCCGACTCGCGCTACCAAAGCGATAGCGTTTGGCCGACACGAGCGGTCGGCCGTCGGAAACGACCCGACGGCGCGTCAACCCGGCGCTGCTTCCAGCAACCGCTCCTGGGCGATGAGAGGTTTGCGCCCGCTCTTGCGCCGCTCGTAGCCGCCGTCCGGGCTGAGCTCCCAAGCCGCGGTATCGTCGAGGTATAGCTTGAGATCACTCATCAGCGCGTCGCGCAGCGCCTTGTCCTCGATGGGAGCGCACGTCTCAACGCGATTGAAAAAGTTCCTTTCCATCCAGTCGGCGCTCGATATGTAAGTCAAGGGCTCACCGCCGTGTTCGAAGTAGAACACGCGCGTGTGCTCCAGGAATCGACCGATCACGGAGATCACGCGAATGTTCTCCGAAACGCCCTCGACGCCGGGCCTGAGCGCACAGAGGCCGCGCACCATGAGGTCTACCTTGACCCCCGCCCGGGACGCCCTGTACAGAGCTCGGACCGTTTGCGGATCGATCAGCGCGTTCATCTTGGCGATCACCCGAGCCGGGCGACCCGCTTCGGCAGATGCGATCTCACTCTCGATATGCCGAAGCATGGTGCTATGCAGGGTGAACGGCGACTGCAGCATTTTCTTGAGCTTGCCCGCGCTGCCCATCGTCGTGAGCTGCTTGAATACCCGCTGCACATCCTCGGTGATATCCGGATCGCAAGTGAATAGCCCGTAGTCCGTATACAGGCGCGCGGTGCGCGTATGGTAATTGCCCGTTCCGAGATGCGCGTATCGGGCCAGACGCTTGCCTTCGCGGCGGATCACCATGGACATCTTGGCGTGCGTCTTGAATCCGACGACGCCGTAAACCACCTGCGCCCCCACCTCCTGCAAGCTGTTGGCGAGTTCTATGTTGGCGGCCTCGTCGAAACGGGCACGCAGTTCGATGACGACCAGGACCTCCTTGCCGTTGGACGCCGCGTCGATCAGCGCGCTGACAACCGCGGAGTCGGCGCCCGTGCGGTAGAGCGTCTGACGAATCGAGAGCACCGCCGGGTCGGCCGCCGCCTGGCGCAGAAAGTCGATCACGGGCAGGAACGAGTCGAACGGGTGGTGCAGCAGGATGTCTCCCTCGCGAATAGCCGCGAACAGGTCGGAGGCGCGCTGGATGCGGCTCAACGTTCGCGGCGTGAATCCCGCATATTTCAAGTCTGGACGGGCGACTTCATCCGGAATGGTGATGAGCCGCATGAGGTTGACCGGGCCGTCGCAGCGGTAGACATCATCGTCGCCGAGGTCGAACTGCATTTGCAGGAAGTGCGCGACATCCGGTGGACAGTCCTCGGCCAACTCGAGGCGCACCGCGTCGCCGAAGCGGCGCGAGAGCAACTCGCCCTCGACGGCCCGCAGGAGGTCGTCCACTTCCTCCGCGTCCACGAACAACTCGCTGTTGCGCGTCACGCGGAATTGATAACAACCCGATACCCGCATGCCCGAAAACAGTTCGTCGACATAGGCATGGATGATTGACGAAAGAAACACCAGCTCGTTAGGCGCCGCGGCGTGGCTTTCCGGCAGCCGCACGACCCTCGGCAGCGCCCGCGGCGCCTGCACGATGGCCATGCCGCTGCTGCGTCCGAATGCGTCCTTGCCCTCCAGGGTCACGATGAAGGTGAGGTTCTTGTTCAGAAGGCGCGGAAACGGGTGTGCCGGGTCGAGGCCGATGGGCGTGAGGATGGGCTCCAGCTCATGGTTGAAGTATCGCTTGAGCCAGCGATTTTGCTCCTTGTCCCAGCGCTCGCGCCGCAGGAAATGGATGCCCTCCTGCTCCAGGACCGGGATCAGGAGGTCGTTGAGCACGCGGTATTGCTCGGCCACCAGGCCGTGCGCTTCCACCGAAATTGCGCGCAACTGTTCTGCCGGCGTCAGGTTGTCCGGGCCCCGCTGCGTGGAACCTAGCGCACTCTGTTGTTTCAGGCCCGCCACCCGGATCTCGAAGAACTCGTCGAGATTCGAACTCGTGATGCAGAGGAAACGGAGCCGTTCCAGCAGCGGCACATCGGGATTCTTCGCTTCCTCGAGCACGCGCCGGTTGAACTTGAGAAAGGAGATCTCCCGATTGATGTACAGGTCCGGGTTGGCGAGATCGACGTTTGCGGTCATCATGCGGGCAAGATACCAAAACTGCCCGACGATGCCACGACAACCCGCCCTCAAGCTCCAGCCGTAACTGTCCCGGCGCGGCCCGGACGGCTATCATCGTCGGCATGAGGAAACACTGTCTGGCCGCTGCCGCCAAGCCTGCGCCATGTTGTTGACGCCGCGCTATTGGGGCAAGACGCGCCGCATTCTCGCCATCCACCGGGCGTTTCGGGACGAGCCCGGCGTTGGTCTGCACCCGCAACAGATCGCGCGGCACACGGGGATTCCGATGATCGACGTGAAGGAGCGCCTCGATGCGACGCCCGAGCTTTTCGTCCGTTTGCCGAAACGCGACGGTCTGACACGTTATCGCCTCACCTCGACAACGGCGGCGAAAAGCCCGGAAGAAGTCGAAGCGCGCGTGCGGCGACATGCCACGCGGGAGGCGTGCATCGTCACCGCGGTCGGCGCCATGGTGCTTTGCGGTTTCGTCATCATCGCCTTGTTGATGTCGCACAGGCCGTAACAGCTCCCAACGTGCCGGAATCGCTAACGCCCGAACTGCTGCAACTGCGAGACGAGACGGATGCGTTCGCGCGCGCCACGCTGGCGCCTCTTGCGGCGGACTTCGCCGCCAATCGGAAACGGATCATCGACGCTTCGAAGGCGGCCGGGTTGTTCTCCATGACCCAGCCAAGGGCTTTCGGCGGCAGCCAGGCAAATACGCTGGCCATGACCGTGGTGCGGGACACGCTGGCAAGTCACAACCTGTCCCACCTGCCTGTTTTCGGTCCCGGTCCCGGCGTCCTGGCGGGCGCGAGCGAACCCGTCGCCAGCCACTACCTGGCACCGCTGATCGCTGGCGAAAAACTCGGCGCCTTCGGCTTCACCGAGCCCGACAACGCGACGCGCCCCACCTGGGGTCGCATCGACGGCGACACGTTGACGATCAACGGTCAGAAGTCCTATGTGACGGGCGGCGCGCAGGCCGACTTCGTCACGGCGTTGGTGGAAGTCGAGGACGGGGGTCCCGCCATGGTCGTCATCGACACCGATGCCCCGGGCGTACGCGTCAAACAGATCTTCGGTTCCCTCGACGGCACGCACCATGCCTGGTTCGAATTCGACAACGTCAAGGTTCCGACGGCGCACATCGTGGGCAGACCGGGCGAAGGTCTGCCCCGCGCGCTTCGACAGATCGGCGGCACGCGCATCGCCTTCGCCGCCGAGTCCGTAGGCCTGATGCGCTGGGTACTCGAATACCTGACGGCGCACCTGGGCGCGCCGCATCGCAGCGGCAAGCCCCTCGGCAGCCGCGAAGGCGTGCGACTGCGCTATGCCGACCTGCGTATCAAGGCATACGCCGCCCGCAGCATGGTGTACCGTACCGCACGACTCGCCGACGCCGGCGAGAACACCGTCAACGAAGGCATCGCCTGCAAGGTCTTCGCGACGGAAACCGTGGGCGAAGTCGTCGACACAGCCATCCAACTCGTCGGAGGCAAGGCGCTGACCGTCGGGCATCCGCTGGAAGCGTTGTATCGCCGCGTGCGCGCGTTGCGCCTCGCGGAAGGCGCGAGCGACATACTGCGGCTGAACCTGGCCCGCGGACGGCTCGACCTGGACAAAGGCAGGATCTGACGACGTGCACCTGTTCTAGCTCAGCCACATATGGCACTCAATTGACGGTCTTTGGGTAGAGCGGCGCCGACGCGCTATTATTGCCGGTTCGGCCCCGTCTCTCGCCTGGAATCCGTAAACCCTCCGCCATGACGCGCATATTGAAGATCATCCTGCCGGTGGCATTCATCGTCGCGGCCGTCGCCGCATCGTTCGCCATGATCCAGTCGCGCCCGGACGCGCCGAAAGAGGCCGCGCCGAAACCGGCGTTGCTGGTGTCCGTGGCAACAGCCAGGAGGGAGCCCGTATTGTTCGTTGTCAGATCACAGGGTTCCGTGTCGCCGCGCACCCAGACGACGCTGATGTCCGAGGTGTCCGGCCAGATCTCCGAGGTGTCGCCCGCTTTCGCCAGCGGCGGCTTTTTCAAGCACGACGATGTATTGATCCGCATCGACCCACGCAACTACGAGACACTGGTGAAACGCGCCCGCGCCGAAGTGGCGAAGGCCCGGACGGGGGTGGCCACCGAAAACGCCCTGGCGGGATATGCGTTCGAAGACTGGGAGCGGCTGCGCGACCTCAACTCGGCGGCGGGACCGGCATCGGACCTCACGTTGCGCAAGCCGCAGTTGCAGCAGGCACTGGCCGAACTGGAATCGAAGGAAGCGGACCTGGAAAAGGTGCTTGAGGACTTGCGGCGAACGGTCATCCGCGCCCCCTACGACGGCATGGTGCGCGAAAAGATCGCCGACGTCGGCCAGTATGTGAACGTCGGCGCGCAAATCGTCCGCACGTTCGCGGTGGACCTGGCGGAGATTCGACTCCCCGTGACGCAGAAGGACCTGCGCTTCCTCGATCTCAAGAAACTCGATGCCGGCGGGGAACTACCGGTGGTGCTGAGCGCCAGCATCGGCGATCAATTGTTCAATTGGGAAGCGCGCGTCGTGCGCTCGGAGGGCGTTTTCGACGCCGGCAGCAGAGTGCTTTACGTCGTCGCGCAAATCGACGATCCCTATGATCTCGCCGGCAGCGGACGGGAGCCGCTACGTATCGGTACGTTCGTGACCGCGGCGATCGCCGGCTTGCCGGGAGGCGAACTGATTGCGGTACCTCGGCATGCCCTGTCCCGGGGGACCACGTTGTGGGTGGTGGACGCGGACTCCACCATACAACCTCGCGCCGTGGGCGTGTTGCGCACCGACGAAGACCTGGCATACCTCAACCGCGGCGTGGCCGATGGCGAGGTCTACGTGACCACGCCCATCGACCATCCGTTGCCCGGAATGCGGGTGCGTCTCGATGGCTGAACCCCAGGCCGCGCCCGTGCCGACCGAATCGCGCGGCTTGATCGGATGGTTCGCCCGCAACCATGTGGCGGCTAACCTGCTGATGTTCTGCATCATCGGCGCGGGTATCTGGTCCCTTTTCATCGTCAAGAAGGAGAGCTTTCCGGATTTCGGTTCCGACGAGATCACCGTATCCGTGCAGTATCGCGGAGCGGCGCCTCAGGAAGTGTCGGAAGGCGTAGTGGTGAAGATCGAACAGGCGATCGAGTCGATCCAGGGAATTGGCGAGATCAGATCCACCGCCATGGAAGGGATGGGTCGAGTCGTCGCGGAAATCGAGCATGGCTACGACATCAATGCGGTCGCCAGCGACATCAAGGTGGCCACCGACGGCATTTCGACATTCCCCTCGGAAACCGAGAGACCGTCCATCTCCAAGCGCCGGTTCACGTTCGGCGTCCTGAGTGTCCAGGTCCACGGAAATCTGGACGAGGCCTCCATGAAGGAACTCGCCGGGGACTTGCGCGACGAGATCGCGGCCCTGCCGGAGGTACCCCTGGCCGAGGTGACCGGTTCGCGCCCGTTCGAGATATCCATCGAAGTCTCCGAGCAAACGCTGCGCCAGTACGGGCTGACATTGAGCCAGGTCGCCCAGACCATACGGCTGTGGTCCATCGACCTGCCCGGCGGCTCGATCCAGTCCGAAGCCGGCCAGATACGGCTGCGAACCAAGGGCCAGGCATATACCGGCGCGCAGTTCGAACGGATCGTGCTGCTGACGCAGCCGGACGGAACGCGCGTCAGGCTCGGCGACATCGCGACCATTCGCGATGGGTTCGTCGAGCAGGAGAGCTATTCGTTCTTCAACGGCGAACGCAGTTTCGGCATCAGCGTCCTGGGCGACAAGACCAGCAATGAGATAAAGATCAGCGAAGCGGTCCATCGCTTCATCGAGCAACGGCAATCGACGCTGCCGGAGGGCGTGGAACTGACCGCGTGGTCGGACCGGACTTTCTACCTGAAGGGCCGGCTCAACCTCATGCTGAAGAACATGGCGCTCGGGGCGTTGCTCGTGATGGCCATTCTCGGCATTTTCCTGCATATGAAGATCGCGGCCTGGGTAGTGGTCGGTCTCCCCGTCGCGTTCCTTGGCGCGATGGCGATGCTGCCGCTTCCATTTGTGGACGTGTCGATCAACATCATGAGCCTGTTCGCGTTCATTCTCGTCCTGGGGATAGTGGTCGACGACGCCATCATCATCGCCGAGAGCGCCTATACCTACACCGAGCAGCGGGGCTATAACCTCGACGCCATTGTCGCCGGAGCGCGACGCGTGGCGATACCCGCAACCTTCGGCGTGCTGACGACCATAGTCGCCTTCGTGCCCATGCTGCTGGTCCGCTCGCGCATGGAACCCCTGTTCGAATCGCTCGCCTGGGTCGTGGTCTTCTGCCTCCTGTTCTCGTTGATCGAGTCGAAACTCGTGCTGCCGTCGCACCTCGCGATCATGCGGTCCTCTCACGGGCCCAAGGCCGGTGTCGCCGACTGGGTCGACCGCAACCTGAAACGTTTTTCGGAGCGTGTCTACAAGCCGTTCCTTCGAACAGCTATCACGTACCGCTACGCGACGCTCGGGTTCTTCGTCAGCCTGCTGATCCTGGTGTTCGGCGTGGTCACCAGCGGCACGTTGCGCTACGTGTTCTTTCCGGAGATCGACAACGATTTCGTCAGGGCCGAGGTCGAACTGCATGAGGGCGCCCCCGATGCCCTGATACTCGACATCGTGCACCGCATGGATGCGGCCCTGCGCGAAATCAACGAGGAGATCAAGGCCGAGACTGGAACCGACGTGGACGTTGCCGAGAATATGTTCGCCTACGTCAGCGAAGGGACAAAAGCGTCCATTCGGGTGGAACTGGCCAAAGGCGGCCAACGGCCGGTGACGCTGAAGGACATCGAACACAGATGGCGGGAAAAAGTCGGCGAAATCGCTGGAACCAAGGAACTGAAGTTCTATTCCTCCATGCGGATGGGCGGCAAGGCCAATATTGAACTGGCGCTGTTGGGCAACAACTATCAACGCGTCGAGGCGGCCGCCGAGGAAATCGCCGACCACCTGCGGACCTTTGAGGGCGTCTTCGAAGTCCGCAGTTCTTCCGCGGCCGGGCCCGAGGAAATCAAGCTCAGGGTCAAGCCTGAAGCCGAAGCCATGGGTATCACCCTCGCGAGCCTCGCCCGTCAGGTGCGAGAGGCTTTCTACGGCGCGGAAGTACAACGTATCCAGCGAGACAGTCACGAAATCAGAGTGATGGTGCGCTACCCGCGTTCGGAGCGTCAATCGGTCGGCAACCTTGAGAACATGTGGTTCCGCATGCCGGACGGCCGCGAACTCCCCTTCGATACCGTCGCCGAATACGACACGTCGCGCGGCTACAACGCATTGCAGCGGCTGGACGGGCGAAACTCCGTCACGGTGAGGGCAAACGCCGATACGAACGTCGCGGAACCCACTCGGATCGTGGCCGAGATCAGGCGGGATTTCATTCCAGACCTGCTGCTCCGGCACCCAGGGGTCACCCTCGAACTCACCGGCAGTTCGATGGCCGAACGCATGGGACTGCATCAGCTCGGCTACGCCTTCCTGGCGGCGCTGTTCGGGATCTACGCGCTGCTGGCGATTCCGCTCCGCTCCTACATCCAGCCGCTGATCATCATGAGCGCCATCCCGTTCGGCATCGTCGGCGCCGTTGTTGGCCACATGATTCTCGGCCTCGCCCTCAACTCGATATCCATCATCGGTTTCATCGCGTTGTCCGGCGTCGTCGTCAACGACAGCCTTATCATGGTCGACTTCGTCAACAGGGCCGCAGCGAGCGGCCTCTCGCCCATGGAGGCAGCGATTCAGTCCGGCGCGGCGCGCCTGCGCCCCATATTGCTCACTTCGCTTACGACATTCTTCGGCCTGGCGCCGATGATCGCCGAGACGTCCATGCAGGCGCAGATGGTCATTCCGATGGCGGTTTCGCTCGCGTTCGGCATCCTGTTTGCGACCGTCATTACCCTGGTCCTGGTGCCGTGTCTGTACAACATCGTCGCGGACCTGAAGAGAGTGCCGGTCTCGGATTTGCAGCCCTCACGAGCCTGACCGCATCAAGGCGGATGCGAGGCGTGAACAACGGTCAGGTATGGGACTCCGCTCGCCCGAAAGAGTGCCTCTCATACACCGTATCGCCGTTCACGGCGACCTCGAGCCGGCCACTGCCGCGGCGGTAGTAGCGCGCTTCGACATACCGGTGTTCCTCCCAGTACAGCTCGACGTTGGTCCACACATATAGGGGATCGCGATCGGACGGTTCACGCCGCTTGCGCAGGCAACCGTTGAGCCACAACTCGAGCCCACCGTCCGCCGTCACGGTTATGCGGACGGTCTTGTGTCCGACCGGGAGATCGACCGTGCTATGCGCCGCCGCCATGAAACGGAGATTCAGGTAGCGAGGATCTCCTCGGGTTCTTCCAGCTTCAACGGAAACTTGCCGCCGAACGGGCCTGATCTTTCAGACCATTGCCACTTGGACCTCGGCAGCTCGTAGTAGACCTCGACCTCGTTGTCGTCCGGATCGAACAGGTAGACGCCCAGGGAGAGTCCGTGGTCGGCGATGTGCTTGATGCGGATCTCGTTTTCCTTGAGCCTCCCGTACAGTTCCTGCAGGTCCTCGAAAGTCTTCATCTGCCAGGCCATGTGCGCCTGCCCGACCCGCGATTGATCCGGTCCGGGGGCGTCGGGCCCCAACTCAAAGACGGCCAGTTCGTGGGACTTGTCGGTGTTGGCGGACATGAAACAGGCGCGTTCCGACTTCACCATGACGGTGAGACCCATGACTCGCGTGTAGAAGTCGACCGAACGTTCCAGGTCGCGGACCCGCATCACCACATGGCCCAGTTGCATCGGTGTCAATGACATTGCTTCTCTCCTCCAGCCTACCGTCTAGAATAACTCCATCTGCGGCCTATTCGGGCGAAAAAGGTCGGTCCTCAGCGTCGGCATGGCCGAATCCATGCCGTGCTTGCGCGTTGCGATGGCGTGACGTTGCGCCAACAACTCCGCGAACGCGCCCTCCCCCCGCATTCGCGTGCCCCATTCGGATCGGTACTCTCGTCCCCCGCGCATATCGCGCACGCGATTCATCACGTGTTCGGCCTTCAGGGGGTAGTGTTCCCCAAGCCACTCCTTGAACAGGTCTTTGACCTCGAACGGCAGCCTCAAGAGAATGTAGCGCACGGTCCTGGCACCGGCGTTGGCCGCGGCTTCGACAATCGCTTCGAGTTCGCGGTCATTGATGATCGGGATCATCGGCGCCGCCATGACGCCAACGGGCACCCCGGCATCCGCCATCGCCTCGACAGCGCGCAGCCGGGCCGCGGGCGACGCGGTGCGCGGCTCCAGCTTCGTTTTCAGCGCGTTGTCGAGCGTGGTGATGCTCACCATGACCGAAACCAGGTCCTGTTCCGCCAGTTGCCGCAACAGGTCGAGATCGCGCAGCACCAGGGAACCCTTGGTCGTGATGCTTACGGGATGCCGGTAGGCGAGCAGTCTTTCGAGGATCTGCCGCGTGATGCGGAAGCGTTTCTCCGCTGGCTGGTATGGGTCCGTATTGGTGCCCATGGCGATGTCGGAGCAAACGTAACGCGGATGATCCAAGGCTTCCTCCAGGCGCGCGACAACGTCGGTCTTGTAGAAGATCTTCGTTTCGAAATCGAGTCCCGGCGACAGGTCCAGGTACGCATGCGTGGGCCTCGCATAGCAATAAACGCAACCGTGCTCGCAACCCTTGTACGCGTTGATCGATTGGTCGAAGGGGATGTCCGGCGACTTGTTGGTCGCGATCAGGTTTTTTGTGCGATCGGGAAAAAACTCCGTCGTCGGTGCCGACGCCGCGAACTCCGGCGTTTCCACCGAAGCCCAGCCATCGTCGACCACCTCGCTATGATTGGCGTCGAAACGGCCCGCCGGGTTCGATACCGCGCCCCGACCCTTGTACGTCTGCTTCCGGTTCATTTTCCGGTTTATTGCCATTGCCGACCGAGCCTTCGACCTACGTTATATGTACGTGCATACAGGTGCAAGTCCCACGTCTTCCGAGCGATGCCGCCCTCGCTCAACCTTGCAGGAACCAGGCCATGATGCGGGGGTTCTCATCGCGCGGATACGTATGCGACAGGTCGGCGATCTCGCGATAGATGACGCTCGCGCCCGCCGCGGTGAGGGCGGTGTTCGCGGTGCGCGCAATATCCACCGGGAACATCCAGTCGAGAACGCCGTGAATGAAGTAGATCGGCAACCCGCGCAGGCGTTCCGGCGTCGAGCCTTCAAGCAGCATCGGATGGAAACTCGCCGAACTCGGCGCAAGGTGGGTGAAAGGCGAACTCTCCCTCAATCCCGAAACGTAGGCGAAAGTCCCGCCATCACTCATGCCGGTCAGCAGCATCCTGTCGCGATCAACGTTCCAGCGCTCCGCCACTCGCTCGACGATAACGCCGAGATTCGGACTGTCCCGGTCGGGACCCATCAGCGACCAGGTACGCCCAAGCGCGGTCGGAGCGATCAGGATCGCGCCCCGGCTACGGGCTTCGCGCAGCCATGCCCAAAGAAAGTCCGCGCCGTTGCCGCTGCCGCCATGCAGCGCCATGATGAGCGGCCAGGCGCGCGCCGCATCGTAGTACTCGGGCACATACAGCGAGAAACCGCCCCTTTCCGCCCTCTCACGGCCGACGTGCAGGACGCCGACATCCGCTCTCGAATGGTCGGCCCCGGTAAGTTTCTCGTTCAACCCAGCATCATCGCGCAACGCCGGCTCGATATAGAACCGGCTGACGGGCGGCAGCATCGATGCGACCGGATACAGCGCCTCCTGGGCCTTCGTGGCGTAACGCATGGCCCGGTAAACGCCGAGGACGCTGTCCTGCGCTGTCGCCGCCTCGCGCAAACGCTGTAACGCCTTGCACGCATGGTCGGCCGCATCCTCCACGCACTCCTTGAACGTCAGCAGCCGAGCCGGCCACGACACGGAGCGGAACCGCTTCATGCCATCGATGAGTGGTTGTTCTGAACCCGCGGCAGATTCCGCCAAGGCTGCGATATGCGGCGGATGCATGTACCTTCCAACATGCGCCAACGCTTCCAACGCGGACAGCAGCGGCGGCACGGCGGCGGTGATCGCATCGAGCATCTGGTCGATGTCCTGATCGCGCTTCGCTTCGGGCGGAGTTTCGTCGGGCATGGCCTCGGTGGTCCGGCATCGGCGGCGGCGCGCACAGCCAAGTACGATAACCGATCTGATACGCTCTCGTGATCTCCATCGATGCAAACGGCGGCAACGGGCCGGGCTGACCTAACCAAGCGAATGAACGGATCACTCCGCATGGCGATCACCATGGGCGACGCGTCTGGCGTCGGACCGGAAATCGTCTTGAGACGCTTCGCGCGGGGTTTGCTCGGCGATACCGCGGTGATCTATGGGGACGCGGCGATCATTGACGCCGGCGCGGACCTGCTGGGGCTTGATGTTCGCGCCCACGCGGTGAAGCGACCCGCCGAGTCGCGCCCCGGACGGCTGAACGTTGTCGATCTCCGGCACCTCGACGCAGCCGACCTGACGCCGGGGCGACACAACACCAAGGCCGGCGCGGCGGCGCGGGACTATGTCGAAGCAGCGACCCGAGACGCCTTGGCCGGCCACGTCGCGGGCGTCGTCACGCTACCGATGAACAAGGAAGCGACCCGAGCGAGCGACCCGCATTTCATCGGCCACACGGAATTGATCGCGGGGCTTTGCGGCGTGCGGGAATTCTCGATGATGCTCGTCACCGAAGATGTCGCCGTGACCCATGTCAGCGCTCACGTGTCGCTGGCCGAAGCCATCGCGCGCGTGAGCGGTCCGCGCATCCGTTCCGTGATCGAATTGACGCATCGGACGCTGTCGCTTTTCCTGCCCAGCCCCCGCATCGCCGTCTGCGGCCTGAACCCGCACGCCGGCGAGAACGGCCTGTTCGGAACGGAGGACGCCGAGGTCATCGCCCCGGCCATCGAGGCGGCGCGGCGCGCTGGCATCGACGCGACGGGGCCTCATCCCGCAGACACGGTGTTCTATCAAGCGATCCGCCGCGACCGCTACGACGCAATCGTGTGCATGTATCACGATCAGGGTCACGCGCCAATGAAGCTTGCCAGCTTCGAGTCGGCCGTGAACGTCACCATCGGACTCCCCATCGTGCGCACCTCGGTCGATCACGGCACGGCGTTCGATATCGCCTGGCAAGGCACCGCGTTTACCGAATCGCTGGGGCACGCGCTCGACTACGCCTGGAAACTGGTCAGGGCGAGAAGCGTACCGTGACGAAATCCCGTTGGGTCGGATCTCGAGAGCGCCTCACAAAGGATTTTGCTGGGCTCAGCGGCCCTTCCATACCGGGTCGCGTTTCTCGGCGAACGCGCGGGCACCTTCCAACTGATCCTCGCTGTCGTAGAGGTGGTCCACCGCCGGGAATTGCCGCTTGCCTACCCGGCTGAGCGCGTCCTGGGCGCGCATGTCCTCCGTCTCGCGCACCACTTCCTTGATCGCGGCGAAGACCAGGGGCGGCCCGTTTGCTAGCAGTCGGGCGAGTTGCCACGTCCGTTCAAGCAATTCGTCAGGTTCTACCACTTCGTTGACCACCCCCCAGCGGCACGCCTCCTCGGCATCCATCCGCCGGCCTGTGAACAAAAGCTCCATCGCCACGTGGAATGGCATGCGCTTGGGCAACTTGATGGCGGCGGCGTCAGCCAGGGTGCCGGCCCGAATCTCGGGGAGCGCGAACGACGCCGTGCGCGAGGCCAGAATGAGATCGCAGGACAGGGCCAGTTCGAAGCCGCCGCCGACTGCCATGCCGTTGACCGCGGCGATGAGCGGCTTGTTCAGCGCCGGCAACTCCTGCATCCCGCCGAACCCGCCGCCACCGTAGTCGCCGTCTACGGCATCGCCGCCGGCCGCTGCTTTCAGATCCCACCCGGCGCAGAAGAAACGGTCTCCAGCGCCTGTGACGATGGCAACGCGCAACGCCGGATCGTCGCGGAATGCCTTGAAGGTTTCGCCCATGCGTCGGCTGGTCGCCAGGTCGATGGCGTTCGCCTTGGGCCGGTCGAGCGTGACTTCCAGAATCCCGTCATCGCGTCGTGTCCTGATCGGTTCGCTCACGCCTCCATCTCCTTTCCCATGACCGTTTGCTCTCTCGTTCGGATCAGCGCGTCAAGCGCTACCGCGCCCTGTCCCTTGCGGCGGACGCCGAGCGGATTGACGTCGACTTCCTCGAGCACGTGACGGTGCTCGGCCGCGAAACGTGCGATGGCAAGAATTTCCGCTATGGCCGCGTCCTTGTCCGCCGCTTCCCGGTTTCGGTAGCCGTCGAGCAGCGGCGCTACGCGAAGTTTCGCCAAGGCGTCGCGCACTTCCCTTTCGGACACCGGCAGCAGCAGCGTAACGCTGTCTGCGAGCAACTCGACCAGCGTGCCGCCGGAACCGATGGTCAGCAGCAAGCCGAGTTGCGGATCTCGCGTGAGGCCCACGAGCAACTCGACCACCACGTCCGGGGAGAACCGTTCGACAAGCACGGCGTCACCCAGGGCGAGCAGTTCGCGCGTGGCCTGGCGAATCTCGCGCGGTTCGCTCAGCGCCAGCCTGACCGCTGCGCGCTCGGTCTTGTGGGCAATGCCAAGCGCCTTGACCGCAACGGCGCCCCCGAGGGACTCGGCGACGGCTATCGCCGCGGGTTCATCCCGCGCGATCTCTCCGGCCGGAACCTGGACGCCGCTCGCAGCGAGCAATGCCTTGGAGGCCGCCTCGTCCAGAACAACGGGCTGGCTCGGCGAGCAGCGCGACTCCAGGAGTTGCGCGGGAGCGGGCGCGCGCCACGCCGCGCCGATCGCAGCCGCGTTGTCTATCGCCGCGAGGGTCTCGCGGATTCCGGCGAGCGGCGCGATGCCGCGGGCGATCATTTCCGCCGCCCGCGCTTCGGACAGGTTTTCCCCCAAAGCGGCCGCGATGATGCCTTTCGACCGCGTCGCGTCCATGGCCGCCGCGAACGCGTTGAGCGTCGTCTGCCAGTCGGTGTCGTCACAGCGGTCCGTACGGGGAAAGTCGAGCATCAAGAGCGTCGCATCGAAACGTCCGCGCGCGAATGCCGTGAAGGTCCCGATCAACGCCTGCTCGTCGCCCCAACTGAAGGTGTGGTAGTCGAAAGGATTGGATACGGTAACGAGTGGATGCACCGTCGCGTCCACAGCCGCGGCATGGTCCGGCGCCAGGTCGGGGAATGTCGCCTCGGCATCCTCCGCCGCGTCCGCGAGCACGCTCGCCTCACCGCCGGAACAGCACATCGCGCCTATTCGGGTCCCGCCCAGGGTGCCGTGCACGTGCAGCAGCTTGAGCGTCTCAAGCAGTTCGGGGATGCCGTCCGCGCGGGCGAATCCGAGCCGTCGAAGGAATGCCTGGGCCCCGGCATCGGATCCGGCGATGGATGCCGTGTGGCTGAGCGTCGCTGTCCGCCCTTGCGCCGAGCGGCCCATCTTCATGGTCACGACGGGCACCCCGCGTTCCCGCGCGCGACGGGACAATGCTTCGAAGCCAGCGACCGAATCGAACGCCTCGACATGCAAGCCCACGGCACTCACCCGTTCATCGTCGAGCAGCGCCAACGCGAGACGCGACACCCCCAACTGCGCCTGGTTGCCGGCGGTCACGACGTAGGCGATAGGCAGCGCGCGTTGCTGCATGGTCATGCTGATGGCGATGTTCGAGGATTGGGTGATGATCGCAACGCCGCGTTCCGACGGCTTGAGCCGTCGGCCGCCGTGCTGGTCCGGCCACAGCGGTGTGCCGTCGAGAAAGTTGATGAAGCCGTAGCAGTTCGGACCGATGATGGGCAGGTCTCCCGCCGCATCGACCAGGTCGCGCTGCAAGAGTTCGCCATCCGCCGCCTCGAGAAAACCCGACGCATAGCAGACGGCACCGCCCGCCCCCAATCGAGACAGGGCGGCAACGGCGTCGATGGTGGCGTGCCGGTTGACGCCCACGAAGGCGGCGTCGGGCACGCCGGGAAGCATGTCGATGGAGCGGAAAGCCCGCCTTCCGGCGATGGTTTCGCGCGACGGATGCACCGGCCACAGGTCGCCGTCGAAACCCATCCGGTCGCACTGTTCGACCACGCGCGACGCCGCTTCACCGCCGATGACGGCGATGCTGCGTGGGCGCAACAGCCGGGCCATGCCTGCGCCGGGGCCCGATTCCACAGTCACGCGCCGAACATCCACACTAGCCAAGACATTCAGGCACCGAGCGGGCGCAGCAGCTCGCGCCCGATGATGTGGCGCTGAATCTCCGATGTGCCGTCCCAGATGCGTTCGACCCGGGCATCGCGCCAGAACCGCGCCAGCGGCAGATCGCTCATCAGTCCCATGCCGCCGTGGATCTGTACCGCCTCGTCGGTCACGCGAGCCAGCATCTCCGAGGCATACAGCTTGGCCGAGGCGATCTCGCGGTTCGCCGAAAGACCGCTATCCAGTCGCGACGCCGCAGCCAGGGTCAACCAGTCCGCAGCGTCGATCTCGGTGACCATGTCGGCCAGCTTGAACGAGACCCCCTGGAATTTGCCGATGGGTTGGCCGAACTGGCTGCGTTGGGCCGCATAGCCGAGCGCCAGATCGAAGGCACGCCGCGCCCGGCCGACGCACATCGCGGCGACACTGAGCCGGGTGCCATACAACCACTCGTTGGCGAGTTCGAAACCGCGATGCCGCTCGCCGAGAATCTGTCCCGAGGGCAGTCGGCAATCTTGGAAGGTCAGGACGCTGTTGTGATAGCCCCGGTGGGACACGGAGTCGTAGCCTCGGCGGATGTCGAAGCCGGGGGTGCCGCGATCAACCAGGAAGCAGGTGATGCGCCTTCTCGGCGGGGTTGCCCCCTCGCGCTGCTGTTGTCTGCGAGGGGTGACCCCCTCGCGCTGCTGTTGTCTGCGAGGGGTGACCCCCTCGCGCTCCCCGGCTGAAGGCTCCACCTCCTCCTCGCCCGTGGCAACGAAGACAATAAAGAAATCAGCGAGGTCGCCGTGAGAGATGAAGTGCTTTGTGCCATTGACGATCCAGTCGTCGCCGTCGCGGCGAGCGAAACACTGCATGCCGCGCACATCGGAACCGGCACCGGGTTCGGTCATGGCCAAGGCATCGAAGCGTTCGCCGCGCGCCGACGGCAGCAGGTAGCGCTCGCGCTGCTCGGCATCGCAACCCATCAGGATGCCGGAAGGCCGACCCCAGAATACGCTGAGGGCCATGGACGCGCGGCCGAGCTCGCGCTCCAGCAGGGTGAAGGTGAGGTGGTCGACACCGCCGCCGCCGACTTCCGCCGGCAGATTCGGCGCATAGAAACCGAGCTCGATCACTTTGCGCTTGATAGCCTCGCCGAGTTCCGGCGGCACGCGCCCGGTTCGCTCGACATCCTCCTCGTGGGGATAGAGTTCCGTCTCGACGAAGTCGCGGACGGTGTCCACCACCATTTGCTGTTCGTTGGTGAGTCCGAAGTCCAAGTGTCCGTTCCTTTTTCGGGCCCAGGCTAGTCGGTTGGCTGTCCGCCAGCCAGGCGCACGCGGCGGGTTTCGTTGTCGGCGAGGGTCTTGCCGGCGCCAACGCCGTATCGGCGCAACGCTTGCATGATGGCAATCAAGCATTCGTCGCGTAATCTCTCAAGCTCCTTCACCGTGCGCCCCGCCGCCTGTCGCTCGGTGCCCGAAGCCACCTTCTCGACCAGCGCCTCGGTAAGCTCGGGGGCTTCGAGTCGGGTCCAGGGCAGTTTCAGCGCCGGGCCGAACTGCCGCATGAAGTGGCGCATGCCAATGTCGCCGCCCGCCATGTGAAACGTCAGGCAAGTGCCCATGAAGGCCCAGCGCAGCCCCGGCCCGTAGGTGATCGCCGCGTCCAGCTCCTCCGTTGTAGCCACATCCTCGTTGACCAGGTGCAGCGCTTCCCGCCATAGCGCCTCCTGCAAGCGGTCGGAGAGGAAACCTGCCACTTCGTTGCGCACTTTCAGGGGGTGCATGCCGAGGTCCGAGTAGAACGCGACGGCCGCATCGATGCGCTCGACAGAGGTCCGGGCGCCGCCCAGCACTTCGACCAGGGGCAGCAAGTAGACAGGGTTGAAGGGGTGGCCGACGATGACCCGTTCGGGATGGCGGCAGTCGGCCTGCAAATCGGATGGCAATAGTCCGGACGTGCTGGACGCAATGACGACGTCAATATCCGCCCAAGCGTCCATCTGCGCGTGCAGCGGGCGCTTCACTTCCAGCCTTTCCGGGACGCTCTCCTGTACGAAGTCAGCCTCTCGGCAGACCATTTCAAGTGAGTCGCCGTAGCGCAGGTTTTCGATGCCGGCACCGGGATAGAGCCCGAGTTTCTCTAGTGCTGGCCAAGCGTTGTCCACGGCGGACCGCAGCCTGGTCTGCCAGCCGCCAGACACATCCCACGCAACCACGTCGAGTCCCCGCGCCAGGGCGCGCGCCGCCCAGCCGGCCCCGATCACGCCGGTGCCGACAACGGCGAAGGTATCGACAGCCCTGGACAAGGTCTCGGTCAGCCGCGCTTGACCAGGCCGAACTTATCGCGCGTCTCGTCGGGCGAGAGCACCCGCGCGCCGAGCAACTCAACGATGTTGCGCGCTCGCTCCACTAGCTGCGCGTTGCTGGCGAAGACGCCTCGCGAGAGGTAGAGGTTGTCCTCCAGTCCGACCCGGACGTTGCCGCCAAGCAGCACGGACTGCGCGGCGAAGGCCATCTGGTTGCGGCTGATCGCGAAGGCGGTCCAGTTCGCACCGGGCGGCAGCATGTCGACACAAGCCTTGAACACCCCCACATCGGCAGGCGCACCCCACGGGATGCCATAACAGAGCTGGAACAGCGGCGGATCTTCCAGCAAGTCTTCGCTCAGCATCTGCAGCGTGAAACTCAGGTGGCCGGTATCGAATACCTCCAACTCGGGCTTGACGCCCAATTCGCGGATGCGTTTCGCCCCCCGGCGCAGCATATCCGGCGTGGAAACGTAGACCATGCTGCCTTCCCCGAAGTTGAGCGAACCGCAGTCCAGGGAGCAAATCTCCGGCAGCAGTTCCTCAACATGCGGCAAGCGGTCGAGCGCTCCCACCAGGTCGGTGTCTTGCCCAAACTCCGTCGGCGCCTCGTCGGGACCGATGATCAGGTCGCCGCCCATGCCGGAGGTGAGGTTGATCACGACATCGACCTCGGAGTCACGGATGCGGGAGACCACTTCCCGGTAAAGCGCCACGTCGCGGCTGCCCTTGCCGGTTGCCGGATCGCGCACGTGGCAGTGCACAATGGCCGCCCCCGCCTTGGCCGCGTCGATCGCGGAAACGGCGATTTGTTCGGGTGTGACCGGAATGTCCGGGTGCTTGCCGACAGTGTCGCCGGCACCGGTCACCGCACAGGTGATGACAACCTCGGGATTCATGGCAGGGGCCTCCTTCAATGGTTACGTCGCCCGGACTTTATCACCTTGTGGGGCGAAAAAACGCGCTGTCCGTATGCCAAGGATGAAACAAATGTCCTCGGAAACTCCAGCGTCCAGACGCGGTCGAGAGTTCGTCCACAACCAAGGCCTTGTCATGCTGCTTGACACGCTCGCCCCCATTGCCATCATCACCCTCGGAGCGATAGGGGCAACACCATAAACACCATGAAACAAGCAGCGTATGGCAGTTCAGATGCGCGGCGTCAACTCGACCGCCAAGTCCGCGCGACGATGGGAGAGACAACTGATCGAGAGCCTTCCCCGTGATCGTCTCCCACCGGCACCGGTTCATTTTCTTCGCGGTGCCCAGAACGGGTACGCACGCGTTTCGAACAGCGCTACACGCCTTTCTTGGCGACGAAGACTGGCAGCAGCAGTCGCTCACGGAGCAGGTAAGTCTACCCGTGCCAACCCTGGCGCGCGTCGGCCACGGCCACCTCACATTGCGGCAGGTGCGAGCAAACCTGCCCGAAACACTCTGGCGGGACTACTTCAAGTTCGCCTGTGTGAGAAATCCATATGATCGCTTCGTGTCGGTATGCGCGATGCTCAACAGGCGCAATCCGGACTACCAGGGGCGGGAGACTGCGTTCATGAAGCGAGCCATTCAAGTCGGACGGTTTCAGCAGCGGGCATTGGTTCGACCGCAACGGGATATGCTGGTGGATGAAGCCGGCGAGTTCGGCATGGACTTCATCGGGCGTTACGAAAGTCTGCAACAGTCGTTCGAAGAAGCCTGCCGACGGATCGGCATTCCCGCACAACGACTTGCGCAGAGCAACGCAACGGATCACCGCGACTACGCCACCTACTACGACGACGAGTTGCTCGGCCTCGTGAACGTCTTCTACCGGCGGGATTTTGACAGTCTGGGCTACGAAGTCGAGGTGTCGGCGGAAGCGATGTCATGCGCCTGAGCAAACCCTTTATCCGCTTGCCGTTTCGGTTCGACGCCGACAGGCTGGCCGAGGAGGTTCGCCAGTTCGCGGCAGACCGATGGATGGCGCATCCGAGCGGCTTGCCCGGCAACTCCGCCATCGCGCTCATTTCCAGCGGCGGCGGCGACAACGACTCCTTCGAGGGCGAGAAGAAACCGACGCCGCATCTCGGCGAATGCGAGTACGTGCGCCAGGTGATGGCGAGTTTCGGGCAAGTGCTGTCGCGCTCGCGGCTGATGAAGCTCGATGCCAGCTCGGAACTCAGCCTGCACGTGGACTTCAACTACCACTGGTTCAGCCGGGTGCGCATTCACATCCCGATCATCACCCACCCGTCGGTGATCTTCCATTGCGGTCGGGAGCGGCTGCACATGGGCGGCGGCGAATGCTGGATATTCGACTCCTGGCGGCGCCACAGGGTCGTCAATGCCAGCGCCAAAGACCGCGTACACCTGGTCATCGACACCTGCGGCTCGTCGCGATTCTGGAACATGGTGCAAACCGTCGAACACAGCGACCCGTCGGAGACGGCGGCGAACGCCGAGTTCATCGCCTTCGAACCCGGCAAGCCGGTCGCGCTCCGGATGGAAAGATTCGCCAGCCTGCCGGTGATGGCGCCGGGAGAGTGCACCGCCCTCATCGAGGACCTGATCGCGGACTTTGCGGGGAACGCCGACAACGATCCGGGTCTGGTGGAAACCTATGCCGCCCTGATGCGCGGCTTCGCAAGCGATTGGCGCGAGCTTTGGCTGCTATACGGCCATCGCCCGGAAGGTGTCGGCCACTATCGCGCGCTGATCGAGAACACGCGCCGTCGGCTGCATCCCAACATGCGCGTGCTGACCGTCAGGAGCAATCGCATCGGCGTCAACGCGATCTTCGCGCAACGGGTGCTGAACGCCGCCCTCGCGCCGGATGCGCACATGGAGTGATGACGATAGTGCTCCGTCAAACCTAAATCTACGGGTATCTGCGGGTCTTTTTGGCCCCTGGCTTCGTTGCTCCTCCTTGTGTGGTGCCTGCCACACCGCGTCGTCGCGCCTCGCCAGGAACCAAAAATCCCTCGCAGCTACACTCGCATTTTTAGGCTTGACGGAACACTAGTCGATCCGGTAACGCGCCCGCACATCCGGGCCGAGCGCCTCCTTCAAGGGGTCAAGCCAGGATTCGTAGTGGCGCCATTGCTCCAGTGAAGTCCGGAAGATGGGCTGCCGAACCTGTTCCGCGCTGGGCGTGCGGATACTGCGTTCGGTCTCATGGTAGTCGATACAGGCCTGTTCGAACGGCAAGTCGCAGAATTCGAGAATGCGGCGCACCTGTCCTTCCAGGTCTTCGACCACCTGCTCGTGTTCAACGCGCAGAACATAGCCCGGGAGGACGTTGTCCCAGTGGTCCATGAGCTTGATGTACTGCCGGCAGTAGTTGCCGATTTCGCGCAGGCCGTAGGAAAACTCCTGCCCCTCCCCGAATAGCTGCTTGTAGCCGCTGAAGCAACAGGCCATGGGATGGCGGCGCGCGTCGATGACCTTGGCATTGGGCAGGATGAGCTTGATGAGGCCGATGTGGAAGAAGTTGTTCGGCATCTTGTCGACGAACAACGGGGCGGTTCCCCGGTAGACGCGCGTGTCGTCCATGAACTGTTCGCCGAACCTGCGGAAATAGTCGCCTTCGATCTCATTCAGGATTCGGGGATACCGGGGCGGTTCGTCCGGCTTGTCCCGACCGCGCAGCCGCTTGGCGAGATTCAGAATGTTGTGCAATTCCATCGTCCCGTCCACGGCCGAATGCGACGACAGGATCTGCTCGATCAGGGTCGATCCGGCTCGGGGCAGTCCCACCACGAAGATCGGATCCGGCGCGGCGAATCCCAGACCTTGTCGACGGGCGAAGAGTTCTTCGGTGCAGACTTCGATCTGACTATCGATTCTCACTTGCAGGTGCTTGGGGTCGTGATAAGTCGTCGGCTGCTTCAATGCGTTGCCCCGGCTGTAAAATCCAAATGACCGCTCGTATTCGCGCTTTCGCTCGCAGGCATCGCCGAGGGCGAAGCAGACTTGAATGCGGTCGTTCTCGCCGGTGGCGGGATCGGACGCCAGGGATTCCATCCGCGCCAGTTCGTCGTCCGTGAACTCGTAGGACTTCGTATTGGCGAGACTCCAGAACGCATCGCCGTGATCCGGCTTGATTCGGTACGCGTCCCGATAGAGCGCCACCGCCTTTTCGATCTCGCCATCCGCCTTGTGCACATGCGCCAGCGAGACCGGGAAAAAATGGTTATCGGGATCGCCCTTCATCAGGCGTTCGTAGCATTCGATGGCGTCCGCATTCCTGCCGACGCCCGCGCAGGCGGCGGCATACAGCGCTCGAATGTGGTCCTGCTCTTGCATGCGAGGGGTGGACCCCTCGCGCTCCCCGGCTGAAGGCTCGTCCGGGTGCTCGGCGAGCAGCCGCTCGGCTTGTTCATACGCCTTGGCGAACTTCTGCGTTCGCATCAGGATATTGGCGTACTGGATCCGCGCATTGCGGTGCGAGGGGTGGAATTCGACGCAGCTTTCGAGCAAAAACTCGGCCTCATCAAACGTCCTGTTGCGCGTGGCGATCTCCGCGAGCAAGCGCATTCCCTCGACATGGGTCTGGTTGGAGCGCAGGAAGTGTTTGCACAGGCGCTCGGCGTCGGCAAGATGGTTCTCCGACAGGTAGCTGATGACACCGAGCAGTTCGTCCGGCAGCGCTTCGAGAAAGGCGATCTGGTCCGTGACGGCGGCCAGGCGCTCCGTGTTGCCGCTTTCATGGTAGAGCTTGGCGAGACACTTCCAACTGTTGATCAGCGACGGATCGGCGGTAATAGCGCGTTCGAAAGCCGCGCCCGCGCGGACGAAGTTCCGCATGGCGATGTGGTTGTAACCGATTTCCTGGTGCACGCGACCAATGCCGGGAGTGCGCTTGAGTATCTCGGCAAGGGTGGCGAGCGCCATGGTCCACTGATGCTGATGACGCTGGGCGACGGCCAAGGCGTATTGGGCTTCGGCGTTGTCCGGCTCTTCCGCGAGAACCTCGCCCATCAGCCGCGCGGCCCGAGACGGCGCGCCATTGCTCAACAGGTCTTGCGCTTTGCGTATTCTGACTTGCGCTGCGGACACTCTCTCGCCTTCAGCAACGAACCTCAGGTCAAAGGCACCGCGGGCGGGCGAACCCCAGATCCGCCCTGCCCCGTTAGCCCGCCAAGACCAGGTTATTCGAACTCATACGAGATTCTCACGCCCATGCTACGCGGCCGCTGCACGGTCACCACCGGCGTGTAGTGGCCGGCGATCTGCATGACCCGCCCGTCTTCGTTGCCCAGGTTGTCGAGATACACCTCGGCGCCCCAGCCCTCCTTCCTGATGCCGAAGGCGACATTGACAGTCATGGTCGCGGGATTGACGAAACGCGAGTTCATCGGCAATCGCATACCCGCGCCGGAGGGAATCTCGACCGTGCCGAAGGTGCCCCCTTCGTCCTGCAGGCTCAAGCCCGAGTAGCTGCCCGACTGCCGGAACAACGTGTCGTCCATGAACTCGGCGGCACCGACAATGCCGGAGACACTCTCGCCGCGATAGGCGAGACTGGCAAGCACATAGGCGTCGGCCTGCATGGCGTCGAGCCTACAGTCGTAGCGCACCCTGATGTTGCCGGCAAAGGCCGCCGCCAACGGCAGTTCGCTGCCCACCGGCACGCCGATACCTTGCAATTGCGGATTCAGGCGAGTCAGCTCGGTGCCGAGCAGGCTGAAGGCGCCCGCCACGGTGAACTGATCGCTGGCCGCCCACAGGAAGTCCACATCCAGGCCGCTGCTCTCGGCATCGCCGATGTTCTCGATGAAGAACAGGAAGGCCACGTTCGATGGATCAAAGCGTGACACCTGCAAGTTGTCGATCGTGGTCTGGTAGTAGGTCGCGTTCAACCGCAGCGAACCGTCCAGGAAGTCCCCCTTCATACCGATCTCGAAGCTCGACAGTGAGTCGGTCACCGCCACGGAAGGCACGACGTAGTTCTCGTAGACGCCGCTCTGGTTCGTCGACAGGTTGCCCGCGTTACGATTCAGGGTCGCCGGACGATAGCCCTCGGAGTAGGTGGCGAAGAGCAGCATGTCATCTGTCGGCCGCCAGCCAATGGATGCCTTGACGATCGTGTCGGACTCTTCGATGGAGCCGTCAGGCTGCAGGTTGCTGATATCCAAGTGCCCGTTCCTTATCGCGTCCAGCGTCTTTTGGTTGGTGCCGCCGCCACGAAACATGTCCCGCGCGCCGTTCGGGCTGCGCGCGTTCAGGATCACACTGTCGCTGCCGCTTTCGTTGTATTGGCCTAGAGTCAGCAGGCGCGCCGTGACGTCGTTGCTGAACGCATGGCTGTTGCAACGCCCGTCCGCGGTCGGCTCGGCATTGCTGCCTATGCCGTAGCGGCAACCGAACGAGAAGTTGGCGGCACCCATCAACTGCGAGACAAAGTTGTAGTGCCGGGCGCTGACCGACGCCGACAGAGCGTCCGATATATCCATCCCGACCTCGCCAAAGAAAGCCAACTCTTCCTCGGTGCGGGTGTAGTCGTTGAAGAATACCGTGAACGGGCCGCGCGGCCCGGACGTATTCACGCCGTCGGTGGGAATGGCGATATTGCCCAACAGGAAACCGTCGCCCGAATTGTCGTTGTTGTAGCTGCTGATGTGTTCGGCGAAGGCCGGATTGGTGGAGCGGTACTGGAAATCGCCGATGTGGGTGGTCTCCATGTCGTTGAGATACAGGCCGCCGAGCAGCCTGATGCGCTTGCTCGCATCTGTGGTGATCCGAAACTCGTGGGTCGTGCGAGCGTTGCTGGCGTCCTCGGTGTACTGCTTCGTCGGGTCGTAACAGTTGTTTACGTCCGTGGCGTCATAGATGTTGCCGCTGCACAGGTAGTAGGTGATGTAGCCACCGCCGTTGTTGTAGTGCGTGTAGTCGATGAGGCTGTCGACATCGCGGCTCAAAGTCCCGCCGGCGTAGACCATGTCCAACTGACCGATGCGCCCGTTGAGCGTCCAGGTCGTCAGTCCGAAGCTGTCCCGGTTGTAGTCGGGAGAGAACCGCGCCGACGCGTTGTCCTGCTCGAGGCTGGTGTCGACCAGGAACGTCCCTCCCGCCTCCAGGGTCTGCGCCGAGTGCTGAATGAGCGCATCCCAGTTTGCGTTGATCGCCCACGCCAGGCTGAAGCGCCCGCCGCGGTAGGACGCTTCGTTCCAGTCGTCCTGCACCAGGCCATCATTGTGCGCGCTGACGATGGAGTCCGCGCCGGTCAGCAGCGGGCCATAGCCGGCGACGTTGTTGCGGTCAACGACTTCCCCGCTGGGCGTGAACGTTGCGGGCACGTTGTCGATCCAGCCACCCTGGCTGTCACTGTAGACGACGATCCGGGCAGCCAGCGCGTCAGATATGGGCAGATTCATCCAACCGTCGGCACTGGCGCTGTCGGCACCGTCCTCGGTGTTGGCGAACTTGGCATTGAAACCCGAACCGAATTTGCCGTGTTCCGGCTTACGGGTGATGAGGCGCACGTTGCCGGATTGCGAACTCGCGCCGAACAGCGTGCCCTGGGGCCCTGACAGCACCTCGATACGTTCCAGGTCGGTCGCGTAGACATCGAGGTTTCGTCCGCCGAAGGAAACCGGCTGCTCATCCACGTATAGCGCCACGCCCGGGGCCGAACCCTGCGCGGCGGTAATGGTCACGCTCGACTGCTCCGTGGCGCTGCCGCGTATGTAGAGCTCCTTCTTGCCCGGGCCATTGCCCGCGCTGACCACGTTCGGGAGGTATTCGACATATTCATCGAAAGTCTCGATGCCGAGTTCCCGCACGGTTTCGCCCGTGACCGCCTGCACGGCGATCATCACTTCCTGGGCGCTTTCCGCCCGCTTCGTCGCCGTGACAATGATGGTTTCGAGTTCGGCGGCCGCCACGCCGCCAGCGCTCACCACAGCGGCCGAGATGGCAATGCCCAACGGCTTTCTCTTCCAGGTCGCGCGTCCGCCCAACCTGTTGCGCCCATGTTTCTTGCCGCCCACGCGTCCCGTTCTCATCGCTTATGCCTCTCCCTAACCACGCCCAAAAAAACCGCACCGGTCCAAGGGCTAGTTACTAGCACTAGCGGCGCTTGTTTGCAATGGTGCCATGGGCACGCCGTCGGGTCGCGGAATCCGCTTTCGGCACCGTGAGCGGGGAGCGCGCCGCAGCTAAACCCATTGTCCGCGACCGGCAAAAAGGCGACACTCAGGGGCGATCTCCGCAAAAAACGGATGAACCAGACACATGAGGGGCCCGGCCTCCTTCGGACATGACGACGAGCCAACGCGCATCGGTTTCCTGATGACGCCGGACTACACCATCGTCACCTTGACCAGCGCCATAGCGGCGTTGCGCATGGCCAACCGGCTGAGCGAACGCGAACTCTACCGCTGGGCGTGCCTGACGCTCGACGGAGCGCCGGTGGGGTCGAGCGACGGCCTGCGGATCGTCCCCGACGGCGATGTCGATTTGCTCGACCCCGTGGACATGTTGTTCGTCTGTGGCGGCTACCACGTCGAAAAGCATTGCGACAAGACGCTGCTCGACGCCCTGCGCGGTTTCGCGAAGCGCCGCGTGCCCTTGGGCGCCCTGTGCACCGGCGCGCATTTCCTCGCCGCAGCGGGCCTTCTCGACGGCTATCGTTGTGCGATCCATTGGGAGAACCTGTCGAGCCTGCGCGAGCAGTTCCCTCGCGTGCAGGCGTCGTCCCGACTGTTTGAGATCGACCGCGACCGCTACACCTGTTCCGGCGGCATCAGCTCCATCGACCTGATGCTGAATCTCGTGCGCGCCGCCCACGGACAGCGGTTGGCGCGAGACATCTCGGAGCAGTTCATCCTCGAGCGGGTGCGCACCGAAAACGACATGCAGCGAACACCGCTGAACAACCATATCGGTGCCGTCAACCACCAGAAGCTGGTGGATGCCGTGGCCTTGATGGAGGCCAACATCGAGGAACCGCTCACGCTTGCCGAGGTGGCCGACTACACGGGCGCCTCGGGGCGACAAATGGAGCGGCTGTTTCACGAGCACCTGCATTGCACCCCGTCCCGCTACTACCTGGATCTGAGGTTGAGCCGGGGGCGCCTGCTGTTGATGCAGACCGGCATGACCGTCATCGACATCGCCTCGCGCTGCGGCTTCTCAACCGCGGCGCGGTTCGGGAAGTCCTACGTGGCAAAGTACGGAAAACGACCCACCGACGAGCGTCGTCTCGCACCCTGAATCGACGCGATTCGACCACATCCCGCATGTCGCTTTTCGACTATTCGATGTCGCCTGTTTCATTGGCGCGGTCCACGAAAAAACCGAACGCGCCACCCGTGGGTCGCTCCCAAACTGCGGCAATTGGTTCTCCGATCCAACTGCCGCGTGACACGCGGGGCCGACCCCCCCCAATCGGTCCGAAATAGCAGTCTTGTAGAGGCGTCGTCTTGCGACCATTCGATGTCGCCTTTGGCAGACATCAGGCACGCAAGTTTCAGGCAATCTGCCGCCCGTTACCGCTCCCGAAAAAAGCGGTCTCCATCTCCGCTCAAGAGGAGCAACATGACCAGGGACACCGACGATAACGGGGCCGTTCGCTATTCCGACCTGCGCCAATGCGTCAGCGTCGACCAGTCGGACCGAAAAGTCCCGATCAACCTGCGCCAGTCGGGCCCGACTCCTGTTGGATTGCTCATCTCGACCCGGGTGCGCAAATCCCCCTACTGGCACTTGTCCATGGAAGCAGGTTGCTGGCGGGCGACCGTCTACAACCGCGCCTACCATCCCCGCGGCTATGTGCGCCCGGAAGACGGCGGCGCCATGGTGGAGTACCAAGCGCTTGTCAATCACGTGACGCTCTGGAACGTGGCGGTGGAGCGACAGATCCAGGTGAAGGGTCCGGACGCGGAGGCCTTCGTCAACCATCTCATCACGCGCGACGCGACCCGCATCGAGCCGATGCGCGCCAAGTACGTCATCCTCTGCAACGAAGACGGCGGCGTACTGAACGACCCGGTGCTGCTGCGCGTCGCCGAGGACGAGTTCTGGTTCTCGCTTGCCGACAGCGACATGGAGATGTGGCTTCGCGGCGTCAACGCCGGTCTGCGTTGCGATGTCTCCATCGCCGAGATCGACGTCGCGCCGGTCCAGATCCAGGGCCCCAAGTCCGAGGCGCTGATGGTGGACCTGTTCGGCGAGCGTGTTCGCGAAATCCCCTACTACGGGCTGATGGAAGGGCAAGTCAACGGTCGCGACGTCATCGTTTCGCAAAGCGGGTTCACCGGCGAGAAGGGCTACGAGATTTACCTGAAGGACGCCACCCTCTACGCGGAAGACCTCTGGTACAGAGTGCTGGAGGCGGGTGAGCGGCATCAGCTCATGGTCACCGCCCCGGCGCATCACCGCCGTATCGCCGCAGGTATCCTTTCCTGGGGCCAGGACCTGGACAAGGAGACCCTGCCCTTCCAGTGCAACCTCGGCTACCAGGTGCCGCGCAGAAAAGGGCCGGACTACGTCGGCAAACGGGCACTGGAAGCGGCACGACGCGCCATCGAGGCCGGTTCGCCCCCGTTCCGCAATGTGCTGGTCGGCATCGTCTTCGGCGGCCGACCGGTGACCGACTACGCCAACGACTTCTGGCTCATCACCGGCGGCGACGGGGGCGACGCTATTGGCTACGTCACCTCGCCGTGGTTCTCGCCGGAACTTGAGACCAACATCGCGTTGGCCTACGTCCCGTGGAAAATGCGCGACGTTAGCACCAGGCTGCGCATTCGCCTTCCCGCAGAGTACGCGGAACGGGCCGGCGAGCCCGTGGCCGGCGAGGTGGTGGACGTGCCGTTCCGGCCATCGGTAAACCCGAATATCCGGGAAGTGGTCCGGGGTCGGGGCCGGGACAGCGTCGATTGAAGCCGATGAACGCATTCCACGGAAGCGCCGCGACGCTCAATGAAATCGATGTGCTGGACGCCCAGCGCGAGCTGGTCCGACATGCCTCGGTGGAGCTCTCGCCGCGCCAACTTGCATCGACGGGCCCGCTCACTGACCACCTGTCCCGAGGCACGCGGGTCTACATTCCCACCATTCCAGGCGCGGCGTGGAGCGAGTCCATCGCCGCCTGCCGACGCCTCAGCACCGAGGGCATGCTGCCGGTGCCGCATTTCCCGGCGCGGCTGCTGAAAAGCTCCGGACAACTCGACGACCGGCTAGGCGAACTCGCCGAAGCCGGCGTCGGCGACCTGTTGCTGGTGGCTGGAGACCATAAACACGCGGCAGGCCCCTACCACGACACGCTCGATGTGCTCGAGTCCGGCAAGCTGACCGAGCACGGCTTTCGCCGTCTCGGCGTCACCGCCTACCCGGAAGGACACCCGTTGGCGCCGCGCGCGGAACTCGAAGCAGCCTTGGCGCGCAAGATCGACTACGCCAACGCAACCGGCACCGAGATGTGGATCGTCACCCAGTTTACCTTTGCGTCGGCGCCCGCCATCGCCTGGCTTGCAGCGACGCGAGACCGGGGCTGTCCGCTGCCGGTCTACATCGGCCTGCCGGGTCCCGCCCGGTTGCGGACCTTGTTGGCTTTCGCCGCCCGCTGCGGCGTCAGCGCGTCCGCGCGGATGCTGACCCGGCAGCCGCGCGTGATACGTTTGCTCAAGAACTGGACGCCGGACGATGTCCTGCAGGGACTGGCCCGATACCGGGTGGAGTCGCCCGGCACGACGCTCGCCGGAATTCACCTGTTCACCTTCGGCGGCCTGCCGCGCACGTCTCGCTGGCTGCGGACCAACGGCGCGACAACAACCGCTGGCGAGATTGTTGGCTTCCGTGCAACCGCCCCCCAAGTCGCCCGCGGTGTTCCCGACGACGACTCGGGGGGCCTGCGCCCCATCATTCCCCTCGCCAAAGCGCGCCTTGGCGTCGGCGGGCATCTCCTGACGCCGTATGGTCACTACAAGGCGAAGCTGTCGCTTGATCATGGCATCGAAAGCAGCCACGCGCCGAAGCGAGATGGCAAGCTGGTGCTGGTGACCGCCATCTCGCCGACCGCCGCTGGCGAGGGAAAGACCACGACCAGTATCGGTCTGAGCGATGCGCTGAACCTGCTCGGCGTGCGCGCGACGGTTTGCCTGCGCGAGCCGTCCCTGGGCCCGTGCTTCGGCATGAAGGGCGGCGCGACCGGCGGCGGTCGCGCCCAGGTCGTGCCCATGGCGGACATCAACCTGCACTTCAATGGCGACCTGCACGCCGTTTCCGCAGCGAACAACCTGCTCGCCGCCGTACTCGACAGCCACATGTATTGGGGCAACGCGCTCGATATGGATCCGGCGACAATCTCATGGCGTCGGGCCATCGACCTTAACGACCGCGCGCTGCGCGAGATAGAGCTCAGCCTCGGGCGAGGCGCCCATCGAACCGGCGGTTTCGATATCACCGCCGCGTCCGAGGTCATGGCGGTGCTTTGCCTCGCTCGCGACCGTGCGGATCTGCTGCAGCGCCTTGGCCGCATCGTGATCGGGCGCAGTCGAGCCGGCGAACCGGTCACGGCCCGGGACCTGGGGGTCGATGGCGCGATGGCCGCGCTGCTGAGCGACGCCCTGCAACCCAACCTGGTGCAAAGCCTCGAAGGCAACCTGGCATTCGTCCACGGCGGCCCGTTCGCCAATATCGCCCACGGTTGCAGCTCCGTGGTCGCGACGCGCGCCGCCTTGGCCCTGTCCGATGTGGTGGTCACCGAAGCAGGTTTCGGCGCTGATCTGGGCGCTGAGAAATTCCTCGACATCAAGTACCGCCAATCCGGCCTGCTTCCCGACGTGGCGGTGCTGGTGTGCACCGTGCGGGCGTTGAAGTTCCAGGCGGGCATCGCCCAGCGCAACCTGGTGACACCGGATGCCGCCGCCGTCCGCGCCGGCGCGCCGAACCTTGCGCGCCACATTGCGATCCTGAAAAGGCTCGGGTTGAAAACAGTGATCGCCATCAACCGCTTCGCTGACGACACCGACGACGAGATTGCCGCTATCGAAGCCATTGCCAGCCGACAGGGCGTCGAAGCCGTTGCCTCCACGCATTGGGTCGACGGCGGCGCCGGCGCTACCGCGCTCGCCCAAGCCGTACTCACCAAGCTTGAAGAGGCCCCCTCGGAGGTCGAACTACTCTATCCCGACGAACTTCCTCTACAGCAAAAGATCGAGCGCATTGCCACGAGCCTCTACGGCGCGAAGGCCGTGTCCGTGGACCCGATCGCGGCGCGCCAGCTAGAGGAGTTCGAAGCACTGGGCTACGGCCATCTACCGGTATGCATCGCCAAGACCCAGTACAGTTTCTCGGCCGACCCGAAGGCCAAAGGCGCACCGGAAGGGCACGTGCTCCCGGTGCGGGAAGCGCGCCTCGCCGCCGGCGCCGGATTTGTCGTCGTCGTCTGCGGCGACGTCATGACCATGCCCGGCCTGCCGCGCCTCCCCGCCGCGCTTGATATCGGGGTCGACGCACGCGGGCGAGTCACGGGATTGTAGGTCCGCCGGGTCTCGGGCTAGTGAAGTGAACACGGCGGTGGCGTTCGAGCGTTGGAAACCCGGGACCCCGCCCCGCGCCTTAAGCGAAGCACTGTTCGAAGGTGCGTTGGTGGTGTTTGACGGCCTGCGGCCGGTGACGCGTTTGGTCGACCGCGTGCGGGCGATCCTCACGCGAGTATTCGAGACGGAAGAACCCTCCGTTCGTGAGTGCCATTTGTCCGCGTCCCGCTTTCGGCGCCTGGCGATGCGGGCGCGCGAGGTGGTCGCCCGGGACACGACGGTCGCTCGGCACTGGTGCGACACGCTGACGGTGATCGGCTACCGCCGGGACGCGACCTGGCTAGACCGGATCCGGTTGCGCGCGGCGCCGTCGCGCAGTGGTATCGATCACCCGCGTCTGCAAACGCTGCCCCCGCACCGCGACACCTGGGGATCCGGCATCATGGCGCAAATCAACTGGTGGTTGCCGCTGTATCCGCTGGCCGAGGGCAGAACGATGCTGCTTTGGCCCAACGCGTTTCGCCATCCGGTCGCGAACAACAGCGCCGAATGGAACTTCGAAGCGTTCAAGAACGGCGGCCGCGAGGACTATCCGCTCTTGCCGGTTGCCTGCACGCGCCCCGCCCAGCCGGGGGTGCCCGTGCTCATCGAGCCCGGCCAGCTTCTGGCCTTTTCGGCTGCGCACCTGCACGCTGGCGCGAGCGATGCGTCGGGCCGGACCAGGTTTGGCGTCGACACCCGCTCGGTGTGGGAACCGGATCGAAGCTCTGGCCGGGGTGCGCCGAACGTGGACGGCGCAGCGCGCGCCGAGATGTGGCGGTGGTACCGTGCGCCGCAAGTCCAAGGGGAACCGTAAATGGCGCAACATGCTCGCGTGGTGGTCATCGGCGGTGGTGTGGTCGGCGTCGCCACCCTCTATCACCTGGCTCGCAAGGGCTGGTCGGACGTGGCGCTGCTGGAGCGCAAGGAACTGACCTCGGGTTCGACGTGGCACGCCGCCGGCCTCTTGCCGCTATTCAACATGAGCTACTCGGTGGGCCAGATTCACAAGTACTCGGTGAACCTCTACCGCACGCTTGCAGAGGAGACCGGCCTCGACGCGGGCCTGCGCATCGTCGGCAACATACGCTTGGCGATGACGCCGGATCGCATGGACGAGTACCGCCAGTACGCGGGCGTCGCGCGCACCATCGGCGTGAATGTCGAGTTCCTTAGCCCCGAAGAGGTGCACGACATCTGGCCGCTGGCGATCACCGATGGACTTATCGGCGCCATGCGCCACCCCGACGATGGCTACATTCAGCCGGCCGATCTCACACAGGCGTTGGCGCGCGGCGCCCGCCTCCGGGGCGCCTCGATCCATCGCCAGACCTGCGTCACCGGCATCGAGCAGACACCCGGCGGCGAGTGGCTGGTACGCACCGACAAGGGCGACTGGATAGCCGAGCACGTGGTGTCCGCGACGGGCAACTTCGCGCGCCGCACGGGTGCCATGGTCGGCCTCGACGTCCCGGTGCTGCCGGTACAGCACCAATACATGGTGACCGAGACGCATCCGGAAATCCTCGCCCGGCACGAACAGGGCTTGCCGGAGTTGGGCGTGCTGCGCGAATCCGACGGCTCCTGGTACATGCGCGAAGAAGCCGGCGGCCTGTTACTCGGTCCGTACGAGAAAGGCGCTCCGGCATGCTACCTGGACGGCCCCGACCCAGACAGCGAGTACGAACTCTTCAACGACGACATCGACCGCCTGACCCCGCACATCGAGTCCGCCATTCGCCGCGTGCCGGTATTCGAGGAGTTGGGGATCAAGCGCGTCTACAACGGCGCCATCGCCTACACGCCGGACGGCAGCCCCATCGTCGGCCCCGCATGGGACAAGCGCAACTTCTGGCTCAACGAGGGCCACAGCTTCGGCATCACCGCCGCGGCCGGTGCCGGCTGGCAACTCGCCGAGTGGATCGTCGAAGGCGAGCCCACCATCGACATGCTCGGCGTCGACCCGCGCCGATTCGGCGACTACGCCACCGGCGCCTATCTGAAAGCGAAGAACGAGGAAGCCTACGCCAACGTCTTCACGATCCACTTTCCGGACGAGGAGCGGCCCGCCGGACGGCCGCTGCGCACAGCGCCGTGCCACGGGAGAATGCGCGACCTGGGCGCGGTATTTGGCCAGAAGTTCGGCTGGGAGCGGCCCAACTGGTTCGCCCCCGAAGGCGTCGCGCAGGAAGACCACTGGTCGTTTCGCCGTTCGCGCTGGTTCGGGCCCGTGGGCGCCGAGTGCCGCAATGTCCGCGACAACGTCGGCATGCTCGACATGACCGCGTTCGCCAAGGCCCGGGTCAGCGGCCCCGGAGCGGCGACATTCCTGGACCGGTTCGTAGCCAATCGCCTGCCCAGGCGGGGCCGCATCGGACTGTGCCATGCGCTCAACACGCGGGGCGGCGTGCATTCCGAGTTCACCATCCACCGCGAGGCGGCGGATCGTTTCTACCTGGTGTCGGCCGGCGCCTTCCAGCGGCTGGATCACGACTGGCTGCGGCGCCAGATGCCGACCGATGGCTCTGTTCAATTCGAGAACCTGACGGCTGCGATGGGCGTCCTGGTCGTGGCCGGGCCGAAATCACGGGAACTCCTGTCGCGCGTCTGCGACACCGACCTTTCCAACGCTTCGTTCCGTTGGCTCACCGGCCGCGACGCGACCATCGGCCTCGCGCCCGCGAAGCTTTTGCGGCTCAACTTTGTCGGCGAACTCGGCTGGGAGATCCACCACGGCATCGAGTATCAGAACACCATTTTCGACGCGCTGATGGAAGCGGGAGACGACCTCGGCCTCAAGCCTTTCGGCATCCGCGCCATGGACTCCCTGCGCGTCGAGAAGTCCTACCGGATGATCGGTACCGAGCTATCCATCGAGTATGCCGCCCTGGAATCCGGTCTCGACCGTTTCGTGCGCCTGGACAAGGACGATTTCACCGGTCGCGCGGGACTCCTGGAATGGCACCAGCGCGGGTTCGCAAACCGTTTTGTCACCCTGGCGGTGAACGGCCCCGAAGACGCCGACCCCATCGGCAACAATCCGCTCTATGTCGGCGGCGAGATGGTCGGCAGGGCAACCAGCGGCAACTACGGCTTCCGGCTGGAGCAGTCTCTCGCATTGGCGATGGTGCGACCGGAACTCGGCGAGGTTGGCACGGCGCTGGAGATCGAGATCCTCGGCGGACGGTACCCGGCAAGGGTGGTGCAGGAGAGCCCCTGGGACCCCGAAAACGAACGATTGCGGGGGTGAGCGGAGCCTGTCGGATTGGCGCGCAAGCGCCAACGTCGACGGGGCATCGGACGCCTCGTGGGGTGCATCCATGAGGACGTTGCGGTCGGGCTCTTCCCCGCCTTATCCTGCGACGCATCTACCCAGAAATCCGAATCATCACCACACCGGAGGGATTCAATGGCAACAATCCAGAGCGTCGGACAAAACCGGTGGGTCGTCCATTTGGGCAGCCCCGATGAGTCTCAAGTGACCGTCGAAGTTCACATGAAGCCGGAAACAGCCAAGAAGATAGCGGACCGCGAAACGCAACGAATCGCCGCGTTGAATCCGAGTCGCGACGACTTGGAGCCTCAGACGGTTGCCTCGGCCGTTCTGTCGGTATTGGGCATCTTTGCGACCGGTAGCCGCCTATGACCTGTTAGGTGTCTTGCCACAACCCTGCGACACGTTTCGCCTCTTCGCGCGTCGGGAAGCCAGCCAAAGGGATCGTCTGACGCCAAACACCCGCTGGGTCTGAAATCTCCACTCGGAACGCACCATCCTCGGTGATCTTTATGACCCGGCAAATGCATCTTTCGCCCAAGTGCTTTTCCAGCAATGGGATCAGATCTTGCGGCTTGCACGCAGCTTCATGGCCTTTGATGAAGTCGGCGTCGTTGGTAAGAATGGTATCGATACCTTCGAGCAAGCCCGCCGCGGCGACCTGTGCATCCTCAAAGGACAGGTCGTCGTAACCTATGGCGGCCTTCAGCACATCCTCCGTCAAGGGCACAACCTGAAGTAGCCGCATCGTCTCAGCCGCCAAGAGACGTTCCCGTTTGGTTCGACCCGGCCCGGGCGTTGCGCCGCGATGACAGATCACTCCGAAAGCTGAGGCGCATACGAAACCTTTCACCGCATCAAGTTCCGCAAAGGTCAGAGCCCGGGCCGCTGGGATAGCGTTCTCCCTCTGGCAGAAAACATCAAGCAGGACGTTGGCATCGAATAGAACCCGGAGCGGCTCTCCACGCTTTAGGCGTGCATCCAAGTCATCGAGAATTGGGTCGCGACGCACGTTTTGTTGTGTCCAACTCAGCGGAGCTGTCTTCGTCAGCCTTATCGGATGAATCGACAAGGGCACCAAACATCCTCTCCACCGTTGGCGAAAGGCCGACTCGCAATCGGACCTCTCTCGGCACCTTCTCATCACCAAGCGTTGCGTCGCTGCGCTCATCTGGCACGGCCATGCCTCCTTCCGAATCCAACCCGCTCATCCTCCCTACCGTGCCACAACCGATCCCGACGGACAATATCCGCAGCATGGACTCCCTGCGTGTCGAGCGAGGGGTCTCCCCCTCGCATGCAAAACGCGTTGTGGCCCTTGCGAATATGCCCGATATTCATTGCGGACCACGCCTTGCATTGACGCGCATGGCGAACTTAAGAAGTACCAGAAATTCGCGGGACACGACACTAGTGTTCCGTCAAGTCCAAAAATGCGAGTGTAGCTGCGAGGGATTTTGGTTCCTGGCAAGGCGCGACGACGCGGTGTGGTAGGTCCCACACAAGGAGGAGCAACGGAGCCTTCAGCCGGGAAGCGCGAGGGGATACCCCTCGCAAGAAAACTATCCAGGGGCCAAAAAGATCCGCAGATACCCGTAGATTTGGGCTTGACGGAGCACTAGTCCCGGTCCGGCCAGTCGCGGGTCGTGTGCTCGCCCCAGGGTTTGCGCGCAAAGATGCGCTCGACCATGGGCACGAAGCGGTCGATGGCGAATGTGTCGTAATCCGGGTCGAACGACGTCTGGTCATATTCGTCGCAGAAACGCAGGGTCATGTCGAAGGCAGGATGCCCGCGGTGGCACTCGCGCGCGTTTGCATCCTGACCGATCTTGTCGAAGTAGTAATAGCCCTGGAACAGGCCATGCTGCAGCACCATCCAGTAGGTGTGCTTCGCGACATAGGGTCGCAGTACCGCAGCGCTCAGTTCGGCATGGTTCTCCGGTGACAGCACGTCACCGATGTCGTGGACGAGTGAGGCGACCGCGATCTCCTCGCACTCGCCGGCGCGCAACGCCCGTGTGGCCGTCTGCAGCGAGTGCTGGTAGCGGTCGACGCGGTACCCGAGCAAACCGTCCCTGAGGTTTTCAAGGTAGGCGAGCACGCGGTCGCCGGTCTTCGCGATATAGGGTTTCGCAAGCTCGTCGAGGAGCGCATAGTCCTCTGCGGTGCCTTGATCCATGCGCGTGAATTCGACGCGCCGCGAAGGCTTCGCAGCGCTCGAACCGACCATGTGGGATGGGTTGGCGGTTTCGCCCCTGTCGGGGGTGCGAGCAGAGTTTGGGGGTTTCATCGGGCCGAACCTCGTACCCACCTCAAGTGGCGGAATTATGGTCCAATTCAACTGCCCTTCAAGACTTGGCTGCCCACTTCGACCATGGAGCCCATGTTCTCGACCAAGCCACGACAATCTGCGTAGACCGAGGCCCGAATGTCCTGTAAGGTTTTTGTTCAAATTCGCCTCTGAATCGGAAGGGGACGAAGATGGCTATCGCGGGCGAGCCTGCGCCAGTACACGGCGAGCAAGCGGAACTCTACGCGTTCATTTGCGATGTGCTGCCGCGCCAAGGCTGCTGGAATGAAGACGCCTATCTTTGGTTGACGGACCAGACCCGCCGGCTTGTCGAGTTGGCGGACGGGCGCATCGAAGTATTGCCGATGCCGACAGACGGCCACCAGGGAATCCTGCACTACCTCAACGAAGTGTTCTCGGCGTTCGTGCATTCCCGTGGCGGCAAGGTTCGATTCGCGCCCTTGCGACTACGGGTGCGCGACGACAGATTTAGGGAACCCGACCTGCTGCTGGTCAAAGAAGCCAACGACCCACGTCGTCGCAACCGTTTCTGGTCCGGTGCTGACGTGGTGGTCGAAGTGGTCAGTCCCGACCGACCCGAGCGCGACCTCGCGGACAAGCGCCACGACTACGCCGAGGCAGAGATACCGGAATACTGGATCGTCGATCCGACGACCGACACGGTGACGGTGCTGAAGCTCGTAGACGATGCATATGTCGAACGCGGGGTCTTCGGTCGAGGCACACTGGCAGGTTCGGCGGTGCTTGACGGCTTCTCCCTAAATGTGACGGCCGCATTCGATGCTGGTGCCGGCGTCGACGATTAGAAAACACTTGTCCATATCGAATGACCTGGCTTGCGCCTAAGCCATGGAAAAATATTCGCTCCTCAGCCTGTTCAAACACGCCCGGCGCCACCACGAGGACTGGCCGAGGGCCTGGCGCGACGCAACGCCCAAAGACGCCTACGACACGGTGATTGTCGGCGGTGGCGGGCACGGTCTCGCGACGGCCTACTATCTCGCCAGGGAGCACGGCGTCACCGATGTCGCGGTCGTCGAAAAAGGATACCTGGGGGGCGGCAACACGGGCCGCAACACCACCATCGTGCGCTCCAACTACCTGCGCGACGAAGCGGCGCATCTCTACGACTTCGCGCTCAAGCTATGGGAAGGCTTGAGCCAGGAGATCAACTTCAACGTCATGTTCAGTCCGCGCGGGGTGCTCAACCTGGGGCACACGCTGCAGGACATGCGCGACATTGAGCGGCGGGTGAACGCAAACCGTCTGAACGGCATCGACGGCGAGGTCCTTACCACCGCCCAGGTACAGAAGTTGGTGCCTCTCCTGAACTGCTCGCCGAAGGCGCGCTATCCCGTGTTGGGCGCATCCTGGCAAGCGCGCGGCGGTGTCGCCCGCCACGACGCAGTGGCCTGGGGCTATGCCCGGGCGGCCGACGCCCACGGCGTAGACCTGTTGCAGCAAACCGAAGTCACGGGCATTCGGCGGCGCAATGGCGCCGTGGTCGGCGTCGAGACGAGCCGCGGTTTCATTGGCGCGCGCAAGGTGGCCTGCGTCGCGGCGGGCAACTCGGGCGTCTTGGCGGCGATGGCGGGGCTGCGCCTGCCGATCGAGTCGCGTCCCTTGCAAGCACTCGTCTCCGAGCCGCTGAAGCCGTGTCTCGACACTGTGGTGATGTCCAACGCCGTCCACTGCTATATCAGTCAGGCCGACAAGGGTGACCTCGTGATCGGCGCCGGGACCGACAGCTACAACGGCTACGGCCAGCGCGGTTCATTCCACGTGATCGAGCACAGCCTGAGCGCGGTGTGCGAGTTGTTCCCCGCCTTCAGCCGCGTGCGCATGAACCGCCAGTGGGGAGGCATCGTCGACATTTGCCCGGACGCCTGCCCCATCATTGGCAAGACGCCTGTCGAGGGCCTGTACTTCAACTGCGGCTGGGGCACCGGCGGTTTCAAATCGACGCCGGGATCGGGCTACGTGTTTGCCGATACCCTCGCCAACGACCGCCCGCATCCGCTCGCGGCACCTTTCTCGATGAACCGCTTCGCGAGCGGCGCGCTAGTCGATGAGCACGGCGCCGCAGGGGTCGCCCACTGATGCTGCACATACCCTGTCCCCACTGCGGAGAGACGCGCGGCGAAGAGGAGTTCAGCTACGCCGGCGAGGCGCACATTCGCCGACCGCCAGACCCTGGCGCGTTGTCCGACGAGGAGTGGGGAGACTATCTGCATTTCCGCAAGAACCCGCGCGGACCGCACCGCGAGATATGGCTGCACACAGCGGGCTGCCGACGCTACTTCAATGTCCTGCGCGACACCGTGAGCTACGAAATTCTCGAGGTCTACCCGATGGACCTGCCCGCGCCGGGGTCACCCGGAGAGACGACGACCTAGTGACTGCGCAATCCCGACGCTTGCCGAACGGCGGTCGGATCGATCGCAGCAGCGCGCTCGGCTTCTCGTTCGACGGTCGGAAGATGCAGGGCTACGCGGGCGATACCCTGGCGTCGGCGCTGATCGCGGGCGGCGTCGACACGGTGGCGCGCAGCTTCAAGTATGGCCGGCCGCGCGGCATCGTCGGCCACGGGCCGGAAGAACCCAACGCCATCGTCCACCTGGGAAGCGGCCCCGGCAGCATCCCGAACCTCAAGGCCACCGAGGTCGAGCTGTACGAGGGACTTGAGGCGCGGTCAACCCGATCGGGTCCGCAGCGCCTGCTTGGCGCCTTCAGCGGTCTACTGCCGGCGGGCTTCTACTACAAGATCTTCATGGGGCCGCCGCGCCTGTGGATGATGTGGGAACGAGTGCTGCGCCGCGCGGCGGGTTTCGGCGAAGCGCCCCATGGTCGGGATCCCGACACCTACGACAAGTTCAATCAACACTGCGACGTGCTGGTGGTAGGCGCCGGGCCCGCCGGCCTCGCCGCCGCTCTTGAAGCCGCCCGCTCCGGCGCCCGCACTCTCGTCGCAGACGAGCGGCAGGAGTTCGGCGGCAGCCTGCTCGCCAGGACTCTCGCCGTTGCCGGCGGAAGCGGAGCGGACTGGCTGGAAGACGCCGTCGCCGAACTCTCGTCCTGCCCAAACGCGACGCTGCTGCCGCGCGCCACGGTGAGCGGCTACTACGACCACAACTTCTTCACCATACTGGAACGACGCACCGACCATCTCGGCCCGGCGACGGCCAACGGTGCCCGTCAGCGTCTGCACCGCGTTCGCGCCCGACAGGCGATACTCGCGACCGGCGCCATCGAGCGCCCCCTCGTATTCGCCAACAACGACCTGCCGGGCATCATGCTGGCATCGTCCATCTCCACCTATCTCAACCGATATGCCGTGGCGTCCGGCGACAAGCTGGTGTTGTTCACCACCAACGACAACGCCTACCGAACAGCAATCGACTGGCGAAGGGCCGGACGCGAAGTGGTGGGAGTCGTCGATGCTCGGCAGAATCCCGCCGGCGCGCTGGTCCAGGCGGCGATGGACGCAGGTATCGATGTGATCAGCGGCCACGGGGTCATCGAAGCCGTTGGACGCAGCCGGGTTCAGAGCGCTGTAGTCGCACCCATGGACGCCCAAGGCGGCGCGCTGGCCGGCCCTTCGCGGCGGCTGGATTGCGACTTGATCGCCTGTTCCGGCGGCTGGAGCCCAACCCTGCATCTCAGCTCGCAGACCGGCACCAGGCCTCGGTGGAGCGCCGCCGTAGCGGCATTTCTGCCCGGCGATCTGGGAGAGCGCGCCATATGCGCCGGCGCGGTCACTGGCGCGCGATCATTGCGCGAATGCATGCAAGGAGGCGCCTCGGCGGGCGCCATGGCGGCATCTCGCGCGGGCTTCGGCAATGGCCGGACCACGTTCACCATGCCGGATACGGACGAGCCGCCCGAGACTTCTGCGCAGGCGCTGCACCTCGTGCCGCATCGCAAGCGGGTGAGCCGAGCCCCGAAACAGTTCGTCGATTTGCAGTTGGACGTAACCGCTGCAGATATCCAGTTGGCCGCCCGAGAGGGCTACACGTCCGTGGAGCACGTCAAACGCTATACCGCGCTGGGCTTCGGCACCGATCAGGGCAAGCTCGGCAACGTCAACGGCGTCGCCATCCTGGCCCGCGCCCTGGGGCAGGACATCGCTGCCACGGGCACGACGATGTTTCGCCCGGCCTATACGCCGATAACTTTCGGCGCGGCGGGGGGCCGAGACGTGGGCGACATGTTCGACCCCGAACGCCACACCCCCATGCACGCGTGGCACGAGGCGCAGGGCACGGTATGGGAGGACGTGGGCCGCTGGAAACGCCCCCGCTACTACCCGCGACCGGGGGAGACCATGGGCCAGGCGGTGAACCGCGAGTGCCTCGCGGCACGCGACAGCGTCGCCATCCTCGACGCATCGACGCTTGGCAAGATCGACATCCAGGGATCGGACGCGGCGGCGTTCCTCGACCGCATCTATTCCACCGGCTTCATGAGACTCGGCGTCGGCAGGTGTCGATACGGCCTCATGCTGCAGGAGGACGGGACCATCTTCGACGACGGCGTGACCGCGCGCATCGCGGAAGACCGCTACCTGATGCACACCACCACCGGCAACGCCGAGGCGGTATTCGCGTGGCTGGAGCTCTGGCGACAGACCGAGTGGCCAGCGCTCGATGTTCATTTCACATCCGTGACCGACCATTGGGCGACCGCGGCGGTGGTTGGTCCGAAGTCAAGGAATGTGCTGCGAAAGGTATGCGCGGATATCGACCTGGACCGCGACGCTTTCCGCTTCATGGATGTGCGCGAGGGGCACGTCGCGGGCATCCCTGCGCGGGTGTTCCGCATCAGCTTCAGCGGCGAGCTCTCCTTCGAGGTTAACGTCCCTGCCAACTACGCCTGTCAAGTCTGGGACGCGCTGATCGAGGCGGGGGCGGAATTCGGCATCACGCCCTACGGCACCGAGACCATGCACGTGTTGCGCGCCGAGAAAGGTTTCATCATCGTCGGCCAGGACACCGACGGTTCCATGACGCCGGCAGACATGGACATGGACTGGGCGGTGCGCCGCAACAAGTCATTCGGTTTCATCGGCGATCGCTCGCTGACGCTGGCCGATCACCAGCGCGAGGACCGCTTGCAGTTCGTCGGCCTCGCCACCGCCGACCCCGAGACGGTGCTGCCGGAGGGAGCGCAACTGGTCGACGAGCCCGAACGCCGCCCGCCCGTGCCCATGCAAGGACACGTCACCTCGAGCTACTACAGCGCCCGCCTGTCCCGCTCCGTCGCGCTCGCGATGGTCCGGCGGGGCAGCAAGCGTGCGGGCCAGATCCTCTACGCTCCCCTGGCCGACGGGCGGATCGTCTCCGCGACCATCGTCAGTCCCGTTTTCTACGACCCCGAAGGAGCGCGCCAGAATGTCTGAAGCGCCCGGCGTCGAGTGCCGCGACCTGGGGTCGCGGGGATGCCTGAATCTCCGCGGCGATGCGGACGACCCGGGATATCGCGATGCAGTCAAGACGGCGCTGGGGGCGGACCTTCCGATCAGTCCGTGTACTTGGCGCCACGCCGGGGATGCCCGCGCCTACTGGCTTGGTCCCGACGAGTGGCTGTTGATCGTGCCCGACGGCGAGCAATCGAAGCTGGAGCAACGAATGCGCGATGCCGTACGCGGCCGCCTCTCCGTCGCGGACGTGAGCGGCGGCCTGGTACACGTCCATCTCGCTGGCTCGGACGCCGGCAAGGTGTTGCAGAAGTCCAGTCCCTACGACTTTCATCCTCGGAATTTCCCGCCGGGACGTTGTGTCCAGACTGTGTTCGCGAAAGGCTCCGCGCTGGTAGCCGCCAACGCGGACGGCAGTTTCGACCTCGTGATTCGCCGCAGCTATGCGGACTACCTGTCGGGTTGGATCGCCGATGCAGCGGCGGAGTATGGATATTCGGTGCGGTGGGCGTGAGAACCGCGCACCGAGGGGAGTCGATGTGTGCAAGATGGGCAGGGCAGTCGGTCACATCGCAGAACTGGACCTGATCCCCGATGGATCGACCCCAAGAGCCCCCTGCAACTAGTGTCGTGTCACGCGAGTTATGACGCTTCAGCGCGTCCCACGGGGTCTGTGGCAAGGCGCGTCCCCGCCGGGAATGGTCGGCTCCATTGCCAAGGGGCGCAACGCGGCCACGGGCCCCGTGGGGCGCGCCCTTCGGGAGATCGCCATGCACGCCACTGCCGCGTTGTGGCCCTTGCGAATATGCCCGATATTCCCTGCGGACCACGCCTTGCATTGACGCGCATGGCGAACTCTGAAGCGCCAGAACTCGCGTGACACGACACTAGTGCTCCGTCAAACCTAAATCTACGGGTATCTGCGGGTCTTTTTGGCCCCTGGTGGCAGTCTTCATGCGAGGGGTGCCCTCGCGCTCCCCGGCTGCTCCTTTCAAGGCTCCGTTGCTCCTCCTTGTGTGGTGCCTGCCACACCGCGTCGTCGCGCCTCGCCAGGAACCAAAAATCCCTCGCAGCTACACTCGCATTTTTAGGCTTGACGGAACACTAGGCAACTTGTCTCATCGTGCCGCCGCCCCCCACGCGCCGTGAGCCGGTACTTCTGGTTTCTTGCCGTCGGCGACTCGGGCACGATCATTTCGACCAGCCCCGCGGAGAGCGCCGGGCGAATGTAATTCTTCCGGAACGTCGGTCGGTGCGACAGTCCGAGCGCCGCCATGAGTTCGTTCGCAGACTTCGGGCCGTCCCGCAGTTGGGCGAGCAACCGTGCTACCTGGTCGGTCACATGGTCGCTTGACCCGAAATCCCGGACGGCCTCGAGAATGGTCTCAGCGTTGTCCAATGAGAAAGTGAGCATGAAACGAGGGTTCGGCCAAAGCCTTGGTGGCTGATGCCGTGTGTCGCTCGATTCAGGGACGAGTCTGCCTTGGCGGAGGCTGCGGTTCAATTCGCCGGGGCGGCCTCGAAGCCGGAGGCGACGGCTGTGGGGCACTGCCACAGTCGTCCCATTCGTCCGTTGCCGTCCTCGAACGGATGAATGAACTCGAACTCGTAGTGAAAGACCGAGTTGGCTATCAACGGATGCTCTTCCGTGATGTTCAGCCATAACAGCAGATTCGACATGAGCTGCGGCACTCGGTCGACGGGCGGGCCGATGTGTTGGACTCCTTCCGGACCGGTCACCACTACCCCGCCGCGCCGGTAGCGTCCGGGCGCATCCCGCAATTCGGCCATCAGGATCGCGTGCGCACGGAGCAGATCGGATTCGCTGGCGGGGTTCCAACGCAGGTACTGCTCATAGGCATTGATGGCGTTGCGGACTTCCTGAATCTCCCGAAGCGGCGCGACGACCCGCTTGCCTTCGAGGATGGTCGATACCTGTTCTTCGGTCAGCCGGTTGCCTTCGATCGCGAGCGCCCCGCGAATGGTACGGATGCGATTGGCCCGTCGCAGGCGCAGATTCGCCCCGACCGCCGCTTCCTCCGCCCGCCCGACAGCTTCGCCGATCCGTTCGGAAAGATCGAGAATGGTCGAAGTGATCGCGTATGGCGGGGTTTCCATCATGGCCGTGGACAAGAAGCGGCCACGAGCGATCGACGCTGGAAAGCTCGCTCGCTTACATCGCGATAAGGCGGCGTTGTTCTCGTCGTCATCGCGCAGTAGCGGCCCGTTCCTGCTGCGGGAATGTCAGGCGCAAAACAGGCATGAAAGGGAACGCTTCTGGCCAAAGGCAGGCCGGTCGCGTCTGTGGCGCAAGCGTAAGCAGGATGCGTAGTTTGTCTCGCGGTCCATGCCTTCGGTGAAGCTGACGATGTCCGCGGCTGCCCGATCTGCATCCGCCAGCAGGACGCGAGGATCAGGATGCATAGACAAGCTCGCGCGATTTGTCTATGGCAGCGCGCAGATACGGTTCTGGACGGTGCCCGACTCGACGAGATCGACGGAACGACCCAACGTGTGGCGCAATGCCGCTGCAAAGTCGAAGTACTGTTGGAGCCGCGCCCGGCCGTGGTCGGTTCTGAATTCCACCAGGAAGTCGGCGTCGCTGGCCTGCGGATCGAAGTCCGTGCCGCGCGCTGCCGAGCCGAAGACTTCGAGCCGCGCCACGCCATAGCGACGACAGATCTCGGCAAGTTCTTCCCGCTTGTCAGAGATGGCGGCGTGCATGCCCAACCCTCCAATACCGGCGGCAAACGATACCCTTCCCGGACATCATCCCAACAGCGGTTCGGCCAAGGTTCCCTTCATTCGCTCGCGCGAGAATCCCACTTCCGCCTCCGCAGCGTTCAACTCCTCGAGTCGAGCAGCATTTCCTTATCGCTGTGGTCGTCGCCCTCTGCATGAGGATTGTTGATGTCGAGGTTCCCGTCAAGGTTTGGGAAATCGCTTGCGCAGTGCCTTTGATGCCCGTCGACATAGAACCTTCCTTCTTGATGCTCCCTGAGCTCGAAATCGGCTCACACTGGCGTGACGCGTCAGCGCATCACGAAACCTTCGTAGCCGTTCCGCGCCACTTCGGCGCACTTCTCCGCATAGGGCGGGAAGCCGATCAACGGCATGAATACCTGGGGTTTGCCCGGAATGTTCCTGCCCAGGTACCACGAGTTACACGTCGGCATCAGGGTCTTCCCCGCCACCGTGTTGACGTGGTCCACCCAGGCATCCTCCGCTTCCGATGTCGCCTCGATGGTTGCGAGTTTCTCGCGGCGCAGGTCCTCAAGGCAGTCACCGATCCACTCCACGTGCTGCTCGATGGAGACCACCATGTTGGTCAGCACCGACGGGCTGCCGGGTCCGGTGATCAGGAACAGGTTCGGGAAACCCGCCGTAGTCAGGCCCAGGTAGGTGCGCGGTCCGGCGGACCACTTCTCGCGCAGGGTCTGGCCCCCACGGCCGCGGATGTCCACACCGAGCACGGCGCCCGTCATGGCGTCGAAGCCCGTGGCGAAGACGATGCAGTCAAGCCCGATCTCGCGGGAGCCTTCCTGCTCGCCCGTTTCCGGATTCATCACCCTGACCAGGACGCCCTCGGGCGTGATGCGCTCGATGGGATGGTTTCTGGCGGCCAGGAGTTCGACGTTCGGCCGGTTGTAAGTCTCGAAGTAACTCGTGTCCAGACAGATCCGTTTGCAGCCGATGACGTTGTCCGGGCACAGAAGTTCCGCGACCTCGGGATCCTTGACGATGTCGCGAATCCGTGCCCGCACGAAATCCGCGGCCGTCTCGTTGGCGTCACGGCCGAGCAGGAGATCGTTGTAGGCGCCAAGGAAGCCAAGACCACCCCGCTTCCACCGTTCGGTGAACCTGGCCTCCCGACCGGCGGGATTGTCCGCCAACGCGGGAGTGTTATTGCGGGGTATCTTTGACCCGAAAGCGGCTTGCATCAGCCGGTTGCGCGCCCGGAACTCCGGATATTCGGCCTTGATTTCACGCACGCCGTCTGGATCGATGGGTTCGTTGCGCGCCGGGATCGAGTAGTTGGCCGTACGCTGGAAGACGGTCAGGTGTTCCGCTTCGGCTGCGATGATGGGGATCGCCTGAATGGCGGATGAGCCCGTACCGATCACCCCCACCCGCTTGCCGGCGAAGTCGACGCCTTCGTGGGGCCAGCGGCCGGTGTGGTAGGTCTCGCCCAGAAAACGCGTCCGACCTTCGAATTCGGGCAGGTTTGCGGACGACAGGCAACCGGTCGCCATGATCAGGGCCATCGCCTCCACGCTCTCGCCGGTGTCGGTGTCGATGCGCCAGCGGCTCGCCGCCTCGTCAAATGCCGCCTTGGCGATACGTGTGTCGAATGTGATGTCCCTCCTGAGATCGAACCGGTCGGCGACGTGTTCGGCGTAGCGCAGGATCTCCGGCTGGCCGGCGTAGCGTTCCGTCCACTTCCACTCCTGCTGCAACGCGTTCGAGAAGCTGTAGGAATACTCCATGCTCTCGATATCGCATCGCGCGCCCGGGTACCGATTCCAGTACCACGTGCCACCGACGCCCGACCCCGCCTCGAATACCCGCGCGTTGAAGCCAGCCTGGCTCAATCGATGGAGCATGTAGAGGCCGGCGAATCCAGCGCCCACTACCACGGCATCGCACCGCGTTCGCGCCGTTTCCGACATCACCCTACCCTCGAAACCAACACGCCGATTGTATACGGCCGCGTCCGTGCGCTCGTGCGCGAACGGAACCCGCGGTCAAGCGTACCGTCTCCGCTATCTACGCCCAAAGGGTGCGGCACCTGGGAGGTGGCGGGTGGAGCACACGGTGAACACCATGCCCCGGCGGCGGATGCGGTGGGGTTCCGGCACCCGTGGCGTCACCACGAAGTTTGATCCCTCCGGGTAGAGGGAGCGGAATACCTCGACCGGAGCCGGATCCAGCTTATCCGGGTTTATCTTGCACTCCACGAGATCCACGCGCCCCCCGCCGTGACGGATGACGAAGTCCACCTCGCGCCGAGATTTGTCCTGCCAGTAGAGAACGTCCTGCTCCGGGCAACGCATCAGTAACGAATCCAGAACCAGATGCTCCCATAGCAGACCCCGGTCGTCGTCGCGGATGTCGTTCCAGCCCCGCTCGAAGGTGACAAACCCGGTATCGAAGGCGTAGCACTTCGGACGGCTGACGATCTCTTGTTTGCCGCCGCCATGAAACGGTCGCAACAGTCGCATGGCGTGCGCGATCCGCATGGCCTCGATATGGGATTTCACCGTTGGGCGGCTCATCTCGCTCAAGGACGCGAGTTGGCTGTAGTCGAGCTGGCCACCGCTGCGTAGCAGGAGCAGGCGGAAGAGCGTGAGAAACCCTTGCCGATTGCGGATGCCGAACAGTTCCATGATGTCGCGGGCGTAGAAACTGTCGATCCACTCACCGAAGAAGGCCGGATCCTTGTCCGAGGCGAGCAGCGGCTCCGGCAGGCCGCCGTGCAGCAAACGGCGGTCGAGATCGTTGATGCCGAAGGCCCCGGTGCACTCCTCCCACGGCACGGGGCCGAGATGCACCTCGTGCTTGCGTCCGGTCAATGGGTCGCGGAACTTCCGCGTCGCCGCCAGCGTCGAAGAGCCCGTAGCCAAGATCCGAAACTGCGGATATGCGTCCGCGGCGATCTTCAGCAGACGACTCGGGTCCTCCAACCGATGCACCTCGTCGAACACCACGACGGTGCCCGCTTCCAGCCCCTCGAAAAACAACTCCGGATCCTCCAATGCGCGTTGTACGGACGGCAGGTCGCAATTCATGTAGACCGCATCCGGCAACATCCGACAGAGTGTCGTCTTGCCGACCCGGCGAACGCCGGAGAGCCAGATGATCGGGCGGCGCGACCAAGCATCGCTGATCTTCTTCAGCCAAGGCTCTCTCTGGATCATGAGGGCATAGTTTACACACTCAATTTACATTTGGTGCACCAAACGTAAATTATGATTTCGGCAAAGCCAGTAGCAAAGTCGTCCCCAACGCGCCACAAAAGCCCTCGTATTTCAGGTGGAGCCTCCTATTGGTATATACCGGTATACGCTACTCTGACCACATGGAAGCCAAGCCACGACCCGTGCAGCGATTCACGGCGGAACATCTCGAACGCTGCCGCGAGCTGTCGCCGGACGACATAGTCCGTTTCCTCGAGGACTTCAAACGAATCCAGGGCGCGGCCAACACGCGTTCGCGCCTCATCAGCGCCCCACAGCCGGCGCCTTCGGCTTCGCCTGTGGCCCGACCCAGCTCGTCGACCATGCAAGTTTGAAGGTTCCCGAACCCTTGCTCGCCACCTTCAAGATCCAGGCGCGCCTGCGCGGCGTGCCGTACCAGACGCAGATCAAGATACTGATGCGCAAGTGGCTGGATCAGGAGGCGGGGCGCCCCGCAGATGCGCCGCCGCGCCTCTCCGGCGGGGGCTAGATATCGAACAGGTGGCGCCAGGCCGCTCCATGCTAACCTTGCGGCCTTCCATCAACCCACCGGGGAGGAGAATGAACGGTTTCGATTTGATCGCGCGCTGCCTTAAGGCGGAAGGCGTGTCCTGGATGGCGTGCTTCCCGGCGAACCCGCTCATCGAGGCGGTCGCCAAGGTCGGCATCCGGCCCATCGTGTTCCGGCAGGAGAGAGGCGGCATCAACGCCGCCGACGGTTTCAGTCGACAGTCATCGGGCAACCGTGTCGGCGTGTTCGCGTCGCAGGGCGGGCCGGGGGTCGAGAACTCTTACGGCGGCATTGCCCAAGCCTGGGGCGAAGGGGTTCCCATCGTGTTTCTCCCCGGCAGTGCGGGCTTGCGCGGCTATGACATCAAGCCGAACTTCTCCGCCACCAAGAGCTACGAAGAAGTCACCAAGATCGCGCTTTCGATCAACAGGATCGATCTGACAGGACGGCAAATCCGCCGCGCGTTCCACGCGGTGAAAAACGGCCGGCCCGGGCCCGCGCTGGTCGAGTTGCACGGCGACGTGCTGGGGCAGCAAGTGCCCGAAAACGCCGTCGACTATCGAGCGTCGAAGGCCATGAAGTCCGCGCCCAACCGTTCAGACGTCAGGGACGCGGTGAAGGCGCTGCTCGGCGCCCGCAATCCCGTGATCTGGGCCGGACAGGGGGTGCTCTATGCCGAGGCCGCGGAAGAATTGCGCGCACTCGCGGAACTGACGCAAATTCCGGTCATCACCACCATGCCGGGCAAGAGCGCGTTCCCCGACGACCATGCGCTGGCGCTGGGTTCGGCGAACAGGACCGCGCCAAAAGCCGTGTTCAAGTGGCTGGGGTCGTCGGACACGATATTCTGCATAGGCTCGGGACTGACGCGAACGAACTTCGGCATCGACATCCCGCCGGGCAAGTTCATGATCCACTCGAACGTTTCCGTCGAGGACATCAACAAGGACTACGACGTCGATATCGGGCTCGTGGGCGACGCCAAACTCGCGCTCGAACTGATGATCGACGAAGTGAAGGCAGTGGTCGGCGACAACGGGCGCGAAACGAATACGGCGCTTGCCGCCGAGATCGCCGCCACGAAGGCCGAGTGGCTGGCCGAATGGGCGCCGCTCCTGACGTCCGACGAAACGCCGATCAATCCCTATCGGGTGGTCAACGAAATCAACAAGTCCGTCGATCACGCCAACAGCGTGGTAACCCACGATGCCGGCAACCCGCGCGATCAGATCATGCCGTTCTACAAGGCGACGGTGCCCCACGGCTACATCGGCTGGGGCAAAACCACCCACCTGGGGTACGGCATTCCGCTCGCGATGGGCTCGAAGATAGCCAACCCGGACAAGTTCTGCATGAACTTCATGGGCGACCTGGCGTTCGGCCACACGGGAACGGAGATCGAGACAGCCGTGCGGGCGGAGATTCCGATCACGAGCATCGTCATCAACAACCGCACGATGGGCGGATACGACCGTAGCATGCCGGTCGCGATGGAGCGCTACGGCGCTGGCAACCAGGGCGGAGACTATGCCGGCGTTGCCCGCGCTCTCGGCGCGAAGGCGATCAACGTCAACGAGGTCGAAGAGCTCGCGCCGGCGCTCAAGGAGGCGCAAATCGCCAACAAGGAAGGCAAGGTCTGCCTCATCGAAGTCGCCACGCGCCAGGACACGCGGTTTTCGAAATATGAGGACCTCCTGAACGGAGGTTAACGGCGAGGCCGACGCCGCACGATCGGACCACCGCAGTCAATGCCCCATGAACGATCCGCCGCACGGGTTGATGGACTGGCCATGGATTCATGACGCCGCTTCGGCGCATCGGGAAAGGGAACAAACGCATGGCCCAGGTGGAATTCGGCATCGGCTTGCAACGGCTAGACGACGTTGCCGCGAACGCCCGGGAGGCGGAACGCCTCGGCTACCAGTTCGTGTCAACCGGAGAGCACGTCTTCTTCTACGGCCCGGTCAACAATGGACTGATCGCTCTCGCCGCGGCTGCGGGGGCCACATCCTCGATCAAGCTCATGAGCGCGATCACCCTCGTGCCGCTGTATCCGCCGCCGCTGCTCGCCAAATTGGTCGCCACCCTCGACCTCGTCTCCAACGGGCGTTTCCACTTCGGCGTCGGCGTCGGCGGCGAGTTCGCCAGGGAATTCGACGCCTGCGGCGTTCCGGTGCGCGAGCGCGGCGCACGAACGAACGAATCGCTGGCGATCATGAAGCGCCTGTGGACGGAGGACGACGTCAGTATCGACGGGCGCTTTACGCAGCTTTCCGGCGTGACGCTAGCGCCCAAACCCGTGCAGCGACCCCATCCGCCGATCTGGATCTCGGGGCGCAGCGAAGCCGCCATGCGCCGCTGCGCCCGACACGGCAACGGCTGGCTGCCCTACATGTACACGCCAGAGCGCCTGGCGGACAGCCTTGACACCATCGCCGGATTCGCCGACGCAGCGGGCCGCGAAGACGCCGTCATCCCCGGTCTCCACATCTTCTTCGCCGTACACGAAGACCGCGACACCGCCGTCGAAATGGCCACACATCGGTTGTCGCGACAGTACAACCAGGACTTCTCCATGCTGGTCGACAGGTACGCGCTGGCCGGCAATCCCGATGATTGCATCGCGCGATTGCGCGAATACATCGATGCGGGCGCGCGCACCATCATCCTGAACTCGGCCTGTCGATCGGACTACGTGGTCGACAACGAGCGCCTGCTCGCGGAAGCGGTCCTGCCGGCGTTTTCCTGACGGTTCGGTTCGCCGCGGGGAGAAATTCAGCCGGTGCGCAGGCTGGCAAGCTGGTCGTTCGACCAGATCTTGCGCCTGAACCGGGGGTTCTTCGACGACATGTCGATCTGGTAGAAGTTGTCGCTCGGCTCGCCTGAAACGCCGGTAATTTCACACAGGTTGCGCGCGAGCCACTTTTCGATCTTCAGCACGACCATCTTCTTGCGTAGCCGACCTTGCTCGTCCCGATTGAGCACCGCGGGCAGCGTGTTGAGAGCGAGGATCTCGTCGACCGCGCTGTCCGCCATCTTCTGCCGACCCTCGTCGCTGGCGTAGAAGTGCGTGACCGCGAAAACCAGGCGGCCGGGATTGACTTTCTTCAGGAACTGGCACGTCTTGATCAAGGTGGAGCCGGTACGCACCATGTCGTCGAACAGCACGATGTCGTGACCTTCGATGTCCTCGAAACTTGTCTCGCTTCCTTCGTACAGCGAGATCTCCACGTCGCGTTCGCCGGAACGCTCCTTCGCAAGCAGAATGCACTTCGCCTTCGGCAAGCCCAATGACGATGCCATTTCGAGCACGAACTCCCGCGCGCCCTGGTCCGGGGCGCACAGCGCGAGCCCTTCGCCGCTCGGTCCGTACCGCACGATGTCGGAGTTGAGCAGGTAGTCGACGTAGATCTCGTGGGGCAGCAGGTGGTGATAGCCCCCATCGAAGATTTTTGCGAATACCGATCGCACCGCATGGGAGTGGTTGTGCACCGTCACGACGCGGTCGACGCCGGACAACTTCAGCATCTGCGCGTAGAGCATCACGGAGAACGGTTGCCCGTCGAACTTCTTCAGGTCCTTCTGATCGCGTTCGAAAGCGGTAAAGCCAAGTTCGGGCCTCGGACCCCGATCCTGTGCGCTGTAGTACAGGTCCGGCTCCACCAAGATGACTTCCCGGGCACCGTTTTCCTTGGCCGCACGCGCTATCAGCATGTTGCGCATGGCCAGGTTCTGGCGGCTCACCACGCGATTCGACGTGCTGACGATGACCACGGTCTTCCCGGTAAGCTTGTTGCCGATGTTTGTGAAGTCCGTTTCGTCGGAGATGAAGCGCGGACAGAACTCCGTGTTGGCGAACGTCTTCATGCTGATCAGGTCGGCGATGTCCTCGGTCTGGCCGAAGGCAAAGGCCACGTCGATGGCAAAGGGATCGTCGGAAGAATTACCGACGACGATGACGTCCGATCGCATGCGTGTCGTTTCGCTCATCGTTTGCGCCACCGTGGGGAATTTCGATACACAATTTGAATCACGCGGGCGCGAAGGTCAACCGATAACAGCGACAGTTTCCCGCGCGGCAAGCCTGCGGGCGCGAGCGCGGCAATTTCCGGCGCGAATCCCGCCTTCGGACACTCCAGGTCCGAGTTGACTTGCGGCGGGGAGGTGGCAAAGTGGCCGCGAAACCACTCAGGAAAGAAAAGCCATGAAAACCAGCCTGTCCAGCCGTCGAACATTCGTGCAACTGCTCGCGATGGTCGCCGCCGGCGGCCAGGCGCTGTGGCAAACGCGCGACATCCACGCGGCCATGGAAACAGCGAAGGACGCGGCCCCGGGTGCAAAACCCTGGCCGAAAATGACTTTCCGGACCCTGGGCCGCACAGGCTACAACGCAAGCCGGCTCGTGTTCGGCTGCGGCGCGGCGCTGTCCCGGCAGCCCCAGGACGCGTTGCTCGAACGCGCCTTCGAGGCGGGCGTCAACGTTTTCGATGTCGGCACGCGTCGCTACTACAACGCCGCCGAGCGCAACATGCGGGACTTCGTCGGACGCCACCGCGACCATATCTTCCTGATATCAAAGGCAATGACAGGTATCGATGCGGATCCGGACGAAGAGATATCCGTGACAGACGCGCGCAGGGCCGCGAAGACATGGACCGCCTTGATGGACGAAAGCCTGTCCGAACTCGGCACCGACCATGTGGACGCCTACTACCAGATGGGTGCAAACAACCCGCACATGGTCCGTTCAGAGGAGATGTACGAGGCCTTCCTCGCGGCCAGGCAGGCGGGAAAGGTGTCCCACTACGGCGTCAGCACGCACGAGAACGCCGCGAGGGTTCTGGAAGCCGCAGTACAAACCGGTTGGTTCAGCCTCGCGATGGTCGCCGTTACGCCGGCCGGCTGGTACGACTGGAACAGTCGCAACATCCTCGATGGCACCCCGGACATGCAGGCGATTCGTCCGCGGCTCGACAAGGCCCGCGCCGCGGGTGTGGGGTTGATCGGCATGAAGGTCGGGCGCCTGCTCGCGGGCCGGGGATGGCTCGGACGCGGCAATCCCAAGGCGTTCGACGGCCACTACAGCGACAAGCTGCTCCGCGCGCACCTTTCGGACTTCCAGCGTTCCTACGCCTATGTGCTCGAAAACGGCCTCGACGTTGTCAATGCCGACATCCAGAGCTATGCGGTGTTGAAGGAGAACTACGCGGCGGCAGCCACGGCGAAAGCATACGTCGCCTAGTGCTCCGTCAAACCTAAATCTGCGGGTATCTGCGGGTCTTTTTGGCCCCTGGCTTCGTTGCTCCTCCTTGTGTGGGGCCTGCCACATCGCGTCGTCGCGCCTCGCCAGGAACCAAAAATCCCTCGCAGCTACACTCGCATTTTTAGGCTTGACGGAACACTAGCTTCTTTCCTAGCGCCAGACCACCTGACCCAGGACACCCAGGGCGATAGGCACGACCTGCAGCACGAGCCAGGCGATGATGAAGAATTTCAGGGCTTCGCAGTTTTCCGTTGCGTCGGCGCCTGTGGACGCGGCGATCGAGCTGACGATGCTGCCAATGAGCCCCGCGGAAACGTATACCTGTGCGGGGACCATCACGCCCTGTAGCGCAGACCTCAACGAGAGCGCCAAGGTCAGGCCGGGCGACGCCCGGAACAGTTCGCCGAGCAATCGGCGGGTGATCCGCAAGTGCTGGACCATCAGCGGTCCGATCTCATCAGGGCTCGGCACTCTGCGGGGCTCGCGCGCCCAACCGACTCTTGCCGTTCTCATCGTTCTTCTCCCAACATTGGTACGCCGCGACAGAGCGCCTTCAGCGTTCGCAGAATCCACGACAGGCGACCATATAATGGTGGGTCGATCAACCTTGGAACCACCCCGCGTGATCACGAGCTACCCATTGTCCGTTGGCGGTCCCGACAGCCCGTTCAGATGAGCGAAGACGACCTCTGTTTCGCCACCGCGACGGAACTCGCGGCATGGGTCCGCAGGAAGCAGGTTTCGCCAATGGAGATCACCCGGGCGGTACTCGACCGCATTGATCGTCTCGATGCGAGCCTCAACGCCTTCGCCAGGCTGACCCCGGATCTCGCCCTCGAAATGGCGGGAAACGCGGAAAAGGCGGTGACCCGCGGGGAGGCGACCGGCGTGCTGCATGGCGTTCCCGTGACCATCAAGGATCTGTTCGATCTCGAGGGATTCCCGACGGAACGGGGTTCTTTTTCCCAGGCGGGCCACATCGCGGACAGCGATTCGCCGGTCGCTCAGCGACTCAAGGCCGCGGGTGCCGTGATCATCGGCAAGACCACCACTTCGGAATTCGGCTGGACGGGGATGAGCCGCAGTCCCCGCACCGGTATCACCCACAACCCCTGGCAACGCGGCTTCAACGCAGGCGGGTCATCGGCCGGCGCGGCCGCCGCGGCGGCGATGGGGCTCGGTCCGCTGCACCAGGGCTCGGACGGCGCCGGGTCCATCCGCATGCCGTCCCACTTCTGCGGTGTCTTCGGCTTCAAACCCACCTGGGGACGCGTGCCCCACGTGCCGGTACGCAACAACGACCACGTTTCCCATGTCGGGCCGATCTCCCGCACCGTCGCCGACGCCGCGCTGTTCCTCGATGCGACCGCCGGCGCCCATCCGTTCGATCACACCAGCCTCACCGGTTCCGGCAGCGCGTTCTCCGCCGGGTTGGGGAGGGATGTGGGCCAGTTGAGAGTCGCCTTCAGCGCCGACCTCGGCCACGCCCGCGTCGACCGGGACGTGACCGAACTAGTCACGAGGGCCGCACGCGATTTCGAGTCCTTCGGATACCGCATCGATGCCGTGGAGCCAACCTGGGGCAAGGATGGGCCCGAACTCGCCCGATTCTTCTGGGCGGTCCACGAGTCGCCGCTGGCGCAGCACCTCGACGCCTGGGAGGACAAGATGGATCCGGGACTGGTCGCCTGTATTCGCGCTGGCAGCGGGCACAGCGCGGAAACCTATCTCGCCATGCGCGCTCGCAAGCTCGACTACATCGAACGCATGCATCGGTTCATGGCCGATTGGGATCTGCTGTTGACGCCGTCGGTCTCGGTTGCCGCGTTTCCTGTGGAACGCCTGCAGCCAGCGCATTGGCCCGTCCACCCGTGGGACTGGCTGTCCTGGTCCGAGTTCTGCTACCCCTTCAACATGAGCGGCTTGCCGGCAGCCAGCGTGCCCTGCGGCTTTACGGACAGCGGCCTGCCCGTGGGCCTGCAAATCGTCGGCAAGCGCGCGGCCGATAGCCTGGTGCTGCGCGCGGCCGCCGCCTTTGAGCGCGCGCGGCCCTGGGCGCCGCGTCGCCCGCCGGCCAAAGGTTAGAGGAGTTCCGTTCCGCACCGAACTTCGAGCCGGTCTCTCCACCTTATCTAACGATGGTCTACATCGCCTTCGTCAACCCGCAGATCCTCGCCGATGCGGGCATGCCGTTCGACGCGGTCTTCGTCGCAACCTGTTTGGCAGCGGCGTTCAGCACCCTCGTCAGGGTTTGTACGCGAGCTTGGATAGACTCCGTTACCGACGAGTTTCGCCACAGACGGCCCGAGCGAGAACCGGTGGAACAGGACCGACTTTCGCAGCCCAAACGTGGCTGGACGCACCACTGCGAACGGCGTATGTTCGAAGCGCGTGGAGCCACTGGAGCAGGTTGCGGTCCGTCTTCCAGGACGGCATGTAGGGGATCGTCGATGAGCATGTCCGCTTCGTCGCCAACCGTGGATTGAGGCATCGAGTGCGACGGTTTGATCAAATCGGCCCTGTGGCCGGGATACTCATCCTCGCTCTCTCGGGGTGTCAGACGACCGTCGGTTTGGTCGATGACCCTATCCCCGAGGCCGACTTGCTGTCGGGCGAGGCGATCTTCGGCGAGGCGGTGGCGGCTGCCGAGCGTCCCGATATCGACATTCTTGCTACCGACGATTCCATGCGGGCGTTCGTCGCGGATCTTCTGCAGATTCGCAACAAGGCCGGCCGCTTACGAAGACTGCTCCAGAGAATGCGCGACAGCGGGTACTTCGAGATCGGCTACGACGCATATTCGAACCTGTCTGCGCGCGAAGCGTTTGCCGAGAAACGTGGCAACTGCCTGTCCTACACGAGCTTGTTGATCGCGCTAGCCCGGGAAGTGGGTCTCGATGCGAGCTACCAGAATGTCGACGTGCCACCGGACTATGACAGCGTCAATGGCATGGTCGTGCTGATCAAGCACGTCAACGCGAGGGTGGACGACATTCCCGGGCGCGGCCCGGTCACGCTGGAGTTCAGCCGGAAATACGCCAGCGGCATTCACGACCGGCACGTCGTGGGCGACCGATTCGCCGCCGGATTGCACTACGGCAACCTTGCCTTTTCCAACGACATGGCAGGCGACGAACGGGGATCCTTCGTCTATCTGCGAAAGGCGATAGAGGTGGCACCCGACAACCCGGACTTCTGGACCAATCTGGGCGTGTTCTATGCCCGCCGCGGCCACTTCGACCACGCCATTGCCGGCTACCGTCGGGCATTGGGTCTCGACGGCGACCACCGCCCGGCGATTCGCGGACTGGCGAACGCCTATGCAGCGCTCGGACAGGACGCAAAAGCGCGCTTCTACAAGCGACGCGTGGCGCACTCGCGCACGCGGGACGCCTACAGGTACTACGTTCTGGCGCAACGTGCCCACGAGGCCGGCATGCCCGCGGAGTCCCTGGAACTGGTGTCCCAAGCCATCCGCCTGCATCGCCGAGATCATCGGTTCTATGAACTGCGCGGTGAGATCTACAATCGGCTCGGCAACCAGGAAGCGAGCAACGAAAACTACAAGCGCGCCCGGGCCCTCGCACGCGACGGCAGGAGTCGCGCTCAGCCAGGCGCCAGGGTGTACACGCTCGGCCACGTCTCGGACTTCTAGGAGTTCGCCGCAGAAGGGTGAGCCCTGCCACCCATCAGATCGGCCACTGGGCAGACCGGCGCGACGATGCCCGGGGCTTGGGGGGCAACGCGGCGCCCGCCAGGGCGACGTTGTTTTGGCGCTAGTGCTCCGTCAAGTCCAAAACCGAGTGTAGCTGCGAGGGATTTTTGGTTCCTGGCGAGGCGCGACGACGCCGTCGTGGTAGGCCCCACACAAGGAGGAGCAACGGAGCCTTCAGCCGGGGAGCGCGACCTTGCCTTTTCCGGATACCCTATCTCGAAAGGCAAGAAAACAATCTTCATGCCCGCCGCGGCCGGCTACCGTCGGGCATTGGGTCTCCGGGGATTCGCGGACTGGCGAACGCCTATGCAGCTCCTCGCAAGAAAACTTCAGGGACCGAAAGTGCCCCACGGTCGGCGCCTTCGGCTTCGCCCGTGGCCCGGCCGGCATCGTCGACCTGTAACAAGCGTCCCGATCCGCTGGCGCTCCCCGGACACGTTTGTTCCATGGTATGCCGCAGATACCCGTAGATTTGGGCTTGACGGAGCACTAGTGCGTAGTCACGCAGTTATGACGCTGCCAGCGCTCCCACGGGGTTGCCGGCAAGGCGCGCCCTGCCGGGAATGGTCGGCTCCATTGCCAACGGGGCGAACGCGGCCACGGCCCCGTGGGGCGCGCCCTTCGGGAGATCGCCATGCGCGACCACTGCCGCGTTGTGGCCCTTGCGAATATGCCCGATATTCCCTGCGGACCACGCCTTGCATTGACGCGCATGGCGAACTCTGAAGCGCCAGAACTCGCGTGACACGACACTAGGGCAACACCACCACCGCGTGACCCGGACATGTCCGAAGGCCGTCCTGATTGACGACATCAATGTCGAGACGGACACGTTGCTCGCCCTGTCCGTTTGTCTTTTCCGTCACTTCACCGACGACGGTCAACACATCGTCCTTCTGATTGAGGGCCCGATACTGGCATCCGACTTCCCTTACGATGCCCTCGTCGCCGATCCAGTCGTGCAGCGCATTGACGATATAGGCGTAGCGCAGATTGCCCATGCCAAAGGCTCCCTGCGCGTTGCCTGCGATGCGCCCCGCCTCGTCGTCCATGTGGAACGGCACGAACTCGTGGTTGACGGCAGCGTACCGGTTCCATTCCGGAAAGCTCGTCCTGCGCGACCATGCTGGCAGCTTGTCGCCCACCTGGATATCCCTGAAACGGACGCTCATGGCTCCCTCCTCAAAAGCGAATGCCGATGGCCAGGCGTGTCCTGACCAGTTCCTCGTTCTGGTTGCGCCACTCGATCTCGGACCGCACGTAAAGCGTATGTCCCAGGCGGCCTTCCCGCTCCCGCCAGTCGAGGAGGCGGCTGCGCTCGGAGATCACGTCGCCCGCCCGCATCGGCACCCCGTAGGTATCCGTCTGACCGCCGTTCATGCCGGTCACCGGGTTGCCGTCCAGACGCCGTCCCCGCATGCCCTCGGCGAAGAATGGGCTCCGTTTGAACGACCATGCGAAAGGATTGAAGTCGGGCGGCGCTACGATGCCGCCCCAGCGCGTCGCCGCCGCGTATTCCCCGTCCCAATAGATGCGCGGGGGCTTCTCCGGATAGAACGTCGCCATCGCCCAGCGGCGGATGTCCGTCTCCGTAATCGGCGGCGCGGTGCGCGTTTCTCCCCACTCGCCCCGGGCCGCGCGCATTTCATCGGTGACATAGGTCAGACCGTCGCCGCTCATGGCGCGGCCTTTGCCAGAAATATGCGTGTCATGGTGCGGAAGTTTCGCGATCCGTCCTTCAATGGTGTCCGTAAAGTCTACTGCATCCGCCACGGCACGCAGAACCAGCCCCGGCAAACGTCAGCACATGCCTCCACATTTCGCTAGATTCTATCCAGCGTTCCCCGAGACGGATTGGTGCTCCTCGGGTAGGTTGGAAACTGCGACCGCCAAGCGGTTAACCTACAGAAGAAAACGCATTCGCCTACGATTACTTCGGACATTTCCCGACCATAGAGGAGCATCCCAAGCGATCAAAATGGCGCCTTAGCTCGCGCGTCTATGCGGCAAGAGGACGCCCGAACGCCCTTCGCGAGTTGCTGAACAGACGCGAAGAGTTCGCGACGGCGTTCGACGAAGAGGGCGATCCAGAGATCCCAACAGACTTTGCTGCCCTTGTTTCACGGGCGGGAGTTTGACCAAGCAAAGACGATCTCGATCGGAACGGGATCGGGAAAGGACGACTTGACTGTTGAAATGTCCACACCAAGTGATTGGTCAAGTAGGCAGCGGCAGTTGTTTGCAGGTGGATCGGAAGACGTCAACATTCGCGCGTTGAGGGTCCGATTCCGCAACAAGGAAACCTTGCTTCCCTGTTTCATCCCCGATGACCCGCGCACGAATTTGTTGCGCTCACGTTACCTTATCGATTGGCATAGACGCAGGACTATCGACGACGAGTGGCCAACTATCGTCGAGTGTGAATCCTTGGGCCCGGGCTTGCTAAGCAACAAAGACTTGGCGCGGTACCGGGACAACGTGGCTTTGACCCAAGACCAAAATCTCTCGATACAGGCCCTACGACTGATTCTCGGAGACGAAATTGATGGGGTTGCCGTGGTCGGAAACGGCCGGTCAAGACAACCAGAATACGGCAGGCACATGGTTGTCAAGCTACAGGAACATGTGCGGCCCGTTCCATTGAAGAGCCTTGGCGACGGCGTCACGCGAATGTTCGGAGTTGCACTAGCACTCGCCAACAGCCGCAATGGATTTCTCGTCATTGACGAAGCGGAAAACGGTGTCCACTATTCGGTGCAACGGGACTTTTGGTACATGGTGCTACGCGCCGCACGCGAGGGAAATGTGCAGGTTCTGGCAACAACCCATAGCTGGGACTGCATCAAGGGCTTCGCACGGGCGGTCGGAGATCTTGACCAGGGCGACGGCTTGAACGGCCATCTTGTTCGACTCGAACGAGATGGAGAGGCCCTTCGAGCCGTCGACTACTCGAAGGAGGAACTCGCGGCAGCGGCCGATCACGAAATAGAAGTAAGGTGACGCATGGCAGCGGAGCTACCGTCTGATCGAGTTCTGCTCGTGGAAGGGCCCGATGATAATCACGTCGTTCAGATGCCGACCGCGTCTGGCCAAGAGCGCAACAATATGTCGATGACATCCCCGAGCGTGACCGCAAGTTCAAGCCCGACAAGATTTTGAAGGCCAAGCTACACGCATGGTTGGCAACGATGGCAGACCCTCGGCGGATGGGTTCCGCCATCGGTGCGGGTGACTTGAACATCGAGGCCCCTCTCGCAAAGGCTCTCGCCGACTGGCTCCGATTGTTGTTTGGCTAGTGCTCCGTCAAGCCTAAATCTGCGGGTATCTGCGGGTCTTTTCGGCCCCTGGCTTCGTTGCTCCTCCTTGTGTGGTGCCTGCCACACCGCGTCGTCGCGCCTCGCCAGGAACCAAAAATCCCTCGCAGCTACACTCGCATTTTTAGACTTGACGGAACACTAGTGACAAGCCCGGTCCAAGCGGTACTACGTGACGGCTGGGGTTTCGCCGTGGTTACCCCTTCCGCAGATGTCGGTGTGCCGGCAACAATCAGTTGCGCTTTCCAAGAATGCGCCGCACGGTCCCGGATCCACTAGTCGGTACTCACGCCCAAACCAAGCGTCCGTTTGACCAACCGCCTATCTGAACCCCGCATTGATCCCGTCGAGGGCCGCCTGGCCGGGGCAAAGTTCCGCCTCGCCCAGCCTGCTGAGAGGCATACCCACGGTGTCCAGGATTTCATGGCAATCGGTACCGTCGCGATCCACGTACAGCAAGCCCGTCACCACTTCACCGTCTTGCTGGGCATCCAGCACGTAGCTCAGCGCGCGGGCGCGGTCGTGGGGATCGTAGTCCTCTTCGAGTTTGCGCAGGTGCAGTCGGGAACCGTCCGGCAGGCGAACGACCTCGCGCTCGCCCGGGGCATAGTCCGCGGTGATCTCTTCGTGCGGCGCGACGAAGTCGGTCGCGACGACGCTCGCGGCGTGGCCGCGCGTGTATTCGTAGCTCTTGGTGGAGCCGTTGTGGTTGTTGAACGCCACGCAAGGAGAAATCACGTCGATGAAGGAGAAGCCCCGGTGCAGCAAACCGGCCTTGATGAGAGGCACGAGTTGGCCCTTGTCGCCGGAGAAACTGCGCGCCACGAAGCCGGCGCCGATTTGCAGCGCCGTAGTCACCAGGTCGATCGGTTCGTACAGGTTCGGCACGCCCCGCTTGCTGGTCGATCCCTTGTCGTTGGTGGCCGAAAACTGGCCCTTGGTAAGGCCATAGGTGCCGTTGTTATCGACGACATAGAGCATGTTGACCCGACGGCGAACGATGTGCGCGAACTGTCCGAAGCCGATGGACGCGGAGTCGCCGTCGCCGGAAATACCGATGCAGTAGAGATCCCGGTTGGCCAGGTTGGCGCCCGTCGCGACCGATGGCATGCGGCCGTGGACGGCGTTGAAGCCGTGGGAGTTGCCCAGGAAGTAGTTTGGCGTCTTCGACGAACAGCCGATGCCGGAAAGCTTGGCGAACCTGTGCGGCGGGATCGCCAGCTCGGCGCACGCCTGGATGACGGCCGCGCTCACGGAGTCGTGTCCGCAGCCCGCGCACAGTGTGGATACCAGGCCCTCATAGTCGCGCCGGTTCAGGCCGATCTCGTTCAACGGGAGCTTGGGGTGGTGAACTTCCGGTTTCGCTACGAATGTCATTGTCGCGTCGACGTCCTTCTCGGTTTCGCGCCCGACACCTCGGTGAGGCGCGCCAGGTTGTTCTCGTCGTAGTGCTGGCTCACGCGTTCGCGAATCGTGTCGGCGGAGATGGAGAGGCCACCGTAGGACAACACTGAAACGATCTTGGCAGGGTCGACTCCGGTCTCGTTGACGAGCAGCGTCTTCATCTGCCCATCGCGGTTCTGTTCGACCACAATGACGAAATCGTGCGCGTCGATGAACTCGCCCACCGCGTCCGAGAACGGAAATCCGCGAATGCGCATGGTGTCGAGCCGTACGCCGTCCTGGGCCAGATAGCGCAACGCCTCCGCCATCGGCACCGCAGTGGTGCCGTAGTAGACGATACCGACACGGTGACGACGCCCGCTGATTTCGGGCGCGGGCACAAGCGTCGCCGCCGTTCGCCACTTGACGAGCAGCCGATCCATATTCTCCGTGTACGGCTCGGCCGCCTCCGTGTAGCGCGCGAACGCGTCCCGGGACGTTCCCCGGGTAAAGAACGCCCCCTTGGTCGGATGCGTGCCGGGGAGCGTCCGGTAGCCGATGCCGTCCCCATCGACGTCGACGTAGCGGCCGAATTGCTCGATCTCGTCGAGATCCTCACTGGTCAACACCTTGCCCCGGTCGTACCTGCGGTCGTCGTCCCAGGTCAGCGGATCGGACAGGTTCTCATTCATGCCGAGTTCAAGATCGCTCAAGACGATGATTGGCGTCTGCAGCCGGTCGGCGAGATCGAAAGCGGTAGCCGCGAGTTCGAAGCTCTCCCCGGGCGTCGACGGGAACAGCAGCGGGTGCCTGGTGTCGCCGTGGGAAGCATAGGCGGCTGAGAGCAAATCGCCCTGCTGCGTGCGCGTCGGCATGCCGGTTGAAGGCCCGGCCCGTTGAATATCGAACAGCACCGCCGGGATCTCGGCGAAGTATGCGAGGCCCAGAAACTCGGACATCAGCGACAGGCCGGGCCCGCTGGTGGCGGTAAACGCGCGCGCGCCGTTCCAGGCGGCGCCAATGACGATGCCGATCGCCGCCATCTCATCTTCCGCCTGAATGACGGCAAACTTGTGCTGGCCGGTTTCCTTGTCCACGCGCAGCCGCGCGGCGTGCTTCTCGAACGCTTCCGCCATCGACGTGGATGGGGTGATCGGGTACCAGGCGCAGATCGTCGCGCCAGCGTATATGGCCCCGAGGGCCGCGGCTTCGTTGCCGTCGATCATGATCCTGTCGCCGATGGCGTCGCTGCGCCGCGCCTGAATCGGCAAGGGGCACTCCAGGTATTCGCGCGCGTAGTCGCGACCCATCTCCAGGGCACGAATGTTCGGGGCGATGAGTTCGTCCTTGCCGCGGTACTGCGTCGAAACCATCCCGGTGATCACGTCGAAGTCGATGTTCAACAGCGCCGACAGGGCGCCCACGTAGACGATGTTCTTGAACAGTTTGCGCTGCCTGGGATCGGCGTACGCGGCCACGATCAGCTTGGAGATCGGCACCCCTACGTGGTTCACGTCGCGACGGAACAGGCGCCGGTCGAGGCCGGCGGAGTTGTCGTACAGCAGGTACCCCCCGGGCACGACGGCGGCGACATCCTCTTCATAGGTTTGGGCGTTCATGGCGACCATCAGATCAACACCTTCGCGGCGACCGTGATAGCCCGCTGCGGAAGCACGCACCTCGAACCACGTCGGCAGGCCCTCGATGTTCGAAGGGAAGATGTTGCGCGTGGAGATGGGTACGCCCATGCGAAACAGCGCCTTCGCGAACATGCCATTGGCGCTGGCGGAACCCGAGCCGTTGACGTTCGCGAAGCGAATGACAAAATCGTTGTAGGTGGTCATTCGGGTCACTCGGAAAAGGTGCCGAGCTGGGGAATGTGGATCACTGATTTCTGCATGTCCCACGCGGCGGTGGGGCAGCGTTCCGCGCACAATCCGCAGTGCAGGCAAACGTCCTCGTCCTTCACCATCACGCGACCCGTGAGGAGTTCGCCGGAAACGTAGAGGTCCTGCTCGAAGTTCTCCGCAGGCGCCAGGAGCCGGCCCCGCAGGTCTTCTTCCTCGCCGTTGTCGGTGAACGTGATGCAGTCCATCGGACAGATGTCGACGCAGGCGTCGCATTCGATGCACAGGCTGTCGGTAAATACGGTCTGCACGTCGCAGTTCAGGCAGCGCTGCGCTTCTTTCAGGCCGAGCGCGCGATCAAAGCCCAGTTCCACCTCGACCTTGATGTTCTGCAAGGCCGTTGCCTTCTTCGCATGGGGGACGATGAAACGCTTCGCGGGATCGTGGGCGCTGTCGTAACTCCATTCGTGGACACCCATTTTCTGACTGATGAGATTGACCCCTTCGGGCGGACGATCCTGCCGGAGGTCCTTGCCCTGGCACAGCAGGTGGATCGAGATCGCGGCCTGATGCGCGTGGGCCGATGCCCAGATGATGTTCTCCGGTCCGAACGCCGAGTCGCCGCCGAAATACACCTTCGGGTGGGTGGTCTGGAAGGTCACCTTGTCGAGCACCGGGCAGTCCCACTTGTCGAACTCGATACCGATGTCCCGTTCGATCCACGGACAGTGATTCTCCTGCCCGATGGCCATCAGGACATGATCGCACTCCAGGTAGACATCCGGTTCGCCGGTCGGCACGTAGTTCAGGCGCCCGCTATCCTCGTCCCGCACCGGTTTGACGCACTCGAACACGATACCCTTCAGCTTGCCGTTGTCGTGCACGAATTCCTTCGGCGGCCGATTGTTGACGATGGGAATGTTCTCGTCCAAGGCCTCTTCCTTTTCCCAGTCGGAGGCCTTCATCACTTCGAACGCCGAGCGGACGACCACCGTGACCGATTCGGCCCCGATGCGCTTGGAAGTCCGGCAGCAGTCCATGGCCGTGTTGCCGCCGCCCATGACGATCACCTTGCCGGAGATCGAATCGATGTGGCCGAACGCCACGCTCGACAGCCAATCGATCCCGATGGATATGTGCGCGTCCGTCTCGCGGCGACCGGGCAGGTCAAGATCACGACCGCGCGGCGCGCCGGTTCCGACGAAGTAGGCGTCGTAGTCCATATCGAGCATCTCTTTCATGCTCGAAATCTCGTAGTTGAAGTGGGTGTTGACGCCCATATCCAGGATCAGGTCGACCTCTTCGTCCAACACTTCCGCGGGCAGGCGGAAGGCGGGAATCTGGCTGCGCATCATGCCGCCCCCGGCGGGGTCGCGGTCGAACATGTCGATTTCGTACCCCAGCGGCAACAGATCGCGCGCCACGACGAGCGAGGCGGGGCCGGCGCCCAGCAGCGCGATGCGCTTTCCGTTCTTCTTCTTCGGCACGGCCGGCATGAACGGACGAATATCGCCCTTGTTGTCTGCGGCGACGCGCTTCAACCGGCAGATCGCGACGGGTTTCTCTTCGGTTCGCACGCGACGGCATACCGGCTCGCATGGACGATCACAGGTGCGGCCGAGGATGCCCGGGAACACGTTGGACTCCCAGTTGACCATGAACGCCTCGGTATAGCGTTCCTGGGCGATCAAACGGATGTATTCAGGCACCGGGGTATGCGACGGGCATCCCCATTGGCAGTCCACCACCTTGTGGAAATAATCCGGATTACCGATATCGGTGACCTTCATTTGGAGTTAGATCCAGCGGGCCGTAAGCGCCCAAATTTTCGGGAAATTCCCAAGCGGAAGCCCCGCTATTCTAACTTTTCGCAGGCATGGCTTCCATACAATCTGCAGCGGCGGCCCGCAGCGTAGATGCCCCCAACTCCCAGGCCGCGCATTTTCGGTTTGGGATACGCACCGTAGCAGATAGAATACGTGCCTCCGCCTTGCCCTCTTTTCCCAATGGACCCGGCGCACATCGACGTTCCCCCGCCGCGTTCGGCACGCAACTGGCAACGCCTGTTCGGCAGCGGCCCGAGCCTTGTCGCCACGCGCCTCGTCGCCCGATCCGACCACTTCGTTCTGTACGTCGCGCGGGACACCGAGGACGCCGACCGGGTGCGTCGAGAGATCGGTTTTTTTGCGGCTGGCACGACCACGCCGCTGGCCTTCCCCGACTGGGAAACGTTGCCATACGACAACTTTTCGCCGCACCAGGACATCATCTCGGAACGGCTCGCGACGCTCTATGCCCTGCCGCGAATGGAGCGCGGCGTGTTGGTGGCGCCGGTGCAAACGCTGATGCAACGGTTGCCGCCGACGGCCTTTGTCGAAGCGCAGTCGCTCGTTGTCGAAACCGGCAGCCGCTTCTCCATCGACACCCAGCGCATACGATTGCAGCGCGCCGGATATCGCAACGTCGGCACGGTAGTCGAACGCGGCGAGTACGCCGTGCGCGGTTCGTTGATGGACATCTTTCCCATGGGGTCCGAACTGCCGCTGCGGATCGACCTGGACGACGACGAGATCGATAGCCTGCGGACATTCGATCCGGATACGCAGCGCACGATCGAACGCGTAGAGGCGGTGAGGATCCTTCCCGCCAAGGAGATTCCCCTCGACGCCGCGGGCATCGGCCGCTTTCGCGAGCGCTGGCACCACACGTTCGATGTGGACGTGCGCCGGTGCCAGGTGTATCGGGACGTGAGCGATGGCATCGCGCATCCGGGCGTGGAGTGCTATCTGCCTTTTTTCTTCGAAACCACGGCGACATTGTTCGACTACCTGCCGGAGACAACGGCGGTCGTGCTGGACAACGGCTGCCTTGAGAGCGCCGAACGGTTTGTCCGCGGACTGCACAATCGCTACGAATCGCTGCGCCACGATATCGAGCGACCCCTGCCTGAACCCGGGGCGCTATACCTCTCCCGCGAGGAGCTGCTTGCCGCGCTGGCCCCCTATCCCAAGCTGCGAATAGACCCGGACGGCGAACAACGCCGCCACGGCATCGGCTTCGGCGGCAGTCGGCTTCCGGACGTGATGGCGAGCCAACGCGGACGCGACGAAGCGCACAACCTGCGAACGTTCATCGCCGCGACGGAATGTCCGGTGCTGTTGACGGCCGAAACGGCCGGGCGCCGGCAGCACCTCGCGGAGTTCCTCTCTCGCGCCCGCATACACGCGGTGGAAGTCGATGATTTCAGGGCGTTCCTTCGGAGCAGGGCCCCGCTTGCGCTCACGGTCGCCGATATGGATCGGGGCACGCGATTGCCGGATTTCGCGCTGATCACCGAAACAGAGATCTTCGGCCACCGCGCCGACGGCCCCGTATCCCGCGCGTCCCGAACCCTGGACGCGGAACTGGTCATCCGCAACCTGACGGAACTGTCCATCGGCGCGCCCGTGGTGCACGCCGATCACGGCGTCGGCCGGTATCGCGGTCTCAAGACCCTCGAGATAGACGGCTACGCGCAGGAATTTCTCGCCATCGACTACGCCGAAGACAGCCGCCTCTATGTGCCCGTCACCTCGCTGCACCTGATTGCCCGGTATGCCGGCGCGGACAGCGATCACGCGCCGCTGCACCGCCTCGGTTCCGATCAGTGGGACAAGGCGAAACGGCGGGCGGCAAAAAAAGTTTACGATGTGGCCGTCGAGCTGCTCGATATCTACGCGCGCCGGGAAGCCCGGGCCGGCACGGTCTTCAGCGCCCCGGACGACGACTACTACCGATTCTGCGAACAGTTTCCGTTCGAAACCACGACCGACCAGCAGCGCGCCATTGACGCGGTGCTGGCTGATCTTCAGTCGGAAAGGCCCACCGACCGTCTGATCTGCGGGGATGTCGGATTCGGCAAGACCGAAGTTGCCATGCGCGCCGCATTTGTCGCCGTCCAGTCCGGCAAACAGGTCGCCGTTCTGGTGCCGACGACCTTGCTCGCCCAACAGCACTACGAGACTTTTCGCGACCGTTTCGCTGATTGGCCAGCCGAGATCGAAGTCATATCCCGCCTGCGTACCGACAGCGACGCGCAAGACGTCCGGCAACGGCTCGCGAGCGGCGCGGTCGATATCGTGATCGGCACGCACCGGCTGCTCGTCGCAGGGATCGAGTTCGGCGACCTGGGCCTGGTAATCCTCGATGAGGAACATCGATTCGGCGTGCGCCAGAAAGAGCACTTGCGGGAACTGCGCGCCGAGGTCGATGTCCTCGCGCTCACCGCCACCCCGATACCGAGGACGCTCAACATGGCGATCAGCGGCATGCGCGAGATGTCGATCATCGCCACGCCGCCAGCCAGGCGGTTGTCCATCAAGACCTTCGTCATGCCTCGGCGCGACCATGTCCTGCGCGAAGCTATCGACCGCGAACTCGCCCGGGGCGGCCAGGTGTTCTACTTGCACAACCGCGTCGAAACCATCGCGCGGGCCGCCGAGAATGTCGGCGAACTCGCGCCCAACGCCCGCATCGGCGTCGGGCACGGCAAGATGCCGAAGCGCGCGCTGGAACAGGTCATGGCAGATTTCTACCATCGCCGCTGCAACCTCCTGGTTTGCACCACGATCATCGAAAACGGCATCGACATTCCCAACGCCAATACCATCATCGTCGATCGCGCCGATCGTCTCGGCCTGGCGCAGCTTCACCAGTTGCGCGGCCGCGTCGGGCGATCCCACCGCCAGGCGTACGCCTACTTGCTGACTCCCGATCCGAGGGCGATCACCGTGGACGCGCGCAAGCGCCTGGAAGCGATTGTCGCCGCCGGCGAACTCGGCGTGGGCTTCACGCTGGCGACGCACGACCTGGAGATTCGAGGCGCCGGGGAACTCCTGGGCGAGGACCAGTCGGGACAAATCGAAAGCATCGGCTTCGCGCTATACATGGAGATGCTCGAGCGGGCCGTGGCGGCGATTCGCGCCGGGCACGCGGCACCCAACCTCGACCAGCCCATACCGAAGAATCGCGAGGTGAATCTCCACGTTCCCACCTTGATCCCCGACGACTATTTGCCGGATGTCCACATGCGCCTGATCCTGTACAAGCGCATCGCCGGCGCGGGCAGCGCCGATGCCCTGGACGACCTCAAGGCCGAGATGTTCGATCGCTTCGGACCGTTGCCCTTGCCGGCCCACAACCTGTTCCGGACGACGGAACTGAAACTTGCAAGCGAGCGCCTCGGGATAGACCGAATCGATGTCGGACCGGTCGCTGGTCGCCTCGTGTTCAACGCTCGCACGCGGGTTGATCCCGGCCGCGTCGTTCGCCTGATCCAGAACGAACCCGGCACCTATAGGCTGCGGGACGCAACGAGACTCTCCTTCACCGCAGCGCTCAGCCACGAGGAAGCGCGTTTCGCGTTTATCGAGCGCCTGCTTGAGGAAATTTCCCCCGAAGAAATTTCCCGTATCGCGGCCACCGTATGAGTCGCATCGGCGCACATCTGCTTGCTTTGGCGTCCGCAGCCGCGTTCGCGTCCGCGAACGCGTTCGGCGCGCAGGCTGACATAGAGGACTATCTGGAGCGCGACTGGTACTACGTGGAGACCCTGTTCTTCCGTCACCTGGCGCCTCCCGACGACGAGGACTTCTCGCGGCAAACGGCGCCCCATCACCCGTTGGGGCTCGCGGCACTGGAACCAGCGCCGGCGGCATACAGCCAACGCATCGCCGCCGAGCCGCCGGAACCGCTCGACTTCCCCCGGCTGGAACAGTTCGACTGCATCGCGCCGATCCCGGCGCCATGGATGGAAACCGACCACGTTGTCGAGTTGCCCCCGGATCCTCAGACCGCGTCAAACGAAGACGGCGAGAACGGAGATCAGGCGCCGAATGTGACCATCCCGCCCATCCCCACCGGGCCGCCCACGCCGTCGCCGGAACAACTCACGCGCTGGGCCTTTGAGGAATTCGAGCGGGGGCTGATGCGTGAGGGCTGGCAATGGCGCTACGAAGATCTCACCCTGAGAGCAGCCGCGACCCGTATGCGGCGTTCAGGCGATTACGCGGTGATGCACCATGGGAGGTGGTTGCAGGCCGTACCGCCGCGCGGCAACGGATCGCCGCTGTTGATCCAGGTCGGCTCACAAATGCCCGACGCCACATTCGAACTCGAAGGTTCCGTGAGCGTTACCCTGGGCCGGTTTCTCCACTTCGCGGCGCAACTATGGTTGCGGCAGACGCCCCCGGATACGCACGCCGCGCCCGACCCCGCGAGGGAAGCCGAATCGACCGGCAGGGCGGACAGGGTTCGGGTCGATGTCGACGGTTCGCCGATGGACGCGCCCGGCTACGTGCTGTTGTCGGAGTCCCGCCGCGTGCGCCGGGGCGAGCTTCACTATCTCGACCATCCCTGGTTGGGGATCCTGGTACTGATCGAACCGGTGGAGGCGCCGGACGCGTTGCTGGCACGCGTAGAGTCCTTGCCTTAGGGGCTCTCCATGGAGGTTGTCCATTACGCCGAGCGTTTCGCAGTGCAGGTCGGCGCTTAGCGCAATGTGGTCTATCGTCCGTCGACCCCCGTACCCGAGTGCCGACGTCGCGACGGTCAGACGAGACGGCGCCATGCAGCGCCGACTGGAGGCGCGACGGTCGTCTGGCATGTCCGATCCTCTGGTTGAAGTCCCCAACGACTACCAGACGCTCGGCGCGCGTGCTCTCGAGCAGGCTGCCAAGACAGTGTAGGTACTTCGAACGTGGCGCCGGGTGGCCACTCAACCCGCCTCGCATTTCCGCGCCAGCGCCGGCCGGTGGGCTTGGGCGGGGGCAAAACACGGCGCCCGCCAAGGCGAAGGATTTTGTGGCGCTAGCAGTGCCCTACCGACCCACCATCCTGTCTCCTAGCCGTTGAGGACGTTCCTCGCCGCTTCGCGTGCCTCCTGCACGGTTTCCACCACATGCTTCTCCGGTATGCCCTGCAAGATGTTGAGGGTGTGGAGCGTGTGCGCGACGGTGCCCGAAAGCCCCATTACGATGAACGTCGTATGCTCCCTCCTGGCGATGTCCATGAGCTGGTCTATCACCATGGCGGCGCTGTCGTCGAGGTACGTCGCACCGGAGAAATCGAAGATCACGACCTCGTGATCCTTGATGTCCACGCCGATCACCGCGACCAGCCTGTGCGACGATGCGACCGTGAAACTTCCCTTGAGGCGCACCATGCCGACACGCGCCGCAAATGGATCCGCGGCAGCCATGTCCTCCTCTCCCGAAAAGAACGTCCGGTCCAGGAACGGTACGGACACCACGCTGTCGAGTTCCAGGTATTCCAGTTGTCGGGCGTGGGCCATTCCCGCCGCGATCAGGCCTATCGCCACGGCGGTGATCAGATCGACGAACACCGCAAGGCCGAGCGTCGCGAGCATGACCACAAGGTGTTCACTCCGCAAGCGGTGCACGCGAGCGAGAAGACGCCAGTCAACGATGTCCAGGCCGATCTTCACCAGGATGCCAGCGAGCACGGCATGCGGAATCGTTTCGACATACCGACCGAGGCCCAGCATCATCGCGAGCAGGAGTAACGCATAGCAGACGCCCGACACGCGGGTACGTCCGCCAGCGCGTATGCTGGTCACGGTGAGCACGGGAGACCCGGCGCCGGGCAGGCCTCCGAACAGCCCCGAAACCATGTTGCCGATGCCCTGCCCCACCAGTTCCCGATTCGGTTTGTGCTGCGTGGCGGTCAGCGAATCCGCCACCAGGGAGACGAGGAGGCTGTCCACGGAGCCGAGCAGGGCAAGGATGAGCGCCGGCTGCAGGGCGCCTGCCAGGAAGCCGGCGGAAGGTAGCGCGAACTGCAGTTCGGGCAGCCCGATGGGTATCTGTCCGATGACGGGCGTGTCGTTCAGCCACAGCACGCCCAGCAGCGCACCGGCAATCAGCGCGGCCAACGGAGCGGGCAGGAAATTCGCCAGCCGGCGAGGCCAGAGCACGCCGACAGCCAAGGTGACGGCCGCGATCGCGAAGGCGCTGGTATTGATGTTGCCCAGCGCCTCCGGCAGAGCGCGAATCGCGCCCACGGCACCCCCAGGGACTACCGGCATGCCGAGAAACGGCATGGTCTGCATCAATATGATGATGATGCCGATGCCGGACATGAATCCCGAAATGACGACATGGGGCGTGTAGGCCACGAAGCGGCCGATCCGCGAAACGCCCAGGAGTACCTGCAGCAGTCCGCCCATGACAACCACGGTCAAGGCTTCGGACAAACTGGTGGCATGGCTGGCGACGATGACCGCCATGGCCACGGTCATCGGCGCCGTGGGGCCGGAAATCTGGGACCGCGTGCCGCCGAATACGGCGGCGAAAAAGCCCACCGCGATCGCGCTGTACATGCCGGCGGCCGCCCCCAGGCCCGATGCGACGCCAAAGGCAAGCGCGACAGGCAGCGCCACCACCGCGGCCGTGAGGCCACCGAAGATATCACCGCGAAGCGTGTGCAAGTCGAGAGTCATGGAGAACCGGGTTCCCAGCCCAAGTCTGCAATGGTACCCGCTATGCCGAGCTGAAAGTCTCCCGGAGACGGATCTCCCCCGTCACCTCAACTAGCCCGGATATTGCACCAAGGGCCGCGATGATTGCGCAGGATTTTGCCCGCGTGCGAGGGCTCGGAGCCTTCAGCCGGGGAGCGCGAGGGGATACCCCTCGCATGAAAACAGCCTTCAGCCGGGGAGCGCGAGGGGGCACCCCTCGCAAGAAAACTATTCAGGGGCCAAAAAGACCCGCAGATACCCGTAGATCTAGGCTTGACGGAGCACTAGGGATCGTGCACCTCTTCGAGCAGCAGCGTCTGCGTCGGGTATGCCATCTCCGCCTTGTGGGATTCGATGATGTCCGCGATCTTGAACAGTATCTCTTCCTTGATCACGTGGAAGTCCTCCCAGACGGTCGTCTTCGTGAACGTGTACACGAAGAAGTCGAGGGAGGAGGCGCCGAAGCTGACGAGATTGACCATCAACGTGCGGGAGGTATCGATTTCCGGGTGCGTCTTCAACATATTTCGCACGTCGTCGATGATGTTCTTGAGGACGTCGATGTCGCCGTATCGAACGCCGATGGTCTCGTAGATGCGCCGGTTCTTCATTCTCGACGGGTTCTCCACGGCAACGCTGTTGAACAGTCCGTTCGGCACGTACAGCGGGCGTTGATCGAACGTGCGTATCAGGGTCAATCGCCACCCTATGTCTTCCACGGTGCCTTCGAGTTCCCGATCGGGCGAACGAATCCAGTCTCCCACCGCGAAGGGGCGGTCCAGGTAGATCATCAGCGCGCCGAAAAAGTTCGCCAGCAGATCCCGTGCCGCGAATCCCACGGCGATGCCGCCGATGCCCCCGAACGCCAACACGCCGGCCACGCTGACGCCCATTGTCTGTAGCGCGATCAGGAAGGCCGTGATTATCACCGCCGCGCGCACAAGCTTGGCGCTGACCGCCGCCGTGGTCGCATCCATCCGCCGGCCCGCCCTGCCCGTGTAAGACGCGTCGGAGATGCTCTTTTCCATAATCGATACGAACCGCAGCGCGAACCACGCCATCAGCCAGATCGCGGCCAATTGACGCGCTGTGCCGACATAGTTGAAGATCTCGGCCTCGGATTGCCCGCCGGCGATCTGCGCCGCCCAGGAAATGCCGAAGACGTAGATAGCCCACCCCGCGGGCTTGCGCGCGGCGAAGAGCACCGCGTCGTCGTACCTGTTGTGCGTCTTTTCGGCCTGGCGCTGAAGACGGTCGAAAAAACGCTTTGCCGCGTAGCGCGCAACGAGGGTCAACAGGACAACGCCGAATACATATCCGGCCCACGTATGCGCGGCGATCAGTTCAAGAAAGTCACTCATCCGTCACGTTCTCTCAAGCGGAGCGTCAACGTTGCGCAATGTCGCCGGATCAAGTCAAGGTGGTGGAACGAAAATGAATACTGTATATAATCACAGCGACGCATCGGCGCGCGATACTTCAAGCCGCCGAAGGTCGTCGAAGATGCGGCGATTCGAACGCCGTCATGGACTGAACGCAACGTGAACGCAACAAAACGTGAACGCAATAACGCAATAAAGGGAAGCGCCACCATGAACAGTCTCACGCGCCGGCAGGCCGAAGTGCTCGACGTCATCAGGTCGCACATCGCCGATTCGGGATATCCCCCCACGCGCGCCGACATCGCGGCGGAATTGGGGTTCAAATCCGCAAACGCCGCAGAGGAGCACTTGAAAGCGCTTGCGCGCAAGGGCGCGATCAAGGTGATCCCCGGTACCTCCCGCGGCATTCGTCTGGCGGGCGGCAACGGACTGCCGATCATCGGCCGAGTCGCCGCCGGCAGTCCCCTGCTCGCGATGGAGCATATCGAAGACACCTGCGACGTGCCACCAACGCTCTTCAGTCCACGGGCGGACTTTCTCTTGCGGGTGCGCGGCGACAGCATGATCGGCGCCGGCATTCTCGACGGCGACCTGCTCGCGGTACACAAGACCTCGGAAGCGCGCGACGGACAGATCGTGGTCGCCCGCATCGAGGACGAGGTCACCGTAAAACGACTGCGACGCACGCGTCGCGACCAGGTGTTGCTGTTGCCGGAAAACGACGACTACGATCCGATCGAGGTCGACCTCAAACAACAGGAACTCGTCATCGAGGGCCTGAGCGTGGGCGTCATACGACGGCATTGAAACCGGCGGCCACGCCGTCGACGCGCGCGGCCACCGGCGCATTCAGCGGTCGCGGATGTTCGTGCGGCTCAAGGCGTTCGTAGCGACGTAGCTACGTTTTGCGACGTCTGGACCTTGCCCGGCCGGCCTTCCGAGAGCGGGTTCGCCCCGTCTTGCTCGCCGGGGCCGATTGTTCCCACCGTCCACCGCGATAAAAGGCACGCCACGAAGTGGGTTTGCCATCTTTCTCCGAGGCGACGAACTGCTGTCGCGTCTTGCGGGAGAACTTGATCACCGCGGGATTGCCGTCGGGGTCGTGCTCCGGCGCCTCCAGCAGAAACGCGAACTTCGGGTCCAGTTCGTTCGCGTGAGGCTTGATCTCCGTCACCAGCGGCGCTCGCGTCTCCCGGTTTCGCGGGAATCCGCTCGCCGCGAGGAATATCCCCGCCGCGCCGTCGCGCAGCACGTAGTGGTCGTCCACGGCGCGGCATCGGAGTTCCGGCATCGGTACCGGTTCAGCTCTTGGCGGCGCCGGTTGCCCGTTCCGCAGCAGCTTCCGGGTGTTGGTGCACGATGCGTTCGTGCAGCCGAAGTACTTGCCGAAGCGGCCGGACTTGAGCTGCATCTCGCCACCGCATCTCTCGCATTCGACGACCGGTCCCTCGTAGCCCCGAATCCGGAACTCGCCGCGCTCCAGTTCGAATCCGGCGCAATCGGGGTTCCTGCCGCAGATGTGCAGCTTGCGTTCGCTATCGATCAGAAAGGCGTCCATCGCCGTGTCGCAGACGCGACATCGCCGCTTTGCCCGAAGGATCTTCGATTCCCGCTCGTCGTCCTCGTCCGAATTCTCCCTTGCGAGGGGTGAACCCCTCGCGCTCCCCGGCTGAGGGCTCTCCCTTGCGAGGGGTGAACCCCTCGCGCTCCCCGGCTGAGGGCTCCCGGCGTCCACCGTTTCGTTCTCCGGCATGAGATCGATCGTGTTTGTGCAGCGCTCCTTGGTCGGCGCGCGATATCCGGAGCAGCCGAGAAATACGCCGGTGCTGGCGGTTCGAACCTGCATGGGTCGTCCGCACCTGTTGCAGGGGATGTCCGTGTTCGTGGGCTCGTTGGCGCGCATGCCGCCCTCGGCGCTCCCGGCGCGGGCGAGCTTCTCGCTGAATCCCCCGTAGAAGCTGTCGAGAACCGCGTGCCACGCCAGATCGCCATCGGCGATCTGGTCCAGTTCACGCTCCATCCCCGCCGTGAAGGAATAGTCCATCAGGTCGCTGAAATTCTCGACCAGCCTGTCGGTTACGAGTTCGCCGATCTTCTCGACGTGGAAACGCCGGTCCGTGAGCGTGACGTAGCCGCGATCCTGTATCGTTGAAATGATCGATGCATAGGTCGAAGGCCGGCCGATGCCTCGGCTCTCCAGTTCGCGCACCAGGCTTGCCTCGCCGTACCGGGGCGGCGGCTTGGTGAAATGCTGCACCACTTTCGCGTCGACAAGCTTGAGGGATTCGCCTTCCGCATAGTCCGGCAAGGGCTTGTCCTCATCTCGGCGGGAGGCCGGCGCCAAGACGCGCGTGAAGCCGTCGAACTTCACGATGCGGCCGCGGACGCTCAACTCGAAATCGCCCGCCCTCACCGTAACCGTCGTGGAGATGTAAAGAGCGTGTGTCATCTGGCACGCGACAAATTGCCGCCAGATGAGGTCGTACAGGCGCCTCTCCTCCTGCGACAGGGAGCCCGGGCCCGCCGGGCCGGACTCGACCACGGTGGGCCGAATCGCCTCGTGGGCTTCCTGGGCCGTCGACTTGCTCCGATACGCCGCAGGTCTATCCGGCAAGTACGGTTGGCCGAATTCCTGGCCGATGAAGGCGCGGGCGCGGGCGACGGCGTCCGCCGACAGATTCATCGAGTCCGTGCGCATGTATGTGATGTGGCCGGCCTCGTAGAGTCTCTGCGCGACCATCATGGTCCTGCGCACCGAGAAGCCGAGCCGCGTCGCCGCAGCCTGTTGCAGAGTGGAAGTAATGAACGGCGGGTTGGGCCTTGCGCGGGTCTGCCTATCCTCGCGCTTGTGCACCGCGAACGCCGCCCGTCGCAACCGTCCAAGGGCTTCGTTGGCAGACTCGGCGTCCGCGGGGCGAAAGCGCTTGCCGCGGTCTTTCGCGACGTTGAAGCGATGGCTGTCGCCACCGCCCTGGGCACTTCCCCTACCGGCGTCCCGAGCGAGATCCGCGAATCCTTCCCAGTACTCTTCCGGCGTGAACGCGCGAATTTCGCGTTCGCGTTCGGCGATCAGGCGTACCGCGACGGACTGCACGCGGCCGGCCGACAAGCTCCTGGCCACCTTGGCCCACAGTAGCGGCGACAGCTCGAAACCGACGACGCGATCAAGGAAACGCCGCGCCTGCTGCGCGTTGACGCGATTCTGGTCGACCTTCCCCGGTTGCCGGAAAGCCTGCTCTATCGCGGACTTGGTGATCTCGCTGAAGACCACCCGACGGAACCGTTCGGGGTCGCCGCCGATCAATTCCTGCAGATGCCAGGCGATGGCTTCGCCCTCGCGATCCAGGTCGGTCGCGAGATAGATGCGATCCGAGCGCTCCGCGAACTTGCGCAGTTCGGCAACCACCTTCTCCTTGCCGGGCAGCGTTTCGTATTCCGCCTTCCAACCGTTGTCCGGGTCTACGCCCATGCGCCGGACAAGCTGCGCGCGGGCGCGCCTGGCCTTGTATTCGGCCCTTTCTTTCGGCGCGAGCTTGCGGGTCTTCGCCGCTTCGCGCGTGCGTTCAGCGGCATCTGCGCGCTTGCCGCCGACGGGAAGATCGCGGACATGCCCCACGCTCGACTTGACCACATAGTCCCTGCCGAGATAGCGATTGATGGTCCTGGCCTTGGCCGGAGACTCAACGATGACTAAAGATTGCGCCATCGAATTTCCTACTTCCCAAGTTCGTTACTCTTAAACCGAAGCACCAGCCTGCCCACAAGCCCGTGGAAAGCCATCCTGGAAGACTCCCCGACCGAAGATCTCTCGAGGCGGGCGCTCTTCCTCGAACTTCCACGTGACAAACGCCTCGGGAAGCATCAGCGACCAGGGGCGGTTGCCCGTGGACGACGAGTCGGGCCGGGCCACAGGCGAAGCCGAAGGCAACGACTGTGGGGCACTTATAGATATTGTTCGGAGTGCCTGTCAACCATATGGTTCCCGAAGCGCGTACGCGACCCGGTGCGACGCCACGCGGCCGGCGGTTCAAGATCTTGCTCACTCGTCCCGGCTGCGGGACACCCCGGAGCGCGCCTGCAGCGACGCTATCGCGCGCAGGCGGTCGGCGATTTCGCCCACCAGTTCCGACGCCTCACGGCCCCGCGCATTCTCCAACCAATACCAGCTCGCGGCACTCTCGGTGACCTCCGTCGCAAGGCAGTGATCTTCGAGGCCGGCGACCGCGCCGCCCACGGCGCGCCAATAGTGAGCGTCGACGCGCGGAAGCGGTACCTCCGGATGCTGCGCCCACCCCAACAACGGTGTCGCCCCACCCGCGTCGCGCAACAGGAACCAGCAGGGCGCGCGACGCCAGGGCTTGGACGCCGCCAAGCGGTAGGCGCTGCACGGCTGCGTCGCATCGCGCGCGACGCCGTCGGCGCCCACGCGTTCCTCGGCCCGCGCGCGGCGCTTCGGCAATGTTGTGACTTCGACGATCAGTCCCTCGCGCCGCGCCTGTTCCCGCAGCTTGACGAGCTGCCGATCACGCTTCGTCGGCATCAACCACAGCACCGGCGCGAAAGCCAGGACCAAGAGCCCGCCGACCAGCAACCAAGTCATGCGTTGCTTCCCTCGGCCAACACGGCAAGGGTCCCTCCGCGTTTATTCGATGCAACACGAATCATTGTGTTGTATCGTCGCCGCAACCGCGTCGCAAGGCAATCGCATGGTTGGATACAAGCGTATTCTGCTTGCCGTCGATCTCGCCGAGGAGTCAAGCACCGTGGGCGAGCGGGCGATCCAGTTGGCGCGTCGGTTTGACGCGGAACTGCACGTCGTTCACGTGGTTGAACCACTTAGTCTCGTGTACGGCGGCGACATTCCCATGGACTTGTCTTCGGTGCAGGACGAGATCCAGGAGCAGGCGCAGTCGAGTCTCGATGAATTCTGCGCCGGTGCCGGTGTGCCGGACGGGCACCGGTACCTGATCTTTGGACGGCCGGAAACGGAAATACATCGCATCGCGATGAGCGCCGGCATCGACGCCATTGTTGTTGGAAGCCACGGGCGACACGGTCTCGCGTTGCTGCTCGGTTCGACAGCGAACGGCGTTCTGCACGGCGCCTGCTGCGATGTGCTGGCCGTTCGCGTTGGACCGGGGGCGCGCCAAAGCGCCGACTGACGACCTTGCCTTACCAGTTACCCGTGTTCTCTTCGCGGCAGCCCTCGACTGCCATGCGTCGGCGCGTCCCGATCCTGCTGGCGATCCTGCTGGCGATCCTGCTCACGTTCGTCGCCGGGATGGCCCACGCGGACATCTATCAGCTTCGAACAGAATACAAGCGCGCAATTTCCGCAATCGAGACGGGCCACAGCGGCAATTTCCGCAGCGCGTTGTCGGCGCTCGTCGACTATCCGCTGCATCCCTACCTCGTGTATTTCGACGCGCGACGACGAGTCAGTCGCATGTCCCCGAGCGACGCCGCCGCGCTCAAGGCATCCTTGAGCGACACGCATCTGGGTGAGCGCCTGTTTGAAGCCTGGTTGATCGCGCAGGCGCGGCGGGGGCGTTGGCAAACTTACCGCGACCACTACGAACCCATGGAGCGCGCCGACGGCAGGTGCTTCTACGCGCGATCGCTCTTCCGCACGGGGGACAAGGACGCGGCGCTGCGTCTGGTGCCGGAACTCTGGATCGTCGGCGTCTCGCAACCGAAGGAATGCGATCCGTTGTTCGCGGTGTGGATGGCCCAGGGCAAGTTGACCGACGACATGGTGTGGGAACGCCTGCGTCTCGCTCTCGACGGGAACGAACGGATCCTCGCGCGCTATTTGCTTGGACGCTTCTCCAGCGCGCGCGCGAGTGCCGCGCGGGCCCTGTACGACGGCCACGTGCGGCCAGACAACGTGCGCCGACCCTCGCGGTTTCCGAATACGCCCCACGGCGCGGAGGCACTGGCCCACGCGCTGTCGCGCTATGCCCGGGAAAACGCGGCGGACGCGGCCAAGCAGTGGCGGACGCTTCAGCGTCGCAGCATGCCGGATGCCACGCGCGCATTCATCGAAGAGCGACTGACGGCCGCTCTCGCGCTCGCGGGCGAACCCGTCGGCGATTCCATGGGCGCCCCGGGATCCGCATCGTTCAACCGGGATATGGCACTGGCGAGCGTCATCCACCAGCGCTGGCCGCAAGCGGTGCGCTGGATCGAGGCGCTGGACGAAGCCGAACGCGACACGCGTCAGTGGCGCTACTGGCTCGGCAGGGCGCTCTTAGGCCTGGACGCGGACTCCTCAAGGGGCGAAGCCATACTGCGCGAGGTGGCGAAACACCGCTCCTACTACGGGTTCCTCGCCGCCCAGAAACTGGGAGTCGAACCGTCGCTGAACGCGCGCGCCGCCGCGCCGGCGAGTCGTCCCGACCATCCCGCGGTAGAACGCATGCTGGAACTCTATGCCGTCGGCGACCTGGTGCACGCCCGCCGCGAGTGGAACTGGATGTTCGACAGGTTCAGCGCTGCGGATCAGGGCGTGCTGATCGATCTGGCGGCCGACATCGGCTGGATCGAACAGGCCATATACGGGGCCAACCGTCCCGAGCTTATCGATCTCGTCACGCTGCGCTTTCCGACGCCGTACCTGCATCTCTACCGACGCCTCGCGTTCCAGACAGATCTGCCGCTGCCCTTGCTGCTCGCCGTGACGCGCAAGGAAAGCGCGTTCAACCCGCGCGCGGTTTCGCCTTCCGGCGCTGTCGGCCTGATGCAGCTCATGCCCCCCACCGCCCGGTACGCCGCGTCCAAGGCGCGTCTCGAACAACCGTCCCAGCGAGATCTGTTCGACCCGGTCGCCAACATCGAACTTGGCGCCCACCATCTCGCCGATCTCATGGACCGCTACGACGGCCACCGCGCGCTCGTCGCCGGCGCGTACAACGCGGGACCGAGTCGCGTGGCCGGTTGGCGCAAGGAGCACCGCGAACTGCCGACGGACGCCTGGATCGAAGCGATTCCGGTTAGCGAAACTCGCGACTATGTTCAGGCCGTGCTCGCCTTCGATCTCGTCTACGCCCATCTGTTGGGCGAGTCGGTATCGAGCCTGCTCAAGCCGCACGAAGAGCGCGTGCCGTGATCGACATCGGCGCAAACCTGACGCACCGTTCGTTCGAAGACGACCGCGACCAAGTGCTGGTCCGCGCGCGGTCCGCCGGCGTCGAGGGCATCATCGTCACCGGAACCAGCACGGCGGAGTCCCGCGCGGCCGCGGGGCTCGCGGCAACGCATGCGGATGTCTGGAGCACCGCCGGCGTACATCCGCACGAGGCGAAATCCGTCTTCGCCGGCTGGATCGACGAAATCGCGGCGCTCGCGAGCAGGCCGGACGTTGTCGCCATCGGCGAGGCGGGACTTGACTTCAACCGCAACTTCTCGCCCCCAGCCGCCCAACGCGATGTGTTTGCCGCGCAGATTCAACTCGCAGGGCAGCTCGATATGCCGCTGTTTGTCCACGACCGCGATTCCGGGGGCGAGACAGCGAGACTGTTGGCCGACCACCGGGCGAAACCGGACCGCGTCGTGATCCACTGTTTCACAGGTTCCGCGGAAGATCTCGACACCTGGCTGGACGCGGGTTACTACATCGGCATCACCGGCTGGATCTGCGACACGCGCCGGGGCGGCGAACTGCGGACGCTGGCGCCGCGCATTCCCAGCGACCGGCTGCTCATCGAGACAGACGCGCCCTATCTGATGCCCCGGACCATGCGCCCGAAGCACCGCTCGGGGCGCAACGAACCGGCATTCCTGGTCGAAGTCGCGAACGCGCTCGCCGCGCTGCGCGGCGCCACCGCGACGGAAATAGCCGAAATCACCGCCGACAACGCGCGGCGCGCGTTCCGCCTACCGACCGCTGCCCTGTAGGGACAGGCGCGAAAAAGAGTGCCTCCCGGCACAATTGAGCCGGTACCATAGACGGCCGCACCGATTTAACCTCCACCGGTATGGCAGCCGATGTGACATGGCGTATCGCCTTCGCGCCCGATGCGCGCGGTTGGCGTTATCCGCTACCTTTCTGCGGGGAACTGGATTGGCGCGCTGACGGCGTCTCGGAAGCGGAAATAGCCCTGCCAGCGCTACCGTCCGGCCACATCGTCGTGCCGAGTTTCGCGAGCCCGGACAGTCCCGACCACCGCTGGGTGCTGGTCGACGGCGACGCATCGTCTGCCACCGCGGGCTTCGGCCGGCCGATCAGTCAATGCCCCCATGTCGACGGCGCGGCAGAACTCAAATCCAGAATCGACTATTTCGAAACTTCACAAGCGGTGCCGAATGGCCGGCTGCGTCTGCTGGTCGACGCGCCCGAGCCGCCCGGCGACTACCTGGTCGCAGTCGGCGTGCGTCCCGCCCGCATGGCGATGGACGTTGCCCCGCCTGTGGATACGCCAGTGCTGGACATACCGGCCAAGAGCCAGACGGCTGCGGCGCGGGAAGAGATCCGCGCGCGCATCTGCTCGCCCACCTGCGTTTCCATGGCGATGGACCATCTGGGGGTTGATCACGCGTTTCATGAACTCGTCAACGCCGCCTATCATCGCGCGACAGATCTGTACGGCGTGTGGCCGCAGAATATCTGGGCGGCCAGCCGCTGGGGCATCATCGGCGCGATCGAAACAGCCGTGGATTGGGGAGTGATCGAACGCGCTGTCGCCGGCGGACATCCTCTGGCGGCCAGCATTGCATTCGGCGAGGGGGATCTCGAAGGCAGCGCCGTAGCCGCGAGCGCCGGGCATCTGGTCATCGTTCGCGGCATACAGAATAATCGGGTGGTGGTAAACGATCCCGCCGCAAACGATGCTCTCGGCGTAGCGCGGCACTATGACGCGAAAGAATTCCTTCGGGCGTGGCTTGCCGCCCGCGGCGTCTGCTACCTGTTCGCGGTCCCGGCATGAGGTATCTGCTCCGGTTCACGCTCCTATGTGTGGCCGCCGCCCTGACTTCGTTTGGCCTGGCGTACTGGCAGCATACCGGTTTCAGCATGGAAGGATTTTGGCTCGTGGACAATCACTACCGCCCGCATCCCCTGCATATACTCGCGCTCGGTCTCGCGATGATTCCCACGACCATTTGGGAGATATTCCTCCTCGAGGCGAAGCGCGCCGCAACGACAAAGCGTGAAAGGCTTGATGAGAATGCATGAAACAGCCCCCGCCACGCGCGTATATCTCCGCAGGGTCCGCAGCGCCGACAGGCGCGAAGTGATTGAACGCGTCGCCGAAGGACAGTCTTTTCTGAATCCGTGGATCTCGGCGCCGGCGACAGCGCACGACTTCAGGCACTATCTGAAGCGCACGCACCGCGACGACCACGAGGGGCTGCTTGTCTGCCGACGGGACTCGGACGCGATCATGGGCGTGATCAACCTCAACAACATCGTCCGCGGATCATTTCTCTCCGCATCGCTCGGCTACTACGCGATGGCGCGCCACGCCGGACAGGGCTACATGCAGGAAGGTCTGGAGCTGGTCAAGGACCATGCGTTTCGCGAACTCGGGTTGCATCGCATCGAAGCGAACATCCAACCCACCAATCAGCGCTCCATCAACCTGGTGAAGCGTTGCGGGTTCGTGCGCGAAGGCTATTCCCGGGCTTTCCTGCACATCGAGGGCGCCTGGCGCGACCACGAACGCTGGGCGGCCATCGATCCCCGGTTGACGCTGACCGCGAGGCCGATATTTCGATGACGACCGTTCCCCATGGCGCCTGGCCATCGCCGATCACGGCGGATCTCGCCACCGCGCGATTCGTTTCCTTTTCCGAGTTGAAGTTCAGCGGCGACCGCCACTATTGGCTCGAGCAGCGTCCTCGCGAAGGAGGCCGGTCCGTGCTCGTCGCCGCAAACGGGCGCAGCCGACGGGATCTCACGCCGGCGCCGATGAATGTGCGCAGCCGGGTATACGAATATGGCGGCGGCGCCTACGCGCTCTCCGATGCCGCCGCCTATTTCGTCAACTTCCATGACCAGTGCATCTACGCGGCGCCCATCGACGGAGGGCCGCCCGAACAGATCACAAAGGGCGATGCCACCGAGAGATTCGGCGGCCTGGAGTGGGATCCGCGCAGGCGGTGGCTGATCGCGATACGCGAGCGCCACGGCATCGGCAAGGATGAGGCGGCGTCTGTACCGGAAACCGCGAACGCGAACGCGGACATGACCGTGAACGACCTTGTGCGCATCGACGTGGCGACCGGGGCGGTTGCGGTTCTGCACGCCGGCCACGACTTCTACGCCTGGCCTTGCCTTTGCGCCGGCGGCGACCGCCTCGCCTTTGTCGTCTGGGACCACCCCAACATGCCCTGGGATGGCACGCAGCTCGTCGTCGCCGACATCGACGCCACCGGAAGCTTGCGCCGCGAGACCGTGGTGGCGGGAGGCGTGGACGAGTCGATCTACCAGCCCGCGTGGGTCGGAGACGACAGACTGGTCTATGTTTCCGATCAGAGCGGCTACTGGAATCTCCATAGCTACGACGCATCCGGCGTTCGCGTCGCAATCGCCGACGATGCCGAGTATGGCCTGCCCATGTGGTCGCTCGGGTCCACGAACTACGCGGTTGCGGGACCCGGCCACGTGGTTGCCCAACGCATAGAGGACGGCGAAGCCGAGCTCGTCATCGCCGACATCGAGGGAGGTGTGACGACGCCGCTGTCTACTGCGTTTACGAGCTATCGGAGCCTCACGCGATCCGCGTCCGGCATCACATTCATCGGCGGCAGCGCAGCCGATGTCTCTCGCGTGACCCAACTCGATATCGCCACCGGCAACACCACAACGCTCGCCCGGGCTGGCCACATCGACTTCCCCGAGGGGACGCTCTCCGCGGCGCGGACGATCAGCTTCACGTCCACGGACGGCGCGCGCGCGTACGCGAATTTCTATCCGCCGCAGCACCCCGTATGCGTCGGGCCGGAAGGCGAACTGCCCCCGCTGCTCGTGACGACCCACGGCGGGCCCACCAGCGCAGCCGGACGTGACCTGAGTCTCAGAATCCAGTACTACACGTCCCGTGGTTGGGGCGTGCTCGATGTGAACTACGGCGGCAGCACCGGCTTCGGCCGCGCATATCGGGAACGGCTCAACGGCCAGTGGGGCATCGTCGATGTGGAAGATTGCGTTGCCGGAGCGAGGCACCTCGCATTCGACGGGAGAATCGATGCCAACCGCATCGCCATCCGCGGCGGCAGCGCGGGCGGATACACCACCCTGGCGGCAGTCACTTTCGCCGATGTCTTCCGCGCCGGCGCGAGCCACTACGGGATCGGCGACCTGGCGGCGCTTGCGCGGGACACGCACAAATTCGAGTCGCGCTACGTTCACCGGCTTGTGGACGAAGCCGATTTCGATGCGCGCTCGCCTATCCGCCACGCGGCACGCGCGCGGTGTCCGATGATCTTCTTTCAGGGGTCCGACGACCGCATCGTGCCGCCGAACCAGTCCGAAGCAATGTTCGCGGAGCTGAAAGCGAAGGGAGTGCCCGTGGCGTATCTTCTGTTCGAGGGGGAGGGCCACGGTTTCCGCAGGGCGGAAAACGCGGCGCGCGCCATCGAGGCGGAATACCTGTTCTTCGCCAGGATTTTCGGCTTCGAACCCGCGGACGATCTGGGCGACATTACGGTGGAGAACGCACCATGGATGTAAATGTGGCGGTAATCGCAGGCGGGGTGTCGCCCGAAGCGAGGGTATCGCGGTCGTCGGCGGCGGAAGTGGTGAAAGCGCTGCGCCAACGGCACATGATCGTGACGCTGCTGGAACTCGACGAGGGGCTCGCCGACGCGCTGGCGGGCGCCGAACCTCAAGTCGTCTTCCCCATGCTTCACGGATCACCGGGGGAAGACGGCACCGTGCAGGGATTTCTGGAAACGCTCGGCTATCCCTACGTCGGGAGCGACGTGCGCGGCAGCGCCATCGGCATGGACAAGCAAACGTCGAAAGCGCTGTTCCGCGCTGCCGGACTGCCCGTGCTGGACGAACTTGTCATCAAGCCCGGAGAGGACATCCAGGCCGCAGTCGTCGCCGTCGAAGAGCGGTTCGGCGACCGTGTCGTCGTCAAACCGAGCCGTCAGGGCTCGGCGCTAGGCACGACGCCGATGCCGAACGGCGGCGATCTCCCCAATGCCATCGCCGTGGCCATGCGTTTCGGCGGACCGGTGATGATCGAGCCGTTCGCGGCGGGCAGCGAGATCACGGTCGGTGTGCTCGATATCGAGGGCGAACAGCCGACGGCCTGGCCGGCGATCGAGATCCTCACGGCAGCCGATGAATGGTACGACTACGAAAACCGATACACGCCCGGCAAGAGCGAACACATCGTGCCCGCGCCGCTGCCGGAAACGACGCGCGCCGAACTGCAGCGAATCGCCATCGCCGGCCACCGCGCGCTCGAACTCCGGGACCTGTCCCGCGCAGACTTCATCGTTTCCGACGAGGGCGAGATCCGGTTGTTGGAGATCAACACAATGCCCGGCATGACGCCGACGAGCCTGTACCCGGACGGCGCCCGCGCGGCGGGCTACGACTTCGAGAGCCTGGTCGACGCGCTTGTCCGCAGCGCCTTCCGGCGCGCGGAATAGCCTCGAATCGAGCGAAGCTACAGGTCGTAACCCCGTTCCTCGTGCTGCGTCAGGTCGAGACCTTCGGTTTCCTCGTCTTCGGTAACGCGGATGCCGGTTACCATATCGACCACTTTCAGGATGCCCCAGGTGAGCACCGCCGTATAGGCGAGGGTCGCGAGCGCGCCAATGGCCTGTACGCCGACCTGATTGCCGATATCGATGTCGTGCTGCCCGCTGAACACCCCGAGGAGCTTGCTGGCGAACACGCCAGTGAGAACGATCCCGAGTATGCCGCCGACACCGTGCACGGGAAACACGTCGAGTGAGTCATCGATCCTCAACGTGCGCTTCAGGAAGTTCGTCGCCGCGAAACAGATCACACCGGCGGCGATGCCGATAATGAGCGCCCCCCCAGGTCCGACGTAACCGGAAGCGGGCGTGATCGTAGCCAGGCCCGCCACCATTCCGGTGACCGCGCCGAGCACGCTCGGCTTGCCGAAGCGAATCCACTCCGCGACCATCCAGACGAACGCACCGGCGGCAGCGGATATGTGCGTCACGGCGATCGCCATGGCGGCATCCCCGTTCGCGGCCAGCGCGCTGCCGCCGTTGAAGCCGAACCAGCCGACCCACAACATGCCGGCTCCCATGACGGTCAAGGTCATGTTGTGCGGCGGCGTCATGCGATCCGGGAAGCCCCGGCGCGAACCCATCGTCATGGCGGCGACGATCGCAGCCGTGCCGCAGGTGATGTGCACCACAGAGCCGCCCGCGAAATCCATGAAGCCCATTTCGCTGAGCCATCCACCGCCCCAGACCCAATGGCAAACCGGCGCATAGACCAATAGAAGCCACAGCGTCGTGAACAGGAGCACCGCGGAGAAACGCATGCGCTCGGCGAAACCGCCGACGATCAGCGCCGGGGTGATAATGGCAAACGTCAACTGGAACATGGCGAAAGCCGATTCGGGGATGGTGCCCGACATGGCATCCTCGCCAATGCCGGCGAATAGCGCCTTGCCCAGGCCGCCGACAAAGAAGTTGCCTTCGCCGAACGCCAGACTGTAGCCGACCAGAAGCCACAGCAGCGATACCAGGCAGGCGATGGTGAAGCATTGCATCAGGACGCTCAACACGTTGCGGGAGCGCACCAGTCCCGCATAGAAAAGCGAAAGGCCCGGCAACGTCATGAACAATACCAGGGCCGTGGAGGTCATTACCCACGCGGTATCGCCTGTGTCGAGCCCATCCGCGGCGATCGGCGCCGCGGCCACTACCGCGACCGCCGCGGCCAATCGTTTGATCAATAGCTGATGCATTGTGAAATCCCCCATGCCTTATGCCGCTCGCCATCCCATGATACAACGCGATGCGCAAGTTGCAGCCGATAGCGGATCCGCCCGGCCTTGCGGGACGCGGCGCAACATCCACCGGACAGCCCGGAGAGTGAACGAGGCCATCATTTGCTCGGCAGGAAGGCCGTGGCGGACTGCGGCGACGAATACGGGCCGGAAAGACCCATACGGAGCACCGCGAGCGCCCTGCCCCCGCAATCAGCCGATCCCGCAACCGCCACCACGACGCCGATTCTTCGGCCGTTGGCCTCGACCTGGGTACCCGCAGATGGCGGAGCCCCGGACCAGTCCAGGGCGGCGAGCTTGCGCTTCACCTCACCCAGGTGCTGCGCTCGGGCAACGACTTCCTGTCCGAGATAGCAGCCCTTCGAAAAACTGACGGCGCCGATCGCGTCCAACCCGATCATCTGCGGCAGGAATTCGCCCGCGGTATCCGCCGCCAGCCAGACTTCCCGCCGTTCGATCAAGGCAAGGTCCCAACGCACCCGCGCTCGCCGCCCGGCATCCGTCGCAGCGTCCGCTCGCACGTCATCGAACCCCGGAGCGTTCCTGGGCAACACGAACAATTGGCGCGTTTCGTCGAGTCGGCGAGCCGGCGACGGGAAACGGTCGATGGCTTGGCCGACGTCGCCCAGCGCGCCCAACACGAAAGCGGCGGCCGATTCATCCGAAAGCCGGGTCTTCGAGAACATCAGGTAGGGCCTTAAGAATTCCTGCACGGTCGCGCACAAAGAGCGGTGCAGCGCGAGGGTGACCGCCTGCCCATCCAACCAGGCATATCCCGTGCAAACCGCGCGGCCCCGGATGTTGCACATCGCGGTGAATTTCGGCTCGTCGCCGAGTTCCGTCGCGTCGGAGGTCAGGTAGCCTTGCAGAAATCCGATCGCGTCCGGGCCGTGGAATCGCAGCAACCCGATGTCGTCCAGCAAGACGAGCGCAGGCTGTTGGGATAGGCTGTCAGCGTCCATGTCTTCTTCCCCTTGTGCCGAAGCGCCGGTCACCAACCCGATAGCCCCGATTGTTGCCCGCCGCGTCGCCGCTGTCGAGGGCTACTGCGCTGTGTTGTCGAGCGCCGTCTGCAGCGCCCGGATCAACGCCGGACCGGCAAAAATCAAGCCCGTATAGATCTGTATCAGGTCGGCGCCCGCGCGCCGCATCGCGCAGCCCGTCTCAAGATCGAGTATGCCGCCAGTGCCGATGATCGGTACCTCCCCTCCGAGCGCCTCGCGCAAGACCGCGACGGACTCCAGCGCCAGCGCCGCCATCGGCGCGCCGCTGAGCCCGCCCTCCTGCTTCGCAAACGTCGGGTCAAGGCCCGCCGGGCGCGACAAGGTGCTGTTGCCCGCAACCACCGCATCGATACCGGTCTCCCTGACGACAGCGGCGACGTCTCGCAAACGGCTGCTATCGAGGTCCGGCGCGATCTTCACCGCAAGGGGAACGCGTCGGCCGGAAGCTTCGCCCAAGGTATCGCGCTCTCGGCTCAAGGCAGCCAGTAGCTGCTCTGCAGCGTCACTCGCCTGCAGGTCGCGCAACCCCGGCGTGTTCGGTGAAGAAATGTTGACCGTCACGTAGTCCGCCAGGTCATGCACGGCGGCGAGAACCGCCCGATAGTCGTCGAGCGCATCGGCCAGAGGCGTATCGCGGTTCTTGCCGATGTTTATCCCGACCAGCGTCCTCAAGGGGCGTTTCCGCAAGCGAACGAGCCGCTGCCGAACCGCGTCCATCCCGTCGCTGTTGAAACCCATGCGGTTGATCAGCGCGCGATTCGGCACCGAACGAAACAGCCGGGGCTTCGGATTGCCCCGCTGCGGTCGCGGCGTCACCGTGCCGACCTCGATGAAACCGAAACCCAGGTCGGCGAAGCCGCGCACCGCCACCGCGTCCTTGTCGAGCCCCGCGGCAAGCCCGACCCGATTGGGGAAATCCAACCCCATGACTCGAACCGGCGTCGCACTCGCCGGCGGCGCTGGAGCTACCGCACCCCAGGCGCGCAGTACCGCCAACACCAGCCGATGCGCCGTTTCCGGAGGCAGCGTGAAAAGCAGGCGGCGAATGACTGGAAACACGGCGCCGAGTCTACCGCACGCGCGAGCGGTTAGAGCCGCACTCCCCCGCCCCGCCGGATAGGCTGTAATCTTGTGTTCAGTGGATAGGGTTCGGAGCTGGCGCGATGCACATGCGTTTTGGCGGCGGCGGATGCGGCGCGGTCGCACGAAAATGCGCGAGTCTCGCACTTGCTGCGTCCTTTGCGCTCACCGCCACCGATGGAGTCGCCGAACAGGAAGCCATCGAGGAAGTCGTCGTTACCGCGAAGACCGGGAGCCGGATCGGACGGCAGGGTGATTCGCCGTCGCCCCTGTCGAACTACGACGGCAGCAGCCTGCGCGAGGCGGGACTCAGGGATCTGCGCGATCTCGTCGGAGTGCTCGCCATCAATGCCGGCGCGGAGAACAACGCGGACAACCTCACGCAGAACTTCACCGTGGGCACGGCCAATGTCAATCTGCGCGGGCTTGGCGTCGCGTCTACGCTCGTGTTGCTGAACAGCAGGAGGCAAGTCCTCTCCGCCGTGCAGACAGACGACGGTTCGAGTTTCGTCGACCTGGCCGCGCTGGTACCGCCGATGGCAATCGAGCGCGTGGAGATCCTGAAGGACGGGGCCACGGCCATTTACGGTTCCGATGCGGTGGCGGGCGTCGCCAACTTCATCACGCGCCAGGGCTTTGAGGGGATCGAGGTCCAGGCCGAGTACCGCAGCCGGACCGGCAACGGTTCGCAGGACGACATCACCGTCGATGGCGTCGTCGGAGGGAAGATCGCCGGCGACGGCGAATTCCTCCTGGCGGCCAGTTATCTCGACCGCACCAGTCTCGTGCTCATCGAAGTGGACTGGCTGCGCCCCGCCACGAGCGGCTTCGGCAATCCCGGGAGTTTCAATGTGCCGTCGCTCGGGCGTACTGTCGCCGATGCGGGATGCGAGCGCTACGACGGACTGCTGCAGGAGTTGGCGAACGGCGGAACGCTCTGCCGCTTCGACTACGGCCCGCAGGTCACGGCGGTGCCCAACGAAGAGCGCGCGCAAGCCTGGGGCAGAGTCGACTGGCACTGGAACGATTCGACGACCGTGTGGACGGAGTTCGGCTACGCGCGAAACGACATCAGTCGCGATGTGTCGCCCAGCTTCCCGGTGCTCAATACGCCTAGGGTGCCGGCCAACCATCCCGGCAACACATTCGGCGAAGACGTCTGGTTCCAGGGTCGACCGTACGGCTACGGGCATCCGCCGGAAGTGAACTACTACCAGCACGACACGGCGCGCATCGCGCTCGGCGCCAACGGTCAGTTGTCGAACGGGATTTCCTGGGACGCGTCCCTGGTGCGGGCAGTCAACGACGCTCTCCTCAATCCCCGCGATGTCATCGCCGCCAATTTCCAGGCGGCGCTCCTGGGTTTCGGCGGAAACGGTTGCAACCCGGACACCACCTTACCCGGCCAGGGCGGCTGCCTGTTCTTCAATCCGTTCAGTTCGAATTTCGCTGCGCGCCCGGGAGACCCGCTTTTCAACCCGCCGGAACTGCGCGAATTCATCATCGGCGACTATTTCGGCGACGGCGAGTCCCAACTCACGACGTTCGAGGCAAACGTCACCGGGTTCATGCCCAGGTTCGGCGGCGCATATGCCGTCGGGGCGCAATACCGCGACCAGACGCTGGACTTTTCCTACGACTCCATCACGCGCCAGGACGGCTTCGCGTTTCTCATCGGCAACGCCAACTTCGCCGCCCAAGACGAGGTGTTCGCTGCGTACGGCGAGGTCTGGCTACCGCTGGGAGAACGCGTCGAGACCACCTTCGCATTGCGCTACGAGGACTATGGCACGGGCACCGGGGACACGCTGGACCCGAAGGTCACGCTTCTGTTCCGCCCCACGGAAGCCTTTTCGGTGCGCAGCTCCTTCGGCACGTCATTCCGCGCGCCTTCGCCATTCCAGACCCAGGGCGTGCAGACCAACTTCACCAACATCGTCGACCACGACGGCTCCACGACCTTCGTCGGACGCCGTACCGTCGGCGATCCACTCCTGAAGCCGGAGACCTCGCGCGCAATCAACATCGGTGCGACGTGGCGCGATGCACGCTCGGCGTTCAGCGCCGACCTGTGGCGGTACACGTTCGAGGACGTGCTTCGCAAGGACAACGCGCAGGCCATCGTCAACGCCGATCCGTTCGATCCGCGGGTCGAACGGACCTCCGCCGGCACGATCTCGATCGTCAAGGTCGCCTTCATCAACGCCGATTCGATTGAAACCGCTGGCATCGACCTTTCCGCGCGCACCAACCTGGAAGCGGCCGGCGGCCTGCTCTCGGCCTGGGTCGAGGCGACCTGGCGACTCGCCTACGACGTGACCAACGCCGGCGTGGCGATCGATGCGCTGGGCAAACTCAACCGGGCCAACGTCGGCGTGCCCAATCAGCGATTCAGCGCCGCCGTCAGCGTCGGTTGGTCCCGGGACGTCTTTCTGCTCACCGCCATGGCACGACATGTGGGCCCCTACGAGGACGACGGCGGCGGCGCAATAGACAGCTTCACGACACTGGACGCGAACATCCACTGGTCCCTCGGCGAACTGATCCGCGACGGGTCGGAGGCATCGATCAAGCTGGGCGTCGCCAACCTGTTCGACGAAGATCCTCCCCTTGTCAACATCGCCGGCAGCTACGATCCCCGCTCCGCCGATCCGCGCGGACGGCGGGTCTTCCTGTCGGTTGGACTGGAAATCTAGTTCGGGCGGAGCCGACCTCAGGATCGAATCGAGGAACGCAGCGACGGTTTGAACATCGGACCGGTGCGGTCTTGGCGACGGTTTTCGCCCCGATTCGAAGATGATTCCAACGCTGTCGGATGAAGCTGTCGTCGCGCGGCGCCAGCACAAAGTCCGAAACCGGTCAGACGAGGTCGCCCCGTAACGAGTTCGGCAGGGCTTCGGTGATCAGGATCTCCGCGAAGGCACCGACCAAGCCGCTGTCGAAAGCTCCCTTTGAGGGATCGGTCGATAGTCCTAGTGCTCCGTCAAACCTATGCACGCCAATCTACGGGTATCTGCGGGTCTTTTTGGCCCCTGATGGTTTTCATGCGAGGGGTGCCCCTCGCGCTCCCGGCTGAAGGCTCCGTTGCTCCTCCTTGTGTGGTGCCTGCCACACCGCGTCGTCGCGCCTCGCCAGGAACCAAAAATCCCTCGCAGATCTCTGGACCAGGGAACACCAAGGGCCTGTGCCTGATCAACCTCTACACTCGCATTTTTAGGCTTGACGGAACACTAGTGCTGATCGAGCCATGGTCATTGTTTGCATGCGTGGCGAGGACTTTGATTTGCTCCAGCCGCTCCGACTTCGGCTGATCTCTGGACCAGGGAACACCAAGGGCCTGTGCCTGATCAACCTCGTAGGCGAGGTCCGAGCGATTCACCAAGTCCGCGTCCGCACCTCCAACGATAACGCGCTGGTCGAGGGCAAGAACGCGTGGCTGCGTATTTGACCGCATGAACAACTTCGTGTTTGGTTTGCTCTTGCATGGAACAACACTGCCACCACCGCTGGAGGACTTGTAACGTCGGAGTTCCCTGGGCGTCACGGGCGCACTGTAATCCAGTGGGCTGAAGGCTTGCATGGAACAACACTGCCACCACCGCTGGAGGACTTGTAACGTCGGAGTTCCCTGGGCGTCACGGGCGCACTGTAATCCAGTGGGCTGAAGGCTCCAATCTGTCAATCGCTTTGGTGCCGGACACCGAAGACAGTTCCCGTTCAGAGCGCGGTCCCAAGAACCGTATTGAAAGTGTCAACCCCCTGTCATTGCCGCATCGGTCCTTCAGAAATACGCTGATTCCTCCTTCAAAGCTCAAGGCATATACCATTCGAAGGGTGCGGGGAGCGGACACCAGAGACCACACCCCTTGTAATCAACCGGCAGGAGAAATTGCATGTCCAACGAGAAACCCGCCACCGATGCATTCCGGTTGCCGGACACGGTGCGGCCAATACACTACGACCTGACCCTAAGTCCCGAATTCAACGATTTCACATTCTCGGGTGAGGTCGAAATCGAGTTGGCGATCAATGAAGGCGTCACCAGCATCACACTTCACTGCCTCGAAATCCAAATCGATTCCGCCGTGCTCGTCTGGAAAGAGGACCGTCGGAAACAGCATCAGGAAGCTGCCGAAATCACGTACGACATTGGCAACCAGACAGCGACGATCATGTTTGCTGAAGCACCGTCGCGATCAACTGGCAATCGGCATCTCGAGCTGGCATTTCGTGGCGAACTAAACGACAAACTGCGTGGCTTCTACCGCAGCCGATACACGAATCCCGAGGGCGAAACCGCCTGGCTCGCCTGCACTCAGTTCGAGCCCATCGACGCCCGGCGCGCCCTGCCCTGTTTCGACGAACCGGCTCTGAAGGCGACCTTCAAGGTCTCACTGATCGTGCCGCAGCAAATGGTCGCCGTGTCCAACATGCCGGTCGTGGCCGAACACGACCTCGGCCGGGGCATCAAGTCCGTCGAGTTTGACACTACGCCGGTCATGTCCACATACCTTTTGGCTTTCGTCGTCGGGGATCTGGCGCACATCGAAAAGCAGGCGGCCGACGGCACGCTCGTGCGCGTCTGGACGACACGCGGCAAGGAACAGCAAGGTCGGTTCACCCTGGACACGTCGGTCAAGCTGCTCTCTTTCTACCAGGACTATTTCGGCGTCAAGTATCCGTTGCCAAAACTGGACCACGTCGCGCTGCCCGATTTCGCGGCGGGCGCGATGGAAAACTGGGGGTGCATTACCTATCGCGAGACGGCCGTTCTTCTGGATGAGCTCAACTCATCTGCGGACACCAGGAAGAGAATCGCTGTTGTGTGTGCTCATGAACTGGCGCACATGTGGTTTGGAGACATTGTCACGATGCTCTGGTGGGATGCCCTGTGGCTAAACGAGAGCTTTGCAACCTGGGCAGCCACAAAGGCGCTGGACTGGTTGTATCCCGAGTGGTCGATGTGGACCGATTTCGTCAATACCGAGACTGCGCGCGCGTTTTCCCTTGACGCGCTGACGAACTCCCATCCTATCCACCAGGAGGTCCGCGAGGTGACCGACGTCGGTCAGCTCTTCGACGCCATCAGCTACAGCAAGGGCGGCTCCGTATTGCGCATGCTGGAGCACTACTTGTCACCAGATCCCTTCCGTAAAGGGCTGAACCTCTACCTCGATCGACATGCCTACGGCAACGCATCGACCGTCGACCTCTGGCAGGCATTGGAAGACGCATCGCAGATGCCTGTCGTGCAGTTGATGAGCCGCTGGACAGGTCAGACGGGTTACCCGGTACTCAACGTGCGCACAACGGCGACCAGCGGCAGACTATCGCTGGAGGTACAACAGAGCCGCTTCGTCTACGAAGCCATACTGGGTTACACCGAAACGGTAGACGACGAGATCTGGCCGGTGCCACTGACCGTGACCGTGCCCGCCACCCACTCTCCCGTGACGTCAACGCTTCTCGACGCCCCCAGCGCCACAGTATGCCTGTGGAGCCCGATCGAGCAACCGGCCTGGTTCAAGCTAAACCCCGACCAGACCGGGTTCTACCGGGTGAACTACGCCGATCAGGACTGGGAGCGCCTCGTGCCGGTGATTGCGAGCCAAGGATTGTCCGCCACCGATCGCCTCGGGTTACAGTCCGATGCCTATGCCCTATCGCGGGCCGGTTTATTGAGCATTGCGCGGTTCCTGTCTGTAGCCGAGGCCTACAAGGACGAGACGGACGCATCCGTCTGGAGCAATCTCGCCACCAACCTTCGGGAGATCGAAGCAATGATCGCCGACGAACCCTGTCTGGAAGACTTCCGGGCGTTCGGCCGCCGCCTGTTCGCCGCTGCCGCCCGGCGTTCGGGTTGGCAAGCCCGGGCCGGCGAGGGCCATCTCGATACGCTGCTGCGCGCCACGGTTCTCCGCGAAGCCGGCGGCTACGGCGACGCCGCGGTACTCGCCGAAGCGCGAGCGCTGTTCGAGGACCATCAAAGCGGCGCGGGCAGACTGCACCCCGATCTGCGAAGCATCGTTTACGGCCTGGTAGCCCAGGATGGCGGGCGAGATTTGTACGACCGCGTCTGGGAACTGGAGCATGCCGCCGATCTGCACGAAGAGAAAACGCGCTTGCTTCTATCGATGGCACGATTTCGCGACGAGGAACTCCTCAGCGAAACGCTTCGGCGCTCCCTTGGCGACGAAGTGAGATCGCAGGATACGGTTCTGATCATATCGGCGTTAGCGGCAAACGTTCGCGGCCGCAGCCTTGCCTGGGGCTTCCTGAGAGAAAACTGGAGCGAATTCGACCGACGCTATGGCGACGGCGGATTCGACATGATGCGCCTCGTGGGCATCGTGGATAGCTTTAGCTCCACCAGCAGGCACGACGAAGTTGCCGATTTCTTCGCGGCGCATCCGACCCCATCAGCCGATCGGGCTATCCGACAGGCATTGGAGCGCATCCGTCTGAACGCGGCATGGCTCCAAAGGAACCGGCAAACGCTTCGCCACTACTTTGGTTGACGACAAGCTGGCGCAGTTTCCGGTGCGGATCGCCGGGACTGCGTCTCCGATCTGTCACCGGACAAATAACGACAACACAGGACAGCCGCGCACGACCTCGATGCCACTGGCATGCCGTCGATGACATTTGTCGGACGATAGCTCTGCGTGCCGGTTCGAGCGTTGGTGTCGTTGACTGTCCGAGCGTTTCTCGACACGTTGATGCGCTCTAGCAATTGAAAACGCGGAGATTTACATGTCAAGGCACGATTTCATTCCCCGGGAACCGCGTCGCAACCGGATCGATGGATATGCCCCCGCTTCGGCCGGGGTCATGATTGTTCTACTCGGGGTCTGCCTGGTTCCAGCACCCGATTGCGCTGCGGCGCAGTGTCGATGCGCGCTCTCAAACACAAGCGCGCCCTCCTGTGGGGATTCCGCTACCCTGGTGCCCGCCGCCCTGTTTACCCTAGCCTTGCCCGCCCTGTCCGCTGCCCGTGTGTCTGGATCCATGGGATCCATGGTGTCCCAATTGCCCCTCTGATCCGACGACCCAAAACCCGCGCAGCTCGCCGAAGTACCGGTTACTGGATGCCGATATCCAAATGACCCAATCGGCGTTGGATGCCGGGTTCTCAATCAATCAAGGAGTGAGACCATGAGCTACGAGAAGCTTCACGAACGATTCAAGGAGATAGGCCGCCTCAAACACGGCCTCGCGATGTTGTTCTGGGACGCCCAGACCCAAATGCCTCCTGGAGGCGGGACCGCCCGGTCCGAGGCTATCGCGGCGCAGGAGAAAACAATTCACGAACTCGTGGCGGCGCCCGACTTGGGAGAATTGTTCGAATCCGCCATTGGAAGGGATCCCTGGGAGGTCGCAAACCAGGCAGAAATGCGGCGGCAATGGACCAGGGCCACAAAAGTACCTGCCAGTCTCGTTGGGGCGCTTGCAGAAGCAACATCGACTTGCGAACAGGTCTGGCGGGAGGCTCGCCCAAAAAACGACTGGGGCGCCGTTGCCGACAAACTGGAAAACGTCGTCTCTCTTACACGCCAACAGGCCGCCGCGCTGGCGGACGCACTGGGCTGCGATGCCTACGATGCCCTGCTGGACGAGTACGAACCCGGGCTGTGCCAATCCACCATAAATCCCATATTCGCGGAACTTGCTCAAGTGCTGCCACCAATGATCGACGCCGCCATTGAGCGGCAGGGAAAACCGCTGACACTTCGGGGACCATTCCCGGAAGCGCGCCAGGAGGCGCTGGCCCGGGAGCTGATGACCGCACTAGCCCGCATATCTCACCAAGCCGCTTGTCACGTTACTGAATGTCATTGTTATCAATCGGGTATGTCGTACTTCCTGTGACCTGCCCAATACAGACTGCGCTGGCCGCGCCCTCGCTGGTCTTTTTTCCGCGTGCGCGCACGTGCTCGCTACACCATAAGCGGCGGCTATGCTTCCGCTCGCGAGCACGCGCACGCGGAAAAAATCCTGCGCGATCATCACGGCCCTTGGTGAGATATGCGGGCTAGTGTTCCGTCAAGCCTAAAAATGCGAGTGTAGCTGCGAGGGATTTTTGGTTCCTGGCGAGGCGCGACGACGCGGTGTGGCAGGCACCACACAAGGAGGAGCAACGAAGCCAGGGGCCAAAAAGACCCGCAGATACCCGTAGATTTAGGTTTGACGGAGCACTAGCTGTCGTGTCACGCGAGTTATGACGCTTCAGCGCACGTCCATTCACCGGCGGTCGTGGCAAGGCGACGACACCCGCACGACGGCTTCGGTCCGGCTCCATCTGCCAAGGGGCGATCGCGGCCACGGGCCCCGTGAGGCCGCCCTTCACGGAGATCAGCCATGCATCGCCGGCTGCCGGTTGTGGACAACCGGTTGCGAATATGCCGGCGGATATGCCCTGCACGAAAGCCACGCCTTGCATTGACGCGCATGGCGCAATCTGCAAAGCGCGAACTCGCGTGACACGACACTAGGCTTCGGATTTTCGCGGTCGTCTTGACGGCGCACATCCATTCACCGGCGGCGTCCGCGACGACACCCGTATCACGACGCGCTTCGATCCGAACGACATCTTCAAGTCGATCTTGGCGGTCATCCACGAGGCCAGCCACGCACGGTCGCCAGCAGAATCTGCCGGCTGCCTGGGCGGGACAACCGGTTGGGGAAGCCGGCGGTTATGCACTGCACGAAAGCCAGTCCCTTCTGTTTGATGGCGCAATCCGCAAAGGCGAATTCAGCGAACTGCTCGGATGTTCGAGGATGCCGTTGTGGCCAACGCATTCCAGCACGGACAGTTTCGCGTTGGGAGCCGTGGCGGCGATGACGCGGCTGGATACCAGGTTCGGGTCGTGGCTGCCGGTGCCGATCAGCACCGGCATGGTGAGCTTGTTCACTACGGTCGCCAGGTTGAACTTCCGCAACGCCCCCGTGGCCTTGCCCGCAGCTTCCGGATGTTGGTGTTCGCCGAAGCCCTTCGGCGGCGGGCTCGACTCGATGCCCACCTCGCGGCGTTGGGCAGCGGCGCGTCTCGATCCCTCCTGCTGCGCCGGCACATCCGGTTGATCCGTGTTGGCGGCGTAGAGGGCCGCGGAAATGACCCGGTCCGGATGGAAGGCGCAAAAGACCATGGCGGGCCGCGAGCCCCAGGACTGCGACCAGACGTGGCAGCGTTCGATGCCGAGCTGATCTAGCACGTTGCAGGCGTCCCTGGCGTACTGCTCGAATGTGATTGCGTCTCGGGATCCGCGGCAGGCGAACTCCGACCGAGACCCCGGATGTCGATGCGCACGATGCGGAATCGATCGATCAGCCTGGACACCAGATGGTCCCACACGCGCACGGTACATCTGCCAGGAGGCCAGAGGAGAAGCGCGGGATTGGACTCCGGCCCGTCAACTTCCACGTACAGCGTGGCACCATCAACTTCTACTTTCATGAAACAGTGCCCCCTCCGGTCAGGGTATTGACCCCGGTTTGCCGGTGATACACTAAACCCATGCAAGCCGTTGACCAACAAGTACTCGATCAGGTCTGCCAATGGCTCGAAACCGACGAGTCGTGCTGGCTCGCCACCGTGGTGCAGACCTGGGGTTCTTCGCCGCGGCCGGTGGGCTCGCTGTTGACGTGCAACCGCGCAGGCCAGGTCCGGGGATCGTTGTCCGGCGGGTGTGTGGAGGACGATCTGCTGGAGAAGCTCACGTCCGGCGAACTCGCTCGCGAGCGGGCGCAATTCTTCCAATATGGCATCACCCCGGAAGAGACGGAGCGGCTGGGGCTACCCTGCGGCGGGCACCTGAACATCGTCGTTGAACCGTTGCCCGCGAACGATGCGTTCCGGGGCCACTTCGGGCATCTCCGGGAGCGCGTTGCCGGCCGCCGTTCCGTCCGGCGAAACGTCAATTTGCGGAGCGGCGCGACCGCAATCGAGGATGTGGACGCGCACGCGCCGCTAGACTACGACGAGACAGCGGAAGTTCTCGCACACACTTACGGCCCGCAACGCCAACTGTTCATCATCGGTTCCGGCATGGTTTCATCGTACGTGGCGGAAATGGCGCAGGCGCTCGACTATCAGGTGACGGTATGCGACCCGCGCGCGCACCTGCTCGACGAGTTCTCCGTTCCGGGCGTCATCAAAATCAACGACATGCCGGATGATGCCATCGAAAAACATGCCCACGATCCGCTTACGGCGATCGTCGCGCTGACGCACGACCCGCGCATCGACGACATGGGCATGATGGTGGCGCTGAAGACGGACGCGTTCTACATCGGCGCGATGGGATCCACCCGCACTTCGGCCAACCGGCGCGCGCGCCTGAAGGCGCTGGAACTCACCGACGCGGAGATCGCGAGGCTGCACGCGCCGATCGGTCTGCCCATAGGCAGCAAGACGCCGCCGGAAATCGCGGTCGCGATCCTTGCCGAGATCACCGCTGTACGCTACAGCGCCGCACCCGCCACCCAGATTCAACTCGACGCCGTGATCCGCGCCGCTTGATCGCGGAAACCGCAACCCGCGCGGCGGCTGTCTTGCTTGCGGCCGGCGTGTCGCGCCGCTTCGGTACCGACAAACGCCTCCATCGCCTCGAAGGAACGCCCATGGTGGTGCGTACCGCAGAGCGTTACGCGCAGGCGTTCCACAAGCTGTTTGTTGTTCTGAAGGAAGACGACGAGGCCGTCGCCAGGCTGGTCGAGCCGCTGGAGCCGACCATCGTCATCGCCGACGAGGCGGCGCAAGGCATGGGACGCAGTCTCGCTGCCGGCATCGCGGCAGCCACCGACCATCCCTTTGTTTTCGTCGCTCTCGCCGACATGCCGTTCGCACAGCCGGCGACCTTACGGCAACTGCTGGAGCTGGCGGCGCCCGGGTGCATCGTTCGGCCCCTGTATCGCGGCACCCCGGGACATCCGGTCGGTTTCGCCCAGGATTACTTCGAAGCGCTCAAACAACTGGAAGGCGACCAGGGCGCGCGCGAAGTCATCCGCCGCCACTCGCGATCTCTCGTCCAACTCTGGACCGACGACGCCGGCGTGGTGCGGGACGTGGACCGGCCCTAGCCGTTGCCCAGGCGGCTCGCCCAGTCGAGCTTGCTGCGGCAGGACTGAAAGAAACTGTGGTCCACGGGATAGGCCAGGTGGAGCGTGCGCGGATGCTTGACGATCACGACTTCGTCTCCCGGTTGCAGCGCATAGTCGACCTGCGAATCGCAATACACGTGCGGTACGGCCGCGGCGGTTCCCATCACCACCCTGATTTCGGCATCGCCCGGCACCACCAGGGGACGCGATGTCAGCGTATGCGGAAACATCGGCACGACGACGTTGGCATCCAGGCTCGGATGCATGATCGGCCCGCCCGCGGACAGGGCGTAAGCCGTCGATCCGGTCGGCGTAGCGACGATCAATCCGTCCGAGCGCTGGTCGTAGACGAAGTCGCCATTGACATACAGCTTGAAGTCCATCATTCGGGAGGCGGCGCCGGCGTTCACCACGACATCGTTCAACGCCGCGCAGGAGTCGGCGAATTCGCCGCTGCGAATGATGCGGGCCTCGAGCAGAGCGCGTTCGTCCACCGTGTATTCCCCCGCCAGGACGGCGCCGATCTTCTGTTCGATCTGATCCGGCGAAACGTCGGCGAGAAAGCCCAAGCCCCCGCGGTTGACGCCAACGACCAGCGCCGGGCTGTCGGCGAGGTCGCGGGCAACGGCAAGAATACTGCCATCGCCGCCGACCACTACGATCAGGTCGCACCGCGCACCCAGTTCTCCGCGGTCCAGGATCTCGTGGTCGCCGTTGGGCAACATCGGCGCCGTTGCCCTCTCCAGCACGAGTTCGACACCGGTCCCGGCAAGAAACCGCGCGACTGCGACAACGGAATCGACGACCATCGGATTGCCGACTCTCCCAACGAGGCCAACGGTATTGAAGCTTCGGGATCTGGACATCTTTGCAAGCGTTGCTGGGAATAATGACATTGTTACAGATAAGTCCCCGACTGAGCGAACTCAGCCCGAACATGACGCCAGGGGCTCCGCGCGGGAAGCGCCGATGGGCATATCGTTCGACCAAACTGCACCTTGAAATCCCGAATCGGTGCGTTCACGCTACGTTGCGAGAGACAAGCGACCGGGCGGTAGGGGAGCGACCAAGCCCCGACATCCCGGCAACCCATTGCGAACAGACTGACTATGGAACAAAGCAGCGACGACGCCCGCAGCGCAACCGGTTTGCCCCGGGACGGTTACGCCAAGACGGCCGGCGACCTGACCCCGGTGCCGAACCTGTGGGAGACGGCGCGGGCCGAAGCCGAAATCAAAGTCAGGGAGGAGCCCATCCTCGGCAGCTACTTCCACGCGACGATCCTCAATCACGCCTCCTTCGGTGCCGCGCTCAGTTTCCGACTGGCGAGCAGGCTCGACACTCCCATGTTGCCGACGATGTTGATCCGCGATGTCATCGAAGAAGCGCTCGCCGATGACCGGACGATTCTCGAAGCCGCGGAGGCGGACGTGCTCGCGAGCTTCACGCGGGACCCGGCCTGCGACGACTTGTCCACGCCATTTCTGTTCCACAAGGGCTTCCACGCGCTCCAGGCCTACCGTATCGCCCATTGGCTGTGGCGTCGCGACAGGCAGACGTTGGCGCAGTTCTTCCAAAGCCAGATCAGCGTCGGGCTGGGCGTGGACATTCACCCCGCCGCGCGTATCGGGCGCGGACTCATGCTCGACCACGCCACCGGCATCGTGGTCGGCGAAACTGCCGTGATCGGGGACGATGTGTCGATACTGCATTCGGTCACGCTCGGAGGCACCGGCAAGGAAACCGGCGACCGGCACCCCAAGATCCGCCGCGGCGTCCTGCTCGCCGCCGGATGCAAGGTCATCGGCAATATCGAGGTCGGCGAAGGGGCCAAGGTGGGCGCCGGCAGCGTCGTGCTGCACGATGTCCCGCCGCATGTCACGGTAGCCGGCGTTCCCGCCGTCATCGTCGGCAAACCGCGCGAGGAGTCGCCGGCCCTCGGCATGGATCAGCGGATCGAATAGCCATGGCCGAACCTACCTGCCCGAAGTGCAATGCAGTCGGCATAGAGCACTTCGCCTCGAAGCGAAGCGTCCAGCAAAGCCGAGCGGGCGATCCCTGGTACTTCGTGATCTATTGCGACGCATGCGGACACGTATACGAAGTTATCGCCAAGCATGTGTTTATCCAGGGGCAAACCCACCGGTTCAGCTTGGCGCCGTCGCCCTGACCGAACGTGAGGCGGTGGCATTTCGCGAGCGCTTACTCTATAAAGTCTGCGTGCTCTTGATGGCTGCGACGGTCGAATAGGAGGAACTTGATGAAGACGCTCTACAAGGTCTGGCCCACCGCAACATTGACGCTGCTTGCCTCTGGTATCGCGGCGGACACAGTAATCGAGCCTCGAATCCTCGACGTCAAGGAGCGCCTTGAAGTCATCGAGGTGATCGACGTCACGGCGGAAAAAGAGATCGATGAATCGTCTGCGGACACACTCGACCCGGAGGTTGCCGCAATTCTCGAGGAAACGGTCCGCGAGGAAACCGAAACTCCGGCGGAAGAGGAATAGACCGGCCGCGTTATTCGGACGCCGAGTTCCGCGCCGGCGCAGCGCAGGTGCCATACTCGACGAAAAGGGATGCCTCCGCCGCGTAGAAGGCCCAGCCTCCTATGGCGCTGCGGGTATATCGGTCGAGCGCCGGATTGATCAGCAACATCTCCGAAGGCGGGTTGTTGACGCAACTGTAGCCCTGGTTGCTTGCCGCGCCGCGCACCGTCCGGCATTCGAACTCCGTCTCGTCACCCTCGGCGGACGTCATCGTGACATAGAGTTTAACCGTCCCCGCGGCACTCGCCGGGACGCCCCGCTCCGTGGCCTCGGTTTCCCCTGGCTCGCCGAGCAGGTGCCGCATGAACAGCGCGTTTTCGCGCAGATCGAACCTCTGCTCGGTAAATACGGCCGGCATGTAGCTCTCGTCGACATCCCCCGGAAGCTGATGTATTCCCACGGTCTGCCGCGCCTTGCAGGTTGTCGGCAGCCAGTCGACCGCCCCCGCGGGCAACGCGGACAGAAAGAGCAGGACCAGGACCATGCGCAGACTCATACCGGCGCTTAGTCTAACCCTTGCTCTGGCGACCGTGGCACGCGGCGATGTAGAACAACATCACTGGTACCGCGTGACAACGCCCGACTTCGAGATGCTGACCGACCTGTCGCCAGAAGATGCCAGCGCGCTCGCAGACAGGCTGACGCGTTTCAGACTCGCGGTGCAAGCGCTCCTTGGGCGGCAACAGTTGCCCGCGCCGCCGCCGCAAATCATCGCCTTCCGGCACGCGCGGGACTTTCGGCGCGTGTTCTCGCTACGCAACATCGGCGGATTCACGTTGTCCTCGCTGAAGCGGTACACGCTCGCCTTCGGACCCGACGGTCGTCCGGGATATGCCTCGCGCGCCCTGACGGCATTTCACGAGTACACGCACTACCTGCTGCGCCATCGTCAGCAGATGAACTATCCGGCGTGGTACGAGGAAGGCTATGCAAACTTCCTGTCCACCCTGCACATGACGGAGGACGGCGTTGTGCTCGGGCATGTGCCCGCGTTCAAGCGCCGGCAGATGTCCCGGTCGAGACCGGCGCTGACGGAATTGATCAACGAACGCCTCGTGTTCGACTGGGAACGTCGCGACCTCGAAGACATCTACCTCAGAGCCTGGCTGCTGGTGCATATGCTGCACCTCGGCCATTTGTCGGGCCGGCCGGCGAACCGGCCGGCGAGCCTTCCCCCATTTCACGCCAGCGTGCCCGAAATGCTCGCGCTGATCGATGCCGGAGAGCCAGCGGAGGCCGCCATGGAGAAATCGCTAGGCGTCGGACTCTCCGATCTGGGACGCCTTCTCAATGCATATGGCAGACGCAGGTCCCTGCCGACGCGGACTCTCGTCGTCGATGTCGAACACGAAACGCCAATGGACGTTCAACCCATGACACGGGCAGAAGTGCGCCGCGCTCTCGCCGGTGCCGCGTTGGCAACGGGCAATAACAGCTATGCCGCCCAATTGTTTCAGCAGGCGCTCAAGGAGAATCCCGAGGACATCGATGCGCTCGTGGGACTGTCCGCGACAACAGACGATCTGACAAGCTCCCTTGAGGCGGCGCGGCGCGCACTTGCGCTCAACGCGGATCATCCCGGCGCGAACATTCGCATGGCGGAACTCAATGTCAACAAATGCGGGCAATCAACCCGGGACCAGTGCTACGCCATATTGCTCGAGAGCGCCGAGCTCTACCGTCGAGCCGTGAGAAGCGACCCGGACGGCGTCGATGCGGCGTTCGGTCTGGGCGTTACCTACCTCCATGCGGGGCAACCCGGCAACGCCTTGGGCTACTTGCGCGTCGCGTACCACCGCGCGCCCTGGGCACCTCGCGTCAACCACTTTCTCGGCGAAGCGTATCGATTGATCGGAGACGCGGAGCGCGCTCGGATGCATCTCACCAAGGCGATGCACTGGCACCGCGAGGAACGCTGGCGGGAGCGCGCGGCGCTGGCGCTTTCCATGCTCGAAACTCCCCCTGACTGACGGTCGTATGACCGGAGTGCGATAACATCGCCCGGATCATGTCGCGGAGTCCGCCATGTCCTCAAACCTGAAGCTGGCACTTCTGGGATGCGGCGAAATCGCCCGCTTCCACCTCGCCGGCATGCGCGAGCAAGCGCCCCGAATCGATGTGATCGCCGCCATCGACATCGATGCCGACCACCGCGCGCCCGCTGGCGGACATGCAAGGTGAATCCCTGGCCCGCGCACGCGGCAAAATCCTGCGCGATCATCGCGGCCCTTAATGCAATGTCCGGGCTACCGGCGAACTCACCATCTCAAGCCGCGGCGGAGGACTATGGCTCTCGAACGCCTCGAGGCGGCGAGGAGAACTGTTGCTGCAATCTGGCGGCTATCCGAAGTCGTTCGGCAGCGAGATGGAAGACTTCGCCGCGGCCGTGCTGGACGGATCACCGCTCAAGGCAGGTCCGGACGTCTCGCTCGGGGAGCTCCGCACCGCGCTCGCCATCTACCACTCCGCCGAAACCGACGCTTGGGAGTCCGTCTGAGACGGGCGCACAGCAGCTACGCTGTTCGCCATCATCCATCCGGGCGTGCCATCCGCCAGGGCGATGCGCAACCAACCGTCGCGGATCTCCAGGATGGTGACTTCGGCGCCCGCCGGCAACGGATGCGCAAAAGCCAGCCGGGCGCCCGCGCTGTCGGCGGAACGCAGCGGCGCGCCATCGATCACCACCACCCCTTCGGGCGGCGCGCTCCGGGACAACAGGGCCGACCCGGCCGCAACCGCCCACACCGCAATCGGCACAACGGACATCCGTCGCAACAGGCGCATGCGCCGCGTCGGCCACGGCGTCAGCAGCAGCACGGCGAAGGCGAACGCACCAGCCGCGATCCAATAGCGCTGCGCGACGGAAAACAGATCGCGCCAGAACAGCAGCGAGTCGAGTGCGCCCCCGCTCGCGGGACGCGGCAACCAGGGCGGCGCGCGGTCGCGCAGCCACGCGAGATTCTTCGCCGCGCGCTCGTGGTTCGGCTGTACCGCCAGCGCGCGCCGGAAAGCGAGCGTCGCGCGGCCGGAATCGCCGGCGCCAAGCGCGGCATTGCCCCAGTCGGCAAGGAGTTCCGGTGCCGGTCGCGACGCCGCCGCTTCGCGCAGAGAACGTTCGGCGTCGGCGAAATGACGAGCGCGGCGCACGGGGTCCTGTTCTTCCAGCGCCTGCCGGTAAACCTGGCGCGCCCGCTCGATACCGATCAGCACCATCGTCGATCCGGGTTCCGTAGCAGGGACGAGAGGTTGCGCCTCGGGCGATGACGCGACGCTTGCATCGGCAGCCAAGGCGGCAGCGGCGCCAAAGACAACGCACAGCGCTGCGGTCGCCGACGGCGGCACGGTGCGTCCTCGACCTTCCCACTCCCGCGCAAGGGCGCGGACCGCCGCGGCGATTTCCCCGTCGAGTGGTTCGCCGGCCGCCGCGGGATCGAATGCCGAGGTTTCAAGCCGTTCGAGTGCCCGAGCGCCCAGCGCGTCTTCATTGCCGGTCAGGCGCGCCAGCACCCGCATCGCGTTGAGTGCTTGCGGCGCCATCTCGCGCGCGGCGCCGCCGGACTTGAGAACGCGCTCCACTTCGCGCCGGGCGCGAGCGATTTCACGCCGTCGACCGCGCCGCGCCGCCGTGCGCATCTGCCAAACACGCAGTCCGCCGAGGGCGAGCGGAATCAGGTAAAGCAGCACCATCGGCAACGGCGCGATGGTCGAGCCCCAAGGCAGGTCCAGCGTCCGGTCCACCGCGCTCAAGGACATGTCGGCGCCGATGAAGACGGACGTCGACACCGCGCGCGGCGGCTGCAAGGCTGCGGTAGGCATCGGAGCGGGCGCGGCGACCGCTGTGACGTCGGCGGCGCCCACCACGTTGCCGCTGGCGACGGAAAGCGCGACTGGCCGGCTGGAGACCGTGACGTACTCGCCCCTGTTCGGGTCGAAGTAGGCGAAGGCAATGGGTGGAATCTCGCGCACCTCCGCGCTTAAGATCCGGGCCGTGACGGCAAAGGTCTTGGTGCGGGTTTGTGAATCGACGCTGCCGACCGAAGCGGTGGCGGGAACCGAAAACAGCGTCGGCGGCAAACCGCCCTCGCCGAGCAACGTCGGCAAACTCAGTCCTTCGAGTTCGCCGTCGCCCCGAATTCGCAACGTCAGTTCGATGGGATCACCCACGCTGACCACGGTGCGGCTGGCTTGGACTTCGATGGAGAAACCGCCGCCGACAGCATTGACGAAGTTGCGCGGGCGGCCGCTCTTCGGCAGAGGATGCACGACGAGCTGTTGCCGCTGTCCCGACGCCTGGAATAGCGCGCCGCGCGCCCGGCCGAAATTGAAAAAGCCTCGATCACGAGCTGATTCCAGGCGGGCCACGACACGCACCGGGTCCAGGACGAACGTCTGCGCCCGGGTCGCCGTGGCGCGGAAAGGAAAGCTGATGCGCGTATAGTCGATCCCGTCTTGCCGCAGCCGATCCTGTTGCATGGGCAGATCGATGACTCGGGCGCCGGCCCGAAACGACCGCGTCCGTCCGCCGACATCCGCGCCTTCGACGCGCACGGCATCGATCTCGAACAAGGGCACGACCAACTCGTAGCTTTCGACATCCCGCGCCAACAACCACTCGACGGCACCGTCGAACGTCTCCCCGACCCACACCGGTCGCTGCGGCAAACGCATGCGGACAACCATGTCGGCGCTCTGCTCGAGATCGCCGACATCGAACGTGGCGGCGGGGCTCGAGGCGGACTTCGACCCCTGGACCAGGGTCAGGGCCGGCACCGTGTAGCGGCCGGCGGACGGCGCAGTCACCTGCCAACGGTAGACGAAGGTCACCTCCCGCCACTCCGAACGGCGACCGTTGACGATCTGGATCTGTTGCGAAACGCTGGGCGTCATGCCGATGTAGGTCACGCGGCAGCCGTCGATTGCCAGCTCGGGAGCGGCTGGCGGCGCCTGCTCCTCGAAGCCCCGCGCCGACAACAGGAGGGTAAACGGCATGCCCGCATAGATTTCGCTGGACTCTACGCTTAGTTCAAGCGTCTGTGCCCCGGCCGGCACGACTAGCGCCGCTAGCCCAAGGGCCACCCAAGCGACACCGCAACGCTTCACCAGTCCTTCTCCACCGGCTCCGGCGGCACCGGGTCGCGCTGTCGCCGCCGCTGCCGCTCAGCCTCCCGGTCCCGCACGGCCTGCAGCCGCTGCAGCGCCTGCCGACGCGACATCTGTTCCGCCGGCTCGGGTTGCGCGTGAGCTTCCTGTTGCTGTTGCTCGCCGCCAGAGTCCTCGTCCTCCGGAGATGGCGGGCGCAACAGCCGAATCGCATTCTCGATATGACCAATGGCCGCGACCTGGTCAGCAAGAGCTGGCTCGAGGTGAGGTGACATGTTCTGCGCAAAGTCTGCTGCAGCAGACACCGTCGCCGCAGCGCTGCGCATTCGCGCGGTGCCCGCGCGTACCTCCTGGGTCGCTTCCGCGATGCTCTTCGCAGCTTCGCCATCCTCTTCACCCCGCGCGGCATCCGTCTGCGCCGCCAGCGCTTCGCCGAGCGCCTCCCCCGTCTTGGCGTGGATCGCCTGTCGCTCCGCGACGAAACCGAGCGGCGGCGCGGTATCCGGGTCAACCTGTACCGTCGCGGTCTGGTCGTGCGTATCGGTTTGCTCGGCCAGCAACTCCTGGAGATGCTCGACAATACTGAAGAACAGGCGCCGCAGCGCTTCGAGGCGATCAAGCGCCAATCGCGCCGGAATGTCCGCCTCGCCGCCCGCCGCCAACGCTTGCGACGCCGCATCCAGCGCTTCCAAGGCTTCCCCGCGCAGCTTTTCGGCAAGTTCGTAGCGCTCTTCCGCAGCCCCCTCTTCTTCTTCAGGCGATGCTTGCGAGAGCGTATCCAACAGCATCGCCTCCATTCGTTGCAGACGTTCGCGGTTGTCGTCCACCACCGCGCTCACCAGACGTTCACGCAGTTCTGCCTGCGCTTCCTGGGCATCGGCTCCCAACAGCGCCACCGCGCGCGCCTGATCCGCATAGGCGATCTCTATCAGTTCGCGCAACCCCGCGAAGCGTTCGATCGCCCGAGAGAGCGCGGCGACCGCGCGCGCGCCTTCCCGCGCCGCATCGGGCACCGCTGCCCCGCCGAACGCGGAAAGGGCCGAACGCATGGCGTCGAGCGCCTCGCGCACATGCGGGATAGCGTCGCCGATGGCCTGACGCGCGCGCTGCCCTTCCGACTCGTCGGTTGGCGCGTCTTCCGGCTCGCCAACAGGCTTGCCAACCGGCTCGCCAACAGGCTCGCCCGGCGTCGCCGCAACGGCCGCTTCCAGACGGCGCAACATTTCGCCGGTGCGAGCCGCCGCGTCCTCCTGTCGGTTTGTGAGGTGCCCGACAGTAAGCCAAGGTGGCGGACCCTCCTCGCCATCGTCAACCGAAACCGCGGCCAGCGCGCCGGCGTGTGCGACCACAGACGCCTCGTCGCGGGCTACCGCCTTCAGTACGGCGACAGGATCCAACAACTGCTCCCGGGCGCGCTTGAGTTCCGCCAGCGCAGTGTCGGCCCGGCGATGCGCGCGCTCGCCCTCGAGGCGGCGCAGTCGCCTCCGCGTATCGCTCATCGACTGTCTCGCGCGCTGCAGGTAGTGGTCCATATCGCCAAGTTGATACGCCCGCGCGCGCTGGTCGGGCCCCAACGCATCCTCCCCCTGCCCTTCAAGGTGTGCGCGTTCCTCGGCAGCCAGATCGGCGATATCGGCCGTTTCGGCCAGCAACGCGCGTTCCGACGCCGCCAGCGACTCGAAACGGTGTCGGAAGTCTGCCCCATCTTCCGATTCCACGTCCGCCAACAGTTGCCGCAACTGGTCGCGCAGGCCGCGTTGATCGTCGATGATCCGGTCGAGGCGGGCTTCGAGATGGCCGTCCTGATTGATCTGATCCGCCAACTGCTGGATCCGGCGCAGGACGATTTCGAGGTTGACGCGCGCATCCTCGTCCCCTTCGGGGGCCAGGCGCGCCGCATCGCTGAACCATGCCGCGCTGGAACGCAGCGTCTCGATGGTCTCCTCGGGCGCTTCTTCGGCTGAGCCATCCGCCTGTCCGGCCAACGCGAGTCCCAGGTTGAAGGCCGACCGGTAACGCAACGCCGGATCGTCGCGCGCATCGTCCCGCGCCGCGAGGAAGTCTTCCGCCGCACCCGCGAAGTCGGCGGCGTCCAGGTCTTCGAGGCCCAGGTTGTAGCGCCCGCGCGCGCTGAGCGCATCCTCGGGCGCAACGGTTTCCGGGACCGGTTGGTCCGCCGCGGGCGGCGGCGTTTCGATATCGGTGTCGCCAACCGGGTTCCCAACCGGGTTCCCAACCGGGTCAGACGCCGCCAGGACGGCGAACGCGCCAACAATTAAACCCAACCGGCGCATCGCGTTGCACCATCGCATGCGCGTCACGAGCCCGCCTCTCGGCGGCCGCCCCCGGTTGATCCGACCCACACGGCGGCCACCAGGGACAGCAAGGCACCCAGCACGAACCACCGATAATGTTCCGTCGGGTTTTTTCGTACTACGCGAGCGGAGACGTCCGCGACCATCGGTCGGATGTGGGCCTCGACGATGGAATCAAGATCCACCGCAGAGGTTCCCGCCGGAACGTACACGCCTTCCGCCGCCAGGGCAATTTCGCGCAGCAAGTCCCCGTCCAGCCTTGATCGCACGACATTGCCATTGCTGTCCAGTAACACGCTTTGCGCACCTGTCCGGGGATCGGTCAAAACGACCTCGCTGCCGGTTTCGCTGCCAAAGCCGATGGCGACGATGCGAATGCCGACGGCCACGGCTTCCTCCACTGCCTCCAGCGGATAGGAATCGTGATCCTCGCCGTCCGTGATCAGGAGCATGATGCGCGGCGTGCCGCGATCAGGCCCATACACGGCGATCGCCTTGCGCACGGCATCGCCGATCCGCGTCCCGCCGCGCGACACCGACCGGACATTGATATCGCGCAACACCAACCGGAAAAAGCCATAGTCGGACGTCAGCGGCGACTTGACAGCCGCGCGCCCGGCAAACACCACCAGGCCGACGCGCTGGCCATCCACGCGTTCCAGCAGTTCATTGATCTCCGCCTTTGCCCGCGCGAGGCGATTGGGTGCCGCGTCCTCCGCCAGCATGCTCTTCGACACGTCCAGAACGATCATGATATCGGCCGTGACGTTGCGCGACAGCACCTCCGTTCCCATCTGCGATTGCGGCCGCATGAGGGCCAGCACGCCAAGCGCCAGGGTCAGCGAAAACAGCGCCAGTTTGGCGATACGCCGCGCGCGGGTCTGACGCCAGGCCAGACGCGCCTGCATCGGCAAGGACATGAACCGCGCAAGGGTTTCGCCGGTGCGCAACTCGAAATACGCGGCGGCGATGACCACCGCCAAGACCGGCCACGCGAGATGAACCCAGTCGGGCGCGGCGAAATCCATCAGGGCAACCTCGCGAACAGCGCGCCGCGGCCAAGCCAGCCAACCGCCAGCAGCGCCAGGGCGAACGCCAGCGGCAGCGCAAACAATTCGTCGTACTGGCGGAACCGATCCTCGGTGATGCGCGTGCGTTCGAGACGGTCGATCTCCGCATAGACGCGCGTGAGCCCTTCGGCGTCCTCGGCGCGGAAAAAACGTCCGCCCGCGACTTCGGCGATGCGCCGCAGCACCGCCTCGTCCACCTCCACGCGCATCGAGCGCAACACCGTCCGGCCAAACCTGTCCTCCACGCGCACCGGGGCGAGGCCCGTGGTGCCCGCACCGATCGTATATACCTTGACGCCCATGGACCGCGCCAGTTCCGCGGCGGCAGCCGGCGATTCAACCCCCGCGTTGTTGACGCCGTCGGTCAATACCACGGCAATGCGCGACTGCGCCGTCGATTCACGCAGACGCTCGACAGCGAGCGCCAGGGCGTCGCCGATGGCGGTGCCATCCTCCCTGCGATCGCGAGCGGTATCCAGGTCCCGCGCCACGGCGGTGAGATTGTTGTGATCCAGCGTCAGAGGCGCGGCGGTATCCGCGAAACGCGCGAAGGCGACCAAGCCGATAGCGTCGTCGGGTCGACCCGGCAGATCATCATCGCCCAACACAAAGGCTTCAAACACATCCTGGACCGCTTCGAGACGCGTGCGCTCCCTCGCTGGCGTGGACAGGTCCAGCGCCCGCATCGAGCTGGAGACATCGACGACCATCATGATCGCGATCCCCTCGCGATGTATGCGGCTGAAACGCTCGCCGATGCGCGGACCCGCGAGGGCGACAACCAGCGCGATCAGCGCCAGGCACAACACCGCATCCGGCATCCACGCCAGCCGCCTGCGCCAGCCGCCGGCCTCGTCGGGGAGAATACGCAGCGAAGAGAACACCAGGCGGCCGGGCGCGCGACGCGCGAGCAGGAACACCGGCACCGCCAACAGGGCCAGCAGCAGCAACAGCGGCTCGCGAAATTCGATGGCGGTGATCGTATCCATCCTCAATGCCCCACAGCCCCTTCGGCTTGCGAGGGGTTCCCCCTCGCGCGAAGTCCGGCCCGGCCCCGCTCGCCGTCCATCGCTCCCCAGAGACGTCTGTTCCATGCAAGGTGGCTTCAGCGAAGTCCGCCTCGGCCTCGGTCAAGAAACGCCGCGCGACCTGCAGCGCATTGCGCGATTCGTCCTCCCGGGGGCTGTAGCGCGCGAACTTGACCCGGTCGCAACGGCTAAGGAAAGTCGACAGGAGATCCCGATGCGCCGCGGAGAATGCCACCGAACGACGCGCTTCAAGCAGGAACTCCTCGGTGGTGAGTTCCGGCGCGCGAACGGCGTGGCGATCCTCGATGTAGCGGCGCACGATGTCGGAAAGCTCGACATACCATGCATCTACGATCTCCGCCGCGGGCAGTCCGCGCCCCTCGAGCGCCTCCAGGCGTCGCAGCGCGCGGTCGAAAGCCGTTGCCCTGGCACGCTCCACCGCGTGTCGGCGCCAGATCGTCGCCGCCCACGCGATGCCGGCGACAGTCGCGGCGCCAAGCGCCAACCACAACCACCAGCGCGACCACCAGCCCCCCGGGAGTTCCCTCAGCGGCCCGCGCGCCGGGCGCAGAGTGTCGACAACGGCCCCCTCGGGCAACACGGATTCGATCTCGAAGGCAAGCTCGTCGGTGATCAATTCGCGCGGCGCGGCATCGCCGGCGCGTTCGTCCACATATTCGATGCGCAATCCCGGTATGCGTTGCCGACCGCTCGCCGGGCCTCGCAGGGTATAGTCCTGTCGCGCCATCACGCCGCCATCGGCACCGGTCGTCAGGCGCGGCGTGAAGTCGAGTATGGAATACCGGCCCAGCGCTTCCCCGAAGTCGGGCATCTCGATACGCACGCCCGGTTTGGCCTCGACCGTCAGCGTCAACTTCAACGGATCGCCGAGCCGCGGCGCTGCCGGCGCCAGGGCGACGGTCGCCGTGACCGGGCCCTCGCGGGTCACGCGCGACAGTGCGGGCTCGGCCTCGGGCTCCGCCGAAACGTCGACGGTTGCAGGCGGTTGGCACGCGGCGAGCAACAAGAGCGCCGTCAGGACGGCGGCGCGCAGCGTCAACGTCGAATCCTCTTTTCGCGCATGCGGAAGAAAGCCAGCAACGGCTCGACCACGGAACCCGTCGCGTCGATACTGACGACATCGATGCCGGACCCTCTAAGGGAGCGATGCAACGCTTCGGCGCGCGCGTCCGCGTCCCGCGCGAGCGCCGCCCGCAATGCGGCAGAGCTGGTGTCGACCAGGCGCCGCTCGCCCGTCTCCGCATCTTCCAGCGTCACGAGGCCCGCGCCTTGAAACTCCGACTCGCGCCGATCGGTTACGCGCACCGCCACCACGTCGTGTTTGCGATTCGCGCCCCGTAACGCATCGAGATAGCCGTCGTCCAGAAAATCCGATATCAGGAACAGCACCGCCCGTCGCGGCAGAACACGCCGACAGAACTCCAACGCATGCGCGATGTTGGTCGAGCGGCGTCGGGCGCCCCGCGACCGCTCGCGCAATTGCGCGAAGCTATTGCCCCACGGGCCGCGCCTTCGGCTTCGCTGTCTTTCGTGCGAGGGGTACCCCCTCGCGCTCCCCGGCTGAAGGCTCTGGCCCGCCCCCGCTCGTCGACCATGGAACAAACGTCCCCGCTCGCTAGCGCTCCCGGGAGACGATCGCTCCATGGAAGTCGCCAGCGCGCGGGGTAGCGCGGCCAACGCCCCCTCGCGGGGACGGACAGCCGATGTCTCCTGACCTCGCGCGAGGACTTCGCGCACGACCCGCAGCGCGTGCTTTTGACCCTTGCGCGGAGGAATGAACTGGTCCACCTCGCCGTGGAACAGAAGCAGGCCCACCTTGTCGTCGTTGTAGATGGCCGAGAACGCGAGTAGCGCCGAAAGCTCCACGGCCGCCTCGCGTTTTGATCGTTCCGCGGAGCCGAAGTCGAGGGATGCGCTCATATCGACGATCAACAGAACGGTGAGCTGGCGTTCCTCGACATAGCGCTTCACGTAGGGCGCGCCCATGCGCGCCGTGACGTTCCAGTCGATGGTCCTTACATCGTCGCCCGGAACGTATGGCCGCACTTCGTCGAATTCGACGCCGCGACCCTTGAAAACCGAGACATAGGCGCCCGCCAGGACGTCCGCGACCTGGCGGCCGGTTCGCAACTGGATCCGCCTGACCTGATTAACGATCTCCGCCGGCAGCATGAATAGCTTGTTGCAATATCCGGGTTAGGGCACTTCGACATTGGCGAGAATCACATCGATCACGTCGTCGGCGCTGCGCCCCTCCGCCTCCGCCTCGTATGTCACCACGACCCGATGGCGCAACACGTCCGGCGCAACGCTCTTGACGTCGTGCGGGCTGGTATAGCTGCGACCCGCGAGGAGCGCGTTCGCTTTCGCCAGGCGGACCAGGTTGAGCGAGCCTCGCACCGAAGCGCCGTATTCGATCAGGCCCGCCAGCTCGGATATGCCGGCGGCCGCCGGATCGCGGGTCGCGCCGACCAGGTCCACCGCGTAGCGCTTGACCTTGTCGTCGACGAAGATCTGCCGCGTCACTTCCCGCGCGGCCAGGATATTCCCGCTCGCCATGACGCGCGACGCCCTCGGCGCGTTTCCCGACCCCGCCATCCGGTCAATGATGCGCACCTCGTCGTCCCCGCTCGGATAGCCGATCACGAGCTTCATCATGAAACGGTCGAGTTGCGCCTCCGGCAACGGGTAGGTGCCCTCCTGTTCTATGGGGTTCTGCGTTGCCAGGACCAGGAAGGGAGCGTCCAGGGGAAATGTCCGCTCGCCCAGCGTCACCTGCCTCTCCTGCATGGCCTCGAGCAGCGCCGCCTGCACCTTGGCGGGCGCGCGGTTGATTTCATCCGCCAGGATCAGGTTGCCGAACACCGGACCCTTCTTCACGGAGTACGTGCCGTCTTTCGGATTGAATATCTGCGTGCCGGTGATATCGCCGGGAAGCATGTCCGGCGTGAACTGAATGCGAGAAAAGTCGCAGTCGACCGCGTCGGCGAGGGTGCCCACGGCGAGGGTCTTGGCAAGGCCGGGAACGCCTTCGAGCAGCGCATGGCCGTCCGCGAGCAGCGCCAGCAAGAGCCGCGTCACGAGTTGGTCCTGCCCCACCAGCACCTTGCCTACTTCGGCCCGCACGAGATCGAATCGCTCCCGAACCTCCGAAACATCGCCGATGATATCGGCCACCGCCATCCTACCTCCCGTTTCCCACTAGGGAACAAGCCATTTGAAGCTCAGCACATAGACCAAATGCGTCGGCAAAGGTTCCTCTACCCCGCCCGCTTGACCAGTACCCAACCCGCGGCCCAGCACGCAGCGATAGATGCCAGGACCGCGAGCCAGGGGGCAATATCGAATACCACGCTCGCCGGCGCAAGCAGATCCTGCAGGTACTTGAAGAGCAAACCGGCGGCAACCCCCACGGAGAGGCGCGCGCCCATGCCGACTTCGCGCAAGGGTCCCACCACCAGGCCGACCGCCAGCAGAGCCAGACCCAGGGTCGCCAGGGGTTGCAGCGCCTTGCCCCAGAACGCGATCCGATAGGTGTCGGCACTCAATCGCTCCTGGTCCATCCGCCGAATCTGGAATCGGAGGTCGGCGAGGGACAGCTTGCGCGGATCGACCAGGGCGCGCGCCGCCAGGAGGCGCGGATCGACATCGCCGTGCCACGGTGTTTCTTCCTCGGCGTCGACCGTGGTGCCCTCCTCCTCGAAACGCGTCGAGCGCACATTCACGAGCCGCCAGAAACCCTCCCCTTCGTCGAATACGGCAGACTCCGCGCGGCTTGCGGCGAGCAGTTGATCGCCGCGCAGATCGAACTGACTCAAACCGATCAACTCCCCGTCGGTGCCAAGCGCATCGATGCGCGTATACACGCTGCCCTGCCGGTGCCAGTATCCTTCCAGCCGGATCGTCGCCGAGTCCTGCAACGCGCGGGAACGCACCGCCTCGCCGGCGGCGTCCAGGCGCGGCGCCGCATACTCTCCGAGGGCCGCGGCAGCCAGGGATGCGCCGACCACCGGTATCGCCAGCGCGCCGAAGATGCGCCACAACGACGTGCCGGCGGCGCGCAGGACCGTAATTTCGGAGTTCCCGGCCAGGGTGCCCAGCCCGATCAGCGCGCCGAGAAAGATCACGTAGGGCGCCAGTTCGTATATGCGCCGAGGCGAGGTATACAGGACGTAGCGCAGTGCCTCGCCCACGCCATAGGCCTGCTGTTCCCGGCCGAGTTCCTCCACCATCGCGAACAATGTCGTCAGGGCATAGAAACAAACGAGCATCACCAGCATGGAGGACATGGCGGCGCTGGCGATGTGGCGGTCCGTGACGCCGAGGATCATAGCGGTCGCGCGCTCCGTCGAATGTAGTAGAGGGCCAACAAGAGCATCGCCCCATGCACCGGCCAGACCCCGGCCACCGCGGGGAGCGTCCCGTCCGCGACCGCGCCGCGCGCGGCGGCGCAAGAGAGGAAATAGACGGCGAAGAGCACCGTGCCCGGCACAATTCGCGCAAAACGTCCGGCGCGCTGCCGGACCCGCGCCAAACCGAACGCGGCGAACGCTCCCACCACGGTCAGGAGCGGCAGGCTCAAGCGCCATTGCAGCTCGGCCACGTGCGCTGCGTTCGCCGAGTCGAGGCGCCTCAAGGGCAACGCCGCCGCCTGTGCCGGGGACCCGTCCTGCGTATTCGGTTCGATGCGCCGGCCCAGGCGCTCGAACTCGACGATATCGAAGGCGGCATCACCCGCAGTCCCCTCGTATCGTGCGCCCCGCTCGAGCAGCATGAACCTGCTGCCCGTCTCGGCATCCACATACTGGCTGCCCGCTTCCGCCCACGTTGTCGCGAAGTCCTGCCCGAGATGATCGCTCATGAACACACCGAGGAGGCGACCCCCTTCGGAGTCGACATCTTCCGCATACGTCACCCGGCGCCCGTCGTCGAAACTGTGGAACACCCCCGGAGGAATGGAAGGAAGCAATAGCGTCGAACGCTGTTGTGAAACGAGTTCCGACGCGGCGCGCGTCGCTTCCGGCGTGACGACGAGCGCCAGGCCGGCGACTCCCGCCGCAACGGTCAGCACCCCCGCGGCAAGCCACGTCAGAACACCCAGGGGACTGGCGCCACCGCTCGTCAGGGCGGCGAATTCGCCTTCCGCGTGCAGGCGCCCGCAGGTGATCAACACCGCGAGTATCAGCGCGAACGGCGCGGTGAGCTGGGCGAATTCCGGCAGGCGCAAACCCGCGAGCAACCACAGGGCGTCCGCCGAATACCGTCCCAGGGCGGCGTCCTGCAGATACCCGATAAAGCGTCCGCCGAGCGCAATGACGAGCAACGCGAAGAACACCACCGCGAACACGGCGGCCAGTTCCTTGTTGACGTATCGAAACGCTACGACCATACATGCCCCACAGTCGGCGCCTTCGGCTTCGGCCGTTGCATGCGAGGGGTGCCCCCTCGCGCTCCTATCTTCATGCGAGGGGTGCCCCCTCGCGCTCCCCGGCTGAAGGCTCCGCTGAAGGCTCCGACCCGACCCAACTCGCCGTCCATGGTACAACCGTCCCGGGTCGCTGGCGCTTCCCGGAACGTTTGTTCCATGGAACACATCGGCTAAACTGCCGACCCTCGGGGAGGCTCGTCCCTTCGGCTTAAGAACCTCAATCCAATGCGCAGATTATGAAGTACACAACGCGAACCGGGAATCCGGCCAATATGCGAACCGACTGCCTGGTGGTCACTCGGGCGCGCGCACGCGATATCGCCAAGACGCTCGACGTCGCGGCTTTTGTCGACCACGCGCTGGCGCAAAAACCGAAGGGCGTCGCCGTGATACCGATCCCCACCAGTATCAAGAACCTGATGGTGGTGCCCGGCGAAGACCCGGGGATCGATGATGCGGCCTTTCGCAAGCTGGCCGGAAGTGCCGCACGGGCGCTTCGGAATCTCGCTGCGCGCAACGCCGTATGGGCCCTGAACGACCTCGACGTCGACGGACACGACGACTACTGGAAGACGCGCGTGGCGTTGACCGCGCTGTCGGACGCCCTCTACTGGTACGACGAGTTCCAATCCAAGCCGGCGAAGGCGACTCGGGTTTCCCGCGCTGGCGTGCTCGCGGAGGCTGGCGGCCGCGCCAATACGGCGCTGGCTGTCAAACACGGCCAGGCTCTCGACGAGGGCATGGGCCTGGCGCGCGACCTCGCCAATACGCCGCCGAACGTGTGCAACCCGACCTACCTCGCCGACGCGATCAGCAAACTCGCTGACGCCGATGCTGTCACTGTTGAGGTCCTGGACGAGGACCGTATCGAAGAACTCGGCATGGGCGCCTTCATGTCGGTGACACAAGGCAGCAAGACGCCTGGCAAGCTCGTCATCGCGCAGTACCGGGGCGGGGCGCCGGAGGATGCGCCCGTCGCCCTGATCGGCAAGGGGGTCACCTTCGACACGGGCGGAATCAGCATCAAAACGTCGTCGGCGATGGATGAGATGAAGTTCGACATGTGCGGCGCGGCGACCGTTACCGGTGCCACCCTCGCTGCGGTAGCCGCCGGGTTGCCGATCAACCTGGTAACCATTGTCGCCGCCGCCGAGAACATGCCCGGCGGCGCGGCCTCCCGTCCGGGCGACATCGTGACCACGATGTCCGGACAGACGGTCGAGATCCTGAATACGGATGCCGAGGGTCGTCTGCTTCTGTGCGATGCCCTGACCTATGCCGAACGTTTCAAGCCGAAATCCGTAGTCGATGTCGCGACCCTGACCGGCGCAATGGTAGTCGCCCTCGGCAGCCACGCGAGCGGTCTGTTCTCGAACGATGACGGTTTGAGCGACGCGCTTCTGAAGGCGGGACAGACGAGCGGCGACCGCGCCTGGCCAATGCCCCTGTGGCGCGAATACCAGAGCCAGCTCAAGAGCAATTTCGCCGACATGGCGAATATCGGAAGCCGCAACGCCGGCGCCGTCACGGCCGCCTGTTATCTGTCACGCTTCGCGGGCAAATTCAAGTGGGCGCACCTCGACGTCGCCGGCACCGCCTGGCGCAGCGGCGCAGCGAAAGGCGCCACGGCGCGGCCCACACCGCTTCTGTTCCAATACCTCCTGGACCAAGCTGCGGCGTGACCCGCATCGACTTCTATATCCTGCCCGACGTGGATATCGATGCGAAGTTCCGCTTCGCCTGTCGTCTCGCGCACCGGGCGATCGCGGACGGCGGACAGGTGCATGTGCGAACCGCGTCGACCGAGGCGACCGCCATCCTCGACGCCCTGATGTGGAGCTATCCCGAAGGCCGATTCCTGCCGCATACCTCGGCGGACGATGAGGAGGCCCTTTGCTTGCGAGGGGTTCCCCCTCGCGCTCCCCGGCTGAAGGCTCTCGTCCGCATCGGCCACGAGGAACCACCGGCCGGCCCGGACGAACTGCTCATCAACCTGGGCGACGATGTGCCGGCATTTTTCGACCGGTTCAGCCGCGTGTGCGAGGTGGTGCCGGGACCGGAAGTGGCCGCCGGACGGGCGCGCTACAGCCAGTATCGCCTGCGCGGCTTTCCGCTCCACCATCACGAGTTGGACGACTGGGAAACGGCAAGTTGATCTCGAAAAAGTCGCTCAGGCCGTGAAAGACAGCTTCGAACCCTCGTCGCTCGAACGCGCGCTATACGCCGAGTGGGAGTCCAACGGTTACTTCGCGCCGGCGGGCGACGGGGCTCCCTTCTGCATCGCCATTCCACCGCCGAACATCACCGGCCGCCTCCACCTGGGGCATGGGTTCCAGCACACCCTCATGGACGCGCTGATTCGCTACCAGCGCATGAAAGGCCGGCAAGCACTTTGGCAGATGGGGACCGACCACGCCAGCATCGCCACCCAGATGATCGTTGAGCGCCAGCTCCAGGCCGATGGAATAAGCCGCGACGACATCGGACGCGAAGCGTTCCTGGAACGGGTCTGGGAGTGGCGCAATCTCTCGGGGGGCGAGATCTCGCAGCAGCTCAGGCGCATGGGATCGTCGCTGGACTGGTCGCGGGATCGATTCACCATGGACGAGGGCTTCAGTACCGCCGTGAACGAAGTCTTCGCGCGGCTCTACGAAGACGGGTTGATCTACAAGAAGAAACGCCTGGTCAACTGGGACCCGGTCCTGAAGACGGCCGTATCGGACCTGGAAGTGGACAACGTGGCGGAACACGGCCACCTGTGGCGCATTCGCTACCCGTTGCTGGACGGAATCCGCACGGCGGATGGAGCGGATCATGTCGTCGTCGCAACGACCCGGCCGGAAACGATGCTGGGCGACACGGGGCTCGCGGTGCACCCCGACGACCCGCGCTACCGCGACCTGATCGGCGCGCGCGCGCGGCTGCCGCTTGTCGGACGTGAAATCCCCATCGTCGCCGATGCGCATGTGGACCCCGAATTCGGCACCGGCTGCGTCAAGGTCACCCCGGCCCACGACTTCAACGACTACGCCGTGGGCGAGCGCCACGATCTGCCCCGCATCAACATCCTGAACGCCGACGCCAGCATCAATGACAACGCACCTGACGCCTATCGCGGCATGCACAGCATGCGTGCGCGGGAGGCCGTTGTAGCCGACCTCACAGACCTTGGCCTGCTCGCCTCCGTCGAACGCCACGAGCTGACCGTTCCCCGCGGCGACCGCTCCGGCGCCGTACTGGAGCCGTGGCTCACCGACCAGTGGTGGGTGGATGTCAAACCGTTGGCGGATCCCGCCATCGAGGCGGTGCGGGACGGGCGTATCCGGTTCGTGCCCAAACCCTACGAGAACATGTACTTCGCCTGGATGCGCGATGTGCAGGACTGGTGCATCAGCCGGCAGCTATGGTGGGGGCACCGCATTCCGGCGTGGTATGACGACCAGGACAACGTGTACGTGGGCCGCGACGAACGCGAGGCGCGGGAAAAAGGCGGCTTGTCCGACAGCACCGACCTCGTGCGGGATGACGACGTGCTCGACACCTGGTTCAGTTCGGCGCTGTGGACCTTCGCTACTTTAGGCTGGCCGGAGCGGACGCGCGAGTTCGAACGCTTCCATCCCACCGATGTCCTGGTCACCGGGCACGACATCATCTTCTTCTGGGTCGCGCGAATGATCATGATGACGCTGCGCTTCACCGGTGATGTGCCGTTCCGAACCGTCTACACGCACGGGCTGATCCGGGACGCGCACGGCGCCAAGATGTCAAAGACCAAGGGCAATGTCCTCGATCCGCTGGACATCGTCGATGGCATCACGCTCGAAGACCTGCTGGCGAAACGCACCGCCGACCTTACCCAGCCACAGATGGGGGCCGAAATCGAAGCGGCGACCCGGAACGACTTTCCCGAGGGCATCCGCGCCTACGGCACCGACGCGCTGCGGTTCACCTACTGTGCCCTCGCCTCCCCGACGGGACGCGACGTCAGCCTCGACCTGGGTCGGGTCGACGGCTATCGCAACTTCTGCAACAAGCTGTGGAACGCGACAAAGTTCGTCCTCATGCACATGGAGGACGCCGACCTCGATGAGCCGGCGCCGCTCGGCCTCGCGGACCGCTGGATACGTTCGCGCGCCAGGCGGCTGATCGAAGATGTCGAACGGGCGATCGGCGAGTTCCGCTTCGACCTGTATGCGAATGCGATCTACGAATTCGCCTGGCGCGAGTACTGCGACTGGTACCTGGAGTTCACCAAGCCCGTGCTGTGGCGCAGCGAAGACGATCCCGCGGCCGCCCGCGCCGCCCGCCAGACCTTGCTCGCCACCCTCGACGTGTTGTTGCGCGCGGCGCATCCGCTCATGCCCTACATTACCGAAACCCTGTGGCGCGAGGCGTGCGCCGCATCGGGGCGTTCCTTCAAGACGATCATGCTCGAACCGTTTCCGCAAGCCGGCGACCTTGAAGACGACGCCGAAGCCCTCGCCGCGGTCGAGTGGCTGAAACAGGTGGTTGTCGGCATCCGCAATATTCGAGGCGAGATGGGCATCGCTTCCGGCGTTGGCGTCGATCTCCTGTTCCAGGCCGGCGACGCGACCGACCGGGAGCGGTTAGGCACGACCGAGACCCTGTTGCGCCGGATGGCCGGCGTCCAGACCATCGCATGGCTGGACGCTGCCGCCGAGGCGCCGCCCGCGGCCGTGCAACTCGTCGGCGAACTCAAGATCCTCGTGCCCCTCGCGGGGCTGATCGATATCGACCAGGAATGCGAACGACTGCAAAAGGCAATGTCCCGGTTCGAGCGCGACCTCGCCCGCGCCCGGCAGAAGCTTGGCAACGAGAACTTCGTCACGAAGGCGCCGGCAGCGGTGGTGGACAAGGAGCGCGCCAAGGTGAAAGACCTTGCGGCGAAGCTCGCGACGATGCGGGAGCAGTTGGGTCGGCTCCGTGGAACAGGGGCGGATTAGCCCGGCTGACTTGGGCTAAGGAACCTCAAGGACGACCTTGCCGAAGGTCTCGTTGCCGGCGATCAGCCTGTGCGCCTCGTCCGCCCGATCCATCGGCAACACGGTGTCGATGACGGGCCGGATAACGCCTGCGGCGATCTTCGGCCAGACCCGCTCCTTCAACGCGTCCATGACGGCAGCTTTTTGCGCGATGGTGCGGGAGCGCAATGTGGAGCCGACGATCTTGAGGCGCTTCGCCATCACCGCTCCCAGCGGTAGCTCGGCGCGCGCGCCGCCCATCAGCCCGATAAGAATCAAGCGGCCTTCGATCCTCAAGCTCGCCAGGTTTTCCGAAAGGTAGGCGCCGCCCACCGGATCGAGAATGACATCGACGCCCTCGCCCCCTGTCCACTGCCGGACCTTGTCGGCGAAGGACTCCGAGTGCCGGTCACAGCCGGCCGTCGCGCCCAGTTCGATGCAGCGCGCGACCTTCGATTCGGACCCGGCGGTCACGTAGCACGGGTTGCCGAACTCCCGGCACAACTGTATCGCCGCGGTACCCACGCCGCTCCCGCCCGCATGCAGCAGCGCGGTTTCCGCAAATCGTAGCCGGGCCTCCATGTAGAGGTTGAGATACGCCGTCGCGAACACCTCCGGCAGAGACGCCGCCTCGACAAAGGACAGGCCCTGGGGCGCTTTCAACACCTGACCGGCCGGCACGACTACGGCTTCGGCGTAGCCTCCGCCGGCGAGCAGGGCGCACACGGTATCGCCGACATCAACGCGCGCGACGCCATCGCCCACCGCATCGACGACGCCGGCACATTCCAGGCCGAGGATGTCGCTCGCGCCCGGCGGCGGCGGATAGCCGCCCGCCCGCTGGGCAAGGTCCGCGCGATTGACGGCGCTGGCACGGATGGCGATCGTGACTTGTCCGGGACCCGGGTCGCCGACAACCGCATCCGTCCAGACGAGTCGCTCGCCAACCATGCGAATGGCCTTCACCAGGACATCCGCATCTTCACGCCGCGATTGTCGAGATGTCGCTTCAATCCGCTCACGGTGTAGTCCCCATAGTGGACCATTGATGCCACGAGCGCGGCATCGGCCTTGCCCTCGGTCAACACGTCGTATAGGTGATCCGGCACGCCGGCGCCCCCGGAGGCGATGACAGGAATGCGAACCGCTTCGCTGATCGCCCGTGTCAAGTGCAGTTCATAGCCGTTGCGGGTGCCGTCGGCGTCGATGGAATTGACGACCAGTTCGCCGGCGCCCAAACGTTCGCCCTCTCGGGTCCAGGCCAGCGCGTCGATGCCCGTCGGCGTGCGGCCCCCGCGCACGACGATCTCGTAGCCGGACGGAAACTCGGGTGCGACGCCGACCTTGCGTATATCCATGGAGAGCACGACGTTCTGGCTACCGATCGCCTCGGCGCACTCGGCGATGAGCGCCGGCCGCTGGACCGCCGCCGTATTGACATTGATTTTTTCCGCCCCGGCGAGGCGCAGGTCCGTCGCGTCCCCCACCGAGCGTACGCCGCCGCCAACGGATAGCGGGATGAAGACCTGCTCGGCCACCGCCTCGACGACATCGAGGATGATGCGACGCTTCTCGCTCGACGCGGTGATGTCGTAGAAGACGAGTTCGTCGAGGCCGTCTCGGTAGTACTCGCGCGCCTTGGCGACCGGGTCGCCGATGTCTTTCGTGTCGACAAAGCGGACGCTTTTCGCGAGGTTCCCGTCGCGCACATCGAGACACGCGATCAGGCGCTTGCTAAGCATCGCGCCCATCCCAGCGGGCGAAGTTCTCGATCAGGCGCAATCCGACGCGTCCGCTCTTCTCCGGATGAAACTGGGTCGCGAAATAGTTGCCGACGCCCAAGGCGCAGCAGAAATGCCCCTCGTAGTCCGCGACCGCGCGCACCGTGCGCTCGTCCTCCGGCACGGGGTAGTAGGCATGCACGAAGTAGAACTCATCCCCCGGCTCGACATGCGCAAGGAGCGGATGCGGGCGCACGACGCGCACCGCGTTCCAGCCCATGTGAGGCACCTTCAGCGCCGGGTCGGAGAGCGTGAAACGCCGCACGTCGCCGGCAATCAGGCCCAAGGTGTCCTGGTCGTTTTCCTCGGAGTGATCCAGCGATATCTGCAACCCCAGGCAGATGCCGAGCACCGGCGTGCCGCCGCGCATGACGTCGACCAGCGCCCTGTCCAGACCGCGCGCCCGCAAGCTCCGCATGGCGCTGCCGGCGGCGCCCACTCCCGGGAAGATCACGCGGTCCGCCCGGCGCACGCGCGCCGGGTCGCTCGTGATGACGGCGGCGGTTCCCACTTCCGCGCACGCCCGCTGCACGCTACGCAGGTTGCCGGCGTCGTAGTCGACGATGACGGCAGTCGTCACTTGAGTATCGCCTACCCGGGACCGGGGCGCGCGCCCAGTCGTTCGATTCCGCAAATCAGAGCCCGGAAGCTGCGCGAGCGATTCTCTCGGGACAAGAACATCGCCATACGCCTTGCGCCATTTCTTTTCTGAAACTCAGGAACAAGACGGGCAACAGCGTTGGAAGGTCTAACAACAGCGTCCGGGTTTCGATATCGACTCTTTCGCAGTTCCCGAACTACACTCTGTCGAGCTTGGGGAAAGGCGCAGGCGAGCGCCTCCGGTTCACCGACATACCATGCCTCGAGCTCACGGCACACCACTCGGACAAGCACATCGGTTCGGCCAGCCGTTCGGCAACGTTGCATAAGTGCCCTCTTGACTTGGTGACAATCGGCGCTGTCTTGGTCCCGGACCACCACGAAACACACATTTGGTTCACGCCACCCTCGGAGTTTCCTCGGAATGCTCTTGTCCAAGTCGTTCTTTCCACTGTGAGGGACACACTGGAATCGAAGCCCAGGGAACAATCGAGGCAGCAACCCATCGAGCAAGTCCGCCATCGATGGTTCTTCCACCAAGAAGACCAACTTGGCCACTATGGATCCGCACCCTCGAACATCCGCTGTCGCCACAACTCGCTCGGACTATCGCCCTCTGCGATCAATCCACGAAGGAGCTCGCTATCACTCGCCCGGCGAACTTTGGAAAACCCTCCATCCTTCGTCAGCCAGTAAATTTCCGTAAGGTCCGCTCCGCTAAGAAAGTCCGGCGAATGCGTCGACGCGAATACCTGACCGCCCCTCCGCCCATAGTCTCTGAACTCCTCAATGAGTTCGCCCAGCAAGGACGGATACAACTGGTTCTCCGGCTCCTCAATGGCGAGCAGAGGATGGGGCTTCGGGTCGTGAAGCAAAACGAGGTACGAGAACATCTTGATCGTGCCATCGGAGACGTAGCGGGCAATAAACGGATCCTCGAAGCTCCCATCCCGAAAACGGAGCACCAAGCGACCGTCCTGGGTAGGCATTGCTTCAACATTCGTGACGCCCGGCACACGTGCACGCATTGCGTCAAGCACCCGATCAAATTGATCTCGGTGGCGCTCGTACAGGAATTGAGCAACTTGCGCCACGTTGTCCCCTCGCGTGGAAACATGCTCGGCGTAGCCTTCCTCGGCGCTTGGCCTAGCGTCGGCGATATGGAAGTTCGAAATGTGCCAGTTCTCGATCAAACTGCGAAACTCCGAGACGACGCGAAACTCGCGGAACTGCCCCAGACCCTTGATCGCCAAGATACTGGGTTCGTCTAGTTTGAATTCCTCTCGCTGCTCCTCGGCCCCTTCCTCACCGTAAACGGACTCATTTGTAATCGCCGTCCCGCTGCCACGCGAGAAGTCCACAAAGTGCCAAGGTCGACCCGAACCTCGACCGCGGCGATAGCGCAATACTTCTCGATCAACTACCACACGGCCCTGTTCCGACGTCACGTGAAGAATGTATGTCGCCAAACGCCCACTGCTTTCACGAAATTTCACCGTGATTCCCACGGGACCTTGTTGCCCACGGCTTACCAGTTCCCGGTACCCGCCACGCCGCGCCACTGCCGAGGCGACGTTGCCGGCAAGTGCCTCCTTAAGGAAGGAAAAGACATCGAACAGGGTAGACTTGCCCGAACCGTTCGCGCCCACGACGACCGTCAACGGACGCAGCTTGGTCAGTTTCACATCGCGAAACACACGGTAGTTCTTAATCTCGATTTGCTCGATCTGCATGCGCCAACTCGACTGTCACTAACCGCAGCGAACTTCGCCCTGCCACGCCCAATGGTGGCTGCGCTCGTCATAGACTACAAGTCCGACCGGGCGGGCGTCACTCAACATGGAAAAGATGTATGGCTTTCGGCCATGAACGAGCGCGGTGTGCTGATCGCCAATCTCGGATCACCCGCCGGCTGCGACGCCGCCTCGGTGCGCCGCTATCTGAACGAGTTCCTGATGGACCCCTACGTCATGGACGTGCCGTGGCCGATACGCCGCATGATCGTGTCCGCTTTCATTCTTCCGCGCCGGCCGCGACGCAGCGCGGCGGCGTACCAGGCGATCTGGCGCGATGACGAACCGGGGTCTCCTCTCGTTCACCATACGATGGCGCTGGCGGACCGCGTCCGCGGCTTGACCGGCCTGCGGGTCGCCGCAGGCATGCGCTATGGCGCACCTGGTCTGGCCGACGGTATCGCGACCTTGGGCGACGTGGATGAAATCCTTCTCGTCCCCATGTACCCGCAACACGCCGAATCGACGCGAACTACCACGATCGAGCGGGTCAACGCGCTGACGACCGTGCCCGTGCGCGTGATGCCGCCCTTCTACGCGCGGGCGGCGTTCCTGGACGGTGTCGCCCGGCTGGTGCGCGCGACCATGGCCCCCGAAGACCACCTGGTCTTCAGCTATCACGGCTTGCCCGAGCGGCACCTCAAGAAAGCCGATCCAACCGGGTCGCATTGCCTCGCGATCGGCGATTGCTGCGAGACGCCCTCCCCCGCCCACGCCACCTGCTACCGGCACCAATGTCTGGAAACCACGCGAGCGCTTGCGCAGCGTCTCGGCATCGTTGCGAGGGGTGCCCCCTCGCGCTCCCCGGCTGAGGGCTCCTTGCTTGCGAGGGGTGCCCCCTCGCGCTCCCCGGCTGAGGGCTCCTTGCTTGCGAGGGGTGCCCCCTCGCGCTCCCCGGCTGAGGGCTCTCGCTATTCCACGAGTTTCCAGTCACGCCTGGGCCGGCTGCCCTGGCTGCGTCCCTACACCGACGAATTGCTGGAGGAACTGCCCCGACAAGGCATGCGTTCCATTACCGTGGCGTGTCCCGCTTTCACCGCGGACAACCTCGAGACGCTGGAAGAGATCGGCATTCGGGGCCGGGAGACATTCATGACCGCGGGCGGCGTTTCGTTTCGACTCGCGCCGTGCCTCAACGACGACGAGGAGTGGGCCAGGGGCATTGCCGCCTGGTGCACCGATCCGCCCCCGGAACCGTAAGATTCACCAACCCGCTGATCGGGTGAAGCGGTCCTGCCGGCATCGCTTTCCCTGCGCGTAGACCCGTCAGTCACCTACTTCCCGCAACAGGGAGGACCCCATCGCGCCCCAAAGTAGCGGCAGCGAAGCATCAATGAGTATCCAGACCGTGGCAGCCGTATCGATCCCAGGCGCGGCGTACACCGGACTCAGGAGAGTGAACCAATTCCACAAGAACATGATCCCCACAAACAGGAAGCCGTAGAAAAGCGTGTTCGCGGCGAGATATGCGCGGGTGACCTCGGCACCGTCGCCGTCCACGGCTTTCTTGCGGACGTAGGCGGTTCTCAAGCCTAGCAGGATCGCCAGCACCATCACCGGGTTCAGGACATCCCAGACCGGGCTATACGGCTGACCTGTGTCGGACGTGTAGTAGAGCGGCTCGACCACCGTGTGCACCGCGACCAGGACCGCCATCGCGATGAGAAATACGCCGGCGACTCGATTGAACATATCCATCATCTCCTACATCTCCTACATCGGTAATGCCAATACATCGGCAATCCCAACAGACAATACCACCCGGCCTTGCGCAAGGCTTTATCGGCAATGATCGTGGGTCAAGCGCGCCGAGCCGGGCGCGCCGAGGGCTCAACCGGCTTCCGCGCCCTAGTGTCGTGTCACGCGAGTTCTGGCGCTTCAGAGTTCGCCATGCGCGTCAATGCAAGGCGTGGTCCGCAGGGAATATCGGGCATATTCGCAAGGGCCACAACGCGGCAGTGGCGTGCATGGCGATCTCCCGAAGGGCGCGCCCCACGGGGCCCGTGGCCGCGTTGCGCCCCTTGGCAATGGAGCCGACCATTCCCGGCGGGGACGCGCCTTGCCACAGACCCCGTGGGACGCGCTGAAGCGTCATAACTCGCGTGACACGACACTAGGTCGGCTTGACAACGAACAACAGGTCGCCGGCGTTGACTTGCTGGCCGCTCGTGACGTTGACGTGGGTCACTTCGTATTCGCCATCGCGGTAGAGGCCATTGTCCCCCGAGTTGTAGTCCCCGAGCCGCAGAGGAGCAAATATCTTGAACGCCTCAAGCTGACACAGAATGTCATTCAGGCCGATGCGTTGGCCAAGCTGGACGTATTCGGGTTCCGCTGGTGACGGCGTCGCGAAAAAGATGCCCGCGGACGGCGACAGCACGCGCAGTTCGACGCTGTTCTCTATGCGGATGGCATCGCTGCCGATGTCGCCCGGACGAGGCCCGGCGGCGCTTTCTATCTCCTCGATCAGCGAGTCGACTTCCCCGTTTTCGAGAAACGCCGGCAAATAGCCGGTGTCGTAGTCGCCCGCGAGGAACGTCGGATCCCGCAACACGCGTTTGACCAGCGCGATGTTCGTCGCGATGCCTTCTATGCGCACCTGGTCCAGGTAGTTCGCAAGCTTGGCTGCCGTCTCGGCGCGGTCCCGGCCGTGCACGATCACCTGGCCGATCATGCTGTCGTAGTAGGGCGATATGAACTTGTTCGGTCCCGCGATGCTGATGACGTCCATGTCCGGGGCCGAAGGGAACTCGCACGCGGTGATCGTGCCGGGGCTCGGTTGAAAGGAGTGATCTCCTGCCGCTATGCGCTCGGCGTTGATGCGGGCTTCAATGGCATAGCCGTTCTCGCGCACCTCGAGGTCGGCGATGCTTTCCCCGGCGGCGATGTTGAACTGTTCGCCAACGATGTCGACGCCGGACACCATCTCCGTAACCGGATGCTCCACCTGTAGCCGCGTATTCATTTCCATGAAGTAGACCGCCTGGGTATCGAGGTCGTAGATGAACTCGACGGTACCGGCGCCGACGTATCGCACCTCGTCGGCGAGCGCCGCCGCGTGTTTTCGCACGGCGGCTTCGAGGTCGCCGGGCAGCAAGGTCGAACCGGACTCTTCGATCACCTTCTGCTTGTCCCGCTGCACGCTGCAATCGCGCAGGCCAAGCACCTTCGTGTTGCCATGGTAGTCCCGCAGGATCTGCGCTTCGATGTGACGCAGCGAGGTGATGTACTTCTCCAGGTAGACATCGCCGTTGCCGAAAGCCGCGCGAGCCTCCGCGGAAACGCGCTGAAACAACTCGTGGAAGCGATCCCGCGACTCAACCACCTGGATGCCCTTGCCGCCGCCCCCGTGCACCGCCTTGATCAGTATCGGGTAACCGATCTCGTCGGCCAACGCCGCCGCTCGGTCGACCTCGGTCACGATTCCGTGGCTGCCCGGCACCACGGGCACGCCCAGGCGCATCGCGGTCGTGATGGCGTTCGATTTGTTCCCCATGATGTCCATCGTGACCGTGGACGGGCCGATGAAGTTGATCCCGCGCGAGCGGACGAGTTCGGCGAACTGGCTGCTCTCCGATAGGAAACCGATGCCGGGATGCAAAGCGTCCACGCCCTCGTGTTCGGCCACGGAAATGACGGAAAGCGCATTGAGATAGCTTTCGTCCGGCGTGGCGCCGCCGATGCATACCACCGAATCGCGTTCCGAGAGCATGTCGACGGGTAGCGATTCCATGTCCGGATCCGACTGCACCAGGACAACCGAGACCCCACGGCGCTGGGCGATGCGGATCAGTTTGACCGCGGTACAGCCGCGTCCGTGAATCAATACCTTCGACACGGGTCGGATCAGGTCGGCCGGTTTCACCGTCGGTCGGGAAGGCGCGGTCATACGTCGTTCCTGACTGAGCACGCCCGCCATGACGCGATTGACGACGTCGGTCACCGACTCGACCGGGACAGGAATATCGGGGTCGATTTTCCGCAGTTCGTCGTCCAGATCGGGCAACAGCGGATGTTTGACCAGACCCTGCATCGCCCCGGGCGTGTCGCAGAGATAGTTGGAGAGGATTGCGTCCATCGGGAGGTTGGACGGCACGACGATCTGTCCCGCGAACGGCATGCTGGCACCGGATAAGTAGTACGTCTGCGCCAACGGATGCGTGACGAAGCTCGCTTGCGCGCCGCCCGTGCAGTCGCCGAATCCGAACATGATGACGGGCAGGTCGTAGTCGCGGACGAAACGGGTGATGCGGTCGTTGATGGCCGCCATGGAGAACAGCGCGCCCGCGCCCTCCTTCGTCTGCATCCCTCCGGACGAGATGAAGCAGATCACCGGCAGGTGCCGTTCCGAGCATTCGACCAGCAGTTTGCAGAACTTCTCCGCGCTGGCCATATCGAAGGCGCCGGCCTGGAAGTTGGCGTTCGAGATGACAGCGCCGACGCGCAGACCTCCATCGCCGTCATTGAACCGACCGATCCCGGTGATGACGCCACACGGCGTGGTGGCGTTTGCCAGCGCGGTCTCGATGGACTGGCGCAGGCCGGGAAATTCGCAAGGATCGGAGCTCAGGAGGTCTGCGAACAGTTCTTTGAAGTCGGAAAAGAACATGTCGATGAATGCATTCGGCGCCGTGGCGCGCCGCGACTTGAACCGCTGCAACGTGTTCTGGATGCGCAGATCGCGGTAGGCGATGTGGAGCCGATTCCAGAAGTCCTTGCGGCCGATCTTTCGCGGCGCGATGCGCCCGTCGTAGCGGCGGCCGTCCCATTCCGAGCGCAGATACGACAGCAGCAGCCTGTCGAACACGAAGGTGACGACCACGAAGAGCGTGTCCGGCAAGTGCGCGAAAGCCCGCTTTTTCCACTCTTCCACGGCGCGGAAGAAGTCGCCGGACCGGGAATTGTCGGCGATGCGCCTGTACCAGTCGAAAAACTGGCCCTTGAGACGCCCGGTGAGTTGTTCGGATGTCGCGTCGGCCGGTGCGTCGAAAGTCATGCCCTTGACCGCCGCCGCGAACGCGAGGTCGATCAGTCCCGACAGGGAGGTCTTGGACAAGCTGCGCGTGCGGCCGGCTTCTTCGGCGATGGAGTCGAGACTTGCGATGGTGTGATCGTAGACGGCGTCGAACAGCAGGAAGTTCTCGCACTCCGACGCGAAGTCCTCGCGCAGATCATCTTCGAGCAGCACGTCGAGCACCGTGCGCTCACCGACCTCCGCCTCGCCTGCCGGGGTGACGATGAACGACGGATACCGGTCCTCGAGGATCATCCGGTTGACCACCAGGGGCGAGGCGGACCGGCGCGCCGCCTGCGCGAGATCGGCCTTGGCGACCAGATCGTCCATCGGCCCCTCGGTCATGGCCAGGTTCAGTTCCGCCGCCAATTGCGAACGAACGAAGGCGTCGGATTTGCCATCGAGATGTTCCGGCGAGAGCAACTTGCCGCCTTCGTGGGTGAAGCGCTGGCGCAGCAACGGCCCGAACGCGGGATCGCGCGCGATCGCCCGGAGCAAGGCGCGCGGCTCGCGAATCTCGTCCACGCCGACCAGGGCTCGGACCTCCGCGTGGTTCGTCAGATAGTGTTTCAAGGCGCCGAAGTTGCCCGTCGCGGCGGACTTCCAGCGGTTGTAGAGGTGCATGCCGACGTCGCTCAGCAGGGTCGCGCGGGCTTCCCGGTAGTTCTTTGCCGGCTCGCCCAGGAACAGTCGCGCGAAGCGGCCGCGCTCATCGCCGAGGGCCTCTTTCCTCGCGACGTAGTTCTTCCACGCACGCGAGAGCACATCGTCGTAGCGAATCTGATCCGGATCCTGCATCCACTTCAGAAACACCCGCCTGCGCTCGCGCGCCGCGCGCGCCGCCAATTCGCCTTCCGGCAGAACCTGTTGCGCGAGGCGACCGTATTGCTGCTTGGAGGTGGCCTTGATGCGCCGGCGGCAGCCAAGATAGCGGAGATAGCGATTGGCAACGCCGAACACATTCGGATACTCGGTGGGGTTCCGCGACACCCTGAACGCCCCGCTCTCCTGTATCCGTCGCAGACGTTCGGAGGGGGCGAGGTAGCGCTCCAGGCTGCGCCGATAGTGATCGAGGATGTAGGGATTGTCCGCGACGAACGATGTCGTCCGCGCCTCTATGGACTGAATGCCGGAGACGATGGCCAGGCGGAGGTTCTCGAGGGTCCCCTCCTCGCCCGGACTGTAGTCGATGACGCCGTCGATGTTGCCCTGGCCGTACAACTCGAACGGCGACAGGCCGACGCGCTTGGCGCACTGTTGCCAGGACAGGTTCAGCCGACGCGCGATGCTGGCGAGGCCCTGGGGCTGGATCGTGCTGAAGACGCCGTCGCGCACCGATAGCAGGAGGTTGCTCGCCGCCAGCGGAATGGCGCCGCCGGAATAGCCGAGGCCGAAGATGATGCCGAGGTTGGGCACATGCACGCCGGACATCTGGGTGATCAGCCTGGAGATACTGTGCGCCTGGTTGTTGCGATTCGCCTCGGCCTGGGCGTCCGCGCCCGGCGTGTCCATGAAGGTGACGATCGGGATTGCCCGATAGGCGGACTCCGCCACCCAATCGGCGGCGGCGTTATGGTGTTCGGGTCCCCAGACGCCGTTGTTCACTGAACGGTCCTGCGCGATGAACGCGATCGGGCGCCGCACGCCATCGAAATCCATGTTCAGGATGCAAGCAAAGAAAGGCCCGTCCCGCACTTCGTCGCCGGACCTTTCACCCAGACGCAATATGACCTCGGGCGCCGGCGTGCGGCGCGTGTCTTCAGCGCCGGCCACGACGGCTTCGATGTAGGAATCGATGTCCATGTTCGCCAGCACATCCCGCCGGCGCGCTATTTCCGTCTCCTCCAGCAGGCCGCGCATGGACCGGTCCTGACCAGTACCGGGACTGGGAAACAGCGAGAAGTCCTGGGCCAGACTCTCGGCGATAAAATAGAGCCGGTCATTGACCGACGCGGTTTTGATCAATCCCGAACCCATATGCATACCGGGTCGGCTACTGTAATGTAAACGCTCTCGAATCCGCAAACTTTCAAATGGTTGCCAAATGGCCGGCGAAGCGGCAAGTAAATCCTTGCAAATCGCGGTGTTAACCGTTTCCGATACCCGCACCGAGGCGGACGACACCTCCGGCGACATCCTTTGCGAGCGCTTGGAGGAGGCTGGACACGCGCTGGTCCAGCGCGCGATCGAGATCGACGACGTGTACCGCATCCGGGCCCGGGCGTCGGCGTGGATAGCCGATCCGGGCATCGACGCGATCCTCGCCACCGGCGGCACGGGCTTCTCGAACCGCGACAGCACGCCGGAAGCCCTGCTGCCCCTGTTGGACAAAACCATCGATGGGTTCGGCGAACTGTTCCGGCAAGTCTCGCTCACCCAGATCGGCAGTTCCACCATCCAGTCCCGCGCGTTGGGAGGCCTGGCCAACGGCACGCTGATCTTCGCCCTGCCGGGTTCCACCAACGCCTGCCGCACCGGCTGGGACGAAATCCTGCGGGACCAGCTCGACGCCGATTTCAAACCCTGCAATTTCGCCGAGTTGATCCCGCGATTCAGGCAGCGCCAGTCGGCATGAATCGCGCGGCAGAACAAATCCATCGCGCCCCGGCGCACCGCACATAAAAGGAAAGAACTCCCATGAACGATGTCTTCATCCTCGGCGCGCAACGCACGCCCATCGGCAGCTTTCTCGGCACCCTCGCTGACAGATCCGCGCCGCAACTCGGCGCACGCGCCATAGAGTCCGCCACGACTGACGCCGGCGTCGAACCGGACGCCATCGACGAAGTGCTCATGGGTTGCGTGCTTGGGGCGGGTGTCCGGCAGGCGCCCGCGCGCCAGGCAATGCGTCTCGCCGGCTTGCCGGACGCCGTGGGCGCAACCACCGTGAACAAGGTGTGCGGCTCCGGCATGAAGTGCGCCATGCTCGGTGCCGACCTCATTCGTGCCGGCAGCGCCAAGCGCGTTGTCGCCGGCGGCATGGAGAGCATGTCCAACGCGCCCTATCTCCAGGCCAAGGCACGCCGGGGGCACCGCATGGGCCACGGCGAAATCTCCGATTCGATGTTCACCGACGGCCTCGAAGACGCTGACACCGGCGCGTCCATGGGCAGCTTCGCCCAGACGACCGCGGATGCGCACCAGATCACGCGGGAAGACATGGACGCGTTCGCCATCGCCTCCGTGACAAAGGCCCTGGGCGCGATGGACGGCGGCAATCTCGAGCGCGAGATCGCGCCGTTCGACGACGTGCGCGAAGATGAACAGCCGCGCCGCTCCAGGATCGACCGGATTCCCACGCTGCGCCCGGTGTTCGCCAGGGACGGCACCATCACGGCGGCCAACGCGAGTTCCATCTCCGACGGCGCGTCAGCACTGGTGCTGGGCGACGCACCTGTCGACGGCAAGACGCCCCTCGCCCGCGTGGTTGGCCACACCACCCATTCGATCCACCCGTCGGACTTCACCATCGCGCCGGTCGGCGCCATCGAAAAGCTGTTGTCCCAGGTCGGTTGGAGCACCGACGACGTGGACCTGTTTGAAATCAACGAAGCGTTCGCCATGGTGACCATGCTCGCCATCGCCGAACTGGGGCTCGACGCGGACAGGGTAAACCTCTACGGCGGCGCCTGCGCCCAGGGACATCCCATCGGCTCGACCGGCAGCCGACTACTCGTGACGCTGGCGCACGCGCTCGAAGCGACCGGAGGCAGAAGGGGCGTTGCGGCCTTGTGCATCGGCGGCGGCGAATCGACCGCGATGGCGATCGAGCGGGTGTAATAGCGCCCGCCAGCCTCTACAATCGGGCTATCCCGGAGCCGGCAACAGCGATGTCCAGACTTCCTGTCATCGTCGGTATCGGCGGCATCAACGCTGCCGGCCGGGTTTCGTTCCACCACGCGTTTCGCCGCATCGTGATCGACGCGATCGGCGCCGCCGACGCCGACGATACCTACGCCAGCCTCGCCGCCCTGATGCGGCTGAACGACGATCCAGCCGCCCCATCGACGCGGCAATTCATTCGGGACAACACGCTGATCCGCCGCATTGCGCTGTTCGATCCGACCGATGTCACCCGCCACCGGCGGGCGACGATCAGCGCCGCCCACACCCAGGGCATCAAGTTCGTCGTCGCCAAGCGGCATCTGCCGGAACGCCTTCCAGCGGGTTGGCGCGTGGAAGCCCTGGATAGCAGGCGCGTCACGGTATGCGCCGGCGAGGAGACTTCGGTGCTCTTCCCCGAGCGCACGACATCGCGCGTCACGTCCGCCGGACAGGTCCCCACCGGATTCGACCCCGGTCGACTGTATCCATCGCGCAGTCACCCGAGGGGTCTGGAACTCGCATTGTTCGGCGCCTCAGACGCCGTCCATTCCATGGGCATCGACTGGAACGAACTGCGCGCCCGGGTTCGCCCCGATGCGTTCGCCGTGTACGCCGGCAGCGCCATGGGCCAGCTCGACAACAACAGCAACGCCGGCATGATGCAGTTGCCCCTGAAGGGCGGACGCGTCAGTTCGAAACATGTCGCGTTCGGCCTGCCGGAGATGGCGGCGGACTTCGTCAGCGCCTACACCATCGGCAACGTCGGAGCCATCGGCGGCGTCATAGGCGCCTGCGCCACGTTTCTTTACAACCTGAACCGCGCGGTCGACGAGATCCGCGCCGGACGGCTGCGGGTGGCCCTGGTGGGCGGCGCCGAGGCGCCCATCGTGCCCGAGATCATCGAGGGCTACCGCGTCATGGGGGCGCTCGCGGAAGACGAGGCGCTGATGGCCCTCGACGGCAGCGATACCGTGGACAACCGCCGGGCTTGCCGCCCATTCGGGAACAACTGCGGTTTTACCGTGGCCGAGGGATCGGTCTACGCGGTGGTTTGCGACGACGCGCTGGCGCTCGAACTCGGCGCCAATATCCACTGCGCGGCGCCCGCCATCTATGTCAACGCCGACGGTTTCAAGAAGTCCATTTCATCGCCTGGCGTGGGCAACTACCTCACCGTGGCCAAGGCAATGTCCATGGCGCGCGCGATCCTCGGCGACGAAAGCTTGCAGCGGCGAACCTATGTTCACGCGCACGGCACTGGAACGCCGCAAAACCGCGTCAGCGAGTCGCGCATTCTGGACGAACTCGCGGGCGTCTTCGGCATCCAACGCTGGCCGGTGGCGGCGGTCAAGTCGGTGTTGGGACACTCGATGGCACCGGCTTCCGGCGATCAGCTCGCCTGCGCCCTCGGCACCTGGGCCTACGACCGCGTGCCAGGCATCACCACCATCGACGCCATCGCGGACGACGTGTCCCATGACCGCCTGCGTTTCGAAACCGAGCACTTCGAACTCCCCGGCAAGGACATCGACGCCGTCTTCGTCAACTCCAAGGGTTTCGGCGGCAACAATGCGACCGGGCTATTCCTCGCGCCCAACGTGACGCGGCGCATGCTGGCAAAAAAGCATGGCGAGCGCGCCATGGCCGCGTACGACGAGCGGAATGCCGCGGTTCAAGAACAGGCGCTCGCCTACGACGCCGCGATGACGCGTGGCGAGACCCGGGTGATGTACGGCTATGGCGAGGGAGTGATCGACGGCGACGATCTCGGTCTGTCCGACACCGAACTGCGCGTCCCCGGCTACGCGCAACCGATTCCCCTGGACGCGGAGAACCCCTTCCCGGACATGACCAGATAGCGTTCAGCGTCTCGCCGATCGCTCAGTTTCCGATCCAGGATCAGGACACGGGATACAGCGCCTCCATTGCGCGCTCGAAACTAACCAGACGGCGGATCAGGGCGTTGTAGCTGGAGTGGGCGTTGCCGGGCTCGCGCGCGACGACGGCGGCGTACAACGCCAGTTCCGGAGTTTCGGGCCAGGTCGGCACGTCCGGAATGTCCAGATGCTGCGCAATCGCGACGCGCCCACCGCCACAAGCAACGCCTCAACGGTGAATTCGCCGCGACGCAAGTCGTCAATTCCCATCGCCACGATGTCCGCGCCTGGAAGGTCCGGCCGGATCGATCCGCAGGTCAGCTTCTGTCGGCTGATTGTGGTCATGATTTCTCGGATCCGCTTGCGCTGATCGCTCTCAGAACTCGATTGCGAAAGTGAGAGGGATCAATGGCGGGATAGCGCACGAGATCGTCTTCAATGGCTTCGAACAGGTGCATCAGCCGGCCGGGCTCGATCAGTTTCAATCGCCACATCGCTTCAACATCGCTCAGGTCCTGCTCATGACCTCGTTCGATTTTGGCCAGCGCCTGAGCGTAGAAGTCATAGTGAAGAAAATCCACGGGCCCATGTCGTGCGATGAAAACGCTGCGGGAACGCCAATCCGGCAAGGCTGGTATGAAGTCGTCGGGACTGGCCAACTCCAGGTTTATGTTCAATGCATCCTTGGCGCGTGCAATGGCGTTGAAAACGCCGGGTGGTTCGGGGTCCAGCTTGAGATCGATATCAACCGTTGTGTCTCGCCATCCCACGATCACCGCCGAGGCACCGCCGACCAGGAAGATTCGACCGTTTCCCTGCGCCTCGCGACCCAGTAACCGCATGAGCTCTCGAACTTTCTCCGCGTTGCTGGTCCCTCGTGGCATCGCTGTCGCTGGCCTGATTCGCTTCGTGGGCGAGTATGGTCCGACGCAAGTTGAGCGGCAACCGACCTCCTCCTCAGTGGGCCAAGCCAAGACTATCGTGAAGCTCCGTTCTTGCGTTGACTTGCTATCACTCCCAAACTTAGCCGTTCACGAAGTCAAGGGGAGAGGACAACATGGCCATCGTCGAGACGTGCTGCGGCAAGGTAGAGGGCGCGAACATCAACGGAATCCACCGCTTCAGGGGCATCCCTTTTGCCGCCCCTCCCGTGGGAGAGCGGCGTTGGCGCGCGCCGGAACCGCCGGCGCCCTGGTCGGGGGTGCGCGCCGCGGACGGCGACTGGGGCACGCAGGCTTGGCAGGCGGCGCGCCCGAGCGAAGGACCGCTGAAGTTCGTGTTCAACGCCGCCAACGCGGAAAAGCGCGACGAGGACTGCCTGCAACTGAACGTCTGGACGCCCGGCCTCGACGACGCCAGGCGGCCGGTGGTGGTGTGGATTCACGGCGGCGGTTTCACCGGCGGCACGGGGGCCACGCCGATCTACGACGGCGAGATACTGTCGCGTCGCGGTGATGTGGCCGTGGTCACCATCAACTATCGAATCGGCGCGCTGGGTTTTCTCAACCTGAACGAGGTGACGGGCGGGCGCATTGCCTCGACCGGCAACGAGGGGTTGCTGGACCAGGTAGAGGCGCTCAAGTGGATACGCGACAACATCGCGGCGTTCGGCGGAGATCCCGGCAACGTCACCATTCTCGGCGAGTCGGCGGGCGCGGCGAGTGTCTGCGCACTGCTCGCGATGGCCCCCGCGCGGGGACTCTTCCATCGGGCGATGCCGATCAGCGGCGGCGGCGGCAGCGCGAATCCGCTCGAACGTGCAGTGAGGGTGTCGGAGGGCCTGCTGGGGAAGCTGGGCCTGTCGGGGACGGACGTCGACAAGCTCCTCGCGCTTGATCCGGGGGTCCTGACGGACGCCGGCCTGTCATTCTCGCTATCGGACGGCCTGGGCAACTTTCGGTCGGTCATCGACGGCGTCAATCTCGCCGAGGTGCCGGTCGACGCGGTCAGGCGCGGCTCGGCGGACGGCATCTCGGTACTGGCCGGCACGCAGCGGGACGAGTGGCGGCTTTTCGTGCTCCGCAGTCCGCTGGCCGCCAACCTCGACGAGGCCGGATTGGTCGCCGAGGTTTCGAAAATCGTCGAAGACGCGCAAGGCATGATTGACGGCTCCCGCAGGATCCTCAAGGACCGCGGCGCCCCGGCCGATCCGGTTTCGGTATTGGCCGCGATCGAGACCGGGCGCAGGATGCGCTTGCCCTCGATCCTCCTCACCGAAGCGCTGGCCGCGCGCGGCCAGCCGGCATACCAGTACGTGTTCACGGCGGAATCGCCGTGGGACGGCGGCATTCTGAGATCGTGTCACGCGATCATCATCGGCTTCGTGTTCGGCACCCACGCCTTTAGCGACGAGAGCATCGAGTTCTTCGGCGGCGGCGAGGCCGAGGACACGCTTGCCGGGCATTTGCAGGACGCGATAATCAACTTCGCCAGAAGTGGCAACCCGCGCACCGAAGCGCTCGCCGACTGGGTCGCCTACGACACGCGGACGCGCTCTACCGGGGTTTTCGGCCATCCCGCCGAGGTCGCGAGCGCGCCGTTCGAAGAGGAGCGCGTGCTTTGGACCAAGCACAACCTGGTGAGGTGACATTACTCGCCGACGGAAATGTGCCGGGATGCTCGCCGGGATGTTGCGCCATCGAGGCTTGGTGCAACGTCCCGCCTAGTTGATCGTCGACGAACGCCTGGGTAGCGCGGCGAGCCGCTTTCGAATGCGTTGTTCCATCTTGCCGTCCGCCAACTCCCTCGCGCGTTCCAGTTCGCGCCGGGCCATGTCGAGGGACCCGAGCGATAGCCACAGCTCCGCGCGGTCGACGTGGAGGGCGAACGCGGTCGGGTGCAGGATAATCTGATAGTCCGTCAATTCGAGCGCACGGGCGTGGTCCCCCCGCGTGTTCGCCGCCAGACGCAGGTTGTTCAGCATTCTCAGCATGATGTCCGAGGGTTCCGTCGGCCGAAATACGGTGTCGTCGACGACGCCGCGCCGCCCGTCGTTGCGCAACTCCCGACGCAACCATGTAAGGCAATCCTGCTTGCTGGTCATCCGCATGGCGATGGGATCGACCAAGCGGTTGTTGAGCGCGACCAGGAAGCGTCTCGGAAAGTCGATGCCGGTGGCCCGCAGGTCCAGGTGCGCGGCGGTACCGATGATGACCACGCCGAGACTGATGGGAATACCCTGGCGATGGCGCAGCACATGTTCCAGCGCGCTGTTGCACGGCAGATGGTAGCGCCCGGGGGCGACGCCCCTGAAACCCTGGCTGTGCAGCGACTCCACCAGGGTCACCGGTCCGGCGTCGACCCCGGCGATCTCCGTCAGACGTCGCATCTCCGCGCGGCACCAGCCCGCGTCGGTGTCCGGATCGACCACGCGGGAAACCAGCAACGCCCCGTCCACCACGCCGCTGCGCCGCTCCATGAACAGCCGGAACTCGCCCGCCAGGGGCGGTTCCCGCCAGCGAATGTCGATCACGCGCCGCTCGTTAACACTAGTAGCTGATCGACGTCTGAAGCTCGACCCAGCGGCCGTTCTGTACCTGGGACAGCGTCGACGAGTCGACGCCCTTATGATCGTCCGGGCCGAACGTCAGTCGGTTGCCGAAGATATCCGTGTACTCCGTCAACGATTCCAGGGCCTCGATCAACCCTTCGCGGGTGAGGTCCCGGCCGGCGATCTCAAGTCCCCGCACGATGAGGTCGGCGGCGCGCTTGCCGACCATCGGCGGCAACCCGGGCACTTCACCGAAGCGTTCCCTGTAGCGGTCGAACCAGTCGCGCAATTCCGGCGTCATTTCGTCGTCTTCATAGAGCATCGCGATGGGAGCAAAGGCGTAGTAACCCTCCCCCGATCCGCTCTTCTGCTCGGCGATCACGCGCCCAAAGGCCGCTTCGTTGCCGACAAACGCCACATCCTTCCAGCCGATCTTGCGCGCCGTCTCCAGGATCAGGATCGTGTCGCGGTGCACCGTCCCCATCATCACCAGGTCGCAGCCCGCGTTCTTCAGGCGCAGGACCGCCGCCGTGAACTCGCTTTCGGTGGGCTTGTGCGCCGACTTGGCGCCGACGGCGATGCCCATCTCCTCGGCCTGGTCCCGCACACCTTCCAGGATCTCCATGCCGTAGTCGGAGTCGTGATAGACGGCGCACGGCGTGGTCTTGCCCATCTCCTCCACGAAGTACTTCACGCCGGCGCGCATTTCCTCGTAGTAGAGGCCCATCTGGCTGATCATCAGCTTGCGGAACGGTTCCACCATGTCCCGCGAGCCGGTGGACGGAAACAGGTTGGGAACACCCGCGCGGAACTGCTGATCCATTACCGCGTTGTTGGTCTGGGTGCCGACAGCCGAGACCATGGCGAAAATCTTGTCCCGGTTGATCAGCTTGTTCGCCGCCGAGATCGCCCTCGGCACCTGGTAGCCGGTGTCCTCGACGACCAGGCGGATCTGCCGACCGTGGACGCCGCCCGCCGCGTTGATCGCGTCGAAGCGCATACGCAAACCGTTGACGATGCCTACGCCCCATATGGCGACCGGACCGGTCAGATCGCTATGCGTGCCGAGCACGATCTCCGTGTCGGTAACGCCGTCCACGGGAGCTGGCGGCGGTGCTTCGCCCGGCGCGGTTTCAGTGCTCTCCGGCGCGCCGCAACCGGCAACGGCCGCGATTCCCAACAGCAAGAGAACCGTGATGGCGTGTCTCATCCCTCATCCCCTCTTCAAGCATCGGATCAAGGAAGCTTACGGGATGTGCCGCGAACGCGCCACGGCTGGCCCGTTGGGGCTCCCTGGGAACCCGTTGGGGACCCCCACCACTACCGGGGCTTCGCGATTCGGAGGCGGAAGTATTCGAGGGCTTTCTTCGCCAGCAGCGGGAAGACGCCCAGCAGGACGAAGGAGAGGATCAACGTCGGCGAGAGGATGCCGGCCAGCGACTCCAGTTGGCCGAGTTCCTTGCCCGCGTTCACGTACACGACCGTCCCGGCCAGCATGCCTACCTGGCTCACCCAGTAGAACGTCCAGACTCGAATGGACATCAGACCCATGGCCAGGTTGATGGCGAAGAACGGGAAGGCGGGAACCAGGCGCAGGGCGAACAGGTAGAACGCACCTTCGTTTTCAACGCCCCGGTTAACCGGCGCCAGCACCTTCTCGAAACGGTTCTGCACGGCGTCCCTGAACAGGTAGCGGGCGAGCAGAAAGGCGAGAGTCGCGCCCGCGGTGCTCGCGAACGACACCACCACGACGCCCGTGGCCAGTCCGAATATGGCTCCCGCAGCCAACGTCAGGATCGCCGCGCCCGGCAGCGACAATCCGGTCACGGCGATGTAGATGGCCATGAACGCCAATGCCGCCAGCCATGGATTTGCCTGGTAGAACCCTACGGCCACCGAGCGCCGGGACTGGAGGAACTCGAGCCGCAGGTAGTCTTGCAGGCCGAAATAGAAGAACAGCGCAATCAAAATGACGACGCCCGCCAACAGCAACAATCGAACGGGCTTCACGGCTTGTTCAGGCTCCAGTCGTAGTCGTGCTCGAAACTGTCGTGACCGTCGAGCGCCTCGGCCAATTCCGGCGTCGCATATCGTTTCAAGTGCGCGAAGACGGCTGCGTCGGTATCGCCGAAGTCCACCTTGAACCATTCGTAGACGCTCGAAACCAACAGCCCCTCTTCGCGCACGGTGACGCCGCGGGGATGGTTCACGTAGTCCCTGGCGCCCTGTTCCAGAAGACGTTCAAGGTTGTCCGACCGATACGCTTCCAAGGCCAGGTTGGGGCATCCGAGGCTTGCGCAATTTACCGCGTAGTGAATTCGGGGGTCCCGCCAGATCGGGCGCAGGATGCCATGTTCAATGTCGTCCAGGGTCAGCGGCTCCCCCCGCAGGGTAATCAGTTCCAGTTCCCAGGGACCGTAGCTGAACAGGCTGCTGCTGATGTCCTTGATCGAATCCACGGGGTATCGTCCAACGATGACGAACACCGTGAGGGCGTTGTAGAGGTTGATCCAGTATGCCATCTGCTCCGCCCTGGCGAAACTGCGCGGATCGATCTCGGCGAGGCTGGACAGGTAGGATTGAAGCTGCTTGCGGTGCTCCGCGTTGGCCTTCAGCGATCCGTAGTCGAACCGGTTGATGCCGGAGGGATGCACCTTGAGGTGCGCATCGAGCAGTTCCTGCCAAGCCTGGTGGCTGATGGTCGCCGTGTTCGTCTCGTCGCTCGTATCCCACAGGGGAATGCGTTCCGGCTCGGGAGCGGCGTGGGTCGCGACGGCTCCGCAAAGCAGTGCGGCCATCAGTGTTCGCATGGTCCTCAAGTCATCCTCGCCCGTCGATGACACTGAACCGGTTCAATCCTACACGCACTGAAGCTGTACATGCCAAGTACGACATGGGCAAGACCCGGAAGTTCTACCGGCGTGTCGCAATCCGTCGGCAGGGCGTTGCAATCAGGCCGCGGTTGTGTCGCGCCGCGCCCGCCATCGCCGCCCGAGGTCGATACCCAGTGCCGCGAATATGAGCCCGAATTCGAGCGGACGCACCCAGCCGGGTTGGGCGAAGGCGTCCATCTCCAGATCGCCGAGGTTGATGCCCGTGACATAGGCGAGCAGCAGGGCCGATGCGGCCGTCCACGCCCAGTAGCTGGGATAGATGGCGGCGAAAGGCAGCACCCAGAGCGCGTACCAGGGGTTGATGACCGGCATCGAGACCAGAAAGATACCGTAGATCCAATCGCCTCGAGGAATCTCCCCCGGACATTCGCGGCGGTATCGGTGCCAATAGGCGACGCCGAACGCGAGCAGCCCCGCCCCGATCAGCAATTTCGCGTGAGTCGCCGAAAGCCACCCGATCACCACCCCGAACAGCGCCGAGTTGAACTCCCACGCGGCGGCGAAGACCTTGAGCCCGGCCATGTCGGTGCCGCCTTGCGCCACGAAGGGCAGGTACAACAGGGCAAGCACTCCGCAGAACGTGATCCAGGGACGAACGCCGACGCGCGCCAGAACGAAGGGAACCAGAAGCAGAGCGAACACCTTGGCGCCCGCGGCCAGGGCGAGACACACCGCGGCCGGGTGCGCGAGGCCCCGACGCCGAAGCACTACGGCCCCGATCAGCAGGCAGACGCCGAGTCCATCCGGATGGGCGGTGAAAGCGATCTCTTTTACCGCCAGCGGACACCATGCGTACAGCAGCACAAAACCCGGCTTCGCCGCGCCCAGCAACAGTCGGATGAGCAGGATATCGACACCGATGAGTATGACCTGGAGCGCCACGAGGCTGCCGGGAGCAAGGAAATACGCCAGCAGGAAGATGTACTCGGTCGTGGGACCGTAGATCGTCGGAACGTCGGGATAGTTGATCTGGTCGAGGATCCGTTGGAACGCCGCGGGAACGCTTAAGTCGGCGAACGATGCAGCAGGCGCCCATCCGTAGGGCGTGCCGGTCTCGGCGAAGCGGTATCCGTCCCACAGGTAGCGGAAGTAGTCATCCTCAAACAGCGGGATCGCAAGCAGGCCGCAGACACGGAACAGTATTGCCCAGAGGATCAGGCGTCGCACCGGCAACGCATCCGGGCAACCGCGAAAACATGAGAAAACGAAGATCCACGGCAGCGAGACCCAGCCCATCAGGGCAAGGAAGGCGCCGAGCCCCGGTTCGCCGAGGTCGCCTCGGGAGTAGTACGCGAGGGATGCATACCCGAGGAGGGCGAATGCCCCGCCCAGATCAACGATGCGGTTGGATCCCAGCCGTGTCGCCCAAGCGTCTCCCGCGCGTCCCGGAGGCCCAAGAGACTCCGACATCCGCGGTGTCAAGTGCCGATGGCGTCGAGCCGAAGGGCCAGGACCTTCGCATCCTCCCGGCCGTTCGGGCTCGGGTAGTACCACTTGCGCCGTCCGACTTCGTCGAAGCCCAGGGACGCGTATAGCCGGTACGCGGTCGTGTTCGATGGACGCACCTCCAGGAAGAGCACCAGCGCCCCGCGGCCGATGGCTCGGGCGATCATGTGCTCCGCCAGCGCGCGGCCGTGACCCTGGCGCTGCTCAGCCAAGCCGATGCAGATGTTGAGCAGGTGCGCTTCGCGCGCTGCCACGGCGAGCACGGCGTGTCCGATGACCTCGCCCCGGTACCTGGCGATCCAGCATTCGTGACCCGCCGCGAGGCAATCGACGAAGACGCCGTCGGACCACGGATAGTCATACGCGCTCCGCTCGTTCCGAACGACGGCATCAAGGTCGCGCAGGCCCATGACCTCGAAGTGAACTACCCCAGCTTCTGGATCCGCCGCCATAGCGCTTTTTTCTCCGTCAGGCCGCGCAGCGCGCGGTCCAGGTATATGTGTCCGTCGAGATCGTCCCCGATCAACTCTCGCACCCGCGCGCCAGCCGCCAGCACGCGCGTGTCATCACGCACCTGCGTCTCCAGGTAGGCGCGAAAGGCGCGTCGCGCGGCGTCCATTCCCGCATGCCCCGATCGCAGTTGCGGCCAGTCGAACCGCCGGCTCTCGCGCTCGACGCGCCCCGGACCGTGCATGGCGCGCGCGACATCGAGATAGAAACGCCGCTCTCGCCACAGGGACTCGTCGATCAACGCCAGTACTCGGCCGAAACGAACGCATCGGATGGTGAACGCGACAGCAGGCTCGCCAACGGGCTCGCCAACGGGCTCGCCGGGAGGCTTGCTCGAAACCGGAACCCGCTCGGCGGACCCATCTGCTTTCGACTCGACGGTCCCAGCCACGTCCGCCGCGCGCGAACGCGACGCCAGCAGTTCGCGTCGCACCCAGACATCGATGCCGAGGGCATCGAGATACGCCAGAGACGCGGAAGCCTTTAGCCCGCCGGGTTGCCGCACGCCCGTGGCGCCCAGGGACCTCCGACGTTGCGTGTCCTCCAGCGGTGGTGGCACCTTCGTTCCATGAAAGCGAGCATCGAACAAGTGTACATCAGCCGTCCGCGCCCTTACATTAGGGTTCCTGAAGGGGTCACCACCGAACGAGACAGACGGAAACCGATGCAATACCTCACCGACGACGTGCGGATCTCGGGCATGGAAGAAGCCGCCGCTCCGGAGCACCTGATCGAGGAAATGCCGATCTCCCGGCCCGCCTCGCAGCTTGTGTTCAACCTGCGACGCCGATTGAGCGACATCATCGCAGGGCGGGATGACCGCCTGGCGGCAGTCGTCGGCCCCTGTTCCATCCATGACCCCCACGCCGCGATGGAATACGCCGAGCGACTGACGGAACAGGCTAACAGGCTCGAGGAAGACCTCTGCGTCATCATGCGCGTCTACTTCGAGAAGCCGCGCACGACCGTGGGTTGGAAGGGGCTTATCAACGATCCCCACCTGGACGGCTCCTTCGACATCAACCTCGGGCTGCGCACGGCGCGGCGGCTGCTACACGATATCGTCGATCTTGGATTGGGAACGGGCACCGAATACCTGGATCCCATCTCGCCGCAGTACTACGGCGACCTGGTCTGCTGGGGCGCGATCGGCGCGCGCACGACGGAAAGCCAGGTCCACCGTCAACTCGCCTCCGGCCTGTCTTGCCCGATCGGCTTCAAGAACAGCACCAACGGCAACATTCAAGCCGCGGCGGACGCGGTGAAGTCAGCGAAACACGAGCATGTCTTTCTTTCGGTGACGAAGGCGGGACACTCGGCGATCTTCCAGACCACGGGCAACAACGATTGCCACATCATCCTCCGCGGCGGCGGCGGCGAGACCAACTACGACAATCCCTCCGTGCACTACGCCAGCAAGATCCTGGAACAGGCGGGGATGCGCGACGGCGTCATGATCGACATGAGCCACGCGAACGCGCAGAGGCAGCCGCAGCGGCAGCTCGACGTGTGCGACGACATCTGCGGTCAACTGGAGGCCGGCGAGGAGCACATCCTGGGCGTGATGATCGAAAGCAATCTCGTTGGCGGCTCGCAGTCCATCGACGCCGACGAGCTCGTGTACGGACAGAGCGTTACCGACGGCTGCATCGGCTGGGACGATACCGTCGCGTGCCTGGACAAACTCGCCATCGCGGCGCGTCGACGCCGCGACCGGGCGGACTGAGGTTCACCCCGGGACGCGAATACGCTCCACCAGTTCCCGCACGCCCTCCGGCGGGGCTCGGGTCGCCGCGCTCACGCCGATAGCAACGACCATGTTCAATGCGGCGCCCAGGACGCCGATTCCCTCGGGCGAAATTCCGAACAACCAGTTCTCGGCCACGTTCCCTCCAATGGGGTCCATGTAGCCCTTGAAATACACGATGTAGCCGACGGTGAACAGAAGACCTGTCAGCATTCCGGCGATCGCGCCCTCGCGATTGACGCGAAGGCTGAATATGCCGAGCAATATCACCGGAAACAGCGACGACGCCGCGATGCCGAATGCAAGCGCCACCACTTCGGCGACGAATCCCGGCGGGTCGTAGCCGAGGTAGCCCGCCACCATCACCGCGGCGGCGGCGCTGATGCGGCCGGCCAGGAGTTCCTGTTTTTCCGAAATGCGCGGCGTGATGACGCCTTTCAGCAGGTCGTGGGAAACCGCCGCAGAAATGACCAGCAGCAGTCCCGCGGCCGTCGACAGCGCCGCCGCGATGCCGCCCGCGGCCACCAGCGCGACGACCCAGTCGGGCAGCCCGGCAATCTCGGGATTGGCGAGGACGATGATGTCGCGGTCCACGGTCAACTCGTTGCCGCGCCAGCCGTATTCCGCCGCCCGCTCGGCGAATTCCGGATTCGCGTCGTTGTAGTACTGAATTCGGCCATCCCCGTTCTTGTCCGAGAACCTGAGCAGACCCGTCTCTTCCCAGGTCCTGAACCACTCCGGACGCTGGGCGTACGCGAGGTTCGCGTCCACCTCGCCGACCGGACCCGCCTGGATGGTGGTGGTGAGATTCAAACGGGCGAGCGCGCCCACCGCCGGCGCGGTGGTGTACAGGATGGCGATGAAGAGGAGCGCCCAGCCCGCGGACATCCGCGCGTCGCGCACCTTCCGCACGGTAAAGAAGCGCACCACGACATGCGGGAGCCCCGCGGTGCCGAGCATGAGCGCCATCGTAATGAAGAACATGTCGACGCGTCCCTTGGTGCCGCTGGTGTACGCCGCGAAGCCCAGGTCCGTGACGATCTGGTCGAGCTTCACCAACAGGGGAACGTTCTCGCCCGCAACGTCGCTGCCAAAGGCGATCTGCGGGATCGGGATGCCCGTGACCTGCAGCGAAATGAACACCGCCGGCACCGTGTAGGCGAAGATCAGGACGCAGTACTGCGCCACCTGCGTATACGTGATCCCCTTCATCCCGCCCAGCACCGCGTAGAAGAACACCACGCCCATGCCGACGAACAGGCCGGTGGAGACATCGACGCCGAGAAAGCGCGAGAACACGATGCCGACGCCGCGCATCTGCCCCGCGACGTAGGTGAACGAAATGACCACCAGGCAGATCACCGCGACCACCCGCGCGGTCCGCGAGTAGTAGCGCTCGCCGATGAACTCCGGCACGGTGTACTTGCCGAACCTGCGCAGGTAGGGGGCGATCAGAAGCGCGAGGAGGACATAGCCGCCGGTCCAGCCCATGAGGTACACCGAGCCGCCGTAGCCGAGGAACGCGATCAGTCCCGCCATCGAAATGAACGAGGCGGCGGACATCCAGTCGGCCGCCGTCGCCATGCCATTGGCCACCGGGTGCACGTGTTTGCCAGCGACGTAAAAGTCGCCGGTGTCCCGGGCCCTGGACCAGAACGCTATCCCCACATAGAGCGCGAAGGTGGTGCCGACAACGAGATAGGTAAGCGTCGTAAGGGACATCTATTAGACGTCGTCTCGCGAAGCGTCGCGCGGAGAATCCTCAGGCTCGTCCGTTTCGTCTACGCCGTATTTCCTGTCGAGACGGGTCATGCGCCACGCGTAGAAGAAGATAAGCGGCAAGAAGACGTACATGCTGCCTTGCTGGGCGAACCAGAAGCCGAGGCGGAAGCCGCCGAACGTGACTTCGTTCAGGACATCCACAAGCAACACGCCGAAGCCGAAGGAGACGACGAACCAAACGGCGAGGCAAGACGCCACCAGACGGAGGTTCTCCTGCCAGTACGTCTTGTTCATGGCATTGCTCTTGGGGATCGGCGGGCGCTGCGGGCGATTCTAACGATTCTTTCGCCCAGCAGCAGGACCAGGATCGCGGTATAGAGAAAGGCCTCCTCGTAGCCGCCCTTGGACAGCCACCAGAGATGAATGCAGGCGAGCACGCCAATGGCATAGACGAGCCGATGCAGCCGGCGCCAGTTCGCGCGCAGCCGACGCTGCCAGCCCCGCGTCGATGTCGCGGCCAGGGGAACCAGGCACAGGAGCGCCGAGATTCCGACGGTGATGTAGGGCCGTTTCGCGAAGTCGTCGATGAACGCGCCGAAGTCGAACCCGGCGAGCAGCGCCCAGTAGCCGACGAAGTGCAACACCACGTAGGCGAACGCGAACAGGCCGAACATGCGGCGGAAACGCACCCAATGCGGACGTTTGAACAATCGCGACGCGGGAGAGACCGCCAGCGTCGCCATCAACAGCCGGATCGCCCACTCGCCCAGATAGCGGACGATCTCCTCTCCCGGGTCCGCCCCGAAGACCGCGCCGGGCATGAAGAACTCGCGATACAGATCGTACGCGAGCAAGGCAAGGGGCGACGCCAGCAGCGCGAACAGCAGCGCCTTCGCCGCCGCCAGTCTCACGTTGACCTTCGCGGATCTGCCGCCTTGCCGCGCGCGCGGCGACCGCTTGCTCGCGCGAGCGCGAGCGCCCCCATTCATCCGGCGAACGCCGTCAGAACTTTCTGCGCAGGTTCATGCCGGTATAGAGCGACGCCACTTCCTCCGCGTAGCCGTTGAACATCTTCGTATCGATGCGGTTCGGCGACAGGAACGAACTTGGCAGGCGACGCTCGATCTTCTGGCTCCAGCGCGGGTGATCCACGTTCGGATTGACGTTGGCGTAGAAACCGTACTCGTCCGGCGCCATCTCGTTCCAGGTGGTCTTGGGCTGGCGCCGCAGGAGGCGGATCTTGACGATGGACTTGATGCTCTTGAAACCGTATTTCCATGGCACCACCAGCCGCAGCGGCGCGCCGTTCTGGTTCGGCAGCACCTTGCCGTACATGCCAACGGCGAAGATGGCAAGCGGATGGTAGGCCTCGTCGAGGCGCAGTCCCTCGACGTAGGGCCAGTCGATGCTCGAGAAGAAGGACCGCTGGCCGCGCATCTCTTCCGGACGGTGCAAGGTCGTGAACTCGACGTATTTGGCATCGGCGGTGGGCTCGAAGCGGTCCAGCAGCCGTTTCACCGGAAAGCCGATCCAGGGTATGACCATGGACCACGCCTCGACGCAGCGAAGGCGATACACGCGTTCTTCCAGATCGACAGCGGCGAGCAGGTCCTCGATCGTGATCGTGCCCGGGTTCGCCACCTGCCCCGTGACTTCAACGCTCCAGGGATCGACGGTCATAGCTTCCGCGAACTGCGCCGGATCGCCCTTGTCCGTGCCGAACTCGTAAAAGTTGTTGTAAGTCGAAGCGTATTGGAACGGAGTGATTCCCTCGGCCCGATCCTGACCCTTGAAACTCGGGCCGGCGGCAAAACCCTTGCCTCGCAGCCAATCCTCGGACAGCGCAAACGCGTTGAAACCCGCCAGCGCTAGCGACGAAGCGCCCAACGCCATGATTTCCCGGCGCGAGCGATAGACGCGCTCCGGCGTGATCTCGGACGGCTTCGGATCGCTCGATGACTTAACGCGAACGTGCATGGGTTCCCTCCGATAGGGCAGTCAAGCTTCCTTCTCCCTCGCCCGCAGGCGCTGCCAGAGATAGCGGCCGGGGCCCGAAAGCGCGTAGATGGTGAACGCCAGCAATAGCAGTTTGGGCGGGTCGGCCAGCACGACAGCGAAGCCGAGCGTGACGCCAACCAGCGTGAAGAACCCGACGCGCCCCCTGAAGTTGATGACCTTTGGCGAGAAGTACTTGAAGTTCGACACCATCAACAGGCCCGTTGCGGCGGTGACCGCGCCCAGACTGATCGCAACCAGAATGCCCGGCGCATCGCCGCCCAAGGCTTCGCTCCACACCCAGACCGCGCCAGCGACCACCGCCGCCGCCGCCGGGCTCGGCAATCCGGTGAACGCGCGGTGGTCGGTTTCCTGGATGTTGAAGCGGGCCAGCCGCAGCGCCGCGCAGGCCATGTACACGAAGGTGACCACCCAGCCGACCTGGTCAAGACTCGACAGCGCCCAGGAGAACGCGACCAACGCCGGCGCCACGCCGAAGGCCACCATATCCGAGAGGCTGTCGAACTGGGCTCCGAAGTCACTCTCGGAACTGGTCATGCGGGCCACGCGGCCATCTGCAGCGTCGAGGAGCATGGCGACATACACCGCGAGGCCGGCGGCGACGAAACGTCCGTTCATGCCGGCGACGATGGCGTAGAAGCCCGAGAAGAGCGCGCCAGTAGTGATCAGATTGGGAAGCAGCGCGACGCCGCGCCGGTACCCCGAAGGCCTGCCCAGGGCGCCATCGTCAGACGTGTCAGTCGACGTCCTTATCGGCCGTAACTTCGGTTTGTTTTCGTCTTCAGCCACGGCTCTAGACTAGTGCTCCGTCAAGTCCAAATCTACGGGTATCTGCGGATCTTTTTGGCCCCTGGCAGTCTTCATGCGAGGGGTGCCCCCTCGCGCTCCCCGGGGCTGAAGGCTCCGTTGCTCCTCCTTGTGTGGGGCCTGCCACACCGCGTCGTCGCGCCTTGCCAGGAACCAAAAATCTCTCGCATCTACACTCGCATCTTTGGACTCGACGGAGCACTTGCTCCGTCGAACCAGAATCCATGCACATTTGACCCGAGGGAAGGCGGGTTAGTTCTTCGCGCGGTCCACCAGCTTGTTGGCCTGAATCCAGGGCATCATCGCGCGCAGACGCTCGCCGACGCGTTCGATCTCGTGATCCTGGCTCATGCGGCGCATGGCCTTGATCGTCGGCGCCCCCGCCTGGTTCTCGCTGACGAACTCCCGCGCGAAACGTCCCGACTGAATCTCATCGAGGATGCGCTTCATCTCCCGCTTCGTCTCGTCGGTGACGATGCGCGAACCCCGTGTCAGTCCACCGTATTCCGCCGTGTTCGACACCGTGTACCACATGTTGCCGATACCGCCCTCGTAGAAGAAGTCGACGATCAGCTTGAGTTCGTGCAGGCACTCGAAGTAAGCCATCTCCGGCGCGTAGCCCGCTTCGACCAGGGTCTCGAACCCGGCCGTCACGAGCGCGGCGGCGCCGCCGCAGAGCACCGCCTGTTCGCCGAAGAGGTCGGTCTCGGTCTCCTCCCGAAAATTCGTCTCGATGATCGCGGCCCTGCCCGCCCCCAGGGCGCACCCATAGGACAGGGCGATTTCCCTGGCCCGGCCGCTGGCATCGCGGCCGATGGCGATCAGCGACGGCACGCCGCCGCCCTCGACATAGGTGGAACGCACCGTATGGCCCGGCCCCTTCGGAGCGATCATGACGACATCGAGATCCTCGCGCGGTTCGATCAGACCGAAGTGGATATTGAAGCCATGCGCGAAGGCGATGGCGGCGCCCGGTTTGATGTTGGGCGCGATCTCCTTGGCGTAGATACGTTGCTGCTGTTCGTCGGGCGCCAGGATCATCACGAGGTCGGCGCCAACGACCGCCTCGGCGACAGGCGCCACCACGAATCCGGCATCCTCCGCCTTGGGCCAGGACCCGCCGCCGGGGCGCAGACCGACCCTGATGTTCGACACGCCGGAATCGCGCAGGTTGTTGGCGTGGGCATGGCCCTGGGAGCCGTAGCCAACCACCGCCACGTGCATGTTCTGGATGATCGACAGGTCGGCATCCTTGTCGTAGTAAACCCGCATGGCGGTCCCCCTATATGCTCAGAATCTTGTCACCCCGACCGATTCCGGACACGCCGGAACGCACGGCTTCGAGCACCGTCGATCTGTCCACGGCCCGAAGGAAGGCGTCGAGCTTGTCGCTCGGACCGGTGAGTTGAACGGTGTAGGCGTTTTCGGTGACATCGATGATCTGCCCCCGAAATATGTCCACAGTCCGCTTGACCTCCGCCCGCTGAAGACCCTCGGCGCGCACCTTCACCATCATGATCTCCCGCTCGAGGTGATCGCCCTCGGTCAGGTCAACCACCTTGAACACTTCGATCAGCTTGTTCAACTGCTTGGTGATCTGCTCGATCGTATCCTCATCGCCGAAGGTGGTCAGCGTCAGACGCGACAGCGTCTCGTCCTCCGTGGTAGCGACGGTCAGGGATTCGATGTTGTAGTTGCGCTGCGCGAACAGCCCCACGATCCGCGACAGCGCGCCCGCTTCGTTCTCAAGCAGAACAGCGATGATCCGGCGCTCGCTCATGCCGACGCCGGCTGCCGCTCAAGGATCATGTCGTTCATGGCGCCGCCCTTGATCGCCATCGGGTACACGTGCTCGTCCGGATCGATGCAGGCGTCGACGAACACAAGCTTGTCCACGTAGTTCGGGCTGAATACTTCAGACATCACCTCGTCAAGCTCCGCGACGCTGTGCGCGCGGAATCCCGCGTGGCCGAAGGAGCCCGCCAACTCGACAAAATCCGGCAGCGCGTCGCTGTACGTGCTGTGGGAATGGCGACCGCCGTACTGCATGTCCTGCCACTGCTTCACCATGCCCAGCGCCTCGTTGTTGAGGTTGATGATCTTGATCGGCAGCGCGTATTGCATGCAGGTGGACAGTTCCTGCATGTTCATCATGAAACTGCCTTCGCCGGTAATGCACACCACGGTGGCGTCGGGAAACGCGAACTGGACGCCCATCGCGGCCGGCAGGCCGAACCCCATGGTGCCGAGACCGCCGGAGTTGATCCATCGGCGCGGTTGATCGAACTTGTAGTATTGCGCGGCAAACATCTGGTGCTGGCCGACATCGCTCGTCACGTAGGCGTCGCCCGAAGTGGCCCGATAGACGGCCTGCACGACCTGCTGCGGCAACAGGGGAGCGTTGCCGCGATGGCGCTGGTCGTGGTCGAGTCCGTGTTCGCAACGCCATTGCCGAATCCGGTCCCACCAGGCGGCGAGCGCGTCCTGGTCGATGGCATCGGGGTCGCGGTCCAGGGCCTGGTCGAGCACCTGGTTCATTTCCCGCAGCACCGCATCCGCCGGTCCGACAATCGGCACGTCGGCGCGAATGATCTTCGAGATGGCGGCCGGGTCGATATCGAGGTGAACGATCCTGGCGCCGGGACAGAATTTCGCCGGATTGTTGGTGACGCGATCATCGAAGCGGGCGCCCACGGCAAAGATCATGTCCGCATGGTGCATGGCCATATTGGCTTCGAACGTGCCGTGCATGCCGAGCATGCCAAGGGAGCGGCGGTCGGTTCCCGGAAATCCGCCAAGACCCATCAACGTGTTGGTGACCGGACAGCCGAGCTTGTCGACCAGTTCCCCCAGCGACCGGGCGGCATTGCCCTGGACGACGCCGCCGCCGGCATAGATGACCGGGCGTTTGGCGTCCAACAGCGTTCTCACAGCCTTGCGAATCTGACCGCTGTGCCCGCGCACTGTTGGATTGTAGGACCGCAGCGAGACCTCGCGCGGATAGCGGTACTCGAACGTCACGTTCGGGTCGGTTGTATCCTTCGGGACGTCGATGACCACCGGACCGGGTCGGCCGGTGCACGCGATGTAGAACGCCTTCTTCACCACCTCCGGAATCTGCGACGCTTCGCGGATGAGGAAGCTGTGTTTCACCACGGGTCGGGAAATGCCGACCATGTCGGTTTCCTGGAAAGCGTCGGTGCCAATCAGGTTGGTCGGCACCTGGCCGGAAATCACGATGATCGGCGTCGAGTCCATGTGCGCCGTGGCTATTCCGGTAATCGCGTTCGTCGCCCCCGGTCCGGACGTTACCAGGACGACGCCGGGCCGTCCCGTGGCGCGGGCGTATCCGTCCGCCATGTGCGTCGCCGCCTGTTCGTGGCGCACGAGTATATGCTCGACCTTCTGCTGTTTGAATATGGCATCGTAGATGTGCAGGGAAGCCCCGCCCGGATAGCCGAAAAGGTATTCAACCCCTTCATCCTGCAAGGCGCGAATGAGCATGTCGGCGCCGGACAGCATCTCCGCCATGGGACATCCAATGAGAATGGATAAAGGCCGCGCATTCTTGTCCGTTCGCCCCTTGCATGTCAAACGGCGTCAAGGACCATGCTGTCTACACGGGATGGTTACGTCTAGCCCGCCGGACCTGTCCCGAACGCCGGCTCGGACCTGGTGAACCCCTCGAACAATCCTTCAACGCGCGCCATGCGCTCGCGCAATTCACTCACTTGGCTCCGCACTTCGCCCACGTCGGCCCGCAAGCCACTGATCTCCGACCGCACCTGGGCCAGGCCAGCCTGCGACTCGGCGCGCGCCTCACCCAGTTCGGTCCGCAACTCGCCCAGCCCAGCCCGCAGTTCCGCCAGACCAGCCTGCAGCTCCGCCCGCAGTTCCGCCACACCAGCCTGCGACTCCGCCCGCAAGCCGTCCACTTCAGCCACAAGTCTCCGATCCAGGCCAGCAACTTCGCGTCTCAGTTCCCCGACCTCGTGCCGCAATGCCCGCATGCCGGGCACCATGACGGCAGCCAGGGCAATGGCGGCAACGATGATGGCGATGAGTTCCTGGCTCAGCCCTTCCACATGCTTTCCCAATAGCGGCAACGAGAATCTAGCACAGGAAATTCGGGACCGTTGTGCGTCAACGTCGGGAATTCGATACCGATATCTTCCTCAGTCATCACGAGTCATCGCGCATGGAGCCGTCAGCCCGCGCGCTCGGTGGAAGCAATCTCGTCGGCGTCCGCCTTGAGCGCGCGAATCAGCGCTCCGATATCTTCAGGGATAGGACTTTCGAATCGCATCGCCCGGTTTGAGACCGGATGTTCGAAGCCGAGAAAACGCGAATGCAACGCTTGTCTCGGAAATCGCCGGATAGTTTCGATGAGTTCGGCCCCGGGGCCCTTCGGCAGGCGGCCTCGCGCGCCGTAGCGCTTGTCGCCCACCAGCGGGTGGCCGACGGCGCTCAGATGGGCCCGCACCTGGTGCGTGCGTCCCGTTTCGAGCCTCGCGCGCACCAGCGTGTGGGCTCGGTAGCGGGCGATGACGCGGACGCGCGTCAGTGCCGGACGGCCATCCTCGCGCGCCCGCCAACGCATGCGGTGTTGGGAATCGCGGCCAAGCGCCAGATCGATGTCCCTGCCCGCGATCATGACGCCCTCCGCCACTGCCAAATAGATTCTATCGACCGCGCGGCGCTGAATCGCACGCACGAGCGACAGGCGCACCTGCTCGCTCGCCGCCACCACCATCAAACCGCTGGTGTCCTTGTCCAGCCGGTGCACGATTCCCGCCCGGGGCAGCGCGGCCAAGTCCGGCCGCTTCGCGAGCAAGCCGTTGACCAGGGTGCCGTCGGCGTTTCCCGCCCCCGGATGCACCACGAGTCCAGGCGGCTTGTCGACGACGATCAAATGTTCGTCCTCGTAGGCCACCTCGAACGGCACGGGCTGCGGCAGGTCCCGGAGCGTGCGCGGCTGGTCCTCGATCCGGATGGAAATGTGCTCGCCTCCGACAACCCGGTAGGCCGGTTTGCGCGCGCGGCCGTCGAGCAACAGGGCACCAGACCTGATCGCGGCGACAATCCGGCCACGCGACAAGCCCGGTACCAGGCTCAAAGCTGCGACGTCCAGCCTCTCTCCCGCGCACTCCTGCGGCACGGCGCCGTCAAACACGTGATGTTCGGCCTGCATTCGTGGCTCCTTCGGCTATACACGCCGCCGCCAGTGAAGCGTTACACTAGCTATCGTGCACACACAACTACGAATAGCGTTCCTGCTCCTCGTCCTCGGCGCCAGTGGATGCGCCTGGATGCCGTTCATCGGCCGCGACAAGGAGGACACCGAGGCGCACACCACCGAGGAGATACTCTACAACAGCGCACGCAGCAGCATGCGCTCGGGCAACTACAACGCCGCCATCGAAAGGCTCGAGCGGCTGGAGGCGCGCTTTCCTTTTGGCCGCTACGCCGAGCAGGCCCAGCTCGAGCTGATATACGCGAAGTTGATGGCGCACTCCCTCGATGACGCGGAGAGCGCTGCGGATCGCTTTGTCCGGCTGCATCCCCAGCACCCCCAACTCGACTACGTCCTGTACCTGCGCGGGCTGATTTCCGAAAAGTACGACCGCAGCATATTCGATCGCTTTCGCCCCAACGATGCGCCCAAACGCGACGTCACCAACGCGCGGCAGGCTTTCGCCCACTATTCGGAATTGCTTGGAACCTATCCGGACAGCATCTACGCGAAGGACGCCCGCCAACGCATGATCTACCTGCGGAACCTGCTCGCTGGATCGGAAGTCAGTATCGCTCTCTACTACATGTCTCGCGGCGCTTACGTGGCGGCGGCGAACCGCGCGCGCAACGTCGTCGAGAACTACTCCCAAACTCCGGCGGCCGCCGACGCGCTCGCGATCCTCGTCGAGGCGAACTATCAGCTCGGCTTGCCGGAGAGTTCAAACGACGCGATGCGTATCCTGGCCATCAACTACCCCGACCATTCGGCGTTCAACGTTGACGGCAACTTCGTGTTCGCGCAGACAGCGAAGAAACGAAAGCGAACATTGTTGAACATCATGACCCTCGGCCTCGTCGGCCGGTCCAGCGTTCCAAAGCCGGTCAGCATCGAGCAGCCAAGCACGAACTAGCGCCACAAAACACCCCGGTTGATTTCTCACATCACCTGGGGACAAACCCGCACGCATCCTCCGGCGATGGCCTCTACCGCGCGTTTCGCAGCGCATCTAGCATGCGCGTTGGCAGGAAATGGGCGAGCTAGTGAATGTCCGAGCTAGTGAAGAGTGGGGGCCTGACCCTGGTGGAATTGCTGACGACGCTGGCCGTGGCCGGCATCCTCGTCGCCTCGGCCAGCGGCGGCGCAACCCACCTGATCGAGCAGCATCGTGCAAGTGCAGCCGTCAACCAGATGCTCGGCGCGGTCCGCTTCGCCCGCCATGCCGCTGTCTCGCACCGCTCCTCCGTCACGCTGTGCCCCGCCGACGGCGCGCAGAGCCTTCAGCCGGGGAGTGCGAGGGGATACCCCTCGCAAGAAAACAGCCTTCAGCCGGGGAGCGCGAGGGGATACCCCTCGCAAGAAAGGTGCGGGCGGCGCAACACCTGGCACAACGGCGCGCTGGTGTTTCTCGACCGAAACGCCAACGGGCGCTTCGACGGCAGCGACACGCTTCTTCGCCGCATGCCACGCCTGCGGGAAGGCGACCGGTTCTACTGGCGTTCCTTCCGCAACAGGTCCTACCTCATGATCAGACCTAGCGGATTGACGGATTGGCAGAACGGGAACCTTCTCTACTGCCCGGAGAGCGGCGATCCGAGGTTCGCGCGGCAGATCGTCATCAACGCGCAAGCCCGAGTCCGGCACGCCCGGGACAGCGACGGTGACGGCATCGTGGAAGACGCGAAAGGTCGCGCGGTCGAATGCCCGTGATCGGCCTGTCGTTACTTCGGATCAAAGTGCCTCCAGTTCTCGCCATGACAGCCGGATGGCCCGTGTTGGCCCGGACGCCATGCCGCCGACGGTCGGTGACAACGCGAACGCGCTTTGGAGCACGACGCGCGCGTGCCGCGTTCCGCCGACGGCGCGCGCGGTCACCCTGAATACCTCCATGCCGCCGTCGGGGTCCACCCACGATGCGACCCGTTCGACGATGAAACGCGGCGGCTCGGCGACGCCAGCCAGGGGCGTCGCCACGCGACTGTTGGTGCCTCGCCAGGTCTCCGGGCGCGACCATGGCTCCGGCACGCCGAAGATGGCGCCCGCGTAGAAGCCCGGCGCCGCCGGATCGAACCCGGTCGAGGCAACAAGCCGCTCTCCCTCCCGCAGCGCCGACTCCGCCGCCTGCATGGCGAGTTCGCCGTCGTGTCCGTTGCGCGTCATGCGCACCTCCAGCGACACCGTCTGGGAAGCCGACACGCCCGCCACGCCGAGAGCGAGCAGGACGACCAGGCAGACGAACAATGCGATGCCGCGGTACCTGACTGTGCCCCACGGCCGGCGCCTTCGGCTTTGGCTGTTTCTTGCGAGGGGTGCCCTCTCGCGCTGTTGTCTTCTTGCGGGGGGTGCCCCCTCGCGCTGCTGTCTTCTTGCGAGGGGTGCTCGAAGCTGCTGTCTTCTTGCGGGGGCTGCTCTTTGTTTGCGAGGGGTGCCCCCTCGCGCTCCCCGGCTGAAGGCTCTTTGTTTGCGAGGGGTGCCCCCTCGCGCTCCCCGGCTGAAGGCTCTTTGTTTGCGAGGGGTGCCCCCTCGCGCTCCCCGGCTGAAGGCTCTTTGTTTGCGAGGGGTGCCCCCTCGCGCTCCCCCGCTGAAGGCTCCTGGCCCGGCGCCGCTCGACGACCATGGGAAGGCATACCAGTCAGTTCCTGAGTGCGATCACGCGGGACAACGTGCGGCGCATCGGCTCTGTGCCGTCGACGGCATCGACGCTGTTCGCCGTCACTCGGACATCGATCGATCGCACGTCTTGCCCGGCGACCTCGCCGGCAAGCGCGTACCGGTCCACCGCGCGGTCACCGTTCCCATCCAGGCCCAGGCGCACTTGCAGATCCTCGACTCCCTGGATCAATTCCACCGGCGCATCCGTCGTCGTCTTTCGCCACAGTGAGGCCGGGGCGGATCCGACATTGTTACGACCGGTTCCGCGCGCGATGAAGTAGATTTCCGTGACGACGCCAAAGACCGCCGCTCCCTCGGGACCAATCGCGCCCCCGTAGGGCGTGTCCGTCCCGGATAGCAAAGCGCCCGGCCCGCGGACCAGGGTCGCGACACCATCTCCCCGCTCTATCCGGTCGACGCGGAACAGCGCCGCTTGCCGGCAGTCCGAGATGACGGCGAAGTCGTCGGCCTCGATGCCCAGTTCGCCATCGTCTTCCACCACGGGAAAGCCGTCGGGAGCCGCCATCGCCGCGATGCGCGCGCCCGGCGCGGCGACTCGGCGCAAGACCAGCACGTCGGTGAGCGGCGAGACAGCTCCGATATCGATGCCTCCGCCGCGCATCAGGCTCGCCGGGAGGTGCGGCGTCCAGCTATCCGGCGAACCGCGCGCATCCGTACCGTCGAAGGCTTCGACAGGCACGCTGACGTTGATCTCGAACATGTCGTCCCATCCTCCGTTCAGCGTGTTCCAAACCGCGCCCGGCGACGACCGGCAACCCAGATAGCCGGCGGAGCGAACGGAGCGGGCGATGAAGTCCACCGCCTGGCGCGCGGACTCCTGCATGCGCGTCTGCCCGTGCAGCAGCGTGTAGGCACGTTGGCTGTCCGCGAATAGCCGTGCCGCGCCAGCGGCCACGACCACGCCGAGTCCCAGCGCCAGCATCAACTCGATCAACGACGCACCAAGAGGCCCGCGGCGTCGCCCTTGGGCGACGCCGCTCACGCCCTGCTCGACATCGCAATCCTCAACGGGAATGCGCCACCGAGCGGGTGCCACAACACGGTGACGGTCACCACCTCCGTGGCGGCATCGACGACGACCGTGCCGTCGCCTTCCGGCAGCCCCGGCATCGCATCGGCGCCCGGCAATGCGCCCGCTTCCCGAATCCGCCCACAGGCCGCGGCATCGCGCCCGGCGGCGAGCGCGCATTTCCACAGGGCCGTATCGAAGCGCGCCATCTCGCGGGGGCCACACACGGCGCGCAGACAGTCGACGAAGACCGGCGGCCCCGCGCCGACGGCGAATTCGCTGGCGGCCACGGCAGGGTTCGCCCGGATGCGATCCATCATGTCGACGGCGCGCTGCACCGCCACCGAACGCTCGTAGGCTTCGCGGCCCGCGCGCAAGCTTTCGGCCTGCAATCCCGCAAGGCCCAGCGCGCCGGCGCTCATGACCAGAATCGCAACAAGCAATTCCGTCAGGGTGATGCCGCTTGCCCGGGCTAGCGCCACGTGTCCTCGCCCGGACCGAAGTCCCCGTCGTCGTTGCGGTCCCAGAATCGACCGCCGGCCGCGTCAAGCGCCAGGTCGCCATCCTTGTCAACCACATTGCCAGGCTGGGCCGGACTCGCCCGAAGCAGGAAACCGGCGGCGCCGCGATCCACCAGGTCGATGCGATAGTGGGTGGATGCCGGCGTACAGACATTGGGCGTCACCTGGCCCGCGTCCATGTCGCCGATACCGTCGGCATCCGTATCGATCGCCGCAAGATAGGAAAAGCCGAGGCTCGCATGGCGCTCCATGCCCTGGGCGCAGCGCAGGAGATCGGCCTGCGCCATCGCGCGATGGGCTCCGACGCTATAGCGCGTATACAGCGGCGATGCGAGGGCGGCCAGTATGGCCAGGATCCCCAGCGCCGCCATCAATTCGATGAGCGTGAATGCTTTCGCTGTCATCTCCATCCTCGGGGCAGGCGAAGACGTAAGGTACAGCGGACCGCCAAGGCGGTTTAGACGTCAAAGTCCCGAACGCGCGTGCGATATTCCGGCGAATGGCGTAAGCCACGGGCGGCGCCCGACGACGCGCTCAGGAAGTCTTGCTCGCGCCCGACATCGACCGCGTCACGATCAACGCAATCCAGACGGCCGCGCCCACGGTGACCGCGGAGTCCGCAACGTTGAAAATCGGAAAACGGAAGGCCTCGTAGTGGACGAAGACGAAGTCGATCACGTGTCCAAACCTCAGCCGGTCCAGCAGGTTGCCGAGGGCGCCCGCCAGGATGCAGGCGCAGGCAAAGCCGTGCCAACCGGCGCCGCGTTCGAGCGTGCGGATCTCGTTCATGAGGAAAATCGAAAAGGCCGCCGCCAGCCCCGACAACCCCCATCGCGACCAGGCGTCGCCGTCCGCGAACATGCTGAACGCCGCGCCGGTGTTGTGCGCCAGCTTCCAGGACAGAAACGGCAACACGTCAACCTCGATTCCGCCGGACAGCGCATCGCTCGCCACGTATTTCGTCCACTGATCGATACCGAGGACGAACAGCGCAAACGCGTAACAGCCAAGCCTCATGCGGCGAACCAGTCCTTCGCTTCCTCGATATCAATCTCGATCCGCGCCTTCAACGCATCCAGCGAGGGAAACTTGCGCTCGTCGCGCAGCTTGTGGTGAACCGTCACGGTCAGGAGCCTGCCGTAGATATCCTCGTCGAAGTCGAAGATATGCACCTCGAGCAACGGTTCCCTGCCGTCAACGGTCGGCCGCACGCCGATGTTCGCAACACCTTCGTAGCGCCGGTCGAGACCGTGTACGGAGACGCAGAAAACACCCGCGAGGGGAGACCGATATCGCTGCAGGCGAATGTTGGCCGTCGGCACGCCCATGGTGCGGCCGATCTGCCGTCCATAGACGACGTGTCCCATCATGAAGTACTTGTGGCCAAGCAGTTTCTCCGCCGTCGCGAAGTCGCCGGCGGCGAGCGCGGCGCGGATCCGCGTGCTGCTGACGCGTTCGTGCTCCAACCTCAGGGTGCCCATGTGGCTGACGCCATAGCCGTAGCGGTCGCCGGCAGCTTTCAGCATGGCGTAGTCGCCCACGCGCCCGCTACCGAAACGGAAGTCGTCTCCAACGATGACGTATTCCGCGCCGAGGGTGTCGCGCAGGAGATCCTTGGCCATGTGCGACGCCGGCATGGACGCCATTGTCTCGTTGAACGGCACGCACAGCAGGCGATCGATATCCGTCGGCCGGAGCAGGGCCACCTTCTCGCGAAACCGCGTCAGCCGCGCGGGTACCGCTGTGCCTCGGAAGAACTCCCTCGGCTGGGGCTCGAATGTCATCAGCAGGCTCGGCCGCCGCAACTCGACCCCCTTCGCGAACAGGTGCGCAAGCAGCTTCTGGTGACCGTGGTGTACGCCGTCGAAATTGCCGATGGTCACGACATTGCCGCGATGGCGCGGGGCGATGCTGTGGATGCCGCGAATAAGCTCCATGGCCGGATTCTACTCGCGTGGGCTCAAACGCGGTGGCGCATGTCGCGCGGACGCACGCCCATGAGGTAGGCGGCGGCGACGTAGATCACAAAACCGCCGGCGACCGCGCAGCCGAGCACCAGCGCCCGCGCGGCCATAAACGTATCGACGGCGAACGCCTCGAGCGCAAACGCGCCGGCGTCGAGCCAGACTTCGTCCGCCGGAACGCACCATGCGAGCACCGCCACCATGACGCCGCTGGCGCCGGTCGCCGCCGCGAGCGTGCGCCACAGCGCCCGCGTCGGAGCATAGTCGGACCGGCGCAGCAGACCCCGAATGAGCAGGGTCGCGTTGACGGTGGCGGCGATGCCGAGAGCGAGGGCGAGGCCAACATGCCGCAGCCACCAGAACATGGCCACACCGGCCGCGATGTTGACGACCACGGAAACCACGGCATAGCGGAACGGCGTGCGCGTGTCCTGCCGCGCAAAGAAACCGGGCGCCGCGATCTTGATCAGCACCAGCGCCGGCAGGCCGAGGGCGAACGCCCGCAGGGCCGCCGCCGTCATGCGCGCGTCCTCGGCGTTGAATTCGCCGTGATGAAACATCGTTCCCACCAGCGGGACGGCAAGCAGAAACAGCGCGGCGGCGGCGGGCAGCGCGAACAGGATCGCCATGCGCAAGCCCCAATCAAGGGTCGACGCGAAACCCGCGCCATCACCCCCGGCGTGCAGCCGCGACAGGTTCGGCAACAGCACGGTGCCGAGCGCAACGGCGACCAGTCCGATCGGCACCTCCATCAGGCGGTCGGCGTAATACAGCCAGGAGATGCTGCCGGTGGCGAGCAGCGAGGCAAGAATGCCGCTGATCAAGCCGTTGACCTGGTGGACCGACGCCGCGAACACGGCGGGACCGAGCAACCCCCCGACCTTGCGCACGCCGGGCTCGCGCCAGTCGATCTTCGGCGGCAGCAGCAGTTCCAGACGGCGCAACGACGGGAGCTGGAACAGCAGTTGGGCAGCGCCAGCGACGAGCACGCCCCAGGCCAGGGCCATGGCCGGCTGGGAAAACATGTGCGCGGCGAACAGCGCCGCCCCTATCAGCACCAGGTTCAGCAGGACGGGCGTGAACGCGGGCACCGCATAGCGGTCGAAGCTGTTCAGCATGGCGCCGGCAAAGGCCGTGAGCGAGATGAACGCCAGGTAGGGGAACGTCACCCGCAGCATGTCCGTGGCCAATGCCAGGCGGGCGTCGTCGCCGGCGAAGCCTGGCGCGAACAGCACCACCAGGCCGAACGCACCGAAGATTCCGGCCAACGTGACGAGCGTCAGGACGAGGGTGAGGTTGCCGGCCACGGCTCGCACGAAGTCGTTCAACGCGCGACGGTCGCCGGTGCGGTATTCGGCGAGAACCGGCACGAATGCCTGCGCGAAGGCGCCTTCGGCGAACAGGCGCCGGAAAAAGTTCGGTATCCGGAACGCGACAAAGAAGGCGTCCGCCGCGCCGGCGGCGCCGAGAAAGTGGGACAGGACGATATCGCGGAGGAACCCGCTGACGCGCGACAGCGCCGTCATCGATGCAACCACCGACCCCGCCGCAGCGACGTCGGCGGTGTCGGCGCTAGTGTCCGGCTCGGTTGACATCGTCGACCCCCGCGGGCACATTAGCGCGTCCTTTTCGAGGAAGATGTCCTTGGCCAACAATCCACAAGCCAGAAAGCGCGCGCGCCAAGCCGAGGCGCGGCGGACTCGCAACGCGAGCCAGCGCTCGATGTACCGCACCTACCTGAGACGGGTTACCGCCGCGGTGGCGGCAGGTGACAAGGAAGCGGCGACCGCGGCATTCGTTGCCGCCGTGCCGATTCTCGACAAATTCGTCGGCAAGGGCATCCTGCACAAGAACAAGGCGGCGCGACACAAGTCGCGATTGCACGCCCAAATCGACGCGCTCGGCTGAAACTGTTGCATGCGAGGGGCACGCCCCTCGCGCTCCCCGGCTGAAGGCTCCTGCATGCGCGGGGCACGCCCCTCGCGCTCCCCGGCTGAAGGCTCTGCATGCATGCGCGGGGCATGCGCGGGGCACGCCCCTCGCGCTCCCCGGCTGAAGGCTCTTGCATGCGAGGGGCACGCCCCTCGCGCTCCCCGGCTGAAGGCTCTTGCATGCGCGGGGCACGCCCCTCGCGCTCCCCGGCTGAAGGCTCTTGCATGCGCGGGGTGCCCCCTCGCGCTCCCCGGCGGCGCGGGCATTACAGCACCGCCAGATTGTCCCGGTGGATCAACTCGGGTTCGTCGACGTAACCCAGGCGCGCTTCGATCTCACCGCTCCCGGCGCCCAGCAACAGGCGGACTTCGTCGCCGCTGTAGTTCACCAATCCCTTCGCCACCTCCGTACCCGCCACGTCCGTGACACGGACCATGTCGCCGCGTCTGAATTCTCCGGTCGCCCGCACCGCGCCGACGGCGAGCACGCTGACGCCCCTGTTGCGCACGGCCTCCACCGCGCCGGCATCGAGAGCGATCTCGCCCTTGGCAATGAGTTGTCCGACAATCCAGCGTTTGCGCGACGCTAACGGTTCGACGTCGGCCGCGAGCACCGTGCCGATGTCCGCGCCCTTCGAGAGCGCCAACAGGACCCCGTCGAGCGATCCGTTGGCGATCACCGTCTGCGTGCCCGAACGCGCCGCAAGCCGCGCGGCCGCGACTTTCGTCACCATGCCGCCCCTGCCGAGCACGCCGCCGCCTCCGGCATAGTCGTCGAGCCGCGGATCGTCCGCCGACGCGTCGCTCACCAGCGGCGCGCCGGGATCCACCCGCGGATCGCGTTCGAGCAATCCGTCCTGATCCGTCAGGAGCACCAGGACATCTGCGGTCAACGCGCTCGCCACCATGGCCGACAACATGTCGTTGTCCCCCAACTTGATCTCTTCGGTGGCGACCGAATCGTTTTCGTTGATCACGGGGACGACATCGAAATCGAGCAGGGTTTCCAGCGTGGCGCGCGCGTTGAGGTAGCGGCCGCGATTAGCGAAGTCGTCATGGGTCAAGAGCACCATCGCCGCGCCGAGACCGGAACGCCGCAACGCCCGTTCGTACGCCTCCACGAGACCCATCTGTCCGGCCGCTGCCGCCGCCTGCAGTTCGTGCACGCTCTCCGGTCGGCTCGCGAGGCCCAACCTGCGGCAGCCTTCGGCGACGGCGCCGCTCGACACCAGGATCACGCGGCGGCCGCCTTCTCTCAAGACCGCGATCTGATCGCACCAGCGCGCGATGGCGTCGTGATCCAGATTGCGCCCGTTGGCGGTCAGCAGCGCGCTGCCGATCTTGACCACCCACAAACCCGCCTCGCGGAGCTTTTGTCGCGCCGCCGTGCTCATCCGCGCACCCTGCCCGGGCCGTCGGGATCCCCTTCGGGGGCTGCAATATCGAAGTCGGCGCCCGGGTCCTCGTCATCGCCCGCGCTCCGCAGGACGCGGCGCTCCGCTTCCGAGCGCAGGAGCACATCGCGCGCGATGCGTTGCCGCAACGCCGCTTCGGTTTCGAGGTCGATGCCGGCGAGTCCGGCGGCGAGCGCGCGCACGAGGGCGGTAGTTCCCTCTCCCGTCGCGGCCGAGACCGGATACACGGCCCGGTCCGGGTAGCGCGCGCGGATCGCGTCGACCACCCGGGTATCCGTCGTCAGGTCCATCTTGTTCGGCGCCATCCAGATCGGCCGTTCCGCGAAGGCTGGACTATAGGCGAGAAGCTCCCGCTCGATTGCGTCGATATTGTGCAAAGGATCCGATCCGTCCGGGGGCGCCACATCGATGATGTGCAGGAGGATGCGCGTTCGCGCCAGGTGCCGGAGGAACCGGGTGCCGAGCCCGGCGCCGGCGGCGGCGCCCGGGACGAGCCCCGGGATGTCGGCCACGACGTAACTCGTGTCGGTATCGACGCGCACGACGCCGAGGTTCGGAACCAGAGTGGTGAAAGGATAGTCGGCGATCTTCGGCTTCGATGCGGAAACGCGCGCAATGAGAGTCGACTTGCCCGCATTGGGAAGACCCAACAGGCCGATATCGGCGATGACCTGTAGTTGCAACCGCAGCGAACGCTTCTCGCCCGGTTCTCCGGGCGTCGTCCTGCGCGGCGCGCGGTCGGTGCTCGACTTGAAGTGCGCGTTGCCGTACCCGCGGCGGCCGCCGCGGGCGACGATCAGGCTCAACCCCGCGCGCGGGAGGTCGCCAATAACCTCGAGGGTGTCCTCATCTATGACCGTGGTGCCCGCGGGAACGCGCAACGCGAGCTGTCGGCCGCTGGCGCCGGTCTTGTCGCGGCCGCCGCCGGGACGACCATTCTCCGCGCGGTAGTGGGGCTGGAAACGAAAGTCGACCAAGGTGTTGAGCGCGTCGTTGGCCACCAGCACAACATCGCCGCCATCGCCACCGTTGCCGCCATTGGGCCCGCCTTTAGCGACGGACCTCTCGCGTCGAAAGCTCAGGGCGCCGGGACCGCCCTTTCCCGCCGCAACCGTCACCGCGACTTCGTCGACGAACTGCATGGGGACCGACGCCGCGCGCTAAAGACCCGCTCTGATCATGCGGGTGGCGGCGCTAGCCGGATGTCGTCGTCAGGCGGGAGTCCGGCGCGGCATCTGGTTCGTCGCCAATGGGTGGCGTAACGGTGAGGTACTTCCTGCCCCGGGGGCCCTTGACGGAGAAGCTCACATGGCCGTCGGCGGTGGCGAACAGCGTGTAGTCGCGACCGCAACCGACATTCTGGCCCGCGTAGAACTTCGTGCCCCGCTGCCGCACGAGAATGTTGCCGGCCCGAACGAACTCTCCGCCGTACTTCTTGATGCCGAGACGCTTCGATTGAGAGTCGCGCCCGTTGCGTGTGCTGCCGCCAGCCTTTTTATGCGCCATGATGCACTACCCTCCAAGTAACTTTAGACGCCGGATCAAGCATCATGGCGCCATTGTAACGCGCCACGACGCGCCGACCGGCTCAAGCGTTGATTCCCGTGATTCGGACTTCGGTGTAGCTTTGCCGATGGCCGGTGCGACGCAGATAGTTCTTGCGGCGCTTGAACTTGATAACCCGGATCTTGCCAGCGCGTCCCTGGTCCACAACCTCGCCGGTGACCTTGCCGCCTTCGACATAGGGGCTGCCGACGGTGACACCGTCGCCCTCGGACACGAGCAGCACACGATCAAACTCAACGTTTTGGCCGGGCTCGCCGGCCAGGCGCTCAAGTCGAATCACGTCCCCTTCAGACACGCGATGCTGCTTACCGCCGCTCTCGAAAACCGCAAACATGACAATACCCAAGGACACCCTTTGTACTACAATGCCGCACATCCGCGCACCGCAGATTCAACCCTTTGAAACGGCGCCAGCTACCACGCCATGCGCGCCGCGACCCAGCCGAAGGCGCGTAATTCTACGGACCGGGGACAGTCTTTACAACGCGCGGTCGAAGGTAGGCAACGGCCGCGACACCGCGATATGGAGCTTCGGCAAGATGGCGTCAAATCCGGCAGCCGCACGCACGCCGCGTCTCGACGCAACTGACCTCGCGTCCATCTACCGGCTCGCCGCCAGCGACTTCGCCCAGGTCAACGCGCTCATCCCGCCCCAACTGGCCTCAGAAGTCGCCCTGGTGGAGCAGATCGGCGCCTACATCGTCAATAGCGGCGGCAAGCGCCTGCGTCCTCTGATCGTGCTGCTGACGGCCCGCTGCTGCGGCTACGACGGGTCGGATCACATCCGACTGGCGGCGATCATCGAGTTTCTCCACACCGCGACGCTGCTGCACGACGATGTCGTGGACAGGTCCGACCTGCGGCGCGGCCGCGCAACCGCGAACGTGACCTGGGGCAACGCCCCGAGCATCCTCGTCGGCGACTTCCTGTACTCGCGCGCGTTCCAGCTCATGGTGGACCTCGACGACATGGACATCATGGCCATCGTCGCGGACGCGACCAACATCATCGCCGAAGGCGAAGTGCTGCAGCTCGACAACATCGGCAACGCCGCCTTCGACGAGGCGGGCTACATGGAGGTGATCCTGCGCAAGACCGCCCTGCTGTTCCAGGCCGCCGCGCATACGGCCGCCGTGCTCGCCACCAGGGATTCGGAGATCATCCACTCCATGCGCCAGTACGGCAGGGACTTCGGCCTCGCCTACCAGCTCGTCGACGACTGGTTGGACTATGAGGGCGACAGCGCCGTCATGGGCAAGAACATCGGCGACGACCTCGCCGAGGGCAAGGCGACATTGCCCCTCATCCGCACCATGAAGTACGGCTGCGCGGAAGATGCGGCGCTGGTGCGCGACGCGCTCGAAACCCGTTGCCCCGAGGCGCTGACCGCCGTGCGGGCCGCCGTCCGCCGCTCCGGCGCACTCGACTATACGCGCGACCGCGCGGTGGAATTCGCCGCCCGCTCCGCCGACTCCCTCGCGCGCCTGCCGGCCAACATTTACCGCGAGGCGCTCGAGGCCCTGGCCAGCTTCGCCGTCGCCCGCATGCGGTGACCGGGAAGAGGCGAAGACCCTTCGTCAGCCAAGTCGGTTGATCGAGGCTTCAGCGTGCTGAAGCTGTTCAATAATCCATCCGAAATCCGGAACATCGCCGAGTATCATGCCCTGCATGGCTTCGTAGTCTCGTTCGATTTCGGTCCGTAGTTGCGACTGCGGAATCAACCTCACCGACCCGGGCGTTGCTTCCTCAAACCGCTTCCAAGCTTGCCTGAATGCAATCAGATTGTGTTTTCGAACCGCATGAAGGAGTTCCACATTGGAAAGCGCAGACCTGCCCGTCTCAGCCGCGGTGATCATCGCCGCATCGTAGTAGTGGCGCGACACGCGGTGCCTGTCAGCCGGCAGACGCTTCTCGTCTCGATATCCACAATAGAGGCCATGGAGGATAAGCAGCTTTTCCCAATAGGTGCGCTCCGGGGCGATTGCCCTGATGCCGTCCACTTCCAGGGACCAGTCGTATAGTTCATCGGCGATGTAGGGTTTGACGGTGCAACTTACGATGGGGTTAAGCGCCGACCTCGCGCCCGCCTCGATCTTCACGCGTGGCGATACATAGTCGGTGTCGCCGTACAGGGATGGATATTCAACAAGTAGCGTTTGTCGATCGTCGTCGCCCTCATCCGGCACAACGTGACACTCTGTTGCAAGTTCCTCGAGCAGCGTCGTTAACACTGTTTTGAGATCGCCAAGAACGTAGCGGCTACACGCCGCAACCAGTTCTTCGAACAGCGACCTCCTTTTCCTTCCCGAAAGATCGTCTGCAATGGTGGGGTCACGCTCGCCCGCGAAGCCAAGGCCATCCCGAAATATGACGAGATCGATATCTTCCGAGAACCGTTCGATCAGTCCGAAGGCTTTCGTCAAGGAGGTTCCACCTTTCAAAAGCAGTCCAGGATGCCCATCCGGGCGCCTCCTGTAGAGCAGGTTGAGCACGAGACTGACCCAGAAGTCCTTTTCGACGTAGCTGGGCAACGTGTCCAGGCGACTAGCCGCCGCTTCGAATACGTCTCTTCTGTCCCGCCGTGGAAGAGCGAGGAAGGATTGGGCGTCTCTGCTCATGCCGCGGCGGCTTGGTCGGTCTGAAGCTTGCGCACGAGCGGCAGTGCCCAACCCGGTAGACCTGCGCAGTTCTGAAACAGGTTCCGCTTCACCGTGTCGGGTAGACTGCGCTTCAAAGTCGAAATGACACGAGCGTCTTTCACGGCAGCGGGGCCGAGCCAGCGCAAGGCTTGAGCAACTCTCTCCGCCGGCCTGCCCGACCACTGCATGGCACTCGGACTAGCATGTCGGAACCGGACTGTGCGTCCGTCTATCTTGACGGTCCTTGAGGAGCCATCCGTCACGTAAGCGGCTTTGGCGGGTACGGCATTGGTGAGACCAAGCTGGTTTGCAGCCACCAGGCCATCAGGCATGATTCGGACCCCGTCCCGCCTCGCGATCGCTGCAACAGCAGCATTTATATCCGGGGGTGCCAGCCGCTTCAGGACACCGCTCGCTCTTGGGAAATCGTATAAACCTTGGCCGAGCCGACGAAGCCGTCCTGCCTTGACGAGGCGTGAGAGAGCTTGATCGATGGCTTGTCGACTGCCGAAATCCAGGAAATCCTTCGGCGTGCACACCCATCGCCCACGACCGTGCGCGGCCACCCTCTTCATGATCTTGTCGGCTATACGCGTCATTTGGTGAAATATCTTCCGTTCGTATGGTCAGAAATTTACCCTATTTTTCTTACCACAACAAGCGTGTGAAAGGTGCGGCGAACATTCGCAATTTCGGCGTCATCGCTCGCCGTCGGACCAATTTAGGTCATTCGTGCTTCACGTCGGATTGGCGTGTTCGACGCTGACCGCATTACAATACGCGGCCCGCCGGCCCATGCCGCGCGGAGGGCATCGGAGTGTAGCTCAGCCTGGTAGAGCACCGCCTTCGGGAGGCGGGGGCCCGCGGTTCGAATCCGCGCACTCCGACCAAGCATTTCAACGACTTAACGCCCCCTCGCTCGCCCCTTCCACACTGGAATCTGGGAAACTTCCCAGATTCCACCGACAATCAACACCCTCCGGGATCTAAATCACTCTGCGCCGCGCACGGCCCGGTCGAATTGCGACCGGCGATGAAATCGCGAAACAGGCGCACGAAGGCGCAGGTCGCCCAGCTAGAGGCGCAGATCGTCGAGGTGTGCGAGGCCGACCACCCCGTCAGCGTCCGGCATGTCTTTTACCGTATGACGGACCCACGCCTGCCCGAACCCGTCGAAAAGACCGAGCAGGGCTACAAGCAAGTCCAGAAGCGCGTGGTGGAGATGCGCCGCGCCGGACGGCTCCCCTACAGATGAATCTCCGATGCCACGCGTATAGGCTGGCACGTCCCCACCTTCCGCGGATCTGGTTGACGCGGCGCGGCGCGCGTTCGGATCTCGAGCAGGAACGGGCATGTCCGCCGCATCGTCGCGCTCCGGACGAGGTCGCGTGAGCCGCGTCGATCTATGCTGCCCGCGAGGCCGCGCCCTCCCGACTCCTCGCCGCAGCCGCCAACCGCCCGCTCGCCGTCCGGGTGTGTCCGCCCCCCGATCCCGGTCCGACACACTGACCAAATCCGCCCCCGATGGCACCGCCGAATCCCGCCGCGCCGGCGGAACTCGAAGGGGGGAAGGCACGATGCCACAGAAACCGCTCGCCCGGCGCCTGATTGAATACTGCCGCACTCTCACGCTTGTCGGGGGCGATCACGACAGCGAGCCGTTCACCGTGTTGCCTTGGGAAGCGAGGTTTATTCGAGGCGCGTTCAGTGTGGAGGGCGATGCGGCGCTGACGGTGGCGCGAGGCAACGGGAAGTCTCCGATTGTCGCGCCGTTGGCTTGCGCGGTTGCCGATCCCGCGGGACCGTTGCATGGGCGGCGGCGTGAGGCTCTATGCGTGGCGTCCAGTTTCCAGCAGTCGCGGGTGATCTTCGAGGACTGCCTTACGGTGCTGCGGGAAAAGAACGGACTGCGCGTCGGATGGCGCGCCCCCGTTCCAGCTGCGGACGATCCGCCGGGCAAATCCGAGCTATGTCCATTTGCCGTCGCTGCGGAGGCGGTTGGCGAAGGCGGCGGCGGACGCGCGGCGGGATTCGTCGTTCCTAGCGTCGTGGCGTGCTCTGCGGCTGAATCAGGGCACAGAGGACGCCGCCGAGGTCCAGGTATTGATCGACGCGCCGCTATGGGCGTCTCTGGAGGGCGAGGCGGCGCTTGAGGGGCGGTGTGTGTGGGGCGTGGACCTTGGCACGTCGGCGGCGCAGAGCGCGGTTGCGGCGTACTGGCCGCAAACCGGGGCGCTACGCGTCCTGGCGGCGTTCCCCGAAGAGCCGAGCCTGGCCGAGCGGGGGCTTGCCGATGGTGTCGGGCGGCTGTACGCGGACTGCGCGAAGCGCGGCGAACTTTTGACGTTGGGCCGCCGCGCCGCGGACGTTCCGGCGCTATTGGCGGCGGCGCTGGATCGCTTCGGGCGTCCGGGGCGGGTCGTTGCCGACCGTTGGCGCGAGGCCGAGCTGCGCGACGCGCTGGACAAGGCAGGCATTCCGCCGGCGGCGTTCGAGGTCCGGGGCATGGGCTACCAGGACGGCGGGGCCGACGTGCGGGCGTTCAAGCGCGCTTGCGCGGAGGGCAAGGTTGCGCCGTTGCGGTCGCTGCTGCTGCGGTCCGCGATGAGCGAGGCGCGCACCGTGAATGACACGGCGGACAACGCGAAACTGGCGAAGTCAACGCAGGGCGGGCGTAGGCTACGTGCTCGGGACGACGCGGCGGCCGCCGCTGTCCTGGCCGTCGCCGCTGGCGCTACAGAGGTTTGGTTTGAGTGAGAGTTGTTGACTCACAAGTCGCAGTAAGGCAATTTGAGACCGCTTTAAAGGGAACAGTGGTCGTGCCGAATGAAAAAACATGATGTCGTGCGGATAGCTTACGCGCGTGGAGCGGGGTCCGTCCTCGACATTTCACCGACTAGTCGTTGTCGTCTATTGATTCCTAATGAGTCTGTCGAGGAGCGGCTACGATCTGATTTCCAGCGCGTCGGTAATGCGCTTCGCTACGGAGTTGATTCGGTGCATACGGAAGTGATGCGAAGTGACGCCACAAGATCCTCCGCCACCTAACGAAAGCCAACCACCTGCGGAGCAGTCGGACGGTCCCGCAGAAGAGACGGTCACGACAAGGCAGATTTCGGCGTCGTACTCTGGCCCTATTCCGCCAGCGGCTCAACTCGAAGCATACAATCGAATCGATCCGACCTTTGCCGATCGAATTATTTCGATGGCAGAGGGATATGCTGCCCATACGCAAAATGTTGAGAAAGAGCTACTGCGTCAGGAGCGAAGCGATCAAAGGTCGGCACGGTACGTTGCTGCTGGCGTCGTGATCGTCGTGCTAGTCACGTGCATTTGGGCTCTCTATCTCGATAAGGAGGAGTTCGCCACTACACTCGGGTCGTGGACTATCGTTGCTCTAGCAGGGGTTTTTGTTGCGGGCAAGATTCCCGATTGGCTTAGGAAGAAAGATGAGTCATCGCCGTCCCCGAAGCCTGAAGAGTAGCGAATTTCTAACCATCACACGAAACTGAACGGTTACCGGTGGGCGCTGCTACGGCCGCGAGTATTCGAGCGCGACGGCTTGAGTGCGATCACATCTCGCCACTGCACCGGGGCGGCGATCCGTGGAGCTTGGAGAACCGGCAATCCCTATGCCAGGCCTGCCACATCCAAAAGACTGCGCTGGAGAATCGTCGCAAGCTGACGCCACCGGAAGCGCAATGGAGGACCCTGATGCAGGAACTCGTCACCTCCGCTTAACGTCTCCGTGGTCGTTGTAATTGCAGCTTGAAGAAACCCACTCGGTTCGACTTCCGCGACCGATCAAAACCAAGGTCTCGTCTTTCAATATCAATGATTTGGGTTAGACACTGGTGGGCGGCGTCGTAGCCAGTCGTGATCGCTTCGGCCCAAGTGATGGTCGGGTGCCACTTGGCAATCGCCTTGCGATACGATTCGAGATAGGTGCACGCTTCTTTCGACAGCAGGTAGCCGCCAAGATCGGCTGCGCGTTCTAGTTCGCGCCGTGCCTCTCCTAACCGTTTTAGTTCCTCCTCGTCGGGGTCAGCGGGCTCTTTGCCCAACATCTCCAATCGAATGTCGTGTCCGTATGCGCGTTTCATTTGGTGCAAGGCTTCAATCAGTCGTTCATAAGCGGCGACCCGTCGCTCCCACCGCTTCTCCTTCTGGAAACGATAGAAAGCCAATTGAACGGTGACCGACGCGACCAAGAGGGCACCAAAACAAGTCAGCAAGGTCTGCAATATTGGATCCATCGGCGCAAAACTCTGCATCCTTCCGAGTTGATTCCGGAATCGTATCACTTGATACAATTTTCGTTTCGGCTTGCTGGGGGCACACGGAGCCTCTGTCCCTACATCATCCCATTCGATGATGGTTGGTGGGTCCCAGAGCATAAAGGTGCAAGAGTCCCAAGAGGCGAGCGCAATCGCCCCTTGATCTCGTTGCACCTGCGATGATGGCCGGAGCCGCCCGTCGCTTTCCCGGTGCACTCGCTCGGCGGCAGCCTAGCGAACCCACGGACCACATTCTGCCGAGTGTCCCTCGCCCCGTCCGTGCCACGGCATTTCGCGCCGCGAGTCCCTGGGGTTGGCCTGTGAGGGTGTACGGGAAGCGATCCCGCCACGGTAGCCGTTGATCCCTTGCGCCACCTCCACTGGCCGCGCATCCCGGTCCACTCACCAGCGCAAGGGCGAGGTCATCTACATTGGCGGTGCCTCGATGCCCGGCACTTTTCGTTCCTATGTTTGGCTCCCGAATCTGTGACACGTCACAGAAACGCGCGGTTTGAAACACCGTGAAGCGGTGCGAACGGGCATTAAACCCTTGATTTTGCGTTGTCCGCCCGTCCTTGATAGCCTTCGGGAGGCTCGGCCCGCGGTTCGAATCCGCGCACTCCGACCAAGCAGTTGGACGTGTCTAACGCGCCGAATTGCGATACCGTTGCAAACTTCCAGATTCACGGAGGGCTCCCCGAATGGACGACAATGAATACAGCACAGCGCGGCAAGTTCTGTCCGCCTCCCTCGCGGACGCGGCGGACGCGGAATCGGCGACCAAGGCTGCGGCGGCGATTGTCGTAGCTCAGGACCTTCGGCGCCTGCTCACCGCGATGAACGAGCAAACCTTACGCCTTGAAGCAATCATTACCGAGTTACAGGGGACAAAGCGCTGAACCTGCGCAGACTTTCTGGCAGGCGATAAACACCCTACCCTCTACCGAATTCCAGGAATCGCGAAGAGCGCTGACGCGCACAATATCCGGGTTGCCCGAACCGTTGCTGAGCGGACCGCACGAACGGAAAATCAACGGTTTGGGCGATGTTGTGCCCTCTGATTCGACTTCGAGGACCCGCGGTTCAAATCCGCGCACTCCGACCAGGCAGCCGCGCCAATGAACTCACCAGGCTTCAATGGATTCGCGGTCGCCATCGCGGCCATGATCGTCGTCATCGTAGGCACCGCTGTCGGCTGGTGGATGGTATTGCCGGAAATGGCTCCGAAACGCATTGCCATCGCCGTGCTGCCGTTCGCCGACATGGGATCCGGCGGCGGCGATCCGCACCTCGCCCACGGTCTGGCCGCCGATATCCTCTCCGGTCTCGCCAGCGTCTCCGACTTCGACGTGCTCGACGCCAGCGAGACATCGCAGTACACGAGCGGCGCGACACAGCTACGGCAACTTGCCGATACGCTCGGCGCGACCTATGCCGTGGAAGGCAGCCTCCAACGGGAGGGCGACCGGCTCACCGTGACCGCGCGCCTTACCGACCTGGCGGACCTCGACGTGATATGGCGGGACAGCCTGCGCGGATCGATGGACGATATCTTCGTCCTTCGCGATGTCATCGCCGACGCCGTCGCCGAGAAGCTGCTATTGGGCGATGCGGAGGTGTCCGCCGGGCCCGTCATCGATCTCGGCGCCTACGAAATGTTCCTGCGCGCACGCGCGCGCGGCGATGCGCGCGACTATGCCGGGGCGCGGGACTTCGCCGAGCGTTCGCTCGCGATCAGCGAGGACAACCCCTACGCGCACTACTACCTCGGATACCTCAGACACATGCAGAACCGGGGCGGCGAGATGCCGCACATCGAAGCCGCCCTCGCGGCGGATCCCACGTATGCGCCCGCTCTCGCCCTCGCCGCTCGCCTTCGCGTCTCCCGCGAACAGCGATAAGAACACTCAACCGGCGTCGGTCGACGTATTCGTCCCCCAGGCCTCGCGCAGGTCGCGCCACTCGTCCACATCCGGGGTGACCGTCAAGGCCAGGTCCAGGTAGTGGCGGGCCTCGTCGGCGAAGCCGAACGCATGCGCCTCCTTCGCGGCCGCCGCGAGACGCTCTGCGGTGCGGGTCAATAGCTCGGTCGCCGCGCTGTTGCCCGGGTCCAGCCGGAGCACTTCCCGCACCTTGGCGACAACGCCGCCGTCGGCGGGCTCGGTAAGAAAGCCGTCCGCGAACAATGCGTGCGCCTCGGCCAGGAGCTCCGCGACGGATTCCAGCCGCCCGATTTCGGCGTCGTAGCGCGCGCGCATCTCGTTCACCGACACATCGCCGAGCCCCACCGCGGAGGAGCGGTCGGCCAGGCGCTTGGCGGCCTCCAAGTCGCCGGCGTCGAGGAACTCGCCGAACTGCGCGAGCACGCTGGCGGCGATCTCCAGCAGACCCTGCCGGGCGACCGCGTTGCCCCGATCCGTCGCGAGAACGCGATGATATATCTCCGCCGCGTTCGCTTCGGCGGGATCGACCAGCGCGGAGGACGCCCTGTAGGCGCTGGCCCTGTTCAGCAGTTCGTCGATTTCCGCGCGCAGGGTGGTGGCCTGGTTGATTTGAGAGCGCACGCTGTCGAGGCCCGGATACTCCGGGTTGGCGGCGACCGCGCGTCCCAGCTTGTCCATGGCGCCCGCGACATCGCCCTCCAGCACGGAGCGCTCCGCCAACCCCGTATAGTGACCGGCGAGTTCGTTCAGGCGCATCTGCGCCTCGGCGTGCTCCGGCAGGCGCTGCAGCACCTCCTGGTAGGCCTGTATGGCCAAAGACGCCGACGGCTCATGCGACATGCCCTGACTGGCGAGCAAGGCGTTGGTGCTCTGCATGATCGAATCCGTTCCGCGCCGGTCGGACAGCCGCTCGAACAGCACCGTGAGCTCCGCGTCCTGCGGGAAGACGCCCAGCGATTCGTTCAGCTTCGCCTCGGCCAGCGCCAGGTCGTCCGACTCCAGCGCAATATCGATGTCGCTCTTCCAGGCGGCGGCAACCGTCGATAGGCGTTCCCGCGCGCCCGCGTGCTCAGGGTCGCTATCAAGCACGCGGCGGTAGGCGGCGACAATGGACGCGAGCGACTGATTCGGGTCAAGGCGCAAAGCCTCGGCAACCTTCCATGCCGCCGTCGCGGCGACATTCTCTGTCAATCCCGTACGCGCGAGGAAGCCAGCGATGGTTGCGCGTTCGGCGAAGCCGTAATAGCCGGCCAGGATGACGGCGGCCACCGTTATCAACGCGAACGCAACGGAGTTGGCACGGCGGCGCGGCGCGCGCGATCTCTCCGCGCGAGCTACTGTCGTCGCGAACGACGTTCCCGCCACCGCGCGAATCTCGTCGGTGGAGACCGCGGTGATCCGCGCCGGCGAAATCGGCGTCGGATCCCGCACCTCGACGGCGTCCAGCGCGCGGATCACGTCGGCACCGGTCTGAAATCGCTCGTCGGGGTCTGTTCGAAGCCACCGGTCGACCACCTCCTGATACGCAGACAGCGGCTCCGGCAGGCGCGGTACCGCCTGCGTCGCGGCAGGGATGCCGTCGTCGGACTCGTAGGGAACATCGCCCGTCAGCATGAGATAGAAGACGATGCCCAGGCTGTAGAGGTCGGATCGGCTGTCCACGGCATCGCCCGCCGCCTGCTCCGGACTCCTGTATCCGGGGGTTCCGACGATCTCTCCGGCAGATGACTCGGCACCTGCCTTTGCGGCGACGCCGAAATCCGTCAGCACCGCCTCGTCACGGCCCCGGAAAAGGATGTTCTCCGGCTTCACGTCCCTATGCACGATGCCGCGATCACTTAAGATATCAAGCGCCAGGGCGACATGTTTCGCGATGTGCACAACGTCGATCAAGGACGTGCCCCGGCCCAACCGGGCGATCAGGTCTCCGCCGTCGAGGTACTCCATCGCGATGTACGGACAGATGCCGGTGCCGGCCTCGTACACCTTGACGATGTGCGGATGGTCGATATCGGCCACGAGATCGGATTCCCGCGCGAAGCGCCGCTGGACATCCGGGTCCCGCGCCGCCTCGTCCAACGCGACTTTCAGCGCGACCTCGCGGCGGATCTCTCCCCAGGTCGCCAGGTAGACAACCGACGCCGCGCCGCGGCCGACCTCCCTCTGGATCCTGAAACCCGGAACCTCCACCTACTCGTCCTTCACGATGAGCCGGTGCATTTCGCCCGCGACCATGTTGCCGAGGACGAAATGCCCGTTGTCCACATACGCCTGGCCGTCCAGGCGCACCGCTATGCCGACGCCGTGGGCCTGACCGTTGATGCAATCGCGGCTCGCAAACATCCACGGCGCGCCTTCCAGTACCAGCTCGCAGCGCGGGTTCGCCGCGACGGGCGCGTCTTCCACCAGCTCGCCGTCCCGCCATTGCTGGAAGTAGCGCTCGCCGTCGGCCGCGAACTTCACGCCGAAACCCTGCATTCGATTGTCCGCGAACTGGCCCCGATACACGGTGCCGTCCCGCCAGTGGTACTCACCCAGGCCGTGGCGCCGGTTGCCGTCGAACTCGCCGACGTAACGGTTGCCGCCGTACCATGTCTGCTCGCCCCATCCAGTCCGCACGCCGTCGACAAATTCGCCCTCGTACACGTCCTGGTTATCCCAGACGAGCCTGCCCCGACCGGTGATCGCATTGTTGAGAAACTCGCCGGTGTAGACGTATCCGTTCGGCCAGGTCAGCCGGCCGAGCCCCTCGCGGCGGTCATTGACGAACGTGCCTTCGAATACGCGGCCATCGGGCCAGGTCAGGGTGCCCCGGCCGTTGCGCAGGCCGTTGACGAAGGTGCCTTCGAAAACGCGCTGGTCGGGCCAGTAGAAGGCGCCCTCGCCATGCATCTTGTTATCGACGAAGTACCCCGTGTAACGGTGCCCGGCGGCGGTGATGTAGGTGCCGAGGCCGGAACGGACGCCGTTCACCACCTCGCCTTCGTAGACATCGCCATTGGGCAGTTCAATGCGCCTGGAGGCAGCATCGGCGGCGGCCGCCAGCAACAGCGGCGCCGTCCACAACAGGGCGCGAAGGGAAGCGGCGCGGAGATCCGCGCGAAGCAGGCTCGGCGCGCGTTTCCGTCGGGTAGGGCGAAGTCTGCGCATGGCCATCAATCGTCGTTCGGCGCGCCGCCAGCTTGCTCAACCGCCCGCACGGAGCTATCCACCCACAGCGCGAATCTGGATCGCATCGACCCGCGCCTGGGCGAGCACGTCCGAAATCACCACGACGCGCTCGTTGGGCGGAATGTTCTCCCGCTCCTGCAACACGTTCAGCGCGGTCTGTATCGTTTTCTCGGGCACGGTCGAAAAGGCGGTGCGGTGCGAGAACACGCCGCGGTTCAGCATCAGCCGCCGGCGCGTCTGGCTATTGTTCGAGAAAGCGAATATGGGCACCGTCGGCGGCTGACAACTCGTGACCAGGTCGACCATCACGCCGCGCCGGGTAATGACGACGATACCCGCCGCACCGATCGCCTCCGCCAATCCGGCCGCGGCCTTGGCCACATGATGCTTGTCCGAGTCGGCAACGAACTCGGAGGCGAAGCCGAGGCCTGGAAACTGTTCGCTGGTGGCGGCGATGCGCGACAATTGCTGGACGCAGCGCACCGGATAGCGCCCGAGGCTGGTCTCGCCGGAAAGCATGATCGCATCCACCCCCTCGTAGATCGCGTTGGCGACATCCGTTACTTCCGCGCGCGTCGGAATCGGGTTCTCGATCATCGATTCCAGCAAATGCGTGGCGACAACGCAGCGCTTGCCCAACCTGGCGCAGGTCCTGACGAGATCGCGCTGTATGTTGGGCATCGCCGCGATGTCCACCTCGATGCCGAGATCGCCCCTGGCGACCATCACCCCGTCGGCGGCCAGGGCGATATTCTCGACGTTCGCGAGACCTTCCCGATCTTCGATCTTGGCGATCACCTTGAGGGTCTTCTTGCCGAAGAGTTCCCTCGCCGCCGCTATGTCGTCGGCGGACCGCACGAACGACAACGCCAGAAAATCCAGATCCTGCGCCATGCCGAACAGGATGTCGTCGCGGTCCTTGCCCGCGATCGCCGGCAGGTTGACATGCACGCCGGGCAGGTTGATGTGCTTGCGACTGCCGAGGAAGCCGCCGTCGACCACGCGGCAGCGGACCCCTCGCTCCGACTTTTGCAACACCTCGAGGTTGATCAGGCCGTTGTCCAGGGTCACGGAGTTGCCTACCGCCACAGCCTCCGGCAGTTCGGGATAGTTGACATGGATTTCGTTGGCGAGCCGATCCGAAGGGCTTCGTAACCTCCCGGACGTGCGCTCTACGGTCAGGTAGACCTCCTCGCCGGGTTCGAGACGCATCGGCGCATCCAGTTCACCGGTGCGGATTTCGGGTCCCATCGTGTCGAGCAAGAGGGGCACCGGGTACCTGACCTTTCGGTTCAGGGTCTTGATCCAGGTGATCACCTTGAGCGCTTCTTCATGGTTCGAATGCGACATGTTCAGCCGCACGACATCCATGCCCGCCGCATACATGCGTTCGAGCATCCGATATTCCGAGGTGGCCGGACCGATGGTGCAGATGATCTTGGTGCGCCTGCGCATGGCGTCAGATTACCAGTCCGCTCCGGCTACGCCAAAAAGACGCGACGGCGGCGCCGATTTCGCTGCTCCGAACCTGGACGGGGCGCCAGTAGCGCGGGAAGAACGCGCACCAGTCGGCCCGCGGAAAACGCGGGTCGACAAGGACCACAACCCCGGTATCGCCCACGCCGCGCACGGCGCGACCCGCGGCCTGCGCCACGCGCGTCATCCCCGGCTGGCGATAGGCCACATCGAAACCGTCCGCGCCGAAACGCTCCCCGATGAGATCCCGTTCCAATGATCGCGGCACCAGACCGACGCCGACGACGATCACGCCCTCGAGCGCGCCGCCATCGAAGTCGACGGACTCGGCAAACATGCCGCCCATGACAGCGGCGCCGATGAGAGACGGCTGCCGGAGGCCAGTGCCATCCCCGGCAGCCCTTTCGTTCCTGGTCGAGAGCCGGCGGATGAAATCCTGCTTCTCCGCATCGGTCATGCCGGGCCGCTGCGCGACGACTTCCGCCATCCCTCGAAGACGGGAAACCACCAGGTCGAGATATGCGAACGACGGGAAAGCGACGAGGTAGTTGCCGGGGGCGGCGCCGATCACGGCTTCGACGACCCCGGCAAGCGCGTTGCGCGAGTTGGCGCGATCCCGGTAGTAGGTCGATACGTCCGGGACGATGAATACGCCCAGGTTGGAGCCCCAGTCGAGGCGAACCCGCGCGGCTCGGCTCGACGCGTCCTGTCCATGGATGACCTGGAACAGCGGCAGCGGCGATACGGTGCCGGAAAACCGAACCGCGCCGCTGTAGCGACGCAGCACGCTGTCGATATGCCGCGAGGGGGACAGGCACACCATGCGCGCCTCGATGTTGCGGCGGCTTGTCGCGAGCAGGTGGCAGTAGTTGTCCTCGTCGCTCCACTCATGGCCCTGCTGAAGGCGAAAACAGTCGAAAAGGAACTCGCGGGTCGCGGGATACGACCCGAGATCGCCTTCCGCGGCCGCAGCGAGCAGTCGGTGGACCGCCCCGAGGAGCGCGCCCGGCTTTTCGATCCGGTACTCGGCGCCGTCGGAATCGTCGTGCATCCGCGTGGATGCGTCATCGGCGTCGGGGATTCCCGCCGGGTCGCCGCTTTCGCCCGCCGCGCTCCTCGCCTCGCGCCGCAGCTTCAAAAGCGCGCGGTCGACGGCGCGGAGCCGTTTGAGAAGCCATGGCGGCGCTTCCGCGAGCGCGCGTTTGAGCGCCGCGCGCTTGAGCGACGTGCTCAACATGTCGCGCACGCGATCGCCCAATTGGTGCGCCTCGTCCACAAGCAGGCCGACGCGCCCGAACGGCGGCGCGGCCAGACGCTCGAGCTTGACGACGGGATCGAAGACGTAGTTGTAGTCGCACACCACGACATCCGCCCAGGCGGCGGCGTCGAGACTGAGTTCGAACGGACAGACGGCGTGACGCGCGGCGGTGCGCTCGATCGAATCGCGCGTCGCCAATCCCGTCTTGAGCAACTCGTCGCGCGCCGGCCGCATGCGGTCGTAGTAGCCCCGGGCATAGCGGCAGCGCTCCGGGTCGCACGGCACCTCGGGGTTGAAGCAGATGTCCCGCTTCGCCGTGAGGACGACCGTCGACGCCCGCGCCGCTTTTCCTTCCCCCTCCCCTTGCCCCTCCCCTTGCCCCTCCCCCCTCCCCTTGCCCCTCCGCCAGGGCGCACTGCTCAAGCGTCTCGGTCGGCGACTGCTTGCCGGTGGTGCGCGCCGTCAGGTAAATGACGCGGTCGAGCGCGCCGTCGCCGATGGCGCGCAACGCCGAGAACACGGTGGCCGCCGTCTTGCCGCTGCCGGTGGGCGCTTCCACCAGCAACTGTTCGCGGTCGCGAAACGCCCGGTAGGCGCCCCTGGCAAGGCGTCGTTGACTGTCCCGGAAATCGGGGAACGGGAACGGCAACCGGCTCAGACACGCATTGCGCCGGTTGATGCGCGCCGCTGTCGCCGCCAGCCAGGCGGTGTAGGCCGCGACCGTGTGCGCGAGAAACTCCGCCAAGTCGTCCTGTTCATGCGTCTCTTCGAAATGCGTCGCGGCGTCATTATCCGGGTCCGGGTGCAGGTAGATCAGGCGCAGCCGCCACGCATCGCGGTTGGCCGGCGCATCTTTCACGCCGTCCATGCCGTTCACGAGGGCCGCATACAGCTTGAGCTGGGCCATATGCAGATGACCGATATGGGCGTGCAGGCCCGCGACCTCGGAGCGCGTGGTCTTGTATTCCTCGATCAGGCGCGCGCCATCGTCGATGCCGTCGATCCGGCCCCTGATGCGGAGCGTGACGCCGTGGCGCGTGACGGTCGCCGCCACCGGCATTTCCCGCCGATAGCCTTCGCGTTCCGGCTGCGCACGCCGCTGCGCGCCGATGCCCTCCGCGGCGGTGGCGCTGCCTGTGTAGCGATAGTGGATGTCGCCCCGACGATGCACGAAGGCCGCCAAATCACGGACGGCGACCGTGGCAGACGACAGCGACTGGTCCGGCGGCCGCCCATCCGCGGCTGTGGACGGCGACGGTCCCGACGTGTCGGTCATCTGCATCGCGCCACCCGGACCGGCAAACGCGCCGCGCGCAGCCGGTCGATCCACAGGTGCTGATCGTCGCGCAGCCGGTCGTTCGGGCCCTTCACTTCGACAAACTCGAAGCGGCCGGGACCATAGACGACGGTCAGGTCCGGAAAACCCCGCCGCGCGTTGTCGAGATCCGCCGACGCGAAGGCGATCAGCTTTCGCACGGCATCCATCCCGAGGCCGTCAAGCAATCGACCAAGCGTATCCGCGTCGAATACGCGCCAGTCGACCAGGCGATTGGCCACGTCCCGATGCGCGCGACACGCATCGAGCATCGCGGCGCGCAGGGTCTCGTCGCCGACCGCGAGCGGGTCCGCGCACAGGTCGCGCCGGGCTTCGAGAAAGTCGGGCCAGAAAAGGTCGATGGGGGCGGTCTGGAACGCGTTGATGAACATGCCGTCCACGGGCGCGAACATCCAATCCCAATAAGCGAGACCGAACAGTCCCATGGGCAGCGCGTTCTCCAGGTGCCAGGCGCAGCCTTCGTCGGCGGTGAGGATCGCCGCCGCGGACGCCTCGACGCGGTCGATGTCCGGCACGTCCAGGATGATCGTCTCTCGGGGCCAGGCCCGATGCCGTCGCGTGCCGAAACGCTTGGCGAACTCCGCCTCCTGCGGGCAAATCGGGCGCGCGCGCATGCTTCGGCGGAGGCGCTCCACGGCCCCCAGGTCCCCAAGGCGCTTCAGGATTCTCATGCTGCGCTCCCGCGCCGGCGCCATGCTGGAGCGCGCGTAGCAAGCGAGCGCCGCGTCGAACTCGCGAACGCGCTCGAGCCCCCGGCCAAGCCGGTTGAGTATGCGGCTGCGGCGACGTTCGAAGAGACGGTTTTCATGGGGATGCCACAGCGCCTCGAGTGCGAGGACCGCGGCATCGGCGGGTGGTTTCGGGCCCAGTTCGTCCACCTGGTCGCCGAGGACAAGCAGCGCGATGTACGCGTCCAGGGAAGCGCGATCGGCGAACAGGCGCCGTTCGCGGGCCAATTCGTACTCGGCGTAACGGGCGAGGCCGAGATCGCGCAGCACGAAAGTCGAGAGGTCGCGCCGCCTGTCGCCGAAGAAAAGCAGCCGGTACAGTTCGAGCCGCTCCCCTATGTCGAGAGCGACCCAGGGGCAGCGCCGTTCGATGCGCTGATGGACCTCGCTGTCGCACAGGCTGCGCTCGATCCACTCCAGGTACTCGTGCTTGCGGGCGGTCGCTGGTTTCGGCGGCGTGTCAGCGCGGTGTTCACAAACGGCGGCCCCGTTATCTGCGGCGACGGCGGACGAAGCGCCCTCGGCGGCCAGGACATCGCCGAAACACTGCGCAAGCTCCGCGCGGGTGAGCAGCCGGGCAAGGTCCGCCGACGGCGCTTGCGGGCACCAGGACACGAACTCGCGCGCGATCAGGTGCGTCAATGCGGCCGGGGTATCGTCGATTTCCCGGAAGTGCAGGGAGTCGACGCGAACGAGCGGGCCCTTGCGCGAGATCAGGCGCGCCAGCAGGCGTTGCGCCTCCGCCGGCATCGCGATGACGCCCTCGCCGAAATCCGACTCCTCGGGCGTCAATATGTCGCCGTACTGTTGCCGCACGCCTGCGATCAACGCGATCAGGTTGTCCGCGTAGTAGTGATCCGGGGGCGGTTGACCTGCGTTGAGTTCCGGCAATGGCGAGCCCCGTGTCTCGCAAGAAGGCGAGCCGCATTATAGCGGCTTATGTATGGGCATACAGCGAATTTGTGGCGGCTCTCCCACGTTCATGCCGATCTCGAACTCAACGTCCCATCGATCAGGGACACCCATCATCCGTTAGGGACACCAGCATGCCCATCAGGTGCCCATCGGGGACACCCATGCGCCAGACAGAGGTCATGGCCTTCCAACGCCCAAGCATTCGTCCGAAAAATGTGCATGGAGGGAGGGGAAGGCGCCGGCTCACCCGACTGGAAACACACCGCATCGGGGACACCCACGGCCGGATCTTTCATGGGTGTCCCCGATCGGTCTTCCCGTCTGACTTTCATGGTCATCCCTGATGGGTGTCTTTGCGATCATGGGTGTCCCTATTTGCGATCAATCATGGGTGTCCCTATTTGCGGTGCGTGGGTGTCCCTATTTCACTTTCGGGAGCTGGATGTGCCCCTGCTGGTGGAGTGGGCCGACGGCCGCCGCGAGGCAATCCTGTTTGTGCTGGAGGAAGAATCCGACTGGCGGCGATTCTCGCTGCACCGGCTGGCGCACTACTGCCTCGACCTCGCCGAGTTGTTCGAGACGGACCGCGTCGTGCCGGCGGTGATTTTCTTGCGCGACGCCGACGCGGCCGCCGCGTCGCTCACCCTGGGCACCGAGCGCCGCCCCTACCTGACCTTCGACTATCTGGACTGCAAGCTCAAGGAGATACCCGCCGAGCGCTGGCTGCACAGCGACAACCTGGTGGCGCGAGTCAACCTGCCGAACATGCGCAGCCCGGAGACCCGCAAGGTGGAGGTCTACGCGCAGGCGGTTCGCGGCTTGCTGGCACTCGAGCGGGACGGCGACAAGCGAGCAAAATATTTCGAATTCATCGACATCTACGCCGGCCTCACCGACAATGAGTTCCGGCGCTATCGACGGCAATATCCCGAGGAAAGTTCCACCATGGCAGGAGTCATCGAAAGGGCCCGCGACGAAGGCATGCAGCAAGGCATGCGCCAAGGCCGCGTCGAGGGGGAGCGGACGGTCCTGGAACGACTGCTGCGGCGGCGATTCGGTCTCCTGTCGCCCGCAGTCGCCGAACGGCTCAGCCAAGCGTCTGCGAGCGAACTGGAGACCTGGGCCGAAAACGTACTCGACGCCGAAACGCTTGGCGACGTATTCGAATCGAGTTCCTAGCGCCGCAACGGTCGCCCGGATTTGCGCCTAATATCTCCCTGCCTGAACACTGGGATTGATGTGCGGGAAGGGCTGATCCGGGACGGGCAATTCGAGGAAGTCGCATAGCGTCTCCCAGCCGTCGCCGGCGGTGATGTCCATGGTGAGAAGACACTCCCTGCCGGAGAAATACCTGACCACATCCGCGTTGTGGCGGCGATAGCGGTCGAGATAGGCGCGCTCGTTGCCACGCGGCGACCCCCTCCCCGGTCCATAGATCCACTCGCGCATGGGTGTGCGCTCATCGCCGAAGTGGCGAACCACGCTGGCGATCCAGCTATCCGGGGCACGCAGCGTCAGGATGAACCTGCTGCCGGGATAGGCCGCGTCCATCTCCCGGAACAGGACAGACCAGGGATTGTCGTTGAACGCATCGAACCGCGATGCAAGGTCGAGCGCCATCGGCAAGGCGCGTTCGGCGATCCGAGGGTCGCGGGCGCCGTTCGGCCCGGTCACTCGGTACCCGAGGAGCTCCAGCGCCCGGGCAAGGGACTTCGTTCCGGTCTTGTGCAAGCCGACGCAAAAGACCTTTGGCTGCTCGGTCTTCAAACCTTGGCGCGAACTAGTGTCGTGTCACGCGAGTTATGACGCTTCAGCGCGTCCCACGGGGTCTGTGGCAAGGCGCGTCCCCGCCGGGAATGGTCGGCTCCATTGCCAAGGGGCGCAACGGCGGCTTCACGGGTACCCCTCCGTGGGGCGCGCCCTTCGGGAGATCGCCATGCACGCCACTGCCGCGTTGTGGCCCTTGCGAATATGCCCGATATTCCCTGCGGACCACGCCTTGCATTGACGCGCATGGCGAACTCTGAAGCGCCAGAACGCGCGCGACACGACACTAGGGCCGTGGCCAGCGGCTCAATCGCCGCCCTGCTTTCCCACATGCCATCCCCTCCCCAAGAGCCAAAATTGTAGCATCGCGTCTTCTTTGCCAAAATTTGTCCCTTGGCGCCCGATCGGGCGGCGCGTACGCAACGGCACACGGATTGGGCGGATGACACGAAATGGATAGCGCAGCTTTTCGCGCAGCGGTGCGCGCGGCGACCGCGCCCGGCGAACCGTTCGAGACCACCGTGCGGCGCGTCAACGGCGTCGACTTCACGGCGTTTGTCCACGCGCCGGAGCACCTGCGCGCACTCTATGCCGAAGGTCTTGCATACGCAGACAGGGACTTCCTCGTCTACCAGCAGGAACGCTACAGTTTCCAGGGGTCGTGGGACCTCGCGGCCAAGTGCGCCAACCGATTGCTGGCGGAGGGTATCAGGCCCGGCGACCGCGTGGGCATCGCGCTGCGCAACTATCCGGAATGGGCGTTCGCCTACATGGGCATCACGTCCATCGGCGCGATCGCCGTCGCGATGAATGCCTGGTGGACCACCGAAGAGATGATCTACGGGGTGGAAGACAGCGGCCTGTCGGTGCTGTTCGTCGACCGCGAGCGGCTCGAACGGATCGGCGGTCACGCCGAACGGCTCGGCATCGACCTCGTCACCGTCCGTTGCCAGGGAGAGGGGTGGCGCACCTGGGAAACGTTCATCGCGGGCGCCTCGCGCACGATGCCCGGAGTGGAACTCGACGGCGACGACGACGCGATGATCCTCTATACCTCGGGCTCCACGGCGCACCCGAAGGGCGTGCTGTCCATCCACCGATCCATTATCCAGGCGCTGCTCGGCTGGGAAGCCGGCGGCGCCGTCGCCCGGCGCCTGTGGCCGGAACTCGCCCAGCAGGCCTCGGAACCGCAGCATCCCCCGGCGATCATCCTGTCGGTGCCCCTGTTTCACGTCAGCGGCCTCGTGGTCCAGCTCCTGCAGTCGTTCCGTTTCGGGCGCAAGGTGGTCGCCATGTACAAGTGGGATCCGGAAGAAGCGCTCCCCATCATCGAGGCCGAGCGCATCACGAGCTTCAATGGCGTCCCCATCATGGCGTGGGAACTCGTGCAATCGCCGAACTACGCCAGGTTCGACCTGTCGAGCCTGAGGAGCGCCGGCGGCGGCGGCGCGCCCATGGCGCCGGAACAGTCGAGGCGCATCAACGAGAAGGTCGGTTCGGGGGCCGCCGGCACCGGCTGGGGCATGACGGAAACCCAGGGGCTCGCAACCACCATCGGCGGCCCGGCATTGCGCGAACGTCCGAGGAGCTGCGGCCGCGCCGCGCCGCCGCTGGTCAAGGTCAAGGTCATCGACGAGAACGGCGGCGAGGTCCCGCGGGGAGAAACCGGCGAGTTGTGCATCCGGGGCGTGATGAACTTCAAGCGCTACTGGAACAAGCCGGAGGAGACGGCGCAGACGCTGGTCGACGGTTGGGTGCGCAGCGGCGACATCGGGCACATGGACAAGGACGACTTCGTCTTCATCACGGACCGCGCCAAGGACATGATCCTCAGAGGCGGCGAAAACATCGGCTGCCAGGAAGTCGAGGCGGTCCTGTATCAACATCCCGACGTGGCCGAGTGCGCCGTCTTCGGCGTTCCGGACACGCGCCTCGGCGAAGCCGTCGCCGCGGTCGTCATGCCGCGCCCCGGCGCCGGGCTCGGCGTGGACGCGCTGAAGCGCTACGCGGGCGAACACCTGGCGCAATTCAAGATCCCCGAACACATCTGGCTGCGCGGCGAGCGCCTGCCCAGAATCGCCTCCGAGAAGATCTTCAAGCGCCGCCTGCGGGAAGAGGCGATCGAGCAGCTTGCCGCCGAGCGATCCGCGGGTTAGCGTCGGTCGGTGCGAGCCAACGCCCGGCCCTCGCGCATCCTCGCTTCATGAATTGAACAAGATTGGACCTGCCTGCATCTCTCGCGAATCACGACGGGACGATGGCTTACAGCGGTTTCAGAGATGACGCATTGTTGGGGGTCTCGGGGTCTCGCATGGTGGCTGTCCCGAGGCGCGGGCGGTCGAGGACTACCACACAGGCTGAGGAACCGGATACCGCCATGACACGCATCAGAACCCATCCCGGCCATACCCTGCGCGCTGAACTCGCGGAGCGCGGCATGAGCGCCAACCAACTCGCGCTCGCCATCCGCGTGCCCGCCAACCGGATCACGGCAATCCTGCGCGGCGACCGCGCCATCACCGCCGACACCGCCGTCCGCCTCGGTCGCCACCTCGGCACGGGTGCCCAGTTCTGGATGAACCTCCAGAGCCAGTTCGACGTCTCTGTCGTGGAAGCGACCCAGGGAGACGTTATCGAGCGCGAACTGGCCGGCGGATCATCTCCCTGAGCTAACCAGGCGCGACGCCCGTCAATCCACCACGCGGGAGTCCCGGGGGATGAGGAAGACGACCAGCCAGTGGGCGCGGTAGACGGCCCAATAGCCGCGGCCGGCGGCCACCGGGGCGGCTGACCGGAGATTGCGACTACAGCGCGCGCGGAATTCGCCGGCTGCGGGATCGATGTCGAGTTCCACGTCGCCGAAACCGAGAAACTCGCCCGTCAGGGGATTGATGGCCTTGTAGATGGCTTCCTTGCCGGAAAAGACCATGGTGCGCCATTCCGGAGCGGGTAGCCACTCGCGTTCGGCGGCGGTCAAGACGCGCTCCGCGACCTGTGGAGAAACGGCGGTCCTGGCTTCGATGTCGATACCAAGCCCGCCGTGGCCGGTTGCCGCGCCGACGATCGCCGCTGCGAGCGATCGGGTGTGGGCGATGCTGCCGACGGCGGAGGGCGGCCAGACCGGAAGACGACCGCGCCGGGGGATTTCGCAGTCCGCGACGCCGATCCGCCCGAGCCCGGCACGGGCGACCTTGCGGCCCGTGGAGAACTCCAGCGCACGGGTGTGGACGACGGATGCGGCGTACGCCGCTTCTCCCGAGAACAGGACGGGGCGGTAGTCACCCACCTGCGCGAGCGCGATTTCAGCGGGGAGGGCCGCAAGGCGGGAATCCGACAGAATATCCCTTGCAAGATCCGCGTCGAAGACGGCTATGGTTGGTCTGGTCCTGTTCCGAGGGCAACATGCCCGAAGGAGTTTGGAAGGTCGGCTTTGAACTCGGCTATTTGCGCATCGGTTGCGCCATCACTGGCTCTCCGATCAGGCGATTTGAGCCTTCATTCATCAAGGCAGTATGCCCCGCCACACGTGCTAGTCAACAGCCGATCCGGTCGCGATACACTGGAAGTCAGACGTGCTCGCGAAGATCCGACCGCAGGTTCGGAGCAACCAGGTTGGCAGGATAGGCAATGCGAAACGCCCGTTGGTCAGGCCCTGACTTGCGGGCTCCGGGCTTGATCGATGCTGTCCCGCGCCTCGTGCGCCGCAGCTTCGTTATACCGAGATATTCCCGAGGTAGGAAGCCAGACCAACCAGGACTCCCACGGCAGGCAAGATGATCGAGATGGACTTCCACGTCTGTTTGCTCGAGTGTTCCCGAAGCCTTTGCTCCATCGCGGTCATATCGCTTTGGATCTCGCCCTTGAACTCACCTATGTCGCTTTGGATCTCGCCCTTGAACTCAGCTATGTCGCTTTGGATCGCGCTCTTGAACTCAGCCATGTCGCTTTGGATCGCGCCCTTGAACTCAGCCATGTCGTTTCTGATCTCGCCCTTGAACTCAGCCATGTCGACCCTGAGCCCGAACATGTCGGTCTTGAGTCCAGACATGTCGGTCTTGAGTCCAGACATGTCGGTCTTGAGTCCAGACATGTCGGTCTTGAGTTCGGAGACGTCGGTCTTGAGTTCGGAGACGTCGGTCTTGAGTTCGGAGACGTCGGTCTTGAGTTCGGAGACATCGGACTTGAGTTCGGAGACATCGGACTTGAGTTCAGAGACATCGGACTTGAGGGTCGAGACGTCTGATTTCAATACGGATACGTCCGCCTTCAGGTCTGATACGTCCGTCTTCAAGTTCGTCACGTCGGACTTGAGGGTCGAGACGTCTGACTTCAATACGGAAACGTCGGATTTCAGGTCTGACACATCGGACTTCAAGTTCGTCACGTCGGACTTGAGGATCGAGACGTCTGACTTCAATACCGAAACGTCGGATTTCAGGTCTGACACATCGGACTTCAAGTTCGTCACGTCGGACTTGAGGATCGTGATGTCCGCGTCCATGTGGCGGATGTCGGAACGCATCTCGGCGACGTTCTCGAAGGCTTCGATGAAACGTTCGTCGAATGTGGCTGGTTGGGGCGTCACCGGTTTTCCGATCGGGCGATTTGGACCCTGATTCATCGGGGCATTATGCCCTGCGACCGGTGCTCGTCAACAGCGGCGTTTTCTGCCTTGCGCGTGCGATTTTGTCCGTCTGTTTCGCTTGTCGAGGCGGTGTCTTCCCATGTTTCGATCGCGTCGACTCGCGTCCTCCCTCTCACACCGAAGTAAGCCAACTAAGCGGTGTACGATTCGGCTTTCAGATCAACCAGCGAGTCATCGTCGTATTCGATGCTGATCTTCGTATTGAAGGATCCGTGCTTGAGGTCGGTTTCGCCACCGGGCGTGTAGTAGACGGGCCGAGACCGCCCTGTTATGAATTGCCGAGGCTTGAAACGCTTCGAGGCGACGCCGTTCGTGATGTCGAGGCCTTCCCCGGCGCTAATCTTACCGTCCTGATCCAGGTCCACGAAGACCGGGTCGGTGTCGCCGATCATGCCCGACACATTGACGTGAATATTCGCTCGGCTTCCCGCGCCACCATGGAAGAACGTCTTGCCGTCCGCCTCCTTCGGCCCCGAACTTCCCAAGAGGCGAATCCACGCTAACGTCCAACTATCGGAAGCGGAGACCGGGACCAGCTTCGTACGATCGTCAAGGTTGATCCAACCCCGTAAAACAAGGCGTCCCTGGGGGGCTACAGTCCAGGCCTTCTCCGAGTCGGCAATCACATTGGACGAAGCGGGGGGCGTCTCGACTTTGTCCGGGAAATTAAAGCTACCTCCGGCCGTCACTCTGACCGACGCACTGGCAGTCACCGAAGCATCGCCAGACGCCAACCCCGCGGCGCCTTCGAGCGAGCCGATGTACCGCGTGACGGTCGCGTTACTTTCGGCGCCTGTGGCGCCGGTAGTTCCGATCTTCACGGTGACGGAAGAATCTCCAGCGCGTCCGTCCCCTATCGAGCCACCGACCTTGGTCAAATCAGACCCGGTGTCGATGTCGGTCCAGTTGATCCCCCGGCCGAATACGGCGCCCGATATCGTAAACGTCACTTCGGCTTGCGCGCCGTTCTCGATGTTTATTTGGTCAGGCAGTACGAGCTGGAGTTCGACGCGCGTCCCCTGCCTGCCGTTTGTTGTGCTCGTGTCATCTCCGGCAAGGGCAAGGTCCAGGTTGCCCGGGTTAGCCCCGCCGAAAATCTCCTCAGCGTAAGTAACAGGCTCCTCGCCGCAGCTTCGTTATACCGAGATATTCCCGAGGTAGGTGCCACACCACCAGGATTCCCACGGCGGGCAACATGATCGAGATGGGCGGTTACGCCAGGATCTTGGCGAAGTAGCTCGTCAAGCCGACCGAAGCGACCATGAGGGTTGCCATGACGCTGATCGTCATCCAGGCCTGCCTGTTCACGTGGGCATGCAGCCTGCCTTCCATTGCAGCGATATCGCCTCTGATCTCGCCCTTGAAATCAGCCATGTCAATCCTGAGCCCCGACATGTCGGTCTTGAGTACGGACACGTCAGACTTGAGTACGGAGACGTCGGATTTCAGGGTCGAGACGTCGGACTGCAGTACGGATACGTCGGTCTTCAGGTCTGACACATCGGACTTGAGGGTCGTCACGTCGGACTTGAGGATCGTGATGTCCGCGTCCATGTGGCGGATGTCGGAGCGCATCTCGGCGACGTTCTCGAAGGCTTCGATGAAACGTTCGTCGAAGGTGGCTGGTTGCGGCATCACTGGTTTCCGATCGGGCGATTTGGGCCCTGATTCATCAGGGCATTATGCCCTGCGACCGTTGCCCGTCAACAGCGGTGTTCTCTGCTATGGGTGTGCGATTTAGTCCGTCTATGGAGATCGCGGCGTTGCTCAAAAGTATCGGTGTAGTGATTGACCCTGCCGGACCCGCACCTGAACCGAGACTTTGTGATAGTACGACAGTACATTGCAGGACAAGCTGGCCGCCCACGAGTCTATCCCGAGCACTTCGGCGATGTCCGCAGCCTGCAGCACTGTCCTTGCGCCGGCGCTTATCGAACCCAACTCGCCGAAGTACTCCAACCCGTCCTGCCCGTTGCAGTCGAGGAATACCGGTGCACCTGCCGCCCGGAATATGTACGCCAACGGACACGATGTCGCTAGCGGCCTCGCACCCGATGCGCATGCGGGGAAGGTCATTCGAGTCGGCGTTCGCGATCGCGCGGCTTCCAGATCAACCAGCGAGTCATCGTCGTATTCGATGTTGATCTTCGTATTGAAGGTTCCGTGCTTGAGGTCGGTTTCGCCACCGGGCCTGCAGTAGACGGGCCGAGGACCGGCCTTCCCTGGAGCTAATCTTACCGTCCTGATCCAGGTCCACGAAGACCGAGTCGGTGTCGCCCGGTGTCGATGTCGGTCCAGTTGATCCCCTGACCGAATACGGCGCCCGATATCGTAAACGTCACTTCGGCTTGCGCGCCGTTGCCGACGTTTGTTTGGTCAGGTAGTACGAGTTGGAGTTCGACGCGCGTCCCCCGCCTGCCGTTTGTTGTGTTCGTGTCCTCTCCGGCAAGCGCAAGGTCCAGGTTACCCGGATTGGCCCCGCCGAAAATCTCCTCAGCGTAAGTAACAGGCTCCTCGACATCCAACTCCCAGTAAAATGCCCAAGCCCCGGTCGCCAACCAGAGAGCAGCGACAGAGGCAATGGCAGGCAACATGATCGAGATGGGCGGTTACGCCAGGATCTTGACGAAGTAGCCGGTCAAGCCAACCGAAGCGACCATGAGGGTCGCGAGGACACTGATCGTCATCCAGGCCTGCCTGTTCACGTGGGCATGAAGTTCGCCCTTGAACTCGGCCATGTCGCTCCTTATCTCGCCCTTGAACTCGGCCATGTCGAGCCTGAGCCCGGACATGTCGGTCTTGAGTTCAGAGACATCGGATTTGAGGGTCGAGACGTCTGCCTTCAGTACGGATACGTCGGTCTTCAGGTCTGACACGTCGGTTTTCAAGTTCGTCACGTCGATCTTGAGGGTTGTGATGTCCGCGTCCATGTGCCGAATGTCGGAACGCATCTCGGCGACGTTCTCGAAGGCTTCGATGAATCGTTCGTCGAAGGTGGCTGGTTGGGGTATCACTGGCTTTCCGATTGGGCGATTTGGGGATTCGTCGAGGCATTATGCCCTGCGACCGTTGTCCGTCAATAGCGGTGTTCTCCGCTATGGGTGTGCGATTTTGCCCGTTGTCAAAACGCCCGACTATCCCTGCGGCGGTGCCCGCCAAAAAGCACTTCCAGCCAGACTTCGATGCGTGCCACGCGTTCGCGAAAATCCTGATGGTCCCTGGACAGGGCATCCAACTTGCTACTCAGCCGCGCATCCAGCGACCGGAGCGGAGCGTCTGCCAGTTCAATCCGGCCAGCGCAGGGCCGACCGCGAATATGCCTATCAGCTCCGGACTCAATTCCCGTTTGCTCCCCGCGCTGGGGCTTTCTGTGCCGGGGCTTTGAACGTTTTCGCACGCTGCGGTAATGGCCGTGTCAACCTTGCCGCCGACTCCGCCAACCGCAGTTTTGACACCACCGACTGCCGTCACCTCGCCGAAGAGGGCATCGCCGCCTTCCTGAGGATCACACTCAATGAAGGTCGTGCAGGTCAACATGCCACCCGCCTCGCACTTGATGCGGACGTTGCCCGTATCCATATTGTCAGGATTGGCAATGGCGTATGCACGCGCCTTCATATCCACGCCGGCATACTCAAGCGAAGCCATCGCCATTGCCGCCCCAGGGTGCTTCGTGCCAGCCGAGTCGTAGACGACCTGGAAGGTCGTGGCGAAACTGCCACCGAGCGTCCGCGCATGGGCGATGCTGCCGATCGCTGACGGCGACCAGACTGGAAGACGGCCTCGCCGGGGTATTTCGCAGTCCGCGAGGCCGATCCGCCCAAGCGCGGTACGGGCAACCTCGCGGCCGGTCGAAAACTCCAGCGCGCGGGCGTGGACGACGGACTCGGCGTACGACGCTTCTTCGGAGAACAAGCCGGGGCGATAGTCCCCCACCTGCGCGACAGCGATTTCAGCGCCGACTCGCGCGAGTCGCGCCTCCACCAGAACGTTCCTTGCGAGGTCGGTGTCGAAGACGGCTATGGTTTTTCAGACCCGTTTTCCGGGCTCCAAGCTCGAACGATGCTTTTCCGTGCGTTCATTCGACAAGGCTGTCTTCTTGAGGCCGAACCACGATGGCAATTGTCTGGGCAAGCAACATCATGCCCATGCCAGAACCTTGACGAACGCCGGTTGGTAAGGAAGAGGGGCTTGCAGCGAGCGGCTGGAACGGGGCTTGTGCCCTGGTTGTGCCCGCTGGTGTATGCAAGACGCAGACAAAAGAAAGCCCCTTCCCTTCGAAACCGAAGGGAAGGGGCTGAATCCTGGACGGGAAAGCGGGCCCGCCTTGCAACGGGTCCGCTATCGAAACCCTACTCTTAGAGATCGTCCACGTAGGTGTTGTTGACGAGGGCGTCGCCCGATCGCACCAGCACTTGCGCCGAGGCGTCATCTGACGACAGCACGTCGCATGCCAAGCGGCCTTCCCACGTATCCACACCGAGAACGTCGGCCACATCTTGAGATGACATGTGCAGGGTTGCGCCCCTGGCTATTTCGCCCGCGTCACCGAAATGTGTCATGCCGTCCTGACCGTCGCATTCCAGGTACGCGTGGCATCCCTTTATGTCGGATGTCTCGCACCGAACGCGAACGTTGCCCACATCCCCTATGCCGGGCTTGGGAATGGCGTAGGCTCTCGCTTCCAGACTCACTCCGGCATAGCCAAGATCCGCCACCACCGCTTTGAGTTTAGGAGCGCCCGCCGCCGAGTCGAACTCGATGGCGAATTGCGTGCTGAAGGTCGTGCGGGACATGTCGTCGCCACCTGGTACGTAATGCACCCGGCCGGGAAGGTCGCCAGCGTCGTCCAGCCTGAAGTCTCCGGTCGCTTCGCCGTCGTCGATGTCCAATTCCTCGCCGTCGTCCATCGTGCGGTCGCGATCAAGGTCGAAGAAGACCTGGTCGTCGGAGCGAACGCCACCGGTCACGGTGATATCTATGTCGGCCTTGCCGCCCTCCGCGAGCGAGAACGGTTCCAGATCAGCCGTCATGGGAGGGGTTTCCGCTTCGGTCACACTCAGTCCGCCGAGCTGCATGGACTTGGCCTTGGCGGCCAACACCGTGCGGTCGGGGAGATCTATGGCGCCCGCTCCGGGGCCTGACGTGGCGAACGTTAGTGCGTTGGCGGACGTGGCGATGAGGCCGACGGGAGGCGAGTATGCGGCCATCATCGTTTCCGCGTTAATCGACTCGTCCACGTCCGTGGTCATCGGATTGTCCATCACCTGGGGACCAACAACCACGGTCGGGAAATCCTCCACGGCGATGCCCGAAGTTCCCTCCAGCTCGACCGAAGCGGTCACTGTGACTTTCGCTTTAGCCGTCGCCAGTCCGACTGCATCTTCTATGGCCGGGATCATCAGCGTCACTTTCGGAAGGGTGTTCAGACTGAAGTCGTGAAAGGTATTAGCTTCGATACTGGGATCGGGTGCGCTGTCGAACAGATTATTGAAACCGGCATCAAGACCGTCGCCAACTGCCTTTATCCCAACAGATACCGAACTCGTTCCAGCGCGTCCGCCGACCTTCGATCCACTCACGATTTCCCAAACGGGCGTCCAGTGTTGTCGACCCCCGACAACTCGAAATCGTTGATCTGCACCGTGTTCCCGAACGTCGCGCCGCGCAGCGTTATGGTTATAACGGCCTCTGATTTAGCAGAGACCATGTTCTCCATGCGATCTGTAGTAGTGTCGTCGTCGTTCGGCTTGACCAAGACGAGTTCCACGCGCGTCCGATCATCGAACATCGGGGTGGTGTCCGTGTCGTCCTTGGTCACGAGGTCCAGTTCCTGGTCCGCGTCCGCGCCGAATACTTCGGTGGCGTACGTGACCGAACCGAAGGACCGAAGGTCCCAGTGGGCCGCGGAAGCCCCTATTGCCAACCCGAGAGCAACTACATAGGCAATCCCACTCGCCACTCTGTTGGTGTTTCTAGCCATTGAATTTCTCCAATTTGTCATTTCGTTCCCGTCTCAATTGACGATGGGTGCCTATGAAGGCGTGGCAAATCATAGCGTTTTCATCCAGCATCGCAAGCCTTTTCTGCGGATTTTTTTGGCAGGCGGCGGGGAAGAACCCACCGTTTTGCGTCGTCTTTCCGCATCGGCTTGTCGCGCTTTCGGGCCTCGATGATTTGCGCCTCGCCCAGATCGGCGCCCGCAAGGAATTAACGCAGAAATTCGCGGTGCAAGTCAAGCTGTTGTTTGAGTTCTTCGGTCAGGGCCGAACCCTCCTCGTGGGAAGCCACGACATAGGGGATGACCATGATCAGAAGCTCGGTGCGATCCTCCTGCAGGGAATCGCTGCGGAACAGCCTGCCGAGCCCGGGAATCTTGCCCAGAACGGGTATGCCGGTCTGCCCCGCGCTGCGGTTGTTGGCGATCAGGCCGCCCATGACGAGGGAGCCGCCGTCCTTCAGCGTCAGGGCGGTGCTGATCCGGCGGCTGAGGATGGTCGGGGAGCCCGCGATGCTGGTGCTGGCGGCGGGCTGCGCTTCGGAGAGTTCCTGGGAGATCTCCAGGTCCACCAGCCCATTGGCCTGCACGATGGGGCTGATTTCCAGCGAAACGCCGGTCTTTCGATAGGAGACGTCCTGCAGGATGTTGGTGGAGCCGGCGACCTGGCGCGCCTCGTCGGAAATCTGCGTGATGACGGGGATCTCGTTGCCCACCTCGAGGGTCGCGGTGCCGCCGCTCTTGACGAACAGCTTGGGGCTCGAGCGGATGGCCACGCGGTTGTCCTCGTAGAAAAGGTTCAGGAGCGCGCGGGTCTGGCCTGAACTGTCGAGGGCCATGGACAGGGCGCCCGCGCCCACGCCCAGCGCTTTCAGGGTGCCGCCCTGCACGCCGAAACCGTTGAGGCCGCTCCTGAAGAGGAACTCTAGTCCCGACTTGTCCATGTCGGTGAGGGTGATCTCGGCGATCAGGACCTCGATCAGCACGGAGGGCACCGGCCGGTCGAGCTTGGCGACGACCTCGAGGATGTCCGCCCACTCCTTGCCGGAGCCCCGGAACAGGATCATGTTGCGGTTCTTGTCGACGACGATCCTGCCGGAGGTCGCTTCCCTGGCGAGTTGCTGACCCGCCGCGCCACCCGGTTGGGTCTGCGCCCGGAACGCCGGTGGCGCTGTCGAGCCCATGCTGCCGAGTATGCTGTTCAGGGTCTCGGTCAGTTCCTCCGCCTGGGTGTTTTTCACCTCGTAGGTGAAGAGGGCTTCCTCAACCGTGTCGCTGTGTTCGGCATCGAGGATCCTGGCCCATTCCTCGACATGGTCGAGCACGGACGGATCATCTACAAACACGATCAGCTTGTTGGCGTTTTCCAAAGGCAACAGCGTCACGCTGGCCGTGTGGCCGACGGCAATGTTGTAGCCCTGGGCGGCGAGCACCGTCTGCAACTCGTCAGCGAGGCCACCCGCAGGCAGGAAGTCCGGCTGCATGATGTAGCCGTGCTGACTCTGGAGCATCGGCTGGTCCAGGACCTCCAGCATGTCCATGGCGCGGGCGAGAACGTCCGCGCCGCCCTGCATGAGAAGGCTGTTGCGATCGGGTTCCTCGATGATCTTCAGGTCCTGGCCCTTGAACGCCTGCTCGAGCCAGGCGACCACGTAGTCGGGCTTGGCGATGTGCAACGGCACCAACTGGAAGATCATGCGGTGGGTCGCGGGCACTTCGGGCAAAGCCCTGCCGGTGATGAACAGGGGGATGTCCGGGGAGGCGACCTCGTCGCTCTCGAAGAAGGTGAGGATGCCGCCCTCTTCCCGCGTGTCGACGCCGTAGGTGCTTAAAGCCCGGCGCGCCCAGAGGAAGAGTTCCGCGGGCGGGAGCGGTTCCGTAAGGCGCAGGGTGACGAGGTCCTTCTTGTTCTGCAGACCGGGGGAGACGACGAAGGACATGTTGAGCTGCTCGCCGAAGACGGCGTCGATGAAGGCCACCAGGGGCATCTCGTGGAAACTGACCTTGATGGGGTCGCCGGTGAGGTCCTGGCCGAACTGTTCGACGATGCCCTCGGCGACGGTGCGCTGGATGACGACGCCGGGGATCTTCGATATCGTCAGGCCGCGCTGCTCCGCTTCTTCTTCGCCTGGGGTCGCGCCATCGGTTGTCGCGGCGGTCTCGGGGTCTTCCTTGGGCGGGCGTATGGGTTCGGGGAGGGGATCGACGGTGAGAGTGCCGCAGGCGGTGGCGAGGGTGGCTGCGGCCACGGCCAGGCCCAAGGCGGCCGCTGGCCGGCAGGATCGCTTCGCGCTTCCCGTAGCTACGGCATTACGCTTCGGCCAGCATCGCTCCGGGCTACGTTCCATTGAGATACGTCGCGTGGTCAATCTGGTTGCCTTAATGCTGCAAGTGTTGTTCAAACCCCAATTATGCCTATCCCGAGCGTATTTCGACCCCACCTGGAGTATTGGGCCGCGCGAGCAACGTCCGTGTGCCAATGCGCTGCGGACACCGGCCCTTAAGTCGGATCCGGTTCGCCGCGCGGAAAGAGTAGCAGCACTTCCCGGTGGATGCCCGCGGCGTCGCCGTCGGTCGAGCCGGTGCCTTCGGAACGGCTGGTCAGGGTGATGCTGTTGTCCGTCACCGATGTCAGTACGCGTCCGTCCGGCACGGTGTCACCCGGCGCCAACTGGATGATGCCGCCGCCGTCGGCTTCCGGGGAGGCGAGGAGCACGGCGATGGCGTCGCCCGCTTGCATAAGGCCCAAAAATCCCATCCGCCTGAGGACGGGGTTCAGTCCGCGCCGCGCCAGGTTCTCCGCCGCGACTTCCTCCATCACCGACTGCAGGGAGATGCCCCAGCGATCGCTGACGACGAAACCGGAGAGATCTTCCGGCGACGCGGCGGGAAGGTTACCGGCGAAACCGCCGGGGCCGTCCGTTGCCGCATCACCCGAAACGCCCGGAGGAATGGCGAAGGCGGCCAGCACCGTCGCGAGGATGGCCGCGAAGACGGCGATGGCGGCGCCCTGGGGCGTGCGAAGGTGCGGGATGTTCATTCGGTGCGCAAAGTCCTGCAGGGCGTCATGCGATGCGTCGTTGTTCGGCGCGCGGCGCCACGCACGGGACGCGCCGCGTTGTCCATCGGCGAATCGTCCGTCGCCGTGCGCGAGGTGTCAAGCGGCTGTCCCCCGCGGCTGTCCCCCGCGAAGAACGGCTTCACGCCGTTCAGTTCGTAACGCCGCCGGCACGCGCTATTGCGGTCCCTGCCGCAGTGCGTCGCGCATTTCCCCGAAGCCTGTTCGGGCCAGGGCGGGGTCCAGGGCGAAAGCGCGGTCAAGACTCCGGAGCGCCTCATCGGGTCTTTCCAGGGAATACAGCGTCGCGGCCACGTTGGCATGGACTCGCGCGTTCGCCTCGCCGATCTCGATCAGTGCTTCGTAGAAATGGAGCGCCTCCTCGTAGCGTTGCTGTTGGAATCGCAACACGCCGAAGGAATCGAGCGCCTCCACGTTGCGGGAGTCGATCTCCAAGGCGCGTTCATAATGTTCCTCCGCCGGCTCCATCAGACCCAGTTCCTGGGAGGCGCGGCCCATCGCGACATGACGGTCCGCGTTGGCGGGAGATTCCGGCTGCAGTGAAATCGCTCGCGCAAGCGAGTCGAGCGCCTCCCCATATCGCTTCAGGCCAAGCAACGCGAACCCGATCCCCGCATGGGCGGGGGCGTACTCGGGATCGGTCTCGAATATGCCGCGATACGTCTGGATGGCTTCCTCGTGTCGGCCCAGACGCGTTAGCGCATCGCCCATGCCGGAGTTCGCGCGCGCGGACTCCGGATCGATGTCGAGCACTTCGCGGTACCACCTGACCGAATCCGCGAAGCGCCCCTGACCCTTGCGCATCTCCGCCATGTTATGGAGCGCGTTCTGGTGGTCGGGGTCAAGTTCGAGGGCGCGGCGGAAACTTTCCTCGGCCTCGTCCAGGCGCTCCAGGGCCCGGAGCGCGACGCCGTGCGTGTTTTGGGACTTCGCATCGCCAGGAAACCGGTCCACCTCGATACGGCTGGCCGCAAGCGCTTCCTCCCCGCGCTCGGCGCGAAGCAGCGCGTTGGCCAGGTTGCGGTGAATGGTAGGTGCCTCCGGAACCAAAGAGATAATGTGACTGTAGAACGTGATTCGGTCCCGATAAATGCCGGCGTGTTCCCAGGTCAGCTTTCCGAAGAGTGCGAGGATGGCGATGAGGACACCCGATGCACCGATCCTGAAAAGACCCGACCGCCTGCTCACGCGGTGGGCGACGGCAGCAATGAGCACGGCGATGACGCCGATGCCGGCCAGGTAGGCGTAGCGGTCCGCGACAAAGGAGAGCCGCATGTATGCGAAGTCCACGAATCCCAGCACCGGTGATAACGTCACTGCAAAAAACAGCGCGCCCGCGAGAGGCCCCCTTCCCAGCCGATGACGGCCAAACCAAAGCGCCAACGCCACCGCGACCGCGGCAACCAGGTAGCCCCAGGCGAGCGGATCGGCGATGTCGATGTCCCACGACGGACCGATGACCGTCAGGTCGGCAGGCCAAACGAGCTTGCCGGCGTAGAACCACAGGGCGCGCGCGGCGATCAGCGTTCGCTCGACGAGCCCGTAGTCGAAATGGATTTCCCGCCCGGATGTGTAGTAGGCGAAGTCGGCGAGTGCGATCCCCAGGGCGACCAGGAAAAAAGGGGCGATTCGCCACCCGTCCGCCCACGTCACCCGCCCATTTTTCCACCAGAGCAGGATCGCCAACGCGACCGGCAGGGTGACCGCCACCGACTTGGACAGCATGGCCGCCGCGAACAGTCCCAATGCCGCGAGATAGAGTCCGGGACGCGGCACGCCAATGCAAGCAGACGGCCGGTCCCGGCTGTCGCCAAACTCGTCCATGGAACGGATCCAGCAAAGTGCCGCGGCCATGCAGAAAATGGCGGAGAGCAGATCCTTGCGTCCGATGACCCAGGCCACCGAATCGACATGCATCGGATGCACCGCGAATAGCGCGGCCACGGCCCAGGCGCCCGGCACTGCGAGACATCGCAGCAGACGCCACAGCAACAGGACGTTGACCATGTACAACAGCACGTTGACGACGTGATAGCCGAACGGATCGAGGCCCCAGAGCTTGTGCTCGAGCCAGAACGTGGTGTACAGGAGCGGCCAGTAGTGCCCTTCCCGCTCGATGTCGGCCGGCGAGAACCAGATGTTCCACAGACCGGACCAGGCGTGAACCACCGGTGACTCGGCGAAGATATTGTCGTCCAGGACAAACCCGGCCGATAGCGCCGGGTAGAAGCTGACGGCGACCATCACGCACAGGGCGAGGCCAGCCGCGGCAGGGTGGCGCGACCATGCAGGGAACGATGCCCAATGCCATGGGGCGAGTGGGGATTCGATACTTCGGGGAGCGTGTGCCCCTGGCGTTTCGCGTGGCGGCACGACGGACTGCCGTCGTCGCCGTTCGCGTCTCGATTTCCTGCCCCGCGCCATGTCGGGGATTCTACAATCAACCGCAGCGATAGCCGTGCGGGGCCTTACATCTCAGGACCGCAACACTGCGATCAGAGGTCAACGGGAGACTATGTTTCCGGGGTGGAATCACCCTTAGGTGGCCGTCATTCGCCGAAGCCTTCGCGCACTACTGTTGTTCGTGACGCGGCGCATCGCGTGTCTCTACGATGACCGATCCGGCCAGGGTGGGATCCAGAACTATCGCCCGGCGAAGGATCCTGGCCGCCTCCTCGGGCCTGTCCAGGAAATACAGCGTCGCGCCCATGTTGACATGGGCCTGTGCGTTGTCGTCATCGACCTCGATCAAGGTTTCGTAGAGACCGAGCGCCTCCTCGTAGCGCTTCTGCCGGAAACGCAGCAACGCGAAGGAATCGAGTGCGCCCGCGTTGCGCGAATCGGCCTCCAGCGAGCGCATATAGTGTTCCGCCGCCTCCTCCGTTCGATTCAGTGCTTCGCAGGCCCGTCCCATCAAGGCAAGACGATTTGGTGCGTCAGTAGACCTGGGTTCCAGCGAAACCGACCGTGCCAGCCATTCGAGCGCCTCTTCGTAACGCTTCAATCGAGACGTCGCGTAACCGATCCCCGCATGGACGGACGCGAACCCGGGATCGATCTCCAGGATGTCGCGATATCTTTCGATGGCTTCCTCGTATCTCCACAGTTTCCGCAACGCTTCCGCGAGGAAATAAAGCGTGCGGATCGGCACCCCGGTCCGCCGTAGGGAGATGGCCTGCTCCAGTGACCCGACTGCTCGCTCATAACGACCCAAATGGAACAGCACCCTACCCATGCCAGCATGCGTCAGCACCATTTCCGGATCGGCGTCGAGCGCTGCCCCGTACCACCTCACCGATTCCACGAACCGCCCCTGGCGCTCGCGCACATCGCCCATGTTGTGGAGCGCATGCTTGTGCGCGGGGTCGAGATGGAGGGCTCGGCGGAAACTCTCCGCCGCCTCGTCGAGACGATCAAGGTAAGACAGCGCGGCGCCTTGCGTGTTGTGTGCCATAACGGAACCGGGGACCTGTTCCACGCCGATCCGGCTCGCGGCGAGCGCCTCTTCCGGCCGTCCAGCGGCATTCAGCGCCATGGCCAGGTTCCGGTGAATGGAAGGCGCCCCAGGGTTGAGAGAGATGATGTGGTTGTAGAAGGTGATTTCATCTCGAAAGATGCCGGCGTGTTCCCAGGTCAGCTTTCCGAAAATCGCGAGGATGGCGACAAGCACAGCCGATGCGCCAATCTTCGGAAGATTCGGCAGCTTGCCCACGCCGTGGGCGGCCGCGCCGATGAGCACCACCATGACACCGATGCCGGGAAGATAGGCGTAGCGGTCGGCGACAAACGAAAGCCGCATGTACGAGAAATCGACAAAGCCCAGTACCGGCGACAATACCACCGCGAAAAACAGCGCGCCCGCGAGGGGCCCTCTTCCGAGGCGATGGCGGCCAAACCAAAGAATCGCCGCCACTGCAACCGCGGCAACAAGGTAACCCCAGGCGAGCGGGTCTCCAGCGTCGATGTCCCACCGCGGAGGAATTACCGCGAGGTCGACAGGCCACACCAGCTTGCCTGCGTAGTACCACAGGGCGCGCGTGGCGATCAGCACTCGCTCAATAACTCCGTAGTCAAAGGGGAATTCCCGCCTTGACGTGTAGTAGGACAGGTCGGAGACGGCGATACATACGGCTACGAAAAAAAAGGGCGCGGTTCGCCACGCATCCGCCCAGGTCACCCGGCCGTCTTTCCACCAGAGGACGATCAGAAACGCGACCGGCAGGGTGACCGCCACGGCCTTGGACAGCATGGCCGCCGCGAACAGGCCCAACGCCGCGAGATAGAGTCCCGGACGCGACACGCGCATGGGGTCGGAAGACCGAATGCGGCTCTCACCCATACCACCCATTGAACGGATCCAGCACAGCGCGCATGCCATGTAGAACAGGCCGCAAAGCAAATCCTTGCGTCCCATTACCCACGCCACCGACTCGACATGCATCGGATGGAGGGCAAACACCGCAGCCACGGCCCAGGCGCCGGGTACTGCGAGGCATCGCAGGAGTCGCCACAGCAACAGTACGTTGGCCATGTACAACAGCACGTTGACAAAGTGATAACCAAACGGATCGAAGCCCCAGAGCTTGTGCTCCAGCCAGAACGTCGTGTACACGATCGGCCAGTAGTGCCCTTCCCGCTCGATGTCGCCGGGCGAGAACCAGATGTCCCACAGGCCGGACCAGGCCTGAACCGCCGGCGCGTCCTTGAAGATCGTATCGTCCCAAACAAACCCGGCCAGGAGCGCCGGGTAGAAACTGACACCGACAATGGCGCACAGGGCGAGGCCCAACAGTACGGTCTCACGTTCCCAGGCGGCGAGGAATGCCCAGCGCGATGGGGCTGGTTGCGCGTCCGTACTCGGGGCGGTGCTCACGGGCGGCGACGCAGATCGCGTCGGAACCGACCGGCGCCGTCGACGCCCACGCTTCGATTTCCTGCTTGGTGGCATGCCGGGGATTCTACAAGTAACACCAATAGGACCATGCGTGCCGTCCGTGCCCGCCCGCACCCTTCATCCATGCGTGTTGAGGCTGTAGTATGCGCCGCCTCTCGCTCACGATCCGATGCATCCCATGAATCGCTGGCCAGTGCCGGCGGAATTCCGCTCGCTCGGCGTGCTCGCCGCGCCCATCATCATTACGCAACTCGCGCAGATGGGCATGGGTGTGGCCGACGCCATCATGGCGGGACGGGTCAGCGCGACCGACCTCGGGGATCGCCCTCGGCGGCAATCTGTACTGGCCGCTGATGCTGCTCATGTCCGGGATAGTGATGGCCGTCACGCCCTGGGTCTCGCAACTGCACGGCGGCGGACGCGTCGGCGATGCCGGCGCCGTGGTGCGACAGGCGCTGTGGATCGGAGTGTGCGGCGGCGCGACGCTCGCCGTGCTGCTGCAGTACGTGGAGCCGGTGTTTCGCCTGCTCGGCGTCGACGAGCGCGCCCGATACAGCGCCGCCTGGCTAGCAACCGTTCAAGCAGTGTTCTACGTGCCCCCGATCTTCACCATTGACGCAGCTTCGGCCGACCGCGGGCGACGCGAGCTAATGCGGGACAGCTGCGGGGACAGCCATGAAGCATGGCCCAGCGTCGATCGCGGGGACAGCCATCAGAACGGCGCGACTCGGGGACAGCCACTGGCGACTCGGGGACAGCCACTGGGAACGGGACAGCCGCTGGGACAGCCATCAATGGGGACACAAAGCTTGTACTCCAGCCAGAACAGGCAGGTTGCGCTTCACGTACTCCGGGAAGCGCTTACCGACAGCGTCGCGCGTCGTGTCGCGGCCGCCCGCCGACGCCCACGCTTCGATTTCTTGCGTGGCACCATGTCGAGGATTCCACAACTGACGGCGCAGCCGAGAACAAACGGCCCACAACTGAACCGCCCAGCCGCCGCTGCGCCGTTCGATGAACATGCGGTTGCGAATTCCCGACGCCTGTGACGCCTGTAAAGAAGCCTCTCCCAGCAATGCAGGGCACGGCGACGTCGACACGGCCTTCCCCTTCGCGGAGACCGCCGATACCGGGCTGAACCAGGGGTCTTGCGCTACACGCTATGCGCGCCGGTTCGTCTTCGCCCCGAAGTGAGGCAAGGGCAGCCACGCGACCCAAGCGGGCCGCGGGCCGTAGAGAAACCACTGGCGAGTCGAGTGCTCCGGCCGTCGACTTCAAATGCCCGCGCCGTTGCTGCGCTGCTTTTCCGCGTCAAGCGCGTCGGGGGCTTTGTGTTCGAGGCCGCGGTAGATCGCGTCGTAACGTTCGCCCATCAGGTCGCCGGTGAAGAGTTGATCGAACCGTTGCCGGGCGCGCCGTCCCATGGCGTCGGCCATCTCCGGACAATCGTGGATGCGGTCCATCGCCTGGCGCAGCGCGGGAGCGGATCCCGGCGCCACGACCAACCCGGTTTCGCCGCCGATGTTGACGTGGCTGGTGCCGGATCCCACTTCCGTTGAAATCAGTGCCTTGCCGTACATGGCGCCTTCGAGCAGCGTCACGCCGAACGCCTCGGTGCGCAGGTAGGAAGGAAATACCACACTGCGGCAAAGCGACAGCAGGGCCACCTTTTGCTCGTCGGATACGTAGCCGGTGAAGTAGACGTTGTCGAGGCGCAGCCGCCGCGCCTGATCGAGCAGTTCACGCTCTGTCGGTCCCGAACCCGCGATGACGACGCGGAAGGGCGCGTTGGCGATGGCGTCGAGCAGTATGTGCAGGCCCTTGTAGTAGCGCAGGACGCCGATGAACAGAAAAAAGCCTTCACCGTACTTGCCCCGCATCTCTGCGCGAATGTCGGGCGAGACCTCGGGATAGGTGTGCTCGTTCAAACCGATAGGCACGATCTCCACCTTGTCCTGAAAACGGCGCAGCACGTCGCTGGTGGCGAAGTAGTTGGGGGACGTGCCCACGATACAGTCGACGGTATGCAGGAACCGGTTCATCAGCGGGCGGTAAAGGAGTCGAAGCGCGCGCTGCCGGACGATGTCGGAATGGTAGGTCAGAACCGTCGGTCGCCTGACTCGGGAAGTCAGGTGCAGGAGATCGCCGAATGGCCATGGGAAGTGGTAATGGATGAGGTCGGCCCACTTGGCCAGACGTTCGTGGATGGCGAAGGCTTGCAGCGACATGCCGCAGGAAGCGACCTCGATATCGCGGCGGGCGCGATAGACCTTGACCTCGTTGTGACGCAGAACCCGAGGCTCGGCGTTGGCGCTCAGCGCGAGCAGGCGATTGTCGATGCCGCGTGACTTCGTATAGAGGCAGATCTGCCGAATGAGCTCTTCGATTCCACCTTGGCTATCGGGGAAGTAGGTTCGGTAGACGTGTAGGATGCGCAATGGTCCCCCCGGCATGGCCCTGGGCGCTCTGCCTGCTACCTCTCCCAACGGCCGAACGCAACGCGAAAGAATGATAGCAACAGGGAGCGGACTTGCGACACTGCCGGCCTCGTCCAACGCCATGTGATGGTGAACGCAAGGGCCGATTCCAACGCCATGCGGCATCTCCGGTGACGGACTGTTCTTGCAATCGCAGCATCTTCCCGAAGTCGAGCGCGCCGATGAGTTCGCCCGCGCCGTGGAGAGCCACGAACCCAGCAACGTCTCGACCATGAACTCGTGGGCAAAGATCTGCTTGTAGGTGGGATCGAAAGCCACATGAGACAGCCACAAGGCAAACAGCGGCGCGCAGCCATCAATGGGGACAGCCATAGCCATCAATGGGGACAGCCATCAGGATGAGGACCGCAGGGACAGCCATGACCATGGACTGGCTGGGACAGCCATGAAGCGGTAGCCGCAACCGCCGCGAGGACAGCCAGGGGACAGGGACAGGGGACAGAGACAGCCACAACACATGGGGACAGGGACAGCCACAACAAGCACCGCCAGAGAGGGACAGCCACATGGGGACAGCCACAAAGCAGGGGACAGGGACAGCCACGCGGTAACGCACTGCGACGACCGCAAGGCCGCTCCTGTGGGGCTGGATCTAGTTGGGGCCCGCGCCAGTGGCCGCGGCGGCGTGCGCCAAGCGTTGTGGATTGCGGAGGCGCGGCGGCGTACGCTCAGTAGCTATGGATCTCGGTGTGCGGCGTCGCGACGGTCGCCGTGTTGCTGCCGAACGCCGAACCCGCGTTTAGCTCCGGGTCTCGCCCGGTTACGGGTCCAACGCACCACGCGGGAAGCTCGCCCGCGCAGCCGCCCGAACCGTCCGTTATCGCATTGCCGTCCGAAACGCCGGCGGGATAGCGAAAGCGGCACGAACCGTCGAGAGCATTGCCGCGCAGACAGCGACGGCGGTGATTTCGGGAGCGAGAAGGTTCATTCGGTGCCGCCCGTCGCCCGTCCTGCCGAGCGTCACGCGATGCGTCGTCCTTCCGGCGTCACGGCCCCGCGATGTCGCCGACTCGTGCGATCAACTCGTCGCCGCCGGCGCACTCGATGATCCAGTCTCCCGTCTCGGCGAGACGCTCGGGATCGTCGATCCGCGACAGCAGGCCTGCCAGACGCTCCGCCGTGCCCGCGTCGAACTTGCGCGCCGCCAGCCGGCGCAGCAGGTCACGCTCGGCTACGATGCCCCGCTCAAGGCCGCGCTCAATGCCTCGCCTAATGCCTCGCTCAATGCCTTCTGCGCGACCTTCCGCACGCAACTTTTCCCGCTCCGCCAGGGCGCGCTCCCTGAAGAACACTTCGAGCTCACCCGACTCGTGCAACCGGTCCAATTCCGCCATGTCTTCTATCCCCAGGTCCAGTTTGAGCCGCCGCTGTGACACCCGCTGCGCCCACAGCAGCATCAGCTCCCTTAGCGGCTTGAGTGCCGGCGCGTCCAGCCGCCGGCGCAACGCCGCCACCTGCGCCGCGACACGCTCGAGAGATGGGTTCTCCAACCCCGCCAGCAGCGCCGCAGCGTTGTCCATTCGCAAATCGTCCGCCCCCATCCGAGCCGTGTCAAGCAACAGGTAGCCATCGCCCGAGAACAGCGGGTCGTCCCGAGACGCGACGCTTGAACTCCCATGCCAAGCCTCCGACGCGCCCGGGGTCACCAGGTCGATCACCCGCGGCGCGGCGCTCCACGGCGAGTTTCCGTTGTAGATGACGATCGGCAGGACCGGCCGCAATCGACTCGTGGAGAGGAAGTCCTTGCCTCGCAATAGCTCCATGTGAAAGTTGTCCACGTAGTTGCGAATGCGCAGCGGCATCAAAAAGTCGACTTGGGCCTGGAACTCAAGCACAAGGACCAGATACAGCCACGTATCGTCGCCCTCGTCTTCCGACCGACCACGAAAGCGTACGCGCCAGACCATGTCATCGGCGTACGGGCGCGGATATTCGGCATCTCCGGTAACGGACTGTTCTTGCAATCGCACCATCTTGCCGAAGTCGAGCGCGTCGACGAGTTCGCTGGCACCGTGGAGGTCGGCCACGAACCAGCGCATCATCTCCTCGACCATGAACTCGTGGGCGAAGATCTGCTTGTAGGTGGGGTCGGGATTCACCCTCGCGACGGTAACGCGGGAAAACTCGGCGGGCCAACGGACATCGACCGTTCCTCGCGCGGCCAATCACCGCTTTTTGCGTGGGAGATGTCCGGGGGTCGCAGCCCGGGGCGCGCCCCTTACGAGGCGGAGTACCCGGCTGGAACGACCCCAACTGACGCGCCCATGATGGGCCGCATCTTGGGTTCCGTGTTGTAGCATGCGCCGCCTCTCGCTCAACACCCGATATACCCCATGAATCGCTGGCCAGTGCAGGCGGAGTTCCGCTCGCTCGGCGTGCTCGCCGTGCCCATCATCATCACGCAATTCGCGCAGATGGGGATGGGCGTGGCCGACGCCATCATGGCGGGCCGGGTAGCGCGACCGACCTCGCGGGGATCGCCCTCGGCGGCAACCTGTACTGGCCGCTGATGCTGTCACGGCCGACAAGGGCGTGCAGCGGCGCTTCCTGGCTCAGGTATTCCCCTTCTTCGAATGCTGTCCCCAGTACAGACCGCACTGGCCGACCCGCGCCGCCAGCCGTATGCATCAAATGGCCCGGTGCCAACATGTGGTCCAACTCACGGACGCAGAAACGGAAACGCTTCCTCGACGGTGTAAGACAGGTCGTAAATGCTCGCAAAGTCGTACTGTCGACCGAGTTTGGGAACCCAGTAGCGACCGTGCGCCAGCCAGTGCCGATAGCCGAACGCGCTGCGGATGTCTCCTACCAATCTCGTCGACACGTCGGAATGGGCCTTGCAGGCGTCCAGCAGGTCGTCCGAGAGTGAAACCTTTAACTCCTTTGCGCGGTAGAGCGCCAGGAAAGCTCTCGAAAGGTCATCCTTCATTCTCCCGTAGCACCGCAGCAGAAAGTCAACGCGAAAAGATGCCTCAACAGAGGCGAGTACTGTCATCGCAGAAGCTGCACCCGCCTCGTATAGTCTGCCATCGGGTTCCTCAAGCACTTCCTCCGAAGTGTAAGACGCGAAACGGGCCGCGAATTCGGAGCCAGGTTCCGAGTAGTACTGGTGAATCGCGCTCTCCAGGACCGCGTGATGTTCGGCAATCTGGTTCGGGGCGAGGCGCTCATCAGAGAACGAGACCCGTCTAGCCACTCGAGACTTCCATGATCGCGTCCCGAAACGAATCCTCGGTGAACGCGATCACGGTGGCGTCAGGCGGCTTCGTCGCGATATACCAGCCCGCATGATCGACCCTCCCACGCACCATTGAGCGACTCGCCTGCTCGACCTCCTCGCCGCCACCCGCAATGGCGATCCTCATGGCCGGTCCTCCTTCTTCGAGGTAAACGATCCTCAGGGTCTTTCGGACCCCCGACAGGTCTACACGGCCTCTTGAGCCGATCAACAGTGTCCCGATCGGCTTTGCGACAACCTTGTCCTGACCGAAGGTGAATGTGAGCTTATCCACCTCGTAGGTCCCCAAGTACTCCTCCGTGAGCTGCGTACGACTACGCTCAATGCGGATCGCACCCGACTCCGCGTACGGCCTCAGGTATCTCTCCATGCTCGAATACAGGCCGCTTAGATCTCGAAGCCAGTTTGCTCGTCTGTTTTTCCAGTCCACCGTTTTCGCGGCTGCCGCGTTTTCCCGCGCGGTCTGCCGCTTGACGAACTCATCGAATGTCTTGGCTTGCATCGCAGCAACAAGTCCTTGGTAACGTCAGTCTACGATTGTCCCATGCGCCGACCCTCCAGGCGACTCTCAGCCCTGTCCCGGGCAAAGATCTGCCTGTAGGTGCCCCACAGACGGCGCCTTCGGCTTAGCTCGTGGCCCCCGCGCCAACCATGGAAGCAGAATCGGGTTTCATGGCCGCGAGCGTAACGCGCCAAAACGCAGCGAGCCAACGGACATCGACCGTTCCTCCCCTGGCGAATCGCTGCTTTTTGCGTGAGAAGCGCCAGGCGTCACAGACCGGGTCGCCCCAGATGAGGCACGGCGAGCGGCCGGGATGGAGCCGCCCTCTCGCAGCCGCCCTCAAGTGCGCAACTTCATCCGCGGGTGTCGAGGATGTAGTATGCGCGGCCTCTCGCTTACGACCCGATGCATCCCATGAATCGCTGGCCAGCGCTGGCGGAGTTCCGCTCGCTCGGCGTGCTCGCCGTGCCCATCATCATCACGCAGCTCGCGCAGATGGGCATGGGCGTCGCGGACGCCATCATGGCGGGACGGGTAAGCGCGACCGAGCTCGCTGGGATCGCCCTCGGCGGCAATCTGTACTGGCCGCTGATGCTGTTGATGTCCGGGATCGTGATGGCCGTGACGCCTACCGTCTCGCAACTGCACGGTGCCGGACGCATCGCCGACACCGGCGCCGTCGTGCGCCAGGCGCTATGGATCGCGGTGTGCGGCGGCGCGATGGTCGCCGTGCTGCTGCAGTACGTGGAGCCCGCGTATCGCCTGTTGGGCGTCGACGAACGCGCGATCCCGGTAGCCACGGGCTATCTACGCGCCGCGAGCCTCGGCCTGCCGGCGATGCTGTGCTACGTCGCCCTGCGCTGCCTGTGCGAGGGCATGTCCTGGACGCGACCGGCGATGTTCATCGGGCTCTCCATGCTGGCCATCAAGGTGGCGCTCAACTGGCTCTTCATCCATGGCCAGCCGGCGCTCGGCATCCCCGCCATGGGCGGCGTCGGCTGCGGCTGGTCGACGGCTATCGTGATGGCCTGCTCGCTGCTCGTCATGATCATCGTCGTGTCGGCATCAAGGGCGCGGGCATCGGGCGTTTTCTCGGCGTTTTCCCGGCCGGAACCGGCCCAGATCGGACGTCTGCTGCGACTGGGAGTCCCGATCGGCCTGGCGCTGTTCGTGGAGGTTGCATTCTTCTCGGCGGCAACGCTGCTGATCGGACGCCTCGGGGTCGACACCGTCGCCGCGCATCAGATCGCCTTCAACATCGTGGGGGTCTCGTTCATGGTGCCCCTGGCGCTCGGCATGGCGGCGACCATCCGCGTCGGCTTCAACGTCGGCGCCGACGATTTCGCCGGGGCAAGCAGGTCGGCGTGGGTGGCGACCTCCGCCGCGGTCGTATGGGGCGTCGTCTTCGCCGTCACCCTGTTGATCTGGCGGCACGACCTCGTCGGCCTGTATACAAAGGAAACGGATGTGGTTCAGCTCGCCGCCGGGCTGCTCCTGCTCGGCGCCCTGTTCCAGGTCTTCGACGGCCCCCAGGCGACGCTGATGGGCACCCTGCGCGGCTACAAGGACACCCGCGCGCCGATGGTGATCGCGCTCGTCGCCTACTGGCTGTTCGGGCTGCCGGTGGGCGCGGTCCTGTGCTTCGGACTCTGGAGCATCCCCGGAATCGGCGTACACGGCATGTGGTGGGGGCTCGTGGTCGGGCTGGTCGTCGTGGCGGCCGCGTTGTTCGCCCGGCTTGCGCGGGTCTCCGGCGATCCAGTGCGGGTGGCCCAGCTCAGGCTGCGGTGATCGGGGGCGCGTTGGTTGGGCGCTGTGCTCGTCCGAGGTCGGACATTGGCCGGCCCAAACCCGCAGTCGACCGAACGCGCCGCGAGCAGGTGTGCGGGACACCCTCACTCCCCGTTGCGCACGCGTAGCACGGACATCGCGATCAACTTTACGTAAACTCAAACGACTTCGTGTTTCAAATGCCGTAACCGGAAATCGCAGTGACCAAGATGACAATCTACGTGGGGAGCCAACCCGGCGGATGCCCGTTTGAGCTTGAGCCCCGTAGTCGAGAGTTGCTGAAAGTCACAAGGGCCGACGACACTCCCTTGCCGAGAAGTATTTTTGTCGGGTTCGATACCAAACAGGACTTTATTGCAGTTCTTGGCAAGGAAGAACTCCGCCGTACCATCGCCGAGCTCCTCACCGGCATGGAAATGAATTCGTTGAGTCAAATCGGAGACGTGGAGTTTCTGGACCCCAGGCGCAAATTGGCCGCCTTCGATCCAAACGCCGTTTGATGGCTCGTCGAAACCTCTATACCGGCAAAGCCGGCGAGCGTGCCGTAGTCGCGCAATTCCTGATTCGGGAATGGAAGGTAGCCGTGCCCGAAGTCGACGTGGGAGACGACTTGTTCGTGGCCCGAAGCCCCGCCGCTTTCGTTCCAGTACAAGTCAAGACGTGCCGTGCGACCCAACTCAAAACGTCGTACTTCGGCCAGTTCCGGATCCCGATCGAGCAGATGATAACGCCCCGAATACCTGAACTCGTCTGCGTTTTCGCTGTTTACCATGACGCCAACTGGTCCGACTTCGTGCTGGTCCCGCGGCCCGATTTGCATACCGAACACGTTGTGCATGGCACGGGTAGCGTGAGCGGCCAACATATAACTCTTCGAATCTCATTCGATGCCACGAGGGTCCGCTGCAGCGGCCGAGACTGGTCAACCTACCGGGCTAATTGGTCAGCCATTCCCGACCTGTAGGCCAACAACCCATCGAGCACCCGCCGCGGCGGTGAGTGCCGGACAAAGCAGTTCGGCCACAGCGTGGAATTGGCGATAATCGCGTTGTGCTCGCCCGGGATCGACCACGAGCTTCTTGGGGTCGGTCGCGGGGATCGGCGTATGCCGCATGCAGTGGGGGCTCATGGTCGCGCGAGCGAGTCACCTAGCGGCGCGCAACTTCTCGTCGACACCAGCCAAAAACTTGGCTCCGCAATTGAGGACCGCCTGAGTGTATCGGACCATTCGCTGCCTCGGCCGAGTCTTGCGGCTCCGTTTGGGCTGATCGAAGTCGATGTCCATCTCGTGTGCAATCTCGTTCCGTACCCGGAATATGTCGTCAAACAGGCGCATGTTCTCGATGACATCGTGGGATCGCAGATCGAAAAAAGAACCGCACCTGAGGATTTGCGCCTTGGACTGAAGACTCCGCGACGTTAGGTTACAGGTTCGGGTTCAAAGGCCATTAGGCGTCTGAGACCAATGCGTACAGATCTATGTCTTCAGCGCCAAAAGGCGGCAACGTGGTTTCGATGGCACCTGGATGACCCGGATAGCCCGGACTGTCTGGATCCGACGGACGGCCTGGATACCCCCGGAATGGGTGATCACGGAAGCGGTAAAGCCTTTGCCCGCCCTCCGGACCCACAATGGTCCCGAGTTAGTAACCTCCCTTCGTCACTACCTCGTTTTCATTCTCGTTCCACGGCGTCCAGCCGAGCAGGTTGCCATGGCGCCCAAATACGAACTTGCCGGACGCGAAAGCGATCCAACGCCCCCCAGAGTCGAACAGATAGCGAACTGCCATAGCGAGCATAGCTTAACTCCCCGACACCAAAACCAAAGTCTGCCTATCGCTGGAAGCTATTGTTACCAATAGATTTTATGATTGCCCGAGAGCATTGCGGCCGACAACGGAGATTGATCCATCCCGCGCGTGAGAAATCGCTCGTTCTTGCGTAGGAAGCGTCGTACCCGGTGCCACCGCCAACCCAGGGGCGCTGTCACGGATATTCAGTCTATTCGGGAGATCGACACCGGGCTCAAACCGGGGAGACAAGACGGGCAAAAACTCGAACCAGTTCGGCTAACGGGGCGCAATCCTGATGATCGGATCGCACGCGCCGAAGGGTCATCTGGCATCTGCCCGCCATCAACACGCAGCGCGCGCAGATGGGCATGGGTGTCGCCGACGCCAACATGGCCGGACCGGTTAGCGCGACCGTTCTCGCGGGGCTAGCCCGCATATTGCACCAAGCCGCTTGTTGATCAATTGAATGTTTTTTGGTTTCAATAGGTTATTTACGTTTTGCAGAGCTTCTGCCGGAAACAAATTGCGCTGGCCGCGCCCTCGCTGGTCTTTTGCCCGCAGGCGCGCACGTGGTCGCTACACCATAAGCGGTGGCTATGCTTCCGCTCCCGAGCACGCGCCTGCGGGCAAAATCCTGCGCGATCATCGCGGCCCTTGGTGCAATATGCGGGCTAGCCATCGGCGCCCTGTTCCAAGTCTTCGACGGCCCCCAGGCGACACTGATGGGCACCCTGCGCGGCTACAAGGACACCCGCGCGCCGATGGTGATCGCGCTCGTCGCCTACTGGCTGTTCGGGCTGCCGGTGGGCGCGGTCCTGTGCTTCGGACTCTGGAGCATCCCCGGAATCGGCGTACACGGCATGTGGTGGGGGCTCGTGGTCGGGCTGGTCGTCGTGGCGACCGCGTTGTTCGCCCGGCTTGCGCGGGTCTCCGGCGATCCAGTGCGGGTGGCGCAGCTCAGGCTGCGGTGATCGGGCTGCTGCTGCTGGCACCCTTGTTTTTCGGACACTACTGTCGATGGCACCCCGACACTACTGTCCGATGATTAGCCAGTGAGAGGCAGGGCGTTCATCGAACGCGTCGCCGAACTGGGTCGCGAGCGTGGCGTGCCGGTCCGTCTCGACGCGAAGCGCGGCAAGGGCAGCCATGTGACCCTCTATTTCGGCGACCGTAAGACCGTAGTCAAGGACCGGCGCAAGGACATCGGGCCCGGTCTTCTGGCGGCGATGATCCGCCAGTTGGATCTAGCCCGCATATCTCACCAAGCCGCTTGTTCGTTAGTTGAATGTCATTTGGTTTCAAAAGGCTATGTCCGTTCTTCGGAGTTCCTCGCGGGAACAGATTGCGCTGGCCGCGCCCTCGCTGGTCTTTTTTTCGCGTGCGCGCCCATGCTCCCTACACCATAAGGCATGGCTATGCTTCCGCTCGCAAGCACGCGCACGCGAAAAAAATCCTGCGCGATCATCGCGGCCCTTGGTGAGATATGCGGGCTAGATCCGAACGATTTCCGTTAGCTAAAGGAGAACCGCATGCAATTCGTCTATCCCGCGAACCTGAGCCGGACGACACCGAGCGAAGTGGTAGTTAGCTTCCGGGATATTCCAGAGTGCCTGACGTCCGGCGCGGACACCTGCGATGCGCTGTCCGCAGCCGCCGACGCGCTGGCGGAAGCGCTGGCGGGGCGCATCGATGACGGCGACCCAATCCCCACACCCAGCCCCAGCCGGCCCGGCGAGCGAGGCGTGCCCGTACCCCCTGGGATGGCTGCCAAGGCCGCTCTTTCGATCGCCTTCCGGGAAAGCGGCCTCACCCGTGTCGCCTTCGCCACGTCACTCGGCGTCGACGAGAAAACGGTCCGCCGGATGCTCGACCCGCGTCACGGAACGTCTCCCGACCGCATCGACCGCGCGCTCCGCTCCCTCGGCCGTTGTATAACGATCCACGTAGACGCGGCCTGACCGCTCGCCCCGGCCTATTCACCGGCGCCAACCTGCGCGGAGCGCCAACGTAGATGGTCATTCTACTCACGGCGGACTCTTGCGCGCGTGGGGCGACCCTGGACTCTTGCGCGCGTGGGGCGACCCTGGTTGAGCTTAAGTATAGGCAACGTCATTGGGGCTTGGATCGTTTTCCATGTCTGTACGATAGCGGTGCGTCACCGCATGGGCTATCGGGCATCGACCACTTCGGCCATGAGCAATCGCCGCTAATCGCGTAAGAAAACGTCGTAGGCTGGGATCGAAGGTACCTTCCGTAGCTTACGGCGCGAGACCGACGAAGTACGCGGACACGAGGATGTTGACGCGGGACTGGGTCTGGCTGATGTCCAGGCGATCGACAACGAGCTTCTTGGGGTGTATCGCGAGGGCGTGTAGCAGCCGCAGTTCGGCGCCCATGCGATGGCGGGCGGTGAGACGCGCCTGCACCCGCCAGACATCGGCCGCGTCCGCGACGGGTTGTGTCACGCCGGGCCGGACGCGCGGGTCGCGGAGTTCGATCTCGCCGGCAAGCTCGGTGAGGGAGGCCAGCAGGCGCGCCTGGGCGACGCCTTCGGTTTCCGCCTGCCAGAAGTTGGCGGTGAGTTCCTTACCAGTGCGCTGCTCGACCTCCAGAAGAAGCGGCCAGTCTTCCTCGGCGCGGGCGTCCTGCGCGCGTTCAACACGGGCGATCTCCCCGGCGTATTCGGCGCGGGCCGCCTGCAGGTCGTCGGAGCGCACAAGTATCCAGTAAAGGAAGACCATAGCGAGGACGCACCAGACGCCGAGGCGCACCCTTATGTTGGTTGCGAACTCCTCGCGCATCGGAGCAAGGGCACTTTGAACGCGGGGCGTCATGGGCTCACCGTCAGCGTCATTCGGATCTCGTTTTCCTTGCGGCCCTGTTCCGCCGAGACCTGCTGGAACATGGGCTGGGCTTCGAGGGCGCGGACATAGGCGATGGGGTCCGCGGTTTCGGCTTCGACCACCACCGAGAGTTCGCGCTGCTGGTAGGACCACTGGCGAAAGCGCGCGTCGGAATTGGGGATGGCGCTGTCGACCAGGCCCATCAGGTAGGCTTGGGACGGTTCGCGCAGGATTTCGGCCAGGGCGAGATTGCGGCTCCGCAACCGCAACAGTTCATTGCGGGCCGAAAGGATGGGGTCGAGGTCCTGTTGCAGCCCGGCGAATTCCGCTTCGGCTGCCTGCTGGAGGTGGCGGGCCTGCCAGTAGCGGGCTTCATGCCAGGTCGCGGTCAGGACGAGGACCAGTAGCACGGCGGTGGCCAGTGGGCGCTCGTTCGCTTCCAGCCACTCCTGGGGTGTCAGTGAACTGGACCAGGGCTCGTGGGTCAGGTCTTGCGCGGTCGACGCGCCGTCTTGCATCGACGTGCCGGTTTGGGGGGTTGGCACCTCCGCTCGCAGCGCTTCGAGATCGGCTCCCCATTGGGCAAGGACGCTCTCTATACGCGTCTGGTCCGGACGTTGCCGGAACCAGTAGGCGTGCTGCAGCACGCGTTCGCGCCAGTGCTGCAGTTCGAAGCCTTCGCGGCACGCCCGCAGGTGCACGCCATCGGACACGCGGGGCAGGAAGATCGTCTCCGGGCGGATGCGGGGCGGCGTTTTCGAGGACGCGTCGGCGGCTGTGGAATCCGCTGGCACCGCGTCCGCGTCCCAGAACCAGACCATGGCCTTGCCGCCCTCCCAAACGCAGTGATGGCCGGTGTTGGCAAATGGACTCCAGAGCGGCAACTTGAGGTCCAGCGCCGCGCGCCGCTTGTTGCGGGGCACGTTGCCGAAGTCCTCCGAGCGATACATGCAGAGGCCGCGGCCGACGATCCAGTGGGCATGGAAGGACTTGAACGGCAACCGCTCTGTGCCCTGCAGCGTCTGGATGACGTTGGGCTTATTGGAGAAGCGGCGTCGCAGCCTGGAGAACGCCGGCATCGCTCGACTCGTTGACAATCGGGGGTTCCGTGGGATCTCGAAGGGCTCCTGTGGGCTCTGCCCGAGTACGCGCGGGCTCCGGTGGTTCTGTGGGTGCCATTGGCTCCGTGTAGCGGTAGTCGATGCGCCAGGGAGCCTCGCCAAAAGGGCTCAGCGTCATACCAACTATGGACCTCAAACCGCTGGCATTATGCCAGATGGATATTCTGAGGAAGCGGGACGGCAGGGCCTGCACATTCATGGGATCGATGTCCACGTGGGTGCCCGTCAGCATGGCGATGCGGTTCAGGCTCGCGACCGAGCGCTCGGCGCGCTCGGTGAGGATGCTGTCGACCGCGATCTGATCCAGTTCAAGGACAGCAGCCAAGACATCGGGCCGCATGGTGTTGAAGTTGTAGCCGGTCGTCTGGCGCACGGTGAGCATGGGCACGAGGCGGCGCCACTGATCGGGGGCGATGAGTTCGCCTACGCCGAGGACACGCCTCAGTTCCAGGGGCGTGGCCATGATCCAGTTCGATGGATTCGGAATCCGGAGGTCCCACGCCACGCCGGGGCCTGTTCTGGCGAGGCCGGGGCTTTGGGTGTTTGCGGTCCGGGAGGCGCTCGTGGCTCGGTCTCTCGGGCGGGAAATCACGCTGGTCCGGTCGGACTTTTGGGCACCATCGCCCAGCGCGGACGACATGGCCTGATCGTAGTCGAAACGCTCTGCGCCGCTTAGGGAAAGGTCATCGTCCATGTCGACGTAGTCCTCCGCCCTGGGGACGATGCGGGCGATGTCGGCGGGGGGGAACGCCGACATAGGACAGCGTGGCAGCAAAGCGCTCGCTGCGCGGAGAATTGACGGACACGAGGCCGTTCTCGTCCTGGATGCGAAAGCGCGTGCCGCCCAGCCCGACATAGGTTTCGCCTGCAACGGCGAGTACGCCCACGCTTCGGTCCGGGCCCCTGTTCCCCTCCACGTCGGAGAACGACTGCACCGGCTCCAGCATCAGGCCGCGATGATTCATGCGTCCCGTCGACATCAGGTAGCCCAGCGTGGCCTCCGTGCTCCGCCGCGCGAGTTCCCCTTCGAGCGCGGCCTTCGCGGCAGCGGCGCGCTCGATGTCGGCGGATGCGACGCCGTCAATGTACGCCGCGAGGACAGCCATCGCGGCGAGCGTCCAAAGCGTCGCGATGAGCACGAAGCCACGATGTGAGCGCGGCGCGCTGTGGGTGTCATTGGCGGGTGCCCGTTGGATGTATTGGTCGGGATGGGTGTCCCAACGGCGATGGGTGTCCCTATCGGGATGGGCGGGATGGGTGTCCCAAAAAAAGCGGGTCACCTGAAGTCTCTCGGATTGACGACTGGCTCTTGGTGCAGGCCGAAGCTCGCGGTCAACACGGTTTGCCCAGCGGATGTGACCAGCCTGACCTGGCGGGGAATCCACTCCCGCGCCGCGTCTTCGACGGGCCAGTGGTCGCGCCAGACGCGATCCAAGCCCGCGTACTCGAAGGCCAGCGCGTCGGCGGATTCAAGCACCGTCCAGTGGGTGTCCTCGAAGGGTGTGGTCCCTGCTCCGCAAGCGACATCGGCCAAGCCCTTGACCGCACTTGCGGGATGGGTGTCCCTTTCGACGCTTCGGGGCGCGCGCGGCGCGGTCCTGTTGTCGCCGCGCGCGTCCGACGGGCATGGGGACGGCTGTTCAGCGTAGAGAACGGCGGTGCCCTCCTCGCTTGGAACAATGGACCAGCGGGCGGCGACGGGGATGCCCGAACGTACGCGCAGCGGCTGCACGGTGACACCCTGGAAGAACTCGGAGTCGCCGACGAAACGCCTGTCCTCAGCCAGGTAGGGCACCATGGCGTGAACCGTCGATGCGAACCAGCGTTGTTGCATCGCGTCGGAGGACGCCTCGCGGCCGATGCGTTTCACGCTGTCGTACTGGCCGAGGAAGAAGCCGGTGCCCTGGACCAGGAGCGTGCCCACCAGCGATGCGAGCACGAACACGACCAGCACTTCTAGCAGCGTCAACCCGCTTGCCGTTCGCGTCGGCGGGCTTCGGAAACATGGCCATCGAGCCGCATGCATTCCTCTCATCGTGCCTCTACTCGATGAAGGTCTCGGACGGGCGCACGTTCTGATAGCCCGCCAAGCGCACGCGGTAGGTGCCGTCCGGGCGACCGTTCCGGATGAGTGCGATGTCCACGTCGTAGAGACCGACCTCGAAACTGCCGAGATAGCCCGCAGTCGATTGGCTCTGACGTACGGGTTCGACCAGGTTCGACGACCAGGCCATGTCGAAGCCGTCGATTTCGAGTTGGCCGGTGGGCTGCTCGCGAATGTTGATCGAGGACAGGTGCTCGACGGCGCGCAGCACGGCGGGCTCGCGCCGCGAGATGTCGGCGGCCTTGCCGAGCCCGATCAGGTTGTTATTGAAGAGACCATAGAGGGCCATGCCCCCGGCCGCGAAGATCGCGAGTGCGACGGTGGCTTCGAGCAGGGTGAAGCCGGCGAGGCGCGCGGCGCGTTTGAGGATTGGACTGGTGCCGGTCCGGCCGGGCTTGGTGCATGCCCGGTGTTGACGTCCGTGGGACGTCCACCCGAATCTGATTGGTCGATCAGCTTGAATGCTTATTCGCGCTCCCGGAGTAAATGCTGCCGCACGCGCAGTACAAAGTCGGCTGCGGAATCCGAATCAAGGGCCACCGAAACGACAGCGGCCTCCGACAACTCCCAAAACGCGGGAAATTCGTCCAGGTTTGCCTTCGAAACCTCAATGCCCCGCGACCGCAGCACTTCGCGCACCAGTGCCATACGGCTCTCGGCGCGGCCCTCGGCGCGGCCCGCTTCGAAACCCTGCCGTCGCTGCGAGCGAAGCAACGGATCGTCGTTCGGACCCGTGCCCTCCCGCGCGCCCAGCAGCGTCCCGACGCGCTCCAGAACCCCGTAGGTATGCGCCGCCGGCGTCGTCTCGTTCATCGCCGCGTGTATCTCCGCCGCAGTCCAACCGGGAAACGCCTGGCTCTCGACCGACGTCTCGTACGCGCCGCCCTCCAGCACGTGGATCGTCAATCCCGGCACCAGCCCGCGCGGCCGACTTGGCGACGACCAGTCCGGCACCTCCACCCACACCTCCGGGAATTCCCACGCCTCGTACTGCAAGAGCTTGCCCCGGCGTATGTCCGTCGTGTGGTCCACCTCCAGCACCACGTCCGGCAGCGCGTGCTCGCCAACGATCATCGCGCGCGGCCCCGGTAGAACGACCGATTTCGGCCGCAGGTATACGGACTGATCAGCCTGCATGATCCGCCGGGGCATGCCATCCGCATCGCGTTGCATCAGGGCCATCGCCCCATAGCACTTGATCGGCGAACCGCGCGCGGCGGCGATGCGCTCGACCAACGCCACCAAACCATGGGCCGGGCTCTCGTGCACCGGGCTGACATCGCGGACCACCCAGGCGGTTTCCGCGCGGGCGTCCCAGAACTCCAGCCGCCCCTCGAAAGTGTCGATCTCATCGAGCGTCAGACGCATCGGTTCGCAGCCGGGGAACTCCAATTCGGGCGGCGCGGCGCGATACGTCACCGCCTCAACGTCAAGCCGCCGTTCGTCCCGGAGGGGCACTAACGGAGTGGAGCCTTCAGCCGGGAAGCGCGAGGGGGTATCGCTGGTGAGCATGGTCTTCGCCATGTCCGGGATTCTAACACCCGAGCCGACGCGCACCGGCCGCAAGGACACCCGCCAGCCGACGCGCACCGGCCGCAAGGACAGCCATAGGCCGCCAGGCAAGGCCGCGGACCGACCGCAAGGACAGCCATAGGCCGACCGCAAGGACCGACCGCAAGGACAGCCATAGGCCGACCGCAAGGCCGCAGGGACTAACGATGGATGTCCTTGCCTCGATGATGGGTGTCCCTCCGCGCTTAGTTGCCGTGCGTGTCCCGAAAACGATGGTGGGTGTCCTTGCCTCGATGGGTGTCGATGGGTGTCCCAAAAAACGGGATGATCGTCGGCCACAGAGCCGCATAGTGGCTTGAGTAGCACGGTGGACGGCGGCACGTATTGGGGTCGCCAGGGCGCGCAAGGGTCAGACCTCCACATTCGAACGCCAGACTTGACAATCCGCATCGCCGCAGTGTCCTCTATCCCCGGTTCAGTTCACCTTGCGAGTACGCGAACGTGTCCAATCACAGCGGCAGCTACATGTTGAACAGCGTGCTGCTCATGCTGGCGCGCGAGTCATACTTCTCGAAGGTTGGACCGGAAAAAACTTCGGAGTTCATCGCAGATGTCCTTCGTCTAGCGGGGAAGTACGACTGCAACCACGGCGAGATCCTCAGAGACGTCAGCGAGACCCTTGGCCTCTGTAGATGGTGCTTAAAGCACGGCGACGACCTGGTGGACGGATCGTGTCCCTCCTGCCGGTGACTTCGACTTCACGCTCAACCGTCTGTCCAGGGACCGCAGATGTCTGACCATATGAACAGCGAGCTGTTGAACGAGGTCCTGACCAAGATCGAGGCGGAGTCGTTCTTCAAGGATATCGGCAGGGACAGGACGCTGACCTTTGTGCGAGAGAGCTTACGGCTGGCGCGGTACCACGATGGCAATCCCGGAGAGGTGCTCGCCGGTGTGGGCCAGCGCCTGGGCATCTGTTACTACTGTTGGAACTACGGGCGAGATCTGCAATACGGAATCTGCGAGGCCTGTCGTAAGGCAGACTCGATACGGATTGAGTCAGACGAAGCAACTTCGCGTCCCAGGGATACGCGAATTCGCTATTTGTTCCACTGCAAGGAAATTGTCAGGGATTTGCTCGACTTTCTGCCCAGGGAGTTGGCGGCCGACCTCGACACGCGGAAGTTGGAACTAACGTTCAGCAACTGCTTCCTCTTTGACCTGAGTCGGGTCCAGCATGTTCGCGAGATCTACATCGATGCATCGTGGCGGGTGGGCTACCTGCCCGGAAGACGGCACCCGCGCGGAACACCTGTCCTGATGATCGAGTTTTGTTCGCATCCCTATCCCAACGTGGTGGAACGCCTGCACCAGTACGCCGCAGCGCTTTCGGAAACCCTGTGCGTGGGCAATTGCGTAGATGAGAAGCCACCTCTCATCGTGCCCGTCCTGATTTACAACGGCCGTCCCGCCTGGACACCGGCAACGCCAAGTGCGCGGGATCGCTTCGACTACACGTTCATCGACATAGACCGAATTCCTGTCGAAGAAGACCGATCACGCAATCTGACGAAGGCCTTGTTCGCGCTGGAGCAACTGGACAGTTGGTCAACGACGCCGCAACCGTGGCGTAGCCGGTCGCCCGGCGATGACAAGGCAACGACCTTGGCGATAGGCCTCATGCGGCGTCTGTCTCGGGGCAGGGATCGATACGGCACCGAGATCGCAGAAAGGTGGTACGAAATGACGCGGTGGCCGAGGCGGGAGCGGGATAGCGCCGCGGTTTCCGAGGTCGAAAGCGCGCTGTAGACGGGGAACGCTCCCCGGTCGCGCGGGCAGTGGAGAGTGCCTTTATTCGCGCTGGTCCGCCGCTGCCGCGATCAAAGGATGTTCTGCGGCGATATGCGACAACCCGTCCCTACAACGAGGCTCAGGCGTTCGGGTCGACGCGGCAGTACGGCGGCGCGAGTTCAAGCTGGACGGCGGTGGACTCCGCGTGGGAAAGCGTCAACGCCCCGCCCAGACAGACGCCGTTCGCGAGCACGACGAGAGGCCTGTCGAGGGCCAGACGCCAGCCTTCCGGGACATCCACGACGTAGGTTTCGTAGTCCGCATGGCGGGCCGCTTCGGCGGGGTCCGGCGGCGGCGCGTTGCCGAAGACAACGTAGGCGCGCCCGCGCAGCATGGCCTCGCGACCGAGGCCCGCGATCTGGTCCAGGACATAGTCCTGCTCGCTGGCTCGCGTCGCCGCGGCATAGAGCCGCTGGAGGTTCGGCATCGCGAGCGCTGTCGCCAGGCCCACAACGGCCAGCACGACCAGCAGTTCAAGCAGGGTAAAGCCGCCCCGCAGGCTACGAGCTTCCTTGCGGCAGGTATCCGATGTCCGCATTGTCGTCTTCCCCGCCCTTGGCCGAGTCCGCGCCGAAGGAGTAAAGGACGAAGCCCTGGAGATTGTTCACCGGCGCCTCGTATTGATAGGGGCTCCGCCACGGGTCCGCCGGCAATACATCTTCCAGGTACGGACCGCGCCAGTAGTCGGCGACATCGTCCGGCGGCGACATCAGGGCGGCCAGGCCCTGGGCGGTGGTTGGATAGGCGCCGATATCGAGCCTGTAAGTCTGCAGAGCGCCGCGCAGCATCTTGACCTGCGTCTGGGCGACGGCGATCTTGGAACTGTCGAGCCGGTCCAGGAGTCTGGGGCCGACCAGGCCGGCGAGCAGGCCAATGATGACCAGCACGATCATCAGTTCGATCAGGGAGAATCCCCTGGCCGGGCTTTTCATGGCGCGCATGGCGCGCTCGCTCATGGGGCGCTCAAAGCACAATTTCATTGACACTCGTTATCGCCAATATCATGCCGATCATGATGGTTCCCAGGAACCCCCCGATCAGCAGGACGGCCGCCGGCTCGATGAACGTGAGAACGCGCCGCATGCGCCGCGCGCTGTTCTCTTCATATAAATTCGCCAGCGCCCGCATCATTTCCGCCAGCCGTCCAGACTGTTCGCCGACGCGGATCAGATTGTAGCCCGTCGGCGTCAGCGCGTCCTGCTGCTCCAGCGCCGCCGACAACGCCACGCCGCTTCTCACGTCGTCCGCCGCCCGGTCCAGCATCTCCTTGCGGCGGCTGATCCGCACGCCCCGGGACGCGAGGTCCAGGGCGTCCATGAGTTCGACCCGGCTCGCGAGCATCGCGCCCATGACGGAGGCCCACTTGGCGGTATCGACCTGGGAAAACCAGCCGCGCACCAAGGGCAGCGTAGCGACGGCGTCGGTCAGCCTGCGGCGAAATCCCTCGCGCCGCATCAGCGCCACGCCGACTGCGGCGGCGGCGGCGACGATGGCCGCCAGCAACCAGCCGTTGGCATTGAACCAGGCGCCGGTGTTGAGGACGGCCGACGCCAGGAACGGCAGGTCCTCGCCAGACTCGAGCAGGTTGGAAAACTGCGGCACGACGAACGTGAACACGACAAGCACCGCCGCGATGCCCGCGACGATCAGTATCGCCGGATACGCAAGCGCCCCCTGGATGTCCGAGGCGACCCGCAGGTCGTATTCCATTTGCTGCACCGCGCCGCGCAGCGCCTCGGCCAGACGGCCGCTGTGTTCGCCGGCTTCCACCAGTTGGTAGACATAGTCTGGAAGGGGCAAGTCGCTCGCGCGCAGCACCTCCAGGTAGCTTTGCCCGCGCATGAGGCCGCGCGCCATCCCATCGAACGCCGCCGCGAGACGGGGATGGTGGGTGCCTCGGCCCTGGGCGGTCACCGCGTCCCCCAGGGCCACGCCGGATTCGAGCAGGGTGGCGAGTTCGTTGAACGCTACCGTCACGTCCTGGGCCCGCGGACCGCGGCGCCACCCGCGCAGCGCCGGGGCGCGGTGCTCGTCGACGGCGACGACCGTCTGGCCGTCGCGGGAGAACTGGCGCACGACGTCCGCGCGGGAGCCAGCCTCAACGCGGCCGTGGCTCGCTTGACCGTTGCTGTCGACGATCTCGTAGTCGTATTCCGGCATCGTTCGGCCTGGTGAGAGTTGCGGGCCCTAGCCCGCCTCGGCGTCTATCACCATGGCGCGCATCAACTCCTCCACCGTCGTCTCTCCGCGCGACGCCTTGATGAGGCCGTCCTCGACCAGGGTGCGGCAGCCCTGTTCCCGCGCCAGGCGCTTCAGTTCGTTCAGGTGCGCGCCGGAAACGATCATGTCCTGCAGGCCATCCGACATCGGCACCAGTTCGTAGATGCCGGTGCGGCCGCGATAGCCCGTGTGACGGCAGTGGTCGCAGCCTTCGACCGTGACCCAGTGGTTGCCGACCATGTGCGCCGGCACGGCGTCCAGGTAGCCATCCGCCAGCGCCGGCCGCGGAACCGGCACGGAGCAGTTGGGGCAGGCCTTGCGCACCAGGCGCTGCGCCTGCACGCCCCGGATCGGCGCCGCCACCAGAAACGGCTCGACCCCCATGTCGATGAGGCGGGTGAAGCTCGATATGGCGTCGTTGGTGTGCAACGTGGACAGAACCACGTGGCCGGTCAGCGCCGAGCGGATAGCGATGTCCGCCGTCTCCAGATCCCGGATCTCGCCGATCATGATGATGTCGGGATCCTGCCGCAGAATCGCGCGGAGGGCGCGGGCGAAGGTCATGCCGATTTCGGTATGGACCTGCATCTGCGTGATGTTCGGCATCTGGTATTCGACCGGATCTTCCACGGTGATGATCTTCTTGACGCCGTCGTCGATCTCCTCCAGGGCGGCGGCGAGCGTGGTGGACTTGCCGGAACCCGTCGGACCCGTGACGAGGATGATGCCGTTGGTGGTCCCGAGCCAGCCTCGGAACAGCTTGCGATGGTCGGGCTCCATGCCGAGGTTGTCGAACACCAGGTCGTCGCGCTCCTTGGAGAGCAGGCGCAGGACCAGGGATTCGCCGAATGCGCACGGCACCGTGGACACGCGGATGTCCATCTCGCGCCCCGAAATGCGCTCCGTGATGCGGCCGTCCTGGGGCAGCCGGCGTTCCGCGATGTCAAGTCCCGCGACCAGCTTGATGCGCGACGCGACGGCGGCGAAGCGGTCCTTCGACTGCGTCAGCCGGGTGTGCAGCACGCCGTCGACGCGCATGCGCACGGAGAAAGCCTCTTCGGCGGGTTCGACATGGATGTCGGACGCCCCCAGATCCACAGCTTGCGACAGCAGGTTGTTGACCAGTTCGATCACCGGGGCCTGCTCGGCCAGATCGCGCAGTTGTTGCGCCTGGTCGCCGGCGAACAGCTCCTCCATCGCGCGCTCCTCGCGGACCTTGTCGAGAGCGCGATCGAGGTGGTGGTTCGCGGTGAGACAGAAACGGATGGAAGGAGCAGCGGACGCGTTCGCGGTCTGGTAGAAGTACTCCAACGTCTGCGCCACGGTGTGGTCGGGTATGTCGCGGGCGAGACAGTAGATATTCTCGTCCTGCTGCCACATCAGGACGGCGTTGTCGAGGAACCAGGTGAGCTTGATCGGCGACGCCGACATGAAGCGGTACATGTCCAGCGTGTCCGGCAGATCCTCCGCTTCGGCGAGATACAGCGCGCCGATCTGCTCCGCCAGCGTGCGCAGCAGCATGTCTTCGGAAATGGCGCCCGTGCGGACCAGCAGCGTGCCCAGCCGGCCGCCCACGGAGCGCTGAATCTGCAGCGCCTTGTCGATGTCGGCTTGCGGCGCGGCGTTCCGTTCGACCAGCATCTCGCCCAGACGTTTGCCCTGGCCCTGCTCTGGCCGCACCTGTTGCTCCCGCTGCCCTTGCTCTGTTGTGGCCAAAAGGCTTCCTGGACCCCGCTATCTACCGCGTACCGCGCGCCCGCGCGCGTGAAATCACTTCAACGGGCAACGGTACCAGACTCCCATGGAAAAAACGCCTCCCGGGAGCGCCAGCGACCGGGGGCGGTGGTTCCACGGGAGACGAGCGGGGCCGGGCCGGAGCCCTCAGCCGGGAGCGCGAGGGGAAACCCCTCGCAAGAGAGAAACCGAAGCCGAAGGCGTCGGCTGTGGGGCATGTGTGTGACATCGCATCATTCGCGAGGGTCGTGTCGCGAGGGTCAAGCCCCGCGCGCGCGCAGGCGCGTCGACGAAACGTCGCTGCGGAACTCCGCTTCGCTGAAGCCCTCTGACAAGGCGCGCAGTCTGTCTGGCAGCTTGAGGTCGTCCAGTGTGACGAAGCGGTCGCCTTCGGCGCGGCCGAGTACGCGGCCGAAAACGAGGAAGCGGCATCCGATCTCGGCGAGTTCGTCGACCGCCGCGTTCACATCGCCGCTTTCGTAGTACTTCGAATCCGCGATGCGGCGCATGGTGTCCGCGCCGACGACGAACGTAACCCCGCCGAAGACGCGCGCCTTCTCAAGGAAGGTGGATGTATTCGTCAACCAGACATCCTCGGACGCGCCGAACTGTTCTCTGCGCGCCCGCATGTCGTGGAAATTGAGCGGCGGCTTGTCGACGTTGCGTATGCAGATTTCGAACGCGACAGGTTCGCCCAAGCGTGTGGCCGCGGCGGCGACCATCCGCCGGTGGCCTTCGTGCAACGGATTGAAGGCCCCGGGAAGAATTGCTTTCGGCGCGCCGGCACCGACCGCCGGGCGCGCGCCGGACAAGAGTTCCTGCGTTTCCGGGTCGCCCTCGGCGACGTGCGCCTGCAGGGTGTCTCCGTCTGTCAGTTTTATGCCGGGATGGCCGATGCCAAAGGCATCCGCCAGGGCCGCCAGCGCGACATCGCCCAGGAGACGCTCCTCCCCCTCGCGGCTGCGCTCGCCCTTGGCCAGGCGAAGCGAGGTGGTGTGGGTCCGCGCGGCTGTCTGCAGGGCGCAATACGCCCGATGGTCGCCTCTCTTCGGGCGCGACGAACTGAGGCTCGCGGTGATCGCGAAGCCGAACGTCTCCGCCTTTTTCGCCGTTGGGGCAAGTTGCTTCGCGCGCAAGAACGCGCACATGGCGAGATCCCGCGCGGTTTCGGCGCTGCAAGCCCGCTCCGGCGGCGCACCCAAGAGCGTCGCGAGCGACGCTTCCGCGTAGGGAATGCCCGCTTCGATCAGCGTGGCCGAAGCCCCGGGAACCTGCAGGAGGTCGGACAGCACGAGCGAGCCGCCGCCCGTCACATAGATGACGCCCCGATGCGGCCGATCGTGGAGCCCGCGGGCGATGTCGATCCTGGTCGCCGTTCCGCCCTCAACCAAGGCCGCTCTCTTGCGAGGAGGCCGTCCTCGCGTTGTCTGGCGATGCGGACTGCCGGGGTGAGGGCTCTGCCGGTGGGGTTTCGCCGGTGGGGTTTCGCCGGATGAGGTCTCGCCCAGGAACTCGCGGACGATGGACAGGAATGTCGTCAACTGGTCATGGTGGGCCCAGTGGCCGGCATCCTCGATCACCGCCATGCGCATCTTCGACAAGTACCTGGCGCGTCCGTCTTTCGCCGGATTGGGGACCCACGACTCCGAGCCGTAGACCAGCAGGGTTGGACAGGCGATGCGCTCGTACAAGTGGTGGGTCTGATCCGCCGTCAGCCCCACCGGCGGCGACGACCGCACGTAGTTGTCGAACTTCCAGCTATAGGTCCCGTCCTCGTTCTGGTTGCTGCCATGGATCGTTAGGTGGCGCGCCTGCGCTTCCGACAAGTGGGGGTTCTCCGCTTGCATGCGATGGAACGCCTCTTCCAGGGTCGGGTACCGGCGCGGCAGCCGGCCGGAGATCCTGCGCGCATTGCGCACCCAGTCGTCCAGCAGGCGCCCGGTCGCCGCGCTGTCGCCGCCCCTCGCGGCGACCGGCGGCAAACCCATTCCCTCGACGGCGACGAGCGTCTTGACCGTATCCGGATACAACCCGGTGTACGCCAGGGACACGGACGCACCGAGCGAGTGGGCGATGATCGTCGCCGGCGTCATCTTCTTCTGATGCAGAAGCTGCGCGATGTCGTAGACATAGTCGACGGTGCTGTAACTGCCGCCGATCATCCACTGGGAATCGCCGTGGCCGCGCAGGTCGGGCGCAATGACGTGATAGTCACGGCTCAAGTCCCGAGCGACCCAATCCCAGTTCCGGCAATGATCGCGACCGCCGTGCACGAGCAGCATGGGCGGCGCGTCGTCATTGCCCCAGTCGACGTAATGCAGCCGCAGGCGCTGGGAAAAGTAGACGTGCGATGTCGGGCCGCTTTCGATCATCCGACGATTATAGCGGGCGCATCGTCCGCACGAACCTCCGCGCGAAAATCCGCGCGCTGACCGCGCTGCGGCGGTTGCGCTGCGGGCGGGCGGGCGGCGCGGAGGACGGCGGCGCGGAGGGCGTACGCAACGCACGCAACAAGATGCGGCGATGTCGCGACTTGCCGATGGCTGTCCACGGGCATCCGGCACTGCCAACGGCGATGGCTGTCCACGGGCATCCCGGTCCACGGGCATCCCGCATGAGGATGGAGCCACATCGCCACCTGCCAGTGGCCGATGCGATGGCTGTCCACGCGGCCCTCGCTTGCCGACGTGGCTGTCCTAGCGCATCGATCCCATTCGACATGGCTGTCCTAGTACGTCGATCCCATTCGACATGGCTGTCCCAGCGAATCCATCGATCCCATTCGACATGGCTGTCCCAGCGAATCGGTCTCAGCGCGTGGCCAAACCATATCCGTTCTTCGATATGGCTGTCCCAGTGTGCATCTCCCATGGCTGTCCCACAGTGTCTCTCCTCCGTTCGCTATGGCTGTCCCACCGTGTCTTTCGCTATGGTCCCACCGTGTCTGTCCCACCGTGTCTCTCCTCGTCCCAGACGGGTCAGATGGCTGTCCTTTCCTCTTGGTCCCAGCGCCCGTCCAGGCTGCCCGAGCTACCGTGGATGGCTGTCCTAGCCACCCTGTCCTAGCCGCCCCACTACTGTGCTGTTCTTGCAACGTCCCCACCTTTGGCGAAGAATCCGCGAAATGCCATGGAACCCGTCCCGATGACGAAATCTTTGCTCGCCCCGTCGGCGCCGGTATCGCTGGCGATGAGCCAACCATTGATGACGCCAACTGCCGAAACGGTAGAAATGTCAAATCTGGCGGAGTTCATGCGAGGCCACGGATTCGATGACTTTGACGCGTTGCACGCGTGGTCCGTCGACGACCGTGACGCGTTTTGGCGAGCGCTGTGGGACTTTTGCGAGGTCATCGCCACAGCCGAGGCACCGCGAGCGCTGGAACAGGGCGACGACTTTCTGCGCTCCCGCTGGTTCCAGGGCGCCGAACTCAACTTCGCGGAGAACCTGCTGCGCTGGAAGGACGGTCGAACCGCTATCGTGGGGGTGGTTGAGAATGGCGAACGCCGGACGCTCACTTACGCGCAGCTGTATCGCTCCGTCGCGCGGGTCGCCGCGGAGTTCCGCGAGCGGGGCGTTGTGCCCGGGGATCGCATCGCCGGCTGGCTGCCCAACGTCCCCGAAGCCGTGATTTGCATGCTTGCGGGGGCAAGCCTTGGAGCAGTCTGGACATCCTGTTCGCCGGATTTCGGCGTCGAGGGCGCATTGGACCGGTTCGGCCAGACCCAACCAAAGCTCTTGATCTCATGCGACACATACCAGTATGCAGGCAAGAAGTTCGATATGTCCGCCAAGGCCGAGGAGGTCCGGCAACGCATCGGTTCAGTTGAAGCGCTGTTGTGGGCCCGAGATATTGAACGGACGGTGACAGAACGCCCGGAAGAGACAATATCTTTCCAGCCGCGCGGCTTCGACGATCCGCTATACGTGCTCTATTCGTCTGGCACTACGGGCAAACCCAAATGCATAGTGCACGGCATTGGGGGAACGTTGCTGCAACATTTGAAGGAGCATCGTCTGCACGTAGATCTGTCCCGCAGCGACACCCTGTTCTACTTCACTACCTGCGGCTGGATGATGTGGAACTGGCTCGTGTCGGGTCTGGCCAGCGGCTGTGCGATAGTGCTGTACGACGGCTCACCGTTCCACCCTCGTCGCAGCGAACTGATCGATCTTATCGACGCGGAAGGGATTACGATATTCGGCGTAAGCGCCAAGTATCTCTCCGCACTAGAGAAATTCGGCGTAAAGCCGCGCGCGAGCCATCGCCTAACGAAACTGCGTTCGATTCTTTCTACCGGCTCCCCGCTCGCCCCCGAAGGATTTCATTACATTTACCGCGACTTCAAGAAGGATGTGGCCCTCGCCTCCATTTCCGGCGGCACTGATATCGTCTCGTGCTTCGCTCTCGGCAATCCGCTATTGCCGGTGTACGCGGGCGAGTTGCAATCGAAAGGGCTGGGCATGGCCATTGACGTGTTCAGCGAGGACGGCAAACCACTGCCTCCAGGAGAAAAAGGCGAGCTCGTCTGCACCAAATCGTTCCCGTCGCGACCAACGGGATTCTGGAACGATCCTGATGGAGCGAAGTTCCGCGCCGCCTACTTCGAGAAGTTCGACAATGTGTGGGCGCACGGCGACTTCGCCGAATTTACTGCCCACAGCGGCATCATCATTCACGGGCGCAGCGACGCGGTGCTAAATCCGGGCGGCGTTCGCATCGGCACGGCGGAGATCTACCGCCAAGTTGAATCCGTAGACGCCGTCGTCGAAGCGCTGTGCGTTGCACAGTCATGGCGCGACGATGTACGCATCGTCCTTTTCGTTGTGCTGCGGGAAGGATTGACGCTGGACAGCTCTCTACGTGCCGAAATCAAGGATCGTATTCGCGAAAACGCATCGCCGCGACACGTGCCTGCATTGGTCCTGCAAGTTACCGACGTTCCCCGCACCATGAGTGGAAAGATCGCGGAACTCGCCGTGCGCGACGTCATCCACGGACGAGAACCTAGCAACGCGGCAGCACTCGCAAACCCGGAATCTTTGGATCAATTCAGGGAAATTCCGTCGTTGGACCGACAACGGCGTTAGGTCGGCTACCAAGCTCGCCGACCTCTGCTCGGCCACCCGCAATTCAGTATCGCAAGTCGTTCCGCCGTCTCGGCGATGCGGCGAAGCGGGTAAGGATCGCCGGGACAGGTCGGGACACCCATCTCCTGAGGTTAGGACAGCCATCCCGGGGCTTGGGGAACACCTGGAAAGTCGGGACACCCATCTCATCTGGACACCCATCGCCGTCGACAGGGCAATGGGCGCATCTTCGCCGGGGCAGGCGTGGCTTCGGTGGGAATAGTCGGGACACCCATCTCCATTTGGACAGCCATCGCCGGCGACGGGGCAATGGGCGCATCTTCGCGAGACAGGCGCGGCTTCGGAGACGTAGGGCGACCCAGTTCGGCCGGCGCGCGGCCGCATCGGCGCGCACGAAGGCGGGGCGATCAGCCACTCCGCGCGGTGGCGACGTCGCGCGCCCCGCAGCGGCGCGCGCCGCTACCCGCGCTGCCGGGAGCGGATCACAATGCCCCAATGACGCAACCGAGAAGTGAACTGGTTGACCGCGAGAACGGCGGCTTCTACCACCTCTTTAACCGCTGCGTGCGCCAGGCCTGGCTCTGCGGCGAAGACCCCAACACGGGCGAGAACTTCGACCACCGCCGCGGCTGGATCGAACACCGGCTGCTCGCCCTGACCGACGTCTTCGCCCTCGACGTGTACGCCTACGCCGTCATGTCGAACCACTACCACATTGTCGTCAACTACTGCCCCGCGCGCGCCCGCGACTGGTCCGACGAGGAAGTCGCGCGGCGCTGGCTGACCGTGTTCGGCCGGCGCCCGGCGGATCCTCAGGCGCGCGCGGCCCAAGAGGCGGGGCTGCTGGCGGATCCGGCGCGGCTGGGCGAACTCCGGCGGCGGCTGGGCGACCTGTCCTGGTATATGAGGGCCCTCAACGAGAACATCGCGCGCCGTGCGAACGCGGAGGAGGATCGCACGGGACACTTCTGGGAGGGGCGCTTCGAGTCGCGCCCGCTAGCGGACGCGAAGGCGGCGCACGCCTGCATGGTGTACAACGACCTGAATCCGCTGCGGGCGGGCATGGTGGCGCGGCTCGACGCGCCGCAGCAAACGTCGCTGTGGCATCGGCTGGAGGAAGCGGCGGAGACGCCGGCGCGGCTACGCGAGCCGCTGCGGCCGCTGCACCTCGAACGCGGCTCGGGGCGCGTGATCACCGCCGGGGAGCCGGGGCTGGCGACGACCCTGGCGGCGTACCTCGCGCAGGCGGAGTGGACGGCGGCGCGCTGCCGCGGCGAGCGTGCGAGCAGCGATCCGCCACTGTCCTGGGGTAGCCGCAGCACCTGGCTGACGACGTTCGCCGCGCAGCGCCGCCGGGGCCGGCGCCGAGGCGAGACCCCGGCGTGGCTCGCCGCCATCGCCTAAGCCCTCCCACAGCCGGATCCGCGCGACCGCGCGCGCCGCCACCTCGGCGCGCGCGTTCCCCGCCGCCTTCCAAAAAACCTCAAGAGCCGCCAGCACCGCGCTCGCCACGCTCACGCCCGCCGTCTGATAACGCCCAAGCATTCTTAGCGGGCTCTTTCTACAACCCCTGTCTCGGCCATCAGCGCCAATTCCCGCGCCCCGAAACTCCTTTCTACTACTGAAATCCAAATCCCAACTTCCGCGACCTACGTCTCGTCGACGACGTAGCCGTCCAGGAAGCGCCCAAGGCAACACGAGTGGATGTCCCTCGGGCGTGACGGGCGTGACCAGCGTGGGTGTCCAAGCGGGGGGGGGGATGTCCCAAGATGGCTGTCCAAGATTCGATCCGCACGAGCGTCCGTTTAAATCACACAACTCGTGTGCTACAAGACGATGCATGTACGAACTCCCAAGCTCACGACACGTTTATTCGGTCAGCGAATTGACAGCAGCGGTTCGGCTCATGATCGAGCAAGGCTTCCCGCAGATTGTGGCTGAGGGAGAGATATCAGACTTCCGAAGCCCGGGCCGCGCGGGTCATTGGTACTTCAGTCTGAAAGATGGGCAGGCGCAGGTCCGATGCGCGATGTTTGCCAACCGCAATCGTCTTGTGCGCAATCCCTTGCGGAACGGCTCGCTGGTCGTCGTAAAGTGCCGTCTGTCCCTTTACGAGGCTCGCGGCGAGTTTCAAGCCATCGTCGATGCCATCGAGCCCGCTGGCGAAGGCGAATTGCGGGCTGCGTTCGAACGACTAAAGATTGAACTTCAGCGCGAAGGACTGTTCGCGGCTGATCGCAAGCGGGCGCTGCCTCGATTCGCTCGGCATATTGGCATCATCACCTCGCTCTCCGGAGCGGCACTACAAGATATCCTGGCGGTGCTGCGGCGTAGGTTCCCTTGTGTTGAGGCAACCTGTTTCGCGGCTACGGTGCAAGGCGCTGAAGCTGTCTCTGAAATCATTGACGCGATCAACCGAGCCGAAGCGTCGAAACCGCAACCGGACGTGCTGCTACTGACTCGAGGTGGTGGTTCCCTGGAAGATCTCATGGCGTTCAACACGGCGCCGGTGGCACGACGCATAGCGCAGTGCGCGATCCCGATCGTCTCTGCTGTGGGACATGAAACCGATGTCACTATCGCCGACTTTGTCGCTGACCAGCGCGCGCCTACGCCCTCCGCAGCGGCGGAAATGCTGACGCCCGACCGCGCGGAACTTATGCTTGGCGTCCGCCGACGCGCCGATACGTTGGCCGGGCGGGCGCTGGACCGGGTTCAATCGGAACGACGTTTGCTCGATGCAACCACTCGCAGATTGACCCACCCGGCGCGTTCGCTGGAGCAGCGAATGCAGCGGGCGGACGAGTTGCGCGATCGCCTGGTACGGACAATTGATCGTCGCATGGGCGTCGCTGGAGCACGCCTGGCTACCGCCCGGCGGTTGCTGGCACGCGCCAATCCCGATGTTCTGATCGAACGCGCGGCTGATCTTGCCGCGCGCGCGCGGCAAGAATTGGAAGCAGCGGCGCAACGCAAGCTGGATGTTTCGGAAGCAGCCATCGCCGCCACGCGACGCGCTCTTCGATCCGTTAGCCCGCTGGCTACGCTAGACCGTGGGTACGCTATTGTCTCGCGCCCAGATGGCACGCGTTGGGGCGCCGTGATTACTGATGCGGCCGAGGCTCACGCAGGCGAGGCCATCCGAGCGCACTTGGCGTCAGGAACTATAGACGCGACAGTGATCGCTGGATCGACACGCACTGATACACAATGAATGCGTTGTTGTCGCTACTCGCCGCCGTCCTCGGTTCCGGCGTCCCGGGAGGCGTCGTGGCGATACCGCTACCCGAATATGCTGTCGAGGTGCACTTCGACGGCCGTCCCGCCCTACTCCATCGGAACCATGCCCTTGTCGGACTGCCCTTGGACACAGTCCCGGGACAGCACACCGTCGACATCACCACCCACGCGGGCAGTTTGAAGGTGTCGTTCAATGTGGCGCCGAAAGAATTTCCCGTCCAGCGTTTAACCATCACCAACGACCGCATGGTCAACCCGAATGCGAAAGATCTGGACCGCATCAGCAAAGAGACCACGAGAATGCGCGCTGCATATGCATTGGTGACCCCCGGCAGAGGAGACTTACACCCGTTCCTGTTGCCCGTGGAACGGGGAGCTTTCCAGCCCATTCGGGCGTCGGCGAATCCTGAACGGGCAACCTCGCAGTCCCCATCAGGGCCTTGACATCGCGGCTGATACGGGGACATCCATCATCGCGCCCGCCGCAGGTGTGGTGGTCGTCACGGGCAACTTCTTTTTCAACGGCAATACGGTACTGATCGACCACGGAGACGGCTTGGTAACCATGTACTGCCACCTGCATGAAGTTCGCGTCACGGAAGGCCACATACTCGCTCGGAGCGAGGCATTCGGCTCCGTGGGCGCTACCGGCCGCGCCACGGGGCCGCACTTGCATTGGGCCGTGAGTATGCATGGCGCAAAGGTCGACCCCCTGGCATTGATACAGACCTTAGGCGAAGTCGAGCGTATCGAATAGCGCCTCCTCCAATCTCGCTCTCAATGGCTGTCCTTCGCGCCTTCGCGTTGCGCCCACTAGTGGTGGTTTCCTTCACTCACCGTCCAGTTTTCGGTCGTCCCAGCCGAGCTAGGCTCGGCTGCGGCTCGGTCTCAATGGGTATCCCGACGCCTTTCTCTGTGGCTGTCCTCGTCCGCCGTTCGCGTTCGTGGCTGTCCTCGTCCGCCGGTGGCTGTCCTCGTCCGCCGTTCTATCCGCCGTGCCGTTTTCGCTATGGGTGTCCCCGTATTGTGATGGGTGTCCCCGTACGCGTGTCCTCACGCGCCGGTCCTCCGGGCGACCACGAACGGGCAGAAGGTTGGTGCTTTGGTATTTGGTCGGGGAAGCTCAGCGACGCCTGTCGCGTCGAATGACGCGTTGGCGGCTGGCGCGCTGCCTCCGGGTCAGTTCGTTGCGCTTGCCCGCGAACGGGTTGTCGCCCGACTGGAGGGTGATCTTGATGGGCACGCCAGCAAGCGACAACGCGTCGCGATAAACATTTTCCAAATAGCGGACGTAGGATGCGGGCAGGACGCCGGTGCGGTTTCCGTGCACGGCGATGACCGGCGGGCGCGATCCAACCTTGTGGGCAAAACGGAGTTTGATCGGTCGGCCGCCGACGGCGGGCGGCGGATGCTCCGAGGTCGCTTGGGCGAGAATGCGGGTCAATTCCGCAGGCGACGCTTCCCGGCCCCCAGCAGAGTAGATGTCGTCGAGCAAACGCAAGAGGCCAGCGACGCCCGTGCCACGCAAGGCCGAGATGAACTTCGCCGGCACCCACGGCGCGAACCTCATGCGACGATCGATGCCCGTGCGCACCACGGCTCGATCCTCGGACGAGAGTCCGTCCCATTTGTTCACCGTGAGGATGAGGCCAGTACCGGCGTCGGCCGCGTATCGCAAGACGTTTAGATCCTGATCGACCAAGCCTTCCCGGGCATCGATCAAGACCAGGGCCACATCTGCGCGGCGCAGCGCTTCGAGGGCTTTCACCACGGAGAACTTCTCGACCACATCGTGAACCCGGCCGCGACGGCGCACGCCGGCGGTATCAATCAGCAGATAACTCGAATTGCCCCGCCGGAACGGCGTGTAGACGGCATCGCGCGTGGTCCCCGGCGTCTCTGAAACGATTTGGCGGGCATCGCCCAGGAGCCAATTCACTAGCGTCGACTTGCCGACATTCGGACGCCCCACCACCGCCACCTTCGGCATCTCGGAGTGGCGAATGCTTTCCGTAAGACCCGGGACTCGTGCATGGCTCATTCTCGGGTCGTTCATGCGCGGGTGGGTGTCCCTTGCGCCATCCCTTGCGCCACGATGGCTGTCCTTTGCGCCGCGATGGGTATCCCTTGCGCCACGCGGGTGGGTGTCCTTCGAATCCGGGTGGCTGTCCTTTGCGCCCGTACCACCCCTTGCACCCGTACCATGGGTGTCCTTTGCACCGTCCTTGCCATGGCTGTCCTTTGCGCCATCCTTTGCGCCATGGCTGTCCTTTGCGCCATGGTGTCCTTTGCGCCGGTGCTGGCGCATTCCGCCAACCTCTCCCGGAAGGCGGCAATGCCGCGGCCGTGGGCGGCGGACATGAGCAGGGGTACGCCGAAACCGAGGCGGGAGAAGTCGGCCACGGCGGTTTCGGGTGGGACGCCGTCGATCTTGTTCGCGACGAGTAGCGTGCGGGCACCGCAGCGGCGCAGGTCGTCCGCGATTTCTTCGTCTGATGCGGTGAGGCCTTCGCGGGCGTTGACCAAAAACACCACCCAGTCGGACTCGGCGATCGCGACGTTCGCCTGCTCCGCGACCAGCGATGCCATCTCGGCGTCATCGACGTCGTTCGCCAGACCGCCCGTGTCGATTACGGACACGGTCCGGCCGTCGAGGTCGGCGACGCCGTATTGGCGGTCGCGAGTGAGCCCCGGCCGATTCGCGACCAGCGCGTCGCGGGCCGACGTCAGCCGGTTAAACAAGGTGGATTTCCCAACGTTCGGCCGGCCCACGAGGGCGACGACTGTCATGCCTTGCGCCTGATCTCCAGCGCGTTCAACCGGCCATCGTTGGTGAGCAGGTAGACGACATTGTCCGCGACTATCATGCCGGAACGCAGGCCGTCGCCGATCTTGCGACGCGCGACCAGGCGGCCGTCGCTCTGGGCGAGCACGTGCAAGTACCCGTCGGCATCGCCCACCACGAGGTAGTTGCCGAACGCCACCGGGCTGGTCAAACGTCGATTGCGGAGGCTCTCGTGCCGCCATACCAGCGCCGCGTCAGTCTGTTCGATAGCGCTGACGACGTCCTCGTTCGACACGACGTAGATCTGGCCATAGCCTTCGGCCAGATCCAGAAATGACGACATCTCGAACTCCCACAGCATGGCGCCGTCGGTCCCTCGAAAGGCCTTCAGGCGTCCCTGGAAGCTGACCGCGTAGACGACGCCGCGCAGCACGAGGGGGGATCCGTCCACATCCACCATGCGGCCCAACTCGGACCGGCCTTCCGGCAGCATCACGCGCTGCTCCCATACCGGCTCGCCGTTCTGGGCGCGGAACGCCGCGACCTTGCCGGTGGCGAAACCCGCATAGACCAGCCCGTCGCGCAGCGCGGGGACCGCTGTGCCGCGTAGCGTCAGAATCGGCGGCTGGGTGTCGAAGCTCCAGCGCGGTGTGCCATCGGCGCCGTCCAGCGCGGCAATCCGGCCGTCTGTCGTCTGCACGACGACCAGGCCCTCGGCACCGACCGGAGGCACCAACACCTCGCTGCTGACTTCGGCCCGCCAGAGCGCGGACCCGTCCGCCGCATCCAACGCGACGATCTCGCCCCGGGTGGTGCCGACAAGGACGCGGCCGCCCGCAGCGCCGACACCGCCGGTCACGAAAGACGGGTCGCGTCGGTCCCAGAACTTGATGCCCGACTTGGCATCCGGCTTGCCAACGCTGGTGCGCCAAACGTTCCTGCCCGTGAAGCGATCAAATGCGGCGACGGCGCCGTAGGCGTCCGCCGCATAGACGCGGTCGGCCAGGATAGCCGGCGACAGCCGCAGGTATTTGCGGCCCAGGCCCTTGCCCACCGACGCCTGCCACAACCGCACCACGTCCGCTTCCTCGACAAACTCGACCAGCGGAGCCGGCTTGTCGGTGTCCTCCTTCTTGTCGCCGCCAACGCCCGGCACCCAGTTGAACCAACTGCATCCGACAGCCGATAGCAGCGCGAAAACGGCAGCGATGCGCAACAAGTGCCCCACAGCCGGCGCCTTCGGCTTCGGTTCTTGCATGCGAGGGGCGCCCCCTCGTGCTCCCCGGCTGAAGGCTCCTGGCCGGACCCCGCGCGTCGACCATGCAACAACCAGCCGTGCTCGCTGGCGCTCCCCCGAGGCGTTTGTTCCGTGCAAGTATTTCATTCGGTAGGAGATTCCGTTTCGTCGCCCGGCGCGGCGGGCGCCACGGTGGCCAATTTCAATTCCAGCAACCCCCGTCCGGCGTCGGAGGCCAGTTCGAGCGCGGATTGATACGCCTCGCGCGCGCCTGCCTTATCGCCCTTCTGCAACAGGATGTCGCCCGTCAGCTCCGCGACCTCGACGGCAAACCCCGGACTCAACACGCCGGCCAGGATTTCAAGAGCTTCGTCGAGCTCGCCGAGCTGTCGCTGGACTTTCGCCAATCGGAACGCCGCCAGGTCGCGCAGGACGTCGTCCCCCGCGTAGTCCACGCTTGCGGCCAGCAACGCCGCCGCGCGTTCCCAGTCTTCGCTGTCGACCGCGTCCCTCGCCTCATGCAACAAGGCGAAGATGTGATAGGCCGTGCCCTCGCGCGCATCGGCGAGATTGGCGGCAAGTTCGGACCCATCTCCGAAGGCGCGGGCGGTCAGGTAGGCGCTGTATTCGCGGGAAGCGCTTTCGGCCTGGTCCTGTCGATAGTCCTGGTACCAGCGCCAGCCGATCACGCCGCCCACCGCCACCACGATGACCGCGACAACGGCCAAGCCGTGGCGCGACCCCCAGTTTCGCAGTCGGTCTACCAGTTCTTCGTCAGATTCAGACACGTCGTTAACATCCGTGCTCTTGCGCGTCGCGGATCATCGCCGCCACTTCGTCTATCGGAGCGGTCATCTGCGGACGATCCACGCGCAGCCATTTCAGGGAGACGCGATTCTGGGCTATTTCATCCTCGCCGACAATCATCGCCCAACGCGCGCCGCTGCGGTCGGCGCGCCGGAACTGGGCCGACAGGCCGCCGCCGCCCGCGTGCATGCGAACGCTCAAGCCCGGCGCGCGAACGCGCAACGCCTGCGCCGCCGCCAGGACGGCCGGCATGGTTTTCGGGTCCTGCACGACGACGTACACATCGGCAGAACGATACGTCGGGGTGTCCGCCACGGCCTGACGCAACAGCGCAATGCGGTCGATCCCGAGGGCGAATCCGGCGGCCGGCGTGGCATGCCCGCCGAGCAGCTCGATCAGCCCGTCGTAGCGGCCGCCGCCTCCCACCGCGTCCTGGGCGCCAATTCCCTGGGTTGCCCACTCGACCACCGTATGCGTGTAGTAATCGAAGCCTCGCACCAACCGGGGATTCACCCGGTAGGACAGTCCGAGCGCGTCGAGCAGCCCCCGCAGCGACTCGAACTGGTCGCGCTCGGCGGCATCCAGGTAATCGGCCAGGTTCGGGGCATCTTCAAGGATGCGCTGCGTGGACGCCACCTTGCTGTCCAGAATGCGCAACGGGTTGATACGCAGGCGCGCGCGGCTGTCGCCGTCGAGTTCACTCTCGTACGGCGAGAGGTGGGCGACCAGCGCTTCGAGGTACGCGGCTCGCGAGGCGCCGGATCCGATGGCGTTGATCTCCAGCCGCACCGCATGCCCGATACCGAGGGCCTCCCAGACCGCCGCCGCCATCTGTATCAACTCCGCGTCCGCCTCCGGTCCGCTGACACCAAAGATCTCTGCACCAAACTGGTCGTGTTGGCGGTAGCGGCCCTGCTGCGGGCGCTCGTAGCGGAACATCGGACCGAAATACCAGAGCCGCTGCGTCTGATTGTGCAGCAATCCGCGCTCGATGCAGGCGCGCGCGCAGCCCGCGGTTCCCTCCGGGCGCAGCGACAGGCGCTTGCCCCTGCGATCATCGAAGACGTACATCTCCTTGGCGACGATATCCGTCCCCACCCCGATCCCGCGGTTGAAGAGTTCGGCGGACTCCACCAGCGGCAGGCGGATCTCCTCAAACCCGAAGGCGCGCGCCACGGCGATGCATTGCTCCTCCACCCGCCGCAGTTCCGCCGCGTCTGCCGCGGCGAGATCGCGCATGCCGCGAACGGCTCGATATCGCAGGCTCACAGGCCAAGCACCAGCTTGGCGATGTTGTCATGCGTGTGCTGCGCAAGCATCACGCGTTCGCCGTTGTACTCGAGATGGACACCGGGCGCATAACCGAGCGTGATGCTGAACGGCGCGTCGCCGCGCACCTCCAACTCGCCTTCGGCGCGTTCCAGATCCTCATGCAGAGTACCGCCCACCGCGTCGAACACCTCGACCCAACAGTCGTGCGTGAAATGAAAGACCAGCACGTGGTCATCGCCCGGCACGTAAGTCAGCGGGTTCGAAAGAAGAACAGATCCGTCCTCGGCACCGTCCGGCGAACCGTTCAGGACAGATACCGACGGCGGGTCGTCCGCGGGGCCGTCCGGCGAGCCGTCCGAGACCGACACCGACGGCGGGTCGCTTGGCGAGCCGTCCGAGACAGACACCGACACGCCACCCGAGACGGGCGTTTCGATCTGGGCGATGGAAGCGTTGGGCACCGGTTCGATTGGGTCGTTCGAAACAGGCGCCGATGTATCGGCGGGGACGGCCAATTCGAAAGACACCTCGCCTGCGGACGACACCGGCGGCGCAGCGTCGCCGCCGGAAGTTTCGTTTGACTGCCCGACCGGCGCGGACGCTATTGGCTCCTCGGAGGGCCAGATGAACCACAGGAAAAGTCCGGACACGATCGCGATCAGGATCACCGTGCCACCGAACACCCACGACTGCCACCACGGCATCCGCCGGCCGCTGGAGAAAGCAATCAGCTTTCTGGGAATAGCGATCAACGGCCGCGTTTCGATCTCAGCTGTTTCCCGGGGAGCCGTCTTCTGATCGTAAGCCCACAGCATCTCGTCGGGGTCGAGCCCCACCAGGTCGGCATAGCCACGGATATACGCGCGTGTGAATACGCTCGCCGGCAACGCATCGAACCGCTCCGCTTCAATGTTCTCGATGATCGCCCAGGATACCTTCAGCAACGTTGCGACCTCGGCCACGCTTGTGCCCATTGCATGCCGCGCCGCGCGCAACGCGGCACCCGGCGAATCGGCCTCGCTCATCCGGCCAGCCCCCCTCGCCGCGGCGAAGCCGGCTGTTGCCGGAGCCGGGCAATGTAGCGCGCCCGCCGGTTGGTGCGGTCGCGCACCGCGCCGGTGAGTTGGCCGCACGCCGCAGCGATCTCGTCGCCGCGGGTCGCGCGCAGCGTGGCCGTGTAGCCCGCGTTCATCAAGTAGGTCTGGAACGCTGTAATCGCGCTCGCGTCGGGCCGTTCGAAAGCTGCGTCCGGGAACGGATTGAACGGTATCAAATTGATCTTGCAACGCAGGGTCCGCAACAGCTTGGCCAACGCCGCCGCGTGGGAGAGGCTGTCGTTTACGCCTTTCATGAGCGCATATTCGATCGTCACCGACCGGCGCTCGCCGACGCGGGACAAGTACGACCGGCAGGCGTCCATCAACTCCGCCAGCGGATAACGCCGGTTGAGGGGAACAAGGCGGTCGCGCAACGCATCGTCCGCCGCATGCAGGCTGACGGCCAGGGCGCAGTCTGTGCGCTCGGCGAGCAAACGGATATTCGGCACCACCCCGGCCGTGCTGATAGTGACGCGGCGCTTGGACAGACCGTAGGCGAGATCGTCCATGAGCAGATTGGCCACCGCGATGCACGCATCGAAATTGAGCAGCGGCTCGCCCATGCCCATGAAGACGACGTTCGTAAGGCCGCGCTCGTCGCCCCGTCGCTCCAGTTCCCGCGCCGCGAGCCACACCTGCCCGGCGATCTCCGCAGGCGTGAGATTGCCGTCGAAGCCCTGCTTGCCGGTGGCGCAGAACGCACAGTCGAGCGCGCAGCCCGCTTGCGACGAGATACAGAGCGTATGCCGTCCCCGGTCGGGAATCAGGACCGTCTCGACTGCGTTGCCTCCGCCAACGGCCACGATCCACTTGGTGACGCCGTCGGCGGCGTCCCGGCGCTCGACCACTTCCGGCGGGCGAATCTCCACCTCATCGGCAAGGCGCGCGCGCAGGGACTTCGACAAGTCCGTCATATCGTCCAGGCGCATCGCGCCGCGTTTGTGGATCCAGCGGAGCAATATGCGCGCGCGGTAGGGCTTTTCTCCAAACCCGGCGAGATAGCGCTCAAGTCCGGCGCGATCGAACCCCAACAGATTGACGCGGGGTGCGTTCACGTTCGCAAACAGATTTCCGCGTCGTCGAAGAAATATGCGATCTCGCGAACCGCGCTCGACGGCGAGTCGGAACCATGTACGGCATTGGCGTCGAGGGATTGGGCAAAGTCGGCGCGAATGGTGCCCGGATCCGCTTTCTTCGGATCGGTAGCCCCCATCAGACGGCGGTTCACGCCGATCGCATCCCGACCTTCCAGCACCTGGAGCACAACCGGCCCTGAACTCATGTATTCCAACAGATTCCCGTAGAACGGCTTGCCCTTGTGTTCGGCGTAGAAGCCGGCGGCGTCAGCCACGGAAAGGCGCGTCATCCTGGCAGCGACGATGCGCAATCCCGCCTTTTCGAAGCGGGAGATGATTTCGCCGATGATGTTGCGAGCCACGGCGTCGGGTTTGAGAATGGACAGTGTGCGCTCTACTGGCATTGGCCTCTCCTGGAATTGGACTTAAGGGCGCTTGATGTCAGCCGGAGGTGGCTGCCGCATTATACGCGGGCGGCGCGCAGCTTCTCCACGGTGGTGGCGACCCGACGCGCGGCGTAGTCCACTTCGTCCCTGGTGGTATAGCGGCCCACGGTGAACCGGATCGACGCATGGGCGAGATCGTCGGGAACGCCAATGGCCTTCAGGACGTAGGACGGCTCCACGGTGGCGGAGGTGCAGGCGGAGCCGGTCGAAACTGCCAAATCGTCGAGCGCCGTCAACAGCGTATCGCCATCGACGTCGCCGAACGACACGTTCAGATTGCCGGGCAGGCGCTGATTCTCGTCGCCGTTCAACTGCGTCTTCGGCAGTTGCCTCAAGTGCGACCAGAGGCGGTCGCGCAGCGCCCGGATGCGTCCGTTTTCCCCGTTCGCCCGGTCCAGTTCTTCGCCGCAGATGACGCACGCCGCTCCGAGGCCGACGATCTGGTGGGTAGCCAGCGTTCCCGAGCGCATGCCGCGCTCGTGACCGCCGCCGTGTATTTGCGGCGCCAGGGGCAAGAACGGCTGGCGCCGCACGAACAGCGCGCCGATACCCTTCGGTCCGTATATCTTGTGGCCAGAAATGCTCATGAGATCGATGTTGTCGCGGCGCACGTCGATGTCGATCTTGCCTACGCTCTGGGCGGCGTCGGTGTGGAACGGTACGCCCCGCTCGCGACAGATCGCGCCGATGGCGCGGACATCGTTGACCACGCCGATCTCGTTGTTCGCATGCATGACCGAAACGATGGCCGTGTCCGCGTCTATGGCGTCGGCGACCGCCTCGGGCCGGACGATGCCCCTGGCGTCCGGCTCGACATAGGTGACCTCCACTCCCAGGGACTCCAGGTGGGCGCAGGTATCGAGCACCGCCTTGTGTTCATATGTGGAGGTGACGACGCGCTCGCCGCCCGATGCTTCGACGACGCCCTTGATCGCCAGGTTGTCCGACTCGGTGGCGCCCGATGTCCAGATGATCTCGCGGGGATCCGCGTTGAACAGCGCGGCGACTTGCGTGCGGGCCTCTTCGACCAGTTCCTCCGCTTCCCAGCCATACACATGGCTGCGCGACGCGGGATTGCCGAAAGTGCCGTCGGTGAGCAGGCACGCACTCATGCGCTCCGCTACGCGCGGGTCTACGGGCGTCGTGGCCGAATAGTCCAGGTAAACGGCTTTGGTCGGGATCTTGGTCGGCATATCGAGGCAGATATTACCCGAACGCCGATGTGATCGGGCCGAATGCCATCGGTTCTCGGGCGCACGAAGGGCGTGCGTCTACCGGATCAGAGCATCTGGGCGTTGATCAGATTCTTCGGGTCCTGCCGGCGAGCGACAGTCCGAATGTCGCGTCGCTCGACCAGCGACGCGAAGGTGATGCGCTTCAGGAACAAGTCGATCTGCTGCGAGAGATCGGCCCAGAGTTCGTGCGTGAGGCATATCTCACCGTCCTGACAGTCTCCGGTGCCCCCGCACCGGGTGGCGTCGACGCCTTCTCCCACGGCACTGATGATGTCCGAGACGCTGATGTCCTCAAGCGTCCGGGCAATCCGGTAGCCGCCACCGGGGCCGCGCGCGCCGACAACCAGACCGTTCCGCTTGAGACGGCGGAACAGCTGCTCGAGGTACGCCTGAGAGATGCCCTGACGTTCGGCAACGTCCGCCAGCGTTACCGGTCCGTCGTCGGCGTGCAGCGCCAAATCCAGCACCGCCGTGACCGCATAGCGGCCTCTCGTCGTCAACCGCATGATCTACGGACTTTCATCACGATGGCCGGATCCAAGTATGCAGCATGCAGGTATTTCGGTCTACCGAGGGGCGTAGGGTACTGGGTATCCCCATTGATCGCGATGGGTGTCCCCGACTTTGCGACGTTGATCGCGATGGGTGTCCCCGACTTTGCGACGCCAGCATGGGTGTCCCCGACACCGGCGGTGTGGGTGTCCCCAAGCTCGCGCGGTGTGGGTGTCCCCAGGCCCCGCGGCGTGGGTGTCCCCAGGCCCGCCGGTGATGGGTGTCCCCGACGATCAGTGGGTGGTGTGGGTGTCCCAGGAACCGCCGTGGGTGTCCCGAAGCCCGCGACGATCAGTGGGTGGTGTGGGTGGTGTGGGTGTCCCGAAGCTCGTCCCGAAGCTCGGGAGACGCCTAGTCTTCCTGTTCAGGGTCGGAGCAGTTCGAGGTCTCGATGTGCGTGAGGATGCCGCGCAGCATGCCGACTTCCGCCTGCTCCAGTCCGATGCGGCCGAACATGCGGCGCAGGCGGGTCATTGCCTGTCGGGGCGCGCTGGACTTGAGGAAGCCTATACGCCGCAGGACCATTTCGAAGTGGCCGTGGAGTGCTTCGACCTCCTCGAGGGAAGCGAGCCCGGCGTCGGTGGATACGGCGGCGGGCGCCGCGGGGGTCGTCCGGGCCTTGAACAGTTCATAGCAGACGACCTGCACCGCCATTGCCAGGTTGAGCGAGGAGTATTCCGGGCTGGCGGGGATCGCCAGGTGCAGTTGGCAACGTTGCAGTTCTTCGTTGGTCAGGCCGCTCGTTTCGCGGCCGAAGAGGATGGCCACGGGCTGGTCGGCGTACTCCGCCGCCAGGCGATTCGCCACGGTTTGGGCGTCGGCGACCGGGAGCGGGATGCGCCGGTTTCTCGTGCTGGTACCGACGGCCAAAACGCAATCGCCGATGGCGTCGTCGAGGCTGCCTACCACTTTTGCTCCTGCCAGGACATCGACGGCGTGGGCTGCGCGCCAGTCCGCCTGCGGGTCCGGGAAACGTCCCGGGCGCACCAGGTAGAGGGACGTGAGCCCCATCGTTTTCATCGCCCGCGCGGCGCCGCCGATGTTTCCGGGATGGCTGGGTTCGACCAGCACGATGCGAACGTCGGCCATGGGCATGCGATCTCCCGTTGCTTATGCGAGGGTCCGGCGTCCGTCAACGCCGGATCCGCCCGCTCCACGCGCTTGCGCGGCGCATCATACAGCCTCCATCTGGCCGGCGTGCCGACGGTCGATCCGGGCTAGAATAGCGTCGCGCTTCCGCTTTCGTACGGTCCTGTTTCATGCATCCCATCATCAACATCGCCTTGCGCGCCGCGCGTCGGGCCGGACGCATCATCGTTCGCGCGATGGACCGCATCGGGACGCTCAAGGTCGAGGAGAAAGCCAAGAACGACTTCGTCTCGGAGATCGACCGCGCCGCCGAGGACGTGATCATCGATACCATCATGCGCGCCTATCCCGATCACGGCATCATCGGCGAGGAACACGGCGCCGCCAATGCGGACGCCGAGTATGTGTGGATCATCGATCCGCTCGACGGCACGACCAATTTCCTTGCCGGCATCCCGCATTTCTGCGTTTCGATCGCGGTCAGACGGGGCCCTGTGCTCGAGCACGGGGTGATCTTCGATCCGGTGAGGAACGAGGAGTTTTCTGCGACCCGGGGCGCCGGCGCGCGCCTGAACGGCACGCGGCTGCGCGTATCCGAAGGCGCCAGGCTCGAGAGCTCGATCATCTCCACCGGCATTCCCTACCGCATGGTCGCAAGCCATCTGGACGCATACATCGAAATGCATCGAGCGCTGCTGGCGTCATGCCGGTCGATCCGCCGCATGGGTTCCGCAGCCCTGGATCTCGCCTATGTCGGCGCGGGGCGCACCGACGCCTTCGTGCAGGTTGGACTGCAGCCGTGGGACATGGCCGCGGGAGCGGTGGTCGTGCGCGAAGCCGGCGGCTTCGTCAGCGATGCGGCCGGCGGCGATCGCTTCATGGAGAACGGCCACCTGGTGGCGGCGAATCCAAAGATATTCAAGGACCTGTTGAGACTCGTCCGCCCCTCCGTGGGAACGCAGGACGACGCGGCGTTTATCCGGCGTTAGCTATACCTGCGGCGTCTCGTCGGCCGCCTCCTTCTCCGGCAGCACCAGGTCCTCCTTCGAAATCCCCAGGGCGAGCAGCATGCTCGCCGCGATGTATATGGAGGAGTAGGTGCCGACGACCACACCGATGGTAAGGGCGGTGGCAAAGCCGCGAATTTGTTCTCCGGCGGCCACCAGGAGCGAGACCAGGACAAGCAGGGTGGTCATCGATGTCACCAGGGTGCGCCCGAGGGTCTCATTCAGTGACCGGTTGATGATATCGACAGGCTTGCCGCGGCGGACGAGGCGGAAGTTCTCGCGGATGCGGTCCGAGACGACGATGGTGTCGTTCAGCGAATAGCCGATGACGGCGAGAATCGCCGCAAGTTCGACCAGATTGAAGGTCCAGCGAAAAACGGCGAACGCGCCCAGCACCACGATCACGTCGTGGGCCAGGGCCGTCACCGCGCCTACGGCGAACTTGCCCGTGAAACGGAACATGATGTAGAGCATGACCACCGCCAGGGCAACGAGCATGGCGATGCCTCCCTTTTCCGTCAGTTCCTCGCCGACGGCGGGTCCGACCACCTCGGAGCGTCGGAGCGCTACGCCCCCGTATGCGTCTCGAAGCACCGCCAGGATTTCGTCGCCGACCGTGGACTGATCATCGCCGGACTGCGGCGGGACGCGAATCAGGACTTCCGTCTCCGAACCGAAGTTCTGCACGACGGCCTCGGCGAAGCCCGCGTCCGCCAACCGCTGCCGCACGTCCTGCGGATCCACCGGCGCGTCGAAGCCGACCTCGACCAGCGCACCGCCGGTGAAATCGAGCCCCCGATTGAGGCCCAGAACCGCAAGGGCGGCGACGGACACGACAAGCAGGCAGCCGGACACGGCGGCGGCGATCTTCCGCCCGCCCATGAAGTCGAAATTGGTCTTCTTCATCCGTCCGTCAGCCTCAGATGTGGAGTTTGGTGACCGTTCGGCCGCCGTATATCAGGTTGATCGCCGCCCGCGAACCCATGATGGCGGTGAACATCGAGGTCACGATGCCGATGGCCAGCGTCACCGCGAAGCCGGCCACCGGGCCGCTGCCGATGGTGAGCAGGATCAGCGCCACGAAAAGCGTCGTCACGTTGGCGTCGAGAATCGTGAGAAAGGCGCGGTCGTAGCCGGCCTGGATCGCCTGCTGCGGCGGACTGCGGGCGAGTTCCTCCCGGACGCGGGAGAAGATCAGCACGTTGGCGTCCACCGCCATACCCACCGTGAGCAAGATACCGGCGATGCCGGGCAATGTCAGCGTAGCGCCGAGGAGCGACATCACGGCGACCAGAATGACCAGGTTCAACGTCAGGGCGATGTCGGCGACCAGTCCGAACACCTTGTAGTACAGCGGCATGAAAAGCAGCACGAGCAGGAATCCCGCGGCGACGGAGTACATGCCGCGCTCGATGTTCTGCTCCCCGAGGGAGGCGCCGACCGTCCGTTCCTCCACGATGTGCATCGGCGCCGCCAGCGCGCCCGCCCGCAGCAGCAGCGCGAGATCCTGCGCCTCTCGCATCGTCAGGCCGGTAATGCGGAAGCTGTAGCCGAGGGGGGCCTTGATGGTGGCGACGCTGATCAACCGCCGTTCGTCCCGCAGTCGCACGGAACCGTCCTCCTGCTTTATCGGCTTCTGCTCGATAAAGACGATCACCATCGGATGCCCGACGTTGGGCGCCGTGGCGTCGTGCATGTCTTCGCCGCCGATGCTGTCGAGCTTGATGTTGACCTGCGGCATCGATGTTTCGGGGTCGTAGTCCTGCATCGCGTTCGTCACGCGGTCGCCGGTGACCACGACTTCCTTCTGTATGCGCTGCATGCGGCCTTCATAGGGCATCTCTTCGACTTCCGAGGGACGGTCCTCGGGCAACGCCGCGAGGCGGATCTCGAGATTGGCGAACTTGTCGAGAATGCGCTTGGCCTCCGATGAGTCCTGCACGCCGGGAAGCTCGACGACGATGCGATTGCGCCCGTGGCGCGTCACGTTCGGCTCCGAAACGCCGAGTTCGTTGACCCGATTGCGCAGGCTGACGATGTTCTTCGCGATGGCGTTGTCTTCAATTTCTTCGATGTACGTCGAGTCGACTTCAATGACGACGCCGGGCCGGCCGTCGACCATGTCGGCGTCCATCTGGTAGTTGGGGGGCGAATAGTCCGGGGTCAGCAGTTCGATCGCCCGGTCGCGCATCGCGGCGTCGGTGAAGCCGATCCTGATCGCCTGATCCCGCACCAGGTCCTGCGTGCGGGCGTATCGGATGCGCGCATCGCGGAGCTGGGTCTTGACCATTTTCGCTTCGTCGTCGAGGCGTTTGTCCAGGGCACTGTCGATATCCACCTCAAGCAGAAAGTAAATACCGCCGGAGAGGTCCAGGCCCAGCGCCATCGGCTTGCCGCCGATGGACTCGAGCCAGGCCGGCGTCGTCGAAGCCAGGTTCAACGCGATGACGTAGCCGCGCACCGTGTTGCTCGGATTGAGCATATCGTCCAGGATCGTGCGACCGCGCAGTTGGTCCTCGTTGGTATCGACGCGGATCAAGCCGCCATTCGGCGTGACCTCGCCGCCAATCACACCGACACCGGCGTCCTCCAGCGCCGCCACGGAGGCGTCGATGAGCGACTGATTGATGCGGCGCTCCGGGCTCTCCGGCGCGATTTGCAGGGCGTAGTCGGGCGGATACAGGTTGGGTGTCGCGTAGATCATGCCCAGCGCGACCACGACGACGATCAGCACATAGCGCCAAAGGGGGTAGCGATTCAGCGGCCGGCGGATCGGTCGCCGCACGCCCAGGAGATCCCCGCCAATCACGTCTCTCTACCGCTTATCGCCGTCGCCTATCGACCGGACCCGCGACGCGCGCGATGCGGATCACTTGTCATCAAGGGCTTTCAGCGTTCCCTTCGGCAGGGTCGAACCGACGGCACTTTTCTGCACTCGCAGTTCCAGGTTCTTGGCCACTCTTACCATCACGAAGTCGTCCTCGACTTTCGTCACCTGGCCCAGGATGCCACCGGCGGTCGCGACTTCGTCGCCCTTGGCGAGGCTCGTCATCAGCGCCTGGTGCTCCTTGCGACGCTTGGCTTGAGGGCGCCACAGCAGGAAGTAGAAGATGGCGACAAAGCCGACCAGCAGGAGTATGTCAAAGCCCGCAAAGCCCCTGCCGCCGCCTTCCGCCGCGTAAGCAACGGTCTCAAAATGGATCATTCGCTTGAGTTCCAGCCGTCCAACAGGGTTTTCGCGAGGCGCTGCAATGTACCCTGTTCAATGGCCTCGCGCAATTTGGCCATCAGCGCGTGGTAGTAGTGCAGGTTGTGCGTCGTCATGAGAATGGAACTCAGGATTTCGCCGCACCGGTCGAGGTGATGGAGATAGGCGCGCGAGAACCGCGCGCAGGTGGTGCAGGCGCAGGCGTCGTCCAGCGGCCCGTGGGCGTGGCGATGCTTCGCGTTGCGTATCTTCACGGTGCCCCGGGACGTGAACGCATAGCCGTTCCTGGCGTTTCGCGTCGGCAGCACGCAGTCGAACATGTCGACCCCAAGCCGCACGGCGCGCAGGATGTCCGCGGGGGTGCCGACACCCATGAGGTATCGCGGCGCGGTGGCCGGCATATGCGGCATCAACGCATCGAGGACAGCGTCCATCTCGGCTTTCGGCTCGCCGACCGACAGGCCGCCGACGGCATAGCCATCGAAGCCGAGGTCGACGAGAGACGCCAGGCTTTCGCGTCGCAGATCGTCGTACATGCCGCCCTGGACGATGCCGAACAGCGCGCCCGCATGGTCGCCGTGGGTGTCGCGGCACCGTTCCGCCCAGCGCATCGACAGTCGCATCGAATCGCCAGCGGCCTTGAGGGAGACGGGATACGGCGTGCACTCGTCGAACGCCATGACGAAGTCGGCGCCGAGGTTGTGCTGCGCGGTGATCGAGCCTTCGGGCGACAGGAACATGGCGTCGCCGTCGATCGGCGAACGAAACGACACGCCGCCCTCCTCCACCTTCCGCATCGCCGCCAGGCTGAACACCTGGTAGCCGCCGGAGTCGGTCAAGATCGGTCCCGGCCACTGCATGAACGCATGCAGTCCGCCGAGCGCGGCGACCGCGGCGTCGCCCGGACGCAGCATCAGGTGGAACGTATTGCCGAGCACGATCCGCGTGCCTACCTGGGCGAGCGCCTCCGGTGTCATCGCCTTGACCGCGCCGTAGGTGCCGCAGGGCATGAACACCGGCGTGTCCACCTCGCCCCGCGGGGTGGCGAGTCGTCCCCGGCGCGCGGCGCCGTCGGCGGCAAGGACTTCGAACTGCGCCGTCATGCGCGCTCGCAAAACATGGCGTCGCCGTAGCTGAACAGGCGATAGCCTTCCCGCACCGCCTCGGCGTAGGCGCGCATGACGCGGGCGTGGCCGGCGAACGCGGAGGCCAGCATCAACAATGTCGATTCCGGCAGGTGGAAATTGGTGATTAGCGCGTCGACGACGCGGAACTCATATCCCGGCGCGATGAAGAGCGCAGTCTCCCCGGCGCCGGCGCGCACTTGGCCGCGGCTGTCCGCCGTCGATTCCAGTGTCCGCACCACCGTGGTGCCCACTGCGACCACGCGGCCGTCGCAGGCGTTGACGGCTTGCGCCGTCGCCGCGGGCACCTCGTAGCGTTCTTCGTGCATGCGGTGCTGCGACAGGTCTTCGGTGCGGATCGGCTGAAACGTGCCGGCGCCGACGTGCAGGGTGACGGCGGCGATCTCGACGCCCCTGTCGGCGATCGCGCGCATCAGCGCCCCGTCGAAGTGCAGCCCCGCCGTCGGCGCGGCGACGGCCCCGGGGTGCTTGCCGTACACGGTCTGATAGCGCTTCTCGTCCTCGGCGTTCGCCGGGCGCGAGATGTACGGCGGCAGCGGCGTGCTGCCGTGGGCATCGAGAAACTCCAGCACATCGCCGGGGAACCGAAGCAGGTAGAACTCGCCGCGCCGCGCGATCACCGTCACGACCTGCCCGTCCACCAGGAGCGAACGTCCGGGATGCAGGGCTTTGCTGACGCGCACCTGGCACAGCGCGGTGTCGGCGCACTCGATCCGCTCGACCAGGATCTCGGCGCGACCCCCCGAATCCTTGACCCCGCGCAACCGCGCCTTGATGACGCGGGTGTCGTTGATCACGAGGAGATCGTCCTCGCGCAGCAGATCGACGATCTCGCGGAAATGCCTGTGCGCGATCACGTCGTCTTTGAGTTCCAGCAGCCGACTGTCCGTACGCGCCGCCAGCGGCGTCCGCGCGATGAGATGTTTCGGCAGGTGGTAGGAGAAATCTGAGCGTCGCATTGGCTTGACCGACCAACGGAAGCGGCATTGTAGCGCGATGGGTGTCCCGGATGGATGGGTGTCCTGAAAACCGTGCTTCCTGAAAAGCGTGCTGAAAAAGACGTGGGTGTCCCAGTGGATGTCCCAGTGGATGCAGAGGTGGGTGTCCTTGACAACGGATGGGTGTCCCTATGGATGCATGGGTGTCCTTGATGCGATGTGACTGGGGTGGGTGGATTTAGAGTGGGTGTCCCGACAGAACCGCCACAGTGGGTGTCCCGAAAGCGAAAGAACCGCGGGTTGAGCGCCGACGTTGACCCTGGCTCGGGCCGCAGCTACATTGCCGACCCGCCTGCTTCGCGCCTGGGTGGCGAAATTGGTAGACGCGCCAGACTCAAAATCTGGTAGGGGCGACCCTGTGAGAGTTCGAGTCTCTCCCCAGGCACCAAACCGTACTTCTCAGGACGCAGCACTGCGTGTCGACGAGCTTCGAGATCCTGCGCCGAAATGGACTTGGGGAAGCCCTCACGCTGGATCGCGACTTCGCCAGGCAGGGCTTTCGCAGGGCTCCGGACAACGCGCAACGCGTAACCTGACCGAGCTGCAGTCGTACGCACACCAGACCGGCCCCACTCCCTCGCGCCGCCGCCCGTATATCATCGCGCGTGGCATCCCGCAGGAGCTCTCCGATGATCAAACTCGGCATCGTCTTCCCACACAACGAGATCGGCGTCGACCCGATCGCCATCCGCGACTACGCCCAGGGTGCCGAGGAACTCGGCGCCGATCACATGATGATCTACGACCACGTTCTCGGGGCCGACCCCAACCGTCCCGGCGGCTGGGATGGACCGTACGACAAGGATGTCGCCTTTCACGAGCCCTTCACCATCTTCTCCTACATGGCCGCCGTCACCTCGGAGATCACCTTTGGCACCTGCGTTCTGGTGCTGCCGCAACGGCAGACCGCCCTCGTCGCGAAACAGGCGGCGCAACTTGCGATCCTGTCCAACAACCGGTTCCGGATGGGTATCGGTGTCGGCTGGAACGCCGTGGAATTCGAAGCCCTCGACGTCCCGTTCGGGCGGCGCGGCGCTCGTCAGGCCGAACAGGTCGAACTGCTGCGCAGGCTCTGGACGGAGGACAGCCTGACCTTTGAAGGCGACTATCACACGGTGACTCAGGCGAGCATCCTGCCTCGGCCCACGCGCCCGATCCCCATCTGGTTCGGCGGCGGCGCACCGGCGGTACTGCGCCGCTGCGGACGGCTCGGAGACGGTTGGGTGCCCGTCGGGATACCGAACGAGAAGTCGCGCCAGGCGATCACGACCATCCGCGCCGCCCGCGAGGAAGCGGGATTGCCTTGGGAAGGCTTCGGCATCCAGGCACAAGCACAGACCCGGGGCGGCGATGCAGACAAGTGGAAGGTCCACCACGACCTGTGGCGAGAACTCGGCTGCACCCATCTCGCCATCGTGACCCACTATGTCGGCCATGGGACGAACGTCGACGCCCACCTGGCTTCCGCGGAGCGGTATTTCGAGGCCGTACGAGACTGATCAGCGCGGACATTCGAACCAAAGGAGTCGGGTGATCGTCTGGCAACGCAGGATCGCGGCGCCTTCGTCGCGCAGCCTGGCTCGATGCGTCGGCGGTGCTGCACTGGCGATGCACCTGGTACTGGCAGGCGGACCTCCGGCGCGGGCGGATCAAGCCCCCGGTACACGCTTTCGGGATTGCCCCGAGTGTCCCGAAATGGTCGTCCTGCCTCCGGGAACCTTCCTGATGGGTTCGCCGGATACCGAAGAGGGGCGGCAACGGAACGAGGGGCCCGTACACCCGGTGACGGTCAGCTACACGTTCGCGATGGGCGTCTACGAGGTGACATTCTCCGAATGGGACGCCTGCGTCGAGTCCGGCGGCTGCGACGGCTATCGACCGAAGCGGCGATTCTTCGGGCGTAACTGGGGCCATCGGCGGCATCCGGTCATGCGTGTCGGCTGGGACGATGTGCCAGCCTACTTGGCCTGGCTCTCGCAAAGGACTGGAAAACGATACCGTTTGCCGAGCGAGGCCGAGTGGGAGTACGCCGCGCGGGCCGGCACGAAGACGCCCTACTACACCGGCCATACCGTGTCCCAGGCAGAGGCCAACTACGGCCGGTACTTCGTCGGCAGGCCGATGCCGGTGGGCAGCTATCCGGCCAATCCGTTCGGGCTGCACGACATGCTCGGCAACGTGGCCGAATGGTGCGAGGACTGCTGGAACGCGAACTACGTGGGGGCGTCGGCGGACGGCAGCGCCTGGCTCTCCGGCAACTGCGATCGACGCGTTCTGCGCGGCGGCCATTGGGCCAGCGACGCAGAGGGCGTCCGGACGGGCATCACACCGCGTTCCCTGCGCGCGCCAAGCCGTGGTGCCGGTCCACCCCCGACCGACAGGATGCGACGGTTGTTCAACCTGGGTTCGCGCGATGTCGTGATCGGTTTTCGCGTCGTGCGGGATTTGCCGTAACGGGCAACCACCGCCTTCTCTGTCGAAGATTTCTACCTGCACCTGGTTGCCAGCCTGGACACTCAGGTCCGTGGTCACCCGGTCATCTTTCCCATTGATAAAGGAACGACCCTAAGAATTCAGCGTGTGCGTGGCAATCGCCGTTTCATGCGCATCTTGGGTGTCCCGAACGGATGGGTGTCCCCGACGAACGGCCGAACGGACGTGGGTGTCCCCGACGGATGGTGCCGACGAACGGGCATGGGTGTCCCGAACGGGCGGGTGTTCAAAATCAGCCGCAAATCACCCTGAGTTGTCGAAGCCGGGCTAGCCCGCATATCTCACCAAGCCGCTTGTTCGTTAGTTGAATGTCATTTGGTTTCAAAAGGCTATGTCCGTTCTTCGGAGTTCTCGCCGGAAACAGATTGCGCTGGCCGCGCCCTCGCTGGTCTTTTTTTCGCGTGCGCGCACGTGCTCGCTACACCATAAGCGGTGGCTATGCTTCCGCTCCCAAGCACGCGCCTGCGGGCAAAATCCTGCGCGATCATCGCGGCCCTTGGTGAGATATGCGGGCTAGAATCGTTTGTACGCAGGATGGTGGAGACCGATTTGACGCCCTATGTGCTGATCGGCATGGTGTTGGGGCTGCTCGTCGGCTCGCTGACCTATGGTTTCGGGCCGTCGCTCCTCTACTGCGGTCTGATTGGCGGTTTCGGCGGGTGGGTCCTTCACCTCAGCTCCCGTATCAAGGAACTTGAAACGGCCCGGGAGGCCGATGCGCCGGTCGGTCTGCGCGCAGAGCCGGAACCGGCGGTGGGCGAGCCGGAGGCAACTCCATCTAGCGCCACCCCGGCCGCGCGTGAGGCCGCAGCGAAGGATACGGCGAGGCCGTCCAGCCCGTCGGGGCCTCCACCTTCTCGTTCCGAGACGGATGACGACGTATGGGGGCAGGCACCGGCCCGCGCAGAACCCGAACTGGAGTCCAGCCTGTCCGCCGTGGACCGAGCTATCGCAGCGGCGAAAAAGTGGTTCACGACCGGCAACGTGCCGGTGAAAGTCGGTGTCGTGATCGTTCTCTTTGGCGTCGGATTCTTCATCAAGTACGCCATCGACCACCAACTGGTCACGTTTCCCGTATGGGCCCGGCTGGCCGGGTTGGCGGTATTCGGCTTGGTCATGTTCGGTGTCGGCTGGCATCTGCGGAAGAAGAAAGAGATCTACGCGCTCAGTCTCCAGGGCGGAGGCCTGGGCGTTCTCTATCTCACGACCTACGCCGCGTTCGAGTTCTACGCGCTTCTGCCGGCGACGGTTGCATTTGGGGCCATGGTGGTTGTCACGGTGGCGACGGGTATCGTTGCCGTGGTCCAGAACTCTCGCACGCTCATCGTGCTGGGCGTCGCGGGGGGATTCCTTGCACCCCTTCTCGCCGCCACGGAGACGGGAGATCACGTCGCGCTGTTCAGCTACTACGCGGTGCTGAACGCGGCAATCCTGTCCATTGCCTGGTTCAAGGCGTGGCGGATTCTCAACCTGCTTGGCTTCGCGTTCACCTTTGTGATTGCGAGCTTGTGGGGCTACCAGGGATATCTACCCGAGCACTTCGCAACGACCGAGCCCTTCCTCGTGTTGTTCGTACTGATGTACATCGGCATCGCGGTGCTGTTCGCCGTGCGCCGCCCGCCCAACCTGCACGGCTTTGTCGACAGCGCCGTGGTCTTCGGCACGCCGTTTATCGGGTTCACGTTGCAGACACGGCTCGTGGAGAGCGAGGCGGGGCTCGCGTGGACGGCCGGAGGTCTGGCGGCCCTTTATGCCGTGCTTGGCGCGGGCGTGTGGCGGGTCAGAGATCTGCGCACGCTGGCGATGTGCTTCATCGGGTTGGCGCTCGTATTCCTGGCGTTGGCGTTTCCTCTGGCGCTGGATGACCGCTGGACGTGCGCCGCCTGGGCGGCGCAGGGCGCGACGCTGGCGTGGTTCGGCATGCGCAACGGGTCGCGGCTCCTGGCTTTTGCCGGCGCCGCGCTGCAAGTTGTCGCCGCGGTGGCGCACGTCCAGGCGGGACTGTTCGGCGACGTGGCCACGCCTTTGCTGAATGGTCCTTTTCTGACCGGTGCGATGCTGTCGCTAGCCGGCTGGACGGTTGCCTGGAGCTTCGATCACGGCACGCTGTCGCCGCATGCTCAACGCGCGTGGACGCGCATCGCGCTTTTCTGGGCGGGTGCGTGGTGGTTCTGGTCGGTCGCCCGGGAGATTGCCGAATTCGTAGTCGAGGGCGTTCGCAACGCCTGGCTCGGCATGGCCGCGCTCTCGGCCATCGCGGCCATGCTCGTTGCGAAGATGCTGCGATGGCGGCGACTCGATTCCCTGGCTCTCGTGCTGCTGCCCGTCATGGTCGTGACGCTTTTCTTCAGCCTCGGGGTGGGCACGCAACCTCATCCCCTGGAGAACTATGGCTGGCTCGTCTGGCCGTTCGCATTGGGCGTCCAATATGGATTCCTTTACTACCGGGAGGGCGGCTATCCCAGGCTCACGCCGTACCTGCAAATCGGCTCCTACTGGGCATTGGCGGTGCTGATTGCGAGCGAAGTCCATTGGCTCGTGGGGAGCGTGGCCGGAGGCGACTGGCCCCTTGCGGCCGCCGTCGTGACGGCAGCCGCGCTGGCGTTGGCGACCGGTATGGCGCGCGGGAAACTGCCGTGGCCGCTTGAGCATCATTGGCGATGGTATTCCACGCCGGGAATCCCGGTGGTGGCGGGCGCAGCCGGCGTGTTAGTCCTGGCCGCCAGCTTGAGCTCCAACGGGGCTGCAACACCGCTTCTTTATCTTCCGCTGCTCAATCCGCTGACGATTGGGGCGGTCGCGGCGGGTATTGCGCTTTGGCGCGCTTTCGACCTCGAGGTCCGGCGTTCGAATACGCGAGTCATCTTCCCGTTGCTCGCCGTGGTCAGCCTCGTCCTCCTGTCGATGGAAGTGGCGCGCGGGGTCCACCACTTCGCGGGTGTTCCGTTCACGGCCACCGACCTTGCCGGATCGGCGATCTTCCAGGCGGGACTATCGCTGGTTTGGGGAGTCGCAGGGCTCGCCGGCATGGTGGCCGGTGCGATTCGAGAACGTCGGGAAGTCTGGATCGGCGGTGCGGTCGTGATGGGCATCGTGATCTTGAAGCTGTTCGTCGTGGAACTCGGAAACGTCGGCACGTTGAGCCGCGTCGTGTCCTTCCTCGGCGTGGGCTTGCTGCTGCTCGTCGTGGGTTACTTCGCGCCGGTACCGAAGGGCCGGAACGAGGCAACGGACGCCGAAGCCCCCGCGGCGCCCACGAAGACATGACTGTGGGTGGGGCTCGGGGGACCGTTTGGATGATGAGTCCGGTCAGTCCATCGGAATGTGAATGACGATGCCGCCCATTATCTCGCCAACCTTGCCTTGGGAAGGCTTCGGCATGCAGGCACAAGCACAGACCCGGGGCGGCGATCCAGACAAGTGGAGGTCCACCACGGCCTGTGGCGGGAACTCGGCTGCACCCATCTCGCCATCGTGACCCACCACGTCGGCCATGGGGCGAACGTCGACGCCCAGCCGGCTTCCGCGGAGCGGTATTTCGAGGCCGTACGAGACTGATCAGCGCGGACATTCGAACCAAGGAGTCGGGTGATCGTCTGGAAACGAAGGTTGGCCGTGCCGCTCATGCACGTGGTCGAAACTCAGGAAGCCGCCACCACCGCATCGTTGAAATCTCCGATGACTTGGTTGCCGATCGTCATCCGGCACGCTCGCTGGGTGTTCTCAATGACCGAGGTGGGTGTGCTACGAACTTGAGATGGATGTCCCTTCAGAACCGTCACCATGGGTGTCCCCAACGGATGATGGATGTCCCGGACGGAGGTGGGTGTCCCGGACGGATAGGTGATAATCCGGCTTGGTAGGAGGTGAACGATGGAAAAACAAGTGGTGCTCCTGACAGGAGCGAGCGGCTATATCGCATCGCAATTGCGTGAAGAGTTCCGGGATCGGTACGAACTCAGAATGGCCGACGTCCGGTCGCGGGACCGGGGCGGCGCGGAAGTCACGGGTGTCGAGATCGCCAACCTGGTTGATCCCGACCGCTCGAAGTACGTTCACCTGTTCGCGGGCGTCGATGCCGTCGTGCACCTCGGCTACAAGGGAGCCGGCGCCCAGGAGATCGACCGTTTCGAAGCGGAGTGCGACAACGTCCGCATGGCGAACAACGTCTACCGGGCGGCATTCGACGCTGGCGTGCGGCGCGTCGTCATGGCCAGTTCCAACCACGCTGCGGACTGGTACGAGCATGCGTTGATCCACAACCGCAAGAAGGAGATGGTGTCGCCGGACGAAGTGCCGCTCTCCGACAACTTCTACGGTTGGGCCAAGGCCGCATACGAGCTACTCGGCTTTCCGTACGCCTCGGGGATATTCGGCAGGAAACTCGAGGTGGTGCAGGTGAGAATCGGCGCGCCGCGTGAAGTCCCGGGATCGGTTTATGAAAGAACCCCGTCGGAGCAGCACGCCGGCGGTTCGGGCCTGACCAATTTCAAGCGTGACCTCGGGGCGCACTTCAGCCAGCGGGACCTGTGCCAGATGTTCATCAAGGCCATCGAGACACCGGACATCGCGCGGGCCGATGGCGTACCGTGGCTGGTCGTATACGGCATCTCCGGAAACACCCGGGCGTTCTGGTCGCTGGAGTCGGCCCGTCGAATGCTCGGTTACGAACCCGAAGACGACTCCGAGGTGAAGTACGCGGCGGATATCGCCCGGCTGCTGACCGGACCGGACGCGGCTATCGGCGGTGGACGCGTGGGTGGCTGACCCGGTTGACGGACAAGACGCACAAGCGCCCGGTGGCGGTGCCTGCCGCGCCCCCGTGACTTCGGAGCTTGTCCTCGACTCTCCGGCGTCGTACGCTCGCGCGGCTTGACGGCCCGGCCTTGGCCCGGACATTTCACCAAGCCGCTTGTTGCGTAACTGAATGTCATTTACTTTCGATTCGATGCCTCGATTCCTCCGGCAATCCTACCAATTACAAACTGCGCTGGCCGCGCCCTCGCTGGTCTTGATGAAATGCCCGGGCTTGCCAACGGAGTCCGCGTGAACCCTTCGACCGAACCGACTTTTCTCGCGAGCGTGCGGCTCATGTTCGATCGCGCCGCCCGTGCGCTCGACATCCCGCCGGACCTCGTCGAGACCATCCGCGAGTGCAACTCCGTCGTCCAACTGCGGTTCCCGGTGCGCCTGCGCGGCCGCTATCAGACGTTCTGCGGCTGGCGGGCCGTGCACAGCGAGCACCGTTTGCCCGTCAAGGGCGGCATCCGCTACGCCCCCATCGTCGACCAGCAGGAGGTCGAGGCGCTCGCCGCGCTCATGACCTTCAAGTGCGCGCTCGTCGACGTGCCGTTCGGCGGCGCCAAGGGCGGCCTTGCGATTCGCCCCGAGGACTATGACGAGGACGAACTCGAACTCATTACCCGCCGTTTCACGCAGGAACTCGCCGACCACGGCTACATCAGCCCGAGCCGCGACGTGCCAGCGCCCGACATGGGGACCGGCGAACGCGAAATGGCCTGGATGGCCGACGAATATCGGGCGCTCTACCCCGCCGACATCGACGCGCTCGCCTGCGTCACCGGCAAGCCGGCGACCCAGGGCGGAATCCCGGGCCGCCGGCACGCCACGGGTCGCGGCGTCCACTACGTGGTCCGCGAGTTCTTCAGCTATCCCGCTGACGTCGCCCGCTGCGGCCTCGACGGCGGCCTCGAAGGCAAGCGCGTCATCGTCCAGGGGTTCGGGAACGTGGGCTTCAACGCCGCGCGCTACCTCGTCGAAAACGAAGGCGTTCGCCTCGTGGGCATCGTCGAACGCGACGGCGCCATCGTCTCCGATGCCGGCCTCGCACCCGATGCGGTCGCCGAACACCTCGGCCGAACAGGCGGCGTCGAAGGCTTCCCCGCCGCCCGCTTCGTCGCCGACGGCGCCCGTGCACTCGAGGCCGACTGCGACATCCTTGTTCCGGCCGCCATCGAGGGCCAGGTGACCGCCGCCAACGCGCCGCGGATCCGCGCCCCGCTCATCGTCGAAGCCGCCAACGGCCCCGTCACCTTCGCCGCCGAACAGGTGCTGCTCGAGCGCGGCAAGATCATCCTGCCCGATCTTCTGGTCAATGCCGGCGGCGTTACCGTCAGCTACTTCGAGTGGGTCTCCAATGTCTCGCACATGCGCTTCGGCCGCCTTTCACGCCGGCTCGACATCCAGCGCAACCGGCACATCGTCGAGATGATCGAAACGACCACGGGCAAGCCCGTGCCCGACGCCCTCAAGGAACCCCTGCTGCGCGGTACCGAAGAGCTCGACCTCGTCCGCTCCGGCCTCGAGGACACCATGCGCGGTGCCTACCATACGGTCCGCGAGACGATGCTCACGTCCGACGTCATCGATGATCTGCGCACGGCGGCGTTCGCCGTCGCGCTTGAGAAGGTCGCGCGCTCCTACCGGGAGATGGGACTCGCCTGAACCGTCGAGCCGAGTTCGCGACACGGGCACACGCGGAGGTTGTCGGGCGAGCCCCGTCGCTGACATCCCGGCGCCTTTGGTTTTGAGCGTAGGGCGGCTACACTCCAATTCCCGTTGAAGTGAACGCGGCCAGTTGTCGCCGAGAATCTTGAGACCATGAACCTATACGCCCGAACGCTCGCGTCGATCGCGGTCATGTGGGCCATTGCGGCATCGGGGCAGAGCGTCAAGGATCTCTCCGAGACGATCGAGACCTTCAAGTCCGTTCCGGTCGTACAGCCCTTCTTCGACAACTCCTTCGGCTACGCGGTGTGGGCCCGCATCGCGCGCGGGGGAATCGGCATCGGCGGGGCGACCGGCCGGGGGCAGGTCTACGTCGACGGCGAGATAACGGGGTTCAGCCGCCTCGTCGATGTCTCGATCGGCCTGCAGTTGGGCGGCCAGGTCTACCGGCAGATCGTTTTTTTCGAGGACGCGTCCGCCTATGACGACTTCTCCGAAGGCAAGTTCGAGTTCGACGCGCAGGCCTCGGCCGTTGCGGTCACCGCCAGCGCGCGGGCCTCATCGGGCACGCAGGGCAGCCAGGCTTCCGTGGGCGCGGCGTCGTCCGCGGAGCTTGTCGGCGCCAAGGCCTACTACGAAGGGATGCGCGTCTTCACGATGACCGTCGGCGGGCTCATGTACCAGGCGACCATCGCGGGCCAGCGCTACAACTTCCGTCCCCTGGAATAAGGCGGGACGTGACGGCGGGGTCGATCCGCCGTCGCTCACCCTCTGCTCGATCCACTTCCATTCGCGGGCTCTACGATCCCCCCGCCATCTCGTTGTAGCGTCGCTGCATCTCGTCGGGGGAAACCTCCTCGATCGTGTGACCGATGTTCCAGCGATGCCCGAACGGATCGCGCAGGACCGCCATGCGCTCGCCGTAGAACATGTCCGTGGGAGGCATTTCCACCGTGGCGCCCGCCTTCGCCGCGCAATCGACCACGGCGTCGGCATCGTCGACCTGGAGGTAGATCGTGACCGGCGAGCCGCCGATGCTCTCGGGCGACCTGACGTCCATCTCGGGGAACTCGTCCGCCAGCATGACGGTGGCACCATCGAAGTCGAGCTCGGCGTGGCCGATTCGACCGCCGGGCTCAACCAGCCTCATCTTCTCGGTCGCGCCAAACGCCTTCTCGTAGAACGCGATGGCGTCGACTGCGTTGTCGACACAGAGGTAGGCAGATACTTCGCGTACAGTCACGCAGATGCTCCTTTGTTGGGGGGACGCGGGTTGATTGTAGTTCGCAGCGGCACATCGAGCATTGCCGGATCCAACTCTGATTCCGGCAGCCGCCGGAGTCCTGGCTACAGGTACTTGTCCCAAAGCAGATTTCGGAACTTCCCGCGCGGATCGACCCTGGCCTTCAGTGCCACGAACTCCCGGTACTCGGGGTAGGCCTGCTCAAATTGCGAGCGGGCGGCGTGGAGGCGGTACGGCAGGTAGTATCGGCCACCGTTGGCGAGCGCGGCGTCGATCAACTCCCGCGTCCAGACGCCCGCTTCGCGGCTCGCCCTCTCGCTGGTGCGCTGCTTGTAGTAGAGCACGAACGAAAAGACTTCCGTCGGCGCCCACGCCAGCAGCGACGTGGAATCGCGAGGAGAGTGACGGATCGATACGTTCAGCGCATTGACCCGCCGACGCCGCAGCAGATCCGCCAGCGCGCGCGCGAAAGGCAGGAAATTCCCGACCGGGATGAAGTACTCCTGGAGCAGGTAGGTGGAAAAGAGACGGGTTCCAGGTTCCAGCGCATCGGTGTCGAGACTGGCCTCGTAGTTGCGCCATACGACGGCCTCTCGCTCAAGCACCCTGTCCTCGATGCCGCGACGCAACCCCTTCCCGCCAGGCAGTTCGGACACCGCCCAGATGAGGGCCTGGTTGCGGCCGTAGTCCCTGTCGCGCGGAATCAACCGCTCCGGGACCGTCGCGGGTTCTTCCGTCGAGATCCAGTTGATCAGCCGGGCCTCGGCAAAGCCGGGGGGTCTGAGATCGGCATTGTGCAGCACGACACGCGGGTCTTGCGCGATCTTGCTGCGAAAGTGGTCCGGGTAGCGGTCGAGGCCGACTTTCTCGACGACGCGGCGAAGGCGCGTGTTGCGGTCGAGATCGAGTTCGACTTCGGTGACCACCCCGAGGCCTCCATAGCCGCCGAACAAGCCGCGAAACAGCGCCGACTCCGGCGTCAACTCGAGGACCTGACCGTCGGCGCGAACCATCTGCACGGCGCGCACGGAGTTCACCAGGGGCCCCTTGCCGATGTAGCGGCCGTGGCAGTTGACGGACACCGAGCCGCCCACCGTGAAGTTGCTGTAGCTCTGCATGATGCTGACCGACAAGTCATGCGGGTCGATCGCATCCTGAATATCGCGCCAGGAGATTCCCGCCTGCACGCGAACGACGCGCCGCGCCGGGTCGAGCGCCAGCACGCGCTTCATGCCGCGCATATCCAGGTGCAGCGAGTCCGGGGCGGCGACCTGGCCTCCCATGCTGTAGCGGCCGCCGCCGACGGATATCGCACCCGGCCAGCGACTGGTCGCGTCGCTCACCTCCCCGGTGGTGATCGGACGCCGCTGCATGGCGACGGGCACGGCGTTGAGGCCCGAGAAGTCGTTTACGACCCTGGGCTTCGGCGCGGCCCGGACCGAGAACCCCGGAGCGAGCAGGATGGCCGCGGCACCGCCTTTGAGTACCTCCCGACGATCCATATCGATGGTCCGGTCAATGGCTCGACATGCGTCGATCATAGGAGCAGTGCGTATGCATCAGCAACCCGCTCCAAGGTTTCGGCGGGTCTCAAGGTTTCATCACCCTGACGGGTGCATCCTTGGGTTTCGGCGCAACCACCAGCGAAGCCGCTCGCGCACATGCAGACCGACGAGGCTGCGTCTCGGCTCGGGTGCGTTTGGGGCCGGCTTCGGTATGCTCCGCCAAGCAAACTCGGGAAGCGCCGGATGGCAAGGAAGCGTCGAAAGCAACACATAGAAAGCGTCAAGCCGGCCGACAACGGGTGGGCGCCGCAGTCGTGGGGACTCGCGCTTTGCGCGGCGGCGGTCGCTGCGCTCGGTGCAACCCATATGGCTTCGGTGGCGGCTGAATTCCGCCCGATCGCCGGACTACACCGCTGGCTGATGACATACGCCGAGGGATTTCACCGCCGGGGCCTCGTCGGAACCGTGTTCCAGGCCCTCGTCGGGGACCAACCGAGAGAAACGCAAATCGCCGTGGCTTCGCTAGTCTCGGCGGCAGGCACGTATCTCTGGGCCGCCGCCGCCTTCGTTCTAATGGCCTTCGCCGCCTGGAGGACAGGCAACCGCGCCCTGCTCGGCGTGACGCTGGCGTACGCAGCCTTCGCCTTCGTCAATCCGATGTGGACGACGCGCGCCTATGACAATGGCTATTTGGACTGGCTGGCTGGTCTTGTCGTATTGGGGGCGCTGGCGGCATTCGTGTGTCGGCGGCACGTGCTTTCAGGCGTCCTCGTCGCCGTCGGCATCGTCGCCTATTGGGGAACCGTTTTCGTCTGGCTGGCGCTTGGATTCCCGATCACATGTCTCTTGCTGCGCGATCTCATACACGATCCCGCGCAATCCACTTTGCTCCAGCGCGCAATCGCAGCATGCAGGAGCCGCCGGATCTTCGCGCTGCTCCTGCCGACCGCGGCAGCCGTGTTGACCGCTCTTCTTCATGACAACGCCGCCGCGATCGCGGAACTGAACCGGATCGGGCCCGACCAGGAGAACATCATCCGGCAAACATTCGCCGACGTCCCGGATGCTGTGCGACGGCAGGTGGACGCATTGCTGCAGCACTGGCGCGCGTATCTCGGAGTCGCGGCCGTGTACGTCGTTCCGCCCGCCCTGTGCGCCGCGCTATGGACGGGCGTCATGCGCCGGTTCGGGCGCTCGCTGTTGCAGCCGGCCTGGCTCGACACCGCCGCGGCGGTCCTGGCGACGCTGTCGCCATTGCTGTTTCTGCTGGTCGCCTTCGACCTGTCCCGGCTGATGGCGTGGACATACTTCGCGTTCTTCGTGGTCGCCGTGTTCTGGCTGTTCCAGGGCCGCGCCGAACCCGATATCCGGCCCGAGCGAATCTGGCCGTGGACGACAGCTCCGATCGCACTCGCAGCTCTTTTCTGGACCAGTCCCACGATCTACACCTGGGCCGATCTAGGCTACCTGGTTCCGTGCGAGCGGTTCTGTTTCAAGGAGCGAACCCCCCAAGGCAGCGCCATGGATCGCTTCCGGAGGTCGATGATCGCTTCGCCCACCTTGGAATACACCGCCACCGGCGGCGTGCTGCAAGGCGCAACCGGACACAACGAAAGAGGGCCCGACAACCACTGGCATCGGATCGCCCGGGCGGGGCGAGACAAGCCGGGCAATCTGATGGACCTCGACATCCGGCTCGATGCCCAAGGCGATGGCGTGACCGTGCGCGCGCCCGCACAGTCGAATAACGCGATCATCGGCAGCGGCGCGCATCGGCTCCTTATCTCGTATGGCGCGTCGGGAGTGGAAACCGCCAACGCCGAAACCCGTTTCACGATCTACAACAGCACGTTTCTCGGCGCAAAGGAGATTCTTCGCGCGCCACTGGAGCCGTCGGCAACCGAGTTCGTCGCGATTGTGACGACCCCGCCGGAGTTGTCGGGGAACGCGTTCCGATGGGAGGTTCGCTACAACGGCAAGGGCGTATTCGACCTGCGCCGGGTGTCCTTCGTCAAGCAGGATCCGGGAGATTGACGACCATGATCCTTGTCGCCGGGTCGAGTCTTCAACACGATCCGCAAGCCCGGTTCGACGCCGGCGCCGGCGCGGGATCCGGCAGCCGTCGACTCGACGCGCAACGGCGGGCGGCGAACGAGGGTACCATTAGCGCGCCCGCAGCCGAGCCAGTACGGGAGCCTCGCCGATGAAACCCGCCTTCGCGCAGCGCGCCGCCGTACTGTTCGGCGGCCTGGGCCTGGTCTGGGCGGTGTCGCTGTACGCATTCGCCGACCCGAGCGCGCTGTACTTCCTGGCGCTGACGCCCCGGCGCTTCGATGGCCTGCCCGGCGTGATCGGCATGCCTTTCGTGCACGGGTCGCCGTGGCACCTCATCGCCAACACGTTGTCGCTGATCCCGCTCGCCGCCATCGCGCTGGTCCGCGGCGCACGCTACTACCTGGTCGTGGTCGCGTGGATCATCGTCGTGGGCGGCCTCGCGTTGTGGCTGTTCGGCCGCGAAGCTCCCCATGTGGGGGCGAGCGGAGTGGTGTTCGGCCTCGTCGGTTTCCTCATCGTGCGCGGACTGTACGAGCGCGCGGTCACCTCCTTGCTGGTCTCGCTCGCGGTCCTCCTTCTTTACGGCGGAACGATCTGGGGCATCGTGCCCCAAGGCGGCGGCATCTCGTGGGAAGCGCACCTGTTCGGACTGCTGGCCGGCTGCGCGACGGCGCGCGTGTTCGTCAGTCAGAAAACCCGTACCCGGACAAACGGTTCGAACGCGTGATCCAACTCATCTACCAGGGCGAAATACTGCTCTTTGCGCTGTTGATCGTGGCGCTCGTCGCGTCACTTTCGTTTCACGAGTTCGGCCACGCCTTCGTGGCGAAGCTGTATGGCGACGATACGGCGGAACGCGCCGGCCGGCTCACCTTGAATCCGGTCGCGCACATCGATGTCGTGGGTCTGCTCATGGTGATCATGGTGGGATTCGGCTACGCGAAGCCGGTGCCCACGGACCCGCGCAACTTCCGTTCGAAGCGCGCCGATCTGTGGGTCGCGGCGGCGGGGCCCGGCATGAACCTGCTGCTCGCGCTCGTCGTGTGGAACGTCTTCCTGCTGCTCCGCGTCGCGGATGTCGACGCGGCGTTCGCGCCCAATACCGAACTGTTTGTGGTATTGCTGGTGCGGGTGAACCTCCTGTTGATGGTGTTCAACCTGATCCCCATCGGCCCGCTGGACGGCCATTACATCCTGCCGCACTTCCTGCCGCCCGCCGCCGCCGAGGCATATCGGCACTACAACGCCCGCTACGGCGTGTACGCGCTCCTGAGCCTGATCCTGCTGGGTGTCCTGGGCGTGCCGGTATTCAGCTACGTCATGTCGATCGCAACGGCGCTGCTGCCGCTGATCACGTTCGTTCCGATGTCATGAGCGGGCCGCGGGGCACTCGGCGCTAACTATCCCCACCAATCCCAATCCCAACTCCCAATCCCAAACTGGGTCCCAACTGGGACACACGAAATTTGTGTCGCACGCGGCGGGGGAGATCCCAGATGTGTCTAACTGGGACACACGAAATTTGTGGTCGCGACGCCCCGACATCCCAACTGGGACACACGAAATTTGTGTCGCACGCGGCGGGGGAGATTTCGCCCGCGAAGGGTCGCAGATGTGTCTACTCTCGGTTGCGGGATGTCTCACGCGAAGCGGGGAGATGTCCTCTCACCCCAGGGGCGGGGCACACTTGCGGCCATGGCGACGCCCCGATACAAGCTGGTCGACAACGCGACGGCTCTCGGCTACCACCTAGTGTCCAGCTGCGTACGCCGCGCGTGGTTGTGCGGGCGCGACAAGCGTACAGGCGCTTGCGGTGCGAGTAGTCTTAGCGCCGTCCCGGGCCGGCTCGTCCGGATCGATGTAGAGGTAGTCGCCGTCCAGGAACCGAGGCGCCATGCCGTCGCCCGCCAGGCGCACGATGAAGCACTATGGCCGGCCGTGGTCGATCGTTACCGACCGGCTTCGATCTTATTCAGCTGCTATGAAGGCGCTCGAAAATCCTGGACGGCAGGAATGCGGGCGATGGCTCAACAACAAAGCTGAGAACTCACATCAACCCCTAGTGCTCCGTCAAGCCCAAATCTACGGGTATCTGCGGGTCTTTTTGGCCCCTGATAGTTTTCTTGCGAGGGGTATCCCCTCGCGCGCCCCGGCTGAAGGCTCCGTTGCTCCTCCTTGTGTGGGGCCTACCACACGGCGTCGTCGCTCCTCGCCAGGAACCAAAAATCCCTCGCAGCTACACTCGCATTTTCAGACTTGACGGAGCACTAGTCTGAGCGGAGAACTACCTTTGCTATTGCAAAAGTTCGTCGAGTTTCACGTCGAGGTGGTGACGGCGAAGGTCAGTCGCCAGGATTTCGCCGGACTTGGAATCCACGAGGTAGTTCCTGGGAACGCCGGTGACGCTGTACGCCGTGGGCGCTTCGGCTTCTTCGCCCATGCCGAGGTTCGGCCAGGGGAGGTCTTCTTCCTCGGAAGCGAGTTCCCAGTTTTCACGATCATTGTCAATCGTGAAGGAAACGATCTCGAAGCCGTTCGGCTGGTGTTCCTCGTAGGCCTGCTTCATGTGCGGAATTTCTGCCCGGCAGGGACCACACCATGAGGCCCAAAATTCAACGAGAACGATCTCGCTGTCCGCGCGAATATCGGCCAGCCGCACCGATTCTCCGTCAAGGGATTCGGCGGTGAAGTCGACGATGTCCGTGCCGGTGGCGATGAGGCGACTTTGCGCTCGCTTGGCTTCCGCCGCTTCGACATTCGCAAGGCGCTCTAGCACCCATGGATCCTCGGGCGTCATCTCGGCAAGCCCGCGAAGCGCATCGAGTATCCAAGGGCCACCTAGCCAAGCGGATTCAATCACGAGGCGACGCACCAAGGGGTCCGGGTGCGTGGTGGAAACCTTAGCGCGCGTGTTGGTTTCTATGTCGAGGTAGCGATCTTGGGCCGCGGAAGCCAAGTCCACCCGTGCCCGCCTCTGCTCTTCGGTTTCGCCCTCCACGGGCGTCCAAAGGCGTCCGTTTTCTGCCACCGCTTCAAGATACTCTTCGGAAGTCTTCCAGGAATTGAATATGGCGTCGTTGTACTCGCCACCGTGAATTACGAAACGCGCGCTTTCATTCATGGTAATGCGAAGGTTTCCGGGTTCGAGCACGAAGTTTTGGCCTTTGACCGCTCCGTATCGCTGACCCTCGTGTCCAATCGCATTCGATACGCGGAAGTACACAACGCGTGGTTCCTCTACCGGCACCTCAATGCGAAAGGTCCCGTCGGCCGCCAAGGGCGCCTTGGCGATAACATTGACCGTGGACTCGAAAGAGGGCGGATCTTCCTTGGGGGATGTGCTGGTGCTCTTTGCCGCGGACATGCTCATGCCAACTGCCCCGCCCCGTTTCTCCATCGGCTTCGGCGTCCAAATGAGAAAGTCGCCGCTCGCATAGATTGCTGAAAGGTCCCCCTCCAGCACCATGGTCTTTGGCTCCTCGGCGAGGAGCGGCCAAGAAACCACGAGCGCGGCCAGTAGTGCGGTGAATACTCGAGGACTCATTGTCAGTTTTCTCCAATCGTGTTCTGACGGATTGAGTTTATCACCCATCCAATAAATGAAGCCCGGAGATTCCGTCGGAAGTCGGAACACCGAGCTATTGCAAAATCTCTTCGAGTTTTACGTCGAGATAATGACCGCGTAGGTTGGATTTCACCAGTCTCGGAATCCACCAGATAGTTGCGAGGAACGCCCGTCACGCTGACAGTTCCACATTCCCTGACATCCCGTTCTGGAAGAAGGACTGGTCCCTGCTCGAATGGCTCCACGCGCTATGAGGGCGGGAAACCCAGGCACGTCGCCACGCAACCGAGGGCCCCCGCATTCATCGGCAATGTTATGTTGCGGTCCGGCAAGCCCATCCGTTTGGTTTTCAACGACCTGCCGCTTCAACTCCACATAACAACTCTCGCCACATAGTGCTCGCACGAGAGATGCAGCATCTAAAGCAGCCGATCGCGCGGCGGGCCAACGAGGAGGACGGCTGCAAGGGGCACTTTTTTGAGCAGCGGTTTTACTCTGGCGCGCTGCTGAGCGAGGAGGCGGCGATGGCCTACGTGGACGTGAATCCGGTGCGGGCGAAGCTGGCGAGGCGGCTCGCGCAATGCCAGCACGCGTCGATCAGCGCGCGGCTGCTGGAGAACAGCCCCGCCGTGCTGCCCGCGCGCGCCGTTTCCGGCAGCTCCCGCCCGCGCTGCGCCCGGACCGGGTGCACCATCGCCCGCCGCCCGCGTGAGCATCCCACCGCGAACCCCGCGCGAAATCTCCGCCACTCCGTGCGACCAAAAACTCGTGTGTCCCAGTTCCCCACCCCACCCGCACCCGCACCCGCACCCGCACCCGTGTGTCCCGGGTTAGATCGCTCTATGCGTTGACTACGGCGATTCGGTCCGCGATCTTCGCGCGCCAGAGGCGCGGGCCCTGGATGTGCACCGACTCGCCACGGGCATCCACCGACACCGTTACGGGCATGTCGCGCACCTCGAACTCGTAGATCGCCTCCATGCCCAGGTCTTCGAACGCGAGCAGGGTCGACTTCGTGATCGCTTTCGACACCAGGTAGGCGGCGCCGCCGACCGCGACAAGCGACACCGCGCCGTGATCCCTGATCGCCTCGATGCCGGCGGGGCCGCGCTCGGCCTTGCCGATCATCCCGATCAGGCCGGTTTGCGCGAGCATGACGCGCGTGAACTTGTCCATGCGCGTGGCGGTGGTCGGGCCCGCCGGTCCCACCACTTCGTCGCGCACGCGATCGACCGGGCCGACGTAGTAGATGAACCGATTCGAGAAGTCCACGGGCAGTTGCTCGCCCCGTTCGATCATGTCCGCCAAGCGCTTGTGCGCCGCGTCGCGACCGGTCAGCAGCTTGCCCGATAGCAGCAGCGTTTCGCCCGCGCGCCAGGTCTCGATATCCGCCTTGGTTGTAGAGTCGAGATCGACGCGGCGCGCGTCGCCGGCGGGGTCCAGGGCGATGTCCGGCCAGTCATCGAGGTTCGGGGTCACGAACTCCGCCGGCCCCGAGCCGTCGAGCACGAAGCGGACATGCCGCGTGGCGGTGCAGTTCGGTATCACCGCCACCGGCTTGTTCCCGGCGTGGGTCGGATGGTCGGCCACCTTGACATCGAGCACCGTCGTCAATCCGCCCAGGCCCTGCGCGCCAATCCCCAAGGCATTGACCTTCTCGTAGAGTTCGAGGCGCAACGCTTCCGCGTGGTTTGCGGGACCGCGGGCGATGAGATCGTGGATGTCGACGGGCTGCATCAGCGCCTCCTTGGCGAGCAGCATCGCCTTCTCCGGCGTGCCGCCGATGCCGACGCCGAGCAGACCCGGCGGACACCATCCGGCGCCCATCAACGGTACCGCGCCCAGCACCCAGTCGACGACGGAGTCCGACGGATTCAGCATCGTGAACATCGCCTTCGCTTCGCTGCCGCCGCCCTTGGCCGCGACCTCCGCCGTGAGCTTGTCCCCGGGCACGATGCGGTAGTGGATCACGGCCGGCGTGTTGTCGCGGGTATTGGCGCGGTCGGCGTCGGGGTCGCCGACGATGGACGGGCGCAGGATGTTGTCGGGGTCGAGATAGGCGCGCCGCACGCCCTCATTGACCATGTCATCGACGCTCGCGCCACCCTCCCAGGAGACCTCCATGCCAACATCCAGAAAGACGTTGACGATGCCCGTGTCCTGGCAGATCGGGCGCTTACCCAGCGCACACATGCGCGAATTGACGAGCACCTGTCGCAGGGCGCCCCTGGCGGCGGGGTTCTCCTCGCGCTCGTAGGCGGCGACCATGGCGCGAATGAAGTCCGGCGGATGGTAATAGGAGATGTATTGCAGCGCGTCGGCAACACTTTTTGTCACATCTCGCGCGTGAATTACCGTCATCGTTCGTTCGCTTCACCGAGTCCTGGGGCCATATTGCGCCTGATTCGAGTCGTTTCCAACGCCCGCTCGCGCGTTACACTACGGCGAATACTTGGGGAGCGGAAAATTGACCGACGGGTACCGTGAAAGAGATATCGCGCTCGCCACCGGCAAAGTGCACTTGCTCGAAGGCGGCAGCGGCAGCGACATCGTCCTGCTGCATCACTCCTGGGGCAGCCCCGGCTGGCTGCCGGTGCATACGGCGCTGGCTGAACGTCATCGAGTCGTGGTGCCCGACCTGCCCGGCTGGGGGGGCTCGGTGCGCCCGTCGTGGGCGCGCGATCCCCGGGATATCGCGATGCTCTGCGGCCACATTCTCGACGCGCTGGACATCGGTCCCGCGGCCCTCGTCGGCGCGGGATTCGGCGGTTTCCTCGCGGCCGAACTCGCCGCCATGCAGCCCCGGCGGCTGCGCGCGCTGGTGCTGATCGGCGCCGCGGGCCTGAAGCCGGAGAACGGCGAAATCCTCGACCAGATGATGGTTTCGCACGGGGCCTACATCGAGGAGAGTTTTCGCGACCAGGAGAGCTACCTCGCCCGGGTCGGCGAAGAACCGGGCGACGATGTTCGCCAACTGTGGGACTTCTCAAGGGAGATGACGGCACGCGTGAGCTGGAAGCCGTACATGTTCGACCGCCGTCTCGCACCGCTGATCGGCAACGTGACCACGCCGACGCTCATCGTCTGGGGCGGGCGAGACAAGATCGTGCCGCCGGAGTGCGCCGCGCTGTATGCGGCGAACCTGCCGAACGCGACGGTCGAGATGATCGACGATGCGGGGCACCTGGTCGAGATCGAAGAACCGGACCGCATCGCGAAGCTGATCTCCAGACACGTCGACGGCGCGGCGGGCTAGTGCCACAAAATCCGTCGCCCTGTCGGGCGCCGTCTTTTGCCCCAGACCAAGCCCACCTGGCGGATTGTCGATCTTCCCGTCCCCGGACCTCCTCGTTCCAACGCCGAGGAGAGTCTGCTGGTAGTATTTCCGCTATCGGTCGCCGCGCCATTCGATAAGTTCATACATGTTCATCGGCTATTTCACAGAGCGTCCCTACCAGGATCCGAGTTCCGGCTACTTCGGCAACACCGGCAGGGCAGTCGCCGACCTCGCCATGTCCAACGGCTCCTACGACCCCCAGCTCGGCTCTCACCTCTATAACCGCTACCTCGACGAAAAACTGTACGCGGAGGAGGCGGGGTTCGACGGCCTGATGCTGAACGAACACCACTCCACGCCGTTCTGCATGGGGCAGTTCATGAACCTCGAGGCCGCGATCCTGGCGCGCATCACCAAGCGCGCGAAGATCGTGCTGCTCGGCAACATCCTGCCGATCTGGGACGACCCGCTGTGGCTGGCGGAAGGTCTCGCCACCATCGACATGATTTCCCGCGGCCGCCTGGTGACCGGCTGGGTACGCGGAACCGGCCGCGAAAGCATCGCGCACAATGCCGTGCCGCCATACAACTGGGAGCGCTTCCAGGAGGCGCACGACTTCATCATCGACGCGTGGACGCGGGACGGGCCGTTCCGCTGGGAAGGCGAACACTTTCACTATCGCTACGTGAACCCTTGGTCGCGGCCCTACCAATCGCCGCATCCGCAGATCTGGATCCCCGGCGTCATGAGCCGCAACACGGTGGCCTGGGCGGCGAAAAACCGGTATCCCTACATCATGTTGGCGACGGAACTCGGGCCGACCAAGGAGTCTTACGGCTACTACGACCAGGTGGCGAACGAGAACGGCTACGAGGCCGGGACCCAGCACAGGGGCTACCTGTTCAAGGTGCATGTCGACGAAACCGAGGCGTTGGCGGACGAAGCCGGTCGAAAGTTCGTGCAGGGGCCGAGCAATCCGTTCCTCGAAGGCAACCAGGGGATAGTCCGGCCGTTCATTCAGAACCTGCCCGGGCTGACCCAGCGCAACAACCTGCTGCCCACGCTCACAAGTTTCGCCGCGGCCAGGTCGCGGGGCCGGGCGGAGCAGTTCATCGCACAACAGCGGGCGCGTGGCGAGAAGGCAGCGATCCCTTCCTCGCCGAAGGACCCATACGCGGATCTGACCAAGAAATACAGCATCATTTCCGGCACGCCGAAATCGGTCATCAAGCGCGTGCGCCACGTGCTGGAAACGCTACGGCCCGGCACCATCTTTTTCTGGGACGGCGACGGCGCCATGTCGCACGAGGACAGCATGCGCTCGCTGCGGCTCATGGGCGAGGAAGTCATCCCCGCCGTGCGCGAGATCGGTCGGGAACTCGATCTCAAAGGGCCGTTCGAAACGGATCCGCAGACCAACGAGGCCATCAAGCAGTCGGACCGAGACACCGCCGAGCAGGCCGCAGCCGATTGACGTCATCGTCGTAGGCGGCGGTCCGGCGGGCAGCGTCGCCGCCGCCCTCCTCGCTCGACAAGGCTTCGACGTCGCGCTCTACGAACGAGAGACATTCCCCCGCGCACATGTCGGCGAGTCGCTGTTGCCGGCGACGCTGGCGGTGCTGGATGACATCGGCGCGCTGCCGGCGGTCGAAGCGGCGGGTTTCGTCAAGAAATGGGGCGCCACCATGTCCTGGGGCCGCGATGCAGAGCCCTGGAGCTGGTACTTCAAGGAAACGAACAAGCGATTTCCGCACGCCTACCAGGTGTGGCGACCGCAGTTCGACCAGATTCTGCTGGACCACGCCGCCGACTGCGGATGCGCGGTGCACTTCGGGGAAGCCGTGACCTCGGTGGAAGCGGGCGCGGTGACATTCGCCGGGGGCGGCCGCGCGGAAGCGGCCATGGTCGTCGATGCGTCTGGACAGCGCGCGCTAGTCGCGACCTCGCGCGGGCTGAAGGAATGGGACAGCGCTTTCCGAAATCTCGCCGTGTACGGCTACTTCGACGGCGGGCGGCATCTCGACCCGCCGGACGACGGCAACATATTCATCGAGGCGACGGAGCACGGCTGGCTGTGGAAGATCCCGCTGGCGGGCGGGGTGTCCAGCGTCGGCGCGGTGGTGGATCGGGACTACGGCGCGGCACGGATCAGGCGCGTCGGCCTGGAACGCTTTTTCTCCGAGCAGATCGCATCGAGCGCGCGGACCCGCGACCTGCTCGACGCGGCGGTCCCGCGACAGGGTCCTAGGGCGGTGCGCGACTGGTCGTACTGCGCCAAGTCCATGGTCGGCGACGACTTCGTGCTCGTCGGAGACGCGGCGTGCTTCATCGATCCGCTGTTCTCCACCGGGGTGCATCTCGCCGTGACCGGCGCGCACTTCGCGGCCGCCTATGTCACCACGGCGTTATCGACACCAAGCCTGCGCGCGGCGGCGGGCGCCGCCTATGAACGCCTCTACACCAACCAGTACGCGCACTTCCGCGAACTGGCGAAGCTGTTCTACGCGTCGAATCGAACCGCCGACTCCTATTTCTGGGAAGCGCGCAGAATTGCGGGATCGCCAAACGATACGCCGCGCGCAGCGTTTGTCCGCGTCGTGTCCGGACAGACCGCGGCGGGCTACGAGAGGTCCGTTCTGCGCCACGGCGTCCTGCCGGAAACATTCCTGCGCGCACTGGATGACGAAACCGCCGCCCGGCGCGCGCGGCGCTTGCGACCTGCGGCGAGCACGCGGATCAGACGGGCATCCGGGGTCGCTGTGCGGCAGCGGCATGGTCCTGGGCGACGGGCGCTTCGAGATGGGCTATGTCATCGACGGACCCGGCCGCGACGAGTTGCCGGTCAGCACGCTCTCGTCGCGAGCCTCGCGCACCACGCCGAGGATCAAGCCTGGACGCGATCTCGGCACGCATCGCTGGCGCCAATGACGCCGATCCCGATCATGTGGGCCAGGCCGTGCTGTCGGCTGCGGAACTGCTGATCGCCTGACGGTCTGCTCGAAGTCGTGGAGCCCTGAATAAGCGCTATTGGGAACGGTAATGAAAAAACTGGGATCGAAGCAGTGGGCGGCCGAAAAAACTGAAAAAACTGGGACACACGAAATTTGTGTCGCACGCGGCTGAATAAGCGTTATTACGTGGAGAACGGTAAAACTGGGACACGCGGAATTTGTGTCCCACGCGGCGGTGGAGATTTCGCGCGCAACGGGTGGTGGATGTGTCTAGTCTCGGTTGCGGGATGTCGCACGCAAAGTGGGGAAATGCCCTCTCGCCCGGGGGCCGGGGGGCGCGGCACACTTGCGGCCATGGCGACGCCCCGATACAAGCTGGTCGACAACGCGACGGCTCTCGGCTACCACTTGGTGTCACGCTGCGTGCGCCGCGCGTGGCTGTGCGGGCGCGACAAGCGCACAGGCAAGGACTACTCTCACCGCAAGCGTTGGCTGGTGGAGCGGATGCTGGCGCTAGCGCGCTGCTTCGCGGTGGAGATTGACGCCTACGCGGTGATGAGCAACCACTTCCACCTGGTTGTGCACTACGACCCAAAGGCTTGCGAGGGTTGGAGCACCGAGGAGGTGGCAGCGCGCTGGGTGGAGGCGTTTCCGCCGACAGAGCGGGGCGCGGTAGTTGAGGAGCGCAAGGCGGAGGCGCGTGAGCTGCTGCTGTGCGATCCGGAGCGGCTGGCGAGGGCACGGCGGACGCTGGGGTCGCTGTCCTGTTTCATGCAGCATCTGAAGCAGCCGATCGCGCGGCGGGCTAACGAGGAGGACGGCTGCAAGGGGCACTTTTTTGAGCAGCGGTTTTATTCCGGCGCGCTGCTGAGCGAGGAGGCGGTGCTGGCAGCGATGGCCTACGTGGACCTGAATCCCGTGCGAGCGAAGCTGGCGCGGCGGCTCGCGCAGTGCCAGCACGCGTCGATCAGCGCGCGACTGCTGGAGAACAGCCCGGCGGCGCTGGCGGATTTCCTGCGCCCGCTGGCATCCGGCCTGACGCGCGGCGGCGGGCAGAAGGCGGCCGCCGCCGGCCGACCGCCGCGTCTCGGCGTGACGCTCGCGGCCTACGTCGCGCGGCTGGAGGCTGTCGTCGAGGCCGAGGCGGCGTCGGACCGCGAGGCTCGGTGGATCGCCGGGGTGGCGTCCCTGGCCAAGCACCAGCGCGCCTACGGCCCGAAAGCCCGGCTGGAGCAGTGGGCGGCCGACCGCGGCCTGCGGCTTCGCGAAGTGCCCCTGCCTGCTTGACCTCCGGGCGCGCCCCCGCGCGCCCGGAGGCGACATGACCGACCCCCTGCTTGACCCACCGCGCGGTCGCCACGCCGTCCTGCCCGCGCGCGCCGTTCCCGGCCGCTCCCGACCGCGACTTCCTCCCCGACAGCCCAAGCGCGCCACCAACGCCGCCCGCGCTGCACCCCGACCGGGTGCGCCATCGCCCACCACCCGCGTGAGCATCCCGCCGCGATCCGGCGCGCGCACCAATCTCCGCCGCGCCGTGCGACCAAAAACTCGTGTGTCCCAGCATCCCGCCGCGATCCCCGCGCAAAATCTCCGCCGCGCCGTGCGACCAAAAACTCGTGTGTCCCAGTCCTCACCCTCACTCAATCCCAGTCCTCAATAGATCATCGACATCGCCACTTTGGGTCGACGGGTCCAAGTGATAGAGTGCGGCCCCGCCACAGCCGGGCGATGCCAATGTCCCATCCCGATCAGAAACCCTTGCGATCATTCGGTTTCCACACCCGAAGCATTCACGCTGGCGCGCGGCCGGAACCCAATACGGGCGCCCGGGCGGTACCGATCTTCCAGACGACGAGCTATGTGTTCGAAGACCCGGAGTCCGCCGCCGCGTACTTCAATCTGCAGGAGTACGGGAACACATACTCGCGCATCATGAATCCCACCGTCGCCGCGTTCGAAGAACGCGTCGGCAACCTCGAAGGCGGGATCGGCGCGGTCGCCTTCGCCAGCGGGCTGGCGGCGCAGTCGGCGGCGTTCTTCACCCTGCTCAATCCCGGCGATCACGTGGTCGCTTCCGCCGCGCTCTACGGCGGCACGGTGACCCAACTCAAGCATCTGTTCGGCAAGCTGTCCGTCGGGCTCACCTTCGTCAATCCCGATGCGCCCGAGAATTGGAAAGCGGCGCTGCGCGACGAGACGAAGCTCCTGTTCGCGGAGACGATCGGCAATCCGGGCGGCAATGTCCTTGACATAGAACCGGTGGCTGCCCTGGCGCACGATCACGGCATCCCCCTGGTGGTGGACAACACCTTCGCGACGCCCTATCTCTGCCGTCCCATGGACTGGGGCGCCGATATCGTCGTGCATTCGGCAACGAAATTTCTCGGCGGCCACGGCACCAGCATCGGCGGCGTGGTGGTCGACTCCGGCGAGTTCGACTGGTCCAACGGTAACTTTCCGGTGATCGCGGATCCTTCGCCGGCGTATCACGGGCTGGCGTTCCACGAGACTTTCGGCGGCTACGGCTACCTGATGAAACTGCGCGCCGAAACCCTGCGGGACCTGGGCAGCGCCATGAGTCCGTTCAACGCGTTCCTGTTCATGCTGGGCATCGAAACGCTGCCGCTCAGAATGGAGCGCCACGTCGCCAACGCCGTCACATTGGCCGAATGGCTGCGCGGGCGCAGCGAAGTGACCTCAGTGCGGTATCCGGGCCTCGACGACAGTCCCTACAGCGCCTTGACGGCAAAGTATCTGCCGAAGGGCGCCAGCGCCGTATTCTGTTTCGACCTCGCCGCCGGGCGGGAGGCCGGGCAGGAATTCATTCGGGGCGTGGAGCTCTTTTCGCACCTCGCCAACGTCGGCGACGCGAAGAGTCTGATCATTCACCCGGCGAGCACGACGCACCGGCAGTTGAACGAAGACGAACTGACTGCCGCGGGCATCGGACCGGGAACAATCCGGCTTTCCGTTGGCATCGAGGACGTGGACGATCTCATTTGGGACCTGGAGGCCGCTTTTGCCCGTATCGCCTGAAGACCAAGACCCCGAGACGATCCAACGGATACTGCACCAATCGCGAACAGTGGCCATCGTCGGCCTGTCGCCGAACGCGCTGCGGGCGAGCAATTTCGTCGGGTTTTACGCCGACCGGCACGGATATGAAGTCATTCCCGTCAATCCGAGAGAAGGCGAGATCATGGGTTTCAAATGCTACCCGTCTCTCGCGGACATACCTGGCCCTGTGGATGTTGTGGATGTTTTCCGTGATCCCGCCGCAGCCGTCGATATCGCCCGGCAGGCCGTCGCTATCCGCGCCGGAGCCCTTTGGCTCCAATTCGGGGTCATCAGCGACGAAGCCGCCGAGATAGCCAGGGCCGGGGGCCTCGATGTGGTTATGGACCGGTGCTTCAAGATAGAACACGCCCGCTATATCGGCCGCATGCATTGGCTCGGATTCAACACCCGGGTCATCACCGGACGCCGGCCAGGGCATCTCCTATAGGCGGCCTGACGCAGTATCTGGGCTAGCCCAGGGTGCGTTGGAGGTAGGCCTTCAGGCGCCGCCAAGCGTCCGCCGCCGGTTCCCGGTTGACGTCCGGGTCGCGATCGACGTACAGCCAGAAACCGTGCTTGACCGGATCGTAGATGTGGACATCGTTCGCCACGCCAGCGGCGCGAAGCGTCTCGACGAAACGCACGACCGCCTCGGGCGGTATGCCCGCGTCCTGCCCGGCGAAAGTGCCGTACACCTCGTGGCGGATTTGCGCGAGGCGCTCGGGATCGTCGAGCAGGCGCCCATAGAAGATCGCGGTCGCGTCGTGGTGCTCGCTGCCCAGGGCGTAGCTCAGAGCAACGCCGCCACCGTAGCACCAGCCGATCGCGGCGATCTTGCCGGTCGTGTCGGACCGCTGTTTCAGGTAAGCGGCGGCCGCGTCCAGGTTCGCGATGAGGGCGTCGGGCTGTGCCAGCGTCTCGCGCACCAACGCCATGTTCTCTTGCGGATTGGAACCCGTGCGGCCGCCATAGAGATCGGCCGCGAGGGCGACATAGCCCTCCGCCGCGAACGCATCGGCCACCTGACGGACGCGATCCACCAGGCCGTTCCATTCGTGGATCAGGATGACGCTACCGTGGGGTCCGGCACCGTCGGGCAGCGCAAGATAGCCCCTCGCCTCGCCGTGGTAGTTCAGCGTTTCGCCGCCCGGCGGGCCGGCTTCACCGAGTAGGGCCGGCGGTATGTCTCCGGTCGCGCCGTAGCTCGAGGTCGCGGCGAGGAAGACGAGAAATGCAATGCGCGGCTTCATACCGAAATATCCTGTCGATCCTTCAGTTCGCCGACAATACGCGCATGCGCCCGCTCGTCCAAGCGATAGGCGAGCGAGACGGCGATGAGCAGGATCTGAATGACGAACGGCACCAGGGACATCATCCACAGGATTGCCGCGAGCGTCGTCTCCGACTGCGCTGTGTTGGAGACGTAGCCGAAAGCCGCCAGCAGCGCTGCAACGCCAGCCCCCCCGACCGCCTTGGCTAACTTCTGAAAGAAGCTGGCCTCGGCGAAAGTCAGTCCGGCCGCCCGCACGCCCGTGCGCCATTCGGCGTACTCCACAGTGTCCGGGATCATGGCCCAACCAAGCACGGCGATCGGGGCACCGCCGATCGCGACCACCGATCCCCACACGAATACCATCACGATGTTGTCTGGCGGCGTAAAGTAGAAGCCCACGGCACCGATCATCGCAAAGACGGCACCGGCCCGAATGCCGCCCGCCTTGCCGAAGCGCCGGGACAGCCAAGGCACCGCGATCAATCCCAGGAACATGACCGGCAGGGTCACGCCGAAGTAGAGCGACAGCAGGTCTTCGCGGCCCATGTTGTACTTGAAGTAGTACGGGGCCGCAGTCAAGCGCACCGTAAGAGCGAGCATGCCCAGAGTGAAAAGCAGCACGACGACGATCAGGGGCGGGTTTGCCACCAGGGCCCGGGCGCCGTCGGCAAGCGAGAGCCTGTGCGCTGTGTGCGTGGGTGTGATGCGCTCCCCGGTGCCCGCGAAAGTGACCCACAACACGGCCGTCCCGACGACGGAGAACACGATCATCGCCGCTTGAAAGCCGACGGCACCGCCGCCAAACCAGTCCACCAACTGCAACAAACCGACCGAAACGACCGTGGCGCCAGCGAACGCGCAGCCGATGCGCAGCGTCGTCAGGCGCGTCCGTTCCTGGTAGTCGTCGGTCATTACCGCGGTCATGGCCGCATAGGGGATCGTCACGACGGTATAGGCGATGCCAAACAGAATGTAGGTTGAATACGCCCAAACCACCTTGCCGAAGTCTCCGAAACCGGGGACGGTAAACATCGCGACGGCAATCAACCCGAGCGGAACCGGACCGTAGAGCACGTAGGGACGGAACTTCCCCCAACGGCTGCGCGTGTGATCGGCGATGAAACCCATGACGGGATCGGTGACCGCATCGACGATCCTGGCCACCAGGAACACGCCGCCCGCGACGGCGGCCGATAGTCCGTACACGTCCGTATAGAAGAACAGCAGGAAGGTCATCGCCGACATGAAATACAGATTGATGCCGAAGTCGCCGACCGCGTAGCTGAGTCTTTGGACGTTGTTCAAGGAATGTCCTTTTCGAGGAAGTGCAACTTCCGCAGGCGCGTCAATCACGGTTGAAGCAGCCTAGCGGAAGCCATGGGACTGTCCAACTGCAGAGCCGCCCGACGGATCCGTATCAGAGGGCACCGCCGGGGTTCAAAAGGCAGGAACACCCACGGTGAGGACTGACCTTGTCGGTAGTATTTTCTGACAACAAAGGACCCCCGTGCGACAATTCACCATCTCATTCCCCCGGCTCCCGATCCAACAAGCGCCTGTCGCGGACAAACAAAACACCAACGCCGATGTCCCCGCTTGCCCGGAAACGCAACGGCGCCTACTACACGCCCGAGAGCGTCGTTTTCTCGCTTGTTCGATGGTCGGTGCGCGGCAGCACCGATCGCCTGCTCGATCCCGCTTGCGGAGACGGAAGATTCATCGCGTTTCATCAAAACAGCGTTGGCATAGAGCAGGACGCCGGGACTGTCGCGCAGGCCGCGGAGCGAGCGCCACACGCGCTTGTCCACCATGAGGACTTTTTCGCCTGGGCGGCTCGTACCAAAGAGCGCTTCGACTGCGCAGTCGGCAATCCACCCTTCATTCGATACCAGACCTTCAAAGGGACGTCTCGTACGCGCGCGCTCGATCTGTGCGCTTCGCTCGGCGCGAACTTCTCCGCCTTGACGTCGTCCTGGGCACCGTTCCTGGTTGCCACTGCCAGCCTGTTGAAGCCGGGCGGGCGTATGGCCTTCGTGGTTCCCGCAGAGGTCGGCCACGCTCCCTATGCGGCACCACTGATCGAGTATCTTGTCGGGAACTTCTCGGTCCTACAAATCGTTGCCGTTCGGGAAAAGCTCTTCCCTGAACTCTCGGAAGACTGCTGGCTGCTTTACGCTGACGGATTCGGCGGGACGGCCTCCGAGCTGTGCTTTTCCGTTCAGGATCGTTTCGAACCTTCTGCCGAACCAACTCGCAGGAGCGTATCGGTCTCCGTTGCCGATTGGCGACAGTCTTGGAACTACCGTTTGCGACCCTATTTGTTGCCGTTGTCCGTTCGAGACGCATACCTCACAGCAGCGTCTGATCCCGATGCGGTGCGATTTGGCGACATCGCTTCAATCGGTATCGGCTACGTTACCGGCGCTAACGACTTCTTTCACCTGAGACCTTCGGAGACGGTCGCTTGGGATATCCCCCCCAATTGCTCTGCCCGACCGTGCGCACCAGTCGGCTATTGCCGTCACGGCGGCTGACAAGCCGAACCGTCAACTGGTGGCGAGAGACCGACGAGGCCATGTTGCTGCTCAAGATTCCAAAGAATGTGGATCTGCCGCTGAGTGTAGAGAAATATCTGGAAACCGATCAGGGGAAGGAGGCACGGAAATCGTACAAATGTCGGACGCGCGATCCGTGGTACTCCGTACCGCATGTCCGCATCCCAGATTTCTTTTTGACCTACATGTCCGGTGTTGCTCCGAGCCTGGTTCGCAACTCTGCAGGAGTGGCATGCACAAATTCAGTGCACTGCGTCCACATTCGCGAAAAGAAGGCATGCCGTCACCTTCTCGACACTTGGGCAACCCCCTTTGTTCAGCTCAGTTGCGAACTCGAAGGCCATCCGCTCGGCGGCGGCGTACTCAAACTAGAGCCCGGCGAGGCAAGCCGAATCGTCTTGCCGAACCCGACGGAACTCCCTGCCCTCTCCGGTGCTGATACCCGCGCCGCCATTTCGACCATGAGAAGTTGGAGGCACTATGCCGCCACCTGATATGTCAAATCGTCGCTGTCAGTGGGTCGGTCAAGTGGAAGCCCTCAAACACTTCGCCGTCTATGGCGGCCGTACCCAAAGCCAACAACACATCAAGCCCTTGCATTGGTATGTGGCATGCCGCCTCGCGCTCGAAGGTGGATTTCATCCCGACGATCTGAAACCCCGGCCGCCGTTCTCTGTCACCCGGCGTCGCGGGCAGAATCTTATTCACTTCGATCCATCGACGGCTACGGGCGGTGAAGCGACAGTCTTCGGTGGCTTGAAGACCAAGAGTGTGGATGTCGTGGCAACGAAACCGCAGCTTGGGCCAGTTCTGGCGGTGTCGTGCAAGGGCATGACGGGAGCGTTTCGAAACCTGACGAACCGGATGGAAGAAACCATAGGTGAGTGCACGAATCTGCACATCACGTATCCCGCGTTGGTGTTTGGCTTCCTTTTCGTGATTCGAGCCAATCAGGCTTCAGTTCTCATAGCCGCCAACGACATCGCGATCACCAGAAACCATGAACCCGTAGAGGCAATCATTCGCTTCCATTCAGCACTGCGAGAACTCGCTGGTCGTCGCGGAATCCGTGACGACATAAGCCGTTACGAGGCAGTGTCACTCGCGCTGGTCAATGTACGACAAGGTGCTGCCGGTCGATTGCTGACGGGCTTTCCTTACGCCGACAGCCCACTCCACATCGAAAAGTTCTTCGCGACGCTCTATCAGCGATATGACGAACGTTTTGTCTACGGCGCGCCCAACCTCAAATCAGTCACTCAACGCATGGAGTGGTCGCCAGAATCACCAGCACTCGTCGAACACGTCGATCATTTGCTCGGCTACGAGGCGCGCGTGGCGAGCACTTGAGCATGAAGCTCTTCTGAGCCCAAACGGGCATCTACCCGGCCTCTCTTCGCAGCCGCGAGGACAGAAAACGAGACGCGGCCTTCGTCGCGTGGCGTATCCGTCAGTTCCCGCCGTTGGCCGTAATCGCCTCGAGCACCTTCGGTGGCGACATGGGCAGTTCCGCCATCCGTATGCCGAGGGCACGGCTGACCGCGTTGCCGACCGCGGCCAACGGCGCGACGATGGGTGTCTCACCGCAACCCCGCACGCCGAAGGGGTGGTTCGGGTTGGGCACCTCGACGATCTGCGTGTCGATCATGGGCAAATCCGAAGCGACGGGCACGCGGTAGTCCAGGAAACCCGGATTCTCCAGCACGCCGTTGTCGTCGTAGAGATACTCCTCGTTCAACGCCCAGCCAATGCCCTGGACCGCCCCGCCCTGCATCTGGCCTTCCACGTAGTCGGGGTGAATCGCCTTGCCCGCATCCTGAATGGCGGTGAAGCTCGTAACCGTCGCGCGGCCGGTCTCCCGGTCCACCTCGACATCGGCCAGATTCACCGAGAATGACGGTCCGGGACCCTGCGCATTGAGCGATGCGCGCCCCGAGATCGGACCGCCCGTGCGCGCAGAGTCTGCCGCAAGTTCACGGATCGAAAGCGGCTCCGCCTCGATGTTGACGCCCTCGATCGGTCGAGCCGAGCCGTCCTTCCATTCCACCTGGTCGACGTCGATGTCCCAGGTCGCGGCGGCTCGCGCACGCAGTTGGCCGATCACATCCTCACATGCGCGGACCACCGCCAGTCCCGTGGCGAAAGTGACCCGGCTTCCGCCCGTCGTGGCGCAATATCCGGTGCTGTCGGTGTCCGCGACCTGAACGCGCACCCGCTCGTAGGGCACGCCGAGGGTTTCCGCAGCCATCAATGCCATGGACGCGCGACTCCCGCCAATGTCGGGGCTGCCTTCCACGATCTTGACGATGCCGGACTCGGTCAGGTGCACCTCGGCGCTCGAGGTGTTGCCGCCATTGAACCAGAAGCCCACTGCGACGCCGCGGCCGTGACCTTCGGGCAGCGTTGCCTTGTAGTTCGGGTGATTCCTGGCGGCCAGGAGGCAAGCTTTGAGGCCAATGGCCCCGAACGTCGGGCCGTAGGCCGCCTGTGTACCGGCCTCGGCCGCATTCTTCAGGCGGAAGTCGATCGGGTCCATGCCGATCCGCTGCGCCAGTTCGTCCATGACGGACTCGCCGGCGTACATCGCCTGCGGCGCGCCCGGCGCGCGATACGCGGCGACCCGCGGGCGGTTCGTCACCGCCTCGCAGCCTTCGATACGCACATGGTCCACATCGTAAGGCGCAAATATGCACATCGCGCCCGCCCCCATCGCACTGCCCGCAAAGGCGCCGGAGTCGAAGACAAGCTTGGCGAACATGGCGGTCACGGTGCCATCTCGCTTGCAGCCGATCCTGATCGTGTTGACGGTCCCCGACGCCGGGCCGGTGGCGCGGAACACTTCCTCCCGCGACATGACCATCTTCACCGGCCGGCCGCTCTTCTGCGACAGCTTCAACGCCAGCGGCTCCAGGTAGATCGTGGTCTTGCCGCCGAAACCGCCGCCGATCTCGCTGGCGATGACGCGGATATCGCCCACATCCATCCCCAGGACCATGGCGGTCTGGTCTCGCACGCCGAAATGGCCCTGCGTGCAACACCACAACGTGGCTTGCCCGTCTTCCTTGAGGCTGCCCACGCAAGCATGTGGTTCGATGTATCCCTGGTGCACCATGGGCGTGACGAAGGTGCGCTCGATAATCTCGTCGGCGTCGGCAAAACCCACCTCCACATCGCCCTTCGTGATCACGTTGTACTTGGAGATATTGGAGGCCGTTTTGGGAGTCTCCGGCAAACCCTGCGTGAACATGTCGTCGTGCAGCAACGGCGCATCCGGCGCCATGGCCTCAAGCGCGTCGGTGACGGATTCGAGCACCTCGTAGTCCACCTCGACGGCGTTGGCGGCCAGCTCCGCGACCCGGGTCGAAACCGCCGCGACGGCAGCGACCGCATGGCCGTGATACAGCACCTTGTTGCTGGCCAGGAGGTTTTCGTTGAACGCCCGCTGCCCAAACCCGAGCTTGCTGCGGTCGGGAAAATCCGCAGCGGTGATGATCGCCGTGACCCCGGGGATCGCTTCAGCCCTGGACGTATCGATGGACCTGATGCGCGCGTGCGCATGGGGACTGCGCACCACTTTCCCGTGGATCATGCCCGGCATGTCGAAGTCGGCGCCGAAATTGGCGCGTCCGGTGACCTTCTCAAGGCCGTCTGGCCGCACGGGACGCGTGCCTATGTACTTGAAATCGGGGGCTTGGTTGAGATCGAGCGCTTCGGCCATGGGGTCTCCTGAGTTGACGGGACGGCGCGATTCCAGAACTGCGGTGCCGGACACCGCGCAACCGCATGATAGCCTACAAAGCCCGGCGGCCGCCCTCGCCGCCTTCGAGCAACCGGGCATGTCCAAAGAGGAACATCGGCGTGCGTTCGCGGCGGATGCGCTGGCTGGCGCGCGGGTCGCGCGTCTCGGCACCCTCGACGCCGGCAAGCCCCACCTGGTTCCCGTGGTGTTCGCCCACCGCGATGGCGCCCTCTGGGTTCCCGTCGATGGCAAGCCGAAGCGGCACCAGCGATTGAAACGGCTCGAGAACATTCGCGCGAACCCCCGCGTGTGCCTGTTGATCGACCACTACGAGGAAGACTGGCGCGCGCTATGGTGGGTGCGCGTAGACGGTCACGCGTCGGTCGTTCGGCGGGAAGAGGCCGGCTTCGCCGGCGCCCTCGCGGCGCTTCGCGACAAGTACCCGCAATACGCCTCGGTGCCGATCACCTCCGCCATCAGGATCGAGATCGACCGCGTCTCGCAGTGGCGCGCGGACGCCTGACCCGGAATTTTCAAGGCAGACCCCCTTCGCATTGACAGGCACCCGCGCTGCTGTATGGTTTTCCCCTCACCCGCGCTGCACCAGGAGGGGGTTGGATGGATATGTCGCGGCTACCCATAGGCGCATTGATCGCCTTTCTTCTGACGAGCGGGACGGCGCAGGCCGAGTACCTCGCCTACGCGGTGGGCAAACAGGCGAAGCTGCCGCTGCCCGAATCGATCGACGCCATCGATTCCAGATACCTTGTGCAACTCGAGTGGGGACCGTATGAAGGCGGGCGCGCGAGGGTGGCAGTGCTTTCCGTGGACAACACCAGTTCCGAATCCACGTTCAAGGTCGCGGCACCCGATGGTACAACCGTCACGTGGGGCGGTGAACACTCCAACATGGTGCCAGTCAACGGTATCGAAGCGATCGTCGCCGATGCGATGAATCGAACGGGCCGATTCCGTTTGCTCGAACGGCAAGCATTGGACTCGGTCCTGAAAGAACAGGACCTGGTCACTTCGGATCGCGTTGCGAAACCTTCGGGCGCCGCCACCGGCAACATCCTGGGCGCCCAGTACCTGGTGCAAGTTGTCGTGACCGACTATGAAGCCAACGTGTCAAGCCGCGACGGCGGCGGTCTCGGCGCTTTAATCGGGGATCGGGCTGGCGTGCTGGGCGCCGTGGGGATCAAGTCCGGGAAGGGACGCGTCGGCCTGAACTTCCGTCTGATCGACGCCGAAACCAGCGAAGTCACGTACACCAGGCAGATCGAATCGGTGATTCGCGAATCGGGACTGACATTCGGCGGTTTGGCCATTGGTGGCGGCGCCGGCCTCGGCGGCTTCTTCTCGAACTATTCCAGGACTCCGATTGGCCAAGCCGTTATCGCGGGCGTTAACAAGGGCGTGTACGAGTTTGTCAAGCGAATCGGCGCGGTGCCCGCAACCGGCAGCGTTGTCAGGGCCGATGGCGATCGGGTATGGCTTAACCTCGGCAAAGGCGTCGTGTCGGTCGGCGATGTCGTCGAGGTCCTCGCAATGGGCGAAGAGCTGATCGACCCCGAAACGGGCCTGAGTCTCGGTGGCATCGAGACGAAAGTCGGCAGTGCTCGCGTCGTTCAGGTCCAGGACAGATTCAGCATCGCCGAAACCGTATCGCTGAAGGGCGAAGTCAGTCGAGGCGACAAGGTCGTTTCCACGGCACCGCCGCCAGAGATCGAGTTCGCACCCACCTGGGAAAGACCCAAACGCGGCAAGTTCTGACACGCTCTCGTGCCGCAGGAGGAGACGAGTTGCAGCGCGGTCCGATCAAGTTCGTGCTGGTCCATCACGGGGCCTGCGACGATCCGGTGCACTATCGCGTATCGGCAACAGGGGAAGTCGCGGGGCTCCTGTCGGAGTCCGAGCGCGCCAGCCATGCGAACTCGATAGAAATCGGGCTCGAGGGATCCTTCTCCGAAACATCCCCGGGCAATCTTCAGATCGAAGCGCTGAAAGACTTGCTCCTGCAGATCAAGCAGCGCTATCCGGATGTGGTCGTCGGCGGACATCGCCAAGTGCGCGGCGACCGCACCGATTGCCCGGGCCGAAAATTCCCGCTGAAGGCCCTGCTCGGCTGGACCGCCTCCGGTCTGATCAAGGCCCGAGACGCCGCTCTCCAGGCCGAAGTGGAGCGCCAGTACCACCCATAGAACCGGCCCGCTGGGCTAGGTCGCCGCGAGGTCCCTTGCGGCGATTCGTTGACGCAGCAGGTGGTGAACGAGGTCGATGGTCGGCGTGGCGATGCCTGCCAACGCGCCGAGTTCCTGCACGGCGCCGACAATCGCCTCGTTTTCCAGGGGACGACCGAGTTCCAGGTCTTGCAGCATCGAGGTGCGGTGCGCGCCAACACGGGCGGCGCCGTCCATGCGTCGCTCGACATCGATGGCGAAACGCGCGCCGAAAGCCTCGCCCACGGCGCGGGCTTCGACCATCATGGCGCGGGCCACGCTACGCGTGCCGGGACTCGTGGCCAATACGTCGAGGGTCGCGCCGGTGAGGGCGCTCAAGGGGTTGAAGGCGACGTTGCCCCAGAGCTTGATCCATATCTCGTCGCGCACGCGTGACCGCAACGGCGCCCTCAAGCCCGCTTCCGAGAGTGCGGACGCGAGTTCGCGGATGCGTTCGCTGCGCGCGCCGGACGGCTCTCCCAACACGAACCTGTCGCCCGCAAGGTGGCGCACTACGCCGGGCGCAACCACTTCGCAGGACGGATACACCACGCAGCCGACGGCGCGCTCCGGTCCGATGCCCCGCCACACGGCGCCTCCCGGATCGACGCTTTCGACATGGCGTTCGCCAAGGGGCGAGGCGAGGCGGTGGAAATACCACCAGGGGATCCCATTGACAGCGCTGACCACTGCGGTATCCGGCCCGAGCAGCGGTTGCATCGGCTCGACGACAGCCGGGACCGAATGGCCCTTCAGGGTCACGATGACGTAGTCCTGACGCCCGAGCGTCGCCGGATCGTCGGTCGCGGCCACCTTGACGGTCAGCCGCTCTTCGCCCGTTTCGAGCCGCAGACCACGCGCTGTCATGGCCGCCAGGTGCGGCCCGCGGGCGACGACCGACACGTCGCAGCCGGTCTGCGCCAGGCGGGCGGCGAGGTAGCCACCAATCGCCCCGGCGCCGTATACACATACTTTCGTCATCGGCGTACTCGGCGCGGGGTCGAGGCCGCGTGGCATCCGCCGGGGAACGTTTTCACTCGACCAATCCCAGTGCGGCGGCGAGCCCGATACGCTGTATCTTTCCGGTCGCGCCTTTCGGAATCGCGTCGACGAATACGATGGTCCGGGGCACCTTGAAGTCCGCCAGCCGAATCGCCGCGAAGTCTCTGAGCGCGTCCGCATCCGTCGCATGGCCCTCGGCCTGGACTACCACCGCCGCGACGTCTTCGCCGAGGCGGGAATGCGGCAGCGCGAACGTGCATACCTCGGCGACGGCGGCGTGGTCCAGCAATACCTCGTCGACCTCCAGGGGCGCGATCTTCTCGCCGCCGCGGTTGATGATCTCCTTCAATCGGCCGGTCACCTTGACGTAGCCGTCACTGTCCATGTAGCCCTGGTCTCCGGTCCGAAACCACTCGCCGTGGAACGCCTGGGCGTTGGCTTGGGGGTTCGCCAGATAGCCGTCCATGACATTCTCGCCCCGAATGACGATCTCCCCTTCCCGGCCGGTATCGAGCGCAACGCCTTCGGCGTCCATGATGGCCACTTCCGGACCCGCCGCGGGACCGACGAATCCGGCTTTGCGCGCCCCCGGCGGCAAGGGGTTCGAGCACATCTGGTGCGCCGCTTCGGTCATGGCGTAGGCCTCGAGGACCGGCACGCCAAACGTCTCCTCCAGGGCGGCCATCACCGGCGGCGGCAGCGAAGCCGACGACGACCGGATGAAGCGCAGCGCGGCGCCACGGATCCGTTCGCGGTTGCGGGGCGCGCGGGCGAGGATCGCCTGATGCATCGTCGGCACCGCGCTGTACCAGGTCGGCGCGGCCGCCTCGAGCCAGGCGAAAAAGCGCAACGCGTCGAAGCCCGGCGTGCAATACACCGAAGCGCCACTGGACAAGCTGGCCAGAACCGGCGCCATCAGGCCATGAATATGAAAGAGCGGCATGATGTTGAGACAGGTATCGGCTGGAGACAGCGACAACGTGCGCGCGATATTGCGCGCCGAGGCCCGTAGGTTCGCCTGCGTCAGGGGAACCATCTTCGGCCGCGAAGTGGTGCCCGAGGTATGCAGAACGAGCGCCGTCGCGTCGGCCCCGCGCGGTTCGACGGGTGCCTCGCGATCCGTCGCCAGCGAGAATGCTCCCGCCCCGCTCTCCTCCCGCAGACGCAGTATGCGTACGCCGCGCCGATCCGCCGCCGCCAATGCCGGACCGTCCGCACCTTCGGCGGCGACCAACGCCGCCGCGTCGAGGTCACCGAGGTAGAAATCGAACTCGTCCGCCTTGTACGCCGGATTCAGCGGCGCGGCGGCGCACCACGGGGTGATACAGACAAACGCGCCCGCCATCGCCGGGCCGTTCGGCAGCACGATGGCGACGCGGTCATCCGGGCCGATACCTGCTCCGCGCAGCGCGCGTCCAGTGCCCCATACCTGTTCGCGGAGGGCCGCGTACGACAAGGGTTCGCGATCCGGCGCCCGGATGGCGGCGTCCGCGTCCGCGCCGGCGATCAGGACTTCCTCCACGCGCAAGCGGACCGGGACCGGGTTACCGGTCTCTCGGCGGCAGCGGCGGCTCTGTCGGATCGCGGCCGTCGCGCAGTTGCATCGAGGCGCGCGCCATGTGCAACTCGATGTCGTAGTTCGCCTCGTTGAGCGCTTGCCAAATGCCGTTGAGATCGGGATGCGAGCCGCGCGGCGCGACGTACGCAGCAAGCGGCGCCAGCACCGCAGTGGCGCAGAAACCCGCGATCCGACGCATGATCCTTCGTTCCACCAAAACCTTACCGGGAGGACTCTTCCGGCGCGCGGATTGTAGCCTGTATTGGGGCGCCGAGGAGGCCGTGGCACGGCGGGCAAAACAGCGTCAGCACCGAAAAACGAAGGGCAGCCGCGACATCCTCGTTTGCGCCGCCCGCGGGTTTCCGCCAAAGTTCGCATTTCGCTCGGCGGACCAGAAACCGAGATGAATACCGCCGACGCCGGCATTGTTGGAATTCATCACCGACAGGGAGACCACGATCTCCGATGATTGAGACCAAAGCCCGCGCAATTTGGCCGCGCACCCGCAGCGAGCGGGCTAGCGGCGCACGTACCGTTTCGGCCAGACGCATGGCGGGACGCGGCGCAAAGAGGACGGTATCGCTGTGGCTTTCCGCGTTGGCGGCCGTGGCGACATCGGCGAGCGCCGTCGAGTTGGTTGGCCGCGTGACCCATGGGGAACTCTCGGAAATCAGCGGCATCGTGAAGTCGAGCTACGGCAACTACTATTGGGTGCACAACGATAGCGGCGACGTCGCGCGCATCTACGCCATCGACCCGGATTCGCGTCCGGTCAAGCCGACCTATCTGCGCATCTCCGCCGACAAATGGCCCGGACACCGGATCGACAACGCTTGGCACACGGACTGGGAGGACATCGCGCTTGCGGACGGCGTGCTGTACCTCGCCGACGTCGGCAACAACGGCAATGCGCGCCGCGACCTGGGCGTCTACGCGGTCAATGAAGCGGACCCGCGGACCGTCGCGAGGATGCGCGCGCTGAAGTTCATTCCCATCCGCTATCCCGACCAGCGGCGTTTCCCCGCCGAACAGTGGCACTTCGACTGCGAAGCCGTATTCGCGGCGGACGGCAAACTCTATTTCCTTACGAAACATCGCCGGCCCGGCATGCACGCCTCCTGGGAAGCGGGCGTCAAGCTCTATCGCCTGGACACCCAATACGTGGACCGCGAAAACGTCCTGACCCTTATCGGTCGGCGAGAAGACGTGGTGCTCGCCACCGGCGCGGATCTGTCGCCGGACGGCGAGCGACTGGCCGTTGCGACTTACAGCGCGTTGTGGATATTCGATCGGCCTCAGGATGACGACAACTGGCTTGACGGAACTGCCCACAGACTCGACCTGAATCGAGCTGTCGCCAAGCAGCTCGAAGCGATCGCCTGGGACGATGCGGCCACATTGCGACTGATCAATGAACAAGGCGACGTCCTGCGCGCCCACGTCTCCGAGTTTTCGCCGGTGCCTTAGTGGTTGCGGGACACTAGCATGCGCGACGACCCAGGCTTGTTCGCAACGATGTACAGCGCCCGCGCGCTACGGCGGCTCAGGCCGGACCCCGTCCCGGACGAAATACTGTTTCAGCTAATGGACGCGGCCATTCGAGCGCCGTCGGGGCAGAACGCGCAGGATTGGCGTTTCATTCTCGTGCGCGACAAGCGCCACAAGCGGGAGATGCAGAAGTGGGCGCAAATCCCCTGGCGCCGCTATCAGGCGCGCTTCGCCGAACACCCCGAAGCGACGGGCGCCCTGCCGCGGTCTCAGCGGTTGTCGCTCAAGAGCGTCGAACACCTGGTGCACCACCTGGCGGAAACGCCGGTACTCGTCGTCGTCCTCGGGCTGAAGGGAAGACACAGCACCCCGGGCGGCAGCACGTTTCCGGCGGTGCAGAACCTGCTGCTCGCGGCGCGCGGCCTGGGGCTCTCGGGTTCGGTATTCAACTTCCCGCTTTCCCACGAGGACGCGTTGCGCGACATGCTCGGCATTCCGGACAACAACGCCGTTTACTGTGTCGTGCCTGTCGGCTACCCGACGGACAGGCACGGCCCCTTAGGTCGCAAACCGGTTCGCCAGGTCGTCTATGACGGCAAGTTCGGCGAACGCTGGTCTTTCGCCGAAGCGCAGCCGGATACGGGATGGCAGGACCGGTGGCTGCCGGAGTGAACAAGCGTCCCCAATGGATGGCATCGATGCACTCCAGGCGGATTCGTCGAGTCCTTCGCCGGGGATGCTCCGTGCTGATGATTTGCTGCCTGTCCAATGCGATCAACGCCGCGCCTTACGCGTTTGAGTCGGGAGAGTTCCTCGCCGAGTCAGGCGCCTGGCCGGCGTGGACGGAGATGCTGTCGCGCCACGCGGCGCAGTTCGCCGGCCTGCAAGGGTGTCTCGACGACAAGGCGGCGTGCGCGCGGCGGTCGAAGTCGCTGCACGTGGTTTTGGCCCAGGGCGCGGCGCTGCCGAGAGAGAAGCAGATCCAACTGGTCAATCGGTATGTCAACCGCAAGCGCTACAACAAGGACCGACGCAAGATCGTCCGCAACGAGAACGGCAGTTTCTCGATACCTTCCCATTGGGCGACGCTGCTGGAGTTCCTCGAGAAAGGCGGCGACTGCGAAGACTTCGCGACGGCCAAGTACCTGCTCTTGCGCTACTTCGGTTTCGCCCCGGAGAACATGCGCATCGTCGTTGTCTATGATCGCAGCCACCGCTCCCATCACGCTGTTCTGGCGATGCGTTTCGACGCCCAGACGACCTGGCTGCTGGACACCGACAACCGCATCTACCGCAGCCGAAGACCCGGGGGATACCGATACGTCTATGCCGTCAACGAACTCGGGATCTGGGACCATGATGTCCGAATCCCGCGCAAGCGGCGATCACTGTAGCGGGCAAGGCAAACACCTCGCCGTCAGTTCGACGAAGTCGTGTGGAGCGATCAACCGGGCTATTGATCGCCGCGAATATAGTGCTCCATCTGGTCGATGATCGCCGCCTGTTCCGCCATGACTTCGGTGAGAAGGTCGCGCAACGAGAGCATGCCGATGATGACTCCGGAATCCACCACCGCCAGATGGCGAATGTGATGACGCTGCATGAGTTCCATGCATGATTCCACGCGGTCGCCGGGCGCCACGGTGATCACCTCCCGCGTCATGATTTCCGATACCTTGGTCTGCTTCGACGATTTGTCCTTCAGGATCACCTTGCGGGCGTAGTCGCGTTCGGACACGACGCCCACGAGCTTGCCCTCCTGCAAAACGGGAAGTGCCCCGACGTGTTGATTCGCCATCTTCTCGATAGCTTCGTAAACGCTGGCGATCGGCAAGACCGAGTAGATCGCGCCACGGCCCCGGTGCCGCATTACTTCTCTAACTGTCTTCATACGTCCGTCTCCCAAGACCGACTCGATTGTGCAGCGACCGGGGAGCGTTCGGCAAGGCCCGGAGGGTCTGGTGTCGTGTCCCGCAAGTTTCTAGTACCAGCGAGCCTTGTCGACGACGTTGCGCAGGGGTTCTTGCGCGACGAATCGCCGCGCGTTGTCCGCCAGCAGCGCGTAACGGCGCTCGGGGATGTCAGCAGCGCCCGCCGCCGCCACGTGCGGCGTAATGAGGACGTTGTCCAGACGCCAGAGCGGGTGGTCCGCGGGCAGCGGCTCTATCTCGAACACATCGAGACCCGCGCCCGCCACTTCGCCGTCAGTCAGTGCTGCGGTCAGGTCGTCGAGCTTGACCGTCATGCCGCGACCGATATTGATGAAGTACGCCGACGACTTCATCCGTCGAAATCGGTCCGCATTCCACATGAACTCCGTTTCCGGCGTGTGCGGTGCCGTAGTGACGACGAAGTCCGCGGACGGCAACAGGCTATCCAGTTCTGCCGGCGCGTGTATCTCAGCCGGACATGCATGCTCGGGACGCGGATCGATGCCGATGACTGTTGCCCCAAGCGCGTCACACAGCCTGGCGGCCTCGGCGCCAATGCCGCCTACGCCGTTGATGAGCACGGTCGAACCGGCCACGCTGACGTAGCCGTGTTTGCGGACGGTTGAATCCCATTTGGCAGCGCGCTGTGCCGCCATCCAATACGGCAAGCCGCGCGACAGCGCCAGCATGAACATCAGAATGTGATGGGAGATGTGATCCGAATAAATGCCGCGCGCGTTGGTCACGATCACCGGGTGATCGATCAGTTCGCGGTAGTAGTAGCCGGGAAACGGACCGGCAAAGGGGCTCTGCAACCAGCGCAGCTTTCCTGCCGCGGACAACATCTGCGGTGACACCCAACCGTAGACCGCTTCCGCGCGGGCAATGGCCTCCCGTGCCGCCGCATCATCCTCCGCCAGGACAACATCCAGCCCCGGAACATCGCTCCGCAACCGCCGCGCCCAGGAACGCAGCGCATCGTCGATAGGCGGCGTCATCACCAACACAGATTCGTTCGACATCTTCACCCCCTTCGATTCGCCCCTATCTTTGCGCGTTTTGCGGCGCTTCGCCATCACGCGTTTGCGCGATGTTCGCTCGGCGTTCGGGCGCGATGGGTGTCCCTTTCGCGGGGCACTCGCGTGGGTGTCCCCGTTGATGTCATGGGTGTCCCTATTCCGGTGGTGGATGTCCCTATTCCGGTCGCTATTCCGAATGTTCGGGTGGGTATCCAAATTTCAGTGGGTGTCCCTATTCCGGTGGTGGGTGTCCCTATTCCGGTCGGTGTCCCTGTTGCGGTGGCGCGGGCGAGTTGCCGTTGGTTTAATGCGGAAAAGCGATCGCGGTACAGACGTTTCGCAAGCAACCGGGCGAACGGGAGAATCAAACATGGCTAATCGCGTGCATCTTGTAACCGGCGGCTATCCTCCCGGTGCCAGCGCCGGGCACGACATGGACTACGCGCGTCTACGGCTCCTCGGGTTGCTGGCGGAGCACGAGGACATCGCCACCACCGTCGCCGGCGATTTCAGTGATCTCGACAAGTGGCTGGCCGATACCCGCCTCCTCATAACCTATGTCGCGGGGCCATACCCCGATGCGAAGCAACTCGGGACGTTGAGGGAGTGGCTCGCCGGCGGCGGGCGCTGGTTCGGCCTGCACGGCACCAGCGGCGGGCGGGCAGCCCGAGTCCACGGGTCTTCGCAACGCCAGATGGTCAGGGAGGCGCATCACGAGACGCTCGGCTGTTTTTTCCTGAATCATCCGCCTGTTCGGCGGTTCGAGGTTGCGGTCAATGACCGGCACCCCCTGACGAAAGGTCTGCCCAGGGCTTTCGAGACCGAAGATGAACTGTACATGGTCGAACCCATCGGGGATGCCGAGGTCCTGCTGACTACAGAGTTGCCGCGGGATCCGTCGCCGCCCGGATTCGGTTTCCACTACGACGCCGACACGTCGCTGTTGCCGGATGGCAAGACCCGCGTCCTTGGCTATGTCAAGCCCGCCGGGAACGGCGCCGTCGCCTACGTCGCCCTGGGCCACTGCCATTCGCCGGTGTCGAATTGGCAGCCGTTCGTGGACGAATCCGTTGTCAGGAGTCGGAAGACCCCCGGGCACTTTCGCGGTAGTTGGGAAAACGGCGCATTCGAGACACTGCTGCGCAACGCCATCACCTGGGGTATCGCTCCAGGGGCCGACCCGGCAGGATCGAATAAACAGGCCAACTAGAGCCCGCAAGCGGCCCCTGACTCAGACCGGCGGCCGCCTGCCGCGCTACCCGCATGACTGAAGGTCAGGACAAGCCGCGCCCAGCAGCGACCTTTTACCCCCGAGGAATGTTTTCCTCTCTCATCATTGCCGACTTTCGGTTTGTCTGGGTGTCCAACCTCGCCGCGTCCTTCGCCATGCAGATGGAGATGGTGGCGCGCGGATGGCTCATATACGACATGACGAAGTCACCCCTGGCCCTGACCTGGGTGATGCTGTCATCCATGCTCCCGTCGATGGTGTTTTCGCTGGCCGGCGGCGTCATCGCCGATCGTCTGAGCAAGAAAACGATCATGATCGCCGCTCAGATCCTGAGCACCGCCGCCATTTTCCTGCTAGCGACCATCATCTACCAGGGGCAGGTCACTTTCTGGCACTTCATCTGGTTCGGCCTGTTCCATGGCACCGTGATGTCGCTCAGCATGCCGGCCCGGTCGTCGATCATTCCGGAACTCGTAGGGCGCCGCTACCTGGTCAACGCCATGGCATTGCAGAGCTCTACATTCAACCTGTCGCGCATACTCGGACCGACGCTGGCCGGCGCATTGATTGCGGCGTTCGCGGCAGGGGACACCACGTCCACCTCCGGCATCGGCATCGTGTTCTACTGCATTGGCGCGCTCTACACAGCCTCGGTTGTCTGCACGTTCATGATGCGCAATCGGGGCAACCCCAACCGGCGGCGCGACACCACCGTCTTGACGGATGTGGCAGATGGATTCCGCTACATGAAGCACGAACGCATCGTGGTTGGACTCCTCATCATGGGTATCGGCCCGATGACGTTCGGATTCACTTCGCAAATGTTGCTGCCCGCCTTCAACTCGGACGTGATCGGCGGGGGGCCGGAAGACCTCGGCCTCATCCTCACGGCGATGGGCGCCGGCGCGTTGACAGGTTCCCTGACGCTGGCCCGGCTCGGCGACATCAGCAGAAAAGGCCGCGTCCTGTTTGTGTCGGCCTATCTGTGGGCGGTGTCGTTGGCGGTTTTCGCCCTAACGACCACGACGTTCTGGGCGATGTTCCTGGGGCTGTTCACGGGGCTGTTCGGCTCGGTCATGGGCTCACTCAACATGAGCATCGTGCAACTGGCGGTGCGGGCGCATGTCCGTGGTCGCGTCAACGCAATCATGATGATGTCCCACGGTTTGATGCCGCTCGGAGTGATACCCATCAGCGCGGCGGCGGAATTCGTCGGCATCGATATCGGTCTACTTATCAGCGCCGCCATGTTGGCGTGTACCACGGTTTGGCTCGGCAGGGCCTATCCGGAACTGCTGCGCATCGACAAGGGACACGGTCCGGCGATGCTCAGGCGGGTTCGCCCGGCTCCGCAGGACCAAGACCCGGACTAACCCGTGTGGCGGAGACCGGTGGCGATTCCGGCCATGGTGATCTTCAGCGCCTCTGCGACCTGGTCGTCGTGGTTCTCGCGCAGACGCCCGATCAGTTCCGCCTGCAGCACGTGCAGCGGGTCCAGGTAAGTGTTCCGAACCCGGATGGAGTCCTGTGCCCTGGGATTGTCCGCGAACAGCTCGCCCCGACCGCGGAGCGCGAGCAGATTCCCTTTCACGTCGGCTGCCCGTTGGCGAACAACGTCGTGGACGGCGCGGTGCGCCTTGCGCGTCAAGCGCTCGGCGTAAAAGTCGACGAGCGCGAGATCGGTCTTCGCCAGGAGCGCCTCGAGCCCATCCATCTGCATGCGGAAGAACGGCCACTCCATCAGGGCGTCGGACCGATCCTTGCACTCATCCTCCCGCAGCGCGCCGAGCGCCGCGTCGGTGCCGAGCCACATGGGCAGCATCAGCCGCACCTGGGTCCAGGCGAAGACCCAGGGAATCGAGCTCATGCCGTCTATGCCGACAACGGTCGAATGGTCTGCCGGGTCACTCCCGAGCGCGAGGGTCTCAAGTTCTTCCTGGGGCGTGATCTGGCGGAAGTATTCGATGAAGTCCGACTGGTCGACGAGGGTGCGATAGCTCGTGCGTGCGCGGTCCGCCAATTCGCTCATGGTGGCGCGCAAGGCAGCCGTTGGCACCGGCGGCGGGTCGAGACTTGCCTCGATGGTACCGATGAGGTAGCGCATCAACGTTTCCCGCGCCAGGGCCGGATCGCCGAGCTTGAAACGGATCGTCTCGCCCTGCTCTGTGACCCTTAATCGCCCGCCCACGGTATTCGGCGGCTGCGCGAGGATCGCTGGTTGCGCCGCGACGCGCCCTCGCCCGATGGCGCCTCCGCGGCCGTGAAACAGGGACAGGCGGATTCCCCGCGATTCCGCCACTTCCGCCAATCGCTCCTTCACTTGGTACAGGGCCCAGGATGCGGCCATCATGCCCGCGTCCTTGGCGGAGTCCGAATAGCCGATCATGACCTGCTGTTCGCCGCCGGCGTATTCCGCATACCACGGAATCGAGTGCAACGTGTCGATGGCCTCGGCGGCGCGATCGAGGTCGTCCAGCGTCTCGAACAAGGGCACCACCGGCAGGTTCGCCCGCAATCCACTCTCTCTGAGAAGGAGCACGACAGCCAGGACGTCACTCGGAGACCTCGCCCTGGAAACGATGTATTCGGAGATGCCGTCGCCGTTCTGCTCGGCGATGACTGCGCAGGTGTCAAGCACTTCCCGCGACTCGGCGCTCACCGGCCAAACCGAAGGGAACAGCGGACGCCGGCCCCGAAGCTCGTCGAGCAGGAACTTGCGCCGCTCGGCCTCGGTCCAGTCTGCGTAGCCGCCCGGGCGTTCGCCCGCGCCCAGATACCTGGTGATTTCATCCAGCACGGCGGTGTGGCGGTCGGCGCTCTGGCGAATGTCGAGGTTCACGAGCGTGACGCCGAATGCCTTGACGCGGCGCAGCGTGTCCTTGAGCGGGCCGTCGGCGATGATCTCCATGCCGACATCGCGCAGCGAGGCGTCACACAGCGCCAGGGGTTCGTACAGCTCCGCCGTCGTGCGATAGACACCCGGCGGCGGCACGGGATCCAGCATTTCGGCCCACGCACGCGTTGCCAACAGGCGTTCGCGAACAATGCGCAATAGCGCCCGGTAAGGCTCCGGATCATGGCCGACGCGCTTGCGCAGCGGGCCGTTGCATTCCGCCATGGACAGGTCGGTCTGCAGCGTTTCTATATCCCTCAGATACAGGTCCGCAGCCATCCAGCGCGCGAGCATCAGCACCTCACGCGTCACGCGGGCGTTGATATCGGGATTCCCCTCGCGATCCCCGCCCATCCACGAGGCAACGGCCACCGGGGCCACATCCGCCCCCAACGGTGGGAGATCGTGCAAAACCAGGGCCTCGTCGATGTCCCGCAGACAGGCCGGCAACGCTTCCCACAGCGAATTCTCCACCACCGCGAACCCCCACCTGGCATCGTCCTGCGGCTCCGGTTGACGGTGACGGATGTCCTCCGTGTGCCACGCCTCGGCGATCAGGCGTTCAAGGCGCGCAGCGCTCGGCCGCTCCCTTTTGAGCTCCGCCCCGATAGCATCGTATTTCAGCATCAGGGTGCGACGGAGCACTTCGGTAGGGTGCGGAGTGAGCACCAGTTCGACGCGCATGGAGGCGATTGCTTCGACAGCGCGCTCGGCGGAGAGATGGTCGAACAACTGCGCCCAGGCGGAGTCCGCATCTTCCTCGAGATTGCGTACCTGGTAGTCCTGCTCGGCGATATTCGCGAGATTCAGGAACTGATTGAAAGCGCGCGCGACGTCCGTGACCTCGTAGCTCGGTATTTCCGCGAGGTAGCGGTGCAGTTCCGTCCACGCGCCCTGGTTTCGGGCCGCCTTCGCCAGCGCGCGTATCGTCTCGATGCGGTCGAGGAAGCGATGGCCGCGGTCGCGCTCGATGACCTGACCCAGCAGCCGGCCAAGCAGCCGCACGGTGTCCCAGAATCCCGGCGCCGCGGGATACTCGACCGGCCGCCCGGCGCTCGTGGCCAAGGTTTGCGGGGTGCTCATGCCGACTCGCGCTGCACGAGCCGGCGGGCGATGGTGATGTGTCGCATTTCGTTGGTGCCTTCGCCGATGGCCAGAAGCGGCGCATCGCGATAATAGCGCTCCACATGGTGATCCGGCGAGTAGCCGTACGCGCCGGCAAGCACGTTGCCTTCGATGATTTGCTGTTCAGGCAGGCACATCGGCAGCTTTCCATTTCGGGATCAGCATCTCGAATCGGTGATTCGCCAGTTTTGCTCCGGTCGTTCAACCGGCGCGCATTATCCCCCGCGCGGGGGATTGATAGTGATTCCGCAGATCAGGGACGCATCGAAACGCGCTCGTCCGACAACTCCCATCCGCCTCCCAACGCCTGGTACAGCGCCACGGTCGCGTTCAGGCGTGCCAGCTTGTTGTTCAGGTACGCGTTGCGGGCGGAGAACAAGGCGTTCTGCGAGAGCAGAACCGTCTGATAGTCGGCGACGCCTTCGCTGTAGCGCAACCCGGCGATGCGAAACGCTTCTTCCGCGCGGCCGCGATCATCGCGCGCCACCGCCTCCTGGGAATTGAGCAGCGCGATGCCCTTCAGGCGCACATCGATATCGTTGAACGCTGCCAGGACGGCTTTGCGGTACGCGTCCAGGTTCGACTCCATGGCGAGTTGCGCGCGGCGCAATCCGCGCGAGCGCCGACCGTCGTCCACCAGGGCCTGCGCCAGGTTCGCCGCGGTGACTAAGAAGCCGTCCGGCGCTTCAAGCAAGGCCCGCAGAGAGTCGCTGGCAATGCTCCCGGACGCGGTCAACGTGATGTCCGGCAGGAAAGCCGCGCGGGCGCGGCGAACGTCCGCGTGCGCGGCGCGCAAGTTGGCTTCCGCCTGCGCCAGGTCCGGACGCCGGGCAAGCAATTCGGCCGGAAGACCCGGCTGCACTTCGGGTACCCGGATGTGTTCGAGGGTCTCGGTCGCAATGTCGAAACCCTGCACCGAACGTCCAAGCAGGAGCGCAAGGGACGCGCGCGCGGCAAATTCCTCCTGGACGAGGTTCTTTACCGTGTTGCGCTGCCGTTCGACCGCGATGGACTGCTGCAGGGCGTCGATGGGCGTAATGGTCCCGGCGTCCACCCGCGCCTGCACGATGCGCGCGATCTGTTCCGCGTTTTCGAGATTCTGCTCAGCGGCCGCGATGAGATCGTGGTTGATGAGCACGCGAAAATACGCGGACGCGGCGGTGCCCAGGATATTCAGCGCGGCGTCGGCAGCCAGGGCGGTGGCGGCGTCGTAGCGGGCGAGCGCGGCGTTGTAGCGCGCCGGCTTGCTCAGGATCCCGGCATAGGCGACCGTCGCGTCGACGGATGCCGATGTGCTGGTGGAATCCGCCCTGCTATCGGTGCCGGCGCGCGCGCGCGCCGAGACCGAGGGAACCGGCACCAGGTCGAGTCCCGCCTCGCGCAGGGCCAACTGCGCCGCTTCCAGGTTGCGCGCGATCGTTGCGAGATCGAAGTTCGCCGTCTTGACCTCGGCAATGATCGCGGACAGTTCGTCGTCGCCGAACTGTATCCACCATGTTTCCTCCGGCGGCGCGCCGCCTTCCGGCGCGCTGTCCCAACTGACCGGAATATCCAACTCGGCCAGTCCCGGCATCTCGACGGCGGCGCATCCGGCAAGCAGCGCCACGGCAACGGGGGCGACGAGCCGCATCGGCTAGTCGTGGCCCAGGGCGGTGACCGGATTCAGGCGGGCGGCGTTGCGCGCCGGCGCAAAGCCGAAGACCAACCCCGTCGCCGCGGCGCAACTGAAGGCCACGATCATCGGCATGCCGGTGAAAGACACCCACAGTTCCGGCACGACGAGCTTGACGAGGCCGCCGATGCCGACGCCGATGACGATGCCGATCAAACCGCCCACACCGGACACGACGACAGCCTCGACGAGAAACTGCACCAGGATATCGCTTTGCCGCGCGCCGGTGGCCAGCCGTATCCCGATCTCGCGGGTGCGCTCCGTAACAGACATCAGCATGATGTTCATGATGCCGATGCCGCCCACTAGCAAGGCGATGGAGCCGATGGCGCCGAGAATCAGGGTCGCCATGGACACGACCTCACCCATCGCCTCCTGCATTTCGACAGCGTTGAAGATTCTGAAGTCCTCCACGCCGTGGCGCGCCGAAAGCAGCGACCTGATTGCGGCCTCGGTCTGATCCGTAAGGCGCGTGTCGGCCACCCGAACCGAAAAACCGGACAGCGATTTCCAGCCCATGAGGCGAACGGAACCGGTTCTGGCCGGTATGAAGGCGACTTCGTCCCGGTCGCCCTGGGACCCGCCGCCCTTGCGCGTCATGGTGCCGATGACGAGCAGGGGCAGGTTCCTGATCAGGACGTACTTGCCCAAGGGGTCGCCATCGGGGAACAGGCCATCGACCGCCGATGCGCCCAATACCACAACGGGCGCGAGAGATAGATCGTCTCTCTCGGAAAAAAACGTGCCGCTGGCGACCGGCCAGTTATCGGCTTCGGGGTAGTCGTGAAACGCCCCGATAACGCGGACGCCTTCGCGGTCGACATTGCCGTAGCGCACCGTTTGCTCTCCCGAAAGCTGCGGCAGTACCGCGGTCACGTTAGGCACTTCGGCGGCCACGGCATCGAGATCCTCGAACGTGAAGTGCGCGCCGCGCACGCTCCTGTCCCGCCAGACCGACAGTCGGTTCGCGCCGCGCTCGCTGATCTCGCCGACGAGCCGTTCCTTCGCGCCTTCGCCGACCGCCAGCATGGTGATCACTGACGCGACCCCGATGACTACGCCGAGCAGCGTCAGGAACGTGCGCAAAGGGTTGGTCTTGAGCGAGCGCATCGCCATGCGCACGGCCTCCCACATGTCGGCCAGGGAAGACGCCGTCTGCGCACGGTCGTCGGGCGTGTCGAGGGCGGGCAGTTCCGGTTGCGCGGCCTGCGCGCCGCGGCTTGTGTGCGCATCCCGGACAATCTCGCCGTCAAGCAACTCTATTTGCCGGTTGGCGTGCTCGGCGACAATAGGATCGTGGGTAATGACGACCACGGTATGGCCCCGGCGCGACAAGTCTTCGAGCAACGCCATCAGTTCCCGGCCGCTCTTCGAATCGAGCGCGCCGGTGGGCTCGTCGGCGAGGACCACGCGTCCCCCGTTCATCAATGCCCGCGCCACCGATACGCGCTGCTGCTCGCCGCCGGACAGTTGGCTCGGCAAGTGCTGCGCGCGGTCATCGAGACCGAGGGAACGCAGCAATTCCAGGGCGCGGTATCGACGGCGGCCGTGGGGTAGTCCGGCGTAGATGGCGGGAATCTCGACATTCTCTTCGGCCGTGGCGGTCGGCAGCAGGTTGTAGCCCTGGAACACGAAGCCGAAGACTTCCCGCCGCAGCCACGCGAGTCCGTTCGGGTCGAAACTCTCGATCGCGCGCCCGCCGATGCGGTAGGTGCCGCTGGTGGGTAGGTCGAGGCAACCGATCAGATGCATAAGCGTCGATTTGCCCGACCCGGACTGTCCGACGATGGACACGAATTCACCGGCGCGAATGGACAGGGAAATGCCGCGCAGCGCCTCGACAGCGACGCCGCCCTCGGTCACAAAGGTACGTCTGATGTCTACAAGCTCGATCAGCGGCGCGGCGTGGGCGCGCGGCTCACCTGCGACGCCGCTCAAAATCGCATCATCCGCTTCATGGAGGACCCGTTCTCGCGCTCGCCGGCGCCCTTGGGCTGAGCAACGCCGGCCACGACCCTGTCTCCGGCTTCGAGGCCCGACACCACCTCGGCGGCGATGCGGCTGACCAGCCCGAGCTGCACGGCGCGCCTCTCCCGCGTACCATCACTGGCGACGACCTGCACGGTGGCGCCGCCATCCCGCGCATAGCGCAGCGCGCCCACCGGCACCTTGAGGACATCGCGTACGGCGGAAGTGACGAAGAAGACCTGGGCGGTCATGTCCGGCAACAGGGCGCCGTCGGCGTTGGACACGCTGAAGATGACGGGATACAGCACGACGTTGTTCGTGATCTCCGGCGTCGGAACGATCTGCTCCACCGAACCTTCCCAGCGCCGTGGGCCCCCGCCCAGGGTTGTGAAGTGGACCGGAGTGCCGACATCCAGTTGGTTCACGTCGGCTTCCGATACGCCGGCGTGCACGGACATCGTCGACAGGTCGGCGATGCGCAGAATGGTTGGCGTCTGTTGCCTGGCGTTCAGGGTCTCGCCTTCCGATCTTTCGATGGAAACCACGGTTCCGGCAGCGGGGGCGTAAATCTTCGTGTAGCCGAGTTCCGCTTCGTCGCTCGCGAGACTCGCCTTGCTCTGTTCGATCTGCGATTCCAGCATCACCAGTTGCGCGCGAGCGGACGCCAGCGCGTTCATGGAGCTGTCGTACTCCGTCTGACTCGTCGCCGCGGCCGCCAACAGCCGTTCCTGGCGTGCGGCGTTGGCCTCGGCCAGGGTCAGCGAAGCTTCGCGCGCCTCCCGCTGGGCTTCGGCCGAGCGCAACTGGGCCCTGCCCTGCTCGACCCGGCTGATCTGCACGGTTGCGTCGATCTCCGCCAGCAATTCGCCCTCGACAACGGTCTGACCGACCACGACATGCAATTTCTGCAGTTGCCCCGAGGCCTGCGCGCCCACATCCACAAAGGCGCTCGGATTGACCGTGCCGCCGGCCGTGATAGCGTTTTCGATGTCGCCGCGAACAACCTCGGCAAGCAGTGGCGGCGGCGCGGCGTCCGCGGCGTTGCGCGAGATCGTCCACCAACCTCCCGCCGCCAACGCGAGCACCACGACAAAGGCGGTCCACCACGGATGGCGACCCGCGAAACCGAAACGCGAGGGGCGCCGCCCGACACCCGCGAAGTCGCGAGCAACGGGGTCAACTTCGGAGAGAGAGCTAATGTCTCTTGCTTTGGTAGCCAAGGAGTACCTTACGTTGAGAAACGGATCAGTTGGAGAGTGATACGTTGACGCCGGAAAATTCCGTTGGCGTGTCGGCGCCGGCGCGAAAAACCTCGGGCAGATTGATCTACATTGGACCAGCGGTTGAGCAGAATGTGCGACGGCCGGTGAATAGGGCAATCATACACGTCACGGGTCGATCACGCGTTCCGCCGGCAGCTCCACCGATGCCCGCTGAATCGGCGCCCCAACCGCCCAACTCGCTGCGCCGACCGGGTGAGTCGGTCGCCGCCGCCGTCATGCTAAAGTAGCCGGTCTACCAGAGGCCGGGAGAGCGTTGCGGATGCCGTGGCGTAGAGCGCCTTTGTGCAGCGGGCGCGCCGCAGCGGCGAGCCCGCTGTCGCCTGAGCACCGGCATGAGGACGCACAAGCTCGGCAACGCGCGGCCCGCCGCGCAGAGCGACCAAGGAGGGCAATCTTGGACTTCAACCTGGCGACGATCAACGAAGCCATCGCGGAGGCGGTCCCGGACAGGGAAGCCATCGTCTTTCGCGACCGTCGGTTCACCTACGCGGACCTCACGCGTCGCACCAGGCGTTTCGCGAACCTTCTCATCGAACGCGGTTTCGGCTGCCACACCGAACGCGGCGCACTCGACGACTGGCGCAGCGGTCAGGACCATCTCGGGATATATCTGTACAACGGCAACGAATTCCTCGAGGGGATGATCGGCGCGTACAAGGCGCGGGTCGCGCCCTTCAACGTCAATTACCGCTATGTCGACGAGGAACTCATCTACCTGCTGAACAACGCACACACGCGGGCGCTTCTGTACCACGGTTCCTTGCGCGAGCGCGTGCAGCATGTGCGCGACCAGGTGCCGTCGCTGGAACTGCTGATCCAGGTCAACGACGAGCCGGCGCCGCTGCTCGAGGGCGCCCTGGAATACGAGGCCGCCCTGGCCGGGTCCAGCGAGGAGAAGCCGCGCTGCGAATGGTCGCCGGACGATCTCTACCTCCTCTACACGGGGGGAACCACGGGCATGCCGAAGGGCGTGCTCTGGCGCCAGGCCGACATATTGATCGCGACCCTCGGCGCGCGGCGCACCAATGGCGAGGTGCTGCAAAACATCGACCAGTATGTTTCGCGGGCGCGAGCGAGCGATCGCCGACATCTTCCCGCGCCGCCGTTCATGCACGGCGCCGGACACTGGGTGGCGCTGCAAGCGTTCAATACCGGCGGCACGGTGGTCATCCAGAGCGAGGTCCACCGCTTCGACGCGGCCGACGTGCTCGACGTGATCGAAGCCGAACGCGTGAACAACCTCCTGCTGGTGGGCGACGCCTTCGGCCGTCCGCTGGCGGACGAACTGGCGCGGCGCGAACGCGACCTGTCGTCGCTGCGCTACATCATGACCGGCGGCGCCATCATGACGGCCAAGCTCAAGGCGGAACTTCTCGAGCGGCTGCCGCAGATCCGCATCATCGATACCGCGGGCTCGTCGGAAACCGGCGGCCAGGGATCCCAGGTCAGCAGCGCGGCGACCGGCGCGTCCACGGGACGGTTCAGGTTGTCGCCGCACAACGCCGTGCTGTCAGAGGACATGGCCCGGACACTCGAGCCGGGCCACGACGGTCTCGGCTGGTGGGCGCGGGCCGGCAACATTCCGCTCGGCTATCTCGACGACGAAGCGAAGAGCGCCGAGACTTTCCCCGTCGTGGACGGCGTGCGCTACTCGGTGCCGGGCGACAAGGTGCGCCTGCTGGAGGACAACACGCTGGAACTGCACGGCCGCGAGTCCGCCACCATCAACTCCGGCGGCGAAAAGATCTTCGCGGAGGAGGTCGAGCAGGCGCTGAAACACCACGATGCGGTGTTTGACGCCGTGGTCGCCGGCCGGCCATCCGAACGCTGGGGCAACGAAGTGGTCGCCGTCGTCAAACTGAAGGACGGCGCACAGGTGACGGAGGAAGCGCTGCTAGAGGAATGCAGCCGCCATATCGCCCGCTACAAGCTGCCGAAAGCGTTCGTGTTCGCCGACGAGATTCTGCGCAGCCCCGCCGGCAAGGCCGACTACCGGTGGGCCAGGGAGCAGGTGTCGGCCACGCAATAATCAGGCACGCCAGCGCTCGATAATCGGGTCAGATGCGTTCGGTCACCGCCTCGGTGGAATGTCCGAACGTCGGCATGATCGCCGAATGTCGACCCGCGCCCCCCGCGACAAGCACGATCAGGTTGTTCGGATCGGTGACGAAACGGACGCCGTCGCGCCCGCGCGGGCCGAGCAGGTGGTGCGGTAGCCGCGCCTCGATCAGATCTATTGACGCCTCGGATACAAGATTGCGCGGAATGATCGCGTGTTCGCTCAAGTATCGTTTCACGTCGGTTTTGCTGAAGCCGTCCCCCGCGATGACCTCCGCATGTTCGGGTCCGACGACGACCACCACCTGGCCCTCGAGGTAGAAGTTGTTCGCGCCGGGCGACGCCAGGGTGCCGGCGATCGTCAACAGGATCTCTTCCCCGGTACGCCCGTGGTGGTCATTGACGTTGTGCGGGCCTTCCGCGCCGAACACCGTGACGTAGCTCGTATCGTCGTCGAGCCCCAGCTCCGCGTGGAAGGTCTGCCACGGGTTCGCTTCCGCGTTCTCCGCGAAACAGAACGAATACTTGGCGGGGGAACCCATTGTCGATCGGTCGAGCACACCCGGCGCGGCGCCGCCGATATTGGTCAGGATGAGCCGGATCGCGCGACCGATCACAGCGTTCGCCTGTTGCCCCTGACCCATCGCGTTGTAGCCTGCGTTGAGATCGAGTTCCTCGCATATCGGGCCGCCCACCAGACACATCACGGTGCACGGATGGGTCGTCGATTGCAGCGCCTTGAGATTGAAGCGCGAATCGCACATGGCCCGGGTCGCCGCCACCACCACGGGGACGTGTTCGGGTCGACAGCCCGCCATCACCGCGTTGACGATCACCTTGCCGATGGTCGCGCGGCCAAGGCGCGGTTCGACAAGCCCGATCAGTTGCTCGGGGTCGAGCGCGCCCAAGAGCGCGCGATAGCGCTCCGGAGTCGGAGGGATGATCGGCAGGCCATCGGTCCATCCGCGTCGATAGAACAGCCGGTCCACGGCATCGAGACTGTCGGGCGCCCTGATGATCTTCGGCGCGGCGGGCGCATTGAAATCGCTTTCGAACAGCGAGCGATGGCGCAGTCGTCCCCGCGTCTCGATGCGCTTGTCCCGGTAGCTGGCTTCCAGTTCGACGGCGTCGCCGGTCAGCGCCGACGCGATCTCCCCTATGGACGCGGCTGCGAAGCGCCGGCATTCCTCATCATTACGCCGGGCCAGCGGATGAGGCACGACCACGATCGGGAGCCCCGGCAAACCCCAGCCGCTCGCCTCGGCTTTCGCGAGCGCAAAGAACTCGTCGGTGCAAATCGCCACCGTCGGGATGTCGAGCTTTTCAAGCTCGATGCTGTCATGGATACACCACGACGTGCACGAGCCTCAGTCGCAGACAGCGGCTACGACAGCGTCGCAACCGCTAGTGAACTCCTGCGTGAGGCTGGCGGGCTTCGTGGCTTCCTTGCGAAGCCAGAGAAACTTCCTGACGCCCAGACGTTCCGACAGGTACCGCTGCACATTCTCGAGCAGGACATCGGCGTTCTTTTTGTCATTGGCAAGCAAACCGACGGTTGTATCGGCGTTCAAGGATCCGCGGGGCGTGAGCGGCGTCGTGTGCACCTCGAATACGCCGCAAGGGTTCATCAGTTCCATGTTGGCAAGTCTCGTTTGGCAGATCGGGACAAGAAAATCACATTTGCCGGGCGGCAGTCATCTTTTTCCTTCCTCAAGGCGCAGGAGCAGATGGGCGTCAAGAGTGATCATCGACGCCGAAACTTCTCCACCATTCGACGACCTATGGCTTCGTCAATGGGCTGGCTGTCGATTGGGGCGCGGGTTGCGTGTTCGGCAAGGAATCCCCGCAACGGTTTCTCGGCACTTCGGATCGGGAACGCGTGTAGCACGCCGGCGTTGTCCACCTCGAACGCCAACCGATCACCTGCCTCGACGGCCATCTTCAGCTTCTGCGACCGCGTTTCCGCTCGCGCAAAGACCCGAGGATTGACGGAAGAGAAGCTTGACGCGCTGACGCGCTAGGGAGACCTGACGGGCAGGTCCTGGACTGACGGCTATCACCCACGGGATCAGCCGGCTTCCACGGCGATGGCTGTCCCGATCGGCTCGGTGCAGAGCGGCTCCTTGTTGCGCGCGTTGTTGACGTGGGTGGACACCGGCACGGCTTCCAGTGCTCCCGGCAGCGCGGGTCCGAACATGGCCATCAGGTCTTCGGTCGGGGTGCGCCGGTCCATCCACGCGCAGGCGTCGTCGAACGACAGCATGAGCGGCTGCCGGTCATGGATGAAGGCGAGATTTCGATTCACGGCCGTGGTCACCACCGCGAACCCGACGGTGGCATCGCCGCTCACCGGGTCGCGCCACCGGTCCCAGATACCGCCGAGCAGCATCGGCCGTTCTCCGGCCGGCCTGACGTAGTAGGGCATCCTGCCGCGCCGGGTGCGGGTCCACTCGTAGAAGCCGCAGACGGGCACGACGCAACGTCGACGGCGGAATGGCTCCCTGAATGCGGGGCTCGTCGGCAACGTCTCCGAGCGGGCGTTGAACATCGAGTAGCGCGTGGCCAGGGTCTTCGACCAGTAAGGCGTCAGCCACCAGCGGGCGCTCGTGGCGCGCCGCCCCGCGCTGGACTGGCCCACAATCCAGGCTTCTTCAGTCGGTGCCGTGTTGCGGTTGTCCGCGCCCGGATACGGTTGCCCGGTCAACTCCAGGAATATCTCCGCGAGGGGATCCGAGACAACGTTGAACCGTCCGCACATCAGGACGCCCCCGTTTGAACTTTGTTAATAGACCATACCCCGGCGCCGATAGCCGTGCTAATTTTAGAGCGAAGACTTCGATCCACAAGGCGTCGCCAGGACGGAGAGCAAATGGCCACACTCGATAACTTCCGCAAAGAGACCAGGACCTGGCTGGCCGAGAACTGCCCTCCGGGCGCGTGCCGACCCGGGGTGATACCGACCGGCGGCACGAAGATCGCAATCAACGACCCGGACACGCTCCTTTGGCGCGACCGCATGGCGGAGAAAGGCTGGACCACGCCCACCTGGCCGGTGGAGTACGGCGGCGGCGGCTTGACCAACGAAGAGTCCATGGTGCTGGTGCGAGAGATGCAACGCATCGACGCGCGCGCGCCGCTGACGGGCATGGGCGTCAACCTCATCGGCCCGACCCTGCTCGAGTTCGGCACCGAAGACCAGAAACAACGCCACATACCGCCGATCATCCGGGGGGAAGTCCGCTGGTGCCAGGGCTACAGCGAACCCGGCGCCGGATCCGACCTGGCCAGCTTGCGCACGCGCGCCGAGGACAACGGCGACCACTTCCTCGTCAACGGCCAGAAGATTTGGACCTCCGGCGCGCATTTCTCCGACTGGATCTTCGCGCTGGTTCGCACCGACCCGGACGTTCCCAAACACGTCGGCATCAGCTTCGTCTTGATGGACATGGACCAGCCCGGAATCACGGTCAGGCCGATTCGCCTGATCAGCGGCGCCTCGCCTTTCTGCGAAACGTTCTTCGTCGACGCCATCGCGCGCAAGGAAGACCTGGTCGGAGAGCTGAACAAGGGCTGGACCGTCGGCAAGCGGTTGCTGCAGCACGAGCGCGGCAGCATGGCATCGCTGGTCGGCGGCGCGGCGTCCGATCCCGGGCCGACGCTGCAAGGCGAAGCGAAGCGCTACGCCGGTGACGACGGCGGGCGCATCGCCAACCCCCGGCTGCGCAGCCAGGTGGTCGTCCACAACATGAACGACCGCGCGTTCCGCCTCACGCAACGCCGCGCAGTGGAAGAGGCCCGGGGCGGCGGCACGCCCGGTCCGATCACCTCCATCTTCAAGACATACGGCACCGAACTGCGGCAGGAGAAGTCTTCGCTCTTCGTTGAAATGCGCGGCACCGAGGGTCTCTTGTGGGATGAAGCGTTCGCCAGCCAACAGCTCGAGGACACGCGAACCTGGCTCGCCGATCGCGCCTCCTCGATCTACAGCGGCTCGAACGAGATTCAACGCAACATCATCGCCAAACGCGTGCTTGGCCTGCCGGATTAGCCGGCCGTTGCGACCCGCGCTCCCGACATCCGCCACAGACGGAAACAGGATCATTGAAGAAACCCATTTCACGCGCGGCCCTTCGCCTCGCGGCACCGTTGGTCTGCGCGTCGCTGGCCGGCTGCGCCGAGAACGCCAGCATGTCTGAAACCCACGCGCCGATCGCACCGCCCGTGGCCGAACAGCGGCCGCACACGTTCGCCCACCACGGCATGGAAGTGGAGGATCCCTACCACTGGCTGAGGGATGAAAGCTATCCGAGCGTCGACGACGCCGACGTGCTCGCCTATCTCGAAGCGGAAAACCGCTACTTCGATGCGGTCATGGAACCCCACCAGGAACTGACGCAGGCGCTGTTCGAGGAAATCAAGGCGCGGCAGAAACCGGACGACGAATCGGTGCCAGTCAAGGACGGAAACCACTTCTACCAGTGGCGATTCGCGCCCGGTGCCCAATACCGGACATGGACCCGCTGGCCGGTCGCCGAAGCCGACGCCGTGGAGACGGTGCTTGACGAAACGGCCCTGGCCGAGGGACACGAGTATTTCGACCTCGGCGCATTTTCGGTCAGCCACGACGGTCGCTACCTGGCGTACAGCACCGATACCAGCGGCGCCGAGCGCTACACCATGTTCGTCAAAGATCTGGCCAGCGGCGTCGTGCTCCCGGAAGCCATGGAAAACACGCTCGGCGACGCGGTGTGGGCTATGGACGACCGGACTCTCTTCTACAGTGTCTCGAACGAGAACTGGCGCTCGTACCAAGTACGGCGACACTCGGTGGGGGAGTCCGCGGAGCGGGACCAGGTGGTCTACGAAGAACCCGACAGCGGCTTTTGGGTCGATCTCGGCGAGGCCTCGTCGAAACGCTACGTCATCATCTCGACCGGCGATCAGGTTACCAACGAAGCTTACCTGCTAGCCTCGGACGATCCCGATGGGGAACCCGCGCTGGTCGCCGCGCGGCGCGTCGGTCACGAATACGACATCGACCACCAGGGCGATCGATTCATCGTCCGCAGCAACGACACGCACAAGAACTTCCGCCTGGCGACGACCCCCGCGCACGACTTCCGCGAGTCTGCCTGGAGCACGCTCATCGAAGGTTCGCGGGACACCTACCTGCTCGGCTTCCAGTGCTTCGACCGATGGATAGTCGTCGAGGAGCGCGTCGCCGGCATCGATCAGGTGCGCGTCCTCGACCGCGACGGCGGGCAACGTCGCATCGTCTTTCCCGAAAGCGTCTACAGCGTCGGACTCGGCGCCAACGCCGAGTACCTCACCGACGTGGTGCGACTGTCGTACGCGTCCATGGTCACGCCGGATACCGTCTACGACTACGACATGAACACCGGCGATCTTGCCGTGCGCAAGGTCCAAGAGATACCTAGCGGCTACGACGCGGATCTGTACCGCACGTACCGCATCGCGGCACCGGCGCGGGACGGCGCGTCGGTGCCCGTTTCCATCGTGCACAGGAAGGACACGCCCCTCGACGGCAGCGCGCCACTGTACCTCTACGGCTACGGGGCGTACGGCCACGCCATCGCGCCATCGTTCTCCACCAGCAGGATCTCGATTCTCGACCGCGGATTCATCTTCGCCATCGCGCATGTCCGGGGCGGTACGGAACTCGGTCGCGACTGGTATGAGCAGGGCAAGCTCGCGCTGCGGACCAACACGTTCAACGATTTCGTCGATGTCGCCCGATACCTCATCGACGAAGGCTTCGCGAAGGCGGGTCGCATAGTGATTCGCGGCGGGAGCGCCGGCGGCGAACTCATGGGCGCGGTAGTGAACCAGGCCACCGAACTGTGGGGTGCCGTCGCCGCCCACGTGCCCTTCGTCGATGTCCTCAATACCATGCTCGACGACTCGCTGCCCCTGACCCCGGGCGAGTGGCCCGAATGGGGCAACCCCATCACCGACAGGAACGCGTTCGAATGGATCCGCTCCTACTCGCCCTACGATCAACTCGCGCCGGGGGCCTATCCGCCCATGATGGTCACCGGCGGACTGAACGATCCGCGGGTTACGTACTGGGAGCCGGCCAAGTACGTCGCGAAGCTCAGAACGTTGAAGACGGACGATAATCCGCTCGTGCTGAAGACCAACATGGGCGCCGGTCACGGCGGCAAGTCCGGGCGTTACGACGCGTTGTACGAGGTCGCCGAGGAATACACGTTCTTCCTCGTGGCCCTGGGTCTGACCGAAAGCTAGCCCGGATGTCGGTGACGGCCAGGGCCTTTCACCCAGGGGTTGACGCCTGGTTCGCATCGGCGTTCAAGGCGCCGACCGAGGTCCAGGCGCAAAGCTGGCCGCGGATCGCGACGGGCGAGCACCTCGTCATCACCGCGCCGACGGGCAGCGGCAAGACGCTTACGGCTTTCCTCTGGGCGCTCAACGCTTTCGCCACCGGTGCCTCGCTGCCCGGCGCGACGCGCGTGCTCTACGTTTCTCCGCTGAAAGCCCTGAACAACGACATTCGGCGCAATCTCACCGAACCCCTGCGGCAGCTACGCGACGTCTTCGACGACCGGGGCGAAACGTTCCCGAACGTGCGTGCCGCAACGCGCAGCGGCGACACGCCCCAGGGAGAACGCCAACGTTTGCTGCGCCGGCCGCCGGAAATCCTCATCACCACCCCGGAGAGCCTGCTCCTGCTGCTGACGACCACGCGGGGCAGGCAAGCCCTGTCGACGGTGGAGACCGTCGTCGTCGACGAAATCCACTCCATCGTCGAAAACCGGCGCGGCGCCTCCCTGATGACGAGCCTCGAACGGTTGGTCGAAATCGCCGGCGAGTTCCAGCGTATCGCGCTGTCGGCGACCGTGCGGCCCATCGAGACCGTCGCGCGTTTTGTCGGCGGCAGCGATGCGAATGATCGACCGCGGGCGGTCGGCATGGTGCGCGCGGAGACGGACAAGAAGATCGAACTTGCCGTGCGGTTTCCCGAAGCGGCGCGCTACGCCGCAGAGAACGGGAAGAAGGTATGGGAACCGTTGTCCGACGTTTTCAAGGACGTGATCGACGCCAACCGTTCGACGCTGTTCTTTGCCAACAGCCGCCGGTTGACGGAGAAGATCACCCTCAAGCTGAACGACGACGCGGTCAGTCCGATCGCCTATGCCCATCACGGGTCCCTTTCCCGGGAAGTCCGAACCGAGGTGGAACGGCGCTTCAAGGACGGCGAACTGAAGGCCATCGTCGCGACCAATTCGCTGGAGATGGGGATCGATATCGGAGATCTGGACGAAGTCGTGCTGGTGCAGTCGCCGCCATCCCTCGCCGCGTCGCTGCAACGCATCGGACGCGCTGGCCACAATGTCGGCGACACGAGCCGAGGGTCGCTGTTTCCGACCCACGCGCGGGACTTCCTGGAGGCCGCCGCCATCGCCAACGCGGTGCAAGCACGCGATATCGAGCCGCTCACGGCCATCTCGAACCCGCTCGACGTGCTGGCGCAGGTTCTGGTCTCGATGACCGCATCGGAAACGCGAACCGTCGAGGAGGCATACCGGACGATTCGGCGCGCGGATCCGTACGCATCGCTCGATCGAGACCAGTTCGACCTGGTCGTCGAAATGCTCGCCGGCCGCTACGCGGGGACCCGCATCCGCGATCTCCAGCCGCGCATCGCTTTCGACAGGATCCGCAACACGCTGAAGGCGCGCAAGAGCGCCGTTTTCGCCCTTTACAACGCGGGCGGGACGATCCCCGATCGAGGCTATTTCAAGCTGCGGCACGCGGAGTCGGGCGTCCTCATAGGCGAACTCGACGAGGAGTTCGTTTGGGAGGCGACCATCGGACAGACCTTTACGCTCGGCACCCAGAACTGGCGCATCGAGCGGATCACGCACAACGATGTCCTGGTCAGGTCGGCCCAAGGGAAATCCACTGCGCCGCCGTTCTGGCGCGCAGAGAACATCGACCGCAGTTTCTACTTTTCCCAGCGCGTCGGAGACTTCCTGGAATTCGCGAACGGGCTCCTCGCTGCCGGCGCGGGAGACGAACTCGAACGCCATCTGCGCGAAAACCTGGCTTTCGAAGCCATCGCCGCCGAGGAATTGCGCGACTACCTGGCGCGCCAGCGCGAGGCGTCGGGGCGCGACCTGCCGCACCGGCATCACCTGGCGGTCGAACACATCCGCACGGGGCCGGGCGGCTATGCCGGACTGGACCGCAATCAGCAAGTCGTCCTGCACACCTCCTGGGGAGGCCGCGTGAATCGTCCGATCGCGCTCGCAATGGAGGCCGCCTGGCGCCAGCGCTTCGATACCGAAGCCGATATCCACGCCGACAACTACGCCATCGTCGCGCAAGTCCAGGACGGCGTCGACCCGTCCGCGCTCCTGTCCCTCGTGACGCCCGACAACTTCGAAGCGCTGCTGCGGCAGTCCCTGGAGGGCAGCGGCTTTTTCGGCGCGCGGTTCCGCGAATGCGCGGGCCGCGCCCTGCTGCTGACGCGCCAACGCTTCAATCAGCGCATGCCGCTGTGGCTGACGCGGATGCAGGCAAAGAAACTCCTCACCGCCATCAGGAGCCTGCACAACTTTCCCATATTGCTCGAGACCTGGCGCGCCTGCCTCGGCGACGAATTCGACATGCCGGCCGCGCGCGAGGCGCTGGCTGACCTCGAAACCGGCGCGATCGCCACCTCCATCACCGAGGTATCCGCGCCGACGCCGTTCGCCGCCGGCATCGCATTCGACCAGGTGAGCCGGTACATGTACGCGGACGACACGCCGGAGCGACGCGCGCCATCGGCGCTTTCGGAGGATCTGATCCGTCAGGCGGTTCACGACCAGCGGTTGCGGCCCAGCATCGCGCCAGGCGCGATCGCCGACTTCGAATCGAAGGCGCAGCGCACCGCGGCCGGCTACGCGCCGCAGGATGCCGACGACCTGGCGGAATGGGTGAAGGAACGCGTGCTGATCCCCGAAGCGGAGGTTTCGGCGCTTGTGGCGAACCTCTCCGGGGACATGCCGGACGAGATTATCCGTATCGCGCGCGGAAGGGACGCCTGGTTCGTCCACGCCGAAGACGTCGCGCACATCGAACGCACGCTATTCGGCGCACCTAGCGCGCAAGACGAGCGTGACGATCCCCGGGATGCCACGCAGTTGTTCACCGAGTTCATCCGCTTCTACGGCCCGCGCACCCTTGATGAGCTGCAGGCCCTGTTTCCGATCGAACCCGGCGCGCTCGATGCCATCCTCGCGTCGCTCGTGGATTCGGAGACCCTCGTCGAAGGCCCCCTGGTCCAGGGGTCCGACGCCAGTCATTTCTGCGATGCGGAAAACCTCGAAACACTGATTCGTTTTCAGCGCGCGGCCCGGCGAGCGATGGTCGAACCGCAGCCGGTGCGCAAGTTGCCAGCGTTCATTGCCGCGTGGCAGCGCGTGGGAGCAGAGGCATCCGAGAGCCGGCTGCTCGATGTCGCTGAACAGCTTCGGGGCTTCATCGCGCCGCTCCCCTTCTGGCTGGAAGACGCCTGGCGCTCACGACTCACGGGTTTCGATGCGGAGATGCTTTCCTCGGCTAGCGCGAACTACGGGCTGACCTGGCGCGGGGCGGGCCGGGAACGCATCACGTTCGGCTTCGACGACGAACTGGAGGCGTTGGCTCCTCCCGCCTCGGAGGCGTCCGCGATCACGGCGCTGTTCGCCGATCCGGCCGCCCGCTATACCTTCGCGCAACTCATGGACGCTTCCGGCATGGACGCCGACGCATTCAACGCGTTGTTCTGGAAAGCCGTCTGGGCGGGCCAAGTCGTTTCGGACAGCGTGCTGCCCCTGAAGCTCGGCGCGGCGCAACGCTTTCAGTTGGCCGGGACAGCCCCGAACCCACGTCAAGCTGCCAGCGCATCGGACACGCATCGGGCTCGCCAACAGGCTCGCCAACAGGCCCGCGGGCGGGCGCGCCGCATAGCGCGGGGATGGCCGGGCAACTGGATGCTCGCGAGTGCGGACCCACCACCCGAGGATGTGCCGGCGTCCTCATCGCCGTCGCCGCCGGATCCGATCGAGACGTTGGAAGCCGCGAAGGATCTGAGCCGCGTGCTGCTGGATCGGTACGGCATCGTGAACCGGGACATCGCGGCCCGCGAAGGGGGCATATTCCGCTGGCGCGATCTGTTTCGCGCGCTGCGCATCATGGAACTTTCCGGCGAGGTGGTGGCGGGCCTCTTCTTCGAGGATCTGGCCGGTCCGCAGTTCGCCCTGCCCGGGGCGACGCGCGAACTCGGTCGCATGAAGACCGACCGTCAAGCGACGTTCTGGGTCAACGCGGTCGACCCCATCGCTCCCACCGGCCTCGGACTGGACTGGGAAGCCCTCCCCCGGCGCCGCGTGCAGAACCACCTCGGCTTTCATGCCGGCGAACTGGCCTTCGTCGTCGAGAACAGCGGCAAACGGCTGCGCATCCACCTGCAACCGGACGATCCAGGGCTCGACGCGCTCGCCATCCACCTGCCACCGATCCTGCGGACACGCCGACGCGTCGTGATCGAAACCATCAACGACCTGCCCGCCAGACAGAGCCCCTACCTCGAAGCCCTCGGGCGGCATCTGGACCTGGTGCACGATCATCGCGGGGTCTACGTACAACGACCGATCCAACTTGCGAGTCACGATACAAGCCCGAACTGATACGATGCCCGGATGGCTTACGATCCTGACAACATCTTCGCGAAGATCCTGCGCGGCGAAGCGAACGCCCACGTGGTGCTCGACGAGGAACACTGCCTCGCTTTCATGGACGTGATGCCGCAAAGTTCCGGCCATACGCTCATCATTCCGCGCGAACCGGCAGAGAACATCTTCGACCTGAGCACGGAAGGACTCGCGCACCTCTCCGCAACCACGCAGCGCGTGGCCAAGGCAGTGGAGACCGCATTCAAGCCGGCGGGGCTCATGATCGCGCAACTGAACGGGGCCGATGCGGGACAGACCGTGTTCCACATCCACTTCCATGTCATACCGCGTTACGCGGGCGAAGGATTGACCTTTCACGCGCGATCGATGGCGGATACCGACGAGCTGGCGGCGAACGCGGCCAGGATTCGCGCCGCGCTCGAGAGCTGACACACCGGTTCATTGCGCCTCCATCGCAGTGAACGCCGACTCGAAACGCGAGGACGTTTGAGGGGTAGAATGGGGGGTCCAAGGAGGGTTCTATGGACATTGGCTATTTGACTTTCTGGGGCGCGAAGCCGGGCGAGTCGATAACGGAAGGCTACGCCGCCAACCTGGACGAAGTCGCCGCCGCGGACGAGATAGGAATGGATTCGGTGTGGGTCGGGGGCGTTCCGCTGGGGGGCATTCAACCGCTGCAGATAGCGCCGGCGATCGCCGCACGGACGCGCCGGATCAGGATCGGGACGGCCGTGCACCTTCCGCACCTTCGAGCACCCGACGAAAAATTCGAGACCGATGTCTCGGAAGGCGGATCCAGGATAGACCGAAGGGGGCAGGCGGGAGAACGATACCGGTATGTCTTCGACAACCTGCCGCCGGCGAACCCCATCCAGGTCGCCGAGCAGATCGCCATCATCGACCAGGTCAGCAACGGTCGCTTCATCTACGGCGCGGGGGGCAATACGACCGGCGATGAGCGCCGCCAGAGACACTTCCTGGAATACCTGGAAGTGATGAAACAGATATGGTCGGAGGACCATTTTTCCGGATACCGGGGCGAGTTCTACGACTACCCGCCGCTCCCCGGGGTCTCGCGCATCAATCCGAAGCCCGTGCAGCAGCCCCATCCGCCGATTCTGTTGCCCATCGATAGCCAGCAAAGCTTCGTGTCAGCGGGCAGAGGTGGCTACCACATCGCCATTGGGGGCGGCAGCTCTCACAACGAGCGCGGGGACGCGGTGCTGAAGCAGGACGTCAAGAACTTCCGGCAGGCGTGGAAGGACGCGGGCCACGCCGGCGAGCCGAAGGTGGTGATCCGCATAACCACCCACGTGGCGGCGACGCAAGCCGAGGCTGACCGCGTCCGGGAAGCCGCCGACAGGGCCCGCATAGAGAGAATGAGAGAGAGGGGGCAAACCCCAAGTTCGGACGCTCCCTCGCGCGGATCCAACCTGGTTGGAACACCGGCGGAAGTAGTGGACCGGATTCACGAGTTGGAGGAAGACTTTGGCGCCAACGAAATCATGTGCACATGGATGGGTCGCGCGCTCTCTCGCGAAGACATAGTCCAGACCATGCGAGTCATGGCCGAAGAGGTGGTGCCCAACGTCAAGTAAGATTGATTCGATCTGCGCCATGACCGAACGGCGATACTGTTCCGACCTTTCCCTGGCCGCCGGCGAACCGCTGGCCGGCACGGCCGACCGCGTCGATGTCTGGCTGCTCCTCGAATACAACCCGATGTGGCGCGCGAAAGCCGTCACCGACAACGACCTGGCGCCGAAGATCAAGGCATGGCTGGATCGGCAGATGGCGTCGGTGACCGAGCGCGGTCTGAAACCCCGGATGCAATTCATTCGGCGGCCGGAAATCAACCGCGATGAAATCACGCTGTTCGTCGGCATGGCCCAGGGTCTGTACCGCTTCGATTCCGTCGGCTACGACGCGATCACGGACCTCGACATCGCGGCGAGCGCCGGCACCGCATCGATGCCGCGCGTCGAAGAGTCGCAATACTTCGTCTGCACCAACGGCCAACGCGATCTCTGCTGCGCGCGCTTCGGGCGACCGGCGTACGTGCGGCTGCGCGAAGTCGTCGGCGAGCGTGCCTGGCAGACGACGCATCTCGGCGGACACCGGTTCGCGCCCAACGTGCTGACCCTGCCGCAGGGGGTGCTGTACGGCCGCGTGCGGCCGCAAGACGTGCCTCGATTCGTCGCCGATGTCGAGGCGGGCCGCCTCGCGCGGCACCATGTTCGCGGTCGATCCGTATTGCCCGCCGAGGCGCAGGCGGCGGAGATGGCGCTGGACGAGGACATGCTCGAGTTGGTGGGCCGCGAAGCGGAGCACGTGGTCATGCGCACGGAGAAGGGCGAACGCCGCATCAGGGTGGTGGAGGCCGACGCGATGGACATCATCGCCAGTTGCGGCGACGAAACGCCAGAGTGCGTGCGGCCGATCAGCGCGTCGCTTGAGCAGTCCTAGCGCCCGCCAGGGCGACGGTTTTTGTGGCGCTAGCCGGCCTTGCGGCGTGTACCAGATGGGTGATGTATAGGCCCTTTCCTGGATCACCATGGGCTGTTCCTCGGGATCTCGGAGACATCGAGTTGATAGAACCTGGCATCGTATGCCGTCCAGCGCGGCGTCGGGATCTGTAGCACCCGCACGTAGTAGAACGCGGGCGCATCGGGGTCGAAGTCCGGATCGCGCCACACCGCACTCAGTTCGACCGCGCCGATGCTGTTCAGGTAGGTAGCGTTCCGGACATCCACGGTATCGCCGACCGGTTCCGCTGATCCGCCGTCCGCGCCCGGCGTTCTGCCATCCGAAAACGCCACGTCGTACACGCGTTCGGAGGTCTCTCCCCCGCTGTCGCGCCAGCCCTTGACGACCTGCGCGCGGTCCAGGTTGGCGCCGTCCGGATCCTTCACCGGGCGCACCAGGAAGCTTGGCGCCTTGCCTTCCGGCGCCCGGGTCAGATCCCCGCCCATGGGTACGCCCTTGCGGTAGCCCACGGCCGCCAGGCGCGGACTCGCGCCATCGTCGGCGACAAAGTCCCAGCCGGCGAAGAAACGCACGATCATGCGGGGACCGGTGGTGGCATAGACTTCGCGGCGCTTCAAGGCGGCGAATAGCGCGGGCCGCGTGTTCTCCCGCGCCCAGATGGCCGCGCAGCCCGATGCGGCATAGATCGAACTGGAAAACGCGCGGAAGCGGCTGGGCTCGTACTATCCCATCTTGCCCCAGAAATTGTCCTCGTCCGCCGTCGCGAGGCCGGCGTGGGAGTCCGTGCTGCCGATCATGCCGAACTTGAAGGGATTCACACCCAGATCGGCAGCCAGGTCCAGACCGAGCCCAAGGGCCGATCGGGCGTAGGACTGCCCAGTCGAAGCGACGATGTCCTCCGGTGGTTGTTGCGCCTCGGCAGGCGCTTTCTCCGTGGTCGGAGGCTTGGCCTGTGCTTTCGCGCCCGACGACGCGGCAGCACCCGGTGCTCCCCACCTTTCGAAGTCCGCAAACGTATCGTTCGACGACACCAGCGGGCGCGTCTCGCTGTCTCCCTTGAACTGCGTCACTTCGACGACGGGTTCGAACCGCGCCCTTGTCCGCGCGTACGACGGCGTCAGCGGCCGGCCCTCGTAGTCGCTCGACCTGAACATCTGGCCACCGCTGAGATTGCCGTTGTGCGGAATGGAGATCACGTTGCCGCCGAGCCGCTCTTCGTAGTCCTCGAGGTGCGCCCAGAGATCTTGCGGGTTATCGCTGTCGAACCTGGAGAACGGCGATGTCTGTTCCGTCAGCGCCGGCCCGTCTCCGTAGAGGAGATTGCGGTGGATCATGGACCGCCCCGTCCCCGCTCGAGCGGTCCATTCATAGCCGACGAAAGTCGTGAAGGCGCCCGGAGCGTTGTGCTTCTCGGCTACGCGGACCACTTCACTCCACATGTCGCGGCGAAAGTCCTGGTCGAGGCCGTAGTCCATCTGCCAGGCTGCCTTGGCTGCGCCCATCGCACTTCCCATGGAACCGTACGCCTCGGCCGTCTCGGCGTTCAGAATATCCGGCAGCGGCGGAACTTCGGCAATCATCTGCGCAGAACTCCTTGCGTTTTCCGTCTCCGGCAATGACGCAGGATTCGCGGCCAGAAGCGGCAGGACGCCCAGGTTCTCCGCATGATCCGCCACCATCAGAAAGTCGAGCGGACGGCGCAGACGCACTGGCTCGCCGCCGGTTGATCGAACATCTTCGCCCTTCGCGAAACGATAGGCGTCGTCGGGCGTCAGCCTGCACCCGAAGGCGTCGCCGGAGAGATACGAGTGTACGTGCGTGTCGCCCCAGTAGACGTTGTCGGGGTATGCGTCATCGACGTTGGGCGAATACGACCCGGCGGCCGAGGCGACAGGGGACAGGCAGAAAGCGAAAAGCGCTGCCACTTTCGCCATGTCGACTTCCCTTGCTGAACGGTTTCGCGTGTTGAACACGGACTTCCAGTCTGCTGAATGCGAAATCCGCGGGCTCAGCCGGAGGACAGGCTCGCGCCGGATTGTTGGTCGGTCCCGCGCCAGGTTCGAGCGCCCCTTGGCATCTGCTCGGTAACGAACCGGCGCAGGTCTTCGGTCAACGCCCGCGTATCGCCCTCGGGTTCGAACATCTCGCCAATGCGGACCTCGTACGCAGCGGCTTTCTTGTTCAACAGCTCTCGAAACAGCGTGATGTCGCGAAGCTCCTCGTGGAGAAGCCAGAACAGGTAGAACAACCAGGAGTTGCGACCCTGGATGTGCATGGGGATGACCGGCGCGTCGTGCTTCTGCGCCAGGCTGACCGCGGTGGTTTGCCACGGCCGTTCCATCAAGCCCGAAACGGTGGGCCGCGCAAGGCGTCCGGAAGGGAACACGACGATGAGTCGTTGCAGGCGAAATGCGTTCGCCGCGGCGCGCAGGGTTTCGCGCTGCCTGCCGAGGGTGCGCTTCTCCTCCACCCACTCCACCGGAATGATCATGTCCTCCATTCCGGGAGAGACCCGCAGCGCGTCCCGATTGGCGAAGAACACGATGTCCCGGCGTACCCGTTTCAGCGCGTCGTAGACTACGACGCCATCCGCGACGCCGGTCGGATGATTCGGCATGACGACCACGGCGCCGCGTTCGGGTATCTGGTCCGCTCCATCCACCGTGACATCCAGGGTCAACGATTCGCTGAGAAAGTCGAACACCTCGGCGCCGCACATCGAAGCGATGGTGTCGGCCATCGCCACAGCCTCGTTGTAGCCGAGCGCGGGATGGAGCGTCCGGGTAATCAGGCGCCAGGCCAGGGGATGGCGCATCAACCGCGTAGCGCGCTCCTCGATCAATGTATCGACGATGTGCGTCACGTGGCCTCTTCTGCCGGCATGTTGGCTTTTGCACGGGCAATCGACGGACCAAAGGTTCTCACGGAAGTCGACAGGAAGTCGATTACGGCGTGGTTGAATTGCTCTGCGGCCTGCATGTTCACCGCATGGCCCGCGTCCATATCGACCACGGCAAGCTGAGGCATGTTGGCGACGACGAATTCGCGGTGTGGCTGGAATCGCCGTTCGAATCGTCCGCAGGCGAGCACCGCGGGCACGCGATTGGCAGCCAGTTCGTCCCGCACGGACGCCGTGGGTGTGGTGAAGCGCATGGTGTTGGCAACGCCCGCGGGATCGAGAAGCGACGCGTCATTCATCAACGCACCGTAGAGTTGCTGCGGCAGGCGCCGTGCATGCTTCGGGTGCACCCGTATGCGCTCGATCTCCTCCATGCCGCCATCGAGGATGCGCTGAGCCGAGCGGGCGCCCTCCTCCGCGCGGCGGCCGCCGGTGTCGATGGGCGCGAATGCGGCCATGGAGTTGGTGAAAATGAGACCTCGAACATGCTCCGGATACGTCAGGGCATAGCGGATGGCCAAGGCGCCACCGAGGGATGCGCCGCAGAGGAACCAGGACACGTCCCCCAGTTCGGCGCGGATGGCGTCCAGCGCCCGAACGTAGGACTCCGGGGCGTAGGCGCGGTCATCGACGGGACTCGGCGAGCGGCCGTGACCATAGAGTTCGACGATGACCGGGCGGCATACGGCGCCCAGCGCGTCAAGGTTGGGCGTCCACTGCGCGCGACTGCACAGAAAGCCGTGTACAAGCAACAGGAACGGCCCGTCGCCCGGATGGACTTCCCAATAGGGAGTCACAGGGCGGCCGCCACCGCAGCGCAGAATTGGGTCGTCGTCGCGGTACCGCCCTGGTCGGGGGTCAGTGTGCGCGGATCCTCGCGTGCGAGGGAATCCGCATAGACCCTGAACAACGCATCCTTGATGCGAACGGCCTCGCGCGCAAATCCAAGGTGGTCGAGCATCATGCTCGCGCTCAACAGCGACGCCGTCGGATTGATGATGTTGCGTCCGGCAATGTCCGGCGCGGTGCCGTGGGCGGGTTCGAAGTAAGCGTAGTCGTCCCCGAAGCATCCGCTGGCCGCCAGGCCGAGGCTGCCGAGAAGACCGCCGGCGGCGTCCGAGAGGATATCGCCATACAGGTTCGGCATGACCACGACATCGAACCGCTTGGGTTCGCGGATCATGCGGCAGGCAAAGTCGTCGACGATGAACACGTCGAATTCGACATCCGGGAATTCGTTCGCGACTTCGCGCGCGACTTCCAGGAAAAACCCATCGCTGCCGCGCAGCATGTTGTGCTTGGTCGCGCAGGTGAGTTGGTTGCGGCGCTTGGCCGCGAGGCCGAAAGCGAAGCGAACGACGCGCTCGGTGGCCTCGCGCGTGATGACCTTGATGGCGTACTTGCCCTCGCCGAGTTCGTGCACCGGCCGCCCGATGGTCCGGCCGACGAGACCCAGCGGCGCGAGATCGCTCAGCGGGCCTTCGCAGCCGACGTACAGATCTTCGAGATTCTCGCGCACTATGACGAAGTCGATACCATCCGGATCGCGCAGCGGACTGGCGCAGCCGGGCAAGTGCAGACAGGGGCGGACGTTGGCGTAGGTCTGCTTGCCCCAGCGCAGGTACCTGAGCGCGGTGCCGGACTTGCCGCTGGTGGAGCCGAAAAACGTCGTGTCGGCGTTATCGATGATCTGCTTCGCCGCGTCGGGAAAGGCGCTTCCCGTCTCCTTCTCGGCCTCCTCGCCGACGACGGGATAGACGAACTCCAGGCCGATGTTGAGCGACGCGAGGAGTTCGATCGTCGGACGGACCGCCTCCGGCGCGGCGTCGTCGCCTTCGATGACGGCGATAGTCTTGATCATCTTACTCGCCTCCCGCAGGCAGGCCTTGTTCAAACAAGGCGCGAAAATGGTCTATCTCGGCCTTGGTTGCAAGTGCCACAGCCGGCCCCTTCGGGCCGTGCCGTTGGCGAGCCGTTGGCGAGCCGGTTGGCATGGTTGCGGCTACGCGGCAATATTGCCCGACAGGACGTGCGCGAAGAATTCGCGGCGAGCAGAGACAACCCAAGGGTGGGCACGATGACAACAGCATCCAAACTACGATCCGAACTCGGTCATCCGGTGATCGACGCCGATGGCCACTGGCAAGAATTTCGTCCCGTCGTCGAGGACGCGCTGGAGAAGATCGGCGGCGAGCCGGCCGTCCGGGCATTTCGCGCGAACGGCGAGCGCCAGCGCCGGTCACTGGCGATGAACGTCGAACAGCGCCGCGCCGAAAACATGGCCCAGGAGTCGTTCTGGGGTATCCCCACCAGGAACACCCGCGACCGCGCCACCGCGATGATGCCGGCGCTCTTGTACGAGCGGCTGGACGAATTCGGCATCGACTTCTCCGTGCTCTTTCCCACGGCCGGCATGGGCCTGACGCGCGGCAACGACGAAGAGGCGCGGGTGGCGGCGTCTCGCGCGTTCAACATCTACCAGGCGGATCTGTTCGCGCCCTATTCCGACCGTATTACGCCCGCCGCAATGATCCCGACGCACACGCCGGACGAGGCGATCGCCGAACTCGAACACGCTGTCGGCGAACTCGGGTTCAAGGTGGTCATGCTGAACAGCATGGTGGAACGGCCGGTTGAGCGGGGTTCCGGCTCCTGGTACGACATGCTGGGCCTCGATAGCGCCTACGACTACGATCCGGTCTGGCGCAAGTGCCTGGAACTGAAGGTATCGCCGACGTTTCATCGCGGGGGGCGGGGCCGCGCCTTCCGCAATTCGCCCTCGAACTTCTGCTACAACCACATCGGCCACTTCGCCGCGGCAAGCGAAGCGGTGTGCAAGGCGATCTTTCTCGGCGGCGTCACGCGGCGTTTCCCGGATCTCAATTTCGCCTTTCTCGAGGGCGGCGCCGGCTTCGCGTGCCTCTTGCTGGCCGACCTCGTGGGGCACTGGAACATACGCAATGGCGAAGCGCTCGCGTACACGGACCCGTCGAATCTCGACATGGGGCTGCTGCGCGAATTGGCGGCGAAGTACGCGAGCGTTTCGTTCTCCGACGCCATCGCCAGGGGACGCGGCATCGGCACGAACAACGGCCCCGATACCACCGGCGGAGTCGACGACCTCGACGACTACGCTGCCTGCGGCATCCGAGGCAGGGAGGACTTTCTCGACCTGTTCGTCAAGCCGTTCTACTTCGGCTGCGAAGCCGACGACCCCGCCAACGCCTGGGCGTTCAACCGCGCGGTCAATCCCGGCAACGCGGAGATCAAGGCGCTGTTCGGCTCCGACATCGGCCACTTCGACGTGCAGGACATGGCGGGCGTGTTGCCGGAAGCCTACGAACTGGTCGAGGACGAAAAGATCGATCAGGAACAGTTCAAGCGGTTTGTTCTCGACAATCCGGTTCACTTCTGGGGTGAAACCAATCCCGGTTTCTTCGACGGCACCAGCGTGGCGGAAACCGCTAAACAGGTTCTTGCGGGCAATTGAAGGGAGCTTTTCGCGCGACGGATCCTCTCATGGAACAAAGCCGCCACCAACGCTGGAGGACTCGCAACGTCGGTGTTCCCTGGGCGTCACGGGCGCGCGGTCGTTCAGCGGGCTAAAGGCTTCCGCACAGGTCGCCTGCGCGTGCTCTAGAATCGATGTTTTTACGGGCGACAGTCAGGGGACGGCATGAAAGTTGATGGCGGTATCGGCTGGGAACTGGACAAGGTCGGCGCCGACGCGCGCGAACTGGAAGAGATGGGTTATAGCGGCGTATTCACCGCGGAGACCGGGCACGATCCATTCCTGCCGCTCGCGATGGCCGCGCAATCGACATCCCACGTCGACCTCGCGACGAGCATCGCTGTCGCCTTCGCCCGTTCGCCAATGACGCTCGCCCACGTCGGCCATGACCTGAACGCCGCCTCCCGCGGCCGATTCGTGCTGGGGCTCGGCTCGCAAATCCGCCCGCACATCACGAAGCGTTTCAGCATGCCGTGGTCGCAGCCGGCGGCGCGAATGCGCGAGTTCATTCTCGCCATGCGCGCGATCTGGGCGAATTGGCACGAGGGTGCGCCCCTGCAATTCACCGGCAAGTTCTACACGCACACGCTCATGACGCCCTTCTTTACGCCGGACAACACCGAATTCGGTCCACCGCGCGTATTCCTCGCGGCGGTGGGGCCGCTCATGACCCAGGTCGCCGGCGAGGTGACGGACGGGATCATCGTGCATCCCTTCACGACCGAGAAGTATTTGCGCGAAACGACCCTTCCCGCGCTGGAGCGCGGATTCGCCAAGGCCGGAAAGCAGCGTTCCGACTTCGAGGTCAGTTATCCGTGTTTTGTCATCACGGGACGCGACCAGCAGGAACTGGCGCGGGCGAGCGTGGCGACAAAGCGACAGATCGCGTTTTACGGCTCCACCCCGGCGTACAGGCCGGTGCTTGACAGCATCGGCGCCGGCGAACTGCAGGGCGAACTCAACTTGATGTCAAAACAGGGCCGGTGGGCGGAGATGGGCGCCCTCATCACGGACGACATGCTCGACGCGTTCGGCATCGTCGGACCGCCGGAAGAAGTCGCTGGACGGCTCATGGCGCGCTACGGCGATATCGTCGACCGCACGTCCGCCGCCTATGCGAACCTGCCCAGGGACGCTCGAGCGAAAATCATTGCCGAATTGACCGCGGCCTGAACGCCTTCGGCGCGCCTTTTGACATCACCGCGCAACGTCAGTCTCGGCTTCATCGTGCGGACATGCTGCAAAAAAAGGCTTGACCTTCTGAAGAATGGAGCAAAAATAGCCACCCCTCCACAATCTCTTCATTTTTCTATCGATGTTGAAGGTGCTGGATCGCGCCAGGATCATGGTCGTCGGATGGCTCAACGAGTCTCCGAGAACGGTCGTGTTCGCATTCTCCACGATCATTCCCGTCCTCGCGGCTGTCGCGGCAATCGGATATTTCTCCGCTTCCGGATACGGCCCGCAGCCCTTCGCCATTCCCGCGCCCAGTCGACCATCCATGACATGGGAAACGGAGCGCGCGGTTTTCGCTGAAAAAATACACCGGGGTTTCGGCATCAGCGCGCCCGTCGCCCTTGAGTTCTCGGGTTGGATTCTCGAAGGCGCGCGCCGGCAGGATTTGCCGCCGGAGTTGCTCGCCAGCCTGGTCTTCGCCGAGAGCAGTTTCCGCAAGGCCGTCCAGTCGCCGATGGGTGCGATCGGGCCAGCGCAGGTGCGCAGCGATTACTGGCAATCGTTCTGCGGCGGCAACCTGAACGATCCGGAACAGAACATCTACTGTGGCGCGCAGATACTTGGCCGCTTACATGAAAGGTGCGGCGATGTGAGCGGTGACTCGAGCTACAGCCACTTCTCGGCTTCGGTACGCGACCACTTCTGCGCGTTGAAGTCCTACAATGTCGGTCCGTCCAAGCGAGGCAGCGCACTCTGGCGCAACGCTGGCATGCGCTATCTCGACAAGATCGAGGTCGGCATGTCGCAGCTCCAGAACGTTCAACTCTAACCTCCCAGCCCGAACCCGTTCCACGACCCGCATTCGCCGGAGTCGGCTCCGCACAGACAGTCATCAAGTGACCAGCACTGGCACGATTGCATTTCGCAACCATTGTGAGAGCCTGACCACTGGATCGCGAGCGAATGCGCGTGGGAGCGTAGGGTGACCGAGCGAGGTACCGGAATTCGGTGGGATGTGTTCGCCATCGCGGCGATGCTCGTACTGCTCGCCGCCGCCGACGCGCGGGGCGCCGACAGTCTCGACATGCCCGAGGCCGCAATCGTTTCCCAAGACGGCGCCGGCTGGCTCTCGGTGCTGCCGACCCTGGTGGCGTTCATCCTCGCCGCAGCCCTGCGGCAGGTCATACTGGCGCTATTCGCCGGCGTCTGGGTCGGCGCATTCCTGATAGCCGGTCCTTCGGCGTCCAGCGTCTGGCGGGGAATGCTCGACGCGGCTTCCGAACACGCGGTCGCGTCGGTCGCCGATGCGGGGCACGCCGCCTTGATCGTTTCGACCCTCATGCTCGGCGGCATGGTGGGGGTGGTTTCGCGCAACGGCGGCGTCCATGGCATCGTGCAGCTCGTCACTGGGTGGGCGAGTACCGTGCGTCGGGGTCAGTTGGCGACCTTCGCCATGGGCATCGTGCTCTTCTTCGACGACTACGCGAATACGCTCATCGTCGGCAAGACCATGCGACCTGTCGCCGACGCGCTCAGGATATCGCGGGCGAAACTCGCCTATCTCGTCGACTGCACCGCCGCTCCGGTGGCCACGCTGGCCCTGATAAGCACCTGGATCGGCCTGCAGCTCGGCCTCATCGATGCCGCGATCAGCGAAATTCCGGAAATAGATGCCAGCGCCTACGGCGTGTTTCTGCACTCCCTCGCTTACAATTTCTATCCGCTGCTGACCCTGTGTTTCGTCGCCGCCATCGCGATCACCGGTCGGGACTTCGGACCCATGCGCGGAGCCGAACGCGCGGCGGCGCAAGGGGAAGCATCCACGGAGACCCTCGAGCACGACCCCGACACCGAACCCAAGCCGGACAAGCCGGCTCGATCCACCAACGCCTACCTGCCGTTCGCCGCCTTGCTCGCCGCGATGCTCGGCGGCCTGTACGTCACCGGCGTCCAGGAGACCGGGAGCGGTGCGGGACTGACGGAAATCATCGGCGCGGCAGACGTATATACCGCGCTGGTCTGGGCGACGTTGACCGGCGTCGTCGCAGCCGCGGCCCTGAGTTTCGGTCAACGCATTCTGTCGTTGGGCGAAACGGTGGATGCCTGGTTCGCCGGGGCCAGGTCGATGCTGTACGCCGTCATCGTGCTGGTCCTCGCATGGTCGCTATCCGGCGTCAATTCAGAGTTGCACACAGCCGAGTACCTGGCGTCCCAACTCGGCGAAGCGGTGGATGCGCGGCTCATGCCGACCGTTGTATTCGCCCTGGCGGCAGTGACCGCATTCGCCACCGGCACGAGCTGGGGCACGATGGGAATCCTGACGCCGCTGGTCGTCCCGCTGGTCTGGACGAGCGCGGCGCTGCAAGGTCTCACCGATGCCGACCATCTGCTCTACGCCTCGGTGTCCGCCGTGCTTGCGGGCGCGGTCATGGGTGACCACGCCTCGCCGATTTCGGACACGACGATCCTGTCATCCGCAGCGACATCCTGCGATCACCTGGAGCACGTCAGAACGCAACTTCCCTACGCGCTCATGGTCGGCGGCATCGCCATCTTCACGGGTCTGTTACCGGCCGGATTCGGCCTCCCCTGGTGGATCTGCCTCGTCGCCGGCGCCGCTTGCGTGGTCGCCGTCGTGTGGTGGCTCGGCGAACGCCGGCCCGACGGCTAACAACCTGCGGGGCTCACACAGCGGTCGATGATGGCGCGCCGTATAATCGAGCCAGGGAAAAGTGCGGAGAGACCCATCAGCACAGCCGACGACAAGTCCGCCTGGGAGGCCCGGGCGGCGCAGGAATTGCGCGGCAAACCAGTCGACGAACTGACTTGGGCGAGTCCGGAAGGCATAGCAGTCAAGCCGCTATACACAGCGGCGGACCTCGCCGACGTCGGCCATCTGCGCTCGATGCCGGGGATCGCGCCGTATGCGCGGGGACCGCGGGCGACGATGTACGCCAATCGGCCCTGGACGGTGCGCCAGTACTCCGGATTCTCCACCGCCGAGGCGTCGAACGCCTTCTATCGGGCGAACCTCGCCAGCGGCCAAAAAGGCTTGTCCGTCGCCTTCGATCTGGCCACCCATCGTGGATACGACTCCGACCATCCTCGCGCCAGGGACGATGTCGGCATGGCCGGCGTCGCGGTGGACTCGGTGGAGGACATGAAGATCCTGTTCGACGGCATCCCGCTCGAGGAGATGTCCGTGTCCATGACCATGAACGGCGCCGTATTGCCGGTCATGGCCAGCTACATCGTGGCCGCAGACGAGCAGGGCGTCGCCCGCCGCAGCCTTTCCGGCACCATCCAGAACGACATCCTGAAAGAGTTCATGGTGCGCAACACGTACATCTATCCGCCCGCGGAAAGCATGCGCATCGTCGCCGACGTCATCGGCTATTGCGCCGAACACATGCCGCGCTTCAATTCGATTTCCATCTCCGGCTACCACATGCAGGAGGCCGGTGCCGACGCCGTCGAGGAACTGGCGTTCACCCTCGCCGACGGCCTCGAATACGTGCGCGCGGCCCTTGGCACGGGGCAGGACATCGACGCGTTTGCGCCGAGGCTGTCGTTTTTCTTTGGCATCGGCATGAATTTCTTCATGGAGATCGCCAAGCTGCGGGCGGCTCGGATCCTCTGGGCGGAGTTGATGCAACGATTCGAGCCGCGCAACCCGACGTCCAGCATGCTGCGCATGCATTGCCAGACCTCCGGCGTCTCGCTGCAGGCGCAGGATCCGTACAACAATATCGTCCGCACGACCATCGAAGCGCTCGCGGGGGTCCTCGGCGGCACCCAGAGCCTGCATACGAACTCCTTCGATGAAGCGATCGCGCTGCCGACGCCGTTTTCCGCCCGCATCGCGCGCAATACCCAGACCATCCTCGCGGACGAATCCCAGATCACGCGGGTGGTCGATCCGCTCGGCGGCAGCTACTTCGTCGAGCGCCTGACGCAGGACATGGTCGATGCCGCCCGCGGCCTGATCGATGAAGTCGAGCAATTCGGCGGCATGACCAAGGCGATCGCGGCCGGGATGCCCATGCGGCGTATCGAAGAGTCCTCCGCCCGGCGCCAGGCGCGCATCGAGCGCGGCGAGGATGTGATCGTCGGCGTCAACAAGTACCCGCCCCAAGAGAGCGATGTCGTCGATCCGCGCCTGATCGACAACTCCGAAGTGCGCGCGGCGCAACTCCGCCGTCTGGCCGAAGTCAAGTCGAGGCGCGATCAAGCCGGGGTCGACGCCGCGCTGTCCGCATTGTCATCGTGCACGAAGTCCGGCGGAAACTTGCTGGCGGCAGCCATCGAGGCCGCGAGCCGGCGCGCGACGGTCGGAGAGATTACGAGCGTCCTGGAGTCCGCGTGGGGGCGGCACCGGGCCAAGGCGGCGCTCGTGCCCGGCGTCTATGCCGACGCCTATGGAGACCACGAAAGTTTCAGCGCCGTCCGAGATGAAGTACGCGAATTCGCCGATGTCGAAGGCCGGCGGCCGCGCATCCTTGTGGTGAAGGTCGGCCAGGACGGCCACGACCGGGGCGCCAAGGCCATATCCAACGCATTCAACGATCTCGGCTTCAAGGTGGAAATGAGCCGGCTATTCCTGTCGCCCGCCGAAGCGGCGGCGCGAGCGGCCGAACTCGATGTCGACGTTGTGGGCGTTTCCACCCTGGCCGGCGCGCACAGAACCCTCGTGCCGGAACTGATCGCGGCGCTTCAAGCGAGCGAGGTGGAACCCGCGGTCGTCTGCGGCGGCGTAATACCGGAACGGGATCATGGGTTTCTCTACGACTGCGGCGTCCGCGCGATATACGGGCCCGGGACAGACATCCTGGAAGCCGCCAGCGCGATCCTCAAATTGATACCGGGCAGGAACCGATGATCTCCGACCCCGACGCCCTCGGTCTCAACCGCCGGACGCGACAATGATTGGAAGACTCAACCACGTTGCCATTGCAGTGCCGGACCTCGACGCGGCGGCCGCGCTCTACCGGGACACGCTCGGCGCCAACGTTTCGGCGCCGGTGCCGTTGCCGGACCAGGGCGTCACTACCGTCTTCGTCGAACTGCCCAACAGCAAGATCGAGTTGATCCACCCGTTGGGCGACGCGTCCCCTATCGCCAGGTTCCTGGCACGCAGCCCCAGGGGCGGCATACACCATGTCTGCTACGAGGTACCCGACATTCGCGCGGCCATCGACGCCATGCAAGCTGCCGGCATGACGGTCATCGGCGACGGCGCACCGAGCATCGGCGCCCACGGTTTGCCGGTGGTGTTCCTGCACCCCAGGGACTTTTGCGGCACCTTGATCGAACTTGAGCAGGTAGGCACGTGAACAAACCATTCCAGGACCTGGTGCCCATCCTTGAGGAACCGCTCGGGGACGGCGCCGCCGAAGACCAGACCACCTTCTTGCGAGGGGTACCCCCTCGGGCTCCTTTCATGCGAGGGGTACCCCCTCGGGCTCCCCGGCTGAAGGCTCCGCTGAAGGCTCCTTACGAGCAGTCGCTGCGGGAAGCCCGCGCCTTGCAGCAGAAGCCCTTGCGGGCGGGCGGCTACCGCAACATTTCGCGGCAGCACAGCAAGGGCCGCATGACCGTATGGGAGCGCATTCGCGTGCTCGCCGCCGAGGAGCCCATGGTCCTGTTTCAGAACTGGGGTCCGTACCTCGACGGCGCCTCGCTCGTCACGGCCCTCATCAAGGCGGGCGGGCGAGACATCGCCGTTTATGGCCACGACTTCACGAGTCGCGCGGGTTCGATGGACGCCACCAACGGCAAGAAGCTGGCATCCCTGTACCAGTTGGCCGCGAAACAGGGCATACCGGTCGTTGGCCTGAACGATAGCGCCGGCGCGTTCGTTCCCGCCGGCGTCGGCGGACTCGACGGCTATGCCGAGGCGTTCACCGCCCTGCGGAAGATCAGCGGCATCGTGCCGAGCATCATGTGCATGTTCGGCTTCAACGCCGGCGGCGGCTCCTACCTGCCGCGCCAGGGGAGCTTCGTCATCCAGCCGAACGACACGTTCTTCGGACTGACGGGCGTCGGCGTCGTGAAGGAAGTGCTGGGCGAAGACGTGACGCCGGACGAACTCGGCGGCCCCGGCGTACACGGCGCCTCGGGCGTCGCCGATTTCACCGTGGACGACGAGACGGCGGCGCTGGAACTGGTGCTGCGCCTGCTCACCTATCTGCCGGACAACAACCATGCGGGCGCCCCCTTTGTCGCCACCAGCGATCCGGTGGACCGCGACACGGATCTCGACACGCTGTTCCGCGCGGCGTTCAACTCGCCCAGCGGGATCAATACGCCATTCGATATCCGGCTCGTGATCCAGGAAACGTGCGATCAGGGCGACTTCTTCGAAGTCCAGCCGGGCCGCGCGCGCAGCATGGTGACGGCGTTCAGTCGCCTGGGCGGACATGTCACGGGATTTGTCGCCAACAACAGCGCCTTCTCCACCGGCTTCATCGACGTCGACGCGGCCTACAAGGCCGCGCGGTTCATCCGCTTCTGCAACCTCTACAACATACCGGTGGTGTTCATGGAGGACACCACCGGCTTCCTGCCCGGCACCGAGCAGGAACGCCGCGGCGTGGTGCAGGCCGGACGCGCGATGCTCGACGCCATCGTCGATCTGCGCACGCCGCGCATCCTCGTTCTGGTGCGAAACGCCTTTGGCGGCGCGTACGCCTCATTCAACAACTACGCGACGGGCGCCGATTTCGTCTTCGCGCTGCCGACAACGCGTGTGGCAGTCATGGGTCCCGCCGGCCGCGAGTTCGTCTACAAGGACGAGCTCCGAGCCCTGACCGGCCAACGACAGGCCCGGTTTGACGCCGCCGCTGCCGAACACATCGCCGCCGGCAAGGCGCGACCCGACGCGCAGCGCGCCGCGGAACAGGAAGCGGCCCGCTGGTTCGCCGCCGAGGACGCCAAGCTGATCGCGCGGTACGAACGCGATCTCATGAATCCTCGGGAGGCGCTGGCCCTGGGTTCCATATCGCAGCTTGTCATGCCGAGCAATCTGCGCCGGCTGCTGACCGACTCGATGGACTTGCTAATGCGGCACTACACGCCAAGCCCCATGGCGGGCCCGCAAAGGGAATTCCATTGATGCGAGCCGGCCAACCGCGCCCGGCCACGCGACCGGCGCAGGACTCCGCGTGGGTGCGCAGCTTCGATTGCACCGATCTCAAGCCCCTGATCATTTGTCGCGGGCCGGTGCGCAAGGAGGCGATGGACGTCTTCGAGGCGATGGGAATCACCGGCTACGGCATGCTGCTTTCGGACAGCGACTCGATTGCGCATCCGAATGCCCGAGCGCCGGAACTGAGAACCATCCGGAATCGGCAAGCGGTGCATCGGGTTGCCGACTACACGGGCACGGACCGCGCGGAACGCGAAGCGCGCATCGCCCAAATCATTGGCATCGCACGAGAACAGAGCTACAACGCGGTGTTCGCCGGCTACGGTTTCATGGCGGAGGATGAAGCGCTGGTCGAAGCGCTCGACGCAGCGGACCTGATTTTCATCGGACCCGGCGCCGCCACCGTTCGCGCCGCCGGCCGCAAGGACGCGGCGAAGCGGACGGCGCTCGCGCAATCGATCAGCGTCACGCCTGGCGTCGACAACGTCACGTGCCTGGCATTGCTCGCCAAGTGCCGCGAACGCGCCGGATTGCAAGAGCTGGCCCGGAACAACGGCCTGGCGCCGCCGGTCGACTACGCCGACATGGACTTGGCTGCCGACGCTCTGTTGAGCGAGGCCGCGCGGCGCGGCGTCGAATTGATCACCGACGACGAAGTGCTCGATGTGGTCCGCCTGCAAGCCCGCGCCCTGCTTGAGCGCTTCCCGGACCGGCGGTTGCGTCTGAAGGCGGCGGGCGGCGGCGGCGGCAAGGGACAGCGCGTGCTGCGAGCGCCGTCCCACTACGAGGCGGACAGCCTGGATGCGCGCCTCGACGCCGTGGCGGCGGACGCGGTTACGGCGACGCGAGAAATCTGGATAGAGATCGCCGCCGCGGACAAGAACGTTCTGATCGAACTCAACGTCGATGCCAACCGCCACCAGGAAGTGCAGGTGATCGGCAACGGCGACTGGTGCGTGGCCCTGGGGCTGCGCGACTGCTCCGCGCAGATGCACGAACAGAAGCTCATCGAAACATCCGTCACCGCCGAGTCCCTGCAACGCGAGATCGCCGCGGGTCGCGCCGCCGGAGAACGCGAAACCGTGCGCGCCCTGGAAGTCGACTTGCGAATCCTGACAGAGATGGAAGACGAGGCGGAGCGCTTCGGCAAGGCGGTAGGCCTCGACTCGGTGTCCACTTTCGAGTGCATCGTGGATGGCGAAGACCACTACTTCATGGAAATGAATACGCGCATCCAGGTGGAGCACCGCGTTACCGAACTTTGCTACGCGCTGGAGTTCGTCGACCCGGACGACCCGGACAGCGTGTTGCGGGTCGAATCGCTGATCGAGGCCATGGCGCTGATCGCGCGCCACGGCGAAAGGCTTCCCAAACCCCGGCGCGTCCGGCGCCGGGGCGATGCGATAGAAGTGCGCCTGAATGCGACCGACCCGGCGCTGCGGCCCGCCGCGGGCGGTCTGATCGAGTCCTGGTCGCCCAGCATCGCGGGCGAAGTCCGAGACGACCAGGGCATCTGCAGCCGCAATACCGATACCGGCCAGTTCGTGCCCTACTACCTGGCCGGCGCCTACGACAGCAACATCGCACTGCTCCTCACCAGCGGCGATACGCGCGAAGAGACCTGGCGCAACATGCTCGAGGCGCTGCGGCGCATGCGCATCAAGGGCGCCAATCTCCAGACCAATCTCGACTTCCACTACGGACTGCTGAACTGGCTGATCGCGCAACACCCCCGGGCGAAGATCGAAACGCGTTTCGTGCAGGCCTACCTGGCGGCTGTGGGCCGCCTGTTCGACGCGGCCCAAGGTGTCGATCTCGACCTTGCGTTCGATGTCGTGAAGGCAAGCGTGAGGGAACGCGTCACTGGCGAAGGCGAGTCTGCTGGGGCAATGGACTCGGTCGGCGCCGGATACGACCGGGCCATGGATCTGAAGTCGACGCTCATTCTGCGCCCCATGCAGCGTCTCTTCGCCAATCCCCACTTGCTGGCGGGTTGGATCGCCGCCAGCGCCGGCCACTTCGAAACCGACGATGCGGGCCTCGCAAGCGGCAGCGCGCCGCGATGGCGCGTCAGTCCCATGGATGCCCTGGACGCGCTGTACCGATACCTCGCCATGGACTCGGCGGATGGTCCGGCGGCGGAGTCGATCTGGGACCACGACCGCGAACTGCTCGAGGCGGCTCGCGCACACTACGCGCGCCTGCGGGCGGGACTCGGCGCAACGGATTTCGCGGATTTGAACAGGCTGCTGCGCGCCCCGCGCAGTCCCGCCGGAGCGCCAGGCGCCATTGGCGAGGCCTGGGATACGCTGCGCGCGGAACACATCGGCTTCAACCATGGCCTGCAATTGCTCGCCCTGCCGCAGCTTGTCGCGCGAGAAAGCGGTTTTCGCCAAGTCAGGGTGGCGCCCGATCTTACGCTCGCACTGCCCGAGGAACTCCACTCGCCGGGCGTGCTCGCCGACGCGCGCAGGACGCTCAGCCCTGGGCCGACAGCGGCCGACGATGAAGTCGTGGCGGAGATCTCGGGCATGTTCCATTGCCGGGAAGCGCCGGGCATGGCGCCATACCTGGAACCGGGGACGCGTTTCGAGGTTGGCGACGTCCTCTACATCATCGAGGTGATGAAGATGTTCACCAAGGTGCGCGCGACATTTTCCGCCACCGTGGACGAATGCTTGATGACGGACCGGGACGGCGTCGTCGTGCGGCAGGGGGATCTCCTGTTCAGGGTAACGCCCGACGAGCGTGCCGAAGCGATAGACACCGACGCGGCGCGGCGCAATGTGATCGAGAACACGCGGCGGCTCGCGCGTGCGTGTGCCGGGAGCTTCGCCGGTCTGCAGTAGGTTTTCGCGGGACGACCGCCTACGCGATGAAAACTTCCGCCAACGCGATGCCGCTCTCCCCCGCCACGGCGTACAACAGAAATACACGATTCCCCTCGACGAAGATCGCCGGGTCGCGAAGCTGATTCACTCGACCGTGGACCGGACCGCGGGACGACGGTTCGGCCGGCGCAACAGCCCCTTCCCAGTCCCGTTCCGGCCGCAGCACCTCCCTGCCTTCGGACTCTTTCCAGCGGGTCCAGTCGTCCGACAGGTCCACCATGCTCAACAGGATCCGTTCCGGCGCATCTCCGACCTGCGTCCAGAATACGTACAGCGACTCTTGCCGCTTCAACAACGCGGCGTGGCGCATGTCGGCGTTGAACAGCAGCGGGCCCTCCTCGAACGCGGTCAATCCGTCGGCGGAGCGGTAGAACCTGCCCGGCATCGCCATCGCATACGTAATGCCGCGATGGCGCAACACTCTCATGTAGGACCTGCCGAGAACCTCCGGCGCCGCCTCGAAATGGATTCCGTCGCGCGATGTCGCCACCCGGCTGACCTGCAATCCGGGACCTTCCAGGCCATGGAAATACATGACGATCAGTTCGTTGGTGTCGTCCACATGGACATCCGGCGATGCGATGTGCGGCGTGGTCGCCTCACGCAGGAAATCCGTTCCCGGCGCCGCTCTCGCCGCCAATTGATCCCGCATGGCGGGCGACACGTCCGGTGGCTCGGTGAGAAAGCGCGATTCCTCGAGTTGCAGGCTTCCCGGCGCGTATACCGTCCACGGTCCCGCGAGCACGTCCGCGTAGGCGAGGCGGATATAGCTGCCCTTGTGGTCGGCGAAATAGAGGTAGTACCGGCCCAAAGGCGCTTCCAGCCAGTCCGGAGCACGGATCAGCGACGGCCCCTGGATGTTCGTGCCGATACCGGGATCGGTGGAAGCATCGATGATCGGCGCATCAAGCAGCCGTTCGACCCGCACGGCGATATCTTCGATGCCAACGGCCATGTTGTTGTTCCCCTAACGTTTCCTGTTGCGAGCTATTCTGACAGGGGCGAAGCCCGTTTCTGTCCACTCATCGCGAGATTCTGTCCTCCTGTCGTAGTATCTGCGGTCGACCAACCCCCCCTTACGGAAGTCAAATGACCAGGCGCGTGCTTTGGCCCCGGGATGTTGAAAGCGATCACCACATCGAGATCGAGGCGCTCGGTGAAGGCTTCCAGGCCGAATTCTGCACGGGATTCGACCAGGTGAGCGAAGACCAATGGCGCAACTGCGAGGCCGTCGTCGGCGAGCCCCTGCCGGAAAAGTACATGGGCATGCTCGACAAGTGCCGCATCGTGGTCAAGACGTCCGTCGGATTCGACGACGTCGATCTGCGGCGGTGGGGCGAGCTCGGTATTCCGGTTTGCAACACGCCCGACTATGGCCCCAGGGAGGTCGCCGATCACGCCATCGCGCTCATGATGACCCTCGTGAAAGGCATCGCGTTTCACGACGAGAGCCTGCGCGCCGATCCCCGGGGCAACTGGCGACCCGCCCTGAATCCCTACGGACGGCGCCTGTCCGACTGCACCTTCGGCGTCATCGGCCTCGGCAGAATCGGCATAGCGGCGGCGCAGCGGGCGGCGGCAATCGACATGGATGTCACGTTCTTCGACCCCTACATACCCGACGGCATGGAACTCGCGCTCAATTTTCGCCGCGCGCGCAGCCTGCACGAACTCATGCGAGAGAGCGACATCGTCAGCGTCCACACGCCGCTCACCGACGAGACGCGGAACCTGCTGAACCGCGACGTTTTCGCCGTCGCGAAACCCGGCATCATCGTGATAAACACCGCCCGCGGCGGCATCATTGATATCGGCGCGCTGCACGACGCCATGCGAAGCGACATCGTGCTGGCCGCCGGACTCGATGTCCTGCCGGACGAACCGCCCAACCTCGACGAGCCGCTGCTGGCCGCCTGGCACCGCAACGAGGCGTGGATAAGACACCGCCTAGTCGTCACGCCCCACTCCGCGTACTTCACGCCCGAAAGCAGGCGCGACATTCGCGCTTTCTCGGCGCGGACGGTTGCGCGGTACCTTCGCGACGGGCAACTGGACAACTGCGTAAACGCGGGGTATCTGCGCCACAGACGGTGACGCGCGGCGGACTTCGGCAATCCGTCCGGAAAGAGGACGCCGCTACTCCGGGTCCTCGAGATCCACCGAGCGGGCCGCAACGCGGTTGCGCAGTTCCGTACTTGAGAACGTGTGCGAACGCTGGTTGAAGTAGCAGCGGCTCAACGTCTCCCCGCGTCCGGTGAAATCCTTGTCCCGGTATTCTTCGCCGAGGATGCGCACGTCCCAATCGACGTGTTCAAGGATGTCGAGCAGTTGCGCCTCGGTGCTGTAGACGATGATTTCATCGACGTATCGACACGCCGCCACCTGTATGTGGCGCTCGCCGATGCTCTGCACAGGCCTGTTCTTCTGCGGCCGGTCGATGGAAGGATCGCTCTGGAGCCCGACGATCAGGTGATCGCAGACCGTCCTGGCCTCTTGCATCATCAAGACGTGGCCCGCGTGGAATAGGTCGAAGGCACCGAAAGTGATTCCCTTTTTCATATTCGACGGGTCCCGCGCGGAACCCACGTTGGATTCCCGACCACATTCCGGCAAAATCCGCCCACCTTAACCACCTTTCCGTCCAAACCGGGGCCGTAGCTCAGTTGGGAGAGCGCGACGTTCGCAATGTCGAGGTCGGGGGTTCGAACCCCCCCGGCTCCACCAAAAAATACAGCGGCTGGCGAGCCGCGGCGCATCCCAAGGCGTTTCGCCTCCCGCCAGTGCTTCACGCTGCCGTCTAGGCGGTGCCCTGGTACTTATGCATTTCCGCCCGGCCGACCACAAGATGGTGCACTTCGTCCGGCCCGTCCGCGATCCTCAAGGTCCGCTGCCCGGTGTACATGCCCGCAAGCGGCGTCCATTGCGAAACGCCCGTGGCGCCGTGGAGCTGAATCGCCTGGTCGATGATCTGGCACACCCGCTCCGGCACCATCGCCTTGACCATGTGCACCCAGACCCGGGCTTCGCGATTGCCCAACACGTCCATCGCCTTCGCGGCCTTCAGCACCATCAGGCGCATCGCTTCGATATCGATGCGCGCGCGGGACACCAGCTCGATGTTCTTGCCCAGTTGCAGGATCGGCCGACCGAACGCCTCCCGGGAGATGCCGCGACGCACCAGCAGGTCCAGCGCGCGTTCCGCCTGGCCGATGGATCGCATGCAGTGGTGAATACGCCCCGGGCCGAGGCGCGCCTGGGATATCTCGAAACCCCGGCCCTCGCCCAATAGACAGTTCTCTTTCGGGACGCGAACATCCTCCAGCATGATGTGCATGTGGCCGTGGGGAGCGTCGTCGTGGCCGAACACCGTCATCGGCTCGACGACGTTCACGCCCGGCGTATCCATCGGCACCAGGATCTGCGACTGCTGCCGGTGCGGCGCGGCGTCCGGGCTGGTCTTGACCATGCAGATCATGATCTTGCAACGCTTGTCGCCGGCACCGGAAATGTAGAACTTCTCGCCGTTGATGACCCATTCGTCGCCGTCCAGACGCGCGCGCGTGCCGATGTTCTTCGCATCCGATGACGCCAGATTCGGCTCGGTCATGCCAAAACAGGACCGGATTTCTCCGTTCAGCAGCGGTTTCAGCCATCTTTCCTTCTGCTCCGGCGTCGCATACCGCTCAAGCACCTCCATGTTGCCGGTATCCGGCGCGCTGCAGTTCAGGCATTCGGACGAAAGCGGAGTCTTGCCAAGTTCCGCCGCGATGTACGCGTAGTCGAGGTTCTTCAGGCCTTCACCGGTGTCGGCGTCCGGTAGGAAGAAGTTCCACAGACCGCTAGTCTTCGCCTTTCCCTTCAGTTCCCCGAGTATCCGCTCCTGGCGGGGCGACAGGCTCCAGCGGTCTCCGTGTTCGCCAGCGGCTTCGTAATACGCCGGCGCCTGGGGGTTGACCTCTTCCGCAATGAACTTCCTGACGGCGTCCAATAGCGGTTGCGCCTCTTCGCTCATCGTCAGGTTGTTCAGGTCGGCGGCTACATCGGCGGTCGCAGCGTCGGGCATGGCCTCTTTTCCTCACGGTTGGAATCAACTGGCCATTCTACCGCCCCGCCACCAACGCAACACCGATTTAAGGATGCGATACTTGACGCACGGACCGCCGCACCCGGCGCGGCAGGCGGTGCTCAAATAAACTACGACATCCGCGCGATAGCGGAAGTCGTTGAGGGCGATTCTGGCATGCAAGGACAGCGGGAGATCGGCAAGGTTGGCGAACCGTTCGACATCGCCTTGACGCTGCCCGGCAGCAAGTCCGTCGCGCTGCGCCATCTCGTCATGTCGGCGCTCGCATGTGAACCGACGGCGCTCATCGGTATTCCCCGGTGCGATGACGTCGACGCCATGGTCGACTCGCTTACGCGGCTGGGGGTCGCCATCGAGGCGGACGGCAGGTCCCGCCTTGTCGTCGATCCGCCGGAAACACTCGCCGCCGGGGACATCCACATCGATGTCGATCTGAGCGGGGTATCGCTGCGCTTCCTGTTGGCGGTCGCCGCGCTGCGTCCGGGCGCGACGCATTTCGATGGTCGCGCGCCGCTTCGCGCCCGGCCCAATCGCGACATGATCGAGGCGTTGCGACAACTCGGCTGCCAGGCCCAAGCCGCGGACGACGACGGGCACTTGCCCATTTCCGTCGCCGGCCCCGACGACTGGGCACGTGAAGTAGCCGTTGGCACGCGCATCTCCAGTCAATACCTGTCGGGGTTGATGTTGATCGCGCCGCGCCTGCCGCACGGCCTCACCGTACGACCGAAAGACGAACCCGTGTCCGCCTCCTATGTCGAGGTCACGCGGGTCGAAATGGCGAAGAGAGGCGTGTCGGTCCGAATCGCGGGAGCGGACAAGATACGCATCGACCCCGCACCGTATCGGGGCGGTACGGTGTCAATCGAAGGCGACGCCTCCGCCGCGACGTATTTCGCCGCGCTGGCGACATTGCATGCCTCGTCGGTAAGGTTCGCCAACCTGGGCGCGACGACGACCCAGGGCGACTTTGCGTTCTTCGATCTTTGCCGAAGGCTCGGCGCTAACGTTCATGTCGACGATGACACCATTGCCATCGAGGGCCCCTCCGAATTGCGGGCGATCGGGCGCGTGGACATGCAGGACATGGCGGACGCGGCGCCGACGCTCATGGCGATGGCGCCCTTCCTGCCTCAAGCCACGCATATCACGGGCCTGTCGACGCTGCGGCACAAGGAATGCGATCGTATCGCCTGTCCCGTGCGCGAGCTGCGCAAGGCCGGGGTGGATGTCGAAGAAGGCGCCGATTGGGTTCGGCTTCGGCCGGCATCGGCGCCGCGCCCGGCGCAGTTCGCAACCTACGACGACCACAGAATGGCCATGTCGCTCGCCGTCTTTGCCAGCAAGGTCGGCGGTTGCGCCATCCTCGATCCCGGCTGCGTAGCCAAGACCTACGCGGATTTCTGGGAAGACTTCGCCACGGTCTGTGCGTAGCGAACGCCCTCAGGGCCTGTAGGAATCCCGTAGCGTCACGATCCTGTTGAACACCGGCGCGGTCGCCGAGTGCTCAAGGGGGTCCTTGTAGAAGTAGCCCAGTCGTTCGAACTGGAACCGGGATTCCTCCGCCTGGACGAGGGCGGGTTCGACGATCGCCTTCCTCACGACGAGGGAATCCGGATTCAATTGCGCCTCCATATCGTCCGGCGACGGTGCCGAAACGCTGAACAGCCGGTGGTAGAGGCGCACGTCGGCCGCCACGCCGGAAGACCTGCTCACCCAGTGCACCACGCCCTTAGGTCTTAGCCCGCTGGTATCGCTGCCGCTCTTCGATTCGGGGAAGTAGGTGCAGCGCAGCTCGGTCGCCTGACCGTCCGCGCCCCTTGTCACTTCGTCGCAGCGGATGATGAAGCCGTGGCGCAGGCGCACCATCGCTCCCGGTGACAGCCGCCGGTACTTTCGCGGGGGCGTGTCCATGAAGTCGTCGCGTTCGATCGCGACCGACCGGCCGAACGTGATCCGGCGCGTGCCCAGTTCCGGACGTTTCTGATGCCAGGGCGCTTCCAGCGGCTCGTCCTCGTCGGACGGATAGTTCGTGATCGTGACGGCGAGGGGATCGAGCACCGCCATCCCGCGCGGCGCCGCGTCCTCCAGCGCGTTGCGCGCGCAGAACTCCAGCAGTTCCATCTCGACGCGGTTTTCCTGCTTCGTGACCCCGATGCGCCTGCAGAACTCGCGAATCATTTCCGGTGCGTATCCCCGCCGGCGCAAGCCGGCGAGCGTAGGCAACCGGGGATCGTCCCACCCGGCGACGCTTCCCCGCGCGACAAGCGTCCGAAAGAAGCGCGTCGACATGACCGTGTACTCGAGGTTCAGGCGCGAGAATTCGATTTGCGGGGGGTGGAAACTGACACCCGCGTTATCGAGAACCCAATCGTAGAGTTCTCGATTGTTCTCGAACTCGAGTGTGCAGAGAGAATGCGTGACGCCTTCGATCGCGTCGCACAGGCAATGCGTGAAATCGTACATCGGATAGAGGCACCAATCGTCGCCGGTGCGGTGGTGGGTCGCGTGGCGAATCCGGTACAACACCGGATCGCGCATCACCAGGTTCGCCGCGCCCATGTCGATCTTGGCCCGCAGGACATGCGCGCCGTCACCGAACTCGCCCGCGCGCATGCGCCTGAACAGTTCGCGGTTCTCCTCGATGGAGCGGTCCCGGTAGGGGCTCTCGCGTCCGGATTCCGTAAAGCTGCCTCGGGTTGCCGCGATGTCTGCCGCACTCTGGCTATCGACGTAGGCCAGGCCCTCGTCGATGAGCCTTTCGGCGAACTGATACAACGCATCGAAATAGTCCGACGCGAAGGTCACGGCGCCCCGGGGGAAGCCGAGCCAATCCACGTCCCGCTGGATAGCCTCGACGAACTCCTGGCTCTCCTTCAGCGGATTGGTGTCGTCGAAACGCAGAAAGGTCTTGCCGCCGAACTCCTGCGCAATGCCGAAATTCAGGCAGATGGACTTCGCGTGGCCGATGGTCAGATAACCGTTCGGTTCCGGTGGAAACCGCGTAACCGCGCGCTGGACGACGCCGTCGTCCAGGTCGCGGCGAACGCGATGACGAATGAAGTCGCGAAGATCGTCCATCGTGGCGTTTCCATCCGACGACCCCTCTCGGTTCTCAAGGGATCCGCAGATGGCGATCTGTCTCCTGCCCTGGGCTTGCGGTGGCATTGTAAACAATGCGCCGCGCCCAGCGGGAGCGGCGCGTATACAATCGCCCGCATGCGCCTTGTCCTGTACCGCGTCCTGTACCGCTTCGGGTTCGTCGTCGCCACCGTAGGCGCCCTGGCCGCAGCCGCGTGGCTCGGCGGTCCGCCCGATCCAACGGAGCAGGCGGCCAAGCGGGTCCAGGCGGAGCGGTGGTACGGCGTGCGTCTGCACGGCACGGATATTGGCCACTTTCACACCCTCGGACGGAAATCGCGCGCGGGGTATCGTTTCGACTCGGACCTGGTGTTCCGGCTGGGGACGGGTCCGGAAACGCGCATTGTCGAGACGTTCGTTTTCGATGCCCAGGCACCCTACCCGCTCGTAGCTGCGGAATACGCCTACGTCAGCGCCGACAATTCGATGCATGTCAGCATCGAGCGGCACGCGGGGGGCCTGGCCGCCTCGGTGAACGGCCGAACCACGGAGCTCGATTGGGACTACCTGCTGAAAGACTACCTCGCCGTCGAGACGTGGCTCGAACAGAACCAGGCCGTCGGTGCCGCCCTCGACTCGCAATCGGTCGATTTCGACGGGCTGTCCCTCAAGCAAGAGTCGTGGCGGGTCATCGGCCGCAATGACACAGGCTATCGCCTGAAAAATCGGGGCTCATCGACTATTCAATTGGACGCCAACCATGTGCCGGTCCGCTTGCACATCGCCAATCTGTTCGACATGACCCTTGAGAGCACTTCCTGGTCGGCGCGAGCCTGGCGGGATGTCCCACCCGCATCCGTCGCCCGCATGTACGATGTCGCGATCGACACGCCGCTCGGCACGCCGCGCGATCTGACGCGCCTGGTACTCCGGGTCCGCTCCGAGGGTGCCCTCGACACCACCGCCTGGCCGATGCTGCGACGCGACGCGCGCGGCGATCTCGTGCTGGACAGTCAACGCGACCGTCTGTCGCGCATCGTTCCGGAAGAACAGCCGACCCTGTCGGCCCCGACCACCACCTACCCCGCCGCCGATCCGGCGATCATGCTCCTCGCGCGGCGCGCGACTGGCCAGTTAACCGACCCGGCGCACCAGGTCGAAGCGCTCGTGCGCTTCGTTCACGGCTACATCGACTATGCCGAGGAAGACTCCGGGCGCACGGTGGCGAACATACTGCGCGATCGCCGCGGCGACTGCACCGAGTACGCCAACCTGCTGACGACGATGGCGCGTTCGCTTGGATTCGCCGCGCGCACCGTCACCGGGCTCGCGTACGACATCGAGGCGAAGTCGTTCGCGCTACACAACTGGAGCGAGGTAGCCATTGACGGCTGGTGGCTGCCGGTCGATCCAACCTGGAACCAGGTGCCAGTCGACGCCGGCCACTTGCGGCTACCAGACAAACCTCAACTGGCTGTGTTCGGTCTGTTGTCGCAGATCGAGTTCGAGCTGATGGATGCAGAATACGGCGCATTCAAGACATGAACCTCGACTGATAGTCGGGGAACTGTCGTCGAATCCCCGACGACACTAGCCCGCATATCTCACCAAGGGCCGTGATGATCGCGCAGGATTTTTTCCGCGTGCGCGTGCTCGCGAGCGGAAGCATAGCCGCCGCTTATGGTGTAGCGAGCACGTGCGCGCACGCGGAAAAAAGACCAGCGAGGGCGCGGCCAGCGCAGTCTGTATTGGGCAGGTCACAGGAAGTACGACATACCCGATTGATAACAATGACATTCAGTAACGTGACAAGCGGCTTGGTGAGATATGCGGGCTAGCTCGGCTCTTCGAACAGGTCGTCCCATTCGTCCTCCCACTCGTCGTCGGATTCGCCGAACCAGTGAATCCCGAACTGCGACGGCAAGGGCTCGTTGCGCTCGAGTCGCGACCCCATGGACCTGAGTTGTTCGATCATCATCAGCAGGTACGGGTCCGTCTTCGGACCGGGACGAACGACTTCTTCCAGTTCCTCGAGAATCGTGACGCACCACCAGAAGACATCCTCTCCGGGCAGCGGCTCGCGCTTCCCCGGCTTGTCGGGAACCGAGTCAAAGTCCACGTAGATTTCTTCAAGGAACGTGGTGAGGTCGGCATCGCCCTGCAACGCGGGCGAAGCTCCCTTGGCAATCTCGATGAGCCGCGGCCGATGCCGCGCAAGGAAAAACCGCGCTTCCATACCCTCGATTCCGACGACGTTGCCGATATTTTCGGATGCGGCCGGCGGCGGGCGATATGGACAAAGGCTGTTATCCGGGCGCGAAATTGCCCCCGGTATCGAGCGGCGTTGGCAGCCGCGCTACAGGAACCAGAGCGACAGGGCGGGCACGTACGTAATGATGAGCAGGGCGATCAGCAGCACGCCCATGAACGGCAGGCACGCGGCATACAGTTCGATCACCGGTCGGCGGAACCTGTAGCTCGCGATAAAGAGGTTCATGCCGATCGGCGGGGTAAAGTAGCCGATCTGCAGGTTGGCCAGGAAAATGATGCCGAGGTGCACCGGATGGATGCCGAAGCCGACGGCCACCGGCAGCAACAGCGGCACCATGATGATCACCGCCGAATAGATATCGAGCACCGCGCCAAGGATCAACAGCAGGATGTTGAGCAAAATCAGGAACGTCAGCGGACTGCTGATGCTCGCCTGGATGAACTCGAACAACCGCTGCGGCACCTCGGCATCCACCAGGAAGTTCGTGAACGCGAGCGCAACCCCCAGGATGAGGATGATGCTGCCCACCATCACCATCGATTCGCGCACGATCTCGCTCAACTGTCGGACGGCGACTTCCTTGTACAGGAGCACCTCCGCCAGGAGCACGTAGAGTGCCGTCATCGCGGCGGCCTCGGAAATGGCGAACAGGCCGGAGTAGATGCCGCCGAGGACGAAAAATGGCAGCGGCAGTTCCCACCGCGCCGCCTTGATCGCTTTCCAGAGGGTGCGGCGATCAAATGGCGTCCGAGGCGTGCCGCCGTGACGCAGCGCGGTCCACCCGGACAACAGGACGATCATCAACAGCGCCGGCAATAACCCCGCGAGAAACAACTGCTGGATGGTGAACGGCTCGCCCACCTCCATCTGCTGGGCGACGATGCCGTAAAGGATGAGCGGCACCGACGGCACTATCAGCAAGCCCAGACTGCCCGAGGTCGTTACCAACCCCAGGCTGTAGCGCTCCGAATAGCCGTTCGCCGTGAGCATCGGCAAGAGCAGCGCGCCGACCGCGACGATCGTCACGCCGGACGCGCCGGTGAGCGCGGTGAAAACCGCACAGGCGACGAAACCGACGATCGGAAGGCCCGAGGGCATCCATCCAAACAGCGCCTTCGTAAGATCCATCAGCCGTTCGGAGGTCTTCGCCGCCACCATGACATAGCCGGCGAAGGTAAAGAACGGCAGCGACACCAACAACGGCGTGTCGGCGATGCGGTACAGCTCGATGGAGATCACCGTCAGATCGACGCCCGCGGAGTAGAAACCAAGCATCGCCGCCGCCATCACGACGGCGAACAGCGGCGCGCCGAGCAGCGCCATGATGACGATGCCGATGGCGAGCGCCACGATCATTGCGGGGTCTCCGACGCGCCTGTTTGCGGCGCCCGCGGACGGGCCGTTGCGATGAGGTAGCGTGCGCCCATGACGCTGGCGGCGATGGGTATGACCAATTCGCAAATCCAGGCCGGTACCGCGCCGAATCCCCGAGCCGCGTCGGCGTAGTCGTAGAGGATCAGCGTTACCGAGTACCACGCCAGCGCAAAACACAGCGCCGCGGTGAACAGATTCGTAATGCGCGCCAGCCGCCGCGCGATCCGCTCGCTGACGAACCGGCCGACCACATCCACGCGAATATGCCCGTCCGGTGCCGCCGCCATCGCGCCGATCATCGTCATCCACAGCAACGCGACGCGGACCATTCCATCGCCCCAGGTCAAACCGGTGCCGAACAGGTTTCGCGCCGCCACCTGGTATACGGCGACGCCGATCATCGCCAGCAGCAGCGCTACGAGCAGCCCGGACTCTATCCGTCGCAGCGCGCGTGCGACGTCATTCAGCACTCGTGTTCCCGGATGGGTTTCCGGACAGCTTCCTGATATCGGCCAGGTGGGAGGTTAGAAGATCATGGTACTTAGCGCTCACGATGCCGTCCTTGAGCCAATCCAGAGACGCCGCATTGGCGCGGGTCTGCCACTGCCGAACCTCCGCCGCGGAAGGCTGAATGAACGACAAGCCCTGTTTCTGCAACACCTCCCGGACGGCGTGGTGATCCGCGCGATTGCGCGCATCGGCAGCGCGCACGGCTTCCTCGAGGAGGCGGCGCACGATGGCCTGATCGGCTGCGTCGATCCGCTTGAACGACCGTTCCGGCAGCACCATCAGCGCATAGATGTACATGAACGGGAGGTCGAGGATGTAGTCGAGCTGGTTGTGCCACTGCAGCGCGAGGGCGGCCACGAGCGGCGCGGCGACAGCATCGATCAGACCTGTCTGCAACCCCGCCAGGACATCGGTGATGGCAAGCGGCACCGGTGAGATACCGAATGCGGTCATGGCTTTCACTGCGGCGACATTGCCTACGGGCGTCCAGAGCTTGATACCCGAAGCATCGCTGATCGAATGCACCGGCCGCGCGCTCATCGCATAGGCCATGCCCACCTCGGCGAGGCCCGGGCATATGAAACCGTGATCCTCCAGTCCCTGCCGCACCGTCGCGTCCAGCCGTTCGCGCACATAGTCCACCTCCTCGAAGTTGGCGAACTGCATGGGCAGGTTGTAGAGCTGCGCATCCGAGAATATCTGGCCGAACGAGCCCGTCGTGACGATAGCCGCCTGCAGTTGGCCGATGCGCATCTTGCGCATGACCGTCGCATCGTCTCCCATGACCCCGCCCGGATAGATCTTCAGCTCGACGCGTCCAGCCGTTTCCTGTTCGATCTTCGTGCCCGCTTCGCGAAGCAGCGATACCCACACCGAGCCAACAGGCGACACCGTCGCCATCTTGATGGTCGCAGCGCCCGCCGGCACCGAGCAGACGGCCAGCAAAGCCGTCGCGACGGCCATGCATGCGCTGAGCCACGCCGATCCGCTTCGCTTCCGATGCCCCACAGCCGGCGCCTTCGGCGCCGGTCTTTCTCTCGCGAGGGGTGCCCCCTCGCGCTCCCCGGCTGAAGGCTCCCTTCTCGCGAGCTCCCCGGCTGAAGGCTCCCTTCTCGCGAGGGGTGCCCCCTCGCGCTCCCCGGCTGAAGGCTCCCTTCTCGCGAGGGGTGCCCCCTCTCCCCGGCTGAAGGCTCTTCTCGCGAGGGGTGCCCCCTCGCGCTCCCCGGCTGAAGGCTCCGGCCCGGCCCCGCTCGTCGACCATGGAACAACCATTCCCGGTCGCTGGCGCTCCCCGGAAACGTTTGTTCCATGGAAGTTAGAAATATTCATCCGCAGACTCCAGCAACTCGCGGGCGCGCTCCTGCGCGATTCGGTTGGATAGCGTCAACCCCTCGACCCTCGGGTTCGCCTGCAGCACGGCGCTGAGCTCCCGGTCATGCAACTCGCGGTCGAACATCAGCCGCGCATAGTATTCCGCGAAGAACACCCGAGGCATGAGGTATTGGCCCCGGGCAAGTTCAATGGCGCGCTCGAAGTGGGCCCGACCAACTTCCGGCCGGCCACCGAGGGCAGGGGGCGCGAGAGTCTCCATTACCCCGAGGTAGAGTCTGGGTCCGGCATTGTCGTGGGTCTCGTCCACCTCGGCGATACGGGTCATGATCGCCTTGGCCCGCCCGAGTTCGGCGACCGCTCCCCAATCTCCGCTATTCGCCGAGATCCAACCCGCCCACGACGAGGCCAAAGCGTACGCCAGCGGCACGTCGTCGTGGTCGACGGTGTTCAAGCCGGCTTGCAGCACCTCCATATCGTCGGTGCGCGCCGAGCAGGCCCACGAGAGCTTGGAGCACGATGCCCGTTGCGCCAGTTCGAAGGCTTTTTCGGCGAACAGGCGACGGCGATCCGCGTCGTCGACGAAGGCGGCGGCGTATGCGCCGTTCAGCGTCACCCCCGCCTGCATCAAGGCAATATTGTCCGGGCTGTTGCGCAGGAACCCTTCGAGCATGATCAGAAAGGCGGCGGAACCCTCGCGGGCAACCTGCAAATCTTCGGTATTGAGCAGCGCGGACGACATGTCCTCCGCCAGCCCCTCGGTCACCGACGAAATGATCGACGCGCAGCCGCACAACGCGGCGCACAAGACAACGGCACAAGCCCTCATGGCGACCTATTTAACGAACCGCCAGCGATATTGCAATCGCGGAGCACGCCGGTCGCCGCCAGTCCGCATCAGAACAACCATGTCTCGACGTTGTCGACCGGTTCGCGACGGTCGAGGTGGCGCCAGCCCTTTACGCAGCGAACGATCAACCATACCGCCGTCGCCACCAGCACTAGATAGCCGACCAGAACCAGCGTCAGCACGACGCCGATAAGGGAGAACAGCAGCAGGAGCCAGAAAGTACGAATCTGGAACCGGTAATGACTCGCGAGCCAATTGGGCGCTTCTTCCCGCGCCATGTACGCGAGGACGACTCCGATGATCGCGGTCACGCCAAACAATACGCTTATCGCGTACAAGGCGTAGATCACTTTGGCCTGGTTTTCCATCGGCGGTCGTCTACTACATGAGGTCCATGGCGCGGCCAAGGGTTTCCAGGCGCTCTGCGAGGCTTGCGCCCACGGGGTTCAGGCGCAGGGTCGTCACGCCGGCCGCCCTGTAGGCCTCGATTCGCGCCCGAACCGCCGACTCGTCGCCGAGGAGCCTTCAGCCCACTGGATTACAGTGCGCCCGTGACGCCCAGGGAACTCCGACGTGGCAAGTCCTCCAGTGGTGGTGGCAGTGTTGTTCCATGGAAGATTCGATTCGATGATCATTTGGTCGGGCACCCTGGCGGCTGCAGCATCGCGTTTTCCGGAAATCCAGAGCTGCCGCACTTCGGCCGCCGCTTCCGCCCAGCCGCCCCGACTGAACGCATCGTTGTAGAGTTCGTACGGGGAGAACCCATGGCCCCCAGCGTGAACGCCATGCCAGCCTTGAGCGGTTCCACCAGGGCATCGACATCGTCGCCGAACGCGACCGTGCCGCCAGCCTGGATATCGATGTCGGCGAGAGATCGGCCCGCCGATTCTGCACCTTCGCGCAGATAGGCCAGGTGCGCGTCGGCGTGCTCCGGCGTAAACGATGTTCCGAGCCAGCCGTCCGCCACCGATCCCGCATATCTCAAGGTCCCGGGACCCGGCACCGCAAGGTAGATGGGAATGTTCTCGTTGCCGGGCTGCGCGAGCCGCAAAGCCTTGCCCTCGCCGCCGGGCAGGGGCAGACGATGGTACGCGCCGTCATAGGCCAGCCTTTCCCCTGCGAATGCGAGGCGCAGGATGTCCACCGTCTCGCGCATGCGGGTGAGCGGCGCCTTGAAGGGACGCCCCTGCAGCCCTTCGACCACCTGCGGCCCGCTGACGCCAAGTCCGAGCATGAACCTGTTGTTCGAATACGCGGCCAGTGTCAGGGCGGTCATGGCCGTCATGGACGGCGCGCGGGCGCTGATCTGCATGATGCCCGTGCCGAGCTTGATTCGATCGGTTAGCGCCGCCAGATAGGCCAGCGGCACCACGGCGTCCTCACCCCACGCCTTCGCCGACCAGACGGCATCGACGCCGAGCTTCTCGGCCTCCAGCACAGACTCGACCTGGGCGTCAATGTCGCGCTGCCGGCCCGACGCGGCGCCGCCTATCGAGATGCTGACTTTCATGGCTTCTCCCGATGAATCCCGTCCAGTATACCTTCGCCGTGCGACCGGGATATTTCTCCAGGGCGGCGATTATCGCGCCGGATTTGGCCCGCGCGGGCATGCGCGCGACCCGATGAGCCCACCGGCCCGGGGCAGTGTCCGGGCTGGGCTTTTGCTTCCATTCGCCTCCGTTTTGCCGTTAAATCAGGCCCTTGTTCCCGCCGCTCGAGACAACGTCGAACCGGTGTCCGACGCCAATCTCAACATGTACCGAATACGCGGACGTCGTCCGCTGCGCGGGGGCATTCGCGCCCAGGCCGCGAAGAACGCCGTAACCAAGCAACTCGTCGCCTCCCTTCTCACGAGCGAACCTTGTCGGCTCCACGATGTACCGGCCATCACTGAAATCGATGTGGTTCTGGACATGCTGGCGGAAATCGGCGCGGCGTGTGACCGGCGCGAAGACGGCTCCGTCGACATAGCAACGCCCCGCATCGCGTCGACCGCGATCAGCGAGCGCTATTCCGGGGTCAACCGGATCCCCGTCCTTTTGATCGCTCCCTTGCTTCATCGGGCGGGCATGGCCCGGGTGCCCGTGGTCGGCGGCTGCAACATCGGGGAACGGCCCATCGACTTCCATATCGACCTGCTGCAGAAGATGGGGGCGGAAATCGACGAGGACGACGACGGCTATACCGCCAGGGCGGATCGGCTTCGGGGTACCGTGATAGCGCTCCCCTACCCCAGTGTCGGCGCCACCGAGAACGCCATCTTCGCGGCATGCCTGGCGGAAGGGACGACCGTGATCAACAACGCGGCGGTGGAGCCGGAGATCGTCGATACGGTCCTCTTCCTGCAGAAGATGGGCGCTCTCATTCAAATCGATACCGACCGGAAGATCGTCATCGAGGGCGTGGACCGGCTTCATGGCGCGAACCACGACCCGGTTCGCGACCGAATCGAAGTGGCGTCCTTCGCGATGGCGTCCGTCGCGACCGGCGGCCGGCTTCGCATCGAAGGGGCGGATCAGGCCGCCATGATCACGTTCCTGAATACGCTGCGAAAGATCGGCGGCGGGTTCGAAGTGGAGGCCGGGGCCATCACCTTCTTCCGCGCCCGCGACCGCCTTGATCCCATCCACATCGAGACCGATGTGCATCCCGGCTTCATGACGGACTGGCAGCAACCGATGGTGACGCTCCTGACCCAGGCCGATGGCGTCTCCGTCGTGCACGAGACCGTCTACGAACAGCGCTTCGGCTACACCAGCACGCTGAACGACATGGGGGCCAACATCACGCTCGCCAAGGATTGCCTGGGCGGCAAGGAATGCCGTTTCACCGACCGGAATTTCCCGCACAGCGCCATCGTCCAGGGCGCAACGCCGCTCGTTGGGCGGCAAATCGAGATTCCCGACCTGCGCGCCGGATTCGCCTATCTGCTGGCGGCGTTGATCGCCGACGGCGAGAGCACGATCTTCGGCACGCGTTTCATCGAACGCGGCTACGTCAACGTGCCCGAACGCCTGGCCAGCGTCGGCGCAGACGTCGATGTGCCGACGCGACTTCTTGCGAGGGGTCGCCCCCTCGCGCTCCCCGGCTGAAGGCTCTTTGCGAGGGGTCGCCCCCTCGCGCTCCCCGGCTGAAGGCTCCGCGGCGGTCGCTTAGGCCCCGTAGCTCCAGCAAGCTTCGATACCCCTATTCGAACAGCTTCACCTCCACGCCCGCGTACAGTCGACGCGGCATGCCGGGGAAGTAGCGATAGCTTCCGAAGGCGAAGTCGGCGCGATCCGCGTGGGACACATCCAGCAGATTCAGCAGACGCGCGAACAGCCGCACCCGGGGCGTCACGTCCCATGCTCCGCGCCAGTTCAGCAACCGGTGGCCGTCGTAGCGGGCGGTGTTGGAAGCGTTGAGGAAGTGGGAGCCGAGGTAGGCGAACTCGAACTCGGATACCCCGCGGTCGGTTTCGAAACGCCAGCGCGCGCTGCCGAGCCAGCGCGGCGCCGTGTCCACCGCATTGCCGTCGACGATGCGCTCGCCACCGCTGACATCGCGCGTGAAGCCGTAGCGGTGGCGCGCATGCGTCGCGGCGACATCCAACGTATGTGCGCCGGCGCTCCAGGCCATGGCGACCTCGATGCCCGTTGACTCGGTCCGACCGTCGCTGACGTTGAAGCCGTTGGCATCGCGAAAGATGAGGTGCTCCGCCGTCTGGGCATACAGGGCCACTGCATAGTCCAATCGGTCGCCGACGCCGCGCATCCCGGCCTCCATGGAGCGTAGCGTTTCGCTATCCAGGTCAGTCGCAAGCTGGCCGCGCTGCAAGCGGTAGAGTTCCGTGGTCTGCGGCGGGCGGAAGCCCCGTCCCGACACGACATAGAAGCCGCGGTGGTCGGCAGGCGACCAATGCAGACCAAGGCGCCCCGCCGCGTTCATATACGCATCGTCGCGGTCGGCGGGACGGGTATACAGGCAGCCGCCGAATCCGCACTCGCTGCCGTCGTCCCGGGTATTGCCGTCGAGGTGCATGTTGTCGTACGCGTAGCTATTGCGCTCAAGGCGCGCGCTGGCGACCAGCTCAAGGTCGGTCGCGAGATCGATACCCGCGTCGTAGTACGTCGCCAGGGTAAGGCCGCCGACGCGGAAGTGGTAGTGCGTGCCGGTCGGGCGAGTCGCGAGCAGGAACGGCGAGCCGCGCGTTGGGCCTTCCTGACGCTCGGACAACCAGGCGTCGAACGCATCCACGACCGCGCCCGCGGTCCACCGCCAGCCGCCGTCGGCGCCGAGGCGGACGTGCAACCCGACGCTGCGCTGGCCGTTCTCTTCCAGAGGCTGACCGGGCAGAAAGTGCTGCAGGAACGCCATCGACGAACGGCGCAGATACGGGGTCACCGTGAGCGTGGCCGACGACGTCAACTCGCGACTCCAGACGCTGGTGGCGCGCGCCGACCAAGCGTCCCGGTACGCCTCGGGATTTGGATTCGTGCTGCGCAAGTCCGAGTCATACGCCTCGAAGCCGCGCACGAAGCCCCCGGTTTCCTGGTTGAGCAGCGTCGCCGTGACCGTCGTGGCGACATCCCAACCGTCCATCGCGCCACGCGCTCCGGCATGCACTTTCTGCTGGCCGTAGCCGGTATCGTCACGGTAGCCCGAAGAAGATGTGGACAAGGCATCCAGGCGCCAGCCGGCACCGCCACCCTTGACCCTGGTCTGCAGGTACCGGTAAGGACCCGCCTCGACGCTCCCCTGCCAGCCCTCGGCGCTGGTCGCGGTAACGACATTGATGACGCCGTGCAGGGCGTTGCCGCCGAACAGCGCGCTTGCCGGGCCTCTCACCACCTCGATGGCAACCGCCTGTTCCGTATTCAACTCGAACAGGTTGTTGACGTTGCAGAAGCCTGGCGGGCGAATCGGCACACCGTTTTCGAGGTACAGGAACTCGCCGCAGGCGCCAGCGCCCGTCACTACGCCGGAGCGGATGGCCGTCAAGTGCTCCTGGCCGGAGCCGCGCGAAATCCACACGCCCGGGACGCGGACCATGACCTCGTGCACGTGGCTGGCACGGGTGAGATGGAGCGCATCGGCGTCCACCGTGGCAACGCTGCCGGCTGTTCCCTGAATGGCCGCCACCGATGCGTCGGCATGGACGACGATCTCTTCCAACTCGGGCGCCCCCGAGACCGTCAGCGCCACAAGGAACACGGGTACCGCCAGCGCTGGCCCCGATATTTCGCGGAGCCGGTTGCGTGAACGCATGTGGTCCGCTCTCAATTGGGTAGCTGACATTGGAATCGCCATGCTGATGGCTGATACCGGCACATGGGCGCAAGTTTGCAGTCGCCCTCACGGCTCACCGCTGGTACTTTACGCCTTCATGAGCGTTGGGGCTCCAAACTTGGCATCAATGGCATCCAGACTTGAATTTCAGGGGACGGCTTGCAGCGTCGACGCCGCAACATTGGACGGCGCCGTGAGGGCGGTCCGGCAGGGTGACCACGCAGGCAGAATGCCCGTCGCTGCCGCGATGGCCTGGGCCGGATTCTCCTGCCCCGGTGCCATCGAGACCGTTTACGACGTCATTGCCGCCGCCTGGCTCGAGTCGGGAGAAGCGCGTGAAATTCCAGGGGACCTTCCCCAAGCGCCCCTGCTGCCCGATTTCTGGAACGCATTCTGGTCCGTGATCGACGACGCCGCGAAAGGCTACGATGCCGCCTCGATTACCGCCCGCGTGGCCGCCCTCGGCGGTGCCGTGCATCCGGGCTTCGAAGCCATCGCCGAGTCTTGCGCCCAATGCCACCCGGGCGCGGGCGCCGCGCTTGCCCGTCCGGTGCCCGGCCGTACCGACCTCGGCGCATTGGGCGCCTGCGACGAAAACAGCCTGGGCAGGACCTTGTACAACATGGTCGTCGATCAAGGCTACGACCTCGAAGTGCTGGACCGCGAAGCGATCAGGCTCGACGCGCTGCCCCGCTCGCTCCGGTACCTGAATACGCGCATCCTGCAGATGCATGACGTGTGGCACCTGGTTGCCGGATACGAGACCACGGCTTCGCACGAGATCGCCATCTCCGCTTTCCAATTGGCGCAGTTCGGCCATAACTATTCAGCGATGTTTCTGGCCAGCGTGACGACGATCACCCACGTCATGCAGCCCGCCGGTTTCCCCGTACTGATGCAACTCATCGCGGAAGCCTGGCAACATGGCCGCCGGTCACCCGCCTTGATGGACATCGAGTGGGAGGCGGAGTGGAACAACTCTGTCGAGACCATCCGCGCCTGCCACGGCATACCGGTCTATCAAAGCGCGCTTCCCGCCGATCTGCTGGAGACCGCGCGAAGCGCATGAAGATGCCCGTTCGCCGAAACGTTGACATCCGTTCCGCGCACGGATTTGCTAGCCGACATCGACTGCCATAATCTCTTCAGACATGTTCGCCAAGCTTTTTCAGGAGCACATGCGCAATGGGACGTTGACGCTGGTCACGCCCGACGGCGAGCGTCAGACGTTCGGTGACGGCGCGCCGCGAGCCACCTGGATCCTCCGCAAGCCACGAGCGCTGCTCAAGATTCTCCTGAACCCGGAAGCGAACCTCGGCGAGACCTACATGAACGAGGAATGGGATGTCGAGGACGGCGACCTCATCGACCTCCTCCACATCCTCCGGACCAACGTCGAACCCGCTGTCTCCAATCGACGCCTGATCGCCCTGACCGGGCCGGTGGCCACGCTCGTCCAGTCGTGGAACACCGCCCGCGCGAGCCTGCGCAACGTCAGCCACCACTACAACCTGGACGAGGCACTGTTCCGCGCCTTTCTCGACCGCGACATGCACTACTCGTGCGCGTATTTTCGCGAGGCCGACATGACGCTGGAGGCGGCCCAGGTTGCCAAGAGCGAGCACATCCGCAACAAGCTGCACCTGCGGCCCGGCGCCCGGGTGCTGGACATCGGCAGCGGCTGGGGCAGCCTCGCGATGTACCTGGCGGAACACGCCGACGTGGATGTCGTAGGTCTCACGCTTTCCAGCGAGCAGGCCCGTGTCGCCAGCGCCGAAGCCGAACGGCGTGGCCTGTCCGGGCGGGTCGAATTCAGGCTGGAAGACTATCGCCTTCATCGCGGCGAATACGACGGCGTGGTGTCCGTGGGCATGTTCGAACACGTCGGCCGGCGCAATTTCGGCCGATTCTTCGACCAGGTCCGCACCCTCCTGGCGCCGGACGGCGTGGCACTGATCCACACGATAGGTATCACCGGACCGCCCTTGCCCACCAATCCCTGGACCGCGCGCCATATCTTTCCCGGAGGATATATTCCCGCCGCCTCCGAGGTGGTGCGCGCCATCGAGCGCAGCGGTCTGGTCTTGAGCGACATGGAAGTGTGGCGGCGCCACTACGCGTCTACCCTGCGGGAGTGGAACCGGCGTTTCCAGACTTCCCGGGAGACGTTCCGGCGCAGCCACGGGGAGCGGTTCTGCCGCATGTGGGAGTTCTATCTCACAGTCTGCGCGACCTCATTCGACATCGGCAGCCTGGTCGTATATCAGCTTCAACTGGCGCATCGCAACGATGTCGTTCCGCTGACGCGCGACTATCTCTACAACGACCAAGTGCTCGACGCCGGGGACGCCAGGACTGTCGCGGATGGAGGCTGACAGACCCGAGAAGAACCCTTGCGCAGGGCAACGAGCAGATGCCCCGAACGTTCCAGCGCAGGACGCGTCCGCTGCAAACCCCAACCTCGAGCCGGGCGGAGCGGCCAGTAGCGCGACCATCCGGGACTACCTGCTCTACGGCCTGTCGCTGCCGGAGCGGGCGCTGCGCGGCACGGCCGGCGTTATCGGCGGCGCGTTGCGCGAGTCGGTCGCCGCGCTCCTTCCGCAGACCTTCCGCAATGCGCGGACGTACCAACTCTTCATCGGGCAGATGCTCGACTTCCTGGCCGAAGATGTCGGCGGCGTCGCGCGCGCGGATCCAACAGGGGACGCGCGGGTGGAGAATTACGTCGCCCGCAAGACCGTCGGCAACTTCATCGAACTCGCGAGCCTCGCGACGCTCCACGTATCTCCCATGCTGCTGCTCGCCATCGTCAGCGACCTTGCATATGGATCCAAGGCCTATCTGCGCGAGTTGGCGGAGGAACTGCAGGCGCGGGGCGTGATCAGCGATGCGGCGGCGATCCGCCAGGTCGACGATCTGCTGGACGCCGCGGCCAGCGCCAGCGAGGAAACCGCAGCGGCGTTCGACACGCCGCCGCTATCGATCGAAGGGCTCAAGGAGACCGTTCGGCAGACTCAGGGCAAGCTGCGCGATATCGATCCCGCACAGGTGCTATCCGAAGACGACATAAGGCGGCTCTGGGATGGCATGCGATCGATAGCGCGGCGCGAAAACATGAGCCCGCTCGCGATCTCCGGCGCCATGACTCTCGGTTCCCTCGACAAGTTCGCCAAGCTGGGGACCGGCGCGCTGTCGAGCGTTCGGGCCGCCGGCACCCTGCTCGACGGCGTCGTGCTGGACCACTACCGAACCGTACTGACGAATATCAACAAAAACGGGCTCTACCCGACCCTGGCGACGTCCAGCCAACCCTACGCCAAAGCCCTGTGGCGGAACTTCTCGGCGGACCGCGCAACCGCCACCGAGAGCTTCCTCAGGAGCGGAGCCGCGGAACGGGCGCTGGGCAAGGCCCGGCGTTGGCTCAAGTCGGCCACCCCGCGGTCGTGAGATGACACCGCGGATCGGCCATGCACATATGCATGCGCCGGAACCTGGTGCCAATCGCCGTGCTCGCGTTCACCATGCAGGCCCAACTGCGGGTGATATCGAACATCTTGATGCTTTGCCCACTGCGCACTATGATGTTTCCATGCGTACGACACTCACCATTGACGACCACATCGCCGCAGCCTTGAAGTCGCTCGCCCGAAATAGCGGCAAGACCTTCAAGACGGTGGTCAACGAGGCGTTGCGCAACGGCCTCACCACCGGCGAGAAACCGGTTCCGGACCAAAAAGCGTTCCAGGTTGCCTCAGCCCGCCGCGGATTCCTGCCGGGAATTGACCCGCTGAAGCTCAATCAACTCGTGGATGAGTTGGAAGTAGACGATCTGACCGGTCGGCGTCATGGCGGGACGGGGTGATCCTTCCGGACATCAACCTTCTCGTCTACGCCTACAATGAGGATGCGCCCTACCACGTCGCTGCAAAAGCATGGTGGGAACGGTGCCTCTCCGAACCCGAGCCCGTGGCCGTGGCGTGGGCGGTCGTGCTGGGTTTCGTCAGACTCATGTCCAATCGACGCGTACTCGCAAGGCCAATGTCAGCTTCGGAAGCTGCGGATCACTGCAAGTCGTGGCTCGTGCGGCCCAACGTGCGCATCGTCTTGCCGGGACCAACGCACATGGATATTTTCGCTGGTCTCCTGGCCGGGCCCATCGGTCCCAACTTGGTCACGGATGCGCACCTTGCGGCCCTCGCGATCGAACATCAGGCGGAACTGCATTCGAACGACAGCGATTTCGCGCGCTTCTCAGGCCTGACATGGCGGAATCCCGTTGCATGAGGGAGCGCAACAAAACGCGCCTTCAGTAAGCTTCCTCACCATGCCGAAATCCAGGCGCTGGATCATGGTGCCGATCGCCGTGTTCGCGTTCGTCGCGCAGGCCAAGGTGCTGCACATCGGCAACGGCGGCGAGCCGGAGACGCTCGACCCCCATCGCTACACCCTGCGACTGGAAGAAACCATCCTGAACGACCTGTTCCTCGGCCTGACGACATGCAATGCCGAAGGAGAGATCGTGCCGGGCGTTGCAGAGCGTTGGACCGCGAGCGAAGACGGCCTGACCTGGACGTTCGAGTTGCGGACCGACGCGAAGTGGTCGGACGGGTATCCGCTTACCGCGCACGACTTCGTGTTCGCGTTCGGGCGACTTCTCAACCCCGAGACGGCGGCAAGCCTCGCCTACTTCCTGTATCCGATCCAAAACGCCGAAGCCGTGAACACGGGCGAACTTCCCGCCGACGCCCTTGGCGCACGGGCCGTTTCAGATCACACGCTGGTCATCAAACTGGCGCGGCCGTTCCCGTTCCTGACGGAGCGTTTGATCTATCCCACCGGCTATCCCGTACCCGCCCACGTGATCGAAACGTTGGCGGACGATTGGGTCAAACCGGGCGCCATGGTATCCAACGGCGCCTTCGTACTGGCAGATTGGCAGCCCCGGGGTTTCGTGCGACTGGCCAAGAACCCGGCATTTCACGACGCCGAGTCGGTGGCACTCGAGGGCGTGGCATACCATCCGACGAGTGACGCAAATGCGGCGTACTTCCGGTATCGCGCCGGAGAACTCGACGCCATAGGCGACTTTCCCGCTGGTGAAATCCTCTGGGTGCGGGAGCATATCCCCGACCATCTGCGGCTGTCGCCGCTGCTATCCGTCCTGTACCTGGTATTCAACGTCGCGGCGCGCCCGTTCGACGACCCTCGCGTGCGCGAGGCGTTGAGCATCGCGCTGGACCGGCAACGCATCGTCGGTCGCGTGTTGCGCAGCGACGAGATTGCCAGTGTATCCATGGTGCCGCCGATGGTGACCGGCTACGCGAGCGCCATTTCCATCGTCGAGGATCGAGAGAATCGTCTCGATCACGCCCGCCACCTGTTGCGCGACGCGGGTTACGGGAAAGGCAAGCCCCTGGAGGTGACACTTCGCCACATCAGTGGGATGGAGTCGGAGCGCGTCAACGTCGCGATCGCCGAGATGTGGCAGGAAATCGATGTGGCGACGACCACGCACCACGCGGAACAGAGGGTTCACTTCGCGGATTTGCGGCAGGGCAATTTCCAGGTGGCCCAAGCCGGACGGTTCGGCGAGAACAACCCCGAACACTACCTGGGTCTCCTCATCTCCGGCGCGGGCGATGTCAATTACGGGCGCTTCGCGTCCGACACCTACGATACGCTCATGCGGCGGGCTTATGGCGAACCCGTGCTCGTGAGACGCCTCGACCTTCTGCGCGACGCCGAAGTGGTGGGTCTCGCCGCCTATCCGATCGCGCCCCTCTACTCCGTCACGATTCGCGCCCTTGTCAATCCCCGCATCGGCGGCTGGCACGAAAACCCGCGCAACGTTCACGGCGCGCGATATCTGAGCTGGAACGCCGAGTCCGCATCCAGTTCGCCCGCGCCCGAACGCGAATCCCCGGACTGAATTCGACGCCCGCCGAATGCGGCACGCTGGATACTGTTCCGCCATATCATGGCGAACGTGCTCGGGCCAGCCGTGCTTTGCATCGAGGCAGCCAGACGCAATAGGGAGTAACCATGTCAATCGGCGCCGGCATCGGCATAGCAAACTTCACCTTCGACGACGCGCGCGGCTTCTGGAAGTGGGTGGACGTCTGCGACGCCGGCGGCGTCGACTCCATCTGGCAGTCGGACCGCATCATCAGCACCCAACCCGCGCTCGAATGCATGTCCGTCATGGCGGCCCTCGCCGGCGCCACGCGACGCATCAAGTTCGGCATGAATGTCGCGAGCCTCGGGCTGCGCGATCCGGTGATCATGGCCAAGCAGTGCGCGACGATCGACGTGCTGTCCGAAGGCCGGCTGCTGCCCGCCTTCGGCATTGGCAGCGCCCGCTCACGAGACTATGCGGCCACGGGCAAGCCGACGCGCAGGCGCGGCAAACGCGTCAACGAGGGGTTGGAAATCCTCACCCGGCTCTGGACCGAGGATAAGGTGGATTTCGAGGGCGAGTTCTACCGGCTCGACGCGGCGAGCATCAGTCCCAAACCGGCGCAGCACCCCCTGCCGCTCTGGCTCGGCGGCTCCGCACCGCAAGCGATCGATCGCGCCGCCCGCTGGGGCACGGGCTGGCAAGCAGGCATCGATGCCGCCCACGAAGTCGCCCCCGTGGTGGCCGCGATCAAGGCGCGGGCCAGCGAACTCGGCCGCGTCATCGACGAAGATCACTACGGCGCCGGTTTCGGGTTTCGGTTCGGAACCCCATCCGAACCCATTATCCAGCGCCACGCGGAAGTTCTCCGCGAACGCCTCGGCCGCGACGCCCGGGGCTACGCCGCTGTCGGTGGTGCCGACGAGATCATGGCGCTGCTGCGGCGCTTTCACGAAGCCGGCGTACACAAGTTCGTACTGCGGCCCATCGCGAGCGGGACAGAAGACATGCTGTCGCAGACGCGGGCATTGATCGACCAGGTTCTGCCCGAAGTCGCCGCGATGAACGGTCGGGACAGTTAAGATCAAGGCCTTGGCGGAAGGCGAGTCGGGAGCTGCGCCGTTGTCCGGAATGGACCTCCAGTCGTTCAAGCGTTTGTACGAAAGACAACTCGAGGCGGGTAGCGCCGGCAGGGAATCGCGGCAGACCCGGCGGATGTTCCGGGCGATGTCGAGAGCATCCCGTGACCTCCCCGCCCGCAGTCTCGCGGCGAAGGCCGACGCAACGTGGGTGTGGTCGGACCTGCACCTCGGCCACGAGAACATCATTCGCTACACCAACCGGCCGTTCGGGGACGTCGAGGCAATGAATGCGCATATCTACGCCAACTGGGACGCCACAGTCGGCGAGGACGACACCCTGGTCTTCGTCGGCGACATCGCCATGCGCACCGCGCTATGCGATGCAACCTGGCAACGTATCCGCGAAGGCCCGGGGCGCGCCAAGATCCTGGTTGTAGGCAACCACGACCTGACCGGTTCCGGAGAGTTGCGCGTCGACGGTTTCGACGACATTTGCTCCATCCTGTGCATCGATGGCGAGGTGCCGCTCGTTTTCACGCACATGCCGCTGGCGACGGTCCCGGACGGCTGCGCCAACGTCCACGGGCATACGCACAACGCAGCGCCGACGCGTTCTCCACACATCAACGTATCGGTGGAACAGATCGCCTACCGGCCCGTTCCGCTCGGCAGTATCCAGGCGCTGGCGAAAGAAGTGATCGCCGGTCGCTATCCGGATGGCGCGACGACGATGGAGCGAATCGCCAACCTGTAGCCCGGATCGGCCGAATGGCAACTGGGCGCTCCGAATCGTCGGGCTGGAAGGGCGCACCGCAGATACAGCGTTGGGAGGACGCATGACAGAGTCACGCATCACGTTCATGAGCGCCGTACCGCCGTGGGAATGCGACATCGTCGACCATTTCACGGTGGCGTACTACTACGAGAAACTCGACCATGCGACCGCCGTCGTCCTGGGCCGGGCCGGGCTCGACCCCACCGATCCCGGCGCGCCGACCATGGTCCGATGTCTCACCCGGTTCGAGCGGGAGCTCCGCAAGGGCGATATCTACCGGATGGAAACCGCGCGGCTCGACACCGACCGTCTTGCACACCGCCTGATCGACGCCGAAACGGACACCGTTTGCACGTACTTCGACCAGCGCATGTCGGCACCGATTCCGGACGACGGCGCCCCGCTGGCTGGCTCGGACTGGGAACGTCTACCGCTCGCATCGCCGACGCCTCCACCCGCCACGGCCCGCTGGATTGATACCGGAATAGACGTACTCACGGCCGAAGATTGCGGACTCGCGGGCAGCGCGAGTTCCCATGCATACATCTTGAGGTTCTCCGCCGCCGGCGAGCATCTGCGCAGCGCGATAGGCATGACGCCAACCTATGTTCGCGACAACAACGTCGGCTTCGCCACGTTCAGCTTCGACGCCCGATTCGCCGCACGCGCGGCGCCGGGAACGCCGCTGGCGGTGCAGTCCACCCTGAGCCATGTCGGACGGACATCCCTGCGCATCGAGCATCGGCTCCTGGACACGCGCGACGGAACCGAGGTCGCCAGCCTGACCCAGGCGGGCGTCCACCTCGACAAGACCAAGCGCCGACCTTCGCCGATGCCCGTCCACATTGCCGCCGCCGCAAGGGAATTGCTGGCAACGTCAGAATGACAATTGGCGGAGAGCCCGGCTGATCACCGGGGAACCGAAAGGTGAGGCAAATCAAATTGCCTCACGAATCGGAGTGAGGGCAGATGGCAATGTTGACCGGAAATGCGTTGGCGCATCAGAGCGCCTGATCGCCGCTCGCAAAGGAGACCGCCTTAGAACGTTCCATGAGAAGGAAGGTTGGCATCCGTACACAAAGGAACTGTTAGAAATCTATCCCAACCAGTCGGCCCTGACGCAATTCCTGCCGGCTAAAAGACCGGACCAAGCCGATCCCGATGTCCGTGCTTGGGAATCCATGGCGCTGCTGGAATTCTTGGGAAAGATACGCTTCCTCGAACCGTCGCCTGAGCGGATGCGTCAGCCTTCGTTCCCGGGCCAGATCACAATGGGCGACGGCGGCGAGAACCTGCCTACCGTGGTGCAAATCATATGCTCCGACCCCAAGCGACGGGAGACACTGGCCAAGTGGCTGTGTGAACTTACGCCGATGGATGTGCTTGGGTTCGACTTCGAACAGGACCCGAGCGGCCGGATTCACCTTTTTCTGAAGGAAGCCAACGAACGGAAGGTATCGGCGTATTCCGCGTCGGACGGCACCTTGCGTTTCCTCGCCATCCTGGCGGCGCTGCTTGACGACGAACCGGCCCGGCTCTATGTCTTCGAGGAAATCGACAACGGAATCCATCCATTGCGCCTGCGGCTCCTACTGGAACTCATAGAACGTCAGACAGAACGCAAGAACATCCAAGTGATCACGACCACGCACTCGCCAGAGCTCTTGTCGATGGTCGGCGACCGCACATTCAAGAATACTTCTGTCATCTGCCGTCTTCCGGACTCCGACCACGCGATCGTGCGCCCGGTCGCCGATTTGCCCAATGCGTCCGAGTTGCGCCGTTCCCAGGGTTTGGGAAGGCTTCACGCCTCTGGCTGGTTCGAAGACGCCGTGTACTTCGCCGAACGAGACAACCAGGCAAGCGAGTGAACGTCGTTGTCGTCCCGGAAGATTCCCGGAGGGACAAATACATCCTCAAACCACTTTTCGAGAGGCTCTTCAGGTAGCTGGGCAAGGCGTCCGCACACATCAGAATCTGCGAGGATCCCGTACTTGGCGGGGTTGTCGAAGCGCTCAAGTCCGCAAACCTGTCCGATATCGTCGAACGATATGGCGGCATGGCGGACTGTTTCATTCTTTGCGTGGACCGCGACGGCGAAATTGGTCGTCGCGAGCGACTTGATCAGATCGAAACAGAATTTGGGGGACAGCGCTTTCTGGCGGAAAACGCATGGGAAGAGTTGGAAACATGGGTTCTCGCGGGCTTGGAACTCCCAGCCGAGTGGCGTTGGTCCGAGGTCCGAGCCGAAGTATCGGTCAAGGAGAGGTATTTCGACGTCATCGCTCGACGTAGAGGACTTGGAGATCTTCCCGACGGCGGCCGCAAAACGTTAGGAGAGGAAGCTTCTCAACGAATACCCGCGATCCGGCAAAAGTGTCCAGAGGATTTCGACAAGCTCGCACAACGAATTGCACAGACGACGACCGCTTAGATCACGAGGCACGTTGCCGCTGGCGGACCTTCAACAAGACCAGAGGCGTCGGCCCTCGCCGATGCCCTCTCACATGGCCACCCCGGTGACAGAGTTGCTGGAACATCGTGATCGAAGGCACCTCGAAACGCCCAATCCAGTCTCGCACCCTGTGGCACCATTTCGCCTTGACACAGTGACCGCCCTCGACTTAGGGTCCGCGCCGATGGACCACTGGACCGTGAACCGCTCGATTAGCCCGCATCGCCAATATCGGTGGCGACCGCGTGGGGTTCGTCCGGTCGATCTGTCAATCCCGATCTAGTGTCGTGTCACGCGAGTTATGACGCTTCAGCGCGTCCCACGGGGTCTGTGGCAAGGCGCGTCCCCGCCGGGAATGGTCGGCTCCATTGCCAAGGGGCGCAACGCGGCCACGGGCCCCGTGGGGCGCGCCCTTCGGGAGATCCGACCATGCACGCCACTGCCGCGTTGTGGCCCTTGCGAATATGCCCGATATTCCCTGCGGACCACGCCTTGCATTGACGCGCATGGCGAACTCTGAAGCGCCAGAACTCGCGTGACACGACACTAGAACCAGACAACGGACCTCTCGCAACGCGAGGGGCTCTCCGTCATGTGGTCCCTCGGTTGCGGTCCGGGGAGCCAACATGAATCGATACTCGGAACCTTCAAGGCAGCACGGTGACCCTGTGAAGGCAGAGGCGCGCGAATACTACACAGCGCTGTTGCGCCCCCTGTTCGAGGGACGGAGGTTCATTCACGCGGGCGGACTGGCGGTGGGTCTCGGCAGAGAGGCGCGCGCCCTGGCAGCACTCGGGGCCGCCAAGCCGTTCCTTCTCGCTTACGGCGAGGGAACAGGGAGACTTCCCGGCCCGGAAGAGGCAAAGCTGCATGTATACGACATCCAGGGCCAAGACATCGTCGATCAGCACCGCCAGGCGTTGACTGCGCTCAAACATCTACCGCGCAACGTCCGAGCGATGATCGACTGCTGGGATCCGGACCGTTCAGCAAGAGTGTTGTGTTGGCCCAGCGATGTCTCGAGCGTAGCCGGCCGAAAATCCTATGCGCCCCGCAAGCCGGCCTGGATTGCGCTCGAAGACAAAACGGCCATCGACGCGTTCTGGGACGCCGCGGGCGTGCATAGAGCGCCATCGCGCGTCGTAGCCGCGGAACGTCGCGCACTCATCGGCGCGGCCGCCGCCGTTGACGAAGGCCTTGGGACGGTATGGGCCGCCGACGTCGAATCGGGAGTCCACGGCGGCGCGGTCGGCTTGCGATGGGTGCGGCCGGGAGGGGATGGCAATGCGGCGGCGGATTCGTTGCGCGAAATCGCCGATCGCGTTCGCGTCATGCCGTTTCTGGAAGGCATTCCGGTCAGCATTCACGGAATCGTGTTCGAGGATGCGGTGGCTGCGTTCCGGCCGGTCGAAATGATCGTTTTGCGGCCACGAGAGGGCGACCGGCTTTTGTACGCCGGGTGTTCCAACTGGTTCGACCCTCGGACCGAGGATCGCGAGGCGATGAGATGCATGGCGCGGCGCGTGGGCGTAGCACTACGCGAGCGAGTCGACTATCGCGGCGCGTTCACGATAGATGGCGTGCTCTCGCACGACGGATTCGTGCCGACGGAGCTGAATCCCCGAATCGGTGGCGCGTTGCGGACGCTGATGACCGGGTTGGGGGACTTTCCGCTTGTTCCGTTGTGCTTCGCCGTAGCTGAAGGCGAACGGCTGGCGTTTCGCCCAGCTCTCCTCGAGCGCGTCGTGTTGGCTAGCGCCGATCGGCATCGCGCCGGCGGCGGTCATGTCGTTACAGACACGAGATTTGACCTGACCAGTACATTCAATCTCGTGCGCGAGGGAACCGAGTATCGCGAGGCGCGGCAAGACGAGTCGCCGGTCGCGAAACTGGTTGCCGGCCCCAACCCGATCGGCGGCTTCCTGTCTCTCAGTCTGAATCCGATTCGGAATGCGCCGGGCATGCCGGTAGCTCCGGAGATGTCCCGCGTCTTGCGGTTCGCGGATCGCCGTCTCGGAACCGGGTTCGGTTGGTTGGAAACTGCGAAGGACATTCGGCCATGACCTCCACAAACGTGGTCAGAATGTGGTCGTCGGACCACTCCACCAGGCAACGCCGCTTTGAGTATTGCCAGCGTGGCACGTTGCCGCTGGCGGCGAGACACTCGATAATCGCCGCTTTTCTGCGGAGGAGTCCATGTCCGGCAAGGAATCCATCGCCATACTGGGCGGTACCGGCGATCTGGGCACGGGCTTGGCCATACGCTGGTCGAAAACCGGCCACGAGATCGTGATCGGTTCGCGCACGCTCGAAAAAGCGAAGAACGCTGTGGCGAACCTGCAAAAGATCAGTCCCGAAACCCCGGCGCGCGCGATGGAGAACGCCGACGCGGCGGCGGCGGGAGACATCGTTGTATTGACGGTGCCGGCGGAACACCAGCTCTCGACCCTCGAGACCGTTCGCGCGGGGCTCAAAGGCAAAATCCTGATCGACGTGTCCGTGCCGCTGGTTCCGCCCAGGGTCGGCACGGTGCAACTGCCGGAAGCGGGATCCGCCGGCAAGCGCGCGCAGGAATTCCTGGGGGACGACGTCATGGTCGTTTCCGCATTCCAGAACATCGCTGCGCACCTGTTGCAGAGGGACATTGCGATCGAATGCGACGTGCTGGTCACCGGCAACAAGCGCGCGGCCCGGGACAAGGTCATCGCGCTGGCGGCGGAAGCGGGTCTGACCGGCTGGCATGCCGGGCCCATCGACAACGCCGCCGCCGCCGAGGCGCTCACCAGCATCCTCATTCAGATCAACCGCCGCCACGACATATCGCATTCGGGTATCAAGATCGTCGGCCAAACGGGGCACGAATAGATGGCGCTCAGCGTCGCGGGGATCGAAGGCCTGCCCCTGATTCGGGCCGGCGACGATCTCTGCGCCATCCTCGTGGACGCCATCAACGCCCAGACGATACTTCGCGACGGCGACGTGCTGGTCGTCGCGCAAAAGATAGTTTCCAAGGCCGAGGGCCGCCTGCTACGACTTGCCGACATCGCGCCGTCCGCCGAAGCTGCCGCGCTGGCGTCGGAGACCGAGAAAGATCCGCGCCTGGTGCAGTTGATCCTCGACGAATCCGTGGCCGTGGTGCGAAAAAGGCCCGGTGTGCTCATCGTCCGGCACCGGCTCGGCTTCGTCGGCGCCAATGCCGGGATCGATCAGTCCAACGTCGACCATGGCAGCGGCGAGGTCGCCCTGCTGTTGCCCCGGGATCCGGACGCTTCGGCGGCGGCATTGCACACGCGCATCTTTGAGGAGACAGGCAAGCGCGTCGGCGTGGTTATCAGCGACAGCGCCAACCGCCCCTGGCGCCTCGGCACCACCGCCATCGCCATCGGCGCCGCCGGTATCCAGGTGTTCGACGACCGCCGGGGCGGCTCCGACCTGTTCGGTCGCGAGCTCAAGATCACGCTCGTCAACCGCGCCGACAGCATGGCGACGGCCGCCGTTCTGGTCATGGGCGAAACCTCGGAACGGATTCCGGCGGCGCTGGTCAGGGGCTTCCCGCCCGAGTCGCCGGCAGACAACGCGGCGGCGATCAACCGTCCGCTGGCGGAAGACCTGTTTCAATGAACGCGCCGAAGGTCCTTGCGGGATGAGAGTACTCGCGCTCACCGGCGGCATCGGCGGCGCCAAGCTCGCGCTGGGTTTCACGAAGGTTCTTGCGGCAGACGAGGTCGGCTTTGTCGTCAACACCGGCGACGATTTCGAACACCTCGGCTTTCACATCTCGCCGGATGTGGACACGCTGGTCTACACGCTCTCCGGAGAGGCCAACGTCGTCACCGGTTGGGGCCGGCGCGACGAGAGCTGGCACTTCATGCGCGCCGCGCAAAGACTCGGCATCCAGACGTGGTTTCGCCTCGGCGACCGCGACCTCGCGCTGCACGTCTATCGCCGGCAGCGCCTGGCCGAAGGCGCCACGCTGACCGAAGTCACGCGGGAGATCTGCCAGCATCTGGGCGTGGCCCAATCCGTTCTGCCGATGTCGAACGACCCGGTCAGAACGCGCGTGCTCACCCCGGATGGACCACTCGCCTTCCAACACTACTTCGTGCGCGACCGCTGCCGACCCGCGGTGACGGGGTTCGAGTTCGACGGCATCGACGAAGCTGCGATCAGCCCCGAAATCGAAGCGCTGCTCGGCGCAAGCGCGTCGCATCCGCCAGGAGCATCCAGGGATGGATTGCGAGCAATCGTCATATGCCCGTCCAATCCCTTCGTTTCCGTCGACCCGATCCTGGGTCTGCCCGGCATGCGACAGCGTCTGAAGTCGGCCGGCGTGCCGATCATCGCCGTATCCCCCATCGTCGGCGGACGCGCTATCAAGGGGCCGACGGCAAAAATGATGCGCGAACTCGATATTCCGGCCTCGACCGAGGCCGTGGCCCGGCATTACCGGGACCTGATTACCGGCTTTGTCCTCGATGAATGCGATGCCGCCGCCGAGCCGGAGATAGCGGACATGGGACTGGCTACAGCGGTGACCCGAACCGTGATGTCGAGCCTCGACGATCGCATCGCCCTCGCCCGCGACGTGCTGGCTTTCGCCGGCGCCTGAGTTCAGCGTTCGATGCCCCTCGTAACGACTCCTCGCATCTGGGCACTGGTCCCGTTCAAGGGTCCCGATGGGGCAAAGGAACGGCTCGGCGCGTATCTGTCACCGGGCGAGCGGCGCGATCTGACACTGGCCATGGTGCGCGACGTGCTGGACGCGCTAACCCGGTCATCGTTGCACGGCGTGTTGATCGTGTCGCCCTCGCCCGCCGCCAAGACCCTGGCGCGAGAATTCGATGCGGAGGTGTTCGCCGACACGGCAGGCGATCTGACGGGCGCAGTCACCGAAGCGAGCGCTTTCGTCGCCGATCGCGCCAATGGAACCATGATCGTCCACGGCGACCTGCCCCTGCTTACCGCCGATGAAGTGGACCAGGCCCTGGACGGGCACCGCGACATCACCCTGGCTCCAGACCGTCACGACATCGGCACCAACTGCATCATCGCCACGCCGCCTAACGCGATGACCTACCAGTTCGACGGCAGGAGCTTCAAACCGCACACGGCGCTGGCCCGCGCGGCGGGATTCGAGCCGCGCATCGTCCGCCTGCCCGGTTTCGCCCTCGATATCGACACCATCGACGGCCTGCGCGAGTTCGCCGCCGCCGCCGCGGACACTCGCAGCGGGCGCTATCTCGTGAAGACCGGTGTGGCATCGCGGCTGGCAGCCACCCATAATTGACGTTTTACGCAGAGTTCCAAGGATAAGATGCGCGCCGAACTGACACTGGCTGCCGCCGCGGACGGAAAACTGCCGGACGCTGCTGGCGCACTCGCCCTCGCGGACTTCCCGGACACACGAGCGCTCGCCCAAGTCGCATCGATGCTGCGCGATCGCGAATTCCTGAACGTCGTCACCTATTCGCGCAAGATCTTCATTCCCTTGACGCACATGTGTCGCGACGTCTGCCACTACTGCACGTTCGCCCAGACGCCCTCGCGGCTCGACGCGCCCTACATGACGCTCGACCGTGTGCTCGAAGTCGCCCGCCACGGCGCCGCCCTGGGCTGCAAGGAGGCGCTGTTCACCCTGGGCGAAAAACCGGAACTGCGCTACCGGGCGGCGCGCGACGCATTGGCGCAAATGGGCTACAAGACGACCATCGCCTATTTGCGCGATGCCGCCGCTGCGGTCCTTGACGAGACGGGCCTGCTGCCCCACCTGAATCCCGGCAACATGACGCCCGAGGAAATCGCCCTGCTGCGCCCGGTTTCGCCGTCGATGGGCATCATGCTCGAGTCCGCATCGGACCGGTTGACCCAACGGGGCATGCCGCACTACGGCTCCCCGGACAAGGTGCCCGCCGTGCGTCTCCAGACGCTGCGCGATGGCGGCGCCGCCGGGGTGCCGTTCACATCCGGCATCCTTATAGGCATCGGCGAAACCCGTCGCGAGCGCATCGAATCACTACTGGCGATTCGCGATGCGCACGAGCGGCACGGCCATATTCAGGAAGTCATCATTCAGAACTTCCGCGCCAAGCCCGATACCAAGATGCGCCATGCGCCGGAACCGAGTCTCGATGAGTTGCTATGGACCATCGCCGTTGCCCGCATCGTCTTCGGCGCCTCGATGAGCATTCAAGCGCCGCCGAACCTGAGTCCCGGCGTACTGCAGCAGATCGTCGCCGTCGGCATCAACGACTGGGGCGGCGTCTCCCCGCTGACACCCGACTTCGTGAATCCCGAAGCGCCCTGGCCCCATGTCGAGGAGCTGGCCCGCGAGACCGCCGCGGCCGGCAAGCACCTGCATGAACGCCTGACCATCTATCCCGCCTACGCGAGGGAGTCCGACCGCTGGGTCGACGCCGGCCTGCGGCGGCGCGTGCTCAACATGATCGATGGCGAAGGCCTGCCGCGTATCGACGGCTGGTCGCCCGGCGCTGTCGACGCGCCGCCGTCCGCCACGCTCGAGAGCATCTACACGCCCTCCCGCGAGCGGGATGTCTCGCCCGGCCTGCGCGGCATCCTCGCGCGCGCCTCGAATGGCGACGACCTGGAGGAAGACGAACTGGTGCGCCTGATTCGCGCGCGCGGCGATGACTTCAACGCGGTCGTGCAGGCGGCGGACAGGCTGCGCGCCGAAGTCAACGGCGACGTTGTCAGCTACGTGGTCAATCGCAACATCAACTACACCAACATCTGCTACTTCAAGTGCCGCTTCTGCGCCTTCTCCAAGGGCAAGCTGGCCGAGAACCTGCGCGGGCGCCCGTACGACCTCGGCCGCGAGGAGATCCAGCGCCGCGTGCGCGAAGCGTGGGACCGGGGCGGCACGGAGGTCTGCCTGCAAGGCGGCATCCACCCCGAGTACACGGGCCAGACGTACGTGGAAATCGCCCGCGCCGTGAAGGAAGCGGTGCCTTCAATGCACGTGCATGCATTCTCGCCGCTGGAAGTGTGGCAAGGCGCCGCCACATCGAATACCAGTGTGAGGGAGCATCTCGAGGCGCTGCGGGACGCCGGACTCGATACGCTGCCCGGCACCGCGGCGGAGATCCTCGACGACGAGGTGCGCGCCGTGATCTGCCCGGACAAGATCAACACCGAGCAGTGGCTACAAGTGATGCAAACCGCCCATGAAGTCGGATTCCGCACCACCGCGACGATCATGTACGGCCATGTCGATCAGCCAAAGCATTGGGCGCGGCACCTGCTTCGCGTTCGCGCGCTGCAGAAGCGGACCGGGGGCTTTACCGAGTTCGTGCCGCTGCCGTTCGTGCACATGGAAGCGCCGCTCTACCTCAGAGGCGGCGCCCGCCGCGGACCCACATTCCGCGAAGCGATCCTGGTGCACGCCGTCGCCCGGCTCGCGCTGCACCCGCATATCACCAACATCCAGGCCAGTTGGGTGAAGATGGGCCACGAAGGCGTGGCCGCCGCGCTGAATGCCGGCTGCAACGACCTGGGCGGTACGCTGATGAACGAGAGCATCACCCGCGCCGCCGGCGCGAGCCACGGCCAGGAGACTTCGCCCGCACGCATGCGGCGATTGATCGAATCGGCTGGACGCGTGCCGAAGCAGCGTTCGACGGTCTACGGCGATGTCGACGCTGAGCGCGTAAGGGCGGGACTCGGCGCCGGCGAACTCGCAGCGATCATCAACACCCCAGCACGCAAGTACGAGCGGGTCAGGGCCCACGAACTGGTGAGGAACGAGGCGCCTACGCCGTAGAGACTTGCGGGAACCCTCTTCGGTCAACTCAACCGAGGGAGCGAATCCGAACGCTTGAGGCCCAACTCGCCAGCGACATCAGGCGGGGCAAGACACGGCGCACGCGAAGCGGCGACGGGCGCTATCGAGTTGCTGTCCATTCTGGCATAGGGGTTTCCGCGAACTGCGGCCGTAGCGCCGGCTCGATCACATCGCCGTCCCGGTTGACAAAGGCGACGTCATCGTCAGCGATCATGATCCGGAAGGCACCGTGATGCAGCAGCCGGTGATGGGCGCCGCACAGCAGCACGAGGTTCTCGAGGCGGGTCTCCCCGCCGTCGATCCAGTGCCGGACATGATGTGCCTCGACATGGCGCTGATGCGCGCAGCCCGGGAAGCGGCAGCGGCTGTGGTCGCGCAGCTTCAATGCCTGCAACAGCCGGGCCGGCACGATCCGCCGCCGGCGTTCGTAGTTCAGCAGGTTGCCCCGCGCATCCTGGATAAACTCGGTGAGGTCGGCATCGCAGGCGATGTGGCGGGCATCCTCCTCATCGACGCCCCAGTCGGGCTCGGCGTAGTAGCGCGCCCCGCCCGCCGCCCGCTGCCCGGCCAGCTCATTGCGGCCGATGGTCAGCATCACCTGGTAGCGCTGGCCGGTGCGTCGCTGCTTCCAGCGGCCAGCACGGCTCGCCAGGCAGTGCTCGGCCATGTCTACCAGCGCATCGGCGAAGCGTTGTTCTGTGCTCGCGAGCTCGAATATCAGCCAGTCCGGGAGATCATCCGTTTCCGCGGAAACATCTCCAGAAACATCCACCTCGGTCACAGCGGCACCTGCAGTCTGTGTGGAGACCTCCTCGCCGTTGTCCCCGCCCGTGCGATCGGCCGGAGTTTCCGCGGAAACATCTCCGGCGGCATCCACGTTGGTCACATCTGCACTTGCAACCTGCTCGCCGTTATTCCCGCCCGTGCGACCGGCCGGAGTTTCTGCGGAATCATCCGTTGAAACATCGGCCGCCGCCCATTCGGCCTGCGCGGGTACGCCATTTCCTTCGATCGCGCCAGCGCCCTCGGCCGCCGACCGTGCTATCGCGGTACCAGCACCGAGACCGTCGCCGGCCACGACCGACTCGGCTGCCGAGAGACTGTCTCCACCGGCATGCATCGGCGCCCCGTCAGATCCCCGGCTCGCGACTTGCATACGGCCGATGCCTTCCACATCCTCGTCCGCCGCAGGTTCGGCAGTCCCCTGTCGACAGGTGGCCGCCAGCCGGGACTCATAGTACGCCTCCCGCTCGTCCTTCCCGCCATCGACGACCTGCTGCAGCGCCTTGATCACGAGCGCGCCGCGCTCCGCCGGCACCGCCGCGGTGATGACCAGCATGCCGTCCTCGTAGCGCCAGCTTAAGCCTCGCCGATGCTCGCTGCTGGCGCGCTTGCGATCGATTCCGCCAACCCGCTCATAGGTCCGGACCAGGCTCTCCAGTTGCGCCGCGCTGCTGCCCTCGGCGATCGCCAGCAGCAGCGCGTCGGTCTCCGGCGTCGCCACCCGGGTGATGGCACGCACCTTGGAGTAGCTGATCACGCCGTCCCGAAACGCTTCGTCGATGCGCGGAAGTTTTGCAAGCGCCCGGCCGATGCGGATGCGCTCCCGGGCGGCGCAGGGTCCCAGGCCGCAGCGGTGGTCCAGCCAGTTGCCGAGATTGCAATAGCCGCCTTCCCGCCAGCCTCGGGTGCGCTCCATGGCGGCAATGAGCTTGATGAAGCGCCAGTCGGCGAGATTGATGTGGCCCGCCATGCGCGTGACGGCGCGGCGAAGTTCGGCGGGATCGTCGGGGATGAAATCTAGGTGGTCGGGGTCTGCTTCGAGGATGAAACGATCGACGGCTGGTTCGGGGATGAAGTCGAGATGTTGGACGACTTCTTCGGTCGGGACGGACATGTTTCGAGGCTTTGGTGCACAGGCTGACAATACTGTATATATTACTAGTATATAGACCCTTTGTCATTGTTTTTATTAGATAAAACTTTCGTCATGACTCGAGAGAATGGAATACCAATCCATGTCCTCAAGTCGTCGGACATGTGGGTACGTGGCGTGGCGCGCCTATCTTGACGCGCGGCAGATCTTCTCGCAGGGGACCCCGTCGTTATCGCCGTCGATAGTCGTCAGGCCACATCGTCGGAGGTAGAAGCGCGCTTCGGCGCACGACGTCATCTCTCGACAGTAGTTCTTCCGGCCGCAGGTGAAGGAAGCCGACCGGGGCCGGGAAGCGACGGCAGCGAGACTTGTCCTGCGACCACTACGCCGCCATTCCCAGGGCGGGACCTGTTGCGCCCGCGGCATTGACCAGAGACCGGCGCCCGCTTCCCGCGCGCGGCGTTCGTCGTCGAGCAGCGAATCATCGGAAAGGTATTGCCGATATGCCCACGCATGGCCCTCGCGCACCATCTCGCGGTTGATGTCGCGCCCGTCGAGGTAGATCTTCCCCAGCATCCGCCCGTACCGATCCTCGCCCTCGGACGCGACTCGCACTTGCCGGCGGAACACCTTTTCGGCCAGCGCCTGTCTGGCCCGCGTGCCCCAGGGCTGAGCGCGTTCCGGCGTATCGATTTCGGTCAGTCGGAAACGTGCCTGGAACTGGCGCCCGTCATCCTGGACGAGCAACGTCACGGTGTCGCCATCGGCGATGCCGACGACGAGGGCGTCCACGCAGGAGGAGGTATCGCAGGGGTCCGCAGACGCACCGCTGGCCAATAGCGCGAAGAAAGTCGGGAGCAGAGCCCGTATGGCCGATCTCCCACAAGGAGTGAGGCACCTATCCTACAGCGCGCGACACGCCCAGGGAACGATCTTTTCGAGGAGTATGGCGCGCCTACGGGCGTTGCGCCGCGATGAAGGCGCGTGCCGTTGCCTCGTCCTCCGCCGCGACAAAGGACTCCCGTTCGTCGCCAAGGCCGACGAAACGTCCATCGTCCTCCGTCCAGATTGAGAACGACCTGCCTGTCGGGTCGGGAAGCCTGATCTCGAAGGCATGACTCAATCCCGTCGGAGGGCCCTTGCGTCCCGCATAGCGCCCGACGAGCGACATCACGCCCCAGTGACGGCCAGCGAGATCGCGGCCAAAACCGAGCATGCGAACGGGCCAGTTCGACTCGCGATCACGTGGCCTTGTGCAAGCATAAAGCTCCATCAGGGCGTCGGGAACGATAGGGCCGTCTCCTTCTTTGTTAAAGTCCAGCGTCGGTTCCCCTCGCTTGGCATTTATGGACAGGCCTCCGCTCTGCGTCGACATGAAGACAATGTCCTCGTCATACGCCATCCCGTCCTTCGCCATGATCGCCGCCGCCTTCGGCGTCGCTCCTTCGGCACTACGGAATGTGCGCCAGGAAAAGTCCTCAGCGTTGGTGAGAACCAGGTCCGTTTCGAACCAGAGACGCGCTTCGGCGGACTCGGGCCGGTCTCCGAAAGGGGGCTCCAGAGGGAAATCCATCCGCTTGCGGACGTTCACCGTGCCATCAGACTCCAGCCTCGCCGAGATGTGTCCCAATCCACAAACGCCGTTGGAATGGAGGACGATCCATACGTCGCGCCACCGTGCCGCAAACGCCCTGTTCCCGTTCAATGTGTCCGGCATGGCTTCATCTCCTCCCATGTCTTGCGGTGACAGTTCAAGAACGCCTTTCGCCACCAGGGCATCGCGTAGTCGCGCGAGACCCCGCGAAAGGCGAGAAGCTACCGTGCCGGGCCGGCAGTCCAGCGCCTCGGCGATTTCCCGGTAGCTCAAACCCTCGAAATAGCGCTTCAGAAGAGGGCCCCTGAAGTGGTCCTCCAGTGCGTCGATCTCCGCGCCGCCACCGTATCGAGCAGTCGCGTGCGCGCGACGGTTTCGGCTACATCGATTACCGCCGGCTCGCCGTCAGGTTCACGAAAACGGAAACTCTCCTGTTCCCGACGCCGGCGGCGCATCGTCCTTCGCAACGCGTCCATGGCCGCAGTCGAAATGATCACGCTCCACCAGCCCAATGGATTCGTCACCTCGCCATTCGTCGGCGTCGAATCCATCAGGCGCAGGATCGATGTCTGCACCACGTCTTCGGCTTCTTCCGCGTAGTACCCCCGCGCCTTGGCCACCGCCCAGCCACGATGCCGGTCGACGAACGCCGCGAGGGCGTCGTCGTTTCCATCGCGGTAGAACTGCTTCAGCAACGTCCTGTCATCGGCTTCGCGCAACGGTCAACACTCACAAACGTTTACGGTGTCTTTACCCTTGGACGCCACCCGTGCCGATTTTCTTCCGCACGAGACAACCGCCGCGTGAACGGGATGGACGCAGCGGGGCAGACGGACGATAGCACTTGCCATTGCACATCTCTGCGAGGATCGGCACGATCAAACGCCCATCCAGCGACGTTTTGATCCGAATGTCCCAGAAGGCTCCCGAAGTCGCGATCCGCGCCAGGCTGCGCGCCAGTATCACCGCCCGCGAAGTCGTGTTCGCGCCTCTGGCTCTCGATGCGTTGACCGCCCGAATCGCCGAACAGGCGGGTTTCAGCGCCGTGTACCTGAGCGGCGGGGCCCTCGGCTACGCTCACGCAGTCAGCGAAGCGCTGCTGACGTTGACGGAACTTGCGGATGCCGCACGCCACATTGCGGCCCGTGCGGAGATTGCAGTCATCGCTGATGGCGGCGTTGGTTTCGGCGATGCCGTTCACCTCGCGCGAACCGTTGCCGAGATCGAAGCGACGGGCGCCGCGGCCATTGAAATCGAAGATCAGGTGGCGCCCAAGCGGGTCAGCCACCACCGCGGCATCGAGCACCTGATTGCCCCGGATGAGATGGCCGCAAAGATCGAGTATGCCGTCAAGGCCCGGCGTGACGATGACTTCATGGTCATAGCCCGCACCGGCGCGGTCAAGAATGAGTCGTTCGACGACGCCGTGACGCGAGGCAACCTCTACAGTGAGGCGGGCGCCGACCTCGTCATGCTGATGCCCGCAACAGACGCGCAATGGAGCGACGCCCCGAAACGCATCAACGCTCCCCTGGCGACGATCGCATCGCTGGATCTGCGGCCACCCCAGGCGTGGCGCGCGCTGGGCTGGAGCGTTGTCGCCGACCCTTTCACCGCGCAGGCGGCGACCGTGCAAGTCGTGCAGACGGCCTACCGGCGGTTCATCGCCGAAGGCACGACGGGTATTGACGCCCAAAGCGCGCGCAGGACCTATGGAACGCTCGCGGAACTGGCTGGTCTGGGGCCGATGTACGCGATCGAGGATCGGACTACCGAGCGCCGTTGACAAGCGAATCCAATCAGCGGTCGCAAGAGCGACCGGACGCGGATTGACGTCAATTCTTGCCAAATTTTGCCAATACCGCTAGATTCGGCCCATGACCACGATGAATATATCGCTTCCCGATGCCCTCAAGTCCTTCGTGGATGATCAGGTCGGCGCACGCGGCTACAGCACCTCTAGCGAATATGTCCGCGAACTGATCCGCAAGGATCAAGACCGCCAACGCTTGCGCAGTCTGCTCCTGGAAGGCGCGGCCTCTCCGCCGGCGGTCACGGCCGATGCGGACTACTTCGACCGGCTCCGCAGCGGGGTTCGCGAAGCCAGCCGTCGGTGACCCATAAACCAGTTGTCCTGCGCGAGCAGGCACGACGCGATATCGATGAAGCCGTTCAACACTATTTGACCGAGGCGGGACCAGCGGTTGCGCTAGCCTTCGTCGACGCGCTGGAAGACGCCCACCGACAAATCGGCGACCAGCCGGCAATCGGCTCGCCCCGCTATGCACATGAGCTGGACATTCCCGGCCTGCGCTTTCGGTCGGCCGGAAATTTCCCGTATCTGGTCTTCTATGTCGAGAGGGAGGACGAAATCGATGTCTGGCGTGTGCTGCATGGCGCACGCGACATCCCAGCCTGGATGCGGGCGCCCGCCGAGGAGTGATCCCTGAAGCCCCGCGTGTGCCGACCTGAGTGGCCAAGGAGGCGGCCCCTGCCGGCGCATGTGCCGCACCGTTCCTGATTCAAGTGCCATATTGGTATGGTATTGATTCATTGTTGAAGCCGCGAGCGCAATCGGATTACCTGCGCGAACTCCTCGTCACGCCTCAAGACCGCGCCTTCGACGCCGCCATTGGCCGTCGCAAGAGCGACTGGGCGCGCAGCACGGTCACGTCGTCCGGCCTGGTGCTGGCATTGGCGTACATGAGGCTGGTCGCGAGGAGGCCATCGCGCCATGGGAAGCGCAGTTGACGATAGTTCTCGAGCATGGCTTCGGCGAACTTGATGTCGTGGGTTCCCGTGTTCTTGAGCGTCGCGTACCAACGCAGCCGGTCGGCCAGCGCCACCGGATTTCCGCCGGCATCGAGCCAGCCGAGGGCCTGCCGCGCGGCGCTGTATCGACTTCGACCGAGCGTGTCGAATATTTCATCCAGGCTCTTTGCCGCGAGTGGCTCGAGAGCATCGATACGTCGGTTGAGAGTTGCTGATCGCGGGGCCGTGAGTTCCCGAAAACGCGGCATGAAGGCGACCGCCTGCAGCAGCAGCAGACGCCGGGCGGCATCCCCGTCGGACGCGGCGTAGCAATAGCGCATGGCGTCCGCCGTCGTGTTGGCGTGCACCGCGACGATATTGTTACGGCGCAGAACCAGTTCCGCCGCGAACATCGTGACTGCCTCCCACACCGTGTCCGCGCTGACGCCATGTCCAAGCAGATCGACGGCAGCGGCCACCGCCTGTTCGCTGCTCGCGGTTCTTAGCTCCTGCAGCAGGGTTCGCGCGGCGGAAAAGTCGTCGCGTCCGCGTCTCCAATCGCGCGGGACGGCGGCGGTGATCGATTGATTCGCTTTCCAGTCTCGATCGGCCAGGTATTCATGCCGCGCCGGGTCGGCATCCCGCTCCGGGTTCTGCACCGCGAGCGCCAGCGAACGCACCAGGGGCTCCGCCAGCAAGCTGTCGGAACCCAAGGCAACGTACAACCGGTCCGCGTTGGCGGCAGCTATGGTCTTGTGGCCGATGGTGCGGAAATCGCGAGCGGCATACAGCATGAGCGTCTGCAGCGCCGAACGGGCTTGCCCACCCGCGACCATGTCGTGCGCGGCGCGATCCGCAGCATCGCGGTCCCATGCGACCAACGCGGCTGCCAGTGTCGAGACATCCCCTCGTTTCACCGAGGACTCGCGAATAACGGGCAGCGACCAAGGCCGGACACGGTCCTCGTACGCGGATGCCGCCTTGAAATAGTCCGCAGTCCAGAGCAACGGCAGCCAGCGGCGCTCGCCCGGCATGCCGGCGACGGACAGTTCGACAGACCGCAGCATCATGACAGCGTGGTACTTGAACCCGACATGCGGATAGGGGCTCACCTCGCGACAGGCGGCGATGGCAAGTCCTCGGAGAAGTTCAGCCGGGCGCAAGCCGCCTCGAATGCGCGCGATCAGCGCCGGCAGCAGGGACTCCCGCGGCGTGTCGATCAGCAACTGCGCAATCTGGCCATCGCGAAGCGCAGAAGCTCGCGTCATCCACGGTGCCAGGGCCGTCGCCGCGAGCAGGCGCCTTCGGTTAATCATTCGAGACGCTCCACCAAACGCCTCGCCACGCGCTACGACCCCTGCGGCGCGGCGTCGTGATCGAAGATCTTGCCGGGATTGAGAATGCCCTTGGGGTCGAGCGCGTGCTTCAGGGTGCGCATCAGCGTCACTTCCTCGGGCGTGCGCGAGATCAGGAGGTACGACTTTTTCTCCAGACCGATGCCGTGCTCCGCAGACACCGTCCCGCCGATGTCCGCCAGCGGTTCGTAGACGGCGCGCTCGACCGCCTCCCTGGCGCTCTCGTCCTCGCCGGCGCTGATCCCGAAATGCAGATTGCCGTCGCCGAGGTGGCCGAAAGTGAAGTTGCGGTATGTATCGAAGGACGCGTCCAAAAGGCGGTTCACATCGCCGACGTAAGCCTCCATGTTCGGTATCGGCAGACCTACATCGAAGATGAACAGCGGCGGGAAGCGGTTGCACTGCTCGACATCGTCGCGCATCGCCCAGATTTCGCGCCGCTGTGCCTCGTTCTGGGCGATGACCGCGTCCGCCACAAGCCCCGACTCGTACGCCTCGGTCAGCGCCGCTTCGACGCGTGCCGCGTCGTTGCCCGGGTCGCCGCCCATGGCCTCGATCAAGACATAGTACGGATAGGTCTGGGGCAGAGGCGGTTTCTGCTTCGCCGGCGGTGTCGTGACGAGTCGATAGAATTCGGACCACAGCACCTCGAACGCTGACAGGGCACCGCCAAGCCGCGCATCCATGTGCTTCAGCAGTTCGGGCAGCTTGTCGAAACTCTCCACCGCCACGAACAGCGTCTCCTGGCTGCGCGGCTTTTCCCGCAACCGCAGCACCGCCCGCGTGACGATACCGAGGCTTCCCTCGCTGCCAATGAACAACTGCTTCACATCGTAGCCCGCGTTGTTCTTGATCATCTGGTTCATTGACGAGACCACCGTGCCGTCCGCGAGCACGGCTTCCAGGCCGAGCACCATATCCCGCGTCATGCCGTAGCGAATAACGCGGTTGCCGCCGGCGTTCGTTGCGATATTGCCGCCCACCGTGCAGCTTCCTCGGGCACCGAGGTCCAGGGGATACAGCAGACCGTGCGCGTCGGCCGTCTCCTGCACCGTCTGCAACGGCACGCCCGCCTGCACCGTCATGGTCCGATTGATGCGATCCACGCCTTCCACGCGGTTCATCCGCTCCAGCGAAAGCATGATGTCGCGCGGTTCGGTGATCGCGCTCTGCACCAGACCCGTGAGCCCGCCCTGCGCGATGACGCTCTGTCCCGCGTCGTTGCAGGCTTTCAACACGGCGCTCACTTCCTCCGTCGTGCGCGGGCGGACGATGGCTTTCGCCGCGATGGTGTCGGACCGCCAGATGCCCGCTGGCCGACTCGCCACATCGGCGCCCGTCAACACACCGCCCGCGCCGGTGATCTCGGCCAATTCCTGCGCGATATCGCCCATCTTTTCTCCCAAACGACTCGAAGCGTCCTACATGACCAGTCGGCGGATGTCCCCCAAGAGGCGTGTGAGCCCGACCATGAAAGCGCCGCCTTCCGCGCCGTTGATCGCGCGGTGGTCATACGAAAGCGACAGCGGCAGCACGGCGCGCGGCCGAAACTCGAAGCCGTCCCAAACCGGTTTCGTGGCGAGCCGCCCGACGCCCAGGATACCGACCTCCGGCGCGTTGACGATGGGCGTGAATCCCGTGCCGCCGACGCGGCCGAGGCTCGATATCGTGAAACAGCCGCCCCGCAGATGCTCCGGCCTCAGCTTGCGCTCCCGCGCCGCACCCGACAACTCGGCAATTTCGGCCGCGAGTTGCCACACGCCCTTCTGATCGACATCCCGGATGACGGGCACTATCAGCCCGTCCTCGGTATCGACGGCGAATCCAATGTGGTGGTACCGCTTGAGGATCAAACCATCGGCGCGCGCGTTCAGCGAGGCGTTCAGTCGCGGGAAAGCGCGCAGGTTTTCGGCGCAAGCCTTCATGATGAACGGCACTGGCGTCAGCTTCGCGCCGCGCGTTTGGGCCTCGGCCGCGAGCGACTTGCGGAACGCCTCCAACTCGGTGACGTCGGCTTCGTCGTGCTGCGTCACATGCACGACGTTCAGCCAACTGCCGTAGAGGTTTTTTCCGCCTCGCGCCTGGAGCCGCGTCAGGGGTACCTCCTCCACGGGGCCGAACCTCGCGAAGTCGATCTCGGGCACGCCGGGTAGCGATGCCGCCGGGGCGTTGCCGGTCATCCTCGCCTTGACGAACGCCTTGACATCGTCCTTGACGATGCGCCCGCTCGGTCCGGAACCTGGCATGGCCCCCAGATCGGCGCCAAGCTCGCGAGCCAGGCGGCGCACCGCGGGGCCCGCGTACACGCGTTCCGTTCCGGGGCCAATTTCTTCCGCCGCCCGGGGCGCTGCAACGTTCGTCGTCGGCACGGGACCGGAGGGGCGCGCCGACGCGTCGGTTTCGGCGGCGGGCGCACCTGCCGTTTCGGCCTGTCCAGCTTCTTCTGCCCGGCCGGGTTTCTCTTCCGCCGGACCGGCGGCCTCGCCGGGTTGCCCATCCGCCTGGCCCGCAATGGTCGCGATGACGTCGCCGGCATTCACCACGTCGCCCAGTACGACCTTCAGATCGCGCAACGTTCCGGCGAACGGAGACGGCACTTCCATGGATGCCTTGTCGGACTCGATCACGATGAGCGGGTCATCCACCTCGATGGCGTCGCCGGGCGCGACGCACAGCTCGATGACCTCCACATCCTCGGCTTCGCCGATGTCCGGTATGACAACGTCGGTTTCGTTCATGAGATTCTCGGATTCGGCTTGTCCGGGTCGATGCCCATCTTATCTATCGCGGCGCACACTTCGGAGGCGGCCAGGACTTGCCGCCTGGCGAGTTGCTCGAGGGTGGCCAAAGTCACGAATTTCTCGTCCACTTCAAAGAAGTGGCGCAGCTTCTCGCGCGTATCGCTGCGCCCGAAACCGTCGGTGCCGAGTACGCGGTAGGACGCATCGAAGTATGCGCGGATCGATTCGGCATGCCTCCTGACGTAGTCGGTCGACGCCACCACCGGGATCTCGCCTTCGAGACACTCGGCGACGTAGGATCGACGCGGTTTGTCGCCGGGGTGCAGGAGGTTCCATCGTTCCGTGTCCGCGCCGTCCCGCGCAAGCTCGGTGAAACTTGTCACGCTCCATACTTCCGAGGAGATGCCGTGCTCATCGAGCAACCGCTCCGCCGCTTTCAGCGACTCCCGCAGGACGGTGCCGCTGCCCAGCAAACGCACCCGCCTCGGATCTCCCTCGGCGAAGTCGCCGAAGGTACCCAGGCGGTACATGCCCTTCACGATCCCCTCCCGCGCGCCTTTCGCTTTCGGCATGGGCGGCTGCGGGTAGTTCTCGTTCATCACCGTGACGTAGAAGAAAACGCGCTCGCTGTCCGCGTACATGCGCTTGAGCCCGTCCTGGATGATGACCGCAAGTTCATACGCGTAGCACGGATCGTACGCCACGCAATTCGGTATCGCCGACGCCAGCAGGTGGCTGTGGCCATCCTGATGCTGCAATCCCTCCCCGTTCAGCGTCGTGCGTCCGGCCGTGCCGCCAAGCAGAAAACCTCGCGCCTGCATGTCGCCCGCGGCCCAGGCGAGATCTCCCACACGCTGAAAACCGAACATCGAGTAGAAGATATAAAACGGAATCAGCGTATAGCGGTGTGTGCTGTAGGACGTTGCGGCGGCGAGCCAGGCGGAGAACGCTCCCGCCTCGTTGATCCCCTCTTCCAGCACCTGTCCGTCCCTGGATTCGCGGTACCCGGCAATCTCGCCGGAGTCCTCCGGTTCGTATAGCTGACCCTCCGACGAATAGATCGCGAGCTGGCGGAACATGCCTTCCATGCCGAACGTGCGCGCTTCGTCGGGAACGATGGGCACGATACGTTCGCCGATGTCCTTGCTGCGCACCAGCGTCGACAGAATGCGCACGAAGGCCATGGTGGTGGAGATGGCCCGATCGCCCGAACCATCGAGCTGTGGTTTGAACAATGAGAGGTCCGGCGCCGGGATGCGCGTATCGTCGAGCATTCGCTTCGGAATGGGCCCGCCGAGACGCTCCCGCTGTCTCTTGAGATAGATCGATTCGGGCGCGTCGTCCGCCGGTCGATAGTACGGCACGGCGGCGAGTTCCTCGTCGGTTAGCGGCACATCGAAGCGGTCGCGGAAGTGCTTCAACCCCTCGATGTCGAGCTTCTTGACCTGGTGGGTCGTGTTCTCCGATTCACCGGCATCGCCCATGCCGTATCCCTTGACCGTCTTCGCCAGAATCACGGTGGGCTCGTCCTTGTGGTTCACCGCCGCGTGATAGGCGGCGAATACCTTGAACGGATCGTGGCCGCCGCGATTCAGGCGCATGATGTCGTCGTCGGAGAGGTGCGAAACCAGATCCAGCGTTTCGGCGTGACGACCGAAAAAGTGCTCGCGGGTATAGCCGCCGCCCTTGGCCTTGTAGTTCTGGTACTCGCCGTCGACGGCTTCGTTCATCCGCTGCTGCAGCAGTCCCGCCGTGTCCTTCGCCAGGATCGGATCCCAGTGACGCCCCCACACCACCTTGATCACGTTCCAGCCGGCACCGCGAAACTCGCCTTCGAGTTCCTGAATGATCTTGCCGTTGCCGCGAACCGGGCCGTCGAGTCGCTGCAGGTTGCAGTTGACGACGAAGATCAGGTTGTCGAGCCGCTCGCGCCCCGCCAGCGACAGCCCTCCGAGCGACTCCGGCTCGTCGCACTCGCCATCGCCGAGAAACGCCCAGACCTTGCGGTCGCCCATGGGGATCAGGCCGCGGCGGTCGAGGTATTTCATGATGTGGGCCTGATAGATCGCCTGGATCGGTCCGAGGCCCATGGATACCGTGGGGAACTGCCAATAGCCCGGCATGAGCCACGGGTGCGGGTAGGATGAGAGTCCGCCGCCATCGACCTCCCGGCGAAACCGGTCCAGTTGCTCTTCCGTCAAGCGGCCTTCAAGAAACGAGCGCGCGTAGATTCCGGGCGCGCTGTGGCCCTGGAAGTAGATCAGATCACCCGCATGCTCGTCGGTCGGGCCACGAAAGAAGTAGTTGAAGCCGACGTCATACAGGGTGGCCGCCGAGGCGAACGTGGAGATGTGTCCGCCGAGATCGTCATCGCCCTTGTTGGCGCGGAGCACCATGGCCAAGGCGTTCCAGCGAATCAGCGAGCGTATGCGGCGCTCCATGAACAGGTCGCCGGGCATGAACGCCTCTTGGGTGGCCGGGATCGTGTTTCGATACGGCGTTGTCAGCATGTAGGGCAAACGCTCGCCGGTCTGCGCCAACCGGGACGACAAGCGTTCCATCAGCAAGTTCGCCCGGTCGACCCCGTGCTCCCGGATGACCGACTCCAACGCGTCGAGCCACTCCTGCGTCTCCTCGGGGTCGATGTCCTCAACGTGTTTCGTGTATTCCATCGCGATCCGCTCGGGGCAGCGCATATGCCCGTGTGCGCGCATTATATAGACTGTGCGCCAAGCGCTCCGATCACCCGCACAGATGGCGCACGGCTATTGGGTATGCAGCCGGGCCGCGCCGAGCACGCCGCTTGCATCGCCGAGCTCCGCGGGTCTGAGCAAGGTCGCGCCTTCGTGAGAGAAGCCGTATCGGGGCATCAGTTCCGGCACCCTTTCGTATATGCGCCCAACGTTGGAGACGCCGCCGCCGAGCACGACCACATCCGGATCGATGATGTTGACGATCTGCGCCAGGGCCCGCGCGAGCATCGCGAAGTAGAGGTCCATGGCGGGCGTCTCCAACGTCGCGATCTCGTCGGCAGTTCGCGCGACGCCTTCGAGTTGCTCGTATGTCAAAGCCAGCGCCGGGCCGGAGAGCCAGGTTTCGACGCAATCTACCCGGCCGCAATAGCAGGTCCGACTGGCAAGGCGCGCTTCGCACTCCCGCAAACGGGACTCGATGACCCAGTCCGCGTGGAGATAGGGCATCGGCGTGTGGCCCCATTCGCCGCCGACCGCATTGGCGCCTTCCAACAGGCTGCCTTCGATCACGATGCCGCCGCCCACGCCGGTTCCGAGAATGACGCCGAACACGACGTTTGCCCCCCGGCCCGCGCCGTCGCGCGCCTCCGATAGCGCGAAGCAATTGGCGTCGTTGGCGATGCGCACCCGGGGACCCATACGCAGCGCCAGGTCATCGAGCAACGCCCGTCCGTTCAGCCAGGTCGAATTGCAGTTCTTCAGGACATGACGCCGCGCCACCCATGCGCCGGGCGTGCCGATACCCACCGGACAAGGGCTGCCCGCGCGCGCATCCAGTTCTTCGACAAACCCGCATAGCGCCCTCAACGTCTCCCCGTAGTCTCCCTGGGGCGCGGGCCTGCGCTCGCGATGCACCACTTCTCCGGCGGCATTCATCAGCGCACCTTCGATCTTGGTGCCGCCGAGATCGATGCCGATCCGCAAGCCGCTCATACTTCGCGCGAGGGGTACCCCCTCGCGCTGCTCTTTTCTGCGAGGGGCACCCTCGCGCTCCCGGGCTGAGGGCTATTTGCTTGCGAGGGGTGCCCCCTCGCGCTCCCGGCTGAGGGCTGCGAGGGGTGCCCCCTCGCGCTCCCCGGCTGAACATGCTGCGGTGTACGAGCCGCCAATCGAAACGTGGACCGGGGTCGGTCTTGCGACCCGGAGCGATCTCGTTGTGGCCCACCAACGCGCTCCGGTCCAGGCGCGGGTAGCGGGCGAACAAGGTGTCGAGGATGCGCGCGAGCACGGCGTATTGGCGGTTCGTATAGCCGGAATCATCCGTGCCTTCGAGTTCGATGCCGATGGAGAAGTCGTTGCAATCGGTGCGGCCGCGCCAGCGCGAGACGCCGGCGTGCCACGCGCGGCGATCAAAGGGGACGAACTGGGTTACCGCACCCTGGCGACCGACGAAGAGGTGCGCGGAGACGCGCACCCCTGCCAGGTCGGCCAAGCGCGGGTCTCCGGAGCAGTCCAGGGTGTTGCAAAAGAACCGCTCGACCGCGCCGGTGCCGAATTCGGCGGGCGGCAGAGAAATACCGTGGACAACGATCAGGCTGATGTCCTCCGGGTCGGGACGCGCGTTCTGGTTCGGCGACGGCATGCGCTCGGCCTTCGTCAACCAGTGATCGGGGCTTACAATCACAGCGCGATCATACGCAAGCGATACCCCATGCAACACTACGCTCTTGCCCCCCCTCCTCCCCCGCCGGCGACCGTCGCGGCAAATGTCCGCGCCGCCCTGGCGGAGGACGTGGGCGACGGCGACGTGACCGCGGAACTCGTGGGCCGCGACGCGTTCGCTCGCGCCGTGGTGATATCCCGCTCCCCGGGTGTGTTTTGCGGCGCCCCCTGGGTGGTTGAAACCTGCCGCCAGGTCGACGCCGACATTTGCGTCGATCAGATGGCGAACGACGGTGCCGACCTGACGCCGGACGGTCTGCTGATGGAACTCTCAGGTGCCGCCCGAAGCCTGTTGACAGCCGAGCGGACGATCCTGAATTTCGCGCAATTCCTGTCCGGAACCGCTACCCGCGCGCGCGCCTATGCGCAAGCCGTCGCCGGAACGAAGGCCCAGGTTCTCGACACCCGCAAGACCATCCCGGGCCTGCGGGCCGCGCAGAAATACGCCGCGGCCGTGGGGGGCGTCCGCAACCATCGCGCCGGGCTATTCGACGCGTATCTGATCAAGGAAAACCACATCGCCGCGGCGGGCGGTATCGCGGTCGCGGTGCGGCGCGCGCGAAGCGCCCGTCCGGATCTCGTTGTGGAGGTGGAAGTGGAGGATATGGACCAACTCGGCGAAGCCCTTCGCGCGGCACCCGATATCGTCCTGCTCGACAACTTCTCCCTCGAGCACATGGCCGAGGCGGTGCGGCGCAACCATGGTCTGGTCAAGATCGAGGTTTCCGGCGGCATCCGGCTCGACGATGTCGCCGCGATCGCGCGTCGCGGGGTCGACTACATCTCGGTCGGCGACATTACGAAACACGTCGAACCGGTCGATCTCTCGATGCGTTTCGGTTGAGGCCGATGGCTGGTGCCGGGACGGAGACTCGAACTCCGGACCCCCGCATTACGAATGCGGTGCTCTACCAACTGAGCTATCCCGGCGCGCGTTCGCGCTATTCACCCGAACACATGCAAGGATACCGGAAACAGGCAGGACACCAAGAGAGTGGGTCAGGCTCTAGCCCTCCGTCGATGGAGGATCGCCAAGACGCCCGCGCATTTCGCCCCGGAACTCCGACAGTTCGCGAGCCAGACCTTGATGATCTCTTGCCAAGCTATCGATCTTGTCCTCAACCCTGTCGAATCGACCGTCGATGTTCTCGAATCGCTTATCGATGGCATCGAAGCGTTGATCGATAGTTTCGAATCGTCGGTAGATGCCATCGGACTGGTTCTTGAACATGCGCCACATCAGCCCCATGAACGCCATGCTTACGCCGAGGTACGACAGGCCGAGCGAAATGACGGTCCACTCCATCATTGCTCTCCGTCTCGCCGTTGGCCGACGACGTTGAGATCAATCCGCGTCTTTGCACTCATATGCGCTTGCCCACTTCGACTCGGGTCCGCACCAAGACTCTACCGATGGGCGGTTTGCGGCGCAACACCGCGCGCAGAGCCATCAGCAGGGCGTCCTGGCCGGCATGATTCGGCAAATGCTGCGGCCCTGGGCGTCGGTCGCCGTGACCTGATAACTGGAAGTAGTGGCCGCCTCGACGATGTACACCGCACCCGTATCCGCCTGGGGGCGCCAACCTATGGCATCGGTGAGGGATGTCTCCCCCGCTCGAGCGTTATAGGTTCCACCGGCATAGGAGCCGGTGCGCAACATCACATCCTCCTGAAAGACTTCCATCGTCGCGACGTTGTTGATCAGCGCGCCCGTCGCCGCGGACTCGACGTAGCCATGGTAGAGCGGCGCGGCGATCGCGACGATGATCGCCAGCACTGCGATGGCGACCATCAACTCCACCAGGCTGAAACCAGCGCACACGGATACCCGCGAGGTCTCCCCCTTTCCGTCGCCCAAAGCGCCCATCAGAGCTCCGACCAGCGGATCATGCGCTGGGCCGCCGCGGGAAAGTCGCCGTATGCCGGTCGGGTGAGGATCACGGCGTAGTCGCCCTTCGCAATCTCGCCCGCTTGTGCAACGCCCACCTGCCCCAATGCCGCGTTTCCGGCCAGACCGGCGACAAAGGGAGGACCGCCGCCAGGTGCCGTGCCCCCGCCTCGCCCGGAGAGTTGCGCCACCCAGTACGCATCCGACATCAGACCGTCCTGCTCCTTCGGGGTGCGAATGTTCATCGCGAGCTCCGAACGGATCTTGCGCAGTTCGGTCTCGACGAAGCGCGCGCCTTCCTCGTAATGGGCATTCAGCTTGGTCATGTTCGCGTTCAGCACATAGCCCTGATAGAGCGGCAAGGACACTGCGGCGAGGATGCCGATGATAGCCACGACGATCATCAACTCGATCAGGCTGAGGCCCCGACGCGCATACGGTCCGGTTTCAATCCGTCGCGCCGGTTTTCGGGGAAGCGGTGCCGTCGTGCGTGGAAGGGTTTCATTCATCATGTGCGCCTCGATTCGCTGCCATTGCCAATATGCTAAACCGACGCACCCATACGTAAAGCGAGTAAACGCCGCCGCTTGCCGTACGAGATCGTCCCGGCCTGCCTGCGGCGATGACGGCATGCTGTCGGAAACCTGCGGGTGTCGAGTATTGAGGATGTCGCACGCAAATCATGATGGTTGTCCCGCCGACGCGCACCGTCCCCTGCGCCTACACTGCTGCGTAGAGTGCTGCACCGTGAATTATGACAACCGCGCAACCACCCCTGACCGGATTGGCCCGACGCCTGGTCGACGATGGCGTCCTCCCCGCGCATAAGGCGCGCGAAGCGTTCGACGCGGCGCGTCGAGATGCCCAGCCGCTGGTGGGACAGCTACTGCGCTACGGCCTGGCCGCGCCCGACGCGATCGCGATGTGCGCAAGCCGGGAGTTCGGCGTGCCCGCCATCGACATGGCCGCTGTGGACCCCGATGCGCTGACCCAGGATGTCGACGACGGGCTCATTCGGCGTCACAACGTTCTGCCGCTGGTCCGGCGCGGCGACACGCTGCACGTCGCCCTGGCGGATCCCGCCGATGTTCGCGCGCTCGACGCGATCAAGTTTGCTGTCGGCATCGACGTCGAACCCGTGGTCGCGGCGGCCGACAAGCTCGGTGACGCCATCGAACGGTACTTGCGACGGGAACGCGCCAACGCCCCGACGTTGGACGATGCCGACGACGACGTTCTCGACGAGATCGACCTCGAAGCGGTCGAAACGGACGCGCCGCCCATCGAAGAAGCAGAACAGGCCGACGACACGCCCATCGTTCGGTTCGTGAACAGAACACTGCTCGACGCCATCAGGACCGGCGCCTCCGATATTCACTTCGAGCCCTACGAGGCGCGTTACCGCGTGCGATTCAGAACCGACGGCATCTTGCGCGAGGTGTCGGCTCCCCCGGCCAACCTCGCCAACCGGCTCGCCGCGCGGCTCAAGGTTATGGCCGCGCTCGATATTTCCGAGCGGCGCGTCCCCCAGGATGGACGGATCAAGATGACCTTGTCGAAAACTCGATCCATCGACCTGCGCATGAACACCCTGCCGACGCTGTTCGGGGAGAAGATCGTGCTGAGAATTCTCGACCAGTCAAGCGCGCGTATCGGCATTGAAGCGCTCGGCTTCGAACGCGCGCAGGAACAGCGCTATCTCGACGCGCTGGCGAGGCCGCAAGGGATGATCCTCGTCACCGGGCCCACCGGCAGCGGAAAGACGATGACGCTCTACGCCGGTTTGCACCTTCTGAACGACACCACGCGCAATATCGCAACGGCGGAGGACCCGGTGGAGATGCACATCGATGGGATCAACCAGGTCCACGTCAACGCCAGGGTCGGCCTCGACTTCGCCACCGCGCTGCGGTCATTCCTGCGCCAGGACCCCGACATCGTCATGGTCGGAGAGATCCGCGATCTGGAGACAGCCGAAATGGCGGTCAAGGCTGCTCAGACCGGACACCTGGTCCTGTCCACACTGCATACGAATTCGGCTGCCGAAACGTTGACCCGCATGCGAAACATGGGCGTGCCCGCCTTCAATCTGGCGACATCGGTCAGCCTCGTCATTGCCCAGCGGCTCGCCAGGCTGTTGTGCGCCGCGTGCAAGCGGCCCATCGATGTGCCGCGGGAAGTGTTGCTGCGCGAGGGCTTCACGCAGCGCGACGTGGACAACGGATTCAATGTGTTTGAGGCGAGCCCCGAAGGTTGCGGCAAATGCCGAAACGGCTATCGAGGCCGCGTTGGCGTCTACGAAGTCGTAGAGATGACGCCGGAGATGTCGCGCATCGCGCTCCTCGCGGGCGACAGCCTTCAGTTTGCCGAGCAAGCGAGAAAGCATGGCTTCGATGACCTGAGGGCCGCCGGGCTGAGAAAGGTGATGGGCGGCGTGACCTCGCTCGCCGAGATAAACCGCGTTACGCAGGCAAGGCGGCAACCGTCTTGAACCGCGACGCGATACGAACGCAACCGGCGCGGCGCGCATAGTCGATGCCCGATACTCCCGACTTTCATGGAACAAACGTCTCCGGGGCGCGGCAGCGACCGGGGACGCTTGGTCCATGGTCGACGAGTGGGGCCGGGCCACGGCCGACGCCGAAGGCGACGACCGTGGGGCACTTTGTCTGGGAAGGGCAAGACAGGCAAGGGTCCGCGGCGAGCGGCGAGATCGTCAGCCCAAGCGCGCAGATGGCCCGCGCGGTACTCAGGCGCCAGGGGATCCGGCCTTCGCGCCTTCAACGAAAGCGGGAATCCTCCGCAAGCCTGTTGCGCGGACGCCTCAAAGCATCCGACATCGCGTTCTTCACGCGCCAATTGGCCACGATGCTGCGCTCCGGGGTAGCCTTGGTGCAGGCCTTCGATATCGTCGCCGGCGGCGCCGAAAAGCGGAGAATGGCCGATCTGGTGCGGGAAATCCGAAATGATGTGTCGGCCGGAGAGTCGCTCGCGACAGCCCTGCGCAGGCATCCGGCGCAGTTCGACGAGTTGTTCTGCAACCTGGTGGATGCGGGCGAACGCGCTGGCGCCCTCGAGGCCATGCTGCATCGCATAGCCGCGCACAAGGAGAAAACCGAAGGGCTCAAGTCGAAAGTCCGCAAGGCGATGGTCTATCCCATCGCCGTAATATGCGTTGCCCTGGCTGTATCCGGTATCCTGCTGATCAAGGTGGTCCCTCAATTCGAACAGATATTCGCCGGATTCGGTGCCGAGCTGCCGACCGCGACGCTCCTCGTGATCGCGATTTCCGAGTTCGCGCAGGCGTGGTGGCTGCCGCTCCTGGCCGCCGCCGCCGCGCTCCTGGCCGGAATCCTCGCCGCGCGCCGCAAGCGCCGCTCGCAAGGGAGGCAATGGATCGCGTCATCCTGCGTCTGCCCGTCGTCGGCGGAATCGCCCGGAAGTCCGCGGTCGCTCGCTGTGCGCGCACCATGGCGACCACCATTTCAGCGGGCGTTCCCCTGATCGAAGCGTTGAATTCGGTAGCGGCGTCGGCGGGCAACTCGGTGTTCGCGCGCGAGATGCGCCGGATCCGCGACGAAATTGCCGGCGGGCAGCAAATCAGCGCCGCCATGCGCAATGGCCGCGTCTTTCCCAACCATCGTGGTGCAGATGATCGCGGTCGGCGAGGAATCGGGCACCCTGGACGACATGCTCGACCGATCCGCCGCCTACTACGAGGAACAGGTCGACGATGCGGTGGAGGGCCTGACTTCCCTGCTCGAACCGATGATCATGTCCGTGCTGGGCGTTCTTATCGGCGGACTGGTCATCGCCATGTACCTGCCGATCTTTCAGCTCGGCGCGGTCGCCGGCGGACTTTAGGAGACAACTGGCATGCTCCTGAGTCACGGCTGGGCGATTCCGATCCTGCTGGCTGTCGTATTTTTGGCCGTCGGCAGCTTCTTGAATGTCGTCATCCATCGTCTGCCGATCATGCTCGAACGGGATTGGCGAAAACACGCGCGCGAGCTGCTTGAGATGCCAGCCGAGACTTCCGCCCCCGAAGGGCGATTCAACCTGGCGGTGCCGCGTTCACAGTGCCCGCAGTGCGGCCACCCCATCGCGCTGTGGCACAACCTGCCGATCCTGAGCTGGCTGATCCTGCGCGCGCGATGCCGCTATTGCGGCTGGCGGATTCCGGCGCGGTACCCGGTGGTCGAGACGACCACAGTCCTGGCCGGCCTGGCCGTGCTTCACGCTTTCGGCTACGACTGGCTCACAGTCGCCCTTCTTGTCTACACGTCGAGCCTGATCGCGCTCGGCTGCATAGACATGGAGACCCAACTCCTTCCCGACGAGATCACCATGCCGCTACTTTGGGGCGGTGTCCTGACGGCGTTCAGCCTTGGTCATATCTCTCCGGCGGACTCCATCGGCGGCGCCGTCGTCGGCTATTTGGCGCTCTGGACCGTGTACTGGGGGTTCAAGCTCCTCACGGGCCGCGAGGGCATGGGTCACGGCGATTTCAAGCTGCTGGCGGCGCTCGGCGCCTGGCTTGGATGGCAAGCGCTTCCGGCGGTGGTTCTAATCGCGTCGTTGGTCGGGTTGCTCTACGCGGTCGTCGCCATCCTCAGGCATTCGATGCGTCGAGACCAACCGATCCCGTTCGGGCCATTCCTAGCCGGCGCCGGGTGGGTTACGCTTGTGTTCCGTGAACAGTTGATCGCTATCCAATGAACCCTCGGCGTGCGGCCCGCGCTGGCCCGCGCCTGACACGCACGGCTGCAAACCCATGTCCGATCCAGTCCGCATCCTGCCTTGCCCCACTTGCCGCAAACCGGTCAAGTGGTCGCCCGCCAACAAGCATCGCCCGTTCTGCTCGGAGCGATGCAAGCTGATCGACTTCGGCGGATGGGCCGACGAGCGCCACCGGATCAAAGGAGAGCCGGCGTTCGACGATGTGTCGTCGGACGAGATCAGCCAGGACTAAAGCCACAAAATCCGTCGCCCCGTCGGGCGCCGTGTCTTGCCCCCGCCCAAGCCCACCTATCACCCTGTCGATCTTGCCGCCAATGCGGCAAGTCCGACAGCCTGCTAGCACCGACGGCATCAGGTTCTGTACTCGGCGTTGATGCGGACGTATTCGTAGGACAGATCCGATGTCCAGACGGTCTCCGCGCAGTCGCCCCGGCCGAGGTCGATCCGGACGGTGAACTCGTCGCGCGCCATGACCTCGGCGCCCTGCTCTTCCGTGTAGGACCCAGCCACCAACCCGCGGTCCGCCACGCAGACATCGTCGAGATGGAGTGAGACGCCCGCCGGGTCGAGGGCCTCAATACCCGCGCGGCCGATGGCCATACAGAATCGTCCCCAGTTGGGATCGCCCGCGAACAACGCGGTCTTGACCAGCGGCGAATGCGCGACGGTATAGGCGGCGCGCAGACACTCGTCGGCGGATGCCCCGCCTTGCACGGTCACGGTAACGAACTTCGTGGCGCCCTCGCCGTCGCGTACGGTGCGTTCCGCAAGGTCGACCGCCAGCGGTGTGAACGCGGCGAGCAGGGCATCGTAGTGTTCGTCGCCGACGCCGGCGCGGCCGTTGGCGTGGCCGTTGGCGTGGCCGTTGGCGTGGCCCGTAGCCGCGACGACAAAGGAATCGTTGGTCGACGTGTCGCCGTCTATCGTCAATCGGTTGAAGCTGCGCTCGCCCAGGTCGCGCGCCAGCGCCTGGACGGCTTCCGCGGAAAGCGACGCGTCGGTACCGAGGAATGCCAGCAGCGTCGCCATATCCGGCCGGATCATGCCCGAACCCTTGCAAATCGCCGTGGCGGTAACGTCGCAGCCGCCGATCTCAAAACGGCCCGACACGCCCTTGGGCTGCGTATCCGTCGTCATGATGGCACGCGCGGCCGACAGCCAGGCGTCGTCCCGAAGCGCGCGGCCCGCCTGCCTGATTCCCTCGGCCACCCGATCCATCGGCAGGAACTCTCCGATCACGCCGGTGGAAAAAGGCAATACCTCGTTCGCATGGCATCCCAGGATATCCGCTGCGATGGCGCAGCTCGAACGCGCGTCCGCCAATCCACGTGCTCCGGTGGCGGCATTGGCGTTACCGCTGTTGACCACCAGGCCTCGGGCTGCGCCGAGACGCTCCGCCGCCACCGCGACGGGCGCCGCGCGAAAGCTGCTTTGGGTAAATATGCCGCCGACGGTCGAGCCCCGGTCCAGAGCAAATACGGCAAGATCGTCACGCTCCGGGTACTTGATACCCGCCGCCGCCGTTCCGATACGAATTCCCGGGACCGCCCGGAGTTCACCCACCGGCGGCAGATTGACCGCCATGGTCAGGCAGCCTTGCCGTGGCAGTGCTTGTACTTCTTGCCGGAGCCGCACGGACAGCGTTCGTTGCGGCCCACCTTGCGTTCCTCCCTGACGAACGTTTCGGCCCGCCTCGGCTCGGCGCGGCCATCCGCTTCGCCGTCGAGCGCGCTGGAAGCGGCGTGCTGGAAACGCATGCGCCGCGCCTGCTCCTCCCGCCGCCGGCGCTCCATCTCTTCCACGTCCTGTTCGCGCTCTAGCTGGACTCTGGACAGCAGCCTCACAACATCCCGGTTGATGTTGTCGAGCAGGCGCTGGAACAGTTCGAACGCTTCCCGCTTGTATTCCTGCTTCGGCTGCTTCTGCGCGTACGCGCGCAGGTGAATTCCCTGGCGCAGGTGATCCATGGCCGCGAGATGTTCCTTCCACCTCTGATCCAGGGCCGTCAACATGATCTGTTTTTCAATCACGCGCATGTCGATACCCTGCGCGCTCCAGTCCTGTTCCTTCCGCTCGTACTCGGTCCTGATCTGTTCTCGGATTTTTTCGCGCAGGGGCTCCTCGCTCAACGACTCGTCCTGCTCCAGCCAACGCTTGATTGGCTGGACGGAGTTCAGCTCGGCGGCCAGGGCCTGCTCAAGCCCTTCGGTATCCCACTGATCTTCGATGCTCTGCGGCGGGACATAGCCATCGATCAGGTCCTCGATGACGTCGTCGCGGATAGCCTGAATGGCCTCGGACAGATCAGCGGACCCCATCAGCTCGTTGCGCAGCCGATATGTCACTTGGCGCTGGTCGTTCGCGACATCGTCGTATTCCAGCAGATTCTTGCGGATATCGAAGTTGCGGCCCTCCACCTTGCGCTGGGCCTTCTCGATGGAGTTGCTCACCATGCGAGCCTCGATCGCCTCTCCCTTCTCCAATCCGAGGTTCTGCATGAAGCCGCGCATCCGATCCGTCGTGAAGATGCGCATCAGGTTGTCTTCCATCGACAGGTAGAAGCGCGACGAACCCGGGTCGCCCTGGCGACCCGAGCGTCCCCGTAGTTGATTGTCGATCCGCCTCGACTCGTGACGCTCGGTGCCGATGATGTGCAGCCCGCCAACCCCAACGACCGCGTCATGGCGTTCCTGCCAACGCGCGCGAATGGATTCTTGCTCCCCGTCAGCCGCCGCTTCGAGTTCGCTTTCCAGATTGCCCCCCAGCACGATGTCCGTGCCTCGGCCCGCCATGTTCGTGGCGATGGTGACAACGCCCGCGCCGCCCGCCTGGGCGACGATTTCCGCTTCTCGCTCGTGCTGCTTCGCATTCAGCACGCTGTGGCCGATCTTGCGCCGTTGAAGCTCTTGCGACAGGCGTTCCGAGGACTCGATGGACGTGGTGCCGACAAGCACCGGCCGATCCGCCTCGATGCACTCGTTGATATCCACGACGATGGCGTCGTACTTCTCGTCGGTGGTGAGGTAGACGAGATCGTTTCGGTCATCCCGAATCATCGGCGCGTGCGTCGGAATGACGACGACATCGAGGCCGTAGATCTGGCGAAACTCGAACGCCTCGGTATCTGCGGTGCCGGTCATTCCGGACAGCTTGCCGTACAGCCGGAAGTAGTTCTGGAACGTGGTGGAAGCGAGCGTCTGCGACTCGTTCTGGATCGGAAGGCCCTCCTTCGCTTCTACCGCCTGGTGTATGCCTTCCGACCAGCGCCTGCCGGGCATGGCACGCCCGGTGTGCTCATCGACGATGACGATCTCGCCGTTCTGCACCATGTAATGCACGTCGCGCTTGAACAGGGCGTGTGCCTTCAGCGCGGCGTGGACATGGTGCAGCAGGCCGAGATGCGTCGGCGCGTACAGGCTCTCCCCCTCCCCGAGGAGGCCGAGACGGATGAGTTCGTCCTCGATGAAGCCATGTCCCCGCTCGGTCAGTTCGACCTGTCGGTTCTTCTCATCGATGAAGAAGTCGCCGGTGTCTTCCACCTCCTCGCCGCCGAACCGGACCGGCAGATCCGATTCCACCATCTCCTGCTGCTTGAGCCGGGGCGCGAGCCTGTTGATCGTGACGTACAGGTCGGTGCTGTCCTGCGCCGGCCCCGAAATGATGAGGGGCGTTCGCGCCTCGTCTATGAGTATCGAGTCCACCTCGTCGACAATGCCGAACTCGAGCGAACGCTGGACCTTGTCCTCGGCCCTGAAGGCCATGTTGTCCCTCAGGTAGTCGAAGCCGAACTCGTTGTTCGTGCCGTAGGTGACGTCCGCCTGATAAGCCGTGCGTTTCGACTCCATATCCTGGCCCGATTGCACGACGCCCACGGTAATGCCGAGCGCCTCGTAAATCGGACCCATCCAGGTGGCGTCCCGGCGCGCCAGGTAGTCGTTTACGGTCACGATGTGCACGCCCTTGCCGCCGAGCGCGTTGAGGTACGCCGCCAGCACCGCGACCACGGTCTTCCCTTCCCCCGTGCGCATCTCCGCGATACGGCCCTGGTGCAGGGTCATGCCGCCGATGATCTGCATGTCGAAGTGGCGCATGTCGCGGCTGCGACGCGATGCTTCGCGCCCGACCGCGAATACCTCGGGCAGGAGCGCCTCAAGCGTGGCGCCCGCCGCCAGCGCGTTCCTGAATTCCGTGGTCTTGGCTGTCAGGTCGGCGGCCGAAAGTCCCTCGATCGAAGGCTCCAGCGCATTGACCCTGGCCACGGTCTTCTGCATGCGCTTCATTTCGCGCGCGTTCTTCGTTCCGAAGACTTTCTTGAAGAGTCCGCCGTCCATCGCAATGCGACCTATAGGGTCTGGTCCGATTTTACCGCGATAACGACTCGATCAGGCGGCGTCCGCCGGTACGAGTTTGCCGTCGATCAAAGCGGCCACCCGTTCTGCCGTTCGAATCGTCTCCGGCCGATGCGCGACGATGATACGCGTTACGCCCAAGGACTTGATCGACGCGTTGACATCGCGCTCGGTCGCCACGTCCAGGCTCGATGTCCCTTCGTCCATGAAGAGAATCTTCGGTCGCCGATACAGTGCCCGCGCGAGCAATATACGCTGCTTTTCGCCTCCGGAGAGCGCTGAGCCCATATCGCCCACGAGCGTCTCGTATTGCATCGGCTTCGCGATGATCTCGGGGTGTATACAAGCCAGCGTAGCGACATGCACTACGCGCGCCATGTCGATGTCGGAATCGAAAAAGGCGATGTTTTCGGCGATGGACCCCGCGAACAACAAATCCTCCTGCATCACCGACCCGACATGGCGGCGGTACTCGCCGACGCCAACGTCGGCGAGGGGACGCCCGTCGACCAGGACCCGGCCGGCGGTGGGCTCGAACAAACCCAACATGATCTTCATCAGGGTCGTCTTGCCGCTACCCGAGGAGCCGACGAAAGCGATGGTCTCGCCGGCAGCGATGTCGATACTGACTCCGTCAAACACCTCCGGCAGCGCTTCGCCGTACCGATAGGAAACACCTTCAAGACGCAAGGCGCCGCGCATTGGCCCGCCGCCGCAGGTTGCGGACGTCGGCAACGCCGCCGGCTCCGGTTCCGCCAACGCGATGTCGGCGATGCGGGAAAGATGCAATTCGAGCATCCGGAACTCGATCAGGCGTTCGACCAGCGCGAGGGCCTTGTCGGTGAACTGCCGCTTGTACGCCATGAACGCAAAGATCATGCCGACCGTGAACTCCGCGCCGAGGGCCATTTTCGCCGCAACGTATATCAGGACCACGTGCTCGATACTGAAGATGACGTTGTTGCCGAGCGCGAACCAGATGCTGAGCTTGTGCACGCGCACGTCCGCGTTCACCGCGTCGGCGAATCGGTTTTGCCACAGGCGTTTCCTGTCCGTCTCGCGTCCAAAGAGCTTGATGCTCAATGCGCCGCGCACGGTTTCCATGAAGAACGATTGTTCCTTGGCGTGGAACACGATGGCGTCTTCGCTCCGTTGGCGCAACGGCGGATAGGATGCGACGCGCAGAATCAGATAGAGAATCAGGGCAACCAGGGCAATCGACCCGAGCGCGGGGCTGTACAGGAACATCATGATGAGCGTCGCGATCGCCATGACACCGTCGATAGCCGTTGCGACCAGCCCTTCGGTGAACAGCGACCGGATCGGCCCCACCGAACCGAAACGCGAAACGATGTCGCCTATATGGCGCTTCTCGAAAAAGTCGGCCGGCAACTGGATCAGGTGGGCGAAGAGATTGCATACCATCTGGTAGTTCAGCATGTTGCCGAAATAGAGCAGCACGTAGCCGCGGAGCAATCCCGCGACGGCGTTCAGGACCGAAAAGGCGCCGAATCCGAACGCCAGCACCCAGAGCAGATCGGCATCGAACTTTACCAGCACCTCGTCCACCGTCAGTTGCAGATAGAACGGGCTGACCAGCACGAACAGCTGCAGGATCGCGGACAGAACCAGGGCTTGCGCCAGCGTCCGTTTGAGGCCCCGAATACGGGTCCACAAATGGTTCAAGCGAAGCTTGGCGCGTTCTTCCTTTCTCTCGAATTGCTTTGTCGGATGGAGTTCCAGCGCAACGCCCGTAAAGTGCGCCGAGAATTCATCCCGGGTGTACCGCCGCGCGCCGGTCGCGGGATCGTGCACCACCATCGTCTTCGCGTTCGCGGTTTTCAGCACGACGAAATGGTTCATGTCCCAGTGGATGATAGCTGGGGTCTGCAGTTTGCGAATGTCCTCAAGCGGCACCTTGAGGGCGCGGCAACTCAAGTCCATCCGGGCGGCCATGTCCATGATCGCGGACAACGTCACGCCCGCAGCGCTCGTGGGAAATCGTCTTCTGAGCGCCGCTATGTCCGTTCTGAATCCGTGGAATCCCGCCACCATGGCGAGACACGCCAAGCCGCACTCCGTCGTTTCGTTCTGGCGGATGATCGGTAGCGTTCGCGCCCCGAAGTTAAGGTGTTTGAGGTCCTCCCCCGCCATCAATGGCTCACTGCCCGGAACGGTTCCGTCAACCAACTGAAAAATGAACGCCGTTCCAGGATGATGTTGCCCTCCAGCAACATTCCCGGCTGGAGTTCGAAGCTGCGGCCGAAAGCCATCACTTCCTGCGACGCGAGTTGCACCGCAACGCGATAGCCAGGTTCCACCAAGTTGAAGGGAACGTCGGCTTCCGCAGCCGACGTAATCGCGGGCGCAACGTGACGGATCACGCCCTCGTGAGAGCCGAACCGCTGGTAGGGAAACGCCGCATACAGCAGGCGAACCGGCTGCCCCGTTGCAACAAAACCCGCCGCCCTGCTGGGAACGAAGAGCTCTGCCTCGAGTTCGCTACCGGCGGGCAGTATGGACGCCAGCGGTTGGTGCGGAGAGACGATCTCGCCCGGGATGTTGCGAATCGAGGCGACTGTCCCGGCGACCGGCGCCTTGACGACGTACGCCCGCCGCCCCTCCAACTCCGCCTCGCGTTGCTCGATGTCCGCGATCTGGCTCTCCAGTCTGGATACGCGCAACGCGACTTCCTGCGGAAACATCGCCAGTTTGTGGCCGATATCCGTCAAGCGCGCGCGCAATTCGGTCAGTTGCTGCGCCTGACGCTTTTCTTCCAGATGGTGGGCCAGCCACGACTGCCTTCGCCGCTCCGACTCGACGACCGAGATGAAGCCACCCTCCAGCAACGCGCGGACCTTCTCGAATGCGGAGCGCGCCGATTCCGTGATCTCGCGTTGCAACTCCCGCTGATCCTCGAACGAAGCGATCTGCGCGTTCAGGCTGTCCTGCTCCGCTTGGAGCCGCGCACGTTCCCGCATCAACCGGTCCCGTTCGAGACTGATCTGACGCTCGAGCAAGCGCTCTTGATCGCCTAAGGACTGCAAGACCATGGCGGCGGCGGTGTCGCCGGCAAGCGACGGCGCTTCGCTCTGAACCACGGCGAGCACCTGCCCCGCTTCGACCTGCTCGCGCACCCGCGCGCGGGCATCGCTCAGGACGCCCGCGCGGGCCGGCGCCACCTTGACCAGGCCCTTGGACGGCACGAGATAGCCCGGTACTCGCTCCGCGCGGGCATAGGTGCCGAAGACCGCGAACGTCACCACAACCAGCAACGTCACCAACAGCCAACCCGTGACCACGGCGATGGGTAGCGGCGTGACGATCAGGACATCCCCGTGCAGGCGCTGACGTTGCGCCTCGAGGACCTGTTTGCGGAAGAGTGGCGGCATCGCCCGTACCATATGCCGCCGGCCGGGCCGCGCATACGGAACCGGTCCGGTTTCTCGGTAGGCGATGTCTCAAAATTGCGCGGGGCTCATGCCGCCCCTGGAGATCAGCGCGGCGCCAGGTACTCCCTCGGATCGAAACGACGGCCGTTCCTCAAGACTTCAAAGTGCACGTGGGGGCCGGTGGAACGTCCGGTGCTTCCGAGACGCGCGATCGACTGGCCCTTTTTCACGATGTCGCCGGCTTCGACCTGAAGGGATTCATGGTGCGCGTAGCGGGTGGAGATGCCTTCGCCGTGTTCGATCTCGACCATCCGGCCATAGGCGCCCGAGGTCCCCGCGAAACTGACGACACCGCCGGCCACGGCCTTGACGTCGCTGCCCAGCCCACCGCTGAAGTCGACGCCCTGGTGCCACGCGGGCTGGCCGGAAATCGGATCGATGCGCGGGCCATAGCGCGACGACATCCAGCCCCCGTCCAGCGGCCCCCGAGCCGGCGCAATCTGGTCCTTGAAACTGCCGCGCGCAAGCACCGACTCGAGTACCTTCATTTCGCGCTCGCGCATTCTCAGTTCCGCCGACAACTGATCGATCCTGGCGAAGTAGTCCGATACGGTGATGTCCTTGGCGCCGAAGGCCTCCTCCGGGCCACCCGTCGCCGCCGGGAGGTCGAAACGGAACTCGCCTTCGCCGAGGTCCGCGACCTGCGTCGTTTCCGACACCCGCTCCGCGAGCGCTTCCATGCGCAACAGACGCGCCTCCATGTCCGCAAGTTTCCGTCCCGCGGCGAGGACTTGATCGCGCGCCCGCCGCGAGAGCAAGTCGACCTCCTCGCGCTGCTGATCGAGCCGATCATTCCAACCGGACAGCGTCAGTTCGTTCAGCGTTTCCGTCGATGTATGGCGAACAGCAAGGGCGATGTTGACGACGACGAACACACCAAGGAAGACCGCAAATCCCATGATCGCCGCCTGCGGGACGCCAAACGCACGAATTCGACCGCCACCGTTGCCGGCGGCTATGATGTGAATCGTCTTCTTCATCGAATTAACGTGCATGCCAGCCCGTAACATAGATGAAATCTTGTCGGATCGCCATTCGCGGCGAAACTCCGCCGCGCATCAGCTCGCCAGGTTGGTGACTCGCACGGAAATGCGCGCGTCGTGGACAAACCAGTTCCGGGCGTTGCTGCCGCGTGAAGAAGCGCCGCGTTTCGAGGTCGCGAACGTCCGCGGGCAAATCTTGACCGTGCACGCGAGCAGCGCCGCCTGGGCGACCCGCCTGCGATTCCGCGTGCCGGAGCTGTTGCCCATGTTGCGCCGGTTGGAAGACTTTTCGAAGGTTGAAGATATCCGCATTCGGGCGACGCATCCACACATGAATGCAACGTAGTTGCAACGCGTCGCCGCGACGCTACCGGGGCACCCAGCGAGGCCGGCGCAACGGCCGAGAAGTCCCTCAAAAAGGCCAGCCAAAGTGGGGCTGCGGCTGCCGCAAGGCGCGGTCGAGTTTCCACAACAAGGCGCTATCCCCCCGCAAGTCATCCGTCACGGCGAGGCTTGACGCGTTCCGCACCCCCAACCAAAGACGGCTGAACGCTCCGGCCGAGGCGCGCAGGGTCGCGAGCCTGGTCGACCGACCCTGCTGCGCGGAGCAATCTTCGCCCAGCGTGACGATGTAGTCGCCGGCGACGCCCCGCCAACGCGTCTCGTCCCCCAACTGTTCTGCAACCGGGTCTGACAGTTGAAGATTGAAGGTCACGCGCTGGGCGTCGAGGTGGGTCTTCGCCAGACACTTCGCCAAATCGAGAATGCGCACCTGTGAATGGGCCCCGGTGGTGTGTTCTGCCGCGTGCTTCGAACCCCGGCTGATGTGGCGGCTGCGCAGCGGCTGCCTGAGCAGGTCCTGAAACTGGATCTCTGGTGGCTCCTTCATGGCCAACGAATACACCTGGTCGCCCAATGACCTGATCAGGGCAAGCAGCTCCAGGAGCTGTTCCGTGGACTGATATGCGTACCACCGAATGTCGTAGGGGCCGTCTTGGCCGCCCGTCTGGCCAAAAAGGAAATGCGACAAGGTGCCACCAGGGCCGTCGTAGTAGCCGAGGCCAATGGTCTTCGCCGCGTCGTAGGACGACAGTTCGGCATACACGATTTTCTCGACGTTGAGGACGATGCTGCCGTGGCCGCGCAGGCGCGCGTGCATCGCCTGATAGATGTCGCGCCAGTCTTTCCCGGTCAATCGCCTGGGCGGCCGAAAGGGTCGATCAACGCGCAGCGTGGCCGGATCGAACTTGATACGGTTCGAGTAGGCTCCGGTGCCGAAACCCAGTCGATCATAGTAGCCCTGATCGAACATGTTGAGCGCGGCAACCTCGCCGCCGGCCTCCCAGGCGACCGAGAGCGCGTGCGCGGTGAGCCGTCTCGCGGCACCCAGCTTGCGGGCGATGCGGCTGGTCACCACACCCGTGAACGCGGTCATTTCGAGATCCGTATCGCCGTGGCGCAGGGTCCCTGGAACCGTAAATACGACGCACTCGGCCTGACCGTCGATCGGAAAGATCAGCCCGTGAGAGGCACGCGCTTCTGACTCGAAGGACTTCGCCTCGTCCTCGTTCCTCAGCCAGCCCACCTCGTACATGATGCGCTTCGCGGCCTCGAAGTCGCGGTCGTGGTCGTAATCGAGAATCTCTATCGCCATGCGGCGCACAGACTACCGGGCACCGCCACCCAATGGAACCGTCCGGCTGACACGCCCAGGCCCGCTTGATCTCATCGTCCCGCCAACGCAGGCGGATCCCCCCGCCAACGGTTGGCCAACTGTCAAACGCGCCTGTAGCATCTTTGCCGCAAGGGGAAGGGAACGCCTCACGGAACGTCCAGACCTGCCAGCAACTTTACCGGCCCATTCGAGAACACCATCGTGTCCTGGCAAGAAAAAATCAACCGCAATCAAATCGTTGTGATAGATGGAGGCACAGGATCCGAACTCCAGCGCCGGGGCGTGCCTATGAGCGAAGCCGCCTGGTCGGGGCTGGCGGTCCACAGCCACCCGGAAGTGGTGCGAGGGGTGCACGAGGACTACATCGCCGCCGGGGCCGAGGTGATCATCACCAATACGTTCGGCACCGCGCGGTTTCTGCTGGAGCCCGCCGGGCTCGGCGACGAGTTCGAGCACATCAACCGCAAGGCCGTGCAACTCGCGGCCGAGGCGCGGGACGCGTCAGGCAAGGACATCGCCATCGCCGGATCGATCTCGAACTTGCCGCCGGGGATGAAGGCCGCCAACTATCCCGATCCCGACCTCGAGTTGGCGGGACTCAGGGAACTCGCGGCGATCCTCGCGGACAGCGGCGTAGACCTCATCGCTTTGGAGATGATGCAGGACACCCGCCACGCGGCTCGCGCCATGGAGGCGGCGCTTGAGACCGGCCTTCCCGTCTGGTTGGGGCTGAGCTGCAGGCGGCGCGCCGGTAGCGACGGCCTGGTGAGTTTCGACCTGCCCGACGTGGACTTCGCCAGACCGCTCGACGTCCTCATCCCGATGGGCCCAAGCGTGGTCAACATCATGCACAGCGATGTCGGCGCTGTGCCGCGGGCGATCGCGATGGTGAGGGAACGTTGGCCGGGACCCGTCGGCGTCTACCCGGAAGTCGGCGAGTTCGCGCCCCCGGACTGGACGTTCGATGCCGATGCAACGCCCGACCGCCTGGTCGAACACGCGCGCGGCTGGACCGACAGCGGCGTTCTCCTCGTCGGCGGTTGCTGCGGCACCACGCCGGCGCATATCGCGGCGCTGGCGAAAGCGTTCGACTGACGTCTCCGGCCCAATCGCCACGCTGTGTTGCGCGGGCGCCTACGCGGGCTCGGCGATGAAGACCGGGATTATGCGGGTGGGCGCCGCCCTGTTCAGGTAGTCCTCGTACGGCGGGAATGCCGCCACGGCGACCGCCCACACCCGCGCGCGCTCGTCGGCGTCAGCGACCTCGCGGACGCGCATCTTGAACACCTCGGTCATGTCGCGAATCTCGACGTTCCCGTCGGCGCGCAGGTTGTAGACCCAGACCGGATTCGCGGGCGCGCCGCCCCGAGAACCCACCAACACGTAGCTATCGCCATGCTTCACGCGCATGAGCGGCGTCTTGCGGATGACACCGGTCTTGTTGCCCTTGTGCGTGACGATGATGCAGGGCAAACCTGTCTCGCGCAGCTCGGTGCCGTCTGTGCCGCCGCTGCCCTCGTAGAGCGCCACCTGCTCGCGAACCCATTGGATCGGTGTCGGAACGTACTCGGCCATCGAAATTCCTTCGCGGATTCGGGAAGGCCGTCAGTCTATAGCAAGCGCGCGACAGCAAGTCCGCGACGAAACAGGGGGCGAGCGCCCCGCCCCCGATCCCGACACGGTCCGACTATGGTTTTGTGCGGTTCAGGAAGCCCTGGATGTCCAGGTAGCTCTCGCCCTTTGCACGTTCAACCTCCGGGACGCGGTCGACCTGCCGTCCCTCGCGGCCGCGCAGATAGGTCGGGCGCTCGAGATCTCTGTAGTCGACCTCGCCATCTTCCTCGGCAACCGTTGCCTCGATCATCGCCATGTCTTCGGCCGTATTGGTCAGTCCGGTGACCACGACGGTCACCTTCAGGTCGTCGCCCCACTCCGGATCAACCACCATCCCCAGGACGACCTTGCAGTCCTTCGAGGTGAACTCTTCCACCGTGTTGCCGACCTCGAAGACCTCGGCGAGATTGAGATTCGATCCCGCCACCACGTTGACGAGCGCTCCGCGGGCTCCCAGGAGTTCAATGTCTTCGAGCAGCGGACAGCGAATCGCGGCTTCCGCCGCTTCCCGAGCCCGATTCTCGCCCGTCGCGCGACCGGTGCCCATCATCGCCTTGCCCATCTCGGACATGACCGTGCGCACATCCGCGAAATCGGTATTCATCAATCCAGGCCGGATGATCAGGTCCGAGATTCCCTGAACCGCACCGAGCAGGACATCGTTCGCCGCCGCGAACGCGTCCAGCACCAAGGTCTTCTCGCCAAGCACGGACGGCAGCTTGTCGTTTGGAATGACGATCAGGGAGTCGACGTGGCGCTCCAGTTCCTGGATGCCCTGGTCGGCGATCGCCGTGCGCTTCTCGAACGCGAACGGCCGGGTCACCACGGCAACGGTCAGGATATCGAGTTCTTTCGCCACCTCCGCGACGATAGGCGCCGCGCCCGTACCCGTGCCACCGCCCATCCCCGCGGTAATGAAGACCATGTCTGCGCCATCGAGCACCTCGGCGATTCGATCCCGGTCCTCCAGCGCGGACTGTCTCCCAATCTCGGGATTCGCGCCCGCGCCCAGCCCTTTCGTGACCGACGCGCCAAGCTGCAGGATCGTGTTGGCAGTAACGCTCTTCAGCGCCTGCGCATCCGTGTTGGCGGCGATGAAGTCCACGCCGTCCACGTCCTGCTTCAGCATGTGCTGCACCGCATTGCCGCCGCCGCCGCCGACGCCAATCACCTTGATAATCGCGCTATCGGGCGCGCTGTCTACGAGTTCAAACATCTACCTGCTCCTCACTTCTCCTGGATGGGTTCAAACGTTTTCGCCGAACCACTTACCGATGCGGCTGAAAAATCCGCGCGATCCGGACTTGCCGAGTTGGCCGCCGTTTTCCCGCTGCTGTCCATATACGAGCAAACCCACGCCCGTCGCGTAAATGGGATTGCGGACTATGTCGGGCAGTCCCGCCACGGCTCTCGGCGTGCCGACGGAAACCGGCATGCCGAAGATCTCTTCCGCCAGCTCGACAGCCCCTTCCATCTTCGAGGAACCGCCGGTCAGCACAATCCCGGCGCCCAACAGGTCTTCGAACCCGCTACGGCGCAGTTCCGTTCTGACGAGCGTGAACAGCTCTTCGTATCGCGGCTCCACGACCTCCGCCAACGCGTGGCGCGACAGGTCACGGCGCGGTCTGTCGCCGACACCCGGGACCATGATGGTTTCGTCGGGATGCACGAGCTTGTTCAGGGCGCAGGCATACCTGATCTTGATCTCCTCGGCGTACCTCGTCGGTGTCCGAAGCGCCATCGCGATGTCGTTGGTGATCTGTGTGCCGGCGATGGGAATGACGGCGGTATGGCGAATCGCACCTTCCGTGAAGACGGCGATATCAGTGGTGCCGCCGCCGATGTCGACCAGGCAGACGCCCAGCTCTCGTTCATCATCCGTCAACACGGAATAGCTCGACGCCAATTGCTCCAGAATCACCTCGTTGACCACGAGGCCGCAGCGTTCGATGCACTTTTCTATGTTCTGTGCGGCGTTGACCGCGCAACTGACGAGGTGGACCTTCGCTTCCATCCGCACGCCCGACATGCCGAGGGGCTCCTTGACGCCCTCCTGGTTGTCGATGATGTATTCCTGCGTGAGGACATGCAGAATCTTCTGATCCGCCGGAATAGCTACCGCCCCGGCGGCGTCGATGACCCGGTCGACATCCTGTTGCTGCACTTCGTTGTCGCGAATGGCGACGATTCCGTGCGAATTCAGGCTCTGCACATGGCTGCCGGCAATGCCCGCGTAGACGGAATCGATTCTGCACCCGCCCATCAATTCTGCTTCCTCCACCGCACGCTGAATCGACTGCACGGTGGATTCGATATCCACCACGACGCCCCTCTTCAATCCGGTGGAGGGATGCGAACCGATCCCCACAACCTCGACACCGCCATCGGGCAAAACCTCGCCGACCAGGGAAGCCACCTTGCTGGTTCCTATGTCGAGTCCGATGATCTTCTTTCTACCGTTGTCCGCCACTATTGGTTCCTCGCTTGGCTCCTCGGCTGGTGTCGTGTTCCGCAAGTTTCTGGTACTTCAGAACTCGCCATCCGCGTCAATGCAAGGCATGGCCCGCAGGGAATATCGGGCAGTTTCGCAAGGGTCACGGCACTAATTCCTCGCCAGCATTGCCCCACAGTCGGCGCCTTCGGCTTCGGCTTCTCTCATGCGAGGGGTACCCCCTCGCGCTCCCCGGCTGAAGGCTCCGGCCCGGCCCCGCTCGTCGACCATGGAACAACCGCCCGTGGTCGCTAACGCTCCCCCCGGACTTTTGTTCCATGCAAGTGTTTCTTCCGTCAATTCGTCGCGCCAGCGAACCGCCACGCCGCTGCCGTAGCGCGCGTCAATTCGATCAACCTTTTCCATCCGATGTGTCAGCGCGTTCGCATACACCGCCAACACGCGCTCGAGACGTCCGTTGATGTCTTCCGCCCCAAGCAGCACGGTGACGTCGTCGTCCAGAATCAACCGCCAGCCGCCGACCTCGGTTTCTTCGAGGGATTTCAACATGAGCCCGAGATCCGCCAAACGGGCACTCAACTTGCCGTACACCTGCATCGCCTCGCCGCTGGTAGAGAGGGTCCCGGACAATGTCGGAAGCGTCTCTTCTGGATCCGGCGGCCGCGGGGCACCGACGATTTCTCCCGCGGTCGTCACGTATTCCGCGTTTCCCCACCGCGCGGCCAACGCCTCTCGCTTGACCGACACATCGATCACGCCCGATCCGATGCGGCGCACCCGGGTGTCCCGGGTCCAGCCGAGCGCTTCGATCGCGGCGACGACATCGACCACGCCGGTAACGGCCGAGTCGACGGTTTCGATCACGGCGGCGCGGATCTCCTGCCTCTCGATCTCGGTCAGATCTCCGGCGATCCTCACGAGTTCTACCGGCGTATCGAGGAAACGCAACAGGCCAGCCGTTCCCGCCCCCACAACTGCTACCAGCATCAACGCCGCAACCAAAGATTTAACCCGCATATCTCACCAATCCGCTAGTTGAAATGACCAAAACTCGCTTACTTTTCAATCGATTACTTGCACCCTGCCGGATGCCGACTGCGTTAGGCCGCATTGCTCGACTGCTCCAGTCCCGCGGACACCCGACTCACGTTTCCCGCGCCCTGAACAATCAGCACGTCGTCGTCCCGGAGCAGCGACCCGAGCAGTTCCAGCGCTTCTTCCGGCGTCGCCGTAAACAGCGGGTTCATGCCCCCGAAGCGCCGCACGCCGCAACACAGCGCCCTGCCGTCGGCGCCCGCGATCTTTTCCTCGCCGGCCGCGTACACCTCGACGATCAGCAACAGGTCAACGAGCAGCAGCACGTTGACGAAGTCGTCATACAACTCCTGCGTGCGCGTGTACCGGTGGGGTTGATAGACCATCACCAGACGCTGTTCGGGCCAGACGCTGCGCGCCGTTTCGACAACCACCCGCACTTCCGTAGGGTGGTGTCCATAGTCGTCGACCAGCGTGATGGATTTGCCGTTCACCCTCCGCGATGAGACTTCGAACCGTCTGCCCACGCCCTTGAACCGCCTGAGGCCGTCGACAATGTGGTCGTCGGAGACGCCCTCCTCGGTCGCGACCGCAATCGCAGCGAGCGCGTTCGAAACGTTGTGCATGCCCGGCAGCGGTAGTTCGATGTCGAGATCCGGTCTGTTCGGCCGTGTCGCCGTGAAAGTCCAGCGCATCCCCCTTGGGACCACATCCACAGCCCGGTAGTCCGCATCGTCGCTAAGACCGTAGGTGAGCGCCGGCCGAGCGAAGTCGCGGATCATCGACCGCACGTTGTCGTCATCGACGCACAGCACCGCCACGCCGTAGAAGGGCAGCCGGCCGACGAAGTCGAGAAAGGCGCGTTTCAGCCGCTCGAAGTCGCCACGGTAGGACGACAGGTGGTCGCGGTCGATATTCGTCACCACGACCGCCATGGGCTGCAGGAACAGGAACGACGCGTCGCTCTCGTCCGCTTCCGCAACGATGTATCGCCCCGCGCCGAGCTTGGCGTTGCGGCCTTCGCTCTTCAGCAACCCGCCGATGACGTACGTGGGATCCAGGCCCGCACGTTGAAGGACCGCGGTGATCAGGCTCGTCGTCGTAGTCTTGCCGTGGGTGCCCGCCACCGCGATGCCGTGCCGATAGCGCATGAGTTCGCCGAGCATCGTCGCTCGCGACACCACCGGCACGCGCCGCTCCCGCGCCATGGCCACCTCGGGGTTGTTTTCGCTGATCGCGGCCGAAACCACGACCACGTCCGTGCGGCCCGCCCTGTCACCGCCGTGGCCGATGTTGATGGGAACACCCTGTCTCGCCAAGCGTTCCGTATTGGCGGAGCGCACGATATCGGAACCCGTGACGGCATAGCCCTGGTTCACGAGGACTTCCGCGATGCCGCACATGCCGGAACCCCCGATGCCGACGAAGTGAATGCGCCTGACGCCCCGCATTCTCGGTTCCAACTTACCGCCTTCCACGGTTGTCGCCCTCCAGGTGGGCCCTGAAAGCCAGCGCCAGTAGTCCGGCGCACACGAGCAGGCTGTTGCCGCCGAAGCTGATGAACGGCAGCGTCAGACCCGTGGTCGGCAGGACGCCGGTATTGACACCGACGTTGATCAGCACCTGCGCGCCGATCACCAGTCCCGCACCGTACGCCGCGTACGCACCGAACAGCCTGCCCTGATCGGCAGCGGTGCGCGCGATAGAGAAAGTGCAAAGCACCAGGAACGCGAGCAGCAGGAACAAGGTGCCGGCGCCGATCAAACCGAGTTCTTCCGCAACTACCGCAAAGATGAAATCGTTGTGCGCCTCCGGCAGATAGGAGAGCTTCTGCACGCCTTCGCCAAGGCCGACGCCGAACCATTCGCCGCGGCCGAAAGCGATGAGCGCCTGGGTCAACTGATAGCCGCCGCTGTAGGACAGCGCCCAGGGATCCAGGAACGCCACCAGGCGCTCCTCCCTGTAGACCTCCAGACGAAGGAGAACGATGAGGGCCACGGCCGCCGCGCCAGCCACACCGAGGAAGTGTCGCAGGCGCGCGCCCGCCAGAAACATCAGCCCCCCAGTCAACAGCGCCAACAGCAGCGTGGTGCCGAAATCCGGCTCCATCAACACCAGTCCCGCGAGAACGCCCGCCCATGCAAGCGGCCGCAGAAACGCCCAGATGTCGCTCCGCACAGCTTCTCCGGCGCGCGCAAAGTACGCGGCGAGATACACCGTCAACAGAAACTTGGCCGCCTCCGACGGCTGCAGGGTGAACGCGCCGAGCCAGATCCAGCGATGCGCTCCCCCTTCCTCGAGACCGATGCCGGGGACGAGCACCAAGGCGCATACGGCGATGGCGGCGACCAGGCACCAGCGATGCAATGCTTCCCAGACATGCAGGGGTACGTTCGAGATCGTGGCGAATACCGCGAGCGCCGCAGCCACAAACACGCAATGTCTGACGACATACGTGTTTGCCGTGGCGGCAGACGCCACCATCACGACGCCCGTCGCGAGCGCGGCGAACCACACCATCAGTACGGTCGTGCCGAAACGGTCAGCCATGCGTGCCTCCCGCCCTCTCAACCGCCGCCGCGAACGCCTCGCCGCGGGCTTCGAAGTCGTCGAACATGTCGAAGCTGGCGCAGGCGGGCGACAGCAGCACCATGCCGCGCCCGCGGGCCGCAGCCAGGGCCTTCGCAACCGCTCGATCCATGTCGGCCGCCTGGCTGACCGGCACCACGCCAGCCAGCGCAGCTTCGATACGCGGGGCATCCCTGCCGATCAATACGACGTGTTTCGCATAGCGCGCGACCGGGTTCTTCAACGGTTCGAACGATGCGTTCTTGCCGTCTCCCCCGGCTATCAGCACGATATCTCGCTCTTGTGCGCCGAATCCGGCGAGCGCCGCCACGCAGGCACCCACATTGGTCGCCTTGGAGTCGTCGATACAGCGTACCGAGCCCACCTCGCCCACGAATGCCGAGCGGTGGGGAAGACCGGAGAAATCGAACAGGCGTTCAGGCAGCGTCTCGCCTCCGGTCAACGAAGCGATTGCGCACGCCGCGAGAACGTTGTAGGCGTTGTGGCGTCCCCCGAGTCGAAACGACGACAGCGCCAAAGGTGTGCCGTCGATGATCAATTCGTCCTCGGCCACGCGCCAGTCGGGACTCGCATCGAGGGCGATGGCGGGAATTTCCGGGGGCGGCCGCGTATTGGGGTCCCGACCGTTGTAGACAGCCGCCCGACAGCCGAAATAGACGCGGCGCTTCGCCCGGGCGTAGGCGTCGAACGATCGATGGCGATCCATATGGTCGGCGCTGATATTGAGGACCGCGCCTATATCGAACGTTCCCGAGCCCATGCGCTCGAGTTGAAAACTGGATAGCTCGAGCACATACCGATCGACCGCGGAATCAAGCAAGTCGAGCGCCGGAACGCCCAGATTCCCGCCGACCCGAACTTCCCTCGACCCGTCGTCGAGGAGTTCCCCAACCATCGACGCCACCGTGCTCTTGCCATTGGTGCCCGTGATGGCGATCACCGGCGCTCTCGCGAGCCCCAGGAACAAATCGATGTCTCCCAGGATTTCAAGACCCGCATCGCGCGCCGCGGCGGCGAGGCAGTGGTCGAGTCCAATGCCGGGACTGATGACGACGCGATCGAAGTCGGCGAAGTTCACCTCGGCCGGGTCGAGAAGTTCCGCGTCGGCGAATTCCGTCCGCGCGGCACCGCGATAGGGGGGATTTTCCCGCGTGTCGCAGACGGCGACCGGCACGCGCCCATAGAGGAACTTCAGGCAGGAATAGCCTGTCGCGCCAAGACCGATTATCAGCGTCCGATGTTCCGTCATCGGATCTTCAATGTTGAAAGGCCGACGAGCACCAGCACCAGGGCGATGATCCAGAATCGTACGATGACCCGCGGTTCGGGCCAGCCCTTGAGCTCGAAGTGGTGATGAATCGGCGCCATGCGGAAGACCCGTTTGCCGGTGATCTTGAAGGACGCCACCTGCACGATCACGGAGACGGTTTCCACCACGAACAGGCCGCCCATGATGAGTAGAACGATCTCATGGCGAATGATGACGGCGATCAACCCCAGCGCGGCGCCCAGCGCGAGGGCGCCCACATCTCCCATGAACACTTGCGCCGGATAGGTGTTGAACCAGAGAAAACCGAGACCGGCGCCGATGAGCGCACCGCAGAACACTGCCAGTTCGCCGGCACCGGCGACGTAGGGAATACGCAGGTAGTTCGCGAATTCGACGTGTCCGGCCAAATAGGCGATGAATCCCAGCCCGGCGCTTACCATGACCGCCGGGAGAATGGCGAGGCCGTCGAGACCGTCGGTCAGGTTGACCGCGTTGCTCATGCCGACGACCATCAGGTAGGTGAGAACGACGAACCCCACGCCGAGGGGCATGGCCACCTCCTTGAAGAATGGCACGATGAGGCTCGTGTCCGTCGCTGTCGCAGCGAGTTTGTACAGAACGACGGCGACGGTGAGGCCCACGACGGATTGCCAAAAGTACTTCCAGCGCGCCGACAGGCCCTTGGAGTTGCCCTCCGACACCTTGAGGTAGTCGTCGTACCAGCCGATCGCGCCGAAGGACATGGTGACCGCCAACACCATCCAGACGTGCCGGTTGGCCGGATCGCACCACAAGACCGTCGTCAACAACGTGGTCACGAGGATCATGGCGCCGCCCATGGTCGGGGTGCCGGCCTTCTGCAGATGGCTCTCCGGCCCGTCCTCGCGAACGTTCTGGCCGATCTGGAAATGGGTCAGCTTGCGAATCATGAGAGGCCCGAGCGCAAGCGATATGGCCAACGCGGTCAGCGCACTCACCATGATTCGGAACGTGATGTACTGAAAAACGGCAAAGACGCCAAGGTATTCGGCCAGGAACTCCGTGAAGCGCAGCAGCATCTAGTGCTCCATCAAGCCCAGATCTACGGACATCTGCGGATCTTTTTGGCCCCTGAATAGTTTTCTTGCGAGGGGTATCCCCTCGCAGCCACACTCGAATTGTTGGACTTGACAAAGCAACTAGCGGGCCCTCCCGTCCAGCGCGGCCTGCGCGAAGCGCAGGTCGCTGTGCGGGATACGCTCTCCCGCAATGTCCTGGAAGTCTTCGTGGCCCTTGCCCGCCACAAATACGACATCCCCGGTTTCGGCCCGCTCGATGGCCAGCCTCACCGCCGCTGCCCGGTCCGCTTCGACGGTATGGAAGGTGCGCGACGTAAAACCGGCGACGATATCGGCAATGATCGAGTCCGGGTTCTCGGTGCGGGGATTGTCCGAGGTGACAATCGCCTCGTCCGCTCCCGCTTCCACGGCTCGCGCCATCATCGGGCGCTTGCCCGGATCGCGATCGCCGCCGCAACCGAACACGCATATCAGACGACCGCCGAGATGCTGGCGCACCGCGGCGAGGGCGGCGGTGAGGGCCGCAGGGGTATGCGCATAGTCGACGAAGACCACTGGACCCCGACAGTTCGGCGACGCCACGCGCTGCATGCGACCCGGCACCGGCACCATGCAACGCATGGCCGCCACCGTTTCTTCCAACGGCTTCCCGGCGAGACAGACCGCAGACAGGGTTGCCGCAGCGTTGTAGAGGGAAAACTGGCCGTAAAGCGGCAGCCAAAAGCGGCTATCGCCCCAGGGCGTATGCCAACGGCCCGTAATGCCGTGCGGGTGGAATCCTGCGTCCGACCACGACACCGCGGCACCCGCAGACTGGCCGTAACCGATCGTTTCGACCTTGAGTTCCGCCGCGAGACTCCGGCCCAAAGAATCGTCCAGGTTGACGATGACGGTGCCGAGGGAGGCTGTCTCGAATAGCCTGCGTTTCGCCTCGGCATAGCGCTCCATGGTGACGTGGTAATCGAGATGGTCGCGCGTAAGGTTGGTGAACGCCGCTATGTCGAAACGCACCGCCGCCACGCGATCCTGGGCCAGCGCGTGCGAACTGACTTCCATCGCCACGCACCTGTGGCCCTGGCCGCGTATGGCTCCGAGCCGACGCTGGACGGTTACCGCGTCCTCGGTGGTCAACTTGCTGCGACAAAGGCGCGAGACGTCGCCCCAGCCGATCGTGCCCATGTACGCGGCATCGTCCAACAGCGAAGCGCACTGATAGGCGACCGATGTCTTGCCGTTGGTGCCGGTGACGCCGATACAGGTGAGCGCGGCGCTCGGATCGCCGAAGTACCGCGCGGCTATCTCCCCTTGCCGGACTCGGAGGTCGCTCATCACGACGTTTGGAATGCGGGCGGCGACGGGTCGCTCCGAACACACCGCGGCAGCGCCCCGGGCAACCGCTTCTTCTACATGGCGATGGCCATCGTCCGCCTCGCCCGCGCAGGCGAGAAACAGATCCCCGGGCGACACCCGCCTGGAGTCGTTGGCGACGCCTGTGACGATGATCGCGCCACCTGCGCCGAGAAGTTGGTCAAGGGTGTTGGCAGCTGTCACGCCATACGTCCGGTTGAAGACGGATCGAGATGATCCGGGGCGATGCCAAGAATGCGCAGCGCGCGCGCCATAATTCGCGCGAACACCGGCGCCGCGACGCTGCCGCCCCCGCTTGCCGCGCCGCGGGGTTCGTTGATCACCACGACAAGGACGATTTTCGGATCCGCTGCCGGCGCGAAGCCGGCGAACAGGGCAACATGCCGCGCGTCATCGTATCCGCCCGCGGAAACCTTGCGCGTGGTCCCCGTCTTGCCCGCCACGCGATAACCTCGGACCTTCGCTTTCGGCGCCGTCCCGGTTGCGCTCACGACCTGCTCGAGCATCCGCGACACCTCGCGCACGTGGCGCTCCTCGAACACTCGGATGCCGGCCAGATCCGTCGTCTGCCGGAGCACGCCCACCGAACGTCGCACGCCGCCCGACGCCAGCGTCTGGTAGCACCGCGCAAGCTGCATGGGGGTGACTGTCAAACCATACCCGTAGGCCAGGGTCGCGCGACCGATCGGCTTGTCCAGATCCTCGGCAGTGAGTACGCCGAACGTCTCTCCCGGCAGGCCGGATCCCGGCGGTTCGCCAAAGCCCGCGCGCACCAGGACATCGAACACCGCGTCCTCGGGCAAACTCAGGGCTACTTTCGTGATGCCGACCTGGCTCGATTTCGCCAGCACCTCGGAGAGCGTGAGCACGCCTCGATTGCTGGGATCCTCGATCAACTTCCTTCCTACCGAAACATATCCCGGCGATGTATCCACTATCGTCGTCGGCGTATAGAGACCGCTTTCCAACGCCGCCAACGCGGCGAGCGGCTTGATGGTCGATCCCGGCTCGTAGGTATCGGTCACGGCACGGTTGCGGACACCCGAGGAAGTCCGTTCCGCGGCATTGTTGGGGTTGTAGGAAGGCTGGTTCGCGAGCGCCAGGATCTCGCCCGTGCCGGCATCCAGCATGACCAGCGAGCCCGATTCCGCGTTGTTATGTTCGACCGCCGACTTCAATTCGCGATAGGCCGAGAATTGCAGCCTGAGATCGAGACTCACGATGATGTCCGTGCCGGGATCCCTCAAATCGAGGACTCCCAGTTCCTCCACCGTGCGGCGGTTGTTGTCGAGCAACACTCGCTTGCTGCCCGGCGTCCCCTTGAGCAAGCTATCGAACGTGAATTCGATGCCTTCCTGGCCGACATCGTCGATGTTCGTCATGCCCACGACGTGCGCCGTTGTTTCGGCGGCGGGATAGAACCGCCTGTATTCGGAAAGCGATCGGACGCCCGCGATGCCGAGTTCCAGGACGGCTCGATTCGTGTCCGGACCGACGTGTCGCTTGAGATAGGCGAATCGCTTGCCCGCGCTCGCCAGGCGGCGTTCGAGCGCCGCGGGCGAAACCCCCAGGATCTGACCAAGCGCGACTACATCCTCGGTGGAAAGTTTCGTCTCGCTCGGATCGACCCAGATCGAATGGACGGGCGTGCTGACCGCCAGAAGTTCGCCATGCCGGTCGTAGATGACCCCGCGATGCGCGGGTATGCTCACAGTGCGCACGGCAATGGCCTCGCCGCGCTGCTTGAGGAAGTCTCGCCGCTCGGTCACGCTCAGGTAGGCGACGCGCGAAAGCAGCCCCACGACCGAGATGATGAAGAACCCAACCAGGATGTAGTGGCGCCAATTCATTGCCGAATCCAGGTGACCTCCTCCGGGAAGTGCATGGACAACGCGTCGTTCGCGATTCGATCCACGTTCCGGTACGACGAGAGCGTTCCCCGCTCCAGTAGCAGTCGGCTATATTCCTCGAGCAACGCGTCCCGACGCGCCTGCTCCTCGCTCAACCGCGTATAGGCGCCACGCATCTCGTGGGACTTGCTCGCGACCTGCACGCCGGATGCGGCGGCGGCCGCGCAGATCACGGCGCCGAAGATCCATCGCCTCGGGCTCCGGCGCACCATCACGCGCACTTCTCCACCACCTGCAACATCGCGCTCTGCGCGCGGGAATTCGCGGCGATCTCTGCCCCCGATGGCCGGGCGTTCCGCACGATGTGTCGGGCGCCGCCGCCCGGTTCCCCGCGAACCGGGAGGCGCCTCAGCACCGGATCGCCCTGCACCCACGCGCGGAAACGGCGGCGCACCATGCGGTGCTCAATGCTGTGGAAGGAAATCACTCCGAGGCGGCCCCCGAGATCGAGACATGCGAATGCCGCGTTCAATCCGTCATCGAGTTGGTCAATCTCATCGTTGACGTGTATGCGCACCGCCTGAAACACGCGCGCGAGCGTCTGGCGAAGGACCTGGCGCCCCATCCCCGCCTCCCGGATCGCCGCCACGAGGTCGAAAGTCCTCGCCAGCGGTCGCCTCCTGACAACGGCGCGCGCTACCCGGGCGGCATGGCGCTCTTCGCCATAGCGTCGAAATACTTCGGCCAGGTCCTCCTCCTTCGCGGAATTGAGCCACTGCGCCGCCGTGACGCCCTGCTTGCGGTCCATCCGCATGTCGAGCGGCCCGTCGCGCATGTAGCTGAAACCGCGATCGGGATCCTCCAACTGGTGTCCCGACATGCCGATATCCATCATGACGCCGCTGACCGGCTGGAGTCCCCTGCGGTGCGCGACCTCGTCGATCCGCGAGAACGATGCGCACTCGACCATCACTCGGGAGTCCGTCCCGGCCAGGCTTAGCGCGTCGGCGACTGCGATCTCGTCGCGGTCCATCGCCAAAAGTTGCGCTTGCGGCTGCAGTCTGGCGAGCAGCGCTCGGCTATGACCGCCGCCGCCGTATGTCGCATCCACGTAGCTGCCCGCCGTATCTGTCGTCACCGCTGACACGATTTCGTCCAGCAACACAGGCGTATGGGGCATGGCATCACCGTGCCCCACGGCCGGCACCTTCGGCTTCGCCCGTGGCCCGGCCCAACTCTCCGTCCATGGAACAAGCGCCCCTGGCCGCTGGCGCTCCCAGGAGACGCTTGTTCATGCAAGTCCCATCAGATGGACAGGACATCCAGGCCGCCCGAATCGGTCAATTCCGAGGTGATTTCAGAAGCCCCGGCGAGCCAGTTCTCCCGGCGGTCGTGCCAACGCTCTTCGGACCAGATTTCGATCTTCTTGCCGATGCCAGCCACGACGAGTCGCTTTTCCAGTCCGGCGAAATCGCGCAGCGTCGGAGGTATCAGCGCGCGCCCGTGGCCGTCGAGCTCGACATCCGTGGCGTGTCCGATGAGGAGCCGCTGGATGGCACGCGCGGAAGGCCGCATGTTGGCGAGGGATTGCAGGCGCGATTCAACTTCCTCCCACTCGGGCAACGGGTACAGGAGCAGGCACCGCTCGGCCATGTCGATCGTGATGACGACTTGTCCACCGCAGTGGTCCAGCACAATCTGACGAAAACGCGCTGGCAGAGCCATGCGGCCTCTGGCGTCGAGAGTGACTGAATTGCTGCCGCGGAACATGGTGATGAACGACGCCTCCTACACGTCAATATCCATCGTATACCCTATTGACCTACTTTTCCCCACTTTCGCCTATCCCGACCCCCGACGATAAATGCCTCGCGGGAAGGGTGTCAAGTCAAAATTAACGGGGACAGGCCGGAAATGGTGGCGAAGGAAGGAGTCGAGCCGGCCGATAAGCCGGGTTCTGTCGTGGGCAGCCATTCATCTGGAGCGACCGTCACCGATCACCTCTAGCGGCCTACCCGAATCCAGCGCGGACCACGCTGAAGGATTCCTATTTGGCCTTGCTCCGGGCGGGGTTTGCCTAGCCGCCGGCGTTGCCGCCGAACGCGGTGCGCTCTTACCGCACCCTTTCACCCTTACCCGCCGCGAGCGGCGGGCGGTCTGCTCTCTGCTGCACTTTCCGTGGGCTCGCGCCCCCCAGGCGTTACCTGGCGCCCTGTCCTGTGGAGCCCGGACTTTCCTCCGCGCCTCAAGCGAGAACGCGACGGCTGCCTAGCCGGCTCGACGGCCTACCATAGCACTTGGCAGGAAGACTGTCGGACTTGCCGCACCAGCGGCAAGATCGACGGGATGACGGGCGGGCGGGTGGGACGAAGCAATCGGGCTTGGGCGGCACTAACGCGTCAGCGCAACGGCTTGCCGATACAACTCGGCTCGGTTGGCGCCAGTCAGCCGTGCGGCGAGGCGCGCCGCGCGCGAGGGCGGCAACTCCTCCAGCAAGACGCCAAGAACTTCGCCGCCGGACAGCAATGGGCTCTCTTCTCCGCCGCCAGCGAGGATGCAGACGTATTCGCCCCTGGGTGTTTCGATCCCGTCGGCGACGCTGGCCACCGTGCCGTGAACGATCGTCTCGAACATCTTGGTAAGTTCGCGACAGACGACGATCTCGCGCTTCGCCGCGCCCAGGTCGAGCAGGTCGCCCAAGGTGTTCACAATGCGATGCGGCGCCTCGAAAAACACTGTCGCTTCGCGCCGCGCAAGCATGCTCGACAACACCTCCCGCCGACGTTGTGCGCGCGCCGGCAGGAATCCTTCAAACGTAAAGCGGTTCGCGGCGATGGGCGAGGCGGAAACTGCGGCCGTGACAGCGCTGACGCCGGGAACGGGAACCACCCTGATGCCGCCACCGAACGCCAGGCGCACGAGTTCAAATCCCGGGTCCGACAACAGGGGAGTCCCGGCATCGGAGACCAACGCCACGTCTGACCCGGCCTTCAGGCGTTCGAACACCCGGCGGCTCGCTGCCGTTTCGTTGTGATCATGCAGACTGACCAGTTCCGTCGGCACTGCGCCGACGTGGCGCAACAGAGTACGGCAACGTCTGGTATCTTCGCAGGCGACAATCTCAACCGTCTTGAGGGCATCGACGGCTCGCGCGGTGATGTCCGAAAGGTTTCCAATAGGGGTCGCCACAACAAACAGGCAACCGGTGTTCCGCAAAGCTGTCATCGTCCCGCTCAAGATCCCGCTAGCGATCTGTATGTCGATTTGCGTGATTGTCTCAATCGCGGGCTGTCAATCACAGCGCGAAGACCGACCGATCGAGCCGGGGGTCGAAGAAGTCCCGATAGCGGGGGACATCACGGCCGCCCGCATCCAAAGCGCTCGGCAGTTCGTGGCGCAGGGAGACTTCGCGGCTGCTGGAGCGGAGCTCCGCCAGGTCGACATCGCGACCATCCTCTCCCCGCGGGAGCAATTCGAGTGGGCAATCCTCAACGCCGAAATCGACCTTGGTCTGGGGGCATTCCCGGCCGCCGAAGAACGGGTCGGACTGGCCAAGCCCACGAACGCGGCGCAACGCTCGCGGCTCGCCCTGCTGCTCGCCCGCATCCGCGCCGCTGGTACGGATTACGCCGCCGCATCCGCCACGCTGGTTGCCGCGGCGCAAGCTGTCGATGACGCAGCCACCGATGGTGATGTGGCGGGAACACTGGTCGAGGCGGCCTGGCGGTATGCCCAACGCGTTCCAGCACATCGCATCGCTGCCCACCTGCGGCAGACCGAGGAACCTGCCGAACGTGCCGAACGTGAATGGTGGCAACTCATCAACGCGTTCAACGAAGCTCTTACGACCCGGGGGCAACAGGTCGCCTGGGAACGTTGGCGAACGGGTCACGCGGGGCATATCGCCGCGCGTTTCCTTCCCCGAGCACTCGTCGACATCGACCCGGGTCCTGCTCGTATCGCCTTGTTTCTGCCGTTTTCGGGCCGCCTGGCGAACGCCGGGGAAACAGTTCGCGACGGATTTCTATCCGCCTATTTCCTTGCCGGGGCAGCATCCCGACAGTCGATCCATGTATATGACACGGCAGAAGCAACCATTGCCGCGCTTTACCAGCTAGCGCTCGAAGACGGCGCGGACGTCATTGTCGGCCCATTGTCGAAAGAGAACGCCGCCGACATGTGGGTGCTCCGCCCGACCGTACCGACCCTCATATTGAATACCGTCGCGGTCGGGGAGAAAAAGCGAGCGCATCCGATTCAGTTCGCATTGACCGTGGAAGACGAAGCGCGGGCGATAGCGAATCGTGTGGCAGCCGACGGCCGGCGTCGGGTGATCGTGCTGCGCAGCGGAGACAATTGGAGCGCCCGGGCTCTCGCAGTGCTGTCCGAGCGCCTTGCGCCCGGCGCAAGGACGGAAGCGAACGCCAAAGCCCGAGGCGAAGGACCGCGGCCGGTACCGCCTGCCGGGGCGCCAGCGCTAACGCAACTGGTGCGTTCCGGCGTCTTTCTGGAGGGGGCCGATATCACCTCCGTTGTGGGTGAGACGCTACTGATCGAAGCGAGCAAGGAACGCCATCTGCGCCTTGAACGCTTGGTTGGCGACGATGTCGGGTTCACGCCCCGGCGGCGCGCAGATGTCGACGCGGTCATTGCCCTCATAGAAGGCAACCAATTGGCATCCTTGAAGCCCGCACTCGCATTTCACTTCGCTTCAGACCTGCCGATCTACGCGTCTTCCCAGGCCGGGCGTGATGTCACGAACCAGGACGACCTGGAACTGCTTCGAATCTGCGACATGCCTTGGCGACTGTATCCGCCGGAAATCAAGACGGAGTTGCGCGAGGCGTTTCCGAACAACCGCGGCACGGCGGACGCGCTTTTCGCCTTCGGGTTGGACGCCTACCGCCTGGTCAACCAGATGTCCCGGCTCACCGCATCCACGGATAGCAGGATCATGGGGAGCACCGGCATTCTCAGCCTTGGCCCGGATGGCGTCATCCGTCGCGAGCCGGTGTGGGCGCTGGTCAGGAATGGGCGGTTCGAACCACTCGCCGCTGTCGCGGCGACCGAGGCAACTACCTCGCACGCAGGTGCCCCACAGCCCCGCTCGTCGACCACGGATCAACCGTCCCCGGTCGCTGACGCTCCCCGAAGACCTTTGGTCCATGCAAGTGCCCCGCACCTGGCGACAACGGGCCGGTAGACGCGCCGAGCGCAAGGCCAGGCGTCACCTCGAACGTCGAGGCCTGACGACTGTCGCGCAGAACTTCTTGCGACGTTACGGCGAGATCGACCTCGTCATGCGGGACGGGCCAGTTCTCGTTTTCGTCGAGGTGCGCTACCGGGGTCCGGGATCGTGGCTCGACGGTGTCCAATCCGTCGACGCGGCAAAAAGGCGGCGCTTGGCAAGAGCCGCCGAATCCTTTCTCGTCGCGCATTCGGAATATGATGCCGACGCATCGCGGTTTGACGTGGTGTCGGTGTCAAGGACAAACTTTGGCAGACGAGTCGAATGGGTGGTGGATGCGTTTACATCCTAGTTTCTGCTTCTACGCCAGCGTGCTGTTGCTTGCTTCCTGCGCAAGCGACGATCTCCGCAAACGCACGACTGGCATTTTCATCGACGATATCGGTGTCGAGCATGTCGTCAGTCGGGAAATCAACGCCGACGTGCGCCTGAGGTCCGGTCATGTGGTCGTCGTCAGCGTCAACGGCGTTGTTCTGCTCGTGGGGCAACTCCCGACGGAAGAGCTGAAAAGCGCAGCGCAGCGCGCGGCCGAGCGAGTCCGCAAGGTGCGCAAGATCCACAACGAAATAGAAGTGGCTCCACCCACCAACATTGGCGTGCGCACCAACGACAAGTGGATGAAAACAAAGGTCAAGACCGCCCTCCTTGCCAGCGAGCACGTAGACGCCACCCGCATCAAGGTGGTGGCGGAAAACAGCGTCATCTACCTCATGGGTGTCATGCCACGTCAGGAGGGGGACGCGGCCGCCGAGGTGGCGCGGTCGATATTCGGCGTCCAGAAGGTGGTCAAGGTGCTCGAATACATCGACTAACCCTGATCCGAGCCCGAACCGATGTGTCGCAGCCTGCTAGCGAACTACCGTCAGGGTCGGTCGCATCTGGCCGCCCCGCTTGGGAGCATCGCCGCCGGTGGGAGCCAACGATGTCGTCCCGACTTCGAATGCCATGCCCTGGCCCGTCTCTTTCGCATAGACGGCGACGACTGCCGCGAGCGGCGCGACGACGCGAAAAGGCCGACCGCCGAAACGGGAGTCAAAAGTCATCGTCCCATCGGCAATGCCGAAATTTCGTACCGCGCGCGGGGAGATGTTGAGCACGATTCGATTTCCGTCCACGTATTCGGCGGGCACCTCCACACCATCGACATCGCTCGCAACGATGACAAAGGGGGTACAGTCGTTGTCCGCGATCCAGTCGATGAGCGCGTTCAGGAGGTAGGGACGGGAAGAATTCACGTCAGTCGTACATTTCAATTTCGGTCTCGGTCAGACTGCCGCGAAAAGACGCACGGGCGAAGATTTCGCGCATGTACTTGCGCAAGGGCCGCGCCTGGCGTTCCGGAAGCCTGATGCCCATGTATTTCAGGCGCCAGAGGATAGGCGCCACGCAGCAGTCGACCAAGGTGAATTCATCGCTCATGAAGAAGGGCTTGTCCGCGAATACCGGCGCGACAGCAATCATGCTTTCGGTCAACTCCTTGCGCGCCTTCGCCAACGTCGGTTCACGGCTTCTTCCGGACATGAGCAGGTCGACGTTCCTGGTCCAGTCCTTCTCGATCCGATGTATGAGCGAACGGCTCTGCGCCCGCGCCACCGGATAGACCGGAAGCAGCGGCGGGTGGGGAAAGCGCTCGTCGAGGTATTCCATGATGACCGTGCTTTCGAACAGGACCAGTTCGCGGTCGAGCAACGTGGGCAGCGTGTTGTAGGGATTGATTTCGGCCAGGTCCTCGGGTTTCTTGCCCGGGCTGACATCCACGATCTCGACGTTCACGCCCTTTTCCGCTACGACCATCCGGACGCGATGGCTGTAGTGATCGGCCGCATCGGAAAACAGCGTCATGGACGATCGCCTGGTCACAGTACTCATGGGCACCTCGCGCCGGATCAGTGAATGTCCTTCCAATACTCGCGATTGAGCAAGTATGCGAAAACAAACAGGACACCTAAGAACAAGAGGACGTAGACGCCCAAGCTCTCACGTTCGAGACGCGTCGGCTCGCCCACGTAGTAGAGAAAGTTGACGATATCGTATACCGCCTGGTCGAATTCTTCCCCGCTCAGGAGGCCTGTTCCCGCTTTCACCACAAGGTTGTCGCAGCGGTACCGGCTCTTGATTTCATTCTCCCGGGCTCTCGCATCCTCCGCCGTCAACGCCTGGAATGCGTACAGCACCGTCTCTTCGCCGTCCAACAGATTCGCGGGCCTGAGGCCACACGCGCCCTCCGTTTGATGTCCCTGAAGCTCCATGAGAACGTTCGGCATGCCGACATTGGGAAAGACCTTGTTGTTCACGCCAAACGGTCGATCTTCGTCGACGTAAAACGTCATCAAGTAATTGTATAGCCAATCCACTCCCCTAACGCGCGCCACCATGGTGAGGTCCGGCGGCGGCGCGCCGAACCAGGCCTTGGCCTCTTCCAGGGGCATCGACGTGGCCACCAGCCCGCCGATCTTCTGTCCGGTGAAAATCAGGTTTTCCATGAACAACTCTTCCGGCACGCCAAGGTCGATCGCGGTGCGCTCGTAGCGCTGGAACTTCAGCGAGTGGCATCCCAGGCAATAGTTGACGTAGTACTTGACCCCCCGCTGGAGCGACGGCGCGTCGCGCAAGTCGGGCTGCATCGAACGCATCGGCCAGTCCGACTCGGCAGCGCCGGCGCCTAGCCCGAAAGAAAGGGCGAGAGCGGCGCATGAAAACAGCAGCGCGAGGGGGCACCCCTCGCGCACCGGACGTTTCGGGCGGAAACAGTTCGGCCGGAGGCTCACGTCACCCGTTCCGGTACCGGCTTGGTGCGCTCGACGCGCGTATACCAGGGCATGAGAAGAAAGTACGAAAAGTAGAGCAGCGTGCCGACCTGGGCCGCTACCGTGGCAGTCGCCGAAGCCGGGATTGTTCCCAGGTAGCCCAGGATGAGAAAGCTGACCACGAACACCGCCAGCATGCACTTGGACAGCCCGCCCTTGTGCCGAATGGAGCGAACAGGGCTCCGATCAAGCCATGGCAAGATCGTGGGAATCAGTACGGCGCCGCCCATCACGATCAGCCCCCAGAACTTGGCCGGCAGGCCGAACAGCGGAAAAGTGGTCGCCCGCAGCATCGCGTAGAACGGCGTGTAGTACCAGACCGGCGCAATGTGTTCCGGTGTCTTCAAGGGGTCCGCCTGCTCGAAGTTCGGTTTCTCGATGAAGTACCCGAACATTTCCGGCGCATAGAACAGGACCAGGCAAAACGCGAACAGGAACACGACGAGGGCTCGAAAATCGTGCACCGAGTAGTAGGGATGGAAAGGAATGCCGTCCAGCGGTACGCCGGACGCGTCCTTGTGCTTCTTGATCTCGACGCCATCGGGGTTGTTCGAACCGACGTGGTGCAGCGTTATCACATGCAGGCAGACGAGACCGACGAGCATCAGCGGCAGCGCGACGACATGTAGCGAGAAGAAGCGGGTCAACGTAACTTCCGACATCAGGTAGTCGCCTCGCACCCATTGCATCAGGTCCGGGCCGATCACCGGCACCGCGCCGACCAGCGAAACGATGACCTGCGCACCCCAGTACGACATGTTGCCCCAGGGCAGCAGGTAACCAAAGAACCCCTCGGCCATGAGGACCAGGTAAATCGCCATCCCGATCAGCCAAAGCAGTTCCCTGGGCTGCCGGTAGGAGCCGTATGCCAGCGCGCGAAACATGTGCAGGTATACGACCAGGAAGAATGCCGAGGCACCCGTCGAGTGGATATAGCGCAGCAGGTACCCGTACTCCACGTCGCGCATGATGTATTCCACCGAGGCGAAGGCGCCGTCCCCGCTGGGGATATACATCATCGTCAGCCAGATGCCGCTGACGATCTGCACGACCAGGACAAAGAGGGCGAAGACGCCGAAGTAGTACCAGAAGTTGAGGTTCTTTGGGGCGTAGTACTTGGTGGCGTGGTACTCGACGGTCTCCGTAAGCGGCATGCGCTCGTCGAGCCAGGCAACGAATCGAACCCAGCGTCCGGAGCGCCCCGCAGACTCCGCCATGCTAAGCGTGCTCCTCGTCCTCGCCGATCACGATCAGGTTGTCCGTCTCGAAACGGTAGGGCGGCACCTCTAGATTGTCCGGCGCCGGCTTGTTCTTGAACACCCGCCCCGCCAGATCAAAAACCGACGCATGACAGACGCAGAAAAAGATTCCTTCAGCCCGACGAAACTTGGGCGAGCATCCGAGGTGGGTACAGAGCCCCAGATACACGCCGATCTCAGGCCGCCGGGAGCGCCACGCATTCTTCGCATACGCCGGCTGCTTCTCCTGGTTGTCCGAATCCGGATCCGCGAGTTCGGCGCCTTCGGCAGCGAGACGCTCAACAGTCTCCGGTGTTCGTCGTACTACGAATACGGGCTGGCCGCGCCAGGCAGGTATCGGACCCAGCATTTCTCCCGGATTCAACTTCGAGATGTCCACCTCGACGGGTGCACCGAGGGCTCGCGCCTTCGCGCTGGGATTCCAGGACTTGACAAACGGTATCGCGGCCCCCGCCATTCCGATGCCGCCGACGACTGCGGTCGAGCCGACCAGTAGTCGCCGCCGCGTCTTGTCCACGTTGTTGTCCAGATCGCCTGCGTCACCCTTGTCCGGGCGGTCGTCGCGCGTCCCTGCGTCACTCAAGAGGAGATCTCTCCCTCAACTTTATCGGCACGTCCCTCGGCCCGTGCCTGTCGCCCTTGCCACCTGTCCCGCGCCGTTGTGAACAAACGCCGCCGTTTTGCTCCTCGCGCTGCATGCCGGGCGCCGTGTTTTGCCCCCGCCCAAGCCCACCCAGCACCCGGTCGATCTTGGCGCTAATGCGCCAAGTCCGACAGGCTGCTAGCGCCACAAAATCCGTCGCCCTGACGGGCGCCGTGTTTTGCCCCCGCCCAAGCCCATCCAGCACCCGGTCGATCTTGGCGCTAATGCGCCAAGTCCGACAGGCTGCTAGCGCTTGGAGAATTGCGGACGCTTGCGCGCCTTGCGCAATCCCACTTTCTTGCGTTCCACTTCTCTCGCGTCGCGCGTCATGAAACCCGCCCGGCGCAAGTTAGACCGCAGCGACTCGTCGTATTCGACCAATGCGCGCGCCACGCCGTGCCGAATCGCGCCCGCCTGGCCAGACGCGCCACCGCCCTTCACCGTCACCCTGATATCGAATCGGTCCACGACGCCCGCCACCTCCAGGGGTTGCCGAATGATCATGCGGGCGGTTTCGCGACCAAAGTATTCTTCGACGGGCCGACCGTTGACGATGATGCGACCGCTGCCGGGACGCATGAACACCCGCGCCGCGGACGTCTTGCGGCGACCCGTCCCATAACTGTATGGCTCTGCCATTCGACTATTCTCCGCCAGTTCCTATGCTCTTGAGATCCAGCAACTGCAGGGGCTTCGGCTGTTGCGCAGAGTGGGGGTGCTCGGATCCTGCGTAGACCTTGAGCTTGCGGAATACAGCCCGGCCGAGCGGATTGCGCGGGAGCATGCCTTTGACCGCCTTCTCTATCACCCGCTCGGGATGTTTCGCAATCATCTCTTCGAAACGCGCCGCCTTGATGCCGCCAGGGTACCCGCTATATCGATAGTAGATCTTGTCGGTGTGCTTCTTGCCCGTGACGCGGACCTTTTCCGCGTTCACGACCACGATGTAGTCTCCGGTGTCCACATGGGGCGTGAACGACGCCTTGTGCTTGCCGCGCAATCGCCGAGCGAGCGCCGCCGCCAGTCGCCCAAGCGTCTGATTTTCTGCGTCTACGACATACCAATCGTGCTCGACATCCTGCGGACGCGCGCTCAGGGTTTTCATGCGGAGGGCCAAGTTTTCGGAGGCGCGATTCTACCGGCGAGACCCGGCAATCGCAACCGAACCACCGCTTGCCGGCGGTCTCCACGCGGGATAACCTACGCCGCGCCTCGGACCTTCGGGACGACAATCATGGCATGTGGGTGCGTCCGAGATACTCCGCCGAACGCATCTCGCGCAAACGACTCTGCGTTCGCTCGAATTCCATTTTGAGGCGCTGGCCACCATAGAGGCCACCGATTTCGCATACCGCCGACAGCACGAGGTTTACGCCGCGATCGTAGAACTCGTCCACCAGGGCGACGAAACGCCGCGCCAGGTCCTCGCTGTCCGCGTTGAATCGCGGGACGCCGCTTACCAGGACGGTGTGAAACTCCCGCGAGACCTCGATGTAGTCGTTCGCGCTGCGCGGGCCGTCGCAAATGTCCCTGAAATCGAACCAGACGGCGCCGTCACCCGCGCCCCTGGCCGGGATGCGGCGGCCGTTGACTTCAATCGAAGCGCCGATCTCGGCACGCGGCGCCAGCGCCGCGAACGATGCCGCGAGCCGAGCTTCCGCCTCATCGGAGGCGGGATGCAGGTAGGTATCGGCGGCAGCAAGTACGCGCAGCCGATAGTCGACCCCATCAACGATGGCAAGATCTTCATGTGCGACTCGATGCGTTCGATGGCCGGCAGGAAGCGGCGCCACTGCAAGCCATGCTCATACAGCCGGGATGGTTCGACGTTCGATGTCGCCACCACCGTCACGCCATGATCGAACAAGGCGCCCAATAGTTCGCCGAGGAGCATGGCGTCTCCGATATCGGAAACGGAGAATTCATCGAAACACAGCACGCGGCCCTCATCCGCAATGCGATCGGCCACGCCGGCCAAGGGGTTGGCGATGCCCTGCAGGTCCTTCAATTCATTGTGTACGCGCAGCATGAAACGGTGAAAGTGCATCCGGTGTTTCGCTTCGAACGGCAGGCATTCGAAGAACAGATCCATCAGGTAGGTCTTGCCCCGGCCGACGCCGCCCCACAAGTAGAGTCCGGTCGGCGCGCGTGCCCGCCGACGCCAGAGAAGCCGCGGCCACAATCCGGTCCGCTCGCGCACGAGGCGTCCATGCACCGCGTCCAGCGCCGCCACCGCCTCCGCCTGTCCGGGGTCCCGTTCAAAGCCCCGACGGGCGATATTTCGATCATGGGCTTCCCCCGGCGACATGCCGCGCGTCGTCAGAGGTCTATCGAACTGTCGTCGAGTCGCGCCAGCGCCGCCAGGGCGTGGGCTCCGAGTCCCTCCGCTTCCGCAATCGCGGCCGCGATTCGCGCAAGGTCCCGCACACCTCTCGGGTCGATGCGGATAACCGAACTACGCTTGAGGAAATCGACTACTCCCAGGGGCGATGCATATCGCGCCGTACCGAACGTCGGCAGCACGTGACTCGGCCCTGCGCTGTAGTCGCCGAGGACTTCCGCCGAGTAGCCGCCGAGAAAGATCGCGCCCGCGTTGCGCACGCGAGGCAGCAACGCCTCCGGATCGGCCACCGCAAGCTGCAGATGTTCCGGCGCAACACGGTTCGCAACGGCCACAGCCTCGTCGAGATCGCGGGTCTTGATCAACGCGCCCCGTGCCGCGAGAGAGGCTTCGATAATTTCGCGGCGCGCCATATCCGCCAGCGCCGCGTCCATCCGGTCGGCAACCGCCTCGAGGTAGTCGGCGTCGGGGGAAAGCAGCAGCGCCTGCGCCGCCGCGTCGTGCTCGGACTGCGCAAACATGTCGAGCGCCGTCCAGTGCGCTGGCACGCTGCCGTCGGCGACGATCAGCACTTCGCTTGGACCGGCGATGCTGTCGATTCCCACGGGACCGAATACCTGGCGCTTGGCAGCGGCGACGTAGGCGCCGCCGGGACCCACGATCTTGTCCACTCTGGTGATCGTTTCAGTGCCGAAAGCCAAGGCTCCGATGGCCTGCGCCCCGCCGATGGCGAACACTTCATCCACGCCGGCAATATCCAGAGCGGCCAGCACGTGTTCGTTCCGCTCGCCGTTCGGAGCCGGCACCGTCACTGCCACCTCGCGAACACCCGCCACCCGCGCCGGAATCACGGTCATCAGCACCGTCGACGGATACGCGGCCTGCCCGCCGGGCACGTAGACGCCAACGCGATCGAGAGGCACGATGCGCTGCCCCAGTCGATTGCCCAAACCGTCGTCGTACTCGAACGCCCCGCCCTGTTCAAGCTGTCGCTGGTGGTAGCGGCGAATGCGCCGCGCGGCGGCGACGAGGGCCTCGCGATCCGATGCGGGCAAGCGTTGTCGGCAGTCGGAAAGCGTCCGGGCGTCGAGGCGCAACGCGGCAACATTGAACGCGGTGACCCCATCGAATCGCGCGGTGTAGTCGACGACGGCCGCGTCGCCGCGCTCACGTATATCCTTGAGCACTGCGGCAACGGTGCGCTCGATCTCGCCCAGCGCGGGGTCATTCCAATGGATGAGCTTGTCAAGCGCATCATCGAAATCGCGCGATGCCGTATCCAGGCGGTTGACGCCGATCATCGCTAGCCCGGATATTTCATCAAGGGCCGCGATGATCGCGCAGGATTTTGCCCGTGTGCGCGTGCTCGGAGCCTTCAGCCGGGAGCGCGAGGGGGTACCCCTCGCAAGAGAAGAGACGGAAGCATAGCCACGCCTTATGGTGTAGCGAGCACGTGCGCGCACGCGGGCAAAAGTGCCCCACAGGCGGCGCCTTCGGCTCCGCCCGCGGCCCGGCCCCACCGTGCGAGGGCGCGGCCAGCGCAGTTTGTTCCCGGCAGGACTTCCGAAAAATGGGACTACCTATTGAAACAAAAGACATTCAAATATTTGACAAGCGGCTTGGTGAAATATCCGGGCTAACCTACGGTTCGCCCGCGGCTACGGTGCGAATGGTGACCGCGTGCACGGTTCCATCGCGGATCAGGTCGCCAATCGCCTCGTATACAAGCTGCTGCTGTCTGACGCGGCTCAAACCCTTGAAGGCTGCGCTCGCAACGCGCACATCGAAACGGTTCCCCTCGCCGGTGACCTCGACATCCGCGTCGCCGATGTGGTCACGGATGCGGTTTGCGAGAGTCGCTTGTTCGACAGGCGCGTTCATAATGGACGCCGAAGGTTACCACGGCAGTGCCCCACAGTCGGCGCCTTCGGCTTCGGCTCTTGTGTGCGAGGGGTGCCCCCTCTGCTGCTTCTCCCCGGCTGTCTCTCGCGAGGGGTGCCCCCTCGCGCTCCCCGGCTGAAGGCTCTTCTCTCGCGAGGGGTGCCCCCTCGCGCTCCCCGGCTGAAGGCTCCGGCCCGGCCCCGCTCGTCGTCCACGGCACATCGGTTGCGGGCCGCAAAACCATCGAATTGACGCAGCACTGCCAATGTTGCAATGCTTGCGGCACACGGAACAACCATTCCGCGACATCCTTTTTATGTGGCTTCCCGTACTGGCTTTGATCGTTGGCTTCGTCGCTCTGGTGTGGAGTGCGGACCGATTCGTGTCAGGTGCGGCGGCGACAGCCAACAATCTGGGGGTGCCGAAACTACTCATAGGCCTGACCGTCGTGTCCATCGGCACTTCGGCGCCGGAAATCCTGGTGGCGCTTGCCGCAGCCATCGAAGGCACTTCCATCCTGGCGGTAGGCAACGCGATCGGATCCAACATTGCCAACATCGGGTTGGTGCTCGGCGTGACTGCCATGGTCGCCCCGCTCCCGTTTGCGGCTTCGGTGTTGAAAGTCGAACTTCCCTGGTTGATCGGCGCGACCTTGCTGGCGCTGTTTTGTCTGTACGACCTCTACCTGGGAGTGGTCGACGGGCTGCTACTGGTGGCCGGATTGGGCCTGATCATCCATCGCCTGGTGCGGACGCAGCGGCGGAAACCGGAGGCGTTGCCCGAGTCGATCCAGGAGGAGCTGGAGGAACTCGAGGACATGCCGATGGGGCGCGCCCTCATCTACCTGTGGTTCGGTCTCGGGTTGCTGCTCGTGTCAGCGCAGACGCTCGTCTGGGCGGCGACGCAAGTCGCGGAGTATCTCGGCGTCAGCGAACTGATTATCGGGCTCACCGTGATCGCGATCGGCACCAGTCTGCCGGAACTCGCGGCAACCCTCACCGCAGCCGTCAGGGGGCAGCCGGACATCGCGATCGGAAATGTCGTCGGCTCGAACATCCTCAATATCCTGGCAGTACTGGCGGTGCCCGCGCTGGTGACTCCCGTAGGACTGGATATTCACGTGTTATGGCGGGACTACGGCATGATGGCCGCGCTGACCTTGCTGCTAGTGCTGTTCGCCTACGGATTCGGATCGCGGCCGATCATCACGCGTTTCGAAGGTTGCGTTATGGTCTTGGGCTGGATCGGCTACAACGTGCTGCTCTATACACAGGCATGACACACCCCGGCACCGAAATCTTTCCTCCGTCCGCGCTCGACCTGGCCGGGGTGGATCTTCTCATCCTGGATGTGGACGGCGTGTGTCGATCTTCTCATCCTGGACCCCTCGCGCTGTGCTCTGGGGACGGCGTGATGACGGACGGCCGCCTCTACTATGCCTTTCCTGCGAGGGGCGACCCCTCGCGCTCCCCGGCTGAAGGACCTTCCTGCGAGGGGCGACCCCTCGCGCTCCCCGGCTGAAGGCTCTCTTCCTGCGAGGGGCGTACCCCCTCGCGCTCCCCGGCTGAAGGCTCTGAAATCAAGGCGTTTTACGCGCAGGATGGGGCCGCCATCAAGATGCTTCAAGCGGCGGGCATCCCCGTCGCAATCATTACCGGTCGCGCGTCCGAAGCCACGGCAAGACGCGCTTGGGAACTCGGTATCGCCTACGCCTACCAGGGCGTTGAAGACAAGACGGTCGCCTTGAGCGCGCTGTGCGGCGAGTCCGGCATCTCGGCGGACCGGATGGCCCATGCTGGAGACGACATACCCGACCTGCCGCTGTTCGACCGCGTGGGCATGCGGTTGTCAGTTCCCCACGCCCATCCGGAGGTCGCCGCGCGAGCGGACTACGTCACCGCCGCCAGCGCCGGCGCCGGCGCCGTGCGTGAAATCTGTCATCTCATCCTGATCGCCAAGGGGCTTTGGGAATCTGCTCTGACCGCGGCAGGCGCAGGGCCGCGGTGATGCGTCGATACGCCGCCGCCGCCATATCCGCGCTGGTGCTGACCATGGTCTATATGTACTCCGGCGAGCGATCACCTCCCCCGCTACCGCCCGAGCTTGCGGATGAACCCGACATCTACATCGATGGGGCGGCCATCACCAGGTTCGGCGCAGACGGCGGCATTCGCTACCGTCTCTGGGCCGACAGGATCAAGCTGTTCGAACAACGCAGCGTCACGTATTTCGAGAACCCGGTTATCCGCCTTACGCAGCGGGCGGGGCCGCCCTGGCAGGCAAATGCCACGCGCGGGGAGATCCGGCAGCGGCCGAGCGACGACGGCGCGCAGGAAGAACACTTGCGCCTGAGCGACAACGTGGAACTCACGAGACAGTACGACAACGGACGCCATTTCGCATTGACGACGGCCGCGCTCGATATCTATCCGGCGAGGCAATACGCGGAAACAGATCAAGCTGTTATGATCGAGACTTCCGGCAGCAAGACGACGGCCGCGGGTTTCGAGGCCGACATGGAACGCGGATGGATGAAGCTGCTTTCGGGGCCAGGCCGGCGGGTCCACATCGTTGTCGAGCCACATCGACGGAATCGGATTCTCTGACGCGAGCGAGGTTTTTTGCGCGGCGCGGACTCTTATGGTGCGCGCTGTTGCTGTCCGTATTGGCGGGGGAGGCGCGCGGTTTGCCGGCCGACGCCGAGCAGCCGATACACTTCCGCGCCGACAATGTGGAAGGCGATCTTGTCGGCGGCGGGCTCCCGGGAGCCCGTGACGATGGCGCACCCCTTGCCGACTCCCCGACCAGGCGGGTGATCGCCACGGGTTCCGTGCAGATCGACCAGGGTTCGATGCGCCTGGAGGCGGACCGGGTCGTCATCGAGAGCGATGGCGAGCGAATAATCCTCATCAACGCCGAGGGCGACCTCGCGCGCTACCGGCAACAACTAGAACCCGGCGCCGACTTTGTCGAGGCCCGAGCCACCAACATCATCTACCACCCGGTCGACGAGAACATCGAGTTGATCGGACGCGCCTGGCTTGCCCACGAAAGCAACGAGTTTCGGGGCGAAATCATCAAATATGACATGCGCCAGGGCAAAATAACGGCCTTCGGCGAGAACAACGGCGTCGAAATGATCTTGCAGCCGGAGAGCCTTCAGCCAGGGAGCGCGAGGGAGCATCCCTCGCAAGAAAACAACCTTCGCCAGGGAGCGCGAGGGAGCATCCCTCGCAAGAAGACAGCAGCGCGAGGCGGCACCCCTCGCCAGAAAACAGCCCATAACGCGTGTCCAGTCCTCCCTCCGAACCCGGTGCAGAGCGCAGTTCCCAACTCGCGGCAACCAACCTGACCAAACGCTATCGCGGCCGCAACGTCGTCGAAGGGTTGAGCATTTCCATGTCCAGCGGAGAAATCGTAGGCCTGCTCGGACCGAACGGCGCCGGTAAGACCACGTGCTTCTACATGATCGTTGGGTTGGTGCGAATGGACGCGGGGTCGATCCTTCTCGACGGCGCGGACCTGAGCCGCGCCCCGATGCATGCGCGGGCGCGCGCAGGCATCGGTTACCTGCCGCAGGAAGCGAGCGTGTTCCGAAAGCTGTCCGTAAAGGACAACCTGAGGGCGGTCGTCGAACTGCGTCGAGACCTCAGCCGGCAATCGCGGCGCCAGCTCGTGGACCGCCTGCTGGATGAGTTTCGCCTGAAGGACGTCCAGACCGCCACCGGCGAACAATTGTCGGGTGGGGAGCGCCGCCGCGTTGAGATCGCCCGGGCGCTCGCAGCGGAGCCCGCGTTCATGCTACTCGACGAACCGTTTTCCGGAGTCGATCCGATCTCCGTCGCAGACATCAAGGACGAGATCCGCGACCTTGCGCAACGCCGAATCGGCGTACTCATCACCGATCACAACGTCAGGGAAACCCTCGACATTTGCGACCGCGCCTACATCGTGAACGACGGACACATCATTGCGGCGGGGGATGCCGACGCCATACTATCCAACGAAACCGTGAGAAGCGTATACCTTGGAGAACGGTTCGAGTTGTAAGGTAGACCCGCAAAGCCCGGGAGAGCCGTTGAGCGCCGAATGAAACAATCCCTTTCCCTGAAATTCGGCCAACAGATGACGATGACGCCGCAGTTGCAGCAGGCGATACGCCTGATGCAGCTCTCGGCGATCGAGTTGAACCTTGAGATACGCGAAGCTATCGAAACCAATCCGATGCTCGAACTGGCGGAGGACGACGACATTGGCGATGTCCCGGCAGAGGATCTGGGCAGCGATCCAGAGTGGGAACGCCGCGAAGACCCGCCGCCGGAGAGAGACGACGAAGGAGATGGCTTCATTGAAGATCTCGGCATTCCCGAGGAACTCCCGGTCGATACGAGTTGGGACGACGTGTATCAGGCGCCGACTCCGACCGGGCCACCTTTGCCCGATGGCATGGAATTCGACAGTCCCGCGTCCGAATCCCTCGCGGATCACCTTCTGTGGCAATTGAACCTTTCGCCGATGACACCGCGGGACAAGCTTGTCGCCGCAGCCATCATCGAAGCCATCGACGCCGACGGGATGCTGCAGGTCGATGTCGAGGATATCGCCGAATCCCTCGTCGCATTCAGCCACGGGGATATTTCAACCGACGATGTGGAGGCGGTGCTGACGCGCGTGCAGCAGTTCGAGCCCGTTGGTATCGGCGCCCGGGATCTGCGGGAATGCCTGCTACTGCAACTCGACCAGTTGCCCCCGGACACCCCCTCGCGCGACGACGCCATCAGCCTGATCGAGCGGCACTTCGACATGCTCGCGGGTAGCGACTTCAACGCGCTCGCGCGTGCATCCAAGCGCGATGTCGAAGCGTTGAGGCGGGCCATGGAATTGATTCGTTCGCTGAATCCCCGTCCCGGAGCGGCGGTCGGCGACTTCGACTGCGAATACATAGAACCCGACGTGTTCATCAGCAAGGACAACGGGCGCTGGCTAGTGGAACTCAACGCCGATACCGTGCCGAGGGTGCGTATCCACGACGACTACGCCAGCCTGGTGCGGCGCGGCGACTCCAGCGCCGACAACGCGTTCCTGCGCAACAACCTGCAGGATGCCCGGTGGTTTCTGAAGAGCCTCAAGAACCGCAACGAAACGCTGCTGAAGGTCGCGACCCAAATCATCGAGCGCCAGCGCGGTTTCCTTGACTACGGCGAAGAGGCGATGAAACCCCTCGTCCTCGCAGACATCGCGAACGCAGTGGGCATGCACGAGTCGACGATTTCGCGCGTGACGACACGCAAGTACATGCGGACGCCGCGGGGGATTTTCGAATTGAAGTACTTTTTCTCAAGCCATGTCGGCACCACGACGGGCGGAGAAGTGTCGAGCACCGCCATTCGCGCATTGATCAAAAAAGTCGTCGCCGACGAGAATCCGAACCAGCCATTGAGCGACAGCCGGATTGCGTCCATGCTTGCGGAACGCAACATCGAGGTGGCACGCCGGACCGTCGCCAAATATCGCGAGTCCATGGCCATACCGTCTTCCAACGCGCGCAAGAGATTGGTTTGATCGCTTTGACAACCCCTCTTCAAGCCCTTGCCCACCAGAATCCAGGCTGAAATGTGTTTCCAAGGGTGCTGCATGTTCTGAAACGGAGGAAGCGCCGCGATCATCGGCGAAAACCAAGACATAGGGAGATTCCATGCAACTGAACATTTCCGGACACCACATTGAAGTCACCGATCCCATTCGGGCATACGTCGTGAACAAAATCGGGCGCCTGGAACGCCACTACGACCACATCACCAATATCCGAGTGGTCCTATCCGTCGACAAGCTGGTGCAGCGGGCGGAAGCGACCGTTCACGCGAACGGTACCGAGCTCTTCGCCAGCGCGGACGACACGGATCTCTACGCCGCCATTGACGCGCTGTCGAGCAAGCTCGATCGCCAGGTGCTCAAGCACAAGGAAAAGATCACGCATCGTCACACCAAGGCGGTGTGAGCCTGGCCCGCATGTCCTGACACAGCGCAATGATCGACCTTCGCCGCGTTCTCTATCCCGACTGCACGCGCACGAACGTGCGCGCCGCATCCAAGAAATCGGCCCTTGAACAGGCTGCGCAAATCATCGCCGAACGCAATCCCGACGTGAATGCCAGGCGCCTGCTGCGCGAGCTGCTCGCGCGCGAACGCCTCGGCAGCACGGGTCTGGGCGGTGGCGTCGCGGTCCCCCACTGCCGCACGCAGTGCGAACGACCCCTGGCCGCGTTCATGCGCCTGGCTCAACCCATCGACTTCTACGCGCCGGATGATCGTCGCGTCGATCTGATGTTCACCCTCGTCGTTCCGCGCGACGCCGCGCAAGTTCACCTGGACATCTTCGGCGCGTTGGTGAGCGTGCTGAACGAACCGGCGAACCCGATACGTTTGCGCCGTGCCGAGGATGATCTCCAGCTATTCGAGGAGTTGATGGCCATGGTCGATGGCGCGGTCGCTGCGTGAATTGCTCGACGCTTCGGTCATTCGTGACAAACGCGTTGCGCCGCGGGCAAACATCGTGACCGATGGACAAGTCGTCATCGTCAACGCGCTCGGGCTTCATGCCCGCGCCGCAGCGAAGCTCGTCAACCTCGCCAAGACCTTCACGTGCAGCATCGAGCTCTGCGCGGGAGACAAGAGCGTGGACGCCAAGAGCATCATGAAGGTAATGATGCTCGCCGCCGGCCAGGGAACTGTCCTGACATTGCGGACCAGCGGCGAAGAGGGAAAAGATGCGTTCGAAGCGATCTCCGCCCTGATCGCAGACCGTTTCGGCGAACAACAATAGATCCACACGGCGCCTCCAATGGCGCCGCTTCAACTCGCGACGGTCATGGATTGGACCAGAATAGATCCGGTGTGGATGTTGCCGCGCCGATCAATGTCGTCGCCCGCGGCCGCAATGCCGTGGAACATGTCGTTGAGCGTCGAAGCGATGGTCACTTTCTCCACCGGATACGCCGGCTCGCCGTCTTCGATCCAGATGCCCGCGGCAGCGCGCGAATAGTGTCCGGAGACCAGATCCACGCCCTGGCCCATCAGTTCGGTTACGACCAAGCCCGTCCCCATCTCCCGCATCAACGCCGCCGGGCAAACCGTATCGGTCTCCAACGCAAGGTTGAACACGCCGCCGGCGTTGCCGGTGGTCTCCAACCCCAAGCGCCGGGCCGAGTAGGAACCGAGGACATAGCGCGTGAGAAGTCCGGCCCGCACAAACGCCTTGCTGTCCGTGGCGACGCCGTCGCCATCGAAAGCCGCACTGCCCAGAGCTTTCGGCAGGTGCGGATATTCCGCGAGGGTCACGGCCTTCGCCGCGACCTGCTTGCCGAGCGAATCCGTAAGATAGGACGCGCGACGGTACAGGGCACCGCCGCTGATAGCGCCGACGAGGTGCCCGACGAGTCCCGCCGCCATGCGCGGGCTGAACAGCACCGGCCAGTTGCCGGTCTTTATGGGCTTGGTGCCCAGCCGAGCCACGGCGCGCCGGGCGGCCTCTTCGCCAACGCCGATATGGTCCTCAAGGTTTCCCGGGTCACGGGCAATGCTGTACCAGTGATCCCTCTCCATTCCCGCGTCGTCTCCGGCGACCACCGCGCAGTGGACACTATGCCGCGTCCCCGTCACGGCGCCCGTGAAGCCATGGGTGTTGCCGTAGACGCGGCAGGAACGCTGCGTTGCGACCTCCGCGCCCTCGGAATTGACGATCCGTCGGTCGAAGTCCAGGGCCGCGGCTTCTGTTTCAAGCGCCAGGTCCCGCAGCGCGTCGGCATCCGCGGTCCACGGGTGATGAAGATCGAGGTCGGGTAGATGCCTCGCCATGCGTTCGGGGTCCGCGAGACCATTGCAGTCGTCATCTTCGGTGTAGCGCGCGATGCCGAGGGCGGCCCGCACCGTAGCGCGCACCGCTTCGGGCCGGCTGTCCGACGTACTGGCCGTGCCCTTGCGGGCGCCCACGTACACCGTTATGCCGAAGCCGCGATCCTGGCCGAACTCGATGGTTTCGATGTCGCGCTGCCGCACCACGACGGTCAATCCCTCGTCGTCGCCCACGGAAACCTCTGCCGCCGTGGCGCCCTGCCTCCTCGCTTCGTCGAGAATGTCGCCGACCAGGCCCTTGAGATCCGATTCGAGATCGCGGATGTCCATGGAGTTCTTAGCCCGCATATCTCAGACGGTGCCGCCGACGGTGATCTCGTCGATCTTTACCGTGGGCTGTCCGACCCCGACGGGCACGCTTTGTCCCTCCTTGCCGCAGGTGCCGACACCTTGATCGAGCGCCAGGTCGTTCCCGACCATCGACACCCGGGTCATGACTTCAGGACCGCTGCCGACCAGGCTCATTCCCCTGATCGGCGTCGCGACCTTGCCATTCTCAATCCTGTACGCCTCGGTGGCGGAAAAAACGAATCGTCCCGACGTGATATCCACCTGTCCGCCGCCGAAGCTGACGGCATACACGCCATCGCGCACGCTCGCGATGATTTCCTCCGGATCCGAATCTCCCGCCAGCAACAGCGTGTTCGTCATTCGGGGCATGGGTAGGCAAGCGTAGGATTCCCTGCGGCCGTTGCCCGTGGGAGCCGTCTTCATCAGACGCGCGTTGAGCTTGTCCTGCATGTACCCCTTGAGCACGCCGTTTTCGATGAGCACCGTGTGCTGCCCCGGCGTGCCTTCATCGTCGAGCGTCAGCGAGCCGCGCCTGTCCTTCATCGTCGCGTCGTCGACGACCGTGCAGAGTTCCGACGCCACCCTTTCGCCGATCCTTCCCGCGAAGGCCGACGTTCCCTTTCTATTGAAGTCCCCCTCGAGCCCATGCCCGACCGCCTCGTGCAACAGGATCCCCGCCCATCCCGGAGCGAGGACCACGGGCATGGAACCTGCGGGCGCATCCACGGCATCGAGGTTCGTGAGTGCCTGCCGCACCGCTTCGCGCGCATAGTTCCGCGCTTCCTCGTCGGCGTTGTCGGACAGGATCCAGGAGAAGTCGTGACGGCCGCCGCCACCCGCGAAACCTCGTTCTCTGCGGCCATCCCTCTCGACGATCACGGATACGTCGAAGCGCACCAGGGGTCGCACGTCGCCAGCGAAAGTGCCGTCGCTGCCGACCACCAGGTTCGTCTCGAAGCTTGCCGCGAGCCGAGCCGTCACCTGCTTGACGCGAGGATCCAGGCCGCGCGCAAATGCATCTGTGCGCCCCAAAAGCGCCACCTTGTCACGTTCTGAGAACGACTCGAGCGGATCGGTGCCCGCATAGCGCGGCGCCACATCGCGCCGACGATATGCCTGAATCGACCCGTCGCCTCCGGAACGGGCGATCGTGCGGGCCGCATCCGCCGCTCTGCCCAGCGCCGGCAGGACGATATCGTCGGCGTAGGCGAAGCCCGTCTTCTCGCCGCTGACGGCGCGCACTCCCACACCCCGATCAACGCTGAAGGCACCGTCCTTGACGATCCCGTCCTCCAGTGTCCAGGACTCCGATCGCCTCTGCTGGAAGAAAAGCTCGCCGGAATCCACCTGTCGGTGCATGAGCCGCCCGATCAGCCGGGATACGTCCCGCTCGCCGATCTCGCCCGTCTCCCACAAGTCCCGCTTGGCGGTCTCAATGAGTTGCGTCACTCCACCTCTCCCGGCTGATCCATCTGGCTGCGGAATATATCAACGAATTCCGGGTTCGGCTCCTCAATGGTGCCCGTGATCCGATATTTGGCGCTCGATAGCGTCTTGATCTGTTCCTTGAATATCTCGCGTCCGACCAGCACGCCGACGGCCGTCACGGGTTCCGTCGCGGCAATCCAGACGGCGTACCAGGGCAGACTCGACGAAAGCGGCAACGTGATGATCATCTCGTTGTTCAGCGTGCCATCCGCCAAATCCACCGTACCGTTAATCCTGAAGTCGGAGCTCGGACCATGTATCTCCATGGGTTCCGTAAACGACAACACGCCTGCGTCGAGTTCGCCATTTGCCCGGACGCGATCGAAACCGATCCCCCTGTCGAATACGTCGGAAAAGTCGAGCTTCAGGCGTCGCGTAATGTTTGCGAAGTTGAGCAACGCGAGAATCTTCGCGCCCGCGGCTTCGTCCACGTCCACGAACCTGCCGGTGTCGATCGCCATGCGCATGCTGCCGGTCAGCTCGCCCGGTTCAAAATTGAGCGGCGACCCGGGCCACTCCACCGCCGCTTCGATATCGACCGTTGCGCTTTCGACGCTTGGCGCATAGCCCCACTGCGGCAACACGAGAGCCAGGTCACTGGCGGTAAGCCGACCGCTGAAAAGAGACGTGTCGGATTTCCTGGCCCACACCATGTCGTCCGCGGCTTCGATGTGTATGCCCTTGATATCACCCACGAGGCCGGTGAGGCGAATGACAGCGTCGTCGGGCCGAATGCCGAATCGCCAATTGCCATAGTCATCTTCGCCAACCAGGGCCTTGGCAATTGTCACGTCGGCGGCAGGCACGTGGTCGAACACCGAGACGTCGAGCAGGTCGGCATCGGTTTCCTCCGCGGAAAATCGGACTTCATCCAGCGATACGAGGACGGGTCCCTCGCCGTCCAGGACAAATGTGCCCCGGACCTCGTTGGAGTCGATGCCAATGGCAGCCTCGTCCATTGCCGCGACACCGTTGAGTGCGACATCCGTGAGTTCGATGTCGCCGAGCCAGACACTCCCCACCGACAGGTCGTCAAGTCGCCACGGCAGCGTCTCCGGCATCAACCCGGAAGCATCCTCCTCAAGCCGCATGGTCTTGATATGTCCGGACAGGCGAATGTGCGACGACAAGGAGTCCGGCCGCCCCGGCGGCACGCCGATGCCGATCGCGCCCCGCGCGAGGACGCCGTCGCGCGCGTGAAACCAGCCCGAAAACGTCTGGCCGCGCACGTCCGCGCGGGTATAGTCATCGTCAAAGACCAGCCCGACATCAAGCCGGCGCGCCCGGGCCGCGGACTTGTGCAATGGCGGCGGCAAGTTTACGGCGATTCCCACCCCATCCGAATCGATGGTGAGTTCCGGGGCGCGGGATGGATCGACGAACGCCAATAGCCGCGCATTGAAGCCGAATACCCCCGCCGCCACCGGGAATTCGTGGGTATCGAGAATCCGGTAGATATCTGCTACCGCGCCCCGCCCGCGAAAGTCGAGGATGTTCGCTTCTTCCGAAGCCGCCGCCGCAATATGGACGGGAAAACCAAACAGCGACCCCTCCACCGCGGTCGCGGACAAATAGTGCGGCGACTGGAATCCCACACTCCCGTTCAGACTCGCAAACAGCAACTTCAGATCAACCAGGTCGAGCGATACATCGTCCAGATCGAACGCGAGGTCCAGGTCGGCGCGATCGAATTCGTCATCCATCGGAATCCGCAAACTGCCCTCGATGCCCAACTCCCCGTCGCCTCGCCAACTCTCCGAAACAAAGTCCAGTTCGTCGGCCAATGGCGTGGTGAGCACGAAGTCCAGGGCGCGCGCGACAGCGGCACGCGCATTCAGCGCAATGTCGACGTACGCCCCGTTCAACGGCGCGCTGAGGTCCGAGTCCCATACGTCGCCCCCGAATAGGACGCCTTCGACGACCCGTCCCCGCGCCTCTTCGCCGGTAATGGTGATGCTTCCCCGCAAGGCCTCGGCCGCCGGCCAATCCGCGTGATAGTCGACCTTTCCGTCAACTACCAGCCCAGCGACCTCGAAACGGCGGTTGGGCAACCCCAGGCGCGTCTGCGTGTGCCCATGATAGACAGTCGAGGCGGCGTTCAATTGCCCGGCCGCAAGGCTCGAATGAAGCCAGGCCTTGAGGTCGCCGCCCAACTCCCGCGGCAAATGGCGCTTGATCAACCCCACGCCCACGCCATCCGCCAACCCGAGCAGGACGAATCGTCCTTCTAGAGCATCCCGGGGGCGGGTGAGCGCAAAGCCACCACCCACCGCAGCGCCGCCCCATGCGACCTCCAAATCGCCGCGCGCGCCGAGATAGCCGGGCTCGAACCAGAAAGTGACATCTCCCGACGCGACATCGTAGTCCCACGAGTTGTCGAAATACCGCGGCAAGCCGAAACGCACCGCCTCGCACTGAAAATCGATCCGAAAAGCCCGAAGATGGCCGCGCAGGAGCCCACAGCCATTCCCCACTTCGGGCACGCCTCGGTAATTCGACATGGACACGCCGTTGAGTCGCGCCTGGTAGGCGAATCCGCGACGGCCGAGGTGGGCGCGAATCGCTTCCATTCTGCCGTCGGCGGCCACACCTTCGAACCAGTGTCCGTGCGGCCCCAAGGCGGCAGCGAGCAACGGATTCAACCCAGCGATGTCGAGGCTCGCGAACCAGAATCCGACCCCATCCGCATCGGCGCTTACGCCGATCCCGTCCACCGCTACCGATGCATCCTCCGCCATCGCCTGCAGCGATGCGACGCCTCGATACGCGCCGTCGCGACCGATTGCTTGCGCGACGGCCGAGACCACGACGTTCACTGGTCCCGCCGTTCCGCCCAACATGCGCGCGTCCGCCGCGACCACCGCGCGGCTACCGTCGCCAGTCCATCGCCCTTCGATGCCAAGCAGAAACTCCGGCAGGGTAAGCGCCTCGGCGAGTTCGCCCGCAAGCGAAACACTATCGGCGAGAAACCGCGCGCGGCCCGCGGGTTGGTCGCCGCCTGTATCGGTCAGATCCAGTTCGACGAGAAAACAGCCGCAGTTTTCCTCAAGCGAGGGGTGCCCCCTCGCGCTGCTTTTTCTTGCGAGGGACTCCCTCGCGCTCCCCGGCTGAGGGCTCCCTTCTTGCGAGGGGCGCCCCCTCGCGCTCCCCGGCTGAAGGCTCTTGGTCTCCGGGGCAATGGTTGCGCGCCATCGATGTCGGTTGCCGCGATTCGTTGCCGCGACCTGGGCGTAAACGGCGCCCGTCGCGGAGTAACCCGCGAGTTCGATTCGACCCGCCAGCTTCACTTCGTCGCTGTGCTTGAAAAAGTCGTCCCACTCCATATCGCCGGTCTTGCCGTCGAGCCGCCAGCCGGACTGCGTCCGGACGAAACGCAGACGCGCCGACTCGACGTGCAGGCGGCGAGCTACCAACCGGTTGCGCCAAAGGCTTTCCGGTATATCGAGTTCCAACTCCAGCCCTTTGAGTTCGCCCCCGCCGAAGGTGACGGTCGCTGCGGAGACCGATGGGTTGAGGTGGCGCCAGGATCCCGCCAGACCGTTGATCGCAACCTCCGTTTTCTCGAGACGCGCGTTGACGCGATCTTCGAACTGCTCAAGATGTGCGAAGAACAGGCGCCCGCCGGCCTGCACCAACGCGAAACACACCGCCAGCACGGTCGCCAGTAGGAATGCCGTTCGCGCTAGTGTTGCCAATGACCGCTCCGCCGACTAGACGATCCGCACAGTCAACGCCAGGCGATGCGTCGCGTACAGCGCTGAATCAACTCACGAACGAGCGGCCACATGAGCATTGTGATAACTGCGGGAACGATCAACGTAACCGATATCGGCGTTTCCTGCAGCAGCGCCGCCGCGATGCTCTTGACGCATTCCAGCCCAAGCGCCAGGAAGAAGACCACGATCGCTTGCTGCAGACGGGAGTACATTCGGAGGCGTTCGTAGAACGACCACGCGACAAAGACTACGACCGCAAGGCATAGCCCATTTACGCCGAGAGGACCTCCCTGCAGGACGTCGAGAACGAGCCCGAGGAGCCAGACGAAGATCATGGGAACCCGATCCGGTCGCTCCACGCCCCAATAGAACACGGCGAGCAGGACCCACTCGGGCCGCAGCAGGGCGAACCACCGGGGCGTATGGAACGGAAACTGCATCACGGCAAGCGTCACGGCGAGCAACAGCGTCAGGATGACTACCCATCCGCCGCGAAAGGGAATCACTCCACCTCCCCGACTGCGGGCTGAGACACGACGAGGACATACCGACTGCGATCCAGGGCCGCTGCAGGTCTTACCCGGACACGAGCGAAACGCGCCGTTCGCGACTTGTCAACGGCAATGACCGTGCCCACCGGGTAGCCTTGGGGGAAGCGTCCGCCGAGTCCTGAACTGTACAACAGGTCACCTTCGCGGATGTCCGACGACTTCGAAACGGGATCCAGTTCCAGGAAGTCATAATCGCCTACGCCGGCGGCGATCACGCGAATGTTGTTGCGGCTGACTTCGGCAGGCACCGCGTGTGTCGTATCCGTGATGAGCAGCACGACACTGGTCATTCGGGCCGTCTCGATGACCTGTCCAAACAGACCCCGGGGGTCGATCACCGCCGCGCCGACAGCAACGCCATCGGCCGTGCCCTTGTTGATTACGACCCGGTGCTTCTGCGTACCGGGCACCACGGCGACGAGTTCGGCGAGAAGCTCTTGCCCCGACACCCGCGCGCTGCTGCCGAGTAGCTCGCGCAGCCTGTTGTTCTCCTCGCGCACGGCGAGAAACTGCTGCGAAACCGCGGACAGATCTGCCACCTGCTTCTCCAGGTCTGTTATCCGCTCGCGCATTCCGGCGCGATCAGCAACTACATCCACAAACCAACCGCCGGCTTGCCAGATGTTGGTGGGCACATTCGCCAGCATGTGTACCGGTGTCGCGACGGTGCCGAGCGCCGACCGAAAAGGAACCAGGAGACGCGTGTTCGCTTCGATGAAGACGAGGAGAACGGACAGGGTGGCAAGGCCGGCGAGCAGGTGTCCGGCGCTGGGTTCTCGCGCGAACAACCCTTTCACGGAGCCCTCAGCCGGGGTGCGCGAGGGGGCACCCCTCGCATGAAACCCTCAGCCGGGGTGCGCGAGGGGGCACCCCTCCTGAAAACAGCCCTCAGGGGAGCGCGAGGGAGTCCCTCGCAAGAAAAAGCAGCGCGAGGGGGTACCCCTCGCATGAAGGGAGCGCGGCCCAAAACCCCCTCTACTCTAGCCCATAGAAGCAGCAACATCATGGACCGCACACCGGGCGCGACTGCATACGCGCTCGGGATATTCATCGTAACGGACAACTCCGCCGTCTGCAGGACGCTACAGAACGGCCGGGCGACCCGAAACAAAGCGGGTCATCGGTAGAAGAGCAGGTCTGAATCCACGCCCCCATCCATGAGTTCGAGGGCCTTGCCTCCACCCCGCGCGACGCAAGTCAACGGATCCTCCGCGACGACGACAGGCAGCCCGGTCTCTTCGGAAAGCAACGTATCCAGACCCCGCAACAGGGCCCCGCCGCCGGTCAACACGAATCCCGTTTCGCCGATGTCGGAGGAAAGCTCGGGCGGCGTCTGTTCGAGCGCCGTCTTCACGTGCTGAACGATCATGGAGAGCGGGTCCTGCAACGCCTCGAGTATCGCGGTGCTGTCCAACGTGATGCTGCGCGGTACGCCCTCCGCCAGGTTGCGTCCCCGCACGTCGATCTCGAGTTTATCCTCCAGCGGAAACGCGGCGCCGATCTCTTGCTTTATGCGCTCCGCCGTCGCCTCGCCAATCAAGCAGCCTTTGGTGCGCCGAACATAGTTGGTGATGGCCTCGTCGAAACGGTCACCGCCAACGCGAACCGTCTCGCTGTAAACGATGCTGTTCAGCGAAATGATCGCGATCTCGGTGGTGCCGCCGCCGACGTCGACCACCATCGTGCCCCAGGCCTCATGCACCGGCAGACCGGCGCCCAGGGCGGCGGCCATGGGTTCCTCGATCAGCCGACTCTGCACATCCCGAGCCCCGATCTCGGTTATGGCCCGCCGCTCCAGCTCAGTGGACTTGCAGGGGACGCACACCAGCACACGCGGACTCGGACGGATAAAGGCGTTTTCGTGGACCTTCTTGATGAAGTACTGAAGCATCTTCTCGGTGACGACAAAGTCCGCAATGACGCCGTCCCGCAACGGCCGAATCGCCGTAATGCTGCCGGGCGTGCGTCCGAGCATGCGTTTCGCCTGCGCACCCACCGCCGCAACGCTTCGCTGGTTGTTCCTGTCGCGAATCGCGACCACCGAAGGCTCGTCCAGCACAATGCCCTTGTCGCGCACGAAGATCAGGGTGTTGGCCGTGCCGAGATCGATGGAAAGATCTTTCGAGAATAACCCGCGAATTGCCTTGAACATCTTTAAGAAAAAACTCGCGACGCGACAAGCAGATGCACTCTAACAACGGCATCACCGTTCGGCAAGAAAGCTGGAGGGCCGGAGCCCCCCGCGGCTGATCAATCCCCCCGCAGGGGACCCCGCCGGATGAGAATGCGCCGCCGGATGTAGTAGAGTTCACGATCTAGCCTAAAAACCCCCGGTACCGCCGATGGACCGCGAAACCCTCGCCAAACTCGCGCGCCTGAGCCGACTCGAACTGACGCCAGAGGAGGTGGGGCCCGCGCTCGATGACCTCAACAGAATCGTCGCGTTGATCGACGAGATGCGCGCCGTCGATACCCAGGGCGCGGCCCCGCTGGCACATCCCCTCGATACGGACCAGCCGCTGCGCGACGACATCGTGACAGAATCGGTGAACCGCGAAACCTACCAGGGAATCGCACCGGCAACGCGGGACGGTCTCTACCTGGTGCCCAGGGTCATGGAGTGACCCATCGCGGTGAACGCGCATGAATCCATCGCCGAACTGCGGCGCGGCCTGCTGGACAAGCGCTATAGTGCCGTCGAACTGACCGAGCACTTCCTCTCGCGCATCGCCGCCACGAACGAACGACTCAACTGTTTCATCACGATCGCACGCGAGGACGCGCTGGCCGCAGCGAAGGCCGCGGATGAACGTATCGCGCGGGGCGAAGCCGGACCATTGACGGGTATTCCCCTGGCGCACAAGGATGTCTTCTGTACCAAGGGTATGCGCACGACGTGCGCATCCCGAATGCTTCGGAATTTCATCGCGCCGTACGATGCGACGGTCGTCAGCAAGTTGGCCGCCGCCGGCGCCGTATGTCTCGGCAAGACCAACATGGATGAATTCGCGATGGGATCGTCCAACGAGACCAGTTGGTTTGGCCCCGCGCGCAACCCCTGGGATCCGAGCCGGGCGCCCGGCGGGTCATCCGGGGGGTCGGCGGCCGCCGTCAGCGCGGAGCTCGTACCCTGCGCCACCGGCACCGATACCGGAGGATCGATTCGCCAGCCCGCCGCGTTCTGCGGCGTGACGGGGCTCAAGCCCACGTATGGCCGCGTCTCGCGGTATGGCATGGTGGCATTCGCCTCGAGTCTCGATCAGGGCGGGGCGTTCGCCCGCGATGCCGACGGCGTGGCGACGCTGCTCCGAATCATGGAGGGACACGACCCGCGCGATTCCACCAGTACCGACGCGGGACCCACCGCATTCGACGGCCCCGAGCCGATGACCATCGGCCTGCCCACCGAATACTGGGACAACCTGGATGCGGGCATGGGCGCGCGCCTGGAAGCCGCAGCGCGAGAAATCGAAGCCGCCGGCCATTCTCTGACGACCCTGTCCCTGCCGCACACCCACGCCGCCGTATCGACCTACTATGTCATCGCGAGCGCGGAAGCGTCGGCCAATCTGTCGCGTTACGACGGCGTACGGTTCGGGCACCGCGCCGAATCCACGGAAGACATCGACGACCTCTACCGCCGGTCTCGCGCCGAGGGTTTCGGCGCGGAGGTCAAGCGACGCATTCTGACCGGGACATACGCGCTCTCGATCGGCTACTACGACGCCTACTACCTGCAAGCGCAACGGGTCCGCCGTCTGATTCGCCAGGACTTCCTGGACGCGTTCGCCGAGGTCGACGTGATCGCCGCGCCCGCGACGCCGGGTGTCGCCTTCATGCTCGGTGCCGTTACCGACCCCGTGGCCATGTACCGCCAGGACGTGTTTACGATTCCCGCGAGTCTCGCGGGGCTGCCGGCGATGTCCCTACCGTGCGGCATGCTCGACCGATTGCCGGTGGGGCTGCAGCTCATCGCGCCGCATTTCGCGGAGGGCAGGATCCTCAAACTCGCCGCGCAATACCAGCGCCGCACAGACTGGCACCGCCAGCATCCCAAAATCCAGGACAGCCCCGCGCGCGGAACTGGGACATCCGCAAAGCTGGCAGACGATTCTTCCGGCAGGAACTGCGCCGATGCCGTTTGAAAGCGTCATCGGGCTTGAGATCCACGTTCAACTCGCCACCAAGTCGAAGATATTCTCCGGTGCCGCAACGGCGTTCGGCGCTGCCCCGAATACGCAGGCCTGCCCGGTGGATCTCGGCCTGCCCGGTGTGCTGCCGGTACTCAACCGCGAGGCTGTCCGCATGGCTCTGACCTTCGGCCTCGCCATCGAAGCCGAGATCGCCCCGGCCTGTCGCTTCGACCGCAAGAACTACTTTTACCCCGACCTCCCGAAGGGCTACCAGATCAGTCAATTCGAGCAACCCATCGTCGGCCGCGGCACGGTGACCTTGGACGCTCTGGATGGGACCGGGGAACCGCGCACGATCGGCATCACCCGCGCCCACCTCGAGGAGGACGCCGGAAAATCGCTCCACGATGCGTTCGCCGGCCTGACCGGCGTCGATCTCAACCGCGCCGGAACGCCGCTGCTCGAGGTGGTATCCGACCCGGACCTGCGCACGCCCGAAGAGGCGGCCGCCTTCTTCCGCGAGATGCATGTCCTGGTGCGCGCTTTAAGAATCTGCGACGGCAACCTGAACGAGGGATCCATGCGTTGCGACGCAAACATCTCCGTTCGCCCTGTCGGTTCCAGCGAACTCGGCGAGCGCACGGAAATCAAGAATCTGAACTCATTCCGGTTCGTCGAACGCGCGTTGCGCCACGAGATCGAGCGCCAGATCGACGTCGTGGAATCCGGCGGCCGCATCGAACGCGAGACGCGGTTATACGACGCGGAGCGCGACGAGACGCGGCCGATGCGGAGCAAGGAGCTATCCGACGACTATCGCTACTTCCCCGATCCCGACCTGCTGCCGGTTCGCATCACGCCGGACCTGCTGGAAGAAGCGCGCGCGTGCGTGCCGGAACTGCCCTGGACCAGGCGCGCCCGTTACGTGGATGACCTCGGACTGTCCCCCTATGCCGCGCGCGCGATCGCAGACGATCCCGACACCGCCGCGTACTTCGACGCCATCGTCGCGGCGGGGGCCGACGCCAGGCAGGCCGCCAACTGGATCATGGACCACGTCGCCGCCACGCTGAATCGCCACGATACCGATATCACGCGGTGCCCGGTCTCCCCAGCCCAGATGGCGCAGCTCATCGGACGCATCGAAACCGGCGCGATCTCCAACACCGCGGCGAAAACCGTCTTCGATGCGCTGTGGGAGGAAGGCGGCGACATCGACGCAATCATCGATGCGAAGGGATTGCGCCAAATGCGCGACACCGACGAACTGGCTCGCATCGTCGCGCGCATCGTTAACGAACATCCGCAGCAGGTCGCGGAGTTGCGTGCGGGCAAGACCAGGCTCCTGGGCTTCTTCGTCGGCCAGGTCATGCGCGAAACCCAGGGCAAGGCGGACCCGAGACAGGTGAACGCGCTACTGAAGGAAACGATTGGGATGGACTGAGCCCTCACCATGCGCGTACCCGTGACGCTCGGCACATCTCCCGCCTCCATCAGTGCTGTGAACTCGCCCAACGTCGCCTGGATATCCTCCGCATCGTTCGAGAGATCGCGGTCAGCCCCCTCCCCGCGCCCGCGCTGTGGCTCGAAGTCGCGTTGTTTCGGCCTCGGAGCACAAGCCAGCCACCTGCGACCCTGTCCCGCCGAGCCGTAGGACGACGATTGCGCGTGTCCGAGACCGCTGTCGAGACCGCTCAAGGAACCGTAAGGGTACCGGCCTTCCCTCCTGTCGCACTCAGGCCGGACCGGTTCCACGTGTGCGGCAGCCTGGCGGCGATCTCCTTGCCGATCCAGATCCGCGGCCTCGAATGCTTGAAGTCCTGCTCCTTCTCGCGCGCACGCACCAGCGGCACGGCCCGGTCGAAGGCGGCGCGGAAGTTCGCGTCGATCAGGCTATCGCGATAGAAAGCCGCCCCGAAATAGGTGTACTCGCGCCCATTCTTGCAACCGAACGACGTGCGTTTCGCGCTGGCGGCGGTGATGACCATGGCACGCGGCGACTTCAAGGCCTTGATAAAACCGCCGGAGAAGCACGCCGAGACCACGACGACGCGCCACGGCAGTCCCGCACTATCGATGATATCGCCGACCTCCTCGGCCGAAAGATCGTTCAGTCCCAGGTTCTCGAACGACACCGACAGCCGGTGCTTTCTTGAACCGTGGGTAGTGATATGCAGGAACAGCAGGTCCTCCGGTCCCATCCGTGCGGCCATCCCCTCAAGTACGGCGGCGAGGTTCGGACCGTTGGCCAGGGGCAGTTCGTCGACGGTGTTGCGGCTGTTGATGAGCAACACGGTGCGACCCTCCCCGCCGAGCCTTTCCCGGAACAGCGCCTCGACGTGCTTGACCTCGCTTTCGAACACATCCTCCGCCGCGTCCGGCGCAAAACCCACGAAGTAGATCTCGGCGAGGTCGTCCGAGGAGAACCGCACGCGGTCGAGGGCGGCGTGCAAGAGTCCGTGTTGGGCGTAGTAGACGCTCTCGATGTCGAGAGGCTTCTTCTTCGGGACTGCCTGGTCCGGTTCCGCACCCGTGGCGAACCCCGTCACGACGATCGCGATGTACGACACGCAGCGACCCGCGAAGGCCATCCGCAGCTCCCGTCGGGTCCGGAACCGCAAACACGCGCGTGCGCGTGCGCGAGCGGTGCCGGAAAGTTGAACGCGTGGCGGAGCATAGCAGCCCATTCGGACTTCGACGCTTGCGCGCGAGGTCAAACGCCCCAGGATTCGGACACAACGGCGTACAACGGAGTGCCGACTTCCTCGAGTGCGCGGTAATATGAAGATCACCAATCCAGGGGTAAATGACGTGAGTCAGGAACTATCAGTCGCCGTTCTTACAGGAAGCCACCCTTTTCATGTCCGGCCTTTCCACGACTTCATCTATGGTCTCGATGGAATCAAACCGTATATGCAGAGTTTTGACGATTGGGTTACCTCCGCCGGCTTCGAAGACAACGACGAGGAGGTTCGCGACAGCTACGACGTGACGCTGTTCTATACGATGCTGCGGGGATTGCCGGAGGGGAAACCCCAAGCATGCATCGAGCATATGCTCGATCGCGGTCAGCCGGTTTTCGTGTTGCATCATGCGTTGCTGAATTACAGGGAGGACGAATGGTGGGGAGAGATTATCGGGCTCCCAGATCGACGCTTTACGTCGGATATCTGGCTGGGTTCCTATCACATAGATGTGAACGAAGACCACCCCGCCTCGGTCGGTCTCAATAGCTTCGAGATATACGACGAGACCTTCGCCATGGGTGACTGCAGCGATGACTGCGACGTCCTGCTGACGACATCGAAAGAACATTCCATGCACACCCTGGCGTGGAGCCGGATCCACAGGAACTCGAGGGTTTTCTGCCTGCAACTCGGTCACGACCCCAAGAGCTGGCAGAACCCGACGTTTCGGACAGTCGTGCGAAACGGAATTCGATGGTGCGCCGGTGATCTGGGCACCTGAGCCTCAGATCGGCGCGAGCGACGGTCAAGGAAGGGGTGTCATCTGCGTTGCCTCGGATGACCATTAGAAAGGTCTTGTAACAGGGGCTATTATTAGTGCTTCTGACTGGTTTTTTGGAGCCGTAGGGTGACAATCAAGTTCTCCGAGGATCTCGTTCCCTTATCGGACCTGAAGGTGAATCCGGGGCGCGTGGTGAAACATACGACCGACGTACACCGGCCCGTGCTGGTCACGAACCGCGGCCGGGGCGTTGCCGTCGTCCAGTCCGTCGGCGACTATGAGCGAGCCCAGGAGGAACGCGACTTCATGCGCGCGGTGGTTGCCGGGCTTGCGGATCTGGACGCGGGACGGGAAGTCGATTTCGACGAGGCCAGGGAGCGGCTCGGTCTGAAATAGCTTTATGTCCCGCATCACCATCAGCTTTGCCGAATCGGCACTTGCTGACCTTGAGGAAGTACGCGCTTGGTATGCGGAGCAAGGCGTGCCGGAGGCCGGAGAGAGGCTGATTGCAGAGGTTTTGCAACGTGTGCAGGCCCTGGCCGACCATCCAGACATGGGTCGCGTGGTGCCTGAATTCGATCAGCCGCTCCTTCGCGAACTCATTCACCGACCGTTCCGGATCGTTTACCGTCGCGATACCCGCAGGGTGAGAATCGTTCGTGTCTGGCGCGGCGAGCGCCTATTGCGTCTACCCGAGGGTCACGAGTGACAGCCCGGCGTGGATACTCGTCGACGCCACTCTCCTTTTCCCTGGCTGGCTCAGGGCCGCCGGCTTCAGCAGAACGGAATTCGATGGTGCACCGATGATCTGGGAGCCTGCGCCGCACAGTCGCCTGCAACCGCCTAAAGACGCCGGCCGTCCGCAGAGGAGTGGGCGCGGGCACCTAACCCGCAGCACCGCGCGGGGAGGCAAAACTCTGCGGATGGCCACGCGCGTTCATCGTCTCCGTCCGCCGACGAGCTTCCATCTTCACAGCCACGAGGCTCTTCGTGGGGCGCTGCGCCACCTCGATGACAGTACCTCCAGCGTCATCTTCGTGACCTCGACGCCCCAAGACCTTACAGGAAACGCAAGGAACCGTGATGATGTCGGAAGGACTACACGATCTAGGCAGCCGTATTTTGCCCCCGCCGTCGCGGCCAGAACATTCTTATCATGATCAGTCCGACTATACAGTGGTAGTAAAACCCGTCCGAGCTGGCCACCAGCCTACCTTGAGTGCCATGCCACCACATCTGACATAGCCAACGAAAATGCAGATGCGGGCGACGGTTACCCATCTTCGATCCGCCAACAGAATCCGCTTCAACAGGTCGATCACAGATTGATGTCCATCGTAGCAGCGCACCCGATCGCCGTAATCGATACGATGACCCATGTTGCCGTGTCCATAGTTTGTTTTCTAATTTTCGGAAACGGCTGGATGGTTTCGGGAACCGCTCGAGTCGATCGATGACCTTTCGGGATTGAAGATTCGGTTTGCCGGTCTCGGCGGCAAGGCCATGCGGCGAGTCGGCGCTTCGGTCACCATGCTGCCGCCAGGCGAAATCTTCCAGGCCCTGGAAACCGGGGTCATAGACGCCACCGAATACGCCCAGCCGGTCGTGGACCAGGCTCTCGGTTTCGCACGCATAGCCAAATACAACTATTTCCCGGGCTGGCACCAGCCGTTCAGCGCGACGCACCTCGTGGTGAACCTCGCGGTGTGGGATGCTCTGCCTGCGTCGGATCGTACGCTGCTGGACGGGCTGTGTACCGGCGCGGTCGCCTTCAGCCTGGGGCTGTCGGAAACCCTGCAGGGCTGGTCAAGGCGATTGTCCCGGCGGCGTTGCTGATACTCGCGGTGCTCGGCAGCATATTTTTCGGACTTGCCACGCCCACCGAAGCGGCGGGCGTGGGCGCCGCGGGGGCGCTGTTGCTGGCCCTCGCGAAAGGCGCTATCAGCCTGCCGGTGATGCGCGAGGTGATCGACGAGACCTCGCGCACCTCGGCATTCATTTTCGGCGGGATTCTGGGCGCCGTGTGCTTCAACCTGGTCCTGCGCGGTCTCGGCGGCGATGAAATGATCGAACGGGCGCTGCTCGGGCTGCCGTTCGGTCCCGACGGCATCGTCATCTGCATACTCATCGCGACCGTCCTTCTGGGTTTCTTTCTCGACTGGCTGGAGTTGACCCTCATCCTTCTGCCCCTGGTCGCGCCGATCGTGGCCGGCCTCGCCTTCGACCCGGTGTGGTTTACCGTGCTGTTCGCGGATTGCCTGCAGACCAGCTTTCTGACGCCGCCGATCGGCGCCGCGCTGTTCTATCTGCGCCGCATTGCGCCTCCGGGCATCGACCTGCGTATCATCTACCGTGGGGTGGTGCCGTTCATCGTCATTCAGCTCATCGGCCTGGTGATCATCTACCGGTGGGAGGCGCTGGTCACTTGGCTGCCTGTGCACGCGTACGGTATCCGGTAGCAGTGCCCCGCAGCCGGCGCCTGCGGCATCGCCTGTGGCCCGGCCGAGCTCTCCGTCCATGGAGGGAAATGCTCGGGTTGTTCTTGCAAAATAGAAATGTATTTCTTAAATGCATGAATGCTCAAGCGGTCGATCTCTCCCCTGATCGCTCAACGCCTCCGCGCCTACCCCGCCGTCGCTCTCGTTGGACAATCCGGCAAGACGAAGTTCGCGCTCCCCGGCTGAAGGCTCCCTCTTGCGACTGACTCTTGCGAGGGGCGCGCGCTCAGGCTCCCTCTTTCGCGCTCCCCGGCTGAAGGCTCCCTCTTGCGAGGCTGCGAGGGGCGCCCCCTCGCGCTCCCCGGCTGAAGGCTCCTTCTTGCGAGGGGCGCCCCCTCGCGCTCCCCGGCTGAAGGCTCCGGCCCAGCCCGGTTCGACGGTCCACTATCTGTTTCCAGCATTATGATGAAGATTAATTGACATCATGATGCTCCATTCCTATCATCTCGTCGCATGAGAACAACCTTGACGCTTGACCGAGACGTCGCGGCCAAGCTGCGCGATGAGATGACGCGGACCGGCACAAGCATGAAAGATGTCGTGAACGCCTTCCTTCGCCGCGGGCTCGAGTCACCCAGGGAAGAGGATCTTGCAGCACCGTTTGCCGTGAAGGCACGTCCAATGGGCATCAGGGAAGGATTTGACATTGACGACATCGGCGGCCTGCTAGACCTGCTCGACGGCGCCGCTCGGCGGTGATACTCGTCGACGCCAATCTCCTCCTCTATGCCTACGACTCCGAGAGTCCACATCACGAGGCCTCCCGGCAGTGGCTCGAGACCGAGTTCTCCTCCGGCCGCCCCGTCGGCTTCGGCTTGGTCACGTTGCTGGCGTTTGTCCGTATCGCGTCGGACCGCCGCATCTACACGCGTCCCCTGACGCCGGCAGCCGCCTGCTTGCTGGTCAACGAGTGGCTTTCGCAACCCAACGTGCGGTTGCTTCAACCGGGGCCGCGAAGCTGGACGCTCCTGAGCGAACTCTGCGAGGAGGGCCAGGCAAAGGGCGCCATGGTGATGGATGCGCACCTCGCCGCCCTGGCGCTGGAACACGGCGCGTCAATCGCGACGACCGACCGTGACTTCATGCGGTTCCCGAAGGTCGAGATCGTGAACCCGGTCAAGAACGCCTCGCCGACATAGACGCTCCGAACTGGCCGGACGACGTTCCCTTTGGTGAGCCTTCTCTCCTGCCAGCGCGCGTCAGCTTTACCCGCTCCGCGAGCCAACACGCCCGGGCTGCGCGGCCGAAAGTTTCTATCCAAATACGAAATCGGCTTACTAATCGCCGCTTAAGGGCGCGTTTCTGGCATTAGAATTGCTCCCATGGCGGCATTGACGCACATCAAGCAACTCGAAGCGGAGAGCATCCACATCATCCGCGAGGTTGCGGCGGAGTTCGAGAACCCGGTCATGCTCTATTCGATCGGCAAGGATTCGTCCGTCCTGCTGCACCTCGCGCGCAAGGCGTTCTTTCCCGGAGGATTGCCCTTCCCGCTCCTGCACGTCGATACGACATGGAAGTTCCGCGAGATGATCGCATTCCGGGATCGGGTGGCGCGGCAGTTCGGGCTCGACCTGATCGTCCACACCAATAACCAGGGGGTCGCCGACAACGTCACGCCATTCACCTACGGCAGCAAGAAGTACACGGACATCATGAAGACCCAGGCGCTGCTGCAGGCCCTCGAAAAGCACGGTTTCGACGCGGCTTTCGGCGGCGCCCGGCGGGACGAGGAGCGCTCGCGAGCGAAGGAGCGCGTCTACTCCATACGCGACCGCAATCATCGCTGGGACCCCAAGAGCCAGCGTCCCGAACTCTGGAACCTGTACAACGGCAACATCAATCGCGGCGAGGAAGTGCGCGTCTTTCCGCTGTCCAACTGGACGGAGATCGACGTCTGGCAGTACATCCTGGCGGAGAACATCGAGATCGTCTCGCTCTACCTGGCGGCCAAGCGACCCGTGGTCGAACGCGAGGGCACGCTGATCATGGTGGACGACGAACGCATGCCGCTCGAGCTCGGAGAACGACCAAAGCAACGCATGGTGCGGTTCCGCACCCTCGGCTGCTATCCATTGTCCGGCGCCATCGAATCGACCGCGCGAACCCTGCCGGAAGTGATCCAGGAGATGCTGCTCGCCACGCATTCCGAAAGGCAGGGTCGGTTGATCGACCACGATGCCGTGAGCTCGATGGAACAGAAGAAACGCGAAGGATATTTCTGATGCCCCCGTCGACGACGCCCATGTCCGATCAACGACGGCTGATCGAACGGGACATCGATGGCTACCTCGCCCAGCAGGAACGCAAGGAGATTCTGCGCCTGCTGACCTGCGGCTCGGTAGACGACGGCAAGAGCACTTTCATCGGACGCCTGCTACACGACTCGCAACTGATCTATGAAGATCAGCTCGCGGCCGTCAGGCGCGAGAGCAGGACCGGCGGCTCCCGCGCGGGCGAACTGGACCTGGCGCTGCTCGTGGACGGATTGCAGGCCGAACGCGAACAGGGCATCACCATCGATGTGGCCTACCGCTACTTCTCCACCGCCAAGCGCAAGTTCATCATCGCCGACTCGCCCGGCCACGAGCAGTACACGCGCAACATGGCCACGGGCGGCTCCAACTGCGATGCCGCGATCATCCTGATCGACGCAGCCAACGGGGTGATGACACAAACGCGGCGACACACCTTCATCGCGCGCCTGCTCGGCATACGGCACCTCATCGTCGCCGTGAACAAGATGGACCTGGTGGACTACGACGAGGCCGTCTTTGCGGCCATACGCGAAGACTACTACGCGTTCGCCTCCCGCCTGCAGGTGGAAGATCTCAACTTCATTCCCATATCGGCGCTGCACGGCGACAACGTCGTCGAAAGCTCCGCAAACATGCCGTGGTATCGGGGCCCATCCCTGATGTACCTGCTCGAGAACATGCATATCGCTCCCGGTGGCGGCATCGAAAACTTCCGCATGCCGGTGCAGCGCGTGAACCGGCCGGATGCGTCCTTTCGCGGCTACAGCGGCAGCGTGGCGAGCGGGGCGGTGCGGCCGGGAGATGCTGTCGTCGTGCTGCCATCCGGTCTGGCGACCGAGGTGACGCGCATCGTCACGATGGACGGCGACCTCGAGGAAGCGTTTCCACCCATGGCAGTTACGCTGACGCTCGCCGACCAGATCGACATCAGCCGCGGCGACGTTTTGGCAAGCCCCGCGAACCAGCCCCGGGTCTCGGACACGATCGACGCGACGCTGGTGTGGATGAGCGAAACGGCGATGACGCCGGGCAAACAGTACATTCTCAAGCAAGGCGCGAAACAGGTCTTTTGCCACATCGAAACGTTGCGCGATCGGATCGACGTCAACACCCTGGAGCCCGTGCCCGCATCGACCCTCGAACTGAACGAAATCGGTCGCGTGCGCCTGGTTGCCTCCGAGCCGATCGCCCATGACGCATACGAAGAAAGCCGGGCTACCGGATCCTTCATCGTCATCGATCGCATCTCCAACATCACGGTCGGCGCGGGCATGATCCAGAACCCCGGAGGGCAGGCGATGCATTCGCACTGGGACGAGACGCCTCGCGGCGCTCTGACCGCCGCCAGCCCCGCGGTCACCGCCGAAGAAAAGGCGCATCGCCTGGGACAGACGCCGGTCACCGTGCTGTTTACCGGACTGTCGAAAAGCGGCAAGACGGTCATTGCCCAGGCCGTGGAGCGCAAGCTGTTCGAACAGGGGCGCCTGGCCACGGTCATCGACGGACAGAGCTTTCGCCTGGGGCTAAGCCGAGATCTCGGGTTTTCAGCCGAGGATCGCTCCGAAAACGTGCGGCGCGCGGCGGAGTCCGCGCGGCAAATCAACGATGCGGGCCTGATTTGCCTGACCGCGTTCGTGGTGCCGCTCGACCGGGTGCGCGAACGCGCGCGGGCGGTCGTTGGCTCCGACAAGTTCCTCGAGGTGTTCCTGACCGCGCCCATGGACGAGTTGAAACGCCGCGACGAAAGAGGACTCTACGCAGCGGCGGAGCGCGGCGAGATTCCGAGCTTCCCTGGCGTCAGCTCCGAATTCGAAGCGCCGCAGTCGCCGGACCTCGTGCTCGATACGGCATCGCTCGACGTGGACGAATGCGCGCAGCGCGTGATGGAGCTACTGCGGCAAAGAGCATTCATCCGCTAAACCCTCCGGTGTATGCTGGCCTTGGCGCTTGTGTCATGGGGAGCGTTCAATGTCCGCCAAACCGCTGCCAGCGGTCTCTTACCTGAAAATTCCGGATTCGGGGGACCCCTACCTCGAAGGCCACAAGTGCGACGCCTGCGGTGCGATCTTTCTGGATGTGCGCCAGGTGTGTGCGAAATGCGGAGCGCGGGAGCAGATGCGTGCCGTCGCGTTATCCAATACGGGCAAGCTCTATTCCTATTCGATCGTGTACCGGTCGTTTCCGGGCATCGACGTGCCGTACATCTCGGCGATCGTCGATCTCGACGACGGCGCGACGGTCAAGGGCAACCTGATCAATGTCGAGCCGGATCCGTCCAACATCGCGTTCGACATGCCCGTCGAAGTGACATACGGCGATGCCCTGGGGCGCCGTGACCGGGACGGAAACGCATACCTCTCATACTTTTTCCAACCACGACCACCACGAACCAGTTAGAACCCAACACCACCGGAATGGAGCAGCAACCAAAGGAGCTGAGCAATGACTGATGCATATGTCGTCGGCGTGGACATGATCAAGTTCGGGCGATTCCCCGAGAAATCCGTGCCCCAGATCGGGGCCCAAGCAGCGCTGATGGCGCTCGACGATTGCGGTCTGACCATCCAGGACATGCAGGCGCTGTACTGCGGCAACCTGGGACAGGCGAGCGGAATGGTCGGTCAACGCATCCTGCAACAGATCGGCCAGACCGGGATACCGGTCGTCAACTGCGCGAACGCGTGCGCCACCGGCGCGACGGCGTTTCGCGAAGCCTGGACTTCGGTCAAGGCGGATCTCTACGATCTCGTCATCGCGGTGGGCGTCGAACAGATGGGCCGCGGCCTGCTCGGCGGCGGAGGCGGCCGCAGCGGTATTCCGAAAGAAGGGCTGCTCGGTTCGGGAACCATGCCGTCGGTGTTTGCCGAAGCCGGCATGGAGCACGCGCGCAAGCATGGAACCACCTTCGAACAGTTCGCCAAGGTCTCAGTCAAGAACCACCACCACGCGACGATGAACTCGAAAGCGATGTACCAGATCGAGACGCCGCTCGAAACCGTGATGAACGCGGAAATGATCTCCTATCCCATCACCAAGCTCATGTGTTCGGTCAACGTGGACGGTTCCGCCGCGGCGGTCATCGCCAGCGAGAAGAAGGCCAGGGAACTGGGACTGATGGACCGCGCCGTCAAGGTGCGGGCATCGGTGCTCACCTCCGACCCGTGGCAAGAGCGCGATCTCGTGATGCCCGACGTCAATACCTGCACGCGCAAAGCCGCGGCGGCGGCGTACGAGATGGCCGGGGTCGGCCCCGGCGATGTCGACCTGGTCGAACTCCACGACTGTTTCGCGACGGCGGAAATCCTGCACTACGAGAATCTCGGGCTGTGCGCCGATGGCGAAGCGGGCCGACTGATCGATGAGGACGAGGTCGCATTGGGCGGCAGGATTCCGGTCAATGTGTCCGGCGGCCTGCTCTCGAAAGGTCATCCCCTGGGCGCCACCGGCATCGCGAACATCTACGAAGTGTCCACGCACCTTCGCGGCGAAGCGGGCAAGCGCCAGGTAGCGGGCGCCCGCCTCGGCATGACGCATGTGATCGGACTCGGCAGCGCGTGCGGGATCCACATCCTGGAACGCGTGGCATAGTCCGTTCGCCTGGCACCGCTCAGCGCGGTTCTCCAAGCATGCGCATCGGCGTCGTCAGCGACACGCACAACAACCTGAAGAACTGTCGCCGCATCGTGCAGCTCTTCAACGATGCGGGCGTAGATGCGGTCGTGCATACGGGCGACATCACGCAGGGCAAGACCCTTGCCGTGTTCGCCGCTCTCGCCGCGCCGCTGTACGGCGTGTTCGGCAACAACGACCAGGAGCGCGACGGGCTCACGGCCGCCGCGCGGGAGTTCGGCTTTCACTTCCAGGACCCGCCCCTCGAAGTGGTCTGGTCCAACCGCCGCATCCTCGTCGTCCACGACCCGACCGAATTGAAAGGCACGCTGGGTACCGAGCACGATCTCGCCCTCCACGGCCACACCCACATGATGCGCATGGAGCGGAAGGCGCACCAACTCATCTTCAATCCCGGCGAGTGCGCGGGACACATGGCGGGCTTGAACGCCGTTGGCGTCGTAGACCTGAATTCGCTCGAACCGCATCTCCTGCATTTCTAGCCCGTATCCAGACTTCAGACAATTCGCGTGTCCTCACGGCGACAAGAATTTCGGTATAGTGCCGCCGCCCCAAGCTTCCCGTAGCGAACCCCGGAGTCTGAAAAATGCCCGCGCAGTCCATGGACGAACTGGTTGCCCTGTGCAAGCGGCGCGGGTTCATCTTCCCGGCGAGCGATATCTACGGCGGATTGCAAGGCGTATACGACTACGGCCCCCTCGGCGTCGAGCTGAAGAACAACCTGAAGGCCGCCTGGTGGCGCGCCGTGGTCCATCAGCGCGACGACGTCGAAGGGCTGGATTCCGCCATCCTGACAAACCGCAACGTCCTGCACCACTCCGGCCATGAGGATACTTTCGCCGATCCGCTCGTGGACTGCCGCGCGTGCAAGTCGCGCTGGCGCGCCGACCACCTTGATGGCCGTTGCCCGAACTGCGGCTCCGACGACCTGACCGAGCCGCGTCCGTTCAACCTGATGTTCAAGACCGCTATCGGCCCCGTGGACGACGGCTCCGCGTTCGCCTATCTCCGACCCGAGACGGCGCAGTCGATCTTCACCAACTTCAAGCACGTGCTCGACTCGACCTCGCGCCGCCCGCCCTTCGGCATCGCCCAGATCGGGAAGGCGTTCCGCAACGAGATCACGCCTCGGAACTTCATCTTCCGCATGCGCGAATTCGAGCAGATGGAACTCGAATTCTTCGTCGAGCCAGGGACGGATGAGCACTGGCACGACACCTGGGTCCAGGCGCGCCTCGACTGGTGGCAGGGTCAGGGGGTGAACCCGAACAACCTGCGTCTGTTCCACGTACCCGAGGACGAACTGGCGCACTACTCGAAGGCGACCGTCGACATCATGTACCGCTTCCCCCACGGCGTGGAGGAACTCGAAGGGATCGCCAATCGCACCGATTTCGATCTCGGCTCGCACACGAAGGGCCAGTCGAAACTCTCCATCGACGCCGACGTCATGCCGAATGCCGACTCGACGGCGCGGCTGGCAACGCTGGACCAGGCATCCGGAAAGTGGACGGTGCCTTACGTCATCGAGCCTTCCGCCGGGGTCGATCGAGGCGTGCTGGCGGTGCTGAACGAAGCGTATCGCGTCGAGAAGCTCGCCAATGGATCGCAGCGGACCGTGTTGGGCCTCAAGCCGCACCTCGCGCCAATCAAGGCCGCCGTGATGCCGCTGAAGCGCAACCACGAAGGCATCGTCGCCAAGGCGCTGGCTATCAAGCACGCATTGCAGGAATCGGGTCTTGGTCGCGTGCTATACGAGAACACGGGCAATATCGGCAAGGGCTATCGTCGCCACGACGAGGTGGGGACGCCCTTCTGCATGACCGTCGACTTCCAAACGATCGAGCAGGACGACACGGTGACGGTACGCGATCGAGACACCATGCAACAATGCCGCGTCGCGACCGCGGACCTTTCGGCATATCTCTCGGAGCACCTGAATACATGACCCGCGCGGTTGTCGCCACTATCGGCCAGGACCGGCCCGGTCTGGTCAACGATCTCGCCAAGCTGGCGCACGATCTGCGGCTGTCTATCGAGGACAGCCGCATGACGGTGCTCGGGGGCGAGTTCGCGGTTCTCATGAGCGTATCCGGCAACGGTCTGGCGCTGACGCGCCTCGAAGACAAACTCGCGCGGCTCGCCGAGGCCAACGGCCTTGCCTTTCTGTTCCGCCGCACCAGCGACCGCGAAGGGGTCGAGGGCTGTCTGCCGTATACGGTGAGCGTCACGGCAATGGATCATCCGGGCATCGTGTACGCCGTAGCGAGCTTTTTCTCGTCCCGCAACATCAACATACACAACCTCGATACCACGACCGAGCGAGCGCCGCATACGGGCACGCCGATATTCTCCCTGGCGATGGAGGTAGAGATACCGCCGAGCGTGCGCATCGCGGAACTGCGGGATGCGTTCTTCTACTTCTGCGACGACCGCGATCTCGACGCCGAGTTTCGCCCCACCTGAGGCGCGCGAGCCGTCCCGCGAGGACCAGAACTCCGGCGCACGGCTCCGCCCGCAGTCTCGAAACTATCTGCGGGCTCGGGGTTCAGCGGACAGACTCGGATACAGCGACGACAGCGTCAGGTTGGGGTTGTAGAAAGGATCGCGAGGCATGTGCTCGGCAATAAAGCGTTCCAACTTGTCGTTGTCGGATGGGGGATCCGAGCGTCCCCGCGATTGCGACTCGTGGTGCAACAGGACAATTTCCGGCAAGTAGACGTTGCTGAGGCCCGCGAGATGCGCGCGCAGGCAGAATTCGGTGTCGTTGCCCACGATTCGATACGCCTCGTTGAAGACTCCTATCGTATCCATGACAGTGCGGCTGACGGCGAGACATGCCCCGGTTACGGTCGCTACGTTGCGCGAAACCCCGGGCGAAACAAATATGCCGCCATTGTCATCCGGGCGAACCCCGCTATAGACGTGGCCCGCACGTCCACCGTAGCCGACCACCACGCCCGCGTGTTGAATCGTTCCATCCTCGAACAGCAACAACGCCCCGACAACACCCACGTCTTTTCGCATTGCGTATTCGGCGATGCGCGCAAGCCACCCCTCGGTGATCGACACGGTGTCATTGTTCAGAAAGACGAAGACGTCGCCCCTGGCCTCGGCTATGGCAACGTTGTTGAGGTGCGACCAGTTGAATTCGACATCAGCGGTCAATACACGGAAGTTCTCGCGCTCGCGCTCCATCCGCCCCAGCCACTCGCGCGTCTGCGGTTGCCTGGAACCGTTGTCCACAAGGATCACGTCGAAACGGCTCCCCGCGTTCGTCGCATACAGACTGTCCACGCATGGTGCCAGCAAGTCCAGACGATCGCGCGTCGGAATCACCACCGTGACATGCGCCTGCACCTCGGTCCTGAAGCGGCAGCGCCAACCCGACGAAGTGACCTCAACGCCTGCGCATAGCCCATAGCGACCTCGCAACAGTTTCTCCAGGCATTCCGGTGGTGCCGACGGCGTTTTTTTAGCTCCAGCCATCGCGTGGCTGAGTATCGCGGGCAAGTGTTCGATCCGGCTTGCGGCTTGTACCGTGCGAAGTACCGAAGCGTACGGGTCGTCGAAGCACCATTCTCCGTCCCAGATATGGCGCGATATGCCTACGCAATCCGAGATGTAGTCTTCATGGAACAGAAGGTCCGGCGAAAAGTCGGGCTTGAAATAGGGAAGTTGGCGAGTTCCCTTCATGTCGATCCGATCCGAGTCCGCGTAGACCACATCCGCCCCCGCCTCGAGCGCGCGCGTCATGGCGCTCAGGCCGTTGCGGTGCAGGCAGCATGCGTGGCCGAGGAAGACGATCCCGCAGGAGTCGGCCGGCAGCACGTCCGCACCAGTCTCGGTCGCCATCGGATACGCCATAACGCCCCGCGCGCGAAGTTCGCCAAGCGCATCGAGACGAGGAGACTCAACATCAACGAGCACCTTGGCGCATCGTGCGGTTTCAATCAGATTTGCGACCATGCACTTGAACTGGTCGTCATCGAGACCGCGGAAAGAGACGGCCAGTACAACCTTGACCGAATATTCGTCCCTCTTTGCCTCGGTGACCTCGATCCATCGGCGGTAGCGCCGCGCTTGTTCTCGCGGAGAGAGCGATGTGTAGTCAATCAGGATCCAGCAGGCCCGCCGTAGTCCGCCCGCGCGTGCCAATGCCCGCAGAAGCTCTCTTCCTCCTCTCCTCGCGCGACAAGCTCCCGGCAGATCCCAAATGGCATGCAAAAGCTCCAATAGTCGTTTCGCATACCGGGCTAGCGTTGCGAACAACACAAGAATTCAGCCGTGCGCCAAGCGCAGCAAATACTCTCCATAGCTGCTGGCGCGCAGGTCGCGGCCGAGCGCCTCCAACTCCTCGCGACTGATCCAACCATTGGAAAACGCCACTTCCTCCAGCACCGCTATGCGCTCGTCGTGCCGCCTCTCCAACGTTTGAACGAATGTGGAAGCCTCCACCAGGCTGTCGTGGGTTCCCGCATCGAACCAGGTAAAGCCACGTCCCAGGCACTCGACGTGCAGGTTCCCGCGCTCGAGATAGTCGCGATTGACGTCACTGATCTCGAGTTCGCCGCGCGCGCTTGGTTCCACATTGGCGGCGACTTCGACGACATCCCTGTCGTAGAAGTAAAGTCCCGTCACCGCCCAATCGGAACGCGGATGCGTGGGCTTCTCTTCGATCGAGGTCGCGCGCCCCGCGTCGTCGAAGGACACCACCCCGTAGCGCTCGGGGTCGGGCACACGATAGCCGAACACCGTCGCGCCCCGCTGGCGAGAAGCCGCCGCGCGCAATCTTCCCGTGAGCCCGTTACCAAAGAATATGTTGTCGCCAAGGGCGAGCGCACAAGCCTCGCCGCCGATGAAATCCCTGCCGATCAGGAACGCCTGGGCCAAGCCATCCGGTTTCGGTTGCGGGGCATAGCACAACCGCATGCCCAATCGGCTACCGTCGCCCAGCAGGCGTTCGTAGCTCTCGATATGCTGCGGCGAGGAGATGATCAGAATTTCCCGGATCCCCGCCAGCATGAGGACGCTCATGGGGTAGAAGATCATCGGCTTGTTGTACACGGGCAGCAGTTGCTTCGATACCGCCAGCGTCAGGGGGTATAGCCTGGTTCCAGCTCCCCCTGCGAGAATGATGCCCTTCATGCCGTCTCTTCCGGTCCCGTCAACTGTCCTTCCCTTTGCCTGCGGACGTCTCCCTGTCAAGATCGGCCCGCGTGCCGCAAGTGCCCCACAGCCGGCGCCTTCGGCTTCGCCTGTGGCCCGGCCCCGCTCGTCGACCATGGAACAACCGTCCTCGGTCGCTGGCGCTCCCGGAAGACGTTTGCTCCATGGAAGCGTCAAATATCGACGATTCCGCCGTACATTTCGACATCGCGCAAGACCTTGTGCCAGCGCAAGAGTTCCTTGTACCAGTCAAGCGTAATGGTCTGGATCGTCTTGTCGACAGTGCCGGCGTCCAATGCTTCGCAGATTTCCGCCACGCCGTCTTCGGCTGTCTTCTCGGCGCGATAGCCCAGAGCCTCGATCTTCCCGAACGCGACGCGGTAGCTGCGGCGATCCGGATCGCCGTACCACTCGATCTCCACGTCGCCCGGCACGCACGCTGCGACGACCTCCCCAAGGTCACGGATCTGGTAGGTGTTCGATGCGGAGCCGACGTTGTAGATCTCGCCATTCACCGTTGCCGGATCCGCTTCCAGCATGAACATCAGCGCGCGCGCCGTGTCGCGCACATGGACCATCGGACGCCATTGGCTACCGTCTCGCATCAGCGGCAATTTCCGGGTCTTCCATGCACCGTAGGTCATGCCATTGATCGCAAGGTCGAAGCGCATGCGAGGCGAGAGGCCGTATACGGTCGCCTGCCGCAGCACGATGACGCAGAAGGACTCGTCCGCCAGCGCCAACACGCCCCCCTCAGCCATCTCGTTTGCCCGCGCATAGGTCGTGAGCGGGTTGGTGGGACTGTTTTCGTCGGCGACGACGCCCTCCCCCTGCGCGCCGTAGACGCTGCATGAGGACGGCAAGATGTAGCGGCGCGCCCCGGCCTTCCTGGCGAGGCCAGCCGTGCGCACGCGCGAGCGGTGGTTGATCGCGAGCGTCGCCTGTCGGAACAACTCGCCGGAGGGATCGTTGGAAATGGCGGCCAGGTCGATGATCGCATCCGTGCCTGCGACGTGGGCCGCGGTCAGCTTGCGGGTGTCCTCGACGACGACTTCGAGACCCGCGTGTTCCGGCAGCAGACCGCGTCCGAAGAAGAACCGATCCACGGCTCTGACCCGGTGGCCTTCGCGAAGCAGCATGGGCACCAGCGTCGTGCCGATGTACCCGCCCGCCCCGGTGACCAGGACGTGTTTTCGCGCGCGCGCCATGCCGGGACTCGAAAGGCGCTACGCGCAGCCGGCCGGGTGGGCGGAATGCCGCAGTTTGTTCCCGGCAGGACTTTCGCAATACGGGATTAACCCATGGGAACTAAAAGACATTTATCTACTAAACAAGCGGCTTGGTGAAATGTCCGGGCCAGGTCTCAGGAGACGCTGGAGCTTCCCTCGACGCGCTCATAGTCGTCGTCGAATCGGACGATGTCGTCCTCTCCAAGGTAGTCGCCCACCTGCACCTCGATCAGTTCCATCGGCACTGTACCCGGATTGCTGATCCGATGCCTGCTGCCTTTGGGAATATAGGTCGATTCGTTCGCCGACAGCGTCAATGTGGCATCTCCGCAGGTCACTTTGGCCGTGCCGCGCACAACGATCCAATGCTCCGATCGGTGGAGGTGCGACTGCAACGACAACCGGGCACCGGGATTCACGGCGATTCTCTTGACCTGATAGTGCTCACCCGCCTCCACTATTTCGTAGCTTCCCCAAGGACGATTGACGCGGGGATGCGCGTCGTACTGGGTATACGCGAGATCCTTCATGCGCCCGACCACTTCCTTGACCTTCTGGGCATGGCCTTGGGCCGCAATCAAGACCGCATCGGGCGTATCCACGACCATCAATCCGTCCACCCCCACCGTCACCACCAGCCGCTTGTCGGCCTGTACCAGGGAGTTGGTGGTATCGAGGGCGATGACATCGCCGACGATGGCATTGTTGTCCTCGTTGCGCGCGCGGATTCCGTGCAGCGCCGACCAGGATCCCACATCGGACCAACCGACATCCATCGGCAGCATCACGGCCGCATCCGTCTTCTCCATGATGCCGTAATCGATCGAATCCTTCGGCGAATCCGCGAACTGGGAACCGGGACGGAAGAAGTCCTGGTGGTCCGAACCTGAAGTGACCGCCGCCTGGCAACACGCGAGCATGGCGGGCTGATGCCGGCCCAGTTGCTCGAGGTATGCGCTCGCCCGGCAGAGGAAGATGCCGCTGTTCCAGAAGAAATCGCCCGACTGCACGTACTCCTTGGCCGTCGCGGCATCGGGCTTCTCATAGAACTCGGCAACGGGACGGACTCCGGCGCCGAGCGCCTTGCCCGCGCGGATATAGCCGTAGGCCGTATCCGGACTCGATGGACGGACGCCGAACGCGATCAGGTTGCCCGAAACGGCAGGTTCCAAGGCCGACTGCACGACGGCGCAGAACGCATCCGGCAGTTCAATGTGGTGATCCGAAGGTACGATCAGCAGCACGGGATCCTCGTCGCGCCGCAGCGCGTGACACGCTGCCAGCCCCACCGCCGGCGCCGTACCGCAGGCCACGCTCTCCAGCAGGATGGCGCCGCAGTGCTGAGCGATCTCGCGACAATGCTCGGCGACGAGGAACCGATGCTCCTCGTTGCAGACGATGTAGGGTGCCATCGCATTGAGGCGCCCTACGCGCAACAGCGTTTCCTGCAACATCGAGCGGTCGCTGGTCAGGGAAAGGAAATGCTTGGGATAGCGTCCGCGCGACAATGGCCACAGGCGCGTTCCCGAGCCGCCCGCCAGCACTACCGGAAGGATGAATGCCAAATGCCTTGCTCCCCTTCTCCCCCGATAAAAAGCCCGGCCGGGGAGTTTCGCCGGTTCGCGCAACTGTTGCTATCATTCTAGCGCGTCGCGTACACCCGTTGCAGGGTCGGCGGGCGGGGCGCGGGACCATGCCGGGGGGTCACCATTGCGCGTCTTACATGTTTACCGAACCTATTATCCCGATAGCCAGGGAGGTATCGAAGAGGTAATTCGGCAGATCTGTCTCTTTACCAAGACGCGGGGCTATGACAATCGACTGCTGGCGCTGAGCGCCAATGCCAAGCCTCTGGTGCTTCGCCGCAGCGAAGCAACGGTCTATCGCGCCCGCCGCGACATCGAGGTCGCTTCCTGCGGGATGTCTCTGCAAGCCTTCGCCATGTACCGACGCCTCGCCGAGTGGGCCGATATCCTCCACTACCACTTCCCGTGGCCGTTCGGCGACCTGCTGCACCTGACTTCGCGAACGAAGCGGCCGACGGTCTTGACCTACCACTCCGATATCGTTCGCCAGCGCGTGCTGAGCCTACTGTACCGTCCAGTGATGAACCGGTTCTTGCGCTCCGTCGACTGTATCGTAGGCACATCGCCCAACTACCTCGCCACCAGCAACGTGGTGCGCCGTTTCCAGGACAAGGTCGAGATCGTTCCCCTTGGCCTGAACGAACATACCTACCCGCCCGTTTCGCCCGACATTCGCGCAGAGATGCAGGGTAAGTACGGAGAAGGTTTTTTTCTGTTCATCGGCGTCCTGCGCTACTACAAGGGTCTGCACATACTGCTCGACGCGGTTGCCAACGCGCCCTTCCGCGTCGTCATCGCGGGTTCGGGACCGACAGAGCGCGAACTGCTCGACCAGGCACGGCGGCTACGCCTGGATAACGTCTCCTTCACCGGCTATGTATCCAACGAGGAAAAAGTGGCCCTGTTGTCGCTTTGCCGTAGCGTGGTATTCCCATCCTACCTGCGCACCGAGGCGTTCGGCGTCACGCTTCTGGAAGGCGCCATGTACGGCAAGGCACTGATTTCAACGGAGGCGGGATCGGGCACCAGCCACGTCAACATCGGCGGCGAAACCGGGTTGGTCGTGGCTCCCGGATCCGCTCCCGCGCTGCGCCAGGCCATGGACCGCATCCACGATTGTCCGGAGATGGCCGACGCCATGGGTCGGCGAGCCCGGCAACGCTTCGACCAACTCTTCACCGGCGACCTGATGGGCGAACGTTACGACGCGATCTACCGCAGTCTTGGACACAAAGCCCTCGACGCGCTCGACGCGGAAAAGCAGCGCAGCAACGGCGCGGGCATTTGAAGTCGACGGCCGGTGAGAATCGCGGTCGATGCTCGCCCCCTGACCGCACCCAAGACGGGTATCGGTCGCTACCTGACCGAACTGCTGCAACGGATGCTGCGGCACTCGACTCACCAATGGTTTCTCTACGGCCCGCCGCCCGCTTGGGAGACGCCGGCGTCTTCTCGGGACATGCATCCAACCAGTCTCGCTACCCTGCCGAATGTCGTCGTCCGGACGCAGGCGGTTCTGGGGGAACTGCATGCCCAGGTGCTGTTTCCGCGCTGGGCGGCGCTTGATCGGGCAGACGTTTTCTGGTCGCCCCGGCACCGCGTGCCGATACGGCTGTCGACGCCCGCGGTCGTCACTATCCACGACCTGGTGTGGAAGCACGCACCCGCAACAATGAAAACACTGGGATACTTGGTTGAACGCGCGACGATGCCGCGCTCCATTCGTCGAGCGCGGCGTCTCATCGCGGTATCGCGAGCGACCAAGTGCTCCATCAAACGCTACTTCCCCGAGGCCGCCGACAAGACGACCGTCGTACACGCGGCGTCGTTCGCCGCAGCATCGGCGATACCCGCCGCCCGAGCCCCCCGACCTTTCGGTCTCTTCGTCGGCACGGTCGAGCCGAGAAAGAACCTCGAACGCCTGCTAGAGGCGTTTGCGCGCATCAAGGACGACGTGGAGCATGACCTGCACCTCGTCGGAGGCACAGGATGGCGGATGCCGAAGCTGAGCGCGCTTATCCGGGCGAATGGGCTGGAGTCACGCGTTCGCCAGCTCGGGGCACTCGAAGACGAAGATCTACTCAGGCAGTACGCCGGTTGCGATTTCGTCGCGATGCCGAGCCTCTACGAGGGGTTTGGCTTGCCGATCATCGAGGCGATGACCTTCGGCAAGCCCGTGCTCACCGGCAATACGTCGGCGATGCCGGAGATCGCCGGCGACGCCGGCCTGTTCGTCGATCCGACATCCACCGAGGACATCGCCCGCGGGCTCAAACGCATGATGACGGACAGCGCGCTCCGATCACGATTGGCCGCTGCGGCCCGCCAGCGGGCGAGCGACTTCTCCTGGGACCGAGCCGCCGCCGAAACGATTCGCGTCATTGAGTCGGCGGCCGCTGCTTAGCGCGACGCTTATCGCTACCGGCAACCAGATGAGCATCCAAGTCCAGCCTATCCTGGTGACCAGCTCATGGCCATCGAGCAGATAGGCGGGCAGCGCCAGCGCATAGATGCCGAGCGCCAGCTTCGCCTCCTGCCGGTGAAAGTTCGCCAACAGCGTTCGTATGGAGAGGGCCAGCAGCGCAGCGAACATCGCCACGGCGACAACGCCTCCCTGGAAAAACACGGCGAGATACAGATTGTGCGGATGCACCATCAAATAGCAGCCGAGCAAGACGCCGTCGTCCGTCAAGACGCCGTTACCGAACCATGGACCGTGCGCCAGTGCGCGGGACAGGATTTCCGTCCATATCGCCGGCCGAAAACTATCGCCGCGCGGCAGCAGGAGTTCGCTTGCGGGGCTCCCCAACAACCCTCCGACAAAGGCAAGTGCCGAAGCGGCGACAGCGATTGCGAACACGGCGAACATGGCTGCCGACTTCGCTCTGCGGGAAATCAGATAGATGACACAGGCGAACGGCACGGCGATCCAGGCATTGCGCGAATCCGTCAACACCACCGCAGAAGCCAAACAAATTGCGTTCAACGCGGCGAACGCTCGCCATCGGCGGGACGGCGCCTCGAACACCCAGTAAAGGGAGCACAACAGCGCCACACCGAATATCAGGGCCGCGCACACTTGACACTCGAGTTGGCCCAGGCCGATCAGGCGGCCATCGTCCGGGGGGAAAGCGAAAAACCGGACCAGCGCTACCGCCGCCGCAGCGCCAGCGAACACGGCAATGGTCAAGCTCAACCTTCGAAAGAACCAGTCGGCGCGGAGTCCCTCGGCCGCAGCCACGACAAAACACACTATCAGCACCACCCGGCTCCATTGGCTCAACGCGTCCCGAGCGTCGAATGGGTCCGACCAGAAGCTCGAAGCCGCCAGATAGCCGACCAACGCCACTGCGCAGAGAAAAGTCCAGTCGAGCCAGAGTCCCGACCAGCGACGGCACCCCGCGAGAGTCAGGACGGCGAGCAGGTAGGTCGGAAAGCTGGAGCCGCTTTGGCTGGTGAGGACGAATATCGAAGCGAACGAGAACACCAGCAACCCAGCGCTGATGGGCACGCGATATTCGAGCAGGTACATCCGGTCAGAGCGTACCCCGGTTGTGTCCCTTGGCCAATCGCCCCTTGCAGGGTGACCCGGAACCCTCGGCTAGGATTTGGGCTAATTCAATAACGTGAAACAGGTTTGGGACGCGGTTTGCGCCGGTCCAGGACAAGCCAGGCGATCAGGTAGGCGGCGATAACGATCTTTGGCAAAAACAGGCCGGTCACGACCGTGCCGACTCGCACCAACGCGGGATCGATATCAAAATAGTTCGCGCAGCCGGCGCAAACGCCCCCGATCCAGCGTCTTTCGTAGTCCAGCGCGAGGTAGTCGCGACCGGCTTTTTCCGCTTCGTAGTTCATATTCGCTACCCTACCCTTCCGAAAGTTCCACAACGTGCGCTGGCGTTTCCGGTCCGGGCGCGTCCGCCGGCGAGTCGATCACCGTGCCATGCGTCTGCGCGATGATGCCAAACAGGAGCATCGCAATGACGAGCAAGGCAAACGCGGCGATGGTGCCGCGCGGCACATTGATTCGCGACATTCTGAACATGACCCCTTTCCAACTCCCTGCGTACATCATTGGGCATCAAGAAGCGTGCCAAGTTCACTTCGCAGCGCCTGTTTTTTCCGACCAGCCCAGTCGGGCGCTCTCTTCCCGTAGCGGCGCGCGGATTCGTCGGCCTCCGCGCGCGTTTCAGGAGTTCTCTCCGCGAAGAAACTTCTGTTTCATCTCACGGAAATGCGGATCGTCGATCCATTTGATGGCGAAAACCGCTAATAGTTGACAAATTCCGTTCCGCCAAACGCGCTTCAAGCCCAGCTTGTCTACGTCGAACGTGACATCCACGTGCCGATTCATTAGTTTCAATCACTGAATCCGTTGGAATTTTGGGAATGGACCTGCACTTCGCCTCCGTCTGGGAAGCCATATCCGATGGTGTTCCCCACCGCGACGCACTCATCTGCGGTGAGGTGAGGCGGAGTTGGCGCGAGTACGACGACCGGGCGGCGCGGGTCGCCCGCTTCCTGCAGTCGCGCGGCTTGCGTCCCGACTCCAAGGCAGCCATCTACCTGCACAATTCGAACGAATACCTCGAAGCCCAGTATGGCGTCTTCAAGGCGCGCGGCGTTCCCGTCAACGTCAACTATCGCTACAAGTTCGACGAACTCGTTTACCTGCTCGACAACGCCGACGCCGAAGTCGTCTTCTTCCAGGCCTGCTACGCGGCACGCATCTGGGAGATCCGCAACCGACTGCCAAAGGTCAAGACCTACGTGCAGATCGACGACGGCACGGAAGCGCTCCTGAACGACGTCTTCGACTACGAACGGATCATCCGCGACAGCGCACCGATGGAGCGCGCAGAACGACCCGGCGATGACATCTACATGCTCTACACCGGGGGCACCACGGGCATGCCGAAGGGCGTCATGTACCATCAACAACCCTTTGTTTCAGGGCTCATGTCCTTTCTTCTCGGCAGCCGCTCGGCCGCGCCCAAACAGGTCGAGGACCTGCCTGCGGTCATCGAGACGCTGTCCGAGCGGGGGGACCGACCCGTCAGCCTGACCGCTTGTCCGCTGATGCACGGGACCGGCATGTGGCTCGGTGCCATGCTGCCGTTGCTGGCGGGTGGAACGGTTGTGACGATATCGAAACTGGGACTGGACCCGCACCTGATATGGGGCGAGGTAGAGCGAAACCGCTGCACCAGCGTCACAATCGTCGGCGACGCGTTCGCCAAGCCCATGCTGGATGCTCTGAACGAAGCCAGGGCCCGCGGCAATCCCTACGACATCTCCTCACTGAAGCAGATCGTCTCCAGCGGCGTCATGTGGAGCGCCGAAGTCAAGGCGAGTCTGCTCGAGCATCAGGACATGACCCTGGTGGACACCGTGGGCTCGACCGAAGGCGGCATGGGTTCGTCCGTCGCGACGCGCGGGAGCCTCGTGGGGACGGCCAAGTTCAGGGTCAACTCGGGGGTCCGGGTATTCTCCGATGACGGTCGCAATATCGAACCCGGATCGGGGCAAGTCGGCAGGTTGGCGAGTAGCCGCAATGCGGCCATCGGCTACTACAAGGATCCGGAAAAGTCCGCGGAGACGTTCAGGGAAATCGATGGCGTCCGCTACAGTTTTCCGGGCGACTACGCGACGGTCGAAGCCGACGGCTCCATCACGCTCCTGGGCCGCGGCAGCAACTGTATCAATACCGCCGGCGAAAAGGTCTACCCGGAAGAAGTGGAGGAAGCGGTCAAACTTCACCCGGCGGTATACGACTGTCTCGTCGTCGGCATGGCCGACGAACGTTTCGGCCAGCGGGTGGTCGCGGTCGCGTCGACGAGCCGCCGGGTAGCCGAGCAGGACCTGATCGACTTCGCGCACGAACACCTGGCCGGATACAAGTCGCCCAAGCGGATCCTGTTTGTCGAAGAGGTCAGGCGCGGTCCGAACGGCAAGGCGGACTACAAGTGGGCGCGGTCGGAAGCCGAGCGCGCGTTTACCTAGCGGAGGCAACACATGAAAATCCCCGAACCCCTCTTTGCGCTGATCAACCCCGCCATGCGGCTGCTGTTGCGTTCGCCCCTGCATGGTCCGATGAGCAGGAGCGTGATGCTCATTTCATTCAAGGGGCGCGTCACCGGGCGCACCTACACGACGCCGGTACGCTACGTTCAGGAAGGCGCGAAGATTCGCTGTCATACCAACAGGGACGCCAGGTGGTGGCCGAACCTGAAGCATGACTCCACGGTGGTGCTGCGCATCAGGGGACGCGATGTCGTGTGCTCCGCCAGCGTCATCGACGACGATCCGGCGACCATCCGCGAACTGTTGGCCAGCTATCTCACGCAGTTTCCCGCAGACGCCGCGTATCACGACGTGGGTCTGCAGGGGGACAGAACACCGGTTCCGGAGGATCTCGACCGCGCGTCATCCCACTCGATCGTCGTCGAGGCGACGCCCCTCGCGGACCGATAGGGAAGCCGCATAGCATGGGGATGCAACACACGCCCCTCTTGATGTCGCGACTCATCGACCGCGGCGCGACGGTGGCCCCCGAAGCGGAGATTGTCACCGCCACGCAGACCGGAACGCGCCGCCAGACCTACCGCGAGACGCGCGACCGCGCGCATCAGTTGGCACATGCGTTGCGCGACGCGGGCATCGGTATTGGTGACCGCGTCGGCACCTTCATGTGGAATGGATCGCGCCACCTGGAGGCCTACCATGCTACGGCCGGCATGGGCGCGGTATTGCACACCCTGAACCTGCGCCTGTCCGAGCACGACCTCGAATACATCATCAACCATGGCGGCGACAGGCTGATCATCGTCGATGCCGACGTGCTGCCGCTCCTGGAAAGGCTGGCCGGACGAATCCCGAGCGTCGAGAAAGTCGTCGTCGCCGTGGAGGACGGTTTCGAGGACTGGTCTACATCGGTGGCGGATGCGGTCGATTACGAGGAATTCATTGCGAACAGGCCGAGCAGGTTCGAGTGGCCCCGGATCGACGAGAATTCGGCGCTCGGGCTGTGCTACACGAGCGGAACAACGGGGGATCCCAAGGGCGTCGAATACGAGCACCGGGCACAGTACCTGCACACGATGGCGATCTGCATGGCCGACGCCATGGCGCTGTCGGCCACCGACGCGATCTGCGGCATCGTGCCCATGTTCCACGCCATGGGCTGGGGCATCCCATGGAGCGCCCTGATGCTGGGCTGCAAGCAGGTCATGCCGCACCGCTTCATGGACCCGGCGCGACTACTGCGATTGATCGCCGACGAAGGGGTAACCATGTCGGCGGGCGTGCCGACCATATGGCAGGGCGTGAAGGCTGTCCTCGAAGCCGATCGGGACACGTACGATCTGACCCGGCTGTCAAGGCTGACCTGCGGCGGCTCCGCGCCGCCGTCTTCAATGATCCGCTGGTATTGGGACACCCTCGGCATAGACATGATTCAGGGCTGGGGGCTGACGGAAACGAGTCCCTTGGCGACGCTGTCGCGCCGCGTGATGAAACATGCGGACCGCGAGTTATCCGTAGACGCGCAGTTCGAGAATGTCGCCAAGGCGGGGCAACTCCTGCCAGGCCTGGAACTCGACATCTTCGACGAGGCGTTCCGCCCGCTGCCCCACGACGGCGAATCCACCGGCGAGATTCTGATTCGCGGACCGTGGATCTGTTCGGAGTACTACAGGAATCCCCAGCCAGAACGGTTTCGGGGAGACTGGTTGATCACGGGCGATGTCGGCAGGATCGACCCGGAGGAATATCTCATCATCTCCGACCGCTCGAAGGATCTGGTGAAGAGCGGCGGCGAGTGGATCTCTTCGGTAGACCTCGAGAATCACCTCGTAGCGCTGGAGGCAGTGGCACAGGCGTGCGTCGTCGCGCAACCGCACCCCAAGTGGGACGAGCGGCCAGTGGCGCTGATCGTTCGCGCCGGGGATGTCGATATCGAGATGGAACAGGTCATCGCGCACTGCGCAACGCGGTTCGCCAGGTGGCAACTGCCGGACGACGTGCTGTTCGTCGCCTCCATTCCGCTCACCTCCACGGGCAAGATGGACAAGAAGGTGGTCCGGGCGCGTCTCGCGGCGGAAGGCTACAGGTTGCCGGAGTTCAGAGAGGGCTCTTCAGCGAGCACCGACTGAGGCCGCAAGGGAAACTAGCGGTCGAATTCCAGCGCCATGGCGCGAGACGGCGATTGCAACTCGCCGTTCGCAAACACCAGGTGTCCGTTCAAGAACGTGTGCGTGACACGCGACGCGAAAGTCATTCCGGAAAATGGCGACCAGCCGCACTTGTAGAGCAGGCTTTCGTCGTCGACCACCGTCGTCTGGCGCGGGTCGATCAACACCAGGTCCGCCCAATACCCTTCGCGCAGAAAGCCGCGCTCCTTGACGCCGAATCTGAGCGCGGGCGCATGGGCCGTCTTCTGCACGACCGTCTCCACCGGCATGTGCTCCAGCAGCGTCAGCAGCGCGTGCTGCACCAACGGCATGCCCGCCGGCGCATCGATATAGCGCTGAAGCTTCTCTTCGCGCGTGTGCGGCGCATGATCAGTCGCCACAATGTCGATGCGGTCGTCCAGCACCGCCGCCCGCAACGCTCGCTTGTCATTCGGTGTCTTGATCGCCGGATTGCACTTGATGTCCGCACCGCGCGCCGCATAGTCCGTCTCGTCGAAGAACAGATGGTGCACGCAGACCTCGGCCGTGATGCGCTTGTCTTCGACGGCACCCGGCTGGAACAGTTCCAGTTCGCGCGCGGTCGTCAGGTGCAGCACGTGCAGCCTGCTGCCGTGGCGAGTCGCCAGTTCCACGGCGAGACTCGACGACTTGTAGCAGGCTTCCTCGGAACGAATCCGGGGATGCATTTCCATGGGGATCGCATCGCCGTACACCGCGCGCGCCCGCGCCTCGTTGGCGAGGATCGTCGGCGTATCCTCGCAGTGTGTCGCAATGACCAGCGGGCTCGACGCGAAGATGCCTTCCAGGGTCTTTTCGTCGTCCACCAGCATGTTGCCCGTGGAGGCCCCCATGAACACCTTGACGCCGCATGCCTTCAAGGGGTCGACGGCCTTGATCGCTTCGAGATTGTCGTTCGTGGCGCCGAAATAGAACGCGTAGTTGGCAGCCGATTTCGCCGCCGCGCGTCGATGCTTGTCGTCCAGGGCACGCGCGTCGATGGTCTGCGGCACGCAGTTGGGCATCTCCATGTAGCTCGTCACGCCACCCGCCAGCGCGGCCGCGGATTCCGTCGCTATGGTCCCCTTGTGCTCGAAACCGGGCTCGCGGAAGTGCACCTGGTCATCGATCATCCCCGGAAGCAGCCACGCGCCGGCGGCGTCAATCTCGACGGCGCCCGCGACCGCTCCCCCGATCCGCTCGATGCGTCCATCCCGCATGGCGAGATCGCCCTCGATGATCGCGCCTTCGTTGACGATCCGAGCGTCCTTGATGACGGTCATTGAACCCATACGACTAGTGTCTCACCCGTCCAGCAACTCCGAGAGCTTCGCGTGCAACTGGTCCCCGCGCACGTACTTCCCGACGATCACGCCGTCGGCGTCTAGCAGGAGGTTCATGGGTATGCCGAGCACCCCGAACTGCGCCGGAATGGGGCTGTCGTAACCCTTCAGGTCGCCGGTATTGATCCAGGTGATGCCGTCCTCGACGGACGCTTCCTCCCAGTCCTCCCGATCCTCGTCCAGAGAAAAGGCGAAGATGCCGAAGCCGCGTTCTCCAAACTGTTCGACGGCCATCTTCAAGTTGGGCACTTCGGCCCGGCAAGGGCCGCACCAGGACGCCCAGAACTCGATCAGCACAACCTCGTTATCGGCCAGCGAATCCAGGAGACCGTAGGTCTCGCCATCCAGACCAAGCGCCGAAAAAACCTCGACCTTGTCGCCTACCTTGACCATTCGCGCCGTTTCAGCCAGACGCATTCCGGTCTGGGTCCGGGTACGAAACGCGCTCGCCGCTGCCGGCAGTTTGACAACGGCCTCGAGCTGGTCCAGGCGTTCGAGGGCAGCGGTGCCACCCAGTCCACCCATCTCGATGGCGAAGAAGCTGGCCAGCGGATCGTCGTCCGACAGCGCGATTTCGCGCAGCGGTTCGACGCGAACGCGCCTGAGTTCCCTGTACAGATCCCAGGCTTTCTCGGTAAGGGCCTCGCGTTCCGGCCCTTCTTCGAGGTCCGCCTTCGCCGCCATCACCTCGGCATAGTCACGAACGGCATCCCGATATTCCTCGGTGTCCCGCCAAACGGCCATCACGCGTTGGTTGTACGGCCCGCCGTCGGCCAGGAGTCCGACCACCGGGCCGCCGTGGCGAATTCTGATCTCTCCCGGTTCCAGGATGAATTCCGCGCTCCCCCGGGAGTTCCCCTCCGCATCCTTGGCGCTAAGCGAGACGCGGCCCATATCGTCTTTGGTCACCTGGCCCGCGAGGCGAAAACGTCCGTTCCAGATCGGTGCCCGGGCCAGTTCCTCGCTCGATGCGAGAACGGCGGACGACCGGGTGAGGGTGACTTCGCCGGCCTTGACCGCGTCAGCCACATCGCCAACGATGACGTAGTCGGGCCCGTCGACGCGCGCGAACAAATCCTCGAGCTTTCTTCGGAGATGGTGCCGCCGCAGGTCGGTGGCAACGATTTCGCCGGTGGCCGAATCCACCAGGTAACTGTCGGGCACGCCCCGGACCTTGTAGGCGGCGGGTGCCTGGGCTTCCCGGCCCATCCCGAGATCGATCCACGGCAGATCCTCCTCGGCTGACGCCACCTCCCATGCTTCACGATCATCGTCGATGGTGACCGAGACGATCTCGAAGCCCTTGTCGCGGTAAAGCGCGTAAGCCTCCTTCATATGCGGAAACTCCACCCGGCAGGAACCGCACCAGGACGCCCAGAAATCGAGCAGCACGTAGCGGCTGTTGGCACGCACCTCGGCCAGTTGCACCGACTCGCCTTCGAGCGTTTCGGCGGTGAAGTCCAGGCTCAAGTCACCGACTGCCAACTGCTGCTCCCGCTGCCAACGCTCCTCTGCCGCCTCCGCCCCCGCGAGACGTTCGACGACCCAGGGATCGTCCGGCGTGAGTTCCGCGAGTCCTCGCAGAGCTTCCAGCATCCACGGGCCGATCAACCACGCCGACTCGATCGCGAGCCGCCTTACCTTCGGGTCCGGGTGGGTGCGGGCGACCCTGGACATGCCCTCCATCTCAAGCGACCCCACCTTTCGGCTCGCCTCGACCATGCGGTCCCAGCGCAGTTCTTCAGCCTCCTTCGACGCGCCTTCGACCGGGGTCTGCAACCGTTTCAGCTCGGCATCCGCCGCCACGTATTTCTCCGAGAGCCGCCACGCGTTGTACACGGCGTCGTTGTAGTAGCCACCTTCCACCACGAAACGGCTAGATCTGGACATTCGCAGTTTCATTTCGCCCGGCTCCAGGATGAAGCGCAGTCCGCTGACCGGCGCCCAGCGCTGGCCCTCCGGGCCCACCGCGTTTTGGACGTAGAAGGTGGCGCGCCGGGGCTCGTCTACGGCGACTTCCAGGCGGAATTTGCCGTCCGGACCGATCGGCACGCTGGCGATGACGCCGGGCGTGGATTGAGTGGAGGATTGCTCATCGCCCGGCGTCTCCGACGAGGTGGACCCCACCATCATCACGGCGCCGCCACCGGCGCGGGCCGGGTCGGACACTACGAAGTCACCGTTCGTGTACACGGCGGAAACATCGCCTTCGAGCACCATCACCGACACTTGGTCGGCGAAGACCGGCGACATGCCGAGCAGGCCCAACATCAACCAACGCGCGATTCCCATGCTCGTGGCTCATTGAGCTTCCCACCATCCCACCGATCACTTCGCCGCGCAAGCCCGAGAACAGCGCACCACGTCGGCGAAGACCCGGCGACATGCCCAACCCTGATAGGCCGAACGTCAACCACGCGCGCGCAAGTTCCCATGGCAAACGGTTCCACCTCGTGGCTCTTTGGTCTTCCTGTATTTGACCTTACTCCCGCATTGAGAATGGCCTGTCCATGGGAGCCGGGCACATCCATGGGTGGCGGGAGCCGGCATCCGATACTTGTGCTGTGCGTTTCGTGCCTGTCCCGAGTCACCGCGCCGCGTATAATTGTGTCGCGGCGGCGACAACCCAAGGAGGGCGTTACACGCCCAGGTTCATGCGCAACCCCCGAGTCATCAAGCTGCTGCGCGATCAACTACCCGCCGGCAACGTCGTCACCGACACCCACGCGTTGACGCCTTTCGAGACCGACGGCCTCACCGCGATCAGGCAGAAGCCTTGGGTCGTGGTACTTGCCGAGACGGTCGATCAGGTTCGCGCGGTCCTGCGCATCTGCCGCGAGAATGCGGTGCCGGTAGTGACGCGCGGCGCAGGAACCGGCCTTTCCGGCGGCGCGCGCCCCCTGGCGGAGGGTGTCCTGCTGACGCTCACGAAGATGAACCGAATCCTGGAAGTCGACGCAGATGCTTGCGTGGCGCGCGTCGAGCCCGGCGTCCCCAATGCGAAGATCACCGAGGCGGCCGCGCCCTTTGGCCTCTACTACGCGCCGGACCCGTCGTCGCAGATCGCCTGCAGTATTGGCGGCAACGTGGCGGAAAACTCCGGCGGCGTGCACTGTCTGAAGTACGGCCTGACGCTGCACAACGTGCTCGGCATCACGGTGCAAACCCTCGAAGGCGACGAACTGGTCCTCGGCGGCAGGACGCTCGACGCGCCCGGATACGACCTCATGGCCGCGATGGTGGGTTCGGAAGGGATGCTCGGCGTCGTCACCGAAGTCGTGGTGAAACTGCTTCCCGAACCGTTTGCGAAGCGCGTTCTGCTGGCCGCGTTCGACGACATCCGCCGCGCCGGCGATGCCGTCGCGTCGATCATTCGCGGCGGGGTCATTCCGGCGGGACTGGAAATGATGGACGCGCTCGCGATCAACGCAGCCGAAGACTATGTCCACGCGGGCTATCCGCGCGACGCGGCGGCGATTCTGCTGTGCGAACTCGATGGCACCGAAGACGGCGTCAACGCGGACGTCGATATCGTGCGGGGCATCCTCGATCAGGCCGGCGCCGTGGATGTGCGCATCGCCTCGGGTGAGGCCGAGCGCGAAGCGCTCTGGCGCGGACGCAAGGCGGCTTTCCCGGCGGCGGGCAGGATGGCACCCGACTACTACTGCATGGACGGCACGATTCCGCGGCGCGAACTCGGAAGCGTGCTGACCGAGATTGGCGCACTGTCGGAGCGTTTCGGGCTCCCCGTCGCCAACGTCTTTCACGCCGGCGATGGCAATCTGCATCCGCTCATCCTGTACGACTCCAACCAGCCGGGAGAAACTCAGAAAGCCGAGCAATTCGGCGGCGAGATTCTCAAGCTCTGCGTCGCTCGAGGCGGCACCGTCACGGGAGAGCATGGCGTCGGCGTAGAGAAGCTGGACGCGATGTGCGCCCAGTTCACGGATGCCGAACTCGACCAGTTCCATCGCCTGAAGGCGGCCTTCGACCCCGCCGGCCTGATGAACCCCGGCAAGGCGATCCCGACCCTCGCCCGTTGCTCGGAACTCGGCGGCATGCATGTCCGCGGCGGCGCACTGCCGCACCCGGAACTGGAACGCTTCTAGTGTCGGCGCAAACAAGCGGCGACCGCGCCGAACCGCTTACAGCGGCGGTCGCCGCCGCCAGCGGGAACGGCCGCTCCATAGGCATCGTCGGCAACGGTAGCAAGCTGCGTTCGTCGAGCGGTTCGGAGCGAATCTGCACGGCGGGCCACGAAGGCGTCATCGACTATCGTCCCGACGAACTGGTCATTACCGCGCGCGCGGGTTCGAATCTGAATGACATCGCCTGCGTCCTGGCGGACGCTGGCCAGACGCTTCCCTTTGAACCGCCGCTTTTCGGCGGCCGAGGCACGCTCGGCGGCGCGGTGGCGGCAGGACTGTCGGGGCCGGGCCGTCCCTGGTTCGGCTCGGTGCGCGACGCCGTCCTCGGCGTCACCATCGTCAACGGCATCGGGCAGCGATTGTCCTTCGGCGGGCAGGTGCTGAAGAACGTCGCCGGATACGATGTCTCAAGGCTAATGGTTGGTGCTTTCGGCACCCTCGGACTCCTGCTCGATGTCAGTCTTCGGGTACGACCAATCCCCGAAGCCGCAGTGACGTTGTCGCGCGAATGCACGCCAGAGGAGGCTACGGCGCTGACGCGCAACCTGCTGCGCCGACCGTTGCCGGTCACCGCCACGGCCTATTGCGGCGGCGTCCTGCGCATTCGACTGTCCGGTAGCAAAGAAAGCGTCACACACGCGGCCCGGAGTCTCGATCTGGACATCGAGGTCGAGGACGATGCGTTTTTCCGAAATGTACGCGATCACGCGCATCCCTTCTTCCAGGGCCCGGGTCGACTGTGGGTGCTTTCGCTCCCCCTGGGCACCGCCTTCGACGAGGCCGACACATTCGTGGAGTGGGCCGGAGCGAGGGTGTGGTGGCGAACCGATAGCAACGCCCAGACCGTCCAGGCGAGAGCGCGCGCCGCTGGCGGATTTGCCGCGCTGTTTCCGCGTCAGCTTGGCGATGTCGCCCCGCCGGTGGCGAAATACATGCGCCGGGTGAAGGCCGCCTTCGATCCCGCCCATACCTTGAACGCGGAACTCAACCCCCATGCAGACTGACCTGCCCGCAGAATTCCTGGCAACCCCCGATGGCGAGCGCGCGAACTCGATTTTGCGGACCTGCGTGCACTGCGGCTTCTGCAATGCGACCTGCCCGACCTATCAGGTTCAGGGCAATGAACTCGACGGGCCCCGAGGCCGCATATACCTGATCAAGGACATGCTGGAAACCGCGACGCCGAACGCGGCGGTGACAACGCACCTGGACCGCTGCCTGACCTGCCGCGCGTGCGAAACGACCTGCCCGTCCGGCGTCAAATACGGCGAACTGCTGGAGATTGGACGCGAGTTTCTTGAGCGCAGCCGTCGGCGCGGACTCTTCGCGCGCCTCGTTCGCTGGTGGCTAACGTGCATCGTCTCAAGCCCCAGGAAACTGCGTCGATTGATGCGGGTCGCCCTGCCGCTGCGAGGCCTGGCACCGCAACGCTTGCGGGCGATGTTGCGCCCTCCCGCAGCGGCCGCCGCCAGCGACGGCGACGGCGACGTGCTGTTGCTGCAAGGGTGCGTGCAGCGCGTGTTAACGCCGGAGGTGAACGTCCACCTCAAGAAACTGCTTGCGGCCCGAGGCATTGCGGCTCGCCTCGATCCCAACGAAGGCTGCTGCGGAGGCTTGAGTCTGCATCTCGGACAGACCGAGCAAGCCGGATCCGCCATGCGGGACAATCTTGACGGGATGAATTGGTCCGACGCCGAACGCATCGTCTCCACTGCGAGCGGCTGTGGCGTGACCTTGAAGGAGTATGATCGTATTCTGGCCACCGCGCCGGACTACGCGGCCGCCGCCAAGCGTTTCGCGGCGAAAGTCTGCGATGTTTCCGAACTCCTTCACGGGCTTGAGTTCGGCAAGCGCGACGACCTGCATCGGGTCGCCTGGCACGCGCCGTGCACGCTGCAGCACGGGCAGAAGGTAACCGGTCACGTCGAAGACCTCTTGACGCGCGCCGGTTACGAACTGGTGCCGGTGCGCGATGCGCACCTTTGCTGCGGGTCCGCCGGAAGCTACTCGATCCTGCAGCCCGACATCGCCACGGAGCTGAAACAGCGCAAGACGGCCGCATTGATGGAACACCGCCCCGACGTCATCGCCACCGCGAATATCGGCTGCCAGATGCACCTTGGAGATGGCAGCGATGTGCCCGTCATGCACTGGCTGCAGTTGTTGCGATAGCCGCAATGAGACTCCCGGAAGAAGTCGTCACGCCGCGCCTGCTGTTGCGCCGGCCCCGGGCTGGAGACGGCCCGATGATCAACTTGGCCGCGCGCGAATCATTCGCGGAATTGTCCCAATGGATGAAATGGGCAAGGGAACTCCCGACTTCCAAACAGTCCGAGGCGTTCGCCCGGGACGGGGCCGTGCGATACAACAATGGGAGCAGTGCCGAACTGCTGATACTGCACCGCGAAACCGGTCGTTTCATCGGTGCCACCGGAATGCCCCACATCGATTGGGACGTGCCCAGCTTCGAGATCGGATATTGGTGCAGGACAACGGAAACGGGCAAGGGATACGTCAGCGAGTCGACCTGGTGGCTGTCCAAGGCCTTGTTCGAGTTGGGTGCCAAACGCGTCGAGATTCGTATGGACGATCTCAATACGCGCAGTTGGCGCGTCGCAGAACGGCTTGGCTTCACCCTGGAATCGCTGCGAAATAGAGACTTGATCGCAAACAACGGCGACATCCGCGATACCCGCGTCTACGTCGCGTTTTCGTTGGGGCAACTGACGCAGCCGAGCGCGTGATATCCGCCTCGCGCGCGAATCGAGCCGAGCGTCAAGATTCGCCCGAAGCCTCGACCTCCGGTCGCCGCTTTTCCAGCTCCTTGTTCACCAGGTGGTCCACCACGTCCAGAGCCTGCTTCCGACCGATGTCCATGATGACCACATATTTGTCTGCCACGATGATTGCCGGCACTGCAGCCAGGTCCGCGTCTCGAAATGCCCGATCAATTTCCGCAACTGCCCTGGAAACGCCCGGCTCGTCGATAGCGGCCAGAAACGCGTCCCGGTCGATGCCATAGCCGTCGACGAAATCCGCGAGCTTGAAGCGGTCCGTGAACTGGCGGTTGCGGTCGTGAATGGCGCGAAAAAGGCGTTCGTGATTCGCTTCGAGAGCGCCCTTTAGCCCAAGCACTACATGCGCCCGCGCCAGCAGATCGGCCCCGCCGGCGAATCCGATATGCGCGCGACGGAAGCTCGCTCCCTCCGGCAGCGTTTCCTTCCATTCTTCAAGCATCGGATCGAAGTTGCGACAATGTACGCAACCGTAGGAAAAGAACTCGACCACCGCCACGGTTCGGGCCCGAGTTTCCCGCGCTCCTTCGATCAGACGGTAGTGGGAGTCCTCGGCGATTTCACCGCCGACATCGACACCGGTCCCATAGAAAATCCCAATGGCCGCGAGCAACACGACGAGCAGCGCGACGAACCCTATGCTGGCATAGCGAATAAGGCGGATCTTCTCTTCGGCCTTGCGAGTCCTCCTTGCCATAGCGCCGAGTGTGTCACAATTCGCGGCATGAACGAACACTACGTCCTCTACCAAGACGCCGCGTGCCCGTTCTGCCGCCGCGTGCGCGCATTCCTCGACCGTTCCGGCATCGACATGCCCATGCGCGACACCACACGCGACATGACTGCCTTCCGCGAACTTCTCGCCGGCGGGGGTCGCTCCATGGTGCCGTGCCTGAAGATCACCAAAGCCAATGGCGAGGCAACCTGGCTGTACGAATCGAGCGATATCATCGAGTACCTTTCTCGGGTCGCCGCGTAGTCAGCAGGAGCGAAATCATGAAACTCGGCCTTTTGGGTGGCTACGGCGGCCGCACTGTCCACCTTCCCATGGACCGCATACGCCATGCGGAAGCCCTCGGCTTCGATTCCGTCTGGACATCCGAAGCTTACGGCGCGGACGCCGTGGGGCCGGCCGCGTGGATCCTGGCGCAAACCGAACGCATACGCGTCGGCACCGCGATCATGCAGATGCCGGCGCGAACGCCGGCCATGACGGCCATGACAGCCATGACCCTGGCACAGCTCTCGGGTGGCCGTTTCATCCTCGGCCTCGGCGCCTCCGGTCCGCAGGTGGTGGAGGGTTGGCACGGCGTCGCCTACGGCAAACCGGTCACGCGGCTCAAGGAATACGTCGCCATCGTCCGGAAGATTCTCGCGCGGGAAGAGCCCGCGGTCTTCGACGGCGATCAATACCAACTTCCGTTCTCCGGCCCCGGCTCCACGGGTCTCGGAATACCGTTGAAGAGCATTCTGCACTGCGGCGAGGATGTTCCGATCTATGCGGCCAGCATCACTCCAAGAGGCGTGCGGGCCGCAGCGGAAGTCGCCGACGGGTTCTTTCCGATATGGATGGACCCGGAAAAGTATTCCGTATTCGAGCAACCGATTCGCGAGGGGCTGGCCGCAGCCGGCAGATCCGCCGCCGAATTCGACGTTGCGCCCTTCGTGACCGTGGCCATCGGCGATAGCGTGGAGGAATGCATGCGTCCCATCCGGGGCACCATGGCGCTCTACATAGGCGGCATGGGCGCGCGCAACCGAAACTTCTACAACAACTACGCCAAGGCGATGGGATTCGAGCAAGCCGCCGTCGAGATTCAGGACCTGTACCTCTCCGGCCGACGCAACGAGGCAATGGCCGCGGTACCCGCCGAATTGATCGACGCCTGCCACCTGGTCGGCCCCGCAGATCGCATCCGCGAGCGCTTGCAGCGCTGGAGAGGATCGAACGTCACCACGATGATGATAGGCGGCGGATCAAACGAGGCACTGGAACTGATCGCGCAGGAGATGCTCTAGCCCCGCAGCATCTCCTGAACGATCCCCCAGCCGCGCTCGGCGCGCTCGCGGGCGACGTCCCCGTATTCCAACGCGTGCTCGGAACTCGCGTTGCCGTCGAGGCCGCGCTTGTAGACGCCCTGGACGATGCCCGCGGAGCGGAACATGTTGAACGCGATATAGAACGGCCAGTTGTCGATAGGGGGCCGTTTCGCTTCCCGGCAATAGGCGTCGACGAGGGCCTGCTCGTTCGGGATATTCAACGCTTCGAGGTCCGCCCCGGGGAGGCCCTCGCTCTCCGGCTCGCCATAGAATTCCTGGCACCAATAGCTCAAATCCGACAAGCCGTCGCCCAGCGTCGATAATTCCCAGTCGAGGATGGCCGCGACGCGCGGCTCCGTCGCGTGAATGATCAGGTTGCCCAACCGATAGTCACCGTGAACGATGACCGGCGACACATCGTCCGGCAGGTTCCTGGGCAGCCACTCGATCAGGGCGTTCATCGCCTCGATGGTCTGGGTCTCCGAAGCGATGTACTGCCTGCTCCAACGGTTGACCTGCCGCGCAAAGTAGTTGCCGGGCCGGCCGAACTCGGACAGGCCCACCGCTTCCGGGTCCACGCTGTGCAGCCGGGCGAGAGTGCGGACCACGTCGAGATAGATTTCGCGGCGCGCATCAAGGCTCATAGCGGGCATCAGGTTGCCATTCAGGAGTCGACCCCGGACGTGCTCCATGAGATAGAACTTCGTGCCGATCACGCTCGCGTCCTCGCACAGGCAAACCATCTTCGGCACCGGAACCTCCGTGGGTCCGAGCGCGTCCATGACCCGGTACTCGCGGTCCACCTGGTGCGCCGACGGCAACAGTTTGCCCGGCGGCTGCTTGCGCATGACGTATTCGCCCCCCGGCGCTTCGACAAGAAACGTCGGGTTGCTTTGCCCGCCTTCAAACTGCCGGATCGTAAACGGTTCACCGCCGTATCCATCTACGTGATCGGCCATGTAGGCGCGCAACGCTTCTTCATCGAAGCGGTGCGCTTCCCGCACAGGCGTGAGTTCGGCTTCGCTCATGGATGCATCCCTTTTGAGGGCACCTACAAGAATATACGGTTGCGTCGAACGACCGCAAAGTGAGAGGCTCCCGCCAAACGAATCCGTGGCGGAGGAAAACGATGGCTCTTGAGAAGCGCATGGCCGTGACGTTGCCCATCAGCCCCCGACTGGAGGACAACATCGACCTGGTGCAATGGGCCGAGGCAAACGGTTACCAGGACGCTTGGTTCTCGGACGCGGGGTCGCCGGATTCGCTGACAATGGCCACCGCGCTCGGTGCCTACATCAAGGGAATGCGGGTGGGAGTTGCGGTTACGCCGGTATATACGCGCGCGCCGTCGGTATTGGCAGCCACTGCCAATGTCCTGGGGCAGGTGTATCCGGGACGCTTTGTCATGGGTCTCGGTTCGTCCAGCGAGACGATCATGACCCGCTTCAACGGCATCCCCCTGGAAAAGCCGCTGACGCGGGTGAAGGAGACCGCGATCATCGTGCGCCACATGCTGACCGGCGAACGCACCGATTTCGACTTGGAAACGCTGTCCAGCAACGGCTACCGGCAAGCCCCCATGGATAGTCCCCCACCGCTTTACCTTGCGGCGCTGCGACCGAAGATGATCGAGATGGCGGCCGAGCACGGCGATGGCGTCGTGTTCAACCTGTGGCCGACCAAAGCGCTGCCCAAGATGATGGAGCACGTCAAGATCGGCGCCGCGAGGGCCGGAAAGAACTGGCGGGACATGGAGATCGTCAACCGCAAGGTCGTGCTGGTCACCGACGACAAGCAGGCGGCCTACGACAGCTTCCGCACCGGGTACGCCCCGTACTATGCCAATCCGGTCTACAACAGGTTCCTCGCATGGAGCGGCTACGAGGAGGCGGCGCGGGAACTCCTGGAAGGCTGGGCGAGCCGGGACCGCGCCCGCACCGCCGCTGCGTTCTCCGAGGAACTGATCAACGACATCGCCCTCATAGGCAGCGTCGAAGAAGTACAGGAAGGTATTCGCGCGGACGCCGCCGGCGGCATTCACACGCACATCATCTCGCCCCTCGTCCCGATTGACGCCGTCTATCCAGAGGCGCGCGTCACCTATTCCGCGTTTACCGGCGACAAGTTCAGCTTCTGAGTGCCGTGCTGGCGCGCGATTGCCTCGGCGATGCTCGCGCACAGCGCGTTGAGACCCATGCCTCCGCGCAGGTCGAAAGCGAACTCGCTCCGCTCGGAGAACAGGATCGCGTCGGGAAACACACGCGCTTTGCCCGCGTAGGGGAACTCGACAACGCGCAGCAATTGATCCGGGTAGGGCGACAACGACATCGCAAGATGATCGAGAGACTGCCTTAGACATCGGAACATCGAACCGACGTTGCGGTCGTGGTCCGGATGGTAGTAGACCTCGACGGTCGTATCGTTCTGGCGATCACGGGCCACTGCGTACCTGGCGGAGTGGATGGAAAACGCGGGCCAAACCTCGCCGGGGACCTTCGACCGGAGAGCATGCGGGGTCGCGCCAAGGCCTCGCGCGTATTCGAAGTAGCGGCGCGCATTCTCCTTCCACTCGCGCAGCAATATCCCCGGTCCGACGGCAACCTGATCAAGGCTGGTGCCGATGACGGCCCGGATTCGCGTTGTCCGAGTCTCTTTGCCTTCGGGCGCCAAGTCACGGCCGAAGGATGGCACGACCTCCGAGCCCTCGATGTACGTGCCATTTTCGATCAGTCCGGGCAGGCTCCCGCTATTGCCGAATCCTCGCTGTTCCCATGCGAGCTCAAAACGCATCCTGACGCGTTCTCCGACTCGCAGCGGTCGCGCGAACACGTAGCGATGGACGCCGAACTCCACGCTTTTTTCCACCACCGACGTGTTCGGCATGTCGATTCTTCCGACTTGCGCTCGTCGCGGGAACAGGAGCACGAGTTCGTCTATGGATTCGGCCCCGGTGTTGGCCAGGAGCATTGAGCCCCGGCTCTCGAGGCGACGCTCGGTCGGATAGATATCGACGGCGAGTTCCATCGCCACTACATGCGGAACGCCGCTCTGGGCGTGGCGCCGTTCGTGTTCCGAGCGCCAGGCAGATTCGGTTTCGTTCGCATGCGGGTCGAGCATGTTGGTGTCATAGTAGATCCAGCAACCCATCGCGGCCCATATCACAACAGCGGGTGCGCCTACGTTGACAACGCCTTGCGGGAGCCATCGCTTGCGAGAGCGTTCACCACGACAGGTCAATGCGTGGGTCGACACGAGGATGAACACCGCGAAGGCCGTCCAGTAGAGTCCCGACGCGCAAAACCGTTCGAGATCGTGACCGTAGCCGTTCATCCCGGAGTACTCGGCGGGTGGCGGGCCGAACGGCGTGTTTCCCTCGCCCAGTGCCCCTGCGGCGAGGAACACCGCCGCGGCGATCAACATGCTGAACCACTTGCTGCGCAACACGTCCGCAGGCACATCGACGAATCGACGGACCCGGACTGCGTCGCGCAACGTGACCTGAATGGCTACGGACACCGCCCCCAGGACGAATATGTGCCAGCCGAAGTTGATGTAGAGGGCGTATGCGCAGCCGGCGAGATCGAGCGCCGGTTGGCCGCTCGCGATCTGCGCAACGAAGGTCGCGATCCCGAACGCGGTCAACGCCGCGAGGACGACCACGCATAGCGCCGCAACCTTCGACGCGACCAGGACGTTAGTCGCCCCGGCCTCTCGATACGCGATCTGCCCCCCGCAATGGATGACGATCAGGTACGCCGGCGCCCGGAATGCCCCGCCGATGTGCTGCGCCACGAAGTCCGACGTCAACATGCGCGGCGCGCCTGCGAGCTCGGCGGCACAGATGAGGTATGCAACTCCGGCAACGACGCCGAACGCGATCAGGACAAGGCAGGCGATTCCGAACGCCGCCGTCGTTTCCGCCCAAGTGGCGCACAGGAATCGCCTTGCCAGAGCGGCCCCCGCCGCCCCGCCCCGCTGCTCGCCGCATGGAGGGTCTTCCAGGGCAGCGTCGAATCGCGGTGGGTCCATCCGCCAAACGTAGACAGGACGCCAGGCCGAGTCGATGGGAGATCGACCCTCTCAGACGATGCCGATGACTCTAATCGGCGTAATACATCCGCCTATCCGGCTGTATCAGAGAAGTTTGTGATCGCAACATCGCCCTGCGGAAACTGGGCAACGATACGCAGTTTGCCACCCATGGCTTCAATGTAGGCCCGCAGGTTGGAAACATACATGTCGGTCCGCCGTTCCAGTTTGGCGACGGCGGGCTGATTAACGTTCAATGCTTCGCCGATGGATTTCTGGGTCATTGCTCGGGCCTTGCGGAGTTCGTGAAGCGCCATCGCCGCGCGAAGCTCCTCCTTATTGGCGTTAACGCGCGCCCGGCGCTCTGGCGAAAATCCCTTGGTGAGGTCGCTGAAGACATTTCGTCCGCTCATTCGATCAACCCATCTCGTCTCAACTCGTCCAGATGCCCGTCATAGATCTCGTCGGCGAGCGGCACAAGGCGCCGGTAGAATCGACTGTCTCCCGACTTGTCGCCGCCGATCAGCAAGATCGCCGATCGTCTTGGGTCGAAAGCATAGAAAACACGAATCGGTTTCCCGCCACTTTGTATTCGCAACTCACGCATATGAGCGTGGCGGGAACCTTTGACACCCGAAGAATAGGGAAACGACAATTTCGGTCCTTGCTCCATCAACAACTCCACCACTGCGGTTACGTCGTCCTGCTCGTCCTCCATGAGATCGGTCCACCACGCACCGAACTCATTCGCGTATTCGACGTCCCAGTTCATCCGACGATATATTCCATTTGAGGAATGTTGTCAAGTCCGTCGACAGTGAGTCGATTTCGCTCCGCCAAGAAGGCATCCAATTCCGCTCACGACGCCGAACGCTTGCATTGTTCCGCCCGCCAACCGTAGTCCGCACGCGTACGTCGAGTCGATGGCAGATCGACCCTCTTAGACGGTGCCGATGGCTTCAATTCGGGTAGTCCGTCTGCGCATTCGTCAACGGGCCCGGCGGCGGCTTCGCACCCTTCGAACTCGATCCGGTTGCCTTCGCTGCCCGGACGATTGAAAGAAAAGCCGCACCGCGACGTGACGTATTCGCGCGCGCTATGATCGATGCACGATGCCCGGCTTCAGCGACCTCCAGCAACGGCTCGATGCCTTGCGCGCCCAGAACATGTACAGAAGGCGCCGCAACGTCGGCAGCCGGCAGGGCCGCGCCATCGAGGTGGACGGGCGCGAGTTGCTCAACTTTTGCAGCAACGACTATCTCGGTCTCGCGGGCGATCAGCGCATCGCCACGGCGGTCAAGTCGGCCGTCGAACGCTGGGGCGTGGGGTCCGGAGCGTCGCACCTGGTTTGCGGCCACACCGAGGCGCACGAGGAACTCGAACAGACGCTCGCCGAATTCACCGGGCGTCCGCGGGCGCTGGTCTATTCCAGCGGCTACGCGGCGAATGTCGGCGTCATCAACGCCTTGTTGTCCGTCGACGACCTGGTGTGCGAGGACCGATTGAATCACGCCTCGCTGCTGGATGGCGGTTGGATAAGTCGCGCGCGTTTTGCCTGGTACGCGCATCTGGACCACGACGACCTGGATCGGCAACTCGCCAATGACGCGAACCGCAAACTGATTGTCAGCGACGGCACGTTCAGTATGGACGGGGACCGCTGCCGGCTCGATGAACTCATCGCCGTGGCCCGACGACGGGACGCGTGGGTCATGATCGATGACGCCCACGGCATGGGCGTGCACGGAGCGGGTGGCGTCGGTCTGGTCGACCCAGGCAGGTACTCGGTAGACGATGTGCAGGTGCTGGTCGGCACGTTCGGAAAGGCGCTCGGCACCTCCGGGGCCTTCGTCGCTGGCAGCGAAGCACTCATCGAAACGCTCATCCAACGTTCCCGCAACTACATCTATACGACCGCCATGCCACCCGCGCTCGCGGTCGCGACACTCGCGAGTCTTGCCATAGCCAGGGCCGAAGCATGGCGGCGCGACCGGCTGGACGCACTGATTGAACGATTCCGCAAAGGTGCGGCGCGCCTGGGATTCAACCTGCCGCAGTCGGCATCTCCCATCCAGCCCCTGATCATCGGCGACCCACAGGCGGCGTTGGACATGAGTCGGGACCTCGAACAACGCGGTTGCCTTTGCACGGCCATTCGCCCGCCCTCGGTGCCCGAAGGCACTTCGCGGCTGCGTATTACATTGACCGCGGCGCACACCAACGCGGATGTTGATCGACTGCTTGGCGCGCTTGAAGACATCCACAAGGCACCTCACGAGCGTGTCGCATCGAGCACGCCGTAGTCGCGCATCGCCCCCGCTTGGAACACCTGCCGTCAGGGACTCCTACCCAACACGTATCCCACATAAAAATAACTATTGGAATAGGTTAGTCTATAGCTATGAAGACCGTACAGATCACGATGGATGACGAACTCGTGGAGCGCGTGGACGAGCGGGCGAAGCGTCTCGGCTCGACCCGCTCGGGATTCGCCCGGCTAGCACTTCGGGCCGCCTTGGTGCGTTATGAGGAAGAGGAAAAGGAAGAACGTCAGAAAGCTGGATATCGCCGGATTCCTCCCAGGCCACAGGAGTTCGCCATACGGGAGGAGGACCACGCGTGGGGCGATGACGCCTGGGAAGATGGGTGATGCACCGCGGCGAGATACGTTGGTACCGATTCGCTCGGCCAGACAAACGCAGGCCCGTCCTCGTCCTAACGCGGGATTCCGTTATCGCCAGCCTGAGTGAAGTCACCGTCGCCCCGGTCACCACCAGTATTCGCGACATCCCAAGCGAGGCGGCGCTTTCCGCAGATGACGGAATGCCCCGGGATTGCGCGGTGAACTGCGATCACTTGCAGACAGTCCCACAGGCAAGACTGGGCGCGCTGTTGACAACCCTATCAACCGAAAAAATGCACCAAGTGACAGAGGCCGTTCGCTTTGCGCTCGCCTTGAGGTGACCGAACCTGTCCCAAGTATTCTTCTCTCCCCTGGTTACGTCATGACCATCCCCGCAGCGATCCGATGGGAAAGCGGCAGATTGTGGCTGCTCGATCAGCGCAAGCTGCCCGAGGAAGTTGTCTACGCCGAGCAGACGAGTGCCGAGATGGTGGCGGCATCCATCGCCGGCATGCAGGTACGAGGCGCGCCCGCCATCGGTATCGCGGCGGCATACGGTCTCGCGCTCGACGCCCACGCCGGCCGCGATGTCGCCCGCGCGGCGCGGCTTCTCGTTGCGGCGCGTCCGACCGCGGTCAATCTCGCCTGGGCGGTGAATCGGGTACTCGCTGCGAGCGATGCGGTGGCCGAAGCCGAGGCCATTCACCGCGAGGATGCCGAGATGTGTCGCGCGATCGGCGCGAACGGCATGGAGCTGATCGACGAAAACAGCTCCGTCCTGACACACTGCAACGCGGGCGCCCTCGCCGTCTCAGCACTCGGAACGGCGACAGCACCGCTATACCTCGCGCACGAAGCCGGCGTGCGTTTCAAGGTGTTCGTCGACGAGACTCGACCGCTCCTGCAAGGGGCGCGGCTGACGGCGTGGGAACTGGTCCGGGCCGGTCTCGACGTCACCCTCATTTGCGACAACATGGTCTCGCACCTCATGTCGACGGGCGAGATCGATAGCGTGATCGTAGGCGCCGACCGCGTCACCGCCAATGGCGACGTGGTCAACAAGATCGGGACGCGCGGCATCGCCATCACCAGCCGCTACCACGGCATTCCCTTCCACGTGGCCTTCCCGTCGTCGACCTTCGATGCGGAAACCGCAACCGGCGCCGACGTGGAAATCGAACAGCGCGATGCCAGCGAAGTGACCGACTCGATTCGGGCCGCCCCGGGCATACAGGTTCAAAATCCCGCATTCGACGTAACCCCGGCCGAACTCGTCACAAGCTGGATTACAGATCGCGGCCGTATCGAGACCGTGCGCGATCTGGCCAAACTTGGGTAGCTGTAGTCACACCACCGGCGAAGAAACGCCCGATCATGATCCGGAGCGAAACTTCGAAGGCGAAATCCGGTTCCAGCGGATGAATGCGCGCCGAAAGCTTCTCTCGTCCGAATAGTCGAGTTCTTCGGCGACTTCGCCGGCGAGGTGATCTTGAGATAACAGACGCTTTGCGCGTGCGTTCAAGGCCTTTTGCCTGACCTCCTGAAATGATGTGTTCGATTGCGCCAGGCGGCGCCGCAAGGTCCTGGCGCTGAGATTGAGCTGCAATGCAAGCGCATTGGCCGACACGGTTTGCGTCAACATCAGGTCGATGACCCTATCGACGATCGGCACGTTCGCGGGCGAATCCCTGAGATTGCACTCGATCAGGTTGGCCACTTCGCCAAAGATAGCGTTTGGCTGGGGCAGGTCGGCAGCCCGGAGTTTCACTGGCAAAGCGGCGACGGAGTAGTCGTAGATCAGCGCGTAGTTCTTGCTTCCGTACGCGGTCGGCACGCCCCAGTACGCCAGTTGGTCAAGCCGGTTACCCGCGTGTTTGCGAGAATTGCTCAGACGCCGCTTGGTCGTAACCTTGCACAGGTATGAATCGATGTTGGCGCCGGCACAAATGCCAAACAGTGTGTGCATGAGTATCGCGATACACTCGAGAAAACTGTGCAACTGGCTGGCCGTCAACTCGAATGGGGTGGGGAAATCCTTGTTGTCAATGGCGTAGATGAGCTTGTCACCCTGCGTCATTACGTGGTTGTAAACACGACCGTGCAATAGATTGAAGCCGTTCGCAAACTTGCGAAGCATGTGGTCAAAGCGGTTCGAGGCAACCGCCTGGGACATCACGAAGTGGAACGCGCCCGGCAACAGGGGCCGTCTTGACATTCGCACCGTCTCGTCGCTGGTCAGGTCGGCCAGTCTCCCGAGAAGCCTGAAATAGTCGGAGACCGGCACGGGTTCCGATTCATCGTCTGCACCCGGTCGCTGGCGCCGTATTTCCCGCAATACGACGGCCAGGTCGATACCGCTGGACATGGCAGCTCTTGCCAGCGGTTCAAACAGGGAGCTGTCCACGCACGGAATGCCTGGCCCATTCGCCGAACCCGGGTGTTTGCTGAAATTCGGCATATTCCGACAGTACCACGGCGCTGGCCACAATTGTCCCTCTTTCATGACCTGTTTTGTCATTGCGGACCACCTCAAGCAATCATCAAATGCGGAGTGCGAATCCTCCGCTGTACGCACAGCGATCAATGGAGAAATTGCACCATGTGGCCCAACAAGACAGTTCGCCGTATTCGGCCGGTCGCAGTCTCGAGCGGTCTCGCAATCCTGGCTTTTCTCGACGTGAGCATTGTCTGTGTCGCCCAAGAGGCGGCGGCCAATGAGCAGGTCAATGCAATCGAGGAAATCATCGTCACCGCGCGGCGCAGGGAGGAGTCGCTATGGACCGTGCCAGGTTCGGTTTCGGCCTTCAGTGAACGCCGGCTTCGCGATTTGCAGGCGACCGACATGCGCCAGGTGCAATATGCGGTGCCGAACTTTCATTTTCAAAAAAGCGATTCGTCCAATTCCGCGGTCTACTTGCGTGGCATCGGGCAGAACGACTCCTTACCCTTTGTCGAGCCGGGTGTCGGCGTCTATATCGACGACGTATACGTGGCGCGCACCCAGGCCGCTTTCGTGGAATTGTTCGACATCGAACGCGTCGAGGTTCTGCGCGGGCCGCAAGGAACGCTGTACGGGCGAAACTCCCCCGGAGGCGCCGTCAAGCTGATTACTCGCCAACCGTCCGATGAGTTTGAAGCGTATGCCGAGCTTGGCGCCGGAAGTCTCAACGCCCGCATATACAACGGCCGTATCAGCGGACCATTGAGCAGCGACGGCCGCTGGAAAGGGAAAATTGCGTTCTCTGGAATCAACCGCGACGGATATTCCGAGAATGCGGTACTTGGGGGCACCGACGGCGACACCAATACGCGGTCGTTTCGATCCGGCCTGGACTTCGAGCCGAGCGACAATCTGAGTTTCGTGCTCCGCTTCGAAGGAAAATTCGAGCGTCCTGACCGGTCACTGACACCGATCCGGAAAACGCCGCTCACATTGTTTCCGGACCCGGTTGGCGCTCCGTTCAGCCCGGTGACCTACTTGCCGACGGAGGAAGCCTTCGGTTCGCCCTATGTTGTCGAAGGCACGGCGAATATTCTTGCCGACCTGACGACGCACGGTTCCTCATTCAAGATCAAGTGGCTGTTTGGTGACGACTGGTACCTGGAAAGCATCACGGCATACCGCAAACTCTCCTGGGATTTCGTTCTGGATGCCGATAGTACGCCTCATCCGGTCCTCGACATTCCGGTCTATGAGGACGACGACCAGTTTTCCACGGAACTGAGGGTGGCGTTTGAACGCGATAGTGGCCTGTCGTTTACGGGCGGGGTTTTCTACTTTATCGACGATGATGTTGTGCTCGCTGGATTCGACGATGCGTCGGCATCATTCGAGTTCTTCGGACTGTTTTTCCCGATCATCAGTGTCGGAGTTCCATCCGGCGGATACGGTGAAAGTGACCAGCGCACGCGATCGATTGCGGCATTTGCCGACATTACCTTTCCCATTTCGGATACGACGAGCGTGGAGATTGGCGCCCGCTACACCAATGACGAAAAAGAGGTCACTCGGCGCGGCGAGTTTTTCTTTGACCCAACGCTGTCCTTGAGTCTTGATCGGCCGCCGTTTCTGGCCGGTATCGGGTTTCCCGGCGAGAACCTGCAAGACACCCAGGATTGGAATGCGGTAACGCCACGCGCGGTCCTGTCGCACCAGCCAAACGACAGCCTCACGCTGTATGCGTCCGTTTCTCGCGGCTTCAAGAGCGGCGGTTTTCCGGGGCGGGCATTTGCGGGTAGCGAGTTCAAGCCGTTTGATCCGGAAACGGTCTGGACCTTCGAAACGGGTATCAAGGGCAGAGACCCGGATAACCGATTCACCTACTCGGCCGCGTATTTCGACAACGACTACAACGATCTGCAGTTGAACGGCTTCGGCCAGGACCCGGTGACCGGGCAATTCGTCAGCCTGTTTACCAACGCCGCATCCGCGAAAATTCAAGGCTTGGAGGGTGTGGTTTCTTATCGACCCAGCCACCGTCTTTCGATCGACGCTTCAGTCGGATACCTGAATGCGGAATACGAGGAATTCGAAACGCTAGTTAACGGCGTGCTTACCGACGTCAGCACGCGGCGTCTAGCGAATGCGCCCGAATGGACCGGCTTCCTTGGCGTGACGTACTCGGATTACCTCACCCCAGGCATAGCCGGAACGGTGCATGTCGATGTCGGGTACAAGGGCGATCACGCCAACGAATCGTCCGATTCTCCGAACCTCGCCGTTGCCGCAGCGACCTACCTGAACGCGTTTGTCTCGATCGCCGCAAGTGACCAGAGTTGGGAAGTGCGTATCGGAGGTACAAATCTGACGGACGAGGCGCGCGCCGCCCAGAGTTTCAATACGGCCGAATTTTCCGGCGTAGAAACAGCCTTCATGGGTGCGCCCCGCCTGTACGAATTACGACTCCTACTGCGCTTTGATTGATGCGCCGCGAAGGACCAAAGCGATGATTGACCGGCAGTGCGCCAATCTGCTCGAAAGTGCCCAGAGCATCCTGGCGGAAATCCTGGTGTCTGAAAGCGACCCCGTCGTCATCGGTCGAAAGTACACCGTCGCGCTGATGGAGACCTTTCTCGGGGCCGGGGCCAATGGTGTGGACACCCGGGACTTGTCGATACCGGCAGATTCGGCAGGAGTATTGGCCCGCCTCTACCGAAGCAATCACAACCCAGCGGATTCAAAACGGAAACTGGTGCTGTTTTTTCATGGTGGCGGGTGGAGTGTCGGCGACATCGACAGCTACGATGGATTTGTACGGCGGTTGTGCGCGGAAACCGGGGCAGACTATCTCTCGGTCGATTTTCGGCGAGCACCGGAGCACAAATTTCCCGCCGCCCACGACGACTGCTACGAGGTTGCGCTCTGGGCCTTCGAGAATTGCGAGGCTTTGGGAATCGATCCCGCCAGAATCGGCACCATGGGAGACAGCGCCGGTGGGGCGCTGGCGACGGCCGTTGCATGGCAGATTGCGCGGCAAACGGCCTTCCGGGTGAACTCGCTTTATCTCCTGTATCCATTCCTCGACCTGCGGGACGATCACCAGGCCTACGAATCGAGGATCTCGTTTGGCGACGGGAACTACCTGGTCGGGCGTGAGGGTTTGTCGGCCGCAAAGCAGTGGTACCTGGATGAAGATACCTGCACCGAAGACCCGCTGGTCTCACCGATGTTCATCCCCGACCTCGAATCGCTGCCCCCAACCACGATCATCACGGCCGGACACGATCCGAATCTGGATGAGGGGAAACTGTTTGCCAAGAAGCTGCAGCGAAGCGGCGTTCAGGTTAGCGCAACTCACTTTGCGTCCGCGTTCCACGGCTTCATGCCCTTCGGCGTGCTGGATGTCGCTGGCGACAGTGTCCAAATACTCGCCAAGGCCATTGCGGAACACTGACTTCAGGAAACATCAGGCCGGCAGAATCCAGCACGGCACGCTCGATTGTCTGTGAGCCGGGCGCAATTCGCCAGCTCGGCAGGCTTTGCAGCACATCGCCGCGCGATGGCCAGATTTATGCCCAGAATGTGTTCGCCGCATCGCGTACGGACGGCCACGCTCAATCGTCGTCCCGCACCACTGGGTAGCACGGATCGCCCCAGTCCTCCTCGGGATTGACGATCATCAGGTGGATGACGCGCGGGACGAGATCGGCAAGGATCGCCGTGCCGTCGCGGATCTGGTCGCGATTCACGCTGCTGCGCCAGGTCGCGCCGCCGTGCATGAGCTGGTTGCGCAACGTGTAGAGCCGGGCCAGGACGATGGCCAGCACCGTGGCCGTCTGCCGCGTGTCGGCCAGCGCCCTGCGCGCCGCCGTCTTCGCTCCCTCGAAGCTTCGACGCCAGCGATCCTCGTCGATTTTGCCGTTCTGATGGTCCCAAAACGGCTGAAAGACGAAGCGGTTGTCGAGCAATAGGCGGAACGGGCCCGCGAACCTCGACCAGACCAGGTCGTAAAGCAGGTTGTCGGTATCAAGGTCGACCAGCCGTTTCAGAAAGCGATCCAGTACCGCCTGCTCCGGCGCAGACTCGCGCTGGATCTCATCCGCGTACGCCGCGTTGAGCGAAATCCAGAGAAATATGAAGCGGCCGTCGTCATCGTCTTCGGCGCGTTCCGCCGCCGCCAGCCAACTCAGCGCCCTGTGTACGCGCAAACGCAGTCCGTCGGCGCCCTTTGCGTCTATCCGGTGGGACCGCGCCCTCAAGCTGGCGTGATCGAAATTCATCGTCCGGTTCCCTTCGTTCAACGGTCGATGGTACACCCGCAACGAATAGGTGATTTCCCTCGCGCAATCGGGCTGTTGTCCGCTTCCGCGTTCGCGCGAAACGGGCAATCCTTGCGACCTCCTGTTCGCCAACCGTTCCGGGGCTCGCCATGTATCGCACGCTGGGCATCGCCGTCGTCGTCCTTCTCTTCTGGAAAGCCACGGCTGCCGAGATCGAACCGCCCGCGCTGCCCCTCGCCAACGTCTACCGCGACACTGTCGATCTCGAGGCGTACTGGGTCAGCGAGAAACTCGACGGCGTCCGCGCGTGGTGGGACGGCGAGTCGCTTTATTCGCGCCAAGGCAACCGCTTCAACGCACCCGCGGCATTCGTCGAGGGATTCCCAAAGGTCGCGCTCGACGGCGAACTATGGATGGGCCGCGGCACCTTCGAGAGACTGTCCGGCATCGTCCGTCGGCAAACAACGCGGGAGAACGCGTGGCGTGGCGTAAGCTACATGGTGTTCGACCTACCGGGGCACGCGGGAACTTTTGATCAACGCCTGGCCCATCTCAAGGAACTGCTCAGCAGCGCAGAGACTTCAAGAATCGGATTGGTGGAACAGTTCCGAGTCGCAGATGAATCCGAATTGATGGCGGTGCTCGACCGGATCGTGGCAAGCGGCGGCGAAGGTCTGATGTTGCGCAGGGGCGACTCGTACTACCGGCGAGGACGCTCCAACGACCTGCTCAAGCTGAAGCTGCACCAGGATGCCGAAGCCGTGGTTGTGGCCCATCTGCCAGGCCGGGGCAAATATGCCGGGATGCTCGGCTCGCTCGTGGTCGAAATGCCCGACGGCCGCCGTTTCAAGCTCGGCACGGGGTTCTCCGACGAAATGCGTGGCAGCCCACCTCCCGTCGGCACTACGGTCACGTACAAGCACTACGGCAAGACCAGCAACGGCATACCGCGCTTCGCGAGCTTCCTGCGGATTCGGCCCGAAAGTTAAGCTTGGTCCACCGCAAGGGCCGGGCCGGTCGCTCAACCGCCGGCGCCCGTCTCCATGGGCGCGTCCGGGTCGAGGGCCCACTCGGACAGGGAGCCATCGTAAACCGCTACCCGGTCCCGACCTGCCAGGACGCATGCGAACGCATCGATGGTGGCCGCTATGCCGGCGCCGCAATACGTGATCACGCGATCAGCATCCAGCATTCCCGAAGCCGCCAGAACTTCGCGCATCTCGTCCGCCGGCTTGAATCGGCCCTCGGTTAGCAGATCACTGAACGGAAGGTTGCCGCTGCCCGCGATGCGACCCTGGCGGGCGTAGCTGGACCTCGCCTCGCCGCGGTGCATCGCTGCGCCGAGCGAGTTCACCGTGCACACGGAGGGATCGCCGATGGCATCGGCCACAGCCTGTTTGTCCGCGAACACGTCGTCACGCGGATGCGCCTCGAAGTCGCCCCGAGGAAGACTTGGCACCGCCGTTTCTACCCGACGCCCGGCAGCGCGCCAAGCGTTGAATCCGCCGTCCAGCACCAAGATTCGCGGGTGACCGAGGTAGTGAAGCAGCCACCAGGCGCGCGTGGACCACATCACGCTGCTACTGCTGTAGAGCACCACGCGGCTGTCCATGTTGATGCCGAGGCTTCGGAACAGGTCCTCGAGAACGGCCGGCTCCGGCAAGGTGAAATCGAGTCCGGTGGTGGTGTCGCTCGCAGCCTCCGCCAGGTCGAGAAACTGCGCGCCCGGAATGTGCGCGCGATCATAGGCTACCCGCCCCAGCTCCCGCTCCATGCCCGGACCCTTGGGTTCGAGGTTGGCGGCGGTCTCCAGGACGCGCAGGTCGGAGTCTCCGAGAGCGCGTTCGAGATCGCCGGCCGAGATCAGGTAGTCGTTGCGAACCAATTCCATCACGATGTCGCCCTCGGCGCGGTTGTCCAACTCGCCGAGTATAACCACCACACGGGCATCCCAAGAGCCTGGCGACCTTAGCCAACAATCGGCGAAATGCACGAAATCGGCGGCTCATCTGCGCGTCGGCGCAAGCGACTCGAAGCACTAAATGTTTGAAAACTAACGTTTCGACAGCGTGGCGCAGGGTTGGCACAAGAGTTGCGTCCCATCCTGTCAACTGATCGCAGGAAGTTTTCATGTACGAACGCTCGGCGCTAATACGCATCTGCTGGTTTGCCATGGGGCTACTGTGCCTCGTCATCGGCCTTGTCGGCCTGGTCCTGCCCCTGCTCCCCGGGATTCCGTTTCTCATTCTGGCCGCCGTTTGCGCGGCGCAGACGTTCAAGCGCGACCGAGTGATGGAAAGGCACGGCTTCGAGGAATACAGGCGCTGGCGCAGACGCTATTGCAGGTGAACGTCTGCTGAAATGCTCCGGAACGGTCAGTCAATGGTTGATGGGCCACGGCTGCAACATCGTCTCAAGCGATCAGTTCGGCGATCCCGAGACCAGGCGTTTCTTCATGCGCATTGGCTTTAGCGGGGAAGCCGAACTCGAGGTCCTTCGAAGCGCGTTCGCCGCCGTCGCCGGCGAGTACTCCATGAACTGGCAACTCTACCCGACTGACTACAAGCCCAAGGTGCTGATCATGGTCTCGCAGTACGAACACTGCCTAGCGGACTGCTGTATCGAGCGCGCGTCAGCGACATGCCCATCGAAATCGTGCTGGTCATATCGAATCACACCGCCACCCGCTACCTGGTGACGGCCTTCGGCATCGACTTCATGCACCTGCCCATCACCAGGGAGACGAAGGCCGCGCAGGAAAAGAAGATGCTGGCGGAAGTCCAGGCACGCGGCGTCGATCTCGTCGTGTTGGCGCGCTACATGCAGATATTGACCGAGGAGACCTGCGCGGCGCTGCCCGCCTGGATCCCGTCTGGGAAGAGATCAGGGAGTTGGCCTCTACCGATTGACGAGGATCTGATTCGCAAGTCCCGCTCGAGTCATTCCCAACATCCAAGTCTGATCGAAACGATCAGTTCCCCGACACAGAATCGATAGCGCCAAATAGCGCGTTAAGTTGATCGGCGACCTCGTCGGGTAGCTTCGGTGCCTGGATGGAAGCGATGTTGGCTTCAAGGTGCGCAACGTCGCCCGTCCCGGTGAGGATCACATGCGCGCCTGGCTCGTGCCGGCAGAACCGGTAAGCCGCCTGCACCAGGGACTCGACTTCGGGGTGCGCGGCCACGAAGCCGAGCGGATCGTCACCGGCCAGCGAAGCATCCACGGTGCCGTCGTCGACCAACGGGGCCAGCAATTCCCGAAGGGCTTGCGGACGGCTCAACGCCCGGCGTACGGCGAACATGATCAGGGTGCCCACGTCCTTCTCGATAGTCTGCGCAAACACCCGCGCGCGCGCCGAGGGGTTGAGCATGCTGAATCCCACCATGATGACGTCGAAATGATCGTCGGGGAGCACCTGCTCGAACATCCGGTGTTGCGGGTCGCGGATGAATGTCTCCGTCACGCCGAGGAAGCGAATCTTGCCGGCGTCGCGCTGCCGATGCATCTCCGGAATGAGATGTTCCAGGCAGTGCGGATACTGCTCCGGACGCACTCCGTGCAAGTGAAATACATCGACGTAGTCCGTCCCGAGCGCCTTGAGGCTTTTCTCCAGTTGCTCGGTAAGTTCCCTGGGGCCAAGCAGAGTATCGCCAAAACCGGGGCCGACCTTGGTAGAGATCACCACCTGGTCGCGTCGTCCCCTGATTGCTTTTCCGACCGCAGGCTCGGTTCCGTAGACGCGCGCCGTGTCGATGAAGTCGATGCCGAGATCCAGTGCGGCCTGTACGACCCGCACCGCATGGCTTTCACCATGACCGGTCCCCGTGCCGAGCCGGCTATGGCCGCCGCAGCCGAGCCCCGCGATGCTCACTTCAAGGCCGGTGCGTCCTAATCTAACGGTCTGCATAGCATTGCCACCTGGTGTCGTTCAGTTAGTTGACTGCGGCGCCGATCAATCGGACGAGAGCAGCGACGTAGTTGTCCGCATCATATATCGAACCCGAACCGCCGCCGGTGCGCGCAACCACCAGATGCAGGCTCGGGATGCCGATCAGGACCTGACCTCCGGCACCGAACATCAGAAAGCTGTCTGCCGGCGCATCCGGCAGAAGTTGGCGCCCGATGATGTCCGGCACGGCAAAGTTCCGATAGAAACTTCCGGCGTTCAGGTGATGGAACAGTCCGAATGAAGGATTGACCTCCGGGGTTGGCGCGCGGACGAGCATGTCCGAATAGCTTGCCGAAAGGAAACGCTCACCGTTCCACATGCCGTAAATCTTGCGTGGAACAAACGTCTCGGGGAGCGTGAGCGACCAGGGGCGATTGTTCCACGGACGGCGAGCGGGGCCGGGCCGGAGCCGGCGAGCGGGGCCGGAGCGCGAGGGGGTACACCTCGCAAGAAAACAAGCTTCAGCCGGGGAGCGCGAGGGGGTACACCTCGCAAGAGAAAGAGCGGGGCCGAAGGCTCCGGCTGTGGGGCACTGCTGCAAGTCGTTCGCGGTCTTTTCGTTCCAGTACCGCTCCAGCACGAGCGCCCCGTTCCTGATAACGAGCAGGCTGTCCGACCGACTTCGAGCATGGAGCCGTCGCACCCGACCGCCTCCGCCGACACCCTCGGCCAATCGAAAGTCGAGGGCCCGCTCGCTCGGCGGCCCGGTCGCTGCTCGATTCGCACTCAAGCCCTATCTTGCTTTGCAAATCCAGCTTGTGCGACCCCCCAAACGTAGCGCAGGCAGCCGTTTTCCTCGTCCGCCCTGTCCAGGGCGATCCAGATCGTCGCGCCCATCCTTCGATGGCCGATGGCGTCATAGTGCGGCATGATCGCCTTGGACTCGCCAGGAACCCGATCAAAGAAGGCCGCTGTCGCGGGTTCCAGCGCATCCTTGAGCAGCGTCTCGATCAGCCCTACCTGCCTGCCGCGGTTCAGTTGTTCCTCGAACCAGGGGTCGTCGTTCTGGAGGTTCTTCCTGGTCTGGCCGTGCGATCCACGCACGTGCTCGCGCATCCAGTGTTCGGTGCGGGCCTGAAGTTCCGCCAGTTCCTCGGGCGAGAGGAACCCGGGGATGATGACGCAACCGTCACAGAGAAAATCCCGCTTGACCTGATCTACGTTCTCTCTCCGATCGCTGGATTCCATGGGCCACGCGCCTGCTTTTGAGTACGCATTCCATTTTATTGCCAGTCGCGGCGGACACCGACTCGAGCCAAGGGAATTTCACCCAGAACTTAGTGTCGTGTCCCGCTGGATCAGTCTTCCATGGCGGGGACGAATTCAGGAAACGCTTCGATGCCGAGTTCGGCAACATCCTGCCCCATGGCCTCGACGTCGGGCGAGATGCGAGCGCCGATCGTCCAGTCGATCACTTTCCACGTCAACAAGGACACCCCGAACGCGAAGGAGAAACTGTTGAGGACGAACTGGGTCTCGCCGTCCACGACGCCGCGCCCCGGTTCAAAACGCTGACGGAATGTACCACGGCTCTCGCCGCGGGCACGCCAGCTCGCCGCCGGAACTCAAGGTATCATCCGACTCTGGTCGCCGCCGACACGCGCACGGGACAAGACCCGCGTCGATCCATCAACGCGTTCGAACCACGTCCATTGGGGACTCGGAAATGCGACCGCCTCCCATCTATTGGACGAAGCCATGGCGGGCACGCGAGTTCTGATCACCAACGACGACGGCGTCGACAGTCCCGGCATCCATGCGTTGGCGCGGCACGTTGAACAGGCCGGCTACGAGGTCCTCGTCGTCGCCCCCGACCATGACGCCTCCGGCACCGGCGCCGCGCTTGGACGCATATCTCCCGACCATCCCATTGCCTTGACCGAGACATGCATCGAGGGGCTCGCTGCGCGCGTCTACGCGATAGGCGGACCGCCGGCGCTTTGCGTGATGGCGGGGAATCTCGAAGCCTTCGCCCCGCGCCCGGACATCGTCGTCTCGGGTATCAACGCCGGGCTGAACACCGGCAGGGCCGCGCTGCACAGCGGAACCATCGGCGCCGCGCTGACGGCGCAGAATTTCGGTCTTCGCGCGCTGTCCGTGAGCTTGGCATCTTCGGACACATGGCACTGGGAGACCGCCGCCGAACTCGCTGTCGAGGTGCTCCCCGCCGTCGTCGACGGTCCCGACAGAGGGCTTCTGAACCTCAACGTGCCCGGTGTGCCGCGAGAGGAGATCCGGGGCATCCTGTGGACCGGGTTGGCCACCTTCAACAGCGTTCGCGGAGTGATCTCAAAGATCGAGAACGGCAAGCTTCACTTCGGATTTGAAGAAACCGGACACCAGCCCGACAGGGACACGGACCTTGCCGCCGTCCGGGAAGGATATGCGGCCGTGACGTCCATCCAGGGCACGGTGGAGGTGTGGGGACCCGTCGGGGGACCGGGCGAACCCTTCGAGCGCGGGCATCGCGTTCACGCCGCGACCGCGGGCCACGAATTGCGGCCGGCACGATCGTACCTGGTCCCGGGCTAATCAAGCCGCAACGCGGCCCGAGCCGAGCAACGCCGTCGCAGCCTTACCTACCCGCCTGCGTCCGATTCGACCTCAGCGCGATTCGCGCCGCACCCAGCGACTCGTCGCGCGGACATCCTCCACGGCTTCGCCGGCTTCCCGCCAGCCGTTGAACCCCACTTCCAGGTGGGCCACGTCCTTGAAGCCCATGTCCCGCAATGCCTTGACCGCAAAGGCGGAGCGGCCGCCGGCCGCACAGAACAACACCGTGCGGCGGTCTTCCCTGAACCAGTCCCGGTAGTAGACGCTCGCCGGGTCCGCCCAGAATTCGAGCATGCCCCTTGGCGCGTGCAATGCGCCCGGTATCGTACCGAGATCGACCTGTTCCTGGATCTCGCGGATGTCCAGCAGGAGCAAGTCGCGGTTTTTCTCGAACTCGGCCTTGAACTGCTCGATGGTCAGGTTCTCGATATCTCGCTTGACCGCCTCCACCTCGGCGAAGACGTTCTTGATTGGCATATCGCGCTCCGTTCTACTGGCTCTTCATCGCGTCGATGTTCAGCAGCGGAATCGTGTTGCCGCCCGCCACCTGCGGCAACTGTCCATCCCACTTTTCCGCGATGCGCAACTGGATCAACGACGGATTGTCGCGCAATGCTTCCGCTTCCCGGCGAATCGCCTCCGCGCGCGCCTTGGAAGCGACTTCGATCTGGTACGCCTCCGCATCCGCCGCCAGCGTCCGCTCGGCCGCCGCGGCTTCCGCCTGGGTCACGCGCCGGAGCTTCTCGTTCTTCGCCTTGAGCGCTTCCTGCTCGGCCTTGACCTTGTCTTCGATCGCACGATTGAACTCGTCGGAAAAGCTGAAGTCCGTGATGGCTACGTTGGCAAGGCTGAGCGCCCCGACCACGCCCTTCTGCTCCAGCGTCGTGTTGATGAAAGCCTCAATGGCCAACTGGATCTTGTTCTTGACCTCCGCCCGGTTGGTCACCAGGTTCTCCGCCGTGTAGAGCGCCGTCACGGCCTTCACGGATTCCATGATGGCCGGCGACACCAAGGTTGTCTCGACCACCCTGCGAGTACCGATCTGCTGAAAAGTCAGCGGCATGACCTCCCCGGTCATCGAATACTGCACGGCGACTTGGGTGCGCACGACCTGCAGGTCCCTGGACGCCGCCACCGCCTCGCTTTCCGCCTTGCGCAGTCGGATATCGACTTCTTCAACGATGTCTATCAACGGCAGTTTGCCGTGTATGCCCTCGGGCAGAGCCTCCATTTGCACGGCGCCGAGCCTCCGCACCACGCCGACGTGGCCGGCATCGACAATGACGAAACATCCGAACAGCAACATCAGGACGACGAGCGCGCCGACGCCGTAGGCGATCTTGTTCAACATCTACTCTCTCCTTTACTCTTGGCCGAGGATTCTACGTAGCGGGGCCCACGTAAAACAGTCTCGGATGCCGTTTACGCGCGAGATCGGACAGTTGGGCGAACTCTCGGGCGCCGCGGCTGCCTGGGGCGCTGTCATCGCGGTTCCATCCGGAACAGGGCGAAATCGGGCCTGATCTCCCGTTCGCCCATCGCCGCCTGGAGTTCCGCAGGGTCCGTGATCTGCACCGCGCGGCGCAGGTGGATTTCGTCGCCGATCTTCAGCCGCACGCGGTTGTCCCGCGCCACGTGCCTGGGCCATGTCTTCGTATCGCACCGGCTACACCCCACGTACAGGGTACCGTCGTCCGCCCAGGCGCTGACCGTGATGGAGTGCGGAATCCGGTACCACGTCCGCGTTTCCAGCCAGGCCTGCGTGCGGCCCCGCAGGAACGACCAGTCCGGGTCCTGCACGGAGGCGGAGTCGCCGCTCAGGCGCGTGCCCGGCCGACGTTCCTCCGGATCGATGGGAATGTATATCAGGGCGACATAGAGCACGATGACAACAGCCACCAATGTCAACGCGAAGCCTTTCATTCGATACTCCTAAGTGCCCGCCCATTGGCGAGCTTTCAGTTGCAGGTTACCCGACATCGCGACTGCCGCGAAGCCTTCTCGCGAGCTATGATCGATGCCAATGAAGCCACGGCTAGTCTACGACGGCGACTGCGCGTTCTGCCGCTATGCCGTCGAATACGCGGCATCGGTCACGGCAGATGCCGTCGACTATCGGCCTTACCAGGAGGTAATGGCCGAACATCCCGACATCACCGAAGCCGAGTTCGCCGACAGCATCCAGCTTTTCGCCGACGGCGAACGCCGTGAACGGGCCAACGCGGCATTCCGCACGCTGGCCATCGGCGGGGTCCGCTTCTGGGACCGTCTCTATCGCCGTCTGCCTGGTTTTGCCGCCCTCTCGGACGCCCTGTACCGTTGGGTAGCACGGCACCGGGGACTCTGCCTCAAGCTCGCGCGGCCCCTGTTCGGGCGGCAACTGCGCCGCGCCGAATTCAACGTCACGGCCGATATCGTCATCCGCGGCATCGCGCTCTGCGGGCTGATCGCCTACCTGTCGTTGTGGTGGCAGTTGGAAGGACTGATAGGGCCGCAGGGGGTGCTCCCCGCAACCGACTATTTCGATGCGCTCGCCAGCGCCTACGGCGCAGAACGTTTCTGGTTCCTGCCAACGGTCTTCTGGCTCGATGCCTCTCCCGTGGCCCTGCACGCGGTCTGCGCGGTCGGGACGCTCGCGACGCTGACGGCGCTGCTAGGACGCTGGCGCTGCATCGCTTCGCTGACCGCCTACGTCTGCTATCTGTCGCTTCTCGCCGCCGGCCAGGTCTTCCTGTCCTATCAGTGGGACATCTTCCTCATCGAGTGCTTCGTCATCGCCGCCGTGCTGGCCCGCGCCCCCGGCTGCGGCGTATGGCTGGCGCGGCTGGCGCTGTTCCGTTTCATGTTCCTGTCGGGCTTCGTCAAGCTCGCGAGCGGCGATCCCACCTGGGCCGACGGCTCCGCCCTCGCCTTCCACTTCGAAACCCAGCCCCTGCCAAACGCGCTCGCGTGGTATGTCCACCACCTGCCGCCAATGCTCCTCGAGTGGGCGGTGTGGATGACATTGGTCATCGAACTCGCGCTGCCGTTCTGCATCTTCCTGCCGCGCAATATCCGAGTCGTTGCCGCCGGCGGCTTCGTACTCCTCGAACTGCTCATCTTCGCAACCGGGAACTACAACTTCTTCAACATCCTCACCATCGTGCTGTGCGTGGCGCTGCTTGACGATCGGTGGACAAAACCCGTCGTTCGCGGCGTCGCGACGGCATCGGGACGCAAGGTATCCAAGACGCTTGCTGCCTGCGTCATGGCGCTCGGCATCCTCGTCACCGTCCACGCCGTGTTCCGGCTACCGGCGCCGATAGCGGTCCTTACCCAGGCGGCGGCGCCATTGCGCCTGGCGAACCCGTACGGTCTGTTCGCCGTCATGACGACGCACCGGGACGAACTCGTCGTCGAGGGGTCCATGGGCGGCAGCACCTGGGTGCCCTACGCCTTCGGGTTCAAACCCGGCGATGTTGCTGTTCGGCCCCGTTGGGCAACGCCGCATCAGCCGCGTCTCGACTGGCAGATGTGGTTCGCGGCATTGACGACGCCCGAGGGCGCGCCCTGGATCTACGACCTTGCGCTTTCCCTGCTCGAAGCGCGGCCCGAAGTGCTCGAGCTGATCGCCGATCCTTTCGATGGCGCGCGGCCGAAGTACGTGCGTATCGTGCGCCATCGGTATCGATTCTCGACGCACGAACAAAAGTCTTCGACTGGCGACTGGTGGGTTCGCGGAGAGGCGACCATATGGCTGCCCCCGACGCACCTGCGACGGCCGAAGATCACGCACGACCCCTTGACGCTGGATTGAATGCCACGATGACGAACATACTTCGCCCGCCTGATCGACCTTCGTTACTGACGGACCATCTGTGAATTTCGACATCCCGGCCGAATGGGCCAAGCGCAGTTGGTGGATGAATCTCATCTTCCTCTTCTGCCTCTACATGACCTTCATCTATCTACCGTTTGATCTGTTCGTGAAGCCCGTTGCCCTGGACGAGGAAGTCTGGTTCGGGTTCGTGTTGCACGGCTGGTGGGCCAAGGCGACCGAGCCATTGCACTGGCTGATATACGGCGCCGGGGCCTATGGATTCTGGAAAATGGCGCGTTGGATGTGGCCATGGGCGGCGCTGTACGCGGCACAGGTTTCCTTGAGCATGCTGGTCTGGAACCTGGTGGATGAACGCGGTGCCGGCTGGTTGGCGGGATTCGTGGCGGCGGCATTGTTCATGTTGCCGACCATCGCCTTGTGGCGGGCTCGGCCCGCGTTTCGCCAGCGGCCGGAGCCAAGGGCTTCGGCATGAAAATCAGTCAGCCGCTCCTCACGGTCGCAGTGGCAGAGGCGAGCCGCGCCGAACTCGCCGCCATATCCGAACGGACGGGCACGACGATCGAGCCGCGTCTCTTCGTCGACGACCCAGATCTCACCGTCGCACAGCGGGAGGAAATCGAGATCGCATACGGTTCGCCCGACCTCGTGCGCATGGGTGCATTCCGGCATTTCTTCGATCTGATCGAGGCACTGCCCAACCTGCGCTGGGTGCACCTGGGCTTCGCCGGTATCGACAATCCCCGTTTCGGCGCCATGCTCGACCGCGGAGTCCGGCTATCCAACTCGCCTGGCGCCGCCGCCGAGCCCATCGCGCACACGGCCATGGCGGGGCTGCTCTCGCTCGCGCGGCGCCTGCCTTACTACCAGGCGTTGCAACGCGATCGCCTCTGGGGGCACCTGCCGGTCGAATCGCACCCGGAGGACATCAGCGGCCAGACGCTCGTGGTGTATGGCTTCGGCACCATAGGCGGCGAACTCGCGCGGCTGGCCCGCGCCTTCGGCGTGTACGTGATCGGCGTCCGCCGCAGTCCTCGAACCGATCAGGACCAGGCCGATGAGGTCGTGCATCCCGATGTCCTCGATACGGTCCTGCCTCGGGCCGACTGGCTCGCCGTCACCGCCAACCTGACGAGCGAAACGCGCGGAGCCATCGATGCGCGTCGGTTGGCGCTGCTCCCCGAGGGCGCGCACGTCATCAACGTTGCCCGAGGGCGCATCATCGACGAATCCGCACTCGTCGAAGCGCTGCGATCCAATCGGATCGCGGGCGCCTACCTCGACGTATTCGAGATCGAGCCGCTCCCGTCCAAGTCCCCGCTGTGGGACATGCCCAACGTCATCATCACGCCGCACGCAGCCTGGACCGGCAACGGCAATTTCGAGCGTGCGCGCTTGATCTTTCTCAGCAATCTCGAAACCTGGCTGCGCAGCCGCGAGCTGTCGACGGAAGTCCACGAACGCTGACTGTGCGCCCCAGCGGCCCCGAGCCAGTCCGGGCGGCGCGTTGACCCTCGGAAGAAGGCTCAGTTAACATCAAGTGGCCATGGGCCGATCAGGGAAGCCGCGACAGCGCTACGATGGCAATGGAGAGGTCGACGGATCGGTCGTTCGGGCTCCACGAAATAGATGAAATGAGGACTTATTGCGCATGGGTAAGATAGTTACCTTTCCGAGAGAAAAACACGCGTCTGGCAAGCAGATGCGTTTTACCGACATGAAATCCGAGGAGGATCGCGCGATCCTCGCCAGGATTCTGCTCGAAAACGTCGCCCGGTGGGTCGATGACCGCGACCGGGACGTGATCGTAGGCATGGACATGGGCGGGGGCGGCGGCACGCCCCGTCCGGCGCTTACCGACGAAGAGTGCGCGGAGCTGGCAAAGGCGGGAGCTGGCTCCTGGGGCCACTGCACCATCATCGAGCCGGCAGACCTTGATGTGTACGAGTCGTACATGTACGCGCCGCTCGCCATGCCGGAGAAGCCCGAAGTGATGCTCTCCTACTGGGACATGAACCGGGGCGTGGCACCCTTCATGGAGGGCCGGGTGATGGTCAAGGCACTGTGTCCGGACGGTATCGAATCCTGGCTGGTGATCAGCGTCCCGGTGCCCAACTTCTATACTTGTGTCGAAGGCAACTGCTGGGGTTGGCCCAAGTACGTGTGCGACGAGATGACGGTGGAGAAGGATCATTCGGAAGTCATCTATGAGGGCAAGGTCAGGCTGTCCATGGATTTCACTCCGGGCGGCCTGGATGAGGCCACGATCAAGAAGCTGAAGGCGCAAGGCACGGAAGGCGGCAATACCATTTCGTTCGCCATCGATGGCGGCGGAGGCTGCTTGATGCGGCAGGGGCGAGGCCCGGTCGACACCAATCCCGACCGCAACTACTTTGTCGAATGGGAAGCCGGCATGATCAAGACCTTCATGCGGCCGGAGGACAAGTGCTCCCGCCTGCTACCGGAAAACTGTGTCACCCCCGGCTTCTGGCAGTGGAGCATTGGCAGGGGCGGCGGCCCCGCCGGCGGGATGTTCAAGGTCACGGGCTAGCTAACTGGCGGGACTTGCCGCAATTGCGGCAAGTCCGACCGACACTAGTGCTCCGTCAAGCCTGAAAATGCGAGTGTAGCTGCGAGGGATTTTTGGTTCCTGGCGAGGCGCGACGACGCCGTGTGGTAGGCCCCACACAAGGAGGAGCAACGAAGTCCAGGGGACAAAAAGACCCGCAGATACCCGTAGATTTGGGCTTGACGGAGCACTAGCTCAATCAAACGCGGGCGCCGGCGAGGCGGCACCAGCCGCCTCGCCGGCCCGTTATTTTTTGCCCTGCTCGTGCAACTCGTGCAGGTTGTCCCAGTCCACCCGTGGAAAGGCCCGCGAATCCGTCGTGTCGGATTCCGACGAATCAATGAAATGAGGACCTGTTGCGTATGGGTACGCTAGTCACCTTTCCGAGAGAAAAACATGCGAGGGGCGAGCAGATGCGCCCATCCGACGTGAAGACCGAGGAGGATCAGATGATCCTCACCAGGGTCCGGCGCGAAAACGTCGCCCGCTGGGTCGACTCTGACGAGGACGTACTCATAGGCATGGGCATAGGGGGCAAACCGTCTCCGAGGCTTTCCGACGAAGCGTGCGAAGAGCTGGCAAAGGCGGGGGCCGGGTCCTATGGCCACTGCACCATCATCGAGCCGGCTGACCTCGACCTGTACGAGTCGTACATGTACGCACCGCTCGCCATGCCGGAGAAGCCGGAAGTGATGGTCTCCTACTGGGACATCAATCGAGGTCCGGCACCCTTCATGGAAGGCCGTGTGATGGTCAAGGCACTGTGTCCCGACGGTATCGAATCCTGGCTGGTGATCAGCGTCCCGGTACCGAACTTCCATACCTGCCTGAACGGCAACTGCTGGGGTTGGCCCAAGTACGTGTGCGACGAGATGACGGTTGAAAAAGAAAGGTCGGAAGTCATCTATGAGGGCAAGGTCCGTCTGTCCATGGATTTCACTCCGGGCGGCCTGGACGAGGCCACAGTCAAGAATCTGAAGGCGCAAGGCACCGAGGGCGGCAATACCATTTCGTTCGCCATCGATGGAGGCACGGGGTGCCTGATGCGGCAGGGGCGCGGCCCGGTCGACACCAATCGCGACCGTAGCTACTTTGTCGAATGGGAACCCGGCATGGTCAAGACCTACATGAGGCCTGAGGACAAGTGCTCCCGCCTGCTACCGGAAAACTGTGTCACCCCCGGCTTCTGGCAGTGGTCCATTGGCAGGGGTGGCGGACCAGCCGGCGGAATGTTCAAAGTCAGGTAACCCCGAACCTGTATGAAGCACCAGGGCCTGCTAACAGGCCCTGGTCATTTTGGTCTGCGGCGAGGCGGCATCCGCCGTCTCGCCAGCCGCCCGCTATCTCCTGCGCCGACTATTCAGATCGTGCAGGTTGTCCCAGTCCGCCCAGGCGCGGCGTCCGCCGCTCTTTACCAGCGTCCGCGCGAGGCGCGGATAGTGCACGACATCCGAGATGTTGCGCTCTCCTCCCATGAGGTAGACGAGATCTTCGTCGAACGGGTTGTTCATCGCGTGCGGCTTCGACGGCGCCCCGAACCCCATGAAATCTCCGGGTCCCACTTCGAAACGCTCGTCGCCGATTTCCGCGATGCCGCGTCCCGACAATATGTAGAGAAACTCTTCGTCCGAGTCGTGATAGTGCAACTCCGTGCTTTCGCGGCCCGGTTCGAGGCGCACCAAGTGAATGCCGATGCGTTTCATGCCGACAGCGTCTGACAGTGATCGCGTCATTCGCACGGCGTTGTCGTTGAACTGATGCCGATGGGGCCGGGGCACGATGGCATCGATTTCCTTATTCTTGAGCAGCATGATCGACCTTTCCAATGTCCCGCAACGCGTCCAGCAACAGGAAATTCTGTTCCGGGGTTCCTGCGGTGATGCGCAGCATACCGCCAAGTCTCGGCATATCGAAGTGGCGCACCAGGATACCCCGCGCTTTCAGTTGTTCGTATGTCGAACGCGCGTCAAAGGACCAGTTCGCCGGCGGCGCCACCAGGAGAAAATTCGTCTGTGAAGCGGGAGCCGAAAAGCCGAGTTCCGCCAGGCCGCCGCTCAGCGCCTCCCGCGCGCGACGGACGCGTCGCCAGGTGCCGCAAGCGTATTCCCGATCAGCGTACGCCGCGCAAGCGAGGGTTTGCGCGAGCATGTCCTGGTTGAAGCTGTCCCGCGTCTTGGTGGCGATCGGTTCCAGCAGGCGCGGATTTCCGAGCAGGAAACCGAAGCGCAGTCCCGCGAGCGAATATCCCTTGCTCAGCGTGCGCAACAACAGGAGATTGTCGAATTCGCGGATGAGTTGCGTGGCGTCGTGGCCGAGCGCAGGGTCCACGAAGTCCACATACGCCTCGTCGATCAGCACCACGCCTTCGATCTCGTCGGCGATCCGGGCGAGCACGTCTACGTCCAGCAACACCCCACTCGGGGCGTGGGGATTTACGACACAGGTGAGACGCGCGCCAGCACGGTTTACCCTGGCGCTGAAATCCTCCGGCAGCGACCAATCGTCCGCCAGCGGTATTGACTCTATCCGGCAGCCCTGCACGCGCGCCAGAACCTCGTAGAGCGAATAACTCGGATAGGCCATGGCGAACACCGCGCCCGGATCCACGAATGTGGTGAACGCCAGCCTGAGCGCTTCGTCACCGCCATTGGTGACCAGGATCTCCGCAGGCGTCAAGCCGAGTTGCGCCGCCGCCAGACGGCGGAACCCCTCCGCCTGGGCAGGCGGATAGCGGCGCAATTCATCGGCATCGAACGCCGCCAACGCCGCGGCCACCGCCGGACTCGGCGGATACGGATTCTCGTTCGTGTTGAGCTTGACCACCCCCGGATCGTCCGGTTGTTCTCCGTAACGATAGCCCTCCATGTGGCGAATGTTCTCGCGTTCGTAGCTCACTGCTCCGGGTCCTCGAAGTTGTCGTCCGCGGTGGCAGCCGGCGCGTCGGCGGGGCCGAGCAGGTGCGCCAGCCACTCGCTGCGCGGATTCGCTTCCAGCGCGAGTTTCACCGCCATTGTCAGCGGCACCGAGAGGAGCATGCCCACCGGACCGAGCATCCAGCCCCAGAACACCAGGGACAGAAACACGACCAGCGTCGAAAGGCTCAATGCCCGGCCCATGAACTTCGGCTCGACAACGCTTCCGACGACCACGTTGATCGCGACATAGCCCCCGGCGGCGAACCCGGCGTGCACCGGGCCCAATTGCAGAAGCGCCCAGAACACACCCAGTCCCGTGGCGATGATGCTGCCGAAGGTGGGCACGTAATTCAGCATGAAAGCGATCACGCCCCAGAGGACGGGAAAGTCGACCCCGATCACCGCCAACATGGTGCCGACGGCAACGCCCGTGGCGATGCTCGTGGTGGTCTTGATGGCGATGTAGCGATTCACATTCGCCGCGAAACGCTCGAAGTACGGCATGTCGCGGTCAGGCTGTTTCAGCGTCTCGCGCAGCTTGTCCGGGAAACTCGACGCTTCCGCCAGGATAAAGATCACCGTCAGCAGGATCAGGAAACCGCCGGCCAGCACGTCGCCAAAGCCCCGCAACGTGTTGCCGGCCATGGAAAACGCGACCGCAGGGTTGAATGCGCCGAGAATCCATTCAGCCGAGATCTCGACACCGAGGGAGCGCGGCCACTCCAACACCTGGGTTGCGAGCTCCGTTGTCCGCGCCTGGTAGACGGGCAGTTCATCGGTGAACGCGGCAACCGCCTGCGCGGCCAGCGCGCCTACACCGAACAGGACAACCAATAGTCCGGCGATGACCGCGAGGATTGCGAGCCCGATGGGAACCCGGTGGCGATGCAGCCAGAACATGGGCGTGGCGGCGACCGTGGCAATGAAAGCCGCCAGCAGGAACGGCACCATGATGACTTCCGCCGCCTTGATGCCGGCGGCAATCACCACGAAGGCTGCGGCAACCACCCAGGGATTACTGGTCGAGTGACCCTCAGTCGACATCGCTCAGCCCTGATCGCGGCCCATGGCAAATGCAACGCACATCACGAGTGTGCCGGCGTCGGCGCTGCGTCCCCGATGGGCATCCGATTGGCGATGCTCGGCAGATCGCGCCGCACTTGGGCGACGCGTTCGGGATCGATTGTGGCCATGGCGAAACTGTCGCCGCGCTCGGGACACTCGGCGACGACATCGCCCCAGGGATCGACGATCAACGCATGGCCATAGGAACGGCGATTCGCGTGGCCGTGCTCGCCGTGCTGGGCCGAAGCGACGACGTAAGCCTGGCATTCGATGGCCCGCGCCCGCAGCAATACGTGCCAATGACCGGGTCCGGTGGCACTGGTAAAGGCAGCCGGCACGGCGAGTGCGACGGCGCCGAGATCGACCAGCCGCTGATACAGGCTTGGGAAGCGCAGGTCGTAGCAGATCGACAAACCCAGCGTGCCGAAAGGCAACTCGGTGACCGCCGGGGCATCGCCGGCCGCGGTGTTTTTCGATTCCAACAGGCGCGTGCCATCCGCCAGGTCGGCGTCGAACAGGTGAATCTTGCGATACATCGCGCATATTTCTCCGGCGGCGTCGAGATGCACCAGGGTGTTGTAGGCGCGCCTTCCCGGGCCAAGTTCGTGGAACCCGAAGACGAAGTGGACGCCGTTGCCCTCCGCCATGGCGCGACATCGCTGCAAGATCGGCCCGCCCTCGGGCAGCGGTTCGAGCATCCCGGCGCGGGCCCGGCCGGGACCGATGAACGTGAACGTCTCGGGCGCGAATACCGCCTCCGCCCCCGCCGCGGCCGCCTCCGCCACCAGCGATTCGGTGGAACGAACGTTGTTCTCCACGTCGGCGGTGGCGCACATCTGGAGGACGGCAACTTGCGTTGTGGCGGTCATGGCGGTCCTATCGGAAGTCCCGATGGAGTGTGTCGGATTGCATGGGAGACGGCAACCAAGGCGGAAGTAACACTGCTTCGGGCGAGAGACCGAAGCGACAGATCACAGATCCGGGAGCGTGCACGTTACGGCGTGGCCCAGGAACTCCTCGATGGCGGGAAGGTTGAAAGCATCGCGTTCCGAGACAAAGCTGATCGAGGTGCCGGTGGCGCCCGCCCGCCCGGTGCGACCGATTCGATGCACGTAGTACTCGGCTTCTTCCGGCAGGTCGTAGTTCACGACGTGGGTGATGCCTTCGACGTGAATGCCGCGTCCGGCGACATCGGTGGCAACCACCAGGCCAACTTCGCCGCGTTTGAACCGGTTCAGCGTCGCCAGGCGCCTGCGCTGGGGGATGTCGCCCGCCAGCCCCTCGCATTCGATTCCCCGCCCGCGCAGGTACCGCACGAGATTGTGCACGGCGTCGCGCCGGTTGACGAAGACCAGCGCCTGGCCCGGCTTGTGGCGGTGGACGAAACTGACGATGGCATCGCGCTTCTCCGCGGCTGAAAGCATCCAGAAGTGCTGCTCGACCGCTTCCGCGGCAATGGATTCCGGCTCGATGGCGACATGCACCGGATCCAGCGTCCATTGGCTCGCGAGACGCATCACGTCGTCGTTGAACGTCGCGCTGAAAAACAATGTCTGCCGGTCACGCTTGTGCGGGGTCTGGTAGACGATCCGACGAACGTCGGGAATGAAGCCGATATCCAACATGCGGTCCGCCTCGTCGATCACCAGCGTCTCGACGCGCCGCAGATTGACCACGCCGCGGCCGCAAAAGTCGAGCAGGCGTCCGGGCGTGGCGACGATGATGTCCACCTCCGAGCCGCGCAGGCGATCGATCTGCCGGTTGAAGTCGAGGCCCCCGAACACCGCAGTGACCGTCGCGTCGATATATTTGGACAGGTCGACAGCGTCCGCCTCTATCTGCAGCGCCAACTCTCGGGTCGGGGCAAGGATCAGCGCCCGCGGCGTACCCGGTGGGTTCGGCCGTTCGAGCGGATATTCGAGATGCCGCGACAGGATCGTGATGAGGAACGCCGCGGTCTTGCCCGTCCCCGTCTGCGCCTGTCCGGTGATGTCGTAGTCCGAAAGGCTATAGGGCAATACCTCGCCCTGCACCGGCGTACAGCGTTCGAATCCCAGGTCGGCGATCGCCCGCTGCAGCGGCTCCGGCAATCCGTAGCCGGCGAAGGTGTCGTCGGTCATAAGCACCTGTCCGCGCGAATTCGCCCGGCGCTCGCGAGACGAATGCACAGGGCCAACACGTCCGTTGCCGCCTCCACTTCCTCGAGCGCGGCGAACGTCGGCGCCAGCCGGATGGTCTTGTCCTCGGGGTCCCGGCCGTAGGGATGCGTCGCGCCGGCCGGGGTCAATCTCACGCCGGCGCGTCCGGCAAGGTCCACCACCCCTGCCGCGAGCCCCGGGATCGTATCCAGGACGATGAAATAACCGCCTCGGGGGCTCGACCACTCGGCGATACCGAGACCGTCGAGGGACGCGTGGAGAATCCGGTCCACGGCTTCGAACTTGGGTCGCACCAGGTCGGCGTGCGCCTGCATATGCGCCTCGACGCGGCCGCCAAGCAGACGCACGTGTCGCAGTTGGTTCACCTTGTCGTACCCGATCAGCATCACGAACAGCCGTGCCTCCAGCTTGTCCAACGTCGCCGGGCTGCCGGCGACAAAACTGATGCCTCCGCCGGCGAACGTGATCTTCGATGTCGAACCGAATACAACCACGTTGTCGGCGGTGCCGCTCTCCTCGGCGCGCGCGAGCACATCATCGAGGGCGGCCGGCGGAAACTCGAAATCATGCACGGCGTAGGCATTGTCCCAGAACACGATGAATCCCGCCGAAGCGCGTCTCGCGAGCGCCGCGATCCTGCGGACGGTTTCCGGCGAATAGATGCAGCCCGACGGATTCGAGTACTTCGGCACGCACCAGATGCACTTGATCGAAGGATCCGTTTCGACCAGGGCCTCGACGCGGTCCATGTCCGGCCCGTCTGCCGTCATCGTCACATTGATCATCTCGATGCCGAACGACTCGGTGATCGTGAAGTGCCGGTCGTAGCCGGGCACTGGACAGATCGCCTTGACCGGAGCTTGTTCGGCCCATGGCGGACCGCTCAATCCGTAGTGGAACGCCGCGTCCATGACCTGGTACATCATCGTCAGACTGCTGGGTCCATCCGCGATGATGCGCTGGGCGTCGATGCCCAGAATCTGGGTGCCGAGGTCCCGCGCTTCCGGGAGCCCCCGCAAGTCGCCGTAGTTGCGCGCATCGATGCCGGTGGCGGACATGTAGTTGCCGTCGAGGATGCCGTCAAGCGCATTGGACAGGTCAAGCTGATCCGGCGCCGGCTTGCCTCGCGTCAGGTCCAGCGACAGGTTGGAATCGCACACCACGGAATAGCGCTGGGCCAGCACCGCCGTCTCGCGTTCGAGATCAGCGATGTCGAGTTGCGCGTAGTTCATTCCGTACAGATCCTTGTCCCGGTCCGCGGCCGCCATGACATCAGCCGCTGTTTCGGTGGTGGCCCGCAAGTTTTGATGCGGCGCGCATTGTACCCAACGCAACGCGGTTACACGCCGCAGATATTCTGCCTGGGAGCGGTCATGTCCCTACGACGTCAAGCCCACGGTTTCGTCGAGGCCGAGCATCAGGTTCATATTCTGCACCGCAGCGCCCGCAGCGCCCTTGCCCAGGTTGTCGTAGCGGGCCGACAGCAGTACGTGTTCCGCGCCGGCGAAAACCATCAGTTCGATCCGGTTGCTATCGTTGCACGCCGTGGCGCCGAGAAAACCCGCGCTCTGCGCGCATTCGGCACCCAGTGGCAGAACGCGCACGAAGGGTTCGCCGGCGTAGCGCGCGGCCATCGCATCGCATACGTCCTCTGCGCTGGCGCCGCCCTCGAGTTCGTCCAGGAAAAGCGGCACCTGGGTCAACATGCCCTTGAAGAAATGTCCGACCATCGGTGCGAACAGCGGCGCTCGATGGGTGCCGGAGTAGCGGCGCATCTCCGGAACATGTTTGTGCGACAGGTGCAATCCGTACGGACGCACCCGCCAGTCGGGTTCATCCCGCGCGGAGTACTCGGCGATCATCGTCTTGCCCCCGCCCGAGTACCCCGACACCGCGTTGACCCGAAGCGGAAGCTCGGCAGCGACGATACCTGCATCGATGAGCGGCCGCAGCAGCAGGATGAACCCCGTCGGATAGCAGCCGGGATTGCTGACGCGCTGCGCGTTCCTGATCGCATCGCGCGTCTCGCCGTCGAGTTCCGGCAGTCCGTACACCCAGCCGTCCGCTGTCCGGTGCGCCGTGCTCGCATCGAGAATCCGCGCCGACGGTGCCAGCGCCACGGCTTCCTGCGCGGCCGCATCGGGCAGACACAGGATCGCCAGGTCCGCCGCATCGAAATACGCGCGGCGGCTGGCCGCCTCCTTGCGCTCGGCTTCGGGAATTTCGAGCAACTCGATGTCGCCGCGGGACTTGATCCGGCTTGCGATCTCAAGCCCGGTCGTACCCGCCTGGCCGTCTATGAATACCTTGTGCATGTGCGCGAATGCCCTGGCTGGAAGTGACCCCATTCCTGGGAGAAAGAACAATAATTGATTGTAAACCAGTCGGTTACCGATCCGGGAAGAATCGCTCGGAGTCCCTAGCGTAGAAACAGGTCGACTGCCGGGTTACCCGTCTCCTCCCAGTACCGGTATCCGATGCGCTTCAGGTAGGTCGAGAGACTTTCCCGATCCGCCTCCGGGGCCTCGAAGCCGACCAGCACCCTGCCCCATGCGGCGCCGTGGTTGCGGTAGTGGAACATCGTGATGTTCCAGCGGCTGCCGAGTCCGTTCAGGAAACGCAACAGCGCGCCGGGGCGCTCGGGAAACTCGAATCGGTAGACCAACTCCGGTTTGCTCCCGAACGTACGGCCGCCGACCATGTGGCGCACGTGCAGCTTTGCGGCCTCGTTGTCGGTCATGTCCGTGACGCGGTAGCCGGCACGCGTAAGGACATCCGCCGCGGCCTGCCTGTCCTCCCCCGGACTCACCTGCAAACCGACATACACGTGCGCCTCGTCGTCCGCCGCAAAGCGGTAGTTGAACTCGGTTACCGAACGGTTGCCGAGGGCCTTGCAAAAACGCTGAAAGCTACCCGGCTTCTCGTCGATGGTGACACCCAGGATCGCCTCCCGATGCTCACCCAACTCGGCGCGTTCCGAGATGTGCCGGAGCCGATCAAAGTTGACGTTGGCGCCGCTGACAACGGCCACGTAACCCCGCGCGCCATCCTGCTCGCGGCCTTCCGCGTATTTCTTGAGCCCGGCGACCGACAGTGCGCCCGCAGGTTCGGCGATCAGGCGCGTGTCGTCGAACACATCCTTGACGGCGGCGCAAATCTCATCGATCGAGACGACTACCACCCGGTCGACACAGGTCCGGGCGATCTTGAACGGCTCGCGTCCGACCTGCGCCACGGACACGCCGTCAGCGAACAGGTCCAGGGTGTCGAATGGCAAGCGGACGCGCCGGCCCGCGCTGAGCGCCGCTGAGAGACATGCGGAACCTTCGGCTTCCACCCCGATCACCTGCGTCTCGGGGCGCAGATACTTGACGTATGCGGAAATTCCGGCGATGAGCCCGCCTCCGCCCACCGGCACGAAAATGGCGTCGGGACTCGGATGCTGGTTCATGATCTCGACGGCCACCGTGCCCTGGCCCGCGATGACATCCACGTCGTCGTACGGATGCACCGGCACGTAGCCCCGGCTCTCGGACAGCTCGGCGGCATGCTTGGCCGCGTCCGCGTAAATGTCGCCATGCAGAACCACGTGCCCGCCGAGGTTGCGCACCGCATCGATCTTGATGCTCGGCGTGTTGCGACCCATGACGATATGCGCCTTGATGCCGAGCTTTTTCGCCGCCAAGGCCACGCCCTGGGCATGATTGCCCGCCGAAGCGGCCACTACATCTCGAGCGCGCTCGGCATCGGAAAGCTGCGCCATTTTGTTGTACGCACCGCGCACCTTGAAGGAAAAGGCCGGCTGCATGTCCTCCCGCTTCAGCCAGACCTCGTGACCCAGTCGCGCCGAAATGCTGTCGGCGCGCTGCAAAGGCGTCTCGATCGCGATGTCGTAGACCCTTGATGCGAGGATCTTCTTGACGTACTTCTCCAGCATCGCCATCTGCCAGCGCGGAAACGGCTAGGAGCCCTGGCGCAGGACTTCGTCCAGCACCGGGCGAATCTCCCGCAAGAACAACTCTGGATTCTCGCTCATCGGGAAGTGGCCGAGTCCGTTCATCGTGCGATAGCGCGCACCGGGAATCATCGCGGCCAATTCCTCGCCGAGGGCGGGCGTACCGCTCCAGTCGTACTCGCCGTTCAGGATGTAGAGCGGACACGTTTGGGTGTCGATGCCCGGCGCGCTGTTGCGCACATCGTGATCGACCGAGTAGTAGTAGAGGTCGCCCTTGAAGACCGCGGGCGCGCCCTGGCTATACACCCACGCCGTCTCGCGGCGAAACGCCTCCGGGCTCGTCGGGGCCATCATGCCGTACATGAGGTGCGCCTTGAAATCGTTGCCGATTTCCGGGTGATAGAACTCGTCGTTGTAGCCGCCGGGCGTGTAGGCGGCGGTCTCCAGGGCGATGAGCGCGCGGAACCGGGCGGCATGGTGGATGGCGAGATCAACCGCGAGGTGGCCGCCGATGGAACTGCCCATGTATACGGGGCGATCGAGCTCGAGCGTCCCGGCCAGGGCGACCGGCACGCTCATCAGAAATTCCCTTGTCAGCTTGTAAGGTTCGCGCCACCAGGCAACGTCGGTCGGCGGGACGGACTTGCCGTGGTACGGAAGGTCGTAGGCGATCAGCCGGAACTCGTCGCGCAGCCCGGCGTCCTCCAGCACATGGCGCCACTGCCGGCCGTCCGCTCCGGCGGTGTGCTGCAGCAGAACCGGCACGCCGGCACCGGTCTCTTCGAAGTACACCCGGTAGTCGACGCCATCGAGTTCCAGGTGAACATAGCGTCCCACCGCCGCGTCAAACCGGTGTTTAGTCATGGCATCGTCTCCGAGGCCACGCCGCCGTTGTTTACCTCGCGCATCAGCTCGATGAGACGTCGGATCGCCGGATAGTAGGCGCAGTAGTGGCCGATGTCGCCGGCGACATCGAAACCGTGATGCAGGGTCGCCGGATACAGATCCTGGTAGAAAGGTCTTGGCACGGCCTCAAGCATCGCCTCCCAATCCTGTTGAGGCGCCATGATGGACAGATCGCAGGCCGTTCCCCTGTACCACCGTTCGATCGAGGCGATCTCGCCCGAATCGACCACCATCTGGTACCGCCTGTCACCGATCTTCAGACGAATCTTGCTGTTCCAGAAACGCGCGTGCATTCGGAATTCGCCGTCGCCGTTCGCCTGCGTCCGCACCTGTTCCCAATCCAGCACCATCCTCTCCGGTCAGCTTACCGTGGCGATAGGGTAACCCAGTACAGGGCCAATCCTCGCATTGCCGTCATTCTCCCGTTCACGTACTGTGGCCTGGTTTCCCTGGGCGGGATTTCGCAGTGAGTTTGAGGATCGGCCTCGTGTCCGACACGCATATACCGGAAGCGGTGGACCACTTGTGGCCCCAGGTATATGAGGCATTCGACGGCGTCGACTGCATCTTCCATGGCGGCGACATCCACGAGTTCTGGGTTCTCGACACGCTGGAGAAGATTGCGCCGGTATATGCCGCTCGCGGCAATGGCGAGGACGGCTCCGGCGGCCGGCCCGTGCAGCCGGAGGATGCCCGGGTCAGGGAGGCGTGGTCGTTCGAGATGGAGAACCTCACGATCGGCCTCACCCACTACATTCCAACGGAGGAGCGCCCGCCCTACCTCACCGTCGCCAGATGGGTGGAACGCTACTTCCCTGACAAACGACCCAACGTCATCGTCTACGGGGACACCCACACGGAAGCCATCGAAGTCGTGGACGGCATCCTTTGCGTCAATCCCGGATCGCCCACTTACCCGCACAACTACGACACCCAGTACGGCACGATCGGCTTTCTCGATCTCGACGACGGCCAGGCCAACGCCTCCGTCTGGCTCATCACCGCTGCCGGAATCGAGCCCTTCGACTGGGAGGCCATTCCGCCCTGGCGGCGGCGCTGATTCCGCGATCTGCGGCGGCGGGCTCGGTTGTCCGCGCTTTATCGTCGGCCCGCGGGGCTTGGCGCGGCGCGCCGCATTCGATACTGTGGCGGCATGGATCGGCCTACGCCCGCGAATAGCGTCCTCAGCCGGACTGCGCGGAGGGGGACCCCTCGAATGAGGGCGGCGATCGTCGTCACGCTCTGCGCGTTCACAACCGCTTGCGGTCCCGCGAAGGATGCATCACCGCGTCAGGCGCCGGTCACATCGCTGCCCGCCGTGCTTGTCGTGGCCGGCGATGCGCGACCGGTGACTGCGAGGCAGTGGCCGGATCTCTTGTGCGAACTGGCGGACGGCATCGACGGCGCTTCCTGCCATCTGGTCGGCGATGGCGCCATGGCTCTCGAACTCGGCCATGAGCGCTTCGAGCCCGCCATAGTCGGGGTCGGCAACCGCTCCCGGGGCGGCGTCACGGCCCGGGGCCAGATCGGCTCGGGAATGCGCGTCGTGCTCGGCAGCGGCTTTGTGTCCGAATTCAAACCTATCGCACCGCTCGGGCTTCTGCAGATAAACGGTACCGTCGTGTCCGAACTATCGAACCACGGCTATACGCGAATCATCGGACTCCGCGACGGCGTTCTCGACATCATCGGTCGCGCGGACTATCACCGGGGACTGTTCACCTCCGCGATGCAGGTTGGCCCTGGCGTCGTCGAACTCGGCAAACTCGACATCAGGGAGCGGGAACTCAGCCTGCCCGCGCATTTTCGCGCCTTCGTCGCCAGGTGCGACGCTTCGACGCTGGTAGGAATCACCTTGAAACCCATGCACCTTTACGATCTTGGCGGGGACCTCCTCGCCACCTTCGAGGCGGCGCGGCTCGACTGCGCCGAAGTCGCCAACATCAGCGGCGACCTCGAAGCCCTGCTCGCGGTCGGAAGTGGCGAGCGGGTGCTCTACATCGGCAATCCCGACTCGCCAAAGGCATCCCTCATCGGGTGGGAGCAAACATGACGCTGCAACAGGTCGCGGACCTGCGCGAGGAAGGCGAGGCGCTTTTCGAACTGCTGGACACGCTTACCGACGATCAATGGGCGCTGCCTACGCCGTTCAAGAATCGCACCGTGAATTGGGTTGTCCGGCACCTGCACGACGCCGATCGCTGGGCCATCCAATCCATCACGGATCCGGACGCGTACCGCACGTGGGCGGCCAAGTGGATCGCGAGCCGTCGCATACATCCCCGATACCCGCGCGGCAAACCGCTACTGGAGCGCTGGTGTGCAGATTTCGTCAAGCTCTGCGCCACGCTGGAACTAGCGGACCCCGAGCGGCGAGTGCCCTGGTTCGGGCCCGACATGGGCATCCGCATGATGGCCACGGCGCGACAGATGGAGACGTGGGCACACGGTCAGGATGTCTACGACCTGGTGCGCGTCAGGCGCCAGAATACGGACCGCATCAAGAACGTCTGCCACCTCGGCGTTCGAACTTTCGGCTGGACGTTCATGAATCGCGAACTCGAGGTTCCGACGCCCCAACCGTACGTGCGCCTCGACGCGCCCTCGGGGGCGGTCTGGGAGTGGAACGACCGCTCCGACACGAACTGCGTCATGGGGTCCGCCGTCGAGTTCGCCCATGTCGTAACGCAGGGGAGGAACATCTCCGACTGCAATCTCACCGTCGTCGGCGACACCGCGAATGCATGGATGAACATGGCCCAATGCTTTGCCGGCGAACCCCAGAAACCGCCCGCACCGGGCGCAAGGGCCTGGTGATACGGGGCACCTGGCGCCCCGCCCAAGCCGACCTATTTCACCTGGGGCGTCGCGGGTCAACCCCTCATCGGGTTGATGGCCGGCCATGAGTCCTTGCTGGCGAGAACAGCTTCGCCGACCGCCTGCACGTCCCATGGATCTTCCGCTTCGTCCTTGACCGCCAACGGCTGCAACTGCCACGACAACAACGACACGCGGTTACCCGCCACCAGCCAGGTCCGTCCAGTGACGTCCTTCGCCTCATCGCTGCATAGCCACACCACCATCGGCGAGACTTTTTCCGGCGGTACCAAGTCCTTCACACCCTGCGGCAGGATATCGTCCGTCATTCGCGAAAGCGCTGTCGGCGCGAGCACGTTTACGGTGACGCCATACCTGATCCCTTCGAGCCAGAGGCAGCGCGCAAAGCCCGCGATGCCGGCCTTGGCCGCGCCGTAGTTCGTCTGGCCGAAGTTGCCGAACAGTCCCGAGGTGGAACTGGTGACGATGATGCGGCCGCCGTGGCCTTGCTCCAGCATCTGGTCGTAGGCGGCCTTGGCGGTGAGATAGGTACCCCGCAGGTGCACGTTGACGACGGGGTCCCACAAATCGTCCTCCATATTCTTGAACGACTTGTCTCGCAGGATGCCCGCGTTGCAGATGCAGATGTCCAGTTTTCCGAAGTTGTCGACGGCGGCTTGCACCATCGCCCTGACATCGTCGTGGTCGGTGACGGAACCGAAGTCGGCGACCGCGCGCCCGCCCGCCGCCTTGATCTCGTCGACCACCTGGCTAGCCATCGCACCACCAGACCCGGTGCCGTCCCGCGACCCGCCGAGATCGTTGACCACCACGGCAGCGCCCTGGGCGGCGAGCAACAACGCGTGCGCGCGCCCGAGGCCGCCACCCGCGCCCGTGACCAGCGCAACCTTTCCGTCCAACACACCCATGAGCCGTCCCTCCGATACAATTCAGACCGATAGCCGCACGCGCCACCGCGCGCGCGGATCGGCGATTCTACGGAGAAGGCGTTGGGGAATCTATTCTCGCCAGCCCGGCCGCGAGTTTTACCACCGGTGCCGTGATTCGGGTGGACTGCGGTTCGCCCCGATCCCGGCGCGCGCCATCAATCCCGGGTCATGGCGCCTACCACCGCCGGCGCGGGATCGACGCCGGTAAGCTGTTCCAGCGTGCGCAGTCCGCCCGGATTCGCCACGTTCGCTTCCAACACGTGGGGCGCCGCCAGGTCGATGCCGGCGAACCGAGCGCCGCGCGCGCGCAAGCGCGCCATGACCTTCCGGACCAGGGCGGTTTCGCCCGCGTCGAGTTCTGTCCGGCGCGCGACCGCCCCCGCCGCCAGGTTGCCCCCCGTCTTGGCGTAGGCACCGATGATGTCCCCGCCGGCGACGACCACGCGTTTTTCGTTGCGTTCCGCTTCCTCTACGTAGCGCTGCAACAGGCAATACCGCCCGGCGCCGCGTCCGGTCAGGTGTTCGAACACCGCGCGGCAGTGGATGTCTCCGGCGCCGAGCAGGAAAACGTCGCGACCGAAACTCCCGGCCGTCGGCTTGGCCACCCAGCGTCCGCCCCCGGCGACGATGGCCATGAGCGCGTCCACATCGGCGCTTGCGTGCGTCTCGGGGCCGAACTCCGCCAAATCGAACTTGCCGTGCAGGTATACAAGAGCGTCCGCGGTGTTGACAAACCGCGCCTGATCCAGCGTCTTCAGCATCTGCATCCTGTCGAGGAAGCTTGTCCGTCCGCCGAATCCAAGAATCCACACCAGATCGAACGACGCCAGGGGAACCATGCGACCCGCGGCATCGCGCGCAGCCACGCCGTCGGCAGTCAACCCCAGGGATTCGTGCAAGAGCAGAGCGGCGCGCCAACCCGCGGCTTCGAACGCGGCGGGCAAGCGTTCGCGGTTGTCGTTGGAGGAGTCCCCCGGGGCGGCGAGAAATGCGATGCGTTTCAAACTGTCGTAACCTCAGGAAGGAGCCGCTTCGATGCGCCCCTCACGCCAGCAATTGGATTGCTTGCACGCTGGTTTCCACTCCGAACTCGCACCAGGGATTTGCGTTACACTTTCGTTATGCGCTCGAACTACAGTCTAACTCCCGCCGAGATACCGAGGCACGAACCCGCCGCGCTGGCGGCCGCCGAGCGCATGGCCCTGACGGAAGATATTCGCGCCCAACTCGACGCGCTCGACGCCGTCCTCGTCGCGCACTACTACGTGGACGCCGACATCCAGGACCTCGCCCAGGAGACGGGTGGTTGCGTCTCCGATTCCCTGGAGATGGCGCGTTTCGGTCGCGATCACCCCGCCTCGACCCTGGTCGTGGCGGGCGTCAGCTTCATGGGAGAAACGGCGAAGATCCTGTCGCCCGAAAAGCGGGTACTCATGCCCACCCTCGAGGCCACCTGCTCGCTCGACATCGGCTGCCCGCCGGACGAATTCGAAGCCTTCGTCGGGGCGCACCCGGATCGCACGGTGGTTGTCTACGCCAACACGTCCGCGCGGGTCAAGGCGATGGCCGACTGGGTCGTCACATCGAGCGTCGGGCTGCGCATCATCGAACACCTTGGCGCGAATGGCGAGCGCATCCTTTGGGCACCGGACAAGCACCTCGGCGCCTACATTCAGCAACAGACAGGCGCGGACATGCTGCTGTGGACCGGCGCCTGCATCGTCCACGAAGAGTTCAAGTTCGACAAGTTGCGGCAATTGATCGAGGTCTATCCGGACGCCGGCGTTCTGGTGCATCCGGAATCTCCCGCCGCCGTCATCGGCATCGCCGACTGCGTCGGCTCGACAAGCCAGATCATCGCCGCGTCCCGGGAAATGCCCAACGACACGTTCATCGTCGCCACGGATCGCGGCATATTCCACCAGCTCCGCAAGCTGTCGCCGCACAAGCGTTTCATCGAGGCGCCGACTGCCGGCGCGGGCGCCACGTGCATCAGTTGCGCGCATTGCCCCTGGATGGCGATGAATGAGTTGAGAGTATTGAACGAGTCCCTGGAGCGCCAGGACAACGAGGTTTTCGTAGACGAACAGATCGCCGCGCGCGCGATGGTTCCGTTGCGCCGAATGCTGGACTTCGGACAACGACAATGAAACTCCCTTACGTACTGAGCGTACTGGCCGCGAGTCTGGCCTTGGGATCGGATTACAGCGACGAGTGGGGTCCTCCCGCTGGAACATATATTCCCGCCGGGGGCTTCACTTCCCATATCGGCGAGACGCGCACATTCCGCGGGCTGATGGGAGACAAGGGACTTCTGATCTTCTTCAACCGTTCCGCGGACTGGTGACCCTTTTGCAAAGGCCAGCTCGTGGAGCTGGGTGAGTGGCAGGATCGTTTTGAAGCGATCAGCGTGAACGTCGTTGCGATGACGTATGACGACCCCGCGGTGTTGTCCGTATTCGCATCGGGCCTGGGATTGGGCTATACGCTGCTCTCTGATCCTGACGGGGAGTATATGGGAGCCCTCGGCATACGAAACGAAGAGTACGGACCTGGTCACCCCGGTTTCGGGATACCCCATCCGGGCATCATGCTGATCGATAGTTCCCGAACCGTCCTGTACAAGGCGGCGGTGGAAGACTATCAGGCGCGGCCCCCGTTCGACGCATTGTTCCTTGCTGTGAGCGCGCTTGTTGCCGAGACCGAAATCGAGCCCAAAGCCCAGTCCGAGCTACCCAAGTCGTGCACGCGGCGGCGGGCGGCGCGTCGTTCGGCGTGCGAAAAAGCTAGCCTCTGAACCCCTCCAGCTCCGTCCGCAGATCCAGGATGCGCTGGGTAAGACCTGCCGTCAGCCGATAGTTGTCCTCGACCAGCCCGCGGGCGTATTCGAGGTGTTGAATGGCCTTCTGATAGGCGCCGCGCCGCGCGAAGAATTCTGCCCGCGCGCGGTGGACACCGACGATATCGCCCGCCAGACCCGCGGTTTCCGCGAGTTCATACCAGACGTCGATGTCGTCCCCGTGCACGCGACTCTGCCGGACAAGCACCTGCTGGGCATCGGCGTGGCGGTCAACTTTCGATAGCGCCTTCGCATAGAGCATCGCCAGCGGCTGGTTATCCGGGTTGATCACCAACTGATGGGCCAGGAACGCCGCGGCTTCCCCGCCTTGGCCTGCCTCTATCAGCGTGTCCGCGTACGACGCCGCCAGCAGGATGCTCCCGCGATTCGCATCCAGAAGCCTTTTCATGTCGACCACCGCCTCGATATGCTCGCCGACGCCGGAGCGGGCGAGCGCCAATCGATAGGCCCCGGCCGCCTCTGACACATCATCATCTCGCGCTCGCTCCAACGCGCTTGCCGGCGATTGCGCATAGCGCACCAGCGCCCGCGCGCGCATGAACTGGTAGTCGCGCGAACCCGCCGCCACCTCCTCCGGATATTGCGCCGCCTGGTTGCGGGCATCGGCTATGCGAGATTCCGAAACGGGGTGGGTCAGGAGAAATTCCGGCATCGTTTCCCGAAACCGATATGCCCGCTGCATCCGCGCGAACATGCGTTCCATCCCGTGCGGGTCCAGTTGTGCCCTGACCATGGTATTGAGACCGATTCGGTCCGCTTCCTGTTCGCGACCGCGGCTATAGCGCAACTGGTTCTGCATCATGGCGGCCTGCGTGCCGACCAGCGTTGCCAAACCCGCGTCACCGCCGCCCGCCGCCATCAACAAGGCGCCCGCGAGCATGCCGACGAGCATGGGCAATGTGGCCTGTTGCTGCGCCTCAATGCCGCGCGCGAAGTGGCGCTGGCCCAAATGCGCGAGTTCGTGCGCGATCACGGCGGAATATTCGTGCACGTCGCGCGCGTGGAGCAGCAAGCCCAGGTGGATGCCGACCACGCCGCCGGGTACGGCGAACGCATTGATCTCGGGATTGTCGATCAACACCGGATAGAGCGTGGCGTCCTTGAGCTCCGAATGCTGCGCAAGCTGCCGCAACTGCGTGGCCACGTAGTACTTGAGTATCTCGTCGTCGATCGCGGGAACATCTGATCGCACCTGCTTCAGGAACATCTGGCCGAGCCGGCGCTCCTCGGCGGGCGAGACGATTGCCGAGGACGTATCGCCCAACTCGGGCAACGCGTCCGGCACCGCGGCGTGCGACGAAGACAGGCCAGCGAGCCCGACGGCAGCCACCAGCAACGCGAGGATTCTCATGGGCAGAATCGTATCAGAACGCAGGTTCGGCGATGCGCGCGTCGGCCAAGCCCATGAAAGAGTTATGCTCTCCTTTCGACACCTCTACTGCAGTGTGCGGAGGCAGCCATGAACCATCGATTGATTGTCCCGTTCATCGCGCTTCTGCTCTTTTGGATCAGCGTCTCACGGGTTTCCGCAGGGGAGTCGCTCAACGAACGCCCGATCGACGCGAATGCCTCCATTAACGAGGCGTTTCAGTCCGTGGTGGAGCAACTCCAGCGTGACCCCTTGGACAAAGAGGCGCGCAAGCAACTCATCGAACTCCTCCCCGGCAAAGTCTCTGTTGAAGAAGTCGACGAATCTCTCGAAGAGCGATTGGTGACCGCTGCGCTCGAAGCCCGCAACTTCCAGATCGGCTGGAACCTTAGGACCGAAGAGGCCGAGTCTCTGGAAGCGCGATTGGACGGCGATCCCCAGGACATAGAGACTCGAACGCGTCTCGTGTACTACTACTACCGAGCATTTGAGGATGAGGAGGCTCGGCATGTTCGTCACGAGCACGTGCTCTGGCTCATCCGGAACGCACCGCAAGCTGGCGTGCTGGCGGGTGGTTGTGTACAGATCCATCCGCACCTTGATCGCGGGATGAAGATAGTTACGCCGCAGGCAGGGACGCGTGGCTGAGCCATATCGAACGAGAGCCGACGAACGTGACTTTCTTGGGCCATGCCGCGAACTTCCTGTCGGAACACCAAGATCGCGACCTGGTCATTGAATATCTCCAAACGTTGCAGTCGCTCGACCCCGGCAACCCGAAATGGCCAACCGACTTGGGTCGCCTGTACCTGCGGGAAACGATTGGCGCGGTGCCGAGCATGAAGAGCGCGTGGGCGATGCAAGCTCTGGCGCAGTTCCAACGCGCCTACGACCTGAGTAGCTGGGAGCTTGAACAGGCACATTTATTGCCATCCCTCGGGAAGGCGGCTTTCACGGCGGGGCACTACGACGAAGCGCGCCCCTACGCGACGGAAATGTTGGACTATCCCAAACATGACATTACCTTCGGCGACCTGTTACATCACGGACCCCTCATTCTCGGCATGATTGCCTTGATCGAGAACGACATCGAACAAGCCAAGTACCATTCTTGCTTGAGGCCGGTAGGACCCCGGGCTCTCCGGTGCTTGGTTCTTTCGGCCCGAGTATGGACCTCGCGTTGCAATTGCTTTGGCGCGGTGAAAGGCGGGTCGTGCTGGAGTACTTTGAACTCTGCTCGAAGTTCTGGCCTCGCGACGAGTTGAACGATTGGACTGCAATTGTCGATGCCGGCGGGATTCCCGACTTCGGGTCAAATCTCGACTATTGACTACGGCGAGCAACGCGCCCCGCTGCCAATCCATTTGCGCCCGGTGCCGGTACGCCACCGCCTGAACTTGCTGGGCGGGACGAGCTTCGCGAGCAGGTTCGCATCGCCATCTCCAGTTTCATCTCTCGGCCCGGTACGCGCTCAACTCATCGCCAAAGGGATGATCCTGAGCCCGTGCCACGGCGACACCGCGTTCACGGTACCGTTATTCGACAAGTTCATGGTGCGCATCATGCCGGGAGACGAATGGCGTAACGGTTAGCCCGCATATCTCACCAAGCCGCTTGTCGAGTCACTGAATGTCATCGTTTTCAATCAGGTATGTACGTATTTTTGGATGTCCTGCCGGATACAGACTGCGCTGGCCGCGCTGCGCCTGGCTCTCCTCTGCAAACATCGTGGGAATTTCACAGGGCACACGCAATCGCGTTGACCTGACGGACGCCCATTGTCATCCTTTCCCCGTGCCATCCACCGCAGACTCCTACGCCGCTCTTTCCCCCGCCGCGCGATTGGTGGCCGAGGCTTACGGCGTAATCGCGCCGTACCCGATGGGTGTGACACGCATCGTCAAGGTGTTGTCCCAAGCCAAGGTCAAGTTCGCCAACCGGGCCTTCGCCGCCGAGCAAATCCGGCAATGCAACCACGAACTCGTCGACGCGGGCATCTGCCTGCGCCATGCGCAGGAAGGCGTCCGCGCCGCGCCGCACTGGGCGCTATCGTTGACGCGCAAGGCGCATGCAGCACATCGGCTGCTACCGATCATGATCGCCTTCAGGTCCGTGCAGGGGCGCTTGTGGTACGACGACCCGCACGAACGAGAGATGCTGTTCCGCTGCTACGTCGTCGCCGGCGACTTCAACCGTCTCGAAAAGTTGATCGGCGGCGCGCCTACGGTCGATCACTGGCGACTCCTCGCGGAACCGCTCGCGATCGACATCCTGGAGACGTTGCCGAAGCGCTATGTCGAAAACGCGCTTTCGGGCTGCCTGCGCCACGTATACGACACGGCCGGGCCGTCGGCGCCCGTCATCGAGATTTGCGAAAGACTCAGCTCCGAGCCTCAAGTTCATGCGCCCGAGATCGCCTTCATTCGCCTCCTCCAGGGGCGCTTCGAAGAAGCGGAGGAGGTGTTCGAGGCATTGCCCGCGAGCGCTCGCGCGACCAAGCCGGCAACGACCGGCCTCGCGGCGACGCGCGCCCTGATCGCGACGTTGCGCACCGACCATGACGCGGCGCAGCGATACATTGATGCGGCGATCGCCGCGGAGAAAGCCGGTACGCGCAAACGCAATGTGTTCCCCGACTTGCCGGCGTTCGCGCTGTCGCTCCTGTCCCTCGTGCGGATCGACTCGCCGGCGTCCCATGCCCAGTTCGACCAACTCATACATGCCGCCAATCGGCTGCAAATCAAAAGCGCTCGGGAGCTCTCGTTCGTGATGAACGCGGCACGCGTGCATTCCGGACACTCCGTTCTCGTCCGCACTCAATACACGCCCCGGTTCGACGTGCTGCTGGAAGGTCTCCTGATCTGCTGGGTCGACGATTTCGATGCGCTACGCATCGAAGACTGGTTGGTGCCGATGCTGGAATATCGCGAAGGCGCGGCGGTGAACGGATTCGGATGGATCGTTGCGGAATGCGATGGAACACTCCGGCGATACGCCGAGACCTACGAAGACTGGGAAGGCATCGCCGAACTTTCCGATTCGCAACGATTGCACGACGAACTGGGCACGACGAGCCTAGCCGTCCGGACAACGCCCGTTCCGGAATGGGAGCAGTCGTTGAAAGCGTTGGAACAACTCGCCTACGAGGCCAACAGCAAATCGGGGGCCAAACGCGATATCAATCTCGCAAAAAGGCGGCTCGTCTGGGAGCTGGGCGACGAAGACGACGATGTCCAACTCACCCCCCGCGAGCAACGGCAAAACAAGAACGGCACCTGGAGCAAGGGCAGGAAGATAGCCTTGAAACGCTTGGCCACGGAAGCCGCCAGCATGGACTTCCTGCTCCCCCAGGATCGCGAAGCGGCAGCGGAGATTTCCGGCGACTACTCCTGGGGCGGCCGCCTGTACTACGAACTGGGCGAGAGCGGTCTGTTCGCGCTTGCCGGACACCCGCACCTCTTCAACGCGGCCGGCGAGCCAGTAGACATCGTGCGCCGAGAACCCGGTCTGTTCATCGACGAAGAAGCTGACGGCAGCGCGGTGGTCACCATCGAACCCCACGGTTGGGATACCGACGAATACAGCGTGACGTCAGTATCGGACCGGCGCTATGAAGTGACCCGGTTCACACCCGATCACCAGCGATTGTTCGAGGTCATCCCGACGGAAGGTCTGGTATTGCCCGCAGACGGCAAGTCGCGTCTACTGGAAGCGGTATCGGCGCTCGCCTCCCAAGTCCGCGTGCAAAGCGCTACGACCGAGGGCGCGACGAGCGCGGTGCACGTCGACGCGGATTCCGAGCCCTGGGTGCGACTGGAACCCGTCGATGCCGGCTTGATGGCGGCGCTGGTGGTCGAACCGATCCCGGACTCGGACATCTGCTTCGCTCCGGGCGAAGGCGGTGTCACCGTGTTCGCCAACCGAAGCGGCCAAAGCGTGCAGGCGCGGCGCGATCTCGCGGCCGAACGGAACGCCGAGGCCCGCTTATTGGAGCGCTGCCGATGGCTCGCATCGCGGCCCACGGAATACGAACCGATGATGTTGGCCGAACCGGCCCAATGCCTGGAGTTGCTGGAGCAACTGGAAACCATTGGTGCACGCTGCAAATGGCCGCAAGGCGAGCCGTTCCGCATCGTCGCGCGGCGATCCACATCGTCCCTGGCCTTGACTGTCAAATCCGCCGACGAATGGATGCAGGCGTCCGGCAAACTCGTCGTCGACGATCAACGCGTACTCGACCTCAAGCGACTTTTCTCCTTGCTCGAAGCCAATCCGGGCTCCCGCTTCCTGGAACTCGACAACGGCGAATTTCTCGCCCTGACCAAGGCGTTCCGCCGGCAACTCGACGACTTCGCGAGCTTGTCGGCACCGGCGGCCGGAGGCGCCATGCGGCTGCATTTGCTGGCGGCGCTGGGGCTCGAAGAGTTGATCGAGGGCGCGGAACTCGACGCCGATGACGGCTGGCGCGAGTTGCGCGACAACCTTCAGGCGGCGCAATCCTTCGAGCCACACTTGCCTAGCACGCTACAGGCGGAACTGCGCCCGTATCAACTCGACGGCTACCGGTGGCTCGCCCGCTTGAGCCGCTGGGGTGCGGGCGCTTGTCTCGCCGACGACATGGGGCTCGGCAAGACGGTACAGACCCTGGCCCTGCTCCTCCAAAGGGCACCGAACGGTCCGGCGTTGGTCGTCGCCCCCACTTCGGTAACCGCCAACTGGATTGACGAAGCGCGGCGTTTCGCGCCGACCCTGAACGTCAGGGTCTATACCGGAGTCGCCGCATCCAGGGCGGCGCTGCTCGACGATCCGGCGCCATTCGACATCTACGTCACCACCTACGGCGTGTTGCAGAACGATGTCGATCAACTGGCCGCGGTCGAGTGGCACAGCGCCGTGCTCGACGAAGCGCAGGCGATCAAGAATCCGGCCACGAAGCGCGCCCGCGCGGCGCGGCGCCTAAAGGCGAATTTCCGCCTTGTCACCACCGGCACGCCCATCCAGAACAACCTTATGGACCTGTACTCTCTATTCAGTTTCGTCAATCCCGGTCTGCTGGGCTCCCAGGAACAGTTCCGCCGCAACTTCGGCTTCCCGGTAGAACGTGACGGCGATATGGATGCCCAGGCCCGGTTGCGCCGCATCATTGCGCCGTTCATCCTGCGGCGGCTCAAGACTGAAGTACTCGATGACCTGCCGGAACGCACCGAGATCACCCTGCACGTGGAGATGTCGCCGGAAGAAACCGCCCTCTACGAAGTGCTCCGCCAACGCGCGCTCGAGGAACTTGAGGCCGCGCGTGCGCCAGACCAGAATGTCCGCCAAGGCGCGCGCCGCGTACAGGTTCTTGCCCATCTGACGCGCCTCAGGCTCGCCTGCTGCAACCCCCGGCTGGTCGTCGACTCCGACACCGGCGCGCCTGGCAGCTCGAAGCTCGCGACCTTCGCCCATACCCTCGAGGAACTGCTGCAGAACCACCACAAAGTGCTGGTGTTCTCGCAGTTCGTCGTCCATCTGAAGCTCGTCGAGGAGCACCTGAACAAGTCTGGTATTTCATATCAGTACCTTGACGGGGGGACGCCCGCGAAAGCGCGCGCCCAACGCATAGAGGCGTTTCAAGCAGGTCAGGGCGACGTGTTCCTGATCTCTCTCAAGGCGGGAGGCATCGGGCTCAACCTCACCGCTGCCGATTACGTCATTCACATGGACCCATGGTGGAACCCGGCGGTGGAAGATCAGGCTTCGGACCGCGCTCACCGCATCGGCCAGACGCGCCCGGTAACCATCTACCGACTGGTCACAGAAGGCACCATCGAGGAACAGATCGTCGACCTGCACCATCGAAAACGCGATCTCGCCGACCAGTTGCTGGCGGGCGCTAACGCTGCCGGACGATTGAACGCCGACGAGTTGCTGGATTTGCTGCGCCAGCCCTTGGGACGCGCCCGATAGGCGGGGACAGATCGCATACCGTTGCGTTCCCGGCGGTAGCGCTCCGATCAAAGCCACCCCGGACGGTTCGCGGGAGGCGATACACGCCGCTGGCAACGCCACCTGCTATGCTTTCGCGCCATGGGCGAAGGCATCGAAACACTACTTGACGCGAGCGGATTGACCTGTCCGATGCCGCTCCTGAAGGCGAAGAAGGCGTTGAACGAGATGCAACCCGGAATGCTTTTGCGGGTCATCGCCACGGATCCCGGGTCCGTCCGGGACTTCGAGGTGTTCAGCGCGCAGAGCGGCCACGCCCTGCTGGAGTCGCGGCAGGAGGACGGCAGCTACTTCTACCTGCTGCAGAAGAAAAACGGCTGAGTTCCGGTGCGCTTCCTCGAAGTCATCGGCGGGTGGATCAATGAGCACTTCTCGAATGAAGAGTCCATCTACCTGGTGGTCCTGCTGTTCGTCGGGTTCGTGGTGTTTCTCGTCCTCGGCGCCTATCTCGCGCCAATCGTAGCGGGGCTGATATTCGCGTTTCTGTTGCACGGTATCGTCAACCGGCTCGTCGCCTGGCACGTGCCCCGGCTAGCGGCGGTGTGGTTGGTATTCGTGCTCTTCGTCGGCAGCGTCGTCGCCCTGGCGATCGGGATCGCGCCGTTGATCTGGCGGCAGCTGACCGAGTCCGTCAACGCCATGCCCGGCGTGATCGACCGCCTGCGCGTCCTGTTGGGGGACTTTTCGGCGGATTTTCCCGGCATCTTTTCGCCGGTGGCCGTCGACCGCCTGCTCGCTGCGCTGAATGCGGAGCTTACGGAAATCGGAACATCCGCATTGCAAGGGCTGGTGGCGCAGGTGCCGAACATTTTCGGCATCATCATCATCCTGATTCTGCTCCCCATCTCCGTGTTCTTCTTCCTCAAGGACGGGGAAAAGATGGTCGCGCGCGTCCTTGCCATGCTGCCCCGGCACCGACCACTGCTCGATAGCGTGGGTCGCGAAATGAACACGCAGATAGCCAACTACGTTCGGGGCAAAGCCATCGAGATCCTGATCGTCGGCACGTCAACCTACGCCGCTTTCCTCTTTCTCGGGCTCAACTACGCGGCGCTGCTCGGATTCATCGTCGGTATTTCCGTGCTTGTGCCCTTCGTCGGCGCGGCGGTTGTCACCGTGCCCGTGGCCGCTGTGGGATTCCTTCAGTATGGCTGGTCCTGGGACTTCGCATACGTCATGGCCGCCTACAGCGTCATTCAGGCATTGGACGGCAACGTGATAGTGCCGATCCTGTTTTCGGAAGCAAACGATCTGCACCCGATTACGATCATCGTGGCGGTGCTGGCGTTCGGGGGGTTGTGGGGATTCTGGGGCATATTCTTCGCCATTCCGCTCGCAACGCTGGTCAAGGCGATCTTCAACGCCTGGCCGCGCACGACAGCCGCCAAAGCGGCCGAACCGTAGCACCTGGCCCCCAGACGCGTCTTGTGGAAGGCACGGTGCGGATTTACCATGACGAGTCGTTATTCGTTGGATACCTAGCATGCTGCGAGGGAGCATCGTCGCGCTGATTACGCCCATGAAGGCGAACGGCGACGTGGATTGGCCGGCCCTGGACGGCCTGATCGACTGGCACCTCGAATCCGGCACGCACGGCATCGTGCCGGTCGGCACCACCGGCGAGTCGGCGACCCTCGACCACGACGAGCACAAGCGCGTCGTCGAACGCGTGCTCGAGCGTGTGGGCGGACGCATTCCCGTCATCGCGGGTACCGGCTCCAACTCTACCGCCGAGGCGGTCGAACTCACCGCCGCAGCCGCGAAAGCCGGCGCCGATGCCTGCCTGCTGGTGACGCCGTACTACAACAAGCCCACGCCGGAGGGCCTGTATCAGCATTATCGAGCCATCTCCGAAGCCGTGGACGTGCCCATCGTGCTCTACAATGTTCCGCCGCGCACTTCCTGCGACATGAAAGCGGAAACGGTGGCCCGTGTCGCGAACCTCAAGAACGTGGTCGGCATCAAGGAAGCCTGCGGCGATGCCCAGCGTGTCGGAGAGATCCGCAAGGCGGTGGGAAGGGACGACTTCATCCTCTTGTCCGGCGAGGACGCCCAGACTTTGGAGATGATGGAACTCGGCGCTGTCGGCACCATATCGGTGACCGCGAACGTATTGCCGCGGCAGATGTCAGAGTTCTGTACGGCTTTTCTTGAAGGCGACACATGCCGCGCGCGCGAACTGGACGAAAAGTTGCAACCGATCCACGAGATCCTCTTCGTCGAGACGAGTCCGACACCGACAAAATGGGCACTGCATCTGATGGGCCGCGTAGACACGGGCATACGTCTGCCGCTTGTACCTTTGTCCGCCGCGCATGTCGACGAACTCAAGGCGCGTCTTGCACGCGTCGGCGCGCTTTGACACCGGGCGCATTCCGGCGCGTGACCACCGCGTCGGCGGTTCTTCTCATCGCCGTGACCGGCTGCAGGTGGTTTAACGACGAAAAGGGCATCGTCCGCAATACGTCGGACGACTATGTCGACGCGAAGGCGACCGAACCCCTAATCATTCCAGCCGATATGTCGGCAGAGCGCATCAGGGACGCCTGGCCCATCCCCGTCATCGAGGCCAAGCCTCTGGCCAGGCACTATCCCGATGAGGCACCGAGGCCGGACGCCATCTTCGGCGGCGCGGCCCAGGACGCGATCAAGATTCAGAAGCTCGGCGAGCGCCGATGGCTGATCATTGCCGACGAACCATCGACGGTATGGCCCGTCGTCGAACAGTTCCTCACCGACAACGGCATCGGCATCGCATCGGAAGCGCCGGAAGAAGGCCGTATCGACGGTGTTTGGCTGTCGATCGGCAGCGGCGACCAGCAGGACATCGTCCGCGGGGTGATCAGCGAACGCAAGCAGGATCCGGCCGGCCGCGACCGGATTCGTTTCAAGATAGAGCAAGGCATCCGGTACGGCTCGTCGGAGATTCACCTCCGTCACGAAAACGATGCGCTGGCTCCGCCAACCGCCGATTGGCCAACGTCGTCGGTCCTGGGCGACGTCGAAGAAGCGTTATTGACCGAGTTCGGAGGCTACTACGGCGGCGGCCTCATGACACAGTCCGTATCGATGCTTGCCCGCCACATCTCCACCGCGAACAAGGCCGCCATCGAACGCGACGGGCAAGGCCATCCGAGGCTGCGCCTGAACCTCGACTTCGACCGGGCATGGGCGGCCGTCCGACAGGCGTTGCAGCGCGCGGAGGTGGAGATCGGAGAAAGCCAACGCAGCGACGGTTTGATCCAGGTCAAGATCACCAAGGACATCCTCGGGGGTGAGCGCAAGTCGTTGCTGTCCCGTTTCTGGCCCGGCGGGGAGGAGGCGCGACTTCTCGATATTCGCGTCGAGGCGGGCGAGGACTCGCAGATCGTCCAGGTGTTCGAGCGCGATGGACAACCCGCGCCCGGGGAAATCAGCCAGCAGATTCTGGTGATGTTGCGGGAGTTCGCGTCTTGACTTCGGAAGGTGCGCGATCCGCGACCGCCTGCAGTCGAGTCACCCGTCAGGCGCTGCCGTTCGCTAGCGGCCAGATGCCGAAATAGCTAGCCAACGGCGATTTCGCGACGATATCCGCCACGCCTCGCAGTCTCAAGTGCAGCGTTGATCGGGGCCATGGCACCGCGACCACGGTGCAGGCCAAAATCAACAGGTCGACATACAGACTCCTGTGCGCGAAATACCATGTTTCGAGCTGCCCCTTCAGCGGAATGATGATTCTGTCGTAATACTCCTTCGGATCTCCCGGGGCCTGGGCCAGGATTCGGTCTTCGTTGCGGAACACCAGCGATCCGACGCCGGTGACGCCGGGTCTCATGCTTTTCACGATCTCCTGCACTCGAGGCGAGTAGCAGTGAAACGCGCGCGGCGTGAGCGGTCGGGGACCGACCAGGCTCATCTCTCCCACGAACGTGTTCCATAGCTGGGGCAGTTCATCGATCTTCAGCGCGCCCAACCACCTTCCCACCGGAAGGACCCGCGGATCGTCGCCATAGGTGATGTCTCCGGCCGTGGCACTTCCACTGGCCATGGTCGTGAACTTCAGCAACGTGAATTCCGCGCCGCCCAACCCGACGCGCCGTTGTCTGAACAGTGCGTTTGCCTCTCCGGCACAACGCAGCAGAACAGAAACGACGACGTACAGCGGCGGCAGGATGCACATGGCGAAACCGCTGAGGAGGATGTCGAGCAGCCGCTTCGAGCCGGTGTAGACCCGGGTACTCGAACTGTGGCCATTCATCGATGAGATTGGATTCATGGACGGTACAACTCGTTGGAACGCGATCCCCGAAACGCGCGACTGGTACACCTTCGGGGGCGCCGCAAGTCTATCACGCTCACTGGTCATCGACCTTCGGGAACCGCGCGAATCCGACACTTGTGATGCGTCTTTCGACACTACGCAAGACGGGTTGTTGCAAGGCAGGACGAACATCCTGGGACGCGCCCCGTAACCACCCATAGGGGATCGCCATGTGGCGGCGAGTGGTCCGCAAAGCCCACGTCGACGAACCCGCCAAGATGCAAGTACGCGGACACGAGCCGTAGGCGGTCGTTAACGCCCAACTCACGAAACGCGAAGATGGCCTTGGTCGGAAAACACCGGTGTGACATGGCGACCGCGACACGTCCTCCCGGTTCGAGGACGCGATGGAGGTCGCCGAACACTTCGATCGGACGCACCAGGTACTGCACGGACACGGCGATGACGGCGCGGTCGAAGGAGGCATCCTCGTACGGCAATCTGGGGTCGGTATTCAGATCCTGGACCACGGCATCGGTCAGGCGACTGTTGGCGGCGAGTTCGGGCGCATTCATGCCGAGTCCGGCGACTCGCTCGTAGTCCACCGACGGCAGGTGAGAAATCCAGGAGGACATCAGGTCCAACACGCGCGATCCCGGCGGCAGGAACCCGTCGTAGAACTCGGTGAGCGCCTTGATCGTGCCGTCGTCGATATGCGCGACGAATCGTGGCTCAAGATAGAACAAGGCGTCGGACGTCTCGTCCAGGCGTTGGAAGAATTGCTTGGGAATGTCCGCGTCCGCCATGTCGTCGTCTGGTTGCAGCGGGAAGGGGCCGAGATCAGCATGCGCTCCAGCCGCTCGGCCAAGCTGGGCCATGTGGCCTCCGCGTTCATGGCGAATTCTCACAGAGGGCGCGCCCACAGGCAATCGGCGGGGCCTGGGACTTACGACATTGCCGGGAAAGGTGAAACTTCCCGAACGACCCAGTCTCTAACCCGCATATCTCACCAAGGGCCGCGATGATCGCGCAGGATTTTGCCCGCGTGCGCGTACTCGAGAGCGGAAACATAGCCATGCCTTATGGTGTAGCGACCATGTGCGCGCACGCGGGCAAAAGTGCCCCACAGGCGGCGCCTTCGGCTCCGCCCGTGGCCCGGCCCCACCGTGCGACGGCCAGCGCACCTTGTATCCGGTGGGACTTCCGAAAACCGACGCACATGATTGAAAATAAATGACATATGTTTGCTCGCAAGCGGCTTGGTGAGATATGCGGGCCAAAGCCCCCGAAACCAGCTGTTCCATGCAACACTCTACGGCTGCGACAAGGACGACCTAGAGGACGAGATGTCTGTTGAACTCGACGCCAAGATCGCCGCGTACCGGGAGCGCGGCGCGAGCCAGGCGATGCTCGGTCTTTCCGACATCGACGGAGTGCTGCGCGGCAAGTTCGTGGGCCTCGCCAAGCTCGAGAGCCTGCTGACCAAGGGCGGCGGCTTCTGCGACTGCGTTTTCGGTTGGGACGTCGACGACCGACTGTACGACGGCGGCGCGGTCACCGGTTGGCACAGTGGCTTTCCGGACGCGCGCTATCGACTCGTCACGGCCACCGAACGCGCGCTCCCGGACGAAGGCACGCCCTACTTCATCGGCGAGTTCGCCGCTCCCGACGGGGGCGAACACTCCGTGTGTCCCCGCTCCCTGTCGCGCCGGGTGCTCGCCCGCGCCGCCGCCGCCGGGCTGACGGCCAGGGCCGGCTTCGAATACGAGTTGTTCGTCTTCGACGAGGGCCCGGACAGCGTCCGCGAAAAAGGTTTCCGGGGACTCAAACCGCTGACGCCAGGCAACTTCGGATACTCGGTACTGCGCGCCGCCAGCAATTCGGAGATGTTCACCGCCCTGATGGACTATTGCGCCGACTTTCGAATGCCCCTGGAAGCTTTGCACTGCGAATCGGGTCCGGGCGTCTGGGAGGCGGCGTTGGCCGCGGCGGAGGGCCTGGAAGCGGCGGATCGCGCAACTCTGTTCAAGACGTTTTCCAAGGCTTACTTCAACAAGCGCAGCGCCATGGCGACGTTCATGGCCAAGTGGTCCACGGACTATCCCGGCCAGAGCGGACACTATCATTTTTCATTTCTGCACGGCGACGGCAGCAGCGCGTTTGTGGACGCGAACGCGGACGCCAGCGAAGCGGTACCCGACCGCGCCCGCTGGGCCCTCGGCGGATTGGTTCAGTACGTGCCGGAGTTTCTGGCGATGCTGGCGCCGACCGTCAACAGCTACACGCGTCTGGTCAAGGGCGCCTGGGCACCCACCGCATCCACCTGGGGCATCGACAACCGGACTGCGGCTTTCCGCTTCATCCCCGGCGATGCGCAAGCGCAGCACATCGAGTGCCGGGTGGGCGGCGCCGACGGCAACCCCTACCTGGTTTCAGCGGCCGCCATCGGCGCCGCCCTGCTTGGCATCGAGCAGAGAATCGAGCCGCCCAAGGCGGTCGCCGGCAACGCCTACGACGAGGAGGACCGTTTGCCGCCGGAATGGCGTTTCTCACCGACGCTGCGCGATGCGGCGGTCCGTTTCGCCGGCTCGCGGGCCGCGCGCGACCTGTTCGGCGACCTGTTCGTCGATCACTACGCGACGACGCGCCTGTGGGAGTCACGAGAGTACGAGCGGCACGTGAACGATTGGCAGCTCCGCCGCTACTTCGAGATCATCTGATGCACATCGGCATCCTCCAGGCCGACCAGGTAGACCCGGAGCTTCGCGCCAGGTTCGGCGACTATCCGGCCATGTTCGTCGACACCCTCGGCGACGGCATGGACCCCATGCCCACGTTCGAGTTCTTCGATGTTCGGCGCGAGCGCTATCCTCGCCGCATCGATGACTGCGACGGCTATCTCATCACCGGCAGCCGCGCCAGCGTCTACGACGACGAGCCCTGGATCGCCCGCCTTATCGGATTCGTGGGCGATCTGCACACTGCCGGCGCCAGCACCGTCGGCATCTGCTTTGGACACCAGTTGGTCGCCGCGGCGCTGGGCGGCGCGGTCGGCCGCGCCCCGGCGGGATGGGGTGTCGGCGTTCACTCCTGGACGGTGGTGCGGCACGAGCCCTGGATGCGTCCCGCGCTGCGCGAAATTCGCCTGCTGGCGAGCCATCGAGACCAGGTGGAGACGCTGCCGCCCGGCGCTCGCCTATTGGCGTCGAGCGCATTCTGTCCGCGCGCCGCTTTCGCCGTCGGCGCCCACATCCTCGCCTTGCAGGGGCACCCCGAATTCACCAAGGCCTACGCCGGGTTTCTGATGCAAAGCCGCCGGGCCGCGCTCGGCGCCGCGTTCGAGCCCGGCATGCGGTCGCTCGATCAAACGACCGACGCAGGCGCCATCGCAGGTTGGATCGCGAAGTTCCTGGGCAGCGGGACACCCTCGCCGCCGCGCACTTCGAGATCTACTTCGAAGCACCCCGTATCGAGTTGAATCGCCGCTCGCTCATATCGAAATGGTTGTATCAATCGGGTCGCGTCAGCACGAACCGATGCTATTCTTCGGCGGTATCGCGAGACTTGTGCGGAAGAGAACCATGGCCGTAGTCCAACCGGGTGACGTGACCCTTCAGAGTACGCACCGCGACACCCAGGAGGTGGTGGCCGCGCACGCTCCATCGCCGTCAATGGGCTACGTCGTTTCGCGGGGCGACGCCTACGACTTCAACTACATTTCGCACTGGTGACCGAACGTGACGCGCACATCCAGTTGGGTGATGCCTGTACCAGGCTCGGCCGCTGGAAGGAAGCATCCAGGGCCTACGGCCATGCGCTCGCGCTGCAATCCGACGACGTCGCAACCACGATAAAGCTCGGAAACGTTTTCCTCGCCGCACAGCTCTTCGCCGATGCCGCAGAGCTGTATGAGCGAACCCTGACCATCCTGCCGGACAGCGCCATTCTGCACTGGAAACTGGGTGCGGTGTTGCATCGAATGGGACAAACCCAGAGCGCCATCGACCATCTTGTGAAGGCGCTCGACCTGCGTCCCGGCTACGCCAGGGCGCGTATCGACCTCGCGCTGGTCTACCGTCAACTCGGAAGAACGGTAGAGGCCCTGCATCAGATCCAGGAGTCCATCCACGTCGATCCCGACGACGTCGATGCGCAAATCAGCCTGGCGCTGACCCTGAGGCAGGAGGGCAGACTCGGGCTGGCCATGCGGCATCTCACCCGGTTCCTTTCGATCCAACCCACCTGCGGCGCTGCTTACTACCACATCTCCATGTGGCGGCCACCGCCCCATCTCATTCTCGACATACGAAAGCTCCTTGCTGACCCCGAGCTGCCCGCGGACGATGCCGTGCATTGCCATTTCGCGCTGGGCAACATCCTCGATGCCAACAAAACCATCGATCTCGCATTCGATCACTTCCAACAGGGCAACGCGCTCAAGCGTAAATCGTTCGCCTACGATCCCGGCGAAAACACCCGGGTTTTCGAACGTCTGATCGAGACGTATTCGATGGACTTCTTCAAACGCAAACGGGGCCTGGGATGCGATTCCGAACTGCCCGTGTTCATCGTAGGGCTGCCGAGATCCGGCACCACACTCGTAGAGCAGATTCTCGCGAGCCACGGCTCGATCCATGGCGCCGGCGAGCTCGAATCCTTCGCCGGGGTCAACCATGCGATCGCGCACCGGTTTCGATCCGAGGGCCCCGCCCCCGAATGCATGTCCCGCATCGATCAGGAAACCGTGGATGCATTCTCGGCCCAGTACCTGGAAGAACTGCGGCTGCGATCGCCTTCGGCCGCACGCGTCGTCGACAAGCTCCCCGGGAACTTCGTCCGCATCGGATTGATCAGGACGCTCTTTCCCAACGCCTACATCGTCCACTGCAGTCGGAATCCGCTGGACAACTGCGTATCTCTCTACTTCCACTACTTCCAGGCGCTGACCTGTTCCTTCGACCTTCAAGAACTGGGCCAGTACCACCTGGACTATCAGCGCTTGATGGCCCACTGGGAAACCCTCTTCCCCGACGGGATTTTCGAGGTGCGATACGAGGAACTGGTCAGCGACCCCGAGCGGATCAGCAAGGCGCTCATCGACTACCTGGACCTACCGTGGGACAAGAGGTGTCTTGAGTTCTACCGGAACATCAGGGCCGTCATGAGCCCCAGCAACATCCAGGTCCGGCAACCGATATACCGGACTTCTGTCGATCGCTGGAAGCGCTACGAGAAACACCTTGAGCCCCTCATCGAGGTCCTGGGTGCGCCTCCAGGTGGCGCCGTCCTCCGCGACTAAGTCGCGCCGGACGCCAACGACACTCAGGCGGGGCGCTGTCTGCCCTGGCCGGACGGATACGCCAGCGGACCGGGCGGGATGGTATCGAAGATGAAGGTGATGCGCTCCTCGACGCTCGTGTTCGCGACGCTGTGCTGTTTCTGGTTGTTGACTTCGCAGGCCTGTCCCACTTCCAACTGGTCAGGACGGCCGTCGATCGTGAACCAGACCCGGTGAAGTGCTTGCCGGTGATCCCCCGCATGAGCGGCACGGCCGCATCCTACAGGCGTTCCCAGCCGGGCACTTCCGCACGGCGCCTGTCCTACTCCTCGGAATAATTGGGTGGAAACGGATGCACATTCGGATGTAGCGCATGCATCTGGACGCACGGCGCTCTTGATCGTGGAGAACTCCATACTCTCCTGGTCATCGGGATCTTCGTCGCGATATTCCTCGCCATACACCCGTTCCAGGACGGCAACGGTCGCCTATCCAGGATTCTCACGACCCTGCTGCTCCTGCGCGCGGGTTATTCATACCTGCCTTACGGGTCCCTGGAGAGCATCATTGAGCGGAGCAAGGAAAGCTACTACCTCGCCATACGGAAGACCCAAGGCACTCTCGGAACCGAGGCGCCCGACTGGGAATCCTGGCTCGTCTACTTCCCTCACGACCCTGAGCCAACAGAAGAATCGCCTCCGACAACGGATCGATCGAGAACGGCTCATCCTCGGAGACCTCCCGGAACTCTCGGTCCAGATCCTCGATATCGCCCGTGACAGGGGCCGCGTGAGCGTCGCCGACGCCGTTCAGGTAACCGGGGCGAGTCGCAATACGATCAAGGGGCATATGCAAGCGCTTGTCGCCGCAGGCCATCTCGGTCGGCATGGAGCGGGGCGGGGGACGTGGTATTCACTCGCGTAACGCCGCGTGGGTCGAGATTTCATGAGGATCACCGACACCCGTTAGAGCCTGGCCCGCTCCCAGGCGATAGATCCAACAGCATCGCCCGCATCGATCGTCCGGGCGCACTCAGCCCGGAATTAACCGCGTGAACGATTGCTCCCGGAGCCCGGCAATCGCCGATGCTTCGATGTCGTGGCGGGGGTTCCTGCTCACGTCATGCCAGCGCCTGTTCGAGATCCGCGATCAGATCGTCAACGGCCTCGATACCGATGGACAGGCGCACCAGGTCCTCAGGGATAGGACTGCTTTTCCCCTCTATCGAATGGCGATGTTCTATCAGGCTCTCGACGCCGCCCAAGGAGGTCGCCCGCGTGAACACGCGGCATCGCTTGACGATCTCCAAAGCCCTTTCCGCATCGCCCTTCACCCGCAACGACAACATGCCGCCGAAACCGCCGTCCATTTGCCGCCTGGCGATTTCATGTCCGGGGTGGCTGGGCAGGCCGGGATACAGCACGGCCTTGAGCGAGGGGTGCCCCTCGAAATGCCGGGCGATCACCAATGCCGACTCCGAGGCTTTCCGCACCCGCAGAAAAAGCGTGCGCATACCCCTTTGCAGCAGCCAGGCCTCGAAAGACCCCAGGATGGCGCCACCGTGAAGCCGGACCTGGCAGATGCCTTCCCAGAGTTCGTCTTGTCGGGCGGTCACCACCGCGCCCGCGACCACGTCGCAATGGCCGTTCAGATACTTCGTCGCCGAGTGCACCACGAGGTCGGCCCCATGTCCGATGGGTTGCGTCAACACGGGTGTGGGAACCGTAGAGTCGACCACGAGCGTCGCGCCGACGTCATGCGCGACATCGGCCGCGGCGGCAATGTCGATCACGTCCCAGGTCGGATTGCACGGCGTCTCGATCCAGAGCAGTTTCATCTTGCCTCGCTCGACCGTTCGCGTCAGGGCACGCGGATCCGCGGGATCGAAAAGATCGAGTTCAAGGCCCCATTGGTCGCAGAAAGTGATCAGCCATTTGCGCAATACCCAATACATGATCCTTGGCGCCACGATCTTGTCGCCGGGTTTCAAGGATTGGATGATCGCCATCGCCGCAGACATGCCGGAGCTGAATAGCAGGGCGGCCTCTCCCCCTTCCAGGCGCGCGAGAACCTTCTCCGTAACGACGAAACCTGGATTCTCGTCGCGCCCGTAGCTGCGCTGGGGATCGAGCAGCGCATAGTTCTCGTCTCGGACGTAGGTCGTCGACGGAAATATGGCAGGCGTGAGTCCGCCCGTCGCCGGATCGATTTGACGCAGCGCCTGTGCATTCACCGTTTCCGGCGCGAATTTGCTGTGGTTACGCATTCGATTCTGGTCTCGCTCAGTCTGGATTGTCCGACATCAACCGCTATCGGGAATGCTTCCTATGAAACAATGATCGACGTTCGCTTGGCCCCCCGCATTCTCAAGTACTGCGAACTGCCGTGGGAAGATGGTTGCCTGCGGTTCCTCGAAACCCAAAGGGCGGTCAAATCCGCAAGTTCGGAACAGGTACGCCAACCCACCTATTCGACAACACGCCACAGTCGCGGCCATTTCAAGCGAAGTTATCCCAGTTTAGCGGAAACTAATAACTTCGAGCAGGAGGCGATGACATCCATGGTCGACGAGCGGGGCTGGGCAGGAGCCTTCAGCCGGGGTGCGCGAGGGGATACCCCTCGCAAGAAAGAACCGAAGCCCACGGTGCCGGATGTGAGGCGCTTGCACCGCTCATTCATGATCGTCGAAGGGGACGACGCGGCGCAGGTAGGCGTCGAACAGGGGGACCGTGAATGCGGTATCACCGTGAGCGGGGCTGTAGATCATGCCCTTGGCGATGAGTTTCGCCCGCGTCGGCGCCACGGCTCGCACGGAACGGTCCAACATTTGCGCAACTTCACCGGAGCGATGCGGTCCTGCGCCCCGTTCGGCCATAGCCCGAAGGTAACGTTTTTCGGACGGCGCCAGCCGGTCGAAACGGGCGCGAAAAAAGCTCGCGTCGAGTTCCGCAGTGGCCTCTCGGCTCGCCGTTTCCACATCGGTTGCCTTCACGGGAGAGCTATTCGCACAATCCCAGCAGTGCTTTCCCCATTCCTGGAGGAAATATGGGTAGCAACGCGTTTCCCGCAGCACCATGGCCAGCGCGTCCGCATCGAACGCCACGCCCAGCCTGTTCGCCGGAGCTTCGATGGCCAGTCGAGCTGAGTCTAACGGTAGCGGCCCGATTTCGGGGAAGGTGAACAACCTCTCGGCGTAAGATTTGGCGGATGCTGTGCGCGCGATGAGCTGCGGGAGGCCGGCACCCACCAACGTCACCGGCAATTGACGCTGGGCGGCGCGGTGCAGCGCGGCGATGAGAGCCGCCAATTCCCCCTCTCTGACGTATTGCAATTCGTCGATGAAGAGCGCAAGCGCCGTATCCTGTTCACGCGCTGCTTCCCCAACGGACTCGACCAGCGCTGTGAGGTCCGCATCAAGATTGCCGCTGTCGGCGAGACCCGGTTCCGGAGCCATATCCAAGCTAATGTTGAAATCCTCGTTGCCCACCTTGATAGCACTAACCAATCCGGCTAATGCCTTGAGCGCCCGATGCACCGCGCGGCCCGTCGCCGCACGGCGGCTGAGCCGTACCAGCGCGGCGTGCAGCGGCGGCACAAGGAGTCCCGGCAGGGATTGGTCCTCCGGTGCCTCCAACAGAATCGTGGTAAACCCCCGACAACGAGCGTCTTCGCTGATGCGGTTCAACAGCACGGTCTTGCCCACACCTCGCAAACCGACCATCAGCATGCTCTTGGCGGCAAGACCATTCCTGATGCGGTCCAGCGCGATGGCGGCGTTCTCGATCAGCGCGTCACGACCAGCAAGTTCGGGTGGTGGCGCACCCGCACCCGGCGCGTAAGGATTGGTTCTGGCGTCCATTTCAAGCGAAGTTAACTTGGGTTAGCCAAAATCGCAAACTTTGTCGGAGCCAGAACGAAGCCGAGGCTCTGACTGTACGTCGGCTCGGGCGCCGACTTCACCAGCCGAAACCTGGGTCTTTTCTTACAGCAGCTCTTCCGCCATGAAGCGCAGCGTTTCCGGATTGGAGGAGCCGACCTTCAGCATCGTCACCGGGCTCTCTTTCCAGGCCTGCAATCGATCACGGATCCGTTCCTTCGGGCCGACCAGGGAAATTTCGTCGCAAAGTTGCGCAGGCACGGCCGCGATGGCTTCGTCCCTGCGCCCGCTGAGGAACAGTTCCTGGATCCGTTCGGCCTGGGCACCGAAGCCCATGCGCGTCACGTGGTCCTTGTGCACGTTGAAGCTCTTCGCCCCCATGCCGCCGACATAGAAGCCGACATTCTGCCTGACCTGGTTCAACGCGCCGTCAACGTCGTCGTCGATGATGACAGTCACCCCCGCGGCGATCTCGAAGTCCTTGTTGCGAATGGCCATGGCATCCTTGTACTGGTCCCGCATCCGGTAGGGCGAAAGGAACATCGGCAGCCAGCCATCGCAGATCTCAGCACCCAGGGCGACGTTCTTCGGCCCTTCCGCCCCCAGGTAGACCGGGATGTGCTCGCGGATCGGGTGCAGGATGAGCTTCAGCGGCTTGCCCAGTCCCGTGCCGCCGGGCAGCGGCAGTTGGTAGTGCTTGCCGTCGAAGGAGACCGGGTCTTTGCGTGCCACGACCTGGCGGAAGATCGCTACCCACTCGCGGGTGCGCTCCAACGGTCTGGGATACGGCTGCCCATACCAACCTTCCACCACCTGCGGTCCCGAGACGCCGATGCCAAGGATCAGGCGCCCGTTGGACAGGTAGTCGAGTGACACCGCGTGCATGGCAGCGCTGGCCGGGGTGCGGGCCGAGATCTGCATGATGGAGGTGCCCAGATTGATGCGCTCCGTGTTGGCGCCAATCCAGGCCAGCGGCGTGAAGCAGTCCGAACCGTAAATCTCCGATGTCCAGATCGTGTCGTAACCCAGGGACTCGGCTTCTCTTGCGAGTTGGACGATGCGCGCGCCCCCCGCCGGTCCGAGCGGTCCGATTCCCAGTCCCAGCTTCATGGATTCTATCCCCGCAACAAAACGGCAAGCTTACCTTCCCGCCCGTCGATATACTCGCGGCACCACCGCGCGGGCGACTACCTACCGGAGGATGCCCTGATTGAACTGTTCCCTCGGAAACTGATGCCGCGCTCCCCGGAGAAGGCTGAGGAATCGCTCCGAGACCGGTTTACCGACGCATGCCCCTGATCCTGAGCGAACAGCGCTGGCTGCGATTCGGCGCGTTCAGCGCATTCTATTTCGCCCAGGGCGTCCCCATAGGGCTGTTGTCCGTCGCCATTCCCGCGTGGCTCGCCCAGGAGGAGATAACGCTCAGCGACCTGGCGGTGTTCACATCGGTGGTATCGTTGCCATGGGGGATCAAGCTGGTTGCCGGCCCATTCATGGACCGGTTCAAGTTCCTGCCGATGGGGTTCCGGCGACCGTGGGTCATGGCTGCTCAGGCCGGGTTGACCCTTTCCCTCCTCGCACTGGCGGCCATGGGAGATCTCGACCTGGAATCCCTCGGCCCATTGATGGTGATCGGTTTCATCATCAACGCGTTGGCCGCGACCCAGGATGTCGCCGTGGACGGCATGGCCATCGACATCCTGCCGGAGGACGAACGTGGCAGGGCCAACGCTTTCATGGCGGCTGGGCAGGTGTTGGGAGCCTCCGCCTACGGCGCCTTGTGCGGGACGCTGATTCCGATCATCGGTCTACCGGTCACCGCGCTGGTTTGCGCGGTGACAGTAGCCGCCATTTTCGTCCTGGTCGCCGCCGTTCGGGAGCGCCCGGGCGAGCGGGCACTGCCCTGGATGCCGGGCAAGGCTGCGGCGCGGGGGGAGGTGGCCGACGCGGATATCGTCGGCATCTTCCGGCACCTCTTTCGCGTCCTGCCTCTCCCCATGAGCCTGCTTCTCATCGCTGTCGAGTTCGTGAACCGCGTCCGGGATGGCATTGCGGTGGCGGTGTTCCCGAAGTTCGCAGTCGATGAGATCGGCTTGACGGCCGCGCAATACAGTCAGTTCACCAGCGCGTTGGGTCTCGTCGCGGCACTGGTTGGCGTGGCCCTCGGCCCATTGATCGACCGCCTGGGAGCGAGGCGGTTCCTGATGTTCGCCTTGGTCGCGAGCGCCGCCTGCCACATCGCGGCCGGCCTGCTCAGCCAACTCTGGGACGACGCGACCTTTCTCCTCTCGATGGCGCTGCTCGCGAGCGTTGCGGGCCAGCTCGTCTTCATAGCGATCATCGCCCTGTTCATGAACCTGTGCTGGACAGCCGTCGCCGCGACCCAATTCTCGGTCTACATGGCGCTTGCGAACGTCAGTCGCACCGCCGGCGGGTTGCTGTTCGCGCCGGTTGCCGACGACCTGAGTTACAGCCAGGACTTCCTGATCATGGGAGGATTGCTCGGATTGGCCGCCCTTCTATTGCTGTTCTTCGACGAGGCACCCCACGCGCGGCGTCTGGGGAAACTCAAGGAGGAGGTTCGCGCTAGCGACTCCATAGACCCCGGAGAGATTCCCTATGTAGAACCCACTGGGGGCGGTCTGGCGGAATGACTGGATCGGGACCGCAGACATCGCCGAAGACGTCGCTAACTTATCGTAGCGTGGAGCCCGTGGAACTCGGGGACATCGTCATGCGACCGGAGAACGGCGAAACAATGGGAGTCGTTGTGAAAGTCATCTCGCCCTACTCCACGAATGCCATCTGGTACGGCATGCGTTCGGGCGGAGCGCTCGTCAAGTGGGACGCTTGGGAGACGGAGGTCTCAATGGGTCTGGATGTGCTTCGGGAAGAGGTCTGTCTTGTTCGTCGAAACAGCGAATGAGCGTGTGCGTCTGCAATTGCCCGGCCTTAGTTGCGGGGAGAACTACAAGAAACCAAGGTGGGATTCGAAACTTCGGAGCAAATCAGAAGACCCGTCTACGTTTCGGATGGGTTTCAAACCTCCTCTTGATCCCCGGGATGGGCGCTGTCACGCCGGGTGGACAAGGCCGGGGAACGCGGGGCGAGTTCCTGCAACGCGGTCAGGACAACCAGGAGTTCGTCAAGGCGGTCAATCTGGAGAAGGAAGAAAGATTCGTCGAGGCCGAGCGGATCTACCGTGAAGTCCTCGCGCGCCATCCCGACAATGTCTCGGCAATGCGCTTGTGGGCTCGACCCGGCACGCGCCAGCAACGGTACGCGGATGCGGAGGTTCAAGGTCGGACAATCGCCCCAAGCGCAGCTTACCGAGTCGCGGCCATTTCAAGCGATGTTAGCCCGGTTTAGCGAAAATCAATAACTTCGATACGCAGGTGGCGACACTTGTCGGGTCCGTGCAGCAAGCCGCACCGCTGAACGTCCGGTCATAGGGGTTTTCTAGGAGCCTTCAGCCCACTGGATTACAGTGCGCCCGTGACGCCCAGGGAACTCTGACGTTGCAAGTCCTCCAGCAGTGGTGGCAGTGTTGTTCCATGCAAGGGTCGAATCAAACATCGAGGTTTTTCGACCGGCAGTTGCCGCGCAAGTCGCCTGCCCGCTGCGATAGAATTCGCGGTCGCTTGTCGATTGGACGGAAGTTGAAAGGTGGAGATCGGGGCCCGAAAAGCGAGGATTCCGCAGCCCACGGAACGAACCGCGCGAAACCCCGTGGTTAGCCCCGAGAGCGGTAGCCGTGGCTGAAACAGTCGAGGTGGCCGGCGATGTCGTCGTCGATGGCCTCAACATCACCGAACGGCTCGCCGAGATCGAAGACCGGGGCCATACCATCGTTCCCGATTTCATCACGCCGGACGAAATCGCGCGCATCCGCCACGCCTTCAACACCGAGGTGCGCATCACGGTGGCGCGCGGCCTGGGAGTCAGCGGGAGGACCTGGCGCGCCCACAACCTGCTCGCCAAGACCCGCGCCGTGGACTACCTGTTCCTCGATGATCGGGTCCGGGCGCTGGTCGAGGGCATTCTCGGCAAGCACACCCAGATCAATGTCACGACGCTTTTCAACGTACTTCCCGGCGAGCGGCGGCAGATCCTGCACCAGGACGACGGGCTCTGGCCGATCCCGCGACCGCACCCCCACTTCCTCTGCAACGCGCTCATCGCCCTCGACGATTTCGACCTCGAAAACGGCGCCACGCACATCGTTCCCTATAGTCACAGGTGGCACGACCGTCCCATAGACCAGGACATCGAGACCACGCAGGTGACCATGCGCCCGGGGACGCTGCTGATGTGGGAGGGCGGACTCTGGCACGGCGGCGGCGCGAATAGCTCGCAAGATCGCGAGCGAATGGGCTTTTTCATGAGCCACATCGTCACCCACCTGCGGCCGCAGGAGATCCAGTTACTCGCCGTACCACGCGATATTGCGGTTAAATTACCGGAGAAACTCCAGCGCCTGCTCGGCTATCACCGTTTCGGGCTCGGCGTCGACGGACGCCATCCGCTCGACGTGCTGAAGGACGGCGTCGTCGTCAATCCAGCCGCCAAAACGGCTTCCCAACACAGGAACTGAACCATGCCTTCAATATCTCCCCTCGACGGCCCCGTGGCGGTCACCGGTTGCTCCGGATTCACCGGCGGACACATGGTCCGCGAACTCGTTGTCCAGGGATACGACGTTCGCGCCTGTATCCGGGACGCGAAGTCGTGGCGCGGCAAGGACTGCGTCGACTACCTGAGCCGCCTGCCTCGGGTCGAGATCATCGACGGCTGCGACCTGTTCACGCCGGGGTCCTACCATGCCGCGTTCCAAGGCTGCACCGGCGTCTTCCACTCCGCCGCCGTCCTCGGCAACTCCGCGGACGGCAAGTCCCAGCCGCTCGGCAGCGGCGACGCGTCGATGGATGTCTTCAACGGCGGTGTCATCGGCACACAAAACGTCATCGACGCGATCAATGCCAGCGGCAGCGTCAGGTGTCTCGTCTACACGAGTTCGATGGCAGCCGTGCGCGGCTCCCGGAGCTCACGCCGCATCGCTCCCGCAGGTTACGAGTGGACGGAGACCGACTGGGCGTTCGAGGACATCGAACCCGAAGTCTGGGAGAGTCCCCGCAATTCCTACGCCAGAAGCAAGGTCGAAACCGAGCGCCTCGTCAACGAAGCTGCGGACGCGAGCGGCGGCAAGTGGGACGCGATCACCATGGCCCCGGCCATGATTTGCGGCCCCATCCTGTTCAAGGCCCAGGTTGGTCAGTGGATCGAACAGATCGGTTGCCTGGCCGGTGGCCTCCCGACCGCGTGGCCGTCGAAGTACGACATGTATTACGACATCATCGACGTTCGCGACCTGGTAAAGGCAGAACGCCTGGCGGCGGAATCAACCGTGGACCACAGGGCAACGGTGGGTGGGCCCCGCTACCTGATGCACGGCACCGGCGGCCGTTCCGCGCTTCGCCTCGGGACCGAGGTCAGGGCGATCATCCACGAGTACTTTCCCGCGTTCGTGCTGGGCAAGCCGGCAATAGCGACCAGTAGCGGCGAAACCATCACTGTCGAGTCCAACACCCTGAACGACTGCAAGAAAGCCAAGTCGGTCCTGGGCGCGACCATACGTCCCGTGGAAGATACGATCCGCGCGGTAGTCGAGACGTCGGTCGAACTCGGGATCATCCAGCCGCAGCTTGCGGGATCCGCCTGACCGGCATCCACCATCCCATTCATCCCACCAGAGAGAGTCACTCGTGAAAATCACCTCCGTCCGGGCGGTACCCGCCTCCAACTCAACCACCAACATCGTCACCCGCAACTTCGTGTTCGTGAAAATCGAGACCGACGAGGGCATCACGGGTTGGGGCGAAGCGACCAGTGGCCCACGCGCCGTGGCAACGATGATCGACGAGTTCGGCAAGGTCATTACCGGCCGAGACCCGATGGAAATCGAGAAGCATTGGCAGACGCTCTACCATCACTTCCATGTCCGTGGCGGGGTGGTGCAGATGTCGGCCATCAGCGGCATCGAGATGGCCCTCTGGGACATCAAGGGCCGGGCACTCGGCGCGCCCGTTTACGAGCTGCTTGGCGGCAAGGTAAGAGACCGTATCTGGACGTACGGACGGTGGGATGGGCCGACGCCGGAACGCTCCGTCGAACAAGGCCGAAAGGCTGTTGACGAAGTTCGACTTCGCCAAGCTTTTACCGCTCCACGCGGTCGACCTCATTCAGCCCGACATCGCGACCGGCGAAAGGCGCTCAGGCGGGCGGCATACTCGAGGTCAAGAAAATCGCCGCCATGGCCGAGGCGTATTACGTCGGCGTCCAGCCCCACAACTGCTACGGACCCTTCGCGACCATGGCAGCACTTCACTTCGACGCGTGCACGCCCAACTTCCTGATCCAGGAAGGCGGGATTCGCGAGTGGTTTCAGGACGCCACGATCGGCGACTTCCCCGTGCAGAAGAAAGGCTACTTCGGGGTGCCGCCGGGGCCCGGCCTCGGCGTTGCGATGAACGAGGAATGGCTCGCCATGAACCCTTGGGACGACAATGCCGCGCCTTGGCGATCGAGGCAGGGCAATAACCCGTCGCGCCAGGATATCGAGTGGTCGTAACGTTGTCGCCGAAGGATTTCGCATCGCCGGAAGACGCCTACTGGCAATTCTTCCGCGCCGACAGCGCCCAGGACGCCGAGGGATGGGCCGCCGTCATGAGCTACCCCCACGTCCGTGTTTCGGCGCACGGAAGAAGCACCTATTTCGAGACACCCGAATCCTACGCATCGAACGCGTCATGGACGGAAAGGGAGGCCACCGGCTGGGTGCGTTCGCGAGGCGTCGAGCCGGTGCGTCTGCACGAGTCCGCCGACAAGGTCCACCTCGCCGGCGGCTGGACGCGTTTCAACATCGACGACGAACCAATCCTCTCCAATCGCGTGACTTATGTTCTCACCCGGCTCGAGGGCTCCTGGGGCATCCAGGCCCGCTTCGGCACCGACTCGTTCGACGAGAACCACAGTTACGAGACCGCTGCCGCTGCCGCAGTGAGCGTTGTCGAACGCTTCCACGCCGCGCTCGGCCGTAACGACTTCGAAGCCTGTGCGCGCCTGTGCGGCTATCCGCTGACCGAGGTTGGCATCGGCGAAGTGCAGCAGTTCGAGGATGCTGCCGCCGCCCAGGAAAGGTTCGCCGCGATGTCCGACAGGAACGAAGCGACCGAGATATGCGCCGTTCAGACCGGCGCCCTTGGCGTCGTCGTCGGCGTGACGGCCTGTGGCGAGTCCGGACAGAGCGTCCATTCCGTCTTTCTGGTGGGCAACCGGGAGGATCAATGGCGGATCGTCGGCATCTCGGCGATCACCGACCCACAAGGTTGAAATAGCTCGGCAATCGGCGCTTGCACCCGTTCGAGTTCCTCGGGCGTGAACATGGTCAGTCGATGACCGACACCCCCATCAGGACGGCCACGTAGTAGACGGCTGTCCACAGCCAGATGCCCACTATCATCCAGGCGGCGAGTTTCCCCGCCGGAGCCCCGAGAACGACGGCGCCCACGGCCGTCAACGCCTGCCCGAGGATGATGGGCGCGAGCAGCCCGACTCCCGCGGCGCCGTACTTGACCATGAACCTTTCGGTGCGCCTGAAGATCACGCTGTCCATGCCGTACCGGCGCACGGTCCAGCGCCTGATCGGACGGGAGCCATAGATGAAGAACAGGCTGCTCGCCGTTCCCGATACACCGACGACCACAAAGGCGGGCTCGATGGGCCTATCCATTGCGATGATCACCGGCAGCGGCAGAGAGATGTCGACAAGGCTCAGCAGGAAAACGGTGATCAGGGCCACGTCCGGTCCATCAACGCGTTGGCGGGCCATCTGACGGCCGGCGTGCGCTCCCGCGACAGGTTACAGGCCATGATCGTCGCGGTTGCGGGTCATATCTTCCCCGCGTCACGCCACGCTGAGATCGTCCCGGTGTCGTAGCCGAGTTCCGACAGCACCTCGTCGGTATGCTCGCCAACCTCCGGGGCGCGCTTCGGGCCGACACGCGTCACACCGTCCAAGAACACCGGCGCATTGATGACGTACGGCACGCCGACATCCTCGCGGGGGGTCGCGAGGACGCCATTGGCGATAGCCTGTTCGTCGGTGCCCATGTCCTCCAGGATCGCAAGCCGGGATACGTTGATTCCGCGTTCGATAAAGAAGCGCAGCCACTCGTTGCTGTCCCGGGTCGACATGACCGCCGCTATCTGGTCGCGCAATGCGGCGCTGTTTCGCATGCGGGATTCCTGGTCGGCGAAGCGCTCGTCGGCGAGCAGGTCGCCGAGTCCGATCGCCTCCAGGAACTCCTCCTGCTGCCCCGGCGTGCGGACCATGGACAGCACCATCAGCCGTTCATCGCTTGCCGGATACTGGTGGCGAATCCAGGTTCGCTCCACGCGGGTGGCTTTGCGCCGTGCCGAGAAATCCGCACCGGCGATCGCGGCCTGTCCCAGGCAACTGGCGGACCAGAACCCATTGGCCAGCAGCGACGTAGATACCGCTCCGCCCTTGCCGGTGATCTGCCGCTTGTACAGACCCATCATGATGCAGGCGAACATCGCCACGCACGTGGGGTGATCCCCCATTCCCGCTATCGACTGCGAGGGTCCCCCACCGGGAGAGCGAACCATGTCCGAAAGACCGGAACGGACCCAGTAGGCGATCCCGTCGAAACCCGTCTTCTCGGCTTCCGGGCCGCGCTCGCCGTAGGCGGTCAGGGACGCATAGACCATGCGGTCGTTGAGCGGGCTGATGTCCTCGTAGGTCAGCTTCATCCTCCGCCGCACGCCCATGGGCTGGTTGGTGAGGTAGACGTCGCACTCGGGTATCAGCTTTCTCAGCACCTCCTGACCCTCTGCCGATTTCAGGTCGAGCGTGATGCTGCGCTTGTTTCTCCCATCCATTATCCAGGTGTAGTTGACCTCGACACCGGGAGTGTTCTGCGTCCGGGGCAGATAGCGGAAGGGGTCGCCCCGCCCCGGCATCTCGACCTTGATGACGTCCGCCCCGAAGTCCGCGAGGATCGTCGCCGCCACGGGCCCTGCCACCCACGTCCCCACATCCAGCACCTTGAGCCCTTCGAACAACAGCATCGACGCCTCCCCTCGCGTTCCCGAGTCCTGCACTTGTCCCGCCGACAGGCTATCGCGTTGCCAGGCGCTTCAAACCAACGTACGCAGGAAGTTGACCGCCGGCATGGCCCGGATACCCTCCGGCGTGACGAAATCGCCATGCCCGGAGAGCGCGATCTGGATCGCCTTCGCCGCGGGGAAGCGCGCCTTCAGGTAGCGCAGGCCGCGGTCGATATCGCGGTCCGCGAGCTTGCATTCCAGGAACAGAACCGGCCGCCGGTTCTCTACCACGACAAAGTCGACCTCCCGTCGGTCCACATCGCGAAAAAAACGCAACTCGACATCACGCCCCTGGGTGTCCTGCTGATAGTGCACCCACTTGAGCAGGTGACACGCGACGAGGTTCTCGAACCGTGCTCCCGGCTCGGATACCACGGTCCAATCGAAGTGATAGTGCTTGCGCTCCTGCTTCACCGCCCGAATATGCGGCGCTCCAAACGGCGCAATCCGAAAGATCGCGTACAGGCGCTCGATAACGTCCAGCCACGCCGCCACGGTCTTGTGAGCCACCTGGAGACCCTCGCGCAGTGCATTCACGGACAATGGCGCGCCGACCAGATCGGGCAAGCGCAGCATCATCTCCTCAAGCCGGCCCAGATCACGGATAGCCGTGAGCGATGCTACCTCCCCTTCGATCAAACGGGTTCTGTACTGGCGCGACCAGCGTCGCGCCTCGACGTCCCCGCCCCCGAGAAAAGGCTCCGGAAAGCCACCGAGGCGCAACAACTCCGCAAGACCGACCGCATTGTCAATCCCCGCCTCGGCGACCGAGAACGGATGCAGCCGGAGGAGGTGGTAGCGGCCTTGGAGTGAGTCGCCGCCGAAATCGAACAGTTCGAGTCTACCGCTTCCCGTTACGAGAATGCGCTGGTCTTCCCGGCGCATGTCATAGAGGCCTTTGAGAAAACCCCGCCAAGCTCTGTACTTGTGTATCTCGTCAAAGACCCACAGATCAGCAGCCGGGAGCTGTCGGCGCAGGATGCGCTCGCGGTCCTCCTCGGCGTCCCAGTTCAGATAGCCCTGATGCGCACCTGGCAGGCACCGCGCCAGTGTGGTCTTGCCCACTTGGCGTGGCCCTGCCACGAACACCATCTTCTGTTCGAGGTCACGGCGTACCTGGTCGGCAAGGTATCGCGGCGAAGGATCCATGCAATCAAAAATACGACTGATTTGTACGTAGGTCAAATTTACTAGCGAGTAATTTTGCCCTCCATACAAGAAACTCGTTGGGGTTCCCTCGCGGGCTATCGGATTGCGGCAGCATGCAACAGTTGCTGGACCTGTTCAGGTTGCGTTCAGAAAGCGCGCGACTTGCTCATTGCGCCGCACCAGTCAGGCTGATAGAACGGGGCCATCGACAGTTCGAACGGGAGCTGTGCGGAACTATGTATAGAGCGGTTGCATCAATCATCTTCGTGGCGTTTCTCGCCCAACCGGCTGTCTTGGCGGATGAGGAGGAAGTGCTCACCAACGAGGACATCCTCGTCATGACGGAGGAGGGGCTTGCGGAGCGCGTCATCGTCGCAAAGATCATGGCCTCCGACACGGACTTCGACATCACGCGCGAACAGCTTGTGGCCCTTTCGCGAGCCGGCGTAGAAACCGGGGTGCTCGAAGCGATGGTGGTGAAGTCGGTGCCGGCGGCGGCGCGCCGGGCGCCAGGAACCTACGCGCAGCGCTTCGAAGGCACCCCGTGTACGGCCCCGGGGCTTTACGTGGAGGAGGCGAGCGCGCTGCGCGACGTCAACCCGCAGGTGCCGCAGATTCAAAGCGGCAACAATGTGTTGACCGCCGTCACGTGGGGCATCTTTACGGGGAGGGCCAAGGCGGCCATACGGGGCGCGCGGTCCGACACGCGGACCAGCAACCGCATGCCGACATTCTGGTTCTGCCCCGAGGACTCGTTAGTCGCGGCGAACCCCCGGACGACGGTCGATCCGAGAGAGTTTCTGCTGGTCGTGCTCAAGGCGAGCGAGAGATGGCAGGAGCGCTCCTTCCCCGTCGGCCGTGCAAGCGTTTGGGCAGGCGGGCAAAGCGACATTCCGCCCCGTCTGATCCGGCGCGTGAAGTACGAAAATGTGGGCTTTGGTGTCTATAGGATGACCCCGCGATCAGCCCTCGATCCCGGCGAATACGGCTTCTACTACGCCGGACGCCCGTTTGCCGTTACGGGACTCCCGGGCGTCCGGAAGATATTCGCTTTCGGCGTAGACGAAGCCTGAGACGGGAACTCTTCTTCAAGCCGACTCGGCGTCGTCGTGCAGGACCACGGTCCCGGCGTCCCCGTCGATCGTGATCGTCTGGCCGTGTTGAATCCGCACGGTGCCATTGCAGCGCGCGATTGTAGTACGGTACCCACAAGCAGCCTAAGCTACCCCATTGGGGTTGTTCCTCAATTTTCTGGCGCGCAGCGCCTACTTTCTCAGGGTCCCGGTGAGGCCTGTAGCCCGCTCCTCGTGAGTGATTTCCCTGGCCCGCATATCTCACCAAGTCGCTTGTTGAGTCACTGAATGTCATTTGCTTTCAATCAGGTACTTCCCTTTTTCGAAAGTTATGTCCTGTACAGACGGTGCTGGCCGCGCCCTCGCTGGCCTGCCGTGGAACAAACGCGTCCGGGAAGCGCCAGCGACCCGGCGCGGTTGTTCCATGGTCGAAGAGCGGGGCCGGGCCACGGGCGGAGCCGAAGGCGCCGGCTGTGGGGCACTTTTGCCCGCGTGCGCGCACGTGCTCACTCCACCATAAGGCGTGGCTATGCTTCCGTCTCTCTTCTTGCGAGGGGTACCCCCTCGCGCTCCCCGGCTGAAGGCTCCCGAGCACGCGCACGCGGGCAAAATCCTGCGCGATCATCGCGGCCCTTGGTGAGATATGCGGGCTGGCGGCGCGGTCCCCGTCTACGGCCGCTACAGGATCTGAAGGGCGACGCGATGCGTACGCTCGGCCAGCTCCGAGATCCGGTTGTCGTTGCAGTCGCGCACGCATGACATGAGCCGATCGTTGAGGACACCGATCCACTTGTCCGGCAAGGCGTGGGCCCCGAACTTCGAGCCGAGGATCGACCCGACCGTCGCGCCGGTGCAGTCCGTGTCCCAGCCGCCCCGCACCGTGACCACGATGCCGTTCTCGTAGTCGTGGGCGCCGAAAAAGAGGCCCATGACGACAAGTGCCGCGTTGTTGATCGTGTGCACTCGGTGGTAGTGCCCGTACTTCCCGGCTATGCGATCCCAGACGGCTTCCCAATCGGATGATTCCCGGCACCAGCCCGCCGTATCGTGCACCGCTTCCGCAAGCCGGCAGTTCGCTGGAATCTCCGAGAGCCCGATCCTGATGATCTCTTCCACGTCGCTGGTCACGAAGGAAGCCGCCAGCATCGCGGCCATGAACATCTCGCCGTAAATTCCGTTCTTGACGTGAGAGATGCTCGCGTCGCGGAACGCGAGTTCCGCCGCTTTTTCAGGCCACCCCGGCGCCACGTAGCCGAAGATGTCGGCGCGAATCTGCGCGCCGATCCACTCGCGGTACGGATTCCGCCAGGCCGCCGACTCCGGCGGCCAGCGAAGATTGACGAAGTTCCGGTACGCGACCCTCTCGGCCGTATAGAGGAAATGGAACGGCATTCGATCGAGCCAGGTGTTCGCCATGTCGCGTGACGTGAGCCCCGCCCCGTGCTCCTCCAGCGCGAGCAGACCGAGGATCGGGTAGTCCATGTCGTCGTCCCGGGCCATGCAATCGAAGTTGCCCAGAGTGCTGGTTTTCAGGCGCGCGTGGATCGCGCCTTCGGTGTAGGGAATGTAGTTGTCGAGCGGCAACGCGCCGGTCGATTCGAGGTACTTGTCGATGCGCTCCCGCAACCAGCCTTCGACGGGTTTGCCCAGTTGGCACCCCGCTGCCCGACCGAGCCAGGCGCCGAGGATGCGGTCGCGAAGGGCATCATCCGAAAGGTTCAGGTCCATGCGTCTCGGCCCGTCCGGCCGCAGTGCACGGATCCCTTCGAGATCGGACGGTTCTTCAAAGGGGAACGAGGGCTCGGGCGAGAGGGCTTCGAGCGCGTCATAGAGCTCAACGAAGACGGCATCGTCAGTGGCCTCGTCCTCAAGCGCCTCTTCTACGCGCGGCTCGAAGGCCGCGACGTCGCATCCCTCCTCTCGGAGCTGCACCAGTTCCGCCGCAATGCACTGCCGTTCGAAACTCTCCATCTTTCCCTCCCACACCAACCGAGATTCAACCCCGTTTTCCGGTGGGAATTGTATCCAAATGGTGAGACCGGATTCGTGACGGTGGCCACCCGTCTATTGCAAGACAACAAGGACCATATTTTTGCCAAAACATTTATTGCCAAAAATATTTTTGTCGTCTAATGTATGCAGTCAGGTTCGGAGACTCATCGATCATCGAACTGTTGGGGGACCCTGTGCCGTACCACGTGCAGTTGTTCCTTTCGGCGCTTCGGGACGCCTGCCAAGGCGAACCTGCGCGCATATCACCGAATCTGATCGAACAGTGTTTCGTCGAACGACTTGCGGGCGCCGCCGGAACCGCCCACCTGGACCACTACGCAACGCGCCTGGAAGACGCGTTCAACCCGGAGGAATACGCAACGGCTCGCAGCATTCTGAGCCGCGCCTGCAACCGAGGGGGCGCAAATCTCGCGCGTCTCCAGGACCTGTCGCAGCCAAACGAGACAACGTTTCAATCGGTACTGCGCGATTTGCAGGCCGATGGCTATTTGGATCGGCAGGGAGACCATCTCGAATTCCGGTCGAATCTCCTGCGGGAGTGGTGGGGTAAACACCATGTATCAGGGGTCACGCCATGATCCGCAGACGTCTTTACAACCCGGCTCAACTCACAGCCGAGGAACTCAAGGCGTCCTTTGTCGCACGCCACGAAACCCTTGCGGAAATGCTGCGATTGATCGGCGAACAGACCCGCGACCGACCGTGTCAGCACGTGCTGCTCGTCGGACCGCGCGGCATGGGGAAAACCACACTCGGCCTCAGGTTTCTGCTCGCGGTTCGGGAAACACCCGCCCTCGCCTGCGACTGGCAACCCGTCGCCTTCCATGAGGAAAGCTACGAGATAGGCGACCTGGCGGACTTCTGGTCAGCCGCGCTACATCACCTCACCCGCGCCACCGGGGATGCGCGATGGGCTGACAGGGCCGATGCCTTGGCGCAAGACGAGCCTGACAGCCAACGGCAAGCGGCATACGCGCTCGCATCGCTCATGGACTTCTGCCGGGCAAGCGGGAAGCGGCTGATCCTGTTCGTCGAAAATCTCGATATCGTCTTCGGACAACTGCGCGACGAGCGCGAAGTTCACGCACTGCGCGCCAGCTTGATCGAGCATACGGAAATTCTGCTGATCGGCTCCGCCAACGCCGCCTTTAACGCCATCCGCAGCCACGGCGAGCCCTTCTACGAGTTCTTCCGACTCTTCATGCTTGACGGTATTGGACAGGAAGAGTGTCTTCAGATACTCGAAGCGCTGGCAGAAGGCAGCGGCGACGCAGATACGCCGGGCGCTCTACGTCGCGAACGTGGCAGGCTCGAAACCATACGCCGCCTCACCGGCGGCAACCCGCGGTTGTTGGCGCTTGCCTGCCGCATGCTGATCGAGTCGCCGGTTGGCTCTCCCTTCGAGGATCTCGAGCAGCTTATCGACGAACAGACGCCTTACTTCAAGGCGCGGATTGAAGCACTGCCGGTTCAGGCCCGAAAAGTGTTCCATTGCCTCGCCGAAGGATGGAGGCCGATGCTGGCAAGAGAGCTGTCTGCCGCCGCGAAGCTGAGTTCTTCGCACGCAAGCGCTCAACTCAGACAACTCGTGGAAAAGGGCTACGCCCGCGAGGTGCATTTGGAGCAGGAAAAGCGAACCCGCTACGAGGTCGCTGACCGGTTCTACAACATCTACTACATCTTGCGTTTCTCGCGTGCCGGCCGAGACCGCCTGGCGCGGCTCGTAGCCTTCCTCCACGATCTGTTCGGCCCAAGGGAAATGCGCTTGATGTACCCCCAGGCGCTCGAAGTGTTGCGTGAGAGAGCTTTCCCCGCCGCAGAGATGTCCGACTGGCTCGGCGTCTTGACAAGGTACGTGGCTGAAGACGAAGAGTTCACTGGTCGCGATGATTGGCACCGCAAAGCGATCAGCCTTGTCGCTGAAAGGATCGGAGCAAACGCGCCGGTCCTCGGCGAGATCAATGAGGCATTCGCAGAGCAGGATAGATCACGAGCTGCTGCTGCCAGCACCCAGCGCGGCCTGGAACTCGTCCAGGCCGGCAACTTCGCGGAAGCAGAAACGGCATTCCGAAAGGCCACCGTCGGGACGCCGGACGATGCCGCCGCATGGACAGCGCTCGGCTACACATTGTCCGAACAGGGGCGTTTCGAAGAGGCAATCGCCACTTTCGAACGGGCTGCGAAATTCACCCATATTGACGACCCGATAGCGCAGCGTGTCGTCGGTTTCGGCGCGTTGGCGGGTGCGAGCATCGCCCTTCTCAAGCGTGATCAGTTCGTAGCCGCCATCGCGGCCGCCAAGCGAAGTTTCGAATACATCCATCCGGACGATGAACCAGACCACCGTCACATGGCCGCCGAGATGATCCGGGGCTTGGGCAATGACCTCAAGAGAACGGGTCAAAACGAGGAGGCTGTAGCCTTCTGGTCGCGCGCTTCGGAATACGCCAAGCCGGATGATCCGCAAGAGTTGCGCGATGCGGCCGCCAAGGCGCTCTTGACCAAGGGCATGGCTCTGCAAGAACTGGGTAGAAGAGAGGAGGCGCTTTCAGCATGGAGAAACGTCCTCGAATACATACATACGACAGATCCAACGGAACTACGTCAATTGGCCGTTCTTGCTCTTCGCGCTGCGGGAGCCACCCTCATGGAACTAAAACGACTAGACGATTCAATTGCCGCCCTCAGAGAGACTTCAAAATACGTCCGCATCGACGATGCCGTGGAGTACCGCCGCAAGGTGGCTGAGTTGCTGGCGGTCGCGTGCAGGTCGTTGAACCTCTCGGAGCGGTTCAGCGAGTCCGAATCCGTTTGCAAAGAGGCGACGGAGATCGACCCGAGGTGCGCCGATGCATGGCACATTTGGGCCGAAACAATCCTCTGGCGAAGCGACCAGACGCGCCTATCGGAGGCTGAGACCTACGCTCGTCGTGCGGTTTCGTTGGCTCCGGAGGACGCGGCCGCTTTACATACGCTTTCCGATGTCATGGCAGATCGCGGCAACTGGACGCAAGCCCTCGATACGCTGGAGCGGGCCGTTCGTGCGGATGCCGACTACAAGCACGAAGAGTGGCCTGGTTTGGCGGACTCGTTTATCGAAATGGTCGCAGCCGGCCATGGGGCGCGGGTCAAGCGGATTCTGGCGGAAGCCGGTCTCGCCAAAGAACTGGAGCCCCTCTGGTTTGCGACAAGAATCACGCTCGGCGAAGAAATCGAACCGCTGCCTGCAGAGATCATGGATGCCGTGAACGACATCCGACAAGAGTTCGAGGCGCGACGCCATTGAAGACGATGCGCCACGGAGGCCAAACGGAATCGTCGTCCGGCCTTTCCCGTTCTTTGTCCCAAATGCCACAGCGCCAACTTAGAACTCCGATAGCCTCCTATTGCGTCCGAGCGACGAAAAACATCCATGTCGACATCCCTCTTCTCGTCGCTGCACCAGTTCCGATCGAATGAGTTGCCGTTCCAGGTTCGCCATCGTTCCGTCTCCCTATGTCAAATTCACCGCCGGTTTCGCGGTGTGCGATTGTATTGCGGTTCCCACAAGCATCCTCCGCCAAAGATAAAGACGAAACCTGCGCGAACGACATGTGTCTGAACTGGAACAGGATCTGAGCGGAGTACCTCTCGATGCACCCAATCTCACGCGGCGGCAAGGCCCTCCGATGACCCGCGTACTCGTTTGCCCGCCTACCCACTTCGGCGTCGAGTACGTCATCAATCCATGGATGGCCGGCAACGTCGGAGCGGCCTCGTCGGTCAGTGCCGGCCGCCAATGGGACGCGCTCATACGCATCCTCGAGGCGCACGCCGATGTGACAACCATCGCGCCGGCTTCGGGACTTCCCGACATGTGTTTCGCCGCGAACGGCGGATTCGTTCTCGACGGAACCTTCGTGCCGTCCGTCTTCAGCGTCGCGCAGCGCGAGCCGGAGTCGCCCCTCTACGCGGACTGGGCCGCAGGCGCCAGCCTCGCGATTGCCGATGTCGATCCGGACATTGCCTTCGAAGGAGAAGGCGATGCGCTGTGGTGGCCGCAACCCGGCTCCGAACTACTGGTTTGGGCCGGCTACGGCGTACGCACCAGCCTCGAATCCCATCGCGCGATCGCTGAGCGTCTACGCGTGCGCGTCGTCTCGCTCAAGCTTGTCGATCAGCGGTTCTACCACCTGGATACCTGCTTCATGCCGCTCCCGGGCGGCCGGGTCGTCTACTACCCGCCAGCCTTCGATGCCGAGTCGCGGCTTTTGATCGAGGCGCTGGTGCCCGCCGACCGGCGTATCGCCATCGCTTACGGCGACGCGTTCGGATTCGCCTGCAACGCCGTGCGGCTGGGCCAGACGCTGATCACCGGCCACGCCACAGCAAACCTGCGCCGTTGCCTCGAAGCGTGGGGCTTCGAGGTCGTCGTCACGCCGCTTACCGAGTTCATCAAGGCTGGCGGCGCGGCCAAGTGCCTAACCCTGATCCTCGATCAGGACGTACCGGCTGGCTTCGCCCACCGTGATGCCGTTGCCTCCCCGATCCGCTCGCTTTCGGTCGACATGGAAGGCCATCTGCTCGACGAAGGTTTGATGACGCATGCGTTCGACGCCGTCAATCGCGCCGGCAGCGGTTTTCGCCTGGAACGGTTTCGCGCAGGCGAGCGCGGCGACCAGACCAGTCGCGTGCGGTTCACGGTAAGCGCACCAAGTCAGGAACGTCTGGATCGAACGCTGGATCTTCTGCGACCGTTCGGCGCGACCGTCGCCGATAAACATGACGCGGCGGCCCTCGCCGCGGTGGAGCGCGATGGCGTCGCTCCCGAGGACTTCTGTTGTTCGACGATCTACCCGACCGACGTGCGCATCGGCGACACATGGGTGCGCGTCGCGCACCAACGCATGGATGCGGCCATCGTCGTAGATGACACTTCCGCCGGCGAGCCTTCGGCCCGCTGCACATTGATGCGCGACCTGGTTTACGGCGACAAGGTCGTCTGCGGCGAAAACGGCGTCCGACTGCACATGCCAGACCCGCCGCGCAGCCAGGGAGAGTTCGCCTTCATGTCGTCGCAGGTGACCACCGAACGCCGGGCGGAAGTCCAGATCGAGGAACTCGCCTTCGAAATGCGCCGCATTCGCGCCCGCAATGGCCGAATCGTGGTGGTCGCCGGCCCGGTAGTGATTCACACCGGAGGCGGTCCGCACCTCGCCGCGCTAATCCGTGCCGGTTACGTGCAGGCACTGCTGACCGGCAATGCGTTGCCAGTGCACGATCTGGAGACCAACCTGTTCGGCACGTCGCTCGGCGTCGATCTCAATCGCGGCACCGGCGTACAGGGCGGCCACCGCCACCATCTCAAGACCATCAACCGCATCCGCGCCGCCGGTTCCATCGCTCGAGCAGTGGCGGACGGGATCGTCACCGGGGGCATCATGTACGAATGCGTGAAAGCCGACGTGCCTTATGCGCTCGCCGGCTCCATCCGGGACGACGGCCCGCTGCCCGATACCCAGATGGACCTGGTCGCCGCCCAGGCGTCTTACGCGCAACTGATCGAAGGCGCGGACCTCATTCTGATGCTGTCCACGATGCTGCACGCCATCGGCACCGGCAACATGACGCCCGCCGGTGTGCGACTCGTGTGCGTGGACATTAACCCTGCGGTGGCCACCAAACTGGCCGACCGCGGCAGCGTCGAGTCGACCGGGATCGTGACCGACGTGGGGTTGTTCCTCAATCTGCTGGCGCGCAGCCTGGTTCGCGACACACCGTAGGGGCGACGCGTGTCTTGGGCCAGGTAGAGCCTGACGAGGGGGGAAGCCATGTTGTGACATGACCGGCACGCGTGGGAAAGGTTGCGACGAGCCCGGGTCTTGTCCGCACTCCGGTTCATCGCGTCCGAGCGACGCGAACGATCAGGTCAGGGAATCAACGCCAAAACGAAAAAGCCCGCTACCAGAGCGAGGCTCAGAACGCTTTGCCAGTCCAATTGTACGGAGCGGATGATCATGTGCACGACATTACCGAAGTCGCGGGTACGGATGAAATAACGCTTCACACTAAGAATATTCTATCGGAACAGCGCAGCGGCCAGCGTTACCGGCAACAGGATCAGCCACAACGAGACACTCAGCCAAACGGCCCGGCCGTTCAGTGATGCGATCGTCGACCGCCGGATCTCCATCCCGATGCAAAAGAGCGCAACGATGAGCAGGAAATGACTCACCGCCTTGGCATGGGCGATGATTTCGACTGGCGGCTGCAGCAGACTTCCAGCCAGGGATGCGGCTACGAACAGCGCAAGGAACCCCGGTATCCGCAGCTTGGCTTCGCTTTGCCGCAACAGAACTCCGGCCATGAGCGCGACCGGGATGAGCAGCAGCGTTCGGACCAACTTGACCGTCGTCGCGACTTCCAGCGCGCGGTCACCGAAGATCGCGGCAGCTCCCACGACGGAACTCGTATCGTGGATCGCCAGCGCCACCCAGACGCCGAATTGATCCTGCGTCATCTCAAGGTAGTGACCGACCCAGGGCAACAGCAGGATCGCGATGGCGTTCAGGATGAACACGATCCCGATGCAGATCGCCACCGACTCCGGCCGCGCGCGGATGATGGGCGCGAGGGTCACGATGGCGGTGCCGCCGCAGATGGCGGTTCCGGTGCTCAACAACCGGGACTGATCCTCATCCACCTTCATCAGCCGGCCGATCACGAGCCCGGCAATCAGAGTGCAAATGACAAAAATGACGATCAATCCTGAGTGGTCGCGGCTGGTTTGCCAAAGGACCTGGACGTTCAGGGTGAAACCCAGGGACACGATCGCGGCCTTCAGGCACAGGTGCCCGGCGCGGTTGAAGTACGACGGCAGTTTGGGACTCAGCGCCAGACTCACCGTCGCACCAACGAGGAGCGCCAGGGCCGGGTGACCCACCCACAGCGCCACCGCCAAGGCGATAGCCACTGGAGCGTACTTCCACCCGTCGGGACTCGATAAGAAGGACAACCTGTTCACGACGCGCACCGTCCCGACCCGGCATGCACTGTGGCAGGTGCGCGGGTCCGAAACAATCGGATTCTTGGTGTAGGTGCGGGCGTCGGCCTAACGACCTTTGAAGACCGGTGAGCGCTTCTCCTTGAACGCGAGAACGCCCTCTTTGCGATCTTCGCTCGCGGACGCGCGCTCCTGGCCCCAAACCTCCATCATCGCCGAGTCTTTCGGTTCGCGGATCAATCCCTGCAGCACCGCCCGCTTGGTCAGCGCATAGTGCAGGGTGGGGCCCGCCGCCAGCCTGTCGGCGAGCTTTTGCGCGCGTGGCAGCACCTCTTCGGGCGCGCAAACGTCCATCACCAGGCCGGCGCTCTGCGCATCGTCCAGCGGGATGTCGTCAGCCAGGTACAACCACGTTAGCGCGCGGCTGTAGCCGACGAGCTTGGGCAATGTCCACGTGACCAGATCGTCCGGGTGAATTGCCCGTTTGTTCCAGATCGGAATCAGTCGCGCGCGGTCCGAGCAGATGCGGATGTCGCACAGCAGAGCCAGGCCCAGCCCGCCGCCGGCGGCTACGCCGTCGATCGCGGCAATCGTCGGTTTGGGCATTTCCAACAGATCGACACACCACATGAACCTCGGCTCGTGGGGACGGGACGGCCACTTGCGCTGGTCCTGGGCACCGAGGTCGGCGCCGGAGCAGAAGGCGCGGCCGGCACCCGTCAACACCAGGACCCGCACGTTGTCGTCGTCGCGCACGTCGGCCAGCATGTTGTAGATCGCTTCGCGCAGCGCGCCGTCGAACGCGTTCAGCCGTTCTGGCCGGTTCAGGGTGGCGGTGAGCACGCCGGCACTGCTGAGATCGGTCTGCAGCGCGTCGCAGTATTGGTAGGTCGGCATGTTCGTGTCGTTTTGCGTTGGAGGCCCTCACACTAGAGTACCGGCCTGCAAATTTCTACGGCGAGGCCCGGCGCCCGTGGATAGGATGTAGAACATCGCAATGGAGGGAAGACAATGAATAGACTCCTCCCGATGATGGCGTGCCGGGTGCTCGCCGGTTGCGCGCAGTCGGCCATTGTCATGCAACTCTACAATGGCGGGCCGACAACAAAGCGATCCTCATCGGAGAGATCGAGAGCTTCGCGTCGGAAAACGCCGTAGAGGTCCAACGACCTGACGTCACGCCCGCCGCTTCGTATGCCACAGTCACCGTGGTCCCCGGCAGCGACTGCGAGACCGCATCGCTCGCTTGGGCCGCCCTGGCCGACCGCCTGAGCAGTCTTGGCGTTGCCGTGATCGTCAAGCCTAACCGGATCAGAACCATGTCGTGACGGGGCGTCACATCGGCGTTTTTGTCGGCCAGACCGAAGCCGCTACCCAAAGTGACGCCGAAGATCTCGCCGGGCAGATCAGCCAGTTGGTCTGCCATACGCCGGATGGCGACGAGGAAATCATCCTGATGTTCGGAACCGGTGCGCTGGAAATCCAAACCTATTTCTGGGACGACGAGGCAGAGGCCATCGTGGGTGAAAACCACAATGGCACGTGGCGAGCGGCAGGCAGGACCATCACCTTTGAGGCCGGCGGGGAGAAGGTGCAGTACGAAGCCACGGGTTGCCTCCCCACACCCGGCCGCGCAACACCGTGTCGCGACAATTTGCGGTGGGTGAGCGGACGATCAATACCAGTCCTCGACGCGTGCGACATTTCGGCCCGCAACGTGCAGATCATCGATTACCGTTCCTCGTGGTGATCGCACCGCGTTCGAACTCAGGAGGCACTTCAAGCCAGGCGGCCCCGACCGTTGCGGCGATCATTGCGCAACAAGCTCATCCGCATACGGTTTTGCGTGCGACTCGGCGCCAGTACGTTCCCCAACTGCCGGCGGCGATGCCGTGGCTTCCGGGAGCATGATAGTAGCGTCGTAGGGACCGGATGAGATCCAATTCAGCCGCAAAAGCGGACTGGTCCCTTCGCGACTCGGAAGGGCGTGTGTGCCGCATTTGCGACCGAGGCAGTTCCACGCGTCACCGCGCAGGAACTGTATGTCAACCGTCAAGGTCTCGCGTTCAGGGAGCAGGGTGGCCATGCTGGGTTCGGAGGATGAAATGCGCCCGGCATGAAATTTGCCGGCCAACACCAGCACGAAGTCATGGGCGATCTCGCCGCGGTATCGGAGGACGTTCCTCGCCATCAGTTCGTCGCGCGTGTGCTCCGGTGCCCGCTCAAGAACATCTCGGCATCGTCGAACCCTCTGGTCTCCACTTTTCGGTCCATGGCCACCACTTCGCCGAGCCGACGTAACAGGTCTAGCATGCCTCGGCTTTGCCGGCCGTCCTGGATCTCCCTTTGCCAGTATTCGTCCACGAGAAGCAAGTCCGGCCCGATCCTGCCGTCAACGAACGCCCCGATGTCCTCGTTGAGCCAGCGCGGAATTTCCAGGCCAATCAACACCCGTCCATGTTCCGAGAGATGGCACGCGAGTTCGCCGACGCGCGCGGGTACCTCTCGGGTCCCATGGGTTTCGCCCAGGACTACGAGCCGCCCACGATACTTGCCGAGTTCCTCAGCGATGTGGCGAGCCGACTCGTCGCAGACTGGAAGGCTCTACAATTATGGCGAGCAACTCCCTGGGGTTGCATGGAGCTTTCCGAAACGCCTCGAAACGAACGCATTTTGTAGGGTCGAATGTGGGGCCAAATCCTTCTCCTGTCCCTCGCTGTGGATTCTTGACTCCTTCCGGAGGTTGGCAGATAGCATTTCCGGCTGGAGCGTGCCACCAAAACCGCTCTCCTGTCGAGGTAGGAGAGCACGATCTCATCCCGAGGCCACCATCTCGCCTCTGCCAGCGGGGACATCGCCCCAGAAGTGCGGCGACGGTTTCATGCCTAGGCGAATGCGTAAACGCGCGGGATGGTAAGCAGATTTCGATGGGCGACGTGCCGCAATAGTCTCGTCGGCCGCATGACGGGCGTCCGCCAAGCCGCGCCGCTCGATCGGGGTCCATGAATCAGATATCTTGAATGGCCACTTCAGCGCGGGACGACCGGGATTGATATGGGACTTACCGTTGGCAGCTATCAGATCGCCGATACCAGCGTTCAGACCGTGAGGCTGCATCCTATTGTCGGCGCCTTCGAGCTGATCTTCGCCCTTCATGTCACGGTTCGTCCCAGCCCGAACGTCGTCCGGCGAGCTTCCATCGATGGAACGCCGTCACGGTCAAACCGAACGAAGGCGCACCCCACGATTTGGGATTCGCCCGGTGCGAAAGGCCGTTCAGACTCGCGTCCACATCCGGCGGTTCGACGTCGACGCCCGAACTCCACCTGTGCCTGCAGCCCGGCCAGCTTGCCGCCCCGAAACGCTGCGGGGGACCAGCGACCTTACCTTCGATTTCGTGGCGTCGGGGACCGGAATTGACGAGAACGGCGAACAGTACGCGAATGGTCACTGGCGCCATCACCTCTCGCGCTCCGACTGGATCGAGCAACTACGCAATGTGGGCCCCCGAGAAATCCTCCTGCTGGAAGTCCCGATTCCTCTGGAGGGCACCGCCGACGGCCTGGCGAGCCATAGCCACAGGCCTCCAGCGCGCGGAGGAACAGTATCACAGCGGCGACTACCACAGCTGCGTCGGCTCATGCCGCACCGTGCTGGAGGAGTTGGGGATCTACACCCATCTGGCTCACCACGGTCCCAGCGAAGGAGGCGTTACCGCGTGCACGCGTGCCGAAGCGCAGTTCGTGATCAGCCTTACGGCCGCTGCGGCGGCGCATGCGCAGCCTGGCTAGCAGACAGGAATCGAACCCAGCTTCACCCTCAAAAAAGACAGCAGCACACGCGCGTTCGGGCCAGCAATCGCCCTGCTGGTCGCTCTGCCCAAAAAACCTTACACTCCTGGACGGAGGAGCAGGGTCGTTTCGGCAGCCATATGTCATGTTTTTTATGATAAAACTTGACATATGGAGACAAGAGCATATCCAGGCGATGGCGAAGCGTTTGACTTAGCCAAGTCGATCCCAATGATGCTAGGGTGATTCACGAACGTCTCCTCCGTCAGGTGGTTGAAGACGCCACCACCTTGGCACATTGCGGTGCCGTTGGGAGGGCGCGTCCACTCGATCACTAACGCTTGCGCGCTCCGCCCGGTGAGAACACACCATGCTCGACGCTGGGCGGCCTGATGCCGGAGAGGCTTATGCGGCAAGCTGCCATCACCGGAAGAACGGCAGCATCAATCAACACGCAAAGGACGACACCTTATTGCGGCTGCAAAGTTCTTCGATCAGTGGGCTACACTTCGCTCATCAGACCATGGACGCCTATTTTCGTAGGAAATCCTCATAATGCCCTTATTAAACATCAGGTTCGTATCAAGAAACGAGCACAAATTGAAGGAAGCATCGCGAATACTGGCACCGGCGAGGGTCAGCGTACGACCTTTGAAAATCACCATAGAAGAGTTGCAGACAGAACATACTGAAAGGCTCGTAAAGGACAAAGCAATGCGGGCATTCAACCAAGTTGGTCGGCCTCTCTTTGTCGAGCACACCGGTCTTTACCTCAAGCACCTTCATGATCTACCCGGCGGCCTAACACAGATCTTTTGGGATAGGCTCCAGGCCGATATGTTTAGCGAGTTGTATGGCAACACTAGTGATCCTCGAGCTACCGCCAAAACACTCATTGGCTACATAGATGGAAAAAGGTTCTTTCAATTTGCTGGTGAAATAGCAGGGAGAATCGCCTCGAAACCGGCTGGACCGAGAGAGTTCCAGTGGGACTGTGTATTTATACCTGAAGGTCACGATCAGACCTTCGCCGAAATGGGAGAGGTCAAGCACACGATTTCAATGAGGAAGCTCGCTCTGGATGGGTTTGCTGAGTTTCTGCGCTCGGGAGGTTCGCCGTGATTACCGAGCTTGCGAATGCGATTCGTAACCAACGTGTAATGCTCTTCGTTGGCGCAGGCGTATCGAGAGAATTAGGTTTGCCAGTCTTCTCCGATCTTATTGATCACTTGGCGGAGTCTCTCGGCTACGATCCCGAGATATTTCACAGTTTAGGGGACTACCTGACGCTATGCGAGTACTTCAAGCTTGAGGAAGGCGGCAGTATTGGTCCGTTGCTTCGCTGGATGGACCGGAACTGGCACCGTGGCGTTAACATCGAGGACTCGGAGGCCCATAAACTGATCGTAGAGTTGGACTTCCCGATAATCTATACAACGAACTACGATTCTTGCTTAGAGAAAGCCTACCAGCACTACGACAAGTCGTTCACGAAGATTGCCAATGTTGGGCAACTTGCCGACGCCGATCCAAAGGCAACGCAAATCATCAAATTCCACGGTGACTTCGAAGATGACGAATCGATCGTTTTGACCGAATCGCAGTATTTCAATAGGCTGGACTTTGAATCGCCTTTGGACATTAGGCTTCGCGCAGATTTGCTGCGCAGGTCCGTCCTCTTTCTTGGATATAGCCTTTCAGATATCAATATTCGGTACATGCTTTATAAGCTTAACAGCTTGTGGATCTCTTCCGGACTAGGAGACTCCATGCCTCAGTCCTACATTTACCTCGCGCGCCCGAATAGGGTTGAGGAACGCGTATTACAGAGTCGTGGAATTCAGCCCATCGTCAACGATTTGGATAACCCAAGTGAAGGTCTAAAACAATTTCTCCGGTCGTTGGTTGACCAGCAAAAAGCGGATTGACGACGCGAAGGCTATCTACGAGCCGAATGCCGTGGCCCAGTGGGGGATGCCGCAGGACGTCGATCTGACGGGCTTCCGGCTCCACCCGCAGGGCGCACTGAAAGGTCACTATGCGGTTGCTGTCTCCGGGAACTGGCGTATGACCTTCCGGTTCGACGAGGACGACGTGGTCGATGTGGACTACTCTTGGCGCGTCCATGCCGGAACGTGAATCTCCCCTGCACCCGATCACCAGGACGCACGCGGGCGGCCCTGGAGCAGGTTCCCTTACACGTGTTCCTTGATCGACTCGATGTACGGCGCCTACCGTATTCCCGGTAGCACCGAGCGCTTTCGGTTGTAGGACTTGACGTAGCCGCCGAGCGGATGCCACTCATCCCGCGTCGACGTGGCGGGATCCCACCCGCAAAGAAGCAGCTCCGACACGCCGTAAATGAACTCCAGCGTCTCGGTAAGGAAACAGACGATGTCGAAGTCGGCGAAATCGACGCGGCTAGACGTCCGGGCGTCGCCCCCGTGCGTGTAGTAATTTCGGCACTGAACGGCGAGCTGGATCACCTCTAATAGGCGCTCCAACTTGTCATCACCGTAGTGATCCGTGACCACTTTCGCCCGGTGGTAAACCACGTTGCGAAGCGACCTGTTGGCGCGGATGTTGCCCAACGCGTTCAGTATCTCCTCGCGTTGCGCACCGGCGCCCATCGCATCTTTTACCTTGTCGCTCGCCTCCTTGAGAATGTCGACAAGGTCGGCCGCCAGCGCCCGGCTCTTGGGCTTGTCCTCCGCAGGCAACAGATCGAACGTGTTGGCGGCCGAGACAATCCCGTCTTCCAAGACGCGATCCCACGTCCCCCGAATGTTCCCGAAGAACCGCGCGTTCGCCCTCCTTCTTCTCGGTTCCGCGTTCCGTGCCAACCAGTGTTGCATTACCTCGACGAAATGATCGGGATTGCGCGATGCGTCGATCAAGGTCCCGAATCGCCTTGCGCTTTCGGGAACTTCCTGCCATTCATTCGGGCCGAACGCCTCGAGATAGTCTTCCGGGGCCGCCCGGAATCCGTCCTCGTCCAGCCCGGATGTGAAGACCAACACGTCCTTCCACGCTGGCGCGTAGCCCATCATCCACCCGAAGAACTGCCGAATCACCCGCATCTTCCTCCAAGCCCCTTCCAGCGTCTGCGGGTCGTCGTCAAAGTCGATTGAGATCCTCGGTGTGTCCTCCATATTGCGACCGAACAGGTCGAAGCTCATTGATCGTCCTACATCCACGGTCCCCAGTACCGTCTCGCATCTCGGAAGGACATCCCAGTCGCCCGTGAAGTACGACACCATCGCCTGCCCCTTCACCAGATCGCCCTTCAGATACCCGGGCCTGTTTCTTTGGATGGCGTCCAGAATCTCGTCGTCCGGGTCATGGATGTGCCCGAATTTGTCGAGCCTGTCGTGCATGAATACGCTCGACTCCACGCCCTCCAGAGTGAACTGGATGCCCCGTATAAGCCGTTCCTCCGCACTCAGATGCTCCTTCCCGAACAGCGCGTACCGGAACGAGACGTCGCCGTGGTGCATCACTAGGTCTCCCAACCCACTGCTGGCCAGCATGCCTCCCCTGACACACTCGAGCAGCGATACCTTTCCCGCCTCCGAAACGCCGTACAGAGAACCGCCGTCATCGACATGCACAAACTCGTCGTCGGCGATTCTGACGACGTTGCTCTCGAACAGATCGCCCCTCTTGAGCCTTAGTTGCCCACCGATGCGACGTTCTTCGCCGACTTGGAACAGCGCCCCGATCGGGCGCGCGTACTTGTCGTCTCCGCGCATCATCGTCCTGTTATCCGCCACCTGCCGCTGTCCGCCGCCGCGCGCACGTTGCCGTCCGAATACACCTTCGCGTCACCGTCGATCTCGCGCCTCGCGCACCGATACACCCGATTGTGCCACTTGCGCTCCGAGCCGACCGCCTTCGTCGCGCACCAGCCGAACACCGAGCGCAACGTCCGGTCCATCCGCACCGAGACCGCATCTTCCGAAGGGGGTGTGATGACGTTCAGGTAGATCCTTCCCCCGTCGGCGTCGAGCCACGACCGCACCAGCCCTTCCCTGGCCGGCCCCATTCAGCCGGTATCGCCCTCGGCATCCCAGGAACTTTGGGCACGTTTGCCGTCTCGTGGTAACGAGTTAGTTTCAGCGCGCCGCTAGGGCACTCGTCCTGTGTTGGGCCAAGTGTGGGGCCGGCCGGAATGCATAGAAAAAAAATAAAAACAGATAGTTATTGAGCATTCTCCCTCCTACCTCTACCGGCAACCAAACACACAGGACGATGAACATCCTGTGCCTGGCACGGCGATAAAGTCCGGTCTCCAGCGCATCGCAGTATCGGTAGTTCGGCATGTTCGTGTCGTCTTGCGCAGGAAGTGCCCACATTAGAGTACCCCGCCCACAAATATCTACGGCGAGGCCCGGCGGCAAGGGGCGGGATTTAGGACATCGCATTGGAGCGAAGAGAATCATGGCAGCAGTAGCCATCACGTCTGAATTCGATGTCGATCACGCGTGGAACGAGATCTGCCGGCTTGGCCTGCAGACCCATGTCGCGGATCCAGACGCCCACGGTTACACGGTGTGATCCTGCCGGAGATCGCGACGCCGAACGGCCTTGCCGAGCGGATGCTCGAGGCGGTGCTCGATGTCGGCGAGCGGCCCGAGCTCCACGACACGCGTGAGGCCGCGTTGCTCGCGTTCGGCGTTCGGGACTAGGCGATCCGGCGAGAAACTCTACGGCGAAGCCCACCGCAAGGCGTAGGATGTAGAGCATCGCATGGGGAGGAAGAGAATCATGGCAGCAGTAGCCATCACGTCCGAATCCGAAATCGATCGCGCATGGAACGAGATTTGTCGGCTTGGCCTGCAGACCTATGTCGCGGATCTCGACGCCCGCGGTTACACGGTGATCCCGCCGGAGATCGCGACCCCGAACGGCCTCGCCGAGCGGATGCTCGAGGCGGTGCTCGATGTCGCCGAGCGGCGCAACGGCGAGCGGCCCGATCTCGAGACCGGCTCCACGCATGCCCACCTCGGGATAGAGGCAACGGCAACCCAGCGAGAGAAAGGACGACCCAAGGGCCGCTTGCCGAGCGCCACGGCCGCTAGCCACAAGGGCGATTCCCCCCTTGGCGACCTGATGCAGTCGATCCTGCTGGAGGATCCGGTCTTCGAAGAGTCGTTGACGAACCCGGTGCTGCTCGCGATGGCGACGTACCTGTGCGGCTACGGCGTGGTGCTATCGGCGATGGGCTGCTGGATGAAAGGCCCGAACGAAACCACGTTCACGATGCACACGGACTCGGGCGGCACGCCGGAACCGATGCCAGCGCACGCTTATACGTGCCAGTGCGCGTACGTGTTGACCGATTACAACCGGGAGAACGGCTCAACCTGTTTCGTGCCGGGTAGTCACAAGTGTGGCCGCAAACCAAAGGGCCGCGAAGCCATCCTTCTGCCCTACGAGGAGGGCGGCGCAGAGCAGGCCGTCCCGTCCGTGGCCAAGGCGGGCTCGATGCTCGTCTGGCACGGGCACACCTGGCACGGCGCGTTCAATCGCACCGCGCCCGGGCTGCGCGTCACGGTGACGAATTACATGGTGCGGCCGTTCATGCGCACGCAAGAGGATTTGAACGGCAAGATCCCGCAGGAAATCCTGGACCGGAACTCGGCGAGATTCGCGATCGTGACACAGCAAGGGGTCGTGGCTGGCCGGCAGAGCCAGGGGGACGGCCAAGCCAAGACCGCGCGCGCCGAGAAGTTCCTCGCTGCTTATGCGAAGGAGGCCGCTGCGGGGTAGCAGCAGCACGCGATCATTGAGACCGTCGCGTTGGCTCAGCCGCGCAAGGTCGGCGGACGGCGGGCCTGATCAGGCGTAATCGGACACTCGCCGACCCTTTACATGCGTGCCAAAGCCAAACGCAGTCGGGTCGTATTGCCCCACCGTCTCGACACTGCGACTGGGGTCGATGCTGTCCTCCATCCGCATGCCCCAGTAGGCGACGTTGACCAGCAGGCGCCGCAGGTCGTCACTCCGCAGGTCAGTGGCCGCGCCCATGGTGGTGCAGAAAACCCGTGACGCCTTGCCCTCGTCACCGGTGTATTCCTTGATCCATGCGATGGGCATGGTCGTCGTATCGGGCTTGGGGTCATCGTCGTGGTTCATGCCGACAAGGACCTGGCCATCCAGCAGGACCTGCGGGTTGCCCGTCAACTCGCCAACGGCATAGACATCCGTTGTTCCCCAAACGTCCGTGACACCCTGCAGAATTGGATGGTCCTTTGATGCCGGGTTGATCAAGGCGCGGGTACTCTCGTATCCATGGTGGCCATGATGCGTAACCCAGGTATCACCCAGAACCTGGCGGCCGAAACCGCCCTCGAACTCCTCGTTCGTGCAGTCGTACTTGGCATAGGGGCCGCTCTTGTCGCGGCTGTACTGAAAGGCGTGCGTTGCCGTTCTGAGCCCCATGATCGGGCGACCCGAATTGATGTAGTCGACGATGTGCTTCATCTGCTCGTCGGGCAGTTCCCGAAAGCGGGTGAAGATCAGCATCAGGTCGGCTGTATCGAGCGCCTCGAGACCGGGAATGTTGGTCTGGTGCTCGGGATCGATCTCACCGGTTTCGGGGTCGATCGCGAAGAGCACCGTGCAGTCGAAGCCGTGATGGGTCGACAGGATCTTCGCCATCATGGGCACCGCCTCTTCCGAGCGGTACTCTTCGTCGCCGCTGACCAGCACGATGTGTTTACCCAGGCCAGGGCCTGATGTTCCTTTGAATTCAAGCCATAGTTGATCAGTCATGGGGATGCACCATGACCTTTCCGCACATGCCGCTCATTTGCAGTCTCCAGGCATCTTCTATCTGTGAAAGGGGAAAGTGGTGGGTAATCACTTTATCCAGTGAATCACCCACCTCGGAAATCATCTTCAGCATGTCCGGCGCATCGCCCAGGCTCCAATGCCAAATGCCATGCAGGTGCAGGCCGTTGCGGATCATGCCGTCGCTAACCTGGATGGTGTAGTCGCCGGATTCGCCCACGAAGGCGAAGTCTCCCAGTCGTCGCGTGGCCGGCATCAGGAGATCCATGTAGCGCGACTGGCCGCTTGTCTCCACCGACTTGGACGCGCCCAGACCGCCGGTCCGCTCAAGCACCTCGGCAACCACGTCATCGTTATCCGGATCGAGCACGGCTTCGGCGCCGAGGTCTTTCGCGAGTTGGCTGCGATAGCTGTTGCGGGCGACGCCGATGACCCGCGCCCCGCGGTAAACGGCATTGATCACCGTACCCAAGCCGACGGGTCCGAGGCCGCTGACCAGAACGGTATCCGTCCCGGACACCTGCATGGTCCGCATGGCATTCCAGGCGGGTCCGAGGCCGCAGCAGGCCATGCTGGCGTGGTCGTACGACATCTCGTCCGGTATCGGCAGGACCAGCCAGTCCTGCTTCAGGCAATACTCGGCATAGGCCGCGGCGCCGGCTTCGGTCTGACAGGATGCGTGGGGATCGACGGGATGCTGGCAGTGGATGTACGCGCCGCTCAGGCAGAACCGGCATTTGCCGCACCAGAACCCCGGCATCACGACCACCCGGTCGCCGACGTTGACCTTGCCCGGCCGCGCGACCTCCACGACCTCGCCCGCGGCTTCGTGCCCCAGGCAGGAAGGATCTTCGTCGCCCCGCTGGAATTCCGCGCGCTGGCAACCGTCGGCATAGTCGCTGTACTCGGTGCAAAGGGGCGCCGACATGACCTTGACGACGACAAAGTCGTCCTTCGCGTGCGGCACGGGTTTGTCGATCAGTTCGCACTGCTCGACGCCGGTGATGGCAACGGTCTTCAAGTCTTCAGTTCTCCCATGGGTGCAGGATGATCTTGCCGCACTGGTTGCTGGCCCTGGTTTCGTACGCCTGCTGAACTTCGCCAAACGAAAACGTATGGGTGATCACCTTGTCGAGCAAGGACTTTGCTCCGCGAATCGTACCCATCATCACCCGCGCGTCCCGCTGATGATTCCAGTGCCAGCATCCATGCACGGTCAATCCCTTGCGGTTGACGTCTCTCGCGTTGATGGGGCCTCCCCAACCCGGGGACGCGATGTGACCCCTGAGTGCGGCCGCCTGGATCAGGAACTCCGGCGCTGTCTCGACGCTGCTGCATTCAACGCTCTTGGCCACGCCCTTGCCATCGGTCAGATCCATGATTTCGTCCAGCGCGTCTTCGCTGGTCGGATCGACGACGGCTTCAACGCCCATGTCCTTCGCAAGTGCGATGCGGTAGGGATTCATTTCAAGCCCCAGGACCCGCGCGCCTCGATAGAGCGCAGTGATCGCGGTACCGAGCCCCACCGGACCCAGGCCCGAGATCAACACCGTGTCCGTGGGCATGACCTGCATGGTCTGGTTGGCATTGAAACCGGGACCCATGCCGCAGCAGGCCATGCTGGCGTGGTCGTAGGAAATATCATCCGGTATGGGCACCAGCAGCCAGTCCTGCTGCACGCAGTACTGCCCAAGCGTGGCCGTGCCGGTTTCGTTGCCGCAGATTTCCCTGGCGTTCTTCTTGTCCGGGCAATAGATGTGATCCCCCGAGGTGCACAGATCACAGACGCCGCAGCCGCTTTGCGGCATCACCACGACGCGGTCGCCGGGCTTGACCATGGACACGCCCGGACCGACCTCGACGACTTCGCCCGCAGCCTCGTGACCGCCGAGGGGACGGTTATCGCCTCTCAGGAACATATGGAACTCGGTGCACAGGGGGGCCGCGTGAATCTTGATCTTTGCGTAGTTCTCGGCGACCCCAGGATCGCCAAAATCTTCCAGGCCGCATTGACTCTCGCCGGTCACAACAACGCGTTTCATCACAAACTCCCCAACCCGGTTTCTTGGCACCGCTCAAGCGCTCTCCTGTCAAGAATACACTCCTGGGGCCGTCACCAACCGGCACGGCGGTCTACCGCTTGATCGTGCCGATTGTGCTTGATCGTGCCGATTGTGTTCCCTCGAACGAGATGCCTTCCGGTGCGTGTCCTGCGCACGTTCTGCACGGATTTCGCGCGCGTCCGGGTTCCCCTTCCCGTCGCTGTCGGTGCCGGAATTCGCCTTCAGTGTGTAGTACGAAAAAAGTGTAGGTCGCTACGACCAATCCACAGTAGCGCGTTCGGCGTTGTTGATGAGCGACCTCTCTTTTGCTCCGCCAAGCGACATATCAACGATAGGCGACGCTCCGGTGCCTGACCACGACGATCTCGACACGGCGATTGGCGTCGGAAACTTCATATACGATTCGCTAGTTCCCTACCCGAACTCTCCAGAGCGCATCCTCGCCCCGCAGTTTGCGGCTTCCGGGTGGACGCGGGTCGGACGCCAAGTCCTCAATGCGTGACAGAATCCGCAACGCCGCTTGCCGAGGCAGGCTTTCCAGATCTCGGCGTGCAGATCTGACGAACGCAATTTCGTACTCCAAGCGTCAGTTTCCGAGGACCTTGCGCCGGACTTCCTTCAAGGGCTCCCGCGGCTCGTCCTGCCGCTCCTTCGCAATAGCCGCGTCGAAGAAATCCTCCCACAACTCGCTGTGGACGCTGAGATCGATCATAACCGCCTTGCGTTCTCCCTCGTCGTCAACCAAGAACTGGACGCCCTTCATTGTCGTGATCCTCCTGTAGTCTGAGGTTCGCGCGGAACGCGATGCCTCTACCTGGTCGAAGTTGCCAATGCGGGCGATGCTGCCAGCGACGTCGTCACGCTTCAAGACTGCTCATGCCGCAGCAACCCTCCCAACAAGGTAAACGCTGGGTATCGTACCGAAGTCCATGAAGGCGAGGCACCGCTCATGTTAGGTTTCCGAGCCATGGGAAAGCGTCACCTCACATCTGCGGGCATCGCGGCGGCCATCCTGTCGCTGGCGGCGTTCGCAGACGACCCCCCGCCCTCGGAGATAGTCTACAAGCACGCCTACGCGTTCCTCGCCGAGCCCAAGTATCCTCCGGAGTTCGAGCACTTCGACTGGGTCAATCCCGACGCGCCGAAAGGCGGCAGGATGCGCATTGCGGTTTCGGGCCAATGGGACAACATCAATCCGTGTTCCGTTCCCGCCGGACACCGTGTGCTCGGCGTAGATGTCGAGCGGCCCTACGCGAACCTGGTGCACGACGCACTGATGGACTGGTCGGCGGACGAGCCGGCGTCGATCTACGGCCGGCTCGCCGAGGGCATCGCCGTAGCCGACGACGGCGCCTGGATCGCATTCAGGATTCGCGATGGCGCGCGCTGGCACGACGGCAAGCCCGTCACCATCGACGACGTGCATTTCACGTTTACGCGATTCACCACCGAGGCATCCCCGACGATCGCCAGCCCGCTGAACCCGATCGAGTCTTTCGAGATCATCGGACCGCGCGAGATCCGTTTCAACATCCGGGAGGGCCAGAGGGGCGATCCGCTGCTGCCCATCGTCATCGGCTCGAAGCCGATCCTGCCGGAACATTTCTGGGCGTCGCGGGACCTGGGCAAGACCAGCATCGTCCCGCCGCTCGGTTCCGGTCCTTACCGAGTAAAGGCGCTCCGCGTCGGCCGCTGGATCCGCTACGAGCGCGTCGAGGACTATTGGGGGCGGGACCTGCCGGTCATGCGCGGCCGCTACAACTTCGACGAGGTGAAGTGGGACTACTTCCGCGACGGCCAGATCCAGGCCGAGTCGATCAAGGGCGACGTCGTCGACGTGAACGTCGAAGGCGTCCCCAGGCTCTGGAACACGGGCTACGAGTTTCCGGCCAAGCGCGCCAGGATGTTCAGGCAACACTGGCTGCCGGTGAACCACCCGGCAGGACTGTGGGCAGCGCTGTTCTGGAACCTCGACCAGCCGCGCTTTCGGGACATCCGGGTGCGCGAGGCGCTGTGGCTGGTCGCCGACTTCGAGTGGATCAACTGGCGCAGCTATGACTTCTACGGACTGGCGGAGAGTTTCTTCCACGGCTCGGTGTTGGCCTCGCGCGGCCTGCCGAGCGACCGGGAACTCAGATACCTCGAACCGATACGGGACCTGGTGCCGCCGCGCGTCTTCACCGAACCTTATCGGCCACCGCCCCACGGCGGGCGCGGGTGGCACCGAGACAACCTCGTCAAGGCGGCGGCGCTGTTGAAGGAAGCCGGTTGGATCGTCAAAGACGGCCGCCTCGTTCACGGCGTCACGGGAGAGCCATTCCATATCCGTCTCGTGGTCGTACCACCGGGCGTGGCGGCTTCGACAATGTCTTATCTACGCAACCTGGAACGTCTCGGCATCACGTCAACCATCAAATCGCCGGAGACCTCCCAATGGGTGTTCCGCATGCTTTCCGGCGACTTCGATGGCGGCGGCATGTGGTTCATCACCGACTTCACGCCGACGCACGCCATGGCGCGCTTTTCGAGCGCCGAAGCGGGCCACGAGTACGGCGCCAACTATCCCAACATCAGGGATCCCGCCGTCGACCACCTGCTGGAGGCAGTCAAGTCGGCGGGGACCTGGGACGACTACGTCGCCGCCATTCGCGCGTTCGATCGCGTCATGCTGTGGAACTTCTACCTCATCCCGGGCATGAGCAGGACCAAGATCGGCATCGCGCACTGGGACCGATACGAATGGGTGGATGCCGGCAAGCTGTCGCGCGAAGTGTGGACCGAGTCGTGGTGGTGGGACGAACCGCGCGCGGCCAGGGTCGCCGAGTACCTGGGGGAATAGTGCTCCGTCAAGCCCAAATCTGCGGGTATCTGCGGCACCACCATGGAACAAACGTGTCCGGGGAGCGCCAGCGACCGGGGACGCTTGTTGCATGGTCGACGAGCGGGGCCGGGCCACGGGCGAAGCCAAAGGCGCCGGCCGTGGGGCACTTTTTGGCCCCTGATGGTTTTCATGCGAGGGGTGCCCCCTCGCGCTCCCCGGCTGAAGGCTCCGTTGCTCCTCCTTGTGTGGTGCCTGCCACACCGCGTCGTCGCGCCTCGCCAAGAACCAAAAATCCCTCGCAGCTACACTCGCATCTTTGGACTTGACGGAACACTAGCGTGGGTCGATACGTCATCCGCCGCCTCCTGCTGATCTTGCCGACGCTGTTCGGGATCATGGTCATCAATTTCGTCCTGGTGCAGTTCGCGCCGGGCGGCCCCGTGGAGCAGGCCATCGTCCAGGCGCAGGGGCTCGACATCTCGACGACGGCCTCGGTGTCGGCGCCCACGAGCATGGGGCCGTCGTCGCAGTCGTCCTACACCGGCAGCGAGGGACTCGACCCCGCGTTCGTCGCGCGCATGGAGGAAGCGTTCGGGTTCGACAAGCCGCCGCTCGAGCGGTTCTTCCTGATGCTGTGGAACTACGCGCGCCTGGATTTCGGCGAGAGCTACTTCCAGAACCGCACGGTATTCGACCTCGTGGTGGAACGGCTGCCCGTCTCGGTCTCGCTCGGACTCTGGTCGCTGGTGCTGATCTACGGCGTCTCGATCCCGCTCGGCATGGCCAAGGCCGTGCGCGACGGCACCGCGTTCGACGTCTGGTCGAGCGCGGTCGTCTTCGTCGCCTACGCGATCCCCGGTTTCCTCATCGCGGTGATGCTGATCATCCTGTTCGCCGGGGGCACCTACCTCGACTGGTTCCCCATGCGCGGCATGGTCTCCGAGCACTTCGGCGACCTGACGCCCTTCGGCAAGATCACGGACTACTTCTGGCACCTCGCCCTGCCGCTCACGGCGCTCACCATCGGCGGATTCGCGACGCTCACCATGCTGACGAAGAACAGCTTCCTCGAGGAGATCAACAAGCAGTTCGTGCTGACCGCGCGGTCGAAGGGCCTGACGGAACAACGCGTCATGTTCGGCCACGTGTTCCGCAACGCCATCCTCATCGTGATCGCCGGCTTCCCGGCCGCGTTCGTCAGCCTGCTGTTCACGGGCGCGCTCCTGATCGAGGTCATTTTCTCGATCGACGGCATTGGCCTGCTCGGCTACGAGGCCGTGGTCAAGCGCGACTACCCGATTTTCTTCGGCACCTTGTTCGTTTTCACGCTGATCGGGCTCGTGATGCAGCTCATCGGCGACATCGTCTACACCATCGTCGATCCGCGCATCGACTTCGAGGCCCGTCGTTAAGCCCATGTCCCCGATCAACGAACGACGACTCGCGCTCTTCAAGTCCAACCGGCGCGGCTATTACTCGCTCTGGATCTTCCTCGTGCTGTTCGTGGTGTCGATGTTTGCGGAGTTCATCGCCAACGACAAACCGATCGTGTTCTCGCACCAGGGCGAGTTGCACTTCCCCATGTTCGTCATGTACACGGAGACCGATCTCGGCGGCGTGATGGAGACCGAAGCGGACTACCGCGACCCCTATGTGACGCAGTTGATCGAGGCGGACGGTTGGGAGATCTGGCCGCCGGTGCGGTACTCCTACAACACCATCGACTACTCCTACGAGGTCACCCCGTCGCCGCCCGACGGCAGACACTTCCTCGGCACCGACGGCGGCGGCACGGACGTATTCGCGAAGCTCCTCTACGGGTTCCGGCTGTCCGTCCTGTTCGGCATCGCACTGACGATGATCAGCTCGAGCATCGGCGTGTTGGTAGGCGCTCTGCAGGGCTATCTCGGCGGGCTTGTCGACCTCATCGGCCAACGTGTGGTCGAGATCTTCGCGGGACTGCCGATCCTATTCGTGCTCATCATTCTCGCGAGCATCGTCGAACCGAACGTGTTCTGGCTGCTGGGGATACTAGGACTGTTCAGCTGGATGGCCCTGGTGGGCGTGGTCCGCGCCGAGTTCCTCCGCGCGCGCAACTACGAGTTCGTCCTCGCGGCCCAGTCGCTCGGCGTGTCGAACCTGACGATCCTGCGCCGCCACGTGCTCCCCAACGCCATGGTCGCGACGCTGACATACCTGCCGTTCATACTGAACGGGTCGATCACAGCGCTGACGGCGCTGGATTTCCTGGGCTTCGGGCTGCCTATCGACTCACCGTCGCTGGGACGGATGCTTTCATCGGCCAAGGCTAACCTTCAGGCGCCCTGGCTGGGGTTCTTCGTGTTCGTGACGTTGGCGATGCTGCTGACGCTGCTGATCTTTATTGGGGAGGCGGTAAGGGATGGGTTGGATCCGCGGCGGGCGGTGGCCAAAGGGAGCGATCAGGGGGCTGGATTGGTGGGGCCGCAGGCGGCCTGATTGGGCAGGAACACGGGCGTCCGATTCACCTGGTGCTTTGCCGTCCCTGATGGCGGGACCCGCCGAAGGCGCACGCACCCGGCCGAGAACTCCCCCGCTAGCCCTGCCTGGATGACCTTGGCGAGCGGGCCCCTGGAAGGAGAATCTTGTTTTCGATCCGAACCCCCAGCGCGCGCTCGACCTCGCACAATCGTCGGTAGCTAGCGGACGCGTAACGTTCCGCCTCGTACCGCTGAATCTGCTGCTCCTTGATCTCAAGACGTTGCGCGAGCGCACGCTGGCTCAGGCCCGCCGCAATCCTGGCCTTGATCAGGCCGTCCGCAAGTTCGTCGAACGTGGCTACCGAAATGACTGACAGATCAGCGGACTTCAACTGCTCGTACTCCTCAAGTTCTTCGCGCAGATCCGCCAACTGGCTCTCCATGGCCTCCAGTTCGGCCCACAGCAGCGTCGGATGCACATCGGTACGTTCGCGCGATTTCGCATCGAACTCCTCGATCGCGCGGGCAAAGCCCGCCGCCTTCTTCCGCGTGATCCTGTACTGTCTCTCGTTGGTAATCATGGCAAGCTCCCCAAATCGATCAACACGATGCCCTTCTCGACGCCGTTGCGGTCAGTCTTGAAGAAGTCACGGTAGAGCACCCCCGGCGCGGCGATCGCCGACGCTGGGAAAAGGTCTCCCAAATACTTCGCCTTCATCACCGCTCGGCGGTTGCTGAAGTCGAGAAGGACCGGGTCCACCCGGTCCGGATCGACGCCCCCTGTTTCCCAGGCGCCGTCGTAGTCCCCCGGCAGCGACGTCGCCGTAACGAAGCTGCCGTCTAGCAGCAACTCCCCGCATCCGGCCGCCGCCAGGTTGCGGCACGCAGTCGGCAGACCCCCCATCAGCCGCGCCCAGTGGCTGTTGCGAGCGAAGCGACCGGCAACGTCGCACCATCCCGCGAATCTTCTCTAGACGACGGGTATTCAGCGCGAACTTCGCGGTCGCGAAAAAGCAATGTACAAAATCCTCCGATTCTAGGAGCTTCGGATTGTCAATGGCGTTGACACCTGCCAACTCGTCAGAGAATGTCCGCAAGCGATCCTGGCGGATTCTGTCGACCACTGCGAGCGCTGCTACCTCTACGTTGGACCCATATGGAACCAGCCCTACCAGCACGCGAAGAACCGCATTTCGCTTGTACCGCTGCGCCAATGTGATTGCGCCTTTAGCCAGATTCTCCATCCCTTCGCCCGATGGCCTGCATCCCAAAGTCAGTATCAGTACACGCCAGAGAAAGCGAACATAGAAAGCGCAAATCCGTCTCGCGATCTGGCGGCGTCGCGGAGCAGCCCAAGTACGGTGAGCGTCCGCGCTTTAGGTAGCCCTTGTTTCGAGATGAGACGGTAGCCACCCTACGACAACTTGCTCGGTGTCCTCGTCCCAAAAGAAGTAGAGTCGGAAACAATACCTCTCATCCCTCGTATCACCCTTTTTCAAGTGCCTATCTAGCGTCCTATTCCTTCCCGCGAAATTCACGACGTAGGTGTCGCCCTGTTCACCCGCCCTGTTTTCGGTGATCGAACCGCTTTCTGTCAGGCCCAAGGCACTACAAGCCTGCTCGAAAGATGGCCTGCTCGCAGCCACCACTGACCGACGCATAGGGACATAGTGGTCGCGAAGCAGAAGAAGACTCCGGTATACCAAAGTTGGATCCTCGTACTCCGACCGCTTCGCTCCCCTCAACGCCCTATTGTGCAGCACAACATCACCGGCAAGGGATGTTTCGGCCCAATCCTTCAGCTCGTCTAGGCTGGCTGGTATGTCGGGCTCCCTGACGTTGCCCGCCACCCGGTGGGTACTACTCTCCAGAGACTGGACTCGCATCCGCAAATGCGAGACCAATGCCCCTAGCCGGTGCACATCCTGTTCCGCTTCGCTTTTCTCTGATTCAGCTATCTCAAGTAAGTCTTGGCTCTCCTCCGAATCCCTTTGGAAGCGGAACTTCAGCTCGTCGATCTCTTCCATGGCAAGCTCAAGCAACTCCCTATCCGTCGATGCCTCACGGCGTTCCTTTTCGCGTCTGATGCGATTAGCGTGTTGGCGGATCTCCTTGAACGGCGGGAGGCGTTCGTCTAGATCAGAGCCACTTACCGACTGCCTAAGTGCTTGTTGAATCAAGAAGGACTCGAATGCGATGCCGTGTCGTTCTTTCCACTCCACTACGACTTGTGGTAGTCCAAGAGGGTGCACGTACGGGTCGTCCCTATCCGGGTTAAACCCCGGTCGATATGTTCTGACGGCCTGTCGGAACACGGAGAACTCTCTTCCCACTCTATCCGAAAGGCCGAAGCTGGCCTCTCCAGTTAGCACTGCAACGTGCACAGTTCCTATAGCTCGCTGCGCGACCACCTGAGGAGATACGATGGCTTGTTCCGGGTTGCTGGACCCGTCGGGGAGAGAAAACACAATGGTGTCGACATGCCTCATCGGGTCGATAAGGAGATCGACAAGTTGTTCGACTTCGTCGGGGCCCACAATCCACGGATCGGGGCTTAACAGGAAGCCCGTTAGGACAGCCTGACCTTTGGACACAACTTTCCGAACTAGATTAGGCACTGATCTGGGGAACCCTGTCTCCGCACCAAGTTCGGAACACAATAGTCTCGTTCCGAAAAGGGACACCCCGTCCTCAAGTTCGGCGATCGCAACTTCGGTCGTCCAGACCCTCTGTGGCGTTGTCTTGTCTGGGTCATCCAAGCGAGCGGCCCAGAGTCTGGGAGTATCAGTGACTACCGCTTCCCCTCTCTGCCAACATCACTGAGACACAAGCGACCTTTGGAATTACTGTAGGGCGGTGGAGGTGAAGACCGATGACCGCAGAGAGAGACATGATGACATTGAATGAGGTTTCCCTTCCGGCCCTGGGGGTCGAGGAGCGTAGCGACGAGGCCCCCAGGGCCGGGCGCGCAAGACCGACCCCGGACCCGGAGGTCGTGGCCAAGCCGAAGCGGCGCCAGTTCAGCGCGCAGTATCGGCTGCGGATTCTGGAGGAGGCGGAACGCTGCACGCGGCGCGGCGAGGTGGGTCGGCTGCTTCGCCGCGAGGGGCTGTACAGCTCGCATCTGACGGCTTGGCGCAAGGCGCGGCGCAAGGGCTCGCTGCGGGAGTTGGCCTCGAAGAAGCGCGGCGCGAAACCGGCCGAACGCAACCCGCTGGACGCGAAGGTGCGCGAGCTCGAGGCGCAAGTGGCTCGTCTGCAGCACGAGTTGCACACCGCGCACACGATTCTGGACGTGCAGGGAAAAGTTGCCGGGCTGCTGGGATTGAACCTCGAACGCGGAACGCGCTCCTGATGGCCGCCCAACCGCTTGCGGTGCGGATCGGCGTCGTGCCGACGTGCCGGGCGTTGGGCGTGTCGCGGGCGACCTTCTACCGTCGCCGGAGGTCAACTCCCGGGCACCAGCAGCCCCGTCCAACGCCCGCCCGGGCGCTGTGTGAAGCCGAGCGCGAGCAGGTCCTCGATGTGCTCGCCGGCCCACGCTTCGTGGACCGCGCGCCGGCGGAAGTCGTGGCGACGCTGCTCGACGAAGGCCACTACCTGTGCTCGGAGCGGACGATGTATCGGATCCTGGCCGCGGACGTGCCGGTCCGGGAGCGACGCAATCAACGTGAGCATCCCCGGTACGCCAAACCCGAGCTGGTGGCCACGGCGCCGAACCAGACCTGGTCCTGGGACATCACCAAGCTGTTGGGGCCGACGAAGTGGACGTACTTCTACCTCTACGTCGTGCTCGACATCTTCAGCCGCTACGCGGTCGGCTGGATGGTCGCCGACCGGGAGAACTCGGCGCTGGCCGGTCATCTCATCGAAGAGACCTGCCACAAACAGGGCGTCCAGCCCCGGGTGCTCACACTGCACTCCGACCGCGGCGCGCCGATGACCAGCAAGTGCACCGCACAACTGCTCGCCGATCTCGGCGTGACCCGCTCGCTGAGCCGCCCTCAGGTGTCCGACGACACCCGTTCTCCGAGGCGCAGTTCAAGACTCTGAAGTACCACCCCGGCTTCCCCGGGCGCTTCCACGACATCACCGCCGCAAGCGCCTTCTGCCGGACGTTCTTCCCTTGGTACAACACCGAGCATCGCCATGGCGGGATCGCGATGCTCACCCCGGACGACGTCCATCATCATCGAACCCGGAGCGTGCTGGACCAGCGCGGGCGCACCCTTCAAGCCGCCTGGACGCGTCATCCCGAACGCTTCGTTCGAGGCGTCCCAAAACCGGACAACCTTCCCGAAGCGGTCTGGATCAATCCACCGGTTACATCCACAACAGGAGAGACTGCTCAGTAAATTGCGATCAGCAGTGTCTCAAAGTCGTTGACAGGTTCCGCTTCCGCTCGCTGCGCGCCAATATCCTCCAACAAGAAGCCCTCTCCCTGCCATGCCTCTTTCGGCAGACGGCCCGCCGCCAAACGGTCCATCCAGTCTAGGACCTGGTCTCTGGCGACCTCGAGCGCGGAGCCGCCAGAGCCATCACGCAGCTCGAGATTCACTTGACTAATGGGTCGAACGTGAACCCGCCGAGGAAAAACGCTAGCCTGCGCCGCCGTCACTTGCGGCCGGCTTGTGGTGTTCTGTTGCATTGCTGGTCACCGTGTTTCTTAGAGGGCCCTACAACGATAACGACGTTTCGAGTTCTCGCGATCAGCGTCGCAGCAAGACCTCGTTGTAGTGTAACGTGCGCCTTTCCTCGAAGCCCTTGTCGGTGGAAGCATCTAACTGGCGTGCGTCGATCAATTGGAAGATTGAATCGCGAGCTCCTGGACGAACCCGCAAGCGGCGTCATTGCCGAGAAACTCCGAAGCCGGCAGAGCGCAGGCGGTCGCGTTAGTGGCCCCGCTGGGTCGATGATCGTCTGCTTATGCGAAGGAGGCCGCGGCCGGGTAGCAGCCGCACGCGATCATGCGGTCGCGACCTTGTAACCATCGCGTTCACTCAACCGCGCAAGGTACGCGCTCGTCCTCGGGTGGTCGTTCTCGATCAGCTTCACAAGCTTCACGACCATGAGCGTGTATCCCATCATGATGTCCGCCGCGCCGAACTGATTGGCAACGAGGTAGTCGGTGCCCTCGAGTGCGGCTTCGACCGCATCGAGGCAAGTAACCACTTGTGCTCGCGCCTCGTCGACAAGCGCCGGGACCCGCTCGGCTTCCGGCGTGTTCAACGCGTGGCGGATGAAGTCTCCTATCGGTCGCGAACAGGTCGCTTCGGCGAACCAGCTCCACTGCAGGTAGTGCGCGCTGTCCGCGGTGCCGGGCTCTGGCACGAGGCGTCCGTCGCCATACCTGTCCAGCACGTATTGCAGCATCGCGCCGGATTCGAACATCGTGAAGCCGTCGTCCGCCATCGCCGGAATCCTGCCCGTCGGGCTGAGGGCCCGCCATTCGTCGCTGCTGCGATACTCGACGGAAGGATCGATGATTTTGAGGTGATAGGGGATGGATAGCTCTTCGCAAGCCCAGATCACGCGGACCGATCGCGTGGATTTGTAGTGGTAGATAGTGAGCATGCAGACTCCTTGGTGGCAAGGCTCGCCTCCTCGAAGGGACGAGCCCAAGATTAGAGAGCGTTTGAGAGCTGCGGCGGATCGACTATCTCGGCTGGGCGGACGCCGCGCCCAATCCGAGAGCCACCGTCGCCGAGAACCGTCGTTCTAGTTGGGCGTCACCGCAACGCCGCGGATGTGGCCGAACTCCTGTTTGATCTTGGTCCAGTCCTCGCCGCCGTCCTCGCTAATGTAAATGTAGCCATGGATGCTGGCGCCGACGATCGTGTCCGGGACATCGCGGTGGGTGCCAAGCCAGTAGACCACGGAGTTGGGCTCGACGGGCAAAGGCACCCGCTCCCAACTCTTGCCGCCATCCCTGGTTCGCCGGATCGCTCCAGTTTCCCCCGGTATCCCATTCCCGTTGCCGACGAACATCGTGTCCGGATCGTCCTGCTTGATGATCATCCCTCGACAGTATGAGATTTCGGGGAATTGATGAACGTCCCAAGTCTCCCCCTCATCGAGGCTCGTGGCGATGCCGAATGGAGTGCTCGCGTAGACTCTCGAGTCGTCCCCGTTGATGGCCATGCAGTGAACGTCGTCGTAGAACTGGCTCGGTCCGATCTTGGATTGGCGCGTCCATGAGTCGCCGCCATCGGTGCTCTTGTGAACGCCATCCACTTCGGCGCTTGCCCAGATGGTGCGATGGTCACGGGGATCGACAGTGACCTTGGTCGTCCTGGGCGGCCATACCGGGGCACCCTCGTCGACGCTGATGTCCATCTTCTCCCAGGACTCCCCGCCGTCGCGCGACCGGAATCCCTTGGGCCTGGTACCGACGTAGATGTTGTCCGAGTTCACAGGGTCCACGTCGATCGACCAGATCTCCATCCCCTCCATGGGCGATTTGAGGAGACGCCAGGACTCGCCGTTGTCATCGCTGCGGTAGATGCCCATCCGGTCCGACCCCGCCAAGATTCGGTGAGGGTTGTCCGGATAGACCGCAAGCGCCCGAACGTTTCCCTCCAATCCGCCGACGCCGGAATCCGGAAGCGGTTGATCCGACGGGGCACCTTTCCAGGTCTCCCCACCGTCTCGGCTGCACCTCAGGCTGTTACCGATCGTTCCGACGAAAATCGTGTAGTTCTTGTCCACGCGGTTCCCTCACTTTCCCCTATTGCCACGATAGTCGCGCGGGCTTGAAGGGTTCGTCAAGGTGGATGGTCGGGCAACATCTCCGACTCTGGGGAACAGGGGGCGATGCTCCGCGCGCCGGCTCGACGCCCGCTGCCCGGCATCGAATCGCTTCGGGAAAGGTCTTACACAACTCTCATTGCGGACTATTGGGTGCTCGTACGACTAGCGCCCGTCGCAGTTGATCGAGGCGGACGGTTCGCAGATATGGCCGCCCGTGCGGTACTCCTACAACACCATCGGCTACTCCTATGAGGTCACCCCATCGCCGCCCGACCGTAGGCACTTCCTCGGCACTGACGGCGGTGGCACGGACGATTTCGCCAAGCTGCTCTACGGGTTTCGGCTTTCCGTCCTGTTCGGCATCGCGCTCACGATCATCAGCTCGAGCATCGGCGTGTTCGTGGGCGCGTTGCAGGGCTATCTTGGCGGGCTTGTCGACCTCATCGGCCAACGGGTGGTCGAGATCTTTGCCGGGCTGCCGATCCTGTTCGTGCTCATCATTCTCGCGAGCATCGTTGAGCCGAACGTGTTCTGGCTGCTCGGGATCCTGGGGCTGTTCAGTTGGATGGCCCTGGTGGGCGTCGTCCGCGCCGAGTTTCTTCGCGCGCGCAACTTCGAGTTCGTCCTCGCGGCTCAGTCGTTGGGCGTATCGAACCTGACGATCCTTCGTCGCCACGTGCTTCCGAATGCCATGGTCGCAACGCTGACGTACTTGCCATTCATATTGAACGGTTCGATCACGGCGTTGACGGCGCTGTATTTCCTGGGCTTCGGACTACCCATCGACTCACCGTCCCTGGGCCGGATGCTGTCGTCTGCCAAGGCCAAACTTCAGGCGCCCTGGCTTGGGTTCTTCGTGTTCGTGACGTTGGCGATGCTGCTGCCGCTGCTGATCTTTATTGGGGAGGCGGTAAGGGATGCGCTGGATCCTCGGCGGGCGGTGGCGACACGAAGCGTTGACGGCGGGGGGTTGGTGAATCCGCAGACGGCCTGATGGCTGGCGGGAAAGCTCGAAAATCCGGGTTCTTGGAGTTAAGGCAACTCTTTGGTCGGTCACGACGCCGACGCCAATGTAGGCCGCCGAAGCCGTTGCCCCTCGCCATCGGATTAACCGTCGCCTTCGTCTGCGTGAGCCGCAAACGCAAAGCGCGGGCGCTCAAGACCCGAGATGGCTGCTACATCCTGCTGGATCCGCGTATCGCGCGTCGGATCCAGACCGCCGCCAGTCCTTGTGACGCGAGGCGACGCCGATAAAACATGCGGAAATCTGTTCGCTTCAACTGAACCACCTGGCCCCCTCGCCGCGGGTCGCATCCTGCAGTTCGGGTCTATCTGGAGAACGATCTTGGGTCTCCCAACAAAGACAGCTTTCAGACACGCTGTGAAAAGGCGCAATCTTCTTCGGCGAAGGCATCGGCGTGCTCGTCGGCGCGATGCAGGGCTATTTCGGCGGCCTTGTCGACCTCCTCGGCCAGCGGGCGGTCGAGATCTTCGCCGGGCTGCCGATCCTGTTCGTGCTCATTATTCTCGCGAGCATTGTCGAGCCGAACGTGTTCTGGCTGCTCGGGATCCTGGCGCTGTTCAGCTGGATGGCCCTGGTGGGCGTCGTCCGCGCCGAGTTCCTTCGCGCGCGCAACTTCGAGTTCGTCTGGCGGCCCAATCGCTCGGCGTCTCGAACCTGACGATCCTTCGCCGCCACGTGCTTCCGAACGCCATGGTCGTCACGCTGACCGACTTGCCGTTAATATTGAACCGCTCGATCACTGCGCTGACCGCGCTACACTTCCTGCGATTCGGACTGCCCATGGAGGGGACTTCCTGTCAAGCAAAGCAGCAATCGCAACAGCAGAGGCATGGCAGGATGCATTTAACAACCTGGACACTTCGGCCATGGCTGATAACTGTAATTTTCCACACGTTCGGTTGGCCAAGGGCGCATGCACGCGATTTGAAACCCGTCAGGATTTTCTCGACGATCACGCACGCATGAAGGATAGTCTGGCATCGGAGGCCTGGGCGCACACTACAATGGAGACTGTGAACGCCGTTCAGGAGGGGCCGGGCAAAGTCCATCTGGCCATTGTGCAACTTCGAGAACATGCAGACGGCACCGTTTACAGACCGTTCAACACCTTCTGGATTGTGACCCTGCAAGATGGCCACTGGGGCATTCAATTCCGATCCAGTTTTCTGAGCTGAAAGGGCGAAGGGGGTGCAAGTTATCCAAATAGCCGACAGCATTACCAAGCTTGGCCTTGAGTTTCGGGGAACTGTCCTCGTCGCGGGTTCGCACGGAGGCAGTTACTGTGGCTATTTGGCAGCCTTGGCCGGACTGCGCGGAGTAATTTTGAACGACGCTGGAGTCGGCCTGGATCGAGCCGGCCTTGCTGCGCTCGAATACTTGCAGCCACTTGGCGTTGCTGCTGCAACCGTTAGCCATATTTCGGCACGCATCGGGGATGGTGCGGATATGTTTGCGCGCGGGCTCCTCAGCCATTGTAATGAGGTGGCGGGTAGCCTCGGCTGCATGGCTGGTCAGACCTGCCGGGAAGCAGCCGAATTCATGCGCCAAGGTCAAACATTTGCAGGCGAGGTGCCGACCTACGACGAGTCGCGCGCCCTGCTACACCGGACACCGGTTCGCGTGATCGCCTGCGATTCAGCCGCCCTGGTCGAGAGCGGCGATGCCGGAGCCATCATTATCACCGGATCACACGGTGGTATTCTGGCAGGCAAACCTGGTTACGGGATTGCAGCGCAGGCCCGCGGAGCCGTATTCAACGACGCTGGCGTCGGCATCGATCAGGCCGGTATCCAACGCCTCGACGTGCTGGATCGGGCCGCTATCCCGGCTGCTACCGTCGATGCTGCGAGCGCTCGCATTGGCGATGCACGGTCGGCTTGGGAATGCGGTGTCATCTCACACCTCAACTCGCAAGCCGCCAATCACGGCATTATGATCGGCATGTCGGTGCCTGACTTCGCGGAGCGGCTTAGCCGATGACCGAAAGGAGGATCGATTGTCTTCAATGATATCCATGAACGGCGGACGGGCCCTGGCTGAAATGCTCAAGCTCCATAACCCCGCCCCGATGTTCGGCATGGCTGGGTTTCAGCTTTTGCCCTTTTACGAGGCGGTGCGCGAGCTGGGGCTCGAACATAACTTGATCAACGACGAGCGCTGTGGCGTATTCGCGGCCGACGCCTGGGCGCGGGTGACCGGCCGGCCTGGAATCTGCGACGCGACGCTCGGACCAGGCGCCACGAACCTGGTCACGGGTCTGGTCGAGTCGCTGAACGCAGGTGTGCCCCTTATCGTGATCGTTGGCAACAGTAATCGCGATCATTCCTGGAAAAATATGACGCAGGAGGCTCACCAGTCAGAAATTCTGGCTCCAGCGATTAAGTCCCTGATCCGAATTGAACAAGGTCTGCGCATTCCGGAACTCGTACGGCGGGCCTATGCCATTGCGACCTCCGGGCGGCCGGGTCCGGTCGTTATAGATGTACCCGAAGACGTGGCCCACGGCGAGTATGATTTCCCCAGCGATGATCTATATGCCGATCCGGGCACCCTTTCCGTCCCGGCCCTGCGCTCGCGGCCCGGTCGGGAAGCCCTGGCCGAGGCCGCAGAACGATTACGTAGCGCAGAACGTCCAATCATCCTGGCTGGAGGCGGCGTGCATCTCTCGGGCGCCTACGACGAACTGCTTACATTTGCCGAGGCGATCGGTAGTCCGGTCGCCCAGACCCTCAGCGGCAAAGGGGCGATCCCCTGCACGCATCCGCTCAGCGTGGGCCTGTTCGGACGCTGGTCCAGGATTGCCAACGACCTGATCGAGTCGGCAGATTGCATCTTGTCTGTTGGTTGCAAGATGGGTGAGATAGCCACTAAACGTTATGCCCTGATGCCGCGCGGGGTCCCGTTCATCCATCTTGACATTGTGGCCGAGGAAATCGGCCGTACCACACACACGGACGTTGCGCTTTGGGGCGATGCCGCCGAGGGGCTGCGGGACCTGGACTCCTGTCTGGCCGACGATGTGGAGGCCATACAAGCTCGACGCGTCGACTATTTGGCCGAGGTGGCGCGGCGAATGGCCGCTTGGCGAGCTGAAGCCGAAGCCCGATACGCCTCTGATGAGCGCCCGATAGACATGGCCCGCTTAATTCGTGAGCTGCGGGGCGTAATGCCCGACGACGGTTTGCTGGTGGTCGATGGCGGCTTCGCAGCTCACTGGACCGGTTTGCTCTACGACTCCAAGCGGGCCGGACGCAGCTATATAGCCAATCGAGGTTTTGCGTCGATTGGCTACGGGCTGCCGGGCGCCATAGGAGCACAGCTGGCTGCGCCAGACTCGGCCGTGGTCGGACTGACGGGAGATGCCGGCTTCAACATGGTGCTGGGAGAACTCGAAACCGCGCGCCGCCTGGGTCTCGGCTTTACGCTGGCCATTGTGAATAACGCTGCCTCTGGCTACGTCAAAGCGCTCCAACATAACATGTATGGGGCAGGCAACTATCAGTCAAGTGACTTGAGTGAAACCAATTATGCGAACGTGGCCCGCGAACTTGGCTGTCAGGGCATCCGGGTTGACGACCCAGCCGAACTGGCGACGGCCTTCGCGGCAGGCATCGCCGAGCGCGACAGGCCGACGATCATCGATGTAGTCGTGACCCGCGATCCCTCAAAGATGCTACCTGGTGTTGACAGCCGGACGATGCCGATAAAAAAGGGCGACAGACCTGCATAGACAAATAGTCGAAAGGAAAAACAAATGACGCTTACTGCTGAGAAACAACTTGAGATGCTGCGCTTGATGCAAACCATCCGCCTCTTTGAGGAGCGGGCCTCAGATGACTATATGGCCGGAGCCATCTACGGCGTAGTTCACTGTTATATCGGTGAGGAAGCGGTGGCTGTAGGAATCTGCAGCGCACTGACCAGGGATGATCGGATCATCAGTACGCACCGCGGCCATGGGCACTGCATTGCCAAAGGCGCTGATCTAAATCGAATGATGGCCGAACTTTATGGCCGGCGAACTGGATACTGCAAGGGCAAAGGTGGCTCCATGCACATTGCTGATTTTGGCATTGGTATGTTGGGCGCCAATGGTATCGTCGCCGGGGGAATCCCGATCGTGACGGGAGCTGGCCTGGCGGCCCAGCTTGAAGGAAAAGGGCGGGTGGCCGTCTCTTTCTTTGGCGACGGCGCTTCGAACGCGGGCCCCTTCCACGAGTCGATTAACATCGCCGCGACGTGGAAGCTGCCAATGCTCTACGTTTGCGAGAACAATCTGTGGTCCGCCTCTACGGCGGCTGCGGATACTTTGGCGGTGGACGACGTGGCGGCTCGTGCTGCGGGATATGGAATTCCAGGAGTGATCGTGGACGGCAACGATGTCACGGCCGTTTATGAAGTCGCTGCGGCCGCAGTCAGCAGAGCGCGAGCCGGTGGAGGTCCCAGCCTCATCGAATGCAAGACATATCGCTCGCGTACTCATACCGAGAGACGCTCAGCCGAAGACCTGCGTCCACCCGATGAGGTCGAAGCCTGGCGGCAGAGAGACCCGATCAAACGTCTGGTCGCCGATCTGATGGGGCAGGCAGTTCTGAATGACGAAGCCTGGCAGATTATGAATGACGGGATTTCTCAGGAGATCAAAGCGGCGGTGAAATTTGCAGAAGATAGCCCGTTTCCAGAACCGAAAGACGCACTCGAAGACGTCTTTGCCCAATAGCTGCAAAGGGACATTTACTATGCGAAAAATCTCATATGCTCAAGCCGGTATGGAGGCGCTCATCGAAGAAATGGGCCGGGATCCGACCACCATTCATCTTGCAACGAACGCCCCTGAGAAGCTCGTTGAAACCTTCGGACCCGCGCGGATTCGAGCCACGCCGATTGCCGAAGGTGCTTTTACCGGCATTGCCGTAGGCGCTGCTGGCTCTGGCCTTCGACCGATCGTCAACTGGAGCATGGTGACGTTTTCTTTTGTTGCTATGGATCAAATCGTCAATCAGGTGGCTAAGATTCACTATATGTTTGGCGGACAGGCGAAGTTTCCGATCACATTTCGCACCTCCGTCGGTGGTGGCGGGCGAATGGCTGCCCAACACTCCCAGAGCCCGTACTCCATGTTCATGAATCTGGCCGGTCTAAAGATGGTCTTGCCTTCGACACCCTACGATCTGAAGGGCCTGCTCAAATCCGCGATTCGTGACGACAACCCCGTTATCTCATTCGAGTCCGGCCGTCTGATGGGCCTTGAAGGTGAGGTGCCCGACGAAGAATATACCGTGCCGTTGGGTCAGGCCGATATCAAACGAGAAGGCAGCGACGTTACGGTAGTGGCCCTGGCTTGGTTAGTACATGAGGCTCTAGCTGCGGCCGAAATACTTCAGCAGGAAGGTATTTCCGTCGAAGTGGTAGATCCTCGCACCCTGGTTCCAATGGATGTTGCCACGATCAGGGCTTCCGTTCAGAAGACCGGCCGGCTGGTGATCGCTGACGGAGCGGGCGCGACTGCCGGTGCCTCGGCCGAGATTGCAGCGGCGGTCGGAGAGCACGGGGAGACGTTTGCCAAGATGAAGGCACCGGTGAAGCGCGTTTGCGCGCTCCATGTGCCGATTCCGTACAGTCCGCCCCTTGAAGATCACGTATTCCCGGATCGGAACAAAATTATCGCCGGCGTGCGTGAAGTCCTAATTGGCCCGCGAAGGCAGCGCGACGGTTACAGTGCCGTGAGCAGTGGGAAGGAGTGACTGGTTCTCATTTCGCACGTTGATTTCTACCAGGTGGCCCCCTGCCTCCTCGTACTTCTTTACGACACCGAGGCCGCGTTCGCAGTCAGTCTCTGGTGGTTCGATTCACTTGGTGCTCGGCGTCCGCCGACGGCCCCATGCTCGGGATCCTCCATATGGGCGCCGCTCGCCCGACACCGGGGGTCCTGCGAAATCTGGTTGTAACCGTCGGTGAAGACATAAAAGCCGGGCGATACGGCAATTTCTCGTTGTTTGTTTGCAGCGAGGACGAGGACACGCGTAGCGTGATTGGCGATGTCGCCGCAGCGAGAAACGTTGCGATGTTCGTTTGCTCCTCTTCCTCCGACGTCGAGCACGCAGTACCCGTCGGTGTACTCACCGCTAAGGATCGTGAAACCCTGCACCTTGTCTCGCAGGCCGATGGGACCGTTACCGCATTGGGCCTTGCCGAACAGGTCAATATCGAGAAAACGGCAGCAGGAAATCGCTTGGTTTCGCTGCAGAAAAAGGGCTACCTACAGCGTGTGGAGCAGCCGCATCCTGCCGGCGATCTTTTCGTCGACCCTCGCTCGGTGCATTTGACTTAGCTGACTTCCTTCAGGCCTGTCTAGAAGGCATCGTCCTCGACGGCTAGGTGGCGATCCGTTCAGCCCGGGCTCTCTCACTGCGTACCGAGTCTCGACACCCCGAGTCTCGTCCCTGTCGGGCTTTCATCCCTATCGCAGGCGCGCTAGACATGTCATCGGCGTCCTTGGGCGCATTGGTCGCACTTGCCGAGGGCGCGCACGTCATTGCCGCGTAATAGGTGCTCAAATGCCGAAAGTCCTCCGCGCCCACTCTCCGATCGCCGAGTGCTGCAGGTGGAACGCGCCGGCCTCTCCCGGGTCTCCCTGACCCCCTACAGCGCCCACCCGAAAGTCTCCGATCCCCGGAACGAATATCCGACAGCACGGTCGACGCCGGCGGCGGTGCCGGCATGGATCTCCGCTTTGCCGGACTGAAACCGTGCGGCCTTGCGTCTGTAGCGACAATCAAGGTGAGAGAGCGTGTTGCCTCATCCAAGAATGCTCCGCAGTGTGGGCGCGTTGGGCGTTCGCAGCGATCCTCGTCGTGCAGGCGTTCCTGTCGCTCTTCATCATCCGCAACATCTTGCCGTGAGGGGTCAAGGATTGCCCCGAAGCCGGTAGTGGTACCGCCCGGCCATTTGCATGCCGAGCGCCTCGTAGAGCGCGATGGCCGGGACGTTCGACGCTAGGACGACGAGGAACAGCAAGTCCGCTCGGTTCTTGGCCGCGAATCGGGCCGCTGCCTGAATCAGTACCCGTGCCGCGCCCCGGCGACGGAAGGCGGGCAGCACTTCGACAGTGTGGACCATCGAGATCGCATCGTTGGCTGCGACGAACGCGGTTCCCGCCGGTCGCTCGTCCACTCGGGCAAGCAGGAATCTTTTCGGTACGACCACCCTGTCCATCACCGCCCACCTCCCAGGGCCGATGCCACCCTTCTCCCAGATGGCCTCGTGGGCTTTTGTCCGGCCGCTCGATGATTCGACGCGGGAATCAGCGGATCGCTCGCCGGAGGGAATGTCGGCCAACATGTTGACCCGCGCCGCGTAAACAAGGGTCGGATCGACCACGTCGTGGCCGCGCGCTTCGAGCTTCGCGTCGAGCGACTCGTCGTCAGATGTCAGCCGAAAGAGCGGATCCTGACCGAGCGCCCGCATCGCTGCTTCAGCCGTAGCTACGTCCCCCGAACCGGACGCCGCGGACACGCGCTTGCCCCCATTCACGCCATCACCACCCACCTGGCGCCCTTTCACGCCCTGGCGCACCCGCCATCCGTCGACTTCCGCGGTCTGCGCGGGAGGCCAAGTCGCATGCAGCGCATCGAAGAAGCGTTGCTGGTCGATCAAGTCAGACGACCTCGCGGATTCGCCCCGACCGGACCGATGGCCAGCGACTACACACCGCGCGCCGCGAGATCCTCGGCAACCTGCTTCGGCGTGACCCGGGGCTCGTACCGCGCCAGCACCTCCCCGCCACCGCTGACCAGGAACTTGGTGTAGTTCCACGCGATGTCCGCGCCACCACTCACTTCCTGCGCCTTGAGGAAGCGGTAGAGGTCGCAGGCGCCGGCACCGTTCACTTCGATCTTCTCAAACATCTGGAAGTTCGCGTCATAGCGCGACTTGGCGAACTCGAGAATCTGCGCGTTCGTTCCCGGTTCCTGCCCGCCGAACTGGTTACACGGGAACCCAAGCACCGTCACCTTGCCTTCTGACTCCAATGTACGCAGACCTGCGTACTGACCCGTGAGGCCTCACTGGCTGGCGAGGTTCACGACCAGGCATGCCTGTCCCTTGTACTGCTCGAAGGAGAGCGGTTCGCCGGTGATGGCGTTCATCATCAGATCGTGGAACTCGGACATGGCTACTCGCCTGCAACAGTCTTGGACGAGAGACTATTCTTAGGGCGTGTCGAAATCCACGTCCAGCATGAACCTCGAACTTCTGCTCGCCCAGTGGAGCGGAATCCTTCCACTGGCCCGCCATCCTTCGAACCGACCTTGAGATATGCTGTGGTACGCGCTGCAAGCGGTTTGTTGCATGAAGCGCAACGACGAACCTGCCAAGGTGTGCCAGCGATGCCTGGACCACCGCGCCGCCCTCCTCGGTTCATCTTGCTGCCCGACACACTAGTGCTCCGTCAAACCTAAATCTACGGGTATCTGCGGGTCTTTTTGGCCCCTGGCTTCGTTGCTCCTCCTTGTGTGGTGCCTGCCACACCGCGTCGTCGCGCCTCGCCAGGAACCAAAAATCCCTCGCAGCTACACTCGCATTTTTAGGCTTGACGGAACACTAGTCGTCGCCGAGCGTCGTTTACAAAACGTCGTAATTCTTTCAGAGTGTAAACTCACGGGTCAATACCGAGGGGGAACGAATGATCGGAATACGACTCAAGCTCGCACGGCGGGCCGCCGGATTTTCGCTCCGCAGCCTGGCGGCGGCGATCGGCCACCGCGTTACTGCTCAAGCCATCGGCAAATACGAACGCAACGAGGCGATGCCGGGCAGCGGCGTCCTGCTTGCGCTCGCCGACGCCCTGAATGCGTCTGTCGACTATCCGCTCGGCGATCCCGATCTGGTCCTTGAGGATCTTGAGTTCAGGAAAAACGCCTTCACGACCAAGCGCGGCGAAGCCCAGGTCGAAGCCACGGTGCGCGCGCACCTCGAACGCTATCTCTGCCGTCGAGGAGATCCTGCGACTTCCCAGCGCGCAGTGGGACGAGCCTCGGGACGCGCCCTATCCCGTATTGCGCGATCCCATTGAAGCGGACCGCGCCGCCGACGCGCTCCGCCACCACTGGGGCATCGGCCACGAGCCCATTCCAAACCTGGTCGAGCTTGTGGAAGAACGAGGCGTCAAGATATTCGCCTTCCCGCTCGGCAGCGTCGGCGGTCTCGCCGCGCGAGCGGGTCGGCCCGGACTCCAGCCGGTCCCGTTCATCGTCGTGAACGCCGAGGACTGGGGCGAGCGCCAGCGATTCACCATCGCCCACGAACTAGGCCACATCGTGCTCACCGTCGCCCAAGGCCTTAACGCTGAACGGGTCGCGCACCGCTTCGCCGGCGCGTTCCTTATGCCCGCCGATGCGCTGTGGCTTGAAGTCGGCAAGCACCGGACGGCCATCGGCCTCGGCGAACTGCTCGCCTTGAAGCACGTCTTCGGCGTCAGCATTCAGGCGTTCACGCACCGCTGTCGCGACCTCGGCATCATCAGCGTGTCCACCTACCGTGCGTTGTTCAACGAGTTCGACCGCCTCGGCTGGCGCTCGCCCCCCTACGAGGAATACGGGGCCATGCCCAGCGAACAGCCGAACCGGTTTAACCGGCTCTGTTTGCGCGCCCTCGCCGAAGGCGCCATCAGCGAATCCAAAGCGGCCGAGCTCTTGGATATTGGCATCGTAGAAGTCGACGACTACATGCGCGGCATCCTGCCTTCGCTGTCGGTGGAGGGATGATGAATGTCCCCTCGAGTCGTCGTATCGGACTCGTCCGTCCTCTGGCTCCTCGACCGAATGCTTCGAGAACGCACACCAACACCGCAACAGTTGTACGACGGCCTTGTCCGCATCCGTGACCACACGCGTCGTAGGCTTCCCAAGGCCGAAGTCAACAGACGCCTCCGGACTTTCAAGCGGGCCGGCCGAATCGTTTGATACGGATTACCGCTCCTGTTCTACGTGAGCCTGATCGCGGATTCCCCAGGACTCCGCTGGCCTTCCCGGGTCATGCTCATTCGCCAACTGCGTGGCGCTCGAAAACGAGATCTTCCTCGAGCATGTGCTCTACAACACGTCGAGCATGCTCAATCAGCTCGGCTTCGATATCGACGACATGGCCCGCAAACTCGCCGCCGATCCTCCGGCGGGGTGGCCGCGCGCGGCATCGGTGTGGGACGAGCAGCGTTCGGCCGCACGACCGCACGCACCGCTTTCGATCGCCGAGCCGGTCGCTGGGTTTGCTTCGTCCGGGCGAACTTCGATGCCCTGTGGAACCGTCGCGATTTCGCCGCGCTGACGAGCGCCTATGAACCCGACTTCGCCTTTCAGGGCCCGACCGACCGGAAATTCCGGGGCATTACCGCCTACCGCGACCTGCTCGCGGTCCTCTTTGCGGCGTTTCCCGATCTCGAATTGCAGGTGGACGAGGTCTACTGGATGGGCAACGAGGTCGAAGGCTTCCTCGTGTCGGCACGCTGGAGCGCGGCCGGCACCCATGCCGGCGCCGGCAGTCACGGCCCGCCGACCTCGCTTCCCGTTCAGGTCTGGGGGATCACCCAACAGCAGATCGTCAACGGGCGGATCGCCGCCGAGTGGATGCTGTTCAACGAACTCGACCTGATGATGCAACTCGCAGCCGGCCGACGTGCATGAGCGGCACGCAAACGCCAAGAACCTGGTCCTGAGGTACTTCGAGGCGTGGGAGTCGGCCGCGCACGACCGGATAGACGACGTTCTCGACCGCTTCGTGAGTGACGACTACCGTTTCCGAGGCGTACATCCGTTCAACGAGCTATCCGGTGTCGACGAGGTCAGTTCGGCTGTCTGGCGGCCGATGCGCGAGGCGTTCACCGCCCTGCAACGCCGGCAGGACATCTTCATGGCGGGCCGGAACCGGATAGACGGCACCCTCTGGGTCACCAGCATGGGCAAGCTCATGGGTCTGTTCGATCAAGCCTGGCTCGGCATCCCGCCGACCGGCAAGATCGCGCTGATCCCGTACTGCGAGTTCCATCGGGTCGACGCCGGGCGGATCGCCGAGTCCGCGTTCTTCTGCGATATCGTCAGCGTCATGAAGCAGGCCGGACTGACGCCATTGCCCATGCAGACCGGTGCGGAAATCGTCAATCCGGGTCCCCGGACACAGGACGGGTTGCTTTATGGCCCCCAGGAACCCACCGAGTCTCGGAAGACGCTGGAGCTCATCATGCGGATGTGCGACGACCTGGTGGAGAAAGACGGTTTCCGATCGTCCAACTCCTCGCTGTCGAGCACCTGGCACGACGGCATGACCTGGTTCGGGCCCGCCGGCATCGGCGCGACCTATACGATCGAGCGCTATCAACACCAGCACCAGGGCCCCTTTCGCGCGGGTTTGCGAAACATCGACTTCAACGGCCATGTGCTGGAACACGCCGAAGGCTGTTACGGCGGCTGGTTCGGCTGGCCCAATCTACGCATGAACCAAGGGGACGGATTCATGGGGCTGCCGGCTTCCGAGCGAACGACCGAGATGCGGGTCGTCGACATGTACCGCCGCGAAGGCGACAAACTCGCAGAGAACTGGGTGTTCATCGACCTGCTGTACTATCTGCGGTTGCTCGGGGTGGATGTGCTGGCGCGTTGCGCCGGGATGCATGGATAGGGACCGCTGACGCGCCAGGTGCTTGACGTTCTCATAGCGGCGCGGCGCAGTGCCCGCAGGGGGCTGGTGTTCCCCGGATCGTGCCGCGGAACGATGGTGGGTCACTAGGTGATGGCGCCAGCGCTGAGCAACGCGGAGATCGAGCAGCCAGCGCGACGGAACCGAGCGCGCTGCCGGGCGCGGTTGATGTGGACGGTCGAAGAATCAGCGCTTCGTGGTGGCGACGACAACGTGCTCGCCTGCGCGCGAAGACAGAATCGCCTTCGCGATGGCGGGCAGGGCCGAGGTCAATGCGCCGATGCGGTTGTCGTCGACGGCGACGATGGCAATTGAGGCGTGGGGTTGCTCGGAGGCCATTCTCTTGTCGGTCGTCACGACGGCTGTAAAGCCTTGATCTGCCGCCCGCTCCAACAGTTCGGCGTCACGGAGCGCGCGCCATTGATGGAAAACGGCACTCTCGACGGGAGCACCATCCAGCAGTTCTTGGAGCGGGAGCCGCAGGCGTGGCGATATCCCGACGTCGAGGAGGACCTTCACTCGATAAGGTAAGGATCAGGCAGCGCAGTCGGGATTGCGAACGGCAGCGGAACAGACCGCGGTGGCGCCGGCACGCAAGACGGCGGTGGCCGCCCTCGGGTCAATCTGGAAGTCGCGGACGAACTCGTCCAGAGTGACACCGTCCTCCAGCCAGTCGAACAGTTGGCGCACGGGCAGGCGCGTTCCCCGGAAACAAGGAACTCCGCTCATGCGTGAGGGATCGAGCCAAATCGCTTCCTCAAGCGGCATGGGCCGATCCTGGCTGTTCTTGGCAGACGTCTTCATGGCCGAAGTCCACGCGGTGCACCAGATAGCGTTCGGAAGCATACGCCTGGAGATTGGCGTGTCAAAATCAATGGAGTGGGTGCGGCCGAGAAGAGACCGACGCTGCGGCAACCGGGCCGTTCACGGTTGGTGAACGGGAGCGGACCACCGCGCTGTGGCGTCTGACGGTTTTCCCTGCGTCGCGCGGATCTCGACGCCCCCTACGGCATCATGCTGGCCTGTTTTCTGTCTGCACCCGCGCGGCCGAGGGGAAGGAATAGCCGGCGCCGCGCGAACCGGCGCTGACCGCGGCGGTTGCGGCGCGCCAGGTGCGCGCAGCCAGCGCTTCGCGGCCACAGCCACCACATGTGGGCACCTGACGGCGTTGGCCGAGGAGCTTCGGATCAAGCCGCGCCATCGCGTGTACCGGAGGTGATCCGCGATTCAAGCGGGTGCCAACCTTCGCAACGGCCGAGGCGACGTGTTCTGCCGAGAAGCTGGAGGCAGTGCCAAAGATTCTTGGCACGGGGAACCCGGTCGGCCTTCGCCGCCAACTCGTCGATGGCCGCCTCGGCACGGCTGGCTTGTTCGCGATCCCGGTTGCGGTCGTTTGTCTGGAACCCGAGTCAGGACCGAGACCAGCGACAGAGCCGCTACTGACGAGCAGTGCGCCCTCCAGGGCCGAAGCATGTGACCACGACACGCTTGTGAACGACGACAACGGCTCCACGCAACTGTCTGACCCTATTGATTCGGTGCCTGTTGCGCCGATAGACATGGCGTGTGCCCGGCTGGTCGGCACTCAGAGCCTGGCGGTCCGCGTGTCTCTGCATCTCGCGTGCGATGTCCCCATCACCGATCTGGTATCGGCCACGGTCTCCGACTGTTCCGCACTGGACAATCAGACGGATGTCTTCCCATCGAAAGCCGCGTTCTACCATTCGGGATCGCACATGATCCGTGTAGTACAGTTTCGCCATCGGCCTTTCTAGGTTCCGGCGGCGGGATCGGAATCCGAAAGGTTCTCGGTGTGTGGTTGGAATCGCGCCGGTGGCGATTGGCGGGCGTCCAGCCATTTCCTGGAGGGCGGCGCCGCGGTTCGGGGGAAAGTCTGCCTTCGAGCCACTCGAGTCGCTCGTCATCCTTATCCGCGCCTGCAAGTTCCTCAGGAATCTCCGACAGTCGTACATCACCTACCTGCAGAGCGTAGGCGGCATCGCTGTCCAGTGGAGCGATACCGGAAAGATCCTCACCGCAGACACGATACCCGGGAACGCAGGGTAGGCTGGCGACGCGGCCGTGTTGGGATGGATCGATTTCGACCTGCGCCTGGACCCCAAACTCGTCCGCCAGCTTCGCGAGGTAGTCGGCAAACGGGTTTCTCCGGAGTTCGTCAAGAGCGTCTAGTTGATCGTAGTCCTCGTCCAACGGGTCGTCGAAGAGGTCATTTCGGGCGATGGCGAGTTCCTCTTGGTCGCTGCCGCTCTCCAACTCGCGCGCGTAATAGCGGTAGCGCTGGTGCCGGGGACCAACCACCTCGCGTAGACGGGACTGCATCTCTTGGACTTCCGCTAACACGATCCGCCGCCAGGCCAAGCAGCCTTCAGCCAGAAGCGTGAAGAACAACGGTGCAGCGTTGACCAACTGGCTCGCCGTGAAGCCGTACCGGCGTTCGACGAGGTCGTAGGCGAGACGGACACCAGGAAGCATGGCCGCGGTCATGCGGGCGGGTTTGCCGTAGTGCTGGGTTGGCGCTTCGCCGGTCAGACGCTCCGCCTCGACGCCTAGCGCGGTGGCAAGACGGGCAAGGGTTGCTGCACGAACGGCTCCGGCGGGACCGTCGGGAGCCTTTCCAAGAGAGAAGGCGCCCCTCGGCCGACGAAAGACAACGAGCCACGAGGTGCCATGAAGATCGTCACGGCACCATGGAATCACGCAAGTGCGGAGCAAGGCGCAAGATCGTGGGCCTGGGCGGGGGCGAAACACGCCGCACGCGAGGCGGCGACGAATTTCTTGGCGTTAGATCATCGCCTGCAACACCGCGAGTTCAATCACGCACACGAAGAAATACCCCAGCAGCCAATAGCTCGCCCGGTCGACCTTGCCGGCCAGCACGTACCAGCCGTCCTCCTTCTCGTCACGTCCCTCGCGCCCGAAAAGGGTCTTCTGTCCCTGAACCGTGTACTCGGAATACTCGGTCTTGAATCCGTCGAGCAGGACGCTCGCGACCCATGCCACGGCGGTGCTGACGGCGCCGCCGAGCGCGCAGTACCAGGGCCACGCAACGTGGTGCCGGGCGCTCGCCGAACTGCACGTGGACGCGCTCAACCACGCGCTGGCAGGCATCCCGGCGGAACGCGTGCGGTTACACGTGTGCCGGGGCAACTACGAAGGGCCGCACCACTGCGATGCGCCGCTGTCGATGGTGCTGCCGATCGCGCTCCGCGCGAACGTCGGCACGCACCTGTTCGAGTCGGCCAACCCCCGGCACGGCCACGAGTGGCGAACGCTGGCAGACAAATCCATCCCTGATGATCGCATCCTGATTCCGGGCGTGATCGATTCGACCACGAACTTCATCGAACACCCGGAACTGGTCTCGGAGCGCCTCTGCCGCTTCGCCGACATCGTCGGGCGCGAGCGCGTGATCGCCGGGATGGATTGCGGCTTTTCGACGTTCGCGGGATTCGGCGCCGTCGACCCCGACATCGTCCATGCCAAGCTCGCGAGCCTCGCCGAGGGCGCCGACCTCGCGAGCCGCCAGTTTTGGGGCTCGTAGCCTGCGCCGCGGAACGGCACGCACGTGCGATCAAGGGGCAGGATCCCAGGTCGGGCTTGGGCGGGGGCTAAACGCGGCGCACCCGAAGGGGGCGACGGATTTCACGGCATCAACCTTGCGGCGTCGGCTCGGTGAACTCCCGTCCTTCGCGCTTGGCGGCGAGACGGCGTTCGTTCCACGCTTGCCACTGGGCCCGCTCTTCGGCCCGACCTTCCGCCTTGTGCCCCTCGATCACCGGGATGACGTATCGGTTCACCACGAACTGGTACAACGACATCAGCAATTCTCCTGTCTTGTTCACCGCGCGGGTGAGCAGCATCGCAACAATTGTAATGGCAATGCCGACTGTGCCAAAGTCGGCAAACACGGCGAAAATGAAATCCCCGACATCCAGCCAAGCCTGATCTGCCGGACCGCCAGCGCCCGAATCCCAGCGCAGTTCGTCTCGCTTCCTGTAGAAGGTGAAGCCGAGCGCCGCAAGCCACAGCGCGCCGACGATACGGAAAAAGGTCTTCGCATCCCGCGCGGCGACGCTCCAGACTGACACATGCTCGTCGAGCTGCGGTGTCGGCGATGGCAGTATCCTGAACAACCACCTCACGATTTGCCTCCACCGCCACAAGCTGCAAATACCCAATTCTGGCCCTTGCGGATGCGCGCCGACAGCGGAAGGCGACCCTGATGCTGGTAGGAAAACGGCTACAGGACCTTAAGCCTCGCGGTCAAGCTCTGGATGAATTGACTTCGGCTTGATCGCCCGCGCGAATCAGGCCCTGGCGAGAGATCCATCGAACGGCGCCAGCCGGGCGACGCCGGCAGACGGCGCCGCGGGAACGGCACACAAGTGCCGGTCAGGGGGCGGGATCCTAGGTGGGCTTGGGCTGGAGCAAAACACGGCGCGCCCCGAAGGGCCGACGGATTTCGCGGCACTAACCTTGCGGCGTCGGCTCGGTGAACTCCCGTCCTTCGCGCTCGGCGGCGAGGCGGCGCCTGTTCCACGCTTGCCAATCGGCTCGAGCTTCGGCCAATCCCTCCTCTCGGCCTTCGACCCGGCCCTCCTCGCGGCCCTCGGCCTTGTGCGCCTCTATCACGGGGATGACGTATCGGTTCGCCACGAACTGGTACAACGACATCAGCAATTCTCCTGTCTTGTTCACCGCGCGGGTGAGCAGCATCGCAACAATTGTAATCGCAATGCCGACGGTGCCAAAGTCGGCAAGCACGGCGAAAATGAAATCGCCGACATCCAGCCATGCCTGATCTGCGAAACCGCCAGCGCCCGAATCCCAGGGCAGTTCGTCTCGCTTCCTGTAGAAGGCAAAACCGAGCGCCGCAAGCCACAGCGCACCGACGATACGGAAAAAGGTCTTCGCATCCCGCGCGGCGACGCTCCAGACTGACACATGCTCGTCGAGCCGTGGTGTCGGCGATGGCAGTATCCTGAACAACCACCCCACGATTTGCCTCCACCGCCACAAGCTGCAGATACCCGATTCTGGCCCTTGCGGATGCGCGCCGACAGCGGAAGGCGACCCTGATGCTGGTAGGAAAACGGCTACAGGACCTTGAGCCTCGCGCTCAAACTCTGGATGAACTGACTTCGGGCTTGATCGCCCGCGCGAATCAGACCCTGGCGAGACATCCATCGAACGGCGCCAGCCGGACGACGCCGGCCTGCGCCGCGGGAACGGCACACAAGTGCCGGTCAACGCGCAGGGTCATAGGTGGGCTTGGGCGGAGGCGAAACACGGCGCGCCCGGAGGGCCTGCGGATTTCGTGGCACTAACCTTGCGGCGTGCGGCTCGATGAACTCCCGTCCTTCACGCTCGGCGGCGAGGCGGCGCTCGTTCCACGCTTGCCACTCGGCCCGAGCTTCGGCCAGACCCTGCTCTCGGCCTTCCGACCTCGGCCCTCCTCGCGGACCCGGCCTTCGACCCGGCCCTCCTCGCGGCCCTCCGCCTTGTGCCCCTCGATCACCGGGATGACGTATCGGTTCACCACGAACTGGTACAACGACATCAGTAGTTCTCCTGTCTTGTTCACCGCGCGGGTAAGCAGCATTCGCAACGATTGTAATGGCAATGCGACGGCGAAAATGAAATCGCCGACATCCAGCCAAGCCAAGCCTGCGTCGCAGGAACGGCACACCGTAGTGCCGGCGGATTTCGTGGCATTAACCTTGCGGCGTCGGCTCCGTGAACTCCCGTCCTTCGCGCTCCGCGTCGAGGCGGCACCTAAATCTACGCTTGGTATCTGCGGCCCGAACTTTTTGGCCAGACCCTGGCTTCGTTGGCCCTCCTCCTTGCCCTCCTCGCGTGCCTGCCACACCGGCCGTCGGCCTTGTGCGCCTCGATCACCAGGATGACCAAAAATCGGTTCACCACGAACTGGTACAACGACATCAGCAGTTCTCCTAGGCTTGTTCACGGAACACTAGGTGAGCAGCCTGGGCAACGGGTGTAATGGCAACGGCGACGGTGCCGAAGTCGGCAAGCACGGCGAAAATGATTTCGCAGGCATTAAGCGTTGCCGGCGTCGCAGAACGGCTCGTAGTGAACGATCAAGGCGCGGGGTCCTTCGCGCTCGGCGGCTGAGGCGGCGCCTGTTCCACGGCTTGCCCGAATCGGCTCGAGCGGATTTCGCGGCACTAACCTTGCGGCGTCGGCTCGATGAACTCCCGTCCTTCACGCTCGGCGGCGAGGCGGCGCCTGTTCCACGCGTGCCACTCGGCCCGAGCTTCGGCCAGGCTCCGGCCTCGACCCGGCCCTCGGCCTTGTGCGCCTCTATCACCGGGATGACGTATCGGTTCACCACGAACTGGTACAACGACATCAGCAATTCTCCTGTCTTGTTCACCGCGCGGGTGAGCAGCATCGCAACGATTGTAATGGCAATGCCGACGGTGCCAAAGTCGGCAAGCACGGCGAAAGTGAAATCGCCCGACATCCAGCCATGCCTGATCTGCGGGACCGCCAGCGCCCGAATCCCAGGGCAGTTCGTCTCGCTTCCTGTAGAAGGCGAAGCCGAGCGCCGCAAGCCAGAGCGCGCCGACGATACGGAAAAAGGTCTTCGCATCCCGCGCGGCGACGCTCCAGACTGACACATGCTCGTCGAGCTGCGGTGTCGGCGATGGCAGTATCCTGAACAACCACCTCACGATTTGCCTCCACCGCCACAAGCTGCAAATACCCGATTCTGGCCCTTGCGGATGCGCGCCGACAGCGGAAGGCGACCCTGATGCTGGTAGGAAAACGGCTACAGGACCTTGAGCCTCGCGCTCAAGCTCCGGATGAACTGACTTCGGCTTGATCGCCCGCGCGAATCAGACCCTGGCGAGACATCCATCGGACGGCGCCAGCCGGACGACGCCGGCGGCCTGCGCCGCGGGAACGGCACACCAGTGCCGGTCAACGCGCAGGGTCATAGGTGGCTTGGGCGGGGGCTAAACGCGGCGCGCCCGAAGGGGGCGACGGATTTCGCGGCACTAACCTTGCGGCGTCGGCTCGGTGAACTCCCGTCCTTCGCGCTCGGCGGCGAGACGGCGCTCGTTCCACGCTTGCCACTCGGCCCGAACTTCGGCCAGACCCTGCCCGGACCCGGCCCTCCACCCGGCCCTCCTCGCGTCCTTCTCGGCCTTGTGCCCCTCGATCACCGGGATGACGTATCGGTTCACCACGAACTGGTACAACGACATCAGTAGTTCTCCTGTCTTGTTCACCGCGCGGGTGAGCAGCATTCGCAACGATTGTAATGGCAATGCCGACGGTGCCAAAGTCGGCAAGCACGGCGAAAGTGCGGGGTGACTAGTCGCCGACATCAAAGCCATGCCTGCGTCGCAGAAACGTAGTGCCGCCTAGTGCTCCGCCGGGTATCTGCGGGTCTTTTTGGCCCCTGGCTTCGTTGCTCCTCCTTGTGTGGTGCCTGCCACACCGCGTCGTCGCGCCTCGCCAGGAACCAAAAATCCCTCGCAGCTACACTCGCATTTTTAGGCTTGACGGAACACTAGGTGGGCCTGGGCGGGGGTGAAACACGGCGCGCCCGAAGGGCCGGCGGATTTCGCGGCATTAACGTTGCGGCGTCGGCTCGGTGAACTCCCGTCCTTCGCGCTCGGCGGCGAGGCGGCGCCTGTTCCACGCTTGCCAATCGGCTCGAGCTTCGGCCAATCCCTCCTCTCGGCCTTCGACTCGGCCTTCGACTCGACTCGGCCTTCGACCCGGCCCTCCTCGCGGCCCTCGGCCTTGTGCGCCTCTATCACGGGGATGACGTATCGGTTCACCACGAACTGGTACAACGACATCAGCAATTCTCCTGTCTTGTTCACCGCGCGGGTGAGCAGCATCGCAACGATTGTAATGGCAATGCCGACGGTGCCAAAGTCGGCAAGCACGGCGAAAGTGAAATCGCCGACATCCAGCCATGCCTGATCTGCCGGACCGCCAGCGCCCGAATCCCAGGCAGTTCGTCTCGTTTCCTGTAGAAGGCGAAGCCGAGCGCCGCAAGCCAGAGCGCGCCGACGATACGGAAAAAGGTCTTCGCATCCCGCGCGGCGACGCTCCAGACTGACACATGCTCGTCGAGCCGCGGTGTCGGCGATGGCAGTATCCTGAACAACCACCTCACGATTTGCCTCCACCGCCACAAGCTGCAAATACCCAATTCTGGCCCTTGCGGATGCGCGCCGACAGCGGAAGGCGACCCTGATGCTGGTAGGAAAACGGCTACAGGACCTTAAGCCTCGCGCTCAAGCTCTGGATGAACTGACTTCGGCTTGATCGCCCGCGCGAATCAGACCCCAGCCCTTCACGAACCCCTGGTCGACACGAGCCGCGTCGGAACGACCTACAGGTTGCTGAAATCCCGGGCGTCGAAAATCCGCCGAATGGTGGGGTCTGCGTAGCGATCCACGGCAGTCCGTACGGCAGTCACCAGCGCTTCTCTCCTGGCAACAAGCGCTTCGATGTCGCCACTCAAGTGTGCCAGGTGAAACAGGCTGCGTATCGAGATGACCAGTTGGGCCTGTTTTTCAAAGACATACAGCGTGGCGAAGAAACTGGCGGGGAGCAGCAGCAATGCCACGATAGCCCACACCCACCCGAATCCTATTCCGGCCACGATCATGACAAGCGCATACGTTGAAAGCAGCACCGGAACCGCTGTCACGAGCTTCAGGGTGGCGATGTCGTCGATGTCGTAGCTGAACCGCGATCCCACCGTTGCGGCGAGCCATGCGGCCGGCAGCAAGATGATCGCCCCCGGCAGCGCGAGCGGGAACAGCACGATTGCCAGCGTGGTGCGCCAGACGATCCTTTTCATGGCAATGCTGGCGCTGACAAGATGCGAGAGTTGGTAATCCTTCAGGCCCAGAACATCCAACTGGGCCTGATACGCCTCGATCTCGATACGCAGCCGCTGCATGTCCGGCTCCTCTGCGAAGAGCGCATAGCGTTCCACGAAGCGGCGGCTCAGGTCGACATAGCTCGCGGGCGTGAGTTTCGCCGAAATCGGCTTGTACAGACGGCGCGCGGCGTGAATGAAACGCAGCGTCGACCAGTCCGGGGCACTCAGCGTGACGCGGGAGATTCGCTCGCGCAGTTCTGCCGTGAGCTGGCGCACGGTCCCCACTTCATCGCTCTCGTAGGCCTTGAGACGCGCCTTGTCCATGGGCATCGGCGCTGCGAAGTGCAGCAGGACCTGGCTTCTGAACCGGTGACGGTCAAGGTAGGTCAGGCCAAAAGGAACAATCGCGACGTCGGTGTCGCGATGCGCGGCGGCGTGCAGCGCCATTCTTGCGGTGCCGGTCTTGAGCGTCGCCAGTCGGCTATCGGTATGGCTGATGCCTTCGGGGAAGATCGCCACGCAGTCTCCGCTGGCCAGGATGTCGTCCACGCGCTCGAAGGCGCCCCGGTTGTCCGCGTCGGGTCCGTGTTCTTCGCGGCGCAGGACGGGTATCGCGCCGAGCGCCTCAAGCAGACGGGAGAGTATGGGAAATCTCCAGAGTTGCGCGTTGCCGAGGAAATGAATGGGGGACCGACCTGCCAGGCTGATCAGCAACAGTCCGTCGATCAAGGCGTTGGGGTGATTGCCGGCAAAGATCACGGCGCCGCGCGCGGGCACATTCTCCAGGCCCACCACCTCGATTCGCCTGTAAAACGTGCTGGCGACCAGACTCAGGAATCGAACAAACCCGCGGTAGAGCATGGCCGAAGGTGCTGTGCAATTTCGGTTGCAATCAAACTAACAGAATGTCTCAGACGCCGCTATCGAAGCCGGCTCGCTATCGTTCGCTGTGGCCCTCTTGCTTTAAGCTTCGGGCCGCCCGCGCGCTTTGGCAGCCCGCGCCGCGCCGTCTCGGGGCGTATCCGCGTCGCGCTTCAACCCGGATGCTCCCGCGCGGGCAAGCTGCTCCTTCCGTGCGAGGGGTCACCCCCTCGCGCTGCCTTTTCTTGCGAGGGGTCACCCCCTCGCGCTCCCCGGCGGCGAGGCCGGCTGTTGTGCGTCATTTGCATTGGAAGTACATTGCAATCCCGTCTTTTTCGGACCCGCACGTGATCGAGATAATCAAAGCCGGTATCGATGCCGACATCGCCGCCGAGCGCGATGAAGGCGTGAGGATCGCAGTCGAAGGGATTCTCGCGGACATCGATGCGCGGGGCGATGACGCGGTGCGGGAGTTGTCGGTGAAGTTCGACGACTGGTCGCCACGCGACTTCAGGCTCTCCCAGGACGAGATCGAAGCCTCGGTCGAACGGCTGCCCGCCCAGGCGATCCACGACATCGAGTTCGCCCAGGCCCAGGTCCGGCGTTTCGCCGAAATCCAGAAGGCCGCGCTCGAAGACGTCGAGGTGGAAACACTGCCCGGCGTCGTGCTCGGACATCGCAACATCCCGGTCAACAGCGTCGGCTGCTATGTGCCGGGAGGCCGCTATCCGATGGTGGCATCCGCCCACATGAGCATCGTCACGGCCAAGGTGGCGGGAGTCGGCCGCATCATCGCCTGCGCACCCCCCTACCAGGGCGCGCCGAGCGACGCGATTGTCGCGGCCATGCACCTAGGCGGGGCCGACGACATCTACTGCCTCGGCGGCGTGCAGGCGGTGGGCGCGATGGCGCTCGGCTGCGAAAGTATCGAGCCGGTGGACATGCTGGTAGGGCCGGGCAACGCTTTCGTCGCCGAGGCCAAGCGACAGTTGTTCGGCCGCGTCGGGATCGACCTGCTCGCCGGACCGACCGAGACGCTGATCATCGCCGACGACACCTGCGATGGCGAAATGGTGGCAACCGACCTCCTCGGCCAGGCGGAGCACGGTCCGACTTCACCGGCCATGCTGCTGACCACCTCCCGAGCGCTGATCGAAGACACGCTCCGCGAGATCGATGTCCAGCTCGAGACCCTGGAGACCGCCGCGGTGGCGGGCCTGGCCTGGCGGGACTACGGGCGAATCATCCTTTGCGACACCGAAGCCGAAATGGTCGAGGAAGCGGACCGCATCGCCAGCGAGCATGTGCAGGTGATGACCCGCGATCCCGACTATTTCCTGGAGAACATGACCAACTACGGCTCGCTGTTCCTTGGACCCGAGACCAACGTGGCCTATGGCGACAAGGTCATCGGCACCAACCATACGCTGCCGACGCGGCTCGCCGCGCGGTACACCGGCGGCCTGTGGGTCGGCAAGTTCATCAAGACGTGTACGTGGCAGAAGGTATCGCCGCAGGCCACCGCCATGGTCGGCGAGTACTGCTCGCGGCTCTGCGCGCTCGAAGGTTTCGCGGGTCACAAGGCCCAGGCGGACCTGCGCGTGGACCGCTACAGGGGAGTCAACGAACCCGCCGGCATGGACCGCGAGTAACGGTCCGGCGAGCGCCCCATCAGCCAAGTTCTGGCGTCGTCTCACCAGCTCCGCGCCTCACTGCAAGTTGGCGGCCAGCGCAAGATGTCGATCCAATGCTTGGGCTTGCATCAGTTCTGCCTGCCTGGCGATCCAGAGACCGACATTCGGGTGGGGCAACAGCCCGAGCCTGTCCGCCCGATAGTCCAGTTCGCTAAGCACCCGCTCATAGGGCCCGAATCCTTGGACTCGGTATGGCACCACGATCGGCGTCAACCCCTGGGAATTCGCCTGCCCAATGTACTGCTGGATTTCCCGCTCCGCCGCGGGCCTCTTTTCCGGCCAATCTTCTCTCAAGGTGAAAACCCGGATGTCCCTCAAACCCAGTTCTTCACGAGCGTTTCTGGTTCTCTGCGTGATCTTTTCGACCCAGCGCTGGTTCTCCGCATCATCGCCGGGTCCATGCGCGATTACGGCGACAACTTCGTTCTCCGGATCTGAGCTGAGCGCGCGAATGCGGGCGGTTAATACTTCGTCCATCTCAACGGCATCGGCCAATCCCTCGACGCTGACGTGGAATGCCAGTTCCGTATCCACTCTCCAGAACCCCATGGGCATGGCCATGGCATGTCCTTCATGTGACTGATCCCGATCCGCCCAGGATGGGGCGCCACCTTGGAGGCCAAGGATCTGCAGGGTCCGGTCGTACCAGCTTTCCCCGGAGACGAACACACGCACCACTCCGACCTGCCGCACGCCCTGGGACTCGAGCCTTCGAACAGCCGCTTCCATGGACCCGGCATCCGCCATGCCCAACGCCACTTCCACCGGGAAATTCGCCCTCAGTGGTTCTACTGCTTCAACCAGGTGCGCGTTCCATTCATCGCCGCCCCCATGCGCCATAACCATCACGCCAAAACTGAAATCGTCGCCGGGAGGCCGGCTTTCCAGTACAGCAGTCGTCTCGCACGAGGAAAGCCCTACCGCAATCGCGCAGATTGAAATCAAACGCGCAAACCGAGTTGTCGATTCATGAATTCTCATGGTGTGTATTCCCTGACTCGCAAAGTGCTAGATGTCGATCTGCAGGCCGATGCGGAAGTTCATTCCGGGCTGCTGCGCGTTCTCGATCGCAGTTGTGGATTCGGCGTTCAGGCTGCTGATGTTGATCCATCGGGCGTAGAGTTCGTCGAAGACATTGAACACGCCGAAACGCAGGCGTACGGATTCGGAAAAGTCATAGTTTCCGACCACGTCAACCACGCTGTAACCGTCGGCCGTCACTCTTTCGGGAACTGAAACCCGATCCTTCTTTCCGACGGCCGTTAGCAACAACTCGCCGCCCCAGCGGCCCGACGGCGCGTCGAATCTGAGACCCGCCACCAGGGTGAGAGGATCCACTGAATCAAGCGGTGCGGACGCGCTCAGGTTGTCGCCGCGGGCGTAAGCAAGCGCAGTGCGCGCCTGCCATTGCTCGTTGAGAAAGAACCGCGCGTTGAATTCCGCGCCGCGGATCTTCACCTCGCCGATGTTTCGATTCTGAAACAGGCTGATCGGGCCCCGCATTCCGGCAAACGCGTCTTCGATGAAGTTCGTGTAGCGGTTTCGGTAAGCGGCGACGCTCAGGGACGCGTTCGGGAAGCTTGCCCGCAATCCGAATTCCAGGCCTTTGCTGTTCTCCGCCGACAGTTCGGGATTGGGTACCGTTGCGTATCGATATCCCAGGTTCACGAATGACTGGTTCGCCTCGGAGAAATTGGGGGGCCGGTAGCCTTCGGCGTATTGGCCGAACATGGACCAGATCGCATTGATGTCGCGCAAGACGCCCAGGCTCAGGGAAACCGCGCCTTCGTCGATCGACTCGACAGGGAAACCGTAGCCGCTGACCTGACCGGTGCCATCCAGCGACGGGTCCGGCATGGCCTTCATGCGGTAGCGGTCGTAACGCGCCCCCGGGATCAGGGTCAGACCGCCATCTCCGAAGACCATTTCATCCTGCAGGTATATCCCGGAGCGCGCAGTGGACGTGTCGGGAATGGTCTTGTTCGGAAACACTTCCGGCGGCGCGAACGGATATGCCGAAATTCGGCAGGTGGTCTGACCGGTAGCCAGTTCCTCGTCGCAGCGATGGCGGGGCCGCTGCGTAGCGGTTTCCTCGAGATTGGCGCCGTAGGCAAGAGAATGCGTCAACGAAGCTGTCGTGACCGTCTTGCGAAGGTTCAGATTGACCGCCGAGGTCTGCTGGTTGAAATCAAAGGTGGTTTCCCTGCGGGCGCTGGTGCCGCGATACGTGCGGGGATTCCGTGGATTGAGAAACGAATAGCTCGTGCGCGTCTGCTCGGTGTATTGGGACGCATCCGTGTCCTGCTGGTTCAAGTCGAGTTCAAGGTCGTCGAACAACGCCAGGCCCGCTTGCCACTGGTAGCGCACGCCGACGCGAAGCCGTTCGGTGTCGTCCAGGCCCAGGGAGCTGGATACCGACCGGCCAATGTCGGACTCCAGTTGCGTTTCAATCTCGTCCACGAAGTTGTCCATGCTGAATCGCAGTTGCTGGTCGGCAGACACGTCCCAGTGCAGTTGCAGCAACAGGCTGTCGGACCTGCCGTCCTGCGGATTCAGACTGCCCGGGCCATTCACCTCCTGTTCCGCGGACTGCCTGTGGGTGTATTGGGCCATCAGACCCACATCGCCTAACTGAGAGGCGGCTGTGAATCCGCCGCGGTATTGCGCATCCGCATCTGCGGCGGAAGCGCGCAAATTGAAAGCAGCCCGATCCCCTTCCAGATAATCGCGGGGATCCCTGCTGGTCAGAATGACCGCCCCGCCGATGGCGTCGGCGCCGTACAGGGCCGAAGCCGGGCCGCGAATCAACTCCACGGTCTTGATGTTGTCGGTGTCTATGTTGTCCCTGCCATAGGAAGACGGGCCGGCGTGATAGATGTCGTTGCTGCGGATGCCGTCGAGAACCGTCAGTACGCGGTTGCCGCCGATGCCTCGAATGCTGAAACCCTCATGGCCCCCGCGGGTGGCGGTGCTGATCGAAACACCCGGTTGGAAGCGAACCAGATCGTCGAGGTCCTCCGCCAACTCCCTTTCCATGTCCTCGGCGGTCATCACAGAGACGGTCCCCGCAATATCCTCGATGGTGCGTGGGAGCCGGGTGGCGTTGACGATCAACTCTTCGAGCTGGTCGTTACTTTCCTGCCCCGCAGCGGGTGCCGCCAACGCAATTCCGAAGATTGCAGCCAGCAGGGATCTCGAAACTGCCGACCACTTACCCGACTGCGATTGCCGCGCGACCAATTTCCCGCCGTTCATGAGTTGCTCCATCCACGTCAGTTGGCCGACCCTGAACCGTCAGGCGCCACCTGTTCCACAAAGGGAACAAAGGATTTGACTTCCCCTTCCGGCAGGTGTTTCGGCCGAAGGGGACGAACATTAGCGGAATCAATGTCATATGTAAATGCAAATGCGATTGATTCGTATTAAATGATTCCACAGGCCGTGGCGAAGAGGCAGCGACTATTCGCCGCCTCAGGCGGTTCATCCCTTACGGGGAAAAACTGCCGCTGCCTACGCGGACCGCGCCGACTGCGCGGGCACGACGCGCCGGGTCAGCCGCGCGATCGTCAAGCCCTGGACGATGATGGAGAACACGACCACGACGTAGGTGATGCTGAGTATGAAAGGCCGGTATTCGTTCGCCGGCAGCGACAACGCGAGCGCGACGGCGATGCCGCCTCGCAGTCCGCCCCATGTCAGGACCGAAACGGCGCCCCTGGATTGCGCTTCCCAGCGGCGCAACGCGGTGGTCGAGAGGATCACGCTCAGCCAACGGCCGGCGAGGGCCACGGGGATGGCCAGCAGTCCCATCCAGTATTCGAACCCGCTGCGGGCGATGATCGGGACTTCCAGGCCGATCAGCAGGAAGAGCACGGAATTGAGAACCTCGTCAAGCAGCGACCAGAACCTCTGAAGATGGTCCCGTGAGCGCTCGCTCACCCCGTATTTCATGCCTTCGTTGCCGACAAATAGACCTGCGACCACCATGGCGATGGGACCGCTGGCATCGAGCCGAATCGCGGCCGCGTAGGACACCATGACCACGGCCAGTGTGATCAGCACCTGCAGGTTCAGCTCGTCCAGGCGGTGCATGGCGCGGTAGCACGCATAGCCCGCGATCAGTCCCAGCGCGACGCCGCCGAGCACTTCTACCGCGAACAGTTCGCCGATGCGCAGGAAGCTGGGTTCGCCTCCCTGAATGGCCACACCGAGGATGACGGTAAAGACAACGACGCCTACCCCGTCGTTGAACAGGGACTCGCCGGCCAGCGTCGCCTTCAGCGAGGACGGGACGGGGACGGTTCTATAAGGACCAGCCCGATGGTATGCGGCGCGCGCAGATAGCGGTGGTTGATGTAGCCGAACAAGGCCGACAGCCCGATCAGAAAGGCGCCGATTTCGAACAAGCTCATTCAATTCCTCCCGGCCGAACCGCATTGCCGTAACAGACCGTGCGCGCGCTGGAGTCGGACTGCCCTCGACTCGCCGTCCCTGGCCGGTTGCATGACGGTCGTCCTACCAAAGGCCGTCGTCAGACAGAACCCCGATCCGACAGCGGGCGGCGCAACGCCCGGAATCCCGCAGGCTCCCACTCGCGTAGCGCGACGAGAAGGCAGTTCCCCGCGGTTCGGTCTTCCTCGACAGGCCGGATTTCATCGCCGCGGGTCAACGCATCGAACATTTCCATGAGCTCCACCAGTTTTGCCCGCAACGCCGCAGCGGATTCCGCGGACAGCATGCCCCACGCAAACCGATGCAGGTCCCTTTGCGGTTCGAATGTTCCCGACAGGAACGAATTCTGTACATGCTCGATGAAATAACGGTGAATCGGTCCATAGGGCAACCAGGCGAAACTGCGGGCGACGCGTAGTTTGATGCGGTTCGCGGGCAGCAACTCGATCAATCCCATGCGGTCCAGGCGGGCGAGATACTGAATCAGCCGCGGTTCCGAGATCCGGTATCGCTCGACGATGCGTTCGAACGGCCAGCGGTTCAATGCACAGATGACGACCAGCAGAAGAACCGGATCGGCGACCAACTCACGTTCCTGCTCCTCGCTCAGTGAGGTGACGCGCAACCGTTGCGCCTCGGCCCGGCGAGCCAGTTCGAGCAGATCGATGTCGGCCATGTCACACACCGCCTCGAGGCGCTGCAGGGTAAAACCGCCCGTCGAAAACAACCGCTTAACGCTGCTCAGGGACAGGCCGAGGTGGCGGGCGATCTGTTTGTAGGACACCCCGCGGTGCCTGAGCGCCAGCTTGAGTGCCTGAACAATGCGTGTCGATTGCAGCATGAAGTATCACTATTTGAATCCGTGAGAGGCCATATCCTGACACTTCACTACCAAAGGTTGCAAATTACAGACCTTCACTGATGATGGCGATGTTCGCACACGAGGATCGCAAACCGATGATGATTTTGACAATGTTGCTCGTGGCTCTCGCCATGATGGCCATCGAGCTGGTTTTTCCTGCCTGGCGGCGAGCTTTCGACCATCGCTGGTTGCTGCGCGCATTGCTGTTCAACACGTTGCAGGCGGCGACCGCACTGGTTGGCGCGGTCACTTGGGATTCCTGGTTCGCGGGCCTGTCGATCGTCGAGCGCGGCGCATTGGCTGGGGCGCCCGGAATCGTGATCGGTTACCTGCTGGTCACCTTCGTGTACTACTGGTGGCACCGTGCCCGGCACGAAATTCCACCCCTTTGGCACTTTCTCCATCGAGTGCACCACAGTCCGTCCCGGATCGAGATTCTGACCACCTTCTACAAGCATCCGGTGGAACTGGTTCTCAATGGTCTGTTGACCAGCGCGCTGCTCTATTTCCTGTTGGGTCTCGAACCCGCGATTGTCACTGGCATCGTGCTGCTGACCGGACTGGCCGAACTCTTCTATCACTGGAACATAAAGACGCCCAGGTGGATCGGCTGGTTCCTGCAGCGTCCCGAGATGCACCGCGTCCATCACGCGCGCGGGTGGCACACCTGCAACTTTTCCGATCTCCCCGTTTGGGATGCGCTGTTCGGGACACTCGACAATCCCAGCAACGATGTCGAGCACTGCGGATTTGCCGATGAGCGGCAGATCGCCGCGTTGCTGATTGGCCGCAGCGTGCGCGAGGTGTGATCGATGCGCATGAATGTCAAGACAATTTCGCGATTGCTGCCGCCCGCTTTCCTGGCGAGATCGAATGAGATCGCCGCCAGGGTACTCGGCCACAACATCCGGGTTGTGCAGCGAACGGGGCGTCGCCGCCGACCTCGGCCTGGCCGGCAGACGCTACTACGCGGTGGAAATCTTCCCCCACAACCACAACCGCAATCCAGCCCACGAATCATCCATCCGGTTCCAGGTCGACTGCGCAATGGGACCAGTGACGGAGGACACCCACTGATGCGCGAGATCATCCCCGTCCCCGGCTACACCGGCGGACAGTACAGCCTGTTCCGCATCCTGTTCGGCGCTTACCTTGCCGTCCACTTCGGCTACCTCAGCCTGTACGCCGCCGAACTCTTTTCCGTATCCGGGATGCTGTTCGAAGGCCGGCACAGTCCGCTGTTGACGATCGCGCCGAGCCTGTTCCGTTTCGGTGACACGCCGCAGGTCGCCGTGCTCATCACGCTATCCGGGTCTCTCGCCGCGGTCGCATTCGCCGCAGGGCGATTCGACAGACTCAGCGCCGCCTGGATGCTGATCGTGCTGATAAGCCTGTTCGCGCGCAATCCGTTGATCGCCAACCCCGCGCTGCCCTATGTCGGACTAATGCTGTTTGCCCACCTGTGCCTGCCGCCCGCGCCGTTCGGGTCCCTCGCCGCACGGGGCCGCGCAGACCCGGCGGGCGACTGGGTCATGCCGCGCCCGGTGTTCGTGGCACTGACCATCGTGTTGAGCCTGTCGTATTCCTACAGCGGTTACACCAAGCTCCTGTCGCCCAACTGGGTATCCGGCGATGCGGTCGCCCTGGTGCTGCAGAATCCCCTCGCCCGGGACTGGTTTCTGCGCGACGTGCTGCTGGCCCTGCCCGAATGGGTGACCACATTCATCACCGTGCTCATTCTCTACGTCGAACTGTTTTTCGCGCCCCTGTTCCTTTTCAAAAGCCTGCGGGTATGGCTGTGGAGCGCAATGCTCATCGTGCAATTCGGGTTCCTGCTGCTGTTGAGCTTTCCTGACCTGACCATCCCGATGCTGCTGTTCCACTTGCTGTTGTTCGACCCCGCCTGGCTCCCGCGTCGACCATTGAACGGGGCGACCCTGCACTACGACGGCGAATGCGGCATCTGCCACGCCGCCGTACGATTCGCCCTCGCCGAAACCCCTCGCTCCGGCGCGAGTCTGGCGTTTCGACCGATGCAGCTCGATGTCCCCGATGTAAAGAACGCCGGCAGTTGGTGCCTCGTGGACGAGTCGGACAAGCGGTTCGAAAAAACCTCCGCAGCGGTGCGTCTGCTGGAAGCCAGCGGCGGCGTGTGGCGCCTCTGCGCGTCAGGTGTTCGACTGACTCCCGGATTCCTCCGTGACGGCGCGTACGATGCTCTTGCCCGATTCCGTCGGCACCTCGCGGCTAGGCCGCGTGGACTGTGTCCGGTGGTCAGTCAGCAACTTGCCGGGCGGTTTCGAACGGGTCCTGAATAGAACAGTCGTCACTGGCGCGGTACGGCCTCTGAAAAACAGCGGCCCACATCGTCCTCGGGTCGGTCCGGTGTGGCCGCCGGTGCGATAGACTTTTCCGCGAAAGCGTGGAGAGCAGCTATCGAATCGGGAGACACGACCGAACACCGCAGCGCCGGTCCGACGCGGACTCCGGGGCGGGCCGGCATTGGGACAAGCCGCGGCGTCGCCTTCGGGTGCATTTTCGCGGGGCTCGTTTCCACCAGCGGGGTGGCCCAGGAGGCGCGACAAACCGGCCCCGAAGAGTCAAGTCGGCAGCCGCTCGGCGGGATCTGGCTCCCAGCGTCCAGCAATGTCCATCCGGTGGAGCGCGTCTCGGCAGTTTCGCGCTTCGCGGTGCGCCTGGACACGACGGCGCTTGACCGGATCCTTGCGGCAGCCTCGGGCGCTGGCGGGGCGGACGCTACCGTGACGCTTCCCATGCCCGATGGCTCGTTGGTCCGGTTCCGACTGGTGCCTGCGGCCGTGCCGCGAGAGCAGGCGCCGGCGGTGAGGGCGTTCCGCGGACGAAGTGTCTTCGGGAATCTATCCGCCCGCATCGAGCGCTCATCGGTTGGACTGCACGCGGTGGTAACCGGTCTGGACGTCGCTGTCTTCGTTGACCCCGACGCTGGGGCGGGTTCCGGGGCCCACATCGCCTACCACGCCCGGGACGCCGGTCGGCCGCTGGTGGCGGGGGGCCAGCTCCCTCTGGCCGCGGTGCGCGGGATCGAAAAGGCAATGGTGGCGAAGGCGCTGCGCACACCGGCGCAGCGCAAGATTGGCTCTCATTTGCTCGACGCTGCGGAGGACCCTGCCATCCTGCGGGAACTCGACACGGACGATGCCGGCCGCGTGCTGGTGGAGGTCACGGCGGAGGTCTCGCCTGCGCTGCTGGAGCGGATACCGGCCCTGGGCGGACGGGTCGTGGACAGCGTGCCGCGCTACCGGGCCATACGGGCGCGGCTACCGGTGGAGGTTCTGGAAGCGCTGGCCGCGGACGATGCGGTGAAGCGGATCGAACCGGCGGACATCGCGGTCTCCAATGCCGAGGAGGCCGGACCAGGCGACCCCAAGGACAATGGAGGGGAGCCGGTCGGCGGCGGGTCGATCCGGTTGCCCGCGGAACCGTCGCCCAGCAGCGTGATCCGGTCGCGTTCGGGCGCGTTGTTGGTCCCGGCAGGCCTGGGAGACCAGTCGATAAACCAGAGACTCCGGGTGCCGGCGATCCGGCCTCCCGGCAACGACGCGGCGGCACCGGGATCGGGCACCAACGCTGCGCCTGCGCACGCAATCGCGAAGGGGAACACCTCCGAAGGAGACGTCGCGCACGACACCCCAGCGGCCCGCGAGCGGTTCGGGGTCGACGGGACGGGCATCGGCATCGGTGTCCTTTCGGACGGCATCCGAACGCTGGCGGACCGCCAGGCGACAGGCGACCTGCCGAGCCGCGTGACTGTGCTATCGGGCCAGGAGGGCGAAGGGGACGAGGGGACGGCGATGCTGGAAGTCGTCCACGACCTTGCCCCGGGCGCGGATCTCTACTTCGCAACCGCGTCAGGCGGACAGGCGAGATTCGCGGCGAATATCGAGGCGCTCTGTGAATCGGGGGCGGATGTCGTCGTGGACGACGTGTTTTACCTCACCGAGGGCGCCTTCCAGGACGACACGGTCGCGCGGGCCATCAACGACATAACCGCCAACGGCTGCTTTCACTTCAGCCCCGCCGGCAACTCGGGCAATCTGGATGCGGGCACGGCGGGAGTTTGGGAAGGCGACTTCGCGTCTGCGGAAAGCGAACCTCCGCCGGGCGTCGAGGGCGTCGTTCACGATTTCGGGGGTGCCGGCTCGAACGCGATCAAGGAGCTTGGCCTCGCGCTGCAGTTGAAGTGGGCGGACCCGCTGGGCGCGTCGACCAACGACTACGATCTGTATCTGTTCGACGGGACGCTGACAGAGCTTCGTGCCAGTTCCACCAACGGCCAGACGGGGAGTGCAGACCCCTACGAGTCGATCCGGTCCGGTGCCCAGGTCGGTGACCGTCTGGTGGTTGTCAAAGCGTCGGGTGAGCACCGGTACTTGCGGCTGAACGCGCTGCGCGGGCGGCTTGAACATGTCACGGACGGCCACATCTTCGGGCACCTCGGGGCGAAGAGCGCGATCACCGCGGCGGCGGTTGACGCCCGGCGGGCGGGCGGTGCCGATGGGGTCTTCGACGGTTCGGAACAGGTCGAGGTCTTCAGCTCCGACGGGCCCCGGCGGATCTTTTTCGAGCCGGACGGCGCGCCGCTCACGCCTGGGGATTTCGGCTCAGCTGGGGGGGAACTGGTCGCGAAGCCGGACATCGCGGCGGCGGACGGGGTCACGACGGCCACGCCGGGATTCCACGATTTCCATGGCACGTCGGCGGCGGTAGCGCACGCGGCGGCGATCGCGACGCTGGCGCTACAGGCTGCGGGAGGAGCGCGGCAGGTGACGCCCGACGCGCTGCGCGCCGCGCTGGCCGATGAAGCGCTGGACATCGCGCCAGAGGGCGCGGATCGCAACGCGGGGGCTGGCATCGTCATGGCGCCCGCAGCGGTCGCCGTCCTGGACTCAGCCGATGAGCACCACGCGCCGACCGTCGCCGTCCGGATCGGCGACCGGACGCTACTCGGGCTGGATTCCGCGACGGTCGACCTGTCGGTTCACTTCGACGACGCGGATGGCGACGAACTCGCTTACTCGGTGCTGACCAGCGACGCCGGGATCGCGGCGGCGGGCGTCGAGGCATCAACGCTGACGCTCTCGCCAACCGGGCGAGGGGCGGCGACGATCACCGTGCGGGCGTCCGACCCTGGCGGACTGAGCGTACTCGAGACCTTCACGGTGACGGTTGACCGTGAGTGGGGGACTACCGACTACGACACGGACGACGATGGCTTGATCGAGATCGCCACGCTGGAACAGCTCGACGCCATGCGCCACGATCTCGATGGGGACGGCGTAGAGGACATGCTGGCAGCGCAACCGCTGTACTTCGCCGCGTTCCCTGACGCGGTCCGGGACTTGGGATGCGCGAACGGATGCACCGGCTATGAGGTGATGTCGGACCTGGACTTCGACAAGCCGTCGAGCTACGCCTCGGGCCGGGTCGACCGGGGTTGGAGCCGCAGCGAGAGCGGCGAGGGCTGGGCGCCGATAGGGCGTTCGGCAGCCGGCGAGTCCGGGCCGATCCCGCCCGATGACTGTTTTGCTGCGAACTTCGATGGTAACGGCCGTGCCATCGCCAATCTCTTCATCGATCGGCGAGACCGCGATAACGTGGGGCTCTTCGGTGGGCTCTGGGAAGGAAAGGGGGATGAACGCGAAGACAGGAGCATCCGCGATGTGCGGCTCGTCAACGTGAACGTGAACGGCAGATACTACGTCGGCGGACTCGCGGGCGCGCTTCGCGCCTGCCTCGAACGAGGCTGTGCGAGGAGGCACGTGGATGGCGTGAGCGTCACGGGTCGCGTCGAGGGTTTCGATTCTGTCGGGGGTCTGGCCGGCTATGCCAATTTGCGTATCGTCCGCAGCCACGCCGCAGTGCGGGTTTCCGGCCGTAGCAACGTCGGCGGGCTCGTCGGCGATGGGCGCCGTTTCGCAAAAATCGGGGCCTCGTACGCGACGGGAACAGTGCGCGGGACACTTTGGACGGGGGGACTCGCGGGCAGGTTCGCCAGCGAGATCTCCGGCTCGTATGCGACGGGGCCCGTCTCCGGTGTAAGAGATGTCGGCGGCCTAATCGGCTACGCGTTGGACGGGGTCGAGGTATGGGCTAGCTTCAGCACCGGCCCGGTGGCAGGCGAGCGCGGCGTGGGCGGTTTGATCGGCCGAATGCGCTTCGCCGCACCGATCTTCGCGAGCTACTGGGACGTGGAAACGTCGGGCATCCTGATCGGCGTCGGTTCCGACGACGCGGACCACAACGGGCGGATCGATGGCGCCGAGAGGACTTCCGACGGCGTATCGGGCAAGACGACCGCCGAGCTGACCGGCCCGATGGGATACCGGGGTATCTACGCGAACTGGCGGGTTGGCGCGGAACTCGGATTCGGAGAGTCTCCGCCGCGCCGCGCCGGGAGCGGCATGGGTGGCTACGACCCCTGGCACTTCGGCACCGAAGAGCAGTATCCGGCCCTGAAGGCTGACTACGATATGGACGGTGTGCGCACCTGGGAGGAGTTCGGCCGCCAACTGCGCGAACGGCCAGTTCTCGCCTTCATCGCCTCGAACGGCCTCGCGAGACTGACCTGGACCCGGCCGCCGGCACACTGGCCTGGGTCGAACGGCATTCGCTTCAACGTCTACCGCAACGGCGAACTCCTGGCTGGCGAGGTTGCGGCAACCATGTACGATGATCGACCGTCGGCGACGACCGGGGCGGCGACTCACCACAAATACCAAGTCGCCGCCGAGGTTGATGGCGGCGAGCCGGTTCGCAGCGCCATCGTCGCGGTGGGCAACCGAGCGCCCGCCACACCCCCCGTGGCCGACCGGGCCGCGCGGGTTGGCAAGCAGTTCCGCTACGCGTTCCCGTCCGGCGGCGACCCCGACGGCCATGCGGTGGTCTACGACGCCTCCGACATGCCGACGTGGCTGGCGTTCGATGCGCCGGACCGGACCTTCTCGGGAACCCCGGACGAAGGCGATGCGGCATCCGCCGATGTCCGGGTGACGGCTTTGGATACCGGCACACCACGGCTGTCGAGGGTCGCGACGTTCAGGCTGACGGTGAATCCGTCCACCGCCGACAACCGGGCTCCCGAAGTGAAGGGTGCCATCGCCGCGCTCACCGTGGCGACGGGCGAGACCAAGACGGTGAACGTCGAGGCGGTGTTCGAGGATCCCGACGGCGACGCGCTGTCGTACGCGGCCCGCGTCGGGGACACGAACGTTGCGACGGCGCGCCCGTCCAACGAAGGATTAGTCGTCGAGGCCGTCGGTGCGGGTCGCACGACAGTGACGTCGATAGCTAGCGACGGCGATCTGACCGCCGAGCTGGAGTTCGAAGTCGAAGTGGTCAACGCGGCGCCTTATGCGGCCGAACCGATCGGAGAGCCAACCCTCGTTACTCCGGGGGCGCCGTGGGTCTTCGACGCGGCGGGCCACTTCGCCGACCGCGACGGCGACGCCCTATCCTACGCCGCCGAATCCTCGGACCCCGACGTGGTGTCAGTCGAAGTCCGGGACTCGACGGTGGTGGCGACACCCACAGGCGGGGGGGCCGCGACCGTGACGGTGTCCGCCACGGACCGCGCGGGGTCCAACTCGACGGCGCGGCAGACGGTGCAGGTCGCGGTCCGGGTGGACTACGACCGCGACGACGACGGCCTGATCGAGGTTGGCGACCTCGGGCAACTGGACGCCATTCGCCTCGATCCTAACGGCGACGGTATTGTTGGAAGCGATGGATCTCCGCGATTTCCCACGCCAGCCATCGGCAAGGTGTACGACGCGGCGTTTCCGCATCGGCTGTACGGCATGGGGTGCTGGGGCGGCTGCAACGGTTACGAACTGACGGCGGACCTGGACTTCGACACGAACGGGAACGGCGTCGCCGACGCGGGCGACCGCTTCTGGAACGACGGCCTTGGTTGGGAACCGATCGGCGGTCCAACCGTCCTTGTCGGGCCAATTGTCGCCTACTACGCCGCCGATACTTTCCGTGCGGTTTTCGACGGCAACGGCCGCGCAATTTCGGGCCTTTTCATCGACCGCAGCGAATCGGCGGTGGGAGAACTTGCCGCGTTCCGGATGGGTCTGTTCGCCACCATCGGAAGAGAGGGGGCCGTCCGGAACGTCCGCGTAATCGGGGCGACAGTCGTCGGAGGCCAATGGGTCGGTGCAATAGCCGGAAGCAGTGTGGGGCACCTGAGCGGTGTCGTTGCGACAGGGACTGTGAAGGGCCGCAATCTCGTCGGCGGCGTCGTCGGTATAGCCTCCGGAGCTGGAGTCAGCAACGCTCGCGCCCACATCTGGGTAACGGGCGAGACGAATGAAGTTGGCGGCCTCGTCGGGGTCAACAACGCAACCATCACCGGCAGCTACGCAACGGGCCCCGCAGCGGGCGGGTGGGAAGTTGGTGGCCTTGTCGGAACAAACTCGGGGGTTATTTCCGCCAGCTACGCGACCGGGACGGCTGCGGGCGACGTCAGGGCCGGCGGTCTCGTGGGTTGGAACTTCGGCCGCATCGTCGCCAGCTACACGACCGGCGCCGTGGTCGGCGAAAGGAACGGCGGCGTCGCCGCCCGCGTGCAGGGAATGGGCGCCGAGGTTGCGGCAAGCTACTCGGAGCGCCACGCAGCAGACGGGATCGCCGTCGGCTACCCCGCCTCAAGGGTCGGCAGTCGCACGACCGCGGACCTTCTGGACCCGTCCGGCTACGACGGAATCTACCAGGACTGGAACGTCGACCTCGACGGGGACGGCGAGCCCGACGACCCGTGGACGTTCATGGCCGGCCGGTATCCTGCTCTCAAGACCGACGCCGACGGGGACGGCGTCGCGACTTGGCAGGAGTTCGGTCCCCAGTGGGCTCCGTCCGGCGTTGCCGTCAAGACCAGCGGCACCGACACGGATGCGATGGTCGTGACCTGGGATGTCCCCCTCGACGCGGGTGAAGGAATCACCGGCTACGAGCTGCAGCGCAAGGCCAGCGATGCGCTCTTCGCCGATGTCGATCCCACGCACGTCGGCACGAAAACGCGCTATGCCGACACCGCACCTCCGAAAGGCACCGCACACACCTACCGCGTCAGGGCCGTGACCGCGCTCGGCACGACCCACTGGTCGCAGCCCGCCTCGACCGCGCCCGGCCCCCCGCGGCTGGGGGCCGGGGAGGGTGCGGGCCAGGCGACGCTGACATGGGCGCCTTCCGACGACACGGGCACGTCGGCCGTGATCGGCTATCAATACCAGCAGACCGCCGACGGCGGCGAGACCTGGGACCCCGTGTGGACCGACGTGCCGGACAACGACGCCTTGGCACGGTCGTTCACGATCCGCGGACTGTTCGCCGGCGCGTCCTACGGCTTCGAGGTGCGCGCTGTCAACGGCAGCGGGCCCGGGGCCGGGTCGGCCCGCGCGATTGTCACGCTGAGGTCGCTCGGTCCTCCCCGGAACCTCTCGGCCGCGGCTGGCGACGGCCGGGTCACTTTGCGCTGGTCCCCGCCAGCGAATGCCGGGGCTTTCGCGATCACCGGCTACGAGTTGCGATACAGCGTCGATGACGGCGCTACTTGGGCGCCAGACTGGACGGACCTGCCGGGCGGCGCAGTCGAAGGCCATGTGGTGGAGGGGCTTGCCAACGCAACCTCGTACACGTTCGAAGTGCGCGCGGTCGAGGCGCACGGGCCCGGGGCCGCGGCCCGCGTTGAAGTTCGGACGCCACCCGCCGTGACCGCGGCGATCCCAGACCTGGTGTTGCCGGCACTCGGAGATGGCGAGAACCTGCACCTGGCGCGCTTCTTTGCGGTGGCGCCAGGCGGCAGGCTGACCTACACGGCAGTGTCCGGCGATCCGGCTCTGCTCGGCGTGCGCGTGGACGGAGACGTGCTGGTGGTCACGCCGAACGATGTCGGCGAGGAAGGAGAGACGACGGTGACGGTGAGGGCCGTGGACGGCGAGGGCCGCCCCATCGAGATAGTTTTCAAGGTGGCGGTGGAGCCACTCCGCACCTGGTGGCACCGCTGGGGGCTGGACGTCATGGCGGAGCGACTCACCGACTAACCGGCAGCCGTGGTCACGATGAACCGTCTGGTCGATACCACGCCTTTGTCCGGGAGTTCCGCTACCGGACAAAGAACGCTAGCAGTTGGTGCCTCGTGGACAAGTCGGGCAAACGGTTTGAAAAAACCTCCGCACTGGTGCGTCTGCTGGAAGCCGGCGGCGGCATGTGGCGCCTCTGCGCATCAGGCGTTCGACTGACTCCCGGGTTCCTGCGTGACGGCGCGTACGATGCCCTTGCCCGATTCCGTCGCCACCTCGCGGCCAGGCCCCCCGACTGTGTCCGGTGGTCAGCCAGCAACTCGCAGAGCGGTTTCGAACAGATCCTGAAAGCGCCATCGAGTAGAGGTTCACCTCGCTGAAGACCACGTCCTTGCCCTGCTGTGCATCACGCTGAAGGCCGAACACCATCAGGCGCGACTTGAGGCCTGCGCAAGAACGGCCACGCGATGCCTGGCGGAGGACTGCCACTCCCGAATTTCTGACAAGCGAACGCCGTTCGGCGCCGATCTCTCTCAGATCGGTTTGCCGTGCTCTCTCAACCAGGAGGCAAATGCGGCCTCATCGATTTCGCTCGCGGCGAGCAGGGTTACAATCTGTACAACCTCCACTTCCGGAACTGTCAACTGCAATCCGTTCTCTGCCATGAACAGATAGGCGGACATGAAGCCCGTGCGCTTGTTGCCATCCACAAAGGGGTGGTTGCGGATGATCCCTGCAGCATACGCCGCAGCCAAATCGCATGTGTCGGGTTTGCCGTACGCGTAGAGCTGCCGAGCACGAGCCAGAGCAGAGTCAAGCAAGCCTGGATCGCGGAGGCCTGGGCTGCCTCCATGATCCGCGAGCAGCCTCTCGTGCATCGCCAACACGACCGTCTTGCTCAACCAGTTCGTGACCACTACTTGGCGAGTTCACGCAACGCGTTCCGGTACTCTCTCATGCCCTTTTCGGCAAGCCTCATCTGCCGCTCGAACTCGGGATCGTAGGGCGTAATTCGATATCCCCCATTGGGCGTTTCGGTCAGATAAACCACGTCGCCTTCGCTGACACGAAGCGCATTGACTGCATCCTTTGGGAGGCGCAGATTCAGCGAGTTTCCAACCTTGTGGACCTTGAGCGCATGCATGGCAAACCCCTCGAGCGTGTATACCGAAGTATATACGTCCTGACGAAGGTACGCTCGGCGCGCGCCGTGTGCATGGACACCTGCAGCGACCAATACACTTTTTTTGCGATAGCCGTGAGATTCCTATCGCTTCAAGTGGGGCATCACCTCTGCTGAAAATAGCTGAGTCCCTTCTACCCGTGGGGCATCGGAGATGTTGACCACAAATCTGTCCGCACCCTGATCGATCACTTCGAGCAAGGCTTCCGTGACCTGCTCCGGCGTTCCGACCAGGCTATTCCCGCCGGACCTGACATTGGGATCAGCTTTCAGGCGGTTGAGTTCTTTTTCGTTTTCGGCAATGAAGACGCTTGTGCATATGACTTGGTTGATTTCGTCGTAGTCGCGATCAACCGCGCGACAATGGGATTTGAGAACCTCCTGCTTGTGGCGATAGGTCTTCCCGGTCTTCGAAAACATGGTTCCACCAATCGGCCTGTTCAGCCACCACACGCAGCGTGTATTGCTCGCCTGAGCCACCCACCATCACCGGCGGTATCGGATCTGGCAAGGGCTCGCAGTAAGCATCCTTGATCTGATAGTGCTGCCCCTCGAAGTTGGCCGGGGCCTCCGTCCACATCAAACGACAGATTCTTATGGCCTCGGCCAGTTGCGCGATGCGTTCTTTTGCGTTCGGGAATGGCCAGCCATAAGAAAGATATTCCGCCTCATTCCAACCGGCTCCTATGCCCAACACAGCCCGTCCACCAGAAATGGCTTGTGCGGTAGCCATCATTTTCGCCAGGTGCGCCGGATTGCGAAAACTGTTGCACAAGACCTGGTGGCCGACGGTCTTGTCCGGATAGCGGCCCAGGGCAAACGACATCAAGGTCCAGCCTTCGCCGACCTTGTGACCGTTGTTTTGCACATGGTCGGGGATCCACAAGGAATCAAATGGGGCCAGGGCTTTGTCCAGATAAGGGAACGTCTGCCTCCACCAAGCGGGACCAGACATTGAGACCGACCGGGATTGACATGCGACCTCCTGCCCACTCAGCGACGGGGCTCGTGGGTCCCGTGCGAGTGGTCATATCGCTCGTGATGCTGGCGTAGCAGATCGACACCATAATCGCCACCGTTGGGGGTGCGCACGATCGTGTGGATGTGGTTGCGGGACGGCACGGGGTTGTCGAAAACCACACCCGGGTGATGGTCGAATTCGATCAGGACCACAGGACTGTGTACCCGGTAGTAGAAGGGTCCGTCGTCGGACGTCGTTCCCATCCAGGAGAACCAGGTCTCGTCCAGGTGGGCGTTCACCTCCCGCATCTTGATGTCGGCGTGATGGTCCCGGGTCCAGCCGACGTACGTGCCGATCAACGACAGCAGCAGGCGGCGTTGGGCATCGCTGAAATCGCCGGCCATAACGCCTTCGTACGGCACGACCGCATTGTCGTGGCCGGTCCCGCCCACCATGCGGCCGTCGAAGGGGTGCTTCAGTTCCTGCGGCAGATCGTCGGGGTGAATGGACGGCCGGGTCACCGCTCTCGACTGTTGTGAGTCGTCCAGCGAACGAATGAGATCGAGTCCGGCTCGCTCTTCGGTGCCGAAAACCCTGGTGCCTTCCAGCAGCCCATTGCCCCCCTCGCAAGGCTCCGATCCCAGGAACGTTGGAGTCATCACCAGATGATCGCCAATCACCATGCAGTTAAGGTTCAGGTGATGTCCATCGAGCTGCCACCCCCAGGGCTCGGAGTCGGATGGTTGGCCGAAGATGGAGAGAAAGTACGGCCACTCGCCAAACTCATCCGGACTCTCGGAGACGACGGCAAGCAGGCCGTTCAGACGCATGATATCGCGCGCTTGATCGAACCCTCGGGCGGATAGTGTTGCAGCGAGCAGGTCAAGTGCCAGCTTCCGGGTCGCGTCGGGCAGATCCTCCAGCATCATCCCATGGCGCCAGCAATTGAGATGAATGTTGTTCCAGGTTCGCCACTCGTCTGCGTCGAGCGAGTGCGCGGTTCGGCCCCGTTGCTCGCCCGTCAGTGCCTGAAGAAAGGTCCGGGCCGCCTCGGTGATCGGCTTTGTCGAGACGCCGGTCGCCGCCAGCGGGTACAGGCCTTCCCGCACAACACCGTCGGTTGTGATGCCTCGGACGGGGTCGCCCAGCGTCGACAGGCGCTCGTCAAGCAGCCGCGAGAGGCCCGGACTCTGGTCAACGCGCGTCCGGGCTGACATATGCCCGCCCTTGCCGACCCTCAGTTTCGTCCAATGCTCGGTCATTCTTGCGCAGCTCCTTCGTGTAGACGGTGGTGTACCAATCCGGGATTCCACCCCGTGATTCGAAACATGATAGTGCGACTGGCGGTCGGTGCGACACGATCCGGGCGGAGATGATGATAGGTTCGCCCGCGCGGCCCGGTTGGCCATCTGCAGATTGCCAACCGCCAACGCGGGCGATTTGGAATGTCCGCAGAATCTCGCGACGTCGCGTCTTCAGTACTCAGGGTATTCCTCTTGAAGCCTGGTCGGGATACCACCGTCCTGATACACCCTGAGATGCAGCTCGTTCAGGTTGGCCAGCAGTTGACTGAAGTACTCTTCCAGGAACCGATCCCGAACGCCCGAAAGCCCCGGTCGGTGATGTAGATCCCTTAGAGCCGTGTCCAATCGGCATGCACGATGCAAGCGTCGAGGAGGATGCGACGGACGGTTATCTTTGCATCGGATCGATCAAGGGCGACGCGGGCGACGACGCGGCCATCCGAGTCTGTGCAAGGTATTACGGGCGCATCGTTTCGAAATGCGCTGAGCGGGGCTTTTTGGATTGAGTCGAACAACGATACTGGCACTTCCACAAGCTGGTAGAGGTTGGGTACTCGGTCAGATGCCTCGCGGAAGGCGCGGAGCATCAGAATGGCAGTTACAGCTTCGTGGTAGGCGGTGAACAGTTCGAGGGTGGCGCTCCGTCGCGCGGCGGGCGTCCGGGCGTCCTGTATCCATGCGGCCTCGGTGAGCTTGGAGATATGAACGGTCGTCGCCGATAAGTTTTGCGCCGCAGTGGACTTTAGGGACAGGTGCCTTGTCGATGCGGAATCTATGCTCACGGCGAGGTCGACGAATCGTTGGGTAGCTGAAGCTGGTGCGGTTACATCCCAATGGACATGTTGGCAGGCATTGCGGAAGACGGTTTCGAATGACGTTAGACCCAGCGGAACTGTCGTGGCAGCGTGGTGGACCGAGAGAGCGAGGCCGAAGTATTCGATCCACTCCGGGACGGCTGTTAGCCAAGTGTCCTCTGACCGGATGTTGGCCTGAGACGGATTCGACAGAGACTCGACGACGTTTGCGACGAAGGCGATCTTGGCTGGGGAGAACGTGTCGAGCTTCGCCTTGAGTTCGTCAAGCGTCACCGGCCGTGCATCCGGCGTTCGATAAGGTCGGCGAACGATGGGTTGAGTTCAATGCCTACCCATCGCCGACCCAGTCCCTCGGCAGCGAGCAAGGTCGTACCCGAGCCAGCGTAGGGGTCCAGAACGACGCTGCCCGGACTGCTTGTGATGGAAACACATCGTCGCGCGAGCGTTACAGGCATCATCGCAGGATGGTCGTCTTCGTCACCATTCGCGCGTTTGAGGGGCTCCGTGGGTATGTCCCACACGGTACGCAGTCTCCTGTCGTTGGGACCGACGACAGCACTGGCGTCGTAGTAGTAATTCTGCTCCTTCGAGAGAAGGAACACGGTTTCGTGAGCCTTGGTGGGGCGATCACGAACCGACTCGGGGTGGGCATTCGGCTTGTGCCAGATGACTTCGCTACGAATCCACCAACCGGCATCCTGCAGCGCCAAGGCGAGCCGCCAGGGAACACCAATCAGATCCTTCGGCTTCAACCCTTCAGGTGTGCGGGGTCGAACTTCCATGGCGCGCGCACGGTTTTTGCGGTCGGGGGCGCGGTAACGCCGGTTCCCCGACGTATAGGAGTCGCCCACATTGAGCCATACGGTCCCGTCCCCTCGAAGCACGCGCCGCAACTCATCAAACGCTTCGACGATGCTGCAGATATACGAGCGCAACGTGTCATCACGCCCGATCTGATCCTCGACCTGGTAGTCCCTGAGGGACCAGTACGGAGGTGAGGTCACGACGGTCTGAACGGACTCTGAAGGCAACAGGCTCAGCGCGCGCCGGGCATCGCCGCAGATCAACAGGGACTCCGAGATCGCGGGGACCCGGCGCCCGCGGTCCGTAAGCCGACGGTAGGGACCGAGCGGGAACAGCATTGGAGAAGGCGCTGTGCTCGGCAAGTTGTTGTCGACAGGGGTTGATAGGTGAGATTCGCCGTCCGACAACGCCGTGTTCTCGACTTCTGTGATGGTCGTATGGCTCATCCGACACGTAGTGTGCGGTACCGTTCGTGTCTCGGCAAGGCAAGACAGGCAAGACAAGGCAACTGAACCATCACGGTCGCAACCTGTTTTGTGGCAGTGAGATCCGAAGCGATTGTCGGCTGAGGCGGGGACAATCGCGTTCCCGACACATATGGTCAAGTATACAGTATCGAAACGAACCTCGCCTCGGCCGGACAAGGCACTTGACGCGGCTTCGGCGGGATGCCTCGACAGTACTGCTGCCCACTTCGCAGGAGCAGCTTCGACACCTATTGCGCGGTCTTAAGCACCGTCGCGCGTATGGCCGGCATCGGCTTGGTTAGAGCCGAAAATGGGTCTTGCCAATCATGGTGGTGCAGTACCCGGCGTCCCGGTAGTTGGCCGTTACCGATCATTCGGACACATGGATGCATTCACAAAATATGCTAAATTGGAATTATTAGGCAAAAACTATGCGTTTGAAGCATCAAATCCGAGGAGGTCGGACAGATGGCCACAGCACGCGTCACGCCCCAATCATGGCACATCGAGTTGCGCAACGCCCGCAAGAGCCAGCGCATGTCGCAACGCGAGATGGAGGACCGAACCGGCATCCGGCAGGCCCACTTGTCCCGGATCGAGAACGGGTTGGTGGACCCCAAGTTGTCCCACGCCGTCCAGATGGCGAGAGCCGTCGGATTTGAGTTCGTGCTGGTCCCCCGCCGCGCATTGCCAGCCGTGTCCGGCTTGCTGCGGGACTTCGAAGGCCGAAACGAGGGAGGCCGCCGGCTGACGGCGGTCGAACTGCTGGTGGGCGACGGCGGGGACGCATGACCGACGCGCTGGAGGTCCGTCTGCACGGACAGGATGTGGGCGAGATCGTCCGGTTCAATAGTGGCCGAATCCAGTTCGAGTTCGACCCCGGATATGCCGCAAGGCGCAACCGTCCAACGCTGAGTCAGTCGTTCATGGACGACCGGGGAGATATCGTGGACGGCGGACCCGCCACCGTTACGGGCGACCTGCCACCGTTCTTCTCCAATCTGCTACCGGAAGGCCGACTCCGCACGTACCTCGCCGACAAGGCAGGTGTCCGGCCGACCAGGGAGTTTGAGTTGCTCGAACTGGTCGGCGGCGACCTGCCCGGGGCTGTCGTGGTCCACCGGGAAGGATCGGTCATCGACGATGACCGCGATGCGGACGAAGACCAGCCAGACCGTGCGAGTTCACCGGAGATTCTGCGGTTCTCCCTGGCGGGCGTGCAATTGAAGTTCTCGGCCGTGACGGAAGCGTCGGGCGGCCTCACGGTCCCGGCGCACGGGGTCGGCGGGGACTGGATCCTCAAGCTGCCGTCCGTCCAGCACGAGGGCGTTCCCGAGAACGAGTATTCGGTGATGTCGCTGGCCAAGTCAGTCGGCATCGAAATCCCGGAAACGCGGCTGGTTCCCATGGACCGGATAGCAGGGCTTCCGCCCGAAGTGCTCGGCGGACGGATGGCGGAAGCGAACGCGCTGGCGGTTCGACGGTTCGACAGGACGGCCGACGGGCGGGTGCACGCCGAGGATTTTGCGCAGGTACTCGGCCAGCGTCCCGCCGACAAGTACGACCGCTACACCTGCGCGGACCTGGCACGCCTGCTGGCGGCATTCTCGGACGAGCGAGCCGTCAACGAGTTCGCGAAGCGCCTGATGTATGCCGCGATTGTCGGCAACGGCGACATGCACACGAAGAACTGGTCGCTGATCTACCGCGACGGCAGAACCGCTGAACTGTCGCCCGCCTACGACCTCCTGTGCACGACGGCCTACATCCCGAACGACGGGTTGGCGTTGCGGCTGGGATCAGCCACGCGTTGGGACGCGCTAACCCTCGACGACTTCGCCGCCGTGGCCGACGCGGCCTACGTCAACCTCGAATTCTTCGTGCGCACGGCGGCCGAAACGGCCGAACAGTTCCAGGACTGTTGGGAGGAGACAGCGAAATCGCTTCCCATCCGTGACGCCGTGAACGACGCGATCCATCGGCAACTGGCGATGGTTCCGGCGATCACTGGTGCTCGGCCGCCACGCCGGCGACGTCGGAGAGGAATAAATTCGTCAGCCCGCTGAACCGGGTTCACGAAAGCGATGCCGGGAGTCTGTTAGGGAGCTAGTGCAGCGGCAAAGCCCTTCTTGACCGGCGCGTTCGCCATATCGCCCGGATTGAAGAAGACGTTCCTACGGGTTGCAATAGAGAATCTGCTCATGAAACCGATCGCACTACCAACCCTGCACATCAACAGGTTGACACTGGCACCAATCGGGGCTGTGCACTCGCTCGGTGTCTTCAATCTGTGGTCACACCCAGACGTCTACCGTTACTCGGGCCCGGTGGTCGACTATGACAGCAACGTCCTCGATACGCCCTGCACGACCATGGACCAAAGCGACAAGATCATAGAATTCTGGGAGCAGGCAGCGCGCGATGGTTGGGGATTCCGATGGTCGATTCTGAAATCGGGGCCCCGCCCCGCGACATTCATGGGAATGGTGGGTTTCAACGCCATTTCTCCTGTCGCTGAGATCGCGTACCACCTGCACCCTTGCTTCTGGGGTAAGGGCTACATGCTTGAGGCGACCATCGCGGCCATCGAATGGGCCGGCGCGAATCTGCATTGCGATCGGATTGAGGCGCTTATCGAGGATGACAACGTGAGATCTATCCGTCTGGCAGCGCGCTTGGGCCTTGTTGCCACGGGACGTTACAAAGAGCGGTCTCAACAATATTTGTTGGTCGTCAGTCCAACGAGCGGAGAAACTGTTCCTTGCACCCAGGAGCCCACTTAGGCTCGACCACTCCGATCTTCCCACCTCAACCGCAACCCTGCCTTTTCTCAGCACTCAGTTCTGCCTCGGGAGTACCCATGGTCCCTCCACCTGTCACACAGAAGGGTCAATGGCGTTGATTGGCGGTGGCCACGAACTCCGCTTCGATGTCGAGATCGGCGGCGGCACGTTCGCCGACCTGCGCGCCCGCGTGTACCCCGCTGCGGGGAAACCGGCGACTTAAGGCCCATTTGTGGGCGGAGAGGCGGACTCGTTCGCGCGATCAGGTACCAATCGCTAGGCTGGGATTCCACTGGGTGATTCGAAACACGGTAGTGCGACTGGCGGTCGGTGCGACACGATCCGAGCGGAGACGATGACAGGTTCGCCCGTCTCGTCACCGATAGCCCCGACCATACCCGGTCACGCTCGCGTGAAGTCCACCAACCCGTGGCTTCGCACTATTCTTTTCTCGATTCCGGTCGGTTGTTCGCAGAACACGATCAGATTGCTCTGGGCCACATCGCGCGCACTTGGTACCCGCATGCCGTCCGCGCCCAGGAATGCACACGCCTCGGCTATCTCCTGTGATCGCGGGTACTCCCTCTCACGCTCCACGTAACTAAGCAGCCCGTACCCTTCCACGCGGAGCCCAGCTTCGGCCAACGCTTCCACACTGGCAAAACGTATGACGGACGTGAGTGAGATCCACAGTTCGAACAGTTCGTAACGCACCCTGGACGGCGGAAACGGTTGTCCCTGGAAGAGGTGGAACCGCCGCTCGGCAACCGCGCCCTCTCTTGCCTCCGAGGTGTACAACACATCCAGCGTGCCGTCGTCCCACCGACCTCCCGACCGCCCGCAAAGAAGCGGGTCCTGACCGGCTCGCGCAGACCTCCACACAGTTCCTTCGAACGGCGCTGTCGGCAGCGCCTCGAGCGAGTCCAAAAGTGACTGATCGCGGATACCCCCAGGCCTCCGCTGGCTTTTCCAGGCCATGCTCAGAGATACGCGTCGGCATCGAGCCGATCGAGTATCGCGATGACCTCCTCGGTTCGCTGGTCATGGATCAGGTCGATCGCCCGCTCCCCCTCCAGTTGCGGATGCCTCGAGTAGAGCCAGGCTCGCACTTCCTCGTGACCGTAATACTCGCCAAGCCTCATCACCACGTACGACAGGTCCGACATGATGAGTTGGGTCCGCGGATGCGGCGACTTCTGACCACTGTTCCATCGCGACACGGTCGCCTTCGACACCCCCGTGAAGTTTGCGATGTCGATCCCCTTCAACCCTCCCGTTTCCTGCAACCGCGCCAGAAACTGCACCACAGGTTTCGGTTGTGCCTGACTCATGCCCCAGTCCCCTCGCAGTTACGGCCAACTTTGTGCATTTTTGTTTCAACCAGCATATGTACTGAAACTATTAAGTCAACTTTTCAGCACTGGTCGGGTGGACGTCAACCCCCAATTTTTCGTGGCTAAGAGCGAACCCATGCTCCCAGGAGCCCGTTTTACGCTCGACCGCTCCGTTCTTTCCACCTCAGCCGCAACCCGGCTATGCTCAGCACTCAGTCTTTTCCTGGGGAGTACCATGATTTCTCGACCTGTCATCATCGCCTTCGCGATGCTGACCCTCCTCCCGTTGCCCCTCGCCGCCGCTTCCGATGCCCAGGATGCCGCCCTCGTCACGCTTGAGATCCACCGCGACGGCGAACGTGTCTTCTCGCCGCAGATGCTGGTCCGGCTCGGGCAGATGGCCGAAATGCGGATCGAGTCGCCCGCAGGCGAAGGACACCGGATCGTGCTGTCCGTGACCCGTGACGGTGACATCTTCCACATGCGATCGATATATATGACGAAGCACGAAAAAAATCCTTGGGTGGTGATCGCAGAGCCCGCGATCTCGATACGAGACGCCACAGAAGGGTCAATGGCGTTGATTGGCGGTGACCACGAACTCCGTTTCGATGTCGAGATCGGCGGCGGCACGTTCGCCGACCTGCGCGCCCGCGTGTTCCCCGACGCTGTGACGGAGCCGGCAACTTAAGGCCGTTCGGGGTGTTCCTGCGCATGAATCGGTCAATAAACCCCGAACAAAAGGGATGCAGAGAAAATGAAAAATAAGGTTTTGCCGAGTTTCGAGGCAGCGCTGGCGGACGTGCCGGACGGGTCCACGATCATGGTCCCCGGATTCGGCACTCCCGGGACGCCGAAAAATCTCATGTCGGCGCTGGTCGATCAGGGCGCGACGAATCTGGCCACCATCTCCAACAGCGTCAACCGGGATATCGGCGTCCTGGTTGAGGCTGGCCGCATACGCAAGGTGTTTTGCGCCTTCACCGCACCGACGCATCCATCGCGAGATTCGCCGTTTGTCCGCATGTACAACAATGACGAGATCGATGCGGAGCTGGTGCCGCAGGGGACACTCGCCGAGCGAATCCGGGCGGCGGGGGCAGGAATCGGCGCGTTCTATACGCCCACCAGCGTGGGAACCGAACTGGCCGAAGACAAGGAACACCGGGAGATCGACGGCCGTATGCACGTGCTGGAGTATCCCTTGCCGGCGGATTACGCCTTCATTCGCGCCTGGCGCGCCGATACGTTCGGCAATTTGCAATTTCGCTTCGCGCAGCGCAACTTCAATCCGATCATGGCGATGGCGGCGAAGGTCACCGTCGTGGAGGTGGAGCATGAGATTGTCGATGCCGGGGGGATCGACCCGGATTGCGTCCACGTGCCGGGCGTCTACACCGACCGCATCGTGCAGATTCCCCCCGATGGAATCTTCGATTAGGTGGACATCGTGACTGAGGAGAGTCGTCATGGCCGATAAACCGAGACTGACGCGCCAGGCCATGTGTGATCGCGTGGCGATGGAATTCCAGGATGGATGGGTCGTCAACCTGGGCGTCGGCATTCCGACGATGTGTTCGAATTACGTCGACCCGTCCAGAGACATCATCTACCACTCCGAAAACGGGGTCATCGGATACGGACCCCTCGCCCCCGAGGGCGAAGAGATTCCACACCTGGTGAACGCCGGGGCGCAGAAGGTGACCGCCGCGCCCGGCATGGCGATCGTGCACCACGCGGATTCGTTCGCGCTGATTCGCGGCGGCATGATCGACGCCACGGTCATGGGCGCCTACGAGGTCTCCGAGAATGGCGACTTCGCCAACTGGCGCTTTCCCAACCGCAAGGGCGGTGGGATCGGCGGCGCGATGGATCTCGCGGCTTGCGCCAAGCGGGTGTTCATCGCACTGGTGCACAACACGCGCGACGGCAAGCCGAAACTGTTACACCGCTGTCAACTGCCCATCACCGCGCCGGGCGTTGTGACGATGGTGGTGACGGACCTGGGGTTGTTCGACCTGACGCCGGAGGGGTTTCAGGTGCGTGAACTTGCGCCGGGGTGGGCGCCGGATGAGGTGCAGGAGCACACCGAGGCGGAATTGGTGGTTCCTGAAACGATCCCCGAATTTCGGTTGCGGGACCGCTAGCACACCGTCTCGGGAGATCAAGCATGCGGACGATCCCGGTGTATCGAATGACGCGTCTGCTGCTGGCCGCGCTGGTCGGATTCGGACCTGCCTACACCGCGGCAGAATCCGTGACGGTGGTTTCGTGGGGCGGGTCGTACGCCGACGCCTGCGAGGAGGCTTATCTCAAGCCCGTTGCCGCCGAAACCGGCGTCGAGGTCTCTTCCCGGATGACTACAACGGCGGCCTCTCGCAGATACGCTCTCAAGTGGAAGAGGGCCGCGTTTACTGGGACATTGTCGATATCCAGTTCCCCGACCTGGTCCGGGGTTGCGACGAAGGACTTTTCGAGAGACTCGACGCCTCGCTGCTGGCGGACGGCGTCCCGGCCTCGGAGGTTTACGCCATACTCGAGAAAGCATTGCCGGCGACCAAAGGGGTAAGGGCGTAACGAATCAAGGAGTGAGCGTCCGGACCACGCGGAACCCGACGTCGCGGCGGCGGACGCCGGTGGTGATCCTGCCCCGGCTCGCGGGGCGGAGGTCCCTCGGACCCTCGGACCAGGCGCCGCCGCGCAAAATGCGCACCTTGCACTCACCCTCAAGCCACGCGCTACCGTCAGGGGGCGACCCCGCGTAGTTGTAGTTCCAACAGTCCTCGACCAATTCCGCAACGTTGCCGTGCATGTCATACAGGCCCCACGCATTCGGCTTGAAGGAGCCTACCTGGGACGTGTCCTCCCACTGATCGCCGCAAAAGTGCAAAAGGCAATTGGCCCGGTTCGAGCCGATCTCGTTGCCCCAACCGTACTTCGTCTCCGAACCCGCCCGCGCCGCGTACTCCCACTCCGCCTCGCTCGGCAAACGATACTCGGCCCCCGTCTCGCTCGACAACCACGCAATGTACGCCTTCGCATTGTCCCAAGACACGTTGATCACCGGGCGATTTCCGCGGCCCCATCCCTGGTCATAAACCTTGTTGGGGTGCGTGAAGCGGTCGTAGTCCTCGAATGTCACCTCGTGCACCGACAGCGCGAATGGTTCGGAAATCGTCACTTCGTGCACCGGCTTCTCGCTGTGGTGACATCTCCGACCCGAAACACATCCCATGACAAACCGCCCCGCCGGAATCTCGACCATCTCCGGTCCCTCGCCACCCGAGCGCAGTTGATCGCGGAAAGAGGGCTTCGCCCGATAGGTCGACGCAGGCACGGCGACGGGTTCATCGGCCGAGGTGTCGATGTCGCTCGGGGACATTTCGATGTGCAACGCGCCCCGGCAATTAACGAACTCGACCAGCACCTTCCGCCAGCCCGCGACCGTGTCGATCTCGCGCAACGGGGATTCCTTGGGCATGCCCGGAAAGGACATAAGTCCGTGGGCGATCATGTAAGTCGGCCGGTAACGGGGTGGCCCCACCGCCGCCAGCGTCGCGCAGAGTCCGCCAATCCGCTTCTCATCGCCGCGCAGCTTTTCGACCGCGCGCAATACACGACGCCGCTGCGACCTCGATAGGCCTAGGAAGCGGTCCGCGAACAGGGCAGTCACGGCAGCGTGCGCTGTAGGATCGGTGACCCTTAGCGTGTCGTAGTAGGCGTAAGCGTTGGCGACCAAAACCAAGTCGGCCATCCGATCATAGTCGCCCTCCTTGATGCAGGCACGGACGCCTGACGCAATGTCGGCCGCGGTATCCGTGGCGGAAACGGTCTCGGAGGCGACGCAGCCGAGTGGATTCGTGGCGGCCAGGTTACCGGGACTCTCCCAATTGATGATCCGCGGACGCCCGGGGCGATCCTGCGCGCTATCCGCGACCATCGCGCACAACACCATCGCGGACACGACGGCCAAGCCGACCCTGTGCGTGCGTCCCGTTCTAGAGACAACCATTGGTCCACCCTTGCAATAGACGCTGCCGGAGCATATCAGGGTCGAGTCGCGCGTCCGTCGGCTTCCTCCACACGCTAGAACTCGATCGTGCCACCTTCCCGAAGGCGTTGGTTTGCGCGCGTTCGACACACGACCCAAATCCAGGAAAACGTGTCATAAAGGGTCGCAATAGAGAAGCTGCCCATGAAACCGATCGCACTACCAACCCGGCACACCAACAGGTTGACGCTGGCACCAATCGGGGCTGTGCACTCGCTCGGTGTCTTCAATCTGTGGTCGCACCCAGACGTCTGCCGTTACTCCGGCCCGGTGGTCGACTATGACGGCAATGTCCTCGATACACCCTGCACGACCGTGGGCCAAAGCGACAAGATCATAGAGTTCTGGGAGCAGGCAGCGCGGGATGGTTGGGGATTCCGATGGTCGATTCTGAAATCGGAGCCCCGCCCCGCGACATTCATGGGAATGGTAGGTTTCAATGCCATTTCTCCTGTCGCTGAGATCGCGTATCACCTGCACCCTGGCTTCTGGGGTAAGGGCTACATGCTTGAGGCGACCATCGCGGCCATCGAATGGGCCAGGGCGAATCTGCGTTCCGACCAGATCGAGGCGTTTATCGAGGACGACAACGTGAGATCTATCCGACTGGCAGCGCGCTTGGGTTTCGTTGCGACGGGCCGCTACAAAGAGCGATCCCAACAATACCTGCTGTTTGTCAGCCCGACGACTGGAGAAACTGCTCGTTGCGACCAGGAGCCCACTTAGGCTGTCTGCCCGTCTGCCCCCGGCACGATGTTGGAGATGGGGAAGTAACCGATTGAAACGCATCACATTCGGCAATCCAACAAGCGACTTGGTGAGATATGCGGGCTGATAGCTCGCTCCCCGGCACGCGGACTTCCTTGATCGCATCCGGTCGGCGGAGTTGCCTTGTGGGCCGCGAGGCCGACCCTACCTCGAGGGCATCCCCGCGGCAGGTGACCCTTGACTCGGTTGGAACGGCGGTGGGTCGTATCGGTGCCGCCTACCATCGGGCGACACGGCAATGACCCCCATGGATCGATAGGCGCCCATATCGCCCTCGGGAATTCGGTCGGCCCGCCCCTCCGAGCGCCAAATCGCGTATTCCCAGCCGTCTTTCCGGAACAGGTACGCGACTTCCGAAACAAGACCCGTGACGCCCGACACCACGACAAATCCTTCGGTATCAGCCGAGCTGGCCGCCCGGGTTAGCGCAGCCCTCCCGCTGTCGTCCAGCGTCCAAGTGCTCCGCCCATCTCTCAATCGCGCTTGAATCTCGGCAATGCCCGGCTCGAAGTCGCTCCACAACGAGGCTGAAGCGCGGATCCACGCGATCTCTGGACCGGCGTATTCATCACCTACCGGCTTGCCCGGCTCGCTCACACTGAACATCAGTTGTTCACCGTCTAGCCGGTGCATCGCGAAGACTTTGTCCGTTTGATCGTCTCGAAACCGCACAAGCACGTCGGGTTGGTCACTTCCGGCTGCGGTCAAGTCAGCTGCGGATGCCGGGCCGGCTTCGTCTCCAGGCTGCGCGCCGATACCCCGCAGACCCAGTGAGATCGCTGTCAGCAAGAAGAGGTACAGGTGCGCGGGAACGGCTCTGACCGGATGCGGAAATGGCGTTCGACGAGCGATCACGACGCCACTGCCCGCACTGTCGTCGGTGTCTACATCGTAGCCGAGCTTCACATCCGAAACGGACCGTCCGCTCACCTGATCTGGCTAGCGGCGATCGCCTGGGCGGGACACGTCCGACAGCGCCTTCAAGGCTTCGTCCGGTAGTGTCAGCTCCATTCCCTCCAGACACGCATTCATCTGTTCGAGCATGCGCGGGCCGATGATCGCCGAGGTCACGCCGCGTCTCGTCAGGCACCAGGCAATGGCGACGGCCGAGGGCGTCGTGTCCAGTTGCGCGGCGATCGCCTTGACGGCTTCGACGATCTCGAAGTTGCGCTCGCTGAATGCACCGTAGTGCTCGCGCCTGGCGAACCTTGAATCGGGTGGCGGCGGCTCACCCTGCCGGTACTTGCCGCTCAACATGCCGCCTGCGAGCGGACTGTAGATCAACGTGCCGAGCCCGTGTCGCTGGCACGCCGGCAGCACATCAGCCTCGATCTCCCGGGACAGCAGGGAATAGCGCGGCTGCAGGCTGATGAAGGGCGTGCCGTTCTGGCGCGACGCGGCCCACTGCGCTTCCACGATCTGGCTGCCGGTGTAGTTGGAACAACCGATGTAGCGCACCTTGCCGACACGCACGAACCCGTCGAGCGTCGCCATGGTCTCCTCGATCGGCGTCGTGGCGTCCCAGGCATGCATCTGGTAGAGATCGATGTAGTCGGTGCCCAATCGTTTCAGACTGGCGTCGAGCGCACTCGTCAGATGCAGCCGCGACGTCCCCAGGTCGTTCGGGCCGGGCCCTTGACGGACCCATGCCTTGGTCGCGATCACCACCGAATGCCGCCGGTCCGCCACCGCCCGTCCCACGACCCCTTCCGACTCACCGCCTGTATAGCCGTTCGCCGTATCGATGAAGTTGTGGCCGGCATCGACGAATGCGTCAATGATCCGTTTCGACTCCGCTTCACCGCACGGTGCGTCGTTCGATGTGCCGAAGTTCATGGCGCCAAGGCAGGCCCGGCTCACCTTGAGTCCGGACCTGCCGAGGTTGACGTAATCCATCAATCCGAACTTCGTCTACATCGCCGTCCGGGGCAAGATCCATATGGGCGACGTCCAGGCTCGCTCCTGCAGCGTAGGCTCCTTCTCCGCACGCAACGGGACGCCCAACCGAATCGCGTCCCAGGTCGACCACCGGCAGGTTGGGTTCTCGAGCACACGCACGTAATAAAAGGCGCGCTCGTCGCGGTCGAAGTCCGGATCCTCCCACATCGCCTTCAATTCAACGGCGCCCTTGTCGAAGTCGAAGTCGCAGGTCGCGAGGTCCACGCTGGCCCCGTTGTCAGGACAGCGGTGGCTGTCGGGGCTCGGTTCGAGGCCATCGGCGCACGCAACGTCATAGACTCGCTCCCGCCGGGTGCCATCGTCGAGCCAGCCCTTGACGATCTGCAGGCGCTGCAGCCACGCACTCGAGGGATCCCGCAACGCCCGGGCAAAAAAGCGCGGCGCACCGCGCGGGCGCGCCTCGAGATCGCCGCCCATCGGGACCCCGGTGGCGTACAGCCCGCTTGCGTCGGCCGCGTCGAGATCGTAGCCGGCGAAGAATTTCACGCGGATCCGCGTGCCGCTGGTGGCGAAGGTCTCCTTGCGCCGGAGCGCCGCATAGATCGCTTCACGCGTGTTGGCCTCGGCCCAGACGGCCGCCAGCCCCGACGCGCTCCAGTCGAATCCGGTAGTGGTGATACCAGGCAGCCGGTTCAGTTCAGGATTGTCCTCGTTGGGAATCGTGGAACGCCACTCGGGACGCCCGTCGAGAATGCCAATCTTGCCGTGATACGTGGGCTCCTCGTAGGACCCACCCGTGTTGTGGGTGTCGCTGGAGCCGATGAATCCGAACCGGTACGGATTGAATCCCTGGCTGTGCTGCAGCTCGAGCCCCATCAGCAGAGCATCGCGCACGTACGAGCCCTTGACCTCGTCACTGCTCCTGTCGCGCACCTCGAAGTTGGCCCACTCGTCGTTCGGCGACAGCAGCGGATGCGTCTCGGACGTTCCCTTCACCTGCGTCATTTCCACGATCGGCTCGTTGCGCATGCGGACCTGCGCATAGGCCGCATCCATCGGCTCGCCGGCGAACGTGGTGGTTTGGAAAAAGTTCCCTCGGCTCGAATTGCTATTGTGGGGAATCGCCAGCGCCTCGATGCCTTGCGTCCGCAACTGGTCCAGCCAGGCCCACAGGTCTTCCGGATTGAGAGAATCGAAGGCGGCAAAAGGCAGCTCGGGTACGCGCGCGCCCTTGAAGATGACGTTGCGGTGCAGCATGCCATCCGGCGCCGAGGTGTACTCGAAGCCGACGAAAGTCGTGAATTGACCCGGCGCGTAGTGGCGTTCGGCCGCCTCAATGGTCCGTTGCCACGCGTCTCGGCGTATGTCCTCTTGCGCAAAACCAGGATCGATCTCGCCGACGCTGATGGCCCGATTGAAGGCACTGTAAGCCTCGATCGCAAAGTCGGGGGTGACCTCGCCGGATTCCGAATCGGGCAATGGGTCGGCTGAGTCGCCAAGCGCTGCCGAGTTACCCAGATACTCGGCGTGGTCGGTGACGGCCATGAAGTCCAGCGGCGCACCGCGCATGCGGACGGTCTGGCCGGCCGGATGCCGCAGTGGGGCGCCCTTCGCATACGCGTAAGCCTCGTCCGGCCCCGTGCGTGCGCCGAACCTGTAGGCATCGGCCGAGTACTTCGTGTGCACGTGCAAGTCTCCGAAGTAGACATTTCGGACCGGCGATTCCGCGCCTGCCTGGATGGTGAAAAACGAAGCCGCGACCGCCAATGTGCCGAGTGCGCCAGTCATCATGCGCCGGCCCGATGGAGTCGGACCAGAGAGGCGCCCTAGCCACCTGGCGCAGTGACTCGGCACATCCGGTGTGGATAGTGGAGTCAGCAACATATCAATCCCCCGTGTCTGCTTGCCGGATTCGTGTCCGTCCGCTGTCCGCGTCAAGCCGTCGTAACCATCGCATGATCCGCACGCATTTTCCATCATCAGAAGATCAGTACCGTGCGCGACACGAACCAATAGGACGCGATGCTACCGATGCCGTAAAGCGGTGCGTTGATGAGCCATTGCGGCAAGGAGAGCTTTGCATGGCGCACGCAGGCAACCATTGAGTCCGGATCTGCCGAGGTTGACGTATTCCATCAATCCGAACTTCGTCTACATCGCCGTCCGGGGCAAGATCCATATGGGCGACGTCCAGGCTCGCTCCTGCAGTGTAGGCTCCTTCTCCGCGCGCAACGGGAGGCCCAATCGAATCGCGTCCCAGGTCGACCACCGGCAGGTTGGGTTCTCGAGCACACGCACGTAATAAAAGGCGCGCTCGTCGCGGTCGAAGTCCGGATCCTCCCACATCGCCTTCAATTCAACGGCGCCCTTGTCGAAGTCGAAGTCGCAGGTCGCGAGGTCCACGCTGGCCCCGTTGTCAGGACAGCGGTGGCTGTCGGGGCTCGGTTCGAGGCCATCGGCGCACGCAACGTCATAGACTCGCTCCCGCCGGGTGCCATCGTCGAGCCAGCCCTTGACGATCTGCAGGCGCTGCAGCCACGCACTCGAGGGATCCCGCAACGCCCAGGCAAATAAGCGCGGCGCACCGCGCGGGCGCGCCTCGAGCTCGCCGCCCATCGGGACCCCGGTGGCGTACAGCCGGCTTGCGTCGGCCGCGTCGAGATCGTAGCCGGCGAAGAATTTCACGCGGATCCGCGTGCCGCTGGTGGCGAAGGTCTCCTTGCGCCGCAGCGCCGCATAGATCGCTTCACGCGTGTTGGCCTCGGCCCAGACGGCCGCCAGCCCCGACGCGCTCCAGTCGAATCCGGTAGTGGTGGAACCAGGCCGCCGGTTCAGTTCAGGATTGTCCTCGTCGATTATCTCCAAACGCCACTCGGGACGCCCATCGACAATGCCAATCTTGCCGTGATAGGTGGATTCCTCGTATGCCCCACCCGTGTTGTGGGTATCGCTGGAGCCGATGAATCCGAACCGGTACGGATTGAATCCCTGGCTGTGCTGTAACTCGAGTCCCATCAGCAACGCATCGCGCACGTACGCGCCCTTGATCTCGTCACTGCTCCTGTCGCGCACCTCGAAGTTGGCCCACTCGTCGTTCGGCGACAGCAGCGGATGCGTCTCGGACGTTCCCTTCACCTGGGTCATTTCCACGATCGGCTCGTTGCGCATCCGGACTTCCGCATAGGCCGCATCCATCGGCTCTCCGGCGAACGTGGTGGTCTGGAAGAAGTTCCCTCGGCTCAGATTGGTATTGTGGGGAATCGCCAGCGCCTCGATGCCTTGTGCCCGCAACCGATCCAGCCAGGCCCACAGGTCTTCCGGATTGAGGGAATCGAACGCGGCGAAAGGCAGCTCGGGTACGCGCGCGCCCTTGAAGATGACGTTGCGGTGCAGCATGCCATCCGGCGCCGAGGTGTACTCGAAGCCGACGAAAGTCGTGAATTTACCCGGCGCATAGTGGCGTTCGGCCGCCTCAATGGTCCGTTGCCACGCGTCTCGACGTATCGACTGCGCAAGTCCAGGATCGAGCTCGCCGTCGTGGAGGGCCCGCCCGAAGGCACTGTAAGCCTCGATCACAAAGTCGGGGGTGACCTCGCCGGGACTCGTAACGGAAGATGGGTCGGCCGATTCGCCAAGCGCTGTAATGTTGCCCAGATACTCGGCGTGGTCGGTGACGGCCAGGAAGTCCAGCGGCGCACCGCGCATGCGGATGGTCTGGCCGGCCGGATGCCGCAGTGGGGCGCCCTTCGCGTACGCGTAAGCCTCGTCCGGCCCCGTGCGTGCGCCGGACTTGTAGGCATCGGCCGAGTACTTCGTGTGCACGTGCAGGTCTCCGAAGTAAACATTTCGGACCGGCGATTCCGCGCCTGCCTGGATGGTGAAAAACGAAGCCGCGACCGCCAATGTGCCGAGTGCGCCAGTCATCATGCGCCGGCCCGATGGAGTCGGACCAGAGAGGCGCCCTAGCCACCTGGCGCAGTGATTCGGCACATCCGGTGTGGATAGTGGAGTCAGCAACATATCAATCCCCCGTGTCTGCTTGCCGGATTCGTGTCCGTCCGCTGTCCGCGTCAAGCCATCGTAACCATCGCATGACCCGCACGCATTTTCCATCATCAAAAGATCAGCACCGTGCGCGACACGAACCAATAGGACGCGATGCTGCCGATGCCGTAAAGCGGTGCGTGGATGAGCCATTGCGGCAAGGAGAGCTTTGCATGGCGCACGCAGGCAACCACCGTGAGCGCGGCGGCGACGATCACTAGCTGGCCGATCTCGACGCCCAGGTTGAAGAGGAATAGCGCCCAAAGCGCATTTGCCTTCGGCAGGCCAATGTCGGCGAGCGCGCCGGCAAAGCCGAAACCGTGCAGGAGTCCAAAAACGAACGCTACGATCCAGGTATGGCGGGCGGTGATGGTCGCCTCGGCGCCACGCAGACGTTCTACGGCCAGAAACAGGATCGATAATGCGATCACGGCCTCCACGGGCGCTTGTGAGAGCCGCACGATCTCGAGAGCCGCCAAGCCGAGCGTAATGCTGTGTGCGATCGTGAAGGCGGTAATCGTTTTGATGAGCGGGCCGGGTTTCGTGATGAAAAACATCAACCCGATCACAAACAGAATGTGGTCGAAGCCGAACAGCAGATGTTCGACTCCGAGTGTCAGATAACCAAGCAGATTCGCGCGCCCCTTCGAGTCAACCGTCAAGTAGGGCGCCTCCGGTCGCAGCAAAGCCGAGATGGATGTCCCGTCGAGCAGCGCAACATTGACCAGCACATCAGTGAGCGTGCTCGACAGGCCCTCGATGCCGATCACGGATCCAACCAGGCCACCTGGTCCGCAATCGGCCGTCCAGTGTTGAATCAACGCCGCTTTGCGAACATCGTCGACGCTGCGGACCGCGAGCACGCAGTGCTCGGGCAGCACGGGCTCGAGTGGTAGGCGGCGATCGCCGAGCAACGGCTGCTTCCACAACACCTCGAAGACATTGGAGCTGATTTCCGTGATCCCGAGGTAGGCCGGCCGGACCTCGTGGCCGGTTGCCGCAGCGGCGCAAAAGACGGCAGCCAAAAGCAGCCACCGAGACCTCAACGTACGACCTCAATCTCGTATCGCGAACGCAACGACTCGTAGTAGCGTGCGTTTGCATCTGCACGGCGTTTCGCGTCGAGGTCGCCTACGACCTTCTCTTTCACCTCATGGAAACTGGGGGCGCGCGCCTGAGTCCGTTGGTTGACGCGCACCAAGTGGTAGCCGTAGCCGGATTCGACCGGGCCTTGCCAACCGTCTCCGGTGAGCTTGGCCAGTGATTCGGAGAACTTGGCGCCGAAGTCCTTGCGAACGTCGGCCTCGGAGACGTTAGCGAAGGTGTCGTGCAACATGAAAGGATCGCCGAGCGAGCGCCAGTTAGTCTCGTCGACATGGTGTGCTGCCGCGATCGCATCCTCGCGCGGCGTCGCACGTGCATCGGGACTGAAGTAAACGTGCGAGAAGGAATATCGCGCCGGTATTCGGTAGCGCTCGGCGTTCGTTTGGAAAAACTCGATAGACTCCGCATCGGTCGGCGGCTCGAGTAGCGCGAGATCCTCGGTCAAAAACGTCAGCTTTTGAGCGAGACGGCGCCGGATGATGACGTCGTTATCGTCGAGACCAATGTTCCGCGCCTCCCGCACCAGTATCTCTTCGCGAACATGCGCGTTGATCAAGCCGTCGAGCTCCGTGTGAGTCGGCGGGCGGCCCATTTGTATTTGCCATTGATTTTGCAGCCGCTCGATATCCAGCGGTCCGACGCGCACGAGGTCCGGGCCGCTGGAACGCCACGCATCTACGCCAAAGATCGCGGCGCCGATCAACAGGAATGCCACCAACGGGTCCTTGAGGTATTTCACCGCGCTGTTTGAACAGAAAAGTACGGTGTTGTTGGCATGTCACTTCGTTGTTGAGCCCGGGCGGAGTGTAGATTATGCAGAGACGCCGCAACAAAGGGCGCGAGCCCTCGTCCTGGCAACCTCAAGCCCCGGTCACCGAAGGGCACACAAAAAACAGCCCGCACCTTTCGGTGCGGGCTGCGCCATGGTTCAACTCAGCAAGCGCTGAGGGCTATTGGCTTAAGCTGAACTGCAACCCGAGTGTCCGCGGTGGATTGAAGCCATTATAGCCGCTGCTACCGAGCGTAAAGGGGTTGATCTCATCGGTGACATTCTGCACAAAGACGCCGACCTCATAGTTGTCCCGGGCCAGCAACAGCTTCAGATTCAGGATCCGATTGGTTGGCGTCGGCCGCTCGTTGTTTTCGCTCCTGAACAACTTCGTGCCCCGGTAGTAGGAATCGGCACGCAGCGTAGCGTCGAAGCCGGCGAGCTCGAAGTCATACATCAACGAGGCGAAATAGGAGTGTACCGGCGTGAAGCTAATGCGGTTGCCCGCGTCGATGTTGACCCGTACCCCCGCACCCGCTATGACCCCGCCCGACTGCTGCGTCTGGGTTTCCGCATCGGGGACATACGCGCCGCCCGCGTGCAAGCGCAACGAGTCGGTCAGTCTGCCCCGCAGCTCAAATTCATAGCCTTGGGATGCGGCCTTGCCGATGTTGGCATTGACGTCCGGGCTATACGGTGTGGTGAGCAATGGGTTATCGGGATCCGGCAGAGCCGGGAAATTGGTGCCGGTGCGGACCACGGCATTATTGATGTCCGTGGCATACACGCTCGCGATGATGTCGAGGCGTCCATCCAGGACCGTCGCCTTGACCCCCAGCTCCCAGGACTCTATATCGTCGCCTTCGAAGTTCAGTAGTTGGCTGGCGGCTTCAGCTAGCTCCGCGGCGCCAGCGACGCCCCGCGCGGCGGCATCCTCATAGTCGTCCACTCGGGACACGAGCTGTGTGTTTATGCCTCCAGTGCGAAACGCCTCCGCATACGTGAGGTAGACCATCGTATCGTCGTTGGGCCGCCAGCTAAGGGTGACCTTCGGCGCCAATTTATCTTGCGTCGACGGCTCGGCGCGTGGGTTCGTCTGGCTCTGCGGTACCCACATGCCTCCCGGGCCTCTCAACAGCTCCACCGTACTTTCGGCGTAGCGCACTCCGGCCAGGATATGGAACTGATCGCTTATGCGATAGCCCACCTCGCCGAAGATGGCCTCCGAATCCCGGTCTTGATAGCTGGCGCTGCTCCTGCGCCCGACACCTTGCAGAAGATTGTGGACTTGCCGCATCTGCTCGAGCGTCATCACCTCGGGGTTGAACGTGAAGCCCCCGGTGCAGACCACAGGATCCCCATTCTCGGTAACCGCAGGAACACCAGTGGCAGTGTTCGCGTAGGCGGTTCCACTTGCCACCCCCAGTGATCCGCAAGGCTCCCAAAGCCTTGGATCAGGATCGATGTCGATGCGCTGGATGTAGACACCGACGCTCCAGTCCAACCGGCTGTCCGTGTTGGAGACGAGGCGCGCCTCCGTGGCCCAGCGTTCATTGAGACTCGAATTAGCACGGACGCTGCTACGGCCCCAGAATCCACCGGTCCCGCAACCTGCTACCGCACATGCAGCATCGGTTCGTATGTCCCAAAGTCCCCCCTCGATGGTCCCGAAGGCACCGCCGACGCTCTGCTCCTCCGCAAAGCTGATGTCGTGCTCATAAAACCCCGAGGCCGCCATCAAGTCTGCCCACGGCAGCTCCCACTCGGCGCTGAGGTTGATGATCGTCGACCACGAATGTCCGCCGTCTTTCAATTGCGGCGAGGCCATGTGCGTCACGTAGACGTGGGACGGGCCGTCTTTGTATCTCTGAGTCTTCCCGTCGAACGTGCCGTTCTCCCCGGTTTCGCAACCCCCTATGACGGGGTATTGCGGTACTTGGGGGAGTTGGTCGCCCCGAGGGAAATTGCCGTCCGCGGGGCGTTCCTCCGAGAAGCAGTGAAAGGCAATCCCGGGGCCGCCGATATCGCTTTCGACATAGTAGTACGTCGCATTGAGCGTGAGCGCGTCGGTGGGATAGAAGGCGAGTTGGGCCCGTACTCCCCTCTCGTCGATCCCATCGACATCCTCAATGATTTCCGGCCCCACCTTATCGAGGATACCGGCCTTATTTCGCGCATAGGGGGTTATGCGCGCCGCCAGCCGCTCCCCGAGCGGGACATTGATCATGGAGTCGATGCGCCACCCCATGTCACCAGAATGCGACGGGTCCGAAATCCTCGTTGTGAACGCCCAGTCGAAGCCCGCCGGATTGGGCTTCTTGGTGATGTAGCGGATCGCCCCCGCCATGCTGCCTTCGCCGTAGAGCGTGCCCTGCGGCCCCTTGAGCACCTCGATGCGCTCCAGGTCGAAGTTCGGAAGCCGCGGCTGCCGGGAGCTCGTGCCCGTGACGGGTACGTTGTCCACATAAATCGATACCGGTGAGGTCGGGGCCCGGAACTGGGCGATCCCGCGCGCCACGACTCTGTGCCAGGTGTTCGTGGCGTTGCCGTAGTTCAATCCGGGGATCGCCAGAAACAGGCTTGTGATGTCCTCGACGCCCCGTTGCTCGATATCGATGTCCGTTAATGCCGAGATGGTGACCGGCGTGTCCATCAGGTTCGTGTCGCGGTACGTGGCGGTGACGATGATTTCCTCGACCAGCGGTTCGCCTTCGGCTTCTTCGCCCTCGTCGGACTGGGCCGCCGCAGGCAAGCAGAACGTCATGCCGATCACGGCCAATGCCGCAATGCCGAGCTGTCGCCAGCTCATGGAATAGATAGTCATAAGTTTCCCTCTTGTCTCGTTGTAAGAACGAAACCAGCGATGTTGCATCACCAAGGGCGCGGTTGTTACACCACTCGCCGACAGGCGATGCCGCGCCGACGGTGTCCTCTCACGTAACTGCGCCACTGTACACTAAAGGCTGGTCGTTTGTTGATGGCCGAACGGGGACTTCAGAGGTCTACGAAGGTGTGAACGGCTCGCGGAACGCCCGGGAAAGTGGCCTTCGTCGCTCTCGCGACCGCCCGATTTGACGGCGCGGACAAGCGCATCCCCGCCGCGGGGCGGCGTTGGGCGAACCGTTGATGCGTCAGGCGGCGCCGGGCGGGGCGCGCGCCTCCAGCGAGACCATGGCCTGGTACAGCCAGTCCAGCCGGAAGTTCGTCTTCGCGAAGCGCACTCACACCCGGCGCGCCGTGCGAACCATGTATGCCGCCGTGCGCATCACGTATCGGATGACCGAGCGGATGCCGTGCGCGCGCGCCTTTTTTGGCAGCGCCTCGTACTGCACCGCGCGCAGCAGGACCTGGGCGATCTGGCCCAACGCGTAGAACGCCTGGTTGGCGCGGTAGCGAGGCAGGGATTACTCGCCGCCAAGGCGGCTTACCCCTTGCGGGGCCGCTCGGCGACTCCGTCGCCTGCGCGTTGAGATACCTATCGCTTCAAGTGAGGCATCACCGCTGCTGCGAATAGATGCGTCCCTTCTGCCCGTGGGGCATCGGCGATGCTGACCACAAATCTGTCCGCGCCCTGATCGATCACTTCGAGCAGGGACTCCGTGACCTGCTCCGGCGTTCCGACCAGACTGCTCCCACCGGACCTGACATTGGGATCGGCTTTCAGGCGGTTCAGTTCTTTTTCGTTTTCGGCAACGAGGACGCTTCTGCATATGACTTGCTTGATTTCGTCGTAGTCACGGCCAACCGCGCGACAATGGGATTTGAGAACCTCCTGCTTGTGGCGATAGGTCTCCCGGTCTTCGAAAACATGGTTCCACCAATCGGCCTGTTCAGCCACCACACGCAGCGTGTATTTCTCGCCTGAGCCACCCACCATCACCGGCGGTATCGGATCTGGTACGGGCTCACAGTAAGCATCCTTGATCTGATAGTACTGACCCTCAAGTTGGCCGGCGCCTCGGTCCACATCAAACGACAGATTCTTATGGCCTCAGCCAGTTGCGCGATGCGTTCTCTTACCTTTGGGAATGGCCAGCCATAAGAAAGATATTCCGCCTCACTCCAACCGGCTCCTATGCCCAATACAGCCCGTCCACCAGAAATGGCCTGTGCGGTGGCCATCATTTTCGCCAGATGCGCCGGATTGCGAAAACTGTTGCACAAGACCTGATGGCCAACGGTCTTGTCCGGATAGCGGCCCAGGGCAAATGACAATAAGGTCCAGCCTTCGCCGACTTTGTGACCGTTGTTTTGCACATGGTCGGGGATCCACAAGGAATCAAATGGGGCCAGGGCTTTATCCAGATAAGGGAAGGTATGCTCGACTAAGCGGGACCAGACATTGAGACCGACAGGGATTGACATGCGAACCTCCTGGACCTGGGTTTCCCGGATGGGGTCGACCTCCGACGAGGCCGCGATTCGAAACATGATAGTGCGAGTGGCGGTCGGTGCGACACGATCCGAGCGGGAATCATGATGGGTTCGCCCGTGTAGAGCCTGTCGCGATTGGCACCTGCAGATTGCCAACCGCCAACGCGGGCTAGAATGTGCACAGCACGAGCAGGGAATTGCTTGAGCGATTGGCCACCACCGGACGCACGGGATTGGTCGGGGTAAGGTCCAGGCAAAGGGGATGAGGGGGAAATGAAGAACAAAGTCTTGCCCAGTTTCGAGGCGGCGCTGGCGGACGTGCCGGACGGGTCCACGATCATGGTCCCGGGATTCGGCACGCCCGGGACGCCGAAAAATCTCATGTCGGCGCTGGTCGATCAGGGCGCGACGAATCTGGCCACCATCTCCAACAGCGTCAACCGGGATATCGGCGTCCTGGTCGAGGCCGGCCGCATACGCAAGGTGTTTTGCGCCTTTACCGCTCCGACGCATCCGTCGCGAGACACGCCGTTCGTCCGCATGTACAACAATGACGAGATCGAGGCGGAGCTGGTGCCGCAGGGCACCCTGGCCGAGCGCATACGGGCGGCGGCGGCCGGGATCGGCGCGTTCTATACCCCCACCAGCGTGGGAACCGAACTGGCCGAAGACAAGGAGCACCGGGAGATCAACGGCCGCATGCACGTGCTGGAGTATCCCTTGCCGGCGGATTACGCCTTCATTCGCGCCTGGCGCGCCGACACGTTCGGCAATTTGCAATTTCGCCTGGCGCAGCGCAACTTCAATCCGATCATGGCGATGGCCGCGAAGGTCACCGTCGTGGAAGTGGAGCATGAGATTGTCGAGGCCGGGGGGATCGACCCGGATTGCGTCCACGTGCCGGGCGTCTACACCGACCGCATTGTGCAGATTCCCCCCGACGGAATCTTCGATTAGGTGGGCATCGTGACTGAGGAGAGCCGTCATGGCCGATAAACCAAGACTGACGCGCCAGGCCATGTGCGATCGCGTGGCGATGGAATTCCAGGATGGATGGGTCGTCAACCTGGGCGTCGGCATTCCGACGATGTGTTCGAATTACGTCGACCCGTCCAGAGACATCATCTATCACTCGGAAAACGGAGTCATCGGATACGGACCGCTCGCCCCCGAGGGCGAAGAGATTCCGCACCTGGTGAACGCCGGGGCGCAGAAGGTGACAGCCGCGCCCGGGATGGCGATCGTGCACCACGCGGATTCGTTCGCGCTGATTCGCGGCGGCATGATCGATGCGACGGTCATGGGGGCCTACGAGGTCTCCGAGAACGGGGATTTCGCCAATTGGCGCTTTCCCAACCGCAAGGGCGGGGGGATCGGCGGCGCGATGGATCTCGCGGCTTGCGCCAAGCGGGTGTTTATCGCGCTGGTGCACAACACGCGCGATGGCAAGCCGAAGCTGTTGCACCGATGTCAATTGCCCATCACCGCGCCGGGGGTGGTGACGATGGTGGTGACGGATCTGGGGTTGTTTGACCTGACGCCGCAGGGGTTTCGGGTGCGTGAACTCGCCCCGGGCTGGACGCCGGCCGAGGTGCAGGAGCACACCGAGGCGGAGCTAGTGGTTCCCGATACGATCCCCGAATTTCGGCTGCGGGACTAGAAGTACCCCGGCTAGCGCCGATCGCCCGGTCGGGAAACGTCCGACAGCGCCTTCAAGGCTTCGTCCGGCAATGTCAGATCCATTCCCTCTAGTGTTCCGTCAAGCCTAAAAATGCGAGTGTAGCTGCGAGGGATTTTTGGTTCCTGGCGAGGCGCGACGACGCGGTGTGGCAGGCACCACACAAGGAGGAGCAACGAAGCCAGGGGCCAAAAAGACCCGCAGATACCCGTAGATTTAGGTTTGACGGAGCACTAGACACGCATTCATCTGTTCGAGCATGCGCGGGCCGATGATCGCCGAGGTCACGCCACGTCTCGTCAGGCACCAGGCAATGGCGACGGCCGAGGGCGTCGCGTCCAATTGCGCGGCGATCGCCTTGACGGCTTCGACGATCTCGAAGTTGCGCTCGCTGAATGCACCGTAGTGCTCGCGCCTGGCGAACCTTGAATCGGGCGGCGGCGGCTCACCCCGCCGGTACTTGCCGCTCAACATGCCGCCCGCGAGCGGACTGTAGATCAACGTGCCGAGCCCGTGTCGCTGGCATGCCGGCAGCACGTCGGCCTCGATCTCCCGGGACAGCAGGGAATAGCGCGGCTGCAGGCTGATGAAGGGCGTGCCGTTCTGGCGCGACGCGGCCCATTGTGCTTCCACGATCTGGCTGCCGGTGTAGTTGGAACAACCGATGTAACGCACCTTGCCGGCACGCACGAACCCATCGAGCGTTGCCATGGTCTCGTCGATCGGCGTCGTATTGTCCCAGGCATGCATCTGGTAGAGGTCGATGTAGTCGGTGCCCAATCGCTTCGGCTAGCAAGCTGTCGGACTTGCCGCATTAGCGGCAAGATCGACAGGGTGATAGGTGGGCTTGGGCGGGGGCGAAACACGGCGCCCGCGAGGGCGACGGATTTCGTGGCGCTGGCGTCGAGAGCACTCGTCAAATGTAGCCGCGATGTCCCCAGGTCGTTCGGGCCCGGCCCTTGACGGACCCATGCCTTGGTCGCGATCACCACCGAATGCCGCCGGTCGGCCACCGCGCGCCCGAGAATCTGTTCCGACTGACCGCCTGTGTAGCCGTTCGCCGTATCGATGAAGTTGTGGCCGGCATCGACGAATGCGTCGATGATCCGTTTCGATTCCGCTTCCCCGCACGGTGCGTCGTTCGATGTGCCAAAGTTCATGGCACCGAGGCAAGCCCGGCTCACCTTGAGTCCGGATCTGCCGAGGTTGACGTAATCCATCAATCCGACTCGACTTATTGGCTCTGTCTACGGCCCGGCTTGAGGTAGAGGCTCAAAGACTCGCCAGCTCAACCGCCTTGGCGGTGCGTGCCGACTCATAGATTCCAAAAAGAACCTTCATCGAACCCAGGATCTCTCTGCCACTACTGATCGGCTCTTTACCCTCCTGGGAGCACTCGGCGAAGTGGAGAATCTCGTTGGTGAAGCAGTTGTCGCTGGGTAACCCCCAGGTGCCGGGCGCAAGCTGGTGAAAGTGGCCCATGATGTCTTCCAGCCCTTTCAACTGCCTTCCCGGCTCGCGCCGGTTCAACAAGGGTTCGGTTCCCGGTTCGTCCCGCTCTGGCGACGAGACCACGACGGGGCCGAAATGGTCGCCGCGGTATATCGGGAACACCGGCAGTGAGTGCAGGGCGCCTTTGTCCCCAAAGAGCGTGTACTGTTGCGATACCGGCCCCCGCGCCGCGCACCAGAGACAGAGCACCGTCCCCACGGCTCCGTTTTCAAACTCTAGCGTGGCGGAGATGATGTCTTCGGCACCGTTGATCAGTCGCGGCGAGACTGTCTTCGTAACCCCGTTGACGCTCTTTACGTCGCCGACAAGGTGTCTTACCAGATCCACTTCGTGAATCGTGTTGGTCATGCCGATACCTCCACCGGCATTGCCGTCTAGCATCCAGTGTCCCTCTCGCAGTCTCCCGACGGCATTCATCATGATGTCGATGCGCGCCGCCCGGATCGTACCGAGTTCCCCAGCCCGCAAGAGCCGCCGAACTGCCTCTGTTGACGGCGAGAAGCGCAGCATGTGGGCGACCATAAGGGTCACACCTGCCTTGTCGGCGGCGGCAATCATGTCGCGGCATTCCTGCATGCTGTTGCCCATCGGCTTTTCGACGAGGGCATGTTTGCCGGCTTCGGCCGCCGCAATCACGATCGGCGCGTGCGTGTCATGACCGGTGCAAATATCTACGGCATCGATGTCCGCTTCCTGCAGCATCTTGTTGTAGTCGGTATAGATGGCATCGACATTGGCGTCCCTGGCACGTTCCTGGGCCGCCTCTTCGATGATGTCGCAGACAGCGGTCAGCTTTACCTTTTCGGGAAACTGCTCGTATACGGGGAGGTGTGCCCGCGATATTCCGCCTGTTCCTATCAGCCCGATCTTGAATGGTTCTGACATTGTTCGCTCCTTAACCTTGGAATGTGGCGGAGAGGCAGGGATTCGAACCCTGGGTGCCCGCAAGGGCACACCTGATTTCGAGTCAGGCCCGTTCGACCGCTCTGGCACCTCTCCGCGAAAAACCTGACGCCCGGAGTGCTACAACTCCGCCGCCCTGCCCACAGGAATTAGATTCTCTTAGACTTCGTCGCGTGAGTCTATCGACCGAAGCGACGCGGTCGCCCGCGCGTCAGGCCCTGGCGCTCGGCCGCGCCGATACGTCCTCATGCCAGCGCGTCAAGTTCTCGCAGCTATCCGGCACGGGAACGCGTGCGGCCATTGAAGCGAAGTCGACGGCGCACAGGGCCGTGATGTCCGCGATGCTGAACGCATCGCCGGCGACGTATCGCGACCGGCCGAGGTCTTCGTTTAGTCTGTTGTAGAAGCGCAATACCGACGCTTTGCCGCGTTCGACCAGCGCGGGGATCGCCTCGACGGCGCCCACGTTGCCACCAAGGCCACGTTTCGCGAACCTCGGATAGGCGTTTCGAAATGTCTCGGCGGCGCTGAACAGGCCGTCGAACTCCATGTGCCGCTGGCGCGATTCGATTTGCGCCTTGCTTATCGCGTCCGTCCCCATCAACGGGGGCTCCGGATGCGTTTCCTCCAGGTAGCGGCAGATGGCAACCGACTCATCCAGGACGGTGCCGTCGTCCAGCACCAGCGTGGGCAACAGGCCGCGGGGATTCACGGCGAGGAAATCGTCGCTCAGGTTCTCTCCGAGAACGATGTTGAGTTGCTTGGTCTCGCAGGAGATTCCCTTTTCGGCCATGAAGATGCGGACGCGGCGCGGGTTCGGCGCCTGCGCGCTGTCATAGAGCTTCATTGGTTTCCCTCTCGGTGAATGCCAGCACTGAAACGGGACGGCAGACTATCACACAAGCCCGCCCTCGCAGACGCCACCAACCCGCTACGGCGCCGACGCAGCGAACGTGAACCGCTTCTCCTCGGGCGGATAGCACAGGCCGAAGTCGGCGCAGCCCTGGTAACCGATTTCGACCTCGATGTCGGGGCCGGGCTGGCGCAGGACAGGGACTCGCACGGTGACCTCGCCGTAATACACCTCAACGTCGCCGAAGAACTCGTCGGTCTTGCGTTTGCCGTCGGGGATGATCGGGGTGCCTAGCGCGCCGTCCTTGCCTGAAAACTTGAACCGGTGCCGGTACAGGTAGTAACCGCCCGGCATGCGCCAGGTCGCGACCAGGAAGCCGTCCTCCGAGAGATCCGCCGATAGGGCAAACGCCTCGTCAACGGTCAGGATCTCCTGCGGGTCCAGTTGCGCGCCGAGCGGGTCGGGTCCCGATTTCAGTTCCGTCGCGGCGTGGGCCGATGGACACGTCAGAAAACAGAACAGGAGTACGGCCGTTCGAATGGCTTGCATCGGCATGTGCGCCAATATGACACCGCCGAAGCGCCAATTGAAGTGTTTTGCGCGCCGCTATATGGTCGGATCTTTCCACCGAACGAAACCCACGTTGGACCGATCCGCACTGTTACGACCCTGCTTGTCGCTGCTCGTCGCCGCGTTGCTGGCCAGTTGCCAGCAGCCGCCGCCGGAGGAAGGCGTCGAGGAAGCAGTCCCGTCGCCTCCCGTCGAGGTCCCGGACGTCAACCCGATTCTCGACCGGGCGGAAGCGGCCTTCGCCGAAGAGCGGTTGCTTGGCGCGCCGGACGACGCGCACGGCCTGTATCTCGCGGTTCTCGAGATCGAACCCGACAACCCGGACGCCTTGTATGGCATCGAGCGCATCACCGAGGCGTTCATCCAACGGGCGCGAAACGCCATCCGCCAGGAACGTTGGACCGTAGCGCGGCTCTTGCTTGAACAGGCGGCCAAGGCCGATGGGGACCATCCGACCCTGCCTTCCGCGAACACCCAGCTACGGCAGTTGCGCGACGCGGAACGTCTCCAGTTGGACCTTCCCCGCGACGATATACGCGGACGGCGCCAGTCTGCGGGCGACGCATTGGCCGCCTTCGGCGTCCATGCGCGCAAGCCCAACGCGCACGTTATCATCCGTTCGGGATCGGACGTCGAAGGGCGCTGGATATACGCGCGGTTGAACGATGCGCCCGGCGACAGGCGAATTCGCGCCGAGGTCGTGATCGGCTACCCGCCGCGCGTCGTCATTTTTCTGCTGCCGGACAACGAGCCCTAGCCGACAGCACCCGCGTTTCAAGGAGAAAAGGTGAACTGGAAATTCTGGCGCCTCGGCAGCGCGGGGACGGGAACGCGGGCCCGCTGGGCCGCGAGCACCGCAGGTATCGCCGTCGCGGGTTACCTGGTCATCGTCACATTCTTCTGGTGGTGGTGGGACGCCGAGCCGGACAGCTTCGATGTCGAGGAAGTCGCGCGCCAGTCCGCGCAAGCGTCGGGGGAAGAGGTCGTCACCGGCACCATTACCACCTCCACCGTCATCCGCATGGGCGAGATCCTGCTCGACAAGCGCGGCGGCTATCTTTCCAACGACCTGTTCCCGCCCGGCATGTGGATGGACAACGTGCCGAACTGGGAATTCGGCGTCATCGTGCAGCTACGCGACATGAGCCGCGTCATGCGCGCCGACCTCAGCCGCTCGCAAAGCCAGTCGATGGAAGACCCGGACCTGTCCCTCGCGGAAGGCAAGTTCTTCTTCAACAACTCGAGCTGGATATTCCCGCAGACCGAGGACGAGTACCGCGACGGCGTCGGGTACCTGAAGGGATACAAGGCGAGGCTCAGCGACCCCCAGCGGCCCGACGCGCAGTTCTACGCCCGCGCCGACAACCTGCGCGCCTGGCTCACGGCCGTCGAGACCCGGCTCGGCAGTCTGTCGCAACGTCTCTCGGCCAGCGTCGGCAAACGCCAGTTGGATGTCGGCCTGTCAGGCGACCCCGCCGCCGCGCAGTCGACACCGACACCGGGCGACGCCACGCTGAAAACGAGCTGGTTCGAGATCGACGACGTGTTCTACGAAGCGCGCGGCCAAGCTTGGGCGCTGCTGCACATGCTGAGGGCGGCGGAACACGATTTCGCCGACGTGCTGGAGGACAAGAACGCGCGCGTCAGCCTGCTGCAGATCGTGCGCGAACTCGAAGGGACCCAGAAGACCGTCTGGAGTCCCGTGATCCTGAACGGCACGGGATTCGGCTTCACCGCGAACCATTCCCTGGTCATGGCGTCCTACATTTCCCGCGCCAACGCGGCGATCATCGACCTGCGAGCATTGCTCGCGCAGGGGTGATTGCTGGGTTCGAGTTGAGGTTTCTGGTGTTTTGGAGGCAAGAACAATGAGCCGCCGCAGATGTGCGATCAGCAAGAATCTATCCGGGGACGGCGAGATTTCGCCCGCCGCTAAGGAACGCCGTGATTCGTATCGCGGCGACGTCAGTGATCGCGACGAGACCGAGGCGGATCCCATCCTTTCACTTCGCGGTTTGCGCAAGGAGATCTGGATCGACGAGGAAGCCGATCACTATGTGAAGCGTCTTCGGGAAGGGTGGCGGTGAGCAGTAACCAACCGCTTACGCCAGCGCAGCGAAAAGAGATCGACAGGCGGTTGGACCGCTTGATCGAAACGGGCCCCGACGGCATCTCCGCACGGGACGCCCTGGCGGAGATCCGAAAATCGCGGGTGAGCCCGACACTTCAGGCAAAAGCCCCACACGACGTCGAAGAAGGGAACCGCTAGACGCGCTTCGCGCTTGTTCGAGACTGCGCCTTCGGTATCATGTCGCGCCCAATCGACCTATAGCGATATGTCGCGCGCCAAACGCGGGGCGCAGTTTCGTCAACCCGCCATCGGCACATGCGACGCGGCTCCCAAGTCGGCGGAACGCTAGCGGTCCATTGCAGAAGTACCAAAGTTTAAGGGAACCCATGCTGGAGCAAACGATCCTACCGCCCGCATTCGGCCTCATCGGCCTTGCCTGCGCCTTCGTCGTCTATGCCCTCGTCAAGCGCTATGCCGAAGGCGAGGACAACGTCCGCCACATAGCCGATCAGATCCACATGGGCGCCATGGTGTTCATGCGTCGGGAGTACCTGATGCTGGCCCTCTTCGCCGCGGTCCTGATCATCATCCTGTTCGCGTCGCCCGGACTCGGACCTTCAACCGCTATCGCGTTCGTCATCGGTGCCTTATCCTCTGCCGGCGCGGGCTGGTTCGGCATGTACACAGCCACCAAGGCGAACGTGCGGACGACCACGGCGGCGCATACCCAGGGCGCGCCGGCGGCGCTATCCGTGGCGTTCTTCGGCGGGTCCATCATGGGCCTGGCGGTCGCTTCCCTCGGGCTTCTCGGGCTCGGGCTCGTCTACTACTGGTTCGGCGGCGACCCGCATACGGCGCACCACATACACGGCTTCGGCATGGGCGCCTCCAGCGTCGCGCTGTTCTCCCGCGTCGGCGGCGGCATCTATACCAAGAGCGCCGACGTCGGGGCCGACCTGGTCGGCAAGCTCGAACAGGGCATCCCGGAGGACGATCCCCGCAACCCCGGCGTCATAGCCGATAACGTCGGCGATAACGTCGGCGACATCGCCGGCATGGGTTCGGACATCTTCGAGTCCTACTGCGGCGCCATGATCGCATCCATCGCCATCGCGGCAACCCTGGGAGCGGTTGTTCTCGATGGCTTGACCACCGGCCTGGCGGAAGCCGACGCCCGCGCCGCGCTCATGTTCCTGCCGCTGGCGCTGGCGTCCACCGGCCTCATCTGCTCGATCATCGGCATCGCCATCGTGCGCAGCCGTTCCTCCTCGAACCCTGCCCTTGCGCTGCGGATCGGCATGATCGTCACACCGATCATGTTCGTCGTCGCGGCATACTTCGTCATCGACCAGGTTCTCGCCGTATCGGCGGCCATCTGGTGGTCCGTGGTGGCCGGCGCCGTGGGCGGCGTGATCATCGGCCTGGTCACCGAGTACTACACGTCATCGAAACCGGTCGAACGCATCGCGAAGGCGGGTGAAACCGGGCCGGCCACGGTCCTGATCACCGGTCTGGCGGTGGGCATGCAGTCCGTCGTCATACCGCTGCTCGCCATCTGCGGCATTATCTACGTCTCGACGGAACTCGCCGGTCTCTACGGCGTCGGCATCGCCGCGGTGGGACTGCTCGCCACCGTCGGCATGACCATGGCCGTGGACGCCTACGGTCCCATCGCCGACAACGCCGGCGGCATCGCAGAAATGGCGGGCCTCGGGGAAGATACCCGCGCCATCACCGATTCGCTGGACGAACTCGGCAACACCACCGCCGCCATGGGCAAGGGATTCGCCATCGGCGCCGCGGCGCTGGCCGCGCTGGCCATCATCGCCGCCTTCGTCGAGACCGTCTCCTACAATCGCGGCGGCGATTTCACGCTACACATCGGCAACCCCGAGGTGCTGATCGGGCTCTTCCTCGGCGGCATCATTCCGTTCCTGATCGCGTCGATCACCATGACCGCGGTGGGTGACGCCGCCATGGAGATGATTCGGGAAATCCGCCGACAGTTCAAAGAAATCCCCGGCCTGCTCGAAGGCACCGCGGAACCGGACAACGCCAAGTGCATCGACATCGCCACGTCGGCGGCACTGAAGCGCATGCTGCTGCCAGGCGCCATCGCCATTGCGGTGCCACCCGTCATTGGGTTCGGCATCGGCGCGGAAGCGCTCGGCGGCGCGCTCGGCGGCGCGCTGCTCGGATGCGTGTTGATGGCGCTGACCATGGCCAACGCCGGCGGCGCCTGGGATAACGCGAAGAAGTTCGTCGAGAAAGGCAATCTCGGCGGCAAGGGTTCGGCGGTTCACGCGGCAACGGTGGTCGGCGACACGGTCGGAGATCCGTTCAAGGACACCTCCGGGCCGAGCATGAACATCCTGATCAACGTCATGGCGATCGTCAGCCTGGTGATTGCACCGCTGCTATAGGTTCGCGCGGCGCGGTCTCTTTGGGGAACCATACTTTGACCATGGACGCGGCGGGCGGAAGGTTCGAAGAGCCGAGAACCTCGCCCGCATTCGTTCAACCCTGGGTGCCAGCGAAACCGATGGCCGCCAGGAACCCGTCGATATCCTTCGGCGTGACATTCACCGAGCCGCCTTCGTAGACGATGCCGACAATGTTCGTACCCAGTCCATACACCCTGCCCCGCGTTGTGCCGTAGTCGGATATCGCGGAGATCGACTCGATAGCGATGCGCCGGTTGATCGGTCCCATCCGCAGGTGGAGGACACCGTCCAGCACCCGATATTTCGTGGTCGACATGAGATAAGCGGTAGACGCCACCATTGCAGCCACCAGCACCTGAAACAGGATCGACACCCAGACAGACCCCTGCAAAGTGGTGAAGGCGAGGAACACGTTTACAAGCAAAACGGGCGCGAGGAGATATAGCGGGAACCCGAATGCCGTGCGGAATACCGCTGGCTGCGAACTTACACTATGCCCTTCTTTTCCCATCTGTTTTCCGGGTTGAAATCGGACCGGAAGCGCTAGCGATCAATGTACGCTTGGCAGCGGCACCTGTCGAGAACGGCCCAAGTCGCAGCGGACTAAGATCCGGAAGCATTGGTCACGCGCGTCGAGAAAGTTGTCGACTACCGCGTACCCGTGCTCCCAGTAGTGAGCGGCGTGCGCCTCGGTGATCTTCGTCACGTCGAAAAGCATGCTGTCAGTGGGTTGGCCCGAAGTTTACAGGCCGCGCGTCCCGTGTTTCGGTCCGACGGTCTTGCCCGGCGGGCACACCCCGACTTTACGCGCGTCGCATATCGCCGCAAACTGCGACGTTGCGGTTTTTCGATAACAGGCTGATGCAGGACGATTCCGACAAGGCGGCGGCGGCCGACCCGACGGGCGAACGACTGACCCAGTTTCAACTGCTCGCCACGCGGCGGTTGGCGCCGCTGTTCGTAACGCAGTTCTTCGGCGCGTTCAACGACAACCTGTTCAAGTTCGCGTTGCTGATGCTGTTCGCCTACGGCGGTCTCGTCGCCGAGGACAGCACGGATTTCGCGAACAATGCCGCGGCGGCTCTCTTCATCCTGCCGTTCTTTCTCTTCTCGGCGACCGCCGGCGAACTGTCCGACCGGTTCGAAAAATCGCGGCTCATCCGGCTGGTCAAGATCAGCGAGATCTGTGTGGCGTTTCTCGCCGGTGTGTCGCTGTACTTCGGCAACCTCACGCTGATGCTGGTCGTGCTGTTCCTGTTCGGGTTGCAGTCGACGTTCTTCGGCCCGCTGAAGTTCTCGATCCTGCCGCAACACCTGCACCAGACCGAACTCGTCGGCGGCAACGCCATGATCGAGACGGGCACATTCGTCGCGATCCTGCTCGGCACGCTGGTCGGCGCCAGCATCGGCGGCGCGGACCAGGTCTCGGCGTGGCTGTTCGTGCTGGTGATGGGCGTAGCCGTGGTCGGCTGGCTTGCGAGCCGACACATTCCCGTCGCCCCGGCCAATGCGCCCGAACAGCGCGTGAACTGGAACCCGTTCACCGCGACATGGCGCCTGATCGCACTTTCGCGTGAGAACCGGGCGGTGTTCCTGTCGATCCTTGGCATTTCGTGGTTCTGGCTCATCGGGGGCGTTTACCTGGCTCAGGTCCCGAACCTCACGCGCGAGTACCTCGGGGGCGGCGAAGGCGTCGTCACGCTGATCCTCGCTGTGTTCACCGTCGCCATCGGCACGGGATCGCTGCTCTGCGAACGCCTGTCGGGGCGAAGGATAGAGATCGGACTGGTGCCGTTCGCCGCATTCGGCATCAGCGCTACGGGAATCGAAGTCTATTTCGCCACCACGGCCATCGAAGCCACCGGCCTGCGCGATGTCGGGGCGTTCCTGGCAGGCGATGGCAGCTTGAGAGTGCTGATCGGAATGCTGCTGACCGGCATCTTCGGCGGCATGTACGTGGTGCCCTTGATGGCGTTCATCCAGGCGCGCACCCCCGAGGAGCGCCGCGCGCGCATCATCGCGGCGGCCAACATCATCAACTCCCTGTTCATGGTGGTGGGAGCGGGGTTGGCTATCGTCTGGCTCACGGTGCTGGACCGTACGATCCCCGAACTTTTCGCACTGCTCGCGTTGATCAACATCGGCGTCGCCGTTTTCATCTTCAACCGCGTGCCGGAATTCTCGATGCGTTTTCTCGTGTGGCTCTTGTCCCACACCATGTACCGCGTGACCCACCGCGGGCTCGGCAGCATTCCCGAGAGGGGCGGCGCCATCATCGTCTGCAACCATGTCGCCTCCGTCGATGCGTTGCTCCTCGCGGGCGCGGTACGGCGTCCCATCCGCTTCATCATGTTCAAACCGATCTACGACATACCCGTGCTGAACTTCGTCTTCCGCACCGGGCGGGCCATTCCCATCGTCGGCCGCCGCAGCGACGAGGCAGCTTACGAGGAGGCGTTCCGGGAGATCCGCGAAGGTCTGGCGGATGGCGACCTGCTATGCATCTTCCCCGAAGGCAAGCTCACCCTCGACGGTGAAATCGACGCGTTTCGCCCCGGCATCGAACGCATCCTGCAGGAGACTCCGGTGCCGGTGGTCCCGATGGCGCTGCGCGGCCTCTGGGGCAGCTTCTTCAGCCACGAAGGGGGCATATTCCACAATCCGAAGCGCTTCTGGAGCCGGGTGGAGATCATCGCCGGGGACCCGGTCGGGCCGCAGTCCAGCGCCGGAGAGTTACGCGAAAAGGTCTCGGTACTACGCGGCGGGTTCGCCTGAGTTCCGGCGACGGTTGACCGGCGGCAAGTTACGCCGGGTCAGGCCCAGGGGCCGGTGATGGCGAACGTCACGCCGGGCGTCTGGATGTTGACGAACAAGGTCTTTCCGTCCGGCGAGAACGTGGCGCCGGCCCATTCCGAGCCTCGATAGTCATCGGGCTCGATCGCCGGCTTGCCGGGAATCTCTTCCGCGATGTCCATGTTGTTCTCTCCCATCACCGTCGCGATACCGTTGCCGTCCACGCTTAGCAGGCGCGCGCCTCGGGTGAGGAAGCCCAGCAGGTTCCGTCCCCCTCCCCCGTCCTCGCACAGGATGATCGTTCCAGTCTTCGACAGCGTGATGTTGTCTGGCGCGTCGGCTTCGTCGGTCGAGGGCGAGACGTAGATCGCCGTCAATCGCTCGGCGGCGGGATCGTACGCCCATACGCTGCCCGCCTCGGCCTCGCCGCCAGAGGTGTCCACCCAGTAGATCAGACCATCGTAGTACCAGCATCCCTCGCCGCGACGGAACCGCGCGCCGCCGCCCGCTTCTCCCTGCAGGTAGGGGCCCGACTTCCCGCCTCCCATCACTTCGGAAACGCTATTCCCATGCGCCTCCAGCTTTTCCGGGTCGCGATCCGGTTCGGCGATCGTCACCCACTCGATGCCGAAAGCGTCGCCGCCTTCGATGTCGGCCAGATTCGCGTTTGCCTGACCCCTGACGCGCAGCATCTCCAGCGTACCGCCCGCTTCCAGCGCGCCAACACGGGGCGAACGGTCCTTGGGCAGGAATCGGAAGAAACCGGAATGCGGACCGTTGTCTTCGGTCAGGTAGACCATGCCCGTCCGGGGATCGACAGCCGCCGCCTCGTGGCGGAACAGACCCATGTCGATGATCGGCCGCGCGCTCGCGCGTCCCGTCATGGGGACCTCGAAGACGTAGCCGTGGTCCTTGCCGCCCAGCAGACTCGCGCGCACGACGATTTCCTCGCAGGTCAGCCAACTGCCCCAGGGCGTCGGACCGCCGGCGCAGTTGATCGACGTGCCGCCAAGGAGCGGTCGCGACTCCTGATAGACCCCGCCAGACACTCTCACGCCGGTCACGCCGCCACCGAATCCTCCACCATCCGACGGCAGCCAGTCGTCGTAGACCGGCGCATCGCCGCCGATCAGGCCGGTCATGGCACGTTCGTGGTTCCTGATCAGGAAGACTTCATCCGCGCTCGAACCCGGAAACGCGGCCATCCCGTCATGGCGGTCCGGCGTCGGCACACCCCCGTCCATGGGGTCGCCGGTCCAGCCGAATGATCGGTAGCTGAATCCATCCGGCAGCTTCAGCAATGGCAAGCCGGTGGTGGCGTCCGGCACCGGACGCAGCACGCTCGCGTCGGCGTGCGCTCTTCTCCAAACCCCGGCGAAGGGAGCCGCGAGGGCCATGGTGCCCGCGGTCTGCAGCAGAAATCTACGCTTCAATCTATCGCCCCTGGTTGTGTCATGCCGCGCGCCCCCGCCCCGCACGTGATGAAGCCGTCGCCGGGCGAACATCCGTGCATAATGGCGGGTAGCGATTCCGGACGGGAAAGATTATGGCCGACCTGCTCGCAATCTCCAACGCCGTCATCGACGAGGGCAAGGGCGTCGCCGAAGTTGGCTTGATCAACCGCATCAACCACCAGTTGTCGGAAAGCGATATTCGGCGATGCGGCCAACGAATCGTCTGCGCGCATCGAAAGGGAGTGAGACCATGTCGAGGATGTCCGTGAGCGCCATCAAGACGGTCGCGATTGTGCTGATCGTCTACGTCCTGATCGTCGTGGCGTTCGAGTCGCTGCTCGGGTTCTTTCAGCCCCAGTCCCCCGAAACCCTGGTGATCACGACCGTCGATGCTGATGGCGGCACGCACGAGCGCGTGCTCTCCGGGCTTGCGAGCGACGGCCGATCCTACGTCGCCGTGAATCACTGGCCCCGCGCCTGGTACCGCCGGGTGCTGGACAATCCCAAGGTGCAGATCACGCGCGAAGGCGAGACGGAGGACCACGTGGCGATTCCCGTTTCCGGCGAAGAGCACGCTCGCGTAGCCCAGGACAATCCGACCGGGATCGTCTTTCGCCTTCTCACCGGATTCGCGCCCCGCTATTTCGTTAGGCTGGATCCCCTGGGAGTTGAGGAAGACCAATGACATTCCCGAGCTTTGTCGACGGGCGCGTGACCATCAAGGTGGGAGACATCACGCGAGAAGCGGTGGACGCGGTAGTCAATGCCGCCAACGGGGCCCTGCTGGGCGGCGGCGGGGTCGACGGCGCGATCCACCGGGCCGGCGGGCCAGCGATACTCGAGGCATGCAAGGCTATTCGCGCTACGAGATATCCGGACGGACTCCCCACCGGTGAAGCGGTTCTAACGACTGCCGGGGACATGCGTGCAACCTACGTCATTCACACGGTCGGCCCCGTATACCGCGGCGCAGACTCGGACAACGCTGAGAAACTGGCCAACTGCTATCGCAACTCGTTGGGAATCGCCGCCGCCCAGAAATTAGCTACCGTGGCCTTCCCCGCCATCTCCACCGGCATCTATGGCTACCCCCCCGACGAGGCGGCGGCAGTCTCTTCCCAAGCTATCGAGGACGCTCTTAACGCCCGCCCATCGATCCAGGAAGTTCGCCTGGTCTTTTTCCAGGAGGGCGATGCGGACACGTTTCTCCGCCACCAGGTATTCGATACGAAGATCGCGCCCTTGGATTGAAAACCCGCAACGACCGTGACTCCCCCCGCTCCATTCGACTTCCGCGCATTGCGCATACGCCGGCTGCCCACCACGAACATGCCCTGGACCGGGGCGGATCCCGAGTGGACCTGGACCGCGGAGTACGGTGACGCCGAGGTCGGCGCCTACGAACTCAAGCGGCTTGGACCGACGCGGTTCAGCATCGTGGGTCTCAAGGTGCACGAGGACTATCGGGGGCTCGGCATCGGCCGCTGGCTCCTGCTTCACGCTGTCGGCACCGCCGAAAGCAGCGGGGCACGGGAAATCGAAGCCCCGCCGAACGAGAGTTTCTTCGTACATCAGGGTTTTCGGCCCAAGGCCCATGTGCTCAGGTTGACGTTGACGCCGGAATAGGCGGCGGCGGATGACTCCCGACGCCCCATAGCGCACTTATGGCGATGCCAGTGCCTTGGAGATGCGGTTGCGAGAGCCGTGGCTGACGTCGCAGCTCGCCGCGAAACGGTCCCAATCGGCCACTGCGTCCGCCACGCAGTCGATGATTTCGCGCGCCTCGGCGTCTTTCAGATCAGCGTATCTGGCGAGCGCGAGCAGGCGCTCACGATCGATATCCTTGCCCCGACCCAGGACCGAAGTGGAGTGCTCGCCACCTGGACCTGGCGCGAAAGTGAGATCGTAGGCAGGAGCGAGACGCCAACGTCCGTCTCGCGACATCAGGAAGGTGAACTGGCGGGCATGGTCGTCCCGATTGTGGGAAAGGACGTTGAACGTCGCGAGCGCGTACATCGCTCGACCCTCCCGCCGGTCGCGGGTGACCGCTCGGGTTAGCGCAATCAGATCCCGGTAGTCCAAAGACGGCAGGCGGAAATCGGCGTATAGCAGGCCGCTGGCGGAGTGCGCATGAAGGCGCCTGGCGCCGTCGCGGTCGAAGCGGCGAGAAGCGAAGTAGTATCGTCCCCCGGTACCGGGAATCAGGCGCGTCTTCGGCATTCGCACGCCAGCCGCTCGCGCCATCACCGCGTAGGCTTGCTCGATTTGGGCCGAATCCTCCGGGTCGTCCGCGCCCCGAAACTTCACCAGGTAGTGTTCGTAGCCGCTTGCTGACGCTTCCCCGCCGTGAACGGCGTCTCCCTGCTCGTTTACGGCCACCAAGGCCTTCGGACGCGCGCCACCGGGAGAGCCACCGAGGCGTCCGAGTTCGGAAATCACGTCAGAGACATGCCCCGCCAGGACCCTGCGCGCGTTGGCGGCCAGCCTGTCCAAGTCCAGGGCCGTGTCGGTCGCAGCCCAAACATCCGCAGCGGGCGCATAACACAACGCGCCGATACCTTGATCGCCGACGCAGGCGAGTCGGTCGAGGGGCGTCAACGTCGCCGGTTCGATGTCGAGTTCGCGGGCGCGCCGGTCGACAAGCAGTCGACCCCAGCCGTCGGGCAGGCTGTCGTGAAACACCCCATGCAACCCGCCGAAGACCGAGGTGTCATACGGACGGATGAGCCCGCGCGTCGCGCTGTCACGAATGGGCGATAGCTCAAGCCCCGCTGTCAGGAATGCCTCGTCGTACTCCACGTAGACGATGCGGTCACGGTATCCGAGCCGACCGACCGTCTGAACGTCGCCGTCGTCCCACCGAAGCCGGACGATCAACGGCGATCCGGGCGCCACCCTCACGTGAACCGGCCCCGTTTGCGCGTCTTCGGCGCCGAAAGCACCTGCTCGAGCGTTTCGAACTCCTGGTCGGCGAGTAGCTTTTCAAGTGCCGCCTCTTCCCCGAGCGCAACGACCAGCCGGATGAACGAGACAAGGGAGATCGCGCCCAAGCGTTCGAACTTCTTTAGAGTACCCAAGGCTACGCCAGAGCGCCTGGCGAGTCCCTCCTGGGTCAGATTGCGTGACAGACGCCGCGTCTTCAACCGCTTTGCAAGATCTGCCGCTACGTCCGCAGGTGGCATGGCTGCGTATACGTTCATATCTGTTACGTGGTATTTCAGATCATAGTGGCGTCTATTATATCTGTTGCCGGAGAAAGCAGCTCGACCCCCAGGATTTCGTTGGCGAACGCCTGACCACTGCGGTCGTCATGTGGCCGGTCGTTCGGAAGGTGGCACTTTGCGGCGACACCACTTATGTTTGGCGCTTCTCTCGCTTCTCTCGCACAAGGTCTACCACACATGAATCGCGTCAAGGACATGCTCAAGGCCGGACAAACCGCAGTCGGTACCACCACGCGCGCCAACGGCGAGGTTGCCTTCCTCGCGAACTCCGGCTTCGACTTCATTCTCTTCGATACCCAGCACTCGACGGACGACATCAAGGGTTTGGCGGGCGCGGTTGCCGCCACGAGGGGCACCCCGGCGATCCCCATCGTCAGGGTCGGTGACCTCCGGCCCGATCAGATCTGCTACGCGCTGGATATCGGGGCGAAGGGCATCGTCGTTCCCATGGTCAACACCCCGGAAGAAGCCGCCGACATGGTGAAATGGTGCAAGTATCCCTTCGAAGGGGTGCGGAGTTCCGCCGGCGTCAGGGGCGAGTGGGGCGAGTTCGACAGCTATCGCGACTACATGGATGCGGTGAACGCGCAGTTGCTCATCATCCCGATGATTGAGACACAGGAGGCGCTCGACGGCATCGAGGAAATCCTGAGCGTTGCCGGGATCGATGTGCTGCTGGTGGGGCCTTCCGATCTCTCGATCAACATCGATGTTCCGCTGGACTACACCAACCCCAAATATCACGCCGCGTTGGACAGGATAGGGGCGGCATGCAACGAGGCGGGCGTCACGGCGGGCATGTATTTCGCTCCGCCGCCCATCCCGCCCGCCGTGTTGGTGGCCAAGGGGATCCGGTTCTTCACGATACCCTGGGCCGGCTGGGCGACGGACGGTATCCGCAACGGCCTTTCGACTATCCGGTGACGCGTCCCGCGTGAACCAGGTCTGGCGTCTGGCCCGTCGGCCTCCGAAAGGCTGGCCAAGCGAGGGCGATTTCGTTCATTCGGAGGAACCCCTGCCGGAACCGGCCGAGGGCCAGGCGCTGACCCGCACGATCTACCTTTCGATGGACCCCTACCAGTGGGGCCGCCGTCGAATCGGCGTCGAAGCCGTAGGCGACATTTGCCACGGGCGCACGGTTTCGAGGGTTGTCGAGAGCCGCACCGGCGGCCATGCGCCCGGCGACTACCTGTTCAACACCAATGGCTGGCAACGCTACGGACTGACAGGAGAAGGCGTCGGCACGTTCGGCTACATGTTTCCCCGGAAACTCGATCCCGGCGTGGCACCGATCTCCACCGCCGTCGGCATCCTGGGCATGTTGGGCTTGACCGCGTATTCCGGCGTGGTCGTGCAGTGCCGGCCACAGCCCGGGGAAACCGTCGTGGTGTCCGCCGCGTCCGGCGGCGTCGGCCAGGCGGCTAGCCAGATTGCAAAACTCCATGGCTGCCGCGTCGTAGGCGTGGCCGGCGCACCGGAGAAGTGTGACTTCGTCGCCAACGACCTCGGTCTCCATGCCTGCGTGTCGCACCGCTCGGCGAGCTATCGACAGGACCTGGCGGCGGCGTGCCCGGATGGCATCGACATCTACTTCGAGAGCGTCGGCGGCCACGTCTTCGAGGGCGTGCTGCCGCTCCTGAATCCCCACTCGCGCATCTCGCTTTGCGGCATGATCTCGCAGTACGGCAATACCGACGGTCGCGACGCCCACGCGGTCTGGGCGGAAACCGGGAGGGCCGTCTTCTCCCGGCAAAACGTCGCAGTGCATCGATTGTTCGTCCGCAACTACGTCGCCGAATACCAGGAGCGCTTCCTGCGCGAGATGGCGAACTGGATCCAGGACGGCAAGGTCAAATACCGGGAAGACATCTGGGAGGGCCTCGACCAGGCGCCCGCGGCGTTCGGCGCCATGCTCGCCGGCGGCAACTTCGGCAAGACGCTCGTTCGGGTCAGCGAGGATCCAACCCTGCCGGGAACCCTGTTGGGAACCCTGTTGGGAACCCCGACCGACACGGGCGAGGCTTCCTCGCGACAGCGCCGCGACGTGTTGAGTTGAACGGAGCAGAAGGCAGTCTCGAGAATTGCGGCTTGTCAACACTGATGGCGCCGCCTACACTCCGCTCCCCCCCGACCCCATTGGTGAAATGTCAGCGTGAAAGCAGGTATTCATCCGAACTACTCCGAAATCACTGCGACCTGTAGCTGCGGCAACGTGATCAAGACCCGTTCCACCCTTCGCGAAAACATTCACATCGATGTCTGCGCCCAATGTCACCCGTTCTATACGGGCAAGCAGAAGATCGTCGATGCTGGCGGGCGCGTGGAACGTTTCCGCAAACGCTTCGGGAATCGTTCAGCGATCTGACTGCCCGATCGGGGCACTCGGCCTTGACGCGCGTCAGTTCCCTAAAGGGGCGGGTTGTGGGTCAGTTTGAAGTCAATCCTACCCTTTGACCCCGTTGCGGCAGGTCGTGGCCGGGTCGGCTTGGCGCTGCGGCATCCACCTTCCACACCCGGCCTTGCACACGGCATCCGTAGTGGCGCTAGCACGTGGGTCCTGAGCACTCGACCCACACTCGTCTCGGAGGAGAGGCCGCTATTCGAATGCCAACACGCGCCCGCGCCCTGATCTGGGCGCCACTGTTCGCGGCAACCTGTACGCTCGCGCAGATGCCACCCTCGGTCCATCACGCAATCGACGCCTACAGAAACGCGATTGCAGCAGCCGAGTCCGCTACCACGTCGGGCGGGGTCGAATCGGCGTTGGCGGCGATCGAGGACCTGAGAGAAGTGCTCTTTGCCGATGTGCCGGGCGGCACGCTATCGGTTCTCGAAAGCCTGCCCAAAGCCGATTTCGCGCTGCTTGAGCAACTTCCGGGCGTGCTGATTCAGCGTATCGAGATCCTCGTTGTCCGTCCCGCCGCCGACTTCTTCGCGGAGCTGAGTGCACGGGTCGGGGACCAAGCCGATCAAAGATTCGCCGCAGCACTGGCTGCCACGTATCCCGACGGCTACTGGCCTGTCTATAGCCAGCGTCAGACCCACTACAGCGGCTGCACGGCGTTCGGCGAAGGCAGACTCCTCGAAACCTATCTCGCATGGTCGGCCATGGAACGCGACTTCCCGCGCCGTTACGTGTCGGCTGTGGCCCGGGAGCGCAACGCGGTGGTGCAAAAGATAACAACCTCGACCTGCGCCTGTGGGGATGTGGCGTCGGTCGTCGGGGAGTTGGAGCAGATTGCAGCGGCGCTGCCGGCGGCGGATCCGATCCTCGCGGCGGTCGACGAACGGTTGGCTGCGCTCGACGAGGGGCAGTCCAACATTCGCTTTGGCTGCATTTCCGGATGATCGTGGCCCGTCGATGCTCGGGTCCGAACAAGGTGTGGTCGAAAAGCGCTGCCCGGACACCCGCGGCAATCGGGTCAGGGCAGGACTGATTTCAAACTGACCCATTACCAAGGGGCGAATCGCCAATCCCCGCATGGTCCCGCGCGACCATCGCGGTCCTTTATGTAATATTCAGGCTGGTACAACTTGCTGCGCGTAGAATCGTCCAAGTAGTAAGATCATGGCCTGCCGCACGCGGATTCGACATGCGTAAACTGATCATATTCGCCTTGCTCGCCGCCTCCATGCACGCCGCAGCCGGAAAGGGAGACGGTCAGGAACTGTACGAGCAGTACCTCGACCTGGGGCTCATCTACGGCGACGAGTCCTGGCAGACGTACGTGCGAGAACTCGGTCAACTTCTGCTCGCACACTCACCCGACGCGGACAGGGAATATCACTTCTATGTGGTCGATACTCCGCAGGTCAACGCCAGCGCTTTACAGGGCGGCTACATATTCGTTCATCGCGGAATCCTCGCGTACCTGTCGAGCGAGGACGAACTCGCCGCAGTGATCGGGCACGAGATTGCCCACATCGCCGCGCGCCACGGGCGTCGGGAGCGAAGAAAGAACTTGGTGGGCAAGTCAGTCGGCCTTATCGCCTGGCTCACCACCGGCGTCGGTGATCTGATGAACGTGACCGACGCGTACACGAGGCAGCACATTTCCGGATTCGGACGCGAAGCTGAGCTCGAAGCTGACCGTCTGGGTGGCGAGTACATGGCGCGGGCGGGATACAACCCGCTGGCGATCATCGATATGGTACAAGCGCTGAAAAATCAGGAGACCTTCGCCCAGCAGGTCGAGAGACGACCCGTGGCCTACCATGGCCTGTTCCGGACGCATCCGAAAAACGACAAGCGCCTGCACGACGCCGTGGCGTATGCGCAGCAGTTGCTCCCCGACGAGGCCGCCACGCCGCTGCGCGATTACTGGGAAATGGTCGACGGCATCGTCTACGGCGATGAAACGATGAGCGGGGTCGTCCGGGACACAACCTTCTACCACGGCAACTTGCGTATCGCGGTGAAGTTTCCGGACGACTGGACGGTGCGCAAGGCGAAAAGCGATGTCAGCGGCACCGCGCCCGGCGGCAACGCCGAGGCGTTCATCACCATGGGCCGTCACGACATAGATAGCCGACTCTCGCCGCTGGAGTTCCTCACCGAAAGCCTGAAGCGAGAAGACATCAAGAGCGGCGAATCCGTCGAGATCAACGGTTTCCAGGCGTATATCGGCGAAGTCCAGAACGAGGGCACCGACGCCAGGCTGAAGCTGATCGGACTGCTGTATCGGGACCATAGCTCCTTCCTGTTCAGCGGTGAAGCGGGTCCAAACGGCGATCCCGACGCATTCAGAGAGGACTTTGTCGCGACCATGCACGCCCTGCGCAACATGACGGCCGAGGACGCCAAGGTGGCCAACAAGCTCCGGATTCGCGTCAAGATCGCCGAACCCGACAAGACCTACGCGGATCTGGCACGGGGATCGGCGATTAGCAAACACGCCGAGGAACAACTGCGGTTGCTGAACGCCGGATATCCGAACGGCGAGCCCCGCGCGGGAAACTACATCAAGGTCGTCGAATAGCGGTCCCGTAACCGGGACAGCGCGCAGTCTGCAAACGCAAATTGCGTTTCGAGTGGCTGCAATACGGCGTCCACTTTTGGGTCAACTTTCCCGGCGAAAACAACTTCGTGGATTTCTTTAGGTACGTGGGCAACAAAACAGCCAGATTCAAAGGGTTGGAGCCGCGCCATCGCAAGGGAATATTGAGGGTCGTGTGATGGGTGCTTGGACCGACGCGGTGGAAGCCAAGGCTCGGATCATTCATGGACAGATGCTCGCGGCCCGCACATTGGCGAATAGCAACGGGGCCGCTCCTGACGGAGTCGAGCGTCCCTATCTCGACCTGCTCAACGAGCTGTATCGCAATGAGTTCTTATTCGCTCAGCTTGTGGACTCTTCTGATTTGGTGGCTCGATTTGAAGGTCCCGCCCTGTCTGGCCGCGACCCCACAATGTCTATTGTCACATCGATGTTTTCCTCGCTACGAAAGCAGATTCAGGGGATTGCCAGGTCTATCGCCGGTCTGGAGAGCGACGAACGAGTGCGATGGCCGATGGAGTTCGAACCACATCTGTCCGGCATTGCTCCGGGCAGTCTAGTCGTCGGGCTTCGAATTCAATCTCCGGATGCTGACACGTCGAAAGCCCAAACGAGTATCCCGAGCTTATCCGAGCCCGTGGTGCGGGCGGTCCGGCAAGCTGTAAAAGACATAGCGAACATAGGCAGATACGTTCAGGAGGAGGGCATCGACGACGCCATCACGGAGGCGTTTCCAGACCCTGCGGTTCGTGACGCTGTAATGGTTGCTGCCAGCAAGCTCGCGCCTACTGGTCGACGAGGTGTCGAAGCCTTGGCCTTTTACCGGCCGGACACCAACGATGCCGAAGCAAGACCGCTAACGCCACGATCGCGCAAAGTACTGAATAGCGCCGTCAAACGCCCTGTTCGAGTTAGCGGCAGTGGCAGTTTCTTGGGTATCGTCCGTGCAATTGATCTGGATGCAAGGCGATTTGAAATTCGTCATGTGCAGGATATTGGAGCAATCCGATGCGTCTACGCGAAGAATGTTGAGGAGTCAGTTCGCAAGATCCTCGATACGAGAGTGCGCGTTACAGGTCAGTATGAAACACTGCCAGACCGGAAACCGAGACTGATCAACGTATCTTCCATGGAGACGCTCGACGAGCCAATCCAACAAGGCATGCCGCTACAACCTTAACCTGCTGCATACCATCGAAGTTTGCCGACCGCACCGGTGAGAGTATTCTTCCGACCATTCGTCCCAGTCGAACGACCCGCCGCAAGCGCAGCTACCCACCAGGGGATTGACAACAACTGTGTTCGACGAACGCCTCAGAAGATGTCTTCCGGCGTCACCTCCTCGGACGGCGGACGGATGAATCGACCCGGCCCGTCCTCGGTGGGCGCGAACTCTTCCAGAAAATACTCGAACACCGCCCCTTTTTGCGTCGGTCGCGCGGCGCGGCCCGTCGCCGGGTCGATCTTCATGGTGATGACGCCTTCGGGTTGCGCGCGCGTCTTTTCCGGCCTCCCCGCGAGGGCATCGCGCATGAAATCGATCCATATCGAAAGCGGGGTGGTCGAGCCGTACTCGTTCCGACCCACTGGGCGATAGTCGTCGAAACCGACCCAGACCGTTGTAGCGATATCTTCGTTGAAGCCGTTGAACCAGGTGTCCGCCGCGTCGTTGGTGGTCCCCGTCTTGCCCGCCAGGTCGCCGCGGTCAAGTTCCAGCGCGCGGCGTCCCGTCCCGCGCTTGATCACGTCCTTCAGCATCGATTGCAGGATGAACGTGTTGCGTCCATCGACCGCCTGCAACGCCGGCACGGGGTCGTCCGTCTCCGCTCCCGCCTCGTCCTCAGCGCGTTCTTCGCAATCGTCACAGACTTCGGGATAGCGCGGCTCGAACACAATTTCGCCGGTCTGTGTCGTCATGTGGTCGACGACATGCGGCTCTATCGCATAGCCGCCATTGGCGACAATAGCGTATCCCCGCGCCATGCTGATCGGCGTCACGCCCATGGTGCCGCCGCCGATCGCAAGTTGCGCGTTGCGCGGGAAGCCGCGCGTGTCGAACCCGAATCGACGGATGTGATCGAGCGTGGCGCCGACGCCGACCTCAAGCAGCACGCGGATGGATACGAGGTTGACCGATCGGTAGAGGGCCCGGCGCAAGGGCATCGGACCACTGAACTCGTTATTGTCGTTGCGCGGGCGATAGGGTTGCTCTAGCGTCGCGTCGTCGAAGACGAGCGGCGCGTCCACGAAGATGCTCGCCGGGGTGACGCCGTTCGCGAGGGCCGCCGAGTAGATGAACGGCTTGAATCCCGAGCCGGGTTGCCGCGCCGCCTGCAACGCGTGGTTGTACTGGCTGCGCGCGAAGTCGAAACCTCCCGACAGTGCCATCACGGCGCCGTCGGTTGGCCGCAGCGCGACGATGGCGCCTTCGATCTCGGGCATCTGCGCCAGGCGCCACGCTCCCTCGAACATCTGTACGCGAATGAGATCGCCGACGGCAACGATATCCGCTGCCGTCCTGGGGGAGGGTCCCACGGCGTCCGCATCGATATAGGGGCGCGCCCACCGCATTCCCTCCCATTCGACGACCGCTTCGTCGCCGTCCTTGGCAAGCGCGGCAAATGTCTTCTCGCCCACATGGGACACGACCGCCGGCAACAGGTCGCCGGACGGCGCAACATCTTCCATGGCAGCAAGGTATGCAGGCGCGCGCGGGTCTGTCACGGTTGCCCGGCCCGCGTCCGCGGGCGTTTCCATCTCAACCTCTTCCCCTGTTCCCGGCTCGGCCTGGGATTCCGGCCCCGCGAACGCTCTGGCGGCCTCGAAGGCGGCGAGCGCTTCGACATCCACGTCAGCTTCCACCCGGTCCTCGGGCCCGCGATAACCGTGGCGTCGGTCGTAATCGATCAGGCCGCGCCGCAGCGCCCGGATAGCGCTTGCCTGCCGCGCGCTGTCGACAGTGGTGAAAACTTCGTGCCCGAGGTGGTAGATGTCGGCGCCATAGCGATCCTCGAGTTCCCGGCGCGCCCATTCGGCGACATGGGGTGCCGGCAGATCGATCTCGCGCTCATGCACCGCCGCCGAGATCGGCGCATCGTGCGCCGTTTCGTATGCCGGACGGTCTATCGATCCCTGCTCGAACATGCGCCGCAACACCAGGTTGCGGCGGCGCAACGCCCACTCCGGGCCGTTGATTGGATTGCCGGCTTCCGGGCGCTTCGGTATACCCGCCAGCATGGCTAGCTGCGCTACGCTGAGCTCGTCGAGCGGCTTGCCGTAGTACGTATACGCGGCCGCCTGCGCGCCATAGGCGCGCTTGCCGAACGGCGCGATATTGATATAGAGCTCAAGGATTTCGTCCTTGGTCAACTCCTGCTCGATCTTGATCGCCAGCAGCATCTCCTTGAACTTGCGAATGAAGGTCTGCTCCAGCGACAACGAGACGTTCTTCGCAAGCTGCATGGTGATCGTCGACGCGCCGGTGCGCACTCCGGAGGGATTGAGCAGTAACCGAATGGTGTCGTTCGCCAGCGAGATGTAGTCGATGCCGCTGTGCTCGTAGAAACGCTTGTCCTCCGTATTCACAAGCGCATTGCGGAAGTCCACCGGCACATCTTCCAGACGGACCGGGATCAGGCGACGCTCGCCGAACTCGCCCAGCAGCGCGCCGTCCGCCGAATAGATCCGGAGCGGCGCCTCGTGTCGATAGTTCTGATAGGTCGATGCGGCGGGCACTTGCGGATTCAAGTAGAGATATCCGCCAGCCAGAATCGCCAATGTCCCACAGACAGCAACAAATCCGAGCCAGATAATCGTCATCCAGGAACGGTTCAATCGCGCGTTCACGCGGACGCCCCGCGGGACGCGCGCCCGGAAAGTCTCATGGTGTTTCGAAGAAAGCCCGACTCACTCATTGGTTTGGACATCGGTTCGACCTCGGTGAAGCTCATAGAACTCTCGAGGCGCGACGGCCGCTTGCGGCTGGAATCGTGCGGCATCGAACCTGTGCCACCCCGCCCCGCCCTCGAAAAACATACACATACGTCAGGGACGCAGTCTAGTGATGCGCAGAGCGTTGGTGAAGCGATTAAGCGCCTCGCGCGGCGAACGCGCCCGAGGACGAGAAACGCGGCGGTAGCCATCGGCGGACCCGCGGCATTTACCAAGGTGATCGAGATGGACGCATCGCTATCCGACGAAGAACTGGAAATCGAGATCGCCTTGCAGGCCGGGGACCACCTCCCCTATCCGCCCGATGCGGCCGCCATCGACTTCGAAGTGCAGAACCTTTGCGAACGCGACCCGACCCAGGTCGAGGTCCTGCTGGCCGCATGCCGCCGGGACGATCTCGAACTGCTCGAAGCCGCCACGGCGATGGGCGGGCTCAAGGCGCGGGTTCTCGATGTCGAGGCACTCGCGATGGCGCGCGCATTCGAACTTGTCCAACCGGCTTTCGACGGCCCGTCGGACGTCGCCATCTTCGACATCGGGGCCAATTCGACGACGCTGTCGGTACTCGTCGGCGACAAGCTCGTGCACGCGCGGGAGCAGGCGTTCGGCGGCAGATTGCTGACGGAGGAAATCCAGAGACACTACGGCATGTCGGCGGCGGAAGCGGAACTGGCAAAAAGACGCGGCGAGGTGGCGGACGAGACGATCCTGTCGCAGTTCCGCAATGCCGTGCTGGACCAGATGACGCGCGCGCTCCAGTTCTTCTATTCCGCGAACCCCTCGGAGCACGTAGACCAGGTCATTCTGGCCGGCGGCGTGGCGGCCATGCCGGTACTGGCCGATCAAGCCGCGCGCGCGCTCGGAGTATCGGTCGCCGTCGCGGATCCCTTCGCCGACGTGATCCTGCCAGACGCCGTGGACGCCTCGGAACTGGCGGAGGATGCGCCCGCGTTCATGCTCGCCTGCGGGCTCGCGCTGCGGCGGTTCGAACCATGAGCGCGATCAATCTCCTGCCCTGGCGCGAATGGCGGCGCGAGCGCGCCAGGAGAACATTCTTCGTCAACCTGGGTCTCGCGAGCACTACCGCGATCGCCGTCGTTCTGGCGTTGGGCTGGCACCTCGATCGCGAGTCACGCCAAATGGACCGGCGCAACGACTACCTGCGGGAACGGATTCTGGATCTGGACCGCCGGATCGCCGATATCGAAAAACTGACCGACCAGACCGGGCAGGTCCTGTCGCGTCTGCAGGTGGCGCGCGCACTGCAGGGCAATCGGCAGGCAATGGTTCACGTATTCGACGCGCTCGCGCGCACCGTAGCCGACGGCGTGCACTACACTTCGGTTTCGATGACCGGCGATCTGTTTGCCGCCAGCGGCACCGCCGCGTCGAATGATCGCGTCTCCTCGCTGATGCGCAACATAGAAGACTCGCGCTGGTTTGCCGAGCCTGGCCTCAAGAGCATCAGCGAAACCCGAGACAGTCCGCACTACGGCGGCAGAGCCTCGGAGTTCGAGCTGACGTTTCATCGAACCGAGGCCGCCAGCGGCAGCCATCCCTCGCAACGGCCGCAAGCTGGCCAGGGACAAAGTGAACGACACCGGAGTCAAGGGCATGGGTGACTGGATCGCCCAACTGCGCCAGCTCGATATCGGCGACATCGGCGTCTGGCCGCGCCCGGCAAAGGCGGTGGCGCTCGCTGCCGCGTTCTGCGGCACGCTCCTCGCGGGCCATATCTTGTATCTCTCGGGCAAACAGGTCGACGTGAACGCACGCATCGCGTCGGAGACCGAACTGAAACGCGAGTACGAACGCAAGGCACTGCCGGCGGCGGACCTCGAGGCAGAGACCGCGCGGCACGAGGGCATGGCGGCCGAATTCGACGCGCTGCTGCGCCAGTTACCAAAGGATACGGAGGTGCCCGGGCTGATCGAGGACATATCCCGCGCGGCGATCGCGAACGGCTTGATGATCGAAAGCATCGACCTCGAGGCAGAGCGCGAGACCGGTTTCTACATGGAGTTGCCGATCAGAATCGCCGTGCGCGGCAAGTACCATGACATCGGCGCATTCGTCGGCGACATCGCCGCCCTGTCCAGGATCGTGACGTTGCACGACTTCGAGATCACGCCCGAGGATGTGCTCAACCAGCCCGACGCCCTGACGTCTTCGCATTGCGATAGCGACAGCCTGGGGCCAGCGCATTGTTCCAAGGCCGATGTATCGACGCTAAGAATGGCTATCCTGGCGAAGACCTACAGCTATCTTGCGCGCCCCGCCGCGGGCGAGGCCAAGGCCCGGACATGAAACGCTCAGGTCTTGCCGTGGCGGCGGTAGTTCTCGTCGGCGTACTAATGAAAGCTTGCACCGACGGCGACCACGCGGACCTCGAGGCGTTCGCCGACGAGACGGCGCGGAAGTTTCGCCCGGTTCCGATCGCGGACACGGATTCGTCGCCGCCGGCATCCTCCCGCGAACCGATCGCCTACGCGGCGAGCGAATTGCGCAGTCCATTCCACCCTCCGCCCGTGCTCAAGCCGCTCTCCGCCACCGGCCAGCCCCTGGTCGCGCCGGATTTTGAACGCGCGAAGGGCCACCTCGAGGGATTCCCCCTCGCGCAATTGCGTCTCGTCGGGAACCTGACGAGCCGCGAAGCGCACGTGGCTCTCGTTGAAGACCCCAACGGCACGGTCCACGCGGTGGGTGTTGGCGAGCACATGGGCACCGATTTCGGTCGAATCCGCGCCGTCGGCGATGCCGGAATCGAATTGGTCGAAATCATTCGCGATGCCGACGGATGGGTAGAGCGCCCGCGATTGATCGCAGCAACCGACGAACAGGGGAACGAATGAACGGCAAGTGGCGACTATTCGGGACACTGTTGTCGGCATTCCTGTCGACGGGCGATTGCGCCGTCGGCGCTTCGGACGACTCGAACGGGAGATCTTTGGCGGCAACCGGCGAAGCAACGGCGCCCTTGAGGGACCAGCCCGGGCCAGCCGGAAGTGCGGCGACGACAGCGGCGTATAGCGGCGAAAAGCTCTCGTTCAATTTTCAGGACATCGAAGTGCGCGCGGCACTCCTGTTGATCGCCGACTTCGCGGGTTCCAACCTGGTCGCGAGCGATACGGTTTCCGGCAAGATCACGCTGCGGCTCAAGCAGGTGCCATGGGATCAGGCGCTGGATCTGATCCTGCGCACGAAGGGACTCGGCAAGCGCGTCGAAGGCAACGTGCTCCTGGTGGCGCCGGCGGAAGAGCTGGCCGCGCGCGAAAAGCTTGAGCTCACGAACCGCAAACAGATTTCGGAACTGGCGCCGTTGCAGACCGAGTTCATACAGGTTCGCTACGCCAATGCATCCGACCTGTTCGGCCTGCTCACGCGGGGCGACTCGGATGCCTCGGTGCTTTCCGACCGCGGCAGCGTCATCGTCGATGAGCGCACCAACGCCGTGGTCCTGACGGACACCGAAGACAACCTGGCCAAAGTGCGCGGCGTGATCGCCCAGTTGGACGTGCCGGTTCGGCAGGTGCAGATCGAGTCCCGCATCATCAACGCCAACGTGAACTTCAGCGAGCAACTCGGGGTCCGCTGGGGCGGCGGGGCGCTCAAGCGGATAGGATCTTCCGAAACGGGGGCTTCTTCCTCCGTCCTGAAGCTTGGCGATAGTCGGGAGACCCTGGCGGGGTTGCAGAATATCGCGGCGGAAGGGGGCGGCGCGATCTCGTCGCCGGACGATCTCGTCGTCGACCTGGGAGTGTCCGGCCAGGGCGCGACGCGTTTCGGCATCGGCATCGCGAACGGCATCGACTATCTCCTAGACCTCGAAATATCGGCGCTCGCAACGGAGGGCCACGCGGAAATCGTAGCCAGGCCCACCCTGATCACAGCAGACAAGCAGCCCGCAACGATTCAGTCCGGCGTCGAAATCCCCTACCAGGAAGCGAGCAGTTCGGGCGCCACCTCGACTGCGTTCAAGCACGCGGTGCTTTCTCTCGAGGTCACCCCGAGAATCACCCCCGACGAACGCATCATCATGGATCTCAGAGTCAACCAGGACTCCGTGGGCCAGGTGTTCAACGGCGTCCCCAGTATAGACACCACGGCGCTCGCGACCCGAGTGCTGGTCCAAAACGGCCAGACACTGGTGCTCGGCGGCATGTTCCGCACGGACAGGAATTTCTCCGTGACCAAGACGCCACTGCTGGGAGACATCCCCTACCTGGGCCGGCTGTTCCGACGCACCATAGAGCGAGACGACAAGCAGGAACTGCTGATCTTCATTACGCCGCGCATCATCGACGACGCGGGCACGTCGATCTAGCCCGCATATCTCACCAAGGGCCGCGATGATCGCGCAGGATTTTGCCCGCGTGGGCGTGCTCGGGAGCGGAAGCATAGCCCCGCCTATGGTGTAGCGACCATGTGCGCGCACGCGGGCAAAAGACCAGCGAGGGCGCGGCCAGCGCAGTCTGTACCGGGCACAACTTCGAATTAGGGAAGTACCTGATTGAAAGCAAATGACATTCAGTGGCTCAACAAGCGACTTGGTGAGATATGCGGGCTAGTGCTCCGTCAAGCCCAAATCTACGGGTATCTGCGGCACTACCATGGAACAAACGTGTCCGGGGAGCGCCAGCGACCGGGGACGCTTGTTGCATGGTCGACGAGCGGGGCCAGGCCACGGGCGAAGCCGAAGGCGCCGGCCGTGGGGCACTTTTTGGCCCCTGATGGTTGTCTTGCGAGGGGTGCCCCCTCGCGCTCCCCGGCTGAAGGCTCCTTTCTTGCGAGGGGTGCCCCCTCGCGCTCCCCGGCTGAAGGCTCCGTTGCTCCTCCTTGTGTGGAGCCTGCCACACGGCGTCGTCGCGCCTCGCCAGGAACCAAAAATCCCTCGCAGCTACACTCGCCTTGACGGAGCACTAGTCACCAACATCCCAGTATAATCTCCACATGCGGTCTCAACCTGAGCACGGCCCCGAAGCACAGATGCGCAGTGGCGCTACCCGACAACCCGATGGCTCCCCGCTCGCAGCCGGCCAGCGGCTAACGCGAGTTGAGTTCGAAAGGCGCTACGCCCTGTGCCCCACCATCAAGAAGGCGGAACTGATCGAGGGGATCGTGCGGATGCCGTCCCCGGTGCGCTACGATGTTCACGGGAAGCCGCACGCTGCGATCCTTGGCCCCATGTTCGTATACGCCGCGCACACCCCCGGCGTGGGCGTCGCCGACAACACCACGGTGCGCCTCGATCCTGACAACGAGCCACAACCGGATGTGCTGTTGCGGGTCGAGTCGCCATCGCTTCGGCAATCGGTGCTCGATGCCGACGGCTACATTCAGGATGCGCCCGAGCTCGTCGCGGAAGTAGCGGCAACCAGCGCCTCTTACGATCTGCACGATAAACTCCTCGTCTACCAACGCAATGGAGTCCGCGAGTACATCGTGTGGCGGACACGCGAGCACCACATAGACTGGTTTGAACTGGGGGAAGGCAGGTACCAGCCGCTACCCGCGGACCCCGATGGCGTGATCCATAGCCGGGTATTTCCCGGCTTGCGCATCGCTGTAACGGCCCTGCTCGAGGGAGACATCGCTACCGTCTTGGCGAAGGTGCGGGAGGGCCTTCGCAGCCCGGAACATCGCGAGTTCGTGACGCGCTTGGGCGGATAGCGGGGCGACACCCAAAGAGTTTCCCATGTCGGCGAGTGGCCGACGCAACGCGACGCCATCCCCGACGCGCTACACTATCCATCAAACCCGCTGGTCCCGCCCATGGCCAACCGCAACGTCTTTCTCATCGGGATGATGGCTTCCGGCAAGAGCACTGTCGGCCGACACCTCGCGAAGGCGCTCAAGCTCGACTTCGTCGATAGCGACAGGGTCATCGAGAAGCGCGCCGGGGCAGACATTCCGTGGATCTTCGATATCGAGGGAGAGGAGAAATTCCGCGACCGGGAAGAAGCGGTCATCGAAGACCTCACACGACGGCGGGGCGTCGTGATCGCCACCGGCGGAGGTGCCGTGCTGCGGGAAGTCAACCGACGCCGGCTTTCCGAACGGGGCACGGTGGTCTACTTGAACGCGCCGTTCGAATCTCTGGTGTCGCGCGCGCGCGCCAACACGCGCCGGCCGCTTCTCACGGGCGCGGACGCGCGGGAAAGGCTTGCCGAACTCATGGGCCAGCGCGGCGACCTCTACGCGCAGATGGCAGACATCGAAATCCGTACGGATGACCGTTCGCCCCGGGTGATAGCCGAACGGGTCGTCGCCGCATTGGAGGCTTGAGCGAAGGTGGACGCACTCACCAACCTGGTCGTCGATCTCGGCGAACGCAGCTACCCGATTCGGATCGGTCACGGACTGCTCGGGCGTCCCGGACTGCTCGACGAATACATTCCGGGCAAACAGGTATTCATCGTCACCAACGAAGCGGTCAGGGACCGCTATCTGGACCCGTTGCTATCGAGCCTCCCATCGGTGGCGGCGGATTGCACGTGCATCGGCGACGGCGAGGCGTTCAAGACGCTGGACACCTACGCAATGCTCATGGACAGGCTCATCGCGGGCGGCCACAACCGCACGACTGTCATCATCGCTCTCGGTGGCGGCGTTATCGGCGACGTCGCCGGCTTTGTCGCCGCCACGTACCAACGCGGCGTTGCGTTCATCCAGGTGCCGACAACCCTGTTGGCCCTGGTGGATTCATCCGTGGGCGGCAAGACCGCCGTCAACCACCCCCGAGGCAAGAACCTTATCGGCGCGTTCTATCAGCCGGATTGCGTGATCGCGGACATCGGCACACTGGAAACGCTGCCGCCGCGCGAACTCAAGTCGGGGCTCGCCGAGGTCATCAAGTACGGCGTCATCTACGACGCTGCTTTCTTCGATTGGCTGACCGTCAACCTCGAACGTCTGCTTGCCCTCGACGCGGAGGCGCTTGTCTATGCGATAGCGAAGTCCTGCCGGATCAAGGCTGCCGTGGTGCAGACCGACGAGCGCGAAACCGGCGTGCGGGCCATCCTGAATTTCGGCCACACCTTCGGTCACGCGCTGGAGTCCCTGACCGGCTACGAGCAACTGTTGCACGGCGAAGCGGTGGCGATCGGCATGGTCATGGCGGCGGACCTGTCGTCCCGCTGGGGAAAACTGCCACGCGAACAGGCAATGCGAATCAAGGACCTGATCGCCCGCGCGGGCTTGCCGGTGACGCCGCCGCCGTTATCCGCCGACGCCATGCTGGAAACCATGGGCATGGACAAGAAGGTCGTCGATGGACGCATCCGCCTCGTGCTGACGGATGCAATCGGCATGGCGGCGTTGACGGATCAAGCGCCCCCGGACGCGATTCGGGCGACCCTCGGAGCGGGTGACGCTCTCTGCGCAGGGTGACCGAAGTCGCGCAAGACCTCGGTTCCCCGAAAGCTAGCGCCACAAAATCCGTCGCCCTGGCGGGCGCCGTGTTTTGCCCTCGCCGCGCCCTCGCGGCCCTTGGTGAAATATCCGCGCTAGTCGTCCTCGTGCCGAAATTCGCTGACGAGCGCCGCCTGATCCGTCGCCGGCATTTGCGCATAGTGGCTGAATGCCATGCTGAAAGCGCCCTCGCCGCCCGAGAGCGACTTCAGCCGCGAGTGATAGCCCTGCACTTCCTTCAGCGGCGCCTGTCCCGAAATCTCCGCGCGTCCGCCTGACAGACCGTTGGTGCCCTTGATCGAGCCCCGCATGCTCGACAGGTCGCCCGCGACATCGCCCAGGCAGTAATCGGGAACCGTCACTGTGATGTCGACGATCGGTTCCATGACGATGGGCCTCGCGGCACGCACGGCGTCGATGAACGCCCGCTTGCCCGCCTGCACGAAAGCGATCTCTTTCGAATCCACCGAGTGGTGCTTGCCGTCGTGGACGGTGACCCGAACATCCTGCAACGGGTGGCCCGAGATGGCGCCCCCGGCGATGACTTCGCGCACGCCCTTTTCCACTGCGGGGATGAACTGCGACGGAATGACGCCGCCCACCACCCCGTTGACGAATTCGAAACCCTCGCCCCGGGGCAGTGGTTCGACCCGCAGGAATACTTCGCCGAATTGCCCCGCGCCGCCGGTCTGCTTCTTGTGCCGGTGGTGGCCCTCGGCCTTGCCCATGATGGTCTCGCGATAGGCGATGGAGGGAAGCGATGTCTTCACCGCGATGCCGTACTTGTCCGCCACTTCGTCGAGAGTGATGCGCAGATGCAGTTCGCCGATGCCGCGCAAGACCGTTTCGTTCATCGACGCGATCTGCTCCAGGCGCAAGGAGGGATCTTCGGCGCACAGCGTCGATACCGCCTCGTTGACCTTCTGCGCTTCCGCGTCGGATTCCGCAGCGATCGCGCGTCCGTACATGGGCTCCGGCAGCGGCAAGGATCGCAAGTGGATGCCGTCTTCGCCGCGAGCGTCATGCAGGACGGCGTCGAACTTCATGTCCTCCGCCCGGGGAATCGCGCAGATATCGCCGGGAATCACCGTTTCCACCTCGCTTTGCTCGGCGCCATTGAGTTTCAGCAAGTGACCGATTTTGAACGGCTTGCGCCCGCCCCCGATGAAGACCTGCCCGCCGCGACGCACGGTGCCCTGGTGGCTACGGACTGTCGCCATGCGCCCCCGGAACGGATCGATGTCAATTTTGACGACGTGGGCGACCGCGTGCAGCGCCGGGTCCGGGGCGATTGGGGCCGGTGGCGCATCTTCGCCTTCGCCCTGCACGAAAGCTGGCGGGTTGCCTTCCTTGGGACTCGGCATGAAGCGCTCGAATATGTCGAGCAATTCCGGCACGCCGGCACCGGTGATTGCCGAAGCGAAACACATCGGCACCAGGTGCCCTTCGCGCAACGCCGTTTCGAAGGGTTCGTGAAGCTGGTCCGGCGCGACTTCGCCCTGTTCCAGGTATAGCTCCATCAAGTCATCGTCGACTTCGACCACCTGGTCGACAATCTGCTCGTGGGCGGTTTCCGCCGAGCCGAAGTCCGGGTCAGCGCCATTCGCCTCGAAGAAGACATCGACCACCTTCGTTCCGCCTTCCGCGGGCAAATTGATCGGAAGGCACTGCGAGCCAAACGCCGCCTGGATTTGCTCCACGACGGTCCCGGCATCGACGTTGGGGACGTCGATCTTGTTCACCACGATCATCCGGCACAGGCCCTGCGCTTCGGCGGCGTCCATGAACTGCTGGGTCATCGGCTCGATGCCAGCCCCTGCATCGACGACCACCGCCACGGTTTCCACGGCCGGCAGCACCGACAATGTCCTTCCCTGGAAATCGGGATATCCGGGGGTGTCGACGAGGTTGACGTGTACGCCGCCGTGATCGAGGTGACAGAAGGTGGCGTGCAGCGAGTGTTTCAGCTCCCTTTCGCGGGGATCGAAGTCGGAGACGGTGTCGCCGTTGTCCACGGATCCCCTGTTCGCGATCTTGCCCGCCGCATGCAGCAACGCTTCGTTCAGTTCGGTCTTGCCGGCGCCGGCGTGTCCAACCAGCGCGATGTTGCGGATATCTTCCGTGGAATACGCCACTTCAAGCCCTCCTTTCGATCACACCACGGCGAATATAAACCGAAAACGGTTCTCGCCATCACGTTTTTGTCACGGGTTACGGCAGCAGCGTCGATCCGGTCAGAAACCGGTCTATTTCGCGGGCCGCCTCCCGGCCCTCGTTGATCGCCCGGACCACGAGGGATTGGCCGCCGCGACAATCGCCAGCCGCAAACACCCCATCCCGGTTCGTTTTGTGCACGCCTTTCTCAGCCCGATAGTTCGAGCGCTGGTCGTATACGACACCGAGACGTTCCGACACGGCGTGTTCCGGACCGAGAAAGCCCATGGCGAGGAACACGAGCTGCGCTTCCCACACGCGCTCGGTCCCTTCGAGGTCGCGGAACCTTCCGTCTTCCAGCGCGACATCGACGGTGCGCATGCCCGCGAGGCCACCGTTGCCATCGTCAGTGAACTCCACCGTATTGATGCAGTAGAGCCGGGGGTCGTCGCCGAACTTGGCGGCGGACTCCTGGTGCGCGTAGTCGACGCGCAGAATGTTCGGATAGAGCGGCCAGGGGTTGTTCGGCGCGCGCTGCGGCGGGGCCGAGGGGAATAGTTCGAAGTTACGGAGCGACTTGCATCCGTGCCGCATCGCGGTGCCGATGCAATCCGCTCCCGTGTCGCCGCCGCCGATGACCACGACATCCTTGCCTTTGGCAGAGATGAAATTGCGGTCGGCCAAGTTCGAATCGAGCAGGCTCCGGGTATTGGCGGCAAGGAATTCCATGGCGAAGTGCACGCCGTCCAGTTCCCGGCCCGGCACCGGCAGATTCCGGGGTACCGTGGCACCGGTGGATAGCAGCAAGGCGTCGGACGCTTCCAGCAACGCCTCGGCATCGATGCCGCCGTTGGTACCGTCCCCGATATCGGCGTTGGTGACGAACTCGATCCCTTCCTCGCGCATCAGGGCGAGGCGCCGTTGGACGATGCGTACCTTCTCGAGTTTCATGTTCGGAATGCCGTAGGTGAGCAGCCCCCCGATGCGGTCTGCCCGCTCGTACACGGTCACCTTGTGTCCAGCCTGGTTGAGTTGCGCGGCGGCGGACAGGCCGGCGGGACCCGAGCCGACAATAGCCACCGTCTTGCCCGTGCGCGTCTTCGGCGGCATTGGCACGACCCAGCCTTCCTTGAAGCCCCGGTCGATGATCGCCATCTCGATGTTCTTGATGGTCACGGCGGGATCGGTGATGCCCAGCACGCACGCGCCTTCGCAGGGCGCCGGACATACGCGTCCGGTGAACTCCGGAAAGTTGTTGGTCTTGTGCAGTCGGTCGAGGGCTTCGCGCCAGTGCCCGCGATAGACGAGGTCGTTCCATTCGGGGATCAGGTTATGGATCGGGCAGCCCTCTCCGGACTGACAGAACGGCACGCCGCAATCCATGCAGCGGGCACCCTGGGTTTCCAGCTGAGGGACATCGTGCTCCGTGTAGATTTCACGGAAGTCGAGGATGCGCGCAGCGGCGTCGCGGTAGGGTTCCGCGACGCGCTCGAATTCCATGAACCCCGTCGTCTTGCCCATCGCCGTTGTCGCTACCCGCCGGCGGCGGCTTGACCCAGTTCGAGTTCTCTCTCTTGCAGAACACGCTTGTAGTCGATGGGCATCACGCGCACGAAATGGCTCAAATTGCCGCGCCAGTCCCGCAGTATCCGGGCAGCCACGGGGGAATCCGTCAATTCGGCGTGCCGCGTGATCAGGTATTCAAGTTCCGCCGCCTCGGTCGCATCTTCAACGATCTCAAGTTCGACCATCTCCGGATTGCACAACGCGTCGAAACCGCGCCCCGGATCCCACACATAGGCGATCCCGCCGCTCATCCCGGCGGCGAAGTTTCGTCCCGTGGGACCGAGGATCACCGCGCGACCGCCGGTCATGTATTCGCAGCCGTGGTCTCCGACGCCCTCGATGACCGCGCGGGCGCCCGAATTGCGCACGCAGAAACGCTCGGCGGCAATGCCTCTGAAGAAGCACTCGCCACCTGTCGCGCCGTACAGCGCGACGTTGCCGATCAACACCTGCCGTTCGGCTTCGAATCGACTCGACTTCGGCGGATAGATGATGAGCCGGCCGCCGCTAAGGCCCTTGCCGACATAGTCGTTGGCGTCGCCCTCCACTTCCAACGTCACGCCCCGTGCCAGCCAGGCGCCGAAACTCTGGCCCGCGCTGCCTTCGAACTTGAAGTGAATGGTCCCGTCGGGAAGCATTCTGGGCCCCGCGCGCTTGACGATTTCGTGGGACAGCATGCCGCCGACGACACGGTTGACGTTCTGGATCGGCATTTCTGCGCGCACTTTCTCGCCTCGGTCGAGGGCGGGTTCCGCCAGGCGGATGAGCTCGTTGTCGAGCGCGGCGTCGAGTCCGTGGTCCTGCTTGTGGATCGCGTAGACGCCGAGGCAGTTCTCCGGCTCCTGGGCCGGCGCCAGGATTTCCGACAGGTCCAAGCCTTCGGATTTCCAATGGCGCACCGCCGTATCCACATCCAGGGCATCCACGCGCCCGATCATGTCGTTGACCGTCTTGAACCCCAGGTCCGCCATGATGGCCCGCAGCTCTTCGGCGACCATGAACAGGTAGTTCACGACGTGCTCCGGCGCGCCGGCGAACTTGGCTCTGAGCACCGGGTCCTGGGTTGCGATCCCCACCGGACAGGTATTGAGATGGCACTTGCGCATCATGACGCAGCCGAGGACGACAAGCGGCGCCGTCGCAAAGCCGAACTCCTCCGCTCCCAACAGCACCGCAATGGCGACATCGCGACCGGTCTTGAGTTGCCCGTCGGTCTGCAGCACGACACGGGACCGGAGGTTATTCATCACCAGGGTCTGATGCGTCTCGGCGAGGCCGAGTTCCCACGGCACGCCGGCGTGTTTGATGGATGTGAGCGGCGATGCACCGGTGCCGCCGGTGTCGCCGGCGATCACCAAGTGGTCGGAGCGCGCCTTGGTTACCCCGGCCGCCACAGTCCCGACACCGACCTCGGCGCCGAGCTTCACGCTGATGCGCGCCTCGGGGTTCGCGTTCTTGAGGTCATGGATGAGCTGGGCCATGTCCTCGATAGAGTAGATATCGTGATGCGGCGGCGGGCTGATCAAGCCGACGCCCGGCGTCGAATGGCGGATCCCCGCGATGAAGTCGTCCACCTTCCGCCCGGGCAGTTCCCCGCCCTCTCCGGGCTTCGCGCCCTGGACGATCTTGATCTGCAACTCGTCCGCGTTGGTCAGGTACTCGATAGTTACTCCGAAACGGCCGCTTGCCACCTGCTTGATGGCGGACCGCCTGGAGTCACCGTTCGGCAGCGGCGCGTAGCGCGCCGCGTCCTCTCCGCCCTCGCCGGTATTAGACTTGCCGCCCATGCGGTTCATGGCGACGGCCAGCGATTCGTGCGCCTCCTTCGAGATCGATCCGAAACTCATGGCACCGGTCGCGAACCGCTTGACGATCGCGCTTGCCGGTTCCACCTCGTCGATATCGAGGGATGCGCCGCCGACGCCGGATTTGAATCGCAGCAAACCGCGCAACGTGCTGCGGCGCGTGCTCTCTTCGTTCACGTGCTCGGCGAAGCGCCGGTACGCCTCGGAACTGTTGCTGCGCGCGGCGAACTGCAGGTTGGCGACGGCGTCCGGATCCCACATGTGCGTGTCCCCGCCGCGACGCCAGTGGAAGTCGCCGGGATTTGGCAGGACCGGCAGCGCGACGATGTCTCGCGGCGGAAATCCGATGGCGTGGCGGCGCTGCATCTCCTCCGCCAGGACTTCGAAACCGACCCCGCGCACGCGGCTCGCGGTACCCGCGAAACAGCGTTCCACGACGTCTTCGTTGAGTCCCACCGCCTCGAAAATCTGCGCGCCCTTGTAGGATTGAAGCGTCGAGATACCCATCTTGGCCATCACTTTCATCATGCCCTTGGCCACACCCTTGCGGTAGGCGGTGACCACGTCCGCATCGTTCGCGATGTGCGCCGACCCGCTGAGATAGCCCTTGCGCCGGGCGTCCCACAAGGACTCGAACGCAAGATAGGGATTGATCCCGTCCGCGCCGTAGCCGATGAGCAGGCAGTGGTGGTGGACCTCGCGCGCCTCCCCGGTCTCCACCAGGATGCCGATGCGCGTGCGCGCATGTTCGCGCACAAGGTGATGGTGGACCGCGCCGACGGCCGCCAGGGCGCTGATCGGGACCCGTTCCGCGCTGATCGCGCGGTCCGACAGTATGACGAGGCTGTAGCCGTCCGCGATGGCCTGGCTCGCTTCCGCCGAGATACGGTCGAAAGCCTCGAGCAGCCCGCGCTTGCCGGAACCCAAGGGGAAGGTGATGTCGATCTCCCTGGACCGCCATCCCCGGTGGTGCATCCCCTTGAGCGTCGCCAATTCTTCGTTCGACAGGATCGGATGCGGTATGCGCAGCCGATGGGCGTGGCCTTCCTTCGCCTCGAGCAGGTTGCGCTCGGGGCCGATGTAGCACTCCAGCGCCATGATGACTTCCTCGCGGATGGAGTCGATGGCGGGATTGGTCACCTGCGCGAAGAGTTGCTTGAAGTAGTCGTACAACATGCGCGGCTTTTCGGACATGACCGCCAGGGCCGCGTCGTTGCCCATGGATCCCAGCGGATCGCGCAACTCCTCCACCATCGGCACCAGCATGAACTGCATGGTCTCGGCGGTGTAGCCGAAAGCCTGCATGCGCGACATGAGCGTCGCGGGCTCGAAACCGGCGGCCGGGACCGGCGTCAGGTGTTCCAGTTCAATCCGCTGCGCGTCGAGCCAGCGTCGATAGGGCTTCGCGGCCGCCCACTCGGTCTTGATTTCCTCGTCGGGAATCATTCGGCCCTGATCGAAGTCGATGAGAAAGATCTTGCCTGGCTGCAGGCGGCCCTTCTCCACCACGCGAGCCGGGTCCACGGAGACCACACCAACCTCGGAGGCCATGATGCACTTGTGGTCGTCCGTGACGTAGTACCGCGACGGACGCAAGCCGTTGCGGTCGAGTACGGCACCGATATAGGTGCCGTCGGTGAAGGCGATGGACGCCGGACCGTCCCACGGCTCCATCAGGCAGGAGTGGTACTCGTAGAATGCGCGCCGCGCTTCCGGCATGTTCGGATGTTGTTGCCAGGCTTCCGGGATCATCATCAGGACCGCTTCCTGCAGCGTGCGCCCGGTCATGAGCAGGAACTCCAGCACGTTGTCGAACGTGCCCGAGTCGGAGCAATCCGCCTCGACGACGGGAAACAGCTTGGGAAGATCGTCCCCGAAAAGGTCGGAACGCACCACGCCCTCCCGCGCGTTCATCCAGTTCACATTGCCGAGCAGCGTGTTGATCTCGCCGTTGTGGCACATGAATCGGTTCGGCTGCGCCCGGTCCCAGGACGGAAACGTGTTGGTGGAAAAGCGCGAGTGCACCATGGCGAGGTGCGATTCGTAATCCTCATCGAGCAGGTCGGCAAAGAATGGAAACAGTTGATGGGGCGTCAGCATGCCCTTGTAGATGACGATCTTTGTCGACAGGCTGCAGATGTAGAACAGCTTCCGCTCGGCCAGCTTCCCATCGGTGCGCAGACGGTGCGTCGCGTCCTTGCGGATGAGATACAGCCGGCGTTCCAGCGCGTCTCCCTCGATGCCCGGCGCGGCGGCGACGAAAAGCTGCTCCATGACCGGCATCGCCTCGCGCGCCGCGTTGCCGATGTCGGCGCCGTTCGGATCGACCGGTAGCGCCCGCCAGCGCAGCAGCCTTTGACCGGCGCGAGCGACAGCTTGCGCCACCACCCGCTTGCAATGGGCGCGCTCCGCGGGATCGCGCGGCAGGAATACATTGCCGACGCCATAACACCCGGGCGGCGGCAGTTCGACCTCCATGGATTGCAGCGCCACCTTGCGCAGGAACTTGTGCGGGAGGCCCGTCAGGATGCCGGCGCCGTCGCCGGTGTTCTTTTCGTAGCCGAGTCCGCCGCGGTGCACCATGCAGCAGTTCATGCGCCCCGCGTCCTGAATGATCTGGCGGCTCGCGCGGCCCTTGATGTCGCAGATGAACCCGACGCCGCACCCGTCTTTCTCGAACGCGGGATCGTACAGCCCGTAGGATGCGGGCAGTCCCAACGCAAGCTGGCGGTTCAAGTCAGTCATCGGCATCGATCAGGTTTTCTTTGGGGAACTGGCAAAAATGGCAGAAAAGCACCAGCGTATCAAGTCGCCAGGTGCGTTCCCCCGTAGGGGTCAATGCGGTAAGTTATTGAAACGAATGAGGTGTCGTCGCGTTGAGGTCCCCAATAATTCCAACGCGCAGTCCGACTACATCTAACTCATAATGAGTCGTTTGTTGACTCACAAGGTTTAAACCGGGCGTGAACCAGTTAACGATACGCGGTATTGGCGATGACTTGGCGAGGCGGATTCGCCGGCTGGCGGATCAGGAACGTACCTCATTGAATCGAGCAGCACTGAGACTTCTCCGCCACGGTGCTGGTCTGGAAACCGGTAAGCCCGGAACGGACAGAGTGGGATCTTCACTGGACCATCTGATCGGCACCTGGACGCACGAGGAAGCGCTTGAAATGGATCGTGCCCTCCGTGATCTCTCTCATTGATCGCCAGTTACGCATGACCACAAGATCCCGGTTCGACGTCATCGCGCATACGTTCGTGTTTCGTCGCGGCCGGTTGCTGCTGTTGCGACGGGCCAATACCGGCTTTCTGGACGGCTACTACTCGCTGCCGGGCGGACACGTGGAAGCCGGCGAGGAGGTCGCCCATGCGGCTGCCCGCGAAGTGGCGGAAGAGGCGCGCATCGAGGTCCTGGAAGTAGAACCCCGTATCGTCATGCCCTATGGCGACGGCATCGATTTCCTGTTCGAAGCCAAGCGCTGGCGCGGCACCGCCGCAATCGGCGAGCCGGACCGCTGCGACGATCTGGTGTGGGCACCGCCGGATCGATTGCCGGACAAGACCGCCCCCTATCTACAGAAGGCGCTGGCGCTGCGCCGCGAGGGTACCTGGTACCACGAGTTCCGCTGAGGTGGCACCATCGCGTCGCGCCAATCTCGGACGCGGCTCCCGATCAGAACGCGTAGCGCAACCGCCCGTACATGAGGCGACCGTTGTAGCCGGCGGGCGAATAGCGCGGATACAGCCGGCCGGAACTCGGCGAACGGACGGCCTCGTCCGGATAGGCATCGAGAATGTTGTCGGCACCGATCACCACCGCAACGTTCTCCCCAAAGGTGTACTTCGCCGACACGTCCAAGTATTGGTATCCGTCATGGTAGTGGTTGTCGTCAGAGTCGAACCAACTGCCGAAGTGGTTGAAGCGGGCACCCAAATCCCAGGCGCCCGTAGCATGGTTCACCGCCAGGCTGACTCGAGAACCCGGGGCGCCGCGCTCGATCGACGCCACGCGGCTCGCGGTCGATGCCTGCTCCAGTTCCTCGATGTCGGTCATGGTGCGGTTGTAGCCGGCCAGCAGGTTGGTTACGCCGAGGTCCGTCTGGAAGCGCTGGGTCAGTACGATGTCCATGCCCGTGGTGCGGGTGTCGTAATCATTCGTGAAGTAGCGTATCCGGTTGAAATCAGCCGCCGCCGCAACCCCCGCGGCCACCAGGTCCGCGCGCAGCGCATCGGTCACGTCCAGGTTGTCCGACAGGGCGATGCGATCCGTAAGGTCGATGCGAAACAGGTCGACGGTCAGGTCCAGGCCACGGTCGGTCTGGACGAGGAACCCAAGGGTGTAGTTGTTGGAGCTTTCCGCATCGAGCGGCGCGCCGCCCAGGGCCAGCGCCACCGGGTTGGTCGAGGCTACGGTGCCCTGTTCCCGGAACACGCCAGTCGCGGAATCCACCACCGTGGACAGGTTGTTGGCGTTCTGCTGCCCAGGCGTGGGCGCGCGGAATCCGGAACCGATGGAAGCCCGCAGCGCCACGAGATCGGTCATCTGCAGGCGGCCCGCGAGCTTGTAGTTGGTGACTGAGCCGAAATCGTCAAAGTCCTCCCAGCGCAGGGCACCGCCGAGACGCAGGCAGTTGTTCACGTCCGCCTCGAGATCGAGATAGCCGGCAATGTTGGCCCGACTCCACTTCCCCGCGCTGGCCGGGTTGAAACCGCCGAAACCATTCGAGCGGGCGGAGAAACCGTCGTCGCCATACGGCCCAGTGTCCCAGGCGAGCTGTTCGCCGGTAACGATCTTGAACCCCTCGTCCCGCCACTCGAAGCCAGCGCCCACATTCAGGTCGGAGGCCAGACCCGCGTCCATCGCATAGGTCAAGTCCACGTTGAAGTTGGTTTCCGTCTGCGCGTTTGCGCCGATATCGAACGAGCGGGGAGTTGCGGGGCCGTAGGAGGCGTTGACCGTCTCATCGATGAAGAAGTCCAGGTGATTTCGACCATGGCTGACGGATACGTCGTAGGTCAGGCCATTGTCCAACGCGCCCGAAAAGCCGCCCACCGCCGACATGTCGGTCATGGTGGCGCCGAACGCCGGCGTGAATCCTTGCGGCAGGATTTCCGCGAACGCGAAACACGCCTCGTCCGCCCCTAGCAGGTCCCGCACCGTCACCACGTTCTCAGGCGTGGCATCGTAGTCGTACGTGGCCTTGCAGGCCGGACCGCCGCCGATGAGGATCTTGCCGCCGCTGACATAGACGCCCGAGCGGCCCTGGGGCGAGCGGTAGAAGAACGCAGTGGTTACATCGCGGGTTGTGTAGTTGCCGAACGCGTAGGCACGCACGCCGTTGTCGAACTCAAGGCCGGTGTTGACGAAGGCCTTCAGGCCGCCATTGACTTCGGCATCGCCCCAGGGTTTCGCGGGATTGGCCACCGATACGCCCGCGGCTTCCATGGCCACGGCATCCGGATGCTGCACGCTTCGGTCGGTGGATGCCGAAGTCGTGTACTCGAAGCTGACGTTCGCAAAGCCCTCTGTCCCAACGCCTGTACCCAAGTTGCCGGAAATCACCGTCAGGTCCTCCGAAGTGTCAGCGGTGTGAAAGCCGTACTTGGCCTCGATGCTGCCACCCTCGTCGTCGTCCTTCAGAACGAAGTTGACCACGCCCGCGATGGCGTCGGAGCCGTACTGGGCGGCAGCCCCGTCCCGGAGCACCTCAACCCGTTCGATGGCCACTGCCGGGATGGCGGAAATGTCCGGCCCCTGGGCGCCGTCGGACGCGCCGTTGGAAATCCACTGAATGACGGCACCGCGATGGCGGCGCTTGTTGTTCACCAGCACGAGGGTGTGGTCGGGTGCCAGGCCGCGCAGGTTGACCGGCCGCAACAGGGCCGCCGCGTCGCGGGACGGGTTGGTGCTGACGTGGAACGACGGAATCGTCGTGCGCAGCAGGTTGGACATGTCCCCGCTGCCTTGTCCCAAAAGCGCTTCGGCGTCGATGGCGTCCACCGGCACCGTCGCGTCGGTAGCGGTCCGGGGCGCGGCCCGCGTGCCGACCACGACCACCGTCTCGATTTGGTCTCCGGGCTGCTGCGCCTCTTCTCCCTGCACGGCTCCATTGACGAGCGCCAGGGCGGCAATGCACAGACTACGGCAATAAATCGGCGTCGGGTTCATACGGATAACTCTCTGTCGGCGCAACTGTCCGACATTAGAACAAACGAACTGTCCAGTGTTCCAAATCGTATGCGGATTACTCTCCAGTATTGTCAGGGCAGCGCATCGTCTTGAGGCGAGTATACATTCCGCACCGTCGGCGGCGTCCGGTATCACCGACTCTGCCAAGTCGATAGAATTTCTCTCCCATAAGGACGAAGGAGGCGGCAATGGTTGATGCGGTAACGGTCGCGGTGACGGGGGCGGCGGGCCAGATCGGCTACGCGCTCGTGTTTCGGATCGCGTCGGGGCAACTCCTGGGCGCGGACACGCCTGTCGCACTGCGACTCCTTGAGATTCCGCCAGCGATGGACGCCGTCAAAGGCGTCATCATGGAAGTGCAGGATTGCGCGTTTCCCTTGCTCGCCGGGATAACGGCCAGCGACGATCCCAACGTCGCCTTCGACGGCGCGGACATCGCAGTCCTCGTCGGCGCCAGGCCGCGCACGGCGGGAATGGAGCGCGGCGACCTGCTTGAAGCGAACGCGGCCATCTTCTCCGCGCAAGGCGCGGCACTGAACAAGCACGCGTCGCGGGGTGCGAAGGTGCTGGTCGTCGGCAATCCGGCGAACACGAACTGCCTGATCGCGCAACGCAACGCGCCGGATCTCGATGGGCGCAACTTCACCGCGATGATGCGCCTCGACCACAACCGCGCCAAGGCGCAACTCGCCGCCAGGACGGGCGCGCACGTCGACGCGGTGCGGGGGCTCGCCATCTGGGGCAACCACTCGGCGACGCAATACCCGGACCTTCACCATGCGACAGTGGCGGGCGAGTCCGCCATGCGCCTGATCGATCAGGCCTGGTACGCGGACGAGTTCATTCCGACCGTGCAACAGCGCGGGGCCGCCATCATCGCCGCGCGCGGCGCCTCCAGCGCCGCTTCCGCCGCCAACGCGGTCATCGATCACTTCCGGGACTGGGTCCATGGCACGGACGATGTCGTGAGCATGGGCGTCTACTCCGACGGCAGTTACGGCATCCAAGCGGGATTGATCTATTCGTACCCCGTCACGTGCGCGGACGGCGACTGGCAGATTGTCGACGGTCTCGACATCAACGATTTCAGCCGCGAGAAAATGCGGGACACGGAAGCCGAACTGCAGGAGGAACGCGACGCCGTCGCGCACCTGCTTCCCTGAGGCATCACCGGGTCGCCGACGGCCGGCGTCAGCGCCACAAAACCCGTCGCCCTGGCAGGCGCCGTGTTTTGCCCCCGCCCAATCCCACCTAACCCATCATCTGTCTCCAGGTATCGATGTCCTTGACGGCAAGGTAAGGGTTCTGCTGCTTGGAGGCTCCCAAGGTGGCGTTGGGGACAGCGCTATAGTTGTGTCCGGGTAGCAGCAGCGTATCGTCCGGCAGGTCTTTCAACCGCTGCAGGCTGCGGTACATCTCGTCCGGGTCCGAGCCCGGCAGATCGACGCGGCCACAGCCGTCGATGAACAGCGTATCGCCGGATACCAGGGTGTTCTTGATGCGGAAACACTGCGAGCCCGGGGTGTGCCCCGGCGTGTGCAGGAACTCCACTTCGATGTCACCGAGCTTGAACGTGTCGCCGGAATCGACTCGGACCATGTCCGTGTCGGAAATCCCGGTTACCTTCTTCACGCCGTCCGCCTCATGCTTGTGCGCATAGATCTTCACCGGGGATTTCTCGAGCAACTCGGCGACGCCGGCGATGTTGTGCCCGCCCATGCCGCCGCCGATATGGTCCGGGTGGTAGTGGGTCGCCAACGCGGCGACGAGCTTGTAGTCGCGCGCCGCGAGATGATGCAGTAGTCCGTCGATATCCCAGGCGGGATCCACGATGGCCACCTCGCGCGTGCTGCGCGATCCAACGATATAGGTGAAGTTTGCCATCGGCCCGATTTCGATCTGCTCGACAAGCAGCTCGTTTTCCTGTTCGCGCATCTGCCACTCCTGTCGGAGACGGCAACGATAGCACCCCGAGGACAAAAGTCCCGCGACGTGTCCGTTCTTGGCGAACTCGCCCCCAAAAAAATGGCTTATAGTTCGAGAGACTGCGCGCAGCCAAGCGAACAGGGGAGACATGAAGACACACGCCGTCATCGTCGCGGCCATCCTCCTGGCCCAGGGGGCCGCCGCGGGCGTGCAGGTCGGAGACATCCCGCCTCCCCGCCTTGGGACGGACCGGAACGGCGACCGCGTCGACCTCGCGAAGATGTCCGGCAAGGTCGTCGTCGTGACTTTCTGGGCGACGTGGTGTCCGCCGTGTCGAAAGGAGCTGCCCGTCCTCGAGTCCATCCACAACTCCGTCGGCGAGGACCGGCTGGAGATCATTGCCGTCAACACCGAGGACCAGCGAACCTACCGTGGGGCGCGCCGGCGCCTCAAGGACTACCGGATGACGCTCGTCAACGACCATCGCGGCTTCCTCCAGCGCCAGTACGGGGTCGAAAGCCTGCCGCACATGGTGATCGTCGGGAACGACGGCCGAGTCGCGTCCGTCAAGCACGGGTACAACGAGGAGATGGTGTACGCGGTCGTCGACGAACTGAACGACCTGCTACGCGCACAGGAGAGGGAAGGCCCGTCTGGGTCGCTGGCGCCACCCACCTCGGGGGAGGAGTGATGGACGACATCGCGGAGTTCGACCCGGCTCAGCGATGTCCCAGGCGGAATCCACGATGGCCACCGCTCGCGTGCCGCGCGATCCGACGACATAGGTGAAGTTCGCCATTGGCCCGATTTCAATCTGCGTGATGGGCAACTCGTTTTCCTGATCGCGCATGTGCCACTCCTGTCGGGAACGGCAACCATTGCACGGCGGGGACAACAGTTTTGCCACGTGTCCGATTTTGGCGAACTCGTGCGCGGCCCGATGGCATATAGTGGCCCAATGCTGCCAGCCCCGGACATTTGCCGCCGCGCCCGGCTGGCGCGAGATCTCCGTTTCGATGGCCGTTTCGTCGTTGGCGTGCTGACTACCGGCGTCTTCTGCCGTCCGATTTGTCCGGCAACGCCCCCAGCCGAGGAGAACGTGCGCTATTTCGCTACGTCTGCAGCCGCGCGCGAAGCAGGCTACCGGCCCTGCCTGCGCTGCCGCCCTGAGCGGGAGAGTCCGCTGCCTGCGTGGACAATAGGCAGCGAGACCGTTGTGCGGGCGCTCCGCCTGATAGACGACGGCTATCTCGCCGGGCACCCGGTACGTGACCTGGCGGCTGAGTTCGGCGTCGGCGAGCGGCATATGAACCGACTGTTCCGCGCGGAACTTGGCGCCACTCCGAAGGGCTTGGCGCGCATGCGCCGCATCGCCTTGGCGAAACGTCTCATCGACGATACGAACCTCACCATGACCGATGTCGCACGCGCGGCTGGCTACGGCAGCGTTCGTCGCTTCAACGACGAGTTCCTGTGTGTATTCGGACGTGCTCCGCTCACCGTTCGCCGCAGGCGCACGGCGCAAAGTCCCACGGACATATGCCTGCGTTTGCCGACGCGGGGACCGTTCAACGCCGATTGGGTGTTTGGCTTCCTCGCGCGCCGGGCGCTGCCAGATCTCGAAACCGTCGATGGCCATACCTATCGTCGCCGTATTGACGACCGTTTCATCTCGGTATCGCTTGGGGACGACGCCTTGTGGCTCAACGTGCCCGGAGCGCTTGCCGATCAAACCGCGAATATCCTCGCGCGCGTGCGGCGCATGTTCGATCTCGACGCGGACACGGATGCCATCGATTCGCACCTCGGCAAGTCGTCCGCACTCGGACCCTTTGTGCACGCCGCGCCCGGTATTCGCGTACCCGGGGCATGGGACAGCTTCGAAGGCGCCGTGAAAGCGATCCTCGGCCAACAGGTCAGCATCGACCGCGCCGCCATCCTGTCGACGAAACTCTCGCGCATGTTCGGTGACGGCGGATTTCCCGCGCCGGCGGCACTGGCGGACGCCGACGTCGCGGCGATCGGCATACCCGGGACGCGCGGCGCGGCCGTGCGTGGCGTCGCGCGGGCGGTGCTCGAACGCGGCGATACGTTCTTGCTCCAGCCCTACCGGGCGCGGGAAATCCTGCTCCGCATCGCCGGCATTGGTCCCTGGACCGCCGAATACGTCGCCATGCGCGTGGCCCGCGATCCGGACGCCTTTCCCGCTTCGGACTGGGCGGTGCGCAAGGTGCTGGGGTCGAACGAGCGCTGCGCGCTACATCGAGCCGAACGCTGGCGGCCGTGGCGTTCCTACGCGGTCATGCATCTCTGGCGCGCGTCTTCCGCGTACGTTCAGCGAGGCTCCTGACATGTATTACACCTTCGTACCAAGTCCCGTCGGCAAGCTGCTATTGGCCGGGATCGATGCCCTGTCGCTCATCGGGTTTTCGCGCGGCGCGAATCCGACCACCCCGCAAACCGATTGGAAGCGGGCTGAGACGTCGCTACTGCGCCAGGCCGCCCGGCAACTCGACGAGTACTTCGCGGGCGAGCGCCGGACGTTCGACCTCGGCTTGAAACCAAGCGGCACGCCTTTCCAACTCGAGGTGCTCGACGCCCTCGCAACCATTCCCTACGGCGAGACACGCAGCTACGGCGAAATCTCGGCGCAGATTGGAAGGCCCCGGGCGGTGCGCGCCGTCGGCGCCGCCAACGGCCGCAATCCGCTACCCATCGTGTTGCCCTGTCATCGGGTCATCGGCGCCGACGGCAGCCTGACCGGTTTCGGCGGGGGCTTGAAGACGAAGCGCTACCTGCTGGACCTGGAGGGAGCCCGCTATGGGTGATGTTTGCGCCGAGGCGGTTTCTTGTCCGGCTGCCCACGGCGCCGATCCAGTGTTGTGGCCAGTCTGCGCCGTTCGTCGGGGGTGAGCCTCGCCGCCACGGCGACGAGTTTCCCATGGCTCAGCGCCTGGCTTTCCTCCAGGCGACGGCGGAACTCGGCCAGCGCGTCGGACAACGCTTCTTGGTCGAAAGGTTCCGCTGCGAACGCGGCCCGGATGTTTCCCTGAGACCGGCGAAGCTCGCGAAGAATGGGTCTAAGCGCCTTGCGGGTCTCGAGGCCCTGGGTCACCTCACGCCGCCGCTCTTCTTGAAGAAATCTGAGTTGGGGCATTTTCGGCGCTGCACCGATCCCGCCCCTGAAGCCGAAGTCGCCCGACATGCGGCCGACGACAAAGCCAGCCAACAGCAGGTTGACAACAACCGAGACGGTCAGCGCCCCAATGAGCCACTTATTGTGCATTCAAAGATCCTCGCTGCTGTCAGCGCCATTCGCTTCCTCGATTTCAGAGAAAGCGATGACCGCTACATCCTCCTCGAGGCTATCCGTCTCGGGATAAGTGAAGCCGAGGGTGAAACCCACGGCAAGCGGTGCCGCCGCAAGGGCGATCGGCCGCCACAATGGCGCCAAGAGCCAGGACACAAAGTCGATCGGGCGCCTTCGGGAGTCCACGTTGGCGAGTATCCGTTGCTTGAGGCCAAGCGGTTCCGGCACCGCCGCCGTTTCAGCGAGCAGCGCATCGAACGCCTCTGCGGCGTCAAGTTGTCGCCGACCCTCAGTGGTATCCACGAACGCGCGTCCAGCCGCACGGTCCGCAGACGGCCAGTCTTCAAGATTCGCGCCGTACCGGTCCAGGCGATCCCCGAACTCTTCGTTCGTCATCACGCTCCCTCCAGATTCATGGTATTGCGCAATCGCGTCTTCAGCGTCCTCCTTGCGCGGGCGATCAACGATTCCAGCGCATCCACCGAAACGCCGATGATTTGCGCCGCCTCCCTGTTGGATCGTCCCTGGATCTGGCACAACACCAGGGCCGACCGCTGCCTTTCGGGCAACGCGGCGATGCCCGCATGAACCGCCTTGCGACGTTCTTCCGCCATGTTCAGCTCATCCACGGCGGGCGCGTCATCGGCCATCGCCTCGGGCTCCGCGTCGACGGTGTCCCGCCTCTTGCGGAACTCGTCTATGCAAAGGTTGTGAGCGATGCGGTGCAGCCAAGTGGTGAAGCGGACACGCCCGGGCTTGAACGTTCGCCCCCTGTGCCACACGCGCAGGAACGTCTCCTGCGCGATGTCTTCCGCATCCGCCCGATTGTTCGTCATCCGGAAGGCGTAGGCGTGCACGGTATTGAGATGCCGGTCCAGCAGGCGCGCGTACGCCTGCTGGTCTCCGGTCTGGACTAAACGCATCAGTTCCTCGTCCGACACCTCGCCCAAAACGATTATTCGGTCTTGTCCGCATCTGCGTCGCCGGATTTCCTGATCTTGCGCCAGTCGCGCTTTTTCTTTCCGTCGCCGGAGGCTTGTTCCTTGCGCCAGGCACCCATTTCCTTGCGTCCGACCTTGCCGTCCCCGTCCGCGTCCATCTTCTCGAGCATGGCCACCCTGGGAGACAACTCGCTCACGGTCACGGCACCGTCGCCATCCTTATCAAGACGGTCGAAGGCGCGCCGCTGCGCGACGGAGCGCGCGGCCTGCGGTAGCTGGCCGAACTCCTCCTTCGACAGCTTGCCGTCCCCATCGCCGTCAGCCGCGTCGAATACCTGCTCGCTCAGCATTCCGCGCATCTGGCGCCTTTCCCCGCGCCGTTCCCGCATGCCTTCGCGCTTGTTTTTTCCCATGCGTTTGCGCATTGCTTCGCGCGCACCATGTCCACGCCAACGCCTGTCGGCTCCGCGGCCTTCGCCGCGGTCCATCCGCGCGGCCGAGAATTCCTCCGGCGTCACCTTGCCATCGCCGTCCGCGTCCAGTTTCGCGAACCGCTCCGCTACGCCGGCTTTCATTTCTTCGATGTCGATGGAGCGCTCCATCTTCCGCTTCTCTTCCGAGTCATCCCCGGCTATTGCGGTAAACGCCGCGAGCGTTACGCACATGCCGACAATGAGGCCAACCGAAACTACCTGTCCTTGCACGTCCTTAATCCTTTTGGTGCTGAGTACGTCTATAAGTACGGACTCACCAGGATTTTCCGTCGGTAACCGCCCCGCGCGTCATGCCGCGCCCGTCACATCGTCGATGGCGCCCGAGAGCGCGGCGACCATCTGGTCGACATGGTTCCCGTCGATGGTGAAGGGCGGCCCCAACACGATCACGTCTCGTACCGCGCCGGTGCCGCCGCCGTAGAAAAATACGTCGCGTGCGAGCGCCGCGTTGACGACGCGGGCGGTGATGCTGTCCTCCCTTGGAAAGCGCTCCAGCGTGGCGCGATCCTTCACCATCTCGACGCCGATCAGCAGGCCGCGCCCGCGCACCTCTGCAACGTGCGGGTGATTCGACAGCGCGGCCGACAAGCTACCCCGCAGTTCGTCTCCCATCCGGGCCGCGCGCGCGACCAGGTCTTCGCGCGTCATGATTTCCAGCACCTTATCGGCGGCGGCGCACGCGCCGGGATGCGCGGCGAACGTATTGAACATGACGCTGATGCCCGCGTCGGCCAGCGGCGCGACGACGGCATCGGTAGCGAAGACGCCGGTGAGCGGCGCGTAGCCGCCGGTGAGCCCCTTGCCGGAAACCATGATGTCCGGTGTTGCGGGCCAGTGCTGGTGGCCGAACGCAAGTCCCGTGCGGCCGAAACCGGTCATCACTTCGTCCGCGATCAGCAGGATGTCGTGCGCGTCGCAGATGCGGCGCACGGCGGGCCAATAGGTGTCCGGCGGCACGACGGCGCCGCCGCTGGCACCAATGATGGGCTCTGCGACGAATGCGGCGATGCGTTCGGGGCCTTCGCGCTCTATCGTCCGCTCGAACGCGTCGACATAATAGCTTCCCGGATCGTCGCCGGGGCAGCGCAGGGGATCGGGCGACGGCGAGGTAGGGTATTTCGGCAAGGCGTGGGTCAGACCGAACCTGCGCGCTTCGTGCCCGCCCACCGCGGTCGTAGCCAGGGTAGTCCCGTGGTAGGACACGGAATGACCGACGATCTCGAATTTTTCCGGGTGTCCGCGCGCGTAATGGTACTGCAGCGCGATCTTCATGGCCGTTTCTATGCCTTCGGAGCCGCCGCAGGTGAGGTGCACACGCGTGAATTCCGCCGGTAGCCAATCCGCCACAAGGCGATCCAACAGCCGTTCACGCGACGGCGTGAGCCACGGCGGGATGACATAGCCTTCTCGCTGCGTCGCCTCGGCGACCGCTTGCGCGACCTCTGCGCGTCCGTGGCCGATGTTCGTCACAATGGCCCCGCCCGCCGCATCCAGAATGCGGCGGCCACCGTCCGTGTACAGGTAGGCGCCCTCAGCGCGCTCGACTTTGCGCAGCAGGGGCCACGGAATGATGGGATAGGGACTGTTTACGGTTGCCAAGCGACGTTATCAACTTAACGGGGACTACTTCCGTTCGTCATAATAGCGCGGCGGCGCAAGCTTGGACGGCCAAAAGGCGACCAAACGGATGAAGGCAATGGAGGGAATCGCGCTCGATCACAAGAGGCGAGACCGTTGAAATTCGGCGTATTGCAGTTCTTTAGCTGGCCCGGGCGGCGCGTTCCGCTGCCTCGGGTGTACGAACGCGCGCTCGACCGCATTCGCATCATGGACACCTCGGGTTATGACGCCGTGTGGCTGGCGGAACACCATTTCTCGACCTACAGCGTATGTCCATCCGTGCACCTGATGGGCATGCACGTGGCCGGCATCACGCGGAACCTGCGGATCGGCACCGGAGTGTCGCTGGCCGCGTTCTACGACCCCACGCGATTGGCCGAAGAGGTGGCCCTGCTCGACGTGCTCTCCGGCGGCCGGGTGAACTGGGGCGCGGGCAGAGGCTTCGACAAGAAAGAGTTCGAAGTGTTCGGCGTATCGCAGGAGGATTCGTATCCTCGCTTTCGTGAGAATGTCGAGATCGTGCTGCGCGCGTGGCGCGAAGATCGCCTCAACTACGCGGGCCGGTTCCACCAATACCACGATCTTGAGGTGCTGCCGAAACCGTTGCAGAAGCCGCATCCACCGGTGTGGATCGCGTCGAGCTCGCCGGAGGCGATCTCCTGGTCCGCAAGCCAGGGGCACGCGATCCTGATGGACCCGCACTCGTCTCACGAGGAATTGGCGGAGAAATACCGCTCCTATCGGCGCGGCCTTGCCGAACACGGCCACCGCAACAACCAGGACACCCCCATGGCGCGCCTTGTCGCGATCGGCAAGACCGATGCCGAGGGCCGGGAAATCGCCCGGGCAGGCGCGAGCTGGACCGTAGGTTCGTATGCGACAGGCCGCCGAGCAAAACACATCGACCCGGTGCAGCGGTATGTCGACCAGGTCGTCATCCACGGCTCGCCGGGACGGGTCATCGACGAACTGAAGCGATTGGAGCAGGAACTGCCCCTGGCCTACCTGCTCGCCGCGCCGCTCAGCCACGCCTCCTTCATGCGGCTGACCGACGAAGTGATCCCGGCCCTCGCCTGACCCCAGGACACGACACCAGGTGTCAAGGAGACATCGATGAACGAAATCAATACCGTCCTCGGGAGGATCTCCCCCGACGACCTCGGGTTCACACTGATGCACGAGCACGTCATGGTATCGGCCAGCGGGCTGTACCGGACCTATCCGGACCTGTTGGGGGCCGACCGCGAGGAGACCGCCATCGCGGCGCTGAAGCGGGCGAAGGCCGGCGGCATCGACACCATCGTCGACGCCACGACGTTCGACCTCGGACGCGACCCGGAATTTCTCGCCAGGGTCTCCGCGGGGTCCGGCGTGAACATCATCAATGTCACGGGCTGGTGGCTGGATGTGCCGCGCTTTCTTCACGGCGTGTCCGCCAATCAGATGGCTCGGGAGTTCGTTCGCGACATAGAAGAAGGGTTTCGCGGCACGGACGTCAAAGCGGGGATACTGAAGTGCGCGGCGGACTTCGAAGGCGTGACCGAACGTCTTGAAGTGATGGCGCGGGCGGCCGCTCGCGCGCACAACGAGACGGGCATCCCGATGATGGTGCATTCCCATCCGACCCGGCAAGTCGCCCGCCGCCAGATCGAGATTTTCCGCGAAGAGGGGGTCGATCTCACGCGGGTCAAGATCGACCATTCCAACGACACCACGGACACCGAGTATCTCAAGTGGATTCTCGACCAGGGCTGCTACCTGGGTCTTGATCGCTATCCCGGTCGTCTCGTCAGTCCTCACATGCGCACGGTCACCATGAAGGCGCTCATCGACGACGGCTACGGCGACCGCCTGTGTCCGTCCCACGACTGCATCTGTCTGCACATATTGAAGGAGAAACCGGATGGCACCATGCCGGAAGAGCATGAGTTCAGGCGTACCAACGTCGACCAATACCTGTATATCCACCACCACGTCATCCCGGACCTGCTCGAAATGGGCGTGGAGGAAAAAGCGATCCATACGCTGTTCGTGGACAATCCGCGGCGTTTCTTCAGCGGCGGTTGAGCGAGACAAGAAGTTGACACAGGCACCTTTCGCTCGCTTCGCTGCTCTGCTGCTGTTCGCCAGCGTGCTCGCGGGCTGCGTCACGAGTCCCGGCGGGCGCAGCCAATTGATGGTGATCTCGCCGGAAGCCGCCATCGCAGAGTCGCGCCAGGCGTACATCAGCACCGTGCAGGAGCTTTCCCGAGAAAACCGTTTGCTGAACGACCCGCTGCTCGCGGATCGCGTAGGGAGAATCACCGGGCGCGTCGTGGCCGAGGCCGTCGCGCGCTACCCGCATACCGCCGACTGGCGGTGGAGCGTGGCCCTCATCGACGAACCGAAGACCGTCAATGCGTGGTGCATGGCCGGGGGCAGGATGGCGGTCTACAGCGGTTTGTTCGAACGACTCCGACTGACCGACGACGAACTTGCCCAAATCATGAGCCACGAGATATCTCACGCCATCGCGAACCACACCGCCGAACGCATGTCCATCGCACTGGTCACCGCCGTGGGCCTGGCGACGGCGGATGCGTTGCTCGGCATCGAAGATCGCGGTCTTACGAACGCCGCGCGAGCGGCGCGTCTCGCGATCGGTCTGCCCAATAGCCGCGCCGCCGAGTCCGAAGCGGACCGTCTCGGCATCGAACTGGCGGCGCTGGCGGGCTACGACCCGGAGGCCGCAGTCAGCTTGTGGGACAAGATGGCGAAGGTCGGCGGAGCGACACCCGTGGCCTTCCTCAGCACCCATCCTGCGCCCGCCTATCGCCGGGAGACGCTCTCCGGCATGGTGCCCCAAATGCGCCAGTTGACGCACAGCGGGACCCGCCAACCGCATCCGGTAGATATCCTGTACCGATCTGCGGAGGTCAGATAGGCGGAGAACCCGCGCGGTTCGAGAGTATCCAGCGAATCATGGGCAGGTGCGCTCGGCCATGGAAGAAATCGCCGTCGACGAGATATGTCGGGGTTTCGAATACCCCGGCAAGCGCCAGGCTTTCCTGTAGCGCCTCGAAACGCGCCACATCCGGATCGAAGTCCACGACGCCTGCCGCGGACAACAGTCCAGAGATGGTATCGGCATCCTCGATGTCGAGATCATCCTCCCAGTAATGCCTGAAGGCCCGGTCGAGGTAGTTCCGGAGCGCCCTTTCTGAATGCGCCCTGGCGGCAAGCATGCCCATCCCCGCAAGGCTTGAGTCGGGGGCGCGATAGCTGTTGCGGATCGTGATGCCTCTCACGCTGGCGTAGCGCGCTATGGAACGCTCGACGTAGGCGGCGCGAAAACGCCGGTGGCGCGAACCGCGATCTTCGCCGTCGGACGCAGGACGCCGCGACGGCCGGGAGACAAAGGGCAACCAGTCGATGTCGAGCCCGAGCTCGTCGGCCAGCGCATAGGTCGGGTCTTTCGCCAGGTAGGAATGCGGGTCCTTGATATCCAGGGCGACCGCCAACGGCCGGGTAGACGCGTAGGGCTCAACCATCTCAGAGGCGGCAATAGGCGACGTCCGGCGCCGGTTCCCGGCGGGGTCCTCCACGTCCGCTCAACAGCCATCGCACCATCGGTAGATTCTCGCGCCCGAAAAACAGTTCGCCGTCGACCACGTAACTTGGCACGCCGAAGATGCCGGCCTCGAAAATAGCGGCCTGCATGGCGTCGTGCTCCTCGCGTCCGGGGCCCTGAAGAAATTCGTCGAATCCCGACGGGTCACCGCCCGCCTCTGCCATCGCGCCCGCCACGACCGCCGTGTCCTCGGCGTCGAATTCCCGCCTCCAGAAGCGTTCGTAGACGATGTCGAGATAGCGCGCCAGCGCCGCGTCCTCCTGCCTCTTGACCCACATCATGCCGATATGAACGAGGGACGTATCCCAGATCTTCACCGTGCCGCGCAGGGTGAGCCCGCTTAAGCGTGCATAGCGCCGAGCGTCCCGATAGGCGTACCTGACGTTGCGCCACTGGGAAGGCGTGCGGTCGGCTTCGGCGACCTTGCCCTTGTCGTCGAGCTTCGCGGAACCGAGATAGCTCGGGATGTCCAGAGTCAGCGGGCGCCAATCGACGCGGATGCCCAGACTCTCGGCCAAGCGTCGGGTCGGATCCCTGGCGACGAACGCGTAGGGACTCTTGATGTCGATGTAGACGATCAGCGGCGCGACCGAGCGCAGCGGATCGATCGTCGACCCGACTGCCGATCGCGACGCATCAAGGATAGGAGGCGATGGTTCAGCCATGGTTCAGGCCCGAAAACGTCGTTCCGATTGTCGGGTATCCGGGTTGCGGACGCGGAACGCTGTTACCGCCAGCCCCATGGCTGGAGGCAGCAGCCGCACAATGCGCTCTGCCGATGGCGTGGTCGAAGACATCCATTCGAGGCTGCTAACAGCATCGCTTCGATGGTCGGGTTTTTGCGCGAAAAGCGAACGCCTGGTATGCGTCTACGTCTTGTGTGATAGGGGTGCGCTACGCCCGCCGGGGTTTGAGAACTAGTTGTTTGCGGCCACCGCTGGCGGGTCCTTGGCCACTTACGCCCATGGGTACTTGTTGAATCTTGTTGCCGGTCTTGAGATACGTGTCGACATCCGCCGCGAGTTGCTCCCGACTCCGGGCGATTGCAGCATCGGTACGTGATCGATTGGCCATTTAGCGTCCTCCCAAAATTTCAATATTCCCTCCCCAGTAAGGGCACAGATTAGCACAACCCACGAATTCTTCAGGTCTTGACATGTGATGACCAGCGTGTTCCAGGGGGACTTGGCCCGTTTCTTGCCGCTATCACCGCGATCAATTTGCGGTCGGTCCAACAAAATCCCGCGCGACATCGAAGTAAAATCCCACAGTCCAATTGGGCACAATCCCCGGTTGGCGCGTACGAGATGAATTTTTCGGGGAGAGTCCATGCGCTTCGATGCCCTGCTCATAGCCAATCGCGGCGAGATCGCCATTCGCATCGCCCGGGCGGCGGGCGAACTTGGATTGCGAACTGTCGCCATCCATTCGGTCGACGATGCCGACAGCCTGCATGCGAGAGTCGCGGACCAAGCGCTGGCATTGCCGGGAAGCGGCGCGCGCGCCTACCTTGATCAGGAAGCCATCGTCGCCGCCGCGAACCAGGCCGGATGCGGCGCCATTCACCCAGGATACGGATTCCTGGCCGAACGCGCCGATTTCGCGCGCCGTTGCGCCGATGCAAGCATCGTGTTCGTCGGGCCCAAGCCTGAGCATCTCGACCTGTTTGGCGACAAGGGCCGCGCGCGGACGGCCGCCGCCGCTGCGGACGTGCCCGTCCTCAGGGGCTGCGATCAGGCGGTATCTCTCGAAGAGGCAAGGGAATTCTTCGCTTCATGCGCCGGCGGCGCGATGATCATCAAGGCGGTAGCGGGCGGCGGCGGGCGCGGTACCCGAGTGGTGCAGGCGGCTGACGAGATCGAGGCCGCGTACGCGCGCTGCCGGTCCGAAGCCCAGGCGTCGTTCGGCGTTGCCGACGTCTACGTCGAGGAGTTCCTGCCCCGCGCGCGCCACGTGGAAGTGCAGATCGTCGGCGACCTCCACGGTGCCGTCACGCACCTCGGCGAGCGCGAGTGCAGCGTCCAGCGTCGCCATCAGAAGATCGTCGAGGTGGCACCCGCGCCCGGGTTGGCCGTCGACGTGAGAGACGCCATCATCGACGCCGCCGTACGCTTCGCTCAAAACGAACGCTACGCCAACCTCGGCACCTTCGAATTCCTCGTCGACGCCTCGAATGGCAGCGACGCGCGGCCATTCGCGTTCATCGAGACCAACGCGCGGCTGCAAGTGGAGCATACGGTGACCGAGGAGGTCACGGGCGTCGACATCGTACAGTCGCAAATTCGTCTCGCGGCGGGCGCGACCCTTCGCGAGCTCGGTCTCGAAACGCCAGATATCGCCAAGCCCCGCGGCTATGCCATTCAGGCCCGCGTCAACATGGAAACCATCGGCGAAGACGGCACCGTCAGGCCCGCTGGCGGCACCCTGACAGTCTACGAAACGCCGAACGGTCCCGGAGTTCGGACCGACGGCTTCGGCTATGCCGGATATCAGACAAGCGCCGCCTTCGACTCCCTCCTCGCCAAGGTGATCGGCCATTCGCCGTCTTCCGATTTCGCTGCCGCCGTGGCGCGCACCTCTCGCGCGCTTTCCGAATTCCGGCTCGGTGGCGTTGGCAGCAACATCGGTTTTCTGCGCAACGTCCTCGATCACGCGGACTTCGCGGCCGGCCGCGTGTACACCCGGTGGGTCGACGATAACCTGGCGCAGCTTGCGGTGCCGCGCACAGACCTGTCGCAACGATTCGTTCAAACCCCCGAACCGAACGGCGGCGAAGGCGCGCAGGGCGGTTTCGCCGGTGCGCGCGTGGACAGCCGCGACCCGCTCGCGCTGTTCGATCACGACGCAAAGGTGAAGGCGGAACAGGCGGTAGCAGCGGAGGCTCCGTCGATCGCTGGACCCGAGGGCACCACCGGCTTGAGTTCGCCTATTCAGGGGACCATCGTTTCAGTGGACGTATCCGTCGGAGACGAGGTCCGCGCCGGTCAGCAGGTCGCCGTGGTCGAAGCCATGAAGATGGAGCACGTCATCGCCGCGGACCGCGACGGCATCGTGCGCGACATCACGATGGCGCCAGGCGATGTTGTGCGCGAGCGCTATCCCATCGTGTTCATCGAGGAGGCAGACGTGGCCGGCGGCGCCGCCGCGTCCGCCGAACAACTCGACCCCGACTACATCCGCCCCGATCTCGCGCAAACCTACGAACGCCACGCCTACGTCCTCGACGAGAACCGTCCCGAGGCCGTGGCCAAGCGTTACGGGCGCGGCTACCGGATGCCGAGGGAGAACATCGATCAGCTTGTGGACGAAGGCTCGTTCAAGGAGTACTGGCCGCTGATCGTCGCGCGCCAGCACCAGCGCCACGACATGGAGACGCTGCGTCGGAACACCCCGGCCGACGGTCTCGTCGCTGGCCTCGGCACGATCAACGGCGACCTGTTTGGCGAAGAGCGCGCACGCGCCATGGTGGTCCACTACGACTACACGGTGCTCGCCGGCACCCAGGGCGGGCGCAATCACTACAAGCAGGACCGCATGTTCGAACTCGCGAGCCGGTTCCGTATCCCGCTCGTCCTGTTCGGAGAGGGCGGCGGCGGTCGGCCGGGCGACGACAAGAAGGGGCCGGGCGTGGCGTTCGATACGCACACGTTTACCCAATTCTCGAAGCTGTCGGGACTGGTGCCGCTCGTCAGCGTCATCAACGGCCGCACCTTCGCCGGCAACACCGCGCTGGTGGCATGCTGCGACGTCATCATCGCGACGGAGCGCACCACCGTGGCCATGGGCGGCCCCGCCATGATCGAGGGCGGGGGCCTGGGCATCTACACGCCGGAGGAAGTCGGACCGATGTCCTTCCAGGTGCCGAACGGCGTCGTCGACATCCTCGCGAAGGACGAGGAAGAAGCGGTCGAAGTGGCGAAGAAGTACCTCTCCTACTTCCAGGGCAGCCTCGACACCTGGGAAGCCCCGGATCAACGGCGGTTGCGCCACATCGTGCCCGAGAACCGGCTGCGCCTGTACGACATGCGCGAGATCGTCCACATGATCGCGGACGTGGGCTCCGTGCTGGAGATTCGCGAGAAGTTCGGCATCGGGGTAATCACCGCGTTCATCCGCGTCGAGGGTCGTCCCATGGGCGTCATCGCCAACAACCCGCACCATCTCGCGGGCGCCATCGACTCCGATGGCGCCGACAAGGGGGCGCGTTTCATCCAACTCTGCGACGCCTTCGACATCCCCGTGTTGAGCCTGATGGACTGCCCGGGAATGATGGTCGGACCCGACGTCGAGCGCACCGCGCTGGTCCGCCACTGCGTCCGGATGTTCAACGCTGGCGCCAACCTGACGACGCCGCTGTTCGGCGTCGTCGTGCGCAAGGCCTACGGACTTGGCGTGCAGGCGATGTGCGGCGCGAGTTCGCTGGTCGGCTTTTTCACCGTCGCCTGGCCGACCGCGGAGTTCGCGGGCATGAACATCGAAGGTGCGGTAAAACTCGGCTTCCGCAAGGAACTCGCCGCCATGGACGACCCCGAAGAACGCCTGCAGGAGTACGAACGCCGGGTCGCCGCCTCCTACGAGGGCGCCAAGGCCATCAACGCCGGCGTCGGTGGCGGCCTCGACGACGTGATCGACCCCGCCGACACCCGCGGCTGGATCGCGAGCAGCCTGCGCCGGCTGCCGCCGACTCCACCGCGCACCGAGAAGAAGTATCCGTACATCGATACCTGGTAGCCAAAGGTCGGCTGACAGTGCGGTGAAGCGCGGGATACCATCGTCACGCGAAAATTTGAAAGGGGAACAATCATGAAACAGTGTGCGGCAATCGTAGTTGCGGGGTTACTCGCGTTATCGGGGGGCAGCGCCAGCGCAGATGCAAAGGGGGTCATGGCCACGCTCGGCGCGCTCGAAGGGGAGTGGACCCTGCTGGACGAAAACGGGGCGGATACCGGCATGGTGGGCGCTGTCTTCAAACGCACCGCGAACGGTTCGGCGGTGAGTGAGGTGATGATGCCGGGCGGAGACCACGAAATGCTCAATGTGTACCACGCCGACGGTGATCGCGTGTTGATGACGCACTATTGCGCCGCCGGTAGCCAGCCGCGCCTGGAAATCGTGCCGTCCGGCGAGGACCGCCTCGAACTGCGTTTCGAGAGCATCACCAACCTGCCTTCCGAAGGCGCCATGCACATGCGCCAGGCCGAGTACCGGCTACACGGTTCTGACCGCATCACTACCTACTGGTACAGCATGCAGGACGGCAAGTTGTCGCAGGAGCCTACGGTGATCGACCTGGCAAGAAAACCGAACTAGTGCACCCAACGGCGTCCTCCCGCACGGCCGCCGCGCTTCTGCTCGCCTCGGCTGCCGCGTTCGCACAAGAGCGGCCGCAACCGCTGGAGGATCCCCTTCCAGGTGCGATCCCCAAGGGGGACCCCGTCGTCGCGGCGGTGCCGTTCGTGCGTGCCCCGCGGACAACTGATCCCGCCAAGCCGATCGGCACGACCGACGCGTACGCGCGGATTCAATACCTGATGCCGATCCCGGACGGTTCGGGGCGGCTGGTGTTCAACGATTTGCGCGGACTGCTGTACGTGACCGATGCGGCAGGCAAGGACCCTGTCGTTTACCTGGACGTTCGCGCCCAGAACGTGGGGTTCTACAACGCCGCGTTCCCGAACGAATCCGGACTGCTCGGTTTTGCCTTTCACCCCCAGTTTGCGGACGAGGGGAAGCCAGGCCATGGGAAGTTCTACACCGCGTTCAGCGCAGTACCTGCCGGCTTCGGTGCGGATCTCCCCGATGAGACCATCAGGCAGCTCATGTTCTACGTGAGCGGAGAGGACCCGGAGGACGTGATTCGGGAGTGGACCGCGACGGACCCCGCCGCCGACGTCTTCCAGGGCACGTCCCGGGAAATTCTCCAGATCGAGCAGTTCGCACCGACGCACAACGTAGGAACCATTGCGTTCAATCCCCACGCCACCGAAGGTTCGCCCGACTACGGCCTGCTCTATGCCTGCCTGGGCGATGGCGGCGCGGCCAACGATCCGGAAGGGAACGGGCAGAATCTTGCGACGCTCCTCGCGGCGATCATCCGGATCGACCCTTTGGGCGGCGGCGAGGACCGAGACTACGGCATTCCCCCGGACAACCCGTTTGCCGATCACGTCGGCGCAGCACCGGAAATCTGGGCTTACGGCTTGCGGCATCCGCAGCACTTTTCCTGGGACGAGGACGGCCGTATGTTCATCAACGACATCGGCCAGGATCAAATCGAAGAGGTCAATCTGGGCATCCCGGGCGGCAACTATGGCTGGCGCCTTCGAGAGGGCACGTTCGCCACGACCTTCGGCTGGGAAGCCGCCGAGGTCGGCAAGGTATTCCCGCTTCCGCCCGCCGACGAGGAACTCTTCGTGTACCCGGTCGCGCAATACGATCACGACGAGGGCTATGCCATCGGCAGCGGCTTCGTCTATCGGGGTGCTACGATTCCCGCGCTGCGGGGCCGGTACGTCTTCGCCGACATCACGCACGGCAGGGTGTTCACCATCGAGACGAACGCGCTGCGCCCGGGCCATCCGACGCCGATCAAGGAGCTGCGGTTGACATTTGACGGCGAGGAGCGCGCACTGATCGATGTGGCAGGATACGAGAACACCTATCACGGAGGAGTCCGCGCCGATCTTCGGTTAGGGCTCGACGCGGCGGGTGAACTGTACCTGCTCACCAAGGGCGACGGCTGGATTCGCAAGCTGGTCTCACAGCAATAGGCTTGGGAGGGCCTCTGCATATGCATATCGGAGTTGGCTTGCGCAACATGGGCGAACAGTCCACGGCACAGACCATGGGGACTTGCGCCCGCGCGGCCGAAGCCGCTGGCGTGGAGTCCGTCTGGGTCACGGACCACATCGCCATTCCGCCGGACGATGCGGCAGGCTCGGGCGGTCGCTACGTGGATCCCCTCATCGCCCTCGCGTGGATAGCCGGCGCGACGCAGACCATCGGCCTCGGTGTCGGTGTACTCATCCTTCCCTACCGAACGTCGCTGCTTCTCGCCAAACAGATCGCCAGCCTGCAGGAGCTTTCCGGCGAGAGACTGCTGTTCGGGGTCGGCGTCGGCTGGATGGATGCAGAATTTCGGGCGCTTGGCGTCGACCGCCGCCGCCGCGGGCGAATCTCGGATGAGACGCTTGCCTTCATCCGCGACTGTTTCGATCACGATGAAGTCACGGCGAACGGCCAGCCGTTCCTGTTCAGGCCCCGTCCTGCGTGTCCGCCCATCTACATCGGCGGCGCGGCGCCCCATGCGCTTGCGCGCGCCGCCAGGTATGGCGACGGCTGGTTCCCCACGGGAATGACACCGGAGCGCCTCCCCGAAGCGCGCGCACATTACGCCGAATTCTGCGATGCCGAGGGGCAAGCGGCCGGCGAGGTCGTGGTCATGGGACGCTTGCCGTCGAACGACACCGGTGCCGCAGCACAACACCTGCACGACTTCGCCGAGGCGGGCGCCGCCCGTTTCGTGCTGAGCGGCAGCTACGAGAACAGCGACGAATACCGGCGAACGCTCGACATCCTAGTCCGGGCGGTGGCCGAAGCCGGCCTTTAGTCGGCACGGGTACTTGACGACCAAAAAGACGCTACTCACATGAGTGCCTCTTGGCAACCCTATCGGACCCTTCGAGCTCCCTGCTTTAACACGTGACTGGCGATCCGAGCCCCCGTCTTGTTGGATCCTGCGAAGATGAGATAGTACAGCGGTCTTCCACTTGTGCTCTGAATCTCGCGAGCATCGCTAACGTATCCAAAAATCGCCTTGAGTCGTTGTCGATACCACCGCACCAGGACATCGCCGGATGCTTGAACCTTGTCTATTCGCTCTCGTCTTCGGCATCCTGATGACCGAGACCAATCCCTGGATCTTTTCGATCCTCGTCTGCTACATCCTGCTGTGCTTCGGCGGCGGCTTCGCGACCATGCCCTCCTTCGTTTCAGACGTTTTCGGCACCGAACGCATGTCCGCAGTCTACGGCACGATCCTTATCGCCTGGGCGGCAGCGGGCGTCTTCGGCCCGCTATATGTGGGATATCTGAAGGACCAGTACCCCGACCGGGCGGTCACCTACTGTTTCCTTATCGGTGTCGTGATGCTCGTTTTCGGCTATGTCTTCACCTTCCTCCTGCGCGATGATCGCATCCGGTTATCCCGGCCAACGGTGGAAAGCACCCTGCGCGACTTCGGCATCGAGCCGCGCCCGCACATGGCCTGACCTCATGGCGCGGGGCGCACCAATCGTTCGCCCGGCTTCAAGGCAATACGCCGCATCACCACGATTCCGGTAGCCACCGCCAATGCCAAGGCCGTCACGCCCAAGGTACCGGGTCGATGGGCGTAGGCATCGGGCTCTCCGACTCGATCGCCTCCGCCGCCATCAGGCAGAGATCCTCTCGATAGAGTTCCGCATAGACCTGGACACCCGTGGCCAGCCCGTCGGTCACGCCCGTCGGCAGCGCTACCCCCGGAATGCCCAGCACGTTGCCCGGCGTGATGAACCGGATGGTGTCGAGGAACAATCGCAATCCCCTCTCGGGGTCGAGGTCCGAGTCGATCACCCACGGCGTGCACGTCCAGGTCGGCCCGATGGCGACCGTGTAGCGGGTCAGCCACTCCGACCAGAGCGCCCGCAGCCGCCGGCGCTCGCGGTGTATCGTCGCGTTCGGCATGCCGCGCGCATCGAAGTACTCGGCCATCCTGACCAGGGACGCGTAGACGACAGGCTGCAGCACGGCCTCCATCTCTGCGAACAGGACGTCCGAGTCGTACGTGATCACCTTGCCCCAGATGTCGTTCACGCGGTCGAGGTCCGGCGGGTCCGCCTCCTCGACTTCCCAGCCGCGGTCCGCGAGGACGCGGCCCGCGCGCTCGATCTCGGAGACTGTCGCCGCGGGGAGTTCGACGCCCGGGATCTTCGTGACCAACGCCGCGCGCCGGGGTTCCGGAATTCGGCCGACCAATGGTGCATCCACCGATTGTGGATCGGACCGGTCGCGCCCGGCCAGGATCGACAGCCCGAGCCTCAGGTCGGCTACGGAGCGTGTCATCGGACCGTCCGCCAGGAACGCGTTCGCCACACCGAAATCGGCGAGGTTCACCGTCGCCAGCGGAACGCGCCCCACCGTCGGCTTCAGCGAGGCGACCCCGCAGCAATACGCCGGATTGCGCAGAGACCCACCGATATCGTTTCCGAGTCCGAACGGCGTCATGCCGGTCGCGAGGGCCGCCGCCTCGCCGCCGCTCGAGCCGCCCGGCGTCAGGTCGGGTTTCCATGGGTTGCGCGTGCGGCCACGGAGCGGGTTATCCGTGTCGAGCCGCACGCCCATCTCCGGCAAGTTAGTCCGCGCGAGCGGAATTCCCCCGGCCCGCTTCATCCGCTCCACGATCACGGCGTCACGCTCGGGCAGAAGGTTCGCCAGCGCAGGCACGCCGTTCGTGGTCGGCGAGCCGACGCAGTCGATATTTTCCTTGATGCTGAACGGCACGCCGTGCAACGGGCCGCGGTCGACGCCCGATGTAGCGTCGGCGGCGTCGGCCGCCTCCAGCGCGCTTTCGATGAGCGGCACGGTCACCGCGTTGATGATCGGGTTCACCTCTTCGATACGGTCAAGGTGTGCCTGGACCACCTCGCGGCTCGATACCTCCCCGCCCCGGATCAATGCTGCCAGCTCGCCCGCGGTTCGCCTCCACAGTTCGCCCATTCCAAAAGCTCCTTACGTTTTCGAGGGGCATCCTGCGCTCGGCAGGGGTCGGAGACAACATAGGCGGCGGCACGTCGGTCGCCCACGCCTTCCATCGGCGAGCACGATGTCCTTCGCTACCGGGTGACCTCCACATCGTGAATGTGGGCGGTGATGGCTGAGACTATTTCGCCCAGCACAGGTTCCGGCAGGTCGTGGCCCAGCTTGTCTATCTCAAGGTAGGTGGCACCTGGAATGACAGCGGCGGTTTCGCGCCCGGCCTCGACCGGGACCAGGGGGTCGGCGCCGCCGTGGATCACAAGCGTCGGAACCCTGAGTTGCTCCAGGTCCGCGCGTCGATCACCGTCGGTGAGAATGGCGGCGAGTTGCCGGACGGTGCCGTCCGGACGGTACGCGCGCTCGATGGCACGGCGCGCGAAACGGGCGCCGCCCAGTTTTTCGGAATCGAAGTGCGGCCCCGCAAAGACCTGCCACGCCTGGATACTCCCTGCAACGGCAGCCTCGGCATCTGCCGCAGCAGCGGATGCAAGCAGCGCCCCCACGGCCTCTTCGGCCGGTGGCGGCAAACCGGGATTTCCTGTGGACGACATGATCGAAGTCAGACTGTACACGCGGTCCGGATGCTCGATGGCCATGCGCTGCCCGATCATGCCGCCCATCGACACGCCGATGACATGCGCACCGCCCTGGCCGAGGTGATCGAGCAGGTCGACGGCATCCTGCGCCATGTCCGACAGCGAGTATGCGGGAGTAAGGCCTTGAGGATCTTCCTGCGCCGCCAGCAGCGACGGCAGCGAAGGCGGTGGAGCATCGGACCCGTGCGACAGTCCGGCATCGCGGTTGTCGAAGGTCACTGCGCACAGGCCAGCGTCTACCAAGCCTGCGAGGAGCGTGTCCGGCCAATGGACGACCTGGCATCCCAAGCCCTGGATGAAGAGTACGCGAGGGTCCGAGCGCGACCCCGAGTGCTCGAAGTAGATCTCACCGCTTTTTGCCCTGAACCTTGCCATGGCGGACCGCCATTCTCCCGTGGACATGCGAAATAGCCGGCGAATCTTAGCGTAAATTCGGCGCGAGCCGCGCCGATTTCAGGCCGCGACCTGCACCTGCAGGCTAACAATCCCCGCTTCAAAAGGCGCGGCAACCGGTCCCTGGCGTATCGACGGCCGCCGCTAACTCGACGACAACAGAACCGGCCTTTACCATGACCCCATTCGAATTGCGGGATGGTCAACGTGGCAATTCCTCTACGTTTTGGGACATTGGGCGTGGCGCGGATCACTCCCAGCGGGCTGACCGGGCCGGCCGCCGACAACCCCGATGCGGTCGTCGCCGCCGTGGCCGCGCGAGATCGCTCGCGCGCCGAGTCCTTCGCCGAACAGCATGGCATCGAGACCGTCTACGACACCTACGACGATGTCATCCGTGACCCCACCCTGGATGTGATCTACAACCCGCTGCCCATCAGCCATCACCACGAATACACCCTGAAGGCGTTGCGCGCCGGCAAACATGTGTTATGCGAGAAAGCGTTTGCGCTGAACGCGATGGAAGCCGAGGAGATGGCTGCAGCCGCTCGGGAAACAGGGCTGGTATTGATCGAGGCATTCCACTATCGCTATCACCCGGTCTTTCTGCGGGCGCTCGAGATCGTCGACTCGGGCGTGCTTGGCCAGATCGAGCGCATCGATGGCCGTTTCGGCATCAGCACACCCCAACCGAGCGATATCCGCATGAACTATGAGACCGGAGGCGGCGCAACGATGGATCTCGGGGCCTATCCGATATCGTGGCTGCGCCATATTACGCGTCAGGAACCCGAAGTCGTGAGCGCCGAAGCGCGTATCGGCAACCCCGATGTGGACCTCTGGCTGAAGGCCGAATACCGGCTGGCGGATGGCGCTGTCGCGACGACGATGGGATCCATGATCGAGGAGAGCTACGTCGCCGACCTCGATATTCGGGGCACGCGGGGAAGGCTGCTGGTGGTCAATCCCTTGCTGCCCCACATCTCGCATAGCATCGAGTTGACCATCGATGGCGAGACCACCCGCGAGACCCTATCCCGCCGACCGACGTACGCCTATCAACTCGACGCCTTCATCGACGCGGTGCGCAACGGCACGCCACTGCCGACCGATGCCGAGGACGCGGTGAAACAGATGCGCGTCATCGATGCGGCCTACCGGGCGGCGGGGATGCGGACGCGCTAACGCACGGGACCTACCGCGCTGGCGGCGATCAGTACCAACAAAGCACTTCCATTAACATGCTGACTTAACTATATTTTTGTGTGGACAGCGCCGCAGGAATAGTCACTCTAGCGGGAACCTGCGATATAGTCGCTTTGTGTCCAAACAATCCCTTTGGCACGAAAGGCCAAGCTTGACCTGTTGCTCTCATTCCATGAAAGGAGACCATCCAACGATCTCGTCCGAATCCTCTTCTGTGCTCGGCAATGTTGTGAGAAGCCATGTCTTCCCGGTCGTTGTGTCGACTAGAACTGTGTGGCGAGCCGCTAAGCCAGACGTGAATAAAACAAAACGAGGCCTGTTGGCATTGTATTCGTCAGGTAGACCTAGTACCGGCATCTCCTGCCAAATTGGATCACCAAAGAACGATGTGACCATTTGATCCACGCGCCCCGTGTAGCGATCCAGACGAAACGTCCATCTAGCCGCTAGAGGCGATTGTACGACCTCAAATCGAGCGTCTGTTGGCTGTAACGTGGACTCGTGGTTGGCAGCATCAGATTGCGCGGACACGGCAGTGGACAGGAGCGGAACAATTAGCACACAAACTATATTGGTGATGCGGGAGGAAACGGCCATGGCAATGATTCCTTAGTTCTTTCGGCGAGATCTAATGCCGTACGGGTCAATCTTGCAGCAGCATCGAGCCCCATGTCGAGTTTCGACTACGAAAGGAATTTGAGAGCGATCTCGAAAAGTCTTGCGACCCCTGATTCGCGTTCAGGGCCGGAATAGGCTGTCCGCCAAGAACTCAGCCACAAGGGTATTGGGGACGACCTCGAACGTCGGTTCCAACACCGGCGGGTCCGCCACGGGAACCCACTTGAAGCTCTCGGCGACCACCAGGAAGGGCGTGTCCGACTTGCTCGCAGCACGGGCCAGGGCCAGGGTACCGATCTTGTTCACGAACGAACGCGTCCCGATGGCGTCCGCGCCCACCAGCACTGCCCCCGCGTGGCCGACCTGCCGAATGGCCTCGGCATCACTCACGCAATTCGCTCCGAGTTCGGCGGCCAACGTGCGACCTTCTCCGCCCGGTTCGGAAACACCCACGATCACCTGTCCCGACGGCATGTCGGCGAGCAGATGCCGTACCGTGGAGGATGCGCTATGGGTCACTACGGGTCCCGATATGCCAGCCAAGCGTTCGCGTCCCTGTTCCATCGTCATCTCGAAGGCCTGGTCGGCGCGTACCAATACGTCGTCACAGTGTTGGATCGCCAGTTTTCTCACATCGTCCCGTCCGCACTCGACCGCCGGCATGCTGTCCATCCAATACCGCAACAGGCTACCGATGGCTCCGATTCCCGGCCGCGCCGCCATGAGCATTCCCGCCCAGCGATGCATGTGTTCGATATCGGCCCCGGTAGTCGTCTCGATATGCGCGCGCAATCCGCGCAGTGCCTGCCTTGCCAATGTGCCCGCGCCATCTACGGTATTGCCCGCAAGCGCGAGCGCGAGTTTGTCTGGAAAAGATTCGTCGTCGCGCATGACGCAATCGCATTTCATTTTATGGGGTTTTTGTCATTGGACCGGACGCGCCAGCGTATTTCCATCCCTCAGCGCGGGCGGATAGTATTTCGGCGCGCGAATCGCGCCGAAGAGAAAGGAAAGTCATGAGCTACAACAACATCATCTTTGAGACCGACGATCGGCTGGCGTTCATCACGCTCAACCGGCCGGAGAAGCTGAACGCCTTGAGCCATGCCCTGCGCGGCGAGGTGTACGACGCTATGCGCGAAGCCGAGGCGGACCCCGCCATCGGCGTCATCATTCTGAAGGGCGCCGGACGCGCCTTTTCCGCCGGCTACGATCTCACGCCGAATCCGGATGAGCAGAGCGACTACACGAGCGACCGTTCGGGCATGCCGGACACCGGCTCCACCCACCCGCAACACTACGACTGGTCGCGGCATGCGCTGATGGGCCACTGGCTGATCTGGGAACTCGCGAAGCCGGTCATCGCGCAGGTGCACGGCTGGTGTCTCGCGGGCGCTACCGAACTCGCTTCCATGTGCGACATGCGCATGGTGGCCGAAGACGCCCGCGTCGGTTACCCGCCCGTTCGCGCCCAGGGCACCATGGACATGATGTGGGCGCCCTGGTTCATGAAGCCCGGCAAGGCGCGTGCCTTCGCCTATACCGGCGACTGGTTCAGCGGCGAAGAGATGGAGGACTTCGGCTGGGCGTCCTATGCCAAGCCCAAGGACGAGCTGGAAGAGTTCACCGTCCGGTTCGCGCGCCGCCTCGGTCACATCGACAACGACCAGTTGAACTACAACAAGCGCGCCGTCAACCGGCAGTACGAGATCATGGGCATCCGTACCGGCCTGATGTCCGGCACGGACGTGGAAGCGATGTCCAAGCACCGTACCGCTGCCGGGGAGTTCGGTCGCCGCGTCCGGGAAGACGGTTTGAAATCCGCGCTGGAGTGGCGCGACGGACCGTTCGGCGATTTCCGCGGGGAATACGCCTCCGCGCCGAAGAACAGGGCAATTGCCGGGACGGACGGCTCGAAGGCCAAGCCCGGCGACGCCGACTACAGCCGGTAGCGGGAAGCGGCAGCATCCTTCCGAGCTGAGGCCGTTGCTCACCGACGGAGACGCTGCCAGCTTCAGACAAGGAGCGGAGGCGGATGGTCAGCAGCGTCGTCTTGCCCGTGTGACGCGCTACCGCGACAGCAGGAAAGTGTCGCGCCAGTCGAAGGACCGATCCAGCCATGTCTCTTGGGAATTCGTATTCCGACAAATCGGGAAGTCGCAGTTCGGATATGTCAGACCAAAAAACGGCGGATTTGGTGAGCTATTGCCACATCAAGCGCGAATATCCCCGATCGCGCGCCGACGCCACGATTCGAGGTCGTCCGGTGTATTGACGTTGAAGAACGACGCGGCGTTAGGGGACAGGTCCGTCACGCCGATGCCGTTCTCGTCGAGCCACCGGTGCGCCGCCCTGCCCCCTTGTTCGAAGAAACGGACCAGCGACTCGGCGCGGTCGCGGCGCATCAACAGGAACAGGTTCTGGCGCCGGTTTCCATCGTGGGGGACAGCCACGCCCACACGCTCCGCATCCTCGACCAGCAACTCGATCACGTTCTCCGCCAGGTAGGGCGAGTCTCCGGGACAGGTAAATATCCAATCCGTCGCGGCGACCTCGACGGCGGTCGCAAAACCGCCCAAGGGTCCTTCACCCGGCGCGCGATCCGGAACCATCTCGCAACCGAACCGCGCATACGCAGGATCGTTCGCGCCGCTCAGCACCACTGTGGCCACCTGTTTCCGAAGACGTTCCAGCACCCATGCCAGGAGCGGGCGCCCGGCGACTTCGATCAGCGGTTTTTCGACGCCTCCGAGACGCCGCCCGGTACCGCCGCAGAAGACGATGCCCGTGACATCCTCCGCCTTCACGCCGCGACGCGTTGCCCGGCGGTGTAGATGTTGAAGCGGTCGGCCTTGAGGAAGCCGGCCAAGGTGATGCCCTGGTCCTGCGCCAACTCCACCGCCAGGGACGAGGGCGGCCCGATGGACGCGACGAAGGACGCGCCGCCGACAGCCGCCTTCTGCATCAGTTCGAAGCTGGCGCGACCACTCAAAAGGATGCCGTATTCGGCCAACCCGCCTTCCGCGAGGTACGAACCGGCCAGCTTGTCCAGGGCATTGTGCCGGCCCACGTCTTCCCGCACGCGCAGCAGGGCGCCCGACGCATCGAAACTGCCGGCGGCGTGCAGGCCGCCCGTGTGGGCGAACTCGGTCTGCCTGTCGCGCAAGGCGTCCGGCAGCCTTTTCAGCGCGTCCGCCGTGATGCGGAACCTGGTGGGCGCGCGCTTCGCGATCAGCACGCGAACGGCGTCGAGGGACGCCTTGCCGCACACGCCGCAGCTCGATGTCGTGTAGAAATGTCGCAGCAATCCGCCCGCATCCACGCGCACATGGTCCGCCAATTCGACGCGGATGACGTTTCGAATGCCCTTGTCCGGACTCGGCGGTCCGCAATGCTCGATCCGGCGCACGTCGCTCGCGGCGGCGATGATGGTCTCGCCGGCGAGGAAGCCTACGGCCAGTTCCTCGTCGTTGCCCGGCGTACGCATGGTGATGGAGATGCTTTGATCAACGCGTCCCGAGCCTGTCTCGTGGGAAAGACGGATTTCCAGGGGCTCTTCGATAGTGACCGTATCGCTGGCACGGCGCGTTCCGTCGATTGAGACCGCCTCGATGTCCACGCGCATATTCGCCGCGGGAGCGCCTCTGGTGGGTATGTTATCTGCGGCGGTCAAGTCTGCGGCAGCAGGCCGGTCTGTTCCGTCAGTCGGGCGCCAAATGTTTCCTGCCAGGAGGAGCGGTGATTCGCCGGACGGACTTCCACCGCAGTTACCTTGTACTCCGGACAGTTGGTTGCCCAGTCGCTCAAGTTCGTGGTGACCACGTTGGTCCCGGTATCCGGATGGTGGAACGTCGTATAGACAACGCCCGGCGCGACCCGCTCCGTCACGGTGGCGCGCAGCGATATCTCGCCCATGCGGCTCGTCACAGCCACCCAGTCGCCTTCGCGCACGCCGCGCAACTCCGCATCCGCCGGGTGAATCTCCAGCAGGTCCTCGTTCAGCCACTCTATGTTATCCGTGCGTCGGGTTTGCGCGCCGACGTTGTATTGCGTCAGGACCCGCCCCGTCGTGAGCAGCAGCGGGAACTTGCGGTTTGCCCGCTCTTCGGTCGGCTGATAGTCGGTCAGGACGAACATACCCTTGCCGCGCACGAACGTGTCCCGATGCATGATCGGCGTCCCCACCGGTGCCGCGTCCGTACACGGCCACTGCACGCTGCCCACCCGGTCGAGCAAGTCGAAGGACACGTTGGCGAAGGTCGGCGTCAGCGCGGCGACCTCGTCCATGATCTCGCTGGTGGATGCATATTGCATCGGATATCCCATCGCGTTGGCGAGCGCCTGCGTCACTTCCCACTCAGCCATACCCGTCTTCGGCGGCATGACCGGACGCACGCGGTTGATGCGACGTTCGGCGTTGGTGAACGTACCGTCCTTCTCCAGGAAAGATGTGCCGGGCAAGAACACGTGTGCGAATTTGGCCGTCTCGTTCAGGAACAGATCCTGGACGATCACGCACTCCATCGCCGCCAGGGCCTCTTCGACGTGCTGGGTATTCGGATCGGACTGCGCGAGATCCTCGCCCTGTATATACATCGCCTTGAACTCGCCGGCGCACGCCGCGTTTAGCATGTTCGGGATGCGGAAACCCGGTTCGCCACCGATATCCACCCCCCAAGCGCGCTCGAACTGCGCACGCACAGGGTCGTCGCCAATCGCTCGGTAGCCGGGCAGTTCATGCGGGAACGAGCCCATGTCGCAGGCGCCTTGCACGTTGTTCTGCCCCCGCAGCGGGTTGATGCCAACGCCCGGGCGACCGATGTTGCCGGTTGCCATGGCGAGGTTCGCCATGGCCATCACCATGGTCGAGCCCTGGCTGTGCTCGGTAACGCCGAGACCGTAGTAGATGGCGGCGTTGTCCGCGGTGGCGTAGAGACGTGCCGCCGCGCGGATATCTTCCGCCGGGACGCCCATCGCGTCGGCGACCTGCTCCGGCGCGTTCTCCTCCCGCGCGGCGAAGGCGACCCATTCCTCGAACGAGGCCAGGTCGCAGCGTTCGTTGACGAAGTCGCGGTCCATCAACCCTTCCGTAACGACCACGTGGGCGAACGCGTTCATCAGCGGCACGTTGGTTCCCGGCAGCAGCGGCAAGTGGTAGTCGGCTTCTACATGCGGCGAGCGAACAAGCGCGATCCGTCGCGGATCGGCGACAATGAGTTTGGCGCCCTGGCGCAAGCGACGTTTCATGCGAGAAGCGAAAACCGGGTGACCCTCGGTTGGGTTGGCGCCAATCACGACCATCACATCCGCGTGGGCCACGGAGTCGAAATTCTGCGTTCCCGCCGACGTGCCGAAGGTCTGCTTCAAACCATAGCCCGTGGGCGAGTGGCACACGCGTGCGCAGGTGTCCACGTTGTTGTTGCCGAACGCGGCGCGGATCATCTTCTGCACCACCCACACTTCCTCGTTGGTGCAGCGCGACGAAGTGATGCCGCCGATGGACTTGACCCCGTGTTCGGCCTGGATGGCCCGCAGCCGCCCCGCCGTGTAGGCGATAGCTTCATCCCACGAGACCGCGCGCCACGCTTCGGCGATATCGTCGCGGATCATGGGTTCGAGAATGCGCTCGCGGTGATTGGCGTAGCCCCACGCGAAGCGTCCCTTGACGCACGAGTGGCCGTGATTGGCGAAGCCATCCTTGTCCGGCGTCATGCGCACGACCTGATCGCCCTTGATTTCGGCCTTGAACGAACAACCGACGCCGCAGTACGCGCACGTGGTCTTGACGACGCGGTCCGGCACGCCGTGGTCGATGACGGACTTCTCCATGAGCGTCGCCGTCGGACACGCCTGCACGCAGGCGCCGCAAGACACGCACTCGGAAGAAAAGAAATCGTCGGCACCTGTTTTCACCGACGCGTCGAAACCGCGGCCGTCGATGGTGAGCGCGAACGTGCCCTGGACCTCGTCGCAGGCGCGAACGCAGCGCGAACAGACGATGCATTTGGACGGATCGAAGGAGAAATAGGGATTCGAGGCGTCTGTGTCCGACTCGAGGTGATTCGCGCCGTCGCCGTAGCGGACCTCGCGCAATCCCACGGCGCCCGCCATGTCCTGCAACTCGCAGTCGCCATTTGCCGAACAGGTGAGGCAGTCCAGCGGATGGTCCGAAATGTACAGCTCCATCACGCCGCGGCGAATCTTCGCGATGTGCTCGTTCTGGGTTCGCACCGCCATGCCTTCCCGCACGGGTTCGGTGCAGGAGGCGTGGAGGCCGCGCCGGCCTTCGATCTCGATCAGGCACAGCCGGCAGGAGCCGAATGCCTGCAGGCTGTCGGTAGCGCAGAGCTTGGGAATGGGAATGCCGACCTCGACGGCGGCGCGCATGATGGACGTGCCCGCCGGCACTTCGATCCGATGGCCGTCCACGGTCAGCGATACTTTCTCGGAACTCGCACCGTTCGGCGAACCGTTCGGCGAACCGTTGGGAACAGCCGGAGTACCGTAATCGATGTCGTTGTTCCTCATTTCAATCCAAGTGCGCTGCGCACCGGAATAGGCGTCATGCCGCCCATCTGGCACAGACTCGCTTGCTCCATCACGTCGCAAAGGTCCCGGATGATAGCCAATTCATCGCCGCTTTGGGGAGACGCCATCAGCGCCTCCACCATCTCCTTTCCCCGCACCGCCCCGATCCGGCACGGCGTGCACTTGCCGCAGGATTCATGGGCGCAGAACGCGAATGCATAGTGGGCCTGCCGCACCAGATCGACGCTGTCGTCGAACACCACGATCCCGCCGTGGCCAACGCCGGCGCCGATGGCGGCGAGGGCCTCGTAGGTCATCGGCGTATCGAGCTGTTCGTCCTTGAGATAGGCGCCCAGCGGGCCGCCCACCTGGACCGCGCCGACCGGACGCCCCGAGCGCGTGCCGCCGCCCCAGTCCTCGACCAGTTCCCGCAGCGAGACGCCGAACGGGATCTCGATGAGCGCGCCCTTCTCCACATTGCCCGCGAGTTGAAACGCCATCGTCCCCGTCGACGCGCCGACACCGAGATCCGCATAGGCCGCGCCGCCCTTGTCCAGGATGCCGGAAACGGCGCATAGCGTGATCACGTTGTGCACCAGGGTCGGCTTGCCGAAAAGGCCCGCCACGGCAGGTACGGGAGGCTTGGCGCGTATTTCGCCACGCTTGCCTTCGAGGCTCTCGAGCAAGGAAGTCTCCTCACCGCAGATGTACGCCCCCGCGCCCACAAACAGTTCGATATCACACGTCTCAAGCAGTCCCATCGCCCTCGCGGACTCGACCGCCCGTGCGAAGATTTCTGCTGCCAGCGGATATTCGGACCTGAGGTAAACGATGCCCTTGCGCGCGCCAACGGCCCGTCCCGCGAGCAACATGCCTTCGATCAGGCGGAACGGATCGCCTTCCATGATGAGCCGATCCGCAAACGTGCCGGAATCGCCCTCGTCCGCGTTGACCACCACGTATTTCTCGTCGGCCGGGGTGTCGTGCACCGTGCGCCACTTGATGTGCGCCGGAAAACCCGCGCCTCCCCTGCCGCGCAAGCCGCTGGCCTCGATTTCGTCGAGGATGCCGGCGGGGTCGCGTTCGAGTTGGGAACGCAGCCAGGCGGGGTCGTAGTCGAACGGATCCGCGCGGCCGCATCGGTCGAACACCCTGCGCTCTTGCGCCGAGAGATCAGGGAGCGCGTCGACGGGGCCGAGTCTTACCGCATCGAGATTCGCGAGATCGGTGACAGGGCCATAGGCGATGCCGTCGATCTCGATCATGGGCTCCGCCCAGCAGAGGCCATAGGATCCGGTGCGGACCACTTCGTGTCCCGAGCGCGCAAGCTCGGATGCAAGTTCGTCCGCCCCCAGGGCGATGGCGAGCGTCTCGCGCGGAACCTTGGCAATGCTCATTTTCCTGCGAGGGGTCACCCCCTCGCGCTCCCCGGCTGAGGGCTGTTTTCCTGCGAGGGGTTCCCCCTCGCGCTCCCCGGCTGAGGGCTCTCGATCAACGCTTCGACGGTGGCGTACGCAACGGCACGGTCGTTAACGGTGGCGCTGGGCCCCGAAGTACAGAGTCCCAGGCAATACACCGCCTCCAGGCTGACGCTACCGTCCGCCGCCGTCTCGCCCAGATTGATGCCGAGTCTGGCCGCAGTCGCGGCGGTAAGCTCGCGTCCGCCGACCGCCTGACACGCTTCCGCCTGGCAGATGCGGATGTGTCTGCGTCCCGACGGGTTTCGTACGCAAGTCGGTGTAGAAACTGACGATGCCGCGAATTTCGGCGACGGTCAGATTGAAGACATCCGCGACGATCACCATGTGCCGCCGCTCGATGCAGCCGAAGGCGCGGACGATATCGGACAGCGCGGCAATGGTCCCGCCAATCTGATCGATGCGAGACGTCGCGATGTCGCGGATACGCGTCTCTTCGGAGCCGGATTCGGCCGCCGCCATAGAAGAAACTCAAGCGTCAAGAGTCCGAATGTATCACACGGTTACGCGCCCAGATACGAACAAAAGGTAGCGCCAGGCGACATGTAAAGACACGCGGACTGCAGCCGGACTTTCACGCTATACACTGATGAACGACAACACCCGCCGCCAACGAAGGACGTCCGCAATCACGACTTCGCCTCCGTGCGAGTGGACCGCGACAACGGACTACGGGACAAGGTCCAGCCCAATCTGCGCTGGGATTTGCGCCGCGTGACATCTTGGGCAAGAGTCCCGCGTTACCGGTCCAAGCCTGCGTTGCATGACCAGCGAAGGTTCACTGCTGCAAGCGATCAATAAGCCGCCAAACGCCAGAGCTCGGATTAGCGCCTTCGGGAGAGCCACTCTCCTTGTGCATCCTGTCGAGAGCTTGCGCTTTCTTCTTGGCTTCAGGGTAGCCCTCAATCAATTTCGAGAGCGCCTCTTCGACAAGGGCCTTGCCATCTACCAAACCCAAATCTTGACAATGCCGCTGAATCGCACGGCGGTGGATGTGTGCCGTCTGAGGTCCTACGTGAAGCACAAGCCAGAGCTCAAAGCATGGATTCGAGGGAGCCGTCTGTATCCCGCTGTCACGAGCCTCTCGGATAGCCCCTTCGAAGTGGGGATGCTCGTCGCGGTCAAAGACGCACCAGATCTCGTCGAACCGGTCGTCCGCGTGTGCTCTCCGATTCCACCTGACCTCGTCTCGAGCTTGCTGAACGAGCGCCATTGGAGTCGTCGCACCTGTGGTGCCGATGTCGAGACTCACTCCCGACCCAGCCATGATGTTCAAATACTGTGGCTCGGTAATGCTTCCTTCTGTGTGGATTCGAATGACGGAGCGCTGCTCTCTGAAAGCAATTCGCCTCCGCGGAGTGCGGGGCCGTCGTTTCCCGCCACGTCTTGCTTGGTTAGCCCTAGTGCTCCGTCAAGTCTAAAAATGCGAGTGTAGCTGCGAGGGATTTTTGGTTCCTGGCGAGGCGCGACGACGCCGTGTGGTAGGCCCCACACAAGGAGGAGCAACGAAGTCCAGGGACCAAAAAGAACCGCAGATACCCGTAGATTTGGGCTTGACGGAGCACTAGACGGCAATGCGCGCCTCCGTCGGCGTGACCGCTAGGCTGGTATCTCTTGGCCGCGGACTGCCCGGTCGAATCCTGCTGGAGTCAGCCTACAACGCGCCTAGGTATCGCCCCGTAGCGGCCTCTCATATAACGTCGCCCGATGGATTCGTCACGACGAGCCCGGTAGTCCGCAAGAGAGAAGATTCGGCTCGCTCCGTCGTCCCCCTTTTCAGCGAGCCAGATTTGATCCCGGCCAAGTTCGTATGGTTGGTGCTCCTCAAGAAGGGCAATGTCATGGGCATTGAAGATGAGTTGTGCGCACCGAGGATTCGTCCGGGGACTTTGGAACAACTCCACAAGTCGTCGAACCAATAGCGGGTGAAGGCTGGCATCGAGTTCGTCCACCAAGAGAACACCGCCACGACCTAAGGCATCGAGTACCGGCCCGATCAAACCAACCCACACTTGGGTACCTATTGACTCGAAAACAGGATCGAGCGCGATGGTTCCGTCCTTGCTGCGATGAGAGAGTTGGACCACATCCTCGATCACGATTTCGTCATCTCCAGTTTCTTCATCTCGAATCAGGCGTACCGCCGTCCGTAGCTTCTCGAGCACATCTGCATCCGGCTTAACCACCTCCGCATCTGTCAAGCCCAGATCGGCAGCACGAAGTAGTTCCAGGACTCGATCTCTTGAGTCATCGACCTTAATGAGGCGCGCCGTGAAGGCGGCGCGGATCGCCCTATTGTCGGAGGTTACCATGAGCATATTTGACCGCCACCAATCGAATAGGGGCGCGATCCTCTCGTCTTCGATTGCGCCAATGATCGAAAGCAGCAGAGCGTTTTCGCGAAGGAGCGGTCGGATAGCCTTGCTGATCGATCGGAATGCCGAACCGAAAGTCAAGACTTCGCCTTCTCGCTCGAAAACGAGCGCCTGACGCCCGCGCGGATAGTGATATGCGAATTCACGGAAGACCCGCTTGTTGTCGATCTCAAAGCCGTATTGCCACCAAACGCCGTTCAGGATCAACTCCACTCTGAATTCAGAGGGACTTCCTTCGCACTCGGTATCGAGCAGGAAGGGATGCCGGTGAATGGCTGTGTCCCGCGTGCCTTGCCGGAAGGATCCGAGAACCACCGCTCGCATATCAGCCATCGCTTTCAGGATTGTCGACTTCCCCGATGCGTTGGCTCCAAAGACCCCGGCAACCGGCAGCACTCGCTCGGGCGCGGCCGACGCGGTTTGTAGATCGCGAACGACCTCCTTGTTGGAGAGCCGCGTCGCGTGCAGCGACAAGGACACCTCGTCTCGGTAAGACCGCACGTTGCTCGCCCTGAACTCAATGAGCGCTTGACTTGGCCTGATCCCACTCATGTTGTTCCCCCTTCTCAATCCACAGGGTTGATACCACAGAGCATGACACCGAGTATAGCTTGAAGCCTCCCTTTCAGGTCAATTTACGAGAAAAAGTCTCGTAATTCTGTCTATTGCAGTACTTTCCTAGGCCAAAGAGCGTATGAGCGGACTCTCTGCCCACGCGACTCTTCCGTGAGAATTGGATAGACGACCGCACCATCCGCCGCCAACGAACGGGACCGGCGATCGCCACCTCGCCATCCGTGTCACCTGAACGAACCTACGGCAAGCGATATCAAAACTGGCCGAGGTCGTTTTGGCCAACCTCCGCCGTCATTCCGCCACCCTCGGCACTCACGCGGTGCCGGGGGCGGGTACTATTTCAACAGACAAGCCTGTCGACCTTGGCTTCGCGGTTCGGCTACGACAGTCGGTGCTCCACTCCCATCGACGCACAAGTCTCCTTGAACCAGTCGATCACTTCGGGATGATAGGGAATGCCGTTGGCGGTACGTTCGAGCTGCACTTCGTTCTCGGGGATGCCGGAGTAGAGAACGCGGTCCGCCCCGGGCGCTGGCGTGCAGGTTCTTAAGCGCTTCAGGTAGGCGTCCATGTTCTGCGTGAAGGTATCCGCCTCGGTGAACGCCTTGGTGTCGAGCGCCATGAAGAAGTGGGTCGAACGCCTGCGACGGTCGGGGCCGCCGCCATCGCCCCCCAGAATCGCGGTCAGCACCTCCACCATCACCATGAGCCCGTAACCCTTGTGCGAACCGGTTTCTCGCGTGGCGCCCAATGGCAAGTACATGAATTTATCCGGTACGGGCGCTTCTTCCATGACCGGTGTGCCGTCCGCAAGCGCCACCCATCCGGGGGCCATGTTGCCGCCGATCCGCCGCAATAGCTGAATCTTGTTGCCCGCCACAGAACTCATCGCCGCATCGAAGATAAACGGCACTTCCTGGTCGGCCGGCGCTGCGATGGCAATGGGGTTCAGACCGAGCAAAGGTTCCGCGCCCCCTGTCGGCACCCCGGAGACGCCGCCGGAGGTCATCGATATGCCGATCATCCCGTGGTCGAGCGCACGATGCGCGAAATACGCCGCCGCCCCGTAGTGACCCCCGTTGAAAGCCACCGCGACGCCGACGCCATACTGGCCCGCCCGTTCAATCGCGAGGTCCATCACCGACGGTCCGACCACCAATCCGAGCCCTCCGTCGCAGTCCACGGACAACGCGGCGCCCAAATCCCGCGTTATCTTCCACTCTGGCGTCGGATTGATCCGCCCCGCCTGCAAGCCTGCCACGTACGCCCGCATCATGTTGCTGACGCCGTGGGTGTCGACGCCCCGCACATCGGCGTAGATGAGCACGTCGGCGGACTGCGCCGCCTCCTTCTCCCGCATACCGAGTGCCCTGAACAGGTTCTCTACGGTAACGCGCATATCGTCCGGTGCCACCCGCACGGCGATATCGTCAGTCACTTTGAAGCGGTCGAGCATGGATTCCTCCTTGAAGGCGGGCGAGGGTCGGCATTTTGGGCCAAGCTGCCGCCGTTGTCAGGTCGGGATTCGGAACGAGGGCGCTAGCGCCACCTCCCCGTCGAGCGATCACGAAGCCCTCCACTCTGCGAATGACGTCGGGCACAGGCCATAGCTCCGATCACCTCCCCCGCCTCGACCTTGGGATGGCGGTGTCCCTCAATCTTGATTTCCGCTGCCAGTCAATTATCCGTCAAGTAGACAACGCATTGATATGCAGCATTTTATTTCTCAAGACGGGGCCTACGATCAATCACGCGGTTGATCAATCCATCGAACCCCGATGCATAGCCCTGAACACCTTCGATCTCACGCAGCGCGGCGAGACGACTGGTTCCTCGATACTGAACCACGCGCAAAGTCTTTCGGGTCAACCTTTTGATTCCAGAGAGATTTCGTACAAGCAGCACGGCACCCAAGTTAGTGATGTTCCAGCCCCCGGCATCGCAACGCTGGATTACGAGATCATCGAGAAGCGCCTCCAGAATGGCCTCCTCGCCGATGGGCCGTGGCAGCCCCAGCAAGTCGAAATAGGTCGAGTGGTCCAGCAACTCCAAGACTTCAGCATCAGACGCCCGCTCAACCGCGATTCCCTCCTCAAAGGGTGTGCGATCAAACGCCCGCCACAACGCCCTCTCTTTTTCCGGGAATTCCCGAAGCGGCTTGACGTAGCTACCAACCCGCACGAACTCCCGGCCGGAGAAACGCACAGGATGCCTCACTCCCGCGATCTCCAAAACCACAACGTCTCGGACGTCGATCACCAAGTTGACGAAACGAAAGTCCAGCTTGGGCTCCAGCAAGCGCAGTAGCCAGTTTTCCAGTTCCTTTTGGCCAACGCGCGCGTGGCGTGGGTCGAAGCTGGTGCCTTCGATGACGTGATCTTCGTCGCGAACACCCCACACGACCTAGGCGAACGGTTTGCCTTCCAAGGCCGCAGAGTTCGCCAAGGCCGATATGGTTTCGCCAATCTGCTGAGGGTCGGCGTTGTTGCGCTTGAATTCAACCCACTCGGTTTCGCGCGGGTACTTGCAGAACTCTCGGACGAGGCCGACGAGGTAGTCATCAGAGTGATGCGTATTCATGGGTGCGCACGTACGCCAAACAGAGCTTCTCGCATTGCCCCTAAAGTCTGCGGGCAATGGCGCTCTCGATCAAGTAGCCGTCAAGTAAACAACTTTTTGATATACAACGGGATTTCCTCTCCAAAGGCGATTTCGATCAAGTGCCGATCAAGTAAACCGGTCGTGATCGGACAAACCCGACGGGCTATCCTGTCCTGTCGAACCGGTTGGAACACCGTTTTTCCTCCGCGCTTCGGATAGAATCCACCCGTCATCCCCGGAGGCGGCGATGTCAGGAACGGTTACCGCGGAAATCCGGTTTATCAATCCCGAGTGGAAACACCGCAAAGTCCCGCCAGTCATCGGCGACCGGGCATCCCGGCGCACCCACACCACCAAGCACAAGGTGGCCGTCGAAGACGCGCGCGGCACCGAAACGGATCTCGATACCACCGGTTTCACGCTGACGCGCCACAAGCCGAGCGTGACCGATTTCGGGAACGAGCCGGTGATCAAATCCACCTACTACGAGGAAGTCGCCGATGTCGTAAAGCGACTTGTCGGCGCGGACGAGGTGTTCGTCACGCACCACCTGCTGCGCACCGAGGCCAAATCGGACTTTCTACGGGCCTACGCGCGGTTTGCGCACTGCGACTACGACATCACCGACCCCGGACAATACAGCGAGCGCGCCCTTGCCGAGCGGCGCGAAGCGTTGGATGCGTCACGGCACTGGCAGTTCGCGTGGTACAACACCTGGCAGCCGATCGACCGTGCCGCAATCAGGAATCCGCTGGCGCTGGTCGACGCGCGCAGCCTCGACGCCAGGGACATCCTGCCCTATCACTACTCGGGCTCCTATGCCACCGGCAGGGGCTCCATGCCGTTGTTCAGGCCGGACCTGCGATTCTGGTACGTCCCGCGCATGACCGAAGAAGAGATGCTGGTCATCAAGCAACTCGACACGCGCCCGGGCAGGGCCCTCGCATGTCCCCACACCTCGTTCGAAATCGAAACGCCTCCCGGCACGCCTGCACGGCGCAGCATCGAAGTGCGCATGGTGTGCGCATTCGCGAGCTAGTTGCCGCGCGCCCCGGCTTGTCTATTCGACGGGTCTTGGCCCTCGTTGCAACAGTTCCCGCACGACCTCAAGGCGCGGATCGGCTCGTCCCGAGGCGTTGGAGGAATCGTAGGCATTTTCGCAGGCTGTGTTGAACGCATCGGTACCTGGACGGGGGTAATCGCGATCATTCGTAACCCATAGACCGGATGACTGGAGATCCGCGATCAAACTGTTGTAAGAGCGCAGGAAAACGCTTCGGGCAGACGAAGAAGTGACGCCATAAGCCTGCTCCACGTCGTAGCACGCATAACGGCAGCCGTAGGCTTCCAACAACTCCGCCTGGATATTGGCGCACCCCGTTTGCTTCCAATCGGTCAGGAAGCTGGTCCATTCTTCATCGGTCCAGGTCACGCTATCGCGCCAGCTCGCCCAAAACTGGTCCAGCCAGGCAATGGTCCACAAGCGACGGCCCCCGCCGTCATCGGCCATACACATGAGATAGCAATTACCAACCTCCTTCCGGCCTTCTTCGGCTTTGGATAACGTTTGCGCGTTTGCGCCCGCCGCCAGGGACAAACAGACGACGATGGCAAAAACAGGGGATTTCATCGGATTTCCGGTTCGGCGGTGAATGGACCTTAGCGCAGGTGGAATGAACCGAGCCTGAACCGATGGAAAGGTGCTGACCCTGACCGCGGTGGCCTCGTTCCGCCGTCAGGGAATATTGCCTATCAGTGCGTTCCCGACCTGCTCCAGGACATCGTAGCGCGTGTCGAAGTTCGGCAGGATCATCACCTGATCGAGGCCCGCCTCCGACAGGGCGGAGAGCGTGTCGATCAGCTCGTCGCGCGTGCCGATCAGGGCCGACGCGCGCAGCACCTCCGGCGTAAGGAACCGCTCCTCCTCCGGCACTACCCAGCAGTTGTGGCCGCGGTGGATGAATTGATGCCGCCGGTCCGCGGGAACCTTTTCCATCATCGCCGCGTAGTCTTCCCAGATGCCGGCGAACACGTTCGACGGCTGCCGTCCGAAGTTGCGCACCTGGTCGTACTGGTAGTGCACACCGGCCATCGCCATGGCGCCGCACTGGCTCTTTACGCGCTCCGAGTCCACGGCTTCACCGGGCTCGAGCAGCACGATGGTGGTGAGGGCAGTGACGTAGTACTCGTCGCGGACGATCTCGCGACCCGCCGCCATCGCACCCGACTCGATCATGTCCCACACGCGCTGCATGGCGGCGCCGGAACGCCGGCCGGAGATCACCGCGCCGTCCCCGTGTTCACCCGCGAGCCCCAGCGAACGCGGACCAAATCCGGAGACGTACAACGGAATAGGGTCCTTGAAGTTGACGAAGCCCGCATCCGGCATGAGGTGCACGATGAGTTGGCCGTCGTCGTTCTCTGCCTCCTCGCCGCGTAGTAGCGGCTTGAGCGTGTGCAGATAACGATCAAACTCCCTGATTCGATGCGGTTTTTTACCCATGACCCGCATGGCCGTATTGCCTGAGCCGACGCCAAGGAAAGTGCGGCCGGGCGCAAGCGCGTTGATGGTGGCGATGCCCGCCGCGTTCACCGATGCGGGGCGCGTACCCGTGATGGCGACTCCCGTCCCGAGCCGGATGCGCGAGGTGCGCGTCGCCGCCAGGGCAAGCGTCGCGTAACAGTCCGACCACAGCATCTGGCTGTCCGCGAACCAGGCGTGGCTATAGCCAAGCGCTTCCGCGCGCACCACGTAGTCGATGTCGCCGACATGGGAGGCGGCGCAAATCCCGAAGTCCATAGGGCCTACCTCTTGTACTCGCCAGAATCCAATTGGACGACGCCGAATGGCCTTGCAGTTTCGCCCCGCGCCGAGATGCGACGCGGATCAGACGTCAGTGAAATCCTCGATACGGGACCGCCATGCCAGCACCTCATCCGGCGTCCGCGCAGGCGCGGCCATGTCGGGCCTGTCATCCACCGGGATCAACACGCGGTCGGCATCGATTGTCTTGAGTTCCTCAAGGTTCTGCGGGCAGCTCAACGAGATTTCGATTGCACCGGGATCGCGTTCGCACGATTCCGCCGTCTCCCGCGCAAGACGAACCAGTTCTTCGGGTCTGCCTCGCGCCGGAAAGAACCCGTCCCCCAGGCGACCGGCGCGCCGCGCCGCGGCCTTCGAGTGGCCCCCGATGTGAATCGGTACCGTGCCCCCAACCGGCTGCGGCCGGCAATAGGCGCCGTCGAAGCGGATGAACTCGCCCTGGAAAGACGGCCGCTCCTCCGACCAGAGCGATCTCATCACCGCCACGTACTCGTCGGTGCGGGCGGCGCGGTCATCGAACGAAGCACCGATGGCCTCGAATTCTTCCCGGAGCCAGCCGACGCCGATGCCGAGCACGATGCGACCGCCGGACATGAAGTCGAGGGTGGCGACCTGTTTGGCGGTGATGACAGGACTGTGTTGGGGCAGAATCAGAACGCCGGTGCCGAACTTGATCGTTTCGGTGCGGGCCGCCACGTAAGCCATCCAGATCAACGGATCCGGCCGGGGAAAGTCGAACACGTTTCCGGCCAGACGACCGTCCGGCGAGTAGGGATAGAGCGAGGCATGGTTTTCCGGAATCACCGTGTGCTGGACCGTCCACGCCGACTCGAAACCCGCTTCCTCGGCGGCTTGCACCAACTCTACGGCGCGCGCCGCCTCGATGTATGGCCCCGTGTTGCAGTAACGCAGTCCAAATTTCATTGTTTCCCTCTCCTGACAGCAACCGCCTCAGTAGACGGACTAGCGATCGGCGAACGCTTCAATGCGCGACCGCCATGCCAACACCTCTTCCGGCGTTCGCGCCGGCGCCGCCATCGCGGCCGTTCGGTTCACCGGCACGAGCACGCGATCCGCATCGATGGTCTCCAGGTCCGCCAGGTCTTCGGGACAGCTCAACGTGATTTCCACTGCATCCGGATCGCGACCGGAAGCTTGGGCCGTCTCCCGCGCCAGGCGCACGAGTTCCTTAGGCTCGCCTCGCGCCGGGAAGAAGCCGTCAGCCAGACGGCCGGCACGTCTCGCCGACGCCCTGGAGTGGCCCCCGACGTGGATCGGCACCGTGCCCCCCACCGGCTGCGGCCGGCAATAGGCGCCGTCGAACTGGATGAACTCACCCTGAAACGATGGTCGCTCCTGGGACCAGAGCGCCCGCATCACCGCGACGTACTCGTCGTTGCGGGCGGCACGGTCTTCGAACGAAGCGCCGATGGCCTCGAACTCCTCTCTCAGCCAACCGACGCCGATGCCGAGCAGGATGCGACCGTCGGACATGAAGTCGAGGGTGGCGACCTGTTTGGCGGTGACGACCGGACTGAGTTGCGGCAGGATCAGAATGCCGGTGCCGAGCTTGATGGTGCGCGTTCGGGCCGCAACATAGGCCATCCAGATCAACGGATCGGGAATCGGAAAGTCGAACCTGTCGCCGCGCATGCGCCCATCCGGCGAATACGGGTATGCCGATGTGTGGCCTTCGGGCACCACCGTGTGCTGGACCGTCCAGGCCGACTCGAAACCCGCTTCCTCGGCGGCTTGCACCAACTCTACGGCAAGCGCCGCATCCACGTAGCGTCCCGTGTTGCAATAGCGCAGTCCAAATTTCATCCGTTCCCTCTCTCGATCATCTCGACACAAAGATAGCTCAAACGCGCCTTCTAGACCGAACGGCACCGCCTGTGGGGCACTTCTTTCGCCACAAGCGCGCGGCAGAACGCAGCGATTTCGTCCCTTATGCGGCGGAATACATCCGCGAGTTCCTCCTCGCTCATCCCCGGATAGTCCGGATCCTCGAACGCGCGGTGGAGTGATCGCTGCGCGCCCGGGAACACCGGGCAACTCTCGCGCGCGGCGTCGCAAACGGTGACAACCAGGTCGTAGTGCTCCCCCAGGTACGCACCCACATGGTCCGAAGTATTGCCGGAGATATCGATGCCGACCTCGGCCATGACGCGAATCGCGAGGGGATGCACGCCCTTTGGGTCGGTACCCGCACTATCAACCTCGACGCGGGCGCCCCCAGGTGCCGCAGCCAACCTTCAGCCATCTGCGAGCGCGCCCGATTCCCGGTGCAGATCATCAGGATACGAAACGGCCGCCCAGATATCAGGGTCTCGGGGCGGAGTAGACCGCGCCGACCTCAGGCAAAGCGTGCCGGCGACCGGGAGTCCTCCGCGCGCGTCTTGACGTCGATCAACACCGTTTTGCCGTCCGCGTTCAGGCGCTTGGCCTGTTCCAGCGCAGGCGCCATTTCCGCCGCCTGCGTAACGTGGATGCCCTCCGCCCCCATCGCCCGGGCAATGCCGGCATAGTCGCCCTGCATGTGCGACACGCCGAATTGCTCGCGCGCCGTCGGGAAGCCGCCGGGGTAGGTAGCCATGATGCCGTTGTTGAGCAGGATGGTGGTGATGGGAATGCCAGCGCGGGCCGAGGTTTCGATGTCGAGGCCGGACATGCCGAAGGCACCGTCGCCCATGAGGTTCACGCACATGCGTTCCGGCGCTGCCATCTTGGCCCCGATCATCAACGGGATGGAAAAGCCCAAGTGGGTGCTCTTGCCCCAACCGACGTAGCTATGCGGCGTGGTGGCGGTATAGAACGGCACGATCTGATCCCGCGGGGCGCCGGCGTCGTGGGTGACGACGCTAGATTCGTTGTCCAGCACCTCGTTCATCTCGTGAATGACGCGGTAGGGCGACAACGGTCCGTCGTCGTTGGTCAGATACGGTTGCCATTGGGCGATCCATGCTTCACGGGCTTCCCGGACGCGAGCCCTGACGCCGGTGTCGCGCCCGCCTTCGCCGATCAGGCCCTTGACGGCGTCGATCATGGCTTCAAGCGTTAACTTGGCGTCGCCTACCAGGCCGATAGCGGCGGCCGTGTCCTTGTTGATCTCCTCGTCGGCGATCACCGAATGAATGAGAAACTTGTCACGCGAGAAACTCTGGCCATAGGGCGTCGAGGTAAGGGACGAGCCGACGGCGAACAGCACGTCGCAGTTGTCGAGCCATTGGCGCGCCGGTCCCGGTGTCGACGAGACGCCCGCCCCGACGGACAGTGGATGACGCTCGTCGAAGGCCGACTTGCCCGGCATCGTCGTGTAGACCGGCACGTCGAGCAACTCCGCCAGGGTGCGCAATTCCTCGCAGGCACCAGCGGTCATGACGCCGGATCCCGCCCAGATCAGGGGCTCTTTTGCTTCGATCAACTGCCTGGCGGCATCGGCGACCGCCCCGGCGGACGGCGCGTACATGGCCGCCGTCGGAGACGCGTAGGCGGGCGCGTCGTCAGGCACCGGCTGCGAGCAGACATCACCCGGCATCTCCACCAACACAGGTCCGGGACGCCCGGTGCGCAAGGCGTGAAAGGCGCGGCGCATGATATCGCCGGTCTGGTTCGGACGCATGATGACGTCGACGTGCTTGAGCAGCGGTTCCCAGGTCTTGCCGGCAAAGAAGTTGGGACGAACGAACAGCTTGTCCAGGGAATTCCCGCCAGGCAGTAGCAGTATCGGTGAGTTGTCCCCGTTCGCCTGGGCCAGGCCACCCATCGAATTCTCGGCGCCAGCCTGGGACTGCACCGCGACGACGCCGAAACGCTTGCGGTCGGACAGCCTCGAGTAGCCGTCCGCCGCCATTACCGCGCCGCGTTCGTGACGAAAGGCGACCGGACGGATGCCTTCCTTGGCAACCGCCTCGATAAGCGGGTTGGACGGGAAACAGGACATCCAGGTAACGCCTTCGTCCTTGAGAATGCGGGCGATGTATTCGACGCTGTTCATGAAGTGGCTCCGACAATTGACCAAAGCGCCAAATGGTACCCCACTCGCCGATTGCCCGTGCGCAAGCGGTTAACATTCGTCCATGATCGACAATGAGTCCTGGCTTCCACTGCGAGCGGCGCGAACGACGATGACGCGCTTGGGCCTCGCACTAACGTTGTGCTTCGCCTTTGCCGCGGCAGGGGAGCCCTGTGGCGAGCGTTTCGAGATAGATGCGCTACAAAAGACCGAAATAGGGGAAATCGAGGGTTGGCCACTTGAGCCTGACGCCTCTTACACCGTCGCCTCCACCCGCATCATTCGCCAGGAGATATTCAATACGGATGATGCCGCCGAGAACAAGCCCCTGTTCCGCCTCGCCAATCGCTGGCATGTGACGACACGGGAGCGCGCGATTCGTACGCTGCTGCTGTTCTCCGATGGCGACACGGTCGATGTCAGCCGCCTCGCCGAAAGTGAACGGGTGTTGCGCGCCAAACGTTTCCTCTACGACGCGCGCGTCATCGCGAACCGGGTGTGTGGAGGGAAGATCGACCTCGTCGTCGTTACCCGGGATGTCTGGTCGCTCCTGCCGACGGCAAGCGTCACCCGCACCGGCGGCGAGAACGAGTTCGACCTCGGCGCCGCCGAGAGTAACGTCTTCGGCAGCGGCGCCGAGGTGGACGTAGAGGTGTTCAAAACCCTGGATCGTTCGGGCGCTAGCGCGGGTTTCAACAATCCCAACCTGCGCAACAGTCGCATCGGGCTGGGCCTGCGTCTTGAGAACGCCGACGACGGCGATGGCGCGATGGCATTCATCGGTCAGCCGTTCTACGCACTGGACGCCCGGCGTGCCTGGAACGTCACCGCGCACATGTCGGAAACCCGGCGCCGCCTGTACGACGCCGGAGAGGAGACTGCATCGTTCGGGCTCGACTATCGCCGTGCTGTCTTGTCCCGAGGCTGGTCCAAGGGACTGGTGGATGGGTTTGCGAACCGTCTGAGCCTCGGCGTCATGTTTGAAGAGTGGGCCTTCAAGGACGTTCCCGAGTCGTTGTCAGACCTTGAGGACCGTTCGTTCGCCTACCCCTGGGTTGCGTTCCAGCGCCTTGGCGACGACTTCTCGAGGGTGCGAAATCTGAACCGCGTCCAGACTACCGAGGATGTCTTTCTCGGCCGTCAATACGACCTGCTGCTCGGCTATTCGCCGCGCGGCGGACACCTCGTCGCCAATGCCGCATTCCGCGGTGGCCGCATCATGGGCAGCAAGGTTGGAGACATACTGCTCTATGGCGCGCAAGTGTCGGGGTATTGGAGTAGGGATACCGATCGCGCAGAGAATTTGACCGCCCAGGCGTGGGCGCGCTACCGGCGCACCCAAACACCCCAGTGGGGTCTCTTCATCGATGCCGAGGCGACGGTCGCGGACCAATTGACGCCAGATCAGCAGATCCTCGCCGGGGGAGACTCCGGGCTACGCGGATACCCCAACCGCTTTCAGGCCGGCAACCGCCGGTTCCGAATCACTGCCGAGGAACGGTACTACTCCGGACTCTATCTGTGGCGCGCGGTCCGCATGGCGGGAGCGGTATTTGTCGACATGGGCAGGGCTTGGGATTCCGCCCGCGACAATCCGGTGTTGGCCAACATCGGCGTCGGCTTGCGATTCGAGTCCACGCGTACGGACCGGGGCCGTGTCTTGCACCTTGACGTGGCCTTTCCGATGGTTTCCCAAGCGGGCGCGCGAGGCGTGGAGATTACGTTGACCGGCAAGCGCAGCCTCTAACGCGCGGAACGGCCGAGAAGGCGCTACTACTTCATTCGATAGCGAATCGGCAGACTCTTGAGCCCGCCCACGAAGGTCGATTGCGAATAGCGCGGCTCGCCATTCAACTCCACGTGTTCGACGCGGCGAAGCAGTTCCTGGAACAACGCCGACATCTCCAATCTTGCCAGGTGCTGGCCCAGACACGCGTGCGCGCCGAAACCGAACGCCAGGTGCCTGACGCCCGGACGATCAACCCGGAACGCGAAGGGATCGTCGAACACGGCGGCGTCGCGGTTGGCTGACGGATACCAGAGGATGCACGACTCGCCGGCGGCGATGTCGGTGTCGCCGACCTTGCAGTCCGCCGTGGCGGTGCGCATGAACTGCCGCACGGGCGTGACCCAGCGAACGACCTCGTTGATCGCGGACGGCATGTAGCGTTCGGGATCGCGGCGCAGCTTCTCCATTTCGCCGGGGTTTTCGATCAGCGCCAACAGACCGCCCGCCACGGATGAACTGGTCGTATCGTGACCGGCTGTGGCGATGATGATGTAGTAGCCGTTCGTTTCATGTTCGGGGACGGCCTCTCCATCAATGCTGGCATTGGCAACCAGACTGGCCACATCGTCGGTGGGATTGGCGCGACGGCGTCGACTCAGGTCAGCGAAATATGCCTCGAAATCCGCCACCACGTCCGGGAGCGCGGAAGCTTCGAAGGAACGCCGCGTGTCCGGATCCGAACTGCCGAACATTTCCTGGGTCAGTTTCATCATGAACGGCTCATCGGATTCCGGGATGCCGAGGATCGACATGATCACGCGCAACGGGTACCAGATCGCGACATCCTTGACGAAGTCGCACTCGCCGCCGAATTCGGCGAGGCGATCCACATATTCCGTCGCCAGTTGCTCAATGCGATCCTTGAGGACGAGCAGGTTGGATCTTGCGAACCATTCCTGCGTCAGCGCCCGGTAGCGGCCGTGGTCGGGATCGTCCATCGTCACCAGGGAGCGGACAAGGTGCCGCCGTCCCGTGAGTTGCAGGACAATCGCATTCAGGAGTAAGGGACTCAGGAGCGGACGCGGATCGTTGATAAACAGCGTCTTGTTGCTTTCGATCGACCTGATGTCGGCATGGCGGGCGATGGACCAGAACGGTTCGAAGCCGTCCGGCGACATCCTGCGGACCGGCGCGTTGTCGCGCAACCAGGTGAACTGCGCGTGCACCCAGTTCTCGTCACCCCAGCGCGCCGGACTGACGATGGCCGCGTCCAGTTTCGGCGATTCGGTAAAGATCTGCGATTCCATATCCGTCACCGGCCGGCAGTCCGTCTGCGAGCCCCGCTTCCCAGACGTTCGCATTCTACCCATTGACGGGATATGACGCTTGAGTGTCGCGCAGTCTCTGGACTTCGGCGACGCTTCCAAAGTGGAACGTCAAGCCCGATTGCACGATCCTTGGCATCTTTTCATCAATCAAAACCGGAGCAACATGCATGTTCGGATCGCAGATGTATAACCACCAGACTTCCTGGGAAGAAATCAAGCGCGTACTTGCGGTCATGGAGTCCGGGCGCTGGACCAGCGTCTACACCTACGACCACTTTGTGCCGCCCTCGAATAGCACCGACGCCGTGGCAGACAGCGATCTTCTGCCCACCCTCGAAGGCTGGTCCCTGCTGGCGGGGATGGCCGCCGTAACGAACCGCCTTGAACTCGGCGTTTTGGTGGCGGGCAACACCTATCGCAACCCTGCGCTCCTCGCGAAGATGGCCGCCACCATCGACGAGATCTCCGGCGGTCGAGCTATCCTCGGTATCGGCGCCGGTTGGAATGTGCGCGACCACTCGGCTTACGGCTGGAACTACCCCTCCATGCGCGAACGCCAGGATCGCCTGGAGGAAGCGTGCGAACTCATCAGCAAGCTGTTTGCCGCCGACGGTTTCGTGGATTTCAACGGCGCGCACTACACGCTCAGGCAGGCGCCCTTCGTACCGAAGGGCGTAAAGCGGAAGATACCCATCATGGTCGGCGGCCAGGGGCCGAAACGCACGCTCAGGACACTGGCGATGTACGGCGACATCATGAACGTGGTCTGCGGTCCCGAGGACTTGAAACGTCTGTGGCGTATCGTCGAGTCCCACTGCGAAACGGTGGACAGAGACCCGTCGGAGATCAAACGTTCAGTGCATGTTCCGATGCGCATCGTGCGAGACGAGAACGAGGCGGAGCGCATTCGTCGAGGCAACACGTGGACCATGATCGGTCCGCCGCAGTACGTCATCGATCGCTGCGGCGCCTTCATCGACGCCGGCGTCGACGAGTTCTGCTTCATGTCGATTCGGCAGAATCCGGAGGTCTACGCGGAGCTCGACGAGGAGATATTCAGCGCGTTTGATTGATCCGCCAACCGGCGGACAAAACGTCTGCGATCCGGTGGCCGGCATCGGCCTTTTTTTGATTTGGTTATCTTATGAAGATCACCAGAAAATAGTATTGGATACGCACAGCGGGCACTGATAGGTTAAGGCACATCACTCTCCCGATTGATGGCGTAAGGCGTCCCTTGATGCGCCTAGCGCATCGTTGTTATCTGAAAACTGATAAAAGCAACTAATGGATCAAACGCTCGAATTCGAACAGGCGACGTGCCGAGTCGGCCGCGAATCGCTCATCGACTCCCTGGATGCCGCCAAGAAGGGCGATGCCACGGGGCAACTGCAGGTCGCCGCGACGATGACCTGGGCCGCCTTCTCCTGCCCAAATGCGATCCACGCCGTCTACGACAACATCGCCAGCGTATGGTTGGGGGACGGCGAGCAGCGAGAGATCGACGAGGGCCTTCCCGAGGCACCGCTCGAGGCAGGCTTCTGGGAGCCTTTCTGGGCCGTGATCGACGATTCGAGGAAAGGTGTGGTTCCGTCCAGGGCGGACAACCAAGTGGCGGATCTGGCGCTTGCCGCGAATCCGGGTTTCATCGCCATCTCCGAGCAGTTCGTCAGGAACCACCCTCGCGTCGGCGCCGCGCTGATGGATTCGTCACCGAGCGGCCTCGATCCAGTTGTCTTGCGCGCCTGCCCCGAAGGCAGCCTGGGCAACACGCTGTACCACATGATCGTCGGTCACGGCTACAGTCAGGACCTCGTCGACAGGCGTCTGCAACAGTTGAGTTTCCTGCCGGAATCGCTCCGGCGACTGAATTCTCTCGTCGCGCAAATGCATCGACCATGGAACATGGTCGCCGGATACGACACCGGTGACTCGCATCAAATCGCCTATGGCGGCTTTCAAGTGGCGCAGTTCGGACTCAACCATGCGGCCATGATTCTGGCCAGCTTCGCAACGATCTCATGCTTCTTGGCACCGACCGGCTTTTATATCCTGCTGTACCTCATCGCCGAAGGTTGGCGGCACGGGCAAGAGACACCGGATTTCCTGGAGATCGACTGGGAGTCCGAGTGGGTTCATTCCGTCGATACGATCAGGGAACGTCACGGCATAACCCCCTTTCGCAGCGTCTTCAGCAAGAACCTGTTCGAGGTATTTGGGCCGCCCCGCGGCTAGCCGCACCACCTATTCGCCGGTGGCCAACTCCGCGAGTCCCGCTTCAACGCGGCGGGCCTTTGCCTCGTCCCACCACCACGCGTCCAGGTAGGGAACCCGCGTCAGCGCATCGTTGCGCACCTCTGCGAACTTGTCCCAGTAGACGAGTCGGAAGCCCGGCTGCGACCCCACGGGAATGAAATAGAAGTTCCACAGCAGAACCCGATCCAGCGCGCGGGTCGCGGCATAGAGATTTTCCGCCGTAGCCGCGACGATAATCGACTGGACCAAACTGTCCACAGCCGGGCTACGCACGCGTGCCCAGTTCTGACCGTAGTCGTGGTCGGCCGCGGCGCTGCCGAACCAGTTGCGAAGCTGCAAACCTGGCGTAAAGCTCGGACCGAGGCGTACGGAGTTGCCGTCGAACTTGCCGGTCCGGCTGCGATAGAGCCATTGCGATACCTCGGGCGACACCCCCGTCGTCTCGACCCCAATACGGTGCAGATTCCTCACGAGAGTCAGGTTCTGACGTATCGAATAGTAGGACACGCCGATGAAATCGAGGGTGAACGGTTCGCCCGTTTCGATATTGCGCATCGTTCCATCCTGGATCCGCCAACCGGCCTCCTCGAACAACGCGAGAGCGCGTTTGATATTCTGCCTCTGAGGGCCAAAGCCATCGCTCGATGGTTGCCTGAATTCCTCGGTAAACACGCGCGGCGGCAACTGGTCGCGCCAAGGCTCGAGCAGCGCAAGCTCCTTCTCGCTCGGCAGCCCGCGATGCGCCAACAGCGAGTTCTGAAAGAAACTCACGCCCGACTTGTAGAAGCCGTAGAAAAGGACGCGATTGGTCCATGCGAAGTCGAACAACAGCCAGAGCGCTTCGCGGACGCGCACATCCCGCAGGTGCGGTTGGTCGACATTCCAGAATATCGGCCACCACAAGCCCTCGACGCGCGCCAGCGGCCTCAACTCGCGCTTGAAAAGACCAGCCTTCACGGCCGGAAAGTTGTATTGCGTCGCCCAGTTCTTGGATACGCCTTCCTGGCGGATGTCGATGACGTTCCCCTTGTGGGCCTCGATCATGACCTGCTCGTCGGCAAAGTGGTCGAATTTCACCCTTTGAAAGTTGTATCTGCCCTTGTTGACCGGCACATCCCGCCCCCAGTAGTTCTCGTACCGTTCGTATACCAGCAGGCGCCCGATTTCAGCGCGCGCCAATCGGTACGGCCCGCTGCCCAGGGGCGCCTGGACGGTGGTCTTTCCAATGTCCCGGTCAGACCAGTAGTGTTTCGGCAAGACACTGAAGGAACTCAATGTGAACGGGAACGTGGGATTGATTTCCGCGCCCTGCTTGCGCACGAAACACAACTCGCGGTCGCCGAATGCGAACACGCGATCAAGGTCGGCGAGCGCCGTGCGCAGCGCGACCGAACCGTGCTCTTGCATCGCCTCATAGGTGAACAACACGTCTTCCACGGTGATCGGCGCGCCGTCGTGCCAAGTCGCGTCTGCCCGAAGCTTGAATGCGACCCATACGAAACCGGGACCCACAACGACCCCCTCGGCCAATCGACCGTAGTAGCTCACGGGTTCGTCGATGGCGGGTTCCAGGAGCCTGTCGTAGACCAGTCCCCCCGTCGCATCGTAGCCAGCCGCCAGTCGGCCCTTCTCGATGATGCCGTTGTAGTTGTCAAACGTGCCCAGTACCGCGACGCGCACTTCGCCAGCCTTGGGCGCATCGGGATTGGCGTAGGCGAAGTGCTTGAAATCGCTGTCGTATTGGAGCGGCAGCAAGTGGGAAATCCCGTGTGCATAGCGGGGATCGGCGCAAGGTTGCTCGGCAACGGCGGGCATCGACCAGGGAATCGTCGCGGCGACCAACATCCAGCCAAGCGGCCCACGGAGCCGATCGAGGCAACATTTACCATCAACAATCCGTGTGTTCCAGGTTGCCATGCGTGTGTTCCGAGTTGCCACGGTGGTGGGCGAGCCCCTTCAAGTCTTCGGTGGGCAGAGAGTGGAACTGAAGTGCTTCAAGGCCACCATCGAGCGCGCACGTGGATTCGTCGGTACCGTACACCGCGTTGAGTCTTTCGGTCGCGCGTCGACCAGAATGACGCGCGACGAACTCTTTCACAGCCCGCGCATAAAGTTCACTGCGCGAGATGCCCATTTCCTGCGCCGTACGCTCGGCAGCCTCGAAGATTTCGTCTCGTATCGAGATTGCTGTCTTCATGGCGACAGTATGACCGAGGAGCAGGCTTCAACGTCCCGAACTCATCCACTCGAACAGGTGGTAGCGGCCGTCATCCATGCCCATGACCCTGTATGTCTCTTGTGCTCTCGCATTCTCTGTCGCGACATAGAGTCTGATTCCGCGCAAATCGGGAGATTCTTCCACCGTGGTCTTCAGAGACTGATACATCTTCCGAAAAACCCCCCGGCGCCGCGCCGCGGGAATCACGTACACCGAATGGATCCACAAGACGGTTCCGTTGCGCCAATCGCTCCATTCCGGAACGGTAAGCAGGCAACCCGCTGTCTCGCCGTTCATTTCGGCGATCCAGTACATGCCCTTGCGCGGATCGTCGAATACCGTCTGCACGCCTTGTTCCACGGTCGGTCGATGCAGCGCATACCCTTCCGTCTCCTCGGCCATCCTGATCTGGAAGTCCACGATCTTCGCGGCGTCCTCTCGTCGGCCAGGACGGATTTCAACCATGGGCACTTCCGTCATTGGACCCTGTCGATCCCTTAGCGGATGGCCAGAGGGTTGATGATCATCTGCACGGCACCACGAACCTTTGCCTGGCCCAGCACAAACAGGAACTCGAAGGCTCCGTCGCGAACCAGCGGTCCCGTGTTCATCGTCTCCAGTATGTAGATGCCGTTTTCCTGCAACAGGATGACATGGCCCTGGAACGGCCGAGTCCGATCCGGCGGCGGCACGACATCGAGGCCCCAGGTGTCCGCGCCGACCGCCACGACGTTCTTGCTCGCGAGATAGCTCGCGACCTCTTCGGTCTGACCCGGCTCCGCCGCCACCCACCCTTCCGGATCGGCCTCCAGCTTGGCCTCGGTCCAGCCCGTGTGGAACAGGACGACATCTCCTTCGCGCACCGGAGTGCCCTGCTTCTTCTCCACCGCCTGAACATCGTCTACGCCGAAGAATTGGCCCGCCTCCATGTGCTCGACGCCTAAGTGCCCCGCCATGTCGAGCACGATGCCGCGGGCGACGATCGGGGGGATCTTCTCGATGCCGAGCTTGGTCAGTCCGGTGAGAAAGGCGAAGTCCTTGGCGTCGTTGCAGTTGTAATAGATGCCGCCCGGCGCCCCTATATGGCCGAGCCCGTCGATCTGCGGCCCGATGCCGAACCAGCCCTGGAAGACATCGTCATTGTAGGTGGCGTTCGGAAAGGCGACGCGGCCCATCTGTTGATTCGGCTGTACCACCTGCAGCATGAGACCGCGAGGCGGAAATGCCGGCGTCGACGCGTCGATGGTGATGCCCAGGCTATAGGTCTTGCCCGTCCTGACGAGTTGCGAAGCCGCTAGCACGGATTCCGCCGTAATGAGGTTGGCGTTCCCTATTTCGTCGTCCGCGCCCCAGCGCGACGGTTCGCAGGCGTCCTCGGCGAACGCGCCGGTCGCGACGGCCGCCGTCAACAGGAATGGCAGGCATTTCGCCCGCCGGGTATTTACGTTGTACATGCAATCAGTCCTTGTCCTTGTAGGTGTCGGAGCCACGATATGGACCGTCGCGCCAGGCGAGCGCGCCTTTGAGCCCCTCCTCGCGCATCCTGTCCTGCCACTCGTAGCCGAACTCCGTGAATTGTCCCGCCGCGTCGAGATCGGTGGAACTCCTGACCGAAGAGTAGATCCCCATGTTCTCGTAGAAGCGGTTCATGTTGACCTTGAGTATGGCCAATTGGTCGGCAGTCATGATAGCGATCCGATCCGCCAGGGCGAGCGTGTTCTCCTCGAGTTTCTCCTTCGGCCACGCGTAGTTGATCATGCCGATTTCGGCGGCCTCCGCGCCGGTGACGTTTTCGCCGGTGTAGTAGAGTTCCTTCGCCTTGCGCATGCCGATCACCAGCGGCCAGATGACGCCGGTGCGCGACGTCCCTAGACCGCGCAGGCCAGGGTGTCCCAGCTGGGCCTCATTGTCGGCCACGACGAGATCCGCCATCATGGCAAGTTCGCAGCCGCCGGCGATGGCGTAGCCCGTCACCTGCGCGATGGTGATCTTCGCCATGTTCCAGAAGTACATGTGGATGTCGGTGATCTGCTGCATCCCGGTACGGATTCCCATCAACAGGCGGCGCCCCTTGTCGTCCATTTGCCGGTGTCGCCGCACCACCGCGTCGGATCCGCGGCCCCGCGTCAGGTCATAGCCGGCGCTGAAGGCCCGGCCCTCGCCCCGCACGATGATCACGCGCGCCGAGCTGTCCGCTTCGAGGTCGTGCAGCGCTTCGTTGAATTCGAACATCAACTCCTGCGACAGCGCGTTCAGCTTCTCCGGCCGGTTCAGCGTGATGCGCGCGACACGGTCGTCGGTGCCGAGGCGATCGATGTAGATGTATTGATAGTCAGCCACCTGGTTTCCCTCCCGGTTTCGATAGGTTAGTGTCGTGTACCGCAAGTTTATGTCACTTCAGCCCTCGACACGGGGCGACGATTGGGAGGGAGGCACGATGGACACCAGAGTGTACGCAGGCACCGTAGGCTGGGGCGTCTGGGGCAGCGATGATCTCGGAGAGACGTGGCACCGCGCATTCCGCGGTATCTACGCCGAGTGCAGGATCTGGTCGATGTCGAGCCACCCTGATGAACCGGATGTCGTCTGGGCGGGCTCCGACCGGGGCGTCCTGCGGCAAGGTCCGGATGGTCGCGCGGAAATTGTTCCGTCCCCGGCGGACGACATGTGCATCTGGGCAATCGCCCAATCTCCGAGCGATCCGAAGGTCCTGATCATCGGCACCCATCCGGGCGCTCTTTTTCGATCCGACGACAGCGGAGCGACCTGGCGCGAGCTTCCCGTCCAACTGGTCGAGGAGTGCCTGATCGGAAGACCGCGCATCACGCGTATCAGGTTCGATCCGTTCGATGACGATACGATCTGGGCAAGCGCTGAAATCGACGCCGTACATCGCAGCACGGACGGCGGAAGGACTTGGGAGCGCCTGGAAAACGGGTTCGATTTCCCGGACATCCACGACATCGCCATTGTTGGCGACAATGGCTCGCGCAAGCTCCTCGCAGCGACTGCCCGCGGCCTCTACAAATCAACCGATGAGGGCGCGAGCTGGCACTTTCAGGCGCTTGACTCCCCGTGGCAGTACACCCGGGGGATAAAACCGCGCGCCGATCTCGACGGCACCGTGTTCCTTTGCAACGGCGACGGCCCTCCAGGCTCCCAGGGCACGCTTTGGCGAAGTCGCGATTGGGGCGAAACCTGGGAGGACGCGCATTTGCCGCCGACCAACTCGACCCCCTGGATGGTGGCGACGAACGATGCAGACGCGAACCTGCTGTTTCTATGCACCAACCTTGGTCAGATGTACCGCAGCGACGACGGCGGCGAGGCCTGGGCAAAACTGCCGCGCGAGTTCGGCGAAATCCGTACGATGCTGTGGCATCCGGCTCGCCAACCGGCTTGCCGAACGGCTCGCCAACGGCTAGCCGAACGGCATGACGACCCGCCACTGGCTAACTGGCCGCTCGCCCTAAAGCCTGAGGCGAGCCTTCACGCCGCCTGCGCTTCGGGACGGGTCCAGTAGCCCGGCGCCACCAGGGTTCGCCACGCCGCGCGCACCCATCGGACCAGCGCGAACGCAAGCCAAAGCGACCAGGCCCACATGGCCACGCGATAGACCCAGGTCGGCAGCGAGACGACCCAGGCCGTCGGCAATGCTTCGCCGCTGTTGTCCGCGTACCATCGATAGGTCGATTCGGTCGAACCATAGCCCGTCACCTGCATTTCCGGCTGGCCCAGCAAGGCGGCCGGTATCGACCAGACCAGGGCGCCAATCGCGACGACCCCGAAGACCGTCAGCGCAATCTGGACCCCTCGGTACGTCGTTTCCCGCAACGATTCCAGGGTCCGTCTCGACCGCCACCAGATCGTTATGAACCAGGCTGCCAGGAGCACCACGCTCGACAGGTTGCACAATGTCAGTCCCACAGATAGCAACAGCGCGTCCGTTGTCGTCAGCGGAAATCCCGGCAGCCTCGAGAGCGCGAGCCCCACGGCGGCGACCACCGCAACCACGCCCCAGAAAAGCAACGCGGCACCAAGCATCGGCCCGCCGAACAGGATCGTCCAGCGATCACGCGGGAACTCGACCACCAAGTCGATGTTGTTCGCGGGTCTCGCGAGAACGATCTCCGGCGTTTCGAAATAGGTGCCCAAATCCTCTCCCGAGCGCCAACCGACCTGATATCGCGCCACGCCGGGGACAATCGGCAGCGAGACGTCCCCGGCAGCGGGAATCGGCTGGCTCTTGCCTCCGATTGCAATGCTCTGGACCTGGGCCCCCGGCGGAAGTCCAATCGGAAACTCTCCGCCCTGCGTCGCGCGCAAGGTCAGCACCAGGTTCGCCATGTAGGCCCGGCTACCCGGGCGGACAGTCGTTCGAACCGATTCCACCGTCACAGTATCGCCGGCAACTGCCAGCGGGTTGGAGAGTTTGAGTCGCAGCGATTCCTCCGATCTCGGTCGGAAGGTTATTCCGGCCAAGTTGCTGTCGATCGGGGTGATTCCCTCATGCCTGAGGTGCCAGAAGTCCGACCCGCGCGCCGTCCACACTTCGCGCCAGCGGTCTACGGGCGGCGCCGTGAGTTCGACGATGTCCCCCGGTTCATAGCGGCTGCGCCACGCAACCTGATGGGCGCTCGGACCGAACGCTGCCGTGACCAGGCCGTCCGCGAAGCGGACGTGGTCCGAAAGCAGCGTCTCTCCCGCAAGCAACGGCACTTCGACTTCAAACCCGCCCTCGAGCGGCGCGAGCCGCGTCACCGTCGTGACAACGCTCGGCTCGTAGTCGAAGCTCAGATCCCGCCGCACCTCCACGAACGGTTGGACAGAGGTGGCGACGAGTGCGGCGGACGCAAGCGACGAAGAGAGCGCGGAGTCGGACTCCAGCCGCTCGAGCTGAATGTTGTCACCAGCGAGCGCACCGTCGTCGATGCCGTATACGCGCCATCCGCTCGCATCGGCCGCAATGGAACCCGGACGGATGGGAAAGTGGATATCCAGGCGACGCAGGTTCGCGACGGAGACCTCGACCAGCACCGAGTGCACGCCCGGGCCGAGCAGCGCGGACAAGCGTCCTTCCTCGTCGCGCGACAACGGCACGCGCGTCGCGCCGACCGCCACCGAGGAGGGCTGCGCAACGCGGTCACTCAGCGGCAGCGGCACCGCGAACGTTCCTCCGACATGCACGTCAAGCGTCAGTCGAAGCGAATCGCCGTCTACGTCGACCGCCGCGCTGCTCACGCTTGCGCAATCCGGCAGACAGTCGGGCTTCTCCAGCAGACGTTGTTCCAGCGTCCGCAAGAGCTCTGTATCGGGAAGCTGGGCCGCGGCGTCAGGCGCGAGCATGAAGAGCGCGAGCACTGGTGCGATGCGTGCGAGCCAAGGTGGCAACCTTGGAAGGTTCGGCCTCGATAACAGGATGAAGAACCCGAGAACGAGCAGTGAGAGCCCTGCCGCCGCCGCACTGGCGAGGCGCGTCGCGGGGGGCGGCAGCAATGTCAGTTCCAAGGGTTGGTCGGCTTCAACCGGACCGTTCCAGACCAGACGCGCCACGTTCCACGACCACTGCGGGGAGCCCGGTCCCGTCTGAATGCGAATGTCGTCCGTTTCGCGTCCAATCTCGAGCGCGGATGCCTCGGCTGGCATTGCGCTGGTCGCCACCTCCTCCTCGTCAAACGCCGAGAGAGCGTCCGTCGGTTCCGCGAGCCGGCGCGCTAGTGACGCGGGCGGGGATTCCTTTTCGCGAATTGTCCGCGCAGTCGATTCGAAAGCACCAGTGATCGTTTCAAGCTGGGGATAGATAGCCTGGCGCGCGCTATCGACGGCAAAATAGATGCAGAAGACCGCGACCGGCACGAGCGCGACCCAATATGTCGCCCGAAAGACTTTCAGGGTCGTCTCGTGCCGCACCGCACGGAGCAAGGCGACGACGCCGGCGAGCACGAGCCATCCGTACGTCGGCGCGGGATTGTCCTGGTAGGACAGCAGCACGGCCAGGACGACAACCGCCGCCCATGCGGGATTGGCCACGCGCCATACGAGGATCACGAGCAGAACCACGAGAAATGCGTCCCACAGGCGCCACTTGTCCAGCCACGCATCGGGCGCGCTGTCGGTGCCGCCGGCCCATAGCAAGCGCCATCCAGGAGGCAGATGAAGAAGGGCGCCGAGCGATGCGGCATCCACTCGCCAGCCGTTCGCGGACAATCGGTCGCCGGCCACGCTGACAGCCTTGATGACCGCGGGTCCCGCAGTCAACTCAACGCCGGGTTCGCTGTCCCCGAGCCGCGTCACGAGTCGGGGCCGGCCGTTGACGTCGATCCTGCCGGGGACATAGTCCGAGACGATCCGCATGTCGCGATCCACCCGCGCCCTGATGTTGTCCTCGACGACGAATCCGCCGCCGTCGAAGTCGAGCCAAAGCTTGCGCAATATATCGAACCGCCCGGGACTCGGATTGACGTCGCCCCGTTGTTGTTCGACCAGGCGCAAAGTTTCCCCCGCTCCCAGGGAATAGCCCGGCACATCGGTCCATGGAGCGTCGAGCTGCGCGAGATCCACGCCCTCCACGCCCTCGACGCGAACGATCCGCAGGTGTCTCCGGGCTTCGAATCCCCAGAGTTCGGTAGCCGGCCAATGTCCCGCGGGTTCCGGCATGGAGAAGGCATCGAGGTGGCGCACCGCCCGAGCCCCGATACCGATCGTCCACACGCCGCGCTGTACCTGCACGCGCAGGGAACCATCTTCCTCGATGCGCGCGGGCAGTTCCGGCTCCAATGACGTCACCACGAAGTCCGGCGGCAGAGCGGCACCCAGATCGACAATCCGGCCGTCTCCACCAACGGAGAGCGAAATCACCGTCGTCAGGGTTTGCGGCACATCATCGACCAGGCGTCGGTATACGCGGACTTCCAGTGTTTCTCGGCTGTCCTCGGCATCGGCTCTCTCGCCCAGCCATAGTCGATCCCCGTCGATGTTCGGACGGACCCGTTCCCCGTCGCGCGCAAGGGTGACCAACCCGATACCGGAGGGAACCTCGATGAATTCGGGTTCGTCGCTCCAAACGAGCGACCCCGTCACGGCGTGGCGACCGACGGGCAGACGCAACCGCGGCCAGGGGCCTCCGAGCACTACCGCAGGTCGACTATCGACGCGGACATCCTCCGGCCAATGTTGACCCGTCGCCGGCAACGGCACGTCGGATTCCGCGAATAGCCGCGCTTGCAGCCGGAACTTCGCGCCCCCGTCTCCGATGTCGAGCGCCAGCTCGCGAATCCAGGCACATCGGGTACGCTCCCCATCCGTCGCGTCGATCGGACAAGCCGCTTCGCGGTGGTCATGCAATACCCACTCGCGCCACTGACGGAGCTCATCGGGAACATATACGTCCGTACCCGGCTGACCGAGTGCGCTGGACGCTAACGCAAGCGACAAGGCGGCACCGTAGATCAATCTTGTCTTGTGAGGGGTGCCCCCTCGGACTTGTGTCTGGGTGCGAGGGGTGCCCCCTCGCGCTGCCGTCTTCATGCGAGGGGTGCCCCCTCGCGCTGCGATCTTGTTTGCGAGGGGTGCCCCCTCGCGCTCCCCGGCTGAGGGGGCCCCCTCGCGCTCCCCGGCTTCTTGCGAGGGGGCCCCCTCGCGCTCCCCGGCTGAAGGCTCTGCTGAAGGCTCCCATCTCAGGATCTCGCTGCGCGCTCTTGCCGCCAAGACTTACCCACCCGTCGAGCGCCGTCAACGTGCGGATGGGCGCAATGGTCGGCGCGGCTGAACGCGGCGCTTCGAGCGGTCAAAGATCGGGGATCGCCACCTCGAACACGTCTTCCAGGCGATCCACCAGCGTAATCTTCATTTCCTCGCGAACCGGCTCCGGCAGTCTCGACAGTTCAGGTTCATTGTCGCGGGGCAGGATGACGTGCCGGATACCCGTGCGGTGCGCCGCCAGAATCTTCTCGCGCACGCCGCCAACCGGCAGCACCAGGCCAGACAGGGTGAGTTCGCCCGTCATGGCGATGTCGTCCCGGACGTTCTTGTCGCTGTAGGCGGACGCCAGCGCCGTCGCCATCGTGATGCCGGCGGACGGTCCATCCTTCGGCACGGCGCCCGCCGGCACATGGACATGCACCCCGCATTCCTCGATGCGCTTGCGGTCGATGCGCAGCAGCTCGGCCGCGGACCAGATGTAGGAACGGGCCGCCTTGATGGATTCCTGCATGACCTGACCGAGATGGCCAGTGATCGTGACCTTCTCGTCCTTGTGGGTGAGAGCCGCCTCGACGTACAGCACGTCGCCGCCGGTCTCGGTCCAGGCAAGACCCGGAGCAACGCCCGCAGACAATTTTTCGCGACCTCTTTCCGACTTGAACTTGGCCGGCCCCAGCAAGTCGTTCAACTCGTCGGCGACGATCTGATTACGCGCCGCGTTCTCCTGCACCACTTCCCTGGCTTTCTTGCGGGCGACGCGCCCAACGGTACGTTCCAGTTCCCGCACACCCGCTTCGCGCGTGTAGCGGCGGATGATCGCCTGCAACGCATCCTCGTCGAAGAGGAAATACCCCTCTTCCAGGCCCGCGTTCTCTCGCTGACGCGGAATCAGGTAGCGACGCGCGATCTCCTTCTTTTCCTGCTCGCTGTACCCGGTCAGTTCGAGCACTTCCATACGGTCGAGCAACGGACGCGGAATGCCTTCCAGGGTGTTCCCCGTGGTGATGAAGAACACCTTCGCCAGGTCGAATGGGAGATTCAGGTAATTGTCACGAAACTCCTTGTTCTGCGCTGGATCGAGGATTTCCATCAGCGCCGCCGCCGGATCGCCGCGAAAATCGCGGCCGAGCTTGTCGATTTCATCGAGCATCAAGACCGGATTGCGCACGCCAGCCCGCCGCACGGATTGCAGAATTCGCCCCGGCATCGCGCCAATGTAGGTGCGGCGGTGGCCGCGCAGTTCCGCCTCGTCGTGGAGGCCGCCCAAGCTCATGCGTTCGAACTTCCGACCCATCGCCCGGGCGATGGATTGGCCCAGCGATGTCTTGCCGACGCCGGGCGGACCGACAAAACAGAGTATCGGTGCTTTCGCTTCCGGGTTGAGCTGCAGCACGGCGAGCGATTCCAGGATGCGTTCCTTGACATCCTCAAGCCCGTAGTGGTCCTCGTCGAGGACCTTTTGCGCATGGTCCAGGTCGAGGGTGTCCTCGGTGACGATGTTCCACGGCAGTTCGGCGACGAGTTCGAGGTAGCTGCGCGACACCTGGTAGTCCGCCGCATTCGGAGACATCCGCGAGAGGCGTTTGAGTTCGCGATCCACCTCCTTTTGCGCCGCCTCCGGTAGATTGGCCTGGCTGAGCTGCTCCTTGATTTCGGCCATGTCGTCGTCACCCTCGCCCTCGCCGAGCGCTTGCTCGATGGCGCGCTTTTGTTGCCGCAGCAGTTGTTCGCGCTGTTGCTTGTCGAGGTCCTCGCGCGTCTGGCTGGCGATTTCCTGGCGCAGTTCCATCACGGAAGCCTGATGCGTCAGCTTCGCCAGCATGAGTTCGAGCAGCTCGAGGGTGGTTTGGGTCTCCAGGATCTTCTGCTGATCCGACAGTTCGATGCTCTGTTGCGCGAAGCTCGCGATACGGTATAGCTGCGTGATCGGATTGTCGTTGCCGCCCATGAACTGAGCGAATACCTGGTCGCCGTTTTGCGAGTCCAGCAGGTTGGCGATACGCCTCGCCGCGTCGAACGTTTCCGATAGCAGCGCGTCGATCCGGGGATCGTTGCCGCTACTCGAAGCTAACAGCGGCGGGAGTTCCTCATATCCCACCTCGAGGTAGTCGGTTCCGGGCCCCGTCTCCCCGAGGCGAACCCGGACCAGCCCCTGAACAACCACGACAGCGCCACCGTCCCCCTGCTCTACCCGTGTGATCTTGCAGATCGTCCCGACTTCGTGCAGGTCTTCAACCGCCGGTTCGTTGGTATCCGGTTCCCGCTGCAGCACGGTAATCAGCCGGTGGTCGCCATCCAGCGCCGCCTTCAGCGCGCTTAAGGATTGCGCCCGTCCCACCTTGATCGAGACAAAGAGTTCCGGAAAAACGAGGGTATCGCGCAACGGCAGTAGCGGGAGCGGCTTCACAGCGAGACTCTATTGCATTCCATTGGTCTTAATGTGGGCCCGCAAAGAATGTATTTCAACTATCGACATATGCGCTACACCAGGCCCTGCGCCCTGGCGGGCTTCGCCTGGCAGTTCGTCGAAGTGTACTGCAATTCGAATCCCGCAATCGGACTGGAGCGCCGACCCGCCGACCGCGATGGTGCAACGGCGCTATCATGCCCTAGTGCTCCGTCAAGCCCAAATCTCCGGGTATCTGCGGGTCTTTTTGGCCCCTGGCTTCGTTGCTCCTCCTTGTGTGGGGCCTACCACACGGCGTCGTCGCGCCTTGCCAGGAACCAAAAATCCCTCGCAGCTACACTCGCATTTTCAGACTTGACGGAGCACTAGCCCGGATCCGGGCCAGGAGAGAAACGAGAAGTGGACTTGCATCGGGCGCAGTTGCGCAACATGGCGGCGTTGCAGGACAGGCACAATCGCCAGGTGCACGCCGACTGGCGCAGCCAGGGCTACGCGTACTACCGCGCCGTATGGATAGAGTGTGCCGAGTTGCTCGACCACATCGGCTGGAAGTGGTGGCGCCGCCAGCAGCCCGATGTCGAACAGGCCCGTCTCGAGGTCGTCGACATCTGGCATTTCGGCTTGTCGGATCTGCTGCGCGCAAACGCGGTGAACGATGCCCTCGCAGACCGCATGGCCGCCCGTGCCGCCGCTACGGAAGGCGCGGACCTTCCGCCGTGGAAACGCTGGCGCTGCGAGCACTCAAGCTCAAGGGCTTCGACACCGACGCCTTCATCGACGTCATGAACGCACTGCCGATGCGACTCGACGAACTGCACGATATCTACGTCGGCAAGAATGTCCTCAACGCATTCCGCCAGGACCACGGCTACCGCGACGGCAGCTACCTCAAGATATGGAACGGCCGGGAGGACAACGCGCACCTCGCGGAGATCGCCGCCGGTCTCGACATCGCGCGGCCGAGCTACGCCGACGACCTCTACGCGGCGCTTGAGGATCGGTACGCGGCGGCGACCCGGGGATGAACTGCGCGCCGAACCTCACTGCTCCTGATCCGACCGCCGTGTAGTCGCGTAGCCGTAGTCTGGAGGGGCTCGAACCCAGGATCGCTCAGGTCGTCAAGTTGGACCTGATCGGTCAGTCGGTCGCCGCGACCATTGCCGAACTGCAGGATGCGCCTCGCGGCGAGGAGGCCAAGTGGTTCAGTTGACGCGAACAGATACTCGTATCCTCTATTGGCGTCGCGTCGCGTCACAAGGATTGACGACGGCCTGGATCCGACGAGCGATACGCGGATCCACCAGGATGTAGCAGCCATCTCGGGTCTTCAACGCCCGCGCCCTGCGTTTGCGGCTCACGCAGACGAAGGCGACGGCACCGTTTTTTAGGACGAACCAGCCCACTTTGAAACAAGGCAGCCGGGTTCCTTGGTAGAGCCTTTTGACACCCAGTCTGTCGTCGCGGCGGAAGTCGAATTTTGAGGTTGCCTCGACTTGGATGTTCTCCAACCGATCCGAAAACGAATAGATCAGATATCGAATTGTCAATCGATCGCCGGAGTCGATCTTGATCGTCGCGCGCAACGACACACTCGTACTGGCGGCAATGACAAACGCAAACGCAAACAAGATAAGTGCCTGGGCAGGCTCTCCGCTCAGTGCTGGGCCGCAAAACGCAATCGAACAGGCCGCCCAGATCCAGAGGACCGTGGTTCGATTTGGCGAGATTCTATGTGTCAAAGTGTCTCCTCAGGCCCGAATGGCTGCATCATAGAGGATTAAAGCGGGCATCACGGGCAATCACTTGTGGGCTAAGCCATCAACGCGAGCAGATCGCAGACCCGATTGGAATAGCCCCACTCGTTGTCATACCAACTCAGTGCCTTAAGGAAGCGACCGCTCGTGACTTGTGTAAACGAGGCGTCGAAGATCGACGAGTGTGTCTTCCCGATGATGTCCGACGACACGACGGGTTCCTCCGTGTATTCCACGCGCAACACGAAACCTAGCATGAGGGTTGCTCGTCGACAATGCCGGCAGAGCCCGCTTCTGCCGCCAATCTATCCGGCGGCCCGCAAGTCATGATGGTTCCCCAGATTCATCCCATATGATCTGCAAGCACAACTCGACGCATTCGAGGCAAATGAATGCGCCGGGGCCAGCGACGAGTTGGCGCACTTCGTGTTGCGACTTGTGACAGAAAGAACAACGTAGCGGGCCGGTCTCGTCCCCGGCATCGCCAGCTTGGGTATTCGTGGACAATCCGTATTGTGCTGCTGGCGTTTCCGCATCATCTCTGTCGGCTCGCAAGTCCATCCAGCGCCTGGTCAATCGAAGGACCTCTCGATTCGCCGCTTCGTACTCGCGTATCAATGCCTTGCTCGGTCTCATGCGCGCGCTGACGTTCTGGAACTTTCTCAAGGCCTCCGCCCGAGCGTCGCGAATGTCGACAAACGACTTGAGTTTGCGCCAACTCGCAAAGCCGTATTCCCTCGCGATGATCAGTTGCGCCTGTCGCAGCTTCAACGACGATGGATCGTCGAAACAGGGCTCGACTCGGCGCCGCGCATCCGACTCGCCTGCGAGTGCGGCCTCGTGCAGCGTCCTGGCGTGGTCCTTGAGGTCTTCGAGGCTGATGTCCTCGGGCAACGCCTCCGGTTCGCGGTCAGTGGCCATGGTGACCTCCTTTGGTTTGCTGGCGGACAGCGGGGCTGTGGGCGGACAGGCTACTACTTGATCAGCGTCGTCTCCGGGAATTGGGCGACCCAGCCGAACCAGAAGGCGCGATGCGCCGGGACTCGCTCAAGCCGGGCATCCTCGGAAACGAGGGCGTCTTCGGTCACTTCCCAGGTCCGTCCGTCGTCATCGACCGCCTGGCCGTCCTCCAGCAACCGTTCGAACCGTCGATCCCCGGTCCTGAAGACGCGATTGGCACCCGCCGGGGTCGTCAGGATGGTCAGCGTGCGGCCGGCCAGCTCGGTCTGGAACACGGGGTTCTTTTGCAGGAAGCGGGCGCTGACCGCGAGGGACTCCTCCTCGCCTTCGGGCGAGCCCGGCGAGAGCAGAATGCCCAGCACTTCAGCCTTGTTCCTCAAGCGCTCGTCACTCTCGGGCACCTGAAACATCAGTGCATCGTTCGAGAAGTAGTCCCTGTAGGCGCGGCCCTCCCGGTAGTCGCGCTCGTGGCCCGTATCCAGCGAGAGGACAGTGGTGTCGGGGTGTCTGCCTCTCCATTCGCCCCAGCGAGTGGTCACGATCGGGAGGGACTTGAGTTTGAGACCGGAACCCACCAGCTCGCCGATCACCGGCTCCCCGAGCAGCGTCGACCACAAACTCTTGGACTCGTGATCGAACATCAGCTTGTTCGAGCGGTAGAGCAGCCCACTGGTGCCGAAGGTTCGATGCTGGTTCCCGACGACGCTGTGGTACGGAATGGCGGTACCGCACAGCGTGCAATAGACGAGGGTGATCTCTATGCCGCCGAGCGTGTCCAGCGCCATTTCGTGCCACGCCAGTATGCGCTTGGGATAGGCTCGGGCGTCGCCGTTGATCGATAGACCGAAAACGACGTGCTGGTCCTTGAGATAGTCGGCCTGGTCGGCAGGAATGTACTCAGGGTGATCCAGCGGTGGAATGCCATTGACCAGCACGCCACCCCATTGCACCTCGTCAAGCCGGATCAGGGACCGGGCGCCCTCCGGGAAGAAGCTGGCCATCCGGGGATCGATGACGCTGTAGATCTCCCGTTTGAAAGCGAGGTATTCGGGGTGGGGGTCGTAGGGCTGCTCCCAGACCCACTTCATCCAGCGTTGCGTGTCGCTTCCAAGGGATCGTCCCGTCTCCCTTCTCAGGAACCGGAACATCTGGGTCCGGGTCTCGGGAAAGGGGGCGACTATGGCCAGTTCGACGATCATCGGCGTGTAGGCGTCGCGCCAGGACACTCCGATGGCATCGAGAGTCGGCCGTGCATCCGCGCCCCTTTGGGCGCCGGCTTGAAAGAACAGACCGATCGATGGCACCTGCCTTTCCCTGATCGACTCGGCGCGGCTTTGCGGGACAGGCAGCGCAGCCAGCCCAACAATCAGCGCCAAGAGACATGCCTCGAGCAGCCGGATTCCTGGGATCCGAGATCCAACCCGCATAAGGAACCGGGTCTTACGCTCCGCTTTCATGCGTGACTGGCGAACTTCTGTTGCGGCACAAGCTCCTATACTCGTGGAACGTGGTCTTTTCTGCACTGACATGATGCTATCGTCGCAGCGTCCTATTGCAGTTTGCGACCTGCCCTGCGGGCGCGCAAGCTCGCACCCGCAGCAACGAAGCGAGGATCGATGAACCCCGATCGATGGAGGCGAACGGCCGCGCACGGAGTCGGACTCTGGGAGACGGCCAGTCGCGGCGCGACCTACAACCCAATGTCGCCCAGCGTCATTCAGAACCCGTACAAGGTCTATGCAGAGCTTCGGCGGCGCAGCCCGGCGCATCGAAGCGCAATCCTTGGCAGTTGGGTGCTGTCGCGGTACGACGACGTGGTCGCAGCCGCGAAGGATCACGAGCGCTTCTCGAACAATCCGAGGTGGCGCGGAACAACAACGAGTGTGCTGCCACCGGCCCCCGATGACTACAGCATCCTGCTCATGGACCCCCCTGATCATTCACGGCTGCGCAGGGTGGCCGCCACCGCCTTTACAAGGGCGCGCCTGGCGGTATTGAGCGAGACCATAGCGCGCATCGCGGCCGAACTCATCCAGCGGGCCACGCGGCGGCGCACGATCGACTGGATCACCGAGGTGGCGGCACCGCTGTCGATGCGCGTGATGCTGAAGATGATGGGGATCCCGGAGCACGATCGCCGCCGTTGGGAGACATGGGTGCGAGAACGTGCGCGTTTGCTCGAGATGATCGCCACCCGCCAGGAGCGCAGGACCGCGCATCGCGCGGGGGCCGCGATACAACGCTACTTTGGGGCGCTGCTGCGTGATCGGGCGGCGTCGAGCGAGGACGACGCGGTCAGCGCGTTCGCCAAACAGGTCGCCAACGGCGAGGAGATCAGCATGGTCGAAGCCTGCGACATGCTGAGCGTACTGATGATTGCCGGCAACGAGACGACGACCAATCTGATCGGCAACGGCATGCTGGCGCTGCTGCGTCATCCCGAGCAGATGCAATGCTTGCGCGAGGAGCCCGGACGGATACAAGAGCGATCGACGAGATGCTGCGTTTCGACGGCCCCGGCACGACCGTGAATCGCGAAGGCCCAGGCCACCCGGGGACGCGTGATCAAGCCGGGCGACGGCGTGATTCTGCTCACGGGATCGGCGAACCGGGACGAGGCGGCGTTCGAGCATCCCGACACCCTTGACATTACCCGCAAAGGCCCCAGGCATACGTCGTTCGGACACGGCGTCCACTACTGCATCGGGGTGGAGCTTGCCCGCCTGGAGGCAGGCGCGATTTTCACCGAGGCGCTGCGCTCCACCGACACGATCAAACACCTCAAGGACGAGCCGCACTACCGACCATCGACGGTAATCCGGGGGCTCGCCGCGCTACCCGTGCGCGTCGAACGGCGCTAGCCCGCATATCTCACCAAGCCGCTTGTCACGTTACTGAATGTCATTGTTATCAATCGGGTATGTCGTACTTCCTGTGACCTGCCCAATACAGACTGCGCTGGCCGCGCCCTCGCTGTTTCCGCGTGCGCGCACGTGCTCGCTACACCATAAGCGGCGGCTATGCTTCCGCTCGCGAGCACGCGCACGCGGAAAAAGTCCTGCGCGATCATCACGGCCCTTGGTGAGATATGCGGGCTAGCCTGTCGGACCTGCCGAACTCGCGGCGATTCCCGCCGCACTGACCCGTGCTAAAACCGCACTTCGAAGGTGGCCGGCGGCTGCTCGTCCACATCTTCCACGTCCAGTTCATCGACGCGAGCGAGCGCCGGACCGCGCCGCGCCCAGTCCAGCAACGCCTCGACGGATTCCGGCGCGCCGCTTGCGAGGAACAGGACACGCCCGTCGGGGCTGTTCCGCACCCATCCGGTCAGGCCCAAGGCCGTGGCCTCTCGCAAGAGCGATATCCGATAGGCAACCCCCTGCACGCGGCCTGAGACCGATCCTCTCACGGTTCTCGCGGAACCCATGGGCGACAGACCGCAAACTGCACGAGGCAAGAGACTACAATACTGTCCGGATCAAGGCCTCGCCGGGTGTTCCCGGCGCGACCGCAAAGCCGCGCGACGCCATGCAGCGCAGGATGTTGCCCTGTTGCGCGACAGGGGCGTTACCCATAGGATTCCATAATATGTCTTCGTCGAAGAACACCGGTGGTCGCCACATCCTGATCGAGTCTTTCGGCGGCCACGCGCAACTGGATGCCCAGGCGCTCAAGTCCTTGTTGCGACGGGCCGCTCGGGCCGGGGGCGCGAACGTCCTGTCCTGTCATATGCACGGATTCGGCAAAGACGGGGGCGTAACCGGGGTCGCGCTGCTAGCCGAGTCCCACATTACGGTTCACACTTGGCCGGAACGGTCGTACGCGGCATTCGACGTATTCATGTGCGGGACCTGCGATGCGGACAAGGCGGCAGACGTGATCGCGCGCGCGGTACCGGATGCCCGGCTGAGCGTTAGAGCCCTGGATCGACCGGCTCTGGAAACTGTGTTGACCGGGAGACCGCCCGGCGAAGGCCCGCAACACCACGAGCTAGAGGAGGCAGCAGGAAGGTGACCCGCGCCCCCGGAATGCGTCTGCCCAATGCCCTGGTCGCAGGCGCATCGTTTGCCATCTTCCTGTCGCTCGCGGGATGCGACAGCGGCGCGGCAGCGCGCGCCCAAGCGGTACGCGCCCACGAGGAAGTCAACTCCATGCTGTTGCGGCTGCGCGAGGATCTTGCGCGAAACCGCGTCCAGAATGCGGCCCTCATCCTGTCCTACGCCGACCGGCTCGCTCGCGCCAAGCCGGAACTGAAACGGATTACCGACGTCGTCCGGCGCGAAGGAACCTCCGACGGCAGGTTGTACCAGGGATTGCGCAAACGGCTTGAAGACAACCGCGCCGCAACCCCGCCGCCCGACGCGCCCGCCAAAGCTTACGAACCCATCCTCGCGGAATACGCGTCGCTGCGCGCGGCGGCCGATCCGGCCGAATACAGCCGCGCCCTGAGCGACCCGCTCAACGCCCTCGCCGACATGTCCGACGGCAAGTTGCCCCGCGTCGATTCCATCAGCGCCAGCGCCTCGCGCAGTGCCAACGCCGCAGACTCTCAGGGACCAGGCAGTCAACTGGTGGGCAATCCCCACTATGGTTCCTGGCGCGCCGATTCGGGTGGTAGTTCGTTCTGGGTCTGGTACGGGCAATACGCTCTGATCAGCAACCTTATGGGAGGCCGCCGGATCGGCTACGGCGGTTGGTCCGGCCGTCGCGACTACAGCTACTACCACGACTGGGGACGCGACAACTACACATCGCCCTCGGACCGTCGTCGGCAAACGCAGGTCGATTCCAGCGCCAGGCGCAAGTTCAGTTCGGAAGGCAGGACGTTCCGCAGTCCCTACGCGCGGCAGCGCCAGGGCGCCTCGGCGCGCGTGGTGAACCAGAAGGCTTTCGCCAGCCAGCGCGGCGCCTCCATGCGCGGTTTCGGCGGTGGGTCGCGAGGGCCGAGCAGGGGAAAGTAGAAAGAGGTCAAACGTATGTTCGATTCGCTGAATATCTGGATCTGGGCCATCGTGGTGTTGGACCTCGCGGTCGCCGTCGCGGCGATATGCGCGTTGCGGTACTTGTCCGGACTGTTGTTCGGCGTCGATTCGCACGACGAACTCGCGGAAAAGGACAATCTCGCCTTCGGGCTGACGCTAGCCGGCGGTGCCGGCGCAGTGGCGCTGGTGCTCGCCGCCGCCACTGCCGGGGATCCCGCCGTCGACTTTGCCCGGGAACTGGGCGTGGTTGCGCTTTACGCGGTGGTTGGTCTGGTGCTGTTGAAGGCGGGAATGCTCATCAACGATTGGGTGGTTTTCAACGAATTCTCCCTGAAGCAGGCGATCAACGGCGGCAACGTCGCCGCTGGCACGGCTCAGGCCGCGAACCTGATCGCTATCGGCATCCTCGTGAACGCCGCGATCAATTATTCCGAGGGCGATCTCCTCAATGCGGTGGCGGTGGTCGTCATCGTGTTTCTCCTGGCGCAGGTCGTCCTGCTTGCGGTAACGCGGATACGTGCGCTCATCTACGCGAAGCGCAACGAAGGGGCCAAGTGGCAGGCCGCGATTGACGGCGGCAACGCAGCGCTGGGCGTCCGCTACGCCGGGCACCTGATCGGCACGGCGCTGGCGGTGTCCTCCGCGGGCGGAATGACTGCCTACGTGGTGCCGCCCGACGCCGGGATGGTCGTCGTTTACGCCGCGCTGCTCGGTCTGGCGGTCGTCCTCGCCGTGGTGTTGCTGCTGTTATCGATGTTGGCGCAACGCGCGATCCTGCACGGCATCGATGTCGTCGAGGAAGTCGATGTGCAGGCGAACGTCAGTGTCGCCGCCATCGAAGCGGCGGTGTTCATCGGCGTCGGCCTGGTAATGCATGCCGTCATCGGCTGAAGCCTGAGATAGCCGGACCAGCTTCGGCAAGACTGTCCGGCAGATCCTCGTAACACGCGCTGCACAGGCATGAAGGATCTCGCCTGGGCCGACATGAATGGCTAACGACACGGCACGCGTTCGCCGCCACGATACCGCGCTGATCGGCGCGATCGGACTGGTCGCCGCCTGCGGCCTGGTCTACGAATACCTCCTCGCGCACTACGCGGGACGTATTCTCGGTGCCGTCGAGCCGACGGTGTACGCGATGATCGGCCTGATGATCGTCGCCATGGGATGCGGCGCCCTGGCGGCGCGATGGATCTCTTCCATTTACCGAGGATTCGCCTGGCTCGAACTCGGGATCGGCATCCTCGGCGGAACATCCATTCTGCTGTTGTCCGGCGCGGTGGCACTCGCGTACTCCTTCCCCGAATGGCTGCGCGCGATCTACAACCTCGACGCCGCCATCGTCGTCGACGGCGGCCTGGCGGCAACGTTGCTCGCGTCAGCCCGCGTGCTCCCGTTCGTGGTGGGGTTCGCCATCGGGTTCCTGATAGGCATGGAGATACCGCTCATTGCGCGCGTCCGCGAGCACATCCACCAACGGCGCCTGGAACACAACCTGGGCGCCATGTACGGGGCGGACTATATCGGGGCCGGCATCGGCGCGGCGGTGTGGGTGGCAATCTGTCTGAAGATTCCGGTCATCTACGCGGCGGTGGGCACCGCCGCCGTCAATACCCTCGTCGGCGTCGCATTTCTCTTGCTGTACCGGCGCCACCTGCGCCCGTCCGCGCGCTTATGGATTGGACACGCCGGCCTCGCCGCCCTGCTCGGCGTCATGGCGGTATTCGGAACCGAATGGACGGCGCGTCTCGGCGACACGCTGTTTCAGGATCGCGTCGTCTACCGGTTGCAAACGCCCTATCAGAACGCCGTGATCACAAAGCGGCACGTGGCCCGGGGCAAACCGGACGTGCTCAGCCTGTACCTCAACGGCAGGCTGCAGTTCGCTTCCAACGATGAGCGCATCTACCACGCCTACCTCACCTCGCCGGCGATGCTGGCAGCTTACCGGCGTCAGCGTCTGTTGGTGCTCGGCGGCGGCGACGGCCTGGCGCTTCGAGACCTGCTCCGGTGGAACCCGGAGTCCGTCACGCTCGTCGATATAGATTCGCAGCTAGTGGGACTGTTTTCCGGCAAAGACCCGGACGCGCCCGCATGGCTGAGCCGCGCCCTGGTCGAACTGAACGAAAACGCGTTCGCCGACCCGCGCGTCGCCGTCGTCGAAGCCGACGCATTCATCGAAGTCGAGCGTCTCGCCGCCGAAGGCGAAAGATTCGACGTGGTGGTGGCCGACTTGCCGGACCCGAACCACCCGGACCTGAACCGGCTCTACAGCGACTACTTCTATGCCCGAATCGGCCAGTTGCTGTCGCCCGACGGTGCCCTCGCCATCCAGTCGACATCACCGTTTCACGCCAAGGCCGCCTTTCTCTCTATCGGCAAGACACTTGCCCACGCCGGATTCCACACCGAGCAACTCCACGCCAACGTACCCAGTTTCGGCGAGTGGGGATGGACCATAGGCACACTGCGCGGCAAACCCGCCTCGGAGCGCATCCCCGAGGCCCCGGCGGGCCCCACGCCGGACGGTTGGCTCGACCGCGAACTGATCACGGCCGCTTTCGCCTTCCCGCACGACTACTACCGCGATCTCGATGCCGTGGGCGTCAATCGGCTCGGCAGCCACACCGTATACGGCTACCACCAGCAGGCGTGGCAGGAATATCGCGGCGTCTTCTACACTGATCAATCGGCGCAGCGGCAGCGCTAGTCGATCCGTCTATGCGGTTGCCGCTGCCGCGCTATCGACAAAACCGAGCGACTGCATGTCGAACAGTCGGCGGTATAGGCCTCCGGGCCGCGCCATCAGTTCCGCGTGATTGCCGTCTTCCGCGATCCGGCCGCGAAGGTCCAGCAGGGTCAGCACCGCTCCCGGCCGTCCCGCAATGCGCACCCAAACCCGTTCCGTGATCTCTCGTAGCGCAACCTGCCGCGTTCGTCGGCGCGCCAGCCTGTCTCTCACGACCGTTTCGAGAAACGCGGTGGCGAACTCGGCCGCTGCATACAGCACCGTATAGCCCCCGGACCGCGACACGAACCGAGAGTCGACCGGGCGTGTTCCCAAAGGCGATCCAACATGCCGCCGCGAGATGATCCGGTAGCTTTCCGGAAATTCGCCCTTGACCAGAAGCGACTCGACCAAGCTCCGCGGATAACGGACTCCGGTCACGTAAACGTCGCGCCGAACCCGGCCGCTGCCACATACTCGGCGTCGAGGTCACCGCTCCACGGACTGCGGACACGCGAGATTTCCGTACAATCAGATTGAATTCGTGCCGAAAAGGGATCGCCCAGCGACGATGTCGATTGTGAGCCTGAGCGAACTCAAGGCCAAAGCGGCGCGGATGCTTGCAGAGATGAAGTCCTCCGAGCAGGTGGCTGTCCTGGCGCAGCACGGCGAAGCCGGCGCTGTCGTACAAGACTTTGAGTCGCACCAGCGCTTGCAGGACGCGCTATCGATGCTGAAGCTCATGGTCCAGGGCGAGACCGATATCTCGGCAGGACGCACCACGCCGCAAGATGCGGTGTTCCGAGACATCAAGGGACAGTTGACGGCCAGCGATGAGTGAACGGCTGGCGCGTTGATCGACACGCGTCGGAGCTTCGGGCAAACCAAACAGCCGACTCGACGAAGACCGTTCAACGAATCGCTTGACGGTTGACATAATATGTCCTAGGGTGCGCTGGACGCGTTACCGCTGTCGGCATGCACGGCAACGTCGGCGGGAACGACTATCTGGATATTTGGAGATACGCGATGACCTTGGACGAGTTGGCCTTCCGCCTGAACGACTTCAACGGCGAGGAAGGCACAGCCTTCGACGCGCTCGTAACGGAGCAGGATATCCTGGAGGTGACCTGCTCAAACAACGACGAATTTCCCATCCATGTCACCCAGACGGACACGCAAATCCTGGCGGTGACGCCCCTGTTCAACATTTCCGAAGTCCAGCCGGACCAACTCGACGAACTCAACGCGATCTTCTTGCGGCTGAGCCCTGCCGTGCCCCTGTCGTCCATCGGCCTGCAGGGGGAGACCTACATTCTTTTCGGCGCCATGGCGCTGTCGACCCGGTTCGAGGTGATCGCGCACGAACTCGAGGTGCAGGCGGAAAACACCATCGACGTGCTCGAAACCGTGGAACACCTGTTGGCTTGAACCGATTTCAGGGGATTCAGGGGATTCAGGGCATAAAGGAACCGAAGCAAAGCAACTTAAGAGAGGCAATCAACATGAGTGTGCTAAAAGACTTGATGCAAGCGATCAAAGGCGGCGCCAACGAACTCGGCGAGGCGGTCGTGGACGCCAATGCCGTGCGTATTCTCGAACAGGAGATTCGCGATGCCGAGACGGCGATCGGCAGCGCGAAACAGAGCCTCACGCGAATGAAGAGCTCCGAGATTCGACTCAAGCGGGATCTGTCCACCTTGAGCGCGGACGTCGCTGACTATGAACAGAAGGCGATCGCCGCTTTGAACGCCGGCGAGGAGGCGCTCGCAGCGGAGGTTGCCGACCGCATTGCCGAGGTGGAAGGGGAACGCGAAGACAAGGCGGGCGAACAGGCGACGCTCAATGCCGAGGTGAACAAGATCCACGCCATGATCAAGGCGCGGGAGCGGACCATCCAGAAGAACAAGCGCGAACTGGACAAGGTGCGCACCGTACGGGAATTGCAGCGCGCGACCGAAAGCATCTCGCGCAATTTCGCGGCGACGGGATCGAAGGGACATCGCGTCTCCCAGGCTCTCGACCGGGTGAAGGCGAAACAGCAGAACTGGCAGGACCGCATGGAAGCGGGCGACTGGCTGGAGGCCCAGGAAAACGTCGATGACATCGATGCGAAACTGAAGGCCAAGGGTATCGGCAGCTCGGGCACCGCGGCCGGCTCGGACGTTCTGGCGCGGCTCAAGGCCAGGCAAGCGGGCTGACCCTTGCTTCGGAAAATATTCAGAAGTCGCTTCGGCAAGCGCAACGCCGACTCGCCGCGGCAATTGTCGGGCCCGGGCGATCTGGCGGCGGGTGACCTCCTGACGTTCAAACACCGGCTGCTCCTGCCGCCCGAGGTCCAGGGGCAGACGTTCGAGGTCAGCGCTGTGGGCGCATACCAATTCGAGGACGGCCTCTACGCCGAACTCACGCTCGACGGGACCGGCGGCGAGCGAATCTACCTGGGTTTCGACGCCAGCGACGCGAACGAACTGTGCCTGTCTCGAACCGTGCCTCGGGCCGATGTGTTGCGGCTGTTCGACGAGGATGCATTCGCCGCGCTATGGGACGAAGACTTTGCCGAACTCCAGGTGGTGGATGCCCTCCCCCGGTACGAGGGTTGGATCGCGAACCGGTACGCGCAGACAAAGAAGTGGGCCGAGGGCTACTACTACGACCGCGATTGCCGGGGCGAAACGCCATCGCGGCTGCAGGACGACGACGCCGAGGAACTGCGCTGCCACGAATGCGAGGACGACACCGGTCGCTACGGCCTGAGCGTCGAGGTTTCGGCCGACGGCGAAACTGAAGTGTTCGCGGAAGTGAACTGCCCGCCGGACGTCATCGAATCCATGTGGCCCGGACAGCAATGAGATCGTCTTCGCGCCGCGCCCCGAGAGAGTCGAAGGCGGGACGGTTTCAGGCTGAAAGGCAGGCGCTCAAGAAGATCCAGGTACACCTCGAGTTCCGCCAGTCGCTGCTGCGAAAGGTCCGACTCGCCGCAGCAGCAGAGGATCTGAGCTATTCCGACTACGTGAGAAAACTTGTCGGACTGCCTTTCTCCAAGATCCAGCGACCCCGCATCAGTCTCTCTTTCAGCGATACCGATCTCCGAATCCTCTCCGAGCGCTACGCCAAGCCGGGCACCGAACCGCAAGTCCTGAAGCGCTGCGTGCTGGAAGAGATCATGGCGCACCTGGACGATGACGAAGGCTCGCGCGCGGCGCATTGAAGCCCTCGCTAGTGTAGTCTTTGCCGCGATGCGACTGTCGCGGTAGCTTGCTTCTATGGAACAAAGCCGCCACTACCGCTGGAGGACTCGCAACGTCGGAGTTCCCTGGGCGTCACGGGCGCACGGTAATCCAGCGGGCTAAAGGCTTCACCTATCCCAATGCTTTGGCGACTCCTGCGCCGACGGCGATACCTGCGTTTCACGCGGTACGTGGCGGGCGCTATCAAGCGACGCCTCTATCTGACCACCGCCATGTTCGCGGGACTGTTCTGCCTGCACGTGTTGGCGATGATCGTCTTCGAGGGGATGACCCTCGGCGACGCCGCCTGGCTGACCATGACGACGGCGACCACCGTCGGTTACGGCGACGCCTCCGCCGCGACAACACCCGGACGTCTGGCGACCGTGGTGTGCATCTATATCTTCGGAACGTTTCTGCTCGCCCAGATCGCCACCTACGTATTCGACTATCGCGCGCTGCATCGGGATCGCCGACGGCGCGGAGAAATCAAATGGAGCAACATGAAAGATCATCTGCTGGTAATCAACGTCCCCTCCCAGGACGCCGAAAACTATCTGCCGCGACTGGTGGATCACGTAAGACGCGCGCCGAGGCTCGCCGATATCCCCATACAACTGCTGACGCCGAGCTTCGAGGACGGCTTGAGCACGGACCTCGTCGACGCCGGCGTCACGCTATACAACGCCATGGCGGAGAACTCGGAGAACCTGGCCGCAGCCAACGTCTGCCACGCGCGCTGCATCATCATCATCGCCGACGAGATCTACGATGCCCGGTCGGACGCGCACACATACGACATTCTCGGTCGCATCCGCCAGCTCGGATCGCAGGCCACCATCGTCGCCGAGGTGGTGGACGACGCAAACCGCCAACGCATCCTTGAAGCCGGCGCGACAACCGTGATCCGGCCGATTCGCGCCTATCCGGAGTTCGTCGTGCGCGCGCTGACCGCACCCGGCGTGGAACAGGTATTGGAAACGATGTTCACCCACGAAGCCGGGCGGCTGGCGCGTTTCGAGGCGCAATTCGAGGGTCTCCTCTGGCGCGACGTGGTGGTGAATTTCGCCCGCGGCAACGCCGGCATTCCCATGGGCTATTTTGACCAGCGCGGCGTACACACCAACCCCGCCCCGGACGAGATCTGCAGCGGCAACGGCATCATCACGCTGATCAACGACAGCCTCAATGTGACTGGACCGCTGGTGGAATCCTGTCTGCGGGCGTCCTGACACGGCGGCGTCCATGATGAGTCAGAACAAGGCATGATCGACGGATGATCCAGCGCGCGCGTGAACTCCTGCGGGAGGTCTACGGCTATACCGATTTTCGCGAGAATCAGGAAAAGGTTCTCGCCGCCGCGCTCGCGGGCCGCGATACGCTGGTCATCATGCCCACAGGCGGCGGCAAGTCCCTGTGCTACCAGTTGCCGGCCATCATTCAGCCCGGAATGGGTCTTGTCGTCTCACCCCTCATCGCGTTGATGCAGGATCAGGTCGGCGCCTTGCGACAACTCGGCGTACGCGCGGCGTTCCTGAATTCGACCCTCGCGTACGACGAACAACGGCGCATCATCGACGCAGTGCGGTCGCGCACGCTCGACTTGCTCTATCTGGCCCCCGAACGCCTGTTGCAGGAGGACACGTTGTCGCTCCTCGCGGGCGTCGACCTGTCCCTGATCGCCATCGACGAGGCCCACTGCGTATCGCAATGGGGCCACGACTTCCGCCAGGACTATCTCGGTCTCGACGTATTGCGCGACCGGTTTCCGGGTGTTCCGCGCATGGCGCTGACGGCCACCGCGAACGCGGCCACGCGCGACGACATCCTGGCGAGGCTTGCGTTCGACCCGGCGGCCGAGCGCTTTGTCAGCGGGTTCGACCGTCCCAACATTCGCTACACGGTGCGCGCGAAGACCGACGCCAACGCGCAGTTGCGCACCTTCCTGGACGAGCACCGCGGTCAGGCCGGGATCGTCTACGCGATGACCCGCAAGAAGACGGAAGCGGTCGCGGCAATGTTGAACGCGCGCGGATTTACCGCCCTTCCCTACCATGCCGGCCTGCCCGGCGATGTGCGCGCCGCATGTCAAAGCCGGTTCTTGCGCGAGGACGGCGTCATCGTCGTCGCCACGATCGCGTTCGGCATGGGCATCGACAAACCCGATGTCCGTTTCGTCGCGCACGTGGACCTGCCGAAAAGCGTCGAAGCCTACTACCAGGAAACAGGCCGGGCCGGTCGCGATGGCGAGGCGGCGGAGGCATGGATGGTCTACGGCTTGCAGGACGTCGTGCGACTGCGCCAGTTGGTGGACATGTCCGAGGCCGACGATCAGCACAAGCGAATCGAACGCGGCAAACTCGATGCGCTGCTCGGCTGGTGCGAGGTGACGACCTGCAGACGCCGCGCGCTGCTTCGGCACTTTGGCGACGATCTCACGCAGGATTGCGGCAATTGCGACAGTTGCCTGACCCCGCCCGAAACGCGGGACGGCACGACGGCGGCGCAGAAGCTCCTTTCCGCCATCTACCGCACGGGCCAGCGTTTTGGCGCAGGTCACGTGATAGACGTGTTGCGCGGCAAGGACACGGAAAAGGTTCGCCAATGGGGGCACGAACGGTTGAGCACCTACGGCATCGGCGCCGACTTGTCAGCCACCGAGTGGCGTTCGTTCGTTCGCCAACTCATGGTCCAGGGCTTCATACGCGCCGATGACGCTCGCTTCGGGGCGCTGCGTTTGACCGCCGACGCCAGAGGTGTGCTACGCGGAGACAGGACGGTACGGCTGCGCAAGGACGCAACCGTCAAAACCCGGTCCCGGTCCGCCGTGCAGCGCGAAACGTTCACGGTCGATGCAAAAGATGAGGGCCTTTGGGAAACACTTCGACAGTGCCGACGCGACCTGGCGGAGGAGGCAGGCGTGCCGCCCTACGTGATCTTCCACGACGCGACGCTGAAGGAGATGTTGCATCGGCGTCCGACCTCCCTTGAAGAGATGCTGGCCATACACGGCGTCGGCCAAGCTAAACTTGAACGCTACGGCGCGGCATTCCTCGACGCTCTCCAAGGGGAGAGCGTGCAGTCCAATGTTGAGCCTGGGGACGCCAGAGAGAACTCTGCGCAAGAAGAGACACAAGAAGAGATCAGGGAGGAGCTTTCATGGCCGGGCCACTAGACGGCATCCGGGTGCTCGAGGCGGGTCAGTTGATACAGGGCCCCCAGGCAGCGGCGCTACTCGGCGATATGGGCGCCGATGTCGTCAAGATCGAACTCCCGGGATTCGGCGACCTCAGCCGCAATATCCGCGTTGCGCCCGGCGACCCGCGCAGCGCCGTTTTCGCCGCGTGCAACCGAGGCAAGCGCAGCGTTTCCCTGGACCTGCGCCATCCCGAGGGTGCCGCGATCTTCAAGCGGCTGATTCGAGACGCCGATGTGGTCATCAGCAACTTCACACCGGGCACGATGGAAAGGTGGGGGCTCGGCCATGACGATCTCTGTGCCGTCAATGGGCGCATCATCTGCGCCCAGGGAAGCACCTTCGGATCGTTGGGACCGGACGCGGCGCGCGAAGGCGCCGACCTCGCGGCGCAAGCCGCCGGCGGACTCGTCAGCACCACGGGCCGCGACGGCGATCCGGCGTCGCCCGTGGCCATCTTCATCGCCGACCACATCGGCTCGCTGAACATGGTCGCCGGGGTTCTGGCGGCGCTGCACCACCGGACCCACACCGGCTGCGGCCAACAGGTCGACGTGTCGCTGCTCGGCGGTCAGATCTGGGCGCAAGCCACCGAATACACGCACCTGCTGTTGACCGATCAGGTTGCGGGGCGTTCGAACTCCGGTCATCCGCTCATCAGGACCATTTACGACATATTTCCAACGGCCGACGGCGGGATCGCTATCGTCGGCGTGCGAGCAAGGGAAAAGGACGCATTCTTCGTGGCGCTCGAACGCCCTGATCTGACCCTGGACGAACGCCTGCAACACCGGGAAATGTCGCCGGAAACCCATGCCTGGCTGCGCGAAGAGCTGGCTCAGGTGTTCAAGACCCGGACCACCGACGCCTGGTGCGACGCGCTGCGCGACACCGGCGTGCGCTATGCGCCGGTGCGCGACCATCGACAGGTGCTATCCGACCCCGGCGCGTGGGAGAACGGTTACTTCACGGAAGCTGTGGACAGTCACGGCGACAGCCAGCGGATCGTGGCCACGCCGATCCGCATGAGCGCGACGCCCCTGGAACCCGCGGGCGGGGTGCCCGAACTGGGAGCGCATACCGACGACGTGCTTCGGGAAGTCGGCATCAGCGACACCAAAATCGCCGCCCTGCGCGAAGCGAAGACAATCTGACGAACAGAGTCCCTGATTCCAGCGGCCGCCGGGTTGCCGGGATGCGCTATGCAGGCGCCTCGTCATCGACAGTCGACGTCAGCCCGCGAGTTACGCGCATGAGCATCGCCAGCACCGCGAGCAGGACAACCGTGCCGACAAGAAGCGCTATGGACTCCAGCCGCAGCAGCGTGTACAGCACGGCGTACAAGGCCGCCAGCGAGCCGAACGCTGCAACGGTGAGCCGACGGTTGCCGGTCGACCCGTAGGCGTACAAACCGATCATGCCGGTGAGAACGACAGCCGCCGCGACGTAGCCCAGCGTGAAGCCCACGTGTTCCGCAAGCGCCAGCAGCGTCAAAAAGAAAAGCACCAGGGCGATGCTCGTCACGCCGTACTGCACGAAGTGAAATCGAATGCCGGTAGCGAGCTCGAGACACAGCACGCTCACGAGCGTCAACACCACGAACAGCATGCCGTACTTGATGCTCCGCTCAACGCTGCTATACAGATCGACGGGCTCGAAGACACTGAAGCCCAGATCCTTGTCCTCGAAGTAGTCGTCATCAGTCGACGAAATCCGCATCACGCCGGGGAACCCCCGCGCCAGGTCGCGCGTGGTCCACGAAGCCGCGAAACCATCGGGCGTTACATCGCGCACGTCGGGAAGCAAGCCGCCATCGAAGCTCGGATGTGGCCAGGTGGACTGCATCGCCACCGTCGAACCATCGCCCACCGGCACCACCGAGAAGCGTTCCGTCCCTCGCAGGTTCATCTTCAGCGAAAACGCGCCGCCAAGCGCCGCTGCATCCGCCAGCGAGCCTTGCAGGCCCGCCTGGATGCCGGGTCCGTAGCCCGAAGTCGCGCTCAAAGCCACCTCGCCCTCTCTCCACACGAGGGTCGCATCCCGGATCCCGCGCGGGTCTGAAACACCGATGACCAGCACCGCCAGATCCAGGCGGAGTGCGCCGAACCGGGCTCGAAGTCCTTCCAGGTCCAGGGGCGCGAACGCACCTTCGGCGGTAATGTCGGCACTCAACACCGGCGTCTCGAATATCCCGCGCCGACGCAGCTCGTGATGGGTGACGACGGCAATATCGATCCGCTCCGGCATTACCGCCACGAACTGCTCCTCGCCGCCCTCGCTCTCGCTGGCGTCCATGGGGATAACCATGATTGGCCCGGCGATGCGCTGTTGGCCAGCCCAGGCGGCGGCGATGTCGTCAACGGCCTCGTTGCGGTACCAGTCGCGGTCGTCGACGGTGCAGCTCACGAGCTGCAGCGGAATCATCGACGCGACAATGAGCGCCGCCACGACAACGAACCGCAACGAAATGGAGCGCGGGTCGAACCGCAAGCCCCGCACGCCCGCGGACGAAGACTGGGGTGATGAATCCGACTTTTCTGCGCTCATGCAGCAACTCCACGTTAGTAAATGCCGATGGAACAGATGCTAGTGGGAGCACATGCGGAAGAAGGTGCAAGAAATCCGCAAAAGGCGGGCAGGCTCGGCCCGCCGCGCGGCGTCAGACAGAGTACGCGGACTGGCCCTCACGCACTCGCCGGCTGTCAGACAATCTCTCCGCCTCGCGCAACCGAGATAGAGCCTCGTCGCGCGAAAATAGCGACGGTGCTTGCGGCAAACCGGCAGTGGCTCGTTCCAGCCAATCCGCTTGCGAAGAATCCCGAAAGGTGATCGTGCCCTCAGACACGGTCGCCACCAGCTTGTGCTGCAGCCCCGCGTTGTCCAGGAAGTAAACGACATCGGCAATCCGGGCGACTCGACGCGCGTTGTCCAACGAACGGGGGAGACGCCGTTCCTGGGCTTGCCGCGAAATGTCGTGACCGCCCGATGCGACGCGAAAGGTGACTCGGCTTCTGGTCGTTTTCGTTGAGAGAATTCCCACGAACACCATCACCACACGGTAGTCCGAGGCGCGCGCAGCGGAAACGCTTCGAAGGATTTCCCGACCCGACAACGTGGTTTCGCGCACGAACGGCTGTCCGGCGGCGATCAGGGATCGCGTGCGCCGGATCACCTCTCGCCCCGCCCTCACGTCTACGGCGGTCCCGCCCGACATGGATTTCACGATGTCGTCCGCGTTCAGGTACTCGCCAGCTTCGTAGCCAGCAGCTAGAAAGCGGCGGTACGCCGTGGTTTTGCCCGCCCCGTTCGGGCCGGCAAAGAGCGTGAAGCGCGGCCGATCAGTGGTATCGAACGCCATCCAGCGAGACCTTGTGCTGCCGGAACAAGGCCAGGACGGCCTCTCGATCATCCGGGTCCGGCATTGGCGTATGCGACCCATCGGGGTGGTACAGCACCGTCTCTCCATCAATCTCGATCACGCGCGATATACCCAACCGATCGCATTCCTCGTTGAATTTTCGCCCGCCCTCGTCGAGCACCGCTATGAACTCGACGGGATCAAGATCTTCCATGTACTTCTTTCTGGTTGGCGTCGACATCGACTGCCTCCGTCGTCCAAGTCACTTTCGTCGATGATAGTGTCATTGCCTGTCAACAGGAAAACTAGAGGAGCGGACGGCACACCGCCCGCTCCCCCGTGCAACGCAGACTTACTGCTTCAGATGAACCAGTTCGTTCAGCACGCCGTCCAGGCCGCCGAAAACCGACAGGTTGCCGACGTTCTCGGTGACCTTTTCCAGCGTCTCCAGTTCCTTCAGTCGCAGCGCCACGGCATTGCTCTCCATGACCTTGGCCGTGTTGAGCAGCGACCGGGTCGCGTTGGTTTCCTCGCGACGTCGAATCACGTTGGCTTGCGCCGCCTTTTCGGCTTCCACCACCTTGCCGAGCAGATCTTTCATGTCGCCCGGCAGGATGATGTCCTTGACGCCAACGCTCTCGACGGCGATGCCGATGTCAGCGAAGCGTTCGCCGACGCGCTCGGCGACAATGCGGTCGATCACCGACTTGTCCTCCAGCAACGCGTCGAGCGTGCGCGTGCCGACCGCGGCGCGCAGGCCGAACTGGATCTCCTTGTACAGGAGATCCAGCGGGTCTTTCGCCTCGCGCACGGCCTTCTCCGCGTCCACGAACCGATAGGTCGCGGTCAGGTTGACACGCAGGCTGACCTTGTCGCGGGTCAGGATTTCCTGACCCTGCACGTCCAGCGTCTTCACGCGCAGGTCCACGACTTCCACCTTTACGCCAGGACCGTAGGTCCAGAACGCGTGCACGCCCGGCGCCAGCGAATCCGTCAGCTTGCCGTCCACATACCGCAGCCCGACGTGCCCATCGGGGACCTCGCGCGAGTAGACGCCATGTTGATCCAAACCTCGAAGAGGATTCGTCCCCGCAAGCTGCCGGACAAGCTTCGCGTCGAGCGCGAGACCCGCGTCCAGATCGAACCGTTCCACGCGCGTTTCGATCGGACCCTTCCAGTACAGCTTGCGCCGTGCAGGGCCGACGATCTCGGCGGCGCGTTCATTCTGGTAGACCACCGCCACTTCGTTTGCGCCGGTCTCGACCAACGTGAACAGCCGCTCGACGTCTGCGCGCGCGGCCTCGACCAGGTAGTCGACGAGTCGATGCGTGAACAACGGCTCGGCGAGGTCGAATCGCTCCACGTTGTAGCGTCGGCGCAGCCCGCGAAAGCGGTACGTCCCCGGTTCCAGGAAACGGATGAAGTCCCCGTCCTTGAACAGGAGTCCCCGTTCGTGCTTCAGCACGATGAATTTTTGAACAAACAACATGGCCTGCCCTCCTCTTCGCTCTTCAATAAATGCACCCGCTCCCACAACTCCGTCGCGGACCGATGGTGCCGGCGTATCGAACGTACCGCGCGCGGTCGCCACTCTCTCGCTGGGCCCCTGATCGGGGCCGCAGCGTTCGAGCGACGGCTCGCGGGCGATGCGCCGGATACGTCGGCGTGCCGACTCGGCAAGGCCAAGCCGGCGCCACCCGTCGGCTCCGTCGTTGCTGCGCCAGCCCTTGCGGGCAAGCGCCGGGAACGGGCGCCCGTGTAACGAATAACGCTCGTCACCAGCGATAGTCACGGTTCCAGGCCGTGTGACTCCTTTGCAGGAAGTCGCCTATTGGAATGCCGGAATCGAACCGGCAACAACCAGTGCAGGACCGGTGCTCTACCTTGAGCTAATTCCACAGGTTGGGTGCGCACAGACCGCTCGGTACACACCTTGCGATGGGTAGCGTGAGTGCGCCGGACGGGATTCAAGAACCCGCGCCATCAGAACGCCGCACGCCGCCCAACCCCAGGTCGGACGAGGCCCTCGCCTCGCCCCCGCCCCACCGAAACTCTCGGTGAGGCGCGATTCGAAATATCTCCCAAGCCAAAAAAAAGCCCTGTTCGGGTAACCGACCAAGGCTTTTTGTTTCCCCTGGAAGGTCTCAAGCATCGCCTTCCAGGAATTCCTTCAAGGAAGGTCAACGCATCGTCGTTTCATCCTCGCCAACGCGCTCGCCGCCGCAGTTCTTCGACTGCGCCGGTAGAGATGCCGTCGGCAGATCAGCGTCGAGAGGACGGCTTGCTGTTGCCGAAATCACTGAATTCACGTTCCTGAAAAACCGTTTGTCCTGATCGAGGGCGGGCGAGTATAGGGGTGCCTGTCGGCTTGTCAAACACTTTCTTCAAATTTTGACGCGTCGGACCTTGGGTATGATGCCGAACGAAGCGTTCCCGATACCCGAGCACGAACGAGGAGCGAGTTGGAACGCCTGACTTTCTAACGTGTTACGGCAACTGGGTGTGGTCGCAATAGCGCATGAGAATCTTCATGCGCGCGCCTGGCCGCACTGGCCGTGCCAAGCCATGCCTTGTCTGGCGCCGCCCGCAAAGCCGGTCTGATTGATGGCGATGACTCCAATATCCACGCCTTCGGCGAGTTCGCCGAGAGCCCATTCAACGACCTGCTCCGGGCTTCGCCCCCGTTCAAGCTCGGCATAGGCCCGATAGGCCAGCAGGGATCTGGCGATGTGTTCGCCGTCGCCAGTCGCGGCGATGGCGCCGTGTATACCGGCGAATAAACCGCAACCAGGCAAGGGGACATCCCCCACACGCCCGCGCAGAACCGTCGTTGTGCCCCCGGTGCTGAGGGCGCACGCAAATCCCTGACCATCCCGTACGACACTGCCTACCGTGTCACTGCCCAGAACCTGGCGCAACGGGGTATCGTAGTTCCAGGCGCGTTCCAGCTCGGAATGCGACCATTCCCCAAGCGGATCGGTAACGGCCAATACTTTCCGGAGCCGCGACTGCGCCGCCGGTGTCACCGGGTCATGGTCGGCAAAGCCGCAGCGACGGGCAAACGCAGTGGCGCCGTCCGCCACAAGCAGAATATGCGGGGTCCCAAGCAGGCGTCTGGCGACAGCGACGGGGTTCCTGACGCGCTCGATGGCAGCCACTGCGGCAAAGTTCCCGCCGCTCGTCATGCATGACGCATCCATCTGGATGGTCCCGTCCAGGCGAAGGTTCGAGCCGGTTCCGGCGTTGAAACGTTCGTCGTCTTCGAGAAATTGTGTCGCGGCGATGGCGGCGTCCAGCGCGCCCTTGCCACGGGCGATGGCGTCGAGGCCAGCGAGGCACGCATTCCGGGGCCCGTCTGAATCGGCCGGATTCGAACCGGAGCCAGCATGACATACAACCGCCGGCGCGCAGCTCGATGGGATCATTACTGGCACGAGGTGTAATGTAGTTCAGTGCTCCGACGCTAACAATCGATTGACACCCGAGCACGAACGAGGAGCGAGTTGAAATGCGGGACTTTCGAACGCGTTACGGCGACTGGGCTGTGATCGCAGGGGCATCGGAGGGTCTTGGCGCGGCGTTCGCCACCGAGCTCGCCAAACGCGGCATGCATCTCCTGCTGATCGCGCGGCGCGCAGGGGCGCTTCGGGCGGTCGCGGACAGGCTGCGCCAGGATCACGGCATCGATGTCCGTATTCTGGTGCTGGACCTCGCGAGTCCAAAGCTCGCCGAAGCACTCTCGGATGCCACGGCCGATCTCGAACCGGGCGTGATCGTCTACAACGCGGCATTCGTGCCGGTGGCCAGCTTCCTCGAACTCGAAGACGATGACCTCGACCAACTCATGCGCGTCAACGTACATGGTCCGCTGACATTCCTGCGCGCGCTGCTGCCGCCCATGCGCGAGCGCGGGCGGGGCGCGGTGGTGCTGATGTCATCGCTGGCGGGTATGCAGGGCGCTCCTCGCCTCGCCGCCTATGTGGCCAGCAAGGCATTCAACACCGTCCTCGGCGAGGGTCTCTGGCACGAACTGCGCGAGCAAGGCATCGACGTCGTGGTTTCCTGCCCCGGGGCGATAAGTACGCCTCGCTATCTCAAATCCACCAACCGGGTAGCACCGGGCACGATGATTCCCGACGCCGTCGCGCGCCAGACCCTGGACGCCCTGGGCAAGGGCCCGCGCGTGGTGCCCGGCGCGCTGAACCGGATTTTCGCCAGTCTTTTCGAGCGCCTGCTGCCGCGCAGGACGGCCATTCGGCTGATGGCGGCAAATACGAAAGACCTGACTTGACCGATTCCCTGACGGGGTTCTTCGCGGAGGTTGCCTGATTTGGTACCCGTACTTCTACGCAGTGGGACTATGGTCGGTCGCGGACCTTCCCAACCCGGAACCATCCGCCTGGCTCCTCGTCGTTTCCGCGCTCATCTTCTTTGCCGGCTGGTCGTTGGCGCGCAGCGCGAACATGCAGAAATTTGCCTTCAAGCGAGACCCCGACCATACCTTCCAGGGAACAAACGCCTCCGGGGAGCGCCAGCGACCGGGAGCGCTTGTTCCATGGTCGACGAGCGGGGCCGGGCCAAGAGCCCTCAGCCGGGGAGCGCGAGGGGGCACCCCTCGCCAAAAAAGAGCTGAAGCCGAAGGCGACGGCTGTGGGGCACTTCCTGGGACGAATCGCCCCAAGAACCATTTCAGACGGCAAACACAGCGTACTTTGCAGCGGCTTCTGGGGCGTGTTGCGACACGTCAACTACCTGGGCGAGTTCCTCATGGCCTGCGGTCTTGCCCTCTCTCTCGGCTGGCCGCTCCTCTACTACGTGGCGCTGCTCGTTCCGCGCGAGCGGGACGACGACCGGCGCTGCGCGAAGAAATACGGGTCGCTGTGGGAGCAGTATCGACGGCACGTCCGCTGGCGCATCGTGCCGGGGATCTACTAGCCAAAGGGCCCCCGGAAGATCGCGTCAAATCCCTTCGACATCCCCGCGAGCGAATGGGTATGATTTCTGATCAACTCGACTTTCGAAGTCCAGATATGGCTACGCGCAAAACGAAAGTTGCCATCGGCGATGAGGCGCCCGACTTCGTCTTGCCGGCGGCGGGCGGGGAGGCATTTACGCTCAACTCCTTGCGCGGCCGGAAAGTCGTGCTGTTCTTCTATCCCATGGACGACTCGCCGGGCTGTGTCCTGGAGGCCCGCGGGTTCCGCGACCACTACGAGGAGTTCGTTGGGTCGGGAGCGGAGGTGGTGGGCATCAACAGCGGTCGAGTCGCATCGCATGAGCGATTCGCCGAGCATCACTCGCTCCCATTCCCCGTCCTGAGTGACGCAGGCAACAAGGTGCGCCGCCTCTTCGGGGCCTTCACCGGACCGCTGCCGGGGCGGGTCACCTACCTGCTGGATGAGAACGGCGTCGTGTCCGATACATTCTCGTCGATATTCCGGCCGCTGGAACACATACGCCGCGCCCGGGACTGGATCGGTTCGGGCCCGACCCAAGGCGAATAGTCAGCACAGGCACGGTTCAGCGGTCCCCTCCCCGACCCCGTTCCGCGGTTACAATCTTCGTCCGCCATTTCCCGTACCACGACCATGCTCCGAGCAATCGCACTCGTCTCGGCTCTGACCCTCAACGCCGCTGCTGATGAGTCAATACCAGGATTCACGGAAGCCGGCACAGAGGTTCAGCGCCGCCTCGAAGCAGATTTCGACCGCCACCTCGACGCGTCCGACTTGCGCACCTGGATGCACGAACTCGCTGGACAACCCCATCACGTCGGTTCCAGCCACGGGCAGCGCAATGTCGAGACCCTGAAGCGCCTGTTCACCGAATGGGGATACGACACCGAAATCGCGAGTTACGAGGTGCTGTTTCCTGTTCCAAAGACCCGGCGCCTTGAAATGATCGCACCGCACGCCTTCTCGGCTTCCCTGGTTGAACGCAGCGTCGCCGGGGATGAAAGCAGCGCGTCGCCCGACGTGCTGCCGCCGTACAACGCCTTTTCGCCGGACGGCGACGTCACGGGCCAACTCGTATATGTCAACTATGGCCTGCGGGAAGACTACGAGCAGCTTGAGCGTTACGGCATCGACGTCGCGGGCAAGATCGTGATCGTCCGATACGGCAACGCCTTTCGCGCCATCAAGTCACGGCTCGCCGCCGAGCGCGGCGCCATCGGATGCCTCATCTACTCCGACCCCAGCGACGACGGCTATGTCCGAGGCGAGGTGTACCCGGAAGGCCCGTACAAGAACGACAGCGGCGTTCAACGCGGTTCGATCAAGTACACGCCGCTCTATGCCGGCGATCCGCTGACGCCGGGCTGGGCCGCCACCGCCGACGCGAAACGGCTCGAGATACGAGACGCGCCATCCATCGCGACGATACCGACTCTCCCCATCGGCTATAGCGATGCGCTACCGCTACTCGACGCCATCGAAGGTCCGGTCGCGCCGCCGGAGTGGCGCGGCGGGTTGCCCATCACCTATCGCATCGGACCCGGACCGGCGACCGTTCGCCTGCAACTAGAGTTCGAGTGGAATACCGTCACCGCGAAGAACGTCGTGGCGCGGCGCCAAGGGGCGGTGTGGCCGGACCAGTGGGTGATTCGGGGCAACCATCACGACGCCTGGAACCACGGCGCGCGGGATCCCGTTTCAGGGCTGATCTCCCTGTTGGCGGAGGCGAAAGCCATCTCGAAGCTGCCCGAACCGCCGGCGCGCACAGTGGTGTTCGCTGCCTGGGACGCGGAAGAACAGGGCCTGATGGGTTCCGCAGAGTGGGTGGAGGAGAACCGCCAGGAACTCGCAGAGAAGGCGGTGCTCTACACCAACACGGACGGCAATTCGCGAGGCTTCGTGCGCATCGGCGGCAGTCACTCGCTCGAAAAATTCTTCAACGCGGTACAACGCGACGTGATTGACCCGCAAACCGGACTGTCCATGGCCGCGCGCAACCGCGCCCGTATTCGTGTGAGCGGCGATGAAACGGCCATCCAGGATCTGAACGCACGCGCCGATCTTCGCATCTCGGCACTTGGCTCCGGCTCGGACTACACGACGTTCATACATCACGTGGGCATCGCCTCGGCCAACGTGTCCATCGGCGGCGAAGGCGAGAGCGGCAGCTACCACACCCTCTACGACACGGTCGAGCACTACGAACGTTTCGTCGACCCGGGGCATGTGTACGGAGTGGTGTTGGCCAAAATCACCGGCCGCGCGACGCTGCGCATGGCCAACGCGCGGTTGCTGCCCTTCGACTTCACCAATCTCGTCGAGACGGTGCGGGGCTACGTGGAAGAACTCGAAGCCCTGGCCGAGACCGAGCGCCAGGAGGTCGCGCGGGTCAACGGCCTCATCGACAGCGGTGCTTTTTCGGCCGCGCTCGACCCCACCAAGGCACTACGTCCCCCGGCTCGGCGACAGAGCGTTCCCCATTTCAACTTCGCACCGATACACAACGCCTTGACCCGCATCGAAGAGGCCCTCGACGGCTACGCCGTCACGCCGGAAGTCGACGATGCCGCGCTCGCCGAAATCAATCGCCTGCTCTTCACCAGCGAACGGTTGCTCACCCGCGCGGAAGGTTTGCCGGGACGGCCCTGGTACCGCCACCAGATCTATGCCCCTGGCTTCTACACCGGCTATGGCGCGAAGACGCTGCCATGGATTCGTGAAGCCATGGAACACCGAGAATACGAGCAAGTGGCGCCAGGAGTAGACGCGATCGCCGCGACGCTACGCGCGTTGGCCTCACGCATCGAAGATATTAAGGCATTGGCCCGGCAGTGAGCACGCCGCAGGATCATGTGCGCCGCAACCGCGACGCCTGGCAGCAATTCGCCGCGCGTTATGCCGAAAGTGGCCGTTGCGCGTGGGCCAGCACCGATCCGTGTTGGGGCATCTGGAAACTGGCCGAAACCGATCTCGGGCTGCTGCCGGAGGACCTCGCCGGCAAGCGATGCCTCGAGATCGGCTGCGGCACCGCCTACGTCTCGGCCTGGATAGCCCGGCGAGGCGGCGAGGTCGTCGGCATCGACCCTACGCCAAACCAGCTCGCAACGGCGAATAGCCTGCGCGCCCGGCACAGACTGCCCATATCGCTGGTCGAGGGTATCGGCGAACAACTGCCGTTCGGCGACGATAGTTTCGACTTCGCGATCTCGGAATACGGCGCCGCGCTCTGGGCCGATCCCCTGCGTTGGGTTCCGGAAGCCGCGCGGGTGCTTCGACCGGGCGGCCAACTGGTGTTCATGACCAACGCCGGCTTCGCCATCGCATGCATGCCCGATCTTGACGGCGAGAAGATGACGGCGGCACTGCAACGTCCCTACCTCGGCCTTTACAGCGTCCAGTGGCCGGAGGGCGATGAAGTAGAGTTCTACCTGACCCACGGGCAGTGGATCGAATTGCTGACGGGCAACGGTTTTGTCTTGGAACGACTCCTCGAACTCGGCGCGCCGCCTGGCGCGGAGACGACCTATGCCTGGGCCGATGCCGAATGGGCGCAATCCTGGCCTTCCGAGGAGGTATGGTTCGCCCGTTACGATCCATGACAGACAGGGCGTTTCGCGTGGCTTAATCGACTGATCGGTTCCAGTCGCCCTCCCGGACGGCGGCACCATCACCGACCGATGCACTCCCGCCTCGTCCATGCGCGCGGGCGCCTGCTCGGCGGTCAACTCCTCCCCATGCGCGTATGCGGGATAGTCCGGCCACGGACGATCCGGGGATTCCCGCTCCCACAGGTGGATCTGAGCGTCGATAATGGTTCCGGGCATGGGTGTCCTTGGTCGCTTCCCGATCGAGTATCGACCAGCGGCGCAAGATTCCGCAAGACAACGGCAGGGAACGCCAACCGTGACGATGGAAATTGAACAAACCCGCCTCGAAAGCGCCGCTCGGGCGATGCCGTCCGTGACGGGGCGTTACGACGACATCGTCCGGTTGGGCGACGGTGCGCGCCTGTGGCGGCGAGCGGTTGCCGACGTCCAGTCCGGCCATCTGGATGATCGACCCCTCTACTGGGCGCGGCTCAAGCTGTGCCGGACGCTCGGCCAACCAGCCGCCGTCGATCTCGCGGAGCGGCTGTCCCGAAACTTCGAACCGGACTACCCGCCCGGAGTCCCCAGGGTACTGGTGACCGGCTTCGATCCCTTCCACCTGGACGACGCGGTCGAGCAGAGCAATCCCTCGGGACTGGTCGCGCTCGCCCTCGACGGCACGACGATTGCCGGGGCCCACGTGCGGACCGCGATCTTGCCGGTGCGTTTCGGTGCCTTCGAACGGGGCGTTGTCGAAGACCTGCTTCGACCGCTGTTCCAACGCGGCCTGGCGCTGGCATTGACGGTAAGCATGGGACGCGACGGCTTCGATCTGGAACGTTTCCCGGGCCTTCGCCGCTCTGCGGAAACCGCGGACAACAGCAACGCGTTGAGCGGCGCCTCGGCATCGAACCCGCTCGTACCGCCGGACCTCGGCGGCATCGGGGCGCCGGAATTCCTCGAGTTCTCCCTGCCAGCGGCCACGATGTCCGCAGTCCAGGGCCGCTGGCGCATCCGCGACAACCGGCGCGTCGAGAGCATCGAGCGCGGTTCGTTCACCGCGCGGTCCTTGGAGGAACTGACGCCGGACACCGCTGTGCGAGGCGCGAGCGGGGGCTACCTGTCGAACGAGATCACCTATCGCAGCCTGCTGCTGCAGAAACAGCTCGGGGTTGAGTTTCCCCTGGGACACCTGCACACGCCGGCGCTCTCCGGCCACGACGCAACGCTGGAAGGCGATATCGTCGATCAGGCTCGCCGGATCATCGCCGCGGCGCTGTCCTGAAACGTGCGGTGCCCTCGACCCGCCGTCGCGCGCCAAGCCCGCACGAATTCACCAAGGGTCGCGGCTCAAGTCTCCCGCCGACGTTCTCTCCAAATCGCATATTGCGCAAGGCGCAGGCCGTATCGGGCCAAGCTCCCTTCGTGCAGCCGCCGTAGTTCTTCGATAACGAGAGCTTTCACATCGGCCATGGCGATGTCGTCCAGCGTTCCCGAATTGTTCGCGAGGAACTGCCGGATCCTGTCGAGAGGGTCATCATCCGGATGTTCGACAACATCTCGAACAGTTTGTTTGATGACAATCGCGGTAGGTAAGCCGCGCGGGATCCGGTTGCACCGGATCTCGCGTGACGGCGACGTACTCCTGCGTCGACCGTTCATAGGCCCACAGGTACAGGTCTCGAAGTGGTTCAACGCGGGTCAACTCGTATACGCCGAGGATGGCACGGCTGTACGCGCGTTCGGGCACGTCGAGAAAAGTCAGCGGGCATAGGTTCGCGCGGATCAAGGGAAGGTTGGCGATAAGTCGGGAGGTGCGTTTGTTAATGTCCGCAAAAGGCTGCAAGTACGGCAAATGCACCATGGCGAAGAAGGACTGTTCGAATGGGTCCGCAATCCGGTTCGCCTTGTCCAGGAGTGTCCCCAGCATTTCGTCGGTCTGCGCCGGCACCGAGAGGGGCTGGTAAACGCTTCGGCCGATCTCCACGATGTGGCGGCGCACACGACCCTCGTCCGCCGGGTTGGGCAGCAGGTTTTCGGACAGGGCACTGTGAAGATTGAGGAGGGTGTGACGGTTGAACGCAGCCGCATCGGCATTGTCCACCAACAGCTCGATTGCCCCCTTGTGGTTCAGGATCATCTGAGTCTCAATCAGGGTCTTGCCCTCAGCGACCTTGCCGTGCTCGATCAGTTCGCGCGTATCGAGCCGACTATAGGTGTTGCCTTCGAGATAACTGGATGCCCAGGAAAAATCAATCAGCAGGCGGTTGAGGATCGCTCTGCCATAGGTTCCCGCGGGCAGCCCCGCTTGGCCCGTATCGCCCATTCTCCGCAATTGACGGCGCAGCGCACCGTGGAGATACCACGTCTCGTTGGGCTGATAGGCGTGGAGAAATTCGCGGTCGTAGCCCACGGGCCTGCGCGCTTCGAGCGGCTGATCGACATAGGCGAGGACGTCTTGGCTATCCGCAGACGCAGGAATGTCGCTCGGAAATCCGCTATCAGCCGTATTCGCCGACATGGTCGTGGAGGCTGTCGCTCGATACCGACGGGCCCGCCCTTCTCCAACCGCGACGATTTGCCGCTCCCTGATCCACCGACCGAAATATCGCTGGGCAGTTCGACGCGCAATGTCTGGGTGCCGGGTCAATAGTTCAGACAATCCCAGTCCACCAGAGGCGGTCTGGATGGTGTGGAGTAACGCTATCGCATTCTTCTCGGGCATGTGATTGGCGGGGTCAATACAACACTAATGGCGCAGTTATGGCGCAATTTGAGGAACTGCGCCACATTTGATTGGCGCAGTTGTGCACGCCAGGATTCGCTCCCCGGCAGTGTCGATTTCCACGCGCGTGAAACGATGCGAGAATGACGTGACACCGAGCCACACCCGGCACTCGCGCCTGGGCCCCGGGGGCGTGCTCGGCTCACCCTTGTCCATTGGAAAGCCATGTCGGACTGACCTTGACGCCGCTCCGTGTCGACGCGAAGACAGCCGCGGCGTGGACGGCGGAGGGCGACTCGACCTGGGTCGTCTCTAGAGGCGGGACGCGTCATGTCATGTTAGGACCAAGGCGAAGGACTTCGTATTCGGCGGAACCCGGTGATCGGGACACCGTCCTGTCGGTGATGCGCGGCATCGCCCTGCCGGTCTACATGCCGTCGTTCTTCTCCGCGATCGCCCAGAACGCCGTGCAGATCATGTTGCCGCTTTATGCCCTCGAAATCGGCGGCGGTCCGGGGCTGGCCGCCACCATCGTGGGTTTGCGTGGTGCCGGGACCATGTTGATGGACGTACCCGCCGGAATGCTGGTGACTCGCATTGGCGACCGCGGTGTCATGATCCTGGGACTCGTGTTGGCCACGCTCGCCACCTTTGCGCCCGCAGCCGCAACCGGCGTTTCCGTGCTCTCTTTCGCTGCCCTCGGCTTCGGCGCCGGTGCTGGCATCTGGGTGCTCGGAAGGGTGACATTCATTACCGACACGGTGCGCCTCGACCAGCGCGGCCGCGTGATCTCCCTGATGGCGGGGCTGCAACGCGCTGGGGCGCTTGTCGGTCCGCTGCTTGCAGGTATTGGTGCCGACTTGATCGGATATCGGTCCGTGTTTGCAGCCGCGGGCGCCCTGTTCGCGGTTTCCCTTGTGATGGTGCTGATCTTCGCGGCCCAGCCCAGACGGGCTCAGGGGCTTGAGCCGACCCGCCTCGCACATGTCGTTGGGACGCATAAGCGAACCTTCGCGACGGCTGGGAGCGTCATGATCGTACTGATGTTCCTGCGTGCCGGGCGGTTGCTGATGATTCCGCTGGTCGGTTCCGAGATGGGGTTCTCCGCCGCCGAAATCGGACTGGCATTCAGCCTCTCCGCCGCGGTCGACATGGCGATGTTCTATCCCGCAGGCATGATCATCGACCTTGTCGGCCGCAGGTGGGCGCTGGGACCCGCGATGTTGCTGCTGGGCCTCGGCGTCGCCGCCCTGCCGTTCGCCAGCGGCTTCTGGACCTTCGCCGCCGCAGGCATCCTGGCCGGGATCGGCAACGGTTTCGGCACCGGCATTTTCATGACGCTCGGCGGAGACCTGTCGCCTGTGCAAGGACGCGGTGAATTTCTCGGTGTGTGGCGGCTGGTAGGCGACGTGGGCGCGGCGGTGGGACCTTTCATCATGGGGCCGGTTGCACAGTGGACATCGCTTGCGATCGCCTGCACATCCACCGGCGGGATGGCCTTCGTGGGCATCTGTTTGCTGATAATCTTCGTGCCCGAAACGCTACGCCGGCAACCGGCGACCACCCGGGCGAGATACGAAGGACGAAAGGAGCAGGAACAATGAACGGCAATCCCACGACTATTCGAGATGGCCTGGCGTTCGGCCTGAATCGACTTGATCACCGATCGCCCCTGCGCTTCGCCGCAGACGCGGCGCGGCTCGAAGGGTTGGGTTGGCACTACGGGTTCATTGCTTCTTCGCCGCTCCTGGTACTGGATCCGTACGTGTTGCTCGCGCACGCCTTGCGGGAGACACGGACCATCATGCTGGGCACGCTGATAGAAAACCCCGTGATGCGTCACCCCGCGGTCATCGCCGGGTCGATCGCGACGGTCGACCGGCTGGATCCCGGACGCACGATATTGGGCATGGGCGTGGGCGATACCGCAGTCCGCCTCATGGGCAGGCGACCCGCCACCGTCGCGGCGTTCGAAGAAGCGATCATCACCATACGGTCGCTCAATGCCGGCGAGCGCGTGGCCGTCGACGCCGCCAGGCCCGCCGTGCTCCGCCACTCCGCGCCTGTCCCCGTGTGGGTCGCCACGCAAGGCCCCAGGACGTTGCGCATGGCTGGCCGTGTCGCCGACGGCGTCTTTATCCGGGTCGGTGTTCACGAGACCAACCTGCGCCGCGCTGTCGAGGCTGTTCACGCGGGCGCCGCAGAGGCAGGTCGGGATCCGAAAGAAATCCGCATCGGCTGCGTTTTCCACACCATCGTCGAGGCGGACGCCGAGCGCGCGGGACGGATCGGTCGCGCCGCGGCCGCCGGTTACTACGAGTACTCGCGGTCGCTATTCGACAACATCGATCTGCCCTGGACCGGCGAAGACGTGGCCGTCCTGAAGCGGCGCGTCTGGCCGGATTTCCACCACGCCCAGGACCTCGAAGCCGCTGGCGACGTGGTTTCCTTCCTTCCGGACGCCGCCGTCGATGCCTTCGTCCTGCATGGATCCTTCCAGGCGATCACGGATCAGATCAAAACCATCCTCGGGTACGGCCTGCCGATAGAAATCATCGTGCCGCACCCGATGCCAACGCCGCCGCCACTGTCGGAGGGCGGCTATGACTACGCGCGAAGGTTCGCGGAGGAAGTGTTTCCGGCGTTCTGATGTCGGGTGATCTGGTCGCAACGCGCCCGGACGTATCCTCTGGAAACGCTTTGCCTGTATGCTTCGCAGGGAACCACACGGGAGGATCCCATGATCGAAGTCGGAGCCGAAGCCCCGGATTTCGCCTTGAGAAGCCACGCGGGCGAGGAGCTATCGCTCAGCCAGTTCAAGGGCGATAAGTGGGTCGTCCTGCATACCTTTCCCCTGGCCTTCACCGGCGGCTGAAGCAACCAGACCAATAATTTCAACCGTGCGTTGAATCAATTCACCGACGCTGGCGCGGCGCTTGTGGGCTTAAGCGTAAACTCTGCCCCGTCCCTGAACGCCTGGTCCACCGCCATGGGCGGCATGCGGCACCCGCTGCTGTCGGACTTCTGGCCCCACGGCGCGGTCGCCCGTTCGCTCGGGATCTTCAACGAGTCGGTGGGCATCGTGAATCGCTCACTCATTATCATCGATCCCGCGGGCGTCGTGCGGCACACAGAAAGCTACCAGGGCACGCTGCCCGACCCTGCGGAGGCCGTGGCAAAGCTGAAGGAACTGCAGGCAGGCTAACAGGCGTCCGGACCTTTAACCGTCAGCCGAGAAACCAGGGCAGCACGTCGAATCCCTTGATTCGAAACCGCGTCTTGCCACCGTGGACGAGCAGTCCGCCGGTGGTCGGGTTGTCTGGAAGGCCCGTCCACCACTCCAGGTTCTGCACCGCGTCGGCGGGAACGGTCTCCCCGGATTTGACTTCGACGGGGACGAGCCTGTCGCCCAGGTCGATCAGCGCATCAATCTCGCGGCCGGTCGCATCGCGCCAAAAGTAGATCGGCGCCTCGCGGCGGCGATTGGCGAAACTCTTGATGAGTTCAGAGACGACGAACGACTCGAAGATCGCTCCCCGCAGCGGGTGTCGCGCCAGCGTGTGGGCATCCGGGATGTCGAGGAGATAGCAGACAAGCCCGGTGTCCAGGAAGTGCAGGCGAGGTCGTTTGCGCAGGCGCTTGCGGAAGTTGGCGTAGTGCGGCGGCAGCGTAACAGCCAGATACCCGATCTCGAGCACATTGAGCCACCGACGAGCGGTCTGCTGGCCCACTCCGACATCGCCCGCCAGCCGGCTCAGGTTCAGTTCCATCGCGGTGCTGGCGGCCGCCAGCCGGACAAAATTCTCGAAAGCGCGCAGGTTGGACACCGCCAGGACTTCGCTGAGATCGCGTTCGACGTAGGTTCGGAAGTAGTCGCCGAGCCACTCGCGAGGCGACAGATTCCGGTCGTGTATCCGCGGATAGAATCCTCGAAACAGGGTCTCCCAGCGGATGCCAGCGGCGTCTATGAGGGCGATCGAGAATCACAGCGCTCATCGCTCGCCGAGGGTGCTGATACCGCCGCGCAAGGGCGCCCAGCTCGCATCGGGGCCGGCGAGCAGCCGACAGCGTAATCGCAACATTGCAGCACAAGCTCGGCTCGGCAAACGAAAGTGGCACACAGAATCGGGCTACAGCAAACGGAGCAAAGTCGAGACCACGTTCCATCGCTACAAGGCTATCGTGGGCTCAGCAATGCGAGCGACAGGGTTGGCGGCACAGAGAGTCGAGGCAAGCATCGGGTGCAAGATTCTCAACACGATGACGGCGCTCGGGATGCCTGATAGCGAGATGATCGGATGATGGGAGTCGGGGCCAAGCGAGCTCTCGGCCTCTATCGGAGTTGTGCACCAAGGCATGCCGTAGTCTTGACATTCAAGGAGACCCAAATTGGGTATACCCACAACGTTAAGAGCGCTCATCATCGTTGTCGCGTTGTTAGGCCTAGCCCGCATATCTCACCAAGCCGCTTGTCACGTTACTGAATGTCATTGTTATCAATCGGGTATGTCGTACTTCCTGTGACCTGCCCAATACAGACTGCGCTGGCCGCGCCCTCGCTGGTCTTTTTTCCGCGTGCGCGCACGTGCTCGCTACACCATAAGCGGCGGCTATGCTTCCGCTCGCGAGCACGCGCACGCGGAAAAAATCCTGCGCGATCATCACGGCCCTTGGTGAGATATGCGGGCTAGGCTTACCGACTGCTACGGCTGGCACCCGCACGGCATTTCTAGTGATCGCACCCGATCGTGGCTTTCTCGGTAACGAGGAAGTCCGCGAAGTTTTTGAGGACTTCGCGACCTCTGTCAATGACGCACAACTAGCGTTCTAGCGGGCTGAGGAGAACCTACGCAACGTTTGGAAGTCTCTCCCAACGGAAGGGCAGATCGCGAGGGTGGTGGTCCTGCCCCTTTTTTTGTCCAAGCACGACGCGCTCTACAAGAAGGCTCAAGGGGTACTCGACGCTTTCGGAGGACCGCTTGTTTCCTTCGGCATTCCACTGGGAGCAAGCTACCTGGCGGAGGAGATCCTCTTTGACCGCGTCGAAGCTCTCGCCTCCTCGCATGTCGACGGAGCGGTGTCAGAAGCGGTACTTCATGTTGACCGTAACCGCTTGGTAGCCGAGGCCGGCGAACTCCAGGGAGGCGTCGAACGGCGTGACCCCATCGGCCTGTACCGGTGCGTGGCTGCGGATCAGGTTCCAGGTTGCAACGTCGTCGACATCGCCGAATCTGGCCCAGCGCAGCGCCACGCCGACCGACGTGCGCTCGCTCAACGAGTAATCGACGCCGGCCAGCAGTTGGAACCCGAAGATGTTCTTGCCCGCCTTCGTATCCATGATGCTGGCGGTGCCTGCGGCGGCGCGTTTAGCGTCGGCCGGCCAGGCCGGGTCGAAGTCGATCTGCAAATACTCCGCCTCCGGTTTGCGGATGAACTGCGCGTAGTAGCTCAACTCCGTCACGGCCCACCCGATGCCAATGCCCAAGTATGGCGTCCAGTTGGATTCGTTGAGAAAGTCGTAGTACGCGTTGGCAAAGATCTGCTGCGCCTTGTAATCTCCAATCCGTTCGAAGGGCGGCTCGTCACTGCTCCACTCCGAGTTCTTGCTTTGAAGCGCCGTGCTGGTCGTGCCCCCAACCGGCGACGTGTCGTCACCCATGTACCGGTAAAGGTATTCCACCTCGAACCGGAGCCTGCCGAACATGTAACCGACCGTCAAGCCGCTGACGAGACCCGTGCCCGGGTCGAACTCGTTGGATAAGATTACCGCAGGCGTGTTGTCGCGGCACGCCGCATCGTCGACTGGCGGACTCACCGATGGCGGGTACAGGAGCACGTCGCAGCGCGTCGGGTGGTTGATCCCACCGAGAGATGAGGTCACGACGGAAGAGTTCGCGATGCCCATCTGAAGGCCAGCGTAAAGGCCAGCGCGATCTTGCTGGGCGCTGGCGGGGATACCGGCCAGCGCAACGCACGGCACGGCGACGAGGACGCCGCGCAGCAAAAAGTCAAGCTTGTTAGGTTTCAATCTGCTTTTGCTCATGCGGCTAGGGCGCGATTCCTCATGCTCCAAACAGTACAGAACGACGTCATCATGGAGCTGAAGATAACACCCTCGGGCCAGACGATTATAAAGCCCATTTGAACGTCTACGCGGATGCTCATTGCCCTCCCCTTTGCCCTGAATCCCTAGACTACTACCGACCCCCAATTATACGGGTTCACCCATTAGCGAACCAGCTTCCGGGACTGGGCGGCCTACCTGCACGGGAAGTGCGGGCAGGTCATCCCGCGCCGCCGCTAGCCGCCAGCTGTGATCCGCAAAAAAGAAGATCGCGTATTGACGGGCAGACAGCCATGGTCGGAGGGCGGATAGGACGAATAACCGCTCGAAACGGGATGGTTGCGAAGTACGGTTGATTGACGGGCGCTCGGGGGAAGTCTTCGGAGGCGTTCGTTGAGCCCGTTGAGGATGTGGCGGTGGACGCTGGAGACGGAAAGGTCGCGCGAAACGGCGGTTACTTGTGTAGCGGTCGCATCATGGCGTCAGGCGGTCGTTTTCTACGGGGCGCGGCCGCACTGGAGATGGGTGCTGACGGCATACGCGTCAATATGCTGCATCCCAATGCCGTCTTTGGCACGGGCATCTGGACAGACGAGGTACTGCAGAGTCGTGCTGACAACTACGGTATGACGATCGATGAGTACAAGCGAAACAATATCCTTCACACCGACATTACCTCTCACGACGTGGCGGATCTTGTTTTGACTGTCTGTGGCGAGAGCTTCGCGAAGACCACGGGCGCACAGGTACCCATAGACGGCGGCAACGATAGGGTGATCTAGTGTCGCGATTGCATATGAATTGAACGGAGATCAACGATGGCAGCAATTGGCCCGAGATCAAAAGTGATCCGGGCAATTCTGGTTCTTCTGTCGTTGGCCTGCGGTAGCGTTATTGCTGCTGACGGGCCAACGTAATTCTGGTGATGGCCGACGACCAGGGCTGGGCGCAAACCGGATACTACGGCCATCCCTCGGAGCCTTCCCTTCGCTGATCGGACCGTTCGGACGGCCCTCCAAGGAGAGCCGTCCAGGCGGAGCTCTACAGGAACGCGAAAGCTTTCCCGATCCCCACCAGCGCGCTGGCCGCGACGCGGGGCGAAGACGGAGTCCCGTGCCGTCCAGCCCCTTATCGGCGCTGAAATCGGCGCAGCGCCCCGCCAACTCCCGGTCATCGGCAAACAACTGCTTGAGCGCCGTGGACAACTCCACCGACTCCGGGGCCGACGCCCGCGTCACCTCGAAGGCCACCGGAATCTCGTGTTGCGTGTCGGCGATCAGGTGCAGGCCGTAGCCGAACCAAGTCTTCACCTGGGTCCAGCCCTTGCCCGTCTGCTTGTCGACGCCGCGCGTCTCGTGCTTGCCCCAGTCCGCGTCCGGATCCGAGGTCTGGCCCGTCTCGCGGTTCTTCCACCCCGTCGAATGGCTCTCGATCGGCTTGCCGTCGTAACCCAGATGCTCCGCGAAATCCGGCAAGACATCCATCAGCCGGCCGCGCAGCGCCTCGATCATCGCCGTCGCGCAGCCCGTCTCCGTCTGCGCCTCCTCGACCAGATGCACCAAACGCGAGAAGTTCCAGGCGTTCGGAATCGGCGACCGCTCGGGACTCGGCAGCAAAACCACTGCCGGCTCGCCCGTCTCGGGATGCGCGCGCATCGCGCGGCGCGGCTTCTCCTACAACGGCAACGGGTTGAATCCGCACAGATCGAGCAATCCCGGATTGCGCTTGAGCTCGCGCAACAAGGACTCGATCGAGGCATGCTGAAACGCCACCCCCGCGACCAGCGCCCGCCACATCGCCTCGGCCGGGTAGTCGTTGCGCCCCCGGCGCGGGCCGGCGTCGGCGATTTCCGGCCTTAGCTATCCAAGTCACCTCTACGGCCGCTCGCCGAGCGCCTGGCGGATTGCGGCGCGACCGACAAGCGCCAGTTCGAGGTCGGGGTCGAGCACCAGCGCCCGTTCGACGCTGGCAAGCGCTTCCTCGTTGCGGCCGAGGTGATGCAGGACCGCGCCGAGGTTGGAGTGCGTGACGGCGCTTGTGGTGTTGATTTGCACAAGCGTCCGGTAGTGGCGGAGCGCCTCCTCGTAACGCTCCTGGCTGAACAGCGAGATCGCGAGGTAGTCGAGGGCATCGACGTTGCGCGGCGCCAGGTCGAGCGCGAGTTGGTACTGCGCGTCCGCCTCGGCGCGCCGTCCGAGTTCGCGTAGCGCATGGCCCGAGAACACCCGCAGCGATGCGGCGACCGCCAGACCGGGGTCGAGCTCCAGGGCCTGGGCCATGGTCTCGACCGCCTCCGAATAGTGCTTGGCCTGGTACAACGCCAAGCCCAATCCGGCATGCGCGGGCGCGAAATCCGGGGTGGCGGCCAGCGCCTCCTCGTAGGTCGCGATGGCCTCTTCGAGCCGTTGCTCCTTGCGCAGGGACTCGGCGTACGTGTGCAGGGCCGCCGGGTCTCCGGCGATCGCTTCACGCGCCTTGCGCCGCTGCGCTTCGGCTTCGGCGTGGCGGCCCTGCAGCGCGTACAGCACGGCGAGTTCCAGACGTGGGCCGCGGTCCTGAGGGCGCAAGGCGATGGCGCGCAACAGGTGGGCTTCGGCGTCGTCGAGCCGGCCGAGTTCGCGTGCGGCGATCGCCATCTGCACGTACAGCGCAGGGGCGATGGAGAGACCGGGCTGCAGCGTCACGGCACGGGTCAGGTGCTCGAGGCCCTCCTCGTGGCGCCCGCCTGCCGCCAGCATGTGCCCGAGGCCGGCATGAGCCAGGGCGTAGTCAGAGTCGATGGCGAGCACCGCACGGTAGCCCGCCTCGGCTTCTTCGACGCGGCCCAGGCGGCGCCATACCTCGGCGAGGTTCTGCAAGGCGGCCAGGTCGCGTGGTTCGAGCGCAAGCGCGCGGACGAGCGTCTGCTCCGCGTCTGTGAAACGCTCCTGGGCGAGCAGGCCACGGCCGATATTGGCGAGCGGTCCGGCCGTGTCCGGACGCTGCGCGGCGGCGATGCGGCTGGCTTCGAGGCCCTCCTCGACCCGGCCGGCGCCGAGCAGCGCGCTGCCGAGATTGAGGTGCGCATCGCGCGCGTTCGGATTGTGCGCGACGATGTGGGAGAAAAGGGCGACCTCGTCGCGGTACACGCCCGCGAGCCGCCAGGTGAGCGTGGCGAGCACCGCCAGCAGCAGCGCCGCAACGACGCCCGCGGCGCGCCTGCCCGCCGCCGGGAGCCTGACGGCGCCGCGGACTCCGACACCGACGAGCACGGCCAGTGCGCCGAAGCCTGCAAGGTACTGGAAGCGGTCGGCGACGAACGAGAACTGCATATACCCGTAATCGACAAAGCCTAGCACCGGCGACAGCGTCACCGCGAAGAACAGGGCGCCCGCGAACGGACCGCGGCCATACCGGCGGCGCGCCGCCCAAAGCCCGGCCGCCAGCGCAGCCGCTGCGGCGACGAAGGCCCACGCCGCGATCGCGGCAGCGTCGATTTCCCAAAGCGGATGAATGATCGCGAGATCCGCCGGCCAGACCAGCTTGCCGACGTAGAACCACAGTGCGCGTGCCCCGATGAGGATCCGTTCCGCCGGGGAATAGCCAAGGTCGAGCACCTCGCGCGAGTGGTAGAACCCGTAGTCGGCGTAGGCGATGGCGAGTCCGGTCAGAAGCAACGGCGCCACGCGAAGCCCGTCCCGCACGGTGACCGTGCCGGATCGCCACCAGTGCCAGATCAACAGAGCCGCTGGCAGCGTCACCACCACCGACTTCGAGAGCATCCCCGCGATGAACAGCATGAATACGAGGACGTAGCGCCAGGCACCGCCCGCCTCCGCGAAGCGGATCCAGGCCAGCGCGGCGGTCAGGTAGAACAGGCCGGACAGCACGTCCTTGCGCTCGATGATCCACGCCACCGACTCGACATGTAGCGGGTGAGCGGCGAACACGGCTGCGACCAGCCAGGCGCCCGGGACGGCCAGCCGGGCCGCGAGGCGCCACACGAGGAGCGAGTTGACGGCGTGGAGGGCGACGTTGAAAGCATGGTAGCCGACGGGGTTCGAGCCCCACACCTTGTCCTCAAGCCAGAACGTCGTGTACACGATCGGCCAGTAGTGGCCCTCGTTCTTGATGTCGCCGGGAGAGAACCAGATGTTCCAGAGGCCGGTCGCCGAGCGGATCACCGGCTCCTCGGCGAAGATCACGTCGTCCCAGACGAACGCGCCCCACAGCGCCGGATAGTAGATCACGCCGACCAGCAGCACGATTGCCAGCGAGCCGACCGCCGCCTCGTATCGCCGTCGGCGGTCGCATTGCCTCGTCCAGCGCGCCATCGCGTACGCCTTCAGCGGCGCCGCGCGCCCGGGGAGCACGGCTGCCGCCGACATTCGCGGCCGCTGAATGGGTTATCGGTGCGATTTGACATCCACGCCTCGGGTCGGGTTGCCGTCCTCACTCAGACGGCCGCGCGTTGGCGGTTCGCCAACGGGCCTAGTCGACCGCAGACCGGACGATGAAGCAGAAGCCGCCGTTGCAAGAATCACCCATGCAACACGAAAAAGGCAAGCTTGGCGAAACCCGCCCAGGCCGCTGTGGCCGCTTGAGCAGCGGGTGGAATTGCCGGACCCCCGGCCAGGTAGGCGGCCAGCAGAACCCCGCCGGTCTCGGAGTACGGTACGACCCGGTCCTGGCCGCTCTTGCTGGTCTCGGCGCGCACCCGCAACAGCCGGTGGGCGGGTTGGCTGTCGCCCGACTCCAGCGCACAGAGTTCCTCACGGCGAAGCGCCGCATCGTAGGCCAATGCCGGCATGCATCGATTGCGCAACGGCTCGTCTCGATCCTGCCCGAGAAAACGACGCCATTGTTCGTCGGACGGGATCCAGGGCAGGCGCTTGTGGCGGCGCGCCAACCCGTACGTTGTCTTCGCGCCGAACCCCTTGGCGGGCGTGTACCGGCCACGGCCTACCGGGTTGGTGTCGCGCAACCCCTCCTCCATGAGAAAGTCGAAGAACAGTCGAACCGCGGTGAGTCGTTGTTGAATCGTCACGTTCGACAACCCCGCCCCGGAGTCCAGCGCGATCACCCGCTCGCCCCGCGGACCACGACGCTGACGAAGGTCGGCAACATAGCGCGCCACATCGTCGCGGCCCGCACTGCCCGCATTCACTCGCGAACCCGCGCACCGGCGTAGAAAATCTTCGAGTCCTCGACCGTAGGCATCGACGGTGTTGTTTGCCAGCCCGAGCATCGATTGGATCTCCAGCCACTGTTTCCCTTTCGGCAGGGCCGCAACGCTCGGAAATCGTTCTCAGGGAACGTCGCCCGGCTGTGTGCTCATGGTGTCTCCGATCGTCAGTGCATCCGGTTCCGGAGAACGGCCAGTGCCAGATTCCAAATAACGTATATGACGGTCGATTTGCGGCGGATAGGACGAATAACCGCTCGAAACGGGATGGTTGCGAAGTACGGTTGATTGACGGGGCGCTCGGGGGAAGTCTTCAGAGGCGTCCGTTGAGCCCGTTGAGGATGTGGCGGTGGACGCTGGAGACGGAAAGGTCGCGCGAAACGGCGGTTGCTGTGGGATGACCCTCAACCGAGACTAGACAAATCCACCACCCGTCGCGCGCGAAATCTCCACCGCCGCGTGGGACACAAATTCCGTGTGTCCCAGTTTTTTCTTGAAACATTCACAAATTGTTGTCTTCCGCTGGTTATCATGGTTGGGTTGACTCCTGTATTCTCTTTGTCGTTGTCATCCAAAGTTGAGATCGAAAGACCGCATCTGTAACCGGACGCGTTTGCCCATCCCCAACCACCATGATTTATGGTTCAGACCTAAACCATACTTCCATTGCATCTCATCGCCTCTATAACCCAAGATGTTTGCTGGCCATCAATTTTGGCCCCGTGAACTCCATCTTTCTTAGCTCTGAGAGATTCGACACCAAGGGCTTCGGTCAACGTATCTAACGACGGCCCTCTGTGACTGCATGAGAGACTCATTGCCTGCGCCCAGGGAATGGCTGCTTTCTGGCTGCAAAAAACGCCTTGAATTGGCGGCATTGTTAAGTTGTATCGCGCGATGTGATCAAGCAGGATGGTCCAATCAAAACTGGCGTTGTGGATGACGATGAGTTGATCTTTCAGAAGTTCAGCAATCTGATTCCACTGCGATTCAAAGGAATTGAATGTGGAGGCTTGTCCGTTAGTAATGCCGTGTACAGCTTGCGCCTCTTCTGAAATGCGTCGCTACGGGCGCGTCTCAAATTCAATGGACTTCGCAATCTCTCGATTCCTCACCACTGTGATACCGAGCGTTACAATATCCGGTGGGCCGTTTCCGTCACGAAGCCCGGTGGTTTCAGTATCGAGAACGATGTAATCGTCCGGGAGTTGAGTGAAGATCCAAAGCAACTTGCTATACATGACTGTCACCTTTTACCACTGCCGTCCAGGGACTCAACCTCGACAATTGATCCCTGTTCATAGTGGTACTGCAGATGGCGCCAGTGGATGGCATCTGAAAGTGCCCGGGCCCGCATCACCCCATAGCACTCCCCTTTCATTCTGACACTGTTGTAGTGAACGCCGTAGCTTTTGGCATCACGTAACGCGTAACCAAGCTGCTGGGCTTCAACGTAGTCATCGGCATGGTAAATGGCGTGCCCGACTAGGTGTCGCACGTCATGCAGGGTGGTAGGCCCCAGTTGCGCTCGGATAATGTGCATTTCCTGGGTCGTCTTGTCGATTCTAGACTCTCTTAGGAATCGTGCCCGATGGAAGGAGGATTCGGCGATGGCCACCGCCTCATCGGCGGCACAGTAATAGAGTCCGAAATCCCGATTGAAGCGGCCACCGCGTCCGTCCACCGGTGGATGAGTGAAGGCCGCCATGATCCAGGATGCGCCATCACCGTAGACTCGGTCTTCCGGTCGTACCAGGCGAATATCGCCGACTTCATCGCGCAGCCTGGGGTTAGTCAGGGACTCGACGGCATAGAGCACATCCCAATCCAGTGGACTGGAGACGCGCTCGAACAGGCTGATCTGGGGATAGCGTGACAGTATGACCCGATAAACGGGTTCATTCGGCTCACTGCCGGGCAGGGTATCGATAGCGATCACCAGCCACCCCGCTCCGCATCTAGGAAGTTCCTTACCACGGCCAGATCCACCACCTGACCGGCTAGCAACCGATCCAGCGGCGCTGTGCCATTGAACAGCGGGCTGTCGTTGGGTGTGGAAAACCACTGGTCAGCCAACGCCTTGTCCGGCAACAGAATTTGCAGGGATTTGTAAATCCCCAAGATATAGCTGGCTCGCTCCAGTAGATCCCGCGTCAGCTTGGCCTTTTCCGGTTGGCTCTTCCAGTTGTAGAGGGTTTTCTCGTTTCTGAGTCCCAAAAGGGTCATCTGCTGGGCACCGGTCAGGCGCCATTGACTGAAGATATTGAAAATTGCCGGCAGCAGTGAACTGGTGACACTGGAACCACGTTTCAGCAGTTGTTCGCCTTGAGCGATCATGTCCACCTCCTTCACTGTAATGTTACAGTATTCAAATGCAACCTAGCAGACTGTACCATTACAGTCAACTGTATCAGAGGCTGCTCGTGCGCAGTGGGTGGCGCTCGCGGTTGTGACGGTTCGGCCTCGTCGCGTGCTCGAATGCGCTTGAGGATTGTGACGATGACGTCGGGGTCCTCGATGCAAGTGTGACGAGCAGCTTGTCACCGCTCTTGGGGCAGGTCTCGATGTCTGTGGCAAAGACGCGCTTCAGGCTGTTCAGCGACAATCAGGATGAGAACGCGTTCTCATCCTGATTGTCGCTGAACAATGGTTGCGAAGTACGGTTGATTGACGGGGCGTTCGGGGGAAGTCTTCGGAGGCGTTCGTTGAGCCCGTTGAGGATGTGGCGGCGGACGCTGGAGACGGAAAGGTCGCGCGAAACGGCGGTTACTTGTGTAGCGGTTCGCAGCATGGCGTCAGGCGGTCGTTTTCTACGGGAGCCTGTCCTGGTATCGCGCCGCGGGTTCGAGCTGGCGGCGCTGTCGGATGCAGTGCTGAACGCCGACTTCGTCGGGCGTCATCCGCTGCGTCTGCATGAGGTGCCGTTGCGCCATGCTCACTAAGTTGTACGGTTCCGACCGCACGTCCGTGCCGCTCTGCGTACCCGACTTGACGACGTGGAACGGTAACCCCGGCACCTCGCGGAGCACGGCCGCGAGGTCCGTCCGTGTCCGTGTACGTTGGGGAGGGCGCAGTGGACACTCGGCACCCCACCGCGGCCGCCGACAGTTTGGGCGCCCCGGATGTACGGATAAGTGGTACGGTTTTTTCTCGCCCAAGGTACGTTGTGCGTACGGTGTATCGCGCATGGAAGGGCGGTCTGTGCCAAGCGCTCCGGAGAACTGCGCGGCGGCGATCCACCGCCGTCCCGGGCCAGCGGTTGGCGTACGTTGTCAGCGGGACGTCACTCGTACCGAGCGGGGTCTCGCTGGTCCCGAAGATAATGGACGGCGACATTCGCGAAACTGACGCGCGTCCCTGTCTGACCCACGTCGCGGTAGCTCTGCCGCAGTTCCGCGACGGACGCGCCTTGGCTGAGTTCGGTGTCCAGTTCCTCGATGAGCGACGACCGCTCGGCGATGAGTTCCGGATGGTTGAGGTTGAGGACGTCGATCATGCGATCAGCTTCGAGGGTGCCGTCGCCGCGGATGCGGCCGTCGGATGCGAACGCGAACCGACCCTGGCACGCGTCCTCCGGCGCGGGCTCGACGTGGCACGTCTCGTCGAACCAGGCCTTCTTCTCGTTGCCGCAGGTCGGTTGGGGATGGCCCTGCGGCTGCTGGGGACCGCAGCTAAGAAACAGGTTGGCGTAGGCCAGCTCGCGGTCCGGATACCGCGAGCGGGGCCGGAAGTGCTCGACGTGGTGCCTGGTGCGCGCCTCGAGTTCGATCGCGCGGCCGCAGTACACGCATTGGCCCGTCTGCTCGAGGTAGAGCGCCTGTCTCGTCGCCTGCAGGGCCACCCGGCTGAGTTCGGCGTAGAGCAGGTCGATGCCGACGGCACGCTGGTCCGCCTTCCAAGTGCGCAGCGTGTCCGGCTCGTCCCCTTTCGAGGACCCCCTCACTCCGCGTCCCGGCGCCGGCGGCGGCATTTGGCGCGGCGGACGGCGACGCGGGCCGAGCTGCCCTCGATGAGGTCGTCCAGCGCGTCGAGCACGCGATCTGCATCGTCGAGTGCGCCGGCGCCGAGAAGCTGGTCGAACTCAGCGAAGAGGTCGGCAACGCGGGGATCCTGTTCGGTCGTGCCCATGATCCCCTCGAGCACGTAGTTGCTGTCCCGTCCCTTGGACGCGATCGGCGTCGTTGCGGCGACACGGCCGCTGCCGTCGGACGAGAGCAGCCGGACGTGCCGGGCGGCGACGCTCCCGATGACCTGGGGGGAGTGCGTGCTGACGACGAACTGGCATCGCGGGAACTGATCCGTCAGGGCGGTCAGAATCTGGCGCTGCCAGGCCGGGTGCAGGTGGAGTTCGACCTCGTCGATGCAGATGAAACCAGGCGCCTCCGCCAAGGTGCTGCCTGGGAACTCGAGGAGCAGCCGCCGCGCGAGGTCGACGGCGAGGAGGAAGTATGCCAGCTCGCCCCCGGAGAGCGCTTCGAACGGGATGTCGAAGCCGCCTTCGCGCCTCAGGTAGAGCATCCGGTCCATGCTGCCGTCGGGCATTCTGGACCTGAGGACGGCGGAACCTCCGGTGATGCCGGCCAGGACTTCGCGGACGGCGCGTACCTCCGGGTCGGTGTACCCGAGGTCGTTGCGCGCAACGGCCTCACGGGCCTCGTCGCTTTCCTTCTCGAAGAACCAGTCCTTGAAGTCGAATAGCGTACCGGGTGTCGTGTCCAGGGCGGCCTTGCGGTTGGTCCCCCGGGACGACCGGAACGTCCGCGACGTCAAGCCGCCGATGCGGTTCTGATCGTAGTAGACGACCAACGGGATCGGGGAGACGCCGTCGAGGTCGGATAGGACGTCGTCCTTCGAAAACGAGGTGTCCAGCCCCTTGGCGTTGACGGTCACGCTGCAGGTTGCCGGGACACCGTCGCCGATCGTCAAGTCCAGAGCGATACTGCCTTGGCGGACGCCGTAACGCACCAGGTCGCCGGACGGCCTGAACCACGCCCCCTGGCCATCCGGGGCCAGCCAACTCCACAGCTCCGTCACCGCGCCGAGCAGGGCCTCGATGACCGACGTCTTGCCGACGCCGTTGACGCCGGCGAGGAGCGTCAACGACTCGTCGATAGGCAAGTCGAGCTCGGCAACGCCCTTGTAGTTCCGGATCGTCAATGCGCGGACTTGCGGATTAGGCGGCATGGATCGGTCCCCGGGTTGGCGGTCGCGGAGGACCGCAACGGTCGCTCGGGTGGATTATCAGCGAGGCGTCGGCGCTCTGGCAAGTTCGCTGCTGGAGGCGAGGTTGTGAAACTGTCCCGGACCCCGTACGCCGTCGGGCGCCAACGGGTTTGTCGGCGGTGCCTCCTGTGCCGAGTTCTCGTGGAGGAATGGAGATACGGTGCTGGCGGGGGCGTACCGCGGACGCCGTTCGGTGGCGTGCCGGTGACGGGCCCCGCGGTTGAAACCTTGCGCTGCCAGAGGGCCAAGCGCCGCAGCTTCAGTCCGCTGACGGGGTTGTTCACCGAACACGTCGCGCCCGAGATGCTGTACCTGGAGACGAATGGGCCTCGCTCATGCCGTTCGGCGTCATGGTGGAACTACTGAAGGACGTCCTGCCGCGGATAGGACGAATAACCGCTCGAAACGGGATGGTTGCGAAGTACGGTTGATTGACGGGGCGCTCGGGGGAAGTCTTCGGAGGCGTCCGTTGAACCCGTTGAGGATGTGGCGGTGGACGCTGGAGACGGAAAGGTCGCGCGAAACGGCGGTTACTTAGGTAACGGTCGCAGCATGGCGTCGGGCGGTCGTTTTCTACGGGAGCCTGTCCTGGTATCGCGCGGCGGGGAGCTCTGTGTTGAGCGGAGGCGCTCTCGCATGGGTGGTTGTGGCTGCCTCGCGAGCACGAACGTGCTCGAGGATCGTGGCGATGACATCGGGATTTTCGATGCGGGCGATGACGCGCGGTTTGCCGCCGCACTTGGGGCGGGTCTCGATGTCGATGGCGAAGACGCGTTTCGGGCGCCGCATCCAGGTCATGGGGGCAAGGGGCTTATCCGGCTTTTCGTGGCGAGGTTTGCGTTTTGGCCACGACGGACTCACGATGCTTGCAATTCGGCGCGAACACGCCGTGGAACCGGGTCGAGGTTCAATCGCGGACGCGGGACCAACGCCGCCGGGCGGGCGATGAAGTCGAGTGGGTCGAGGACGACGCGGGTGGAGCCGTCGCGAAACGGCTGCTTGAACCGATAGATGACTTGTCCCCGATCGTTGGTCGAGAGCCGCTCGTTGGCGATGGCGGGCCGTGCGATGTGGCGACAGAGCTTTTCGAGCTTGTCGCGTTGGGCGGCTTCACAGACGGTGGCGGCGTGGAGCGAAAAGCCCGGCCACCCGGCGAGCAAGGTGGATGGGAAGGGTTCGGGCTGTACCGGGACGGTGCGCGAGGTCAATGCCTTCCTGTCGGCGTTGGGCCCGATGGCGATCCGGTAGTGGATAGAGGCGCCGACGAGCTGATCGAAAGCCTCACCGGGCTCGAAGTCGAGGTGGTCGCTGTCCGCGTCGCGCACGAGCGGGCCAAGGCGTTCGAGCAATCGGGCCATCCGCCGGCCGATGGTGTGCAACAGCTTCGTGAGCTCGGCGCGAGTCGGCCGCGGTGCCCGATGAAACGTCGGGCGGCGTCCTTTGAAGTCGCACGCCCCGTCGAGAAGGAGCATATGAAAGTGAATGTTGAGGTTCGGCGCCGAACCGAACCGCTGGATCGGGGTGACCGCACCGGTCTTGGCGCCGGAGGCGACGGTGAACCCCGTCTTTTTGATGAGGCAAGTCGAGATCGCACGGTAGACGACGCCCGGGACCTGGCTCGGCACTTGCGGCCGGGCGGCGAACAGGAAGCGTAACGGGCAGGGGAAGGTCGGCACCCGCTGCCGGATGGGTTGCTCCGGCGGGACGTGATCGACGAGATGCGCGGCCGACTCCACCATCCGACGTGCGCCGCGGGATGGACAAAAGCCGCGTCGCTCGCGCGAAAAGGCCACCAGGTGCTCGTGACGGCGGGCGTCGCACTTGACGCGCGGAAACCCGTGTTCGAGCAAGCCGCACTTCAGGTAGTCGTCGAACTCCCGCTGGACGAAATGCGGCGGGGATGCGCCTTCGGCCCCCAGCCGGGCAAGAAACTTCGGGTGGCAGGTCTCGACGATGCGATAGAGCGGCGTCTCTTCCGGTCGGTGGCGTTTGTGGATGTCGCGGTCGCCACCGCTGGGCGCGGCATCAGCCCGTCCTTGAGGTGGGCGCTGCCTCGCCAGTTTGCATTTTCTAGACAGAATTGACATACATCAATATCGTCGTATAGTTATTTATCCGGCAACTCTGTTTTACAACAAAATTGATGTGCAAATGGACCAGATGCCCGAATTCTATACCGGGGCTCCCATCGACCCTGTTGACCTGCGATTTCGCGGTGCGTTTCTGAGGGAACTCTGGCAAACGTTGCGCGCCGGGCATGTGGTACTGACGGCACCCCGACGAACCGGCAAAACCAGCGTTATGGACCACATGCGTGACCATCCCGAAAACGGATTCTCGGTGGTTTCGATCAATACCCAGGATCTGACCCATCCAGCCGACTTCTTCCAAGTGCTGATCGATGCATTGCATGATGGGCACCCGAACTTCGTCCGCGACCAACTTGCTGCAGGTTGGGGGCTCGTGAATGGTGTGCTTGGAAGGATCGATGAAATTGGAGTAGGAGGTTTCAAACTCGCGCTACGCCAAGGCGCCCCCGATTGGCGCGAAAACTGGCGACACCACGGTGACCGGTTTCTCGCCCAAGCACGCAAAACCTGCGTGCCTATTCTGTTCATCGTCGACGAATTTCCCGACATGCTGCTCAACCTGTCCCGGCAAAACGAACCCTTGCTGCGCGAGTTCCTCGGCTGGTTTCGCACCCAACGGCTAGGCCCCGCACCGGCCAGAGACTCAATTCGTTGGCTGGTTGGCGGCTCGGTCAACTTGGCATCGACTCTCGACGCGCTCGGGCTGGTAGATCTCATCAACGACCTTGAAGACATGCCTCTGCCTCCGCTCTCCGACGGAGACATTGGAACCTTCGTGAACGATATGCTAGGAGGGCGAGGCGTCCCATTTGAAGAAGACGTTTCGGAACGGCTAATCGTTCGCCTGGGCCGTCCCATCCCGCTGTTCATGCAGATGCTTACCCAGGATCTCTACCGGTTGTGGAAACGTGAGCATCGCAAAATCCTAGCCTCGGATGTCGATGCCGTGTTCGACGCGCTCATTGTCAGTTCCGGCGCCCGCACCCGACTACAACACTTCCATTCGCGGATACGGCAATACTACAAGGACCCGGAGCGTTCGATTGCCCCTGCCTTGCTCGGCCAGATCAGCATGTCCGCGTCAGGGCTGCGGCGTGAAACGCTGTTGCAGGAAACGGAACGCCTGCTGGCGGACCTTGGCCTCGAACTTCCGTCGCATGAACGCAAACAACTATTCAATCGCCTATTGCTCGACCTCGAGAACGATTTCTACATCGTCGAAATCGAAAATTCCAAATACGATTTCGCCAGCGGGGTGCTGAAGTTGTGGTGGAGGAAATACTATGCCTGAGCCGCCCCTCAATACGAACATCGGGCTGTACCGGTCGGGCGTGACCAGTCCGGAGCGCTTGCGCCGAACCAGCGTCGGGCGTCAACACCTGCTCGACAACGCCATCGAATCCTTGCGAAATTCCTTGGGCAGAAAGTCGAAACATCACATGTTGTTTGTCGGCCCGCGCGGAATTGGCAAGACCCACCTGCTCTCATGCATTGAAGACGCTGTTCGATCGGACAAAGCACTAAGTGCGAGGGCGGTGGTTGTGCGATTCCCGGAGGAATCGAATCGGACGCGTTCCTTCGCCGACTTCCTGATCGGTCTTTGTCGAATTTTGAAAGATGTCTTCGAAGACGAGCCGATATGGTCGGACTTGTTTGCCGACGTGGAAACCGAGGAAGACAACGACACTGTAGTCGACACACTCGTCCCCGCAATCCGCGAACAGAATCGCCGGTGCAATCGCACGATGCTCGTGATGCTCGAAAATCTGGGAGAAATCTTTACCCGGCAAATCCGTAGCAAGGATGACATCGCCTCACTACGGAAGTTCCTAATGGCCGACAATGGCTGCCTGCTGTTGGCCACCGCACCGATGCACTTCGACGGAATCACCGACATACGGCAACCGTTTTACGACTTCTTTGACATTCAGATCCTGGACAACTTGAGCTTTGAAGAATCCGTTGAAGTCATCCGGCTGAATCTGCAGTGGGATGAACGAAAGGATATTCTCGATACGTTTGATGACTTGCGTCCTCGTTTCCAAGCCCTCTATCGAATGACGGGGGGAAACCCACGACTGACGATGATGCTCTACGAATTGATCGCCCAGGAATCGGTCACCGGCGTACAGGACCAATTCCACCTGCTGCTCGACAGGATTTCGCCGTTCTATCAAGGACGACTGAACGACCTGCCGCCCGGCCAACGCGCGCTACTGGAATGCCTGGCCGGCATGCGCGACCAGGAAAAGACGCCGGCCGCAATCGCTGCACGAATGCGCATGAGCCAGCAGGAAACTTCCTCACTGCTGAAACGCCTCTCCGATGCCCACTACCTTCGCTCAACCCAGAACCCGCGAGACAAACGCTCGCATCTTTACACGATTCGCGAGGGGTTCTTCGATATCTGGCTCGCAATGAACCTTTCCCGCGGTGCGCGCAAACGTCTGCCGTTTCTGCTCAAGTTTTTCAACCTCTTCTACCCGAGCATCGACGCGCGAGAAGAAAAACGGCGTCTACTGCGCGGAAAAGTCGTCCAAGATGGGAATTTCGATGCGGAAAAGGCCCTCGATTACCTGAGTGAAATCGGCGACGCCAAGGAAAAGGCGATCGCGAAGTTCAGTATGGCTAGGCTCTACGCCTCCCGTGGAGTTGCCGAACAAGTAGTGAACTACATACTCGAAGCCGCACCGTTGGCTGGTGACGCCGTAAGCCAATCTATTGCTCGCATCATTACAAGCACCCCGTCCGCTCGCGACTATCTTTCAGAAGTTGAGGAAATGATCGCATGCTGGGAAATGCACCGAAGCGGTGAACTAGAAGAGTTCGCCTACCGGCTTACGGAGATGGGCAAAACGCTTACGCTGCGCACGTTCTCCGAGACGAAACTCTCATTCCTCCAAGATTCGCTTGAAAGCATGGGCGATGGCAAAGAACGAATCCGGCAACGCCTCAGAATCGCCGCGATATTGAAGGAACTCGCACGATTGGAGGACTCTGAGGATCAATTGCGCCCCGCCCTTGCCGAGGCGACCGCTATCGCCGATACCGGCCTTATAGCATGGGCTTCGAACGACTTGGCCGCATTGCTGCACGACACCCAGGGGATCGATGAAGCTGAACCCATATTGCGCAGAGCGCTGGACATAAGTGAAGCCGCCTACGGCAAACAGCACCCAATCTTGTCACCGTTGCTCAATAAGTTGGCGTTTCTGCTACATGACGCCAACCGAAACGAGGAAGCTGAGACGCTATTGCGCAGAGCACTGGAAGTCGATGAGGTCAGCTTCGGCAATGAACACTCGAATATGGCGATAGTCTTGAACAATTTGGCAATTTTTCTGCACAGAACCAATCGGATCGAGGAAGCTGAGTCACTGTTGCGGAGAGCGTTGGCGATCAATGAGTCCGCCTTCGGTGCCCAACACCGGACCATGGCACCTATTTTGAGCAACCTGGCGCGATTGCATCGTGACACCAATCGGATGGAGGAAGCCGAGCAACTCGCGCGCCGTGCCTTGGAGATCGATGAGGCTGCGTTTGGCACCCAACACCCGATCGTGGCGGCCGATTTAATTAACTTGTCGATACTGCTACACGGAACCAAACGGGAGGAGGATGCTAAATTGCTGATAAAGCGAATGGTCAACGTATTGGAATCTTTCGGTTTGGAAAGCGGAAATGCACGGCCCAAGTCCTATCGCGTGAGCCTGGGCCACAAGATCTTGCAGCGGTCGATGGGAACATTTGATCTGGACCAATAGGCAACGTCAATCGAGTTGCCGATTCGATTCCTACGCGGCGTCGCATCGGAGGAAACCGACGCACCTGCCTCGACACAGGTCTGGCCGGTCAACGACGCGATAACGCTCTCCACCACCGATTCCGCCTCGGCGCGCATCTCTTCATCGGTAGCACCCTGAACGGGGTGGGCAACGAACGAGAGCTATTGTCAAATCTGGTGTACGGGGGTTGGTCATGCGGCGGCTCCGCTGCCCTCGATAACCTCGGTGCCGTCGTCGAACTTCACGCCCTCGATCACCTTCCCGAGCTGGCGGAAGCCGCGTAGTCGCCGCCAGGCGGGCGATGAAGTCGAGTGGGTCGAGGACGACGTGGGTGGAGCCGTCGCGAAACGGCTGCTTGAACCGATAGATGACTTGTCCCCGATCGTAGGTCGAGAGCCGCTCGTTGGCGATGGCGGGCCGCGCGATGTGGCGACAGAGCTTTTCGAGCTTGTCGCGTTGGGCGGCTTCACAGACGGTGGCGGCGTGGAGCGAAAAGCCCGGCCGCCTGGCGAGCAAGGTGGATGGGAAGGGTTCGGGCTGTACCGGGACGGTGCGCGAGGTCAATGCCTTCCTGTCGGCGTTGGGCCCGATGGCGATCCGGTAGTGGATAGAGGCGCCGACGAGCTGATCGAAAGCCTCACCGGGCTCGAAGTCGAGGTGGTCGCTGTCTGCATCGCGCACGAGCGGGCCAAGGCGCACGAGCAAACGGGCCACCCGCTGGCCGATGGTGTGCAACAGCTTCGTGAGTTCGGCGGGAGTCGGCCGCGGTGCCCGATGAAACGTCGGGCGGCGTCCTTTGAAATCGCACGCCCCGTCGAGAAAGAGCATATGAAAGTGAATGTTGAGGTTCAGCGCCGAACCGAACCGCTGGATCAGGGTGACCGCACCGGTCTTGGCGCCGGAGGCGAGGGTGAACCCCGTCTTTTTGATGAGGCAAGTCGAGATCGCACGGTAGACGACGCCCGGGACCTGGCTCGGCACTTGCGGCCGGGCGGCGAACAGGAAGCGTAACGGGTAGGGAAAGGTCGGCACCCACTGCCGGATGGGTTGCTCCGGCGGGACGTGATCGACGAGATGTGCGGCCGACTCCACCATCCGACGTGCGCCGCGGGATGGACAAAAGCCGCGTCGCTTGCGCGAAAAGGCCACCGGGTGCTCGTGACGGCGGGCGTCGCACTTGACGCGCGGAAACCCGTGTTCGAGCAAGCCGCACTTCAGGTGGTCGTCGAACTCCCGCTGGACGAAATGCGGCGGGGATGCGCCTTCGGCCTCCAGCCGGGCAAGAAACTTCGGGTGGCAGGTCTCGACGATGCGATAGAGCGGCGTCTCTTCCGGTCGGTGGCGTTCGTGGATGTCGCGGTCGGCACCGCCGGGTCGAAGCAATCCTCACAGCCCGCATCAGCCTGGGTCGATAAGGCTGGAAGACGCCGGACAACGTGTCTGTCGGCGTGGGCTGTCCCTGGATGGCGGCGTCGAGCGCGATTTGATGTGGGAATATTGCTAACGAGCCCTGGTGCCTACAAGCTCCCACTCTTCGAGGATTCGTTCCACCTGCTCCTGCACCGTGCGCACGGCTGCGTAGTCCCGAGTCACGTGGCAGCCCGCAGACAGACGAGTCTCGATGGTCAAGGTCGAGGCGGTGATACGTTTTGGAAGGGCAACGCACGCCCCATTGGCGCGACCCGTTCGCGTGACGTCAGCCGAGGAACCAGGGCAGCACGTCGAATCCCTTGATTCGAAACCGCGTCTTGCCGCCGTGGACAAGCAGTCCGCCGGTGGTCGGGTTATCTGGAAGGCCCGTCCACCGCTCCAGGTTCTGCACCGCGTCGGCGGGAACGGTCTCCCCGGATTTGACTTCCACGGGGACGAGCCTGTCGCCCAGGTCGATCAGCGCATCGATCTCGCGACCGGTCGCATCGCGCCAAAAGTAGATCGGCGCCTCGCGGCGGCGATTGGCGAAACTCTTGATGAGTTCAGAGACGACGAACGACTCGAAGATCGCTCCCCGCAGCGGGTGTCGCGCCAGCGTGTGGGCATCCGGGATGTCGAGGAGATAGCAGACAAGCCCGGTGTCCAGGAAGTGCAGGCGAGGTCGTTTGCGCAGGCGCTTGCGGAAGTTGGCGTAGTGCGGCGGCAGCGTAACAGCCAGATACCCGATCTCGAGGACATTGAGCCACCGACGAGCGGTCTGCTGGCCCACGCCGACATCGCCCGCCAGCCGGCTCAGGTTCAGTTCCATCGCGGTGCTGGCGGCCGCCAGCCGGACAAAATTCTCGAAAGCGCGCAGGTCGGACACCGCCAGGACTTCGCTGAGATCGCGTTCGACGTAGGTTCGGAAGTAGTCGCCGAGCCACTCGCGAGGCGACAGGTTCCGGTCGTGTATCCGCGGATAGAATCCTCGAAACAGGGTCTCCCAGCGGTCGGCGTCGGGCACCGCTACGGTCGCCTCCGGCAACCGCGCGGGATCGAACAGGTCTCTCTCAAGCAGCTCCGGCAACGAGAACGGAAAGAGGCGCAGCAACGCGCTGCGACCGGCGAGCGTCTGCGAGACCGATTCCATCAGCAGCAGATTTTGCGAACCCGTGAGGACAAATCGCCCGGGGCGGGGATCCTCGTCGACGAAGACCTGTATGTACGACAACAGGTCGGGCGCCCGCTGTATCTCGTCGATGACCAAGTCGTTTTCCGAAGCAAGGAAACCGCGAGGATCCTCAATGGCTCGCGACCTGACATCGGGAGCTTCAAGGGAGACATACTCGTGGTCGGGGAACAGCATCTGGCAGAGGGTCGTCTTGCCGGATTGCCTCGGCCCCATGAGCGTCACGACGGGATTCTGGGCGGCTGCGGACAGCACGGATTCCGACAAGTGGCGGGCGAGCATGGACGGAGATTCTCCCGACCCAATACGCTAATGTCAAATTGATGATCAAATCATCAATCTGACATTACGCGAAGCATCGAAAACTTCGCCCAGGTCACCCGCGTCGGCGCGAGGTGAGGTTCCGCGCTATCACCCGCGCCGCGTTCCGGCCCGGCAGGCCTGTCACGCCGCCGCCCGGGTGCGCGCCGGCACCGCAATGGTACAGCCCGGGGATCGGCCCCCGGTAGGCGGCGTAGCCCATGATGGGCCGGTTGGACCACACCTGGTCGGGGGTCATCGCGCCGTGGAAGATGTCGCCGCCGGGCAGGCCGAAACGTTCTTCCAGGTCCGCCGGCGTCAGCACCTGCCGGGCGATCACCGCACCGCTGAAATTGGGCGCGAAGCGGTCGATCGTGGCGAATACCGTATCGGCGGCGGCATCCCGATGCGTCTCCCAGTCCCGGTCGCGCGGGAAGTGCTGGCAGAACAGGCTCGCGACGTGGCGCCCCAGGGGCGCGAGGGAATCATCTACCGTCGACGGGATGAGCATCTCGATGACCGGCAACTGTGAGTAGTCGCCGCGACGGGCGTCGAGATAGGCATTTTCCAGGTAGTCCAGGGTCGGACCGATGACGATACCGGCGCGGTGGTGGTCCCCGGCCTCGATGCCAGGACGACAAGCGAAGTCAGGCAATTCCGCCAGCGCCACGTTCATACGCAAGGTCGCCGACTCGGTGCGTGTAGCACGGATGCGACGCAGGAACTCGTCGCCAAGGTGTGTGTCACGAACAAGATCAAGATAAAGGTGCTTCGGCGCGGCATTGGCGGCAATCGCGCGACCTCGGCGCGTCGAGCCGTCGGCAAGCACGACGCCGACAGCGCGGCCACGCTCCACCATCACTTCGACAACTTCGGACTCCGTCTCGACATCGACTCCCAGCGCCAGCGCTTCCGCCAGCATCGCCTGGCTGATCGCGCCCATGCCGCCAAGCGCGTGGCCCCATGCGCCGCGAACCCCGTCGAGTTCGCCGAGCGCGTGGTGCAGGAGGCCATAGGCGGTGCCGGGCGCGCGGGGCGATGCGAAGTTGCCGACCACGGCGTCGAATGCGAGGGCCGCCTTGACGTGTTCGCTTTCGAACCAGGCGTCGAGCAAATCGGCGACGGGTTTCAGGAACAGGTCCTTGAGATCCCGACGACGTTCCATGGACAGCCCCATGACATGCATGGCCGCGAGTCCAGCACTGATCCAGTCTGTGACGCCGCCGCCCACGTTGGGCGGTGTGCGACGCATCTGTCGGCGCACGATGTTTCCGATCTCGCGAACCATGGCGCGGAAGCCCGCCAGGGCGCGGCCGTCATTGGCAGAAAAGCGAGCAAACTCGCGAGCGGTCGCGGCGTCATCGTTGTAGATCGACAGCGAATCGCGCTCCGACAAAGGCAGGAAATTGGCTTGCGGCCGAGGCACGAAGCGAAGGCCGTGAGACTTGAGACGCAGGTCGTGGATGATTTCCGGGGCCAGCAGCCCCACGGTGTAACTCGCCGTGGAGTTGCGGAAACCCGGGTGGAATTCTTCCGTCACGGCGGCGCCGCCGACGATGGGGCGGCGTTCCAGCACGCGCACGCTTAAGCCCGCCCTGGCCAGGTAGCAGGCGCAGACGAGACCGTTGTGGCCGCCGCCGATGATGACGGCATCGGAAGAGGTCCTGGTCGTCACCACCGTATTTCGTCAGGCGGAAACATCCCCGTTCAGCGCCCTATCCCATCATCCGGGGCAGCCACAGGACGATGTCCGGCACCGCCAGCAGAACGGCGACCGTCAGCACGTCCGCGACAAAGAACGGTCCGATGCCTCGGAACACATCCTGCAACGGGATCGCGAGCGAGGTGCCGTCGTCGTCGCGCAAGCCCCGCGCAACGCCGGCGACGACGAAACAGTTGAGGCCGATGGGCGGCGTGATAAGACAGATTTCCGCCATCTTGACGACCACGATGCCGAACCAGATCGGGTCGTAGCCGAGCGCGATCACGGCCGGATACACGACCGGCAGCGTGAGCACCAGCATGCCGATGGCGTCCATGAACATGCCGAGCACGGCGTAGGCGAGCAGGATGCAGACGACAATCAGAAGCGGGGGCAGGTCGAGTGTCACCACCCAGTCCGAGAAGGCCCCCGGCAGGCCGGCGAAGCCGAGGAAACGCACGAACAGGAACACGCCCCAGATCAACGTGAAGATCATCACCGTGAGCTTGGCGGTCTCCATCAAGGCTTCGCGAAGACGGCTGCCCATCTGCTTGACCGAGCGCTCCCGATAGGCGCGCAGGGCGTAGAGGCAGAACACCACGGCGGCGCCCAGGGCGCCGGCTTCGGTGGGCGTCGCGGCGCCCGAATAGAGCGCCCCGAAGATGATGCCGACGACCAGGAATATAGGCAGCGCGCCCGGCAGACTGGCGAAGCGCTGGCGCCATGTGAAGCCGCCGATGGATCGACCGAGATCCGGCCGAACCGCGCACATGCCAACGATCAATGCGACGTAGATCAGCACCGAGACGACGCCGGGGAGCAGTCCGGCAAGCAGCAGCTTGCCCACCGACTCCTCGACGATGATGGCGTAGATCACCAGGATCGCCGACGGCGGAATCAGCGACGCCAGCGTGCCGCCCGCCGCGATGACGCCGGCCGTGAGGCGTTTGCTGTAGCCATTCCGGAGCATGTCGGGGATGGCGACGCGGGAAAACACCGCGGCCGTCGCCGTCGAGGCGCCAGACACCGCGGCGAAGCCGGCGCTGGCGAATACCGTGGACACGGCGAGGCCCCCCGGCACCCACCCTACCCAACGCCGCGCCGCCTCGAACAATCGCGTCGTCAGGCCGGCGTGGAATGCCAGAAAGCCAATCAGGATGAAGAGCGGCAGTACGGACAGCGGATACGTGACGGTCTTGGAATGGGGAATGGTGCCCGCCACCGCCGCCGCCACGTTCCATCCCTTGAGCGCCAACAGCCCCAGGAAACCGGTCAGCGCCGCGGCGATGTAGACGCGAACCCCGAGGGCGACCATGGTGACCAGCAGGACGACGCCGGCGATGCCGGCCCATAGCTCGCTAATCCCGCTCATCGGACCGACTCCCGGTCCGTGTCCGAAAGGTGGATCTCGGCTTCCGCCTGGGCCGCCGCGTCCTGGATGGTCGGCACGGCGACGGGTTCCAGTCCGGGATGCAGAACGAGGCGCCAATACCCCGCCAACTGGACCAGCAGCCGCACGAGCAGGACGGACAGAGCCACGGGCACAACGAGTTTCGCCGGCCAGGTCGCGAGTTCGATGTCGATGGTGCTGTCGCCGAACTCGAACGCGCGCTGAAAGTGCCGCCAAGCGTAGGGAATGAGCACGCCGACGATGAACGCGGCGAGCGCCGTTCCCGCCATCTCGGCCAGCCACAGCCAGCGGCCATTGAGACGGGCCACCAGGATTTCCATGCGCACATGGGCCCCGGTGCGCTGCACGAAAGCGATGGACAATATGGCGAAGCCGACCATCGACACCTCAACGATGTCGATGTACCCGAAGATCGGCGATTCGAACACCGTGCGCAGGACGATCTGCGCAACGCCGAGCAGCATCAGCGCGAAGATGAGTCCGCCAGCGCAGAGATTGAGGCCGTTCTCGATCAGGCCGAGAAAGCGGTCGGCCCGATCCAGGCGGCGACCAAAGGGGTCATTCACAGTCAGCGAGGCGCGATCAATCGGGCGCCGCACCTTCCCGGTAGGTACGCCCAACCGCCCCGAACACGGTCTCCACCAAACCAGCGGCGTCGAACCGACCCGCGTTTTCAGCGATCCAGGCGTCGATCACCGGCTTGCCGGCCTGAGCACGAAACTGCGCAAGCTGCGCATCGGTATAACGGACTTCCTGCAGCGACGCCTTCAGCATCGGCAGGTTCGTGGCGTCAACATCGACGTACGCCTGGATCTGCGCGGCAATGACCTCCTCCTTCACATCCGCCAGCAGTTGCTTGTATTGCGAAGGAAGCGCCTCGTAGGCCGTGATGCCGAACACCAGCGGGCAGTCAGCCGTTCCCGGGGAGAGATTGCCGGTGAACCACTCGGACACCTCGTGGATGCGATAGGAGACGTGGCCGTAGGTGAACGGGAAGGATGCCGCATCCATGGTGCCCTGCTGGACGCCGGTATAGACCTCGGTGGCCGTGGAACTGGCCGGCGTTGCGCCGAGCAGCTTCATGGCCTGGCCGAGACCTCCTCCGGCGCGCACACTCAGGCCTTTCCAGCCTTCCAGGTCGACCGGCGGTTCACCTCGGCCAAGGAGTTCGTACTGCGGCAGGAACGTAGAGGTATAAATCATGGCGTTCCACCGCGCCATTTCCCTGGCGACCGCGGGATGCGCATACACCGCCTCGCGAATACGGCGGTTGGCGTCCCAGTCCGCCATCGGTAGAAACGGCATCGTCAACACCATCAGCGCCGCGTTCTTCCTCGGATGATAGAAGTTGCAGATCATCGCCGCCTGAAACGCTTCGATGGCGATGCCGTCCAGGTTTTCGCGGGATTTGGACAGCGCCTCGCCGTAATGCAGCGTCATCTGCCAGGCACCGCCGGTCTTCTCCTCGACGACGGCCGCCAACGCATCCGCCACGGCGGTGCCGGCGCGCGGCTTGCCCCACAGGGATACGTCCCACGACAGCCGCGGGCCGTCGACCGTCGCGGCCATGGCCGGCTCGAGGCCAAACGCAATGATGGCGGTCAGGAGGAAGATACGCACGGCGCCAGCGCCGGAAGTTCCCATGCGTTTTTTCCGTTGAAGAATCAAACGAGTGTGGTGACGCACCTCGAACGTGTCAAGGATGGCTCTCGCGGGCGCGGTGTCCGTTCGAACGCTCCAGGGCCATCATGCGCCCGGTCCGCGAGCCTTCATGATCTCGCGCAGCAGGCGCTGGAACATCGCGCGTTCGTGGCGCAGGTCGTGTCTCGATGCCGTGACCCGCGCATTGTCACACATGGCCTTTGCACGCCAGTCGGTCATGCCCGCCGCTTCCTTCAATCCATTCATCAACGCGTTCAGTCGATGCGGGCTTGAGGCAGTTCACGCGATCAACGCAGTAGTCGTTGCCGCCGGCGTCCGGGCAGATCGTCAACGCGCCGAGGGCCATCGCCTCCAGCGCGGGCAGATAGAATCCCTCGCGGCTGGCCGGCAAGCAAACGACGATGCGCGAGCGAGCGAGCGCTTCGAGGAACACCTCCCTCGCGAGTTGCTTCATGAGGAGCGTCGCGCGCAGACCCGCCCGATCCGGCACGGGCAATCCGGCGCGGGTCATTTCGGACAGCGACCGACCCTTGCCCCCGACCGCCTCCAGGGACGCGCGTTCGGAATCAAAGGTCAGGATCACATCACGCATGGGCAGTTGATCGATGACCATCGTCGTGGATGGCCGCACTGGCGGGCGCGGCAAAAGCACCCATCGTAGCGAGATACCGGGTTTCGCGAACGAATCCGGCGGGCGCGCTGGCGAGCGCTTCGGCGCGCGCGTGGCTGCTTATTCCCGGGCAGCTTCGGCAGGGTGGCTCTGCGCCGCTAGCTGGGTCTTCTCTTCCCGCAGCAGATCTCGCTGGCTGCGCAACTCGCGTTCGCGCGCTGCCAACTGTCGCGTCTGGTCGGTCAATCGCTGGCGCTCCGATTCGAGGGCGAGCTTCTCTTGCTCCATCCTGGCGCGCAACTGATCCACGGCTTCGCGTTCGTATCGGGCGCGCTCGCGCTCCTGCGCGGCGATCTCCGCCTGCGAAGGCACGTCCATCAGAGGCTCGTGGGCGTACTCCAGCATCGCCGCGCGATCTTCGAAATCGAGTGCCGTGCCAGCGAAGTAGTCCTGCCAGAACCGTTTGTGCACCACTCGCAACCGTAGATTCTCCGTGGCTCCCGTTCGAGGAATGTAGAAGACCTTCACCCGGAGATCCGCGCGCGTGCGCGTGGGAGCGCCGATCAGAGCCGCCTGTTCCCCGCGTATTTGCGCAAACTCTTCGAAGCTCCAGTCTTCCCATCGAAGGTCCAGGTGCGAATACCATCTGGCGTGCTGCATCATGTCCGAAAACACATACAGCGATGGCGACCCGGAGAGGTCTTCAAGATCGCGGAAGGTGTCCTCCATGGCCTCAACCAGGTAGGTACTGGCAACCCTCCCGTCTTGACCCTGTTGGACGAGCACGTCGATCCGGCGCTGCAGCGCATCGCGCTGGGCGCAAAACCGGTTCGCCTTGTCGCGCAACGATACGGGTACCTGGGCCGGCACGTCGTCGCAGTCCCGGGAGCCGTTGCCCTGGTCCTTGGCGGTAGCGATCATCAGGTCTGCGTTGTCGTAGGGCTTGCACAGGCGTCCGAGCAGCATCCGTGGTGATTCTGCATATCGGGTGAGCGCGAATACCTTCAGTTCGGTGTTCGCTTCGATGTCGTGAGTCACATCGCGTAGCAGCTTGCCGGGAAGCGAACCATAGGCCGGGCTCAACGGCTTGCGAAGGTCCAGCAAATAGACCGCGTGGCCGGCGATGTCAGCCGGTTCGACCAGGCAAGCAACGTCCTCCGACGTGCCGTTGAGCGTACTTCGCAAATACGGCCCAAGGAAGAGAAGCACGGGTATCGGCAAGAAGATGAACAACAGGAGGGTCCAGCGGATTCGCCCGACTCCCGGCTCCCGCATCTCCGGCTTTCGCACCGGCCATTTCGCTCTCGCGGTCATTGAATTGGGCCACCCATGCGTTATCCCGGCATCCCCGGCAGCGTTATTCGCGTTACGGTTCCCCCGCCCGGCATTGAACTGACCGAAATCGACCCGCCGTATTTCTCCACGAGGTAGCTCGCGGAGGTGAGCCCCACACCCGATCGGCCGTTTGTCGCCGCATAGAAAGGCTCGAACATCCTCTCTCGGACATCAGCCGACATGCCGACACCGTTGTCGATGATCGTGATGTACGCCTTGTCGTTCGCTCCACTCGTCGCGATCCTGATTTCGCCTTTGTCGTCTTCGCCCTTCTCCTGAATGGCTTGCGCCGAATTCTCGACGACCTTCTCCAGCATCAAGCAGATTTCCGTTCTCGATGCGAACATGTCGGGCACGTCGCCGTAATCCGTCTCGACCGTCGCGACGTTCGCGGCCTGCGTCGCGGCGACCACTTCGTCAATACAGTCGTTGAGGTCGAGCAAGCTGTAGCTCACCTCGCCCTGACGTTTGGAGAAAGCCGACAGGCGTTCCGCGACCTCGGCGATTTCTGTCGCCTGCGCACGCACGTTGGCGACGATGGCGTTCGCCGCCGCCACCACATCCGCGCGTTCGGCATCACTCTGAGATTCCTGGACCTTGTCGTTCGCCTCGCTGAGCGATTCCATACCCGTTGCGATTTCGTCCGCGGTCGCGGTCAGGTGCTGACCCACAATGTCCGACAGTATCTTGTGCGACATCAAAAGCTTGGTATTCGTGGACACGGCATCATCGGCCGGCTTTCCAGCGCCAGTCGCCGGTTCCCGGGCGACCGCCACACGCTGTTGGGGAGCGCCCGCCGAGTCGGCAGCCGTCGCTTCGGCAACGGTGTCGCGGGTTCTGCTCACCGCGAATACGATCCACAGCAGCAACAAGGCGGCGACTGCTACCAGAATACCGTTCACGTAGTAGTCGTTGCGTTCCTGTTTCCTGTCGAGTTCGAATCCCAGATCGTCCACGAGTTTCACCGCGAGATCCGATATCTCGCTTGAGGTGGCCAGCGAGAACAGTTCGCCGGTGGGCGCCTGGCGTGCGAGCAACACCTCCGCGTGCGAGATAAAGTTCGCGAAATAGTTGGGCAGCGGCGCCGGCAGCGCTGTGGCGCTCGCGCCCAGGCGCTCCAGCGCAACGGTCAGACGGCCCTTTGTAGCGTCGGTCGGGGCCGCCAGATAGGCGTCGATTTCGTTCGTCAGGGTGGACACTTCGCCCAGCAGTTCGGGGTTAATGTTCGGGACCTGGACGATATTCGACGCCGCCAGTGGCAGGTAGCGCGACGAGTTCCTGATGACGGCATATCCCGTCTTGAAGCGCTCGATGCGTTCTTCCTTGGCGTCGACCGCGCTTACATAGGCGCTTACGTCGTTGGCCAATCTGTCCGGAATGTCGGGAATGCTTCGCACCCTGGCCAGAAGTGCTCCCTTGAACTGGCTCATCTGCGGGATGAAGGCGACCAGGGAGTCGAAATCGGCCATCGGGTCGGATCTGACGCGGGCCGTTTCTATGCTCCAGTCCGCCGCCAACTGCTGGATTCGCTGCACACCGGAAATGGACGAGCGGTAGCCTTCCGGGTCGTTTTCGCGGACAAGCCAATATAGAAACACGCCCGCCGCGACAAGAACCAGCGACAGGACGGTCGCGACCTTGATCGAATTGTTGGACTTCACTGTGTCAACTCCTCGGACTCTCCCGCCAATGTCTTGATAAAGGCAACGATTGCGTCCTTGTCTTCGTCCGGCGCTTCTCGCCCCAACTGGAACTCGAACATGGCGTCTACGGCATCGCGCAACGTGGCGGCGCTGCCGTCGTGCAGATAGGGCGCGGTGTAGGCCGCCATTCTCAAGCTCGGAACCTTGAATGCATGCATGTCGGCTTCGTTGCCGGTGATGTTGTAGCGGCCCAGATCAGCCTCCGTGATGTTGCCGCGGCGTTTGAAAAACTCGTTGATGACTCCGAACACCTGAAACATGTTGCCGCCCACGTTCACGCCCTGGTGGCAGGACACGCAACCGTAGTACTTGAACAAGGTGTAGCCGCGCTTTTCCAGCGGGCTGATGGCATTGGATTCGCCGTTCAGCCAGCGGTCGAAGCGGCTGTTCGGAGTGGTCAGCGACGTGATGAATTCGGCCAGCGCGTCCTTGACGTTCGCGCGGTTTATGCCGTCGGGGTAGAGTTTCGCGAAGAGCCGCGGGTAGTTCTCGTCCTGAAACAGCTTGCCCACGACCTGGGGCCAAAGACTGCCCATTTCGATCGAAGACTGCACCGGTCCGTCGATCTGGTCGGGGAGCGTCGCGGCGCGGCCGTCCCAGAACTGTTTGAAGTTGAAGCTCGCGTTGAACACGGTCGGCGAATTCACAAGGCCGGGCGTATTGTTGATGCCCATGGAAACCCGTAGGCCGTCGTCGCCGCCCGAAGAGAGTTCGTGGCAACTCGCGCAGGACACGGAATCGTCCTTCGAGAGCCTCGCATCGTGAAACAGCATTCTGCCGAGCGCGGCCTTGGCGGCATCGACGCCGTTGTCTGCGGGGATCGGCTTGATGGGCTCGCCATGGGCGAGCGCCGCGAGGGCGAGGCAAACGACCGTGCGCGCGATCCATCCGAAGCAGCGGCGGTTCGGGTTTCTTTCAAAAACGCCCAGCAAGTCCATGCGTCATCAATCACAAATACGGTGGTCATACGCGTCCACACGCGCTGCGCATTGGCAGCCCATCGGCGCAAAAGCCAGTGTGACGAGATCCCAATCCTTGCCCCCGATTCCGACAGAAGATCGGGGAACCCGATTCAGGTCTGCTCGGGATTGAGATCAGTCCTTCGGGAGCCAAATTTTCCTTGCGGCCGCGTGCGCGCGCAATGCGAAGATTCGGTAGTTCCAGAACAACAAACAGCAGGTGGTCGCAGCTCCGGTCAAATTAGCTCCGCTACTGATTCCGGTAGTGGGGCAATCACGACACGGTGGTTTGCAATCGCCCGCCGGGATAAGATCGTCCCCGGTTATCGGTTCCTGCACTTGGGGCGCATCCCGCCAAATGGAGAGGAGCCGGCAATCGCAAAGGCAGTGAAGGGGACGAGTAGTCGGACTGAAGCGGGCCTTAAAGCGAGCGGAGGAGGGTGGAAGCTCCGCGCCGCGCCGCCGACGAAGATCACCCCGGAGCCGCCGACCGAACGGATGTGTCGCATTTCAGTAGGCTCGGCCGGCTGGCCCCCGTAAACGGGCCGGGTCATCGCGCCGATCGGTGCTGTGACCGCTTAAGGCGCGCGTCGCGAGGCGCGTGCGAAACCGGGTGGTACCGCGACGTTGGGCCGCGCAAGTCGGCCGAATCTTCGCCCCGAGAATAGATGCCTGACGAATCCGCGACGATTCGCAGCATCCATTGTCGGGGCGTTTTGGTTTTTGTTCGGAGAACGACGAGCGATGGGATTCAAGGACGTGCCGAGCCGCTATGACGGCACGCAGCTCGAAAGCGAAATGCTCGAGCTGTGGCATCAGCATGACGTGTTCAACGCGGCGCAGCAGCAGAGCGAGGGTCGGCCGCTGTATATCTGGAACGAGGGGCCGCCGACCGCCAACGGCAAGCCCGGCATCCACCATGTCCTCGCGCGCACGTTCAAGGACATCTTTCCGCGCTTCAAACACATGCGGGGATATCACTGCCCGCGCAAGGCCGGTTGGGACACCCACGGCCTGCCGGTCGAGCACGAAATCGAGAAGGAACTCGGGATATTCGACAAGGGCGAGATCGAACGCCAGGTCGGCGTGGCGGAGTTCACGCGCAGGTGCCGCGAGTCGGTACAGCTCTATATCGACGATTGGGAGCGGATGACCGAGCGCATGGGTTTTTGGGTGAACATGTCCGATGCCTACTACACTTTCGACAACGCCTACATAGAGTCCGTTTGGTGGCTGCTCCGGCAAATATGGGACAAGGGTCTCATTTACCGGGGCTACAAGGTGGTCCCCTACGACCCGCACATAGGCGCCACGCTGTCGTCGCACGAAGTCGCCCTCGGCTACAGGGAAGTCGACGATCCCTCGATCTACGTACGCTTTCCAGTCAAGGACGAACATCGCACATCGTTCCTCGTCTGGACGACCACGCCATGGACACTCCCGTCGAACCTGGCGCTCGCGGCGCACCCCGATGTCGACTACATCTACGCGCGCGTCGGGGACGAGACGCTGATCCTCGCCGAAGCCCTGGTCGAGCCCGCGTTGCGCGGCGCCGAATACACGGTCGAGAAGCGGGTCAAGGGCGCCGACCTGGCGGGGATCGGCTACGCGCGACTGTTCGACTACCTGCCGGCCGACGGCCCGGTCTGTCAGGTTTGGACGGCCGACTTCGTCACCGTCGAGGAAGGTACCGGCATCGTGCACTGCGCGCCGGCGTATGGCGAGGACGACCTCCAACTGGGTCGGAAGAACGGCCTGCCCGTCGTGCATGGCGTCGGTCTCGATGGCTGTTTCGTGTCGGCGGTGGAACCCGTGGCGGGGAAGTTCTTCAAGGACGCCGACCCGATCCTCGTCGCGCTGCTCGAAGAACGCGGCCTCATGTACCGCTCCGAACGTCTTTTGCACAACTATCCGCACGGGTGGCGCACCGGCGACCCGCTGATCTACTACGCGAAGGACGCGTGGTTCATCGAGACCAGCCGGCTCCGGGACCGCATGGCGGAGTTGAACCAGTCCATCAACTGGGTGCCGGAAACGATCCGCGACGGACGCTTCGGCAACTGGCTTGAGAACAACATCGATTGGGCGCTCTCGCGCGAACGCTTCTGGGGCACGCCGCTGCCCGTCTGGACCGATGGCCACGGCGATTACCTGTGCATCGGCTCGATAGCGGAACTCGAGTCGCTTTGTGGCCGGAGCCTGGCCGATGTCGACCTCCACCGGCCCGCGGTCGATGCGATCATCTTCACGCACCCGGACAACGGTCGGGAGTACCGGCGCGTCCCGGAGGTGATCGACTGCTGGTTCGATTCGGGGGCCATGTCCTACGCGCAGTTCCATTACCCGTTCGAGAACGCCGACCTGCTGGAAAGCCGATTCCCCGCCGACTACATCTGCGAGGCGATCGATCAGACGCGCGGCTGGTTCTACTCGCTGCACGCCATCGCGGTCCTGGTGTCGGACAGCGTCGCCTACAGGAACTGCATCTGCCTCGCCCACATCGTCGACAAGGACGGCAAGAAGATGTCTAAATCGCTGGGCAACATCGTCGATCCGTACGAGGTCTTCGACAATGTCGGCGCCGACCCGCTGCGCTGGTACCTGTCGTGCCGACTGGCGCCGGAGGCGCAAAAGCGCATATCGGTCGAGATGGTTCGCGAAGTCGCGGCCGGATTCATCAATACGTACTGGAACACCTACGCGTTCTTCGTCATGTACGCGAAGCTCGACGAAGTCGATATCGTGAGCGACGTGCCGCTCGCCGAACGCCCCGAGATCGACCGTTGGGCGCTCGCGGCGCTGCATGAGACGGTGGCGGTCGCCACGCGGGCGCTCGAGTCATACGACGTGCTGGCGGCGGGCCGGGCAATAGAGTCGTTCGTCGATCAGCTCAGCAACTGGTACGTGCGGCGCAACCGTCGGCGGTTCTGGAAGGCCGCCGAGGGACGCGACAAGCAGGCCGCCTACCTGACGCTGTACCAGTGCCTGCACACCGTGAACCGGCTGATGGCACCGATCATGCCGTTCTTAAGCGAAGCGGTGCACCAGAACCTCGCGCGGGAAGTCGACGAGACGGCACCGATCAGCGTCCATATGAGCGAGTGGCCGGTGCCCGATCCCGCAGCCCGCGACGACGCCCTGCTCGCCGAACTCGAAGTCGTACAGCGCGTGGTCGGACTCGGCCGGGCGGCGCGTAACCGCAGCGGCCTGCGCGTGCGCCAGCCGCTTTCGCGCCTGTTGGTGCGCACGCCCGAGTCCGCGCACGCCGGCATCCTTGGACGCCACGCGCACCAGATCAGCGAAGAACTCAACGTCAAGGCGGTAGAAGTGCTTGGCTCGGATGCCGATCTCCTGAGCTACCGCATCAAGCCGAACCTGCCGCGCATCGGCAAACGCTACGGTAGGCGCGTCCCCGCGATCCGCGATGCGCTGGCGAACGCGGACGGCCGCGCCATCGCCGCGGCCGTGACCGATGGCCGGCCTTTCGAAGTGGTGGCGGACAACGAGACCTTCACCTTCGAACCGGAGGACGTGCTGGTCGAGTCGACGTCGGCCGAGGGCTATGCCTGCGCCGAAGAAAGCGGCTACCTCGTGGGCCTCGACACCACATTGACAGAGAGCCTTGTGCGAGAAGGCCTCGCGCGGGAATTGGTGCGCACCGTGCAGGAAGCCCGCAAGCAAGCGGGGCTTGATGTCTCTGATCGGATCGCGCTCAGCATCGACGGATCGCCCGGCATCGCAACGGCCCTCGAACAGCATCGGGACTACGTGATGGAGGAAACCCTGGCGACTCGATGGGGCGCGCCGGATTGGTCGCCCGCGCATTCGGCCGAGCACGCGCTCGGCGAAGATCGATGGACGATCGGACTCGCGCGGGTCGACTCGCCGTAACTGGCCCGCGCCTTAGCACTACGCGAGCCGGTTGTGCGCGCGTCTGGGTGTCGCGATCAGTCGTCGAACATCGCGCCGGCTTGTGACAAACTTTGGTCCAGCCAGCCCGACGTACCTCCAATCGCGTGCGCATGCCCGTCCCCGCTTGAGGTCGACGAGCCTTTGCTCCAAACAACGCATGTAAGAAAGGAGAACACCGTGCTCGACACCCGCGTGGCGCAATCCGCCATCGACCACGCCATCGCCCTCGGCGCCGACTTCGCCGAGGTGTTCGTGGAGCGCAACCAGGTCAACAACATCGCCACCCTGTCGAACGAAGTCCGGGACATCGCCTCCGGCATCGACTTCGGCGTCGGCGTCCGGCTGTTGTACGGCGCCAAGGTGCTCTACGGCTATTCCAACCGCACGGATGCGGAAGAACTCAAGCGCATCGTCTCGGAACTCGCGGCCAAGGACCGCCGCGATCCGGCGACAACCGCGCAGGCGTTCGACTTTCGCGCGGCGGCGGATGTCCACGGGGCGGAACGGACCCTTGCCAAGGACTCGGAAGTGCGCGACAAGGTGGGCTACCTGTTCGCGGCCGACCGGGCCGCGCGCGCCGCCAGCAACCTCATCTCCCAGACCCAGGGCGTCTGCGGGCAGCGCGAACAGGCGGTCGAGATCTTCAACAGCGAGGGCCTGCATATCCGCGACACGCGCCACTACATCCGCACGCGGGTGCAAGCCATAGCGTCCAACGGCTCCGAACAGGCCACCGGCATGAAGACCGACGGCGGCCTCCTGGGCTGGGAAATCGTCGAGACCCTCGACCCCGCGGAATGCGGTGCCGAAGCGGCACGCCAGGCCCTGGTGAATCTATCGGCGAGGCCCTGTCCTTCCGGTCGTATGCCGGTCGTGATCGGCAACGGCTTCGGCGGCGTGATCTTCCACGAAGCCTGCGGGCATCTCCTGGAGACCACGTCGGTCGCCAAAAAGGCATCCGTGTTTCACGACAAGCTCGGCGAGATGATCGCCAACCCGGTGGTGAGCGCCGTCGACGACGGCACGCTGGTCCGGGAATGGGGCTCCATCAACATCGACGACGAGGGCATGCCCACCGAGCGAACGCAACTCATCAAGGACGGCAAGCTCGTCAACTTTCTTGCCGATCGCGTCGGCGCCGCCCAAACGGGGCTACCGCGCAGCGGGTCCGGCCGCCGCCAGAGTTACCGGTTCGCGCCCGCCTCGCGGATGCGCAACACGTTCATCGAACCGGGCGCCGCGAGCTTCGACGACATGATCTCCTCGATCGACCGCGGCGTGTATGCCTCGCATATGGGCGGGGGCTCGGTCGAGCCCGGCACCGGGGAATTCAACTTCGCGGTAACCGAGGGCTACTACGTCGAGAACGGCAAGATTCGCCATCCTGTCAAGGCGGCGACCTTGATCAGCACCGGCCCCGATGTCCTGAAACGCATATCGATGGTCGGCCGCGACTTTGCCTTGGCGACCGGCATGTGCGGCTCCGTCTCCGGCATGGTGCCGACCACCGTGGGCCAGGCGACGTTAAAGGTGGACGACATCCTGGTGGGCGGGAACTCTTGATAGCCGGCGGCGTCGAAGCCAACGCCGAGCGTATCCTCGACCGGGTTCTTGCGACCGGCGCGGTCGGCGACCTCGTCGTCGGCGAGCAGTCGTCGCTATCCCTCACGGCGCACGACGGAGAACTCGAAGAGCACAAGATTACATCGACCCGCGTCTACGGCTTGCGGGTGGTCAAGGATGACCGCACCGGCATCGCCTATAGCGAAGCCAGCGATCCCGCGGCCCTGGATTCCATGGTGGAGCAGGCGCTCGTCAACGCCACGTTCGCGCGCGTCGACCCCGCCGAATCAGTCGCCGCCGGCGACACGGCCTTGGTGACCGACGACGCCATCCTCTGCCCCGACGATCCCACGTCCGTGGAAGCGAAGATCGAGGCGGCGCTCTACCTCGAGCGGGAACTCACCGCCCGCGACAACGTCCGCAGCGTGCCCGACAACGGTGTCCGGGACCTAACGGCCGAACGGCACGTCTTCGCGACGACCGGCCGCACCGCGCACAGCAGGAACCGCGTCTGCAGAGCTTACGCCTACGCCCTCTTGAGTGACGGCGACAAGGACGCGCTCGAAGGCGTCCAGCGGTGCGCGCGCCGGTTCGACGAAATCGACACCGCCTGGATCGTCGACGAGACCTACCGGCGCTGCGTCGCGATGCTCCAGGGCGAAGCCATACCGAGCAAACACTATGACGTCCTGTTCGACGTCGAACGCCAGGCGGACCTGTTCGCCGTATTCCGCGATATGTTCTCCGCGAAGAACGCGAGGGATGGAATCAATCCGTTGCGCGACAAGGTGGGCGAGCGCATTGCCGTGGACACACTCACCATTCGGGACGCGCCGCTCGACGCGGACGGCCTGGGCTACGCGCTGTTCGACGACGAGGGCTTGCCCACATCCACTACGACGCTGGTCGATGGCGGAATCCTGCGCACGCTTGTCCACAACAGCGCCACCGCGACGCACTTCGATGTCCCCAATACGTGCAACGCCGCCCGGTCGCCCCGATCATCCCTCGGCGTCGGCTTGCACCAACTCGAGGTCGGTCCCGGCGATGTCGACGAGGACACGCTCACCGGCGGTGAATACCTGGAAATCGTCGATCTCGCTGGCTTGCACTCGGGAGGGAATCCGGTTTCCGGAGACTTCAGCTTCGGTGCTGCCGGCTTTCTATGCCGAGACGGCGAACGCATCCGCCCGGTGCGAAACATCACCGTGGCTGGGAACTTCTTTGAGATGCTGAAGAAAATCGCCGCCGTCGGCGACACGCAGCACTGGAACCCCGAGCGCTCGGCGTTGATGGCGCGTATACGGTTCGCCGACGTCGCGATGTCCGGGTAGGCGCGCCAAACACCGAGCCATCAGGCGAGGGCATTGGCGGACTCAGCCTACCCGACGTTCTCCTTCCCAATAGGGCTCGCGCAGCTTGAATTTCTGCAGCTTGCCCGTGGCCGTGCGCGGCAACTCGTCGCGAAACTCCACCGAGGTGGGGCATTTGAAATGCGCCAGACGCTCGCGGCAGAAGGCGATGACTTCTGCTTCCGTCGCTGCTTCGCCCTCGCGCAGGACGACCAGCGCCTTGGGCGTCTCGCCCCACTTCTCGTGGGGGACGCCGATGACCGCGCACTCCATCACCGCCGGGTGGCGGTACAGCACATCCTCGATGTCGGGAGAACTGATGTTCTCGCCCCCCGAGATGATCACGTCCTTCTTGCGATCGACGATATGAATGTTGCCGAAGGCGTCGCAGACGGCCAGATCGCCGGTGTGGAAATATCCGTTCTGGATCGCCTTCGCCGTCTCCTCCGGCTGTTTCCAGTATCCCTTGAACACAACGTTGGAACGCGCGCACACCTCGCCCACGGTGACACCGTCCCGCGGCACCGGCCTGCCCTGTTCGTCCCGCAACACGATATCGACGCCCACCGCCGGCACACCCGCCCGCGCCCGGCGCGCGTAGTCTGTCCGGTCCGTTTCATGGTCGGGTTGGGACACGGTCAGCAGCGGGGCCGTCTCCGTCAAACCGTAGATCTGGATGAACTCCCAACCGAGTTCTTGTTCGAGCCGCTCGATGAACGCCGCCGGCGGCGGGGCTCCGGCGACCGTGAAACGCGGCTTCGTCGCGATGGCGTGCCGGTCCTTGTCGGGATAGTCCAGGATGGTGCGCAGCACCGCCGGCGCCATGCAGGCGAACGTCACCTTTTCGCGCTCGATGAGGCGGTAAATTTCGGCGCCATCGACGGCGCGCAAGACCACATGCGTGCCGCCCACGCCGGTGAGCGCGTAGACGCCGCCCCAACCATTGCAATGGAACATCGGCAGCGTCCATAGCTCGACGTCGTCGTGGCAGACGCGCAGATGGGTCATCAGGCTGTAGGCATTCACGTAACAGTTGCGGTGCGTCATCATCACGCCCTTGGGGCGCGCGGTCGTGCCCGACGTGTAGTTGATCGATACCAGGTCGTTTTCGCCGCGTTCGATTGACGCGGGGGCGGTATTGGGTTGTTCCGCAATCATCGTTTCCCAGTCGATCCAGCCCTGCGGCACCGCGGCCTCGGACGTCTCGTCCCGGTCCTCGGCAACGACGAAATGGCGCACCGCGGAGAGGTTGGCGCGAATGTCGTCGACGACCCGCGTGTATTCGTAGTCCACCAGCAGGACCGTCACGCCGGCGTGGTTCAGGATGTATTCGTGGTCCGCCGCCACCAGCCGGTAGTTGAGCGGCACAAGAACGGCGCCGATCTGGCTCGTGGCGTAGAAGCTCTCGAGAAAGAAGTGGGAGTTCGGGCTCAGGATGCAGACGCGGTCATCGGGTTTCACGCCCAGACTCAGAAGCGCATGAGACAGCCGGTTTACGCGCGCCTGCAGCTCCGCATACGTGTAGCGCCGCGCCCCGTCCACCACCGCAATCTTGTTTGGATAGAGCTGCACGGGACGGCGCAGAAAGTCATCGGTGAGAAGCGGAACCTCCATGAATACCCCCTGGCGTCGTGTCCCAAGCCCGTTGCCGGATCGATGCTACCGCTATCGGGTGGGAGTTTCCCAAGGCTGGATCAGGCTCGACGAGCAGGCTCACGCGGGAGGTCGAGCGCTAGCTGATCAGGATCCTTTTCCCGGACAACGTAACGCACAGGCCTAGTGACCCTTTTCAGAATGCCTTCGTCGACCAGCAGCCTGATCCAGACCTCCGCCTGTCGTTTGGTCACACTCAGCGCATCAGCGACTTCCACTGCTTGTTTCGGCTCGGCGCAGAGTTCAGTTACCAACGACCGAACCTTTACGTAGAGTTCCTCCGCGGGATCGATACGCTTTTCCTCGCGGACTGATTGGACCTCACTACTTGGCGCATTCGACTGCTCCCCTTCTGCAGAAACGTTCTGGACAAGATCGTCGAGGTGTTCCAGCCACCGCCCGCCTTGATCGACGAGGTTGGGATTACCCGAGTCTGGAGACTCAGTCTGCTTGACCCAAAGAGGGGTCCATCCATTCTTCAGGTTCTCGACGGCACCGTTCCATGTTCCGCCGTTATCGCGTGTACTGCTGACAACGACCGCTTCTTCTGCCAGGCAATAGATGTACTTGTTACGTGCCATGGCGTTTCCCACGTGGAAACGCACTTCCGGGTTGAACGGCGAGATCAGCGTTAGATCTCCCGACATGAGGTGCCCGCGGTACTTTGCCGAAGTCGCAGACCGAAACAGATTGTCCGCGAGAACGCCGATAGCAGTCCCCTCGGCGTTGAGCGCACCCAACATCGCTGCCTGATCCACACCTGCGGCACCGCCGGACACGACCAACCTTTCGCACTCAGCAGCTCGGCGACCAATGTTCTGAGCGAAGCAGATGTCAGCTTCGACAGCATGTCTGGAACCAATTACCGATATGCTCTTTGCGTCGAGCTGATTCTTGTTCCCGCAGCCAAACAGAATCGCTGGTGCTGTCCGACCAAGATTCTGTTTCAGTCGCCTTGGATATTCGGGGTCTGATCGCGTCAACACCCACAGTCCCGCTCGCTGCCACCGCTCCAGTGAGAATCCGAGCGTCGCTCCTCGGTTTATCAGGGCCTGAAGACGCTCTTCGGTAACTTTGGGATGTTCCCAATCTTGAAGCAGATCCGAAAGATCGCCCTCAAGTAGGTCACTTGGCGAAAGACCACGATCGTTAAGCCAACCTGCGAATCCACCCCACTCCGTCGGTGTCAGCGGATTCGTGGTCCCAGCTTCAGACTTGCCGAACGAGACAGTCAGTAACATGACCGCTTCAGCCTGTGGGGTCACATCCACGTCAGCCTCCTGCGCTTGCCGTGGCTAGCGCGAACGGCCACACCACCCCGCACCCCGCTTCGCGAAGCAAGGCTGCGATGACAGTAAGCGTCCACTTCGAGTCCACTACATCGTCCACCAATAGGACACCGCCGTCTAAGACTTGACCATCAATGGCAAACACTCCATCGAGATTATGGCACTGATGGAATCTATTCTGCTGCTCCTTTTGGAGGGCGTTATGTCTCACTTTGGCAACCACCGAAACGAAGGGTAGCGACAGCGCTTCGGCGAGTCTCCTTGCGAAGTCGGGAACCAGCGTCGGATGACGATTCGAGGGAACACAGGTGACCCAGTCCGGCCACGGGTTTGGTTGCCATCGTTCCCTGATCATTTCCGCCGCTGCCCGGACAAGCTCGTCACGAAAACGGCCGCCACTCTTGTCGTGTGCCACAACTTGCCCCCACCCGGCATCAGCCCATCGCGACATAATTCGTCCTGGCTCCGCACGGAGTTCGGGAGGGAGATTTCCCGACCAACCATATTCCGGAAACGAGCCCTTGGCGACTTGCCTATGGCACTCGAGCGGAATCTCCGCCTGACGGAGAAAACGTCCTGCGGCGACGACCGTTTCGCGGCCAATTGACTGATTGACGATGGGGCTTCCCAAACAGTGCGCACATCTGCCGCAGGGTCTGGGATCGGGGTCATCAAGCGCTTCCGCCAAGAATTCCATCAGGCATCCCTGTTCGTCAACGTAGGACTGCACTTCCCGCCATTCCATTTCCCTTTGCGCGGTCAACCGGGCAATGCGCTCGGAATCGAGCCGATACGGAACAGCAGTTCGCCGCCAGCTTGCACCTTCCCTGAGGATCGGCGCAGGATTTTCCACGGACAATACCTTGACGACCTTTTCGATCTGCCCGTAGCGTAGATTGAGTGACTGCTCCAGGTCGCGAATGCTCATGTCCTCCTCGCTTTCGAGCTCTTGGAGAACGTCCTTTACCCACTGCTCTTCGGGAAACGCGGTGCGTCGAAAGTAGCCGTGGATGTCGCCATCTTCGACGCCCGATAGGAGCACGCCAACTGCACGATTAATACCGCGACCCGCTCGCCCGACTTGCTGGTAGTAAGCGATCACCGAGCCTGGTGCCTGGTAGTGCACGACGAACCCCAAGTCCGGCTTGTCATAGCCCATGCCGAGCGCCGTGGTCGCGACCAATGCCTTGACTTCGTTACGGTCCAGCGCGAGTTCCAGGCGTCGACGATATGCGTCCGAGTCCGCGTAGCGTTCATCGACGACGCTCGCATGGTAGGGGCGTACAAGGGTGCCCTGCTGATTCAACCAGTCCGAGACCTGCTCGGCGTCGCGCGTCGTGAGCGTGTAGATGATGCCGGTACCGGGGAGTTCATTGATGTGTTCTGCGAGCCAGGCGAGCCGCTCCGCCTGGGTCGACAGACGGATTGTCTGCAGGTGCAGACTTTCGCGCATTAACGGTCCTCGCTGGACCTGAAGTTGGCCGAACTGGCTCGTCACATCGTCGATGACGCGATCGTTGGCCGTAGCGGTGGTGCCTACTATCGGCAAGTTCGCGGGCATTCGCTGGAGCACGCTGACAAGCCGTCGATAGTCGGGGCGGAAATCGTGGCCCCAGTCCGATATGCAGTGGGCCTCGTCCACAACCAGCAACCCAACTCGCTCTGAAATCGGCAGCAGCAGTTCGTCCATGAAGCTGTCGTTGGCCAAGCGTTCAGGAGAGATCAGCAGGGCGTCCGCCTCGTCCGCCAACACAGTTCGCCGTAGACCCGGCCACTCTGACCGATTGGTGGAATTGATGGTTAACGCCCGGACTCCCATCCGTTCGGCGGCCGAGACCTGATTGCGCATCAAGGCCAGCAAGGGCGACACGATCAACGTTGCCCCAAAACCTCTATCACGAAGCATCCGAGTGGCAACGAAGTAGACGGCACTTTTCCCCCAGCCAGTTCGCTGCACCAATAGCAACTGCTCTCGGCGGTTGACCAAGGCGTCAATGGCCTCCCATTGTCCGTCCCGGAACTCGGCGTCCTTGTTGGCAAGCAAGCGCCTCAGTAGCGCGAGCGCTTCGGATCTATCAGTCATCCGCCCTCCCGTGGCAATAATTCCTTCGATTTGTCCCGCGCCTTCGCTCGACGTCGACCGCTCAAATGGCTCTCGCTCGAATTTTGGGCGGGCTAGGGTCGCCACCGATGGCAGTCGGCTAGCGCATTCCTTATTATCCAGACAAACGGAACGCTAACCCACTCGGGGGAACCATGAGTCACGACCTAGTCATTCGCGGCGGCAGCGTAGTCGACGGCACCGGCACCGAGCCGTTCCATGCGGACGTCGCCGTGGACGGCGATCAAATCGTCGAGATCGGCAAGGTCGACGGCAGAGGCAAGGAAGAGATTCAAGCTGACGGATTGATCGTATCGCCCGGCTTCGTCGACCTGCATACGCACCTCGATGCCCAGATCGGTTGGGACCCGCAGGTCACGTCCGTGTCGTGGCACGGCGTCACGACAGCCCTGCTCGGCAACTGCGGCGTCACGTTCGCGCCGTGCAAGCCTGCCGACAGGGAGTTTCTGGCCGGCATGATGGAGACGGTCGAGGACATTCCCAAGAAGGCCATCCTGCACGGTTTACCGTGGAACTGGGAGTCCTATGGCGGCTATCTCGACGCCCTCGAAGCGCTAGGTCCCTCGATCAACGTCTGCGGGCTGGTCGGCCATTGCGCTACTCGGTTCTACGTGATGGGCGAGCGCGCGGTTGAAGAACCCGCCACCGAAGATGAAATCCGACAGATCGCAGCGCTGGCCGGGCAGTCGGTGAAGGAAGGCGCGGTCGGTTTCTCCACCAACCGATTACCGCAACACCGCCTGCCCGACGGCCGTTCAATTCCCGGCACCTTCGCCCATCGAGACGAGTTGCGGGCGGTAGCCAAAGCAATCGGCGCGCACGGCGGTTTTATGCAAACGGTGTCCAGCTTCCGTGAATTCGAAGAGGAAATAGCGCTCATCGCCGACGAGGCGCGTCTCACCCGCGGCGCACTATTCACTTCGGCGCTCGAGTTCGGCCCCGAACGCCTGAACGAAAAGGTGATGGCCATGCGCGCCGAAGGCCTCAAGGTGACCTCCGTCACCGTGCCGAGGAGCGGCGGGGGCGTCGGCGGCTTGACGACCAACAGCTTCTTCCGCACACCGGCATGGAACGCGCTGCGCGAACAGGACTTCGACGCACGCCTGAAGGCCATCCGGCACCCCGAAACCCGGCGCCAGTTGATCGAAGAGGTCAAGGCTCAGGGCGAACCGGTGTTGGAGGCGATGAAACGCTGGTTCTGGATGGGCGACGCACAAAGACCGCGCTACACCCACCAGCCGGACGAGAGCCTGTATCATGTGGCGCAAGCCGCCGGGGAGCATCCCGTGGAGACTTGGTTGCGCATCACCGACCAGACCGACGGCAAGGCGCTGTTCCATCTCCGCGCCTTCAACACCGACCTCGAAGCCTTGCAAAAACTGATCACCATGGATTGGGCGATGCCGGGCCTGGGCGACGCCGGCGCGCACGTGAGCCAGATGATCGACTCCGGATGGACGACCTTCATCCTGTCCCACTGGCATCGCGACACAGGGGTCTACAGCTTGCAGGAGGCCGTGCGCCGTATCAGCGCGGTGCCGGCAGATGTGCTCGGTCTCGATGATCGGGGCACCCTGGCTGTGGGCAAACGCGCCGACATCAATGTCTTCGACCTGGACCGGTTGGAAGAGCGGATGCCGAAAATCGTCCACGACTTCCCGTTCGGCGCGCCGCGTTTCATCCAGCGCGCCGTCGGCTACAAGGCGACGCTGTGCAACGGCAAGGTCCTTCTCCGCGACGACGAACTGACGGACGTGTGCGCCGGACGGGTGCTGCGCAGCAACTAAGGCGCGCAGCGTAAGCGGCGATCACGCCGCCGCCGCTTGCGACGACAGACGATACGGGGCGCGGCGTACAGGCACGAAACGCTTTCACGATCACACGCAATATGCCGCGCTACCGCTACAACTTACCGCCAGCAAATCTCGCAGAAGCGCTGGGGCTGCTGTCTGTAGAGGACCTGAAGAAGCTCCTACGGCTCACGCCGGAAGTCGCCAGACCAACCCGCAAAGCCGACCTGATCGCCGCGTTCGAGCGTCAACTCGACGGTGATCGACTGCGCCACCTTTGGCACGGCCTCGACGAAACCCAGCAACTCGCCGTCCGCGAAACGCTGTATTCGCTGGAGGGCAAACTGGACGTCGAGCGCTTTCGCGCCAGGTACGGCGGCGCGCCATACCCGGTCGACCAGTACGGCCACTGCGCGCTCACGCCGTTGCGCCTTTTTGTCTACGTCGAGACTCGGTACGGATACCAGCCGGAGTCCATTCCCCCCGATCTTGCCGGGCGGCTGCGGGACTTCGTGCCGCCTCCCGAAGAACCTACCTTGGAAACGCTGGACGAGCCGCCCGATGAAGTTCGACGATTCGCCGGCTATCACACGCAGGACAAGCGCAAGACGGTTCCGCTGAACCGGCGGAACATGGAGCACGCCGCGCTTCGGGATATTCTCACCGTGCTGCGACTGATAGATCGCGGTGGGATCGCCGTGAGCGCGAAGACATCGCAACCCTCCGCCGCCGCGGTGCGACTGATCGCCGACAATCTGTTGGAAGGCGACTTCTTCTTCGGCCCCGTCGAGTACAAAGAGAAGGCTTCATATCAGGTTGCCGGACCCATCAGGGCTTTCGCTTGGCCATTGTTGGTGCAAGCCGCCAGACTCGTCGAACTGCGGGGACGAAAACTAGCGCTGACCAAGGCGGGGCACGCCGCGTTGCGCGCGCCGGCGGCGGGAACCTTGAGAAAACTCTGGCAACGCTGGTTGAAGAGCTCGCTGCTCGACGAATTCAATCGCATCGACACCATCAAGGGGCAGCGCGGCCAAGGCAAGCGCTCGATGACCGCGCCATCCACGCGCCGAGGGATGATCGCCGGAGCCCTCGAGGAATGCCCGGTGGGCCGCTGGGTTCGCGTCGAGGAATTGTCGCGGTTCATGCAAGCGGCGGAGTTCGATTTCGACGTGGTTCGCGATCCATGGAAGTTGTATCTCTTCGAACAGCGATACGACAGCCTCGGATATGAAGGTTCCCACGGCTGGAACATACTGCAGGAACGTTACATCCTGTGTTTCCTATTCGAAGTCGCCGCCACCTTGGGGCTGATCGACATCGCCTATACGGAACCGGAGGGCGCACGACGCGACTATTGGGAGATGCCGGGAAGCGACGAGCTCGCGTTCTTGAGCCGCTACGATGGCCTGCATTGCTTCCGCCTTAACGCGCTGGGGGCCTATTGCCTTGGATTGACTGATCGCTACGAACCGAGCACGCCGACAAGTCGAGGATCGCTGACCCTGTTTCCGGATTTGCGGATTCAGGTTTCGAACGCGCCGATCCCGCCAGACGAGCGACTGTTGCTCGAAGCGTTCGCGACCGCGGAATCCGAACAGGTATGGCGCCTCGATCGCGACAAGACCCTGTCCAGCGTCGAGAGCGGGCAGCCCATGGAAGTATTGCGCGAGTTTCTTCAGGCGCGGGACGATCAACCCTTGCCGGAAACCGTCGAACGGTTTCTGCGGGACACGGAGCGGCGCGCCGCAGCGCTATGCCCAACAGGCATGGCATTGATCGTGGAGTGCGTCGATGCGGATCTGGCGGACCTGCTCGCCAACAATAAACGCACCGCCAATCTATGCCAGCGCCTCGGCGAGCGGAGCCTCGTTGTGCCGACGCATGCCGAGCCGAGGTTCCGCAAGGAGATACGGAAATTGGGCTACGGTATGCGGAACGCGTGACGGCGAGCCTAACGAACCGGGATTCTCGTCGGAGGCTGTACACTTGATGGCGAAGACAATCACAGCGAGTGAGAAGTAGGCGGACACAGTGCTCATCGAGCGGCTCCAGTTGACCAACCTGCTTTCGTTCGGTCCGGACTCGCCGGCGCTGGATCTCAGACCACTGAACGTGTTGATCGGTCCCAACGGTTCGGGCAAGTCCAATTTCATTGAGGCGATCAGTCTACTGAGCGCAGCGCCAACCGATATTACGAAGCCCATTGATGACGGGGGCGGGGTCAGGGATTGGATTTGGCGGGGTAAGCCCAAGGCGCGGTTTGCCGAAATTGACGCCGCCTTGGCGAGTTCCGACGGTGACCGAGCGCTTAGCTACCAGCTTTCTTTCCTTGATCGGGGGCAACGTTTTCAACTCGCAAGCGAGAAACTGCAATGTCGGGGCGCGGATGACGATAGCGCTAACGGGCGTGGTGTCTGCTTCACGCGTCCGCCGCGTGAGTCGGCAATCAGAGTTGAACCTGATGCCCGCGAGGCAGAGCTCTTCACTGCGGACAATCAAAGGCAGCCGCTTGAGCAATTGGATGTCCAGAAGTCGCTTCTCGCCATAGTGGACAACCCCCTGGTCTTTCCCCAGGTGTGCCGGTTGCGGACGCCTTCAAGGGCATTCAAATCTACCGAGACTGGACTTTCGGCCCACATGCGCCGACGCGACATCCGCAACAGCCGGACCTGACAAGCAGCGTCTTGCTGGACGACGCGGCAAACCTGGGTCTTGTGCTCAATGTGCTGAATCAGGATACGGAGGCGAAGCAGCGACTTCTGAAGACGCTCCGGGAACTCTACGACGGCATCTCCGATCTTCGCGTGAATATCGAGCGCGATACCGTCAACGTCTACCTGCGCGAAGGCGACATGATGATATCCGCAACGCGGCTTTCCGATGGCACGATCCGCTACTTGTGCCTTTTGGCAATTCTCTGTCATCCAGAACCGCCATCGCTGGTGTGCCTTGAAGAGCCCGAGCTAGGCCTGCATCCAGACATTCTGCCCGGCTTGGGCGACTTGCTCGTGGACGCTTCCGAGCGTTGCCAGCTCATTGTCACCACTCACTCCGACATCCTTGTGGACAAGCTGTCCGATACCCCGGACAGCGTCGTAGTGTGCGAGAAACACGCGGGTCAGACGGAAATGCGGCGCTTGGACAGCGACGATCTGAAGCACTGGCTCACGCGCTACAGCCTTGGCGAACTGTGGACGCGGGGAGAACTGGGCGGAAATCGTTGGTGAGTACGACCGTCTATGTGGAAGCCTTTAGCCCGCTGAATTACCGCGCGCCCGTGACGCCCAGGGAACTCCGACGTTGCGAGTCCTCCAGCGTTGGTGGCGGCTTTGTTCCATGAGAGGCGGCGGCGACAAGGACACGAAAGCATTGCGGACCCAGTGCCGCCGAGCGTTCAGCGAGTTCTTCCGAAAGGCGGGCTTGACGGGTCGCTTGCCCAAGGTCATTGCTTGCGGCAGCCGAGAAAGAGCCTTCGAAGACTTCTGCCATGCCTGCAATGGCAGATTCAGCGGGGTTCCGGTATTGCTGGTTGATAGCGAAGGGCCGGTTGTCGACGCTGATCCTTGGATGCAGTTGAAGCATAGTGATGGCTGAGACCGGCCCCGTAGCGCACCCGATGGCACCGCGCACCTGATGGTGCAGTGCATGGAAAGTTGGTTCTATGCGGACAAGGAGTCGCTGGCGGGCTTCTTCGGCGACGGGTTCAACCGCAACGTCATGTCAGGCGCTAGTGTAGAAGACATCCCGAAGGCAGATGCTGAAAGAGATTCGAGGTCGGCCACACGGCAGTCCCGCAAGGGCGCCTACCGCAAGGGTCGCCATTCGTTCGACATTCTTCGCGGGCTGGATGCCGGCAAGGTCTGCGCCGCTTCACCGCATGCGAAGCGACTCATCGAAACGCTACTCGCCAACAACCCACGCGGCGACGTCGTTTAACGGATTGAAACTTGAGGAAGGTCTGAACAACCCCGTATCCGTAGCCGCGCGAAGGGTTGCGGTTCGCATTTGGAAAATCAGTTGTATCCGGTGTTCTCAAGATTGCGAAAGCGGGGCCGAAAGGGCATCCAAGGTGTGGCGCATCTGAGATAGCGCGCTCGAACTCAATGCAGCACGGGCTTCTTCAGGAAGTCGTTGCGATCTCGGGACTCGATCTTGCAGCGCAGCACCTGGCCCGCACGCGCAAACGTCACAGGAACGGTCACCCCGACCGGGCCTAGTTTCCAGACTGCGGATAGCATCTGCGCGAGGGTCGACACGCGTTTGCCGTCGATCTCTCGAACCACATCACCCGGCCGTATGCCGGCTGTTGCCCCGGGACCATCCCGCGCGAGCCCGCTGACCACGAGTTGGCCGCCGGCTTCCATAGTGAACATTCCAAGCCACGGTCGCGGCGGCACCGGGGAACGCCCGGTGGTCAACAAGTCGTCGAGCGTGCGATTCAGAAGGTCGATCGGTACGAGCATATTGCCTTGCACCTTCTCTCCCCTGACGACCTCCTGTGTCAGTAGAGAACCGATCCCCAACAGCCTGCCGTCTTCTCCAACCAGCGCCGCACCGCCCCATTCCGGATGTGCGGGTTCGGTGAACAAAGCTTCGTCGAGCAAGTATTCCCAGTAACCTGCGAATTGCCGCTTGTCGATCAGGCTGGCTTTCAAGGCATGCGCTCGCCCGCCTTGACCGATGACGAACACTCGATCACCGCATTCGCACGAATCGGCGGTGCCGCGCTGGAGAACCGTGGTTTTGAACGGTTCCACGGCACGGACCAACCCGAATCCCGTGACGTGATCGTATGCCAGCGTGTATGCCGCGACTGTGGCGCCGAAGTTGCTCGTCAGCCATATGCTGCTCGCTTCCGCGATCAGATAGCCGATGGTCAAGACCAGCCCGTCGTCGTCGATGACGACGCCGTTGCCGACACGTTCCGTCCCGAGCGCGGATGCGGTAAACGCATCGGCTGGAACCTCGGCTCGCAACATGACCACGGCGTCCAGGGCAACGTCGAGATCGAAGCTCACATCCTCGGCACCAGGCTGCAACGCGTCCGGAAACGCCCACTCGCCATCCAATATTACTTCTCCATCCGCGTCGCTCAAGCGCACTCCATCATCCCGCTTTTCATTGGCCTGGGGAAGGCTGTCTAATACAGAACTGTTTCGGGACCAGATCTCCTTCCCTTCAACAGGAATCCCAACCCCGCGGGGCATGCGAGATGAGCGATCTTCCAAAAACGATACTCGGGCGAACCGGTTTCGAGGTCACCCGGCTCGGCTATGGCGCAATGGAACTGATGGCCGGCCTCAGGGGCCGTGCGATAGAGGCCCAGCCCGCGAAGCGCCTATTGAATGCCGTCCTCGATGCCGGCATAAACTTCATCGACACCTCACCGGATTACGGCGACTCGGAAATCCTGATCGGCGAAGCGATCTCGCATCGCCGCGACCAATATTTTCTCGCGAGCAAATGTGGCTGCCCGATCAACCAACCTCGACCGGCATCGGGCGAGCGGCCTCCTCATGTGTTTACGCGACAGAACATCCGCGCTTGTATCGAGCAAAGCCTGGAGCGCATGAAGACCGATCATCTGGACCTCGTGCAGTTTCACCACAACCCGACGCGAGCAGTGCTCGAGGAGAACGACTCGGTCGCAGAGCTCGACGTGCTAAAGGCCGAGGGCAAGATCCGTTTCACGGGCATGTCGGGGGACCTGCCAAACCTCAGGGAACAAGTCGAGATGGGCGTGTTCGATGTGTTTCAGATTCCGTATTCACTGGCGCAGCCGGAGCACCATGAGTGGATCACGAGGGCATCGCGTGGGGGCGCGGGCACGGTCATTCGGAGCGATGTGGCGCGCAGCGCGCGGGCTACCACGGCTACCGACGACTTGCGCGAGAACATGTCGATGATGGAGTTCATGCTGCGCTTCACCCTCAGCCATTCGCACGTGAACACGACGATCGTCGGCACGTTGAGTCTCGATCATCTGGCGGACAACGTTCGCGCGGCGAGCAGAGGCCCGTTATCTGACGACGTCTATGAGGAAGCGAAGCGCCGCGTGAGCAGGCAATTTGATTCGCCGGAGTCAACCTGATCCATGTCCTCGCCCTGAAGCCCGATAGGCCCGCCAGCCGCCGAAGCGCGTAATCTCGGTCGCGCCGACTACGGCGACGGGTTCGGCGATGAAGCCGCCAACCCAGGCGCCGTCGGACAACTCGATCCTGCCGAGTCCGAGGGGCTGGCCGATACCGGCAAGAAAAGCACCGACAGCGGTCGTTGGAAGCGACCAGACTTCCACCGCGATGGCTGCGCCGTCGGTTTCGTCGCGAATCAGGGCGGGTCGCTTGCCGTCCGGCAGAGCGTAGAGCCGATAGCGGGCGCTCGTGCGGGCGCTGCGGACGAGATAGCCGTCGAGTCGCGTCAGCTCGCCGTTGCGTGGCTGTCCCGAAAGGTGCGCGCCGCAGACCGCGATATGGGTCTCTCCGGGACGCTCGCCGGTTGCGACGGACTCGCCCAGCAACCGCGCGCCGTAGTCGAGCAACGCATGGTCCCGGCCCGCGGGCGCGATCAATGTGACGCCGAACGGCAGTCCGGTCGGCAGCGTGCCGGCGGGAATGGCCAGCGCGCACAGGTCGAGCAGATTGACGAAATTCGCAAACACGCCGAGCCGGCTGTTCGTCGCCACGGGGTCGCGCTCCACTTCCTTGATCGTGAATATCGTCGGCGCCGTCGGCAGGATGAGCACCTCCACCGTTTCGAATATTCGAGAGGCTTCGCGCTTCAGTTTGGCGAGTTCGTACTGCGCGTGAAACGCTGAAGCCGCTGAAGGCCCTTCGCCTCCCGCGATGATGTCGCGCGTGACCGGATGCATGTCGTCGGACCGATACGCGATGAACGTTTCCAACACGGCATACCGTTCCGCGAGCCACGGGCCTTCGTAGAGGAGCCTGCCAGCCTTGAACAACGGGGCCGGGTCGATGTCGACTTGCGTGTCCTCCACCGACGCGAGGAAGGCACTGTAGGCCGCGGCGTGATCCGCATCGCAGGGGGACACGCGTTCAGGGTCGATCACGCCCGCGCGGGGTCGCGAGACATCGAACCCGGCGAAATCGATCCGCCGAGAATACGCATCGCCAAAGTCGAAACCACCGGCCACCCCGGCGACCGCGCGCGCGTCGGCGACGGAACTCGCGAAAACCGAAACGCAGTCGAGGGTACGGCAGGCGGGCACCACGCCCCGCGCCGACCACCAGCCGAACGACGGCTTGAAACCGACCAGTCCATTGAACCCAGCCGGAATACGCCCCGACCCCGCAGTATCGGTACCGAGGGCGAAACTGCACATGCCGAGTTTGACTGCCACAGCCGAGCCGCCGCTGCTTCCACCAGCGATATAGTCGGGATCGATGGCGTTGCGCATCGCGCCGTAGGGGGAACGCGTGCCCACCAGGCCGGTGGCGAACTGATCGAGATTGGTCTTGCCAACCGGAACCGCCCCCGCCGCCAACAACCGGTCCACGACGGTCGCGGATTCCTTCGGCACGTACGAATAGGCGGGACATGCCGCCGTCGTTGGACAGCCGGCGAGGTCGATGTTGTCCTTGATTGCGAACGGCACGCCCCACAAGGGATGCTCGGCCGGGTCGAGCGTGACGAGCCGGTCCAGATGATTTGCCAACGCCGCATCTTCCAGCAGGTGTATCCACGCGCAGTGGCCGGCACCTCGCCGTATGGCTTCGCCAACTTGCTCGAAGACCTCCCGGGGTGTGGTCGCTGCCGATGCGTAAGCCTCGGTCAAGGTCGCGATGGAGAGATTCATGCCGAGCAACCCCTCATACCGACTCGATCACCGCGAGTCTTTGTCCCGGCGCGACCAACTGGCCCCTGGATACGGACAAGACCACCTTCCCCGCCACCGGCGCGCGGATCTCGAACTCGGACTTCATCGCTTCGACGACGACCAGCACTTCGTCCCGGGCCACGGGCCGCGAGGAATCTTCGCGCACGGACCAGATGGAACCGGCCATGGGGCTGGTCACCACCGTCGCGCCGGGCGCGACCTGCGCCTCGTCGTCCTCCGCCGCGCCGTCCGCGAGGATCGTCTCGAACGTCAGCAGGCCACGCTCGCGCCAACCGGCAAGTTCCGCGTCGAACGCGCGCTTGCGCTTTTCGGTGAATGCGTTGATCGCGCTGGCGTTGGCATCGAGGAATCGTACGTAGTCGCGGTAGTCGAACCGGGTGGAACGGATATCCAGCGCGAGTTCGCCGCGCGGAAATGCTTCGCGCAGTTCGAGCAGCGTCCCCGCATCGACCTCGTAGAACTGGATCTGGTCGAACGGGCGCAACAGCCAATGCTCATCGAACTCCCGACCGATTCGATGCCGATTCCAGACCTGCAAGGTCCTGCCCACGAACTGGTAGCCGCCCGGCCCTTCCATGCCGTAGATGCACAGGTAGGAACCGCCGATGCCGACAGAGTTTTCCGCCGTCCAGGTGCGCGCGGGGTTGTACTTCGTCGTCACGAGCCGGTGCCGCGGATCGAGCGGCGTCGCCACCGGGGCTCCCAGGTATACATCGCCCAGACCCAGGACGAGATAGCTTGCGTCGAACACGATATCCTTCACCGCGCGCGCGTCGTCGAGGCCGTTGATGCGCCGAATGAACTCGATGTTGTCGGGGCACCAGGGCGCGTCCTCGCGAACCACGCGCATGTACCGCTCGACCGCCTCCCCGCAGGCGGGATCGTCCCATGACAGGGGCAACCGGACGATGCGCGAATCCGGCACCATGTCGTCGACTCGCTCGACTTCCCGCAGCATGGGCACAAGCCGGTCGGCGAGCGACACGGCGTTCCACCGGGCGCGGTCGAAGCGAATCTGCAGTGAGCGAACACCGAGCGTGGTCTCGACGATCCCGGACACCGCCTCCCGCTCCAGCCTCGCGGCGAAGGCGTGCGCCTTCAGGTGCAGCGCGATGTCGAGCACATGGGGGCCGAATTCGACCAACAGCCACTCCTGGCCCGCCCGGCGAATGACGAAATCCGCGTCCGACCGCGATGCGCTGGCGCGATGGACTACGGGATCCTGCCTGGCGGCGACCACAGGCGACGCGGGGAAACGGTCCAGGTTGTCCAAGTTGTAAATATAGGCATCGAGTTCTTCTTCAAGCCGCGCGGCATCCGCATCGGTGATAGGGACGAATCGGACCGTATCGCCCGGAGCGAGTTGACCAAGTTTCCAGCGATCGGCGTTGATCACCGCCGCCGGGCAGACGAAACCGCCCAGACTCGGGCCGTCCGGTCCCAGAACGACCGGCATGTCCCCGGTGAAGTCGACGCTGCCGAAGGCGTAAGCCGTGTCGTGAATGTTCGAAGGATGCAGACCCGCCTCGCCGCCGTCCGGTCTCGCCCAGGCGGGTTGCGGCCCGGCAAGCCGCACGCCGGTGCGGCTTGAGTTGTAGTGCACCGTCCACTGCGCCGCCAGGAACGTCTCGATATCTTCTTCGGTAAAGAAATCCGGCGACGCGTGCGGACCCATGATCACGCGAATTGCTTCGCATGCGTCATAGTCCGGACGCTGGTCCGGCGGCAGTGCCGCCGACGGCGCCGCGGACGCCGGCCGGATGCGCACCGTGTCCCCGGCGCGTAGCGCCCGGCCATTGAAGCCGCCGATTCCGCCCAGGGCGAACGTGGCCGTGGAGCCCATCGCGGCTGGCACATCGATACCCCCGCCCACCAGCAAGTACGCGCGGACGCCCCGCTCGATACGCCCGATGCGCAGCGTCTGCCCGCGCTCGACATCGAATGTCGACCAGAGAGCGACCGGCGCACCGTCGAGATCGGCTTCGCAGGGCGGGCCGGCGATCACGCATGTGGCAGCGGTATTGAAGGTCAGTTGCGGCCCCTGGACGACGATCTCCAGGCCCGCCGCGTCTGGCGCGTTGCCGAGCAGACGATTGCCGAGCCGAAACGAAAGGTCATCCATGGGACCCGAGGGCGGGACGCCGACATTCCAGTATCCCTGCCGTCCGGGCCAGGACTGCACGGTGGTGGACGCGCCGCCCTCAAGCACATCGAAGCTCGTCGGCGCGTAGTCGACTTGCTCAAGGCTGGCCGTGATCATCCGGGCCTCGCGAAACGCCGGAAGATCCAGCGCCTGGACGAGGTAGTCCAGATTGGTTTCGATGCCGTATACGCTGCTGTCGCGCAATGCCGCCGATAGCGCGTCGAGGGCGTCCTCGCGCGTTCGCGCGTGACAGATGAGTTTCGCCAGCATGGGGTCGAAATACGGCGAGACGCTGGCGCCGGAGCGCAGCCATGTGTCCACCCGCAAGCCCGCCCGTTGGGGAAATTCGGCGTGTGAGACGTCGCCGGGGGTTGGACGGAACCCGTGATTCGGATCTTCCGCATAGACCCGCGCCTGCACCGCGTGTCCCGAAGGGCGGGCGGGGATCAAGTCCTTCAGGGGCGGCAGTTCTTCCGCCGCCAACCGCAGCATCCACTCGACGAGGTCGACGCCATAGACGCATTCCGTCACGCCGTGCTCCACCTGCAGCCGCGTGTTCACTTCGAGGAAGTAGAAGCGCCGGGCAGCGGCGTCGTAGAGAAACTCGACGGTGCCCGCCATGCGGTAGCCGACGCTGGCGAGAAGTCCTCGGGCTTGCCCGTGGAGTTCCTCGCGCAGCGCCGTCGGCAGGTTCGGCGCCGGGCATTCCTCGATCACTTTCTGGTGCCGCCGCTGCAGCGTGCAGTCCCGGTCCCCGACGATCAGCACATCGCCGCGACCGTCGCCGAACGCCTGCACTTCGACATGTCGCGGCGCGTCGATCAGTTTTTCCAGGTACAGGTCGTCGTCGCCGAAGTTGGCGGCCGCCAGGCGCCGGATACGGTCGAATGACGCTTCCAAACCGGCCGCATTGTCTGATCGCCGCATGCCGATGCCGCCGCCGCCGGCCGTGCTTTTCAGCATCACCGGATAGCCGATGTGCTCGGCCGCTAGCAGGGCGTCCTCCACGCTCGGGAGCAGCCCGCTGCCCGGCAGGAGATGGACGCCGGCGCTCGAAGCAATCGCGCGCGCTTCGTGTTTCAGGCCAAAGCGCCGGATGTGCTCCGGGCGCGGCCCGATAAAGACGACGCCGCGTTCGGCGAGCCGCTCGGCGAACCCCGCGTTCTCGCTGAAGAAACCGTATCCCGGATGCACGCCTTGAGCACCCGTGCGGTCGATGATCTCGAACAGCCGGGCCTCGTTCATGTAGGTGTCGGGCGCGCCGCCGTCACCCAACGGGCAGGCTTCGTCCACCGCGGACAGATGCAGCGAGTCGCGGTCGGACTCCGCGTACACCCCGATGCTATGGATCCCCATGCGTCCAAGGGTGCGCGCTATGCGCACCGCGATGGCGCCGCGGTTGGCGATCAGCACCCGCTCGAACATATTAGTGTCGTGTCACTAGCGCGACCAGATCGCGAGTTCGATAGGCGTCGGGTTGAAGCCGTTGCAGGGGTTGTTGAGTTGCGGACAGTTCGAGATCAGTACGAGTATGTTCATCCGCGCCGTCAGCTCCACGTACTTGCCGGGCGCGCTGATGCCGTCTTCGAACGTCAGGCCGCCGGCCGGGGTCACCGGCACGTTCATGAAGAAGTTGATGTTGTGGGTCAGATCGCGCTTGGTGAGCCCCCACTTCGTATGCGTGTTGACGGCGAGCAGCCAACTGTCGCGGCAGGAGTGCATGGTCTTCTTTTCCAGGGCATAGCGAACGGTATTGCTCTCGCCCGCGCAGGCGCCGCCCAGCGTGTCGTGGCGACCGCAGGTATCCGCGACGATGTCCAGCATGGGGTTGCCCTCGTCGGAAACCAGCGTGGTCCCCACCGTGAGATACAGGTTGCGCTGCTCCCGCACCGTGTCGAACGCGCTATAGCGCTCGTGCGGGTGATCGGCGTTGAAGAACAGCGTGTCCACCGCCTGGTTGCCCTTGAGGTCGGTGATGCGCAGCGTCTCGCCCGCGCGCACCTCCTCCAGCCAGTAGTCGCCGGCTCCGACCACCTCGACGCGATACGCGTTCTCCACCGCGCGACTGCTTTCCCGCATCATGATGATTCTCCCGAGCTCTCGGCGGCGTTTGTTCCAAGCAAGTACAGGGCGTTATTCATGAAACCCCGGCCGTTTTCTTCCCTTGAGATGCGGCAAGGATCGTCTGCCGCCACCGGCGGCGCCAGGCCGAGCGCATACGCGATCGGTTTGCTGGGATATTCAGGCGACGCGTCGAGAGGATGCGGACAGGTGTGCATCAACACCAGGGTATCCATCTCGAAACGCAAGGTCAGGTTCGCGCCCGGTGTCGAGTGGCCCGCGGCGAGGGCCATGTCGCCGTCCTCGGTGACGTCCACGCGGCCGAACCAGTTCACATTGGCCGCCATGTCGCGCCGGCCGAGCCCGTACTTGCCGAGTTCGATGAGGAAGCAATCGCGGCCGTTGCGGTAATAGTCGTTGCGCGCTTCCTGATAGCTCCTGCTACCCCACTTTGCGGCGACGATCCCCGCATTGCAGGTTCCGCTCGAGGCGTCGTGCCAGCCGACGCTGTCGGCGGTGATCGAGCAGAAGATCCGCCCCATATCCGAGTAGAGGCAATGGCCGGCGGTCAGCTTGAAGGTGTGCTGGCACTTCAGCGTGTCCGGAAGATTGAGCCGCTCCAGGGGGTTGGCCGGGTTGTACAGGAGCATGCCGACGTTGCCCCCGCCCTCGACGTCGGTGAGTTCCAGCGTCGTCCCCTGTCGCGCCAGGAACGACCAGTGCCGACCGCCCGGCAAGATGTCCCGATACTTGTTCGCATCGCTCATGTCTGCCTTCCTCTTTTCATTTCGTGCCTGTCCTACAACTCAAGCGTTCGCCGTCCGTCCGTTTCCGTTGTTCCGATTCCTGGTCACCGGCATGTCATAGGTAATAGTGGCACCGTAGGCATCCGGCTCGTGGGGGTCGACACGCACCTTGTCGAAGACCAGCAACCGCGTCCCCAGGCGGAATCCTTCCGAAAGGTCGTGGGTAATCATCAGTACCGTGAGCTTCAGTTCGGTGTACAACTCGCGCACGAGTTCTTGCATGTCGGCGCGAATGCCCGGATCCAGAGCGCCGAACGGTTCGTCCAGCAACAGGATCCCGGGGCCCGTGATCAGCGTCTGCGATAGCGCCAGTCGCTGCTGCATGCCGCCGGACAACGCATCCGGATAGGCATTCGCCGACGGCAGCAGCCCCACCCGGTCCAGCATACGCTCGCATTGCTCTATCTCGTCCCGGCGCCGGCGGCCGAAGCTCCGGCAAAGGAGTTTGGAACGGCGCAGCTCCAGCCCGAGCAATACGTTTTCCAGCACGGTCAGGTGGGGAAATACGGAGTAGCGCTGAAAGACTACGCCGCGATCCTTTCCAGGTTCCGGCGTGAGCGGCTTGCCGGCAACGAAGATCGTGCCCCGCGTCGGTTTCTCCTCGCCGAGCAACAGCTTGAAGAATGTGGTCTTGCCACAACCGGATGCGCCTACCACGGTGACGAACTCGTTTCGCTCCACCTCCAGGTTGATCCGTTCCAGGACCGCCTTGTCGGGATAGCTTTTCCATAGCTGTGAAACGCGAATGAGGCTCATCGGCTCGTCCCGTACCACGGAAAGAAGAACGCATTGAGCCTGCGGAATCCCGCATCGAGCAGAAACGCGAGCATCGTAATCCACGCGACGTAGGGCAGGATCACGTCCATGGCCAGGTATCGGCGGACGAGGAATATCCGATAGCCCAGGCCTTCGGTCGAGGCGATGGCTTCCGCCGCGATCAGGAACAGCCACGCGGCGCCAAGCGACAGCCGCACGGCGTCCATCAGGCGCGGCATCACCTGCGGCGCAACGATCCGCACAACGATCTGCCAGGTGTTCGCGTCCAGCGTCTGCGCCTTGATGAGCTGCTCCCGAGGGAGTTCCCGCACCCGCTGCTCCAGCTCGCGCATGATGAAGGGCGCGGTGCCGAAGACGATCAGCACCACCTTGGACAGTTCACCCAGGCCGAAGGTGATGAACAGGATCGGCAAAATGGCTATCGGCGGAATCATCGACAGAACCCGCACCAGCGGCGACCAGGTCGCCGAGAACCAGGGGATCAGTCCGTTCAGAATGCCGAACGTGAATCCGGCCAGAGCGCTGACCCCGATGCCGATGAACAACCGCTGGAGGCTCGCCGCCGTGTCCGCCCACAACAGGATCTTTCCCGTTCGCACGCTTGGCTCGAACGCCATGCGTTGAATCGCCTCGGCGAAGGTCTGCATGCTCGGAAGCAGCTTGTCGTCGGGGTTGGCCTCGAGTCGAATGTCAGAGAACGTCAGGTAGATGACGACGAGCACTGCGAAGGGCAAGGCGGCGACGATGATCGCCGCGCCCTTGCCCGGACGCAGGTTGATGAGACGCATCGTTCATCCAGCCCGCGGATGCGTCAGCTACAGCTCTCCGCTTGCGGCCATGTTCATGTAGGTGTCGTCGAACCGCAGCTTCACTTTGTCCGTCGAGCCGAATACCTTGCCGCCGGGGTACGCGATGCCGATGAATTCGCTGCTCGGCGCTCCCTCGCCCAGCAGACCGTGTTTGAACGAGAATGCCGCGACGCTCTCCATCGTGCTCACGACATCATCCGAGCGCACGAACTCCACGGCCAGCTCCGGCTGGAAGAACATGCGCGTCGCCGCAAGCTGCGAGTTATATCCCGCAAGATCCGTCCCGGAGGCCGTCGCCATCAGGGTCTTGGCTTCGTCGCCGGCGTCGCCCGCGTCGGACATGACGGCCATGGTTTCGTACCAGGCCCCGGCCAACGCCTTGCCCAGGCGCGGGTCCGCGGCCAGGGTTTCGGTATTCACCACCAGCATGTCGATGATCTCTCCGGAGATCATGGACGAGTCGAAGACATTGGTGACATCGGGCATCGCCAGGATTTCCGACAACAGGGGATTCCACGTGACCACCGACGTGACATCGTCCGATGCGAAAGCCGCCACGATGTCCGCGTCCGAAGTGTTCACGACGCGCACATCCCGCTCGGACAGGCCGATCGAGTCGAGCGCGCGGGCGAGCGTATAGTGCGACACCGAGAGTTCGACCAGGTTGACCTGCTGACCCTCGATGTCGGCAAGCGTCGCCTCCGCGCCTTTCAGCAATATCCCGTCGTTGCCGTTGGAGAAGTCGCCGACGATCAAGCGCCGTCGAGTCCACGCCGCCCGCCGCCGGAATCGTCAGGGCATCCATATTGGTCATGGTGCAGCCGTCGAACGCGCCAGCCGTGTACTGGTTGATGGACTCGATGTAGTCGTTGAACTGGACCACCTCGATGGTGATGCCGTACTTCTTCGCCCACTTGTCGACGATGCCGGCATCGGCGGCGTAGCCCCAGGGCATCCAGCCGACATAGATGCTCCAGCCAATCCTGTAGTCGTCCTTAGCCGAAGCGGGGAGCGCGAAAGACAACAGTGCCGCCACCGCAGCGGCGCAAAACGGTTTCAGAAAACGAATATTCATGATTCTCCCTTGACCGAAGTTCACACATGGAGACAAACAGTCTCCCGGGCTTTTGTCCCTCCGTGTAACCTCGCTAAAGGGAGGAGGCGCCGCCGCGATAGCGGCGGACGCCCCTCCAGGGGGAGGCCGAAAGCTCTCGGACCAGACGCCTGGGGAAGGCCGGAACCCTAGCTTTTCTTTTGTGAAGTGCCCCACAGCCGCCGCCTTCGGCGTCGGTCTGTTTCTTGCGAGGGGTTCCCCCTCGCGCACCCCGGCTGAAGGCTCTGGCCCAGCCCCGCTCGTCGTCCATGCAACAACCGCTGCCGGTCGCTGGCGCTCCCCCGGAGCGTTGGTTCCATGGAAGTAACGCGCGAACTGTTCTGTCCCACGTCGCCTGTGGTGCAATCATCGTGCCATCGACGATGATCGCGCCGTACGCCGCCGAAATCGGCACGTTTGACGCGGCACCATGTCACACGCCGGTCCCGCGACGCACTACTTTGGTGCAATGCGTGCCCCAAAGGGCTGCCAGGCCGGGGCAATGTGTTGCCGGACGTCTACACCTGTTACGGTTCGCGCAGGCGAGTTTCCAGTTCGGCGATGCGGGCCTCGGCAAGCCGTCGGGCGGCCTTCTCCTCGGCAAGCGCCGAGGCCGTCCGTTCCATAGCCGTCGTCGCCTCCGACAGAGCCGTCGTCGCCTCCGCGAGGTTCTGAAGATACTCCCCGCTCTCGGGGTCGCGAAAACGCAACGCCTGGTTCTCGACACGCAGATCGAGACCGAGAACCTCGCTCCGAATCGTTCGCGCGCCGCTCTCCACGCGCGCTGGCATCGGACGGTAGGCGCGTCCCCTCAAACCGAGTCCCTGCAGCGTGGGATCGAAGTACTCGTCCCTCGGGTCGAACAGCCAGTACTCGCGCACCCCCAGTTCCGCGTACAGCGCGCGCTTTCGACCCAGGTCTTGTTGCCAAGTGTTCTCGGACGCCACCTCCAGCACGAAGTCCGGCGCCTTCGGCTCCTCCCAGAGCTTGTACACCATGCGTTTGCGCTTCGCCGCGCCGAAGACGACGAAAACGTCGGGCGCCACCGACTTGCGCGGGTCGCCCTCCTCATAATAGATCAGCAGGTCGGCCGACACGTAAACGTCCGGTCGATCCAGGTAGCGAATGTTGAGCATACCGAACGCGTCATGGATCGCCGTCAACTGCCAGTCGTTCTCAGCCAACGGCAGACCGTCGGAACTCGGATACATCGGGTCTTCCGCAGGAAGAACGGTATCTGGTTTCATGGATACGTCCCCTTGTCGGGCGACGCCGCGCCGTTCGACGCAGCGCCAACGAAAATATCATGGCCTTGTTTACGCATTCAAACCGCGTTCCGCAGTTTGAAGACACGCCAGCGGGGGTTCAATCGCCGATGTCCGAAATCGCCGTGGGACGATCACCCGGCTTTTCCATATGGAGATCGGCAGGGCCGGTTCTGTCCGCTCATCTACCAACTGTTGCGCAGTTCGCGCAGATTCACAAAGACCTCTTTCGGCGAGGGTTCGTCCGACATATCCGGAAACGCTTCCCTGAGCCTTTTCACCACGCTCGGGCTGGTCAGGCGAAAGAACGTATTGATCTCGCGTTCCTGCGCGATGGTCGTCACCAGGGGGTTGTCCGGGTCGTGCGTTCTTTCGAGTTGGCTCGACAACTCCGCGGCGGCATCGTTGTCGGGCTCCCGATCCAGCGTGAACGCGAGGTTGTTCGTGATGTAGTCGTGCCCCGGATACACGAGAGTCTGTTCGGGCAGTTCGTCAAGTTGCCGAGAGAACGTGTCGTACAGTTCCTCCGGATGGCCGCCCCCGCGGCAATTGCCGGCCCCCGCGTTGAATAACGTATCGCCGCAAAAGAGCGCGGGCGCGTCCGTCTTCGACAACAGGCAGATGTGGCTCATGGTGTGTCCGGGGGTGTCCAGAGCAAGCAGTTCGACCGTCTTTCCGACGCTGACGACATCGCCGGCGCCCAAGCCGATATCGATGCCGTCGATCCGTCGCCCGGCATTCTTGTGTGCCAGCAGCTTCGCGCCGGTGGCCGCTATGACCGGTCCATTGCCGCCGGTATGGTCGCCGTGCTCGTGGGTGTTGAGGATCTGCGTAATGCCCCAACCGCGATCTTTCGCGCGCGAGAGACACTTCTCGAAGTCGAGCGGATCGATTGCGAGCGCCTCGCCCGTCTCCGGGCACGCGATCAGGTAGTTGAAATTGCGCAGGGCATTGCCCGTCCAGATCTGCTCAACGATCACGTCGTGTCTCCTGTTCGTCCCGGCGAAGCGGATACCCTACATCAAAACGAACATCTCGCGAGCAAGCTGCGCATGAGATCAAGACATGCCGTTATACACTGAGCATCCCAGCCGTGAGGGTTCGACCGTGAACGAAGACAAGTGGGACGCTTACATCGAAGACGCGCGAAAGTATGTCACCAGCGGCAAGCTTGACTTGGAAGAGATCGACTACAAGCTAGAGCTTGGGCAGGAACTCGCTGCAGCCCGCGATGCCATGCTTTCCGACCGCCAAGACTGGCTTGATCTTGTCAAGACTGCACTCTGCGGCAATCAGAACAACCTTCTGGACTGGCGTCTCAGAGACCGGCTACGGCAATGGATCGATGAACACCCGCAAAAGGCATCGGCGGCGCTGAACGCAATATGGGCCAATGATGAGTCGGTACCCGGCGAGCGGGTTCGCGATTTCATGGCGCAGTTGCCCCAAGACGTGCTACATGGCAAGGGAAGCCGTTTGAACCCGGCGTCCGTGTTGCTCATGGGACTGGGCGCAGAACGACATCCGCCATACAGAACGCGTGTGTTCAACGATGCTTTCAACCGTACTGGGTACCCCAAGCCTCCCGGGTCTGCTGAAGAGGCGCTAATGTATGTGCATGCGTTGGATTTTCTCGACGAACTCATCAACAAAGCACGCCAGAAGCGGCTCGAAAGACCCATAAACCGTCTAGAGGCACAGTCGGTCGTCTGGGGCGTCTATGCATACAGGCAGCCCAATGACAGCAACGATGATCTAGACGTCGAGGAAGAAACGGGAACGCAACCCACCAAGCACGAACCGCCGCCCAACCTGCAATCGCTCGCCGGGGAGTTGATGTTCGACATCGCGGAGCTTCGGAAGATCGAGGAACTGCTGAACGACAAACGCCAAGTGATCTTTCAGGGGCCGCCCGGCACCGGCAAGACCTACGCCGCGCGCAAGCTCGCGGAGTGCTTGGCGGCCGCGACAAAACGCGTAAGGCTCGTGCAGTTCCATCCGTCCTACGCCTACGAGGATTTCGTCCAAGGGTTCCGCCCTCACCTCTTCCGGGGACAACCTGGCTTCGAACTGCGCGATGGTCCGCTTCTCCAAGCGGCGGAAGCGGCGCGGCAAGAACCGAACGCGAAGCACTTCCTCATCATCGACGAGATCAACCGGGGCAACCTCGCCAAGGTATTCGGCGAACTCTACTTCCTGTTGGAGTACCGGGACGAAGCGATGAGCCTGCAGTATTCGGATGAGACCTTCGCTCTGCCTGACAATCTCTACATCATCGGCACCATGAACACTTCCGATCGATCCATTGCGCTAGTCGATCTCGCGCTTCGCCGCCGATTTCACTTCGTGGAGTTCCATCCCGACAAGCCACCGATCAACGGGTTGCTGAACCGCTGGCTGAAGGAGAACGCACCAAACATGACGTGGGTCGCGGACATGCTCGACCATGCGAACGAGAAGCTGGGCGACAGGCAGGCTGCCATCGGGCCGAGCTACTTCATGAAAAGCGACCTTGATGGCAGGAAGGTCGCCCTGACCTGGGAGCACAACGTTCTTCCCTACATTGAGGAGCGGCTGTACGGGGAACGAGACCGGCTTGACGAGTTCGGTCTCAACGCGCTTCGGCGCGAGATATCGAACGGTCGTCAGGAAGACAGCCTGGTCCCGGACGATGGAAGTTAATCTGACGGAGTACAAGAAGAGTGAGGCCGTCACTCTCTCCATCAGCGACCGTGACGCGCTGCACCAACGAGTACCGTCACTCTCCATTGAACCGGTGCCCGGCACGAAGGACCAATACCACCTGACGCCCGGCTCCACCATCGGCGCACTGGAGGTCGGCGACCTGTCAGTATCCATCCGCCCCAAACTGCCCATCTCCCGCGTACTCTACCTGGCGTCTTGCGCAATGGGAGAGATCGATTTCCGAAAGGAACGGTTCGGGTTCGACGATGCGTCAACACTGGTCGAGGCCTTGGTCCCCGTGCTTGCGACCGCAGCGCACCGGGCTTTCGCGCGCGGACTGCTGCATGGATATAGAACCGAGGAAGAGTCGCTACACACTGTACGCGGACGCATCCGCATCAATGAGCAGATTCGCCGCCGGTTCGGTATATCCGTGCCCGTCGAAGTCCGCTACGACGACTTCACGGACGATGTGCTGGCAAACCGGCTGGTCAAGGCAGCCGCAGCACGTCTGGGCCAACTGCACATCCGACCTGAGTCGCGCAAAGACTTGTCGGGTATCACCTCGAGACTCGACAATGTCTCCCTCGTCGAGTTCCCCCCAAACGCCGTCCCCGAGGTCAAATTCGACCGGCTGAACACGCACTACCGCGAGGTCGTGACGCTGGCGCGACTCATCCTTCGCCACGCCGCCATCGAGAACGAACGGGGCACCGTTCGGGCGACGGGTTTTCTGATGAACATGAACGTGGTTTTCCAGGAGTTCGTCACGCGCGCGCTCCGGGAGGAGCTTCGCGTCTCGGAGCGTACGTTAAGGTCTGACAAATGCCTCCCCCGTATCGCCCTCGATCAGGACGGGAAAGTCCGGCTAGCGCCTGACCTCTCGTGGTGGAACGGCCGGACATGTACATTCGTCGGAGACGCCAAGTACAAGCGCGTCGAAGACCGACGCGTGCCCAATGCGGACCTCTACCAGCTCCTGGCCTACACCATTGCGCTCGACCTTCCCGGCGGTTTGCTCATCTATGCCCACGGCGAAGCCGAAGAAGTCGTGCATCGTGTCAACCATGCGGGCAAACGGTTGGAAGTGGCCGCGTTGGACCTGTCCGGTACGATCGACGATCTCCTGACGCGCATCCATGAGTTGGCCAATCGGGTTCGCGCGTTGCATCGGGAAGCCCACACGGGACAACTCGCAGCCTGAGCCGCTTGCCCTGGGCCATGACCACCGGGCCGCGAGAACGATAGACTGTGCCCAATATCGTTGCGGACGAATCGTCATGATCGAGGCAAGGGAACCGGTGGCGAGGCTGATCGACGTTGAGGCCCCCGAGCGCCTCCACATCTCGGACGAAGAATTCGACCGTTTGCGGAGAGACATCGCGGAAGCGTTCTCCAGCCAATCCAAGGAGGAGATCGACGCCTGGGTGGACGAAGCGATCAACGCCGCTCGAACGCGTCCCACTACGCAAGACGGTGGTGATTGATCCGGACTTTTCGTGCCCGGACTTATAAGAAGACAGGTTCGCCATAGTCATGATCGAACGTAACGACGACGCCTCCCTCCCATCTCGCCCGCCGGATCACGGCTTCATCCGTCGCTCCCGGCCAATCTTCCGTGACGGGAATCCTTGTATTTGGTCTGAAACATCACTATGTTTTCGGACAAAGGAGCATCATGTCATGTCCGCCTCGCAGGCCATTCGAACCGGCATACGGAAACTGCCGAAGGGCAAACCCTTCACGAGTGCGCGTTTTCTGGAGTGCGGCTCGCGCGGCGCCGTAGACCGTGCCCTTTCCCGCGTCGTCGAGGACGGCGAGATCGAGCGCGTCTCGCGCGGCGTTTTCGTCCGCCCCAGGACGAACCGGTACGTGGGCACCGTCCTTCCCGATGTCCTGGAGGTGGTAGAGGCCATCGCCCGGAACAATGGCGAGACGATTCAAATCCATGGCGCGGAAGCCGTCAGACGCTTCGGGCTCAGCACCCAGGTGCCGACAGCGCGGGTGTTCTACACCAGCGCTTCGAGCCGAACGATTCGGATTGGCAACGTCACCGTGAGGATGATTCACACTTCGAACCGGCGGCGGCTGCAATTCGCTGGAGAGGCGGCAGGCCTTGCGCTCTCCGCCCTCTGGTATCTCGGCAAGGACAACGTGACCCATGAGACCGTCGACGCGATCAGGTCTGCGCTGGGTCAGACGGGGTTCGAGAAACTGCGATCGGCCGACATGCCCGCATGGATGGCAAGGGCGCTCGACGCCGACGCGCCGGGAACCCCGCATGGCTGACGCTTTCCTGTCGCTCGACACCCGGGACCAAGCCGACATACTCCGGCTTCCATCGCCGGCGTGACGCGCAGGCTTTGATGGATGCGGCAGAAGTGATAGTGGACGAAGTAGAGCGACAGCATGGCAACATGCATTTCGATCTTTTTGCTGTATGCTTGAGAAGGACATCTGGGTCTGCTGGGTTCTGCATGCCCTCTTCTCCCTGCCCAATCACCACCCGATGGCATTCAAAGGTGGCACGTCGCTCTCCAAGGTCTACGGCATCATCGAACGGTTTTCCGAGGACGTGGCGCGTGGCACCTGTCCGATCAGGAAGGCGTTGGCGACCACATCGCTGGGGCCTTTTCTCCGACGGTCCGATCTTCATTGGTCTGACCCCTTGTCGGCAAATCCATGATTGCCACGCGGACTGGCCTATCGTATCCCTGTGAGACACACAGCGTGCCGGGTCGATTCTCCCGGTTAGGCGGGAACGTAAAAGAAACCGCGGCCCCTACGCCCGGGCCGTCCTCCTTTGATATGGCCGGCATCGGCCAGCTCGGTCAACAGCTTGCGGGCGGAGAGCTTGCTGAGTCCCGTCAGATCGGCAACCTCGGTCGAGGAGACGCGCGCTCGGGATCGGCTCCAGCCGAGAAGCAGCGTTTCACGCCCCTCGGGGGCGCGCAACAAAGCGAGCCGGTGGGCGAGCTGGCTTCGAACCGCATCGGAAAGACGAAACGCATCGGGTTGGCCAGGGGGGACTCCCTGGACGGGCGCAATCACCGGCGCTGAACCGGCGGCATCCAAGCGCGCATCCGCCAACCGGAGAATCGCTTCGTTGGCCTCCTCGGCGGAGGATCGCTGAAGAAGCTCGGTCGTGGACTCCGCGTCTACCCAACCATTTCGGGTCAAGTGTTCGATGAGCAGAAGCGAGTCCACATTTCCGGCATGTGCCGGGGTCAGCGCAGCCACCAAATCGACGACAGCGATGTCCGGGGTGCCGCCGAGCAGTACGACCCGCACGTAGGGCCCATCCACCTCGGCAATGACCGGCGCGGGCCGCCCGATGGCGAGCATGTCCCGCACCATCCTGTCGACCCCAATTCCCTCGCGTTCGGCCAGACCTAGCGCGGCCATCGCCTCGGACAGGTTCCGATACCGGGGCACTGCCGGGTGCGTGATGATGTTGGCGGGCGTCACACCGCCAACGAATCCTCCCGGCGAGGTCACGGTCAACGTGTCGCCGACATGCTCGATGACGGTCGGTCGCGCCGCCAGCCAATCGCGGTGGACAAGTCCGTTCACGATGGCCTCGCGTAGCGTCCTGGGAGGGATCGCCCGGATTCTGCCGGGCGCGAAACCCTCTGCTGTGTGCGTGACCCGGTTGGCCACCTCGCCCGCCTGTTCGACCTCGCGCACCTGCATGAGCAAAGGTCCCGCGCCCTCGATCCTCAGAGTGCTGTCACCTCCCGGCACATCGCGGCGAATGTAGTCGACGCCCGGCCAGGGAGTCGCCACGAACAGCAGTGATCCCGCGTTGGTGAGGTCGCGCGAGCCCTTGACCAAATTCAGTCGGCGGAGCAGATCGGCGTCCGTCGCATGGGCCAGACCCGTATCGGACTCTCCGCCGTTCGCTTCCCGCAGGTAACGCCGGGCAACTTCGATGGCAGCCGGGCTCACATCGTCCAGAGTCTGGCCCGAAGGCTGATCGGACCAGTCGAAACCGACTCTCTCTAGCATTCCCGATTGCCAGACCACGGGATCGACCTCGACGCAGTTCGCACCCACACGCCACCGCAGGTTCCCACGGTACCGTACGGGGGCGAGCGCTTCGATGCAGGTCAGAATCAGGAGACGGCACCCTTCCAGGTTTGCCTCGCGCACCTCGACCGTTAGCTGATGCGACGTGAGTTCCCATATGCGATGGCGAACCCAATCTGCGTCGAGGCGTGTCCCGATCCGGGCACCATCGTCGGCGATGCCCACAATGACCGCGCCGCCGCCCGGAGTATTCGCCATGCAAGCCATTTCTGCTGCCAGATGGTCGGCGGCCCGCTCGTTGGTCGCCCCACCGAGGGAAACGGTTCCATCGGACCCTCGTCTGCCTCGCTCCTCCTTGAAGTCCACCCGCTCCAGTTCGATGTGGGCGGGCGGCTCTCCGCGCGACAATCGGTGCAGGGCTTGTTCAACGAGCGCGTTGATCGGCGACCGCCCAAGAATGCCCAATCCCATGTTTGGCTACCTTCCGAAACGCTTGCACTCCAAAAAGGAAACTATACTTGGGTACCGACAGTTTTGTTATCTTTTTTGTAGATAAAAGCAAAGCAAATGTACGATTCGTCGGATTGGTTATCTTTTAGGCCGCCCCTCCTTGGGAGCGAGATCAACCATCGGACCTGAATCCGAAAGCAATCCCCGATGAGTCGCGTTCACGCCTTGCGGCACGCCGGGCGGTACAATGCGGCACGGGAAACATCGCACTGGGAATAAGGGCTTAAGGGATGTTCGCGGAAGGTTTGTCAATTCGTGGCTTCGACGACGAGGTATGGCGCGCGATCGAACAGGAAAATCGGCGCCAGGAAGAGCACATAGAGCTCATCGCGTCGGAGAACTACGCGAGTCCGCGGGTGCTTGCGGCGCAGGGCAGCGTGCTGACCAACAAGTATGCCGAAGGGTACCCGAGGAGGCGCTACTACGGCGGCTGTGAGAACGTCGACATCGTCGAGCAACTCGCCATCGACCGCGTCAAGGCGCTTTTCGGCGCGGACTATGCCAACGTGCAGCCGCACTCGGGTTCCCAGGCGAACGCGGCGGTGTACCTCGCCCTGCTCGAACCCGGCGACTGCATCCTCGGCATGAGCCTCGCGGACGGCGGCCACCTGACGCACGGGTCGCCGGTGAACTTTTCCGGCAAGCTATACCGCACAGTGCAATACGGCGTGGATGCGGGCACCGGCGAAGTCGACTACGACACCGTGCAGGCCCTTGCCGAGACGCACCAGCCAAAGCTCCTGATGGCCGGATTCTCCGCCTATAGCCGGAGGATGGACTGGGAGCGATTCCGCGCCATAGCCGACAGCGTCGGCGCGCACCTGGTCGTCGATATGGCGCACGTCGCCGGGTTGGTCGCGGCCGGGCTATATCCGAACCCGGTGCGTGTCGCGGATGTCACCACCTCCACCACGCACAAGACATTGGCCGGCCCGCGCGGCGGCATCATCCTCGCCCGCGCCAACCCGCCCCTTGAAAAGAAGCTGGACTCCGCGCTTTTCCCCGGCTCCCAGGGCGGCCCGTTGATGCATGTGATCGCAGCCAAGGCCGTCTGCTTCAAGGAAGCGGCAACCGAGGAGTTCAGGCGGTACCAGGGGCATGTGGTCGCCAACGCCCGCACCATGGCCGCCGGCTTCATCGACCGAGGCTACCGCGTCGTGTCGGGCGGAACGGACAATCACCTGTTCCTTGTGGATCTGATCGACAGGGAAATCACCGGCAAGGCCGCCGACGCCGCGCTCGGACGCGCCAACATTACCGTCAACAAAAACGCGGTACCCAACGATCCCCGGTCGCCGTTCGTCACCTCCGGCTTGAGGATCGGTTCCCCCGCCGCCACCCGCCGCGGATTCGGCGAGGCCGAGTTTCGAACGCTCACCACCTGGATGTGCGACATTCTCGACGACATCGGCAACGACAACATGATCGCGTCGGTACGGCTGAGGGCCCTCGACCTCTGTCGCGCCTTTCCCGTTTACGCCGCCAACGGCTGACCATGCACTGCCCCTTCTGCGGTGCGGACGACACCAAGGTCATCGACTCCCGGCTCGTCGCCGAGGGCAATCAGGTGCGCCGCCGCCGCCAGTGCCTCACCTGCGCGGAGCGCTACACCACCTACGAGACGGCCGAACTGGTCATGCCGCGCATCAAGAAGAGCGACGGCGCCCGCGAACCGTTCAACGAAGACAAGCTGAGAAGCGGCATACTGCGCGCCCTCGAGAAACGTCCGGTGGATACCGAGGATGTGGAAAACGCCGTCAGTCGCATCAAGCACAAGTTGCGCACGACGGGCGAGCGCGAATTGCCTTCCCGCGCCGTTGGCGAAGCGGTCATGGCCGAGCTCCGAAACATGGACGGCGTCGCTTACGTGCGCTTCGCTTCGGTGTACCGGGACTTCCAGGATGTGCAGGACTTCTCCGAGGTAGTACGGGATCTGAAGACGGTACGCGACTGATGATCTCGGCGGCGGACCGCCTCTACCTTCGCGCGGCGGTCGAACTGGCGGAGCGCGGCCTCTATACCTGTACACCCAACCCCCGCGTCGGATGCCTGCTCGTGCGGGATGGCGCCGTGCTCGGACGCGGCTGGCATATGTGGCGCGGCCAGGCGCACGCGGAGGCCAACGCGCTGGCCGCCGCCAGCGCTCAAGCGCCCGAGTCTGGCCGGCCGGCCGACAACGCCACCGCCTACGTATCCCTGGAACCGTGTTCCATCCACGGCGAAACGCCGCCGTGCGCCGACGCGTTGATCGCCGCCGGCATTCAGCGCGTGGTGGCGCCCATGGCCGACCCGAATCCGCGCGTGAACGGCCGCGGGTTCGCGCGACTGCGCGACGCCGGGGTGCAGGTGGACACCGAAGAGATGTCCGAAGCCCGCGAACTGAATCCGGGATGGCTCAAGCGACTGCGAACCGGACGCCCGTGGGTGCGCCTGAAGTCGGCCATGTCCCTGGATGGACGCACCGCCATGGCAAGCGGCGAGAGCCGTTGGATCACAAGCGAGGCGGCGCGGGCCGATGTGCAGTATTGGCGCGCCAGAAGCTGCGCCATCGTTACCGGCGCCGGTACCGTGCGCGACGACGATCCGAGACTCACGGTGCGCGACATGCGTTTCTCTGCCGACGGCAAGATGCGACAGCCGCTGCGGGTCATCGTGAGTTCGCGCGGCGACATCCCCCGGGATGCCGAGGTCCTCAAGGGCGAAGGGACCGCGCTCATCGCTTGCGGCAAGCACGGCCCCGCCCGGCATCCATACGCCCAGGTGCACCGACAGGAGGGGGAGCAGGTCGACCTCTCGCGCCTGCTCGACCATCTCGGGGCACGTGAATGCAACGAGGTCATGGTCGAGGCCGGCCCCGCCCTGACCGGGGCGTTTCTCGCTCAGGATCTGTGGGACGAATGGGTGCTTTACCTGGCGCCGAAGTTCCTCGGCAGCGACGCGCGGCCCTTGGCAGAACTGCGGATCACAAGCATGGCCAAAGCCGTTGCGGGTAGAATCGCCCGATCAGAGATGATCGGCGAGGACTTGCGTCTCGTCGTTCGCAGGTAACGCCGTATGGCCGACGAAAAACCCGAACAACGCCTCCTGGACGGAAGGGGCAGGCGTTTCGCGATCATAGCGGCGCGCTACAACCAATCCGTGGTCGATCCGATGATCGCGAGCGCAATGGACGTTCTGAAAAAGCACCGCGTCGATGTGGAGCGCGTGCCGGTGATACGTGTCCCCGGTTCATTCGAATTGCCGCTCGTGGCCAAGCGCTACGCGGAGCGGCACGCGGACACCGACGCGGTGATCGCCCTCGGCGTCGTCATCCGAGGCGAAACAGCGCACTTCGATTTCGTGGCCGGCGAATGCGCGAGCGGTTTGCAACGCGCCGCGCTCGATACGCGCACGCCCATGGTCTTCGGCGTATTGACGACGGATACCATGCAACAGGCCATTGAACGCGCCGATCCGGCAGCCGGCGACAAGGGCGGCGACGCCGCCCGGACGGCGTTGGAGATGGCCGATCTCCTGGTCAAGATCTAGACCATGTCCATGTGGCCGCGCCGGCACGCCAGGCGCGCGCTGGTCCAGGCGATCTACCAGTGGCAGGTCGCCGGGCACGACGGCAGCGAGATTCGCGACCAGTTCGTCAACAGCGGCACATTGAAAAAGGCCGACAGGGCGTTCTTCGAGCGATGCCTTCACGGCATCATCGCCGAAACCGACGATCTAGATGTCGCTTTCGCCCCCTATCTCGACCGCAAGGTCGCCGATCTCAACCAGGTCGAACGCGCCATTCTCCGTGCCGGGACCTTCGAACTCAGCGCCTGTCCGGAGGTCCCATTCAAGGTGGTGCTCGACGAATACATCGGCCTCGCCAGGACCTTCGGCGCAGAAAATAGCTACAAGTACGTCAACGGCGTGCTGGACCGCGTCGCGCGCGATCTGCGGGCGGAAGAGATGCAATGAACGAGTTCGAGATCATCGATCGGATCACCCAGATTCTCGGTGATGCCGCCCACGGCGAATGCGTGCTGGTCGGACCGGGGGACGACGCCGCCATCGTCTCGGTCCCGCCCGGATTCGAACTGGCGGTGACGACGGATACGCTTGTCGCCGGACGGCATTTCCCGGCGGACGCGCCCGGGGATCTGGTCGGTTGCCGCGCCATGGGCGTCAACCTGTCCGACCTGGCGGCGATGGGCGCCGAGCCCAGCTTTTGCGTGGTGTCCCTGACCGCTCCTCGCGCCGACATTACATGGATAGAAGCCTACGCGCGCGGCATCGCCGAGTATGCGAGGCGCTACGGCGCGCCCATCGTCGGCGGCAATATCGCGCGCGGTCCGCTGGCCGTCTCCGTAACGGCGCACGGGCTGGTTCCCGCCGGAGAACGCCTGTTGCGTTCCGGCGCGCAGGAAGGAGACACGATCTTCGTCTCTGGCGTGTTGGGGGTCGGCCACGCAGCTCTGTCAGCCAACGATCCCCGCTTCTATCGCATTGAGCCGCGCATCGATCTCGGCCAGGCGTTGCGGGGGAAAGCGTCCGCCGCCATCGACATCTCCGACGGGCTGTTGGCGGACCTCGCGCACGTCTGCAGCGCGAGCGGCGTCGGTGCGCGCTTGAAGTTGGAAGCCTTGCCCGTCGCCGCCGGCGTCGAACCGGAGACCGCGCTCGCCTGCGGGGACGACTACGAACTGTTGTTCACGGCCAGAGACCGACCCGCCGTGGACGAGCCGATCACCGCGATCGGTGTAGTTATCGAGAGCGAAGGTGTCACCGTCGTCGACCGGGGAAACGTCCGATCGCTAGACAAGGCACAGGGATACCGGCATTTCTAGGCGTCTTTCGGGCATCGCGCAAATGGCAAGGCCGAAGGGTCTTCGCCCGGGTTGTCCGAGCGCATACTCTATGCAGCCTATTGTCTGAAATTGATTAAGTGGACCAACCTGCCGACCCGCAAACGTCGCTGCTGATCGAGCTGCGCGGCGACCGCCCGGGGGCCCTGGAGGCGGCGCTCAAACCCTTCGCCCGCCACGGCGTCAGTCTGACCCACATCGAGTCGCGGCCGCGACGCGCGGAGACCTTCGACTTCTACGTCGATTGCGTGGGCGAGAGCGGTGGTGCGGCGATGAAGGCGATCGTTTCGGAACTCCACGACATCGCCGTGGCTGTCGTCGTCCTCGACCACAAGGAAGTCGTCTGGTTTCCCCGCCACGCGGGCGAGCTCGACCACATTGCCAACAACACGTTGGAGGCGGGCGACGCCCTGCACGCGGACCATCCGGGCTTCGCCGATCACGCCTACCGGGCCCGGCGCGCGGTAGTGGACCGTCTGGCGCGGGACTACCGGCACGGCGGCGAGTTTCCGGTCGTCGGATATACCGAGTCGGAGAATGCGACGTGGCGCGTCGTCTACGAGCGGCTCTCCACCCTGCGTCGCCGATACGCCTGCGCGGAGTACCGGAGAGCGCTAGCCGACCTTGAACGCCACTGCGCTTTCGGTTCCGAGCGCGTTCCGCAAGGCCGGGACGTCAGCGCGTTCCTGGAGTCGCGGACCGGCTTTCGGCTACGCCCTGTCGCGGGGTTGCTGAGCGCCCGAGACTTCCTCGCCGGTCTCGCGTTTCGCGTGTTCTTCTCGACCCAGTACATCCGCCACGGATCGAGACCCTTCTATACGCCGGAACCCGATATCTGCCACGAGTTGATCGGCCACGCGCCGATGTTTGCCGATGCCGCGTTCGCGGAGCTGTCCCAGGAAATCGGCCTTGCGAGCCTCGGCGCGACGGACGAAGACATTGAACGCCTGTCGCGCTGCTACTGGCACTCCGTGGAATTCGGCGTCGTGCTCGAGGGCGGGGAGATAAAGGCCTACGGGGCCGGGCTGCTGTCGAGCTTCGGCGAGTTGGAACACGCCTGCGCGACGACATCGGATGCGACCTTCGTGGCATGGGATCCGGCGGTTGCCGCCTTGCAGGCGTACCCGGTGACGGAGTACCAGCCCGTCTATTTCGTCGCCGAGTCTCTGCAGGATGCCAAGATCAGGATGCGTGGGTTCTGCGAATCCCTGCCTCGGCCTTTCTACGCCCGCTACCATCCGGCCACGGAGAGCGTCTGGGTCGATCGCGCGGTGCGCCGGGAATGACGGAATTGGACGCTGCAGGGAACGCCTTGCCCAAGTGGACGGCGACGGCTGCCCGGGCAACGTGGCGTTAGCACGTATGCGGGCTAGCGTTAGCGTTGTCGAGACAGGAGATCTCCGCGAACCCGACGTTCTCGTCGCCACAGGTTTCGGCGTCGGCTTGCTTCCGGGCGCGCCCGGCACCTATGGCTCCCTTCTCGGCGCGCTGATTTGGTGGGTAGCGTTCGCGCACGCGTCTCTGATCGTTCAATTCACCAGCGCCGGCTTGCTGATCGTTGCCGGCACATGGCTATTGCATCGTCTCTGCGCAAGACGCGACCTCGGTGACGATCCGGCCATCGTTCTCGACGAAGTGGCCGGCGTCTGGTTGACGCTAGCGTGTCTTCCGTCGGGGGTCCTCGTGGCGGTGGCGGGATTTCTGCTGTTCCGCCTGTTCGACATCCTCAAACCCTGGCCGGTGTCCTGGGCCGACCGCCGCGTCGAGGGCGGATTCGGCGTGATGCTCGACGACATCGTCGCGGGAGTCCTGGCCGCGATCGCGGTGCATGCCGCCCTATGGCTGGTCGACTTGGCTGGGTTTGCCGTTACGCCATAAGGTCAGGGCTGGAAGACTGTCGGAAGGATGCCCACGTAAAGTGGCTAGAAGATCTTCTGAGCGATGCGGTCCGCCAGCGCGAGGGGGAATGGAGGGCCCTTGTCCAGTCCATTGAGGTCACCCCATGCTGAGCCAAAAGACGCGGGAAAGGATACAGCCGCAATCGGGCGCGCGCTTGGGGCGCCCGACTGGACTGCGTACCCCGTTGTTTCGCCAACGGCGCGCTGCCATGGCGCGGCCGGACTCAATCGTGATTGTCACGTAGCAAGAGATCTGCGCCGAAACGTAGGACGAACTCGGCGAAATCATCGCCAATTAATAGACCGATAGGTCTGATTGAATCGTCACTGGCGGCATTTTCCAAAGCGCGTTCGAGCGTTTCTCCGGGTGCATCCGCAGTCGAGGCAATCAGTCCCATGTGCGCGCTGTGGTACTCGAGAGCTGCAGCGATCTGATCCACGGCCTCCGCGCCACCATGCTCACCTTCGAAGGACTTGACCTGCACTACCAGCACTTGGCGTAACTCAGGCATGTTGCCGAATTCGAGATCGACGAGTAGGTCGGCACCACGGTCTGCCCTTCCCTGCAATCGCCTAACATCTGCCACTCCGGGAACCCTTCGCAACAGCAATGCGATGAAGTCTTCGAGGTCGTGGCTAGGATGCGCGTGCTGGATACAGCGTCTAATCTCCTGCAGCTGTGGGCGGAAATCGCGCGACAGATATCGCAAGTTGGTCTCGGGCTTCTTGGCTTCGAAATCCGTCGGGCTTCGAAGCAACTGCAATAGCATCGAGAATTCGCTTTCGGCGTAAACGCGCCACCACCGGCCTTGCAGCTTGAGTCTTCTGCTCAGAGCGGGATGCACCAGTGCTGCGTCATTGCGGTCGAACTTCGCAACGGACTCAGGGTCGACCGGGAACCTATGGTTGAAGTCGTTATCCTCGTATCGCCATTCGTAGGGTCCGGCGACTCTGGCTAGCGTGCACTCGCCCCACTTCGGAACGTTGATGTACACGACATAGTCGCCTTCGCGCAAGAGCAGGAGGAAACCCTGGTAGCACTCCCGCTGGTTAGACGTCAACGACTCCCATCCGTGCTGCTCGATTGACGCTTGAAGCTGGCGGAGATCAGCCGTGCGATCCCCAGACCATCCGAATCGCCCCTCGCCAGCGAGAAGGGATTGGTGAATCTTCAAAACATCGCCTGCGTCATCCGAGACTCTGAACGCATAGATGTTCATTCGCTGGTCACTCGGGAGGTCTCATCAAGATTGACACGAGTCGTGACAGAACACTAGGAAGAACGCGTCAAGAAAGGGGCGGAGGGCAAGGTGCGTCGATGTCCGGTTCGACGGTCAGGCCGCCGAGTTGGACGGAGGCCCTGAACAGCGCCCCGGTCTTGGCCGCGTGCATCTGCAAGATCCGGTCGACCGGCAGGGTATCGGCGCCGGTCGCCGCGATGTCGAATGCTTGTCCGCCTACCATACCTTGCCAGCCCACCGCCGCAGCAAGGAGTTCAATCATCCGCACCCGGGTCGACGGGGGCACTGACTCCGCAGCCTGATGCCGGCACCCACATCCATATGTTTCGCCAGTCTGAGGTATTCTTGACCGAATAACCGAATAGATGTTCAAGCATGGCGGAACCCGCCGGAGAGATTTGTGAACGCCACAACAGACTGGCCGACCTCACTCCCGTCCGGACCCTGCGGCACCGTCAAACCCCGCTTGGTCCAGCCCTAATGAATGAGTCCCAAGGCGATTTCATGCAGCAAGAGTACGCCGCGCGGCGTCGGCTTGCCTAGGGGACTCGCGCGCACTCCATGGAAGGTTTGCTGGCACTCCTCGCGGTAATCCTCACCATCGTCGGACTCTCCAGACTTTGGCGCAGGAAGTCGCATGAGCGGCGGTCGCCGCAACCGGTCCCACCGGGGGCTCCATCATCGGGCGTCCCACCTATCCGCAAGCCTCGACGTGTGCCCGTCCGCTGGATTCCATCCGGCGATATCACCACCGTCTCCGGCCGCCCAATCGGCGGAATGGTTTATATCGGTTCCGAGTCACCGCGGGACGGCTGGTATCGACACGGGGGCATCGCCATCGACCCGCGGTTGTCCGTGGCAAAGGTCGGGACCGACCTCAGCGGGGAGACCATGCCTTATTGGCCTAGCTACCGCGATATTGACCCCCAGGCACGGGCAACCTACCTTGACTGGCTCGCCGGGGACCGAGCGAATAAACGTATTGGCCCAGGGTACGTCTTCCTGTACTTCTATGGACTGGAACGGCGGTTCTTCGTTGACGACCCAGAAGACGAGGAGAAAAGGCTTCTGCTGATTGAGGTCGAGAGGCTGCTCCGCGTCTACGGGGAAAACTTATCGGTGCGGCAATATCTCCGAACTTTCCTCGAAGCTGCGCAGATGATCCTGAGCCCTGCTGGAGACCTGGAACCCAGCTTCGAGCAGTCCGGATACGAACTTCCGCTCGGCCTGCGGGTCGCCATCGGTCTAATGCTCAAGGACGGCAAGCCGCTGAGCGCCGACTGGCTACTTGCTTGGTACGTCGCAGACCCGACAAGACGGCTGCGAACGCCCGCGAAGCGCGCGTTCGCCGAGTTCCGCGCCCTTTTTGGACTGCTGTTCGAGGATCGGTATCCCGAAGGGTTGCGCCAGCGCACGCCCAAGCGGCTGATTCGCGCACATTACAGCGCTGCCTCGAGCGTTTTCGAGGCGGATCTCACGGCCGACATAGGGGACGTACCGAACATTTCCGGCCTGTCGCGACCGTTGACCATCGCCCACAATATCGTCGAGCAGGCTACGGTCGCCCTGGACAAGTACAGTCGCTTCTTGGGTCGCAACCCGGAAGGCCGCGACACAATAGAGGCAAACGCACTCCTGCCCGAGCGGCTTTGGCCACTGTTCCCTTCCGCCGAGATGGAAAAACTACGCGAATGGGCAGGCGAGATCATTACGCGGGGCGGCCTCCTCCCGGTCGAGCAGGTCGTCGAGCGGCTGGAGGGCGTCGCGCCAACCAAGATCGGCAAGCGGCAACTCACTGGGGCCGCAGACGCGCTCGCGCGGCTTTCGATCGGTATGGCACCCGATCCTCGGTTCGCGCTACGCAGTCCCAAACTCGGCGAGCCCGCCATTCTTTTTCGCTTGCCGGAAGGGATCACGGCGCTCGAAGAAGTCAGCGACAAGTACCGGAACGTCCTCGTCGCCATCGCCATAGGCAGCTTTGTCGCGCATGCCGACGGGTCTATCGGCGCACCTGAGCATGCTGCCCTGCTGGCCCGCATTGAGGCCGCCGAACTCCCGGATCCCGAACGTGTCCGGCTGGTCGCCAACCTGCAATGGATGGTAGCCGTCCGGCCTGATCTTCCCCTGTTCCGGCGACGTCTTGCGGACGCCCCCGAAGAGGTCAGGCGGCAGTTCGGTGAGGCAGCACTCGCCATGGCGGTCGCCGACGGGGTGATTGATCCAGGGGAGATTAAGGCCGTTGAGAGGCTCTATAAGTCGATCGGTCTAGCAACGGAAGTCATCTATTCGGCTCTTCACGCGCTCTTGGCGGGAGGCGAACCTGTAACCGTCCGCCCTGCGCGGGAAGGGCCAGCTGAATTCGCCATTCCTCCGCCGAAGCGCGAGCGCAGATTGTCGCTCGACACCGAACGTGTGGCCAAGTTGATGGCCGACACCGCCCGTGCTTCCGCCGTCCTTGGGCACATCTTCAGCCACGATGAGGCGGAGGACGCTTCGCAAGAGGAGGCCGTGGAAGACGCCGAGACTTCCTTTACCGGCCTTGAACCCAAGCACGCGGCCTTCCTCGGCGAGCTGCTGACCCGGCCACGCTGGGACGAAGCGGACATGGCGACGCTAGCACGACAGTTCGAACTGATGCAGGCCGGTGCCGTCGAAACCCTGAACGAGTGGTCCTTCGACCGATTTGGTGACATGTTGATCGAAGAATACGAAGGCTACGAACTCAATCCCGAGGTGCGCACCGAGTTGGCCAACGCCGCAAACTAGGGACACGACAATGAGAACCCCGAGAATCAAACCCCGCGAACGGGACACTATTGTCCAAGCGCTACGCGCAGGGGTGGTGCCCAAGCTCGGCCTCCAACACATTCAAGTCGGACGCGTCCGCGAAATCGAGGAACTGGTCGGCGACATCGAACGCATCGCCGACGGTGGCGCGGCCATTCGCTTCGTCGTGGGCGAGTACGGCTCGGGCAAGACCTTTTTTCTCAACCTAATCCGACTGATCGCACTTGAGAGAGGCATGGTAGTGCTGTCGGCTGACCTGGCACCCGGCAGGCGTCTTCACGCCACTGGCGGCCAGGCACGTTCCTTGTACGCGGAGATGACACGCAACGCGTCGACACGCACCAAACCGGATGGAGGCGCGATGGCGTCCATCGTAGAGCGATTTGCCAGTCAGGCGGCGCGTGTCGCAGAGACGAGCGACCGGCTGCCTAGCGACGTGATCCACGAAAAGCTTGCCTTTCTGGAGGAACTAACTGGAGGCTACGACTTCGCCAACGTCATAGCCCGTTATTGGGATGGCTTCGAGGCTGGCAACGACGAACTCAAGTCCGCCGCATTGCAGTGGCTGCGGGCCGAATTCTCAACCCGGACCGATGCCCGCAAGGCGCTCGGCGTACGCACCATCATTGACGACGCAAGCATCTACGATCAGTTGAAGCTTCTGGCCGTGTTCGTGCGGGAAGCAGGCTACAAGGGGCTGGTCGTGGCGCTCGACGAATTGGTCAACCTCTACAAGCTGACCTCCTCGCAAGCACGGAATGCGAACTACGAGCAGATACTACGCATTCTCAACGATGTCTTGCAGGGAACTGCGAGTCATCTGGGCTTCATGCTCGGCGGCACACCGGAGTTCCTGATGGACACCCGTCGCGGGCTGTACGGCTACGAGGCACTACAGTCGCGACTGGCCCAGAACACCTTTGCCCGGGATGGACTGGTGGACTTCTCGGGGCCGGTGATCCGGCTCTCCAACCTGACGCCTGAGGATATGTTCGTCCTGCTCGCCAACATCCGACGCGTCATGCAGGAAGAAGAGGCGTCACTACCGGATGCTGCGCTGACTGCATTCATGGAACATTGCTCAGACCGTATCGGTGACGCCTATTTCCGAACGCCGCGGAACACGGTTACGGCATTCGTGAACATGCTCTCGGTGCTTGAACAGAATCCGGACGTGGATTGGCAGACCCTGCTCGGATCCGTCGATGTCGCTGAAGATGGCGGGGACGACATGAGCGGCCTTGCTGAAGACGAGGCGAACGACGAGCTTGCCTCCTTCAAGCTCTAGGCAGTCCGCAGCGTTCCATCGGCTCGCGGAGCCCGTTCGTCGTTGGGTCTGGCGAAAGGGTTGGCACAGCCTGCACGACATCCAGGAACGTGCGATTTCTACCATTTTCGACAACGATCAAGACGTCATCATCGCGGCCCCTACTGCCGGCGGGAAGACCGAGGCGGCATTTCTCCCACTCATTTCGCACGTCCTCGAACATCCGCGCAAAGGGGGGTTTGACCTAGTCTATGTGGGTCCTCTTCGGGCACTGATCAACGATCAGTTCGAGCGCATGGAAGAACTGTGCGACGCGGCAGAGTTGCCAGTCCACCCATGGCATGGCGACATCTCGCAGTCTGTCAAGGCGCGTGCACGAAAGCGACCGGGGGGGATTCTCCTGATCACGCCCGAGTCCTTGGAGGCACTCTTCGTCTTGCGCGGGCTTGAGATCCCAACCCTGTTTTCCGCTACTCGCGCCATTGTCATCGACGAACTCCACGCCCTGCTGGACAACGAGCGAGGAATCCACCTAGCGTCGCTCCTCAACCGGATGGAACTGGCGACCGGCCTTCCAATCCGGCGGGTGGGACTTTCCGCGACACTCGGTCAGATGGAGCTCGCGAAGCAGTACCTCCGGCCGCAGGCTCCCGAAACAGTGATGCTGCTGGAGAGCCGCTCGGATTCTCAGGAGTTGCGGGTACAGATTCGTGCCTATGTCCAAAGCCCTGTCCAAGCATCCGACGGAGCCCCGAGTGAGGCTGAGTCGTACGCAGCACGGAGGTCCGTTGCCCGCCACATGTTCGGAAGGCTTCGCGGGAGCCGAAACCTGATCTTCGCCGGCTCCCGACAGAACGTCGAGTGGTACGCAGATGCGTTGCGGGAGATGTCCGAAAGGGCGCGGCTACCCATCGAATTCTTCCCACACCATGCCAGTCTTTCGCGAGAACACCGGACCGATCTTGAGAGCCGGCTCAGGGGCCATCCGGCGACAACCGTTGTCTGCACTTCGACGCTCGAGCTTGGGATCGACATCGGCGAAATCGCCTGCGTGGCGCAGATCGGCGCGCCTTTCTCCGTCGCATCCCTGAGGCAACGTCTCGGCCGGTCGGGGCGTCGCATCGGACAACCCGCCGTACTTCGCATGTACTCGATAGAGGCAGAGCCAGACGGGGCATCACATCCGGCCGACCGTCTTCATTTGGGCCTGGTACGTTGCATCGCGATGGTACAACTCCTAGTTGAGGGTTGGTGCGAACCTCCTGTTCCGCACGCGCTCCACCTTTCCACTCTCGTGCACCAGATTCTCTCTGTGATATCTGAACGAGGCGGAAGCGACGCGAGAAGGCTGTACACGACACTTTGCGAACAGGGACCATTCCGCCAGGTCGACCCCGAGCTGTTCGCACGTTTGCTCCGGTGGATCGGGCGACCTGAAGTCGCGCTCATAGAACAGGCTCCCGACGGCACGCTGCTACTCGGCCACGGAGGCGAGCGAGTGGTCGAGCACTACACATTCTACGCCGCGTTCCAGACCCCCGAAGAGTATCGGATCGTCGCGGGCGGCAAACTGTTGGGAACGCTCCCACTCAGCGCTGTACTGACACCGGGCATGATGATCATTTTCTCGGGTCGACGATGGCGCATCGTAGAAATCCATGATCGGGACAAGACCATCGAGGTAAGCGTCGATCTTAGCGGCCGGCCCCCGCCGTTCGGCGGCACCGGGGGCCTTATCCACGACAGGGTGGCCAAAAAGATGTTCGAGGTATTGGCGGCAGCCGACCGCCCCGTGTACATCGATGACACCGCCGCAAACCTGCTGCAAAGGGCCCGTTCTGAGTTCCGGCGACTGAACTTTGTCAACCGGCCCATCTGCCGCATCAGCGAGCGAACGTATTTGATCGCGACATCCACTGGAACGGTGAAAACAACGACTCTGGGTCTGATCCTCAGGGCCAAGGGATACACGACGGAATCCTATGATGGTTTCCTTCACGTTAGCCAAAACCGGGATGTCGTTTCTGTGGAGGCTGCCATCGAGAGCTTAGTGCACACATCACCGCTAGATGCCAGTCACTTCCTGTCCGGGAGCGAGAATCTGCTGACCGAGAAGTTCCATCCCTATCTCGGCCCAGACCTCCTACTCGCCGATGCAACTAGTAGCAGGCTCGACTTACAGGCATTGCCGGGACTTGCTCGGCGACTAGTCACGCCTTCCTGACCGATAGCGCGTTTGGCACCGACCAACGAGTGTTTTCTGCATCTACGCGGAACAGCACCCGCTCTGCTCGTCGCGGAGCCCCGATAACAAGCGGCCTCGGCACCGTCGTGGGCCGATGCTGCCGCCGAATACAAGGACTTGCTTTCCCTCGCCGGCATCTCGTATCGCCATCGATAGGCTCGATTTTATGCTGTTCCGTCGGAATATTGCCCAAGAGCCTCACGGTACACGAGCGGCAAGGCCCAGTTGTCGGTCGGTCTCGCCATCTCTACGGCGGAGGCTACGCGATACGGTTCACCGCGGCGTCCGCCAGTTCCGCGAGCGGTCCGTCCGAGAGGCCGAGCGACCTCAAGTGATCCAAGGCGCGTCCGTGCGCCTCCATCGCCATCGCCTGCGCCCGGTTCAGACCGACCGCCGCCGGCACTGTGTTCTTACCCGCCTCGGCATCGGAGCCCGCATTCTTGCCCAACGTCTCGCGCGACTGGGTCAGGTCGAGGATGTCGTCCACGATCTGAAACGCCGCGCCCACGTCTTCGCCAAAGGCGGTCAGCGCCTGAAACCGCGACGCGTCCATGTCCGGTTCCGCCGTCAGGCCGCCCAGTTGCGCGGAGGCCCTGAACAGCGCCCCGGTCTTGGCCGCATGCATCTGCACGATCCGGTCGACCGGCAGGATGTCGGCGCCGGTCGCCGCGATATCGAATGCCTGGCCGCCCACCATGCCCCGCCAGCCCACCGCAGCAGCCAGGAGTTCAATCATCCGAACCCGTGTCAACGGGGGCACGCACTGCGCGCCGGCGAGCACCTCGAATGCGAGCGCCTGCATCGCATCGCCGGCCAGAATGGCCGTCGCCTCGTCGAATGCGGCGTGACAGGACGGACGACCACGACGCATGTCGTCATCGTCCATCGCCGGCAGGTCGTCGTGTATCAGGGAATAGGTGTGGAGGAATTCAACGGCTGCCGCCGGGTCCAGCGCGGCCTCCATCGAACCGCCGAGCGCGACACAGGTGCCGCAGACGATTGCTGGACGCAACCGCTTACCCCCGCCCAAGGCCATGTAGCGCAACGCCTCCGCCAAGTGCGGCGCGAGATCCGATTTCTGGGGTAGATGACTCTGGAGGACGGTTTCGATAGCGGGTGCGAACTTCGCGCGATCAAAGGTCATTTTCGCCTGCGCCGCTGTCGGGTACGGGCGCCTCGGTGCCGTCCTGCAGCAGCGCCTTCACGCGTAGCTCCGCCTGCTCGAGGACGGTCTGACAATGACGGGCAAGACGGGTACCGCGCTCGAACGCGCGCAACGACTCCTCCAGACTCAGGGAGCCGGTCTCCATCTGTTCGACAAGTTCTTCGAGCTGCGCGAGCGCGTTCTCGAAATCGATCGATGCGTCGTCCGATCCTTCACCGACCGTATCGTCCATCGCGTCACTCACCTAAGACAACCCGAACATTGGAGGTACGTGAGAAAGTCCTCTCTCCTTACCTGAACCTGACGTCACCGGCGCTCCGTGGCGTCGCTTCCTGCCCATTCGTTTCAGCGCCTCCGCCGCCCTGATCCGCAGCCCGTGCCGAATCGAAGTCCCGACCCGAAACCGAAAACCATTGCGCGGTATCGGCATCAATGTCTATCAGTCCCATCCGCTGAAGCTGGAAGAACTCGCCGCGGATCTCCCACGCATCCATCGGGTGATCGCGATCACGCATGTACGTCGCCACATCGCCGGTGCCGACGAGGGATTTCCCCTCGCCCACCAGATCCATGAAGGCATCGTAGACGATGCGTGTCTGCCGCTGGGCTACGCTCACCCGCAGTGACCCCGAAAAACCGCGATTCTTGCAGAAATCGGCGGCGTCCGCCAACGCCATGCGCCGCCACGGTTGCGATGAACCGATCACGAATCCCTAAGCCGCTCTGGTTCCTCCCGCCGCGTTCCTATCGTGGTCGCGCGGACAACCGTATACTCGCCGCCATTCGATCAGCGAGGAACGATTGTGGCCCTACTCGGAACGGTCCATTACGAGGTGCGCGACGGCGTCGCGCTGCTCACCATCGACAACCCGCCGGTGAACCCCTTGAGCTCCGGAGTACGTTTCTATCTGTCGCAACACATGGAGACGGCGCTCGCGGACGCCGCCGTGGAAGCCGTCGTCATCACCGGCAAGGGACGCGCGTTCATCGCCGGCGCCGACATCCGAGAATTCGGCACGACGCAGAACCCGAACGAACAACCGAAGCGGTCTGCGGTCGCAACCATCGAGGAAAGCGAAAAGCCCGTTGTCGCCGCCATCAACGGTACCGCCTTCGGCGGCGGCTTCGAGGTCGCGCTGACGTGCCATTACCGGGTCGCGGCACCCGGCGCGCCGGTCGGCCTGCCCGAGATCAAGATCGGACTGCTGCCCGGCGGCGGCGGCACCCAGCGCATGCCCAGGCTGATCGGCGTGGAACGCGCCATGCAGGCGATCCTTTCCGGCGATCCCTTCGACACTGAAGAGGCGCTCGAACTCGGCCTCATCGACGCGATCATCGATGGCGACCTGGTGACCGGTGCCATCGCCTTCGCCAGGGAAAGGGTCGCCGAGGGCGGGCCGTATCCCCTCATTCGCAACAAGCGCGACAAGATCGATGCCGACCGCGCCAACCCTGATGTTTTCAAGGCCGCAGAAGCTTTCCTGGCGCGGCGGATGCGCGGCCAGTTCAACGGCCGGATGGCTTTCGACTCCGTCAAGGGGTCGATCGAGATCGAAGACTTCAACAAAGCCGTGCGCAACGAGCGCAGGAACTTCGAGCGGTGCCACGACCACCCGCAGCGCGCAGCGCTGATTCACGTCTTCTTCTCCGAACGCCAGGCGGCACGGATTCCGGACGTGGCCGCCGACACGCCGAAGAAACAGATCAGCACCGCCGCGACCATCGGCGGCGGATTGATGGGCGGCGGCATCGCCATGAGCTTCGCCGACGCCGGCATCCCGGTGAAGGTGCTGGAAGTGAGCCAGGAGGCACTCGACAAGGGGTTGGCCGTCATCGAGAACAACTACGGCCGCATGGTCAGGAGCGGCAGGATCAGCGAATCGGAGCGGGACGCGCGCCTCGGTCTCATCGAGGGGGTGCTGGACTACGGTGCCGTCGCGGACGCGGACATAGTCGTCGAAGCCGTCTACGAGAACCTGGACCTCAAGAAGGAGGTCTTCGCAAAGCTCGACGCCACCATGAAGGAGGGCGCGCTGCTGGCCAGCAACACCTCGGGTCTCGATCTGGACCAGATGGCAGCGATGACGAAGAGGCCCGGCGACGTGGTCGGCACGCACTTCTTCAGCCCCGCCAACATCATGCAGATGCTGGAGGTGGTGCGCGGAGTGGAAACCAGCAAAGAAACCCTCGCCACGGCCATGGCGCTCGGCAAGACCATCGGCAAGGTCCCGGTCATGTCCCTGAACGCGCCCGGATTCATCGGCAACCACATGCTCGGCGGCTACACCCGCCAAGCCGGAGAGATCATCCTGCACGGCGCATTGCCCGAGCAGGTGGACAAGGTGATCTACGACTTCGGCTTCAACATGGGGCCGTTCGCGATGGCCGACCTGGTCGGCCTCGACCTCGGCTGGCGCGCGCGCAGGATGTCGGGAACCAAGGACAAGCGGCTGACGTCCATCGTGCCGGACGAGCTATGCGAACTCGGCCGTTTGGGGCAGAAGACAAACGCTGGCTACTACACCTACCCCGAAGGCAGCCGCCAGGGGCAGCCGGACCCCGTGGTCGCCCAAGTCATCGCCCAGACCTCAGCCGAACTCGGCTTCGAACGCGAGGAACTCGATGAGGGTGAAATCCTGAAGCGATGCCTGTATCCGCTCATCAACATCGGCGCTCAGCTACTCGACGATGGCATCGCCCTGCGGGCCAGCGACATCAATGTGGTGTACGTCTACGGCTATGGCTTCCCGAAGTACCGGGGCGGGCCGATGTACTACGCGGATCAGGTCGGGTTGGACAACGTGTACCGGGACATTCTGGCGTACCACCAAGCGTACGGCGACGCGTGGCGCCCGGCGCCGTTGTTGAAGCGGCTGGCGGAGGAAGGCGGCTCGTTCGCGGCCTGGGATGCTGCGAAAGCGAAGGGCTAAACGACCAAGTTGACTAGTCGAAGATACTGACCAGTCAAAAGTGGGTGCTATCAACAGATGCCGCCCTCGACAATCTACCTCCTCCGCCATGCCGAGAGCGCCCCAAGGGATCTAGTCGCCGAGGCGGACTGGCCCTTGTCGGACACCGGTCAAGCCCAGGCACGGATTTGGGCAGATCGACTGTGGGAGCTATTTGCCCGCGCAGCGCCACCCCGGGTGATATCGAGTCCCTACCGGCGCGCCATCGATACAATCCAGCCGTTTTGCGACCGCATGCGGTTGAAAGTCTCACTCGAACCCGATCTCCGGGAAAGAGTCGGAGGCCACGCGGACGGCATCGGTTTCGACTTCCCAATGCGAACGGCTTGGGAGGACTTCGATTTCGCTCTTCCGGGCGGCGAGTCCAACCGGATGTGCCAAACACGCGTAGTCGACTGCGTCCGTCGGCTGGCTACAGGTCCGGACGAAGTGTTGCTCCTGAGTTCCCACGGTTTGGCGATCAGCCTATTTCTCAATCACGTCGAACCGTCGTTCGATCTCGCCGATTGGCGCGCCATGCGCAATCCCGACCTGTTCAAGGTTCGCCTCGATGGTGGGGAGTTCTCATGGGACCGAACATTCCGCCTATCGTCAGAAGGCATATGAAGCGGTAGGCGTTTACGGCTTGGGTGACCGCTTCCGGGTCGCGCCGGCGGACCGCGTTGCCCACCTTCTGTTGTTGGAACCTCTGTTCGACCCAGAGGCGTTCCGACCAGTCCGGGTCTTCGACATAGTTCCACATCGCGTCGGCCCACTCCGTTGCGAACCGATTCGCCATGACATGCTGGACATGTGCTCGATGCGCCGCCAAGTGAACCGACTGTAAGACCTGACGTGGCGAGAGGGTCAAGCGTTTTCTGGGCCGACGTTGGGCGCAAGCGCATGCCGCCCGAGTTCGGCGGCAGCGACCGCGAACAGGACTCGGCTGACAGTTGACGTGCCGCTTCATTCCCCAAGAAGATTTACGGCCTGTGTTCTTCGCCGATTGAACGGACCAGCCTCTGGTCGGTGTAGCACCGGCTCCACAGTTCGACTAGATTAGCCGTTTTCCATGTGTCGGCCCGCACAAGGATGCTTGATGCCGCGAACCACTGACGACCATCGCCTATCTCGTGCGCCCCGCTTCACACCAAAACAGGGACAGTATCTGGCCTTCATCCATGCCTATACGGGGATCAATCGAAGACCTCCCGCCGAGGCCGACATGCAGCGCCACTTCCAAGTGACTCCGCCATCCGTCCATCAAATGGTTCTCAACCTCGAACGCGCGAGGCTGATCAAGCGCGTTTCCGGAAAACCACGAACCATCCAGGTTCTGGTTGACCCGGAAGATCTCCCGGTCCTACGATGAAACTTCAAAACCGCGCTTGGGCTGTCCAGGGTAGCCGCGCTCGCGAAGCATGACCGGAGCGGCACCATCAAGGAGATTCAATGACCATTGGAATCGTCGCCAAACTGAGATGCAAGGTAAGGTGCGAACGCCCGGTTCGAAGCAGGATTCAAGGAACTGCAGCAGGCGGTGAAGGACAACGAACCCGGCTGCATCTTCTACCTGCTGTTCAAATCGCGAAACGATCCCACCGCCTACTTCGTCATGGAGCAGTACGAAGATGCCCACGCGTTACGGCAACACGGCCAATCCGACGCCTTCAAGGCCGGAGGGGCCAAAATCGGGCCGGCTTCCGGCGGCAGTGCCCCACAGCCGGCGCCTTCGGCTTCGCCTGTGGCCCGGCCCCGCTCGTCGACCATGGAACAGACGCCCCCGGTCGCTGGCGCTCCCCGGAGACGTTTGTTCCATGAAAGTACCGAAATAGAACTGATGGACTTGGTGGAGTAGTCACTCTCCACCGAATGAAGGAGCTCCGGGGCAAAGTCGCATTTGTCACCGGCGGTGCCAGCGGCATCGGACGCGGCATGGCGAGCGTTTTTCTCAAGGCCGGCATGCGGGTCGTCATCGCCGACGTTCGGACGGATCGGTTGCGCAAGACCGAGTCCATCCTGCGAGAGATATCTAGCGGCATCCTCGCGGTCGAAACGGATGTCACCAGCCTGGAATCGATCCAACGCGCCGCGGAGAAAGCCGAGGCCGCTTTCGGCAACGTGCACATCCTCTGCAACAACGCCGGCGTGGGTTTCGGCGGCGCGTTTCTGAACGCCTCTACGGAACAATGGCAGCGGGTCCTGGATATCAATCTATGGGGCGCGATCAGAGGCGTCCAGGTGTTCCTTGCCCAGGATGCTCGCTCACGGCGAGGGCGGTCACATCGTGAATACGGCCTCGATCACGGGCATGTACGTACGGCAACCCGCGCCAGGCCGTCTACGGTACGAGCAAGTCGTGCGGGCAATCCGGGCCGAAGAGTTCTATATCTTCTGCGACGGCGCAGCGTCGCGAGACATGATCGAGCGCCGCGCGAAGGACATGCTGGCCGCTTTCGACCGGCAATTCCCGCCACAAGGACGGAGTCAACGAAGAAACACATTCCCCTGTTGCCGAAAGAAGAGGCCGACCCCGATCTGAGAGAAGCCTGGGACGCGATGCGATTCGACCTCGCCATATTTCACGTCTGGGCGCACGCGCCCAAAGCGTTTCTGAATTACGTCGCTTTCAACCGCACGGTTTGGCAGGAAGAAGCGGACGGCATGCCGCTGCTACTGAAGGAAATGGCCGTCGTGCACGCCAGCGTCCTCGCCAACTCGTCGAACTCAAGGATCGCTTGTTGGATATCGCTGACAGAAGTTAGCGAGAGCCGGTCTGCGGACTTCCGCCGCTTCCCGGCGGGGGGGCCTGGTGGGAGAGTGGCGGGGCCCTATTCGAGTTCGATCTCGATCCCGCCGATCAATCCGGCAACGAGATTATAGAGCGCCGCGTAGAGCGCGCCGCCGATGATGCCGACCAAGCCGTAAATGATGGGCAAGCCAATCAGGTTAACGAGCCAAACCGGCACCACGCCGAGGGAGCCCAAACCGCCGCCGATGAACGCGCAAACAATCCCGAGGATCAGGCCGAAGATCGCGGCCAGGACTCCAGAGATTCTTGCCGCCGAAACGACGCCGACGCGTTTCAGTACCTTCATGCTTTCCTTCCCTTGGCCAGCCAAGCGGTTACCGAGCGTACATCCTCGGGCTACCCTTGTCGTCATCGACCAGGAACGTGTCAACGCAAAGCCCCCTTTTGCGGTTCGGGCTTTCCTCTTTTCCGAGAAGAAATGTCTTGTTGCTCAAGCTGTGGGGTTGTGGTTGAGAGACGCGCGAGTGTGGGTAGCCGGTGGGCAACGCGCGGCGGAACGCCCGGCAAATGGCCACTCGGCCGAGCGCCTTGTCCACGAGCTGTCCACGCGCCTCGAAACGAATCCCCCGGACATGCTCATCGTGGTGGGCCGCGCACGAGTGGCCCGCGTCGTTCAGGAGTTTCGCGACCGGATTGATGCTCGCCCCGGTGAGCCGGGTGATCGCCCGCATTGACATCCCCTCGACTAGCATGGCGAGGATCTGGGTGCGCTTCGACATCGGCAGCTTGTTCATCGCGCTTAGGTTGACATCCGACTTAATATGGTTGACATTCCTAGTCCGTACGGTTTCGTCTTTCAACAGTAAGGTTGACAAAGGAGGGGGCGGTGACTGGAGTCCGCGCTAGAGGCGAACAAATCAGGCGCTACATTCTCAATCGTGTCGAGAAATCGCCGGATGACGTGACGAAAGCAACAGCGAAAAAGTTTGGGATTACCCGGCAAGCTGTCAACAAGCACCTTCGGAGGCTTCGGGATGAAGGTGTTCTCAGGCGATCAGGTAAGACACGTGCGAATGCCTATCGGCTTGCTCCACTATTGGAATGGGCTCAAGGCTGGGACATTGAGCCCGGACTGGCGGAGGACGTTGCATGGACACGTGACGTAAGGGACGCCTTGGGAGAAATGCCAAACAACGCACTAGACATCTGGTACTACGGATTTACCGAGATGTTTAACAACGCAATTGACCACTCTGACGGCTCGTCTGTCGCAGTTCAGATTCGGAAAACCGCTACCACCACAGAAATGCTGGTTACTGATAATGGCTACGGCATCTTCAAGAAAATTCAAACTGCAATGGGGTTGCTGGACGAGCGTCACTCGATTCTGGAACTCTCCAAGGGGAAACTGACAACCGATCCGAAACGCCATACCGGTGAGGGGATTTTTTTCTCATCCAGGATGTTTGATCTCTTCGACATCCTTTCCGGAGGTGTCTATTTTTCTCACAAATTCGGGGGTGTGGAAGACTGGATCTCGGAGACCAGCCGATTCTCTAGCGGAACATCGGTTTGGATGCGCCTTAACAATCGCACATCAAGAACGACGAAAAAAATCTTTGATCAATTCAGCTCCGGGGATGACTACGGATTTACGAAAACCGTGGTCCCGGTGAGAATGGCCAAGTATGGTGAGGACACGCTCATTTCACGCTCACAAGCGAGACGACTGCTGGCGCGTGTGGAGTTGTTCAAGACAGTCCTTTTCGACTTCAGTGAAGTCGAAACCATCGGGCGAGCCTTCGCCGATGAGATCTTCCGTGTATTTGCTCTACAACATCCAGATATCGAATTACTCCCAATACGGGCGAATTCGGCGACAAAAAGAATGATCACCCGAGCAAGCCAGGGAGGCTAGGCGGATATGGGAGCGCGTTGCATCAACCGGCTCTGCGCTCAACCGCCTAAAAGTCAAACTGAGACACTACCCGGGAACGACCACCCCGTCCTTGACCACTCGGCGATGGCGACCACGGTCCGCCGCCGCCGCGATATCCCGCGACGGATCGCCGTCGACAAGCAGTAGGTCCGCCACCGCGCCTTCGACGATGCGCCCCCGGTCGTCCAGGCCCATGAGATCCGCCGCGTTGGAAGTGCCGGCCCGCAACGCCTCGAGATTGGTCAAACCGACTTCCACCATGAACCGAAGTTCCTGCGCGTTGTGGCCGTGCAGATTGAACGGCGTCCCCGCGTCCGTACCCAGGGCGATGCGACCGCCCGCCTCGCTGAACATGCGCACCGATTGCTCGTGCGCCGCCGCGCAACGGCGCGCCTTCTCGACCACGTAGTCCGGAATACCCGCTTCGGCGTTGCCCAGGATGTTGCGCAACGCAGCCAGGGTGGGCACGAGAAACGTCCCCCGTTCCACCATCTCGCGGCAGCACTCCTCGTTCATGAAGATGCCGTGCTCGATGGAAGTCACCCCGCCCCGGGTGGCATTGAGAATGCCCTCCGCGCCTTGGGCGTGGCTTGCCGTAGGCCGGTGAAAGCGCTTCGCCTCGGCGATGCCGACGGCCATTTCCTCGGCCGAGTAGTGGGCGTCCTCCGGATTGACGCCGGGAGTCATCACACCGCCGGTCGCCATGATCTTGACAAAATCGCAACCGGCATGGATCTGTTCCCGGACCGCCTTCAGGACCTCATCCGGACCGTCCGCGACGCGACCCACGCGGTTGCCGTGCCCGCCGGTCATGCAGATCATCTTGCCGGCGGCACGAATCGTGGGCCCGGGAAATCTCCCCTCGTTGCAGGCGTTGCGCACCGCGAACTCCTGGTATTCGCGTCCCCCGCAATCCCGCACGGACGTCGTTCCTCCGCGCAGGGTATCGGCAGCATGTTCAAGCGCGCGAACGACGGCATGCGCGGCGTCCAGCTTCTCAAGCACCGCCATCGGGTCCGGTTCGCCGCGGAAAAGGAGGTGCACGTGGCAGTCGATGAGGCCGGGCATCACGGTACCCTCCGAGCAATCGACCTCTTCGCCGGCGAATCCTTCGAACTCGCCTTCCGGTGCGACGCGGGTGATCCGTGCAGCCTCGACGAGCACGGCGTGGCCGTCGATCATGCGTTCGCCATCGAAGATTCGCCCATTGCGGTAGAGCGTGGTCATTGTTGCGCCTCCTGTGATTTGGCGAGCCTGTGAACACCGATGACCCGCGCGGGGTCGCCCGCACCGGGCCGGTTGGGTTGGGGTGCCTTAGCCAGACTTGCTGGCCCAGCGGCATTGCTCAGCGCGCTTACTCCAGCAGACCTTCGCGAATAGCGTGCTGCATCGTGTCGTCGACGCCGATGCTACGCAGGAAATCGAGCGGGCCACCATGCAGTTCGTTCAGGCCGTCCAGGAATACCTGGATCGCGTCTTCGCGAACGCCGGCGGCCTGTATGAACGTCTCACGCGTCATTCCGTCGGGAATGCCGGGTCCGCGCTCGACGAACTTCACGTGGCGCGGCACATCACGATTGGTGAGCGCGAAGTCCGCCTCTATGGTGGCGCGATCAACGCCCAGTATGGAAAGCAGGAGTGCGGTGGCGACACCGGTACGGTCCTTGCCCGCGGTGCAGTGGAGGAGCACCGGATAGTGCTCTATGTCCGCCAACAACTCGAAGATGCGCCGCCAGGGCGCGAGGTCGAATTGCAGATAGGCGAGGTAGCGTTCGCCCAAGGTACCCGTCTCGCGATTCAACTGCTCGTAACTGCCCTCCGGCAGCACGGAAAGGCCCACGTAGCGCGAACCCAGCGCCACGAACGGGCCACGGCCGCAATCTCGCACCTCCGCCGGCCTACGCAGGTCGATCTGCGTCCTGATGTTGAGCTTTGCGGCGCGTGCCAGATCGTTCGGGGTCATCCGGTCCTGGCGTCCCGCTCGGAAATAGCGCCCCCAGCGCACCGTGCGGCCGTCTTCGGCGCGATAGCCACCGATATCGCGGAAGTTGAAGCAACCCTCGAACGGGTGATGGCGAGTTTCGAAATCATTGATAGCGATGGTTCAGCTCCTACGGCCGCCAGCGTTCATCCATTCGATAGTTTACGCGCGATGCTCTAAAAACTGGCTTCGCGATGGTCGGCGTGGACGACTTCAATGGGTCAATGCGGAATACTACCCATGATCTGTGATGGTTCGGCACGAGGACTGAACGATGGAAACCTATGCAGCAATGCGGACCGCCTTCGCGGCGCGCGATTTTACCGCCGACCCCGTGCCCGACGATGTCTTGCACCGCATTCTCGACAACGCGCGCTTCGCGCCGAGCGGCGGCAACCGGCAGGGCTGGCATGTCGTCGTGGTACGTGACGAGGCAAAGCGCGCGGCCCTCGGCCCGCTGATCGAACCTACGTACAGGCGCTACCTGGCGGAGGTCAAGGCAGGCGCGAACCCGTGGAACACTATCGAACCCGCGCAGATCGACCAGGCAACTGTCGACGCAACGCCAATTCCGCCCGGCTTCATCGAACGGCTGATCCACGCCCCCGTGATCCTGCTGGTCACCGTCGATCTGTCCGTGGTCGCCGCCATGGACCAGCACCTGTCCCGCATTGGCGTGATACCGGGCGCATCGATATACCCGCTCGTCTGGAACATCCTGCTCGCCGCGCGGAACGAGGGACTCGGCGGCACGCTGACGACATTCGTCGCCGCCAGGGAGCCGGAAGTGAAAGCGCTGTTCGGCATTCCCGACCGCCACGCCGTCGCCGCCATGTTGCCCATCGGCAAACCGTTCAAGCAACTCACGCGGCTGCGACGCAACCCAGTGCAGGCATTCGCTACTTTGGACGCCTTCGACGGAGACGCTTACGGTGGGTAGCGTCAGTACGAGCGAATCTCGGACGCGATTGCCCGCCCCCTCGCACCCCATGATGCAGGGTTCTCCTACAGACTGACCGCACCACCCTTCCTATCGTGGCAAGTCCACGAGCTGTCGAAAGAGTCCCATGGTTTGGAAGTGGGTGCGCTGGCTGCTGCCGTCGCCGACGCCCCGGTTGGAAGATCACGTCTCAATCTGGAGCATCCGGGCAAGAGACGCTGGTACGTTCTTCCGTATTGCCACCGTGCTGTGGCTTGTGGCGTTGGTGCGCATCAGCTATAAGTTGATGGAACATGCGGACGTTCCGCTGGTCGGCTGGCCGAATACAGTCGACTTCGCCTTGGCCGTGCTCGGAGAGTTCGGCAACGTGGGCATCGGAACGGCCATTCTGGCCATGTTGCTGACGCGACCCGTGAACATGATGGGAGGAACTGCAATGTCGCTCTATCAAGCAATGGTGAACCGCTACGTCATTCCAGTGATCGAGAAGCACAAGGCAGAAGGCCGTGCTCAAGGCCTCGAGCAAGGCCTCGAGCAAGGCCTTGAGCAAGCACATGAGGAATGGATAGCGTGGAACCGGCGGCGCGTCGAGGCTAAGCGGCAGGGCCGCGACTTCGACGAATCGCCCCCTCGCAGGTAGCCCTCGGTCAAGCCTGCATCTGCGTATATCTGCGGCACTACCATGGAACAAACGTGTCCGGGGAGCGCCAGCGACCGGGGAGCTTGTTGCATGGTCGACGAGCGGGGCCGGGCCGGAGCCCTTAGCTGGGGAGCGCGAGGGGGAACCCCTCGCAAGAGAGAATCCGAAGCCGAAGGCGCCGGCCGTGGGGCACTTTTCGGCCCCTTCTTGCGAAGGGGCATCCCCTCGCGCTCCCCGGCTGAAGGCTGTTTTCTTGCGAGGGCTGCCCCCTCGCGCTCCCCGGCTGAAGGCTGTTTTCTTGCGAGGGCTGCCCCCTCGCGCTCCCCGGCTGAAGGCTCCTTTCCTCCTCCTTGTTGTGGGGCCTGCCACACGCGCTCGAGGGAGACGGTTACGGAGGGTGTCGGTATGAGCGAATCTCGGACGCGATTGCCCGCCCCATCGCACCCCATGATGCAGGGTTCTCCTACAGACTGACCGCACCACCCTTCCTATCGTGGCAAGTCCACGAGCTGTCGAAAGAGTCTCATGGTTTGGAAGTGGGGTGCGCTGGCTGCTGCCGTCGCCGACGCCCCGGTTGGAAGATCATGTCTCCATCTGGAGTATCCGGGCAAGGGACGCTGGCACGTTCTTCCGCATCGTCGCCACGCTGTGGCTTGTCGCGTTGGCGCGCATCAGCTATAAGTCGATGGAGCAAGCGTACGTTCCGCTTGTCGGCTGGCAGGATGCAGTCGACTTCGCCCTGGCGGTACTGGGAGAGTTCGCAACGTGGGCATCGGAACGGCCATGCTGGCCATGCTACTGACGCGACCGGCGAACAGGATGGGAGGAATTGCAATGTCGCTCTATCATGCAATTGTGAACCGCTACGTCATACCCGTGATCGAGAAGCACAAGGCGGAAGGCCGTGCCCAAGGCCTCGAGCAAGGCCTTGAGCAAGCACATGAGGAATGGATAGCGTGGAACCGGCGGCGCGTCGAGGCCAAGCGGCAGGGCCGCGACTTCGACGAATCGCCCCCTCGCAGCTGACGTTTCTCGTTCCCCCATCACCCCTCACAGGGCGGCGAAACGCAGCATGCCACTTTTTGCTCGTTGATCGAATCTCCCTGCCCCAGCTCACGATGGGGAGTCAATGAGAAATCTGTTGTCGGCCCTGCCAGTCGCAGCGGCGTTGCTCCTGGCTTGTGTTGGTCAAGACGCGTCCGCCGAAGTCGCCGCAGCCGAACGGGATTCAGCGATCTTTGAACCGGCTCCCGAACCGCAAGGCGAGCTTCGTCTGGCGAGCGATGGCGAAGTCATCCTCGTGCCGCGCTACGACGCGGTTGACATCGCCATCGACGGGAAGCTCGACGAAGCCATCTGGCAAGAGGTCGCCAGCTACGACAACATGGTGGTGGTGGAGCCCGAAACCTTGGGGCCGACCCGTTTCCGCACCATGGCCCAGTTCCTCTATACCGACCGGGGTCTCTACATCGGCGTCTGGAACGAACAACCCCGGGACACGCTGATCGCCAGACTGTCGTCTCGGGACGAAGACATCAGCCGCGACGCCTGGGGTATCACACTGGACACGTCCGGCGAAGGACTCTACGGCTACTGGTTCACCGTCAACCTGGGTGGCTCCGTCATGGACGGCAAGATTCTGCCGGAACGCAACTACTCGCGGGAGTGGGACGGACCGTGGGATAGCGCGACAGCCGAGTTGGACGACGGCTGGAGCGCCGAGCTATTCCTGCCATGGTCGATGATGACGATGCCGCACACGGACGGCGACCGGCTGATGGGTTTCTTCGCCGCGCGCCGGATCGCCCACATCAACGAACGCTGGGGCTGGCCCGCTTTGCCCTCCAGCGGCGCGCGATTCATGTCCGCGTTCCAGCCGATCAAGGTGCCCGATGTCGCGCCGAAGCAACAGTTCGACCTGTTTCCGTATGCCTCGGCGGCGCTGGACAACGGCGAGGGCGACAACAACTGGAATGCGGGCGTCGATGTGTTCTGGCGACCGTCGTCCAACTTCCAGATCACGGCAACGGTGTTGCCGGACTTCGGGGCGGTAGAGTCCGACGATGCCGTGATCAATCTCACCGCGAGGGAAACCTATTTCCCCGACAAACGCCTTTTCTTCGTGGAAGGCGGCGAGATCTTCTCCACCTCGGGTCGCTCCGCCGCCGCGTCCCAGCGCCGCAGCAGGGGTGCCACCTCCGAGTTCGGGGGCGCGAGACCCACCGTCTCGACCAGTCGGCGTCCGCCGTCGAGCGTGCTCAACACGCGCCGCATAGGCGGCGCGCCGATCCTTGCGTACAGTAGCGAAGTCAAAGTCGAGAGCCATCGCCTAGCCCAGCCGACGGACCTCCTCGGCGCCGCCAAGGTGGTCGGCCAGACCGGCCCGGTGCGCTACGGCATACTGGCGGCGTTCGAAGACGACCCATTGATCCCGGCAACCGTGACCGACGAAACGGGCGCGACCAACGATATCGCGATCGCCGGAGCCGGGCGCAATTTCGGCGTTGCGCGCTTCCTGTACGAGCGATCCGGTGCCGGGCGGCGATCGATCGGCTACCTTGGCACCCACCTCGACCATCCTCTACATAGGGCCACGGTCCACGGTGTCGATGCGCAGTTTTCGCAAGCGGACGGCAAGTGGCGGGCGGAGCTTCAGACCCTTGCCAGCGATGTGCGTTGCACGCCCGCCGGCGTCGGCATGCAGCGAAAGCCCGCCTGTCCGAAGGACGCAGACGGCGGCCAGCGCGGCTACGGCGCCTGGGCCGACATCTACTACACGCCGCGCGCAGGACTACAACACAATTTGCGCCTCGACTTGTTCGACGAGCATCTCAACATCAAGGACCTCGGTTTCCTTAGCCGAAACGATCGGTACGGCGCCTTCTACAGCCTGTCGCTCGTACACACCAATGTGCTCGGCTTGCGCCGGCTCGGCACCCGTATTTCCGCAGGCCAGTTTCGGAACACCGCGGGACAGGCCACCCTCGTCGGCGGCTTTTTCATGAACGCCTTCACATTCCGCAACAGGAACGAGCTGCGCACCACGCTGCGCTACTTTCCGGAGCGCTGGGACGATCGCGAGAGCCGAGGCAACGGCGCCTACAGAGTCAGCCCCCGCAAGGGCGTCCAAGTGGCGTTCGGCACCGATACCAGCAAACCCGTGAGCTGGAGCGCGCAGTTCATCGCCTTGAGCGAAGATCTCGGCGGAATGGGCTACACCTTCGGTGCCGGCGTCACCTTCAAGCCGGTGGATCGCTTTTCCATCGACCTCGACGTCAACTACCGAAAGCGCGACGGCTGGCTGCAGTACGTGTTTAACGAAGCGGATTTCGCGACGTTCAGGGCCACCGACCTGCAGCCGAAGCTGGCGATGGACTTCTTCATCAACGCCCGCCAGCAACTGCGCTTGACGATGCAATGGGCCGGCATCCGGGCGAGGGAACAGGAGCTTCTGCAGGTCATTGAGGGCATGCCTTATCTGCAGCCGCGCAAGCGCGAAGAAGGCGCGGCAAGCGATGACTTCACGATCAGCCGGCTGATCGCCCAGCTACGCTACCGTTGGCAGATCGCGCCGCTGTCCGACCTGTTCGTCGTCTACACGCGGGGAAGCAATCTCCCGAACGCCTACGACCTCGACGACCCTCTCGCGTCCCCGCGCGACAGTTTCGGCCAACTCTACGGCGATGCGCTCGCCGACCCCCTGGTCAACTTGTTGGTGGTGAAGCTCCGATATCGTTTTAGTCGCTGACCTGGTCCGGTCACAGCCAATCAGTACACACGCACGTCGTTCGCCAGGGTATGGTCCCAACGATGCGTTTTCAGATAGTCGAGCGCCCGCCGTAGCCCCAGACGGTCCTCTCCATCGCGCCGCTCGGTGAGGGCTTCAAGCGCCATTGCATGCACGTAGCCCGTGTCGTCGTCGAGACTCGCGACCAGCAGATCATCCAGTTCCTCGACGGGAATATCGGAGTTCAGCAAGGCGCACATGGCGTTAAACCGCGCCTGGTTCTCGCCGGTCCAACCCGCGCGCGGGCTTGGCTCCTGCCAGTCCGGATTGTTCACGGTCAGCAATTTGCGAATGGCGGGCAGCCCAACGCGGGTATTCGTGCCGATAAAGGCGATCGCATCCAGACTCGCCCGCGCCACCTGGGGGAGTTCATGGCTTAGAAGCTGGGCCAGGTCGGGCATGGCGCAGGCGGCGGGTTCACCGATTTCGCCGAGGGCGAAGGCGGCGTTGATCTTGATCCAGGCGTCGTCGTGCCTGAGCAACTCCAGCAGCGGGCGCACGGCGACCTCCCCCATGGCGCCCAGCGCGTATGCCTCGTCCTGTGGCACGACGGCACCGTCATTCCAGTAGCGTACAAGACGATCGTCATCCGGGAGGATCGTGCGTCGCTTTTCCGGGTCGTATCGCGGGGGGACTTCGCGCTGCAGACCGGCGAATTGGAGCAGGCTCTCCCTCAGCGGACCAACGGCTTCGGCGCCCATCGCCGCCAGTTCGTAGATGGCTTCAAGTCGGGCCTTTTGGTCGGCACCGTTGAGCGAACCCATCCATTTGTGCACTTCGTTTGACGCTGCCGGGTTGGGCGTTGCGAAACGCGGGGCGCCACGCATCCAGTCCCAGATATAGGACCAGGCTTTGGTGTGATCGAAAGCACCTAAGCGCGCTTTCGGTGCCTGCCACTCGACCTCGCCACCGTCCCAGCCTGGCCCAGTCGGGTTCCCAGCCGGGTTGCGCGTACGCAGATAGCAGAACTTGAACATGTACCGACTCGAATCGGTCCGGTTGCTGAGCGCCCCATGGGCGATATCGAAAGCAGTCAACAGGCAGGTGCCCGCCTTGATGTAGTCGCCGACCAATCCGAACGGATAGTCGCTCTCATACAGGAGTGCGTGCAGATGCGTGCCCGGAATGAGCCGCGTGGGGCCGCGCATGGCCGGGGTGTCCTGCGGAAAGTAAATGATCATGGCGATCCGGGGCACGTGGTGCCGGAACCGGCCGAGCGGACATTGTCCATCCTGGTGCCAGCCGCTGTTTGCCGTGGATCCTTCGCCCACGGGCGGGCTGTGCTCGAACCCGGTCAGCGCCAGCGACCGATCCGACTCCGCGAGCGGTTCGTTGGCGTGCATGTAGCGATGCGGATGCAGCATGTAGTCGTCGCCGAGAACGCTTTGCACAGCGCCGTGGACGACCGGGTCATCGAGTAGCTGCTGCAACTCGGCGATCCGGGGCAACACGTTGTTGCCCATGTTGAATTCCTGCCTGTTGCTCCACTCCATCTTGTCGAAGACGTCCTGGTGGAACTCAGGAGGGAGGCTGCTGTCGAGCACGATCACGCCGTCGCAGATGAACCGCCGAACCTGCTCGTCGTTGAGTTTGATGCCATCGGGCTTCATCCATTGGTTCCTCATACGATTCTGACTGTGGCGACGCGTTGCATACCCGATCCTAATTCAACCCCAAACTTCAGACCACACGCTTGCCGTTTGCCAGCGTGTGGTCCCAGCGATGCGCTTTCAGATAGTCGAGCGCATGCAGCAGCCCCGGGCGGTCCTCCCCGCTGCGCGGCCGCGTAAGAGCTTCCAGCGCCCAGGGCCATGCACGTAGCCATTTTCGTTGTCGAGGCAGGCAACCAGCACATCTTCCAACGCGTCCATGGGGGCGTCGGAACTCAACAAGGCATAAAGCGCGTTGAACCGGACCCCGATCTCGCCGAACCTCTGGCTCGCGCCGAGCCGCTCCCGCCAGCGGGGATTGTCCACGGTCAGCAGTTTGCGGATGGCGGGCAGGGCAACGTCAATATTGGTGCCGATACAGCCCATCGCGTCCAGGCTCGCCCGCACCACCTGGTGCAGTTCATGACCCAGCAGCTTCGTCAACTCGGGCATGGCGCGGGCGGCCGGCGCACCGATCTCGCCCAGTGCGAAGGCGGCGTTGATCTTGATCCAGGCATCGTCGTGCTCAAGCAAATCCGTCAGCGGCCCCACTGCGACCTCGCCCATGGCGCCGAGCGCGTACGCTTCGTCCTGCAGCGTATAGGCGACATCGTTCCACCGACGCTCGTTGGGATCGCCGACCGGTACGTATTCGCCCCACTCGTCCACGTGGTACGGCATGGTGAATTCGCGCTGCAGGCCGGCGTTCTGCAGCAGGCTTTCCCGCAGCGGCGCGATGGCGTCGGCGCCGATCGCGGCCAGTTCGTATATGGCTTCCAGCCGGGCGGGCTGATCGGTGCCGTTGAGCACCCCGATTAGTCGTTGTACCTCGTTGGACCCAGCCCGGCGGGTGGCCGCGATCTGTGGCGCGCCGCGCATCCAGTCCCAGATATGGGACCAGGTCTTGCTGTGTTCGAACCTGCCCAGGCGCGCCTTCGGCGACTCCCATCCGTCCTGGCCGCCGTCCCAGCTCGGACCGACCGGATCGCGGGTGCGCAGGAATATGAACTTGAGCATGTAGCGGCTCGCATCCGTTCGGTTGCTGAGCGCCGCATGCGCGATATCGAAAGCGATCAGCAGGCATGTGCCCGCCTTGATGCGATCGGAGACGAAGGCGAACGGGTAGTCGCTTTTTCGCAGGTAGGGCTGCAAATGCGTGCCCGGAATGAGCCGGGTGGGGCCGCGCTCGACCGGGGTGTCCTGCGGAAAGTAGAAGATCATCGCGAGCCGGGGCACGTGATACCGCGCCCGGGACATTGGAATCTGGCCATCCTGGTGCCAGGCGCTGTTTCCCGCTGATCCTTCGCCCATGGGCGGCCCGTGTTCATTCCCGGTCAGCGACAGCGTTCGCTCCGCCTCGTCGAGCGGTTCACTGATGTGCAGGGATCGATGCGGGTGAAGCATGTGGTCGTCGCCGAGGATGCTTTGCAGCGCGCCGCGGATGACCGGGGCGTCCAGCACCTGATGCAACTCGGCAACACGAGGCAGCACGTTGTTGCCCATGTTGAATTCGTGGGTGATGTTCCACTGGATCTTGTCGTAGATCTGCTGATGGACCTCCGGTGCGACACCGCTATCGAGCACCAGCACGCCATCGCAGATGAACCGTCGAACCTGCTCGTCGTCCAGTTTGATGCCATCGGGCTTCATTCAGTCTTTCTCCAACGTCCAGCCCGGTGATTCGTCTCACCGTGTGGGCTCAGACGCGAATATTATGCACCCAGCGAGCAGCGAGCGGACTCGGAGAGACATGGTAGGTCCAACGCATCGGGTGACCTACAGACACATAAGGACATCGCGCTAATCTACGGGCTGTTGCACGTTCACCTGATCAGCGGGACCGGGCAAGGAACCTTCATACGGAGTTGAAGCATGGAAATTGGCATAGGCCTCGACGCGAGGCTCGGAATGGGTTGGCCAGACCAGGCGGTTCTGTCGCGGGAAGCGGCGGAACTGGGTTACAAGAGCATCTGGACGCCGGAGGGCGCCGGGCAGGACTCCTTTCATCTTTGTGTCCAGCGGTGGATGGCGAGCCGGGAAGCCGTGCCCGAAGGTGTCGGAACCGGCATCGGCGTCTCGCCCGTCATGTACCGAACACCTGTGTCTTTCGCCATGGCCGGAGGCACGGTCAGCGAGATCACCGGTGGCCGATTCGTCATGGGAATCGGTACCGGCGCGGCGCACAGGCCCGCGGCCCGGCGTGCCGTGGGCCTTGGCCGCATCTCCGCCCTGGCGCTCATGCGCGACTACCTGACTGTGATCCGAGGGCTGGTCGCAGGAGACCTTGTTGACTACGAAGGAGAGACGGTCACGTTGCGGAACATGCGCCTCGGCATCTCCCCACCGCCCCGGACACCGGTCTACCTGGGAGCCCTGGGACCCAGAATGCTGGAGCTATCAGGGGAGCTTGCGGACGGGGCATCGCTCAACTGGTGCACGCCGGAACAGGTCGCCTGGAGCCGGGAGCGGATCGACGCGGGCGCCGCCAAGGTGGGCCGCCAACCATCGGAGATCAAGATGGCCGAGTACATCCGCATCTGCGTCGATGACGACGTTGACGCGGCCCGTATCGCACTGGCCAAAGCCACGGCGGGATATGCGCTGGGTGGCAGCGTCCCGACCGAGCGGGAGCGCCGGTTCGGGTATCGTGCCCACTTCGAGCGGATGGGGTTCGCCGGGGAGCTGGCGGAGCTGGACTCGATGCGGATTCAGGGCGCGAGCCCGGATGACGTGGCCGAAGCCTTCCCGGAGCACATGTTGCGCGCGGTCGGCTACTTTGGACCGGCCGACGGCGCGGCGGCGGCGTTCAAGCGACTCTCCCAGGGACTCGATACGGCCATTGTCCGAGTCGTGGCCGCGAGGCCGGGCCTCGAGTCGGTCAGGGCAGCCATGCGGGCCTGCGCGCCCGCGATGGTCGAAGCGGCGTAAGCGGCAGGTTAGTGATAGAGGTCCTTCTTGGACCCTAGCGCACTTCCGAGCGAATCCTCGTACGCAGAAACGTACTTTCTGGCGCGCTGGGTGAACGACACGCGGTCGCCCTGGGTCGAGTACTCGGGAACGCAACCATGCTGGAGCAGGATCGCGAGTCGCGGCCCGTACTTGTCGATCAGCTTCTGAGGCACCTTGCCGATGTAGTCCTCGATCGGCCGAATGAACGGTCGCACAAGGTAGACCGTCGCGCTTACTCGCAGCCCCGGCGCGGTGCGATTGAACGCGCCGTGCCAGGTGTTCCCGTGCCATATGGCCAACGAGCCTGCGGGGGCTTCCAGGAGCACCGCCTGGTCCTTGCCACCTTCCTCGTACGGCAGGAGGGCGGCCTCCTTTTCCGTTGGCTTGCGGCACCACTTGTGACTGCCCGGCACGGCGCAGGTTGCGCCGGTCTCCCGATTGAAGTCGGTCAACAGGTAGGTGCATTGGGCTTGGTACGCTTGCGGTGGCATCGGCTCCGGGACCGCGGAGTCCGAGTGCAGTTGGAAGTTGCTCTTGCATGGCCCCTTCATCCAACAGCCCATGGACGACAGCACCGCGCTGTAGCCGATCAGATACGTGACCAGGGCGAGCAGCGGCGGGTTCATCAACGCCTCGGCAAACACCTCGTCGTCATAGAGGATCAGATTCATCCGATCGCCAAACGGCGAATCGACGACGTTGGGCTCCTTCAGCAGGATCGGAGGGGGCGCATCTTTCCCTTCTTTTTTCGCTTTTTGGGCGAATTTTTGCCCGTCGAAACCCTGAAGCAGGGGTGGTCGGTTGGCGTGCGTGGCACCGGTCACCACATCGGGGCGCTCGCCGTTGCGTTTCTCGGCGATATCGAGCAGCGCTGCCAGCATCCGCTCGGCGAGGTTGTTCGGGTTCGCGATCTCGGGCGGGATCAGACAGTAGCCCTTCGCGTCGAGATCTGCGACATAGTCCTCCAAGCCGAGTTCACAAATATCGTTCCATGCGCGATCACGGGGTTCCAGCGCGGTTGCTGCTTCTGCCATGACTCAAGTTCCTCCCCAGGCTATGCGGTCATTCTACGCGCGAACGCGCGACCCCGCATGCCACAGCCTCCCCACTCCAGGCCGCATCGGACCGGCGCCGCCGCAGGTGTTCGAGAACTCTCGCTGTCGTTCTAGCTATAGGCGTCGCCCTTCGAGTTTAGCTTGATCCCGATCTCCTGCTCGTACGCCGATCGGAACTTCTCAGCCCGCGCGGTGTTGGCCACGCGTCCGCTGTTGGTCTTGGCCCCGGGAACAGACCCTTGTTGGAGCACGTTTGCGAAGCGTGGCCCGTACTTGTCGAGCAGCTTCTGCGGCACGTTGTCGATGTAGTCCTCGAGTGGCCGGATGAAATGCCGCACAAAGTAGACCGTCATGCTTACCCGCAGACCGGGCGCGACGCGGTTGAACGCGCCGTGCCAGGTGTTGCCGTGCCAGATGATCAGCGAGCCCGGCGGGGCGTTGCACACGACGGCCTGGTCTTTGCCTCCTTCCTCGTACGGAAGCAGGGCGGCCTCTGCGTCCGTTGGGCGGCGGCACCACTTGTGGCTGCCCGGCACGATACACGTCGCGCCGTTCTGCCGATCGAAATCGGTCAACACGTACGTGCATTGGGCCTGGTAGGCAAGAGACGGCAACGGATTCGGCAACGCCGTGTCCGAGTGCAGCGCGAAGTTGCTCCTGCATGGACCTTTCATCCAGCAGCCCATGGACGAAAGCACCGCGCTGTGGCCCACCATGTACGTAACCATCGCAAGCAGCGGCGGATTCATCACCGCCTCGGCGAACACCTCTTCCTCGTTGAAGATCAACGCCATCCCATCGCCAAACGGCGAATCGACAGCATCGTCCTGCTTCAGAAGGGCTGGATCGGTCTCTTCCTTCTCGGATCCGTCCTTGCCATATCGTGCCGAGTCATAGCCGTGCAGCAAGGCCGGCCGATAGGCGTGGGTGGCGCCGGTCACCACATCGGGGCGCTCGCCGTTGCGCCGCTCGGCGACATCGAGCAGGGCTTCGCGCAACCGCCCGGCGAGATTGTTCGGGTTCACGATCTCGGGCGGGATGATGCAGTAGCCGTGCGCGTCCATATCCGCCACGTAGCTCTGCAGGCCGAGTTCGCAAATTTCATTCCACACGCTTTCGCGGGGTCCAAGCGCCGTTGCTTCGTACGCTACCTGTGCTGGTTCTGCCATGATTTAAGTTCCTCCCCTGACTATGCGGCCATTCTACGCCCGAATGAGGAACCTCGCATGGCAGCCGCAAAATTCTGCAGCCGCAAAATTCCGCTAGTGGGGTCAGTCTCAGAACCAAGAGACACTATGGAGTCGTGCCGGCGCGCCTGGGGAGCTTAGGTGTTGGTCACGGAAACACCTTCGATCTATACCGCGTCTTGCCACGTGCCGTTGACCACGAAATCCCGCGTATGCACTTCCGCATCCTCCCAACTCGCCACAATATCCGGAAACACGATGTTGGCGTGGTAGCAGTTGTCGCTTGTGGGGTCCGCCTTGGTGTGCCGGCCACTACGTACCGCAATGTCGCCGGGAATGATCAGCCAGCCCAGAACACCCTCGGCGCCATTGATGGGCTCGGCCCGTCTGTTACCCGCTTGAGTGCATTCGGCCGAGTTGACCCTGTCACAACGATTCACCGAGGTCTCGCTGTAAGGCGGTCGGCCGAAGGCTGCCTTCGAGTCACGATTCACTCACCGTTTCTCGATGGCCGTCTTCTCTCGCCGAAAGCACACATCCCTCCAGAGCCCCTCGCTCCGTTGCAGCGGCCCCATGATCGAAATCGACTATCCAGCCGCGAGGTCTCGGAGGGCCTTCGTGATGAAGGGGTCCGGCAAGCCGTCCATCTGGTAGAACTTCGCGTAACGGTTGTTGCCATCGATGGTGCCGAAGCAATAGACGATATCCCGCTCGCAACATTCGACGCCAACCGACCCACCTGGCCGCGTAGGTGCCTCAATGACGATTCCGTTGCGTTCGCTAACGTAAACATCAAAGCGAACTCGATGAATATCCCACAGTTTCGGAATAAGCGGGCGGGCGTTGGCGACCACCTGCGCGTCGAGTTCCTGGGACGTATCCAAATCTTTGAGTTCCTGCAATACCTCGAACTGGGTTGTGCGATCGACAATAGCGTGCGTCCGGTATATCCACCACTCGTTCTGCCCAGCGAAACCCAGCGAGGGCCATGCGTCCTCGCCTGAAACGAAGAACTGTCGGTACGTATCGCTGCGGGAACCGGCATCTGTTCCGCCCAACCCCGTCACCGTGTCAGGGGCGTTGCTCTGGTCATGAGCGACAGACCATCGTCTCAGCGTAGAGTCCACGGACCTTTTGAGATTTGCAAGAAGGGCTCTGTCGCGATCGGGTCCTGGCTGCGCTTTTGATATTGTTGTCGGGCGCTCCAGATCGAACTGGATTGCTTCTGCATGCGTCATTGGATTTCCCCCCGAATCGGCACCGTACATCGCTCTAGCAGATCCTCCATGTAAGACCGGACACTCGCTAAGGGCCCAAGTACTTTCGCTTCTAGTGTTCCGTCAAGTCTAAAAATGCGAGTGTAGCTGCGAGGGATTTTTGGTTCCTGGCAAGGCGCGACGACGCCGTGTGGCAGGCACCACACAAGGAGGAGCAACGAAGCCAGGGGCCGAAAAGACCCGCAGATACCCGTAGATTTAGGCTTGACGGAGCACTAGGTCGTCTGCATCGGTGGTGTCCTGATGCACGTTGACCGACAGGTACAGGTGCTTGCCACCTGTCGCCAAGTGCGGCTCGATTCGCACTTCATACCGCAATTCGCCTTGGGCGAATATCGAGCGCAGGAGCAGGAGCGGCCGCTCGATCGATCCGACCAACGTGGAGACCGTATCGGCATCGACTAGAGACGCACGCTAGAGCGACAAGTCGGACAGGCCGTTAGAGGTCATCCAGGTCGACACCCCTGCCCGTCCGGGACGACTCTAGGATACCGAGAATGATCTTGACCGTCTCGATGTTGTCTCGTCCGCTGCTGATGGGTTCCGAGCCGGTTCTGCAACATTCCTCGAAGTGCAGGATTTCGTTGACGAAGCAGTCCCCGCTTGGCTGATCGGTTTCGCCTGTCGCCATCGGTTCGAAGCCCGGATTCATCAATTTCTTGATTTTCTCGGGAGTCAACGGGCCTGAAGATCGCAATCGAGCGCGCTCCTGCTCCCTCTCCGCGGACTTGACCGAAAACATGATGGTGCCGAATTGGGCTTTCGCCTGGTCGGGAGTCTCCGGTGCCGTCGAGTGAATGGTCCCGTTGCTGCCCAACACCATGTACGACGCTCCCTCGGGGGTAAGGTACGTGGTCCAGCTTCCGAACACCGAACCGATGGCACCGTTTTCGAACTCCAGGGTTGCGGCGGCGAGATCTTCGGCGCCATTGGTCATTTTCGGCTGTACGGACTTGCAAACCCCCGTCACCCGCTTGACGTTGCCAACGTAATAGCGCAGCAGATCAACGTGATGCACGGTGTTAAGCATCAGGACGCCGCCGCCCGCTTTGGCATCGTTCATCCAGGCCTTGTTTGTGCCCGCCATTGTCACGTGGGTTCGAACCGCCTGAATCTCGCCCAGGTTCCCCTCGTCGATGAAACGTTTCACGGCAGCGGATTCATGCGAATAGCGCACGTTCTGGGCGACCATCAGCGTCACCCCCGCCGTATCGGCCGCTTCAATCATCTGCCGACACTCCCGCAGCGTGTTCGCCATTGTTTTCTCGACGAGCACATGTTTGCCGGCTTGCGCGGCGGCAATGGCATTTGGCGCGTGTTGCGCATGACCTGTGCAGATGTCCACCGCATCGATGTCGGCCTGGCGCAGCATTTCATCGAGGTCCGTATAGACGGCTTCGACGCCCGCTTTCTCCGCCATCGCCCGTGCGAGCGGCTCAAAGATGTCGCAGACCGCAGTGAGGCGCACCCGGTCGGGATGCGTGAGGTACGCCGGCAGGTGCAAGTTGGAAATGCCTCCGGTTCCTACCAGGCCGACTTTCATTGGTTCGGACATGTTCCCCCTCTCCTCGGGACTCGATTCCCCGGCAGTCAAAGTGTATGGAATCGGCGCTACCGGAGCACGCCGTCCTCGCGCAGTTGCTTGATCCTGGCCGCGTCGTAACCGAGGACCTCGGTCAGCAACGTGTCCGTATCCGCCCCCAGGCAGGGCGCCGGCATGCGCACGCCGTTCGGCCGCCGATCGAGCCGCCACGGGATACCCACGTGGGCGCGACGACCGACTTCCGGGTGCTCGAGCCGCTCGATGAATCCGCGCGCATTGAGATGCGGGTCCCGCACGATGTCCTCGGTCGTGAAGCTCGGAAACGCCGCCACGCCCTGGGCCTGGAGCAGCCAGGTGACTTCCCACCGATCCTGCCCGGCGGTCCACTCCGAGACGATCTGTTCCAGCGCATCCTCGTTCTGCTTGCGCGCCTCGAGGGTGAGGAAGCGCTCGTCGGCGCCAAGGGCAGGATCGATCAGCGCCGCGAGCTTCACCCACTGCGCATCTTCCGTGCATGCGATGGACACCCACTCGTCGTCTCCGCGACAGGCGAAACAGCCGTGGGGCGCCATCCATGGATCGCGATTGCCCATGCGCTCGGGCTGGGTGCCGTCGAATGCGTACTGCATCCAGGCCTCGATCGCGAGAACCCCGGTCGCCTCCCAGAGTGAGATGTCGAGGTGGTCGCCCCGGCCGGTCTGCTCGCGTTGTTCGAGCGCGGAGACGACTGCCCACGCGGCAGTCATTCCGGCGGTCGGATCCGGTATCGAGGGCCCGAAAAGCTCCGGCTTGCCGCCGATGAATCCCGTCACCGTCGACATCCCGGTCAACGGCACCAGCGCCGGACCGTAGGCCAGGTACTCGCGATATGGCCCGACCTGGCCGTAGCCGCTGATGCTCGCGAGGATGATGCGCGGGTTGATTCGCTTGAGCTCCTCGTAGCCCAATCCCAGCCGGTCCATCACGCCGGTCCCGAAGTTCTGCACCACGACGTCCGACTCGGCGACAAGACCCTTGACGATTTCGATCGCCCGCGGGTCGCTGAGATCGACCGATACGCTCTTCTTGCCCTGGTTCCACTGGTTGAACATGCCCGCGCGATTCAACGACGGTTGCATGCCGTCCGGCGGGTTCGATATTCCGCCCCTGCGATAAAGATCCGGGCGCACGGAGGACTCGCAGCGTATGACCTCGGCGCCGAGGTGCGCGAGATGCATCGCGGCGAACGGCCCCGCCCAGACCCACGACAGATCGACGACCCGAACGCCCTCGAGCGGACGGCGCGCCTCTGACTTTGCAGCGTCAGAGCCCCCCGCGTTCATCCGCGCGTCCGACGGAGGCTCCGCATCGGCGAGCACTTCGTCGTTGTGCTCGCCCAGGCGCGGCGCGGGACGGCGAATCTCTGCGCGTCCCGATGTCGTCAGCACCGCCGGGGCCAGGTACTCGACGGGCCCGGTCACCGGGTGGTCGACGGTCACGAAACCGAATCTCGGGCACGCAGGTGCGCTGTCTGACGCGACCTGCTCGAAGTTCATCACCGGAGCGAGGCAGATGCGCCGGGCTTGCCCCGCATGGAAAAGCTCGAACGCATTCCATTCCGATATGAACTCCTGGTAGAAGTGGACGATGACATCGTAGTTCTGGTGTCGGGTGCGCTGGTTCGCAAAGATCTCGAGCTCGGTCCACGCCGGCCGGCCCATGAACTCCACGATCCGCTCCCATTGGCTTTCCTCCATGCAAAGCATAAGTATCGGTCCGTCCTTGGCATCGAAGGTGCCCCAGTGACTCAGCTCGTAGCGCCTGCTAACGGTTCCCCGGTACGTGTACCCCGGGATGGCGCCTTCCAACCCGGACGCGATGTAGGCCTGCTGGGAAAGATCGATGTAATCGCCCACCCCCGACCGCCGAGCGTCGCGGTAGGTGGCTAGCGCGGCCGTCGCGCCGGCAATGCCCGCCATCATTGCGGATTGGTTTCCGAACACCTTGAGGGGTGGCAACGAGGGGTCGGTGTGCGAGCGCGGACAGAGATTCGCCCAACCACCCGCGTTCGAGACGTTTATCTCCTCCGCGGCAAAGTCACGGTAGGGTCCGGTAGTGCCGAAGGGTGTAATCGAAAGCGCGACGAGATCGGGACGTTCCGCCCTCAGCGTGGCCGGGTCGAGACCGAGCGCCTGTGCCCGCAGCCTCGGGTAGTTGTGCACCAGGATATCGGCCCAGTCAATGAGCTTGCGCAGTTCGGCACGGCCACCCTCGGCGGTCAGATCGAGACATACGCCGCGTTTGTTCAGGTTGAGCGCCAGGAATGCTCCACTTTGCTCCGGGTCGTTCCTGTTGCCCGGAAACGGCCCGCGCCGACGCGTCATGTCGCCCTCGGGGGTTTCGACTTTGACCACGTCGGCGCCGTGGTCGCCCAGCAGCTTCGCGGCGTACGCCGCGGAAAAACCGCTGCCGAGTTCGAGTACCCGAGGTGGTTGTGTCATCGGCGGTTACGCTCCTTCGGGATAGCATGCCGCCCGCACCGGTGTTGATGACGCGTCGTGTTTCGCGTGCATTTCAAACTCAATTCCCCTCGTGCTCTCCGGGCCAAAGGCTCCCGGCCCCATACAAGTCTACCCACATTCGCATCCGGCAGATAAGTTGACCAACCCACATGGCCAATCTGGGAAAATTCCCGTTATGGCGGTAATAGAGACGACCTTCGCCACGATCCAACGCACTGGTCGCTCATTTGAGTCCAAGTTACCGCTCAGACGGTACATTTGAGCAAAAACTCCTTGATCTCGGAGCGTTGTGGCTACAATATCCCGCTATACCGGTACATGGATGACTATTCATGAAGGTAACCTCGTCGAACTTGATCGGAAATGCGGTCAGGTTCCATCGGCAACGTAGCGGGTTGAGCCAGCATGCGCTGGCCGATCTGGCCGGGATCGGCAAGACCTCCGTGTTCGATATCGAAAAAGGCAAATCCACAGTTCGATTGGCAACCCTGATGGCCGTCTTGCGTGTCCTTAACATCGACCTGGTAGTCGATAGCCCACTAATGACGGAATGCAGTGCTGCATTGATCGACGCAGCCGGAAACGCGGTTGAGGAGCCTGATGAGGGCTCGATTCGGTGAGACGGGCAACGGTCTTCGTACTCGGCGAACCGGCAGGCGTGCTCGAGGAGCACGGACCCGCCAGTTTTGTTTTCCGTTACCTCGAACCCTATGCCGGCGCCCCGGTGTCCCTGACAATGCCCGTATCGGAGCGGGAATTCTGGTTCGAGGGCTTCCCACCATTTTTCGAGGGATTGCTCCCGGAGGGCGACATGCTCGATGGCCTGCTGCGCCAGCGCAAGATCGATCGCGGCGACCTGTTCGGGCAACTCCTGGCCGTAGGCGAGGATGTCGTTGGGGCAGTTGCGATCATCGAAGACGTACCGTGAATCGTTGCCCCATCACGTACGAACCGTGCGGCGAGGCTCGATATTCTCGCGCCGGGTTGCGCCAGTTGTCACCCAATCTCGAACGCTTGAACGATTTCCCATACGACGCGGCACGGCAGCGGCAGGAAGCGGTTGTTCGTGCCGGCAATATGTCGATTCAGGGCGTTCAACCCAAGTTGAGCGTGCGGCTCGACGCAAAAGCCGGCGTGTTCGTGATTGTCGATCAGGGAGGTCGATTCCTGCTCAAGCCGCAGCACGCGGTGTATCCAAACCTGCCGGAGAATGAAGGCCTCACCATGCACCTGGCGAAGCTATGCGGGATCGAGGTGCCGGTGAGCGGGATCGTGCGCAGCATCGACGGCACCTGGTCATACTTTGTTCGTCGCTTCGACCGAACGGGTCACAACCGCAAAGTTGCGGTGGAGGACTTTGCCCAACTCGGGGGACTAAGCCGCGAAACCAAGTACGACTTCAGCATGGAGCGACTGGTCGACCTGCTAGACGCCTACTGCACGTTTCCGGCTATCGAAAAAGTGCAACTTCTGAAAAGAAGCCTGTTCAACTTTCTGGTGGGCAACGAGGACATGCACCTCAAGAACTTTTCGCTGATCAGCAGGCGGGGCAAAGTCGAACTCGCGCCCGCCTACGACTACCTCAGCACCACGGTTGCCTTCCTCGCTCTCGGCAAACCCATCGAGACGATCGAAGAGATCGCGCTACCGCTGCAAGGGAAGAAACGCCGTCTCGGCCGCAAGACCTGGGTAGCCTACTTCGCCAGGGAACGGCTGAAACTTCCAGACAAGGTGGTCCGCAACGTCCAGGCGGAATTGGCGAGCGCCGCCTCCGCCTGGCGGGCGCGCATCGCCGACTCCTTCCTGCCCTCGGATCAGAAGGACCATTACCGGACCTTGCTGGCCAAACGCTTCGCGATGCTCGACCTGTAGGTCAGGCCGGTCAGCGATGCCGATCTCAATACAGCCGTTCCAGCAAGCGGAACCAGAAACCCGTCGGGGCGACCAAATTTATGGCGGCCCATACGCTGTCGACAAACGAAAGAATCTCGCCCTATGAACGTCTTGCCGAGACCCACTTCGTCGGCCACGATGACGCCTCCCCCTGTCCCGGATCAAACGCAGTGCCCGGGCTACTCCGTGCTTCTGGAAACTGGTGAGCGGAAGGTTCTCGTCGATCCTTGCATCGTCCTCGACCCCAGCACCATACAGTTGCCACAGAACCCGGATGAATATCTCCCATGGTGTGCGGGGATAGTCTGTAACCTCCGCTCCCTTGCGGAGCCCTGAGCAAGATCTACACCCAACATCAGCCGCACGTCCGGGACGGAAGCCAGCCGGTCTGCAATGTATCCGAAACCTGTGGGGCTGAAGAAAGCCGTGGCAATACGCACCTCTTCTGGCCGGAGCCCATCCGCGCAGGCCTCAATCTCCGGTTCAAGAACTGACGCCAGCGCCTCCGCAAGAATGTTGCCGTCCAGATTGTCGACGAATACCGGCCAATTCGTCACCGGTCGGGCTCCAGAACAAATCGCGCGCGTTCGACGTTAAGCATCTCGAACGGTGTAAGGCACTTGACGCCGAGCCCAATGCAGACATTTGGAATCTTGATCCGACTAACGGAATTCGAGGGAATCTCGTGGGTGACGACATCGTGGCGCCTCGTCAAGACTCGCGGCGAATCTTCGCAAGGTGGAACTCTTTCTGATGCCGAGAAGGCGGAAAGATTCAGTAAACGACGTCCTGCCCCCGAGCGTACTGTCCACCAGGGCCTTACCGAAACGCCTTCCCACTCGCATCCGAAGCGTTGGGTGGAAGTTGCCACCGCTTTGCGACACAGTCGCCAGACGATCCAGTTCACCCCAATACGCCGCTTCGAAGGCCTCCCGATCTAACGCGCCTAAGTCGAAGACTCTACGCAGCACGACCAAAGTGCTCACTTTGAAATATCGTGCCAGGCGGTTGACTTCGGCAGACAGGTCTACACCCGCCCGGAATTCGTTGGCCAGCATCGCGCGGGGCACGAGCAGTTCCGCCGCGACTCGGTCGCACCAGCGTTCGATGCTGTGCGATGGCGTGACTACGGCCTCAATGTCGGAAAGGGCTGACTCGCCGAGACAGATGTGCGCGAGTTCGTGGGCTAGCGTGAACATCTGCGCCGCCTTGGTATCGGCCCCGTTAACGAACACGAGCGGCGCCAGGTCATCTGCCAAGGCAAAGCCCCGAAACTCTGCGGGGTCCAGTCTGCGGGTGGTGTTGTTGCCGACTATTCCGTTGACCATGACCAGAATACCGCTCGCGTCGGCCTGAGCCACGAAGAGACGTAACGCATCCACCCAAGTCGATAACCGACTGCGGTGGTCCACGTCGAATCCCAGTGCTTCCCTCATCATTCGAGCAGTGGTCTCAACATCGCTCCGAGTCGTGGCTATACGAACCAGAGCCGGAGGATCGATGCGTTCGAGCCGGGCAAAGTCGCGATACCACTCTTGGCGCTGCTGGCACAGATAGACGGTTTCGAGCAGGTCAACGCTGGATCGGGACATTGGCCGATTGCCGAGTACACGGAAGTCCGGGATCGGGACCGGTTCGTTCCATGGCTCCGACATGAAGAACAACCCAACTGGCGCATGCGTCGCCTTGGCGACCGCTTCAAGCTGTTTGAGCGTTGGCCTGACGGTGCCCGCCTCCCACTCCTCATATTTGGGGAACTTTCGCGTCAAGCGGTCAGCGTCGAGCCCTGCTCTGTCGCGTGCCCAGCGCAACCGCTCGGGATTTACCTCGACGCGTAGAATCAACTACGGTTACTCCATGCTCGGAAGTGCCTGAGAACACCATCGAGTCGTGACTGGTAGTCCCATCCCTCGTGGAAGGTCTCGAGCATGTGGCCTAGTTGAGCCTCGCCAAGGCCATAGAGGTTGGCAACGACAGCGTCAAGTTCATGGATCATGTCCTCCTTCTCGTCCGGCAGCAGCGGCCCGCTTTGCACGCCGACCTTGTGGGCCCATTCTGCGAACCTATCGTCGGGCGAGGCAAGGCGACCTGCCAGCGCCACTACTCGTTTCCAGCTTCGGTCATCGCGGCTCGGACGCGGAATTGGAAGAGGATTAAATACGAAGTAGTTGACATGGGTTTCGACAAAGCGTCTCGCGTACTAGTGCTCCGTCAAACCTAAATCTACGGGTATCTGCGGGTCTTTTTGGCCCCTGGCTTCGTTGCTCCTCCTTGTGTGGTGCCTGCCACACCGCGTCGTCGCGCCTCGCCAGGAACCAAAAATCCCTCGCAGCTACACTCGCATTTTTAGGCTTGACGGAACACTAGTCCTGGGTGGTGCTGGTGCGGGGAATCGATTGCTTGAAACGGGCTACTCCAGTTTCGGCAGACTCGCTTTCGCGAAGAAGGACCGCCAAGGCAGTACGCCGCGTGCCCGACCGCAGCAGCGATGTCAGATTGTCGAGCCGCTCGATCTGAAAGCCCAGTGCACGGAGCAGGTCGTTGTCTCGCTTGCCGAGAACAGATATGGCCTTCCTCTTGGCGTCCTTCCAGTCGGCGCGTCGCGGCACGCCGTGTTGCAGTTCATGCAGCGCCAATAGACCTTCATTGCGTATCCCTGGCAATGCCGTTTCCAGCGAAGGAAGCGCTTGGGCCAGAAAACGAAGGGCAGCGTGCCTGTCCGGCTGCTGAAGCGCTTCGCGACAAAGACGCTCGACCTGATCTATGTCGAGGTTTACATATACGGGAGGCGTGACACCGGTAGCCCCGCACAGTGCCGCGCCATCCGCATACTGAACAACAAGAAGTACGGGGGACGCACGTCCGCCGCGGCGCGCCCGCCAAGCTGAGAGAAGCGTGTTCCTATTGGGGCTGCGCGATGACTCAGCCGCCACAACCTCAAGTGCATTCGCGCCTTGTCCAACGAAAAGGCCCAGTGGCCGTAGGGTCTCGCTGGAGTCCGGGCGCCACGGTCTCGGCGTCAGGTCCGAGAGGAACCCAGAGGGGTGGTTCGAACGCTCTTCCATGCTAATACGAGTGTCTCACAATCGTGGATGGTCGTTTGGCGGAAGTCGATAACGAATCCCCCCAATTTATTCCTCGCGTTTCGAACGAAAGGGTACCGCGCGCTGCCATGTGCCCCCATCGTCGTCGGTTATGCTTCCTCCCCGCAAAGGCGCACAAAGGGAGAGGGGCAACATGTCCGAGCCGTTGAAAGTTGGCATGGTAGGTACCGGGAGCATTTCCAATTCACACATGGCGGCCTACCTGGAGCATTCGGATCGGGTACGGCTTGTCGCCGTGTGCGATGTCATCGAGGAAGCCGCACGGGACTACGCCAAGAGAGCGGGCGTCGAAGCTGTGTATACGGACCTGGCCGACATGCTGAGCGGTGCCGACATCGATGCGGTCGACATCTGTACCGGTCACGATCAGCACGCGGCCCCGGCGATTGCCGCCGCGCGAGCCGGCAAGCATGTGCTGGTCGAGAAAGCGATGGCGCATACGCTGCAGGATTGCCGGGACATGATCGACGCGGCCGACGCGGCGGGGGTGACCCTCATGGTCGCTCAGCACCTGCGTCACGGACCCGCCGCCCGTGCGGTGAAGCGTTTCATCGACGAAGGCAACCTGGGCGAGATTCGGGCGATTCAAACCCACGCGATCATCAGTATCGTCGGCGCGAAACCCGGCGGCCACTGGATGACCGACGGCAAACAAGGTGGCGGCGTCCTGCTGACCAACACGGTCCACCACATCGATCTCCTGCGTTACTACATCGGAAACGTCAAGCGCGTGACGGGAGTCTGCAAGTCCGTGCAGCCGCAAATGATCAATGGTGCCGACGACATGGTTGCGGCGACGCTGGAGTTCGACAACGGTGTGATCGGAACCGTGTTCGGCAACTGGACCACATCTCCGTCACACGAGCCGATGTCCTACGTCCTGTACGGCAGCAACGGCACCCTGCACACGACCGTACCGCAGACGCCGGAGCAGGGGCGAGAGCAATTCGGCACCATCATGTTCTGTCTTAGATCCCCGGAGGAGGTGCAAGCGCGCCCCAGAGCACAACCTTCAGGCCCATCGACCCGGGAGAGATTCAGAGCGTTTACGCGCCCGTCCTTCGAACCGTTGGAACCCGACTACACGGATCTGCCCACCCCCATCCCCATGGTGAACGAGATCCTGCACTTCGAGGAGTGCTGCAGGACGGGCGACGAACCGATCAGCAGCGGTCGGGACAACATCGAGACGATGAAGATTCTGCTTGGCATCTTCGAGTCCTCGCGGACGGGCAAGGCTATCGATCTGGACGACCTCTAGCCCGGATATTTCGCGAGTGCCCGGAACGATAGCGTAATTTGGGCGGCGGGCGGCTCGGGAGGCGTTGGTCGTCGTTGTAGAGGCATTTCGAGGCGCGGCGGGTGCTGCTTGGATGACTCGCCACGAATCCGCAACCCAACCCGGCACAACTAAACCGTAGACAACTATATTGTTGACAACGATTTTGTTGACAACAATATAGTGGACTCCTAGCATGCCCGCCAATCGCCACACGGTCAGGAAGCACGTTCAACAATGAGATCCTCAACTGGCCGGGGCATGGGGACAAGCTCGTCCAGGCGTGCGCGCAAGACGAACGTCCGGTCCTGATTGCCATCGACGAACTGCCGATCTTCCTCACCCGTATTCTGCGCCAAGATGGCAACGCCCATCGCGTGGATCACTTCCTGAGCTGGTTGCGGCGCGCGTTGCAGGCCGCCGGAGATCGTTCTCCGGTCATCCTCGTCTCCGGCAGCATCGGGCTTCAGCCCCTTGTCGCCCGACTCGGGCTCTCTGACCGCATCAACTATCTCCATGCCGTTCGACTGGGCCCGTGGGACCGGGAGACCAGCATCGCATGCCTGCAACGGCTCGCCGAGACCCACGACCTGGCCCTGGACCAAGACGTCCCGAACGCCGTGCTCGAAGCACTCGGAATCGGCGTCCCGCACCACGTCCAGTCGTTCTTCGCCCGGCTCAGGGACTATGCCACCATGCACGATCGTGATCGGGTGACTCTCGAAGACGTCGAGACCGTCTACCGATCCGAACTTCTCGGACCCTCGGGCCAAACCGATCTCGCCCACTACGAGACTCGCCTCAAGGACGCGCTCGATCCTGATACTTACACCATCGCGCTGGAAATCCTGGCCGAGGCCGCCACTCAGGACGCTGTCACTCCTGCGGCGGAACGCTGCCTCGCGTCGCTCTATTCCAGACTCGTCCCCGACGCACGCGCGCGGATTACCGACGCCCTCGAGGTACTCCTGCACGATGGCTACCTGACTCGCGCAGGCGATGACCTTCGTTTCGAGTTTCGTCTCCTGCACGACTACTGGTCTGCCCGGTTCCGAGGTCACCACGTACCGCTTGGACAGCGGCGCGACGAATCCGCCTCAGGAGATCAGGCGCCATGACCGCAGGTTCGCTTCCAGCCGTCCCTCCAGCCATCCGCAAGTTCAATCCCGGAACCATGCAGTCGGACGAGGCGATTGTCAGCCAGTTCGTCGTTCGCCACCGCGAACTCGGCATCGTGCTCGACATCGTCCGCGCCAACATCGACGCGAGCTCCGCCCAACATGTGCTGCTGGTAGCCCCCCGTGGGCGCGGCAAGACCATGCTGCTCGCGCGCGTCGCCGCCCAGATGCGACGCGACGACGCCCTGCGCTCCCACTTCCTGCCGGTGCGATTCATGGAGGAGAGCCAGGAGATATTCGGCCTCGCCGACTTCTGGTTGGAGACACTCTTCCACCTCGCGCGCGAGACGATCACCGATCACCCCACCCTTGCCGCCGAACTCCGCGCCACCCACGCCGCACTCGCCGGCCGCTGGCAGGACCAGGCGCTGCCCGACCTTGCTCGTGCCGCTGTCCTGGACGCAGCCGACCGGCTCGACCGCAGGCTTGTCCTCATGGTCGAGAATCTGCAATCGCTGTGCCGCACGGTGGAGCCTGACTTCGGTTGGCAACTGCGTAGCGTCCTGCAAAACGTCCCTGAGATCGTGCTGCTCGCCTCGGCCACCACCCGCTTCCAGGCGCTCGACGATGCTCGCGAGCCCTTTTTCGAGCTCTTCCGCCTCGTGGACCTCAAGCCCCTCGGAACCGAAGACTGTGCCCGCCTGTGGCAGTTGGCCCGCGGCGAACCCATACACGCCTCGTCAGTACGTCCTCTGGAGATTCTCACCGGCGGCAGTCCGCGTCTGCTGGTCATCCTCGCCGGGTTCGCGGGGCACCTGTCGCTCCGTCAACTCATGGAGGAGCTTGTTGCATTGATCGACCAGCACACGGAGTACTTCCGCGGACACCTGGAAGTCCTGCCCAAAGGCGAACGGCGTGTGTACGTCGCCGTGATCGACCTGTGGACGCCGTCAACCGCGAGCGAAGTCGCGGCGCGCGCGCGCATGGACATCCGGGCGGTATCGACCATGTTGGGGCGCCTGATCGACCGGGGCATCGTCGTGACCGACCCCCGCGGTCCCAACGCTCCCAGGAAGGGACGGGTGTATGCAGCCGCCGAACCGCTCTACAGCATCTACTACAAGCTGCGGCGCGAGCGGGACGAGGCGGCTGTCGTGGAGAGCCTGGTTCACTTCATGGTGGCCCTCTACGAACCGTGGGTGTTCCATCGATGGGAGCGTCACCTCACATCGGAACTAATCGACTCGCCTGCCCTGCACGCCGGTGTGGAACGAGCCCTGGCGCGCCTACCCGAGTCCGGAGTCGACGTCACTGCCTACATCAAGCGGCGCACGCTCCAGCAGGCGTCGGAGAACGCCGCGGCCCGCCGTCGACTCAATGCCCTGATACAGCTCGACCGGGAAGTCGAAGCCGGCACCAAAGCTCACGAGTGGCAGTCCATTCTCGACGCCGCTGCCGGCTTCGTCGCGGCCTGTGGACCAGGTGACTATCCCTCGCGCGAAGCTGACGAGGTGCACGTCGCCCGCATCCGCACCGACGCATATCAACACTTGGGCGACTATCGCAAAGTCATCGAAATCGGCAACGACATCGTGAAGCGTTACCGCCACGCGCGAGAGGTCTTCATGGAGTTTCAGACGGCACAGGTACTGCTCAACATCGCCTTCGCCCACAAAAACCTCCGCGAGTATTCCAGTTCGATCGCCACGGCCGTCGAGTTTCTCACCCGTTTCGAGCAATACGCCGACAACGCGAAACCAGCACTCTTGTTCGCCCAGGCCATGCACATCAAGGCGAGTTCTCACGCCGCGCTCGGCGAGACGGACGTGGCCCTGGGCATCCTCGACGAGATCTTTGAGCGCTTCGGCGGCAAATCCGAACCGGTCATGTCGACAGTGCTCGCTCGCGTTCTTCTAGACAAAGCAGAATTGCAGCGGCCCAGCGACGAACGGGCAGCCGCGGCAACCTACGACGCGGCGGCCACCAGGCTGGAATCGGCGGACGCCCCCGGACGCTCGAACCTGATTGAGTACGTCTACCTCAACCGCGCGTTTACGAAGGCTGGACTAGGCGACTTCACTGGCGAGATTGAATCGTACCGTGCGTTCCTCTCCCTGATCGATGCTGACCCGGCCGAGCCCCCCTACCCGAGCACGCTCGCGTTGGTCCTTCTCGGGTTGCGCCTCGCCGAGCTCGGACAGGTCGAGCAAGCCGCCGTCGTCGCGGATCGACTCTCGAGGCAGACGCAGGCGGCCTCGGGGCACTTGCGTACGTTCCTCGGATGGTCGATCGACTGTATCGCCCTCATCTCACTTGCCGTGAGCGGCAAGATGGACGATGTCCCAGCCGGCCTGCAGGATGTCTGCGCCCGATATCGTCCCGGCGACGACGTCACGACCAGATTGATGATCCGTCTCGTCCTCAACCTGCTCGCGCTCGGAGTGCCGGGCCGCGACCTGATCGGTGCCCTCGCTATCGAGCCAGAAACCTCCAACGCTCTGGCGCCCCTTACAACCGCTCTTCGACTCCATCTCGGGGAATCCGTCCGCGCACCTGCCGAAGTCATGCAGGTGGCCGCCGATATCCGCGCGCGCATCGACACCCATGCCGCCAAGGGGTCCCTCACCCCGTTCTGACCACCCTCGGCGTTGAAATAGCGCAGGATCGAGATGCGCCATTGCGCGAGGCCGGGTTGGGCCACGCAGTACCGCGCGAGAGTTCGATGCATGTCAAGGGACATTGCAAAAGGGTTTGCAGGATGAGATAAACGAAAAGTTCGTTTGTCGAAAGTCATTGAAGGCGGGGCGCTCCCGCGCGCTGTCGTCTTGGATGAAATTCACACCGATAGCAGCGCAGCAGGCGGAAGGATTGGATGACCGACTTGCCGATAAATCCGTGGATGGTTGTGGGTGGCACCGTAGCTGTTGTCTCACTCATTTTCTTTGCAGGCAAGTGGGTAGGGGGCATTTCCGAATTCAAGAAACACACCACGGAATTCATCGCGGAAATTCGTGATGACATCAAGAAGATACTAGATCGGCTGCCTCCTGTTGTAGTTACCGGAGGAAGTCCATTGCGCCTGACGGATTTGGGGAAATCCATTTCTCTGTCCGAGCTGGCGGCGTGGGCCGGTCCGGCGGAGTTGATGCCGCCGCATGGGCGGAGCGAATTGCCGCAGATTTGAGGTCTCGCGTTCAAGGAAAGCAACCATACGAGGTTCAGGAAGTCTGTCTCGACTACCTCCGCGAGGAATTCAAGCCTACCGACGAGCAGGACGACAAGATCAAAGCGTGCGCCTACGAGAATGGCATCGACGCGCAGAAAGTTCTTGATGTGCTGGCAGTCGAATTGCGCGACAACCTATTGGCGTCACTATCGGCTAGTTGAGCGCCAAGCTCTCGTACCCGCGCTTCTGCCTAGTGCTCCGTCAAGCCCAAATCTACGGGTATCTGCGGGTCTTTTCGGCCCCTGATGCGGAACTGAAATCCCGCTTCCTCCGAGGCATTGCGGAAATGAACGAAGCTCTCGTGCAGCTGTTTCTTGGCACGCCGAGCCGCGCGGCGCAGACTCGCCCGCCCGACCTACTCGCATGGCTCCCGGCGAGCGGACCGCGCGGACTGCGCCCGCCACACGTCTTCGCAGATGCGGTCGAGATCGTGGCAGGCGGACCACCCCAACTCCGCCCGCGCGCGGGCCGCATCGGCGCGGGAGACGGCCACCTCCCCCGGCCGGCGCCCGACCACGCGCACGGCGACGGCAAGACCGCTCGCCCGTTCGAACGCACGCACCACCTCCAGCACGCTGTGGCCCCGGCCGGCGCCCAGATTGTAGGTCGACAGTCCCGGCGCGGGGGCCAGCCGCGCAAGCGCCAGGACGTGCGCCCGGGCGACGTCGAGGACATGGAGGTAGTCGCGCACGCAGGTACCGTCCGGGGTCGGGTGATCGCTGCCGTAGACCTCGAGGCACGCGCGCCGGCCGAGCGCCACCTCGGCGATGCGTGGCAGCAGGTTCGTGGCGGCGCCCCAGAGGCCGTCGCCGAGGCCCCCGCCCGGGTGAGCGCCCGCGGCGTTGAAATAGCGCAGGATCGAGATGCGCCATTGCGGGTCCGCGGCGTGCTGGTCGCGCAGCATGGTCTCGCCCATGAGCTTGGTACGCCCATAAGGCGTGTCCGGATCCGTCGGCGCATCCTCTGAGAGCGGCGTCGCGGCGCCTGCGTAGACGGCCGCGGAGGAACTGAACACCAGGGTCTTCACGCCGTGGGCGGCCATACGGTCCAGCAGCACCGCGGTGCCCGCCACGTTGTTCGCGTAGTAGTGCTGCGGTTCGCGCACCGACTCCCCGGCCGCCTTCGCGCCGGCGAAGTGCAGGACGGCTCCGAAGCGGTGCCTGTCGAACATACCGTCGAGCGCCCGGCCGTCGCGCACATCGCCCGCGACGAACGGCACCTCGCGTCCGGCGAGCGCGCCGAGCGCGGCAAGCGCCCCGGCGGAGCTGTTGAAGAAGTTGTCGAGCAGCACCGGCTCATGCCCGGCGGCCAGGAGTTCGAGCGCGCAGTGGCTGCCGATGTAGCCGGCGCCGCCGGTGAGCAGTACCTTCATCGGTCCCGCGCTCCCCCCGTGGGCGCCGGCGCCCGCGCCACGCGTCCGTAATCGTCCTCCAGGCGCTCGATGTCGTCCTCGCCCAGGTAGTCTCCGATCTGGACCTCGACGATCACCAGCGGTGCGTCGCCGAGATTGCGCAGGCGATGGGCCGTCCCCAGCGGGATGACGGCACTCTCGTTTTCCCTCAGCTCGAAGGTCTCTTCGCCGCGGGTGACCTCGGCGACGCCGCCGACCACCACCCAGTGCTCCGAACGGTGCGCGTGGCGCTGCAGCGAAAGCGCCGCGCGCGCATTGACGGTGAGGCGCTTGACGCGGCAGCCCTCGCCTTCGAGCACCGTCTCGAACCGCCCCCACGGGCGATCCACCGCCCGGTGAACCTCGCTCTCGGCCCGCCCGGACGCCCGCAGTCGCTCCACCAGCGCCCGCACATCCTGTAACCGGTCGCGGTGCGCGACCAGCACCGCGTCCGCGGTCTCCACCACCGCCAGATCGCGAACGCCGATGGCGGCCACCAGCCGCGACCCGGCGACGACCAGACTGTCCTCGACGTCCGTCAGCAGCGCATCGCCAACCACGCGGTTGCCGCTGGCGTCCTTCGGTCCCGCCTCGCGCACCGCCCACCAGGAGCCCACGTCGGTCCAGCCGAACGTCGCGGAAACCGCGAACGCGCGGTCCGTGCGTTCCATCACCAGCACATCGAACGACCCCGCCGGCGCGCGCGCATAGGCGGAGCCGGGCCGGAACAAGCCCCCGTCCCAGGACCCCGCCGCGACCGCGCCCTCTACGTTCCGGCCCAGGGCCGGACAGTGCGCGTCCACCGCGTCCCGACACGCGCGGGCGTCGAACAGGAACATCCCGCTGTTCCACAGAAAGCGGCCGGACGCGACAAAGGCTTCGGCGGCCGCGGCTTCGGGCTTCTCCACGAACCGCCGCACCGGCCACACCCCGCCGGCCCGGTTACCCGCGCGTTCCGGGGCGGGACCGCGGCTACCGGCGCCGCGCTCCTGTTCGATGTACCCGTAAGCGGTCTCCGCGGACCGGGGCGCCACGCCGAACGCCACCAGCGCGCCCGGGTTCGTCGCCGCGTGGGTCGCCGCGACGCCCACGTCCCGCGCGAACGCCCCCGCCCCGTCGATCAGGTGATCCGCCGGCAACACCAGCACCAGCGGATCGACGTGAAGCAAGCGCGCGAGGTTCGCGCCGAGCATGATCGCGGCGGCCGTGCCGCGCCCGGCCGGCTCGAGCGCGATACGGGCCCCGTCCAGGCCGATGGCGCGGCACTGATCGGCCAGCAGGAACCGATGAGTCTCGTTGGCGACGATCACCGGCGCGCACCCGGTCACGGTTGCCGCGCGCAGAAGGGCCATCTGCAGCAGCGAACGAGCGCCGTCGAGCCGGTGGAACGGTTTTGGACGGGCCGCGCGCGACACCGGCCACAGGCGCGAACCCAAGCCGCCCGCCAGCACGACCGGCACGATGGGCCGGGCCGGCCCGGGCGCACTGCGCGGACTATCGTCCACCGGCCCGCTCCCCAACCCGCTCCCCGACCCGCAACCCGGCACGCACGGCCTCGACTCGCCGGCCGGCGCCCCGACGGTACCGAACGGCCATACCAGACCCTCTCGCCCGCGAACACCGCGACGCCCCGGATGTCGGTCTCGTTGTCCGCATCCGGCACGCGCTCCCGCCGGCCCGGTTGCGGCGCGCGCAGCAGGCACCGCCCCTCGATCTCGACCAGCAGCCTGGCGTGGGTCTCACCGTTCGCTCCCGAGCGCCCCGGCCCAAGCCTCGAGCACCTCGCCGAGCGGCCCCGCAGCCCGCACCCGCCCCGACTCCAGGAGCACCGCCGTCGCGCACACCCGGCGCAGCAGGGCCGTGTCCTGCGAGGCCAGCACCACGATCCCGACGCCGTCGGCGAACGCCTCGAGCCGCCGGTAGGCCTTGTCGAGAAAGCGCCGGTCGCCGACCGCCATCCACTCGTCCACCAGCAGGATGTCGGGTTCGAAGCTGGTCCAGGCCGCGAACCCGAGCCGGAAGCGCATGCCCGCCGAATACGTGCGCACGGGCATGTCCAGGTAGCTGCCGAGTTCGGTGAACGCCGCGATCTCCTCGATGCGCGCGCGCGCCCGGGCCGGCTCCACTCCGCGCAGCAGGGCGCAGGTGACGATGTTCTCGCGGCCCGTGTCGTCCTCGTCGAATCCGAGCAGCACGTCGAGCAGCGAGCCGATGCGCCCGTCGCGCCAGACGCGGCCGGCGGTGGGCTCATAGACGCCGGCGAGCACCCGCAACAGCGTCGTCTTGCCGGCGCCGTTGCCGCCCACCAGCGCGACCCGGTCGCCGTCGGCGAACGAAAGGCTGACGTCGTCCAGGGCGCGCACCGTGAGCGTCCGTCCCTGGCCGCCGACGCGACCGCCCGTGCCGCGATGCACGAACGCCCTGCGCAGCGAGCGCGTGCCGGCGCTGTGCACCGGCAGGTCCACCGTCACGCCGCGCAAGCCCAACCTGGTGCCGCTCACAGCCAGTACGCGATACGGCCGCGGCAGCGGGCGTAGAGCGCCAGCGCCGCCGCCCAGCCGGCCACCGTGACGGCGCCGACGACGGCCCATGAGCCGACCGCCGGCAGTTCCCCGAGCAATGGTGCGCGCACCACCTCGATCAGGTGGTGGAAGGGGTTGAGGTGCGCGAGCCACGCGCGCTCCTCGAGCAGCGCCGGCGTCCAGACGATCGGCGTCGCCAGGAACACCACCCGCATCACGCTCTCCACGATCGGCGGCACGTCCCGGAACCGGGCCGTAAGGGTGCCGAACACCAGGCCCACCCACACGCCGTTCACGCACACCGCGGCCAGTCCGGCAAGCGCCAGCAACCCGGTCCAGCCGGGCCACACGCCGAACAGCGCCGCCACCGGCGGCAGCAGCACCGCGTTGTGGCCGAACCCGAGCAGGTTGCGCCACACCATGCGGTAGGCGTGCACGGACAGCGGCAGACCGATCTGGCGCACGATGCCGCGCGCCTCCACGAACGTCTGGCAGCCGTCCGTCACCAGGTTGGCGAGCAGCGTCCACACCACCAGGCCCGCCGCCACGTGGGGCAGGTACCCGGCGAGCGGTTGCTTCAACAGGGCCCCGTAGAGCGTCCCCAGCAGCGCGATCATCAACGCCGTGCTCAGCGTGATCCACCAGGGGCCCAGCGCCGAACGGCGGTAGCGGCGGCGCACGTCCTGCCAGCCGAGCCGTCCCCACAGCCGCGTCATGCGCCCGCCCCGGACCAGGTCCGCGACCGCCAGGGCGAGCGGCGTCGGCGGGGCATCGCCCGCCGCCGGCGGCAAGGCGACCGCTCCCGCGTCGCGGCGGCCGGGGCGCCCGGTGCTTTCCAGCGAGCCGCTCATGCGGTCAGCGTCACCCGCAGCACTTCCTCGGCGGACGTCGCGCCGGCCAGGATCCTGCTCCTGCCGTCCTCGCGGATGCCCGTCCCGAAGACGAACTCGAGACCGGAGGTCATCACCACGACGGTCTTCTCGCCGCCGAACGCCCGCCGCGACAACGGCTCTCGGCGCCCCGTCCGGCCACCGTGACGGCCTCCTCGGAGACGGTGTCGACCGCGAAACGCGGCGGCGCGGCGGCGGGGTTGTCGAAATCGACCGCCGCCGCCCCGAACGCCAGGGCGATCCCCGCGATCGCAATTCTCACTACCCGCATGTCCGATCACCTCTTGATTTCAATCGCTTTGCCGAGCGTCGTGCGCCGCGCAGTTGCCGGGTACCGCTCATCCGTCCCTCCTCCCGCGCACGGGACCGGATAGCCGAACACCGCGAAGTCCCGCGCGTAACGGCGACCCAGCGCCGCCAGCGCGCCCGCCGACGGCGCCGCGTCCACGACCGCGCCGCGGTTCAGGTGCGCAAGCCTCGCGACCGGCATGCCGAGCCGCTTCGTCACGGCCTCGAAGTCTTCGCACAGGCGCTCGAACCGTCCGAGGAAGTCCGGCAGCGGCGCACCCGGCGCCTCGCGCAACAGCGCGTCCTGCGACAGCCAGTGCCGGTCCGCGAACGCATCGGACCCCCACGGTGTCTCAAGCCACGCACAGAACGCGTCGAGGTCCATCCCCGGTTCGAACCCCGCGAACGCGCCGAGTTCGAGGTTGCCGGCTCCGCCGGCCTTGTCGCCGTGGCAGGACAGCGCCCGCCCGACCGGGTCGCGCACGAACGCAAACGAAAAGTAGCCGCGCGCATCCGGATACGCCGCGTAGACCTCCGCAAGCGTCGCCTCACGCACCAGCACGGCAGCCGGGTCGGCCGCCGCGAGCGCCCGGATGAGGCTGCGCGACGCCGCCTTGGGGTTGGCGAGCCAGACGAACCGGTAGCGGCGCGAGACGATCTTCTCCGCCCGGAGGTCGGGCACCCGCGCCGAGTTGCGCGCCAGCGCCAGCGCCGCCCCCCGCGGGCCCGTCGACAACGCGGCGGCGATCTCACCGGCCGCCGTCCGCCGCGGTTCCGTATCCGCCAGGCCGGCCAGACGCCGGACCCCGCGGCGTTGGGCGCGCGTTGCGGCGGGCATCGCGCGCAGCAGCAACGCCAGGCACCGCGCCTGCGCCGCGAAGCCGGTTTGGGCGCCGAACGCCGCGCCGAGGAGCCGCGCGGCCGCCGCGAGGTCCGCCCGCCGGCCGCCCCGCGCGCGGCGCGCGGCCAGTTCCGCGAGGCGCCGGGGCCGTTCGGCGACGCGGACCGGTCGGATGCGGCCCCCGGAACGGTCGTGGCCGAGCCGCACCGCGAGCCCCCAGCGCGCGCCGGCGGCGAGCCAGCGCGCGAACCGGAGCGCATCGGCCGCGTCCCGAATCCGGCCCGCCTCCGCGCACAGGCGCGCGACGCCCGCGAGCGGACGGCGCGCGCGCGGCAGGCGGCGGCACAGGGCCCCGAGCAGGGCACGCATGGGTTCCCGCCGGCCGATCCGAAACGCCGCGGTGGTCCCGTAGTCCCCCGGCCGCCCGCCGGCGCGGCGGGCGCGGTGCAGCGCCCGGGCGCGCGCGATGCGGATGCGGTTGCCGTCGGCGAGACGCGCTTCGCCGACCACCGCGGTACCGAGGCCCGCGCGCAGCCGCCGCAGGAGGTCCGTGCCGAACGCGGCCCCCGAGGGCACATCAACGTGGAACGCCGCGGTGGGAAACCTATCCAACGCATCGGCGCCCGGCACGACGTGTACGCGGGCGTCCGCCCGAACCCGGGCGTGCGGCGTCCGGGCGCCCACGGCATCCGCGCCGGGGTCGATCAGCACGGCCATGTCGCCGTCCCTCCCGGCGAGCACCCGTTCGGCGGTGGCGGCGGCACGGGGCACGTCACCGTCCCCGGCATCGATCCGCACGACCGTGCGCGGCACGGCGTCCGGGCCGCCGCCGTCGGCACGGAAGTCCGGGTGCGCGATCAGCCGCGCGCCAAGCGCCCGCTGGGCGGCGACGGCGCGGCGCTTGGCCGGTTCCCGGTTCGGCGCATAGCGGCCCTGGTGCCAGGCCATGGCGGCGCGCTCGGGCACCAGCACGGCGGCGCGCGTCTCGGCCCGGTAGCCGAACTCGGTGTCCTCCCAGCCGTAGCGGTCGAAGGCCTCGTCGAATCCCCCGATCTCGTCGAACAACGCACGGCGCACGCCGATGTTGTTGCCGACCACCGCCCGGAACAGGTCGTCGCGGGGTGCGGTCAGGTCGCCGGTGCGGGCCATGTGCCGTTCCGTCCAGGGGGCATCGCACGGCCGGCCCGCGAACAGCCCGGCGAGGTCCGCGGCTGCGCGCACCGCCGCCGGATCGACGCCGGCCGCCGACACGTAGCGGCAGAACCCGAGCGTCACCGCGTCCGCGACCGCGTGGTGCCAGCGGGCGTGGGCGGCGATGAGATCCTCGGCGGCGACGAGGTCGGCGTCGAGGAAGACGACGATGTCGTGGCGCGCGGCCCGCACGCCGCGGTTGCGCGCCCGGGCGAGGCCGAAACCGCGGCGCGGCTGGCGCACGATGCGCAGTTCCAGAGGCGATTCCGCCGGCGCATCGAGGGGCGGCTCGGAGCCGTCGTCAACGACCACCACCTCGAACAGCGCGCGCGGGTAGGTCTGCCGTTCCAGCCCCGCCAGCGCGACGGCGAGTTCGACCCGGCCCTGGTAGCAGGGCACGACCACGGAGACGCCGAGGCGCGGCGCGAACGCCGCCGGGGCCGGCACGTCGAGGGCGCGCCAGTCGTTGCCGCGCACCCGCGCCGGTGGTGGCGCCGGGCGCGCCGTGGGCACCGTCCGGCCGAGGGGGCCGTTCACCGCCGTCCCCGCATGTAGTTGAGCGGCCGCATCGGGTCGAGATTCGGGGCCACCTCGCGGGCCGAGCGCGCATACCGCTCGGCCAGCTCCGCGTACTCGGGCTCCGTCCGGGCCACCTCGCGGTAGAGATGGGCGAGCGAGTGGTGGAGCTGCCAGTTGCGCGGTTCCGCGGCGAGCGCTTTCGGCACCGCGCGTTCGCACCACGCGAGCAGCCGGAAAGCCTCGTCGCGATGCCGGCTGCGCAGCACCGACCAGTTCGGTGCGACGTTCTCGAACAGCAGGATGCGGTTGTGCGTCGCCAGCGGTTCGAAGGCGTCGATCGACGCCTCGAGTTCGGCCATGAATCCTTCCGTCGGCCCCATCTCCGCCCGATGCAGCGCGGCCGCGCCGGCATGAATGCCGTGGCTGGCGGCGAGCGACCCCCCGGTCAGCGCCACCGCCGCGGCGCCGGCCGCCAAGCGGCCGAGTGCGGCGGCCGCGCCGGACACCCCCGCCGTCTCGGGCACGCCGGCGCCATGCGCGCCCTCGTGCCGCGCCAGCCAGGCGATGAGCAGCATGTGCACGAGCCACGCCGAGGTGAAGTAGAAGAGCGTCTGGCTCTGCACGAACCAGCCGACCAGGGCGCCGCCGACGCAGGCCAGCATCACCCGTTCCGCTCCGGCCGCGCGGCGCGCCGCCCGAACGACCGCCATCGCCGTCCAGCCCCACAGCGCGAGATACGCGAGGAGCCCCGCCACGCCCTTGGTCGCGGCTTCCTCGATCATCGTGTTGTGGGCGTGATCCTGGCCCTCGTTTACGGTGCCCTTGCTCGGCAGGTAGCGGGCGTAGTCCGCCGCGAGGTGCCCGCCCGAGGCGGCGAGGTAGTTGCCGGGGCCCCAGCCGAGCCACGGCCGCGCCGCGAACGCGGAGACCCCCGCGCGCCAGTTGTCGAAGCGCGAGCCCATGGAAACGCCGAGGTCGTGCGGGCTCGTCAGCCGGTCGAGCACCCGCACGCCGAACACCGGCTCGGTGCCCGTCGCGCCGGCCCCCGCGCGCCAAGCGAGCACACCGCCGAGCGTGAGGGGGACCGCCGCCAGCACCGCGACGGCGGCGATCCCCGCGATCCGGGCGCGCCGGGCGCGGGCGCAGACGAGTAGCACGAGGACGGTGCAGGCACCGCCGGCGATCAGGCCGACGGTCGCGCCCATCGACCCCGACACGCCCAGCGCCGCCAGCGACGCGCCGAGCACGAGCCCCGCGCCCAGCCGCGGCGCATGGCGCCAGATCGATGCACGGGGCGCGGCCGGGACCGCCGAGCGCCGCCGGCGACGCCGCGCGGCGCGGGAAATCGGCGCCGGCTCGGGCAGCGACGCCCGGCGGGCGAACGAGGCCGCGAGGCAACCGGCCGCGAGCAGCGCCGTGGCCTGCATGCAGGCGCCGAGGTAGGCCGGGTTGCCGAGCGTGCCGTACGCCTGCTCGCCGGGGCGCAGCGCGCGCAGCGGCAGCAGGCCCGGCGCCAGCGCCTGGGCGAGAGCCGCCGCGGCGGCCGCCAGGCCAACCGCGAGTCCGATCCCGAGCACCCAGGACCAGTCGCGCCGGGTGCGGAACATCGACGCCGCCATCACCGCGAACGCCGCCCAGTGCGCGAGATCGAAGAGCCCCTCCATGCGGCCGTAGTTGGACCAGAAACTGAACTGCGGGCTGACGCCGAACACGGCGGCGACGGCAGCCACCAGCAATCCCAACCCCACCAGGACGAGCAGCGTCGAACGCGGCGGTCGCCATGCCGGACGCGCGAGCGCGAGCACCGCCCACGCGGCGAACGCCAGCGCGATCAGCGCGCGCGAGTAGAGCGCCTTGCCCGTCACGAACGGATAGATGATGTCGATGCCGACCACGAGCGGCGTCGCCAGCACGAGGACGAGCAGCAGCCGCACCGCGCCGACGAGGGTGCGCTCCGGCAACCCCCATCGCCAGGCGGGCAACGTCCGCGCGGTCATCGTCGCTCCCCCGCGTCCTCGGGCACGGCCGCTTTCGGCATGAGGAAGCCGACGCCCCAGGCGAGGTGCATGACGGCGACCGGCACCGCCATGGCGAGCGCGCCGGGGCGGCGCAGTCGCAACGCGGTCGAAAGCGACTGTGTCGCAAGCGCCACGAGCCACGCTCCGGGCAAGGCCGCGGCGCCCGCGAGCACTCGGGCCGCCAGGATCGGATCGCCCGCCCAGGACAGCGCCCCGGCGAGGGCCGCCGCCGCCGACCCCGCGAGACCGAGCACCAGCACCGGCGGCGCAAGCTGCCGGGCCTTCAGCGAGCGCGGGTGGCGGGCGAGCACCACCCGCTTCCAGCGCCCGTAGTCGAAGTATTGCCGTGCCAGGGCGCGCGCGCCGCCCCGCGGCCGATAGGCGACGGCGAGGGCCGGGTCGAACCACACCGTGCCGCCCGCGCGGCGCAGCCGCCAGTTGACGTCGTAGTCCTCGTTGCGCGCGAGCGATGCATCGAAGCCGCCGACGGCCGCGAGCGCATCGCGCCGGAACACGCCGAGCGGCACGGTGTCCGCCGGCCCGGCGGGTCCGCCCCGGCGGTAGCGCGGGCCGCCGCTGCCGAGCCAGCTCGCCATCGCCAGCGCCGCCGCGCGCTCGAACGGCGTGCGCCCCGCCGGGACGAGCCGCCCGCCGACGTTGGCCGCACCCGTGCGGCCAAGCGTCTCCAGCGCGCGCCGCACGTAGTCCGGCGGCAGCGTGCAGCGCGCGTCGCAGCGCAGCGCCACCGGATACGAGGACGCCGCCAGCGCGACGTTCATGCCGGCGGCCGCCAGGCGGCCCGGGTTCGCCACGATACGCACCCCCGGCAGCGCGGCGCGCGCCGCCGCCGCGGTCGACGGCGTCGCCGAGCCGTCCGCGACGATCACCTCCATCGGCCCCGGGTAGTCCTGCGCGACGAGCGCGCGCAGGGCCTCCGGCAGCGCGGCGGCCTCGTCGCGCACCGGCACCAGCACCGAGACGCCGGGCAACGGGCCCAGCCCGCCGGCCTCCCGCGCCGCGGCGCGCGGTTCCGTCGACGCCTTCAGCACGGCGGACACGGTACGTCCCCGACGTCGGCGAGGTCCGGCCGCCATCCCGCGTAGACCCGGTCCGCGCCCCTGCGGAACGCGGCCTCATCGGCACGCCACGCGTGGCCGCGGCCGTGCCGCACGAGCATGAACCCCGAGCCGTGGGTCCGGTATACCGCCCCGCCGGCCGCGACCACGTCCGCCGCCAGCGCCTGGTCGACGCCCCGCGGCAGCGCCCGCCAGCCGCCGACCCGGGCGAGATCGTCGCGCGAAATCAGGAGCCCGCCACCGGCGATGTCGGACGTGTAGCGCTCGGCGCGCCAGCGGCCGCGCCGCAGCGTGACGTCGGCGCCGGCGAGGTAGACGAACTCGGCGCCCTTGCCGACCAGCGCCGCGCCCGAGTAGGCGTGGGCCAGCACGAGATCCAGCAGGTGCTCGCGACCGTAGCAGTCGTCGTCGTCCATCTTCGCGAGCAGCGCTCCGGAAGCCGCCGCGGCGGCCGCGTCCAGCACGGCGCCGAGGGGAGGTTCGGCAGGCATGCGCACGACGCGCATGGTCAAACCCCGCCGCGGCGGTTCCGGAATCTTTGAGAAGCCGTCCCCGTGCAGCGCCAGCACGAGTTCGACATGCGGATACGTCTGTGCGGCCACGGAGCGCAGCGCGCAGGCGAGCCGCCCGGGACGGCGGGTGGCGAGCAGCACGGACACGGTCGGCCGGGACGCCATCGCGTGGTCGGCGAGCGCCAGCCGGCGCATGCGGATGCTCTGCGCCTCGCGGCCGTCGATGCCGTCCGGAACGCCCGCCCGCATGAGGTCGTGCAGCCTGGCCCCGAGGCCCGCGGCAAGGGTCGGGTCGTCGTCCAGCACGTGCACCGGCACGCCGCGCGCGGCGAGTCGCGCGAGGGTCCGGGCGCGGGCAAGGACGCCCCGATGGAACGCGGCGATGTCCTCCAGGTGATGCGCGTGGGCGAGCCGGACCCGCTCGTCCGGCCCGACGACCCGGCGCGCCCGCGCTCCCGCGGGCAGGCGGTAGAGCGGCCCGAGAGCCAGCACCCCGCGCTCGACATTCGCCGTCCAGCCGACGGGGTTGTCCAGACGCACATCGAGCGGCGCGGCGTCCGCGGTGGGCCGCGCCGGGGGCGGCACCGATGCCGGCGAGGCGGCCGGCACGCCGGCGCCCGCGCCGCCGCCGAGCGCCCACCGCACGCGGCCGCCGAGCCAGTGCAGGTAGCGCGCGGCCGTCCTCGGGCCGCGCACGTGAACGGCCTCCTCGCGCGCCTGGGCGGCCCCGGCGCGCGCGACCCGCGCCGCCGTGCGCAACACCGCGGCGCCGCGCACCGCCGTCCAGCGTCCGAGGCCAGCCAGCCGGGCGCCCGCGGCGGCCAGGCGGCGCGGATCCAGACCCAGCCCGACGCTGCGGCGCAGCAGTCCCGCCCAGCGCCGCCACGCCTCGCCCCGTCCGGGATCCCAGCCCCGGCGCGCCTCCGCCGCCTGGGCAAGCGCCTGCCAGCGCGCCTCGAGGTCAGCGTGCAGTGCCGGGATCCGCGAGCCCTCGCGCAGCATGGGCGCACCGCGCATCGCCTCGCGCCGCCCGGCGTCCGCTTCCAGTTCCAGCACCCGTTGCACGGCGGCCTCGAAGGAGTCGAAGGCGTGGCAGTTCACGAACGCATCCGGGTTGTAGTACTCCGCCACCTGCGGGCAGCCCCAGTAGATCGGGATGCTGCCGGCGAGCAGCGCGTGCAGGATCTTCTCGGTCAGGTAGTGGTCCGCCGAGACGTTCTCGAAGGCGATGGTGAATCGGTGGGAAGCGATGTACTCCAGCTTGGCGAGCGCCCCGGCATCGCTGCCCGATGCGTTCGGCGGCAGCGGGAAGATGTTGGTGAGCGCGGCGCCGGGGCAGTCGACCCGGCCGCGGTGCATGAGCAGCCGCGCGAAGCGCTCGCGCACGGCGGTCTCGCCCGTCGCCCCGTTGCTGTAAACGAAGTTGCAGAAACGCGTCTTCGGGCGCGCCCAGAGCCCGTCCGGGGCCAGCGCCTCGCGCGCGGCAACGTGCGCCATGAGGTGCGGCGAGCGCCAGTAGCGCTCGTGACACGTGTTGCGGTCGCCGCCCGACGCGAACGAGAACACCGCGTCGAGGTCGGCGAGGTTCGCCGCCGGGTCCGCGTCGATTTCACCGTAGTGGGCCGCCAGCAGGGGGCGCCAGCCGAAACGCCGCCGGGCGCGCACGATCTGGCGCTGCACCGCGGCCGGCGAGCGGCGTCCCGTCGCGATCGCGACCACATCCGGGTCGCGCGCGTCCTCAACGAACACCGTGCCCGGCGGCAGGAAGCCGCCGTCGAGCACGGCGCCGGGAAATGCGTACACGCGCAGCTCGCGGGCCAGGGCGGTTGCCTTCTTCATGCCGTCCCCCCGTGCTCCAGGAACCACCGGTGGGTGTCCTCGAGCCCTTCGCGCAGGCCGATGCGCGGCCGCCAGCCGAGCTTGCGCAGGCGCGAGACGTCGAGCAGCTTGCGCGGCGTCCCGTCCGGCTTCGACGGATCGAAGGTGAGCGTGCCTTCGTAGCCGACGACATCGCGGACGTGGCCGGCCAGCTCCGCCACCGTGACGTCCTCGCCAGCGCCGATGTTGATCGGCTCCTCCCCGGCGTAGCGCTCGAGCACGTGCACGGCGGCCGCGGCGAGGTCGTCGACGTGCAGGAACTCGCGCCGCGGGCGGCCCGTGCCCCACACCGCGCAGCGGGGCCGCCCGGCGCGCCGCGCCTCGTGCATGCGCCGCATGAGCGCGGGCACGACGTGCGCCGTCGCCGGGTCGAAATTGTCGCCGGGGCCATAGAGGTTGCACGGCATCGCCGAGACGAAATCGCAGCCGTGCTGGCGCCGGTACGCCTGGCACAGCTTGACGCCGGCGATCTTCGCCACCGCGTACCACTGGTTGGTCGGCTCGAGCGGCCCGGACAGGAGCGCCGACTCGATGATCGGCTGCGGCGCCTCGCGGGGATAGATGCAGCTCGATCCGAGGAACAGCAGCCGGCCGACGCCGGCGCGGCGCGCGCCCTCGATCACGGCGGAGGCGATCGCCAGGTTGTCGTAGAGGAACTCGGCCGGGCGCGCCTCGTTGGCGAGGATGCCGCCGACCCGCGCCGCCGCCAGCACCACCGCGTCCGGCCGCGCATCGGCGAGCCATGCCTCGGCCTGGGCCTGGCGGCGCAGGTCGACGCCGGGCCAGGGCGCGGTCAGCACCCCGGCACCGGCACGCACGAGCGCGCGCGCAATGGCGGCGCCCACCATGCCGCGGTGGCCGGCGACGAACACGCTCCGGCCGCGGACGGGGAAGACGCGGCTAGGCGGGCTAGGCACGGGTCCGACCCTCGCGTAGCGCCCGAGAGACGGCCGTCCGCCGATGCCGCCGCAGGGGCCACAACGGGGTCTCGGCCGCCGCCGCCGCCAGCGCGCGCAGCCGCAACGCCGCCGGCAGTTCCGGCCGCGCCGCGAAGCGCAGCAGCGCCGGAGGGCTGTTCATGCCGCGCAGCGCGAACGCCGGATACGCCGAGTCCGGGAACGCCGCCGGGTCCGGCGGACGCCAGGGCAGGCGGTGCAGGGCGATGCCGCGCTGCTTGCACAGCAGGCTGAACGCGCTCGTGTCGTGGCGGTGCGCGCGGAAACCCGGGTATTCCGGGGTCCCGCAGCGGCTCGGGGCGTCGCCGACGATGCGCGCGTCCTCGACCGCCCGCCGCCACGCGGCGACGAACTCGAAGCTCTCCGCGCAACGCCGCCAGGCCGAGATCCCGGCCAGCGCCTGGTGCGTGTCCGCGTAGCGCGGCGCGTCGCAGCCGAGCAGCACGAAGGCGTCGCGCTTGGTCCATTCCCGCTCCAGCGCGGAGCCGGCGAACGCCAGCAGCGGCCCGCCGCCGCGCCGCAGAAGCGCCGCGATCGCATCCACCGGGCCGGTGAAGAATACCCCGGCGTCCGCGTAGCACAGGCAGTCGTCCGCATCGAGCGTGCGCAGCGCCCGTTCGATCAGGTACGGCTTCCAGAGCCAGTATCCGCCGCCACGCGGCGCCGCCAGGAGCGCGGCGTGACGCCGCCGGAAGTCCGCGTCGAGGTCCGCCGGCGACCGCTCGAGCACGCGCGCGAAGCCCCCGTAGCGGCGCGCCGTCTCGCTCGACAGCCGCCGGTAGCGCGCGAACTCGCACGTCGCGTAGTTGACGAGCACGTTCACCGCGGCACCGTCCCGGGCGCGCCGCCGCAGTCCAGCAGCGCAAGGTCCGCGCACACCATCTCGGCCACCAGCTCGCGGAAGGTGGTGCGCGGCCGCCAGCCGAGCACGCGGCGCGCCTTCGACGCATCGCCCACCAGCGCGTCCACCTCGGTCGGGCGGAAGTAGCGCGGATCGACCGCGATGCGCACCGCCCCGGTGCGCACGTCGCGCCCGCGCTCCGCCTCGCTCGCACCCTCCCAGGCGATCTCCACGCCCGCTTCCGCGAACGCGAGCTCGGCGAACTCCCGCACCGTGTGCGCCTCACCCGTCGCCAGCACGTAATCGCCGGGCTCCTCATGGGTCGCGATGCGCCACATGCCCTCGACGTGGTCGCGCGCGTGTCCCCAGTCGCGCCGCGCGTCGAGGTTGCCGAGATACAGCGTCTCCGCACGACCGAGCGCGATCGCGGCCGCTGCGCGGGTTATCTTGCGCGTCACGAACGTCTCGCCGCGCAGCGGGCTCTCGTGGTTGAACAGGATGCCGTTCGAGGCGTGCATGGCGTACGCCTCGCGGTAGTTGACGGTCATCCAGTAGGCGTAGAGCTTGGCCGCCGCGTAGGGGCTGCGCGGCGCGAACGGCGTCGTCTCGTCCTGCGGGCACGCGTCGGCGTTGCCGTAGAGTTCCGAGGTCGAGGCCTGGTAGAAGCGCACCGACCGCTCGGCCTTGAGGATGCGCAGCGCCTCGAGCAGGCGCAGCGCGCCGAGCGCGTTGACGTCCGCCGTGTACTGCGGCAGCTCGAAGCTCACCTGCACGTGGCTCGCAGCGCCGAGGTTGTAGATCTCGTCCGGCGCCGTCTCCGCCACCAGCCGGATGAGGTTCGCGCTGTCGGCGAGGTCCCCGTAGTGCAGGAAGAAGCGCCCGCCCGGCTCGTGCGGGTCCCGGTAGAGGTGGTCGATGCGGGCGGTGTTGAACGACGAGGAGCGCCGCTTGACGCCGTGCACGACGTAGCCCTTGCCGAGCAGCAGCTCGGCGAGATACGCGCCGTCCTGGCCGGTCACGCCGGTGATCAGGGCCACCCGCGCGCTCACGCGTCCCCCCGCACGGCCCGCCCCCCGGCGGCCAGCCGCCGGCACAGGCGACGTGCCGCGCCCCACAACCGCTCGCCCACGCTGCGCCGAACGAGCCGCAGCGCCGCCTGCCGGCTGCGGCGCAGCGTTCTCACGGTCAGCCACACCGGCAAGGGCACCAGCGCCGCGTCCGCCGGCTCCGGCGCGAGCCCGGGGAACGTCTCGACGCGGACGGCGGCGTGGCGCATCACTTCCTTCTCCACCTCGTAGAGCAGGTAGTTGTCCGGACACGCGGCCCGCGGCGGCACGAGCGCCGCCAGCGCCGGGAAGTCCCGGTAGCGCGCCACCGCGAAGCGGCGCCCCGCGTCGCGCTGGAACGCGCGCCAGTAGCGATCGTTGCGCTCGTCTGACAGCACGTACACGGCGCTCCCCGCCGGCACGCCGAGGCGGTCGAGGCGCCGGGCGATGCGCGCCGGCCGCGTCAGCCACCCGAGCGGCCCGTAGCGGCGGTCGCCGCGGCGCACGTGCACCGCCGCGAAGCACCCCTCCCCGCCGAGCGCGGCGACCACCGGCGCGGCCAGGGCGCGCGCGCGCGCGGAAGGGACCAGGCGCAGTTCCAGTGCCGGCCCGCCGGTTTGCGGCAGGTCGCGGGCGTGCACGTCCGCGCGCACGCGCCGCTCGACCAGCGGGCAGTCCCGCTCCGCGGCGGGAAGCCGCTCGCCGGGTCCGAGCACGAATGGAGTCGACGACGCGGGCGGTGGCGCGCACGCCAGCGGCAGGGGGCGTTCGGCGCCGTCGGCCGCCACCAGGCGGCTCGCCGCCAAGTCGAAGTAGGTGTCCCAGCGCCACGTCCGGGCGACCCCCAGGTTGTGCGCCGCCGAGAGCCGCAGCGGCGGCAGCACGGCGAGCCGCCCGAGCGCATCCGCCTCGCGCAGCAGGCAGGCCAGGTTGCCCATCTGGTGGTTCATGCCCGGCGCCGTCGCGGCCCCGTCCCGATAACGGAGGTAGCGCCGCCCGCGCGGCCGCCGTGCCGGCGCGCCGCCAAGGCCGGGTTCCCGGTGCGGACGGCGCGGGCGGGACACGGCCTCCGCCAGCACCCGCAGCAGGCACGCCGCGCACAACTTGATGTCCAGCCACGGCCCCATGGCGTCGATGTAGAGCAGGTCGTAGCGCAGTTTCTGACGCGGCGTCGCCGCCGCCCCGCGCCGCGCCTGGGCGAGGCCGGCGATGCCGGGACGCACGGCGAGGCGCCGCGCGAACCCGGGTGCGGCGCGCTCGCAGCGCGGCGCGAGTTCCGGGCGCTCGGGCCGCGGACCCACCAGGCTCATCTCGCCGCGCAGCACGTTCAGCGCCTGCGGCAGCTCGTCGAGGCGCAGTCGCCGCAGCACGCGGCCCACGGGCGTCGCGCGCCGGTCCGGATGCGCCGCCCACACGGGGCCGGTGGCGTCTTCCGAATCCACCGGCATGGTGCGGAACTTCACCAGATCGAAGACCCGGCCGCCCAGGCCCAGGCGGCGCTGGCGGTAGAGCACCGGCCCGCCGTCGCCGAGCTTCACCGCCAACGGCACGGCGATCACGAGCGCGAGCCAGAGCGGCGCCAGCAACACCCCGGCGACACACAGCGCCGCCAGGTCGAACGGGCGCTTGTACGTTGCCCCGCGAATCTGCCTCGGCATGAGGCGCGTCCCGCCGTCGGAGGCTTGCACGGATTCGGCACGGGGCGACGGCGCGCCCCGCGGGCGCGATAGCGTCGCCCCTACACGTTCCGGCCCGTCGCCGGGGGCCTGCACAGGCTCGGCACGGGTGTCCGTAGGGGACGGGCTTGTCCCGCCCCGTGCCGGAACATCCGCCGTGGCCCGGCTAGCGCCCATCGGCCGCCACATCCACCCAGGCGCGCTCGGGCCACGCGACCGTCGTGCCGTCCGGCAGCGGGTTGTCGGCCACCCACACCCAGCGCAACTTCGTCAGCCGGCCGAGGCCGTCCAGCGTCGCCAGCCGGTTGCCCGACAGCTTGAGCCACACCAGACGCCCGACGTCGCCGAGCGGGGTGACATCGAACACCGCGTTGCCGTCGAGGTCCAGGCGCGCCAGCGCATGGAGGTCAGCGAGCGCCGTCACGTCCGATACGCGGTTGCCGGAGAGGCCCAGGTACTCCAGGTTCGGCAGCGCGCCGAGCGGCCACAGGTCCTCCACCGCGTTGTCCGAAAGCTCCAGCACCCGCAGCCGCGGCAGACCGGCCAGCGCCGTCACGTCCGTGACGCGGTTGCCGGACAGGTCCAGCACGCGCAGTTCGGCCAGACCCGACAGCGGCCACAGGTCCTCGACGGCGTTGTCCGACAGGTCCAGGCGCTCGAGGTCCCCGAGCAGCGCCAGCGGACCCGCGTCCGTCACCGCGTTGCCGGCCAGGTTCACGCGCCGCAGTTGCGGCACCGCGCCCAGACCCGTCAGGTCCTTCACCGCGCGCCGCGGCGCGGCGAGCGTCGCCGCGACCGGGCCCGGCGCATGGCGCAGCGCATCCGCCAGCGCCGCTTCCAGACCCGGCGCGCCTTCCAGTTTTGGCGCGGCGTTTGCTTCGGGCCGTTCGGGCGAGCGGTCCATCGTGGACGCGTCTGGCGTCCCGTCCCCGGGCTCGGCCAGCGCCAGCGCCTCGAACGGCGCCACCGCCGACCCATCCCGGCCGCCGAGCGGCGCCGCCGCCGACGGCACGTACGCCAGCCGCACCGCGCCCGTCGCCGGCTCGGCCAGTTCCAGCAGCAGCGCGCGGCCCGCCGTCCAGGCGCCCGTCAGCGCCAGCCGGCGGCCGTCCGCCAGCACCGCGAAGTCGGAAGTCGACGGCGCGAACGACGCGTCCAGCGGCGCATCGAAGCGCACCGACGCGTCCCGCCCCGACACCGTCGCCGACACCGGCGCGGGACCCGACGACGCGGCCGCCGTCACCGTCACCATCAGGTCCGGCACCTTGAAGCCGAAGTCCAGAGCGTCCGCCGGCCGACGCACCGCGTGCTCGACCTTGTATTCGCCCGGCTGCGTGTCCTTCGACGCCGACACGTCGGCATCCTCCGCGTAGCTCCAGCCGTAGAACCCGGCGGCGGTATCGCTCTCGGGCCCTTGCGTCGCGAACTCCAGGTGCGACCCGGCGCCGCCGGAGATCGCCACCGTCAGACCCTTGTCCGCCTCCGGCTTGATGCCCACGTTGTGCGGAGTCAGGACATCCTCTTCGTTCACCGTCTCCGTGCTGTACGGAGGCTTTGTCAGCGACACCCAGTAGCGTCCCGAGGCGCCGCCGGCCCGGATCGTCAGGGTGTTCGGATTCAACTTCGCGCCGTGCGCCGCCGTCTCCGCCGCCAGGCAGCGCACCCCGGCGTCCTCCGTGTGCCGACCGCCGACGTTGCAGTTGTGGTCCCCGATCACGTCGGCGAGATCGTCGCCGTCGTGGTTCCGGCAGTCGAGCAGATCCTTCTCGTTGCCGACGCACGACGCGTCGTCCAGCAACGTCTTGAACTTCTTGCCGGCGCCGCCGAAGTGCGAGTTCCAGAACACCCGCTCCGCCCCCGCGTAGCCCATCTGCCGGCAGACCACGTTGCCGTCGCCGTTGCTCCAGTAGTCGTCGCACACCGTGCTCCACTCGCCGTCGTCGTTCTGGATCTCCACCCGGCCCTCGGTGAGCCGATCCGCATCCGTTGTCTTGTCCTGTTCCGTGCACTTCAGCACGTCGTCCACGGTTCGGCACAGCCGCAGCAGGCTGCCCTCCGACAGCGTCACCGTCGCCGCCGTCGTCGACACCGCGATGCGCGCGTCCTGGTCCGCCGGCGCCGCCAGCTTCACCTTGAACGTCTCGTCGGCGTCATCCACCTCGTCGTCCGCCGTCGCGATCTCCGGCAGCGCCACGCGCGAGCGCAGCACGCCGCCGCCGCCGGCGAAGTCCGCGAACGGCAGCTCCACCGTCTCCGCCGCCAGCGCCGTGTAGTCCGTGCCCGCCGTCGCCGCGCCGTCTCCCGTCGACGCCTCCGTCGAGGCGATCGCCTCCGCCCGCGTCACCGTCCCGAACAGCCGCGCCATGTGCGCCGCCGTGTCGAACGTGCCCTCCTCCGTCTCCGCCGCCGCGCGCAACTGCGCGCTTCTCCCTTCGATCACCCGCAACGTCGCCGGCTCCAGCGTCACCGTCACCAGGTCGCCGTCGTCGTCGCGCACCGCCAGCGCCGCGCTCGCCGCGTCCGGGTCCACCGCGTAGCCCGTGCCGGAATCGACCGTCACCGTCACCGTGCCGTGCGTATCGTCGACCGTGTCCGCCGCGGTGATCGGCGTGTAGGCCGCCGTCGACTCGCCCGCCTCGAACGTCACCGTCGCCGCCGTGGCGGCTGCGAACGTGCTGGTGTCCGCCACCGACACGTCCACGATCAGTTCTTCGTCCGTCAGGCCGACGCGGGTCAGCGACCACTGGTATTCCGGCGCGTCCACGGCGGCCTCGGCCTCGTACAGGAAGTCGTCCATCGCACCGGCGGGCGCCGCGATCGACACCGTCGGGTCGTCGTCGTCGCGCACCGTTAGGGTGAGCGCCGGCGCCGGCGCCGTCACCGCGGCGTCGCTCGCCGTCGCCTCGATCTCCACCTCCGCGTCGCCGTCGTCGATCTCGTTGTCCACCGCCTCGACGGTCAGCGTCTCCGACGCCGTGGCCGCGCTCGCCGCGAAGGTGAACGTCGTCCCGTCCGGGAACGCGATCCGGTCCGAGTCCGTCGAAAGCGTCACCGTGAACGGCATGTCGTGCATCGGGGCCACCGCCGCCGTCACCGTCGCCGTGTCGCCCTCGTCGAGGTCGTCGTCCGACAGCGTCAGCGTCACCGACGGGCCCTCCGCGATGGTCGCCGTGCCCGTCTCGCCGCTCGACTTGAGCGCGATCCGCGCGTTCGTCGTCCCCGGCAGCGACAGGGTCAGCGTGAAGTCCTCGGGGTCCTCGCCGTCGTTCATGTCCGCCGTCGTCTGCACCGACACGTTGCCGGTCCAGCGGCCGCCTCCGGGCGTGCCGGGCACCGCCTCGAACGTGTCGAGCGCCACCGGCCCGTCGAACGCCGTGTAGTCCGAAGCCGCCATCGCCGAACCGTCCGCCGTCCGCGCCGTCACCGCCACTTCGGTCAACCCGAACAGCCGCGCCAGATCGCCGACCGCCGTCAGCGTGCCGTCCGAGTTCTCCGCCTTCGCGCCGAACTCCGCGGCCATGCCCTCCGGCACCGTGATCGCGGCGTCGATCGACACCTCGAGCAGCGGGCCGTCGTCGTCGCGCACGTCCACCGACGCGCTCGCCGCGTCCGGGTCCACCGCGTACCCCGTCCCGGAATCGACCGTCACCGTCACCGTGCCGTGCCCCTCGTCGTCGTCGTCGTTGGTGACCGGCGTGTAGGACGTCGTGTCCATCCCGGCGCCGAAGGCCACGGTCGGCGCCGCGCCGGCCGTGAACGCGCCGGTGTCGCTCACCGACAGGTCCACCGTCAGGGCATCTTCCGTCAGCCCCGCGCGCGTCAGCTCCCACTTGTTCCCGGAGGCCTCGTGCTCGAACAGGTGGCCGGTGTCCCGCACGATCCCCGGCGCCGCGATCGAAACCCGCTGCAGGTCGTCGTCCAGCACGGTCAGCACCACGGGCGCGGGGGGCGCCACATCGGTGACGCTCGGCGTGCCCGTCAGCGTGATCGATACGTCGCCGTCGTCGTCGTCGTTGGAGATGGCGCGGATAGTCACCGTACCCGTCGGGGCCGCCTGGTTCGCCGCGAACGTCAGCGTGGTTCCGCCCACGAACTCCCAGCGATCATCGTCGTCCGACATGCCGGCGACCGTCACCGTGAACGCGGCGTCGTGGGTCGGCTCCACCGACGCCGTCACCGTCGCCGTCGCACCCTCGGCGAGCTCCTCGGGGGCCACCGACAGCGTCAGCGCCGGGCCCTCCGTGATGGTCGCCGTGCCCGTCTCGTCGCCCGACTTGAGGGCGATCCGCGCGTTCGTCGTCGCCGGCAGCGACAGGGTCAGCGTGAAGTCCTCGGGGTCCTCGCCGTCGTTCATGTCCGCCGTCGTCTGCACCGACACGTTGCCGGTCCAGCGGCCGCCTCCGGGCGTGCCGGTCACCGCCTCGAACGTGCCCAGCGCCACCGACCCGTCGAACGCCGTGTAGTCCGAGTCCGCCATCGCCGAACCGTCGGCCGACCGCGCGTTCACCGTCACTTCGGTCAACCCGGAGAACACCCGCGCCAGGTCGCCCGCCGCCGTCAGCGTGCCGTCCGAGTTCTCCGCCTTCGCGCCGAACGCCGCGGTCCTGCCCTCCGACACCGTGACCGCGGCGTCGATCGACACCTCGAGCAGCGTGCCGTCGTCGTCGCGCAGGTTCGCCGACGCCGAGGCCGCGGCCGCATCGACGACATAGCCGGGCCCCTCAAGGAGCGTGACCGTCACCGTCCCGTGGGGCTCGTCGGCGGCGTCCGCCACCACCGGCGCGAACAGGACTTCCGCCGCGTCCACGACACGGGCGACGACCCCGTCGTCGACGAAGTCGCCGGCGCCGTCGCTCACCCGCAGCGACACCGCGAACGCGTCCATGGCGCCGCCGCGGCGGTGGATGCGGAACGCGCCGGCGGCGGCGTCCGCCGCCTCGTGCTCGAACAGGTAACCCCCGGCCGCGCCCGGCGGCGGTGCGATGGACACCGTCGGGCGCCCGTCGTCGTCGACGACGGTCAGGGTGAGCGTGGCCGGCACGGCGACCGCGTCGGTGCTCGCCATCAGCGAGAAGTCGATGTCGACATCGCCGTCGACCAGCGCGTTGTCGGCGGCGGTCACACTCAGAGCGTTCGCGCTCGCCGCCGCGCTCGCCGCGAAACGCAGTTCGCCGCTGGTGAAATCGTGGCGGTCCGAGGCCGGCGCGGTCACCGTGATCGTGAACGGGTCCGGATGCATCGGGTACACGCTCGCCGTCAGCGTCGCCGCGCCCCCCTCCACGACCGATTCGCGGTCGAACCGCGCCGTCACCGCCGGCCCTTCGGTGACCGTCACCACGCTGCGCGCGCCCGGCACCACGCGCTCGTCCGGGATGCCCATGCGGAAATTATTGAACTCGATCCGAAACGTCTCGTCGGCGTCGGCGACCTCGTCCTCCAGCACCGGCACCGGCACCGCCGCGACGCGCGCCGTCAGGCCGTCGCCGAGGGGCGTCGGAACGAAGTCCGCGAACGCGAGCCGCGTCTCGGTCTCCTCCGCGAGGTAGTCGCCGGCCGTCCCCGTGGCCTCGCCGTCGGTCCCCGAGACCACGACCGGCAGGTAGTGCAGCCCGAACACCCGGTCGAGGTCGCCGGGCTCGGTGAACGTGCCGTCGCGCACGGTCGCCGCCACCACGTCGACCGCGGCATGCTCGCCCTCTGCCACCAACAGGTCCGTCGGGTCCAGCGACACGGTCATCAGCGGCATGCCGTCGTCGTCGCGCACCAGGGCCACCGCGGCGCGTACGCCGAGGACCTCGTAGCCCGACCCGTCGAGCAGCGTGACCGTGACGCCGCCGTGGCGCTCGTCGACCGTGTCGACCTCGATGGGCGCGCTGGCCGCCGTCGCCTCGCCCGCCTCGAACGTGACCGTCTGCGCCGCTTCGCCGGACTCGGGCACGAAGTCGCCAGGACCGCTCTCCGCGACCGTCACGTTCACGGCCAGCGCCGCGTCGGTGGGCGCCGTCCGGGTCAACAGCCAGGCGTTTTCCGGGGCTGCGCTCTCGTCCTCGAACAGGTGGCCGCCGTTGCGCGCCGGGAGCGGAACGGCGATCGACACGCCCGGCAGGTCGTCGTCGAGCACGGTCAACGACGCCTCCGCCCGGGGGATGCCGGTCGTGGCGTCCGGGGTCGCCAGCACCCGCACCGCCGCATCCCCGTCGGGGATGTCGTTCGGCCGCGTGCGGAGCGCGACCGTTCCCGTGCTCGCCGTGGCGTCGGCGGCGAAGCGGAGCGTGCGGTTCGCGCCGACGAACTGCCACCGCGCGCCGTCGGCCAGATCGTTCGAGATGGCCGAGACGGTGACGTCGAACGCTCCCGACCGCGCTGGCGCCAGGCTCGCCGTGACGGTGGTCGTCGCCGCCTCGCCCGGAGCGTCGCCTTCGGCGAGTTCGGTTTCCGACAGGTTCAGCGTCAGCGTCGGCGTGCCGGCGTCGCTGATGGTGACGATGGCCTCGGAAGGCGTGCCGACGACGAGCTTTCCATCGAACAAGTCGACGGGCTCTCCATCGACCAAATCTGTGAACAGGTCCGCGGGGAAGCCCAGGGTGAAGGTCTCGCCGGAAGGTTCGTCCACCGAGTCCGACGTGATCGCGACGTCGACGGGAAAGCGGTGCGTCCATCCGCCCGACGGCGTTCGCTCGAACGTCGTCCAGCTTACCGCCGTCGACAGCTCGGCATCGGACCCGGTGAAGTCCGTATCCGCCGTCGCGGTCCCGGCGGTGAAGTCGGTCCGAACCGGGGCGTCTAAAATCGTCCCGAACACGCGCTCAAGGTCCCCAATCTCGGTGAACGTGCCGTCGGCGGTGACCTCGATGACGATGTCGACCCGCGCGGTCGTCCCCTCCAGCACGGTCAGCGCGCCCGGATCGAAGCGGTACGTGACCAGTTCGCCGTCGTCGTCGCGCACCGCCACCTCGCCTCCCGTGTTCGCCGCGTCGCCGAGCACGTAGCCCTCGCCCGGCTCCAGCCAGACGCCGACGACGCCGTGCGGCTCGTCCAGGTCGTCGTCGAAGATGGGGGAGAAGTAGGCGGTGGTGGCGCCGGCCGCGAAGGTTGCCGTGCCGAAGGCATCCCCTAGGGTCGATTCCACCTCATCGAGGGTATCGCCCACGTAGTCACTTCCACGCTCGGTGACGCGCAGATCCACGGTCAGCGGCTCCAGTTCCGCAACCGGCACGGCCGTCACGCGGGTCAGCCGCCAGTTGGCGCGGGGGACCACCACGCCAGAGCTCTCATCCTCGCCTTCGAACACGTACCCGGTCTCGGCCACCACCGCCGGGATCGCGATGCGGACCTCGGGCAGGTCGTCGTCCGCGACGACGACCGTGGCGGCGATCCGCTCGGCGCCCATCGTCACCGCCACCTCGAAGGACTCGTCGGGTTCGTCGAGGTCGTCGTCGAGGATCGGCACGGTGAGCGTCGCGCGGCGGGCGCCGGCGGCGACCGTCACCGAGCCGCGGGTCGCCGTGAAGTCCTCGCCGGCGGCGGCGCTGCCGGTCTCGCGGGTCCGGTAGGCGAACGTCATCGGCGTTGCGGCGGGCTGGCCGAGCGCCAGGGTCAGCGTCGCGCTGTCGGCGCTCTCCGCGAACGTGCCGCCGTGCAGGGTCGCGATGCGCGCGGACGCCGGCGCCGTCAGCGAGCCGTCCACCTGGTGCTCCGCGAACGGTTCCGGGTCGAGGTCGCCGTAGCGGGGCTCGGCGCCATCGGCCGCGGCCCGGATCGAAGCGCCCGGCGGGAACGCTAGCGCCGCGGCCACCGGTCCGACGTCAATGCCATCGTCGTCCAAGTCGCCGACCGCCACCGTGTACTCGAAGACCGCCGCGGTCTCGCCGGCCCGGTGGGCGAATGCGGCCGTCTTCTCCGTCTCGCCGACGGTGAACGCGAGCGTCGGCATGCCCGCCACCGTGACCGCCCGGTCGAACTCGAGGCCGATGGCGATCGTCTCGCCCGCGCCGTAGACCCGGTCCGTGCCGGTGCCCGCGGCCGGAGTCGAGAACGGCCGCACCCCGGTCAGTTGCGGCACCGTTGCTTCACCGCTTCCCTCCGCGACGGGGTGCTCGCCCGCCTCAAAGGGCTCGACGGTCACGGGTGAAAAGAAGGAATAGAACGGAGTAGCGTTGTCCACGTACAACTCGTCCCCGACGACGCCGTCTATCGGTACTTCGGCAGTGAACGACGCGCCTCGCTCACCTCGCGGTATCGTAAATGTCGCCTTCCCAAGAACACTAACATTAGAGTCCGCGTCGGGGCCGCTGATGAGCACCTGCATCGGCGTATCGTGTGTGCGCGGTAGCACGCTGGGGAAAAAGTCGTACTCGGCAAAGGTCGCCGTGCCCGTGACCCGCGCAGTGCTGCCACCGGCTTCCGTCAGGCGGGCCCGCAGGGCTGATAGTCGCGGGAGTTGCACACCCTCCCTGACCCGCACCATGCGGACGCGGCGGGTTTGATCCGTGTCCCAGCCATGCCCTGCATGGACGGCCCACAAGAATGTGTCTCCGTCAAAAGCGGCTTGTGGCACCCACACGCGCACGCTGCCGAAGTCTCCACTGACATCGAGTCCAAACGGAATCGGCACATGGACGCCCCTACGGAGCACAATAGAGATACCTTGGGGATAGAAATGGAAATGCGCCACCCCCAGGTCTTGTTGTTGTTGGAACGCCATAATCCCGACGCGGTTGTCGAGAGAATGCAGGTCAATCTCCGGTATAGGCGCGGCCTCGATGCTTCCGAATGGGTGCTCCGCTGTCACCAAGACTTCGTTACCCGGCTCAGCATAGCCAACAACACGTCTGCCCCCGCCCGTATCCTCCCCGACCGTCACCAGCCCTGACCAGACCTCCAGCGGCTCCACAGGCGGCGGAGCGGTCGCGGCGGCACCGGCGGCGGGAAGCAGGAGCGCGCGCTGGATCACGCCATGGGCCGCGACGGGGGAATCGTTGATTGACGAGCCGTCGTGGCGTGCCGGGTCGACCTCGAAGACGTAGTCCACCTCGGCCAGCGTGCTCCGCGCCGCCGCCGTCAGCGGGTAGACGTGGAACACCTCGGCGCTGTCCGCCTCCGGTACGTAGTCCGCCCGATGGCTCGTCACCAGGAGGCTCATCGGGCCCGGTGGCAGGTCCGGCGTGGTGGCGAACTCCAGGCGGTGCGGCAGACTGCCGTCCGGGCCCGGGATGCCGCTCACGAGCGCGAGCCGGTCGACGCTGTAGACCACCGGCTCGCCCCCGGGGCCGTTGGCCTGGAACGCATCGGGCGCCAGCCTCCCGCGGGCGAGGCTGCCTTCTACCCAGTAGCCGGACCGCTCGGTGGAATCCGCCGGCGCGAGGCGACCGTCCCAGTACGTGGCCGGGCCGAGGTCCAGCAGGCGCACGGTGGTGACTCGCGAGCCGTGCGCCGCCAGGTCCCAGCCCGCGCAGGCGGCGAGCGGGTGGAGCTTGTCGGTGCCAACCCGCAGGCGCCGCATCGTCCTCGAGCCGTCCGCGCACTCCACTTCGAGCCCCAGGTCGGCGAAGTAGGCCCGCCGACCCACCAGGGGCGCCGATCCCCCGGCGGTCTCGGCGACGAACACGCCGCCCGCCGTGGCGCCGGAGGATGGCAGCGTCAGGCGTCGCACGGTGTACTCGACGCCCGTCCACTCGAAGGTCGGGTCCGCGAGCGCGCCGACCTGCGTCGTGACCCCTTCGACGGGCGTCGCCAGCGCGGCGTCCACGTAGCCCCACTCGTCGTCGTCCTCCGCCTCGCCCGCGCCCACCGTCAGGTCGGTCTCCCAGAGCACGGCGCCGCGCGGCCCGTCGTCGTCCGCCACGCGCAGCGCCGCCGTCGCCGGCGCCACGTCCGGCGCATCCGGGGTTCCGGTGACGACCGTGACCGCGTCGCCGTCTTCGACCAGGTTGTCGATGGCGCGGACCGTCACCGTGCCGGTGGCCCGCCAGGCGTTCGGCGCGAACGAGAGGGTGCGGTTTTCGCCTTCGAACCCGTAGCGGTCGGAAGCCGGGAGGGACACCGTCACCGTGAACGCCTGGGCGCGCGGCGGGGCGTGGGTGGCGGTCACCGCGGTCGTGCGGCCCTCCTCCAGCACGTTCTCGCCGAGTTCGAGCGTGAGCACGCCGCCCGCGCGGATGGTCACCACCGCGCGGAAGAAGTTCCGGCCGCGCAGCGGCGCCGACATGCCGGGCGGCGCGGTGCGCGCGGCCGCCTGCGCCACGGTCGCGCTGCCGGCGGTCCGTTCGAGGGCCACCAGGAACCGTTCGGCGTCCTCGGCCTCGGCGTCCGTCGCCGCGGACACGCCGACGAGCGCCCGGCGCGCGGCCAGGCCGGCGCCGGTTCCGTCCCCGAACGGCACGAAGTCCGCCGCGGCGACGGTCGCGGTCGACTCCGCCGCGGTGAAGTCGTCCGCGTCCGCTTCGCCGACGAGCGTCGTGAAACCCCAGCGGAACTGCAGGCCGGCCAGGTCCACGGCCAGGCGCTCGAGGTCGGCCGTCGCGGTGAACGTGCCGTCCGCGACGGTGCGAACCACCTGTTCGGCGATCAGGTCCTCGCCTTCCATCACCGCCGCGTCCGCCGGCTCGACCAGGAATTCGAGCGGCGCCGCACGGAAATCGTCGTCGCGCACGGCCACCGCCGCCTCGCTCCCCGCGCTGTCCACCGTGTACCCGTCGCCCGGCAGCACGGTCACCGTGACGGTGCCGTGAGGCTCGTCCGTGCCGTCGTCTTCGATGGGGTCGAACGACACGCTCATCGATCCCGCCGGGATCACCACCCGGCGCAGGCCTTCGCCGGACCCCGGCACGAAGTCGCCGCCCGTCTCCTCGACCCGCACCTCGACGGCCAGGTCCGCCGGCACCGGGGCGGCGGCGCTCAGCTCCCAGGCGCCGCCGGACAACGCGCCCTCGCCCTCGAACAGGTGCGCGTCCGGGCCCGTGCCGGCCAGCGTCGGCCGCGCGATCCCGACCGCGGGGCCGGCGTCGTCGTCCGTGATCGTGACGGTCGCCGCGGCGCGCGCGATGACCACGCCGGTCGACGCGTTGGCGAGGGTCACCATGAAGGTCTCGTCGGCCTCGCCGTCCGTGTCGTCCAGGATCGGGACCGTCACCGTGGCGAATCCCGCGTGCGCCGCCACCGTCAGCGTGGCGGACGCCGCCGTGTAGTCGCTGCCGGCGAGCGCGGTCGCGTCCTCCGTCGCGTAGTCCACCGTCACCGGCGTGTCCGTCGTGCGGCTGATCGCCACCGTCACAAACGCCGTCCCGCCGCCCTCGCCCACGACGGCGTCGTGTACCGCCAGCGCCCATGCCGCCGGCGCCAGGCCGCCGTCCACCGCGTGGCCGGGCGCGGGCGGCGGGTCGACGTCGCCGTAGACGGGCGCGGCGCCGGAGGCCGACGAGGCGAGCGCGGTGGCCGGGAGCACCGCGTCGGCGACGCGGGCGACGTCGATGCCGTCCGGGGCCGCATCGGCCTGCACCACCGCGTAGGCGAACACGATCTCGCGGGTGCCCGATCCGTGGCTGTACGCCGCCGTCCGATCGACGCTGCCGACGGCGACCGCGAGGGTCGGGGCGCCCGTGACCGTCACTGGCTCGTCGAAGCGCAGCGCGATCCGGATCACCTCGCCGCGGCCGTATTTCGGGCTGTCCGCGGGACCGGCGCGCGGCGACGAGACCACCTCGACCTCTTCGAGCACCGGGTGGTCGGGTCCGCTCAGGCGCACGTTCCGGGCCTCGCCGGGCGGTGCGTCGACGAGGTGCGCGTCCCACGCCAGCGCGGGGGCGCCGGGGGCGAGTTCCACCACGCGGGCGCGGTCGAGGGACAGCGGCCGGGCGCCGACGCGCAGGACGGCGCCGGCGAACTCGGGCGCGAGCGCGCCGTCGCGCACCAGGTTCGTCATGGCGAACACGAAGTCGTCGCCGTGGCGGCCGAGCGCGCGCACCGTGCGCATGGGCTCGTCGGACTGCCGGCCGCGGCAGCAGCGCAGCCGCAGCGGCGCGAGTTCGCCGCCCAGCGGCGCAAGCGTTTGCGGATCCGCCAGGTAGCCGTCCACCGCGCGGCCGCCGAATTCGATCCTGGCGCCGGTCAGCGCCGCCGCCCAGTACTCGATCGTGACGTGGTCGTCGTCCTCGATCGCGAACGCGGTCGCAGCACTCGCCCGCCCCTCGGCCTCGACGACGACCGATATCTCCTCCAGCGGTTCGGCAACGCTGTCGTCGGCGACGGCGATGTCAACGTCGACCGAGGCGCTGTGCGCACCCGCCGGCACCGTCAGGGTGTGCGTTGCGGACGCCGTGTAGTCGTCCCCCGCGGTGGCGGTGTCGTCCGCCGCGCCGATCGTCACGGTGACCGGCAGGTCGGCGGCGACCGGGTCGCCGTCGAGGGTCGCGGTCACCGACACCCTGGCGGTGCCGTCGCCCTCGGGCACCGATGGCGGCGAGACCGACGCGCGCACGCCGCCGCCGGACGTGCCCCAGCGCACCAGGCGCACGCGGCGTGTATCCAGGGTGCCGTCGTCGTCGCTGTCCGCGCCCCAGCCCGAGCTCAAGGCTCCGCCGAACGGGTCGGGCCACCTGTACCCGTAGTCACGCAATTCGGCGGCGTCCACGGATAACGGCAGCACGCCTCCCGCCACCTCCAATTCGAGGACCAAACCGCGTCCCTTCGGCAGCGGCGGCGTCGTGCGCAGCCACAAGTCCGCCTCGCTGACCATCGCCAGCGCGTCCACCGTGTAGGCGACGCCGTCGACCTGCGCCGCGACGGGCGTCAGCGTGCCCGGGGCGCCGGTGACCGGATCCTCCGTCGGCGGCAGCTCGTCCGCGGGCCAGTAGCCGAGCACCGGTTCCGCGTCGGTCGCGGTGGCCGCGCGCCCCGGCGTCAGGGTCGCGGCCCAGAGTTCCCGCTGAACGTGTTGCGCGCGAGGGGGCGTGGTCAGGTAGACCGAAACCGGCTCAGTGTTGCCGACCCGCGCCCAGGCGGTGCGGGCGCCCGGCCACTCGAAGTCGACGCCGGGGGCGGCGCTGCGCGTCGCACGATCGAGCGGGTAGACGTGAACGGGGTAGCGGAACCTGCCGCCGGCATCGGAGCGCTCCGGCACCGTCAGCCGCAGACCCTCCGGCAGGTCCGGGGTGGTCGCGAACTGCAACCCGGGGCCGCGCTCCGTTGCGCCGACGGCGAGCCGGTCGACGGTGTACTCGACGCCGTTCCAGTAGAAGGTGCGCGCGCTCAGCGTGCCCGGGCCGTCGGCGGCGAACCCGGTGGGACCGCCGGGGGCGCGTCCCGGAACCAGCACCGCCGACCAGATGTCCGCGATGTCGAGATTGAGGACGCGCAGCGACACCTCGCTGCCGACCGCGCCCGGCCAGTCCGTGAGCGCCCGGTGGAACGCGAGCGACTCCCGCGCCTTGATTTCGCTGGCATTGGCGGGCAATGCGACCATGACCGCCGTGTCCCCGGTGCCCAGCTCGTAGCCGATGCGGCCGGAAAATTCCTGCTTGGCCGAGCCGTCCCACTGAGGGACCACCGGCAGGGCGTTGTATTCGAATCCGTTCTCCTTCCACAGAAACCGGTACAGGGTCCACGTCGAACCCTGGTGCAGGAACTGGTCGCCGCCCAGGCGGCCGGCCGGGAGGTTTTCACTCGGTTTCGTCCGGGGAAAAGCTGGAGACCAGCCCAGGGGCTGAAAGAAGGGGCCGACGTAGCCCCACCGGTCCGCCTGCCGGGTCCTCGTCGGTGTCGTACTCGCCGACCGTCACGGTCGTGTCGAGCAGCACCCGCGGGTGCGGGAGCGGGGGATCCTCGGGCGCGTCGACCACCTTGTAGACGTGCGACAGGGCAAAAACCGGGCGCGTCTCCGTGTTCGCGGCGGTCGGCCCGTCGAGGGGGCCGCCGTCGACCGCGTCGCCCATACCGGCCGCGCCCACCAGCGCCGCGCCCATCGCGTGGGAGGTCGCGCCCGCCTTGCGCTCGGTGCCGTCCGCCGCGCTTCCGGTCCACGGCTGGGTGGCGGCGCTCCTCTGCTGCTCCGACCCCCAGGCGCCGTCGTAGAAGTCCGCGTAGTCGTCGGCCACCCGACCGCTGGCGCGTTGATCCGAAACCGCGCCCCACCAGTAGATCGGCACGCCCGGATCCGTCGCGGTCACGGTGGTGTCGGTGTGGACGCGCGCATCGACCCCCGGCGTGCTGACCAGGGCGCGGTGGCCCTCGGTGTACGAGAATCCCGAACTCAAAGAGGAGGCGTCGAGATAGTCGCGAAATCCTCGCGCCTTCACGCCGCTGCGCGCCACTTCGTGGTAGGTGCCGACGTTCGTGCTCGTCGCGTCGGTGCTGCCGATGACGGTCAGCAGGCGGAAGCTCTCGCCGGGGCCGACGCCCCAGGGGATGCGGCCGAACTGCTCGGAGTAGTGCAGTTCCTCGACCGGGGCGTGGGTCCAGCCCTCCACCGTCGCCGACCAGGCGCTGTCGCCGCCGCTGTCCGTTGCGCGCACGCGCACGTCGTAGGGCGTGTTCGGATCGAGGTCCATGAGTGTCCCGCGATTTGCGCCGATGTCCTCGACGCCGACTTGAAAGTCCGTGTCCGCGCTACGTTTGATGTCGATGTCGTAGGTAACCGCGCCGGTAACCGCGGTCCACGACACAAGCAGTTCGTCCGTGGTGCGCGCGACCGGGGCGACCGTGAGCCCGTCCGGCACCGCCGGCTGGGCGTGGACCGCCGTGGCGGCCACGGCCAGCGCGGCCCCGGCCAGCGCCCGGCGGAGCAGCGCGGACAAGCGACGACGGGATTCGACAGGCGTCCGGACGGGGCTAGCGGGGGACGGGCTTGTCCCGCGCCGAAGCATCCGCCATGCCCCGGCGCGGGGCGACACGGTCGTCCCTACGATCATCTAGCGCCTGTCCACCCAGGCGCGCTCGGGCCACGCGATCGTCGTGCCGTCCGGCAGCGGGTTGTCGGCCACCCACACCCAGCGCAGCTTCGTCAGCCGGCCGAGGCCGTCGAGGGTCGCCAGCCGGTTGCCCGACAGCTTGAGCCACACCAGACGCCCGACGTCGCCGAGCGGGGTGGCATCGAACACCGCGTTGCCGTCGAGGTCCAGGCGCGCGAGCGCATGGAGGTCAGCGAGCGCCGTCACGTCCGATACGCGGTTGCCGGAGAGGCCCAGGTACTCCAGGTTCGGCAGCGCGCCGAGCGGCCACAGGTCCTCCACCGCGTTGTCCGAAAGCTCCAGCACCCGCAGCCGCGGCAGACCGGCCAGCGCCGTCACGTCCGTGACGCGGTTGCCGGACAGGTCCAGCACGCGCAGTTCGGCCAGACCCGACAGCGGCCACAGGTCCTGCACCGCGTTGTCCGACAGGTCCAGGCGCTCGAGGTCCGCGAGCAGCGCCAGCGGACCCGCGTCCGTCACCGCGTTGCCGGCCAGGTTCACGCGCCGCAGTTGCGGCAGCGCGCCGAGGCCCGTCAGGTCCGCCACCGCGCGCCGCGGCGCGGCCAGCGTCGCCGCGACCGGGCCCGGCGCATCGCGCAGCGCATCCGCCAGCGCCGCTTCCAGACCCGGCGCGCCTTCCAGTTTTGGCGCGGCGTCCGCCGCGGGAAGCTTGGGCGCGTCCGGGGCGAGCGCGTCCGGCGCATCGTCCGCGAGTTCACCGGGCACCGCCAGCGCCAGCGTCTCGAACGGCGGGACGGCCGACCCGTCCCGGCCGCCGAGCGGCGCCGCCGCCGACGGCACGTACGCCAGCCGCACCGCGCCCGTCGCCGGCTCGGCCAGTTCCAGCAGCAGCGCGCGGCCCGCCGTCCAGGCGCCCGTCAGCGCCAGCCGGCGGCCGTCCGCGAGCACCGCGAAGTCGGAAGTCGACGGCGCGAACGACGCGTCCAGCGGCGCATCGAAGCGCACCGACGCGTCCCGCCCCGACACCGTCGCCGATACCGGCGCCGGGCCCGACACCGAGGTCGGCGCCGCCACCGTCACCGTCAGGGTCGGTAGCATGACGCTGAAGTCCGGGTAGGCCAGCAGCGGACGCATCGTGTGCGTCACCTTGTATTCGCCCGGCCGCGTCCCCGCCGGCACCGACACGTCGACGTGCTGCCCATAGCTCCAGCCGTAGAACCCGCCGGTGCCGGTCGTGCTCGGCTCGCCCAGCGTCGCGAACCCCAGGTACCCCGCCTCCTCGCCCGGCGCCGACACGCTCAGACCCGCGTCCGGCGTCGGCTTGACCGACACGCTGTGCGGAACGTAGGTGGTCTGGGCGCCCTCCACCTCCGTGGAGAACAGAGGCTTCGTCAGCGACAGCCAGTAGCGGGCCGTGCCGCCCGGCGCGATCGTCAGCGTCGCCGGGTCCAGCTTCGCGCCGTGTGCCGCCGTCTCCGTCGCCAGGCAGCGCACCCCGGCGTCCTCCGTGTGCCGATCGCCGCCGTTGCAGTTGTGCCCCCCCACCGCGGGATTGCCGCGCCGCCGGCATTCGAGCAGATCCTCCTCGTTGCCGACGCACTGCAGGTTGTCCAGCCACGTCTTGGTCCCTCTCGCGGCGCCGCCGAAGTGCGAGCTCCAGAACACCCGCTCCGCCCCCGGGTAGCCCATCTGCGTGCAGGCCACGTTGCCGTCGCCGTTACTCCAGTAGTCGTCGCACACCGTGCCCCACTCGTCGTTGTAGATCACCTCCACCCGGCCCTCGCTGTTCCTGCTCGCGAGCGCCTTGTCGGCGTCCGTGCAGGTGCTTGCCGCGTCCCGGAGCACAGTCTGATCGCCCCGTCCGGCGGGCCTTCGTTGATCGTCACCGTCGCCGCCGTCGTCGACACCGCGATGCGCGCGTCCTGGTCCGCCGGCGCCGCCAGCTTCACCTTGAACGTCTCGTCCGGGTCGTCCACCTCGTCCTCCTCCGTCGCGATCGCCGGCAGCGCCACGCGCGACCGCAGCACGCCGCCGCTGCCGGGCTCGAAGTCCGCGAACGGCAGCGCCACCGTCTCCGCCGCCAGCGCCGTGTAGTCCGTGCCCGCCGTCGCCGCGCCGGTCCCCGTCGACGCCTCCGTCGAAGCGATCGCCTCCGCCTGCGTCACCGTCCCGAACAGCCGCGCCATGTGCGCCGCCGTGTCGAACGTGCCTTCCTCCGTCTCCGCCTCGGCGTAGAGCTGCGCCTCCCGGCCCTCCTTCACCGTCAACGTCGCCGGGTCCAGGTCCAGCGTCACCGTCACCAGCTCGCCGTCGTCGTCGCGCACCGCCAGGGTCGCCGCGGCGCCGCTCCCCGACACCGCGTCGTAGGAGTCCGCAACGGACTGCACCGTCACCGTCACCGTGCCGTGCGCATCGTTCGTCGTGTCCTCGGCCGTGATCGGCGTGTAGCCCACCGTCATCTCGTCCGCCGCGAACGTCACCGTCTGCGTCGCGGACTCCTTTGCAGCGTCCACGAAGTCGCCGTCCGTCTCCGACACCGACAGGTTCACCGTCAGCGTTTCGTCGATCAGCCCCTCGCGCGTCAGCACCCATTGGTACTGCAGTTCGTCCGTGGCCGCCTCGAACTCGTACAGGAAGTCGTCCGTCGCACCGGTGGGCGCCGCGATCGACACCTGCGGCAGGTCGTCGTCGACCACCCTCAGCTCCACCGCCGGCGCCGCCACCGCCGCGTCGCTGGGCGTGGCGGTCAGTTCGATCGTCACATCGCCGTCGTCGACATCGTTGTCCACCGCCTCGACCGTCAGCGTCGCCGACGCGGACGCCGCGCTCGCCGCGAAGGTGAACGTCGCCCCGTCCGGGAACGCGATCCGGTCCGCATTCGACTCCGCCGCCAGCGTCACCGTGAACGGCATGTCGTGGACCGGGGCGACCGTGGCCGTCACCGTCACCGTGTCGCCCTCGTCGAGGTCCTCGTCCGACGACAGCGTCAGCGTCACCGACGGGCCCTCCGTGATGGTCACCGTGCCCGTCTCGTCGCCCGACTTGAGCGCGATCCGCGCGTCGGTCCCCGCCGGCAGCGACAGCGTCACCGTGAAGTCCTGGGAACCCTCGGTGACCATGTCCTCCGTTGTCTGGACCGACACGTTGCCGGACCAACGGCCGCCTCCGGCCGTCACCTCGAACGTGTCGAGCGCCACCGACCCGTCGAACGCCGTGTAGTCCGAGTCCGCCACCGTCGCCGTGCCGTCGGCCGACTGCGCGTTCACCGTCACCGCGGTCAACCCGGAGAACAGCCGCGCCAGGTCGCCCGCCACCGTCAGCGTGCCGTCCGAGTTCTCCGCCTTCGCGCCGAACACCGCGGCCATGCCCTCCGGCGCCGTGACCGTGGCGTCGATCGACACCTCGAGCAGCGGGCCGTCGTCGTCGCGCACGGCCGCCATCGCCGAAGCGCTCCCCGGAACCACCGCATAGAGATCGGCGACGGGGGCGACGGTGACCGTCACCGTGCCGTGTCCTTCATCCGCGGTGTCGTTGGCGACCGGCGTGTAGCGCACCGTCGACTCGCCCGCGCCGAACGTGGCGGTCGCCGCCGCGCCGTCCGTGAAAGTGCCGGTATCGTCCACCGACAGGTTCACCGTCAGCGGCCCGTCCGTCAGGCCCACGCGCGTCAGCACCCAGACCCAGTTCTCGTCCGTCGTGTCCGCCGCCTCGTGCTCGAACAGGTGTCCCGTGTTCTGCGCGCGTGTCGGCGCCGCGATCGACACCTGCGGCAGATCGTCGTCCAGCACGGTCAAAACCACCGGCGCCGGCGGCGCCACCTCGGTGGCGCTCGGCGTGCCCGTCAGCGTGATCGTCCAGGTCGCCGTCGTCGACGGCGTTGCCGATGGCGCGGATACTCACGGAACCCGGTCGGGGCCGCCTGGCTCGCCTCGAACGTCAGCGTGGTTCCGCCCACGAACTCCCAGCGCGCGTCGTCGTCCGACATGCCGGCGACCGTCGCCGTGAACGCGGCGTCGTGGACGGGGTCCACCGTCGCCGTCACCGTCGCCGTCGCGCCCTCGGCGAGTTGAAGGTCGGCCGGCGTTACCGAGAACGTCAGCGCGGGCCCGTCCCGGAGGGTGACCACCGAGGCCGTCGGCGTCCCCAGGTCCACGCGGTCGTCCGCCTTCGTGACCAGGTCGATCGCGACGGTCACGGTTTCCCCGGAGTCGTCCGCGGTGTCCTCCCTGGCTTCGAACGAGAGCGGTGACGTGACGCGCAGTCCGCCCAGGCCGTCGTCCATGTAGCTGTCGAACTCGAAGACCACCGAGTCGGTCGGCACCGCGTAGTCGTCGGTCGATGCCGTGGTGGTCACCGCCACCGACACGGTCGCCGTCGCCGTGGCCTCGGGGAACACCCGGCGCAGATCGCCGACGGCCGTGAACGTCATGTCCTGCACGGTCTGCGAGACGATCGACAGCTTCCGGGTCTGGCCCTCCGAGACGGTGAGCGTCGCCGGCGTGATCGCGAAGGACACCAGGGGGTCGCCGTCGTCGTCGCGCACCAGCGCCGATGCCGAATCGCTCCCCGGGGCCGGCTCGTAGCCGGTCCCGGACTCGACCGTCACGGTCACATTGCCGTGGACCTCGTCGATGTCGTCGTCGGTGATCGGCGTGTAGCTCGTCGTCGCCTTCCCGGCGGCGAACTCCACCGCCTGCATCGTCGACTCCTTGTCCGCCTCGACCACGTCGCCGTCCGTCTCCGACACCGACAGGTTCACCGTCAGCGCCTCGTCCGACACGAGCACGCGCGTCAGCACCCACTTGTTCTTGGCGGCCTCGGACTCGAACAGGTGCCCCGTCTCCCGCGCGATCTCCGGCGCCGCGATCGACACCTGCGGCAGGTCGTCGTCCGTCAGCGTCAGGATCGCGGACGCCGACGGCAGGCCGGTGGACGCTTCCGGCGTGCCGCGCACGGTCACCTCGAGGTCCGGTTCGTCGAGGTCGTTCGGGACCGCGCGGATGGTCACCACGCCCGTGCTCGTCGTCTGGTTCGACTCGAAGGTGAGCGTCCGGTTGCTGTCGGCGAACTCCCAGCGGGCGTCGTGCTCGGACTGCGCGGAGATCTCCACCGTCCACGCCGTCGTCCGAGCCATGCTCGCCGTCGCGGTCACCGTGGTGCTCCCCGCGCTCGCGGCGTCGTCGCCCTCCGCGATCGTGTCGTCCGTCGCCGAAAACGCCAGGGTCACCGTGGCGCCCTCGCGGATCGTCACCGTCGACACCGCCGGGTCGCCGATCACCACGCGGCCATCGGCATCGGAAAGATCCTGGAACTGGACCTCGAAGGTCTCGCCGTCGTCCACTTCGGCGTCCGTCGTTGTCACGATCGGCCGCCAGGCCCAGCGCAGGACCGGGCCGCCGTCGGGCGTCGCCCGGAAACCGTCCAGGCGGATGCTCTCGACAGAATCGTTGATGTGATCCAGATCCGCGCCGTCGGTGGTCACGTTCGCAAGCGTGACGGTCACCGGCACGTACCCCATCGAGTAGTGCGGGCCGAGCACGCGTTCGACGTCGCGCGGCTCGGTGAGGGTCCCGACCACGCCACCGAAGCGGTTCGGCAGCGCCTCCGCGACGACGAACACCCGCGCCGTGCCGCCTTCCGCCACCGAAAGCTCCGCGGGCTCGAACCGCAACGCCACCGCCGGCCCGTCGTCGTCGCGCACCGCGACCGTCGACTCAAGGGCGTCAAGGGAACCAAGCACGTAGCCAGTCCCCGGGCGCAGCCGCACGGTCACCGTGCCGTGCGCCTCGTCCGTCGCGTCGTCCACCACGGGCGTGAACGCCACCGTCGACGCATTCGCTTCGAACGTCACCGTCCGGAGTCCCGCACCACCCGCCGGCACGAAGTTGCCGCCGCGCTCCGAAACGTCCAGGTTCACCGTCAGCGCAGCGCCGACCGCCGCTGCCGGGCGCCGCAGCGTCCAGGCCGCGGGCGCGCCGGTCTCGTGCTCGAAGAGATGGCCGCCGCCCGCCGCCAGCGTGGGCGGCTCGAGCGTCACGGCGGGCATGTCGTCGTCGAGCACCGTCACCGCCGCCTCGGCCAGCGTCGTCCCGGAGCGCGTCAGGCGCACCGTGAATTCCTCGTCGGGCTCAAGCTCGGCATCGTCGAGCAGCGGCACCTCGAACGACGCGAACCGCCGCCCGACGGGTACCGTGACCGTGCCGGACGAGCGCCGGTAGTCGCGGCCGGCCACCGCGTCGCCGTCCGCCGTCTCGTAGGCGAATGTGCGGGGCACGCGGGTCCGCGCATCGAGCACCACGGTCAGCGGCGCGGCGCCGTCGCCTTCCTCGACCGTCGCGCCCCGCAGCGACACCCCGGCCGGGTCCGTGCCCGACATGCCGCCGTCCACCTTCACGTCGAGCCAGGCCGGCGGGTCGTAGGCGGCGTAGACGGCGTCCAGGTTCTTCCTGACGGAGACGATCGCAGCGTCGTCGCCGAATGTCAGCGCGTCGGGAAACGCCGCCACGTCGATGCCGTCGGCGTCGCTGTCCGTCGTCTGGACCGCGTACTCGAACACCAGTTCCGCCGTGTCCGAGCCGTAGGCGTACGCCGCCGTCCGGTCGGCCGAGCCGAGCCCGAAGGTCAGCGTCGGCGCGCCGACTGCGGTGACCGGCTCGTCGAAACGCAGGCGGATGGCGATGGTCTCGCCGACGCCGTAGACGGGGGCCGTCTCCGTCCCGGCGGCGGGCGTCGAGACCGTGTCCACGGCGGTGAGGACCGCCCGGTCGGGGCCGGTCAGGCGGACGCGGTAGGTGCCGGGGTGCGTCTCGATGCTGAGTTGCAGTTGCTCCCAGGTGAGAAAGGTGCCCGCGGTCGATTCGGGCAGCACGGCCTGGCCCACCGAGGCGTCTTCCAGGGGCAGCGGCAACGTCAGCAGTGGGTAACGAACCCCTCCGCCCGGAGGCGGATCCTCGTACGTAACCTGCTCGAGATGCAGCGTCGCGCCTTGCAGGTCGTCGGGGAGCGCGCCAGCGGCGCCGATGCCATCCAGCCCGAGCACCAGCCCGACCGGACCTGGAAACATGGAACCTTGCCCTTTCCCATGCCGTAGCGCCCAGATGGTTCTTCCCGCAGCCGACTCGACCGGTGCGCCACAGCAGGCGAAACGCCTCGGGGTCAACGCGCCCGAGCCGATGCCCGTCCGGTCCGCATCGGAATATCCGAGCAAATCCGTCCCGGGCAGGCGCAGCGTCGCCGACCAGTACTCGACCTCTTCCGGATCTTCCGGTGGCCAGATGAATGGCAGCTCTGCCACATCGGGACTGATAAGTGCTCTAAACCCCCTCATCAATGCCGAATCGACCATACTGGCAAGCACTCGGAGGCTGTCATGGCGTGCGGGCATCGGCACGGTCATCTCGACCGGCGCGTACATCGTGCCCGCCGGAATGGTGATGTCCTCCGACACGCCGTTCGCCGTCACCCGGACGAGCGTGTCTACCCCGCGCGGCAGCGGCCCCCGATAGCCCACCTGCAGCGACACCCGCGCGGACGACCGGTCCGGCGACACCCGCGCCTCGCCGTCGCTGATCTCCAGTGCCACCGCGCCGACACGGGCCCGCACCATGCGCACGCGGTGCACCTCCCCCGCGTCCCAGCCATGTCCGGGATCGACGTTCAGCCAGGGGACGTGGTCGACCTCCCCAGCCGCGCCGAAAAAGTGCGAATACCAGTGCGTCCGGGCGCCGTAGTCACCTTGGATCTCCAGCCCGGTGGATAGGTTCCCCTCGAACCGCGCAGAATGATAAATCGACAACAAATTGAGGACGAACATCAGGTCGGTTCGACCGTTCCTGTCGCGCTCGAACCGCAAGGCGGCCACTGTCGAACGGAAAGTCTCGGCGTAGATCGGCACGCTCCAGTCCGAGAGCCCGCCGAGGGGAACATCGGCGGAGCCCTCTCTCTCTCGTCCACCGTCCGCGCCGATGAGATACTCGTCGCACGCATCGGCCGCAGCCCCGAGCGGAACGCGGCAACGCTCCGCCACGGTTACATCCGCGCGCCAGACCTCCTCGACCGCCGGCGGCGGGGGCGCCGCCGACCCGGCCCCGGCCATGGGTACAAGCATCGCCCGCGCGATGCCTTCGTGCAGGGCCTCGACGGACAGCGCCGTAGCGTCCTCGGCCAGCGTGAACTCGTAGTCCACCCCGGCGTCGGTCGACTGCGCGTCGGCCGTCAACGGAAAGACATGGTAGAGGTCGTCGGGCTCCGGCGGGGCCGGATCATAATCCCAATAGTCCTGACGGCTCACGAGCACGCTCGCCACGCCCGCGGGCACGTCCGGCGTGGTCGAGAAGCGCAGCACGCGGCCGCCGCCGGCCGTGGCCACCGTCAGCCGGTCCACGGTATAGAGCACGCGCTGTCCGTTCGGGTCCGCCAGCTCGAACGTATCGGGCACGAGCCCGCCGGTCGGCATGCCGCCCTCCACCCAGTAGCCGTTGCGCGTGTCCGCGTCCACCTGCACTACGCCACCGTTCCACCAGACCATGGGCCCGAGATCGATGAGCCGGACGGTCACCCGGTCCGTGCCGGCGTCGAGCGAATTCCAGTCCGCCTCGGCGAGCACGCCGATGTTGTCCGTGCCGAGCTGCAGCGGCCGCATCCGGGTCACGCCGCCCCGACCCTCGACCTCCAGGCCAAGCTTCAGTGCCGGCAAATTGTTATGCGCACCTCCCTGCAGATAGCGACTGGATATCCCCGTTCGCCCAACCGGCAGCGGTGTGCCGCGCGCGTCGGTCGCCACGAACGCGCCCTTCATGTCCGCGATGGTCGCAAGACCGGCGGCGCCGAGCGTCAGCCGGCGCACCGTGTATTCGACGCCGTGGAACTCGAACGTGGCGTCGTCCAGCGCGCCGGCCGTGTCCTCCGTGAGGCCGGTTACCGCGTCCGCGTCCGCGGCCGTGTCCGCGTACCCGTAGCGTTGCGTGTCGTCGGCAGCGTCGGCGGCAGTGCCGTTGTCGTCGGTGTAGGCGCCGACGGTCAGCTCCGTCTCCCAGAGGATCGCGCCGCCGGCCGTGGCGCCGCCGTCGTGCACCCGCAGCGTCGTCGATGCCGCGCTCACGGCCGTCGCATCCGCCGTCCCCGTCAGCACGACGCTGGCCGATCCATCCCCGGGGGGCGTCCGCTTCGCCCGCAGCGTCACCGTGCCGGTGCTGTCGGTCGCCCCGGGGGCGAACGACAGCGTCCGGTTGGTACCCACAAAATCGAGTCGGGCGGTCGAGTCGAGGGACAGCGTCACGGCGAACGCCGCAGTCTGCGGCGGCATCATCGTCGCCCGCACGGTCATGCTCTGCCCCTCGTCGAGCGCCGTGGTTTCCGGGACGAGCATCAGCGCCTGATCGCGCACGGTCAGGGCCGCGCGGTAGAACGCGTCGTCCGCGAGCGCCTGGTCGAACCCCGCCGCGCCCGGATGTTCGGCCGCCCGCAGCAGCCGCGCGCCGCCGGCGGTGCGTTCGAGCGCCACCAGCACCCGTTCGGCGTCCTCGTCGACGCCGTCGTCGGCGCCCGTCACCGAGCCGAGCGAGCGCCGCGCGACCAGCGCGACGCCGCCGTCCGGCACGAAGTCCGCGGCGGCGAGCGGCGCCTCGGAGGGCGTCACGCCGATGTCCGCGGCTTGTGTTTCCAGGTGCGTCACCGCGCCCCAGCGCAGCCGCGCCGCCTCGAACCCCGGGATCGCCCGGGCCAGGTCGCCAGTAGCCGTGAACGTGCCGTCCGCGACCGTGCGCACCACCTGTTCCATCGCCAGCGCCCCGCCCTCGAGCACGGTCCCCGACGCGGGCGACAGCGCGAACTCAAGGGGCGCCGTCGCGAAGTCGTCGTCGCGCACCGTCACCGGCGCCGCGCTCGCCGCACTGTCCACGACGTAGCCGGGGCCGGGCAGCAGCCGCACCGTCACCGTGCCGTGCGGCTCGTCGGCGCCGTCGTCCGCCACCGGGGCGAGCGTCACGCGCGTCGACCCCGCCGGGATCGTCACCTGGCGGACGCCCTGCTTCGACTCCGGCACGAAATCGCCGCCGCTCTCCGCCACCAGCACGTTCACCACCAGGTCCTTCGACGGCGCCGCGGCGGCGCTCACCGTCCAGCTCGCGTCTTCGAGCTCGCGCTCGAACCGGTAGGGCGCCGACCCGGCCGGCGCCGCCACGCCTACCATGGCGTCCGGGACGTCGTCGTCGAGGATCGTGACGGTCGCCGTGGCCGTGGCCAGGGCCACGTTCGCGCCCGACAGGGTGACCGCGAACGTCTCCGGCCCTTCCGCCACGGTGTCGGCGAGCAAGTTCACTTCGACCGTCGTTACGCGGTCGCCCGCCGTCACCGTCAGTGAGTCGGACGCCGCCGTGTAGTCGCTGCCCGCGGCCGCCGTGCCGTCGGACGTCGCCCAGCTTGCCGTCACGTCGCTGGACCGAGTAAAACTCAGCGCCACCGTCAGCGTCACCGTGCCGTCCGACTCGCCAACCGTCGCCCCCCGCACCGACAGCGTCGGCGCCGACGGCGTCGTCAGCGTCCCGTCCACCCGGTGGTTCGCGAACGGCGCCGGGTCGAGGTCGCCGTAAGCCGCATCGAGGCCGGTCCGCACCGAGACGATCGACGCATCCGTGCCCAGCGTCACCGTGTCGGCGACGGGGCCGACATCGACGCCGTCCGCGTCCGCATCGGCCGCCACCACCGTGTAGGCGAACACCAGGGTCCGCGGCCCCGGAACGTAGGCGTAGGCCGCGCTGCGCGTGTTCGCGCCGATCGCCAGCGCCAGCGTCGGTACACCCGTCACCGTCACCGGCTCATCGAAGCGCAGCGCGATCTCGATGGTCTCGCCCACCGCATAGCGGCGATCCGAGGAGGTGCCACCGGCGGGCGAGGACACCGCCTCGACCGCCACCAGCACCGGGTGGTCGGGGCCCGTCAGGCGCACCTCGAAGGCCGCGGCCGCCGGGTCCGGCAGGCCCGCCTCGCGCCACGGCCAGGCCAGCGCCGGCGCGCCCGCGAAGTCGATCAGCTCCGCGTCGTCCAGCAGCCGCACCCGGCCGTCGATGCGCAGCGCCGCGCCCTCGAACGCCGGCGCCGGCGCGCCGTCGCGGACAAGGCCGTTCATCGCCAGCACGAACATGCCCCGTCCGTTGGCGCCCTCGGCGCGGCCGAGGACGCGCACCGAACGCATCGACGGCGCCGCCTCCCGGCCTCCGCAGCAGAGCAGCCGGCTCGGTGTCAGCGTCGAACCGCGCGCCGCGTCCAAGGGCGCGAAGTAGCCGGACAGGGTCCACTTGCCGACCTCGAACGGGGTGGCTGGCGACAGCGTGCCGCGCCAGTATTCGAACTCGACGCGTGCGGGGTCTTCGATCGACAGTTCCCCCGGCGCGCCGGACGGATGCCCCGGCGCGGCCACCGCGAACGTGACCCGCTCGGGGGCCTCCAGGACGTCGTCCGCGACGACGTCGATCGTGACCGATTGCGAGGCGGACGCCTGCCCAGCGGGGATCGTCAGCGTCAACGGTGCTACCACGGCGTAGTCGTCGGTCGCGGTCGCGGTGTCGTCCGCGTTGCCGACCGTCACCGTGACGGGAACATCGCCCAGCGCCGGCTCGCCGTCGACGAGTTCGACCGTGACGTCCAGGCTCGCCGTCCCCGCGTCCTCGCGCACGCTCGACGGCGATACCGTCGCCGCGATCGGAGCGACCGGGCCCAGCAGCCGCACGGTCACGGAGTCGATCGCGGTGTCGGCGTCGGACCCGTCCGTGCCCCAACCGTGCCGGTCTTCTCCCGCATACGCGTCCTGCCACCGGTACCCGGGAGCCTCCACGGACGCCGTGTCGATGGCGAACACCGCCGTCGACCCGTCGACGTGTCCGAGTTCGAGCCACAGATCCTGCCCGCGCGGCAACAGCGGGTCGGTGCGCAACGACAGGTGCCGCCAGTCTTCAGTATTGGCCACGATGGCGAGCACTTCGACCGTGTACTCGACGCCGCGCAGCGACACCGTGTCCGGCGCCAGCGTGCCCGCGCCGTCAGGCTCGTGCGGAAAGTCCGGAATGATCAGCCCCGCGCCGCGGTAGCCCACCAGGTCGGCGTCGCTGCCGCCGGGGCTGCGTTCGTTCGGGGTGAGCGTCGCCTCCCAGAACCCCGACACGTGGCCCGTCTGGCCCGGGGCGCCGGTCAGGTAAACGGTGGCGGTCTGGTCGGCCAGATGGGCCGGACCGCTGCCGGACCAGGGCCACTCATAGTCGACATCGGGGCCGCCGGACCCGAGGCTCGCCGGGTCGAGTTCGAGGTAGAGGTTCAGACCGGGACTGTTGTGTAACCGCGGCACCGCGAGGCGCAGTCGGGCGGTGGTCGGCAGGTCCGGCGTGGTGGCGAAGCGCAGCACCGACGTCAGCGTTGTAGTGCTCACCACGGTCAGCCGGTCGACGGTGTATTCCACGCCGTCCAGGACGAACCCCGTCGCCGTGAGCGTCCCCGTCGCGGGGGCGCCGTAGCCCACGGTCATCGACGCTTCGGTTCCGTAGTGCAGATCCGCGCTCCACACGTCCGACGCGTCCAGGTTGAGGATGCGCACCGGCAGTACCGTCCCCGGGGCGTTGCGCCACGCGGCCAGCAGTGTCTCGACCTCTTCATACACCGCCGGTTCCGTGCGCTGCCGCCAGTCGACCAGGACGGTCTCGCCGGTCGGCGACGCCTGCAGCTCGATCCCCACCGCGGCCGTGTCCGGCAGGGCTGTGTCGCCCGCGTCCTCGATCGTGATCTTGACTTCGGCGCTACCCGTGTCGCTCGTGATCGCGACCAGCTTGACGGTGTATTCGACCCCCCGGTACAGGAACCCGGCATCCTCCAGGCTGCCGTCGTGGACCGTCTCTTGCACATCGGGGCGGTTTGTATCGTCGATGATGACCTTGCCGCCGCCCGCGTATCCCCAGTAGTCGACGACCCCTGCATTGCTGTCATCGGCTGTAGTCCGGTAACCGCCGACGGTGATCTGCGTATCCATCAATACGCGGGGATGGACGATGTCCTGCGCCCACGCCGGCGCCGCGAGCGCCGCGCCGAGCAGCAGGGCGGCGAGAATATCCAGACGCCCGCCGCGCCTTCCCGGTCCCGGCTTCGGGCCGGCAACGGCACGGGAAGAAGCCGCCCGCGCCGCCGCCAGGCACGCGCCCGCGCGCGCTCGACCGAAACCCCGCACTACCGCGCTACCCATACCCGACCACCTCGCGGCGACACTGCTTTCGACCAAGATCCATCTCCTAAGTAGGCGACCGCGCGGCTCCATCGGTGCCTGGAACGGGCCCGAGTCGCGCTTGCAGCCGCGTTCCTGTGGCCCCGCCCGACGCGCCATGGCCTTGAATATGCGCGGCACCTGGCTCGGGTCCAGGCTGTGCCCGACGGCGCCGTCGCGGCCCACCGAACAAAACAGGCGCCCGCCGGTGACGGCGGCACGCGCGCGCCAGGCACGCACGAACGCCACCGGCGCCCGGCGGAGCAGCGCGGACAAGCGACGACGGGGTTCGACAGGGGGGCTGGCAGGGGACGGGCTTGTCCCGTGCCGTGCCGGAACATCCGCCGCGCCCCAACGCGGGCGACGACAAGCGTCGCCCCTACGATGTCGCCCAGGAGGCTGTCCGAGAATGCGTCTTTCGCGAAACATTATTTTTAACTATTGATTCATAGGTGTTTATTTTTCGAAAATCGCGATTTTTCGAGTTCTCGGACAGCCGCCTAGCGCCCATCGGCCGCGACATCCACCCAGGCGCGTTCGGGCCATACGACCGTCGTGCCGTCCGGCAGCGGGTTGTCGGCCACCCACACCCAGCGCAGCTTGGTCAGCCGACCGAGGCCGTCGAGGGTCGCCAGCCGGTTGCCCGACAGCTTGAGCCACACCAGACGCCCGACGTCGCCGAGCGGGGTGGCATCGAACACCGCGTTGCCGTCGAGGTCCAGGCGCGCGAGCGCATGGAGGTCAGCGAGCGCCGTCACGTCCGATACGCGGTTGCCGGAGAGGCCCAGGTACTCCAGGTTCGGCAGCGCGCCGAGCGGCCACAGGTCCTCCACCGCGTTGTCCGAAAGCTCCAGCACCCGCAGCCGCGGCAGACCGGCCAGCGCCGTCACGTCCGTGACGCGGTTGCCGGACAGGTCCAGCACGCGCAGTTCGGCCAGACCCGACAGCGGCCACAGGTCCTGCACCGCGTTGTCCGACAGGTCCAGGCGCTCGAGGTCCGCCGAGCAGCGCCAGCGGACCCGCGTCCGTCACCGCGTTGCCGGCCAGGTTCACGCGCCGCAGTTGCGGCAGCGCGCCGAGGCCCGTCAGGTCCGCCACCGCGCGCCGCGGCGCGGCCAGCGTCGCCGCGACCGGGCCCGGCGCATCGCGCAGCGCATCCGCCAGCGCCGCTTCCAGACCCGGCGCGCCTTCCAGTTTTGGCGCGGCGTCCGCCGCGGGAAGCTTGGGCGCGTCCGGGGTGAGCGCGTCCGGCGCATCGTCCGCGAGTTCACCGGCCAGCGCCAGCGTCTCGAACGGCGCCACCGCCGACCCGTCCCGGCCGCCGAGCGGCGCCGCCGCCGACGGCACGTACGCCAGCCGCACCGCGCCCGTCGCCGGCTCGGCCAGTTCCAGCAGCAGTGCGCGGCCCGCCGTCCAGGCGCCCGTCAGCGCCAGCCGGCGGCCGTCCGCGAGCACCGCGAAGTCGGCGGCCGACGGCGCGAACGACGCGTCCAGCGGCGCATCGAAGCGCACCGACGCGTCCCGCCCCGACACCGTCGCCGATACCGGCGCCGGGCCGGTCACCGACGTCGACGCCACCACCGTCACCGTCACGGGCGGCACCGCGAAGGTCAATTCGGTCACGTCGGACACCACGTCGTTATTGTGCAGGTCCATCGTGTGCGTCACCGTGTAGGTGCCCAACGCCGCGCGCGCTTTCACCGTCACGTCCACGTCCAGCGCGTAGCTCCATTGGTCCCTGGGGAACGGCAGCGGCCTCTTGGTGACCTCCAGCGCCGCCTTCGCCTCGGTGTCCAGCTTCGCGTAGACGACCACGTCCGCCTCGGGATCCTTCGTCAGCGACACCCAGTAGCGCCCCGTGCCGCCCGGCGCGATCGTCAGCGTCGCCGGGTCCACCGTCGCGCCGTGTGCCGCCGTCTCCGCCGCCAGGCAGCGCACCCCGGCGTCCTCCACGTGCCGACCGTCCTGACCGCCGCCGTTGCAGTTGTGGTCCCCCACCGCGGGACCGCCGCGCCGCGGGCAGTCGAGCAGATCGTCCTCGTCGCCGGCGCACTGCAGGTTGTCCAGCCACGTCTTGGTCCCTCTCGCGGCGCCTCCGAAGTGCGAGTTCCAGAACACACGCTCCGCCCCCGCAAAGCCCATCTGCGTGCAGGCCACGTTGCCGTCGCCGTTGCTCCAGTAGTCGTCGCACACCGTGCCCCACTCGCCGTCGTTGATCACCTCCACCCGGCCCTCGGTGTTGACGTCCGTTGCAGGTGCTTGCCGCGATCCCGGAGCACAGTCTGATCGCCCCGCCTTCGCTGATCGTCACCGTCGCCGCCGTCGTCGACACGACGATGCGCGCGTCCTGGTCCGCCGGCGCCGCCAGCTTCACCTTGAACGTCTCGCCCGGGTCGGTGACCTCATCCTCGGTCGTCGCGATCCCCGACAGCGCCACGCGCGACCGCAGCACGCCGCCGCCGCCGGCGAAGTCCGCGAACGGCAGCGCCACCGTCTCCGCCGCCAGCGCCGTGTAGTCCGTGCCCGCCGTCGCCGCGCCGGTCCCCGTCGACGCCTCCGTCGATGCCTCCACCGACGCCTGCGTCAGCGTCCCGAACAGCCGCGTCATGTCCGCCGCCGTGTCGAACGTCCCCGCCTGCGTCACCGCCACCACTTCCAGCTCCGCCTCCCCGCCCTCCTTCACCGTCAACGTCGCCGGGTCCAGCGTCACCGTCACCAGCTCGCCGTCGTCGTCGCGCACCGCCAGCGCCGCGCTCGCCGCGTCCGGGTCCACGTCGTAGCCCGTCCCGTCGGTCACGGTCACCGTCACCGTGCCGTGCTCCTCGTCGACGTCGTCCTCGGTGATCGGCGTGTAGGACGTCGTCGAGTCGCCCGCATCGAACGTCACGGTATCCGCGCCGTCGGCAGCGAAGTCGCCGCCGCCGGTCTCCGCCACCGACACGTCCACGGTCAGTTCGGCGTCCGTCGGGCCGGCGCGGGTCAGCGACCACTGGTATTGCAGCTCCTCGGTGGCCGCTTCGAATTCGTACAGGAAGCCGTCCGTCGCACCGGTGGGCGCCGCGATCGACACCGTCGCGCTCGCCGCCACGTCGATGGTCATCGTGTAGGCGCTGGCGCTGTCGTCCGTGCCGTCGTTCACCTTGAAGGTGAAGGTCGCATAGCCGGTGCCGCTCGCACCGGCCACGGGCGTGAAGGTGAGCATGTCTCCGTCGATCTGGGCCTTGGTGACGACCTGGTTGAGCGTCACCGCCGTGCCGTCGAACGCCAGCGTGCCCACCGCCGGCAGGGTCACGATCTTCACGCTCGCCAGCGTGTCGCCGGTGTCCGTGTCGGCGAAGCCGAAGTCGTCCGCCTCGAAGGTGTACGCCGTGCCCACGCCCGTCGTCACCGTCTTGTTGGCGGCGGTCGGGGCATTGTTGGTCGCCGCGTCGTCGGCCAGCGTGCTGAATGCCGTCGCCGACTGGACCCACTGGCTGTTTCCAATCGCATTGGTCGAATGGACCCGCACGTCGTACGCCGTCTCCGCCTCAAGATTCGTGATGACCGCGCGCGTCACCTGCGTTGGCGTTTCGCCCCGGTACCAGTTCGTCCAGGCGGTCGTGCCCTCCACCCGGTACTCTATGAAGTTGCGAGTGAGCGGCGAGCCGCCGTCACCCGGGTGCGTCCACTCGATGGTGAGCGTCGTGGCGGTGGCCGACACCAGGGTCGGCGCCGTGGGATCCGGCGGTACGGTCGGCCCCCCCAGGGATCCGTCCACCTTGTGGCCGGTATGCGTGCCGTACTGGGGATGGCTGCGGTCGATGTCGATCTTCTGCGAGGCCGTGCGGATGCGGTCGTTCGCGTCCAGCATGAAGGTTTGGCTGTGGGTGCCGATCCAGATGCCGTTGGTGTCCCGGTCGCCCGCCTGCACCGTGTAGGTGAATACGATCGTCGTCGCGCTGCTGCGCGTGCGATCGTAGGTGGCTTGCGGGTTGTAGGCGGCACCGCCGGGGTTGGTCAGCGAGAATTGGAACACGGGATCGCCCACCACCTCCACCGCCTCGCTGGCGGTGACCGTGATCACGATCGTCTCGCCGAAACCGTAGGTGTCCGACAGCGACGTCGGCGTCGAGGTCACCGCCACGGTGACCGTGGCGGGCGTGACGGCCGTGGTCCGGCCGTCGACCTTGTGCGCCGCCAGGTTCGACTGGGCGGCGTGGGTCAGGATCGCCGTCACCGCGTTTTCTGTCCCCGCGATGGTGCCGCCGTTGAGCTCGATCGCGTTCTGGGCCCAGGAAATCCCGTTCGTGTCCCGGTCGCCGCTTGACCCGCCACTCACGGCGTGGGAGAACCGCAGAGTGGTGGTGCCCGAGCCCGCATACCAGGTCGCCGTCGACGCGCCGCCGAGGTCGAAGCCGAAGGTCGGATCGCCGGTCACCGTCACCGGCGCGTCGAAGGTCATCGAGAACTCGATGTGCTCGCGCGCGCCGTAGGTGTCCGTCGTCTTGTGCGGCGTTGAGGTCACAGTGACGCTGAGCAGCATGGGCGCCGTGGTGTTGGCGGAGGCGGTGACCGTGCCGGACGAGGGATACGCCGCGCTGGTGCGCTCCTCCTCGCCGCTCAGCTCGTCGGTGAAGCTCACCTGCACCTTGATCTTCTTGCCCGCGTCGGCGGCGGTCAGGGTGTAGGTGGCGGCGGTCGCGTCGGTGATGTCCGCCGGGTTGGAGGTGCCGTCCGCGTCCACCCGGAGCCACTGGTAGGTGAAATCGACGCCGGTCAGCCCGTCGGTGTCCATGATGGGGCTCGCGTCGGCGGTCAGATCCTGCCCGGCCTGCGCCGTGCCGGAAATCGCCGGCTCGCCCGTCGCGTCGTGGTTCGCCGGCAGGCTGAGGTACACCGTGCGGGTCACCACCGGGGGCGACCAGTCGAGGGTTGTGTCCAACCAGGTAGCTTGGTGTTGTTCGTGCGTTTCAGAGCAACGCTGAAGTCGTAGTCCTCGTCGCAGACATGCAGCCGGAGCGCGGTGGTTTCTGTCGCCGTCAATTAGCTGTTCCATCAAGTTAAAATCCATGTGCAGGTCCCGGCCCCGGAGATAACCCTAGCGCGTCGATCACGTAGTTGTTCGAACCGATGGAGAAGCTCTGCACTGGGCAAGAGGCGTGCCTATTGGAAGCGCTTCATCGAATCCGTAACCAGTAACACTTCCCATGAACGAGAACTCCTCCACCGTCACCGTGCCGGTCCAGATCTCGCGCCGGTCGCCGATAGCTGGGCGCCGCGCAGACGGGGGCCGGGGCGTCCGTCACGTCGATGGTCATCGTGTAGGCGCTGGCGCTGTCGTCCGTGCCGTCGTTCACCTTGAAGGTGAAGGTCGTATAGGGGGCGCCGTGCGCATCTTGGGCGGGCCTGAAGGTGAGCATGTCTCCGTCGATCTGGGCCTTGGTGACGACGTCGTCCGCCAGGACCGCCGTGCCGTCGAGCGCCAGCGTGCCCGCCCCCGGCACGGTCACGATCTTCACGCTCGCCAGCGCGGCGCCGGCGTCAGCATCCATGAAGCCGAAGTCGGCCGCCGTGAAGGTGTACGCCCTGTCCTCGCCCGTCGTCACCGTGTTGTCGTCCGCCGTCGGCGCGGTGTTGGCCGCCGCGCCGTTGACCTTGTGGCCGTCATGTTGGCCCTCCTCCGCGTGGGTCAGCACGGCGTCGAGCCCGCCCACCGTGCCCTGGATCGTGCCCCCCTCGAGCTTGATCGTGCGGCTCTGGTCCCCGGTCCAGATGCCGTTGTCGTCCATGTCGCCTTCCACGACCGTGTAGCCGAACACGAGCATCGTCGTGCCCGAGCCGCTCGACAGCGCGGCGCGCCGCCGAGCCGGCGGCGCCGCGCCCATGTCGCAGGACATCGTGGACGTCGTGCCCAGGCAGAACTCGAACTCCGGCGCGCCCGTGACCGTCACGGCCTGGTCGAAGGTCACCGTGAACAGGATCATCTCGCCGGTCCCGTAGGTGTCGCCCGAGGCCGGCGACGAGGTGACGTCCACATCGGTCACCATCGGGGCCGTCGGGGCCGCGACCACCGTCGCCGTCGCCGCGCTGGTCAGCGTCTCGGCATTGCCGGCGTCGTCCTCGAAGCTCACCTTGACCTTGATGGTCTTGCCCAGGTCGGCGGCATCCAGGACGTAGGTGCTCGAATTCGCGCTCGCAATGTCGGCCTCCGTGCCGTTGGCCCGAATCCACTGGTACGTGTAGGTGACGCTGGTCAGCCCGTCCGCATCCGTGATCCCGGTGGTGACCGCCGTCAGCGTCTCGCCCACCTGCGCCGTGCCCGTGATGGTCGGCGCGCCCGTCGCGGCGTTGTTGGACGAAGCGGTGATCGTGCCCTTGATGGTGATGCGCAACGCCCTGTCACTGTTGGCGACCCATGTATTCGAGGACATCTCGACGTCAAAAGTATCGGCGATACTCCAGCCCGTGGCGCCGCCGGCGTCCTCGTCCTCGGAGTAGGTAGCGTCCAGCACCAGGAATTCGTCGCCGGGAGACGCGACCAACAGCGAGTAGGTCGTGTTGGCAGCGAGCGTCGTATTGGCGGGAGCGCGGAAGACAAGGGTTCCGATGGCGAAGCTTGAAGGGGCCGTGAGGACTATGCAGCTTGAAGTCGGGTGGTTGCTGCCGTCGACCGTGCACAGGGAGACGGCCACGTCGTCACCCTCTGGATCCTCGGAGATGAATTCGACACTTGACAGCGTGGCGCCCGCGCTGGTGGTAAACGCCTGCGAACGGTCTTTACTATTACTCCAGGAGTGATCGTCGCCCTGACCCGCGTTGCTCACCAGGGTCGGGGAGGTGTCCGCCGGCAGGTCGACCACGATGTCGAAGGTGTCGCTGACCGAGTCGGTGCCGTCGCTCGCCGTCACCTTCACCGAGACCCTCCCCACGTCCGCGGCCGCCGGCGTGCCCGAGAACGTGCGCGTGGTGGGGGCGAAACTCAGCCACGAGGGCAGCGCGGTATCGTCGGATTTGGTCGCCGTGTAGGTCAGCGTGTCGCTGTCCGCGTCGTTGAACGTGTTGGCCGGAAACGCATAGTCGAGCGCCGTGCCCACCGTCGCCGTCTGGTCCAGGATGGGGTTCGCCACCGTCGGGGCCCTGTTGACGGTGGTGGTGGTGCCCAGCATGCCCTTGATGGTGATGCGAAACGACGTGTCACTGTGGGCTTCCCATACGTTCGGGGTTAACTCGTAGTGCAAGGCATTGGCGATACTCCAGCTCGCGGCGCCGCCTGAGTCCTCGCCGTTGGAGGCGGTAGCGTCCAGTAGTACGGAGTCTCCCTGAGCCGTCACCAACAGTGAGTAGGTCGTGTTTGCAGCGAGCGTCGTACTGCCGGGAGCGGTGAACACAAGGGTTCCGGCCGCAAAGCTGGAAGGGGCCGAGAGGGCCGTGCAGCTTGAAGTCGGGTGGCTGCTGCCGTCGACCGTGCATAGTGAGACGTTCACGGTGTCACCCTCAGCGTCCTCGGAGATGATTTCTACGCTTGACAGCGTGGCGCCCGCGTCGGTGGTGAAAGCCTGCGATTGGCGTTCAGAAACCATAGCAGTCCGGTTTTCATCCTGGCCCTGCCCTACATTGCTCACCAGCACCGCAGGCACAGTGGCGGGGTCTACCGTCACCGTCGCCGTCGCCGCGCTGGTCCGCGTCTCGGCATTGCTGGCGTCGTCGGTGAAGCTCACCTTGACCTTGATGGCCTTGCCCAGGTCGGCGTCGTCCAGGGTGTAGGTGCTCGAATTCGCGCCGCAATGTCGGCAGCCGTGCCGTTCACCCGGATCCACTGGTACGTGTAGGTGGCGCTGGTCAGCCCGTCCGCATCCGTGATGCCGGTGGTGACCGCCGTCAGCGTCTCGCCCACCTGCGCCGTGCCCGTGATGGTCGGCGCGCCCAGCGACAGCCGCACGGTCACGGAGTCGATATCGGTGTCGGCGTCGGACCCGTCCGTGCCCCAACCGTGCCGGTCTCCCGCATACACTAGCCGCCACAGGTACCCGGGAGCCTCCACGGACGCCGTGTCGATGGCGAACACCGCCGACGTGCCGTCGACGTGCCCGAGTTCGAGCCACAGATCCTGCCCCCGCGGCAACAGCGGGTCGGTGCGCAGTCCAACGTTCCAGCCGATGCCACTCACGGACACCACGGCGAGCGCATCGACCGTGTATTCGACGCCGCGCAGCGACATCGTGCCTGGCGTCAGCGTGCCCGCGCCGGTGGCCTCGTGCGTAAAATCCGCAATGGTCACCGCGGGGCGGCGGTAGCCCACCAGTGTGGAGGTGTGTGTGTTCGGGGTGAGCGTCGCCTCCCAGAACCCCGACACGTCGCCCGTCCGGCCCGGGGCCCGGGTCAGGTAAAAGGTGTTGGTCCTGTCCGCCAGAGTTGCCGGACCGTTGACGCCGGGCCAGGGCCACTCATAGTCGACATCGGTTCCGCCGGACACGCGGCTCGCCGGCTCGAGTGCGAGGTAGCGGTTCAGACCGGGATCCAGAGCGGGATCCAGACCGAAATCGGGGAGGGTCCGCGGCACCGCGAGGCGTAGTTGCCCGGTGGCCGGCAGGTCCGGCGTGGTGGCGAAGCGCACAACGGCTACCGCGCTTGTGTTGGTCGTCACGGTCAGCCGGTCGACGGTGTATTCCACGCCGTTCAGGAAGAACCCCGTCGCCGTGAGCGTCCCCGTCGCGGGGGCGCCGTAGCCCACGGTCAGCGACGTTAGTGTTCCGTAGTCCAGATCCGCGCTCCACACGTCCGACGCGTCCAGGTTGAGGATGCGCACCGGCAATACCGTTCCCGGGGCGTTGCGCCACGCGTCCGGCAGTGTCCTGACCTCACGATCCACATCGGAACGCGCCCGCAGCCGCCAGTCGAACAGGACGGTCCCGCCGGTCCCCTGCAGCTCGATCCCGACCGCGGCCGTGTCCGGCAGGGCCGCCGCGTCCGCGTCCTCGATCTCGATCTTGAAGGATCCGCCGCCCGAGACCATCGTCAGCCTCTTGACGGTATATTCGACCCCCTGGTACACGAACGCGGTATCCCCCAGGCTGCCGTCGTGGACCGTCTCGACCACGTCGTCTGTGCCGATGGCCGGGCCGGCCGCATATCCCCAGTAGTCGACGAGCCCTGCATGCGGACCGATTGTAGTCCGGTAACCGCCGACGGTGATCTGCGTGTCCATCAGCACGCGGGGATGGGCGATGTCCTGCGCCCAGGCCGGCGCCGCGAGCGCCGCGCCGAGCAGCAGGGCGGCGAGAATATCCAGACGCCCGACGCGCCTTCCCGGTCCCGGCTTCGGGCCGGCAACGGCACGGGAAGAAGCCGGCCGCGCCGCCGCCGGGCACGCGCCCGCGCGCGCTCGACCGAAACCCCGCACTACCGCATTACCCATACCCGAACACCTCGCGGCGACACTGCGTTCGACCATGATCCATCTCCTAAACAGGCGACCGCACGGCTCCATCCGTACCTGCAACACGCCCGCGTCGCGCTTGCAGCCGCGTTGCTATGGCTCGCGATAACCGGCCCGTCCTCAGCACCGCCGCCGGTAACCGGACGGCTTCAAGCTACTGATTATCACACATTTTCAGGATATTCGGCCCCGTTGTGCGAGCCTGACCCCGAAGCCGGTGTTGAGCGCGAACCAACGGACACTCGCGATAACGGCGCCTGAAATGTGTAACGGCTTCCAGACGCGCCGCCGTACGTCCTACCTGCGGCCGCGCAACCGAACGTCCGCCCCGAGGGCCGGACGCCGGACAGTTAGGGTGCCGGGCGGGTCGCCCTCAGCCGCGCCGCCGTCAGCCGCGCCGCTGTAGCCGGGCGAGCTGTGCGGCGCCGCTGCGCCGGGCGAGCAGCCGTTCGCCGTAACGGTTGACCATTGTCGTCGTCTTCCAGCGTCCCGCCTGCAGGATGGCGGGCAGTTCGATGCCGCCGGCGATCATGTCCTGGGCCGCGCCGACCCGGGCGCTGTGCCCCGACAGCGCCTCGGCCACCTCTTCCGGCAGCCCCGCCCGACGCGCCATGGCCTTGAATATGCGCGGCACCTGGCTCGGGTCCAGGCTGTGCCCGACGGCGCCGTCGCGGCCCACCGAACGAAACAGGCGCCCGCCGGTGACGGCGGCGCGCGCGCGCCAGGCACGCACGAACGCCACGGTGTCGGGAGCGAGATAGACCATCGCCCCGCAGCCCTCGGGATCGGTTTTGCCGCGACGCACCAGGAGTGCGCCGGCCCCGTCGATTTCCTCAAACAGATCATCGATTTGCAGGGCCGTCAGCTCGGATCGGCGGAGCATCGCGTCGTACGCCACAGCGACCAGCGCACGGTTGCGGTCGTCGATCGGCCGCGCCCCGGCGGCGGCCAGCAGCCGCTGACGCAACGGCCACGTAAGCCCCCGCGCCTGGGCCTGGCGGCGACCCCGGCGGCGGTGCATGCGCTTGAGCGCGAGCCGCACCGCGACGCTCTTCGCGGCCTTGCCGTGGCCGAGAGCCTTGTGCGCCGCGGCGATGCTCGCCACGTAGCGGCGCACCGTTGCCGGCGCGCGCTCGCGGGCCATCGCATCGACGAAGGCGGCGATCGTTTCGGCGCGGGCGGGCATCGCGGGAAGGCGCCGTTCGGCGCACCAGGCGGCGAACACGCGCAGGTCGGACCTTAGAGCCCGCTCGGTGTTCCGGCTGAGCGCGCCGTGCGCGCTGTCGGCGAAAGCGCGCAGCGCCGCGTTGACGGACCCTGTCGTTGCGCCCGGGTCTTCCGGCGCTTTCCCGAGGGGTTGAGGCATCGGCGAACTGCCGGACCGGTGTCCCGGCCGGGCGTCGCCATGCTTCCGATAAATACTGTTATCGCGAGTAACCGACGCGCTCCGGGGCAACGGCCTAGACTGCTGGAGATCGTTCTGAAACACTTGTTTTTCCATACTTTTTTTGACCCGATCCGGATCCGAAGGTTCCCTCCTCCGGCCCGCGCCGCACTCGGGGGGCCGGCCGCTGCCCGCTAGAGAGCGCAGGCCGGACACCGCCGCGACCGGCGCGGCGCCTCCGGCCCCGCCCTGGCTGCTCCCGCACCGGGTTTCCGTGCCCGATCCGGTGCCGGGCTATCTGCACCGTCCCGAGCTCGCCGCGCGCTGCCTGCCCACCGACCGGCGCGTGACCCTGTTGCAGGCGCCCGGCGGATTCGGCAAGACGACCTTGCTGGCGGCCTGCTGCCGCGAACTTGCCGGGCGCGGGATCCCGACCGCGTGGCTGCTCCTCGACGACGGCGACGGGCCTGCCGGACTCGACGCCTATCTCGCGTTCGCCCTGCAGCGCGCCGGGCTGGACGCGGCCGGCGCGCTGTCCGCCGCCCCGGCCGGTTTCGGCCCGTTCCAGCGCACCGCCCTGCTGCTGCGCGCCATCGAGAACCACGGCGCGCCGTTCGTGCTCGCGCTCGACGAGCTCGAGCGGCTCGCGGACCCCGCCGCGGCGGCACTCATCGGCCGCCTGCTGGCGGCCGCGCCGCCCAACCTGCACCTGGCGCTGGCCGGCCGCGAACTGCCGCCGGGGCTCGATGTCGCCGCCGCCGTGCTCGACGCGCCCGCGGAGATACTGCTCGCCGAGGACCTGCGCTTCTCGACGCCCGAGATCGCCCGCTTCTTCGATCTGACGCTGTCGCGCCGGCGCCTCGCCGCGGTGGCCGCGGAGTCCGGCGGCTGGCCGATCGCCGTGCGCATGCACCGCAACCGCGACCGCGCCGGCGGCGACGGCCCCGCGCCCGGCGAGCGGCGGTTCGTGAAGGACGTCGTCGCCGGCTGGATCGAGTCGCGGCTGTGGTCCCATCTCCCGGCGGAGGACCGCGAGTTCCTGCTCGATGTGGGCCTCTTCGACCGCGTCGACGGCGAACTGCTCGACGAGGCACTCAAGCGCAGCGGGTCGATCCAATGCCTCGAGGGCATGGCCTGCCTCGCCGGTCTGCTCGAATCCGTGCCCACGCCGGGTGCGCGCATCTATCGTCTGCATCCGCTGATCCGCGACCACTGCGCCGCGTACCGCCGGCGCGCGACCCCGCAGCGCTACGGATCGGTGCAGCGGCGCATCGCCGTTGCGCTGGCGCGGCGCGGCGAGACGGTGTCCGCCATGCGCCACGCGGCGGCCGCAGACGACCCGGAGCTGGTTGGCCGGATCCTGATCGACGCGGGCGGACTGCGGCTCTGGCTGCACCAGGGCGTCGACCGCCTCGTCGAGGCCGACCGCCAACTTAGCGACGAAGCCATCGCCATGCAGCCGCGGCTCGCCCTCGTGCGCTGCGCCGCCCTCGCCCTGACCGGCCGCCTCGCCGAGGCGCGAGAGCGCCTCGAACAGCAACCTCCGCCCGGCGACGCCCCGGTTGGGGATCCGGACCTTCTGCTCGAGCGCGACCTGGTCCTCGGCGCCGTCGCCCTCTACGGTTGCGAGCCGCTCGACTCCCCGCACAGCCAAGCGGCGGTGGCCGCCAACACAAGCCTCGCCGACACCGAAACCGTCGAACCCGCCGCCCGCGCGATGGCCGAGTACAGCCTGTGCCTGTTCCACAACCTGCGCGCCGAGTTTGGCGTCTCGCGCCAGTGGGCGCTGCGCGCCCGGCGCAGGGCCGCCGGCCGTTCGCGCTACCTGGTCATGCTGGTCGACCTGCAGCTCGGGCAGGCCGCCATGGCGCAGGGCCGCGTGCGCGACGCCGCCAACTGGTACCGGCGCGCGAAGCGGGTCGCCCGCGGCGCTTTCCTGCACGATCCCCGCCCGACGGTGTTCGCCGAGGTCCTGACCCAGGAACTGCACCTGGAACGCAACCGCATACCGGCGCGCGACCGCGCCCACCGCGTCCCGCCGGAACTGGCCCGCTCGGGCACGCCCTTCGTCCCCTACGCGGCCGCCGCCGGCATCGCCGCCGAGACCGCACTCGACGAGCGGGGACCGGACGCCGCGCTGGCCGCCCTCGAGGACATGTGGGTCCATGCGCGCAACGAGCGCCTGCCGGCCCTCGCGCGGTTCCTGGCCGCGCTGCGCATCTCCTTCCTCGCCGACGCCATGCGCCCCGGCGAGGCCGAGCGGGCCTGGCGCGACGCGCGGCTGCCAAACACGCCCGACGCCATCCTCGACCTGCGCGGTCAGAGCTGGCGCGAGTTCGAGGCGCTCGGCTGCGCCCGCGTGCGCCTGCTCGTCGCCCAGGGCGCGTTCGATCCGGCGAGAAGCCTTTGCCGCCGGCTCGCCGACGTCGCCGCCGGCAGCAACCTGACGCGCACCGCGATGCGGGCCGTGGCGCTGTCTGTCTCGCTCGAGGAGCAGGCCGGGCGCAGGCGCGCGGCGATCCGCCGGCTCGGCGCCTTCCTGCGCCTGTTCGCGGCCACCGACTACGCGCGCCCCCTGGTCCGGGAACGCCGCACCGTGCTGTCGGCGGCGGAGGACTTCCACCGCCGCCACGACGGCACGCCGCGCGGGCGCGCCGTTGCCACGCTGCTGCCGGCGCTGCGCAGCGGCCGCGCGGCGCTGCTGCCGTCCCCGCCGCGCCTCGGCGCGCGCCAGGCCGAGGTCCTGCGGCGCCTCGACACCCACAGCAACGCCCAGATCGCCGCGGCACTCGGGCTCACCCGCGACGGCGTCCGCTACCACGTCAGAACCCTTTTCGCGACGCTCCGCGTGCACGACCGGCGCGACGCCGTGCGCCGCGCGCGCGCACTCGGGCTGCTGCCCGCCCCGGACTGACGCAGCCTGCCCGTCCCGGACTGACGCAGCCGCCCCGCGGCGCCCGCCCCGGCACGCCGCGTCGCGCCGCGCGCGCCGGCGCCCGGCCGACGCGCACCGGGTGGGAACGCAGCGGTTGGCGCCGACTACCCCGGTTCGACCGGGACGGCGCCGCCGGCCCCCCGTATAACCGCCCCCTTGCGCCCCGAACAGGAGACCGCCCGATGCGGCCCGGACACGCGGCTCCGCACGCACCGCACGCGGTATCCGACCACGCGCCCACTGCGCCTGCGCGAGCCTGTCTCGCCGCGGCGCTCGGCGCCGTCAGCGACAACACCCGGCGCGCCATTCGCTCGGACTTCGACATCTTCGACGCCTGGTGCGGCGCGCGCCGACGCTCGTCCGTACCCGCCGCGCCCGCCACCGTGGGCGCGCGCCGACGCCGTACCCGCCGCGCCCGCCACCGTGGTCGCCTTCGTCGACGACATGGCCGCTTCGCGCGCGCCGGCGACGGTGCGCCGCTACGTGGCCAGCATCGCCGCGGCGCACCGCGCCCTCGGCCACGACCGAAGCGCCACGAAGAGCCCCGCGGTTCGACGCGCCCTGCAGCGCATGCACCGAGCGAAGGGCCGCCGCCAGGTCCAGGCTCTCGCGCTCACCTGGCCGCTGCGCCAGCGCCTGCTCGCGGCGTCCGGCGAGCGCCTCATCGACCTGCGCAACCGCGCCCTGCTCGCCGTCGCGTACGACACGATGCTGCGCCGCTCCGAGTTGGCCGCGCTGCGGGTGAACGACCTCGCCGAGGAACCGGACGGCGCGGCCACCCTGCTCGTGCGCCGCGGCAAGACCGACCCCGAGCGCGCCGGCGCGGTCGTCTACTCGGCCCGCGACACCACGCGCATCGTGCGCGCCTGGCTCGACGGCGGGGGCATCGCCGACGGCTTCCTGTTCCGTTCGCTGTCCCGCACCGGAACACCCGGCCGGAGCCTCGATCCGAGCCAGATCCCGCGCATATTCAAGGCCATGGCGCGGGCCGCGGGCCTGCCCGAGGATGTCGTCGCGGGCATCTCGGGACACAGCGCCCGGGTCGGCGCCACCCAGGACATGATCGCCTCGGGGGTCGAGCTCGCGGCCATCCTCCAGGCCGGGCGGTGGAAAACGACGGCGATGGTCTACCGCTACGGCGAGCGGCTCATGGCGCGCCGCAGCGGGGCGGCGCAACTCGCCCGGCTGCAGCGCCGGGAGTAGGGAGCGGCGGGCCGCGGGGCCGGGCGGCGGGGCGCGGGCCGCAGCGGGGCCGGGCGGCTCGCCAAGCTGCAGCGCCGGAGTCGGGACCGGCGAGCGACGGCGGGGCGGCGCAGCTCGCCAGCCTGCAGCGCCGCGAGTGGGGACGGCAAGCCGGCGGCAGTCGCCTGCGTTGAACAGCCGTTCGACCCGTCTCTGGAGCGGAGCGAGTTCTGGCGACGCGTCCACCCCTATAAGCTGACCCGTCGACGCCGACGGACACCGGCGAGGCGCGGCGTGACCCGTTCGGCACGGCGCAGCGTTGTGAGTTGGACTTCGGTCGCTCCGCTCCCTGCGTCCAACTCACAACGCGCAACGAACAATGGGAGATCGCGGCTCAACCTCCCCAACAGTGCGCAATTTTCGATTGAAATTGACAGCTGGTACTGTCCCGAGAGCCACACCACGTTCAGCCTGCTGCCGGACTGTCTGGCGGCGCGGCTGCCGGGCACGCTCGCCGAACTCGAGGACGCCGTCGCCGCCGTCGAACGTTCCCCCAGTGTGGCCGCCGCCGCGGCGTTACGCGCCGGGCGATCGGAGCCGCCAGGCGCCATGCGCTGGCTGCGGCGCCGGATCCGGCTCCGACACGCGCCTTTACCGCGGTGCTCGGCCTGCTCCCGGAGCGCTTCGTCGGCTGCGCCGCCAACGTCCCCGCCTTCCGCGACCGCCGTCAAGGGCCAAAATGTTTGGCCCTAATGCCGCAAGCATGGTCGGCTAGTAGTATCAACACCTTGACCAGCAAATTTGTGGCGTTGCCACCCGGGACACGAAATTCTCTGGGCTTAGCCTGTTAGTTCAGTCACATGGGTTTGGGGTTGCGCGAATCGTTCGAGTCGAAGGGATACGGAATGCTCACCGGATACGACATCATGGCGACGATCCTTAGTGGGGACGTGGTCGAGCGTCGGCTCGAGTCAGAGCTAGGGGAAATCCGCGCAATGTTCGGCCATGCAGGAAACCGGGGCGCTGGAGCGGAGCGCCAGTTCCGAGAGTTCCTACGGCGCTACATGCCGGGCGACACGAGGGTGGGCCACGGAGAGGTTTTCGATATCGACGGCCGGGTCGCTAGGCAGACCGATGTGGTCATCGCGAACGAATATCACGTGGCTCTACAGCTGGACTGGGAGGAACCCCAGAAATTCATGATCGAAAGCGTGCGGTGCGCGGCTGAAGTGAAGTCATCGCTGACGGATTTGGGTGCGCTGCGAGACTGTTTCGAGAAAGCCAGGGCATTCAAAAGCCTGCTCATGTCGCCAGACCAAAACATGTTGTACATGTCCAAGGGTGACGACGATGGGCGATTCCTCGATCGGCGCCCATACTTCGTGTTCGCGTTCGAGTCCAGGTTGACCTTGGCGACGATATACGACGCGCTGCGCGGATGGGATGATGAGATACGATCAGTCGAGCGGCCGGTGCTGGACGGTTTGTTCGTACTCGGCAGGGGGTAATCCTGCACGTTGGCACCGGCAAGGGGGGATTGGTCCTCAAGAGCAAGGATGGCGAGACATTTAGCGGCTACGTCATCTTCGATGCTGGCGGCGTGCTGACTCGTTTGCTCGTATGGATGTTCGGGGCGATGCCGAAGGTGATCCACTTCCAACATCCGGTGTTCGCATACCTGCAGCCTTCGAAGGAATCCGGGCGACTCTGGCTGAACGACCGCGGCAAGGTGGAACGGAAGGCTTGACGACTGCCACAGGCGCCGGCGACCGGCCTGGCTCATTGAACTGGCTGTATCGGGCATAGGCGGCAGCCTGCAGTCAGTTGACCTACCCCTTCCCCCCACAAGCAAGACCGCGAACTCGCCAGGCGCAACGATTCGATGTCCTATGCCCCAGGCCCGCAAGGACTGCGACATCGTCGCCCGTCCGCCACCCGCCGTTCCATCAGAAATCGCCAGTTGTAGGCAAAGGCAGTATTCTCTCGGGATCCTGAGCCACGTTTGCCAACCAAGCCTTGCCAGACACCACCTTTGACATCGACTCCCCCGTCGCGGCCCACCGCTTCCAGTCACTGATCAACGATTGCTACGGCCATTTCCATCTCCAACGTGACAGCAGTATCCCCTCAATCCCCGTGGACCTTTTTGCCGCCGTATACACGCTGGCTTCTACGGGTCGCACTGACAGAAGACTACTCTGGGCCGTCATCGACTTGGAACTCACTTACCTGTCCATGATGCGCGACGTTCACGGTGCGGCAGGCGTTTGGGCCGGGCGTTTCAGCCCCTCGAGATCCAAGCCGGCATCTGTCCTGGACGACTTCAGCGCCTTCGCGGGAAAACTCGACGTCCTCCACAACATGACGTCCTTCGCCTTACGCTGCCGGGCGTACTGGGACAAGGCCATGGGCATCCTGTTTCTCCTCTACGACGACTCCAGTTACGACAGATTTGCCGGGGCATCGAGCCGGAAACGGTTTTTCCGCAAACACGCAGCCGGCTGGCCCCCGCTCCCGCCCCAACTCCTCGACGCGCTGAGCAACATCGATGTTGCCGATCTGGCCGCCCAGCCGGGGCTCCCCGACCTCGCGATCACACCGCGCTCTCTCCCTTCCGCGGATTCCATTCCACCGTTCCACGAGCACTTGGTGCAGATCATCGACACACTCGATAGGGTACGAACTGCCGAAGCTCACGGTGCGGGTACGCTACGCAAGTGGTCCCTCGCCATGCTTCCGCTTCACGAGTCCAAGGACGCTTGGCTCATCAACCACTGGAACATTGCTAACGGCTTCACACACAGATTGCGTCGCACGCTGCTCGATCTGGCTGAACCGTCGTAACATATGCTTTCTCCTGTCCAGCCGTTTCGCTAGCCCGTTCCTCCGGGTGCATCACGGCCGCGCGGGTCCACGCAACCCGATAGTTTCCAACCAGGAGGACCTCCACGCGCTGTCACCAAGTCGAACTGAACCCCGCGCACTGGAAGCCGTCACACGAATGCCTTCGCCGTGCCGCGCCCAACGACCCGATTGGTGCACTGGCAGCGCTTCCACGCCGCCCTCTTCGCGAAGTCCTTTGACGAACGCCCCGCAATGCGATGGCCGCCCGCTGCCTTCACTCACGTGACCGGCACCCAAAGCCCGCCGCGGAACACGCCGGTCGCCTCGTCGCGGGTCCCCTCCAACAGCGCCTCCGCGAATGCCACGGCTCCCACCTTGTCCATATCGTCGGTCGCTCGGGGCGGAACGATGCAGTTCGGACAGCCAGCCGCGCACTCGCACGCCACTGCGATGTCGACGCCGACCCGAAGGACCGACCGCCAGCGTTCGAGGATCTTCTTCGCGATCCCGATCCCGCCCGGATAGCTCTCCACAACATAGGCCTTCTGTTCCTTCGCCACCGCATGGGGGAATATGTCGTGGGCGTCGAGCGGCACCGAGAACAGGGCGCCCACCCGAAGCAACTGCTGAAACGCGTTGATGGCCGCCGCGGTAACGCCCGACGGTCGCTGCTCCTGCACCCAGAACGCATGCGCATTCGTGAACTGCGCCGAGTTGCTCTCCGGCGTCCACTGCGCCAGCACATCGCCCGTCCGTTCGTTCACCTCCTGCACGGAGTTCAGCGACTCGGTGATCAGCACCCTGCCGTAGAACGCGTTCACCTCGGTGTCCTCCCCGACCCAACGCCAGCCGGCGAAGATGTCCTGTTCGGTCACGAACGTGAAGCTCGAGGCATGCGTCCGCAGCGACGGGTCCGCGGACTCAAGCTGGATCTCCCCGCCGCTGCTGCCCATCAGCGCCACCTCCTTCACCCGGTAACTGCGTCCGCCGTGCATGTAGATGGCCCTCTGGTACGCCTCGCGAAACTGCTGCTGCCCCGAGAGCGTGCCGATCTCCCGGCTGCCCTCCTTGAGCACGAACATCCCGGCACCGCCGCCTCGGATGTTCAGGATGTGGTGCGGTCGCCACTTTCCCGTTCTGACCGGCACCGCGCCCGCGTCGATCTTCTTCCGCGCCGCGCGTTCCATCGCGGGCCCGAGCACCGCCGCGTCGTCGGTCAAGACGGGGGTCTCGTACAGCAGCGAGGGCAGGTGCTTGTCGACGAGATCGTCGTTTTCGGGGTTGACGACCAAGTCGTCGAGCGGCTTCTCGAGACAGGTGTCCAGGTTGGCGGCGTAGAACCGGTCGAGCGGGTTGTTGCGCGCGAAGTACAGCACGAACGCTTCCGCCACCCAGCTGCGCCCGGCGCGGCCTATGCGCTGCCAGGCCGACATCATGCTGTCCGGGAAGCCGGCCATGATGATGCCATCCAGGCCACCGATATCGATGCCCATCTCCAACGCGTTGGTCGTGAACACCAGCCGCACCTCGCCGCTCTTCAGTCCCTCCTGAACGGCGTGGCGCTCTTCGACCGCCAAGCCGGACCGGAACACCCTGACCGCCGACGGATCGATCAGCGGCTCGCCCGCCTCCTCCCGTCTCTCAAGCTCGCGCATCGCGATCGGATAGCACGCCTCCGCAAACTTCCGGGTCGGACAGAAGGACAACACCGACTTCCCCTCCGCGACGCACGCCAGCCCGGCCATCACCGTCCGCAACTGCAGGATGTCCCAATACTGGTAGTCCGGGATGTCCGGCCGCACGAACGCGAAGTCCCGTCGCGGACGCATGGCCCGGCCCGCGTTGACCTCCGCGAACTCGAGACCCGTCAGGTTCTCCGCGTGCTCCTTGGCGTTCGCGCAGGTCGCCGAACTCAGGAAGAACTGGGGCCGCACCCCAAGCGACGCAAGATGGTAGGACAGGCGCCTGAGAATCATCGCCACGTTCGAGCCGAAGTACCCGCGGTACTCGTGCATCTCGTCGACGATCACCCATTTGAGACCGCGGTAGAACGTCAGCCACTGTTCCGCGTGGCCGAGGAAGCTGTTATGCAGCATGTCCGGATTCGTGATCAGGATCGGCGGCGGGGTCTTGCGCAGGACCGTCCTGTGCTCGCGATCGGTGTCTCCGTCGTACCACCAGGACTCGATCTCCGGCCCCGCCATTGCGCTGGTCAACCGCGTCAACTGCTCCCGCTGGTCCAGCGCGAGCGCCTTGGTGGGATACAGCATGAGCGCGTGGGCGCCGGGCTCGCACAACGATTCGAGCATGGGGATCTGGAACGCGAGCGTCTTCCCGCTGGCCGTCGGGGCCTGAAGGACCACATGCCTGCCCGCGAGAGCCTGCGCGACCGCGTCCGCCTGGTGCTGGTACAGCCGCTTGATCCCCCGCTTGGCCAACGCCGCCCCGAGCCGATTCCCCAGTCCCTCGCCCGGATCGCCCGGGGCGTACTCGGGTGCAACCGACGCCAGGACACGACGACTGACGACGTCTCCCCCGGTCTCTCCATCCCTCAACGCATCGAACCTGCGCAAAGCTTCCAGCAAATCATCCACGAACCACGCCCTCCGAAATTTCTTCAACAATCAACACGTTTCGATCCATCCCCGCCGACCCCACAAGCCTACGTCTCGGGAGTCTGTCGCACGGTCGCCAGTACGGGCCCGGTCAGCGCCCTTGTTCTGTCCGTCACCGCTGCCTTCACCCGCGCCCACGCACGGCCGGCTCCCGCTACCCGAATACAAGCTCCGCCAGAGCCTTCTCCTGCCACTTCCTGGTGTAGTGGTCCTTGAGGGCCTTCCTCGGCCGGTGACCGACCCCTTCGAGCAACGCCTGCAGGGACACGATGCGGTCCCGCAACCCGAGCACGACGCCGCATCGCAGACTGGCCCGGTCCGGCCCGCACAGGCACCACACGTCATCTCGGCCCAGCGCGTGCGCCCAGAGCGACTCTTCGCCCCGGTCCAACGCGATGCCCGCGATCCGAACCGCAAGCTCGGCCCGCTCCCGGTTGCCGACCGCGTGTTCGGCCGCCAGCGTCCCCCGGAGCTCCGCGAGGGCAATCGACTCCTCCCGCCGTCGCCACTGGAAGCCCGTCTGCGTCTCGGTCACGCAGTCTTCGACCGTCTCCACGCGGTACCCGCCGGCCAGCGCCTTCCAGACGCCGACCCGATGCGACTCGATGATCACATTCGTGTCCACGAGCACCGGCGTCCCGCGGTCGACCCTTGCGCTCACAGGTCAAGGGCGTATTCGAGACCGTGGGCCGAGAACAGCTCCTCCAGGTCCTCGATCGTAAGTCCCAGCAGTTCGGCCACCCGCCGGACCGAAACATGGCCCTGGTCGATCGCCGCTACCACAACGTCCACGAACGGCCGCGAAAACAGCGGCGGCCGCGAACCCTCGGCCCGCTCGCGACCGTTGTTGCGCAACGCGGCTTCCGGCAGCGCGCGGGCTTTCGCCGCGGGCAGGTGCCGAAGCGCGACCAAACGCCACCTCAACGCCGACGAGGTCACGCCCAACTCGTCCGCCGCCGTGTTCAACCGCTCGATCAGAGCGGCCTCGTCCAACCGCTCCCAGTCGCAGAAGGCATCAACCGTCGCCCTCGGCATCAGCATCGCCGCCGCGAAGCCGTTGGCGAGCCGTTCCACCCGGTTGCCGCCGAACTCGCGAGCATCCTCCACGTGTTCCGGCGGCATCGCCTCCCAGGTCAGCAAGTGAAACAGCTCGTGCGCCAGGTCGAAATTGCGGCGTCCGGCGACTTCGCCCCGGGCAATGAGCACGGCGTCCAGTTCCGGCAGGCGGCACGCCGCCCCCGAGATCCCCTGGTACGCGTCCACCATGAGTACGAGTATCCCGAGCCGTTCCTGCATCGCCGCCGCCAGACGCCGCGCCGGCACGTCCCCGAGTTCGTACTCGACGGCGAACCGCTCGCCGGCCTCCACCGCCTCATCCAATCTCGACTGCCTGCCCAGCCCCAGCGCCCGCCGCATCAGCGGCCACCGTCTACCGACCTGCGGCCCTAGCGCCCGGTATGCACCGATCCAGCGGCTGGCCGTCCGCTCGTAGTCGGTGAGCTGAGACTTTCCGACGTCCCGCTGGCGCCAGGAGAACAGTCCCTCGCCGTCCAGCCGGAACGGATCGGTGAAATAGTCCAGCGGCACGTTCAGCTTTTCGACGGCGAGCAGCAGTTCCGTCGCCGTCACGCGGCGGACGCCCGTCTCGATGGCCGACACGATCTGCCGGTCCTTGAATCCGAACAAGCGCGCCATGCCGTCCTGCGAGAGCCCGCGCTGCCGCCTCAACGCCTTCATCCGCGCCCCGATGATCTGACCCGCCATCGGTTCTCCTTCACTTAGTTATGTCTTGCGTATTATATTTTGCAAGGAATACAGGCGATATGCAACACGCATGTGAATACCGCCGGCAACGCGTGCGACTCCGCGATCACCGGAACAATCCGCACACAACCGCCATAGGCCCAATGCCCAAAGCGAGCGACTTCGGCTTTCTCATCCTGTTTGTCGCTGAATTCTCATCTTGATTGCCGCCGTGCAGCTGCGCCGGTTCAGCCGCTTCCCGACCATTGCCGGATGTGTTAGGTTTGCCCCGCACCGTCACGGAGGGCAACCCGAATGACCGCGCGGAATCCCGCTTCCCGACCCGAACACCACGCTTCCGCTCTTGCGCCAACGTTCCGCTAACCGCGGCCTCGCGCTCACCCGTAGCCTCGCCTACCCGCTCGATGCACGCACAGCCATGCGAGCCGCTCGCGGAGCACCGCCGTCATCTTTCCCTACACCGCCCCTTGTCCGCCGGTCACCACCCGAGCCGCCACCAACCGCCCGCTGTCGGGGGGCGAAGACCTCGCGTCGACCTGGCGTGACCCGCGTACAACGGCGTCACCTGGATACCGCCACCCAACGACCAACGCCCGACTAGCGCAACCCAGAGGACCCTCATGACCACGAAACGAACCGATCAAGACCCTGGCTCCGCACCCAAGGCTGGCCAGGCTTCCGAAAGCAAAACCGTCTCCGCCAGCAAAGTCGGCTTGTCGCTCACGATCAGCAACAAGGCCCTGAAGGAGTTCGACCGCATTCAAGAGCAAGCCACCAAGGCCGCAGAGAAGATTCAGAAGTTCTCGTGGCGATGACGGGCGACCCCCCGTTTCGCCGCCCAGGAACCGCCTAGGCCAACCGACCCAGCCGTGCAGATTTCCCACCCGGTCGAGCCCCTCGACACCCCTGACGCGTGGTCGCGCCTGGCGCGCGCGCTCGGCGGCGCCGACCTCGACGTCGTGCGCAACACCATCCGGCACCTTCGCGTCCTCGACGCGCAATCCTACGTGGTCGAAAACCCCTACATCGACCGCGACTACTCCGCCGACTACGTGCAGTTCTACGCCCGCACGTTTCGCGCCCACGAACGCCACTGCAAGCGCGTCCACTTCTTCACGCGGGACATAACGCCCTTGCTCCAGGAGCCCCTCTCCACCGCTGGACTCGAGCGCATCGGAAAGTTCGCCGCTGATACGTATTGCGGCTTTTGCGTCGTTCGTCCCCTTTCAGAGGCGCCGATCGGCAGAACCGTCCTCCTCGCCCGCGTCGGTGATCGCTTCGACATGGAGGCGACCGTCACCTGCCGCGCCGACTTCCACGCCCACCTGCTCGGTGTCAAGCTGCAGATCACCGGCGCCTCGTTCCTCCAGCAGGACACGCGCGTCGGCGCCTGCGCCCAAGTCGCCATCTGGACCGGGATGCGCCACATGCACGCACGGCACGACTACAACTGGGTTTCCGTCGCGGACATCACGAGATTCGCCGCACCCCCGTCCGTCATCGAGGCCGTCGAGCTCCCCAACGCCTCGGACCGCCTGTCCTCCGACGCCATGGTGCGGGCGGTCGCCGCGGCCGCCTATCAACCGCTCGTTCTCCAACAAGACATCGGCCGTTCGATCCTGCCGTACGTCGAGTCCGGCATTCCGGTCATACTCGGCCTCGACATCGGCGGCACCGTCGGCCACGCCCTCACCGTCGTGGGCCGCGTCTTCGGGCGGCAACAAGCCCCGACCAAAGACGCCATCGACTACATTCCCGCCTTTATCGTCCACGACGATCAAAGCGGTCCCTACATGTGGCTCCCCTCGGATCGGCGTGCCAGCACGACGCATTCCTTCGCCAACGACACCATCAAACGCGACACCACCAACGGACCCGTCGAGCTCAACGTTGAAGATCACGCCGTCTTCGCCATCGCCCTCATGTCGACGCGGGTCTTCTGCACCGCTGCCCGCGCCGAACACAACGCCTGGAGCCAGATCGACGAGAACCTCAACGCCCTCCCCGCCGCCCGTCGCGCCCTCGCCGAACTCGAGATCCCCGTCAACGACGAGTTGATGGACGAGTTGCAGGCGGCCCACGGCGTGGGCGACATCGTCCTGCGGACCTATCTGACATCCGCGGCCGGCTACCGTCGCCACCTCGCCCAGGGGTCCGCAAGCGACGACCTCAAGGACAAGCTGCTCCGCCTCCACCTGCCGCATTTCACGTGGATCACCGAGATCTCCACCATCGACTCCTACAACCAGCCCTCGCCGGGCCTGCGGCGCATCTATGGCCATACCGTGCTCGACGCCACGTCGACCGCAGAACCCAAGGACGCGCTGCTCGTCCTCCACCTTCCCGGCCTGCTCCTCATCAACGATCCCAACGCGCGGCCCCGCCAGCAAGTCCGCGCGATCCAGAACGACAAACTGTACGAGTGCCGCGAGAAGCGCCTCTAACAGGGCGCCATCCGCGTCGGCAAGGCCCAGTTGTCGCCCATTCCCAGCCGACTGTGTTCCCGATCTGAACATTCGGCGCAGGCCGCGCCGCACCTCGGCATGTCGTACCCGGCCATCGCGCGCCGGGAGTTCCAGCGGAACCACCCCGTCTCGGCGTCGTCGTATTTCAAACCCGTCATGTGGAACAGGAAGTCGTCCGCCGCATGCGCACAGGCGATGGCATTCATCGTCACCACGCTCGGCGCCGCCACCTCCGGGTCGTCCAGGTACGAGTAGCCCCGCTTCGACACCTCCGGCACCGCCTCGTCCTGCAGCCTTCCGGGATTGACGAGTCCGTTGCACCACAGGCAGCCCTGCTCGGGCGTGACCAGGCGGCTGACGCAAAAGACGTTCCCAACGGTTCCGTCCTCCTCGACCGGGATCTTGGCGCCAACCTGGATGCCTGGGATCCCGTACTGGTGCACGATGGCGTTGAACAGCAGTCGTGCCGCCATCGTGTCCGCCGCCAGAAAGAGGAAATCGCAGTCCGTGAAACGCGCGGCCACGTCCGCGTCCAGGAAGTTCCTCGACATCGCCTCGATGCGTGCGTCGCGGTTCGCCCGCCGAATGTTGCGCGCCGCCATCCGCACCTTGCGACTCCGCAATCGGGCCGAAACCACTCGCGGCAGCCAGGACGGCAGGATCGCGTCGCGACGCCGGGCGCCGATCAAGCGCGGCAGGTTCGTGTCCTCGGCCCGGTCCGGGTCCGCGAGCACGAACTCCCCAACGCCCAGGCGTCCCAGTAGCTCGGCCAACACGGAACCCGCGCCCCCCAGCCCCACGATTCCGACGCGCGCGTGGCGCAGCAGCGCCTGGCCGGCATCGCCGAAGAGGCGACTCTGCCGGTCGTACATTCCGATCGTCCCGGCCTTCCTATCCGGCATTGGCCGCAGGATTTGCCGTCGGGGCCCGACGATCACCGCCTGGCTCAGCGCCGCGCGTTCGCAATCCGGAAACCAGAGGTCTCCGGCCACCGCCGAGTGCGCGAACACCAGCGCCCCAACCGGCATGCCCCGTGCGATGTCGAGCAGCGCCGGGTAGCCCCGCTCATGCGATGCCATATCCGGCCCGGAGAACGCCACCGAGTCGGTCCCGCGATGGTTGTGGATGGCGAGGTACGCGAGCCTGCGGTCGCGCGCGCGGAGAATCCGGCTCTGGATGAACTCCGCCTTCAGCATGCGGTAGCCCCGCTTCCCCGGCACGTAGTCCACGCCGTCCTTCGCCAGGTGAAGCTCTCGCGCGACGAGCCTCAGTCCCCGCCCGCTCTCGCTCGTACCCGCCAGAATCACCGCGCCGTGCTCGTCGCCGTCCCCGGGGAACAGGTGGCGCCGCAGCTCCCGGTATAGCCCGGCAGGGATCGTCAGCCGCCAAGCGCTCATGTCCGCTCCTTCATCCACTTGACCACCTTCAGCAACTTCAAGGCTGCGGTGTCCGTCTCGGGGTTCAGTCCGTTGGACTTCCGCGAGATCTGGATCGCCGGCTGATCCCGGAACGACGCCGTGCCGAACCCGCCACCAAGACCGCCCCCGTCCGACCGTCCGAGATCCGCGTTCGTGAAGTGCGGGTACACGTCGGCGTAAGGGTATTGGTACGTGATGTGGAAGCCGAACCAGACGCCGTCCTGCAGGTAGGGGCTTCCCATCGGAACACCCCCAACCACCACCTCGGCTCCGCCGGACCCGTCCGGTTCCACCGCCACCTCGCACCCCTCGAACGTGCTTCGGAGTTCCTCTATAGCCTGCGCCACCGCCGCTGTGATCTTGCTCATGAATTGTCGTCGTTCTCGATCGCCAGGAAGCGCTCGCCGTCGTGGACCTCGATCTCTTCCGTGTCCCCGACCAGCTGGGTCTTGCCGCCGCCGAGCTCGATGCTCAGCACGAAGTCCTCCTTGATGTTCACGTCCTGCTCGATGGCCGCTTTCTTCACGCTTGCGCCCGTCTGCTTCGCGCCATCAAGCACCACCGGTTTGTCGTTCACGGTAACCTCGAACTTGCCGTCGTCCACCACCTTGCTCACCTCTTGGTCGTTCGCCATGTCTCACCTCTTTCAATATTGGCGTTGAATTGCTATGATGAAATATATGACCAATGACGCACGATTGCAAGTGTGAAATTTAATGGATGATCGTATGCACCGTTTCGACGTCGGCGCGTTGCACGCCGCCATGGACTCCGAGCGGCGTTCACGGCGCCTCACCTGGAAGGACGTGGCGACCGAGTCGCGGGTCAGCGCCTCCACGCTCACCCGCCTGTCCCAGGGCCGTCAGCCAGACGTCAACAGTCTGGCGGCGCTCACGGGCTGGCTCGGCATGTCCGCCGACCACTTCATGCGCGGCGAGCGGATCCAGCAGTTCGGCGCCGCCAGCCCCCTTGCGCAGATTTCCTCCATCATCCACCGGGATCCCCGCCTCAGTCCCGAGGGCAGCGCCGCACTCGAGGAGTTGATCAGGGCGACCTACGCCCGGCTCAGGACCGACGGCGACTCGCCGTCCGACTGACCATACGAGACCGGAACACCTGTCCAGTCCCGCCCACACCGAGGCTGGATGGTCTCCCTTCCGCACCCGTCGCGGCCGATCAGCCGCGAGCTGCCGCCGATCCTTCGCGGGCTTCCTTCAGGCGCCGGTTGAAGATGGCGATGTAACCCTCGTGTTCGTCCTTCAGCCCGGCCACCAGGTTTTCGACCAGCGCATCGTCAATCGCTTCCGGGTGGCCGTGAGCGAAGCTGTTTCGGGACTTCTGCACTCTCCTGATCAGCATGGCCACCTTGCCGTATCCAAGGTCGTTGAGATCGGCCAGGTACGTCGTCGAGAAAACCACCCTGTAGAGACTGTCAAGGCGGCGCCCGACGACCGGGTAGCGTTCCAGAAGGTGCCCCATGACCTGCGCCGGTACGCCCTCCGCCGTCTCGCGAAACAGCCTTTCGATGCGCGTCTCGAAGTAGGTCCAGAACACCAGAACTATGATCGCCCGGGCGGAAGGGCGATGGTCCTCCGGGATCGACTCGTACAGGTTCGCCTCGACGGGCCTGAGCCACTCGCTTTCCAGCATGCGCAGGTAAACCCAGTCCTCGTAGCTCCCCTCGGCACCCATGAGTGCTTGCTCTGCTCGATGCTCGTTACCGTCCGCATCGCGCACGATCACCCATTCCGGCTTCATTGGGTCCCCGCCGCAAACCGGGCATGGCGCCTCGGCGGTGCGGATCGCTGCGCAGCCGCAGCGCACGTATCGGCTCCACAGCGAGAACCAAGACCGGCGTTCCGGCAGTGATTCGTACCACAACCGACCCCTGTTCCCGGTGGCCTGGGCCCCTCTGTCACTCACCCCTGTGCTCCTCCCTTCTCGCTCGCCCGCATCCGTTCAACGTCCCGTCGCGCCTTCGTTACCCCGCCTCACTCGGGACCACGTCGGGAAAAGCACCCGTCGTCAGGTAGCGATCGAAGGCCCCGACCACCATCGAGCCCGTTTGGATCATGCCCTGCAGCAAGCCCGCGGCGTCGTACTCTCCCAGCATGACCACTTTGAGCGCGCCCCGCGCGTACACTGCCGCCCCCTTGTCCTGCGGGTAACACCACCAGTCCTTGTACTCTTCCTTGTTCGCAATCTCCCCGAATACAATCTCAAGATCCGAGCTGTCGCTCACAGTCAGGAGATTCCTGTGTTTGACCCTGTTGGCAGCGTCCCGGATCAGGGACAGCATGCTGTTGTTCGTCGAGAACGGCTGCAGCGCCTCCACGAACGCCCGCTCGGAGTCCCTGAGGTGTTTCAACGCCAACTTGGCTTGGGCGTCGAACGACGCCTGATCGTCGGCGATCACGAACTTCGCGTGCTTCGGGTTCATCTCCGGGTTGTTCCTGAGCGACAAGGCGAACACGATGTAATCCAGGGCGCTTCTAACGCCCTCGACGATCTCCGCTGCCAACACCCGTGGCCTGCCGGTCATGTGGCTGTCCGTCGGCTTGGGGAGCTGTAACTTGAACTGCGTCGCGTCTCGCGCGTCGAACCCCCGGAGCGTCCCCTTGACATGGCGGTACACGAAGCGTTCCGCCTCCCGCAGAAACTGGCCGTGCTTGTCCGCAGCGGCTTCGATACGCGCTCGCGGGTCTTCGAAAAGGTCGGATGCCATCCGGGTTTGGCCTTCGCCTCGGTCGGCGCGAAACCATACGTCCTTCGCGTCGGCACATCCACCGGTATTGCGCTGAAGATGCCGCTCGCCTTCAGTTGCCTTGTCTATCGCATTCGAAGGGAGGGGCGATCCTTATGGTGACAGGCTCGTTATGGTGAGTGCGGGCGCCCCGACCGCTGGAACCGCCGGTTTGCGGGCCGGGACGCTTCACATAACTAAGCGCTTCGAGCGTCCGCCAGGACGGCCAGCAAGCGGTCGGTTGCGTCGCTGAACGAGCCCTTGACGATCCTCGGCGGCAGCCTCGCGGCCAAGATTTCGAGCTTTTCCACGGGGTCTACCCGGAGATAGGCTTCGGTGCTCTGGATGCTGGCGTGTCCCAGCCACAAGGACACCTTTCGGATGTCGCCGGTAGCCTCCAACGTGTGCATCGCGCACGAGTGCCGCAGAACGTGCGGCGATACCCGTTTCCCGACCATCGACGGCATTCGCCGCCGCGCGGTTTCGCCATGCTGCGCCGCGTCACCGGGCCGCTGTGGGCACCAGGTCGGCCTCCGCGAAGCCCGGCGCCGGGTCGTCCCAGTCCGAGAACGTGCGCACCGGGATGCTCCGGCGCGCCGCGCCTGTTCCGACAGGGCCTCGATCTCCTCGCACAGCGCGCGCTCCCGCTCGCGCCGCGGAAGGGGCGTGGCTCGGAGGTAGGCAGTCGCCTGCGTTGAACAGCCGTTCGACCCGTCTCTGGCGCGGAGCGAGTGCGGAGCGAGTTCTGGCGACGCGTCCACCCCTATAAGCTGACCCCGTCGACGCCGACGGACACCGGCGAGGCGCGGCGTGACCCGTTCGGCACGGCGCAGCGTTGTGAGTTGGACTTCGGTCGCTCCGCTCCCTGCGTCCAACTCACAACGCGCAACGAACAATGGGAGATCGCGGCCCAACTGCGGCTCAACCGCCCCAACAGTGCGCAATTTCCGATTGAAATTGACAGCTGGTACTGTCCCGAGAGCCACACCACGTTCAGCCTGCTGCCGGACTGTCTGGCGGCGCGGCTGCCGGGCACGCTCGCCGAACTCGAGGACGCCGTCGCCGCCGTCGAACGTTCCCCCAGTGTGGCCGCCGCCGCGGCGTTACGCGCCGGGCGATCGGAGCCGCCAGGCGCCATGCGCTGGCTGCGGCGCCGGATCCGGCTCTGACACGCGCCTTGACCGCGGTGCTCGGCCTGCTCCCGGAGCGCTTCGTCGGCTGCGCCGCCAACGTCCCCGCCTTCCGCGACCGCCGTCAAGGGCTAAAATGTTTGGCCCTAATGCCGCAAGCATGGTCGGCTAGTCCGATTCCTAGCACGCCATTTCGAAGCCCTCAATTGGCTATTCGACAACTATTCGTTGGACGAGAGAGACAATGTCGAGATTAGCCGAAGGGTCGCCGACTACTTCAACAAGTTCGCGCCGATTCTACCGAACAGCGGACCTCCGTGACCGAACGCATATACGGCGTCGACGATGTGGGGGGCCAGTCCCGGTACGCCGCCGACGCCATCCCCGACATGCCATCCACAGACCGCCCGCCGTGGTCCGCGTGCGCATGCCTCGGGTCCGGCGCCCTCCGCGACAGCGCTTTCGCCGTACGACCGATGCCCGTCAAGACGGTCTCCCTGCTGGACGGCGCGCGCAGTGAATTCCAACCTCTCGCCAACCTCTGTAGAGTACGGCCGCTTGTGACAAGGACAACCCACATGGCATGCCGTATCGGCATATCCACCGACCCTCAATCGCGAATCGACCACTGGAAACGCCAGGAAGGCCACACCCACAGCCGAATCCTTGCCAGAAGGCTGACCTACGACGCCGCTCAGGCGCGGGAAACCGCTGAAGCCGCCAAACGGGGTTGCCGCAGCGCGCCCGGCGGCGATCCGGGTTCCAGCCGCAAGCGCCGCGTGTGGTCCGTTTACCACGTTTGGGGCGGCTCCTAGCCCGCCCACCGACTTCAGGAGACTGCAACACCACGCTTGCGCCGGTTCCATGTATTTCTTCTACATCGACGAATCCGGCAGTCGCGATCCGTCACCCGGTACGCCCGACCGCCCCAAGGACCACATCTATGTACTCCTCGCAGTCGGACTCTACGAGCGCCATTGGCGCCCGTTCGAATTGGAACTATCACGGCTGAAACTCGAGCTCGCCCACTACCTGCACCGCGACGGGAGCGCACGTTTCGGCCTCGCCGACTGCGAGATCAAGTCCTCTTGGCTGCGCCACGCACCCTCCCGCGCACGCCACAGCCCATTCCTCGCCGCCCTGCACCCCGACGACATGAGCCGGCTGGTCGACGCCTACTACAACCAACTCGACTCCCGCAACGCCGTGGTCATTGCCTCCGTCATCGACAAGCGGCAACTCCGCGCCGACACGACCCACGAGGTCATGCACCGCTGGGCCTACGAACTGCTCCTCGAGCGGATCGAGCACTTCATGCGCCAATATCACCGCAGGCACCAAGCGCTCATTGTCATGGACGACACCAGTATCCAACTCAACCAGTTCATTGCCATGGAGCATGCGGCACTGCTTCGACGAGGCAACCCCAACATGCAGTTTCCGCACATCGTGGAATACCCGTTCTTCACGCGAAGCGAACTGTCGAACGGCGTACAGCTTGCGGACCTTCTCGCGTACAACGTCTACCGTAGGTTCCGCGACGACAATCCAGACTATCCCTATTTCCGCATCGTCCTTCCGAAGATCTACCGGCGGCGGGACACCGGCGCGCTGGCGGGCCTCAAAGTCTGGCCTGAGACGTCACCCCTCGTCGATCTGCCGCTCCGGAAAGAACGGGACGGGGCGGAAGAGGAGTGAAGTCGGGCTGGGCTAGCCATATCGAGCCCCTGAGGGCACCCGACCGAGTCCGATTGTCCACTCGGCCCCCTAGGCTGTCAACACGCCGTACTGTCCAACGCGAAGTGAGGGTGAAGCGAAGGGTCGATTCCAGCGCGAAGTGAGGGTGAAACGGGTGTCCGGCGCATCATTCGGGGATGATCGTGGACATTCAGACGCGGCGGCTACGCACAATCGGGCAGCTTCGCGCCTTCGTGCAAGGCAACGAGGCGGTGGACTTCCAACCGCGGGATCGGGACGAGGCCTACGGCTTCGTTCGGGACACGCTGGCACGCTTCGGCTATCGGCGCCTCGGCAAGCGCGACAAGGGCGTGGTGCTCCGGTTCCTCGTCGCCGCGACGGGCATCTCGCTCAAGCAGACGGAGCGTCTGGTGCGGCAGTGGCGGGAGACCGGGGCGGTCCGGGATCGGCGCGGCGGCGGTCGCGGCCGCCCGTTCGCGCGCAAGTACGCGGCGGCGGACATCCGGCTGCTGGCGGAAGTCGACGAGGCCTTCGGTCAGATGTCCGGGCTGGCCACGCGCGTGGTCCTGCGGCGGCAGTTCGAGGTGTTCGGCGAGGCGCGGTTCGAGCGCCTCGCGACGATCTCGAACGGGCACGTCTACAACCTGCGCGGCTCCGCCACGTACCGCGCGAAGCGCACCGTGTGGACGAGGACGCGGCCGGCGACCACAGCCATCGGCCTGCGCCAGGCCCCGGAGCCCGAGGGGCGACCGGGCCACGTGCGCGTCGACACCGTGCACCAGGGGCTCCAACATTCGTACGCGCATTTTGACGTACGTCAATGCTAGCGTACGATACTTGCCAAGGAGGTGACCAATGCAGATCAACCCCGGCGGGCGTCTGAATATCGAGGACATCCTGGGCCGAGACGACGAGATTGCCAGATACTGACGCGTTCTAGCGCGCCAGGGACTCGTTCTCTCCGCAGAGCGCCGCATCGGCAAGACACCATGGCAGGACTGTCTTCGCCAAGCGTTGTGTCGCCACTGCTCAATCTCTGCAGGCATCGGGACCCCTCCCTGGCGGAGGACCGGCTTCGGGAAATTCTGATGGTCCTCGCCGAAGATCACTACATAGAGCCGCGGAAGTCCGCCGACGGCACGGCGTATGCGTTCCGCTGGCCCCTCGTCAAGAAGTGGTGGAAGGAGACGCGCACATGAAACAGGGCCTCCTGCAGAGTTCCCGCTACAGCCCGGGCAATATGGACCGCGAGTCCCTCGAGGCTCTTTTCGTGGGGCGGCGGGACGTCATGGGAGACGTACTGTCTCGCGTCACCACGTCGATGCAAAGCCCCGAGAAACACTACATTCTGCTCGTCGGCCCACGGGGTTCGGGAAAGACTCACCTCCTCGCGCTGGCCTATCACCGCCTGATCGATCAGTTGGACAAGGACAACGCCCGCAACAGCGTTGCCGTCGCCGTGCTCAACGAGGAGGAGTGGGGAGTCGCATCGTATCTTGACCTCGTTGTCCGGATCCTCCGAGCCCTTGTCGACGAGGCTCCGGAACTCGATACGGGTATCGCCGAGGTATACGACAGGTTCTCGAAGGATCCCGCCGACGCCGAGGCCTTCGCAGTCGCGCTGCTGCGGCAACACACCCGCGGGAAGACCCTCCTGCTCCTCTGCGAGAACCTGGTGGATCTGTTCGACGGCCTGAACGACGAAGGACAGAAGCGTTGGCGAGCCACCATCCAGGAGGACGGTAACTGGGCTATCGTCGCCACCACCCCGTCGCTGTTCGCCGCCCTGACGTTGCAGGACAACCCCTTCTACGGCTTCTTCACCATCCGCCAGCTGGAGGCAATCGACCTCGACACCGGCATCGAGCTGCTCGCCAGAAAAGCCGTCCATGAAGGCAGCGCCGAACTGGCGAACTTCCTCCGCACGCCGCTCGGCCGTGCCCGCGCGCGGGCCGTCCATCATCTTGCCGCAGGCAACCACCGCGCCTACGTCGTGCTGTTCGACTTCCTCGACAAGGAGTCTCTCGAGGACCTGATCAGGCCGTTCATGCAGATGGTCGATGACCTGACGCCCTACTACCAGGACAGGATGCGTCCACTGCCGCCGACCCAGCGCAAGATCGTCGAGTTCCTATGCCTCCAGGGCAAGCCCACGACCGTAAAGGACATATCGACGCCCTGCCTGATGTCACATCAGACCACTGCCAAACAGATCGGCGAACTCGAGCGGGCTGGGTTCGTTAGAAAGCTTCGCCATGGGCGCAACACCTTCTGCGAACTCTCCGAGCCGTTGATGCGGATCTGCATCGAGGTCAAGGACAACAAGACCCAGCATTTTCGCCTTTTCGTCGAATTTCTTCGCCATTGGTTCACGACGCGCGAACTTGAGCGTCGGCACGCGACGTTCCGACACGAGCACCATGCCTCGGAGCTGGATCGCGTTCATGTGTCAGAGGCGGTGCGGTGCTCCCTAGCCGATCGTCACCAGCCATTCGTCCACGCACTTCACACCGAAGCCGAGCGGTGTTGGGATGCCGGGGACTATCGTGGTATGGCCACGATACAGGAAACCCTGGTACGCGACGGTGGCGGGACAGACGACTACCGCAGATGGGTGTTGGCTCTCGTAGAAGCTGGCGACACCAAGTCTGCGATAGCCGTCGGGCGCGAAGCCGCCGCGGAAGGGCACGACGACGCCGACCTCCAATACTGGCTCACCCGTGCGTACTTCATGGCGGGTCGGTTGGTCGAGGCCCTGGCCGCCATCGACCGGGCGATCACCATCGACAGCGACGATCTCGCCCACCTCTGCATCCGAGCCGATATCCTGCTAGGACTCGAGCGTTTCGAGGAGGCGATCCTGGACGCGCAAACCCTGCTCGACAGCGATCCCGATCACTGGCACAGCCTCCAACAGATCATCAGGGCACTAGTCGCTCTGGATCGTCTGGACAGTGCGGAAGCCCGTGCGCGGGATCTTGTGCGACTTGCGCCGGACGAGCCGGACGCCTTGCTCTCGGCGTCGAGCTTCTACCTGCGCCAAGACCGGCCCGACGAAGCCCTCGGACTGGTCGAGAAAGCGCTGGATATCGACCCCGACCACGAAAGGGCGCACCATGTTCGCGGGCTCGCACTCTTCGAATTGGAGGACTACAGCCGCGCCAGCGAGGAACTCCGCAACTTCGCCTCCCGTCACCCGGACTCCGAGTTCACCTACTGCCGACTCGCCGATTCGCTGCTGTATGCCAACAACTTCGAGGAAGCGATCGAGATCGCCGACCATCTCATCGAAATCACGCCAGAGCACTTCCACGCGCACACTGTCCGTGGTCTGGCCCTGATCGAACTCGGACACCCCGCAGATGGCATCGCCGCCCTGGACTCCCTCCTCGCAACGGACGACTGCCACGCGTTGCTGATCGCAGCTTCTCGCGTTCGCGAGATCGGTCATCACCGTTCGGCCAACCGCTATCTCGACCGCGTCGCCGCACTGCAGCCGGAGAGCCGAGAACTCTGGGTCGAACGAACGCTTCTCCTGATCGATGAAGGCGACCTTGACGCGGCGTTCGCGTGTGCGGCCAGGGTTGAGACGTTGCCAGGCGGTTCACTTTTGGGGCGCCTTCTCGCCGCGCGGGTCACTGCGGTCACCCAGCCGCTACGAGTGGCGCTCGGCATGATCGGTGCCGCGGTTGAACCGGACGACTTCGAGCGGGAGAAGCCGCTGCACCTCGAAGCCATAGCGGAAATTCTCACCGTGTCAGTATGCAACTTCGGTCCCCGATATCTCTCGGGGGGTCTGGCGAAGCTCCAAGACCTTTTCGTCGAACTACTCGACGATGGTGTAATCGGCAAGGTCCTAACCGAATTCCTAATTGAGAACGCCGAAAACGGCTTCGCCGGGCCTCTGGCGGAATGGGAGACGGCGTTGGACGCCATCGACTCGGCCGTGGCAAAACGGTCCGAATGCCGAATTCCCGTCGAGATGCTCCGGGCTGCGGTGACCTATGCCAAGACCGGAGACGAGAAGCGCTTGTTGACGCTGCCCACCGAACAGCGCGAACTGTTGGAGGACATCCTGCCGTCGGCCTCGGGTTCCAAGAGCTAACAAGACATTCTCTCCAGGCCGCACGACCGCCGGATAGTGCATCGCCATCCCCGACTGGCCGCCGAGCCGCATCACGCTGCCGCTCCGCCGCTCCACGCCCGCCGCGCCGGGCAACCGTCGGGGCCGCACCGGCGCGCTGTCCGTCGGCACCATCCATATCCGCGACTTCGTTTCCCAGCCGCACACGGGACATGCATATGGCTCCACGACTTCCAGCGGGGAATTGAGGTCCGGCAACGCATGCCGGACTTGGCTGGTACGCGGCTCCCCACAGGCCGACACCTTCCTGGTTGCCTTTTCGCCTACGACAGAATGCACCCCTGACGCCCACGACGCCGATGCGTTCCTGCCGCCATCGCCGCGCGCCGCGGGCAGGGAGGGCGCGCCGGTCCGATCCCGGCGCCGCGAGCATGCCGCCGCCGCTTGGCCGCGCCCGCTCGACTGCCATACACTGTCCCGCCAGGAGGAACGAGCCATGAACGAATCCAGAGCGTTCGTCGCCAGCTACGCGACGCGCCGCGAAGCCGTCAACGCCGCGGAAGCCCTTGCTCTGCGCGGCCACCGCGCCGATGCGAAGAAAGCGCCGCACGAAAACGGCGAGTGGCCGGTCTACGCGCGCGGCCCGATTCCGCTCGCGGCCGTCGAGCGATGCCGCCGCTTCCTGCGCGCGCGGCATGCCGGCGAACCCGTCTCCTGGTAGCGCAGCCGGCCGCCGCCCAGCGCCAAGCGCGTCCAGCCAAGGCTGGTCCTGCCGACTCGCTCAGGTCTCGCGCCTTCCGCGAACCGGATCAGCCAGCGGAGTCGCTCGCCGCGATGCTGGAGCGACCGATGCAATAGTACGCAAAACCGAGCCCGGCCAGATGGGCGGGGTCGTAGAGATTGCGGCCGTCGAAAATGGCCGGCTCTTTCATCGCCGCGCGCAGCTCGCGGAAATCGGGGCCGCGGAACTCGATCCACTCGGTCACGATTATCAGTCCGTCGGCACCGGCCACGGTATCGCCGCGCCGCTTGCAGACCTCGATGGCGTCGCCGTACAGGCGCGCCGCCTCCGGCCCGGCCACCGGGTCGTAGGCCCTGACCCTGGCGCCGCTCGCCAGCAGCCTGTCGATCACCGCGCGGCTGGTCGCTTCTCGCATGTCGTCGGTATTCGGTTTGAATGCCAGGCCCCAAAGCGCGAAAGTGCGACCGCCGAGACGGCCGTGGTAGTGCGCGAGCATCTTCTCGACCAACGCGTCTTTCTGTCGCTCGTTGACCGCGTCCACGGCGCCCGCGATGCGCGTCTCGAAGCCGACCGACGCGGCCGTGCGAATGAGCGCTTTGACATCCTTCGGCAGGCACGAACCCCCGTAGCCCGCGCCCGCGCGGATGAAGTGGTGACCGATACGGGGATCGGTGCCGACGCCCAGGCGCACCGCCTCGATGTCGGCGCCCAGCCGCTCCGCCAGGCCCGCGAACTCGTTCATCAGGCTGATCCGCGCGGCCAGCATGACGTTGGCGGCGTACTTGGTGAGTTCGGCGGAGCGCGGACCCATGGGGACGATCTTGTCGCGGTCGCGGTCAAACGGCGCATACAGCCGTTCCAGGACCTCGCGGGTCTCCCCGCGCCCGCAGCCGATGATGATGCGATCCGGCTGCATGAAATCGCGCACGGCGGTGCCTTCCCTCTGGAACTCGGGGTTCGAGGCGACATCGAAGTCGATGTCGGCGTTCCTCGCCGACAGCGCCTCGCGGATCTTCTGTCGCACCAGGTCCGCCGTCCCTACCGGCACCGTCGACACGTTGACGATGATTTTCGGCGCCCGCAGAAAACGACCGATGTCCTCCGCCACCGCGAGCACATGGCGCAGGTCCGCCGAGCCGTCGTCGTCCGGCGGCGTGCCCACCGCGATGAAGAGCACTTCGCCGTGGCCGACGCCGAGTTCCGCATCCGTCGTGAATCGAAGCCGCCCGCCGCGCGCGTTGCCGATGACCATCCGCTCCAGGCCGGGCTCGAACATGGGCACCCGGCCCGCCCGCAGGGACGCGACCTTGTCCTCGTCGATGTCCACGCACACCACCGAGTTGCCCATCTCCGCCAGGCAGGCGCCGGTGACCAAGCCGACATTTCCGGTTCCGAACATCGTCACATTCAAGCTTCAGTCCTCTCGCTGCGTACTTCTGTCCGTGATCCGTGAAGTGAACGCCGGATACCGTATGAATAGATTCCACTACTTGCGCCGTGCCAACACCGCGCCATCCGCCACCATCCGCCGCCGGCGAGACAATTGAGCAGATATCGCAACCATCCCCGGCGTCCGGGAACAGCCACGGGCAGCAAATCAGTACACGCGATAGTCGTTTGCCAGCGTGTGATCCCAACAATGCGTTTTCAGATAGTCGAGGGAACGCCGCAGCCCCGGGCGATCTTCGCCACCGCGCGGCCGGGTGAGGGCTTCCAGTGCGAGCGCATGCACGTAGCCTATATCGTCGTCGAGGCAGTCAATCAGCAGATCATCCAGTTCATCCGCGGGGATATCGGAGTTCAGCAAGGCGCACATCGCGTTGAACCGCGCCTGATTCTCGTGGGTCCAGGCCGCTCGCGGGCTATTCATGCGCCAGACGGGATTGTCCACTGTCAGCAGTTTGCGAATAGCGGGCAGGGCGACGCGGGTGTTGGTGCCGACAAAGGCCATCGCGTCCAGACTCGCTCGCGCCACCTGTTGCCGTTCATGGTCGAGAAGCTGCGCCAGGTCGGGCATGGCGCAGGCGGCCGGCGCGCCGATCTCGCCGAGGGCGAAGGCCGCGTTGATCTTGATCCAGGCGTCGTCGTGCTTGAGCAACTCGACCAGAGGCCGCACGGCGACCTCTCCCATGGCGCCGAGTGCGTACGCCTCGTCCTGCGGCGCGCAGTTTCCGTCACTCCAGCGGCGCTCATTGCGATCACCATCCGTGACGTACCTGCCCGCCTCGTTTCGGGAATGCCGCAAGGGTATTTCACGCTGCAAGCCGGCACATTGCAGCAGGCTTTCCCGCAGCGGCGCAATGGCATCGGCGCCCATGGCAGCCAGTTCGTAAATGGCTTCGAGCCGGGCTTGTTGATCGGTGCCGTTGAGCAACCCCATCCATCGTTGGATCTCGTTTGACCCTGACCGGTTGGTGGTTGCGAAACGCGGCGCGGCGCGCATCCAGTTCCAGATATGGGACCAGGCCTTGCTGTGATCGTGCTGGCCCAGGCGCGCCTTCGGCGCCTGCCATTCGCCTTCCCCGCCGTCCCAGCTTGGCGCGACGGGATTGCGTGTTCGCAGAAATACGAACTTGAGCATGTAGCGACTCATATCCGTTCGGTTGCTGAGCGCCGCATGCGCGATATCAAAAGCGATCAGCAGGCATGTGCCCGCCTTGATCTGGTCGCCGACAAATGCGAACGGATAGTCGCTTTCATGCAGGATGGCGTGCAGGTGCGTGCCCGGAATGACCCGGGTCGGACCGCGCACGGCCGGCGTGTCCTGCGGAAAATAGATGATCATGGCGATCCGGGGCACGTGATGCCGGAACCGGCCGAGCGGGCACTCTCCGTCCTGGTGCCAGCCGCTGTTTGCGGTAGATCCTTCGCCCACGGGCGGAGCGTGCTCGAACCCGGTCAGCGACAGGGATCGTTCCGCCTCGGCGAGCGGTTCGTTGGCGTGCATGTAGCGATGCGGATGCAGCATGTAGTCGTCGCCGAGGATGCTCTGCACGGCGCCGTGGACGGCCGGGGCGTCCAGCACCTGCTGCAGTTCGGCGACGCGGGGCAACACGTTGTTGCCCATGTTGAATTCCCGGTTATTGCTCCACTGGATCTTGTCGTAGATGTCCTGATGGACCTCGGGCGCGAGGCCGCTATCGAGCACGACGAGGCCATCGCAGATGAACCGTCGAACCTGCTCGTCGTTTAGCTTTATGCCCTTGGGCTTCATCGCGCTACCCTCCCGTTTGTCTTCCGACTCCAGGCCACCCGTTTACGCCAAAACACTCGTGAGATTCTCGAACATTCCTTGAAAATCTGCTTTCGCCATGTAGATTTTCAAGGATTATTGTCGGCTGCCATGCTGATTCCCAGTCCTCAAGCCGTCAGCCGCAATGCCCAATCCTTCCGCGTACATGCTGCGGTAGCGCCGCTCACCGGGGAGACCTGTTCGGGTTTGACCTCTGTCGCGGCCGGACTGCACTCAGCCGATGTAGTGTTGAACCTTGTCCATCATGCGACGCATCGCATCGGCATCCTGGGGCGGCAACCAGAAGATGATGCGATCGACGCCCTGGTCGATGAATCGAGACGGCCAATCCTGATCGTCGGGAAGCAGCGCGAAGATGGAGATGTCGATCGACGACGGGTCCCTGCCCGCTTCCTCGGCGAGTTGCCGGAGCTTGGTCACGCCTTCGAACACCTGCTCGGGCCAACCCGCGCGCGGCAGCCACCCGTCGCCATATTTCACGATCCGCCGCAAGGTATGAATGGTCTCGCCGCCGAGAAACAGGGGCGGATGCGGATCCTGCAGGGGTTTCGGCCACGCCCAGATCGGATCGAAGTCAACGTACTTGCCGTGGAACTCCGCCTCGTCCTCGGTCCAGATGATCTTCAAGGCCTGCATCTGCTCCTCGAGGCGCTTGAACCGCGTATCCCACTCGGTTCCGTGATTCTCGGCTTCTTCGCGATTCCAGCCGCCGCCCATACCGAACATGAGGCGACCGCCCGACAGGAAATCGAGCGTCGCCGCCGCCTTGGCGGTAGTGATGGTGTCCCGTTCGATGATGAGCGTGATGCTGGTGCCCAGCTTGATCTTCGAGGTGACGGCAGCGGCAGCGGAGAGCGTCGCGAACGGATCGAGCGTGTGCTTGTACTCCTCCGGCAGCGCGGTGCCCTCCGGATAGGGCGACAGGCGCGATGCCGGAATATGCGTGTGCTCGGGGACCCATAGGGAATCGAAGCCGCGCTCCTCGACCTCGCGCGCGAGGTCGGTGATGGGCATGGAGTATTCGGTGATGAAGTTGAAGATTCCGACGTTCATGGAACTATTACCTTGAATACCTTGAAAGATGGTGAAACACGCGGGCGGCTTGCGGGCTGCCTAGAGATCGTCCAGGTCGACGGTCCTGCCCGTCCGCGACGACTCCAGAATCCCGAAGATGATCTTCATCGTCCCGATGTTGTCCCGGCCGCTGCTGATGGGTTCCGCGCCCGTTCTGCAGCACGCTTCCCAGTGCAGGATCTCGTTGATGAAGAAGTCGTTACTGGGTTGATCGCCATCCCTTGTGGGCAGCGGCTCGAAATCCGGATCCAGCACTTCCCTGATCTGCTCGGCGGACAACTCCTGGCCCGCCGCGGCCATTACCGGTAGTTGCGCTCGCGCCTGCGCTTTCTTCTCGGTCTTGAGGGCGAACATGATGGGGCCGAACTGATTCACCCCTCTCGCATTCTCCGGCAATGGCGGGGTCGAGTGCAGCGAGCCCTCGCTGCCGTAGACCATGTACGACATCCCCTCGGGCGCCAGGCGCGTGGTCCAGTTGCCGTACACATCGCCGATGACGCCGTTCTCGAATTCGAGGGTCGCAAAGAACAGGTCTTCCGCGCCATTGGCCATTTGCGACTCTATGGTCCTGCAAATCCCGTTCACCCGTTTGACGTCGCCAACGTAGTAGCGCAGCAGATCCAGGTGGTGGACGGAGTTGACCATCAGGATGCCGCCGCCATGCTTGCCGTCGCTCATCCAACCTTTGCGCGGGCGCCGGCCGCCGCCCATGATCGCGTGGGTTCGAACCGCCTGGACCTCGCCCACGTGGCCCTCGTCGATGAAACGTTTGACTGCGGGAGCTTCAAGCGAATAACGCAGGTGCTGCGCGACCATCAGGGTCACTCCCGACGTGTCGGCGGCTTCGATCATGTCCCGGCAGCCCTGCAGCGTGTGCGCCATCGCCTTCTCGACGAGCACATGCTTGCCGGCTTGCGCGGCGGCGACAGCCAGGGGCGCATGCATGTCGTGACTGGTGCAGATGTCGACCGCGTCGATGTCGGCCTCTCGCAGCATCTCCTCGAAGTCCAGGTAGATCGTGTCGACGCCTGCTTTCTTCGCATACTCCTGCGCGCGAGATTCAACGATGTCGCATACCGCCGCGAGATGCACCCGGTCGGGTCGCTCGAGGTAGGCGTTCATGTGTCGATTGGAAATGCCCCCGGTGCCGACGAGACCGACTTTCATTGGTTCGGACATGCTTCCCCCCGTGATCCACGGTTCGGAAGAATAACCGATTCGGACAGTAGCGTCGGGGTGATCGCGAGGTCCTGCGACCAGGCGTAGAATGAAGTCAAGCACCGGGGAGAAAGAATCATGGCGGAACCAGCAACCACCTTGGAGACCGGCCTCGATCGTGCATGGAACGACATTTGCGAGCTTGGCTTGCAGAGCTACGTTGCCGATCTCGACGCCTACGGTTACACGATCATCCCGCCCGAGATTGCAAGCCCCAACGGCCTCGCCGGTCGGATGCTCGAAGCCATGCTCGATATCGCCGAGCGGCGCAACGGCGAGCGGCCCGACCTCGAGACCGGCTCCACCCACGCGCACATGCAGGTGCAGTCCATGTCGGCCCCGGTCAAGGTCGGACGACCCAGGAGCCGCATGCGGGGTGCTGACAGCAGTGATCGCGATTCGCCCGTCGGCGACGTGATGCATTCGCTCCTGCTGGAGGATCCGGTGTTCGAAGAATCGCTGATGAACCCGGTGATGCTCGCCTTGGCAACCTATCTGTGCGGCTACAACGCGGTGCTGTCGACCATGGCCTGCTGGATGAAAGGGCCGAACGAGAGCACGTTCAGGTTGCACACGGACAACCCGATGGCGTCACCGCTGCCGCAGCAATCCGTCGTCTGCCAAAGCACGTACTGGTTGACCGATTTCAATCGTGAGAACGGCGGCACGGCGATCGTTCCGGGCAGTCACAAGTGGTGCCGCCACCCGATAGGCGCCGAGTGCATCGTGCCGGCCAACCCCGGCGATTTCGGCAACGCGCAAGCGGTGCCGGTCGAGGGCAAGGCCGGCTCCCTGATCGTCTGGCACGGCAACCTCTGGCACGGCGCGTTCAACCGCAGGGCGCCCGGGCTGCGGGTGAGCGTTACGAACTACATGGTGCGGCCGTACATCCGGACGCTGGAGGATTTCATCGGCAAGATTCCGCAGGAAAAGCTCGAGCGCAACGGGACGCGGTTTTCGATTCTGACACAGCAAGCGGTCATCCCCGGCTACCACACCGAGGCCGACCGCGCCGAAAAAGCCGATTACGCCGAGAACTACATCTCCGCTTATGCGAGCGAGTACGGCGGAGGAGCGAAAGACCTCTACGCCTGACTGGTGCCCGCTGCCATCAAGGCCGAAAAAGTAGGCCAAATCAAAATTTGATTTTGAATTAGCCTAATTCGGTATCAAGGACACCCTTCGCGATGGTCATCACCTGACTGGTGCCCGCTGCCCTCAGGTGTCCCAGGAGTTGAGCAGCAGGTGCCGGTCTCGGGTCGGCGCACGTTTCAGGTCGTACTCCCAGGGTTCTCCGGACCACGGCGCGTAATCCCAGCGCGTCGTTATCAGATAGTCGAAAGCGGCGTCGAGCGCCTCTAGCGTGCCCAAGCGTCTCAAGGCCTCGATGGACCATCCCCTTACGTGGTGATGGCCGTGGACCAGATTCTCCTTGAGCGCGCCCACCACGCCGGGAAGCGAACCGGCCCGCGCACCGAGGCGCGCGACCGATACCGCGGCGTATTGCCGAACGAGGGCATCGTCGTCTCCGAGCGCGTCAACCAGCTCGGCGGGCGCTTCCGCGCGCGCCTGGGCGACCATGCCAATGGCTTCGGCGGCATATTGGCGCACGCGTGGATCCTTGTCCTGCAAGAGTCGGGTGAGGGCTGGCACCGCATCGACGGCGTCCGGTCCAATGTCACCCAGGATATCTGCGATCGCAGCGAGAAGCTCCGGACGCGCACCGTCGACGAGATCGAGGAGCGGTGCGACCGCTGCGGATCCGAGCGGCGCAAAGCCGTATCCGGCGATGCAGCGCAGGGCGACGTCGGGACTCGTCAATGCCTCCAGCAGCGGTTCGATCGCGCCGATATTGCCCAGCGTGTAGGCGGCGCCGATCGCCTCGGCGTCATCCACGCTTCGCAGGGTCTTGACGAGCGCGTCGGTATCGTCGACCGCGCGATTGATCCCCTGCGTCGCCGCGCCTCGATACCAGTTCCAGACGTATTCCCAGATGGGCTCCTGCGGGTCTCCCGAGGCAATCCACTCGGGGCTCCTGTTGTCCCAGGTGGGCGCCGTCGGTTCCTGGTCGCGCGTGAACAGGAACTTCACCATGTGACGGAGAACACTGGTCGTATTCATTCCGAAGCGGCCGTGGGCGATGTCGTGGTGCACGATCGTGACGCTCCCCGCATCGGCGACGATGGGAATCCTGGTTGCTTGCCAGGGGGCATCGAGGACCTCTATCTCTTCGAAAAGCTTGGCGTGCTCGACGCGAAACGCCGCCAGTTCGCGCTTGTACCGGGCCCTGGCGTCGGGGTCGCTGTCGATGCTGCCCTGCGTTTGTGCCTCTATCCTTTTCCGCAAGGTCCCCATGCGCGTCCGCAAATCCGCCCGCTGCATCTCAAGTGCGCGCCGCGGGAAATATTGGCTTCGCGGCGCGACGCCGGTCGGGCCCATCTCCAGAGACACGTCCTGCGGGTAGTAGAACATCATCAGGAAGCGCGTCGCGTGGTGGCGCCGCCCGTCCACCATGTGATGCGAGTGGTAGTCACCGTCCTTGTGCAGCCTGCCGTCGCCGAGGTGCCACGGCTCGATAGCCTGCACCGCTTGCGGAAAGTTCACCTGGTCGTGCCGGTGGAAGTGCAGGTAGTAATCCGGACCGAGGATCGACACCAGGGCGCCGTGGACGGCCGGGTCGTCCAGCAGATCCCGCAGTTGAGGCACCACCGGCAGGATATTGTTGTGCCCCGCGCCCAGTTGTTCGTCGAGCGGTTCGAGGCGCACGCACATGTCATCGTGATACGACCTCGGGAGCGTCGATTGGAGGGTGATGTAACCCTCGCGGATGAAGCGCTGCATCTCTTCGTCGGTGAGCAGAATAGGTGCGTTACTCATTGCAGTCGGCCCCGCGTAATTGTTCGTGGCGATGGCGGAAAGAAATGATAGTACACCCGAGGCGACGCGCCCTTCGCAGGCGTCATTTGGCGACATGCGTAGTCCGATCAGCCGGAGGGGGACGAGCGGCCGCAGGACATCCCCGCTTCGCACTGCAACTCGACTTACGCGTCGAGTAGCCGCACCCCGTCAAGGCGCGAGGCTCGCTGATCAAAAGTGTAGAGGGGAAGCGCTCCCTCGCGCCGGCTTGCCGCAGCGATCATCAAATCCGAGAAGTCGGCCTCGCCACGTCGGTAGCCCAATGCCGCCCGCGCGACGTCATCCGATGTCTCAAGAATGATCCCTTCCCTGGAGAGCATATCGAGCAGGACGGTCGAAATCGCATCGCGGGAGAAGCCATAGGATCGTTCCAGAACCCACACTAATTCGACGATAACTTCCCGGCAGACGAAAGCCGGTTCTTCTACCGTGAGTGCACTGGCAAGATCCCGCGCGGCAACCGATTGGTCAACGTCGTCGTTGACCAGATAACGGACCAGGATGTTGGTGTCCAGGGAAATCACGTTCGCTTGGCACTCTCTCTGGGGCCTCTGGGGGCTCCAGGGGAACTTTCACCGGTGGCACCTTCCACGATAGCTCGCTCCATGTCGGTCAATGTCACGGAGGGACCTTCGTGCTTCAACGCGCCAAAGAGGCCACCAATTGGACGTGCGGCCAGGATAAGCACCTCCCCGTCCGATATGACATACCGAATCCGGTCGCCCGCGCGCACTGCCAAGGCATCTCGGACTGCCTTCGGAATCGTGGTCTGACCCTTGGAAGTTATAATGGACTCAACCATGGCACAAGACAATTTTTTCTTACTTTTTAGAAATATGCCTTACTAATGCGGAGTTGGCAAGGAACAGAATACTAATCGCTTTCCGGGATCACCTCGCCCGCCGCCCGTGCGCGCTCGATCCGGGTCGCTTCCGCCGGGCCCAATCTCTTGAGCAGCAGCAGCAGGAGCACCAACGGAATCACAAGCGACAACACCGAGAGCATCAAGCTCGAACGCAGAGCTTCGCCGCCACTCAACCCGCCCGCAGTCAATACGTCGCTGACCGCCCCAACCATATACGGCCCCAGGGCCAGTCCAACGGTCGCCATGAGGATGTAGAACGCCGAGGCCGTAGCGCGCATCCTCGGCATCACCAGGTCGTTGACGGTGCTTGCCGCCGCCCCGATCCAGCACGATGCGAACACACTGACCACGAAGTTGAACACGTACGCCCAGACCAGCTCGTTGGTCAACAACAGGGCAAACGCCATGGGCACGGTGAATGCGATTGCCGCAAGGCCGACGTATACGCGCGCGTTCACGGTCCTGGACTTCATCCTGTCCGAAACTACACCGCCCACTGTTATCCCGATCAAGCCTCCGACGGCGTAGGATCCGCCGAGTACCAGTCCCGCTTCGGTCGCGCTAATGCCGTACATTCGAATGAAGTACGGCGGTGCCCATGCGCCGAAGGCGTACGCGACCAGGGACATGGAGGAGAAACCCACCGCCGCAAGGACGAAGGCCGGACTGCGGAACATCATTGCGAATGTCGGCGGATCCCGTAGACCGAGCGACTGGATCCAGGAAAACGCGGCATACGCCCCGATACCCAAGGCGATCCACTGTTCGGGGTCGGCCGTTAACGCGATCAGGCCCCAGGCGGCGAGCGCGATCACCGCAGCGCCGGCGAGGTTGCGTCTCAGCACGTTCCCGGAAGCCTTTTCCCGGACGAGAGAGAGCAGGGTGAAGGGCGGCAATACCGCCATCAACTCCCGGGCAGAGGCGCGAAAGGGATGCGGATGCGTCGGCGTGATGATCCCTTCGCTCTGTCCGCGCCTCGGTTCGCGCAAGGTAAAGACCCAAACGGCCAGCAGGAGACCAGGCAGCCCAACGGTCAGGTACGCTGCCTGCCAGCCCTTCAAGCCGAACGGCGCAAGGCCGGGATCCGGGTAGGCGGAGTTCCATCCGTCGACAATCCAGCCGCCGAGAAAGATACCGATGCCCGCACCGATGTAGATGCCGCTGGAGTAGATGGCCAGCACGGTTGCCCGCAGCCTGGGCGGAAAGTAGTCCGACAGCATGGAGAAAGCCGCAGGCGTCGCGCTCGCTTCCCCGATGCCTACGCCTACGCGGTAGGTGGCCAGCGCCGCAAAACTGCGTGCCGTCCCGGAAAGTGCCGTCATCAGGCTCCAGAATCCCAGCCCGATGGCAATGATATTCTTCCGCGTCCAGGTGTCCGCCAACTTGCCTAGCGGAAGACCGAAGAGGGCATAGAAGACTGCGAAAGCCGTGCCGTACAGGAAACCGATCTGTGCATCGGATATGCCAATGTCAGCCTTGATCTCCTCCGCGAGGATCGTGACGATCTGACGATCGATGAAGTTGAAGATATAGACGACAACAAGAACAGCGGTAACGTAGCGCGCATAACGCCCGCCAACGGCCGGCTCGTCCCGTTCCGATCTATTGGACATCGGCAGTCCCTGATCCCCCAGGCGCAGGCACCCTAACAGATGTTTCGAGTCCGGGCGTCGATAAGGTGCAGCGGACACCGCATTGACTCTCCCACGTCACGTCCGCTTCCAGCTTGGCGCTGCGCCCTTCGTGGGCATCATGTGACGACGTCCGCCCGCCGCCCTGCAGCAGCGGATGCATGGATGGCATCGATGACGCGCATGTTTGCCAGCGCATCATCGGCCGTGAGACGCGTCGGCGCACCTTTGGACAAGGCGTTGCAGAGGTCGAGCAGCTGCGCTCGGTACGGATTCACGCCCATTACGCCGACGGTCTCCTGGGAGAAATCTTCATGGGGATCGCCGCGTGTCAGCGTGAAGCGCGTCTCGACGCCCTCGCCGATCTCCTTTGGAATCGACCAGTCGCCTACCGGCACCATGATGGCGCCCTCGCTGCCGACCACTTCGTAGGCCACCCGCCAGGGCCAACCGAAGCTGCAGTCGAACTGCCCGACGACCCCGTCGTCGAAATGCAGGCTCCCGATGAGGGTCTGCCAGGCGTCGCTGCCGGCGGCAAGCGTTCCAGCGACGGACACGGACAGCGGTTCCGCTCCTGTGAGGTAGCGGATACAACTGACGCAGTAGCAACCCAGATCCATTGCCGCACCGCCTCCCAACTCGGCGCGCAGGCGCCAATTGTTTCGCGGCACCATTGGCGACGAAAAGGTCGCGCGTACGAAACGAACGTCGCCGACCGCGCCATCGAGCAGGCGCTGCTTCACCGCGAGAATCTGCGGCTGGTAGTGAAACATGAGCCCTTCCATCAGGACCACGTTGGCGGACTTCGCCGCCTGGACCATCTCTGCGGCCTGGGTGGCGTCGACGGCGAACGGCTTTTCGCACACGATGCCTCGAACCCCGCCGCGCACACCCGCGAGGACGTTCTGTAGGTGGACAGAGGGCCATGACGCGTCGATGAGGATGTCGGGCTGCTGTTCCGCCAGCATCCTGCCCAGATCGGAGTAGTTATTCCTGATGCCGAAGGCTTCCGAAAAGCTCGCCACCGCGTCCGCGTTGACATCGCAGGCGCCCACCGGCTCGACCTCCGGGATGTCCTGCCAGAGCGGTGCCAGGTTGTATCTCGCATGTCCGCCGCAACCAACGATCGCCAGCTTGTGTACATCGCCCATGTTGGCCTCGCGCCTCCAAAGATGCCGGAGAGTCAGGAGAAGTGAACACCAGAGGATACCGCGCGAACGAATCGAGCTGCGGTCCTGTTCGGCCGGACCCACGTTGACTTGGCGCGGGGGGCATGCGACAACACGTACATGACAACGATATCGGGAGGTCTGTGATGGGAGCGCTTGAGGGTATGCGAGTTCTGGATGTGACACAGTACGAGGCGGGGACATCATGCACGCAAGCGCTCGCCTGGCTTGGTGCGGACGTGGTGAAGGTGGAACCCCCCAACGGCGACCCCGGACGCGGCGGGCCCCGCGAGAACGGCGGGTATTTTGTTTTCTGGAATAGCAACAAACGCAGCATCTCGATCGACCTGCGCAAACCCAAGGGCCGAGAGCTGCTGCTAGACATGGTGCCCAACTACGACGTGTTCGTCGAAAACTACAGCCCGGGGTCGATGGAACGGCTCGGTCTCGGTTACGACGTCCTGAAAGCCATCAACCCGGAAATCATCTACACGCGCATCAAGGGCTTTGGACTGGACGGTCCGTGGTCGAACTACAAGTGTTTCGACATGGTCGCCCAGGCCGCCGCCGGCGCGTTCTCCATTACCGGATATCCCGATGGGCCGCCGATGCGCCCCGGACCGACGACGGGCGATGCCGGCACAGGCGTGCAGACTGCGCTCGCGATCTCTGCGGCCTATGTGCAGAAGCTCAACACCGGCAAGGGTCAGCTCATCGAAATGTCGATGCAGGAAGCGATGACCTACTACTTGCGGACCGCCATTTCGCACGGGAACTACGGCGAGAGACCCGCGCTAAGGACGGGAAACGGCCGGTCGCCAACCTCGAGGTTGTACAAGTGCAAGGGAGACGGCCCGAACGACTACCTGTTCCTGATGGGAACCACCGATCCCATGTGGGAGCGCCTGTGCGGCGTCATGGGTCGTCCCGACCTTCTCGAAGATCCGAGGTTCGTCAGCCGGGCCTCCCGCACGGAGAATGACGCGGTGTTGACAAAGGAGATTGCCGCCTGGCTCGCCGGGCGGGACAAGTACTCCGCCATGCACGAACTCTGCGAAGCGGATGTGCCCGCGAGCGCGGTGCTGGATACCAAGGACCTGTTCGAAAATCCCCATCTTCTCGAGCGCGGGTTCGTGCACGAGATCGAGCACCCGGCGCTCGGCAAGATCAAGATTCTGGGGTGGGCGCCCCGGCTATCGGAAAGCGACGTGCCCATAAAGCCTGCGCCGACCCTGGGCCAGCACTCGCGCGAGGTGGTCGCCGAGGACCTTGCCCTGAGCGGCGATGACATCGACACGCTGGTCGCCGATGGCGTGATCCTGGTCTAGCCCGCATATCTCACCAAGCCGCTTGTCACGTTACTGAATGTCATTGTTATCAATCGGGTATGTCGTACTTCCTGTGACCTGCCCAATACAGACTGCGCTGGCCGCGCCCTCGCTGGTCTTTTTTCCGCGTGCGCGCACGTGCTCGCTACACCATAAGCGGCGGCTATGCTTCCGCTCGCGAGCACGCGCACGCGGAAAAAATCCTGCGCGATCATCACGGCCCTTGGTGAGATATGCGGGCTAGAAGTGCCCACAGCCCGGCGGCTTCGGCTGTTGCGTGCGATGGGTATCCCTTTGCATTCCCCGGCTGAGGGCTCCTGGCCCAGCCCGCTCGTCGACCATGGAAGACTGTCGATCTTGCTGGAAAGCGCCGTCTCACCACGTAGCGGTAGGCACTACTTAGCAGACATTAGAGTTGTGGATCCGCATTGAGGCACTGAAGGAGCGCAACGAGTAGGTGTACTTCGGTCGATGGGTTGGCATCACCCGCGTGCTGGACATCATCGCCGGCGCGTTTCGCACGGGCCTTGGCATCTTCGACCTGATCGCTGAGTGTCTCGAAGACGCCCGCCAGCGCCTTACTGTAGTCGGGCATCTCACGCGTCAGGTCACGGATACACTGATCGCAGGAGCTGCGCGTTCCATCGGCTCTATAGGGCTTCCGACTGTATCGAAAATGCAGCAACACCCAGTATTCAAAACAGGGCCATGATCGCGCAAGAAACAAACCGCCCCGTCTGGCGCGGTCGCTGGCCGACTCGAAGCTGGCGTGGCCGTTGAAATCGAACACGCAGTACACGCGATCATAGGCGTCCCCGAGCTTTGCTTCCTTGCGCTTGAGTTGCAGCGCCACATCCACGACCTTCTTCGGATCTGCTTATTTGCCCGGTACAAGCAGGTTAGCGGGTTCGACAAATGGGACGCCTCCGTAACGCCCGCCGAGATAGGCGCGTTCGAGGTTGTCGACTCCCTTTCGCGGGCGGAAGTCGGTCAGTGGGTAAAGCGCGCTCTCCTGCCGTTCGTTGCGCTGGCAGAACCATACTTGGTCACGCCGGAAAACGTCTTGGTTAAGGATCGCCGTCTCATGCGTCGTGAAGATGAGCTGGGCGCCCGCAGCGTTGATGGTCGGGTCGTGGAAGCAGCCAATGAGGAAACGCACCAAGGTCGGATGCAGATTCCCGTGGAGTTCGTCCAAAACAACGACACGGCCATTTGCGAGGGTGTCAAGCCACGGACCGGATAGGGCAAATATCTTCTGTGTACCCAGTGACTCCTCGGCGAAGTCCAGTTCGGCGGTGGACGGGCCACCTGGCACGTCGTGAAGTAGCCGGAGCTTGCGGGCCTTGTTCGCAACCGGGTGGCCCAAGGGTTGTCGAGGCGCCGGAGGGTCTACGTCGGCCTCCACAACACGTATGTCGGAAATCGCGAGGTCGGCGGCGCGCAGGAATCGTAAGATCCGTTCCTTGCGATCATCCTGGCACCACTCGAACGAGTAATCCGGCGACCATCCGTAGACACCCGCCACGCGAAGACGGCTGCGAAACCACTCGTAGACAGGCTGAAGCTGCTTACTGTTCAGGGCCACCGCCGTCGACAGCAGCAACGCGTCGGGACGGGTAGCACGCCGCCACACGTCCCGGTCGCCAGAGAGCCTGCCTCCAAACCGGATTTCCCCCTCGATTGCTTCGTCACGTCTGAACCAAGTCTGAACGCGACCCCGGGGCCAGGCGTAGAGCCACTCGCGGACAATTCGATCCGCAGTCGCGGCGAAACCGTACTGGTACTGGACGCCGTCTGAGATGAAGATGGCTTCAAAAGTCGTGGGGTCGTTCTCTTGCGCACCATCGAACCGAAATGGTGAAACGTGTAGCTCGTCCAGTCCCCGGGCGGAATGACGGACAATTCTCTCCATCGTAGCAAGTGCGCTGAGCAGGTTCGTTTTGCCCGAAGCGTTCGCACCGTAGATGACCGCTGAACGGAGGATCGGAATAGGCTTTGTGCCCTCCGTTGGCAGGATGACATTCGTATCTCGATGTTCCTTGCTGGGTCCGGCGACGAGACTGAGGCTAGCTTCGTCCTTGAACGACTTGTAATTGCTCACCTTGAAGTTGATCAACACGATTGTTCCCCAGAGTTAGGCCATGTTTTTAGCAAAAACGTGCAAATAATACCAAATAGTGATGCGCCGCGTGCAATTAACGGACGTTTCTGGTCCGCGCTGGCCGATTGAGGAATCTCGCTTAACTCTGCAAAAATGGGACTTGGTCAAGAACCCTAGCAGGTGGGAGCCACCGCCGGAATATTTGGCGACGGTGAGCATCGCGCGCACGGTCCATCGGCTGGAAAGCGTCCGGTGGGTGACGCTAGAGCACAATGTGCGGGATGCGCTACGGGAAGGTCGCGGTGGCCTGGGAAGGCCGGCCAATAGCGTGCCGAAGCAGGGCCGGTTCGACATCGTGGTGTGGAGCGCGCGGCTGCCGCGGGGCGTAATCGAGGTCAAGACTCGCGGGTACTCCAAGCTGGTCAACGACGTCAAGCGAGTGTGCGACACGTTGAGGAACACCGAGACTATCGAGTGGGGCCTCGTCGCATACCTTTACGCCTGCGGTGACGGGGAAGAAAAGGATGGTAGGGACCGCGTGCTTGATCGGATCGACGGCGTTGTTGAAAGTGCCGAAGCCGTGGTGAAGAAAAGGGCCATCAATTTGACGCGGCACCGAGGCCGGCCGCGGGTCAGAGAGAATGGTGCCTGGACGGCAGAGGTGCTGGAGATTCGTCGGCAGGGATGAAACTGCGGATCGTCCTCGACCCGAAACGCGCAGGTTCGGCCCGCACAGAGAGTGCAAGAGCGCTCGCACTGCGATCCCATACGTGCACCGGACGTGCTGAATCGGCAACTAGGGTTAAGATGCGAGGCGTGGAGAAAGGGGGAGTCGCATGACCAGTGTCAACGACACCACCGCCAGGCCGAAGCGGTTCGTCTCGGAGCGCGGGCCGTTCGAGATCGTTGCCAATCCACCGATGAGTGCGGGCTACACGTGGGAGGGCGTCGACCCTGACAAGGCGGTGGCGGGATGGGAGATCGGTAGGCTCGCCGAGAAATACGGCGAAGCGACGGTGCGCAAGAAGCTCGCCGAGATGCTCGAGGCGCTCGCGGGAGGGATGGTGATCACCGGGCTCTTCTCTCAGGGAGACCGGGATCCCAAGACGATGCGCCAGCTCAATCCGAACGGCATGAGCCTGTCTCACACCTGGATCGGGCCGCATTTCCCCTTGTTCAGTCATAGCCATCCCGCCCACGGCGATTGCCTCTACTTGGTGGTGGCCGGCGAACTCGTCATGGGCAGGCGGCACTTAAGGCCAGGATCCGGGTTCTTTCTTCCCAACGGCCATCCGTACAAGTACTCCGGCGGCCCCGATGGCGCCGAGTACCTTGAGATTCGCGCCGGCCCCGGCGTAGAGGGTGCGCCGGGGATCGTTATCCACGAGCACTCGCTGGATTCGATTCAGCGGATCATCGACCAGGCCAACGCGCATCGGCACGAGTGGCACGCGCCGGAAAGTATCGGCGACACGGCACTACGCCAAGCCGAAGAGTTGCTCGGGGCGTAGGAAGATCAGCAGCTCGAGCCAGCGTCGCGGAACGACCTAACGCAACATGAGACTAAACGGCAAATTTGCGCTCACCACCGCTGCCGGCCAGGGCATCGGTCGCGCCGTCGCCGAGGCATTTTCCCGCGAGGGCGCACGGGTGCTGGCGACCGATATCAATCCCGAAACGCTGTCGAGCCTCACCGCCTGTGAAACGCGCGTGCTCGACGTCACCGACGCCGAAGCGATCAGCGCGCTCGCGGAAGAGATCGACACGCCAGACGTGCTGTTCAACTGCGCGGGCTTCGTGCACCACGGGTCGATCCTCGATTGCGACGACGACGCGTGGCGGTTCTCGTTCGAACTCAACGTCACTTCCATGTACCGGATGATGCGGGCGTTCATTCCGGGCATGGTGGCGCGGGGCTCCGGCAGCATCATCAACATGTCGTCCGTGGCGTCGAGCATCAAGGGCGCACCGGATCGATTCGTCTATGGCGCCACCAAGGCGGCAATCATCGGCATGACCAAGTCGGTCGCCGCGGACTACGTGACGGCGGGCATCCGCTGCAACGCAATCTGCCCTGGGACGGTGGATACCCCATCCTGGCGTGGCCGGGTCGCCGCCGCAGACGATCCCGACGCGGCGCGGGACGCATTCGTCGCGCGGCAGCCCATGGGACGCGTCGGTTCGCCCGCAGAGATCGCAGCGCTCGCCATCTATCTTGCCTCGGACGAGGCAGCGTTTACGACAGGCACGGCACAGATCATCGATGGCGGCTGGAGCAACTAACCCCTTCATGCAGCCCACACAGCCGACAAGAATCCAATGGCCGGCGCTCGTCCTGATCTGCGCCATCGCGCTCGCAACGCAGCCGGTCTGGCCTGGCGAGCCGAGCCATGGCCTCTCGTATTTCGGCGATCTGAAGTATGGGCCCGACATCGCCCACTTCGATTACGCCAATCCGGACGCGCCCAAGGGTGGACGCATCAAACTGCCCAGCACCGGCAGCTTCAACAACCTGAACCCGTATGTGGACAAGGGCCTTCTCGCCCACTACATCAGTCCGAGAGGCGGATTGGGTTCCTACATCCTCGACCCGCTGATGCGCAAGTGCGAAGACGAGCTGGCATCGTATTACGCTTGGCTCGCCGAGAGCGTGGAGATTGCGGACGACTACAGTTGGGTGACGTACAAACTGCGCGAAAACGCCCACTGGCACGACGGGCGACCCGTGACGATCGAGGACGTCCTGTGGACCTTCGACATGATCAAGAGCAAGGGGTCGATCCTGTGGAGGAGCCTGTACGAGGACATCGTTCGACTGGAGCAGATCGATGACTGGTCCTTCAAGTTCCACTTCAGCGAAGAAGCGGAAAAGACGCCACAACTCGTTATCGAGACTGCCACCTTCGCACCCCTGCCCAAACACTACTGGGAAACCAGGGCGTTCGATGAGACCACCCTCGAACCTCCATTGGGCAACGGCCCGTATCGCATCGGGGCGGTAGATCCCGGCTACAAGGTGGTGTTCGAGCGCGTAAAGGACTACTGGGCCAGGGACCTCAACTTCGCCGCCGGCCATTTCAACTTCGATGAAGTGGAGGTCATCTGGTTCTTTGACAAGAGAGTGATGCTCCAGGCCTTGCGCGCCGGAGTGTTCGACTACTACTTCGAAGAAAACGAGTCCGACTGGGCCACTTCCTATGATTTCGAAGGGTATCGGAAGGGACTGTTCAAGAAAGAGACCTACAGGATGGGGTTCGCCTACGGCATGCACTTCGGCACGGTCCTGAACGCCCGCAGGGAGCCGCTGAACGACATTCGAGTGCGAGAGGCGCTGACGCTGGCGTACAACTTCGAGTGGGCCAATCGGGTCTTCTGGCACGACGGCATGAACCGCAACAACAGCTTCTTCGTCCGCTCGGGAATGCAGGCCTTTGGACCGCCCTCCACCCAAGAGCTCGAGTTCCTCGAACCGTTCCGCGGGCAGCTTCCCGAGAGCGTCTTCACAGATCCCATCGAGTTGCCAAAAAATCATCCTTTTGGCCGCAATCGCGAAACGTTGCTCCGCGCCGATGCTCTGCTCAAGGAAGCGGGCTGGGTCGTCAAGGACTTTCAACGTGTGAACGCGGTCACGGGCGAACCACTTGTGCTCGAGTTCGTCGTCACCCGTCACGAACACCAACGAATGCTGACTCCCTTCGTGGAGAATCTTTCGCGCTTAGGGATTGATGCGTCGTTGCGCAGGATAGAGAGCAACGCGATGACCAACCGCCTGCGCAGTTACGATTACGATGCGACCGTGCGCAAGGTCTACACCTACAAGGTGCCGTTTCCCACCCGCATGCGCAGCACGTTCACATCCGCGTATGCGGATAGGCCCAACATGACCAACTACGCCGGCATCGAGAACCCCGTGATCGACTCCCTGGTGGACACGATCTCCAAGGCGCGCTCGGAAGACGTGTTGAACACCGCCGGTCGCGCCCTGGATCGCGTGTTGCTTCACGGCTTCTACGTGATCCCCGACGGCCATCCGATCGGGCGCCACACGGTGTACTGGGACCGGTTCGGTCATCCGCCCCTGGGGGTTCCGCATATGAATTGGCAGGGGATGCCCTACCTGTGGTGGTTCGACGAGGAGAAGAGCGCCCGGGTAGATGCGGGCATCGCCGCGTTAAAGGAAAACTAGAACAACCCGTTAGTTCGGAGATCCGCTTTTTGACAGGGCGTGGGACTGCAAGCAACCCACCTGACCCTTTTCTCCGATCACGTGGTTCTAACCTACAATATCGCGAATCTTTGCCTAACCCGACAATCATGCAGCGCAATAATCTCCGGTGGCCGGCGCTTACCCTGATCTGCGCCTTCGCGCTCGCAACGCCTCCGGTCTGGTCGGGGGAGCCGAGCCATGGCCTCTCGTATTTCGGCGATCTGAAGTATGGGCCCGACATCGCCCACTTCGATTACGCCAATCCGGACGCGCCCAAAGGCGGGCGCATCAAACTGCCCGCCATCGGCACGTTCAACAACCTGAACCCGTATGTGGACAAGGGCCAAACCGCCTACAGCATCAGTCCGAGAGGGGGACAGGGGTCCTTGATCCTCGACCCCCTGATGCGCAAGTGCGAGGACGAGTTGGCGTCGTACTACGCCTGGCTCGCCGAGAGCGTGGAGGTTGCCGACGACTACAGTTGGGTGACGTACAAGCTGCGCGAAAACGCCTACTGGCACGACGGTCGGCCCGTGACGATCGAGGACGTCCTGTGGACCTTCGACATGATCAAGACCAAGGGGTCGATCCTGTGGAGGAACTTGTACCAGGACATCGTTCGGTTGGAGCAGATCGATGACTGGTCCTTCAGGTTCCACTTCAGTGACAAAGCGGAAAAGACGCCACAGCTCGTCATCGAGACCGCCACCTTTGCGCCACTGCCCAGACACTACTGGGAAACCAGGGCGTTCGATGAGACCACCCTCGAACCTCTATTGGGCAACGGTCCGTATCGCATCGCGGCGGTGGATCCCGGCTACAAGGTGGTGTTCGAGCGCGTCGAGGACTACTGGGCCAGGGACCTCAACTTCGCCGCCGGCCATTTCAATTTCGATGAAGTGGAAATCATGTGGTTCTTTGACAAGAGGGTGATGCTCCAGGCCCTGCGCGCCGGCGTGTTCGACTACTTCTTCGAAGAGAACGAGTCCGACTGGGCCACCGCCTACGATTTCGAAGGGTATCGGAAGGGACTCTTCAAGAAAGAGACCTACAGGATGGGGTTCGCCTACGGCATGCACTTCGGCACGGTCCTGAACGCCCGCAGGGCGCCGTTGAACGACATTCGCGTGCGAGAGGCACTGACGCTGGCGTACAACTTCGAGTGGGCCAATCGGGTCTTCTGGCACGACGGCATGATCCGCAACAACAGCTTTTTCGTCCGCTCGGGTATGCAGGCTTTCGGATCACCCTCCGCCGAAGAGCTCGAGCTGCTCGAACCCTTCCACGGGCAGCTTCCCGGGAGTGTCTTCACAGATCCCGTCGAGCTGCCAAAAAACGATCCTTTTGGCCGCAATCGAGAAACGTTGCTCCGAGCCGATGCGTTGCTCGATGAAGCGGGCTGGGTCGTCAGGGATTTCAGGCGCGTGAACGCGGTCACCGGCGAACCGCTCGAGCTCGAGTTCATCGTCACCCGTCACGAGCACCAACGGATGCTGACTCCCTTCGTGGAAAATCTTTCGCGGCTGGGGATTCAGGCGTCGTTGCGCAGGATAGAGGGCAACGCGATGACCAACCGTCTGCGCAAATACGACTTCGACGCGACCGTGCGCAAGGTCTACAGCTACAAGGTGCCGTTTCCCACCCGCATGCGCAACACGTTTACATCCGTGTCTGTGGATAAGCCCAACCTGACCAACTACGCCGGCATCGAGAACCCCGTGGTCGACTCCCTGGTGGATACGATCTCCAAGGCGCGCTCGGAAGACTTGTTGAACACCGCCGGGCGTGCCCTGGATCGCGTGTTGCTGCACGGCTTCTACGTCATTCCCGATGGCCATCCCATCGGGCGGCACATGGTGTACTGGGACCGGTTCGGTCATCCGCTCCTCGGGGTCCCGCATATGAATTGGCAGGGAATGCCCTACCTGTGGTGGTTCGACCAGGAGAAGAGCGCCCGGGTAGATGCGGGCATCGCCGCGTTGAAGGAAAACTAGGACAACCCGCTAGTTCGGGGGACCGCCATTTGACGGGGCATGGGACTGCAAGCAGCCCCACCCGACCTTTTATCCCATCACCTGTTTCTAACCTACAATGTCGCGGATGCTTACCTAAGCCCGACAATCATGCAGCCGACAAATCTCCGATGGCCCGCGCTTGCCCTGATCTGCGCCATTGGGCTCGCAACGCCCCCGGTCTGGTCGCGGGAACCGAGTCATGGCCTCTCGTACTTCGGCGATCTGAAGTATGGGCCCGACATCGCCCACTTCGACTACGCCAATCCGGACGCGCCCAAGGGTGGACGCATCAAACTGCCCGGCGTCGGCACGTTCAACAACCTGAACCCGTATGTGGACAAGGGCCGACTCGCCTACAACATCAGTCCGAGAGGGGGTTTGGGTTCCTACATCCTCGACCCCCTGATGCGCAAGTGCGAGGACGAGCTGGCGTCGTATTACGCCTGGCTCGCCGAGAGCGTGGAGGTTGCCGACGACTACAGTTGGGTGACGTACAAGCTGCGCGAGAACGCCTACTGGCACGACGGTCGGCCCGTGACGATCGAGGACGTCCTGTGGACCTTCGACACGATCAAGACCAAGGGATCGATCACGTGGAGGACCTCTTACAAGGACATTGTCCGACTGGAGCAGATCGACGACTGGTCCTTCAGGTTCCACTTCAGCGAAACAGCGGAGAAGAATCCACAACTCATTATCGAGACCGCCACCTTTGCGCCGATTCCCAAACATTACTGGGAAACCAGGGCGATCGACGAGACCACCCTCGAACCCCCGCTGGGCAACGGGGCGTATCGCATCGGCGCGGTAGATCCCGGCTACAAGGTGGTGTTCGAGCGCGTCGAGGACTACTGGGCGAAGGACCTCAACTTCGCCCGCGGCTATTTCAACTTCGATGTGGTGGAGTTCATCTGGTTCTTTGACAAGAGAGTGATGCTCCAGGCCTTGCGCGCCGGCGTGTTCGACTACTTCTTCGAAGAGAACGAGTCCGACTGGGCCACCGCCTACGATTTTGAAGGGTATCGAAATGGACTCTTCAAGAAAGAGACCTACACGATGGGGTTCGCCTACGGCATGCACTTCGGCACGGTCCTTAACACCCGCAGGGCGCCGTTGGATGACATTCGTGTGCGAGAGGCACTGACACTGGCGTACAACTTCGAGTGGGCCAATCGGGTTTTCTGGCATGACGGAATGATCCGCAACAACAGCTTTTTCGTCCGCTCGGGGCTGCAGGCCTTTGGACCACCCTCCGCCGAAGAGCTCGAGTTGCTCGAACGCTTCCGCGGGCAGCTTCCCGAGAGTGTCTTCACGAACCCCATCGAGCTGCCAAAAAACAATCCTTTTGGGCGCAACCGAGAAACGTTGCTCCGGGCCGATGCGTTGCTCGAGGAAGCGGGCTGGGTCGTCAAGGACTTTCAACGTGTGAACGCGGTCACCGGCGAACCATTTGCGCTCGAGTTCATCGTCGGCAATCACGAGCACGAACGAATGCTGACGCCCTTCGTGGAGAACCTGGAGCGCTTGGGTATTGCTGCGACATTGCGCAGGATCGAGGGCAACGCGATGACCAACCGCCTGCGAAGCTACGATTACGACGCGACCGTACGCAAGGTCTACACCTGGAAGGTGCCCTTTCCCACTCCCATGAAACAGATGTTTACCTCCGGGTATGTGGATACGCCCACAATGAGAAACTACGCCGGCATCAAGCACCCCGTTGTCGACTCACTGGTGGAGACAATCACCAAGGCGCGCTCCGTGAAGGTGATGAATACCGCCGGGCGCGCCCTGGATCGCGTGTTGCTGCACAACTTCTATGTTATTCCCGATGGCCATCCCATTGGACGCCACATGGTGTACTGGGACCGGTTCGGTCATCCGCCCATCGGGGTCCCGCATATGAATTGGCAGGGAATCCCTTACCTGTGGTGGTTCGACGAGGAGAAGAGCGCCCGGGTAGATGCGGGCATCGCCGCGTTGAAGGAGTAGCACTAGCGAACGTCCGCCAAGCGCGAACATCGGTTAGCCGCGGGTACCGGAATCACGGCACCACCGAACAATTACGGCCGGCCAGCAACTGGCGTGTCAATTTCAACTTGAAATTGCGCACTTTCGGGAGGTCGACTTGAAGTTGGGCCGGGATCTCCCGCTGTTCCGTCGCGGACGCGCTGCGGATGCGGGACCCGCTCGCCCGCCAGGCGCTCGAGGTCCTGGAGTCGCGCGATCGCATCCGCCTGTCCGGGACCGAACCCGAGCCGTAGCACGAGCCCAGCAGCGCGAGCACGGCTGGGCGCAAGCGCGCACGCCCCGCTTGCGTACGCCGAATTGTCATCGGCGTTGACAATTCGTGACAACCGGTCCGCACCCGATGCCGTGAAATCGCGAGCCACGCGGCGCGCAGCCCGGGCGAACGACGCGGAAACCGGCCCCGCGTCCGAATCGTTCCCGGCGCGGTAGCGGGCGAAGATCCGGCGCACGAGCCGCACCGCAAGCGATACGCGCGGTGCGTGACTGCACGGCCATGATCGGGCGCCTGCCCGGATCGATAGGCGTTGCCTCGCTCGAGTCCACGTCGCCCACGAGGCCTTCGCCCGGCAAATGCCGGGCGAAGGCCTGTTCCGCAGCTGCGGGACCCGCCTGTCATCAACCGGCCGATCAGCGATGGACATCGCAATCGGCACGATGCTTACCAGCGTAGCCGCCACCGCAACTGCATCGCGCGGTCGGGGGCCTGGCCCGCTGCACGGGCACCGCCGTCGCGGCGTCCGAACTCAAGGCCCGCCTCGACGTTGGGACCCGAGGTGAGCTTCACGCCCAGGCGTAACGCCTGTTTCGCGTCGCCCGCGTCGGCGCCGACGTACGGAACCCACAGCACCCGGCCCTTCGGCCCGTGCACGCCGTAGCCGAGATTGGCCTGCAGCCGCTGTGCGGCGTCGGACGCCGCGCCGAGCGCGAGCCCCGAGGCGTCCTGGCGGTTCCACAGCCCCTCGATGCCGCTCTGTGTCGCGCCCCAGGCGGAACCGAGGTCGAACAACACGCCGCGCCCGTCGTTGGCCGCCCGATACCGGACCGCGCCGCTGAATCCCCATTCCTTGTACTCGGCGTCTTCGTGCGCCAGCAGCCCGCGGGCGTTTACCTGAACCGCGAACCGCCCGGCCGCGTAGCCCAGGCCCGCGCCGATCTCCACGCCCGCACCCGTCTCCGCATTGCCGCCGTCGTAACGCAATCCCGCTTCAAGCGTCGGGCTCAAGGCCCCACCCCCGGGCAGCGGCATCGAGCCTGCGCCCCGGAGCAGGAACCGCACCCGGCTGGTCTCGCCGGTAGCGCCCATGAGGCCCGCCACCGTCTCCGAAACGGTGCGAGTCAAGCGCGCATCGGACACCAGCGACAGTTCGAACCGGGCGGCGCGCCCGGTCGGGGCCGTCAGCGCGGTGCGCGCACCGAACGCCGTCATCGTGTTCGTCAGTTCCGTCTCGATCGCGGCCCCAGCCCGGTCCGGCCTCAGGCTCAAGCGACCGGATCCATGCCCGAACACGCCCCAGAGGCTGCTGCGCTCGTTCAGTTCGAAGCGGGCGAACGGCGAGACACTCGCCAACGTGCTGGCGAGCGTACCGCCGGCAGCCTGCGCCTGGGTATAGGCACCGTCGCCGAGGCTGTACGAAACCGCCACCCCGGCGAGCCAGCGGTTCCTGCGGGTGTCGAACCCGACGGTGGCCGTGACGACTTCGCCGTGCACCGACAAGGGGCCGTCCGCGCCATCAAGGCGAGTCTCTGCGGTCCGGCCCCACACCGACCATTGACCGAGCCGGGCCGGTGCATCGCCGCCGTCCGCAGGGCTTGAGTACAAGAACGAACTATCCATCAGCCCCCGATCAAGGTCCGGGAAACCCAGCAGGCCCGCCAAACGCCGCCCGGCAGAACCGCCGCGCGGGGCAAACCCGCTTCCGGGAAGGCTCCTGGCCCCAAAACTGCCATCCGCAGTACCGCTGCCGGGAAGGCCGCTGGCCGCAACGCTGCCGCCCGCAGGACCGAGGGCCTCCGCTTTCAGGCGGTCCATGCGCGCCCAGGCGGTCTCGAGTTCCGGCCGCGGATCGGGGGTGTCCGGCTGGGCGTCGATGGCCGCGGCGTGGCTGCTGCGGTCGAAGAGGTCCTCCAGCCGCCGTCCCGCGATGGTGAAGTGCGATTCGGGCTGTGCCGATCCGTCGCCGTGCAGGCGCGATGTAATCGCCTGTATGACGTGGTCGGAGGCGGTGCGCCCGAAACGCGCCAGCCACGCCTTCGGCATCAGGTCGTCGTTGACGATCCTGCCGGTCGCCGTTACGTCGCCGAGCGCCGCGCCCTGCGCATTGCTGAGCGTCAACGTCAGCGTTTCGATGCCCTCGTTGTGCGCATCGTCGAGCACCGGCACCGAGACGGTCTTGTCGACCTCGCCAGCGGTGAAGGTCAGCATCCCCGAGGTCGCCGTGTAGTCGGCCCCCGAGGTCGCCGTCCCGTCCGACGTCGCGTAGTCCACCGTCACCGGCTGCGCCACCGTGCGGTCCAGCGACACGTCGAAACTCAGATGCGCTTGCGGGCCCTCGCGCACGGTCGCGTCGCGCGCGCTCACCAGCGGGTCCATGTTGCCTACCCGCAGCGTGGCGCGGGACGGCGTACCCACGCGATAGGCGCGCTCCGGAGTCCAGGTGCCCGCATCCAGCGTCACCGCCAGCTCCCGCGCCGCGCCCCGCTCGCCGTCGAACGGCACCCGGAACTCGATCGTCGCCTCGCGCGCGCCGACCGGGATGTCCACCGCCTTCGGGGTCGGCCGCGAAAAGGCGCTGTCGTAGATCTCCACCACCGCCAGCGCCGCCTCGTCGGGGTCCGGTATCGCCGACCGGCGCACGCCGATGGTGAGGGTCTCCCCCTCCACCGCCGGGCCGCGCGTGAACACGCTCAGGCTCAACCGCTCCGAGCGCGGCGTCGTGGCCGCGACCGTTGCCGCGGGGCCCGCGCCCACCTGGGTCACGGCCCGCAATTGGAACGTGTACGATGTCCCCGCGGCCAGGTTGCGCTCGGTCAGGGTGCGCTCGGCAATCGGGCCGTGATTCCACTCCGCCGATGACAGCGATCCGCCGCGCGCCGCGTAGCAGTACTCGTAGCGGACCAGGACCGTATTGCCCAGGTCCGAGGGCGCCTGCCAACTGAGCATCACCTGCCCCAGCTCCGAGACGCCGCGCTCGTAGAGCGAGCCTTCCGCCCGCAGCCCGCGCGGGACCGTCGGCAGGGTCTGTACCACCGGCGCCCGCGGCGTCGCCGTCAGCACCGCAACCGGGCCCTCGATTCCGCCCATGTTCACCGCTCGGACCTCGAAGGCGTAGCGCCATCCGTTCTCCAGCCCGGAGGTGATGACGGCACACGGAAACCGGCCCGCCCGCACCGAACGCCAGGACACGCCGGACGGCACCGAACTCCCCGCCGCCACCCGATACTCGTAGCGGTCGATCGGGGTGTCGCCCGACCGCTCGGGCGGTAGCCACGTCAACGTCACCGCGCCGTCGCCGACCTGCGCCTCCAGGTCGATCACCCCGCTCGGCAGATTCGGGTTGACCACCGGCGTCGGCGTCGCCGTCACGGGCCCGGCCGCCGGGCCCGCCCCGATGCCGTTCACCGCCTGCACCTCGAAGGCGTATTGCGTCTCGTTGACGAGCCCCGTCACCGTGACGCCCCGCTCGTCGGCCATGCTCGCGCCCGCATCGTCGCTGTCCGGCACGTCAATCCAGGGCACGTCCGACGGCACCATCGTTCCCGCCGCATACCGGTACTCGTAGCGGTCGATCGGGGTGTCGCCCGACCGCTCGGGCGGTAGCCACGTCAACGTCACCGCGCCGTCGCCGACCTGCGCCTGCAGGTCGATCACCCCGCTCGGCAGATTCGGGTTGACCACCGGCGTCGGCGTCGCCGTCACGGGCCCGGCCACCGGGCCCGCCCCGATGCCGTTCACCGCCTGCACCTCGAAGGCGTATTGCGTCCCGTTGACGAGCCCCGTCACCGTGACGCCCCGCTCGTCCGCGATGCTCGCGCCCGCATCGTCGCTGTCCGGCACGTCAATCCATGGCACGTCCGACGGCACCATCGTCCCCGCCGCATACCGGTACTGGTATTGCGTGATCGCCGCACCGCCGGTGCTCGCCGGCGCCGCCCAGGACAGCGCCACCTCCGTGTCGCCCGACGTCGCCGTGAACCCCGTCGGCGCCCCGGGAACCGTCTCGACGACCGTGCCGGTGGACCCGCTGCGCGACGCCGACCACTCGCCGTCGCCGTCCGCGTTCACCGCGCGCACCTGCACCTGGTAGACCCTGCCCGCCGCCAGGCTGGCAATCGTTGTGCTCGTCCCCGCCCCCGTGTGCGAGTGGTCCGTCCAGGCGCCGCCGCCGCCCTGCCGGTAGCGCAGCTTGTAGCCCGAAATGTCCGGGCGCCCTGTGTTGCCCGGCACCGTCCAGGTCGCGTCCAGGCTCGTCGTGCTCTCCGAGGGCGCCCACACTGTGGGCGCCGCCGGCGCCACCGGTACCTCCGCCGCGTTGTCGACGTTGATGGTCACCGCGATCATGTCCGTCCCGCCGTAGCCGTCACTGGCCTTCGCCGTCACCGAATAGCTCGCCGTGGTCTCCCGGTCGTATTTCTCGCCCGGCTTCGTCCTGATCTGCCCGCTCGTCGCGACGATTGTGAATTTCCCTGAATGCGTGCCCTCGAGGGTGTAGCTGAGCGTATCGCCGTCCTGGTCCGTCGCCGTCATGACCGCGCCGACGTTGCCCGCCGTCGCGACCGCCGCGTCGCCCACCGTCTCGGTGAAGCTGCGCTCCGCAGTGGCGCTCCCGAACGTGGGCGCCCTGTTCTCCGGGTAGGGGTCGCTCTCGAGTTCCTCCGCCCCGCCCAAATCGTCCGTGAAGCTCACCTTCACCCTGAACCTCTTGCCCTCGTCGCCGGCGGCCAGCGTGTAGGTGCCCGAGGTCGCGCCCGAGATGTCAGTCTCGGTGCCGGCATCCACGCGGACCCACTGGTAGGTGAGGCTCGACGGCAGACCGTCCGCATCCGCGATGCCGCTCGTCTCCGCCGCGAGCGTCTGGCCGACCTCCGCCGCGCCCGAAATCACCGGCTTGCCCGTCGCGGCGTTGTTCGCCGGCAGGCTCAGATCGAGCGTGCGGCTGCTCAACCGCGACCAGTCGAGGTCGTCGGTCCAGCCGTAGGTATGCTCGGTGTCGGGCGGGGACGCCGCGCTGAAGTCGTAGGGCGCATTGCAGACGTGCAGCCGGAGCGCGGCCCTCTCCGCAGTCGTCAGGTCGGAGTCCTTCAGGCTGACCCTCAGGTCTCCGGCATCGGATCCTATTGCAATTACCGTGGCGGCATCGATCTCATAGACGTTCGAGCCGATGGTGAAGTCCTTGTCGTCGAGACCGCCGGTCGTTCCGACAAAGCCGTGGGCGAAAGCGATGCCGGGCAACCTGATAGTCCCCACCATCAGGTTGCCGGTCAAGATGTTGCGCCGGGCACCGAAGTTCGGCGCGGCGCAGGCGGTCGCCATCGGCGTCGCGGTGACCGGCCCGGCCCTGGCGCCGCCGCCCACGACGTTCACCGCGCGCAACTCGAAGGCGTACGCCGTCTCGTTGGCGAGCCCCGTCACCGTGACGCCCCTCTCGTCGGCGGTACTCGCGCCCACATCGTTGCTGTCCGGCACGTCGGTCCAGGTTGCGCTGTCCGGCACGGTGGCCGCCGCAGCATGGCGGTACTCGTATTCCGCGATGTCCGCGCCGCCGTCGCTCGCCGGCGCCTCCCAGGTGAGGACCGCCAGCGCGTCGCCCGCCGACACCGCCAGGTTCCGGGGCGCGCCCGGGACGGTCGGCGGATACACGTTGCTGGTGCGCACCTCTTCGCTCCCGAGGGCGTCCGTGAAGCTCACCCTCACCCTGAATTTCCTGCCGGCATCGGCGGCGACCAGGGTATAGGTGCTTGCGGTTGCGCCGGAGATGTCCCTCTCGCTGCTCCCGTCCACGCGGATCCACTGGTAGGTGAAGGTGGACTCGGCGGGCACGCCGTCGGCATCGGCGATCGTCCCCCTGGCCGCCGTCAGCATCGCTGTGCCCGAAATCGCCGGCTTGCCGGTGGCGGCGGTGTTGCGCCGCACGGCTAGATAGAGCGTGCGGGTGGCTACGCTGGACCAGTCGAGGCTGGTGCCTGCCCAAGCATACCGAACGCCAAGAGTTTCCGGATGCGGAGCCGCGCTGCTGAGCGTATACGCGGCGTTGCAGACATACAGGGTGAGGGCCGCTCTGCGTTCGGAAGACAGGTTCGTCTTCAGCCCGAATTGGAGAAGGCTGTCATCTGCTACGCCTTCTTCGCCTGCATTCACATCAGTGTTTTCGATCTCGTAGTCCGTCGATCCGACGCGGAAAGTCGTGTTGTCCAAGGCCCCGAAGGCGTCCGCATCCCCGTACCCATGATGGCGACCGGACTCACCCACCGTCACCGTGCCGGTCCAGACCTGCTGCTTGCTTGCGAGGTCGGGCGGGGCGCAGGCGGCGTCCGTTCTGGCTCCGTTCACGTTTTGCGTCGGCATCAGGACCAGCCGATCCGACAGGGTGGTGATCTTGGCGTCGGTGGCGCCCTCCCGGATCGTACCGCCGTTCAGCCGTAGCGGGTCGCTGTATAGGCTGATCCCGGTGGTGTCCCTGACATCGCTCTGCACCGCGTAGCGGAATACGAGCCGCCTGGTGCCCGAGCCACGGTGGAAGGTCGCGGGCCGCTCGGCGAAGAAGTCGTTATCGCCCAGGGCGAGGAATAGCTGCGGGGAGCCCGTCACGGCTACCGCCGCGTTGAAATCGACCGCGATGTCGATGTGCTCGCCCCGTATGTAGGAGTTCAGGAACCGGGGTGTCGAGATGATGGAGGCGCCCGCGGGGTAGGCCACGGTGCCGTCTATGTGTTGCGTGGGCCACAGGGCCATCCAATCCGGCAGCCTGCGACTGACATGGGTGGGGCCCACAATGATGGCTCCGCCGTTCGTCCGGAGCGGGTTGCTGAACAGGTTGATCCCGGTGGTGTCCGTGATCTCCCTTTCCACCCAGTAGCGGAATACGAGCCGCGAGGTGCCCGAGCCGGTGTGGTAGGCCGCGGGCCGCTCGGCCAGGTTTGCGGGATCGTCGCCGAGGGCGAGGAATAGCTGCGGGGAGCCCAACACCGTCGACACCCCCACCGCCTCGCTGAAATAGACTGCGACATCGATAGACTCGCCCCGCAAGTAGGTGTTGTCGAACCGGGGCTTCGAGATGATGGCGGCGGTTGTAGTGGAGGGGACCGTCAACTTCAGCGAGACAGAGTCGCCGGCGGACCAGGAGAGACTGGTGTTGTTCCAGACACGGTACGAGCTCCCTGACTGATTCAATATGATGTTTGCGGATCGAAATTTGAAGCTGGAGTTGCCGACTTTAAGGGACACCCCGTGCAAGTGGGTTGGCAGGCGGGGTTGAATTCGAATCGTGAGAGCCCCCGTGGACTTCAATGAGATCGCAGTCATCGAGTAGGTGACGTTGCCGGTGCTGAAGTCGTCGTCACTGAGTCGGCTGCTATTGCTGCATTTTTGACTGTTGGATGGCGAAAGGTTGTGGCAGCCCACGCCCAAGTCCAGATCAAGATCGCTGACGTTGAGGGTTCCGGACCAGATAGACTCCTGCGCCTGCGCCGGGGCTGCGCCCACCAGGACCGCGAGGCCGATGAGCGTCGCCGCGAGGCGCAACGCGGTCGCGTCGGATTGGCGCGGCGCCCGCGCGCAAGCTTGCGCGTTTCGGGTATCGCCCCTTGCGGTGCAACGCTTCGGCGTCTTGCGAATGATTCCGAAAAACGTCCGTCTCATCGCTTCATCATTCGTCTCTCTCTTTTGTGGCGCGCGATGCCGGATCGTCAGTTTGGCTGGTCGCCCTGGAGCGGTGGTCTGACGCGCTAGTGTCATGCGCCACAAACGGGTTTCCAATTTACCTTTCGGGCTGGACCAGCGCCAGTCGCAGCTCTGTCCAACGCGAAATGCGATTCCAACGCAAAGTGAGCCGAAGTAGGCGTGTCGGGGATCATCGGGAGATGATCGTGACACTTCAGACCGAGCGGACTCGGACCATCGAGCAGGTCGCCGCCTTCGTCGAGGCGAACGAGCCGGTGGAGTTCCAGCCCGCCGATCAGGCGAGCGCCTATGACTTCGCGTCGCAGACGCTGGCGCGGCTTGGCTACCGTGCTGTGGACAAGCCGTCAAAGGCGCTTCTGAAGCGATGCCTGGCCAAGACGACCGGTTATTCGCGCGCGCAGCTCAGGCACCTGATCCGCCAGCACCGCGAGACGACCAACTGGTCGACCGCCACGACGGCAACCAGGGTCGGCCCTTCGCTCGGCTGAACTCATAGTCAGAGTATATTGAAGCGTATAGTCACGACAGGAATGCAAGGTAGACAACGCCGGAATGTGCGCAGAAATAGAAATTAAATCATGTGTTTATCGTACTAGAAGGTATCTCAAGAGCACTCGTGACAGTTACCCACACCGTGATGTCGCGATTAGCCCGCATATCTCACCAAGTCACCTACTCTTAAGGAAACCATCATGAAGATCACCGATATTCGTACCGCTGTTGTCCGTGTGCCCGTAGAACGACCCACGGCCATCGCCACGCGTCAGCTCGGCGCGCGGGAATATATCCTGGTCTGGATTGATACCGATGCCGGCCACACGGGCGTCGGGTACACCTACGCGGGCACGGTTGGCGGCGGGGCGGTGTACGCGCTCGTGCAGGAAGCGTTCCGTCCACTATTGCTCGGCCAGGACCCGCGGCTCATCGAGCGCCATTGGGCCGCGATGTACCAGGAGGTGCTGCTGGGCGGACGGCGCGGCGCCGCCCTGCGGGCGATCTCGGCGATCGACATCGCGCTCTGGGATCTGCTGGGCAAGATCGCCGGCCTGCCGCTCTATCGTCTCCTCGGCGGCTGGGCCGACGAGGTGCCGGCGTATGCCTCCGGAGGCTACTACCGTCCCGGCGATCCGCTCGACAACGTCCGCGAGGAAATCCTGTCCTACAAGGCGCTCGGCTTCACCGACTTCAAGATCAAGGTGGGGGGTGCCACCTCCAAGGTCGATATTGACCGCGTACGAACCGCGCGGGAGACGATCGGTCCGGGTGGCCGACTCGCGCTGGACGCCAACAATGCCTGGCGCTGGCCTTTTGATGCCATCCATTTTGCGCGAGCGGTTGAGGACTGTGATATCTGGTGGTTGGAAGAACCGCTGTCTCCCGATGACATCGCCGGCCATGCCGAGATAGCCCGCACGTTGGAAATGCCGGTGGCGACGGGGGAGATCCACGCTACCCGGTGGGACTTCCGCGACCTCATAGCGCAGCAGGCGGCCGACATCCTGCAACCCGATGCTGGCGTTTTGGGCGGTGTCACCGAATGGATGAAGGTGGCTCACACAGCCCAATCCTTCAATCTGCCGGTGGCGCCGCACTGGCACGCGAACGTGCACGCCCACCTGGTGGCGGCGGCACACAACAGCATCACCGTGGAGTATTTTGCGCTAGAGCAGGATATCTATAACTTCGAGCGCCTGGTGACGCCCGAGACGCGCTTGCAGATCAAGGACGGTCGCATCCCGCTCCCCACCGGGGCGGGGATCGGGATGGAACTCGACGCGCAGACGATCGACCGCTGGCGCGCGGACTGACCGGAAGCACCCCCGGCCAGGGCCGGGAAGATGCCAGTTTGTCAAGCCCTAAAGGCAGTTCCAGCCCTGGCGTGAGCCAAGGCTGAAACAGCCATGGTTCAGCCTACTTGGCGGGCGTGCTCTTGACCTTGTACATGCCGCCGCCGCCGCCGCCCAGACGGATCGACCTCTGCCAAACGCCCGGCGAAACGCAGTTCTCCGGGATCAGGCCGGCATGCTTGTCCTCGGGCCGGAAGTAGGTCTTGACAAGGCCTGCCTCCCACTCTGCGAAGTAGGTATCTGCAGGATTTCTCCTTGCACCTCCCCGACCCTGCCGGATCAGGCACATACCACCACCGTCGATGTGGAAAGAAATGGTCTTGCCGCCTTCGGTGCCTTGCTCCCTGAGCCTCTGCACGGTAGCTTCGTCGACGCCACCCGGCGTGAAGTCCATGGACAGCCTGACCTTGCCTTCATAGATGACCTCGGAGTGTTCGCGTTCCACCGACATCTCATCGCATACGTACTTGGGCCATCCCCAGACGTTGCCTTCGAGGCACGTATGGAAATTCGGCACCGGCACGCTGATGACCAGCCAGGATTCGAACCCATCGGGGCACTTGGCCTTGACCATCACCCGGCCTTCCATGAAGTGATTCACCTTCTGGTTCATGTCCCAGTACGAGACCATCACCTGCGGCTTCTCCGGCATTGTGAGCGGCGGGTACATGTACGACTCGTAGAGATCGAGGTCGGTCGGCTCAATGATGGTGGTGTGGCCGAATGTGCCTCCCCCCGCCTTGGCTATCTCCTCGGCTTCCTCTATTGTGAGCCTCTTGCCCGGCCCGCCGCGGGGGAGATCCATGTTCACGATCTCGTCCCGGTCGGGGTCATCGATCCAGCGGGCGACGTTTTCGACCAGGACCCTGGCCATGATCTCTCGATCCACCTCGTCCTTCACGCCGCCCCTTCCCATCTGCTCGCCGCTTGCGTGTCTTTCTCTGGGGAATGTAACTATCGTACCCATGTGACCTCCCTGGTCAGTCCTCAATTCTCATTTATCTGTTTCATTTTGCCCCGGCGCGCCATTTCTCGAAAGCTCTTTTTGCTGGCGCAGGGCCGTGTCGCCGATTCTCTTCGGCGGTTTCCACTCTGCTCGATGCGCGTTGGCCTGGTCGATGACCCGCTGAATCGCATCAAGAGATTGCTCGCCCAACGCCATACCCACGCCCGATTGGCCGAGGCCGGGGCGAATCTCCAGGAGCTCGCACCCGTCGGGACCGCCGGAGTACTTGTAGGGATGGCCGTTCGGAAGAAAGAACCCCGATCCCGGACCGAGGCGTCGTTTGCCCATGACGAGCTCGCCGGCAACCACGTAGTAGAGGCAGTCGCCGGCGGACGGATGGCCGTGCCGGAACACGGGAAAGTGCGGCCCGATCCAGACGTGGGACAGGTTCATACCGTTCGGATTAAGCTGGTGTAGCGTCTCGGGATCCCGACCGCCCTGGCAGAAGAGTCCGGTCACCACCATGCCCCCTTCCAGAGACTTGATCATCTCGCGGATCTTCTCGCGCACGGGCCCTTCCCCGTGCTTCTCGACGAGCGCGCCGAGGTCCCATCTGTCCGATACGTGATCGAGGTCAGCCCCGCTCCATGCGGAACGCGGACTCATCGACGGGTTCTCAAAGAGTTCGAACCCCTCGCCCCCACGCAGCGAGAAGTATCCCTTCCGCTCGCGGACCGTGTCCTCGCTATCAGCCAACCTTGGCACCCGTGTCACTCCCCCCCATAGCTTAACGCGAATCGTCGGTGAACGTCCCGGCGCAAACAGTCCGCCACCTTGTCGGGTGGCCTCATAAGGCGAGTCCGGCACCAGTGTCCGAGTCAAAATGCAGTATTCTTCAATGGCTGCAAACGAAGGACGAGGGGGATCGAGGGAACATGTCCGCACCACTGAAAGTCGGAATGCTAGGCACCCGCGGCATCGCAAGAAATCACATGACCCCCTACCTCACGCATCCGGACCGGGTGCGACTCACGGCCGTATGCGACATGGTGGAGCCGCTCGCGCGGGACTATGCGAAAGACGCGGGCGTCGACGCCGTCTACACGGATTTGGACGACATGCTCCGCAACGCCGATATCGAAGCGGTGGACATCTGCACGAATCACGCGGCACACGTGCCATGCACCATCGCCGCTGTGCGGGCCGGCAAGCATGTCCTCGTCGAGAAGGCGATGGCGAACACGCTGCAGGGTTGCCGCGACATGGTCGAAGCCGCCGACAAGGCGGGGGTGACCCTGATGATCGCGCATCAACTGCGTCATTCGCGCGAGGCCACGGCGGTGAAAAGGTTCATCGACGAGGGGCGCCTCGGAGAGATCCAGGCGGTTCGCACACACGTGACAATGGGTGGCGCACAGAGAGGATGGATGTGCGATGCGAAGCCGGGCGGCGGCGTCCTGCAGCTCAACTCCATCCATCACATCGATCTGCTGCGTTACTACGTCGGAAACGTCAAGCGGGTGATGGCGGTTTGCAAGTCCGCGCAGTCGCATATGGTCGATGGTGCCGAAGATGTGGTCGCCGCCACCCTCGAGTTCGAGAACGGCGTGATCGGCGGCCTGTTCGCAAGCTGGACCACTGACATAACGCCCGAAAGAGCGGCCTATCTCCTGTTCGGCAGCAAGGGCACGGTGCACTCGACTCCGCCCTATAACCCCAGAAGCCGCGAAAGCCCGACCGCGCACTTCGGTACCGTCATGTATGCGCTGAAAGACGAGAACCTCGATCGGCGAAACGATGCAGATCTGCAGAAGCTGCGGCATCCGCCTTTTGATCCGCTCCCCACCAGGGAGGAGGATCAACCGACCCTCAACTTTTTCGTCAACGAGGTTCTGCACTTCGCCCAGTGCTGCAGGACGGGCAAGGAACCCACCAGCAGCGGTCGGGACAACATCGAATCGATGAAGGTGGTCTTTGCCATTTACGAATCGTCCCGGACGGGGAAGTCCGTCGATCTGGCCGACCTCTAGCAGCCTGCGCCGTAGAACGGCACGTAGTGCCGATCAAGGCGCGGGGTGCGGGACGGGTGGGATGGGCGAAACAGAGGGCTCTGGGCGGGGGTGAAACACGGCGCGCGCCTTCGGCTCCGACGGATTTCATGGCGCTAGCTGGCCATATACAGGAACGCAGGGAGATCAAGGGAACATGTCCACACCGCTGAAAGTCGGCCTCGTAGGCGCCGGGGGCATTGCACGCGTGCACATGACCCCCTACCTCACACACCCGGACCGGGTGCACCTCGCAGCCGTATGCGACATGGTGGAGCCGCTCGCGCGGGACTATGCGAAAGACGCCGGCGTCGAAGTCGTCTACACGGACCTCGATGACATGCTGCGCAACGCCGATATCGAAGCGGTGGACATCTGCACCAATCACGCGGCCCACGCGCCCATTACCATTGCCGCCGCGCAAGCCGGCAAACATGTGCTGGTCGAGAAGGCGATGGCGAACACGCTGCAGGCCTGCCGGGACATGAATGAAGCCGCCGACAAGGCGGGCGTGAAGCTAATGATCGCGCACCATCTGCGTCACTCCCGCGAAGCCACGGCGGTGAAACGATTCATCGACGGGGGCAACCTCGGAGAGATCCAGGCGGTTCGCACGCACGTGACGATGGGCGGCGGAGGCGGCGGACCCAAAACCTGGAGTCGCGACTTCAATATGGGCGGCGGCGTCCTGATGCTCAATTCCATCCACCACATCGACCTGCTCCGCTACTACATCGGAAACGTCACGCGGGTGATGGCGATTCGCAAGACCGCGCAGCCGCACATGCTCAACGGCGCCGAAGACCTGGTCGCCGCGACCCTCGAGTTCGAGAACGGTGTGATCGGCGGCCTGTTCGCAAGCTGGACCACAAACGAGACCCCCGAAAGAGCGGCCTATCTGCTGTTCGGCAGCCAAGGCACATTGCATTCGACTTCACCGGAGAACCCTAGAAGTCCGGAAAGCCCGATTCCGCATTTCGGCACCATCAAGTACGCGCTCAAGGACCCGGACGAGGACCTCGATTTCCGCAACGATGCCGATCTGCAAAAGCTGTTGCATCCGTCTTTCGATCCGCTACCCACCAACGAGGCCGATCAACCGACCGCCAACTTCTTCGTCAACGAGGTTCTTTACTTCGCGGACTGCTGCAGGACGGATAAAGAACCCACCAGCAGCGGTCATGACAACATCGAGTCGATGAAGGTGCTCTTCGCCATGTACGAGTCGTCCCGAACCGGCAGGGCCGTCGACCTGGCTGACCTGTAGCTGGCCTCGCAGTTCCACTATGCGCAATATTTGCTGCGCATAGCTCCAAATTATTGCGCTTAATGACATATATTGCGTAATATGAATCTTAATTGCGTATTAATCTCGGCTCAGCTACGGATTGACGGATGGCGAGGAATATTCCCGAAGAAGAGTTGCAGGCTATCGAGATCGCCGCCCAACCCTATCCAGACGGCGTGACGGCCAAGCAGATCGCCGACGCACTCAAGTTCGATCTTCCGCTTCGCACCTTGCAGTATCGGCTCAAGTTTCTCGTCGAAGGGGGCCGCCTCGTCAAGGCAGGTGAAAAGCGCGGGGTGAAATACCGCCTCCCAAGCGTGACGGCGCGGGACGATGGTCCGTCCGAACGGACCGAGGTCGACGCCAGCGTGCCGGTTTCGCGGAACGGTGTTGATACCCGGAACCTTGTCAGCCGACCGCCCGAGGCGCGGACGCCGGTCGGCTACAAGCGAGAATTTCTCGACGCGTATCGACCCAACGTCAGCTTCTATCTTTCCATGGAGGAGCGAAGGCATCTGGGCAACCTGGCGAAACCCGGGATAGCCCCGCAGCCGGCCGGAACCTACGCCAGGCGAATCCTGAGCCGGCTTCTGATCGACTTGTCATGGAACTCAAGCCGACTTGAAGGCAACACCTATTCGTTGCTCGATTCTCGCCGCCTGATCGAATTCGGCGAAGAGGCCGAGGGTCGAGAAGCCATCGAGGCTCAAATGATCCTCAATCACAAGGACGCAATCGAGTTCCTCGTCAACGCCGCAGGGGAGATCGGCTTCAACCGCTACACGATTCTCAATCTTCACGCGATCCTGGCGAATAACCTGCTGCCGGACCACGCGTCAGCGGGCAGATTGAGACATATCGCCGTCGGAATCGAAAAATCGGTGTTTCACCCGCTTGAAATACCGCAACTCCTCGAGGAGTGCTTCGATCAAATTCTGGCAACGGCGGCTGCAATCCGCGACCCGTTCGAGCAGGCATTTTTTCTCATGGTCCAGTTGCCCTACCTTCAGCCATTCGACGACGTCAACAAACGCGTTGCGCGCGTGGGCGCGAATATTCCCCTGATCAAGGACAACTTGTGCCCCCTGTCCTTTGTCGACGTTCCGCGCTCAACCTACACCGAAGCGGTACTGGGCGTGTATGAACTGAACAGGATTGACCTGCTGAAAGATGTGTTCGTGTGGGCATATGAACGGTCTGCGGCTCGCTATGCGGCGGTCCGTCAATCTCTTGGGGAACCCGACACGTTCCGGTTGCGTCACCGCGCGGCCATTCAGCAGGTTGTCGCGGGAATCGTGCGGGATCGGATGGTCAGGAACTCGGCCTTGCATCATGTCGCCCGGTGGGTACAAGCCAACCTTGATGCTGGCGATCGCGAGAGGTTCCGGGAAGTTGTGGAGAACGAATTGCTTGGACTGCACGAGGGAAACTTCGCGCGTTACAGGATCAGGCCCTCGGAGTTCGAGGCATGGCAACAGGTCTGGGCCGAATTCCACGCTGGTCTGTGAACAGGTGGCGAGCAGACCACCCTTTCCCGAAGTCCAAGGCGCTCGATGCCACGGTCGTCGTTGAGCGCCGATGCATCGGTCTGTGATCTCGCGGCGATCTCGATATGATGGTCGGAGCTGCCCAGGAAGGAGCAAGCCAATGGACTTCGGTGAGTTCGAGGCCACGGAGGCCATCAATCCAGCGTACAGACAGATCAAGGAGCTTGGCCTTGAGAGCCACGTGTTCGACATCGAAACATACGGCTTCACCATCGTGCCGCCCGAGAAAGTGGCATCGCGCGAGTTATTCGAACGCGTTCGCGAGGCGGTCCTGCGGGTGGCCCGGGAACGGACCGGCGAGGACCTGCGGCTAGACAGGAACGGCAGCGCCGGCAAGATAGAAACCGCGGCGCGGAGCAAGCATCAGTTTCTGTTGTTCTGCCTGCTGACGGAGGATCCGATCTTCGAGGAATGGATCCTGAACCCGACCCTGAACATCCTCGCGGACTACTTCATGCGCGGTCAGTACCAGTTGTCCAACCTGGGGGCGTTCGTCAAGTGGAAGGGCGGGCCCGAACGGCTCGGGCTGCACGCCGACGGCGGCACCAACCAGGATAGCCACATGCCGCCGTGCGGCGATGTCTTCAACTCCGTCTGGGCGCTCACGGACTACACCCGGGAAAACGGCGCCATCGCCATGGTTCCGGGCAGCCACAAGTATTGCCGCCTTCCCGTCGAGGGCGAAGGCGAAGACATCGCGGTACCGGTGGAAGCCTCGGAGGGTTCGCTCATCCTCTGGCACGGCAACACATGGCACGGCGCCTATCCCAAGCTTACCGACGGGCTGCGGCTGAATCTCACGACCTACGTGTGCAACAAGCGGCTGAAGCCGCAGGAGGATTTCCTCGCCAACGTGACGCAGGAAATGCTTGACCGCAATCCGGTCGAATTCGCGCACCTGGTGGGTGCCGACGACTGGATGGGTTGGACCGACTCCCAAGGTCCCCGCTACAAGTACACCCGGCTCAACGCACCGTTAGGCGCCATGAACAAGAACGTCTATTGAGGCGGTCGGGTGGATTCACGGTCGCGCCCGCAAAACTCCTCCGGTCACCCCCGCGCCGACTGCGCGGTTTCCACGTCGGTCTGCGGCGCCATGGCGGCCACGTGCGACGCGACCGCGTTGTAGAACCCAAGCGCCGCGATCAACGCCAGGACCAGAAAGACGTACCGGCCCTGGGTTTCGAACTTCCCGAGCAACGCGTCGAACTTCGCTTCCATGACCTCGAACCTGGCGTCGAGGTTGGCCACGGCGCGGTCGAGATCCTCCTTGGTCGCAACGCCGCCAGCCAGTTCGTCGTTGAGAGCGCGCGACATGGCTTCCGCCTGCAGCGTCTCCACCCCAGCGGCCTTCAACCGGTCGGCATAGCGCAAGGTGTCGATCACGGAAATTTCCATCGTGCTTGTATCCGTCGGCGCGACGATACCACTATGGCGAGCGCTTCATCCGATGTATGTAGGATATCCGCCATTCCCCGCGACGAAAACGGCTGTCGGTGCGGGTCCGGCACGGCGAAAGTGCCAGCCCACCCTCAGCTGTATAGGTCCTTGCCCTGGATTCCTCCCCCTAGTTCTTCCGCATAGGCCGACACGAACTGCTCGGCGTAGGAGGCCTTCGCCGCTTCGTCGATCGGATTCTCGTAGCCGGGCACGACGCCCTGCTGCATCAGGATCGCGAATCGCGGCGGGTGCCGGTCGAGCATCTCCTGCGGGACCCGACCGATGAAGTTCTCCTGCGTGCGGATAAAGGGCCGCACCATGTAGACCGGTACGCTGACGCGTAGTCCCGACGCCGTGCGGTTGTACGAGCCGTGCCAGGTCTTGCCGGTCCAGATCACCAGCGAACCCGCCTTGGCTTCGACCGGCTCGACATTCTGGTTGCCGCCTTCGCCGATGATGGCTTCGCGGCCCGCCGGGTTGCGGCACCACTTGTGACTGCCCGGCACGAACGCCGTTCCGCCGTTCTCCCGATTGAAGTCGGTCAGCACGTACATCAGTTCGCAGACCATGGATTGCGGCGGCAGCGGCGATGCCAGCGGAGTGTCCGTATGCAGCCTGAAAGTGCTCCTGTTCGGCCCTTTCATCCAACACCCCATGCCCGAAAGCACCACGCTGTAGCCGCACAGATACGTGGCCATAGCGAGCAACACCGGGTTCATCAGCGCCTCCTCGAAGACCTCGTCCTCGAAGAAGATCGAGTGCATGATGTCGCCAACGGGCGAATCGAGCCCTTCTCTCTGACCTAACGGCATGCGACCTCTTGGGCGTCCGTCTTTGACCGACGACCCTCTTGGCGTAATCGGCAGGTTGGCGTGAGTGGAGCCGGTTTCCATATCCGCTCGCTCGCCGTTGCGCCGCTCGGCGATGTCGAGACACGCTTCGAGCATGCGTTTGGCCAAGCCGTTCGGAGATGCGATCTCCGGTGGAATCACGGTGTAACCGTGTGCGTCGAGATCCGCGACGTAAGCTTCCATGCCTAGCTCTCGAATCTCGTTCCAAACGCGATCGAGGCTGGACTCCGAGTTGATAGCTGCTACGGCCATGATCCTCTTCCTCCCCTTGCGATAGGTAGGATTCTACGCTTGTTCGCGGGGCTGTAGGCAATGGTTCGCACCGGATTGGCAACTCCCCCGAGCCCGCAAGGCTGAAAGATTGCCCTGCGGCGTCCGGCGAGGCATGGCCGATCACGCAGCCTCGCCGACGGTAACGCTGACACGCTTGCCCAACATCCTCAAGGCACGGTCCATGGTGGCGGACTTGGTGGCGTGGTCGGGATTCAGCATGCGCCGGACCTCGCTCTCGGCAACGTCGAGGGCGCGGGCAAGACGGCGTTGCGACACGCCGGCCTCGCGAAACGCTTCGTAGAGGGCCGCCTTCAGCGCAATCGGCACCGGCGGGACGACGAGGGGCTGATGCGTGGTCACGCGCGACCGTTTCGGCAAGTTCTTGCCCTCGCGCATCGTCGCCGCGATCAACTCCCGCAGGAGATCCCGGGCCTCAGCCAGCGCCTCGTTCCGGGTCGCGCCGTCAGTCGCGCCCCACCCGAAATCGGGGAACGCAACGACATACCGGCCGTCCGCGTCACGTTCGACCTCGGCGGGATAGTTGTAGGTGTCAGACATCGGTTCGGGCGATCAGCGTTGCGACTGGCCATCGGCGTAGCCTATCGCATGATTGTCGCTGCCCGCTCCCATCGGCCGAGCACAAGGCGAAACTCGCGATGCTTGGCGACGAGTTCGAATTGGCGGTCGACGATCTGTAGCGCGTAGACTCCTATAAAGCACGAGCGAACCAAAAGAAGGGAAGCAAAGCATGGCAGAACCAATGAAAGTCGGCCTGATCGGCACTGGAGGCATTTCCAATCGGCACATGATCCCCTACCTCGATCATCCCGACCGGGTACGCCTGACGGCGGTATGCGACATCGTCGAGTCTCTTGCGCAGGAGTACGCGAAGAAAGCGGGCGTCGAAGCGATCTACCTCGACTTCGAAGAAATGCTGCGAGAGGCGGACATCGACGCGGTCGACATCTGCACAGGCCATTCATCGCATGCACCGCTGGCCATCGCCGCTGCCAAAGCCGGTAAACACGTGATCGTCGAGAAGGCGATGGCGCACACGCTGCAGGGCTGCCGGGACATGATCGAAGCCGCCGACAAGGCGGGGGTGACCCTGATGGTCGCGCAGCACCTGCGGTATGCGCCCGAAGCCCGCGCAGTGAAACGTTTCATCGACGAGGGCAACCTCGGCGAGATACGGGCCGCTCGGACCCACACGTTAGGCGGGGGCGGCGACAGGAGGCCGGACGATTGGATGAAGGATGGCAAGGCAGGCGGCGGCGTCATGCTGGTCCAGAGCGTCCACCACCTGGACCTGCTGCGGTTCTACGTGGGCAACGTCAAACGGGTGATGGGAATCTCCAGGTCCATACAGCCGAATTTCCTCAACGACGCTGACGATCTGGTCGCCGCGACGCTTGAGTTCGAAAACGGGGCGGTGGGCGACCTCCTCGCTAGCTGGTCCACGCCCGTGTCCCCCGAGGGGATGTCGTACATGATCTTCGGCAGCGAGGGGACCGTGCACTCGACGCCTCCGACCATCGAACAGTCACTCGAGGCCCCGGTTCGGCAGTTCGGCGCCATCATGTATGGCGTGCGAGACCAGCAGCAGGAGAAGGAACAGGCGAGAGCAATGGCGTCAGGTCCCCTGCGGCGTCCCCTTACCAGGGAGCGACTCGAAACAATGATGCGTCGACCGACCTTCCAACCGTTGCCGACAAACGACACCGGCCTGCCCAGCGACGACTACTTCACCAACGAAATCCTGCACTTCGAGGAGTGCTGCAGGACGGGCAAGGAGCCCATCAGCAGCGGCCGGGACAACCTCGAGACGATGAAGGTCATCTTTGGCATTTTCGAGTCGTCCCGGACAGGCAAGGTGGTGGACCTCAAAGACCTCTGACCCGAACTCGGAACGGACACCCGCCGTTCCCAAAATATTGTGCTTGTGACCGGCGACTCGGGGCTGGGGCAACTCCTCTTGCCTGATCATCGAGGCCTCTGATGCAAACCGTACACCAAGGCGGGGGCAGACCATGGCGCCTGTCAAGGCATCGGATTCTGTGGCGTTAGGACCACCCATGACACCACGCGAGACGACACACCAGCAAAAGGACTATCCGAAGCTGGTCACGCTCGCGGTATTGCACATGGCGCAATCCTTTCCGGGGGCGTTCGCGGGCACGGCGCTGCCGTTCATGTTCCGAAAGGAAGGCCTTCCCCTGGAGATGTTCTGGCTGCTCGCCCTGCCCGGCATTCCGCGCTTTTTGAAGTGGTTGATGGCGCTGGTGGTGGACAACTACGGCAGCGCGCGCCTTGGGCATCGAAAAACCTGGATCATCCCCTGCACGATCATCGGCACGCTCGCCTACGCGACCCATCGCCACCCTCGCGTTCATCCCTCCTTCGTTGCACTCGGTGTATGCCATCGTGGCGATACTCCTCTTCGCGACGTTCGTGATGGCCGCCTACGACATCACGGCGGATGCGTTTGCCGCGGAAGCCATGAGCAATGCGGAGCGGCCGGTCGGCACCATGATCATCAATGTCCTCGGTTCCTTCGCCACCGTCCTGGGCACGAGCACCATCGCGCTGGTCGACACGGTCGGCTGGAGGCCCACCATGCTGGGTGCTTCCGTATTGCTCTTCGTCGCCGCCTTGCCCGCCATCATTCGCCGCGAGCCACCTCCGCCCCGGGCGAGTCAAATCCGCCGAGCCCGGGGTGAACGTCCCAGTCTTTGGAAGGCGGTGAAACGGCGAGACTCGTGGTACATCCTGCCGTTTGCGTTTACCTGGGGCTTCGGCGCCGCCTTTTTCGGTTCCATGGTCGGACCCTTCTTCGCCGACAAGGGAATGACGCTGACCGAGTACGGCATCATGCAGCCCATTTCCTTCCTCGCCGGTTCCACCCTGGCGAGCATCGCGACGCCCTGGCTCGTGGATCGCATCGGGTTGGGCAAAACTGCGGTGATCGGTGTTTGTGCCCTACCCCTCGAAGGGGTGATGTTTGCCTTCCTTGCATTGACGCCGCTACCCGCTTTACCGACGCTGATTGCCATGGTCTCCGTGATGGGCTTCGCGACACACTTTTATTCGTCGGCAGTCACCATCTCACGCTATCGATGGGCATCCAGGGCGCAGGCCGGCACGGATTACAGCATGCAATCGAGCATGACGAGCTTCGGCGTTTGGGCCTCCGGTTCGATCGCCGGCTGGGTCGCGTCACAGGTGGGTTGGGTGTATTTCTTTCCGCTCACGAGCCTGGTCGCCGTCATCGGGGGCGCGTTCTACGTCGTCATGTTCAATCGCATCGAAACCTTGGTCCAGGATCGCGAACGTTTGGAACTGGAAGTCTGAAGCTGCAAGGACCACGGTAGCGAACTAGACTACGACCAAGTGCCTTGGTGAAGAGGACACTTTCGAGACATGGCTGCCATAGAAGACTTCCGCGCCGAAACGCGGGCGTGGCTCGAAGACAACTGTCCACCGGGCGGGCGCGGTCCGGGACCAATCGCGGAAGCGGGCTCGAAGATCGAGACCCAGGACAAGGACGCGCTCCTTTGGCTCGAGCGAATGGTGGCGAAGGGCTGGACGACGCCGACCTGGCCCAGGGAGTACGGCGGCGACGGCTTGTCCAACGACGAGTTCATGGTGCTGATCCAGGAAATGAGCCGCATCGGGGCGCGCGCCCCCCTCGCGGGGTATCACGGCATGTCCCTGGTCGGTCCCACGCTTCTCGAATTCGGCACCGGGGATCAGATGGCGCGCCACCTGCCGCCCATCGCGCGCGGCGAAGTCCGCTGGTGTCAGGGCTATAGCGAGCCGAGCGCGGGGTCGGATCTGGCGAGCTTGCGCACGCGAGCGGTGGATGCGGGCGATCACTTCATCGTCAACGGGCAAAAGATCTGGACCTCGGGGGCGAACTTCGCCGACTGGATCTTTGTCCTCGTGCGCACCGGCCCCGACGTCCCGAAGCACGACGGCATCAGCTTCGTGCTGATGGATATCGATCAGCCAGGGATCACGGTGCGGCCGATCCGCCTCATTGGCGGCGCGTCGACCTTTTGCGAAACCTTCTTCGACGATGCCATCGCCAGGAAGGACGACCTGGTCGGCGAACTCAACAAGGGCTGGACGATCGGCAAGCGTCTCTTGCAGCACGAGCGCGGCAGCATGGCCTCGCTGGTTGGCGGTGGTGCTGCCCCGGAGCGCGGCCCGAGCCTTGCGGGTGAAGCAAAGCGATACGCGGGTGAATCACAGGGTCGAATCATTGACGCGACCCTGCGCCATAAGGTGATCAAGCACAACATGAACGACCGTGCGTTCCGGCTCACCCAACGGCGTGCCGTGGAAGAGGCGCGCGGGGGCGGCACGCCGGGGCCGGCCACGTCGATCTTCAAGGTATACGGCACCGAGCTGGAGCAGGAAAAAACGTCGCTGTTCGTCGACATGCGGGGTAGCCAGGGCCTCGGCTGGTCGGGCGATGCGTTCAGCGAGCTCGAACTCGAAGACACGCGCAACTGGCTGGGAAAGCGAGCCGCGTCGATCTACAGCGGCTCGAACGAGATTCAGCGCAACATCATCGCAAAACGCGTGCTCGGTTTGCCGGACTAGCAGGCCGGCGATGGCTGGGCTCCGCCCGCTCGGACACCCTCCTCAGCCACCTACGGTGAGCGTGTTGGCCTTTCTAAAGCACAGCTTCAGGTGCCTTGAAGACCTCGCTCCTATGCCATGCGAGGAACCTTGGTGCCGGCCGGGGGAAACCCTCTCGCGGCCCGGCGCGCAATCGCTCACCGTGATAGCGCCACAACACAGGCTCGGCACCAAACCCGTTGATAGCACCGGCGACGATGACCGTCAGTTCCGGCGAAAGCGTGAACGCGCCCGTATCGAAAAGGTCATGGTGAAGCGCACATAGGGCCAACCCGTTCTCGACAACCGCCGGACCCCTCGCCTCGTGCCACTTGATGTGTGCCGCCTCTAGAGCCAGTGGCACGTTGTCACGCCTAACGGCCAATTCGCAAACGGCGCAGCGACTGCCGTACGCCGCCAGTACACGCTTGCGAAACGCCGGATCCCTCCGGCGGCGGCGCACAATCACCAACTCGTCATCATCCCGTATCTCGAGTTCACGTGGCGCGTCTGCGGGGATTGATGTGGCTTCCAGAACTTCATCCTGCAAGGTTGCTGGAAAGTGGCACGCGACAAGGTACTCTGCGACGCGTACCGCCAGCTTTGGGTCGTCCCGAAACGCCGTGTAGTCGACCTCGGTCAAACCGCCACGAATCTGGTGGCGCTTGAGATCACTCTTGTAAGCGCCGCCCTCCGCGTTCGACCTGACAAGCCGAGGCCGATCCACTTCCCAGACATCGTCACGCTGCATGCGCCAGAACGGGTCTTCCGTATGAATTGTCTTCCGATGTGGGCCGAACCGGCGCAGCAGGTCCGCCAACTCCCGATCCACGAGGTCGTAGGACGCCAACCGGATCTCGCCGCGGAGACACCGGCCGATCGCCCACAAGGCTAACAGCGGCTTGTGCGGTGCTCGCTTGTCGCGGGTCTTCCAGACATTCAGCGCCTTGAATCGTTGCAGGACGTCGTCTCGCACGCTTCGCCTATAGCCGCTCCGTCAAACGCCATTGTAGATCGAAGATAACACCATCGAACTACCTAAACAGATCATCTAGCGTTTGGTCTTGCCGGCCGGAAGGATGGTTGTATGAGCCAGCTTTGCCTACCGATAGCTGCCACGCCTCCGGTTCGGGCAGCGCCGACGCGCCGATACCCGCACTGAGATTTTCCATCAAATTTGGAGCACTATATGCTGCCATGACGAACCGCTCCAAAATAAAATCTGGCAATGACTGAGACGCCTCGCACGCAACGCGAACACTCCAAACAGACCGTGCGAACTCGAGCCGGTCAAACGAGGGACGATGTCGATAATGTTGGCGAAGTCCACGAACCGCTTGCCGTCTACCTCTCGATGCGGGGTATGCAGCAGACGACGGCCGAGCAATTGAACGAAGCGTTGCAGATGGTTCTGGACGCCATGCCCACGGTACTTTACGGGCCGTCCACCGAGGACTTGACCGAGCACGAACAGGCTATGCTGCACGACGGGGGCGTCGATCTTGACACGGCGACCGAACGCGACCCCATTGCCGAGACAGCCTTGCGGTACGCCGCCATCGTCAAGACCAGTTTGACGACGAGGGAGGCGGCGCGCCGTCTCGGCATTCCGGAGAATCAAGTCAGGCAGATGATCGCCCGCGGAACACTCTATAGTTTTCTGCTGAACAACCGCCGGCTCATCCCGATCTTCCAGTTTGAACGAGCTGGCCCGCTGGTCGCGAACATCACCAAGGTGAATGCGGCGCTCAGCGGCGACTTGCACCCTGTGGAAGTCCAGGACTGGTACACGCAATCCGACCCCGATTTGTTCGCTGGAGGCGAAGTCGAGGCGATCATGTCCCCATTGGCGTGGCTTCGATCGGGCGGCGATGTCAAGAAAGTCACTATGCTTGCGCGCCGCTTATAACTCCGAACCCCGCCGCACGCGGAACATCGTGGCCAAACTACCCCGGGCACCGGATCTTGCCCGGCTCAGTCGACTCGACCCGGCGTTGATTACGTTGGCCCCCGGTCAACTCCTGTACCGGGTTTATTCGCGAGGTGGGTCGTATCCGACGCATTGGAACGCATTTCGGCACTTCGGCCCATTGTCGCGCTTTGACCACCACCTTCCCGACAGCCATGGAGATCCGGTCCTCCAAACGCGCGGAATTCTTTATGCGGCGGCAGACGTCGCAACGACGGTCGCCGAATTTTTCGAGCGTAACCGGCGTCGGGCCAACCGCTATCGGCACCAGCCCTGGCTGGTCTCCTTCGCGCTGCACGGCGAGGTGCGCTTGCTCGACATCACGGACACTTTCCCCGTCCGCGCGGGCGCCTCATCGAAACTCGCGGCGGGGCCGTATTCCCATGCAAAGAACTGGTCGCGGGGTTTCTACGACGCCTACCCGGCCATTCAAGGCGTCTATTACAGGTCGTCGCTAACCGGCCGGCCCTCCATCGCCCTCTACGAGCGGGCCCGAAGCGCCGGCATTTTTCCACGAGCGCCAAGTTTTCACCGCGCTTTGGCCGATCCCCCCCTGTTGGATGCACTGCGCAACGTCGTCGAGGAGATCGGCTATACGCTACTTTGAATCCATTCGGGAGGGAATGGAGGCAGGCATCGAGGAACTGGATTGGTGAGTTGGCGCCTCGTTTACACGAAGCAGGCCAACCGGGACGCAAGAAAACTGAACGCAAGCGGGCTCAAGCCGAAGACCCAGCAACTTCTGTCGATCATCGCGGACGACCCTTACCGGAATCCTCCACCCTTCGAGAAGCTCGTCGGCGACCTGACCGGCGCCTACTCGCGCAGGATCAACATCCAGCACCGTCTGGTGTACCAAATACTCGACGAGGATCGCGTCGTAAAAGTCTTGCGCATGTGGAGTCGCTACGAATAGTCATCGACGGCAGTGCAGATCGCTGTAGGTCCGGCCAACCCGTCAACGGCGTTGACCCAGCGCCAACGGCACTTACGTCAGCTCCGAGAAGACTTCTTCGTCATGCTCGCCGAGCTTCGGGGCACGGCGCGAAATTCGCCAGGGGCTGGCAGGCAGGGGATAAGGCGCACCTGGGTAGGTGATCGTGCGATCGATGTCTTCGTGGTGCACGTCCACGTGAAATCCACGCGCCTTGAGGTGCTCGTCCTCGAACGCTTCCTCGGGCGCATTGACGACGGCGGACGTAAAGCCTTTGCGTTGGCTTTGAACGAAGAACTCCTGGGCCGTGAGCGTGGACGCGATCAGCTTCATCGCCTCCCGTCCCGCGCCGAAAATGGCTGTCACCGCGTCGTCCTCGCCGATAAGGCCCATGTTGAGGAACCCTTCCCAGTTGGCGCCCATCTCCAGGAACACCGCTTCCGGTAACTGGCTTTCGAGCCCAAGCTCCTTCAGCCATTCGTGCAACCGGGCGAACTGCTCCTGGTTGCGCGCGCCGGCACCGGTCGATGCAAGCCGCCCATCCGCGCAGAGTTGGCTGGTTTTCGTGGTTGGAGTGACCGACGCGTGGCGCCCCGTCTGGCGCTGCACGGTGGACTGGGCGGTGAGCCAGCGAATGCTGGAGCCTTCCGTCGTGACGTTCAAGGCGGCGTGCTGACTGACGTCGATGAACTGGCCCTCGCCGCTGACGCCCCGATACGCCAACGCCGTCAACGCCGAAAGAAACGCGAAGTTCGCCGCGGTCTGATACCCCTGCTGCGGCCCGCGCACCGGTGGCAGCGAGTGATCGTCGTAGCCGCAACTCCACATCGGCCCGCCGCCGGCCAGGAGCGTCAGGTCGGTCGCCGGCAAGTCGCTTGTCGGATCGTTGCGGCCGAATGGCGTGACCGAGACATGAATCAGGTCCGCCCGATGCTTGATCAGATCGTCGTAATCCAGACCGAGTGTCGCAAGCCGACTGGGCGGCTCGCCTTCGATGAGGACATCGGCCGTGGCGACGAGCGCCCGAAATCGGTCTCGCCCGTCCTCGTCGTCCAGATCGATCACCACGCTCCGCTTGCTGCTGTTGTAGTGCCACCAGTACAAGCTCCGGTCCTCGCCGGGCGTGTCGTCGAGGAATGGCGGATAGCCCCGACAAGGGTCGCCGCCCGGCGGTTCCACGAGGATCACGTCCGCGCCCATGTCGCCGCAGAGCTTGCCGACGAAGGCGATCGGCTCGCGGGCAAGCTCGATCACGCGAATTCCGGTCAGCGCGGTCATATGACGCCTTCCTCCCGCAGTTCGTCGACCTCCCGCGAGTTCATGCCCAGCAAGCGGCCGAGCACCTCTTCGGTGTGTTCCCCGAGACACGGCCCCGCGCGCTTGATCGACCAGTCGGTCTTCGAGAAGTGCGCCGGGTGGCCTTCCACGCGCACCGGGCCTATCTCCGGATGCACGACTTCGGGCCACAGTCCAAAGTTCTCGGTGCTCGGGTCGAGATCGATGCGCTCCTGGGGTTTCTGCACCGCGGCGGCCGGCACCCGGATCTCACGCAGTGCGTCCTGGACCTCGAACTTCGTCCGCTCGGCGGTCCATCGGCCGAGATGTTCGTCCAGGGCGTCCTGCGCGGCGAGGCGTCCGTCGAGATCGGCGAACCCCGGATCCGCGCACCATTCCTCGTCAATGAGGTTGATCAGGGCTTCCCATTCGCCCTGGTTCCGGCACGCGATGGCAACCCAGTCGTCGTCCCCGGCGGACGGGTAGACGCCGTGCGGCGCCATGGGCGGCCAGAGATTGCGGTTGCTGTCCGGATGCCCCGGACGACGGGTCGGCCGGTGATTGACCGTCCAGTCGAGCAGCGCCGGACCGTGCAACGTGAGGGCGGCCTCCGTACCCGCGAGGTCGACCCATTGCCCTTCGCCGGTACGCTGCCGGTGGATGATGGCGAGCAGGACCGCCATCGCCATGTAGTACGCGCCGGTGTGGTCCATGAAGGAATAGCCCCACCCGGCCGGCTCCTGGTCACGCAATCCCGACGCGAAAGTCAGCCCGGATATCGCCTGCACCACCGGGCCCCAGGACTTGAACTCGCCGTAGGGTCCACGGTGGCCGAAACCGCTATGGGAAACGTAGATGATGTCGGGTTTCAGCTCCTTCAGCCGCTCGTAACCAAATCCCCACCGCTCGAGCACGCCTTTCGAAAAGTTCTCGGTCACGACATCGGAAATCTTGACGAGCTCGGCCAGGATCTCCTTGCCGCGTTCCGTCCGAAGGTTCAGCGTGATGCCGTGCTTTTTCGTGTTGTGGTTGTTGAAGCTACCGCTGAGGTTGACGCTGCTCGTCCCGTCGACGGTGGGCGCCCTGCTGCGCAGGATGTCCCAGCGGCCCTGGTTCACCGGATCTTCGATGCGAATCACCTCGGCGCCGAAGGAGGCAAGCCACTTCGTCGCGCCCGCTCCCGCCAGTTGGCCGGTGAAGTCGCAGATGCGAAAAGAAGACAGGGCTTCGGGCATGGGTAAGGGTCTCAAGAGCGGCTTCTCGGTTATCTTACGCGATGGCGTGGACGTAATTCGTCCCGCCAAAACTGAAAACGTGAAAATTCGATCAACAAGTTCGAAATTTCCTGTTTCTTTCATGTTGCCTTGCGTTCATGCGCTATTTGCCTCGTCCACGCGAACTGCAGGCTGTTCGAGCCGGGCTCCGCCGTGCGCCCATCACGACACTGCTCGGTCCCCGGCAATGCGGCAAGACGACACTGGCTCGATCATTGAAGGCCGAGCATTTCTTTGACCTCGAAGACCCGAGGAACCTGGCCCGGCTCGACGAACCGCAAACCGCGCTGGAGACCTTGACCGGCACGGTCGTGATCGACGAGGTGCAACGCAAGCCGGAACTCTTTCCATTGCTCCGCGTCCTCGCGGACGGGCAACGAGCCACGCGTTATCTGCTGGTCGGCAGCGCCTCGCCCGAACTGGTGAAGGAGGTCTCCGAGAGCCTCGCCGGCCGCGTTGCGTATCACGACCTTGGCCCCTTCGCGGTGGACGAGACGGTGGACGAGACAGGCACTCGCGAGTGGCGCAGGTTGTGGCTGCGCGGGGGGGTTCCCCCGAAGCTATCTTTCCGAAGACGACGCTGCCTCCGCTGCGTGGCGGGAAGACTTCATCCGCAGCCACCTGGAACGCGACATCCCCGCCCTCGGAATCTCCATTCCGGCGGAGACGCTGCGTCGATTCTGGGTGATGGTGAGCCACTACCATGGTCAGACGCTCAACCTCTCCGAACTGGGGCGATCATTCGGCGTATCCGATCACACCATTCGCCGCTACCTCGAGATCCTGAGCGGCACTTTCATGATCCGCCTGCTGCCCCCGTGGCACGCAAATGTCGGCAAGAGGCTGGTGAAGGCGCCGAAGCTGTACATCCGCGACAGCGGCCTGTTTCACGCGCTGCACACCATCGCGACCATCGAACAGCTTGAGTCTCATCCGAAGCTCGGCGCATCGTGGGAGGGCTTCGCCATGGAGCAAGCGATCCGGCTGATGGGGGCAGTCCGCCCATACTTCTGGCGCACTCACACCGGCTCGGAGCTGGATCTCGTGTGGCAGGCGGGCGGCGCGCTCTGGGGAATGGAGTTCAAGCACCGGGACGCGCCCCGCATGACGAGGAGCATCCGCGCCGTCTTGCGGGACCTGCCCCTGCAACACCTGTGGATCGTCTATCCCGGCCCGTCCCGCCACCAGCTCGACGAAACGGTCACTGTGCTGCCCCTGGCGGAACTCGCCGATGCGGCGGCCGATCCGGCCAGCCCGCATCGCCTGGCGGATTGACGCAATCTCCTCCCGACCGGCGCGGGTGCGTGGGCCACGCCCAACAAAGCTAAACTTGAACCTCCCGATCCGGACGCGAAAGAGGGCAAGCACATGGCATACGAGCACATTCTCACCGAGACCGCCGGAAGGGTCGGCATCATCAGGTTCAACCGGCCGGAGAAGCTGAATGCCCTGAACGACCGAATGCGCGAAGAAACCCTGGAGCAGATCGGGGTCTGGAACGAAGACGACAGCATCGGCGCGATCGTGCTGACCGGGGAGGGGCGCGCATTCTGCTCCGGCGCGGACCTCGGCGATTTTGCGGACCGGGAGCAGCGCAACCGAACAGCCACGGCGGCATCATTCCGCACCGGTCCGGCGCCCATGAGCTGGACCGCCGGGGGCGGACGCGGCATCACGCCGTTCCTGATGACGTCGAAGCCGACCATCGCGGCGGTCAACGGCTACTCGGTAGGGGTCGGCCTGACGTTCATCCTGCCGTTCGACGTGCGCATAGCCTCCACCGACGCCCTGTTCAGCATCCGGTTCATCAAGGTCGGGCTGATGCCGGAGCTCGGATCCACGCGCCTTTTGGCTCAGCTCGTCGGCCTTGGGAACGCGGCGGATATGTGCTTGACGGGCCGCATGGTGACGGCCGACGAAGCGCTCAGGATGGGGCTGGTCATCAAGGTCACGGAACCCGAGGACCTGCTCGATGCGGCCGTCGAGAAGGCCAATGAGATCGCCAGCAATCCACCCCAGGCCGTGATGTTCGTGAAAGAGTTGCTGCGCCAGAATCCGCTGGATCCCGATATAGACCGGGTCGGTGAGCGCGAGGGCATCCGCGATCAGATCGCGCGGCGCCACCCCGATCACGCCGAGGCGTTGGCGGCGTTCATGGAGAAGCGGGAACCGAGGTTCGGGCGGTCGCATGGGCGAACGCTTTGATCACATCGAGAAAATCCTGAGAGATCTGGTCGAGAAGCAGGAGGCATGCGGATGTCCGAACATTTCCTAACTCGCCTAGCGGAACTTCGCAACGATCACATCGAACATCTCGAATCCATGTTCGGGAAGCGAGACGGCAAATTTGTCATGGGAGGGATTGTAAGATCTTCAGATTGTTTTGCGCGCACGAGCTATCCGAACGGTTTCTATCTCAAAGGCGCATGCACGGTCGACATCATGATTTCGCCCTATCCTTTCGACCAATGCCACTACGGTCAGGGCGGCTGGCAGGTCGCGCACGAATGCGTCCATCTACTGGACCCGACGCTCAATGGTGCTTCCAGCTTTTTGGAGGAAGGACTGGCCTGTTGGTTCCAGAACGATCCCACATTCCACGATAGGGAAATCCGGGACTACATCGAATTCAACAAAGGAAGCACAGACACGCCTCCCCATCCCTACTATGTCGAAGCCGAAGACTTAGTGCGCGAATTCATACTGGAAAAGACGCCGTTGACGACAGCCGTGTGCGCGATTCGCAATCGCGGTATTCGTATCGGGGAGATCCGACCGCATATGCTCGCGGAGTACTATCCAGGCACCGCTCAAGCGAAGCTGGTGAGACTCTACCATAGCTTCAAGATCTGAGAATCAGCCGAACCGGAGAGCGGTAATCCCAAATACCGGCATAGCGAGGACGCTATCGCGACCCATGAGCTTGACCTCTTCGGAGGAAATGTCGCCGGTGCCAACCATGGTTGTGCTCCTTTCTCGCCAGGCGCCTCGGCAAACAGACTTACCAATTGACCCAGTGGTGATACAAAGGTTTGACCTGCTCGGGCATGGCATCGTACGTCTTTGCAGAAATGCGGGGCATGGGCGGTGCTGCGGTGTCTCCAAACTCTGCGGCCATGCGAATCCCTTCCGGCGACTCGGGGTCGATCGGCTGCAGATTGAGCCACCACGGCGCGTAGCACACCCGCATCGCCGCCCGCGGTTCGGTACCGTCGTAGTCTGGATTGGCGTGCCATAGCCGGCTGTCCAGCAATATGACGCTGCCCGGCTCCCCGGACACCCGCATCTCCGTCGCGCGCGGTGCCTTTTCGTCGATCATGGCGTCCGTTGTCGGATCGATCCCCGATCGGTGCGTGCCGGGCGCGATGATGGTGCTTCCGCTATCCGGCAGAAATGGCGACAGCATCCAGATGGAGGTGAGGTACATCACCGCGTCCGGGAACGGCGGCAGGATGCCCGCGGCCGGACGCCTGCCGAAGGGCCAATCCACATGCCATTGCTCGCGGACGTCGCCGGGATGGCGGAACGTCGGCCCGGTCCAGCCCACGCGGTGGAACGGTCCCCACAGCGCTTCCAGGATCGCCAGAATGCGCGGCTCGGCGACGTAGCGCACGAAGTCGCTGTTGTGGGCCAGAAAATCCCGATCCTCGAGGTACTCGGGTGACGTCACCGTTGTCAGCACGCTCTCGCGCACGTCCTCGACCTCAGTCTCGGGGATCACGCCTTGCAGAAGGCACCAGCCGTCGACCCGCAGACGCAACAGGTCGTCGTCGGTCGTCGGCGCAGTCTTCTGGAGCGGCATTGGTAGGGCTGAAGCGGCGTACTCAAGATCCTAATATGGCGTCGGGTCAAAGCGCTTTACGTGTGATGCCGTCTCGCCTTCATAGGCGAACTCTACGTTTAGAGCAACGTACTTCGCCCACAACCTCCATACACTTTCCCACCTGCCGTCGCCCGGTTCGGCCTTTTCAACCGGGAGACCTAAGTTGATCGCGTCTTGCGTGGATATGGCAGCTCCGTGGCTCTGGGAGTCATCCAAGAGAGGACCTCTTAGTTGCTGTGCCATACGGTCAATATCGTCGTCAGATCGGCTCGAAACGCAGGCTAGAGCCTCGGTCAATTGTCCGTCCGCACGCTTTAGAGCATCGCGTGCCTGCTGGACCATCAATGCTGTTATGTCGCCTAGCAGAGATGCGTGGATCGGATAGGTTTGTGGATTCGCTTGGACGCGACGTTCAGCTTCCTCAACGGCGGCAATGATTGCCTTGCCTGCTGCCAGCGAACCGGACAACAAGAACTGAGGGTCGACGGGACCAAGATCGCTGGTAGGGCCCATGTAGATTCGATCGGCCCCGAGAGCGAACAGAGTCCCCGCACTCTTTGCCTGATCCGGCACTATAACCGTTAGATCTTTGCACCTACACTGTGCTTGGCGAATGAGTCGCAGCGCAATCTCGCCGTCTCCACCTGGAGTAGAAAGAAGAACGTGAAGATCCCGTTGGGTATTCGAGTCATACAAGACTTCCTCGAAGAGCGTAATGCTTCTTGAGAAGAGCGTATCGATCATCACAACCAATCGGCAATTGTAGGCCTCTTGGTACTGACGAATTAGCTGTTGGCGCTCATAACGCAGCGAATTTTGGGCCTCAAACAGCGGACTGCGAGACGGCGACGTACTCCCTGCCAAGGGTCGTCGCTCCTCAGGTCAAATTCTGTTGAACTGAAAAGGTAGCCGGTTTCCCCTGACGTGCCTTCCTACCTTCTTCATGCGCTCTCTTCGCTCTTTCGATACGCTCGTGCCAGTCCGAATCGTATTCTGCTGGCGGAGAAGGGGGCGCTATGGGAGGTGACGCACTCCATTTTGCGTCTTTCCGCTCGGGAACTGTCATCGACAAAATCCTCTATCGTTGGCGCGTCCAATCATTGTACGGTCGCTGAAGCTCGCCGTCTGCGCGCAAGAGCGTAGGCACCTTATGCACCGGTAGTTGAAGTGTCAAGGGATACGGGGAGACTGTGTCGGTAGCCAAGAATGGCTGGCCGTCGGCACACCGACATCCCGCCGTCCGCGTTCTCGTGTGCGCCGCGCAGGCTCCCGACTTCGATGGCCCGCCAGACCTAGCAGCAATTTTTTTCAACGACTTTTGACGCAGGACGTGCCTCTCGGGCCGCCGAGGCAGACCTGTAGACAAGAGTCCATCGCTCGTTGCACACCGGCAATCGCACTCGCGCGCTTCTCGCCCAAAACCCCACAGCTCAAGCAACAAGGCCTCCTCGCGAAGGTAACCTCGAACAAAGGGAACGTTCTGCTTGCGTCGACGAGTTCGTTCGACTGCTGGGCGTTCCACCCTCATGACGATTTAACGTTCGTGGCACCTTTCGGGTAGAGTGCCCCAATCGCAAAAAGGTAAGAACCAATGCTCGTCGACATCACCACCGAAGGGGCGGTTCGCACCGTCATCATGAACAGGCCAGAGAAGCTCAACGCCATGAGCGACGAGATGCTCGAGGACCTGCAGGCCGCGTTCTCCGCCACTCCTGCAGATGAGGAACGCGTGACGATCTTGCGCGGCGAGGGCCGCTCCTTCTGCACCGGGCGGGACATCAGCCAGGGCATGAAGGTGTCCGTGGAGCCGGTGTTTCACGCGGTGGAAACTTATCCGCTGCCTGTGATCGCGGTCGTGCAGGGGTACGCCATCGCCGGCGGCTGTGAAATCGCCCTGCATTGCGACTTCGTCGTCGCGGCGGCCAACGCGCGCTTCGGCATGTCGCTCGCGCAGATCGGCCTGGCACCGAGCTGGTTCCTGGCGAAAAAGCTGCTCGATGTCGCGGGACCGGTCGGTACGCGCGAGATACTCCTGCTGGGGGACACGTTGCCGGCCACGCGGCTGCACGAACTCGGCATGATCGCGCGGGTTGCGGAACCCGATGAGATCGAGGCCACGGTGGATGCGCTGGTGGAGCGTCTTGTGCAGAATGCCCCGCTCTCGCTGCGCGGCATCAAGGCGCTGCTGGTGCGCGAGATGATGTTCCGCGATGGCATCGAGCATGCCGACGTCGACGAACTCGTCTCGGCCGTCAGGTTCAGTGAAGACGCGGTCGAAGGCAAGCGTGCCCGGCTGGAGAGACGGGCCGCCAACTTCCAGGGCCGTTGAGCACAGGACAGCAGTCCCGTTCTTGAACGCAAGCCCCATTGCGGGAGTGGCGTGAGCATCCACTGATCCCTCTGATAGCTCCGACACTCTCGGTGCCGTGAAGAGCCTCACCGTCGTCACTCTCCCGCCAGCAAGTGCCCCACGGTCGGCGCCTTCGGCTTCGCCCGTGGCCCGGCCCCGCTCGTCGACCATGGAAGTAGCGAGATTTGCGTCGAATTTTTGCGTCAAATATTTGCCGTTGAATTGACCCCAGCCCCTCCCGAGCATTGAACCACTTGGGTTCAAGCGACGCGGAGAGAACGATGAGACATCGGGGCTACGTACTTGCTGCGGTGCTGACGCCGTGCCTCGCAGCCCCTGTGGCAGCACAGACAGACCCGGCGCAGGCAGACGAACAACCGGCAGCCGTAGAAGAGATTGTTGTCACGGCCCGCAGGCGCGACGAGAAACTCATCGAAACGCCGCTCTCGGTCACGGCGTTGTCCGCCTCGGACCTTGCCCGCCGCCAAGTCGACGATTTGGGCGGGCTACGAGACATCGTCCCCAACCTCAGCGTGAACATGGGCGATGCGGCTAACGTGATCGTCTACATCCGCGGTGTCGGACAACGGGACTCGTTGTCGTTCGCCGACCCGGGGGTTGGCATCTATCTGGACGATATCTACCTGGGTCGCTCCCAAGGAGCGTTCCTGGAAGTCATCGACATCGAGCGCATCGAGGTTCTGCGCGGACCCCAGGGCACCCTGTACGGCCGCAACACCATCGGAGGCGCCATCAAGTACGTGTCGGTCCCGCCGTCGCCCGAGCCGGAGTTCATTGTCGAGGCGGGCCTTGGCGACTTCTCCCAGCGTGGCGCGAGAGTCATGTGGAACGGACGGTTGGGATCGGGTGACGCGCTGCTTGGCCGGATCTCGGTGGCCTACGGATCCCACGAAGGCTACCGCGAAAACACCCACCCCAACGCCGGGCCAACCGATGGCGACAAGAACCTGTTTGCCTGGCGCGGCCAACTGGACTTCGCGGCGACCGATCAACTGACACTCAAGCTAATCGTCGACCAGTCCGAGAACGATCCCCAACGCTCAATGACGCCGGTGCGCATTACCTCCGGACCGGTGCTCGTAGCCGCCACAGCCCAGAAGCCAGTATCCGCCAGCACCACGCAGGTCGAAGCCGACTTCAACGACGTCGAACGCCTGAACGTGCGCGGAGCCAGTATCGCCGCGGACTACGCGTTCTCCGACCAGGTCGCCTTCAGGTCCACGACGGCCTATCGGGAAGTGCAGCATCAGACCCACATCGACCTCGACGGCACCGGCCACGGGATCTTCGGTGTCCTCGTCGACCAGGACCAGCAGCAACTCAGCCAGGAGTTTCAGGTCTCGCTTGCGTTCGAGGGCTTTCAGGGCTTGATGGGCGTCTACTGGTTCTCGGAGGACGACATCACGCCCGATGGCATACGCAACACCGAGCCCATTGACTTCGCGGCCGGGGCCGGCTTCTTCCTGCCGTACAACACCGTGAGCGAAAACGACCAGTCAATCGAAGCCCGCGCGGTGTTCGGCGAGTTCTCCTGGAACCTCTCGCCGGCGGTCGAGTTGACCGCCGGACTGCGCTACACGGACGAGACGCGCGAGTTGCGCCGGAAGGCGTGCCAGGCATTTTCCACCGACGCGCTGGACATCGATGCCTGCAACCCGCCGGCGGGTTCGCTCAATCCCTTCGCCCTGCGGCTAGACCTCGAGGGGAGCTTTGATGCAGTGACCCCCAAAGTCGGAATCTCCCATGACTCCCGCGCCGGATTGGTCTACGCCAATTGGGCGCGCGGCTTCAAGAGCGGCGGTTTCGACGGACGGATCGGCTACAACGGCGCCAGCAATGCGGGCGCGGTCGGAGCGCAGGCTCAGGCCTACGACCCGGAATTCGCGGACACCTTCGAGCTCGGCTGGAAGACTGCGGCCACCGACGGCGTCTGGCAGATGAGCGCCGCCGCGTTTTTCACCGACTACACCGACCTGCAGATCAGCAGCTTTTCCGCAACGCCGGGGGGCGGCTTCGCCACGGTGTTTACGAACGCCGGCAAGGCCGAGACCCTTGGCCTTGAACTGGAATTCGCCGCCCAAACGTCGGAAAACCTGTTCGCGAATATCAACCTCGGATATCTCGATGCGCAGTACAAGGAGTTCATCGACGCAACCGGGAACGATGTCAGCGGCGAGCGCACGCCGATCAACGCGCCAAAATGGACCGCAAGCGTCGGACTTCAGTCTGTTCATCCGCTGGGACACGGGCGGCTCCGGTTCTCGGCCGATCTCGGCTATCGGTCCAAATACCATGTTGACGTCAACAATCTCGAAGCGTTGGCGCAGGACGGATACCGGGTCATCAACGCGTCTGTCGACTTCGAAGACAACGAGGAACGCTGGCAAGTCTCTCTGGGTGTCAAGAACCTGGCCGACGCCGAGTACATCACGCACGGTTTTGACCTGACCGCATTTCCGGGCGTAGGCCTCGCTTACTACGGCGACCCTCGCACCTACCGTCTGCGAGTTCGGTACCGTTTCCTTTGATGGCACCGACGAGCGCGAGCGTGCGGTGCGCGGCTCCTTCGAAAGAGGCCCAGCGGTGAGCTTTCCCGAGCGCCAATCAACGTCGAGACTCGACATCGCCTTTCGCGCCTGCGGACAGACGGACATGCCAGCCATCCTGTTCGTGCACGGCAATCTCTCGTCGTCCGTCTTCTGGGAGGATGTCATGACGGCCATGCAGCCCGACTACTACTCGGTGGCTCCGGACCTGCGCGGTTTCGGCGCAACACAGGCCCTGCCGATTGATGCCCGATCGGGATTGGACGACATGGCCCTCGACTTGCTCTCTCTCGTGCACGACCTGGGACTGGAACGGTTTCACCTCGTCGGCCACAGCATGGGCGGCGGCGTGGCGATGAAGATGCTCATCCGCCAGCCAGGGTCGATCGCGAGCGTCACGCTTGTCGCTCCAATCTCGCCGTTCGGTTACGGCGGTTCCCGAGATGCGGGAGGTACGCCCTGCTACGCGGACGGCGCACCCGCAGGCGCAGGGATGGTCAATCCAGAGTTCGTATCGCGCTTGCGCGAACGAGACCGCGGTCGCGCAAGTCCTCTATCGCCACGCCGCGTGATGGAAGACTTCTATTTCAGCCCGCCGTTCGTTCCCGATCGCATCGACGCGCTATTGACCGGCATGCTGGAAGCCAGGGTCGGCGACGACTGGTATCCCGGCGATGTCCTGGCCTCCGAAAACTGGCCCGGCAGCGCGCCAGGCGAACGCGGCGTGCTGAACGCCATGTCGCGTCGCTACTTCGATGCTTCGGCAATCGTCGAGGTCGACCCCAAACCGCCACTACTCTGGTTGCGCGGCGAGTCGGATCAGATCGTGGCCGACGGCGCTGCCCTCGAGATGGCCAACCTTGGCGCGTTAGGCCAGGTGCCCGGTTGGCCTGGCATGGATCAGTGCCCGCCGCAGCCAATGGTGCAGCAAACCCGCGCCGTACTCGAAGACTACGCCCGTCGCGGCGGCCCCTTCCGAGAGTGCGTGCTGGAGGGAGTCGGCCACACGCCCTTTATCGAGGCCCCGCAAACGTTCAACCGGCTGCTCGCCAACTTCGTAGGCGCCTCGAGGTGATCGGCGGGCGCTTTAGCCGTATTCCGCAAGCAGCTCGCGGACCTGGCTCAACGTTCGACTGAAGTGCTCCACGAGGGACGCTTCGAGAAGCGGCGTCGGCAGGATCAGTATTTTGCGGTGGTCGGTGTCGCTCTTGCGCTTCTCGAGCATGCCTCGGGTCGCGGCGAAGGCGATCCGGGCTTCGCCGGTGCGGATGGAACCCGTTCGCATCACACCACAAGCCTCGCTCATCGTGAGCGGTTTCCCCGACCAGTCCCCGCGCAACGAATGCACGAACGGGTACCAGTATTCCTCGGTGTGGAACCGATTGCGGAACGTCTCGTTCCAGTCGTTCGTATAGCCCACGAGGAATTCTGCCCAGGCCAACAGAAGACTCGGAACCTCGCTGCCGACCTCGTCCGCGAGCCCCCTCACCGCCGACTCTGCGTGCCGTGAGACAAGATCAGCCTCGGCCAGTCGAGCAGTGGCGCGAGCCAGGCTGTTGCGCAGGTGTTGTTGCCCCAAGTCTCGAAGAGAGGGCGTGGGAATAATGTAGGTCACGCGCAGGTCCGACTCGTTCTTGAGCTTGCTGAACCAGCCCTCGTCGACCAATCGTTTCAACCGCGTTTCCCGGGTCTTGGCAGACCCGGTCTTCATCGTGGCGCAGGCGTCGCCGACGTTTAGCGGTTCCTGGTTCCAGTAGCGGACCAGCGCGACGACGAAAAGGTACCAGTACTCCTGCGAGAAGAAGGTGCGTCCAAAGTCTTCGCGCCAGACCTGTCCGTAGTCCTCCATGCACTGCATCCAGAGGCCAAGCGCCAACCTGTCAAATCCGGTTCCGCCTCCGCCCCTGGCGTCCGCCTCGACACGGTTGCGTTCCGTTGCGCTCTGCACGGTGGCTTGCTCTCCCAAGTCGCCGGGTCGCACCGCGATTGGAGCACGACCGGCTCAAGCCATGATGACCGCAACGAAGCTGTGCGGCAAGAATGCGCACCCGGCCGGCGATCCGCTGAAGGCTCCGAGTACGCGCGCAGACAAAAATCCTGCGATCATCGGCGACCATCGGCGAAATGTCGGCCAGCATTGCCATGCGCTTAGATTGGCAATCCGGCCCACATCGTGGCTTTATTGAGAATGGACTCACCAAGGAGGAAACAAGTGGCAGCCCTACCAGAGATCACGACAATCGATGAATTCGAAGAAGAATATAGAAAGGGCGCCGGGACGATCCTGCCGTCCTCGGCTTCGAAATTAGCGAACCTCGACAACATCCGTCGCGCCGGCGATGGAATCGGCGATTACAACCCGTTGTACCGCGACCCGGAACACGCCGCCAAGAGCCGCTTCGGCGCGATCACCGCCATGCCTTCTTTCGTCTACTGCACGAGCCTCGGGGTCGGCGCGGCGATCAACGGTGCCATCCAGGGCTCGCGGGTGGGGACCTTCGCCATGAACTATGCCGGCGGCGAGCTGGAGTTCTTTCGGCCGATCTGGCTGGGCGACACGATATTCGTGCAGGAGCAGGTGGGGCCCGTCGTCCGCAAGGAGAGTTCGCGCATCGGTCCGTTCTGCATTTGCACGGGACTGGTTACATACACCAATCAGCGGCACGAGGTCGTGGCAACCAAGAGAACCCTGATGGCGCGGTACAAGATTCTCGACGGCGGTGAAGGGGCGATCGCCTACGACCGCGAGAACAAGACCGATGTCCAGCAGGAATCTCCCGACCCCCTGGTTTGGGAACAGGAACGGCGCGGCGCCGAGACGCGCTATTGGGAGGACGTTGTCGAAGGCGAGGAAATGGCACCGCTGAAGAAAGGTACCTACACCGTCAACGAGCTGTTCCTGTTCACGTTCGGCGCGATGGGCACCCGGCGCGGCACGCGGGCATCGCTCGGCGGTCGCCTCGAGTCGCACGACCGCTTCGACGCCGAGCACGCGAAGAAGCGCCGCAGCATGCCGGGCCAGTTCGACTTCGGCCCGCAGCGGGTGTGCTGGCTGATCCAGATGGCGACGGACTGGATGGGAGACGACGGGACGCTGAAGAAGCTGGTGACCCAGGTGCGGCATCCGAACATCGTCGGCGACACCAATACGATCTACGGCAATGTCGCCAGCAAGTATGTGCAAGGCGACCAGCACCTGGTCGATCTGGACATCCGCAACGTGAATCAGTCCGGCACGGCCAGCGCGTTTTCACGCGCTACCGTCGCGCTGCCGTCGAGGGGATAGCCGAACGAGCGGCTCGGGACGGCGTCGAGGCGCCGTTCCTGAGCCGTCGCTAGCGCACTCCATTCCCGCTAGTCGCGCAACGAAATCGGCCGCGAAGGCGGTCCGTTGACGACGAGTTCTTGCACGAGGCTTGGCAACGTCCTTGGCGCGAACTGATGATCGGTGGCGGTCCGCAATGCCGTCACCGACCACCATCGGAACTCGTGGAAGATTCCCACCTCGCTCTGTTCCGGGTTGTTTTGCGCCGTCGGCTCGAATCGCCCCGCGAGTACGAGGTAGATGTCCTCGTGCTGCTCGGTGACCGGGAGGCCCTTGTCAATGCCACGACCAAACCGGTGCACCCGCTGCCATAGCAATCGCGGCTCGGCACGCACGGCAAACCCGGTTTCCTCCCAGACCTCGCGCCGCAAGGCGTCCAAATGATCCTCGTCCGGCTTGATGCCGCCGCCCGGCAGCAGCCAGAAGTCGCCGGGCCGATCGGGCCGCTGCATTCGCAGGAGCAGCACGCTGTGGTCGGTCTCCGACAGGATCAATGCACGTACGGCTTGTCGACGTCGCATGCAAATCGCCAAGGTGTTTAGGGCTTTCGGTCAGTGCCGAGTAAACCCTTCGGCTAGTACACCTCTGTCCGTCCACTCCCGGGTCGGGAGTGACGATCCATGCTGCGTACGTCGTTGCCACCGTACTTGCGCTCGCCCCGTACTAGCACGTGCTTGCGGTCGTCGGGCAGCGAGAATTCGTCGGCGCTGTGGTAGCCGACCGTCATGCTCATGCGGGTGCCGTCGGTCTGGTTCCTGCCGGCTGCATGCAGCAGCAATCCGTCCATGGCGAGCAGCCCGCCAGCGGGCATGGGCAGTGGGATTGCCTGGGACCAGGCGATCTCAAACAGTTCCTTGCGTTCGCGAATATACGCAAAGTTGGAAAGCGTCGGCAGGTGATGAGAGCCCGGAACCACGTAGGTGCAACCGTTCTCGAGATGGGTGTCTTCGAGGTAGACGAGTACCGAGAGCAGGTTCCGAGACCACACCCGGCAATCCCGATGCAGTTCGATCGACGCCAGCGACTTGCTGTCGCGCAAGTAGATGTGGTTGTGGCGATTCAGCATGAACTCGATGTTGGGCCCCAGCAGGGATTCCAGCGGGTCGAGAATCTCATCGCACGCGATGGCTTCCTGGAAGACGCCGCCGCGATCCCAGAGGCCGGATATTCGGTCCACCTCGCCATCGCGACGCGCGACCGGCTCGACCGCGTTACGGATGTCCTCCAGCGCCGCGGCCCTCAATCCCTCCACCAGATCCGCCGGCAGCCGTATCGGCAGCTTGATGAAACCGTTGTGCCGAAAGAGGTCCACCTCCTCGGGTTCGAGTGTGGATCTGGTGCCTGGTCCTTCCATCTGTTCGAACCTCGCTGTTGTTGTTCACGGGTCCAATCTGTCCGACTTTGCGCTTCGCACCGCGCAATATCAATAGCGCCGAACTAAAGGCGCGAGGGCATCAGCATGAGTTCGGGTACCCGCGCCCGCGCCGGCAGCGATGCCACGAACAGGCACGCCTCGGCCACGTCCTCCGGTTGCAACGCGCACGCTATCACCTCCGGCGGCGTCGGCGTCGGCCGCTTGAGCACGAGCGGCGTGTCCGTAAGTCCCGGGAAGATCACCGTGGTACGAATGCCGTGGTCCTGCTCCTCCTTGAAAGTCCCGTGCGCCAAGCCCACCAGCCCGTGTTTGGCAGCCTGGTAGGACACGCCGGACACATCGGGGAACTGCACCGCAACGCTCGATAGGTAGATGATGAGGCCTTCGCCCTGCCCGCGCATCGTCGGTAGCACAGCCTGGGTGCAGTGAAAGGCGCCGCTCAGATTCGTGGCGAGCATCATGTCCCACGTCTCCGCGGTCAGCGCGTCGAGGGCGCGGTCGGGGATATTGGTGCCCGCCGCGTAGACGAGCACGTCGATGCGGCCAAGCCGCTCGACGATCATGTCCACCGCCCGACCGACTGACGAGGTGTCTTCGACATCCATCGGGCAGACCATCGACCCGCTGCCGATCTCCTCCGCCAGGGTATGGAGCTTGTCCCGGCCGCGCGCCGCAAGCACGGTCGTGGCCCCAGCGCGCGCGAACATGAGCGCCGTCTCCCTGCCAATGCCGCTGCTGGCGCCGACGATGACGGCAACCTGATCCTTTGGCGCGTCACTCAATGCTCAAACCTCCCCCTAATTTCTCTGTTGATGCCAAGCGTTGACGCATGGTACGGCGTCCATCAGAAAGGCGATTCGCACCGGTTGTCAACTTCTCGCAATCAGGTGAAATTCTGCTCGACAATTTGCATTCCGAATGCATGATTTCCATTTGTCAGTTCGGGGTAGAGCGGCACCGCGCCAACTCGTGCAACAATAAGATCCTTTCCCCGGAGACAACGTATGCGTAGTGACGAATTGGGCACGGTCGTCGTACATTCCGAGCTCCTGAGCGATCGCCACATCGAAGCGATACAGGCCGCTGTGCCCGGGACCGAGGTTGTCAGGATCGACACGCCCGAGGAGTGGCAGTCGCGCCGCGCCGAACTGGGGCCGAAGGTGGAGGTGGCCTTTGGATTGCGCGACATCGGCGACCTGGCTTCGGTGCCCCGGCTGCGGTGGATACAGACGATCGGGGCCGGGATGGACTGGCTGCTTCGGGCGCCGGAGATCGCGCAGAGCGACATCGTGGTCACCAACGCCTCCGGCGTGGCCGCGGTCCCCATTGCCGAACATGTGCTTGCCCTGATGTTCGTTTTGACGCGCCGGATGCACCGCTTCGCGCAGGCCCAGCGCGATCACGAGTGGTTTCAACGCGGGCGCTGCGAGGAGATCGATGGCACCACCATGGGCGTCATCGGACTCGGGCCCATCGGACTGAAGACGGCCGAGAAGGCACGCGGGCTCAACATGCGCGTACTCGGCTTGCGACGCGACCCGTCCCGCACTTCCCCGCACGTCGACCAGATGTTTGGTCCCGACGGGCTGCATGAACTGCTCAGGGAGTCGGACTGGGTGGTCCTGGCCGCCCCGCTCACGGAGGAGACGCGCGGACTCCTGGGCGAACCCGAGTTCCGGGCCATGAAGGAGACGGCTTACCTGATCAACATCGCGAGAGGCCAGATCGTCCAGGAGGACGTTCTGATCCAGGCGCTCCAGGAAGGCTGGATCTCGGGAGCGGGTCTGGATGTATTCGCCCAGGAACCCCTTCCCGCCGACTCGCCTCTGTGGGACATGCGCAACGTCATGATCACGGCGCACTACGCTGGCGCCACACCCCGCTACGCGGATCGCGTGACCGGGATTTTCACGGACAACCTTCGCCGCTATCAGGCGGGCGAGCCGCTGGTCAATGTGATCGACAAGGAGCGCACGTATATAAGCAGCTAGCGGCGTGACGATTAGCGCAGTGGTCGAAAAAACGCGCGAACATCGTCCACGACCAACTCCGGTTCCTCGAAGGCCGCGAAGTGGCCGCCGCGGTCGAACTCGGACCAGTGCACGATGTTGCAGCTCTCGGCGAGTTCATCGCGCGTCCGGGACATCCCGGGGAAGACGGCATACCCGCTGGGGGTTTCGATGCGGCCGCCGATGCGATTGGCTTCGTTCTGCGCGTTTTCGTAGTACAGGCGGGTGCTGCTGTGGATGGTCCCCGTGAACCAGTACAGCGAGACGGTGGTGAGCAATTCGTCCTTGGTGAAGCTCGATTCGATGTCGCCGCCGCAGTCGCTCCAGGCGTGCCACTTCTCGATGATCCAGCCGGCCAGTCCCGCAGGAGAGTCGGTTAACCCGTAGGACAGCGTCTGGGGTCGCGTACTCTGGATGTGGCCGTAGCCGCCCCCGGTTCTGCGCCAGGTTGCAAGCTCCTCGGCGTCGTTTCCCGACTTTCTTCTGGACTGCATGCCTCCCGCGAGACGGTGTATGCCGACCACCCGCTCGGGAAACTTCCAGCCGATCAGGCCAGTTATGGTCGCGCCCCAGTCACCGCCGTGCGCCCCGTAGCGCGCATGGCCCAGATCCGCGAACAGCCGATCCCACAGTTCAGCGATGCGCGCCGGCCCGTAGCCGGGCTGGGTCGGGATCTCCGAGAAGCCATAGCCCGGCAGCGATGGCACGAAGACGTCGAAGGCGTCCGCGGGATCGCCGCCGTGGGCGCCGGGATCGGCCAGCGGTTCGATGACCTTGTCGAGTTCGTAGAAGGTGCTGGGCCAGCCGTGGGTGAGCACGAGCGGCAAGGGATCGGGGCCCTGTCCGGCCGCGTGAATGTAGTGCAGGCGGAAGCCGTCGACCTCGCGCATGTAATGGTCGTGGCGGTTGAGCGCGGCCTCCTGCCGGCGCCAGTCGAAGCCGTCGGCCCAGTACGCGCACAGCTCCTGCAGGTAGGACCTGTTCGTGCCGTAGTTCCAGCCACTGTCGGCGATCTCGGTGGGCCAACGCGTGCGCGCAAGACGCTCGCGCAGGTCCGCCAGCGCAGCGTCCGGGATTTCGATCTGGAACGGCGTTGCAGTCATGTGGTTATCCGGTGTGCGGGGCCGCTATCGTTGCAGATCGTACGACCACGGTTCTCCCGACGTATGCGCGTAATCCCAGCGCGTCGCCATCAGGTATTTGAGCGCCGTGTCGAGTCCATCCGGTGTGCCCAACCGTTGCAGGGCCTCGATGGACCATCCCCGCACGTGGTGATGGTCGTGATAGAGATTGTCCTTGAGAGCGTCCACGATGCCGGGAAGCGCCGCCGCTCGCGCACCGAAGCGCGCGGCGGAGAGCGCGGCATGATGCCGAACGAGCGCATCGTCGTCGCGGAGCGCGTTCACCAACTCGACTGGCGCCGCGGACGCTACCTGGCCGACTATGCCGATGGACTCCACGGCGAACTGACGCACGCTCGGTTTCTCGTGGTGACAGAGCTGGATGAGAGCGGGCATGGCGTCGACGGCGCGCGGACCGATATCGCCGAGAATGTCGGCGACCTGAACGCAACGCTCGGTGCCCGCACCGTCGAGGAGACCGAGAAGCGGGGCCACTGCCGCCGCCCCGAGCGGCGGGAAGCCGTATCCGGCGACACAGCGCAGATCAACGTCGGAACTCGTCAATGCTTCCAGCAGTGGCTCGACCGCGCCAAGATTTCCGAGGGTGTAGGCCGCCCCGATCGCGTCAGCGACGTTCGAGCCGTGGAGCCGTTCGACGAGTCCGTCCGTATCCTGGTCAGATCGATATGTTCTGCTCGGTGCGGCCCCGAGGTGCCAGTTCCACATGTACTGCCAAATCGGTTCCTGCGGATCCATCGTGGCGGTCCATTCGGGAGTCTTGTGATCCCAACTCGGTGCCGCGGGGTCCAGATTGCGGGTGTACAGGAACTTCACCATGTGGCGGGGAATGTCCGTCGTGTTCGCTCCAAAGCGCCCATGGGCGATATCGAAATGCATGATCGTGACCGTCCCGGCGTCCCCGGGGAGAGAGATCCTGTCGTTTTCGTCCAACGCGCTGCGCAGCAGATACTGACTGCGCGGCACGATACCCGTCGGCCCCATCTCTAGCGTCGTGTCCTGCGGGTAGTAGAACAGCATCACAAAGCGCGTCGCGTGGTGACGGCGTGCATCCACCATGTAGTGCGCGTGGCGTTCGCCGTCCTTGTGCAGCCTGCCGTCGCCCCGGTGCCAGGCCTGCATGGGTTGGACCTTTTCGGGCCAGTTCACGTGATCGTGGCGGTGGAAGTGCAGGTAGTAATCCGGCCCGAGGATTGACAGCAGGGCCCCGCGCACGACCGACTCGTCCAGCAGTTCGCGAAGCTCGGGCACCATCGGCAGCAGATTGTTGTGCCCGACGAGACCGTCTTCCTCGAGCGGCTCGAGGCGCGCGTACATGGCGTCGTGGTACGACTTCGGGAGCGCCGATTGAACGGTAACGTAACCCTCGCGGACGAAACGTTGCATCGCTTCGTCGGTGAGAAGAATGGGATCACTCATTGCTTGGGGCTTTCCTGGGTCATCTTTGCTCGGCGACGAACTCCGTCCACTTCCCGTCGGGACGCGCGCTGCGCTACGGAGAATAACGCATTGGAAACCGTGTCATGGATCGCCGATCGTGTCGTCCGACGTATTGTCGCCGCTGGAAGGCTCGGCATGATCATGTAGCAGTTTCAAGCGCCATCCCCGAATCCACCGGAAGCTATCCGTGCTCTCTACCGTCACGCTCACGGCCTGGATGGCGACGAGACCGCCCGGATCGCGCGCGGTAACGATAACCGTCGTCTGACCCTCGCCCGCTGGTGCGATGGTCAGCCTGCTGCCCGCCATGCTGACGGTCGCGACACCGCTACGAGACGTCGCGGCCTCGTACGTGAGTGCGTCACCGTCGGGGTCTTCGAAGAACGGTCTTACGTCCACGGTTGCGGGATTGTCATCGGGCGCCAACGTCACCTTAGCCAGCGTCCCCACCAAAACCGGCGCACGGTTGGCTGACCCTTCTGGCGGGCGGTTGGCCGACTCTTTCGGCTCAAGCTCCTGCAAGGTCCAGGTGCCGTCCGAGTTGCGATCTGCGACGATCTTGATCGTGATGTGGCCGGTCAGGAAGCTAACGCGGAAACTGTCTTCGGTGCTGCAACTTGAGCCGACGCAGGCGGTGCCGTCCTCGTTGATCTCGAAGGCGAACGACGTCGGCGAAATCCGGCACCTCTCCCCGGTACGCCAGGCCGTATCCTCACGGCAGTGCGGGACGACGACGGAGATGCCGCTGCGCGACGCCTCGCCGCCATCGACCAGCGCGGCAACCTGGTAATCGACGCCGGGCGAAGCGTCTGTGTAGGTTGATCCCTCAAGATTTGTCGCCAACAGTTTGCCATCGCGGATGACCGCATAGCGGACCGTCGGTGCGGGGTCCCAGTGGCTGGTGTCGACCGGCGTCCAGACCAGGTTAGCTTTACCGTCTTCGATGGCTGCCGCCAGCCGCGGCGTGTCGCGAAGCTGGTAGCCGAACTCCAGCCAAGTCGCCTCGCCGTCGGCGTCGACGTCAGCGCGCAGGACCGGATATTGCGTTGACGAACCCAAATGCCAGAGATCCAGGCCTTCGGCATTCCAGTTCCTGTAGATGCCGCGGTAGTCGTCGGGCGCATGGAGTTCCGCGGTGGTCTTTCCGGACGCGCCGGACGTGGCGGTTTCGTGGTCGTCGACGCGGCCATCGCGAGGCGACGAGTCGTCGGTGCCAACCCCCACCTGCCAACCGGAAGTTCGCGTGTCCCAATAACTCTCCATCATTTCACCGAATGAATCGCTCGCGAGCCCACCGACTCTTACCGGCTTGAACTGCGTCTCTCCATCGGGCAATGCCGGCGTTGGTCGGCCCGTCGCGTAGCTGTTGGTGATCACACCGCGATGATTCTGAGCGACAAGACCGCCAGTACGCCCGAATACCGCCGTGACCCGGCCAGTGGCATAGCTGGCGACGACTTCACCGTCGTTGATTCCGACCAGCCCGCCTGATCTGTTCGTCGACGATACCGCACCCGTGGCGAAGCTGGCATGAACCTGACTGCGAACGCCACTAACTCCGACCAAGCCACCGGCAGAACTGGCATCCGCCGAAACCGCCACTGCGGCGTAGCTGTTTCGAACGGTGCCCGGACTTCCCGCACCCCAGCCGTTTCGCCCCACCAATCCGCCCGCCGCGCTCCGGTGGTCACTCGTCGTCGCGGCACACTCAACGCGACCGGTGGCGTAGCTGGTTTCTATCAAGGCCCAGTTCTCTCCAGCCAAGCTGCCCGTTTGCCGGAATCCGACGACATCCACATCGGGCAGACCCACATTGCGGATAACCCCGCGATTGAAGCGATAGACACGGATGAACCCGAACAGCCCGATGTGCCCCTCATCGGGTCGGTCGATAAACAGATTGGAGATGACGTGGCCATTTCCATCGAAGGTGGCCTGATACGGCTCGGAGACGAAGTGCCTGTTCATTGCGAGCGGCTGACCGATCGGGCGCCAGCCTCGACCGTCGTTCCAATACGCATCGCCCTCGTCCGGGTCGCCGCTGCCGTTGGTGTCGAAGTTCAGATCGGCAACCAGCTCGTAACCGGTACAGCCGTTCACAGTCTCGCATCCCATGTTTTTCGCAGGGTCGGGATAGGCCTTCTCATAGGCAGCCACTTCATCTGGGGCCGGATCTGTAGTGAAAGAACCTATCTCGGTATCGACGTGGCCGTCCCCATCGCGGTCGAAGCGAACCGCATCGAGTTGGCCCAGCTTCGCAATCTCTATCAGGCCGTCATCATCGGTGTCGTAATCCCGACGGACCGTGACCTCGAAGGTCTGCGTCGCCGTGGAGTTCGATCCATCGGCATCGGTGGCCGTCACCGTAACCGTGGCAGACCCCACGGCCAGCGGCGCAAGGATTACCGTCGAGACGGAGACGCTCGCCGTCACCACCTCCTCATCGGACGAACTTGCGCCGTACGTCAAGGCGTCTCCGTCGGCGTCGCGGAACGCTTCCGAGGCAGCGACCGGCACCGGATCGCCCGGAATCAACAGCGTCCGGTCCGCGAGCGACCCTGCGGCCTCGGGCCCGGCATTGACCACTGTCACGACCAACTCCTGACTGGCGGTGAGGGCGCCGTCGCTCGCGGTTACCGTGACCGTGGCCTCGCCGACCGCAACTCCCGCGACGACCACCGCATCACCGGACATGTGCGCGGCCACCACCTCCGCGTCGCTGGATTCAACCCGATAGCCCAACACATCACCATCGGCATCCTCGAACGCGTCGCCGACCGGCACCGTTCGGGTGGCGCCCGTCGAAAGCGAGACGGCATCCAGGGTTCCCACGGGGGCCGGCGCGCGGTTGTCGGCATTGAACGCTGTGACGGTCAGGGTGAAGCTCGCGGTCGCCGACCGCACCGGCGTGCCGTCGTCAGTGGCCGTCACCTTGATCTCGGCGGCGCCCGCATCGCCGTCGCCGGGATCGCCGCTGAAGGTTCGCGACGAGGCCGCGAACGTCAACCAGCCGGGAAGGCCCGTGGCGCTGTAGGTGACCGTATCGCCGTCCGGATCGACGGCGGGTGCAAACGTGTAGCTGAAAGCCGCGCGCGCCCGCACCGACTGGTTGGCAACCGGCGGCGGCGCCGGGGTTCGGTTGCGCACTGTCACGAGATTGCTGCGGGACGCCTCGCCGCCGTCAACCAGCGCCACGACCTGGTACGCAGTCGACTCTCCGCCGCCTGCCGAGGGAGTATCTGTGTAGCTGGTGGCCGCGATGCCCGTGGCGACTACCGCATCGTCGCGGTAGACGGCGTAGGTCACCTCGGGCGGTGGCGTCCAATGGTCGCCGGCCACCGCCGTCCACGACAGCGATGCCTGACCGTCGGAGGTGGTTACCTCAAGTTCCGGACGGTCGCGAATCTGCGTCCCGAACTCCTGCCAGGTCGCAACGCCGTCACCGTCGAGATCCGCCTTCAGGGCCGGGTACTGAAACGCGGTACCAAAATGCCAGGCGTCACGGGGTAGAAGGTCGCTGTGGGTGCCCTGCCAGTCCCCATAGATTCCCTCGTATTCCGTGGGTGTCTGCAGTTCTGCCGACGTCACGGGACCTACTCCCGGCGTCCGAACCTCGTTGGCATCCAGCGTGCCATTGTCGTTCGCGTCGTCTTGACCGACACCCACCTCGAGGACGGAGGTTTCGACATCCCAGTAATTGATTCGAATCGAAGGTGGCACTCCCGCCTTGCCTCCCACCAATCCCCCGGCGATTCGCGCCGCCCGGACGCGGCCCGTGGCATAACTGGCACCCACGGCAGACCGGCCGCAGGCTTCGCCGAGCAAGCCGCCGACGCCACCGTCAGCGCAGTAAAACGGAATTCGGAGGCCGCCCTCCCCCGACACAGCACCAGTGGCGTAGCTGGCCACGATCGCAGTCCAGGTCCCGCCGACCAGTCCTCCAACACTGCTCGTACCAGATACTGCGCCGGTAGCAAATGAGGAATGGACTCCATTCAGACCAATGGAACCGATCAGGCCGCCGACGGATCGGTTACCGGAGACGCGAGCCGCGGCGTAACAGTGCCGGATGGGAAAGTTGCTCGATCCGACCAGGCCACCCACGCTATCTCGTCCGGAAACCCGACCTGTTACATGACTGGTGCGAACCCCGCCCGCTGGTGTGATACCGTCGTTGCTAAACCTGCCGACCAGCCCGCCTACTCTGTCGTTGCCGGTGATGTCCACGTCGGTCAGACCGACATTTGTAACCGGCCCGAAACGCGCAAAGCCGAACAATCCCACATAGTCCGTCTCGGGACGGTTGATGAATAGATTAGCAATCGTGTGGCCGTTGCCGTCGAACATTGCGAAAAAGCCGTTGTCCGGCAAGCCGGACTCGTCGCTCGTGCCGACAGGCTCCCAGCCCGGGCCCCCTTCGCCGCGGCTCCAGCCGCGGTCGACGGCCCCGGAGGCGTAACTCCCCGGTTTCTCGAAGTCGAGGTTCGCCGTCAACTCGTAACCCGCGCAGCCGTTTGCGCAACCCATGTCTTCCTGGGCGTCGTCGAACGCCTCGAAGTAGATCTCCCAATCGGCGGGCTCGTCCGTCTCCCCGTTGCCGTCGAGGTCGTAGCGGAGGACGTTGAGTTGCTCCACGGTAGCGATTTCGATCAGCCCGTCGTCGTCGGCGTCGTAGTCCGTGGCGCCGTAGTCCCGGTTCACCGTGACCGCAATCGTTCGGATCACGCTCAAGCCACCTGGATCCGTGGCCCGCACGGTCACGGTGACGGTACCCGGTGCCAGCGGATCGATGGTAAGGATGGAGCCCGACAGGGTGATCGCCACGATTCTCTCGTCACCCGACAGCACCGTGTAGGTCAGGTCATCTCCGTCCGGGTCGTCGAACATGGTCGACAGGTCCAGCTCCAGATCGTCTGCGTGGACGTCCAGCGTCTGATCTTCCAGCGAATCGACGTTCGGGGCCCGGTGCTCTGCATCGGACGCCACGGCCGAAACCGCAGCCGGCGCCAGCGGAATCCCCGCCCCGGAGTCGCGGTCGATGCCTTGCGCCTCGATGTCGAGCGCAGCCTGGGCCAGTGCTTCGCGTAGCGATGCCAGATCGATTCGGTTTCGACCGCCGGCCGCTTCCACCATCAGCGCCGCGATCGCCGCTGCGTGGGGTGCCGCTGCCGACGTGCCCTGGAAGGTCTCGAAACCGGGGGTCGAGGTCGAAACGCCATCGGCAGCGGCAATATCGGGCTTATCGAGCAGTTCGCCGCCGGTCGACGAGAAGTCACCCGGCGTAATGGGCATACCATCCGGTTGGAAGAACATCCGCCGCGGACCGTCCGAGCTGAACGTCTCGACCGACTCGCTTCCGTTGAAGACGCCGTTGTCGCCGCCGGCGCCGCGCGCGTCTACCGCCGCCACGCCGATGGCACTCTCGGCGGCCGCGTGACCGAACGTTTGGCCGGCAGTGGCGTGTTCCAGCTCACCCCGCAAGGCGTTGAGTCGAAGGTACCGGGCTTCTCCAGCGTCCCGCACCACCACCAGGTGCTTGTCGACGTCCTCGTCGGATCCCGAGAAACCCTCCAGGGGATCCTGCTCGCCGTCCTGCACGTTAGTCGACGCCCGCACGACTTCGGTGAGCGATTTGTCGAGCAGGTACAGGTCGTAGTCGTTTGCCGAAACACCGAGCGGGTCCGCCCACTTCAATCGATAGTGTTCAGCCGCTTTGTCGATACGATTGTCATCGACGCCGTCAGCGAATTCGTGAAGATCACCGACCGACACGTCGTCGATGGCCAGATCCTCGCCGTTATCTGCGAAGTCGCCCTCCCAGACGCCCGCCGTGCCATCGTTGAGGTTGCCGCTATTGCCGGCGGCCGAGAAGAAAAAACAACCTTTCTCGACCGCCGCATTGACGCCCCTCGCCACCACGTCGTCCTGAAAGGCACCCTCGGCGAGCCAGAGGACATCGTCGACGATGACGTCCGCGCCGGCATCGCACAGCGCTTCGATGTTTGCCGCAAACTGGGCGGCGCTGCCGAAACCGGTAGCGAAGTACAGGTGCGCGCCGGGCGCCAAGTCGTGAACGATCTCCAGCATGGCGGTCCCCTCGCGGTGGTAGTCCTCTCCCGCCTGCCCGTCCAGGATCACCACCGAATCCGGAATGTCACCCGAGGCCTGGCGCTCGCTCAGAGTGCCGATGCCGTCCGACAGCACACCGATGCCGACACCGGTGCCGTCGACGCCGAACCTGCTGCGCGCTCCTTTCGCGTCGTGCGCGGCGTCACCCTCAGACGTATCGACCTTGTCAGCGACCCCGGAAGCGACGTTGTCGGAAAGGAACCCTGGGCGCCGTGCTTCCCGGTTCGTGAAGGCTCGATCCGCAACCCTTATCCACTGCACTTCATCGAGCGCCGCAAGAACCTCTACGGTATCGAGCGGCAACCGGGCGCGAATTGCGCGGTACTTGGCCACGCTGTTGACAACCGCACCGCCCAGTTCACCTATCCGTGCCAGGACAGCGGAGTTGACGTCGGCCCTGATGTCCACCAACACCCGCTGCGCCCCGTCGTCCCGACCAGCATGTTCTGGCGTTCCTTCCACCGGGGCATCGCCCACTTCCAGTTCCACTAGCAGCCTGTCGTAGGTGATGCCCGGCACCACTTCGTTGCGGTCCATCATCTCCCATGCATGGAGGAGCCTGGAATCGACCTTGCGCTGAACGGGATTGCGGTTCGCCTTTTCTCCCATGAGCGTCTCGATCTGGCGCGCCGCCGCGAACGGCAGATCGGAGGCGTCCAGCAGGGGCCGGCCTGCATCCCTTGCGAAATAGGTGACGTAGGTACCCGCAACTCCGGGCACCGGATCGATGTAGACCAAACCCCGATTCGTCCGTACGATCGCGTGCATACCCCTCGCCGTCCATTCGATTCGGGCGTCCCCATCGTCGAGACCTCGTCCGCGGTAAGCCTCGACGGCCGCAAGTCCACGCTCCGGCGCCGCCTCGATCCTGAAGCGGGCAAACGGGCCATCGGGCATCGGCAAGGTCAGAACGGGAAGCGGCTCGTTGTGCCGGCGCTCGGCCACCCGTGAGAGAGTGGTGAGAAGGGTATCCCGGTCCATACTCACCGCTCTGTACGCATTGGGCGTAACGCGTGTCCCGACAACGACGGACTCTTCGGGGAAGTGCCAGACGTTGTCCGCAGATCGGCCATGCGGCGGTGAACCGTCACCCGCGTCAGCCTGTCCGGCCGCCACGGGCGCTACGGCGGCAATCCACAGCGCGAGCGCGGCGGACGCTGGACTTCGGAACGGATTTTCAATCACGGACGTTCCATTCAACCTCGCGACAGCGAAAGTGATCCGGGGACCCATCCGGGAACCCCCGTACCCGCTCTCGCGCGGTTGTCCATCTGCAACGCGGGAATCGCGTCAACAAGGAAGACTAACCCAATGGAGACGAAGGCGTCCCCGAAACCCGGCATTCTGGCATATCCACCCAACAACGATGACAGCGATGGAACGCGCAAGCAGGAGTTCGACGACTACCTGAAGTGCGGCTTGCTCGAACACGGGTTTCTGCGGGTCACGTGCGACGCCTGACCTCACGAGCACCTGATGGCCTTTTCGTGCAAACGGCGCGGCTTTTGTCCATCCTGCGGCGCACGTCGGACGGTGGAGTCGGCCGCATATCTCGTCGATCAAATCCTGCCGCAGCAACCCATCCGGCCGTGGGTGTTCCCTTCCTCTACCCGGACCGGCCCGAGGGTCGATAGCAGGGCGCTGCGCACAACCGGCTCGTCCAGCAACTCGCGAAGCTCCGGCACCATCGGCAGCAGGTTGTTGTGCCCGACGAGACCGTCTTCCTCAAGCGGCTCGAGGCGCGCGTACATGGCGTCGTGGTACGACTTCGGAAGCGCCGACTGGACGGTGACGTACCCCTCGCGGATGAAATGTTGCATCGCTTCGTCGGTGAGCAGGATGGGGGCGTCACTCATTCGACAGGGCCGTCTCGTGTTTCATGATTGATTCGAGGACAAATATCGTCCGCTTCCAAATGCGACGTGGATCGCTTTACTTTGAATAACGCATCGGGTTCAGCCGATTTTCCTTCGGGCGCGGGACAGCGAACAAGACACGCTAAGCTCACTCGGAACATCAGAATTGCCGGCATATGAAAGCGTTGCTAGCATATGCTGGCAAAATGTCTAATGGAGTCGGCTATGGCCAGCTTGAGTGTCAGAAAACTCGAAGACGAGACACTATCGCGTTTGCGGATCCGCGCCGCAAAGCATGGGGTGTCGATGGAGGAAGAAGCGCGTCGCATTCTCAAGAATGCGGTCCGCGCTCCAGACTACCTCGGCGATCTCGCGATTCGGATCTTTGGCCCGGAGCATGGCGTCGATCTTCAGCTACCAGAAAGGGCGCCCCATGAACCCATGGATCTCAGCGAATGATCCTGCTCGATACGAACGTCGTTTCTGAGGTGATGAAGGCCCGGCCGGGAAAAGCTGTCCTGGCTTGGCTGAACAGTCAGGAGTCGGAGGAGCTTTACGTGTCCGCCATCACCATAGGCGAGATCACCTATGGTCTGCGTATCTTGCCTGATGGCAAACGCAGATCAGAGCTCCGCGAACGATTCGAACAGTTCATTGGCCAAGGCTTTGATCAGCGCGTGCTCGCCTACGACGAATCCGCAGCACGCCTCTACGGTACGCTGATGGGCGATCGCAAGGAACTCGGACGTCCGTCGAGCATCCCCGATGGCCAGATTGCTGCCATTGCCCGTCGAGACCGTCTGGCGGTGGCGACCCGGAATGTCCTCGATTTTGAAAGCTGCGGCATCGAGGTGGTCAATCCCTTTGAGTTCAGACTTTGAGGTTCGGATCGATACACCACGGCGGTGACTCCACATTCCGACGGCGGCGCGTGCCCATGTCCACGCCACCCGGAGTCACGGCTCGCCAATGTCGTTTGATTCCCCAGGCTCGGACGTTTCGCTCCCATCGCCCGAACTGTCGGCATGGTCGCTCAGCACTTTCAAGCGCCATCCACGGGCCCACCGGAAGTCATCCACGGTGTCAACCGTCACGTCGACTGCCTGGAGGGCAAAGAGACCGCCCGGGTCGCGGGCGGTAACAGAAACCGTTACGCGCCCCTCGCCCAACGGCGTGATCGAGAGACTGCTGCCAGTCATGCTGGCGGTCGCGACGCCGCCGCGAGATGTCGAGGCCGCGTACGTCAGCTCGTCGCCGTCCGGGTCTTGGAAAAACGGCATCACGTCCACCGTCAAGGGCCCGTCTTCCGGCGTCAACGTCACCGGTTCCAGCACCCCAAGGGCGATCGGCGCCTGGTTCATCGACCCTTCCGGCGTGAGTTCGCGCAAGGTCCAGGTACCGTCCGCGTTGCGCTCTGCGACGACCCTGATAAAGAAGGGGCCGACCGCGAAGCGAACGCTGAACCTGTTTTCTTGTTCGGTGCTACAACGTAAGCCGACGCAGGCGTCACCGTCTTCGCTAATCTCGAAGGCTAACGAAGTCGGCGAAATCCGGCACTTCTCCCCTGGACGCCAAATCGTGTCGGCAAAGCAGTGCGCGACGACGACGGAGATGCCACTGCGCGACGCCTCGCCGCCGTTGATCACCGCGGCAACCTGGTAGTCAACGCCGGGTGAATCGTCCGTATAGCTCAGTTTCGCAAGACCCGTCGCCAAGAGTTCGCCATCGCGGATGACTGCATACTGGACGGGCGGTGCGGGGTCCCAGTGACTGGTGTCGACATTGGACCAGACCAGTTCGGCCTTGCCGTCTTCGATGGCTGCCGTCAGCCGTGGCGTGTCGCGAAGCTGGTAGCCGAACTCCCGCCAGGTCGCCTCGCCGTCGCCGTCGATGTCGCCACGCAGGACCGGATATTGCGTTGACGAGCCGAAATGCCAGGGATCCGAGTCATCGGCGTTCCAGTTCTCGTAGATGCCGTGGTAGTCCTCGGGTGCCTGGAGTGTGGCGGTGGTTTGCCCCAACGCGCCCGGCGTGGCGGTTTCGTCGCCGTCTATGCGGCCGTTGCCGTGCGGCCAGTCGTCGGTACCGACACCCACCCGCCGGCCAGAGGTTCGCGTATCCCAATAACTCTCGAGGATCTCACCGTCCGAACTACCCGCGAGCCCGCCGACCCTGATCAGACCATTCGTGAGCAATACCGTCGATCGGCCCGTCACGTAGCTGCTGGTGATGACGCCCCTATTAGAAACGACCAGACCACCAGCGCCCCCGTTTCGTCCCGTGCTCCGGCCAGTGGCATAACTGGCACTGATTTCACCGGAGTTGACTCCGACCAAGCCACCCGATGCGCTCTTCGACTCTACGGCACCCGTGGCGAAACTCGCATGGATCTCGCTGATCCGGCCGTTCCGTCCGACCAGGCCGCCGACAGCAAAGGCATTTGCTGACACAGCCACCGTGGCGTAGCTGTTTCGAATAATGCCCGCGTCGTACAACTCGCCGTTCTCTCCCACTAGTCCACCGGTCGGGCCCCCGCAGTCGCCTTCTGAGATGGTGCTGACGCGACCGATGGCATAGCTGGTTTCTATCAGGGAGTTGTTCCTTCCGGCCAGGCTACCCGTTATCCGGCATCCGCTGACGTCCACATCCGTTAGCCCCACGTTGCGGACAACCCCGCGGTGAAAGTCATCGACCTTGGAGATGTGCCCAAAGAGGCCGATGAGGTTCTCGTCAGGTCGGTCGATGAACAGGTTGGAGATGACGTGGCCATTCCCATCGAAGGTGGTGTGAAACAGCTCAAAGAGGAAGTACCCACCTCCGGACGGTTGAGCGATCGGCGCCCAGCCGCGACCGTCATCCCAATACGCATCGCCCTCGTCTGCATCGCCGCTGCCGTTGGTGTCGAAGTCCACATCCACCACCAACTCGTAACCGGTACAGCCGTTCAAGCTTTCGCATCCCATGTTCGCCGCTGCGTCGGGATAGGCGGTCTCATAGGCGGCTGCTTCATCAGGGAGCGGCTCCCTTGTAAAAAAGCCAGGCTCGGGATCGACGCTGCCGTCGCCATTGCGGTCGAAGCGAATGGCATCGAGTTGGCCAAGCCCCGCCACATCGATCAGGCCGTCATCATCGATATCGTAGTCTCGCCTGACCGTCACCTCGAAGGTCTGCGTCGCCGTGGAGTTCGACCCACCGGCATCGGTGGCCGTGACCGTGACGGTCGCGGCACCTACCGCTATCGGCGTCAGGGTTACCGTCGAGCCGGAGACACGCGCCGTTGCCACGTCCTCATCGGATGCGCTTGCGCTGTACGTCAAGGGGTCGCTGTCCGCGTCGTAGAAGGCTTCGGATGCCGCCAGGACCACCGGATCACCTGGAATCAACAGCCGGCGGTCGGCAAGGGTTCCCACCGCCTCGGGCTCGGCGTTCACCACGGTCACGGCAAACGATTGTTCGGCGGTGAGAGCACCGTCGGTCGCGGTCACGGTGACCGTGGCCTCTCCGACACCGATCGCCGCGACGACGACCGCGTCTCCGGATATGTAAGAGGCTGTCACGTCACCGTCGCTGGTTGCCACCTCATAGCCCAACACATCCCCGTCGGCATCCTCGAAAGCCCCTCCGACTGGCACTGTTGAAGTGGCACCCGTCGAAAGCGAGACCGCGTCCAGAGATCCGACCGGGACTGGCGCCCGGTTATCCGCATTGAGTGCGATGACGGTCAAGGTAAACGTCGCCGTCGAGGACAGCACGGGCGTGCCGTTGTCGGTGGCCGTCACGGTGATTTCGGTGGTGCCCACATCGCCGGCCTCCGGGCTGCCCCTGAAGTTTCGAGTCGAGGCCGCAAACGTCAACCAACCGGGAAGGCCGGTGGCGCTGTAGGTGACCGCATCGCCGTCGGGGTCGGCGGCGTGCTCGAACGTGTAGCTGAAGGACGCGCCGGCCCGCGCCGACCGGTTGGCGACCGGCGGCCGCGCGGGCGGGCGGTTACGCACCGTGACGAGATTGCTGCGCGACGCCTCGCCTCCGCCAACCAGCGCCGCAATCTGGTATATGGTCGATTCCCTACCGTCCCCCGGCGGCGTATCCACGTAGCTGTTGGCCGCGACACTCGTGACGACTGCCGCGTCGTTGCGGTAGACGGCGTAGGTCAAGTCAGGCGGCGGCGTCCAGTAATCGCCCGTCACCGGCGTCCACGACAATGTCGCTTGACCGTTGGCGGTGGCAATCGTGAGTTCCGAACGATCTCGGATCTGGGTGCCGAACTCCTGCCACGCCGCAGTGCCGTCGCCGTCGAGATCCGCCTTCAGGGCGGGGTATTGAAACGCGGTACCAAAATGCCAGGCGTCATGCGGTGGAGGATCGTCAGGGGTGCGCTGCCAGTCACCGTAGATGCCCTCGTACCCCGTGGGTGTCTGCAGCGCCGCCGTCGTCATGCCTCCCACCCCGGGAGTCCGGATCTCGTCGCCGTCCAGGGCGCCGTTGTCATTCGTGTCGTCCTCGCCGACACCAACGGCGAGGCCGGAGGTTTCGATGTCCCAGTAACTGGATCGAATCGTCGGCCGTCCCGACTTGCTCCCCACCAGTCCACCGGCGGCTCGCGCCGCCGAGACGCGGCCCGTGGCATAGCTGTCGATAACCACGCCGCCGCAGGCGTGGCCGAGCAAGCCGCCGACGCCGCCGTCACCGCAGAGAAACGACGTCCGGGAGCCCTCACCCGACACAGCGCCAGTGGCGTAGCTGGCCACAATCTCACCCCAGCTTGCTCCGATCAGGCCGCCGACACTCGTGGCACCGGATACTGCTCCCGTAGCAAAGGAAGAATGGATACTCGAATCTTGCTCACCGATCAGGCCGCCGACGAGGAGGTCACCCGATACGCGAACCGCAGCGTAACAGTGTCGGATGGGAACATCGCTCGATCCAATCAGGCCGCCCACCGCAATTCGTCCCGATACCCGACCGCTCGCATGACTGGCGCGAACCCCGCGCTCACCAAAGTTACCGACCAGCCAGTTGTCGAGTTTACCGACCAGACCACCCACTCGGTTGTTGCCGCTGACCTCCACGTCGGTCAGACCGACGTTCATGACGGGCCCGTTATTCACATAGCCGAACATGCCCACATAGTCGCTTTCGGGGCGATTGATGAAGAGGTTGGCAATCGTGTGACGGTTGCCGTCGAAGGTGGCTACAAACGCGCCGTCCGGCGAGCCGATGTCGACACCGGTGCCGATGGGCTCCCAGCCGGCACCGCCCTCGCCGCGGCTCCAGCCACGGTCGACGGCCCCGGAGGCGTAACTCCCCGATTCGTCGAAATCCAGGTCCGCCGTCAACTCGAATCCTGCGCAGCCGTCCGCGCAACCCATTTCTTCCTGCGCGTCGTCGAACGCCTCGAAGTAGTGCACCCAATCGACGGGTACCTCCGTCTCACCGTTGCCGTCGAGGTCGTAGCGGAGCACGTTGAGCTGATCCAGGGTGGCGATTTCGATGAGCCCGTCGTCGTCGGTGTCGTAGTCGGTGGCGCCGTAGTCCCGCTCCACCGTGACCGAGATCGTGCGGACCACGCTCAAGCCACCCGCATCGGTGGCCCGTATCGTTACGGTCACGGTACCCGGCGCCGTCGGGTCGATGGTCAGGATTGAACCTGACACAGCGACTACTACAACTCCTTCGCTACCGGCCAATACGGTATAAGTCAGCGTATCGCCGTCCGGGTCGTCGAATACCGTCGACAGGTCCAGGTCCAGATCGTCGGCATGCACATTCAGCGTCTGATCTTGCGGCGAACCGGTCGGGGCGCGGTGCTCTTGATCGGACGCCACGGCCGAGACCGCGGCCGGCGCCAGCGGAATCCCCGCCCCGGAGTCGCGGTCGATGCCTTGCGCCTCGATGTCGAGCGCCGCCTCCGCCAGTGCTCCGCGTAGCGATGCCAGATCGATTCGGTTTCGACCGCCGGCCGCTTCCACCATCAGCGCCGCGATAGCCGCTGCGTGGGGTGCCGCTGCCGACGTGCCGTGGAAGGTCTCGAAACCCGGGGTCGAGGTCGAAACGCCATCGGCAGCGGCAATATCCGGCTTGTCGAGCACTTCGCCACCGGTCGACGAGAAGTCTCCGAGCGTAATGGGCGTACCGTCGGGTTGGAAGAAGATCCGCCGCGGACCGTCCGCACTGAACGTCTCCACCGACTCGGTACCGTCAAAGACACCGTCGTCGCCGCCGGCGCTACGTGCGTCCACCGCCGCTACGCCGATGGCGTTCTCGCCGGCCGAGTGACCGACGGTCTGGCCTGCGGTGGCGTGTTCTAGCTGACCACGCAAGGCGTTGAGTCGAAGGTAGCGGCCCTCGCCGGCGTGCCGGACAACCACCAGATGCTTGCCGACGTCCTCGTCGGATCCCGACAAGCCGGATCCCAGGAAGCCCTCGAGGGGATTGTGCTCGCCATCCTGTACGTCAGTCGACGCCCCCACCAAGCCGATGAGCGACTCGTCGAGCAGGTACAGGTCGTAGTCGTTCGCCGAGGCACCGAGCGGGTCCGCCCACTTCAGCAGGTAGTAGTCAGCCGCGTCCGTGATGGGATTGGTCCCGGCACCTTCGGCGAATGCGTGCAGGTCGCCGACCGACTCGCCGTTGATGTTGAGGTCGCCGCCAGCATCCGCGAAGTCGCCCTCCCAGACGCCGGCCGTGCCGTCGTTGAGATTGCCGCCGTTGCCGGCCGACGAGAAGTAAAAGCAACCTGCCTCGACCGCCGCATTGACGCCCCTCGCCACGACGTCATCCTGAAAGGCGGCCTCGGATACGTATAAGATATCGTCGACGATGATGTCGGCGCCGGCCTCGCACAGCGCTTCGATGTTCGCCGCAAACTGCGCGGCGCCGCCCAAAGCGGTAGCGAAGTACAGGTGAGCGCCGGGCGCCAGGTCGTGGACGATTTCCAGCATGGCGGTCCCTTCGCGGTCGCCGTCTTCCCCCGCTTGTCCGGCCAGAATCACCACCGAATCCGGAAGGTCGCCCGAGGCCTGGCGCTCGGCGAGAGTGCCGATGCCATCCGACAGCACGCCGATGCCAATGCCGGTGCCGTCGACGCCAAATGTCGCGCGTGCTCCTGTGGCGTCATGGGCCGCGTCACCTTCGGACGTATCGACCTTTTCCGTGCCCGTAGTCGCCGCGTCAGAAACCAACTTTGGGCGCAGCACCTCCTGATTCGTGATGGCTCGATCCGCAACACTTATCCGCTGCACTTCATCGAGCGTCGCAAGGACCTCCACCGCGTCGAGCGGCAGCCACGCGCGAATAGCTCGGTACTTGCGCACACTGTTGACCACCTCGCCGCCGAGTTCCTCAATCCGCGCCAGAACCGCCGGCGTGACGTCGGCCTTGATATCCAACAACACCCGCTTTGCGCCGTCGCCGGCGTCCGGACCGACGTGCTCCGCCGGCCGCTCGACTGACGGCTCGACGGCTTCGAGTTCCACCGGCAGCCTGTCGTAGGTGACCCCGGGTGCGACCTCGTTACCTTGCATCATTTGCCGCGCATCGAGGAGCCTGGAGTCGATCTTGCGCTGAACGGGAGTGCGGTTCGCCTTCCCCGCCATGAGTGCCTCGATCTGGCGCACCGCCGCCAGCGGCAGATCGGGGGCATCCAGCAGGGGACGGCCAGCATCCTTTGCGAAATACGTGACGTAGTCACCCGCAACACCGGGCACCGGATCGACGTAGACCGAACCCCGCGGCGTCATCACGATTGCGTGCAGGCCCTTCGCCGTCCATTCGATCCGGGCGTCCCCCGTGTCGAGGCCTCGCCCGCGGTAAGCCTGGACACCCTCGCGGCCCCGCTGGGGCGCGGCCTCGATCCTGAAACGAGCGAACGAGCCGTCCGGCATCGGCAATGTCAGAACAGGCAGCGGCGCGTTGTGCCGACGCTTCGATATCCGCGCGAGACTCGCCTGGAGTGCGTCACGGTCCAGACGCACGATCATGTACGCATTGGGCAGCCCGCGCGTCCCAATACCGGCGGTAACGTCCGGCTCGTCGGCAAAGTGCCAAACGTCGTCCGCGGAGCGGCTACCCAACGACGGCTGTGGACCGTCACCCGCGCCGGCCTGTCCGGCCGCCACCGGTGCTATTGCGACAACGCAAAGCGTGAGTAGATCCCTCAGCCGCGGAGCGCGGGGGGTTTGCAGCAAGGAAATTCCTGGTTTCACACTCTCTTCAACTGCGAGACAGCGACAGTGATCCAGGCACCCTGGACCCCGCCCTCGCGATGGCGTCCGGCCTGCGGTTGTCCATGAGCAATGCCGGGATCACGGACACGGCGAAGACGATCGCGACGGCGACGAACGCGTCTCTGAATCCCAGCATGCTTGCCTGACCGTTGATTAGCGAGAGCAGCAAGTGAAACCCTCCTACGCCGAACCCTTCGTGGGTCTCGGGCGTACCACCCATTTGCTCATAGATCGGCGCCAGGCGCGTGAAGAGGTCGAAAACCTCGGCGTTCGACGGTGACTGCATCGCGCTGAGCGCGTCCCCCTGCACGCTCGTGCGTTGCTGCAGATAGACCACCGTAAAGGTGACGCCGAAAGCGCCGCCGATCTGGCGTACGAAGCTGATTGCGCCGGTGCCGGCCGCGAGGAGTTCCAGTGACAGGGGTCTGACCGAGGCTGCGGTCAGGCTGGGAAAGGCGCACGCCATGCCCAGTCGCCCGATCACCAGCCAGATGACCATCGTGATGAATGGCGTGTTGTGGTCCGCGCTGCCGAACAGGTATGCGTGGAATGCGAACACCAGCAACCCGAAGATGATCATCTTCCGCGGCGCCACCGAGTCGCTGATGCGTCCCGCGATCGGGAAGAACACGCCGACGACGAGGGTCGGGGGCAGCAAAAGCAGCGCCGCATCCGTGGCACTGAGTCCTTGCACCAGTTGCAGGAAGATGGGCACCAGGTAGGTCGACGCGTACATGCCGGCGCCCAACACGAGGGTAAGGATGCACGCCGCGAGGAATTTCAGGTTCAGGAACAGCGTCAGCCTGAACATCGGATCCTTGACGTTGGCTTCCCAGTAGAGAAATGCGATGCCGGACACGATGCAGATGAAGGCGAGGGTCGCGATGCGATCGGACCCCCATCCGTAGAAGTTGCCGTCGGACATCAAGGTCAGGAAACAGGTGAGGGATATCACCAGCAGTCCCACGCCGGTCCAGTCGAAGCTGGGAGAGCCGGCGTCCGGCTCCCTCGCCGGCAGGAACAGCATCGAGAGCGGAACGCTCGCCATGGCGAAAGGCAGGGCCATGAAGAACACGTAACGCCAGCCGAGATTGTCGATCAGCCAACCGCCGAACACGGGTCCGCTGGCCGCCCCGAGTATCATTCCGAGGCTGAAGATGCCCATGGCCGATCCACGCCGATGGGTGGGAAACACCTGGAACAGGATCACCATGGAGGTCGGCATCATCAGGCCTCCGCCTATGCCCTGGACGACCCGCGCGAGGATGAGTTGCTCGCCGGTGGTGGCGAAACCGCCCAGCACGGAGCCGATGGCAAAAATCAGCATCGCGCCGACGAAAGTGTCACGCATCCCGAAAGTCTCGATCGCCCATGCCGCCAGCAGCATGGTGACCGTCGATGCGGCGATGTAGCTCGTGGCGAGCCACTGGGCTTCTTCCGGCGTCATGCTGAGCGCGCCCATGACATTGGGAATCGCGATGTTGATGATCGTGCCCGTCAGGAGCGTCGGGAAGTGGCCGATGATGGAGGTAATGGTGGCCCACCATCGGTAACGGGGACCATATCGAGCAAACAGCGCCTGGATGTTCCGGGTCGCATCGATGTCCTGTGGGACGGGGTACGGGCTAGATGGCAATCTCCACCTCGACCATCATGCCGGGCTTCAGGACACGGCCGTCCTGCTCGATGTCGATCAGCACCTTCAAACGTTGTGTGATCTTGGTGAAGTTGCCGCTCAGGTTGGGACTCGGCAAGAGCGAAAACTGGCTGGTGGCGGCGTCGCCCACACGAAGGACCTTGCCGGTGAACTGATGATCGGGATACGCGTCCACGGAGATCGTTGCCGCTTTGCCGGGCGCGATGTGACGAATGTCGGTTTCCTTGATGTTGGCGACCACCCAGATCTTGCCGGGGTCATGCATGATCAGGATCTGCTGTCCCTGGCGAACGTACTCGCCTCGGTCTGCATAGATCTCGTCGACGATGCCGGAGATCGGACTACGCACCTCGTGATCGTCGAGATTGGCCTTGAGGATGTCCCGAGATGCTTCCGCGCCGACGATATCGTGGCGCATGCGCTGCAATTGATTCTCGAAGACGTGTAGCTCCCCCTCGTTGGCCCGGGCTTCGGCGACGGCGGCGGCGGCGGCTGCGATCTGCGCCTCGGTGGTTCGGGCGCGCTGCTCGGCTTGCTGGAACTCGGACTGTTTCTGCTCCCAGGTCTCGCTGGTGATGATCCCCCGCTCGTGTAGCGGCCCCGTGCGCTGCCAATCCGATTTCGCTCGCACGAGGTCCGCCACCGCGGCCTGATGCTCGGCGCGCGCGGCGGTCAACTCGGATTCGGCGCGGACAACCTTCGCTGCCAGCCGACCGGCCAGCAGTTCCCTTTCAGAGGCGATGCGATCCAGCTCGGCGCGCGCCGAGGCCAAGCTTGCCTGCGCGTGCTCCAGTTCCAGGCGCGCCTGGCGGTGGTCGATGACGGCGACCAGGTCGCCGGCAGCGATCTCGCGGCCCGCCAGCACCTCGACGCTCGCGACCCACCCGGGCACAGGGGTGCTCACGGTCACCATGGGTGATGTGATGCGAGCGTCCGAAACGTGCACGTGGGCGAGACGGTCCTGCAGCCAGTAGCCGGACCCGATAATCGACAATATGGAGATGATGGCCACGGTCACGTTGGTGACTCGCCGCCTGGGCTGGTCCGGATCGGCTGCACGATTCTCGACGGGCGTGAGGCGCGAGGTCGGCGCGGGAGGTTCGGCCGTTGGTCTAATCGGTTCCGACATCTCTCGCCTTCGCAATGATGGTTTCGAGCGCCATGCGACAGTCCGCCAGCTGATCTGCGGGAATGCCGTCCAGCAGCCGCCGACGCAGCGCGGCTGCGACCTCGTTCAGCTCCTCGAGGACCTCGTGGGCGCGGGTGGACAGGTGCACGGTATTGGCGCGCCTGTCGCCAGGGAAGGGTCGACGCACGACGAAGCCCTCCGCGGCCAGGCGGTCGAGCAGACGTACCAGCGTGGGCGCCTCTACCCCCATGAACTTCGCCAGTTCCTTCTGCACCATGCCGTCGCCGTCGCGTTGCATGAAAGCCAGGGTCCGCCAGGTCGAGTAAGTCAATCCCTGCGGACGCAGCACTGACTCCAGGTGGTACCGCCACATCGCTGAAGCGCGCGCCAGGATGAAGTCGATCGGCAGGTCGGAATCTGCAAGAGAACGCGACCGATGCGGTTCTGCCACGAGAAGCCCAATAAATAGTTAGCACGCTAACTATTTGCTCTGGCACCTAAATTGTCAACTACGGGCAGATCTGCGATCGCAACAGCCAGAGCACTGGAGCAAGTGGGTCTTACTTGACCTGGGGGATTACCTTGTCGGCCACGAGTCGCATGGTCCGGATTACGTCTTCGCGCGAGAGCACGTAGTCCATCATCATGCACATGATTTCGTCGGCGCCAAAGGCTTCGTGTAGTTCTTGAATACGATCCACCACCTCTTCCGGTGTTCCAAACAGGTTGGATCCGCGCTCACGACCGTCTGTGCGGCGGGGTTGTCGCCCCGTTGCCGCCGCGTGATCCGCGTGCACCTTGTCGACGGCTTCCAGGGTGCGGTTGGCCTCCGCCCGCGTTGCCGCCACGTGGGTGCTAATGCGGATTACCACCTTCGGATCTCCGGTGCGGCCCGCATCCCTCCACGCCTGCCGGTAGTTCGCCACGTCCTGCTTCAACACCGCGTCTCCGCGCTCGTTGTGCGAGCTACCCCCTCCGATGGCAATCCAGTAGCCGTTTCTGCCCATGGGCACGAAGCTCTGCTGGCTATCCAGGGGCAGCACGATCTGCGGATAGGGCTTCTGCACCGGCTTGGGGCTGACGCGCCCAGCCGGGTCTAGCCGCGGGTAATCGTAGAATTCGCCGTGGTATCCGGAAAACTCGTCCTCCGTCCACGCCTGCTTCATCACTGCCAGGTACTCCAGGAAGTGTCTCTGGCGCCGCGCATCGCCGATCGTATTGCCCCCCGCGCCGTAGATGAAACGACCGTCGCTGACCTGGTCGATGATGGCGATCTGCTCGGCGACCTGGATGGGGTCCGCCGCCGGCAGGTGTTCAAGGACATACCGATATCGGTCTGCGCTGTCCCCCCTTCTGTCTATCCTGGACGCGCCTTCCGGGACATCGGTTGTGAATTCTTCCTCGGGGGCTCGGAGGTGCGGAAGGTGCACGGCCGTCCCGATCCTGATCCGGCGGGTGCGTGCGGCGACCCCGCAAGACATCAGCAACGGATTGGATCCCCCCAGCGGAGTGCCCCCGGCCCACACCGCATCCCATCCCATCTCGTCCGCGGCGACGATCTTGTCCAAGTCGTTGGCGTAGCCCTGCGCTAGCGACTCGCCCGGCTTCGCGCCCCAAAAAGTCAAAAAGCCAATGTCCATACGAACTCTCCTTTCCCCCAGGGTCAGGGTCGCGCAGCGCCCTCCGGCAGTCAAGGAAGGGTACTCCACCACCCCGTCAAACATCCCTGCGTTTCGAGGCCGCGGCGAACGCCTCGAACACTGCTCCCTCGTCCTCCCCCACTTACGTTCAACTGATTCACAATAGCTTATCGGCTAGGCTTGTTGGCGCCACCGAGCTTGGCCACCAGTCGATAAAAGCGACAAACATGCCCATCCCGATCCAACCGCTTCAGGAAGCGGAACTACCGGAGCGCAAAAAGCCGATCCTCAAGATGATCGGTCCGGGCGTGGTGTTGGCCGGACTCGCCATCGGTTCCGGCGAACTGATCATGTGGCCCTGGATCACGTCCGTGGTCGGCGCGCAGCTACTCTGGGCGGCCGCCATCGGCATCTTCCTTCAACTGTGGGTCAACATCGAGATTGGCCGATGGACCATCGTCACCGGCGAGAGTCCTTTCACGGGCATGGCGCGGGTCATCAAGCTCCTGGTGTACGTGTTCGTATTCGTGATCTTCGTGGGCAAATTTCTGCCCGGATGGGCGCGCGAAACCGGCATTGCGCTGCGGGATCTCATTTTCGGACCACAACACGACAGCCCGCCGTGGCTCTGGACCGCAATAGTATTTGCCTTGGTCGCGGCAATCCTGTTCGGCCCCAAGGTGATCTACACGGCCGTAGAACGCTGCATCATGGGACTGATCGCCGTCATCGTCGCCGGCCTTATCTACGTAGTGTGGGAGATCGGATCAGCCGAGATTTTCATGGCGATGTGGGACGGTGTCGTCAACGTCTTCAGCTTTCCGGACTTCCCCGTGGATGTCCTGGCCGACGACGGGTCGGTCCGCGATCAACTGACCTTCAACCGCTTTTTCGGCGCCGTGGTGTTCGCCGGCGCGGGCGGACTCGGCAACTTGTATTACGCCTACTACCTTCGCGAGAAGGACATCGGCATGGGCGCGCGCATGCCGTCGCTCATGAGTCCTGCGCACAAGCACGAGGTCAAGGAAATGGACACCGGCTATCTCTATGCCGAAACCCCGGAGAACCGGCGGCGCTTCAAGGACTGGTTTCGCTACGTCGTGGTTGACCAGACGCTGTTCTTCTGGATTCTCGGCAGCGTCACGATGTTTCTGTTCATCTTCGGCGCTCTCGCTGTCCTGCATCCGATCGGCCTCGTGCCCGACCGGGGCAGTCTGGTGTGGGATCTCGCGTCCATTCTCGAACAGAGCATGGGCACCTTCGGCCGCTACCTGTTTCTGATCGTCGGAATGGCGGCCCTGTTCAGCACCCAGCTCGCGGGCGTCGATGGCGGCAGCCGTATTTTTTCCGACCTTCTGCACACCAACTTCAAGTTCGGGCGGTGGTTGAAGCTCGAACAGTGGTACCTGGTCCTGGTCGGCACGACCATGGTTGTCGGCGTCTTCAGCGTGTGGTTCTTCGGCAGGTACGACATCGCCGGGCTCGACTTCCTCTTCATCGCCGCGCTCATGAGCGGATTCGTCATGGCGATCTACGTGCCGGTGATCCTGTACATGAACCTCACCTACCTGCCGAAGTCGGCGCGTCCCGGATGGATCAACATAGTATTCATGGTGCTCGCGTCCGCCATGTACATCGGGTTTGCGGGCTACACCATCTACAGCAAGGCGGTGGAGATCGTGGCGTAATTGGCGTCCGTCACCGGACCCAAGTTGACGACGATGGCCAAACCGGTTGCGGTAGTCCCCTACTCTGAAGAATGGCCCGCGACGTTCGAGGCGCTCAAGACACGAGTGGAGCGCGCCCTGGGAGCGCTGGGTCTACGGATCGAGCACGTCGGCAGCACGTCGGTACCCGGATTGCCCGCCAAACCCATCATAGACATCGACGCCGTCATCGAAGGCGGCGATCAACTCGACGATGCCATCGAGCGCCTGGCCACCATCGGCTATGCATTCGAAGGCGACAAGGGGGTGCCGGGGCGATACGCGTTCCGATCATCCCCAGGCTTGCCCGACCACCATCTTTACGTCTGCGCCGAGGACAACCCCGCGCTGCATCGGCATCTCGCCTTTCGCGACTATCTTCGCCGCCATCCCGAACAAGCGACACCTTCGGCGAACTGAAACAGCAACTCGCGCAACGGGACCCGACTGACCGAGCCGCGTACACCGACAGGAAAACAAGCTGGATCGAGCGAGCGCTGCGACTGGCGCGCCAGGAAACGCAATAGGGATCCCGCCGCTCTCGATCACCTCACCGGCATGACGAAAGCCACGCCATTTTCTTCGGCTCTCTCGAACAGGAAGTCGCGCGCTTTCGGCAGTTGTTCCGCAGTCAGATGTTCGATCATCAACGTCACATCCTCATCCAGTCGGGCCATTTCGGTGAGATAGACGTCGTGGTCCAGCATGCCGTTGCCCGTGTACGTCTCGATGAGGTGATGCGGATACCTGTCCACCGTGATCACATCCTTGGTGTGGCAACTCAGGACATGCGGGCCAAGTTTTTCGAAGCAGTCTTTCAGCAACGCGCCACTGTCATAGAAGAGCTTTGGACTTGAAATGATGTTGACCGGATCCAGGTGGACGCCGAAGCCGGGACGATCAATGGCTTCGATCAGTCTAAGGTAGACATCGGGTTCATCCGGAAGCAGGTATCTTTCCGGTTCCAGGGTGAACTTCGTTCGCGTGGGTTGCACCCGATCCACAATCGTCTGAACAACCGCTACCGTGTCCGCAAAGGCTCTCTCGCTCAAGTTGTCGGGATTGGGCGTACCCCAACCGCCGGTCTCATACGAGCCGCCGTGGCTCACGCAGCAACGGATTCCGGCCTCGTCGGCGTACTCCAGCCGACGGCAGAGTTCATCCACGTACTCCTGCCGACGAGCCGCATCCGTGTCCAGAAAGTTCAGGCGATAAGCGCCAAGCTCTGCCGGTACGATGTTCGCTTCCGCGTACGCCGCACAGATTTCGTCACGTTTGACCCTGTCGTCGATGTACGGCATGAAAGCTGCCGAGAAACCATTTTCCTGGTGATACGTCACCAGCGCCTGCGGTTCGATGTCTACGTCGAAAGTGGGTCCACCCAGTCTCATGGTCCGTATCTCCTAATGCCGCCCAAGCACCGGCAGGAGGGTACCGCCCATTCGGGTCGGTGGCTATTCGGAACCGTCCATACGCGCTACGGCAAGCGCGCTTCGTCTTCTCGTACCCGCCGACGTAGTAGGTCGTCTCCGACTTCATGGCGGCCGCCTCGCCTTCACCGACCCTCCATTCGCTCTTCCTGAAATACCGCGCTCCGCCCGGGCCGTACAGGAACGTCTCCCGCGCCGCCGGCTTCGCCGCGTCGTTCGCCGTCCCCACCGTCACCTTCGTCGCCAGGCCCCGGCCGTCCCACTCGATGAAACGGTCGTCCCCGCTCGCCGCGTCGTCCCGCTCCAGGTGGCCCTGCGCGTCGTAGTGGAAGTTGTGGACCACCCCGCCGACCGTGGCCCCCGTCAGCGCGTGCGGACCCGCCGATCTCTGCTCGTACATGGTCGACGTCACGTCGTCGTCCCCGCTCGCGTCGCTCGTCTTCGACGTCAGGTTGCCGCGATTGTCGTACCCGTAGTCCAGCGTCCGGCTCGCCGTCGTCGCCCCGCCCAGCTTCGTCGCCGCGCTGTCGAGGCGCCCCAGGTAATCGTAGTCGAACTCCTCCTTCCTGAGCGTCCGCGCCGACGTCCCGCTCCCGGCCGCATTCGCGGTGCGGCTCTCAAGCGAACCGTCCGTCAGCCACGCGTAGGCGTGGCTCTGCAACGTCGAAGTCCCCCGCGTCGTGCCGATCGCCCTCGGCCGGCCCGTCTTCGGGTCGTATGCGCGCGTCGTCCGCGCCCCGTTGCCGAAGGTCTCCGTCTCGATGTTGCCGCGCGCGTCCATCGCGCCGTACGTCACCAGCGTCCGACTCGTCGTCGTCGTCGCGTCCGTGAGCGTCGAGAGATAGCCGCGCGCGTTGTAGCCGCGCTCCACCTTCAACTCCGACGGATAGGTCGTCGTCGACGGACGGCCCAGGCTGTCGTAGCCGTGGCTCGCGACGAGCGTCTCGGTCGTACTCCCGTCCCGGATAGTCGTCGTCGTCTCCTCCAGCCGCGCGTCCAGGTTGTACGCGTACGTCTCCGAGAACGCCGTCCCGCCGTAGCCGCGGCTCGCCAGCCGCCCCTTGCCGTTGGCCGGGTCGTAGCTCCACGTCGCCGTGACCGTTTTCATCCCGGCCGGGTCCACGCGGCTGGTCGGCCGGCCCAGCAGATCGTACGCGTACGTCGTCGTCCCCCGGCCGTCCTTGCGCTCGCGCACCTGGCCCAGACCCGTGTACTTGAACTTCACGCTCTCGCCGTCGACCGCCGTCCCCATGTCCGGGTTCGTCACGCTCTCGCGGTTGCCCGCCGCGTCGTACTCGAAGCTCGTCTCCACGCCGTCCGCCGTCACCGTCTCCAGCAGCCCCGAGGTGTCGTAGACGTAGGTCGTCGTCACCTTGTTCGCCGACATCTGGTCCGACCCGTCCGTCGCCTCCACCAGCTCGCCCAGGATGTTGTACAGGCGCTCGCTCGCGCGCGTGTCCGCCACCGTCCCGCCCGCCTTCTTCACCGTCTGAGTCGCCGTCACCTTCACGCGGTGGGTCGCGGAGACGGCCTTGTAGACGATGGCCGTCGAGCCGCCGTCCGGGCGGGTCACGGCCGTCACGCGGTCGCGAACATCGTACGCGTACTTCGTGTAGTGCGGCGTCTCGTCCGAGTGGTACGGCGCGCTCTCGCAAGCCAGCCGGCCGCGCGCGTCGTAGAAGGCGTCGACGCGCCGCGGGTTATCGCCCTCGAACGCCTCGACCTCGGTGCGGATCGGGCGACCCAGCTTGTCGAAGTAGCGCGTCGTCGTCGGCGCCTCCCGCGACATCGCTCCCTGCATCGTCCGCGTCATCGGCGATATGGTCTCCGACACCATCGCCGGCGTCACGGTCCGCGATTCGTCGAAGGAACATTTCCCCGCCGCGACGGTCACGTCGCACATCGTGCAACTGTCGTACGAAGTCGTCGTCGTCGCGCTGTCGTCCCACTCCCGAACCCGCTCGACCTCGCGCCCGAGCGCGTCGTGCTCGAGCCGCGTCACGCGGTTGTTGGCGCCATGGCGGAGATGCAGCTCAAGATGACCTCGATATCGCGATCCCCCTCAACACGGAAAAAGCCCGGCCTTCATCGGCCGCGTCTGATCCGCCAGCGGACAACGCGAGCACAATGGAGAAAGTCAATATCTTCATCGGATCCGCCTCTGGATAGAGCGGTCCAGCGACGCATCGAGACTGCGCCCGGGCGAAGGACTTTGCTCGTCACCCATCGTCGCGAGAATCCCTTATGGCCTCGTCCCAGCCGCTGATATACTTCACGACTCTTTCACACTCGATCTTACCGTTGAAGCTCAATGGCCGCTCTTCAAAGGGCCGATGTCTTGACAACCACACCCTCTTTGGGAGAAGAAACGAACTCTTCACCCCGCAGAGCTGGATGAATTGTATTCACTACAACTCCGTCGTTAAGGAGAAACGAAACTCCAAGAAGTATCCCATCCGTTTCAGCTCCCGCTTGCCAAAGGATTCCCGTTATGACGGACTTTTTGTCCGAGAACACGGACTCTGTATCTACAAAATGGAATTCTATTCTCTTTCTATCTTCGGGCGATCTGCTCAAGCGGGTCTTCGTTTTGCAGTAGGTTACCTGTGATAGATTAATCAAAGAATCTCTCAGTTGAACTTCGATTCTCAAAACGCCGGAGCTTTTGCGTGGGTCACAGAACCAATAGTATAGATTCTCGCGTTCTGCCGCATTAGATGGTATGGCCGCACCCCATGCTAGCAACAGGATTGGACCAAATAGAAGAAACCTAGCGCACATCAACCCAGGCAAGGGACGTTTCTTCTTGCAAGCTTCGGTGTTCATTTCCTTCGTGTTCCGTCGGGACAAGCTAAACCAGCGGGCACACAGGCCTGAATGTCTATTACTCCCATATCAGTGCCCCCCGGGAGCTCAATTAACAATGTGTCTGGAAACTTTGCCTTTAGATACTCTCTGATATCGTTGTAGCCCTCCGGAACGAATTCATTTCCTATGACCTCCGCAACACTAGTGGCCAATACCTCTCCTTCTTTCGTTCGAATCTCGATGTCATTCAAGAAAGGACGAATGGTCCCCTTGCCGCCCCACTGCCCGCTGTCGACGGCAGCCGAATTCGGACCGATCAGAACGTCTCCAACGGAATCGCCGCTGAATCCGCCCTTCTTGCCAATATGATTGGGCACGCCCTCTAGTATCCTTGCTTTTCCTTCACACAAACACTTTTTGTTGGCTTCAGCGGCCGTGGGCGCGCCCGTCCCGCGCGTGATCGGCCCGTTGTTACCCGGTGAGGCCCCCGAATGCGGCGAGTGCGAGCTGGCCGGCTCGTTGGCTCCCGCCCCCTTCTCCACCACCTGCACCGTCGACGAGCGGACTTCGTAATTCGGGTACAGGGACTCGCTCACGATCTCCTCCCAGAAGCCGTAGTCGGTCCAGACCCAGCCGTCCACATTCCACTCCGCTTCCCGGCGGCTATGCCAGCGCCACGAGCTGTCGTAGTAGCGCCCGTACGTCACGTGCACGCTCCATACCGTCATCGTCCGTGTGCCGTACCCGCCGCGCCAGCCCGAACCCGGCAGGCCGCCGCCGCACCAGCTTTGCTGGGCGGGGTCGCAGAACGATAGCCCGCTCGGGTCGACGTAGCTCAGGGGGCTGTTCATGGCGTAGCTGTAGAGGTTCCACTGCTGGCCGTCGGCCGGGTTCGCGACGATCGGGTCCGGGCTCAGAAAACGGCCGAGCAGCGGGTCGTACAGGCGACCGTTCATGTGCACCAAGCCCGTCCGGTCGAGATGCTCGTGCCCCGTGAATCCCCGCGAAGTCCGGTCGCCGTGGTCCGCCGCCAGCGTCTCGATCTCCGACTCGCTCAGCCGCCGCGTCCAGTCCGGCTTGCGCCGCTCGCCGTGCGGGTCGTGCGCGAGGGCGACCAGCTCCGCCCCCGCCGCGTCCGTGATCGACGCCGACGAGCCCAGGTGGTCGAAGTGCCGGTACTCGATCTCGGCCGGGTTCGCGCTCGAGTTCCCGCACGGCGTCCGTTTCACATGCAGCACCGGGCCGACGCGCGTGCGCTCCACCGACTCCGTCGACTCCGTCTCGGACTCGCCCTCTCCAACGGTGCACGCCCGCGTCGTCTTCTCGTAGGCGCCGGCGTAGTAGGTCGTCTCCGACTTCATGGCGGCCGTCCCGTCCGCGGCGACCACCTTCCACTCGCTCGTCTTCAGATACCGCGCCCCGCCCGGGCCGTACAGGAACGTCTCCCGCGCCGCGGGCTTCGCCGCGTCCTTCGCCGTCCCCACCGTCACCTTCGTCGCCAGCCCGCGGCCGTCCCACTCGATGAAACGGTCGTCCCCGCTCGCCGCGTCGTCGCGCTCCAGGTGGCCCTGCGCGTCGTAGTGGAAGTTGTGCACCACCCCGCCGACCGTGGCCCCCGTCAGTGCGTGCGGACCCGCCGATCTCTGCTCGTACATGGTCGACGTCACGCTCTTGTCTCCGGCCGCGTCGCTCGTCTTCGACGTCAGGTTGCCGCGATTGTCGTACCCGTAGTCCAGCGTCCGGCTCGCCGTCGTCGCCCCGCCCAGCTTCGTCGCCGCGCTATCGAGGCGCCCCAGGTAATCGTAGTCGAACTCCTCCTTCCTGAGCGTCCGCGCCGTCGCGCCGCTGCCCGCCGCGTTCGCGGTGCGGCTCGCGAGCGAACCGTCCGTCAGCCACGCGTAGGCGTGGCTCTGGAACGTCGAAGTCCCGCGCGACGTGCCGATCGATCTCGGCCGGCCCGTCTTCGGGTCGTATGCGCGCGTCGTCTCCGCCCCGTTGCCGAAGGTCTCCGTCTCGATGTTGCCGCGCGCGTCCATCGCGCCGTACCTCACCAGCGTCTTCTTCGTCGCCGTCGTCGCGTCCGCAAGCGTCGAGAGATAGCCGCGCGCGTTGTAGCCATGCTCCACCTTCAACTCCGACGGATAGGTCGTCGTCGACGGACGGCCCAGGCGGTCGTAGGCGTAGCTCGCGACGAGCGTCTCGGTCGTACTCCCGTCCCGGATAGTCGTCGTCGTCTCCTCCAGCCGCGCGTCCAGGTTGTACTCGTACGTCTCCGAGAACGCCGTGCCCCCGTAGCCGCGGCTCGCCAGCCGCCCCTTGCCGTTCGTCGGGTCGTAGCTCCACGTCGCCGTGACCGTTTCCATCCCGCCGGCCGGGTCCACGCGGCTGGTCGGCCGGCCGAGCAGATCGTACCCGTAGCTCGTCGTGCCGCGCCCGTCCGTGCGCTCGCGCACCTGCCCCAGGCCCGTGTACTTGAACTTCACGCTCTTGCCGTCGACCGCCGTCCCCATGTCCGGGTTCGCCACGCTCTCGCGGTTGCCCGCCGCGTCGTACTCGAAGCTCGTCGCCACTCCGTCCGCCGTCACCGTCTTCAGCAGCCCCGAGGTGTCGTAGACGTAGGTCGTCGTCACCTTGTCCGCCGACATCTGGTCCGACCCGTCCGTCGCCTCCACCAGCTCGCCCAGGATGTTGTACAGGCGCTCGCTCTCGCGCATGTCCGCCACCGTCCCGCCCTCCTTCTTCACCGTCTCCGTCGCCGTCGCCTTCACCCGGTGGGTCGCGGAGACGGCCTCGTAGACGATGGCCGTCGAGCCGCCGTCCGGGCGGGTCACGGCCGTCACGCGGTCGCGGACATCGTATTCGTAGGTCGCGTAGTGCGGCGTCTCGTCCGAGTGATAGGGCGCGCTCTCGCACGCCAGCCGGCCGCGCGCGTCGTAGAAGGCGTCGACCCGCCGCGGGTTATCGCCCTCGAAGGCCTCGACCTCGGTGCGGATCACCCGTCCGAGCTTGTCGTGGTAGCGCGTGGTCGTAGGCGCCGTTCGCGACATCGTCATCGTTCCCGTTTCGGGCGCCAGCGGGAATATGGTCTTCGACACCATCGCCGGATGCACGGACAGCGCGCCCGCGCCGGGGCAGTTCGGGGCCGAGACGGTCACCGCCGCGCACATCGCGCACGCGTCGTACGAAGTCGTGGTCGTCGCGTTGCCGTCCCACTCCCGAATCCGCTCGACCTCTCGCCCGAGCGCGTCGTACTTGAGCCGCGCCACGCGGCCGTTGGCGCCCGTCGCCTTCGTCTGCAGGCCGAGGCGCGCATCGTGCTCCAGTTGCTCGACATGCCCCGCGGCGTTGGTGATCGAGGTCGGGTAGCGCGCCGCCGCGAAGCCGCCGATCGAGGTTTCCCGGTCGTCGGCGTGCCTGGCGGTCCACCGTGGTCCTCTCCCGGTTGCCGTAGCCGTCGTAGTCGTGGTTCGTCGTGAACTCGAGGTTCATGTCCCCGGGAAACCGCGTGGCGGTGTCCACCGCGTTGGTGTCGCCGTACGGGGCCGGGTCCGTCTTGATCGTCCGCTCGGCCGAGCCGGTTCCTTGTTTGACCGTGACACGTAGTCCGCGAAGCCGATCAGCCAATGGGTCCCCGTGCGGTTGCGGAAAACGGTCTCCGTTATCGTTCTCCGCTGCAGTCCGTCCACCGTGAACGTCCGCGAGTTGCCCCAGAAGCTGTCGCGGTTGGGCGGCGGATCCCTCGGCGTCACCGAATGCCCGGCCTTCGTCGTCCGCTCCAAGGTCTCCGGATAGCCGTCGCTGGTCAATTCCAGCGCGTACTTGGTATGCGTGGCGCCCAGTTGCGTGCCGCCCTCGTAGATCAGATCCGTCTCGAACCGCACCTGGGGAAGATCCGTCCTGTTTCTCGACGCGTGCCTTATTCTGTTGTTTTCGTAGGTCACGTACCGCTCCCACAGCGTCTCCGGCGACGCCCCGTACTCGCCGTCGTACCGCGAGACGCGCGCCGGCTTGCCGAAGTGCGGATAGTCCAGCCGGTACTGCGTGTAGGTGACGATGCCCGATTGCGCGTCGGTCTCCCGGATCGCGTAGAAGCCCAGGAAGCCCCAGTTCAGCGTGCTCTCGAAGCCTCTCGGCTTTGGCTCATCCTCGTCGTCCTCGACCAAGTACGCGTACTTCATCACGTGCTCGCCGCCGACGCCGTTGGTCCGCGCCACCTGGGTGACGATCGGCTTGATCCGCCCGCCCGTCTCCATGTCGTCGCTGACCGTCGCCGGAAGCGCGCGCGCGTTGGCGGGCGCGATCACATCGCCGAACGGCGCGTCGTCGGCGTCGATGAGGAAATCGTAGCTTCCCTTCTCCGTGAGCGTCGCGTACGTGAACTCCGTGTCGACGCCGAGCGGGTCCGTGAGCTTGCTCACGCAGGTCTTTTCGATGGGCACCGCGTCGCTTTCGGCGATGTCCATCCACTCCAGGACGAAGGGCGGAAGGCACTCCTCCATGCCGCCCGCCCGATAGGCGCACATCTGCAGCCGCTCGAGGCGCACCCATCCCTGGGTCGTCACCTTGCTCTCCAGCAGGTACTTGCGCACCGTGGAGCTGTTCAGGCGAACGTCCACGCTGTGCACGCGCAGCCACTGCACCTGTTCCAGTCCCCCCGCCATCACCGTCGCGATGTCGCCGCGGCCCGCGTACTCGAACAGGATCTCGGCGTCGCCGCCGTCGCCGTAGGCGATGCGCTTCGGGTGCCGCGCCAGCGCCGCCTCGTCCTCGTGGTACTCGTACGTCATCGCGTTGTCGAACGCGTCCGTCTCCTTGTTCACCGACCAGAGGAAAGTGCGGCTCCCGCTCGCGTCCGCATGCACCAGGTTGCTGTCGGGCGTGCGCCCGTACTCCCGCACGGAGCCGTCCGCCATCCGCACCTCGAACCACCCGACGCCCGGCTCGTCGGATCGCCGCAGGACGATCCTGGCGTAGGTGTCGCGCAGCGTGCGGTATTCGGCGCCGTAGTTCAGATGCGTTCCCGCGGCGAGCACCAGCGGCTCGCCGTCCAGGCACAGGTTGTCGGCCCTCGAGAACTCGATCTCGGTCCTCGACTGGTTCGTCAGGCACCAGCGTATGGCCGAGAAGCCGCCGACGTGCCAGCCGTAGCCGAGGATGTCCCCCGGCAGGTTCTTGTCGAGCCTTTGCCGGTCCCGCCCGCCGCTGTAGTCGAACGACAGGCGCGGCTGCAGCCCGTTCACCCCCGGCACCGGGACCAGCGGCATGTGGATGTACGCGTCTCCGCCCTTGGTGACGCCCGTCTCGTAGGGCATGTTGCCGGTCGTGTTCGCGGCCTGAATGGGCGTCTCCGGGGAGAACATGACCTCCACGTTCAGGTGCGGCTCGGGCATGGCCAGGCACTCGCCGTCCGCGTCGCACAGCCTCAGGTGGTAGGTGTACGTTCCCTCCGGCCGGCGGCTGAACGGCTTGGAGGTGCCGAGGCCGAAAAAGACCCGCTCGCTCGCGCCGCCCGTCGTCTCCCAGACCTCGGTCGCGAGGTCGCCGCGCGGCGGCTCCACCCAGTAGAGCGTGTAGCTCCCCGTGAATCGGTTGCGCACACCAACGGCAGCCCCGCCGCTCCGCGGGGTTCGTCGCGTTCTGCGGGCTCCTTCCTGGGGGGAACTCACAGTCTTCCTGCCGGCACTTAGTAGCCCGCATCTTCCAGTTGTTTCGCATCCAGTCCGGGTTGCGCCGCTCACCACGAGCGGGAGGGTCCCGCCCATTCGGGTCGGTGGCTATCCGGAACCGTCCAGACCCGTCCAGACGCTTCGCGCTTGCGCTCTTTTGCAGTCCCACCCAAACTTAGCCGCTTAAGACAGCAAAGGGTGAGGACAATATGGCCATCGTCGAGACGCGCTACGGCAAGGTAGAAGGCACCAGCAACAACGGTGTTCACGGCTTCAGGGGCATCCCGTTCGCCGCGCCCCCGGTGGGCGAGCGGCGTTGGCTCCCGCCGGAGCCGCCCGAACCGTGGTCCGGCGTGCGTGACGCGAAAGACTGGGGCAAGCAGGCGTGGCAGGCGGCGTCCGGGGGCGAAGGCCCGCTCAAATTCGTGTTCAACGCCGCCAACGCGGAGAAGCGCGACGAAGACTGCCTGGTGTTGAACGTCTGGACGCGCGGGCTAGACGACGCCAAGCGCCCGGTGGTGGTGTGGATCCACGGCGGCGGTTTCTCGGGCGGCACGGGCGGCACGCCGGTGTACGACGGCGAGATCCTGTCGCGCCGCGGCGACGTCGTGGTGGTCACGATCAACTATCGGATCGGTCCGCTGGGCTTTCTCAACCTGAACGGGGCCACGGGCGGACGCATTCCGTCGACCGGCAACGAGGGGCTGCTGGACCAGGTCGAAGCGCTCAAGTGGATACGCGACAACATCTCGGTCTTCGGCGGGGATCCGGGCAACGTCAGCGTCCTCGGCGAGTCGGCCGGCGCCATGAGCGTCGGCGCGCTGCTGGCGCTCGACGCCGGCGCGGGGACTCTTTCATCGCGCGATGCCGATCAGCGGCGCCGCGAGCACCGCGACCACGCTCGATCGCGCGGAGGCAGTCGGCGAAGGCATACTGGGAAGGCTCGGCCTGTCCGGAACCGACGACATCGACAAGCTCCTCGCGCTCCACCCGCAGGAGCTATTGGACCGCGCCATGGGGTTCAGGCTACCGGGCGGCGGCATGAGCTTTCAGCCGGTCATCGACGGCACCAATCTCCCAGAGTTCCCCCTCGATGCGATCAAGGGCGGCGCGGCGGACGGCATTCCGATCCTGGTCGGCACGCAGCGCGACGAGTGGCGGCTGTTCACGGTCCGCAGTCCAGCGCTGGCGGGCCTCGACGAAGCAGGATTGCTAGCCGAGGTTTCGAAAAACGTCGAGGATGCGCAAGCCGTCATCGATGGCTACCGTCAGATTCTCAACGACCGGGGCCACCCGAGCAACCCGGTTTCGATACTGGCGGCGATCGAGACAGGTCGCAAGATGCGCATGCCGGCGATCGCGCTGGCCGAGGCCATGGCCGCGCGCGGCCAGCCGGCCTATCAGTACGTGGTCACGGCGGAATCGCCGTGGGACGGCGGCATTCTCAGAGCGTCGCATGCGATCTTCATCGGCTTCCTGTTCGGCACCCACGACTACAGCGATGAGAGTGCCGAGTTCTTCGGCCGGGGCGAGGCCGCCGATACGCTCTCGGCGCATCTGCAGGACGCGGTGGTCAACCTTGCCAGAACCGGCAATCCGCGCACCGAAGCGCTCGCCGACTGGGTCGCCTACGACACGCAAACGCGCTCGACCGCGATCTTCGGCCATCCGGTGGAGGTCGCGAGCGCACCGTTCGACGAGGAGCGCGTGCTGTGGGCCGAGCACAGCGGAGGTCTCCCCTTCGGGCCGGAAAGACAGTGAGTCCGGGTCGTATCTGACTGCGCATGGCGCTTGCGGCGCCCCGGTGGAAAACGCACCAGGGCGTCTATCCCTATCAGCTCTACCAGGCTTGACGCGGGTAGTGGTTCGGCTGCTTGCCGTGATCATTGCGTTCGGCCCGGCGCTCGCCGTGGCCGAGCCGACGTTCAAACACGGCGTGTCGTTTTTCGGCGAGTTCAAATACCCGCCTGAGTTCGAGCACTTCGACTACGTCAACCCCGACGCGCCGAAGGGCGGGATGCTCGTGCTTGAGAGCAACAGCAACTGGCGCGCGTTTAACCCGGAGGGTGTCGCCACGCCGGGAATGGGCATCATCATGGGGTCGACACCAATCCTCTACGACACGCTCTTCATCCCGGCGGACGACGAGCTCGGCACGTTCTACGGCAATCTCGCGCAAGCGGTGATGGTCGCCGACGACTTCACGTCGGTACGCATCCGTCTCCGGCCCCAGGCGCGATGGCACGACGGCAAGCCGGTCACGGCTCGAGATGTCGTGTTCACGTTCGACTATCTTCGCGACAAACTTGAGCAGCCACGCAAGACCCGGGACAACCTGCAGTCGGCCTACTCGGTGATCGAATCAATGGAGGTGCACAATGATCGTGAGTTGACTTTCCATTTGCAGAAATCCAGCGGACCGAATGCCGGGGTGGTGATCAGCCTCGGCAAGATCGCGATCCTGCCCGAGCACTATTGGCGCGAACGGGACATCACGCAAACAACGCTGACGCCGCCCCTCGGCAGCGGCCCGTATCGCGTGGCGGATTTCGCGCAATCGAGTTTCCTTCTGTACGAGCGGGTCCCCGACTACTGGGGAAGACAGGTCGGCGTGCATCGCGGCCGGCACAACTTCGACCATATCCGCTACGACTACTATCGCGATGCCACGATCGCGCGGGAAGCGTTTCGCAAAGGGCTGACCGACTTCCGACAGGAAACCGACCCCCGATTCTGGCACAACGGCTACAACATCCCGGCGCGGGACAAGGGCTGGATCGTGATGCGCCGGCACAACTTCAGCACCTACGTTGGATTGATTCGCTGCTTCGTCATCAACATCCGCCGGGACAACCTGAAAGACGTGCGTGTAAGAGAAGCCCTGACCCTCGCGTTCGACCACGACTGGTACGAACGCGTTATCACGCAGGGCTTCTACACGCGTCCGGAGAGTTATTTCTCGCAGACGAGCTTCGCGGCAGTTGGCCTGCCCGACGCGGCCGAGGTCGCCCTGCTGGCGCCTTTTCGCGATCAGCTACCGCCACGTCTTTTCACCCAACCGTTCGGGCGGACGCGCTCGCCCGGCGTGGGACGCAACCGCGGTGTTCTGCTGCGCGCGCGGGAACTCCTGCGCGAGTCGGGTTGGACGGTACGCGAAGGCGTTCTGACGAACGAGAGCGGAGAGCCGTTTGAGCTCTCCTTCGTCATCCGTTCGGCCGCCGAGCGGCGCCTGGTCACTCCGTACGTCGATCAACTGCATCGACTGGGATTCAAGACCCGTGTGCGCTTGATGGAAACCGCCCAATACATCAACACGATGAAGGACTTCGATTTCGACATCTCCCTGCACGGTGTGGGGATCGGCCAACCGCCAACGCTCGAGCTCATCTCCTATTTCCACTCGAGAAGCGCGATGGTGCCGCTGGGGTCCAACCACTCGGGGATCCAGCACGATGCGGTCGATGCGATGGTGATGCGGGTGCTGAATGCGCGATCGAGAGAAGCGCTGACCGCCGCGCAGAGGGCCCTTGATCGCATCCTGCTTTGGAACTTCTATCAGATTCCGCTCATCTCGATCGAGGGCCCGCGCGTGCTTTACTGGGACAAGTTCGGCCGCCCGCCGTTCGATGCCGAGTTCCGGACCGGCTTCCCGGACGCCTGGTGGTATGACCAAACCAAGGCAGCGCGCATCACGCTGACCAACTGAGCTTTCGTGGCTTCGACCTCACAGGGCAAGGTTGATCCTGAACGGTCAAAATGCGCTAAGGTGAGTGGCTTCACAACGCTAGAGGGGGTAAACAATGTCCAAGTATCGACGCGTCGTCACCGGCCACGACGAAGACGGCAAGGCCATCATCGCCATGGACGGCGGACCCGGCATTCGGCGCGGCAACCTGTACGAGATGTGGTGCACCACGAGCATGCCTACCGACAATCTCGACCTGGTGGATACCGTGGCGACGCGCCCCGGGATCCTCGAACCCGATGCCAACGGCACGATTTTCCGTTTCTTCGAGGTCAGACCGGAACGCGAGCATGGAAGCCCCGAGGATCGTGAACGCGAGGCGCAGGAGCGCCTGGCCGCCATGAGCGAAACAGAAAGGGGGGCCGCGATCGCGCGGAGACCGGACACGTCCCGACACCCGGGGATGCACAAGACCAGGACCGTGGACTACATCATCCTGCTCAAGGGCGAGGTGACCATGCTGGTCGACGAAGGCGAGGTTCACCTGAAGCCCTTCGACGTGGTGATTCAGCGCGGAACCAACCACGCCTGGGTGAACAAGGGCCATGAAACGGCAGTTTTGGTAGCTGTGATGGTGGAGGCCGAGCCGTTGACTTGACGTAGGTGAGCCGGGTCGAGTCCAGAGCGCCACCTTCCTGGCCTTCGGCCAAAGGCCGATTTCGAAGGCGTCAACGGGGGTCCTGGCGGGGTTCGAGCGCCGGTGCGTTGGGATAAACTGTCCACCGACGCCGGTCAGGGCCAACTCCCCCAATACACATTAGAGAGGAGCAGAATGTGAACGCCAGCCTTATTCGATCCGATCCCGCCGTTCTCATGGGCAAGCCGGTGGTCGCGGGAACACGCATAACCGTTGAACTGATTCTTTGGCGACGTTCCCCTCCTCTAACCATTGGCGCGGGCGACGACAAGCATTAGCTCGCGAGGGCTGCGTGCGCATACCCGCGCGCGCCGTTGACGAATCGAGGCCTGCCTGTTATACACATTTCAATACACAATAGGTGGTGTAAGAAATGCGGACAAATATCGAACTCGACCAGGGTCTCGTCCAGGAGGCTCAGCAGTTGAGCCGGATCAAGACCAAGAGGGCCCTGGTTCATCAGGCGCTGCTGGAATTCGTGGCAAACCGCAAGCGGCTCGACCTGAGGAAACTCGAGGGCTCAAATCTGCTGGATCCAGACTACGATCACAAGGCACTTCGACCACCCGGCAACTGACCGCGATGTACCTGGTGGATACATCGGTCTGGGTTGACCACATCCGCGGGCGCGACCGCACCCATGTGCGCTTTCTACGGGATCTGCTGTCAAATCCGCTTGCCGTCAGCATTGCGCCGCTCATCTACATGGAAATTCTCCAGGGCGCACGCGACCCAGCGTCATACGATCGATTGCAAAGCTACTTCAGCGGACAGCGATTTGTCTATTTCGACCAGCCGCTTGCCAGCCACGCGGCGGCGGCTCGTTTGTACCTGGACTGTCGGCGGCGAGGCGTGACCGTTCGCTCGAGCCTGGACTGCCTGATCGCGCAGTGCGCTATCGAGTCGGACCTGATCCTGTTTCACCACGACCGGGACTTCCGAAACATCGGCTCAGTCATCTCGGCGCTGAAGGAAATGAGTTTTCTCGATTAGGCTGGCCGCGTCGTCACCGGCCACGACGAAGAGGGCAAGGCCATCATCGCCATGGACGGCGGGCCCGGCATTCAGCGCGGCAACCTGTATGAGATGTGGTGCACCACGAGCATGCCGACCGACAATCTCGACCTGGTGGATACCGTGGCGACGCGCCCCGGGATCCTCGAACCCGATGCCAATGGCACGATATTCCGTTTCTTCGAGGTGAGACCGGAACGCGAGCATGGAAGCCCCGAGGTCCGCGAACGCGAGGCGCAGGAACGCCTGGCAGCCATGAGCGAAACAGAAAGGGCGGCCGCGATCGCGCGGAAACCGGACACTTCCCGGCACCCGGGAATGCACAAGACCAGGACCGTGGACTACATCATCCTGCTCAAGGGCGAGGTGACCATGCTGGTCGACGAAGGCGAGGTCCACTTGAAGCCCTTCGACGTGGTGATTCAGCGCGGCACCAACCACGCCTGGGTGAACCAGGGCAACGAAACGGCAGTATTGGTAGCTGTGATGGTGGAGGCCGAGCCGTTGCCCTGACCCAAAGCGCGGGCGACGAGCGTCGTCCCCGTTCACGTGAAATCAGGTTGCGCCAGGAATCCGTCGACCGTAACGATCTCACACAAGAACTCGGCAGACAGGCTGACAGGTCCTGATCGCCCGTCACGAGAAAGTCCGCACCGCCCGCCATGGCAAGCTCCAGAAACGGTATGTGGCAGGGGTCGCGGCAGATCGGTGTGGGCGGCGGCGGATTGGAAACGTTGACGGTCGCGCAGAAAGGCAGGTAGTCGGACAACAGGTCTTCCTGCTCCGTTGCGTTCAACCCGAACTCTGGATAGGCCAGCACGCGTATGAGTTCGCGGATCGTTTCCTTCGAGGCGAGTGGGGTGAACCGTTGCCTCTGCCATCCCTCCCGTAGAACCGCCGTGGCCACCCCGCTTGCGACCAGCGCGCACAGCAGCAGGTTGGTGTCGAGAACGACCCGTGGCGGTGCCGGGTTCGAGCTGCGGGGTCGATATATCGCGCGGGGCTCATTTTGGCGTCGGCCCGGCAGATGCGGTCTACCGCCGAGCCGGTCGCCGTTGAACGGGCCACAGACATCTCCCGCTACGGAGGATGGATCGCATCCCGCATCGCCCTTCAGACTTGCACTCATGGCCAGTTGCACCAATCGGGTGTTTTTCCCCATCTGAACGCCCCGATTCGGGGCACAAATACAACAATCGCGGCATGCAACCCCATCTAATGGGGTCAAACCGTTACAAAACCCCCGCCGCCCCCAAGTTGGCCCGTTTCCTGCATTAGCCTTCCTATTGGCTTGGCGGCGCGGATCGACGTCCTGCAGCACCCCCGGTGATTAGGGAAGCCAGATTTGGATTTGGCCAGGGGTGCCACGAGCGAGTCATCTTCAGCCCTCGACGAGCAGGGCATGGTTGGTGACAGCGCGGTCAACCCGCGCTGGCGGGGAATAAAAGTTCTGGGTACACATTCTCATCGGAATGAACAAACGGGGTCTATTACATGACAAAGAAACTGCTAATTTTGGTCGCTACTGTAATCCTTTCCGGAAGCAGCCTCCTGGCTGACGACAGTATGAGGTTGACCGTCGGCCACGACATGTGGATTGGTTACGCGGGTTATTTTGTTGCAAAAGATCAAGGTTTCTTTGAGGAAGCCGGGCTCGAAATAGATGCGAAACCATTTGCCAACCCCGGCGAGACCCTGCCCGCCATGATCGGGGGACATCTGGATCTCGCAATGTCCACGTTGCAAAACATAACCCTCGCAAAGTTGGTGACCGGAAACGAGATCAAGGTGGTTTTCCTTTTTGATACCTCCAATGGGGCGGATGCCATCATTGCCAAAGATTCCATCTCTTCCGTGAAGGATCTGAAAGGCAAGGTCGTGGCCGCGACGCAGGGCGAAGTCAATCACATGTTGTTAATGATCGCCCTGGAACAGAATGGCATGAAGGAAAGCGACGTTGAGTTCATCAACATGAGTGCCGATGATGCGGGCGCGGCATTTTTGTCTGGGAATGTGGACGCCGCGGTTACGTGGGAGCCCTGGGTTACGAAAGCGACCGCCAGCGGGGGCACAGTCTTGTTTGATAGCGCAGATACGCCCGACACCATCCTCGATGGCATAGCGCTTACTCCAAAGACTCTCAGCAACAAAAAGGCGGCGGTGGTCGCCTTTATAGAGGCGGTCGACAAGGGCGTAGATTTCTTGCGGGCAAACCCCGAGGCGGCCGCCATGATCCTGAGTAAAGCGCTGGAGGTAAGCCCCGAAGATGCGCTGGCAATGCTCGAGACCGATAAAATCTACAACTTGGCGGACAATCGAGACCTGTTCGCGGGGCCTGCGGCAGAGTCCATCGCGAAGGTAGTGAAGTTCCTGGTTGCCAATAACATGGTGACAGACGTCAAGGATGTAGACACCATTCTAGACTCTTCTCTGGTTCAATAAAGAAGTCGAAGGTCGTGCGGGAAAGCCACGAATTCTATATGAAAGTGGCGCTGGCCGAAGCTCAAAGAGGCGTAGAAAGCGGCGAGCCGCCCTTCGGTTGCGTTCTGGTGAATGAAGGGGGCGAAGTTGTTTTGCGGGAACATGATCGGATTGAAGAACTCAATGACATGTCTGCCCACGCTGAAACGCTGATCGTCAAGCGCGCGTGCAGGACGTTTGACCGCAACGATCTGCTCGACCTCACGCTTTATACAACCGTCGAACCCTGTGCCATGTGTTTTACGACAGCCTGGCTGAACAAGATCGAACGGATAGTATACGGCGCGACCATGGAGCAAATTGGTCAGATCACAGCGGGAAAGCAACGAGAAATACTTATTAGCGCCGAAGAGATGAACGCGAGAAACGGTGCGAAAATCAAGCTTGTCGGGGGCATTCTATGGGAGTCCTGCCAGCAGATATTTCTGAAATACGAATACCGGTAAAGGCACAGGACGGGGTAGCGTCACGTTGGGTGTGAGGCAGAGATTTCCGCTACCGTCGTCAGGCGACCCCAGACCCCGCCCTCGGCCTGCACCATTTTTTCGCAAGCGCGCCGGATTTCCGGATCGAAAGTAGAAATCGCGTCGGCAATATAGTGGCAAAAGAGACCGTATTCCGTGGCGCTGCGCAATGTGCTGTGTACGCATACATCCGCCGTTACCCCGGCAACCAGCAGTTCAGTGACGCCAAGGGTAGTCAACATTCCGAGTAACTCAGTTTCATGAAAGGCACTATAGCTGGACTTGTCAATCACGATTTCGCCCGCCCGCGGCGCCAGCAGGGGAACAAATTCATGACCAGCCTGTCCTCGAATCAGCAGTCGCCCGAGGGGTCCCGCGCTGCCAATTTCACACCCGCCGGCCCGGCTTCGTGTCAGTTTTTGCGGATGACAGTCGGAAAGATCCGGTGCATAGCCTTCACGGGTATGAAACACCGGCATTCCGGCATTGCGGGCCGAAGTCAGCAATGCTTTAGCTTTGGGCAGTATTGGCTCGACCCAGTCCGTACCCCCATAGCGCGACGCATAGCCGCCGTTCTCGCAAAAGTCCCGCTGGAAGTCGATCATCAGCAAGGCAAGTTTTTGGTTCCCGCTCATCAACTTCAGCCTAAGCACCACTGCAGGTCTGAGTTATCTTGACCGAAGTGATTCAGAAATGAAACAGTACTTCCTGTTGCGTGCGCCTATCCCCCGGCTATTGGCCTGGACGATGACAATTCTGTCCCTGATTCTATCGATAGCGTGGTACGTATGGGTCAGCCAGAGCGCCGTCAACGATCCCGAAAAAGAAGTGTTCTTCCCTACCGTTGGCATCATTGCACAAACATCCTGGCAGATGATTACCGAAAATCACGCCATGATCCTTTCGGACATCTACCACAGCATGTACCGTGTGTTCGCCGGATTCTTGATGGCTGCGGTACTAGCGCTACCTATTGGGGTGTTGATGGGGGCCTTCAAGATCGCTGAGGCTTTCTTTCAACCATGGGCGGAGTTTATCCGCTATATCCCTGTACCGGCGCTCATTCCCCTGTTCATCGCGATTTTTGGCGTAAATGAAGAGCCCAAGATTTATCTGATATTCATCGGCACCTTCTTCCCCTTGTTGTTGATGGTCGCCGATGAAATTCGGCGCGTCAGCTACGACCTTGTCAAGGTTGCCCACACGCTGGGGGCTTCTCAAACGGAAATAATGACCAAGGTGCTTTTGCGAAGCGCGCTCCCCGGAGTTTTCGATTCACTCAGAATCTGTCATGGCTGGGCATGGACCTATCTCGTCGTTGCCGAGCTGATTGCAACGAACGAAGGCCTGGGGATTCGCATCATGAAATTCGCACGATTTATTCAAATGCCAAAAATAATGTTGTATCTGGTCCTGCTAGGATTGATCGGCTTGATCCTGGACATGATGTTTCGTGCATTTAACAGACGAGCTTTCGGATGGTCGGACACCTACAATAAATGAAATTGGAAGTCGATGGGGTTACTAGAACGTATCACTCGGACAACCGAATTGTTGAAGCGCTGAAATCAAGCACATTCACGATTGACCACGCTGATTTTGTTGTGTTCCTCGGCCCTTCCGGCTGTGGAAAATCTACTCTCCTGAACATTATTAGCGGCCTTGAACACCCGACCAGCGGTCAAGTGACACTCGACGGCAACGCAATGACCGGACCGAGCCCGGACATTGGCATGGTATTTCAGCAATACACGCTGTTCCCATGGCTGACCGTTGAGAAGAATGCCGCTTTTGCCGTCCGGTTAAGATGCAATGGCGCAAAAGGCCAATTGGAAAATGACAGGCCGCGCAATATCGCGCGAAGAGCACAGAAACTATTGAAACTGGTCGGTCTGGAAGACTTCGCCAAAGCTTATCCGAGAGAACTATCGGGGGGCATGCAACAGCGCCTGGCGATTGTCCGAGCACTTGCCAATCGACCAAAGATCCTACTCATGGATGAACCTTTCGGTGCGCTCGATTCTCAGACTCGGGAAGAATTGCAGGACATGATACAACTGCTCAGTCAGGTCGAAAGAATAACTGTGATTTTTGTTACTCACGATGTGGACGAAGCGGTCTACCTGGCAAATCAAGTGATGGTATTCTCACCGGCGCCCGGTCGTATCGTCGAGAAGGTCAGCATTCCCTTTGGACCGGCTCGAGACCCATCGCTCAAACTTACAGAAGAGTTCTTGACGATCAAAAGGAAATTGAAAGAGCTGATCAGTCAAGACCAAACACCTTCGTACAGTCGCAAGGAATTGTTGGAGCTAATCGACAGCTCACGATCTTGAAAGAAAGGTCCCGTCGGGCACGCGGTGTGGCTGCCCAATCCTGGCGTCACCCCGGGAGATGGATCACTTTCGTCGCGACCCGTTCCACGAACGCCGCGTCGTGCTCCACGAAAACAACCGTGGGTTTGTCACGCAGCATCACCTCCTCGATCTGTTCGCGGGCATCGATGTCGATGAAGTTCAAGGGTTCGTCCCACAGCAGCAGGTGTGCCTTGGCGAGAAAGGAGCGCGCCAGGTCGATCTTTTTCTGTTCCCCGTGGCTCAGGTCTTCCACGCGCCCGTCGAGAACGCGACCGCGCACCCCGAGGACAGCCATGATCTGGCGAAAGCGGGACTCGTCGAGACTCGCTTCGGTTAGCCGATCGCGGAAAAATCCCGACCTCCATTGGGGATTCTGGTAGGTCCTCGCCACGGTTACATGGGCCGGCCTTGAGAGCGTGCCCGCATGTCGATGCGGTGCGCGTTCGATCTGGTCGAGCAGGCTCGTCTTGCCGCTGCCGTTGGGTCCGATGACGGCGACTCGGTCGGCGGCAACTTACGTATGTCGCCCGATCTCCTCCTTCAATGCCGCATTCTCGAAGCGTTGCCTGGCAAGCCGTTGCCGGAAACGTTCGCGCCAGGCCGAGAACGACGTGCGCTCGACCTCGACGGTGTCGCGGTTCAGTGCGACGACGTGGTCGCAACAGGCGTCGAGAAACGCGCGATCATGGGAAATCAGCAGGAAGCCCGGCTTGGAACGCAGGTAGTCGGCAAGCTGGCGCCTGCCGTCGGCGTCCAGGTGGTTGGTCGGCTCGTCGATCAAGGGAAAGCGGCGACCCGGCGCGTGACCTGGGAGTCTTGCTGTACCAGCATTCCTGCTGCGCGAGTTCGTATCAGACACGAACAGGCTGGCAAGAAGGCAACGCGTCTGTTCGCCACCCGAGAGATTCGAGAACGGCCTGTCCCAGGATCGCTCGTCGATCCCAAGCGCGGAGAGCTCCGCTTCGATGCCGCTGTCGATGGCGTAGCCGCCGGACTCCTCGTAGTCGTCGAGGAGTTCACCGTAGCGGGCAATGGCATCCTCGCCACCATCCGCGAGCAGGCCATCCATCTCGGTCTCCCATCGGCGGAAGGGGCCGACGGCATCCTTGACGACGTCTCGGACGCGCTGCTCGGGATCGACGACCGGACGTGGGAAGTAGGCGGTCGGTATCTGCTCGATCCTGCCGCGGTCCGGGACGAGTTCGCTTAAGGGCCGAGGCAGTAGTCCGGAAAACGAAGTCGCGGTCTCGACAAGGTGGAGGGCGAGTGGGCCAAGGTGACGCTGGCCTATAACTGCAAACGGCTGAACAACCTGCGGCTGGCGTGAATGGGTTATACAGCGCGTCTCGCCCGCCGTTTTCGCGCCCCCGCGGGCCATCTGTCGGGTTCCGGAGTCCTCTGGACGGCGCTCGCCGGACTCGCCGCTTTCCAGCCGTCGAGAACGATCTCCGCGGCGGGCACCCCGCATGGCCGGCACAGTCCCCATGACCGACTCCGAAAACCCCCAAGGCCGACAGACTGCTAGCGCCACCGCTTTCGCACAACTTGACGCGCACAACCAATCAAACAACCAAATGGAATCGCTGCCTTGTCGCGCATGCACGATAAACAACCTCGGATGCCGGAAGCGAGTTCTTGAGGCGGATGCGCCCGACGCGAATAGATTGACATTATCGGCGCGGGCCGCGTTGAGCGCCCGAGCGGCTTCCAGGTCCGACTGCGCGCCGGCGATCCGGTCGTGCGCCCCGAACGTCAGGCTCGGCTTAAGGTTGCCGGTCGCCCCCGACAGCGACTTCAGCTTCTCATACGGCGTCTTGACGTCGTCGCGCAGGTGCTTGCGCCGCACCTTGCCCTTGGAGTCGACCTACTCCGTCGCGTACAGGCTGGGGCGGTGGAAGTTCACGAACGTGGACAGATGCCCGCGCGCGAAGGCGTCCACGTCGTCCGCGAAGCGGGCCGGGATATGCTCGTGGCCGAGATGCCTGCGCACCACGTGCGCGTTCTTGCCCTCGACCAGCGCGTTGTCGTTGGACCGGGAGACACTAATTAATCCACCTTGCTCGCCAGGCAGCCGGGCTTTTCGCTCCACGCCGCCACCGTCTGTGAAGCCGCCCAACGCGACAAGCTCGAAAAGCTCTGTCGCCACATCGCACGGCCCGCCAATCGACATCGAGACCTGCCGCTGGTACGCTACGAAAACGGTTCGTAACCGAGTGCGGCTGCCCTGACCAAGTCCGCCGTGTGGTCGCCGCACACTGACTAGCCCGCCCAGGAGTTCTCGTTGAGGCCGCGACCGCGCCCACGCCTTGAGCAGCGCCATGACAATGGGTCGAGGGCTCGCCCGAAGAGGACAACCGCCTCGGTCTACCGGAACGCCGCGCTGCTGATCGCGGCGTTGGCGGCGGTTTCCTCCTGCGACAGGAATTGCGTCGGCTGCGGGGCTAAGGCAGCGGATCCGCCGAACCAACCGCCCACCGCGACGGCCCAGAGCGTCGTCGTCGAGGAGGACGCGTCGATCGCGATCCAACTGGCCGGTACCGACCCGGACGGCAGCGTCACGGGCTACCGCGTCGTCGACCAGCCCCAGCAAGGCACCCTGACCGGGACGGCCCCCGCGCTCACGTACACGCCCGCGGCCGACTTCAACGGCACGGACAGTTTCACGTTCGTCGCAACTGACAACCGGGGCGCGGACTCCGATCCCGCCCAGGTTTCCATCGAGGTCACACCCGTCAACGACTCACCCGTTGCCACGGCGCGGGAGGTGGACGTCTCCGAGGACGGCAGCGTGGCCATCGAACTCTCCGGTACCGACGCCGAGGGGAGCATCGGCGGGTACGAGGTCGTAACCGAGCCAGAGAACGGGGAGCTGTCGGGTGATCCACCGAGCCTCACCTACACGCCGAACATGGACTTCAATGGCACGGACGGCTTCTCGTTTAGCGTTGTGGACGGCGACGACGTGACGTCCGAACCCGCACGGGTGTCGATAAACGTGACCCCGGTCAACGATGCGCCAGTGGCGGTTGCGCAAAGCTTGACGATCACCGACGAAGAGTCGATCGACATCGTCCTCGAAGGGACGGACATCGACGGCACCGTCGAGAGCTACGAGGTCCTCACCGAGGCCCAAGACGGGACCCTGACCGGAACTCCGCCCAAGGTGACATATACGCCGAATGCCGACTTCTCCGGGCAGGACACCTTTACGTTCAACGTGACCGACAACGAGGGCGCGACCTCGGCGTCTGCGGAGGTCGTCATCGAAGTGGCGCGCTGTGCGGACGACCGGGACGTACTTGAAGTTCTCTACCACGCGACCTCGGGGGACGACTGGAGATTTAATTCTGGTTGGCTGGCGGCCGAGGAGTTGCACGACTGGTACGGGGTGCGCGTCGAGGACGGATGCGTCGTCGGCATCCAACTACCAGACAATGGGCTGCAGGGCACGATCCCGTGGCAGTTGATGAACCTCCGAGGCCTGCGAACGCTCGTGCTGGACGGAAACGGCCTTTCGGGCGCCATTCCGCCGGAGTTGGGCAACCTGACTGACCTTGCGGCTCTGGATTTGGGTCTAGTCTGCAATGTTATTGACTGCAGGAGTAACGAGTTGACCGGGACGATTCCGTGGCAACTGGGGAACTTGACGAATCTCCAGACCCTTGACCTGGCGGGCAACCAACTGACTGAATCCATCCCTGCGGAACTCGGCAACCTGACCCGCCTCGAATGGATGAACCTTTCGGACAACCAACTGACCGGTTCGATTCCCGACGAAATCGGCAACCTCGCGAGCCTCGACCACCTGGATCTTGCCCTAAATCGCCTGACGGGGCCGATTCCAAAGGCCTTCGGGAATCTGACGCAGATCGTCCGAATGTCGTTGGACACGAACCAACTCACCGGCGCAATCCCAGCCGAACTCGACAACTTGGAGAATCTTCGCGATCTATACCTGTCGAACAACCAGTTGTCCGGCCCCATTCCCGGCTGGCTGCCTCGTCACATCGACCTTCGCCGCCTGCATCTTGCCCATAACGAACTGGAGGGCTCGATCCCTCCCGAACTCGCGAACATCGAGTATTTGCAGTCGCTGCATCTCGCCGCAAACAAACTGACCGGAAGCATTCCCGAGGAGTTGGGGCGGCTGCCCCACCTCCGGTTGCTCTCCCTCAACGACAATGCACTGACAGGATCGATTCCGGCCACGCTCGGCATGTTGACGATGACCGAGGGAACGCTCCAACTCGCGGGAAACGACCTATCGGGCACCGTCCCCGTGGAAATCGCCGACCTGACCGAACTGTGGATTCTCGTCTTGGACCGAAACCAGCTCTCGGGTCGACTACCTGCGGCGATGACCGGCATGACGGGGTTGCGGGTATTCTTGTTCGACGACAACGACGGCCTCTGCGCGCCCGCCGACGAGGACTTCCAGACGTGGCTCGATGGAGTAAACCGTTCGACGGGGCCCACATGCGAATAGCGCGGCAACACGGAGGCGGTCCATGAAGGTCGAGCGGAAACTGGCGCCCAGCGGGCTCGTGGTCGCCATCGCAATCGTGTTGCTGGCCTCGGCGACCGCCTTGTCCGCCGGTGCCGATCCGGGGCCCGGTCGCGGCGACTGGTTCGTCACGCTGAACGCGGCCCACTTCGAGACGGCGCGGGATTACGACTTTGGTTACGCGTCCGGAGGCGGCATCAGCCTGGGACTCGCGGCCAAGGACAATCTGGCCGCGGAAGTCTCGTACAACGAGTGGGCCGCTGACCGGGGCGACGGGCGTTCGCGTTGGATCACGGCGATCTGGTCGTCGAAGAAGACGAAACGCGGGATACGTCCCTACCTCCTGGCGGGGGGCGGAAATAGCACGCACGTGCCGGATTCCGATTGGCCATCGGGTCGTTGCGGCCAGCGGTTCGTGGGTGCCGGCGTGTTCGGTGCCGTTGGCAGCCGTATTCACTGGCGCGGCGACGTGCGCGGCGTGAGCACGAGCGGTTCCGGGGGCTTCAGCCCCTACTTTCAGCTTGGCCTGACGGTCTCGTTTGGTCGAACCCGGCCCGCACCTGCGCGGGTCCCGCCGCCGGCCCGACCGGCCCCGCCGGAACCCGCCGAAGTAGAGCCGAAGTGCCCCGGCACGCCGCCGGGGATCCCAGTGAATGCCGATGGCTGCCCGCTGGACGGCGACGACGACGGGGTTCCGGACTACCAGGACCGCTGCCCGGACACCCCGGCCGGCGCGCGCGTCGACCCCAACGGCTGCCCGATCGCGTCCAGGGTCAGCGTGGAGTTCGACTTCGACTCGGTGGAACTGCGACCGGAAAACGGCCAACGGCTGCTACCGTTCGTGCGCTATCTCGATACCTATCCGTCGCGACGGGCGTCCTTGGATGGCCACACCGACCATGAAGGCTCCACAGCCTACAACCAGCGTCTCTCGGAACGGCGCGTCGAAGCCGTGCGCGACCACCTGGTCGGTGCCGGCGTCGCAACCGAACGGCTTAGCGTGAACGCCCACGGCGAGTCGCAACCGATCGCCGACAACGCCACCGAGGACGGCAGGCAGCGGAACCGCCGCGTCACGGCGACGGCGGAAGATCCCGACCGATAGGCTGCGCAAACCGGATCGCCGCCACGCTTCCTGGGCACGGCGGCGGTCACCGTGATCGGCTTCGCCGTGTGGAAGTCCGCCCCGATCACGCGGTGCAAAGTCGTCGTGCCGGTGCGCCGCAGTCCCGCGATGACGATGATGCCCAGATCGACATCGCCGATTTCGGGGCGCTCCCGCAGGAGTTGCTCAACGCGCAAGGCGGCCGGCCGCATTCAGCATCGATACGGCCAGGGGCCGGTAGGGGTTCTCGTAGTCGGTCGATGTTGCCACTTCGCCTTTCTCACGCGTCCTTTGCGCCCTATGGACGCAGCGAATCGAGTTCGCCCAGCTTGACGACTCGGGTCTGTGGCTCCGGATGCGATTCCGACCGGACCCAGCGCAAGCACATCGTGCCCGACGCGCGTGACCCGCGGTATCGATCCAGTTCGGTAGTCCCTGGTCCGCATGCCGCAACGACCAATCGTACCGACCCGACCGCCTCATATTACGCCAGGTGCTTGTTCGTCCGGATGTTGTGATAGCGGTAGCCCAGCGATTCCATCCAGTAGTTGTTCAACTGGAAGTTCCAATATTCGCACGCCGGCGGCGTGACCTCGATCAAGAGCGCTTCGTCGCCGGCCAGTGCCCAATGGGTGTGGTAGTAGACGATGTTCGGATCTCCTCCAGCCGCGTTGGAGACTTCGGGATCGAACAGGGGAAGGCGGTTGCTGTGCCGTTGAAAGTCGCGCGCCCATTTCGCGAACAGGAGAGATGCGCCCGCCACCAGGCTGCCGGCGGCCTTCAAGCCCTCGTCGATCCCGTGCGGCGTGAGTGGCGAAGGGCGCTTTCCGTCGTCGGCGCAGTGGATACGTTCGATACGTAGTTCGGCGGGCGTTTCCGATGGTCTATCAAGAAACGTCTGCCGGACGATCAAGGTGCCGGTTTCGGGGGTCATCGGCAGCCAGTTCCCGTCATGCTGCCTGCTGCTCAAGATCAGTTCGAAGCAGCCGTTCTCATCCAGTTCGATTTCTCCGGCCTCGACATCGAGACCTGCCCCAAGTGCGGCGGCAAACTACGCGTCATCGCCCGCATCGAGAATCCCGATGTCATCGCCACGATCCTCGTGCTCGCGAGGCAGCCACAACTACCCATGCGAGAGCACCTCCGCTCAACACAGAGCACCCCGCCGCGCGATACCAGGACAGGCTCCCGTAGAAAACGACCGCCTGACGCCATGCTGCGACCGCTACCCAAGTAACCGCCGTTTCGCGCGACCTTTCCGTCTCCAGCATCCACCGCCACATTCTCAACGGGCTCAACGGACGCCTCTGAAGACTTCCCCCGAGCGCCCCGTCAATCAACCGTACTTCGCAACCATCCCGTTTCGAGCGGTTATTCGTCCTATCCGCAATGTTCGGTTCGCAGTTTTACAACGAAAGGACGTCATGCGCCCCGGGATCCTCGAACCCGATGCCAATGGCACGATATTCCGTTTCTTCGAGGTGAGACCGGAAGGCGAGCATGGAAGCCCCGAGGATCGCGAACGCGAGGCGCAGGAACGCCTGGCAGCCATGAGCGAAACAGAAAGGGCGGCCGCGATCACGCGGAAACCGGACACTTCTCGGCACCCTGGAATGCACAAGACTAGGACGGTGGACCACATCATCCTGCTCAAGGGCGAGGTGACGATGCTGGTCGACGAAGGCGAGGTTCACCTGAAGCCCTTCGACGTGGTCATTCAGCGCGGCACCAACCACGCCTGGGTGAATCAGGGCGACGAAACGGCAGTATTGGTAGCTGTGATGGTGGAAGCCGAGCCGTTGCCTTGAGAAGGGGCTTCTGGACGCTCGCCCTCACCGAACAAGTGGCGTCAACCCGGAAGCTGAATTACTTGCGTAGCGACCCGTTCGACGAACGCCGCATCGTGCTCCACGAACACCACCGTCGGTTTGTCCCGCAGCAACACCTCCTCGATCTGCTCGCGGGCATCGATATCGATGAAGTTCAAGGGTTCGTCCCACAGCAGCAGGTGTGCGCCGGCGAGAAAGGAGCGCGCCAGGTCGATCTTTTTCTGTTCCCCGTGGCTCAGGTCTTCCACGCGCCCGTCGAGAACGCGACCGCGCACGCCGAGGACAGCCATGATCTGGCGAAAGCGGGACTCGTCGAGACTAGCTTCGGTTAGCCGATCGCGGAAAAATCCCGACCTCCATTGGGGATTCTGGTAGGTCCTCGCCACGGTTACATGGGCCGGCCTTGAGAGCGTGCCCGCATGTCGATGCGGTGCGCGTTCGATCTGGTCGAGCAGGCTCGTCTTGCCGCTGCCGTTGGGTCCGATGACGGCGACTCGGTCGCCCGGCGCAATCGTGAACGACAGCCTGGCGAACACCGGCGCTTCGCCGCGCCACAGGCTCAGGTCGTTCGCGACGACCAGCGATCCAGCGACTCTACCGGTGTCGGGAAGTCGCAGGTGCCGTTGCTTCTCCACATCGACGAGTGTGCGGCGTCGTTCGTCGGCTGCGTTCTCGGCTCGACGTTCGGCGGCGAGCGCTCTCTTCATCTGCCGCCTCGCGCGGTTCAAAGCCCTGTCGCTCTCCCGTTTTAGCGCGCCGGCGCGTCGGTCGGCGGCGACTTGCGTATGTCGCCCGATGTCCTCCTTCAATGCCGCATTCTCGGAGCGTTGCCTGGCAAGCCGTTGCCGGAAACGTTCGCGCCAGGCCGAGAATGACGTGCGCTCGACCTCGACGGTGTCGCGGTTCAGTGCGACGACGTGGTCGCAACAGGCGTCGAGAAACGCGCGGTCGTGGGAAATCAGCAGGAAGCCCGGCTTGGAACGCAGGTAGTCGGCAAGCTGGCGCCTGCCGTCGGCGTCCAGGTGGTTGGTCGGCTCGTCGATCAAAGGTAAGCGGCGTCCCGGCGGGCGACTTGGGAGTTTTGCTGTCGCAGAACTCCCGTGGCGCGCGTTCGCGTCCGACACGAACAGGCTGGCAAGAAGGCAACGCGTCTGTTCGCCGCCCGAGAGATTCGAGAATGGCCTGTCCCAGAATCGCTCATCGACGCCAAGCGCGGAGAGCTCCGCTTCGATGCCGCTGTCGATGGCGTAGCCGCCGGACTCCTCGTAGTCGTCGAGGAGTTCACCGTAGCGGGCAATGGCATCCTCGCCACCATCCGCGAGCAGGCCATCCATCTCGGTCTCCCATCGGCGGAAGGGGCCGACGGCATCCTTGACGACGTCTCGGACGCGCTGCTCGGGATCGACGACCGGACGTGGGAAGTAGGCGGTCGGTATCTGCTCGATCCTGCCGCGGTCGGGGACGAGTTCGCCGTGGATCAACCGCATCAGGGTGGTCTTGCCGCGACCGTTTCGACCCACGAGGGCGCACCGCCACTGGGTATCGATGACGAGATCGACGTCTTTGAAGACGTTGTCTTCGGAACCGGGGTAGCCGAAGGTCAATCTCCGGCAAATGATGGTGGACATGCGAAATGAGCCTCATGTGGCAGGGGCGTGGGAACGCTGGGGCTGCTGGGCTTATCGCATCGGTCTTCGCTTGCTGACAGTTATTGGAAACCGACGCGGCCAGAATACCATGTCAGGCCTCTAGCCGAACATGTGCCGCAAGGCTCACTCGGCCGGGCGAAGTCTCGCCATCTAACCCGTTCGCCCACTCCTTACGTGACGCTAAACGGCGATCCTCCGTCTCCTTAACCCGATCTCCTCTTTTGGGTTCCCGAATGGGTTCCCTACTGGGTCCCCGACGCTCGCTCCCAGGGGCATCTGGCTTTGAGGCCGTTCAGGTGCGTATGGGGCACAAGACCTTCGTGCTGCAAGCGGCCAACGACAATCCCTGGCGCGATTCCAATGTTCTCAGCGAAAGCCACGACTTTCCGTTTGTTCGATCCCTGGCTGAAGAGCTCTTGATGATGCCTGGGCGGGATTAGCAGGTTGGCTGCAAACCGATCTGCTTCCGCCTCTTCGGCCTGCGCTCCCCCTGATTGAACTCCAGGAATATCTTCTTCTTGCCATGTCGAAGAATATGGCCCGCTTCGTGGAACAGGGAAAACCACAACTGGTCGTTTGTCTTGTAGCGCAAGCTCAACATCAGCAGCGCCTTTTGTGGCGAAAGCCACCTCGTAGCACCCCTCTTGTCACGTTGCGGTCCGATCCATCCCATTCTCCTCATCGCCGCCACTGGAACTTCATTTCGGAGCGTTTCGATTCTCCTGTTGCTTCGCCAAGGCAGCGCGATAGTCAGCTTCACGATTCAGCCAGAATCGGGTGGTGCTACCAAGCACCCGCTCAAGTTTTAGCGCAGTTGCTTGGTTAAGCGACGCTTCGCCCGATACGAGGTGATTGACAAATTTCCTGGAAGTCCCAAGCCGAATTGCGAACTCAGCCTGCGTCCAGCTTCGCTCGTCCAACAGGTCGGCGACGGTATCTCCGGGAGGTGAGACCCAGTCGGGGTTAAAGGACATCCTCATCGCCTCGCTCATTTCATCTCTCTTCAGCAGTTGTCCTAATGGTAGTCGCCGATTTCTACAACGACCACGGCCGTGACGCTACTCCAGTCGATGCCTGAGGGCCACCCTCGTGGGCGCGCGTGGCGCGCGTCCGGGTCCTTCTTCACCAGGCCGTCGCTCTCGCGCCGAACGAAAGCCAACCTCCGGCAAGTCGAGTAAAAAAGTCAGTCGCCTGTCTGGATAACAACGGTACCCGCGTCTCCGTCCACCTCCAGGGTCTGACCGCTCTCAATCCGCCGAGTGACGTTGCCGGTGCCGACCACCGCGGGAATGCTGTATTCCCTGGCGACAATGGAGCCGTGGCCCAGGATTCCTCCGATGTCGGTCACGAGCCCGACAGCGTGGGCGAATAGCTGGGTCCAGGCGGGGGATGTCATGGGGCAGACCAGGATAGACCCGGGCTGCATCCGGTCGAACTCCTGGGCATTCATGATCCGGCTGGCCGGCGCGGTGATCGTGTCCGGACTCACGGGGATGCCGCGCAGGGTATCGCTCGAGTCGTCGTCGTTCTTGAACTTCACGCCGGGGTTCTCGCTGGCTTCTTCCGGAATCGTGCGCGGCGGGTGCAGGCGCTTGCGCGCCTCCCTGAGTTCCCGGCGGTTTGCTGTGAGGGCGAGATACTCGGGCATTGCCTTGCCGAGCCCGCGCGCTGCCAGGGCGGGCTTGATCTCGTCGCTTGTGAGGAAGTAGAGGTCATCCGGCTCGCTCAGGGTGCCGACGTCCACCAGCCGTTGCCCCAACTCGGCCGCAATCGGCAGGTCATCGCGACAACGGCATGCCGGTCGTGGTCCTGCGAGCCGAGGATCTCGGCAAGACCGGTTATGAGACCCCGGCCGAGCTTGGCAGCGACAGCGAACTCAAGCGCAGGCTCGAAGCGATTCGCCTCGAGCTCGGCCCGCGGATGAACCTCGGCGACGTGACGGACAATGTCGTGCCGAAAATGAGCCTGATCGCGCCGCCGCGGGCCGGCGGGCACGTTTGCACCCGTACGTTCATTCCGCACGACTGCCACGCCGCAATCGGCGTGCTCGGCGCCGTGTCGGTCGCGACGGCCTGCATCCTACCGGGCTCCGTCACAGACGGCATCGCGACCGTACCTGATGGCGCCGTCAAGCGCATGTCTATCGAGCATCCTTCGGGGGAGTTCTCGGTCACGCTCGAGGTGGGCGGTACGCCCGATCAGCCGAAGGTCCGCAAGGCCGGTTTGTTACGGACGACGAGGACGATTCCGCGCGGTAATATCTTCGTGCCGACCAGTGTCTGGGAGGAACATGAATGGATGCACAACCACAGGGTACCAACGTGACTCCGTCTGGACGGGGTGCTGGCAGCAATGGCCCCGGTCCGTGGAAATTCACTTGATGGTCCTCGCCGTCGTGTCTTGCGCGTGGACGGTTCTGGTTTGCGTCGGGCACGCTCAGGCACCTGACCGCCAGGTCGTTGTACTGGGTAGCGGCGGCGCATGCCGGGCTGCGCCGTCACTGTCCGCATCGGTCGTTGAGCGCCTGGATGTCGCCGAACTGCTTAACCGGGCGGCAAGCCAATCCGGGGCGCTGGACTGGGTGCCCGTCGAGGTAGCCCGCGGTCGAGTCTGTTTCGTGTCGCGTCGGCTGGTCACGAATTTCGAGAGCGATCTTCCCGAACGCGCCGTCATCGCCATTGTCGAGAGCACGGCTCGACTGACGGGTCGAATCCCGTTCGGTCGCATGGCCGTCGTGCACGCCCTGTTCGAGAACCGGTGGCAGGGGATCACGGTCGACGGATCGGCTGAGATGGAACTGCTCGAGCTGCAGGTGTTGGAAAGAACTGCGCGTTCGATCGGCCACGAGGACCTCAGTTGGGGCTCGGAATCCGACCGGTCGCGAGGCCTTCGCAGGGGCGATGCGCTCCGCGCCGACATTGAGGCATGGCTCGACCGCCATGAGCGGCGTCTGACCTATTTCGAAATTGGCGCTCAATGGGGCGTGGAGCCGGAATGGTACTGGGCGTTGCACGACGCGTACCGGGACGATCCGATCGCGGACCGGATCGCCTGGAGCGCCTCACGGCAGGACCCTCCCGGTGAGTGTGAAGGGTATATGCCCTGTTATGTCGGACGCATGTTGCATGGGGAATTCGAGTACCTGCGGCGTCACCCGGATGGCGCATACGTACCGGAGACACTGCAGAGCATTCTCAACTATTTGATTGTCCTGGATGAACAGCCTCGACTTTCGCGAACGTGCACGGAGAGAAGCCGAGATGAAATGGCAGACCGGATCGCGGCCGTTCGGCCGATTCTGGATCGCGTAGAGCACCGCCTGACATTAGAGGTCGCGACGATGCTTGAAGCGTTAGCGCGTCCGTGCTGACTCGGGTTGGCTCGAATATCCTGGGCTGGCGTCACGACACCGGATGGTCGGGACGGTCGACCAGCGATTTCGTCCGGGCGTTCAGTCCAACCGGCGACTTGGGCCGAGCGTTAATGCCACCCCCGTGCTCATGGAGACGTTTGTCGAGACGCCTCGCTCCACCGACGGGGTCTGCCGGGCCTCCGGATGGACCCGGGTCGGCGCCACCTGGTGACGCAGACGATTTGAACGCTCCCAACAAACACGACAAGCCGAAGAACGACATCTGGCTGGACCTGCCAAGAGTGCACTGGAAACGAAGGCTCAACCGAAAAAATGCGCCCCTTGAGAGGCGCGAAATCGACAACATCCACGGTAGAACCGAACGGAAACGCTGAGCGAACGCTTACCCGTAAGGTAATGACATGACCGCGCCTAAGCGCTGTGGAATTGGTTTCAATCCGCTATCAATTTGTTTGCCCGCCAAAGTCGGAGTGCCGCTCTTTAGTTTGGATGTTGTCTGTAAGTTCTTCAGACCGAGGCGCTGAGTCCGAAGCGCGTGTCGTTCGCGCGCTTCAGCGCGTCGTCGAGATGAGAGAACTTCAGGACCGGCACGATCGGGCCGAACTGCTCCTCGCGCACGAGCCGGTTGTCCTCGGCGATGTCGGTCACGAGCGTCGGCGGGAAGAAATAGCCGGGTTCGTCGGGTACCTCGCCACCGCAAAGGATCCGCGCGCCGCTCAGCCGCATGTCCTCGAGAACGTCGACGACCTTGTCGAACTGTATCCGGTTCTGGATCGGGCCGAGCTGCGTGTCCGGGTCGAGACCGTTGCCGACAACGGCCGCATTGGCGTCGCCACATCGCACGGCCCGCCATCGCCAACGAGCGGCTCTCGACCAACGATCGGGGACAAGTCATCTATCGGTTCAAGCAGCCGTTCGCGACGGCTCCACCCGCGTCGTCCTCGACCCACTCGACTTCATCGCCCGCCCGGCGGCGTTGGTCCCGCGTCCGAGATTGAACCTCACCCGGTTCCACGGCGTGTTCGCGCCGAATTGCAAGCATCGTGAGTCCGTCGCGCCAAAACGCAAACCGCGCCACGAAAAGCCGGATAAGCCCCTTGCCCCCATGACTTGGATGCGGCGCCTGAAACGCGCGTCTTCGCCATCGACATCAAGACCTGCCCCAAGTGCGGCGGCAAACTGCGCGTCATCGCCCGCATCGAAAATCCCGATGTCATCGCCACGATCCTCGAGCACGTTCGTGCTCGCGATCCAGCCACAACTACCCATGCGACAGCGCCTCCGCTCAACACAGAGCTCCCCGCCGCGCGATACCAGGACAGGCTCCCGTAGAAACGACCGCCTGACGCCATGCTGCGACCGCTACCCAAGCAACCGCCGTTTCGCGCGACCTTTCCGTCTCCAGCGTCCACCGCCACATCCTCAACGGGCTCAACGGACGCCTCTGAAGACTTCCCCCGAGCGCCCCGTCAATCAACCGTACTTCGCAACCATCCCGTTTCGAGCGGTTATTCGTCCTATCCGCATTCCTGCGTGAAAATGGGCTAAACTGCGCGTAACAAACAATTTCTGCGCGCAAAAGTCCCATTCCCGCGCGAAAACCGTCGCGAGACCGAGCAAGCGCGCGCTCACCGAACTCGCGCGGCCCGTTAAGGACAGTCCATGGCGAGACGGACGCCCGAACACTACCTGAACGCCATCGAAGCGGTGGTTCGGAATCATGGCGACGCCATGTCCGTGAGCGAGATCGCGGCAGCCGTTCCCGAAGACATGCCGCGGCGGACGCTGCAGGCCCGCATCGCCGCAATGGTCAGCAACTCGCGGCTTGTTGCCGAGGGTACCGGTCGTGCAACACGCTATCGGGTGCCTCGCGACGTTGATGCGGGGGCCGTGATCATTGCCGGACGCCCGCAGGTACACGCCCAAGTCCGCGTCGACCCAGTGCTGTCCGACACCGGCGCGGCGATTCGGGAACACGTCACCCAGCCGACGACTCAACGCAAGCCCGTCGGTTACCAGCAGGCTTTCCTCGACGGCTACCATCCCGACCGACCCTATCTGTCGCCGGAAGACCGGGAACTCCTGCACCGCCTCGGCCGCACATCGATGCCGCGCCAGCCCGCCGGCACACACGCCCGCCAGGTACGCGCCCGGCTGTTGGTCGACCTGTCCTGGAACTCGAGCCGGCTCGAGGGGAACACCTACTCCCTGCTCGACACGCAGCGGCTCCTGGATCTCGGCGGCGAGGCGACCGGGAAGACACGCGACGACGCGAGGATGATTCTGAACCACCGGGCAGCCATTGAGTTCCTCCTCGACGAGAATGCCGAGGTCGAGTTCAACCGCTACACCATCTGCAGCCTCCACGCCCTGCTGTCACGCGACCTGCTGCCCGATCCCGGCGCCCCAGGGCGGCTGCGCATGAACATCGTCGGGATCGAAGGGTCCTCCTTCGAGCCCTTGGCCGTGCCTCAACGGATCGAGGAGTGCTTCGATCGGATCCTCGCCCGGCTGCGCGAGATCGACGACCCGTTCGAGCAAGCCTTCTTCGCGATGGTCCAGCTCCCCTATCTGCAACCGTTCGAGGACGTCAACAAGCGGCTATCGCGCGTCGCGGCCAACATTCCACTGATCCGGGCGAATCTTGCCCCGCTTTCCTTCTCGCAGGTTCCGCGATCGCTCTACATCGAGGGCGTCCTCGGCGTATACGAACTCAACCGGGTCGAACTGCTCCGCGATGTCTTCCTGCATGCCTACCGCAGGTCGGCCGTACGATACGTCGCCGTCTCCGAGTCCATGGATCCCGACGGTGGATTGCGTCTGCAGCACCGACAAGCACTCAGCGACATCGTTCGCGCGGTCGTGAAGGGGCGGATGGGCCGCATCGCGGCTGCGCGGCACATCGCCGAATATGCCCGCCTCCGCGTGGACCACCACGAGCAGCCCTGGTTCCTGGAATCCGCACAATGGGAGCTACTCGGACTTCACGAACACAACTGCGTGCTCCACGGCCTGATGCCTGCGGACGTCGACGCCTGGAAGACCGTCTGGGATGCGTAACGAGGAGGCGCAATCGGCTTAAGCCCAGACCCGGCACGTCAAACCGCACATCGCCGAGCTCCACCCCTTGCCCTAGTGCTCCGTCAAACCTAAATCTACGGGTATCTGCAGGGTCTTTTTGGCCCCGATGGTTCTGTCGGATACAGACCGGCTGGCCAGGCGCCCTCGCGCTCCTTGGTGAGATTGCTAGGCATGGAGTCGCGGGACTGGCGCGCCGCGGGCCCCCGGGAGCTCGATGGCTCGAACACCTCTGACTGGCACCCATCACCGCCGGGGCGGCAAGGTCATGCCTTCGCCGGACTCGAGTTGGAAGTACCCGTTGCCACACCCGTCGGCCTCGAGGTACTTGCCGACCGCCACCGCGCTGTCGCGAATGTCGCCGCCCGGCGTCCAGTTGACGTAGAGCCGGTCGCCGATGATCTCCGAGGTGATCTTTTCGGTGTCCAACTCTCCCGTGGGCACGTCGAGGACGGCCTCCCTTGCCGCCGCCGGCGCGTCCGCCCCGCAGATCAAGGTGATCGAGATCGGCAGGTGGAGCGGCTTGTCGGCGAACGGCGGGACCGCGCTCAATTCCGGGGTCGATAGTCAAAGGCATCTGCTTTCGTCGCATGATCCCGTTGACCGTATCCGGTAACAGGCAGTTTGCTGCCGTCGAGTTGTGGGTCCACGTATCTCGAGAACCAGTCGTCCAGTTCCCGGCGCAGCGCGCGGATGCGGTCCGCGTATCCGGGCTGAATAAAAAGATTGACGCGCTCCTCCGGGTCTTCCGCTACGTTATAGAGTTCATGGGCGCCTGCCGGGTAGCGCCAGATGAGTTTCCATTCCTGCGAGCGGATCATACGTACCGGCCCATACTCGTCGAACACGAAAATGCTCTCCCTTTCCCCACCGGCCTGACCGGCCAGCAATGGCGCGAACGATCGTCCGGGCAACCCGTCTGGCACACGGTCCGCGGCGCCGGCATAGTCCAGGAAGGTAGGCAGCCAGTCATACTGGCTCAGCAAATCGGTGTTGACCTGGTTTTCCGGGACATGTCCCGGCCGACTGATCAGGCAGGGGACCTTGACGCTGGTATCGAACAGGTTCTGCGGCCAGGTTGCGTTACCCTTCCCGTAAATGCCGTGATGGCCCATGTTCATACCGTTGTCGCCCATGAACACCACCAGCGTGTTGCGTCTGAGATCCTGGGATTCCAGCCAGTCCAGTAAGCGACCAACATTCCGGTCCATCTCTTCGATCGAAGCGAAATAACCGGTCAGGTGTTGCTTTCGCTTTTCGGGATCGATGGTGGTCGAAGCGCCCATCGACGGCCTTTCAAACGTGTATCGTTGAAAGCCCGGCGGCACCGGCTCGTCCAGGCCGGGCGTCGATTCGAATAGACAGTTGTTGTAATAATCATCCCAGGTCTCCTCTGGATGATGCTCTCTTCCCCACGGCCTGTGCGGCGCCGTGTAGGGCAGAGTCAGGCAGAAGGGCCGGTCCTCGTCAACCTGGTTCTCCAGAAACTTCAGCGCATTATCGGTAAAGAGATCGGTCGCATAGGTATCCTCGTATAACCTGACTTCACCGCCTTCGACCATGGGGACATCCCTGTAACTGGACTGGCCATAGGGCATCGGATACCACTTCTGGAAACCGCAGCGTGGTTGCAGGCCATCGCCCAGGTGCCACTTGCCGGAAAGGCAGGTGTCGTAGCCGACTTCGGCCAGCAGATCCGCATAACTCGGCATGCCGGCCAGAAAGTGGATACTGTTCGCCGGTATATCGAGATTGGGCTTGCCCTCCCGATCGTGGGGCATGCTTACAAAATCATGTACGCCATGCTGTGAGGGAATCCGACCAGTAAGGATCGATGCACGGGCGGGCGAACACACCGGCGAGGCACAGAAGAAATTGTCGAAGCGGATTCCTTCCCGCGCCAGGCGGTCCAGGTTGGGCGATCTGATTTCCTCGTTTCCGGCACAGCCCATAGCCCATGCGCCCTGGTCATCGGACAAGATAAAAAGCAGATTCGGTTGTTCAGGATTTCGACTAGCCATCCGCGGGTCGCTCAAGGAGATCTATCAGGCAATAATAGACGTCACGAGGGCTCTGGCCCGTCTCGCCGTCCATGGAAACCTCTATGGTCGGGTCTGCACGAGTTCGATGCTGACGAAGTCGGGTCCCTTCAGGAAGGCGATCCTGGCCTTTTCGCTGCGCGGCTTCATGTGGAACTCGGCGCCCTTGGCTTCGAGATCGGCTATTGCCGCCGGCAGGTCATCGACGGCGATGCCGATATGATCCAGCCCGAGGCGACTGTGCGGACCCGACGCCGTCCGGGTCACGTTCTCGGTGACCGTGGAGATCAGGATGATCTGATCGCCCAGCATCATATTCGCCCGCGGTAACCCGTTGGCCCCTTTCGAGGCGATGAGTTCTGCGCCGAACATTTTCTCGTAGTAGGCACCTGCCGCCATGGCGTCATGACTCATCAGGTGAATGTGGTGTGGGCGGTAGTTGGGCATCAGATTCTCCTCAAGGTGTCCAGCCGCGGGGATCCTTCGTATTTCCCACAGGTACAGCGCGTCGTTGCCGACGCGGCCGGTTCGGCTAACGGGCGCTTCCCAGGTGGCTCGCCAGCCGGCGCGACACGGATTGCGGCGACCCGGTCCGGCGCGCGAGCAGCGCGTAGAACGACGGCACGATGAACAGCGTCAGGAAGGTCGCGAGCGACACCCCGGAGAACACCACGATGCCGAGCACCATGCGGCTTTCCGAGCCCGCTCCCGTCGCGAGAATCAGCGGGATCGAGCCCATGATCGTGGAGATCGTGGTCATGACGACGGGCCGCAGGCGAATGCCTGACGCCTCGATGATCGCATCTTCGAAGGAGCGCCCGGCATCGCGCATCTGGTTGATGAACTCGACGATCAGGACCCCGTTCTTGGCGGCGATCCCGATCAGCATGACGATGCCGATCTGGCTGAAGATGTTGATCGACAGTCCCGTGAGGTAGAGACCGAGCAACGCACCCGCCACCGCCAACGGTACCGTGACGAGGATTACCAGCGGATGCACGAAGCTCTCGAACTGCGCGGCAAGCACCAGGAAGACGATGAGCAGCGCCAAGCCGAAAGTGAGCGCCAGGCTGCCGCTCGTCTCCTTGTATTCAAGGGACTCGCCCTGGTAGTCGATCCGCGCCTCGTCCGGGAAAGACTCCCGAACGACCCGTTCCAGAAACTCCAATGCTTCGCCCAGGACGGTGCCCGGGGCCAGGCTTGCCGTGATGGTGACGGCACGCAGCCGGTTGTAGCGGTTGAGCGAGCCGGGGGCGGCCCGTTCGTCGACATGAATGAGGTTGGCCAGCGGGATCAGCTCGCCCGTGGAATCCGATCGCACGTAGATGTTCGAAAGGTCCTGGGCGGTCGCGCGCTGGTCGTCACGGGCCTGGAGGATGACGTCGTACTCCTCGCCGTCCTTGACGTAGGTCGTAATCCGCTGTTCGCTCATCATCGTCGAGAGCGTCCTGCCGATGTTCTGAACCGAGACACCAAGCGAAGCCGCGCGGTTCTTGTCGATTCGCACCACGGCCTGGGGCTGGGTCTCCTTCAGGTCGCTGTCGACGCGCTGAAGACCCGGAAACTCGCGCGACCGTTCGAAGATGAGATCCCGCCATTCGGCGAGGGTCTCGTAATCGGGACCGCCGAGCACGAACTGAACGGGTCGGCCTCCGCCCCTGCGGGACAGGCCCGAACGCACGAACGCGAACGCTCGTACGTCGGGGATGTTCCGCCACGCCGCGTTAACACGCGCCGCGGCGTCCTTGGTGCTGATCTCGCGCTCTCCCCACGGCTTCATGACGACCATGATCACGCCGCTGTTGGACGCATTGCCGCCCCACCCGGGAACGGCCATCACGACGACCTGCGCGAGGCCCTCGTCGATCATCTGCCTGGCTGGAAGCTCAAGTTTCAGGGCTTCGCGCTTCATGCGCTCGATGCCCATACCCTCTGGCCCCGAGAACATCGCCATGAACGCGCCCTGGTCCTCCTCCGGGACGTACTCCCGCGGAACCACATCGAGCAGGAAATAGGCACCTGCCAACGTGCCGGCCGCCGCCAGCACCGCCACCCAGCGGTGCCGGATGAGCACACGCAAAACGCTGATGTAGCCCTGTCTAAGCCGGGAGAAGCCACCGTTGATCCACCCCGCCAGGCGGTTTTCGCGGCCCGAAGGGCGCAGGAATTTGGAGCACATGACCGGCGTCAGCGACAGCGCGAGGACGCTGGAAAACACCACCGCCGCCGCGATGGTCACCGCCAGCTCACCGAAGATTACGCCGATATTGTCGGTGAGGAACATGATCGGCGTGAACACCGCCACCAATACCGCCGTTGTAGCGATCACGGCGAAACCGACTTGACGGGTCCCGTTGTACGCGGCGACCAGGGGCGTTTCCCCCTCCTCGATTCGCCGATGGATGTTCTCCAGCACGACGATGGCGTCGTCCACCACGAGGCCGATGGACAGCACGAGGGCGAGCAGGGTGATCAGGTTAACGGTGAAACCGAATGCCGCCAGGGCGATGAATGCCGAGACCAGGCACACCGGGATCGTGACGACCGGTATCGCCATGGTCCGGAACGAGCCCAGGAACACGAGGATGACCAGGCTTACCAGCACGGTGGTGACGGCGATGGTGCGGTAGACCGAGTTGATCGCCGCGCGGATGAACACCGAGTCGTCGGATCCCTTCGTGACCCGCATGTGGTCCGGAATCGCGTCGTTGATCTTGTCGATCTCGGCCGCCACCTGCTCCAGCGTCTTGAGCGTATTCGCCTTCGACTGCTTGATGATTCCGATGCTGACCGTCGGCAGGCCGTTCGCACGGAAGATCGAGCGGTGGTCCAGGGGCGCCACCTCGACGGTCGCGACCTCGCCCAAACGCACCAGGTGACCGTCCTCGCCACGCGCGACCACCAACTCCCGGAAGTCCTCCGCGGACTCGTAGCCGCGCGCGAGCCGAACCGTTAGTTCCCGGTCCACGGTCTCGAGGCGGCCCGCCGGGAGTTCCAGATTTTCACGGCGCAATGCCGACTCAATGTCAGTGACGGTGAGGTTCCGGGCCGCGAGTGCCAGCCGGTCCACCCAGATCCGCATTGCCGGACGGGCCCCGCGTACGCCGGCATTGGCAACGCCGGGGATCGCCGCGAAGCGATCGGCGATGTAGCGCTCGGTGTAGTCGGTGAGTTGCATCCGGTTCAACACCGAACTCCGCACGTTGATGTACATGGCCGGGCGGGCATCGGAGTCCTGTTTGCGGATCTCCGGCGGGCGCGCGTCCTCCGGCAACCAGCGTACGGCCCGCGAGACCCGGTCGCGGACGTCGTTCGCGGCGGCGTCGATATCGCGGTCGAGGTCGAACTCCAGGTTGATGCGCGATCTGCCGTCGGTACTCGACGAACGCACTGCCTTTACGCCCTCGATGCCGCTGATCTGATCCTCGATCACCGTGGTGACCCGGCTTTCAATGACGTCGGACGACGCGCCGGGATAGGAGGTGCTGATGGAAATGACCGGCGGCGTCACGTCCGGGTATTCCCGCAGTGGCAGGAGGTTGAACGAAAGGACGCCGAAGGCCAACAGGGCCAGGCTGATGACGGTGGCAAATACCGGTCGCTTAACGGACGTGTCGGACAACCACATGGCTCACCGCCCTAGCGCCGGGGAGCGACGCCGGGATTCGCCTCGACCGGCTCGGCACGGCGCACCGGGCCACCGTCTCGAACATTCATGACGCCTTCGACGACCACTTCCTGGCCCGGCGCGATGCCCGTACGTGCTTCCGCCCAACCATCGAGGCGGATGCCGAGGTCAATCGTCGTCATCGCCGCGCGTCCATCCGTTACCGCGTAGACGAATGTCTCCATGCCGCGCTGCAACAAAGCCGTCTCGGGCACCATCACGGCGTCGCGACTCGCGGTCGTCAGCTTCACCGTCATCAACATGCCGGGCCGCAAGAGCGCATCCGAATTGTCGATATGCGCCCGTATGGGCACCGCCCGGGTAACCGGGTTGACTCGTGAACCGACCGTCCGAACCGTGGCGGCGAAGGACCGGCCGCGGAACGCCGCGCTCGCGGCCGTTAGCGAGAGTCCTGGATGAACGACGCCCAGATGCACCTCGGGCAACGCAAAGTCGAGTTTGATCACCGAAATATCGTCCAGGGTCGTGATGGGCGTACCCGGGGTGATGAGCGTTCCGGCACTCACCTCACGGAAACCGAGCAAGCCCGTGAAGGGAGCGCGGATCAGTCGATCGTCCAAACGCGCGACGAGGGCCTGGTAGCGAGCCCGGGCACCGGACAGTCGGGATTGCGCCTCGTCCACGTCGGAAACGGGGATACTGCGCTGTTCGAGAAGGTTCTTCAGCCGATCATACTGGTTCTGGGCATCCTGCTTGCCGGCTTCGGCTTCTTGTAGCAACGCGGTCTGCTCTTCGTTGGTAAGCTCGACCAGGACGTCGCCCTGCTGGACGAAATCGCCGTCGTCGAAGCGGACGTGTCGGATCGAATCGGTGACTTTCGCGGTAACGGTCACGGACTCGTTCGCCTGCGTCGTACCGATCGCCTCGACGATGTCCGCAATGGAGCGGACCGTTGCCGTTTCGGTGACCACCAGCGGAGGCCCGCCAAACCCACCCGGGGATGAACCCGCGGGCTCTTCATCGCTACAAGCCGCGCCAAGGAGGAGCATCACTACCCAGGACTTGGCCCCACGCACGCCAACCTCCACATCCAAGTCCACCTATGGTACGCCCATATCGACCGGGAGCTTCGACGGTCACTCGGGCGAAGCCACGATGCCACGATGATTTGCCCCTGACACCGGCGATTGCTTCCGGCGGCTGGCCGCGGGAACCGGGAACGCGAGACGGCATCGAATCCGAATTCCCGCTCGTGGATCGGCCTGAACCGCAGCTACAAATGCGTCCGATAGCCTATGGGCTGCAAGCGGACATGCCGCTCTACGTCACCCGGCAAAGTGACACGGCGCTTCATTTCGGGAGCGTCTGGATTTCCTGTCGCTTCGCCATGCCAGCACGATAGTCAGATTCTCGATTCAGCCAGAATCGATTGGTGCTGCCAAGCACCCGCTCGAGCTCTAGCGCAGTTGCTTCGTTAATCGACGCTTCACCCAATATGAGTTGATTGACGAATCTCCTGGAAGTGGCAAGCCGATTTGCGAACTCAGGCCGCGTCCAACCTCGCTCATCTAGCAGATCAGCGATGGTATCTCCGGGAGGTGAAACCCAATCGGGATTAAAGGACATCGTTGCCATGGCCTCGCTCATCGCATCTCTTCCCGAACGATTGTCCTCGTGGTAGTCACCGATTTCTACAATCACGCACGCGCAAGTCCCGCCAGGAACTCGCCAACCTTGACGATTGGGCGTGAGAATTCCGCTGACAGGCTTACCAGATCCTGATCGCCTGTAACGAGAAAGTCCGCTTCGCCCGCAATGGCAAGCTCAAGGAACGGCGTGTCGCAGGGGTCGCGACAGACCGGTGTGGGCGGCGGCAGAGTGGGAATGATCACGGTAGTACAGTGTGGGAGATAGTCCGACAACAGGTCTTCCTGCTCACGCGGGTTCAGCCCGAACTTCGGATACCCAAGCACACGTATGAGTTCGCTGATCGTCTCCCTCGAGGCGAGTGGGATGAACCGTCGACTCTGCCAACCCTCCCTTAGAAGCGCCGTCGCTTCCCCGCCAAAAATTAGTGCGGACAGCACCAGGTTGGTATCAAGAACGACCCGCGGCAGCGGGCTGGGCGGAATGGGCATGGCGTGCGTGGCTCATTTGTCATCGGCGCGTTGCACTGCGCTCCGTGCCCAAGCTACGGCATCGCGAATGGTCTGTTCATCGAGATCAAGTTCTGCGAGCTTCGCGCGCACCGCATCGGCCCGCTGGATGCGAACTGGTGTCAGCACGACCTGGCCGTTTCGAGCTTCGACTTCGAAGTACTCCACGGGGCCAAGCTCGTTAGTGATGCGCTTGGGGAGGGTAAGCTGATTCTTGGCGGTGAGCTTCGCAAGCATGCTGCTTCGACACTAAATGAAAAAAGGAATCCTTACTTTAGCATTTCCTTTCCATAAGGCAATCAACTGAGCCTATGGTCGATTACCTGCCTCGTCTCGGGTCAAACGCGTCTCGTATGCCCTCACCTTCGAATACCAAGCGCGTCCGGGGAGACGCGGGGCATGGAACAAAGACGGGTGTTGCTACCGGAAAAAATCGCAGATACTTGCTCCACTTGGCCCAGCAACATCGATTCACCCAAACTATTGAGGTCGATCTCAGGCCGTCAGCGACCGGTCGTGGTGGAATCATTGAAGCAGCAGATCGCTGTTCCAGCCAGGGGCCCGCCTTGTGCCCCAGATCACAATCTGAACCTGACAGGAGACAATCATGACAGACACATCCTCCTATACACCCCCACCGGTCTGGCAGTGGGACAAGTCAGCCGGCGGCACCAACCGCCCGATCGCCGGCGCGACGCACGACAAGACGCTTCCCGTCGGCAAACATTCCCTGCAGCTCCACTCCATGGCAACGCCCAACGGGATCAAGGTGACGGTCATGCTCGAGGAGTTGCTCGAACTCGGCATCGCCGAGGCCGAATACGATGCCTACCTGATCAACATCGGTGACGGCGACCAGTTCGGCAGTGGCTTCGTGGCCCTCAACCCGAACTCGAAAATTCCCGCGCTCGCCGATCACAGCACATCGCCGCCCACCCGGGTGTTCGAGTCGGGCGCGATCCTCGTTTACCTCGGGGAGAAATTCGGCGCTTTCCTGCCGACCGAAGCCAGCGCTCGCGCCGAGTGCCTGTCCTGGCTGTTCTTTCAGATGGGCAGTGCCCCGTACATCGGCGGGGGCTTCGGCCACTTTTATGCCTTCAGAGAGGAGAAAATCGAGTACTGCATCAATCGTTTCGCCATGGAGACGAAACGCCTGCTCGACGTGCTCAACCGGCGTCTGGCCGAGAACAGGTTTTTGTGCGGCGACGAGTACACGATCGCCGACATCGCCAACTACGGCTGGTACGGCGCGCTCGTGCTGCACAACCTCTACGACGCCGAGAAGTTCCTCGATGTCGCCGCATACACGCACGTGGTGCGTTGGGCCAGCGAAATCGAGGCGCGCCCCGCAGTGCAGCGCGGCCGGCGGGTCAACAGGCCCTGGGGGCCGGAAGAAGAACAGGTGCCGGAACGTCATGGTCCCGAGGACTTCAAGTAACCGGCCCGAAGATCGCGCCTGCCGCGCCGTGTTTTGGGGACCCTGATATGGCACCAAACATAGTCCTGTTCATGACCGACCAACTGAGACGCGATGCGTTGGGCTGCTACGGAAACGAGATCTGCAAGACACCCAACCTGGACAGGCTCGCTGCCGAAGGTACGCGGTTCGACCAGGCCTACACGGTCAGCCCCGTATGTTCGCCCTCGCGGACTTCCCTGACGTCAGGGCTCTACCCCCACAATCACGGGGTGATGATCAATACCCACATCGCACCCGCCTGGTGCCGGGGACTTTCCACCGAAACTTCCACTTTCAGTGAGCGCTTGAAGAAAGCGGGCTACGTGCTGGACCATGCGGGCAAGTGGCATGTCCACCAGGGCCTGGGGAGTTGTTCCCGGTACAGAATCGACGATTGAATTTCCCGGGAATGATTTCGCGGTTGCCGGCACCAGCCCCCATTCCCATGAAAAGGGCAAGACCTGGCAGGCGACCAATGTTGGCCTGGAAATGCTGCGAGAGAGAGCCCGGGGAGACCAACCGTTCTTCCTGCGCATCGATGACGTCGCGCCCCACTTCCCCAATATCGTCCCGCAACCCTATGCCTCGATGTATGACCCGGAATCCATTCCGCCCTGGCCAAATTTCGATGAGACGTTCGAGGGCAAGCCCGCGGCACACCCGCGCAAACACCGGGAATGGAATCTCGAGGACAAGGACTGGTCCTGGTGGCAGAGGGTGATTGCCAAGTACTACGGTGACGTCACCCTGATCAATGACTGCGTAGGGCGCGTGCTGGATGCCATTCGGGAATGTGGAATCGAGGACGACACGATTTTCGTGTTCTCCACGGACCACGGGGACGCGACGGGCAGTCACAAGCATTACGAAAAGTCCGGGACCATGTACGAAGAGGTCTTCCGCATCCCGCTGTTGGCAAGGGTCCCGGGTGTCGAGGCTCGGCGGGTGCCGGAATTTGTTCGCCTGATGGATCTGATGCCTGCCTTTATCGAATGGGGCGGAAGTGAAATCCCGGACAATCTGGACGCGAAGAGCCTGGTGCCGCTGGTTGATGGCGAAAGGCCCGCTGACTGGCCGGACAGCGTCTACTGCGAAAGTCATGGTGAAGTCTGGGGCTACAGCACCCAGCGGATGGTTCGCACCGAACGCTGGAAGTACGTGTACATACCCCACGATCTGGACGAGCTCTACGACTTGGAGGCGGATCCGGCGGAGATGAATAACCTCAGCGAGGATCCCGAACATGCAGATGTCGTTGAGGAAATGCGGGCGCGCCTGATTGGCTGGAACGATGCGACCAAGGACATGTTCCAGTGGAAATGGGTCCGGTGGTCTTTCCCGAACCCGATAAGTCCCTTTTAGTGAGATCTGCCCGGACCCGTGAAGGAGAAACACCTCTGAATTCGATGCCACGACTGGCCATCAGCATTCTTGTCGGCCTCGCGTCCATTCCCGCGCTTGCGGCCCCCAACGTGATACTGGTCATGGCGGACGACATGGGCTGGGCGCAGACGGGCTACTACAACCATCCGGTCCTGGAAACACCGAACCTGGATGCCATGGCCGAAAGCGGTTTGCGCATGGACCGGTTCTATTCGGGCGCTCCCCAGTGCTCCACCACCCGCGCGACGGTGCTGACCGGCAGGACCAACGACCGCACGGGCGTGTTCACCGTCGGCAGTTCAATCAACAAGCAGGAGAAGACGTTGTCGGCGGCCTTTCGCAACGCCGGCTATGCGACCGCGCACTTTGGCAAATGGCATCTCAATGCCGTGAACGCTCCTGACGGTCATCCGATGCCGCTGTCCGACCCGCACCACCCCGGTGAACTCGGCTTCGACTACTGGCTCAGCGACACCAATCAGTTCAACCTCGATCCGCTGCTCAGTCGCAACGGCCCGCCGGAGCGTATCGAAGGAGAATCGTCGGAGGTTCTGGTCGACGAAGCCCTCAGCTTTATCGAGCAGGCGCACAAACAGGACAAACCCGCCTTTGTCATGATCTGGTACGCCTCTCCCCACCGGCCATTCGAGGCAACCGACGAGGACATGAAGGCGTTCGGCGACCTGTCGGAGGCCTCCCGAGCCCACCATGGCGAAATCATTGCCATGGACAGGTCCATCGGCACCCTGCGCCAAGGCTTGAGAGACATGGGTATTGCCGGAAATACGCTCGTCTGGTTCTGCAGTGACAATGGCGGACTGCCCACGTTCACGGTGACAAACTCAGCCGGGAAAGAACTCCCGGGCGTCAATCCAGACTCCACCGGCCATCTTCGTGGATTCAAGAGTTCGTTCTACGAGGGAGGGATTCGCGCCCCCAGCATCATCGAATGGCCCGGCCATGTGAAACCGAGGATCTCCAACTTCCCTGCCAGCACGCTGTACATGTTCCCGACGCTTATCGAAGTTGCCGGCCTTGATCCCGGCGACATCAATGCGGTGCACGACGGCATCTCCCTGGTGCCCGTTTTCGTTTCCGAGCCGGCAAGGCGAAGTCAGCCCATGGGCTTCAGGGTGCTCGGCCAGTACGGCTGGCTGGACAACGACTACAAGTTAATGATGGCGGGATATCCCGGATGATACGTTAGCAACGACGGTCCGGTCGTCCTGCGATATGGAAGCCCGCAATCTTGCGCGCGTGCGCGTCGGTATCGCGGTCGAGAAACCACACCTCCTCGCCGTTCGACAGGAAGACGAACGGTACTTCGAGTTGCTCGGCGTAGTGGCGGCCCTGATCCTGCGCCGTGATCGGATCGATACTCGCCCGCTTGGCCTCCAGCGCCGCCATGGGACGCCCCTGCCGGTCGCAGAGAGCGTAGTCGGCCTGCGTGCCGTCGGGCAGCGCGCACTCGAACATCACGCTCGAGCCGTCGGTCAGGTTCCACCCCGCGTCCTGCAGCAGCGCGTCGATCTTGACGCGTGCGAATGCTTCGGTCGTGCCGCTCACACTGCGGCCCACGGATCGACCAGTTCGACCTCCATGCCCTCGAAGTCGCCCACGTTTCGCGTCGCCACTGTCAATCCCCTCGATCGCGCAATTGAAGCGATCTGGCAGTCGACCGGCTCGACATGACGCCCGACCGCGCGGCGCATGGCCGCGATGTCGCCATAAACGCGCGCCGCTTCCCGATCAAAAGGCAGCACACGGTCGCCGAAGGCTCTGCGCAGCATCCCTTCGATATCCGAGAACAGAGTCTCGCGACGACGTCCCGCCGGCAGTATCGCGGCACCGTAGCGAAGTTCGGCCTCGCTCACCGTAGACACGAAGAGGTCCTTCGGAGCCTGACCGGCGACCCAAGCCTCGACGCTAGGCTCCGGTTCCGCGCGCATCAATTCGGACACGACGTTCGTGTCAAGCAGGAACACGTCGCTCTCGACTCAGTCGAAGGACGGTGGTTCGCGTGATGCGCCCCGCGGAGGCAACTCGAGGTCCACGCCGTTTGTCGGCCCGAAATACGACCGGATGATGCTCGCGACGTCGCTTGTCTCCGGTTCGTCGCCGACAGCATCGCCCAGGATCAAGCGGGCTTCCTCTTCCATGGACCTGCCGTTTCCGGCCGCGCGCACCCGCAAGCGGGTCTTCACCTCGTCGTTGAGATTGCGGATCGTAATGCTCGCCATGGACTCGCTGCTTCTAACTCGTCCCGCCAATGTACGCGGCGATTGCGATGCAATCAAGCCCGTCTATATCGAGAGTCCGATCGCATCCTGCATCTTGGCTCGCGAACCCTCGATTCTGGTCGCACAACGCCCGGCAGGCTACGATGCGCCGCTCCCGATGACTCCTTTGTCCCGTGCCTGAGCCGACCCCTACCCAAAACAGCGCCGACGCACTTACGCCGCTTGCTTTTGCGATCTACGGCAACCCCCGCGTCTATGCCCTCCTGCTCGGCTCCGGACTCTCGCGGGCGGCCGGCATACTCACCGGCCACGGCATCACGCTCGATCTGGTCCGTCGAGTGGCAATTGCCCAAGGCGAAAAGGACCAGCCGGACTGGGGCGCCTGGTACAAACCGCCTGCTGGAACAGGCGCTTCGAGAGCACGGAATTGAGCCGACGGTGGTCGACTCTGCATATGCCCTGCGTGGCGCCGAGCCGCTCACACACGCCAAGTGCTACCTCGTCAAACTGCACGGCGACTACAAGGACGCGCGAATCCTCAATACCGATCTCGAACTCTCCCAGTACAGCCCGGAGTTCACGACACTCCTCGACCGCATCCTCGATGACCACGGACTCATCGTATGCGGATGGTCGGGCGCGTGGGATGTTGCCCTTTGTGACTCCATCATGGGCAACCCGTCTCGGCGGTACTCTATGTATTGGGCCGCTCGCGACCCGCTTGGTGACGCCGCGCAACGAATCGTCAATCATCGCGGAGGCCAGGTCGTCTCCATCGCGGATGCCGACGACTTCTTCGGGAAGCTTCGCGACCAGGTTCAAACGCTCGCTCAGACCCACCGACACAACCCGCGTAACGTAGACCTCCTCGTCAGCACCGCCAAGCGTTTCGCGGCTGACCACGACCACCGATAGACCTCCACGATCTGATTGAGACTGAAGTCCAGAGGTGCCTCAACACTCTGCGCACATCGACGCCGGACGTGGACACAACTGGCGCAGGAGCCGAGCGACTCATCGCCTTTCAGGTGTCGTCGACCGAGTCGCTTGCCCGCACACTCGGGGTCCTCGGACGATGGGGAGACGGCACAGAACACGACTCTGTGGTCAGTGGATTGGTGGCCGTCTGGCTCCAGGCCGGGGAGAGCAAGCCTGCGATGGCATATCTCCGGTACTACCCGGCGGTTCTCCTGCTATGGGCGTATGGCATTGGCCTCACCATCGCGCGTCGCTGGCGCGACCTTCACCACCTGTTGTCCCACCCGGTTCACACAGTCCATGGAGGTCCGCACCGCTTCGTCTACGTAGTCTCGGAGTGGTTGCTCGAAGGCTACCGCAATGAGATTTGGGAACGGCTTCCTGACCTCCAAGGCCGCACGCCTGACTCTGACCACCGTTATGGCGTCCTGGACGGTTGGCGCAACAGTTTCGCAGCCGTCATGCCCGACTTCGAGGACCTGCACGACACTTGGGAGATCCTGTTCGCCTTGATCTACTGCGAGCACGCACCGGCTGAAACGGATCGCCAAAGCATGCACTTCTGGGCGCCGATTGGCCGCAATGTCTCGCGCTGGGCGTCCCGGGATCGCATCCTGGCGCGCATCACCGACGGCGACCTGCACGATGACCTAGTGTCGTGTCACGCGAGTTATGACGCTTCAGCGCGTCCCACGGGGTCTGTGGCAAGGCGCGTCCCCGCCGGGAATGGTCGGCTCCATTGCCAAGGGGCGCAACGCGGCCACGGGCCCCGTGGGGCGCGCCCTTCGGGAGATCGCCATGCACGCCACTGCCGCGTTGTGGCCCTTGCGAATATGCCCGATATTCCCTGCGGACCACGCCTTGCATTGACGCGCATGGCGAACTCTGAAGCGCCAGAACTCGCGTGACACGACACTAGTGCTCCGTCAAGCCTAAATCTACGGGTATCTGCGGATCTTTTTGGCCCCTGGCAGTCTTCATGCGAGGGGTGCCCTCGCGCTCCCCGGCTGAAGGCTCCGTTGCTCCTCCTTGTGTGGGCCTGCCACACCGCGTCGTCGCGCCTCGCCAGGAACCAAAAATCCCTCGCAGCTACACTCGCATTTTTAGACTTGACGGAACACTAGTCGCTGCCGGACTAGCCGGTGGTAGCGGGGAGCGCCTCGCCGCCACCGTCGGCAGTTACGCCGACTTTGTGGGCCGCATGCGCTGACGCGAAGACTCTGCATTTGCCTCAGGACGTAGGCTTGTTTCTCGCCAGCAGCCGGTAGCGCGGGTGGCACAGGACCGAGTTGGGCGCGCTGGCGCGCTGGTAAGCGCTCGGGCAACGGCACGCAGTGGTACGCGGATGAAGTTCGCCCAGCGCACTTCCAACACGCCCGTAAGGGACTGCTCGCGCCGCTAAACGTCGCTTTCCTCGCGGCTTGGCCCAACCCCTCACTCCTCCCTGTCGGTGCATGTCGAGCGTCTTGTGGCCGAGATCGGCGGCGCGGCTCTTCAAGTATTCGACCACGGACGTTCCCTGTCGACCAGCACTGCGACCGCGGGCCGGGCGACCAAAGCGTCGTAGTGGAGCCTGGGCATTTGCGTTTGCAGATGGACAATTGAGCGAAGTTCGTCATCGAAGGAGGACTGTACAATGATGCCGTCTACACGGAACCGCTCGGAGGGATCTACGCGGACGTGGATACATGCGGCGAAGTCTACGGGCCGGGTCGGTATGGTACGGGGGGCGGGGCTATCCGCCTGCCACGCCTGAAGACGTAGATGACAGGCCACGGACACTTCATGGGAGCGGTACCGCCGCGTTACTCCCGGCATCGATCGAAGATCGCTCCGCTGCTGGCACTTGGCTGCTGCCTGACGGTGGCCGCGACCAACCCGGCAGCGGCGGCCGATTTCGACGCCTGCCTGAAGACCCTGCAGGCGCGGGCACGTAGCGAGGGTATCGCCGAGCCGATCGTCCGCGACGTGCTGCCCAAACTCCAGCGGCAACCGCGGGTATTGGAGCTTGACCGACAGCAGCCCGAGTTCTCGCAGACCCTCGCTGCCTATCTCAATGCCCGGGCCGGCGAGCGCCGCGTTGCGCAGGGTCGGCGCCTGTTGCGGGAACATCGGCCCTTTCTCGCCGCGCTGACGTACCGATACGGCGTGCCGGGGCACTACCTGATCGCGCTTTGGGGCCTGGAAACCGGGTACGGCAGCTATCTCGGCACGATGCCAACGTTGGACTCGCTGGCGACGCTGGCCTGCGACGGCCGGCGCGGTGAGTTCTTTACAGGCGAGTTGTGGGACGCTCTGCGCATCATGGAGCGCCACGGCTTGCGTGCGGACGACATGCGAGGTTCGTGGGCGGGCGCGGTCGGTCATACCCAGTTCCTGCCGTCGTCCTATCTCCGATACGCGGTCGACGGTGACGGCGACGGTCGTATCGACCTCTGGCGGAGCCACCGGGACGCGCTGGCATCCGGCGCGCACCTGCTGCAAGCCCTCGGCTGGCGGGCCGGCGAACGGTGGGGCCGGGAAGTGATGCTGCCGGACAATTTTCCGTTCGAATACGCCGGCCTCGACACGCGCCGATCCGTTGCCCAGTGGGCGGTGCTGGGCGTTCGGTCGGCCAACGGCGTCCCGTTGCCGGAGTCCGAGCTCGAAGGATCGATCCTGGTGCCCGCCGGCCATCGCGGACCGGCCTTCCTGGCCTACGGCAACTTCACCGCGATCATGCGCTGGAACCAATCGGAGTTCTACGCCCTGTCGGTGGGCCATGTTGCGGATCGCATCGCCGGTGGCGGTGAATTGCGCAATCCCCCGCCGACAGACCAGAAACCCCTCAGTCGCACCCAGACGATGGCCTTGCAGGAACGCCTGCTGGCCGACGGCTACCTGCGCGGCGCGGTGGACGGCCTGCTCGGTCCGGTGACCCGATCGGCGCTCAGCGCCTGGCAACACGACGCCGGTCTGATCGACGATGGCTTTCCAGATGCGCACAGTCTGCAACGGCTGCGAATCCATGCGCCCGATTGACGGCGTCGCCGCAGTTCTCAAAAGCGGCCGGGGCATCGCCGCCCTGGCGGTCCTGTGCGCGGCCGCGGCTATCCTCGCCTATCTGCTTGTCAGACCCTCGGCGCCCACTGTGCCCGCCGTACCCGCTGTGCCCGCCGTGCCCGCTGCGCCCGCTGTGCCCGACTTCGCGGCCATGGTCGACGTTCGCGAGCGCAAAGCGGCGTTCTTTGCCTTTCTGGTCGGGCCCGTCGAAGACGAGAACGCGCGAATCCGCGCACAACGTCGCAAGGTGCTGGCCATACGCCGCCACATCCTGGCCGATACGCTGGACGCCGCTGTCCGCTCCCAGCTTGCCGCACTGGCGGCGGAATACGGCGTACCTTCGGAAGGCCTGCCTCTTGCCACGACGACCCAACTGTTGCGTCGCATCGACGTGGTCCCTGTCGACCTGGCCCTGGTACAAGCTGCGATCGAATCCGGCTGGGGCCGCTCGCGCTTCGCCCTGCTCGGGAACAACCTCTTCGGCACGCGGTGCTTTCGACGCGGTTGCGGGGTTGTGCCGGCACAACGGCCACCGGGCGAAGTCTACGAAGTGCGCCGGTTCCGCAGTATCGAAGAAGCCGTCGCGGCCTACATGCACAACCTCAACACACACGCCGGGTACGTCGAGTTCCGGCGCCTGCGGGCCGCCCTGCGCGACGACCAGAAGCCCGTGACCGGCGCCGCGCTTGCGGACACGCTCGGCATCTACTCCACGCGGGGTCAAGACTACGTCGATCAAGTCGTCACGATGATCGGCCAATACCACGCCCTCGCCGACCCGAGCGGACCGCCTGGCGATCGGGCGCCGACAGGCACCGGACCGCGGGACACCGAGACATGACCCGAATCGGCCTTCGTCGTCGTGCTCGGGCGCACCGTGCGGTGTGCGCCGCGGCCATGCTATGGGGCTGCGGCAGTCTCGCTCATGGGGCCGATCACGGGGTCGTGCTGCTCTACCACCACATCGACGACTCGACACCGCCTGCGACCAGCGTCATGCCGCACCAGTTCCGCGCGCACCTCGACTACCTCGATGGCGAAGGCTTCGCCGTGCTGCGGCTGTCGGCCATGCTCGGTGCGCTGGCGCGGGGGGAGCCCGTGCCGGACAACGCCGTGGCCATCACCTTCGACGACGCCTACCCGTCCGTGTACGCCACAGCCACCCCGGAACTCGTCGCCCGCGGCATGCCGTTCACGGTGTTCATCGCCACCAACGAGATTGATCGAGGCAACGCAACCTACATGACGTGGGCGCAACTGCGTAGCCTGGACCGCACCTTCGCGGATTTCGGCGCGCATTCCCTTTCGCATGGGCATCTCCTGGAGCGGCGCAGGGGCGAGTCCGAGGTGCAATGGCGCGAACGCGCCGGCGCGGAGATCCGCGCCAGCGCCAGCCGCATCGAAACGGCACTGGATACCGAGGTAGCGAGCTTCGCCTATCCCTATGGTGAATACGACGAAGCCCTCGTAGAACTCGTGGCGGCTGCCGGCCTGTACGGACTGGCACAGCAGTCGGGGGCGTTCGCGGCCGGCGTATCCCCGCAGCAGGTGCCACGCTTCCCGATGGCCGGGGGCTACGATGGTCTGACTCGCCTGGTCACCGCCGTGCGCAGCCGGCCGCTGCCGGTTACCGCACCGCGAGTCCGGGCCAACGCCGTGCGCGGCGCGGCACCGGCAACGCTGGAAATCGCAACCGACCCGGGACCGTACAGAGCGGCGGCGTTGGCTTGCTACGGCGCCGGGGTTCGGCTCTCGACTTCAAGGACAGGCGCGACCTGGAGCATCGACTTGCCGCCGTTGAAGCCCGGCCGCAACAAGATCAACTGCACCGCGCCGTCCACGCAAGTCGCCGGCGAGTATTTCTGGTATTCGCACCTGTGGACCCTGATCGACGCCGACGGACGCTGGCTGACCAGATAGCCGCCTTGCGTGGCCGCCGCGCGCCGACTTTTCGCCATCGTCACCACCGATCTGCCGGTGGATGTCCCGGGCCAGTGATTCCAGGGACGTGGTTGCCGTGACTGGCAGGTACGCGCCACCTTGGCGATATCGGCGGGTCCCCGCGGTGCGGCCCGGCCGTCAGACCGCGTAACGGGTGCAATCATGCCGTAGTTTTTGAACATGTCCCGCACCATGAGGAGGCACGGCCAATGGCGAGCATCACGATCCGCAATCTCGACGACGATGTGAAGCCGCGCCTGCGCGTGCGCGCCGCCGAGCATCACCGTTCGATGGAGGAAGAGGTACGCATCATCCTGCGCGACGCGGTGAACGGTGGCCGCGCCGGTCCTCGGAATCTCGCGACGTTCACCTGCGAGTGCTTCGCGTCCCTTGGCGGCGTCCAGCTCGAACTTCCCTCGCGCGGTCCAATGCGCGAGCCTCCAGACTTCTCCTGAGCGGCCCGTATGCTTGTCATATATACCAATGTAACGTCCGAACTGATGCGGCCCGCGCCGACTCCCAGCGTCGCCGCATGGATTGCCGAGCGCGACGCGGCGGAGATGTATCTGACAGCGATCAGTGAAGCCCAGTTGCGGTTCGGCGTCGCGATCCTGCCGGCGGGCAGACGACGAAACGCGCTGGAGGATGCCATGCGTCGGTGGCTCGACCTTGGCTTCGCTGAGCGGATTCTGCCGTTCGAAAGCGCTGCGGCCCGAGCCTATGCAGAGATTGCTGCGGGCCCCCGCCAAGCGGGTCGGCCCATTGGCGAGGCCGACCGCCAGATCGCTGCCATATCGCGCACGCGCGGCGCCGTCCTCGTGACGCGGAACGTGCGAGATTTCCAGGGCACAGGAGTCGAGGTCGTCGATCCGTGGGCGACGGGATGATCGGCACGACCGAAGCCTTCGCGGCAGCCGATCAGCCAGTTCCATAGCAACACCGCCCGTACCAGCCGCGCCCGGGGGCGGGCGGCCATCGGGCCAAGTCCACGAAGTGCGACTACCACTGAAAAACGGGAGAAATGTCATGGCGCGCGAGCCCATCCATCCCGGCGAGACGCTGCGGGAGGACCTGGAGGCGCTCGGAATGAGCGCGGCAGAGTTGGCGCGGCGGATCGAAGTGCCAGTGAACCGGATCACGGAAATCCTGAAGGGCCGCCGTGCAGTCACGGGCGACACCGCCCTGCGCCTGGGCCGGTTCTTCGGGACATCGGGCGAGTTCTGGCTGAACCTGCAGAAGCTGTACGAGTTGAGACGAGCGGAAAGCGAACGCGGTGCCGAGATCGAACGTCTGCCAACGCTGGCGGGTGACGGTCGATGGTCGGCGTCGGGTTGATTTGGCGGGCTGCGACAGGCAACAAAACGCGATCCGAAGGCAACGTCCGCCGGGAAGTTCAGCGCCCTCGTCGCCTCGGCAACGCGAACGCCGCCGGCGCCCGTTCGCGTCGGTTTCAATGTTCCGTGCGGTACGGGGCCAGGGTTTCGCCCTCCACCGTGACCCTGTGCATCAGGCGCCGCTCCCGGGGGTAGTCGTTGAGCGCGTAGTGCCAGGTGGCGCGATTGTCCCAGAACGCGACGCTACCGACGTCCCAGCGGAACCGGCAGGTGTGATCTTCGCGGGCCGCGACGCCATAGAGATATTCGAGTAACGGACGCGACTCGTCATCCGTCCAGCCGGCAATACGCAGGGTGAACCCCGGGTTCACGTAGAGCGCCGGCCTGCCCGTGCGCGGGTGACGGATCACCACCGGATGTACGGCGTCCTGCGTGGCTTTCTCGGCGTTGTGATAGCGGTCGTCGCTATGCTTGGCGTAAGCGGCGCTCTTGCCGAAAACGTGGCGGCTCGAGTGCACGGCGCTCAATCCTGCCAGGGTTCGCCTGAGGCCCGGCGAAAGCGCCTCGTAGGCCTTGTACATACTCGCGAACAAGGTATCGCCACCGGCACTCGGCACCTCAAGCGCGAACAGCATCGAACCGAGCGCCGGCGCTTCGTCGTAGGAGTGGTCGGTATGCCATCCGCCGCCGACATTGTGCTCGTGGCGAGGCTCCTTGAGCACCAAGGCGACCTGCGGATGCCCCGGTACGGGCGTGAAGAAACGATTGACGTTGATCGGGCCGAATCGCCGCGCCGCCGCCAACTGGTGATCGGGGGTCAGCGTCTGGCCGCGGAGAAACACCACGCCGTATGCCGCCTGCGCATTGGCGATGGCCGCCACCTCTTCATCGGACATGGACTGCAGGTCGACACCGTCGATCTCCGCGCCGCAGCCGTTGTCCCTGGGTCTGATTTCCATTTCAGCGAATCCCGATGCCTGCGCCCACCAGGGCAGGCGCAAAAGCATAACGCAGACAGATGTCGGGCGGACCCACCTGCATTACGCTTGACGTAACGCGCGTATTGGTGGCTGCGCTCGAAAGAGCCACGGCCGAGGGCCATCGCAAAGGGCATGGAGCATCCTCATCAACGACCAGTGGCGGATATGCTTCGTGTGGCCGGACGGGACATCGGGCGAGTTCTGGCTCAACCTGCAGAAGCTGTACGAGTTGAGACGAGCAGAGGGCGAACACGGTGCCGAGAGCCGACGTCTGCCAACGCTGGCGGTCGACAGTCAATTGTCAGCGTCAGGTTGAGACTGGCGAGGCGTCGGAGTATCCAAGAGCGGCAAGTCTCGCAAGAACTGGCGGGCTGGAACGATCCGTTCCCCGCCTGGATACGATTCGGCTTCCGTCATTTCCGCCACAAGTTGCGTTCGCTTGACCGGCTCGTCCTTCAAGAATCGCCGAAGATTGGCGCTCAGCTCGGTATCGGCCCATTTCACTTCGATGAGATGCTGCGGCACCCGATTCTTCGTGGCGACGAAGTCGACCTCCCTCCCCTCCTTGTCGCGGATATAGCAAATGCCAAGCCGCTCCCCCTCGACATCCTCCAGGCGATGGACTTCCTTCAAAAGCGCACAAGCGACCAGATTCTCCAGTTTCACGCTGTCGTCTCCGATGACCATGCCGTTGTCATAGAAGTAGTATTTCGGCTGCTTGAGCAACGCACGCGCAATGTTCCTGTGATACGGCGGCACCGCGAAGATGACGTAAAGATCCGCCAGCAACCGCATCCAGTTTTGGATCGTGTTGGGGCTTTTCTGTAGATCCCTGGCCAGCGAGTTGACCGAGACAGGACTTCCCACCCGCGATCGGAGCATTTCGATCAGGGTCTCGATCATCTGAATGTCCCGCACCGCGGTCAGCGTGAGCAGATCCTCCTTCAGAATGAGGTCGATGTGGGAGCGCTTCCAACGATTGTAGTAGCGCTCGCTACCATCCAGAAACGGCTCCGGAAAGCCACCAACTGTCATCAATCTGCGGAAGATCTCCTCCGGTTCGAGATCGGTATTGTCTACCGCCTCCTTGACATCGAGCGGATGTAGCATGAACTGAAAATGCCGACCCGCGAGGGAATCGCCCGTATTGCGGAAGGCGTCGAGTTTTGCGCTACCCGTGACCAGCAAACGGGGCGGTATGCCCTCGACGTCGTAAATCCCTTTGAGCCAAGACTTCCAATCGTTCATCTTGTGCAGTTCATCGAAGATGATCAGCGACTTCTCCCGATCCCATCGCTTCCCGGCGATCAGCAACCGGTGTTCCGCAAGGTCGTGATTGAGGTACTGATGATCCCCGCTCAGCATGCGCGAAAGCGTCGTCTTGCCGGATTGCCGAGGTCCCGTGAGCAAAATGACCTTTCGCTCAAGGTCCGCTAGAAGGGCTTGCTTCAGGTACCTTTCCACTTCGTTTGGAGATTGATCAGACGCGACTATTTTTCACTCTACTGAAAAATAGTCAAGACTTTTTGTCAGGTGGCTGCAAAATAGTCGGTTGGAGGGAGACCTCCTTCGGACCCACGGAGCGATTCGCGACCGATACCGGGAAGCCCATCCTGCCCGCCTCCTCGCAGTTCGCGATGCAGCGCCCGTTCTCCTGAACTATCTGATCACCTTTGTGGCAGCTAAATCCATTAGGACGAGAACAAGGCCTTACTCCATAGGTTGGGGAACTAATTTGGTGGAGGCGGCGGGAGTCGAACCCGCGTCCGTCAGCACTCGGTCTTCGGCTCTACATGCTTAGTTTCGTCTATTGCTTTAGCCCCTTCGACGACCCGACGAACAGGGTGTCGATGAGCGATCCCCTAAGTTTTAGCGTCCGGCACCGGAGCACTTGCCTCGCGCGATCCTGTGAACTTGCCCCCCCAATGTCACGCCACAGGCATCGAGACACCGGGGTTAGCCGTCAAGCGGCTAGGGCGTAGTTTTCGTCGTTGGCAACTATATAAAGTTGCAGCGATTGATTAACGAGAGTCACTACCCTCTCGGCATGCACCTAGGACGTCATTACCGGCGTCGAAACCGCATCGCCCCCAAATGATCTTGCTCTGCTCCCGCAGGAAAAGGGCGCCGAGTATAGCAGGGTCGAATACGCGCCGCACAGGCTACAATGGGCGCTCCGGCGGGGTCGGACGGATGCGGAACAGCTCTCTTAAATTCTTGATTCTGTTGGCTTCTTTTGGCGCCAGCGGGGATCCGTTCGAACGAGTCCAACATCACGTCAAGCGGGCCGCCGAGTATGTCGAGGCGCGAAACTACGCCTTGGCGCGTTCATACCTCGAACCCGTGCTGATCAGTCCGTGGATCACCGGCGCGCAGCGCGCGCGCGCCTACGTCACGCAGGCGTTCACGTACTCAGCGGAAGGGATGTACGTATCGGCCGCGCAGGACTACGTGCGCGCGCTGGAGTTCGACCCCGATCAGACGACGGCGTTCGCCTCCCTTTCCTACCTCTACGCCCATGGACTCGGCGTCGCGCAGGACGAAGACGAGGCGTTGCGTCTCGCGCTCGAAGCGGCGCAGCGCGGCGACGGCTATTCGCGCGTCTATGTCGGCATGGCGTTCATGGACGAGGACATCGACGAGGCGAGAAGCTGGCTGCTGCAGGCGGCGGAGGACGGCTATGCGCCAGCGTATGTGCACCTGGCGCACAGCTTCCGGGGCGCGGTCGTAGACGAACCGGATCCGGAGCAGGCCAAGCGCTGGTACGAAGCCGCCGCGGAGGAAGGCAGCGTCGCGGCCTCCCTGGCGATCGCGTACATGTATCGAGACGGCGAGTTGGGAGAACCGGACGCCGAGGAGGCCGCGCGCCGCTTCGCGATCCTGGCCGACAACGGTTCCGCCCATGCAAAGGCAGCGCTGGCGCACCTGTATCTTTTTGCCGACGACGTGCATCGAGACGTCGCCCGCGCGTTCACGCTGTATCAGGAAGCGGCGGAACAGGGTGTCACGGACGCTTACACGGGGCTCGGCTACCTGTACGAAACCGGGACCGGCACGGGTGCCGACCTCGCGACCGCCGAGAGCTGGTACCGCCGCGGGGCCGAACAGGACGATCCGGTGGCCCAGTACCAGCTTGGAAGCCTGATCCTCCAACCCGCGCAACAGGACAAGACCGCGACGGCTCTCTACTGGTTCGAACGCGCTGCGAGCACCGGACACCTCGGCGGCGAAAACAACGCGGCATGGATCCTTGCGACCTCGAGGCACAACCGTATCCGCAACGGCGCACTGGCGTTGCACCTGGCGCAACGCGCCGTGGATCAGGCCGAGAATCCCGGCACGCTCGATACGTTGGCCGCGGCCCATGCGGAGAACGGCGACTTCGCACGCGCCATCGCCACCCAGCGCAGCGCCATCGCGGCCATCTCCTCGGACACCGAGTATCTGCGCGCGGAACTGGCCGGTAGGCTCGCGATATACGAAGCGCGGGAGCCCTGGCGCGAATGAGAAAGAACGGTGGGGATGGGAATCGACGCCGGATTGCCGGCTCGTTCTCAATTTATGGCGTCCGCCTCCCGAAAGCTCTCGACTTCAGTAGGACGTCCTCCTCGGGTTCTCCTCGGAGGATGGTCTGAAACCCCAACGCGGACTCGGCGGGGTCTGCTCGATCAGTCCCTAGATCTCAAGTATGTCCCGCAAGCGGCCAAGCGCCTTCTTATGGCTGCGCGTACTCATCCGTCGAACGTTGTACAACTTCCATTGGATGGCTGGCCACTGGTCCAGGCCTTCGAACGGGAGTAGCGTCCAATCTGGCTCGCCTTGCTTGATGGACAAGAGAAACCGACGCTCATTTTCGGTGAGGGCGGTTGACGCCCACTCGAACAACTGCGTTCTGGCAGCCTCGAGCTCGGCCAGCTCGACGGCCTCGTCGGTCATACCCGCAAAGTGATTGGCGAAAAGGTCTTCGATCAGCTTGCGGTTCGGCGCCAGAAGCTCTGCGATCGGGCGGCGATGACCCGCGAGGTAGGCGACGAACGCTTGCCGTATCGGATCGGCGATCAGACCCGTTGTCTGAAGGCGCATGATGTCGAAGAGGTCGCGCGGGTGCTGACGATCCAGCGCCGCACAGAGTTTGCCACCATAGAGATCGGCAGAGTCAAGGCGTTGGATCTCTACAAAAAGTTCATATGCCTCCTGCGCGGCCGAGCACAGTTCGCTTGCGACGGGCGGTGCCAAGCTGCCGCGGATGACGACACTCGGCTCCACTTTGATGCGTGCGCCGGACCTGTCCACGAGCAGCTTCGGTGCGTCGCCCTCGACAAGTTGGATGTTGACGCCTGGAACGGTTCGCCGAAGCGCTTCAGTGATTTTGGCGAGCTGCGTACGGATACCGGTCAAGCGCAGTGTCGCGATCAGAAATCGGGAGGCAGGTGAGGTCGATGTCGACGGACAGCCGGGGCATGTTCCAAAGAAATAGGTTGATGGCTGTGCCCCCCTTGATCGCGAAATCCGGCGCGCTGGCGACGGCCGGCAGACAGCGAATCAGAAGTTCGACCTGAGCTCTGTAGGCATCGCGCGGCACCATTCGTGCACCTAAGCTTGCACCGGGTCGGCGACGACCAAGTCGTATTTGCTGTCAAGGCGACCTCCCCGGTGTATCGTGCGCCGGCCCGACCCGAAATCGACCCTGGACAGGTCGAGACGTTTCAACCACCGATGATGCGAGCGCTCGGCGGCGTGCATAAACAGCCGCTTAGTCTTCACCGAGGTGCAAATCTCAAGCAGCCGTTGTACGAACTGAGGGCGCAGGGACGTCAGCGATTCCATGACTTGGACGGCTTCCTCGTACGACTGGCGCTTCGGCAGTAGGTACATCATCTCGAAGGCTGCTTGCTCGAGGGTCGCGACATCGAGCTCGACCTCGTCGACCTTGAGCAAGGATGTGGCCTTGTCGTTGCCTGCGAAGACACCCGTTGTCACGAGCGTCACCTGCCGGGACCATTGGTGACTCTCGAACCAAGCTGGCAACTTCGTGCCGGGTTTGCCGAACAGGACGACCTCTCGCCGTCCGAACGCCAGGTAGTGCGCGTAACCGCGCAAGTCGATGGCGGTCATTCCGCCGGGGTGAAGGTCGAGACCGAGCTGGGTCTGCAGCGCGTGGACGGCTCCGGCCCAGTCGACCGTCGCGCCAGTTCGTTTGTAGGCACCGTGACCCAGCCGTTCCAGCCAGCCGGACTGGACGTACTTGTCTGCAAGCCGACGGTCGACTCCCCGGCTGCGTAGCCAGCGCACGGTGCCGACAGTTCGGGGTGGCCACTGCTGCAATAACTGGTTTATTTTCGAGCTCATACGACAACCAATTAGCGACGGTTACGCTTCAAATTAAACTTAGCACCAACGAAAGTTAACACGGAGATCAAATAAGTGCCGAATTGTCGCTCAAACGGCGACAATTCGGCATCAATTCGAACTAACCTCGATCTGTGTGGCTTGCGCCTCGAAGCTTCCGACAAGCCTGCCCAGTCTCTCCAGTTCTTCGCTCGGCATGGCCGGATCGAACGGAATGTAGAGGGCGTCGGATAGTCGCGCGGCGCCGGGCGTTGGCGTCGCGCCGTCGGAGACAGCGGCAAGGCGGGCCGACATGGCATCGAAACCGCGATCACGGAGCGAAGCCGACAGTGCTTCGGGATTTCGCGCGAGTACCGGGAACATCCAATACCCGTGGGGGTCGGCCGCGCGCGCCGGAACTTCGACATCGGGCCCCAGGGCGGCCGTCAACGCGCGGCCCGGCTCGACGCGGCGGGACACCGGTGCGGTTCCCTGCCCTAGCCTGCGTTCGAGCAGTCCGAGCAGCGCCGCGCACGGACGCCGGCGGATGCTTGCGATGAACGCGTCATTGGCCACGCTCCGCGTCACGCTGTGAATCCATTGGCTCGCGTCCGCGCCAAGGGCATCGACGACAGCCATGACGACGCCATACGCGCGCGGTTGCGATGCCGCCTTCATCCCGCCGTAGAGCAGGACACGGCGCAGGAACTCGCCCGTCGGCTGGATGCTGTCCTGCGCGGACATCCGTTTCATCGCGGCGCATATGTCCGGATCGCGCACATGCGCCAGCGCGCCGCCGAGGGCGGTCGCCGTTTTCATGGGTCCGAACGAAAACAGCGACAGGTCCGCGTCGGGATGGCCCGTCCAATCCGGTCCCGCATAGGCCTGAGCGCAGTCCTCCACCAACGCGATGTCGTGTCGGCGCGCGATTGAGAGCGCGGGATTCAGATCGATACGCCCGCCAAAGAGATGCGCGAGCACCACTGCCCGCGTACGAGGGCCCACGCATCGCTCAAGCGCGCTGTCGTCCCAGGCCGCTGTCGCCGGGTCGATATCGAGCGGCACCGGGCACAATCCGTGCTGCCGCGCGATACGCGGCATATCCGGCACGGTCAGCGCGGAAAAGACGATCTCGGAGCCGGCTTCCCAGCGTTGCGCGCGCAGGTACAGGTCGAACGCGGACCGCACAGTCAGACACGCGAGGCTGTCCGCCTGCGCCGACCAGAGTCCCTCGACACGCGCGGATACGTCCTGAACTGGCGGCGGCGACAGGCACGCGCCAACGGCGAAAACCCAGTCTTCCCAGGCCAGGTCGATTTCCTTGCAAGGCCACATCGGCTCCATGCGTCAGCGTTCCGACATGCGGAGATGTTTCGGCACCAGCGCGCGTTCGACGCCCTCGAAACCGAGTTCCGTCGCCACGGCGAGAAGCGCCGCCGGCACCGCGCCCTGCATGATCAGACCCGTATCGTTCAAGCTCAGGCCGGTGACGATCGGGTCGCCCAGCCCGCCGGCGCCAATGAATGCCGCCAGCGTCGCCGTGCCGATGCAGATGACCGCCGCCGTGCGAACGCCAGCCAGCATGCTCGGCATCGACAACGGGACAAAGACATGGCGCAACTCCTGCCTTCGGGTCAGTCCCATCGCCAGAGACACGCGCCGCAACACCGGATCGACGGTGACGAGCGCGGTGACCGTATTGCGGACGATGGGCAGGAGCGAGTACATGAACAGGGCCACGATGGCGGGGACGACGCCGATGCCGAACAGCGGAATCATGAGCGCCAACATGGCAATCGATGGGATGGTCTGCATCAATCCCGTCATGTAGACCACCGCGCGCGACAGCCAGCCGACGCGAAACACCAGGAGTCCGAGGGCGATCCCGACACATGTCGCCGCCGCCAGCGCGATGGCGGTCAGGACGATGTGTCGGACCGTGTTTCGGCGCAGTTGTTCCCAGAAGTCGGAACGCGCCGCGTTGCTCTCGATGCCGATGCCGTCCAGATAACCGGCGGCCGCCTCGGCAAAGTCCGCCCCACCGAACATCACGGACGCGTTGATCGCCTGCATGCCCGCGTCGTCGAGGGTGTCCGCTACGCGAGCCAGCCGCGCCTTCGCCGCCGCCGGCAAGTCCGCGCGCACCAGCGGCACAGCGAGGTATCTCGGAAAAAAGTGCTTGTCGTCGGTCAGCACCTTGAGATCGTAGCGGACCAATTCACCGTCCGTGGAGTAGGCGTCCGTGACATCGATGGCGCCATCCTCCAGCGCCTGGTATGCCAATCCATGCTCGATTCCGCGCGGCACCCGCTCGAATCCGTACACGCGCGACAGGCCCGGCCAGCCGTCTTCGCGTTCGAGAAACTCGTGGCTGACAGAAATGTTCAGATCGTCGCGCGCCGCCAGGTCGGAAATCGTATTCAAGCCAAGACGCGCGGCGAGCGCGCGCGGCAACGCCAGCGCGTAGGTGTTGTTGAAGCCGAACGGCGGCAGCAGTTGCAGTCCAAGGGGGGCGATCGCCACGTTCAGGTCGTCGAACGCGAGCTGCGTTTCGGACTTCAGGATCGCCTGCGACAAGGTGCCCGTGTATTCGACGTAGACATCGATCTCCCCCGCCACCAGCGCCTCGTAGCAGATCAGGGTGCCGCCGAGCCCCATGCGGCGCTCCACTTCGAATCCGCCGGACTCGAGCAGTTGCGCCGCCGCTTCCCCCAGGATGTAGGACTCGTTGAAGTTCTTGCTTGCGACAATGATCGGCTTCGCCGCTGTCGTCGCAGCGGAGAGCGCAAGCAGGACGATACAGGCGGCGCGAATCACAGTTGCGTGTCGATCAGGCGGGCGACATAGCCCGGGCGAGGTTGGCCAAGCACAGCCGAAGTTTTTCCCGCCTGCAGGACTTCACCCGATCCCACGATGACCAGGTGTTGCGCCAGCTTGACAGCCTCGCGCATGTCGTGGGTGACCAGCAGCGCGCTGACCCCCTCGTGCCGTTGCGCGTAGATGAACTGCTCGTAGAGTTCCATCCGCGTGATGGGGTCCACCGCCGAGAACGGTTCGTCGAGGAGCAGCATGCCCGGTCTCAGCATGAGCGCCCGGCACAGTCCGACGCGCTGCTGCTGGCCGCCGGAAAGTTGATTCGGATACCGGTCGGCAAGCGACGCGTCGAGGCCCATCTCCCCCAGCAGTTCGTCGAAGCGGGACTCGATGGCGTCGCGCGGCCAACGTTCGAGCCTCGCGAGCAGATCGACGTTCTGCCGCACCGTCATGTGCGGGAACAGGCCCGCGCCCTGCACGGCGTAGCCGATGCGTCGGCGGAACGCCTCGACGCCCTCGACGGGAACCGATTCGCCGAGCACCTCGACGGTGCCTTCGTTCGGACGCAGGACGCCGTTGACGAGTTGCAGCAGCGTCGTCTTGCCGCTGCCGCTCTCGCCGACGATGGCTGTCGTTTCGCCTGACGGACACGAAAAGGTGACGTCGCGAAATACCCAATTGCCGGCAAAGTGCTTGCCTACGCCCAAGAAGCTGACGCAGGAGGTCGTCATGCGTGGGCGCGGCGTTCGAGTTCCAATCCGTATGCGTGGAGCGCGTCGAGCATCTCGCGGTCGCCGTCGTCGCCGCGCAAACGTTCTTCCACATCGCGCCGGTACTGGGCGACGGTCAGGCGTCCGGGGTGTTCCTCGATCAGGCGATCGACGATGTGTCGCTTCCAGGCCGCGCGCTCCGACGCGTCGAGCGATTCCGGACGCATTCGTGCGCGCAAACGATCGCCGAGTTCCCGCAGGCGCGAGTCCCCGAACGAAATGTCCGGCCAGGGTGCGCTGGCGCGCAGTTCGCGCTGGAGGCTCTCACATCGGCTGCGATCCGCATTCGAGATGAAGCCTTCGTAAAGCCGTTCCTCCACATCGCGGGGCCTGTCGCCGCGTTCGTCGCGTCTGCCATAGACTTGCGCGATCTTCCTGTCGAGATCGGGCGTTGCGGCCAGGGCGGCCTGCCGCTCGAGCACCAGGTCCCGGTTGATGCCCATGCGCTCCGCGTCCGCCGGCCGCAGTACGCTCAAGGGCGCAAGAAACGGGCATCGGTTGAGTCGCACCTGGTGCAGCGGCGGTCGTTCTTCGACTTCCTTCGCGAACAACGCCTGGGCGAGATCTTCCGCCGAATGTTCGATGAGCGCGGAAACGTCTCGGCCGAGATCCGCGACGATGATGCTTGCGTCGATTTCCGGATGCTGCGCAAGTGATAGCACCGGCGCGGTCCCGTAGCGTACGTTCGCGAAAGTCCTCGCCGAATGAATGCAGATTTTCTGTCCGAACGGCAGCAGCATTCGCCGCGCGACGTCCTTCGACCGAAAGCTCAGGCCGTACTGGTACAGCTTCGGCTGGTGCTTCCGGATCAGGCGGGCCAGATCGATGGTGGCACTCACGTCCGACAAGGCGTCATGCGGGATTTCGTGCGTCAGACCGTTTGCTTCGGCGATCGCCTGCAGACGAAACGAAGGTCTGTCGTCGATGACGGGCCACTCGATGCCCTGCGGCCGCAACGCGGCTGCGGCGCGACCCAAGTCGATGATGTCCCACCGGGAATTGCCGTCGCGCCACTCTCTCGCGTAGGGGTCCAACAGGTTTCTGTATAGCGTATAGCGAATGAACTCGTCGTCGAACAACAGGTTGTTGTAGCCCACAACGCACGTGCGCTCCGTCTCGAAAATGCGATGAATCTCCGTCATCGCCTCCCACTCGGAGCGACCTGTTACCAACGTTTGCGGGGTGATTCCCGTCACCAGGAGGGCCTCGGGCCAAGGCACGACTTCGGGAGCCAACTGGATGTACGTGGAGAAAGGCGGATCGATGGGCTTGAGATCGGCGTCCGTCCGCAGACTCGCGAACTGTACGATCCGGTCATTCGCGGGCGATGTGCCCGATGTTTCGATGTCGTACCAGAGGAAGGTGTCGGCGGGTGCTTCCATGCGCAATCCATGGTACGCGCTTTCGGCGGCGCGAGCAGCCGCACCGCCGGGCAATGTCTCCACGGCTTCCGGGGTGGGTATCCCAAGGACCGTCCCGGGTGGCTTCCCCTAATGGGTGGGTGGGTGTCCCAACGGCCGTCCCGGGTGGCTGTCCCGGATGGGTGTCCCGTCCCGGATGGGTGTCCCCAATGTCGGCTACCTCGGCTATGGCTGATGGCCGTCCCGTGTCCCTATGGCTATCCCGGGTGGCTATCCCAATGGGAATGGGTGTCCCAATGTCGGTGTCGGGGTGGGTGTCCCCAATGTCGTGCCAATGTCGCTCCCAATGGCCGTCCCGGATGGGTGTCCCTAATGTCGGGGTGGGTGTCCCCAATGTCCCTCCCCAATGTCCCTGGCGTCGGGGCGTCGTGGCGCCCTCCCTTTTCGTGTGTTAAAGATGCGGCATGGGAACGCTGCGCGGCGGCATCGCGATGACGTTTATTGCGCTCCACACCACGCTCTTGTGTGTGCCGCTGTATGTCATGGGCTGCGTGCGCCTGGTGTTGCCCGGTGGCCGGATGCGCGCCGGGCTCGGCGGCTTTATGGATCGCATCATCGACGGCTGGGTGGTGAGCAACTGCCTGCTCGTGCGGGTGCTTCGACTCACCGTCATCGACGCGCGCTTCGGCGACGCCGAGGGCCTCGTGCGAAACGGCTGGTATCTGGTTGTGAGCAATCACCAGTCGTGGGTCGACATCATCGTCCTGCAGAATACGTTGCTCGGTCGCATTCCGCCGTTGAAGTTCTTCACCAAGCGGGAATTGATCTGGGTGCCGCTGGTGGGGGTCGCCATGTGGTTCCTGGGATTTCCCTACGTGCGGCGCTATGGCCGCGAACGACTCGCGCAAAACCCGGAACTTCGGGAGCACGACAGGAATGCGACGGTCAAGGCCTGCCGCCGCTTCCTGGAATGTCCCACATCCGTGCTGAGCTTTCTTGAGGGCACGCGCTTCACGGATGCGAAACATGCTGCCCAGGCGTCTCCGTACCGCTATCTGCTAAAACCCAGAGCCACCGGCCTCAGCTACGTCGCGACGGCGCTTGGCGACCGCGCGACCGCCCTCGTGGACGTGACCATCCACTACCCCGATGGGGTGCCGGGATTCTGGGATTTCCTCTGCGGCCGCTGTTCCCGCATCGATGTGACGGTCGATACCCTCGCGGTGCCGGAGTCGTTGACGAAAACCGCCGGCGACAGGCGCGAGATTCTCAACCGATGGGTGGACGGACTGTGGCAGGCCAAGGATCGCCGCATAGCCGAGGTCCGAGCCGGCGAATAGCTTCGGGCCTGGCTACTCGACTACCGGCCCGGGGACGCTCTCGTTGAGTTGTCGCTCCAGCGCGTCGAGGCGCGAGCGCAACCGGTTCCATTGGGCACCGGTTTGCTGTCGGGAGCCGTCGATCGCGCTGATCGCTTCCTCGAGCTTTGCGACACGCGGCTCCAACGACGCTTTCAGCGTCGCGACAACCTGGCGCGACGTGTTGACCGCGTCGACCAGGTCCCGGTGTTGACGAACAAGGGTGCGCACCTGCTCCTGAACATCGGCCAGCCGCTCGACGATTTCCCCCTGCTGCTGCAGCTTGGTATCGTTGCGAGACACGGCACTCCTGAGGTCCGCCAGGCTCGCCTCCACGCTATTCAGGGTCGACTGATGCCTGGTGATCGCCGCCTGGTTGTCCTGGATCCACTTCTTGTTGCGCTTGTTCGCGACGTCCCAGACCTTGCGGATTTCCGTCTCCCAGAACGTCAACTGTTCGTTGGTGTCTTCGCCCGCCTCGCTCATCGTTTCATCCGTCGCGCGCGCGCGCGCCTCGAGCTGCTGCACCCGCTCTTCGGTTCCCGCCCGTTCGCGCTCGCTTGCCAGCAGTTCCTGTTGCTGGTTGAAGACGAACCATCCGCCGATGCCGAAGCCTCCGATCATCAACGCCAGCAGCAAGCTCATGCCGATGCCTCGCCCGGCACCTCCTCCGCGGGGCGGGGGCGGGCGCCCGCGCGGGCGCCTCGGCAAGTCACTCGGCGAAGCAGCTATCGGGGGGTCGAACTGGGGTTGAACCGGCTCGCTCAAGGTACGGTGCTCCCGCGTTGCGAAGACAACGAAAGTTTAGGCAGAACGACGCCGCTGGGGAAGCGGGATCGGCGCGCGCGGCTACTATTTGTTGCGCCGCGCGCGCGCCTATGCGACGCAGCTACAGCACCTCCACCATGCCCCAGAACACCGCAGTCAGGACCAGACTGCTGACGATCACCCCGCGCACCGTCGTGATCGGACCCTGCTTGCCGAAGATGGCATTGAGTTCCAACGCCGCGATGATGATGAGGCCCACGACGAGGGCGGACATGCTGTCGTTGAACCCGCCGTGACCAAAGTGCGCGCTCGAACCCATCAGGAACAACATGGGCAGCGAAAAGAGCGTATTGGTGCGCGATGCCAGCGCCGCCTTCGGCGCGGCCGCCGCCGCTTCCGGGAGCGCTTCGCCGCCGCCCTTGATCTGTTCGTTGGAAGCGATGACGATCTTCTGGTTCGGCCAGATGATGAGCCACACGTTGAGAAACATCAGCGTCCCCATCACGGCCGCAAGAACGATATCGATGGTGGCGCCCATGCCGATGAAGTAGAGCAATATCAAGCCGGTCAGGAATGTCAGCGCCGCGGCCCATCGGAACCACCACAGCGCGCGCGGCGCGAGCTTGGTAAACGCGTCCACCCGAGCGTTGTCTTCGGCCTCCTTGAAGTACTCCGTCTGCACAAAGTTGAAGTAGTAAAGCAGGCCTATCCATGCAACGCCCGCCACCATGTGACCCCAGCGCGCCAAGTAGTTGATGACTTCTTCCATCGTCCGACCCCAATCATTGTTGTTCGCCCGATAATACTCGCGCGCCGCCGCGCCGCGCAATGCGGCTGTCCGCCCCTCGACCCGTCCACCGCCGCCGTCCCGAAAATCTTTGGCGCAGAAAAAACCCCGCCGGAGCGGGGTTTTTTCGGTTGAGGCGAGTTACATCATGCCGCCCATGTCCGGCATTCCGCCGCCTCCCGGCATTGCGGGTGGCGTGTCGTCCGGCGCTTCGGCCACCATGGCCTCGGTCGTGATCATGAGACCCGCGACAGAAGCGGCCGACTGCAACGCGGTGCGGACCACCTTGGCCGGATCGGGAATGCCCATCTCGATCATGTCGCCGTATTCCCCGGTGGCACCGTTGAACCCGTGGTTCTCGGGGAGACCGCGCACCTTGTCGAGCACCACGGCACCCTCGGCACCCGAGTTTTGCGCAATTTGACGCAGCGGTGAGCTCATCGCGCGCTTGGCAATGCCGATGCCGACATTCTGGTCCTCGTTGTCGCCAGTGAGATCCTCGATATTCTGCAACGCGCGAATCAGGGCGACGCCACCGCCCGCCACGATGCCTTCCTCCACCGCGGCGCGCGTCGAATGCAGCGCATCTTCCACGCGGGCCTTCTTCTCCTTCATTTCGACTTCCGTCGGCGCGCCGACCTTGATCACGGCAACGCCGCCGGCCAGCTTGGCCAGACGCTCTTGCAGCTTCTCGCGGTCGTAATCGGAGGACGTGTCCTCGATCTCCTGGCGGATCTGCTTGATGCGGCCTGCGATATCCACCTTGGTGCCCGCCCCATCAACGATGGTCGTGTTCTCCTTCGTGCAGGAAATACGTTTCGCGGTGCCGAGATCGTCCAGACCCGCGCCTTCGAGGGTCAAGCCGATTTCCTCCGAAATGACCGTCGCGCCGGTCAGGACGGCGATATCCTGGAGCATGGCCTTGCGGCGGTCGCCGAAGCCCGGCGCCTTGGCGGCGGCGATCTTCACGATGCCGCGCATGTTGTTGACCACCAACGTCGCCAACGCTTCGCCTTCGATATCTTCGGCAATCACCATCAGCGGCTTGCCCGCCTTGGCGACATTCTCAAGCACCGGCAGCATGTCGCGTATGTTCGAGATCTTCTTGTCGCAGAGCAGGACATAGGGATCTTCCAGTTCCGCCGACATGGATTCCTGACTGTTGATGAAGTATGGAGACAGGTAGCCCCGGTCGAACTGCATGCCCTCGACCACCTCGAGTTCGTTCTCGAGTCCGCTGCCTTCTTCCACCGTGATGACGCCTTCCTTGCCGACTTTCCCCATCGCTTCGGCGATGATCTGGCCGACCGCTACATCGTTGTTGGCGGACACCGTTCCTACTTGCGCGATGGACGTGGAGTCTTCGCACGGCGTCGCGATCTTGCCGATGTATGCGACGGCGGCGATCACCGCCTTGTCGATACCGCGCTTGAGATCCATCGGGTTCATGCCCGCGGCCACCGACTTCAATCCTTCGGTCAGAATCGACTGCGCCAGCACCGTTGCGGTTGTCGTGCCGTCTCCGGCTTCGTCCGATGTCTGGCTCGCGACTTCCTTGACCATCTGCGCGCCCATGTTCTCGAACTTGTCCTTGAGTTCGATTTCCTTGGCGACCGAAACGCCGTCCTTGGTCACGGTCGGCGCGCCGAACGACTTGTCGAGTATGACATTGCGACCCTTGGGGCCGAGCGTCACTCTTACCGCGTTCGAGAGGAGATTCACCCCTTCGAGCATGCGGCCTCGCGCATCGTCTGAAAAATGTACTTCCTTCGCGCTCATCGTTTTCTCCTAGATTCCTGTGTTCCTGTCAGCTTTGGTCCGTCGTGCCGAGGTTAGTCTTCCAGCACGCCGAAAATTTCGTTTTCGGAGAGGATGAGAAGCTCCTCCCCATCGACTTTCACCGTGCTTCCGCCGTACTGGCCGAAGACCACCCTGTCGCCAACCTTCAAGTCGACCGCGCGCACGCTGCCATCGTCGAGCACCTTGCCAGGTCCCACGGCGAGCACATCGCCCTGAGAAGGCTTCTCCGACGCCGTATCCGGCAGCACGATTCCGCCCGCGGATGTCGCGTCTTCTTCCACGCGGCGCACGACCACACGATCATGTAGGGGTCGAATGTTCATGTCCTGATTCTCCCGAGGTATTGTCCCAATCGACGCGTCGGCCGCGCCATCACCCAAGTCTCTTGTTCCCGCCCCAACGGAGGTTTCCTCGACTGGCACTCTCCGCTTGAGAGTGCCAGTCCGGGGGCGAGGCATATGATAGGGCCGGTTTGTCGATATTCAACCCCGATTTTCGAACGATTTTCGCGCCTTCGGCTTGGGCGGGGGCAACACGCGCGCCCGCCGAGGGCGATCCGCTAGTGACGCCGGAAGCGGCCTTCGATGGTGCGGCCTTCGGGGTTGTCCGGGTCCGCTCCCGCGACCGGGGCAAAGCGCCGCAACAACTCGGCCGCCAGGTGCCGGCGCACGCGCGGCGTCAGCAGGACGAAGCCGGCCGTGTCGGTCACGAAGCCGGGCGTCACCATGAGCGCGCCCGCCAACGCCAGCATCACGCCCTCGACTATCTCGGTCGCCGGCAGTTCGCCGGCGTTCAGCCGCGCCATCCCGCGCGTCAACGTCGCGAACCCCTGCGCGCGGATCAGACCGACGCCGATGACGGCTGTGAGCACCACCAGGGCGATGGTGGACCACGCTCCGATGATTCCCCCGACCTCGATCAAGATATACATTTCAACCAGAGGCGTAATGACGAAAACCAGCAACCACTTTCCCATGGACACCCCCGGCGCGCAGCCAACCGACGTAAGAGTAAACCTGCGCCAGCGAATCTGGCAGGTCACCGCGGCAATTCCCCGCGGCAGCTGTGGCGACGTACGGCCAGATCGCCGAACTCGCGGGCCTGCCCGGGGGCGCGCGCCAGGTCGGGTTGACGTTGTCGCGACTTCCGGCCGGCACCAGGCTGCCGTGGCATCGCGTCATCAACGCGGCGGGACGCATCTCGATCCCTGACCCGTCCCGCCAGCGGACGCTGCTCGAGGCGGAAGGCGTGGTATTCGAAAACGGCCGCGTGAGCCTCAAGCGATTTCGCTGGCACCCCGGCTGACATACCATGGCGTCCGACCTGTCGCACGCCACCTCGGCCAGAAACCGGCACATATGTAGTGGAATATCCCACCGAGTCACGAGCGCCCGGGCTTCGGGACTACCTGCACCCCAAGGTCGCCGCGCTGATGTTTTTGGGCTTTTCAGCGGGCCTGCCGCTGCTCCTGATCTTCGCCACGCTCTCGATCTGGCTGCGGGAAGCCGGCGTCGAACGCGCCGCAGTGACCTATTTCAGTTGGGCCGCGCTCGGCTATTCCTTCAAGTTCGTCTGGGCGCCGCTGGTCGACAAGCTGCCGCTTCCGATCCTGACCAATCGCCTCGGGCAACGCCGTGCCTGGCTGCTGCTCGCGCAGTTCGCGGTGATCGGTGCCATCGTCCTCATGGGGTTCAGCGATCCCGCCACGCCGCAAGGGCTCGAAATGATGGCCGTAGCTGCCGTGGCGTTGGGGTTCTCCGCCGCCACCCAGGACATCGTCGTCGACGCCTATCGCATCGAGGCTGCGGACGAATCGATGCAGGCCCTGCTTGCCTCCGCTTATATCGCCGGCTATCGCTCGGGGATGCTCGTCGCAGGCGCGGTGGCCCTCTACCTGGCCACCGCTTTCGGCACCACCGCGGAGAACTATCTCCACGATGCGTGGAAGTGGACGTATCTCTGCATGGCCGCCGCGATGCTGGTGGGCGTCGCGACAACGCTGATTATTGCCGAGCCGGTTCGCCGAAACCTGTCGAACTACTTTCACGGCACGTCCGACTATGCGCGTTTCCTGCTCCTGTTCGCCGTCCTGGCGGGCGTATTCGTCGCCGCGTTCTCGGCCTCGTCCGGCGCGGTGGCCGCGCTCGATGCCTGGTTGTCCGGTACGGCGGGTCTGAACAGCGCACTCGCCGGCTTCCTGGCAGAAGCCATACGCCTCGGCGCGGCGCTCGCGCTGGCGCTGGGCGCGGCCAGGCTAGCGGTCTCGGTCAGCCTCGTTCGCCGCGAAATGGTGCGCGACACCTATTTCGCCCCCGTCGCGGACTTCTTCGCGCGCTACGGTCGCATCGCGGTGCCGATCCTGCTTCTGGTCGGCTTCTATCGCGTATCCGACATCGTCATGGGCGTGATCGCCAACGTTTTTTACGTGGACATGGGCTACAGCAAGAACGCGATCGCCACCGCGAGCAAGCTGTTCGGCATCTGGATGACGATACTCGGCGGCTTTCTGGGCGGTTATCTCGCCCTCAAGTACAGGGTGATACGCGTTCTGATGCTGGGCGCGGCGCTCGCCATGGGCACCAATCTGCTGTTCATCGCGCTCGCCGCATCGCCGGGCAACCTGCCGCTCCTGTACGCCGTCGTAGCGGCCGACAACCTGAGCGCGGGGCTCGCGAGCGCGGCGTTCGTGGCCTATCTGTCGAGCCTCACGAGCCTGTCGTTCACGGCCGTGCAGTACGCCATATTCAGCTCCATGATGACGCTCTTTCCCAAGGTGTTGGGCGGCTACTCCGGGCAAGTCGTCGAGGCTTTCGGCTATACCGCCTTTTTCGCCGGCACCGCGGCGATAGGGGTTCCTGTCCTGTTCCTGATATATTGGCTGACGCGGCGCATGGCCAAAACGAGGGAGTCCAGTGCCTAACCGAATCAGCCGCGTCGTGACCAGAACCGGCGACCGCGGCGAGACATCGCTGGCCGGCCCGGAACGCTATCCCAAGCACCATCCGCGCCTCGCCCTCATCGGCGCGCTGGACGAGGCGAACAGCTTCGTCGGACTAATGGCCGCGCGCATTTCGGAATACCACAAGCCGGCGGTTACGCGGATTCAGTCTCGCCTGTTCGATATCGGCGGCGCCGTCGCCACCGGCGGCACGGCCGTGAACTGGGAACCGCTCGTGGAGCGGCTCGAAGCCGAAACTCGGGAACTGAACAGGAAACTGCCGCCGCTGAAGGAGTTCGTGCTCCCCGGCGGCGACGAGACCATCGCCCTCGCCCACGTGGCGCGCAGCTCCGCACGACGTGCGGAGCGCGCATTCTGGGCGGAGGCGGAGAACCTGTCGCCGCTCGTCGAAGCCGGCGTCGGCGCGTATCTGAACAGGCTCTCCGACTATCTGTTCGTCCTGGCGCGAACCGCCGCGCGGGAAAACGGCGTCGCCGAAGTTATCTGGAAGCCGCTCGGCCGCGAATAGATCGCCCGCCGCTCGTCGTCACGCTCGCGGTCAAAGGTCCACCGGGCACTCGCCGGCCTCCTTCTCGCCGCCTTCTTTTTTCGGGCCAACAGGATGGTAGATGTAGGAACCGATGACTGACGCCACGACCGCAACAATAAAAGGCAAGATGCCGCCAGCGGTTTCCCGGGTTTCGAATGTGGTCAACTCTCTCATGAAAACACTCCATTTGTGTTTGGTGGTGAAACCCAACTCTACGAGTGCCGAATCTGGCGCGAAATGGCCGTTTGCTTCCATTCGTGTGCGATATCCCTGAAAGACACGCGGGCCGTTGTCGTTCCCGCAAAAGGCAGGCTGGCGATTCCGTGCGGCACGAGAGGTGATCGCGCACATGCGGAAACGGGAGCGGCTCAAGTTATCCTTCGCCCGCCCGCTCCCGGGGGAACTTGAGGACACCCATGAAGAACATCGCCATCTGCTGCGACGGCACCGGCAACGAATTCGGCCGCAACAACACGAACGTCGTCGAGACTTACCTCGTGCTCGAGAAGGACCAGAATCAGATCGCCTACTACGATCCCGGCGTCGGCACAGGCGGCTGGGAGTATCACGAGGAGCGCGGGGAACTGCGCGCGATGGGCGACCAGGCCACCGGGCACGGCCTGCAAAAGAACGTGGAGGACGCCTATCGCTACCTCGCCGACCACTACGAGAAGGGAGATCGCGTCTACCTGTTCGGATTCAGTCGCGGCGCCTTCACAGCGCGTTCGCTGGCCGGGATGCTCTTCAAGTGCGGACTGCTGCGCGCGGGCCATGACAACCTGGTCGAGTACGCGTCGAAGATATACAACACCGAGAACAACGCGGCCGTGGCCGCGGATTTCCTCCAGGCGTTCGGGCGCCCTTGTCCGATTCACTTCATCGGCGTCTGGGACACGGTCGAATCGCTGGTCATGAACGCGGGGAAACGGTTCCATGACGCGACCCTGAATCCCGATGTCCGCTTCGGATACCACGCCCTGTCCATCGATGAAAGGCGCGAGGACTTCCTGCCGAGTCCCTGGGACGAGACGCGGGCAGTCGCGGGACAGACCATCGAACAGGTATGGTTCGCCGGCGTCCACTCGGACGTGGGCGGCTGGTACGACGATCGGGGTCTGTCGAACATCGCCTTGCACTGGATGCTCGGCAAGGCCTCGGCGGGCGGGCTTCGCCTGACGATGCCGACAGAGGAAAGACTGCAACCCAACCCGCATGGAAACGGGCATCGCTCCGATACGGGGTTCTGGCGAATACGCGGCCGCGGCGCGCGAACGATTCCCGATGGCGCGCGCATACACAGCAGCGTGATCGCGCGAATGGACAATCCGGCCAACGGGTATCAACCCGAAAATCTGCCGGAGGGATACGCTGGGGTCGACTAGCCCGAATCGTCGCGACGCGCCAAGCGCTTGTCCTATCATCTGTTGCGGTCGAGTTCGAAGGAAACCACGATGACCGACTGGTATCCGAAGCGCCGGTTCGGGGATCTCCCGGGGGAGATGGGCCGCCGCTTCGGCACCCGGGAAGCCCTGGTCTTCGGCGATGCGCGTTATACGTTCTCCGAACTTGCCGAACATGTAGACCGGGCGGCCAAAGCCTTGATGGCGCTTGGCGTACAGCCGGGCGATCACGTTTCGCTGTGGCTGAACAACCGTGCCGACTGGCTGTTTTTCATGTTCGGACTGGCCAGGATCGGCGCCGTGCAGGTGCCCGTCAACACACGGTTTCGCACCAACGATCTCGAATACGTCGTGCGTCAGTCGGACAGTGCCATGCTGATCACACACGATGTTTCCGGACCCATCGACTACCTGGCGATGGTGCGCGAGGTCATCTCTCTTCCCGAGCGGGGCGACATCGTCGACGACAGCGACTTGCCGATGCTCAGGCGCGTCGTCATCGTTGGCGACGGAGACGACGGCGACTATCCGGGGACTGTCGACTGGGCTGGCGCGATCGCCGACGCGGACCGCATCACGGACGCGGAACTCGATGCCAGGGCGCGCGCGGTGGACCCGGACGACCCCGTCTTCATCATGTATACCTCGGGCACCACCGGGTTCCCCAAGGGCGTGGTGCACAACCACAAGCTGATCCGCAATGTCGAGGAGCGGGCATTCCGCTTAGGCGTCACCGAAAGCGACGTGATCCTGAACTACTTGCCCCTGTTCCATGCGTTCGGATATTCCGAAGCGGCCCTCATGTCGATGGTTTCCGGCGCCCGACACGTGGTGATGGAGACCTTCGATCCCGACGCAGCCCTCGACCTCGTCGAGAGGGAACGGGCCACCATCTGCCACGGCTTCGATACGCATGTGCAGGGACTCTGCGATGCGCAGGAAGCGAGGCCAAGGGACGTTTCCAGCCTGCGCACGGGCTTGTTCGGCGCCGGGATGCACAACTCGACGCCGGTGATGCGCCGAAGCATCCACCTGCTCAAGCCGATGCATTCGGTGTCCGGGTACGGCATGACCGAACTCTGGATCGGCGCCACGCTTGGCTCCCTCGACGACGATGCGCAACATCGCTCGGAAACGTCGGGCTACCCCGCGCCCGGCTACGAACTCAAGGTCGTCGACCCCGACACCGGGCGCGAACAACCCGACGGCGTGCCCGGCGAACTGCGCGTTCGCGGCTACTGCCTGATGCTCGGCTACTACAAGAAACCGAAGGAGACGGCGGAGTCTTACGACCAGGATGGCTGGTTTTGCACTGGCGACATGGCGGAACGCCATGCGGACGGCTATATCCGCTTCATCGGGCGCTACAAGGACATGCTCAAGGTGGGGGGCGAGAACGTCGATCCCATGGAGGTCGAAGGACTCCTCCTCGAACACCCCGCCGTGCAACAGGTGGCCGTGGTCGGCGTTGCGGAAAGACGCTTGGCCGAAGTGCCCGTCGCGTTCGTCGAACGCAAGTCCGGCGCCGAGGTCGACGAAGACGCGATCATCGCCTACTGCCGGGGCAAGGTGGCGAGTTTCAAGATTCCCCGCCAGGTGGTCTTCGTGGACGCGTTTCCGATGACCGCGTCCGGCAAGATACGCAAGGTGGACCTGCGCGCCCGGGCGGCGGGATTGTTCGCCGCCAAGTGAGCCCAGGGGAGCAACGGTCTATCGGTGCGGCCCCTTCCATTGTCGCCAACCGATGCCAACCCGCAACAGCCGAGCTATGATGCCCACATTCGCCAAGCGGCTCGCGTAGTGGACTCGTTGCACCCTCCGACATCGGACATCCCGGACACCTTGAGCGGTGATCGTGGTGCTACCCGAGCGCCCATCCTCGAGTCTGGAGATCGACTGACGCGCTGCGAGTTCGAGCGTCGCTACGCTTGCCTTCCACACGTCAAGAAAGCGGAACTGATCGAAGGAGTGGTATTCATGGGGTCGCCTGTTCGCGACGACGTGCATGGCGCACCCCATGCGAAGTTGATGATATGGCTAGCCCGCTCCGTCAAGCCGCTTGTCACGTTACTGAATGTCATTGTTATCAATCGGGTATGTCGTACTTCCTGTGACCTGCCCAATACAGACTGCGCTGGCCGCGCCCTCGCTGGTCTTTTTTCCGCGTGCGCGCACGTGCTCGCTACACCATAAGCGGCGGCTATGCTTCCTTGCTCGCGAGCACGCGCACGCGGAAAAAATCCTGCGCGTCATCATGCGATGCGGGCTAGTGCTCCGTCAAACCTAAATCTACGGGTATCTGCGGGTCTTTTTGGCCCCTGGTGGTTTTCATGCGAGGGGTGCTCCCTCGCGCTCCCCGGCTGAAGATTGTTTTCATGCGAGGGGTGCCCCCTCGCGCTCCCCGGCTGAAGATTGTTTTCATGCGAGGGGTGCCCCCTCGCGCTCCCCGGCTGAAGGCTCCGTTGCTCCTCCTTGTGTGGTGCCTGCCACACCGCGTCGTCGCGCCTCGCCAGGAACCAAAAATCCCTCGCAGCTACACTCGCATTTTTAGGCTTGACGGAACACTAGGTCTCTATGTCCTTGACACCCCGGGGGTCGGGTTGTCCGACAATGCCACCGTCCGTCTGGACCTCGACAACGAGCCGCAACCGGATGCCCTGCTCCGCATCGAGGCGGGCGGCCAAACACGGCTGGACGACGACGGCTACATCGAGGGATCTCCCGAACTCGTGGCCGAGGTCGCCGCAAGCGGTGCCTCCTACGACCTGCACGACAAGCTGCATGTCTACCAGCGCAATGGCGTGCGGGAGTACATCGTTTGGCGAACCGTCGATCAACGCATCGACTGGTTCGAGTTGACCGACGGCGCCTATCGGCTGCTGCCGCCCGACGACCAGGGCGTCACGCACAGCAACGTCTTCCCAGGTCTCGCGCTCGCCATCAATGCGCTACTCGCCGGCGAATTGCACGTCATGCAGGCGACGCTGCGCGATGCGATGGCGACGGCGTAACACCAAGCCTTCGTCGCCAGGCTCTCAGCCCCTTGATCTCCTGAACCATCGCCGTTGGCGACAGAAGCTTGCGTCCCCGACACCGACTGGCAGCGGGTTCGCAAGAAGCCGCTATTAAGCGGCAGCGCCATCGAACGGCCCGTCGCCCCCGCTCAATCGAGTTGAATGCGGTCGAGCAACCAGGCAATGGCCGCATCGTCATCCAGGCAGCCATAGCAGAAGGATCTGGGCGTCAACCGAGATCGAATGAACGCGTTCGCCACTCCCTCCGGCGCGTGTTCCAGCAGGAGTCGGGCTTCGAGCAGGAGCGCCGCGCGTTCGGCCAGGTGCCTGGCGCTGGCCTCGTCCGGCTCGGCCAGGAACGCCTGGTCGAGATCGTCCACCGCGCCATCGTACACCTCGTTGATACCGCGCATGGCGCCCAGGAAGTCCCGCAAGACATTGAGCACCTCCGGCGTTCTCTTGAGTGCCCGGACGACATCCAGACATTGCAGGTTGCCACTGCCCTCCCAGATGCTGTTGACCGGCGCTTCGCGGTACAGGCGCGGCAGCACGCTGTCCTCGATGTAGCCGAAACCGCCGAGACACTCCTGGGCCTCGTTGATGTGCGCCGGCGCGCGCTTGCAAATCCAGTACTTGCCGAGCGGTGTGGCCAGCCTGACGAAATGCTCGGCCTTCGACTCGGCCGGCGCATCGAGCGCCCGAGCCGTTCGGAACACGAGCCAGATCGCCGCTTCGCTTTCCAGCAGGAGGTCCGCCAGCACATTCCGCATGAGCGGTTGATCGACCAGCTTCTTGCCGAACGCCGACCGGTGGCTGACGTGATGGGCGGCGCGCAGCGCCGCATTGCGCATCAGGGCCGCCGAGCCGACCATGCAATTGAAGCGGGTCAGCGCGACCATCCTGATGATGGTGGCAATGCCCCGCCCTGGTTCGCCCACGAGCCAGGCGAACGCATCGTCGAACTCCACCTCGGCCGACGCGTTGGAGTGATTGCCGAGCTTGTCCTTCAGTCGCTGCATGTGCATCGCGTTTCGCTCCCCGTCCGGCAGCCGGCGCGGCAAGAGAAAGCAGGTGAGCCCCTCGTCCATTTGAGCGAGCGTCAGGAAGCCGTCACTCATGGGGGCGGAGCAGAACCACTTGTGGCCGGTGAGGCCGAAACACTCGCCGCCCAACACGGTCTCGTTCCTCGGCGCCGCGCGCGTGGTGTTCGCCCGCACGTCGCTGCCGCCCTGTTTCTCGGTCATGGCCATGCCGAGCGTCAGTCCCGACTTGTCCAGGAACGAACGCTCCGAAGCGTCATACCGGCGGTTAACGATGCCCGGTATCCAGGCCTCCGCCAATGCCGGGTTTGCGCGCAGAGTCGGGACGCTGGCGTAGGTCATGGTGAGCGGGCAGCTCGTGCCGGCGTCCGCCTGGTTGTGAAGGAACTGCAACGCGGCTTGCGCGGCGTGCCCGCCCTCGTGTCCCTCCCAGGCGAGACCATGCACTCCATGGGCGACAGCCGTGCGCATGAGTTCGTGATAGGCGGGATGGAACTCCACCGCGTCGAGGCGGTGCCCGAATGCGTCGTGGGTGCGCAATTGGGGCCGGTGTGTATTCGCCAGACGCCCCTGCTCGGCCAACCTTCCGCCAGCGAGGGCGCCATACGCTTCAAGCAGTTCCCGATCCCACGCACCGCCGTGCGCGGCCACCGCCTGTTGCAGCGCCACGTCCGCCCGGAACAGGTTCAAGGACGGGAAAAGCCCCGGCTGATTGAATACCTCGTGCGTCTGATCGGCCATACGAGATGTCCTGATACGCTCCGAATTCGACAGCCTAGAAGGAATGTTGAAAGATGTCGCCTGCATGGGAGTGCACAATCACACGATGTCGCTCGAGCTGCTCGAAGCCGATTGGTCAGAACCGGGCAAAGTCCGCGCCGTGTCGACGACTCGCGCTGGCGGGGTCGGCGGCGGCGAAATGAACCTGGGCCGCGCTAATGCGTCGGGATCGCTTGCGCAAAACCGCGCACGTCTGCTTGCGGCCATCGGCCAGACTCGCGTCCAGTGGCTGAACCAGGTGCACGGGACGCGGGTCCACTACGCCGCGCGCGTCGGCGCTGCGGTCGAGGCGGATGCCGTATGGACAGATGTTCCCGGGGTGGCGGTCGCCGTGACAACGGCGGACTGCATACCGGTGGTTGTCGCCGATGTCGCGAGCAGCGTCGTTGGGGTCATGCACTGCGGCTGGAGGAGCGCTGTCGGCGGCGTCATCGAAGCGACGCTGCGCGAACTGCCGGTCGATGCGAACAATCTGCGCGCGTGGCTCGGCCCCGGTATTTGCGGACGATGTTACGAGGTGGGCGGCGATGTATACGAAATGGCCGCAGCCTGGCCTGACGGAATCAACACATTCTCGCCGACCGAGGTTGCGGCCAAGTGGCTGTTCGACTTGCCGGCGTATGTAGCAGGTCGTCTTGGGGCAGCGGGCGTAGCCGACGTAAGCCGATCAAACGCCTGCAGCTTTCACGAGCGCAGGTTCTTTTCTCATCGTCGCGACGGGGAAACCGGCCGCATGGCCACCGTCGCCTGGATCGACCGCCAGTAGCCCGGACCGGGAACGTTCAGTCCCTTCGAACCTGATCCAGGTAGAAGGTGTTGCCGTCGGGGTCGGCGAAGATCGCCATGTAGCCGCCCCACGGTTCCCGCGTCGGCGGTCGGGTGAACTCGACGCCGGCATCGGACAGTTCCGCATGCGCGGCATCGAGATCCTCGACGGTGAAACCGATGCCGGTGTGACGGCCTTCGGCTGCCAAGTCCTGCGCGAGGGCGAAACCCGCGCCCGGCGTATCGAACTCCGCGTAACCGAACTCGGCATCAGCGAACTTGAGGCCAAGACCGACGCGGTCTCGAAAGAACGCCACCGAACGGTCCAGATTCGAAACCGCCACGTTGACGTAGCCCAAACGCATATCGGTCATCTCGTTTCCATCTCGCGCCTCAGTTGGCCACCCTGATGCGTGCCGCTTTCGTTTCGTCGTACCACCAGGCGTCCGGAAAGTTGGTGCGGTACTCGGAGTCGTTCGGCGGACGGCCGAACTTGTCCCAGTACACGACGCGCGGGCCTTCGGCGGCGACCAGCGGAATCATATAGAAGTTCCACAGCAGGACACGGTCGAGCGCCCTCTGCGCGGCGGTCAGTTCCGCTCTCGAGCGCGCGTTCAGCACGCGCATCAACATCTCATCGACAGCCTCGTTCTGGATCCCGGACCGGTTCCTCACGTGCGGCAGCAGCGCATTGCTGGAATGCCAGTAGGAGACCACCTCGACTCCCGCCGGTTGTGCGGTCCAGTAGCCGTGCTCGGAGATATCGAAATCGAAGTCTTCCATGAGCCTGATGTATTGCGACGTCTCGACCATACGCACCCGTGGTTTGAATCCGAGGCGCTTGAGCTGATCGACGAATTGGGTGATCGAGCGCAGCTCGTTTGCGTTGCGGACGATGAACGACAGCGAGAACGGCTCGCCGGCGTCATTGGTGAGCACGCCGTCGCGCACCGTCCAGCCCGATTCCCGCAACAGCTCCCGCGCGCGCAACAACGCGGCGCGGTTGCGCCCCACGCCCTCTGCGCGCGGCAGCTCGAACGGGTGCGTGAACAGGCGTTTCGGCAGCCGATCACGAAAAGGCGCCAGCAGGGCGCGCTCGGCGGCATCTGGAAGCCCGACGGCTGCAAAGCTCGTGTGAGAAAAGTAACTCCTGGGGCGGCTGTAATAACCCCGCGTGATATTGCGCTCATACCAGTCGTAGTCGAACGCAAGGGTCAGCGCTTCTCTCACGCGCACGTCTTGCAGGTTCGGTCGGCGGGCGTTGATGGCCAGGCCCCGCAGTCCGACGTACGTGCCGAACTTATGCCGGCGCATCACAATCCAACCCTTGTCACGCGCTGGAATGTTGTACCCGTCGTGCCAGTGCCGCGGGTCCGTTTCCTGCCGGAAGTCGATCAGGCCCTTGCGAAGCGCTTCCCGCGTAATCGTCGCGTCGCGATAGAAGTCGTAGCGGATATGGTCGAAGTTGTGCCGACCGCGATGCACGCCGAGGTGCCGGCCCCAGAAGTCGGGTACCCGCTCGAACAGGAGATAACGCCCCTGCTCCGCCGCGGCCACCCGATACGGACCGCTGCCGAGCGGTGGCGTGAGCGTCGTCCTCGTGATATCTCGCTCGCGCCAGTAATGCTCCGGCAGGATGGCCAGCTTGCCGAGGCTGATCACGGCATTGGCGTTGAGCCCGGTGGTGTTGCGAAGGTGAAACGTCAGCTCCAGGTCGTTGTGTATCTCGGTCGACGCGACCATTGCGAAGGCCGACCGTATGTTGGGGCTCGAGTCGTTGCAGATATAATCGAAGGTGAACGCGACATCTCGCGCCGTCACCGGCTCGCCGTCGTGCCAGCGCGCCTCGGGTCGCATCCGGACGCGCACCCGAGTGAAGTCGTCCGAAACCATTACCGCCTCTGCCAGATCGGCGTAGAACGTGCCGAGCTCGTCGGGCGCCATCGCGAACAGGCCGTTGTACAGGATCGGGTGGCTGATGACGCTGACCCCCGGGGTCTCGATACCCTTGTCGAGATACGGCGTGAAGGAGTTCCAGTTGATATTGGTCGAGAGCACAAGGGTCCCGCCCTTGGGTGCGTCGGGGTTGACGTAGTCGAAGTGCTCGAAACCTGGCGGGTATTTGAACTCGCCGAAAAACGACACGCCGTGCTTGTACTCGGGACTCGCGACGGCGAGCGTCGCACCGAGCGCCAGGATGACGGCAAGCAGCCGCATGACGCGTTCCACGGCGCCCGCGAGGGCGACGGGTTTTGTGGCGCTATCAGGCTGTCGGACTTGCCGCACTAGCGGCAAGATCGACAGAATGATAGGTGGGCTTGGGCGGGGGCAAAACATGGCGCCCGACAGGGCGACGGGTTTTGTGGCTAGTGTTCCGTCAAGCCTAAAAATGCGAGTGTAGCTGCGAGGGATTTTTGGTTCCTGGCGAGGCGCGACGACGCGGTGTGGCAGGCACCACACAAGGAGGAGCAACGAAGCCAGGGGCCAAAAAGACCCGCAGATACCCGTAGATTTAGGTTTGACGGAGCACTAGGACTCCGGACGCCCTCTCGGGCTTGATGACGGGTTTGCCCACGGGCTGGTATCTGGTCGACCCGGGGCGGATGTTCAGGAAACGGACCCCCTCATCCCCGACGGAAAACTTGTATTGAGAGTCCTTGCGGATGAGCAGGATACTCTCGGGGCCCATCACCTTCTCCCCCATGCGGAGCTCCCCCTCGACAACGTACATCACCTCATCCTCGGAATGGCTATGGAGCTCGGTCTCGAAACCCGGTTCGAAATTCATGATGAACACACATATTCCGTCTTTCGCGGCTTCCCCCACGATCTGCGCTCCCGTCGTGTGCCCATTTTTGACCCTCTTGGCCAGCCACGGCGCCTCGTCGACGTTCGTGATAGCGATATTGCTCATACATCACCTCCCGGTCGGGCAGAATACCCGTTTCGCAGAGCCACCGCACGAGGCGTCCCGTTCGCTGGCGCTGTCGGCTACGAGCCGATTGAGTAATATTACCGGACGAGAGCCGCATATCCGTGAGCGCGAGGAGGAGAGATCATGAGTGAAGCAATACAATTCGACAGAAGCGAAGAGAACATCGGCAACGTGCTCATCTTGCAGCACATCAACCTGTGCGTCCCGGACCTGTACCTTGCGACTATCTTCTACGTGTCGGGCATCGGCTTGACGCGCGATCCCTATGTCGATTTCGGCGGGCCCATCATGTGGGTGAACGCCGGCGAGCAACAGTTCCATCTGTTGCAGAACACGGCACAGAGGTGGCGCGGCCACATCGGAGTGGTAGTGCCGAGTCTGGACGACCTGAAGAGTCGCCTCGAACGTGTCGCGAAGCCTCTGGCCAACACCGAGTTCGCCTGGCGGGAAGCGGACGATCATGTCCAGGTGACCTGTCCCTGGGGCAATGACATCCGCGTCTTCGGACCCGACAGCTTCCCGGGCTGCTATCTCGGCATCCCATACGCCGAGATGCTCGTTGCCCCGGGCACCGCCGAAGGAATCGCGAGGTTCTACGAGCGCATCCTGGACGCGCCGGCGACGGTCACGGACGATAATGAAGGCAAGCGCGCCGAGATCTCGATGGGCTTCGGTCAGCAGCTCATCTACCAGGAGACAGAAGGCGCGATCCCGGAATACGACGGGCACCACATTGCCATCCACATTCACAACTTCTCCGCGCCACATGCGTTTCTCGCCGAGAACGACCTGTTGACCGAGGAATCGGATCAGCACCAGTATCGATTCCAGGTGATCGTGGATCCGGACAGCGGCGAGACGCTGGCGGAACTCGAGCACGAAGTGCGCAGCCTCAAGCACCCGATGTTCAAGCGCAATCTCGTGAACCGAAATTCCGCGCAGACATTCTTCAATTACGTTGAAGGGCGCGACGCGTTCTATCCGGGGTGAAGGCCTCGCCGGGCGTTACGTGGCGGGGAGGTGGACCTCGGCGCCAACCTGCCTGACCACGGAGAGGCTGTCGTTGACAACTTCGTAGTCCACGAGCATTCCGTCCTTCAGCCGGAAGAGGCTCACGTTCCTGGCCTCGAACGGTTTCCCCGTCGGCGGCAAGCCCAGCATTTCCATGGTATGCGTCGTGCGCAACCGCCATACGCCGACGACCTCATCGTCCGAGGCGATGATGCGATCCACATGAATCTCGAAGTCGTCGAGGCGCGCCAGAAACCCGGATACGTGCTTCTTGAGGGCGGCCGGTCCACGAATCGTTTGCGAATGATCCACCATGTCCTCAGCGGCGAACCCGTCGATCAGTTCGAGCTTGCCCTGGGCCACCACCTCGGTGAGATAGCAGCGCATCACCTCTTCGCAACGCTGTCGCGTCATGACCTCCCTCCCCCGTAGTCCACTTGATCGCACACCGCTCGATCAAGGACGCGCGTAGTCCTCGGATCGTCGCCCGAGCTTTCTATAGGGTTGCTCTTCGGGGTTACACCACCCGAAGGCCGCCGCAGCTAGCCACTGGCTCGCGCGAGCGGGCCGCGCAACACCTGTCCCGACTGGGCACCGGTATGCTCGTTGTTGCGCAACATCACCTCACCGTTGACGACCGTCGCGGCGATGCCGTCGGCGGTCTGCTTGTAGCGCATCGAGCCACCGGGCAGATCGCGCTCGACGGTGGGCAGGCGCGGCCCGATCGTGTCCGGATCGAAGACGAGAAGGTCCGCGGCGAGCCCGACTCGCACCAGACCGCGGTCATACAGACCCCACTGCCTGGAAATGTCGTACGTCAACAACCGCACCGCTTGTTCCAGCGTCAGCTTTTGCTCCGCGCGCACCCAGTGGCTGAGAACGTGGCTTTGCAGCGAGCTGTCCATAAGCTGCGCGACGTGGGCGCCCGAGTCCGACAGCGTCACCACCGTGTGCGGATGTTGCATGATCTCCAACACGTGATCCTGGTTCAGATTCGTCGCTGGGCGCCGAAACAGCGCCTTGAGGTCGGTTTCGAGCGCGAGATCGATGAAGAGTTCCGCAGGGTGGACGCCACGCTCGGCGGCGACGTCCGACATTCGACGCTGATCGCGATCAATCATCGTGTCCATGATGAGTATCCGCGTCCAGTCCGGCGGACGCGTGTCGAGGCCGCCGAAGGAGTTGCGGAACGCCTTGCCTTCCGGATTGTCAGCGATGCCAAGGAGCTTGGCCCTGACGGCCGGATCCCTGAGTTTGGCCTTCTGCTCCTCGAGCGGCAGCGCCCGGATCTCCCGCCAGTGATCCCAGGTATCGAAGGGCGTTCGGGCCTCGAAGCTGAACATGACATCCAGGGTGCGTGAGTGCGACTGGGCAAACATACGTCCGCCGGCGGCGGCGACTTCGTCCAAAAGCGCCAGCTTTCCACGCCAATAGGGCTCGCCCCCGTCCCCGGCGGCAACCCCCCACGTCATGGGCACGCCAGACTCGATACTGAGCTGCCTGATGCGATCGTGGTACTCACGAGTCCCCTCGGGATCTCCAACGGTGATGTCGCCGGCAATCTCAAACACGCCGGCACCGGTTTCGCCCATGGCGTTGACGATCGCGCGAACCTCGCTCCAGTCGGAGACAGCGCTCGCCACCGGTTTGTCGGTAAACAGGCGGTGCGTGCGCGAGGTCGAGAATCCGATCGCGCCCGCGCGCACGGCCTCCTGCACGATTCGGGACATGGCGGCGAGTTCGTCTTCGGTCGCCTGCTCGGTGAACGCGCGTTCGCCCATGACGTAGGTGCGAAGCGCCGAGTGGCCGATGTAGCCGGCATAGTTGATGCCCTTCGGCACGGCCTCCACCGCATCGAGATAGTCAGGGAAAGTCTCCCAGGTCCACTTGATGCCTTCCTGCATCGACTCGCGGGCGATGTCCTCGGCCCGCTCAAGGTTTCGAATCGCGAGATCCTGCTTCTCCTCGGGACAGGGCGCCAGGGTGAACCCGCAGTTGCCCATCACCACGCTGGTGACGCCGTGGTAACAGGACGACGAGCCGATGCGATCCCAGAACACCTGTGCGTCCATGTGGGTGTGGCCATCGATGAAGCCCGGGGTCACGACGTGGCCTTCAGCATCAATGGTCTCGGCGCCGTTTTCGCGAATACGGCCAATCAGCGCAATCTTGCCGCCGGAGATCCCGATGTCGGCATGGAACGCCGGCGCGCCCGAGCCGTCTATGATGGAACCGTTCTTGATGACCAGATCGTATGGCATAGCCTCCCCCTCCTACTGCTTTATTCGTACGTCATTTAGTGTGCGGCTTGTGCGAGCGGCCCGCGCAATACCCGCCCCGGCTGGGCACCGGTGTGCACATTGTCGCGCAACAGCACCTGACCATTGACGATGGTCGCGGCGATACCGCGCCCGGTCTGCTTCAGACGCATCTCCCCGGCCGGGAGGTCGTGTTCCACGGTGGGCATGGCCCCCCCGATGGTCTGCGGATCGAAGACCACGAGATCTGCGGCGAGCCCCATCCGTAACAGTCCGCGATCGTGCAGGCCCCAGCGCGTCGCCGGCTCGTAGGTCAACATGCGAACCGCCTCTTCCAGTGTCAGTTCCTGCTTCTTTCGCACCCAGTGGCTGAAGACGTGCGTCTGCAGCGAACTGTCCATGATCATGCCGACGTGGGCGCCCGAATCCGAGAACGTCACCACGGTGTGCGGATGGCGCATCATCTTGAGCACGTGGTCGTCGTTCTCGTTGGCGGTGGCGCTTCGCCATATGAGCTTGAGGTCGTGCTCGAGTGCGAGGTCGATCAGGAGTTCGACGGGCTTCACGCCGCGTTCGGCAGCGACCTGGGCAAAGGAACGATGTTCGCCCTCGACGGTGTCCATGATGAGCAGCCTGTTCCAGTTCGGCGGGCGTGCCTTGGAGACGCTACCCCAGGCGTTGGGAAAGACCTTGTCACCGGGGTCCGTGGCGATGTCGACGAGCCTGGCCCTGATGGCCGGATCCCGGAGCTTGACCTTCTGCTCTTCGAGCGGCAGCGCCCGGATTTCCCGCCAATGGTCCCAGCCGTCGAACGGCGTGCGCGACTCGAAGCTCTGCAGCAGGTTCAATGAGCGCGAGTGCACCTGGGCGAACATGTTCCCACCGGCCGCCGCCACATCGTCCAGCAGCCGGAGATAAGTGCGCCAGTCCTGGGGCTCGCCCGGGCCGCTGATGAGCCCCCATGTATACGGCACGCCGGACTCGACGGCGAGCTGCAGTTGTCGACCGAAGTAGTCGTCTTTCAACACGGGGTCCCGATAGGTCTGTTCGCCGGCCATCTCGAAGACCCCGGCGCCAGTGTCGCTCATGGCGTTGACAATGGCGCGAACCTCGTTCCATTCGGCGATGGCGCTGGCCACCAGCTTGTCGGTGAAAAGCGTGTGGATGCGCGAGGTCGAGAATCCGATCGCGCCCGCGCGCACGGCCTCCTGCACGTTGTGGGCCATGGCGGCGAGCTCGTCTTCGGTCGCCTGCTCGGTGAACGCGCGTTCGCCCATCACATAGGTGCGAAGCGCCGAATGGCCGATGTATCCAGCGTAGTTGATGCCTTTCGGCAGAGCATCCAGCGTATCGAGATAATCGGGGTAGGTCTCCCAGCTCCACTTGATGCCCGCCCGCATCGACGCGGGGGAGATGTCCTCGGCCCGCTCGAGATTGCGGAACACCAGCTCCGCCTCCTCTTCTCGACAGGGCGCCAGGGTGAACCCGCAGTTGCCCATCACCACGCTGGTGACGCCGTGGTAACAGGAACATGAGCCGATCCGATCCCAGAAGACCTGGGCATCCATGTGCGTATGGCCATCGATGAAGCCCGGTGCCACAACGTGGCCTTCGGCATCCATGGTCTCGGCACCCTTTTCGCGAATGCGGCCGATCATCGCAATCTTGCCGTCCGCAATGCCCACATCGGCGCGGACGGCCGGTGCGCCCGAGCCGTCAACAACGGAACCGTTCTTGATCACCAGATCGTATTGCATCGCTTCCCCTGCGAATCCGTACCGTAGCCGTCTAGCCTATCACGCCAATGGCCCGCACCGGCCAACGCGACAGCGGCAGACATTGACAAAGCGTGGCGTCGTTTGGTGTACTTATGGGGTGTAGTTACGTGAGAGGACACCGTCGGCGCGGCATCGCTGGCCGGCGAGTGGTGTGACAACCACCCCCCGGGATGCAACGTCGCTGGTTCCGTTTTTATAACCGAACAAGGGGGAATGCATGACTACCTATTCCATGAGCTGGCGACGGCTCGGCATTGCGGCACTGGCCGCGATCGGCATGACGTTCTGCCTGCCTGCGGCGGCACAGTCCGACGAAGACGAGGGAGAAGCGGCCGAAGACGATGAGATGGTCGAGGAGATCGTGGTCACCGCCACGTACCGCGACACGATGCTGATGGACACGCCGCTCTCCATCTCCGCCATAACGGACGTCGAGATCGAGCTGCGGGGCGTCGAAGACGTACAGTCGCTGTACCTGTCGATACCCGGACTCAACTACGGCGTAGCCACGCAGACGTACCACAGAGTGAACGCGCGGGGCATCGATTCCCTGGCGTGGGGCGACACGGGTGCGGTTTCGACGTACGTGGACAACCTGCCCATAGCGGGCTACGACGGTTACCGGGCGCCGCTGGCGCCGAATTTCGACCTGGAGCGCATCGAGGTGCTCCGGGGCCCACAGGGTACGCTCTACGGCGAAGGCTCCGTGGCGGGAACCATCCGCTACATCACCAAAAAGCCGAGCCCCGAAGGCTTCGACTACTCCTTCACCGGCAAGGCCTACCAGATGCAGTACTCCGGCAGCCTGGGGCACCGCATGGACGGCATGGTCAATATCCCCCTCGGGGAGCGGTTGGCGGCACGCATCACCGGCTTCTCGCGCTACAGGGCGGGGCTCATCGACCGAGTGACGGGGGGAGGGCAAGTCATCGAGGAGGATGTCGACTATATCGAGGACGGGGGCTTCCGCGCCCAGGTCGCCTGGTATCCCAGCGACACGCTCACGATCAACGCGTTGGGCTACTACATCGGAAGCGATGTCGGCGGCCCAGGGATTACCTTCCACTGCTTCCGGGACAATCGCCCCGTGACTCCAACGTTCACGGAAAACGATAGAGAGCGACAGCCTCAAATCCCGCGGTACATGAACCCCGAGGACTGTGAAACCGGCGCGAACGGCGCCTGGGACGGGAAGACCGCAAGATGGAATGAGGGAGGAGACAAGCTTTACCAGACGCACCTCTCCGCCCCGAACGCCGTCAGCGGCGGAGCGTCCAAAACGTGGATCTACAACTTCAGCCTCCAATGGGAAGGGCCATGGGCGGACCTGACCGCGACCACGTCGGTCTACGACCACCAGATCAGGTGGACGGGCGAGCGGGCCCCCCGCTTTGTCGTGGATCAGAGTCTCGACCGGGAGATCGATAGGATCTGCGAGGACATAGTAGGTTGCGCACCCCACGCATTGCACAACGAAGTCGGCACATGGGTCTGGCAGGCTACCGACCGCGCCTCCCAGGAGATCCGCCTGGTCTCCAACTGGGATCGCCGTCTGCAGTGGACCGTCGGCGCCTACGCCGCAGACACCGTCATCGCGAACACCGACGACCATTACGGCGCGGGGAATTGCCCGGACCACACCACCTACAAGGCCCCGGACATTGAGTGCGGCAGGTGGGCGCTCGCGTTCGACCCCGCCGTGTCGATACCGCACCAGCAGGCGATCATACGGGAACTGAACAAGGGTCCCGGCCGTCCCGACGGGATTTCATATCGGTCCCGGGTGGAGGCGGCCGTCTTCGGCGAAGTGAGCTACCGCCTGACCGATTCCCTGGAGTTCCTCGCCGGGATACGGTACGCCGAAATCGAGACCGGCGTGGATATCGGCCCGACTGGTGTTTGGGTGTCGCGAGCCGATGCGAACTCGGTCAACGTGTACTCCACCGACAAGGCCGACGCGCCCAAGTTCACCGTCACCTGGCGACCCACGGACGATGTGATGGTCTACGCCACGTGGGCGAGCGGGTTCCGCGCCGGCTCCCTGAACCACCGTATGGGCCAGCGCGTCGTCGAGTTCGACGAGCTGCGCCAGCGGGGCATCCCCGGCGCCGAGGAATTGTATCATCTCGCCCAGCGCTACCTGAGTGCGGGAGGCGACCAGATGGACACCTACGAGGTCGGTCTCAAGGCGGACATTCTGGACGGTCGGATCAGCTTCACGGGCAACGCGTACCTGATGGATTGGACAAACGCGCTGATCTTCACCGACGCCAGGTTCGAGGAGCTTAAGGACCCCGCCACCGGGGCGGTCGTGTCCAAGATCGACTCCATACCCGGCCTGCTCAACGCCGGCGCAGTCCAGACCGCCGGTTTCGAGTTCGAGGCGCGGGGCCAACTGACCGACGCGTTGAGCTTCCAGCTCAGCGGCGAATGGGTGCCGAAAGCGGAAAATGAGGTAGAGATTCGTCCGGGAAACAAACCGGGCGTGACAACGACCGTGCCGGGCTGGGCCACTTACCCGCCGGGCAACCGCATGCGCGGTACGCCGCTGTACGCCGGATTCGTCTCGCTGTCCTATGACTTCGAGCTTGCCGGCTACGATGCCTTGTTGCGTTCAGATTTGGTCGTCCGTGGCCCCAAGGTGTACCGGACAATCGCAAACAAGCGGCCGACGCCCACCTGGGAGACCCTGGGCGTGAAGCTCCTGCTGAGTCGCGACAACTACCAATTCGGCGCCTATATCGAGAACATCTTCGATCACCCGGCCCCGTCCAACATTGGAGATGGCGGATATGTCGGCTGGCACCACCCGAGAACATTCGGCGTGCAGGTGAACTACAACCTGTAACGCTCAGCGTTCTGCCGAGTTAAACCTTCGCAGCCCGCACCTCACGGTGCGGGCTGTTTTTTTTGGGTCCTGTCCACCCCGGACCTGGTCAGTCTCACAGAGGCGCGGCGGCGCGGACTCGAAGTCGCTGCGCGGCTGGCGATCTACCATGGCGGCGTACGTGTTGCCCGAACTGGGGGGGGCATGCACCCGGGGGCCGTTGCGACCAGCGACGTGAAGCGGGTGCTGCGGCCGCTCGCGCTGGCGGACGAACACGCGACGGCGCGCATGGTGGCGGGCCGAATCGCAGCCGTGCTGGAGTGGGCCGAGGTGGAGGAGAACCTGCGCGAGAGGAAAGCATGGCGCCCGAATGGCGCAAGGAGCTCGCGAAGAAAGCTGCTGGTGCCCGTTGGGGGCAAGTCTTGAGCTAGGGGATAGCCCACTCCACATAGCGGGAGCTCGGATCCAAGTGGCTGACGGATGTCACTTCCTCCAGAAGGGGCACTATTCGGAAGTCGTCGTCTTGTTCGTCGTATTCCGTCGTGATGACCAGTTTGTGGGTTTCGGGGTTTCTGTAGCCGCTTAACTCTGGCGCCAAGGCCACGTCTCCTTCAAAGTCGAAACCAGGTGACGTACCGACGATGCCTACAAGAGATTGTCCGCCAGTCAGTACCACTTCCACCAACTTTCCTTTTTCCATGGACTCCCGTAGGAGCCTTCCTCTGGCGCTTTCGTTCGCCAAAGCCCATCTGTTTGCCGCGTCCACAGCACCTACTTTTCGATTGATGATGGGCGGGATTACGACGGCAAAAGCGATCGTCAATGCCAAGACGCCGGTATGATCGTATGGGAAAACACATCGCCACAAATCCCCCACGCGCCCGAGTGAGCCGTTGGACTCAAAAACCCCGGCCAGCATCGACGCCAAGACCCATGAGACGATCAGTAAACCGCCGCCAACTACGGCAGGTTCAAAGAAGACACGGTGGTGAGTCTTGCGTTCGTAGGGGTGCTTGAGAAGGTGCGTCCGTGTAATCAACCAGTACCCCGCAAGAACGGGGACGAGAGCCAATCCGAACTGCTGCAACGCGTTCCCCTATTGCTGGCCGCCTTGTTGTTCCTTCGCAGCGCGTCTGCTTTCGTGGATCGCTTCGAGTTGAGCTTGGACTTCGGGCCTTTTCTTCAGTGCGCCGATATCCGCGTAGCGGGAGCCATCCGGGCTGAGATGAATGTGGCTCAGGTCTACTCCGGTACGTTTCGGCGGGATGCGTGGGACGCTCATCTGTCTAGAAGCCTACGGGACACTACCTGACTGGCACCTTACGCCCTCCGTATCGCGCACGTCAAACTGCTGCTGCTGCTGTAGCTTTGTCCAATGAGGAGTGAGCCTGAAGCGATTGGGTTTGGGATCATTGGAGGATGATCTTGAGCCTACACGTCGAAAGACTTCAGACCCGGGAGCAGGTTCGCGCGCCTCTCGAAGGCAATGAGCCTATGGACTTCAAACCCGTCTTGGGGAAGGAGGCCTACGCTTTCGTGTCGCGCATGCTGTCGCGGTTCGACTACGCGCACCTCGGCAAGGCCGACAAGGGGCTGGTCAAGTGCTTCTTGGCCAAGGCGACCGGCACGTCCAGGACGCAGTTGACGCGCTTGGTGGTCAGCACCGGAAAACCGGGTGGGGCGTGGACCGGCGCGGCGGCGCGCCGCAGCGACCCTTCGAACGCCGCCACACGGCGGTCGACATCGGCCTGCCCGCCGACGTCGACGCGACGCTCGGGCAGATGGCGGGGCTGGCGACGCGCGAGCACGAGGTGTACGGCGACGAGAGCTTCGCGCGCCTGGCGCATATTTCCATCGGCCATCTCTACAATCTGCGCCGGTCCACGACGTACCTGCGCAAGCGCACTGTGCTGGTCAAGACCCGGCCAGCCCGGCTTCGTGCGCGTGGACACGGTCCCCTAGGGTATGGAACTTGAGATGCGGGGCGAACTGACCGACTCGTTGAGCTTCCACGTCGGCGGCGACAAGTCTTTCCGCGCGGCCTTCGTCATCTGCGCCGTTGAGATTTCACCGCCGCTCCGTTGATGGCTGACGAACGGAAGTCGGACGCGGTACGCGATGACGCGCGGGGACCGATGCCCACGCGATGTGAACCGCTTACCGTAGGTCTTCCAGGATGCGGCGCGCAGCGACGGCGCGGATGCCGTCGGCGAGTGGAAACGTCTCTCTGCCCGCATGGATCACGTCGAGGCGGTCGAGTTCCAGATCCTCGGCCGCGTTGCGCATGGAACGCGTGACGGTCGGCGAACTGGTGCGCTTCACCTCCAAACCCTGAAGTCGGCCGCCGCGGTTCACGATCAGATCGATTTCGGCGCCCGAATGGGTGGCCCAGAAGTAACACTGTCGGTTCTCCGCCCCGAGCGCCCGGATCGCGTTCTCGACGACGAAGCCTTCCCACGAGGCACCCACCTTCGGGTGTCGTTCGAGTTGCTCTCGGCTGTCGATGCCGAGCAGGCGATGGAGCAGTCCCGAGTCGCGGACGTACACCTTGGGCGACCTGACCTGGCGTTTGCCCAGATTCGTACTCCAGGGCTTGAGGCTGCGTACCATGAACGTGGCTTCCAGCGCGTCCAGATACCGGCGTACGGTGTGGTGCGAGACGCCGAACGCGCGGGCGAGCTCCGAGCCGTTCCAGACCTGGGCATGGTAGTGGGCGAGCATGCTCCAGAATCGTTCGAGAGTTGCGGCGGGTATCCTGATTCCAAGTTGTCCGATATCCCGCTCGAGGAACGTCTGGACGAAATCCCGCCGCCAACGGTAGCTGCCCGCGTCGCTGCGGGCCGTGAAGGAGGCCGGGAAGCCACCCCGCAGCCAGAGTTGGTCCATCCGCTCCGGCCTCGTCTCGGCTAGCGAGAGGACTGGCAGTTCGTAGTAGGCGATGCGACCGGCGAGCGACTCCGAACTCTGTCGCAGCAAGTCGGGAGAGGCGCTGCCGAGAACGAGGAAACGGGCCGGAAGGGGCCGGCGGTCGGCTAGCACGCGCAAGGTCGGGAACAGGTCGGGACGCCGTTGCACCTCGTCGAGGACAACCAGGCCATCGAGTTCTGAAAGCGCCAGCATCGGATCGCCCAGGCGCGCGAGATCCGCAGAGGACTCGAGATCGAACAGGTGTGTCGGAGCCGGATGCTGTCGTACGAGCTCCCGGGCGAGGGTGGTCTTGCCGACCTGACGAGCACCGACAAGGGCGACGACGGGACTGTCGTCCAACAGTGCCTGGATGCTGCATAAATGCGCGGTACGTGGCAACATGGCATAAAAATACCACGAAAATTGGAAGTTCGGCATCCAATTTTCAAAATAAAGCGAGTTAACTGAAGACGAGGAGCCAGCCGCAGCGAATCAACGTTTTTGACCAATATGATCTTTTAGATCAAAATGATTCGCTGCAAGCGATGAGGATATATGTGGTGATGAAGCAAGGCATTCCTGCTGCCGAGGCCAAGACGAACTTCGGCGCACTTCTGGAGAAGGTACAGCGCGAGCCGCTCATGATCTCGAAGAAAGGCCGCCCCGTCGCCGTCTTGATGTCGATGGATGAGTTTGAGGCTCATCAGCGAATCAAGCTCGATCAACTCCGGCGCGAGGTGCAGGCCGGGCTTGCGGATCTGGAAGCTGGAAGGGTCGTCAGCGGACCTGAAGCCTTTGAAGCGATGGATCGAGAACTCGGCGATTGATTCCTCGCTACGACTTCACGCAGCGGGCGCTGGCCGACCTGCGGGATATCGCTCGCCACACCAAGAGAATGTGGGGCCACAAGCAGGCTCGGCTCTATCGTGAGGAGCTCGAGCTCGGTGTCCAGAAGCTCGCACTATCGCCCGGCATCGGTCGTGAGCGAGCAGACGTAGGATCCTCGGTGCGGTCGTTTTCAATCGCTCGGCATGTTGCCTTCTATATCGAGAACGACGACGGTGGGATCACGGTGCTCCGGGTGCTTCATCCGAACATGGACGTTGCCCGCGTTTTTTCGGATGAGTCGTGACTTGTCCTACGGCATCGAACTCGATCGCCCCCATGTTCGCATCGGATAACGGTCGTCGTTGACAGTACGGCCTCGTTTGATGTACTCAACGCTCACGAAGTTACATGAGAGGACACCGTCGGTGCGGGATCGCTCGCCGACGGGTGTTGTGACTACGTCACCAATTCCATTTTGGAGGGATTCAATGAGTATCTATTTCAGGAGCCGGGGACGGCTCGGCATTGCGGCATTGGCCGCGATCGGCATGACGTTCTGCTTGCCTGCGGCGGCCCAGTCCGACGAAGGCGAAGCGGCGGCGGCCGAAGACGATCCGATGGTCGAGGAGATCGTGGTCACCGCCACGTACCGGGACACGGATCTGATGGACACGCCGTTGACCATCACCGCCCTGACGGACGTCGAGATCGAGCAACGGGGCATCGAGGATATACAGAACCTGTATCTGTCGATTCCCGGCTTGAACTACGGCATGGCCACGCAGACGTACCACAGGGTTTCGGCGCGCGGCATCGACAACCTGTCATTCGGCATGTCGCCGTCGGTTTCGACCTATGTCGACAACATGCCCATTTCGGGCTTCAACGAATACCGGCAGCCTCTGGCGCCGATTTTCGATCTGGAGCGCATCGAGGTGCTCAAGGGGCCGCAGGGCACGCTCTACGGCGAAGGCAGCATGGCGGGGGCGATCCGCTACATCACCAAGGGGCCCAGCACGGAGGGATTCGACTACGCCGTGACGGCGAGGGCCTATCAGATGCAGTATTCCAACGACATCGGGCACCGCATCGACGGCATGGTCAATATCCCGCTCGCGGAGCAGGTGGCCGCGCGCATCACCGGCTACTCGCGCTACAAGGCCGGACTCATGGATCAAGTGTCGGAATCCGAGATCGGAGAGGATGTCGATTTCGTCGATGAGCTCGGGGGGCGGTTCCAACTCGCCTTCTTTCCCGCCGACAACCTCGAGATCTCGGGGTTCGCACACCTCGTCTCAAGCGATATCGGCGGCCCCGGGATTGCCCACCACTGCTACGCGAACCAGCGCCCCGAGAATGGATCTCTCCCCAATGACGTGGGCGGGCGGGGCCCTGAAAATCCGCGCTGGACACCCCTGAGAGGGGGTTGCGAGACCGGCCCGAACGGCACTTGGGACGGGAAGACCGCGAAATACAACGAAGGAGGGGGGGCTCTCTACGACACCCACCTGTCCGCGCCGGGCTTTGTCGGAGTCGACGGCGGAGAGTCGGATTCGAAGATCTTCCACGTGAGCCTCGAATGGGAAGGGCCGTGGGCGGACCTGGTTGCGTCCTCATCGTTTTACGACACCGAGATCGCCTACGCCGAGGAGCAGAGGGGGGGCTTCTCCCTACAAACCACAGGCCGCTATTTCCAGGCATGGGATAAAGCATGCGCAGCGGTGGAAGGTTGCCAGCGGGGCGTCGACGCCTACGACAAGGATGGCCCAATCGATGCCCGCAGCAGCGCTTCGGGCAACTGGAGTTATACCGAGCGCGCAGCCCATGAAGTGCGCCTGATCTCCAATACGGACAGCCGGTGGCAGTGGACCGTCGGCGCCTACATCACGGACACCGAGACCGGGCCGCTGGAAAAGAACTGGGGACCGTGCGGCGCAACAGGGCCGTGGGCCAGGACCACCTATACGGCCCCCGACATCACCTGCGTGAGCGCGCGCTACGCCTTCGATCCCAGGGTGCCGGTTCCCGTTCAGCAGGATGTCATGCGTATCCTCCTAACCACATTGGATAGACCCGGCGGCGCCATATATGAGACGCGGTCGGAGGAGGCCATCTTCGGCGAGGTGAGCTATCGCCTTACCGATCAGTGGGAGATCCTGGCCGGGGTTCGCTGGGCCGACACGGGTGCTACCGTACACGCCGGCCCGGGCGGCGGGTATTCGACGCTTGAGGAGGCGGCACAAAACCTCACGGTGGACACGAAGAACGCCGAGGATCTGGATACGGGGGCCCTGGCGCCGAAGGTCACCCTCACCTGGCGGCCCACCGACGGTGTGATGATGTACGGCATGGTGGCGAGCGGGTTCCGCGCAAGTGGCGTAAACAGATGGGTCGCGGGCACCGCCGAAATTTATCGGCAGGCCGTCTCGCGAGGCGTCCCCGGCGCCCAGGAGAGGCTTGACGACGTGACGCAACGGCTAACGTTCCGCGGCGACCAGATCACAACCTACGAACTCGGACTCAAGGCGTCGATCGGAGAGATCGACTTCACCGCGGCGGCGTACCGAATGAATATGACGGACGCTGTGATAAGTGACACGGACGTGATTCCGGGTTTGATTGATCCCGCGACCGGATTGAACCTGGTCAACGTCAGTTATGCTTTCGCCCGCAAGAACGCCGGCGATGCCCAATCCACCGGCCTGGAACTGGAGGCGCGTGGCCCGATAACCGACTCGTTGAGCTTCCAGTTCAGCGGCTCGTGGATCCCTGATGCGGAAGTCCAGGCCCAGGCGGTGTCCCGAATCGACCCGCAGGCGGTGCAGCGCGTCAACGTCAAGGAGGGCAACCGCATGAACATAACGCCGGTATACGCCGGGTCCGCCTCGTTGTTGTATGACTTCGAACTCGGCGGCTACGATGCCCTGTTGCGTGGGGATCTCAACTTCCGCGACACGATGTTCCTGGGCACAAACAACGAGCGGCCGTCTCCAACCTGGGAGTTCCTGAATGTGAAGCTCCTGCTGGGTCGCGACGACTACGAGTTCGGCTTCTATATCGAGAATATCCTCGATCACCAGGCGCCCATCGGGATTGGTGATAGCGGGTATCACGGCTTCCACAGGCCGCGGACATTCGGCGTGCAGTTGAACTACAACCTGTAGCACTCGGCGTTCTGCCGAGTTGACCCTTCGCAGCCCGCACCTCACGGTGCGGGCTGCTTTTTTTGCGCCTTGCTCAAGGTGCACCCTTCCCGTCGTAGTGCAAGTTCGCGGGGTTGTTCCTATCCTAGGGACCCCATCAGGCAAACCGGGGGAGTCATGAGGCTGAAAGACCAAGCGTGTGTGGTGGTCGGCGCCGGGCAGACGCCGGGTGAGACGATCGGCAATGGCCGCGCAGCGGCGATCACCTACGCCCGCGAGGGTGCACGTGTGCTGCTGGTGGACATCGACGAGGCCCTAGCCGCCGAGACGCAGGCAATGATTGCCGAAGACGGCTTCAGCGCCGAGGTCATGACGGCCGACGTCAAGCGAGAGGACGATTGCCGCGCCATCTCGACTACCGCGGTCGAGCGATTCGGGCGCGTCGACGTGCTGCACTACAACGTCGGCAAGAGTCAGGGCGACGGCGAAGTGGCCGAGCTCGAACTCGAGAACTGGGCCGATATCATGGAGATGAACCTCACCGGCTTTTATCTCTGCTGCAAGCACGCCCTGCCGATCATGCGCGAGCAGAAGTCCGGGGTGATTACCGCCATCTCGTCGATGGCGGCGCACGGCGCGCATATGAACATGACCTATGGCGTCTCGAAATCCGGCATCAACTCGCTGGTGAAATCCATGGCGATCCACAACGCTGGCTACGGCATTCGCATCAACGCGATCATGCCCGGCCTGATGGATACGCCGATGGCCATCGAACGGCGCGCGAGCGAACAGAACCGCCCCCGCGACGAGATCCGCGCCGACCGTGCCCGTCACGTACCGCTGCTGCGCCAGCAGGGCACTGGCTGGGATGTCGCCAACGCGGCGCTTTTCCTTGCGTCCTCCGAAGCCAGCTACATCACCGGCATCTGCCTTCCGGTCGACGGCGGCCTTTCGGCTCGAGCTGGAATGTAGGGTTGACCCAAGCCTTTACGCCGCTGATGGAAGGTTTTCCCGAATAATCCTCGGATGCCTTGCCGCGATGCGCAACAGTGCCAGCGCGGGTCCTTCGGGCCTTCTTCTTCCCTGTTCCCAGTTGCGCAAGGTGTGGATGCTTATTTCCAACGCTCGCGCGAATTCTGCCTGAGTCAATCCCACAAAGGTCCGAAGCGCTGCAATGTCCTCTCCAGACTCAAATAGCCCTCTCATGAATTTCTTTCTCAGTCGGGCGGGTATTGCGCGCTCGAAATGTTCGTCAGTCAGGTCCGGAATATCGCTCATCTGAATTGATCCATTTGCGCATGATCACGGTCCTTGTTTGCGAACCTTGCGCCAACAATCAGAACTCGAGAGGAAACCTCGGATCAATCAAGAATCCGGCAACTCGTCGCCCGGCATCGGTCGCGCAACCGGCGCGTTATCAAGATAGCGTGTCAAGTCTCCCGATTTCGCCTTGGCGGCGCGTTGCTCAAGAAACTCCGCCGCCGTCTCTACGGCACCGATTTTCTGCGCTACCGCAGAAGCGATCCATTGATTGAGTGAGACGCCATCGGCCTTCGCCAGACGCACCGCCGTCTCTTTCAACGAAGCCGGCAGCTTCAAGGGGTATTTGTATCGGACAGGTTCGCTCACTTTCGTAGTCTCCTTAACACCTCCCGTGGGGTGGCAACCGCCATAGTGACATCTCCGAAGATGTCAAGACAATGGATGGCAGTGGTGCTCGCGCCAGAGCCGCACATTGGGTCGCCGACCGGTCAGTGGCTGCGGGCCATGCATGACGCTCCGACTCCTCGACCACCGCTCGACCACCCACTCCCTTGCACATGGAGACCGCCCGGCCATAACATCAACTAATCAAATCCGGGAGGGGATAGCCATGTTCAAGTCGATAGAGTTTCGTTCTGAAGTCGAAGATCTCGTTCGATTCGTCGAAGAGACGGATCCAGACGATATTGTCGAAAAGACCATTGCCAAGCTGCGAAACGGTGTTTCGGGCCATGAACTCCTGACGGCGAACGCATTGGCGGTCGTGCGTTCCAACGACGTGCCACCGTCGCATCACGGCGGTCCGGTGCATCCGATCTGCGGCGTTCACGCCGTGCACGGCATCGCAAAACGCCTTCCCGGCGAACTGTCCATGCTCCCCCTCATCCAGCACACGGCACTGTGCAACCACCACGTGCATTCGCCGTACATGGGACCCTATCTCATGCCCAAGATCGCGCCGCTGCAGGCATCCCCGGAGGAGGTGGAGCCCGGCATCCGGCCCCACAACGTCACGTCCCGCGTCAACATCCCCGGCCCGAACGAACCGAACGCGATCGGCGACACGAAGGCGGCGTTCACTTCCTCTGGGAGAGAGGTATCCTACTGCGTCCGGGCGATGGAAGCGCCGCTGGGAGAGAGGTATTACCTGTGGCTCCTGGACCGGCTGTCGCACGGCGAAATGCTCGACCTGCTCCTGCCGCTCGCGGTCAGCCGCAACAACTGGGACGACCATTACTTCCTCTACCCTGTGTACACCTTCCGGACGCTGGACTGCCTTGGCTGGGAATGGGCGGACGTACTGCTGCGCCCGGCGGTGCGCTACCAGGCTCGGCTGATGGGCCGGCTCACCATCGGAGACCCCCTCGACTTTGTCTGGGTGGAAAGCCTGCTGGACAAGTACAAGCTGCTCGAGATCAACATCCCGACCGCGACCTCCGACGGCGAGACCGAACGTATCGGTGAACTCGCCATGCAGCTCGGACAATGCGAGGACTATTTCGCCACCATCGAACCGATGGCCAAGGCCCTCGCCGACGGGCTGTCGCTCGAGGGCGCGGGCGAGGCGTTGTCTATCGGCGCGGCGGCCGCATACCTCTCTACCAGCTACGGCAACCCGATGGATTCCCACCTGCATACGGGCTCCACCAACCGCCGCTACGTGCTGCGCCAGGAAGGCGTCAGTCTGAAGAACAAAGTGCTGTCCCTGCTGACCGGATTTACCGGTCCGGAAGTTCTGCTAGGGGCACGGAAGATCGACTGGACCTGCAACATCGAGCCTGGCAGGACCGCTTCGCTGCCCGAGCGCAGCCAGGCACAACTGCTGGATGCGATTACCGACAACATCGACAATCAGCCGTATATCGACTGGCACAAGATCAACAGCGTCGCGAATGTCGTTCCGCCCGAGGGGATCAAGGAAGGGGTCGCGATGGCGCGCCAATACGCGGAGAATGGCTACGACCCGGTCCCCTACTTCCAGCGGCTCGCCGAGATATCCTGCCGGGACGACTTCACGGAAATGCACTCGCTCAAGCACTTCCAGGCGATCGTGGACGAGTACTACGCGACGCGGGAGCCTTACCGCTGGCTGCACCTGGCATCGGCGACCAAGTCCGCGGGGATCATTCAGACAGGCCGTGAGCAGAGCGTCTATCGGCAGACGAAGGATCTGCTGAAGGCGGCCTGAATTCGACGTATGGAGCCGGCCTGATTCAGGCCGGCGCCGACGCAGCCTACCAATTGACCCAGTGATGGAACAGGGGCTTTACGTCCTCGGGCATGGCGGCGTAGGCCTCCAGCGGAACACGAGGCATCGGGGGCGCAGCGGTGCGTCCAAATTCCTCCGCCATGCGCCTGCCCTCTGACGACGCGGGATCCAGCGGCTGAAGGTTGAGCCACCACGGCGAATAGCACACCTTCACAGTCACCCGCGGATCCGTGCCGTGGTGCTCGGGATTGGTGTGCCATAACCTGCTGTCGAACACGAGGACGCTTCCGACCTTCCAGGGCACGTGCATCTCCGTCGCGTGCGGGGTGTCAGGATCGATTCGGTCGTCGACGAACGGGTCGACGAGGGACCGGTGGCTCCCCGGCGCGACGATGGTTCCCACGGTGTCGCGCGTGCGCGGCGAGAGCATCCAGACAGTCGTCAGGGCCAGGCACGTATCCGGAAACGGCGCCTTGATGCCCGCACTTCGCGGCAACCAGACGGTGCCGAAGGGCCAATCGATATGGAGCGGCCCGCGGCTGGTGCCCGGTTCCAGGATGAGCGGGGTCGTCCAGGCGACCCGGTAGAAGCGCCCCCAGAGTTCCTCCAGGAGCGACAGGATCCGCCCATTGGCGACGTGACGCACGAAGTCGGCGTTGTGGGCGAGAAAGTTCCTGTCCTCGAGATATTCGCTCGACTCCACCGTCCGAGTGACGCTCTCGAGCACTCCCTCCACTTGTGCCTCGGGAATCATATTGTCCAAAATGCACCAGCCATGGACTGCCAAGTGCAGCATGTCGTCGGAGGTAGTTGTTGCAGTCTCCGTCATCGCCGCAGTGCGTAACCACGTGTGCTTATGCGTTTTCCATCGCCTCAAGCACCTTGGGCGGCGACAGCGGCAATTCCGTCATCCTGACACCAATCGCGTTACTGACTGCGGATGCCACCGCCGCAAGGGGCGGAATGATCGGTGCTTCGCCGACGCCGCGTACGCCGAACGGGTGCGTCGTATTCGGCACCTCGACGATGATCGTATCGATCATCGGCAGGTCGGATGCGACCGGGACGCGGTAGTCGAGAAAGCCGGGGTTCTCCAGCGCGCCGTCCTCGTCATACATGAATTCCTCGTTCAGCGCCCAGCCGATCCCCTGCACCGCGCCGCCCTGAAACTGGCCCTCGACGTACGACGGGTGTATGGCGCAGCCGGCATCCTGCACGGCCGTGTAGCGAAGGACGGTGGTCTTGCCGGTGTCCGGGTCGACCTCGACATCGCAGAGATGCACGGAGAAGCAAGGTCCCAAACCGCTCTCCGCCCTCAGGGACGCGCTGCCCGCGATCGGCCCGCCGGTCGCCGGCGCATCGAGGCAGATCTCCTTGATCGTCAACTCCTCCTCGCGGGTCGTGTTGATGGCTTTCCCATCGCGCCATTCGACCTGCTCGGGAGTCACGTTCCATCCCGATGCCGCCCGCTCCTTGAACTGCCGGATGACCTCATGGGCCGCGCGCGTGACCGCCTGCCCCGTGGCGTTGATCGTTCGACTCCCGCCGGCGCCGTCCGTATGGCCAATGCTGTTGGTATCCGGAATCTCGGCCCTGACGTCGTTGATCGAAACGCCGAGCGTCTCCGCCGCTATCATGGCAAGCGATATCCGCGTGCCCGAAAGATCGGCGCTCCCGGTCAACACGGTCGCCGACCCATTGTTCTTCATGACGATCGAAGCGCTCGAAGTGCCACCCCCGTTGCGCCAGAAGCCGACGGCCGCCGCGCGGCCCTGGTGCTTGCCGAGCGGCGTGCGATAGTGGGCCGATGCTCTCGCGGCCTCGAGGCATTCGACCAGGCCGAGCTCGCGAAACTCGCCAATGATATTGCTCCCACCGGAGCGCAAGGCGTTCTTGAGGCGGAACTCGATCGGGTCCATGCCAAGCGCGTGGGCGAGTTCGTTTATGACGCTTTCGGCGGCGAATGTCGCCTGGGGCGCCCCCGGTCCGCGATAGGCGCGCACCTTGGGCTTGTTGACCACCGCCGCAAGCCCTTCAATTCGGACGTTCGGCACTTCATAGGACGAGAAGACGCAGCGCATGCCGCCGCCCAGGGGTGCCCCGGGGAACGCGCCCGACTCGTAGGCGAGAGACGCCTGCATCGCCGTGATCGTGCCGTCGCGCTTGGCGCCGATCTTGACGGTCGACTTGCTCGCGGCGCCGGGACCCGCGGAACGAAACACGTCTTCGCGCGTCATGCGCATCTTGACCGGGCGGCCGGAGAGCTTTGACAGCATCAACGCCATGCCTTCGAGATACACGGCGGTCTTGCCGCCAAAGCCGCCGCCGATCTCGGTCGGTATCACGTTCAGCTCGTCGACGCCCATATCCATCATCACCGCCAGGTTGTCGCGGATGTTGAAGTGACCCTGCGTGGTGGTCCAGACCGTCGATTGGGCACCCTCGTCATAGGACGCGAGGCATGCCGAGGGTTCGATGTAGCCCTGGTGAACCGTCGGCGTCGTGAATGAGCGTTCGATGATCACGTCGGCCTCTGCAAATCCGGCCTCCACGTCGCCGGTCTCGTTGACTGCCCGCTCGTAGACGTTCGAAAGCCGTCCGTTGTCCTCAAATTCATCGTGCAGCAGCACGTCGCCCTTCAGGGCATCGTCGAGGTTCATTACTGGCGGCAACGGTTCGTAGTCGACCTCGATGCACTCGACTGCCGCCCGGGCAATGGCCCCGGTCGATGCCGCGACTGCCGCGACAGCGTGCCCGTGGTAGAGCACCTTTTCGTGGGCCAGGTTGTCGCGGGCGATGGAGCCCTGCCCACCAAACGGCAACCTGGGGAAGTCGGCGGCCGTCACCACGGCGAAGACACCGTCCACGGCCATCGCCTTTGACGTGTCGATAGACTTGATGCGCGCGTGCGCATGGGAACTGCGCAGCACTTCCCCGCACAAGGTCCCCGGAAGAGTGACATCGGCGCCGAATTGCGCCTTGCCCGTTACCTTTTCGAAACCATCGTGACGAATTGGCCGTTGGCCGATCTCAGCATAATCGTTCATATCGCGTAGGAGATTCAGTTAATTCCGGTTTCCGAGTCTATCAGCCTGTCGGACTTGCCGCTTGGCGGCAAGATCGACAGGCTGACGGGCGCGTGGGTGGGGCGAGACAAGCGGGCTTGGGCGGGGGCGGAACACGGCGCGCCCGAAGGGCGACGGATTTCGTGGCGTTAGCGCGTCGGGGCATGGGAGGGTACCGTCCGCGTCCGGACAGGAGCACTAGATCTGCTCCACGGCAACCGCGCTGCCCGTATCGATGGACTCGTACAGGGCGAGTATCGATGCCATGTTGCGCAGGGCGTCGTCAGGCGGGAACTCCGGTTGCTTGCCGTTAAGGATGCACTCGGAGAACTCGTCGAGCTGCACCTGGAAGCGGTCCGTGCTGGTCATTTCCATTACCTCGGGCTCTGATTCGCCCCTGACCACGGTCACGGGAACCGCTTCCGTGAACACCCCGTCGAGGATGATCTTGCCGTTGCTCCCGAACACTTCGAGCAGCCCCCGTTGAGGGCCTTCGAGACAGCACCAGAGGTGGCCCACGGCGCCATTGGGGAATTGCAGTAACGCGTTCGCCGTGGTGTCGAACCCGACGCCGGGGCGCTTGCGCTCAAGCGCCATCGCGAGCACGGGTTCGACACCCATCGCATACCGCAAGGCGTACACGCCGTAACACCCGAATCCCATGAGACTGCCTTCTGCGCGGGGATCGCCGGAGCGACCTTCCCGGTCGTCATCCATGGTGAAGGAGAGACCGGCTTCCAGGTGGACCACCTCCCCGATCTCGCCGTCCGCGATGAGCCGCCGTACGGTGCGCATCTGCTTGTTCCACCGCGGCGTGAACCCCTCGATCAGAAGGACGTTTTTGGCCTCGGCGGCCGATACCATCTCGCGGGCCTCCGCCATGGTGACCGAGAAAGGCTTTTCGCACAGCACGTGCTTGCCCGCTTCGGCGGCTTTGATGGTCCACTCATGGTGCATGGCGTTCGGCAGCGTATTGATCACGGCGTCGATCTCGTCGCTTTCGATCATCTCGTCGTAGCTGCCGAATGCGAGCGGAATGCCGTGCTCCTTTGCAGCCGCCTGCGCGGTTTCGATGTTGCGGCTACTGACGGCGACCAGCTCGGAGTTTGGGGAAGTTCTCGCGGCGGGCACGTGGGCGTAGAAACCGATTGTCGCGGTGCTGATGAGTCCGTATCTGACCGTCTCTGGCATCCAGGGTCTCCTCTAACTTGTGGGCTACCTTCAATATATGCCACCCTTCAATCGGACGCTCATTGACACCGCCTTGTGCAGGAGCAATTCCCTGCCATCGAGCGAATAAATCCCGTACGGGACCGCCAACAAGAGCGAGCAGAGAAACGGAGGGATCATGTCCAGACCACTCAAAGTGGGTTTGGTTGGTACCGGACGAATTGCCAATCGGCACTTGGCCCCGTACCTGCAGCATCCGGATCGGGTGCGGCTGACGGCCGCGTGCGATGTGGTCGAACCCGCGGTTCGGGACTATGCCAAGCGCGCCGGCGTCAATGACGTCTACCTGGACCTGGACGACATGCTGCGCCGGGCCGACATCGATGCCGTCGATATCTGCACCCGCCACGACCTGCATGCGCCCCAGGCCATCGCCGCGGCAGAGGCCGGCAAACACGTGCTGGTCGAGAAAGCCATGGCAAATTCGGTGCAGGAATGCCGGGACATGATCGACGCTGCCGACCGTGCGGGAGTGACCCTGATGGTCGCGCAGCACCTGCGCTACTCGCGGCACGCCGCCGCGGCGAAACGCTTCATCGACGAGGGCAGGCTGGGTGAGATCGAGGCGGTCCGCCACCAGTCCACGTCCGGGGGAAACATGCGCGATGACAACACCGGCCATTGGATGCGCGATGCCAAGTACGCGGGCGGCGGCATGCTAATGGTCACCGTCGTGCATCATCTCGATCTGCTGCGCTACTTCGTCGGCAACGTCAGACGGGTGACCGCGATATGCCGGACGCTGCAGTCACACCGGCTGAATGGGGCCGAAGACGAGGTCACCGCGATTCTCGAGTTCGAGAACGGCGCCATCGGCAACGTATTCACCAAGGGGAACGCCCTGTCCCCGGAGCCGGCCTACTACCTGGTGTACGGCAACAAGGGCACGCTTGCTTCCACGCCGCCCGAACCGACGCGAAAGATGGCGATCACCCAGTTTGGCCGCAACATGGTTTCTCTCAACACCGGCGAGGTGCTCGACACGCACAACGAGGACGATCTGAAAAAGATCCTGCAGCCGAAGTTCGAGCCCCTCCCCGTAGATGCCGCCGATCAATTCAGCGACGACTACTTCGTCAACGAGGTTCTCCATTTCGAGGAGTGCTGCCGAACGGGTCGGGAACCCATCAGCAGCGGCCGGGACAACATCGAGACGATCAAGCTCATCATGGGAATCTACGCGTCTTCCCGCACGGGCAAGGCCGTCGATCTGGACACGCTATAGCGGTGCAAGCGCAACCCGGCGCCGCGCCGAATCAGCCGTAGGCGTCGCTCTTCCGCCCCAACCCGACCCCGGACTCCGCCTGATACGCGGAGACGAACTGCTCGGCTCGCGCCGTACCCGACACACGGTCGCCCTGGGTCGAGAAACCGGGAACGCACCCTTGCTGTAGCACGATCGCGATCCGTGGCCCGTACCTGTCGATCAGTTCCTCGAGTTTCTTCTCCGGGATCTTGCCGATGAAGTCCTCCAGCGGGCGCATGAACGGCCGGTAGAAATAGACCGTCACGCTGACGCGAATTCCCGGCGCGGTGCGATTGAAGGCGCCGTGCCAGGTGTTGCCGTGCCAGATGATCAACGAACCCGCCGGCGCCTCGCACGCGAGGGCCTGCTCACTGCCGCCCTCCTCGTAGGGAAGGAGGACCGTCTCCTCGCCCTCCGGGTTGCGGTTCCCCTTGTGACTGCCCGGCACGATGCAGGTCGCGCCGTTCTCCCGGTTGAAATCCGTCAACACATAGGTGCACTGGGCGGCGTAGCTTTGCGCTGGCAGCGGCTCCGGGATTCCACCCGAGTCCGTGTGCAACGGGAAGTTGCTCCTGCATGGTCCCTTCATCCAGCAGCCCATGGCCGACAGCACCGCGCTGTAGCCCAGCAGGTAGGTGACCAGCGCGATCATCGAGGGGTTCATCAGCGCCTCTGCAAACACCTCGTCCTCGAAAAAGATCGAGTGCATCCGATCGCCAAAGGGTGAATCGACCGCGTCGGGGTGCGGCGACGAGATGGCCGGGATCTCATCCTTCACCTGCGATCGGCCGTACCGCTCGTTCTTGGCGCCGAAGCGCATGTTGGGCTGGAAGGCATGCGTTGCGCCGGTCACCACATCGGGACGCTCGCCGTTGCGGCGTTCGGCGATGTCGATCAGGGCGTCCAGCATCCGCCCCGCGAGGTTGTTGGGATTCGCGATCTCCGGCGGGATCACGCAGAAACCGTGGGCATCGAGACTTGCGACGTATTTCTGCAGACCCAGCGCACGGATGTCGTTCCATGCGCCTTCGCGCGGATCAAGCCTGCTTGCTGCTTCTGCCATGATTCTGTTCCTCCCGGGGAGTTATCCTATCACTCTATGTCAGCGTCCTTATCTGCTGCAATGGCACGAATACGGACCGTTCCGGGATATGGTTCAAATCTGGAAGCTGGTGCGAAGGAATCTGCTGAAATGAGGCCCGGGCCATGCATTCTTCCCCGGTTTTCGCGTAACGCGAGCACGGCAACACGAGCAAATCCATAGTCGCGTCCGAGACGGATGGCCTCGTCATCGCTTTCCACCATCAACAACAACTGCCAGATCCGGGCTTTGCGCAACTCCGGGTCTTCGATCTCGTTGATAGCTTCGATGGCATGATCGATGTCGAAGTCCATGTTGAAATTCATCAGAGAGGATGAGATCGAGGCGATGGCTTGATCGCGCGTACGGCCAGATGCGAGGCCGCGTGCCCAGTCCAACGCGGATTCTGCATCGTTTTTTGCCCACATCCTGGAGACCACGGGCACCAGTTGATCGCGCACCGACTCGTCCCCGATCTCGTCGATCAATGCGACCGCAGCTTCGGGCTTGCTGAATGCGAGAGACGGCACGACTGATCGATAGGAGGCCAGGCGCACCTGTTCGGGCAGTGTTTCAATCAGTTCGATGGCGGCACCGACATCTTCCTGTGCGAACCGCTGCGCCGCGCTCACCATCAGGTTGGGATAGGCAGGCTCATTCTCGTATCGCGACACCCACGCCAGCAGCTCTTCTTTCGACCACCGCTGGGTCGCGCCCGCAAGCCCAGTCAAAAAGAGAGCGCGTTTCCTGTCTGTCAACGTATCCGCAAACGCGCTCGCCGCTTCGAAGTCACTCTGTCCCCATCGCCGGGCCAGATCGTTCAAGCCTTGCCCCGAGACCTGCACGTTCTTCTCCGCGAGCCAGCGTGCCGCTTCCTCCGGGTCCGTTCGTGACCAAACCGCCACCAGCGCCTGAGTCGCGTATTCCCTCAACGATGCTGGCAGGTCGTCAATCCGCTTCGCCGCGGCTACCGGGTCATCGGTAGCCATGCGGTTCACGAGATTGAACAAACGCCGGTGCTGACTCCCCATGCCTTGCCCGGCCACGATAGATTCTAGCTCTGCGTGAGGATCCTGCTCGGCACGTTCGATCTGATCAATCGAGGACAACATGGCATCACGGTATATCGAGCCCGAAAGGTGCGTCTCGATTATCCCGCGCGCCGCGTCCGGATCAAATTTCGCAATGGCGCTTGCAACCATCGCGATCGACTGTTTCGCATCGGGGATACCTTCGAATAGTGATGGGCTATCAACGAATATCTCCGGATACGCGAACAAGGCGAGCTGCGTCATCCGGTTGGCCACGTCACCAAGCTCCGGATCGTCCCGCGACGCCGTGATCGCCGCGGCACCGTCGGCGGCGAGCCACGCGTTCATCGCCACACGAATGGCTCGGTTCCGTTCCGCGGCAGGTCGCTCGAACGCGCGCAGCAGGTCAGCGCGTGGGTCTGCGGGCACCGCCTTGTCCGGCACCAGAATCTCGCGTATTGGTAAGCTGGAAGTGGTGGCTGTTTGCGTCGGGTCAGCGATCACCGGTGCAGAATCCCGCACGCTCATTCGACCGCCAAAGAACCCTATCGCAGCGGCGACCGCCGCGAGAACGACAGTCAGCGCCATGAGAAGAATAGTGGAGGTGCTCATACCAACCTTTGACCTCTCATTGATGTCGTTGCAATCATATTCAACGGACACCTCACTCTTCGTCAGTGCCCGCCCCGGGCCGAACAAAATGGAAGGTTTTGGAAATTGATCGGACAAGGCCCGGGTCATACATCCTGCCCCGGTTTTCGCGCAACTCGAGCACGGCGTCGCGATCGAAGCCGTAGTCGCGTCCGAGACGGATAGCCTCCTCATCGCTTTCCACAGTGTGCAGCAACCCCCAGACCGGGCCCCTGCGCAACTCCGGATCTTCGATCTCGTTGATCACATCGATGGCGCGATCCAGGTCGAAATCCACGAGAAAGGGCGCGATCGAGGCGAAGGCCCGATCGCGTGTCCGGCCAAGTGAGAGTCCGCGTGCCCAGTCCAACGCGGCCTGTGCATCGTTTTGCGCCCACATCCCGGAGACCATGGGCACGAGTTGGCCGCGCACCGAGTCGTTTCCAATCTCGTCGATCAATGCAATAGCGGCGCCGATATCTTCCTGTGCGAACCGTTGCGCTACGCTCATCATCAGGTTGGGATAGGCAGGCTCGTCCTCGTATCGCGACACCCACGCCAGCAGCTCGTCATTCGACATGCGCGGGGTCGCGTTCACAAGCCCGGTCAAAAAGACAGCACGTCTTCTGCCTGTCAACGTATCCGCAAACGCGTTCGCCGCTTCGAAGTCGCTCTGTCCCCACCCGTGGGCCAGGCGGCTCAAGCCCTCCCGCGAGGCCTGACCGCCCTTCTGCGCGAGCCAGCGCGCCGCTTCCTCCGGATCCGCGCGTGACCAGACCGCCACCAGCGCCTGAATCGAGACTTCCATCAACGGTGCCGGCAGGTCGTCAATCAGCTCCGCCGCGGCTACCGGGTCATCCGCAGCCACGCGGATCACGAGTTCGAACAACCGCTCGATCTGATTCGACCTGTCCCGCTCGGCCACGATAGATTCGAGTTCTGCGTAAGGATCCTGCTCGGCACGTTCGATCCGATCAGCCGCCGACAACACCGCACGGTCGAACGTCGAGCCCGAAAGGCCCGTATCGATCATCCCGCGCGCCGCGTCGGGATCAAACATCGCCATGGCGCGTGCAGCCATCCTGATCGACTGCCCCGCATCGGGGATACCTTCCAGTAGTGATCGGTCATCAACGAATAGCTCCGGATACGCGAACAAGGCGAAATGCGTCATCCGATTAGCCACCTCACCAAGCTCCGGATCGTCCCGCACGGCCATGATCGCCGCGGCGCCGTCGACCGCGAGCCACGCGTTCATCGCCACACGAATGGCTCGGTTCCGTTCTGCGGCAGGTCGCTCCAGCGCATCCAAAAGCTGAGCGCGTAGATCTGCCGGCGGCGCCGCATCCGCCACCGGAAATGCGTATCTTGGGAAGGTAGTGGTGGCTGCCTCTGACCGCTCAGGGATCACAGGGGCATGGTCGTCGAGCACGCTCGCTCGACCGGCAAAGAAGCCTATGGCAGCGGCGGCCACCGTGAGAAGAATGCTGGCGGCCGTGAAAAGGATAGTGGAGGTGCTCATACCAACCGTCACCTCTCATTGACGTCGCTGCAATCATACTCAACGGGCACCTCCCCCGCATGCGCCCCGTCACAACACGACCGGGGTATCGTTACGGAAGGCGCGTCACTCCAGATTGAAGTTCAAACTACAACCACGACAGTTCGGTTGAGCCCCGATACAGCCCGCGCCGTACGGTGCGGGCTGATTTCCTCCCGGGGCTCTGTCCAATCACTTCCATGGAACAACACTGCCACCACTGCTGGAGGACTTGCAACGTCGGAGTTGCCTGGGCGTCACGGGCGCACTGTAGTACGGTGGGCTGAAGGCTCCTTGTCAGCACCCTTGAGATAGACGTTGTTGACGGAGATGGATCTGGTTCCAGAAACTGGTCCCCAAAAGCCCGGGCCATGCATTCTGCCCCGGCTTTCGCGTAACTCGAGCACGGCGTCGCGATCAAAGCCGTAGTCGCGTCCGAGACGGATGGCCTCGTCATCGCTGTCCACAGTGGCCAACAACCGCCAGACCGGGCCCCTGCGCACATCCGGGTCTTCGATCTCGTCGATCGCATCGACGGCGCGATCCATGTCAAATTCCATCAGCGAGGGTGAGATCGAGGCGATGGCCTGATCGCGTGAGGGACCAGACGTGAGGCCAAGAGCCCAGTCCAACGCGGACTCTGCATCGTTGTGCGCCCACATCCCGGCAACCATGGGCAACACTTGATTGCGCACCGACTCGTTCCCAATGTCGTCGATCAAGGCGATCGCAGCTTCGGGGTCCTGGAATGCGAGAGACGACAAGACCGATAGATAGGAGTCTACGCGCCCCTCCTCGGGTAGCGTTTCGATCAGCTCAATAGCGGCGCCGACATCGTCCTGTGCGAACCGCTGCGCCGCGCTCATGATCAGGTTGGGGTAGGCAGGCTCATCCTCGTATCGCGACACCCACGCCAGCAGTTCGTTCTTCGACAAGCGTTCGGTCGCGCTCACGAGCCCGGTCAGAAAGGCGGCACGTTTCCTACCGGTCAACGTATCCGCCCAGTCGTTCGCCGTTTCAAAGTCGCTTTGTCCCCAGCGCATGGCCAGGTGGCTCAAGCCTTCTGCCGAGACCTGAGCGTTCTGCTTCGCGAGCCAGCGTGCCGCTTCCTCCGGGTTCGTTCGTGACCAGACCTGCACCAGCGGCTGAATCGCGTGTCTGATCGACGATGCTGGCAGATCTTCAATCAGGTTCGCCGCGGCCATCGGGTCGTCCATAGCCACGCGGCTCACGAGTTGGTACAAGCGCGGGATACGATTCATCAGTCCCCGCTCGGCAAGGATCGATTCGAGCTCCGCGCGGGGATCCTGGGACGATTGCGGCTCAGCGCCGCGCCGTTCGATCTGACCGACCGCAGACAGCATCGCATCGCCGTACATCGAGCCCGCAAGGTGCGTATCGATCATCGCGCGCGCCGCGTCCGGATCGAACATCGCCATGGCGGATACGGCCATCGCGATCAACTGCTCCCCATTGGGAACGCCTTCCAGTAGCGACGGATTGTCGACGAATATCTCCGGATGCGCGAACAAGGCGAATTGCGTCATCCGGTCGGCCACGTCACGAAGCTGCGGATCATTCCGCGCCGCCATGATCGCCGCGGCACCATCGGCGGCGAGCCACGCGTTCATGGCGACGCGAACGGCTCGGTTGCGTTGCGCGGCAGGTTGCTCCAGCGCGCGCAGCAGGTCAGCGCGCGGATCCCCGGGCGCCGTTTTCTCCGGCACCAAAAGCTCGCGGATCGGGAAGTCGGATGTGTCTGTTTGCGCTCCGTCAGCGAACACCGGTGCGGGATTCGGCATGCTCATGCGGCCGGCAAAGAACCCTATCGCAACGGCGACCGCCATGAGAGCCGCTATGAGAACAATAGTGGAGGCGCGCATATCAACCGTTACCCCTCGTTTGTTTCTCTTCGATCATCCACGAGGGAGGCTGTGGCTGCAAGGCGGGAGAGGGGAAGCCCGATTATCTGGGGCCAATGGACAGATAACCTGTCGGACTGAGGCGTCTTCAGGTCGATGGTCGTGCCCACAATTTTTGGGCGGACGTACAAAAACAGCCCGCACCGTGTGGTGTGGGCTGCTTTCCTTATTTGGGCGCGTTGGCGCCCGGCGTTTACGTTACTTCTCGGCGCGCGCGGCGCTTATTCGGCTTTAGTGCTCCGTCAAGCCCAAATCTACGGGTATCTGCGGGTCTTTTTGGCCCCTGGACTTCGTTGCTCCTCCTTGTGTGGAGCCTGCCACACGGCGTCGTCGCGCCTCGCCAGGAACCAAAAATCCCTCGCAGCTACACTCGCATTTTTAGACTTGACGGGGCACTAGTGGTAGGGGTCGCTCTTGTTCCGCGTCCTTACCCCAGCGGCCTCTTCATACGCCTGGATGTACTTCTCGGCGCGCGCTGTGTCCCCGACGCGGTCGCCCTGGGTCGAGTAACCGGGGATGCACCCTTGCTGGAGTACCATCGCGAACCGTGGCCCGTACTTGTCGATCATCTCCTCAAGCATCTTTTCCGGCACCTTGCCGATGAAATCCTCCAGCGGCCGCAAAACCTGCCGGCAAAAGTAGACCGTCACACTGACGCGAATCCCCGGCGCGGTGCGATTGAACGCGCCGTGCCAGGCATTGCCGTGCCAGATGACGATCGATCCCGCCGGGGCATCGCACGCGGCGGCTTGCTCCTTGCCGCCCTCCTCATAGGGAAGGAGGGTCTTTTCGTTGCCAATCGGGTTGCGGTTCCACCTGTGACTACCCGGTACAAGGCACGTGGCACCGTTCTCCCGACTAAAATCGGTCAACAGGTACGTGCACTGCGCCGCATAGGCTTGCTGTGGCAGCGGTGAAGGCATTCCGCCACAGTCCGTGTGCAGCGGGAAGTTGCTCTTGCATGGCCCCTTCATCCAACACCCCATGTTGGACAGCACCGCGCTGTAGCCCAACAGGTACGTGACCATCGCAAGTAGCGGCGGGTTCATCATCGCCTCTGGGAACACCGGATCCTCGTAGAAGATCGAATGCATCCGATCACCGAAGGGCGAATCCTCTTTACCGAGATCAGTCGGCGATTTGAGCGCTGGCGTCTGGTCCTTCAACTGAGTCCGGCCGTACCGCTCGTTCTTGGCACCGTAAAGAAATTTGGGTTGATAGGCATGCGTCGCGCCGGTCTCGAGATCGGGGCGCTCGCCGTTGCGTTTCTCGGCGAGATCGACCAGGGCATCGAGCATCCGCTCCGCGAGGTTGTTTGGATTCGCGATCTCCGGCGGGAGCGTGCAAAAACCGTCGTGGTCCATATCCGCGACGTACTTCTCCAGCCCCAGATCACGAATCTCATCCCATATTCGGTCCCGGGGTTCCGCAACTTCTGCTACTGCTGCCATGATGTTTCCTCCTCCAGTCTCTATGACCTGGATTCTACAACTAATCTTGCACTCTGCGCTTGAATCGGGTACCGCGCGATTTCCCGTACCGGGTGTTGCGGTGAGGGACGATCAGCGAACCAGTCCCTAGTGCTCCGTCAAACCTAAATCTACGGGTATCTGCGGGTCTTTTTGGCCCCTGGCTTCGTTGCTCCTCCTTGTGTGGTGCCTGCCACACCGCGTCGTCGCGCCTCGCCAGGAACCAAAAATCCCTCGCAGCTACACTCGCATTTTTAGGCTTGACGGAACACTAGCCAATCTCAAGAGCAGTCGCGAAGCGCAAACTTCCACTTGCCGTCGACGCGTTTCATCGTATTGACGTATTTGCCTCTGCCGCCGACCTCGTTGCCCCGGACGAATATGGACTCAACCAGCATGGTGGCGTCGTCATCGTCACCTTCGATCAGGAAATTCGTCGTCCAGTGCTGGCCGCCGGGCGGGCCGAAGGACTTGATAAAAGCAATCAGCGCTTCGCGGCCACGGATGTCGTGGTTGGGCGGCGCGTGGAACCTGCCGTCTTCAGTGAACGTGTCGGCCCAGGCTTCCGCATCCCGGCGGTCTATGGCGTGGTTGTATGTTGAGACCAGCTCGATCATCTCCATTCGGTCTTCGGCGGTCAGCGGCATTGCAATCTCCGTTGGCTAGGGTGCGCGATCGATCACGACGTAGCGGCGAGCGATACGCCATTCACCGCCGACCTTCCTGTAGATGTCGTGGTAGGTGCCCGAGGCTGCCAACGCTTTCTGGTAATAGACCGTGAAGTACATCGATCCCTTCGCATCCGTGCTCGTGCCTTCAATGATGTGGTTGGTGGTCCAGTGCAACGAGTCGTGGGGGTCAGCCGCGTTGCGAAGCTTCTGAATGAAAGCCTCTCGACCCACGGTTCGTTCACCGCCCTCGTACTCGTACACGGCGTCGTCCGTGTAGCAGTCGGCCCGACCTTCTGGATCTCGACTATCGACGGTACGACCGGCGCGGTAGATCACGTCCATGATCGCCACCTTGTCGGCCGCGCTGAGCGACTCGTCATCTTCGGTTTCCGATCGAGATGGCGTCGGTTCGATGTTCTCGTAGCGCTGATGCACGAGTTGCCACCGACCGTCGCGTTGCTTCGCCAGCCTGCTCACAAAGCGTCCCGACACGCGCAGTCCGCCGCCCTTCTCAACGACCGCAACCGAGGCGGTGCAACTCGCCGTGCTTCCGTTTCCATCCATTACCAGGCTATTGACCAAATGCCTCCTCGGCGCCCGCGGGCGAACCGGCCGCTCCGCGTCCGCGATTTGCGCCCTGCCACGAGCCTGCCAGGAACCCGCGATTTCGAGGATGCCGTCGGGCGCGAACAACGCGGCTATGGCATCGCTGTCTCTCGCATCCGACGCGTGGAAATATCGCGCCAGCAGTTCCGAAATGGCGAAACGATCTTCAAGGGTCAAAGCCAAGGATTCCTCCCAACTGCGAGCGGGTACGCGCGCTGCGCCATATCAGTTGTAGACGTCGTTCTTCGGCCGGAATCTCACGCCGGACACCTTCGCGTAAGCGGCGTTGTGTTTCTCGGCGCGTGCATCCTTGGCCCAGCCATCGTCCTGGTTCCTGTAGCCGGCCGCGACTCCTTGCTGAGTGAGAATCGCGAACCGTGGCGGATGCCGGTCGAGCATTTCCTGGGGAATGATGTCGCGCAAGTCCTCTTGCGTGCGCATGAAGTCCCGGGCCATGTAGTTCGCCACGCTCACCCGCAGCCCGGGCGCCCTGCGGTTGTATGCGCCGTGCCAGGTGTTGCCGTGCCAGATGAGCATGGAGCCAGCCTTGGCCTCGACCGGGACCACCTGCGGGTTGCCGAAATCGCCGGGATTGGCGGGTACGATGCACTCGTCACCGACCGGTTGGCGGCACCACTTGTGACTGCCCGGCACGAACGCTGTTGCGCCGTTCTCCAGATCGAAATCGGTCAACACGTACGTGCATTGGCACACGAAGGGGTACGGTCCCAGGAGCCCGTCAGGGACTGACATGTCCGTGTGCAGGTTGAACGTGCTCTTGTTCGGCCCCCGCATCCAACAGCCCATGGACGACAGGGTCGCGCTGTAGCCGCACAGATACGTGGCTATCGCCAGCAGCACCGGGTTCATGAGCCCTTCTTCGAAGACCTGGTCCTCGAACAGGATCGAGTTCATCAGATCGCCATGGGGCGAGTCGTCTTCGTAGGCAGCAGCCTTGTCCAGCCCCAATTTGAGTTTGCGTTCTCTTCGGGTCTGGAAAGAATCGAATCCCGATTGGTAAGGCGTCATGCTCGCGTGCGTGGCGCCGGTCTCAAGATCAGGCCGCTCCCCGTTGCGCCGCTCGGCGACATCGAGACACGCTTGGAGCATCCGCTCCGCGAGACCCTTCGGCATCGCGATCTCGGGCGGGATCACGGTATAACCGTTGGCGTCGAGATCTTCCATGTAGGCCTCAAGTCCGAGTTCGACGATCTCGCTCCATATGCGATCACGGGAAAACTGAGACTGGGTTGCTGCTTCTGCCATGACTCTGTTCCCTAATACGATGTCCTACATCCTACACCTGTGACAACGGCTGGCGTCGCCTCAACGGTAGCTCGTCGATCTCAAGTCACAGTTCGCGAATTCTCAAGCGACGGAACTCCAGTGCGCCAGTTTCTCCCTGAATGCCGATATATCCGGAAGCGTTCGTGATGTTGTCGGCCTGCAACAGCTCCACACCGTTCAGCGCAGTGGTGACCTTGTCGCCAACCGCCCGGATGAACAGCGTCTGCCATTCTCCCGTCGGTCTTGACGTCTCGCGCGCCAGCGCATCGTTGTAATTGGTTTCGCCGGCAGGCGTTCCATGACGAAAGAGTGCGCCGACGGGAGGGTACGGGCTGCCGCCGCGCGGATTCAGCATCTGCACCTGGTAACAGCTGTCAGGCCAGCCTCGCGAAAACGGCTCCGTGCCCATGACGCGAATGAAAATGCCGCTATCGGCGTCATCGGTCATGAAGCGAAACTCGACCTCGATCTCGAAGTCCGCGTACTCGCGATCCGACTTGAGCCATCCGTCAGGCTCCTCCACCACAAGTATGCCGTCGACGATCGTGAAGTTGTCGTGTTCCGTGTCGGTAATCGTCCACCCGTCGAAGGTGCCGGAGAAAAGTTCTGTGTAACTCAAGTGCTGCGTGCCCGGTAGTTTCCTTAAGAGACGATGCTACTACGAACCAAAACCCCGTTCACATCGCCGGGAGTATGTGTAAAATAATTACACATACTCATGGTGCAGGCGCACATGGTGGACATAATAAGTGGCTAGAGTACAGTTGGTGATCCCCGATGAGGACCGGGACCGGTTCGTGCATCAGGCGAAGCGCGAGGGCATGTCATTGAGCAAGTGGCTCAGAACCGCCGCTCGCGATCGGCTGCAAAATCAGCAACGTTCCGATCCCTTGGAGTCGTCGGCGGATCTGGACGCGTTCTTTCGCACGTGCGACGAGTTGGAGGGTCCCAGGGTGGAACCCGATTGGGAGGAGCACCTTATGGTGATCAACGAGTCGCTTGAACGCGGTGCCCCCAAAACGTGATCTTCGTTGATACGAACGTGTTCATGTACGCAGTCGGACGACCCCATCCGCTACGCGATCCTGCGCGTCAGTTCTTCTACGAGAGCAACCGAAACCGCACTCCGCTGTGTACATCTGCGGAGATTCTGCAGGAGTTGGCGCATGCCTATCTTCCAGTCGGGCGGCTGCAGACGTTGGACGCGGCCCTGTCGCTGGTGGTTCGCTCCGCCATCCAGGTCTGGCCGCTTGAACTGGAGGATGTGACCCTGGCGCGCCAACTCCACGAGCAGTTCCCCACGCTCGGCGCGCGGGACCTCTGCCATGTCGCGTGTTGCCGACGGCGCGGTGTCGGTGAATTAAAGACCTTCGATCAAGCGCTTCGCGCCTCTGCCGGACTGTCGCCAGACTGAAGAGCCGTTCACTGGGTCGCCCGCAATCGGCTCAAATGGCCAGGCCATTCGAGAAGCCGATGGTCGGCGGTCACTAGTTGGTGGCCCTCCAGCGCGGTGGCGACGATCAGGCGGTCGGCAGGGTCGCCGTGCAGGTCTTGCAGAAGTCCCGCCCGGATCCCCACCTCCCCGTCCGCTGCGATCTCGACCAGGCCCTCCTCAAGCAAGCTCGTGCGCCATGCGCCGATGTCAGCCAACAGCGAAAGCCTTCCGGTGTGCTCCAGCATGGCGACCTCCCAGAACGTGATCGCGGATATGGCTGCTTCACCCCTGGCCCAGGAACGGTCTACGGCTTCTCGGGTCTGCTCACCCATCCTGCGGTCATCGGACAGCAGCCAGACCAGAACATGCGTGTCGAGAAGGATCATGGATTCAATACCCGATCCGGGTCGGCCTCGGCCTCCCATACGACACCTGTCGGCTCGACGATGTCACCTAGTATCCGAATCTTGTCCCGGTCACGTCCGAATGGCGCTCTCGGCTTATTTCGGTAGGGTACTAGCCGGGAGATCGGACGCCCGTTCTTGGTGATGACGATCTCCTTGCCGCTTTCCGCAACCTCGTCCATCAGCTTCAGACACCTGGCCTTGAACTCCGACGCCTTCAAGGTTTGGCTGACTCCTACTTCGCTGTGGTCTCTTTTCATGACATTTCTCTGGTATGGGCTCTGGCAACGGTTATTGTACATGGTCATGACCATAGTCAAAAATCTCATGATTCCACGTCAATCCTTGGGCTGACCCAACTCTGATAAGCTGACGGCGGGATTTTTCGTTCAAGTCCGATCCTGCGGGAGGAGCAACATGAGCGCCGCTGAGCAAGCTGCCGATCTGGACGTTCGACCTTTGACCGGTGCCCTGGGCGCAGAGGTGCGGGGCGTGGACGTTGCATCCCTCGACGAAGACGGTTTCGCCGCCGTGCACGCGTTGCTGATGGAATACAGCGCCATCGCACTGCACGGACAGGGGCACCTCACAGTCCCGATGCTGCGGGAGTTCGGCATGCGCTGGGGCAAACTCGACGTGCACGGTTTCTCGGCCTTCGAGGGGTTCGATGACGTGCTGTGTGTTCGCGCCGATCCCGAACACCCGCTCATTACCGAACAGTGGCACGCGGACTCGACCTGGAAGGAACTCCCCCCCAAGCTCACCATGCTGCTTGCCCGTCAGCTACCGGAGGTGGGCGGGGACACGATGTTCGCGTCCCAGTACAAGGCCTATGAAGATCTCTCCGACGCGATGAAGGCGTTTCTCGACCCGTTGGACGTTGAGCATGACGGTCGCATTATCGATCCGACGCTCACCAACAAGTCAGTGACGCATCCTCTCGTCATCACCCATCCGGAAACGGGCAGGAAGGCGATCTTCGTGAACCTCAACTATGCCCAGCGCGTTGTGCAGCTCGAAGCCCACGAGAGCAGGGCGCTGCTGGATTTCCTGTTCGTGCACTGTAGCCGGAACCGGTACCAAGCGCGTTTTCGCTACGAGCCCGGCACACTGGTCATATGGGACCAGCGATGTCTACTGCACGCAGGGGCCGCCGATTTCATCAACGAGGTTCGAGAGCTGCATCGCATTGCGGTGCTGTGCGACGAGAGGCCGTCACGCTGAGCCTTGTATTCATCGACTAGCGACCCGGCTTGACGCCCAGCCGCTGATCCGTCACGACCGGCTTGCCCGCTTTCGCTACGAGCCGGGCACGTTAGTCATCTGGGACCAGCGATGCCTGCTGCACGCGGGGGCCGCCGATTTTACCAACGAGGTTCGAGAGCTGCACCGCATTGCGGTGCTGTGCGACGAGCGGCCGTCACGCTGAGCCTTGTATTCATCGACTAGCGACCCGGCTTGACGCCCAGCCGCTGATCCGTCACGACCGGCTTTGCCTGTCGTCGACACCCAGGCGTTCCAACGACCGGCTTAAGAACTGCACTGCGCGGGTCAGTCGCACTTGGGATACATGGGTCGCTGTCGGGTCCAGTTCCGCCTGCTCGCGTTCCTGGACCAGCCTTTCGATGCGGTTGAACATGCCAACGTAAAACACGCCCGCAGTGAGCGAGAACAGGCTCGCAATCGGAAAGAAGTACACCCAACCCACTGCGTCGGCGAGAAACCCGGTAATGAACATCCCTGACGCGACGCCGAAACCCGCAAGGCTCGACTGGAGCGCGTAATCCGTACCAGCCTGTGCCTTGGATGCCCAGCGAAAGCGCGAAATAGTGACCGGATAGCTGAAGAGCCCAGTCAGGAAACCCATCAGGGCGACCAGTACGAACAGCACCGGCAAGGGGGGGAGGGACGTCAGTGCAAACGTGCAGAACATGGCAACCTCGAACGGCATTACACAAACGCCGATCAGCGCCGTCCTGCGCAACCCGATCTTCTGGACCAGCAACGGTGTCGCAATGGCCGTCAGCGTGGAACTGAAAAAGCCGGCAAGGGGAAAAATGCCGTACGCGGTCAAACTCAGTCCCTTGTCGGCATAGAAGGCACCCATCATCGGTCCCATGAACCCGGCGCCGAATCCCCAGAAAAAAGCGAATGGCAGGATGTAAAGAGACTCCGGTCGCAACAGCGTCAGCAGGATGTTGGCCCGGTCGCCGCGCGCCTGCCGCGTTCGGCGAGCCTCGGGCGGGGGGTGTTCGCGACGAATCATGGCAGGCGTAATCGCAAGAAGCAGGAGCGACGACGCGGCCAGCATCGTCGACCTCCATCCGAACGTCTCGACCAACGCGACTGTGCTTCCGCCCGCTACGCCAGCGACCCCGGCCAGCCAGTTGATGATCGACGTGCCGGTCGGCCGCTCTGCCTCGTTCATGGCTTCCGCCGCGTACGCATCTATCGCGGTGTCCTGGGCGACCATCACGATTGCTTTGAAGACAAGTATCCCAGAGATGAGATACACGGCAGCTAACGACGGCGGAATGAACGCGAGGACCGAGTAGGTGATCGTACCAACCAATGTGCAGGGCAGGATCCAGCTCTTGCGATAGCCAAAACGCTCGTTGCCGAAGTTGTCCACCGCGATCGATATCAGCCACCTGAACGAGTTCGGATAGGTCGGCAACGCGAGCAGCCAGAACATATCCAGCGGCAGACCCTGTTTCCTGAACATGAAAGGCAGCGCGGTGGTCGTGAACGACTGCGGGAAGCTCTGCGCCATGTTCAACACGCCGACTATGACCAGCTTCTTGAAGTCAATTCGCTGGGTTTCTGTTTCCCGTGCTGCCATCTTCGTTCTTCGGTCAATTGCTCGCGGACCGGGACCGCACTACGCCTGCCACGAGTCGTCAGGTTGTCCTGAGCGACCCGCGTTCACCACACCTTGGATCAGGTCGGTCCCCGCCCGTAGCTTTCGAGCTTATGGTCTGGGTCGCGCAGATAGCAAGTTCGACGCCACGCGATACATCTGACGACCAGCCATTGCTCCGGCATTCTCATGATCCCCTCCCGGCTGATAGGCTTGGTGTACATCAAATGTGGGAGGCCAGCATGAAACTAGGGGTCAGTTTCCAGTACCCGGAAAAGCTCACGCCGTCGCACCTGAGCTATCTCAGGAACATGGGCGTGGAGACCATCGAAGTCCGGATGTTTGCCGAGACCTACCGCTTCGATGACCTTCTCCGCGTCCAGGACAAGGTCACCAAGGCCGGGCTCGAGATTCACGAGGTCATGCTCCAGGACATGTACAACCGTCCGTCCATCACGACCGGAGGCACCGACCGCGACAAGGACATCGAGATCTTTCAGGACTTCCTGCGGGATCTCGGCAAGGCCGGCATCCGGCATACGACCTACGCGTGGCACTCGGGAGGCGCGGGCATGACCGGCGAGGCGACGTCGCGCGGGGCGCGCACACGGTTGTTCGAGCAGGCAGATGCCCTGGCAACGCCGAACGCGTACGACCGCACCTATTCCGACGACGACATGTGGGAAACCTATTTCTACTTCATGGAGCGCATGCTGCCCGTCGCGGAGGAGGCCGACGTTCGCCTCCAGTTGCATCCGAACGATCCGCCCCTGACGCACCAGGGCGTCGCCCGGATTTTCCGCGATGTCGCATCGTTTCGGCACGCCTTCGACGCGGTGGATCACAACCCTTACAGCGCGACCCTGTTCTGTGTCGGCACCTTCTCGGAAATGCCGGGAGAAAACGGCGCGGGCGAGGACATCGTGGCGGCGATTCGTGAATTCGGACCCGCCGGTCACATTACGCAGGTGCACCTGCGCAATACCTCGAGCCCCATTCCGAACTTCCAGGAGACGTTTCCGGACAACGGCTACCTCGATCTCTTCCGTATCGTCTGCGCGCTACGCGAGGTCGGCTTCGATGGCATGATCACGCCGGATCACATCCTCGACTGCGGGGACGGCAAGGGCACCGGATCGATCGGGGAGGCGTACGCCCTCGGCTATATCCGGGCGCTCATTCAGACGAGCGAGGCCGTCGTGGGCGCGTCCTGACCGGGAGGCAAAACTAGCGGACGAAGGGCGTAGAGATAGCGTCGAGTTCCCGGCGCACCGATTCGTCGAGTGTCCATCCCACCCCGCCGAGGTTGTCGTCGAGATGTTCCACCGTGTCGCTGCCCGTGATTGCCAGCGTGATCTCCGGATGCGACAGCACCCATGCGATGGCCACCTGCGCCGGCGTCTTGCCCAGTTCGCCCGCGCGTTCGATGACGGTGGCCATGACCTTTTGCGCCGCTTCTCCCGCCATCGCGGCGTAGGCCTCCGCGGGGCGAGATGCCCATAGCGATCCGGGCGGCGGCGGAGCGCCCGGTGTATAGAGTCCGCTCAGCAGTCCGATGTGCAGCGGACTGTATGCCATCGCCCCAAGCCCGACATCCCGCAGAAACGGAAACATCTCCTTTTCCAGGTGCCGATTGAGCAGGCTGTACATGTTCTGCACGCACATATAGGGAATCGCGTTCAACCGATCCGCCACCCAGAGCGACTTGCATACCTGCCATGCCTCGTGGTTGCAGCAGCCGACGTAGCGGACCTTGCCGGCATGCACGAGATCGTCGAGGGCCCGAACGCTCTCCTCCAGCGGCACCCGTTCGTCGAATCGGTGCACGAGGTAGAAATCGATGTGGTCCGTGCCGAGCTGCCGCAGCGATGTTTCTACCTCTCGCATGATGTGGTACCGCGATAGTCCCTGGTCGTTCGGCCCACGACCGACTTCGCTGGCGACCTTCGACGTGATCAGGACATCGTCCCGCTTGCCCTTGATCGCCTTGCTCAAAATGGCTTCTGACATTCTGATGTTCGCCCGGTCGTCCATCAGGCCATAGACATTGGCACAGTCGATAAGGTTGATGCCTTGAGCGATTGCGTGTTCGATCGCTCTCTGGGCTTCGGCGGCGTCGTCCTGGCCTCGCAGTCCCAGACCGAACGCCAATCGACTGACTCGAACGCCAGCATTTCCGAAGTTTATGTATTCCATGATCTATGTATTGTTCTCTCGTTTCGGGCCGCGCTTCTTACGTCTAACCAGTCGGAGCCAAAAAGAGCAGACAGACGGGTCTTGGCGCGCGAGTCTCGCAGACGACATCCCCCGGCCGGCCGTCGTCCAGCGCGAATACGACAACGTTGTCCGAGCTCTGGTTGGCGGCGAGCAACCACCGGCCGCTGCGGTCGATAGTGAAGTGCCGAGGTTGCGAGCCACGCGTCGACACGTGCTCCGGTTCGGAAAGCCGACCCGCATCGTCAATGGCAAAACTGACAATACTGTCGTGGCCACGATTGCTGCCATAGACGAAGCGGCCGTCCGCCGACACGACGATCTCCGCCGTGGTGCTCGAGCCCTCGAAGCCATCCGGCAACGTCGAAACGGTTTGCTGGATCCGCATCGGGTTGTCGGCGTCGCATTCCAGCACGTCGATCGTATTGCCGAGTTCGTTGATAACGTAAAGGACCGGCAGCGTCGGATGTCGGTCGACGTGTCGCGGCCCGGCGGCGCTGACGAGCTGGGTCACGCCGGGTTCACCTACGAATGCACCCCTGGCATCGATGCGATACCAGTACAGTCGGTCGTTGCCGAGGTCCGGCACCAGCATGTCGCGGTCTGTCAAGAGGTACGTCTGGTGGGCATGCGCCCTTGTCTGGCGGATTGGATTGGGACCGTCGCCTGTGTGCTGCGCAAAATCGACGCGCTCGCCGATCGCGCCATCGGTGATGCGAAATACCGCAACGCTGCCGCTTGAATAATTGGCCACCGACAACCAGTCGGCCGTGGCGGCCAGGTGACAGGGATGGGCACCGCCCGTGGGCGCGGCATTCACGAAATCGAGGCCGTCGTCGCGCAAGGAAAACGCCGAGACCCCACCCTGCTCCAGTTCGTTCACCGCGTAGACGAACTTGCCGTGCTGAGCGAGAAACGCTGGGCTTTGCGCCTCCGCCGCGAGACCGCCGACGATGAAGTCGCCCGTCGTGTTGTCGAACGTTGCGTCATAGATACCTCTCGATTCACCGGAATTGGGTTCGCGAGGCGTGTACGTGCCTATCAGAAGGCGATCCGTGGTCATGTCGCGGGCCAGTGTGAGGAACGGGTAAGCATATCGAGCAGCGCGTCTTCGTGTGCAGATTCGCTGTTTTATAGCAAGAAACGCATCCGATCGAGCGTGGTTGACAGGCGTGGACCGCCTTGTTGGCTCGCCATGGATCAGCCCGGCCTCCCCCATCTCATGCGACAATATCGGTCCACTTTCCCCGAGAGTCCGGTATGCGTGGCCAAGAACTCGGCACGATTGTCGTCGCTCTTCGATTGAGCGAGCAGCACCTCGAGGCCGTCCGCGCTGCCGCGCCCGAGGCCGAGATTGTGAAGATAGGCGGCGGTGAGGAGTGGCGCACCCGCCGCGCCGAGTTGGCCCCGAGGGTCGAGGTGATCGCCGGGATACAGAACCCCGACGACCTGCACTTGGACTCCCTGCCCCGGCTGCGCTGGCTGCAAACCGGCGGGGCGGGAAACGACTGGTTGCTCCGTGCCCCCGATATCGCCAGCAGCGACATCGTCCTCACCAACGGATCCGGTGTCGCCGCGATTCCCATCGCCGAGCATGTGCTGGCCCTTATGTTCGCGTTGTCTCGACGCCTTCATGGCTTTGCAAAGGCGCAGCGCGATCACGAATGGTTTCACAGCAGCCAGTTGAGCGAGATCGACGGCAGGACGATGGGCATCGTCGGCCTCGGCGCCATAGGCGAGAAGACGGCGGAAAAGGCGCGTGGGCTCAACATGCGTGTGCTGGGCCTGCGACGCGATCCAACGCGCACCTCGCCGCACGTCCACCGAATGCTCGGTCCCGACGGGCTCACCGAGCTGCTCGAGTCGTCCGACTGGGTGGTCCTCACCAGCGCGCTCACGCCCGAGACGCGCGGACTGATCGGCGAGCTGGAGCTGAAGGCCATGAAAGACACGGCCTACCTGATCAACATCGCCCGGGGCGCAATGGTGCAGGAGAAGATCCTGATCCGGGCGCTCCAGGAAGGCTGGATCGCGGGTGCCGGCCTCGATGTATTCGCGCGGGAGCCGCTACCGTCCGACTCGCCCCTCTGGGACATGCCCAACGTCGCGATCACCTCGCACCGAGCGGGCTCTACGCCACACTACAATGATCGACTTGTCCAGATCTTCATCGAGAACCTGCGGCGCTACCGGGCGGGCCAGCCGATGATCAACGTCGTGGACAAGCAGCTCACCTACTAGCCGGCCCAAGCACCATATTTGGAACCAGGGAGAACGAAGATGCCAGACACGGTCAGATACGGACTCATCAGCACCGCGCGAATCGGCTTCTCAGCCCATGTGCCCGCAGCGAATGCATCGTCCAACTCCGAAATAGTCGCCGTCAGCAGCCGCAACCTTGTAACCGCCCAGGCGGCTGCGAAAGAGCACGGCATTCCATTGGCGTTCGGCAGATACCAGGAGATGATCGAAAGCGACGAGATCGACGCCGTGATCAACACGCTGCCGAACTCCATGCACCATGAATGGACCATCAAGGCCGCCGAAGCGGGCAAGCACATCCTGTGCGAAAAGCCCCTCTCTGCAACCATGGCCGAAGCCCGGGAGATGAAAGCCGCCGCCGAAGCCCATGACGTGGTGCTGGTCGAAGCGTTCACGCCGCGCTGGACCAAGCAGATGCGAACGGTGCGCCAACTCATCGCAGACGGTGAGATCGGCGACGTCACCTATCTCGTGTCCAGTCTCGCCTTTCGGATGGCCGTTCCGAACGACATCCGCCTCAGCAAGCCGCTTGCGGGGGGCAGCCTGATGGATGTCGGGTGCTACGCCGTATACGCGGTGCGCTATGCCATGGGCCTGGAGCCCATACGGGCCATGGCCTTCGACCGCAAGCGCAGCGGCGTCGAGGTCGATACCACGATGAGCGGCCTGTTGCAGTTCCCGAACGGCGGTGTCGGTCATGTCTGGTGCAGTTTTGACGGACCTCGACGGATCGTGTTCGACGTAGTCGGCACCGAAGGTACGATCTCCGTGAACGGCGCCTTCAGGGAGACGGCTCCCGTGACCATCACGCGAGGTGACGAAGCGCCGCAAGCGATTCAGATGACCAGCACGAATCGCTTTCAAGCGCAGATCGACGAGTTCTCGGAGTGCGTCCTCACAGGCAAGCAGCCGGAATTTCCCCCGGACGACGCCCTGCGCAACATGGCGTCGTTGCTGGCCCTGTACGAATCCGCGGAGACGGGCAAGGCGGTAGCCGTAGAACAAATCTAGCGTTGCCGGGGCGCTGGATGTTTACGCTTTAGTCGACGCTATCGACCACCCATAACCCGGACACCCGGTGTAAACAACGTTGATGGAATCCATAGCTAATCGATAGGTAAAATCCACTTATTCCGACACTACCACAGTTGTGCAACGAACCTCATTACGCGCATTCAAGTCATTCGGATCGTCTTCCATATTTACGGCGAAAGTGAAAGGAATTGCATGGATATCGGTCGTGAACGTAACTGTATATTCGCGTTCCGCTCCGGCCGACAGTGTATCGATCCGATCCTCCCCTACTTTGACTGAATTTGAATAGCTATCTGCTCTGCACACATTGGTCGTACCTCGCCACCGGTAGTACGTCACCACTCTTTCCGTAGAGGCCACATTGCCTTTGTTTCTTATCGTAACCGTGAAGGTTATGTCTTCGCCCGCTTTCGGGGCTTCTGTGTTGAGTGCAACATTGTGCACAGCCAAGTCGTAACCCGTAGGAGGGGGCGGCCACGATACCGTGAGCTGCGTCGCCGCCGAACAGTTGTTTTCCGTGTTGGACTCGTTGCTCACCGCGTCAACGCAAGCGCCGTAGTAGTATGTCCCCGCCATCGATGGCGCCGTGAGCGAGATCGACTCCGGGCTCATGCCGGAGGCGGCCAGTCCATCCACCGCGTCCGTTCCCACCTGCGTGTCCGCTGTCGTGATCGTCTGGCCCACCGAGCGGTAGTAGCGCAGCGTCGTCGCCGACGACGCGCCGTCGCCCGCGTTCGTCACCGTCGCCGACAGCGTGAACGATCCCCCCGTCTCCGGGCTCGCGTCGTCCACCGCCGGCATCCCCACCTCCAGGTCCGGGGCCGTCGGCTCCGCCACGTCCACCCCGACCGGCGACGAGCAGTTGTCCGTCGCGTCCGACTCGCCCTGAACCGCGTCCACGCACGCCCCGTAGTGGTACGTGCCCGAGGTCGACGGCGCCGTCAGCGCGATCGATTCCGCGCTCGAACCGGAGGCCGCCAGTTCATCCACCGCGTCCGCTCCCACCTCCGCGTCCGATGTCGTGATCGCCGCGTCCGCCGAGCGGTAGTAGCGCAGCGTCGTCGCCGGCGCCTCGCCCCCGCCCCGGTTGCTCACCGGTCGCCGTCAGATCGAACGCCTCCCCGGGCGACAACTCCGCTTCGCTCGCCGACGCCGTCACCCAAAGGTCCGGCCGCCCCCGCGCCGTGGCGTCGATCACCTCCGTGCGCGGCGGCGCTCCCGCCGGACGCCCACGGCGCGACACGTCCGACAGCATGCCCCCGGATCCCCGCACCAGGCTCAGCACATCGATCTCGCCGTCCGACTCCAGACTCAAACGCCAGTTCCCGGTCCCCGAGCCCAGCGCGCCACGCAGCCCCGCTTCGCCTTCCGACAGCATTCCCCACGCCAGCGTCCCCGCGACCCACGGCGCAAGCGTCAACTCCACCCGTCCTCCCGGCGCGCCCGCGTCGTCCGTGCCCGATACGCGCATCTCCACCATTTCGCCGCCCGCGTTCAGCAGCCGCAGCTCGCCCGACGCGCCCGACAGCAGCACCGCCTCGTAGCGCATCCCCGTCGCCGTCTCGACTCCCGCCGTGCCGCGCAACGCCGACAGCGGACCCGACACCGTGTCCACGTACGACAGCACCTCGATGTCCGACGCGCTCGTCAACTCCAGCCACCAGTCGCCCTCGCCCGGGCCGGTGCTCCCCGTCAGACCCTTCGCCGCGTTGCCCTGCTCGAGGTCCGCCGTGTCGAACTCCGCCGACGATTCCGCCGCCAGCGCCAGCCGCAACTCCTCGTACACGCGGTCCGTCGCGTCGAATGCCTCGATCGACACCTCCGCCGACGCCGCCGAATGGTTCACGAGCCGGACCACTCCGCGGCGGCCCGCCCCGTCCGACGCCGACGGGAACAGCGGCACCCGGTGCACGCCGCCGGATCCCCGCGACATCCCACCGGGCACGCTCGACAACACCGATCCATCCAGCAGCAGGTTTGTCGCGTAAGCCGATCCCCGATCGGCCGAAAGCGTCAGGCACCACCTGCCATCGCCGTCGCCGAGCGATCCCGTCAGTCCCGACGCCGATCCGCTCTCCAGCTCCGACGCCGTGTAGCTCCGCGCCTCCCACGGCCCCAACTCCACCGTCGCCGGGCCGCCCGAGACGCCCGCGTCGTCCACGCCCCGCACGCTCACCGCCGCGGGCTCGCCGCGGGCGTTCGCCAGCCGCAGCACGCTCCGCCGCGCGGCGCCGCCGGGGTTGAAGAACGGCAGTTCGACCTCCCCCGACAGCAGCGCCGCGTCGTGCAGCGCCGTCACAAAACCCTCCGACCGCGCGTACGCCCGCGCCTCGATGTCCAGCTCCGTCGTCAGCTCCAGGCGCCAGCCCCCCTCGCCGGGACCCGTCCCCGCCAGGCCCAGCGCCGCGTCCCCCGACTCCATCGCCGCCATCTCGAACTCGACCGCCGCCCCCGCGCCCAGCGTCAGTCGCCCCGCCTCCACTCGCTGCCCGGCGTCGTCCACCGCAACCACACGCACCTCGCCCGACCGCGACGACCGGCTCTCGATCCGCACGAACCCCGCGTGCCCCTCCGACGACGCCGACGGCACGTACGGAACCGTGTGCGCCTCCTCCACGCACCACGCGCACGTCCCCACACACCGCCACCGCCATCCGCGCGAACATACGCCGCGTCGACCATCCGACAGCGGCACCACGACCGTTTCCGCCGATCCCAGCGCCAACGCCCCGCCGCAACAGGGCGCCACGACCCTGGGCGGCCACGTCAGCCATCGATTCTCACCACGATCGGGGGATCGGTGCAGTTGTCCTCCGTATTCAGCTCGTCCGGGACAGGGTCAAGACAAAAGCTGTGGTAGTACGTGCCTGGCTCAGATGGCTTGGGCCAGCATCGCCCGAACTTCCGCGCTGATGCCAGACCGGCGACCGCCCCCACCTTCGGCGTCCCGAGACGGCCCACCCGGAAACTACTCAATTCGTCATCCTCGGAAACGTCCTCCGGGTCTGTGGAGCGGTAGTAGCGAGCGGTTGTAAAGCCATAGAAATGCGCGGTGCCGTCGTTCTGTATCCTGACTTCGGTCCGGTAGGAGTTCGGCCTGCATGATGCCCCGCCATACGCCGAGAATACCGTGATGATCAGGTTCGGGCCGATTGGCTGCTGGGCATCGAGTGTCGCCGCCGCCGAGCAGTTGTTCGACGTGTCCGACTCGTCCGCCACCGCGTCCGCGCACGCTCCGTAGTAGTACGTGCCCGGCGTCGTCGGCGCGTTCAGCGTCAGCGACCCGGCGCCGTCCGCCCCCGCCGCCAGCGCGCCCACCGCATCCGTGCCCACTTCCGAATCCGAGGTCGAGATGCTCGCGTCCGACGACCGGTAGTAGCGCAGCGTCGTCGCCGCCGAGGCCGCGTCTCCGACATCGCACCATCGCCCGCAGATTCCAATCGCCCGCAGATTCCAACTCCCGGGCGCCACCTCCCCGTCCGGCGCCGCTACCGCCACCGCGAGATCCGGCCGCGCCTCCACCGTCACCGCGATCGCCGCCGAGCAGTTGTTCGCCGTGCTCGTCTCCTCCGGCACCGCGTCCACGCACGCACGGTAGTAGTAGGTGCCGGGCGCCGACGGCGCATTCAGCGCCAGCGACGTCGCGACCGCGCCCGCCCGAGCAAGCGCGGCCACCGCAGCTGTCTCCACCTCGGTATCCGCGGTCGTGATCGCCGCGTCCGACGACCGGTAGTAGCGCAGCGTCGTCGCCAGCGCCGCGACCCCGCCCGCGTTACGAACCGTCGCCCGCAGCGTGAACACCTCGCCCGGCGCCAACGCGCCAGCGGGGCCGCCCACGCCGCGACACGTCCGACAGCATCCCGCCCGCTCCGCGCACCAGGCTCAGCACATCGATCTCGCCGTCCGACTCCAGACTCAAACGCCAGTTCCCGGTCCCCGAGCCCAGCGCGCCGCGCATCCCCGCTTCGCCTTCCGCAAGCGCCGTCGCCGTCAGCGTCCGCGCGGACCAGGGCGCAAGCGTCAGCTCCGCCGCACCTCCCGAAGACCCCGCGTCGTCCGCGCCCGACAGCCGAACCTCCGCCGGCGCCCCGCCCGCGTTCAGCAGCCGAACCTCGCCAGACTCGCCCCACAGCAGCGCCTCGTAGCGCATCCCCGTATCCGTCTCGACTCCGGCCGTGCCCCGCACCGCCGACAGCGGACCCGACGCCGTGTCCACGTACGACAGCACCTCGATGTCCGACTCGCTCGAAAGCTCCAGCCACCAGTCGCCCTCGCCCGGGCCCGTGCTCCCCGTCAGACCCTTCTCCGCGTTGCCCCGCTCGAGGTCCGAAGAGTCGAACTGCCCCGACGCTTCTCCTGCCAGCGTCAGTTCCAACCTCTCGTACGCTCGGTCCGTCGCGTCGAACGCCTCGATCGACACCTCCGCCGACGCCGTCGAACGGTTCACCACCCGGACCACTCCGCGGCGGCCCTCTCCGTCCGACGCCGACGGGAACAGCGGCACACGGTGAAAGCCTCCACGCGACATGCCCCCGGGAACACTCGACAGAACGCCCGATCCATCCAGCAGCAGGTTCGTCGCGTAAGCCGATCCCCGATCGGCCGAAAGCGTCAGGCGCCACCCGCCATCGCCGTCGCCGTCGCCGAGCGATCCCGTCAGTCCCGCCGCCGATCCGCTCTCCAGCTCCGACGCCGCGTAGCTCCGCGCCCCCCAAGGCCCCAGCTCCGCCGTCGCGGGGCCGCCCGAGACGCCCGCGTCGTCCACACCCCGCACGCTCACCGCCGCGGGCTCGCCGCGGGCGTTCGCCAGCCGCAGCACGCTCCGCCGCGCGTCGCCGCCGGGGTTGAAGAACGGCAGCTCGACGTCACCCGACAGCAGCACGGCGTCGTGCAGCGCCGTCAGAAAACCCTCCGAACGCGCGTAGGCGCGCGCCTCGATGTCCAGATCCGTCGTCAGCTCCAGGCGCCAGTCACCCTCGCCCGGGCCCGTCCCCGTCAGACCAAGCGACGCGTCTGCCGACTCCATCGCCGCGATCTCGAACTCCGCCGCCGCGCCCGCGCCCAGCGCCAGCCGGCCCGCCTCGACTCGCCGGCCCGCGTCGTCCACCGCCACGACAGAAACCTCTCCGGAAACCCCCGACCGGCTCTCGATCCGAACCACGCCCGCGTGACCCTCCGCCGCCGCCGACGGCACGTACGGAACCGTGTGCGCCACTTCCGCGCCCCACGAAGACATTCCGAACAACAACGCCGCGCGCAGGCCGACCAATCCAGCCCGGAGCTGCCCTCGCCAGCCGGGTGACGACGACGGGCGGCGCACTCCGCTCGCGTGCCGCCCCCGGCGCAGGAGACCCGTCACTGCACCGTCACGCTGAGCGAGGGAGTGCAGTTGTTGGTCGTGTCCGACTCGCCCTCCACCACGTCCGCGCAGCCCCCGTAGTAGTACGTCCCAGGCGTGCTCGGCGCCAACAAGCCATATAGCCCCCAGACCCGCCCGTCGGAACATCCAAGAAATCGGTGCAATGGACCAAACCGGCCAATCACCATGTCGTCGCTCGTGATCGTCGCGTCCTCGGAACGGTAGGCACGCACTTCAGCCCAGGCATCCTCAATGCCGTTATTGCCCACCGTGATTCCAAGGTTTAACCCAGCTCCCGGTTCCAACACGATGCGGGATAGGCCGTTTGACCAAGCTGTTCTGCCAACCAGGTCCTTTTGGGAAACGGCCGTGGCAGCCAACACGGATGAGCAGTTGTCGTCGACGTTCGTCTCGTCCGGCACGGCGTCCACGCACGCGTAGTAGTGGCGCGTGTCCGGTGCCGGGGGAACCCCGAACGCGTGCTGCCAGGCCGCCGAAGGCGGGAGATCCGGCACCTCCACCGAGCCGACCTCCCCGTCGTCCGACCGCCCCGCCGCGCCCGTCGACCGGTAGTAGCGAAGCATCGTCGATGGTGCCGCCCCCGGACCGGCATTCCGCACCGCCGTCTCTATCCGCGTTTTGGCGCACCATCCCTCTAGGGACGGCGATGCCGTCACCGCCAAGTCCGGCGGTCCCCGCACCGTCAGCGCCTGCGCCACCGAGCAGTTGTTCGTCCTGTCCGACTCGTCCGGCACGGCATCCGCGCACGCCCCGTAGTAGTACGTGTCCGCCGTTGACGGCGACGTCAGCGCGATCGACCCCGTACTCGTGCCCGAGGCGGCCAGCCCTTCCACCGCGTCCGCGCCTTCCTCCGTGTCCGCTGTCGTAATCGTCGCGTCCGTCGAGCGGTAGTAGCGCAGCGTCGTCGCCTGGGCTTGCGCGCCGCCCCGGTTGCGCACCGTGGCGAGCAGTTCGAACGCCTCGCCGGGCCGCACCGCCCCGGCGCTCAGCGACGCCTTTACGTCGAGGTCCGGTTGCGCCGCCGGCGCCCGCACCATCAACGCCACACCCGCCGAGCAGTTGTTCGCCGTGCCCGACTCGCCCCGCACCGCGTCCACGCACGCCCCGAAGTAATACGTCCCGGGCTCCGACGGCGCGTTCAGCGTGAGCGATGTGGCGACCGCGCCCGCCGGGGCAAGCGCGGCCATCGCATCCGTCCCCACCTGTGTGTCCGATGTCGTGATCGTCGCGTCGGCCGAGCGGTAGTAGCGCAGCATCGTCGGTGGCGCTTCCAAGCCGCCCCGGTTGCCCACCGTCGCCGTCAGCTCGAACGCCTCCCCGGGCGACAACTCCGCTTCGCTCGCCGACGCCGCCACCCAGAGGTCCGGCCGCCCCCGCGCCGTGGCGTCGATCACCTCCGTGCGCGGCGGCGCTCCCGCCGGACGCCCGCGGCGCGACACGTCCGACAGCATGCCCCCGGATCCCCGCACCAGACTCAGCACGTCGATCTCGCGATCCGCCTCCAGACGCAGCCGCCAGCTCCCGCTGCCCGCGCCCAGCGCTCCGATCATCCCCGCTTCGCCTTCCGCAAGCGCCGTCGCCGTCAGCGTCCGCGCGGTCCAGGGCGCAAGCGTCAGCTCCGCCGCGCCTCCCGAAGACCCCGCGTCGTCCGTGCCCGACAGCCGAACCTCCGCCGGCGCCCCGCCCGCGTTCAGCAGCCGAACCTCGCCGGACGCGCCCCACAGCAGCGCCTCGTAGCGCATCCCCGTATCCGTCTCGACTCCGGCCGTGCCCCGCACCGCCGACAGCGGACCCGACGCCGTGTCCACGTACGACACCAACTCGATATCGGACGCGCTCGAAAGCTCCAGCCACCAGTCGCCCTCGCCCGGGCCCGTGCTCCCCGTCAGACCCTTCTCCGCGCTGCCCCGCTCGAGGTCCGATGAGTCGAACTGCCCCGACGCTTCTCCTGCCAGCGTCAGCTCCAACCTCTCGTACGCGCGGTCCGTCGCGTCGTACGCATCGATCGACACCTCCGCCGACGCCGCCGAACGGTTCACCACCCGGACCAGCCCGCGACGCCCGTCTCCGTCCGACGCCGACGGGAACAGCGGAACCCGGTGAAAGCCTCCGCGCGACATGCCCCCGGGAACGCTCGACAGAACGCCCGATCCGTCCAGCAGCAGGTTCGTCGCGTAAGCCGATCCCCGATCGGCCGAAAGCGTCAGGCGCCACCCGCCATCGCCGTCACCGAGCGATCCCGTCAGTCCCGCCGCCGATCCGCTCTCCAGCTCCGACGCCGCGTAGCTCCGCGCCTCCCACGGCCCCAGCTCCACCGTCGCGGGGCCGCCCGAGACGCCCGAGTCGTCCACGCCGCGCACCGTCACCGCCAAGGGTTCCCCGCGGGCGTTCGCCAGCCGCAGCACGCTCCGCCGCGCGTCGCCGCCGGGGTTGAAGAACGGCAACTCAACCTCGCCCGTCAGCAGCACCGCATCGTGAAGAGCGGCAAGAAAACCTTCCGAGCGCGCGTACGCCCGCGCCTCGATGTCCAGCTCCGTCGTCAGCTCCAAGCGCCAGTCCCCCTCGCCGGGACCCGTACCCGTCAGGCCCAGCGACGCGTCACCCGACTCCATCGCACCCGCCTCGAACTCGATCACCGCCATCGCGCCCAGCGTCAGCAGACCCGTCTCGACTCGCTGACCCGCGTCGTCCACCGCCACCACAGAAACCTCTCCGGAAACCCCCGACCGGCTCTCGATCCGAACGAGCCCCGCGTGGCCCACCGACGACGCCGACGGCACGTACGGCACCGTGTGAACCGACTCCGCGGCCCACGCCAACGTCCCGAACAGCGCCACCGCCATACGCGCGAACATGCGCCATGTCGGCCATCCGACAGCGGCGCCACGACCCAGCCGACACCGCCACTCCGCCGATGCCCGATCGAAAACTAGCCCGCGAAATCGGCCCCGCGCGCCGAGTGCCTCGTAACGCGGGCCCCTGGCGACACTCCTTCCCTGGTTCGACTTTCCGAGCGCCGCGAAAGGCCACGACAGGTGCGCGGCTGACACGTTGGCACCGCGATCCTCACAATCGTCCTCGGTGTGCGCGCCCATCGCGACCTCCGCTTGCAAACCCTCGATCCAGAGCGCTGGACCTGCCCAACCAATAACCAACTCTACTGTCCAGAGCCAACCGTAGCCGACGATTGACGCGTGGAGTTGCAGCCCGATCCGACGATTTCGCAATGCTGGCGACGCGTTGCACAACGGGCGATCGCCTCCGCCTCCGCAGAGATCTTTGTTTCGCCGACCCCCTGTCGGTTATGGCAGAACTCAAACTCCCCTTTTGTGTACCCGCTAGCTACCGCTCCACAATGACGGAACGAATACGCCGTTCTCCGACAAAAGCCTATCGGATCAGGGTGAGCCCAATTCGTTCGGCAGAGTTGTGCTGCGAGTCGCTTGGCTTCCAACTCTGATTCCTGATCCAGGACCATTCCCCACTGTGAAACGCACTCCCGCCGAGAACCAGCATCAATTACCGCCAGAGCTCCGTAGTAAGTGGCGGCTGGCACCACGTGCATCCGCGCTGAGGACGAGCAGTTGTTCGTCGCATTGGACTCGTCCGTGACCGCATCCACGCAAGCGCCGAAATAGTGGATGCCGGCTGCCAACGGCGCCGAAAGCTCCTCCGACTCGCCACTGCTACCGCCAAAGGCCGCAAGCCGGCCCACGCCGTCGGTGCCCACCTCCATGTCGGAGGTCGAGATGCTCGCGTCCGCCGATCGGTAGTAGCGCAGCGTCGTCGAAGACGAGGCCGCTTGTCCTAGATTGCGCACCGTCACGGAAAATGTGAACGATTCGCCCGTGTCCAGTTGCGCATCGCTTGCCGAGGGCCGCAGCAACACCAGGTCCGGGCGAGGCGGCGCATCCACCGTCAGCGCCGCCGCCACCGAGCAGTTGTTCCCCACATCGGCCTCGTCGGCCACGGCATCCACGCACGCGCCGTAGTAGTACCTGCCCGGCGCCGACGGCGCGTTCAGCCCCAGCGAGCCGGTGCCTGCGCTCCCCGCCGCCAGCGCGGCCACGAGACCCGTCCCCACCTGGGTATCCGAGTTCGCGATCATCGCGTCCGGCGAGCGGTAATAGCGCAGCGTCGTCGCTTGGGCGGAGCCGACGCCCGCGTTACGTACCATCGCCCGCAGCGTGATCCTCTCCTCAGGCGCGACCGTGCCGTCCAGCGCGCCGACCGTCACCACAAGATCTGGCCGCGCCGCCACGACCACCGCGACACCCTCCGAGCAGTTGTTCGAGGTTTTCGTCTCCTCCGCCACCGCGTCCGCGCACGCCCCGTAATAGTACGTTCCCGCCGCCGGCGCCGCGAGCGCCTTCGACGCGGAGGTGGAGCTACCCGCAGCCAAGGCGACCACCGCGTCGGTTCCCACTTCCGTGTCCGATGTCGTGATCGCCGCGTCGGCCGAGCGGTGGTAGCGCAGCGTCGTCGGTGGCGCTCCAGAGCCGCCCCGGTTGCCCACCGTCGCCGTCAGCTCGAACGCCTCCCCGGGCGACAACTCCGCTTCGCTCGCCGACGCCGCCACCCAAAGGTCCGGCCGCCCCCGCGCCGTCGCGTCGATCACCTCCGTGCGCGGCGGCGCTCCCGCCGGACGCCCGCGGCGCGACACGTCCGACAGCATGCCCCCGGATCCCCGCACCAGACTCAGCACGTCGATCTCGCGATCCGCCTCCAGACGCAGCCGCCAGCTCCCGCTGCCCGCGCCCAGCGCTCCGAGCATCCCCGCTTCGCCCTCCGCAAGCGCCGTCGCCGTCAGCGTCCGCGCGGACCAGGGCGCAAGCGTCAGCTCCGCCGCACCTCCCGAAGACCCCGCGTCGTCCGCGCCCGACAGCCGAACCTCCGCCGGCGCCCCGCCCGCGTTCAGCAGCCGAACCTCGCCGGACGCGCCCCACAGCAGCGCCTCGTAGCGCATCCCCGTATCCGTCTCCACTCCGGCCGTACCCCGCAGCGCCGACAGCGGACCCGACGCCGTGTCCACGTACGACACCAACTCGATATCCGACGCGCTCGAAAGCTCCAGCCACCAGTCGCCCTCGCCCGGGCCCGTGCTCCCCTCGAGTCCCTTCTCCGCGTTGCCCCGCTCAAGGTCCGAAGAGTCGAACTGCCCCGACGCTTCTCCTGCCAGCGTCAGCTCCAACCTCTCGTACGCGCGGTCCGTCGCGTCGTACGCATCGATCAACACCTCCGCCGAATCCGTCGAACGGTTCACCGCCCGGACCAGCCCGCGACGCCCGTCTCCGTCCGACGCCGACGGAAACAGCGGAACCCGGTGAAAGCCTCCGCGCGACACGCCCCCGGGAACGCTCGATACAACGCCCGATCCGTCGTCCAGCAGCAGGTTCGTCGCGTAAGCCGACCCGCGCTCCGCCTCTAGAAACAGGCGCCACTTGCCGGCGCCGTCACCAAGCGATCCCGAAAGCCCCGCCGCCGATCCGCTCTCCAGCTCCGACGCCGCGTAGCCACGCGCCTCCCACGGCCCCAGTTCCGCCGTCACCGGACCTGCCGCCCGGCCCGCGTCGTCCACTCCGCGCACTCTCACGGTCGCGGGCTCGCCGCGGGCGTTCGCCAGCCGCAGCACGCTCCGACGCGGATCGCCGCCGGGGTTGAAGAACGGCAGCTCGACGTCACCCGACAGCAGCACGGCGTCGTGCAGAGCAGTCAGAAAACCTTCCGACCGCGCGTACGCCCGCGCCTCGATGTCCAGCTCCGTCGTCAGTTCCAGGCGCCAGTCACCTTCGCCCGGCCCCGTCCCCGCCAGACCCGGCGCCGCGTCCCCCGACTCCATCGCCGCCATCTCGAACTCGACCGCCGCCATCGCCCCCAGCGTCAGCAGACCCGCCTCGACTCGCTGACCCGCGTCGTCCACCGCCACCACCCGAACCTGACCCGGTCGCGTCGCCCGGTTCTCGATCCGCACCACGCCCGCGTGACCCTCCGACGAAGCCGACGGGACGTACGGAACCGTGTGCATCGACTCGGCGGCCCAGGCGCCCATCCCGAACAGCAGTACCGCCAACAGCGCCGCGGCACCGCGCACGGCAGCCAACCCGAGCCGACGTCGGTGTTCGGTCACCTCACCGTTACCTCGACCGTGTTGCTGCAGTTGTTGGCCGATGACCTGGTCCGCCGCCACTCCGTCGCCTACGTCCGCTTTCGCTCTTCGCACTCTACAACCGCCACCAACAAAACCGACACGCCGTGCAAACCCCCAAGCCGCAACTACTGATTCGGCACCATGCTGTGCACGGCGGAGCAGTTATTGTCGGTGTTTTTCTCGCCGGCCACGGGTCCGGCGCATGCGTAGAAGTAAGGGTGCCCAAGCCATCGTTGGCTGGCACTAAAGTACTCCCGGTAGCTTGCTTTCTCCTCGGGGGCGAGCGACGGCAAAAGGGTGTTCTTGGGCGAGATCGGCACGTCGTCCGCCGACTTCACGGCGTCAGGCGAGCAGTAGTAGATCAGGCGGGCCGGCGCCGCCCTCAGAGAACCCACGTTGGTCACCGTCGGGTAGAGCGTGTACTCCTCCGCCGTGGCCGTCACCGCCAGATCCGGCAGCAACCCGCCAGCACCCACCTCCAACTCCACCGCCGCCGAGCAGTTGTTCGAAGTGTCGGTCTCGTCCAACTGGGGCGCCGCGCACAGTCCGTAATAGTACGTGCCCTCCTGCTGCGGGAGTTGCACGAACTTGCTCCGCAGGGCGACGCCACCTGGCTCCAGTCGGCGGAAGATATTGACGCCCAAGTAGTCGTCGGACCACGTGATCGTACCGTCGTCCGAATGGAGCCAGTGCACGTAGACCAACGGGTCGGTGTCGGCGTTGCCGACGTTGCGCGCCTCACCGACCAAACGAACCATCGTCCCCGGAGACAGCACCGAGCCTTCCACCATCGACCACGCCGACATCGTCACGTCCGGCCCACGACGAGCCGGCTCGGACACGGTGACCGCCACCGCCGCCGAGCAGTTATTCGCAGTTTCCGTCTCGTCCGCCACCGCGTCCACGCACGCGCCGTAGTAGTACGTGCCCGCCGTCGACGGCGCCGTCAGCGTGATCGACTCCGTACTCATGCCCGAAGCGGCCAGCCCTTCCACCGCGTCCGCGCCTTCCTCCGTGTCCGCTGTCGTGATCGTCGCATCCGTCGAGTTGTAGTAGCGCAGCGTCGTCGCCTGGGCTTGCGCGCCGCCCCGGTTGCGCACCGTTGCCGTCAGCGTGAACGACTCCCCGAGCTCCAGCGCCGCATCGCTCAGCGTCGCCGCCACCGCGAGGTCCGGGCGTCGCGGCGGCTCCGTCACCGTCACCGCCGCCGCCACCGCCGCCGAGCAGTTATTCGCAGTTTCCGTCTCGTCCGCCACCGCGTCCACGCACGCGCCGTAGTAGTACGTGCCCGCCGTCGACGGCGCGGTCAGCGTGATCGACTCCGTACTCGTGCCCGAAGCGGCCAGCCCTTCCACCGCGTCCGCGCCTTCCTCCGTGTCCGCTGTCGTGATCGTCGCATCCGTCGAGCGGTAGTAGCGCAGCGTCGTCGCCTGGGCTTGCGCGCCGCCCCGGTTGCGCACCGTTGCCGACAGCGTGAACGACTCCCCGGGATCCAGCGCCGCATCGCTCAGCGTCGCCGCCACCGCGAGGTCCGGGCGTCGCGGCGGCTCCGTCACCGTCACCGCCACTCCCGTTGAGCAGTTGTTCGCGGTGTTCGTCTCCCCCGCCACCGCGTCCGCGCACGCGCCGTAGTAGTACGTGCCCGCCGCCGTCGGCGCGTTCCAGCGTCAGCCGCCACTCCGGGCGTGCGTCCGTCACCGTCACCGCCACTCCCTGAGTTGTTCGCGGTGTTCGTCTCCCCCGCCACCGCGTCCGCGCACGCGCCGTAGTAGTACGTGCCCGCCGCCGTCGGCGCGTTCAGCGTCAGCGACTCTGCGCTGATCTCCCCCGCCGCCAGCGCGGCCACCGCATCCGCGCCCAGCTCCGCGTCCCCCGCCGTGATCGACGCGTCCGCCGAGCGGTGGTAGCGCAGCGTCGTCGCCGAGGCCTCGCCGCCCCGGTTGCCCACCGTCGCCGTCAGCTCGAACGCCTCCCCGGGCGACAACTCCGCTTCGCTCGCCGACGCCGCCACCCAAAGGTCCGGCCGCCCCCGCGCCGCGGCGTCGATCACCTCCGTGCGCGGCGGCGCTCCCGCCGGACGCCCGCGGCGCGACACGTCCGACAGCATGCCTCCGGATCCCCGCACCAGGCTCAGCACGTCGATCTCGCGATCCGCCTCCAGTCGCAGCCGCCAGCTCCCGCTGCCCGCGCCCAGCGCTCCGAGCAGCCCCGCTTCGCCTTCCGCAAGCGCCGTCGCCGTCAGCGTCCGCGCGGACCAGGGCGCGAGCGTCAGCTCCACCGCGCCTCCCGAAGACCCCGCGTCGTCCGTGCCCGACAGCCGAACCTCCGCCGGCGCCCCGCCCGCGTTCAGCAGCCGAACCTCGCCCGACGCGCCCCACAGCAGCGCCTCGTAGCGCATCCCGCTCTCCGTCTCCACTCCCGACGTGCCGCGCAGCGCCGACAGCGGACCCGACGCCGTGTCCACGTACGACAGCAACTCGATATCCGACTCGCTCGAAAGCTCCAGCCACCAGTCGCCCTCGCCCGGGCCCGTGCTCCCCGTCAGACCCTTCTCCGCGCTGCCCCGCTCGAGGTCCGAAGAGTCGAACTGCCCCGACGCTTCTCCCGCCAGCGTCAGCTCCAACCTCTCGTACGCGCGGTCCGTCGCGTCGTACGCATCGATCGACACCTCCGCCGACGCCGCCGAACGGTTCACCACCCGGACCAGCCCGCGACGCCCGTCTCCGTCCGACGCCGACGGAAACAGCGGAACCCGGTGAAAGCCTCCACGCGACATGCCCCCGGGAACGCTCGACAGAACGCCGAATCCGTCCAGCAGCAGGTTCGTCGCGTAAGCCGACCCGCGCTCCGCCTCTAGAAACAGGCGCCACTTGCCGGCGCCGTCACCCAGCGATCCCGAAAGCCCCGCCGCCGATCCGCTCTCCAGCTCCGACGCCGCGTAGCCACGCGCCTCCCACGGCCCCAGTTCCGCCGTCACCGGACCTGCCGCCCGGCCCGCGTCGTCCACTCCGCGCACTCTCACGGTCGCGGGCTCGCCGCGGGCGTTCGCCAGCCGCAGCACGCTCCGACGCGGATCGCCGCCGGGGTTGAAGAACGGCAGCTCGACGTCACCCGACAGCAGCACGGCGTCGTGCAGAGCAGTCAGAAAACCTTCCGACCGCGCGTACGCCCGCGCCTCGATGTCCAGCTCCGTCGTCAGCTCCAGGCGCCAGTCACCCTCGCCCGGTCCCGTCCCCGCCAGACCCGGCGCCGTGTCTCCCGACTCCATCGCCGCCATCTCGAACTCGACCGCCGCCATCGCCCCCAGCGTCAGCAGACCCGCCTCGACTCGCTGACCCGCGTCGTCCACCGCCACCACCCGAACCTCGCCCAACCGCGGCGATCGGCTCTCGATGCGGACCACGCCCGCGTGCCCCTCCGCCGCCGCCGACGGCGCGTACGGCACCGTGTGCACCTCCTCCGCGCACCAGGCGAACGTCCCGAACAGCGTCGCCGCGCGCAGTCCGACCAATCCAGCCCGGAGCTGCCCTCGCCAGCCGGGTGACGACGACGGGCGGCGCACTCCGCCCACGTGCCGCCCCCGGCGCAGGAGACCCGTCACTGCACCGTCACGCTGCGCGAGGGAGTGCAGTTGTTGGTCGTGTCCGACTCGCCCTCCACCACGTCCGCGCAGCCCTCGTGGCGAGTAGTGCTCGCCGAGCAGCGCTTCCTTTCCGTAGCCGAGCGGGCGCTTGACCGTGTCGTTGACGAAAAGGAATCGGCCATCGGCGCCGAGGAGGAACACCAGGTCGGGGGAACGGTCGAGCATGATCTGGTGCAGCATTCCAGCCCGGCTGCCCCAGTGGAGATTCTTCGCGTTCCGAGGCGGCTCGCCGGAGACGACCGCGTGCAGATGGCGCAAAGTCGTCACGCCGTTTTGTTGTTTTGAGGAGCTGACGGAGACCAGGGAGAGCGTTCGCCGGACGCCAACTCGACGAGCCGAATGCCCTATCTGATCCTCGATGCCCGCTACGAGAAGGTCCGGGACAACGGCGTCCGCTCCCAGGCGGTCCAGCAGCGCGTCGCGCATGCCGGTCAGCCCCGTCGTGGACGGCGCCGTCACCTCGATCAATTGGTCGCTGCTGCCCGCATCCGCAAGGGCAGCCAAGGTGTCCGCGCCCATCGATGTATCCGCCATTCGGAGCACTCCTACTGCCTGAATACGCCGGACACGTTGTTGTCGATATCCATCTCGCCTACAACGGGCTGAACCCAAGCGTACAATTCGTGTGGGACGGAGACATCCTTGCGCTCGAAGATCATGCTCTCCCCCGGCTCGAGCGGCGGCACGGTTTGGATTGGGCCCCATCTAAGCTCCTGCCCCGGATGCGGCTCCCCAAGATCGACCGTGCAGTAGATGCCCAGCATTGTCCCCGCCGACCGCCCTGTCCCGACGTTGGTCACCGTCAAGGTCAACGCGCCGTCTCCGTCCCAGGCGCCCGCGACTGTCACCGTCAAGTCCGGCGGCGGCGCCAGCGCCCGTATTGTCACCTCCGCCGCCGAGCAGTTGTTCGACGTGTCCGACTCGTCCGGCACGGCTTCCGCGCACGCGATTAAGTAATAGGTTCCTGGTCGCCGCAGTGCCGCAAAGCTCTGCTCCAGCGTCGCCGACCTACCCACCTCCAGCGACGGCACGCTGGCAATGGCCTGGAAGCCTGACCACGACATCGGTGTCTCGTTGTTATCTGAGAGGAACCAACGCAAATAGGTCTTCGACGCATCCGCACCGCCACGGTTGCGCACCTCCGCCTCCACGAGGACATCCGCGCCAATTCCCACCACCGGATGGTCCGTGCTCGCCGACACCACCAGGTCAGGCCCCGGCGGAACCGCCAGCACCGTCACCTCCACCGCCTCCGAGCAGTTGTCCGCCGTATCCGACTCGCCCTCCACCGGGTCCACGCACGCCCCGTAGTAGTACGTGCCCGAGGTCGACGGAGCCATCAGCGTGGCCGATTCGGGACTGCTGCCGGCAGTGCCGAGGCTTGTCACGGGGTCGGTATCGACCTGCGTGTCGGCGCTGGAAACGGTAGCGTCCGATGAGCGATAGTAGCGCAGAGTCGACGATGTGGAGGCGGAGTCCCCGAGGTTGCGCACGGTCGCCGAGAACGTGAACGTCACTCCAGGGTCCGGCCGGGCATCGCTCACCGCGGGCGACGCGACTGCCAGGTTGGGGTGGGTGACGGGCACCGCAATCCGGATTTCTACCGATGACGAGCAATTGTTGGTCGTGTCGTACTCGTCCGGCACCGCATCCACGCATGCGCCGTAGTAATAGATGCCCGAGGTCGACGGCGCCGTCAGCGCGATCGATTCCGCGCTCGAACCGGAAGCGGCCAGTTCATCCACCGCGTCGGTGCCTTCTTCCGTGTCCGATGTCGTGATCGTGGCGTCCGTCGACCGGTAGTAGCGCAGCGTCGTCGCCCGCGCGTCCGCGCCGCCGCGGTTGCGCACCGCCGCCGCCAGACTGAACGACGCCCCGGGCTCGAGCGCCGCATAGCTCGGCGTCGCCGTCACCGCCAGGTCCGGCTGCCGCGGCGGCTCCGTCACCTTCACCGCCACCGCCGCCGAGCAGTTGTTCGAGGTGTTCGTCTCCTCCGCCACCGCGTCCGCGCACGCGCCGTAGTAGTACGTGCCCGGCGCCGTCGGCGCGTTCAGCGTCAGTGACTCGGCGCTGGTCGCCCCCGCCGCCAGCTCGGCCACCGCATCCGTGCCCGCCTCCGCGTCCCCCGCCGTGATCGACGCGTCCGCCGAGCGGTAGTAGCGCAGCGTCGTCGCCGAGGCATCGCCGCCCCGGTTGCCCACCGTCGCCGTCAGCTCGAACGCCTCCCCGGGGGACAACTCCGCTTCGCTTGCCGACGCCCTTACTTCAAGATCCGGTTGCGCCGGCGGCTCCCGCACCGTCACCGCCACTCCCGTTGAGCAGTTGTTCGCGGTGTTCGTCTCCTCCGCCACCGCGTCCGCGCACGCGCCGTAGTAGTACGTGCCCGGCGCCGTCGGCGCGTTCAGCGTCAGCGACTCTGCGCTGATCTCCCCCGCCGCCAGCGCGGCCACCGCGTCCGCGCCCACCTCCGCGTCCGCCGCCGTGATCGACGCGTCCGCCGAGCGGTGGTAGCGCAGCGTCGTCGCCGAGGCCTCGCCGCCCCGGTTGCCCACCGTCGCCGCCAGCTCGAACGCCTCCCCGGGCGACAACTCCGCTTCGCTCGCCGACGCCGCCACCCAAAGGTCCGGCCGCCCCCGCGCCGCGGCGTCGATCACCTCCGTGCGCGGCGGCGCTCCCGCCGGACGCCCGCGGCGCGACACGTCCGACAGCATGCCTCCGGATCCCCGCACCAGGCTCAGCACGTCGATCTCGCGATCCGCCTCCAGTCGCAGCCGCCAGCTCCCGCTGCCCGCGCCCAGCGCTCCGAGCAGCCCCGCTTCGCCTTCCGCAAGCGCCGTCGCCGTCAGCGTCCGCGCGGACCAGGGCGCGAGCGTCAGCTCCGCCGCGCCTCCCGAAGACCCCGCGTCGTCCGTGCCCGACAGCCGAACCTCCGCCGGCGCCCCGCCCGCGTTCAGCAGCCGAACCTCGCCCGACGCGCCCCACAGCAGCGCCTCGTAGCGCATCCCGCTCTCCGTCTCCACTCCCGACGTGCCGCGCAGCGCCGACAGCGGACCCGACGCCGTGTCCACGTACGACAGCAACTCGATATCCGACTCGCTCGAAAGCTCCAGCCACCAGTCGCCCTCGCCCGGGCCCGTGCTCCCCGTCAGACCCTTCTCCGCGCTGCCCCGCTCGAGGTCCGAAGAGTCGAACTGCCCCGACGCTTCTCCCGCCAGCGTCAGCTCCAACCTCTCGTACGCGCGGTCCGTCGCGTCGTACGCATCGATCGACACCTCCGCCGACGCCGCCGAACGGTTCACCACCCGGACCAGCCCGCGACGCCCGTCTCCGTCCGACGCCGACGGAAACAGCGGAACCCGGTGAAAGCCTCCACGCGACATGCCCCCGGGCACGCTCGACAACACCCCCAATCCGTCCAGCAGCAGGTTCGTCGCGTAAGCCGATCCCCGATCGGCCGAAAGCGTCAGGCGCCACCTGCCATCGCCGTCGCCGAGCGATCCCGTCAGTCCCGCCGCCGATCCGCTCTCCAGCTCCGACGCCGCGTAGCCGCGCGCCTCCCACGCCCCCAGCTCCGCCGTCACCGGACCTGCCGCCCGGCCCGCGTCGTCCACTCCGCGCACTCTCACCGTCGCCGGCTCGCCGCGGGCGTTCGCCAGCCGCAGCACGCTCCGACGCGGATCGCCGCCGGGGTTGAAGAACGGCAGCTCGACGTCACCCGACAGCAGCACGGCGTCGTGCAGAGCAGTCAGAAAACCTTCCGACCGCGCGTACGCCCGCGCCTCGATGTCCAGCTCCGTCGTCAGTTCCAGGCGCCAGTCACCTTCGCCCGGCCCCGTCCCCGCCAGACCCGGCGCCGCGTCCCCCGACTCCATCGCCGCCATCTCGAACTCCACCGCCGCGCCCGCGCCCAGCGTCAGTCGCCCCGCCTCCACTCGCTGCCCGGCGTCGTCCACCGCCACCACCCGCACCTCGCCCGATCGCGGCGACCGGCTCTCGATCCGCACCAGCCCCGCATACCCCTCCGACGACGCCGACGGCACGTACGGAACCGTGTGCGCCTCCTCCGCGCACCACGCGCACGTCCCACACACCGCCACCGCCATCCGCGCGAACATGCGCCGCGTCGACCATCCGACAGCGGCGCAACGACCGTTTCCGCCGATCCCTGCGCCAACGCCCCGCCGCAACAGGGCGCCACCCCGAACGCACGCAGCCGGCGCCAGCCGCGCCGCCCATCCGCGTACACCCGCCCGGCAATGCTTCTGGACTGAGGGCTCCCGGCCCGGTTCGCCCGCCTCTCGCCACTCGACCGAATCGCACTCAACCCCAAGCTGATCGAGACTTCCTCGAACGCCCGAACGATCTCGCACGAAACGACCCGGGGCGGCCACGTTAGCCATCGATTCTCACCACGATCGGGGGATCGGTGCAGTTGTCCTCGGTGTTCAGCTCGTCCGGGACAGGGTCGAGGCACAAGCTGTGGTAGTACGTGCCTGGCTCAGATGGCTTGGGCCAGCATCGCCCGGACCCCCGCTCTAATGCCAGACCGCTATTGCGGTCCGCCCTCGCCTTCGGCGTCCCGAGAGGGCCCACACGGAAATTACTCAATTCGTCATCCTCGGAAACGTCCTCCGGGTCTGTGGAGCGGTAGTAGCGAGCGGTTGTAAAGCCATAGAAATGCGCGGTGCCGTCGTTCCGTATCCTGACGCCGGTCTGGTAGGAGCTCGGCCTGCATGACACCCCGCCATCCGGCGAGAACGCCGTGATGATCAGGTTCGGGCCGATTAGCCGCTGGACATCGAGTGTCGCCGGCGAAGAGCAGTTGTTCGACGTGTCCGACTCGTCCGCCGCCGCGTCCGCGCACGCTCCGTAGTAGTACGTGCCCGGCGTCGTCGGCGCGTTCAGCGTCAGCGACCCGGCGCCGTCCGCCCCCGCCGCCAGCGCGCCCACCGCATCCGTGCCCACTTCCGCATCCGAGGTCGAGATGCTCGCGTCCGACGACCGGTAGTAACGCAGCGTCGTCGCCGCCGAGGCCGCGCCGCCCCGGTTGCGCACCGCCGTCTCCAGACTGAACGTCTCACCGGGATCCACCACCGCATCGCTCAGCGTCGCCGTCACCACCAGGTCCGGCCCCGGCGGCGGCTCCCGCACCGTCAGCGCCACCGCCGCCGAGCAGTTGTTCGCGGTGTTCGTCTCCTCCGCCACCGCGTCCGCGCACGCTCCGTAGTAGTACGTGCCCGGCGTCGTCGGCGCGCTCAGCGTCAGCGACCCGGCGCCGTCCGCCCCCGCCGCCAGCGCGCCCACCGCATCCGTGCCCACTTCCGCATCCGAGGTCGCGATGCTCGCGTCCGACGACCGGTAGTAACGCAGCGTCGTCGCCGCCGAGGCCGCGCCGCCCCGGTTGCGCACCCCCGTCTCCAGACTGAACGTCTCACCGGGATCCACCACCGCATCGCTCAGCATCGCCGTCACCACCAGATCCGGCCCCGGCGGCGGCTCCCGCACCGTCAGCGCCACCGCCGCCGAGCAGTTGTTCGCGGTGTTCGTCTCCTCCGCCACCGCGTCCACGCACGCGCCGTAGTAGTACGTGCCCGGCGTCGTCGGCGCGCTCAGCGTCAGCGACCCGGCGCCGTCCGCCCCCGCCGCCAGCGCGCCCACCGCATCCGTGCCCACTTCCGCATCCGAGGTCGCGATGCTCGCGTCCGACGACCGGTAGTACCGCAACGTTGTCGACGACGAAGCCGCGCCGCCCCGGTTGCGCACCGTCGCCCGCAGTTCGAAACTCCCGCCGGGCGCCACCTCCCCGTCCGGCACCACCACCGCCACCGCGAGGTCCGGCCGCGCCTCCACCGTCACCGCTACCGCCGCCGAGCAGTTGTTCGACGTGATGGACTCCTCCGGCACCGCGTCCGCGCACGCACCGTAGTAATACGTGCCGGGCTCCGACGGCGCCGCCAGCTCACGCGACAACGTCTCGAAGCCACCCGCCGCCAGCGCCGCCACTCCGTCCGCGCCCAGCCCGGTGTCCGACGGAGCGATCATGCCGTCCTCCGAACGGTAGTAGCGCAGCATCGTCGCCGGCGCATCCCCGCGGCCTTGGTTGCTTACCCTCGCCGCGAGCCTGAAAGACTCCTCGGGCTCGACCGCCGACTCGCTCAGGGTCGCCGCCACCGCCAGGTCCGGCCGCCGCGGCGGCTCCCGCACCGTCACCGCAATCGCCGCCGAGCAGTTGTTCGACGTGTCCGACTCGTCCGCCACCGCGTCCGCGCACGCTCCGTAGTAGTACGTGCCCGGCGTCGTCGGCGCGCTCAGCGTCAGCGACCCGGCGCCGTCCGCCCCCGCCGCCAGCGCGCCCACCGCATCCGTGCCCAGTTCCGCATCCGAGGTCGAGATGTTCGCGTCCAACGACCGGTAGTAACGCAACGTCGTCGACGACGAAGCCGCGTCTCCGACATTGCGCACCGTCGCCCGCAGATTCAAACTCCCGCCGGGCGCCACCTCCCCGTCCGGCACCGCTACCGCCACCGCGAGATCCGGCCGCGCCTCCACCGTCACCGCTACCGCCGCCGAGCAGTTGTTCGCCGTGTTCGTCTCCTCCGGCACCGCGTCCGCGCACGCACCGTAGTAATACGTGCCGGGCTCCGACGGCGCATTCAGCGCCAGCGATGTCGCGACCGCGCCCGCCCGAGCAAGCGCGGCCACCGCAGTTGTCTCCACCTCGGTATCCGCGGTCGTGATCGCCGCGTCCGACGACCGGTAGTAGCGCAGCGTCGTCGCCGGCGCCGCGACCCCGCCCGCGTTACGAACCGTCGCCCGCAGCGTGAACACCTCGCCCGGCGCCAACGCGCCAGCGGGCGCGCCCACCGCCGCCACAAGGTCCGCCCCCGCTGCCGTCGCATCGATCACGTCCGTGCGCGGCGGCGCGCCCGCAGGCCTCCCCCGCCGCGACACGTCCGACAGCATCCCGCCCGCTCCGCGCACCAGGCTCAGCACATCGATCTCGCCGTCCGACTCCAGACTCAAACGCCAGCTACCGGTCCCCGAGCCCAGCGCGCCACGCAGACCCCCTTCGCCTTCCGACAGCATTCCCCACGCCAGCGTCCGCGCGACCCACGGCTCCAACGTCACCTCCACTGGTCCTCCCGGCGCGCCCCCGTCGTCCGTGCCCGACACGCGCACCTCCACCATTTCGCCGCCCGCGTTCAGCAGCCGCAGCTCGCTTGCTTCGCCCGACAGCAGCACCGCCTGGTAGCGCATCCCCGTCGCCGTCTCGACTCCCGCCGTGCCGCGCAACGCCGACAGCGGACCCGACGCCGTGTCCACGTACGACAGCACCTCGATGTCCGACGCGCTCGTCAACTCCAGCCACCAGTCGCCCTCGCCCGGGCCGGTGCTCCCCGTCAGACCCTTCTCTGCGTTGCCCTGCTCAAGGTCCGAAGAGTCGAACTGCCCCGACGCTTCTCCTGCCAGCGTCAGTTCCAACCTCTCGTACGCTCGGTCCGTCGCGTCGAACGCCTCGATCGACATCTCCGCCGAATCCGCCGAACCGTTCACCACCCGAACCACTCCGCGGCGTCCCTCTCCGTCCGACGCCGACGGGAACAGCGGCACACGGTGAAAGCCTCCACGCGACACGCCCCCGGGAACACTCGACAGAACGCCCGATCCGTCCAGCAGCAGGTTCGTCGCGTACGCCGATCCCCGATCGGCCGAAAGCGTCAGGCGCCACCCGCCATCGCCGTCGCCGAGCGATCCCGTCAGTCCCGCCGCCGATCCGCTCTCCAGCTCCGACGCCGCGTAGCTCCGCGCCTCCCAGGGCCCCAGCTCCGCCGTCACCGGACCTCCCGCCCGGCCCGCGTCGTCCACGCCCCACACGCTCACCGCCGCGGGCTCGCCGCGGGCGTTCGCCAGCCGCAGCACGCTCCGCCGCGCGTCGCCGCCGGGGTTGAAGAGCGGCAGCTCGACCTCCCCCGTCACCAGCGCCGCGTCGTGCAGCGCCGTCACAAAACCTTCCGACCGCGCGTACGCCCGCGCCTCGATGTCCAGCTCCGTCGTCAGCTCCAGGCGCCAGTCCCCCTGGCCCGGTCCCGTCCCCGTCAGCCCCGTCGACGCGTCCCCGGACTCCATCGCACCCGTTTCGAACTCGATCGCCGCTCCCGCATCCAGCGTCAGACGACCCGCCTCCATGCGCTGACCCGCGTCGTCCACCGCAACCACACGCACCTCGCCCGATCGCGGCGACCGGCTCTCGATCCGCACGAACCCCGCGTGACCCTGCGACGACGCCGTCGGCACGTACGGAATCGTGTGCGCCTCCTCCGCGCACCACGCGCACGTCCCACACACCGCCACCGCCATCCGCGCGAACACCCCCAAGCGGCCAACGCCGGGGTCGGTACTGTCGCCCATCTCCAACCTGCCCACTCGGTCCTCCGCTCCGACGCCCTCGGCCGCCATCACCACACCGGTGCTATCGACATCCGCCCGATGTCAATTTCAACTGCCAACATGGAATTGACAACGACCAATCACTCGCCATCGCAGTGCAGGCACGAACTCGCTCTGCGACCTCGTGCGACAGGCGCTGTTCGACATTTGACCGTCCCTCCGGGCCGAGCCGCCACACATCCGCGCCGCGCTAGCGGACTACCTCCAAGATTTGCGAGCAGTTATTTCCTGGATCCGCATCCTCCGGCGTGACATCTTCTATGCACGCGCGGTAATAGAATGTGCCGCGAATCGTCGTTCTATATGCTCTCCCATTTATGAGTCCGCAACCGCGTCGGAGGTGGTGGAAATCACCTCCCTGCGCTGCCGAATTGTCAATAAGCAAGATGGTCTGACAGCGAGTAAACGCTCGGTCCGTCGAACTACAGACACGCGACCGATGACCGGTCACCATGCGATCTCCCAAGTTTCGGACCCAGACCCGAAAATGAAGTCGGTTGGCATAGGCGGTGATCCTAAAAACACTCACTGTCAGGTCGGGGGGCGAGAGGGCTGACGTGGCGATCCGTTGCGGTTCCGAACAGTTGTTCGCCTTGCCCTGTTCGATTGGCGCCGGGTCCGCGCAGGCGTAGTAGTAGTGCGTTCCCGAGACCAGGTCGGATTCGAGGTCGCGGCCCCAGCTTCCAGACGCCGCAAGCGCCGGCACTACGACCGAGCCGAACTCCGCATCGTCCGCCGAGACGGTCGCGTCGGACGAGCGGTAATAGCGGAGCGTCGTCGCCGGCGCATTCCCGGCCCCTACGTTCCGGACCGTCGCGCTGGTGCTCATCGCTGGATCTCTTGTGTTGCAACCTGGCCCCCGGCCCACCGCCGAACTCGACGCCGATACGGCCAGATCCGGCGGTGCCCGCTCGGCCACGGTGATTCCTACCCCCATGGAACAGTTGTTCGCCACATCCGACTCCTCCGGCACCGCGTCCACGCAGGCCCCGTAGTAGTAGGTGCCCGAGGCCGACGCCGCCGTCAGCGCGATCGACTCCCCGATCGAACCGGTGGCGGCCAGCGCTTCCACCGCGTCCGTGCCCAACTGCGTGTCCGATGTCGTGATCGCCGCGTCCGTCGACCGGTAGTAACGCAGCGTCGTCGCCGCCGAGGCCGCGCCGCCCCGGTTGCGCACCGCCGTCTCCAGACTGAACGTCTCACCGGGATCCACCACCGCATCGCTCAGCGTCGCCGTCACCACCAGGTCCGGGCGTCGCGGCGGCTCCGTCACCTTCACCAACACCGCCGCCGAGCAGTTGTTCGAGGTTTTCGTCTCCTCCGCCACCGCGTCCGCGCACGCTCCGTAGTAGTACGTGCCCGCCGCCGTCGGCGCGTTCAGCGACGCCGACTCACGGCTCGCGCCCCCCGCCGCCAGCTCGGCCACCGCATCCGTGCCCACTTCGGCGTCCCCCGTCGTGATCGACGCGTCCGCCGAGCGGTAGTAGCGCAGCGTCGTCGGTGGCGCTCCCGAGCCGCCCCGGTTGCCCACCGCCGCCGTCAGCTCGAACACCTCCCCGGGCGACAACTCCGCTTCGCTCGCCGACGCCGCCACCCAGAGGTCCGGCCGCCCCCGCGCCGTGGCGTCGATCACCTCCGTGCGCGGCGGCGCTCCCGCCGGGCGCCCGCGGCGCGACACGTCCGACAGCATGCCCCCGGATCCCCGCACCAGACTCAGCACGTCGAGCTCGCGATCCGCCTCCAGTCGCAGCCGCCAGCTCCCGCTGCCCGCGCCCAGCGCTCCGAGCATCCCCGCTTCGCCTTCCGCAAGCGCCGTCGCCGTCAGCGTCCGCGCGGACCAGGGCGCGAGCGTCAGCTCCGCCGCGCCTCCCGAAGACCCCGCGTCGTCCACGCCCGACAGCCGAACCTCCGCCGGTTCCCCGCCCGCGTTCAGCAGCCGAACCTCGCCGGACCCGCCCCACAGGAGCGCCTCGTAGCGCATCCCGCTCTCCGTCTCCACTCCCGACGTGCCGCGCATCGCCGACAGCGGACCCGACGCCGTGTCCACGTACGACAGCACCTCGATGTCCGACTCGCTCGAAAGCTCCAGCCACCAGTCGCCCTCGCCCGGGCCCGTGCTCCCCGTCAGACCCTTCTCCGCGTTGCCCCGCTCGAGGTCCGTCGCGTCGAACTGCCCCGACGCCTCTCCTGCCAGCGTCAGCTCCAACCTCTCGTACGCGCGGTCCGTCGCGTCGTACGCATCGATCGACACCTCCGCCGACGCCGCCGAACGGTTCACCACCCGGACCACTCCGCGGCGGCCCGCCCCGTCCGACGCCGGCGGAAACAGCGGAACCCGGTGAAAGCCTCCACGCGACATGCCCCCGGGCACGCTCGACAACACCCCCAATCCGTCCAGCAGCAGGTTCGTCGCGTAAGCCGATCCCCGATCGACCGAAAGCGTCAGGCGCCACCTGCCATCGCCGTCACCGAGCGATCCCGTCAGTCCCGCCGCCGATCCGCTCTCCAGCTCCGACGCCGCGTAGCTCCGCGCCTCCCACGGCCCCAGCTCCGCCGTCACCGGACCTCCCGCCCGGCCCGCGTCGTCCACCCCCCGCACGCTCACCGCCGCCGGCTCGCCGCAGGCGTTCGCCAGCCGCAGCACGCTCCGCCGCGCGGCGCCGCCGGGGTTGAAGAGCGGCAGCTCGACCTCCCCCGTCACCAGCGCCGCGTCGTGCAGCGCCGTCACAAAACCTTCCGACCGCGCGTAGGCCCGCGCCTCGATGTCCAGCTCCGTCGTCAGCTCCAGGCGCCAGTCCCCCTCCCCGGGACCCGTCCCCGTCAGACCAAGCGACTCGTCTGCCGACTCCATCGCCGCCATCTCGAACTCCGCCGCCGCGCCCGCGCCCAGCGTCAGCCGGCCCGCCTCGACTCGCTGACCCGCGTCGTCCACCGCAACCACCCGCACCTGCCCGGAAACCCCCGACCGGCTCTCGATCCGAACTACGCCCGCGTGACCCTCCGCCGCCGCCGACGGCACGTACGGAACCGTGTGCACCTCCTCCGCGCACCAGGCCGCCATCCCCAATAGCGCCGCGGGCAACCATGCGAACTTATGCCACCTCGACCATACGACAGCGGCGCCGCGACCCCGCCGGCACCCGGTCCTCGTCAAGACCGCGGTCGAAGTCTCCGCCTCCGCGCGACTGCCCGGCAGGACCATATTTGCTCCGTTCATTTTCCGCTCACGGTTCCTCAGCGCCGCGCTTCGAACCGCGCCATCACGAACCGGCCGTCGCCGCCGCCCCGCCGATGCCCGATCGAAAACTCACCCGCGAACCGGCTCTGCCCGGGAAGCGCCTCGTAACGCAACCCCGCGGCGGCACTCCTTCCCTGGTCCGACTTCCCAAACGCCGCGAAAGGCCGCGCCAGTCCCTGCGAAGCCCGAAAACCGAACCCGACGAACACGTCCCCGCGCATGCCGCGCTGCACCCCCGGCGACCCGGACGACAGCCACGCGAGCACGGCGCTCCAGCGGGATCGCCGGGCAACGGCTTTGGAGGACGTCTTCATGACATCACAGCTCCTCCGCTGCCCGAGCCGACAAGTTTCGGATACATGGGGAGCGCGTCGCACAGGGTTCGGGCAGGCATCTTGTATCCGCTCGCCAAAGGGAAAATCCAGACGACGTATGCCGTCGGCGACAGCACGGCACTGTATCATCCAAGTGTGATCTGGATGTGATCTTTGCCAATATAATGGTGCCTACTTCGTGACGTTTCGGTGGCGGGAATCGATCACACGAGGCGCAAGTCACGGCGAAGTCCGCGTGGACGGATGCCGGACAGGGTTGGCGGGACGAGGGTGCAAAGCGGGCGGAGGAGTGGTTCGCCGTGCCCGACTCGCCCCGCACCGCGTCCACGCACGCCCCGAAGTAATACGTCCCGGGCTCCGACGGCGCGTTCAGCGTGAGCGATGTGGCGACCGCGCCCGCCGGGGCAAGCGCGGCCATCGCATCCGTCCCCACCTGTGTGTCCGATGTCGTGATCGTCGCGTCGGCCGAGCGGTAGTAGCGCAGCGTCGTCGGTGGCGCTCCCGAGCCGCCCCGGTTGCCCACCGTCGCCGTCAGCTCGAACGCCTCACCGGGCGACAACTCCGCTTCGCTCGCCGACGCCGATGCCCAAAGGTCCGGCCGCCTCCGCGCCGCGGCGTCGATCACCTCCGTGCGCGGCGGCGCTCCCGCCGGACGCCCGCGGCGCGACACGTCCGACAGCATGCCCCCGGATCCCCGCACCAGACTCAGCACGTCGATCTCTCGATCCGCCTCCAGACGCAGCCGCCAGCTCCCGCTGCCCGCGCCCAGCGCTCCGAGCATCCCCGCTTCGCCTTCCGCAAGCGCCGTCGCCGTCAGCGTCCGCGCGGACCAGGGCGCAAGCGCCAGCTCCGCCGCGCCTCCCGAAGACCCCGCGTCGTCCACGCCCGACAGCCGAACCTCCGCCGGCTCCCCGCCCGCGTTCAGCAGCCGAACCTCGCCCGACTCGCCCCACAGGAGCGCCTCGTAGCGCATCCCGCTCTCCGTCTCCACTCCCGACGTGCCGCGCAGCGCCGACAGCGGACCCGACGCCGTGTACACGTACGACACCAACTCGATATCCGACGCGCTCGAAAGCTCCAGCCACCAGTCCCCCTCGCCCGAGCCCGTGCTCCCCGTCAGACCCTTCTCCGCGTTGCCCCGCTCAAGGTCCGAAGAGTCGAACTGCCCCGACGCTTCTCCTCCCAGCGTCAGCTCCAACCTCTCGTACGCGCGGTCCGTCGCGTCGAACGCATCGATCGACACCTCCGCCGACGCCGCCGAACGGTTCACCACCCGGACCACTCCGCGGCGGCCCGCCCCGTCCGACGCCGGCGGAAACAGCGGAACCCGGTGAAAGCCTCCACGCGACATGCCCCCGGGCACGCTCGACAACACCCCCAATCCGTCCAGCAGCAGGTTCGTCGCGTAAGCCGATCCCCAATCGGCCGACGGCCACCGAGTCAAGTCCCAGGGAGCCGCTTGCGCAACGACGAAACAATTAACCATGAATCAACGGCTTATGGCATGAACCGGGAAAGCCGAAAACGGCTCCCCCTAAGTAAATGCCATTGCCCCCTGGGGTGGCGGATAGGGTCGTAGTACCGGTGAAGCCGGGTAATGCCGGTGGAGGAAAGGACCCTTGGTCCAGGAACGGTGCTGGCGGGAGCGAGCGACAGGCGATTGACGCATTGCGTCTGGCCACGCCGAAAAGTCGAGGAGCTTCACAAGGCACCACATGCGAAAGCGAAGGAGGAAGTTGAGGAGGTATCGGCAAACTGGCGGTGGCGCCGGGGCGGAAACAGCGGCAGTCAGTTATCTGACGGCGCTTGGGACCGTGATCGGCCACGCCAGTGGTTGCGCCGGAAGCAGGTGATGGGCGGTAAGGGGATTCACCGCCAGCCCGACGAGCGCCCAACATATTGTTGCGCCTCGTGCGCCCGTTCGTGCCAGCGCGCGACCCTCCGTGGGCGAAGGCATGATCCTGGAGAGAGCCGGATGCGGGAAATCCGCACGTCCGGTTCGCCCAGCGGCGACTGGAAACGGAGTGGGTATAAATCGGGTTATGCCGGCCCACCACCGCGCCAGTCGTCGACTCTACCGGATGCGAACTTCTGCAGGGTCTTTATATCCCTGAATCGCGCCATCGCCCCTTCCCGCCTTCGAAACGGAAGATGTGAGTTTTCAGCTCGGTTGTTCAGCCAGCGTCCGCACCTCTGCCGCCGAGCGTTACCGAGCCCATTCATTGCGGCTCGATACGACGGAAGACGATCAGTCACGATCGAACCCGGTCGGCCATAGCGTTTCATCGTGCGCTTGAGAAATGTCAGCGCTGCCCGGCGGTCACGTCGTTTCGTCACAAACGCTTCAAGCACCTCGCCTTCGTGGTCGACGGCACGCCACAGGTAATGGCGCTCGCCGTTGATCCGGACAAAGACTTCATCGAGGTGCCAGCGCCAGTTCGACCCGTTGCGCCCGTCTATGCGCCGCTTTCTGATCTCTCCGGCAAATGTTGGGCCGAACCGGTTCCACCAATACCGGATCGTCTCATGACTGATGTCGATGCCGCGTTCGAACAGGATGTCTTCGACCTGGCGCAACGACAGTGGATAGCGGATATACATCATCACCGCGAGGCGGATGACCTCGGGGGAGGTCTTGAAATATCGGAAGGGATTGTTCTTCAACTACGCAGACTACGAAAGCCGGCTTTCCGGCTCAAGCAGGTTTTATCTGACAGCGCCCTTCGGACTCCTCCTTGACCGCGCGACCGCCTCGGGTACGGGTTGATCATGAGGCGTCAACGGCAAGAACCGCTCAACAGGAAGAATGGCAGCATCAATTAGAACGGAAACGACCACCTTATTTCTGCTGCCGAGTTGTTCGACAACTGGGGACCACTTCTCCTCGTAAGGGACGCCGGTCAATCTTTCGCTGGACAGGTGCCTGCATCGCCCAACGAGACGTTCAGGGTCGACGTGGTGGAACTATCCAACGGTACGTACCAACCTGAAGATGCCGCGCCGTTCCCCCGAACAGTAAGCGAACCTGAAGGTGGACACAGTTTCTGGTCGCCAGAGCCTGGAACGACGTCGACCTGCATCGAATTCGATCCGGTATTCACGGGAACCGTGGCGCAGACCCGGTCGTAATCTTTGTCAGTACTGAGTGTGGTGCTGCCGTTGAGGTTGAAGCGCACCAGTCCTTCTTCATGTCTTGTATGTACATTCCAATGTCCTCGCTGCACCACACTCAAGCAGATTTCCGCCTCAAGCGGACATCCTTCCGGGATGGTCAGGTCGAGGTCGTCCAGGGGGTCGTACTGCACGACTTCGAACGCAGAATTATCTGCACAGTTGTGGGTCGTTTCCGTCTCGCCCTCCACCACATCCACGCAAGCAACTAGACCGTAGCGGCCAAGGGTGTTCGGGACATCCACCGAAACATCGAAAACCTGAAGAAAATATTCTTGGATGGTCGGAGGTGCAGACTTTACCGTTCGCGTCGTTACCTGCCACTTGTCGGTGGCTTCCCCACGGTGCAGGTAAAAGCGCATCGTGCTCGGCGCGGATGTACTTTCTCCGTAATTCAGGACCGCAGCTTGCAAAAATGCTTTGTCTCCCTGCACGTGAGTTCCGCACCATGATGACGGCTTCGACACCCACAGATCCGGCGGCCCGGGGGGCCTGACAGTGGCCGCAAGCGCCGGCGAACAGTTGTTCGTCGTGTCGGACTCGTCCGGCACCGCGTCCACGCACGCGCCGAAATAATAGGCGCCCGGTTCCGACGGTGCCGTCACCGCGGCCGAGTGGTTGCTGCGGCCCGTCGCCGGCAACGCCAACACCGCGTCGGTCGCCAGTTCCGTGTCCGATGGCACGATCATCCCGTCCGTCGACCAGTAGTAGCGCAGCGTCGTCCGCGCCGAAGGCCCGTCGCCCACGTTGGTCACCGTGGCATCCAGGTCCGGGCTCTGGCCCGGCGCGAGCTCGCTGAGATCCGAGCCGGCGCTGACGACGACAACCAGGTCCGGGGGCCCCAACCTCTGCGGGGTGATCGCGACCGCCGCAGAACAGTTGTTTGTCGTGTCCGACTCATTCCGCACCGCTTCCACGCAGGCACCGTAGTATTCCGTTCCCGCCGTCGTCGGCGCCTTCCGCGCGATCGACCCGGTGCTCATGCCCGAGGCGTCGAGCGCATCCACGGGACCCACGCCCACTACAATGTCCGACGGCGAGACGATCGCGTCCCGCGACCGGTAGTAGCGCAGCGTCGTCGAGGCCGAGGCCCCGTCGCCCACATTGCGTACAGTCGCCGTCAGCTCGAACTCCCCGCCCGCGTCCGGCGTGTCGTTGTCCACTGACACAGACACGACCAGATCCGGCGGGTCCAACACCGGTTCGGACACCGTTACCGGGAGCCCCGCGGAGCAGTTGTTGGTCGTGTCCGATTCGTCCGGCACCGCGTCCGCACAAGCGCCGTAGTAGTAGGTGCCGGGATCTTCGGGCGCGTTCAGGGTCAACGACGCTCTGCTGCTCTGCGAGGCGGATAGCGCATGCATCGCGTCGATGCCCTGCTCCGTGTCCGCTGTCGTGATCGTCGCATCGGACGACCGGTAGTAGCGTAGCGTCGTCGCCCGCGCGTCCGCGCCGCCCCGGTTGCGCACCGTTGCCGACAGCGTGAACGACTCCCCGGGATCCAGCGCCGCATCGCTCGGCGTCGCCGCCACCGCGAGGTCCGGCTGCCGCGGCGGCTCCCGAACCGTCACCGCCACCGCCGCCGAGCAGTTGTTCGAGGTGTTCATCTCCTCCGCCACCGCGTCCGCGCACGCGCCGTAGTAGTACGTGCCCGCCGCCGTCGGCGCGTTCAGCGTCAGCGACTCGGCGCTGGTCGCCCCCGCCGCCAGCGCGGCCACCGCGTCCGCGCCCACCTCCGCGTCCCCCGCCGTGATCGACGCGTCCGCCGAGCGGTGGTAGCGCAGCGTCGTCGGTGGCGCTCCCGAGCCGCCCCGGTTGCCCACCGCCGCCGTCAGCTCGAACGCCTCCCCGGGCGACAACTCCGCTTCGCTCGCCGACGCCCTTACTTCAAGATCCGGTTGCGCCGGCGGCTCCCGCACCGTCACCGCCACTCCCGTTGAGCAGTTGTTCGCGGTGTTCGTCTCCCCCGCCACCGCGTCCGCGCACGCGCCGTAGTAGTACGTGCCGGCCGCCGTCGGCGCGTTCAGCGTCAGCGACTCGGCGCTGGTCGCCCCCGCCGCCAGCGCGGCCACCGCGTCCGCGCCCACCTCCGCGTCCGCCGCCGTGATCGACGCGTCCGCCGAGCGGTGGTAGCGCAGCGTCGTCGCCGAGGCCTCGCCGCCCCGGTTGCCCACCGTCGCCGCCAGCTCGAACGCCTCCCCGGGCGACAACTCCGCTTCGCTCGCCGACGCCGCCACCCAAAGGTCCGGCCGCCCCCGCGCCGTCGCGTCGATCACCTCCGTGCGCGGCGGCGCTCCCGCCGGACGCCCGCGGCGCGACACGTCCGACAGCATGCCCCCGGATCCCCGCACCAGACTCAGCACGTCGATCTCGCGATCCGCCTCCAGACGCAGCCGCCAGCTCCCGCTGCCCGCGCCCAGCGCTCCGAGCAGCCCCGCTTCGCCTTCCGCAAGCGCCGTCGCCGTCAGCGTCCGCGCGGACCAGGGCGCGAGCGTCAGCTCCACCGCGCCTCCCGAAGACCCCGCGTCGTCCGTGCCCGACAGCCGAACCTCCGCCGGCGCCCCGCCCGCGTTCAGCAGCCGAACCTCGCCGGACGCGCCCCACAGCAGCGCCTCGTAGCGCATCCCCGTATCCGTCTCCACTCCGGCCGTACCCCGCAGCGCCGACAGCGGACCCGACGCCGTGTCCACGTACGACACCAACTCGATATCCGACGCGCTCGAAAGCTCCAGCCACCAGTCGCCCTCGCCCGGGCCCGTGCTCCCCTCGAGTCCCTTCTCCGCGTTGCCCCGCTCAAGGTCCGAAGAGTCGAACTGCCCCGACGCTTCTCCTGCCAGCGTCAGCTCCAACCTCTCGTACGCGCGGTCCGTCGCGTCGTACGCATCGATCAACACCTCCGCCGAATCCGTCGAACGGTTCACCGCCCGGACCAGCCCGCGACGCCCCTCTCCGTCCGACGCCGACGGAAACAGCGGAACCCGGTGAAAGCCTCCGCGCGACACGCCCCCGGGAACGCTCGATACAACGCCCGATCCGTCGTCCAGCAGCAGGTTCGTCGCGTACGCCGATCCCCGATCGGCCGAAAGCGTCAGGCGCCATCTGCCATCGCCGTCGCCGAGCGATCCCGTCAGTCCCGCCGCCGATCCGCTCTCCAACTCCGACGCCGCGTAGCTCCGCGCCTCCCATGGCCCCAGCTCCGCCGTCACCGGACCTGCCGCCCGGCCCGCGTCGTCCACTCCGCGCACTCTCACCGTCGCCGGCTCGCCGCGGGCGTTCGCCAGCCGCAGCACGCTCCGCCGAGCGGCGCCGCCGGGGTTGAAGAACGGTAGCTCGACCTCCCCCGACAGCAGCGCCGCGTCGTGCAGAGCAGTCAGAAAACCCTCCGAACGCGCGTAGGCGCGCGCCTCGATGTCCAGCTCCGTCGTCAGCTCCAGGCGCCAGTCACCCTCGCCCGGGCCCGTCCCCGCCAGACCCAGCGCCGCGTCTGCCGACTCCATCGCCGCCATCTCGAACTCCGCCGCCGCGCCCGCGCCCAGCGCCAGCCGGCCCGCCTCGACTCGCCGGCCCGCGTCGTCCACCGCCACGACAGAAACCTCTCCGGAAACCCCCGACCGGCTCTCGATCCGAACCGCGCCCGCGTGACCCTCCGACGAAGCCGACGGCACGTACGGAACCGTGTGCACCTCCTCCGCGCACCAGGCCGCCATCCCCAATAGCGCCGCGGGCAACCATGCGAACCTACGCCACCTCGACCATACGACAGCGGCGCCGCGACCCCGCCGGCACCCGGTCCTCGTCAAGACCGCGGTCGAAGTCTCCGCGGGACTGCCCGGCAGCACAATATTTGCTCCGTTCATTTTCCGCTCACGGTTCCTCAGCGCCGCGCTTCGAACCGCGCCATCACGAACCGGCCGTCGCCGCCGCCCCGCCGATGCCCGATCGAAAACTCACCCACGAACCGGCTCTGCCCGGGGAGCGCCTCGTAACGCAGCCCCGCGGCGACACTCCTTCCCTGGTCCGACTTCCCAACCGCCGCGAAAGGACGCGCCAGTCCCCGCGGAGCCCGGAAACCGAACCCGACGGACACGTCCCCGCGCATGCCGTGGCGCGCGTCGCGCGGCCCCGACGACAGCCGCCAGCTCTCGCCCAATCGGCTCGTCTCTCCCGGCGCGCCCCGCCGCCACGCCACCGACGCTTGCAGTCCGGTCCCGTCACGGCGAGACAGGTATGCCGCTGCCACGTTGGCGCCGCGTTCCTCGTAATCGTCCTCCGTGTGCGCGGCCACCGCGTGCACCCCCGCCTCGAGGCGCACACGCCGCTCCGGCGCGTCCAGCCGCGCGCCCAGCGCGACCTCCGCCGCCGATCCCTCGATACCGTCGCCCCAGTCGCGGCGCGCGAACGCCCGGACCCATCCCACGATCCCGGCCCCGGTGGCGCACACGCCTGTCACCTCCACCCCGACGCGCGCTCGACCCACCGAGACATCGTGATCGCCCGCCGGCCCTATGGCCGCCTCTGTCTTCGCGCGAAGCACGCCCACGTCCTCCACCAACGAGACCTCCACCCGTTGGCCGCCGCGGATCACATGCCGCCCGCCCAGCGCGCCCATCCGCATGGACAGGTCCGCGGCGGTGCGGTGGCCCGTGGCGCAACGCTCCACGACCGCCTCGCCGCCGCCGACGCCCGCCGTTCCCCAAAGCCAGCCGCGACCCACGCGCCGCCCGAAGTAGGGGTGGATGCTCGCTATCTCCGTCTCCAGCACGCCCTCGCCCTCGCCGCCACCGCCGCAGGCGTCCGCGGAGCGCATGAACCCATACTCGGCCTCGGTACGCCCCAAAACGCCCGCGGCGCCAACCAGCCAGTCCCCGACCCGCGCGTCCGCGCCCGCCTGCAGCGCGGTGAGGGATCCATCCTTGAGCAGCTCTCCGTCGCCAAAACGCCGCGTGCTACCTCGCCCCCATACCGACCAGTTCCCCGCGCCCGTGCGGGGAGTCGCCGCAAAGGTCAGCGAACCGGAGGCCAACGGCAGGTTGTCGAGAGGAGGTGCGGGCGGCCATGCCTCCGACATCTCCGGCGCCGCGAAGCCGCCGGGATTCGCGGCCCAGTCGGTGGCGAACACATTCGCCGCACTCCGATCCGCAAGCGCGCTCGGCGCGGGCCGCGGTGCGTTGGATCCACGGTCGGACGCGCCGGCCTTCACAAACCGGTCGCTGATCGCGTCCATCACGTCTGCCAGGAATACCCCGCCCGCGACGGCCAGCCCCCGTTCGATCGCAGCCAGTTCCGCGGGATCGGCGACGACGGTGATCGTCAGGTCGAACGTCGCCCGGCTGCCCATGTTGGCGGCTGTCACCGTCACCGAAGTCGCGCCTTCGGCGACCGGCGTCAAGACGAGCGCCGCGCGGTCAAGGCTCGCCGTCGCGACGCTCGGGTCCGGCGCGGAGACCGAGTACGCCAGGGCGGTGCCGGAAAAGTGTTGGGACAGGTCGATGCGGGCGGGGGCGCCGCCGACGCACAGCATCGGGTTCTCGGGACGGACCGCGACGGCCGCCGGCTCCTCGTCGTCATCGAGGATCGTCCCCGTGGCTTCGCCGGTGACGACGACCGCGTTGACCGGCGACGACAGCCTCGCGACGAATGTCTCGTCGGGCTCGTAGGTCTCGTCATCGACGATGTCCACAGATACGGTTGCGCTCGACTCCCCGGGCGCGAAAGTGAGCGTTCCCGAGACCGATCCGAAATCCGCCCCCGCCGTCGCCGACCCGTCCGCCGTGGCGTAGTCCACGGCCACGGTCCGCGCCGTCAAACCGGAGAGCGTGACCGCGAACCCGATCGTTTCTCCCTCCGAAGCGGCGCCGCCGCTGATCTCGAGCTCCGGAACCGGGTCGTCGTCCTCGATCACGCCGACGGCGGTTGCCGTCCCGATCGTCGCGTTCTCGACATTGGTCAGCACCACTGTCAACGTCTCCTCCGGTTCGTTGACCGCGTCGTCGACCAAGGGCACGGCGACAACCTGCTCGGCGCGCTGGGCCGTGAACGTGAGCGTCCCGGATACCGGCTCATAGTCGGCGCCCGCGGTCGCCGTGCCGTCCTCGGTGGCGTAGTCCACGGTGACCGGCGCGGCGCCCGCCGCCAGCCCGGTCGCCGTCACGACGAACTCAAGCCCGCCCGAGCCTTCCCCCGCGCTCGCCCCGGCGATCGTCAGCAAAGCATCATCGTCCTGAATGGTGCCGCGCGCCGGAGCGCGCGGAAGGCGCGCGTTTCGGGCATTGGCCAGCGCCAGCGCGAACCACTCCGCCGGCTCGTGGATGGAATCGTCGATGACGCTCACTTCGACAGTCTTGGCGATCTCGCCGGGCTCGAACGTCAGCGTCCCGGCGGCGGGCCGGTAGTCGGCCTCCGCAACCGCCGTGCCGTCGGACGTCGCGAAGTCCACGGTCACCGTCCGCTCCGTCGAACCGGATAGCGTCACTACGAACCCGATCGTTTCTCCCTCCGAAGCGGCGCCGCCGCTGATCTCGAGCTCCGGAACCGGGTCGTCGTCCTCGATCACGCCAACGGCGGTTGCCGTCCCGATCGTCGCATTCGCGGCGTCCGTCAGCACCAACACCAGCGTCTCGTCCGGCTCGTCGACCGCGTCGTCGACCAAGGGCACAGCGACAACCTGCTCGGCGCGCTCCGCCGTGAACGTGAGCGTCCCGGATACCGGCTCATAGTCGGCGCCCGCGGTCGCCGTGCCGTCCTCCGTTGCGTAGTTCACTGTAGCCGGCGCATCGCCCGCCACCAGCCCGGTTGCCGTCACGACGAACTCAAGCCGGCCCGAGGCTTCTTCCGCGCTCGCCCCGGCGATCGTCAGCAAAGCATCATCGTCCTGAATGGTGCCGCGCGCCGGAGCGCGCGGAAGGCGCGCGTTTCGGGCATTGGCCAGCGCCAGCGCGAACCACTCCGCCGGCTCCTGGATGGCATCGTCGATGACGCTCACTTCGACAGTCTTGGCGATCTCGCCGGGCTCGAACGTCAGCGTCCCGGCGGCGGGCCGGTAGTCGGCCTCCGCAACCGCCGTGCCGTCGGACGTCGCGAAGTCCACGGTGACCTTCTTGCCGCTGGTCCCGCTCAGCGAAACTTCGAAGGACAGGATGCCCGCGTCCTCCGCGACGTCCTCCCCATCCAGGGAAACCCTGACCTCCGGATCGTTGTCGTTGATGGGGATCACGACGTAATCCAATTCCAGATCGACCGGAAACTCGTGGTCGCTCTCGAGGGCGACCGCGAATGCCTCCTGGAACTCATCAAGCACGTCATCGAGGGTGGTCAAGGTGAAGGGCGAGGACACCGACTCGCCCGCTTCGATCGTCACCGTTCCGGACGCGCTCAGGTAGTCCTCATCCGCGGTGGCCGAGATCGGCGTCGTCCTGTATAGAAAATCGAGATCGGTTTCCGCAGCGACAGGCTCGCCGTCCTCGTCGACCCGGCGAATCACGATACGTTGCTGGTCACCCTCCGCCACCGGAGAGACACATCCCACAGTCGCCCCGGGCGGCGGATCCTCCCACCCGCAATCGACGTTCGCGAAAGCGACAGCCGCTCCACTCTCGCCCAGTCCGCCGGTGTCATCCGAGACGACTGTTGCGGACACGTAGAAAACGCCCGAGGCGCCCGATTCATGCGACCGTTCTTCGGCATGGCCGATGCCTGCCAGCAGCGCCAAGACCCACGCGGCGCCTTTAGCCAGGCGCGACGCCCGCCGCAACGCGCGCAACGCAATCCAGACCCCAGGCGGAACCACAGGTCCCCAGAAAATCTCTAGTCGTTGCGTGAGCGGCCCATGGTTCATCGGCAAGCGCCGAATACCAGTTCGACTGGAAGTAGATGCAAGCCTTCCAGCAGGAGGTTGTGCCTACGCTCCCAACTCGCGATCACGCACCCCTTCACCAGCTGGATCATCGGTCCTCCACCCCAGACCATCCGCGCGCTCGGCCGGCTCGACGGGATCAACCCGGACGACATGGCCGTCGCGACGGCCCCGGCCCGCGCACTACTTCGGAAAACTCGCAGGAATGTATCATCCATGAGTGAGTTATATGTGACCTTCACCAAAATATTAGTGTCGTTATAGTGATGTATCGACGATAATCTGACCACGCGGTCCGACGCGGACGACCGCAGGTCCGCCAAGGAGGAACGGATCACGTACAACGACGAGGAGCAGGGGGAAATCGCGGCGCTGCGCGAGCGTGTCACCCGCCTATGCGCGGCGATGAAACACATCAACGCGAGCCTCGACCCCGACACCGCGCTGCGAGAGATAGTCGAGAGCGCGAGGGCGCCGACCGGCGCCGCGCACGGAGTCATCGTCATCGTCGACGCGGCGGGCGAGGCCCGGGACTTCACCAGTTCCGGCATCACCGAGGAGGAGCGCCGGCGGCTTTCGGAGTGGTCCGGCGGACCGAAACTGTTCGCGCACTTCCGCGACCTGCCCGGGCCGCTGCGGCGCCCGGACGTGCCCGCCCACGTGCGCACGCTCGGGTTCGCCCCCTGGATTCCGGCCAAGACCTTCCTCGGCACCCCGATGCCCACCGCGGCGCGCGACGGTGGCCGGCCGCGACGCAGGTTTGACCTTCTAGCCCGAATATTTCATCAAGGGCCGCGATGATCGCGCAGGATTTTGCCCGGGTGAGCCTGCTCGGAGCCTTCAGCCGGGGAGCGCGAGGGGGCACCCCTCGCAAGAGGACAGCAGCGCGAGGGGGCACCCCTCGCAAGAAAAGAGACGGAAGCATAGCCGGCCCCGTCTATGGTGTGGCGACCACGCGGGAAAAAGTGCCCCACAGGCGGCGCCTTCGGCTCCGCCCGTGGCCCGACCCCACCGTGCGAGGGCGCGGGCAGCGCAGTTTGTATCCGGCAGGATTTTCGAAATATGGGATTAATCTATTGGAACTAAAAGACAGATATCTTTTCAACAAGCGACTTGGTGAGATATGCAGGCTAGTGCTCCGTCAAACCTAAATCTACGGGTATCTGCGGGTCTTTTTGGCCCCTGGCTTCGTTGCTCCTCCTTGTGTGGTGCCTGCCACACCGCGTCGTCGCGCCTCGCCAGGAACCAAAAATCCCTCGCAGCTACACTCGCATTTTTAGGCTTGACGGAACACTAGCTATTGGACGGCGAGACGTTCAGGAAGATCACCCGCCGCGCCGCCTGTTGGCGCAAGGTCCGGATGGCAGATCTCGAGCCCCGTGTCGATGACCGCCAGCTTCACGCCGGCGCCGTTACGGCTGGTGACGATCATCCTCGCCAAGCGGAGATCGGCGCCGGCGATCTGTACGCTCGGTCGGTCAGCGGGAACGGTCAGCCCTACCAGCACCGTCGCGTCCTCTGTCAGAACCGGCCAAGAGCTTCCAGGACGATCCCGTTTTCGGTCCTGGAGAAGAAGCTGCGCTGTTCGATGCGCCACTCCACCACGAGTCTCCGCACGCGCTCACCGAACTCGTGGCGCACGCCGAATCGCGCGCCGCCGCGGTCGGAGAAGCCGGCATCGAGTTCCGCGAACGGCGTCGCGATGGCGTGCGTGCCTTCGAACCCCCTCCGGACCATGCCGAAGCCGAGCCGGACCTGGGTGGTCCACTGGCGTTCCGCGTCCGGCTGTCTTCCCGCCAGCGCGGTCCAGGGCGAGATGCCGTCCAACGCGCCCAGTTGGAGACCGCCCGCCTCCCGCCGCCATGTCAACGACGCCTGCAATCCCGTCCCGTCCGCCCTTGGCAGGATCGAGAAGGTCAGGTTGGCGCTCCGCTCCGCGGCATCCTCCGCCGAATGCACGACCAGCCCCCGGACCCCGGCATCGACGCCGAGGCGCCGCGGCACGTTCCTGTAGCGCACGCCCGCCGCCAGTTCCAGTCCGGCGCCCGTGGCGCCGTCGCCCCAGTCGCCGCGGGCGAACGCCCGCACGAAGGTCGAGAGCGAGCACTCGCAGTCCGCTGGCGCGACCCCGGCGGCCTCCAGGCCGAGCCTCGCCTGCCCCACGCTCACGGAGCGGTTGCCGACCAGGCCCATTGCGTCGCCCGTGGTCAGGTTCAGACCGCCAATCTCCTCCACCACCGACACCGAGATCCGTTCCCCGCCGGCGAACGGATGCCGGCCACCCAGCGCGGCCAGGCGGATCGACAGGTCGGCCTTGTTGCGCTGTCCGGTCTCGCAACGTTCCACGGACGCCTCGCCGCCGCCGGCGCCCAGGGCAGCCCAGACCCAGCCCCGACCCACCCGGCGACCCGCGTAGGGATGGACGCTGGTCAACTTGGCATCGACCATCCCCTCGCCGATGCCGCCCCCGCCGCAGGCCGCCACCGAGCGCCCAAAGCGGTAGTCCGCCTCCGCCGACGTGTTCGCCACGGAGACGCCGGCCAGCCAGTCGCCGACCCGGGCGTCCGCACCCAGGTGGACGGCGGTGAGGGTGCCGTCCTGGGAAGCGCCGTCCATGCCCGATTCGAACCGCTGCGTGTCGCCCCGTCCCCAGACCGCCCACGCGGGGCCCTCGGGGCCCGTGGAACCGGACCGCGAGGAGTCGAACGAGAACGGCGATATGCCGCGCCGGTTCGCCGTCCCGGGCCAACGGTCGTCCCCGACTCGGGACCCATGGCCGTCCACGCCCTGCGACTCCGGGAGTCCCCACCGATCCCATACGCCGGTTCGGGCACCACGTATCGGCAAGCCGGTCCGCTCGTTCCAGGCGCCCGCGCCCGCATCCGGAACCGCTTGCGCCCATTCGCTGGGCGCAGTGATCGAGGCGCTTCGCTCCGTCGCGAAGCGGGCCTGCACGGATCCGGTCACGCTGGTCAGGATCCCCCGACCGATCGACGCGAGCACCGACTCCACCGCCTCCAACTCGGCCGGGTCCGTGACCACCGTCGCGGTCAACTCGATCAATGCTTCGCCGCTGCTGTTGGCCGCCGACAGGGCCAGCGTGGTCTGTCCTTCCTCGACTGGCGCAACCGTCAGCACCGAACCGCGCAGTTCCACCGTCGCCACCGCCGTATCCGCCGAGGCTGCCGAATAGCGCAGGGATGTGCCATCGAAGTGCCGGGCCAGGTCGATCTCGACGGGGTCGCCGCCCACGCATAGCATGGGGTCCGCGGGCCGCGCGGACAGCGTCGGCGGCTTCTCGTCGTTATCCAGGATAGTGCCCGTCGCGGTTCCCGTCGCCAACGTCGCGTGAAGCGGCGAGGAGAGCGTGGCCTCGAAACTCTCCTCGGGTTCGTACTCCGCGTCGTCCGCAATCGACACGGCGAACGTTGCCACCGCGTCGCCTGGAAGGAACGTCAGCGTGCCCGCGGCCGGCGCGTAGTCGTCGTCCGCGATCGCCGTGCCGTCGGCAGTCGCGTAGTCGACTGTCGCCGTCCGGCTCGTCGACCCCGTCAGCGTTACGGTGAAACCGATCGTTCCGCCTTCGGGCGCGGTCCCGCCGGTGATCGAGAGTTTCGGTGCCGCATCGTCGTCGACGATGGTGCCCGTCGCCCAGGCCGTCGAGACCGCGGCGTTCTCCGCCATCGACAGGTTGAGCGTGAACGTCTCGTCGTCCTCGTGAACGTCGTCGTCTACAAGGGTCACCTTTACGGTCTTGGCGGATTCTCCCGGCAGGAAGGCGAGGGCGCCGTGAACGGGCTCGTAGTCCGCGTCCTCGCGCGCCGTTTCCGCCGCGGTGGCGTAGTCCACCGTGACGGTCCGGGTGCTCGCGGTGTCGAGCGTCACCCGGAAATCCACAGTGCCGCCTTCGACACCCGAGCCACCCGCGACCGCGAGTTGCGCGAGCAAATCGTCGTCGATGATCAATCCCTCGGCGGTCGCGGTGGCGAGCGTGGCGTTCGCCGGGTTGGAGAGCGACACCGTGAAATTCTCGTCGGGTTCATTGAGGTCGTCCTGGACCAGTGGGATGGAAACGGTTGCCGTCGTCTCGCCGGGCGCGAACACGAGTGAGCCCCCGACGGCATCGTAGTCCGCGCCCGCCACGGCGGTGCCGTCCGAAGTCGAATAGGCGACCGTCACCTCGAATCCGCTCGGATCGCTGAGAGTTACCGGGAATCGGGCGGCCTCGCCCTCGACGCCGCTGGCGTCGGCAATGGATAGCGCTGGCGGTTCGTCGTCGTCCTCGATGGTCGAGATGGCGGAGTCGACCGGCAGTTCCGCGTTCACGGGCGCGCTCAGCGAGAGCCCGAGCGTCTCGACAGGCTCGTCGATGTCGTCGTCGACGGTCGTGACGGTGACCACCACGGCGGTGCCCGCGTCGAACGTGAGCTTTCCCTGGACCGGCAGGAAGTCGACGTCATCGAGCGCCGTCCCGGCCACTGTGGCGTAGTCCACCGTGACCCGGCTGGTGACGGCGCCGGCGAGCGTGACGGTGAACACCGCGGGTTCTCCCTCCGCCGAGGCGCCACCCTCGACCGCCAGTTCCGGAGGCACGTCGTTGTCGAGGATGGTGCCGACCACCGCATCCGATACCAGACTGGCGTTGGCGGCGGAGGAAAGGTGAAGCGAGAGTCTTTCTTCCAGTTCCTTGTTGTCGTCGTCGAGGGTCTGGATTTCGACCGAGCCGGCCGTCTCTCCGACATCGATGGTGAGCGTCCCCGAAGCTGCGGTGTAGTCGATGCCTGCGAAGGCCGTTTCGTTCGCCGTCCGGTAGTCGACGGTGACCACCGATCCGGCTGGCCGGTCGAGAGAGAAGGCGAACGCCAGGACGCCGCCTTCGATGGCGGCGGCGTTCCCGGCGGACAGCGTCGGGATGCCCCCGTCGTCGTCGAAGATGGTCGCCGTGGCTCCGCCGGTGGTCACCGTCGCATTCACCGCCGCCGACAGCCGCATCCCGAAATTCTCATCGGGTTCGCCCAGAGCGTCCTGCAGCAGGCGCACCGGAACCTCTTCGACGGACTCCCCGGACGCGAAGGTTAGGGTCCCTCGCGCGGTCTCGTAGTCGGTGCCCGCGCTTGCCGTGCCTTCCACGGTGGCGTAGTCCACGGTCACCGGTTGGCTGCCCGAGCCGGCCAGGGTCACGCGGAATCGGACCGTCTCGCCCTCGTTGCCCGCGGTTCCCGCGATCGACAGCGTCGGCGCGCCGTCGTTGTCTGCGATGTGGCCGGTGGCCACGTCGACCGCCAGCGTTGCATTGACCGGTGACGAGAGCGTCAGCCCGAACGCCTCGTTCGGTTCGTACATTTCGTCCTCGTATATATGGACCGCGACGGTTTGCACGGAAACACCCTTGGTGAACCGGAGTGTCCCATCTGCCGCCTCGTAGTCATCGCCGGCGTGCGCGGTGTCGTCGAAGGTGGCGTAGTCAACCGCGACGTCCCGGTCGGTCGCGCCGGAAAGGGCGACCTCGAAGGCCACTGTGCCGCCCTCTTCGCCCGAGCCGCCGGTGACGGACAGCGACGGTTCGGCGTCATTGTCGCGGATCGTGCCCGTGCCCGTGTCGGTGACCACCGTCGCGTTCACGGGCGATCGGAGCTGGAGGTAGAAGGTCTCGTCGGGCTCGTCCGTGACATCGTCCCTCAGCGCAACGGAGACCGTGCGGGACGTCTCGCCCGGCGCGAAGGTGAGCGACCCGGTCGACGTGCCGTAGTCGGTTTCCGCCCGCGCGGTGCCTCCGAGCGTCGAATAGCGGACGGAAACCGTGAGCGAGGTCGTTCCCGCCAGGGTCACCATGAAAACCGCTTCTCCGCCCTCTTCGCCGGTCGCCCCACTCACCGAGAGGGTTGGCGCGGTGTCGTTGTCCCTGATGGTGCCCGTGGCGACGCCGGCCGCCAGGGTCGCGTTGGCCGGCGACGAAAGCACCAACTCGAACGTCTCGTCCGGCTCGGCCAGGGTGTCGTCGATCAGCGCGACCGGGACGGTGCGGATCGCCACCAGATCTCCCGATGCAGCCATCCCCAACGTGAGGGTGCCCGCGGTCGCCTCGTAGTCCGCGCCCTCACGGGCGGAACGTTCACGCGTCGCGTAGTTCACCGTCACCTCCTGGGTGGTGGACCCGGTCAGGACCACTTCGAAGTTCGCATGGTCGCCCTCGGTGGCGGTCACGCTGCCGACGGTAAGCTGGGGCGCGCCGTCGTTGTCGACGATCCTGCCCTCGGCCGTTCCCGTGCCCCCCACCGAGGCGTTGACCGGCGCCGAAAGCGATAGCGTGAACGTCTCCTCGGGCTCGTCGAGATCGTCCTCGAGCAGTTGTACGGATACCGTGCGCCGTGTCGTCCCCGCTGCGAAGGTCAGCTCCCCGGCGACACTCGTGTAGTCGGCACTGCCCGCCGTGCCTTCGGCCGTCCCGAAGGAGACGCGCACGTTCCGGCCACTCGCGGCATTGAGTTCGACGGCGAACGCAAGGGCGGCCCCTTCCGCGGCGAAAGCGTCCGCGACGCTCAGGACGGGCGCATCGTCGTTGTCGACGATGGTCCCTTCCGCCGTTGCCGTCGAGATGGTGGCGTTCCCGGGCATCGATAGGGTCAGTTCGAAGGTCTCTTCGGGCTCGTCGAGAGCGTCGTCGCCGATGGACACCGAGACCGTCCGCCGGACGGTGCCGGGGGCGAAGGTCAGTACGCCGCTCGTCGCGGCGAAGTCCCCGGGCGAATTCGCCGTGCCCTCCGAGGTGGCGTAGGACACCGTGACCTCAAAGCCGCTCGCCGCCGTCAGCGTCACGGCGAATGCCGCAGTCCCGCCTTCCGTGGCGGTCGCGGCTGCCAGGGACAGCTCGGGCGGATCGTCGTCGTCCCGGATCCCGCCCGCCCCGACGCGGTCTCCGAACGTCGCGTGGACGGGGGATGCGAGCCTCAGTTCGAAGGTCTCGTCCGGTTCGTCGATATTGTCGTCGATGAGCGGGACCGTGACCATGAGCGCCCGCGTCCCGGGCGGGAACGTCAGCGTCCCGGCGGTGGCTTCGAAGTCCGCGCCGACCGTGGCCGTCCCGTCCACGGCGTCGTAGGTCACCGCCACCTCGCGACCACTCGTGGCGGAAAGCGACACCTCGAACGCCGCGACTCCCCCTTCGGGGCCGTCAGCGTCCGTGACCGCGAGCGCGGGCGGGTTGTCGTCGTCCCGGATCGTGCCGTTCGCCCTGGCGGCCCCGCCGAGCGTCGCGTTCGACGGCGCGGACAGCGCGAAAGTGAGCGTCTCGTCCGGTTCGTCCAGGCTGTCCTCGACGGTCGAGACCGAAACCGTCTGTCTTCTCTGTCCGGGGGCGAAGGTCAAGGTCCCGTTGGCGGCCCCGAAGTCGTCCGGCTCAAGCGCGGTGCCGGACGAGGTGCCGTAGTCGACGGTGACGGTCAGGCTGCTCGCCGCGTCGAGCGTGACCTCGAACGCCAGATCCTCGCCCTCGTCGGCCACGGCGGCCGACGCGCCGAGCATCGGCGAGTCGTCGTTGTCCACGATGGTGCCCGTCGCCGATCCATCGAGGACCGTGGCGTTGGATGGCGACGTGAGCGCGAAATCGAAAGTCTCGCTTTCCTCGTCCTCGGCGTCATCCGTGAGGCCGACGGAGACCGTGGCGCCGACGGCGCCCGCGGCGATGGTCAGCGTCCCGCGCGCCGACACGAAATCCGATCCGCCGACCGCCGTGCCGTCCGACGTGGCGTAGTCGACCGTCACGTCGCGCCCGCTCGCCGCGGACAGTTCGACGACGAAGTCCGCGTCGGCGCCCTCGGTTCCCGTGGCGTCTTCGACGGACACGGTGGGCTCGTCGTCGTTGTCCGTGATCGTGCCGGTCGCGGTGCCCGCGTCGATCTCCGCCCCAACCGGGGAGCCGAGCGCCACGGTGAACGTCTCGGCCGGTTCGTCCAACGCGTCGTCCGCGAGTTGGACCGAGATGGTGGACCGGGTCGCTCCCGGCGCGAAGGTCAGAGTGCCTTCCGTCGCCGTGAAATCGTGGGACTCGCGCGCCGTCCCGCTCGACGTGTCGTAGTCGACCTCGATGGTTCGGGCGCTCGCGGCGTCCAGGCTGACCACGAACTCGGCGGTGGAACCCTCGGTGCCCGTGGCATCGGCCACCGATACGCCGGGCGGGTCGTCGTTGTCCCGGATCGTGGCGGTCGCGGTCGCGACGCCCAAGGTCGCATTGACCGGGTTGGTCAACTCCACGGAGAACGTCTCGTCCGGCTCGTCGATGCTGTCGTCGACCAGGGGAATCCGGATCGTCGCCGTGCTGACCCCGGCGGCGAACGTGAGGGTTTCCGATGACGCGGTGAAGTCGTCCCCGGCCGTCGCCGTGAGGTCCGATGTGGCGTAGTCGACGGACAGATCAAGACTCCCCCGCCCGCCTCCGACCGACACCACGAGCTCCACCGAGCCGTCGCCCTCGGACGCCACGCCGTCCACGATGGAGAACTCGGGTGACGCGTCGTCGTCTTCGATGGTGCCGGTTGCCGTGCCGTCGACGATGAACGCGTTCGCCGGCGCGGTGAGGTTGAGGATGAAGTCCTCGTTCGACTCCCTGGCGGTGTCGGGGAGCACGGGCACGTTGATCGTCAACGAGGTGGTTCCGACCGGAAAGGTCAGGGTGCCTCTCATCGCGGTGTAGTCGCTGCCGGCCGTGGCGGTACCGTCGGCGGTGGCATAGGAGACCGTCGCCTCGCTCGTGCCGGCCGTGTTGAGCGTAACGACGAAAGAGAGGTCGCCGACGGTGTCCTCCAGCCCCTTCGCGTCGCTCACGGACACGCCCGGCGAACTCGAGGGGTCAAGGATCGTGCCGGTCCCCGTCCCGGTGCCGATCGTCGCGTTGGTGGCGTTCGACAGGGTGACCGTCATGTCCTCGTCGAGTTCGGGGACGCCGTCGTCCACGACGCTGACCTCGATCGTCGCCGTCGTCTCGCCCGCGGCGAAGGTGAGCGTGCCGGACCCCGAGGCGTAGTCGGCGCCGGATGTCGCCGTGCCGTCGGCAGTCGTGTATTGCACCGTGATCTCTTTGCCGCTGGCCGCATCGAGTGAGACCTCGAAGGTCAGTGGACCGCTGTACTCGGCGACCGAGTCGTTGCCCATCGAAAGGGACGGCTCGTCGTCGTTGTCGGCGATCTGGAAGGCCACGAAGTCCTCTCCCGTGACATCTCCGCGCACAAAGGTGATCTCGTAGGCCATCGTCTCGTCGTGCTCGTCCGTCGAGTCATCGATGAAGTAGATGTAGGCGCGCTCCGAATAGTAACCGCCCGCCTTGATCGTGAGTGATCCGGACGATGCCGTGTAGTCCTCGCCGGCTTTCGCCGTGATGTCCATGGGGGCGTAGTTGATCACGGAGTCCTGCAACGCGACGTTGGGATATGGGAGCGACCAGACGAAATAGGCATCGGGAGTGTCCTCGGTGTACGTGCCCCTGCAGGCAACGGTCTTGTCGGGCGGCGGGTTCTCCCAGCCGCACGGTCCGCGGCCCACGCGATGCACGGTGATCTTGCCGGCGATCGGGGCATTCACACCGACGTCGGATACCAGGGAGCCGGCGGTGGTCGCGTCCTGCGCCAGCCGCCCCGCCTCCACTCGCTGGCCGGCGTCGTCCGCCGCAACTACCCGAACCTCGCCCGGAACCGCCGACCGGCTCTCGATCCGAACCACGCCCGCGTGACCCTCCGACGCCGCCGACGGCACGTACGGCACCGTGTGCGCCTTCTCCGCGCCCCACGCCAACGTCCCGAACAGCGCCACCGCCATGCGCGCGAACATGCGCCGAGTCGACCATCCGACAGCGGCGCCACGACGCTGTCGGCACTCAGTCCCTTTCAAGAACACGGGCGAGATTACGGTTTTCTCAGAACTTCCCGTCATGGCCACGCCTTTGCTCACGTTGTGCTCCCAGTTCCTCAGCGCCGCGCTTCGAACCACGCCATCACGAACCGGCCGTCGCCGCCGCCCCGCCGATGCCCGATCGAAAACTCACCCACGAACTGGCCCTGCCCGGGAAGCGCCTCGTAACGCAATCCGCCGAGCAGCCAGTCCCCGACCCGCCCATCCGCGCCCACCTGCAACGCGGTGAGGGATCCATCCTTGAACAGCTCTCCGTCGCCAAAACGCCGCATACTGCCCCCGCAAAGATATATCATTCACATGTGACGTTTATGTGATAGTCACAGAACTAGAGTGTTGTTTGAGTGACTTTTCGACGGTGATCTGACCACGCCGTCCGGCTAGCCCAAATATTTCATCAAGGGCCGCGATGATCGCGCAGGATTTTGCCCGCGTGCGGGTGCTTGTCTGTTGTAATTCCCAGGTCTTGGGCCTTGCGGGAGGGTCCACCCGGGACGCCTCACTCAAGGCGCCCCGGGGGCGGTGGAGTTGACTGTGGACAGATCGCCTGGTGTGGGTATTCCGGAGCGACGAACTCCAAGCCCTGCCTTCAGAATCCGGCGTCTATGCGCAACAGAACATCGCCGGCCACGACGCCGGAGAACCGACGCTGGCCAACCGACAACTCCATAGCGATTTTGCCGTTGCCTTTGACGGACTCGTACCGCAGGCCGGATCGGTAGTCGATCGAATCCCGCCCGGAAGTCTGCAGGCGCGCGAATGGCATCGCCACACGACGCGGTGAACCAAAGCTGTAGCCCAGATCCAACGACGTTTGCCAGCCGGATTGCGCCGTTCGCTCCTTCTGGCGCAAGACATCCCACTGGTCCATCGCACGGATGTCCTGGCCTTGCCGAGTCGCCAGAGTCAGACTCAATCCAGTCCCATCGGCCTTCGGCAGAAGCGATGCCGACAGGTCGACCCCCACTTCGGAAACATCGCCAGCAGAGTGAGTCGCCAGCACGTGGACACCCGCATCCAACGCTATCCGGCGCCCCCGGTCCAGATACCGGGACCCGGCCGCGAACTCCACACCCACGCCGGTGCTGCCGTCGCCCCAGTCACGCCGCGCCGACGCCCGAACCCACGTCGTCAGCGGACAAGAGCGTCTCGCTGGCGCGACCCCGAGTTGCACGCCGATTCGCGCCTGGCCCACCGTCACCTCCCGCTGGCCGACTGGTCCCCGCGCCGCGTCAGTCGCCAAGCGCAACACGCCCACGTCTTCCACCAGCGACCACTCGAACCGGTCTCCCGCGGCGACGGGATGGCGACCGCCCATCGCGACCGTATGCATCGCGAGGTCGGCCGCTCCACGCATGCCCGACCCACATCTCTCGACCACCGCCTCACCCCGGCCAGTGCCTACCGTTGCCCATAGCCAGCCGGAACCCATTGATCGGCCCGCGTATGGCTGTACGCTCATCAACTCCGTCTCGAATATCCCCGTGCCCGCGTCGGACGTGCCACAGCCGGCCGAAGAGCGTACGAAGTTGTAGTCCGCGACCGCCCGGTTTCCCGACACGGAGACTCCGGCGAGCCAGTTTCCGAACCGGGCATCGATGCCGGCTCGCACCTCCTCGTGACTGCCCTTGTGACCCATCTCGTTGTCAGGGCTTTCAAAGCGATGCGTTCCGCCGCGCCCCCAGACTGACCACGACGTCGCCGGCGACGAGCCCGCGGCCGAGAATGAGAATGGGGCCATCGAACGCCGTCCGACGGTACCGGCTCGCAGTCCATCGGACCGCACCGGACCCGAGCCCCTACTGGTTCCAGGGAAATCGCGGGGGACGAACCCGAAGTCTTCCGACCACGCTCGTCCCGCTCCCGAAGCCGAATTCAGCGAAACTCGCTGCGGCTGCGGTTCCGACCCCCTATTCAGTTCGAATCGCGCATCAATGGACGCCACGATGGCGTTCAGCAGGCTGCGGCCAATGCCGGCGAGCGCGCCGTCGACGGCGGCCAGTTCGGCCGGATCCGAAACTACGCGCACGATGAACATGCTGCTGACCTCACCGGCCTCGTTGACCGCGGTCAAGGTGACCGACGACTCGCCCTCGGAGACCGGCGTCACGGTGAGTAGGCCGTCGGCCAGGGTGACAGCCGCAATATCGGGCGCCGACGGCAGCGCCGCAAAGCGAAGCATCTCACCGGAGAAATGCTGGGCTAGATCGATCCGGTGGTCGGCACCGCCGACGCAAAGCGTGACGTCCGGCATCGTCGCGTTCGCGGTCGGTGGTGCGATATCGTTGTCGCGGATCGTACCCGTCGCGGATCCCGTGGCAAGACTCGCGCCTAGCGGATCGGCGAGCCCCACAACGAAAGTCTCGTCCGGCTCGTCGAATATGTCGTCGACTATCGCGACCCGTATCGCGGCGGAGGCCACGCCGGGTTCAAGGGTCAGCGTCCCGTTCGCGGAAACGAAGTCGTCGCCCGACATCGCCGTGCCGTCGGACGTCGCGTAGCGCACCGTAACGACGCGCCCGCTTGGCGCCGAAAGGGTGACGTCGAATGCGAGTTCCCCCACATCCTCGTCGCCCGCCGCGCCTTCGATCGACAACGCCGGCGTCTCGTCGTCGTCCCTGATCGTGCCGGTCGCCGAACCGGCCGCCAGCGTTGCGCCGGAAGGATCGACGAGGGTGAGCACGAGCGTCTCCTCCGGCGGCTCATCCAACGCATCATCCACCAGCGGCACCCGGATCATCCCCTCGGTCTGGCCGGGCGCAAAGACGAACGTCCCCGCAACCGCCCGGTAGTCGGCGCCGGCGACCGCGGTGCCGTCCATCGTTGCATAGTCCACGGAGACGTCCCCGTCGCCCGCTCGGTCGAGTCTGACCGCGAAGGCCAATTCGCCGTCGCTCTCCGTCGCCGCCGCAGCCGCCACCGACAGCACCGGGGGAACCCGCGCCTCGTCGTCGTCACGGATGGTACCGCTCGCGACTCGGGTATCGATTCCCGCGCCGACCGCATCGTCGAGCAGAACGAGGAACTTCTCGTCGGGCTCGTCGATGGTGTCATCGATGACCGGCACGCGGATGGTGGCCAGAATCGAGCCGCGCGCGAACGTCAACGTGCCCGCGACCGCTTGGTAGTCCTCGCCGGCAACTGCGGTGCCGTCCATCGTTGCATAGTCCACGGAGACATCCCCGTCGCCCGCTCGGTCGAGTCTGACCGCGAAGGCCAATTCGCCGTCGCTCTCCGTCGCCTCCGCATCCGCCACCGACAGCACCGGGGGATCCCGTGCCTCGTCGTCATCACGAATGGTACCGCTCGCGATACGGGTATCGATTCCCGCGCCGACCGCATCGTCGAGCAGAAGAAGGAACTTCTCGTCGGGCTCGTCGATGGTGTCATCGATGACCGGCACGCGGATGGTGGCCAGAATCGAGCCGGGCGCGAACGTCAGCGTGCCCGCGACCGCTTGGTAGTCCTCGCCCGCGGTCGCCGCATCGGGCTGTCCGGCGGTGTCCGCTGTTGCGTATTCGACCGTGACCTGGGCCTCGGTAGCAGGATCCAGCGACACCGTGAATGCCACCTCGTCCGCGCTTTCGATGACAGTCGCATCATTCACCGAGATCCTCGGCATCCGGTCGTTGTCGACTAGCGTCAGCAGCGCCGGGACCACCGGAAGTTCCGCTGTGCCCGATACCGTCACGGTCTCGTCCATCTCGTCCAGGCGGTCGTCCTCCGGGACGAGGACGAATGACGACTCTCCGGACAGCGCGCCGGCCCGAATCCGAAACTCGAAGTCGCCCACCGGCGTGAAGTCTACGGCGGCGTCGTCACCGCCTCCGGACACCGACACGGCCACTACCGTATCCGTATCGCGCGGGGCGCCGTCCAACGATCCGGTCACTGTCACCGTCGTGGGACCATCGCCCTCGGAGATTCTGGCAGGCCTCGCCGAAAGCGACAGGATGACGCGCGTGGATGTCTGGTCGTCGTCGGCCAAGACCACGGTGGTCGACACGACCCGCAGGTCGGCAACCCCCCGCACGATCAGCGTCTCGTCGACCTCATCGTCGTCGTCGTCTTCCGGCACGATCACGAACGTGCCGGATCCTCGGGTCGCACCGCCCGCGATGGTGATCCGAAAATCGGATACGGGGGCGAAGTCCACGGCGTCCGGATTCCCGGAACCGGTCACGGAAACCGTGACCGGAGTCGCAACGGTGCGGGCTCCGCCATCCAATGCCGCCGTCACAGTCACCCGCGTTGAGCCATCGTGTTCGGAAACTCGGGCCGGCGCGGCCGCCAGGTTGATGAGTCCGGCGGTCGCGTCGTTGTCCGTGATGATCACCGATGCGGATGTCACCGGCAGATCCGAGGTGCCGGCTATCTCCACCGTCTCGTCCGCCTCGTCCACACGGTCGTCCTCCGGCACAAGCGTGAACGTGCCTTCTGCGCTCTGACCGCCGGTGGGAATCACGATCTCGAAGCTGGCCACGTCCTCGAAATCGACGACACCCGCATTGCCGCTTCGGACCACCGAGACCGTCACCGTCGTGTCGGTCGTACGCGCCGCACCCGCGAGGGCCGCGGTTACCGTCATGGGTGTCGCACCGTCGCCCTCGGATACTTGGACAGGCACGACATACAGAGCGATGCGCCGCGAGCTCTCGTCGTCGTCGGCGAGAACCACGGAGGTTCCCGTCACAGGAAGGTCGGAGGTGCCCGCGATAGCCAGAGTCTCGTCCGTCTCGTGCACGCGGTCATCCTCCGGCACAAGCGTGAACGTGCCTTCCGCGCTCCGACCGGCGGCGGGAATCACGATCTCGAAGCTGGCCACGTCCTCGAAGTCCACCGCGTCCGCGTCACCGCTGCCGCTTACGGAAACGGTGACCGTCGTATCGACGGTACGGGCAGCCGCATCGAGTGAAGCAGTCACCGTGATCATGGCATCGCCGTCCCCCTCCGAAACCCGCTCGGGCGTCACGGACAGAGCGATGCGCCGCGAGCTCTCGTCGTCGTCGGCGAGAACCACGGAGGTCCCCGTCACGGGAAGGTCGGAGGTGCCCGCGATAGCCAGGGTCTCGTCCGTCTCGTGCACGCGGTCATCCTCCGGCACAAGCGTGAACGTGCCTTCTGCGCTCCGACCGCCGGCGGGAATCACGATCTCGAAGCTGGCCACATCCTCGAAGTCGACCGCGTCCGCGTCACCGCTGCCGCGCACGGAAACGGTGACCGGTGTCGCGACGGCGCGGGCACCGGCATCGAGCGCCGCAGTCACCGTCACCGTGGCCTCGCCGTCCCCCTCCGAAACGCGATTGGGCGTCACGGACAGGGCGATGCGCCGCGGGGTCTCGTCGTCATCGGCGAGCACAACCGTCGCTGGCGTCACGGGCAGGTCGGAGGTTCCTTCCACCTGCAACGATTCGTCCAATTCGTCGATTCGGTCATTCTCGACGACCAGGGTGAACGCACCGGACGCTTGCAGTTCGCCATCCGGAATCACGATCCGAAAGTCGTCCACCTCCTCGAAGTCCACCGCGTTCGCTCCCGCGGTGCCGGCGACCGACACCATCACGGTCGTCTCGACCGTGCGCGCAGCACCGCCCAAGGCTGCGGTCACTGTCACGGTCACCGTGCCGTCGCCCTCGGAGATGCGTCCCGGCACGGCCGAGAGCGCAATTCTCGTCGACTCGCTATCGTCGTCCGTCAACGTCACCGCGGCGGAGGACACCGGCAGATCGGAGTCACCCGAAACGGTAAGGGTTTCGTCGATCTCGGATACGCCGTCGTCCTCGAGCACGAGTTCGAACGAGCCGGACGCGTTCGTGGCGTTGGCCGGGATCACGATCCGGAAGTCGTCCACCGCGTCGAAGTCCACGGCTTCCGCGCGGCCACTACCGTTCACCGACACCGACACGGTCGTCTCCACCGTGCGTGCGCCAGCGTCTAGCGTCGCGGTCACAGCAACAGTCCTGCTGCCGACTTCTTCCGAGACCCGATCCGGCGACACGGACAACGCGATGCCCAGCGATGTCTCGTCGTCGTCGGTGAGCGCCAGAGACGTCGATTTCACCGGTAGACTTGACGCGCCAGAGACGGTCAGCGTTTCGTCGGCCTCGTCGACCGAGTCGTTCTCGATGACCAGCGTGAAGTCGACATCGGCCTTCGCGATGCCAGCCGGAATGACCATTTCGAAGTCATCGACATTCTCGAAGCCCACCGCGTCCGCATCACCGCTGCCGCGCACAGAAACGGTGACCGGTGTCGCGACCATGCGGACACCGGCATCGAGCGCCGCAGTCACCGTCACCGTGACCTCGCCGTCCCCCTCCGAAACCCGATTGGGCGTCACGGATAGGGCGATGCTCCGCGACGTCTCGTCGTCGTCGGCGAGAACCACGGACGTCCCCGTCACGGGAAGGTCGGAGGTGCCCCCGACGGCCAGGGTCTCGTCCGTCTCGTCGACGTTGTCGTCCTCCAGAACGAGCGTGAGGGTGCCGTGCGACTCGACCATGCCGGCCGCTATCACGATCTCGAAGTCTTCCACCCCGTCGAAGTCCACCGCGTCCGCGTCGCCGCTTCCGCTCACGGAAACGGTGACCGTTGTCGCGACGGCGCGGGCACCGGCATCGAGCGCCGCAGTCACCGTCACCGCGGCCTCACCGTCCCCCTCCGAAACCCGATTCGGCGTCACGGATAGGGCGATGCTCCGCGACGTCTCGTCATCGTCGGCGAGAACCACGGACGTCCCCGTCACGGGAAGGTCGGAGGTGCCCGCGACGGCCAGGGTCTCGTCCGTCTCGTCGACGTTGTCGTCCTCCAGAACGAGCGTGAGGGTCACGTGCGACTCGACCATGCCGGCCCCTATCACAATCTCGAAGTCGTTCACCGCGTCGAAGTCCACCGCGTCCGCGTCGCCGCTTCCGCTCACGGAGACGGTGACCGTTGTCGCGACGGCGCGGGCACCGGCATCGAGCGCCGCGGCCACCGTCACCGCGGCCTCGCCGTCCCCCTCCGAAACCCGATTCGGCGTCACCGACAGGGCGACGCTCCGCGACGTCTCGTCGTCGTCGGCGAGAACCACGGACGTCCCCGTCACGGGAAGGTCGGAGGTGCCCGCGACGGCCAAGGTCTCGTCCTTCTCGTCGACCTGGTCGTCCTCCGGGACCAGCGTGAGGGTGCCGTCCGACTCGACCATGCCGGCGGGTATCACAATCTCAAAGTCGTTCACCGCGTCGAAATCCACCGCGCCCGCGTCGCCGCTTCCGCTCACGGAAACGGTGACCGTTGTCGCGACAGTGCGGGCACTGGCGTCCAGCTCCGCGGTGACCTTCACCGCGACATCTCCGGCACCCTCCGAAACCCGCGCCGGATCCGCCGACAGCACGATGCGCGAAGACGCCTCGTCGTTGTCGGCAAGCGTCAACGAGGCCACAGTCGTGTTGAGATCGGATTCGCCATCGACGGTCACGGTTTCGTCGCGCTCATGCGTATGATCGTCTTCGGGTACCAGTTCGAAGACCGCGTCGGCCTCGGTGTCGCCAGCGGCGATCACGATCTCGAAATCCGACACCGGCGTGAAATCCACCACCCCGGACTCGCCGCTTCCGCTGACGGCCACGGCGATGCGGGTCTCGACATCGCGCCCAGCGTGACTCAGCGTTGCCGTCACCGTAACCTCCGTCGCGCCATTGCCTTCGGAGACCCATGGCGGGCCGACTGAGAGATTGACCGTATCCGAGGGTTCGTCGTCGTCCTCTAGACGAACAGACGTCGAGACGACATCCAGATCGGCATCGCCCGTGATCCGGACCGTTTCATCGTTCCTGGCGATGGTGTCGTTCCGCGGCGTCAGGGTGAACGTTCCAGTACCACTTAGCGCGTTCGCGGGAATCGTCAACTGGAAATCGTCGACGGGCGCGAACCCGACCACGTTCGAGCCACCGCTGCCCTCCACCATTACGTCCACGGTCGTATCCATGGGGCGGACGGTGTCCACAACCGTGGCGGTAACCGCCACCGCCGTCGCGCCGGAGTTTTCCGAGACGACGGTAGGGGACGCCGTCAACTCGATGCTGATCGCACCCTGGTTGGTATCCTCGATTGTGTAGACAAAGTACTGGTGGTACACGATGGCATCCGTGTCTATCTTTATGGCGAACTCTTCACCCGGATCCACCACTCCATCCTCCAGTATGGACACCACGAACGAACTCGTTTTGGTTTCGCCCCTCTTGATCGTCAGTACTCCTTCTGCCGAAACGTAGTCGACATCGGCGGTCGCCGTGATATCCCGGGTTTCGAATTGGAAACTGGCGTCGCGCAGCGAGGGGCCTCCATCCTCCGGGTATAGCCAGAAGTTGAACGTCTCGCCTTCGACCACACTTCCAATGCAGGTAGCCGCGATACCCGCTGGGCGATCCGGCCAGCAATCGTTGCGTGTCTGCGCCCGATCCACGGCGCCAGCAACGACTTTGAAGGTCTGTGTGGCTGGGCCGGCGGCGGAGACGGCGCCCGGTGAACGCGAAGCACCGGATCGGCTATGGGGCGCTTGCATCGAAAAATCGGTCGGGGGTCCGACGGGGTCTTCGGCCTCGGCGCAAATGGCGAGAGGCATCACCGCTGCCCCACACAATGCCAATCGCGCCGCCAGGAATCCGAGCCGCGGAAAGTTGTGACGGCACCGATTTCCAAAGAGAGCAGCAGCAAAGGCCAAATGTCGGCCGATCTGCCCGTTGTCAACGCGCTTCTTCGGAAATACCGGTTCGTCTCCCGCTGATCTCTGTCGAATTCGTTCTATGGCGAAGACTCCTGGCGATCCTGGAGATGTCCAAGCGGGCTTTCTGCAAGGCAAATGCCAGCAACGGCCGAGCGGCTCGGACATCCGGCTTGCTCTGGCCAAATCGAAACCCGTGGGTGAAGGGGAGGGGGACGTGGTTCGGATACCGTGAGCCGCGTTGCCGCCGAGCAGTTGTCTTCGGTGTTGGCTTCGTTGCTCACCGCGTCAACCCAAACGCCGCCAGTTCCTCGTTCGTGCCTTCCTCCGTGTCCGATGTCGTGATCATCGCGTCCGGCGCACATGCGCTACTTTGGCAAGCTCACGCAAATCTATCATCCGGAGGTGATATGCATGTGATCTTTATCGAACAATTCGTGTCTTTTACGTGACTTTTCAGGGATAATCTGTCCACACGGTCCGACGCCGGACGACCGCAGGTCCGCCAGGGAGGAACTGATCATGTATACCCACGAAGAGAAGCGCGAAATCGAGGTGCTGCGCGAACGCATCGCTCGTTTGTGCGCGGCAATGCAGCACATCAACGCGAGCCTCGATCCCGACACCGTGCTGCGCGAGATACTCAAGAGCGCCAGGACGCTGACCGGTGCCGCGCATGGGATCATCGTCACCGTCGATGACGCGGGCGAAGCCGGCGACTTCACCAGTTCCGGCATCACGGACGAAGAGCACCAGCGGCTTTCGGAGTGGCCCGGAGGGCCAGAGCTGTTCGCGCACTTCCGCGATCTGCCGGGGCCGCTGCGGCTACCGGACGTGCCCGCCTACGTGCGCGCGCTCGGGTTCGCCCCCTGGATTCCGGCCAGGGCTTTCCTCGGCACTCCGATGCGCCACCGCGGCGCGCATGTCGGCAGCTTCTTCCTTACCGGCAAGGACGGCGGCGGCGAATTCACGGACGAGGACGAGGAGATCCTGACCCCGCTCGCCTCGCAGGCGGCGATTGCGATCGCCAACGCCCGCGCGCATCGCGCCGAGCAGTTGGCGCGGGCGAACCTCGAGGTCCTGGTCGAGACGTCGCCGGTCGGCGTCGTGGTGTTCGACGCGGGCACGGGCCAGCCGACGTCGTTGAACCTGGAAGCGAAGCGGATCGTGGAGAGCCTGCGCACGGCGGGGCGCTCGGCGGAGCAGTTGCTCGAGGTCTTGACGTGCCGGTTCGCCGACGGGCGCGAGATCGCGCTCGACGAGTTGCCGATGGCGCAGGTGCTGGAGGGCGCCGCCGAGCCCATCCGCGCCGAGGAAATCCAGCTCTCGGTACCCGACGGGCGCAGCGTCGCGGTGCTGGTCAACTCGACACCTATTCGGACCGCGGACGGGGGAATCGAATCCGTGGTGGTCGCCATGCAGGACCTGGCGCCGCTCGAGGAGATCGACCGCATGCGGGCCGAGTTTCTCGGCACGGTCAGCCACGAACTACGCGCACCGCTCGCCGCCATCAAGGGCTCGGCGGCCACCGCTCTCGGCACCTCGCGCGAACTGGACCCGGGCGAGGCGCGCCAGTTTTTCGCCATCGTCGACGAGCAGGCCGACCACATGGACCGGCTGATCCACGATCTGTTGGACGTGGGACGCATCGAGACCGGCACACTCGCGGTCGCGCCGGAGTCCACTGACGTGGCCGTCCTGGTTGACCGGGCGCGCAGCACGTTTATCAGCGGCGGTGCCCGGCACGATCTCGTGATCGACCTGCCGCCTGACCTGCCCCGGGTGATGGCCGACCGGCGGCGCATCGTGCAGGTCCTCGGCAATCTGCTGGCCAACGCCGCCAAACACTCTCCCGAGTTGTCCCCCATCCGGATCTCCGCCGAGCGCGACGGCGGGCACATAGCCGTCTCGGTTGCCGACGAGGGCGCGGGCCTGGTGCCGGAAGAGCTGGCGCGGCTGTTCCGCAAGCACGTCGGCGACGGCGCGAACAGGCGCCGGCGATCCGGTCTCGGCCTGGTGATCTGCAAGGGGCTAGTCGAAGCGCACGGCGGCCGCATCCGCGCAGAGAGCGGTGGGCCAAACCAGGGCGCCCGGTTCACGTTCACCGTTCCCGTCGCCGACCTCGAGCCCGGGGTCGCGGCCGCTCAAGGCGCTCCCGCGACCTCGCGGGGGGCGCCGACGCCCATCCTGGTGGTGGACGACGATCCGCAGACGCTTCGCCAACTGCGCGACACGCTCGCAGACGCGGGGTACGCCCCTATCGTCACCGGCGTCCACACGGGGCTGGCCAAGATCATAGCGGCCGAAAAGCCGCGCCTGGTGCTGCTCGACCTGATGCTGCCCGGCACCGACGGCATCGAACTCATGCGAACCGTACCCGCGCTCGCCGAACTGCCGGTGATCTTCATCTCCGCCTACGGTCGGGACGAGACGGTCGCCAGGGCGCTCGACAGCGGCGCCCTCGACTACATCGTCAAGCCGTTCTCGCCGGCCGAGCTCACCGCTCGGATACGCGTCGCACTGCGCCGCCGCGACGAGCCGGAGTCGTTCCGCCTGGGCGATCTCGCCATCGACTACGGGGACAGGCGCGTGACTTTGGCCGGCCGTCACGCGAGTTTGACCTCGACCGAGTACGAAGTGCTGCGCCTGCTGTCGCTGCGCCCCGGACGGCTGCTGACGAACGCGCAGTTGCTCGACAGCGTGTGGGGCGAGACTGGCGCCGAAGGCACGGCGCGGCTGCGGACCATCATCAAGAAGCTGCGTCGAAAGCTCGGTGACGCCGCCGCGAACCCGACCTGGATCTTCAGCGAGCGCGGGGTCGGTTACCGGCTCGCCCGGCCGAAGGAGGACTAGCGCGGACTAGCCCGCATTGCGCTGGCCGCGCCCTCGCTGGTCTTTTATCTCACCAAGCCGCTTGTCGAGTCACTGAATGTCATTTGCTTTCAATCAGGTACTTCCCTTTTTCGAAAGTTGTGTCCTGTACAGCCGTACAGCCTGCGCTGGCCGCGCCCTCTCCAACCTCGTCGAGTCGCTCGCCGAGGCGAAGACGGCCGGCAACCTCGCGCACCGGCTCAAGGTGCTGACGTACCCGGCGCTGCTGCTGGTCGACAAGATCGGCTACCTGCCCGTGAGCCGCGACGATGCGGTGCGTTCTTCCAACTGATCAATGCGCGACACGAGCGGGCGTCGACCGTGCTGACATCGAACAAGTGCTTCGAGGAGGGGGACGCGGGGTCGGCGACGAGGTCATGGCGGTAGCGCCGATCGATCGACTGCTGCACCACTGCCATATCGTCAACATCCGCGGCAACAAGTACCGGATGCGCGCTCACCGGGACCTGCTGCGCTCCACACAGCCAGACGAGGATGGCATCCCGGGAGGCGCGGCGTGATCCGGATATTTGGGAAAGACGGTGGCGACCAAACTCGCTCACGGCCGCTGCGGCCCGCACGTGGACGGTCCGACCACCAGACCATCTCCCCGCTACCGATCTATTTCAACCCGTCCGCCGCAGGATGCCCAGGGATCGGGCACGCTCCACGGCGACTTGCGACCATGTACTCCGAGCTTGGCGAACAGGCGCTGCACGTGGTATCGCACGCCAGCATGAGTCACTCCAAGGGCCGCCGCGATCTGGTTGCGTTTCGAGCCGGCGTAGCTCCTCCAGCTCGCGGCCGGTCAGCGTCGGCACCGTATCCGCCGCTCCGGTCCGCGCGGCCATCAACAGGGCCACCGCGCTTTTGGCGAGCGGGGACCCCGGATTGGCATCCAGGAACCGCGTCAGGACCGGAACGGCCGCCGCGCGCTCGCGCACCATCGGGCGCGCGTAGTCCGTTCTCGGCGAAGAGCCGGAGAAATGTGGCCAGGTGCTCCGCGGCCTGGTCCGGCTCGCCCGCCGCGTACTCGTGCGCCATCCCTTGGGCGAGGGCTCGCATTTCGGTTCTCCGCAGGCCGCGTTCCCTTGCGACACCGAACAGATCGACCGCGAGCCGCCGACCCGCTTCGAACTCACCTCGGGCGGTGCACAGGCGCAGCCTTGCGCAGGAAAGCACCTCCATCTCCCGCCAGCTCTGTCCGGCCAGATCGAGACAGCCGTCGAACACCTCGGAAGCGCCTGTTCCCGCCAGTGGGCCTCGGCGTCGCCCACGCGTCCTGCTCCCGCGAGCACCGCGGCCCAAAGACCGGCAAAATGGCGTTCGAGCCGTGTCATTCCCGCACGATGCGCCGCCGCCCACATCTCATCCACAACCTCCAGCGCGTAGTCTATTCCCCTCGTTTCGCGTGCCAGTTCCACGCCGAAGTCGGCCGAGATATAACCATTACTGGCCTGCGCCAACGATATCTCATCCCCGTTCCAGGCACGGTTGCGCTCCAACTCCAGTTCCCGAGTCAGCACTTTGGCATACGTAATGCGCTGCGGGTCGAACAGGAGATGTTCTCGAGCGATGGTCGAACCTCTTCGGTACAACGCGACCGCCTCCCGCACCCTGCCCCGCGCCATCGCCACCTCGCCGCACTGGAAGTCCAGCACCATGCTCAGATTAGGTCGACTCCTTGCCGATCCATCGGCGCGCCCGCTTGATAGCCGGATCGAACTCCGCCTTGAGATTGTGCACCAGGCACAGCACGTATTCCCCCGACGCGCGCGCAAACGAATCCGCGCCGGGCCGGTCGACCAGTCGCGCCATCCCCGTCTTCACCCGACGAAGTCGCGGCGAGTTGACCCCATCTTTGCAATGATCGGCGAGGATCGACTCCGCCAAATGCAGGTCACAGTCCAACTGGGCATCGTCGGCAGCGTCGGCTCGGAGTTCGCTCTCCGCCGCGGCAAACTGCCGTTCCGCTTCCTCTATGTCTTCATTGCGAGCGGTTGCGACGATCCGGACCAGCGCCAGCTGCGGGAATAACGCCAGCGTCTGCTCGGACATCGCACGATCGACGGCCAGCAACTGGTCCCAGCCCTCCCGCAGCAACAACCGGACGCCGCCGGCTCGAGTCACGATCTCTCCGAGCAGCGCGGCGTCTCCGGCCTCGGCGGCGTGGCGCACCGCCGCGACCGTGTCACCGCGCCGCGCAAGCACTCCGGCGATCCGCCGGTGGATCGACTGGTATCGCCCCGGCGTCTCGCGACGTCGCCGGCTGACACAATGCTCGCGCACCAGCGAGTGCAGGCGCCAGACGTTGCGCGCGCCCCCGCGCACCCGTTCCAGCAGGCCCGCCAGCCCCCGCAGCGCGTGTAGTCTGGTAATCAGGTCCTGCCCGTCGAGCGCCTCGTCGAGTAGTTCGGCGTCCATCCACTCGAGAATCCCCGCGTCGAGCACGAATTCCAGGTCGTCGTCGCTCAGGTCGCGCCAGAGACGAGAATCTATCCAGTTCTCCGCGACGTCGCCAACCACCTGTGCGCGTTCTGCGCTGCGGCTCCGCCGACTCTCGCATTCCACCCGCAGCGCAATCGGCCACCCGGCGGACTCCGCGGCTACCCGAAACAGTTGCCGGCGCGACAGTCTGTCGCCGAAAAAACGCCGGATCTCCGCACGGGAAAAACGCAAGTCCGCCGCAGTTACCACCTCGGCCTCGGCAAAGACCTTGCTCGCGATGTCCAGGCCCGCCGGCATTTGTCGGCAGGCCAGCGCGAGATGCAGGTTGGCAATATCGGCGCCAACCAGCTCGTTCAGGACCGATACGGCGTCCTGGTTCACCACCCGCTCCACTTCGTCCAGCGCAAGCACCCAGGGTCGTCCGTCGGCCTGGATCGCATTTAACACCATCACAAGACGGCTCTCCCGACGCATCCCCGCAGCGACCGCGTGCGATGCCGCGAGGTCCAGTCCGGCGTGCTGGAAGGCGAATGCCAGATAGGTGGCCAGCATAACGTCGCTATCATGCTCGTCCAGCGACAGCCACGCGGTGGGCACTCCGCGGGCCGCTTCGGCGCGACAGCATTCGGCCAGCATCGTCGTCTTGCCGAACCCCCCCGGCGCATGCAGCAGCGTCAGATCACGACCGGCAGGCATGCACCGCGCGATGATCCCCGCGCGATGGAGATGGCCGACCACGCGATCCGGTACCGTCACCCGCCGTTTCGCCAACCATGTCGGAACTTCTACCGGCACCATCGTGTTTCTCACGCCTCATCCATGCCGGAAGACCGAATCTGCAAACGCTGTTTTCATATGACCGCTGCCGTGCGCCGGACAAGTCCCTTCCGTCGCGCTTTCCCGAACGCGGTCCGAAACACTCCAGTCCGTAACCCTATCTGGATAGCCAAAATTACCTAAATGAATGCCTCGTCTTATTACAGGCCACACACGCGGTTCGAGCGGGAGGTTGATTCCGAGATGCACGGACCGAGTCGACTTTGTCGTAGGACAAAGTCCTCGACCCGGACTCGGTTTCCGATCAGCTTCTTGTCGACAAACATCGAGCGGTCGGCTGCGGACAGCAGGGCGTTGCCCTCTTTCACATCGCCTGAACGGCCAGTCTGTGCTCCGATTTCATGCATCGTTCGCATGGCTTTCCCTTCCTGCATTCGGCGCGTCCCTAGGTGATAGCGAATCCCTGGCGGGCGGCGGACATGCTCGCCGTCAGCAGATCGCTGAAGCCGGCGTCTTCCACCCGCCCGGCGAAGGATGGACGGCTGCCGCTGCAGGCGAACCGGTCCGAGCCGGAATCGTACGACCAGATGTCTTCCAGCACCGCCACGTCGCCTTCCAGACCCACCACGTCCGTAATGGCGACGACCCTGCGCTTGCCGTCGCTGAAGCGCGACGCGTGGACGACGAGGTCAATGGCGGAGATCACCTGGTTGCGTATCGCGGACAGCGGCATTTCGCCGGAACCCATCATGACGAGGTACTCGAGGCGGCTGATCGCGTCGCGCGGGCTGTTCGCGTGGACGGTCACCATGGACCCCGGGTGTCCCGTGTTCATCGCCTGCATGGCTTCGAGCGCCTCGGCGCCCCGCACCTCGCCGACAACGATGCGATCGGGGCGCATCCGCAGGGCATTCTTCAGCAGGTCCCGCATCGAGACTTCTCCGCCGCCTTCCGCCGACGGCGCGCGCGACTCCAGGCGCACGACATGGGGTTGCTGCAATTTCAGTTCGGCGGCGTCCTCCAGTGTGACGATGCGCTCCTCCTCGCCGATCATCCCGGACAGCGCGTTCAGTATGGTCGTCTTGCCCGCGCCGGTGCCGCCGGACACCACCACGTTGAGCTTCGCTCGGGCGGCCAGTTCCAGCATGGTGACCATGCCGGGATGCATGGCACCGCCGCGCGCGAGATCGGCGAGGGAGAATCCGCCCTGGCGGAATCGGCGGATGGAGATCGCCGCGCCGTCGATCGCCAGCGGCGGAACGATGATGTTGACCCTGGAGCCGTCCTCGAGGCGCGCGTCGCACATCGGGCTGAGCTCGTCCACGCGCCGCCCCACCCCTTCGGCGATGCGCTGCGCCAGGCGCGTGAGGTGATCGAAGTCGCGGAAGCGCACGTCGATCCGGCTCAACACTCCGTGCTTCTCGATATAGACCGAATGCATGCCGTTGACGAGTATGTCGCTGATGTCCGGATCCCGCAGCAGGGGACCCAGCGGCCCCAGTCCCCGCGTCTCGTCGACTATCCGCCGGGCGAGTGCCTTGTGGACGCCGGCGATGGAAGGCGCGTCGGTCGCGGTTTCAAGTTGCCGCAGAAGCTGCAGCACCACACCGGCCAGGTCATTCTCATCGAGGGACGCGGCCGTTTCCGCGTCCAGGCTCTCGAGGACGCGCTGATGGTAGAAGGGCACGATTGCTTCGAAACGATCCTGCTCGGCGGCCTCGGGCACGACCGCCTGGGATTCGCGCGTCCACTGTTGCCGGTTCTGCGACAACGCCCGCCTGCGCTGGATCGACCGGGGCATGCTAGGCGCTCCCTCGAGGCGCCATGACCTTGAAGTAGAGGTGCCGAGGACCCTCGATCAGGCTGGAAATCGACGACTGAGCCAAGTTTTCAACACCCTGATCGCTACGGGCCAACAAAACGCAGGGTGCGCTTGATGTCCATGATGCCTTCGACAGCATCCTTCAACTCTTGCGCGGTGGGCGTCGTGTGCACCTCGTTGACTACGGGATTGCCGCCGTATCCCCGGTCCACGCACTCTTCGAGCAGCGCGATGGCGCGTTGCTCCCAAGGTAGTGTGTCGCCACCTATGTAGATGGCGTGGATGCGCACGCCGCGCTGCCCGGCGATGTCGCAGGCTTCCCGAAACCAGTCGTCCAGACGATTCGTGACGGGGGTTTGCAGATCGGCTGGCGGGGAGGACCATAGCCAGGTGGGAACCGAAAAGGGTGCGACGTCACTCACCGGCGGGCCATCTCCGACACGGACCAGTTCATCCGCCCGGCCATACGCGCTGAACGGTGTAAGCGGCCTGCAGTAATGTCGGTTCCGCACGGGTCGACCATCGAAACCGAAGTCGTTCGTCGGATCCACCAGTACATCTATCGCGTCCGTGGCCTTGGTCGGCGAATTGTCATCGTGGCCTCGGAAGAGTTGCCAGGGCGTCATGTCCTTAAGCGCGTTCTCCCAATCCATACGGTATGCGTTGATGCGTAGCTGATCCGACGGTATCGCGGAATTTAGCGTCGACAGAACCGGATGTATCTCTTGAAAGCCGTCGAGTACCGCCGACAGACCTGTCGGGGTGAAGACGCCGCTCGCATCGACATCGAAACCGTTCGCGAAAGCCGCGGGGTCTTCGGCGGAAACGGCCGCTCTGAAGACGGTCATGGCAGAGCCCCTGAGAGACCCACTGCACCTCGGATCGCTGAAGTTCGGGTTGGAAGTGATGGCACGACCAGGCCTCTGCGTTCCGGAACTCCGCCCCCGCAGAGGGCGACCGAAGTCATTGCCACCATCCGATACGATCACGATGGCCTTTTCGACGAACTGGGAGCAGCCCAAGGTCGTTCCTCCGTCAAGGCACGGCGTCCGCGGCAGGTCGTCGCCGGAGACGCTCTTCGTATTCCACACGTCGCGCCAGAGAGGGGAGAGTGTTCGCAGACCCCAGACGACACCGAGATGCAGGAACGTCTGGCCCCAAGAGGTTGCCGAGTGCAAATCCACGACATCGTAGTGGTCCGCAGCCTGCAGCGCGCTCAAATCGTCCGTCAGCGGCACGATGGACGCTCGTGGACAGAGGAGACTGCCGCCCCGGTCTGCGGCGCGCAGGTGCCAGTGATTCTCGGAAGTCCCGTAGTCGCCGCTCCGCCTATGCCTGAAGAAGGTTTCGAGCGTCAACCGCATAACGTCGTTGAGCTGATGGTCGGCAAGCCCACCGATACGCGCGTCGGGCCAGGAGTACGCGGTGAAACGCGCATTCGGGTCGCGCGAGTCCGGGGGCGCGTCGGAGAGGTGCAGCGGCAGGTCGCGGATGCTGGTTGATCCGGGCGCCCAGCCGGCCACGGTCTTCCTGGCGGGCCAGTTGGCCGGATCCGCGGGATCCCAGATGACGGGCCTCGCATTCGGGTCCCAGTACGCCCCCCATCTCGCCACCAGGCAGCCGTTCCAGAAGTCCTCGCCTCGCGTGTTCCATGTGCCGACATCGGGCGCTTGCGTGGAGACGTCCGCTGCTTCGGCCTGACGCAGGTTCCAGTCGGTGGCGGTCAGGAAGTCGGGCAGACTGCGCGACGCCAGCGGGCCCATGTCGTCTCCGGTACCGTAGGAGTGGAACGTGTCAACCCAGTGTCCCTCGGTGTCCCGCGAGGTCTGCGTACTGTACTCGGCACCGGTGAGCATGCGCACGTAGCGTTCCTTGGCATCCGTCTTGATCGTCCCGGACGTATCCGCAACGTTGACGACGTTCGAGTACGGCACCAAAGAGACCGTGACGATGCCGGGATTCGTTTTCGAGACGGCATCCACCGTTTGCGCGATCGTGTTGATGGCATCTTTCAGCGCGCCCAGCCTTGTGACCGACCAACCCGCAGGACTACGGCCCATCGAGCTTGATATGTCCAGGGCGAGGGCGAATTCGAACTGGCTCGCATCGAATTCCACTATCACCTGCTCCCCTGTCAGGGATTCCGGGGCACCGGTACGGCCGGCTGCCCAAAGGTTCTTGAACGCGTAGGTGGCGTGCCCCTCGACCTTGATGGTGGTCCGGTTGGTCGAGAAGTCGTGGTCGATGACTATGTCGTCCTTGACTATGGTCACGTCGCCAAGCAGGCCGCGCATGAAGTCCGCGACGCGTTCCTTGATCTGGTCCTCGGCGGTTGTCAGGTCTCCCCGCATGAAGTGCGCGGATGCGGAAACGCCGGCGCGCATCGCGGCGTCGATCTCTTCTTCCTGCGCTTCGCGCCAGCCGTAGTTGGACATCATGCCGCCGACGCTCGCCATCGCCAGCATCGCAAGGCTGCCGCCGATGAACATGGCGCCGCTCTTGCGGGATCGAGCGAACGCGACGATGGACCACCTGCTCGTGGTCACACCCCCGCACCTTCGGCATGGTCGAGAATCGCTACCATTTCACGACTTCTTGTTGCCGAACCTCTTCTTCCACCTGGGTTCCTCACCTCCCCTCCTCCTTCCCTCCCCTCCTCCGGCATAGGGCAAACTGCCGATGCTCGGACAACTCGACCGGACCGGATCAGCCGAGACGAAGCGATCGTCGCAACGAACGCGATCCGCGCACGACTAACGCTCTCCCTGAGAAAAGTATCATCTACAAGTGATCGACGAGTGATCTATAGCGATATTTAAGTGACGTATACGTGACTTTCCAGCATTAATTTGACCACGCGGTCCGAAGCCGGAAAGACCGCAGGTCGGCCAAGGAGGAACGGGTCATGCACACCAACGAAGACCGGCACGAAGTCGCAGCGCTGCGCGAACGCGTCACTCGCCTTGTGCGCGGCGATGCACCACATCAATGCGAGCCTCGACCCCGACACCGTTCTGGGAGAAATACTCACGAGCGCCAGCGCGACCTTGGCCGGCCGCGACGCGGGTTTGACCTCGACCGAGTACGAAGTGCTGCGCCTGCTGTCGCAGCGCCCCGGACGGCTGCTGACGAACGCGCAGTTGCTCGACAGCGTGTGGGGGTACGACCGGCGCCGAAGGCACGGCGCGGCTGCGGACCATCATCAAGAAGCTGCGTCGAAAGCTCGGTGACGACGCGGGGAACCCGACCTGGATCTTCAGCGAACGCGGGGTCGGCTACCGCCGCGCCGGACCGAAGGAGAGCCAACCTGGGCTAGTGCGTTCCGGCTAGTGTCGTGTCACACGAGTTCTGGCGCTTCAGAGTTCGCCATGCGCGTCAATGCAAGGCGTGGTCCGCAGGGAATATCGGGCATATTCGCAAGGGCCACAACGCAGTCGTATGCGAGGGGTTCCCCCTCGCGCACCCCGGCTGAAGGCTCCGGCGTGCATGGCGAACTCCCGAAGGGCGCGCCCCGGGAGCGCGAGGGGTACCCTCGCATGAAGATTACGGCCTGTGGCCGCGTTGCGCCCCTTGGAAATGGAGCCCACCATTCCCCGCGGGGACGGGCCTTGCCACAGACCCCGTGGGACGCGCTGAAGCGCTAGAGCTCGCGTGACACGACACTAGCCCCGCCCGTACCCGCCCCCTGCCAACGGCGAGGCGCAGCGGTTCATCCGAACCCTGCTGCGCGAATGAGCCTTACGCGCGTCTACCGAACCACAACGATCACGGCAACGTTGACACTGCCCACGTCGCTCCAAACCTGCACGTAAGACCAGGCCGCTTCAGTCGAACAGGTTATATACCCGGCTCAGCGCCGACAGCGCCAACACATGGCGCAGGCGTCCGTCCGCCATGGCCTGTTTCATCTCTTCGAGCGTAGCCAATCGCACCGCAATGGCCTCGCCCGCGCCCGGGTCCGGCGCGGCGACGCGCTCCACCCCGGTGGCAAGAAAATGATGACAAAGGTGGCCATGAATGGCGGGATTGGGTTCCACCGCGCCCAGCGACCGCCAGGAGCCGCCGCCGTATCCCGTTTCCTCGAGCAGTTCGCGCTGCGCCGCTGCGAGCGGGGTCTCGCCCGCGTCCACCATGCCGCCGGGCGTTTCCAGGGTGCATGCGCCCACGCCGAAACGGAACTGCTCAACCATGACGCAGTGCCCCACAGCCGGCGCCTTCGGCTCCGCCTGTGGCCCGGCCCCGCTCGTCGTCCATGGAACACGCGCCGCGGGTCGCTTACGCTCCCTCGAGGCGTCTGTTCCATGCAAGTTTCCGGAGGACGTCAGCGCCACGCAGTTCACCCAGTCGACGGACTCCAGCACGAGCCGTTTCAGCGTGTGTCCTCCGCTGGGGTGGCGCATCCAGTCGTAACGCACGCGCAGGAGACCGAGGTCCGGGCCCGGCTCGGAGGACACGCGTTCCCATATCAGTTCGTCTTCGTCCGGCATCAGTACCCCGTCAATTCCATGTAGCCGCTTCCCAGGTCCCGGGCCATGGGGTCCGAAACCCGAACCAGCCCCTCCCAATAGCGAATGGAAGTATCCATGACCTGGTCCTCTATCGCCGCGTCGACGACGAACATCTCATCCCCGACCGCGAGCCGCCAGCGAATCGGCCAACGCGTCCCGGCATCGTCGCGCCAGACACGCGCGGGGGAAAGCGCAAAATCGGCGCTTGCAAGCGTCCGCACGCTGCCGTCGGGCGATACGAGGATGCCCTGATCGTAGGCGCCGCGCGCGCCGTCGCGGCGCCGGATCTGGAACAGCATGAGACTGCGGCCATCGTCAAGCTGCAGCGCGAACCAGTCCCAGCCGATCTGCTCGGCGCCGAGCCCGCTGGTGCTCCACTCCCGATCAAACCAGCCGCGACCCGCGACCTCGACTTCGCGATCATCAATTCGAAGGGTTCCTTCGATGGCGATGCGCGGCACCGAATAGTAGTAGGACCCGGCGCCGGGGCCCTTCGCCGACAATCCCCGGTCTCCCTGGGGCACCGGCGCGCGCGTATCGCGCAAGACCAGGTCGACGCCGAACGTCTCGACGCGCGCTACGAGTCGCATGGGCCAGGTTGTCGCGCCGGTCGATTCCAGACGCCAGCCTTCGATCCACGCGGCGAATGGGGCTGCCCGCACCCCGGCGAGGCGGGGATGGCCGCGCGCGAACCGCTCCGCTTCGACATGATGTTCGCGTTCGACATCCGTCAGCGCGAAATGGCCGAGGTATACCTGCGCCGAGCGCCAGGGACCCTCACCCTTGTGGCCGGCCACCGCCCGGCGAAAGAGCGTGAATTGCACACCGTATTCGCCGGCGCCGGCCGCGTCTTCGAGGGCGGCGGTGAGATACCACCACTCCTGGCGAAAACGCGGATGGGCACCGTGGTCGCGGGGAAACACGAAGGGTCGCACGCTGTCGGCAGTGCGGAATCCCGCCGCGGACGGCGCGCCGAGGAGCGTCGCGACACGCAGGCTTCCCGTATGAGCCGAGCTATTCGGGTCCTCGCAGCCGGAAAGGGCAAGCAGAGCCGCCAGCGCATATAGTGCCGCCATGCCTCGCGAGCCCCAGGGGCCTGGGCTACAGGAGCGCATGTTCGGGAGCGCCTCCAAGCGTCCTGACGCCGCGCCAGATCGGAACCAACCCCGCCAGCAATGCGGCCGCGATGCCAAGCAACGTCGGCGTGACCAGTGCCGAAATATCGATGCCGAACGAGATCGACCAACCGAACGCGCGTGGATTGACCTCGGCGCATAGCACGTACGCGATCGCGAGACCGAGGGGCGCCGCGGCCGCTGCCGCCACGACGCCGATCAACAGGTTCTGTTGCACGGCGAGGCCCGCGATCGACAACCGGGAAACGCCCGCGGCGTAGAGCAACCGGTGGACATCGCGGGCTCGCAGCACGAGCGCCGACAGCGCGTTATAGAGTCCCGCGACGGCAACGACAAGCGCGATGATCGTAAGACTTTCGGCCACTTCGAAGGTCCGGTCGAACGCCGCCTGCGCCAACTCCCGCAGTTGCGCCTGGTCGCGCACGTGCGCATTGGGATAGCGTTGCGCGATCGCGCGTTGCAAGGCGCCGGTATCCGCCCCGGCTGTCAATACGGATGTTCGGTCGATGGCGATTCCATCGAAAATCGACGCCAGGTCTTCGAACGTTCCGATGACGCGCGGCGACGGTGCGCCGTAGTCGCTGAATACATGGGCGACCCCGACGCGGAGCGCGCCCCGCGGTCCTTCTATTTCAATGCTGTCGCCGACCGCCACGCCGTGTGCGAGCGCGCCGGATTCGCTCAGCATCACGTTTCCTTCCAGTGCCCCGTCGTAGCCATAGCGGCGGCCTTCGAGCGCATCGCCGACGGTGAGGGTGACGGTGATGGGGCGTCCGTTCAGCAACGCCTCGGTTCGACCATAGGAACGCACGTCGGTCACCCCAGGCAATCGCCGCAGCCATTGCGTATCGACCTGTTGCTCGCTTTCTATGTAGATAGCGCGCCAAAGCCGCTGATCGAGCATCTTGTAGAAGTCCTCGCGGAAGTTCTCGACCTGGACGCCCATGCCGATGGCGGCGGCGATGGCGATGGACAAGGCGCTCGCAGCGATATCGACCTCGCCCAACAGCGTGGCGAACCTCCGGAAGTTCGCCCTCACCAGAACGTTGACTCGATCCATGCGAGCCGCGAGCGCGCGCCGCAGCACGGCGGCGATGCCGGGCATCAACAGGGCGAACTGGAACATGCACAACGCGAAGATCAGACCAAACGCCGCAGCGAGGGTGTCCGATATCGCCGCGATAACAAGGAGTGCCGTCGCAAGACCGGCGACGACCCAGCGTGGGCCGCCCGCTCGCCCCCGCGCGGTTGCTTGCCGGGTGGCCGCGAAGGCACCGATAACGCCCGCGCCGACGCCGCCGAGAACCCCCTTGGCCACCGCGATGGTGCTCAAGGCGAAGGACTCCATCGACGCGAGGAATCCCGCCAGCGCCGCGCCAAGGAGCGTTCCGATCAGGGCGCCAGCCAGCCCGATCAGCGCGCCTTCGGCAACGAACAGCAACCCGAGCGTCCCCGAACCGACGCCGATCGCAGACAACCGCTCACGCTCCCGCCGTCTCCGCGCGATGTTGGAATAGCTGGCCTGGTAGATAAGGAAGGCGGCGACGAACAGTGCGAGGACGCCCAGCGCGCCCAGATTGAACAGGATGGCGAGCGCAAAGCGGCGCGTTGGCTCCGCTTCGTCAAGGGCGCGCGCGGTCAGCCCTTGCCCGAGTTCGATGGCTGTCCCGAGGTCGAACGCCGCCGTGCTTCCGGGAAACCAACGTTCGATGGCGGGTTCGCCTCCGCGCGCGCGGATCAGGATGGCGCTGGGACCGGTTCGACCGAGAATTCCGAGCGCCGTGGGTATGTCAGCGAACACGATATCTTCCGCATTCGCCGCCACTGCGACGACTTCCACCACGATATCCCCGGCATGCACGGCATCGCCGGCCGCGAGCCCAAGCGACTCGCCCGCGACGACGCCGTCACCGAGCAATATCCGGCTTGAGTCGCCCGCCGATGGCGTTTCCTCAAACGACCCCGGCGCGCCGGGGCGCCCATCGGCAAGCATGTCGACGCCCAGAACCCTCGCCGAACGCCCATGCACCAGCGCCTGTCCCGCGATCAGCGGCGTCATCGCCTCCACGCGCGGCGCATGGCCCTGACGCCATCGATCCCGCGCGTCGAAATACGCATCCCAGGTAAGGTCCGTTCCGCGCACCACGTGGGTATAGCCCGGGATCGGCAATGCTCCCTGGACATCGAGCCCCGCCTTGATGTCCTCGCTCAGCAGGTGGACCGCCACGACGGACATCGTCCCGAGCGCGGTCGCTACCACCGATGCGGCGGTCGCGCCGGGCGTCCGCGCCAGGTAGCGCAGTTGTCCTCTGATCAGCAGCAGCAAGCCCGGCACTAGTGTCGTGTCACGCGAGTTCTGGCGCGCGTCAATGCAAGGCGTGGTCCGCAGGGAATATCGGGCATATTCGCAAGGGCCACAACGCGGCAGTGGCGTGCATGGCGATCTCCCGAAGGGCGCGCCCCAGCAATGGAGCCGACCAAGCGCCTTGCCACAGACCCCGTGGGACGCGCTGAAGCGTCATAACTCGCGTGACACGACACTAGGGATACGACACTAGCGAAGCGCGACCACACGGTCCGCCTGTTCCGCGATGCGCTCATTGTGCGTCGCGATGACGAGCGCCGCTCCGGCGTTGCGCACCTGGTCCCAGAGACACTCGACGACGCGATCCGCGTTCGCCGCGTCGAGGTTCCCCGTGGGTTCATCGGCAAGCACCAGCGGCGGTGAGTGCGCCAGCGCGCGAGCGATGGCGACCCGTTGCTGTTCGCCGCCGGAAAGCGAGTCCGGGAAGCGGCCGCCCAGGCCGCCCACGCCGAGTGGCTCCAGGCGTTCGAGCGCCTGCGCCGACCCGCCCCCCAGTTTGTTGAGTCGCCTCGGGAGCAGCACGTTTTCCTCGACGGTCAACGTCGGCATCAGATTGAAGAACTGAAAGATGAACCCCACATGCTGACGCCGATATCGTACGCGCTCGGCTTCGGAAAGCTCGTGCACGGGCAACGACACCCGTCTCCCGTCTGCCTCGATATTCAGACGGATCGATCCTTCCTCCGGGATCCGCAGTCCACCGACGAGGTTCAGCAAGGTCGACTTGCCGCTGCCGCTCGGGCCACACACGGCGACGACCTCGCCCGCTTCGGCGGCAAAGCCGATATCGCGCAGGATCCAGCGACTCGCGCCGCCATCGCGAAGGCATACGCCCACGCCTTCAACCGTCAAAACGGTCGTGGCGCGATTCCGCCCCGTTTGTCTCAACCCCTCGGACACACTATAAGTCTACGTGAGGTGCATGAGATGGCTCGACGACAAAGTCCTGGCGACCGAACATTCAAGTTCGTGGTGAGGCTTCCGATGAGCCTCCACGCACGCATCGCGGAAACCGCACATCGGTATCGGCGGAGCATGAACTCCGAAATCGTGGCGCGGCTGGAGCTTTCTCTGGGCGGATTGCCGGGCGAAGGCGAAACGGAGATCGAACCACCGTTCTTCCGTCATATCGAGATGACTTTCCGGCGCGACCTCTCGGATCAGGAAGACAACCTGATCAGGCTGTTCCGGCAACTGTCGCAGCGTCAACGCGATGCGCTGACGGACCTGCTCTCGGGGTAGCCGCGGAGGTCGGCGGCTGTGGCCTCCGAGACCTATGCGTAGCGTTTGATGAGCCGCTCCTGCTGGCGTTTCCAATCGCGCTCCCTGACGGTGGCGCGCTTGTCGCGCAGTTGCTTGCCCTTGGCCAGGGCGATCGCACACTTGACCCGTTGATCCTTCCAGTACAGGGAGGTTGCGATGCAGGTGAAACCCTTTTGCCTGATGGCCACCGAGATGCGCGCTATCTCCTTGGCATGCAGCAACAGCTTGCGATCCCGCGTGGGATTCGTTTCCACATGCGTGGAAGCGCTGGAGAGCGGCGTGATGTGTGCGCCGGCCAGCCAACTCTCGCCATCCCGAACCAGAACGTACGCCTCCGCAAGTTGCGCTGCTCCGGCACGCAGGCTCTTCACCTCCCATCCGGCCAGGACCAGGCCGGCTTCGAACGTCTCGTGGAGGTGGTAGTCGAAGCGCGCCCGTCGGTTGGAAGCGATAACGCCCGGTGTTTTCTTGTCGCTTTTGGCCACGTCCGAGATCATAGCGCATAATGCGAGGCCAACTCTCCGGGGTGGGGTGCAGTGGCGGAATCCAGCGTTTCCAGACATGGCATGTGGTCCAGCCGCACCCTGTTTGTGCTGGCGGCCGTAGGGTCGGCGGTCGGACTCGGCAACATCTGGCGGTTCCCCTACATCACCGGCGAGAACGGCGGCGGCGCATTCGTCGTCGTCTACCTGGTTTGCATCGCCGCGGTCGGCATACCCGTCATGATGGCGGAGGTCATGCTGGGTCGTCAGGGCCGTCAAAGTCCGATCAACACCATGCGCGCATTGGCGCAGCAAAGCGGAGCCGGGCGCGGTTGGTCTCTGATTGGCTGGATGGGCGCGCTGGGGGGATTTCTCATCCTGTCGTACTACTCCGTGGTGGCGGGCTGGGCGCTGTACTACGTCTATCTGCTTGCCAGTGGCACGTTCGTCGGCGTCGACGGCGCTGCGGCCGGCGCGGCTTTCGATGAATTTCTCGCCAATCCCTCGCTATTGGTCGGATTCCACACACTGTTCATGGCGATGACCATTGTCATCGTTGGCGGCGGGGTAGTCGCCGGGCTGGAGCGCGCGATACGCTGGTTCATGCCGCTGCTGTTCGCGCTGCTCGCCGTACTGCTGGTGTACGGCGCCACCTCGGGCGGATTCGGCGCCGCGTTTGACTTCATGTTCAGTTGGAATTGGGAAAAACTTACCGCGGAAGGCGTGCTGGAGGCGCTCGGCCATGCGTTCTTCACACTGAGCGTCGGCATGGGCTCCATCATGGCGTACGGCGCCTACATGCCGAACAAGGCTTCCATCCCTTCGGCGGTGATGATGATCGGCGCCGCCGACACGTTGGTCGCGATCGCCGCCGGACTGGCCATCTTTTCGATTGTCTTCGCGAACGGGCTTGAGCCGGGTCAGGGGCCAGGTCTGCTGTTCGTGACCGTTCCCCTCGCCTTCGGCAACATGGCGCTGGGCGTACTGTTCGGCACCCTGTTCTTCGTGCTCGTCACCTTCGCGGCCCTCACTTCGGCGATCTCCCTCATCGAACCCGCCATGGCGTTCGCTGTCGAAGAGTACAACGCCAAGCGGTGGCGAGTTGCCCTCGTGTTGGGGATCGCTTGTTGGGTATTGGGGCTCGGCACCGTGTTTTCGTTCAACATATGGGCCGATGTCCATGTCGTCGGCAGCTTCACGGTCTTCGATTTCTTCGACTTCGTCACGCAGAAGGTCATGCTGCCGGCGGGCGGTCTGCTGATCGCGATCTTCGCCGCCTATGTGCTGCCGAAAACGGTTGTGCAAGCCCAGCTCAGGTTGCCCGGAGGCAGGCCGGTCGAAGTGCTGTGGGCAGTGCTGATCAAGGTCGCCGCGCCCCTGGGCGTGCTCACGGTGTTCGCGTATACGCTCTATCACTTCTTCGTTGCCGGTTAGTGTCCCGTATCGAGCGCAGCGCCCTGCTGCCCTATCCGGCCGCCGAGGTCTACGCCCTGGTGAACGACATCGAGGGCTATCCGCAATACCTGAAGTGGTGCAAGGCGGCCGAGATCGTGGAATCCGGCGATGGACTGATGGTTGCGAAACTGACGCTGGCCGGCCGCGGGATCAAGGAGACATTGGTGACGCGGAACAGTCTCGTTCCCCACCACAGCATTTCCATGACGCTGGCACGAGGACCGTTCAAGCACCTTTCAGGCATGTGGACATTCGCGCCGCTCGGCACCGGATGCCGCGTTCGGCTCGCATTGGAATTCGAACCGAAACGCAGCCTGTTCTTCGTGTTCGGCACCGCGCATTTGCTCAATCGGGTGGCTGATGAAACGCTCGACGCTTTCGCCCAGCGCGCCCGCGAAGTCCTCTAAGAAGGCTGCATGAACATTCGCGTTGAAGTGGTCTACGCCATTCCGCGGATCTGTTACGCCGCGGAAGTACAAATCGAAGCGGGGGCAACGGTGGCGGATGCCGTGGGCGCCGCAATGGCCCTCGAACCGTTTCGATCACTTCGAGTCGAGCCGCCGCCGGATCCAGAGAAGGTCGGCATATTCGGCCGCGCGGTCGCGCCCGACACGCTGCTCTCGGACGGCGATCGCATCGAGCTGTATCGCGACCTGGCACAAGACCCAGGAGAACTACGGCGGGCGCGCGCTCAGCCAAACCGTCGTCGCTAAGCGGAGCAGCGACTTGAATCGCGGTCCGACAAATGCCACGCGCGTGCTCGGCACCAGCAAACCGCCAGTGGAGTTAGTCTGCTCGCCCTTCCAACAGTCGTTCAAGTTGCTCGACAATGGCGAGCGCCGCTTGCGCCGTCGGCGTAGGGCCACTTGGCATCAGATCAATACGGTTTCTGAGTCGTCCCAAAGCGAGACGAGCCTGCTCATCAGTCGTATTTTCCTGAAACATACGCAAGAAATCACGCCAGTAAACAGTCCTGATGCCGCAGAGTGACGTTTCGATCAAGTCGCCCTTGGCACAGGCCGCCGACGCAGCCTGAAACCTTAAGCTGGGCTCCGCCTCTTTTGCGAGCAGATACCAACCTTTGAGTTCAATACCCAATAAGACTTCGCCATCTGATCCTTTACGCAAAAGGACGTCCGGGAAGGTTTGCGCCTGACGAACGAAACTGTAAAGGGCGTAATTCTCCTCCGGATCCCACGTTCTACGGACGAGATTCAAGGTGCGGACCACCTGTTCCTCAATGGTCGCCCCAAGCACGGCATTCAGGGTGTGCAAGTCCGTCGCCATGACGCCAGATATGTGGGTCTCCGTGCGAAAGTATATCGGCAGGCTAATCAGTGCCTCGCGCACGTCGTTGTAGAGCCGCGAATGCTTCCACGAGCCAGATGGTAGGTCCCGTTCTGGCGGCTTTGGCGTCGGCGTTTGGTTCATAGGGACGCCAGTCTCTCAACTGCTGCCCCGTAGAACTCGGGATTTGTTTCCGCAGCATCATAACGGCGACCGAGAAGCTGACATACGACAGCGCCAGGGCACAGACCGCCAAACGGTTCCCACACGGCATCGCCTTGATCAGTGGATGCGCGCACAATCAACTCGATGAACTTCAACGGCTTTTGACTGCCGTGGAGACTTCGAAACTTGTACTTCATTCCGGTTCGCATCCCTTGAATCCGCTCAGCGCCGCCAACTTGGGGTGCCCGCCACACGTTCGTCACGCCGATTTCACATTTGAACTTAGCCCTCAATCTGGCCCACGTGCCACGGGCCATAGGATGCTCCCCGTTCAGGCTGAAGTAAGGACGACCGGCCTCCATGCCGTGTTCGTTTGCGTACTTGACGAGCTTCATAAACGCGTCGACTGGTGGGTAGTACCAGAGGTGGTCGGCGGTCAAATACTTGCGCGTCGCGGCGTTCAACACACCGCACGCCTCATTCGCTAGGCGCAAAGGCAATCCCGTGCGCTTCCATTCGTGTCGGAGCCACTCCTTCATAGTCATGGACCTGCCTTCGCTCCGAAACCTCGCCACCTTCACATAGTGCGCGCAAACCTCCGTCACAACCGGGAACTTTCGCAAAGTCCGGGTATTGGCGTTGCCGGCGATGTGTCCAAGCCCTTTGTCCCAGACGTTGCAGCAGCGGTATTCCCAACCGTGAGCGACCAGCACCGGATGCACCGTTGCCCAGCCGACTTCCGTGTTCCAGAACCATAGCGTAGTTTCCGGCGTAGCTCCTTCGCTCCACGCCTCGACATGAGGCGCGTACCACTCAGCGAGCGTATCCGCCGTATGGCTGTCTCCGGGGAACCCGCCCACGCCGTATGGCCCATCGGAAATAATGCAGGTTGGCGTCGGCCATTTGGCATAGTGATCTTCGGCAGGACCGAAGTGAATCGCCACACCGTCCCTGACGCACTGATGTTCGAGCACGCCTTCCCTGTTTCGCTTTCGTTCATCAGAAAAGAGTTGGTACTGCGCCACTCTCCCGATTTCGTTCATTGACGAGCCATTGTTGGGCTTTTGCACAGTCTCAGTACTTCTCTGAGGTTTGGCCAACGCGCGTCGAGTGCCGTTGCGAACAGTCGGGTCGAAATTCACCCCAGCGTGACTCCCTTCCTAAGGATGACCAGCGCAATGCACTGTGTTTGCATACAGGGATCAACGAATTTTTGCAACACTCCGGCCGCATTGGGGAACATGAATACCCGACGCCGTGGTTGTCCGCGTCAGCGGGTCGGCTGTTCCTTACTCCACCGAAGGCTTGGTGGCGGACGATGGCGCCATGTCCCCGGTGATATACATCAGAACGTCGTTCTCGAAGAACAGGGACACGAGCATGCGGGCGTTGTAGGCGTTGGGCACGTCGATGGTATAGACGTAGTCCCACCTGTCATCGTCGAAGGTGTTGCGCAGCACCGGCTCGCCCATGATATAGGCCACCTGTTCGCGCGTGATCCCAGGCTTCAGTTGATCCACCATGGCCTGGGTGATGATGTTGCCCTGTTGTATGGCCACGCGGTGGACTCCGAGGAGCGCACAACCGGAACAGAAAAGGGCGGCCAGCAAGACCAAACCGCCGGCGCACTGCACGAACTTCGACGACATGCCCGCATACTAGTGTGCTGTCAATACAGAATCCACGGGTCTGCGGTTTTTCTTGCCGCCCGACGTCGGTGCGCATCCTCCTTGGCGATGCAGCTTCAGGAGAGTTGTCCGCCCGCGAGGAGCGTTTGCGCGTACTCCCGCGTCTGTTTCGTGATCCGTTGTCCAGCCAGCATGCGCGCGAGTTCATCGATGCGTTTGTCGGCGTCGAGCGATTCGATGACCGTGTCATCGCTCGCAGTTTTTCGGACCCTGAGATGCGCATCCCCGAGCGCCGCCACCTGGGGCGCATGGGTAACGCAGATGACCTGCGTATGTTTCGCCAAGCGTAGCAACATGCGTCCGAGCACGTCCGCGGTCGTGCCGCCGATGCCGACGTCCGCTTCGTCGAGCACGAGGCAGGGCAGATCGGAACGCGCTGCGGCAACGACACAGATTGCGAGACTGATTCGCGCCAGCTCGCCGCCGGAAGCAATGGTCTTCAGGAATCCGGCCGGGTATCTGGGACTGGCGGCGAATAGAAAATCGACGGTTTCAAGGCCCTGCTCGTTCTCGGCGGGGGTGAACTCAACAGCCAGGGAAGCCTGGCCGAACCCGAGTTCCGCCAGCGCCATGCCTACCGCCTTCTCGAAGCTCCGCGCAGCGCCGGCGCGCGCCTCGGTTAGCCTGGCCCCCGCGGCGCGATACTGTCCTTCGCTGGCTTCGCACTCTTCTCTCAAGCTCTGGAGCCGCGCTTCATCCACTTCGAGGGAGTCGAGTTCCGCGGCGATTTCCTTCGTGTGGAGAACCAGGTCCTTCGCGCTGACGCGGTGTTTGCGCGCGGCATCGTGTATGGCATCGAGACGCTCCTCGACATCCTTGAGCGCCGCCGGATCGACAGGTACCGCTTCGAAGTACGCGCGCAGCGCCGACAGGCCTTCTTCAGCCTCGATTCGCCCCGCTTCCATGTGTTGCCGGGCGGCCGTCAGCGCCGCATGGGCGTCATCGATATCGTTGAGGTCTGCGTGAATGCGCGAAAGCTCGGGCAGCAACTGTTCGTCGAGCATTTCCGCGTGGGTTCCGATGACCAATTGGATGTCCGTCGCCGACGACAGGCGCTTGTGCCGCTGCGTCAGCGCTTCCACCTCCCCCTCGGCGAGTGACAATGCACGCAGTTCGTCGAGCTGGTACCGCAGCAGGTCCATGCGCTCGCGCGTCGACCGCGTCCGCTGATCCAGTTCATGCAGACGCGACCGCTGTGCTTGCCAATCGTCATGGCAGACGCGAACGGAATCCGTCAACGCGGGCGGGACGCCGAAGTCGTCGAGCAGCTTGAGCTGCGTGGGTCGCTCCAGCAGCGAACGGTGCTGGCTCTGGGCGTGAACATCCACCAACGGAGCGCACAGCGCCTGCAACGTCGAGGCATTGACCGGCGTGCCATTGATGAAGGCGCGCGAGCGACCGGCGGCCGTAGCGGTGCGGCGGACCAGGCAGCGGACCGGTTCCGCATCGTCTTCCAACGCGCGCTCGGCAATGTACTTGAGCGCCTCGCCGCGCCCGTCAAGGTGGAACTCAGCCGTCACCTCCGTACCCGACGCGCCGGGACGAACGCTGGTTCGGTCGGCACGGCCGCCGAGCACCAGGTCAAGGGCCTGCAGCAGTATGGACTTGCCCGCGCCGGACTCGCCGGTGATGACCGTGAGCCCCGGGCCAAACTCGATGTCGAGGCGTTCCACCAGGGCGAAATTCCTGACCGTGAGTTGCTTCAGCATTGTGCTAGAGTATCCGACGAGGCTGCCGTTATGCATGTAGATGGCGAAGACCACACAATTCTCCATAGGTGGCCCGCAGACCGGACGAGTAGGGGTTCCTATGCCGAGAGAAGCGCCTCGGTGATCAGTCGCGAAGCGCGGTTCGCGGACCGGACGCAGCGCCTGTTCAAGCTGCTGGTCGAGTACTACCTGAACGACGGCGCTCCAGTGGCGTCGAAGCGCCTCGCATCCGATGTCGACGTGAGTTCCGCGACGGTGCGCAGCGTCATGGCGGACCTCGAAGCGCGCGGACTTATCAGTTCCCCACACACGTCCGCAGGAAGGGTGCCGACCGATCGGGGTCTGCGTCTGTTCGTCGACAGCCTGATCTCGGTGCAGCCGCTGGACGCGCGCAGCGTCCGACAGCTCCGCGCGGAACTGAACCCGGACCTTTCGACGGACGAACTCGTTTCCACCGCATCCCAGGTTCTATCCCAGATTACGCGCATGGCCGGCCTGGTCACAATGCCGAAGCCAGAGCAGGTTGCCCTGCGACAGGTCGAATTTCTGCGTCTGTCGGGCAACCGCGTGCTGACGATCCTGGTGGTGGATGAACGCGAAGTACAGAACCGCGTCATTCACACGGATCGAGAGTACGACGAAACCGAATTGCACGAAGCCGCCGAGTACATCAACGAACGCTACGGCGGCAAGAATTTGCTGGAGGTCCGCAGCGGATTGGTGGAAGACATGCGCGCGGATAAGGACCGTCTGAATCGACTCATGCAGACCGCCATCGATGTCGCGTCGAAGACGTTCGTCGAAGATCAGCGCCCGTCCAGGCCCTATGTGGTCAGCGGAGAATCCAACCTCGTCGATGCGCTGACGAATACGCACGCGGTGCGAGACCTGTTCGATGCGTTCGCGCAAAAGAGCGCGATCGTGCACCTCCTCGACCGGTGCCTCGACACCGAAGGCATCCAGCTCTTCATCGGCGCCGAATCCGGCAATCGAATGTTCGAGGAGTGCAGCCTGATCACGGCTCCGTACGAGATCAACGGCCAGGTTGCCGGCGTGCTTGGCGTGATCGGCCCGACCCGGATGGCGTACCAGAAGGTCATCCCGATCGTCGATGTGACAGCCCGTATGCTCGGCTCGGCGATGACCGCCGGCCGCGCTTGAATTACGCCGCGTCCGCCCATATAAGCCCTGCCTGATCCATTGCGAGGCATTCCCATGCCGAAACAAAGAGCAGGCGATGACGCGAACCCCGCGGAAGTCGAGCAGTCGGCAACGACCGAGGATGCCGCTTCGGGTGCCCCTGAATCGGATCAGGACGAACAGGCCCGCCCGGAGGCGGCGGAAAATATCCACGAGCCGCAAGCGTCGGGCGAAGATGCCGGAAACGGTGCCGACGGCGGTGACGAAGACGCTGCCTCCGAGGACAGTTCCGATGCGTTGAAGGAAGCCGTGGCGGCGCTTGAGAAGGACCTCGCCGAAGCCAGGGATCAGGTTCTGCGTGTGCGTGCCGAAGAAGAGAATACCCGACGGCGCGCTGCTCGGGACGCGCAAAACGCGCGCAAGTTCGCGCTCGAGAAATTCGCCGGCGAACTGCTGCCCGTCATAGACAATTTCGAACGTGCCCTTGACGCTGCCGCCGAAGATTCGGCCGTCCGCGAAGGCCTGGATCTGTCCATGAAGCTGCTTTTCGGCGTATTGGAAAAGGCCGGTATCGAGGTGGTGAATCCCATCGGCGAACCTTTCGATCCCAGGTTCCACGAAGCGATATCCACCGTCGACAAGCCGGATGCGGAGCCGGGCTCGGTGACGGAAGTCGTACAGAAGGGCTACGTCCTCAACGGCCGCTTGTTGCGAGCCGCCATGGTGCTGGTCGCCAAACGCGAGGCAGACTAGTGTTCCGTCAAGCCTAAAAATGCGAGTGTAGCTGCGAGGGATTTTTGGTTCCTGGCGAGGCGCGACGACGCGGTGTGGCAGGCACCACACAAGGAGGAGCAACGGAGCCTTCAGCCGGGGAGCGCGAGGGGCCCCCCTCGCATGAAAACCATCAGGGGCCAAAAAGACCCGCAGATACCCGTAGATTTAGGTTTGACGGAGCACTAGGGTTGAAACGGCCCGCTACGGGCCAATATTGAATAGTCACGGCAATACGCGGCGCCTCGTCCGGCGCGACAGAGAGGATTTGGCATGGCAAAAATCATCGGTATCGACCTCGGCACGACCAACTCGTGCGTGGCGGTCATGGACGGGAAAGCCCCGAGGGTCATAGAAAACTCGGAAGGGGATCGCACTACGCCCTCCGTCATCGCGTACGCCGACGGCGGCGAGATTCTCGTCGGCCAAAGCGCCAAGCGGCAAGCCGTAACCAACCCGGACAACACGCTGTTTGCGGTCAAACGATTGATCGGCAGGAGCTTCGGTGACGAAGTGGTGCAGCGCGACATGGGCATGGTGCCCTACAAGATCATCAGGGCATCGAACAACGACGCCTGGATCGAAGCCAAGGGCGAACAGCTTGCGCCGCCGCAAATCTCGGCGGAGGTGCTGAAGAAGATGAAAAAAACCGCCGAGGAATACCTGGGCGAGGATATCTCCGAAGCGGTCATCACCGTTCCCGCCTACTTCAACGATTCCCAGCGCCAGGCGACCAAGGACGCCGGCCGCATAGCCGGGCTCGACGTCAAGCGCATCATCAACGAACCGACAGCGGCAGCCCTCGCCTACGGCATGGACAAGCAGCGCGGCGATACCAAGATCGCCGTCTACGATCTCGGCGGCGGCACCTTCGACATATCCATCATCGAGATCGCCGACGTGGACGGCGAGCATCAGTTCGAAGTCCTCTCGACGAACGGTGACACCTTCCTCGGCGGCGAAGACTTCGACCTGCGGGTCATCGAACACCTGGCGAGCGAATTCAAACAGCAGAACGGCATCGACCTGCACAGCGATCCGCTTGCGCTACAGCGGCTGAAGGAGGCCGCGGAAAAGGCGAAGATCGAACTTTCGTCCAGCCAGCAGACCGAGGTCAACCTGCCCTACATCACCGCGGACAACACCGGTCCCAAGCATCTCGTCATCAAGCTGACGCGAGCGAAGCTGCAGTCCCTGGTAGAAGACCTGGTCGAGCGCACCATCGGCCCGTGCAGAACCGCCATCCAGGATGCCGGCATCTCGACGCGAGACATCAACGACGTCATTCTCGTCGGCGGCCAGACGCGCATGCCCCTCGTGCAGGAGAAGGTCAACAGTTTCTTCGGCCGGGAAGCGCGTCGGGACGTGAATCCGGACGAGGCGGTGGCGATGGGCGCCGGGATCCAGGCCGCCGTTCTGTCCGGCGATGTCACGGACGTGCTGTTGCTCGATGTGACACCGCTATCTCTCGGTATTGAAACCCTGGGTGGCGTCATGAGCGCCCTCATCGAAAAGAACACCACCATACCGACCAAGAAACAGCAGGTGTTCTCGACCGCGGACGACCACCAGACCGCCGTCACGATTCACGTGCTGCAGGGCGAACGCAAGCAGGCGGGCCAGAACAAGTCTCTCGGCCGTTTCAACCTGGAGGACATTCCTCCGGCGCCTCGGGGCATGCCGCAGATCGAGGTCAGCTTCGACATCGACGCCAACGGCATCCTGAACGTCTCCGCGAAGGACAAGGCGACGAACAAGGAACAGTCCATCGTGATCAAGGCGTCGAGCGGGCTGTCCGAGGAAGAGATCGCGGCGATGGTGCGGGATGCGGAGGCGCACTCCGAAGAGGACGTCAAGTTCGAGGAACTGGTCGGTTTGCGCAACCAGGGCGACGCGCTCGTGCACGCCGCGCGCAAGATGGTCACGGACGCGGGAGACAAGGCGACCGCAGACGAGAAGGAGAAGATCGAAGCGGCGACCAAGTCGCTCGAAGAAGCCATCAAGGGCGACGACAAGGAGGCCATCGAATCCGGCATCCAGGCCGTATCGGAAGCCACCGGCGCGCTGGCCCAGAAGATGTATGCGGAGCCGGCGGAAGCGGCGGCGGGCGATGGGGGCGCACAAGACGGCACCTCCTCGAAGGCCGGCGACGACGCCGTGGACGCGGAGTTCGAAGAGGTGAAGGACAACGAATCCGCGGCCCGCGACGGCGATAGAGGCGCATAATGCGCCTCGGGGCGTAACGCCCGAACACAACAATGACCAAACGTGACTACTACGAGGTGCTCGGCCTCGAACGCGGAGCATCTTCCGACGATGTGAAGAAAGCGTACCGCCGCTTGGCCATGAAATACCATCCGGACCGCAACGACGGAGATGCGAGCGCGGAGGAGAAGTTCAAGGAGGCGTCCGAAGCTTACGAAGTCCTGAGCAACGGCGAAAAGCGCGACGCCTATGATCGCTTCGGCCATGCCGGCGTCGATGCCAGCGGCATGGGGATGGGCGATGGCGGCAGCTTCAGCGACATCTTCGGCGACGTCTTCGGCGACATCTTCGGCAACGCCCGCGGCGGTCGACCTTCGCGGCGACGGGGCGCCGACCTGCGCTACAACCTGAGCCTGGAGCTGGAACAGGCGGTGCACGGCGATACCGTCGAGATTCGCGTTCCCGTTCTCAGCACTTGCGATGACTGCGACGGCAGCGGCGCCGCGCCGGGCACCAGCTCCACCACTTGTCCGCGTTGTCACGGCCACGGCCAGATTCGCGTCTCCCAGGGGTTCTTCTCGTTGCAGCAGACCTGTCCCCAGTGCCGCGGCGCCGGCACGTTCATCGCCAACCCTTGCCGTATTTGCGGCGGCGGCGGTCGAGTGGAGCGGCGCAAGACGCTGTCCGTCAACATACCCGCAGGCGTCGACGAAGGGGACCGAATTCGCCTCTCCGCGGAGGGCGAAGCAGGACCCCACGGGGGGACGCCCGGCGATCTCTACGTGCAGGTGTCAGTGCGCGAACACCCGATCTTCAGTCGCGACGGCATGAACCTCCTGTGCGATGTTCCAATTTCCTTCATGCAGGCGGCACTTGGTGGCGAGATCGAGGTGCCGACGCTCGATGGACGCATCAAACTACGGATTCCGGCCGAAACGCAGACCCACAAGATGTTCCGTCTGCGCGGCAAGGGTGCGACTTCCGTGCGCCGGTCCGGCATCGGCGACCTGATTTGCCGCACCATCGTCGAAACGCCGGTGCGACTGACCGACGAGCAGAAGTCCATACTGGACCAATTCGGAAATTCCCTGGAGCGGGGCGGAGGCGAACACTCGCCAAAGGGCACGTCCTGGATCGAGTCGGTCAAGCATCTGTTCGATCGCTTCAAGAACTGACGCGCGCGCGCAGGATGATAAGGATAGCGATTACCGGGGCCGCCGGACGCATGGGCCGCACCGTCGCCGAGGCGGTGCGGGATGCCGGCGATCTGACGCTCGGCGCGGCCCTGGCACACCCGGACTCCAACGCGATCGGCGACGTGATCGACGGCGTACGCATCGCGCGTAAACTGGTTGCCGACGAATTCGACGTCCTGGTCGATTTCAGCGTGCCGGCAGCGACTCTCAGCGTGCTGGAAGAGTGCGTGCGGCACAAGAAAGGCATGGTCATAGGCACGACGGGATTCGACTCGGACGGCACCAAGCGCATAGCCCAGGCGGCCGAGCGGATTCCCATCGTCATGTCACCGAACATGAGCGTCGGCGTGAACGTGACGTTCAAGCTCATCGAAGCGGCGGCGAAAGCGCTCGGCGCTGATGCGGACGTCGAAGTGTTCGAAGCCCATCATCGGCACAAGGTCGACGCGCCATCCGGCACCGCCGTGCGTATGGGCGAGATCCTGGCGGACGCGCTGGACCGCGACCTGTCGACGGACGCCGTCTACGGTCGCGAAGGCATCACCGGCGCGCGGGACACAAGGACCATCGGTTTCCACTCCCTGCGCGCCGGCGACATCGTCGGCGAACACACGGTCACGTTCGCCGCTCTCGGCGAGCGCCTGGAGATCACCCATCGCGCGCACAGCCGCATGAACTTTGCCATGGGCGCTCTACGGGCCGCGCGATACGTCGCCGCGCGCGATTCGGGTCTTTTTGACGTCGCGGATGTCCTCGGAATCGCCAAGGGCCTCTGACCCGGATTGCGGGCGGAACCGCAACAATACGAGGCCACGTTCGCCGCCCCGGCGAACTTGATTGCGCGGGAAAAGACGCCTACCGTTGATCCATGCGTTTGTTTGTCGCGATTGCGTTTCTTTTCCTCGCCGGATGCGACAAACCATTCGGATTCATCCCGGGGCGCGCGCTCGACGGCAACGAAGTACCCCCACCGCAGGACTGGTCCGAAATCAACAAGATCGCCACGGTGCAGCTCGAGTTTCGACCCGGCAAGCCCTATTCCATCAACATCTGGGCGGTAGCCATCGATCGCGACATGTACGTCGCTACCGGCGAAGACGGCACCCGGTGGACCGAGTACCTGCAGGACACGCCCCTGGTGCGCGTACGCGTGTACGAATTCATATATCCGCTCAACGCAGTCCGCGTACTAGATACCGCGGAGCACAAGACCGTCACCGATGCGTTCATCGCCAAATACAATCTCGACGAAGACAACTGGGTCGTCACCGGTCAGGTGTTTCGCCTCGAACGACGAACCGGGGCCGGCCAGGTGTTTCGCCTCGAACCACGAACCGGGGCCGGGCAAGAGTGACGGCATGACGTCGCAGGCCCGCGTCGTTCAGTCTTCGCCGGGTTTCCTTGGCGTCGTTTGCCCCGCCAGGGGATTCGGATAGGCGTCCGGGTCGTCTTCTCCCTCGCGCGGCACCAGGCAGGCGAAGTCCTTTTCCACCCGAATGGTATTTGGCCACACAGCGTTTGCGCCCAGTAGGAACCAGGACACCATAACGTCTTGACGTTCAAACGGCAGGACGTTAGTGTCGAAGGATCCATCATCGGCAGGGAGCGGTTTAAGTCGGCAATGTACGAGACCGGGCAAAAAAGGGCTACCGTCTACTTCGACCCAGTGCTCCATCGTGCACTGCGTCTCAAGGCAGCAGAAACTGACCGCAGTATTTCCGCGCTTGTGAACGAAGCCGTCAAAGCGGCGCTATCCGAGGATGCCAGCGACTTTGAGGCATTTGAAGTCCGCGAGAAAGAACCGGACTATGCGTTCGAGGACGTTGTTCGCGATCTGAAACGACGTGGCAAGATATAGGCTACGGATAAAACGGTCTGCCAAAAAAGAACTTGAAGCCATCGCGACAAGGGCGGATCGACAACGCGTCGTCAGCCGGATCATGTCGCTTGCCGATGATCCGAGACCGCCGGGCGCAACAAAATTGTCCGGCTTCGAGCGCTATGGAATTCGTCAAGGACGCTACAGGATTCTCTATACGATCGAGGATCCTGTACTGCTTGTTCAAGTGATCAAGATCGGTGATCGCAAAGATGTTTACCGAAGCATGACAGGCTAGCAGCCTGTCGGACTTGCCGCACTAGCGGCAAGATCGACAAGATGATAGGTGGGCTTGGGCGGGGGTAAGACACGGCGCCCGCAAGGGCGACGGATCTTATGGCGCTAACAATCGTTCGCCGCCGCGCGCGAGGCCGAACTTCAGGTGCGTTCGGTGCGCGGCGTCGGTTGCTTCGGCGTTGCAAGGCTTTCCGCCAAGGGATTCGGATAAGCATCCGGGTCTTCTTCTCCCTCCCGCGGCGTCAGGCAAGCGAAGTCCTTTTCCACCAGGATTTCGACTCCGCCTTCACAACCTCGAAGGGATACTTCTTCCGTGCTGGCCCACCGCACGGCGAGACGTCCAGGTATGTTGACCGTCATCCGACCGTCGGCGAACGCTGCGCCAATCGTTTCGCCCGCCGCCTCGAGCGCGTAGGTAAACGGCTGTGGCAGAGCCGTGGTCTCGGCGACGACATCTCCGTTGGCCACGGCGGCCACTTCGGATCGGGTCAACCGCAAGCGAATGGTATCTCCCTTGATTCGGAGCTTCATGAGAGCCCTTGAGCCCCGACAAACTGCGGGACAACATAGGGTCCCTCCGGAATCACCGCCACTGCGGAATCGCCGGCCCGCTCGACGCTGGCGGCCACCGCCGAGTCGACGCAGTCGATTATCTCCACCCCGGTAAAGGCGCGGTCGTCCCGCTTGAGTCCGCTAAAGAGTTGGATTCTCGCCGATCGCTGGGCCTTGAGCTGCACCTCGGTTTGCCACTCGTCTATGTCGGCGAAGCGCTTCTTGGCCAGATCGCTCAGGAAACGCTGCGGATCCTGCTTCAACAGCCGCCGCTGAGACGCGCGAAAGGCATCTGACCCAAGCCCCTCGGAACAGTCGGCGGCCACGATCAGGGTCGCGCCCTCGTCGAGAATATCCATCGGCGTGAGCATGCCCTTCACGGTCTGGTAGTACGTCTGGTCGAGCGGAAATCCAGCCGCCGAGGTGACGACGGTCTTGAAGCGCCGCGGTAGCGAAACGATACAGAATCGGTGCGCGAAGGCGACAGCGTCGAGGTGGCTCTCGACGATCTCGCCGAAGTTCACGAACGACAGCCGGCGCCTTTCGTCGATGACCGTATTGAGGGCATGCACCTCGCCCAGCGTGCGGATGATTTCAAGCTGTTCCTCGCGCAACGGGTTGCCCGCCAGGTTGCATTGCACCGCCGCCGGGGACTCCAGGAAGCGGGCGCTGTGGAACGTCCGGATGGTGTCCTGATGGGCGATTCCGGGCGCGACCACCTTACAGCCTCCGGAGTACCCCGCCATGATGTGCGGCTCGACCAGACCCGTCGCAATGCGCAGGTCGGCTTCGACGAAGCGTCGATCGAGCTTTACCGGCGTCTCCCGGGTGCTCGTCTTGCCAAGATCGACGTGGGCAGCGTCGTCGCGCGCGAAATGGTTCTCGATCCTGACGTTGCGCATGACCCAGTCGTCACCCACCACCTGACGCAGCTCGGCACCTTCGTTGGGACGGTGCAATCCCGTCGCAACCAGCACGGTAATGTGCTCCAGTGCGATACCTCCGCGAACGATTTCACGAATCAGCGTCTGGAGGAACAGCGCGTTCGGCACCGGTCGCGTGACATCGCAGATGAGGATACAGGCCGACCTGCGTCCGGCCGCGAGATCTGCCAGGGGCGGGGCGCCCACGGGTTCGTTCAGGGCGCCCGCAACCGCAGCTTCGGGGTTTGCCAGGACCGGCATCCGCGGTTTTCGGACGACGGTTACGTCGAACTCATCGGCAAACCGAACCGGTAGTTCGCGATGACCGTAGGGCAAGTCGACAATCACGGGAGAGATCGCATCCGTCGTAATCGCGGTAACACCCGCATCATGCAGACCCCGCGACGCAAAGCAAGCGTCCCTCAAGCAAACAGATTGCGAATGATGAACACCGAAAGCAGCGCCTGCACGACAAAGATCGCGCCAACGGCCCACGTGACCCAGGGCTTCGGACGCACGCGCGGGTCGAGCCTGCGTGCCTGTAGATACAAAGTGAGGTAGCTCTGCAAGGGCAACATGAAGGCCCCGTAGGACGCGCCGAAGATGATGAGGGCTATCGGCTGCTGATACGAAAGGTATATCCCCGCACTCAGGATGGGCATCGCGATGACGTAGCCGACAATCCACTTTCGGCGCAGGGCGAGATTCTGGCGATCGATCAAGCCCAGGGTCACCAGCAGGTCGGGAAAGGCGCGGGAACCGGCACCAATGCTCGACAACACCGTCGAAAACAGGATGCAGAAGGCACCGAAACTGAATAGCCAGAACGACCACTCGCCCAATGTCTGCGTATACATGCTGGAGAGCACATTGATGGTTTCCGTGCCCGATGGGCGCAGGCCCAACGGGTGCAGCACTCCAGCGCCAAGAAAAAAGAAAGCCAGCGTCGCGCAGGTCAGGATGACAAGCGTCACCCATACGTCCGTCTGAATAACGCGGATCCAGCCCCGGGCGCGCTCGGTCCAGCCGGGGGCGTCCCGGTCGCTGCCGATGAAGGTGGGATATCCCTTTTCGACACACCAATACGTGTAGCCCGCGATCTCGCTGGAGGCAACGCCGGTCGCGCCGTACATGGCCAGCGCCAGCACCGCGTGCTCCAACGGAAACTCGAAAGTAAGACCGGACAGGATGTCGTTGGCGGTGACATGGTATTCCGTCGTCTGCATGAGCAGCGCCGAGACGATGGTGGCCAAGGTGAAACTCATGACCAGCACCAGCATGACCTTCTCCAGCCGGGAGTACGCGCCGGTGCCGAGGACGATCATGACGACGCCGGCGGCGATGACCGTAGCCCAGGCACCGTCCACTTCCGGCAATAGCAGGCCCAATGCCTGGCCGGCACCACCAATGATGCCGCCGGCACCGAGAAGGCCTGGAATATAGCCAGCCATGACGATCCACAGCGGCCAGGCAACCGGCCCCAACTTGCCCGGCACGCGATTCAATGCGCGCAGGTAGGTGTCCCCGCTCGTTACGACATAGCGCGCGAGTTCCGCCTGGATCAGGGACTTGACCCAGCAGGAAAACAGCACCCACCAGAGCAGGACGAAACCCGCAACGGCGCCGAGACCCGCGGTGAGCAGGATTTCGCCGGAGCCGACGATGGAGCCGGAAACGACGATGCCCGGACCCAGACGGCGCAGCCGCCCGCCGAGCGTCGAAGGCGGCGCAATCGTCCCGCCGGGTCGAATGGTGTAGGGATCGTCACTCAAGACGGGCGCTCGCGACGGGCAAGATCAGCTCCGATTCGAACGGTCGAGCTTGTAGGTCACGACCGCCGTGGCCACTTCCTCGCCGTCCTCTCCGACGACCGACACATCGCCAACGCAAATGGTTCCGCCCCGCCGCCGCACTGTCGCGGTTGCGGCCAGGTCCGCCTCTACAGCCACGCGCAGGAAATTGATGGTGAAACCGACCGTCGCGCCGCGCGCATTGGAAGGCAGGTCCCGATGCGACCAGAACGCCGCCGTGGCGGCGACATCGACCAGCCCGCTGATGGCGCCCCCGTGGATGCGGCCGACACCCAACTGTCTTCGATACGGGAGCCGCGCCACGACGCGATCCTGCGCCTGCTCCAAGATTTCGATGCCGAGCATCTCGGCAAAACTTTCCTGCGCGATGCGGCGCACGCGACCGATGGACATGCTTCAGGTTCCGCCTGCAGTTTCGGTCATGCTGCTCTCCGAGCCGGTCCGGGAGGGCCATCGGCCACGGCGTTTGCGCATCGGTGCCGTACGCCTCGCGAATCGCATTGAGGGACAAGTGGTATGGCTTGAGATTATGTCATAGTGACTCGGGCGCCACGGCGTCCAGGGATCCCGAGGAACGCGACCCATTGCGCGAGGAAGAGGATGGCCGCAAGACAAGAACGCCGCAGTTTCTGGACCTGGGGATACGTATCGGACGAACCGACCGCCGCGCAACGCAAGCAGGCCGCTCAACAGGTATCCGTCCGACTCGGTCGGGAAGTGCGTGTCCCAAGCGTTCCGGCAATCGAAGATATCGCGTTGCCACCAGGCCGCATCGAAATCCCCTCGCGGTTATCCGGTTTCGTCCGTGCCGACCGGGAGGACAGAGTGACCCACACCTACGGCGGACACAGCACGGAACTCCTCGCGGCCCTTCGCGGGGTGTTCGAGAACCCGCCCGACGCGGTTGCCCATCCATGCACGGAAGGTGAACTCGAATCCGCCCTCGAATGGTGCGACGCGAATCGCTATGCGGCGATCCCCTACGGTGGCGGGACTTCCGTGGTGTGGGGCGTGAATGTGCCCGCCGGCGCCAACGGCGCCGTCACCATCGATCTCGACAACCTGAACGCCGTGCTCGAAGTTGACGACGTATCCCGCGCGGGGAGATTCCAGGCCGGCATTCTCGGTCCCGACCTCGAAGCCGCGCTTCGTCCTCTAGGCCTGACGCTTCGGCACTTCCCGCAGAGTTTCCCCTGGTCGACGGTGGGAGGTTGGGTCGCGACCCGTTCCGGCGGCCACTACGCCACGAACCACACACATATCGACGACTTCGTCGAGTCCACGCGCATGCTTACGCCCGCAGGATGGATGGAAACGCGTCGCCTGCCGGGCAGCGGCGCGGGACCGAGCCCGGACCGACTGGTGCTTGGCTCCGAAGGAACGCTCGGCATCATCAGCGAGTGCTGGCTGCGCCTGCAGAAACGGCCCAGGTTCAGGGCGAGCGCAGGCGTGATATTCAAGGATTGGCATTCGGGCTGCGAAGCGGTTCGCGCCATCGTGCAGGCGAAACTCTGGCCGGCGAACCTGCGCATCCTCGACCCGGCCGAGGCGGGTGCCAAAGCCGGACTCGATGGTGCGAGCGCGCTTTTGATTATCGGCTTCGAGTCGGCGGATATTCCCCAGGGCGAGTACCTGAAAAGCGCCGTCGCCATAGCCCGGGACCACGGCGGTCACGCTGACGACCTGATCATCGACGATGGCGACAACCAGGCCCGCCGCCGAGGCGGGTCCGTCGGTGCGTGGCGCAATGCGTTCATCGACGTCAACGCCGGCCTGACGAACGGTCTCGGCCTTTTGTCCGACACCTTCGAGACGGCAATCACCTGGGACCGCTGGAAGGAATTCGACGCGGTAGTCCGCGCGCGCATGCGACCGGTGCTCGACGATGTGCTCGGTGACGGGGCTTTCCTGTCCTGCCGTTTCACCCACGTCTATCCCGATGGTCCGGCGCCGTACTACACATTCAACGGCGCGGCGCGCCTCGGTGCGGAAGCCGAGCAGTGGCGAACCATCAAGGACGAAGCCATGGCCGCGGTGGTCGACGCCGGCGGCACGGTAACGCACCACCACGCCGTTGGGCGAATGCACCGACCAGGCTGGGACCGACAGCGGCCGGAACTCTTCGGCGAGGCGCTCAAGGCAGTCAAGAGCCGTCTGGACCCCAACGGGATACTCAATCCCGGAGTCCTCTTCGACCCCGCATAGCGGAGTGCTGGCTGGTCGGACTAGCCCGGATATTTCACCAAGCCGCTTGTCGAACAAACAAATGCCATTTAGTTCCAATAGGTTAATCGCATATTTCGAAAATTCCGCCGGTGACAAACTGCGCTGGACGCGCCCTCGCTGGTCTGCGCGATCATCGCGGCCCTTGATGAAATATCCGGGCTAGCGAAGGCGTCGCCCAAGCCAGTCGCGCATCGTGGCGGACACGACTTCGCTGGCGTCCTGCTGCACGAAGTGGCCCGCGCCCGGAATCGTCACCAGGGTCAAATCTTCTTCCAGCCACTGCCAGGTACCGTTCAGCGCGCCCGGCAGCAAGGCCTGGTCATCGAGACCGTGAAACATCAGCACCGGACATTTCACCTTCGGAAACGCGGTCGCATCGTCGGTTCGCGGAACGGACGGAAAGTTCGCCTTGTAGTAGTTCAGCATGGCTTCGAAATCGGACCGCTCGAACGCGTCCACGTAGCGCGCGCGGGCCGATTCGTCCGTCACCCAGCCCGCCAGCTTTTCTGCTGTCAAGTTGAGGTGCGCATCGGGTTCCTGAAACGCATAGGCGTAGGCGCTGTTCCGCTGCTGGTCCGGGTTCGTCGCCAACTCCCGCCGCAAGCCCGCTGGATGGGGCAGGTTCAGGATCATCAGCGCGGACACCAGTTCGGGGCGCGACATGGCGATGCTCCAGGCGATGGCCCCGCCCCAGTCGTGGCCGGCGACGACTGCGGACGCTTCCCCTTCCGCCGCAATCACCGCGGCGATGTCTGCGACCAGCAAAGGCATGGCGTAGTTCTCCACGCCCTGGGGTTTATCGCTCTTGTTGTACCCGCGCAGGTCGACGGCAGCGATTCGATAGTTGTCTTCGAGCGCCGCTATCTGATCGCGCCACGAATACCAGAAGTCGGGAAAGCCGTGGACCATGACCACGAGAGGTCCCGCTCCCGCCACGACGTAGTGGATCTTGACGCCCGCGTTCTCGGCGTAGCGGTGTTCGACTTGTTCCATCAGGTCCGCATGGCCATATGCGCAGGCCGCCGCAATTGCCAATGCCGCGAAGCGCCTTGCATACCCATCCGTACCCGTAGCCATTCGCCGGCCAATATATCCGTTTCACCGAGGCTTCGTGTATGTTCACGGCGGCGCTTCTGTACACGCACAACTGCTCATGGCTGACTGCGGATGACCCATGCTCGGCTGACCGTCGACCTCGACGCCCTCGCGGCAAACTACCGCAGGTTTCGCGACGGCGCCGCCAGAGGTTCGGCCGCCGTCGTCAAGGCGAACGCATATGGACTCGGGGTGGCGCCCGTGGCGCGACGCCTGGCCGCGGAGGGATGTCGACAGTTCTTCGTCGCGACGGACGCGGAGGGACGGGAACTGAGGCGCATTTTGCCGGACACCGAATCCTTCGACATATTCGTGCTTTCGGGCGTCGTCGAAGGAGAGGACCTGATTCCGGTGGTGAATCACCCCGGCCAGATGCGGCCCGGGCCGGTCGCGCTGCATCTGAACACCGGCATGCATCGATTGGGATTCGACGATTTCCAGACGATACCAGCGGGTACCGAAATCAGGCTTCTGATGACGCACCTCGCCTGCGCGGACTCGCCGGATCATTCTCTCAATGCCGAGCAGCTTGCGCGTTTCCGGGCGTTCGCCGCTCGATTTCCGGGCGTGCGCACAAGTATCGCGAACTCCGCGGCGATACTGAGCGGCGTGGAAGGCATCGGGCGTCCTGGTATTGGCCTTTACGGCGGAAATCCCTACACGGCGCAAGAGAATCCGATGCGCTGCGTCGCGACGCTCGAAGGCGAGGTCCTGCAGGTGAGAAAGACGCCGGCGGGCGTACCGGTCGGCTACGGCGCGACCCATGTGACGCAGCGCGACACGTTGATCGCCGTGGTCGGCATGGGCTATGCGGACGGTGTGCCGCGCGCACTGTCAAATCGGGGACAGGCCGCCTTCAGCAAGATCAGGGCGCCGATCATCGGGCGCGTGTCGATGGATCTGACGCTGGTGGATGTGACGGACCTGCCATTGATTCAACCCGGCGACTGGATTGAATTCTTCGGAAGCAGCGTCGGTATCGACGAAATCGCCGCCTGGGCGGGCACCATCAGCTACGAAATCCTGACCGGCATCGGCAATAGGGTTTCCAGGTTGTACGTGGCCTGACCGCGTGCGGCTAACGTTGTCCCGCGTGCGATATGATCCGCGCACAAGTTTGGACGGAGAAAGGATCGTCATGGCTGCAGTCAATAGGGACGGCGTCCTCAAGGGTCAGGTCGCGGTAGTCACGGGTGCCAGCCGAGGCATCGGTGAGGCGATCGCCAAGCGCCTCGCAATGGAGGGAGCGAAAGTGATCGTCTCCGCGCGCACCGTCGAGGCGTCGGATCACTTCCTGCCCGGAACCATCAAGCAGTGCGCGCAGGACATCCTGGACGCCGGCGGCGAGGCAGCCGCGGTGCGCTGCAACCTGGCGGACGCCGACGACCGCCGGAATCTCATCCAGGAGACAGAACGCCTGTTCGGTCCCGTGGACATCGTCGTCAACAACGCCGCGGTCACCTGGTTCCTGCCCGTCGTCGACTTCACGGAAAAACGTTATCGCACCATGATGGATGTCCAGGTCTACGCCGCGTTCGAACTTGCCCAGATGGTTCTCCCGGGGATGATCGAGCGCGGCAGGGGGTGGATTCTGAACATCTCTTCACACGCAGCCATTCATCCCGACGCGAAGGCCGGCGGCGGACGCGGCGGCACCGTCTACGGCATGTGCAAGGCAGCGCTGGAACGATTCACCACCGGCCTGGCGCAGGAGGTTCACGGCAAGGGAATTGGCGTCAACGTGATATCACCGGGCCTGGTCGCCACCCCCGGCGTCGTGCACCACAAGCTCATCAACGACACGAACCGGGGTCGCGTGACGCCGGTCGAACATATGGCCGAGGCGTGCCTGCGCCTATGCCACGGCGACCCCGCCGAGATCACCGGACGCATCGACTATGCCGACCAGGTGATTGAAGAATTCAAACTCGAACCCGCGGAGTTGGTCTAATCCGGTCTGCGCCCGGGATCCTCGTACAACTGTCTGCCGCGTTAAGGGTGCCTCAGAGGAGATAACGCTGGATCATGAACCTTAGTGTGCTGTTGAAGTCTGTCCACGGCCAAATGACATGAATGTAAGCCGTGATTGGCTTGGCGCGCCCCCAGAGGATGTTGCCAAGAGTTTGCTTGGCTTCGCCCATTCCTTCGATCTACTGTCGAATGATCGGCAACTCCTGGACAAATACGCGCAGAAGTGGGTTGGTGTGTGCTCCGGCGAAGTGAAGGCTGCGGAGGATGACCTGGATTCGCTGCTCAGGTAAAGCCCCGCAGGGATTAACCGAACGCGCGCCAGAGCAGGGCGACCAGGCCCGCCAGGACAAATCCGAGCATCCACTGGAGGAGCAGCACCTTCCCCTCTAGACCCGTCCGGACGGTGTCGATCTTGCCGTCCAAGGCGAGGCGCGCCAGCTCGAGGTCGCCCTGGACGGCGACGCGCGTCACTTCCAGGTCAGCCTTGGTGGCGAGCTGTTCGACGAGTTCCGCGCCGATGGCGTCGGCCATCGCCTCCGCCTGCTCGGCGGGGACGCCGGCGTCCTTGAGGCGACGGGCGTACCTGAGGGTGTCGATCGCGGTTACGGCCATGCGGAGGATAGTATCCCGCAGCGCGCGCGGGCGCGAGTCGAGCTGGTCCGCGGGCTAGCCCGCATATCTCACCAAGTCGTTTGTTGGATTGTCGAATGTGATGCGTTTCAATCGGTTACTTCCCCATCTCCAACATTGTGCCGGGGGCAGACAGCGCTGCCGCGCCCTCGCTGGTCTTTTGCCCGCGTGCGCGCACGTGCTCGCTACACCATATGGCACGGCTATGCTTCCGCTCGCGAGCACGCGCACGCGGGCAAAATCCTGCGCGATCATCGCGGCCCTTGGTGAGATATGCGGGCTAGCGCCGGCGGTCAGCCGATCTCGAACGAAAGGGGGGTGCGAAGGTCGTCCAGGTCGGGCGTGCCGTCGAGGTCGACGCGGCCGTAGACTTCGTAATCGCCGTAGCGATCCCGCCCGTCGTGAATTGGAGGATAACGGCGGCCGCGGCGCGTGGAGCGCCGGTAGAAGAGAGTCGCTTCGGGTGGCTGCTGCGGGAATCCCTGGAGAAGGGATTGCTGGTCGAGATTTCGACGACTACGCGGAAGTCGTACATAGGCTAGGGTGTCCGGCGGGTCCGCGGGGCGGACATAGACGGGGGAACGGTAGCGCACCAAATAGCGCGTAGGCGTTCGAGGTCCATGGGATTGCTCCTTCAGGCAATGGATGATTGACGCGAGACGCGTCGGTTGCCGGGCGAGGTGGGCGCGCGCGCAGCCCGGTCACCTCGCGGAGCGAGGTCGCAGCGTTAGCGGAGAACCCGCAGGGTTGAGGGAGCGAGCACGCGTTGCGTTTGCCGATAGCAATGCTCACCTCATCTATGGCTACGACATCGAGTTGCTCATCCACCATCCGACAGACAATGCGATGCGGGTACCGTCCCTGTTGGGCAGAAACATCATGGACAGATGGCGCGTGACCTACGACGAGTCGGTTCCGGAACTGGTTGCGGAAGTTGTATCGAGCGCCGCCGAGTTTCCTGCGTAGTAAGCCACTTGGGGTCTGCTCCGCACATTTTCGGTCAAGAACGAGGCCACTAGCCCTTGGAACGGGATGCGGTCTCCCCCTCCATCGTATGACAAGAAGGACGAAGCGAAGCTGCAGTCCCTGGCGCACGTGTCGGAGCATCGGGGGGTGCCCCCTCGCGCTCCCCGGCTGAAGGCTCCGAGTACGCGCACGCGGGCAAAATCCTGCGTGATCATCGCGGCCCTTGGTGAGACATGCGGGCAAGGGCTACACTCGCATCTCTCGATCCGCAAACACAACAGTTTGTACAACGCGCAACGTAGGACGCGACGCGATCTGGCGACAAACAAGGATTCTTTCTATTGAAGCCTATTTCTCTACATAACGAGTTCCCGCCCGGGTCCATCGAGGCGAAGGATCTCGACCACTTGCTGCATCCCAACACGAACCTCGGCATCCATCAGACGCAAGGTCCGATCGTGCATGCCCGAGCCAAGGGCGTCTACCTGTGGGATAACAATGGCAAGCAGTACCTGGAGGGTATGGCGGGCCTTTGGTGCACCGCGATCGGGTATGGCGAAGAGGAACTCGCCCGGGTCGCGCAGGAGCAGATCAGGAAACTCTCGTTCTCACAGTTGTTCGCCGGCAAAACCAACGAACCGAGCGTGCTGTTGGCAGAAAAGCTCAAGTCGATGATGCCATTCGACGCGGGACGCGTCTTTTTCGGCCTGTCCGGTTCCGACGCGAACGACACGCAGATCAAGCTGATGTGGTATTACCACAACCTCATCGGCAAACCGGAAAAGAAGAAGATCATCTCGCGCCTGGGCGCCTATCACGGCCTCACGGTCGCCAGCGGCAGCCTGACGGGTCTGCCGCCATTCCACGCGCATTTCGACCTGCCGATACCGGGAATCCTGCACACCGCCAATCCGCACTACTATCGCCAGGCGCAGGAAGGCGAGTCCGAGGACGCGTTCACCACCCGCCTCGCGAAAGCGCTCGACGACCTCATCGTGGCGGAAGGTCCGGAAACCGTGGCCGCGTTCATCGCCGAGCCGATCCTCGGCGTCGCCGGCGTCATCGTGCCGCCGGACGGCTATTACGACAAGATCCAGGCGGTGCTCGAAAAGCACGGCGTGCTGTTCATCGATGACGAAGTGATCTGCGGATTCGGCCGCACGGGCAACCCGTTCGGCGCGCAGACCATGGGCATCCGACCTGACACGATGACCGTCGCCAAGGCGCTGTCGTCCGCGTACCTGCCTATCTCCGCGGTCATCATTCCGGAGTCCATGTACGAACCGCTCGTCGCGGCCAGTGGAGAGGTGGGCATCTTCGCCCATGGCTTCACCTACTCGGGGCACCCGGTTTGCGCCGCGGTCGCGCTGCGCAACCTGGAACTCATGGAAGAGCGCGGGATCTTTGACCACGCGGCCAGGGTGGGTGAAACGTTCCAGGCGCGGTTGGCGCAACTCGGCGCGCACCGGCTGGTGGGCGAAACACGCGGCAAGGGGCTGATGGGAGCGGTGGAACTCGTCGCCGACAAGGAGACGAAGCAACCTTTCGACGCGGGATTGGGTATCGGTCCCTACTGCATGCAGCGAGCCCTCGATCATGGGCTCATCGTCCGCAGTCTCGGCGACACCGTCGCCTTCTGTCCGCCGCTCGTCATCACCGATGGGCAGGTCCACGAACTCTTCAACAAGCTCGGCAAGGCGTTGGACGAAACGTCGGAGTACGCCCAGAAGGGCGGATAGCACGCCGAAGCAATTCGAGGACGGAGTCAGCGCCTCCTACTGAGCCCGGTGACCCTCTATCGGGGTTCGCCTACAAGCAAATGTTCATAATCGAGGCTCCGAACGAGACTGACGCCGCTGCTCGGATGGGAAGAATGCGCGACCCTCACGCCATAGTTCTTCTCGCCCTGGATCCAAACGCACTCGAACCGGCAAGACAACTGGAACAGCGCTTCATGGACATTGCCGAATCGCGACTCCATGAACGCTTCTCGGTTGGAGAATCTGTCGGCCTTTTTTGATTGGTTGCTTCCTTTGGGCACTCCTTCCCCGCGATTGATCAGTATCTCGAACGCGTCCACAAATGCGGAGAGGTCGTCGATCCTGGACAATGGCACACGCGCTCCTGCTCCCGGCGACGATTCAATGCCGAGCACCTTCAGCCTCTCCCAAAATGCGTCGGCCGCCGCGTCACCAAAGAAGACGTTGAAGGACCTGTCTCGCTCCGTTCTGTCCTTCAGCTTTTGGTACGACGAAATCTCCGATAGGACGAACGACCTGTGCTGTTGCCAAAGCTCATTGCCGTAGTCCCACGCAATCTCGGCCACGTCTAGCCAGCTTACGTGTCGAGATTCGGGAAGATCGCTGGAGAATCTTTTGTATTCCTCCACCGTCGGCAGTTGGTCGGCGAACTCTCCAGCACGCTTCGAGTTGAACGGTGTCAGATATGCAACAGCAGTCGTGTGCTCTGAATATTTGCACTTCAGCCCATCAAGATAGCGACGCAGTTGCCCCTCCGTAGCCGACGAGTCCGTGGTCTTTACCTCGACTCCAAGTATTCGGGCCGGACACGTCGAGCGAATACAAATGTCGACCCTGCCGCGCTCGGTGCCAAGATCCTTCTCCGCTTCGATTTCGGCTCTCTCGGGAACCTCCCACCCGTCCGGTGCCGCGAGGATATCATGGACCTCGCTGAATTCGATCGTCCCGAGCGGGCGTATCGGTACGTCTTTGGGACACTAGAGTCTCGGAAGGCCCGGCATACTGGCCCCGGCCGCCCAAGGTGAGCGACTGGTCAGCTATTTCCCTTCGTCAGGACAAGGAAACAAGATGGAATTCGGCGTACAGGTAAACGTGTACCGCACCTCGGCAGCGCAGGTACGGGCTTCGGTGGAAGCGATGGAAGCAGGCGGCTGGGACAGCATCTGGTTCGCCGACCACTTCATTCCGCCGGGCGCGAACCACGAGCAGGAAGCGCTGACGGCCTTCGAGGGGCTGTCCGCGATCACCTATGTCGCCGGCATGACGAAGAAGCTCAGGCTCGGCAACCTGGTGTTGGGCAATACCTATCGCAACCCTGCGCTGGCCGCCAAGATAGCCGGCACCATCGACACTTTGAGCGAAGGAAGATTCACGCTCGCCATCGGCGCGGGCTGGTACAAGCGCGAACACGAGGCATACGGCTGGACATTCCCTCCGATGAAGGAACGCCAAGACCGTTTCGAGGAAGCCTGCGAACTCATACGGTTGCTGATCCGATCAGAGGATCCGGTAACTTTCAACGGCACCTACTATCAACTCGACGCGGCGCGACTGTCCCCGGGTTCCCACAGTGAACCGATTCCCATCATGGTCGGAGGAACCGGTCCGAAACGCACGCTGCGCACGCTGGCGAAATTCGGCGACGTCATGAATCTCGACGGCTGGGCGGGCGGCGGCATGGCATTGGAGTACTACCAGTACAAGGCTCAAATTCTCGAACAACACTGCGAGAACGTGGGCCGCGATCCCGCCGAGATTCGCCGGACGCTGCTGATGCCTTGCTTCCTGACCGAAGACAAGGCGCAGATCGAGCAGGTGGTGCGTCGTTTCGGTCCCGGCACCGTCGCCGGACCGAAGCAATACATCGTCGATCGCATCGGCGAATTCGACGACGCCGGCATCGCCGAGATCATGTTCGGGGCCATTCCTTCCGGCAACGTCGAGCTGCTGCAGCGATTCGAGGAAGAGATACTCTCTGCCGTCAGGTAGGTCGCGTCCAGGGTGTTAGCTCAGGCCCCCCTCGCCGCCAACGCCCTTTCCGCAACCGACGCGAAAAAACTCGCGCCATAGGCGATGGCCGCATCATTGAAGTCGTACTCCGGATTGTGAACCGGGGGCGAGTCACCGTTACCGAGGAGCAGATAGCAGCCGGGCACCTCGTTCAGCATGTACGAGAAGTCCTCGGAACCGGTGCCGACGCGCAGACGCTGTCGCACGTTGACGCTGCCCACCAACTCTTCACACACCTCGGCAGCCAGCCGGGTGGCCGCCGGATCGTTGACGACGGGTTCGTAAGTGGGGCGAAAGTCCACCTTCGCGGCACCGCCATGCGCCCTGGCGATGCCATCGGCCAACTCCCGCATACGCTGGGCGACGAGATCCATGACGTCCATGGAAAAAGCCCGCGCCGTCCCGGCGAGCCGCGCGGTCGCGGGAATGACATTGTAAGCATCGCCGGCATGAATCTGCGTCACCGACACGACGGCGGGCTCCGTTGGCCCCACATTGCGCGCCACTATCGACTGCAGGGCCGTGGCAAGTTCGGCCGCAATCACGACCGGGTCCACCGCAGTGTGGGGAAACGCGCCATGACCGCCGACGCCGATGATGTCGATGTCGAAGAATGCCCCCGCGGCTGTCACGGTGCCCGGCACCGCGCCGAAACGGCCTACCGGCATGCCTGGCGCATTATGCATCCCGAACAACCGATCACAGGGAAACTGCTGGAACAGGCCATCCTCGACCATGGCGCGGGCGCCGCCGATGCCTTCCTCCGCTGGCTGGAAGATGAAGATCACCTGGCCACGAAAGTTTCGCGTTGACGCCAAGTACTCGGCCGCGCCGAGCAGCATGACCGTATGCCCGTCGTGGCCGCAGGCATGCATGCGGCCTTCGTGGGTCGAGCGGTGCGCGAATGTATTCGCTTCCCTGATGGGCAGCGCATCCATGTCCGCGCGCAGACCCACCGAGGCGGTCTCGTTACCCACCCGCAACACGCCGACAACGCCGGTCTTGCCAATGCCCCGATGCACCTCGACGCCGAATTCTTCCAGTTTCTCCGCCACGAAGTCGGCAGTGCGCCGCTCCTCAAAGCCGAGTTCCGGATGGGCGTGAATGTCGTGGCGCCAACGCGCGAGCGTATCGTGCCTGGCTACGATCTCTTCAATGAGCGGCATTGTTCGTCCTCTACAAGGAAACGGTTTGCGTTATTCTGACCCAAATCCAGACGACGCGGAGCAGTCCGGAAATGCGCTACGAAATCATATCGGCCGATTGCCACATCGACCTGCCATGGATGCCGGAAGACCTGTTTGCCGGCGGCGCGCGCGCCGCATTGCGCGATCGGATGCCCTATGTCGAAGAAAGGGAGAACGGCCGCTATTGGGTGAGCCGGAGCGGCGCGCAGTTCGGCCTGAAGAACGGCATGGGTTCGGCGGGTCGCGTCTATGTGCCCGGACAGATTCACCGCTCGGACCGCATGGAGGCGCAAGGCCTGTTCAGCGACGGCGCAAAGGGGATCCCGCGACTGGCGGACCCCGAACTGAGGATGCGGGACCAGGATCTCGATGGCGTTCAGGCGGAGGTGATCTACGGCATCCTCGGCGCGTCGAATCGCTTGAACGATGACGAGGCCGCGACCGAAGTCATGCGTATCTATAACGCCTGGATGGCGGACTTCTGCGCCGCCAGACCTGAACGCTTTGCGGGAATCGCGAGCATTCCGAGCCACGATGTCGCCATCGCCTGCGATGAAGTGCGCCGGGTCGCCGAACGCGGTGCGCTGCGCGGCATCGAGGTGGCGAACACCCACGACATGGTGCCGCTGTTCGACCCCTCCTGGGAACCGCTGTGGGCACTGACCGAGGAAGCCGATCTGCCGCTGCACTACCACACTATCGGCTCGGGACGCCGCTATGACCTCCGCGCAATGTCGCCCCTGCAACAACGACAGGCGTTCGCCGTGAACATCACGGGTTTCCAGTTGGCGATGTCGAAAATCATCATGGAGATCATCTACGGCGGCGTGCTCGAAGCGCATCCGGCGTTGAACGTCGTCATCGGCGAAAGCGGCATCGGGTGGATTCCCTACATCCTGGAGCACATGGACCTGGAGTGGGAAGATCAATTCAAGGATCTCACGCTCACCATGAAGCCTTCCGAATATTGGCGCCGCCAATGCCATGCCACCTACCAGTCGGACCCCATCGGCATTCGCCTGATCGACATCCTGGGCGAAGACAACGTGATGTGGGGCAGCGACTTCCCGCATCCCGACGGCGTGTGGCCGGATTCCAGGGAATTCATTGCGCGCGAACTCGGCGGCGTGTCCGAATCACTGCGGCGCAAGATCACCTGCGAGAACGCCGGCCGCCTGTACCGCTTCTTCGACTGAGCTTCTCCCGACCAAGGAGCTGAACGCGCGCCAATGTAATGCATCTTCCCACGCGCGCTGCTAATGTTTGTGGTCCCGCGCCCGTAGCTCAGTTGGATAGAGCGTTGGCCTCCGAAGCCAAAGGCCACAGGTTCGAATCCTGTCGGGCGCGCCATAGTTTGGACCGGTGTTTCCGAGAGGCTGTTATGAAACTTCGACCACGATTCGCCCAATGCGCCGCTCTTTTGGCCGGCGGGCTCCTGGCGTCGAGCGGTCTGGCAGTGGATGTCGGCGATACGGCCCCCGATTTTCGCTTGCCGGGTTCCGACGGCGACGACCACGCACTGACCGACTATCGGGGCCAATTCGTCGTTATCGCCTTCTTTCCGAAAGCCTTTACCGGCGGCTGAACCATGCAATGCAAGGCGCTGCGTGACAGCGCCGCAGAAATCGAAGCGTTCGATGTCGCGTATTTCATGGCGAGTGTCGACGCACCGGAAACCAACAAGGCCTTCGCCGAGCAGAATGGGGCCAGTTTCCCCGTCCTGTCGGACGCCGACGGCACCGTATCGGCCGCCTACGGCGTGTTGTCGGAGCGCGGATTCGCAAATCGGTGGACCTATTTCATCGATCCGGAAGGCGTCATAGCCCGAATAGACCGGGAGGTCGATCCGGGTACGGCCGGTGCAGACCTGGTGGTACATCTCGAGGCACTGGGCGTACCGCGAGCAGAGACGAAATTTGAATCTCCTCTAGTCCCGTAGCGAGGCGCAAGCAGGGTTGCTCGCGCGAGGTGCGCTCAAGGATCCGTCTTGTCCCTGTATTCGCACAGGTCCTCTATCACGCAGGCGCCGCAGCGCGGTTTGCGCGACACGCAGATGTAGCGTCCGTGCAGGATCAGCCAATGATGGGCGTCGCGCTTGAAAGCGTCCGGCGTGAACCGGAGGAGTTTCTCTTCTACCTGGAGCGGCGTCTTGCCCGGCGCTAGCCTGGTCCTGTTGGCGACGCGGAAGATATGCGTATCGACGGCGATCGTCGGCTCGCCGAAGGCCGTGTTGAGAACGACATTGGCTGTTTTGCGGCCAACGCCCGGCAACGCTTCAAGGGCCGTCCGGTCCCGCGGCACTTCACCGCCGTGGAGCGAGATGAGCGCTTCGCAAGTCTTCAGGATGTTGGCCGCCTTGGTGTTGAACAGGCCGATGGACTTGATGTGGTCCTTGAGCCTATCCAACCCGAGGCACAACATCGCCTGCGGCGTGCCCGCTTCGGCGAAAAGCGTTTTCGTCGCGCGATTCACGCTAACGTCCGTCGCCTGGGCCGACAGGATCACGGAGACCAGCAGTTGGAAGGACGATTGGTATTTCAGCTCGGTCGTCGGCGCGGGGTTCTCCGCTTGCAGACGCCGGTATATCTCGCGCCTCTTGTCTTTGTTCATGCGCCGCTCGTTCTTTCGCCGCCCGAGCGAGTAGCCGCCCGAGTTGCCGCAGGCCGCCGAGCAGGCGAATTCAACCCTCGTCGGGGTCGAGGAACTCCCCGACCTCCGAAACCGGCGCGAACGTGTAGTCCCCCGCATTGTCATCCGCGTCGATGAACGGACCCGTATCTTTCGCGTCCCCATCGTTCCATTGACTATCGTTCCATTGACTATCGTCGGAGTCCGAAAACATGGTCCCGACGTCAGTCACATCCTCAACCGACGCGTCCGGCGCCAGCGCGCCGACAGGCGCGGGCCGGGCAGGTTCCACGAGACCTTCCAAGGTCGGCACCGCGCTAGCCGCCACGGGTGTCCCGTCAACAGACTCCTTGTCCGGCGTATCCCGCAACGCGAACACGGCCGCTCCCAGAGCGAGAATGAGAGTCGCGACGGATGCAGCCGTGCATCCCGCCTTCGACCGGAGCATCACATCAACTACCGGCCTGCACGTCTATCCGATCCACGAAGCAGTAGCCGTTGTGCTTCTTCGTATCGTCCACCCACACTTCCACCGTCCGCCCCGTCACGAATGCCAACTGCGCCGAGTCGTACATGCGCAGCGCATTCGACTTGCTGGTGTGGGTGCCGGTGCAACTGAACGTCACCCACTTGTTCGCCGGGCAATCGAGTCCCTTTTCCGATGGCGACACGCTGAGCGCGACCATACAGCCACCCCACCTCTCGTCCGCCACCGTCAGCGTCCGCCTGACCTCCGCCTGGACCGGCTCTGTCGTCGCCTGCGCCGGCATCGTCAGCAATACCGACATGCACAACGCCGCAGCTGTCAACTTGACTGTTCTTCGAATGTTCATGTGACCTCCTTCGCCTGTTTGAAGCTCCAATGCCGTTGCCTCGCTTGCGCTGCGGTCTCATCGGTAACGAACCGGCCGCGAGGGCCGCAACGCAAATGCTCGCTGCCGGCAAGCGCGTTCGAGCATACATCCCGCACTCAACTAGGTCCACGATACGACCTCTCCCGTCCCCCCGCTCGGGAAAGTGCGCGGACGTGGGCCAGCCCCGTCCATATTGTGCAAATCTCGTGGTTTTGCAGCCTATTTCAACTCGGACCCGTTGAGTGGCTGAGCGATCCCCGGTCGCGGTATGATCGCTATCGCGTCGTCCCGTCGCGGGCGAGCGCAATTGGAGCGGTTTGAATAACACTGGGGCGGAATGTGCCCGGGGCGATGTGTTCCTGATCGAGAAACATTACTGGCGTTACGCGATCTACAGAGCGTATTTCAACCTCATCAGCGAGGCATCCAGGTACTACTTGGGGTGGTTGTGGTGGTTTTTGGAACCTGTGGCGATGACCGGGGTCTTCTACGTGGTCTTCACCTACATCCGGCCGTCAAACATGGAGAACTTTACCTATTTCATCTTGATCGGCGTCACCATGTGGCTGTGGTTTTCGAATGGTGTGGGAAATGCGACGGCCAGCCTTTTCGGCGGTAGGGGCATCATTTTGCAAATTCGCCTGCCCAAGTTGATGTTTCCGCTCATCAGCGTCGCATCCGCGACGTTGAAGCAGGGATTCGTCTTTATGATCGTCTTGATAGTAATGGGCCTTGCGGTCGGTCCGTCGGGAGCATGGCTCTACTTACCGCTGCTCGCGTTCGCTCAGTTCTTGCTGATCCTGGCCGTCGCCTCGACCGTGGCAATCGTTTGCTGCTATCTGCGAGACCTTCGATTCATTGTCAGCTCAGGACTGACGTTGATGATGTTTTGCTCGGGGCTTTTCTTTTCTATCGATCGCATGCCCGTCGAGTGGCAACCGTACTTCAGACTCAATCCGATGGCGGTAATGCTGGAGCAGTACCGACTCGTGCTGTTGTACCAAACGGCAGCGGACTTGGTCTGGTGTCTCAAGATAATCGCCGGTAGCACGTTCGCGCTGTACCTGATCAAGTGGACCTTCGAACGGATGGATCTGACGCTCACTCGCCGCGTGATTGACTCCTGAAGTCTCACCTGAGAGTGCTGCCGCATGAGATCAATCACAAGACCGAGGCGTCCGAGATGAACGCGTTGCTCACAGGCGACGCAGGAAAACGCGACCGACAAAGGGATCTTCTTCAAAATACTTCGCCATGCCTTGCCCCTCGACCTGGTAGAAACACTCAAATGAACCGCGATTGATCGCCTTCTCGACAAACCTGTCGATGTTGATGAACCGCCGATAGTGCTGTCCAAAGCGTTTGTCCCCCTGGGCGTCTCTTTCGGTTCGGAACTCAAAATAGCACCTGGCTTCTGAGCGCAAGCACTGCGAAAGCGCCGCCAATACGAGATCTTCTTCTTCTTCAGATATTGCGTGGAAGAAGAAACGCGCATAGATCACAACGCGATCCCATCTCGCATCCCCTTCCTGGATGGCGGTGTCTTCAATTCGATTCAAAACGTCGACGAGAGCGTTGGGCGCGCCGACATCCACCCGCTTGAACTCGACATCATCGGTTTTCTTTTCTTGCGCGCGCTTTCGATTGTCGTCGATTGCCTTGTCGGAGACGTCGAGGCCAATAACGCGATGTCCCAATTCCGCGAAGAAAACAGAATCGCGCCCGTTGCCACAGCCGAGATCGACGACATACCGTGGCTCCGTTAGCTCGGTCGCTACGGAAGCCGCAAAAGCGGAGGGTAAGATTGTGTGCGCGTAAGCGTAGAAACGTGCCCAATAGTCTTTTATCTCGTTGTGCGTCGATGCGTCCCCAACAGGAATGGCGTTGAGCTCACTCATCTTGGCGCGGACCTCCGCAGTCACTCGCCATTGAAAGCTCGGGTCCGGGATGCGCCAACCCGGGCCATAGATCAACTCCAGCAGCGCCTCGGAATCGTTGGGGATCAAGACTTGCCGGCCTTTGAACTCGCGTTCCACGAGCGGATAGATCTGACTTCGCGAAAATATTCCCCCGGCGTTATACATGTACAAGTTATCGCCTTCCATCCAAGCCATGAAGACGTCGAGTGTCGTTCCCTGAAGGCTCCAGTGGAATTGCGCGCTGCTATCAAACTGAACTTTCTGACCAATATTGGTCAACGTCTTGATGACCTGACGAAACTCATCGACCGCCGCGTCCAATCCTTGTTCGTCTGCCAGAAAACAGACATCGACATCGTCGTCATGCGGAATGAAGTCATTGTTGCGAATGCAACCGAGTAGCGTGCCGTAACAGATAAACAGCTTTTTCGAGAATTGAGCTGCGAAGATTTCGTTGCTTTCCTCCAAAGCCCGAAATATCTGCTCTTCCACGTTTCTGTCTTTGAGTGGCCGAATTATCTGGCCGTATTTGGGATTGATTATGTAGCCGTTCTGCAACATGTGGGCAAGTTTCTCGATACCCTGGCCATGCGGGTTGTCAATGCGGGAGTCACGGCCCCTTAGCATCGGTAGCGCTTGACCACTCGAGGTCAGGACTTCAACCTCGCCTCGATGCGGAAGCAACCTGAATAGTTCAGGAGCGATAGGGAACCGGAAACCAGCTAACGGACGGTTTAATGTCTCCGCGATATCGCGTCTGGGAATATCGGCTCGAACCGTGCCCAGCGATAGTCCTTCAACCCGCACTTCGATTTCGATCAGTTCTTCAATTTCATCGTCAACGCACCAGCCGGCAATGAACCAGCGCGAAATTCTCTCGATGTGGCCCTTGATCGCCATGCTGCTATTGAGCTCCGTTCGATTCAGTGAATGTGACCTTTGGCACGCAAGTAGTCATCAAGCGCAGCTTGCCACGGAGGCAAGCGACCAAAGGCTGTCGAAGTCTTCGAGTTGTCGAGCACGCTGTAGCGAGGGCGTGCTGCACGTGTGGGGTATTCTTCGCTGGTACATCGCGTCACGCGAGCGTCGATTCGCGCTCGGGTGATGATCTCCCGAGCGAAGTCGAACCAACTGGCGGCACCGTCATTGACCACGTGATATAGACCGGGTGCGCAATCCTCGACCAGGATATGCAAGACGACTCGGGCGACGTCCGCAGTCGCGGTCGGTGACATGATCTGGTCGTCCACGACCCGGAGCGCACCAGTCTCGGCACCGACGCGAATCATGGTCTCAACGAAGTTCCCGCCCTTGCCGCTGGCGCCGGCGACGCCGAACAGGGACGCAACACGGATAATCACAAGGTTGTCGAGAGCAAGGTTCGCCAACGTCTCGCCCATGGCCTTGGACGCGCCGTAGACGTTTAGCGGTGCGATAGGATCGTCCTCGGTCAGCGGATCGGTGCGCCCGGCGTCACCGCCGAACACGTAATCGGTGCTGACGTGGATCAGCCGTGCCCGGCGGCGGGCGCATACCTGGGCCAACCTCTTCACGGCATGGGCATTGACGGCAACGGCGAGGGCGGCATTGTCTTCGACCTCATCGGTCTTGTGGTACCCGGTACAGTTGACCAGCGCGTCAAAATCCAAGTCTTCGAACTGGCGTTCAATCGCGCCCGGCGACGCAACATCCAACCGGTCCCGCGCCAAGGCCAGAAGTTCGAAAGGCTCGCCAAACTGCTCGTGGTGACGCCGAATATCAACCCCGAGCTGGCCATTCGGCCCCAGCAGCACGACTCTCATATCGGGGAGGAAAAACCACGCTGATCGCCAGGTTTCTGCATGGCGATCCGCTTCACATCCGGGATATCGAGGTGTCTTGTCTGCATCGTCTTTCCTGTTCGGCTACCGCCATTCGAAACGATAGTTCATGTCCCGTACGACGTTGCCGATGACGCGTTCGATCGCATGCGCCCATTGGGAGTCGAGGTGGAACCGCAGGTGCGTGTCGTCTCCCTCTTCAAAAGGTAGATCCTTGCAGGTTTCGAATATCCTTTGCAGTACTTCCCGGCGCAGGTACATCATGGTGCCCGACAGAAATTCCACGTCTCTCGACTCGGGTCCCACGTCGAGCAGATCAAGAAGTTTTATGAATTTCTCAGCGTTGTCTTTCAACTCCGTATCGCGGCACCTGCCGGAACCTATCAGGCCGATGGTGTCGTCCGTCAACATCAACTTCAAGTTCTCGATCGCAAGCTCTCGCGTCCCCAGGAGAGGAGTCAATAGCCTCCGGCGCCAGAGTAGAGCATCTCCCGTGCCCAGGTGCGGGCTTTTCTTGGAATGGATTAGACAGAAGAATCGATAATCTTCCATGGGAACATTCCGCAACAACTGAAAGTGACCGCCGATGTCTCGGCCGACATTCTCGCTGACGTATATGCTCGCAGCGGGGAAGGTGTCGCGAATATGCTGCTTGAGTTCCTGTGTGAAGGTCGTGTCAACCAAATTGACGTACAGGTCGTAGGTACGCTCGGGCAAGTTCGCAACGAATCCCGCCAGCTCCTCCCACAGATCCGGATAGTATATGTGCGCGAGAACGCACAGCGGCCGCGTTTCCAGCATCAGTTCCCGAGGCAAATCGATTGAAGTCGGGTCGGGCGATGCAATGGCGGCGTCGCCGCGCCACGTATACAGCCTGGGTTCCCACCGCCCACTGCACATGTAGTGCCGCAACGCTTCCAAGGGCGACCGCTCGGCATAGCCATTCAGGTCTGGATACAGATCAATGTATTCCGCAGCCTTGAAATCCAGTGGAATCTCTCGCGGGTCATCGCAGATCTGACGTACAAATTCACCTCTGGAACCCGCGCGGGATTCCGCGCGGCCGTGATTGTGGTAGTGATCGAGAAGCGCTGTGTCGTCCGATTGGGCGAGATCCGGATTCAGGTCGCGATAAAATCGGGCATCGAACGCGAACGCGTCATCCTGGCGCATGTCGATTCGATGGAGGGTCTCGACCACGGGATCAATTTCATCCGGTTCCAACGCGAACGGCAGCCGGCCTTCCACGGCGCCTTGTTCGAGGTAGTGCCGTAACGGGTCCGCCCCGCTATTCACTACGTCTTCGTTGGCGGCCAGGTAGTACTCCGGATCGAACAGAATTGGCGTATCGCCTTGGTCGTTGCTGGCGTCGAAGTTGCGATCCGCCAGTTGCAACCGCCCGGAAGCAACGTATCGCCGGTTAGACCGTGTCCTCGGACCCAAGTGACGATCAACGAATCGCTGGGGTAGCAAACGGAGCAATGGGCCTTTTAACCGCTGCCTGAGCGGGCCGAGTGGAATCAGCCTCCACAGGAAGCGCATGCTGTAAAAGGCAGTTCCCGACAGGAATCGTCGGGTACCGCCCAGAGATGCCAACAGAACGATCTTGAGGAAGCGTAGAGGTCGCGTGATGCGCCAGGAGGTTGATCCGTAAATCGCTTCGATCTGGCTCTCTCGTTCGACGATGGCCCGATCCAGGGATTCAATCCGCGCATCCCGTTCGGCGACAGTACCCTGCAACGACTCGATCATGGTCTCCCGATCAGCGATCTGCCGCTCCCGATCGGCGATCTGCCCGTCCCGATCGGCGACCTGCCCGTCCCGCCTGCCCGTCCCGATCGGCGATCTGCCCGTCCCGATCGGCGATCTGCCCGTCCCGATCGGCGATCTGCCCGTCCCGATCGGCGACCTGCCGGTCGCGTTCGCTCAACAACTGACTCACAGAGGCGAGTTGGCTATCCCGATCAGCGACCTGCCGGTCGCGTTCGCTCAACAACTGACTCACAGAGGCGAGTTGGCTATCCCGATCAGCGACCTGCCGGTCGCGTTTGCTCAACAACTGACTCACAGAGGTGAGTTGGCTATCCCGATCAGCGACGCGCTGGTCGCGTTCACGAACGGCCTTGTCAAGGTCTGCGATCTGGCGGTCTCGCCCAACCGCGGCTTGTTCCAACGATAGTGCGGTCCGATCAAGCGCGTGGATCTGCGCTTCGTATTCCCGATTTCTTTGCGTCGCCTGTCTACCGATGGCAAGGGGGCGGCTAAAGCTCGCGCCAGAATCGTCGAATGCCAACCTGATTGAGTCCAATGTGCCGGCATCGGTTGTTCTCACCTCGCCGCGAGCCCAACGATTGAAGATTTCGAAAGCCGTCTTGACCCATCGCGAGACCATCGGATCGTCATGAACACGGGCATCGTCGTGTATGTGGTGCCGGATTGAGGACGCAATAAACGACTCTATCTCCAGGTCCGCGACGGTCGAACGCCTTGGCCACGTGACTTCGAGTTCAGAACCGAGTCTGATGGCCACACTCTTCCAGTTGTCGAGCACGTCCTCGTAGCGAGTGAAGGCGCGTGGCAATCCACGCGAACTCGCCTCGGCGTCGAGGACATTTCGCAACCAGAGGAGCACGCCGACTGACGGATCGATCACGTCGCGCGCCTGCAGCGACGCGGCCACTTCGAGCGGGTTGCGAATGGGCAACGCCACTACCGGTACCGCGCCGATACGGTCAAGTGCTTCCTTCCAGAATCGCAAGAGTCGGCAGATTCGAGGATCCTTGAGGACGAACAGCCGGCTGTCTCCGAACTCGCTGGTGAGAACAGCCCCCGCCCGTTCGTGAAAATCCTCCGCAATCAGCGACGCGTACCATTCCGGATTGAACGCCTCCCAGTCGTCCCAGGACGAGCCGGCGGAAACAAGAATCGCGTTGTTGAGATCTACAATCTCAGTGGACTCCCAATATCCCATGGCATTGTTGGGGTCGGCTTCCATCAGCGTATTCGGCAGATCGCAACCCAGGCTGGCAAGAACCCTTGTCACGGCGGATGTTCCGCTGCGGTGCATACCCGCAACCAGTACTCCTACTTTTCTGACGTTTCTTGCAGGCGGGGACATGATGGGTCGACCAAAGGACGTCTAGCTACTCGACAAGCGGCTTGATGAAATGCTGGGGCTAGATAGTCACGGCGGTGCCGCATGCCGTGACCATGAGCATGCTGCCATTCTTTCCGACGACCTCATAGTCGAGGTCGATCCCCGCGATGGCGTTCGCGCCCAGCGAGCGAGCGCTATCGGACATCTCCTTCAGGGCGATTTCGCGCGCCTTTTTCAACTCCTTCTCATAGGCGGCCGAACGTCCTCCGACAATATCGCGAATGCCCGCGAAAAAGTCCCTGAAGATATTCGCACCGACAATCGCCTCGCCCGTGACAATGCCTTTGTAGTCACGGACCGTCTTCCCCTGGATCACTGAAGTCGTGGTCAAAATCATGCGTTGCGTGCCCTACAGATCACAGTACTCATACGTCAAGGATGGCCTCGTTACGTTCGGCGATGCAACTTGTACCTCGCCAAATTACCGCCGGCGCGTGCTCCGGCGAGCAGCAATCCAGCGATAATGAACGCCCCGGGCGCAAGCGCAGCCAACGGAACTGCCAGAGCGGCGAGTTCCCGGGCTGCGCCGAGCGCGATCAGGGCAACCGCAAAACCGCACGCTGTGCCGAGCGCATCCGTTAGCGCCCGTCCTATCGGCTGCTTCGATGCGAACTGTTCCAGTCTGCCAAGAATCATGCAGTTGGTGACGATGATCTGTACGAACAGCGCAACACGCTCGTAGAGATCGAACGCGTATGCCTGCATCAACATCGTCACCGCGGAAGTGAAGGTGGCGATGACCAGCACGAAAAACGGCAGCCTGACCTCGGCGGGAACAAAAGCACGAATCAAGGACACCGTTCCCGCCGAACCGACCACCACGAAGGCACTGGCGACGGCCAGTCCCAGCGCGTTCTCGATCGTTGTCGTCACCGCCAGCAGCGGACACAACCCGAGAAGACGGCCCCACGCCGGATTGTGGCGCCACGCAGCGTCCTTGAAGACATCGTTCACTCGGAGCACCAGGTCTCGGCAGCCCAGCGCGCGAGGGCCGCATCCCGCGCACGCAGCACTGCGTTGGATGTGATCGTTGCCCCCGTGACAGCATCGACGTGACCTTCGTCGTTGATGCGTCCGATCCAGTCCGACGGATCGAGAATATCGGCAAAACCAGGTGTTTCCGCATGGCGCGTCACGCGCACGCCCGATAGCCGCCCGTCCCGAAAGGCGACCACCAGGTCCATCGAACCCCCGTAACCGTGCTCCACCACCGCCAACGCCACCAGGTCTCGATCACATGCGGCGACATCTTCGTGCCCTCGCATCTCGATGTCGAGTCCCACGAGTTCCTTCAGTGTCGCCTGTCGTCGTTGCCGCTCGTTGGCTTCGATGCGGTCTTCGGTGATCGCGTCGATGCCCGCGAGCATCGCGCCGGCGGCGGCCATCAATAGGCCGAGAAAGAGCGCGGCGCGCATCGATGTCCCTGGGGGAGCCGTCATGGTCGCAGCATCGCCTTGTCGAGCGCTGGCGCCGCCAGGTTGGCAAGCAGCACCGCGAAAGCTATGCCATCCGGATAGCCGCCGAAACTGCGAATGCAATAGACGAGCACGCCTATCGCAAACCCGAAGATCCATTGCGCGCCCGCCGACGACGGCGCGGTCACCGGGTCCGTGGCGATGAAAAACGCCACCAGCATGGTGCCGCCGGAAAACCAATGGAACAGGGGGGAACCCAGGCTCGCGGAACTGCCGTTGTCGTATCCGAGCGCGGCGCACGCGCCGAGTGCGCCGAGCACCGCGACGGGCATTCGCCAGTTCGCGATACGGGCAGCGCAAAGATAGAGGCCGCCGACAAGCGCGGCGACATTGACGATCTCGAAGCCGTGCGCGCCGATCGCGCCGAAAGCGGGTTGCCGCCATACCTCGGCTACGGTGGCGCCCCCCCGGAAGCTGAAGACATCCAGCGCCGTGGCCCCCGTGAGCGCGTCCCAGTCGGCCTCCCAGCCAGAAAAGTGCGCCGGGAAAGCGACCAGCGCGGCGGCGTATCCGACCATCGCGGGGTTGAAGACGTTCTTTCCAATGCCGCCGTAAAGTTGCTTGGCGAGGATCACCGCCATGGCCGCCGCGAATACCAGGATGCCCGGATCCAACGCCGGGGGAACCGCTATGGCGATCAGCGCGCAAGTCACCGGCGTACTGGCATCCTTGACGGCATCGAACTTGCGAAATCGGGCCCAGACCCAACCCGCCTCCATGGCGACACCGGCGCTCACGGCGACTGCCAGATTGACGAGTACGCCCTGACCGAAACAGTACGTCGCGGCCAACAGAGCCGGGATGAGCGCCGCGCCGGTGCGCAGCATTACGCCCCGTGTTGTTAACCCGGACATTTCATCAAGCCGCTTATTGCGTGATCGAATGTCATTTATTTTCGAATAGATATTTCTATGTTTCCGGCAATACTGCCAGTTGCAGACTGCGCTGGCCGCGCCCTCGCTGGTCTTTTGCCCGCGTGCGCGCACGTGCTCGCTACACCATATGGCATGGCTATGCTTCCGCTCACGAGCACACGCACGCGGGCAAAATCCTGCGCGATCATCGCGGCCCTTGACGAAATATCCGGGCTAACGTCCCGGATGCGTCCATTCGCGGCGGGAAGCCATGCGGACTTCGCGTTCCTTGCGCTGTTCCGCGCGCTGTTGTTCCAGGCGCGCCGCACGAGCCGTGTATCGGTCCCGCGCAAGCGCGGCGTTGCGCGCGCGGCGTGCCAACTCACGACGTTCCGACTTGCCATGTCGGAATGTCGCCAGCAGCGGCAAGCCGCTTGGGCAAGCCAGGTCGCAGGCACCGCATTCAACACAGTCAGCAAGTCTCAACCCTTCCGTCTCGGACCAGCGCCGCGCGTTGATGTGACGGAACAGGTCCTGCGGCAGCAGTTCTTCGGGACAAGCGCGCGCGCACCATCCGCAGCGGATGCATGGACTCGCCTCCCGCGGCGCGCGCACGCTGACCGCACGCGTGGTCTTCGCGATGGACTCGCCTTCCGTCGCCACCCAGCCTGTGACCGGACCGCCGACCATTACCTGGCCCTCGGGCAACGGCAGTTCCGCGACAGGATGGCCGATACGCAGCCAGGCGTTTGCGTCGTGCACGGTGACAATGCGCGGTGCGTTGGCGACGATAAGGCGCTCCCCGCAATGCCATGCGCGGTGAACGGCGAATACTGTGGCGACGTTGAATACCACGACGCCCACGTCCGTAGGAATTTCGCGACCCTGGCGAACAGGACTTCGAGACAGGTCCTTGCCCAGCAACCGCGCTATCAGCGCACGTTCGGAACCGGAGGGGTAGGGACCCGTCACCCGCGCAACGTCGGCGCCTGGAATATCATCCATCCCCTCGCCGAGGGCGATGATCGCACGCGGTTTTCCCAGGTAGTCCGCCAAGGCGCCCATGCCCGACAACACCTCCTCGGTATGGCCTCGCAGGAGGGCGCCGTCCGCCGAAACACCCGGCTCGCATTCAACGGCATTGACGATGAGAGTCGTCACGGCGGCGTTCCTGGCTTGTTGAAGTTTCAGCCAGGTCGGATAGCCGGCCCCGCCCAACCCGACGATGCCGGCGTCCCGCACGCGCTCCGCCAAGTCCTTTGAGGTCAGGGGCGGTGCGGCGTCTTCACGCCCGTCGGGATACAGCAGCATTTCTGTCGCCGTCACTTCCACTACGCCAGACGTGCCCGCATTCAAGTACCCCGCCGGTCCCGAATGCGCAGCGGCAAGCGCATCGCCCGCGCGGATACGCTTGCCCGAAGCCACCGCTGGTTCGTACCGCCCGCTGCGAGTGAGCAATGGGTATCGCAACACGCGAGGCAGGGGCAGGCGCTTCACGGCCGCTTCCATTTCAAGGTCGCTTCCGCTGTCGGCTCGAGGGAGATGCAATCGACCGGACACGGCGCGAGGCAAAGTTCACATCCCGTGCAGCGCGCCTCGATGACCGTATGCACATACTTGCTCGCGCCGACAATGGCATCCACCGGGCACGCAGCCAGACACAGCGCACAACCGATACACGCCTTTTCATCGATCACGGCGACGCAGTCGGCGGGCGCCAAAACTACGGGTTGCTCCGCCTCCCGCCCGAGCAGCGCCGCAATTGCCTCGGCGGTCGTCTGCCCGCCCGGCGGACATAGATCGAGCGGCGCGCCGGCAGCGATCGCTTCGGCATAGGGGCGACAACCGGGATAGCCGCACTGCGCGCATTGGGTTTGCGGCAACAAGGCATCGATGGCGGCCGCCAGGCTATCCCCGTTCTCCGAGAAACGCTTGCGCGCGAATCCCAGGGCGGCGCCAACAACCAACCCAAGCGCGCCGAGAACGATCGCAGCCAGGATCATTGGCCGATGCCCCGCAGACCGTAGAAAGCGAGCGACATGATGCCGACGGTGATCAGGGCCACCGGAGTGCCCTGCAAGGCGGGCGCTATCGCCTCCATTTCGAAGCGCTCGCGCAAGGCAGCGAAGCAGACGATCACGACGGAAAAGCCAAAAGCCGCGCCGAGCGCCACGGCGATGGTCTGCAGCAAGCTCGCGCCGCTGTCGGTGACGATCAGGGCCACGCCGAGCACTGCGCAGTTCGAGGTGATGAGCGGCAAATAGACGCCGAGCAGTTGGTGGAGCAGCGGACTTACGCGCTTGACGAAGGCTTCGGTGAACTGCACGACGCCGGCGATGGCGACGATGAAGGCGACTATCCTGAGGTAGCCGAGATCCAGCGGCACCAACAGGTAGTGGTGCATCGCGAACGCGGCCAAGCTCGATAGGGTGAGCACGAACGCCGTCGCGAGACCCATGGGCAAGGCCGTGTCGAACCGGTTCGATACTCCCATGAACGGACACAGCCCGAGGAACTGGACCAGTACGAAGTTGTTGACCAGCGCGGCCGTGACGAGCAGAAGCAGCAGCTCGCTCAGTTAGCGAACCTCCATTCCCGGCACGGCGCCATCGTCCGGCGTCACCAGGAATATCTCGCGGCCGCCGGAACCCGCAGCGAGAACCATGCCCTCGGAAGTGCCGAAACGCATCTTGCGCGGCGCGAGGTTGGCGACGACGATGGCGTAACGTCCGACGAGGCCCGCCGGATCGTACGCCTCCTTGATGCCCGAAAAGACCTCCCGACGATGATCGCCCACATCGAGCGTCAGTTTCAGCAGCTTGTCGGCACCTTCCACCGGCAGCGCTTCGACGATGCGCGCGACGCGCAGGTCTACCTTGGCGAAGTCCTCGATGCTGATGGAACTTTTATCGGGTCCCCGAACGGGTTCCCGAACGGGTTTGCTCTCGACCGGAGGCGGTTCATCCTCCTTCGAAGCTTCCACAACACGTTCGACGGCCTTTTTTTCGATGCGCCGGATGAGGGGCTTGAACCTGCCGATACGGTGATCGACCAGGGGTGTCGCCGCGTCTTCCCAGGTCATCGGCGGCACGTTGAGGAACGCCTCCGTCCTTTCCGCGAAGGCCGGCAGGATCGGCTTCAGATAAAGCGCGATGACGCGAAACAGGTTGATGCCCATGGAGCAGACGTCCTGCACCTCCCCGGCGCGGTCCGCTTGCTTGATGAGACGCCACGGTGCGTGGCCATCGATGTAGCGATTCGCCAAGTCGGCCAACGCGGTGATCTCACGTACAGCGCGGCTGACGGCACCGGTGTCGTATAGGCCAGCCAACCGCTCCCGCGCGCCGGCAACCTCCTGCCACAAGGCCGCATCGTGGAGCGTCGGCGTCAGCATCGAGTCGAAGTGCCTGTGCAGGAATCCCGCGCACCGGGACGCGATATTGACGATCTTGCCCACCAGGTCCGCGTTCACGCGCTGGACGAAGTCATCGAAATTGATATCGATGTCGTCCGTATTCGGCGACAGCTTGGTCGCAAAGTAGTACCGCAGGTATTCCGGATCGAGGTGGTCAAGGTACGTCGAGGCATTGATGAAGGTGCCTCGCGACTTCGACATCTTCTCGCCGCCCCCGGTGATGAAGCCGTGCGTATGCACGCGCGTCGGCGTGCGGAAATCCGCCGCCGACAACACCGCGGGCCAGAACAGGGCGTGGAAATTGATGATGTCCTTGCCAATGAAGTGGTGCACCTCGCAATCGGAGTCGGGACGCCAGAACTCGTCGAAGTCGACGCCCGACCGAGCGCAATAGTCCTTGAAGCTCGCCATGTAGCCGATGGGTGCATCCATCCAGACGTAGAAGTACTTGCCCTCGGCACCCGGGATCCCGAAGCCGAAATACGGCGCGTCCCGGCTGATATCCCACGGCTTCAAACCCTCGTCGAGCCACTCGGCGAGCTTGTTGGCGACCTCCGGCTGAACCGTGCCGCTTCGGGTCCAGGACTTCAGGAAGTCCTCGAACCTGGCCAGATCGACGAAGTAGTGCGTCGACCCCTTCAGGATGGGCACGGCCCCCGACAGCACGGAGCGCGGCTCGGAAAGTTCCGTGGCGTCGTAGGTCGCGCCGCACATATCGCAGTTGTCGCCCGGTTGATCCTGGGCGCCGCAGCGGGGACAGCCGCCACGCACGTAACGGTCGGCAAGAAACAGCCGCGCCTCGGGGTCGTAGAGTTGCTCTACTTCCTCGGTGAAGATATAGCCCTTCTCTTCGAGTCGCCGGTAAATGAGTTCCGAGTAGTAGCGATTCTCGTCCGAATGCGTGCTGTGAAAGTTGTCGTGCGCTATGTGAAAGCGGGCGAATTCCGCCGCGTGGGAGGCACGCATCGCTTCGCCCCACTCCTCGGCGGTCATGCCCTCTTCCTCCGCCTTCAGCATGGTCGCCGTGCCATGCGCGTCTTCGGCGCAGACGTAGATGCATTGATTGCCGGCGAGACGCTGAAAACGCACCCAGATGTCGGTCTGGATGTGTTCCAGCAGGTGACCGAGGTGAAGCGGGCCGTTCGCGTAGGGCAATGCGCTGGTGACGAGAATCCGTCGCTGACCGTGAGTCTTCAGCCCCATGGCTACCCCCGCGACGCCAAGCGTTCGCATTGGCTCCAATGTTGGCGAGCGCTTCTTTTCATGGAGAGAGTCATGGCGAGAGTCATGGCGAGAGTCATGGCGAGAGCTTCCAGCCCCTTCGGCGCTTGGGGGTGCGGGTGCGGCGGGCAATATACCCTATAATCGCTCACCTTTATCGGAGCCGACAGGGCGCGGGGCGCGGAAGATGGCGGCGAAAGGGCGGTCCCTGGAGACATTCCGGGATCCGATTCTCTCCGCGACCTGGGGTGAGCTGGGCGCGGTGCGGCGTATGGCGAAGCTGGACGGCAAGTGGCACGCGCAGGTGCATCTCGGCTACCCGATCAACGGTGTCGAAGGAGACTACGCGCGCGCTGTCTCCGACTGGATCGGCGAAGACACCGTCCTCGACCTCGAATTCCGCGCGCCCGAAGCACGAGGCATTCCCGGCGCGAAGAACATCATTGCCGTCGCCTCCGGCAAGGGCGGCGTCGGAAAGTCCACCACCGCAGTCAATCTTGCCCTCGCACTGGACCGTATCGGAGCGAAAAGCGGCATTCTCGACGCCGACATCTATGGTCCAAGCCAGGGCATCATGCTCGGGATTGCCGAAGGACATCGGCCCGAGGTGCGGGACGAAAAATTCTTTGTCCCGATCAAGGCGCACGGTATCGAAGCGATGTCCATGAGCATGATGGTGACAAGCAGGACGCCGATGGTATGGCGCGGCCCAATGGTTTCAGGGGCCCTGAGACAGCTTCTGGAACAGTCGGCCTGGGGTGATCTGGACTACCTTGTCGTCGATATGCCGCCCGGGACCGGCGATATCCAGCTCACCCTGTCCCAGACCGTTCCCGTTGGCGGTGCCGTCATCGTCACCACTCCCCAGGATATCGCGCTGGCGGACGCCAGAAAGGGCATCGAGATGTTCTCCAAGGTCAACATACCGATCCTCGGGATCGTGGAGAACATGAGCTATTTCGTTTGCGACGGCTGCGGCCAAACTCACCACCTGTTCGGTGCCGGCGGGGGTGCGCGCGTGGCGGAAGAATATGGCGTCGAACTGCTCGGGGCGCTGCCGCTGACAGCCAGGATACGGGAACAGGCGGACGGCGGTCGGCCGACCGTCGCCGCCGACCCCGACAGCGACGTCGCCCGGAGCTACATAGACTGCGCGCGCCGCGCCGCCGCCGCGCTGTGGCGCGCCGTGGCATCCCAGGCTCCGCCGCCCGCCATACGAATGGACGATGCATGAGCATCAAGTCCGATCGCTGGATTCGCGGCATGGCGCGCGAACACCGCATGATCGAGCCGTTCGAACCGCACCAGGTTCGCCGCAGCGACGGCGTTGGCGTCATCTCCTACGGCACCTCCAGTTACGGCTACGATGTCCGTTGCGCCCCCGCGTTCAAGGTGTTCACCAATATTTTCTCCGCCACCGTGGACCCGAAGGCGTTCGACGAACGCAGTTTCGTGGACGTGAGGAACGATAGCTGCATCGTGCCGCCCAATTCCTTCGCGCTCGCCAGCACCATCGAATACTTCCGTATCCCGAGGGACGTCCTGACCCTGTGCGTGGGCAAGTCCACGTACGCGCGCTGCGGAATCATTGTCAACGTCACGCCCCTGGAACCGGAGTGGGAGGGGCATGTGACGCTCGAGTTTTCCAACACAACCAATCTCCCCGCGAAAATCTATGCGAACGAGGGGGTCGCTCAACTGTTGTTTTTCCAGTCTGACGAACGTTGCGAAACGAGTTACAAGGATCGTGGCGGGAAATACCAGGGCCAGCTCGGAGTCACCCTGCCGAAGACGTAAGCAACACGGCCCATGCCGGGTTGCGAACAAGCGGCGAAATCTCCCATCATTGACATGCAACAACAGCAACAGCGCAATCGCTTGGCGGAAACTCTCGGGCCGAGAAGGCCAAGCGACCCGAAGCGGTACCTTCTGCTCTTGCTTCCACCGCTTCTGGTCGCGGTCGCCTTGTCCGGCGTACTGATTTTTTTTAGCAGTCCCGACACCAGGCAGGAGTTGGACGACGACCTGTGCGCGCTCCAACCGGACGAGTCGGCTGGTCGCGCCGTGTTCCTGCTCGACTTCCGCAAACCGCTGGACGAAGCGAACCTGTCATTGCCGGGCAAATTGCTGCACGACGTGAGCCTTCGCCTCGGCCGGAACACCGAACTGCGCGTATTCGCCCTCGCGGCGGACCCTCGAGCGCCTCGGTTTCCACTCGACCGGGTGTGCAAACCCTACAACAACGCCGACTTGCAGATCGGCACCGCCAAGGACCAGAGAAACACGTTGCGGGACTGCGACGACCTGCCCGCGCAGCTTCCCGCGTCCCTACGCCAGGCCGCAGACCGCTTCTGCTCCCGTCGTGACGCGCTGCAAAACCGCGTCGACGCGTTGGCGAGAAATCAGCCGGAATTGCCGGTCGCCAACTCCTACCTCATCGAGGCGCTGGAGGATTCCGCCATGGAGTTGTCGGAAGGCTCGGGGCCGCGAACGATCTATGTATTCTCCGACATGATGCAGCACGCCGCGTGGTACTCCCATCTCGACCTCGAATGGACCGACTGGAACTTCGCGGACTTCACCGCGAACCGCGCGGTGCAGACGGGACACATGGGCCGGCGTCCGTCGGCGTCGAACCTGGCCGTGCAGATCTACTATTTACCGCGACTCGACCTGACCGAGCACCCGCGGCCGAAGCGTGCGCACCAGGCATTCTGGCAAGAATATTTCGCCGACGCCCAGTTGACATTCAATGATCAACCACCGTTGCCCGCATATGCGGCGGAACCCCTCATGGATAGATTGACGCCCGAAGAACTCGCGTCACTGGAGCGCGAGCGAATCGAGAAAGAGCGCGCAGAAGCGGCACGGATGCTCGCGGAAGTACAGCGGGAAAGGGAGGCGTTGGAAGAGGAGTTGCGCAAGATTGCCGAAAAACGGGCGCGGACCACCGCCGCGCCCAAAGCGCAACCCCAACGGGCGGCGGAGTTGCGCCGCCAACAGCAATCGCTGGCCGAACAGAGAGAACAACTGGAGGCACTTCAGGCGGAAATAGGCGAGATCGCAGCGGAGGAACCAGCAGAAGTCGAAACGCCGCCGCCAGCCCAAATCGCCGAACAACGACCCGTTCCAGAGACGGCCGAACCGAGCACCATCGCGAGTGGGCCGACCCTTCCCGAAGCGGTCGTCGCCAGCGACGTGCCGGTTGCTGAAGTGGTCGAACGCGATGCTTCCGTGTCCGACGATCCGTCCGACGCCGAGCCTATCGGGCAACTCGCACTGGCAAGCAATCGGTCCGCCACGACGGATTTGCCCCCATGTGCTGCGACTCTGCTGCCGAAGTTCCTTGCCGAAGCCGCCAGCGACATATACCCGGGACGCCGCCGGATGAACTATGGATCGGCCACCATCGCCGTTCGCTACGCGCTGGACGAGCAGGGCGCGACCGTTAACGACGAGATCGCCGTCATCCCCGAGCAATCCAGCGCGGAGCGGCCCCGGTCTTTCGACCTTTTCTCCCGTTCCGCGACGCACGTGGTCAGAAACTGGGTCTTCGAATTCGGGGACCAAGGCGCATGCCGCAAGCGCCAGGAGCGGTCAACCAAGTTCCAGTTCCGGTTCAGATGATCCGCGTTCAGCCGGCACCTTCCATGGTCGACGAGAGGGGCATTTGCCGCGTTGGCCTCGATGGCACGACGCTCGCCCGATATCTCGCCAAGCCCCTCGTTGGTTGACCGAATGTCACCAGGTTCCAATCAAGATGGCGCAGCGGCAGGAGGTTGCGGATGATCAGCTAACGTTGCATCATCCGTCGGCTGCAAATTCGGGCGCTGCGGTCATACGGCGGCGCCCACGGGAGATTGAGATGGATCTGCAAAGCGTTTGCCGAGACGTCATGGATGATGTGGACGGCTCCCTGGGATGCGTCCTTACCGATCTTGAAACCGGTTTGCCGCTGGCCGCGGAGTATCGCGCTGGAACGGTCATGAATGCGAACACCATCACTCTCGTGTCCTATGTCGGCATCGACTTGTTTCGCGGCAAGCTGGTTCGCAACTTTGAGCGTTCACTGTCGAGGAACCGTGAGGGGTCCGGCGGATTCGTGCGCGAAGTCCAGATGACGACGAGCAACACCTATCAGTTCATGTCGTCTGTGCCCGGCTGGGAACAGGTGGTCTTCATACTGGTCACGAACAGGAACGTCAGTCTCGGCATGGGATTGCTGGCGGTTCACGACGCGGTCAGACGCTTCAGGGAAATACCCAGACGCGCATTCGCTCCCGCCGTCAATCCGACGTTCCAGCCTCGCGAAGAAGCATCTGAGCCATCAACGCCAACCCTCACCCAGCCATTGGCGCAACGACGCACCGAACCCCAGCGCGACAGCACATTTGACGCGCCGGATCAGCGGGAGGCTACCCGCGAGAAGAAGTTTGAAACACCGCAGCCACCGGATGCCGGAAGCGAACCACAGCCAGAACGGCGCGCGGCCTCGCTCGAGGCTCCCGCCACCCCGGAAAACAGATCCGCGGAACCCGCTACCCCGGACGTCTCGCCGAAGGAACCCGCCGCTACTCCAGCCGAGCCAACGACATCTGCTGTTGCCGAAACGCCCGAAGCGGCTGCCAAGCCAGCGGAGGAGCCGCACCCAGAGCAAAAGCGGTATTACCGTGGCGTTGCCGTGGGCGGTTCCGAAGTGGAGAAGAGCACCGCCCCCACTGCCCCGATAGGGCCGCGCGCGAGGATGTTCTTCAAGCGATCCGGTGATGAAAAGAACAAGAACAGAAGGCGACGTTCATGACACGGTTCAGCGCGGACCGATAACCAGGGATCGCTCCCGGCGACTCGCCACTTTCGACCATTCATCCGCCAAACGGACCAGCCAAGGAAACAAAGTCGAATGAAATCCATACTTGCGAGGCCCATAGCCGCCGCGGTCCTGATCCTGTTCGCACTCGTCGCTCCCACCGCGTTGGCCGCCGAAACGCCGCCTGGTCTCGATAGCGGCAATACCGCGTGGATGCTCATGGCGGCCGTGCTTGGTCTCATGATGACCGTGCCCGGCATCGCCATGTTCTACGGGGGCATGGTCCGACGCAAGAACATGCTGTCCATCGCCGGTCAGTGTTTCGCCATATGTTGTCTCGTATCCGTGGTGTGGATGATCGTCGGTTACAGTCTCGCGTTCTCCGGCGACAACGAGTTCATCGGGAACCTGGATCTGCTGCTTCTCACCAGCCTGGATATGGACCAACTCCGGGGCTCATTTCCCGAGGCGCTGTACGTGGTATTCCAGCTCGGGTTCGGCGTAGTCAGCGCCGCGCTGATAACCGGCGCCGTCGCCGACCGGATGAAGTTCTCCGTCATGCTCTGGTTCATCGCGCTCTGGTCCATCATCGTCTATGCCCCGGTGGTGCATTGGATTTGGGGCGGCGGCTTCCTCAAGGAACAAGGCGTGCTGGACTTCGCCGGCGGCACCATCGTGCACATCAATGCGGGCGTAGCGGGCCTGGTTGCCTGCCTCATCGTCGGCAAGCGCAAGGGTTACGGCACCGAAAACATGGCACCCCACAATCCGCTCTTCAGCGTCATCGGCGTGTCGCTGCTATGGATCGGCTGGTTTGGTTTCAGCGCGGGTTCCGCGCTGAGCGCGAGCCACAACGCCGCTCTGGCGATGCTCGTCACTCAGACATCCGCCGCCGCCGGGGGACTTACCTGGATGCTATATGAGTGGTGGATACTCAAGAAGCCAAGCATCCTCGGCCTTGTCTCCGGCTCCGTCGCGGGGCTTGTCGCCATCACGCCCGCCGCCGGTTTCGTATCGCCCGCCGGGGCGCTCGCCATCGGCGTATTCGCCGGATTCAGTTGTTGCTGGGCCTGCGCCTGGCTCAAGTACAGTCTCGGCTACGACGATGCGCTCGACGTATTCGGCATCCATGGCGTAGGCGGGTTCCTGGGCGCGATACTGACCGGGGTATTCGCTCTCGAAGAGATCGGCAACGCGCCGGGCGCCTTGCAAGGCAACTTCATGCAGGTCTGGATTCAGCTCGAAGGCGTACTGGCCGTGGGCGCCTGGAGCGCACTTGGCACCATCGTCATCCTCTACAGCATCAAGTTCTTCACAAGCTTGCGCGTCACCGAAGAGGAGGAGGCAGAAGGGCTCGACTACACCCAACACGGCGAAATGGTCGGCGCCGACAACTGATCGACGCCAACCGGAGATCGGTTCGGGCGCGGTCCCGGCATCTGTTGACACGGACAGCCAATGGGGCGCGCAGGTTCGTCAAAACTTCGGAGGCGCAGCGCAATCGGCTGATGCAGGGCATCGTGTCCGGAGAGGACATCGTCGCGCTGCGGGCGCTTCATCGGCCTGACTCAGACCGAGTTCACGAGAGCTGGGTCTGAGTCGGTGTGCGTGCCCGGGCAAGGTTGGGGAGTACAAGAAGCGCTGCGAAATCGGTAATATACCCGTGATATTCAGGCCAAAGCTGGAGTGGTGCCATGGAAACAGTTGCCAAGCTCTTCATGAACGGCCGCAGTCAGGCCGTTCGCATACCCAAGGCATTCCGATTCGAGGGCGTGGACAGCGTCATTGTCCGCAAGGAAGGCGACGCGCTTGTCATCCGGCCCGCCCGCAAGAGTTGGCTGACCTTCCCAGACGATGCGCCGCTAGCGGATGACGATTTCATGGCCGAACGGCCTGATCTAATGCAGCTTGGGCGGGTCGAGCTCTGATGCAATGGATGTTGGATACGGACATCTGCAGCTACCTGATCCGTCGTCAAGACTGGCAGTTGCTCGTGAAAATGCACGAACAAGTCGAGGTTGGCGCGGGAATCTGCATCTCGGTCGTGACTTACGCCGAGCTCCAGCTTGGTGCAGCGAGATCAGGTAGCCCCGCCAGGCACAAACAGGGCATCACGGCTCTCCGTAGCCGATTGAGCGCGGTGCTCGCGTGGGACATGTCCGCCGCAGACGAGTTCGCTCGTATCCAAGCCGAGTTGCTGGGGCTTGGCACGCCAATAGGCGTCAACGATGCGATGATCGCCGCACATGCGGCAAGTATTGATTGCACGCTCGTTACAAACAACGAGCGACATTTCGGCCGCGTCGTTGGCCTGCGAACAGACAATTGGATAGGCGAATGAACACGGCGGCGGTAGCCGGATGCGTCCGCGCCCTGTCGGCCCACTGAGCTATCGGTGGGCGCGACGCGTCGAAGTGTCGCCAGGTATCCAACGATTCCGGCTGGAAGGCATGGTCGCCTTGCGCTTGTTGCGGTTGCGAGGCTAACAAAGGCGAAAGTAACAGCGCGGGCCCCAAGCCCGAAATCGAACGTCGCTCTCCGCCCCCTGCCGGCCAAGCGACCGGCGGACCGGTTCTCCACCACCGCGCGAAGCAGACGATAGACAATCCGATCCAGATGACCTCTCACGAAGCCCGAAACAAGTATGAGTCGACGGCTCTGTCCCTCGGGCTTTCTGCGCTACTTGGACTCGTTCTGGCTCTCGTCATCTACCCGCCGTCGTTTCTCATGGGCGACGCCGCCCGCTTCTACAACTTTACCTTTCCGAACGACGCCCTCGACTACCGCCTGGCGTGGCAGGCGCTCGTCGATCACGGGCGTCCCTGGCCATCGCTTTGGACGGACCTGTTCAACTATCCCCACGGGTTCCCGATCTCGCTCATGGACGGTCTGCCGCTCGCGGCAACGATATTCCGTCCCTTCATTGCCTGGCTGCCAGAGGGCTTCCACTACTTCGGCCTTTGGCACGCTGTCGTGGTCACCCTTCAAGCCGTTGCGGGCGCCGTATTCGTCCGCGCAGCGGGCGTGCGCCATGTCGTCCCGTGCCTGTGCGGCGCCTTCCTTGCCCTCGCCATGCCCATATTCGTCGGAAGACTCAACTGGGCCCACGTCGCACTGTCTACGCAAGGGTTGTTGATCCTTGCCCTGGCGCTATGCGTATACGCCTCGCGAGAACGTCCGTCTGTAGGGTTCCTTTTCCCCCGCGCGGCTGCCTTGTCTCTGATCACGCTCGCCGTTCATCCGCTGTTGGCCCTGCAGGTGTTGCTGTTCTGCCTGCTCGCCACGTCGCTGTCTCAAGCCCCCATCTTGCGCCGAGCGGGCGCTGCCGCAATCCTGTGCCTGCTCTTTGCCGCACTTTGCCAAGCGCTCGGTGTTTTCGCGGCGGACAGTTTTGCCTCTGATCTCCCGCCCGGAGAGTTCGGCTTTTCGCCGTTGGGGATGATCATGGGGGAGCCCGACTCCCTGCGCGAGATATATGACGCGCGAGGACCGGGCATCGAGCAGGACGCCTGGCTTGGCGCGGGCTGCGTCCTCCTTCTTCTCATGGGGCTCGCCGTTCCGCCTCGGTTTCGCATTCCTCGCGCTTACTATCCGCTGGCAGGCGCCATCGCCATTCTTGCAATCATCGCCGTTTCACCGTGGGTGCGGATTGGCACTTACCTGTTTGATCTTTCGTTCCTCTTCCCCGACGCGATTGTCGACCTCTACGCGATCCATCGCGCCACGGTCCGACTGGCCTGGCCGCTCGTGATATGTCTGAGCCTGCTCCCGCTGGCGCACTTCGTTCTGGCGTGGCCCCTTCATCGTGCCATTTTCATACTTGGCATCGCATTTGCGCTGCAGCTCTACTCCGCATGGCCGTATTGGGCATATGAATACCTGGAAGCGCGAGTCGAAGTAGAACGATTGGCGCCGCTACCAATAGTCCTGGACGGCGGGTCACGCCTGCTGGTCATTGATGAAATACAGGGAGTTCCAACGGGAGCAAGGCACCTGAGATATGCGATGTACCTGGCGGTGGAATCCGGCATACCGCTCGAAGGGGGATGGTTTTCGCGACCACCGCCGAAAAGCGAAGACCGTGAGGGTCTCGAACTTCCAAGCGACACAGGCGCCAGGTACATATCGGTCGCGATACATCCAACCAATGTTCTCACGCAGCTACCGCAGGTTGCGAATTCCGTGACATGCGTCCGCTGGGAATGGCTGTATGTCTGTCGCCCGGAGCAGGTCAAGCAACACGCCCATATCTCCACCGGAAGCTAGTGCTCCGTCAAACCTAAATCTACGGGTATCTGCGGGTCTTTTTGGCCCCTGGCTTCGTTGCTCCTCCTTGTGTGGTGCCTGCCACACCGCGTCGTCGCGCCTCGCCAGGAACCAAAAATCCCTCGCAGCTACACTCGCATTTTTAGGCTTGACGGAACACTAGTGCATGTGACGACGCGACAGGTAAAGGAAAAAAGGCAGCCCGAGTGCAGCCGCATACCACAGCGTACTCAGGCGCATGATGCCGACCATTGCCATCGCGTTCGCTGTCGAGTTGCTGGCAACACCGCTAATGAGGTAGGCCATCGTCAGCTCCTGGCCGCCGACGCCGCCAGGCAGCGGAGTAATCGCTCCAGCGACGTTGGCGAGACCAAGTACTGCGGCCGCGGCACGAAGCGATAGCTCGCCACCGACCGTCGGCATAAGCATGTGCAGTGCCACGGCCTCCATACTCCATGCGAGCAAGCTCAACAACAAGAGTTTAAGGAAGATGACTGGTCTGAGCACAAGCGCGACGTTGCGGCAGACCGACAGCAGCACCGCGAACAGACGCGGCCTTGGCCGGCCAATAGATGCCCACAGGATCTTGATCGCGCGTCGCACCCAGCCGGGCACGGCAATGAGAGCCAGTAGCGCGATGGCGGCGAGCAGACACAGTATCGCTGGCCAGTTGAAGCCGAAACCAAGACCCAGACCCAGCGCCCCGAATAGCAATAAGGCGCAGAGATCCAGCAACCGGTCACAGATCAATAGCGGCAAGCTGCGACGGTACTTCAACTGCCAACCTCGCCATAGGATCCAGCTACGCCACAACTCGCCGATGCGTCCGGGGGTGAGGTTCATCAGGAAGCCGCCCAGGTAGACCGTCACCAAACCCGCAGCCGACACCTTCAGGTCCACGGTTCGCGCCAGCAACAGCCAGCGTCCGAGGCGCACGACAAAACCGACCGACGCCAAGGCCATGAAGGCCGGAATCACCCAGATGGGCGTCGCGCTGACAACGAGCCGCAGGTCGGCTCGGACCCACAGCAGCACTAGCGCTCCGATCGCGTAAACGGCCAACAACGCCAACAGCCATTGGACGGCACGGGACCAAAACATTTCTCGGGCCCTGCGGCTGCCAAGGTCCATGTCCGGGACGGACCTTAGTGCCAAACGGGAAGCTCGGCCCAAGTACGGTAGCCGGAAAAGAAAGCGGCGAGCCGGTCGCGTTTGGTCTCCAGAAGGCTTGCACGGGGGTGGCTATCAGCCTGCTCGAACTTATCGCACAGCTCTAACGTGCAAGAGGCAAAAGTGTCGCCCGTTAGGGTCACGTTCGCCAAGTCTTCTGTCAGGGCGTCCCCATGGCACATGCCAAAACGCTCCATGTCGAAATCGCGCAACAGGTCGTGTTCGTTCCGCTTTTGTCTTACCAGTGGTCGTCCAAAACAGACGCCCCATCCCAAGTGGTCCGCAATTCGCTTGACGATGAAACTCGCGAAAATGTCATCGTAGCGCCCCACGTGCGGCGACAGGAAGTAGGCGGGAAGCGCCGCTCGTGCCACGACGGTATTCTGCGAGTTGAAGGGGGCACGGGCACCGGGAGCGAGAAAGAAATTGTGGTCGAGCCGATACCGCGTAACCTCGACACGATGAGCGAGGCGCGTCGCGGCATCGATGTCAGGATCGCCGAGCCAGAACCCGGCGACGACGGCCACCGGCATCGTTAGCAGCGAACCGGATACAAGGGTGGAGCCATCGTCTAGATCGGCGCGGGCTGCCATTCCATAGCCGCGCGGCACGAACTGGTAGTTGTTGGCTGTCGCGAGAAAGCGGCAGACATTGAACCATTCGCCGGGTTTCCCATAAGCCGGCAAGGTCGTCTTCTCGCCGGGGGCGGCGCAGACCGCCGCGCAGTGCGCAAAGTAATTGTTTTCGGCGATATGGTTGTCGTCGTCGATAGTCACCACCGCATCGGCGCCGTCGCAAACCGCTTTGAGAACCGCGACATTGCGACGCTGTATGCAGTTCCAGGGCAGGCGCTCCGAAAGCTTCGGCCACGGGGTCAGAAAGCTGTCCTGGGCAGCGGGGTCCAGATACTCGCATTCGATGCCGGTCTGTCGGGCGACGAGGGCGCAGCAATCTGCCGCCGCAGCCTCGGTCCTCCGATCGCCTGCAACGTAAATCTTGATCGCTTGGCCATGCTCCCGCGCGTCACGCGCATAGCCGTGCAATACCTCGGGGACATTGATGGTCGTAGTGATCAGTGCGATCGCGGGCAACGCACATTCCTTCTCGAGGCAGCAAGCACGGGTTGCACCCGGGTCAACAAACCTATCTTGAAGTAGCGTAGATATTCGAAGGTGGGCATATGCGTCGTCCCCTCTTGGCGCTGCCGCCAATGCGTCCTGACTTCATCGACCCGTGCGCCGCATCGTAGCGGCTTGATCAGCGTCTCAAAAAAGAAGGCGTGGCCTGTCTCGCGCCAAACGTATCGATTTAGCTCCTTGGCTCGGTAGAGCCTGAAGCCGAAGGTCATATCCGTGAGATGCACACCGTACAGAATCGAAAAGATATGCTGAAACAACCAGTTGCAAACGCGTTTGATCGGCGAATAGTTGCCGAAACGCTCGCCACCGAGCCAACGGGAAGTTGCGACGATGTCGACATCGCCCAAGCTCGCTCGCGCAATCATCGCCGCCGCCGTGCCCGGATGGGTTTCGAGATCCGCAGCCATGAGCAGCAGCCAGGGCGAACGCATCAACGGGATGCACTCGCGGTTGGCACCCCCCGCCCCACGCAACCCGGTCTGTTCATGATGCCGCACGAGGTCCGGATGCGCGGCTTCCAGCGCCGTGATCACCGCGCGACATTCAGCGGTCGTGTGCGGAGCGATACCGATCATGATCTCGCCGATGGCTTCGGCGTTTTCGGTCAACAACGTGTCGACCGTTTCGCGCAAAGACCAGGTCTCGTCGACAGCAGTGATGATGACCCCAACCTTGCCTCCAAGATCGGGTGTGCAGCGACACGGTTCCGCTACGGGCGCCTCGCCCGTCGCACCGACGAAGTCGGCGGTCACTGTCCTGCCCTTGCGCTTCGCGAGATGCAAGGGCCAACAGCAGACACCTGGGCCTGCCGTATTCCGGCGTCCTCCCGAGACATCTCAGCCACTTCTCACCATCTCCTCGATCCAACGGTACGTCGGAACAAGACCGTCCTCGATCCGAGTAGAGGGTTCCCATCCGAGCACCTTGCGCAACAGCGTGTTGTCCGAGTTGCGGCCGCGCACCCCTTCTGGACCATCGATGTGGTCAAGCACAATGTTTCTCTTGCCGCTGATGTCGATGATGACATTGGCGAGCGCATTGATTGTGATCATCTGGTCGGAGCCGAGGTTGAGCGGCCCAGCATGGTCAGACGACATCACGCGCTGCAGCCCCTCCAGACAGTCGTCGATATAACAGAAACTCCGTGTCTGCAAACCATCGCCCCATATCTCGATACTGCCGTTTTCCTGGGCCATCGCCACCTTGCGGCATAGCGCCGCGGGCACTTTCTCCCGGCCTCCGTCGTATGTGCCACAAGGTCCATAGATGTTGTGAAAACGGACAATGCGGGTTTCGATGCCATATTCGGCCGAGAAATATTCAAGGGCCCGTTCGCTAATGAGCTTTTCCCATCCGTAGGCATCTTGCGGCGCTGCGGGATAGGCGTCCGATTCCTTGAGCGGAGCAACGTCGGCCCGTGTCTGCAAGGACTCCGGGTAGACGCATGCGGACGAACTGAAGCAATATCGGCGGATGCCGTTTATGCGCGCAGCATCCAAGGTGTGCAGATTGATGAGGGCGTTGTTCCGCAACACCGGTGCCTGGTTGGATGACAGATATCCCATCCCGCCCATATCCGCCGCCAACGCATAGACTGCGTCGACGCCCCTGGTGGCTTGAAGGCAGTTGTCCCAACGCCGCAAATCGAGCACCTCGAACTCGTCGGCATTCGACTTGGTGAATTCCGGCAGCTTGATGTCGGCGCCCCTCACCCAGTATCCCCGCTGTTTGAGATACGTGACCAGATGATGGCCGATGAACCCGCCAGCTCCGGTCACGAGGAGTCGGTTCATGTTGATGTTGCCCTGCATTGAGAAAACGTCACGGGATATGTCGGCGCAACAGCGCGTCTGCACCGGGATGATCGATCAGATCGCAGAGCGGGGCTTCGAAGGTATTGGTATGGACAGGAAAGCTTCCGAATACCCGTTGCAAAAACGCGTCATCCTCGGCATCTGGCACGATCTCCGCGCTCTCCGTGAATTCTATGATCTCTGGAAACAACTCATCGTACAGGCCAAGGTTCATCCCCATCAAATACTTGATTCGGTTCGCACTCAGCAATCGCTGGTTCCCGGTTACGTTGCGCAAGATTTCGAAGTAGCGGTTCAGTCCAGGATCGACAAAAGCCGGCGAGCCGGAAGCAAGTGACTCGGCCAGACCGAGCGGTCGAACGCGCACCAGGTGACCCGGGCGCCACTTCATCGCCGGCAATCGTGCCATGAAGCTGTCGGCTAGTCCCCATACGTCGAAAAAGTTCTGATCGAGCCTGGCTTTGTACGGCGTCAAGCCGAGATTGCAGACGTGAAATGTTTGGCCAGCATCAGCGTCGGCGTTCAGCAGAATCCCCAGTCTCGCGGTTACGTGATCCGGGTAAGCCGTGCCGTTGCGCCGCGACTTCCACCAAACAGTAATGCCCGTCCTCGGCTGCCACGCGGCGCGTTCATTCGCCACTTCCGTCGGATAGGTTTTGCGATCGATTACCGTATCCTCGTAGATCACTGGACTCGTCAGCGGCGAGTATGGCCATAGAGCGATCCAAATAGCCAAGCCGACACCTAGTCCTCCAATCATCCAGTTGCATCGTCCCCGTCCATATCTCTGGGCCAGAAATGGGTGCCAATAACAAGCCGTACCCGAGGCGACAGCAACCAGCAACACATATGCGACGGTGAGGAAACGTCCCCCCATGTAGTCGCCGCCAACGACGATGACGTATAGCAACGCCAGTGCAATGCTGGCCGCGATGACCCGCGCCGGAGCCCGCCCGAACCATAGCAGCTGCGAGCCGAGCAGCACAGCCAACATGGCTCCGTCCTTGTGCAGCGAGAACCGATAGTAATCCCACGCCGACGCCAACCGATGCGCCAGGCCATAGGAGTCCGGCAGCTTGTTGTAGGCTGAGGCGGGCAGCGGAAATCCGAAGTAGACGAGAGAAAATAGCGTCCATACCAAGAGCGGCGCGAGCATCCAGCCGACCGCTTGGACCAGCCCCGCCCACCCCAGGCGCGTGCGGTTGTCCCACAGCGCCCAAGCCGCCAGCGGCCACGCCAGCAGGACAAAATCGTGACGATATAGCGGCGCGATGGCGACCAGGGCCACGAAACAACGCCAGTACGATGGCGTGGGAGGGTGGCCAGCGTTCAGACCGGGATACAACCGCAGCCAGACCAGAACCAGGGCGGCGACCAGGGCGTGACCGAGCGGATTCTCCTGTCCAAACCACGAATAGTCGAAATGCGCCTTGGAGGCGAACAGCAATCCCAGACCAAGCAGCCAAACCCGAACATTGCTCCGCGCCAGTTTCCAGAGCAGCCATAGGAGTATTGCGTTGCACGTCAGTGCAAAGATGGCGTGAATGATGAAGGGGTCCGAAGTGACTACCCGCAGCGGCAGCAGGATGAAGAAGTACGCAACCGAAGTGCTCAGGAACGAGCGTTCGTACAGATTGAAGCGAATGCCGTGACCCGCGAACAACTGCTCTACTTGACGCAGGGTGATGAAATAGTCGTCGGAGAGCCACGCGCCCTTGAGCAACGTGATGAAATAGGCCGCCATGCCAAGAAAAATTAGCAACCCGGCGGCTAGTCGCCACTCTTTACGCTCCATCGAATTCTGACTGGCCCCGAAGTTTGTCCTCCCGAGAGCCCCGAGCCAGCACGCCAACCTCTCTCTCGGAGTCAAAGGCGCTTTCTCTCGGGCTTGCCGCCTTGTCGGGACTAATCGTGGCTGTTGTCGTTTATCCGCCATCCTTTCTTCTCGGCGACGCCGCCCGCTTCCATAACTTCGTCTTCCCGAACGACGCCATCGACTACCGGCTGGCCTGGCAAGCGCTCGTGGACCACGGTCGTCCCTGGCCTTCGCTCTGGACCGACCTGTTCAACTATCCCCACGGGTTCCCCATCTCGCTGCTCGACGCCCTGCCGCTCGCAGCGACGATATTCCGACCCCTTGTTTCCTGGCTGCCAGACGGCTTCCACTACTTCGGCCTTTGGCACGCCGTCGCGATTATGTTGCAAGCCGTCGCTGGCGCCGTTTTCGTAAGGGCCGCAGGTGTACGCCATGTCGTGCCTTCCCTGTGCGCCGCGTCCTTTGCCATCGCCATGCCCATATTCGTTGGTCGACTCAACTGGACGCATGTCGCATTGTCCACGCAGGGCCTGTTGATTCTGGCCTTGGCCCTGTGCGTCCACGCATCGCGCGAACGCGCCTCGCTCGTCTTCCTGTTCCCATGCGCGACCGCATTGTCTCTCATTTCCCTTGCCGTCCATCCCCTGTTGGCGTTGCAAGTGCTAGCGTTCTGCCTGCTCGCCACGGCGCTATCCAAAGAATCGCCGCTGCTCCGAGCTGGCGCCGTCGTGGTCTTATGCCTGCTGTTCGCCGCACTTTGCCAAGCCTTGGGCATCTTCGCGGCGGAGAGCTTTCTTGCTCAACGAGGGCTGGGAGATTTCGGTTTCTCGCCATGGGGCATGATCGTCGGAGAACCCGATTCCCTGCGAGAGATGTACAGCGCGCGAGGTCCGGGCATCGAGCAGGACGCCTGGCTTGGATGGGGCTGCGTCCTCCTTCTTTTCATCGGGCTCGCCCTTTCGCCCCGGTTTCGCATTCCTCGCGCTTACTACCCGCTGGTAGGTGCAATCGTCTTTCTTGCCATCATCGCCGTTTCACCGTGGGTGCGGATTGGCACCTACCTGTTTGATCTTTCGTTCCTCGTCCCCGACGCGATTATCGACCTCTACGCGATCCACCGGGCCACGGTCCGACTGGCCTGGCCGCTCGTGATATGCCTAAGCCTGCTTGCGCTGGTGCATATTATTGGTACGTGGCCCCGTAGTCGTGCCATTCCCATTCTCGGCGTCGCGTTCGCACTACAGCTCTACTCCGCGTGGCCGTACTGGGCGCATGAATATCGCGATGCGCGTGTCGCGGTGACAGGACTTGCGCCGCTGCCGGCCCTACTGGAGGGCGGATCAGTGCTGATTCTCCTTGATCAGCCGGGAGAAGAAGAATCCGCAACGCCACATCCGATATACGCAATGTACTTGGCGGTAGAGTCGGGCGTGCCCCTCAAGGGCGGACGATTTTCGCGGCCGCCTCCCTCCGAACCCGACCGGTCTGACAAGGACGTGCAACTTCGCAATGGATCGGGCGTGAGGTATCTGGCACCCGCGGATCCGGCAGATCGCACGAACCGGCTCCCTCAGGTTTCAGACCCGGCCACATGCGTCCAGTGGGAAATACTGCTCGTGTGTCGCGCCATGGATGATGGTGTCCTTCCGTAGCGTATTCGACGCCCTGCGTCGGGCGTCAACCCTCATCCAGCATGTCGGCGCGAACGAAGACTGCAAGTCTGTCGAAACCTGCATCGTGTCCTGGGGCGTATCGATACCACACCAATCGCCATTCGTCATAGAAGAAACTCTCCCACCCTCTTTGTTCGACTTCGCCGAGCAGCAGTCCGCTGGCGACGATCACACCTGCGTCCGAACCATGAGCCAAGGCCCCGCGAAGGCGCGCGACGGCACCAGCTTCCGAGCCGTCACCGGAGATAGCATTGCCAATCCAGGGCGTCCTTGGCCGGAACCAGTTGCCGGCATAAGTAAACGGTGGGTGCAGAGTCTTCCCGGTGTCGTATATCCGGACACCGCATATCCCGCTGAGGTCGAGAACCGTTTGGCGGGGGCCAAGACGCTCAACCCACTGTATCGCGCTGTCGCAATAGGCTTTGGGCAGTGGCGTCTGCTCCCCACTTTTCTTCGCCCAAGGATCGGAAGGAAGGGCCATAACCACGCCAAGACATGAGACAGCGATCACTCGAAGCCGGGCGGGGCGAACGTGGCGGGATAGCGAAGGCATCTCCCAGAGCCGCCAATGCCAGAGCCTGGACGCCATGATCGCCGCGAACAACGCGGCTGCCGGCGCGGCTTCGACAAAATACTCCGCCGAGGGGAACGACCGGATGAGCGCTATCGTCAAGAACGCGAGCGTTGCGGGCACAACCAGAAAACCTGAGTAACGCAGCGCCGAACCGGCTGGCGCCTGTCTTGCGGTTCTGCGAAACCAGACCGCGCCGATAACCACGACCAGACCCGAAACCCAAGGCACAGATCCGGGCAGTTTCGATGTGGTTACCCAATGCGACCACAGATTGTTCTTGATCGCGGCTTCAATCACCACTAACGGCGCGACGAACACGGTCCGGAAGAAAATATCGAATGGTCCCCAAAAGAAGAAAGCGCCGACGATGACGATTGAAGGAAGCGCCGCTACTGAAACCCATGCGAAGCGCTCGGTACGGCGAAGTGACGAGTTGCCGAACATCACAAGTGCTGCCAGGCCCAGGGTTACGAGTCCCGACTGAACCATCACCCAAGGCAACGCTCCCGCCACGAGGGCTGAGAAGAAGAGACCGGGCCGGCTACCCCGAATGCCCTCCACCAGGCACGCGAAAGCCGCCAGGGACATGCCCATGACGAAATGGTTGGGCATCGCGAGGTGGTGCAGGTCCGCCATGTTCGTCGAAACGAGCAGGACGAGCGCTCCTATCAGCGCCGCAGGGGTGCCCAGCGCGCGCCGGAAGAGGCAGAAGAACGTCCATGTCGCCCCCGCCTGCACGAAGACGGTCAGCAACCTCAGCGTGGCCAGCGCCGCGAAAGCGTCATCGAACAACGCCGATGGCAGGGCAATGAAGTACGCGAGCGGGGCGCGTACGTCCCAGTAGATCTCGTAAGGAAAGGCGCCATCGATAATCGACTTCGCCATGACGAGAAGGCTCAACTCGTCCGGACCCATGGACGTACTGAAGGACTCTGCCCGAAACAGGAATGCCGCGAGGATAGCGATGGGAAACGCGACGAATTCCGCCCGAGCGCTCTTGACCAACCCTCGCCACATGCTTGCTACGGCCACTGCAAACCAGCCTCTGGAAACGCATCCCGGCGAACAAAGATAGCGATCGTCGAGAAGCGATCCTCCGGACCGTAGCCATCGATGTTTCGGAACCACACCAGCTTCCAATCCCGGAAAAACGGCGCATGCCATTGCCGTTTCCGGAGTTCATCGTAGATCCGCCTGTCGGCAAGAATGATTCCCGCCGTGGACGCTGGCCCAATCGCCGCGCCCAATCGCCTCGCGGCCGCACTCTCGGAACCATCGCCCGCAAGGGCTTCCCCTACCCAACGCATATGTAGCTGACGAAACCAGTGATCGGTAAACGTGAACGGAGGATGCAGCGATGCGTCGGACAGGAGCAACCAATAGCCGCAAAGCGCACTGGTATCGAGGACAGTCCGTTCGGGGCCAAGTCGCTTGATCCACCAGGCCGCGCCTTCGCAATATGCCGCCGGCAACGGTGGTTCTGTCGTCTTGTTTTCAGGACCTGTCAGAAGCCCCAACACAAGCCCTACGTATATGGCAAGACAACCGCGAAGAATGGATGGCCGCAAATATCGTGACCCGGCGAGCGTATCCCACGCCTTCAATGTGAATATTCTGTGTGCAGCGGCAGCCACGAGAAGTGCCGCCGCCGGGGCGGCATCGATCCAGTATTCCGGCGCCGCGCTCTTGATGGTTGCCATCAGGACCAACGGAAGAATTGGCGGTAGAACGAGATAGGGGCTAAGCCGAAGGGGCGACCCCAAGGAAGCCCGCCGGACCAGCCCCGGCATGAGGGCGAGCCCCACAACGAGCAGAAAAACGTAGTGGAGCGTCTCGGGGGACGCACTTGCGCCCGAGGTCCCGCGATCCGGAAAGAACGACGTTCCCTTGGCGAAACCTTCCGTCACGAAGTCGATAGGAGCGAGCAACACGGTCCGGACAAACGTGTCGAAGGGACCCCAGAGGACGTAAGCGCCGACTATAGCGATGGACGGAAATGCCGCGACAGCTAGCCAAGGCCCGATCCAACGGCGTTTCGACCACGCGCCGGCGATCGCGAGCCAGCCGATGGCGAGAGCGGCCAGCCCGGTATGGACCATCATCCATGGCAGCAACCCGGCCAACAGGGCCGACGCGAGATACATCCCTCGCAGGTCGCGCCGAAGCCCTTCCACCGCGCATGCGAACGCCGCCACCGACATGGCCATCGCAAAGTGGTTCGGCACGGCAAGATGATGCAACTCCGCCATGTTCGCGGATGCCAACAGCGCTACCACGCCCAGCGCCGCCGCCAGCGATCCGAGCTGCCGACGAAACAGGCAGAAAAATAGCCAGGCGGCGACCCCCTGGGCGAGCAATGCCAGCAGCCTCAGCGTCGTGATAGCCGTAACGGTGTCCTGCATGTAGGCGGAAGGCAGGCCCCAGAAGTAGGCAAGAGGGGGACGCACGTCCCAGAATTCTGCGTACGGAAACCCACCTTCCAGGATCGCCCCCGCCATGGCCAGGAGGCTGAATTCGTCGGCGCCCACGCCGACAGTCAACGACTTCGCGCGGAAGGCGAATGTCACTACCACGATCAGGGGGATCGCGGCGATCTCCGGACGGACCCGTTGCAACTGTTCTGCGAACACTTCCATGCCTAGAAACCCGGCAACCGGTGAGATGATTTATAGATGCGCCAGTGGCGCAAATATGGTATCAAGCCCGCCCGTTCTGCGAACTGACAGTGGTTGATATGGATCTGGTTTCGAAGTGTGTCTCCTGCATTGCGGCCAAGGTCACCGCCTTTGTCGTTGACCTGCGAGGGGTGTCAACGGTCGAGTATGCGCTCATGGTCGTCGCGGTAGTTGCTGCGGTTGCCCTGGCGGCGGGCCTTCTGGGCGATGCCTTCGAGGATTTGTTCGAGGATCTGAGCAAGGAAATGACAACGGCATTGGTAGCGTCAAGACTGCGGTAACCTAATTGACCAGCGAACGTCGTCCCGAGCGTTGGAACCCATGCGGGTAGTTGCGCGCTAATGCCAAATGCTTGGTGCGACCGCGCTTTTCTGCTGTGTCCTTCTTTCCCTGGTGGCAGTGTGGACCGATGTGAAGCGGCGCGAAGTACCGCATTGGATCGTTGGCACCCTGGTGGTGCTCTGGGTGTTGACGGCGGTGATGGCCCCCGAAGCACTCAACGGCGAGCCCATGATGGGAGTCGTCTGCGGAGCAGCGGCGCTCGTCGTGGGTTTTTGCCTACATGCCCTGGGTTGGCTCGGCGGCGGCGACGGCAAGTTGCTGGCCGCGCTGGCGATGTGGCTGGGGCCCGCCGACCTGGGGCTTGCGCTGCTCGCAACGGGGTTCTTCGGACTGCTCCTGGCGCTCCCGGCATTGTTCCGGCTTTCCACGCTATTCCAGGAACGGGGCATACCTTATGCGTGCGCGATCGCTCCCCCGGCGGCCGCGATTCTCGCAGTCCGCGCCGTCACGGGCTAGAGCCACAAAATCCGTCGCCCTGGCGGGCGCCGTGTCTTGCCCCCGCCCAAGCCCATCTAGCTTCCCGTCGATCCTGCCGCCAGAGCGGCAAGTCCGACAGGCTGCTAGCGCCACAAAATCCGTCGCCCTGGCGGGCGCCGTGTCTTGCCCCCGCCCAAGCCCACCTGGCTTCCCGTCGATCCTGCCGCCAGAGCGGCAAGTCCGACAGGCTGCTAGCGCCACACCGACCCTGACGGGATGTCGAACCTATGGCATTATCGGACTACTTCCGCCCCGATCTCTTCCGTGCGCGCAACCTCGTGCCGGCGGTCATTGCCATCGTCGTAGTGGCCGGCGCCTGGTTCGGTATCCGCCAAATCCAAACTGACGAAGCGCCGCCCGCGGCCCAACAGGCCGCGTCGGCCCCCGTTGAAGCTCCTGCTCCAGACGCACCGCCCCCGGCGGAACCCGGGATATCCCCGACTGTGCTGGTGGCAAGCCGCGACATCGGCCGAGGCGTCCTGTTGAACATGGACCTCATGGAATGGCGGGAATGGCTCGAACCGGTGGACCTGTCCCGCGCCGTCATCAAGGACGCCGTGCCCCTCGAATCGGTTATTGGCGCCGTATCACGCAGGGATATCGCCGCTGGCGAACTCATCACCTGGGAAAATCTCGTCATGTCCGGCATGCCTGGATTCGTCACCGCCGTATTGTCGCCAGGTCACCGCGCAATGACGGTGTCGGTGGACGAATCCACGACGCGCGCCCAGATCATCTATCCGGGCGATCATGTGGACGTGATCCTGGTGCACTCTCCGGGTTCCGGGGGTGTGCCGGCAGATCTGGGAGGCAGTGCAGGACCCGCTTCACAGGTGATTGTGCGCGATGTGCGCGTGCTCGCCGTCGGCTCCGCCACGATGGACATGAACCGTTACGGGACGACTTCGATTGCGGCCGGGGGCGTGCTCCAGCGTCCCGAACCGCCTTCGGGCGAGACCTACACGCTGGAAGTTTCGACGCTGGACGCCGAGCGCATCGCCCTCGCGGTGGTGGCGGGACGCCTCACGCTGGTTGTCCGTCCAATTTCTGCGGTGTCGGTAGTAGACGCGACATCGCAAAGCGTTGGCTTCGAAGAGGCGACGAAGCCGGTCCGATTCGCGGAGGTCATGCAAGGCCTGGGTCCCACCGAAGAGGAGTTGGCGCCGCCAGCAACCAGGATTCGCATCATCCGCGGTCGCGGGAGGTCGAGCGAAGAAACCCTGGAGGCCCAGGAGGATGCCAGCGCTGAAGCAGCCGCAAGTCTGCTTGCCGAGGCGTTACGCGGCGGCTGATTTGCGATGCGCGGCACACCAACACCGACCTTGTTGCGCGCCTTGGCCCGCGCATGGGTGACAATCGCCTGCTGCTTCGGGCTGATCGCGCTGGCCGCGCCGCCCGAGAGTCAGTCCATCAACCTGTTGCCGGGGCGCTCCGAGACACTTACGTTTGCGACCGATATCGGCACGGCCCTGATAGTCGACCCCGATACAGCCGATGTCGAAGTGCTCGATGCGCGCAACCTGGCCGTATTGGGCTACACGCCCGGAATCACTCGCCTCGACGTCTACGACACTGACAACCGGTTGTTGGGCACGTACCACATTGAAGTGCGGACCCAACAATCGGAGGATGCACAAGCCGTCGTATCACGGATTGTTGGCGACGACGCTAACATACGGGTCGATTCCGTCGGGGATACGCTGTTCGTGGCCGGCGAAGCAAAAAGCCCGTCGCAAGCGGAACTCGTATTGCGGGCAGTGCGGTCCGTCGCGGGGGGTACGCAAGTCGTGGACGCCGTTTCGCTCGACAACCCGGTCCAGGTCAATCTGGAAGCCGTGATCTCCGAAGTGTCGCGCAGTGTCACCCGCGAACTCGGTATCGACTGGTCGCTCGATATCAATCCCTTCGCGCACCCCTTGAGGACCATGGTATCCGGGGTGCGTCTGGGGACGGGGGCGCTGCAAATCGCGGACGTGTACTCGCAAACGCTTTCATTCGCCCCGCTGTTTTCCGGCTTGCCTCCCGGAATCGGTCGATTGGTGGAAGAAGAAACGGCGAATGTGGTGCAAGCCGAACTCCAGACCCTGGAACCCGGCGTGGTCCGGGGCACCCGAGGCGGCGACGGCGGCATCGTTCTCGCGCACTACAAGGATATCCATGGTTCCAAGTATCGCGCCTCGGCCTTCCTGGAAGCCCTGGCGGAGAACGGTCTGGCGGTCGTGCTCGCTCGGCCGAACATCACCGCGGTGAGCGGTCGGCCGGCCGAGTTTTTCTCCGGCGTGGAAATACCGGTACCCACCGTGGCCGAAGGTGGCGCGATCGGCACCGAATATCGACAGACCGGCGTGAGCCTGGCCTTTACCCCCACCGTGCTCGACAACGACCAGATCTCGCTCACGGTGCAGCCGCGCATTCGGGAAATCGCTCCGGGCGGTGCGAACATCTTTGGGGCATTCGTGCCGAACATCAATGAACGCTCGGCCGCAACCACCGTTGAGCTTGGAAACGGCGAATCTATCGCCATCGCGGGCCTGTATCGCCGCACGACAGGAAGCTCCATTTCCGGCATACCGCTGTTGAAGGACATCCCGGTGTGGGGCGCGCTGTTCCGCACAACGCGCGATACGGACCGGTCGGTCGAGCTGATCATCGTCGTCACGCCGCGCATCGTAGCGTCCGTGAGTGCGCCGGCGGCAGAAGGGTTGCGCGGAATCGCACGCGGGCGCGCCGACCCGGCGCAGCAACTCGGCAACGAGTTCTACTACTGATCGATCGCCGCCCCACCCTGTTGCCCAGGGGTGACAGTTGCATGCGCGATGTTGCGACCAAAGCCGGCGAACCCGTAGAATCGCTAGCAGGCTGTCGGACTTGCCGCCATTGCGGCAAGATCGACAGGGTGACGGGTGAGCGGGTGGGACGAAACAGTCGGGCCTGGGCGGGGGCAAAACACGGCGCCCGACCGGGCGACGGGTTTTGTGGCACTAGGCCGCTGTAATGTCGAGACGAAAACCGATGCGACGCTTTGCGATATTTGGATTGGTTGCGCTCGGCGGGCTGTTGTCTGCTTGCCAGTCGCAACAGCAACCGCCCGAGGAAGGCGCGTATGTGGATTTCGTATTGGAAATGATGGTCGAGTCCGCGAAACAGTCGAAAGGGCCGGACGACGCTGAACCGGCGATCAAAGCCGTTGAAGGTTGGCGTGGTGCCGGCGAAGAAGGAACCGACTGACAGAATACGTCGATAGATGTCGACGACGCGGAAGCAATGGAGTCGCTGAAAGTCGATGGCCGATACAGATTTCTCCGCCTATCTCCACGATGCCGCCAGCCGGCACCTCGTTGAAGAGGTCGACCCGCAAGCGACCGTCAGACGCGGGACCGTCCGCACCGCCGCATTGACCTACCGGACGGACCGGTCCCCCGAAGTATTGATCATCGATCTCGATGGTGAACAGAACCCCATCGTCTATGTTCCTGCCCTGATGCAGGTGTGCCGGCCAGAGACAGTAGTGCTTGCCACGGGCTCGGAAAACAACGTGGCGTTGGCGAACGAACTGTATCGCGGCGGCGTTTTTCTATATCTGCCGAAACCGCTTGACGCCCCCGGGCTGCGGAACGCCATGCGCGAAATCGCCGCCATCAATACGGAAGAGGAACGCCCGGAGGTGCAGACAAGCCGAATCCTGCTGATCCTGGGCAAGGGCATGGGGACCAATACACTAACGAGCTTGCTGGCGCGTACCGCCGCTGACGCGGGGCGATATATCAGTTGTGTCGACCTCGACCCGAGTTTCGGCTCCCTTTCACTCGCGTTCGACACGCAGCCCCCGCGCGGGCTCGCGCAAGCCTTGGAGACCGATGGCGAGATGTCCGTCGAGCGGCTGCAAGCGCGGGTGTCGCCACGCATTGGCCTGGTGGCGCATCCGGTGGACCAGGCGGGAAGAGAGGACTTCGACGACAAGGGACTGCCGGCCTTGCTCGAAGCGTTGTCGCTGCAAGCGCACATGATCCTGGTATGCGGGGCGCAAACTTTCCATGTGGACGCCTTGCGCAACCTCGTTTCGAATCATGTCATCGTGTTCGAACCTACGCCGGCCGGGGTATCGATTGCCGTTCGCTGGCTTCGCATTCTCGATGGTGCGACATCCACGTTGGTCATGAACCACACGCGACCCTTGCCGAGGCTGATCAGCCAGGACCAACTCCGGTCGGGTTTCGGCGGTCGACTGCCGGATTTCGAATTTCCTTACATCAAGGGAATGGCCCGCGCCATGGCGCTGGGAGAGCCGGAAAGGGCGGTCTCCCGGCGCGAGCGCGCGGTGCTCAACCAGTTCCTCCTGCCCATGCTGGGCGGAAGGGTGACCCTGAGTTCGACGGAAGGGTGACCTACGGTTTTTGTGGCGCTATCAGCCTGTCGGACTTGCCGCAATAGCGGCAGATCGACAGGGTGACGGGTGAGCGGGTGGGACGAAACAGTCGGGCTTGGGCGGGGGCAAAACACGGCGCACCCGCCAGGGCGACGGATTTTGTGGCACTAATCGACTACGAATCCCAAGGATTCCACCGCTTCGACCAACTTCAACAGCGAATCATCCGATGATATGGGCCCGATGCGGACCCGATATATCGGATTCCCGTCATTCAGCGAAACCTCCGTGATACGGACCTCTCCGTCGATTGCGCTGCGCAGTTCGGCGGCGAGTTCATCCGCCGCCGAACGGATCGCGTAGGCACCCATCTGCAGGAATCGCTCCGTGTTTTCGTGGACAACAAACGCAGTCCTGGCGTCGTCTGTTTCCGTCGAAGGTAGCACCCATCCGGTGCCGTAGCTGGACCGCAAGGCATCGAGCAACGTCGCGAGGGAGGCATCAGACTCGATCGGACCAACGCGTACCCGGTAGAGGGGTCCGCCGTCGTCCGCCAGAGCCTCTACAACGACTACCGGTTCGGAAGTGATCAAACGCAGTTGCGAGGCGAGGGTATCCGCAGTAGAGCGGACCGCGTAGGCGCCCATCTGCAAGAAGCGCCGCGCATCCTCATGCACGATGAACGCCTTCACCCGGCGTTCGGAAGAACCGGAACGGAGGTGTTCACCGGAAGGCCCCTCCCCAACGCCGCCTGCCGCGGAATCCGTTGCCGCCGACTCAGGCAACACCCGCACGGTCCCGTAGCCCCCGGACATCAGCATGCCGCTCAGTTCCGTCATCATCCGGCGGGAACGAATGGGACCGACTTGCACGCGGTACATCGTCTCGCCATTCGCCAGTTCGGCTTCGACAATACGGACAGGCACCCGCGCGACGCTCCCGACTTCGGACGCGAGCGCCTCCGCAGTCGAACGAACCGTATATGCGCCCACTTGCAGAAATTGCGGCGCGTCCAGGTCGTCCGTCCCTTCGCCGCCTGGCGATGCAACACCAGTTTCACCGCCGTTCGGTGACAAACCGGCGTCTTTCGCCGTCACGTCCTCAGCGCCTCCAGATGCAGCGACTGGGCTCTGTGCTCCCGGACCAGGTTCAGGGATCGTCTGCGATTGCTGCGCCACAGTTTGTGTTGCATCAGCTTCGATGTCCAAAGGATCCAGGAATACCTCGACCAACTCCGGTCCGGCCTGTGTTTGCTCTGCCGACGGCGCAAGCTCGAGGTCCGCTGCCGGTTCAGCTTCCGATGCGTTGGCTGCCGGAACCCGCGCGGCACCGTATCCCATCCCTTCCAGCGTCTCGACCAACTCGGTCAGCCCAGCCCTTGATTCGATCGGGCCAATAATGACTCGGTATAGCCTTACCGCATCACTGCCATCGCCCATGCCGAATGCGGAGACATCAACGGACTTGGTCGTGATCCGGCGAAGTTCGGACGCGAAGTCCCGCGCCGCAGCCTCGATGGCGTAGACGCCGATGCGCACGAAATACTGCCCGCCCAGTTCGATGGCGTAAGGCCGCAGATCGCTCTTGTCCATCCGTTGGTCATTCGGCTCGCCAATCGGCTCGCCAATCGGCTCGCCAGCCGGCGCGCCATCTTCTACGACGCGTTCTTCGCGGTTACCGACCTCGCGGGAGGGGACCGTGTCTCGGCGAGGAGGATTCACTGCCGCTCCCACCCCGCGGGCATCCTTCTCGACGGCAGCGGCTGTTGCATCGCCCGCCGATACTGGAGGCTCTTCGTCGGGCGAGGGTGCGGGGGAAGGCGCCATTGCCATGTCGTCCATCTCATCGGCCCTCGCCGATTCCGGCGCTATCCCCGCGGACATGTTCAGTGCGCGCGACAGGTTGTCGGTCAGCATCTTTTCTTCAGGCGCAAGCAGTACGGCTTGCTCCATGAATCTTGTGGCGCCTCGAATATCACCCTCGAGCAGGGCTACGAGGCCCAGACCATTCAAGCCCCACGCGGCGGTCGCGGCTGGCGCGTTTTCCTTGTTGGAGGTCAAACGCGAGAAGCTCTTGCGGGCGGCTTCGAGTTTCCCGGCGGCGAGCGTGGCACGTCCGTGCGCGAGCAGCGCCGCGTGACGCTCCTCCGCCTGTGTCGCCTGGGAAATCGCCGCCGCGTACCAGCGAGCCGCTTCCGCAGAGTCACGGCGCGCGACGGCGATCTCGCCCAAACCCATGCGCGCGCTGACGGAATCGGGATCGACCTCCAGAAGTCGCAGGTAGAGGCGCCGCGCCGTCTCCGTCTGTTCCGCCTCGAGCGCGATCCGCGCCATTGGCAACACGGCCTCTTCCACCCGTTGAATGCGCACGGCATCGGTTTCGTTGGGCAGAACCGAACAGCCGCCGATGAGCAAGGTCGCCACGCCGAAAGCCAAACCGAAACCCGACGCGCGGATCACAGCGAGAGCGGGCGCCAAAAACACAATCTTTTCAGTTCCCTATGTGGCAAGGGCGGAATTGGCTGTAGTATAGGTGAAAATTTTCCCACTCACCGACCGCACCGTTCGGCAACAAAAGATACCCCGATGCAGCGAGGCCAGCGCCACAAAATCCGTCGCCCTGACGGGCGCCGTGTTTTGCCCCCGCCCAAGCCCACCTATCATCCCGTCGATCTTGCCGCTAGTGCGGCAAGTCCGACAGGCTGCCAGCCCAAGTCGATCCGGAACCGCGCAACCGGCGCCATGGCTGTGGAGTTCGCGCTCGTTTTTCTCGCCTCCCTGTCGCTGTTCGGTCTCGCCGGCGAATTTTTCCGCATCTCCATGATCGACCAGACACTTGCGCGGGTGACCCATCAAAGCGCCGAGGCAATCTCGGGGCTTCCCGACGGCGACGTGGAGTGCGAGAACACGATACAGAGAGTGTTTGACCGCGATGTCGGGGCGCGCTGGCTGTTCGACCGCAATGGCGACGACACGGTAAACATCATCTTCAGCTTCGGCACCGCGTGGCCCGGAGTCACCCTGGGCGACGAGATCGGCGTCGCCATCAGTTGGGACGACGATCCCGAAACAAACGTCGACTGGAGCGATGCGACCACAGGTTCCTGCGGCGGCAACGGTAGTTGGCTCCGACTGCGCTCGCAATTTGCCATACAACCCTGGTTCGGCCCAATTCGCCCGCTTTGGGGCGCGATGTATCGGCAACACGAGAGCTGGGGCAGAAACAGCCGGACGTTTTAGAACCGTGCGACGAAAATTGCATGCTCGCGTCCATGGGCGGCGCGGTTCAGCGGCCATCGAATTCGTCGTACTCGTGCCGTTCATCCTGGTACTGACTGCTGCGGTGTGGGATCTACGCGTTTTTACAGCCTACCGCACGGATGTCGCGCGCGAGATATTCGTCGTCGCCGAACTCATCGCCAGCGGCGGCGGATGGTCGAGCGACACGTCCGTGGAAAACGTGATCAAAGCGACGGCCGAGCGAATGGAAGAAACAAGCGCCGGCGTGCTGCACGTCGCGGTCGTGACGCGCGCCACCACCCGACACGACGGCACCAACTGCGTCAAAGACGACGAATGGTGCGCGCCATTCGTGGCAAAGGCTTTTTACGACTATGATTTCCCGAACAGCGGTACGGGCGACTGCCAGAACTTCCCTCGGACCCTGCCGGACGAGGGAGACCTCTTCGCAGATGATGCGACCGTCCTGCCGTTCGAAGACTCGGACCCCGACGGCGGCGGGCCGCTGGCCGCGCCGACCGTCGACGCGTGGGTCAGCCGCAACATGCAGCCGGAGGAGTGGTGGGTAGTGGTGGATAGTTGTTCGCATTTCGGCGAAGGTCCGCGCTCCCGGCTGATCGGCAAGCGATTCATGAACATGGGGCTTGCGTGGATCGATGTCACCCCCGTCATGCAGAAACGCTCGGCCTGGGGTTCGATCGACGACTTGAGCGACTGCGTCTGGTGCTGAGTACCCGAATGATGGTCCAGAAAAAGAACAATACGGCGAGAGCGCGATCTTTGGTGGATCCCCTGGCGCGACCTTTCGTGGCGTTCGGCCGATCCCGCAAGGGTGGCGCCATGTTCATCGGCGGCAGCCTGGCGATGCTGGCGATGGCGAGCTTCGGCGGGATGCTATCGAACTATGGCTGGCGCGAGGCGCAGGAGGAAGAGATCGACGCCGCGCTGCGCGCCGGCGTTTCCGCATCCGCCCACTTCATGCGCGGAAACCTGACAACCGCCGAGGACCAGATCAAGGAACGCGTCGCGGATTTCATGCGCGGCCTGCTGGGTGACGTGACCATAGCCAAGGACGACATAGTCATCGACCACGACTTCTCGACGAACCGGACGACCATCAAGGTCGAGGGAAACGCCACATACGCGTTCAAGAACCTTTGGGCGGCCGGCCGCACCGGCGACCCGGAATCCCTGACGGGGGAACAGGTCATAGTGGAATTCGATGCGAGCCAGTTCGAATTCGCCCTCGCCCTGGATATATCGAAGTCGATGGGCATCAAACCTACAGGTTGGTCGGTCACGAGGCTGGACGCGTTGAAAGATGCCATCGGCACGATCGCGCAAACGGTGGACGACGTGTCGAAGACGAACCCCGGCATCGTCACGGTCTCCCTGGTGCCGTACTCGAACATGGTCAACGTGGCAGATACTTCGGGGACATCGCAAACAGACGCCAAGGAACGCTACGTGCGCATGCTCACCGGCGACGAGTACAGCACGCAGACCTCGCGGGACACGGAGGGACACTGGGTAGACACGTTCCATTCCTACGGCACGGGCGACGACATGGGGCCGTTGGCTTCGCGCAGTCTGCCCGAGTTCCTGACCGCCACCGACTGGGACCTGCGTCAGGCCGAAGCAGCGAACGTCTCCTCGCAAGCGCCGGATGTCGGCACATGGAACACGCGAGGCGAGGACTTCTGGAACGGCTGCGTGATGGCGAGGTGGGGGGCGTACTGGGATCCGAACGCGAGGCCTGTCATCTGGGATCCCGCGGACCCGGACAACTGGCCCGCCAACAAGACCGTAGACGGCTGGGAACCCGGTTCGACCCCCATCCACGACCTGCCGCTGCACCTCTCCGATGCGCCTCCCGTTGCAAGCGCTCCGAATACCCGTTTCACCGCGTATTCCTGGCCCGATGCACGTATTCATGGCTTCGCCGATGGTGCCCTGGACCAAGTCATACACAAAACGCTGGATCCGGCCTACAGTCCGTTTTTTACCGACCTGTCCATATCCGAAAATAATTGGCACCTGCGCACCCAGGACCGGGGCGGCAGGCTCCTCTGTCCGGAAGCATTCATCGTGCCGCTGACGGACGATCTCACCACCCTGCAGACGGCGAACAGCTTTGACGTCGTGCAGTTGCACTCGGCAACCTATTTCGGCCAGACGTTTCTTGCACCTCGGTATCGTCTGGGGCCTGAGAACGCTGTCGCCGCTCTGGCGCGACGTGTGGAAAACCAAGAGCGTGTCCGGCGACGACCTGCCGCGCACGCCGTGCCTTGAAGGCGGAACGACCCAAGGTTGCTCGCAGTTCGTGGAAAAGGCCATCGTGATCGTATCGGACGGCGCCAACTTCTTCGGCGACCCCCGGCGTGGGCGATCCTTCGGGTACTTCGATCCCGCCAACGCGATCACTCGCAACCCCAGCTTCAACTACGGGCGGTGTAACGCCATTTTCAGATCCACTGGCTATGCCGACTATCGAGCGGCCATGTCCGCGGAGGACGCGACAACTTTTGCAAGCAGTTTCGATGTCGATGGGACCGGCGCTTTCACCCCAACCGGCATGTCGGCGGTACTCGACGGATTCCAAGCGTTCCACCCTGACCTGTCGACGCTGGATCCAACGATACCGTCGGATCGGGTAGTCATCGACGCACACCGCATGGTTTGGGAAAGCGCGCTCAAGGACATGACGCCCTGGCAACTTTTCCGAGGTTACGACGACTATTCACCGACCAAGAGCACGTACGGGACAGACGTACTGACGGAACCGACGAACAACTTCGATCTCCTCGGTCGACCGGTACAGAACGGGCACTACTGCAGGCCGCATGCACCGTTCAGCGCGTATGGCCGGCCGGATGAACTGGTCCGTGTCGGAGACGGCCCGCCCGTGGAAGATGTGGCACCCTTTTCGGTTCCCACCTGGCTATGGTCCTCGCCGACCGCCGATTTGCAGGATCCCATTACCGACCGGCTTGACGACTGGTTCCGGGAAGCCTGCGACATCGCCGGGCAGCGCGGCGTGCGCATTCACGCCATCTACATCGGCGGCAACACATTGCCGCATGAGCTAGCCGCCATCGCGCTGCTTGAAGAGTGCGTCGACCGGGGCTACGGCGGCAACCCGCTGGAGGACGAGGTACACGCGACACCCACCGCACAAGAGTTAAAGGATTCCATCGAAGACATCATGGACATCAAGCGCACCTTGCGTTTTGTTGGCCCATAGCGCAGTCTCGCGTCGGCAACGTCCGTTTTTGGTCTCCGCGATGCTGAAACAAAGGGCATCTGTCAATCTACGCGTGATCTGGGCAGACCGTCGCGCCTCGTTCAGTGCGCTTTTGCAAACTACTCGCAAATCGGGTGTTGAAAACTTGGCTCAGTCGTCGATTTCCAGCCTGATCGAGGGTCCTCGGCACCTCTACTTCAAGGCCATGGCGCCTCGAGGGAGCGCCTAGCATGCCCCGGTCGATCCAGCGCAGGCGGGCGTTGTCGCAGAACCGGCAACAGTGGACGCGCGAATCCCCGGCGGTCGTGCCCGAGGCCGCCGAGCAGGACCGTTTCGAAGCCTTCGTGCCCTTCTACCATCAGCGCGTCCTCGAGAGCCTGGACGCGGAAACGGCCGCGTCCCTCGACAGCGACGACCTGACCGACGTGGTGCTGCAGCTTCTGCGCCAACTGGAAACCGCGGCCGATGCGCCTTCCATCGGCGGCGTTCACCAGCAGGCTCTCGCCCGGCGGATAGTCGACGAGATGCGCGGACTGGGGCCGCTCGGTCCCCTGCTGCGGGATCCGGACATCAGCGACATATTGGTCAACGGCATGCATTCGGTCTATATCGAGAAGCATGGAGTGTTGAGCCGGATCGATGTGCGCTTTCGCGACTTCGATCACCTTACGCGCCTGGCGCAGCGCATCGCCGAAGGCGTCGGGCGACGCGTGGACGAGCTCAGCCCGATGTGCGACGCGCGCCTCGAGGACGGTTCCAGGGTCAACATCATCGTTCCGCCGCTGGCGATCGACGGCGCGGCGATCTCCATCCGCCGATTCCGCCAGGGCGGATTCTCGCTCGCCGATCTCGCGCGCGGCGGCGCCATGCATCCCGGCATGGTCACCATGCTGGAACTGGCCGCCCGGGCGAAGCTCAACGTGGTGGTGTCCGGCGGCACCGGCGCGGGCAAGACGACCATACTGAACGCGCTGTCCGGGATGATCGGCGAAGAGGAGCGCATCGTCACGCTGGAGGACGCCGCCGAACTGAAATTGCAGCAACCCCATGTCGTGCGCCTGGAATCGCGCGCACCGTCGGCGGAAGGCGGCGGAGAAGTCTCGATGCGGGACCTGCTGAAGAATGCCCTGCGGATGCGCCCCGATCGCATCGTTGTCGGCGAGGTGCGGGGCGCCGAGGCGCTCGAAGCCATGCAGGCGATGAACACGGGACACCCGGGGTCCATGGTGACCGTCCACGCGAACAGCCCGCGCGACGCGATCAGCCGCCTCGAGTACCTCGTCATGATGGGTTCCGGCGAAATGCCGCTGTCCGCGATACGCAACCAGGTGATCTCCGCCATTGACCTTGTCGTCCACGCGTCGCGCTTCAGCAACGGCAAGCGCAGGGTCGTCGCCATTACGGACGTGGTGGGTCTGGAAGGCGACGTGGCGGTGCTGGAAGACATCTGGGCTTACGATTCCGGCTCGGACCGGTTCGCCTGCAGCGGCAGCCGTCCATCCTTCGCCGGGCGGGTGGAAGACGCCGGCTTCAGCGATCTGCTGACGGCAAGCATGTCCGCCGCCCGCCAGGGACTCTCCATAAGTTAGGGACCAGACGACTTATGGGTTGGCTCGCGACCATTTCAGGCGTCGTATTCGCGGGGCTCGCGGGTTTTCTCGTGCTGACGATAAACGACGCCATGCGCGCCAAGCTGCGGATTCGACGCCGACTGCAGCCCATGACCGACCTGCTTGACGCGGACGGTCCGGCACCTGTCGTCGAACTGCTTCCCGCCGCCAGCGCTGAGAGCGACAACTATCTCGTCGAACGACTCGATGCCTGGTTCCCGTTGGCGGGCGGCGTGCATACAGCGATGATCGCCCTCGGTACCGCGCTCCTCGTCTGGATTGTCCTCGTGCCTGCGATGATCTTTGTCGGCGTGCCGACCATCTTCGCCATCTTGGTTTCGCTTGTGGTGGCGGCCATTGTCGGCTGGAACGTCGGCACGGTACTCGAAGATCGAAAACGGGACGCCTTTGCCAATCGGCTCGTCACCGTCGTCGAGGACTTTCAACGCCTGGTGCGTTTCGGAACCTCCAGTCTACGCGCGCTCCGTTCCGTTGCGGAGACTGCGGAAGAACCGCTCGCCCCCTCGCTAAAAGACATATTGCGTGAAACCGATTTCGGAGTGCCGCTGGAGCAAGCCATCGCGCGCGAAGCGCACCGGATCCGTATGGGCGAGCTGGCGATGCTGGCTGCCATTATCTCGACGCAAACGGGTACCGGGGGCAGCCTGTCGGAAGCCGTCGGCAACCTGGGCGACATGCTGAGGGAGCGGCTCGATGCCAATGTGCGACTCAAGGCCACCACCGCCGAATCCAAGGTAACCTTGATCGTGCTCGCTCTCGTTCCCGTCCTCGGTGTGACGGTACAGGCGTTCCTGCAACCCGAAATGGTGGATACCCTTTTGGGCGAAGCTCGCCATCTGCTTGGTATCGGCGTCGGCCTGATCGCCTCCGGCCTGTTTGTCTCCTGGCTGATTATGCGCGCCGCGCAACGATGATCCTGCAAGCAATCGCCGCGATCCTGTTAGGGGCTCTCTGTTGGGCGTTGTTCATCCTCGTGGGGGCGGCAATGGACCGAAGGCGGGTTGCGCGACGGCTCCGACTCGCCAGCGCGAGTGATCGAGAGTCCGGCGTGCAAAGTCGAATCTTTGAAGGGATGTCCGGCGTGCGGAGCGGCCTGGAACGCGTGGTCGGTGTCTTGGGAACCTTCATGCCCCTTGGCGATGAAGACCAGCAAAAGATCGCCGTGGGGTTGCAACGGGCAGGGTTTCGGTCGCCCAGCGCCGTGATCTTTGTGATCGGCACGAAAGTCGCCGGTCTGTTGATCGGGCTGGTGGGCGGCGGGATGGCGGCGTCTACACTGTATTCCGGTGTGATCGGGTGGGGAGTCGGCCTGCTAGGCGGTCTGTTGGTCGGCGTTGCGTTCAATCTGGTCCCGGAACTGATCGTGACGCGTCTGGCCGCCAGGCGTGTTTGGCGGATTCAGAACGCGCTGCCCGATGCGATGGACCTGTTGATCGTCTGCCTCGAAGCGGGACTGACGTTCGAGCGCGCGCTCCGACGCACCGTAAGCGATCTCAGGGCATTTCGCCCCGCGCTCGCCGAAGAGCTAGGCCAGGCAAGTCTCGACATGCGAATCCACGGATTGAATCGCGAGGAAGCACTCGGCCGGGTCGCGCAACGTCTGGACCTCCAGTCTCTGAAGGATCTGACCACCACAGTGGCGCAGAGCGAACGCCAAGGCACGCCCGCGGCGGATGCCCTGCGCAGGCTATCCAGTTCGGTGCGTGTTGAAATGATCACCGACATGCAGGCCAAGATGGCGCGCCTGCCGACGCTGCTGATCCTCCCTTCGATGGTGTTCCTGCTGCCCGGGCTGCTGGTGATTATCGGCGGCCCGGCATTTGTTCAGCTCATGGGGGGGCTAAGCGGAGTCGGGGGCTAACCGCATATCTCACCAAGTCGCTTGTTGAGTCACTGAATGTCATTTGCTTTCAATCAGGTACTTCCCTTTTTCGAAAGTTGTGTCCTGTACAGACTGCGCTGGCCGCGCCCTCGCTGGGCGGGGCCGGGCCACAGGCGAAGCCGAAGGCGCCGCCTGTGGGGCACTTTTGCCCGCGTGCGCGCACGTGCTCACTCCACCATAAGGCGTGGCTATGCTTCCGCTCGCGAGCACGCCCCGCGGGCAAAATCCTGCGCGATCATCGCGGCCCTTGGTGAGATATGCGGGCTAACCGCCCGTCCGTGCCCTGGGGCGCTGTCGCCACCGACGAGCTACCCGGGAACCTCGCTAGCGCCACAAAACCCGTCGACCCTTCGGGTGCGCCGTGTTTTGCCCCCGCCCAAGCCCACCTATCACCCTGTCGATCTTGCCGCTAGTGCGGCAAGTCCGACAGTCTGCTAGCGGGGAGACCGTCGATAGCCGCGTCCGCCGCGCCAGGATGTGTTGAACATTTCCACGTCCTGCACGTTGGTTGCTGGTTCGCGTTCCTGCGGGAAAGCGCCGACTTGCCCTGGGGGTTCGCCATCGTCGTCCATGACGCGGGCCAGCGCTTCACGCATGGATATCCAACCCAGACCCAAGTTGGCGGTCTTGTCGGTGATCAGGATCATGAGCGTGTTTGCCTGTCCCGGAACCACCGACATGAAGTGGTAGGTGTCCTCTGTCGTCGTCTGGATTTCCGTGACGAAACTCGATCCGGATTCTCCTCCGGTCGACATCGCCCCCTCCAGCCGGCGCACGGCCTTTCCTCTGAAATAGTCCGCGCCGGCAGCGGCAATGGCCTCCATGGCTACGGGATTGAGTATCCCTCCAGGGGCAATTTTTGAAGCCAGCGGGAGCCCTGTTTCAAGATCGACCAGCGCGCACGCCAAGCCGCCGTCCACGTCATCGACGATTCCGTCGCATAGCTCTTGCAGCCTCACTTGACCCTCACCTCCTGCCGGGACGCCCATCCGGCAACACTTTGCGCGTCATCCGACGATGCCTCATTTGGATTACGTGTGTCAACCTGTATCCCAAGTGCTCTATCCGCCTGAAACAACGCGACATCTGGAAAAATCCCGCCGGATACGGATGCACAAAACATAGATGTTTGTTCGCCAAACTCCAAGCTCGGGCATCGAAATTTTCCGCCAATGACGGAAAATTTCCCCAATGCCATCGACGTTGCGCGAAGAGTCGGCTACGGTCGGGGGTGCTGTTCCTTTGACGGCGGGACAGCCGCACGTACGGCAGCGAGGTGGGTACGGCTTACCGGGACTTCATGTGGGCCGGTCACGCGCACCAGCGTGCGTTCGTCGCGACGCAAAATGCCAATGATGTGGCGATGCGCGACCCAGTAGGACCGATGTACCTGCAACCCCAAGTCCCCGAGAGCGGCCATCGCATCGGCCAGGCGCATCAGAACGAGGCAGGAACCAGCCGTCGTGATCACATTGATGTAATGCCCACAGACGTTGAGATAGACCACGTCGCGTCCCAACATGTCGGGAAGGTGGTCGAAAAACCAGGACTGAGCTGCTGGAGGGAGTTGCGGAGCGGTCAATGGCAGCTCGTTGGTCTCCCCGTCGCTGCGGGGCGAAGTATGTCCCGGCTCGGTAGCGCGCCTTAGTTTTGCGCGCTGGCACGCCACGTACTGGACCAGACAAGTGTATGCCAACACCAACACCACAACGCTACGGTAAACCTCCCACAATGCGACGTGAGCAACGTCTTGCGGCTGAAACAGCCCATAGATGGTGTAGGTAACGGCACTGTAGGGTATCGCCGCAAATAATGCGCCCAACGTAACCGCCAGCACAATCTGGACGGGTGGTCGGAATCGCATCAGAAAAAGTATGGCAGAGCTCAGGGCGTGCGACAGGGGCCAGCATATTGCGCCGCACGATGCCACGAACGCGAGTCGCTGCAGTGGACGGAAGCTGTCGTGAATGCCCAGGAGCCCGAGAATGGTGAAAGTAAGGACCAGGGCGACGAGCACGCTGAGCGATACGGCAATCAGGCGCCCATCCAACATTTCCCGATACGCATACTGCAGGCTCGAAAATTCGTCGACCGGGCCATTGACGGTCGTTGGCTTCATTCGGGTCCCTTCCCGTCATCCGCGTAAACCATCCGTGAAAAAGCCCTGCAAGCAACCCAAGTACAAACAACGTGAGCGGCGAAACCGTTCGGGGCTATCTCAAGCTAGCGCCACAAAAACCGTCGCCCTGGCGGGCGCCGTGTTTTGCCCCCGCCCAAGCCCACCTAGCCCGCATATCTCACCAAGTCGCTTGTTGATCAATTGAATGTTAGTTGGTTTCAATAGGTTATTTGCGTTTTCAGAGCTTCTGCCGGAAACAAATTGCGCTGGCCGCGCCCTCGCTGGTCTTTTGCCCGCATGCGCGCACGTGGTCGCTACACCATAAGCGGTGGCTATGCTTCCGCTCCCGAGCACGCGCCTGCGGGCAAAATCCTGCGCGATCATCGCGGCCCTTGGTGAGATATGCGGGCTAGCCGTACAAGTAGACTCGTCGACGGCTGGAGAGTTCACCAGGTCGCAGCACGGCACGGCAGGTCGCCCGCAACCTCCAGCCAGCGGCAAAACCTGTGGCGCGATCCGGGTTCCCAACGGGTTCCCAGCGGGTTCCCAGCGGGTTCCCAGCAGGTTCCCGCCCGAACGACGTCAGTAGTATTCGAAGAGACCTCGACGAGCACGCACAACAATGAAAACGCTATATGTTCGTCCGTCAAGCCTACAAGCTCAGGCATGAATGTTTTTTTGCCAGTGACGGAAAATTTCCCCAATGGCATCTACGTTGCGTCAAGTCGCGCAAAGCACAGCTAGCGCTATCTCCGATGCGCCAAACAGCCCCGCCATCGTAGACGGTGCCGTTTGTGCGGCACGTATCACATGCATACAACACACGCTTCACAAAAGCGCCTCGGCGCGCGCCCGAAATGCCCTGTCGCCCAGCGCCAGTGGCGTAAGTCGACGGCATTCGCCGATTTTCCGATGAAAACCACAATCACTTATCATGCGCACCCCTGTTGTATCAGTGGAGTCCCCGGAGGGGTCGAGTTGCGTGACGGCCGCAACTCGGGTTCAGATTGGCTGACGACCGCCGGAGCGTCGCATATGTCCCGGGGCTTGATGTAAGGAGCACGTGTTGACCGACGACCATTTCGCTCTCCCCGACGGCTATCGTCTGGAGGAATACGAAATCCGGGGTGTGCTCGGTGTCGGCGCGCTTGGAATCAAGTATGTCGCGTTCGACCACAATCTCGAGAAATCGGTTGTTGTCAAGGAGTACCTGCCCGACCATCTCTCGGCGCGTGCCGATACAGGCGTGGTGCCGAAGTCATCGGCGCACAAGGCGGACTTCGACGCCGAATTGAACCGATTCCTGGACGAGGGCGCGGCTCTGACGCGCATCGCCCATCCGAACCTCGTCGAGGCGCTTCGGTGCCTGAGGGCCAACGGTACGGGCTACATCGTCAGAGACTATGTCGAGGGAGAGGTCCTCTCGGCGCTGCTGGAACGAAAAGCAGCGCTGTCGGAAGAGGAATGCAAAGTCGTCCTGTTCCCCATCCTCGACGCATTGGAAGCCTTGCACCGGAGCAATTTCCTGCACCGGGACATTGGCCCGGACAAGATCGTCATTCCAGAGAACGGCTCGCCCGTCCTCCTCGGCTTCCCGGCGCAGCAGCAGGTCACTGCGGCGCGCAAGGCGTTTGACGCCCGGTCGCGGGGCACCTCTTTCATCTTGCGGCCCGGCTATGCGGCGCTGGAACAGTATTCGCGCATGGGAAATCTCGGAGCGTGGACAGATATCTATGGTCTTGGAGCGGTCATGTATCGGTGCGCGACAGGACTGACGCCACCGGAAGCCACCGAACGGGCAGTGGGAGACGAAATGCTTCCCATGTCCGAAGCGACGCAGACACCTTACGGCGCAATAACACTGGCGGGCATCGATGCGGCGCTCGCCATTCGCGCGCGCGAGCGACCGCAAAGCGTGGCGGCATGGCGCCGGTCGTTTGCCGTTCCATTGGATCAATCCCAACGTGGCACCCGCCGCACCGCGCGCGGCCAGATGTTCATCGCCCCGCAACCACTCGATCCGAATCGAACCGCCGCGCGCCCGCGCCCGGCACGATCCCCTTCCGCACGCACGGCGACAATGACTGAACCCCGGCGGCAGTGGGCGGTTCCCGCGATGGCGGCAATAGCGCTCATAGCGGTTCTCACTTGGGTGGACACCGGAATTCTTCGTTCATCGGACGCACAGAGCGATGAATCCGACACGCTGTTGCCGCCCAGCGAATCGTTGCCAACGGTCTCGCGGCAAGAACCGTCGAGACAACCAGCCCAATCCGAGTCACAACCAACGACGGAAGGGACATCCGACGAACCGCTCCAGACGGCGTCGCGATCATCGACGGACGCGTTTTCGCGTGAACCGCAACCACCGCCACAAGAACAGCCCGAGGCACCAGCGCCAGCCAACCTTGTCGAGCAAGGCCCTGCGTCGCCGGCTCTCTCTACGCTGGTGGTGGAGACGACGCCACCGGGCGCGGAAGTCCTGATCGCTGGCGCGGTGGTCGGTCAAACCCCATTGGAGGTCCCGGATCTGCCTGCGGGAGCGTACGACGTGACCTTGCGCCACGGCCTCTACGAGACGCTGTCGGAAACGATCATGGTCCCGGATCCAGCCGATCCAGAGCGGGTGGCAACCCGTATGGAGCGCACGCTTGCACGCGCGACCGGCGCCTTGACCGTGCTGACGGAACCGGCGCATGCGTGGATCGAGCGCGACGGCGAACGCTTGGCGGAACGCACCCCGACGACGATCCGCGGACTACCCGCCGGACCGCTGAACCTGACCGTCGGGGCCCAGGCGCACCGACCCTTGCTGGTGAGTGCCAACGTACCCAGGAACGGCGTCGGGACTCTTGAGCTCACTCTGATAAGCAGCGTCGTCTACGGCACGCTGACGTTGGAACTTAACCCCGACGATGCCGAAGTAACGCTGCCGGATCTCGAACTGGCATACGAAGCCGGAATGCGGATTCCGGAAGGGAGCCATAGCGTGCGCGTGAGCCGCGACGGCTACGTGACGGAAAGGCGCACCATCGAAGTGGCCGGCGTCACCCGGTCACCCATCTCGCTCACCCGAAACCCACAACCATTTACCGTGGCGACCACGCCGGCGGACGCCTTCGTGAGCTTTCTGGACAGCGATCAGGCCTACAGTCCCGGCCTAATGCTGACACCTGGAAGCTATCGCGTCAGAGCGGTGCTGCCAGGTTACGAGACATGGGAAGGAACAGTGAACCACGACATCCGGCCCACGGACCATGCGGTGACGTTGCGTTCCGGTATCGCGGAGTTTGCCGATCCGCTCGTTTCGGGCGGGACCGGGCCGACAATGGTGGCCATTCCCGCCGGGAGTTTCCGCATGGGTTGCGTCTCCCGCGGCGACTGTCGCTCCAATGAACTGCCCGTCCACGCCGTCACCCTGGCAACGCCACTGGCGTTGTCGAGGTTCGAGGTGACCTGCGAAGACTTCGGGCGCTTTGCCAGCGCCACCGGTCGCGAACCGGCGGAAGAGCCGTCCTGTAGCGCGGGGCCTTCAGACCCCGCCGTCAACGTGTCGTGGAACGATGCCGTGGCTTACGCCGAATGGTTATCTTCCGAAACCCTTAAGCCCTATCGCTTGCCAAGCGAAGCAGAGTGGGAGTACGCGGCACGGGCGGGCACGATAACCAGGTACAGTTGGGGAAGTTCCATCGGCGTGGAACGGGCCAACTGTAGCGGCTGTCGCAGTCGGGCAAACAGGGACCACCGCGGAACGGTTACCGTGGGATCCTTCAGCGCAAATCCCTGGGGACTGCACGACATGCACGGCAACACATGGGAATGGGTGTCGGACTGCCGTCTCGACAACTACGAAGGCGCGGCCGACGATGCATCCGCGAGAACCGCAGCCAATTGCGAACAGCGCGTGCTTCGCGGTGGCTCCTGGCGCGTAAATCCGAGTTTGGTGCGCGCAGCACAACGCGGTTGGGGCGACGAGTCCCTCCGCCTTGACGATGTCGGTATCCGCGTCGTCGTCGAGATGGAGTAGCGCGCCGAGTCCGCTTCAGGCGGTAACGACCGCGGCGGTATCGTCTACGCCTCCAGGGTTACCCGAAGGAATATCCGCCCCCGGACGCGACCAGGTGGCCCGCTTCCGGCCGGGTTGTCGCCGTTACGATGCGACCGATGGGCACAGCCATTTCACCGGCCCGGGTCAAACTATCCAGCAGGTCATCTTCAAATTCCGGAGCCACGCAGAGGACGAAGCCGATCCCGCAATTGAAAGTACGCAGCATTTCGGATTCCTCGACATTCCCCGCCTGCTGCAGCCAACCGAATACCGCCGGCCGCGCCCAACTATCGAGATCGATGTCGGCGGCCAGACCCTCGCGCAGCATCCTGGGCGCATTCTCGACTATGCCACCGCCTGTTACGTGCGCCATGCCCTTGATTGGTGCCGCACGGAGCGCCGCCGCAATCGGTTGTGCGTAAATTCGCGTTGGAGCCAGAAGCTGATCCAGGAGCCTATCGTTCAAGACAATGCCCTTGTCTTCGACGATGCGGCGGATGAGCGAATACCCGTTCGAATGGGGACCGGTTGAACCGACACCGATCAACCGATCACCGACGGCGATGTGTTCTCCCGTGACCTTACCGTCGCGTTCGACGATACCTACGCAGAAGCCGGCGAGATCGTAGTCGCCGGGCCGATAGAAACCGGGCATCTCGGCGGTCTCACCCCCTGCGAGGGCGCACCCGGCGATCTCGCAACCCTTTGCAATACCGACGATCACCCGCTCTGCCACATCCACATCGAGTTTCGACGTCGCGTAATAGTCGAGAAAGAGGAATGGCTCGGCACCGTAGACGAGCACGTCGTTCACGCACATGGCGACCAGATCCTGGCCAACCTCGTCGTGGCGATCATGCTCGATGGCGAGCCTGAGTTTCGTACCCACGCCGTCGGTCCCCGTCACGATGACCGGCTTCTGATATTTTGCGGGAACGGCAGCGAGGGCGGCGAACCCGCCAAGATCCGAGAGGAACGCATCTCCCTGCGTACGCCGCGCCACTGGCGCGATGCGGCGGACGAGTTCATCGCCGGCGTCGATGTCGACGCCGGCGTCTCGATAGGTGAGTCCTGACATGAAGCGGCCGAAAGCTTGAGAACGCACCGAGTTGTAGCACGCGCCAGACGGCTACGGAAGCGGAAAGATCCCAGATTCCCCTGTTCTCTGGGGCTCAAAGGATTATCGGTATTTGCGATGTCGGGCTAGACTTGATCGGCCCGCTTCAGTTTGTAGCATGGCGCGACGCCCTACGTGTCTGGATGTTCTCGATCAACCACCCAATCTTTACTTCCATCGAACAAGCACCTCCGGGGAGCGCCAGCGACCGGGGGCACTTGCATGGAACAAACGCCTCCGGGGAGCGTCAGCGATCAGGAGCGCTTGTTCCATGGTCGATGCGCTGGGTCGGGCCAGGAGCCTTCAGCCGGGGAGCGCGAGGGGGGACCCCTCACAAGAAAGAAGCGACGCCGAAGGCGCCGGCTGTGGGGCGCTTGTTCGATGGTCGACGCGCTGGGCCGGGCCAGGAGCCTTCAGCCGGGGAGCGCGAGGGGATACCCCTCGCAAGAAAACAGCAGCGCGAGGGGACACCCCTCGCCGAAATGCGGAGCCGAAGGCGACGACTGTGGGGCACTTCCATCGAACAAACGCCTCCCCGAGCCAAGCGACGGAGGGCAGTTGCTGCATGGTTGACCAATGGGAGACATCGGCGATGGTTCATCAGCCCCGCCGCAGTGGTCTGTTCGGCGGCAGTCTGCTGCGGCCCGCCCGCACACGGCGAGGTCGTCGACTGGCTGTACGACGTGGAAGTGCCGGCGAAGTCCCAGGCCGAGGCCGACCAGCGTCACGCCGCGGTGTCCGCACTGCGCGAGATGCTAGTGCGCATGACGGGCCTCAAGAGTCTGCCCATGTCGCAACCCATCGTCCGTGCGCTGAACTCTCCAGAGTTGTACTACGTGAAGTACCGTTTCATCCAGGACGAGGACAGTGACAAGCAGCGGCTTCACGTGAGTTTCGAGCCAAAAGCGGTACAGGAGTTGGTCTCCGAAGCCTCACTTCCCATCTGGAGTGCCGACCGTCCCCGTGTCCTGGCTTGGCTCGCGATCCGCGAGGGCGGGCGTATCCATGTTCTCGATAGCACCTCGCATCACCCTCTGGCCAAAAGCCTGCGGCAACGAAGTCGCCAACGCGGAGTGCTACTTCGGCTGCCATTGCTGGACCTCGAGGACAGGTCATTGATTTCTCCATCCGCCGTTTGGGACGGGTTCGCCTTTTCGCTGCACTCCGCTTCGCGCCGATATGATGCGGAGGTGGTGCTTGTTGGCCGCGCAGACCCGGTCACCGATGGCGGGTGGCGGACGCATTGGGAGTTCTGGCTCAACGATGCGCCTCGGAAATTCCGTTTTTCCGACGCAACCGTCGAGGCTGGCGCCGTTCAGGCTATGGACGAAGTCGCCGACGAATTGATGCAACGCTTCGCCGTTTTCGGCCGTGACGCAACAGCGATAGAGATAGCGGTGCGAGGCGCAGGATCTATTCGGCGCTATGCCGAGCTGATGCGCCACCTCTCGAATCTCGAGTACATCGAGCGCGTGCAGTTGACCGCGGCCGCGAGGGAAACGTTGACCGTGCGCGTCATTACCCGATCAACCGCCGAACGCCTCGGCGAACTCCTGTCGAAAGACGGCGCCTTTCGACGCCTGCCGACCTTGTCCGGCGGCTTGCCTCCATTCGGCACCCACCCGCAGGATGGGTCGGAAGGCGGGTCGGTTGTACCGCTGACGTTGCAGTGGCGTGGCAAGGGCTGATGCTTCGTAGCATTCCGAACATCATCACGCTCGTGCGCATCGCATTGATCGTGCCGATAGCCTGGCTCCTGCTGGACGAACGCTACCTGGCGGGACTCGTCCTCCTGGCGATAGCGGGCTTAAGCGATGCGCTGGACGGTGCCCTGGCGCGCAGGTTTTCGTGGGCGAGTTCGTTCGGCGCGTACGCGGATCCCCTCGCGGACAAACTGCTGGTCGGCACGATGTTCGTCATCCTCGTCTGGCAGAGCCATGTGCCGCTATGGCTTGCCGCCGTCGCCATCTCGCGGGACGTCATCATCATGTTCGGAGCATTGGCGTATGGGCTCCTATTCGAGAAAGTCGAACTGAATCCGACCTTCATCAGCAAGCTGAACACCGCGATGCAGATCGCCATGCTGATACTGGTGCTGGTCGGGTTGGTCGCCGCGGGACCGCTGTACGCCTTTGCCTTCGGTATCCTCGATCCCTGGGGATTCGCGGTCGTCGCTACACTCGGGGTCTCTTCGGGCGTCGACTACGTCTTTACATGGAGTCGCCGCGCCATGCAGGAACGGGAGTAGGTGCTTATGGCTCGCCGAATGGCTCGCCGAATTGCCCGGCAAGTGCCCCTGGCATTCACGCTTCGCGAGCGGTTCACCCTTGATCGTTTCATTGTCGACGCGAACGCGGAACTCGTGGCAAGCGTGCGCCGCCCCGTCGACGGTTTCTTTTGCGCCTGGGTTTGGGGCCGTTCCGGGGCGGGAAAGAGCCATTTGCTACAGGCTATTTCCCATGAGACGGGCGGGGCGTTCGTCCCGGCTACGGAGATCCCCAGGGTTGATGGCTATGAAGTCTTCGACCGCGTACTGATCGACGACATCCACACGTGGATCGGCGATAACTCTGCCGAGGAAGCATTGATGCGCCTGTACGACAACCGGCTCGAGCATGGACTTGTCCTCGTCGCGACGGCGCGCAAGCCCCCCGCGCAGTTGCGTTTCGCACTTCCCGATCTCGCTTCCCGCCTGCGCTCGTCGGCGTGTTTCGAAATTTCGCCGCCGAGCGACGAAGCGGCGAGCGTCGTGCTGCGGCGCGTCGCCCAGGATCGCGGTTTCGATCTCGACGAGAGCGTGGTGGCGTTTCTCCTACGTCGTACCGGCCGCGACCTGGGCGACCTGCTACGCCTGCTGGAGACAATCGATGCGGAATCCCTGTCGGCGCAACGGCGGGTTACGATCCCATTCGTCAAACAGGTACTTGAGCTTTGATTCGGGCGGTCGTCACCGGCGGCGGTAGCGCCGGGCACGTCGTGCCGACGTTGCCCATCATCGAAGCGCTTCAGGCCCGGAACTGGAACATCACCTATATCGGCTCCGACTCGGGGCTGGAGGAACGGCTGGTGGCACCCCTCGGCGTCGGGTACTTCGGCGTGCGCCCGGGCAAGCTGCGCCGGTACTGGTCCTTCGACAACCTCGTAGACGCCTTTCGTGTTCCGCTCTCCATACTGCAGGTGTTCGGGATACTCGGCCGCATCGAGCCGGATGTGGTCTTCTCGAAGGGCGGATTCGTCGCGTTTCCCGTGGTGGCGGCCGCGTGGCTGCGGCGGATTCCCGTGGTGGCACATGAATCCGACCTCTCCCCCGGGCTTGCCAATCGGCTGACCCTGCCCTTCATTGCGTCGCTGTGCGTGAATTTCGATGCCACACGCGTCAATGCCAGGCGAGTGATCCATACGGGCACGCCCGTACGCGAATCCCTCGTGCGCGGCGATCGCGAACGGGGATTGACCGCTACCGGCTTCTCCGGCGAACGACCGATTCTAGCCGTTGTCGGGGGCAGCCTCGGCGCAGAGCGCCTGAACCTCATCGTGCGCGAAGCGCTGTCGGCATTGACACAGGCATTCGATGTCCTGCACGTATGCGGCGCGGGCAAGGTGGATCCGTCTTACCTGGGTACCGCGGGATACGAACAGCGCGATTTCGTCGGGGACGAGTGGGGTGACATCCTCGCGGCGGCGGACCTGGTCGTATCGCGCTCAGGAGCGAACTCGCTGCACGAACTACTCATCTTAAGGAAACCGAACTTGCTGGTCCCGCTGCCGGCGTCGGCGAGCCGAGGCGATCAAATCGAGAACGCCGCCTACGCGGAGACCGCGGGTTTCAGCATGGTCGTGGCGGAAGCCGATTTGACTCCCGACGTGCTGGTGGACCGGGTGACCGCCCTGCACCGTGACTCGCTTTCGTGGCGCGAACGCCTGGACGCGTTTCAGGCCCTGGACAGCACCAGACTAATCGTCGCGGAACTCGAGACAGCATTGAAAAGTCGCCCGAAACGATGATCTAATCGCTCGCTTTCTTGCGAGGGGTGCCCCCTCGCGCTGCTCTTTTCTTGCGAGGGGTGCCCCCTCGCGCTCCCCGGGCTGAAGGCTCCTTTTTCCGGCACTGTCATGTATAGAGTCAAGACGTACAACCAGATCGCCGCGCGCGGGCTGGAACTGTTTCCAGTCGATGCGTTCCGGATCGGCACGGATGTCGTCGCCCCGGATGCGATTCTCCTGCGCAGCCACGTCCTGACGCGCGCGGACCTCGGCCCGGGCCTGCGGGCGGTCGCGCGCGCCGGCGCCGGCATCAACAACGTTCCTGTCGGCGCTTGCACAGAACAAGGAGTGGTCGTCTTCAATACGCCGGGCGCCAACGCAAACTCGGTCAAGGAGTTGACGCTCGCCGCGCTCCTGCTCGGCTCCCGCGATGTGATCGGCGGGATGGACTACGTGAAGACCCTGTCGAACGTCGCCGACGACCACACGCTGCACGACCTGGTGGAGGGCGAGAAGAGACGTTTCAAGGGCCGAGAACTGTTCGCCCGAACGTTGGGCGTCCTCGGTCTGGGAGCTATCGGTTCGCAGGTTGCGCGCGCCGGACTCGACCTCGGCATGCGCGTGGTCGGATACGACCCGGCCCTTTCCGTCGACGCGGCCTGGCGCCTGCCGAGCGAAATACAACGCATGGTAGATGCCCGGAGCCTGTTCAGTCAGTCGGACTACGTGACCGTACACGTCCCTTCGCTGCCGACGACGCAAGGCCTGATCAATGCCGACGCGCTGCGCGCATTCCGACCGGGGACTGTACTGCTCAACTTTGCGCGCCAGGAAGTCGTTGACGAAGACGCTGTCGGGGCCGCGCTGGGAGACGGAACGCTTTCGGCATACTTTTCCGACTTCCCCGGCACAAAGCTTGCAAAGCATCGCAACGCCCACGCCACGCCGCATCTCGGGGCGAGCACAGTCGAGGCCGAAGAGAACTGCGCGGTCATGGCGGCCGAGCAACTGCGGGACTTCTTAAGCTCCGGCAACATCAGGAACTCCGTCAACTTCCCGGACGTCAACCTCGAGTTGAGCTTCGGATACCGCCTTGCCGTAGCCAATCGCAACGTGGCGGGCACCCTTGGGCAAGTCCTGTCGGTCCTTGCAGACGACAACGTTAACGTCATCGACATGATCAACAAGAGCCGCGAAAACGTCGCATACAACCTGATCGACATCGAGCAGCCGCCGACGCCGAAGATGATCGAGCGAATCAACGGCATCGACAGTGTGATCAATCTGCGCCTGTTCGACGCACCCGGATAGCCGGGTTAGCAGCCTGTGATGCAATATCCGGGCTAGCCAAGCCCTTTCCGCTCTGGCATTCGGGCTTCGTCGGCACGCAACAACGCGTTCAGGCGTGCAGGCGTATGCACAGCCGGATACAGCGTCTCGAGCGTCGTCAGAAGCGGCGGATCCGGAAATTCATCCCGCGCGGCGTGGACGAATTTCAGGGTCCTGAAAGCATCAAACCAGGTGTGGATCGCGCGCCCATCTCGTTTGGGTTGGTATCCGATGGCATCGAGCAACCTTGGAACGGGTTGGCTCGGCGTCGTTCCCGCCGCAACGCCATCGTGAAATATCCTGAGCGCTTCAAACGTCTCGCACGCGTAACCCGGCATGGCCCTCGGATCGGGCGGAACCCTGGCCAGGGCGGGACCGGTGCCGAACGGCACGCGCGTCGAGGCGCGCGCCTCAATTTCGATGACGGGCGCCCTCAAGCGGCGAATCCAGCCTACCTTCGCCAGCTTGTTCAGGAGATAGAAGTCTTCCGCCGCATTGCGCCGCGGGAATCCTCGCACCTTCGCGTAACTCGTCGCATCCACGGCCAGGCAACTGCCGACTGTATGAAAGGCGTACGGAGAGCCCGCATATTCGAGGCGATTGACGTAGTAGCGGAGCGACAGTTCATACATGAGAGCCCGGCGCGCAAGATCTTCATCTCCGCTCGTGTGGACAAACGGATACACCCAACCGGCAGCCTGTCCCTTGGCCGCCTCGAAGTAGCCGGGGGGCAACGCGGCATCGGCGTCCGTCGAGAAGATGACCGGGACCTCGATCCGCCGTTCGACAATAAGGCGCAACGCGATGTCGGCACCGATCTTGCGCGCGAGTCCGACACCCGCGCGCCTCGGTACCGGCGTGTTCACCCGATCCACAATCGCGATGTCAACGTTGCGCGCGCGGTCCAGCCCTCCCGCCAGGTGCAGCAGTTCCCGTGTACGGGCAAAGGCGGCGTCCTCGCGCCTCGCGTCATCCGGCACGTTGGCAACCAGGATGATGAGCAGGTCCGCTGCTCCACGGGGCAGCACGCGCTGGAGGAAGTCGCCAGGTTCATCGAATGCCGGTATCGAGAGCACGTGCCGATAGGTACGCGCCGCCGAAGGCGCGCGCTTAGCTTCGGGTTCCGCGTAGCGTGCGAGGTACAGGCTCGCATGATCCTTCATAGGTAGAGCTGCGGAGCCGTCAGGGCTTCAATGCAACGCCGCTCGAGGCGTCAAGGATCGGATGATATCCGCTTCGCGCGCGGCGATGTGGTCCCAGCGTTGGTCGATGTCCGCATCGGGACACTCGCGCCGCGCGAGTTCGAGAAAAAGCTGCCAGTGCCGGTCCTCGCTGGCGGCGATGCGCTGGTAGAACCGCTTCAGGCGCTCATCCGTCAACGCCTGGGCGATCATCGAAAAGCGCTCCCGGCCTCGGCATTCGATCACCGATGCGACCAACAGTCGGTCCAGCAGGTAGTTACCCCGTCCCCTGCGAACGACCGCGTTCAGGGCGTTCACGTAGGGGTCCCTGGTGTCCGGCGCCGGGCGAATGCCCTGATCGATCAGGAGACCTATCACATCGCGATAATGACCGAGTTCTTCGACCGCCAGATTCGCCATCGCATCGATCAGCCCGGGGCGGTCCGGGTAGTGGGCGGCCAGCGACATCGCCATCCCCGATGCCTTCCTCTCGCAGGAGGCATGGTCTTGCAGGAACGACGGAAAGTCCGCGAGTACCGCCGTCAGCCAACGGTCTCCCGTCGCCACCGCTAGCTTTGATCCCATCTGTCCAAGGATACAACGAGTAGAATCCTCACCATGGACGAACTGCCGGAACGCCAGACCAGCCGCAACATTTCCAGTCTGCAGCAGATGCTGTCGTTCCTGCGCCCGTACCTGCCGCAGTTGATCGCAGCGTCGATCGCGCTGGTCGTGACCGCTTCGGTGACGCTGTCAGTTGGCCAGGGGCTACGGTTTCTGATCGACGAAGGACTGGCGGCCGGGAGCCCGGACGTGCTCGGGCTAAGCATCGGTATTTTTGCCGCCATCATCCTGTTGCTCGCGGCGGGCACCTACGCACGGTACTACTTCGTGTCCTGGGTGGGCGAACGGGTCAGCGCAGATATCCGAGAAGCGGTCTACGCCAACCTGGTGCGCATGCATCCCGGCTTCTTCGAGACCAATCGGCCCACCGAGATCATGTCGCGCATCACAACGGATACGACGCTGCTGCAGGCAGTCGTCGGCGCCTCCGCGTCCATCGCCTTGCGCAACGCGCTGATGTTCGTCGGCGGCGTCGTGCTGCTGTTTGTCACCAATCCGAAGCTGTCCGCCGTGGTTCTGGCAAGCGCGCCGGTTGTCATCTTGCCCATCGTCCTTTTCGGGCGCCGCGTTCGGCGGCTGTCGCGCACGAGTCAAACGGCGATCGCGCATGTCGGCAGCTATGCGGGCGAATCGCTGCGCCACATCAAGGTAGTGCAGGCTTTTACTCACGAGGCACACGATATCGAGGCGTTCTCCGCGCGCGTGGCCAGTGCTTTCACCGTCGCCGTAAGGCGAATTCGGCAACGCGCCTTGTTGATCGCGTCCGTCATGGTACTGACCCTGGCAGCCATCGCCGGCATGCTCTGGGTGGGAGGCAACGATGTGCTGGCCGGTCGGACCTCAGCCGGAGAGTTGACCGCATTCATCTTCTATGCCTTTGTCGTCGCCGGCTCCGCCGGCGCGATCAGCGAGGTCTGGTCGGACATACAACGCGCTGCTGGCGCTGCGGAGAGGTTGCTGGAGTTGTTGGCGGTGAACTCCGTCCTGGCCGAACCGGAATGTCCCGAAACCCCAACCCGACCCGGTGCCATCGCGTTCGACAACGTCTCCCTGCGCTATCCCACCAGAAGGGGCGAGATTGCCCTGAATGGCATCGATCTCAGCGTGGCGCCGGGAGAGATGGTGGCGTTGGTCGGCCCGTCTGGCGCCGGAAAGAGTTCGCTTCTCGACCTGGTTCAACGATTCTACGATCCGACGGAAGGCGTGGTTTCGGTGAGCGGGGTCGATGCGCGCAAGCTGTCGTCGAAGACATTGCGAGGACAAGTCGGCTTCGTACCCCAGACTCCGGTCGTATTCGCAGGCTCGATTCTGGAAAACGTCGTCTACGGCGCTCCGGATGCGAACGACGACGAAATCCAGAACGCGCTTCGGGCGGCGAACGCCCTGGAGTTCGTCGAAGCGCTCGAGGATGGCCTGCACACGCACCTTGGAGAAGACGGACAGGGGCTCTCCGGCGGCCAACGGCAACGACTCGCGATAGCGCGCGCCCTGCTGACTTCCCCACGAATCCTGCTGATGGACGAGCCAACCAGCGCCCTCGATGCGCAAAGCGAAGAGACGATCTGCCGTACGCTGGCCGCACTCAAGGCGCGATGCACCGTCCTAATCGTCGCCCACCGGCTATCCACCGCTGCTGTTGCGGATCGCATCGTCGTCCTTCAGCAAGGCCGAGTCATCGCCGAAGGCACCCACGACTCCTTGCTGCGCGAAAACGGTCTGTACCGGGAGTTCGCAGAGATTCAACTGGTGAACGGCGCGGAAGGAACGAGACTAGCCCCCCTCGCGCAACGAGAACGGCCGCCGGCTGGAAGCATCAACTAATCGAGCGTCGGTCGGCAACGCAAAGTGTTTCGTTTGGCCGCACGAAAGTTGCAAGAAAGAGCTGCCGGAATAAACGGCTTTCGGCTTACGAGAAACAGCGCAATCTGCCGTCAGGGCGAAATCGATCAGGTGCTAGAATCACCTCATGGTCCCCCGCGCATTTGACACGCACAAGGCGGTGAAAGCACTGAAAGTCGCCGGCTTCAGCGATCCACAAGCCGAGGCGGTTGTTGAAACCGTCGGTACCGCTATGGGCGAAAGTCTGGCGTCGAAGACCGATCTCGAATTGGCCCTTCAGCCCATGATGTCCAAGACTGATGACCTGGACACCGCCCTCAAGTCGATGGCGTCGAAGACCGACCTCGAATTGGCCCTTCAGCCCATGATGTCCAAGAGCCCTGCTGACCTGGACACCGCCCTCAAGTCGATGGCGTCGAAGACCGACCTCGATTGGCCCTTCAGCCCATGATGTCCAAGGCTGATGACCTGGACGCCGCCCTCAAGTCGATGGCATCGAAGACCGACCTCGAATTGGCCCTTCAGCCCATGATGTCCGCTGACCTGGACACCGCCCTCAAGTCGATGGCGTCGAAGACCGACCTCGAATTGGCCCTTCAGCCCATGATGTCCAAGACTGCTGACCTGGACGCCGCCCTCAAGTCGATGGCGTCGAAGACCGACCTCGAATTGGCCCTTCAGCCCGTGATGACCAAGGCTGATGACCTGGACACCGCCCTCAAGTCGATGGCGTCGAAGACCGACCTCGATTGGCCCTTCAGCCCGTGATGACCAAGGCTGACCTGGACACCGCCCTCAAGTCGATGGCGTCGAAGACCGACCTCGAATTGGCCCTTCAGCCCATGATGTCCAAGACTGATGACCTGGACGCCGCCCTCAAGTCGATGGCATCGAAGACCGACCTCGATGCGCTCGAACAGCGCATGATAACCAAGGCCGGCTTGGACGCCACGCTCGAATCGATGGCATCGAAAGCCGATCTGGCCGCGCTCGAACAGCGCATGACCATCAAGTTGGGCGCGATGGTGGTCGCCGGAATGAGTTTCCTCGCCGTTTTTCAAAAGGTGTTCTAGCAGGTTGTCGGACTTGCCGCATTAGCGGCAAGATCGACGGCTGGTAGGTGGGCTTGGGCGGGGGCAAAACACGGCGCCCGCCAGGGCGACGGTTTTTGTGGGCTAGCAGTCGGGCGGACTTGCCGCACCAGCGGCAAGATCGACCGGCTGGTAGGTGGGCTTGGGCGGGGGCAAAACACGGCGCCCGCCAGGGCGACGGTTTTTGTGGCGCTAACCCGCTCCGCCTTGCATGGAACAAAGCCGCCACCAACGCTGGAGGACTCGCAACGTCGGCGTTCCCTGGGCGTCACGGGCGCGCGGTAATTCAGCGGGCTAAAGTCTTCCATCGGTTTCGGAAGCCAGAGGGCCTGAGGCGTTCGCGCTTTGTCCGCCCGTGCCCCCAGACCGCGCCGGACGAAACTCGCGTACCGCGTCCCCTCGACATTGCTGTTCGACGTGGACTCCATCTCGGTTTGCGCCGCGCGCAACAGTTAGACAAAGGGTCCGCAAGATTCTTACACTTGACCGCCCGCAACATTTGCAGCTTGGGCCGCGGAAAGACAACCCGCTGCTCCAATCAGGAGGGAAGTGGTGGGACCGTTGACGGGTCTTCGGGTCATCGAGTTGGCCGGCATTGGACCTGGTCCGTTCTGCGGCATGATGCTGTCCGATATGGGGGCGGAGGTCATTCGCGTGGACCGGCCGGGTCCCCGAACGGGTTCCCGAACGGGTCCGGCACGGAGCTCTCGTCCTCGCGACGTCCTCGCGCGCAACCGCCGCTCGATCATCATCGACCTCAAGACGCCGGAAGGTGTCGACATCGTTCTCAAGCTATGCGAGTCCGCCGACGCGCTGTTCGAGGGGTTTCGCCCTGGCGTCACCGAGCGGTTGGGTTTGGGTCCAATAGAGTGCATGGCGCGCAACGAACGGCTGGTGTACGGACGCATGACCGGCTGGGGCCAGGATGGACCGCTGGCCCGGGCCGCCGGTCACGACATCAACTACATCGGTCTGACCGGGGTGCTACATGCCATAGGTGAGAAAGGGGGCAAGCCCGTGCCGCCGCTCAACCTTGTCGGCGACTTCGGTGGAGGCGGCATGTTGCTGGCCTACGGGCTGGTTTGCGGCATATTGGAGGCTAGCCGCTCCGGCAAGGGTCAAGTGATCGATGCGGCGATGATCGACGGGGCCGCCGCGCTGATGGCCACGTTTTTTTCCCTGGGCGACCGCTTCGACGACAACCGAGGCACCAACATGCTCGATGGCGGCGCGCACTTCTACGGTACCTACGAGACAAAAGACGGGAAGCACGTCGCAGTCGGCGCCATCGAGCCGCAGTTCTATGCGCTCTTGGTGGAGAAGTCCAACGTCGATGCGCGCCGATTCGAAAAGCAGATGGATGCCCGCGGGTGGGATGGCCGGAAGGACGACCTTGCCGCTGTATTCAAGACGAAGACCCGCGACGAGTGGTGCGAAATCATGGAAGGTACCGACGTGTGTTTCGCGCCCGTCCTTTCGATCTTCGAAGCGCCGGAACATCCGCACAACAGGGAACGCGCAACATTCGTTGATATCGACGGTACCGTACAACCCGCGCCCGCGCCCCGTTTCAGCCGCACGAGCGCCGAAATCTCGCATGGCGCGAGGATTCCGGGCGAAGACACCCTCGCCGTGCTGCGCGACGCTGGCTTCAGTGCCGACGAAGTCCAGGCCTTGCAGAAGAAACATGTTGTATAGATCGCCTGATCGGCCATCCGTCCGTACGAATAGATCAAGCCAGGATATCGGCCCTGCGCTGGACCACATGAGGCAGGTGCAATGAGCGTAGAGCTCCTGAACTCGCGTCGTTTTCTTGGTTTTCGGGTTCGCCGGCAAATCGACAACGAGACTTACCAGGAGTACTTCTCATTGAAGAAACGGGGTGGTCTCATGCGCGGCGCCGCCCGCGCCGAGGTGCGGCGCCAGGCCGAAGATCGGGACGCGCAACTGGCCATTACCCAACGCGCGGCGCGAGAACGTGCCATGCGCGAAGTGCACGTAGACGCCGATGGCCACGTGCGTGGCATTCTTCTCCGCTGGAAGAAGGGCAAGAACGGCAAGAGATCACCGTTGTTCCAGGTCGGCATCACGTCACTCTTGAATGGCAACGTCGTGAACACGACCGTCTCCATCAATCTGCACGGTCTGGACGAGGCGTGGCGACGAGCGGTCGACTTCTATGCGCGACACAGACGCATCCTCAAGGGTTCGGATGCCTATCGGGAGCTGTTGCGCGCGAGGCCGCCGCCGACAGTGTTGGAGCGCGCGCCGCCCGCCGCCGCAGCCCGCGAACAAAGCCTTGACCATGGCGCAAGGGCCGCCGGATCCTTCCACGCCCAGCGTTCACCGAGTCACGGCAAGGCGCCCTCACGCGCGCCGCGACAATAATCTCTACCAGGCTCGATTTCGGCTCGATGCGGTTCCGGACCAAACACCTTGCTTGCATCGCCCTTGTCGGTCTGGCCGCCTGCTCGGACGATTCAGACCGACTTGCAGACGGCACCGTCGCACCCTGGTCCGAATGGGCCGGCGGGTACGTGGCGATCAACTATTGGGCGGAGTGGTGCGTTCCTTGCCGACAGGAGATACCCGAACTGAATGCGCTACACCGCGAGCGGGAGGCAACCGGCCTGGTGATACTCGGCGTCAACTACGACGGCATCTCCGGCGAGTCGTTGGCGACGCTCATAACGGAGATGGGAATTGAATTCCCGGTTCTGGTTTCGGACCCGTTCGTTCGTTTCGGCTACGACGTACCCAAAGTACTACCCACAACCGTGATCATCGGCCCCGACGACCATGTCCACGAGATCCTGATCGGGCCTCAGACGCGGGAAAGCCTACTTCGCACCACGCCAGAATCGGCGCGAATTCGAACACGTACCTGAGGGTTAGCGAGCACGGCGCCCAGACCGACGGTCGACAACTTCCGGCTCAGCCCGACTTGATACGATCAACCGCTTCGGCCGGCGTCAACAGCACACTGTCGGTATCCGCGCGACGCTTGTACTCGACGAGACCATTCGCCAGATTGCGCGCGCCGACGGTGATCCGGTGCGGAATTCCGAGCAGGTCCGACTCCGCGAACTTCACGCCAGCGCGTTCGTCCCGATCATCGAGCAGGACATCCATGCCGGCGTTGAGGCACGCCTCGTATAGCGACTCCGCTGCCGCCGCCACGTCGGGCCGCGCATAGTCCAGCGCCAGGACGTGCGCGTCGAACGGTGCCACCGGGACCGGCCAAACGATGCCGTCGCCGTCATGGCATTGTTCCGCCACCGCCGCCACCAGTCTCGATATGCCGAGGCCATAACAACCCATGATCAACGCCGTCTCATTGCCCGCTCCATCCTGCAAGGTAAGCCCCATTGGAACGCTGTATTTGTCGCCGAGCTTGAAGATATGGCCAACCTCGATGCCCCGCGCGAACGCGAGCTTGCCGCAGCCGTCCGGCGATGGGTCGCCTTCCACCACGTTGCGGATGTCCACGACTTCCGCGGCCTGAAAGTCGCGCGACCAGTTGACCCCCGTGAGATGGAATCCTTCCTCGTTCGCGCCGCAAACGCAGTTGGCGATCACCGCTGCAGATCGATCCGCATACACCGGCAAATCCAGCCCGACCGGCCCGATGGACCCAATGGAACAACCGGTGGCCGCCTTGACCTCCTCCTCACCGGCGAAAGTCACCGGCGACGCTACCGCATCCAGCCGGGCCGCCTTCGTTTCGTTGAGTTCGTGATCGCCGCGCAGCACCAGGGCGACCAGCGGCCCTTCCGCGCCGCGGACGATCAAGGTCTTGATACAGCGCGAGGGATCGACCCGCAGAAAGGAGGCTATGTCGGCTATGGTCCTGGCTCCGGGCGTCGCGACTCTCCCGAGCGGGGCGGGTCGTTCGCCCGACGGCTCGGGCGCCAATGCCTGCGCCTTCTCGATATTCGCCGCGTAGCCGCTATTCGGACAATACGCCATGAGATCCTCGCCGGATTCGGCGAGCACCTGAAACTCGTGCGATTCGCCGTCGCCGATAGTCCCCGAATCGGCCTCGACAGCCCGAAAGTCAACGCCGATGCGTTTCAGTATCGCCGTGTAGGCGTCGTACATGTCGCGATAGGTTTGTGCGCTTGACTCCTCCGTCAGGTGGAAGGAATAACCATCCTTCATCAGGAATTCGCGCGCGCGCAACAGACCGAAACGGGCGGATCTCGTCGCGAAACTTGGTATGAATCTGATACACGATCAGCGGTATCTGCTTGTAGCTGTCCACCGTTCGGCGAATCAGATCGGTGACCACTTCCTCGTGGGTCGGGCCCATCGCGTAATCGCGTTCGTGACGGTCCCGCATGCGCATCAATTCGGCACCCATCACATCCCAACGACCGCTCTCGCGCCACAGATCCGCAGGTTGCACCACCGGCATCTGTATTTCCTGGGCGCCAAAACGCTCCAACTCCTCCCGCACGATCGCCTCGATATTGCGCATGACGCGCAAGCCGAGCGGTAGCCAGGTATACAGTCCACCCGCGACACGACGGATGAAGCCGGCGCGGAGCAACAGGACATGGCTCGCGACCTCGGCTTCCGCGGGCGTTTCCTTAAGGGTCGGTATCAAGGTCCGGCTGGCTCGCATCGCTTAAGCATAGCAAGTCGGCGTTTCGCGTCACGATCAATGGAGTGCTTGTGTTTGATCCTCACGCCCCCATTGTTATGCTTTCCGGTTTGAACCGTGGCGAGAGAGTTCCATTGCCAATCTACGAATACGAGTGCAAGGCCTGTCGGCATGAATTCGAGAGCATCCAGAAGGTCAGCGAGGCGCCGCTGGTAGACTGCCCGCAGTGCGGCGAGCCGCAACTGAGAAAGAAGATCTCCGCCGTCGCGTTTCGGCTGAAGGGCGGTGGATGGTACGAGACCGATTTCAAGTCCGGAGCGAAGAAAAATCTGCACGGCGAACAGTCCAAATCGGAGGGTTCGAGCGACTCCACGGACACGACAAAGGGCGAATCCAAATCGAGCGATGCGAGCGGCAGCGGCCCGAAAGCTGCATCGTCCAACGGCAACTCTGCATCCGGCGGCGCAAAGGCTTCCGAACCGAAGTCTTGAACGGCACATAATGGGTCAAGATTCACCAACGCCCGCCGGGCGTTGCGTGATCGAGGCCGCCAGGCTAACCACCTGCATGAATCAAGACGCTGCCTGCTAGAGGATTTCTGACCATGCGCACCCACCATTGCGCCGAGCTGAGCGCGGCGAACATCGGCGACGAGGTGGAACTCACCGGTTGGGCGCATCGCCGACGCGACCACGGCGGTGTCATCTTCCTTGATCTGCGCGACCACACCGGCATGGTGCAGGTCGTCTACGACCCGGACGCCAGGGAAAGTTTCGCGGTCGCCGACCGGGTTCGCAATGAGTTCGTCCTGCGCGCGACAGGGCGCGTCCGGCGCCGCCCGGAGGGAATGGTGAATCCAGATCTCGCCACCGGCGAGATCGAGGTCCTGGGAGCATCCCTCGAAGTCCTGAATGTCTCCGAGACGTTGCCCTTTCAACTCGACGAGTATTCCAGCGCCGGTGAGAATGTGCGTCTGAAATATCGGTATCTCGACCTCCGTCGTCCTACCATGCAGGAGCGTTTGCGGCTCCGCGCGCGGGTCGCGAGCCATGTGCGCCGCTTCCTGGAGAGCCAGGACTACGTCGAGATCGAAACGCCGACGCTGACGCGGGCAACGCCAGAGGGGGCGCGGGACTACCTGGTTCCGAGCCGCATTCATGCCGGCGGGTTCTACGCCCTGCCGCAATCGCCCCAGGTCTTCAAGCAACTACTCATGGTGTCGGGGTTCGACAAGTACTATCAGATCGCACGCTGCTACCGCGACGAAGATCTGCGCGCCGATCGCCAGCCGGAATTCACGCAGATAGACATCGAAGCGGCGTTCATCGAAGAATTGGACGTGATGCGACTGACGGAGGGCATGCTGAAGTCGCTTTTCTCCGCGGTTCTGGGCGTGACGCTTCCCGACTTCCCCGTCCTTACCTGGAGCGAAGCCATACGCCGCTTCGGCAGCGACAAGCCCGATCTGCGCAACCCGCTGGAACTCGTCGATATCGCCGATCTGATGGCGGACGTACAGTTCAACGTGTTCCGCGCGCCCGCCGCCGATCCGAAAGGCCGCGTCGTGGCCCTACGGGCGCCGGGAGCCGCCGCGCTGTCGCGCAAGGCTCTCGACGACTACGTGGCCTTCGTCGGCACGCTTGGGGCCAAGGGTCTCGCCTACATCAAGGTGAACGATCGCGCCGCCGGTGTCGCTGGCTTGCAATCGCCAATCATCAAGTTTCTCGACGCCCAGACTATCGAAATGGTGCTCAACCGTGTCCGTGCGGAGAACGGCGACATCGTGTTCTTCGGCGCTGATCGCGCGGATGTCGTCAACGTATCCATGGCCGCGTTGCGGCTCCGGCTCGGGGTCGACCTTGACATGGTCGAAAACGGGTGGGCACCGCTTTGGGTGACCGAATGGCCCATGTTCGAACAGAACGAAGCCGGCGCGCTGACGCCCGCGCACCACCCCTTTACCATGCCGGCCTGTTCGGTGGCCGAAATGCGCGATAATCCGGCCGACGCGTTCGCGAAGGCGTACGATATCGTTCTGAACGGTATCGAAGTCGGCGGCGGTTCGATTCGGATCCACGATCACGCAATGCAGAAGCAGGTGTTCGCGGCGTTGAATGTCGGAGAAGAGATGTTCTGTCATTTGCTCGACGCCTTGAGATTCGGCTGTCCGCCGCATGGGGGCATCGCACTGGGTCTTGACCGGCTCGTGATGCTCATGGCCGGCACTGAAGCGATCCGAGACGTCATTGCGTTCCCCAAGACCCAGACCGCTGTCTGTCCGTTGACCGCAGCGCCCGCCCCGGTCGATCCGAACCAGTTGCGCGACCTCCACCTTCGCATACGCGGACGAGGCAGCTGATGGCCGGCCACTCGAAGTGGGCCAACATCAAGCACCGCAAGGCGGCGCAGGACGCCAAACGCGGAAAACTCTGGTCGAAGTTGATCCGCGAGGTCACCGTCGCCGCGCGAACGGGCGGCGGATCCATCGCCGACAATCCTCGCCTGCGGGGGGCGACCGACGCCGCGCTGGCTGCGAACATGCCAAAGGACACCATTGACCGCGCGGTGCAGCGCGGCGAGGGAGGTACCGAAGGAGCCGACTTTGAGGAGATCGTCTACGAGGGTTATGCGCCCGGCGGCGTCGCCGTCCTCGTCGAGGTGATGACCGACAACCGAAACCGTGCCGTTGCCGGAATCAGACACGCGTTCAGCAAACACGGAGGCAACCTCGGCACCAGTGGTTCCGTCGCGTATCTGTTCAACAAATTGGGCGTCGCATCGTTCGCGCCTGGCGCGGATGAGGATGCCATTCTCGATGCCGCGCTCGAAGCGGGCGCGGAAGACGTGGACAGCGACGACGATGGCTCCGTATCGATCACTACGGCCCCCGACGCGTTCGGCAATGTTGTCGATGCGTTGGCGGCGGTCGGACTGGTTCCCGACCATGCCGAAGTGACGATGGTGCCGTCGAACTCTTGCGACTGTGATGCCGACGCCGCGCAAAAGGTTCTGCGCCTCATGGACGCGCTGGAAGATCTCGACGATGTGCAGAATGTATTCAGCAACGCGTCGTTCCCGGTCGGCGCGTTCGACGGTTCAGCCGGATGATGCGCGTCCTCGGCGTCGACCCGGGATCGCGGGTTACCGGCTACGGCTTGATAGACGATGACGGCGGTCAAGTCAGGTACGTGGCGAGCGGCTGCATCAGGAGCGATGCAAGCGCCGATTTCAGCGCCAGGCTGGTGGACATTTTTCACGGCATCGATACCGTGATAGGCGAATATGCGCCGGACGAGATCGCCGTCGAGGAGGTATTTGTCGCCAAGAACCCCATGTCGGCCCTGAAACTCGGTCAAGCGCGGGGGGTCGCAATCGCGGCGGCCGCCGCGCACGATATAGCCGTCGTTGGATATCCCGCGCGGCAGGTCAAACTTGCCGTGGTCGGAACCGGCGGCGCAACCAAGGATCAAGTGCAGTACATGGTGAGGACGGCGCTGGCCTTGAGCGACAGTCCGGCGGCCGATGCCGCCGACGCGCTTGCCGTAGCGCTGTGTCACCTCGAGGCGAGGAACGCGAGGTGATCGGTCGTATCTGCGGAGACGTGGTGGCGACGGAAGATGGGGTGCTGTTGATCGACGTGCGGGGCGTGGGCTACGAAGTCGCTGTAACGCAATCCACCTTGGAAAGACTCTCCGCCGCAGAGACCTCGGTCGAACTCTTCACGCATCACGCCGTACGCGATGACGCCATCACGCTGTTCGGATTCCCTTCGCGCGACGAGCGGTCACTGTTTCGCCTGTTGATAAGAGTCAGCGGCATCGGACCGAAGCTGGCCATGACAATGTTGGGATCGCTGCCGGCGCAGGCGTTGGTTCGCTGCGTCGCCGAAGGCGAAGCGGGCATGCTTACCAAGGTTCCCGGCGTCGGCAAGAAAACCGCAGAGCGAATCATCATGGAGTTGAAGGACCGCGTCGATGCGTTACCCATCAGCGTCGGCGAGAGCGTCGACGCGGCAGCCGTCCCGGACCACACTGTGGAGGATGCGATCCGCGCGTTGGTGGGGTTGGGTTGGCGCACGACAGAGGTGCGAGATGTCGTTGCCGCCGCGCACGTGGACGGCGAGTCCACGGAAGACCTGATTCGAACGGCTCTGAGACGATTGGGCGGCCAAGCGTGAGCATAGAACGGGACCGCATCACGTCGGGCCAGGCCAGTTCCCGCGATCTGTCCCTGGAACGCTCCCTGCGGCCGACGAGCCTCGCGCAATACGTCGGTCAGGCGAAGGTCAAGGAGCAGGTCGGCGTCGCCATCGAAGCGGCGCGACATCGCGGCGAATCGCTTGACCATACCCTGATTTGCGGTCCTCCCGGGCTGGGCAAGACCACGCTCGCACACATCATCGCGAACGAGTTGAACGTCGCGATAAAGGCGACTTCGGGGCCGGTCATCGAAATTCCTGGCCGCTTGGCCGCGATGATCACCAATCTTGAACCTGGCGATGTGCTATTCGTCGACGAGATTCACCGTCTGTCGCCGATCGTGGAGGAGCGCCTCTACCCGGCCATGGAAGACTCGGAAATCGATATTCCCGTAGGCGAGGGCCCGGCGGCCAAGTCGATCAAGTTCCGCTTGCCGGAATTCACCCTGGTGGGCGCAACGACGCGCGCCGGACTCCTGACGTCGCCGTTTCGCGACCGGTTCGGAATCGTGCAGCACCTCGAGTTCTACTCCGTCGACGAATTGGCCACAATTGTGGAATCTTCGGCGGCAAAGATGGAGGTCTCCATGGACAAGGGCGGCGCGAGGGAGATCGCCAGCCGGTCCCGAGGCACGCCACGCATTGCCAACCGCCTTACGCGCCGGGTGCGGGACTACGTGCAAGTGCGCGGAGACGGCAGGATTACGAGGCAATCCGCTCGCAAATGGCTTGATCGACTCGATGTCGACCGGGAAGGGTTCGACCAACTGGACCGCAAGCTGTTGAACAGCATACTGCGCCACTTCGGCGGTGGACCGGTGGGACTGGACTCGCTCGCCGTCGCAATTAGCGAAGAAAGAGATACGATCGAGGACGTGCTCGAACCGTATCTCATCCGGGAAGGCTTCCTCATGCGCACGCCCCGAGGCCGCGTCGCGACCGAGAAGGCCTTCCACCACTTTGGGCTGAAACTGTCGGGCAGCGCGAAGGCCGCGGCCGGCGCGAGACAAAAGCCCCTGAACCTTGGTTTCGACGGCCACGAGGACGTACCCAAAGAAGAGTAGCAACGACCGCACATGCCCCAACAAATTCCGATATTCGACCTCATAGTCAATGCGAGCCTGCCCGTCCAACTCGTCATAGTGCTGCTCGCGGCCACATCCGTGATCACCTGGATGATGATTTTTCAACGCTGGTTCGCCCTCAGTCGCGCTCACCGGCAGATGGACCAGTTCGAGGTCCAGTTCTGGTCCGGAGTTGATCTCAGGGAACTGTACGGCGAACTGCAGCAGGACGCGGAAAACCTGAACGGCAGCGAGATGATCTTCGCGGCCGGTTTCCGCGAGTACCTCCGCCTGTCCGACCAGGGGGGCGTGGATGCGAACGCCGTCATGCAGGGAGTCCAACGGGCCATGCGCGTCGCCCGGGGCCGTGAAGAAGAAGTCCTGGAACGTCACCTGGGCTTCCTCGCGACGGTCGCCTCTACCGCCGTCTACGTGGGCCTGCTCGGTACTGTTTGGGGCATAATGAATTCGTTCCGCAGCCTCGCGAACATGAGCCAGGCGACGCTTGCCTCGGTGGCGCCGGGCATATCCGAAGCGCTGATAGCCACCGCAATGGGGCTGATCGCCGCCATTCCCGCTATGATCAGCTACAACCGTTTCTCCGCCCGAGTCGATGTCCTGGTCAAGCGCCACGACACCTTTGCCGAAGAACTGACCAGCATTCTCTACCGCGCGGCGCACCAGACCTGACATTCGCCCATGGCCGAACGGCGGAAACCCATGTCCGAGATCAACGTCGTGCCATACATCGACGTGATGCTGGTCCTGCTGGTCATCTTCATGGCGACAGCCCCGCTTCTGACCCAGGGCGTCGATGTCGACCTGCCCCAGGCACCGTCGGAACCGTTGCCCGACGATCAGCATGACCCCCTGGTGGTCACCGTGAATCGCGAGGGCGCCCTGTTCATCAATACGGGTTTGCGCAAAGACACTGAAAGGGGCCGACGCGTCACCATATTCTCGCTTGAAGACGAGGTGTCAAAGATTGTCGGCGCGCGCCCGAACGTGCCCGTGTACATTCGGGCTGATCACACCCTCGACTACGGCATGGTGGTCAGCGTCATGACCGTACTGCAGAAGGCCGGTGCCGAGAGCGTCGGTCTGATTACCGACCCACCCGACATCAGCGCCGCGGCGGACGGCGGGTGATGAGTGCCCTCCGCGACTACAGCCTTCCGCTGCTTCTCGCGTTTGGCGTCCATGCCGCTGTCGCCCTCGCGCTGTCCCATGGGTGGAAGCCTCCCGCAGTGGAACCCCGGATCATCAAGCCGGACATCGTCAACGCCGCGCTGCTCGTGCTTGAGCGCCCGAAGCCCGCGCCTGCGCCACGTCCCGTATCTCCACCCCCCGCACCGAAACCGAAGCCGCAGCCAGACCGGCCTGTCGCCGAAGTCCCAAAACCGAAGGTCGATCCCCTCGCCGAGCAACGGCGCGAACAGGAGCAAAGGGAACGGGAGCGGCAGCGAGAGGAGGAAGCGCGGCAAAAGCGGCTCAATGCGCTTGCGGATAGCGCATTCGAGGAGGCGCTGGAACGGGAGATGACGGATCTCGGGCAGGACACGGATGAAACGGCCGCACGCACGTATATCGGCGGCATCTATCGTGCTGTCGTCGCCAACTGGTCGCGGCCTCCATCCGCGCGCAACGATATGGAAGCGCAATTGCGGGTGGAGTTGATACCCACCGGCGAAGTCGTGTCGGTGACCGTGATTTCTTCTAGCGGCAACAGCGCTTTTGACCGCTCTGCCCAGGCTGCCGTCCGCAAGGCGCGACGGTTCGAGGTGCCGGGCGAAATAAGGCTGTTCGAGCGGCACTTCCGCTCGTTCGTCTTGCTGTTCAAACCACAGGATCTAATACGTTGAAACCATCCAGGACACATAGTACCCATCCGACACTGCGGCTGTCGGACACTCCCATGGAACAAAGCCGCCACCAACGCTGGAGGACTCGCAGATGTCGGAGTTCCCTGGGCGTCACGGGCGCGCGGTTATCCAGCGGGCTAAAGGCTTCCATATGCGTGGCCGCATTGCTGATCGCGTCGCGCGTTCTCGCGCTCGAAACGATCATCATCGATCAAGGCTACGACGACCAGACCAAAATCGCCGTCGTTCCATTCGAAACCCTGGACTCGACCGATGGCGGGATTGCCGATATCGTCTCCTTCGACCTGGCGCGCAGCGGCCAGTTCGATCCGTTGCCGAGCGAGAACATGCTGTCGTTCCCCGCCCGAATCGAGGACGTGTTCTTTCGCGACTGGCGCATCCTCGGCATCGAGTACGTGGTCATCGGCCGACTCCGCAGACAGCCGAACGGCGATTTTTCCGTCGCTTACCATCTATTGGACGTGTTCAACGAACGGGAGTTGACGACGCGCCGGATCGACGCGCAGGCATCGCAGCTACGGGATGTCGCCCACAGCATCTCCGACGACGTATATCAGCGCATCACTGACATTCCCGGGGCCTTCTCCACGAAGATTCTCTACGTGCTCGCGAAGAACGCCGGCACGTCCTACGCAACCTACGAACTGAAGCTGGCGGACTCCGACGGTGCCCGCGCGCGCACGCTGTTCGAGTCCACCCAGCCCTTGCTGTCGTTGAGTTGGGCGCCGGACGGACGACGGGTGGCCTACGTGTCGTTCGAGAGCGGTAGACCAGCCATCATCATCCAGGACATCGACACGGGTTCGCGCTCCCGAGTCGCCGAGTACAGGGGCCTCAATAGCGCGCCGGTGTTCTCGCCCGACGGCAATCGTCTCGCGCTGGTTCTTTCGCGCGATGGCAATGCGGAAATCTATGTGAAAAACCTGTTGACCGGTGCCCTGCGGCGCATCACCCGCTACCCGTCCGCCATCGATACCGAGCCGAGCTGGACGCCGGACGGCACCGGGTTGATCTTTACCTCCGACCGCGGCGGCCGACCGCAGATCTATCGAATCGATCTCACCAACTCGATGGTCGAGCGCTTGACTTTCGAGGGCGACTACAACGCCCGCGCGCGATTGCTGCCGGATGGAGAACACCTGGTGTACGTCCACAGGCGCGGGAGAACCTATCACATCGCCTGGCAGAACCTGGAGCGAGACGACGGTGTACGAGTGCTCACGGCCACATCGCTCGACGAATCGCCGTCCATCGCGCCAAATGGAACGATGTTGATCTATGCCACGCAAGATAGGGGTAGGGGTATACTAGCCGTTGTTTCGATAGACGGACGCGTCAAGTACCGGTTGCCTGCTGCGGAAGGCGACGTGAGGGAACCTGCGTGGTCCCCGTACATGGATATGTTTTCGTCGGGAACCTAGCCCTCGCGCAGCGAAGGTCGGGGGATCGAGATCGACAATACAGGAGAAGCGAAGTGAGGCATTTTTCGACAAAGAGCGAACCATGGAACCGCGTGATGGGCTTCCTGGTCACGGTACTCGCGGGAACTGTGCTCGCGGGCTGCGCGAGCTGCGCGGGCAAGGCGCCGCCGGTAGAACCCCCGGTGGAGGAACCCCCGCCGACGGTGGATCCGACGCCTCCCCCCGAGGTAGAGGCGACACCCACCGATGCCGAGGGTGTCTGGCTTGATCCAGAAACCCAGCGTCCGATGGCGCGAGTTGTGCACTTCGACCTCGACATGGCCGTGTTGCGGCCGGCGGACATTCGTGTCCTGGAAGGGCATGCCGGCTTCCTTTCCGCCAACCGCAACCGTTCAATCACCGTAGAAGGTCATTGCGACGAACGCGGAACGCGGGACTACAACATGGCGCTGGGCGAGAAGCGAGCCAACGCCGTTGTGGAGTTTCTGACTACCTCGGGCGTGCGCCGCTCGCAGATAGCAGACGTCGTGAGCTACGGAGAAGAACAGCCTGTCGATGTCGGCTCCAATGAGGATGCATGGGCGAAAAACCGGAGAGCGATCCTCGTATATCAGTGAGGTGACGGGGGTCGGAGTCGTCTCTCCGACCCCCAAACTATGCGCTTTCCGGCCCCGGCAACGCCTCGGTAGCGCCGCCGCACTAAAGCGGGGCGAACACTCGGGCGACATCCGCTCTACGTAGGCTTGGTCCCTCGGGGTTCTTCATTGCGAGGACAACGCCACGAAGTCCGGATACGCTATTTCAAGGCGGTGATGTGAAAGAACTCGATCGCTTCTCCTATCTGGCCCGGAGTTCTCGCCAAGGGCCGCGATGTCGCACTTTCCGCGCACCGCCCGGAGTGCCCCACAGCCGGCGGCTTCGGCTTCGGCTCTTCCGTGCGAGGGGTACCCCCTCGCACTCCCCGGCTGAAGGCTCCCGGCCCGGCCCCGCTCGTCGACCATGGACCAACCTCTCCCGGTCGCTGGCGCTCCCAAGGAGCGTTTGTTCCATGCAAGTCTGGCGATGGCTGGCGGGCATCCTTGGCTTGTGGTCGCTCGGCTCCATCTATGGCGCGGCGCCGGTGGAAGAGTCCGTTGCGGAGCAGGTGAGGCGAGGCAGCGACTCCGTTCCCGCCGCGCAACGCCCAGAAGCGAGTCCCGGCGATTCCCCCGCTGAGACAAACGCCAGCCAGTCGGCGAGCCATTCGGCAAGCCAGTTGGGTCAATTGTTCTATGAGCTACAGCTCCTGCGGGACGAAGTGCAACGCCTCAACGGCACGCTTGAGGAGCAGCAAAACCAGATCGAGCGACTGGCGCGGGAGCAGCATGAGCGCTACCTCGGGCTGGACAGACGAATCGCGGAGTTGAGTGGCGGATCGACGGAGCCCTCAGCCGATGACAGACCCAGCCGTCCAGGTGTCGGTGCCGACCAGCCGCCACAGCAGCCCGGTGCAGTGCCGACCGAGAGGGATACGTACGAGTCGGCGTATGAATTGATGCAACGTCGCCAATACGAGTCTGCGGCGGAAGCTTTCCAACGGCTGATAGACGAATATCCAAACGGCCAATACACACCGAATGCGTTCTACTGGCTGGGCGAACTGCACCGCAAGAACGGCGACCCCGAAGCCGCCCGCCAATCCTTCGTGCAGGTTGTCGCTCTCTATCCAGACCACGCCAAGGTGCCGGACGCCTTGTACAAACTCGGCGTCGTCTACACGCAACTGGAGGAACCGGCGCGCGCGATGGAATACCTTGACCGCGTCATGAGCGAGTATCCCGACTCGACTGCGGCAAGCCTGGCGAAGCGCCACGCCGCCGAGTTGCGCTAGCCGCCATGCGCGCCATCTTGCCGCGAACGTTGCGCATCACCGAGATTTTCCATTCTCTTCAGGGAGAGTCATCGTCCATGGGCAAGCCGACCACTTTCGTGCGGCTCACGGGTTGTCCGCTACGATGCCAATACTGTGACACGGCGTACGCCTTCGCGGGCGGCGAGGTCATAACGATGGAGGCCGTCGTCCAACGCGTGCGTGCGTTTCCCGCCCGCTTCGTCACCGTCACCGGCGGCGAACCGCTGGCGCAGCCTGGCGTTCATCCCTTGATGACCGCTCTGTGCGACCAAGGCTACCGCGTTTCGCTGGAGACCGGGGGCGCTTTGGATATTTCGGATGTCGACGACCGCGTCACCATCGTCATGGATCTGAAGACGCCCGGCTCCCTGGAGTCCCATCGCAACGAATACCAGAATATCGAGCGGTTGACCGACAAGGACGAGGTCAAGTTCGTCATCTGCGATGACCGCGACTACGCCTGGGCCAAGCTCAAGTGCGAAGAACTGGATCTGCGCCAGCGCGTGGGCGAAGTTCTGTTCTCTCCTTCCGCGACCGAATTGCCGGCGCGAGTGCTTGCGGAATGGATCTTGCGCGACGGCATCGACGTGCGCATGCAGATTCAACTGCACAAAACGCTTTGGGGCGATCAACCCGGCCGATGACCCGGGCGGTAGTACTCGTCTCGGGCGGCCTCGACTCAGCCACCGCCCTTGCCATCGCCCGCGACCAGGGGTTCGACTGCTTCGCGTTGTCCATCGCCTACGGACAGCGACACGGGGTTGAACTCGAGGCCGCGAAACGCGTGGCCAACGCAATCGGCGTTCGCGCGCACAGAGTGGTTACCGTCGACCTGTCGTCCTTCGGCGGTTCGGCGCTCACCGATCCGAATATCGCGGTGCCCGAAACGCCAACAACCGGCATCCCGGTCACTTACGTACCAGCGCGAAATACCGTGTTCCTGTCCATCGCGCTGGCATGGGCGGAAACGCTCGGCGCACGCGACATCTTCATCGGCGTGAATGCGGTGGACTATTCCGGCTATCCCGACTGTCGCCCGGCGTTCATAGAGGCGTTCGCCGCGCTCGCCGGACTGGCTACCAGAACCGGCGTCGAAGGCGGAAATTTCGTGATCCATGCGCCGCTCATCGACCTTTCCAAGGCGCAGATCATCCGGCGCGGAATCGCTCTCGGCATCGACTACGGCGAAACCCTTTCCTGCTATCAACCCGACATCGACGGCCGCGCCTGCGGCAAGTGCGATAGCTGTCGCATTCGCCGCGAAGGTTTCGCCGCCGCCGGCGTCCCCGACGCGGCCGTCTACCAAGGCTAACGCCCGAAGACCAAGTCACGTAGAAGTCAGTGGGTGTCTTGGCGTGCCCACCAGACCTGAGCCGTTCCGTTCCCCCTACGCCCCCGTGAGTTCTCGTATCCTTGCCACCACCGCGCCCCGCTCTTCTAGTGTCGCCCAATTGTGCGAGTAATGACTACACCCCACGACGGGGATCCCGCGATACGTTGTCTCAGCGATCTCTCCCCCAGCCTTGGGCTCTCCCGTCAGCTCTTCGAATGGAGGCGATCCGTAGGTGAGAAGCACACCAGGCCGATCAACTCATCCAACCATCTCCTCGACCTTTCCAGCCAACCCTTCCCGACGCAAGTTCTGCGCCACTTGTCGAACTCCTTCGCCTGAGCGAACACGAGATTGGTTGCTACTGTCTCCAGCCTGAACAACTCGGACATACCCGCGTCGTCGAAATCGGCAGTCATCTTCTGACCGAAGCTGTAGGGGCTAACTGCGTATTGATTGTGGTCGGGCCATGTACCTTGGCGTTCACCATCGTCCCCAGCGCCTTGCACGGAGACGACCATGGGCTTTGGTCCAAAGATCGGAGGAGTGTAGAGTATGTTCATACCGCGTTTTACGCCGCCCACCTCATCCGCATATGCATTGGCTTCGGCGTAGATTCGGCGTACTTCCTGCTTAATTTCCTCTTGGCCGCCGACGATCAACGTCTGTATCCTCCTTGGCATGCTCAGCGCCCGATCTCAACACGAGTCCGGCAGCTGTTTGACAACGGCCGAGGGAATGTTCGGACTCTCCGGATTCACCGTCACCTTCTCCAGCCTCGAATTCACGACCAAATCCATGTCCTCAAGCGGAATGGACCCCAATAAAACGCCGTCTCCAAGCACCAATGCGCCGGTGTAACAAGACCTGTTCGCAAACTTTACCCGTACGGGGCCGACATAGGGGACGAGCACATGCTTGCCGTCCGCCGTAGTGACCTCTCGCCTTTCCAGTTCCTTGAGATCCAGTTGAACAGCGACGTGCTCCGGCACGCACAATGTTATCGATCCAGTGTCCACCAGGGCACTGACAGTGAGGGGCGACAACGCGTCGTCTCGGGGATTCGACAGGTCGATGTCCGTATAGATCAAGCCCATCGCGGGTTCCCCTTCGCGGTATTTCAGTTTGTTGATCCCCAACGCGCCAGGATAACCGCGAATTGCGAGCGCCGCCGTCGTCCTCCTCGCGACTACGTATGATTATCATCGACACGAGCCGCGTGAAACCAATGCACGGGGAAACACAGGATTTGGACCTCTTCAGACGCCTTTGGCGCGTTTGGTGGGCCATCTGGGACTCGAACCCAGGACCAACGGGCTAAAAGCCCGCTACTCTACCAACTGAGCTAACGACCCCGGTCGCGAGCGACGTGCATTGTATGCACGCGCTGGAGAGCGAACAAGACAACATGACAGTTCCACTCCGGCGCCGGTCATCGCCCCATCGCTGCTCGGGAGAGAAAGATCGGAAACTCGGCCCGCACTCGTGCGTCGATTTCGTCGCTGACGTGGCGCGGTACATGATGGGCGAGAATATCCCGTTTCTTGTGGATGGCCTGATGCAGCAGAACCGGCTTGCCTTGTTCCTCCCAGACGGTTGGGCTGGTGCGGTCGCTGAAGTCCGGATAAATGTACTCGCTTTGCATCACCTGCAAGGTGTTCCCGGAACCCAGGTAATGACCTACCCCGCTGCTGCAGATCTGTTCGATTTCAGCGAAGCTCAGCGTATCGGAGTCGACTTCGATCCCGCGGGCAACGCGCCCGGCGGCACCAAGGATGTCGTTGTCCAGCAACAGGCTCTCCGGGCACGTGCTCAATAGACTGGCGTACATGCCGGCGGATTCATAGACGATGTTCGCCCCGGACAAGGCGGCGGACAGCACCGTTGCAGCACGTTCCGCGCCCGCTTGAAAGTCCGGAAACTTGGCGTCGCTCATGCCGCAAGCGGTGCCGAAGGGCAGGTCGAAATGGTTGCCGACCTGGGCGCAGGCGGCGGACAGCAGGCCCTGCTCCGGCGAGCCGCCGCTCATCGCCCCGGTACGCAGGTCCGAAACGAACGGCCAAGCGCCAAGAATCGCCGGCGCGCCGGGCTTGATCGCGTTCACATAGACCAGCCCGCCGAGGCACTCGGCCCAAGCCTGAGAGACCGTCCCGGCCAGATAGGCAGGCGCGGTCGCACCGGCTTGGCCTGCCGACAACAGCAATACCGGCATGCCGCCCTGCACCGCTACCCGCAAGCATTCGAGGGCATCGGTGGCGAACTTCAACGGCGGCACCACAAAACAGTTGGACTGACTGACGAAGGGGCGCGCCCGCCACTCGGCCTCGCCGCCGGCGATCATGTGCAGCATCTGCAGACTCTTCTCGAGGTGCTGATATACCGTCCAACTGGAACCGACGTGCTTGCAGGTGCCCATCACCGCGCAGTAGACGGTATTGATGTCCAGTGCATAGTTGTCGAGAATATCCCGAGGGACGCAGGTCCGCTGAAACATGTGAATGTGCTCGCAGGTGTCGACGATGCGCGCCATGTCGTAGAGATCCTGCGCCTCGGAATCCCGATAAAGGCCGTTCTCCGAGTCGGCTACCATGACCGCGGCGCCGGCGGTGGAAAAGTGCACCCTGGCGCCGCTCAAGTCCAGGTCCCGCTGCGGATTCTGACCGTGCAGCACCAGATTCCGCCGGGCTTGCTGCAACGTCCGTTCGACCAGACTTCGCGGCATGCGCAAACGCCCGTCGTCGCCGAGCACGGCGCCAACCGCAGTGCAGGTTTCGATGCAATGAGGTGTGGCGTCGGCGAAACCCACCCGGTCGAGAATATTGAAGGCGTTGTCCGCGATGGCCGCAACGCCGGCAGCGGACAAGGGCTGGAATTGTCCGCCGGTCTGCCCCGGTCGAACCGGCTTGAGCGCTTCGTCCAAGGGCGCGGCGCGCTCGGCCTTGCGCGCCCGTCTACCGCCTGATCGTCGAGGCATGGCAGCTCTCCTTAGAGAAATTCTGAACCGGAGGTCCACCCTCCATGGATCCCTGTCTCCCAACCGTAGATGCAAGAGGCGATTGCGACAACACCTTTAACTCGAATATCTCACTAGCGCTTGCCGCGCGGACGTTGAACTCTGGCTCGGCAGCTTAACTTGAATTCGATTTCCGCGGGGGCAATGTCTTCCTTCTCGAGCGCCGGCCCTGCGCTCGGGCCGGCCGGTCCGGGCCGGACGCGGCGGGGCGCCTGGCCCGATCGGGGAAGATGTCGTCCAGGCGGGCGAATGCGTCCGCCCCATGCGGTATCGCCATGGCATCGACAAAGTACGCCTGGAATTTCGGCTCGATGGCCGTCTCCACTTTCTCCACGCTCTTGACCACCGACTCGATCTCGCGCCGGGAGGCCTGGTTCAACAGGGCGATTCTGGCTCCGTGGCCGGCCGCGTTGCCAGCTGCTGAAACTGCATCAAGCGGGCAGCCCGGAATCATACCGAGGGCCATGGCGTAGCGCACATCGATGTGGCTGCCGAAGGCGCCGGCCAGGCGTATTCGATCCACCGAGGTCACTTCAAGTCGGTCCATCAGCAGCCTGATGCCGGCATACAGGGCCGCCTTGGCGAGTTGAATCTGACGCACATCGGTCTGTGTGACCGTGACCTGTTTGTCGTCCTGTTCGCCGTGGATGGCGAAGGAGTAGGTGCGGCCATTTCGAACCAGGCGAGGCGTGCGGCTCGCCTGGCCACCGTCGATCACCCCGTCGCTGGTGAGGATGCCCGCCAACCACATCTCCACCACCGCCTCGATGATCCCGGAACCGCAAATGCCGGTGACGCCCTGCCCCGGCAGTGCATCGCCGAATCCCGGCTGGTCGGACCAGATATCCGAGCCGATCACGCGAATCCGGGTCTCCAGGGTGACCGGGTCGATCCGTACCCGTTCTATGGCGCCGGGCGCGGCGCGCTGGCCGGCGCTGACCTGGGCGCCTTCAAAGGCCGGTCCGGTTGGACTGGAGCAGGCCAGCAACCGCTGGTCGTTGCCGAGCACCATTTCCGCATTGGTACCGATGTCCACCAGCAGACTGACGGCCCGGCTCCGGTGGGGTTGCTCGCAAAGCACCACCCCAGCGGTATCGGCACCGACATGACCGGCGATACAGGGCAGCACATAGGCTACGGCGCCTGGATTGACTTCAAGGCCAAGGTCTCGGGCCGCCAGTTGGACAGACTCCTCCACCGCCAGCGCGAAGGGCGCCCCGCCCAGCTCCACCGGACTGATGCCGAGCAGCAGATGATGCATGATCGGGTTGCACACGAACGTCAGGCTAAGGATGTCCTGCGGGTCGACGCCGCCGTCCGCTACGGTTCCGGCCACGAGCTCGTTGACGGCTCTGCGCACCTCCCGGGTCAGTTCATCGCTGCCCTTAGGGTGCATCATGACGTAGGAGACCCGGCTCATCAGGTCCTCGCCAAAGCGGATCTGAGGATTCATCATGCCGTTCGAACAGAGCACGTCACCACTGCTGAGGTCGCATAGATGGGCGGCAATAGTGGTTGAGCCGACATCTATCGCCAGACCGTAAATGAATTGCTTGAGGCCTGACCAGATGGCGAGAATTTCCGCATCCTGATGGACGGCGACGGTGACCGACCACCCGTCGGCCCGCAATAGGCCCTGCAGGTCGGGCAGCAACGCCGCCGGAAACGCTGGGCGCAGACCCCATTGCGTCTGCAATGCATCGAGCAGGCGCGTCAGGTCGCTGCCCGAGCCCTTGAGATCCGCAGGCGCCACTTCCACCAGGTAGAGACGAACCACCGGATCCAGGCGAATAGGCCGCGAGTCGGCGGCCTTGCGCACGACCTGGCGGTGAACCTGGCTTTCCGGCGGCACGTCGATCAGCAGATCACCTTGAATGACGGCTTGGCAACTCAGGCGGTGGCCCGGCGCCAGCAGCCGGCTGCGCTCCCCATAGCGGGTCTCGACGGCGCCGGCGGGCGACAGGTGCTCCGGCTTGGAAACGATGCCTTGCTTGGGAAAGTCGCCCTCGCTGCAAACGACGCGGCAACGCCCGCAGAGCCCGTTGCCACCGCAGATGGAGGCGATGTCCACGCCGAGTTCCCACGCCGCTTGCAGCACCGGCGTGCCGAACGGAAACTGGCCACGCCGGCCGGACGGGGTGAAAACCACCCAGGCCTGGCGTTTGGTTTCCACTTCCATGCCCTCTGCAAGCCCTGGGATTAGCCGCGCCGGCGCCGCCGGGGGCGGTCCCGCCGGTTCCCTCGCGCCCCGGCGGGCGCGTTGGGTTCGCGGTACTTGCCGATCCAGCGCACGCAATCGGGATCCTTGCCCATCATGACGTCGGCGCCAAGAACCGCCTGCATGACCTCGTCATGCAGCGGGTTGGTGATCGCGGACGTCATGCCGGCGCCGATCGCCATGGTGAGAAAGGCGCTGTTGATACCGTTTCGATTGGGCAGCCCGAAACTCACGTTGGACGCGCCGCAGGTGGTATTGACCTTCAATTCCCTGCGCAAGCGGCCGACCAGGTGCATGACCTGCCGGCCAGCGGAGTTGATCGCGCCGATTGGCATCACCAACGGATCGACCAACACGTCGCTGTGGGAAATGCCGTGGTCCTGCGCCCGTTCGACAATCTTCCGGGCCACCTCGAAGCGCACGTCCGGATCCTCGGAGATGCCGGTTTCGTCGTTGGAAATAGCCACCACCGCGGCGCCATGCCGAGCTACCAGCGGCAGCACCGATTCCAGCCTGTCCTCTTCGCCGGTGACCGAGTTGACCAGCGCCTTGCCACGATAGGCCGCCAAGCCAGATTCCAGCGCGGCGACGATGGAGGAATCGATGGACAGGGGCACGTCGGTTGCCGACTGCACCAGTTTGATGGCCTCGGCCAGAATGGCGGGTTCGTCCGCCAGCGGGATGCCGGCGTTGACGTCCAGCATGTGGGCGCCGGCCGCAATCTGCGCGACCGCGTCGGCGACCACGCGGTGGTAGTCTCCCGCCTTCATTTCCGCCGCCAAAAGCTTGCGCCCAGTGGGGTTGATGCGCTCGCCTATGACCACAAAGGGCCGTTCGAAACCGATCACCACCTCCCGGCTCGCGGAAGCGATAACCGTGTCCGTCATGCCTTGGCCGCTCTGCGTACCGACCACTGTCGGATCCGGTACATCCCTTCAACCCTCCTGCAAACCGTGCTTGCGGATGAGCGCCAACAGCCGTGCGTCGGAATAGCCCGTGTCGATCTGGTCCGCCAGCCGGTCGGCAATCGCCTGCAGATCCAGCGCCATATCGTCCGCCTCCAGCCTGATCGGGTCGCGCGCCCATTCGTTGATGTAAGCATCCGCGCTACGCTTCTTTGCCCGCATGGCGGCGCGGTCAATGGCGTTCTGAAAGCGCGCGCTCAACACCACCTTGGCGCGCCTTCTGCCCTGCCTGACGATAATCTGCGACGGAATATCGCGCCATCTCATCAGGATAGCGTCCACCTGTCACCCCTCGGCTATGCGGGCGACGCGGGCTTCCAATGCGCCGTAGCCGGTATGAACGTGGGCAAATTCAAGGCCCAGCCTGGCCGCGGCCGCTCTGGCCCCGGCGAGCAAGTCCGGGTCTCGGGTCTGCGACAGATAGACGAGGCGCCGGTAGTTGCCGAAGAAGGCGTCAAACAGGTCCGGATGGCCGTCGAGCTGCAGAGTTTCCACGACGAGCCGATCGAAGAAACGCACCAGGAAGTCGGTGAGGTAGAACGTGCCCGGCTCGTCATCGGCCAAGCGTTCGAAGAGCTCGGCGCCGGCGAAAAACTCATAGCAATGGAGCCCCGGCAGACGCTCCACGTCCGGATAGTCCTCCAGCACCCGGTCGATCCCGCCATAGCTGCCGCAATCCGCATAGCCGATGAAGATGCGGCGGTACTGCCCGCGCGCGCGCGCGATCTCGGCGCGCAGCCGGGGCGCGATCTGCGCCGGACGAAGGTGCAGTTCCGCGTCCAGACAACGGATGCGCAGGTGATCCCAGCCGTTGGCGCACCGAATCGCGTGCAGCTCTCTGCCGAGAGCGCCGCAAGCGATCACCAGCACGGGGTCCCGTTTCATCCGCGGTTGCGCCCCGGTCGCGTCGCCTCGGCGGGCCAGCGTCCCGTCCCCTCGGTTCCTCATCATCTGTAGTTGTGCCTATTCCGCATCAGGTCGTTGGCGGTTTCCACCGCAGTGGCGGCATCCCGGCAATAGGCGTCCGCACCCACCGCCTTGCCGAATTCCTCGTTCAGCGGCGCACCGCCGACCAGCACGATGTAGTCGTCGCGGATGGATTGGGCCACCAGTTCGTCAATGACCACTTTCATGTACGGCATGGTGGTGGTCAGCAGGGCCGACATGCCGAGAATGTCCGGCTCGTGCGCTTGCAGCGCCTCCAGAAACTCTTCAACGCTGTTGTTGACGCCGATATCGACGACCTCGAAACCCGCGCCCTCCATCATCATTCCGACCAGGTTCTTGCCGATGTCGTGAATGTCGCCCTTGACCGTACCGATCACCATCTTGCCCACCGGCTTGGCGCCCGTCTCCGCCAGCAACGGCCGCAGTATGGCCATGCCGCCCTTCATAGCGTTGGCGGCCAGCAGCACCTCGGGCACGAACAGGATGCCGTCGCGAAAGTCGACGCCGACGATCTGCATGCCGCCCACCAGGGCGTCGCTCAGCACCTTGTCCGCTGGCCAGCCCCGCTGCAGCAGAATCTCCGTGCCTTCGACGATTTCATCCCTCAGGCCGTCGTACAGATCATCGTGCATCTGCTCGACCAGTTCTTCGTCGTCGAGTTCGGAGAGGACGAGATCGTCTTCCTGCTCTCCGGCCGCGTCTTTGCCGTCGTTCATCCACTGCCTCCAACCACCAGATTTCCTGATGCGAAGAGCTTGGTAGTTCCTGGCCGGAACCCCGGTTGGGCCGCGAGCATTAGGGCAGGTAGACGCTTGTGGCGAGCGGTTTCGCGACACGTCCAACCGCCCCGGCGCGCTTTCGACCGGCTGCCCCGTCTCACGGCCAATCTAGCGGCCTCGTGGCGGCATACTAGCAGTCGCAAATCCGAATCCGCAATGAAAAAACGTGCGGTAGCAAACGGGACTGTCCGCCTTTGCCAGCACACGATCTTTCCGGTCTTGTCGCCGCCTGGTACCGGGCACAGCACCAGCCAGCGGAGCTCGCGTGAAGGAGCCGGTCAGTGGACTCGGTAAGAGGCGCGCGGTCGGTCGGAGCGGTGGTTCGGCACGGTGAGGAGCGGCTGCCTCAAGAGCTGGCGCTGGATGGGATCACGCGGATGGACGAGACGAACGCTTGCCATTTTTATTCTCCCGCCCAACCGCCGCGTAATCCATTGCAAGTCAACCCCAAATGCCATGAGAATCGGGCGGTGGCCATCCGCGGCCGGAGCATGCTATGGAGAACCAGGCTCGCATTGTCATCGTCGGCGGCGGCATCATGGGCGTCGGCTTGCTGTACCATCTGGCGGCAGAGGGATGCGGCGATGTCCTGCTGATCGAGAAGGGCGAGTTGACGTCGGGCTCGACTTGGCACGCGGCCGGGCAATGCCCCAACCTGGTCGGCAACTACAACCTCGCCAAGATTCACGAATACAGCGTCTCCCTGTACCGAAAACTGGAGCGACTGACCGGTCAGGCTGTCGGTTGGCATGGCTGCGGCAGCGTTCGCTTCGCCCTCACCGAGCGGGACCTGGACTGGTTCCGCTACCTGCGCGGAATCGCCGCCAACGTCGGCTACCACATGGAGATCGTCGACGTCGAAAAGATCGCGAAGCTGAATCCCTTTATCTCCACCGAAGGCGTGCTGGCCGGCGCCTGGACCCGCAACGACGGTCATGCCGACCCGTCCGGGCTTTGCCAGGCGATGGCCAGGGGGGCGCGCGAACTGGGCGCCAGGATCGTGCGGGGCAACCGGGTGACCGGCATCAATGCGCTGCCGGGCGGCGAATGGGAACTGGTGACGGAACAGGGGCGCGTCATTGCCGAAACCGTGGTCAACGCCGCCGGCTGCTTCGCCAGGCAGGTGGCGCAGATGGTGGGAGCAGACCTTCCCATCTGCAACATTCAGCACCATTATCTGGTCTCCGGACCGGTGCCGGAACTGGCCGGCCGAAGCGACGAACTCCCCGTGACCCGCGACCCCTACGCCTCCGCCTACCTGCGCCAGGAGCAGCAGTCCGGCCTGATCGGCATCTACGAGGCCGATGGGGTCGCCGAAGCCTGGCCGCCGGGCGGACTGCCGTCCTGGGATTCCGAAAGCGAACTGTTTTCCGACGATCTCGAGCGCCTGATGCCCTGGCTGAGCCGCGCCATGGAGCGCATGCCGATCTTCGAACCGGCAGGCATCAGGCGCATCGTCAACGGGGCCATCTCCCACAGCCCCGACGGGCTGCCAATGCTCGGCCCCGTGGCCGGGCTGCGCAATTTCTGGCTCTGCTGCGGATCGTCCTTCGGCATTGCCCAGGGCGCCGGCAGCGGCAAGTACCTGGCGCAGTGGATGTTGCATGGCGACTCCGAAATCAACATGACCGGCTTCGATCCCCGGCGCTTCGGCGTGTTTGCCGATGCGGGCTACATGCGGGCCAGGGGTCGCCAGGACTACGGCAGGACCTACGCCACGGCGTTGCCGGGGGAAGAACTGCCCGCGGCCCGCCGGTGCCGGACCAGCCCCCTGTATGACAAGCTCAAGGCCCAGGGCTGCGTGTTTACCGAGACCTTTGGCTGGGAGCGGCCCAAGTGGTTCTCATCGGACGGCCGCGAGGAACACTACAGCTTTCGCCACAACAACGTGTTTGAGCTGGTGCGCGAAGAGTGCCTTGCTGTGCGCGAGCGCGTCGGTATCCTGGATCTCTCCGGATTTGCAAAGTACGACGTGACGGGCCGCGATGCGCGGACGATGCTGGATCGGCTGTGCGCCAACCGGGTACCGAGGCGCGGCGGTATCGCACTAACCCATCTGCTGTCCGAGGGCGGTCGCATCGGCGCAGAAGTGACGATCACGCACCTTGACGATCAAGCTTTCTACGTGCTTTCAGCCGCCGGCGCCGAATTGCGCGATCTCGACCACCTGCAACAGGGCCGGCGCCCGGGAGGGCAGGTGCACATCGCCAATGTTACCGACCGGCGCGGCGTGCTTGTGCTGGCCGGACCGCGCGCCCGCTCAGTGCTGGCCCAGCTAACGAACGCGCCTTTGGACAGCGGCGCCTTTCGCTGGCTGAGCGGTAGGGAAATCGACATCGCCGGGCTGCCGGTGCGGGCACTGCGGGTGAACTATGTGGGCGAACTCGGCTGGGAATTGCACCCGGCCATGGAACACATGGAGGCGCTGTATGACGCGCTGGTGGAGGCCGGGTCAAAATTGGGCATTCGCAATTTCGGCCTCTACGCGGTCAACAGTTTGAGGCTGGAAAAGGCCTACCGCAGTTGGGGCGCGGAACTGACCAACGAAGTCACCATGATCGACGCGGCCATGGAGCGCTTCATCAAGTTCGACAAGGGCGACTTCATCGGCCGGGAAGCGACCCTGCACTCCCTGCACTCCCGGCAAAAAGGGGACCGCACGCTACAACTGATCTACTTCAGCCTCGGCCCCGGCAATGCGGATGTTCAGGGTGGAGAGCCGATCTTTGTCGGCGACCGCTGCGTGGGGGTGACCACTTCCGGCGGTTACGGCCACTGCGTAGATCAGAGTCTCGGCTTCGGCTACGTCCCGCCGTCGCTGGCCGGCCCAGACAACGGGTTGACAGTCGAAGTGCTCGGCCAACGGCGGCAAGTGACTGTATGCGAAGACCCGGTCTACGATCCGGCCAATCTCCGATTGCGCGCTTAGCCCGCATATCTCACCAAGCCGCTTATCGCGCTACTGAATATCATTGTTATTGATCGGGTATGTTGCACTTTCGATGTCCTGCCAAATACAGACTGCGCTGGGCGCGCCCTCGCTTGTCTTTTTTTCGCGTACGTGCACGTGCTCGCTCCACCATAAGCGGTGGCTATGCTTGCGCTCGCGAGCACACGTACGCGAAAAAAATCCTGCGTGATCATCGCGCCCCTTGGCGAGATATGCGGGCTGACGATTCATGACGATCCGTCCCGAGCGTCCTGACGACCTGCCGCGTCGCGCCAGCGTGATCGTAATCGGCGGCGGCGTGATCGGCTGCTCGGTCGCCTATCACCTGGCGCGAGCCGGGGTCTCGGACGTGACGCTGCTGGAACGCCGGCAACTCACCTCGGGCACCACCTGGCATGCGGCGGGATTGGTGGGGCAGTTGCGCACGTCCATCAACATGACCGAACTGGCGCGCTATACCAGCGAGCTCTACCTGCGCCTGGAGGCCGAAACCGGCCAAGCCACCGGCTACCGGCGCTGCGGTTCCATCTCCATCGCCACCAACGAGGAGCGTTTTGAGGAATTGCGGCGCAGCGCCTCGATGGCCAAGGTGTTCGGGCTGGAGGTGAAGGTGGTCACGCCCGCAGCCATCAGGGCCCGGGTTCCGCTGCTGCATACTTCAGACGTGCTCGGCGGCATTCACATTCCTTCCGACGGCTACGCCAACGCGGTGGACGTCACCAACGCGCTCGCCAGGGGCGCCCGCGCCGCCGGTGCGCGCATCTTTCAGAACCTGACGGTCACCGACATCCGTACCGCACGGGGCAGCGTAACCGGCGTGACCACGGAACACGGCGATATCGAAGCGGACTGCGTGGTGTTGTGCACCGGCATGTGGACCCGGGAGCTGGCGGCGACGGTCGGGGTGAACGTGCCCCTGCATGCCTGCGAGCACTACTACGCCCTGTTCGAATCGGTAGCGGGGCTGGATGCGAACTTTCCGGTCGTGCGCGACTACGACGCCTGCACCTACTACAAATACGACGCGGGCAGACTCCTCGTCGGCGCCTTCGAGCCCCACGCCCGCCCATGGGCCATGGATGGCATCCCCGAGGACTTTTGTTTCGACGAGATCGCCGGCAGTCTTGAGCATTTCGAACCCATCCTCGAGCAGGCCATGGTGCGCGTCCCGGCGCTGGAATCCGCCGGGCTACAGACGTTTTTCTGCGGGCCGGAGAGTTTTACGCCGGATGTGCGCTACCACCTCGGCCAGGCGCCCGAACTCGACAACTGTTTCGTGGCGGCGGGGCTGAATTCGATTGGCCTGCAATCCGCCGGCGGTATCGGCCGTGTGATCACGGAGTGGATTCGCCTCGGACACCCGCCGTCGGATCTGTGGGAAGTGGATGTGCGCCGCAATCAGCCCTTCCAGCGCAATGGTAAGTACCTGCGCGAACGGGTCTCGGAGAGCCTCGGCCTGCTGTACGCAACCCACTATCCTTATCGTCAATACGACACCGCCCGGGGAGTGCGCAGATCGCCGCTGCATGATCGGCTGCAATCCATCGGGGCGTGCCACGGCGAGGTCGCGGGTTGGGAGCGGCCCAACTGGTACGCGCCGGAACCGGGCCTGGCCGGCTACGAGTACAGTTACGGACGACAGAACTGGTTCGAGCATTCCGCCGCGGAACACCGGGCGGTGCGCGAGCGGGTGGGGCTGTTCGACCTGTCCTCTTTCGCCAAGTTCCGGCTCCAGGGCACCGACGCCGCCCGGCTGCTGAACACCATCTGCGCGAACGATGTGGACGTGCGCCCGGGCCGCATCGTCTACACCCAATGGCTGAACGCCCGGGGCGGCATCGAAGCGGATCTCACCGTCACCCGGCTGGCCGAAAACGACTATCTGATCGTGACCGCCGCGGCCACGGAAGTGCGCGACTTCCACTGGCTGCAACGGCACATTCCGGCCGACGCCCATTGTGTGCTGACCAATGTAACCTCGGCCATGGGCGTGATTTCGATCATGGGGCCGAACGCTCGGGCGCTGTTGCAATCGCTGAGCCCGAACGATCTCTCGCACGAGGCCTTCCGCTTCGCGCACAGCCGGGAAATCGAGCTCGGCTACGCGCTGGTGCGCGCCGCCCGGATCACCTACGTCGGCGAACTCGGCTGGGAACTCTACATCCCCACCGAGTTCACGGCCGGCGTCTACGACACCATCGTCGCCGCGGGCGCACCCTTCGGCCTGGCCCACGCCGGCTATCACGCGCTGGATTCGCTGCGCATCGAAAAGGCCTATCGTCATTGGGGCCACGACATCACCGACGAGGATACGCCGCTGGAAGCGGGCCTGGGCTTCGCCGTGAAGTTCGACAAGCCGGGCGGGTTCATCGGACGGGAGGCGCTGTTGAAAGACAAGGAGGCGGGGCCGGCAAAGCGGTTATTGCAGTTCCGGCTGCTGGACCCACAGCCGCTGCTCTATCACAACGAACCCATCTGGCACGAGGACGCCCTGGTCGGTTACGTCACGTCCGGCGCCTACGGCCACACCCTCGGCGGGGCCATCGGCCTCGGCTACGTCGATACGGCCCGGGCGCCAAACCCGCCCGAGGCGGGCTTCAGCATCGAGGTGGCCGGGGACCGCATTCCGGCGGAGGTTTCGTCAAGGCCGATGTACGATCCCGGAAACAGACGCATCCGCCGCTGATGGTGGGCTAGCAGCTTGTGGGACTTGCCGCATTGGCTGTATCCCGACACCGAGCGTGTGCTACGAACCACGAATTTGAGCATCGTGCTCGGCGATCAACGCGTGTCGGTCCGATTGACCAAGGGGCTCAACGCGGACTGGGTCGATCTAAAAAAGCTGCTTTACACGCTACGCGCGCACTGAGGACAGCACCCCTTAAAGGACGTGTTTTGGTGGGCCGTCTGGGACTCGAACCCAGGACCAACGGGTTAAAAGCCCGCTGCTCTACCAACTGAGCTAACGACCCTGGTCGCGAGCGGCGTGCATTGTAAGCACGCACCGGAAAGCGAACAAGACGACATGACTATTGCGGCGGCCGATCCACGATGACGCCGGTGCGTTCGAGTTCCGCGATCCGGTCATCCGAATAATCGAGCCAGCCCTTGAGCACCGCCGCATTGTCCGCGCCGAGCTTCGGGCACGGCGCCCAATCCGCGCTCGATATACCTTGCATCTTGATGGGATTGCCCGGCATCGGCGTCGGCCCAGGTTCGATGGGCACAAAGAAGCCCCGTTCGCGCGTTTGTGGATCGTCAAGCATATCTGGCGTCGTGTTCACCGCACCGGCGGGAACACCCGCAATCTGCAGCGTGCAGACGGCGCCGTTCTTGTTCCGGCCCGCGGTCCAACCTGAGATGACGTTATCGATTTCCAGTCGATCTCGTTTCCGCGCTTGGAATCAGCAGCGGGGTCTAGTCCCGCAACGACCGAACAGAGCGCCCTCCAGTCGTCGTCGTCACGGCATGCGATGGCGATCCATTCGTCGTCTCCGGCGCTCGGATAGACCCCGTGCGGCACCATCCCGGGATGACGGTTGCCGAGCCGTTCAATGGGGTTGCCGAGTTGTTGTTCGATGAGCCACGGGCCGCAATAAGATACGCCGGCCTCGTGCAGCGCCATTTCAATGAAGGCGCCCCGTCCCGTCGCTTCACGGCGTCGGAGCGCGGTCACCAACCCGGCAGCCGCGTTGACGGCTGCGACCGCGTCCATCAATGCCATCGCAGTATTGCGCCGTTCGTCGGGCCCGTACCCCATGACGTCGCTCAATCCAGACATCGCCTCGACGGCGGGACCAAACGCCACGCGCTCGCTATACGGCCCTTCGACTCCGTAGCCGGGCATGGCGAAATAGATGATGGACGGATTCTCGGTCGCCAGAACCTCGTAGGAAAGCCCAAGTTTCGGCATGGTGTCGGGATGAAAGTTCTCGATCACCACGTCGGTTGCCTGTGCCAGTCGTAGAAACGTTGCCCTGCCCGTATCCGTCTTGAGGTCGATAGCAACGCTCCGCTTGTTGCGTTGCAGCTTCACGAAAACCGCGTTCCGGTTCCACGGCTCGTCGCCGGGGCCACCGCCGACCCAGCCGCCGATCAGCTTGTTCTGGGGGAATACGCGCGGACCCCGGCCCATTGGCGCTTCGATCTTGACCACCTCGGCGCCAAGATCCGCGAGGAAACGGGTACCGAGCGGTCCGGCCCAAACGTGGGTCAGATCCAGCACACGCACGCCGCGCAATGGCCCGTCAGCCACGCGGCCGCTCCCACTCGGAAACGGCGAGAGGCGGCGGCGGCGCTCCGTCTATCCGCCATCCGCAACGCGGCGAGGCCACGCGACCACAAGCGCCATCCACCTGCTGCCAAAACCCGCGCCCCGCCAGGTGCGGATCATTCAACACCTCTTCGAACGTCAACAGCTCACCCAGGGGGAAACGGTGCTCTGTCGCACGCGCTTTCAACTCCGCCCTCGATAGCGGCGCGAAGGCTTCAGCGATGATCTGGTGCAGCGCCTCGTGATTGGCCATGCGTCCTGCATTCGTCTTGAAGCGTTCGTCCAGTACGAGTTCCGGTCGGTCGATGCTCGTCGCGAAGGCGTCCCAAAACCCGGGGGTGACATTGACATAGGCCCAGCCGTCCGCGCAGCGAAACATATTGGACGGCGCTGCGTACCAGAAATCGTTGCCGTGACGGGAGCGTATCTCCCCCGCGCAGGTCCACAACACCGTCGTGAACTGGCTCATCGCCATCACCGATTCGAACATGCCGATGTCGATGACGTTCTCTTCCTCGGCCAACCGACTCGCGTTCGCCGCGACGTACGCTAGACCGCCGCTCTGGAACTCCGCGTAGTGGCCCGGCAGCGTCAGGGGAGCGCGGTCCGCATCGCCCATGAGGTAGGTATAGCCTCCCATCGCAAGCAGCGTGCTCGGCGTGGCGCTCCAGTTCCGTTTCGGCCCGGTGCGGCCGAAAGGGGTAATCGCAGCTTTTACCGGTGCGCGCCAATCATCGAAACCGAGGGCCGTCAGTTCCTGCGCTGTGGGTGTTTCTGCGACCACGATATCGGCGCGGTCGGCGAGTTCGCCGATGATCTTCCGATCATCCGTCTGGATGCGGCGCTTGCCCGCGTGAAGGTAGAGGTCGAGCGCCGCTCTAGTGTGCTCGCTCGGCGCCAGCGCCGCCGCCGCGACATGCACGACCTCGCAACCCGCCTGCACGAACAGCCGTCCGCAATAGCCAGCGGCGACACCCCCGATTTCCAGGATCCGATCCATTCAACCAGTCTGAATTTCATCCACGAGGCCCCACGCCAGCGCCGTTTCCGCATCGACGCGCGCCCCGGTCAACGCCATGTACGCCAGTCGCCGGCGGCCGATTCGGGGCAGGATGCTGGCAGTCCCGCCAGCGCCCGGGACGAGTCCCATGGACACCTCGGGAAGCTGAAAAAACGCGTTTTCCTGCGCGACGACGTGGCTCACGAACGCTGGCAGTTCAATCCCCGCCCCGATGCAGGCCCCGTGTAGTCGTGCTTCCACGCGGTCACGGAGGGCATGCAGCGCCGCGCCCGCGCTACGCGTGAGGCGCGAAGCATGCGCACGGCCCGCATCGGCACCTTCGCCGAACTCGTCCAGATCGCCGCCGGCACTGAAACAAACGCCCGCGCCGCGAAGAATTGCCTTCGCGATGCCGGGATCGTCCGCTACGAGGTACAGCGCTTCGCACAACGCATCGCGCAAGTCCGAAGAATAGGCGTTGCGCCTGTGCGGACGGTTCAGGGTGATATGGAGTTCGTCGTTCACTCGGTCAATGAGCACGGGCGGCTCCGGGTCGGGCGGCATCCGACGGGACGGGCGCGAAGCGAGCCACGACTGGAACTCGGCGCCATGCTGCAGGGTTGAATAGGCGAGAGACTCGGCGAGCAAGGCATCCTCGGTCGAGACGCGCTCGTTGTGTCGCAAGAGCCCTACCAGCGTCATCGAGGCGATAGGATTGCGTTCGATCGCCTCGGTGACAGTCTCCGCTTCCGCGACCGACGCGACAGCCACGTCCACGATGTCGGGCACCGCGTCGATCACGTCCATATCGCCAATGCCGATCACGGGACAGTTGGGCCGAAACGCCGGTGCAGGCGCGTTGGCGCCATCGAGCGCGACCAGCGCATAGGGCATTCCGCATAGCGGCGAGAACGCCTCCGCCGCGGCCGGCGAGCCCAGTCTCGCGATCAGAGCGGGGATTGAAGACAGGCTGTCCAAGCGCGTTCTCTCCAAGGCCAGGACGGACAATTATTGCATTCGAGCGAAATTCAACGCAGCCGGGCGCGATCAACCAAATCGCGCTTTCGCCCGCGCCATCGCCCTGTCGGCTTCGATCTCGCGATTCCGGTGCGGCGCGCTGGTAACCAGGGATGCGAGCAACGTGGCTGTCGCCGCGGCGACGGCGGTCACCGCCTCGTCGAACGCATCTCGATTGGCTTGGGATGGCTGTCTGAAACCGGTCACCTTGCGTGCGTACTGCAAGGCCGCCGCCTCCACTTCCGTTGCGGTTGCCGACGGTTGGAAGTTGAATAGGGTCCTGATGTTGCGGCACATTGGCTCATCCTTGCATTCCATCTGCTCAAGTCACGGATGTTAACCATGCCGACGTGTTCCTGTCTGTCATTCCCATGTTGCTGATTCGCGAAGCCGAACTCGGTTCAGGCCGCGCCGATGTGCGCTGTCGCGACGGCCGCATTGTCGAGATCGGCACCGGGCTTGCGGCGAGCAGTGGCGAAGAAATCATCGAGGCGAGGGGAGGGGCTTTGCTTCCCGGTCTGCATGATCATCACATCCACCTGTTCGCCCTCGCCGCTGCCCGCGGATCCGTCAACTGCGGTCCGCCGGAGGTCGGCGATCGTGACGCGCTTGCCGTTGAGCTTGCGAGCGCCACCGGCAGCGAGTGGATTCGCGGCGTCGGCTATCACGAATCCGTCGCCGGCATGCTGGACCGCCGCTCGCTCGACGCGATCGCACCGGAGCGTCCGGTCCGAATACAGCATCGCTCCGGCAAGATGTGGTTCCTGAACTCCACCGCAGCGCGCATTCTGGGATTCGATGCCGACTTCGATGGCCGCCTGTTCCGCCAGGACGAGTGGTTGCGTGACCACGTCGACACCGATGTCGATCTCGCCGCCGTATCGCTTGAACTCTCAAGCTACGGCGTCACCGGAGTGACGGACGCCACCCCGTCCAACGACAACACGACCGCAGGGGACATTGCCGCCGCTGGGGTGCGGCAGCGGGTGTGTCCAATGGGAGGCGACGCCCTGTCGCGGGGGACGCTGAAGATCATGCTCGACGAGTACGCGCTGCCGGATTTCGACGCGTTGCGAGCGCGCATCGCCGAAGCGCACGCGCGCGGAAGACCCACCGCCACGCACTGCGTTACGCGCACGGAACTCGTGTTCGCATTGTCCGCGCTGATCGAGGCGGGAACGATCCCCGGCGATCGCATCGAACATGCGTCGGTCACCGATGAAGCGACGATGGCGCTGGTGGTCGAGGCGGGAGTGACGGTGGTCACGCAGCCCAATTTCATCTCGGAGCGTGGCGAGCAATACCTTGCGGACGTCGACCCCGCCGATCATCGCCACCTGTACCGCTGTCGCAGTTTCCTTGATGCCGGGGTTCCCCTCGGCGGCGGCACGGACGCGCCGTTCGGCAAGCCCGACCCGTGGGCGGCGATCCGCGCTGCGGTGACACGCAGGACCGCGGACGGGCGCGTGATTGGTACCCGGGAAGCGCTATCCCCGGAGCGTGCGCTCGAGCTCTTTACGACACCAGCGCGGGAACCCGGCGGCGCGCCCCGTCGCATCTCGATCAGCGAAACCGCTGACTTTTGCCTGCTCGACCATGGCTGGAGGCAGGCGCGGAAGTCGTTGCACCATGAACACGTCGCAGCGACAATCATCGGCGGCACGGTGACGTTCAGACGGTGACTCCGGGCTCTGGCCCGTCCGACACGTCTGAGGAGACTCGGGATTGGAAACAAGGTCGAGGCTGCCCGCACAATGAAGCATCCCCTCGCCCAGAGTTCGCAGCATGCAAGCCGACCAATCCGATCGCACAAGCGTTCGCTACGAACCCGACGAAAAGCCTCCGGGGCCGCTTGCTTTCGGTCTCGGCCTCCAACTTGCCATTCTCACTGTTGCGGGCGTGGTGCTGACTCCCGCGATCGTGATCCGCGCCGCCGGCGGAAGCGAAGGCTTCCTCTCCTGGGCCGTATTCGCCGCCGTCGCGGTCAGCGGTATTACCACGGTAGTGCAGGCGATCCGGGTCGGCCGGGTCGGCGCCGGCTATGTGCTGATGATGGGCACGTCGGGTGCCTTCATCGCGGTCTGCATCACGGCGATCGCCGAGGGTGGTCCAGCCATGCTCGCCACGTTGGTGGTCATTTCATCGTTGTTCCAGTTTGCCCTGTCGACGCGACTCTCCCTACTCCGGCAGATCTTGACACCGACCGTCGCGGGGACGGTGATCATGCTGATACCGGTTACGGTGATGCCCATTATCTTTGACATGCTGAAGCAGGTACCCGAAGGAGCCTCGACACAGTCCGCAGCGATAAGCGCCCTTGTAACCCTGCTCGTCATCGCCGGTATCGCGCTGAAGGCGAGGGGAGCGCTGCGCCTCTGGGCGCCGGTCATCGGCGTCGTTGCCGGCTCCGCGGTCGCCGGTTATTACGGCCTGTACGAGACCACCCTCGTGGCCAAGGCCGCATGGGTCGGTCTTCCCGATGGCGAATGGCCCGGCCTCGATCTTGGTTTTGGTCCCGTTTTCTGGTCACTGCTTCCCGCGTTCGTGTTCGTGACCCTGGTCGGTGCCATCGAGACAGTCGGCGATGCCATCGCCATACAGCACGTATCCTGGCGACGGCCCCGGGCGGTGGATTTCCGCGCAGTCCAGGGCGCGGTGGCGGCGGATGGCGTGGGCAACCTATTGTCCGGGCTTGCCGGAACGGTGCCCAACACCACATATTCGACGAGCGTTTCGGTGACGGAGCTCACCGGGGTGGGCGCACGCAGCGTCGGCGTCGCCGTTGGGGCCGTGTTCATCGCGCTCGCGTTCCTGCCCAAGGCGCTCGCAGTGGTCCTGGCGATCCCGGGGCCCGTCGCAGCCGCCTATATCACGGTACTCATGGCGATGCTGTTCGTGGTCGGCATGAAGGTGGTCATCCAGAACGGGATCGACTATCGCAATGGATTGGTCGCGGGCCTTGCGTTCTGGGCCGGCGTGGGCTTCCAGAATGGGGTGATATTTCCCGAGCACTTCTCCGAATTCGCTGGCGGGCTGCTGCAGAACGGCATGACGGCCGGTGGCCTAGTGGCGATCCTCCTGTCCCTGTTTCTCGAATTGACAGCGCCGCGCCGCGCCCGGATCGAGACGGAGTTCGATGTTTCGGCCTTGCCGAAGATCAGGGAGTTTCTTAGCGCTTTCGCGTCCCGGAGCGGCTGGGACGCGGCGATGGTGAACCGTCTCGAGAGGGCGAGCGAGGAGACGCTGCTGACGCTCATCGAGAAGGACGAAGCGGAAGAGCGCGAGCGTCGGCGACTGCGCCTGGTCGCGCACAAGGAAGACGATCAGGCAGTGCTCGAGTTCGTCGCCGCAACGGGAGAGGGAAACCTCCAGGACCGGATCGCACTGCTTGGCGAGCGCACTGCCGGGGCACCCGCAGAGCAGGAGGTTTCGCTTCGACTATTGCGGCACGTCGCGTCCTCGGTTCTTCACCAGCAATACTACGATATGGATATCGTGACGGTCCGGGTGGACGCACCGGGACCGACTCCCCCAGAAGGGTGACGCAGGGTCCCGCAGGCGAAGTGCCTACTTGATCAAGCCCGCTTCCCGCAGAGACGTGATTTCCGCCGCGTCGAGGCCGAGTTCATCGCCGAGCACCGACGCCGTATGCTCCCCGAGCAGCGGCGCGACGCGTAGGGGCACATCAGAATTCGACAGCCTGGGGGCGAAACCGAGCAAGGGCACTTCGCCGTGCATCGGGTGATCGAGCTGCTTGACGAAACCGCGCGCGAGCAGGTGGCGATCATGGTGTAGTTCGCCGGTGTCGAGGCACGCGGCACACGGAATGCCCGCGGGACCAAGGATTTCCATGATTTCGAGTTTCGTATGTTCCCGCGTCCATGTGGCGATTTCCTCGAACAGGGCTTCGCCATTGTCCCTGCGCAGGCGGTTGCTCTTAAAACGCGTATCGACCAGCAAGTGGGGGAGGTCGCTGGCCGCGCAAAGCGCGTCCCAATGCTCCGCCGTGACCGGCATGATGTAGACCCAGTCATTGGCTCCAAAGGGTTCGCAGGGATAGAGGTCGACCGGCGGCCATCCGCCGGACCTGCCCCGGCGCTCGCTAGCCGCCTGTCCCCAGGCGCCGCCCAGAGCGATGCGCGTGCGCATGTAGTACGTCATCGCTTCCTGCATCGAGATCTCGATCCGCTGGCCTTCGCCGGTGCGCAACCGCTGCACATAGGCCGCGAGAACCGCCATCGCCATCTGTACGCCCGTGCCCGAGTCGCCCGTGGTCGGACCCGGGATCAACGGCGGACCGTCCGGTTCGCCGGTCACCGAGAAGGCACCCGCCGCCGCTTGCGCGATCATGTCGTAGCTCTTGAAGTTCGCGTACGGGCCGGATGTACCGAAACCCTTGATGCATGCGTATATCAGGGGCGGATGGACGGCCTTCAGGGTTTCGTATTCGAGATCGAGACGCTCCATCACGCCGGGACCGTAGTTCTCGACGAATACGTCGAACCTGGGCAGCAAACGCATCAGAAGGTCGCGACCTTCGGGTGAGCGGAGATTCAATGCAACGCTGCGTTTGTTCGCATTCCAGTTGCAAAAGTACGCCGAGTACTCCTTGTTCGGGCTGCGTCCCACAGCGCGTCCCGGATCTCCGTGATCCGGTGCCTCCACTTTCACGACATCCGCGCCGAGCCAGGCGAGAGCTTGCGTGCACGAAGTCCCCGCTTCGTACTGCGTCAGGTCGAGGATTCGCATTCCATCGAGTGCGGGCATGTCAACGCCTTAAGAATTTCGGTTGGGACAATTTACTCTGACGACGTGCTTTGTGCATCCGCTGCCGAGCGCGGCAAGCGAAACGCGAGCAAAGCGTTGCCGCCAGCCTGTCCGTGTTGTCCGTAACCGCTTTGAATCAAAAGCATGTCGCCTGCAACCATCGGGCCAGGCACGTCGATGGACGCACCGCCCGCTGCTTCCCCATTGACGCTATCGAACTTGCGCCAAGTGTCATACGACCACACGACGTCGCCAGTAAGGGCATCGTAGACCGAGACCTGGCCATCCAGACTGCCAGCGAAGACGAGATCGGGCGTCGCGACAATCGCAGCGGAGATTCCCGAATCGCAGCCCTTGCGGCCGCGGCATCGATCCGGGTTGATTGCGGACCAGCGCACGACCCCGGTCTCGACTTCCAGGGCATGCAGACCCGGCATTGGCTTGTCGCTGGCTGCGGGACCCACTGGCCTATCACTGATCGGCACGTACAAGAGCCCGAGGACTTCGTTCACCGCCATGCCCCAATGCACCCCGCCCAGGTATCCGCCGCGTCCGAGTTGACGCTCCCATATTCGTGCGCCGGAATCCGGCTTCATGGCGTAGACGCCGCCCGATTTCTGCCCGGCGACCAGAATGTGCTCGCCGCTCGGCGCGCGCGCGAGGATGGGCGGCGCACCGAAATCGTAGTCGGGGCCGACCTCCTCGGGACAACTTGGATGGTCCGGATCTACCAGACACGACATGTTGAAAGTATCGTTCGCCGTAAACTGCTCCGTCCACGCGATCTTGCCGTCTTCGCTCCGCAAAGCCATGATGGCGTCGCTTGTGAGCGATGCGGGCGCCGTGTAGTTCTCTCCGGTGCCGACGTAGAGGCGACCCGTCGCCGGGGCGATGGCCGGTGCCGACCAGATCGGCGCGCCCGAAGGTCCCCACTCCTTGACCACCACGTAGTGTCGGCCAGTCACCGTCGGCGCTTCGGCTATCGTATGGGTGCGCCAAAGCATGCTGCCGGCGGCGGCGCCGTGCGCGACGAGAGACCCGCGAAACGTACAGCACGCCTACATCGCGTTCATCGCGACGGCGAGTTCATAGGACGACACCGGCGCATATACCCGTCCCGCGTGGTATAGAGGCGTGCCCGTGACGATGGCGTGGGGATGGTCCTTGACTTCCGTCGCCCAGAGCTGTTCGCCGGTGATGGCGTCGGCGGCTACCACCCACCCGTCACCGGTTCCGAAAACAAGCCGCGCTTCGCCTGCGACTTCAGCATGAATCACGGCGGTTCGGATGCTGCTGCTGAATTCCCGTTTCCACCGCACGCAGCCCGAATCGCTTTCCAATGCCAAAAGACTGCCAGCCTGGGTGCCGATGAACACGGTATCTTCCGTCACCAACGGGTAGGAATGCGGCGACATGCCGCCTTCCAGCGCGAACGCCCATGCGAGCTCGAGCGTCTCGGCATTCGTGGAATCGATATCCGTGTCGGCCTGGAAGCGAAGGTTGCGCTCGCCGAAGCCCCAGCCAGATCTCGCGAACCGCTCGATGCCCGGCGTGGCCTCGCACGCCGCCCCCGCAGGTGCCGCCGACATCAGGAGCGCGCAAAGCAGCGCCAAGGTCGTAGGTCGCGCTCCTGGTCTTGTCCCCAACACGCTCAATCGATGATCTTGTTGATCGCGTACTCGACGATGCCGCGGGCTCCCGCAGCCTTGAGCTGGGGAATCAGCGTCCGCACCACCGATTCTTCGATAATCGAATGCATGGCGATCCACTCGTCGTCGGACAGCGCCGACACTGTGGGTTTCTGCAACGCCGGCAACAGCGCGAGGATGGCATCCAGGTCGCCGCGCCTGGCGTTCAGCATGAGGCCCACCTTGCCTTCCGCGGCAAGGCAGGAACGCAGCATCAGGGCGATATTTTCGAGTTTGCGCGATTTCTCGGGGTCAGCCATCGCGGCGTGATTGGCGATGATGCGGGGCGTGCTGTGAAGGATCTCATCGACGATGCGCAGGTTGTTGGCCCTGATCGAACTACCGGTCTCGGTGATCTCGACAATCGCGTCCACCAGTCGCGGCGGTTTCGCCTCCGTCGCGCCCCAGGAAAACTCGACCTGGGCATTCACGCCGTGGCGCTCGAGGTAGGTCCGCGTGATGTTGACGACCTCGGTCGCGATGCGCTTGCCTTCGAGATCCGCCACGGTTCGGACCGGCGCATCGTTCGGCACGCATAGCACCCAGCGCGCCGGGCGCCGACTGACCTTGGAGAAGACCAGCTCGCATATCTCGCGCACGTCCGCGCCCGTCTCCACCACCCAATCGTGACCCGTAATTCCCGCGTCGAGCACCCCCTGTTCGACGTAGCGCGCCATCTCCTGGGCGCGCACCATCAGGCACTCGATTTCGTCATCGTCGATTTCCGGGAAATAGGAACGGCTCGAGGATGTGATCCGATATCCAGCGCGCTGGAACAGGTCGACTGTCGCCTCGTGCAGACTGCCGGCCGGGATGCCAAGCTTCAGCAAGGTGCTCATCGCTTGTACACCTCGGCCGGATCGAACACCCGCTCCGCCACGATCCTGCTCGTTGCCGTGTCGAGTTCGATCTCGCGAAAGAAGCAACTTTCGTAGCCCTCGTGGCAGGCGGCGCCGCCGACCTGATCGACCTTCACAAGCAGCGTGTCAGCATCGCAGTCGTAATATACCCGCTTCACATGCTGCACGTTGCCGCTCTCCTCGCCCTTGCGCCAGAGCCGGCTGCGGCTGCGGCTGTAGTAGCAGGCTCGACGCGTGCGCAAGGTTTCTGCGTATGCCTCGGCGTCCATGTAGGCAAGCATCAGCACCTTGCCGCTCGCCGCGTCCTGCGCAATCACGGGAACCAGGGGCGTCTTCTCGAAATCCGGACCGTCCACCCGCACCACCTTCGGGAACCGAAGGCGCGAATGCTATCCGCACCGGCGAGGCGCTGTCGAATGGGTTTTCTTGAAGCTCGCCGTCAAGTGTCTCGGCGCTTCGGTGTCGGCTCGAGTTCACCAGTACGCTCCTGCCGTCATATACGCGTACGCGCGCTCTCGCCGCCGAGGACGCGAACGCCCGCAAGGCTACCCCGGATGACGGCAAATACGCGGCCATGTTTTCCACCCAGGCGGCCCGCTGCCGGTAGCCCGGGTACTTCACCACGGCAGTAGCCTATCCAACCGCCGCATCCCGGGTGACGCCCTCGCAAGCAAAAGGCCACCCGTGGGGTTACAGCCGTACAATGGGTTCTCTGCGACCGACAACGGGAACGTGGATCTGGATGACCGCGCCGTCCGCTGCACTTACGTGGTCCGGACCGATACCCACGGCTGCAGAAGTCGTCACGATCCGGTCCAGATCGTCGCCGACAAACGCGGGACAGGTCGGTTGCCTCGCCGGTACGGCATAGGAGTGAATTCTGCGACCTGTCGGATCGTAGACATCCACCGCCGCGCCGCCCCACCGCGCGTTCCATAGATTCCCCTCGGCATCCACCACCGAACCGTCGGGTCCGCCCGGCATGCTCTCATCGAGGGCGACGAATACCTCGCGTTCGCCCGAGATTTCGCCCGTTGCCGGGTCCGTAGGCACCTTCCAGATGGTGCGGTGCGGCGTATCGGTGTAGTAGGCGAGAGTGCCGTCCGCAGAGAAGCAAATCGAATTGGGCGTTGCGACACCATCGATCATCCTGGTCAACCTGCCTCCAAACAAACGCCATATCGCACAAGGACGACCGCGGCCGTCCTTCGCCATGGTGCCGATCCAAAAGGCACCGCTCGGATGCACCCGCCCATCGTTGGAACGGACTTCCGGGTCTTCGCGGAATCGGGTTGTCGTCTCCATGGCACCGCTTTCGAGGTCGAGCACCCGGAAATCGAGTTCGGTGGCGACCAGAATGCTTCGCGCGTCGACAATCGCTGCGGCGGAGGGCATCACCGGCAGGTCGAAACGCCGCGTCTCAGCCTCCGAGAATCGTTTCTCGTAGACGGCCCGGCCATTGATGTCGCACCAGACCAGACTCGATCTCAGGTGGTGCGTCAGCGGTCCCTCGCCCAGCGATAGTTGCTCTCCCGACCAGATAACACCTAGCCCGCATATCTCACCAAGGGCCGTGATGATCGCGCAGGATTTTTTCCGCGTGCGCGTGCTCGCGAGCGGAAGCATAGCCGCCGCTTATGGTGTAGCGAGCACGTGCGCGCACGCGGAAAAAAGACCAGCGAGGGCGCGGCCAGCGCAGTCTGTATTGGGCAGGTCACAGGAAGTACGACATACCCGATTGATAACAATGACATTCAGTAACGTGACAAGCGGCTTGGTGAGATATGCGGGCTAGTCATGACTCGCAGTACTGGATTGGTGTTTCCGGCGGGTCAGCCCAGCTTGGCGACGACCCATGCAATCCCGAACTGTATTTCGTGCGGGAAGGCACAATCTGCGACGACAGGGATACCGGCTTCAAAATCCATGCGGGGCGATCCTTGAACAACTACCTCGCGGCTGAAGTGGTTGTTGCAAAACTCGGCGAAGCTTTCTTCGAAACAACAACATACCGAAGAGGCGCCGGATTGATCGAGGTGCCCGTGAAGGGCGAACACAACTACAGCGCCGGCTTTGCCGCGATCACGCGCATGCCCTTGAACAGGCTGGATGTCTACCTGAAATTTGGAATCCAGTGGTGGGACCGGGGGTTTTCCGTGTTCGACGAGGAGTCCGGCGTGAACACGGACGGATTCGACCTCCTCTGGGGGATCGGAGGAGAGTACCCGATCAATGACAGGATGGGCGTTCGCGTGGAACTGGAACGCTTTGTGATCGACGACTACGACCTGAACTACAGTTCTGCCGGGATCGTCTGGAAGTTCTGATCCTCCAGTCGCCTACCCTGCGCCCGTCTCGTCGATGGTGCGTTTCGTAACCGAGGCGACCGAGAATCCGCGGGTCCCATGCCTCGCCTGCGCCTCGTAGAAGTCGCCTCGATCGACCAAGGAGGCAAGCCTCCTTGGAACCGTCAAAAGACGCAAAGACTCAAGGAGTGAGTGTCCGGGCCACGCGGAACCCGACGAAGCTGCTGCGGTAGCCGGGGGTAATCCCGCCCCGGTACGCGGCACGCAGCGCCCTCGGCGGGGCTCCCCAGGAGCCGCCGCGCAAAACGCGCAAGAAGCGCTCGCCCCGGAGCCATGCGTTCCCGTCCGAAGGCGCCCCCGCGTAGCTGTCGTTCCAACAGTCTTCGACCCATTCCCACACGTTGCCGTGCATGTCATGCAGGCCCCACGCGTTCGGCGTGAAGGAGCCCACCGGCGCCGTCCCGGCGCCGTCCCACTGGCTCCCGCAACCGCCGCAGTTCGCATTGTTCCTTCCGACCTCGTTGCCCCAACTGTATTTAGCCGCAGAGCCCGCCCGCGCCGCGTACTCCCACTCCGCCTCGCTCGGCAGCCGGTACTCCGCCCCCGTCTGGGAAGACAACCACGCAACATATTCCTTGGCATCGTCCCACGACACGTTGATCACCGGCCGCTGGCCACGGCCCCAGAACTCGTCGGCCACCTTGTTCGGATACGTGAACCGGTCGTAGTCCTCGAACGTCACCGCGTGGACGGATAGTGCGAACGACTGCGGAATCGCCACATCGTGGACCGGCTTCTCGTCATACTGACAGTCCAGACCCGATACGCACCCCATGCGGAACGCCCCGGCGGGGACCGTGACCATCGCGGGACCCTGGCCACCCGACTTCAGCGCATCCGCGAACACGCCCTGTACGCCGCCTGGATCCGCGACCAGACGCTCCGACAGTTCACGGTATTGCGCGACGGCGCGCGTTTCCGATCGCTCCCGCTCCTCCGCTTCCCGCTTGCGTTCCAAGTCCTGCTCGGACGCATCGGGTATCTCCAGCGCCGCCCGTTCGCCTTCGCGCGCCTGCCGTTCCGCCCGTACGATCAGCCGGTCGGCGGCGAGTTCGGGCGGCAGCTCCGCCCCGCCGGCAAGGACCGGAACGATCAGCAACGGAACGGTTCCAAGGACTCGATTCAACGCATCCGGCATCCGTACTTCGACGCTTCCTCCTCCCAAGCCCCAACCACTATGCAGCACGGACTCGCCGGACGCCACAGCCACGGGCGTTCCTCAAGTCGACGTAGCCATCGGCATAGAAAGCGGATGATCGGCATGCACCGCGCCATCGACCGCGTGCTGCTGTGGCAGTATTACCGGACTCCGTTGCGCAGTTTTCCCGACGGTTGGTGAAACGACCCGGCGAAGGCTGCCCGGACATTTGTGAACCGGTAGCGAGTTACTTCATGTTCGACCTGCTCAAGAGGTTGAAGGTCATCGATCTCTCGACGATCGCCCTCGGCCCGTACGCGACGCAATTGCTGGGAGACCTGGGAGCGGACGTGATCAAGGTCGAGTCGCCGGACGGTGACACGTTCCGAGCGGTCCGGCCGGGGCGACGCGACGACCTGGGGGTCGCATTCCTGAATTACAACCGCAACAAGCGCTCCATGGCGATCGATCTCAAACAACCCGAGGGTCAAGCGATTCTCAAACAACTCGCCGGGCGGGCGGATGTATTCGTGCACAACATGCGCAACTCCTCCGCGGCGAAACTCGGTGCATCCTACGAAACCCTCGCCCAGGCCAATCCGAAGATCGTCTACTGCTATTCGCCCGGCTTTGGTGAACGCGGTTCCAGCCGCGAAGATCCCGCCTACGACGATATCATTCAGGCGCGGTCCGGCCTGGCCGTGCTCAATGCGGACGCATCGGGCGAACCGAAGTTCGTGCGCACGATCGCCTGCGACAAGATTGTGGGACTGCACCTGGCGCTTGCGGTCGTCTCGGGCGTGGTGCGGCAACAGCGCACGGGCCGCGGCGTATGCATCGAGGTGCCGATGCTCGAGAGCATGGCGTCGTTCCTCCTGTCAGAACACCTGGCTGGCCACACCCTTGTTCCCGCCGAGGGAAAACTCGGCTACGACCGGCTCATGACGGCAAATCGCAAGCCGCATCGAACAAAGGACGGTTACGTCGTGATCCTGCCGTACAGCACCAAGCATTGGATCCGGTTCTTCGAGATCTGCGGCCTGCCCGACTGGGCGGCGGCGGAGAAAGTCGCCAATCCGGTCCAGCGGTCGCTCCACATCGACGAACTCTACGGCAAGATCGCGGAACTCGCCCTCACGCGTTCGACAGAGGAGTGGCTGGAGGTGCTCAGGGCGCAGGACATCCCGTGTTCGCACGTCTCGTCGCTGGAGGACCTCATGACAGACGCACATCTTGTCGAGGCGGAACTCTTCACCCGGATCAGCGACGAGCGCATCGGCGAGCTTCGCGAGGTGCGCTCTCCGTTCCAGGTCGACGGCGCCATCAATGGCTCCGCCAACCGCGTCGCGCCGGGATTGGGCGAGCATACGCAGGAAATTCTGCGCGACCTGGGTTATGCGGATGCAGCGATCAACCGGCTCAAGCAGAATGGTGTGATCACTTGACCATTTCCGACAGGCTCTCTCATGGAACAACACTGCCACCACCGCTGGAGGACTTGCAACGTCGGAGTTCCCTGGGCGTCACGGGCGCACTCTAATCCAGTGGGCTGAAGGCTCCTTTGGCCGAATCAGGTCAATAGCCGCGCGAGCATGTGTCGAATATGATCCTGACCGCCGAAGAAGATCGCTAGTACGCGCACCTTCTCTTCCGCCTCATGCACTTGGAACCAATAGATCGCGCGGTCTATCGCAACGTACCGCAACCCCGGGAGCATATTCTCGTGAAGCGTGCCGCGATGCGGAGCCACACAAAGCTCATTCGCCGACTGGCGAATACCGTTGATCCGTCTCGCGGCGTGGACCAGCGCTTCCTCAGTGCTTTCCCCAAAACTCCGATAGCTTTCGAAAAGGTGATCGAAGATCAATTCGAAGTCGCGTTCGGCATCGGCAGAGAACTCAATCGAGAACTTCATGCGCGCGGTGCTTGCGTCCGACCATCTCCTTGATGCGTGCGTCCATCTGCGTGCCGGTGATGAAGTCGCCATCTCGCCGCCGAGCAAGCAGGAGCTTCAGCGCATCCGTCTCCATCTCTTCACGCTCCAGTCTTTGCCGAAGCATGTCGATTCCTCTCTGAAGCACGGCGCTCACGCTCGAGTAGCGCCCTACCTGTACCAGATTCTTGGCGAAGGCGTGTTGCTCATCCGTCAACGAAACCGACGATTTGACTGTCATGAGAGACTTCCAGATGGCTCCATCGGCAACATAGAGTGGTACCTGGTAGCACCATAGTCAACCTGGATCTAAGGGAGCCCACGAATAGGGATAGAATCCCAAGCGTCCTGAAGAGGAGAACCACATGTCCATGAACGCGTTAACCAAGGCTGACTGGGCGCTCGTCCTTATCGCCTGGATTGCCGCGCTGCTGGTCGGCGCGCTGGTGATGGAGCACGGATTCGGCATGGAGCCGTGCCCGCTATGCCTGATGCAACGCGCGTGGTTCATCATCGCGGGGCTGGTCGTCCTGATTGGCCTGCTGGACCACCCCGCAAGGGGGATTTACCCGTTGTTGACCCTACTTGCCGCGCTGGTCGGAGGTGGTTTCGCGGTGCGGCAAATCTGGATCGGCACCCTGCCGCCTGAATCGGTGCCGGCTTGCGGCGCCGGTATTAACACCCTGATCGAATGGGGAATGTGGGAGAAAGCGCTGACGGCCATGACTTTCGGTACCGGCGATTGCGCGGCGGCGGACCCGTTGCTGGGCGTGCCCCTTCCCGTGTGGGCGCTCGGCGGGTTCCTTGTCATCGCGGCCGGCGCCATCATGCAGTGGCGCGCGCCCGCGCGGCGCTAGTGCCGCTATCCCGGCTGACTGCTTTCCGGCAGTAGTCGCGCCAGATCAGACTCGATCAGTTCCTCCCGAACAGCGCGCAGCGCCGGGTCGTTCACGCGATTGTGCAACTCCCTTGGGTCATCGAGCATGTCGTAAAGCTCCAGGGGTTCGCGCGTGGCGGCATTCACTGACATCTTGTAGCGATCTGTGCGCACCATGGAAAAAGCGTGCGGCGGCACCCCCAGTTCGCTTAACACCGCGTCCTTGTGGCTGTGCGGATCGGTGGCGTTCTTGCCCGCCCGGATAAGCGGCACCAGGGACGATCCATCTGAATCCGCAAACGCTTCGGCTCCGGTGATATCCAGCAGCGTTGCGGCGATATCCAGATGATCCGTCAGGGCATTGCTCTGCCACGCGACCCCGCCGCTCGGCGGGCGGAAGATACAGGGCACATTCACGGCACCGTCATAGAAGACCTTCTTTGCCATCAGGCCGTGGTCTCCGAGCATCTCGCCGTGATCGGATGAGAACACTATCCAGGTGTCGTTCAGCCATGCCCTGTGCTCGAGCGCCGCAACGATCCGGCCAACACAGTCGTCGATCAGGCTGACCTTGGCGTAGTAGTACGATTTCATCACCCGGTTCTCGGCCTCGCTCATGCGATCCAGCTTCTGCGGGGCGAACTTCAACATCAGTTCGACATGGGGCGATACGGGCCCGGTTGGCGCGTCGGCAATGGACAGGGTCATGGCGTCCGCATCATATCGGCGCCGATACTCCGCAGGCGCGTCCCAGGGATCATGCGGACCCCCGAAACATACCTGAAGGTAAAAGGGCTCCTCGTGGTCATAGCGATCAAGCCACTCTTCCGCCTTACCGGCGATGAACATATCCAGATGATCTTCGGTGGGCAGATTGGAAGCCGGCAATTCCCAGGATCGCGACATGGAGGTCCGTATGCGACGTGATAGCCACCGGATCGTCGGCGTAGCCCATCGTGTCGGCCCGCTGCTGATCGGTGAAGATGAAGACAATGTTGGGTTTCTTGTTCATGACGAAATCTTTACGGGTAGTGTTGCCGGACCCCCCAACCGGTTGAACTGCGTTCGGTCGGCGGTCTCGCTGATCGCGATTCCGCCCAGGCCGTTGACCATGCTGGTCACGGCGATCCTGCCTTCGAGCCTCGCGAGGTGCGCCCCCAGGCAGTTGTGGATGCCGTAGCCGAACGCCAAATGCGGATTCGGATCCCGGTCAATGACGAACTCGTCCGCTTGATCGAAAACGGATTCGTCGCGATTGGCGGACGCGATGAGCGGCACGACCAAAGCGCGCTCCGGTATGGCGACCCCGGCAAGTTCCGTCACGCGAGTCGTCCGACGGACGGTCGCCGAGAACGGGGAATAGAAGCGAAGCGTTTCCTCGACGAAGCGAGGAATGAGATCGTGATTCGCCTTGAGCGCCTCGAACGTCTCCGGCATCTCGTCGAAGACGCGGGCGCTCGCGGTAATGAGCCCCGTGGTCGTCTCGTTGCCCGCAATGAGCAGGAGCCGGCAGAAACTCAGCAACTCCTCGTCAGCGAGATGTCCATCCTCGGTTTCCGTGAAAATCAGCCGGCCGAGCAGGTTGTTGCCCGGCGCAGGGCGCAGCTTTTCGATCCTGGCGAGGAAATATGCGTTCATCTCGTTTACCGCTTGCTGGACGGATTCGTCCGGCTGGGCAAAGAGAATCTCCCCGATATTGCTGAAAATCTTGTCGGACCACCTTTTGAAGTCCTGCATGTTGCCGTCTTCAACGCCAAGCATCTGCGCAATGACAGTCACCGGAAGGGGCGCCGCCAACGCGTCGACCAGATCCACTTCCTCGTGTTGGCGCATGGATGCCATCAGTTCGTCACAGCGGGCCTTGACAAGACCGTGCTGCGCTTCGATGTGGCTCGGTTTGAAAGCGTAGCTGACGAGCTTGCGCAAGCGGTTGTGGATCGGCGGATCGCTGAACAGCATCGACGGCACGCCGCCCGGCGGGAGCGGCGCCACCGCCGACGAAAACGTCTCGTGATCGCGCAGGACTTGCCGAACGTCCGCGTACCGCGCCACCTGCCAGGCGCCTTGCTGTTCGGCAACGGGCGCCTGCTGACGCAGGTAGCGGTAGTGCTCGTAGACGCCTGGCACCCCGTTTTCGGTATCGCTCATGATTCAAGCCGTCGACAAAATCCCATTAATCCCTTACGTCCGTGGCCCCATCGGGGCCGATGCTAACAATGGCGGCACGCAGTGTCGCACCAACGGCTGGTTGTGGACAAATTCGGCCTTCAATGCCTAGCCCGCATATCTCACCAAGTCGCTTGTTGATCAATTGAATGTTAGTTGGTTTCAATAGGTTATTTGCGTTTTCAGAGCTTCTGCCGGAAACAAATTGCGCTGGCCGCGCCCTCGCTGGTCTTTTGCCCGCATGCGCGCACGTGGTCGCTACACCATAAGCGGTGGCTATGCTTCCGCTCCCGAGCACGCGCCTGCGGGCAAAATCCTGCGCGATCATCGCGGCCCTTGGTGAGATATGCGGGCTAGCATTGGGGTGACCACTGGCCCAATCATCAAGGGTCTCAATCAGCGAAGGGAAGCCGATGGGCAAGTACATGTTTCACGCCAACTACACCCAGGCTGGGCTCGGCGGTTTGCTGAAGGAAGGCATTCTCACCGTTCGGGTTACGGCGCTCGTGGCGCCGGAAACCGTGGACGAAGCGGCCGGAAAGACCGTTCCTTACCGGGTCCCCCGGGCCTGACAGGGCCTCCATCGGGCCCGCGTTTGATCTTCTGGACCGAGGGGCGCCTTGAGGTTCACCTCTGGACCCAGCCTCCCGCGAAGGGAAACACCTGTCCAACCATAAAGCCGCATTCGTCGCTGGCCAGGAACAGGGCGAACATGGCGTCTTCGCGGGGCGTGCCGAGACGCCCCGCGGGCACCTGGCGTTTCAGCGATGCCACGAAAGAGGCTTTTTCCATCAGTTCCGGCGGATAGTAGTCCGGGTTCTGCACATAGTTCTGGGCGATCAGGTTGACCTGCACGTTGTGCGGAGCGACTTCCACGCCAACCGCCTGCACGTATCCCACCTGCGCCGCGCGCGCAGCGGAATAGGCGGCGACCGTCCGCATGCCTCGCAACGCCGCGGCGCTTCCGTAGACGACGATCTTCCCGGCCTTTCGTTCGATCATCTGCGGCAATACGGTCTGCGTCAGCCAGTGCAGAGGATGCACCATGCGGTCAAACGGCGTGCGCCAGTCGTCATCCTTGATCGACGTCACGGGCGTCCCGCTGAAAGTGGGCGAGGCGAGATTCGCGACCAGCACGTCGAGGCGGCCGCATTCCGCGATCAGCGCCCGGCAGGCGGCGGACGTCTCGAGCGGGCGCGAGTCCGCGATTACCTCGGCGCCTTCTTCTCGGAATACATCGACCGTCACGGGGCCCATGAAGTCTTCAGCCTGGGTTACCAGCACACGTTTGTTGCGAAGTCTCTCGGGCATGCAGCAGGACAGGTCTCAGGCGACGAGTCGATAGTTTTCGGGATCCGTTGCGTCGATGTGGATCGGTTTCTTGTTCTCAGCCGTCAATCTGCACCATGTGCTAACCACTTCAGGGTCGAAGCTTTCCAATTCCAACTTATGGGAGGCCAAGATTCGAATGTACGCTTCGGTGGCACCATCCAATGTGCTCTCTCCACGTTCCCAGCGCGAGACGGTCAAGCGCTCCCGGTGCACCAGTTCGCCCAGTTGTGTCTGCGTCAGCCCCATCTCTGTGCGCAAGTAGCGAAGTTCGGGACCCGTCAAAGTGCCCGCAGAAGTGACGATTCCTTTCGAAATCAGTCTGTGCAAGCTCCTCACCTTCGGGATTCTGATGGTTTCCTCTCCGGCATCCTCCTCGACGTGCCAACCCTCAATCCACACGTCAGACAGCCCGCACTCCGTATAGCGATACCGTTTTGTTGCTTGAGTCATCGAAGAAGCATCCGCTTCCCGTCATGCATCACAATGATACATCGTCGAAGGGACGCGACAGACATGACCGACGCCGCCCTACCATACGGGCACCTGACCGCTTCTCCGTTACGTGAGATTCCCGCTCACCACCTTTCCGGCCCGAAGGGCAGGCTCACCTCCTTTCCGGTCCAAAGGGCGCGTTCTTCGTCGTACGGCCCATTCACGACCTCCACCGGAGTGCCCAAAACGCCGGTAGAACGGGTCTTGGTGTCGTAGGCCACCCATTCGGGTAGCGCCTCGGTGCGTGGACTGCCGGTTCTGCCAAAGGCGCAAAATGCATCCTGCAGGTTCCACGAGAGCGCATCCGTGGCTTCGCCGCGCCCGAAGTACCTGGCACTCGCGTCGCTGAAGGCATGTGTCCCGAATACGAAGCCGATGATGATTGCATGCGGCGCGCCGAGAATGCCTCCTTCCCAAGGCGATTCCCCCGCGAAGATGTAGTGATATGCCGACTGTCCGCGCGCGGCCATCGCTTCCGCCAGGCGGATCGCGGGTATGCGCATCTTCCGATCCGTCTCGATGGTCCAATACAGCGTAACCGGGTCGGTGGGAGCACCTCGGCGGGCACGGATCTCACGGTATCCATCGATCACCGCCTGCGCATCCTTGACGTTTTTCGAAATCTCGGCGGTCAACCCGGCTTCGTCGAGTTTCGACATGGTCGGATTCATCATGGTGAAGCCGCGCCACTCGTCTCGCTGCGTGCCGACCAGGATCGAAACGCCGTCCGCCGCGCCCTGCTTGACCGCATCGAGCGGCATTGCCTCGATTTGGGTGCCATCAATAGTCGGCTGGTAGCACATGCCGTGGCCTCGAGCACTGTACCGGGCGGTAGCTTCGACGAGCGCCTCCGGGTGGAGCGCCATCAGCTTGTCCACGTCGTCCCCGGACAGGCCGAGTTCCTCCAGCACACCCTCCGAGATTTCCACGGCGCGTTCGAGGGTGTTCGCAGTGCTTGCCGCGCCGCTGATGGCGATGCCGCGATGAAACAGTCCCTTCGCAGGTGCAAGGGCGAGCAGCCCGGCGACACTCATCGCGCCGGCCGACTCGCCGAAGATGGTGACGCATCCCGGGTCGCCGCCGAATTCAGCAATGTTGTCGCGCACCCATTCGAGGGCCGCGGCCTGGTCGAGCAACCCCTCGTTCCCGGTCGCCGGAATACGCCCGCCCGTCACCTCGTTCAAGTTGAGAAATCCCAGCCCGCCAAGCCGATAGTTGATGGTGACCACCACCACATCGCAGCGCCGCGACATTATCTCGCCGTCATAGATCGGCGTACCCCCGGTGCCGCCCGAGAAACCGCCGCCGTGGATCCATACCATCACGGGCCGTTTGGCGTCGTCGAGGCCCGGCGTCCAGACGTTCAGTTGCAGGCAGTCTTCGTCACGGTAGGCGGCATTGCGTGCGTTGAACACGAACGACAGGGGGCTGTCGGGGTTGTCGGCCACCCGCTGCCACGCCTGCTTGCCCCAGTCGCCGTTTGCTGCGCGCACGCCCGACCAGGTCGCCGGCAGCTCCGGGGGGCGCCAACGCATCTCCCCCATGGGAGCGGCCGCAAAGGGGATGCCTCTGAAGCTGTGGATGCCATTGTTGCTGGCACCCTCTACCTTGCCGTACCGCGTCTCTACGATGGCCATGTGTCCCCCCCCCAATTCTGTTCGTTAACGCTTTAGTGTGGTGTTCCCTACCAACAAGCGCAATACCGGTTGCGGGCCGTGCTTAGCCGTTCTCTTCTTTCCACGCGATGACCGCTGCCCGCAACTCGGGGAAGTACTCTTCGAAATCGTCCATCAAGACCGGTAGCTGCGCGCCGATGATCGCGTCGAGTTCGTATACGAGGTGTGCGAACCGCAAGCGCTCCAGGATGTAGGTCATGGCACGCAGCACCGTGGCCGGTTCACGGTAGCGTGAGAGCACGTCGGCGTCCCGGAAGCGCCGGAAATACCTTCGTCCATGCTCGGGCAGGAACTGATCGTATGCGCCGATGGCGTCGTACGCCACGGCCGCGAACGCTGTGAGTTCGCCGTAACCATGACTGTCCCATTGCAATGCGAGACAGTGATCGGCCACGACATCGAGTAGTACCGGTGCGGCCCGGCGCAGCCGCGGATCAAACCGCCGCACACTGACCCGAATTCCGGGCAAGCGATTGCTCACCGCGTCGACCCGGCGATGTAGGCGAATACCCGCCCGCAGCGGCTCCGGCAGCTCGCCCGGCACCGGTCCCTTGATGAAATCGCCGATGAACCCGCCCGCAATCAGCGCCGTGTCCGGGTAGGCCAGCGTGCAGTGGGCGAGAAAGTTCACGCCCGCCGCGCGTCAGGGACCGGGTCCTGTTCGTACCCCTTGCGCGAGCGGGCAAAATATTCGTCAAAGGTCCCGCGCTCACTGGCTTCCCTGCGCGTTTGCGCGGCCATCGATTCACGGCTCAAGCGCTCGAAAAACGCTACCCGCTCCTTCCTCAACGGACTCTCCGAGAAGTAGGCCTTGTGCGACGCCGACCGATGCTGCGCGAAAGAGCGGTAGGAGGTCTCTGCGAGGCGCATGCTCTCCAGTATGCGCGCCGATGGTGTGCGTTCGGGTCGTGCAACTTTGGCCCGTTGCGCGTCGACGGCCTCCCCGACGTGGCTGTCGCCAGAGACTTCGTCGATCAGGTTCGCAACCACGCTGCAGTCATCGAGTATCCGGGTCGCCCAGGCGGAGCAGCTCACGGTTGTGTTGCCGTCGTCGAGCAGCAGGTTCGGATCGCGACCACGGTCGACGACGGCGCGTTGATTGGTCTGAATGCGACCGGACTCCTCCGGGCTGTCGGGAGGACTGTCGCGGAGCAGGCACGCGAGCAGGAAAGCATCCAGAAAGCGCGCCGCCCGCGCGTCGATCCCGGTGGGCAGGAACGGATCGAGGTCCAGACATCGCACTTCGACGTATTCGACGCCTCGATCATTCAACGCCGCCAGAGGCATTTCGCCCGAGCGTGTCCGCCGTTTGGGACGGATTGGGCTGTAGAACTCGTTTTCGATCTGTAGTAGCGCGGTGCCGAGCTGTCTGTACTCGCCGTTCGCATCGCGCAGACCGATTGCTTCGTAGGGCGGATACGGCGTAGTCAACGCCTGGCGCATGGTGGCGGAGTAGTCCGCAAGGCTGTTGTACGAGACGTGCAGCGAAGACTGGGCGCTGGACTGATAGCCGAGAGCGCCCATCCGCAGCGCCGTTGCGTGGGGCAGGTACAAGGTTGTCTCGTCAAATTGCTGCAGCGCGTGCAGCCGCTCGGCCACGAAGGAAGCACAGACAGCCGGTGATGCGCCAAACAGATAGATCAGCAGCCAGGAATCGCGCCGGAAATTACGGATGAGGTCGAAGTAGGCGTGGGTCGGCGTATCGTCGTCGAGGGTTTGATGCCGCGCCCTGGCGATAACCGGCCACAGCGCGTCCGGCACCGAGAAGTTGTAGTGGATGCCTGAAATCGTCTGCATGACCCGACCATAGCGATAGCCGAGCCCCCGCCGATAGATCGTCTTGATGCGGCCAATATGGGATTCCCCGTAGCGGCCCAGCGGGACCGCGTCACCGGCGGTAAGCGCGCACGGCATGCTCGCGGCCCATAGCAACTCGTCCTGCAGGTGCCGATAGACAAAGCGGTGGATGTCGTCCAGTTCCGCGAGACACGCGGCGGCGCTTTCATGCACGCCGGTGATCAATTCCGGCTGCGCCTCGCTGTAGTCCGTCGTGATGTGCGGATGGGTGAGCGCCGCGCCCAACGCGGGAGGGTGCGGCGTCTGGGCGAGTGTCCCGCGTGGGGTCACCCGCAAGCTCTCTTTTTCGATACCGCGGCGCAGGTGCGCGAGTCCCTCTCGGCCCCGCAAACCCCTGATCGCGTCAGCGCTTATCACGATGGGACGTTGACGGTCGGGAGTCAGGCGACCTTCGGTCCCGCGTCCACGATCACCCGATCGACATCGAACTTCTGAAAGTTGTCGACAAATTTTCCGATCAGGCTTGCCGCGGCGGCATCGTAGGCGGCCTTGTCCGCCCACGTGACCCGGGGATTCAGGAGCGCGTCGTCGACACCGGCAACCGTGACGGGAATGTCGAGGTTCAATCCGGGAAGGTGCGTCGTCGGCGTATGACGCAAAACGCCGGACTGTATGGCGGCGACAATCGACCGCGTAGCCGGAATGCTGAATCGTCTGCCGACACCATAGCCGCCGCCGGTCCAGCCCGTATTGACCAGATACACCCGCGAGCCGAACTCGCTGATGCGCTTGATCAGGAGATCAGCGTATACGCGCGCCGGCCGCGGGAAGAACGCGGCGCCGAAGCATGTGGAAAACGTCGCGGAATACGCTTCCTTCGAGCCGACGACCGTGGATCCCACTTGCGCGGTATAGCCAGACAGGAAGTGATAGGCAGCGGCTTCCTTGGATAGCGCGGCCACGGGCGGCAGCACGCCGCTCACATCGCAGGTGAGAAAGATGATGGAATCCGGCTCGCCGGCGCGGTTCTCCGGCACCTTGGCCTCTATGTTGTCCAGAGGATAACAGGCGCGCGTGTTTTCCGTGAGGGACGCGTCCGCATAGTCGGGCTCGCGCGTGACGGGATCCATCACGACGTTCTCGACGATGGCACCGAACGAGATCGCGTCATAGATCACCGGTTCGTTCTCGCGCGTCAGATCGATGCACTTGGCATAGCAGCCGCCTTCGATATTGAACACGCCGCCCTTGGCCCAACCATGCTCGTCGTCACCGATCAGCAGACGCGTCGGATCCGCCGACAGCGTCGTCTTGCCGGTGCCGGAAAGGCCGAAGAAAAGCGTGACGTCGCCATCCGGACCGGCATTCGCCGCGCAATGCATGGGTAGTACATCGCTGTCCGGCAGCAGAAAGTTCTGAACACCGAATAGGGACTTCTTCATCTCGCCCGCGTACCGCAGCCCGGCTAGCAGTATGCGTCGCCGGTCGAAATTGAGCATCACCGCCACGTCGCTACGGGTGCCGTCGCGCGCCGGAGAACAGACGAAGTTCGGCGCGTTGACCACCTCCCATACGTCCTTCTCCTTCGGATTGAAGGTATTCGGCACAATGAAAAGCGAACGCCCGAACAGCGCGTGCCACGCGTATTCCGTCGTGACCTCCATGGGCAGGTAGTGTTTCGGATCGGCGCCGACGTGCAGATGGGAAACGAAGGTCTCCCGATCCGCCAGGTGCGTCTGAATGCGATTCCACAAGGCATCGAATACAGAGGGTTTGATCGGATGGTTGATGGGTCCCCAGTCGACAAACGCAGAAGCTGCCGGACCATCCACGATGAAGCGGTCATCGGGCGAACGCCCCGTGCGTTTACCCGTTTCGACAACGATTGCTCCACTGGACGAGAGCCGGCCTTCGCCGCGCAGAAGAGCGATTTCCGCCAGCGCTGCCGGACTCAGGTCGTAGTAGGTTTCGTTCCTGCTGGAAATGTCGATGTCGAGCGCCATTGACACTATCTTCGGTGGGTTTCGCGAATCATACACTTCCATGGAACAACCGTCCCCAAAGAGCGTCAGCGACCGGGGACGGTTGTTCCATGGTCGACGAGTTGGGCCGGGCCGGAGCCCTCAGCCGGGGAGCGCGAGGGGGCACTCCCTCGCAAAGAAAGACGCCGGAGCCGAAGGATCCGGCCGTGGGGCACGCACGTCCCGCATAGTGCCCGAAGCAGTAGAACCTATTGGACGCCACCGGGTCTCAAGCTTTCGTCGAGCGCCCAAACCGCTACACTGGCGCAGGTACAAACGCGACTGGAGAACGGGCCATGACCGCGCAAACCCCCATGAGTGATCCCGTCAGAATCACGGTGTTCCGATGGGCGGGCGCATGGGGGCCGTTCAAGGTCAACATCCCCTGCGGCGAGTGCTCGTTGACGAAGGACATCATCCAGGACTGCATCGATACGGACCTGGCGGGAATCGATGTGGAACTCGACCTGCGCGATTGGCTGAGCGAGTGGTGGAAGCCGCTGCCCAAAGGCGGCTGGCATGCCCCTATCGTGCTTGTCAACGGCAAGATCATCTCGCAAGGCAGGGCACTCAACCGTGGCGTGTTGACCCAGGCCGTCATCGAAGCCGCGACCACGGATAGGCCGCTACCTGGCAACCACATCTTCGGTAAGTCGACCTGACCCAGGCCGCCTGGCAACCACATCTTCGCATTGCGTTCGGGCGAAGGGCTACCTGGCGCAAGCCCATGTCCCAAACCAATACTACGATGTCGTCAAGGACACCCGGGCGCTCTACGAGATGCTGGCCCGGGTGAAGCCGATCATCGGGCCCAAGACACCCGTCACCGTGCCGCAGATCTGGATCGACGGGTCCTATATCGGCGGGGCGGATTCACTCAAGCAGGTCCTGGGGCTTTCCGAAGTCGTACCGAACCCGGACCGCGGCCAATGTTCGCTATCGCCCGGGAAGGGTCCGGGCCATCGACCGACGACCGAAGCCGTCGAGCCTACCGACGTGTAGGAGCTTGCGCCGCACAGACGGCTGCAACTTTCTAGCGGCATCCTCAGGCACTATAGGTGGCGCCCGCGGCGGCTCGCCGGCCGCCATCCACGTCCAGAGCGAAGCGAATGCCGTGTCGATCGCGCGGCGAAGGCTGGAGCCACGTTCCACGGTGAGCGCACGACGGTCCCAGTGCTAAGACGCGAGTACGGTGTAGTTCCCACGATGGTGTCCACGCTTTGCCTTTGCGCTACTGTGGATTGGTAGGCAGGAGTCTGCGCCCCAGTAGCCGCGTCAGCATGAACCACTCATACGCGACTAAATCCGTAACCAAACACGACAGTCGAGAAGAAACGCTCTATAGAGGGGCATTTGACAACCCGGATGCGTCAACCGGCTCCATGCTGCGAATCCGCACGGCGGCGCGCTCGTCGGGAAAAGGGATGTGGACCGGCACTCCGGGCAATCGTGTCGGGAGGACTTGGCCATCCTTCCATAGACGTTTCCCACCGCCACCGCCGCTTGTCCGCACGCCCGCAACAAGTAACGGTCGGCAGCGGTTGATTTTCCCACCGACTGGCGTCTAAGAGTACGGGACGACCCCGGCGGTCCGGTGCTGGACGTGATGCTGCCGTCCGCGAAACGGGCTGCGGCGTGAACGGTCGCGCCAATCAATAAACGGAGGCGCGCATGTATTCGACTGTGGTGGCGATACCGAAGGACCGCACCCGGACACGCGCGGTGTGGTTGCTGACGCTGCCGTTTCTGTGGTTTGCATCGCCGACGTTGAGCACGTGCCTGGCTGGGGGTGCGGTCGCGATGACGGGCGTAGCGATCCGCGCATGGGCTGCCGGGATAGTCCGCAAGAACTTGCGGTTGGCCACCGTAGGGCCGTACGCGCTCGTGCGGCACCCTCTCTACCTTGGGGGGCTGCTCATCGGGATTGGCTTGACGCTTGCGGGGGGGCATTGGATCTGGCCGACGACTTTCCTGTTGTTCTACGTGCGGATGTACAGCGCCACCATCGGCTACGAGGAGGAGCAACTCGAACGGCTTTTCGGTGACGCCTTCCGCGCTTACCGCGCACGCGTACCCCGCCTCCTGCCGCGACTCCTCCCCGGTCCAGGCGGTTCGCTGGAGGGAGGCTTCACATTGGCGCAGTACATCAGGAACGGCGAGTGGAACGTGCTTCTCGGCGTCGCCGCGGGCCTGGGGCTGCTGGCCGGGAAGATAGCTTTGGGCCTTTGAGGATGGGACATGCGATTGATTCGCGGTGTGTATAGCGTCTAAACCGTACTGCCCTACGGCGAGATGGGAATTGGACAGGCGAGATGAGAAACACAATGCGATCGTTGGTGTATTGCATCGTGCTGTTGGTAGCCGGCGTTGTTTGGGCTGGCGATAGCGAGAGAAGCGAGGAGCGTCCGATTGAGATTGGCGTCCGCGGCGCAGCAATCTTCGGCCCCGGCGAACCGACCAACGACATGGTCGGCGCGGGCGTGTTCGGTCGGGTTCGGATGGCCCCGGGATGGGCCGTCGGGATCGGCCTGGATCAGTTCAACTACGATGTCGAGACCCCGATCGGCGCGGTCGGGCTCAAGGCACCCGAAGCGGACGCGTCGGGGAAAAGCAATGCGCTGTCCGGATGGATCGAGCGCAACCGCTTGATCTCCCGGCGCTTGGAGTGGTTCGCGGCCGCCGGCGCTTCATACGTGTCCGTGGACGTGGAACCGCTCTCGGGAACGACCGATGCGGGACACTCCTACATGCTGACTAACGACATCTCCAACGAATTCTCCCTGTTCGCCGATTTCGGTCTACGGCTCGAACCAGCAACCGGGCTTCGATTGGAATCCGGCGTCAGGATCGAACGTCGCTTCGGGGACTGGAAGTTCAAGGACACCGTCTCTGGCCGGGAAGGTAGCCTGGACGACTATGGGACCACGGGCCTATGGCTCGGCATCTCCCATAGGTTTCGATAGGAACCGGCGGAAGTGCGACGCTTCGGGTCAGTTCAGCGGCCACCGGGGCTTGTCGCGGGCCGACGGTCGTTGCCGATGAGCGCCGAGCGGTTGGCGAGCCATCGGCGTCTCGTACGCGTTCGTCGAGCCCCATGAAACGGATGCTCCATTCGCGAGACAGGCACCTCGCGCAGCGCGTGCTCCGCAAGGAGCGGGCAGCCTTCGACGAGTTCTTCGAGAACTACTTTTCTCGACTGTACCGGTTCTGTGCCGCCCGGATGCGAAATCGCCGCGGCCAGAACGATGTCGAGGATCTGGTACAGGAGACGATAGTGAAAGCGCTCCGAAACCTGGAGGGCTACAGGGGCGAGGCGTCGCTGTTCACGTGGCTGTGCCAGATCTGCCGACACGAGATCGCGAGTTGGCACCGTCGACACGCACGCTGGCCAGAGACCGTGGCGAGCATCGACGACGACCCCGCCGTGCGGGCCGCCATCGAAAGCCTGGACATCGAATTGTCCGAGGAGCTTGACCGGCGCGCGTCGATCTCGGAGCTTGTTCAGCTGGCGCTGGATCGCCTGCCGGGAGACTACGCGTCCGCCTTGGAGCAGAAGTACCTGGCGGGAAACTCGGTCCAGGAGATCGCGGGTCGGCTGGGCCGGAGCGTGATCGCCACGCAGTCGCTGCTCGCGCGCGCCAGGACCGCCTTCATGCGCTCGTACGGCGACCTGCAACGGGAATTTGGAGCGAACACATGAGCGATGACGACATCCGACGTCTACTGGAAGCGGCAAGCCCGCGCGAGGAACCGCCAACGGACGTTCGCGACAGGGTCTACGCGGCCGCGCACCGCGCCTGGCGGGAGTTGCCCTCGGCTACGGCACGGCGAACGCGAACGGTCTGGTACGCGGTGGCCGCGGGCGTTGCCGCGGCGGCGATCATCGCCTGGTACGACCAGACCTTGGAGCCTAACCGGTCGCGGGTCGCGGGCGAGATCGTCCACGTCGTGGGCGGGCACGCGATCGAGGACAATAGTGCTCGCGCGACACCCTATTTAGCGGAGGGCGCGACCGTGCTGACTTCCCCCGACGGACGGGTGCTGGTCCGATTGGACGCTCGGACGTTTGTCAGGCTTGATGGCCGAACTCACCTCACGCTGCACGGCGATAGACGGCTGGTCCTGCGCGAAGGTCGCGTGTTTACCGATTCGACGGGCTCCGGCGTCGTGGTCGAAACGCCCGCCGGCGTTCGGGTGAGCGATGTGGGGACGCAGTTCGACCTGGCCGTCGATGGCGACCGGGTAACCGTCGGAGTGCGGGAAGGCCGCGTGAACATCGCTGCAGGCGGGGTTGTCGTCTCGACCGCGGCGCGTGAGGGAGTCGGCGAGGTGGTCACGTTCGAGGGCACGGAACTGGCCTCGCGGGAGCCCGTGCCGACGACACACCCCCGCTGGGACTGGATACACAATTCGATGCCCGCTTTCGATCTGGAGGCGGCGAGCGTGCACGACTTTCTCGTTTGGGCGACGCGGGAGGCCGCTTTGGAACTGGCGTTCGCGGACGAGGCGGTTCGGCGCCACGCGACGGCTGTGCGGCTCCACGGGCCCCCGATACCTGCGGTCCGAATGGAGCGGTCGTTGATTCGCGACATCCTCGCAACCGCGCCTTCCTTCCGCGTTGCGTCTTCGCCGAACTACCGGCTCGTGGTGGAACTCGCTTCGCCGCCGGCGGGCGGTGGAGTCAATCCCGAACAGCGACAGATCGACAGCGGCTCGGAGCCTTCGCCCAGGCCGACGCCTCAGTAGGTCCGGTTGGTACACGGGGCCTTGGACGGGGTGGTCGCGCCAGCTCATTCGCGAACGGAATTCCTCCGACAGCGGATCATTTGGGTCGCTTGGGGGACCGTGCCAATCGTGACTCTGGCGACTGTCGGGTTGTTCGTCGGATGGACGTGCGGATGGCGCTGGAACCCGACGGCGTACCACACCGCGCAACACGACTCGTTCTTCGCGCTGAACGCGGTGTTCTCCTCCTGGCCGACTGTGCTGTGGTCGAACCTTACGCTCCTTGGGGACGGTGCGGTTCTGTTGGCGATCCTCTCCCCCCTGCTCATCCGGCATCCCCGAAGCTGGGGCAGCGTGCTGGCTGCGGCGCCGTTTGCCGCGCTGCTTTCGGGTGCCCTGAAGAAGGCGCTGGCGGTGCCGCGCCCGGGCGCCGTGCTCGACCAGGACTTCACGGTGATCGGCGACTTGCTGACGGGCCACAACAGCTTGCCGTCCGGACACGCCATAACGGTTTTCACCGCCGCCGTGGCGGTCCTCGGCTCCGTCGCCACGCCTAGCGTTGGAAGATGGTGGTATGGACCGTCGCTGGCCGGCGGACTCCTGGTTGCCGCAATGGTCGGCCTTTCTCGGGTGGCGGTCGGCGCGCACTGGCCGCTCGACGTGGCGGTGGGCGCGGCTTTGGGCTGGATCGCGGGACTTTGCGGGATGGCTACGGAACGCGTCTGGCCAGCGTCGCGATCACGTCCACAATCGGATACGGGTCGGCTTGGGCTAGCGGCGTTGGTCTTTGGGCTGAGTGTGGCGGCGCTGTTTCGTGCCATGGAATCGGAGCCGGGAAGTCCGTTCTTTCTGTGGCTGGCGGCGCTGTGCGGGGCGGCCACGACATTGAGCCTGAGCAGTCGCGACGGCGCACGACCTCTGGCCCACGCCAGCGCGTAGTCTGCCGATATGGGCGCTTTCAAGATCGACCCCGTGCGGCGTCTGCTGGGGAGGGCGCTCGAATCCGGCTACGAGACCAGCGGCGGCAAGTTCGCGATCGCAGCCGCCCTGGCGAACGCCGTGATTTACCAGGTGCCGCTATACACGTTCGCACTCGACAATATCGACTCCCTGTTCCCACACGGGATCCTGGCGATGGCGAGCCTGTTCGCGATCACGTTCGCAGCCACCGCGATCGCGATCCTGCTGCTGTTCACCCTGGCCCCGCCGCTTGCCAAGGCGGTCTGCATGGCCGTTGCAGCGTCGAACGCAACCGCCGTGTACTTCGTCGCGACGTATCGGGTCTTCCTCGACAAGGACATGATGGGGAACATCTTGAATACCAACGCAGCCGAGGCAGCGGACTTTCTGCACCCCAACCTGGTGCTGTGTCTGATCGTGCTCGGCGCCGTTCCGTGTTGGGTCCTGGCCAAGGTCCGTGTTCGCCGCGACGGACGGCTAAGGGCCGCGGCGTGGGCCGCCGGTGTCTTCGCAGCGGTACTCGGATGGGCCTACGTCGCGTCGAGCACATGGCTCTGGTTCGACGCGCACGGAAAGCGGCTCGGAGGGTTGGTGATGCCGTGGTCGTACGTGGTCAACGCCGTCCGCTACGCGTCGGAGAATCGGAGCCTGGACAAAGAACGACTGCTCTTGCCGTCAGCCTCGTTCGCCTCGGACACGCGAACGGTCGTGGTCCTGGTGATCGGAGAATCCGCCCGGGCTCGCAACTTCTCATTGTACGGATACCACCGGGTGACGAATCCGAAGCTGACCGCCGCGGGGGCTGTCTCGCTGCGCAACTCGGTTGCCTGCGCGACGTACACAACGGCTTCGCTAGCGTGCCTGCTGCACATGAACAACGGCAATGATCTCCTGACGGACCACGAGCCGTTACCGGACTACCTGGCGCGGCACGGGGTGGACGTCGTGTGGCGGACGAACAACTGGGGCGAACCCAACACCCGCATCGAATCCTACGAGCGCGCTGACGACCTGAGAGAGAGCTGCCGCGGATCCGGTTGCGGTCACGACGAAGTCCTGCTGAGCCGGCTGTCGGACCGCATCGAATCGTCGCCGCGGCGCAGGATGTTCGTCGTCCTCCACCAGCGGGGAAGCCATGGTCCTTCGTACCACGACGAGAGCCCGCCCGAATTCTCGGTCTTCCGTCCGGTGTGCAGGTCGGTGAACCTGGACCGTTGCACGCGCGAGTCGCTGATCAATGCCTACGACAACACCATCCTGTATACGGACCATTTCGTCAACGAAGCGATCGAAATGCTGCGCGGTCTGACAGACACATCTGCGGCCTTGATCTACGTGTCGGATCACGGTGAGTCGCTGGGCGAAGGCGGCTTCTACCTCCACGGGGCTCCCGCGGCGATCGCTCCGGATGTGCAGAAGCGGATCCCCTTCGTGGTATGGATGTCCGATGGATTCATGCAGCGCACGGGCATGTCCGCCCAGACGGTCGGAATGCGGGCGCGCCATGGCCACGAGAATGTGTTCCACAGCGTGATGGGGGCCTTCGACATGCGGAGCAGCCTGTACGACTCGGGCCTGGACATATTCGAACCGCCTCCCTGAAGCCGCGTGACGGACGGGTAGCCCGTGAGCGGGTCGTTCTCTCAGTGGAATTCCCACACGAGACCAATGGACGGTACGAGGGGAAAGGTCGCGACGTGTTCACGGGAAACGGCGAAGACGTTTGATCCTTGTTCTCCTGCCAGTTCGTAGTCGACCGCGCCCACGTTCCGGCGGTTCAGGACATTCGAGCCCTCGGCGAAGAGGGTCAACGAGTGGGAAGGCCACTCCCAGGTGCGGCTGACCCGTGCGTCGAGAGAGGCGAAGGCCGGCAGTCGTTCGTCATACCAGGACAGGCGTTCCAGGTCGACCCCAACGACCCCCGGCAACCGCGTGGTCTGCCATCCTGTGTGCCAGAGCAACGCTACGGAAGCGGACCACGCGGGGCGGTTCCACACGGCGCCCGCGGACGCGGAGTGAAACTGGTTCCACCGTCGGGGACGCCAGACACCGTCGACCCGATCTTCGGCTGCGGAGCGGGAAAAGGTGAGCCATGCCTCGAGCGCGTCGCCTGGCCGGTAGCGGACAGTGGCCTCGACGCCGCGGGCCTGGGCTTCAGACGGGCGCAGTTCGACTCGATCCGCGGCGAGTTCGGGCAAAAGAACAAACGGATTGAACACGTTCTCGAATCGCCGCTTGACGCGCGTGAAGCGCTTGTAATACGCCTCCGCGTGGACTTCCACCGCGGCGCCGAGAAACTCCCTGGTGAAGCCGGCGATGAAGTGCTGTGCCCGCTGGGAGCGGGGATAGCGTGCCAGTCCGTCCTCGACCTGAAGTTCGTGAATGCCCGGCGGCTGGGAGAACACGCCCGCTGAGAGCCGGACGACGGTCGCCGAGTCGATGTCGAACCTGACCGACAGGCGAGGATCCACTAGTTGCACACTGCGATCGGCATAGTCGCGGCCATCCCAGCGCAGACCCGCCTCGATCGTGACGGGTCGCCAAGGACGGACCCGTGCCGACGCGTACGCGTGGGCACCGAGACCGCGGGGGCGCGCCGTCACATGTCTTTCAATGTCCGTCGGAGTCCCGAGCAATCCGGCAAGAACCGGGCGCCGGCCGCTGGCGCGGTAGGTGTAGTTGCCGCTCGCCAGTTCAGCCCCGCCGCCGAACTCGCCGGACCAGCTTCCGCGCGCGATCGAAGTTCGATGCCCAACATTGATGATCCGGAATTCGCGGCGGTCGTCGACTACGCCGTTGGCTTCGTGCAAGTCAGCGTTGCGAGCGATGCCGCCTCGGTGGTGTCGGATCCGACCGAACGACAAGGTCGTGGCGCTTGCAAGCCCCGATGCCCATTCCTGGTGGAGCTGGGCCCAGCCGTATGCGTTCCTGTTTCTCGAATCGGCGCGTTCGCCGAAGCCGTCGTCCATGTCAAGGAATTCGACATCGTCCTCGTAGAGGATGAGTCCGGCGTTCACGTGGTTGCGGGGATCAAGCTCCCAGGCGAGTCGTCCGAACGCATCGGCGTAGGACGGCGTACCGGTATTCGGGGAAAGGCGACGGGCGATAAGGTCCAGGGTCCCGCGCCGTGCCGACAGCGACCAGTCGCCACGGCCGTTCGCAACCGGGCCATGGGCCATCGCGCCGACGGTGAAGGGGCTGAGCGAAAACGCGCCCGACCGACGTGGCGGGGGGACGACCGGCTGCATGTCGACCACTGCGCTCATTCGGTTGCCGTAGCGGGCCGGATAGCCGCCCGTATAGACCTCGATGGACTCCACGATGCGAGGATCCAGACCGGAGAAGACGCTCTGGAAGTCCTTCAGGTGGAACGGTTCGAGGAGTTCAACGCCGTTGAGCAGGAACAGCGTCTCGTCGCGAAGTCCGCCGCGGACGTTGGGCATCGCCGAGACGCCAATCGAGCTTGTGCCAGGCAAACGGTTGACGACGCGAAGTGCGTCGTCCCCGATAGTCGGTACAGCGTCGAGTGCCGTTCCATCCAGGACATGACGAGAGACCCGCGCGCGCTTCGTGAGGTTGTACCGGCTTGTCGCGACTACCACTTCGGCGATTCGGGGTTCTAGTGCAACCGCGAGTTCGCCGGGTGCGGATGCCTCGTCCCGCCCGAGGCTCACTGTCTTCGGCACATATCCACTGTGGCTGGCCGATAGGCCACCCAGTCCAGCGGCTTTGACACGGAACCGGCCATCCGCGGCGGTCACCGTCTCGGTCTCGCCGATCTCGATTCGGACGCCGGCCAACGGCCGGCCCGTTGCGGCGTCGGTGACGCGACCCGAGAGGACGCGCAGATCCGCCGGTGCCGACGACGCCGTCTGCGGAAGTTGCCGCACGAGGCGAAAGGTGCCCTCGGAGTAGCCGGCTTCCAGCGCGAGCCCTTCGCGACCGAGGCTCTCGGCGAGGCGCGAAATGAGATCGCCCTCGGCCGACTCGTGTCTGAGGCGTGTGCGGCGACCGACGAGATCCGTAGAGTAGATGAAAGTATATCCAGCCGCTTCATAGTCGGACAGGACTTCCACCAAGGAGCGCCCTTGCAGCCGGATCAACTCATCGTCGGCAACGACGATGACGCCGACGCATAGGGCGGCGATAGCCAAAATCTTGCGCAGGAGGAACATCCGGCGATACTACACCAATGCTTCTGGGAGCAATCTCGAGCATCGGATGATGCGCTCGGGGCTTGATCACGGTGTTTGAAGGCAGTGTCGGTTGGCCGCCGCACGGAACGCGCCGATGGCGAGCTGCGGTAGCGACCCGGGCGACCGGACCGCGGGGGCGTGATGCTGGACTTGAACGAGGTCCATGAGAGGGAGCTGGCGGCGTGCCGAGCGACGTTCGCGGATGTGGAGTGGAAGTTTCCGGTGACGATCCGAAGGAACGGGTCAACCTGTTCAGCCCACGCGGGCACGGCGCCCCATCCGGGTGTTGCGCCGGGAACGCGACGACTGGTTCGAGAGCTACGTGGATCCGAAGTTCGACGGTTCGAAGCTACCCGTCACGAGGGCACGGTCAACGGGACTAAGCGACGAGGGAGGGGGCGTTCGCCTAACGGCGACACTGGGAGCAGCTAGCGGCCAGCCTCCTCCTGCTGGCGCAGACGCAACTGACTCTCCCAGAAGGCTTCCGCTTCACGGTCTTCGACAGCCGGATCGCAGATCCCCGCCAGGGCTGCCGAGAGTTCCTCGGCCTTCGGCGGATTCGCGTCGTATTGGTTCTCGAGTTCTTCCGGGTCGTTGCCGAGGTCGAACAACTGGTCCGGTGCGTCGACGTTGTGGATCAGCTTCCAGTCGCCCTGGCGCACCATGAACGAGCTCGCACGGGCGCCATGGCCGTGGTATTCGGAGAAGACGACCCGGTCCCGGTCGTCATTCGCGAACGTCCCCAAGGGAGCGCCCAGCCAGTTCTCGGGCTGTCGTGCGCCCGTCAGCGAGAACACGCTGGCCTGCAAGTCGTGCAGGTCGACAGGCGTCGCCACCCGCACGCCCGACTCGAAGTCCGGACCCGCGGCGATGCACGGGATGCGGGCGGCGTCCTCGAGCAGGTTGCACTTCCACCACAGCCCGAACTTGCCGAGCATCTCGCCGTGGTCCGAGGTGTAGACAACGTTGGTCGTGCTCCCGAGACCCGCCTCCACCAGGGCGGACAGCAGCCGCTCGAGTTGCTCGTCGATAAAGCTGACGCAGGCGTAGTAGCCTCGGCGTAGCCCACGAACCTGCTGCTGCTGGACGTGCTCCAACTCGAAGTGCTGGCGCAGGTCGACCGCGTAAGGGTGTTGCGCAGTCGCTGCTTCGACTCCGTGTGCCGGCAGATCGCCGTGGTCGCGATACTTGTCCCATAGCTGCTCGGTGCAGAAATGGGGAAAGTGCGGCTTCACCAGGTTGACGTACAGGACCCAGGGACGATCCATCCTGGGAGCTCGGGTCTGAAGCCAGTCGACAGCCGCATCCATGTATATGACGTCGTTTCCCCACGGCGGCTCGCGGGGACCGTATTTGTCGAGGCGCTTCGCGCCCCCCGGGCGTACGGCAAGCGGGCGGCGGCGCTGCGCCTTGTCGAAGCCCCACGCGCCGTCGTGGGCCTCGATGGTCTCCGAGAATCCCAGTTCGGCAACCGGTCGATAGGCATGCACCTTTCCGATGAATACCGTGTGCACGCCTCGTTCGCCGAGCACGCCACCGAGGCCTTGGGTTTCGGGCGGAATACCGAGACGGTTGTTGCCGTAGGCTCTTACGGCGTGGACCCGCTTCCCTGTCAGAAACGCCGAGCGGCTCGGTACGCAGAGTGGCGACGGGCAGTAGGCGTGCTCGAACAATGTGCCGTTGTCGGCAAGCCACTGCATGTTCGGAGTGTCGACGAAGTCGTGGCCGTAGGGCGACGAGTACCGCGGATTGTGCTCGTCGGACATGAAGACGATGACGTTCGACATGATTTGCTTCCGGTCTTGCCGGGGTTAGCCGCGACCGAGATTTCACTACGGTCGACTGGGACGCCCGGTACCCTGCCCGGATCGGGCAGTTCAACAGCCAACTCTAGCACGCACCCCGCGCACCACCGCCCAACGCCGGCGGGCTAGTCGATCGCCTGGTAGACCATTGACCTGGCCTTACCGGCGAGAGCGTCCTTGCCTTAGTTGCTCCATGCGCCTTCGGTCCCGCCTCGACGGCCGACCGTAGGACGTTTGCGAACCCGCGGCCCGCCGTAGCGCCGCTTCCCGCTCCCGCTTCGCTATGGATGCCTCGGTTTCCCGATACAAGACCGCGGCCGCAGCCGCGCCGCCGCGTCGCTCCGCCACCGCTTCGACGTGAACCGTGAAATCCTCCGGACCGCGCCTGATGTCCAGCGTGTCGCCGCATTTCACTTCCTTCGCCGCCTTGGCCCTCTTTCCATTCAACCGCACGTGTCCAGCGTCGATCGCAGACTTGGCCTGCGAGCGGGTCTTGAAGAAGCGCGCCGCCCACAGCCACTTGTCGAGCCGAACCGAATTCAAGGGCGTCAAGACGGCATGATCTCCTCGAAGTTATCCAATGCCGGAAATGGCAAGGCCGAACGCTTAGGTGCCTGAGAGTCCGGTTGCGCGACGCACAGCACCTGCTCGATCCCGTTGTTCCGAGCCGCCTCCAGCACCCCCGTGTCGTCGTCGATGAACAGCGTACGCGACGGATCGTAAGGTTCACGCGCGGCCAGCGCCGACCAGAACTCCCCGTACTGTTTCGGGTAGCCAAATGTGTGGGCCGAGTAGTGCGCATCCATTTCGGCCGTCAGGTTGAGCCGAGCGTCCTTGACCGCAAGGCTCTTTGGATGCGCGTTGGTGACGAGGACGGCGCGACGCCCCGATGCCCGTACTCCGCGCACGAAACGCGAGGCGTTCGCGCGGTAAACGATCAGGTGCTCAAGCTCCCGGTGCAACTCGATGATGTCGAGCCGCGCGTACCGGGACCAGTAGTCCAGACAGTAGAAGTCGAGCGATGGCGGCATGCCGCGCATGTGCGCGTAGAGGCGCTCGCGCGCGGCCCCCACGCCGATGCCGCGCGCGGCCGCGAGTACCTCGGGCAGACGTTGGTTCCACAGGAAGTTGTCGAAGTGCAGGTCGATGAGGGTACCGTCCATGTCCAGCAGAACGGTATCGATCTGGGACCACTCAACCATTCACGGATGGTATAGGATTTTCCCGAGGGTCGCCGCTCGGACGGATCGCGATAGCCGCCGCCCTTCGCCCGAGCCGGAGGGCCAGCGGCGTTCATTGGAAAGGACTCAAAGGCGGATCGGGTAACGCCGCTCTTCGACGACAGGTATGTGATGGCGAGTGCCAGAGTCATCGTGCTCGATGCGATGGGGGTGATTTACCGCGCCCGAGACGATGTTGCGGAATTGCTCGTTCCCTTTGTCGAGCGACACGGGTCCCGGGCCAGCGCCGACCACGTGGCCGCGCTCTACGAGAAGGCCAGCCTTGGTTGATTGCCATGTCAGATAAACGACCTTCGCGTGCGCGATGATCAAGACCGGTGAACGCGCCCCAGGTGTGCGCACCTCCAGCTCAACGTTTGCGGATCACGGAATCGATGTTGTCCCCAACGTCCAGCGTACCCGGCAGTTTCGACCACGCGAGTTCCCTCTCGACAATGAGCGCCCACAGTTCATCGTCTTCCCGGACCGCGTCGAGCGCGTCTTCTCCTGCCATGCCCAACACTCCCGCGGCGCGCTTCTCCACGGCTTCGACTGCCTCTTCCGCCAGGAGCGCGTCCACTCATCATTCGCCACATGATCGTAGTGGGCCCGCGGGAATGTCGGGTCGTAGCCCAAGGGGGTGCTCCGAGCGCAAATACTCCGCGCGTAGTCTATTGCATCTGGACAAGCGCCGATCAGCCCGGAAGGCGGCAAGAGTGTGCCAAAATGCCCCGCAAGTGGCGGGCCGAGAGTACGCGAACACCATGAACCTGGCCGATGCATTGATCGACCTCGCGGGCCGGGCGGGTGCCGCGATCATGGAGGTCTACGCGGGCGATTTCGAGGTCCAGACGAAGGCGGACGCATCGCCCCTCACCGTCGCGGATTTGCGTGCTCACCACATCATCGTCGACGGCCTCCGCCGCATGACCCCCGATCTTCCCATCATCTCGGAAGAGTCCGAACCTGCGGATTTCGAGGTCCGCCGGACGTGGAATCGGTACTGGTTGGTCGACCCTCTCGACGGCACCAGGGAGTTCGTGAACCGCAACGGCGATTTCACGGTGAACATCGCGCTGATCGACGCCAACCGGGCCGTGCTGGGCGTGGTCGGCGTGCCGGTACGTGAAGAGGTGTTCTTCGGCGACGTGGTGTCGGGAATCGCCTACAAGACCACGCCGGACGGCCGCCAGACGCTCAAGACCCGCACCGTTTCACAAGCGCAAGGGTTGACGGTCGTTGCAACCCGCAGCCACGGGAGTGGCCGGCTGGAGCGCTATCTCGACGCGCTGCGGGCCGCCTTCGGTCGGGTCGACCGACAGTCTGTCGGCAGCTCTCTCAAGTTCTGCATGCTGGCCGAGGGTCTGGCCGATTTTTATCCACGCCTGGGCCCCACGTCAGAGTGGGACACCGGGGCCGCACAGGCCGTGCTGACCGCCGCCGGCGGTGCCGTACTGTGTTTCGATGGCTCCGAGCTCGCGTACAACACCAAGGCGTCGCTCCTGAACCCGGACTTTTTCTGCGTTGGGGATCCGGCTTTCCCATGGGCCGAACGCCTGCCTCCCGCGGAAGTCCGTCCTGACTGACCACTGGCGAGCCGCCACCCTCGGGACTATGCTCATCTCCATAGGGAGAACTGGGGGATCAAGATGGCCGAACCGCAAGAACGCGTAGAAGAACTACCGCAGAAAAGAGTGAGGCGCCGCTACGTTTCCGAACGCGGGCCATTCGAGATACGCGCCAACCCCGAGATCAGGCAACCCCGCCCAAAGGGCACGACGAACGAATCCCGCGCCCTCCAGATCTTTGAACACAGCGACTTGGCCGAGAAATACGGCGAAGCGCCTGTCCAGGAGAAGATCATCGAGATGCACAAGGCATTGGCGGGGGGCCTCACCTCGACCTCGTTGTTCGCCCAGCGCGACACGCCGGGAGGCATGACCTTGTCCCACGTGTGGATGGGGGCCAATTTCCTCATTTATCGCCATAGTCATCCCCGGGGCGGGGACTGCCTCTACTATGTAGTCGCGGGCGAAGTCTCCCTAGGTCGGCGCAAACTGCGAGCCGGTTCCGTGGTCTTCCTGCCGAGCGGCATGCCGTACAAGTTCAGGGCCGGACCCGCCGGCGCCGAGGTGCTCGAGTTTCGAGCGGGCGGCGGCGATCCGGACGCTCCCGGCCTGAAGCTCGAGGAGCACTCCCTGGACTCGCTCCAGCATCTCATTGACGAAGGGAAGGCACACCGGCACGAATGGGTAGTGCCCGAACAGATCGGCGATACGGCATTACGCCAGGCGGAGGTGGATGCACAGGCCGACGAATAGCCGCGCCGATTGCCGGTCGCCGCTCTCAGGACTATGCTCATCCCCATAGGAACAACCGGGTACTCTCCATGGCTGAACCGCAAGAACAAGTCGTAGACCAACCTCGCAAGAACCCGATCCGGGAACCGAGGAAACGTTACGTCTCCCAACGCGGCCCGTTCGAGATACGCGCCAACCCCACCCTCAACCAACCCCGCACGCGCGGCACGGTCGACAGGATCCGTGTCCGCGAAAACTACGAGCAAAGCCCCCTGGCGGAGAAATACGGGGAGGCTGGCGAAGAGAAGATGATCGAGATGGCCCACGCAACGGCGGGAGGCATCACTTCGACACGGTTGTTCGGTCAGGACGCGCCCAACGGCATGCGCCTGTCCCACGTATGGATGGGGGCCAACTACCAGCTATCCCGCCACAGCCATCCGAAATTCGGGGACTGCCTCTACTGTGTGGTCGCCGGTGAAATCTATCTGGGTTCGCGCAGACTGGGGGCGGGTTCCGTCATCTTCCTGCCGGAGGGCATGCCGTACAAGTTCAGGGCGGGACCCGCCGGGGCCGAGGTACTCGAGTATCGAGCCGACGGCGAAGGCGACAAGAATGCTCCCCTCATCAAACTTGCGGAGAACTCCCTCGACGCGATCCAGCAGATCATCGACGCGGGGAAGGCGCACCAGCACGAGTGGAAAGCCCCCGAGCGGTGCGGCGATACGGCAATACGCCAGGCAGACGTGGATGGGAGAACCAAATAGTGGCCGAACCCCAGGCGCCCGCAGGCCAACGTAAAAGAGTGCGGTTCGTTTCCGAGCGCGGCCCATTCGAGATATCCGCCAACCCGACCATCAATCCACCCCGTCCAGCCGAGGAGATTGACGACGAGTACGGCGCCCGTGTTTTCGAATACAGCGCCCTGGCCGAAAAGTGCGGGGAAGCGCCCGCCCGGCAAAAAATGATTGAAATGGTCAGGACGCTATGGCCTGGCATCGCTTCGACGCGGTTGTTCGGCCAGGAAGGCTCGCCCAACGGCATGGTCCTGGTCCACGTCTGGTTCGGGCCCCACTACCCGCTGTTTCGCCACAGTCACCCCAAGGCCGGGGACTGCCTCTACTACGTGGTCGCCGGCGAGCTGGTCCTCGGCCGGCGAAAGTTGCGAGCCGGTTCCGTCATGTTCCTGCCGAGCGGCATGCCGTACAAGTTCAAGGCAGGCCCCGCCGGCGTCGAGGTGCTCGAATTTCGGGCCGGCGGCGGCGACCCGAACGCCCCGGGGCTGAAGCTGGAGGAGCAATCACTGGACTCGGTCCAACAGCTCATCGACGAGGGGAAGGCACACCAGCGCGAATGGGAAGTGCCCGAGCGGATCGGCGATACGGCCTTGCGTCAAGCCGAGGTGGATGCGAAGGGCGAATAGCCTCGGCTTGCCACGGCTATTCCCGATTGCCGGTCACCGCCCGCGCGACTATGCTCATGTGGGTACGAACAACGGGGGGATCATCCATGGCCGAGCCACTCGAGCGCGCCGAAGAACAACCGCGCGAAAAGCCTGGAAGGCGCTACGTTTCCGAACGTGGCCCATTCGAGATATCCGCCAACCCCACCATAAGGACACCCCGCTCGCGGGGCCCCGTAGACAGGGCCCGCGCTCTCGCGACCTTCGAGCACAGCGCCCTGTCCGAGAAATACGGGAAGGAGGCGGTCGAAGAGAAGATCGTCGAGATGTCCAAGGCGCTAGCCGGGGGCATCACCTCGACGTCGTTGTTCGCCCAGCGCTCCACACCGGGCGGCATGACCTTGTCCCATGTGTGGATGGGATCCAACTACCCGCTGTATCGCCACAGTCATCCCCGGGCAGGGGACTGCCTCTACTACGTGGTCGCCGGCGAAATCTCAATGGGCCGGCGCAAACTGCGAGCCGGCTCCGTCGTCTTCTTGCCGAGCGGCATGCCGTACAAGTTCAAGGCCGGACCGGCCGGTGCCGAGGTGCTCGAATTCAAAGCCGGCGGCGGCGACGAGACCGGCCCCGGCCTGAGGCTTGAAGAGCAATCCCTGGAATCGATCCAACAGCTCATCGACGAGGGAAGAGCGCACCGGCACGAGTGGAAAGTGCCCGAGCGGATCGGCGATACGGCCTTGCGCCAGGCAGAGGTGGATGGAAGAGCCGAATAGCCTCGCGCTTGCCACCCGCGCCTCCCGCATAAGATACTTTCGGTCCCACCCGACCGACCGGAGAGCGAGCGCTGGGCAACCTCCGACTCGTTGCATCCTCGGATAACCGGAGAAACTACATTGGCGAACTCACAACCACGTCCGTTACCACAGCCCACCCCGGAAACAGAACACTTCTGGGCTGGCACGCGAGACGGCGAACTCAGGCTGCAGCGATGTCTGGACTGCGAGCACACCTACTTCCCCCCGCGGCCGTTCTGCCCTGACTGCGGATCGAAGAACGTGGAGATCTTCGTCTCCAGCGGCCGCGGAACGCTTCTCAGCTATGTGATCAACCACAGGCGGCACGCGTCATTCGACGGTCCCTACTGCATCGCCCTGGTCAAGCTCGAAGAAGGTCCGACCATGATGTCGAACATCGTCGAGAGCGAACAAACGCCGGAGGCCCTGGTGCTCGACATGCCGTTGCAGGTCGTTTTCGAACGCCAGAACGATGACATCGCGGTTCCCCTGTTCAAGCCGGCGGAGCAATCCGCATGACCGGCGTAGCCATCGTAGGTGCGGCGGAAACCACCGAACTCGGCCGTATTCCGGGCGCGAGCCAACTGCAACTGCATGCCGACGCCGCCCTCAACGCGTTCGCCGATACCGGACTGACGGCAAAAGACATAGACGGCGTGGCGACGGCCGGCTCATCGCCTGTCGAAATCGTCCACTACCTGGGCATCACGCCGCGCTGGGTCGACGGGACCAGTGTGGGCGGTTGCTCGTTCATGATCCATGTGCGGCACGCGGTGGCGGCGATTCAGACGGGGCAAGCCGAAACCATCCTGATCACGCACGGCGAGAGCGGTCGATCACAAGTCGGCAGAGGGGGTCGTGGCGCCGGGACCGCAGGGCTGGCTCAGCAATTCGAAAATCCCTACGGGGCCATGGGACCGACGACGATGTTCACCATCCCCGTCTTGCGCTATATGAAGGAGTACGGCCTGACCCACGAGCAACTCGCCATGGTCGCCGTCGTCCAGCGGGAATGGGCGGGGCGCAATCCCCGCGCTTCCTATCGCGACCCGATCACGGTGGACGACGTGATGGCTTCGCGCATGATCGCCTACCCGTTTCACCTGCTCGAATGCTGCCTCGTCACCGACGGCGGCGGCGCGCTGATCCTGACCCGGGCGGAGCGGGCCGCGGATTTCCCGCAAAAGCCCGTGCACATCCTCGGCACCGGCGAAAGCGCGGAAAGCCCCATGATCAGTCAGATGCAGGATCTGTGTTCGTCCCGGGCATTCCGTGTCGCCGGGTCGGACGCCATACGGGACGCGGGCATCAGCCACGGCGATGTCGACCACCTCATGGTCTACGACGCGTTCGCGCACTTGCCCATCTACGGGCTCGAAGATCTTGGCTTCTGCCAGAAGGGCGAAGCGGCCGCGTTCATCGCCGACGGCAACACGCGCCCGGGAGGACAATTGCCCCTGAACACCAACGGCGGCGGACTCTCATACATGCACTCGGGAATGTACGGCATGTACGCGCTGCAGGAGAGCGTGCGCCAGATGCGCGGCACCGCTCCGGCCCAGGTTTCGGGTGCCGAAGTCTCGCTCTGTCTCGGCGTAGGCGGCATGTTCGCGGCGTCCGGTTGCATCGTGATGGGCACCGAGGCAACCGTCTGAGACAGTACGCGGCGCACCGGCTGACAACTGGAAATGAGCAACTGGGGACTGCTGGGAATTGGCCTCACCCGCCGGGCTGCATGAGTGCTCCGCCCTGCCGAGGAACCGTTACACGTCCGTCAACCCGGCCGGTGAGGGTTGCCATGTTCACACCTCGATTTTGGAAAGTAAATACGGTTTCGGCCCCGTTTCGGGGCCTCCATAAAAATCTCAAGCGGCATCAAATGCTTATCGATTCACAATCCATTTTATTTTCACTATTCCCCTCCGCCGGATGTGTCCCGCTGAACGCGGGCCTTCTCGTCGAACGGGAAAAAGCGCAAACGTAACGAAATAAACTCAATGGCATCAACTAGTTACAAACTGTATCGTGCCGGAAAAACCGGTGCGCGAGAGTTATGACCAAGACCCGATACATCATCTACGGCGCCGGCGGTATCGGCGGGACGATTGGCGCTCGCCTCTTCCAGCGCGGCTTCGACGTAGTGCTCATCGCTCGCGGCGCGCACTTCCGAGCCATCGAAGACGACGGGCTTCGGTTCGTCACGCCAACGCAGGACGTGCGTATTCGCATACCCGCCGCCGACCATCCCAAACACGTCGATTTTCACGATGGTGACGTCGTCATCCTGTGTGTCAAGAGCCAGCACACCGAAGGCGCCTTGACGGACCTCTACGCTGCCGCCGGAGACGATATCCCGGTGGTGTGCTGCCAGAACGGCGTGGCCAACGAACGCATGGCCCTGCGGCGCTTCCGTCGCGTATACGGCATGAACGTGATGGTGGGGGGCGTGCACCTTGACCCTGGCGAAGTCTTCAATTCCTCGGAGAACCCCGCCGGTATGCTCGACATCGGCTGCTATCCGTCAGGCGTCGACAAGCTCGCCGAGAACATCGCCGGAGCAATCACCGACGCTGGCTTCAGTTCGCTGACGGACCCTTCGATCATGGGCCAGAAGTACGGCAAGCTCGTCGCCAACCTCGGCAATGCCGTGCAGCCCGTCTGCGGGGAGGACGCCCGCGAGGTGTTGACGCTGCTTCGGCAGGAGGCAGTGGATTGCTATCGCGCAACCGGCATCGAGTGGACCGACATGCGTACGTTCATGGAGGGGCGAGCGAGCAGTTCCCGCCGGCTGCGTTCGATCCCCGGTCACGAACGGCCCGGGGGTTCCTCCTGGCAGAGCATTCGACGGGGCACCGGAAATATCGAAGCCGACTTCCTGAACGGGGAGATCGTCCAACTCGGTCGTCTGCACGGCGTACCGACACCTGCGAACGTGGTGATGCAGAGGCTCGGCAACCGCCTGGCCAATAAAGGACTCCCAATCGGGAGCTTTCCGACGGACACAGTGCTTCAGATGATCGAAGTCGAGAAGACGGCCCAGAGTTCGGGATAGGATCCCGCATTCGGCGGGTCAGTCGTCGCGCCCTCTGCCTTCCGTCTTGAAGCGCAAGCGTTCAGCCCTGCGCGCTTCGCCCCGCCGGGCGAGCTTCGCCAGATCCTCCGGCCGCACTTCCATGTAGCGCCCGCGCCAGGACTCGTCGTCGCTCCACCGAAACGGCGTGCGCACCGTGGTCCGGGGCCGCTCGGCGCGTTCGAGCAGGTCGATGCCTTGGGCCGCTATCGCTTCCTGCATCGATGCATCGAACGGCTTGCCGCAGGGGTTGCCCAGCGGAAAGTCCGTGAAAAGGAAGCGGGGAACGCCGCAATGCTCCACCACGTCCAGGGCGGAACCCAGAATGACCGTTGGTATGCCAGCGGCCTCCAGGTGTCGCGCGGTCAGACTCACGGTCTGGTGACACACCGGTCACAACGGGACGAGCATCGCCGCGTCCGCGCCGTCTTCCCGGCAACGACGCAATATTTCCGGCGCATCGACCATCCAGGTGCGGCGCTGGCTGTACTCGGTCGGGGCACAGTGAAATCGGGCTGCCACCGCGCCGATGCGTTCGTTGTCCACCAACGCCTTGAGACACCGCAGCGGGAAGAAGGCGTTCAGGTCATCGAGGTGCGTCGCGTTCTTGTCCCACGCCAGGTCATTGCCGTACAGCCGCTCCGGCGGATCGCTCGTCGACCCCGAGGCTACTTTGCGAACATCGGAGAAAGTGCGGTCATAGGGGCTCGCCGTGGTGATGAGCGCGAGTTTCGACTGCGCGAGCGGCCTGGACAACGGCGCGAACGGCACGTCGTCGAAGTGCGCCCACGCATAGGTGGTGTCAAATCCCTGCGCCGCGTAGTACGCACGCGTGCGCTCCATGTAGGGAACGGGTCCATCGATCATGCGCCGATGATCGTACAATCGTCTGGATGCGCGCAACGCCGAGGCGCTGCCAAGGCGCACGCCGCGCTGCCCGGCGACGACTGATCTTGTAGAATCCGGGAGATCAAACAAGAAACCAGGAGGAAGACGATGGCGAGCCTGACGCCCGGAACCCGGCTCAAGAGCACGGTTTGCACCACGGAAATCATGGTTATCACGGCGCCGGCGGAAGGTATTGGCATCATGTGCGGCGGGGAACCCATGAACCCGGACGGCGAAAGCAACGGCGGCAGCGTGCATCAGGAACACGCTGCCGGTTCCACCCTCGGCAAACGGTACACGAACGAGGAAGGGAGTCTGGAAGTGCTGTGCGTGAAGGGCGGCGAGGGGTCGCTGTGGGCCGGCGGCACGGCAATGAAAATGAAAGACTCAAAGAAACTTCCCAAGACGGACTGATTGGAACGCCGAGGGGTCGGAGGGGAGTGCATCCTTGAACATCATGATGCTGCTGGAGATGGCGGTGGCGGGATACGGAGACCGCGTCGCCTTCGTCGATGCCGATGCCCACCAATCGATCACCTACCAGGGCCTGTTCGATGCCGCCGCGAACGCCGCAAGCGATTTGCGCTCATCGCAGGCCGCGAGATTCGCGATCCTCGACGTTTCGAACCTGGCAGTGCCGATCGGCCTGTTCGCGTCGAGCTGGGCCGGCATGCCGTATGTACCGATCAGCTACCGTTTGACCGACGACGAGATCGACGGACTGGTCGAGCGGGTCAAGCCGGCATACCTGGTGACGGATGCCGACCACATCGAACATTTCCACACTGACTCAATCGTGCGTTGGCATTCTCGAAGCGAGTTCCTGGCCCTTGCCCGGAACGGGTCCGCCAACGGAGCCGAACCCTGGTCCATGGACGGCGATGAAACGGCGGCCCTGCTATTCACCAGCGGCACGACGGGAGCGCCGAAGGCGGCGGTGCTGCGGCAGAAACATCTCGTCTCGTACATCCTCGGTTGCGTCGATTTCATGTCGGCGGACACTTCGGAGACCGCGCTGGTCTGTGTGCCGCCGTACCACGTCGCCGGAATCGCCGCCGTGTTGAGCTCCGTCTATTCCGGCCGCCGCGCCGTACAACTCGCCAACTTCACGCCCGAAGCCTGGATCGAACTGGCGCGCGCGGAGAAGGTCACCACCGCTTTCGTCGTTCCCACCATGTTGCGGCGCATCGTCGAAGCTCTCGAAGGCGAACATCACGCGCGCATGCCACATCTGCAATCGCTCTCCTACGGCGGCGGAAAAATGCCGCTGCCCGTCATCGAACGGGCGATGGCGCTGTTCCCGGACACCGACTTCACCAACGCCTACGGTCTTACGGAAACCAGTTCGACCATCACGGTGCTCGGACCGGACGCGCATCGGCAGGCCGCGGTCAGCGAAAATCGGGCCGGTCGCCGCAGGCTAGCTTCCGTCGGCGTACCCTTGCCCGGCATCGAAATCGAAGTTCGCGACGAGCAGGGTCGCGCCCTCGGCACCCATGAGCACGGCGAAATTCACGTTCGGGGCGAACAGGTATCCGGCGAGTACGAAGGCATCGGCAGCCTGACGGACGACGAAGGCTGGTTCCCCACCCGGGACGGCGGTTTCCTCGACGATGAGGGCTACCTGTTCCTCGAGGGCCGCGCCGACGACGTCATCGTGCGCGGCGGCGAGAACATGTCGCCAGGCGAGATCGAAGACGTCATGATGACGCACGACGCGGTGTCCGATGTTGCCATCGTCGGCCTACCGGACGAAGAGTGGGGGGAGGCCGTCGTCGGTGTCGTGGTGCTGAAGCAATCCGCGACGGTCGCGTCGCTGCAGCAATGGGTCAAGGATCGAATGCGATCTTCCCGCGTGCCCGAACGGCTGGAATTCTGGGACGAACTGCCCTACACCGAGACAGGCAAGTTGCTGCGGCGCGAGGTGCGTGCGCGTCTGACGGAGTCGTTGTCCGGCAGCGCTTGAGCCCTCGCTACGGCTTGGCATGCTCGCCCGGCATCGCTCTGGGTCAGGTAGACGCGAAACGCACCGGTTGCGACACTCGCGGAGAACCGACCCGATGAGGAACCGGCCGCATCCACCTGCCTGCCGACTACGGTCTGTCCGAAGATGCGCCTCTGCTGGCCTGGTCTGTGGTGGACGCGCTGCTGGCGCACACCCGGCCAGTCAAGAGACAATGCTGTCATGGACCAGTCAGGGGAAATGATGGCGAATCGAGGACCGCTACGCCTGCCCGCTGCCCGGAGCTGAAGCGCGACGTGGAAGCGTTCAGCGCCAAGGTCGAGGGGCACCTCGCCCGCATGGGGCCGACGCCATGAGTCGCGAAATTAACTTCGAGCGGCTCGTCACGCTGTGCCAGCAGGCCCACGAAGAGACCCGGAGCTCGGCCGCACGCGCCGCCGACCGCTCTCTGGTCGTACGAAACTGGCTGTTCGGATGGTACATCGTCGAATACGAGCAGCAGGGGGCTGATCGTGCGGAATACGGCGCCCAGACCTTGATGACATTGTCAGCGGCTCTGAAGGCCAAGATTGGGCGCGGGTTCTCTGTGGATGCTCTGGAGAGGATGCGACGGTTCTATCTGCTATTCGACCACGTCCTCTCCGAGGCGCCGGCGGGCGAGAAATCCGCAACACCGTCTCGGATTTCCGGCGACTCGGCAATTGCCGGGACACTGTCGCGGATTTCACCACTGCCCGCGGAGAGAATTTCGCACACACTGATCACAAAGTTGGCGCGGCACTTCCCTCTCGGCTGGTCCCAGTATGCCGTCCTTCTCTCCCTTGACGACGCCGATGCACGCCGCTTCTACGAGATCGAGGCCGCTGACAACGGCTGGAGCGTCCGCGAACTCAAGCGCCACCTCGCCAGTTCCCTGTACGAGCGGCTCGCGCTCAGCCGTGACAAGGAGGAAGTCCGTCGGCTTGCCATTGAGGCTCTACCTGCCGTCGAAACAGCAATTCGCCGCCCAGATCGAAAGCGTGCGACAGGAACTCGAAGGAGGCGAAGGTGGGAGCGATGAGTGAAGCGCAGGCAAGAATCGATGACTCCGTGACGGCGGATGTCCCCAAGGCGGGCGGCGTGCCACCACGGCATAGGCGCACCGACTCGGGGCTGATTCCAGAGCAAGGCCGGTGTGTCCAATAGCCGCCCCTTACCCAACCAGCGCCGTTCGCTGAGAACCCAAGCGAAAAGGAGCCGCATGACCGAGCCCATTGCCAGTCGCGTCCGTCTGCCCGCCGACTACGGATTGTCAGAAGATTCTCCTCTGTTAGCCTGGTCTATCGTAGACCAACGCCTCGCCGCCGCCCTCCAATACTGGATTACTACCGCCGATGCAGCCGGGACGCCCATCGCCCGTCCAATAGACGGCATGTGGCTAGACACCTCACTCTACTTCTCGAGCCATCCCCATGTCCGCTGGCGGCGAAACCTGAAAGCAAATCCGCGGGCCTGCGTCACCCTGGAGGATGCCGAGTGTCCGGTCATCCTGGAAGGCTTGGTGACCCAGACCACGCCCAACGACGCGCTGGCCGAGACTCTCGCGGAACAAGCCAACGCCAAGTACGACTGGTCAAATCAGACCGCCGACGCATATCGGGTTGTGATCTGCGTGTTCACACCAAGCGTGGACGACGGATGGTTCGACGCCGCCCAACCGCGCGGGATCGTCGAGGACCGCGAGCGCAAGCTCAAGGAAACGCCTGATCTCATCGTGGAGCGCCGGAAGTACAAGCTCGACCTGATCCCTCCCGCGCTCGTCGTCGCCCGCTGCTTCGCGGCCGATCAGAACACTATCGAGACCTTGCAGGTCAAGCGGGACACTGCCGCCCGCGAGCTCGAGGAGTTCGTCGAGGAGCGCACCGGCGAGGAAGGTCTGCTCGAAGACGCGGTCAACGACAAGGGCAGGCTCACTAGGCCAACTGTGACCGCAAGGCTCAAGGCCATCCGCGTCGATCCCGACAGCGACGATGAACGCGAGGCGCTCCAGCGCTGCGTAGTCCTGATCGAGGCCGAGTCCAAGGCGTCCAAGGCGGTCAAAGAGGCCCAGGCCGCCCTCGATGGGCAGGTGCTGACCCGCTACGCGACGCTCAGCGAAGGCGAGATCAAGAGTCTCGTCGTGGAGGACAAATGGCTCGCGAACATCCGCGACGCCATCGAGGCTAAAGTGCAGCGCCTGACCCAGCGCCTCGCGGACCGCATCCAAGAGATCGACGAGCGCTACGCCCGGCCGCTGCCGGAACTGGAGCGAGACGTGGAGGCGTTCAGCGCCAACGTCGAGCGGCACCTCGCCCGCATGGGACTGACGCAATGAGCCAGGAATTCGACTTCGAACGGCTCGTCGAGCTGTGTCAGCGAACCCACGAAGAAACCCGACGCTCGGCGGCGCGCGCCATTGACCGCTCACTCGTAGTGAGAAACTGGCTGTTCGGCTGGTATCTCGTGGAGTACGAACAGCATGGCGCGGACCGAGCGGAATACGGGGCGGCGCTGATCAGCAGACTGGCGGCCAAACTGGCGATACGAGGCTGCTCCAGCCGGAGCCTGGCGTTATCGTGCAAGTTCTACAGGCTTTACCCGGAGATTTTGCAGACAGTGTCTGCAAAATCGACAACGGCATCTCAAGACGAAACCCCGTCATGGGGTTTCCCCATCCCGCGGGGCGGATCGTTGCCCGCCGCGTAGAATTGGCAGACAGTGTCTGCAAATTTGGCAAAGCGATTCCCCCTCGGCTGGTCCCACTACTCCACCCTCTTCTCCATTGACGACGCGGATGCACGCCGCTTCTACGAGATCGAGGCCGCCGACAACGGTTGGAGCGTTCGCGAACTCAAGCGCCAGCTCGACAGTTCCCTGTACGAGCGGCTCGCGCTCAGCCGCGACAAGGGAGAGATCCGCCGTCTTTCCCGCGAGGGACAGGTAGTCGAGAAGGCATCGGACCTGATCAAGGATCCGCTCGTGCTGGAGTTCTTGGGCCTGGAGGAAAGGCCCGCCTACTCCGAGATCGAATTGGAGACCGCGATCATCGACCGGCTCCAGCAATTTCTGCTGGAACTGGGCAAGGGATTTCTGTTCGAGGCGAGGCAGAAGCGTTTCAGCTTCGACAACCGCCACTTCTTCGTCGACCTCGTGTTCTACAACCGCCTGCTGCGCTGCTACGTGCTGATCGACCTTAAGCGCGGTGAAATGGCCCATCAGGATCTCGGCCAGATGCAGATGTACGTGAACTACTTCGATCGCCACGTGAAAACCGACGACGAGCTCCCGACCGTCGGCATTCTGCTGTGCGACCGCAAAAGCGACGCCTTGGTCGAACTCACGCTGCCCGAAGACGCCAACATCTACGCCTCAAGGTACCAGCTCTACCTACCATCGAAACAGCAACTCGCCGCCCAGATAGAAAGCGTGAGACGCGACCTTGAGCACCGGGAAGGCCGCATCGATGGGTGAGGCATGGGCAACGATAGATGCTCGAATAGTGCATGCCGCCCGCGAGCCGAACAGTCGGGAAGTCGATGACAGTGAACAGCGGGTAAGGAACAATGGATAGAGTCATTGGAGCTGGACGAAGCGCACTATCTAAGCACGTGGCAGTGGGTTACAAGCGGACTGAAGAGGGGGTGATTCCGGAAGACTGGAAGTGTGGTCGGCTCGGCGATCTAACTACGCGCGTTGGCAGCGGCATCACTCCCTCCGGCGGAGAGCGTGTTTATGTGACGGAAGGGCGTCCATTTCTTCGCAGTCAAAACGTAGGTTGGGGGCAACTAGACTTAGCTGACCTCGCGTTTATCACGGACGAACTACATGCATCGTTTGCGACGAGCGAGATTCAAGAAGGCGATGTGCTGCTAAACATCACGGGTGCATCAATCGGACGCAGCGCAGTGGCAGAAATCACTGTTGCTCACGGAAATGTGAATCAGCATGTCTGTGAAATACGTACAGACCCGAAGAGACTCGATCCTCAATTCCTTAACAGCTATTTGCTCTCTGCGGCAGGGCAAAGGCAGATTGGAGGTTACCAAGCAGGAGGTAACCGACAAGGTCTCAACTACGGTCAGATTCGCTCGTTTCTGATCCCCCAACCTACCCTCTCCGAACAACGCGCCATCGCCGAGGCGCTGTCGGATATCGACAGGCTACTCGGATCGCTGGACGCGCTGAATCGGCAAGAAAACGGCCATCAAGCAGGCAGCCTTACAGCAACTCCTCAGCGGAAAGACCCTACTACCCGGTTTCAACGAGAGGTGGAAGGCACAACGCCTTTGCGATCTTGGCGTGTTCTCCAAGGGAAACGGGATCAGCCGCGATGACTTGTCTGTCGAGGGCCTTGCATGTGTTCGCTACGGTGAGCTTTACACGTCGTATTCGAACTACATCGTTGCGCCTGTGTCGCGAGTCCGGCCGGACGTAGCGGAAGCGGCTCTTCCCATCAAGGTTGGCGACCTCCTATTCGCGAGTTCGGGCGAAACTGCAGACGAAATCGGCCGGTGCGCCGCCTACCTCGGCGAAGAACCAGCCTTTGCTGGCGGAGACATCATAGTGTTGACGCCGGTCGGTCATGACTCCTTGTACCTCGGTCACTTGATGAACCACTCGGCCGTGACGGCACAAAAAGCCCGTCTGGCTCAGGGGGACGCAGTCGTTCACATCAGCGCTCGGAACCTGGGGCAGGTTAAGGTCACTCTTCCAGCCTTGGACGAACAACGCACCATTGCCACCATTCTCGCAGAGATGGACGCCGAGATTGCCGCGTTGGAACAGCGCCGCGACAAGACGCGTCACATCAGGAGCGGAATGATCCAGCAACTTCTCACCGGCCGAGTGCGGCTCGTTGACCTGCCGCTATGTGGGGCGGAAAAGCGACCGTGAGGGAACAAATGCGCAGCGCCGTGAGTAGCGTCGGCGATCGGGAAATGCGCACACAGCACCGCGTAATCGCCTTCTTCCGGGACGCACTCGGCTACCGCCACCTTGGCGATTGGAAGGATCGTTCCCACAACTCCAACGTCGAGCGAAAGATCCTCCACGGCTGGCTCCAGCGCAACGGCCACGGCAACAGAGTCATCGGCAGAGTCTTGGACCAGCTCGGAAAGGCAGCCGCAGTGGGCGGCGGCAAGACCCTTTACGACGCCAACCGAGACGTTTACGGCCTGCTGCGCTACGGCGTGAAGGTGCAGCCGGAGCTCGGAGAGCACACTGAGACAATCTGGCTAGTCGACTGGGACCGCACGCCAACGACTTTGCCCTTGCTAAAGAGGTAACCGTCGCCGGGCCGAACGTCAAGCGTCCCGACCTCGTGCTGTACGTCAATGGCATCGCGCTTGGGGTGTTGGAACTCAAGCGCTCCACCGTGTCCGTGGCCGAGGGCATCCGCCAGAACCTCGACAACCAGAAGCCCGAGTTCATCCGCCCGTTCTTCACTACCGTGCAACTCGCGATGGCGGGCAACGAGACCGAGGGGCTGCGCTACGGCGTGATCGAGACGCCCGAGAAGTACTGGCTGCGCTGGAAGGAGGCCGATGCCCACCCGGATGCAGGCGACAACCCGCTACTTCGGGAACTCGGCCAGTTGTGCGGGAAGGAACGACTGCTTGAGATTGTGCATATCGCAATCATAGTGTCTGAAGAAGTTGCGGCTGGGTTCTCAAGGTCGTTTATATGTAAGATAAATAATTGATTTATTTATTTTTATGCTAAATTCGAGACGATCAGAGTCGAGACTGAACCGGCTTGGGACGCAAGCCATGTGTTGTAATAAATTGTTGTAATGAATGGTGCGAACGCATAGAATTGTGGTCGCGTTGAACGATATAGGAGAAGACGTTGATGCTCAACGCGAAGGCCATCCCGAACCTGCCCGCCGGACGACACGCGGACGGCCGGGGACTCTACCTCCTGGTGCAGAAGCGCGGCTCGCGGTCGTGGACCCAGGTGGTTCGCGTCGGGGGCAGGCGCCTCGACCTCGGGCTCGGCGCGTATCCCGAGGTGTCCCTGAAGGAGGCGCGCCGCGTCGCGACGAACAACCGGGCGCTCGCAAAGGGGGGATTCGACCCGCGGCACGCCGAAGGGGATGGCCTGACGTTCGCGAAGGCCAACGACGAATATCTGCGGTGGAAGCGATTCCCGGAGCCGATGGCCGGGAATCGCCTGTCGAACCAGCGCTACAAGTGGAACTACACGATGCGCAAGCACGTGCTGCCGCGCATCGGCAATGTGCCGGTGGCGGACGTGACCACGCGGCAGGCGGCCGCCATCGCGTCGGCCATGATCGATACTCCTTCGGCGGCGAAGTTCGCGCTGTCGTGCATAGAGCGCGTGTGCCAGTGGGCGATCGACAGCGGGCACCGGGAGAAGGCGAACCCCGCGAGCGGGCCGAAGCGGCAGATCAATGTGCCGCCGCCCACGCATGCGGCGTTCCTGCCCGTCCAGGAGGTCGCGGGGGCGCTTGGCAAAATCGACGCGTCGAACTGCTCCGACGCGGTCAAGCTGGCGATCAGGTTCACGGCGCTGACCGCCAAGCGGCTGTGCGAGGTTCGCCGGGCGACCTGGGACGAGATTGACTTGAAGGGGAGTACGTGGACGATTCCGGGGCGCGCCGACGCTAAAATTAAAGAGGACCATGTCGTGCCGCTGTCGGGCGCGGCGATGCATGTGCTGCGACGCGCTCTCGAACTGCCGCGGTCGCACAGCGTGGTCTTCCCGAACCTTCGCTCGTCCGACGGGGTCATTCCCGACTCGACGATCCGGCGGATGATGCGGCGGGCGGGGATCGCGGCGTCGCCGCACGGTTTCCGGTCGACGTTTCGCACCTGGGCGCAGGAGCGCGGCGAGAACTGGGAAGCATCGGAAATCAGCCTGAGCCATAGGGTGGGGGGCTCGGTCGCCATGAGCTACGCGCGGTCGGACATGATCGAAATGCGGCGCGGGCTCATGAAGCGGTACGGGGCGGCGCTCGGCCTTTAGGTGGCAGATGGGTTACGCAGTCTGTCTGGCTTTAGCTCGTCGTGTGACGGACGTTCGGGAAACAGGACCCCAGATGGCGATTTCCGGTCCGCCACGGTCGCCACCCGCCTCGCGTCAGAGTCTCCAATCGATTGGAAGCTGCCCACCGGGGACCCGGTTCCGCGAAGCGGGGTCGCTGCGAATTCATCGGCCGCACCCGGTGCCCGTGCCGCGCGGCAAACCGGCCCTAGTGGTTCGCGCTGCCTACGCCTCCATCGGCACCACTCGGCCTCTCGGCAGCAACGCCAAGTACGACTGCAGCCCGGCCCGACGCAGTTTTTATTGCGCTCCACCACCGTCCCGTGTCGTCCATCGCCGTGAGGTGGAACACCTGCTTCGCCAGATCGATCCCGACCCGTGTTGTGTTCGTCATTCGCTCCGCTCCGTTGTTCAAGAACCCCGTCATTCTGGCCCTGGAGGCCGCTCGGAATGAAGCGGGGCGGAGCATTCCATTGGGGCCCTATCTCAAGATCTCTCTCGATCTTCTAAAGGCGTGGACCTGGAACGTTAGCCAGATCGATGACCCCATCCTGCTTGCCGTCGATCGCGTCGAGCAATTCAAGGTCGGCGGCAACCACCAGGTAAGCCGCACTGCCGTCTGCGGGCGCCACGCCAAGAAGCAGGTCCTCCCGACCATCGCCGTCCACGTCACCGGCTGAAGCGGCGGCCAGGAACCTTGCTGCGTCCACTTCAGCGTGGAACGCGTAGCCGGCTTCGGCGATGGTGTCGATGGAAAGCGTGCCGCCGGCTGTTCCGTCTGCGGCGATGGCGACCGCTGGAAGAAGAAGGAACGCTGGCAGCCCCGATCCCACCCTGAGCGGAACGAGCAGGTCCGCTCGACCGTCACCATCGACGTCCGCCGCAGCGACACCACCAAGCGGCCGCGAACTTTGCGGCCATCCTTCAGGGTAGGTGATCCGCCAGTGGCCAGTTTGACTTTGATCCACAAGCCAGATCACTCCGTCCTCGCTCCCGTCCTCCGCATCCAGTTGCGCGAGGTTTTCGCGCGTGCCTGATATTACGTGGATAAGAGCGCGCGACTTGAGGCCCGATACTGCCCCAAGGAAAAGATCGATTTTGCCATCGCCGTCGACGTCACCTACGGCGACGCCAGTGCCAAGCCCATCCGTCGCGCCTTCGCCCACAATCTTGAACGAAGAGTCCGCGCCCGCTGCCCTCGACAGTCCGAAGGAATTGAAAGACTCGAAGTCACCGTGGTTGAGTACGTAGACTGCGCCAGCATCGATCACAATCCCATCGTGACTCGGAGCCCCGATCAAGGCGTCGACTCTGCCGTCCCCATCGAAATCGGCTATGGCACCGCTTAAACCCGCCTGATCTAGGGGTTTCTCCCCCGCGAAGAGCCAACGTACGCCGTACGTCGCCAGTGCGATCCGGCCGTCCACGTAACCATCTGCGCCGTCGGCCGCGGCGAGTTGGGCACCTGCAATGAGGTGGGTCGTCCCCGGGCTGTCCCCCTGACGGGGTCCTGGCTGTCCGACGAGGACGTACCCCGGCGGCACCTTTTCGCCCACCGGTCCGCCGGCGATGCTCCGGCCCATCAATCCGCCCCAAACACCGACCAGCTCCCACGACGCGGCGCCCTTGACGGTGGCCTTAAGCTCAACGACCCCATCCACATAACGGTCGGCCGCGTCCGCAGCCCCGAGGTCGGCGGCGGAAACAATGAACGCGGAGCCAATTAAGGCCGTTGCTCCCACCGTGAACTCGGGGACGTCATCACCGCTCAAGTCGCCTGCCGACGAGAGCACGAAGCCGGTCTCATACCCGGCCTCGCCGAGGAGTTTCCAAGAGTATGACTGCGAGGCGACATGCTCGACAGCAACGGTGCCGTCGCGGGCCCCGTCCGCGTCATCTAAACTCACCAGGTCGCGGGACGACACCAGATATACCGCACCATCCGGATCATTGCCCGGGGCACCAAGAAGTAACTCCGGCCTGCCGTCTCCGTCGAGGTCCCCGGGTGCAGCCAGGCCGACACCAAGCCAATCCGCGCCCTGTTCGGGCACGAACTTGAGGGACGTAAGATCCGACCGGTCCGGATCCATCGGGAACCGGTCCGTCGCGTCCGAGACGCCATCGTTGTCGTCGTCTTCGTCAGCGTTGTCGCCGACACCGTCGCTATCGCTATCCACCCACTCCGTTGCATCCTGGGGAAACGCATCCCTGCTGTCTGCTACGCCGTCGCCATCGCTGTCCCGAGATGCGTCGGGATCGAATGGGAACGCGTCCTCGGTGTCAGGCACCCCATCGTTGTCGTCATCCGAGTCCGCATTGTCGCCTACGCCGTCGCCGTCGGCGTCCGCCCACTCGCTCGAATCGTTCGGGAACACATCGGCGTTGTCGCCCACGCCGTCATCATCGCTATCCACCGACTCTGCCGGATCCAGCGGCAATTCGTCCTCGTCGTCAGGCACGCCGTCGTTGTCGTCGTCGTCGTCAGCATTGTTGCCGATACCATCCGCGTCGGTGTCAACCGACTCGGTTGGGTCGATCGGAAGGTCGTCCTCGCCGTCGAGCACGCCGTCGCCGTCGTCGTCCGGGTCTTCCCGGTTATCGGTGCCGTCGTTGTCCGTATCGAGCGGGTACACGTCCTCGCCGTCCGCGACACCGTCGCCATCATCATCGTCGTCGGCATTGTTTCCAACGCCGTCGCCGTCGGTGTCAAACTGCTCTCGATAGTCTTGCGGGAATGCGTCGGCATTGTCGCCCACGCCGTCGCCGTCGGTGTCCAGCCATTCCGTCGAATTAAGCGGAAAGGCGTCGTCACGGTCGAGCACGCCGTCGTTGTCGTCGTCCGGGTCCAGCGTGTTTCCGATGTCGTCGCCGTCGGTATCGCCAGCAACGCTTCCCAGCAAAAGCTCGCGGTCCCGGCTGCCGTCGACGTTGTCGAGCGGTTGCAGGTCGGCGCCGGTCAGGAGGTAAACTTTGTCGGGTCGGTCACTGTTCCAAGGCTGGCGCTGCATAAGCAATAGGTCATCCGTGCCGTCGCCGTCGATATCTCCAGCCGCAGCAAGCGTGCCGAACGCGCCTGGCCCCGGCCGTCTCATTCGCCACGTTCGATCATCCCGACTGATGTACGATGGGAAGACTCTGCCGTCAGCAAAACGGTCGTCTGCATCCAGTTCGGTCAGCGCCCCGACAGCGAAAAGAAGCGCCTCGTGGTAGGAGCCGATCAGCATATCGTCGTTTCCGTCTCCATCGACATCTCCCACCGAAGCGGCGCCCCGAGTATTAAGTAGAGTCCAGGAGTTCGGCGCGGCAGCAATTCGATCCTCGGCAACTGTGCCGTCGGTAGTGCCGTCGGCCACGTCGGCATCCTTAAGGTCGCCTCCCGCAACCATGTGGGTGGTGTAGCCGCCGATCAGGACTTCGGCCAAGCCGGCTGAGTCAACGCGGCCTGTCCAGCCGATCTGGCCACCCAACTGGCCCTGGGCCCGTCCACCAGTAACCTTCCATGAACCTTCCTGGCTGGCGATGCCCGCCAGTTCGACGACTCCGTCACTCTCACCGTCGTCAGCATCGGCAGCTTCCAAGCCGGCGCTCGAAACCAGGTACACAGCGCCGGCGTACTGATGTTCGCCCACAACGGCCAGCGGGGCGCCGATACCGAAATCCACCCGACTGTCGCCGTCGACATCGCCCACGAGGCCGACCACCGTATCTATCCCATCGTTCTCGCCGACCAGCCTGTAGGAGTGAGGCTGCTTCACGACATTTTGAATTTGCAGAACGCCGTCCTCGCTTTCGTCCGCGACGTCGGCAGCCGAAATGTCTTCGGTCGAAATGAGGTAGACGGCGTGAGGTTGGTCGCGATCGCATAACCGGGTTCCGCTGACAATCAGTTCGAACTGCCCGTCCCCATCCAAGTCTCCAGCCGCGATGCTCGCGCCAAGGCCAACGCAATTGTCGCCGACGATCTTCCACGACCGAGGCTGGCTGGCCACGTGCTCCAGCGACACAGCGTGGTCGGCCGTCCCGTCCGCCGCGTCCGCTGCCGCGAAGTCGTCTCCAGACACGAAGTAGACCGCTCCGCCCAAGCGAGCGTCCGGCCAGTCGTGGTAAACGCTTGCGCCTATCACGACGTCGATCAATCCATCGCCATCCATGTCGCCAGCGGACGCAACGCTGATGCCGGCGTGATGACCTGGGGCTTCGCCCTCGAAGCGCCATGAATTGGGCCCGGAACTCACCTGCGCCAAACCAACTTCCCGGTCGGTATTGCCGTCAACCGCGTCCAGCGCCGCAAGATCGGCGACGGCAATCATGTAGACGGCGCCCCGATACGAATCGTACCGCGGCGCCCCTACGACAAGACGCGGGTCGTCTCCGCCTGTCGCGAACAGGGTCTCTCCCAGACGTCGGCCAGCTGCTTCCGCAACGAACACGTAGGAGGCGATATCGGATTTCGACGAGTCCAAAGGAAACAGGTCTGCCTCGTTCGCCACGCCGTCACCGTCCGCGTCGGCGTCAGAGTTGTCGCCTACGCCGTCGCCGTCCGTGTCCGCCCACTCGCCTGGATCGTTGGGAAACGTGTCGCCGTTGTCGCCTACGCCGTCGCCGTCCGTGTCCGCCCACTCGCTCGGATCGTTCGGAAACGGATCGCCGTTGTCGCCTACGCCATCGCCGTCCGTGTCCGCCCACTCGTTCGGATCGTTCGGAAACGGATCGCCGTTGTCGCCTACGCCGTCGCCGTCCGTGTCGGCAGTTTCTTTCGGGTTCAGCGGAAATGCGTCTTCGTCGTCTCCGACGCCGTCGTTGTCGTCGTCCCCGTCGATCTTGTTCCCGATGCCGTCGCCGTCCGTGTCACGCCAGTCGCTGGCGTCGTCGGGCAGGTCGTCTACCGGATCTACGAAGCCGTCGCCGTCGCTGTCCGCATATCCCTCCTGGAACGCTGCGGCCTGGACGCGAACTGCGTCGAGACTGGCCACCGAGTCTGCGCCAGCGACTTCGTCGCCGTTCTCACCGCAGGGCCTGGCCACCCCTCCTTGGCGGCGGCAGGTGGCATCAGGGTCGGAGAACACGTCCAAACGCAATCTCGAGCCACCGCGCTTCGGGCCGTAGGTCATCACGGTACCGAACTCGTTGTCGACGGCGTGACCCCGAGACCAGCGCCACGTCCCCAGGGAGTTCTGCCAGTACGCGTGCCCCAGTCCCAGAGCGTGGCCCAACTCGTGGGCGAGCGTGACGCCGCTGCACGTAGCCATGACCGTGGAATGATTGGACATTGCCTGAATTTTCCACAGTCGCCCGCGGCTGCCGTATCCGCCGAGGTACGACCAGCCGCAAGACCCACTGTTTTTTGCCTTCGGTCTGAAAAGAACCGATAAGTCCGAGCCGTGACGTTTCATCTCCTCGGAGATCGTCCCGGCATCGACACCCCGAAATTCGTTGCTTTCGTCCACTTCAACCGGCACCGCGCCTACCAAGCGAAGCTTCAGGTCAACCCCGCTGCGCCCGAAGACGACGTTTGCCAGCGTCACGACATGCTGGATGCGCGTGGTCGGATCACCCGTAAAAAAAGGGTTCACAAAGCCCTGGCTGTAGAACGCGAGCAGGTCGACTGTTGACGACCCGGGGATCGATTCGGCGTCGAGCGGGTCCGTTCCCTCGACTTCCTCATTGACATCGCCGACACCGTCCCCGTCGCTATCCTTCAGGTAGTCGAGAAGGCCCACGTCGAACGGTTCGTCCAGGCTGACGAACCGTTCCATCTCAATGCTTTCCTGACGGCGCCACGACTCGCCGACCTGTTCCTCAAGATAAAGGTCGATTCTCTGCAGTCCCGCCGATCCGGTCTCGACCAGCGGCGTCTCGATGGACGTGCCGGCGAGGGTCGAAGCGGCGCCGAGCGACTCGACAATGACCACCTTGCCCACTTCAGCGTTCACCCTCGATTCGTCCTCAGTCTCAGTGGCCCACACCGCCACCCGCAAGGGACCGCTGTCGGTGGTACGGAAACTGCGCGCACCCACCGTGATGGTCAGCGTCGTGCCGTCGCTTGCCAGTTCGCATGGGCAGTCGAAGAAAACGTTTTCCCCGTTGCCCAGCGCGTACGAGGCGCTGATCACGCCCACCGCTGCCAGCAACGTACCGACTGCTCCCCGGAGTCGACGCTGACAGCCAATAGCATTGATCCCCATCAGCTTCACGGTTGGGAGAGGGTATCGTTTGGGAGAATGATGTAGTCCGGCTTGCTGTAGTCGACATGCCGGTCCATGCTCGCCGTCGGCATCAGCCAACCGAAATGCCGGTTGCCAACGAGTTCGTAGCTCCCTTGCGGCGTGCCAACGTGCGCGTAAGCGTTCATGGAACCCACGGTGACGACCACCAGATGGGGTTGATCTTCGCCCACCAGCCGACCCACGTACGAGCGGTTGTCACCGAGAGAAGTGACGACGCGGTCGATGACTGACTCGAAGGTTGCGCCGGTGTGTGGTACCGAGATCACAATGCGGTCGCCCGCGCGCCACGACCACATGTCGTCCGCTAGGCTCACCAGGACAGCATCGGCGTCGGTTTGCTGGTATCGCGGCGGCAACCAGTCCCGGTCTACGGCATCGGGGTCCGCTGGGGACCATGCCATATGCGTGCGGTCGCCAAGAACCGGCGGCGGTGCCGACGACTCAAACGCGTCGTAGGGCTGCCCGACCGCCTGGTCGGTTCCGGGTGCGTTCGCGTCGTCCGCAGAACGGAGTGCATGAGGGAGTCCCTCGCGGAACCAGAGCGCCAATGGGATTGCCGTCCCCACAACGAAGGCCGGGATGATCCAAAAGAGTCTTTTCCGACGGGACCTCACAGGAGGCTTGTTCCACGAACATTGCAGCGCATAACCAACCTTTCTATCACAATACTAGCGTAGGAAGCGCTGAGGCAACCTACGACCACCCCATCCTCACCATTGAACACGTCCTTCCGAAAACACCTGAGGCGGATTCCCTGTGGATGGATGGTTTGCCGACGACAAGGTGCGGGCGTAGTGGACGCATCGTCTGGCGAACTTGGTACTGTTGTCGCGGCGAAAGAATGCATGTGCATCCAACTTCGAGTTCGAGCGGAAGAATGAACATTATTTCAAGAGAGAAGGCTTCCCGCCGTTCCCGTTGACTATGCCCGTGCTGAGTGAAGCCGAGTGGACGCCGGCGGTGCTTGAGACTAGGCAAGAGATGCTATTCGGCAGGCCAGCAGACGCTTGGATGCTTGGCGATGTTGGTGACTGATATGACATGGGAACAGGTCGCTGACTCAATGTGTCGAGACGCCCTGAAGTAGGCGCCCTTCGTCACTACCGCCAAAATGCGCTGCTCGGTGATTGACGATTTCCGGTAGTGACGGGGCGCTGAACCGGCCTGTAGCGCAGGCGCTTAATGGGCTGCTAAACATTCTTTTCTGGTGCCGCTTTGGTGCCGGCGGTACACTGAAGGTGTTCTGGGGCCGCCCTATGGTGGCCGGTCGGGAGCCATTCCGACCAGACTGGGAAACCAGACAGCCGGCGGGAATCCGGCAGGGGCGCGGCGACCATTGCCTGGTCGCCGACGCCGAGGTGCCGCTTCCGGGATGCTAGCGCATTCTGGCGTCGCCGGGGAGATGCGCCGGCATTGGGCACGGATGCGCCACGCGGCCGAAAGGCGGCGGGTGCGAATCGAAAGGATGCGCCGTGCGGTCGTTAAAAAATCCGGATCGCAGGGACATCCAGCCACGCGGCATGCGGCGGCCTCGCGAGACCTTCTGACGACTCGCGGGGCACGACGGGACTAGGAAAGTCCTTGATCGAAGCCTGAACTGTCGCGGCGGGCGAGGCGGTCGCGGGGACCAGGGAGGCATCCCGGTCGTGCGGTGAAGAGAACACCGGAACCACGACGCCATCGTCGCCGAACAAGAGGCCGGCGGCCAACGACGCGCCGCGGGTCGCCGCATCGGCGCCCGCCGCCGCATCCGTCGTCGGGAACGACGCGCCGCGGGTCGCCGGCGACGGCACGGCAACTGCATCGCAGGGCTTCACGCAGCAATGCGGGTCCGGATCGTCCTCGTCGAGGGACGGCGGATCGCCCAGCAAAACTAACCGACTCACGCCGGCCCGGGCCGCTGACGCGGCGCCGGGCGCGGTAGATTCCCTTCCGCTCCCGCCGAAAAAACTGCCACGGGCGCAATCGGCGTCGCTCCGGCGCACGGCGTTTCGCGCGGTGTCCCACTTACCGAATTGCTCAACACGCGGTCTTTGACGGGCCCGCGGGCACCGGATATAGCGTTCCGGACGGGGGAGGACGTTGCCCGGCCGTTTGCCGGGGACCACGAGGTCGGCGAGTCCGAAGGAGGTTGCGGCCATGCGGACGGCCTTCCGTCCCCACACATCGCCTTGCACGACAGGCGCGCTGTCGGAGACCTTCCGGTGCGCGACCTGAACTTCGATCTGAAGCGCCTGCAGAAGGCGCACGACGACGGCTCCCACGGCACGCGCGCGGCGCGCTCCTACGCGCTGGCCCAGATCGCGGACACGCTGCACGATCTCGGCTTCAAGGGACTCCGCGCGACCGGGCTCCGGCGCAAGCACGTCGTGGCCTTGGTGAAGGAGTGGAAGCGCCATGGCCGCTCCATCGGGACGATGAAGAACCGCACGGCGCACATCCGCTGGTGGGCGAGGCGGATCGACCGGCCGGGCGTGGTGCCGCCCAACGGCGCCCTCGGCATCGCCAATCGCGAGTACGTGACCAACGAGGACAAAGGCGTGGTCCTCGATCCGGAGAAGCTGGCGCTGGTGACCGATGCGCACGTCGCCATGGCGCTGCGCCTGGAGGCGGCGTTCGGCCTGCGCCGCGAGGAGGCGATCAAGTTCGCGCCCGCGCGCGACGACCGGGGCGACAGAATCCGCCTGAAAGGATCGACCACCAAGGGCGGCCGCCCGCGCGAGGTGCCGGTGCGCAACGAACCGCAGCGGAGGCTGCTCGACGAGGCGCACCGCCTGGTGGGAAGCGGCGCGCTGATCCCGCCGGACCGCAACTACAGACAGCAGCTGAAGGTCTACGAGAGCCAGACGCGCGAGGCGCGCCTGTACCGCATGCATGGGCTTCGACATCGCTACGCTCAAACGCGCTACGAGGAACTCACCGGCTGGAAGGCGCCGGCGGCGGGCGGCCTTCGCAACGGTCGCTGACGGGGGCGAGGCGGCGGATCGACACGGCGGCGCGGCGGGCGATCGCCGAGGAACTCGGGCACTCCAGGAGTGGCGTCGTGGGCGTGTACTGCGGCGCGTAGAGGCGGCCCGCTCGTGGCGGCCGGCGCGCGCTTGACTTCGATGCCGCCCGTCGCCACGTTCAATCCCGCTTGAACCGACAGATGCGCCCGCTACGCCGGGTTACCTGTCGAATACAACAGCCGGACCCGGCGGGGAAGTAGCTATCCCGGCCTCGGCGAATAGGCGGGAACTTCACGATCTGTGCGGTTCAAGCAAGGCCCGGCACCCGTGCGGTGCCGGAAGGCGATCCATGCGGCGGCGGTCACGCCCCCGAGGAGAGCATGAGGATACTGGACGACACTTCCACCCGCGGGGACGGCGGCGCGTTCGCGGTGGAAATGCAACTCGGCGACGAGGCCGGCGACGCCGAGCTGCGGGAACGGTGGCAGTCGGCCGCCGACAAGGGCGAATACGGCGGGCCTCACGCGCTGGGTGCTGTACGGGAACTGCAAGATCGAACCGTCGGCGTTGCGCGCGGCCCTGGAGCGCTTCAACGAGCGGCCCGACGACGGCGGCTGGAGATGGACCGTGGAGGCGCTGGCCATGCACCTGCTGGACGATCTGTGCGGGATCACGCTGGCCGACTGCCGCACGCCGCCGCCGCAGGGCGGGCCCTCGGGAAATCGCGGCGCGAGGTGAAGCGGACGGCATGGCAAGTGCGGCCGAAGGCGCGACGACCGGAGCCGCCGCGCCTCGACCGCGAAGGGACCGGATCAGTGGCGGCGGTAGCGCCACCCATTGTCGCTGATCGACTTGGCCCATTCCCGACTTTCGCGCGGCTCGGGGTCTGGCAGCGGAGACCAGTAGGCCGCTGACGGTTGCGGCTTCGGCCTCGCGTTCCACGGCGAGATTCCGCGGTCGAGGTTGCTCGCGTTGTGGACGCGCTCGGGCTGCGCGGCGAACTCCTCGATGGCCGCGGCGTCGAGGGCGTCCCGGCGCTTCTGCGCGCGCTCGATGTCCCGGTCTTCGCGGCACCGCTCGCAGAGGAAGTCGCCTTCCGCCCGCTTCCGGTAGGCGCAGCGTCGGCAGCCTCCCTGTGCAACGAAATGAGCACGCCTTCTGCGACAACTCTCGGCTCTTCGGGCCAGACATCTGGCGCACGACTTCGCCAGCTCGCCGTTCTTCTTGACGCTGACTGGCCGGCGACATCTGGGCTGCGCGCACTCGGGAAGAGACTTTTGCAGGAGCGGCGGCCGGACGAATCCCGGCGGCAATGCGCCGCTCCACTGCGCGATGAGAAGTTGAAGGTCCATGGTGTTCTCCGATTCAGGGTTGCGACGCGGAGTGCGTCGGTGCCTGGACCCGCGGCATGCGCGCGCAGGCGGGTCACCTCGCGGCAGCGAGGTCGAAGCGAACGCGGAGAACCCGCAGGGTTGACCGGCGAGCACGCATGGCACCCTGGGCCGCATCCGACGGACGGGCCGGGCTGGAGGATACAAGGGAGCGAACCGGCGTGGATCTGCCACGCGTTCTGACGACCATGAACGAGCGTCTCGAGTATCTGGTCGACCGTGACCACCTTATCGGTCACGCTTGGCTGATGCGCGCGAAGGATCGACCGGGCCTCGACGACATCATGCGGCGAAAGATCATCCCGTTGATCGCGGAGTACTTCTACGACGACTGGCAGAAAGTCCGGGCCGTCTTGGGGGACACCGACGATTTCGTAGAGCGATTGGCACTTGAGGCGCCGCCGGGCATGGACTCCGACATGGTCGAAGGACGGTACCGATGGTCCGTTCGGCGGGAGTTCGCCGAGGGCGCGTACGAAGGGCTGCTGGGCAGGTCCGGCGGGGATACGGGCAACGGCTGACCGATCCGTGGGCGCATTCACCGTTCGCGAGTGGGAGGATCTTCCGATCGGGGAGAACGGCGTGTCGCGCGGCGGCGCGAAGCGGCTGCACGCGTTCGCTGAGCGCGAGACGCGCCGACTGCGAGTCCCCCAACCGGTTCTCAGCCTGACGGCCCGGCCCGCGCTCCGGGCCGGACAGGTCGTTGGAGTGCTTTCCGTGCCTGGGGCGAGTGTCGAGATCTTGCCCAAGATAGACGGAGAGGACGGGGCTGTGCGGCGGTCCTTGACACGCATGCTGGCGGTCGCCTTGGGCATCCCGGTGGCGGACCGCGACACGTCGTCAATGGCGACCCAGCGGGAAGACCTGCTTGAGGTGCTCGTGCGTCTCTTCGCGGAGAGGCTGCTTTCGTCCGTCAGACGCGGCCTCCCGCACCGCTACCGCCGGCTCGAAGAGGATTTGGCCGTGTTGCGGGGGAAGCTTGACATTCGTCGCCAGCTGCTGCGGCACACCACGCGCGCCGACCGACTGGCGTGCGCCTCTGACGAGCTGTCCGTGGACACGCCGCTGAACCGGGTGCTGAGAGCGGCGGTCGAGCGGCTGGCGGCGGTGACTCGCACCGCGGAGAACCGTCGCAGGCTTGGAGAACTGGGGGCCCGGTTGGATTTCGTCGGCGAGAGCACGGATCCACTGCGGGAGCCGGTACGTCTGGACCGCACCAACGTGGAGTTCCACCGGTTACACGCGCTCGCCCGGCTGTTCCTTGCCGAGGACTGGCAGGGCACGACGGCGGGCGGCGAGGAGGGATTCGCGCTGTTGTTCGCAATGAACGACCTCTTCGAGGCGTTCGTGGGCCGATGCATGCAGGCTGCGCTGGCGCCGAGATCCGTCCGCCTGCAACGACACGACCGGCATGCGCTCGAAGAGGGACCACGGAGCATATTCGGACTAAAGCCCGACATCGTCGTGGACGGCGACATCGTGGTCGACACGAAGTGGAAGCGGCTCGACCCCGGGAAGCCGAACCTCGGCGTGGCGCAGTCAGACGTCTACCAGATGTTGGCGTACGCGCGTGCATACAGCGCGAGACATCTCGTGTTGCTGTATCCCTGGCACGAGGACTTGCCGAAGGCGGGAGTGGGTCGGCACTGGCGTGTATCGGGGTCGTCGACGACGTTCGACGTTGCGACAGTTGACATCGGCAGGCCGGATGACATGCGATCCTCGCTTCGAGGGATCGTTCCCAAAGCCGCTTAAGGGTCGGCGGCCGCGTGGGCCGCCGCGTGACAGCATGAAGGGGAACAAGCGTCCCTGCTTGGCGCTCGGGCGGCTGAGTGGAACGGAATCGCGGCACGGGCCCGGAGCAGTCCTCGCCGCGGCTGCGCAGCCAGCGCTGCAGTTCGCGGGCGGAGCGGTCGAGGCGCGCAGTTCCCGACGGGTCGCCCCGACCCGCGTGCGGGAGCGGGCAAGACGCGGGCGGACCGGGTCCGGACGGTCGATTCCGGAGAGGTTGACGCGGCGGACGGGCCGGTTCGTAGTTCCCATCGAGACGCGCGACGCAAGTCCTGCCCTCTATCCGAGGCCCGCATCACGGTGCGGGCTTTCGTGTATCTGGGGGGCGGGTTGATCTACCTCGCTGTTCGTGAGCTATGGCTGGCGATCGTAAACCAACGGACGCGGCCACATCAGGCCGAGGAGGCCACGCCGGCGAAAGCGGCGGCAGGAGGAGGTGGGATGCGGCAAGGGATGACCGCCTGGAACGGGACATCGAGCGTTCTCGGCGGAGCAGTGGTGTTTGCTAGACGTGGCAGGGAGGCGCAGGCGGCCACGCTGGCGAACGCGATGCGAAAAAGTTGTAAATTCGTTGTAATAGTCGGAGTGCTTTTGCTTGTTGCCACAGGTGGGTTATAGGGAAAAAATACATACAAAACAGACGTGTACATATGAAGAAAGGTGCGGGGATGGTGCCCCGATCCGCAGGTGTTTCATGACTTCATGGTCTTCGACGCGGGCGTCAAGAAGACCTGCCGGCACCACCAGTACTTCGGCGTGCGTGCGGCTCAGCAACACGTGAGCAACCGCGAAGGCGGCATCATCTGGCACACGCAGGGGAGCGGCAAGAGCCTGGTGATGGTCTGGCTCGCGAAGTGGATTCGCGAGCAAATCACGCATGGTCGAGTACTGATCGTCACCGACCGAACCGAGCTGGACGAGCAGATCGAGCAGGTCTTCAAAGGCGTCAACGAGGACATCCACCGCACTCGAAGCGGCGCGGAATTCGTGCATGTGCTCGACTCCGGCGAAGAGTGGCTGGTCGGGTCGTTGATTCACAAGTTCGGCGCAAGGGACGAAGCGAGCGTCAAAGATATCGATCTCTACGTCGAGCAGATCAAGGAGAGCCTGCCAAAGGGCTTTCGCGCGAAGGGCGAGATATTCGTCTTTGTGGACGAATGCCACCGCACCCAGTCCGGCAAGCTACACCAGGCCATGAAAGCCCTGCTGCCGGAGGCGATGCTGCTCGGCTTCACCGGGACGCCGCTCCTCAAGGCTGACAGGGCGCGCAGCATCGAGACCTTCGGACCGTACATCCACACATACAAGTACGACGAGGCGGTGCTCGATGGCGTCGTGCTCGACCTGCGCTACGAGGCCCGCGACATCGATCAGGAGCTCACATCACAGGCGAAGATCGACCAGTGGTTCGACGCCAAGACCGCCGGCTTGACGGACCTCGCCAAAGCGCAGCTCAAGCAGCGATGGGGCACCATGCGCCGAGTGTTGAGCTCCCCAAGATCGCCTGCAAAAGATCGTCGCCGACGTCGTATTCGACATGGGGACGTACGACCGCCTTAAGAGTGGGCGCGGCAACGCCCTTCTCGTCTCTGACAGCATCCACGCCGCTTGCCGACTGTTCGAAATGTTCGACAAGACCGCACTTGCCGGCAAGTGCGCCATCGTGACGTCGTACCAACCGACCCCGCGGGACATCAAGGGAGAGGAAACTGGCGAGGGCCTCACCGAAAGACTCCGCCAATACGACATCTATCGAAAGATGCTTGCCACGCACTTCAACGAGCCCGAAGACACGGCCATGCACAAGGTCGAGCAGTTCGAGAAGGACGTGAAACGACGATTCATCGAGCAGCCGGGCCAGATGAAGCTCCTCATCGTCGTAGACAAGCTTCTGACTGGGTTCGACGCACCGCCCGCAACCTGTCTCTATATCGACAAGTCGATGCGGGACCACGGCCTGTTCCAAGCCATTTGCCGGGTCAACCGGCTCGATGGTGAAGACAAGGAGTATGGACACATCATCGACTACAAGGACCTGTTCCGGTCCTTGGAACAGTCGATCTCTGACTACACCGGTGAGGCATTCGAGGGTTACGACCAGGACGACGTGGCGGGCTTGCTGAAGGATCGGTTAGGCCAGGGACGCGAGAGGCTCGAGGAGGTCCGCGAAGCGTTGAAGGCACTCTGCGAACCGGTCGAACCGCCATGCGACACCGCAGCATACCTTCGCTACTTTTGCGCGGCAGACAGCGGCAGCGCAGCGCAACTCAAGGACAACGAACCAAAGCGTCTGACCCTCTACAAGCTCGCGGCGGCATTCCTGCGCGCTTTCGCCAGCATTGCGAACGAAATGGATGTTGCCGGATACTCCAGCGAAGAGGCACACACGATCAAGGACGAGGTGGCGCACTTCGAGAACGTGCGCTCTGAGGTCAAGCTTGCCAGCGGCGACTATATCAATCTCAAGATGTACGAGCCGGCGATGCGGCATCTGCTCGATACCTACATTCGGGCCGAGGACGCCGAGAGCGTCTCGGCGTTCGACGACCTACCACTGGTGCAACTCATCCTCGAACGTGGCGAGAGCGCCCTCGCTTCCCTGCCGACGGGGATCCGCAAAAGCCGGCAGGCGATGGCCGAGACCATCGAGAACAACGTCCGGCGGCTCATCATTGACGAGATGGCGGTCAACCCGAAGTACTACGAAGAGATGTCCACGTTGCTCGACGCGCTGATCGCCGAGCGCAAGCGCCACGCGCTGGACTACAAGACGTATCTTGCGAAGGTAGTCGAACTCGCGAAGCGCGCAGGCAACGCCGATACGGCCCGGTATCCGCTGGCCATCAACAGCCCAGCGCGCCGAGCGCTATTCGACAATCTCCGCGACTGGCCCGGGCTCGCCTCGCTACTCGCCCAGTCGCACATCGCCGACACCGGCGGCGCGACCGAGACCGAGATTGCGGCACTGCGGGTGGACACCGCCATACGGACGGCGAAGAAGGACGACTGGCGCGGCAACCGTTTCAAGGAGCGCGAAGTTCGCAACGCCATCAAGAGCGTGCTGCCCGACGACGACCTGGTGGATCGGATGTTCGAGATCGTGAAGGCGCAGCATGACTACTGATCGTTGCGTGCTCCACATTGGCGACGTTGCTGTCGAGGTAGTTCGCAAGGACATCAAGAACCTTCACATTGGCGTCTACCCGCCGGCTGGCCGCGTGCGGGTTGCAGCACCCACCAGATTCGGCGACGACGTCGTGCGGTTGGCCGTGGTCTCGCGGCTTGCATGGATTCGACGACGTCAAGCGCAGTTCGAGGGCCAGCACCGTCAGTCGGAGCGGGAGTTCGTATCGGGCGAGACGCACTACTTTGAAGGCAGGCGCTACCGGCTGGACGTGCTTAATGGCGCCGACCGATCAAGCGTCCGCCTGCGCAACCGGACGACCATGGAGTTGAGAGTACCGTCAGGAGCCGACCGCAGAGTGAAAGAAGCCATACTCAACCGGTGGTACCGCCGCGAGCTTCAAGCTCGGCTACCGGCGCTCCGAGAGGAGTGGGAGGCGAAGGTCGGCGTGACGGTTCGGGAGTTACGCATCAAGAGGATGAAGACGCTGTGGGGATCGTGCAATGCGGAGGCGGGTCGCGTCTGGCTTAATCTCGAGCTTGCCAAGAAGCCGCCATCCTGCCTTGCCTTCGTGCTTGCACACGAGATGGTCCACCTGCTCGAACGGCACCATAACGACCGCTTTGTCGCGTTGATGGATGCTGCCATGCCGCAGTGGCGAATCTACCGCGACGAGCTCAATCGTGCGCCGCTCGCGCATGGAGATTGGCGGTATTGAGGGCTTGGCAGCTCTGCGCGGGCGCTATGGGCGATCTTCCCCGCGACGAGCGGGGTCGCGCCCTCGGCACCCACGAGCACGGCGAAATCTGCGTTCGGGGCGAACAGGTATCCGGCGAATACGAAGAGATCGGCAGGTTGACTGACGAACAGGGCTGGTTTCCCACTCGGGATGGCGGTTTCCTCGATGACGAAGGCTACCTTTTCCTCGAGGGCCGCGCGGGCGACGTGATCGTGCGCGGCGGCGAGAACATGTCGCCGGGCGAAATCGAAGACGTCATGATGACCCACGACGCAGTGTCCGACGTTGCCATCGTCGGCCTGCCCGACGAAGAGTGGGGAGAGGCGGTCGTCGGTGTCGTGGTGCTGAAACATTCCGCGACAGCCGAGTCGCTGCAGCAACAGGTCAAGGATCGAATGCGCTCTTCCCGCGTGCCGGGGCGCCTGGAGTTCTGGGACGAACTGCCTTACAACGAAACAGGGAAGTTGCTGCGGCGAGAAGTGCGCGCACGTTTGACGGAGTCCCTCACCAGCGACGCCTAATAGCTCGCCGCGAGATGCGAACGCGTTTTCTCGCCAGCGCTCAGCGATGGATGGACGTTCAAGGTCGTCGATACACCCGCGCATGAGGACCGCCACGAAAACCACGACCGGATATTCCACCACGCAAATCGCCCTCTACTGGATCATCGCCGCCCTGATCGTCGTGCAGATCGTCTCCAGCGATAGGATGAAGATGTCTCTGGAGGCCTCCCGCAGTGGCGGTGGCGTGTCGGATTCCGAAGCGCTGCTCACCGATATCCACGTCGTCTTCGGTATCGCGGTATTCGTGCTGGCGGCGGTACGGGTCGCCCTGCGCTTGAGGCGGGGCGCTCCCGCCTTGCCCGAGGACGAGCACCCTCTGCTCTCGCGGCGGAAGCGACAGCTATCGCACCTGCCGCAGGCGCGGCCGTGGGTATCGGGTTAGCCCGCGAGCGGGCGGCCCCCTAACGTAGGAGTGTTAGCATTGGACAGAGATGCCAAGAAGACGCATGAACGGCGGGGGGGCTACTGACGCAGATGGTCGAGCAGCACGGCATGCCACCCATCGAGGAACCAGACTATGACCGCGTTCTCGCCTATCTGGACACCCACTGCGGCATCGACCCTCCCAACTTCCCGAGGCCTTGAGTCGGGGTGCGAGAAAAGGACGGTCTCGTAGGTCGCCGTGAAGTTCACGCAACTGAGCCGTTCGATCAAAGGCTGGCTGGCAGTGATCACCGGAGCAGCGAGTTGCATGGGTCGCGCGACGGCTGATCTCTTTGTCGATGAGGGAGTGAAGGTGGCCGCAATCGTCACCGTTTATCGCAAGCGAGCCCGATACCGTGAACATCGTGTGCACTTGTCGACCTTGACCTCGATGTTGTGGATCGTGGGGGTCATGTGGACATCTGGTTGCGGGGGCGGTTCCGGCGGTGCCGTGGAGCCCTCTTCGACCACCGAGCCTACCCCGGCGCCAGCAGCGCCATTCCGGTTTTCGAATGACAGCGCGTCTCAGGGAGCGGCCGCGACGCTCGCCATGGTTGGGATCAGTAGCAGCGCCGCCGATGTCGTGTTGGTCGTTGCCAATCTATTTACATCTCGGAAACACTCAACACTTTTTGGTCGTTGCACGGAAGACACGACTAGTCCGAGAGTCACGGCCTCTTGGGTTGATCGTGACGCGGATGGACGTATTTCCCGGAGCGATTTGATTGAACTCGACCATAGCGCATGCCACAACGGGTTCGAGGCGAGTCTGGATGTCCAATCCTACGCAGCAGATTTTCGGGGGATCAAGGACGTGGGCGGTGACCTTTCCTTTTCCTGGGCCATCCCTGTCACAGATAAACCCGCCACTGAAATCGAGGGGTCCTTCAGCTTAGGTTATCGGTCGCTGGAATCGACGACGGTGATCGAACTCATCGATGTCGAGTTGGAAATATCGACCGGCAGTGTGGTCTCCAGCCTGTCCGAGGGCTACCACAAGGCCACCATCGACCACGGTGACCAGCGAATTTCTGTCGGGTTCTCCGGTAGCATCGAAGATAATCACCTTCGGGCAGCGTTTAGTTTCGACACAACGGGCGAGTTCGTACGAGATGCCAGCGCGTATCCAACGACCGGCGAACTAACGCTTCTCGCCGGAACATCGAAGGTGCGGCTTGCCGCGCGCGGCACCGGGACCTACCGCGAAGAGGTTCTGCTGGCAGTGGATTCAGACGGTGACGGCCAATATGCCAATGAGACGGAAGTTCGATGGGATGACCTGATTCCCCGAGCGTCGTTGCTCTTCGATTTCTTCACCATCCCACGCGGCGTGTATATCCATCCCTTCGGCCCAATGATCGACGACAACCTGGTCGTACTCGTCAGGTTGGATGAGATCGCCTACGGGGAACGCCTCAACTACCGCCTCTATCGGAACGGAAAGCGGTTTGAGGACACGAACCTTGTGTACGCGAACAATACGAGTAAAGGGGAAGTCTGGGAAGCGCGGGTTTCCGTCGTCAGCGACCCCGACAAAACCTGGACCGCAACAGCCAGGATCTGGAATAGTCCACCGGAGATAGTCGCCAACCTCGTCCCCGAACGACCGGATACCGCCGATGACATCACGGTAATCGCGGACGTCACGGACCTCGACGACCATGGAGTTCCTGTCAGTTATGCGTGGCGCGTCAACGAAGAGGCGGTTGACGATGCCCAGGGAGCGACGTTACCTGCCGAATGGTACGCGCGTGACGATGTCGTGACCGTTGCCGTAGGGGCAAACGATGGCGAAGCCGCTATCGTGGCAAAGCTCGAAACCGTCATCGCCGACGCGATGCCCCGGGTCACCGTCAACGATCCGCCCGACCCTGTGGCCTACGGAGACGAGATGGCGCTCGACCTTACCATCACGGATCCTGACGGCGACCCGGTACCGCCCGCAGCATTTCGCCTCCATTTCGGTCCGGCGGGTATGTCCGTGGATTCCGAAAGCGGCAGACTGAGCTGGAATGCGACCGACCTGCCGATGTTCGACAAATCGATGGACGTCCATTGGCGTGTTGGCGCGACGGACAATACCGTCGTACCCGTTTCGGGGACGATCCGGCTCGTGGATGAAGAGCGGCGATATCCCATCTTCCGTACTGGTCGGACGCAGCTTTCCGAATTCTCCAGACTGGCGGTGGCCGATTTCGACGCGGACGGGAACTCCGAGGTCCTCACCATAGGGAGCAATGGTCCGCGGATTCTTCAATGGAACGGCAACGAATACATGGAGTCCTGGGCTTATCCGTTTGTGTTGCAGGACATTCACCCTGCCCGACGGTCGTGGGGTCCCGGTTACGAAACGGTTGCCCACGGCGATGTCGATGGCGACGGCCGACACGAAATCTTCACTTCCGTAGCGCGTACCGTGGCGAAACTGGACGGTGTCGAACGACGCTTGATTGCGGCGGTGGACGTACCTGGCCGTTGGATCTGCACGGACCTTGAGGTCGCGGATACGGACCGAGACGGCTGGCCGGAGCTGCTCTGCATTGCCAGCCCCACGCCAGGCAGGTTACCGAACACCGAGTCCCGCATTCTCCTTTACTCCGCGACTGACTTGCGCCTCCTTTGGGAGTCTGAACCGGCGGTGCACAACCACTCGGTGATCGTCGGCAATGTCGATACCGACCCCGCACTTGAGATCGTGACTGCTGGCGGCTACGTCTACGATGGAACGACGCTCGCCCTGGAGTGGCATTTTGACGAGGGTTTCGGTGGTGAGGTCCGGGTCGCCGATGTCGACGGCGACGGAATTGACGAGATCATAGGGAGACGGATCTTCAGTGCAGTCGAGCGGCGCGCACTCTGGGACCTACCCCCCGGGGAGCGTGAGACCCGCGTGTCTGTTGGGGACATCGTCGGCGGTGACGACGGTAGAGAGGAGGTCGCCGTGTGGCACGGATTGGGACCGCGCTTCGACGAACCAGGTTTCCTCAAAGTCTATCGCTACGATGACGCTCAGGCCGAACTCACCTTGGCTTTAGAAACTCCGTTGGGTTTCCCGCGACTTGGATACACACACAGACCTCCCAGGAGAGCCATGGAAATAGGCGACCTCGACGGAGACAGGCGCAGTGAAGTCACCGTGGCACGCAGGCACCACTACGGCGTCGTCGACTTCAAGCCGGAACCGGAATGGATCAGCGGCGATGTGAGCGGATATTTCGAAACATATATCGGTGGGCAGAAGGACTATCCGGACTTTGCGAGTTCGCAGCTGCTCTTTGCAACGATTGACAAGGAGCACCCGATTGGTGACTTGGCGAGAATCGTGACGCTTTCGCCGCAAACCGGGCACGTGTCAACCGGGCCGGCCCATCCGGCCAACGGTCTACTGTCCGCGGTCACGACGGATTACGATCAAGACGGCAGCGTTGAACTGATCGTTGCGTGGACGAAGTACTCCCAAGCGGAGCTTTGGGTCTTCGACCCTGCGATGGACCAATGGCGGGAATTGGTTCGATTGCCCGAGAGGTTTCGCAATGCCCAGCTTGCAGTCGCCGACGTAAACGGAGACGGATACCCCGATGTGCTGATGACTGGGTGGTCGGACAGGCCGAAAGTGCTCGCTTTCGACGCGTTCAATCGCGAGTTTCTTCTGGATCCGCAATCGCTCGGAGACGCTGTCTCGGGGTATGCGGTAACCGGCGCCGATCTCGATTCGGACGGACGCGCCGAGATTATCGTCGCCACCGATGGCCGGGAGGACTCCGATACGGACGTCTTTGTCGTCTTCTCACCTGGCGAAGACGGCGGCGAGTTCACGAGGACCACCCATCCTTTCGGCACGTGGGAACCTCAGCAAGTTCTGGCGGAAGATTTCGATGGCGATGGAACGCCCGAGGTATTGCTGTATGCGAGACAAAACCTGATCAGGTTCGACGCCAATTTCCGGCGAATCAACTCTTTCGACATCACGTCCGACAGGGTGCGGCAATGCGAACAGCCAACGTGCACGCACGCCGGACTCACACGCTGGGGCGTATCCGGCCTCCACATTCGCGAATCGCGGAATGGCAGCCGCGAGTTACTGGTCGCGCTCGGGACCGGAGAGGGGGGACTTTACTCTAGAGTCGTCGCCTACGACCCATCAACCGGTGGAAAGATCTGGGAGTCGCCCGTGTTGCTTGGAGGCATCAACAACCTCCACCCCATGCGCAACGGGGACCGCGCGATCTTGTCCGTGGCAACGTCGCGCGGTATGTACTTGACTCGTTGATGGCTCGTCCCGCCAAGGCCCTGACGGCGACCACCCACATCGGGGGACTCCCGCGGACAGCTCGGCCAGGTCTCCTCGGCGAGACCGGCCTGCAATCCTCACCGCCGCGAAACGAAAGGATCATCCGCCACGTAATAGCGTAGTGGTGCCGTCCTTGCGGCGCCGACGCCAACGCGGGGACTGGTCATCACACGGTGTGGATCGCACCCTCGACCCCCTTCGAGGTGAAGGTCCGCGCAGTCGCACAGATCGACACCGTAGTGGCGCATGTCGATGTCGAACGCTTGGCAGAGTTTCGCCGGTCCGTTGGTCAACTGCGTATCCGGCATGCCGCAGCGGCGTTCGCGCATGACAATGCCGCTGCCGGTCATCGAACGGGCGATGGCGCTGTTCCCAGACGCCGACTTCACCAACGCTTACGGCGAAGAGTGGGGAGAGGCAGTCGTCGGTGTAGTAGTGCTGAAACATCCGGCGACGGTCGAGTCGCTGCAGCAATGGGTCAGGGATCGAATGCGCTCTTCCCGCGTGCCGGAACTCCTGGAATTCTGGGACGAACTGCCTTACAACGAGATAGGGAAGTTGCTGCGGCGAGAAGTGACGGAGTCGTTGTCCGGCACCGCCTAGTGGTCACCGCGTGCTGGGGAGGCGTTTCTCGTCTTCACCTGGCGATCGGCACACCCAACAAGCGTCGTTCCCTGAGAACCAAGCGAAAAGGAACCGGCCCATGACCGAGCCCATTGCCAGTCGCGTCCGTCTGCCCCCCGACTACGGATTGTCAGAAGATTCGCCTCTGCTAGCGTGGTCTGTTGTTGACCAACGCCTGGCCGCCGCCCTCCAATACTGGATTACTACCGCCGATGCAGCCGGGACGCCCATCGCCCGTCCAATCGACGGCATGTGGCTAGTGCTCCGTCAAGTCTAAAAATGCGAGTGTAGCTGCGAGGGATTTTTGGTTCCTGGCGAGGCGCGACGACGCGGTGTGGCAGGCCCCACACAAGAAGGAGCAACGAAGTCCAGGGGCCAAAAAGACCCGCAGGTGCCCGTAGATTTAGGCTTGACGGAGCACTAGCCCGCATATCTCACCAAGGGCCGTGATGATCGCGCAGGACTTTTTCCGCGTGCGCGTGCTCGCGAGCGGAAGCATAGCCGCCGCTTATGGTGTAGCGAGCACGTGCGCGCACGCGGAAAAAAGACCAGCGAGGGCGCGGCCAGCGCAGTCTGTATTGGGCAGGTCACAGGAAGTACGACATACCCGATTGATAACAATGACATTCAGTAACGTGACAAGCGGCTTGGTGAGATATGCGGGCTAGACACCTCACTCTACTTCTCGAGCCATCCCGATGTCCGCTGGCGACGAAACCTGAAAGTCAATCCACGGGCCTGTGTCACCTTGGAGGATGCCGAGCGTCCGGTCATCCTGGAAGGCTCGGTGGCCCAGACCACGCCCAACGACGCTCTGGCCGAGACTCTCGCGGAACAAGCCAACGCCAAGTACGACTGGTCTAATCAGACCGCCGACGCATACCGGATCGAGATCTGCGTGTTCACACCAAGCAGGGCGATGACCTGGAATACGCTGTTCGAGAACGCGACGCGGTATCGGTTTCGCTGAGAGCGTCAGCCCCGCGATACGAAGGGATCATCCGCTACGTAGTAGCGCCAGGGCGCCGTCTTTGCGACGCCGACACCAATGCGGGAACCGCTCATCACGCGAAGTGTTCCACCCTCCAGCCCTTTTTCCAGGTGGAGGTCCTCGCCATCGCAAAGGTCAGCGCCGTAGTGGCGCATGTCGATGTCGAATGCCTGGCAGAGTTTCGCTGGCCCATTGGTCAACTGCGCATCCGGCATGCCGCGTCGGCGATCGCGCATCAGGTCAATACCGGAGACGGGCACTACGGCGCGGATGAGTACGCATCCGGGTACGCCAGGCGGCTGCGCCACCACGTTCAAGCAAGCGTGCTGGCGGGTTCGATAGACGTATGCGTATCCGGGAGGACCAAAAAGCACCTCGGTCCGCCTGGTTCGACCCCGGTAGGCATGGGCGGCGGGGTCGCCCTCGGCGAGATAGGCTTCGGTCTCGACGATACGGCCCGCGACGGGCCCGTTGACCAGCATCGTCCCGAGTAGATGTCGGGCCACTTCGCGAGGGTCCCGACAGAAAAATGCGCGGTTCAACCCTCTACGGTGAAGTCGTCGGGCGCCTGCCTGCGGGATCCGCTTCGCGCGCGATTCGATCCGCTACGCTCGGGATCAGCCGTTAGGCCGTGTCCTCTTCTTCATGGGCCACAGCTTCCTTGATCAAGGGCTCCAGTTCACCGGATTGGTACATCTCGGTGATGATATCGCAACCCCCCACCAACTCGCCGCCAACGTAGAGCTGCGGAAATGTCGGCCAGTTCGCGTATACCGGAAGGGTAGCGCGGATATCGGGATTGCTCAGGATGTCGACATACGCGAAGCGTTCGCCGCAGGCCATGAGACACTGCACCGTCTGCGCCGAAAACCCGCACTGCGGCGCTTGCGGCGAGCCTTTCATATAGAGCAAGATCGGGTTGCCCTCGATCTGCGACTTGATCGTGTCGATGGTTTCCTGGCTCATCCTGGCCTCGAATACGTTGATTGCATTCGCGCATTGTACATGCTGCAAGTTCTGAATATTGTCCTGAAGCGGGGAGACAAGCCCGTCTTCGATGGCGCGAACTTTACCGTCCACGCGGGGCACTCGGCGGGGGTCGTCGGACGCAACGGCGCCGGGAAGACCACGCTGTTCGAACTCATCCTGCGGCGTCTGACGCCGGAGGAAGGGGACGTCTCCTATCCCCGCAGGTGGCGCGTGGCAACGCTCGATCAGCTCATCGCGCCCAGCCCCCGACACGCCTTGGATTTCGTGATCGACGGCGACCGTCCCTTGCGCCAGGTCGAGGCGAAGATCGAGAGGGCGGAGCGCAACGGCGATCATGAAGCGCTGGCAAATCTCCATGCCAGTTTCGAAGACATGGGCGGCTATGACGCCCATGCCCGTGCCGGGGCGATTCTCCATGGACTCGGATTCCGAGGCGACGATGTCCACAAGACCCACCGCGAATTCTCCGGCGGATGGCGTATCCGTCTGAACCTGGCGCGCACGTTGATGGCGCCTTCGGACCTGTTGCTGCTGGATGAGCCGACCAACCACCTCGACCTCGACGCGTCGCTTTGGCTGGAGACTTGGCTCAGTCGATATCCGGGCACCTTGCTCACCATCTCGCATGATCGCGACTTCCTCGACGCAGTCTGCGAGGAAATCGTTCACGTGGCGGACGGCCAGGCCACGTTGTATTCGGGCAACTACTCCACGTATGAACGTCGCCGCGCGGAAGACCTGACCCGGCAGGCCGCCGTATATGAGAGACAGCAGAAAGAGATCACGCGCATCAACCAGTTCGCAAACCGGTTCCGCGCCAAGGCAACCAAGGCGAGACAGGTACAAAGTCGCCTGAAAGCCCTCGACCGGATGGCGCTCGTCGCACCGGTGCTCGCCGAATCGCCCTATCGGTTCGCCTTCCCGAACCCGGACAAGGTGCCGAACCCGATCCTTACCGTCGATGCCGCCTCCATCGGATACGACAGCGCCCCGATCCTCGACGATTTGACTCTGCGCGTGTATGCGCGCGACCGAATCGGGATTCTCGGCGTAAACGGCGCCGGCAAGACCACGCTGCTGAAAGTCCTCTCGGGCCAAATGGACGTGCTTGACGGCGATCTAGAGCGCGCTGGAAGTGCCGGCTACTTCGCGCAGCACCAGATGGAAACGCTGGATGCGCGGAAGTCCGCCCTGGCCAACTTGCTGGACTCCCCCGGCGACGCTTTCAGCGAACAGGCGGCCCGCGACTACCTGGGTGGCTGGGGCTTCTCCGGCGACATGGCTACGCGCTCGGCTGCGACCCTCTCGGGCGGCGAGAGGGCACGCCTCGTGCTTGCGCTGATAGCGCGTTCGCGACCCGCGATCCTATTGCTGGACGAACCGACCAACCACCTCGATCTCGACATGCGGGAAGCCCTGGCCGTCGCGCTGCAGGAATACGATGGCGCGCTTCTCCTGGTGTCCCACGACCGCCACTTGCTGCGGGAGTGCGTCGACGACCTGTGGCTCGTGGCGAACGGTACCGTGACGCGATTCGAGAGCGATATCGACGCTTACGCCGAAATGCGCAAGCGCCCGGAAGCCAAACGGCAGCAGGGGCAGAGACGGGCGCTCCGCCGCAGAAGAGCCGAAAAGCGCGAAGCGTTGAAGCCTCTGCGGAACCAGCGGGCAGCCCTGGAGCGCGACATCGACCGGTGCGGCAAAGAACTCGACGAACTCACGACCGTGCTAGGTGCCGGTGCCACCTACGAGCTCGCCTCGCCCGAGCGCATCAGCGAAATGCTGGCCCGGCGCGGCAAACTCAGAAAACGCTTGGCCAAGGCCGAGTCGGCCTGGTTGGAAGTCCAGGAACGCATAGAGGAGGCGGAAGCCGAGTAGGCGGTATCGACGCGTCATGGTCCCTTGTTACCTCGCGCCGGGATTCCCTCCAGTCGATCTTTGCGGGTAAGTCTTGTTTGGTCGACCGCCAAGGCCCTCGCCCGGTCGGAACTCAACCGCGACTTCGCCCGAGCCTTCGCGACGATCTTCTTGGCGCTGCCGCCGGATCGGATCCGTCTCAATTCCAAGCTCTCCTAATGAAGGGCCACACTGATGGTCAAGGAAACCATGGCATCCACTCCGATTTACTGACCTCAAGTTACGTCGACACGCACGATAGCACCAGTTTCAGCAGACTGCGGGAATGCGCGCCTTGCGAAGTGACCGGCTACCGCCTCGCTTTGTCGCTGTACTCTATCGACTTACGCACCTTCACACCTTCAATCGGCTCCACGGTCAGCGTCTTGCGCTTGCCATTCCTCCGGACGACGACCTGGGTCGACTTCTCGGCTTCAGCGAGCGCAAGGTAGGCCGCGTCCGCATCGGCCACGTCGTCGTCGCCCACGCGGCGCACGACATCGCCCGGCAGCAATTCGCTGTCATCTTCCGCCGTCAGCACGAGCACCCCGCCATCGACGCCGAAGTACGCTCCCAGCGTTTCGCCGATATCGACCAGCTTGAAACCGAATGCCTTCTCGCGGTGACGTTCGTTGCGCCCCGGCCAAATGTCCACTATGCGCTCAATGGAACTACCGGGTTCGAATCTGATCATCCGGCTCATCGCGCCTCGTTGCGGCACGACATCGACGGTGAGCGGCTCCCCGTCGCGCAACACTTCCACTGTCACCGTTTCACCTGCCTCGACATCGTCGAGCGTCTTGTGAAGCAGCATGATCGGGGTCGACGATCCGGTAAGGTCCGCGTCGTTGGCGCGCACGATCAGGTCGTTGGCTTGTATCCCGGCTTCCTCGGCACCGCCGCCCGGCGTGACGCTGGCCACCCGTATGCCCTCGACATCCTCGCGCGAGATCAAGATGCCGAGGAACGGCCGTTCGTCCGGTCGCTGCCAATCAAACTTGCCGATGTAGTCGGAAAACATTCCGGCGGCCTCATCGAGCTTCTCCCTGGCCGTTTCCAGACTATCCCGGACCGGCTCTTTGGCATCCGCAGTCGCAGCCGACACGGTGACCGCACCAAAAACCCATATAAGCGATATCATCCATTTCTTCATCGTGTTCCTCTCAAACGTCAACTAGAACGCCACCCTGCGAAGGGCGGCACCTCGATCCTGTGATTCGACTTCCACCAGGCTTTGCAGGAGTACGACCCGCTGTTGCAGCAACCGCGCCCGTTCGGCGCCATCGCCAATGTCCTGCGAGTGCAACGAATTGAGCGACCCGTCCACATCCGCGATGCGGTAGGCGAGGGCGCGGCCCGTGGAGCCGTACGTACCCTGGAACGGAAGTGATCGCAGACGTTCCTCCAGCCTTTGCGATTCGGCGATCAACTCCGCCACAGATGTCTGCGCCGCAAACGCAGTGTCACTGGTTGCCGCTTCGCGCTCCGACCGCTCGATGACAAGTGCCGAGAGCGCCACTGCGGCAACCAGACATGCCGCGAGCGCAAGTGGACGTCTCGACGTCCGCCGCTGCCGCGCGGCCGAGGCCGCCATGACGCGATCCCACAGGCCCGGCGGCGGGTCGAGTTCCGGCAGGGCCCTGATTTCAGCCGTGAGTGCTTGATCTTTCTGTTCGTTCATCCGTCCGCAATTCCCTCAGCCGTTGATAACCGCGCGCGAGTTGCGATTTGGAATAGCTCGCGGTGCGCCCGAACAAACGGCCGATTTCCTTGTGTGTATAACCTTCGACATCATGCAGCCAGATCACCGCCCTTGCCTTCGCCGGCAAGCTATCGAGCGCGCGCTCGATATCGATCATGGTTTCGACCAATCCTTCGTCTGTCCGCAACGATGCGACATCCGGGTGGATAGGCTGGCGGCGCTTGATCCAAGGCGACCGCAACCGAATCAGGCAATGATTGATGGCGATCTTGCGCACCCATGCGCCCAGCGCGTCGTCTCGATCGAGGCTACCGGCCTTGCACAGCACGTCGACGAAGGTGTCCTGGGTCGCGTCTTCCGCCAGCCCGACGTCGCCGAGCATCCGCCGCGCCGTCGTAAAGACCGTCTTTGAGAACGACCGGTAGACCCATTCCTGAGCGGCGCGGTCGCCGCGTTTCAGGCGCTCGACGACATCGACGGACGCGGCACCGTTGGCCTGTTGCTCGAATCGAAGCATATGCGCATTAGATGCGCGGGCTCGGGAAAAGGTCGCAGGCAGTCTGAGGGCTGGTGCTAAAATTAACTGCTAGCCGGCGGTTGGCCGCTTGTAGATGGACGCTTCCGACTTGGACTCCTCGCTTACCTTGCGACCGAGGGAGGGGTAGATCGGGATGTCCTCGTCCGCGAGCTTCGCCATCACCGTCTTTCGTGCCATCGCCGCTTCGATATAGGGGGCGAGTTCCTCCGTCTTCGTGCGCTCGCGTTCTGCCTCGCGCTGCTTGAAATCCGGCATGACCTCGGTCCCGAATACCTCTAGCGACTCGCAGATGTGGTCATGCCGGTTCCTTCCGGCCTGCTGTATGAAAGTGACCTGATCCACGCCGCAGGCTTCGAACTTGAGGAGATGCGCGCGCAGATCCTCCGGCGTGCCGATTCCGCCCTGGCCGCCCGAGAGTGCCCTGGTGATGTCGATCTGCTCCGCCTGCGCGTCCTCCAATGCCTGGAACTGCTTCCACAGATTGGTGCGGCCGGGCTGGTGCTCGCCGAAGGCATATAGACTGCCGAGCGCGAAGCCGAAGAACTTGAACCCGTCCAGGCCCCGACTGATCGCCGTTTCGCGGTCGCGATGACACGAAAAGCTCGACACCATGCAGATGTTGGCGTTGACGGCATGGCCGATCGGGACGCACGCATCGCTCTTGATGATCCGGTAGTACTCCTCGACCCATTCCGTCGCTTCCGCCGGGTCCACGAACGCGAATGTCAGGGCGCCCATACCCAGCCGAGCCGCGAGGCGAATGGTGTCCCGCTGGGAACACGCCACCCACAACGGCGGGTGCGGCCGCTGCACCGGCTTGGGCACGATATTGCGACACGGCATCTCGAAGTACCGCCCCTGGTAGCCTGGGTAGGGATCCATCGCAAGCATGTTGCAGATCTGCTCGACGGCCTCGAGATAGATCTCCCGCTTCTTCTCCACCGGAATGCGAAAGCCGCCCAGTTCGAGTTCCGCCGACGATTCGCCGGTGCCGAACTCCACGCGCCCGTTGGACACGAGGTCGAGCGTCGCGATCACTTCCGCGGTGCGCGCCGGATGGTTGTACTGCGGGATGACCTGGCGGATTCCGTGACCCAGCCTGATATTCTTGGTGCGTTGCGAACACGCGGCGAGAAACACTTCCGGCGCCGATGAGTGCGAGTATTCCTCCAGAAAGTGATGTTCCACCTCCCATGCGAAATCGATGCCCAGCCGGTCCGCGAGCTCCACTTGGTCCAACGCTTCGTTGAACAGCTTCTGTTCGGCCCCGTCGCTCCAGGGTCGCGGCAATTGATGTTCGTAAAAGATCCCGAATTTCATATCGCTACTTTTCGATCCTCGTCTCGCCTTCCCAATTGCGCCGTCCCGGTGATGCGGGAAACAACAGGCGTTTCGTCGCCGTCGTCACCGCACGCCAAGTCAAAAACAGTTGCCGGGCGAATTGCAAGACCGGCTTCACTATTGCCGTCCTTGAGAACGAACGGCCTGCAGCGGCACGCCACCCCTATCGCAGCGCGCTGAACGCTTTCTCGGCGACCCTCAGCAGCCCTTGTGGCGCATTTCCTCGCCGCCAGGCGCCAGCAGCAAGCTTGTTCGCTTCCATCATGGTGGGATAGATATGGATGGTGCCGAGTATCTTGTTGAGGCCAATGCCGTGCGTCATCGCGGTGACGAACTCGCTGATCAGTTCGCCGGCATGGGCGGCGACGATGGTGGCGCCGAGGATGCGGCCATTGCTGGAAACGATCTTGACGAAACCTTCGGTGCATCCATCGGCGACGGCGCGATCCACGTCATCGACGGGGTACACGGTCACCTGCGCTCCAGCGGGCGCCTCCGCCTCGGTCACGCCGACTCGAGCCACTTCGGGGTCGGTGAACGTGGCCCAGGGCACGACGCGGTCGTTCACCCTGAAGCGCCAGAAGGGTGCCGCCAAGGCGTTAACCGCCGCGTACCATGCCTGGTGGGACGCCATGTGGGTGAACTGATAGGGGCCGACCGCATCGCCGCAGGCATAGATCGTCGGAACGCTGGTTCGCAAGAAGGCATCCACGGCAATGGTGCCGTCGGGATTCAATTCAACCAACGGGACCGGGCGCGCGCGACGACCGACGGCAACCAGCAACCGGTCGAACGGAATCTCCTCGCTCTCTCCCGTATCCAGGCGTTCGGCGGTCAGCGCGTCCGGTGCCACATTGACCGCGCGACGACTGGTCCTGATCTCTATTCCTTCCGCGGCGAACGTTCGTTCCATGGCTTCGGATGCCGCCGGATCCTCCCGCGGCAGCAACCTGTCTTCCATGTCCACGATGGTTACGCGACTGCCGAGGCGCGCGAAGGCCTGGGCCAACTCGCAGCCGATGGGACCGCCGCCCAACACCAGGAACCGGGACGGAAGCGTATCGAGAGACCACAGGTTCTCGGACGTCAGTATGTCGACCGCATCCAGGCCCGGAATCGGCGGCACGAAGGGAACGGCCCCCGTCGCCAGGATCATCCTCCGCGCGGTGACTCGCTTGCCATCTACCGACACGGTGTGCCCGTCAAGAAGTTCCGCATCTCCGGATAGGCATCGCACGCCGAGGGAGGCATAGCGCTCCGACGAGTCTTTCGGCGCTATGGTGGCGATGGCTTGCCGCACCCGGCCCATTACCGCCTGAAAGTCGACGCGCCCGGTCACATCGGTCAGCCCGTACCGCTTCGCAGTCTTCAGTGCATGGGCGGTCCTGGCTGATGCGATCAGCGCCTTGGACGGAACGCAACCGGTATTCAGACAATCGCCGCCCATGGCGCCGCGCTCGATCAGCGTAACGCGGGCACGCACCGTCGCCCCGATCAACGCGGCGACCAGGCCGGCCGATCCCGCGCCGACTACGACGAGATTGTTATCATATCCGGGCATTGACCCGCTCCATCAACGAGGAAGGGAAGGACGCCGAGCAGCGTAGGGGAGGCGACCATCCATCGGGGCGTTGGCCCACCCGGCTGATCACTCGCGAGCATCCGCGTCCATCCCAGGACATATAGACCACAGAATTGCGTCATCGTGCGCGGTCAGAACGTCACCCACTTCGGTACACTCATTGCCCGATTGAACAGTCTCGGGAGAAAACGCTTGGCTCCTAGCTTTCCAACAACGCGTATGCGACGCAACCGGCACGATGCGTTCTCAAGGCGCCTGACGCGGGAAACGGAACTGACGATCAACGACCTGATCTATCCGGTATTCGTTGTCGAGGGCCGAAACGCACGCGAACCGGTTGCCTCGATGCCCGGGATCGAGCGCCTGAGCATCGATGAACTCGTTCGCGAAGCAGAGATGTTCGTCGAGCTGGAACTTCCCGCCATCGCGCTGTTCCCGAACATTTCCGCCGACCTGAAGCACGCCGACGGCCGCGAGGCATGCAATCCCGACGGCTTGATCCCCCGGGCCGTCGCCGCCGTGAAGGCTCGGGTGCCCGAACTCGGGGTCGTGACCGACGCCGCCCTCGACCCGTACACCAGCCACGGGCACGACGGTTTGATCGACGATGACGGCTACGTCCTGAACGACGAGTCCATCGAAGTACTCTGTCAGCAAGCGCTGGCTTGCGCCAATGCCGGCACCGATGTGATCGCGCCGTCCGACATGATGGACGGCCGCGTCGGCGCGATACGGGGACGGCTCGATACGGAAGGTCTCGTGAACACCCGCATCATGGCGTATTCGGCAAAGTACGCATCCGGCTACTACGGGCCGTTTCGCGACGCCGTGGGCTCTTCTCTTGCGAGGGGTTCCCCCTCGCGCTCCCCGGCTGAAGGCTCGGCTTCCAGCCTCGGCAAGGGTGACAAGGCGACCTACCAGATGGATCCCGCCAACAGTGACGAGGCGCTGCGCGAAATCGCCCTCGACCTCGACGAAGGCGCAGACATGGTCATGGTCAAGCCCGGCATGCCGTACCTCGACATCATCCGCCGCGTAAAGGATCGCTTCGGCGTGCCCACCTTCGCCTACCAGGTGAGCGGCGAGTACGCCATGCACATGGCGGCTATCGCCAATGGCTGGCTTGACGAGCGGGTCATTCTGGAATCGCTCGTTTGTTTGAAGCGTGCCGGCGCCGACGGGATTCTCACGTATTTCGGCAAACGCATCGCTGAAGCGATGCGGGGCAGGTGATAAACTTCCTGCAACGTGTAAGGGAGGCCGTACGCAAATGAACCACGTCACCGACGAAACATTCGAAGCCGAAGTGCTCCAGGCGGATCGGCCAGTGCTCGTCGACTACTGGGCCGAGTGGTGCGGGCCATGCAAGATGATCGCTCCCATCCTGGAAGAGATCGCCGACGAATACGCGGAGAGGGTCAAGGTCTGCAAGCTCGATATCGACGCCAACGGCCAGACGCCCCCGAAATACGGCATCCGCGGCATACCGACGCTGATGCTGTTCCGCAACGGTGAAGTTGAGGCGACCAAGGTTGGCGCATTGTCGAAGTCGCAACTCGCCGCCTTTCTGGACAGCAATATCTAGCGCGCACGAAGCGCCTCGACGGCGCGGTGATCACGTCGTCGAGCTCCCTGGGGATCACGCCGACGTTGCCCCGCGCAACGGATTTTTCTCTCGGCGGATGACTTGCGGCCACCCGGCCACCTTTGCCACTCATTCGCTCCCCCTTGTCGGGAACCTCCCGATAGGCCGAAATTTCGGACTAAACTAATTTGGAAATGCGGTAGACGCCGCCGCTAACGGTGGTATATTGGGTTTGTTCGGCGATCCGCCGACCCTTCCCGAAGCTTCGCCGGATTGTCCTCAACCCCCGCCGGCAGTGCGCCCTTAACCGACACTGCGGCCCTGCCACCAACGAACTTACACCATGAATCTTACTGACCTGAAATCCAAACCCGTCCCCGAACTGGTCGATATGGCCCGGGAGATCGGCCTTGAAAACCTCGCGCGATTGCGCAAACAGGAAGTTATTGCCGCAATCCTGCGGAGGGTCGCCAACAACGGCGAAGACATCTACGGCGAGGGTGTGCTCGAAATCCTCCAGGACGGATTCGGCTTTCTGCGCTCCCCGGGCAGTTCCTACCTTGCCGGACCCGACGATATCTACGTCTCGCCGAGTCAGATCCGACGTTTCAATTTGCGCACCGGCGACGGCATCTCCGGCAAGATCCGCCCGCCGAAGGATCGAGAACACTTTGCGCTGCTCAAGGTTGACCAAATCAACATGGGCGAGCCGAACACCAAGCAACACAAGATCCTGTTCGAGAACCTTACGGCGCTGTTCCCGGAGGAGCGTTTCGTTCTCGAACGCGGCAACGGGAGTACGGCGGACCTGATCGCTCGCATCATCGACTTGATCGCGCCGCTCGGCAAAGGTCAACGCGGCCTCATCGTGTCGCCGCCGAAGGCCGGCAAAACCATCATTCTGCAGAACGTCGCCCAGTCCATCTGCGCGAACAACCCCGAAGCCATCGTTATCGTCCTGTTGATCGACGAACGCCCCGAGGAAGTCACGGACATGGAGCGCACGGTGGTCGACGCGGAGGTGGTGGCAAGCACCTTCGACGAACCGCCCACGCGCCACGTCCAGGTGGCGGAAATGGTGATCGAAAAAGCCAAGCGCCTGGTGGAGCACAAGAAAGACGTCGTCATCCTGCTGGACTCCATCACACGTTTGGCGCGCGCCTACAACACCATAGTCCCGTCCTCCGGCAAGGTGCTGACCGGCGGCGTCGATGCGCACGCGCTGGAACGGCCGAAGCGCTTCTTCGGCGCGGCGCGCAATGTCGAAGAAGGCGGCAGCCTATCCATCATAGCGACGGCGTTGATCGACACCGGATCCAAGATGGACGAAGTAATCTACGAGGAATTCAAGGGCACGGGCAACATGGAACTGCACCTTGAGCGCAAGATCGCGGAGAAGCGCGTCTACCCCGCCATCAATATCCGCCGATCCTCCACCCGCCAGGAAGAGCGATTGCTGCCGTCGGCCGAACTGCAACGCATCTGGATCCTGCGCAAGCTATTGCACGATATGGACGATGTCGCCGCGATCGAGTTCATGGTCGACAAGCTGAAGGACACGAAGACCAACCCCGAGTTCTTCCAGCAGATGCGGGGCGGTCGCTAGCGGGGCGCTCTCAACCCGCCGTCTTCACCGTCGCGCCAAGCTCGACGTAACGCTTCGCCTTCGACCACTCCTCGTTGAGGAGGGACAGCCGCACCAGCGTCTGGAGCAACACCGGATCGCCCGGCGCCTGTTCCAACCACCGTTCCGCCGTAGCCAGTTGTGCGCCGGGGCGCCCCGACCGGATTTCACCATACAGCGCGATCAGCCGATCATCGGGATCCGATTCGATGGCCCGCTTGAGTATTCGTACGGCCTCGTCCGAGTCTCCTGCCGCATCCAGACACTCCGCGTAATGCGCGGCAACGACGGGCGCGCGTTTTAGTCGTCGTGGAATCGCACTCCACGTTTCCCGCACATGCTGCCCGGCGTCGGCGCTCACGGAACTCGCTTCCAGCCGCCCGCACCAGGCGCGTTGAAGCACCTGTTCCAGATCGGCCGGATCGCCCGCTTTGGCTTTACCGATCACCGGCGCAAGTTCGATAACTGCATCCCAGTTCCCAAGTTCCTCATGGCAGGCCAACAGCAGGGCCAGAACCTGGGGATGCCGCGGCGACTCCCCTTTGAGCGCTTCCAGCGTTTCTAGGCACTCTCGCCATTCGCCGCTGCCCGCGAGGAATCGCGCGCGGGTCAGCCCGGCGGCAAGCGTCGCGCCCGAAGTTGCGCCGCCAGCGAGGTCCAGAAGGCGATCGCGGTCAGCCGCGTCCCCCAGTTCGTGCGCTGCCCGCGCCGCCCCAAGGTAGTTGACGATCGGCGTGGCCGCATTTGCCGCAACGTCGGTCAACGCTTTCCGGGCATCGGTCCAACGTCCTTCGAGGACGTGTAGAACGCCCTGTTCGGTGCGTTGATTCGCAGTCGTCTCACGGCGCTTTTTCACCCAGTTCGCCACGTCCGCGCGACCTTGCAGCAGGCGCCGCAACAGTGTGAACAGTATGCGAGCCAAAACCCACAGCGCCAGGATAGCGAAGAGCGCGAACCAGACGCTCGTCTCGAAGATTGCCTTGCCGTAAGCGATCATCACATAGCCAGCGTCCTTCACCATCAGGGAACCGAGCAGTCCGCCGACGGCGACCGCGGCGACCACGTAGACCAAGGTGCGGACTTTCACTCTGTTTGCCCTTGCTCGACGGGCGGGGCCGGCTCCGGATCAGGAGCCGGATCCGCCGGAAGGCTCTGAAGTTCGAGCAGGCGAGCGAGCGATCCGGAAATATCGGGCATCGGTTGCTCGATGTCGATGCTTGCGAGCCTCTCCAGGTCCTGCGCCATGCGCTGTGTTGCCGCGTGCTCGGGGTCGACGTACCCATCGAGCCACTCGCGGGCGGTCTTCAAACTTGTCGCGAACAGCGTTTGATTGCCTCGCAGCATCGCGAGTTGCGCACGATCCAGGGCGAGTCTCAGGTTGCGTTCAAGATAGATGGCTTCATCGGGACGTATCAGCGGACGGGGCGCAACGCTTTCCCGTATCCGAAATTCGAACAGGCCGAAGAAACGGTCTTTCAGAGCCTGACCAATGGAATCCGGCTCCGAGCCCGAAGCTGTCGGCGTTTCGTCAAGCGGCTCGCCAACCGGCTCGCCAACCGGCTCGCTAACCCGTGCCTCCGTCGCTTCGCTCCCGGACGCGTCTGTCAGCTCGAAGTACTCGGGCTGCTTCAGCGGCAGTTCCGGCAAAGCGTTCTTGATGGCCTCCAGGGTGAGGAAGATGCTTTGCGTGTTGGCGGTTTCCGTGTTCGCGAGCGTCATGCGTTCGTCCGCGAGGAGGGCGCGGACATCGTGCAGGGCGTAGTCGTCCAGTTCTTCGAGAATGGCATCAGCCGTCTCCAGCATCTGATCGGCCCCGCGGGTGTCGCGCTCCAACAGCAAACGGTTGTTTGCGATCCGGAGCAAATACTCGACCTCCGCCAGCCTCCATGCCTTGGGATCCGGTGACCTGTCCGGACGGTCTTCGGTGGGCAGCGACGCCCGCAACTGCTTCAACGACTCGCCGTAGACGACTAGCGTCTGCTCCAGCTCTGCGATGCTTGCCTGCATCTCGTCCGTACCGCTACGCGTCATCGAGCGCGCGCGCGCCACTTCGCGTTCGAGCCGCGCCATGTCGTCACCCAGGCGGGACTCGATGCCGCCGCTCCCGGCGATGCCTTCCACACGCCAATACAGATAGCCTGCGGCGGCGATGCTGGCAAGAGACAGCAAGGTTACGAACGCCACCGCCAAGCCGCGCGACTTTCTCCGCTCTGGCGCCGGCGCGTCGTCGACCGGCGGCTGGTTCGTCGTTTCGTCTGGCTCGGCCATTGCCAACTCCCTCCCGCGCTGCGGCTTCAGTCCGAATATTCGTTCGCTATCCGGTGCAGCGTCGCGATGACGGCTTCGTCTCCGGCGCCCGCGCTGACGAAGACCCGCGTGAAGCCGTGCGTCTTCCCCGCCGCAGCTACGCGTTCCGACGGAGCGAGCACCGCGACGTTCGCGCTGCGTCGGGAAGCAAACCACATGTTCGCGACAACCCGCAATGCGGCGGCGCTGCTACCGACGATGCCGTCGATGGTTTCCGCCGGGTCCAACGAGCCTCCCACGGCGACCCGCCGGTATAGGCACCACTTGGCTGCCGGTATGCCGCGGTCCGCCAACCATCGTTCAAGGACGCCGCGACCGCTTTCGCCCGCCGCGAGCATCACGCTCTGCGGGGGATCAGCGGCAAGCGCAGCGATGATTCCCTCCGAAGATGATCGGTCCGGCGTGCGCGCATCAATGCCGTGGCGCGCAAGCGCCCGGCGCGTGGTCTTCCCGATAGCCAATGCCGGCGTCGAATTCCAACCATTGCGCACGGCGAATTCCACCGCGTGCCCAGATAGAAAAACCGTCAGCGCAAACTGTCCCGTCGGCGGCGGCGCCGCGATGGGTTCGATCCTGAGCACGGGCCGCACCCACGCTTCGTAACCGGCGTCGACCAACCCAGCGGCCAAACGGCTCGCGCCGGGTTCTGTCCGCGTCACCCATACGCGCATGGCTCGGGCCCCGCCTAGGCGAGAAGTTCAGCCGCGCCCAGGCCGTACAGCACCGCCGCCGCCCGTTCGCCGAGTTCCGTCGGATCGTCGCCGCGCTCGGATACGGTTAGAACGCGTTCGCCCTTCTCGTCGCCCAATACAGCAGTGAGCCGCGTCGCGACCCCTTCGATTTCGGCGTACGCGCCGAGGGGAGTTGCGCAGTCGGCACCCAGCGCACGCACCAACGCGCGCTCGGTCATGACAGCCTTGTCAACCGCGGAATCGACGATGGAGGATACGAGCGCTTTGACATCTATTCGGTCCATCGGATATTCGACGGCGAGCGCGCCCTGGCCCGGCGCAGGCAAACTGAGATCGACGGCAAGCCGCTGACTGATGCGATCGGCCAACCCCAGGCGGTCGAGCCCGGCGCAGGCGAGGATCAGCGCGTCCACATCGCCGTCATCGAGTTTCGCGAGACGCGTGCCGACGTTACCGCGCATATCGACCATGGTCAGGTCGGGACGCGCGAAGCCGAGCTGCATCCGGCGGCGCAAACTCGATGAACCGACACGCGCGCCCTCGGGCAACCCATCGAAGGTCAAGCCGCCCGCCACCAGCGCGTCCCGCGCATCCGCTCGCACACCGACGGTGGCAACCGCGAGACCGTCGGGCAGCGCGACGGGAACGTCCTTCATGCTGTGTACCGCGATGTCGGCGCGGCCCTCCAGCAAGGCGGTTTCCAGTTCCTTGACGAATGCACCCTTGCCCGAAAAGGTCGAATCGAATTGCCGGTCCCCCTGGGTCGTCATGCCCAGCAGTTCGACCCGGACGCCCGCCGAATCTGCGAGCAGCGATCCGACCCGTTCCGCCTGGTAGCGGGCGAGCGGACTGTTGCGCGTCGCGATCCTGATGGCATTCATGAACGCCGCCGGTTATACCACTACGACATGGACCGCTCCATCGCACGCGCGCGGATCGCGCGGATGTCGGCACAACAGTTACGCAAGTCAACTTGACAAGAGTTCGATTCCGCGTGAGCGGAAGAGCGAAAGCCCGGTGGGCTGGAAGGCCAGATCTGGATGTCTCCCGACTTCGACGAGGAGGATGAGGAGCTCATTGAGGCGATCGAGAACTCGAAGATTTCCCCGGATGCGGATTGACGATGCTGCGGCTGTTGCTCGATACCCATGTATTCCTATGGTGGCTATCGAACGTCTCGGAGTTGGCTGAACACGCCCGCCTCCAAATCGCCGACCCTCGCAACGATGTATTCGTAAGCGCCATTACCGGATGGGAGATCGCCATCAAGCGCGCGAAGGGGCGCATGACTGCTCCGGACAACGTGGCGGCGCTGGTTGCGGAACGGGGATTTACCCATCTTCCACTGACATTTCATCACGCGGAGCAAGCGGGAAATCTCCCCGCGCACCACCGGGATCCATTCGACCGGTTTCTGATTGTCCAGGCCCAAGCCGAAGGGCTGGTCCTCGTCACGCGGGACGCCCGCATTCCTCTTTACGGTGTCCGCACGCTGGCGGCTTGAACGGCTTCGCGCACCGGATCCGCTGCGCGTTTTGCGGCCGCAATACCGCATGACCACACATCGGTATAATCCGCGTTTGCCTGAATCAGCCTGATCGGGACGCGTCCTCCCATGAGCGACAAACACGACGATAGCCTTTTGCGCGGACGCTTTTCCGAACCCACCGACGACTTCGTCGCCCGGTTTACCGCCTCCATCGGATTCGACCGGCGGTTGTATCACCACGACATAGACGGTTCGCTCGCCCATGCTCGGATGCTCGCAAAAATCGGCGTATTCACTAAAGAAGAACGCGACACGGTGGTCGGCGGCCTCGAAACCATACGCGCCGAGATCGAGGCGGGCACGTTCGAATGGTCCGACGCGCTGGAAGACATCCACATGCACATCGAAGCGCGATTGACGGACCTCGTGGGCGAGGCCGGGAAGAAGCTGCACACGGGGCGATCGCGCAACGATCAGATCGCCACCGATGTACGTCTTTACCTGCGCGATGAATCGGACGCCATCGTCGGGCTCCTGACGGAGTTGATGGCCCGCATCGTCGACTTGGCGGAACGCCACAGCGCCGACCCGATGCCCGGCTTCACGCACTTGCAGACAGCGCAGCCGGTGACATTCGGCCACCATATGTTGGCCTGGTTCGAAATGGCCCACCGCGACCGGGAGCGATTCCGGGACTGTCGCGCGCGCATGAACGTCTCGCCGCTCGGCGCGGCGGCGCTGGCGGGGACGACGTTCCCCATCGATCGCGCCGACACCGCGACCGCGCTCGGCTTCGACGACATCGCCGCGAACTCCATCGACGCGGTGAGCGACCGCGACTTCGCCATCGAGTTCTGCGCCTGCGCCGCCATCGCCGCGACGCACCTGTCGCGCTGGTGCGAGGAGATGGTGATATGGACCTCCCAGCAGTTCGGCTTCGTGGAACTGCCCGATGCGTTCTGCACGGGTTCCAGCATCATGCCGCAGAAGAAGAATCCTGACGTGCCGGAACTGGTGCGCGGCAAGACCGGACGCATCGTCGGCAACCTGACCAGCCTGCTGGTGCTGATGAAAGGCCAGCCCCTCGCCTACAACAAGGACAACCAGGAGGACAAGGAACCGCTGTTCGACACGGTGGATACGCTCAAAGCCTGTTTGCGGGCCATCGGCGATATCGTTGCCGCGATGCGGCCAGATACCGCGCGCATGCGGCAAGCCGCGGAGCTCGGGTTCGCCACGGCCACGGACCTGGCGGACTACCTCGTGAAGAGGGGCTTGCCGTTTCGCGATGCCCACGACGCGGTGGGGCGGGTCGTGCGCTACGCCCAGGAGAAGGGAGCGGCGTTGTCAGACCTGTCGCCGGACGAACTCCGCAAGTTCGCGGCGGCCATCGACGACGACGTGATGGATGTGCTGTCGCTCGAAGGGTCGTTGGCGGCGCGCGATCATCCCGGCGGCACCGCGCCGAACCAGGTGGCGGCAGCGGCGCGGCAAGCGCGCGAGCGTATCTGAGCGGAGGCGTCCGACGGTCGTCATACATTCTGTCGCCGGTTTATACTGCGATACCGGATACCGAGAGGACATCCATGCGCTGGGCCTTCGTCGCAGCGATGTGCATGATGGTCGCCATGTGCGGCCAGAAAGGTCCGCTGTACCTGCCCGAGGAGCAAGCACAGGTCGCCGCATGTTCAGTCGAACCGATAATGCACTCCGAGTCGAAGACGTCCGTCTGACCGACATCGCCGACGCCGTGGGAACGCCGGCGTACGTCTACTCCCAAGCGGCTATCGAGGAACGTTTCTCCCGCCTGACCCGGGCGCTGGACGGTTGCAGCATCTGTTACGCGGTAAAGGCCAATGCCAACCTCGCCATCCTCAAACTGATGCAAAGCCTTGGCGCCGGGTTTGACATCGTCTCCGGCGGCGAACTCGAGCGCGTATTGCTCGCGGGGGGCGCGCCGGAACGCGTCGTCTTTTCGGGCGTCGGCAAGTCCACCGAGGACATTGATTTCGCCATCAAATCGGGCATCGGATGCTTCAACGTCGAGAGCGCACAGGAACTCGACCGGCTCGAAGCGCGGGCCAGACTGCTTTCAAGCGTTGCGCCGGTTTCCGTGCGCGTGAATCCGGACGTCGACGCCCGGACGCATCCCTACATCTCCACCGGCCTGAAGGAAAACAAGTTCGGCGTTCCCGAAAGGCAGGCGCTCGACATGTATCGTCGCGCAGCCGCGTCCGACGCGCTCGCCGTACGCGGGATCGACTGCCATATCGGATCGCAGATCAACCAACTCGGTCCCTACATCGACGCGCGGGATCGCCTGTTCCGGGTCGTCGACACGTTGACCAGCGAGGGCATCGACGTGGAGCACCTCAACCTGGGCGGCGGTTTCGGCGTCAGCTACCAAGACGAACCCGAATTCGACATCGAAGGCTTCGGCCGGGAAGTGGCCGCGCCGGTTGCGGCTCGCGGCCTGACCCTCGTGGTGGAGCCGGGCCGCTACCTCGTCGCGGAAGCCGGTGTATTGCTAACCCGGGTGGAATACCTGAAGCCAGCCCCGGCCGACGGCTACCGCAACTTCGCGGTGGTTGACGCGGCGATGAACGACTTCATGCGGCCGGCCCTCTATCAAGCCTGGCATCGGGTGGAACCGGTGTCCGCAGCAGCGTCGACGCCGCGACGGTGGGACATCGTCGGGCCGGTGTGCGAGACGGCGGATTTCCTCGCGCTCGATCGCGATCTTGCGCTCGACGACGATTCGTTGCTTGCCGTCTTCGGCGCCGGCGCCTACGGCATGGCGCTTGCGTCCAACTACAACGGCCGTTGCCGGCCGGCCGAGGTGCTTGTGCACGGCGATGCATTTCGCGTCGTGCGGCAACGCGAAACCGCGAGGCATCAATTGGCCCTGGAAAGCGGATAGTTCTTGAGCGGACCCCAATCTTGAACCCCGGTCTCCTGTTCCAGCGGATAAGCCTGGCGCCGGTCCGGGAATAGGCTGAAGGACGTGGGCAGCATTGTCGCCATCGGCGGCGGCAGCATCCGTACATTGGCGACCGAGCCGATCGACCGGGAGATCATCCGCCTGACGGGCAAGTCCCGACCCCACGCGCTATTGGTTCCCACCGCGAGCAGCGACGCCGCCGACTACTGGCCGATGTTCGACCGGGCCTATGGCGCGCACTATGGTTGCACCACCGACGTGGTCTACTTGCTTGGACCGACACCGGATCCGCGCCTCGTCGCCGACAAGATCGACCGCGCGGACATCATCTACGTCGGCGGCGGCAATACGCTCATGATGATGCGCCGCTGGCGGCGGCTGGGTGTCGACAAACTGTTGCGTGCGGCGTTCGATCGCGGTGCCGTCCTGTGCGGCGTGAGCGCGGGCGCGATCTGCTGGTTCGAACGCGGCCACAGCGACTCGATGGCGTTTTATGACCCCAACGACTGGAACTATATCGCGGTCACCGGCATGGGCCTCGTCAAGGGGATCGCGTGTCCCCACTACAACAGTCACACCAATGGCGTGCCCCGACGCCAGGACTTCCAACAGATGCTGAAGCGCAGAGGCGGGCCAGGCCTCGCGATCGACAACCTTTGCGCAGTTGCGTTCACCGACGATGGCTTCCGCGTGTTGACTACCAGGCGCCGCGTCGGCGCGTATGCGCTGTTGATCGAGCGTGGGGAAGTGATCCAGCGCAAGCTACCCAGATCCACGCAATACATGCCTGTCGAGTCGCTATACGCAGCGGTGCAGCACTAACAGACATTGAGAAAGACCCGCTTCAACGGTCACAGACCTGTCGGGAGCTGGCGCGCGACGCGGGGCCTCCGGGTTCCGGCGCGATAAGCGACTATAATCAGGCCATGAACCTCCGGTTCACGAAAATGCATGGCCTCGGCAATGACTTCATGGTCGTTGACCTGGTGACGCAAGGCGTCGATCTGGATCTCAAGCGCATCAGGACCTGGAGTGATCGCCGCACGGGCATCGGTTTCGATCAACTGTTGGCGGTGTTTCCGCCGGCAGTTCCCGACGCGGACTTCAACTTTCGAATATTCAACAGCGATGGCAGCGAAGCCGAGCAGTGCGGCAATGGCAGTCGCTGCGTGGCACGGTTTGTCCGGGATCGCGCACTTACCAAGAAAAAGGGTCTTGCGCTGGATACGGCCGGCGGACGCATGCACACGCGCTTGCTCAAGGACGGCAAGGTGCGGGTCGAGATGAATGTCCCCTGTCTCAAAGCGCGAAGTATCCCGTTCCGACCCGACTTGACCACGGAAAAGGGATTGCGCTACCGATTGACGGTCGATGGAGAATCGGTCGCGTTTACACCAGTCTCCATGGGCAATCCCCATGCGGTCGTCATGGTCGACGACGTCGACAAGGCACAGGTGGAAAACGTAGGTGCGGCATTGCAGGCGTCAGACGCCTTTCCCGAAGGCGTCAACGTTGGTTTCCTCCAGGTCATGGATCCCGAGAATGCGCGACTGCGGGTGTTTGAACGCGGCGCCGGCGAAACCCGCGCGTGCGGCAGCGGGGCGTGCGCGGCAATGGTCGCCGGCAATCTGCACGGACTATTGCGGTCGCGCGCAACCGTTTCGCTTCCCGGGGGCGATATCGAGCTGGCTTGGCCGGGCAAGTCCAGCCCGGTCGCGATGACGGGCCCGGCGGCGTCGGTCTACGAAGGACGTGTCCAGCTATGATCGCATCTCGAATCGCTGCATTACGCGGCAATACGTAGAGATTCCATGAAACAACATCCCGACGACAGAAGCATCGCGACTCCGCCTCGCGATGCGGTCGATTCCGGCGGACCAAAACCTCCGCTTGACGCCTACATCGGTTATCTCACCCACGAAAGACGCAGCTCTCCGCATACGATCAAAGCCTATCGGCGCGACCTCGAGGCGTTCAGGACGAGCGCCGAAATCGACGACTGGCTCGCGTGCAAGCCGCATCACGTGCGCCAATTCCTCGCGCGGATGCATGCCCGGGGACGCTCGTCCAATACCATCGGCCGTGCCCTGTCCAGCGTGCGCAGTTTCTACGCCTTCCTCGTGCGCCGCGGATATACCCAAGCGAATCCCGCCACAGGTATCAGCGCACCGAAAAAACGCAAGAAGCTGCCGAAAACGCTGGACATAGACAACGCGGCGAAGCTCTTCGATTCCAATCCACAGTCGGTGCTCGAACTACGCGATCGCGCCATGATTGAACTGCTCTACGGAAGCGGCATGCGCCTGGCCGAACTGGTCGACCTGGACCTCCGACATCTCGACCTGGTCAACGGTTTCGCCACGGTCACCGGCAAGGGCAACAAGACCCGCGTCGTGCCGCTCGGATCGCCCGCCGTAGAATCCGTTCGCAGGTGGCTCGAAACCCGACCCGGCGCGGGTTCGCGGGATCCGCTCTTCACCGGTCGGGGCAACAACCGAATCAGTCCGCGCACCGTTCAGGCGCGCCTGAAGACGCTCTCCATACGCAATCTCGGCACAGACGTACTACATCCACACCTCCTGCGTCACAGCTTCGCGAGCCATTTGCTCGAGTCGAGCGGCGATGTGAGGGCGGTGCAGGAACTGCTTGGCCACGCCGACATCTCGACCACGCAGATCTACACGCATCTCGACTTCCAGCACCTGGCCAAGGTGTACGACGCCGCCCATCCGCGCGCCAGGAATCCCAAGAAGTAGTGATCGAACTCGTCACTTTCGATCTCGACAACACGCTGTGGGAAACGGATAACACCATCCGCCAGGCGGAAATCGATATGCGCGAACGGCTGAACCGGCGAGTGCCGGGTTTCTCCGAGGCGTTCGGCTTTCACGCCACCCGCGCGCTGCGCGAGCAGGTGATCGCGGACGCCCCGGAGATCGCGCACGACGTTTCGCGCCTGCGGGAGGAAGTTCTATTTCGAGCCGTGCGGCGTTGCGGATGCGGCGAAGACGACGCGCGCGCCTACGCGGCCGAGGCCTTCGAAGTATTCCTGCGGGGTCGACATCGCGTGTCGTACCTCGACGGCGCCCTCGACACGCTATCCACTCTCGCGCGCAGCTACACCCTCGGCGCGCTCACGAACGGCAATGCCGACTTCCTGCGACTCGGCCTTGATCGCTACTTCTCGTTCGGTTTTACCGCGGCGGACGTGGGCGCCATGAAGCCGCACCGTGCGATGTTCGACGCGGCCCTCGCGCGAACCGGCGTCGCTGCCGCGGCCGCGGTACATATCGGGGATCACCCGATCGACGATGTGCAGGGCGCGAGAGACGTCGGCATGCATACGATCTGGTTCAATCCCGACGGAGCAAGCGACCCCGTGGGTGCCAGCGCGCAGGTAGGCCGGTTACAAGAGATCCCTCAAGCCATCGCGCTGCTGGAAGACTGACACAACGGGTGCGGCGTTTTGACCCCGCCCACGGCATCAGTTGAGACGCGGATGGCTGATGTTGTCGGCAATCACCTACGTCAATTGCAGCTTCGCTCCCTCGCGCGCCGGTCATTGACTTCCTAGACTGGGCACAACACTGCGCATGCGCGTCTGACTCGCAATATCGGCGGTGCGGCCGCGCGCGTCCCCGGCCAGCGGGACGCCTTTCAAGCGTTGCAAAGGGATCATGGCGAACGTCGCCGAGCGACACGACACCTACGGGGACGCATCCAAATCCGCCCGGTTCACGCGCATCCATACGCGAGCCCAGGACGGCATCGAAACGCCCCCGGTGACGATTGAAGCCCATCGACCGGGGGGCGCGCCCGGGTTTTCCGTCGTCGGTATGCCGCAGACGGCGGTTCGCGAAGCCCGGGATCGCGTCAAGAGCGCGCTCAAGACGACCCGGCTTGATTTTCCCAGGGGCCAGCTCGTGGTCAACCTTGCGCCCGCCGACCTCGCCAAGCTGGGCGGTCGCTATGACCTCGCCATCGCCATGAGCATATTGGCGGAAACAAACCAGGTGCCGGATCACCACCTCGAGCGCCTCGAATTCATCGGCGAACTATCGCTCTACGGCGAAGTGCGGCGCGTCCGGGGCTGCTTCGGCGCAGCACTCGCCGCCCAGGGCGCCGGTCGCGGACTCGTATTTCCCTCCGACAACGCGGACGAGTTGGGGGGTCTGGTCGACACGCCCTTGTACCCGGTCCGCTCGTTGGCGCACGCGGTGGAGATCGTGCGCGCGCAAGACCCGGCACCATGGTCTCCGCCAAGGAAAAGCGCCGCCCATCACAGCACGCAAATTTCGCTGAACGACGTCAAGGGCCAACTGGCCGCCAAACGCGCGCTTGTGATCGCCGCGGCCGGCGGCCATCACCTTCTCATGCGCGGGCCACCGGGAACCGGAAAGACGATGCTTGCGAAGCGTCTCGTCAACCTCCTGCCCGCGTTAAGCAGGACCGAAGCGGTCGAAGTCGCCAACGTCTACTCCGTTGCCAGCAGGGAGCGTCCCGCCGGCGATGCGCGACCATTTCGCGACCCCCATCACACCGCCTCTACGGCTGCCCTCGTCGGCGGCGGCTCGCCCGTGGCACCCGGCGAGGTATCGCTGGCCCATCGAGGCGTCCTGTTTCTCGACGAGTTGCCCGAATTTCGCCGGGACGCTCTCGAAGCGCTGCGCGAACCGTTGGAATCGGCGCAGGTCGTGATCGCACGCGTGAACCAGAAGTGCCGCCTGCCGGCGAGCTTTCAGTTCGTCGCCGCCATGAACCCCTGCCCCTCGGGGTTTGTCTGCGACGAAACACACTGCCGCTGTACGCCGTATCAAGTGCAGAGATACCGGGGACGCCTGTCGGGGCCCCTGCTGGATCGGGTTGACCTGACCGTAGAGGTGCCACCAGTTACGGAGGACGAACTGTGGAACGGCCGATCACCCGCTCTCGATGAAGCCGCCCTGCGTCGCCAGATCGCCGCTGCGCGCGCCATCCAGCTTCGAAGAGGGCACAAGTACAACCGGGAACTCGACGCGCGCGACGTGGAACGGCACTGCCCACTCGACCAGGGCGGGCAGCAACTCTTGCGTCTTGCCGTCAAGCGCTACCAGCTGTCTGCGCGCGCGATCCACCGCGTGCAGAAGGTGGCTCGCACCATTGCCGACCTGGCCGAAGAACCGCACATAGCGGCGGCCCATGTAGCTGAAGCGCTCGGATACCGCGCATCTTGGACGGAGCCCCCGATGTAGGCCGAGCCCGCAGTCTGTGACGATGGGTAGGCGCTGGCAAAACGCCGCGCCCGCGACGCCGTCAACCCGTCGCGTGTGTTGCGATGAACTCCTTCACGGCATCGACATCCGCCGGCAATGACGTCTTCCGTTCTGGCAGGTCCGCGAGTCCATCCAGGACCGGGTGGTGGGCGACATCCTTGCCGATTGCGGCATTCACGGATTCCGGGAATTTCGCGGGATGCGCCGTCGCCAGGCATACGACCGGGCCCGACCGCTGCAATCGCCTTGCAGCGGCGACGCCGACGGCGGTATGCGGATCGAGCACGTAGCGGTAGCGCGCGTATACCTCGCCGATCGTGGCCATCGTCTCCTCTTCGCTCACGGCGGCGGGCAGGATGCTCTCATCCATCGACCCACCGTTTTCAACCTGGGCGGAGCCGGTTGCCGAAAAATCCGCCATGAACGCGTCGAGCGCCTCGGAACTGCCTAGCCGGTAGTAGAGATAGCGCTCGAAGTTGCTCGCCACCTGGATGTCCATGGACGGACTGATGGTGCGGCGCACGGGACCCAGGGCATATATGCCCGTGGCAAAGAACCGTGCAAGTATGTCGTTGCTATTGGTCGCGAGGATGAGCTTGTCTATCGGCGCGCCCATCGCACGCGCGAGATAGCCCGCCAGGATATCGCCGAAATTGCCTGTGGGAACGCTGAACGAGACCGCCTGCTCGAAGCGCAGCGCCGTATGGAAGTAGTAGACGGTCTGTGCCAGCAGCCGCGCCCAGTTCACCGAATTGACCGCCCCGAGATCAAACCGGCTCTTGAACGCCAGATCGTTGAATATCGATTTCACGACGCGTTGGCAATCGTCGAAGCTGCCTTCAATGGCGAGACAATGCACGTTCTCGTCCGGCGTGGTGGTCATCTGGCGCGCCTGCAGCGCGCTCGTCCGACCGTCCGGATACAGCACAAAGATGTCGATATTCGCCCGCTGCCGGACACCGGCGATGGCGGCGCTGCCCGTATCGCCACTGGTGGCGCAAAGGATGTTCAGACGTCCGCCCCGAGAAGCAAGGATGTGTTCGAACATCCCGCCCAGCACCTGCAACGCCACGTCCTTGAAGGCCAGCGTGGGACCGTGGAACAGTTCCAGCACATGCAGATCGCCGACTTGCACAAGGGGGGCGACATCCCGATGCCGAAACGCTGAGAAGGCTGTCGAGACAATTCGTTCCAGTACGTCGCGCCGAATATCGCTGATGAATTCGTCGAACAACTCGACCGCCAATTCAGTGAACTGAAGGCCGCGCCAATCTTCGAGCCGAGCGCGCAGGTCAGGGACTGACTCGGGCAATAGCAATCCGCCGTCCGGCGCCAAGCCTGTCATTACCGCATCCTGGAACGGCATGGGCGATGTCCGCCCACGAGTGCTCACGTACCGCATAAGGCGGCGCATGTTAGCCAGAGAGGTGTACGAAAAAAAGGGGCGCGAATCGCGCCCCTTTGGTGGTTGCGAGTGGGATCGAGGTCAGCGCCACAAAATCCGTCGCCCTGGCGGGTGCGCCGTGTTTTGCCCCCGCCCAAGCCCGACTGTTTCGTCCCACCCGCTCACCCGTCATCCCGTCGATCTTGCCGCCAAAGCGGCAAGTCCGACAGGCTGCTAGCCCTGGGCAAACTCTGGATAGGCCTCGATGCCCGTCTCGGCGATGTCCGCGCCAAGCTCTTCGTCCTCTTCCGAGAGACGAATGCCCATGGTCGCTTTCAGGATCGCCCACACCACCAGACTCGCGAGGAAAACCCACGCGAAGATACCGACGATGCCGATCAACTGGCCGGCGATGGTCGCATCGGGATTGTTGAAGACCACTGCCAGGACGCCCCATATGCCGCAAACGCCATGCACGCTGATCGCGCCGACCGGGTCGTCGATCTTGAGCTTGTCGAACATGACGATGGAAGGCACCACGATCAAGCCCCCGACCGCGCCGATGATCATCGACCAGAGCGCGCTGCCGGAAAGCGGGTCGGCGGTGATCGAGACGAGCCCCGCCAAGGCCCCGTTCAGGGCCATCGTGAGGTCGGCCTTGCCAAACCAGATATGCGCCAGGATCAAGGCCGCGACCAGGCCTCCGCAAGCGGCGATGTTGGTGTTCACGAACACCTGCGCCACTGCATTCGCCTCGTCGATGTTGGAGAGTTTCAACTCGGAACCCCCATTGAAACCGAACCAGCCGAACCACAGTACGAACATGCCGAGCGTGGCGAGCGGCATGTTGCAGCCGGGGATCGCGTTGACGCGCCCGTCTGCGCCGTACTTGCCCGCGCGCGGTCCAAGCAGGATCACTCCGGCGAGCGCCGCCGCTCCGCCGCACATGTGCACGATGCCGGATCCCGCAAAGTCGGAGTAGCCCGCTTCCGAAAGCCAGCCGCCGCCCCAGGTCCACATGCCTTGCACGGGATAGATGAAGCCGGTCAGCACGACAGCGAATATCAAAAAAGCCCACAGCTTCATGCGTTCCGCCACCGCGCCGGACACGATCGACATGGCCGTGGCAACGAAAACAACCTGGAAGAAGTAGTCGGATCGCTTGGAGTAGTAGGTTTCGCCGCCGCTTGCGAGCGTGTCCGCGACCGTGTTCTCCGCGCCGATGAGCGTGCCGAAAGTCGGCAGGACCGAGCCTCCATCCACGTTCTCATACATGATGTAGTACCCGAACAACAGGAACATGATGCAGGCGATGGAGTAGAGCGAGACGTTCTTGGTCAGGATTTCCGCCGTGTTCTTCGCGCGGACCATGCCAGCCTCCAGCATCGAGAAGCCGCAGGCCATGAACATCACGAGCGCACCCATCACCAGGAAGTAAAAGGTGTCTATCGCATAGTTGGTTTGAATTAAGTCTTCCACGTAAATCTCCCGATTTGCACCAGGCGCCTTGACCTATACGGCGTCTGGCCCGGTTTCACCTGTTCTGATACGAACAACTTCCTCAAGTGATGTGACGAACACCTTGCCATCGCCCACCTTGCCCGTATTCGCGGATGTCCTGATGGCATCCAGGCACTGATCGAGCAGATCGTCGCCGATCGCGACCTCGATCTTGACCTTGGGCAGGAAGTCCACTACGTATTCGGCACCGCGATAGAGCTCGGTATGCCCTTTCTGCCGGCCAAATCCCTTGACCTCGGTCACTGTCATGCCCGCCACGCCGATTTCGGACAGCGCCTCGCGCACATCGTCGAGTTTGAATGGCTTGATAATGGTAGTGATGAGTTTCATTGTTCGACCTCACTCATTAGTTGGCTACATGCTTTTCGAAATCGAAAAAATCAGGCGCGCCTCGCAATCGGCACCGCAGACTTCTTCGTCCAAGTTCGTGCCAACGATGGCGAAACCGAGGTCTACGCCGCCGCTGGGAACCGTTAGCATCACACTATAATCGATGTAGCTGTCCTCGTCCGGCCCGCCGATTTCTTCCGCCCTGTTGAGTCCGATCTGGAAGTCGAGACTCGCGGCGTCGCTCGGTGCCCAGCTATAGCCAACGTACGGGTAGAGGAACGAAGGCCCGCCGTCACCAAGGTACTCGGGGGAGAAGTTGACGCCCAGGGTGATCGCGCCAATGCCGACGGAACCAGCGATCTCCACGTAGTCCAAGCTATCCCCCTCGCTTGGATACTCGAAGCGAATGACGCTGACATCAAAGGCGTTACCGTCACCCAATTCGCCGCCGTAACCCACGTAGAAGTCGATCTCGGCGCTCGCATCGTCGCCGTATTTCAGGTTGGATGACCAGGCGCCAATGTACAGGCCGGAGTCCAACGCGTAGTCGAATCCACCCTGGATCGCCGGATCACGGGTCGTTTGAGACCACCCTCTGACCGAGTAGTCCGTGGCGAGCGTGACGTTGCCGGAGATTTCTCCCGCAGCCGCACCCGCCCCCATCCAAATCATCGTGAGCGCTATCGCTATCTTTTTCATAGGGCCAATACCTCTTTCCCTTGCCGGTTTGCCAAAGGCGGAGACAACGGGGCCGGTGTTCTTATCGTAGTCGTCACCTTAGCGGTCCCGTCCGCGTCCCCGCTGGTCTTATCCAAGCACTTATCGTGCCACGCAGGTTCTTGCGGGCCATTCAAAGGCTTGAAATCGATTCGTCGACCTTGGGGCGCCCACCATTGCACTGATTTTGTGCGTGCGTCGCACCAGGTTGGCGCGTGTACGGGCAATCGGTACCGTGCCAAGTCATGCTGCGAGACGAGGGGTTCTCACGCAATCTAGTGCTTTCGCCCTTTTCGGGAACACTGCAAGCGCAGTAGGATGACCGCCTGTCGAACCATTGCGCAGCGCCAAGCCGATGCGTCGAGACGACATATCGCTCTTCTGCACGTCAATCTCCCAGGGTCTGGGCAAGGTGGCGGCGCGTTTCGTCCCGACATGGTGACCGGGATTCATCGCTCGCGTTCGGTGCGGTTGATGGACATCGCCCGGATTCTCGATGAGAAAATTCCCCTGCATGCAACCCAGTGCGAAGCGCCTCAGCCGCACACCTGGCCAATACGGTGACGGGCCGCACGGTGACCGACAATCTGTTGCAGTTGGCATGCGGTCGAGTGACCGACGATACGCGGTTGCTGCTGCGTTGTTCGATGTGGAGAAGCGCTACGCCGAAAAAATGGAGTTCCTTTCGCCCCTCGGCAACGAGGGCGAAGGACCTGGCAAGCGGGGCTATCGGCTGTGCGAAGTCATCGCCAGCGACAATGGCAGCGCGTCGTTTTATGCCGTCGCGCTGCGCCCCTGGTCGGACCGGTCGCCGGAGTCGGCGGATCAGGCCGGAGAGGTTCTGACACTCATCCAACAAGTGCGACGCGCTTCGGGCGGACACGGACTCATCGTGAATCGCACGGCAACACCGGATCTGGGCTGCTACGAGATCTCGCGCGGGACCAGAGTTGCCGGTTCGTGCTGAGCCAGCAGGAGGACATCGAACTGATCTACCGTCGCCGCCTGTACACCGGTTCTGAACTCGCCGAAAAGTGCTCTACCCCCATACGGTGATTCGAGCGGCCGCTATTTCTTGTCGTGCGTTACGACTTGCGACACGGCACGATGACGTCCCTCAAGCGCAATATTGATGCCCTGTCCGGCCACCGGCGACATGGCATGCGCAGCGTCGCCGATGACTACGGCTCCATTGATCCACCCGGTCGGAGACGCTCTCAAGCAAGAAGGGATTGCGCACCTCCTGTCCGTGGCGCCGAAGGTGCGCCGCCAGGTCGGGCGAAACATGATTGGCCATTTCCTGGATCCAGGCTCCAACGCCCCTGTCTCGCAGGTTTCCAAAAGTGCCCTTGAGGATGACGCAACCCAATTGCAGCGTGTCGTCCCAGGTGTGGTAGGCAATCAACAAGTGTCCGCGACCGAAATACCCGCGCGCACCAGACCACGCTTCGGGGCAGGGCGGTTTGCACCAGAGAATATCCATGGGCGGACTCATGGATCTAGCGGAAAGGCCCAACTCCTTCCGCGCACGGCCATCGAATTCCGACCATCGGCACCGACTACAAGGTCCGCCGCTATAGTCCGCTCGGTCGTGAGGTAAAGCCCGGCCTCTTGCTGGGCACGGCTGGGAGTGTCCTCCAGCACAGCGCGAAGGCCCATCTGTTCAAGCGCTTCAACGCCGCTCGGCATGAGTACTTCCATGGTCGACGAGCGGGGCCGGGCCACAGGCGGCGCCGAAGGCGTCGGCTGTGGGGCATTCACCGCGAAATTCCCGGGCGAAGTCACTCCTTCGCTCCAACAAGGTGACGTGGATGCCCCGTCGCGCCAACAACCAGGCCAAAGTGGCACCGGCCGGGCCGGCGCCGACTATGACGACGCGGCTGGGCGGCTTCGGTCGCTCGAAGCCCACTGCCCGCTACATCCCGCGCCCGCGCGACTTGCTACTCGGCGGCGCTCAGGTAGCGAATGGCGTTCACCATCTCGTCGTCGGAGCAGGTCATGCACGTACCCTTCGGGGGCATGATCCCGAAACCGGTGGTGCTGGTACGCAGCAACTCGTCCATACCCTTCTCAAGACGGGGCGCCCATTGGGCGGCATCCTGAAACAGGGGCGCATCGGCTACACCCGTGGCATGGCAAGCGAAACAGAACCGATCATAGACCTCTCGACCCGACAGCGGTTCGTTGGCCACCGCTACCACCGCGGGGCTCGCCTCCGGGGCCGAACCGCAGGCATCGTCTTCTTCGAGACAGGAACTCCCGAACGGCGCGAGACGGCTATGGATATCGTCAAGGGTATCCCCCGATGTCGAACCGGCCGAGACCGGCACCGCGAGGAGTGTCGCCAGGGCGAGCAGTCGTTTCACCATTTACCTCCAGTTTCGCGGCCGCGATTGTACTCGATCCGAAGCGCGGCAATCGAACGCCGACGGTTTGTCCCTGGCTTGCCGAGCAGCAATCTATCGGCTTGTGATCTAATGACCAAAGTTTGTTTTCCGACCCCTCGCTTGCGAAGGCTCCCCCGATGACCTACCCCGAAAACGCACCCCTTGAGCAGTGGCTAGCCCAGGCGGCGCCGGAAGACGTGCTGGAGTCGGAACTGCCCATCATTGATCCCCACCACCACCTGTGGGATTGCCGAGAAGTCGATCGGGAGCCGCACGCCCGCTGGGAACAGAAAGTGTACCTCTGCGAGGAGATGTCCGAGGACATCCGGGTCTCCGGTCACAATGTCGTCCAGACGGTCTTCGCCCAGTGCGGGGCTTTCTACCGGGCCGACGGGCCCGAAGAGATGCGGTGCATCGGCGAGACGGAGTTCGTTCACGGCATCGCCGCGATGAGCCGGTCGGGCAAGTACGGCAACATGCGCCTGTGTACGGGGATCTTCAGCGCCGCCGATCTCCGGCTCGGCAAGGCGGTAGAGCCGGTGCTCGAGGCGCACATCGCCGCCTCGTCCAACTTTCGCGGGATACGCTATCCCTTGCCCCCGGAACTCGACGCCCGGTTCCAGGAAGGCTACGCGATGCTGGGGAAACACAACCTCAGCTACGACAACTACTCACCCGATTACGAGCGCCTGCCTACCCTCGCCAAGCTGGCGAAGGCGCACCCCGATGTCACCATCATCGTCAACCATCTTGGCGGCAAGATCGACCCCGACGCGGCCCCGAGGCGATCACCCGGTGGAAGGAATGCATCGACGCGATTGCCGGCTGTCCCAACGCCGTCATGAAGTGCGGCGGCGCGCAACAGCGGGCCGGGCGGGATTGGGAGCCGCCGTTTCACATGCATCAGCGCGCGGCGGGTCCGATGGGGTCAGAGGAGCTTTGCGAACTGCTCTACCCGTTCTACCGCTACGCCATCGAGGCGTTTGGCGTGGAACGCTGCATGTTCGAGAGCAACTTCCCGGTCGACAAGGAGTCGGTTTCGTATCGTACGCTCTGGAACCTATTGAAGCGCATCGCCGCCAAAATGGGGTTGAGCGAGGCCGAAAAGACATCGATCTTCAGCGGGACTGCAGCGCGCGTGTATCGGCTTCCGCCCGCGGAGTCCGCCCAATAAGTAGAGGGCCATAGGGCGAAGGAACGCGCGTTCGTTCTCAGGATGTTTCGGTGTCGCCCCCGCTTCTGACGCGGGCTACGGTCCAGACGACGAGTCCGATCACCGCCCAGCCGATGACCATCGCCCATTCGTACGGCCACGCCAGGGACGACGGGCTGAACGGCATATACAACGACAGGAATCCGGCGCCGAGAACTATGGCGATGCCGCCGACCGTGCGTGGGTATCGCACGCGAAACGGCCGCGGCATGTCCGGGTCTTTCTTGCGCAACACAAGGAACGCGATCGGCACGAAAAGATAGGCCACGACCACCGCCAGGGAACCCGCGTTGATGAGCCACACCAGGATGACCCGGCCAAACAGCGGCGAGATGCAGGACAGCACCCCGAGCACGATCACGCCGACCCACGGCGTGCGGTACTTCGGATGCAAACGGGAGAACGCGCGCGGCAGGATGCCGGACTCCGACAACGCGAACATCACGCGGCTGCCGCAGATGATGAACGCGTTCCAGCTCGTGAGAATGCCGCCAACGCCGCCAGCGATGAGCGCGGCGCCCGCCCATGACCCGCCCCAGAGCGCCGTCGCCGCGTCGGCGGTCGCGACAGTCGCGGCGGCGCGCGCATCCGCGTCAAGCCCCAGGGCTACGCCGAAGGAGATGGCCCCGTACCAGGCGACGGCCATGACAAGCGAAGCAATCAGCAGCCACCCGATCCGGTTCGCGGGCAGGTCTATTTCTTCCGCCGACTGCGGCAGGACGTCGAAGCCCACCATCAGCGCCGGCACCATGATGAGCACCGTGAGTATCCCGGTGGCGGGAGTGCCAATGAGCGGTTGCGCATTCGACCAGTCGCCGTTGCCAACCGCTCCCGTTAGAAGGATGACGCCAGCCAGCAGGATGGCGCCGGTGATGGCGCTTTGCACGAAGGCGGCGGTGCGGATGCCGACCACGTTGATCCACGTCATGATCACCGCCGCGCCAACGCCCATCGCCACGAAACCCAAATGTACCGGCGCGTCCAGCACGTGCCACAGGGTGGCGATGCGTATCTCGGGAAACAGGTATTCCACGGCCGTCGGCAGAGCGACGGACTCGAACAGGCAGACGACGGAATACGCCATCAACAGCGCCCACGTGCAGACGAAAGACCATCCGGGACCCAGGGCCGCGCGCGTATAGACATGCTCGCCCCCGGCCTTGGGCATCGCGGCGACGAGTTCGGAATAGGTGAGCCCGATGAAGGCGATCGCCACGCCGCCCGCCGCGAAGGCGATCAACGTCCCGAGGGAACCAGCGTTCTCGACCCAGTGACCGGTCAGCAATACCCAACTCCAGCCGATCATCGCGCCGAAAGAGAGCGTCAGCACCTCCCGAGAGCGCAGCACCCGTTTGAAACGACCCGGCACGGCGTCAGAAGACAATCTTGGCTTCCCGCAACCGCGCGATTTCCTCCGCTGCGAAATCAACTTCCCTCAGCAATTCATCCGTGTGTTCTCCCAGGCCCGGCGCGTGGCGAAAGAGGCCAGCGGGTGTATCGCTGAAACGCCCGGGCGGTCGAGGCTGGCGCATCGCGCCGCCCACCGGATGCTCGAATTCCACCAATGCTTCCATTGCCCGAACCTGAGGATCGTCGACCACCTCTTGCCGGAGGTTGATCTTCGCGAACGGCACCTGGTGTTGTTCCAGCCGGTCACAGACCTCATCCGTGGTGAATCGCGCATAGGCATCGTCGATCTGCTCCATCACGTGCGGGCTCGGTCCCACTCCGGTCCGCACATCGCGATCCTCCTCCGATAGCTTTTCAGTCAGCTCCAGGGCGTGAAACACACCCTGCCACTCGCGTGTCTGCACCGGCATCGTGGCGATATAGCCATCCGCCGTCTTTTTCACCTTGTTGGGACGCGGCCCGCGCGACACCGAATCGACACCGTCGCCGACGAAGTGCTGGTTGATCATGGCATCGGGCCAGAGAAAGAAGAGGGCCGAGTCCAGCATCGATACGTCGATCCGCTGCCCCGCGCCGGTCTGCTCCCTGGCGTACAAGGCCGAACAGATGGCCTGGGCCGCCGTCATCGCGGTGATCTTGTCGCATATGAGCGTGTTGACCAGCAAGGGCTTCTCCGTGGCCGGGTCCGCCTGCAGCGATGCAATGCCGGAGATGGCCTGGATCACCGCATCGTAGACGCGCCGCCCGGCATAGGGCCCGGTCGCGCCGACGCCGTTGATGGACGCGAAGATCAGTCGCGGATACAACTCACAGAGCGACTCGTAGCCAAGGTCCAGGCGTTCCATGACGCCCGGTCTGAAGTTCTCCATCAGGACATCCGCAGAGGCGACGAAGCGATGCAGCAAGGACTTGCCCGCATCCCTGGAGAGATCGATGACAATGGAGCGCTTGTTGCGGTTCAACGCGGCGAACTGGGCGTCCAGTCCGTTTCGCGAAACCCGCATGGGGCCGCGCTGCATGTCGCCGCCCGCCTCGACCTTGACGACATCCGCGCCCTGGTCGCCGAGAGTAGATGCGGCCATCGGTCCCGAATACACCGTCGTCATATCGATGACGCGTACGCCCGCCAGTGACCCGGTCATGCCTTGTCCCCCAGTACCGCTCGAACTCTCGTGGTCCCTATTCTCGCTCAGTTGGACCGTAGGCTTGATAGATCCCTTCGCAACGGCGAGGACTGTTGGTGGCCAGGGGTGGAATCGAACCACCGACACGCGGATTTTCAGTCCACTGCTCTACCGACTGAGCTACCTGGCCGGGTGAGACTTCGGCCACGGTTAAGACATGTGGCCACGCGGTCGAAGGCGCGGCGTATTAAAGCCCTTGGCTCGAAAACGGTCAATAACCCTCGCGGCCGCCTGGGTGATCGCGTCGGTCATGTTCCTCGGAGGTTGATGAACGAGGGCGACAACGCGCTGCGAAGGAGCCTTCAGCCCACTGGATTACAGTGCGCCCGTGACGCCCAGGGAACTTCCACGTTGCAAGTCCTCCAGCGGTGGTGGCAGTGTTGTTCCATGCAAGGAGTGGCGGTGCCCGCCCCAGTACGCTTGTCTCTATGCGGTGATACGGAGTTGCATGCCCAACGCCCGCGTGATCCGCATCACGGTGGCAAAGGTGGGGTTGCCGTCCTCGGATAGCGCCTTGTACAGCCCCTCGCGGCTCATGCCAGCGCAACGGCGTGGCTGGCAGCTTGCCGATGTTGCCATGAGTGACATAATCGAGAGCACACCTTCACCGATCCGAATCCGCGAGTGCCTTTGCACGTAGTACGCAGGGAGGAGCGAAGATGTCCCGATTCTGTCTTGTTGCCGTGGCGCTCGCCATGGCCTTTGGGGGCTTGGCGTTGGCCTCGAGCGGCGAGCCGGAAGCCTCCGAGCCCGAGGAACCCATCGTCCACGAACCCGAGAACGAGATCTGGTTCGAGCGCGACTGCTCCGACGCCCAGCCGTATCGGGTACAGGCGTACGCCGCGTTGCGGTCGGAGGACGGGCGCGCCCGGGCGCTGGTCAACCTCTACGTCCGCCGCGACCCGGTGCGGCTCGACGAGGTGTTCGTCGGCATGCGCCTGGTGGCCATGGCCATCGACGCTGGACCGAAGTGGGCGGCAGCGCCCTTTTCGATCTACATGAATGCGCGGTCGACCGATCGGTTGATCCTGGGAGCCGAGCATGCGCGCTATGACGCCAATCCGACGCCGGGTGACGGGGAACGACGCGCGTTTCGCACCGATGGCGGTGGCCGAATGGCCTGGCTCGACTTCGTTGAACCGACAGAGCCTGAACGCAAGACGGACAGATCCTACAACTGGTCACCGGACCTGGAGGTGACCGCCACCGAACTCGGTCTTACGGACCAAGACCGGAGCGCGATGCTGGACCTGACGGTGGCCCATGCGCAGACCGACGCGGAGATTCGGCTTGCCGGACCTGCGCTATGGGTGCCGGAGAGAATCTGGAACCAGAAACCCGACAAGCCAAAGACGCTCGGGCTGTTCGGAATGCTCAATCCCTTCGAGAAGGGCAGTGTCTGGCGGTGGCTCGCGCATGGGACGCGGTACGGCCACTGCATCGACGAGCGGCGGCATGCGAAGCGGTGGTTCAGCGAGGGTGCGATTCGGGAAGCAGACCGCGCGGCATCTTAGGGCACTGGCTATGCGTTGCTCGATCTCGCCCCGTCTTTCAACGCAACGCGCCGAGTACATCTTCCGGCACCGGTGCCGAAAACGTCCCGTAGCCGGGCACAAACACGCGGTGGCAGTGCAGCGCGAGACGTGGACTGGCCTGCTCAATCGACGTCGGCGACCCGTAGAGATGATCGCCCACGACGGCGTGGCCTACCCAAGCGAGGTGTACGCGGATCTGATGCGAACGGCCCGTGATCGGTTGTATGGCCGCGATGGTGCGCTTCTCTCCCCTGGCGATTGCCCGGACGCGAGTTCTGCTCGCATGGCCGCCGTCCGCGTCTATGGTCCATCCCGCCCGAGTGGGGCGTATTTCCTCGCGCAGACCCGCCACGCGGTAACGGCTCTTGCGGCCCTTTTTGAGCGGCAGGTCTATGGTGAGCGTCCGCCCGAATGGCAGGTGTCCGCAGATGACGCCAACATAGTGCTTGCGCACCGCGCGCGCATTGAAAGCGCGGCTCAGGTCACTCTGCGTGCGTCGATCCAGGGCGACGAGCAACACACCGCTGGTGCCTTTGTCCAGTCGATGCACGAGACGCGGGCGGGAATACGCGGTCTTGAGCTCTGGCAGCAGGCAAGGCGCGCCGGTGCGATCATTCAGCACCGAGACACCGCTCTGCTTGTTGATGACCAGCAGGCTGCCGTCATCGAAGAGGACGTCAAGCATCTGCAAGGGTGCGCGCGATGTGCAGCACGGCGCGGCAAATCGACTCGGCTTTCTCGAGGTCGATGGTCTGCGGCCAACGGTCGTCCGGGTGGTGGAACCAGGGATTCCTGCCCAGAAACGAGATGTATTGCCCGCCAGCGTCGAAGATATTCTGCGCTTCCCCGCCCGGCCGGGTATTAGGCGGCGTGATCTCATCGGGTTCGACACCGAAGGCTGTCAACGACTCAAGACCCATGTCGAGCAAGTCCGGGGAAGCCTGGTACCGAACGCCACTGGCCAGCCTCGTTTCCGCATGGTGGCGGTCGGCGGCCGCGAAGTTCGCGCCAAGGTGAATCCAGGCGCGCGCTTCTTGCGCGAGCTTCGGGTATCGCGCCATGTAATGCGCCAGGCCGAGGTGGCCGAGTTCGTGGCCCGTGTTCGCCGTGAAAAGCACATCGCGGCCACCAGGATTGTTCGCGAAATGCCGGATGCACGCGAGCCACACGGCAATTCCGCCGCCGCGCTCGGCAGTGGATGTCCACCAGGAACTGCGCGGGGTCATGATGACAAGCGGCGGTGAACTGGGGTCTCGGCCCGGAATTCGCGTCAGCACATTGCAGGCCTCGGTGTCCTCGATCGTCGCGTGCGCGACAAAACGGGCCGACGTTCCGGCCTCGGCCGCGGCATTCAGCCATTCGCCGTCATGCGTCGCGACTTGCAGCACTGGCGATCCATACGGTTGCCCGTACTGCGGCGCGTTGAGCAGCGCAAGCCCTGGAACAACTTCAGGGGCTTCGGATGCAGCCACCACGGCGCGAAAAGCACCTCGCCGCGCGGTCGATAGCGCCGCAGTCGACCCTCTGGGGCCGAAGGTCGTGACGGCGATCCCTCGACCGGTCCCGTCAAGCCGCGTCAACGGGCAAGTGATGCCGGTTTCGTCCGTCAGCCCGCCGTCGAACAGCGGCACGCCTTCGGCCCGGCGACCAGCGGCTTCCACGGCGCACTCGCGCAGCACCCGGCGACGAAAGGGAAAAACATCCAGCCTCGGCTCCGCGCCGGCAGCGCGAATGGCGTCCGCCAGCCACTGGGCCGTCGCCAGATCGCCGGAAGTTCCGGTGCGGTGCTCGGGAAAAGCGTCCCAGCCTTCGATGTCGGCCCCGACGCGCAGGGCATCCGTTTCGAACCGATCCATAACCCGATGCTAATCGAAGTCCTTGACCAGCACGCGGTTACGCGCGAGCGGTCGTCCGACTCCTGCGCTTGAAGCGACCAACGATGCTACGGCCTCGCACACGCGCGCATTGGCCGGGTGTGGGGAAAGGCCCTCAAGGTCGGCCCATCGAGGAGCTTTCTCCCCACATCCTCCCGACATCACGCAACGTCGAAACGGTCGAGGTTCATCACCTTGTCCCAGGCGGCCACAAAGTCCTGCACGAACTGCTGCTCCGAATCCTCACACCCGTAGACCTCTGCCAGCCCTCGCAACTGGGAGTTCGAACCCAAGATGAGATCCGCGCGGGTGGCGGTCCACTTGAGATCGCCGGTGACGCGGTCACGTCCCTCGAACACGTCTGCCGAATCAGAGGTGGCGCTCCACGCCGTGCCCATGTCGAGCAGGTTCACGAAGAAGTCGTTCGTGAGCGACTCCGGCCGCTTGGTGAAGACACCCTGCCGGGACTGGTCGGAGTTGGTGTTCAGGACGCGCATGCCGCCGACGAGCGCCGTCATCTCGGGCGCCGTCAGCTTGAGCAGTTGCGCCCGGTCGATCAACATCTCCTCTGTCAACAAGCCGTTCCGGCCGTTCTGGTAATTGCGGAACCCGTCCGCTTGCGGTTCGAGCACGGCGAAGGAGGCAACGTCCGTTTGCTCCTGCGACGCGTCCGTGCGACCCGCAGTGAACGGAACCGTCACGTCGTGTCCGGCGTTCCTCGCAGCCTGCTCGATGGCGGCGCTCCCGCCCAGCACGATCAGGTCCGCGAGCGAAACCCGCTTGCCGCCCGATGCCGAGCCGTTGAACTCCTGCTGGATACCGTCGAGGGCCGTCAGCACGCTGGCCAACTGGGCCGGCTGGTTGACCTCCCAGTCCTTCTGCGGCGCGAGCTGGATGCGCGCGCCGTTCGCCCCGCCGCGCAGGTCGGAGCTACGGAAGGTCGATGCCGAAGCCCAGGCGGTCGAGACCAGTTGGGACACGGAGAGACCTGAAGCAAGGATCTTGGCCTTGAGGGCGGCGATATCCTGTTCGTCAGCCAATGGATGGTCCACGGCAGGGACGGGGTCTTGCCAGATGAGGTTTTCCGAGGGGACTTCCGGACCCAGGTAGCGCGCCCGGGGACCCATGTCGCGGTGTGTCATCTTGAACCATGCCCGGGCGAAGGCGTCGGCCAACTCGTCCGGGTTCGCATGGAATCGCCTGGAGATTGGCTCATAGATGGGATCCATCCGCATGGCCATGTCCGCCGTGGTCATGATCGGCGCATGCCGCTTCGACGGATCGTGAGCATCCGGTACGAGATCCGCCCCGGCGCCATCCTTGGGCACCCACTGAAACGCTCCGGCAGGACTCTTCACACACTCCCACTCGTAGCCGAACAGGACGTCAAAGTAACCGGTGTCCCACTTCACCGGGTTGGCGGTCCATGCGCCTTCGATGCCGCTCGTGATCGCGGCGGAGCCATTGCCCGTGCGGAAGCTGCTCTTCCAGCCCAGCCCCTGCTCGGCGATGTCGGCGGCCTCGGGTTCCGGACCCACCAGCGCCTCATCGCCCGCGCCATGGCACTTGCCGAAGGTGTGTCCGCCGGCGACCAGCGCGACAGTCTCCTCGTCGTTCATGGCCATCCGAGCGAAGGTCTCGCGAATGTCTCGGCCCGAAGCGACCGGGTCCGGATTGCCGTTGGGTCCCTGCGGATTCACGTAGATCAGACCCATCTGGACGGCACCGAGAGGAACTTCGAGATCCCGATCACCGGTGTAGCGCTTGTCGCCAAGCCATTCGTCCTCTGAGCCCCAATAGATGTCGGCTTCGGGCTCCCAGATGTCCGCGCGTCCGCCGCCGAAACCGAACGTCTTGAACCCCATCGACTCCAGGGCGCAGTTGCCCGCGAGGATCATGAGATCAGCCCACGAGATCTTCCTTCCGTACTTCTGCTTCACCGGCCAGAGCAGCATGCGCGCCTTGTCGAGGTTGGCGTTGTCGGGCCAGCTATTAACGGGCGCGAAACGCTGGTTGCCGGTCCCGCCGCCGCCGCGGCCGTCGCCGACCCGGTAAGTGCCGGCGCTGTGCCACGACATCCGGATGAAGAGCGGCCCGTAGTGGCCGTAGTCGGCTGGCCACCAGTCCTGCGACGTGGTCATCACGTCGAAGATGTCCTTCTTCAGCGCGTCGTAGTCGATGCTCTTGAACTCCTCGGCGTAGTTGAAATCCTCGTCCATCGGATTGGACAAGGAAGATTGCTGGTGCAGAACGTCCAGTCTCAACTGACCCGGCCACCAGTCCAGGTTCGAGGTGCCACCGCGAGCGGCGGTGTTGCCTATCCCGCCCGTCACCGGGCACTTGTTCTCGCTCATGATTGTCTCCTTCGAGTGTCCTGCCATGTCGTGTCCGCCGCTCCATCGTGCATAGCGATCCTGACGACAACGAATTCGGCCGTTGGAACGAGCGTAGGATTTAGCTGCCTTCGTGTACAACGATTATTATTGGATGTAATAATCGTATTTTACGAACATAAGCGATTGGGCCCCAAATGAAACGCCTACCCACGATGAAACAGCTCCAATACCTGGTGGCGCTGGCGGACACGCAGCACTTCGGTCGTGCCGCGCAGCGGTGCTACATCGCCCAATCGACCCTCAGCGCGGGCATTCGTGCCCTTGAGTCCGTGCTCGGAATCGCGATCGCGGAACGTTCGAATCGACACGTGCTGATCACGCGTGTCGGCCTGCAGATCGCCGAGAGAGCAAGGGCGCTCTTGCGCGACGCTGAAGAGGTCATGGAGATGGCCAGGGCCGGTCGCTCTCCAATGACGGGGGAGATGCGCCTCGGAGTCATCCCGACGATCGGCCCGTTCCTCTTGCCGCGGGTCCTGCCGGTGCTGAGGGACCGATTCCCGGACCTCACGATCTACCTCAGGGAAGAACAGACCGCTCCGCTGCTCGCCAGGCTGGAAGAGGGAGAGCTGGACCTCGCCTTGATTGCGCTGCCTTACGAGACCGAGGACCTCAGCATCGACGTCATCCTCAAGGACGAGTTCCTGTTCGCTTGCCACCGCACTCACGCACTCGCCTGCACTGACGAAGTTTCCCTCGAAGCGCTCGCGGGTGAACAGCTCATGTTGCTAGCGGAAGGTCACTGCCTGCGCGGTCACACGCTCGACGCCTGCGGAGTGGGCGACACCAAGGCACGGGCGCAGTTCGAAGCCAGCAGTCTGCACACGCTGGTACAGATGGTCGCAGCAGGTATTGGCGTCACTCTGATACCGCGGCTTGCGGTCGACGCGCGTGTCATCCAGGGAACGGGTATCTCGCTCTCGCGGCTCGCGGTGCCCGCTTCACGTGACATTGGATTGGCGTGGCGCCCGACATCGCTCCGAACCGACGACTTCCGGTTGTTGGCACAGACACTGCGCGAACTGCCCGATGTAGCGTGATTTGGCTCGTTTCGCGGAGGCCTGGATCAGAGATCAGAACCTCGGAAGCGACCTCTCAGCCAGTGATCGATGGATAGCTTGCCGCCTCCCGACAGCGCCAGCGGAACGAACATGAACAGAAAGATCAGCGGGAGTTTGTAGTTGCCCGTGCAGTGCATGTCCGCGCACTTCTCGGAGATGCGGTAGCCGTCGATGAATTCGGAGATCGAACCGATGCCCTCCGTTGTCCAGACGCGCTCGCCATCGACAATCGCCAGCGACATCGGCAAGTGCGCCGCATAGATGGCGACCAACGTGATGACTATGAGGCTCATGGACACGTATCGGGTCGCGAAGCCGACGATCAGGAGCACGGCACCGACGAGTTCGAACCACGTCGCGAGAAACCAGTTCACCTCCACCGACAGCAATGAGAATGGGAACGGAAAGTCGACCCGCCCAAACCAATTGCTACCAACTAGTTTCTCCGCACCGCTTTCGAAGAATTCGTAGCCGAGCAGAAGTCGCAGCAACAACAACGACACGTATCCGCCCGCGACAGTGAGGTAGGCCCTTACCCGCTCCTCAAGGTTGAGGATTGGCCGCATCAATGATTCCATCTTGCCCCGTCATCATCCGCTCGAGTCACTACAGGTTGCCCAATTTCTCGTTCGTTGTCGATGCCGAGTCGCGCGCCTGCTTCGACGCGCTCGATCCCACGATCCCGGAAGACTGGCGGACGCTGGCGGCGAACCTTGCCTCGGTCTGGCGCTCTGCTCCTCCCGGGCGTATCGCTCTCGCCGGCGGCCAGGGCGCCGGGAAGTCGACACTGTCCAACGCGATCATTGCGGCTGGCCAGCACTTCGGGCTACACGTGGTTGCCCTGTCCATTGACGACTTCTATCTCAAGCGGCGCGAACGCGAAGCGCTGTCGCGGCGCGTACACCCCCTGCTGACAACGCGCGGGCCGCCGGGTACCCACGATATCCCGCTCTGTGAGTCCGTGATGGAAGCGCTCAAGGTCGACGGCGCGGTCACGGTTCCCATCTTCGACAAGGGTTTGGACGATCGCGCTCCGCAAACGCGAGCCGTACAGGCGCCGGCCGACATAATTCTGCTTGAGGGTTGGTGCGTTGGCGCGCGGCCTCAGCCGGCAGATCGACTCGAACAACCGATTAATGCCCTTGAAGCCGAGTCGGACCCCGAAGGTCGCTGGCGGCGCTATGTCAATGACGCGTTGGCGACCGACTACGCGCGGCTATTCCGGTCGTTGGACGACCTGATTTTCCTTCGGGTGCCAAACCTCGACGCCGTCGTGCGATGGCGGCTCGAACAGGAACGCGCGCGGCCACCCGAGCGCCGCCTCGACGAAGCGGCGGTCGCGCAGTTCGTCGCGCACTACGAACGGTTGACGCTGTGGATGTTGGAAGATTTGCCCGCCCGCGCAGATGTGCTCGTCGAACTTGACGAAGGACATCGCGTCGCGGGCTGCACGTTCGCGCATCGCTAGCCGCACCGCTTGCTCGTTCAGGCGGGATTCAGGGAGCGCGGTCTAGTCTGTCGTCATCGAATGCAACCGCTTAGTGATTGACATGCAATTTCGCCGTTTGATCCGACCAGCCATGCTGGCCACAGCAACTTGTCTCGCCGTCGGCGCACAGGCGGCCAGCTACTATGAGAGAGCGCGCGTGATCGACGTGATCCCCGTCTACAAGACGGTGCGCTACGCCGTGCCGGTCGAAGATTGCCGGGCCCAAACCGTTCGCCTTCCCCAGTATGGCGCGTCCGGGACCGGCCCGATTATCGGTGCCGTCATCGGCGGCGCCGTCGGCAACGCTGTCGGACATAACAAGCGAAACAAGCAGGTAGGTGCCCTGGTCGGAGCCGTCCTGGGAGCGAGCATCGGCAACGACATCGTCAACGCTTCGCCCGACCGTTCGCGGGTTCGATATGGAACGCGACACGTGTGCGATACGTTCACCGAGTATCGCAACGAAGAACGTCTGCTCGGCTACGACGTGAGCTACGAATATGCCGGCCAAACCTACACCGCGCGCATGAAGCGGCGCCCCGGGAGCGAGATTCGCATTCGCGTGACCCCCGTCGAATGATGGTGAAGCCCTGCCGCGCCCCGATTGCCGTGGCCATGACGGCGCGGTAACCGGGGCGCGCGGCGCATTCGGCCACAGCGCCCGCGATGGAGAGACCGCTCGGTATTCTCCAAAATTGATGTGCCAATCCCCGCCATCTGTGCCAAATTGACGCGATGTCGTTAGCGGCGCTTACGCCGCACGGATGAAAAAGAGATGCGCGTTCTGCTGGTCGAGGACGAAATGCTTCTGCGCGCGCAAGTCGACAAGTACTTGCGGGACGCGGGCTTTATCGTCGATCTGGCGCCCGATGGCGAGAAGGGGCTCTACTTCGGCCTCGAGTTCGACTACGACGTCGCCGTCATCGATCTCGGTCTCCCCAAAATGAACGGCATTGACCTGATCGCTGCGCTACGCAAACAGAACCGCGCGTTTCCCATCCTCATCCTGACCGCCCGCCGCGACTGGCAGGACAAGGTGGCCGGGCTCGAAGCCGGCGCTGATGACTACCTGACCAAGCCGTTTCACCTGGAGGAACTGAAAGCGCGCCTCAACGCCCTGATACGGCGCGCCGCGGGATACGCCTCTCCCGTGGTCGAGAAAGGGCCGCTAAGCCTCGACCTCGGCGCCAAGGAAGCGCGCCTGCACGGCGATGCGCTGGAGCTGACGGCATTCGAGTACCGCGTTCTGGAGTATCTCGTCATGAATCCGGCCCGAGTCGTCTCGAAGGGGGAACTGACGGAGCACCTGTACGAGCAGGATTTTGATAGAGACAGCAACGTCATCGAAGTATTTATCGGACGCCTGCGCCGGAAACTCGATCCTGACGGGACGCTAAATCCCATTCGCACCATTCGAGGTGCAGGTTACCGTTTCTCCCTCTAGCCCTTGAATACGATACCCCCATCTTTCCTGGCACCGTATGGTGCGACCTTCCATGCGCGTTAGCCTGCATGGTCGCCTGATGGCGACGACCGCCATCGTCCTCTGTCTGTTTCTCCTCGCCACCGGCTGGATATGGGAGCGATTGTTCACGACCAGCGTACGCGCGAGCGCCGAAGAGCAGATGCTCATCGTGGCGTACGGCCTCGTCGACGCGACCAGGAAACATGCCGATCCCACGGCTTTCCGTGGACCCTACGTAGGCCAGACTGGGCCCCAGGAGCGGGTGCCGTTGGTGGGACCTTCCATATTGCTCCCCGACGAACTCGGCGAACCGCGACTGTCCCGGCCGAATTCGGGTCTCTACGCGTACGTCGAAACGGCGGACGGTACGTTGGCGTGGCGGTCGCCATCCATGACCATCACGTCGGTGGCCGCAGCGCCCAACCGCCGGCCGCCGCCTGGAGACTCGCGCTTTCACAAGATCGAGAGGGACGGTACCGAGCCCCGATTCCTTCTTGGCTACACGGTGATTCTCGAAGAACTTGAGGACTCGGAGCTTACTTTCTGGGTGCTGAACGATCAGTCCCCGTTCAATGCCGAGATTCGCGAGTTTCGCAGAAGTCTCGTGGTTGGCGTGACCGCCGCCACGCTGCTCTTGATCGTCCTGCAACTTGGCACCTTGCGATGGGGACTGCGCCCCTTGCGACGGATGGCGGAGCGGGTCCGCGCGCTGCACGCCGGTCAACGCGGCGACATCGGTGAGGACTACCCCGCGGAACTCGCCCAGCTAGCGCGCACCTTGAACCGCTTCGTCGAACACGAACTGGAGAACCGGGAACGCTATCGCCGCGCCATGGGCGACCTGGCGCATAGTTTGAAAACACCGCTAGCCGTCCTGAAGAATGCCTTGGTAACACCGGACAGACCCGAGAAAACGCTGTTCGACGATCAGCTCGACCGCATGGAGGCGACCATAACCCGTCAACTCTCGCGCGCCGCGGCAATACCGCCCGTACTGCCACACGAACCCGTGGCGGTGACGCCCCTGCTGGAACGTCTGTGCCGTGCCCTTGACAAGGCGTATGCGGGGAAGCACGTCGATGTAGAGATCCGCGCGGCACAGGTGCGGGTGCGGGCGGACGAGCGCGACGTGATGGATGTATTGGGCAACCTGCTGGAAAACGCCTACAAGTACTCGCATTCGAAAGTGCGCGTCACGGCAAGGCAGGACGAATGCCCTGCGACCCGCGCCGGCCAGGGCCCGACCGGATCAAACGCTACGGAACAAGACGCTTTCCGGACGGGGTCGCGCGAAGTCGTCCGCATAGTCGTGGAGGACGATGGCGACGGCATACCGGAAGCGGCGAAGCGCTACGTTTTTGAACGGGGCGCGCGCGCGGACACCGCCCATTCCGGCCACGGCATCGGTCTCGCCGCTGCCGTGGAGCTGGCCACCGCCTACGACGGCACCGTGCAACTCGCCGACAGCGATCTGGGTGGCGCCCGGGTGATCCTCAAGCTGCCAGCGTAGAAGCGTCGAGGGTCGCGTCCGAAAGGCATGACGGGAGCGGTTGACGTTCGGCTCCCGCAAGCATAGGCTAAGGCATATGCTTGATGACCAGCAAAACGTACCCGCTTCGGCCCGGCACGCACGGCTCTTCCGAAACGGCCGCAACCAGGCACTTCGGATCCCACGGGAGTTTGAACTTGCGGCGGATGAGGTGATCATCTACAGGGAAAATCATCGCTTGATCGTAGAGCCGATCAACCCGACGCCGACTCTGTCACAGGTGTTGGCTCAACTGACGCCCCTGGAAGAGAACTTCCCAGACATCCACGATCCGCCGTCCGAGCCAGAAGACCTTCTCTAGCGTGGCGGACCTGCGTTACATGTTGGACACGAACGTCGTGTCAGACCTGGTTCGCCATCCAGCCGGAAAGGTTGCGCGTCGCGCGATCACCGTGGAGCAACAGGGCATTGGTATCAGCATCATCGTCGCCGCCGAACTTCGATACGGTGCAGCTCGTAGCGGTTCCATGCGTCTCAGGCGGCAACTCGACGCGGTCTTGTCCGCAATCGAAACAATTCCGCTCGATGAACCGACAGACCGACATTACGGCACGATCCGTAGCGAGCTTGAACGCAACGGCTGCCCCATCGGCCACAACGACCTACTGATCGCGGCCCATGCCCGAGCGCTCGGCGCGACTCTCGTTACGAACAACCTCAGAGAGTTCAGCCGCGTACCGGGTCTTGAGATCGAGGATTGGCGATGACACCAGGTTAAGCAGCCCGCACTCGAAGTAGGCTGCAACGGGGCGGACGCCCCGGATGAGACTTGGTGACCTTTTTGCGGGATTGGGCGGGGACAAAACACGGCGCCCGCAAGGGCGATGGACTTAGGGCGCTAGTGCTCGACGATTTGCCGAACTGCTTCAAAAAAGCGCGGCCTGACCGCTTCCGCTTCGGTTTGCAGGGTAGCCGCGGCACACCATCGCTTGAGCAACGACTCGACGTCTGCCGGGTTTTGGTCCCGCGCTGTCATCCCGGATTGCAGGCGGCCGACCTGTACTTCCATCCGGAGACTCTGATCTTCCGGCGGAGACGTGATTCCAGCCCCGATTTCAGTTTCAACAGCCAGGCGTCGCAAAGCCAGGAGATCCAGCGACGCCTCGCCATCAAGCCGCGGCCTGAACAGCTCCGCAAGTTCGCCGGCTTCCTTGAGCCATGCCTCTTTCGATCCGCCGTCCCGTTCGATGCCGGCAAGCTTCGCATCCAGCGCATCGATGCTGTCCACTCGCTCCAACTCGGCCCGGAGGCGTTGCTGCGCCGCGCGCAAGCCAATCTCTCGCTCGTGGTCGGACAACATGCGATACGCCCGTCGCTCGACCTCCCTTGGCAACCCTTCCAAGGCTTCTATCTTTGCCCGACAAGCGTTCAGCAGTCGGCGGGCATCGTCGGTCGAGTCGGCTTCGGCAATGGCCCGCGCGAGATCTTCGGTCAAGGCGTTCGCCTGGTCTACCGCTTGCGCCAACCGTGACCGACGCTCCTCACGGCCGGCATCGCGGGTCTCGAAGACTTGGTCGCAGATGCCGCGAAACTCCTTCCATAGCGCCTGATCGACGCGACGCCGCGTCGGGCCGACGCGTTTCCATTCCGCCTGCAGCCGTTTCATTAGCTGGATCTGGTCGTGTACCGGACTGTTCTCTTCAACTGCAGATCGAGCTTCTTCGACGATGGCCGTCTTCGTCGTCTCGTTGCGCTCCCATTCCTCACGCAGATGGCCCGAGATCTTGTCGGTTACGGCCTTGAACCGGGATTCCACCCTTCGTCCCGGCGACCTGTCTACCGGCCGGTAGGTACGCCATTCCTCGCGCGCCCGCTGCAGAATCCGCTCGACGGCCCTGTGGTCCGCATCCTCCCAATCATTCTCTTCGACGAACGCTTCTAGCTGAGCGCAAATCGTACGGCGCTGCTCAAGATTGAACTTGCGTTCCTCCGAAAGTTGCTCGAAGTGCTGCCGACAGGGCGCGAAGGCGCGATCCGCCGCCGCATCGAAGCGCTCCATCAACACGCGGTCCCTGGCCGATTGAATACGCCCAAGCGCCTTGACGCGACCGCGCAGAGTCTTGATCCGTTCCATCTGCGCGTTCGGATTCAACGGATGGTCAGCGAGCGATTCAATCTCTTCGCACAGGGCTTCACGTTTGCCCCGCAACGCGAATGCTTGCCAATCCGCGAGTTCACGCAACTGACGCGAACTCGACGCGAGCTTCGCGCCTGGCCTTTGCTGGGTCGACTTCGGAAGGCATCGAATCCAACGGTTCGCCTCGCTTTGCAGGCGTAGCGCGTCGTTCACCTCACCCGCCTCGACCGCTCCCTCGAGCGCACTGATCGACCTGTCGATTTCTTCCTGCACCGCGGCGTATGCGTCGCGGCAGTTCTGGTCCACCTCATTCAACGCGTCTTGCGCAATCGCCAGCCGCTCGACCCACGCTGGAGGCGAAGATCCGGCCGGCCAGGCGATTTTCCCGAGAAGCGACTCTGCTGCTCGGGCATGTCGGCGCGCATGCGACTGCAATCCCCATCGCGCTTCGTAGTCATCATCCGGCGGCGTTTCAAGCCCCGCATGCGCATTGACAATCTCTTCGATCTCCGTCTTGCGCGAGGCGGCCCTATCCAGCGCGGCGAGGAGATCCGCAATGCCTTCCCGGTATCGCGCGAAAGTCGAGGCCGTTTCACCCGGCGGAATCGATTTCTCGGCGAGGGCGCCCCAGCGATTTCCGATGCTGTGCCACCGCTCTTCCAGTTCGACGATCGTATCGACGACATCCGATGCCTGGGCAATGGCCTGCTGCAAGGCGTCCGCCTCGGTCAGCAGGCCATTGAACGAGTCGCCGCCGGTCGTCGATGCCGACGATTCCGGCAGTCGGAATCGCGCCTGCATGTCCGCGGGCGTTTCCGCCGCCCCGCCGAAGGATTCGAGGTGCTCCTCGTTTTCCTCCATGCTCGCCTTGAGCGCGTCCCACTCGACCTGCAACGCTTCGCGTTTTGCGTCGAACTGCACATCCCCCACCGACAGTCGATTCGCCGAATCGATCAGTGCTTGTGCCCGCGCGACCAACTCGTCCCGCTCATGCTTGAGACGCTTCAATGCATTGACCCGGTCGCGTACAACGCGATGCACCGTCTTGTCGCCGCTGCGCAATACGTGTTCCAGCAGGGCGAGACGGCTTTCGCCGCAAACCTCCCGGACCATTGCGACCCGGGTTTGCACATCCGGCAAGCCCGCGATGGCCGTTCCCAACTCGCCATCGTCGATCATGCAGAGAAGGTCCGGCGACGGGATCAGGACAAAGCGAGCAACGACAACAAGCGGGTGGGAGGCGAACGCATGGTCGTCGCCGAGTTGCGCCAGGCGGGTGGCAGCGGCGCTAGCTACCTCTGCGTCATCAAGCAGTGAACCGAGCGCGGCGACGGATTGCAGGCGCGCGATGGCGGCGGTGCGCACGCCGGTATCGGCATCGGTCCTGGCCGCTTCTTCGAGGACCGCTTGTTCCGAGTCGTCCAGCGCAAGCAACGCTTCGCGCCTGTGTGCCGGATTCGCGTCCGTCGTCTGCGGTTTGCGTTTGAAGAGTCTCGACAGCATGGCTGCACGTCATCCCGGATCCTTCGCGCATGTTCAGCTATACGAAGTTGTGGGTCCCATCGCAGAGCGGCCTATTGACGCTGTGCTTGCATCCGCAGAAGAACACGGTGCCGCTGGCCTCTGCGTCGTAACGTATCGGTGTGAATTCGCTGCCCTCGTGCGACCCGTCGCAGAAGGGCTGGTTGCCGCTCTTCCCGCATGCGCACCAGAAGTACTTCAATCCAGCTTCTACTTCGACCGGGAAAGGCCCCCTTTGTGCAATGTTCGGCTCCGCCATGGTGCCCAGCTCCTGTATATCTTTGAAACCTTCAAACGAGAACGGTTCCACGACTACCGTACTCGACTTGGCCTTCCGATGAAACCCTGCGGCTGCCGCGTTTGGCCTTGCGGGCGGCATTGCAATCCAATAACCGCGCCGGGTCTGTTACTGTCAAATCCTCAAGCGGTTGCGGCGGATACAGATGGCGAGGTGGGACAAGACCACGACGAGTTCGACACCCGACTGGTTCTGGCAGGCGGTGGAAACCCCGAGCGAGCAGCGGTCCGTCGAGGTCGAAGACTGCGATGTGTGCTACCGGCTTTGGGGAGACGCCGAATCGCCCGGCATGCTGTTGATACACGGCATGAACGCCCACAGTCGCTGGTGGGATTTCATCGCGCCCCAGCTTTTGGACGACTACCGGGTTGCCGCAATGGACCTGACCGGAATGGGCGACTCGGACTACCGCTACGCGTATGAAGCCGAAACCTACGCCCGCGAGATCGTCGCGGTATGCGATGCGGCGGGATTCGACAACGACGTGGTGGTCGTCGGCCACAGTTTTGGAGGCGTGATGGCGGTGAAGGCCGCCAACCTTTACGCCGACCGGTTCGGCGCGCTGGTCCTCGTGGACTCGGGCATCCGCAATCCGGACGAACCCGTTTCGAACCAGCCCATGATGGGTGGCGGACGGCCGAAGGTGTACCCGGACCGGGAGTCCGCCGAGAACCGATTTCGCCTGTATCCGCCGCAGCCGTGCGAGAACCGCTACATCATGGAGTACATCGCCAGGCATTCGCTGTTGCGGGTCGACGGGGGTTGGGCCTGGAAATTCGACGAGGAGTTGCCCCTGACCCTCAAGGGCACTGACCGTACACCCGTAGATTACACCTCGATACCGATCCCCGTGGGTGTCGTGTACGGCGCCGAGAGCAACTCATTCACGGCGCGCACGCTTGACTACACATTGGAACTGCTCGGGCGCGACGCGCCCGTCGTCGCCGTGAGGGACGCCCAGCATCATGTCTTCCTCGATCAGCCCCTGGCGTTCATCGATGCACTGAAGCAGGTGCTGGCTCGCCTCCTGCCATGATCGGATTGGTCGGCATCTGCCTGCTGCCCGTCCTCGCATGGCTATTGTCCACTGACCGGAGGGCGGTCAATTGGCGAACCGTGGGGGGCGCGTTCGGATTGCAGGTCGCGGTAGGCGCCGCCGCGCTTTACCTCCCGCCCGGGCGCGCCATCCTTGAATGGGTCGCCGCCGCCGCCAGCCAGATACTCGACTACAGCCTGGTAGGAATAGAATTCGTATTCGGCAGCCTCGCCTCCGACTCGTTCGGATTCATCTTCGCTTTCCGGGTGCTGCCCGTCATCGTCTTTTTCTCCGCATTGATAGCGGTGCTCTACTACCTTCGCGTCATGACCTGGATAGTCCGGATTTTTGGTGGACTGCTGCAGCGCGCGCTCCGCTCCAGTCGGTCGGAATCGATATCCGCGGCGGCCAACGTGGTCGTCGGCCTGGTCGACGCGCCGCTGGTTGTGCGACCGTTCATACCGACCATGACCAGATCCGAGCTGTTCGCCGTCATGGTCGGCGGCCTCGCCACGGTCGCGGGCTCGGTAATGGCCGGCTACGCGGCGGCGGGCATCGAGTTCAAATACCTGATTGCGGCCTCGTTCATGGCCGCGCCGGGCGGGCTCATGATGGCCAAACTCATGGTTCCGGAAACGGAGGAACCGAAGAACGATATCGCGGACCTCGACGAAGGACGCCCCGTCAACATCTTCGACGCGGCGGCCAGCGGCGCGATGCTGGGCCTGCGCATCGCGGCGGCGGTGGGGGCTATGCTGATCGCGATCATCGGACTGATCGCGTTGCTGAACGGCATCATCGGTTGGCTCGGCGGATTCGTCGGCGCACCCGATCTGACGTTCCAGCAGCTCATCGGCTGGTTGTTCATGCCGATTGCGTGGATTATCGGCGTTCCCTGGGCCGAGGCGGCCCAAGCCGGCAGTTTCATCGGCCAGAAACTCGTGTTGAACGAGTTCGTCGCCTACCTGGAATTCGCCCCGCACATCCCCGAACTGTCCGAAGGCACCGTTGTCATCGTCACCTTCGCGTTGTGCGGATTCGCAAACTTCGGTTCGGTCGCCATATTGCTCGGCGGCTTAAGCGCCATCGCGCCGAATCGCCGGGAGGATATCGCCCGGTTCGGCATGCGGGCGCTGATCGCGGGAACGCTGGCCAACCTCATGAGCGCTTCGCTGGCGGGGATCTTCTTCTGGTTGTAGGTGCGCCGCCCGGGCACCTCAGCCTTCTACGCTTATCAGGACGAACGGTGGTGCCCACCATGGTTCGATACCCATAACCGATTGGAACAACATGACCTCACAGACGGCCTCAAATTCTGGGCTCACGCTTCCGCCACGGTGGTTTCTCGTGTAGGCGAGCGCCGTCATGGAGCATGCGGCGTGTCAATCGCCGGGAAGATTCTTGCGGTCGGGCGCGATCGCGGGTCTAATTAGGGGAATTCGTTGACTCTCATGCCTTCACGCAAACGAACTCCGGGCAAATTCTGGGCTCATCTTCCGCCACCCGATAGCGGCACACGTCATGGAGCATGCGGCGTATTCTTGCGGTCGGCGTGAGCCTAATGAACGCTTCGTTGGCGGGCGTTTTTGTCTGGTTGTAGCGGCCCTGAGCGAGACGAGGCCACCCCATGTCACCGGCGACGTTCCACGAGAGAAATTTGTCGATGCGGTCGACGGGATGCTCGGCGACCCAATCGAGCACAGGGCGCGTTTCGTTGGCGAGGTCCGTCAACCCCAGCTCAACGTTCCCGGTCTGGTACTCCGTCACGCGGGTCTCTATCGAGTGGACTGTGCCCCCGTTGACCGTGAAGAATTAGGGGATTTGTATCGTTGACTCCACGAATAGATCTTGCGGCTTCGTAACCGCCAAAGCATTACAAGGGCTTCAAGCATGTCGGTTCGATTCCTTTGCGCCGACATGATAGAAGTGTGGCTGCAGGGTCATGTGGCATCTGTTCCACAGCGTTTCGATGAGTTCGTTCCGCCGGTGCTGGTTGCTATGCCATGTGGATAAAAGGAACCGCGCCCCGGTTGATCTGAGCGAGTCGCCGAGGAGCATTTCGTGACCCCTGTCCCAACTGTCGTAGTAGTCGACATGTCTTCCTACATAGGGGGGATCACAATATACGAAGTCCTCCCTCTTCGCACACGCTATGGTAGTTTCGAAGTCTTGGCACTCGAACATCCATTCCGACTCGTTCATCACCTTCCTGAACCGCTCAACCTGGTTGACGATTTTCGTCACGTAGGCTGGTGCGAAACGCTGCGGTTTGTGCCCGAAGGGGACATTGAACCCGCCGCTCTTGTTGAAGCGGATGACGCCATTAAAGCAAGAACGGTTCAAGAAGAGGAAGTCCAATGGCTCGTGGGTCGAATTGAATCTTTCCCGCACCTCGTAGTAGTAGTCCTTACCTCGCTCAGAGAGAAAATATCCCTCTCGTTGGAGAAACGCCCTCGTTGTGTATCCGTCAATACTCCCGTCCTGTATCGCTTTGTAGAATCGAACCACATGCGGATTTGCGTCAGCAAGTAACGCCCTCGCCGGAGCAACGTTGAGGGCGACCACCCCAGACCCGAGAAAAGGTTCGACCCAGAGGCCCTCGTGGTCTCGTTCAATCGTACGGAGTATCAGCGGAACGAGTTTCGTCTTGATTCCCTGGCACTTGATTGGAGGAACGAGCACTCGCATTCACCTTCTCCTTTGCGTCGACTTGGAAACGATCATTGTCGATCTCCGCCACGATTAATAAACGCGGCTTCGACCGCGGAGCGGAGCAGCGGCCGGGGTCCGTCTCAACCGCCGACGGGACGCAACACATGCCTTGTCGGTCTGAGGCGAAGCCTCGCTAGACTAGTGCTCCGTCAAGCCTAAATCTGCGGGTATCTGCGGGTCTTTTCGGCCCCTGATGGTTTTCATGCGAGGGGTACCCCCTCGCGCTCCCCGGCTGAAGGCTCCGTTGCTCCTCCTTGTGTGGTGCCTGCCACACCGCATCGTCGCGCCTCGCCAGGAACCAAAAATCCCTCGCAGCTACACTCGCATTTTTAGACTTGACGGAACACTAGGGCGGCAAGTCGGACAGGCAACCAGCCCGGATATCGCACCAAGAGCCGCGATGAGGCCTTGGCCGGGCCGAGCTGACCGGTCTCCCCGGTCAACTCCAGCTCAACGCTCCGCCCGTCTGGTACTCCGTCACGCGCGTCTCGAAGAAGTTCTTCTCTTTCTTCAGGTCCATGATTTCGGACATCCAGGGGAACGGGTTCTTCACCCCCGGGAAATGCTCGTCAAGACCGATCTGGACGAGTCGGCGATTGGCGATGAATCGCAGATAGTCGGCCATCATGTTGGCGTTCATGCCGAGCACGCCGCGCGGCATGGTGTCCCGGGCGTACTGGATCTCGAGTTCCGTGCCTTCCAGGATCATATTCTTTGCCAGCGTCTGCATGCCCTCGTCCCACAAATGCGGGTTCTCCAGCTTGATCTGGTTCACCACATCGATGCCGAAGTTCACATGCATGGATTCGTCTCGCAGGATGTACTGGAACTGCTCGGAAGTGCCGGTCATCTTGTTGCGCCGTCCCATGGAAAGAATCTGCGTGAAACCGCAGTAGAAGAAGATGCCTTCGAGCACGCAGTAATAGGCGATGAGGTTCTTCAGCAGTGTCTTGTCGTCCTCCGCGGTGCCGGTGCCGAAGTTCGGATCGCTGAGCTCCTGGGTGTACTTGAGCGCCCAAGACGCCTTGTCGGCGACCGAGTCGACCTCGCGATACATGTTGAAGATTTCGCCCTCGTCCATGCCGAGAGACTCGATGCAGTACTGGTAGGCGTGCGTATGAATCGCCTCTTCGAACGCCTGGCGCAAGATGTACTGGCGGCACTCGGGATTGGTGATCAGGCGGTAGATGGCCAGGACCAGGTTATTCGCCACCAGCGAGTCCGCGGTGGAGAAGAAACCGAGGCTGCGTTTGATGATCAGGCGCTCGTCTTCGGTCAGGCCGTTTTCGGATTTCCACAGCATGACGTCCGCGTTCATGTTTATCTCTTGCGGCATCCAGTGGTTCGCGCATGCGTCGAGATATTTCTGCCATGCCCAGGCGTACTTGAACGGCACAAGCTGATTGAGATCGGCTCGGCAGTTGATCATGGCTTTCTGATCCACCGTGACGCGGTCGCGGCTGTCTATCCGGCCGGCCACCTCGCTTGCGACCCCGTTCGACACCTCGCTCGCTATTCCGGTCGCCGTCTCGTCGACGATGCTCGATGCAAGCGATGCCGCCTCGGGGGTCAGCTTGTCAGCGTGGGGCTGCAGCCGTTCCGCCGCCGCTTCTATTCGCGCATCCCGCGTTTCCGGCGCATCCGGCGCGTCGAGCGCGTCGTCACGGTCAGTCTCCCCGGTTTTCTCAGCGGCAAGACTACCCACAACGCCCACGTCGTCTTGGTAATCATCCCAGGACAATACGGTACGCATCTACTTTCCTCTCTTTGTTTCTATTTCTGCTCTCTCTCGCCTCTCGTGTGGCTCTCTTCTTGTTGTGCTACGTGCTATCGGTTTGCACTCTTGTTTTGCCCGGCAGGGTCTGTTCTGTCTGTTCCTGTGTGCTCTTCGTGTTCTCTTCCGGTTGCTGCTACTGGCATGCCTCGCATTCCGGATCGTCGATGGCGCATACCTGGGGCGCGGTGGAACCGCCGTCGGTTGCCATCCTCGCGGCACCCGCATCAACCGCGTTCAATGTGCCCGTGGTATCGAGCGTCGACTTCTCCGTCGCCGTCGCTCCGAGCGACCGCAGGTAGTACGTGGTCTTCAAGCCCCTGAGCCACGCCATGCGGTAGGTTACGTCGAGTTTCTTGCCGTCGGCATCGGCGATATACAGGTTGAGGGACTGCGCCTGGTCGATCCACTTCTGCCGCCGGCTCGCGGCGTCGACGATCCATCGCGGCGCGATTTCGAACGCCGTCGCGTAGAGCTCCTTCAGATCCGGGGGTACGCGGTCGATTCGTCTCACGCTGCCGTCGTAGTACTTGAGATCGTTCACCATCACCGAATCCCACAGGCCACGCTGCTTGAGATCGTGAACAAGATAGGGATTGACGACCGTGAACTCGCCGGACAGGTTCGATTTCACGAACAGGTTTTCGTAGGTCGGTTCGATCGACTGCGACACGCCGACGACGTTCGCGATAGTTGCCGTCGGCGCGATGGCCATGACGTTGGAATTGCGCATGCCGCGCTTTCGCACCTTGTCGCGCAGGCCATCCCAATCCAGCGTGGTGGAAAACTCGACTTCCAGGCAGCCCGACGGGCGCTCTTCGCCGAGGCGCTTGAGCGAGTCGAGGGGCAGGATGCCCCGGCTCCATAAAGAGCCCTCGAAGCTGGCATAGCTGCCGCGCTCCTTGGCGAGTTTCGAAGAAGCATCGATGGTGCAGTAGGAAATCATTTCCATCGACCGGTCGGCGAATGTAACCGCGTCGTCGGAACCGTAGGGGATACGCAGTTCGTACAGCGCATCCTGGAACCCCATGATGCCGAGTCCCACCGGGCGGTGTCGCATATTGGAGCGGCGCGCCTGGGGCACGGAGTAGTAGTTGATGTCGATGACGTTATCGAGCATTCGCACCGCCGTGCGCACCGTCTTCCTGATCTTCTTGAGGTCGAGCGCGCGCTTCTTCGTATCCAGGTGGCGTGTCAGATTCACGGAGCCCAGATTGCATACGGCGATTTCATCGCCAGAGGTATTCAGCGTGATCTCGGTGCACAGATTGGATGAATGCACCACCCCGGTATGCTGCTGGGGCGATCGGATGTTGCAGCTATCCTTGAACGTGATCCACGGATGCCCGGTCTCGAACAGCATCGACAGCATCTTGCGCCAGAGGTCCACCGCCCGAATCCGTTTGTGCAAGAGCCTGCCCGGATCCTCGGCGATCATGGCTTCGTATTCCTCGTAGCGCTGCTGGAAGGCGCTCCCGTAAAGGTCGTGCAAGTCGGCAACCTCGTTCGGCGAGAACAGCGTCCACTCGGCATCGTCGAACAGGCGCTGCATGAACAGGTCCGGCACCCAGTTGGCGGTGTTCATGTCGTGGGTGCGGCGGCGATCATCGCCGGTGTTCTTCCGCAGTTCGAGAAATTCCTCGATATCGAGGTGCCACGTTTCGATGTAGGCGCATACGGCGCCCTTGCGCTTGCCGCCGTTGTGGGCGAGACCGCTGGTGGTCATGTAGGATTCATCGCCTTCCACCTTGAGGTCCATCACGAACGGCGTCGGCGGCAACGGCCTGACGGTGCGAACGCGGCTGAACACCCAGTTCTTCACGACCAGCCAGTTCCGCTTGGTCAGGGGCTTGCAATTCAGCCGCTCGGCCAGTTCCGGCAGGGCGGGAATGCGGATATCGTAGACCTTGACAATGCCCCTGAATCCCGTCCTGGAGCCGTCGTCGCGGGTGGCCTCGTGGTTCTGGCGGCGCTCGCGGTACTGTCCGGCCGTTGGTACGCCGAGGCGCAGCATCTGGTAGCGAACGCCCTCGGCGAGGGCTTCGGACGTACTGGTGAAGTAGATCTCCTTGCCCCGGCTGACGCCACCGTCGGTTTCCAGCAGCCCCTGTAGAAGGGCCAGTGTCTGAGACCTGGGCAGGTGACTGAAGCGCCGCGCGATCCGTTTCTGTCCGTTCGGCCCGTACAGATCCTCGCGGGTGAACTCGAGGTTGCGCAGCCCGGCTCCCCGGTATTGTCCGGTCGTGCCATCGCGCTTGAGGCCGATGCCCGCGGACCAGTGGATCTGCCGATACCGTTCGCCGCGTCCGGTCACCCAGAAGTGAATGCCCCGCTCGTTGAGATAGGTGGTCACGAAGTCTAGATGGGCGTCTCGCGTCGGGTTGCCCGCCACGCCCCACTCCAATTCGCTTTTCGCACAGTGGCCGTCGCCAAGCAGGATTCCGTACATCCGCGCATCGTCTTCGTCGAAGCCCGCGACCGGCACGACCTCCTGCGGTATCACCTGCGCCACGTAATCGCCGGTCCGCAGGTTGCCAGCGTCCACCCATTCGGGCTTGGTCTTGCCTTTTGCGAGCCATTCGTAGCTCCGACGCGCGGCCTGTTCCATGGGGATACCGCGTATGGCCCACAGGGGATGGCCTGCGGTGACCTTGAGCGGCGCGACCGAGTGCTTTACGCGCACTTCCACCATTGGATCGGTCTGGTTGTAGGCGAACGTCTTCCGGACCTCGCGGTACGCGCCTCGCTGGCCGAGAACCAGGTCGCCGGCGGCGACGTCACGCAACGCCTTGACGCCGTCGGCGGTATGCACGCGGGTGTCGGGGTCGAAGCACTGGTTCACCGCGACCGCGGTGTCGTTGACGACCTTGAGGAACGGCACGACCCCCTGGGACTTGCCATTGGTTCCCTTGATGTACGACCCGAGCGCGCGTACCTGCGTCCAGTCGTTGCCAAGCCCGCCGGCCCACTTGGACAGCAGCGCATTGTCGCGAATGGCGCTGTAGATGCCATCGAGGTCGTCCGCCACCGTCGTCAGGAAACAGGACGACAACTGCGGACGCCGCGTACCCGCATTGAACAGCGTCGGCGTCGAACTCATGTAGTCGAACGAAGACAGGAGGTTATAGAACTCGATCGCGCGTTCCTCCGGTTCGTCTTCCTGGACGGAAAGTCCCATCGCAACGCGCATGAAAAAGACCTGCGGCAACTCGAACCTGACATCGTTGGAGTGGATGAAATATCGGTCGTAGAGTGTCTGTAGCCCGAGGTAGGTGAACTGCAGGTCGCGTTCGGGTTTGAGCGCCGCGCCGAGCCTTTGGAGATCGAAACGCTGCAGTTCGGGGGCCAGCAACTCCAGCTTGACGCCACGCGCGACGAAAGCCGCAAGCGCTTCCCCGTACAACATCGCCATTTCTGCCTGGGTGGCCCGGTAGTCGACCGCCCCCGGAAGGCGCACATCGAGGAAGGAGAGGGCTTCCGAGCGCAGTTGATCCAGCAGCAGGCGCGCGGTGACGTAGGTGTAGTCAGGCTCTTCCTCGATCAGCGTGCGCGCTGTCATGACGAGGGTGGTGGCGACATCGCGCGCCGCGATGCCGTCGTACATGTTGCGCTGGGAGTCATCCATGACCCGCGCGGCGGCGACATCGCGCAACCCCGCGCAGGCTTCGTCGACGAGCGTTCGCATCCGGTCGGTGTCCAGCGGATGCCGCGCGCCATCTTCGCCGACTACCTGTATCTCGGGCATTGGTGCCCGCACTCCCGCCTTGGCCGCAAGCTCCTCGCGCAGCCGCGCGTGCTCTTCGCGATACAGCACGTAGCTGCGCGCGATCTTGTGCTCGCCGCCGCGCATGAGCGCGAGTTCGACCTGATCCTGTATGTCCTCGATGTGTATGGTTCCGCCAGACGGGAAGCGCCGTTCGAATACGCCCGTGACCACTCCGGTGAGGTCCGATACGCGTTCGCGGATGCGCGATGATGCCGCCGCGGTGCCGCCTTCGGCGGCGAGAAAAGCCTTCGTTATCGCGACTGCGATCTTGTCGTCGGTATACGACACGACAGTGCCGTTGCGCTTGATGACCCGGAGCTGGCCCGGCGCCGTGGCGGCGATGGATGGAGTGATGGCCCGCGCCGCGCTGCCGTCGACCGCCGAACTTCCCTTGTCTGCGGCATCGTCGCTTCCGATGAGCTTGTCCGCCAAGGTTGATCGGTCGGTGACGACTTCGGATTGCATACGATTCTCCTTAAGGCATTGAGCTTTCGACCCATCGAAAGCCATGCACCCATTGAATCGACGACGCATCGCGCGGCAAGCTGATTGAGTCTCGCCACCGGTTGCGGCGCGCCGCGAATTCAAGCGGCATACAACATGTAGTTTTAGTTCCCTCAAGAACAATACGCAAATCTGCGGCCGTGTTCAATCGAATCCGCAAGCGCGTGGACACTACATTTTGTGTGTGCGCCGCGTCTGCTGCACTAATAGGCGGTTTCGTCTCGCCTGGCGGGGATCGTTCTGTGGAACGCCTGTGGGCAAGCGGTTGCAATCCGGGGGACACAAGATATTGTGGTCCAGCTTGTCCTTTGTTCCGCGCGACGGGCAGTCTTCAATCGATGTCTTACGTCCTCGCAATCGACCAGGGCACATCGAGTTCCCGCGCCATCGTTTTCGATCCGGCGGGCCCGGTCGTCGCGGTTGCCCAACGACCATTCGATCAGTCCTTCCCGGCGAACGGCCTGGTGGAGCAGGATGCCGAGGACATCTGGCGCACCACCGTCGAGGCAGCTCGACAAGCCTTGGCGGCCGCCGCCGCAGGCGGCGTCGAACCGCGGGACATCGCCGCCATGGGAATCGCCAATCAGCGCGAGACGACGGTGCTATGGGACGTCGACACCGGTGCCGCGGTCCACCCCGCCATCGTTTGGCAAGACCGCCGCACCGCGCAACGTTGCGCTGCCATGCGCAACGACGGCGTCGAAGACACGATCCGCGACATCACGGGCCTGTTGATCGACCCTTATTTCTCCAGCACCAAGCTCGCCTGGCTGCTCGACCAGCCGGGGATTCGCAGAAAAGCGGAGGCGGGCAGGCTGCGTTTCGGCACCGTCGACAGTTTCCTCATCTGGCGCCTTACCAATGGTCGAAAGCACTGCACGGACGCCACCAACGCTTCGCGCACCCAGCTCTACGATATCGCCCGCCACGCGTGGAGCGACACGTTGCTCGACTATTTCGGCATTCCCCCAGCCGTACTGCCGGAACTGAAGGATTCCGTCGACGACTTCGGCGTCTCGGATCCGGCGCACTTCGGCGTCGCGCTTCCCATACGCGGCGTCGCAGGCGATCAGCAGGCAGCCCTCGTCGGCCAAGGCTGTCTCGAGCCGGGCATGACCAAGAGCACCTACGGCACCGGCTGCTTTCTCATGACGAATACCGGAGCAAACCGCATCGCTTCGAAGGCGCGGCTCCTGACTACCGTCGGCTACCGCATCGACGGCAAGACCGCGTTCGCGCTGGAAGGCAGCATCTTTTCCGCCGGCGCCGCCATCAAGTGGCTGCGCGACCGCCTGGGTCTGATCGGCACCGCCGCCGAGACGGAAACAATCGCGCGTAGGATTGAAGGTGAGACCCGCGGCGTCTACGTGGTCCCCGCCTTCACGGGACTTGGCGCACCGCATTGGCGTCCGGATGCCCGCGGACTGATCACCGGACTCACCCTCGACGACGGCCGCGACGAAATCGTCGCCGCGACGCTAAAAAGCGTCGGCTTTCAGACCGCCGACCTGATACGCGCAGTCGAGGACGATGGCGTTGCGGCCGGCGCGCTGCGCGTCGATGGCGGCATGGTGGTCAACGACTGGTTCTGCCAGTTTCTCGCCGACGTGACCGGAGTGCCCATCGAACGACCGGAGGTGACGGAAACCACGGCCTACGGGGCGGCGCTCCTGGCCGCGCTCGGCGCCGGGCTGATCGCCGACCTGACAGCAGCATCCGCCGCGTGGCGGCCCGAGGCGCGTTTCACTGCGAACATTTCGCCCGCGCAAAGAGAGGAATGGCTCGTCGGATGGCGCCGCGCCGTTCGCCGCGCCCTCGCATGACGGCGTACAATCATTGCCGTCCTGATGGGAGAAGCCACTTAAGGCTAGCGATGCTTCGGGCCGCTCTGCTCGCTTCGGTCGCACTCGCGACGCTGCTTGGAAACCCTTGCTTCGCGCAGACCACGATGCGGGAAATGATCGAAGCCATAAGGGACGACGCGCGCCGCACCGCGGACTACACCGGCGTAGCGGAACTGGATTCTCGCGTGATCGACGCCATGTCACGCGTCGAGCGCGACAAGTTCGTCCCCTGGGCGGCCAAGATTGCTGCGTACGTCAATCGGCCGCTGCCCATCGGCCACGGGCAAACCATATCGCAGCCATTCATCGTCGCCCTCATGACGCACCTCATGCAGCCGCGCGAAAGCGACCGCGTGCTGGAAATCGGCACCGGTTCCGGATATCAGGCGGCCGTGCTCGCCGAACTGGTCGAGTCGGTCCACACCATCGAGATCATCCCCGAACTGGCGGAATCCGCCGCCAAACGCTTGGCCGATCTAGGCTTCGACAACGTCCATGTCAAGACCGGGGACGGCTGGTACGGCTGGCCGGAGGTGGCGCCCTTCGACGCAATCATGGTCACCGCCGTCGGCGAAGATGTGCCCGGCGAGCTCGTGCGCCAACTGAAGCCCGGAGGCCGCATGGTCCTGCCGGTCGGTTCGGACTGGGATCAGTACCTGGTGGTGGTGGAGAAGTCGGCGGACGGCGCAATCTCCAGGCGCGATGTGCTGCCGGTGCGGTTTGTGCCCCTGACGGGCGATCACTGAAAACCGTCGCGGCACCGGCCCATCGGGATTCCCGGCCATTGATACAATGTCCCCATGTCGGTCATGCACCCCCAAGACGCGCAGGATCCTCGCCGGTCGGCTGCCTGCCCCGGACCAGCGGAGTCCGAGAATGCGCCAGGCGATCCCTACGCATGGCGGCTCCCACAGGACGTCATCAGCCTCGAAAACTTCGACTTCCCGCAGTTGCACCGGCGAAGCGAATTCGATGCGAACCAGATCGGCGGCATCGCCGCTCCGCGCATGGCCGGCTGCGCCGTCAGCCGCTCACCGGAACAGATCAGGGACATGATTCGTTCAGGCGAGCTGGACAGGGACGACCGCGTCTTCCTCAATGAACTGATCACGCAGTTCGACTGCTACGACATTCGCCGGTTCACCATGTATTGCGGCATCTCGCCCTACGAGATGGCGCGGGCCATGATTGGCTCCGGCATTCGCCTCAGACTGCTCACCGAGTGGATGAACTGCCATTCGCCGCTGTATGAATCCACCGACACCCATCACCGAACCTGGGATCTCAGTTCAAGGTTGTAGCCAATGACCGACACCCGGCTGAAGGTCTCCGCACATCTCGAGGAAGATCTCCAATGGTTTGTGCAGGCCCTGGACGCCTGGATCAGCCGCGACAGCTATGAAATGGGTGGGGGAAGCATCCTCGCCGCGAGGTGGCATCACCGACACAGCACCGACATCGACCTGTTCTTCGATGCGCGGACGCACGCCGACGTTCCGCTTGATGAGATCATCCAGGGATTCCGGGCACTCGAGAACCAGGGGCAGATCGAAAGGCTGGAGATACACCCTCCGCGCGGATTCTCATGTGAAAGAGCGACCACCCCACTATCCTTTTTTTCCACGGAGCAGGTCACGCCGGTTCGGATATCCGACCAGAGGGAAGCGAACACGGGTATTGGAACGGAAACCAGCGCCGAGATCCTTGTCAAGAAAGTCCGAGCGCGCATGATAAGGAACCCACGCTACCTGCCGAGGGATGCCTATGATTTCGTGGTCGCCCATGTCGAGGACCCGCATGCGGTCGACCAAGTCTTTCGAGTGCTGAGCCTGGAGGAAAAGAGGATCCTGGCCTACGACGCGCACGGCCACACCATTCAACTCACCGATGCCGACAGAATCATCTCGCCCGCCTATCCGGGTCTCCTGAATCCGCTACAACATCTTACGCGATACGCGCGGCAGGCTTTCGCGAGGGAGCTCACCGACGAGTCGATCCCCGAACTCAAGCGCATGCGCCGGGAAATTTAATCCAGGGCTGTCGCCGTAGCGCAATCTCCAGGCGCGACATACTGCCGGTGCGGTTTGTACCCTTGACGGGCAATCGCTGAAACCGTTGCGTCTCGGCGCAGCCGGTGCGACGCAACAGGGGTTCAGGCGTAGCGCCGCTATCAACCGGCGACGCCGCAGGCGATGTCGGTCATACAGTCATACCAATGCACGTAAGTGACGCCATCGATGACGATGCGGCGAGCGTGGGGGCCCCTTCGAATTCGATACCCGCCCGCGAGCAAGCTTCGCTCAACACGGTGTGGCCGAAAGCGACCGCAGCGTGGGTGCGGTACGAGCCACGCAGAAGGGGGCAAATGCACATGTGCAACTGCAATGCGGAGAGGCAGCCGGAGATCTCGATTGGCGACGTAGAGGGAAGCCGTTCCCCACCATCGGGCTGGGATGCCTTGACGGAATCTGCTTGTCGCTTGGCGTTGGCTACGCCCCGGACGTGGAGTGGAGCCGGGATGCCGGCGAGGAATCCGCAGTGCCGACGGCCTTTACGAGGTCCGCTACGACCCGGGGCAACCCATCGCTCGACCGGGTAGCTACGCGGTCGGCAAGCGTGGGGGAGTAGCGCCGCACCTGGTCGGCTGAAAGGTCGTGCCATACGGGAAGGATGACTTTTGTGCCGTCGACCTCACGCGCGGTGAGCCCGTCCAGCTCCTTTTGCGGCCATTCCTTGCTAAGGAAATGCGGACTGATGACGACGACTCCGAAGCGGGATGATGCTAATCCACGGTCGATGGATCTTCGCAGGCTGTCACCGACTTTGAGCGTTAGCTCGTCGAACCATACCGACATGCCGCAGTCCTGAGGGGCGCGGGCGAGGGGCCGGACGAAATCGTCCTTGTCCTCGCTTGCGTGGCTGATGAAGACGTCCCAGTGTGGGGGTGGAGGAGCGGCCATTGCCACCCCGGATGCATCGTTCCGGGAAATCAGTTGCCAGAGGACCTCGCTCGGTTGCTGGTTCATGACATCCGCGATGCTTTGGGTTCGTTCGATGGCGTCGTCCAGTGAGCGCAAGGCGGCGTCGGGCCAGCCTTCCGCGGACTTGACGGCGCGTTCATGGCGCCGATGGTGGATGTCGAGCGTCAAGGCCGCCTTGGCGTAGCGGATGCTGCCGACGCTGATTCCGCGGACGACGATCTCCCTCGGGACGCTGCGGAGGTGGCATTCGCCCCACTCGATGATTCCGTCAAGGTCCGCGACCTCGTCTCGGTAGGGTGCTTCGGCGCTGTTCTCGCGGCCGACGCGCTGGTTCCAGGCATGCAGTTCGTCGCGAAGGAGACGGTATGCGCGATGCAGTACCTCGTACTTGCGGCGGGCAAGGCGTAGGTCGCCGGCGGACGTGTCGTCGAAATCGTATTGGTAGCTCATGGTTCGTTCGGCAGGAGGGGACGTGGGGCGATTGGCGTAGTTGGGCGGGTTCGACTATCGGGCGAATTGTATACTTCAAGTGTTCTAATACTCTAGATATCAAACTTGACGTCGGTTTGATAGATTTCTATATTGATCATCATGGGTTATCAAAATAGAGATAAGCTAAACCATTTGCATCGGCTTCTGCCCGAGGGCCTGGTGGGCGATGCGGCGTGGTTCACGCGCATGGGCTACTCGAGCCCGTTGCGCAGCCGCTATGTCGCGAGCGGATGGCTGGAGCCCGTCACGCGGGGCGTGTTCCGGCGACCGTTGCACACCCCGGGCGTCGAGGAGGTGTCCGTGCCGCTTCGCTGGCAGCAAGTGGTCGTTTCGCTGCAATTGGTGCTGGAGCGACCGATAGTTGTAGGCGGGCGCACGGCGCTGGAATTGCAGGGGTTCGCGCACTATGCGTCGAGCAGGCCACCGGGCGAAGTGCACCTGTACGGGGACGACCCGGCACCGGGCTGGCTCCGGAAGTTGCCTATGGCCACGGTGTTCGTGTTTCACAACGCGCGCAAGTTGTTCCGCAGCGAGCCGATCGCGGACGGAGTCGGACGGCTAAAGGCGGTCCTCGCGGATGACGCCCGGGATGATGTAGATGCGGTCCACGGCAGCCTGACATGGCTGCGCTTCGGTGACGGCGAGTGGCCGATCGTCCTTTCGACTCCCGAACGGGCGGTGCTGGAGTTGCTGGACGAGCTACCGGACAAGGAGACGTTCCATCAGGTGGACGCCTTGATGGATGGCTTGGCCAATCTCAGTCCGAAGCGCATGGACGGTCTGCTGCGCGAGTGCCGGAGCATAAAGGTCAGGCGCCTATTCCTGTGGTTCGCCGAACGCACCGGCCATGCATGGCTGGAGCGGATCGATCGGGAAGGCGTGGACCTCGGCAGCGGCAAGCGGATGCTGGCGAGAGGGGGCAAGCTCGACCCGAAGTACCAGATCACGGTTCCGGGGGACCTCGATGCCGGTGGATGAGCGGTACCTGCGTCAGGTTGGGCTGCTGGTACGCGCTCTGCCGATGGAGCAATCTGCTGCCGGTGCGGCTTTCGTGCCCCTGAGGGGCGATCACTGAAGCCGTCGCGTGTCCCCAGCGGCTATTGCGCGCTTGCCCAGCCGTTGACAATAAGGCAAAACAGTTTGGCGGTAGCCTCGGCGTCGTAGCGCGCGGCGTGGGCGCGTCCCCCTTCGAATTCGATGCCCGCCCGCGAGCAGGCTTCGCTCAACACGGTGTGGCCATATGCGACCGCGGCGAGCGAGGCGGTGTCGAGCACGCAGTGAACGGATGGAAAGGATTGCGCTTCACGCCGTTTCGCTCGCGCGGCAGACATCGAGCATCGCTCAACACGGTGTGGCCATATGCGACCGGCGAGCGAGGCGGTGTCGAGCACTGTGAACGGATGGAAAGGATTGCGCTTCACGAAGCCGTGATCGAAGTGCGCGTTGTGGGCAGTCAACACGGCGCGCTCGCATCCGTTGCGGCGAACCTCGCGGCGAACGAATCGAAACAGCGCGCGCACTGCCTCCTCCTCGCTCAGCGCGTCACGGTTCGGATCGGCGAGATCAATCCCGGTGATCTTGAGCGAGGCGTCCTCGACCCGTGTCCCCGGTTGGGGGATGACGTTCCAGCTCTGGATTTCCTCGATGTCGAGCCAGCCGTCCGACCGGGCGAGACTCACGGCCGCAATTTGCAGCACGGCGTGGACATCCTTGTCGAAACCACCGGTTTCGAGATCGATTACGACGGGGAGGAAGCCGCGAAATCGGGCGCTCATTTCGCTCATCGTCGCCCCTGCAAGCCACGCGGCCAAGCTTTCGTTCAAGCATACAGCAGTTGACGTATTCTGACGCGCAAGCAAACACCGTCGTTCGTTGCTCCCATCCGGGCACGTCGAACCCCAGTTGATGACGATGCCTAAACCGATTGCGGTAGTCCCGTACTCTGAAGAATGGCCCGCGACGTTCGAGGCGCTGAAGGCGCGAGCGGAGAGCGCCCTGGGAGCGCTGGGGCGACGGATCGAGCACGTCGGCAGCACGTCGGTTCCCGGATTGCCTGCCAAACCCGTCATAGACATCGACGTCGTCATCGAACGGGACGATCAACTCGACGATGTCATCGAGCGCCTCGCCACCATCGGCTATGAATTCCAAGGCGACAAGGAGGTGCCGGGGCGATACGCGTTCGGATCGCCCTCGGGCTCGCCCGACCACCATCTTTACGTCTGCGCCGAGGACAACCCCGAGCTTCATCGGCATCTCGTGTTCCGCGACTATCTTCGCCGTCATCCCGAAGAAGCGGCGGCCTACGGCAAGCTGAAACAGCAGCTCGCGCAAGAGGACCCGGTTGACCGGGGCGCGTACAGCGATGGCAAAACAGACTGGATCGAGCGGGCCCTGCGACTGGCGCACCAGGAAACGAAATGAAGGTTCTGGATCTCGCCGCTCTCCGCAACAGCTCGATGATACGCGGCGTCTTCGGGTGGGCCTTCCTGGCCCTGCGCTGCCTGACGCGCCGCATCGCCGCTGCGTTACCATGGCGCCTTCGTTGAATTTGAGAGTCCGCCAGTGAAGATCGTGCTTGCCTATTCCGGCGGCCTGGACACGTCGGTCATCTGCCGCTGGCTGCAAGAGACCTATGGCGCCGAAGTGGTGACGTTCACTGCGGATATCGGCCAGGGCGAAGAGGTGGAGCCGGCCCGCGCCAAGGCGAAGGCACTTGGCGCGCGAGAGATCTACATCGAGGATCTGACCGAAGAGTTCGTTGCCGACTTCGTCTATCCGATGTTCCGCGCCAATACGGTCTACGAGGGCGAATACCTCCTGGGCACCAGCATCGCGCGGCCGCTTATCGCCAAGCGCCTGGTCGAAATCGCGGCCGAAACCGGCGCCGAAGCCGTCTCCCACGGCGCCACGGGGAAGGGCAACGACCAGGTGCGCTTCGAACTTGGCGCCTATGCGCTGAATCCGGATATCAAGGTCATCTCACCCTGGCGCGAGTGGGACCTCACCTCGCGCGAAGCATTGATGGAGTACTGCGCCAAGCACCAGATCCCTGTCGATTTCAAGCAGGCCGGTGAGAAGTCGCCCTATTCGATGGATGCGAATCTGCTGCACATCTCTTACGAAGGCGGCGAACTGGAAGACCCCGGCGTCGAACCGAACCCATCGATGTGGCGCTGGACCGTCGCGCCGGAAGACGCGCCGAATACGCCGGAGCACGTCGAGCTCGCGTACCTGCACGGCGATGCGGTGGCGCTGAACGGCGAATCGATGACGCCGGCACGTCTGCTGGCTCGCCTGAACGAGATCGGCGGCGCCCACGGCGTTGGCCGCAGCGATATCGTCGAGAATCGCTATGTCGGCATGAAATCCAGGGGGTGCTACGAAACGCCCGGCGGCACGATCCTGCTGAAAGCGCATCGCGCCATGGAATCAATCACCATGGACCGCGAAGTCATGCACCTGCGCGATGAACTCATGCCGCGCTACGCCAAGCTCATCTACAACGGCTACTGGTGGTCGCCGGAGCGGCGGGTCATGCAGGCGTTGATCGACGCTTCCCAGGATATCGTCAACGGCCGCGTCAGGCTCAAGCTCTACAAGGGCGGCGTCTCCGTCGTCGGCCGTTGGTCCGACGACAGCCTGTACGACGCCGACGTCGTAACGTTCGAGGACGACGGCGGCGCCTATCGTCAGGACGACGCCGCTGGGTTCATTAGGCTGAACGCCTTAAGGTTGCGGCTGGCGGCTAAGCGGGGCCGAAGCCTGCTCTAGCAAATCCAGCTCGATGGAGACCGCGGCATGAAAGCTGTAATGGTCATGTACGACTCGCTGAACCGTCACATGCTGCCGAACTACGGCTGCGACTGGACGCTGGCCCCCAACTTCATCCGCCTCGGCGAGCGCGCGGTCACTTTCGACAACCATTACGTCGGCTCCATGCCGTGCATGCCGGCGCGCCGGGAACTGCACACCGGCCGGCACAACTTCCTGCACCGTTCCTGGGGTCCGCACGAGCCCTTCGACGACTCCACTTTCACCATCCTGAAGCGCAACGGCGTCTACACCCACCTGGTCTCGGACCACTATCACTACTGGGAAGACGGGGGCGCCACGTACCACCACCGCTATTCGAGCTGGGTGAACGTGCGCGGTCAGGAAGGTGATGCCTGGAAGGGCGAAGTCGCCGATCCCGAGATGCCCGAGCACCTGGGGCGCGTCATCCGCCAAGACTGGGTGAACCGAAAGTACATGCAGGAGGAGAAGCTCACCCCCCAGGCGCGGACCTTCGCGGCCGGCCTCGAATTCCTGGCGACCAACCGCGAACAGGACAACTGGTACCTGCAGATCGAGACCTTCGATCCCCACGAGCCGTTCTTCACCCTGAAACAGTGGAAAGACCGCTACAACTTTTTTCGCGCTGAGGGCTCCGACTGGGACGGCCCGCACTTCGACTGGCCGGAATATGCGCGGGTCACCGAGGACCCGGATGCCGTGGAATACCTGCGCTACCAGTACGCGGCGCTACTGACCCAGTGCGACCACTACCTTGGCACGGTGATCGATTTCATGGATGCCCACGACATGTGGCGCGACACGATGCTTCTCGTCGTCACCGACCACGGCTTCCTGCTCGGCGAGCACGACTGGTGGGGCAAGATGCTACGGCTTCGATTCTACCTGACACCCTATCAGCAGCCGGAAATCTGGCAGCGATGGGCGCACGAGGGCCACGCACGATTCGTCGAGATCTTTCTCGGCGCCAGGCCGCGTGGCAAATACTCGCCCGACAATCAGGCCGAAGGGCGCTTCGGCCGCGACTTTGACGGTTGCATGAGTGATCTACGCGTCGGCGAAAGGACAATCGATGCCTACGCATGCGGCGCAGTGGCGTATTGGCTGCGCTGGCTTCAGACGGGTCGAGTGAACATGCTTGCGAAGGCCGACGCAGAGAGCCAGGCCGAGACTCGCACAATGGCCGGTCGATTTCTCAACAGGACCGCTACTGAAACGGACGTAGTCGACTTTGTGCGGGCCGCTGGCGTCAACGTACAGGTGGTGGAGGGCGTGCGCGAGGCTCCAGAGTCCGTCCGGTCAAGGCTCATCATCACCCTGCTTCGACAGACCTGCGGGCACGGAAGCGCCGTGGGCTACTGGACGAACGACGCGTCGATCACGCTTGATGCCCCACGGTGCCCGGAACTCGACGGCTTCGGACCTGCAAGCCGTCGCCGGTCGGCACATCATTGAGGATGACCCACCTCGGCTACGCGGAGGTGGCCGCCTCGTGCAGGGATGAAGGGCGAGTGATGATCGTCCGAGTCGGCGGCGACCAGAAGAAGTGCCGATCAAGTGTGATCCCTCGCATGAGTGGCCGTCGACCATTGGCTCGCGATATCGGTTGGTGGCACCGTTCGACAAAGACCCGTCTCGGATTCTGCCGCCGAGAGCCTATCCCCGCCCGAGCGATATCCGCGCTCCTTGGCCCTTCCTCAAAGCCCATCTGGCGGCCAAGCCCTGCGAAAAGATCGAGTTGCGCAGCAAGTCGGCGACGGCAGGCGAATCGGCTGGCTGTGAAGGCCCGAAAGCATCTGTTCGCAGCGCGACAGCCAATCCGAATGCACGTTTCAACGGCGAGCCACTCGGCCCGGGGTCCCGACCGGCGTCATCGTGCCAGTCGGTCTCGATCAGTTTGGCCCCACCCGTTCGCCGCCTACCGCCATCGCGGTCCTCCTCGCCTCCAGAGGGCTTGCTGGCGCGCGCCTCAATATCGCATTGTCTACGACCGTCCGACGCAACTGGAACCGGCATGGAGATATTCATCGGCAACATCCCCTACGACACCACCGCCGACGAACTCGAAGGGCTGTTGGCGCAGCATGGTCGCGTCGACCGCGTCCACCTACCGGTCGACGCGGCCGGCCGGCCGAGGGGATTCGGCTTCGCGACCATGCCGGTCCCCGCGCATGCGGCCGCAGCCATCGCGGCCCTCGACGGCAGCCGCCTCAAGGGACGGTCGCTGCGGGTCAACGAGGCTCCCGACCGCAACGGCCGACGACCGCGCGACGACCGCCGCCAGGATACCGCCACCACCTCCCCCACCGGCCGCCTCCGCCGTAATCCGGCCTTCCTTGCGAATGCACCAACCCGTGACGCTCGTCCGACCTCGCCCGGCCGAGTCTCGGACACCAAGTTCCGCCGAAACCCGCCGAAGAGTCCGATGCCGTTGCGCCAAACCAACACTGCCCGCCCGACGGGCACCACGGTCACGCCCAGTCCGAGCCCACACCCGACGGGCAGTGCTGGCCGCTGCGATCTTCGCCATCGTCCTCGCCGCCAGCGTGTTGCTGGACCTCGTCTCGTCTTGGATCCTTGCCGCTTACGCGTTGCTGAGTTTGCTCACCTTCCTCGTGTACGCCTTCGACAAGGACGCCTCCCAACGGGGGAACCGGCGCGTCGCGGAGGGCAACCTGCATCTCCTTTCGCTTGCCGGGGGCTGGCCCGGCGCATCCGTGGCGCGCCACCAACTCCGCCACAAGACCGTCAAGCAGCCTTTCCGAACCGTCTTCGCGATCACCATCCTCGCCAACTGCGCCGGCTTCGCTTGGCTATTCACCGCCGACGGCGCATCCGCCCAGCAACAACTTGACAGCTTCATCGCCGCATTCGCCTCGCAACTCGATTGACGTTCCCGCGGCCAAGGATGCGGTGATGCGGCAGCATCGCCACCGTCGCAGCGGTTCGCCGCTTAGCCGATGTACTGGGCCACGATAGAAACTCGGCCATTCCCGAGCTCCCGCGAGATCGTCAGCCGCGCCTTCCGGTCAGGTCCCGCAACGCTTGACGGCCATCGGGTCCGAGATCCAGCCCTCCCGTGGATCGATTCCGATGTCTTCCCGGAATAGCCAACTTCGGTTCCGCCACGCCCACGCGGCCTGCACTGCGCAAAGCAGCGCATCCAAACTGTCGCCGGTCGGGTCGTCCGTCAATTCCGGGTCGTCCGCCGCCACGGTGACGCCGTACCGGCTCGACAGCGCCCCCGACGTCAGCGCCTCGAGGATCTTGTTGCGCGCCGCGCGCTGGCTCTCGGTCTGCTTCTTCTTGATGTCGCTCTTATAGCTTTCCCGGGTTACCGCGCGTGCGAGGACGCCGGGGTACGCCTCGACCACGATGCGGTCGCGGTCGCCAGCCTGGAGGTGCGGGATCTCGACACCGGCGTGCAGCAGCCTCGGAGCGCCCTGGAAGAACATCTTCCCGACCGGGATGAAGTACAGTTTCTGCGGGCTCAGCGCGCCGGCGATTATGTCCGTGCGCCGCCGGTGTTCCTTGTCGCCCTCCGGCTGCGCCTTGCGGTACGCGTTGAGGATCGCCTCGAAACTCCGCCTTGCCGAGTCCGTCGGCATGCCGGACGTAGTCCTTCCACGGGGTCGGCCAGCGGACGTCGTCGACGAACCGGCGCGCCTGGCCGAAGGGGAAGTCTATCCCGGCGATCCAGGGCCCCGGCCGGTCGAGCGCCGCTTCGAAGTCCGTGAAGGACGTCAGGTCGCTCGGCGCCAACGCCCGCACAGGTCGCCTTCGAGCCGGCAGTGCCGGCAGGTGATCGGCTTGGGCTTGCGAGGCCTACTTGTGAAGTCGATGCCGTAGACGTCCATGTTCGCACTCGTCCCGTCCGCGCAAGCGCGCCGCTGCTCATCGTCCGTCACCCCAGGCAAGCACTCCGTGGCTTCATGCTGCGCAGCGCCTGAGACTGAAGCCCCGTTGACCTAGGTCCGACGGCGCAACTCCTCGCTCCAGCCGTCGTTAGAACGGTCCGCGCAGCGCCTCGTCAAGATCAGACGGCACCGCACGTATTTATGAAATCGCCTGCGCAGTTCGACGGGTTATATCTATCACCGTGAGTAACCTCGCCATAGTCGTGCTCACGTCCGAGAGCGGGCAACTGGCGTCACCGTTGACCGAGTGGTTACCTCTGATGAATCCGTCCAATGCGGTGGCGTAGCGTTCACATCGATCGCGCCGCAAAAGCGAGCATGTCTGAACGTGTGTAGCTTGCCACCACAGAGCCGCCGACACGGTCGTGCTCAGGCTGACTTCCGTTGCCTCCAAGTTCTCGCCGAGCGAAACCCGTGCGGTGACGCCGCGATCCCCACCCTCCGCATCAAGATTTCGCTAGAGCGTGATGTCCCTTTGCCAGTACTCGTCGCCTTCCCGGCTGATCTCGGCGCGCGCCTCCTCGTTCCATACGCCCTCGCCGATGTAGCTTCCCTGGTACTCGTAGGGCACTTCGTCAGGGTATCGCTGCCGGCGCGCATCGATCGCGAGGGGGATCATTCGCGCCCGGCGCAGCACGTAATCCTCGGTGTACTTGATGGATTTCTTCTCTCCCGGCCGCACGAAGGCATGGACGTTGGTCGTCTCCGCGCCGATCGCCGAGGCCCTGTTGTGGAAGCCCATCACCATGTTGACCCGGCGCACGGAAGACCGGTTTGGATAGGAGCCATGCAGCGAGCTTCGGCTGACGATGCCGCAATCTCCCGGCGCCAGCGTCATGGGGACCGCATCCGCCAACCACTCGGTGATCGGGGGAAACTCGCCGCCGTTCGCGAGACGCCAGCGCCGGTGACTCCCGGGGACCACCCAAAGGCCGTTCTCCGGCGTGCAATGGCACCACGCCACGGACAGGTTGAAGCCGTGCGTCTTGCCCGACCCGTCCGGCTGTTCCAGGCTCGTCCCGTCTTCCGTCCAGTGCGTCCGGCCGTCCTGGTGCCAGCGCGTGGGGGCGCCCTGACGCGCGGCCTTGTGGAAAACGCTCTCGTGGAACGGCACGAAATCCGGCCCGTTCACACTCGCAGCCATTTTGAGGATATCGGGATGGGCATAGGCCCGGAGCGCCGAGTCCATGATCATCAGGGGGTGCGACACCATTCGAACGATGCCGGGCGCATCGACCGCTTCCGAGTCATCCTCGGCATCGGACGACTCTGGCGGCTCGACCGTGTAATACGAAGAAAACGTGCTTGGACGGCCATGTTTGTCGACCTCGCCGTCATTGACGAGCGGCGCGTTGCCCAGCACCTGGTTGAACTCGAACGCCAGTTCGCGGACTTCCTCGGGCGAGAGCACGCCCGTGAAGACATAGAACCCGGTGCGGTGATAGGCGTCGAGAATATGCTGCGCGAGGCGCCCGTCTTCGTCGAAACGCATGGGACCGCGGTTACCGAGGCGGGCAGCCCGCTCGCAGCCATCCCTGCGGTAGGCCTCCCAGGCGGTCTCGTCGTTTCCGGTCATGCGTTTCGCCTCAGTTAACGCCTCACATTGATGCTGCGACGGGCGTCGCTTCAACGTGCTGGCGAAACCGCGGCATGACCTCGTTGGCAAGCAGCGTCATGGATCGCCGCCACAACTCCACGTTGTCCCAATCGTGGCCGACCATCAGCAGCGTACCGAAATCGCCCCACTGCGCGTGCAGATCGACGAGCTCGTCGAGGACCGTTGCGGGCGATCCCCAGGTGACCATCGATCGGGCTACCACCTCTTCCGTGGTTTCCTCGTCAGTCATGCTGACGTCGGGTTTCAGCATCTCCATCGAGCCCCGGTTCAGGTACATGCGTCTGAAGTAGCGGAAATAGAAATGCAGCCCGCAGTCCGGGTTGGAGAGATGCTCGTCGGCTTCGGAGTCGCTGTCGGTCACGAGAATCGAGCGTGCGATGCGCCAGTTGGCCGGGTCTGGCCGCTGCCCGATGCTCTCGACGCCTTCCGCGTACGCTTCCCAGTGGCTTCGAATGTAGCGTGGCTGGATGAAGTTGGCGGAGACGGGATGCCAGCCTCGCGTTCCGGCCATCCTCGCGCTCGGCGACCTGGGCGTGATGATGGACAGGCAGATCTGCGGATGCGGCTGCTGGTACGGCTTCGGCATCTCGCCGATGCCGAGACCGTCGAAGCGGAAGTCGGTGATGTTGACGTTCCAGTATTTGCCCGGGATCGAGTAGGGCGCGTCCTGTGCCCAGATTTGCTGCATCGCTTCGATGGATTCCAGCATCATCTCGGAGCGCGTCTCCTTGTCACCGATTCCCAACAGCTCGAAGTCGCTGCCCAGGCCGCCCGGGCCGATGCCGAGCAGGTAGCGTCCGCGCGACAGATGATCGAACTGCGCCACCTGGGCGGCGACCATGGCGGGATGCGACTGGGGCAGGTTCAGCACACCGGTCGCAAACTTGATCTGCCTGGTCTGATGCACGAGGCTGGAGAAAAACGCCAAAGGAGAAGCGATCGGTTCCGCGGTCGACGAAAAGTGTTCACCGAACCACGCCTCGGAGAAACCCAGACGGTCGGCCAGCAGCACCGCTTGCCGGTCTTCCTCGAGCGTGTCCGCGAGCAGACGCTCGGGCGGGTGAAGTGGCATGGCGAACATTCCGAGCTGCATGAATCTTCCTCTACGTACAGGGTGGACGGGCGGTTGCCTGTGCAACGTCGAGACTAACCCGCGATCCGTTCGTTCTCAACGTGGGGGGCACCGCTCGCACTGCGCCTTGCCCTCGCCAGAGCCGGTAAGCACCTTTCGCGTAGCGCGCCGATCATGATTTGACCTTGGGCCGTCATGCCGCAATGCTTGGGAACTTTCGCACGCCTTTGTTGCGCGGTTGTCCATGGCTCGAAGAAAAAACGCGGGGGGCAAGCTTCGGATTGGAGACCACTGGTCTGCGATCAGCATCATCGCGCAATCACAGGACAACCCGCTGAAAGCGGTGGCGGAGTTCGTCGAGAACAGCATCGATGCCGGGGCGAAGAACATTCACATCGTTCGGGGGCGCGAACGGGGCGAACCGCTTCTCAAAGTCATCGATGATGGCGAAGGGATTCGTCGCGATGAGACCGGCGTGCCGGACTTCCGCTACGTGGCGACGCACATCTGCGACTCGATCAAGAAACGCCTGAAAAAGAACGGTGCCCGGCACATCCAAGGCGAGTTCGGCATCGGCCTGCTGAGTTTCTGGACTCTCGGCGAGAACCTCATGCTCCGTTCGGCGGCGGCGGACGGTTCCGTGCACGAAATGGCCATGCAGCGTGGCGACGAGGGCTACACTGTCAGGGTCAGCCGCGCGTTGCTGGCGGAAGCGGGCACCACGCTGGACATTCGGCCCCTGCTGCCGGGCGTTCGCCAGTTCAGCGGCGAAAAGCTGAATTGGTATCTGGCCTCCGAACTGCGCGACCGCATTCGGCAGACCGGCGTTTGTGTGCGTATCAGCGATCGCACCGCCCGAAAGTCCTACACGGTGACGCCACGAGAATTCGACGGGCGGCTCATTCACGAACTTGACAATCCCGCGACCGGCTTCGGCGAAATCAGGCTTGAGCTCTACCTCGACGATCCGTCACCGGAGCGCGGCGTGTCGCTTTATCGGAACGGCACGCGAGTCACGGAGCTGACCACCCTCGACGGGTTCCAGGAGGGCCCGTGGAGCAGCGGTTACATCGATGGCGTCGTCGATGCGCCGTTCATCCATCTGACCCCGGGAACGCGCACCGGTGTGATTCACGACGAGGCTTTTGCGGCGTTGCGCGAAGGCCTCGAATCCGTTCGGAATCAGCTCGATGCCTTGATCGGTGATCTCAAGCGAGCGGAGGAGGAACGTGCCAGCGAACGGACGCTTAAGTCGATCCAGCGCGCGTTTCGCGAAGCGCTGCTAGCCTTGCCAGCCGAGGAATACGATTGGTTCGAGGTGCATCGAAACGCACCGGGGCGACGCTCGGAGGCTTCCACCGGTCCGGCCTTGGAGCAGACCAAGCCGCAACGCGAAGTGACGGCTGGCGATCTCCCGAGCCCAGATGAGGAGTCCGCGCCGACGCAAGCGTTCTTTGAGATCGCGGGTCCGCTGCACAGCGTCCGCATATCGCCCGCGTCGTCGGTCGTAAAGGTTGGCACCAGTCGCACACTGCGAGCCGTTTGCCGGGACCGCGCAGGCAGACAGGTGGACGAAGGCGTGGTCTTCGCCTGGACCATCGTCGAGGGCGGCGGCTCGCTGGCCGATCCTCATGCCGAGATCGGCGAATTCGAGGCCCCCCAAGAGCCGGGCCTCGTGACCGTGAAGCTCGTCGCCACGCAACGGGATGTCGTGTGCGAAGCCAAAGCGCTCGTCACCGTCACGGATTCACTCGTCGCCAGTCGCGACGGGGCGCCCGCGCGGCAGGGACTGCCGGGCTACACATACGAGAACGCGCCCGGCCAGTTGTGGCGTTCGCGCTACGAGGTCGACCTGGAACTGATCGTCATCAACAACGGTCATCGGGACTTCGTTTTTGCTTCCCAGTCCCGGGCTTCGCAGTTGCGCTACATCGCGCGGCTTTTCGTCAAGGAACTCGTGATTCGCAATTTCCCCGGCGCATCGTCCCAGGAACTCCTCGACCGGATGCTGGAACTGATGCTCTACCTGGAGAGCAGCCTGAAATAGCGTGGGGTTGCGGGAGAAACGCTTGGGATCGGGATCCGTACGACAACTCGTCGCGATCTTCGCGCAGTTCGTGCCCCAAGGACGGCAGAAAACATCATCTCGTCTGTTATCGCGAGCCCGGGGGCACCTGGCGTTGTGGGCGGAAGTGGCCGGAAAGTTATTGGGAAGACTGTTCGCTGGCAAGATGCTTAACGGCCTGTCGAACGTACGTACGCTCATCGGACTGCAGATAGCGGTCCAATTCGCTGGCCGCGCAAGCCAGTAGTTCGCGGTCCAGGTCGGGCGGTATCGAATCGCGGGGTTTCAGTCCGGCGAGCAGGAGTAGGTCGTCGGCCGGGCGTTCGCGGATAAACCGACTGGTGGCGGAGTCAAGCTCCTGCTGGTGGGTTGGGGATTCGTCTGTCGCTTTGTGGCTTCGGGGTTCTTCGGCTGGGTCGTGACTTTGGACTGCGAGGAATAGCTCGACCTCGTGTCGCTGCCATTCAGTTGTCGTGTCCGACTCTTGGCGGAGGAGGCGCGATTGGTTGTTGACGCCGGGCTCGATTCCAAAGAGGTGGACACGCACGCCGAAGCTCTGCGCGATTTGCACACCGATGCGCACGTCTTCGTCGCCCGACAGTAGGATCGCGTCCGAGATCGCGTGATTGCGCGCTAGCTCAATCAGGTCGGTGACGATCAAGGAGTCGACCCCCTTCTGTCTGCCAGTGAAGGCGATCATGCCCAGGCGCAGTTTCACACCGTCGGAGTCAGCAAGCTTCTCCTGCTCGGCAGTTGGTCCCGCACGAAGTACGCCATCGTACCAATAGACGCGAAGGAGCGAGCTAGACGGAGAGACGACGGCAACGGAGTCCCGCAACGCCGCCAGAACCGCGTCGATATCGAGTTGGACGGAATTGCGCGAAGGTTGGTTCCGCTCAAGAGTTGGGAGCCAGCGGCGTAAACGTAGCCAGCGTCAACAAACGCTGCTGTGCGCATGGGGTAGGTACTAGTAGCCAATACGGATGAGGGTCCCTAGCGGGACCCTCGGGTTTAGTCCACGCTCCAACCGATAGATTAGTCCGGGAGACGCTGGACAAGCCGGATACTAGGGAAGTGATGCAACGGAAGTCAAGGATCAAATGGAAGTCAAAGTTGTACCCCTTCACCACCTTTCGCCTAAGCGATCACGCGGCGGCTTCAGAGCCCCCCGTACACCCGATGCGCGACGGACGACGTCCGCCGCCGTGACGCCCGGGGCAGTCCAGATGTACACTCGCGAGCAGGAGGTTCCCGTGGTCTCAACCAAGGTGTCGGCACCGTCGGCACAGCAGTCGTACCTGCATCTCAACCCGGTCATCGAGAAGCTGTCGCAGGGAAAGCACGTCTTTGGCGTGAGCACGTCCGATTTCTCGCTGCAGAATGCGCGTTCATTGGCGCGAGACCCCGACATCGACTTCGTGTACCTCGACATGGAACACGGCGCCATGCGCTTCGATCAACTGGAGATCTTTCTGTCCGGCATGACGGACAAGGCCGGCATTCTCGAGCGGGGCAACGCGCAGGCACACCCCGCCGTGTTCGCGCGATTCGCGCCCTATGCGAGCGAAGAGGCCCAATGGGTCGTCAAGCACGCGCTCGACCTCGGCCTGATGGGCATCCTCATCAACAACGTCGAGACGCCGCAGCAGGCAGAGAACATCGTACGTACGATGCGGTACATGCCGGCCAGGGATTCGAAGATTCCGATCCCGCGCGGAGTCCGCGGTACCGCCGGAGCCGCGCCGTGGTTTTGGGGCATCTCGGGAGCCGAGTACAGGGAGCGCGCCGACCTCTGGCCGCTCAATCCCGCGGGCGACCTCCTGTTCTGGCCGATGATCGAGACGGTGGAAGGCGTGAAGAATGCCGACGCCATCGCCCAGGTACCGGGCGTTGGGGGTTTCTATCTCGGTGCCGCGGGAGATCTCAGCAACTCGCTGGGCGTGCCGGACCCCGCGCACCCCGACGTGGAGGCCGCGATGGCGGAGATCATCGGCATCTGCAAGGCGCGATCCATCCCGGTCGGGGGGACCTTAAGTACGGCGAATGTCGCCGCAAAGATGGAGCAGGGCTACCAGATCATCAGCTTCGGCGGTGCCAACGGAGGCTTAAGCGCACAGAACGAAGCTGTGCGCGCCGCCGCGGTCGCTGCTGGCGCGAGACGCTAGTGCCACTATGACCAAACGATTCTCAAGACCATGATGCATCCCGACAACGACGCAAAGACGCGGTGGCTGGCTCAGGAGACACCGGAAACGGTGCTCGACCCCGAACTGGCGATCATCGATCCCCATCATCATCTCTGGAGGGTCCCGTCGCCGTGGGGCACTTATGACCTGGACGACCTCTGGGCGGACACCGGCTCCGGTCACAATGTGGAACAGACAGTCTTCATCGACGCCCGATCCGGCTATCGTCAAGATGGCCCGGAGCACCTGAAGCCCATCGGAGAAAGTGCCTTCATCGCCACCGTCGCAGAGCAGAGCGTGAAGGCGACGGGCAAGGCCACCATCGGGGCAATCATCAGTCATGCCTACATGAAGCTGGGAGCGGCGGTCGAGGAGGTATTGGTCGGTCACCTGGAAGCGGGCAGGGGCCTCTTTCGTGGCATTCGCAGCGCATTTGATCTCGACGACGCCAGGTTCATCGAGAGTTTCGATGTGCTGGCCAGGCTTGACCTGACGTTCGACAACTTTTCGTTCGACTACACGCGCCTGCCCGACCTCGCGAAGCTGGCGGACCGATATCCGGGCGTGACCATCATCGTCAACCACCTCGGCGGAAAGATCGATCCCGATGCGAGCGCCGACGAAGTTGCGAACTGGCGGCGGTGCATCGATGCTGTCGCGCGCTGTCCCAACGTGGTCCTCAAGGTCGGCGGCGCGCAGCAAGCCGCCGGGGACTGGAAACCGCCGTTCCACATGCATCGGCGGGAACAGCCGATCGGTTCGGAGGAACTCTGCGAACAAATGTATGCGTACTACATCCACGCAATCGAGGCCTTCGGACCCGAGCGATGCATGTTCGAGAGCAACTTCCCGGTCGACAAGGAATGCGTCTCCTATCGGACGCTATGGAATACGTTCAAGCGCATCGCCAGGAAGGCAGGGCTAAGCGAGTCGGAGAAGAATTCGATCTTCAGCGGCACCGCGGCACGCGTGTATCGCGTGGCGACTGACGGTGACTTCTAACGTGGCGCAAGCGGAACAGTTTTCGACGGCCGAATTAATCGACCAATTACGGCGGGGGAGTCGACACCTAACCAACATGGCTGAGGGCCTCGATATTGCTTGGGATCCAACGCCGCAAAAGGACCCTAGGCGCGTCCACAACATGTACGTGCGCAACTTGGTTACTTCCTACGTCAGTCGTTTCTCCGAACTGTGCAACGGAGTATTGGTAGCCTTGGAACGAGGAGATTTCCTAGTGTACGCGCTGTGCGGGCGCGCGCTGATCGAGACGACGGCGATCCTCCGCTATTACGTGATGCGCAGGTACAAGCCGCTTCTCGACAAGAAGATGCTGAGCGGTGACGGCATCAAGAAGCTGATCGAGATTGACGACCGGCACTTGCGTGGGACGGGCTTCGATTGGGCGGCTTTCATGTTCCGCCACTATTCGAAGCTCAGCGACGACGCTCAGCGACGACGTGGCCACAAACGGTCGGGTCGCCGGATGGAACATGGGGCGATGCCGGGACAGATACCCATGGGGCGGTGCATCGACAGCTGGTCGAAGGAAACGTCGAGCGTCGGTGTCGCGTACGACCTGTTCTGCGACATGGTCCACCCGAACGCCGGCAGCTCGTTCTTGATCGCTTCGACTGGCCCAGACGGGCTGCATTTCACCAAGGCGAAGGGGGAGCGTGTGGGAACAACTATCGTTGACAGGAGCCTCCTGCTCCTGCTCTCCGTAACGCAGAAACCGTTCAGGGAATATTTGATGATGCTAACGGCGACGGTGTGGCACGACGACGAGTTTGGGTAGGAAAGCCATCATGAGTGCGGCGAGGTCTAGCCCCGGAAGGCGATGGTGAAAGGAGAGTCATGAAGGAGATATACAGCTGGGTTCCATGGTTTGCGGAACTCTCGCGCAAAATCGCGGACGGTGGTACGAAATATCTCATAGAGCGTGCTAAGCAAATACCGTGGAAGGAAGGAGGTACGGAGCCTGCGCTATTACGGTATGGGGACACAAACATCGACCCCTTGTCATTCCTTTATTTTCTTACCGGACACCACCATGCCAGACGACGCGTTTATGGTGCCGTCACTGAGACATTCGACCTGACGAGTATGCTTCCGCTCGAGAGCGACGAGGCGTTCATCTTTCCTACGGCTCCGCTGATCAATGCTCTGTTTCATAATCGTGGCGAGGGTGATCCGGTGCTGCTATGGCGGCTCTTCGGAAGTGTTGTGGCGGGTATTGACTCGGTATCCGCCGCAGACTTCGAATCCGCCCTAGGAATTAAGGGAGTCGGCGTCAAAAAGCTGACTCAGACTCTGTTCCTCATCAACCCTGGGGAATTTCTACCGTACGACGACTCCACGCTTTACCTAGGCATAAGCGGGTCAGGCAAGCGCAAGGATGTGAATTGGGCAACCTACCGGGAAGCGATCAAAGGGATGCGCGAAGCGTTTCCAGGATGCATGCCGTGGGAAATCAACCTCTTCGCCTACGAGTCAGCCAAACCTAATGAGCCGTTGCGAGTTAACCCGGAACGACCTTACGTGATCAGTACCAACGTCTACAACGACAACGAGGATCACTGGGAGGATTTCTCAGCAAATAACTGGGCGTTTACCGGCGGTCCCGGCAAGGGTAGCTGGAGCAACTACGACCCCGAAGGAAACGGAGCCCGGTATAAGATCGACGAACCAGGAAAGGGGGACATTCTGTTGGCCCGGTTCGCGGGTCAGGGGCATGGGATAGGGGTTGTCATCAAGAACGACTATGCAGACGCGTTCACGGACGAGTCCCGATTGCATGTGGTCTGGCTGAACAAGACGGCGAGAGAGCTGTCGAGCGGTCCGCGTTCGATCGGGTTTAGCGGAGGACAAGGGAAGATCGGCGTCGCCTTTCGACAGGCGTACTCCGAGACGTTCCAGATTCTGGATCGGGTGGCTGCCCCAAGTAGGGCCGCCGATGGCCTGCTACAAGGGGTAGGAGTTCAGCAGGAGGACTCACCATTGCCGCAAAAGGAACGACAAGCACGGAACACGATTCTGTACGGCCCACCAGGCACAGGGAAGACGTTCACGACCGTTCAACGGTGCGTGGAGATTTGCGACGGCGAGGCCCCGTCGACGCCCGAGGGACGCCGCGCCCGGTACGACGAACTGACGGACGAAGGGCGCATCGAGTTCCTGACCTTCCACCAATCTTACGGCTACGAGGAGTTTGTTGAAGGACTTCGACCGAAAACTGACGCGGTCGGCGGCGGCTTCCGGCTGGCCGTGGAGGACGGCTTGCTCAAGCGTATGGCTGAACGGGCGAGGAATGCGCCTGATGTCGATGTCGGTGGGATGCTCGAGGCACAGGCCTATGTGCTAGTGATCGACGAGATAAACCGAGCGAATATTTCCAAAGTCTTGGGGGAACTGATCACTTTGCTCGAGGAGGACAAGCGGGAAGGCGCGGAGAACGAAGTGGTCGCGACCCTCTCCTACTCAAAGAAACCGTTCACGCTGCCCGCCAACCTTTACATCCTCGGCACGATGAACACCGCAGACCGGTCCATCGCGCTGCTCGACACTGCCCTGCGCCGCCGCTTCCGGTTCGAGGAGATGGCGCCCGACCCGGACCTACTGGCCGAAGTCGGCCAGAGAACGGGAGTAGACCTTCCGCAGGTGCTTCGGAGGATGAACGAACGGCTCGAATACCTCATTGACCGCGACCACCTTGTCGGGCACGCGTGGTTCATGGGCGCGGGAACTCGCAGAGACTTGGAAACAGTTATGCGCCAGAAGGTCATCCCTTTGATCGCGGAGTACTTCTACGACGACTGGACTAAGGTGCGCGCCGTTTTGGGTGGCACCGATGACTTTGTGGAGGGACGTCCTTTAAGGCCGCCGCCGGGTTTGGAGGGAGATGTCGGCGAGGACCGCCTTCGTTGGACGGTGCGTGGAAGCTTCCGCGAAGACGCCTTCGAACGCTTGGTCGAGCCAGCCCCGCCAGACGGCGATGGAGAGTGACGGGAACAGCCGCCACAACCACCGTTCGCGAGTGGGATCACCTGCGGATAGGTGGGAGGGGGTTAGGCGAAGAGGCCGCAAGCCGCCTTTTCACATTGGCCGAGCGAGAGACAGGGCGCCTGCGCGTACCCCAGCCGGTACTCATGCGGACGGCCCGGCCGAGCTTGCGTGCCGGGCAGGTGGTGGGGGTCCTGTCCGTCCCAGGGGCGTGCCTCGAGATTCTGCCCAAAATCGGTGATGCAGAAGATGGAGCAGTGCGGCGGGCGCTTACGCGCATGCTGGCCGTGGCCTGGAGTCTTCCCGTAGCGGACAGCGAGCCTGCGATGCTGCTGGCCCAACGCGACAACCTGTTGGAAGTCCTCATTCGATTGTTTGCGGATCGTTTGCTTTCCGCAGCTCGGCGTGGACTACCGCACCGATACCTCGTCAGGGAAGAAGATCTCCCGCTTTTGCGCGGCAAGCTTGACATACATCGCCAGCTCATGCGGCACGCGGTACGACCCGATCGGCTGGCGTGTCGTTTCGATGAGCTATCGGTGGATACGCCATTGAACCGCGTGCTCAAGGCGGTTGTGGCGCGCCTAGCATCGGAGACACGCTCTGCTTCGAGTGGAAGAAAGCTCATTGAGTTAGCTGCTAGATTCGAGTTCGTCGGCAACAGTACGGAGCCGATCCGGGAACGCGTACGTTTGGATCGCACCAATACCGCATTTCATCACCTCTACAAACTGGCGCGCATGTTCCTGTCCGGGGATTGGCAGAGCACAACGAGTGGTGGAAGCAAGGGCTTTGCCCTGCTGTTCGCGATGAACGATCTTTTTGAGGCGTTTGTGGGCCGGAGCATGAAAGCAGCGCTCGCTCCGGTTGCCGTGGATCTTCAGCATACTGGCCACTACGCGCTTCAAGGCGAAGGCCACGGCTTATTCGGCGTAAAGCCCGATATTGTTGTGGATGAGAAAATCGTCATCGACACTAAGTGGAAGATGCTCAACCCGTTCGAATCCTCGCTCAATGTGAGTCAACCCGACATCTACCAGATGCTTGCTTACCAGCGCGCTTACAAGGCGAGGCGTCTCATCCTTCTCTATCCTTGGCAGAAGGGACTTGGGACGCCCGGAGTGTGTCGGCGCTGGCGGGTCGATGGCTCATCGACACCGTTCGACATTGCGACGGTTGACATCGCCAAGCCGGATCGGATCGCGCAGACGCTTCGTGAGATTGTCGGGTAGGGCGCGCGTTGCCAGCACGAATCGGGCTGCCAAATTGGCGGAATCCACAGCTTGCCTATCGATTTTCGGCTAAACCCCGATCCCGATAAAGGCGCAGCGTCGCCCCTCGAAGCTCACGACTCGTTCGGCCGGTAGCCTTCCCCGAACTCCTTCGCATAGGCAGAGATGTACTTATCGGCGTGCGCGACTTTGGCTTTTTCTTCATCCCAGTTCGAGTATCCGGCCTTGATGCCTTGCTGGGTCAGTATTGCGAACCGTGGCCCGTGACGGTCGAGCACTTCCTGCGGGATCTTGCCGGTGTAGTCCTCTCCCGTACGGATGAACGGCCGTGTCATGAAACACGTCACGCTGACGCGCAGTCCCGGTGCGGTACGGTTGTATGCGCCGTGCCAGAGGCAGGGATGATGGACGAGCAGTGACCCGGCCTTGCCTTCGAGCGGAATCGCATCCGGGTTGCCGGGATCGCCAGGTTTGGCCGGGATGATCTTTTCTTCCCCAAGCGGCTGGCGTAGCAGCTTGTGGCTGCCGGGCACGACCGCCGTCGAGCCGTGCTCGCGATCGAAATCGGTCAACCAGAAAGTGCTCTGGCACCCCATGCACTGCGACGGGAAGGGTGACGGCAGCGGGTTGTCGGCATGCAACGCGAGCATGGCCTTATTCGGCCCCTTTATCCAACAGCCAATGCCGGACATCACAGCGTTGTAGCCAAGCAGGTACGTCACCAACGCGAGCCGAACCCGGTTCATCAGCACCTGTTCGAACACCTCGTCCTCGAGCAAGAGCGAATGAAACACGTCGCCAAGCGGCCCACCCGGGCGATACCGGTGCCCGGTGTAACGGTACTCCGCTTCCGTCCGCTGCAGATCGGCGTGTGTGTATCCCGTCTCGAGATCCGGCCGCACGCCGTTGCGCCGCTCGGCGACATCCAGACACACCTCGAGCAACCGCTCGATGAAGCCATCCGGGCTCGCGATTCGGGCGGGACTATCGTGTAGCCGTAGGCGTCGAGATCCGCCACGTTTTGCTGCAAGCCAAGCTCGCAGATTTCGTCCCAGGCGGGCTCAAGACCGAAGTCGTACTTGAAAGCTGCTTCTGCCATGGTTCTTTCCTCCCCTTCTATGGCATTCATTCTACCCCTGCTCGCGAAAGCTCGCGATCACCCCCCGGGATCGAGGCCCTGGCGGCCGCAACTTGCATCGAGACCGATCCCCGCATCAAATAGATTGCGATGCGCAAACGCGCTTTGACCGAATAGAACAACGTGGAGCAAGGGGAATATGTCTAAAGCACTAAAGGTCGGCATGGTCGGCGCCGGGGGTATCGCGAGAGCACACATGACCCCCTATCTTGAGCATCCCGACCGGGTGCACCTCGTCGCGATTTGCGACATGGTCGAGCCTCTCGCGCAGGCGTATGCGAAAGACGCGGGCGTCGATACCGTCTACACGGACCTCGATGAAATGTTGCGCAATGCCGACATCGATGCGGTGGATATCTGCACCGGCCACGCGCAACACGCGCCAAACGCTATTGCCGCAGCGCAAGCCGGCAAACATGTGCTCGTCGAGAAGGCGATGTCGAACACGCTGCAGGGCTGCCGGGACATGGTGGAAGCTGCCGACAAGGCGGGAGTGACGCTGATGGTCTGCCAGCAATTGCGTTATTCGGCTGACGCCACCGCGGTGAAGAAGCTGGTCGACGATGGGAAACTCGGCGAGATCCAGGGGGTCCGAAACCACATCATCATGCAGGGGCCCCAGAAATCATGGATGAACGATGGAAGCCTCGGTGGTGGCGTCCTCCTGCTCAACTCCATCCATCACATTGATCTGCTGCGCTACTACGTCGGAAACGTCAAACGGGTGACGGCGTTTTGCAAGGCTTTTCAACCCCAAATGGTCAACGGCAGCGAAGATATGGTCACCGCGACCCTCGAATTCGAGAATGGGGCGATTGGAGACATCTTCGCGAGCTGGACGAGCTATCTCACCCCCGAGCACGCGTCATACCTGCTGTTGGGCACAAACGGGACCATCCACTCCGCGCCAACATACATGGGCGACGGCCCCCGAAGCCCGTTTGCGCACTTCGGGACAATGATGTATGCGCTCAAAGAGGAACTCGACCCAGCAAGGAAAGCGATCGGCGAAGGCGGGTCCGTCCGTCGTTCGAGCCGATTGACACGAGCGGAAGCAATATGCCGAGCTTTGACTATTTCGTTAACGAGGTTCTGCATTTCGAGGAATGCTGCAGGACTGGCAGAGAACCCATCACCAGCGGTCGGGACAACATCGAGTCGATGAAAGTGGTCTTCGGCATGTTCGAATCGTCCCGAACGGGCAAGGCTGTGGATCTGGCCGACCTGTAACAGGTTGGTCAAGACCCGCATACACCAGGGCGATTTCGTCCCACCCGTTGTGGCGCTGGAACGCTATCTGCGCGACGGCGGCACGACCATCATCCAAGCCGCTTTCGAACACTCCTACTTCGCCCACCCAGACCGGGTTCGAGGGAACACGCCCCTGTACCCTGACCGGGCCCGCCTAAGCCGCAAGCACTATCCGAAGCTCGACAGGGGCGCCCGCGCCACCTGGCAAGGGCGAGAGGTCAAGCTCGGCGACAACTCCAAGGCCCAGCAGGCCTGGGCCAGATATTCCGGACGCCCTATCCAACGCGCTTCGGGCTACGGCGTCCGCCACGTCTGGGGGCATCCCTGGAATCCGGAGGCCTTCACGGCGGGATGGAATCTCTGCTACATGCCCTTCTGGGCGGGCATGCTGACAGAACGCCAACACCCGCACCGGGAACTGGAACGGGCCATTCGGCAGGCAGCATGGGAACTCTACTTTCGTGACGACCCGGTGTGCACGCCGCCCGACTTTGTCACCGATCCCGGCCTTGATCTGGTTTCGATCCTCCGCAGGCAGCCCCTACTAATCCTGGCCTGAGGAACTCTCGGGACCCGCCGGACCCCGATCGAGCCGCACGATCTCACCCTGGAAGGTCGCATCCGGGCAGGGAAAGCGCTCGATGACCAGCGGGTCGTGACCCGGGATGATCAGCTCTTCGGCATCCGCCAACCGGCGCAGCTTTCCGTACCCTTCGATCATGGCGCCGACGTCGTAGACGATCGGAAACGGATTCTCTTCGATCATGTTGGCATAGAAATGCGCGGCGTCCGACGCCAGCACCAACCATCCGCGTTCGGTCCAGACGCGCACGGCTTGATGTCCATCCGTGTGTCCGCCGATGTGATGGACGCTGATGCCGGGTGCGAGCTCTCGCGCACCGTCAACGAACACCACGCGGTCGTCATAGACGGCTCGAACGAAATCGCAGACGTACTCGACGTCGAAGACCTGGCGCATGCGCTGATGGCCCATATGCCGGCCGGTGGCGAACGCCATTTCGCGATCCTGCAGGTATAGCTTTGCGTTCGGAAACGCAGAGAGGTCACCAGCGTGGTCGTAGTGCAAGTGGGTCACGATGACATCCTGGACCTCGTTCGCGTCGATCCCGAGCATCTGCAGTCCTTCGGACGGCAGGCGCATGATCGACCGTCCCCGGCGCTCGGCGCCGATGTGGTCGAAGCCGAGATCCACGACGAAAGTCCTTCCGTTCCCGACGATCGCCCATACGAAAAAGTCGAGTGGCATCGGGCCGTCATGGACGTCGCCGAAAATGAAATTGTCCCTGGCGGGCCGGTCAAGGTGCGCGTAGCGGATCGCGTAGACCTCGTATGGCTCAGTAGGCATCCGATCAGGCATGACTGTCACCTCGTGTTGGATTGCGGGCTAGTTCCAGCCCGGGGCCGGCTCACCAATCCAGGTCCGCCGGCATGAAGAATTCGTGCAGGTGGGGATCGCGGTGCCCGTCCATCACAGTGGGGGCCACACCTGTGTCGGTCAGCGCCGCCCGCACGATCTCCTTGTTGAAAAGGCTCACCCCCTCGGCATCGAGGTATTCCTGCAGCGGCATCCACAGGCATTGGGCGATTTCCTCTTCCTGCTTGACGATGGTCTCGCTGAGCGGACGCAAGCGGCAGACAAAGTAGATATCCGACTTGCCGTAGCGGTACCCGGTCCAGTGGCGAAAGCACACCACGCGCTCAAATTCGGTCTCGATCCCGGTCTCCTCGTACACTTCGCGAATTGCCGCCGACGTCAAGTGCTCGCCTTCCTGCAGAGCTCCGCCCGGCAATTTAAAAAACGGCGGGCGGTTATCGGAGCCAAAGTAACGCTCGCTGACCACCAACAGCTCCTGGCGTTCGTTGATTACCACGCCGCCGGCCCCGATATAGTGGGTGGAATAGCTCGGAATGAACGCCCCTTCCTCCAACTGATGCGTGAGCATGAGATAACCCTGGCCGCTGTGGTGGAAGCTGAAGCCTTGCTCCACAGCTCTGGGGATGAGCGCCGATTTGGCGATGGGTATTTCCAGCCAGACAACGTGAAAATCTTCCTCTTTCCAGGCGGCCAAAGAGTGGCGCAACTGTTCGGCGAAGGATTCCGGGTCGTCCTTCAGGGCTTCGGGCCGGGGCAGGACCCCGCCAAAACGATTGGTTGTCGAATCAATGGCTCGCACGAGTTCCTTATCTACAGGGTCCATCCGATCTCACACTGCATCCTAGCTGAGAACTGCGATGCGCCAAAGCAGTGGCCTGCGGGACGGAGTGGTTCGGATGGCTGCCGCGCTACGGGCGATAGTACATTTAGACCCTTGGCGTCTGGCGCCGGCCACCATCGGACCGATCCGCTTTTGTCCAGGGTCCCAGCGCCAAGTGAGCGTTTTGGACGACCGTCCGAAGATGAGTAGCGGCGCCACTTATTTTTCGCACGAAACAAAGCATTTTAATTTGTTTTGTGAAATTAATATGTTGACCCTTTGCTATCTCCGTGCAATTCTTTTCCCGAAACAAAGGTTTTCACTAAGTTTCGTGCAGTAAATATGCCTGAATTTGCCATAAGGTCGCTATCCCCTCAGGAAAGCCGCGTCGTGCTGGCTCTCGCGGAGCGCAATGAGCGCGAAGTGGCGCGTCAGGAGATTATTGGAGTCTTGGATACCAGTCCCGAAGCAGCCGACCATGTCATCCGTTCGCTACGAAAAAAAGGCTGGCTGGAGCGTGCGAGCTGGGGCAAATACCTCCTCATTCCGCCCGAATACGGGCCTGAAGCGCTGGGTGAAAGCAACGTATTGGCGCTCGCCAGCCTAATCACAGCGCCGTATTACATCGGCTACGGTACCGCGGCTACGCACTATGGCATGACGACCCAGCACCGCAATGTCGTCTGGTTGGTTACCCCGCAGCACCTACGTGGTCGGCGGGTTTTGAATGCTGAGATCAACATCGTCAATCCGAGTTCCAAGAAGTTCTTTGGCTTTGCCGCCGTCAATGTTCTGGGATTCGAGGTGCAGATGTCTGATCGTGAAAAGACCGCGATTGACTGCGTTGACAGACCAGATCTGTCAGGCGGCGTCAGCGAGGCCGCCTATGTCCTGGCAAGAGCATGCCAGAAGATGGACTGGGAAAGAGCCATAGACTATCTGTTGCGCATGGACTCCGTCGCGCTCATGAGAAAGTTTGGCTGGCTAGTCGATCGCATAGACGGGGACATCCCTGAGCACCTTAGAACACGTCTGCTCGATGAGGCTAGGACGCGACGTAGCGTTGCGATTCTTGGACCGAAAGAGCCGACCAAAGAAGTGATCGGCTATCAAAGCGAGTGGAAGGTGCGCGCCAATGTTTCCGAAAGCGATCTTGCCGAGAGTGATGATCTGGCAAGGCGCCACACGATCAAAAGGGGGCCGAGGGGATGCTGACGCAACCACAGGTCCAGCGATACTCAGCACAATCCGGCCTGCGCGACATCATGATCGCTGAAAAGGAAATCATCCTGACCTACGTTCTCCAACTGTTCTCAGAAAGACGCAGCAAGCGGCCCGCGCGGATTTTTGCTCGGGCTTCCCGGCAAGGACGGCGGGGATGAGACGCTGGAATCGTTCAGGGCCGACATTCGCGGCTTGAAGGGCTCCCTTGCGCTGATCGAATCCCGACAGACCGCCGCCCAAGACGTTGGCACCAAAACACGCGGCGCGAGTGGGCTCCGGATCCCATCGGGGCGCACCCGCCCGAGAGCCTGATTCGGCAAATGTCTACGGCCACGATCAAAGTGCTCGCGGCTTGCGGCGTTCCTCCGGAGCTTGTCTCTGGCGGCGACGGCACCAGCTTGCGCGAGAGCTACCGCCGACTGCTGCACTCGACCATCGCGCCGCTGGCCCGCATTCTCGAATCCGAATTGAGAGCCAAGACGTGCCCTGGGATCTCCCTCGATTCTCTGTTCGCGGCGGACTTGAGCGGGCGAGCACGCGCGTTCCAGTCGATGGTGGGCGGCGGCATGGACGTGGCGAAGGCGGCTGCGCTGGCCGGACTCATGCAGGCCGAGGATTGATATGGCAGGAGTGAGGGTACAGGGAGCGCAGCGGTGGTCCAAGGAACAGGACGAACTGATCCGACCATGCCGCGCACGGCGGCCGAGGTCGCCCAGATGGCGCGCAAACTTGGGCGTACCCGACAGGCTGTGCAGAATCGAGTCCGGCGCTTCCGGGGGCGCGTGGCGACCCCGCTGGCCGCGCGAGGAAGGTCAGACGCTGCTGGCGATCAAGCTCACGCCGTACACGGAGCGATACGCGGGCGAGAGCACCCTCGCAGAAGTCGCCGCTCGGCTGGGGGTGACGGAGATCGCGGCAAAGAGTCGCTACGACCGACTGAGACGGAAGGCCGGACACCAAGGCAGCCAGTGGACGGACGACGGCCTATGGACCGAGCCCTTCAAACGGTTTTTTGTCAAGTTCAGCCCGCGTGTCGACGAACCCGCGCCGACGCAGCTTGTACGCCCGCGTCCTGACGGCTTGGGGAGTTCGACCTAAACGATCCGGTGATATATGGTGTGAAAACGGTCGCTAGTGACCGTATCTCCGGTCTCCGTCACACCACCAGGCAGGTGTCGCGGGCGCTAGGCGATTGGCGAGCGTCGTTTAGCTCCGTCTGCTTCTGGTGCCCCACTTCGCCGTTTTCTTTTCCTTCTGGGGGTCTTGTAGGCGCCCTTAGGCAATCCTGCCTGCTTTAGGATGCTCTCCGCAGTAGGGCGCTTCTTTAGGTTGGAAGGCACGCTGATCGCGGCGCCATCAGGATCATCCTGACGACGCCAGATCTCATGACTACCCTTGCCTTGGTGGTGGAGGAACCAACCTTCTTCTTTGAGGACTTGCGTCACCTGCCCATAGAGGTTGGCCATACGAAGGAGCTAGCTCCCCGCCTAGTGTTCCGTCAAGCCTAAAAATGCGAGTGTAGCTGCGAGGGATTTTTGGTTCCTGGCGAGGCGCGACGACGCGGTGTGGCAGGCACCACACAAGGAGGAGCAACGAAGCCAGGGGCCAAAAAGACCCGCAGATACCCGTAGATTTAGGTTTGACGGAGCACTAGGCTGCCTCGGCCGCTAACTCTCTGATGTCGTCGAACATCAGCTTCGGAGGGACGCTCCGATGCTGACGGGCGGGCGGCTGCCCCTTATCGCAGACGCGTCGCAGCTCTTTGACATGGATAATAGCTTCTCCGATCTCGGCTTCGTTCAAGCCGTGATTGTGGGCGAGCAGCTCGGTGCTGACTTCGATAAGTGCGTCCACGAAGTCCCGAAAGGTGTCGGCTTCAACCGTGAGTCCCTTGATGTCTTCGCTGGTCGCAGCCCAAACACCGTCATCCGCGTAGTGAATGACTTCGATGTCAAAGTATTTGGCCATGATGTCTCCTCCGTTCCGGACCCAAGCATACCGGACTTCCCTGCAGGAGACTTCCCTGCAGGAGAGGTAGGGGCGTCCCCGGCAAGCTTTCGTTGTGACATCTATGTGACACGTCTACACGTCTTTCTTGTTTCTTGTTGACAAGACCAGTTAGTCGTAACAGTTTGATTTTATTGGCTCCGCCTGCTGGGCTCGAACCAGCGACCCGCTGATTAACAGTCAGCTGCTCTACCAACTGAGCTAAGGCGGAACCGGGGCGCGGCAGTATATCAAGCAACCGTGTCGAAAGTGGGAGGTTCATTGCGCACGCCACGCCGCCGCGCCGGCGCCAACTATCGCCGATCAAACACCCGCACCGCGCGCACATCCTGGCCGCCGGTCTTTACGAACACCTCCACCCGCAATCGGCGTCCGCCGTCTTCGAGGCGCATGGTTTCGGTGCCCTTGATCGGGTCGCGGCGGGACTCGATCACGAGCGCGTCGTCACGCCAGCTCGCCCGAATGGTCCAGTAGTCGCGTATGCGCTCGCCCCAGGTCACATCCCGGTAGGCGCCATCGGCGTACTCGATACCCATCGAGTAGTCGTCCTGCTCGATGGTCATGCGCGTGGCGCCAACGACGGGGAAGTCGTGCACGACGAACGCGCTCGACGCTTGGGCATCGCGCTGTCTGCCGCGCAGCACGTCGATATCCTCGCGGCGACGGATCTCGTCCGGATCAGGCGGTGCGTCGCTCTCGAGTGCGTTGAGAACCCAGGTGCCGCTCAGGTCGAAACTCGATGGAGGGTCGACGTGCTGGTATTGGCACCCGGCCACCGCCAATCCGATGCACGCGAGGACGAACGACTGCGCGACTCTCCGCATCGGGTTAGCGCTCCGCCACGCCCTTGATGAAGGCGTCCATCGTCTCGATCCTCTGCTCCTTCGAGCCGAGGTTGTAATCCGGCACGATAAGTTCGTCCACGCCGATAGCGGCGTATTGCTCGACGATCTCCCTGACCTCCTCGATGCTGCCGATCATGGACCCATGCCTTGCGTCACGGCGCTTCATCTCGTCGATGAACGCCTTGTCGTCGCTCATGTACAACGCCACCGCGGCGGATCGCTGGATCTCGCCCGGATCACGGCCGACATCCGCGCAGTGCTGATCCAGGATGCGCATCTTGCGTTTCAGCGTCTCGACCGAGCCATAGATATTCCACTCATCCGCATGTTTGGCGGTGATCCTGAGCGTCACTTTCTCGCCGCCGCCGCCGATCAGGAGCGGCAATGGGTCTTGCACCGGTTTCGGCTCCAGGGTCGCGCCGTCGAGTTGGTAGTAGCGGCCGTCGAAATCGCTGACGGCCTGGTTGAAGAGCAACTTGATCACCGTGCACGCCTCGTCGAGCCGCCGCAATCGCTCGGGCACGGTGTAGTACGGGATGCCGTACTGGCGATGCTCGTTCTCCGCCCAGGCGGACCCGAGCCCCAGGACAAGACGGCCACCGCTGATGTGGTCCAGCGTGGCTGCCATTTTTGCCAGCACCGCGGGGTGCCGGAACGTATTGCCGGTGACCAGCGGGCCGAGGCGGACGCGCGGCACCCGGGCAGCCAGCGCAGCGAGCGTCATCCAGGCTTCCGGGCGGGGTACTCCCGCGCCCGCGAGGAGGTGGTCCGTGTACCAGACGCCGTCCCAGCCGGTGCGCTCGGCGTGGGCGGCGACCTCGACCAGGTCGTCGAAAGGCTCGTGCGTTTTCAGGCACACGCTGAACCGCATGCAGCGTCCTCCAAAGGAAGGTTCCACGCCCCGCAACCGGGGCCACATTGCGGCAAGGTAAGCGAATATGCGCCCGCGTGTCTATTGCGGGAACTGCGAGTTGAGTCGCTGTCCCGCGCCGGATCCGCCCGTGCGCTACTCCGTGCGCAGCGCTTCGATCGGGTCCTTCGCGGCGGCTTTGCGCGCTGGATAGAAGCCGAAGAAAATGCCGATCGCGCCAGAAAATGCCATCGCGATCAATATGATCGGCCACTGCACCAGGACGGGCCAACCGGCGATCTCGGCGATGGCGACCGTAACTGTCAGCGCAATAACAATGCCCAGGAGACCCCCCGCCAGACATAGCGTCACGGCTTCCACCAGGAACTGCAGCATGATGTCACGCTCCTTTGCCCCGACGGCCATGCGCAGGCCAATCTCCCGGGTGCGTTCGGTGACGGACACCAGCATGATGTTCATGATGCCGATCCCGCCGACGACAAGCGATACCGACGCGACGGCGGCCAGCAGCATGTTGAATGTCTGTTTGGCCTCGGCGCGCGTTTCCACCATCTCGGTCATATTGCGGATACTGAAGGTGTCTTGCTGGTCCGGGCCGATACGGTGCCGCTGGCGCAGGATCTCGGCGATTTCCTGCTCTACGTCATCCATCGCCCGAGAATTTCCCACCGACACGTAGATCGCCCGGACGGCACCGGTTCGGGAGCGGGACTTTCCAATCACGCGTCCCTCGGCGGTCTTGAACGGCACCATTACAGTATCGTCCTGATCCCAGGGACCGGAAGACTGCCCCTTCGCCTTGAGCGCCCCGACGACAGTGAACGGGACGTTCTTGATGCGAATCGCCTGACCGACCACGTTGCCGGCGCCGAACAGTTCCTTGACCACCGTATCTCCCAACAGGGCGACCTTGGCACCATTTCGAAATTCGCGCGGCTCGAATTCCCTGCCCTGGGCTATCTCCCAGTTGCGGGCAATCAGGTAGTCTCCGTCGATGCCATAGATGGTGGTCGACCAGTTCAGGTTGCCCACGACCACCTGCGCCGACCCTCGATTCGTGGATGCCGCCGCGACGATTTCAGGAATTCCCTCCTTCAGCGCCCGCGTGTCGTCCACGGTCAGGGATTCGGTGCTGCCCGCAGCGGTGCGTGCCCCGCCAAACCACCTGGAACCGGACCTGATCATCAGCAGGTTGCTGCCGAGCGCCTGCATTTGCCGGTCCACCTCCGCCTGGGCACCCGCTCCCACGGTGACCATGGCGATGACCGCCGAGACACCGATGACGATGCCCAACATCGTCAGAACGCTGCGCAGCATGTTCACGCGCAACGCATCGAGGGCGACGCGGACAAGCTCAAACAGCGACATGGCGCACTTCGTCCATTGTGTCCGACATGATGACGCCGTCGCGAAACCTCAGGACTCGGCGGGCGTAGTCCGCGACTTCCGCTTCGTGCGTCACGACAATCACCGTAAGTCCCGCTTCGTTGAGTGTCTGGAACAGGTTCATGATCTCCCGGCCCGTCGCGGTGTCGAGGGCGCCCGTCGGTTCGTCGGCCAGCAACATGTCGGGAGAGTTCACCAGAGCGCGGGCGATCGCCACGCGCTGCTGCTGGCCGCCCGAAAGCTGCGACGGCAGGTGTTGTGCGCGGTCGTCGAGACCGACCCTCGCAAGCGCCTCGCCAGCGCGCTTGGTGCGCTCGGTCCGATCAACCCCGGCATAGAGCAGCGGCAGGGCGACGTTGTCCACGGCGGTGGTGCGTCCGAGCAGGTTGAATTGCTGGAACACGAAACCGATCTTGCGGTTGCGCACGCCCGCCAGAGCATCACTCGCCAGATCCGATACGCGTTCGCCGTCGAGTTCGATGCTGCCGCTGTTCGGCCTGTCGAGACAGCCTATCAGGTTCATGAACGTCGACTTGCCGGAGCCCGACGGTCCCATCACGGATACGAACTCGCCGCGGTCGATGGCGAGCGATACGCCGTCGAGCGCGCGCACCGTCTCCGTGCCGACGGTGTAATACTTATGGACATCGTGGCAGCGGAGGAAGGCCATCAGTTCTCCGCGTACATGGCGCGCACGATCACCTCTTCGCCCTTCTCGAGACCCGAGACAACCTCCGTCGCTTCATCGTCGTGCAGACCGACAACTATGCGTCGCTCCTCCGGTTCGCCGTCGTCTCCCAATAGCCAGACCGACGCCCGGCGCTGGCCCTTGGCCTTATCTTGCAGCGCGCGCAATGTCTCAAGTTGCTCCGGCGTCAGGATGGATTCAATTTCCCGCTCCATCGCCGCGCGCATCGACTGCATGCGCGCCCGCATGGCCTCGCGGTCTCCGCCGCCCGACCGGAATGCCTGGCGCATGTTGTCGCGTTGCGACTCTACCGTCTCGTCGAGTTTCTTGACTTGTTCGGGAGCTAGCTCAAGCTCGGTTCGGACCGTTTCCGCCAGGCCGCCTCGACCGCCGCCTCCAAAACCGCCTCCGCGACCGCCGCCCGCAAAACCCCCGCCTTGGCCGCCGCCGCCCAAGCCCTCGCCTCGACCACCTCCTGACGGGCGATCGCCGCCACCGCGAGCGCCGCCGCCGAACGGCGCCGCCGCAGCGGCAGGTTGAACATCCGGTCGCGGTGTCTCTCGGACGGTGCCTCGCGGCGCGAAACGCAACGCCGCGTTGGACACCTTGACCACTTCGCTCTTGCTTCCCAATACGATCTGTACGCTCGCTGTCATCCCGGGCAACAGCGCCAGGTCGTTGTTGTCGGCGGTAATGATGACTTTGTACGTCACTACGTTCTGCACGATGTTCGGCGCCTTGCGGATCTGCTGGATGCGCCCGAAGAAGCGGCGTTCCGGGTAAGCGTCTACCGTGAAGCGGCACGGCATGCCTTCGCGGATGCGCCCGATGTCGGCTTCGTCGACGCTCGCTTCGACCTTCATCCGATGCAGGTCCTGACCGATCTCGAAAAGCTCCGGCGCCGAGAAACTCGCCGCCACGGTCTGACCTAGCTCCACTTGCCGGTTGATTACGGTCCCGGAGACCGGTGAACGGATGTACGTCCGTTCGAGATCCAGTTTGGATTGCTCCGCTGCCGCCCGGCGCTGCTCCAGCGTCGCCAGCGCATTGCTGATGGCGGCTTCGGCCACGGCGACCTGCGCTTGTGACGTCTCCACCAGCGTGATGTCGCGATCCAGTTCCGTCGCCGAAACATGTCCGCGCTGTTGCAGCGTTTGCCGGCGCGCGAGTTCGCGCTCGGCCTGTCGCAGGGTCGCCTGGGCCCGCTGCAACTCCGCCTTGCGGCTTTCGATGTTGCCTTTCGCAACAGCCACATCCGCTTCGTTCTGCTTGACGCGCGCCTCGAAAGTCCTCGGATCAATACGGGCGATGAGGTCATCGGCCTCCACTGTGTCATTGAAGTCCGCATGCAGTTCGGCCACCTGTCCCGAGAGCTGGGAGCCAACCACGACGGTATTCAACGCGGCCAGGGTTCCCGCGGAGAGGACGACGCTTTCGATGTCGCCCACCTCCACTGCGCTCAGCCGATAGTCAATCTGCTGTCCCGACGGTGCCAGGACATACAGCGAGGCGGCGGCGCCGGCGGCCACTACGACGACGAGGGTCAGAACGGCGCGCGATTTTCTTGCGATGTTCATGCTAGGTAACTATACGGCGGTACGCGTTCGATCCGTCGCGCCGTCAGACAACGCGGCGCGCGCGCAGGTCTTCGATAGTCCGAGCATCGTAGCCGAGTTCGGCCAATATCTCGTCCGTGTGCTCGCTTAGGCTTGGCGCCCGTCGCCTGATGCCGGTATCGACGCCGGAAAAGTCGAGCGGCATCCGAGCCAACGGAGCAGGTTGGGAAAGACCCGGATAGTCGACGGGTTCGAAGAATCGCCGATCAACTACCTGCTCGTTCGTGAGGGCGGCGGCGGGCGTCAACACCTCGCCGCAGGGAATGCGCGCGGCCGCCAGTTCCTCCATCGCTTCCGCCGTGGTCCGCTCGGCGACCCACGTCGCGGTTCGTGCGCTGATGTCGACACCGTTGTCGCCCCGTAACTGGTCGGTCGCGTAACGCGGGTCCTCGAGCCAATGCGGTTCGCCCATCAGTTTCACCCAACGCTCGAACAGCGGATTGCCCGCCACCTGCACGAGCAACCAGCCGTCCTTCGTGCGAAAGGTATCCGATGGTGCTGCGGTCTGGCCCCGGTTGCCGGTGCCGACACGATTCTTGTTCAGGATCGCCTGCTCGATCAGCACGCCGTTGGCGATCGTAAGCGCCGAGCCCAAAAGGCAACCTTCCACATGCTGGCCTTCGCCGGTGCGCATGCGATGGATGATCGCCGCCAGGGTCCCCACGGCGTTCAGGGACGCGGTGGCATAGTCGACGTACGGCAGGTGGTTCTTCATCGGCTCTTCGTATCCGGTCAGGTGCATGTTGCCGGACATCGCTTGCGCCACGCCGTCGAAGCCGACGCGCGATCCGTATGGACCGCCGGAACCGAAGGCGGTACTCGTCGTGAGGATGATGTCCGGCTTGATGGCCGACAAGCTGGCGTAGTCGAGTCCCATGGACGCAAGCGTGTCTGGCGGCAGGTTTGCGATGACGACATCCGCCGTTGCGACGAGCCTTTTGAGGATCTCCTGACCTTCGGGCTTGCGGGGATTCAGCGTCAGGCCGCGCTTGTTCCGGTTCAACGCCATGAAAGTGCCGCCCTGTCCATCCGCAGTCACCGGTTGGTAGTAGCGATCTTCGCTACCGTCGACCTTCTCGATTCGAATGACATCGGCACCGAGATCCGCCAGCAACATGCCGCAAAACGGCCCGGCGATGTAACGGCTGAAATCCAGCACGCGAACGTCCTGAAGGATGGCCATATCGTCCTCGCGATCACCCTATGCGCGCATAGTACATCCGGGATTCTCGTGGGAAGGATCGACGGGCAGGCGAGCCGCCCGCCCAGACCTCACCGGAATCGTGCCGGCAGGCAACCTCACAGGCGAGGCATGACCTGCCTCACTTGATCTGGGGGAGCACCTTGTCGGTCATGACCCGCATGACTTGCTGCATGCTCTCGCGCGTGACCGAGTTCCCCAAATGCAGTTCGCACAACAGCTCGTCTACGCCGAAGAGTTCCTGCAGCTCGTGAATCCGATCCACAACCTCTTCCGGCGTCCCGAACAGTTCCGTCGAGTTCGAGGAACGGCCATCCAGGCGACCGGCGGCGGGACTTGGTCGCCCCATCGCCACTGCCCGTTGTGCGCGCTCCTGGGCAAGGGCCTCCTTGAAGCGGTTGGACTCCTTCTGGGTTGCGGCCACGTGCGTGGGAATGCGGATCGCCACACCCGGGTTGCCCGCGTGGCCTGCGTCTTTCCAGGCCTGCCGGTACTTGTCGACATCCTGCTTCAGGACGGAATCCCCCTGTTTCCCATACTTGGTGCCGCGTTGCGCGTCGATATTGCCTCTGATCCCGACCCGATAGCCCATTTCTCCCATGGGTACGAAGCCCTGCTGACTGTCGACCGCCAGAAGAATCGGAGGATGGGGCTTCTGGACCGGCTTGGGGTTGATCCGCATACCGGCCGGGGGCGTGGGATAGTTATAAAACTCCCCATCGAATCCCGAGAAATCGCCCTCGTCCGTCCAGATGCTCTTCATGACCTCGAGGAACTCGAGAAAATGCCTCCGGCGGACAGCGTCACCAGCCGTGTCTCCCCCGACGCCGTATATGAAACGGCCATTGCTGATGTGGTCGACCATCGCGACCTCCTGCGCGATGATGATCGGGTCCGGCGGCAACATCTGATCAAAGGAATAACTGCGTCGTTCCGCCACGATCCCCCTTCTGACGATGGTTTGACCGCCCTCCTGGACGTCCGTCAGATATTTCTCCCCGGGTAGCTTCAGGTTATGCAGAAGGTGGACGGCGGTCCCGATCTTGATCTGTTTGGTCATTCCCGCTATCGCCGAGGACAGCACAAACGGCTCTGGATTCACGCCCGCCAACGGGGTTGACGCGGTCCAGACAACGTCCCACCCCATCTCGTCCACTGTCCTGCAGTCGTTGAAGTTGTTGGCGAAACATTCCGCCTCCGATTCGCCCTGCTTTGCCGGCCAGGTAGTAAAGTACCCAATGTCTATGACAACTCTCCCTTCCCATTTGAATTCGGGGGGGGTTACCCCTCGGACTTGCTGCTCCTTTTTAGCACAAGGGTCATTCGCGAACAAACGCCCACAGGGGTTCTGAGCGGAAGATGGGGGATTCGAACCTAAAAAAATGTACGGTTCGCGATGGAGCCGATGCGGCACACGATGGCAAGGCGCCAGGCCAAATCTCCGGAGAGCCTTGGGTGTACGATTTGCCCAATTCATGCGTCGACCTCGACGATCTCTATGCGCGTCATCTACAACCTGCTGCTGCTGCTGGCCCTGCCGTTTGTCTGGCTACGCCTGTTCGCGAGGGCCAGGAGCGAGCCCGCTTACTCCGAGCGACGCGCCGAACGCTGGGGACGCGTTCCCGAAAGCGTGGGACGGGACGTGGTCTGGTTCCACACGGTTTCCGCGGGGGAGGCTATCGGGGCGGCACCCATGATTCGCGCGCTCAAGGCGCGGATGCCGGAGCAGCGGTTCCTGGTGACGACCACGACGCCGACCGGTAGCGAGCAGGTGGTCGAGCGGCTGGGCGACATCGTCGACCACTGCTACGCGCCCTACGACTTTCCCTGGGCCGTGGCCCGGTTCCTGCGGCGCGTCGAGCCGAGGGCGCTCGTGCTGATGGAAACCGAACTGTGGCCGAACATCATTCGTGGCGCCAAGAGGCGCGGCGCTGTCACTTCCCTCGTCAACGCCCGGCTGTCGCATCGATCAGCGCGCCGCTATGCCCATGTCGCCGGTCTGACCCGCGCCATGCTGCGGGACGTCGATCACCTGTTCTGCCAGTACCCGGAAACGGCGCGTCGGTTCGAAGCGCTCGCAGCGGACAAGGCCAAGCTGGAAGTTACCGGCAGCATCAAGTTCGATCTGGACATCCCGCCCGATCTCGACAGCGAGGTCGCGCGTCTACGCCGCGAGTGGACGTCCGACCGGCCCGCATGGATAGCGGGCAGCACCCATCCGGGCGAAGAAGAGGTCGTGCTCTCCGCGCATACGGAACTGCTGCGCCGGTTCCCGAACCTGCTGCTCGTGCTCGTTCCGCGCCATCCCCGGCGTGTCGATGACGTGGAGGCGGTGTGCGCCAGGGCGGGACTGTCCTCGGTCCGCTTGTCGGGCGGCCCGTCCGGCGAGAAGAAGACGAACGTGTTGATCGTCGATGTCATGGGCCAACTGCTGTACTGGTACGGAGTCGCGCAGGTCGCCTTCCTCGGCGGCAGCCTGGTGCCCGTGGGCGGACACAACCCCATCGAAGCGGCGGTCCACGGCACGCCGATGCTGATGGCCCGCTACCGCTTCAATTTCGCCGAGATCGCCCAACAGTTCGAACAAGCTGGCTGCCTGGCTTCTGTCGATGCGGACAATATGGCTGGCGCGGTCGCAGACCTGCTCGCCGACCCCGAGCTACGCCGTGCCCAGGGCCGCGCAGCGCGTGAAGTCATCGAAGCGAACCGCGGTGCGAGCGACAAACTGCTCGCTCGGCTCGAAGAGATCATCCCCTAGTGTTCCGTCAAGCCTAAAAATGCGAGTGTAGCTGCGAGGGATTTTTGGTTCCTGGCGAGGCGCGACGACGCGGTGTGGCAGGCACCACACAAGGACCTGGCAGGGTTGAAGGGGACATGCTCCGCACCGTGATACTCGAAGAGGAGCAACGCTTGGAAAGTCGAAGCCAGGGGCCAAAAAGACCCGCAGATACCCGTAGATTTAGGTTTGACGGAGCACTAGGGACTATTGGCTCGCTCGCATCCTCGCGATCACATCCTTGGCGAAGGCCCTGTACACGCCGCGCGCGTTGCCGCCTGGTGGAATGAAGCAGATCGCATCAAGCCCCTCGGCTTCCAACGCCTTGAGCTGCTCGACGATCTCATCGGGCTCACCCACGATGCCGAAAGCTTTCACCACTTCTGGCGTGATGAACCGTGCCTCGTCTTCGTCGATGTAGCTATAGTGGCTCTGGTGGAGCATCTGGTGTCGGTGTTTCGCGTCGCGCGACTCGTGGAAGGCAAGATAGTCGTCCCAGATCGGACGCACATAGGCTGGCGGTTCCATTCCAACATCCCGGGCAGCGTCCACGAGGTAATGCACGTTTGCCATGATGGACGGACCCAACTGATCGACCACCCGCCGGGAGTCCAGGGCCTCGCCAGGTTCCAGCACCATCAGGTTGACCAGCGCGCTGGTATGGAATTGATCCAGCGCGCGACCCGCGCGCTCCGCCCCGCGGCGCACGTTCGCGAGCGCCGCGGCAATGCTGCCGCCACGTGGGATGCCCGTAATCAGACCATCTCCCAACTCGCCGGCTAGCGCCTGCGCTCGGGGACCAAAGCCGCCGACGTGGATGGGTATGGGAGTGCTCAGATCGTAATTGCCGTGGCCCTGGCGCTGGAATCGGATTGCATGCGCATCGCCGTTTTCCGAGTACTCGACCTCCTCGCCGCGCAGCAACCCCCGAACCAGTCGAATGTACTCGGCGAATGGCTTTATCCGCATGGGCGCGCGCCCGAGCGTCCGCATCGCCGTATTTCCCGTACCGATGCCGAAAAACACGCGTCCCGGTGCGAGCTGATTTATCGTGGCGATGCCGTTCGCCATATCTGGCGCGCCGCGCAGGCCCGGTATCGCAACGCCGGTACCAATGCGCATGTGGTGCGTGCGCTGCGCCACCAATGCGAGCGTCGCCCAGGGATTGGATGACAACATGGGCGAGTCGCCGACCCAGCAAAAGTCATAGCCGAGTTCTTCGGACTCAGCGACGAAATCGACGCGCGCAACACCTCCGCAAGTCAGACCGAATTCCACTATTTCTCCTCCTTATCCGTTGGACCTGGCCCCCGGGAAGCATCCAACGCGAACCGTGGCGCGAGCGACAAACTGCTCGCACGGCTCGAGGAGATCACAGCTCTGGAATAACGCGGACCACCGGGTTCGACGGGTCGGTATAGTTTGCCAGCTTGCGGATATCCTGCTCCTCGATCGACCCCGCGCTCATCTTGAGCTGGAGCATGTCGAGCACGTAGTTGTAGCGCGAGTCGGCGTAGTCGAATTGCGACAGGAAGAGTCTCTGCTGCGCCTGCAGCACGTCGACGATGTTGCGCGTGCCGACTTCATACCCTGTCTGTGTCGCCTCAAGCGCGGACTCGGATGACTTGATGGCGCGGATTCTCGCCTGCACGCGGACGACATCGGTGGAGACGGCGCGGAACAGGTTTCGCGTATCGCGAATCACGGTCGACTCGCGTTCCTGCAGAGACTGGCGCGCCCGCTCGACCTGGTGTCGGGATTCCCTGGAACGCGACCATAGCGCGCCGCCCTGGAAGACCGGAATCTGCGCTGACAAGACATAGCTTTTCGCTTCCGACTGGCTGGCAAGCAACCCGGACCCGCCCGTTGACGAGTTGTTGTGCGAAATGACCGCCGTTAGAGTCGGCAAGTGACCGGAACGCACCGCTCGGTGGCCGCGCTGCGCCGCCGTGAGCGCTTCGCGCGCGCTCAGGACGGTCAGGTTGGCATTCAGGGCGCGCGCCACCCACGCGTCCTCGTCGTTCGGATCGGGGACCACAATGGGCAATGCGCTGTCGAGACTGTCGACACTCTCGTGCGCCACGCCGGTGATGGTCTTCAAGGTCTCGAAGAACACGTCGTGATCACCGTCCGCCTGGATGCGCCGCACCACCGCGGCATCGTAGGCAGCGGTCGATTCGAGCACGTCGGTGATCGCCACCAGTCCGACATCGAAACGTTGCTGCACCTGTTCCAATTGTCGTTTTACCGCCTGCTCCTCGGCGCGGGCCGCTTCCACGCGCGCCTGCGCGCGAAGCACGTTGAGATAGGCGGCAGCGACGCGAACGATCAGGCTGCTCTCGGCATTGGCGAGATCATGTTCCGCCTGGACCGACAACGCCTGGGCGCGACGGAAATTGAACCAGCTCGCCGCATTGAATACGGGTTGTCGAAGCTGCGCGTTCCAGCCGTGGCTATTGGAGGTCTGTGACGGCACCGTAAAGATTTGCCCGAAGCTCGGGCTGTTCGGATCGAGGTCGAGGCGCGAACCGGGGAAGCTGCGGCGGTTCTTCGACGTCGACCCGCCCATCGAAATGGTCGGCAGCAACGCGGCGCGCGACTGGGGCAGGATTTCCTTGCGCGCCCGGTAATCTGCTTTCGCCACACCCAGGACCGGATCGTTCGCCTTTGCCGCAGCATAGAGCTGTTCGATATTCGCGCCGTCTTCGGCTGCGATCGCAGACGCGGCAAGGCCGAGCGCCAGAGCCCCCGCGCCCAGGCGCCACAAAGGCCTCTTGGGATACCGCTGCTCGCAACGGGCCGCGCGGCGCAAACTGCCCGCTGCCGATTTTTTCATGGCTTCCTCCACTTCCGCCGCCACCCCCCGACAAGCCGCGGCGCAGTCTACCAAAAAACGTTTCCGAGACTCGGCGGACTCCTCCCATGAGTCCGGACATTTCAAACGCGTCGCGTTGATCGCGCCTTGCTCGTCCCCGACTGCCGGATTCGGCCGCCGCCAACCCGCCGAATGATCTTCTTGTACAATGCTCTTGTACGAAGCAAGAGGTTTTTCTCGTCGCCCGACTCTGGTTAAACTCACGCGTGAGGATCGTACGCGGCGCAAATCACGTTTGGCGGCAGAATTGGCGATATTGGTTGTGCAAAAGGTGGGACGAAAACGCTACAGCATCGATCTCAACGCCCACATGTGCGAGTGCGAGGCGAACTATGCGCGCCTCATGCGCCTGATGCCGATGCTTGCCGAGGGCGACCGAAGCGCATTCGCCATGGCGCTCGGCGAGAGTGAGCCGCGGGTGAATCTCAGGGTCGTTGCGCGCCACAAATACACGACGGTGATCGAACTGAGCCAGGAAAACGCGCGGGAAGACGCGAGGGACCTGCCGGAAACGCGGCTCGGGGTTCGGGTGTATCACGACGCGAAGTCGGCGGAAGTGATCGCCTTCCAGGACCAACGCGGGTTCCAGGCGGTGTACGGGTATCCGAACCGGCAAATGCGGCACCCGGACGAGAAGGTGCAGATCAATCGATTCCTGGGCGAATTTCTACGCATGTGCATTGCGCACGGCATCTCGCTTGAACAGCCCGCTGCCGCGCATCAGTGCTTGCATGCTATGGGTTCGATGGACTGAGGGCTTTATCGACAAGCGTAAATGAGTCTCACCGTATTGCAGATAACCGATACGCATCTGCTTGACTCGCCCCGCGACATGCTGCACGGGGTGAACACCCAAAATTCCCTGGAAGCTGTGCTTGACCAGGCCCTCGGAGAAGTCGCCCCCGACATGGTGCTGGCGACGGGAGATATCGCCCAGGCCGCCACAGAAACCGTCTATCGGCGGTTTCGCGACACGATCACGTCACGCTACGCAGGCCCCTGTTTGTGCGTGCCGGGCAATCACGACCGGCGAGATCCCTTTGACGCGCTCCTGCCTCTCTCCCGCCATAGCGCGGCCGGGTGGGACATTATCGGTATCGATACCCACATCGAGGACCACGTGGAGGGCCATGTCCGCCAGGGCGAATTGCGCCGACTGGAGGCGGAACTGGCCGCCGCCGCTGGCGATGTTCTCGTCGTCGGGCATCACTGCCCGATCGATATCGGCTCGCCAAAATTCGACGCCCACCGCATCGTCAACGGCGTCGAGTTCACGGCACTGCTGAACGCCCACGATTGCGTGCGCGCCTATGTCTGCGGCCACATCCATCAGCCATTCGACGCGTTCGCGGGAGATGTCCGAATCCTCGCCACGCCATCCACCTGTTTCCAGTTCGCGCCTGGCGACGCCGATTCCCTGATCGACGATGCGGCTCCGGGATATCGCTGGCTCGAACTGCTTGAGTCCGGCAACTTCGACACCCGGGTCGCCCGTCTCAATGCCGAATAGCTATTCCGCCGAATCAATTCAGGTGCTGTCCGGGCTGGAACCGGTACGCCGTCGCCCCGGCATGTACACGGACACCACGCGCCCGGACCACATGGTGCTGGAGGTTGTGGACAATTCGGTCGATGAGGTCACCAGCGGCTACGCCACCGAAGTTGAGGTCACGCTGTTCGCCGACGGGTCCGTCGACGTCCTCGACGACGGTCGCGGCATGCCCGTGGATGTGCATCCGGAGCACAAGCTCACGGGCGTCGAACTCATATTGACCAAGCTCCACGCCGGCGGGAAGTTCGACCAGAAGAACTACAGTTTCTCGGGCGGCCTGCACGGCGTCGGCGTGTCGGTGGTGAACGCGCTGTCGACCTGGCTCGAAGTCGAAGTCAAGCGAAACGGCAATGTGTACCGCCAGCGGTTCGAAAACGGCGACCCCGCGACGACCCTCGAGATCGTCGACTCCGTCGGCAAACGCAATACGGGCACGCGCATCGCCTTCCAGCCAAACCCGGTGTATTTCGATACGCCCACATTCGGCCTGGCCAGACTGCGTCATGTCCTGCGCGCAAAGGCGGTGCTGTGTCCGGGTCTTCGCGTGAGCCTGACCGTGGAAGAAAAGCCGGGACAGGCCGCGACAGAGACCTGGCTGTACGAATCCGGGCTCGCGGAATATCTCAGCGGTTCGTTGCCGGCCGACGACCCCGTCCTGGCCAAGCCATTCGCACACAGCGCCAAAGGCAGCGAGGAGGCTGTGGACTGGGCCCTGCAGTGGATCCCCGGGCAGGGCGCGCTCGTGGCCGAGAGCTATGTCAACCTCGTGCCGACCCCGCTGGGGGGCACCCACGTCAGCGGTCTGCGCAGCGGCCTGATCGATGCGCTGAGGGAGTTCTGCGAATTTCGCGACCTGCTTCCACGCAATCTGAAACTGACCTCCGACGACCTCTGGGATCGGTGCGCCTACGTGTTGTCGGCGAAGCTGGCCGAGCCGCAGTTCAGCGGCCAGACGAAGGAGCGGTTGTCTTCTCGCCGAGCCGCCGCTTTCGTCGGCGGCGTGGCCAAGGACGCCTTCAGCCTTTGGCTGAACGAAAACCCGCACGAGGGTTCGAAGCTCGCGGAACTGGCGATCGCCAACGCCCAGAAACGCTTGCTGGCGAGCAAGACCGTGGCCCGGAAAAAGGTTCTGTCTGGCCCCGCGTTGCCGGGCAAGCTTACCGACTGTTCGAACCCGGATACCGCGCAGGCCGAACTGTTCCTGGTTGAGGGCGACTCCGCCGGCGGTTCCGCCAAGCAGGCCCGCGACCGCGAATACCAGGCAATCCTGCCCTTGAAGGGCAAGATACTCAACACGTGGGAAGTCGACGCCAGCCAGGTGCTCGGGTCACAGGAAGTGCACGACATCTCGCTCGCCATCGGCGTGGAGCCTGGGTCCGAGAACCTCGATGGTCTGCGCTACGCCAAGGTGTGCATTCTGGCGGACGCCGATTCCGACGGTGCCCACATCGCGACACTGCTCTGCGCGCTGTTCCTGAAGCATTTCCCGGCGCTGGTCGAAACCGGCCATATATACGTCGCCATGCCGCCGCTTTACCGTATCGACATCGGCAAGGAAGTCTTCTATGCCATCGACGATGAAGAGCGCCAGGGCGTGCTCGACCGCATCGTCGCGGAGAAAAAGCGCGGCAATCCTGTAGTGCAGCGGTTCAAGGGGCTGGGCGAGATGAATCCCATGCAACTGCGCGAAACGACGATGGCGCCGGACAGCCGGCGGCTGGTGCAGTTGTCCCTGGGTTCGAAACAGAAGAGCCTGGAGATGATGGACATGCTGCTCGCGAAGAAACGCGCGTCCGACAGGCGAGACTGGCTGGAGGCGAAGGGCGATCAAGCGGTGATCGCATGACGACGGACACCGCCAACGGGACCGAAACGGTACCGCTCTGGCAGTACACCGAGAAGGCGTACCTCGACTATTCGATGTACGTCATCAACGACCGCGCCCTGCCGCATTGCGGCGACGGTTTGAAGCCGGTCCAACGGCGCATCGTATACGCGATGTCGCGGCTTGGATTGACGCCGCAGGCGAAATTCGCGAAGTCTGCCCGTACGGTGGGCGAAGTGCTGGGGCGCTTCCATCCGCACGGCGAAAACGCCTGCTATGAAGCCATGGCGCTCATGGCGCAGCCCTTCTCGCTCCGCTATCCGCTGATCGAAGGACAGGGCAACTGGGGCGCTCCGGATGATCCCAAGTCCTTCGCCGCCCAGCGCTACACCGAGGCGCGACTATCGAAATACGCGGAATTGCTGCTGTCCGAGATCGGCCAGGGCACCGTGGACTTCGTCCCGAACTTCGATGGCACGGTCGACGAGCCGAAGCTGCTGCCCGCGCGCGTTCCGGTCGTATTGCTGAACGGCAGCACCGGCATCGCCGTCGGCATGGCGACGGATGTCCTGCCGCACAATCTGCGGGAGGTTGTGGCGGCCTGCATCCGCCTGCTCGACGCGCCGGAAGCCACGGATCGGGACTTGATGGACCACATCAGGGGGCCGGACTTCCCATCCCGGGCGCTCATCATCACGCCGCCCGAAGATTTGCTCGCGGCATACGAGACCGGGCGCGGCTCGGTTCGCGCTCGCGCTCGCCACACGCTGGAGAACGGCGAGATCGTCGTCGACGCGCTTCCCTATCAGACATCCTCGTCCAAGATCGTGGAGCAGATCGCGCAGCAGATGCAGGCCCGCCGGTTGCCGATGCTGGTGGACGTGCGGGACGAATCCGACCACGAGAGTCCGACCCGCGTCGTCATCGTGCCACGCTCCAATCGCGTCGATGTCGAGCGACTCATGAGCCACCTGTTCGCTTCGACCGACCTCGAACGCAGCTACCGTATCAATTTCAATGTCATCGGGCTCGACCACAAGCCCAGGGTGCTTGGGCTCAAGGCGATGCTGGCGGAGTGGCTCAAGTTCCGGCGCGACACCGTGCGCCGGCGCCTCACTTTCCGTCGCGACCAAATCGATACCCGGCTGCACATCGTCGACGGCCTGCTCAAGGCGTTCTTCAACCTCGACGAAGTGATACGGATCATCCGGGAGGAAGACGACCCCCGCGCGCAGCTCATGGCTCGGTTCGAACTCACGTCGGAGCAAACGACCGCCATCCTGGACCTCCGGTTGCGGCAACTCGCCAAGCTCGAGGAAAACGCGCTAGGCGATGAGCGAAGCTCCCTCAACGACGAACGCCGCGAGTTGGAAAGCATTCTCGGTTCCAGTTCCCGCATGAAGACGCTGATCAAGCGCGAACTCACCGCCGACGCGGAGAAGTTCGGCGACCGGCGTCGTTCCGAGTTCCTCGAAGCCGACGAGGCGCGTCCGTTCGCGGCGGAGGAACTCGTGATCAACGAACCGATCACCGTCATCCTGTCGACAAAGGGCTGGGTGCGTTCGGCAAAGGGCCACGAAATCGACGCCGATGCGTTGTCCTATCGCGCTGGCGATGCGCTGTGCGCATACGCGCGCGGGCGCACCAACGACACGCTGCTGTTCTTCGATTCGACCGGACGCAGCTACGCTGTCGCCGCCCATACGCTGCCCTCGTCGCGAGGCCAGGGAGAACCGCTGACCGGTCGTTTGAACCCGCCCGAAGGCGCGCGCTTCGTCGCAACCCTGATCGGTCCCACCGATACCAAGGTCCTCCTCGCGTCCGACGCTGGCTACGGATTTGTCGGAACCCTGGGCGCATTGGCCACGAAGAACCGCGCGGGCAAAAGCGTGCTGACCGTGCCGAAGGACAGCCAGGTCATGTCGCCAGCGCTGGTCGCGGGCAAAAGCCTCGTCGCCGCTGCGACAAACCAGGGGCACCTGCTCGTTTTCCCCATCGCCGACTTGCCCGAACTGACGCGGGGCAAGGGCAACAAGATCATCAACATACCTTCAAGGGCCTTGAACGCCCGCGAGGAGTTCCTGGCCGGCATCGTCCCCCTCGGCAAGGGAGACCGCCTGATCGTGCGCGCCGGCGGACGGCAGATGAAGTTGCGATTCAAGAATCTTGAAGGCTATACGGGAGAACGCGCACGGCGCGGACGCCTGCTTCCCCGGGGCCTTCAGCGGGTATCCGCTCTGGAAGTGGAAGAACGGCGCCGTCCGGCAAAGAGCTGAGCCTGGCGTTCGATCACATCTCCGTACGATCCGAGCGCCGCGGTGACCAGGCGATAGCCGCTCAGGCTGGTTCCGGCCAAGGCGTCCACGCCCCGGCGTGCCACGCTATCCCCTGCCAGCCTGTCCGGTCGGTCGATCCTGGAGAACACCTCTTCGCTGACCGCAAGTTTGCCATCCGGGGCCAATGCGGACAGGAGCAGCGCCTCGCGGACCTCGTCGGACTCCTCGACGGTCATGTCCGGGCTGCGTTCGTCGCAACGGTGCAAGCCGAAGCGAAACGTCGGGCGCGAGCGGGCGGCGCGCCGGAAGTTGGTCAGTTCGATCACCCGCGCGGTCAATAGCGCGGCGCAAAGCACTTCGAAGCAACGATCACTGCTCCCCGTGTCGTCGAATACCACGAGGATGCCCGTGCCCCGCAGCGGCTCCGCGTTCCCGCCGTATATATTGGCCAGTTGATCCGCGCGTTCCAGCGCCGGCCCCAACACCGCGCCTTTCTCCTCGCGCTGGTCGTTCTTCTGATCGAACAGATTTATCACCAGCACGAATGCCGCGCGCACCTCGTCCCGATCGCCTGGCTCGTGGCGCGCGTTTGCGGCTAGCGCCATGCGGCGCCCAAACGTGATCAGGGCAACAGTTGCAACCAGCGCAAGCAGCCAAAACGGCGCTGATACGGAAATCAACTCCGCTACCGACGGTCGGAACCGCTCCCGGTCCAATACGACTCGCGCATAGCCGACAACCGTGTCGTCCGCCGTCACAGCACGCGTGTAGTGCTCCGTCCCCGCATCGTTCGCATCGCGACCCGCAAACACCAACACACGATCATCGACTGCATACACACTGAACCCGACCACTTCGTCGAACGCCGTCATGCTGTGACCAAGATTGCTGAACGCCACGGGGTTCGGCCGCAGCATGGGCTGGACCGCCAGTTCGGCTGCCAACGCTCCCAGCGCATCGCCGAAGCGGTCCATACGCACGTCGGCGCGCCGCTCAAGCACGTAATCGACCAACACGATAATCACCGCCGACGCGGCGAGAAAACCGCCGATCGCCGCCCACACCGTCGCTGGTACGCGTCGGATGAACTCGAACACAGGCGTTGGCATTACTATGAGGGGAGCGAACGCCCGACCGTAGCACGGCGGCGCGCCAGAACTCAATTCGCGTTGACGCTACGGCGCAGGTGAATCAGAGGGAAACCCCCCAGTTGCTCCGGCCTACGTGACGAGCAGCGCCCCAGGCGTCCACCCGCGCTGCACCCCGACACAAATTCCTTCTCCCACCGCATGATCGGCGCGCGCTGCTTCGACCACAATCGCCGCGATTGTCCTACGCGACTTGGAGATATCGCCCATTCTCTGACCAGATGCCAGGCTGGTACGCTCGCGAAATCTTGAAACAACAACAACCCGGCGCCGTCCGAATGGACCGAAACGAAACACCGTCCAGTTGCTCGCGCAGGCTGTTTGAGAAGGCCCGCGTGGACATGCTACCGTTGCCGACAACGCGACGCGTAACACGCTCGCGTCACTTTGAAGGATACGCCCGTGAAGCCGACCCCCATCCCTCGCGAAGACGTCTGCTATCCCAGTTCGGACGGCCGGCGCATGGCTGAGAACGACTGGCAACGGGTCGCGATAATCAACGCGTCCGAAACTCTCGACATGTACTACCGGGATCGCCCAAACGTTTACGTTTCCGCCGACCTGCTGATCTACTACGAGGAAGGAGACCCGGCGAAAGCCGTGGCACCGGATGTCTTCGTCGTCTTCGGCGCGGTGAAACGCCCGAGGATGGTCTACAAACTATGGGAGGAGCCCAAGGCTCCGGATTTCGTGCTGGAGGTCGCCTCGGACAGCACCTGGAAGCAGGATCGCGAACACAAGCGCGTTCTGTACGAGCAACTCGGGGTGCGGGAGTACTGGCGTTTCGATCCAAGGGGCGAGTTCTTCCAGCCGCCGCTGCAGGGCTTGCGCCTGCAAGGGGGCCGCTATCGGCCGATCCATGCGCGGCTGCAACGTGGCGAGCCGGTCTTGCCCAGCGCCGTCCTTGGGTTCGACTTGCGGGCGCAAGCGGGGCAGGTGCGTTTTCTTCACCGTGCGACCGGGGAAGCGCTCGAAACCGTCCGCGAGTCGGCGATGGCTCGGGAAGAGGCGGAGGGTCGCCTGCGGGCCGCGGAGACCAGAGAAGCCGAATTGCGGAAGAAACTTGAAACCCTGCTCCGCAAGTCGGGGATTGACCCGGACGCATAAAAAGCCAGCACCACGCGGGCCAAGGGCGCATGTTGAAACCAGACATGGAAGACATGTACCGCCGCTTGGCGACGACAGCGCGGCGGCGAGTCCGAGGGGGCGGCCGGTGGTCTGTGGCCCTGGGGGACTCGCTGAACCCCAGACCACCGTATCCGCGCTGAACCTACCAGACGAAACCGACGCCGGCGCGGACCGAGGTTTCGTCGCCGGCGCTGGCGGCGCCCGCGTTGACCACGATGTTCTTTTTCGCGCCAAAGCGGGCGGATACGCCAACGGCGATGCCCTGCTGACCAGCGGAGTTACCGAAGCCGACGCCGAGGAAGAAGTCGCCGTCGCCGGAGACTGTGTTCGGCACGGCGCTTAGCGCCGCCGACATGGCGGCGACCTGCTTGACCCGCTCGTCAACGCCCATCAATCGCTGGTCGAAGTCCGCAAACGCGGCGGCATTACCCGCGATGGCGCTGGCATTGGCCAGGATGTCAGCGGTGTTGGTATCGATATCTGCCCTTGCTTTGTTTATGTCGACGCCATGGACGATGGCGTTCCCATTACGGGTTGAGATCTCCACGCCGGCGATGGTGGCGCTGTGTTTGGACGTGCCGATGACGATTTTGTTCGCTTCTGCCGTAACGCCGGCACCGATGGCGATGCCATTATCGCCGGTGACTGTCGCACCATTGCCGATGGCGACGGCGTTATTGGCAGGTGCCGGTACATTTCGTATGACAATAGCTTGTCCCTCAGTACCTACCACTGCCCCTACATCGATCAGGCCCAAGTTCGCTACCGCCTGATCATATGTCGGTCTGATGTCATCCCGATTGCCCTTTAACCAGTCAAGGATGTCTTTGTACTCTTCGTCTGTGAGCCCACGTGTAGGCAGGTCCCCGACTGTCGCATTAATACCTTGCTCTGTTTTAATACCTTGCTCTGCTAAAGCATCGTTGACATCTTGATCCGCAAACACATAGTCCACATTGGTGCTATTTGGATCACTAAAACGATGTGCGTGTATTTCAGGGTCCTCCCTCGTCACTTGGAACGAGGTGCTAGACAGCTTGTAATCCGTTAATGTTTCGGTCCCAGATACATTGGCGGCGTGGCCAATGGCAATACTTCCATCCCCATGAACTCTCGCACCGCAACCAGCAGCGAAGGATGACGGATCACCGTCTTCGGGAACGGCTGTTGGGTCTTCTTTGCACTTGTCCGGGGCTGTCACCACAGTATCGTCATCCGCCCAGACGTTCGTGGAAAAGATCAGCGCTCCGGCCAGCGCGGCGAGGCAAATTGCCCTCTTCGGGGCGTTGTCAAGATGGAGCATCATGTCGGTCATCCTCTTAAATGCAAGTTGTCCTTGGGTTCGGCGGGCCGTTGAAGTACCCGAGCAGTCGGTCACCGAATGTCGCTCGCCCCCGAAGTACAGAAGTCTCACCATTTTTTCGGAGCGGGTATGTGAGGATTTTCACAATCGGCGAGACTTCGGAGGCAGGCGGCGGCCAGGCGAGAAATCCCGCTTGCCGTGTGCCTGGACGAAGCGGGGAAGAACGCTCCTGCCAGCGGCCCTGGCCACCCTGCGCGGGGACTATCCTGCTTTCGCGGCTATTGCCGCTCCCGCTGGTACAGGTCCTCCACAGCGTCGACGTGGACCATCAATGCGGTGCCGGTCCTCTCGATCAGCGCGTGTTGCCTCAGGTAGCTCATCTCGCGGGAGACCTCTTCGCGGTGCGAGCCGACCTGGGCAGCCAGGTCGGAGTGCGTCGGCGGGTGTTCGACGAGACCCGTGTGTTCGTCGAGCATGTTTCGTCGCGCTCGACGCACAAGTTCAAGGCGAACCCGGTCGCGCGCTCGCTCCACGGTCAATTCGACCAGGCGCCTGGCGAGGTTGGAGCTGGCCGACAAGGAGTGTTCGAGCAGTATCAATCCGAATCCGGGGTCGGCGCGCGCGGCATCGAGGATGGACCAGCCTCTGAAACGCAAGACTGTGACGCCACCGGTTGCAATCGCTTGCACGGACATTTGCACGTCACCAAGCACATCGCAGCCACCGAACGGCTGTCCGGCCCTGTATTCGTTCACCAGCACCGAGCGGCCGGACGCCGCGTAGTGCATGATCTGAATCATGCCGTCGAGAATCAGGTGCAAGTGCGAGAGGTCGCTCGATGCAATGATCGCACCGCGGTCGTACTTGACGATGGTACCTTTTCGGACGAGCAGGTCCGGCTTGCCGCAGCCGAAACGCTCCAGCTTCGACGCCAGGTCGTGCGTCGCCGGATCCGAATTTTCCGGTTTGTCCGCGCCGATTTGCACCATCCCCCCGTGGGTGTCGCGAGCCAAGACAAATTCCCAACCGACAACTCAAGAAGACCGCCGTTAGTCGCCCTGCGCGGCCGCGCAACATGTGATGGATGCAAAGCGATAGGTCCCGGCAGTCGCGGCGCCGACCTTGAGTGATTCGGCAACGATATTCGCGCGCTGCAAGTATGTGAATATCTTCACATTGTTGGTCTGGCGCGCCGCGCAAGTCGCCTCGCTGGAAGATCGCTGCGTGACCCGACTGCCTGTGCGGCCCACGGCGCCGAGCATGGCGATCAAGAATGCGGCAGGGAAGGTGGGCCTATGCCGTCAGTCCCTCATGTTGGGCAATTCCCAAGCGCTTAAGGCGCCGGGCCGTTGCGAACGTCACCGTGTAGCCGGTGAAGATCCCCGTCTATTCGCCAGGGCTTGGGGAGCTACCCCTCGCCAACAAGCGGCTGTTGTATTCGACAGGTAACCCGGCAAGGTCGGGCTACAAGTGACGTTCGCGAGGACGAGAGTAGCTCGAAAAAACGCCATCACCTTTGCATCGCCACGGGGAAGGGTCGGGGTCCGTCCCGAAACGGGTAGGCAGGAGCCACGGCTCCAGAACTGAATGGGCTATGCTTTTCCCATGAAATCGTAACGGCGCACCCTTGCAGGAAACGCTCGGCGCCATGCTGACCTTCACTGAAGAGATACTCCTGCTCTTGCTCGGTGAGGAGGACGGCGCTTTCCTGCCGGTCAACAGCAACGCGTTCGAGTGCGCCCTGGCTGGTGCGGCATTGATGGATCTCGCGTTCGCGCTTCGGATCGACACCGACCTGGAGTCGCTCATCGTCCTCAACGAAAACCCGACCGGTATTTCGATGCTGGACGGCATTCTGGCGAAGATCGCCGCCCACCCGAAAGTGATGGCCGCCCAGTCCTGGGTGCGGTTGCCGGCAAGCGATGAGGCCAAAACGATTCGCGAGCAGGCGTTGGCCAGCCTCGTCGCCCGGGGCATCCTCGAGCAGCGCGAAAGACGGCGCGTAGGCCACTATCCCATGCGTGACGGCGCGGCCCAGCGGGCGGTCAAGCTGCACATCCGGGAAGTGCTGCTTGCCGACGATATCCCCGATCCGAGGGATGTCGCGCGGGTCTCCCTCGCAAATGCCTGCGGCGTCTTTCCGGAAATCCTCTCCGAGAGAGAGATCAAACAGGCGACTCCGAGGATCCAGCAGCTCCGCATCATGGACTTGATCGGCCGCGAAGTCGCTGGCGCGATCATGTCCACTACGGGCACATTGATCGCCGTGGTCGTCGTTGTCGTCATGATGGTCGTCGGCGGCGACCGGCGGGCGCTCCTTATCGGCGCGACCACCGACGCCCACCACCAGCTTGAAATGGCCTGCGAGACATGCCACGCCGCACCGGTCTTCGCGGACGCGCAAACGGCGGAAAAGGAGTTGAACAAGACCTGCCGGGACTGCCACGAAGATGCCTTGTTCCATGGCAGTGCCCCACAGCCGACGGCTTTCGCCTTCAGCCGAACCCGGCGACGGCGGCATGTTCCGGCGACCGTAGCACGGCTGCGCTCGGGAACTCAATTCACGCGGCTGGGGCCGCGCGCTGTCAACGGCAGATCATGGTATTCGCCGGGGCGGGCAACCACATTGGCGCGATGTTCGCGCCATAGTTCCCGGAACCAGGCGGGAAGCAACGCGTCGCCACATTGCCGTGCGAGACTGTTCAGGTAGTCGAACTGGTCCTCGTCCAGGCGGTGGAAGTGCCGCTCGGCCACACCCGCGTGCCGCAATGCCCGTATCTCCCGAGCGTGTTCCCGACGTCGTTCTGCGCGCGTGGGCAGGGCGAAGCGGCGCGCCAGAAGGTAGGCGAACCAACGAGCCTGACGTTGAAACAGCGGAAATGGCACGATGCGAAACGGCAGGCCAATGAATGCAAGGGAGGGGCGGTCGATGGCCAGCAGTTGCCGATACAACCCCCGCACACGGTTGTTGCGCACATCGACGACTTCCGGCGCCAGGAACGAAAACCGGTAGTGGTACCCGGTGCAGAACAGGATCGCGTCCACGCCGTCGATACGTCGGCCGTCGCTCAACAATACGCCCCCGGCGAGGAACTTCGCCACGGGCAGGCAGCGCTTGATGCGATCATGCCGCGACTTGATCGACAGTGGATCCTGAAACGCGCGACCGCTGAAATAGACCGCATCCGCCACGGTCGCCAATTCGCGGGCAAGTTCCGCTCCCGACACCGACGCACCGAGCACCAGGACCCTCTTTCCGGAGAACGGTTCCGGCTGGCGGTAGTTATGACTGTGCAGCGCTTCGCCCCGGAAATGTTCCAAACCCGGCAGGTCCGGCACCAGGGGTTCGGAGAAATGCCCGTTGCAGACGGCCAACGCGTCGAACGCCTCCCCATCCACGCGCCAGCCGTCGGCATCCGGTCGAATACTCTCGACGCGATGGCCGAACCGAATACGGGGTCGGATGCCGGCATCCACACTGAACCGTTCGAGATATTCGAGCACCGGGGCGTGGCCGGGATAGCGCGGCCAGTCGTCATGCCCGCCGCCGACGCTGTCGAAAGTGTAGTCCTCGAACGCCATCAGGTCCCGCGGCAGGTTGGTGCGCAACGATGCGTAGAGCGACCCGTGGACGCGTTCCCGGGGCCGTCGCCCCAGCGGGTCGCTCTCCACGCACTCCTGGTAGACCCAAAGACCGCCGACGCGGTGCGACTGCTCGAACACCGTCACGTCCAAACCAGCGCTCACCAACTCGTGGGCCGTGACGAGTCCCGCAGCTCCCGCACCGATCACGGCGACGGATACCGTCCTCATTGCATAGATCGCATTGCCTGCCTGTTGGCATGGTCAGATTCATCGGCGCCCTTTGCAAGTTCGCGAGGAGGAGTTTGGCGGCCAACAATACTTCACCGCCGTGTATCCGGAGAACTCGCGGGACACGACACTAGCGTTATCATTCTTTTTTTCAGCACAGCCGAGCCATGGCCACCTACGCGACCAATGAATTCCGAGCCGGTTTGAAGGTACTGCTTGAAGCGGACCCCTGTTCAATCATCGAAAACGAATTCGTCAAGCCGGGGAAGGGACAGGCGTTCAGTCGCGTCAAGTTCCGCAACCTGAGAACGGGGCGCGTCTGGGAACGCACGTTCAAGAGTGGCGACACCATCGAAGCCGCCGACGTCATGGAGGTTGAAATGGAATACCTCTACAGCGACGGCCAATTCTGGCACTTCATGAAGACCGACGGCAGCTACGAACAGGTGGCGGCGGGAGATGCGGCCATCGCGGAGGCGCGAAGTTGGCTGAAGGAGCAGGACGCATTCATGGTCACGCTATGGAACGGCGACCCGATCTCCGTCACGCCGCCGAACTTCGTTGAGATCGCGGTGGCAGACACCGACCCGGGCCTGAAAGGGGACACCGCCCAGGGTGCGACCAAACCTGCCACGTTGACGACCGGCGCTACCGTGAAGGTGCCCCTGTTCGTCAACATCGGCGATGTCCTCCGTATCGACACGCGCACCGGGGAATACGTCAGCCGAGTCAAGGGTTGACCCCCGACTGGCGACGCGCCTGGGAACCCGCCTGCGACATCGAAGCGCTCGGGGTACGTGCCCGCATGCTTCGCACCATCCGCCGCTTCTTCGAGCAGCGCGATGTCATTGAAGTGCAACTGCCGGTGCTCGGTCGACACGCCGTCACCGATCCGGCGATCGAATGCACTCAGACCCGGGACGGCCGCTATCTTCAACCGTCTCCCGAATACCACATGAAGCGGCTGCTCGCCGCCGGCGCGCCATCGGTCTTCAGCATCGGTCCCGTGTTCAGGGCCGACGAGGCCGGCCGCTGGCACAACCCCGAGTTCACCATGCTCGAGTGGTACCGGCTCGGTTTCGACGCCGATGACCTGATGCGCGAAGTGGCCGCGTTGATCGACGCGCTACTCGGGCCCTCGGAGTACGAGCGGCACACTTTCGCAAGTCTCGCGGCCATCGACATCGATGCCGCCAGCACCGATGAACTCGACCTCGCCATCGCCATCGCCATCACCGAGTTGGGAGCCAAACGCGTATTTGTCACCGACTACCCGGCGCGGCAAGCCGCCCTGGCGCGGACCTCCAACGGCATCGCCTCCCGATTCGAACTCGTCGTCGATGGTTTGGAGGTCGCCAACGGATACCACGAACTCAACGACGTCGAGGAGCTCGCCCGGCGCCTGGCCGAGGACAACCTGGTGCGGTGCGAACGGGATCAGCCGGTGGCCGACATCGACCGCGCATTCCTGGCGGCGCATGCCCGCGGCTTGCCCGACTGCGCCGGCGTCGCAGTGGGATTCGACCGCCTGGCGGCGCTCAAGCTCGGCGTCGGCGCCCTGGCGGATGCCATGCCGTTCCCCTGCGACCGGGCTTGATAGAACCGCCGAAATACGGCAAGCGCCGATTGGGCCAGTCGATCTTCGAGACCTCGCGCCCTGGAAGCAACTGGGTGTTAGCATGCCGGACATGGCCAAGAGCATTCTCACGAGCGATACCCCCTCGCGCTCCCCGGCTGAAGACCCTTCTCTTGCGAGGGGTGCCCCCTCGCGCTCCCCGGCTGAAGACCCTTCTCTTGCGAGGGGTGCCCCCTCGCGCTCCCCGGCTGAAGGCTCCGCTCCGTTAGTGCCTCTGCGGGACGAACGGCGGCTTGACGTTGCGGCGGTGACGTATCGCGCGGCACCGCCCGAATTGGAGTTCCCCGGCTGCGAACCGATGCGCCTGACGCGCGACGAGATCGACGCCTTCGAAGGGCGGCTGGAGTTCTGGGACGCCCGCGCGGAAACCGCCTGGGTGGTTCGCGAACCCACCAGCCCCGTGCACGAGAGCCCGGCCCATGGTTTGGCGGCGCTGGTGACCTACATCGCCGCCGCGCGCGGTTCGCCGATCAAGTGCTACGGCGCGATGGACCTGCTGCAGCGCGACACGGACGGCGCGCCCCGGCGGATCATGCAGGCGGATCAGTCCGTATACCTGCGGCCGAAGCGCGTCGTTCTGCCGGGGCCGCGCGCGATGGTCGTCGGCGAGCACGCGCTGCCGGACGTGGTGCTGGAAGTGGACCACACCACGGACGTGCGCCGGGGCAAGCTGCTGCAGTACGAGGCGTGGGAATTCCCGGAGGTGTGGGTGGAGGTGCCGGACTGGGCGGCGCCGAGCCGTCCGCGGGGGCTGGTGCCGGGATTGACGATCCGCGTGCTTGAGGGCGGCGCGTACGAGGCATCCGGGGAGAGCCGGGCGTTTCCGGGCTGGACGGCGGCGGAGATCCACGCGGCCATGAACGAGACGACGCCGTCGGCGCGCACCTACGGTGTTCTGGAGCGCGTCGGGACGCTGCTGGGCGCGCGGGAGGGCACGGGTCCGGACGACGACCCGCTGCTTCGCTCGCAGCGCCGACAGAGCCGCGCCAGAGCCTTGGCGGCGATGGCGCGCGAAATGCTGCGGTTGCGCGGCATCGAGGTATCGGCAGGTCTTGCGGCCAGCCTCATCGAGTCGCCCGCGTTCGCCAGGTTGTCGGAAGCGGCTATCGTCGCCGCAGCCCACGCCAGCGACTCCGAGGTCGACTTTCTACTGCGCATCCGCCAGCAAACCGTCGCGGTCGGCTAGCGGGAACCGTCCGACTGGCGGAGGCCGATGCGTTGACCCATGCGGATGCGCATGCCCGGCGTAAGGCTTGCGTCCAACTCCAACGCCTCCGGCGGAAACAACGCGATTACCGTCGAGCCGAGCAGAAAATGTCCCACCTCCTCGGCGCGATCAAAGTGCTTTCCGACCCGACGGGTCAAGCGCGCTCGGTACGGCGACTGCGGTCCGCCGGACCACGCTGTCTCGATGCTCGCGACGATCAGCGCGCCAACGAATACGAGCACATAACCGTCGAAATCGCAGACCAGCCGTTCGTTCCTGCAAAAAAGACCGGGAATGGAAGCGTGGGATCCCTCGTTCACCGGAAACAACCGGCCGGGCACCTCAATGGTCCGCGTCAGGCGAGCAGCGGCGGGCGCGTGGACGCGGTGATAGTCCTTGGGTGACAAATAGACGGTGAAATGCGTGCCGCCGTCGTAGCATCGCGCCAACTCCGCGTCGGTCAGCAGCGCCGCAACGGAAAACCTGTGCCCCTTCGCCCGCAACAATCGGCCGTCTTCAACGACCCCGAACTGGCTCAGGTAGCCGTCCGCGGGACTGACGACCGCCCGTTCGTCATCCGCTACCGGCCGCGCGCCGGGTTTGAGGCGACGGGTGAAGAAGTCGTTGAATGACCGATAGTCGTCAGGCGACCCGCGTTCCGCCTCGCCCAGATCGACCTGATAGCGCCACGCGAAGGCACGCACCAGAGCCTGGCAGATTGGCCGGATCTCGGTTCGCCCAAGGACGCCCGCCGCGCGCGAGATCGCCTGGGTTGGCAACCCTTGATGCAGCGCCGCAAGGCTCATTCAATCGGCGTATCGTCGCGGTTTCCCCACTCCGACCAGGACCCCGGGTAAGCGCGAATCCGGGGAAAGTCGAGCAGGCGCGCCGCCATGTAGGCGAGTCCCGAGCGATGATGCGTTTGACAATGGACGATCACGTCCCGCACGGGGCCAATACCTCGCGCCGCAAGACAGGCGCCCAGATCCTCGATCAAACGCATGTCGCGCCCGCGGTCGATCAGGTCCAGCCAGTCGAGGTGCGTCGCCCCGGGAATGTGCCCGTTCCGCGCCGCCGTTCGCCTGGTGCCCGCAAATTCCTCGGCGCTGCGGCAATCCCACACGGTCACGTCCGGCCGTCCCAGCGCCTCCAGCACCGTGTCGATACGCGCGATCGGACCGGTATTGACAGCGATTTCGATATCGGAAGGAGACGGCGCCGATGGCGGTTCAGACTCAAACGGCAAGCCGGCCGCGGCCCACGCATGCAAGCCGCCGTCGAGATAGAGCCAGTTGCGGTGACCGATCACGTCCAACGTCCAGGCCAGACGACCTGCCCAACCACCGCCTTCGTCGTCGCAGGTCACGACGGTTCGCCCCGGGGTCAAACCGACGCGACGGAATAGCGCCGTCAGCGCCGCGTTCGACGGTAGTTCTCCGGGAGCCGGGGGGTGGCCCCGAACAAGTTCCGCTGGCGCGATGTTCTGCGCACCCGGAATGCGCGCCTGGTCAAAGACTGCCGGCGAAGTCACTTGCAGGATGAGGAGATCGTCGGTCGGCGATCGCTCGGCGAGGGCTTCGGCGGTGATGGTTGCGGGTTTGGTCACAGATTGACGCAGCTAAACGAAGTTTGAGGTCGTGCCGAATGATATATCCTCCCAAACGCAGTTACCCCATCAAGCAACGAAGCATGCCGCCGCCCCTCGTCTGGATGGATATGGAGATGACCGGCCTCGACCCCGGGGTCGACGTCATCCTGGAAATCGCTACGATCATCACCGACAGCAATCTCGATGTGCTTGCCGAGGGGCCGGTGCTGCCTGTCTGGCAACCGGAATCAGCGCTCGCCCGCATGGACGCCTGGAACATCGAACACCATACCCGCTCCGGCCTGATCGAACGGGTGCGTCGGAACGGGGTGCCGCTGACGGAAGCCGAGGCGCAAACGATGGACTTCCTGGAGCGGTACACGGCGCGGGGCACGTCGCCCCTGTGCGGCAATACGATATGGCAGGACCGGCGCTTTCTCATCAAGTACATGCCGGAAGTCGCGGCCTTCCTGCACTACCGCATCGTCGACGTGTCCAGCATCAAGGAACTCGCCCTGCGTTGGCGTCCGGAGCTTGTCACGCAAATACGAAAGAACAACGCGCACCGCGCGCTGGAGGACATTCGCGAGTCCATCAGCGAACTCAGGTTCTATCGCGAGCAGTTCTTTCAAACCCCTTGAGCCCGCAGGATTCACATCCTCGGGCGCGCTTTCACCCTGCAGTTCCCGCCATGTCCGCTTCGTGCCGATTCGCGCGCTGGCGCGCGAGGGCCCATTCGATGTGCTCCGTCACCATGTCGTCCGCGTCCTCCCGCCGGCGGCGCAGGAGATCGATCAGTTCCTCGTCGTAGGGCGCATTGCCCGCCGCAACGGCGAGGTTGCGAACCCATTGCCCATAGTTGACGCGCCTGAGCGCCATTCCCTCGGTTTTCGCCGAAAACGTTGCCTCGTCCCAACTCAACAGATCCGCAAGGCTTGCGTTGTCGAGCCCGTGACGTGGCGCGAAGTCCGCTTCCGCTGTTTTTTTCGCAAAGCGGTTCCAGGGGCAGACGAGTTGACAGTCGTCGCAACCGAAAACCCGGTTGCCTACGGCTTCCCGCAGGTGCGGCGGAATGGCGCCCTTGTTCTCGATAGTGAGATAGGAAATGCATTTCCTGGCATCCAGCCGCCGGGGGCCGAGGATGGCCCCGGTGGGACAGACATTGATGCATGCCTTGCAGGCGCCGCATTGGTCCCGTGCGCTGGCGGTAGACACCGGAAGCGGGATGTTCGTGTAGATCTCCCCGAGGAAGAACATCGAGCCCGCGTTTTCGTTCAGGAGGAGGGTGTTCTTCCCCGTCCATCCGATCCCCGCCTTGTCCGCGAGAGGTTTTTCCAGCACCGGCGCCGAGTCCGCGAAGGCGCGATAACGGCCGCCGGCCACGCGCGCGTTGATGCGTTTGGCGAGCCGCGCCAGTCGCCGACGTACTGTCTTGTGGTAGTCGCGGCCCAGGGCATAGCGGGCGACATAGGCGCTACCGTCGTTCTCCGGCAGCGCCGGCAACGAATCGCCGGACATATAGTCCATTCGCGCCGAAATGATCCGTATCGTGGAATCGAACAGGCGTTCGGGATGCAAGCGCTTGTCCAGATTGCGCGCCATGTATCCCATCGTGCCGTGCAACCCCCGAGCGATCCAGCGGCGCAGGTCCGGGGCGCAGCGGGACAGGTCGGTGTCGGCGATCCCGACCTGCTGAAATCCGAGTTCCAATGCCCAGCCGCGGATGTCGTCCGCCAGTTCGTCAAGGTCCATCAGGTTGCGCGCGTATAATTCCATCATGCACCGCCCGGGCAAAGTCTACACCGCGGCCGAAGTTCGGCAGCTCGACCGGACGGCCATCGACACCTTCGGCATCCCCGGTATCAGCCTGATGCGACGCGCCGGCCGCGCGGCGTTCGATACGTTGCAGCGCCGCTGGCCGGACTGTCGCGCCATCTCGGTGGCCTGCGGGTCGGGAAACAACGCCGGCGACGGCTTCATCGTTGCCGGCATGGCCGTCGAAGCGGGTATCGAGACGCAACTCCTGCAGATCGGCGATCCGACCAGGCTGAAGGGTGACGCGGCCATCGCGCGCGACTGGGCCACCGATGTCGGTGTCGCGCGCGGCGACAGCGCGCCTGAGATAACCGGCGGCGTCGTAGTGGACGCCCTGCTCGGCACGGGCGCGACAGGAGAACTTCGCCCGCGGTACCTGGCCGCCATCGAAGCGATCAATGGCTCCGATGCCGCGGTCCTGTCCATTGACCTCCCGAGCGGTATCTCCGCCGACTCGGGGTCGATGCTGGGCGCGGCGGTGCGCGCCGATGTCACCGTCACCTTCATCGGCGAAAAACTTGGCCTGCGTACCGGCGCCGGCGTGGATCATGCGGGCGACATCGTCTTCCATGGACTCGGCGTTCCCGCCGACGTGTATAACGCCGTAGCCGGTATCCCCGTACTCTCGCCGCCGCTGCCCTTGCAACGCCCAAAATCCGGGCACAAGAACCAGTTCGGTCACGTCCTGGTCATCGGCGGCGACCGCGGCATGGGCGGTGCCGCGCTCCTCGCCGGAGAGGCAGCCCTGCGCACCGGTTGCGGACTGGTCAGCATCCTGACGCGACCCGAACATTGCGCGCCCATCCTCGCGCGCAGGCCGGAACTCATGGTGCGAGGCGTATCGGAAGGCGACGACATTAGCGATCTGCTGGACGCCTGCACCGTCGTCGCCGCAGGACCCGGTCTTGGACGCGAACCCTGGGGAGAGCAACTGCTGGCCCATGCGCTCGCTGCAGGCAAGCCGACGGTTATCGATGCAGACGGGCTGAACCTGCTGGCGTCGCGCGACCTCCGAGCACCGGCGAATAGCATTCTGACACCGCATCCGGGCGAAGCGGCCCGTCTGCTTGGCGGGGTGCCGGTTGCCGACCGGCCCGCCGCCGCGCGCGATCTGTCCGCGCGGTTCGGCAACGTCGTGGTGTTGAAAGGCGCGGGAACGCTGGTTGCCGAGGCAGGCGAACTTGTCGGTATCTGCACCGCCGGCAATCCCGGACTTGCGACCGCTGGCAGCGGCGACGTGTTGACGGGAGTCATCGCGGGACTGGTGGCGCAGGGCTACGACATCCGATCCGGAGCCGAAGCCGGCGTTTCCCTGCACGCGGCCGCCGGCGACCTGGCCGCAAGCCGTCTTGCGCCGCAACCGATGGTCGCGAGCGACATCATCCGACACCTTTGGCTGCGTTGATGGCACTATATTGAAGACGACGACCATCAAGTTGCCGGATGTCGCTGCTACCCTGGACTGGGGCGCTGCCCTCGGCACCGAACTCGGCAACGAGCTGGTTTTTCTACGCGGCCGCCTCGGTGTCGGCAAGACCACGCTCGCCCGCGGCATATTGCGGGGCCTGGGGCATACAGGTCCCGTAAAGAGCCCAACGTACACTCTGCTCGAACCCTACGCGCTAGGAGACCGCGAGGTCTTCCACTTCGACTTCTACCGCATCGTAGATCCGGAAGAGCTTGAATTTATCGGCATCGATGACCTGATGGGGTCGGCGGCGTTAAAATTGGTCGAGTGGCCGGAGCACGCAAGGGATCGCTTGCCGAATCCGGACGTGGATATTTCGCTCCATGAGATCAATGGAGGCAGGTTGCTTGAAATGGTCGACCACAGGTCCTCAAGACCGTAGTCAGGGCGTTCCCCGGCGAGGACTCCCGGCGTTTTCGTTCGCCGCCGCGCTGCTCGCCTCGACCGGCGCGAACGCTGCCGATCTCGAAGGAATTCGCACGCACGACGCCCCCGACCATACGCGCGTGGTCTTCGACACCAGCGCGAAAGTCGCCTACAACATCTTCTCCATGGAAAATCCGCTGCGGGTCGTTATCGACCTCAAGGACACGCGCCCGCCCCGAACACTCGCGTTGCCGCAAAAGGAAAGTGACGTGATCTTGCGGATTCGGCACGCGACGCGCCCCGGCGGGGTCTACCGCATCGTGCTCGACGTTGCCGAGCAGGTCGATCCGAAGTATTTCCAGCTCGACCCCATTGAGCCGTACGGCTACAGGCTCGTCGTCGACCTCCACGCCACCGAGCGGAAAAGACGATCCCCCGTCATCCGCATGCCGGAAGGCGAGCGCGATGTCGTCGTGGTGGTTGACGCCGGCCACGGCGGAGAAGACCCGGGGGCCGTGGGTGTCAATGGGGTCAGGGAGAAAGACATAGCGCTCGCGGTTGCGAAAGCGCTCGAAAAGGACCTGAACGCGACAGAGGGTTACCGCGTGGTCATGGTCCGCAAGGGAGACTACTACATTGGATTACGGCAGCGCGCCGCAATAGTCCAGCGACAGTCGGCCCATCTGTTCATTTCCATACACGCCGACTCATTCCGCATGCCGAAGGTCCGGGGCGCCACCGTTTATGCGCTGTCCGGGCGCGGCAGTTCGTCGGAAGCCGCGCGCATACTGGCACAAAAGGAGAACAGCTCGGACCTGATAGGCGGGGTCGGCGGGGTCGGCGGCATCTCACTTGACGGCCAACCGCCCCATGTCGCGGAGACGCTCGTGGATTTGTCGCTGGGTTTCAATCAATCCGGCGGCATTGAAGTGGGGGACACCATTCTGCGTTCGCTGGCACCCACCAGCCGCTTGCACAAGAAGACCACCCAATTGGCCGGGTTCGTCGTGCTGAAGGCCGCTGGCGTGCCGTCGATCCTGATCGAGACGGGTTTTCTTACCAATCCGGAAGACGCGCGCCTGCTCGGGTCGCCCGCGTACCGACAGCGTCTGGCATCCGCTATCGGCGATGGCATCCGCGCCTATGTGGCCCAGAATCCGCCGCCCGATACCCTGATCGCGGCGCGTATCGCCGCCGGCGGCTCACGCTACGTCATCCAACGTGGCGACACGTTGTCTGAAATCGCCTCGCGTTATCAGGTGTCGACGCGGGCGCTACGCGCGGCCAACGGGATCAAGGGAGACCGGATTCGCGTCGGGCAAGTTCTCCGTATCCCGGTGACGGCGGGGTCCTAGTGCTCCGTCAAGCCCAAATCTACGGGTATCTGCGGGTCTTTTTGGCCCCTGATAGTTTTCTTGCGAGGGGTATCCCCTCGCGCGCCCCGGCTGAAGATTGTTTTCTTGCGAGGGGTGTCCCCTCGCGCTCCCCGGCTGAAGGCTCCGTTGCTCCTCCTTGTGTGGGGCCTACCACACGGCGTCGTCGCGCCTTGCCAGGAACCAAAAATCCCTCGCAGCTACACTCGCATTTTCAGACTTGACGGAGCACTAGTGCCGCGCATTCACAGGCTATCCGAGTTTGTCGCCAACCAGATTGCCGCCGGCGAAGTCGTCGAGCGACCGGCTTCCATCGTCAAGGAACTGATCGAAAACAGCCTTGACGCGGGCGCGCGTTCCATCAGGACATTGATCGAGCACGGCGGCGTCAAGCGCATCGTCGTGCAGGACGACGGCTGCGGCATCGCGCCCGATGACCTCAGGCTCGCCATCAGCCGCTTCGCCACCAGCAAGATCACGGAACCGGATGATCTCGATAGCGTGCAGACGCTTGGCTTTCGCGGCGAAGCCCTGGCCAGCGCGGCATCTGTCTCCAAACTCTCCATCACATCAGCGATATCCGCCGGCGGCGGCATGACCTTGACCGTGGCGGGCGGGACCGAGCAGACCTTCAGGCCCGCGCCCCATCCGGTCGGCACCACGGTCGAGGTCGCGGACTTGTTCTACAACACGCCGGCGCGGCGAAAGTTCCTGAAAAGCGAACGAACGGAAACCGGCCACGTGAGCGATGCGGTGCGACGACTGGCGCTCGCCCACGGCGATGTCGCCTTCGAACTCAGGCACGGCCAGCGCGCCCTGGAACGGTTGCCCGCCGGGCGGGGGCTGGACGCGATCATGGGTGCCGAGTTCCTTTCCCAGTCCATCGCCATAGACACCGGCAACGGCGACCTGCGTCTCAGCGGCTGGATCGGACTCCCCGGCTACACGCGCGCCCAGGCGAACGCGCAGTTCTTCTTCGTGAACGGCCGCGCCGTGCAGGACCGGCTGGCCGGCCACGCGGTGCGACAGGCCTACCGGGATGTGATGTTCCACGGACGTCATCCGGTGTTCGTCCTGTTCCTGGAACTCGATCCCGGGAGCGTCGATGTCAACGTGCATCCCACCAAGCGCGAAGTCCGATTTCGGGATTCCCGCCGCGTGCATGACTTCGTCTTCGCTTCCCTGCATCGGCTGCTGACGGACGTGCGGCCCGGAGCCGACGCCGGCGCGTCGACAAGCGACCGGCTTCCGCCTGGAAGGAACCACGGACATGCGTCTTTCCCCCAGACATCCATGAGCCTTTCCTCCCTCATCGCCGAAGCGCCGGCGACCGCGGTGCGCGATGCGCCGGCGATGGACGACGGCGACGTTCCGCCCCTTGGCTACGCCCTCGCCCAGCTTCATGGGGTCTATATCCTGAGCCAGAACGAAGATGGCCTGGTCGTGGTCGATATGCATGCCGCGCACGAGCGCATCACCTACGAAAAGCTCAAGACCGACTACGGGGCCGGCAAGCTGACGGCGCAGCGGCTACTGGTGCCCATGCCGCTCGACGTCACGCCGCGGGAAGCCGATCTCGCCGAAACACATGCCGAGGAACTCGCGAGGCTGGGGCTCCGCATCGATCGAACCGGACCCCGGAGTTGCGTTATTCGCGAAGTGCCGTCGCTGCTGGCGGATGGCGATACCGCGGCGCTGGTTCGCGACCTGCTGGATGAAATCGCCGAGTTCGGCACCAGCGACGCGATTCAAACGCGAGCGGAGCAGTTGCTCGCGAGCATGGCGTGCCACGGATCGGCGCGAGCCAATCGCCGTCTCTCGGTACCGGAAATGAACGCCATTCTGCGGGAGATGGAGACGACGCCCAATGCCGGGCAATGCAATCACGGGCGTCCCACATTCTTCGTGCAGAGCATGCGCCAACTCGACCATCTGTTCCTGCGCGGTCGTTAGCCCGGATATTGCACCAAGGCGCTTGTCAAACAATTGAAAATTACAATATTTCAATAGGTTACTACCATAGTTCGGAAATTTAGCCGTACAAAAGCCGCGCTGGCCGCGCCCTCGCACGGTGGGGTCGGGCCACGGGCGGAGCCGAAGGCACCGCCCGTGGGGCACTTTTGCCCGCGTGCGCGCACATGCTCGCTCCACCATAAGGCGTGGCTATGCTTCCGTCTCTTCTTTTGCGAGGGGTACCCCCTCGCGCTCCCGGCTGAAGGCTCCGAGCACACGCACGCGGGCAAAATCCTGCGCGATCATCGCGGCCCTTGATGCAACATCCGGGCTAAAGCGACATGAAGCGGCGCGTCGCCGTTTGCATCATGGGGCCCACGGCCGTCGGCAAGACCGACGCCGCGCTTGCCCTCGCTGATCGCACGGACGTCGACTTGATCAGCGTCGATTCGGCGATGGTCTACCGGCGCATGGACATCGGCACCGCCAAACCGGATGCCGAGGTGCTGGCGCGGCATCCCCATGCGCTGATCGATGTGCGCGAACCCTCGGAGCCGTTTTCGGCCGCAGACTTTCTCGCCGGTGCCGACCCGGCGGTTTCCAGCGCCCTGGATCGCGGCAGGATGCCCGTCCTGGTCGGCGGCTCGATGCTCTATTTCAAGGTGTTTCGTGACGGTCTATCGACGTTGCCTTCGGCCGATCCGTCGGCGCGCGCCGCCATCGAGGAGCGCGCCGCGCGAAAGGGATGGAAGGCGCTGCACGCCGAACTCGAGCGCGTAGACCCCGCTGCCGCGGCACGCATCCATCCAAACGATCCGCAGCGCATTCAACGCGCGCTCGAAGTGTTCCATGTCTCGGGCACCCCAATCTCGCGCTGGTGGTCTTCGTCTGCCGCCCGCAGCGTACAGCAGCGCCTGGACTGCGCGCTGATCGAAGTAGCGCTCAGCACGGATGCACATCTGGCGACGCGAATCGGCGAGCGATTCGACGCCATGCTCGAACGCGGCCTCATCGATGAGGTCGCGCGGCTACGCGCCATGCCGAACCTCGACCTGTCCAAACCTTCCATGCGCGCGGTGGGATACCGGCAGGTGTGGCGCCATCTCGACGGGGATCTGGATTTCGACGCGATGCGTGGACAGGCTGTTGCCGCGACGCGGCAGCTCGCGCGGCGACAGGCGACATGGCTGCGAAGTTGGCCGCACCTGCGTAACGTCGACGGCACGCCGGATGAAGCCGCCAACCACATCTTGCATTTATTTGCAATTTTTGGACCAAGGTCGCAGAATTGATCGGTTCTAGTCCCGCTTGAGCGCGCGTCCGATTTCGAGGAAAGTACCATGTCGAAAGGGAATTCCCTTCAGGACTCTTACCTCAATACGCTGCGCAAGGAGCGGATCCCTGTCTCCGTATACCTCGTCAACGGCATCAAGCTCCAGGGCCAGATCGAGTCGTTCGATCAGTTCGTCATCGTGCTTCGCAATGCCGTCAGCCAAATGGTGTACAAGCACGCGATCTCCACCGTGGTTCCAAGTCGCAACGTGCGCCTGCAGCCGCCGGAGATGCGCAGCAAAGAGAGCACGGGAGAGGACAACGAACTCGCCTGAGACCAGGCTTCCTCGTCCCTTCCTGGCCAACCCAAATGCTGTTTGACCGCCCGCAGGCGGGCTCGCGCGCCGTTCTACTGGATCTGCGTCTCAAATCCTCGTTTGGACCCACCATCCGGCGGGCCACCGAAGAGCTATCGCAACTGGTGCGATCCGGCGAACTCGAGCCCGTCGCGCTCGTTCACGCGCGGCGGGACCAGCCCGACCCGAAGTGGTTCATCGGTAGCGGCAAGGTGGAAGAGGTGGCAGCAGCAATGCACGCCGAAACTGCAGACCTCCTGATCGTCAACCAGGATCTGACGCCAGCCCAACAACGCAACCTGGAACAGCGGCTGGAGCGCCGGGTCATGACCCGCACGGAACTCATCCTGCAAATATTCGCGGCCCGCGCCCAGACCCGCGAGGGCCAGTTGCAGGTCGAGCTCGCGCAACTCAGCCACATGCAGACACGCATGGCGCGGGGCTGGTCCCACCTGGACCGCCAACGCGGCGGGGTCGCCATGCGCGGCACCGGCGAGAAACAGATCGAGTTGGATGCGCGCATCATCCGCGACCGTATCCGGCGCGTCCGCACGCGTCTGGAAGCGGTCCACAGACAGCGCCAGCGGAGCCGGCGACACAGGGCCAGAACCGGCGTCCCCACCGTCGCGCTAGTGGGCTATACCAACGCCGGCAAGTCGACCTTGTTCAACGCCCTGACGGACGCCGGCGCTACCGTTGCCGACCAGTTATTCGTCACCCTGGACCCGCTCATGCGCCGCACTGATATCGATGGCGTCGGCAAGGTGGTGCTGGCGGACACGGTGGGTTTCATTCGCGATCTTCCTCACAGCCTCGTCGAGGCATTCAAGGCCACCCTCGAGCAGGTCGCCGAAGCGGACCTGCTGCTTCACGTCGTCGACGCCGCCGCGCCCGACGCGGAGGACCTCGCCCGCCATGTGGACGCCGTGCTGGAAGAAATCGGCGCCGACAATGTTCCGACCATCACGGTTCTCAACAAGGCGGACCTCATGGATGAGCACCGCTCCCCGGTTCTGCAAGGTACCTGCGACCGCGAACTGGCCCGAGTGGTCGTCAGCGCCCGGGATGGGGCTGGCCTGCCCACATTGAAAAAGGCGCTCGGACGCGCTCTCGGCGTCACCGCCCGACCAGTAACAGTCCTTCTCGATTCCGGGTCGGGCAAACTCCGAGCACGCCTGTACGCGCTGGGGGCGGTGCAGGCGGAGACAGTGCAGGAAGACGGCACACTCGCCTTGCGGGTCCGGCTCGACCGGGCAGAAACAGCCAGACTTCTGGGAAACCATGCGGTCGCACACCGAGTGGATGCCTGTCGCGTCACCCGCGTGGAAGCATCAAAACCCACGAGAAGCCAAGAGCCGCAGGTTCGAAGTCCGGGGGATATTGTTGCAGGGAGCGATGGTCACCCATAGAATCGCATCGGTGCCCTGAAACAAGTGGCGGGGATTTCAATACCCATGGCGTGGAACGAACCAGGCGGCGGCGGACCAAGAGACCCTTGGGGAGGCCGAGGCGGCGATCAAGGTCCCCCGGACCTCGATGAATCGCTGCGCAAGCTGCAATCCCAACTCTCCGGCATATTCGGACGCCGCAGAGGAGGCGGGGGCGGCGGCATCAACCTCAAGGTATATGGAGGGGTGCTCGCGGCACTGGTTGTAGGCTATGGCTTGTGGGGCATGTACACCCTCGATGCGCAGGAGCGTGGCGTGGTGTTCCGCTTCGGCAAGGCGCAAGACGCATTAAAGCTTCCCGGCCTGCACTGGAACCCGCCGATCATAGACCGCGTGACCACAGTGGTCTCTACGCGCGTCAACAACAAATCCCACAATGCGCTAATGTTGACCGAGGACGAGAACATCGTCGAAATTGGCATGACGGTCCAATACGTCATCCGCGACCCCATTTCATATCTCGTGCAGGTGAACAGCCCGGAAGACAGCGTGGACCACGCGATGGAGAGCGCGCTTCGGCATGTCGTCGGCAGTTCTACGATGGACAATGTCATTACCGAGGGTCGCGCCGCACTGGGCAGCGAAGTGCAGGAACGCCTGCAAAGCTATTTGAACCGCTACCAGACGGGCATTCAGGTTGTGACGGTAAACATCGACCAGAGCGGGCCGCCGGACCAGGTGCAGGAAGCGTTCGACGACGTACAGAAGGCCAAGGAGGACGAAGCGCGCTTCGTCAACGAAGCGAACTCCTATCTGGAAGGGGTCGTTCCCGAAGCGCGGGGGGCGGCGCAAAGGCAACTCGAAGAAGCGAATGCCTACCGTGACCGAGTGCTGGCAAGGGCGCAGGGCGAGGCCGAGCGCTTCACGAAGTTGCTCGAAGAGTACCACCAGGCGAAGGAAGTCACCCGCGCCCGCCTGTACATCGATGCCATCCAGTCGGTCTTGAGCCAGAGTTCAAAGGTGATGGTGGATATCGAGGGAGGCAACAACCTGCTGTATCTACCGCTCGATCGCCTTATGCAGAGCGGCGGCAGCGTGGGCGCGAGCGTCTCGGATTCTGATCTGCGCCGACTGGTCGACGAAGTGGTGAGCGAACGACTCCCCGCGACACGTCGCGACTCCCGTTGACAAGTTGGGAGAGGGGGAAATGAAGGCAAGCATCAAGAAGGCAGAGCGATGATGTCCATTCGCAATATTCTGATAGCCGTCCTCGTCATCGTGGTCGTGTTGCTGATCTCCGACGGCGTCTTCACCGTGCACGAGACCCAACGCGCCCTGGTGCTACGCTTCGGCGCGGTAACAAAGATCGATCTGGGCCCGGGGCTGCACTGGAAGCTACCCATCGCCGATGATGCCAAGAGGTTTGACGGCCGCATCCAGACGCTGGATTCGCCGCCCGAACGCTATTTCACGCTGGAAAAGAAGCCGCTCATGGTGGACTCATTCGTCAAGTGGCGAGTGGGTGACGTCCAGACTTTCTACGAGTCCACAGATGGCGGCGACGAGATCGTCGCGCGCAACCTGTTGTCACAGCGCGTAAACGAAGGCTTGCGCAACCAGATCAGCCGCCGGGACATGCATGAGGTCATTTCGGGCGAGCGGGATCAACTGATGGCGGATTTGACCGAGGAGTTGAACAACGAGATGCGCCGCGAAGTCGGCGTAGAGGTGATCGACGTGCGCGTGAAGCAGATAGACCTCCCGCCGGAAGTCTCCTCAGCCGTCTATGATCGCATGAATTCCGAACGCCAGATCGAAGCCCAGCAACACCGCGCAACCGGTCGCGAGCTCGAACAAGGCATTCGCGCGGACGCCGACCGCCAGGTCGTCGTCATCGAGGCCGAGGCGTACCGCGAAGCCGAGCTGTTGCGCGGCGACGGCGACGCCGGCGCGGCCGCGACCTACGCCGCAGCCTACGGCGCCGATCCGGAGTTTTACGAGTTCTACCGGAGCATCAACGCCTATGTGGCTGTATTTGGCGACAAGGGCGACATGCTGATCCTGGATCCCAATAGCGACTTCTTCAAGTACTTGAAGACCGGAGACGGCTAGCAGCCTGTCGGGCCTGGAACGCCCCATTCGCCCGCGCGAAACGCGCGGTTAACCTGAGAGAGAGACTGTAGTGGGACGCACCGTCGTCGTGCTCGGTGCCCAGTGGGGCGACGAGGGCAAGGGCAAGATCGTCGACCGCCTGGCCGAGCAGGCGGCGGCGGCCGTGCGTTTTCAGGGCGGACACAACGCCGGACACACGCTCGTTATCGACGGCGAAAAGACCATCCTGCACCTCGTGCCTTCCGGCATCCTGCGGCCCAACGTGCAATGCCTGATCGGCAACGGTGTGGCGGTGTCGCCGGAAGCGTTGCTGGAAGAAGTTCAGGGACTGGAGGCGAAGGGAGTCGGCGTCCGCGGCCGACTGCGCATCTCGCCAGCGTGTCCGCTGATCATGCCCTATCACATCGCCCTGGACGCCGCGCGCGAGAATGCGCTCGGCAATCGCAAGATCGGCACCACCGGTCGCGGCATCGGTCCCGCCTACGAGGACAGGTCGGCGCGGCGCGGACTGCGCCTCGGCGAACTGTTCCATCCGCAACAGTTCGCACACCAACTTGCCGAAGTCATGGAGTACCACAACTTCGTGCTGGAGAAGTACCACCGCGCTGCGCCCGTGAACTTCGACGAAACGGTAGGTCGCGCGCAGCAACTCGCCGAAGCGCTGCGTCCTTTTGTCGGCGATGTGGGTTCGATTCTGCAATCCCTGCGCGAGTCCGGCGCCAATATCGTCTTCGAGGGTGCCCAGGGCGCGTTGCTCGATATCGACCTCGGCACCTATCCGTTCGTCACGTCCTCTAACACCACGGCCGGCGCCGCCGCCACGGGAAGCGGGTTCGGCCCTCGGCATCTCGACTATGTCCTCGGCATCGCAAAGGCGTACTCGACCCGGGTTGGTTCCGGGCCGTTCCCGACGGAACTGTTCGACGAAACCGGCAAATGGCTCGCCGAAAAGGGCCACGAATTCGGCACCACCACCGGCCGACCTCGCCGTTGCGGCTGGTTCGACGCCGTGGCGATGCGGCACGTCGCGCAAAGCAACAGCATTTCCGGCTTGTGCCTGACCAAACTCAACGTCCTGGACAACCTCGAGAGAGTCCAGCTATGTGTCGGCTACGAAGCCGGCGGTTGCGGGGGTTTCGGCACCGAGTCGTATCAACACGTCAAACCCGTGTACGAGGAGCTCCCCGGTTGGAACGCATCGACATTGGGTGTTCGCACCTACGATGCGCTGCCAGACAATGCCCGCGCGTACCTGCGTCGCATCGAGACTGTCGTGGGGACTCCCATCGACATCGTTTCCACCGGGCCGGAACGAGACGACACCATCATCCTGAAGGACCCCTTCGCGCCATGATCGACTCCAGGCTGCTCGAAATCCTCGTCTGTCCGGTCAGCCGCGGTCCCCTCGTCTACCGCCGCGACCTGAATGAACTATGGTGTCGGCAGAGCGGTCTGGCATATGCGGTTCGCGACGGCATCCCGGTGATGCTCGAAACCGAGGCGCGGGCGCTGACAGACGAGGAGCGCGCCTCGATGGCCAAATGAGGAATCCTCGGGCGCGGGGAAGTTTGGTGGCGTTTGGCATAGAATCGGGCTAGGTCAGGCGGCAAATCGACGCAGAACGGTAGGCGAGTCGCCCAAATACGGCGACGAAAATTGATGAGAGAGATGGAACAGGCGGCAAAGCACACACCCGGGCTCGTGTTGGTCACGGACATGCCCGACATTGCCAGCCGGGAATTGCGCAACCCCGAGGAAACCCTCGACTGGGTTGGCATGAGCGATGTACACCAACCCTTGCGCATTCGCGATGACGGAAACGTGCGGGAAGTGCAGGCGCGGGTGCAGGTCTACGTCGATTTGGCCGACCCGCAGGCAAAAGGCATCCACATGTCCCGCCTGTACCTGATCCTCGACGAGCACTCCGAAACGCGACCCTTGAGCGTCGCCGGATTGAAGCTTCTGCTCGCGTCGCTGCTCGAATCGCACAGGGGACTGTCCGGCCGCGCCTTCGTCCAGTTCGACTTCGACTACTACCTGCGCCGTCAGGCGCTCGTGACGGAGAACTCCGGCTGGAACGCCTATCCCGTGTCAATCAAGGGCACCCATATCGATGGCGAAACGCATGTGGAGCTTTCGGTGGGCGTGCACTATTCCAGCACCTGTCCATGCTCCGCCGCGCTCTCGCGGCAACTCGTTCAACAACAGTTTGATCACGACTTCGGCACTACCGGAGAAGTAGATGCCGCAACGGTCAGAGCATGGCTCGGCTCCGAAGAAGGCTTCGTGGCAACGCCCCATGCGCAGCGCAGCATCGCCCGCGTGCTGGTCAAGTTCGACGACAGGTTGGAAGACTTCCCGATCACCCAATTGATCGACATCGTCGAGGACGCTGTCCAGACGCCGGTCCAGACCGCGGTCAAACGCGAGGACGAGCAGGAATTCGCGCGGTTGAATGCCTCGAATCTCATGTTCTGCGAGGATGCGGCGCGGCGGGTGAAGACCGCCCTGCAGCGCGAACGCCGTCTCGTCGACTACTGGGTGCGCGTGGAACACCACGAAAGCCTGCATCCGCACAACGCGGTCGCCGTGCTTACCAAGGGCGTTGATCGCGGCTACCTGCCAATCCCCTGATCGCGGCCAGATATCGCTGATCTACAACCAGGGTATGGCGTCCAGCCTGGACTGTCAGTCAAACGGGCATTGCGCGTAGCGTACGGCGCAACAATGGTGCCGAGGAGAGGACTTGAACCTCCACGGGGTTACCCCCACTAGCACCTGAAGCTAGCGTGTCTACCAATTTCACCACCTCGGCGAAGAAGCGGCCCATTCGCACTGAGTGGTCGAGTGCGCCTGGGGCTGGAAACGGGGCGCGCACTGTACCCATCGTCTCAAGGAGTTGTCAATTTGGCACGTCGTAGGCAAAGCAGCGACATCCGCGAACCGCAACTGTTTGCGAGCGATGTCCGTGACGCCCTGAAATCTCTCGGCTCTCCCCAATGGAACGACCTGGTGCGGCACTTTCGCCTCTCGAAGGGCGCCGGAACGCATCGGCTGCGGCGCCTGTTGCGGGGACTCGAACACCTGGGTGAGGTCGCGCGGTCGGCAGATGGAGGTTATACGCTGGTCGCCGCCCCCGAAGTGGCGAGGGTCGTCGAGTCCTTCGGCAAGCTGGTCGTCGAAGGTTCCGGCGCCGAGTTACCGCGTGGATCGAATGTCCGTCACGGCGACCGAATCGAACTCCCGACCAACCGCCAAAGCGGTGGGCGCGGACAACGCGATGGCGCTCTGCGCGTGGTCGAGCCTTCCTCCGAACCTCTCATCGGGTATGTCGTCGAGGATCATCCGCGTCACTTTATCGAGTCCCTCGACCCAGCGGTGAAGGGACGCATCGAAATCGAGGACGACGACAGGCGGGCGCGTGACGGAGACATCGTTGAAGTGACGCTATTGTGGCAGGACCGAGGGCGCTACAGCGGCCGCATCCTCTCCGTGTTGCGCGCAAGAAACGAAGCCGACCGCGCGGCTGGGGCCATGCTTCGCAGTTTCCGCGTGCCGGTCGACTGGCCGGATGCCCTCGATGTCCCCGCGCCCCGGAGCGTGACGGCGAGCGATACGGTCGGTCGCCGGGATCTCACAACGCTGCCTTTGGTCACCATCGACGGCCCGGACGCGCGTGACTTCGATGATGCCGTATACGGGGTGCGGCTGCGTCAGGGCGGCTGGCGACTGGTAGTGGCGATTGCCGATGTCGCGCACTACGTAAAGCCCGGTTCTCCGCTCGACATCGAAGCGCGGCGGCGCGGCAATTCACTGTACCTGCCGGACCGAGTCATTCCGATGCTGCCGGAATCTCTTTCCAACGGTATCTGCTCGCTGGTCCCGGGCGAAAGACGCCTCGCACTGGTCTGCGACATGCGAATATCGAGGGCGGGAACGGTATCGTCCCATGAATTCTATGAGGCCGTTATTCGGTCACACGCCAGACTGACTTACGCGGAAGCGGCATCGCGACCCGATCAGCTTGAAGCGCTGTTCGAGGTGTACGCGGCGTTACGCGCGCGCCGGGCGGAGCGGGGGGCGCTCGACTTCGACAGCCGCGAGCCACGACTGACCCTCGAGGACGGTCGCGTTACCTCGGTAGCGTTGGCGGAGCGCAATGCGGCGCACGGGATGATCGAAGAGGCGATGGTCGCGGCGAACGTGTGCGCGGCGAGGCACGTCGATCGACCGCTCTATCGTGTTCACGAAGCGCCGCACGGGGAGAAGCTGGACCAGCTTGTCACCGCCCTTGCATTCGCGGGCATCCGGCTCGCGGCGGGAGATACGACGCCCAAGGCCTTGCGCGTCATCATGTCCCGCGCGCTTGGGCAAAGCCCTCAACTCGCATGGCTCCACGAAATTCTTTTGCTGCGGTCGCTGCCGCAGGCCCGATACGACCCGCGCAATGTCGGGCACTTCGGTCTCGCCCTGTCGCAGTATGCGCACTTTACCTCCCCGATCCGGCGTTACGCGGACCTCACCGTGCATCGTATGATCAAGTCGGACGTAGAACCGCCCTCGGAAGAGTGGCTCACGCAAACCGGGTCACACATTTCCATGACGGAACGGCGAGCCGACAGTGTCGCCCGCGCGGTGTCCGACTGGCTGCAGTGCGACTACATCAAGGACCGAACGGGAGAACGGTTTTCGGGCGTCGTTGTCGGCGTGACCGAATTCGGGCTGTTCGTCCGGCTCGCCGATGTGTTCGTCCAGGGACTGGTTCACGTTTCGAACATCGGCCGCGACTACTATCGCTTTGTGCCGGAGTCCATGGCGCTGGTGGGTGAGTCCTCGGGCGAGCGCTTTACCCTCGGCGACGAACTCGATGTCGTGCTGGAAGATGTTTCGGTCGAGACGCGCCGCGTCGACCTCGTCCCGGCGCGGCGCAGACGCGTACGCAGTCGATGAATGAGCCGGCCGGCGACTGGGTCTACGGCGCACATTCCGTGCGCAACGTCCTGGACGCGGCGCCAGCCCGCGTGCGCCAGGTGTGGGTGGTCGGCGGCCGGCGTTCGGACGCGCTGGCCGTATTGATCGCCCAGGCCCGGGCGTTGGGGATACGCGTCGAGTCTGTCGACAAGCGGATGCTTGATCGCGTCGCAGAAGGTCCTCACCAGGGAGTGGCCGCGCAATGCCACGCTGTCGCCCCCGCCACCGAGGCGGAGTTGGAGCGGCGCTGGCCGGCGTTCGAAAGACCCTTCATCCTCGTCCTGGACCAGGTCCAGGATCCGCGCAATCTCGGCGCATGTCTGCGAGCGGCCGAGGCCGCGGGGGTCGATGCCGTGCTTCTGCCCAAGCGTCATGCCGCCGGTCTGACCGCGGCGGCGATCAGGACCTCAAGCGGTGCCTTCGAGCACCTCTTCGTCGTATCCGTCACCAACCTTTCGCGCAGACTCGCCTGGATGAAGCAGCAAGGCGTGTGGGTCATCGGCGGGCACCAGGACGCGAAGACATCCCTTCACGACCTTGAGCTGCCGACGCCGACCGCTGTGGTGGTGGGCGGTGAGGGAAAGGGGCTGCGGCGTCTTACCACGGCACAATGCGATCATCTGGTGCGCATTCCCATGGCTGGCGAGGTGTCCAGCCTGAATGTCGCGGTGGCGGCGGGCATCCTGCTGTTTGAAGTCGTGCGCGCGCGCCAGTAGAATCCGCTTGTCCATCCTTGCCGCACGCGCTTTGGAACGCGGCGGCGAACCCGAGAGGAGGAATCGAAATGCGACACTACGAAGTAGTCTTCATGGTGCACCCGGATCAGTCCGAACAGGTGCGCGGCATGATGGAGCGCTACCGCACCATGATCGAACGCGGGGGCGGCGCCGTACATCGAATGGAAGACTGGGGCCGACGCCAGCTCGCCTATCCCGTTGCGAAGATCCACAAGGCGCACTACGTCCTGATGAACGTGGAAGTGAACGCCGAAACGCTTGAAGAACTCACGAGTGGGTTCCGTTTCAACGATGCGGTGATTCGCAACCTCATCATCCGCCGCCAGCACCCGATCCAGGAAACATCCAAGATCTACGAGGAAGAACTCAAGGATCAGGAAAAGGACCGCGAGCGGGACCGCAGGCGCGAAGAAGAGGCCGCGGCTCGCGCGTTGCGCCGCGCCCGCGAGGAAGCGGAAGCCGAGCGGGTCACCGAGCCCGCCGAGGCCCAGCAGGTCACCGAGCCTGTTGAGACGGAGTAGGGTAAGAGAGAGCAGAGTCAGGGGGTAACTGATGCCGAGAAATTTTAGACGCAAACGCTATTGCCGTTTTACCGCGGAAGGGATCAAGGAGATCGACTACAAGGATCTCGATCTTCTCGCGCCCTACATCTCGGAAACCGGCAAGGTCGTACCGAGCCGGATCACTGGTACCAGTGCACGCTATCAGCGGCAACTGGCGACGGCGATCAAACGCGCCCGCTACCTGGCGCTGGTCCCGTACACGGATCAGCACTAGTAGGGCAAGCAGCAAGTGAACATAATCCTGCTCGAACGCATCGGCAAACTCGGAACCCTGGGGGAAGAGGTCACGGTCAAGAACGGCTTCGCGCGCAACTACCTCATCCCTACCGGAAAAGCCGTGCGCGTCACCAAGGAAAATCGGGATGCGTTCGAAGCGCGCCGCGCCGATCTGGAAGCGGCAGCCGGCGAGAGACTCGCCGCCGCCCAAACGCGCGCCGCCTCCCTGGAAGACGTCTCCGTTACCTTGATGGTCCGGGCGAGCGAAGAAGGGAAGCTGTTCGGTTCCGTTGGCACCGTGGAGATTTCTCGGGCATTGACGGACCAGGGCCACGAGATTTCGAAATCGGAAGTGAGTTTGCCCGAGGGCGCCATTCGCGACATCGGAGAGCACGAGGTAGAAATCCAGCTCCACGCCGGCGTTTCCGCGACAGTCGGCGTCAACGTCGTCGCCGAGTAGCTCCACGAACAGCCTCACGAGCAGCTTCAAGAATAGCTTCACTGAGCCCCGCCGCATTCAACCGGCCGCATACAGCTTGTCCACAGCGTTGTTCCGACGCCGCGGTGCCCGCGCATCGAGTAGGCACCATCAAACCTGACTTCAGGGCACTTTGGTCTTGACGCCCGATGCCGGAACCTGAATTCTGAAAGCCCAGCAGAGCGGCTTTCAACCGATGGCAGAACCCTCTCCCGACGCCCCCCTACCAGCCAGGCTAAAGGTTCCCCCGCATTCGATCGAAGCCGAGCAATCCGTGCTCGGCGGATTGATGATCAGAAACGAAGCCTGGGACACCGTGGTTGACAAGATCACCGCGCGCGACTTCTATCGTCCGAACCACCAGATCATCTTCGAAGTCATGGCAGCGCTCGCCAACGACGCGCAGCCGCTCGATGTGTTGACCCTTGCCGAGGCATTGCAATCCCGCAAACTCGCCGAACGCGTGGGCGGCATCGCCTATCTCGCCGAACTCGCGGAGGAAACGCCTTCCGCCAGCAACGTCGGTGCGTACGCCGACATCGTGCGCGAAAGAGCCGTCCTGAGACAACTCATCAGCGCCGGTTCCGGCATCGCAGAGTCGGCGTTCGAACCGGAAGGTCGCTCCAGCGAGGACTTGCTCGACTCGGCGATGCAGGCCGTTTTCGACATCGCAGATAGCAGCCTCCGGGGCGATGGGCCGCTACAGGTCGGACCTCTGCTTACAGACGCGTTCAAGCGCGTCGATCTCCTGTCCAACAACCCCAACGCCATAACGGGCCTGGAGACCGGCTTCGCTGACCTCGATCGCTACACCGCCGGATTTCAGGATTCGGATTTCATCGTCATCGCGGGCCGTCCGTCGATGGGGAAAACCGCCCTGGCGGTCAACATCGCGGAGCACGCCGTCATGCATGCGGACGACAACGACGCCGCCGTGCTCATCTTCTCCATGGAACAGCCCGCGGAGCAACTGGTGCTTCGCTTGCTGTCCTCCCTCGGCCACATCGACCAGAACCGCTTGCGCACCGGCCAACTGCACGAAGAGGACTGGCCTCGGCTCGAATCGGCGGTCAACCAACTCAAGCACAAGCCCTTGTACATCGACGATGCCGGCGGATTGACGCCGAATGCGGTGCGCGCGCGCGCCCGTAGGGTCGCCCGAACCGCAGGGGGGCTGAAGCTCATCATCGTGGACTACATGCAGTTGATGCGTGCAGAGGGGCGCACGGAAAACCGCACGCTTGAACTGTCCGAGATCTCGCGGACCCTCAAATCGGTCGCCAGGGAGTTGCGTTGCCCGCTGGTGGCCCTGTCGCAGTTGAACCGCGCCCTGGAGAATCGCGAGGACAAGCGCCCCCGCATGTCGGATCTGCGTGAATCCGGTGCCATCGAGCAGGATGCCGACGTAATACTGTTCATCTACCGTGATGACGAATACAACAAGGACTCGGAAGACAAGGGGCTTGCCGAGATCATCATCGGCAAACAGCGCAACGGGCCCACGGGCCTGGTGAAGATGCGATTCTTCAAGGAACTCACGAAGTTCGAACTGCTCGATCGCGGGGAATACGGACCCGGTGGCCAAGGCTAAAGTCGCGTACGTCTGCGAAGACTGCGGCGTCGACCATCCGAAATGGCAGGGCCAGTGTTCCGCCTGCGGCAAATGGAACACGTTGCGCCAATTCACACTGGAACGGGCCGCCGCCCTGCCGGGCGCCAGCTCGGCTGGCTATAGCGGCGCTCCACCGGAAGTCGCACGGCTCGTCGAAATCGAGACGGCGGCACTGGCACGCCTATCCACTGGCATGCCAGAACTTGATCGCGTGCTCGGAGGCGGTTTCGTGCCCGGCTCCGTCGTGCTCATCGGCGGAGACCCCGGCGCCGGCAAGAGCACGCTGCTGCTGCAAGTCGCCGCCGCCATCGCGAGTCGCGAGCCCATGCTCTACGTCACCGGCGAAGAATCCCTGCAACAGATTGCCGACCGCGCCCGCAGATTGGCGCTACCTCTGGACAACCTGTTGGTTGCGGTAGAAACGCGTGTCGAGGCTATCGCCGAACTGGCGCGGAAGCATCGACCGAGCGTGGTCGTCGTCGACTCGATTCAAGTCATGCACGCGGAATCCACCGGCAGCGTTCCCGGCAGCGTCACCCAGGTGCGGGAATCCGCCGCGCTGCTCACCAGGCTCGCAAAGCAGACGCTCACCACGGTGATTCTGGTCGGCCATGTAACAAAAGAAGGCAACCTCGCCGGACCCAAGGTGCTGGAGCACATGATCGACTGTTTCGTCATGCTCGACAGCCCGGCCGGCACGCGTTTCCGTACGTTGCGCAGCCACAAGAACCGATTCGGCGCCGTCAACGAACTGGGCGTCTTCGCGATGACGGAAACCGGATTGAAGGAGGTCGCCAATCCGTCCGCCATCTTCCTGCAGCGGCCGGAGGAGATGTCTCCGGGTAGCGTCGTCACCGTGACGTGGGAGGGTACGCGGCCGCTATTGGTGGAACTGCAGGCGCTGGTGGACGAATCCCGAAGCGGCTATCCCAAGCGCATCGCCGTTGGCCTCGATCCCCAGCGCATCGGCATGCACCTGGCGGCTCTGCATCGGCACTGCGGCCTGTCCCTATCCGACCAGGACGTGTTCGCCAACGTCGTCGGCGGGGTGCGCATCACCGAGACCGGGGCCGACCTGGCGACGATCCTCGCCGTCGTCTCAAGCTTCCAGAACCGGGTATTGCCCCGGAACCTGGTTTGCTTCGGCGAACTCGGCCTGACGGGTGAAGTGCGAGGCGTGCCGAACGGTCAGGAAAGATTGCGCGAAGCGCAAAAGCACGGTTTCGCCCAGGCGATCGCACCTCGGGCGAACCTGACGAAAACCCCGCTGCCAGGCATTGAGGTCAAGGGCGTCACCAGCCTCGCGCAGACGCTGGAAGCCGTCGAGGCGCTGGGATAGTCGGCATTCCCTGGCCGCGCCCACTTCCTTTGGGCTATTTGTTTATGCGTTTGTTCTTCTGACGGCGGCCGCCGCAAGGCGCTATTATTGCCGTTTTGCGCGGTGCGTATTGCACCCGCCAACGCTGGAGCGCTTGCGAAACCGGCGCGCAAGAGCCCGGCGGGCTAAAAGGCTTTCCGCCAAACACTACATGCAACGATTGCACAGGAGATCGTCTTATGGCTGATTCCAAGGTCAACAACGGCGTCAACGTCGAAGCACTGCTCGCCGCTCGCGAGGCGTTGAGCGAGGCTCCGGAGGCCGCCAAATTCAATTGGCGCGCGTCATGTACGTGGGTCAACGGGACGCACAGCAAGTCCTCGGTGGAGGGTTACCACGGCCTCGGCGAGGAGCACAAGCACAAGACCGAGTTCAATTTCGATACGGACCATCCCGCAGTGTTTGCCGCTGAAGACAACGGGGCGACCCCTGTCGAGTTCGTGCTCGTCGGGCTCGCGAGCTGCTTGACAGCAGGCGTGGCCGCCGTCGCGCAAAACCGGGAAATCCAACTGCGCTCCGTGCAAGCGACGCTTGAGGGCGCAATGGACATCCAGGGGATCCTGGGCGGCGACCCCGATGTGCGCAACGGATTCAACGATGTCAAGGTGACGTTCGACATCGACGCCGACGCGTCCAAGGACGACATCGAGGCCTTGGTCGCGCAGTCGCAAAAGCGCTCGGCGGTGTTCGACATCATCACCAACCCCACGAATGTCAGCGTCGAAGTCAAATAACGTGGGCGCATCCACCTAGCTCAACCGGAGCGATTCGATCAACGAGGTAACCACCGTCATCGTCGGCGGCGGCCATGCCGGGCTTGCCATGAGCCGGTGCCTGAGCGAGCGCTCCGTCGACCACGTCGTCCTGGAACGCGGTCGCGTCGCCAACTCCTGGCGCACCGAGCGCTGGGACTCCTTACGCTTGCTAACGCCTAACTGGCAAAGCCGGCTTCCCGGATTTCGTTACGAAAGCCACGATGCCGACGGGTTCATGACGATGCCTGAGGTGATTCGGTTCATCGAAGATTACGCCGCAACTATTTCCGCTCCGGTGCACGAAGGGACGGAAGTCAACTCGGTTCGCGCCGCAGCGGACGGTTTTCGGGTGGCCACGGCGCAGGGCGAATGGCGTTGCCGCGCGGTCGTGCTCGCCAGCGGCGCCTGTAATCTCGCCGAGGTGCCCGTCCTCCAGAGGGACGTGCCGCCATCGATTCGCGCCTTGACCGCGATGGAGTACCGCAATCCCGAAGTGCTTCTGGCAGGTGGCGTATTGGTGGTAGGCGCTTCGGCCACCGGCGTACAACTCGCGGAAGAAATCCATCGATCCGGACGCCCCGTGACGCTGTCCGTCGGGGAACATGTACGCTTGCCTCGCACCTATCGGGGCCGGGATATTTTCTGGTGGATGGAGGCCGCAGGCATTCTCGACCAGCGCTACGACGAAATAGACGACATCGTCCGCGCGCGCAACGTGCCGTCGCCGCAACTGGTCGGCACACCCGAACGGTCCACCCTCGATCTCAACGCGCTGACGGACATTGGCGTCAAGCTGGTTGGCCGGCTCGCGGCCGTTCGGGGCGGCAAGGCGCAGTTTTCCGGCGGGCTGCGCAACGTGTGCAGGTTGGCCGACCTGAAGATGAACCGACTGTTGAACACGATCGACGAGTGGGCGACTGACAATAGTGCCAACGGCGGTGCCGATGCGCCGCACCGTTTCGAGCCGTCCAGGGTTCCCGATGCGCCGCCGCTCGAAATCGATCTGCAACTGGCCGACGCCGACGGCGATATTCGGAACATCGTATGGGCGACCGGATACCGCGCCGACTACTCGTGGCTCGACCTCCCGGCCCTCGATCGCAAGGGGAGGCTGCGCCATGACGGCGGCGTCGTGACGGTGCCGGGCGTCTACGCGCTCGGGCTCAACTTCCTGCGGAAGCGCAAGTCGAGTTTCATCCACGGCGCCGAAGACGATGCGAGAGACCTCTCCCGGCACCTGGTCAACTACCTCGATGGGCGCGCTTGCGCGGAGGTGGTGGGTTCCTGACGTCGGGTTTCGGGCTAGTTCAAGCGCCCAGTCCAACCGCCTACAACCAGAATCGGCAAATTCCTACCGCAGGAATCAGCTCTGTTGCACGCCAATTCAAGCCGACACCGCTAATATCCCTGCACCGTCCGCGATAAGTTGGTCGCTCCATTTTTCGGAGAACCAATATGAAAATTCCAGTGTTTGCCAGAGCCTCAGCGTCGCGGAAGCAGCCGAAATCGACAGTACCGCCGTTGTCGATGGCCCGTCTTTCAATGTTCGTACTCCTGGCGTTGGCGGTCGCGCTTGGAGCACGAGCGGAAGAGGAAGCCCGTGTCGACATAAACACGGCCGATGCGGAGACGATTGCGCGGGTATTGGTCGGCGTCGGCCAAACAAAGGCCGAAGCCATCGTCGCCTATCGAGAAGAGAACGGCAGGTTCGAGGATCCGGAAGAGCTGGCGCGGGTTCGCGGCATCGGCGAAGCGACGGTCAAGCGCAACGAGTCCCGTATCTCGCTGGGTGACGAAGAGTAGGCTGCGGCGCATGGTTCGCCATGCGCCGACTCTCCGCGCGGAGGTTGACCTCATTGCCGGCCCGCGTTGAATACGGTGCCGGCGTCGAGCGCTTCATGCGCTTGCCGCCGCGTTCCCGCCGGCGGTGCGTCCGAACACGGCCCCCGAAGTCAGACCAGAGCCCCCTGGATAGTTGAAGAAAAAGAGACCTCCCATCAGTTCGCCCGCAGCGAACAGTCCCGGGATGGGCGCGCCGTCTACGCCAATCACCCGCGACTCGGCGTCCACATGCAAGCCGCCGAAGGTGAAAGTGATCCCGCAGCTAACGCCGTAAGCTTCGTATGGCGGGGTGTCCAGGCGATTCGCCCAGTTCGACTTGGGCGGATCAATTCCGCTCGTGCCCCTTCCATCCTTCACGGCGGGATCGAATGCGGTGTCGACATCCACCGCAGCGTTGAACGCGCGCAGCGTCGACAAGGCGCGGCCGGCGTCAACGCCGTCCAGTCTTTTTACCAGCGCTTCCAGACTGTCCGCCGTCACCTTGGTCGTGCGGCGGATGCGATATTCGTCGCGCAACAGCTCCGACACCTTGGCGTCGAATATCTGCCAGGCGAACTGTCCGGTCTGCGCAAGGATCTCCCGGCCGTATTTCGCATACGTGTAGTTGCGAAAATCGGCTCCTTCGTCGACAAAGCGATTCCCTTCGGCATTCAGCATGACGCCCAAGGGATAGGAGTGTTTCTGAAAGTTATCGCCGATGTCGAGGTCGCCGAATTCCGGCGCATTCATGTCCCAGGCAACCGCGTGGCAGCCCGACCAGTTGCCGCGCGATGCCGCCCCCGCATCGATCGCCATGCGAATGCCGTCGCCCGTATTGAAGCGGGTGCCCCGAACCTTGGCGAGTTCCCAGCCGGCGCCGAGGTACTGCGCGCGCCACGCCGCATTCGATTCAAAGCCGCCGCAAGCGAGCACGACGGCATCCGCCTTGACGGTTTCCGCGCCGACTCGCACGCCATCCGGCGCAAGCCCCTCCGCCCGGGCGCCGTACCGAATGTCGACGCCCATGCGCTCCGCGATAGCCGTCAAGCTGTCCACCAGGCCCGGTCCGCCGCCCCAGGCCTCGATTGTCAAACCGCCCCAGAACCGGACGCGGTCGCCGATCTTGAATGACTGTCGCCCGTACATGGGCAGGAAGCGGACACCGTGTCCGGCCATCCACCTCAGGGTGTCAAAACTCTCGTCCACCAGTTTGACGGCGAGATCGGCGTCGGTGCGGTAATGGCTAATACGGCACATGTCGTCATAGAACTGATCCCGCGTATACGCGCCGAAATCCGTTCGCGACAGTTCGGCCGCGGTGAGGTCAGGAATCAGGGTGCGAATCTCCGCATCGCCTTCGTAAGCGAAACGCATGCCGCCGGCGGTAAACCGCGAATTGCCGCCACGCAGATCGAACGGCGCGCGCTCGAGCAACACCACGTCCGCCCCTTGTTCGCGCGCGCCGATGGCCGCGCACAGCGCCGCGTTGCCGCCACCGGCAACCACCACGCGACGTGGTCGGCTCACGTGCCGATCCCCCACTCGCGCACATCAACTTCGAATTTCGGGTGCAGCGCCGTCTCCCCCTATGGAACCGCCGCCGAGCCTACCATACCTCCTTCACACGTCGGCCTTTAGGTCTGTTCTTGCGCGCCACCGCGAATGTGGGCATGTTGCGCCTTGTCATGCCGACCATTTGCCCATGGCGCATTGCTGCGCTATCTCTCGCGGCAAGCCTCTCCGCGGGCGCCGAGACCGCCACGCCGGTGGAGTTCGGATACCGCGTAGTGCAGAGCTTCCCCCATGACCGGGATGCTGTTACCCAAGGGTTGCTCATCCATCGCGGGCAGCTATTTGAAAGCACCGGAGGCTACGGGAAATCATCCGTCCGACATGTGGACCTTCACTCGGGGCGGACGCTGGGCGAAAGTCGTCTCGCGGACGAGTTGTTCGCGGAGGGATTGGCCGCAGCCGGCGACGAGCTCTACCAACTCACCTGGCGCGCAGGCATAGGCCTGATTTATGACGCACAAACGCTGGCACCGTCAGGACAGTTCGCATACGCCGGAGAAGGATGGGGGTTGGCCTGGGATGGCGCTCGCTTCATCATGAGCGACGGCTCGGCATTCCTGCGTTTTCTCGACCCGCAGTCCCTGAAACAGACCGGTCGCGTCGAGGTGCGAGACGGCGGACAGCCGCTCACTGCCCTCAACGAACTCGAGTTCATCGAAGGCTACATCTTCGCCAACATCTGGCGCGCTTCCCGGATCGCCGTCATAGACCCCGCCTCGGGCCAAGTGCGCGGTTGGCTGGATCTCTCGGACATCCTGCCGGCACCTTTTCGGACCACCACCGTCGGCGTGCTGAACGGCATAGCCTACGACACCACCCAAGGCAGACTGTTCGTGACCGGCAAACGCTGGCCGCGCCTGTTCGAAATCGAATTCATACCACCGATCGGGGAACTCCAGGACTGAACCGCACGCCGTCCCCCACGAACCGGGTGCTACCATTGGCCGAAAGCGACCAGGGGTGCGCGAGAAGTGCCCTTCCGGATTGTGCCGCACAGACCCCTACCGATATGAGTGAAATCGCCCAGCAATGAATCACCAAAAAGTGGCCATAGTCACAGGCGCCGGCACCGGCATCGGAAAAGCCGCCGCCCTCGGCCTCCTGCGAGAGGGCTACGCAGTCGCCCTGGCTGGCAGGCGGGAAGAACTGCTTCAGGCAACCGCAGCCGAATCCGATGCGGGGAAACGTGCGCTGCCCGTCCGCACCGATGTCAGCGACCCCGCATCTGTCGCGGCGTTGTTCGCTGCAACCAAGGCGCGCTTCGGCCGGCTCGACCTCCTGTTCAACAATGCCGGCCGCGGCGCCGCGCCGGTGCCGTTGGAAGACCTCGACATCGACAAGTGGCGCGACGTGGTAAACGTGAACCTGACCGGCCCCTTCCTGTGCACGCAGGAAGCGTTCCGCATCATGAAGGACCAGACGCCGATGGGCGGCCGCATCATCAACAACGGTTCCATCTCCGCGCAAGTGCCCCGACCCAACTCCGCCCCGTACACGTCGACGAAACACGGCCTCACCGGACTGACCAAGGCGACGGCGCTCGACGGACGCAAGTACGATATCGCATGCGGCCAAATCGACATCGGCAATGCCTTGACGTCAATGACCGGACGCATGGGCAGAGGGGTGCCGCAACCGGATGGTTCCGCGCGCCAGGAACCGACGATGGATGTCGACAACGTCACGCGCGCTGTGCTCTATATGGCCGGGTTGCCCCTCGACGCCAACGTCCTGTTCCTCACCGTCATGGCAACCAAGATGCCGTTCGTCGGTCGCGGCTAACTTTGCGCAACACAGCATCATCGGATGTTCGCTTCGTGGTAGCGCGAGTATGCTAGGCTCCATTCTTCGGTCCACTGCCGATTGGAATCACCGCACCACTCATGCCGTTCTTCGCTTCGAGAAGGCTCCAGCTTCTTTCCGAGGTCCCTTGACTCGGGTATTCTGCACGTTCGTGCTTGGAACCCTTTAGCTCGACGCTATGTCAAAGTGCGCGTGTCATGAGTTGGCCGTCCTTCTGTGACCTCACGTACGCTAGCGAGTTTCCGCAAGCCGCCCCTGCATGAGGTCGCGCTAAGTGTCCAGTTCGAATCAATCCCTGCTCTGACTTCCGCACATATCGGTTTGTTTTGGCAGGACATAAGGGATAGGTTCCCCCACGCCGAGGATCAAATACCACTACCCGGGCTTGCCATTGAAAGGGTAGGTTCGCGTCCTCATCAACTCCAGTTAGAAATTACCCAGGCGCCTCCACATACGAGATTTTGGTTCATGGATGCCGACAGGCGCGAGCTCGTGCAAATCCAAAGGGATAGGTTCATTCGAAACTGGAGGAAGACAGGCGAGGGCGACGTATATCCAAGATATGAAGACCATATACGGCCCCGGTTTTGCGAGGACTTCAATCGATTTCTCAAATTTGTACAAACCCAAGGACTAGGCCTCGTACGACCGGTCCAGTGCGAAGTCGCTTACTTTAACCATATCCGAACGGATCCGTCCGTCTGGGTCTCGTCCGAGGATATGCAAAACGCCTTCTCAATATACAAACCTATCCCGTTGGACCAGTTACCGATCAATCACGAAAGTTTGCAGCTGCGGCAGAGTTTCACTATCGTGGAGAACGATGAGTTTATCGGGCGTCTCTATATTGATATAGCCCCCGTCGAGATGGAAAGTGAAACTGTGATCAGATATCATCTCACTGCCAGAGGGCATCCGTTAGAATCGACCATCGACGGCGTCATGGGATTTCTCGATTTGGGACGGCGTGTGATCGTTGAGTATTTCGAACTGTCCACATCACCAGATATGCACAGGGTTTGGGAAAGGGAGTGATCTAGTGTCGTCGACCGCCATCTCCATGGAGCGATTTCCTTCGTTTCCAGAGGAACAAACCAGTCCCTCTATCACAAGGTTACCAGCCCTCGACATGCGGATTGTTCAGGGTATGGAGCCAGCTCTTAGCAAGGGAAGCCCATTGTGGGAGCATGAGGCTTTGAGCCAGTTGGCTTTGATTGTGCTTTTGCAGAAGGATTGGGACTCATACGGAGCAGATCCCGTCGAGTGGGCAAGAGTCCAACAGGCCTTCGGCTTGCTCCACTCCGTGATGGATAACCGCACGCCGCCTCCGGTCCTAGTGCCAATGACCAACGGGAGTATACAGCTAGAATGGCATGTCTTGGACATAGACCTCGAAGTGGAGTTACTTTCGGATACAAGTATCGCAGTGTGGTACAAAGACCGTCTTGGTCGATTAGAGCCTTTTGATGAAGTGCTGCACTACGACGTCACGCCACTCGCCGGTATCTTGCGTGAGCTCGCTCGCCGCGCGCGACGAGGCCAGTATGGTTGATGTATTCCGAAGACGACCCTACCGTTTCGGATGATGACGCGCTACTTCGACGCGTTCCGCCTCAGATGATATCAGGAACCGGGAGCCAAGACTGCGTCGAAGTTAGCTCGGCTGCCTTCACCAACCCTTCAGATGGGTCGGGCATGTCCGTAACTATTCGCTCAGCGCTGATTGCTGCTGGAGGTCGTGTGGAGGATGTGCTAGCTGGATACAAAGGGTTCGGATTAGTGTCGCTACCGGTGGCCTCAGCAAGGGAACAAAACCAGATTGTCATAAGGAAGCCCCTGTCCGACAATCCGGCACATGGTGAAGTCATCGGAAGGAAGACGAGAGGCGTTAGAAGAGCTTTGAAGCAGAGCGCCATCTGGATTGTAAAGCCAGATTGAAGCGGTTGCGCATCCCTTTGTAGCTTTAACTCCCCGGGGTCAATCTCGTTCTCCGCCAGGGGTCTAATGCTCTAGGAATCCGGCACTCAGTCGACCGTGATCCGCGAGAAGTTCGGTGAGCGGCGCTCGGCGAACGACGCCACCCCCTCCTTGAAGTCGTCGTGCGCCAGGCTTTGATCATCCAGTCGACAGACTCGACCATCGCCGCGCGAAGATCGGCATTGAGATGTCGGTAGATCTGCCTCTTCATCATCATGAGTGACTTGGGCGCCGCCGTCTTGCCGATTTCGCGAAGATAGGTCTTCGCATCGTTGACACACTCCCCGGGTTCGCATACGCGGTTGGCGAGCCCTATGCGTCCGGCCTCTTCGCCTTCGAGCCTCCGTCCGGTCCAGAGGATATCGAGCGCGTTGGCGCGGCAGCATCCAGCTTACGCCGTGTTCGGCGATCAGCCCGCGTTGCGAGAACGAGGTGACGAACCTGGCGGTCCTGTCGACGAAACGCAGGTCGCAAAAGACCGCGTAACTGAAACCGAGGCCTGCGCAGGCGCCGTTGATCGCGGCGATGAGAGGTTTCCGCAGACCGAGAAAATACGCGAGGCCGATCTTGAAATTCTGGTCGTCGTCCGGGTTTCCGGGGTTGGCGACAAGGCTCGCGTATTTCTCGCCGAGGCGTTGGCCCGCTTCGCTCATGGCCCCGAGAGCGTTCATGTCGACGCCGGAGCAGAAACCCCGGCCAGCACCTGTGAGGACGCTCCCGATCACGGCCTCGTTTCTCTCCGACTGATCAAGGGCATGCCGGATCTCCGCCTGAGTGCGGTCGGTCAACGCGTTGAGCGTCTTCGGCCGGTTCATCGTGATCACGGCGACCGAATCGTCGACTTCGTAGATGATCTCCTGGTACATGGTCAACCAATCGATCGGGCAGGCGTCAGCGCAGGAATCCTGCCTCTTCGCCGCGCCGAACCTCTTCTTCGGACATTCCGAGCCACTCGTTCAGCACCTCGGCGTTGTGCTGGCCCACCTCGGGCGCGGGCCGGTATTCGTCGCACGGCGTGCGCTCGAAGTAGATGGGGAGCCGGTCGGCATAGGTTGTACCGGCGCTCGGATGCGGTTCGGCGATTTCCACCAGAAACCCCGACAGCTTCAGTTGCGGGTCGCGTTCGCCGAGGTCGAGCCCGGTCTGGACTACGCCAGCGGGCACGCCGGCCGCCTGGCAACGCTCCATCACGACCTCCGCCTCCAGACCGCGCGTCCACTCCGCAATGCGCTGGTCCAGCACCTTGATCTTCCCGCAGCGCCCTGCGGCGGTGTTGAACGTGGGATTCCGCGCCCATTCCGGGTCGCCCATCACATCGCGGAAGCGCCGCCACTGATCATCGTTCACACAGGCGATCGCCACCCAACGTTCGTCCGCGAGCGCCTCGCTGGCGGCACCCGCACAGGGATAGCAGCCATGCGGCGCGTTGTTGTCGTAGGGGTCACGATTGCCACCCGGAGAAGCCGACCTCCCGTTGGCGAACCAATCCAGAAGAGCCGGGCCGGCGAAGTTCACCCCGACTTCGAACTGCGACAGGTCGACGCGCTGGCCCCTGCCGGTGCTGCGCCGCCCCTCGAGCGCCGCGAGTACCGCCACCGCAGCGTGCAGGCCCGCCTGGTGGTCGTTGTAGCTGTAGCCGATGCCGATGTCTCCGCGGCCAGGCACCCCGGTCAAGTACGTCAGGCCCGCGAGGCCGTGAAGCGTCGGCGCATACGTAACGAAGTCGGACCAGGGACCGCTCGCGCCCATCCCTGACATCTGCACGTAGATGACCCCTGGATTGGTCTTGCTCACGGTCCCGTAGCCCACGTTCCAACGATCCACCACCCCGGCGGAAAAATTGTCGATCACGACGTCTGCGGTGTCCGCGAGACGACGAGCCAGCGCGCGGCTTTCCTCATGGCGCATGTCGAGCGCGAGAGCGCGCTTGTTGCGGTTCCACATGAGGTAGTACGGCGAATCCTGGCCTTGTCCCCTCTGTCGGGTGGCCGACATGATCTTGACGACATCCGCGCCCATGTCGGCGAGTACGCGCGTTGCGAAGGGCCCCGCAAGGACATGGGTGAAGTCTAGAATCCTTACGTCTTCCAGGGGCCTCATGGGCTTTTTGTCCAACCGATCTCCGCCAGCACGGCCTCGGTGTCGGAGCCGACATCGCCATAGGGTCCGATTTTCCAGGGCGTATCGCCAAAGTGATACGGCGCGCCCGGACCGCGAACCGAGGGAAGATAGTTCGTCCACCAGCCGCGCGCCTTTAGATGTGGGTTGTCTGCCACGCGCCCGATCGGCACCGCTTGGCCATACGCCATGCCCCGAGACTGCGCCTCCCGAAACAACGGTTCCACATCGCGTGTCGCCACCCATTCCCGCAAGCGCTGCATCATGGCTGCGGTGAATTCCTCCCGGTTTTCCGGATCCTGGTACTTCGGATCCCACAGGTCGCCGGCCGCGCCTTCTTCGATCAGCCACGCCAACTGCGCATCACGATTCGGCGCCCCGGTTACCAGGATGTAGCCGTCCCGGCCGCGCATCGTCTGGTATGCATTCGTCCAGTGCAGGCTTCCGCGCCGCTCCAGAACCGGGCCCTTGGCCATGGGAAGACGGTCGTGGTACCAGTACCACATAAGCACGTGTTCCAGGCTCGATGCGATGCACTCGTGCACCGGAACGTGGGCCCGCTGCCCCGTTCCCCTTTCCCGCGCGTGGTACAACGCCCCCAACGCGGCGATGGCGACGTATACACCGGACAGCATGAAGTTCAGATCCCCAAAGACCTTGAGCGGCGGGGTATCGACATCCCCCGTCGGCGCCACAGCCCCGCCCAGCGCTCCCGCGACGATATCGGGCGCCAGGTAGTCACGCCAGGGGCCTTCCTTGCCGAAGGAAGAGACCTCCACCACTACCAGCTCCGGCCGGCGCGACAAGGCGGCGTCAAGGCGCTCTTGTTCCGCGCCGAACGCCCCCGTGCAGCAGAGCACGATGTGCGCCCGGTCGATCAATGCATCGAGTTGCGCGCTTCCCGCTTCGCTATCGAGATCCAAACAGAAGAAGCGCCGCGACGACGCAAAGAACGCATGCCACAGCGATGTGGGTCCCTCCGGAGCATTTTCGAGGTGCGGCCCGCGGCGGCGCAATGGGTCCCCTTCCGGCGGCTCGGGCCGTACGACATCCGCACCGAGGTCCGCCAGCAATTTTCCACCAAAGATGCCGCGCTCGTCGGTCAGATCGACGATGCGCACCTCATTCAGGGGGCCGTGGGGTTCAGACATTGGCAAGCCCGATTCTAACCGACAAGCGCCGAGCGACGCTGAAAGAGTAAACTATCCCTCGATATCGGCAACGCCCAAAGCAACATGCAATTCGGAATATCACTCCCAGTGCGGGAACTGAAGGACGACCTACAGGCCATAACGGCTTTCGCCCAAGCCGCCGAAGAGTTGGGCTATACCTATCTGCGGGTCCCGGACCAGGTGTTGCGTCCCAATAGCGGCCACCTGCACGAGCCCATGATGGTGCTGGCCTACGTCGCAGCCGTAACAAAAACCATAGGGCTTGTGCCGTCCGTCATCGTCATGCCTTCACGCCAGACCGCTCTTTTCGCGAAACAGGCGGCCGAACTCGATGTATTGAGCGGCGGACGCCTGCGTCTCGGCGTAGGCGTCGGCGGCAGCTCGGCCGAATACGCAGCGCTCGGCGCCGACTTTCACACGCGCGGAGCGCGCATCGAGGAGCAGATCGATCTCATGCGGCTCTTGTGGACGAAGGAAACCGTGGACTTCGCGGGGCGCTGGGACACGGTCAAGGGCGCAGGCATCAACCCGCTACCGGTTCAGCGACCGATACCGATCTGGATCGGCGCCAGCGGCGTGCCCGCGGCTCGGATACGTCGCCGGATCGGTCGCCAGGCCGACGGCTGGTTCATCCTCTGCTCGCCCGAAGAGTATCCAGCCGTGAAAGCCGACGTTGACGCCGCGGCAATAGCCGAGGGGCGTGATCCGGACAAGATCGGCAGGGAGGCAGGTGTTGCAGTCGTGGGACCGCGCGAAGCCGAATGGCGGGACCGGGTTCAAGGCTGGCGAAACGCCGGATTGACGCACCTTTGCCTGCGTACGCTCGGCGCCGGGCTGACGACCGATCAACACATTACAAAAATGGGGGAAGCAATCAACGCACTTTAGGCCCGCTCACGCAACGCCCAACCGCCCCGAGCGGGGCAAAAGCATCACGCCATGGCTTTGGCCGCCGCTTCCCGCAACTTCTGAACCTTTTCGGCGTCCTGGTTGAAGAACAGCTCGAGCCGCGCTTTCTCCTGCTCTTCCGTGCGCTCGCGCTTCCCCCAATCGCTGTGCATCCGGAAACACTTGGCCACCGCGGGGCGCTCGCCGACTTCATAGCTCCAGCGCGACAGGTTCGGGACGTTCTCCCACGAGCCGTCGTAGATCATATTGGGGATGATCCGCGCCCACGGCCACGTGATCATGTCGGCGATCGTGTATTCGTCGCCCGCGAGATAGCGATTCGCCGACAGATGGGCATCCATGACGCCGGCGAGACGGTCCACTTCGCCCACGAAGCGCTTCTCACCGTATTCGAGCAACTTCACGTCATCGACGAGATCCCTGCCATAGTTCTTGAAATGATTGGCGTTACCCATCATCGGCCCGAGGTTCGCCATCTGCCAATACACCCATTGCAGCGCCTTGTAGCGGGCCGCTCCTTCCCTGGCCAGGAACTTCCCCGTCTTGTCGGCGAGGTACTCGAGAATCGCGCCGGATTCGAATATGGCCAACGGCTCACCGCCGCCGACGGGATCGTGGTCCACGATGGCCGGCATGCGGTTGTTCGGGCTGATACGCATGAATTCCGGTTTGAACTGATCGCCGCTGAAGATGTCAACTGGAATAATGGTGTAGTCGAGGCCGCATTCCTCAAGCATGATCGTGGCTTTCCGGCCGTTGGGCGTCGGCCAATAATGCAATTCGATCAATTTAAACTCCTTGACATGGGAGAAGGTCGGTAAAGCTACCCTCTACAGCATGATGGAGGCAAGACATCGTCTCTCGAAGCGAAAATCGGAATCGTCAAAGTTCGCCCGCGTTCGCCGTTGGCCGCGACCGATGATCTGGATCCTGTTGGCAGTATTCGTTGCGCCAGCGGTGACTTCCATCGCATGGCGCGCATTCACTGATCAGCCGCACTGGCGGGACGCGGGACGCGCGTCCACCGGACAAGCCCCGGACCCTGCAACCATGCGCTCGGCCATCGTTCAGGTCTACGCCGCGCGCACCTGGGGGCGTCGCGGGGGGATCGCGGTACACACCTGGATCACCGCCAAACGCGCGAACACCGACCACTACCAGCGCTACGAAATCATCGGCTGGCGGTTGCGGCGCGGCGGGTCGGCGCTGGTCCGAGGTCGGGGCGATCCGGACGCGGAGTGGTTTTCCAGCCGTCCCCTGTTGTTGGCGGATCTCCGCGGCGATGACGTCGATGCCGTGATCGATAGGATGGAGGCCGTGATAGATGCCTATCCCTACCAGCGCGAATACCGGACCTGGCCCGGGCCAAATAGCAACACCTTTACCGCGTTCGTTGCGCGGCGCGTGCCAGAACTGCGGCTGGACCTGCCTCCCACGGCAATCGGCAAGGATTTTATCGGCAATGGGGCGGTGTTCGGAAGGGCGCCAAGCGGCACCGGCTATCAACTGTCAGCGTTCGGTCTATTGGGCATCATGGTGGCTTTGGAGGAGGGCATCGAACTGAACATCTGCGGCCTGGTCGCCGGAATCGATTTCACGTCCCTGGCGATCAAGCTCCCGGGCCTGGGAACCTGGCCGCCGAAACAGGCCGAGCATTGACCGAGACCGACTATTCGCGCGCCGTTCTCCCGGTGGATCGCTCCACCAGAGCGGCTCACAACGACGCGCTCGGTACCATCGCCGCACCGGGCGCCTGGTGGAGCGGGTCGGACCGACTGGGCATCGTCCGCGAGGCCCGCGCGGCAGTCACCTGTTCTCTCTGCCAGCGGGCCACGGGGTCGCTGTCCGCAACCGCCGTCTCGGGCGAGCACGATAGCGGCAACGATTTGCCGCCCGCCGCGATCGAGGCGATTCACGGCATCCGCAACCACTCCGGTCGCTTGACGCGGCGCTGGTTCGACCGCGTGATCGCCATGGGCATGCGGCCGGAGGCCTATGTTGAACTGGTCGCCGTCGTCGCGAGCGCGGTCGTGTCCGCCGTAAACGAATGCTTTTACTGAACCACTTCGCATACCGTGTCGCTGCGGGAGAGCGCGAGGTCGCTGGACAGGAACGGACTTGAACGTGGTCACGGGCCGCGCCTCGGGCGACGGCCGCGTGACCCATGGGGGACTCCTGACTCAGTTGGCGGAAGGCGTCGCCAGTTGGCGCTGGAGTGAAGTTGCAAGCCTGCGCCCTGCGGGTTGTCGGTTGCTCGGACCGCAAGCGATGAGCGATGCCATCCTGATCGCGTCCGGATTCAACGGCATCACCCGCGTCGCCGACGCGATCGGCATACGCCTGGACCAACACACCGCGGATGCGTCAGTAGCGTTGCGTGCGAACCTCGGTATCAACGCGTTCGCACCACCGGAGAAGTGGTAGCGTTTGGCGCCCACGCAAACGCGGCGCTCGTGTCGTGCAGCCGACGCCTCGGCTTCGCTAGAACACGCCCTCGGGATCCTGACCGAGCAGGAACTGGCCAACGGTTTCGTAGTGAGATTCGCGGCCCTGGACCTGCTGGGTAATGACGTGCGCGTCCTGGAAACGGCGTTGAATCGCCCGCGTAGCGAAAATGGCATCCGAACCGCTCAGGTTGTAGACGATATCCACGGCCTTTGCCGACTGGCGAATCGCATGCGTTCCCGCCATGCGCAGGCGTATGCGCTGTCCGACCGTGATCTCGCCGGTTTCGCGCACGCGCTCCCATACATGGGCGGCGCTTTCATACAACAACGCCCTGGCTGCGGCCCAGGTCGCTTCCGCCATTCCAACCTGTTGCTGCACGACGCTGTTCTCGGCAAGTGGTCGCTTGCCGTAGCGCCCTACCTTGGTCAGGGCGAGATCGATGGTCGCATTGATGGCGGCCCGGGCCACGCCGAGGGCGACGCAGCCGAAGCCGCAGGCGAACAGCAAATGCTGCGGGATGACGTAAATCGGACCCGCTTCCCGGTTCTTGCCGGGTACGTGCATCACGCTGGATTCGGGCACAAACCGATCACGCGTCTGAAAGCCAAAGCTCCCCGTTCCGCGCAAGCCCTGCACCTGCCACACGTCCAGGAACTCCACTTCTTCCCTGGGCAGCAGGTGCAATCGGCCCGATGCCACCGCCGCGATCCAGTTGGCGTGCCGACAACCGCTGGAGAACATCCACCTGCCCGTCAGCCTGTAGCCGCCATCGACCTCGACGGACTCCGAACCCTGGGGCGGCCCGTTGCCAACCACCGTTCGCGGATCGCCCCAAACCTCCCTCGCCAGAGGTTCTGGACACCGGGTGCTCGTTGTGGCGAATACAGCGCCCTGGTTCACGCACCACCCGGTGCTGCCGTCGGCCTGGGCAATGGTCCGGACCACGTCGAGGTACTCGAGCCAGTCCATCTCCTCCCCGCCCAGGGAACGCGGCACGAGCAGGCGAAAGATGCCGGCGTCGATCAATGCTCCGGCAAGTTCCGGTGGCAGCTCCCGCTCGGCGTCTATTCGATCCGCCAGCGCCGAAATCTGCGGGACGAGCGAGCGAACGCGTTCAAGGGGTGCGATGAAAGACGACGACATGGATCTGCGTAGTAACCTTGAGCATCGTGGCGGGAAGGGCTAATAGTATCCGCTACCCACTCGCGAACACACTTCCGGGAATCGACGGCGGAGGCGCAGATGGATATCAACGGCACCTGGATTAACCAGAACGGCTCCACCGCAACGTTCGAGACGGACGCGGGCGGCCATGTCAAAGGGGAGTTCCGGTCGCGCAAGGGCCGCGCCGCGGCCGGCAAGGGCTATGCCCTCGTCGGCACGCAGAACGGCGAACTGCTCGCTTTCCTGGTCGATTGGCACGATGCCGATACCAACCTGCACGCGGTAGCTTCGTTTGCCTGCCGCCTCGCTGTCGATGGCGACGGCCGCGATACGATTCACGCCATGTGGGTCCTGGCGCGGCAGTTCGAGGACGAGGCCCACACGAAAGCCACGGAAGTGTGGAACACTTTCATGACCAACGTAGACATCTTCGTGCGCGAACGCGCCGGATAGGTCCAATGCGAGTCGCGACACCTGTTTTGATAGCATCCTGCCTTCGCCCGCAGGACGCGGCGTGATCATCAAGATGGTTTCGCGGCATGCGTTTGACGAGCGCCGCTTTGATGGAGGTTACTGGATACTCTGATGGACATCACAAAAAAGCGCACCGTAGGAAAAAGCCGTTTGCAGGTCACGCCCCTCGGCTTCGGCGGCGGCACGATAGGCATGCGGTGGATCACGAACGAAACGAGCCTCGAAACGGTGGCCGCAGCCTGGGAAACCGGGGTCCGTTTCTACGACACGGCGCCTTTTTATGGCTTGGGGCGCTCGGAGCGTCGCCTGGGGTTGGCCCTTGCCGGCATAGCGGAACGAGACCAATACCGGATCAATACCAAGATCGGCAAATCGCTCGTGCCGGAGCCGGTAGAGGACGCGACCGCCAGCAGCAAGACGCCCAGCGGGTCGGAACGCACACCGAGGGACCCCGACACCGGCTTTCGCCTCCGGTTCGAATACACCCACGACCGCATCATGGAGCAGCACCGGGATTCGCTGCAGCGGCTCGGCACGTCGTCCGTAGACTCTCTCACCCTTCATGACCTCGACTACGGCTATCAGACGGCCGAACGCATGGAGCAACACCTGACCGAGCTGTCTCCGAACGGCGGCGGTGGCGCGGTCGCGCTGGAGACACTGCGCGCCGAAGGGCGTATTCGAGCCATCGGCTGCGGTTGCAACCTGGAAGCACGGAATGCCTACAGTTGGGAAGACGGCGCCCACGAGAGGCTGTGCGAGCGCATTGCCGACCTGGTCGACCTTGACTTCTTCGTGGTCGCGGGCGGATACACCCTGCTTGAAACTCGCACGCTTCGTCGGATCCTGCCGCTCTGCCAGGAGCGCGGTATCGGGGTGATTGGGGCTACGCCATTTGCCGGAGGATGGCTGGTGTCGGGGGACGAGTCCGCTTCGTACATGTACGGTCGCGCTTCCGCCGACATAGTCGACCGGTCGCGACGAATGCGCGCCATCTGCGAACGGCACGGCGTGCCTCTGGCCGCCGCAGCGTTGCAATTTCCGCTCGCCCACCCCGCGGTTGCCGCGGTTATCCCCGGCGCGCGAAGCCCGGCGGAGCCGCGAGAAAACCATCGCCTCGTGAATACGGACATTCCGGGCGCGGTATGGCGCGAATTCGTCGCCGAAGGGCTATTGGATCCCGCCGCCCCCACGCCCGACTAGGCCCAACGAGGCACGATGAGCGCGCCGGATTTTGCCCGTGTGCTCGGCTCGCCGCCGATGACATGGCCATCGAAGAACTTCGGAGCGCCGAATGCGTCAAAACCGTTAGAGCTGGCGCGACTGCCTCGTGGACGTTGCCCACGGCATCCGGGATACTTGGGTCAGATCCTGCCCGGATTCCGCGGACGGTGGAATGGGCATCGGGGCGGCATGCAAGCAAGGGATCGGTTGATGGCCGAAATCATTGTCAGGACAGCAACGGCGCGCCTGCCCGCATCTGCCACCGGCAGAGCGCTCGTAGCCCCCGTGGTCAACGGGAAGTTCCTCGACCCCGACCGCACGGCGGACGGCAAACTCCGCGCCCGGGTGGCCCTGGGCACGCTGCGAACCCTCTGGTTCAATACCGGCACACTGTGCAACCTCACCTGCCAGAACTGCTACATGGAGTCCAGCCCCAGCAACGACCGTCTGGTCTACCTCAGTCGGACGGAAGTACAAGCCTACCTTGACGAAATAGCGACGCTCGGTCTCGGCACGGAGGAGATCGGCTTCACCGGCGGCGAGCCTTTCATGAATCCCGACATCCTGGCGATGCTCGAGGACAGCTTGACGGCCGGTTACCGCGTCCTGGTGCTCACCAACGCCATGCGGCCCATGATGAAGTGCGCCGACGGTTTGCTGGCATTGCGGTCCCGCTACCGCAAGAGCCTGATCTTGCGCGTATCGATAGATCACTTCCGCAAATCATTGCACGAGCAGGAACGGGGTCGCCGTTCGTGGACCCCGACCATCCGTGGGCTGCGCTGGCTGAGCGACAATGGCTTTGCTCTTCGCGTCGCCGGACGGCAGCGCTGGGGCGACGGCGAAGAGGCGCTGCGATACGGTTTCCGCGCGCTGTTCCAGGCCGAAGGCGTCGATATCGACGCCTATTGTCCGAAGTCCCTCGTGCTGTTCCCCGAAATGGACGCAAGTGCCGACACGCCAGAGGTCTCGGTCGACTGCTGGGACCTGCTGGGCGTGCGACCGGAAGACATGATGTGTGCCTCATCCCGCATGGTGATAAAGCGCAAGGGCACGGTCCGTCCCGAAGTTGTGAGCTGCACGCTGCTGCCCTACGCGGCAGTGTCGCGCCTGAGTTCACGGCTTGCCGACAGCCTCGGCGAGGTGTCTCTAAACCATCCTCACTGCTCGCGGTTTTGCGTGCTCGGCGGCGGCCGTTGCTCGGGCTGATCTTCTTCTCGCAACGTCTTGAACAGTGACACCACCATCGCCACGCCGATGGCCAGCAGGGGCAATGAAACCACCAATACCGCCGACTGAACGGCCCGCAAGCCGCCGCCTACGAACAGTAGCGTGATCGGCAGGACCGCCAGCGAGAACGCCCAGAATACCCGATGCCACCGATGCGGATTCACGCCCGCCGCCAGGTGGCGCGTGGCGGCGGCCGAGATGGCGTAGGACCCCGAATCATAGGTCGTGGCCACAAATATGAATGTGATCACGATGAAGGCGATCAGCGGCAAAGGCTGCAACGGCAACGCTTCGATAACGAGAGCAATCGCCGTATCCGCGCTGCCGGCGGCCACGAATTCGCGCACCGGAACGAGCCCTTCCATGTCCATCCACATCGCCGTATTGCCGACGCATATGTAGAAGATCGCGCACCCCAGGGTGCCGAAGCCGACCATGCCGAGGATCAGTTGCCTCAGGGTCCGCCCGCGTGAGATGCGTGTGACGAAGACACCCATGTAAGGGCCATAGGCAAGCCACCACGCCCAATAAAACACGCTCCAGTCTTCCACGAAGCCCGTTTCAAGGATGGGGTCGGTCCATGTATTGAGACGAACAAAATCCTGGATCAGCAAACCCAGGCTGTTGGTGCCGAGCTTGAGCACGAAGTAAGTGGGTCCGGCCAATAGCACGAACAGCACGAATATGCCCGCCGCGGCTGCGTTGATGTTGCTCAGGCGCTTGATGCCCCGCTCCAGCCCAAGATACACGCTGAGAGCGAAGAGGCTGACCGCGACAAATACCACCACCACATTGAGAGCGAGTGACCCGGGGATCCCAAACAGCGCGCTGATGCAAGCGGAGATCATCGGCGTGGCGAGCCCAAGCGATGTCCCTGTGCCTCCCACCAGGGCAATGACGAAGACAAAATCGACAACGCGCCCCAACGGCTTGTTGACCACATCGTCGCCACAAACGCCAACCAGGGAAGTCGACAGACGCAAGTACGGGATCTTGCGTTGGTAGTAGGGATAGGCGATCGCGACGGTCGGCAGGCAATAGACGCACCAGGCAGATAGCCCCCAATGAAAGATGCCGTAAGTCGCCGCCCATTCGCGCGCCTCCGGAGATTCTCCGTCGAGGCCGAACGGCGGCGTATCCAGGTAGTAGGCCCATTCGATGACCGACCAGTACATCAGGCCCGCGCCTATACCCGCGCAGAACAGCATCGACATCCACGAGAAGTTGGAATACTCCCTCCTGGCGTTCTCGCCGCCAAGACGGCGACGGCCGTACTTGCCGAACGCGATGACCACGAGTACGACGAATGCCCCTACGGTCATCCATTGATAGAAGAGGCCCATGTGGCCAGCGATCCAGTCGTATACGGCCGCAACGAGTGTCGAAGCCTGCTCGGGGACCAGGGCCATCGCCCCGCACACGCCGCCGATCAGGATCGCGCTGGCACCGAACAGTGGCCAATCGATCGCCGGTCTTGTCATGCTTTGTTTCCTGCCGCAGTATCCTCGGGGAAGAGGGTCCGAAAAAACCAGTGGGCGCCCGCGGGCTCCTCCAGAAGCTGCCGCTGCCTCTTGGTCAACGGCACGTTCTCTGGCGCCGTGACCCGCGTGGGCGACCAGGAGAGCTGCGACGCGCAGTACTTGTACAGCAGCGTGTAGCGGTGATGATCGGCAGTCCATGTCGATGTGGCGTGCGTCAGTGCTTCCGAGAAAAACGTCACGCTCCCGGCCGGTGCCTGGATAGTCGTGACAACATCGTCGAACACTTCGTCCCGGATCGCCTGCGGCAGCTTGAAGTGGCTGTTGTGGCTGCCGGGAATGACGCGCAAACCGCCATGTTCCGGTCCGGCGTCGGTAAGGTTCCAGGCCGCAACGCCAAAACCGTGTAGCGCTTCATGGCGCGGCGTCGTGAAGTAACGCTCCGGCTCAGCGCGCGAATAGGGCTGAGACGCCCCGTAGTCCGAATGCAGCCGTTTCTTTTCCTGGCCGCGCCGCATATGCATGCCGAAGACCCGATCCAGCCGGAAACAGTCGCCGAGTTGCGCGCGCATGACCCCCATGACCAACGGATGATCCATGAGCGCCACGAATGCCTCGCCCCACGCCAGGAAGCCGGGGCCGGACTCGGCGCTGCCTCCGGCGCTGCCGAAACGGTGGCTTGGCGGCAGGGCGGACATGTCCCGCTCGTCGATCATGGCTCTTAAGACCGCAACCTCGTTGGCATCGAGGATATTCTCGACCACCAGGCAGCCCTGGAGGTCGTAGAGATACGTTTGCAGTTCGGTGATTTCGTTCACGCCGCTTCGGCGCGCTCCGTGGGACGTTGTTCGAGGCTATCAACAAACGGGCCAGACCGCAGCCGAGGATCGCAACGCCGGCTAATCATCAGCGTTTTCCAGCAGCAGCACCATGAAATAACCGTTTTCGTCGCGCCGCACTTCGCGCCAGCGAAGTCCCGCCCGTTCGGCCAACGACGCGAATTCGTCCGCATCGTACTTGTACGAGTATTCGGTACGGATGCGTTCGCCGCGCTCGAACTCGATCAAGGCGCCGTTGACGCGAACCGTTTGCGCCACCGTGCTCGACAGGTACATCTCGACGCGTCCGCGTTCCCGGTTGTACAGCGCCTCGTGCTCGAACTTTCCGATGTCAAAGTCCGCGCCCGCAATCGCGTTGATGTGGCGCAGCATGTTGAGGTTGAACGCGCGGGTGACGCCTGCGGCATCGTTGTAGGCGGCGTTCAGAATCGACTCCGACTTCTTGGTGTCGACGCCGATGATCAAACGGCCGCCGGGACCAAGGACGCGGCCGACGCCGCTGAGGAAATCGGGAACCTCCTCCAGCTCGAAGTTGCCGATCGTGGACCCCGGAAAGAATGCCACCCTTCGCAGTTCGGTTGTGATGGACGGCAGTTCGAACGGCTGGCTGTAGTCGGCGCAGGTCGGATATACGGCCAGGTCGCCGAATTCCTCATAGATTCGCCGCGCGGAGGCGATCAGTTGTGCACGCGAGATGTCCACAGGAACGTAGGCCGCCGGGCGGCATGCTTCGAGCAATATGCGGGTCTTGGCGCTCGACCCGCTGCCGTATTCCACCAGGCACGCGTCCGGCCCCACCCACCGCGCCAGATCGGTCCGGTTGTCCTCAAGAATTCCGGTTTCCGTTCGTGTCAGGTAGTACTCGGGCAGTCTCGTGATCGACTCGAACAGCCTGGAGCCCGCCTCGTCGTAGAAATACTTCGGCGGAACGGCCTTGGCTGGCGCCGACAACCCGGCAGACAGCTCCTCCCTTGCGTCCGGAACCGGCGACTGCCGGTCGAAGAACCGGAACTCCCGTCGGCGAGCCCTACCGCGCATCTCTGGCCAGCCTGATTCCGGAAAACTGCCAGCGATCCGGTGCATAGAAGAAGTTGCGGTAGCTGGCGCGCACGTGGCCGGGCGGCGTTGCGCACGAACCACCGCGTAGAACGATCTGATTTGCCATGAACTTGCCGTTGTATTCGCCAAGCGTGCCCGGCAACGGCCTGAAACCGGGATAGGGACCGTAGGCGCTTGCCGTCCATTCCCACGCATCGCCAAATAGTTGCGTTATGCCATCGCCCCGAGAGGACCTGGGGTGCAAACGCCCGCTGTCGCTGAAGTTCCCGGTCACGGCATGCGAGGAAGCGGCGGTCTCCCATTCCGCCTCCGTCGGCAGCCGCGCGCCCGCCCATCGAGCAAAGGCGTCGGCTTCGAAGAAACTCACGTGACACACCGGCGAATTCAGATCGATACGGCCGCTTCCCCCCAGCCTGTATTCGAACCACTCGCCGCCTTGCTGGTACCAGTACAGCGGCGCGTTCCAACCACGGCGCCGCACCACCGTCCAGCCTTCGGACAACCAGAGCGATGGGTCGCGGTAGCCACCGTCATTCATGAACGCCAGGTACTCGCCAGAGGTGACCAGCCGATCCGCGAGAGCGAACTCCGGCAGCCACACCTTGTGCCGAGGCGTCTCATTGTCGAACGTGAATCCTTCGCCAGCGAAGCCGATTTCCACCAAGCCGCCCGGCACCGCCACGAAAGACACCGAGCGCGCCTCGCCGGGTTCGGCGTCGAGCTCGGCGCTGTAGGCCGGGCGCAGCGGATTTGTGCCCAGGTTGTACTTGATGTCCGTGACGATGAGCTCCTGGTGCTGCTGTTCGTGATTGATCCCCAGGATTGCGCGCCCGCGAAGCGCCTCGTCTTCGCGGATGAGCAAGCCTTGCATCGCTGCGTCTACATGGGCGCGGTAGCCGAACACCTGTTCCACCGTCGGACGCGATAGCAGACCCCGCTTCGGCCGCGGATATTGATCGCCCACACCGTTGTAGTACGAGTTGAAGAGGAAACCGAAGGCGTCGTCGAACGGGGCATAGGCGTCTGCGAACGGTCTCAAGAGGAACGTCTCGAAGAACCAGGTCGTGTGCGCGAGGTGCCACTTCGGCGGGCTCGCGTCCGCCATCGGCTGGACGCCGTAGTCGTCCACGGCAAGTGGGCGGCACAGCCTCTCCGTTTGCTTGCGCACGGCGGCGTATTGCGCAGATAGGTCGTCCGCGAGATTCGCGGCTTTAGACATTGGGGCACCTCAGGAAGAAGGCCAGCATAAGGAGCACGGCAGCCAATTTCAAATCAGGACAAGCCGAATGCCCCGGCTGAACGCGTTGGGGCCGGTTGCGCTGCTGGGGCGGCACCCGGCGTGAGAGCGATCTCTCGCCGTATGTTTCTCTATGGGATCAGGTAATGATCGGCTACCAGCAACCCGAATAGCGCGGCGAGATAGACGATGGAGTAGCGGAACGTCCGCTTCGGCGCATCCGCTCGCGTTCCGAAGAGCAGCGCCACCGCCCAATAGATGAACACGCCGCCCAGGGCGAGCGCGCCGACGAGATAGACCAGTTCGCTCATGCCCGTGGCGAATGGCAACGCGCTCGCTGCTACCAGCACGAGGGTATAGACGAAGATGTGGCGGCGCGTCGAGCGTTCGCCATGCGTGACCGGCAATACCGGGATGTTGGCATCCGTGTACTCCTCCTTGCGGTCCAGCGCCAGTGCCCAGAAGTGGGGTGGCGTCCAGAGGAAGATGATCAGCACCAGCAACAGCGCGTCCAACTCGACGGTGTTGGTGACGGCCGTCCAGCCAAACAACGGCGGCGCTGCCCCGAACAGGCCGCCGATCACCGTATTCTGCGGTGTCGCGCGTTTCAGATAAAACGTATATACCAAGCCGTACCCCACCCAGGAAGCAAGGTTCAACCAGGCGGTCAGCGGATTGACCAACAAGTAGAGCACCAGCATCCCGACAACGCCCGTGACGGCGGAGAAAGCGATACCGGAGGTACGGGCGATCCGGCCTTGCACCACCGGCCGGTTGCGGGTGCGCGCCATGCGTGCGTCGATACCGGCTTCCGCGATGTGGTTCACGGCGGCGGCAGATCCGGCGACGAGGGCGATGCCGACCAGGGCGTACGCCATGGTCGCGACATGCCTCAGGCCCGGGCTCGCCAGTAGCATGCCCACTGCGGCGCACAACAACATGAGCGCCACGACCCGAGGCTTTGTCAGCTCCAGGTAGTCACGCCAACTCCCTACGTTTTCCATGCCGAAATATTGCAAATCGCTGCCGCGGCGCGCCGCATGCGCGGCTACGTCGGTTTCAGGTCGTCCGGTGTTCCAGGGTTCGGCGCTTCCGGCTCCAGGGTTGCCTGCCGCGAAGCGTCGATCACGCCAGCGTATACCGTAATCAACGCCAGCAGCAATAGCGCAGCGCCTGCATTGTGCAGTGTCGCCACCGCCAGGGGCAATTGCGCCAGGACGTTGGCTACGCCCAGGCCGAACTGGACCACGAGCACCCCCGCCACAATCCAGCGCAGCGGACCGACCAACCGAAAGGCGAGCCAGCCCACCGCCAGCAGCACGATGATCGCGCCGAGCCGATGCGTCATCTGAATCGCTACGCGCGCGTCGCTCGTCATGATACCGCCGAGATAGTTGGGCCCAACGTCCTGCGCCAGGTTGAAGCCCGCCCGGAAGTCCATGTCCGGGAACAGGCTGCCGTGGCAAGCCGGAAAATCCGGGCACGCGAGCGCCGCATAGTTCGAGGATGTCCACCCCCCGAGGGCAACCTGCAACACCACGACCCCGATCGCCGCCGATGCATGGCTCGCGAGCTTCCTCGGCACCGGCAACAAACGGACCGCCCCGATCTTGAGCGCGTAAATCCACAGCAGGGCAAGCGTTGCGAATCCCCCCAGGAGATGAACGGTAACGACTTGCGGCCAAAGCTTCAGGGTGACGGTCCACGCGCCGAAGATGCCTTGCGCGACAACCAGCACAACGAGCGCGAAGGGGACAGTCATCGCCATGCGTTGCCGCCAGGCAACAGCCCATATGGCGAGCGCGAGCAATCCGAGCGCCGAGGCAAAATACCGATGCACCATCTCCGCCCATGCCTTGTCCGCCTCCACCGGCGAGTCCGGAAACAACGCCTCGGCCGCCGCGACATCTTCACGAGACTCCGGCACCGACAGAAATCCGTAGCAGCCCGGCCAGTCGGGGCAACCCAAACCCGCATCCACCAGGCGCGTGTATGCGCCCAGCACAACCACTACCGCCGCAAGCGCGACGCTGCCAAGAACAAGTGCCTTCACTTCGATTCAGATCCCCTCGTCGGCGACCTCACCCACGGCCCAGCGCCAGCGCCGCCGCCACACCCGCCGTCGACGGCCGCACGCCGCGCCAGAGAAAGAACGTTTCCGCCGCCTGCTCGATAAGCATCCCCAACCCGCCGGCAACGCCCGCGGCGCCATGTCGGCGGCTCCAGGCACAGAACGGGGTGTCGCCTGCATGCGCGTAGAACATGTCGTAACAGAATGCGTTCGCCACGACCCGAGGATCAATCTCGGGAACCTGCCCGGCCACTCCGGCGGACGTGCCGTTGATCACGACATCGTAGGCTCCGCCCACATCGGCCAGGGAAATAGCGTCTATGTTGCGAAAGACCTGCCGCAAGGCGCGCGCCTTGCTCTCGGTACGATTCGCTACCGTAAGCTGTGCCACGCCCGCCCGCAACAAGGGACCCAAAACGCCCCGTACCGCCCCGCCAGCGCCCAGAACAAGAACGCGCCGACGCGCCAGGGCCAGCTTCTGGTTTTCCTGCAGGTCCCGCAGCAGCCCAATGCCGTCGGTGTTGTGTCCGGAATAGCCATCGTCATCCGGCACCACGACATTCACCGCTTCCGCCTCGCGGGCCGCATCATCGACGCGGTCGACCCAGTCGAACGCGTCCTGCTTGAACGGCAAGGTGACGTTGAGACCCCGGCCGTCAGCTCGAAAGAACGCGGCGGCCGCCGGCTGGAATGCATCGGCCCGAATCTTTTCATAGCGCAATGCCTGGCCCGTGGCCACCGCGAAGAAATCGTGTATTTGCGGCGACACGCTGTGCGCAACCGGATTGCCGATGACGGCGTAGCGGTCGGTCACCGCAGCACGCTTCCGTCCGCGGCGAGGCGTATGCGGGAAGGCCCCATGCGGTCGCTTGTCGCACCCGCCAGAACGAAATCGACCCTGCGCTGGAAGTGTTTGCGCGCGCATAGTTCCGTGGTGGCCGGAGGGAATCGATTCAGATTAGCGGACGTGGAGACGATGGGCCCCCCGCACAGCCGCGCCAGCGCCCTGGCCTGCCGATGCCCAGGCACGCGAACGGCGACGGTCGGTCGCCCGCCCGTGATCCAGCGGGGAAAACGCCGGTTTGCAACGACCCACGTTTCCGCCCCCGGCCAGCTTCCCACGACGGCGCGTCGTGCAGCCGCCGACAGGCGCTCCAGTTCGACATCGAAACAGCGGGGCGAGGCTGCGACGACGAGAAGCCCCTTGTGCTGCGGCCGGCGCTTGATGCGCAGCACTCTCTGAACCGCCCATTCGTCGAACGGGTCGCAGGCAAGACCCCAGACCCCTTCCAGGGCATGTACCACAATGCCGCCCCCAACGATCACATCCGCCGCGATCCGCAGATCAAGAACTGCACCCATGCGGCACGCCGCTCCATGCCGTTGCCTGGTCAACCTGTCGGTCAAGATCTAATCGCTGGCGTCGCCAGCGAGATCCTGCTGCACCGATGCGTTCTGGCGCGCGACCCCTTGGCGGTTGGTTTCCCGGTCATCGATGAGTCGACCGGATAACTCCGGGTCGCTCGCGGCGATAATCTGCGCGGCAAGATAAGCGGCGTTCCTGGCACCCCCTACAGCCACCGTGGCCACCGGAACGCCGCTCGGCATCTGAACGGTGGAAAGCAGGGCGTCCAGACCCGAAAGCGGACCGCTCTCGATGGGGACGCCGATGACCGGACGCACGGTTTGCGCGGCCACGGCTCCCGCAAGGTGCGCCGCCATTCCCGCTCCACAGATGAATACCGCGCAGTCCCGCGACAATGCGTCGGCGACATACTCGGCGGTGGCAACAGGGGTTCGGTGCGCCGATGTCACCCGCACCTCGAAGCCAACGTCGAGATCCGCCAGCACGTCCGCGCAGCGACGCATCGTCGGCCAGTCAGATTCCGAGCCCATCAAAATCGCCACCCAGGACATCGCGCCCTCCAACCCTGTCAGGAAAGGGATCGAATATATCCCCCCCGATGGGCGGCGACAAACCCAAGCAGCTCAAGTTGTACAAGCGCCCCGGACGCCGCCTCCGGAGTCAGGCCCGTAGCACCCACAATGCGGTCCAGCGTAGTCGTTTCCGCGCCGACGAATTCCAACACGACCGCGAGCTCCTCCGGCGGGGTCGCCGGTGGACGGCTCGATATGCCCGCGCGCTCGTAACCAATCGCAAACAGGACATCGTCCGCGTCCTCGATCAACGCCGCACCGTTTTTCAGGAGACGGTGACACCCGCCAGCCAGCGGACTCGTTACGGGCCCCGGCACCGCCATGACTTCGCGCCCTTGCTCCGCCGCCATCCGCGCCGTGATCAATGAGCCGCTTCGCGTCGTCGCCTCCACGACGACAACGCCCAGCGTCAAACCGCTGATCAGCCGATTGCGCTCCGGGAATCGGTGTTTGCGCGGGCCCGCATCCGGCGGGTATTCGGTTACTACTGCGCCATCGGCCGCAAGGATCTCCCGGGCCAGTCCCTCGTGCGCGCGGGGATACACCCGGTCCAGGCCGCTGCCCAATACGGCTACTGTTCGTCCCGACGCCGCCAAGGCGCCCCGGTGCGCAGCCGCATCGATACCGTAAGCAAGCCCGCTGACTACCACCAGGCCGCCAGACGCCAGTTCGCGAGCGAGCCCATGGGCGAAATCGCGGCCCGCGCGGGTCGCCTTGCGGCTCCCGACGATGGCGACCCCCGGCGCGCCCAACACGTTCGTCGCGCCACGCACGTATAGCCTGTTCGGCGGGTCCGCAATGGCGGCCAGCGGCTCCGGCAAGGCAGATTTGGCAAGACACTCCATGGCAAGGAGATTTGTATCGCGTTTCGACCGCCGCGTCGGTACGCATAGGCGCATGGTGGCGAAAGTCACCGCCCTTGGTCCGTGTAGGCCAAATGCTATTGGGCAAGTGCGATTCCAGCCCTTAGAATTGCAGTCCCTGCCGTCGACATGGCCAAGCCAATGGCCCCGCTCCGGATTCTGCAGTATCCCGATACACGGCTACGCACTCGCGCGCAGCCAGTGGATGCAGTGACGGATGATGTTCGCCAGCTCGTTGCCGACATGTTCGCGACCATGTACGCGGCACCGGGCGTGGGGCTTGCCGCAAGCCAGGTCGATGTGCACAAGCGAATCATCGTCGTTGACGTGTCGAAGGAGCGGAACGAACCGCATGCGTTCATCAATCCGGAAATCGAGATTATCGGCGGGACACAACTGCTCGAAGAGGGTTGTTTGTCGGTTCCCGGTTTCTACGAAGCTGTCTCTCGCGTAGACAGGATTCGCGTTGCCGCCCTCAACGAACACGGCGAGTCCTTTGCGCTCGAAGCCGATGGTTTCCTCTCCGTATGCATCCAGCACGAATGCGACCATCTTGAAGGGAAACTGTTCGTCGACCGTCTCTCGAGCCTGAAGCGCAGCCGCATCCGAAAGAAACTCGCGAAACAACAGCGCGAAGACGTCCGCCCTTGAACCTCGGTTTTGCCGGCACGCCCAGCTTCGCTGTCCGCATCCTGCAAGCGCTGATCGACTCCACGCACGCGGTACGGGTAGTGCTCACGCAGCCGGACAGGCGAGCGGGCCGGGGTCGCAGATTCATTCCCAGTCCTGTCCGCACACTGGCTGAAGCCAACGGTCTGGCCGTACGCACCCCCATCCGCATCGCCGACGAACTCACTTGCCTGGAGGGCCTCGATGTCCTCGTCGTCGCCGCGTACGGGCGTCTTCTTCCGCAGGCGATGCTAGATGCCCCCGCGCGGGGTTGCATCAACGTCCACGCCTCCCTGCTGCCGCGCTGGCGTGGCGCGGCGCCGGTCGAACACGCCATCATGGCGGGCGATGCGTTGACCGGCGTCAGCATCATGCAGATGGATGCCGGCCTCGACACGGGGCCGGTGATGTTGTCGCGCTCCGTCGCCGTCAGAGAGACCGATACCGGGGTTTCCCTGACGGCTGCCCTGGCTGATCTTGGTGCCGATACGCTGCTCGAATCCCTGGAGCAGCTCGACGCGCTCAAGCCCATTCCGCAGGACAACGCCCGCGCCACCTTCGCGCCAAAGCTTACCGACGCCGATGCCGCAATCGACTGGAGGCGTTCGGCCGCAAGCGTCGCGCGCCAGCTACGCGCGCTGGCGCATCGCCGTACCGCCTACACAATGATCGGCGACGAACGTCTACTGGTGCTGGGGGCGCGCTCGGTTCCATTGCAGAAGAAGGGCTTGGGATCGGGTTCGGCCCAGGACCCCGGGACTGTGTCGAAGTCCCGCGAGGGTGTCACGGTCGCCTGCGGGGAGGGGGCGCTTTTGCTCCAGACCGTTCAGCTTTCCCGCGGCAGCGGACGTTCGATGTCTGCGCGCGACGCCGCGAACGGTTACCCACAGATCTTTGCCACCGGCGTGCGTTTCGATGTCCCCGGCTGATCTCCGGGCAAAGGCCGCCCATGCGCTCGCCGCGGTCCGACGTGGACGCGCGCTGCGCGACATTATCGAGCCCGGCGCGCCTTCTCTCGTGACGGAGCTCGCCTATGGCGCTTGCCGGCGCTTCTATTCGATCCGGGCCGAAGTGGACGCGCGTCTGCAGCGGGCCATGCGGAAGAGTGATCAGGATCTGTATGCGCTTCTGATGATCGGCGTCTACCAAATCCGCCACACCGACATTCCGGTTCACGCCGCCGTTTCCGAGACCGTCGCCGCCGCGTCGGCCTTGCGCAAACCTTGGGCGCGTCCACTCATCAATGCCGTACTCCGGCGCATCACCAAGACCCGCTTGACCCCCTCCACGGACGAGGCGCGGCGCGATCATCCCCAATGGCTCATCGATGCTTTGGAAGCGGCGCATCCAGGTGCCTGTCCGGAACTGTTCGAGATCAACAACAGCCGCGCGCCGATGGCGCTTCGGGTCAATCGCACCAAAACGGACCCTCACCGATACCGCTCGCAGCTCGATGCTGTCGGCCTTGCGCACCGACCAGGCATGACGCCCGATTCCATCATCCTCGAGCAGCCCATGCCCGCCCGTGAACTGCCCGGATACGAACGGGGATGGGTCGCCGTGCAAGACGAAGGCGCCCAGCTTGCGGCGGGGCTGCTCGATCTGCCTCCCCGATCCGCGGTACTCGATGCCTGTGCCGCGCCCGGCGGCAAGGCGTTCCACCTCCTGGAACGCGATCCGTCGTTGAACGTCACGGCGCTCGATCGGGATGAAACACGGCTTGCCTACCTCAAGCGAGATGCCCGGCGCCTGGGTCACTCCCTTCGCCATGTCATCGCCGCCGACGCGACCGGCTCCGCCTGGTGGGACGGCGACTCTTTCGCTGCGATCCTGCTCGACGTTCCCTGCTCCGGGACAGGTACGCTACGGCGCCATCCCGATATTAAGGTCAACCGCCCCTCGGACGCCCTTGCGCGCACGATCGAGCAACAGCGCGCCTTGCTCGCCGGCGTATGGCCAACGCTTTCATGCGGCGGCACGCTGCTTTACTGTACCTGTTCCATATTGCCGGCAGAAAATCAGGACGTAGTGGCTGGATTCACGCAACGAACCCCGGACGCGAAGGCTCGGGCAATCCGCGCGAACTGGGGCTGTGACGCCCCACCCGGGCGCCTGCTCCTTCCGCGCAAGGACGGCGCGGACGGTTTTTTCTTCGCATTGATCGACAAGGTTGATGCCGAATGAACATTCTCATTCTCGGTGCGGGGCAGGTGGGCGGAACACTGGCGCAGCACCTTGCGAGCGAAGCGTTCGATATCACGGTCGTGGACATAGACGGTGCCCGGCTGGAGGAACTCCGCCGGCGTCTGGATATCCGCACCGTCCAGGGACACGCCTCCCGGCCCGACGTGCTGCGCAGGGCCGGCGTCGAGGACGCCGACATGCTGATCGCGGTGACGCCGTATGACGAAGTCAACATGGTCGCATGCCAGGTGTGCTACACGATGTTCCAGACCGAGCGAAAGATCGCGCGCATTCGCGAAGATTCGTTCCACACCCGTTCAAGCCTGTTCAGCAGCGAACACATGCCGATCGACTTCGTGATCAATCCGGAGCGGGTAGTCACCGACCAGATCAAGGAACTCCTGCAACGGCCCGGCGCGCTGCAGGTCCTCGATTTCGCGAACGGCCGCGTCAAGCTCGTCGCCATGCGAGTGCGCGAGGATGGGCCGCTTGTTGGCAGCCAGTTGCACCAGTTGCGACGCCGCATGCCCAAGGCCGATACGCGCGTCGCGGCGATCTTTCGGCGCGACCGCGCCATCCTGCCGGAGGGCGATACGACCATCGAGGCGGACGACGAAATCTTTTTCATCGCCGCGACAGAACACATCGACGACGTCATGGCGGCACTCAGGCAGGTGGAGCGCCCCTACAAGCGCGTGCTCGTCGCCGGCGGCGGGCGCATCGGCGCATACCTCGCGAGGGCGATCGAATCCAGCTTCTCCGTCAAGGTCATCGAACGCGATGAAGGCCGCGCCAACGAGATCGCGCGACGCCTCGAGTCCGCGGTAGTGATCCTTGGCGACGCCACCGACAGGGAACTGTTGCTGCAGGAGAACATCGAGCGAGTCGACGTCTTCTGCGCCGTAACGGACGACGACGAAGTGAATATCATGTCCTCACTGCTGGCCAAACGCCTGGGCGTAAGGCAGGTGATGACGTTGATCGGCAAACCCGCCTACATAGACTTGGTCGTGGGCCGGGATATCGATATCGCAATCTCGCCGCAACTCGCAACCACGAGCATGATTCTCGCGCATGTGCGGCGCGGCGACGTGACGCAGGTTCATAGCCTTCGGCGCGGCGCCGCAGAAGCCATGGAAGCGGTAGTGCACGGCGGAGCGAAGAGCAGCAAGATCATCGGCAAACGCCTGGACAGCCTGCCGCTTCCCTCGGGCACCACCATCGGTGCCATCGTCCGCGGCGAGGACGTCCTGATCGCGCACGACGATGTCGTGATCGAACCCGAGGATCACGTCATTCTATTCCTGACCGACAGGCGCAAACGCCGCATTGCCGAAGTTGGCCGCCTGTTTCAGGCGGATCCGTCCTTCTTTTAGCGACACTAGTGCTCCGTCAAGTCCAAAAATGCGAGCGTAGCTGCGAGGGATTTTTAGTTCCTGGCAAGGCGCGACGACGCGGTGTGGAAGGCCCCACACAAGGAGGAGCAACGGAGCCTTCAGCCGGGGAGCGCGAGGGGATACCCCTCGCAAGAAAACAAGCTTCAGCCGGGGAGCGCGAGGGCATACCCCTCGCAAGAAAACTATCCAGGGGCCAAAAAGATTCGCAGATACCCGTAGATTTGGGCTTGACGGAGCACTAGATGCACTTCGGCGTCATTCTCCGCACCACCGGCGTACTCCTCTGCCTGTTCAGCATCGCCATGCTGCTGCCGCTGATCGTCGCGTGGATCTATGGCGAGGACACTCTTCAGACATTCCTCACCGCGTTTTTCATCACGGTCGCCAGCGGAGCTTTGCTTTGGCTCGTCGGGCGCGGCGAGGCGGACCTCCGAAGCCGCGAGGGCTTCCTCATTACGGCACTGTTCTATATCGGCCTGGGATTGTTCGGCGCGCTGCCGATGTACCTCGCCCCGAGCCTCGCCGACTCGTTCACGGACGCTACTTTCGAGTCGATCTCCGGGCTCACGACGACAGGCGCGACGGTCATCACCGGACTCGACGAACTGCCGCGCTCCATCCTCTTCTACCGGCAACTTTTGCAGTGGTTGGGGGGCATGGGCATTATCGTGCTGGCGGTTGCCGTGTTGCCCATGCTCGGAGTGGGGGGCATGCAACTCTATCGCGCGGAATCGCCCGGGCCGATCAAGGACACCAAGCTTCGGCCGCGTATCGCCGAAACCGCAAAGGCGCTATGGCTGATCTACTTCAGCATCTCCCTGGCTTGCGGGTTGGCGTACTGGATCGCGGGAATGTCGCCATTCGACGCTATCTGTCATGCCTTCTCCACCGTGGCGATCGGTGGGTTTTCTACCCACGACGCGAGCATCGGCCACTTCGCCAGTCCCGCGGTGGAATCGGTCGCCATCTTTTTCATGATTGTCTCGGGCATCAACTTCGGCCTGCACTTTGTCGCCTGGCGCAGACCCGGGAGGTATTTCGCAGACATAGAAGTAAGAACCTACCTGGCCGCCCTCGCAGCGGTTTCGCTCCTGGTGGTCTGGGCCCTGCTGCGGCACCCGGGCTCGGCCGACAATCCCGTACGGGATGGCATATTCCACGCGGTCTCCATCACCACGACGACCGGGTTCACCACAGCCGACTTTAGCGCGTGGCCCGCGTTCACCCCCGTTCTGCTGCTCTTCGCCGCTTTCGCGGGCGGTTGCGCCGGTTCCACCGCTGGCGGAATAAAGGTGATCCGGGCCCTGCTCATCATCCGACAGGGCGTGCGCGAAATCAGACGGTTGATTCACCCCAACGGCGTGTTCCCAGTGAAACTCGGCAAGGATGTCATCCCCGATCGGGTGGTTGACAGCATCTGGGGCTTTTTCGCAGCCTACATCCTGATTTTCTTAGGCATGGTCTGTCTGCTGCTCGGCGTTTCGGACATCGACTTCATTACCGCGTTCTCAGCAGTCGGCGCGTGTCTCAACAACCTCGGCCCCGGACTCGGCTCGGTAGCTGTCAACTACGCCGACTTGCCGGCGGTCACGAAATGGCTGCTCGTCCTCACCATGCTCTTCGGGCGGCTGGAGATTTTCACCCTGCTGGTTCTGTTTACGCCCTCGTACTGGCGCAGTTGAGCGCTCGCCGTTGATCCCTATATTGCCCCCCACCCCTAGGGGGGTAAGTAAATTAGGCTTATTTTCAATAGGTTAAAACTTTATCGGCTCCGGCGCAGCGGGTACCGGAATCGGTTGTATTCCCACTGGTATTGGGCGGGTTCGCGAAGCACCACGGATTCAATCGCAGCATTCATCACGGTGGCGCTTACGACCGGATCCGGATCGCGAATTTGGTCATCCACAAGCGCATAGCGGACTTCAAAACCGCCGTGGGTCCTTTGCGCTGTGGCCACGATCACACGGGCTTGCTCTGTCAGCAACCGATGCGCGAGCGTCATTGTCATGGCGTCACGGCCGAAGAACGGTGCCCGCACGCCTGCCTCCGGTGGCGGCGTCTGATCCGGCAGGATACCCACGATGCCGCCGCTCTCAAGGGCGCGTTTCACGGCGCGCAACCCGCCGATATCCGCCGCTGCCATCGTTGTGCCCCACCTGCACCGCGCCCGGATCATCTCTTCCTCCAGCCCAGGGACTCTCGGCGGAGCATAGAGGCAGGTTATCGGCGACCGGCGAAAAGCGTAGGCAAGGACCTCCCAGTTGCCGAAGTGAGGCATGATGATGAACGTGCCCCCGACCGCCGGTTCGTCAAGTAGCTCGGCGCCCTCGACGACACGGACGACTCGCGACAGCGCGTCCGCTTTGCCGTACCAAACAAAACCCATTTCCGCGATCAGGCGGCCCGTTTCGATCAGGCTCCGGCGGCAAAGTTCTCTTCGCTGCTGTCGCGACAGGCGCGGGAAGCAGGCGTCGATGTTCAACGAGGTGATCCGCGCCGGCCGCGTCTTCAACCACCAGGCCGTCGCGCCGATGACTGTACCCACCGCTCTGGCCGCCCGCAATGGGAGGCTAGCCATGACGCGGAATCCCGCGATCAGGCATTGGGCGAATGCGCGCTTTAGCTGCATGTTTTCCATTTCGGTCGTTGCAAGTCAATGGCCGCTGCCACCTTCAGTTGCGGCTGGCTTTCAGCACATCCGGCTGTATGCTGCGAGCTTCTTGAAAGACGAGGCGCAACCACTGTCCGCGACCGTTCGCAACCCTTATACAAAACCCGCATCGGGAAATGATATATAGGTCAAATTCGGCCAACCAGCCGGGGTGCTGCGGATGATGCTGATATCCGCGGCGCGAACCGCGTTGTTTTACCTGGGCTACATCTTCTCGACAGTCGTGTGGGGTAGCCTGTCGGTGGCATTAGCCTGGTCGATGCCGCCCAAAACGCGGTTCCTTTTTGTCGTTGGCGCCTGGACGCGTTTCGTGTTGTGGTGGCTCGCCATCACCTGCGGCATCCGCCCGCATGTCCGTGGGCGGGAACATTTGCCGGATACGGCTTGCATTCTGCTGGTCAAGCACCAGAGCACGTGGGACACGTTGTTCGTACAGACACTATTGAGCCCCCAGACGACGTTGATCAAGCGCGAATTGCTTTGGATTCCCTTCTTCGGCTGGGCCTTCTCGTTGCTCAAACCGATCGCCATCAATCGTCATGCTCGGGTCGACGCATTCAGGCAACTCATGCAGGTAGGCGCCGACCGAATAAGGGAGGGGTTCTCGGTAACGCTCTTCCCGGAAGGGACCCGCATGCCTTGGGGCAAGCAAGGCAGGTTTCAGCCAGGCGGCGCAGCCCTGGCGTCATCTACCGGCGCGCCCGTGCTGGTGGTGGCGCACGACGCCGGGCGCTACTGGCCCGCGCACCGATTCATCAAGAACCCGGGAATCATCGAAGTGCGAATCTCGCCCGCGATTGAGGCCAAGGGAGAAAAGTACCATAAAATCAATCAATTAGCCGAGGAATGGCTGCGGCGGGAGATGTCCGAACTTGAGCGGCGGGCCGATGGTTGAACCTGCGGCGAATCGACTACACGTCCAGATTGACCACTGACAGTGCGTTGTCTTCGATGAACGCGCGACGCGGTTCGACCTGATCTCCCATCAAAGTCGTGAACATCTGATCGGCGGCCACCGCATCGTCCACTTTAACAAGCAGCATGCGCCGCTCCTCGGGGTCCATGGTCGTTTCCCAGAGCTGCTCCGGATTCATTTCGCCAAGACCCTTGTAGCGTGAAAGATCCACACCGCGCCTCGCCTCGCCCAGCATCCATTCAAACGCCTGAGCGAAAGTATCCACCCGTTCGGTACGGCTTCCTCTGGCGACGAATGCCCCATCTTCGAGCAATCCGTCCAGGTCGTCGGCGAGCTCGCACAGTTCCGCGTACTCGCGTGACACATAGAACTGGTAGCCGAGCCGCGTGTCGACCGTGCCGCCATAGGTGGCGACCCGCACCTGGGGACAGAAAATATGGTGCTCCGCGTCATACTCCACGTCCACCGTATAGCTTGGCTCGATTTCCCTGAGCCGCTTCGCGAAGGTATCGGCCCACTCCCGAACCTGGGCTGCGCGGGTGATGCCAGCAAGGGTGAGGCGCGGCACGTCGAACAGCGCGCTAGTCACAGCGAGCGGATAGCGCCGCGAGAGCGACGTCAACCGCCCAAGGATCTCTTGGTACCGCCGCGCGAGCGCTTCCAGGGACGTATCGGCCATGGCCGGCGCGTCCGCCTGGACATGGAGTTTCGTGTTCTGCAGTGCGGCCTGCAGGAAATATCCTTCGAGTTCGGCGTCGTCCTTGGCGTAATGCTCCTGACGACCGCGCTTGATCTTGTAGAGTGGCGGCTGGGCGATGTACAGGTAGCCGCGTTCGATCAACTCCACCATGTGCCGAAAAAAGAACGTCAACAGCAGCGTGCGAATATGGGAACCGTCCACATCGGCATCCGTCATGATGATGATGCGGTGATAGCGCAGCTTCGCGATGTCGAGCTCCGTGCGGCCGATTCCGCAGCCTAGCGCCGTCACTAGCGTCCCGACTTCCTGCGAAGACAGCATCTTGTCAAACCGCGCCTTCTCTACGTTGAGGATCTTGCCTCGCAGCGGCAGGACCGCCTGGGTCCGCCGATCGCGGCCTTGTTTTGCGGACCCGCCCGCGGAGTCTCCCTCTACAAGGTAGAGTTCAGACAAGGCAGGGTCCTTTTCCTGGCAATCGACGAGCTTCCCTGGCAATCCGGCGATGTCGAGCGCGCCTTTCCGGCGGGTCATTTCCCGCGCCCTCCGCGCGGCATCGCGCGCTCGGGCGGCGTCGATCATCTTCGTCACGACGTGTCGCGCATCGCCCGGGTGCTCGTCGAGATACTCGGAAAACTGGCGTGCCAGTTCTTGCTCGACCGCTCCCTTCACCTCGCTTGAAACCAGCTTTTCCTTCGTCTGCGAAGAAAACTTCGGATCGGGGACCTTGACGGACACTACCGCAACAAGGCCCTCCCTCGCATCGTCGCCGGTGGTGGCGACCTGATCTTTCTTCGCCAGCCCTTCCCGCTCGATGTACTGATTCAGCGTGCGCGTCAGCCCGCTGCGGAACCCCGCGACATGGGTGCCGCCATCGCCTTGGGGGATAGTGTTGGTATAGGCGAATACCTGCTCCTGAAAACCGTCGTTCCACTGCATGGCGATTTCAACACCGATGCCATCTGCCCGCTGGGCGGAGAAGTGCACGATCTGATTCAGCGGCGTCTTGTTCTGGTTCAGGTATTCGACGAACGCTCGCAGCCCGCCCTCATAGAGGAAACGCTCTTCCTTGCCCACGCGCTCGTCGATCAACCAGATGGCGATCCCCGAATTAAGGAAAGCGAGTTCCCGCAGTCGCTTGGCCAGGATGTCGTAGTGGAACTTGATGTTGCGGAACGTATCCGAAGAGGGCCTGAAATAGCACTCCGTCCCGTGCAGGTCGGTTTCTCCGACAGGCACCAACGGCGCTTGCGGGTCCCCGTGCCGATAGGTCTGTTGAAATGTTTGCCCGTCGCGGTGCACGGTCAGACGGAGTTCGTCAGACAGGGCGTTCACCACGGAAACGCCGACACCGTGCAGCCCCCCGGAGACCTTGTAGCTGCTCTCGTCGAACTTTCCGCCCGCATGAAGCGTTGTCATGATCACTTCGGCTGCCGATACGCCTTCTTCCGAGTGAATATCGACGGGAATGCCACGACCATTGTCGGTCACCGTCACTGCCTCGCCCGGATGGAGAATCACCCTGATCTCATCGCAGTAACCTTCTAGCGCCTCATCGATCGAGTTATCGACGAGTTCCTGCACCATATGGTGCAGCCCGGTACCATCGTCTGTGTCGCCGATATACATACCCGGGCGCTTGCGGACCGGGTCCAGGCCGCGCAATACCTTGATGTTCTCGGAGTCGTATGTTGCCATGTCGGAGCTTAGTCGGCGCTTAGTCGGCGGGGGCGATCTGGCCGTGTTTCACGTGAAACACGCGCACTCTATCCGCCGAAACGCTACGTGCCGCCACAGGCTCATGCGTTGATGTCGCTAGAATCTGACACCCCATTCCGTCGAGAAGCTGCATAAATCGCGCGCCGTGATCGTCGTCGAGTTCCGTCCACACGTCATCGATCAAAAACAGGCTTGGCCGGGACCGATCCGTCAGCAGCCCTCTCGCCTGACCGATTCTCATGGCGCTCGCCACAAGCTTTCCTTGTCCGCGAGATAGCACGCCGGCAGCCGCGTTGTCGCCCGCTTCGAGCCTTACGTCGGCCCGGTGCGGTCCAACTTGAGTAAACCCCAATTTTACATCGCCTGGGGTATGCGCGCCTACCTCTTCGGCGAAAGAATCGCCGTTAAATCCGGGATAGTGGCGTGCCCGGATGTCCAGACCGGGTGCCAGGGCCTCAATACAGGAGAGAAGCGCATCACGTACGGTTTGCACGTATTCCGTCCTTGCGTTGATCACGACTTCTCCCATCTCAATCATGTGATCCGTCCAAGTGTCCAGCGTACGCGCTTCACCGCTTCGCAATAGCGCATTGCGCTGCCGCAACACCCGCATATAGCGCCGCAAAACATCGATGTAGTCGTGTTTCACGTGAAACGTCCCCCAATCCAGCCACTGACGCCGCCCCCGTGGCTCGCCGAATACGAGGTCTGCCAGGTCGGGTAGCAGAAGTTGAAGCGGCAGCATTGCCGCGACTGCGGATATTTGCTTGATGGGTTCTTCGTTCACGCGCAATTCCGTGTGGTTGGCGCGATCCTTCGACATGGAAATGTTTTCGCGGCCGCGGACAGGATCTCGACACAGCGCTTGTACGGCTAATCCGTCGGCACCGTGCCGAACCAGAAACGATACCCTCCGGGTCCTGAAAGAACGCCCGCGAAGGAGAAGGTGCAACGCCTCGAGAACAACCGTCTTACCGGCCCCGTTGGGACCGATCAAGAAGTTGAAATGCGGCGACAGTTCAAGTGTTGCGGCCGCGATGTTTCGGAAGTTTCGGAGCTCCAGGCGCTCGACGATCACGTCGTCATAGACGCATCGGCATAACGACGAACACCGAGTCTTCCGAACCGCCGGTTTCGATCAAGGCGCTTCCGCCACCGTCCGTAATCGAAATGCGGACATCTTCCGTGTCGACCACCCCCAAAACATCCTGGAGGTAATCGACGTTGAAGCCAATTTCGAATGCTTCGCCCTGATAGTCCACGGAAACGTCTTCTTCGGCTTCCTCCTGCGTTTCCGCGTTGTTCGCCTTGACCACCAGCCGATCCTGTTCAACCGCCAACCGCACCAAACGAACAACGCCATGATGCTGGTCGCTGCCGATAATCGCCGCTCGGAGAAAGGACTGCCGCAAGGTCTCGCGATCACCGGATAGTTGGCGCTCTCCCACGTTGGGAATGACCTTGCCATAGTCCGGGAACTGTCCTTCCACCAACTTCGTGGTCAAGGTGTATCCCGCGTGCTTCGCCCGCAAGTAGTTCATTCCCAAGGAGATTTCCACAGCTTCTTCGGCGTCGGTCAGCAGGCGACCGAGTTCAATCACGCCTTTTCGGGGGATGATCGCCTGTACACGCTTTGCTCCTGGGGCACCTCCGGGGAGGGTGCACATTGCCAATCGATGCCCATCCGTCGCGACCGCCCGGATGTGGCTGTCGGTGACCTCGAACAGCAAACCATTGAGATAGTAGCGGACATCCTGTTGCGCCATGGCGAAACTGGTTTGGTCTACCAGGCGCCGCAGTTCGCCAGGCGGGACGGACAGCTTCGTTTCTCCTTCTCCTCCCGTATCCATTGCAGGGTATTCTTCGGTTGGCAACGTCGCTAGCTGGAACCGGCTTCGCCCGGAGCGCACGGTCACCTTGTCGCCCGTCTCCACCGATACCGGCACCTCATCCTGCAATGACCGCCATATCTCTGCCAGTTTGCGACCCGGCAGGGTTGCGCGACCGGGTTGTTCAACCTCAACGCCTTCGCGCACCCGCACGTTCAATTCGACATCAAGATCCGTTCCGGTGATCGACAAGCCATCCTCGTTGCAGTCGAACAGCAGGTGCGACAGGACCGGAATTATCTGCGTCTGTTGCGGTCGTTCGACAACACCCGCAACCATAGCCAAGGGTTTCAACAGCGTCCCTCGGTCAGTGCTGAACTTCATTCTTCGCTTCCTAGCTCCTCAAGCGCCGACTGAGATTGCGGTGATCCTCGGCAATGTCACTGTTGCTCTGCTTCAATTCCGCTATTCTCCGATAGGCATGTAGTACGGTCGTATGATCGCGACCGCCGAACGCCTCGCCGATTTCCGGCAGGGAATGCTTCGTCAACTCCTTGGCAAGATACATGGCCATCTGTCGCGGCCGTGCGATGGTCCGCGTCTTGCGTCTCAACAGCAGATCCGACTTCCTGATCTTGTAGTATTCCGCGACAACCGTCTGAATGTTGTCCATGCTGATCTGCCTATCATGGATTGCCAACAAGTCCCGGAGGGCATCTCGCACCCGCTCGACAGTGATGCGCAAACCCGTAAAGCGCGCGTAGGCATGAATCCTTCGCAACGCGCCTTCGAGTTCGCGGACGTTCGAACGAATGTGGTCGGCCACAAAAAACGCCACTTCGTCATCGAGTTCATAGCCCTCGATTTCTGCCTTCTTCTTCAGAATCGCTACCCGCGTCTCCAGATCCGGCGGATCCACTTCCGCCGATACCCCGCAGACAAAACGCGATCTCAAACGTTCCTCCAGCCCCTCAATGTCGCGCGGATAGCGATCGCAGGTCAACACCATCTGCCTACGCTGTCCAAATAAGGCATTGAAAACATGGAAGAATTCGTCTTGGGACCGCGCCTTGTGGGCAAAGAACTGGATGTCGTCGATCAGCAGGATATCGGCCCTTCGATAGTACTGCGTAAATGCCTGCATAGTGCCGGTCTGCAGCGCTCGCACCATCTCCTGCACAAATACCTGCGAGTGCAGGTACGTGACCCGGATCCTTGGCGAATGACGCAAAACCTCATTGCCAACCGCGTGCATAAGGTGCGTCTTGCCCAACCCAACCCCGCCATAAAGAAGCAGTGGGTTGTACGATCTTCCAGGATTCTTGGCGACATGATCCGCTGTCGCCACCGCCAACTCGTTCGAAGTGCCTTTCACGAAAGTATCGAAGGTGAACGTCTTGTTGAGCGCTTCCTCGTGTCGATCCCCCTCCACTCGCAGCGGCGACCCTGTCTGCCGTTCCTTCCCGCCGACCTCGAGTTCAACCGAAAACGGACTCGCCGGGTCACCGTGCCACTCCACCAGTTCAACGATGCGCGCAAAGTACCTTTCCTGAACTTTTTCGCGCACATAGCGGTTCGGCGCCAGGATGGTCAGCCTCGACTCTTCGACCCGTGCCTGCAGCGGTCGGATCCAAGTATTGTAATCCTGCGAGCTCAACTCCTCGACCAACCCGCCCAAGCACTCCTGCCAAACCACCGCAACCACGGAAATCCCCCTCTCCGTAGAAATTTTCCTCTTGGCACCAATTCTAAGCACGAAGGCAACCGTACTGTACATGAAAGCGTAAAAAAACTTCCGCGCCACACAATAATTACCGTAAAAACAATATCTTATATATACCACCCCTCGGCTTCCGTACGCGCTCGAAAACATGCCGATTGGAAAAAGCTGTGAACTGCCACAGCACAACCTGTGGATAAAAATGGAATGGGACTTTTTCCCCATTTCATACCGGAAAACGCACCCGTTCCGAAGGGGAAAATCACACGAAGACAAGTAGGAAATTTCCTACAACAAGAGCAGTTTGCAGGTGATTTCCACAGAACCAAGCCACCTCAACAACATCAACAATAGTGTCAATGTCCTATTTCAATGACAGAAATTGCCTTGGAACCGTTTGGTTCAGTCTTGGCTCGTCGCCCAAGGCGCGTCTCGTTTCTCGCGGAACGCGGCCATTCCCTCGGCGGCTTCTTCGGAGGCAAACATCCGACTGCTCCATGCTGCAGCCTCTTCAAAACCATCGGCGGTAGAGAGGGTCGGTATGCGTCGCACGAGCTTCTTGCACTCCGGCACCGCATTCGGTCCGCCCAGGTTAATCATGGAAATCTCCTCCTGGACTGCGTCGAGGAGTTTCTCCTTCGGCACTGCCCGGTGCGCGAAACCCATCTCGACCGCTTGCGCGCCCGTAAACCGCTCACCGGTCAGAAAGAGCTTCATCGCGTGGTGCGTTCCGAGCTTTGGGATGCACACAACCGAGATAACCGCCGGGATCACTCCAATGCGCACCTCGCTGAACGCGAATCTCGCGTCCTCTACGGCGATGACGATATCGGCTGCGCCAACGAGTCCCAGACCGCCGGCGAAGGCTGCGCCATTCACTGCGGCGATCACGGGCTTGGGGCTCTCCATGATGGTCGCTAGCACCTTCGGATAGGGCACGGATTGAAGACCTCTTATCATTTGGCCAGGCGGATTCTTCAAATCGGCTCCGGAACAGAACGCCGGTTCCGCTCCCGTGATGACGATCGAACGCACCGATCCGTCCTCGTTGGCGGCTAGAAGGTGCCCCTGGAGTTCACTCACGAGCACGGCGGACAGCGCGTTTCGATTTTCTGGACGATTCAGCGTAATCCACGCCGCGCCGTTCCCGACTTCGTACAGTGTGGCTTCGGTCGTCATTCTTCATCTTCCTCCAGCACCGCCAGCAGTGCACCGTTGTCTACCTGGTCCCCCGCTTGCACGAGGATCCGCGAAACCTTGCCCGATCTCTGTGCGGTGATTCGGTGTTCCATCTTCATCGCCTCCAGGATTAACAACAATTGCCCCTGGCTGACGGAATCGCCCTCTGCAACCCCGATGCTGGTGACATTGCCCGGCATCGGGGCGACGAGCCCACCCGCCACGGTCGCGACGGTACCGGTCGGAAACCGCGGCACCTCCACGATGTCGACATCGCCGCCTGGACCGTGAAGCCACCAGCGGTCACCGTGTTGACTGACTGTTGCGTAGACCCGGCGACCATCGATGTCGATATCGACACCCTCCGTATCCTGGCGAAAGACCGCGACGACATGGGAGACCTCGCCGATCATGACGTTGAAAGCGCAGTCTCTTCGAGCCCGATAATCGACGTTTGTTTCAAGGTCGCCAATTCCAAAACGGACGGTTTGCGGCGGCATCAAGGAGTTGCGCCAGCCGCTTCGCACGTTCTGCAAGACTGTCGCCTTTGCCCGTCGACGAGCCTGGCCATAGATGGTCGCAGAGATGAGCGCGTCATGCAGTTCCGCCGTCGACAACCTGCGTTTCCGGTCCGGGTTGACGCGTTCAATGAAGTCCGTAGTCGTATCGCCGCTGAGAAACGCGGGCGCGCGTAGCGTCGCTACGAGAAAGTCGCGGTTATTCGTCACGCCCTGCAAGCGCGTCCTCTCCAATGTCCTCGCCAGCCGGGTGGCAGCTTCGCGGCGGGTCGGCGCTGCGACAATGACCTTTGCGATCATTGGATCGAAGGCGACGCTGATCCCGCTGCCGGATTCGACGCCAGAATCGAACCGCGCTGTGGTGGTGTCGTCGGGTTTCCACTCGAGTACGGAACCACCCGCCGGAAGGAAGTCGTTGACTGGATCCTCGGCATAAAGCCGTGCTTCGATCGCATGGCCGCGCATGGACAGGTCATCCTGGGCGTATCCCAGAGGTTCGCCTTCGGCGATGCGAATCTGTTCGCGGACGATGTCGAGACCGGTAACCGCTTCCGTCACGGGGTGCTCCACCTGCAGGCGGGTGTTGACCTCGAGGAACCAGAAGTCGCCGCCGTCGAGAAGGAACTCCACAGTGCCGGCAGAGGTGTAGCCAATCCTTCTCGCCACCGTTAACGCGGCTTCTCCCATCCTTTCACGCAGCGTCGCGTCGACGACGGGCGAAGGCGCTTCTTCAATGATCTTCTGATGGCGCCGCTGGATTGAACACTCGCGCTCAAAGAGGTGGACGAGGTTGCCGTGGTGGTCGCCCAGGATCTGTATTTCCACGTGCCGCGGTTTCGTCAGCCAGCGCTCGAGGAATACCGTAGCGTTGCCGAATGCTGCGATCGCTTCGCGCTTGGCGGAACTGATCGCTTCGGCGATATCTTCGCCAGAGTGCACGATGCGCATGCCGCGGCCGCCACCGCCGGCAGCAGCCTTGACGAGCAATGGAAAGCCTATCTGATGGGCGGCGGCGTCGAGGTCCGTGTCATCGTCTAACTCAAGCGCTGGCAGGGTAGGCACATCCAGTTCCTGCATAAGCGCTTTCGCCGCGAGCTTGTCGCCCACCGCCGCTATCGCTTCGCCAGACGGTCCGATCCACCGCAAGCCGGCATTCACGACGCTCCGGGCGAAATCGGCGTTCTCCGACAGGAAGCCGTAGCCGGGATGGACAGCGTCAGCGCCCGTGCGTTTACAGGCAGCGAGTACCTTGGCCGCGTCAAGGTAGGTTTCCGCCGGAAGATTTCCGTTCAAGGCGATTGCGATGTCGGCTTCGCGCACGAACGGCGCGGCGGCATCGCTGTCCGCGTACACCGCCACGGTGTCGATTCCCATCTCGTGCGCGGTGCGCTGAATGCGTCGCGCGATCTCGCCGCGATTGGCGATCAGGAGCCGCCGGATCGGCTGGGCCGTTGCTACATCCGCCATGTGCCGAATTCCTTTGTTCCTTCGACCTTGTTGCTGTGGCAAGCGGAAAGGGAGATGGCTGTGACCGCGCGCATGTCCCGCGGGTCGATCATGCCGTCGTCCGCGACGCGGGAAGTCGCGAAAAGACCCTTTGAGCGTTCTTCCGCCCAGAATTCTGCAGCCTCGACTCGCCGGTCATTGGCGGCTTCATCGAACGTGAGACCGCGGCGCTCCGCAGCCGCCCGTTGCACGATAGTCATGACTCCCGCCATTTGCTGCGGCCCCATGACCGCGATCTTCGCAGTCGGCCAGGTATAGGAAAACCGGGTCTCGTATGCGCGACCGCTCATGCCGTAGTTGCCGGCACCGTAGGAAGCGCCAACGATGATGGAGATATGCGGCACGGTGGAATTCGCCACCGCGTTGATCATCTTCGACCCGTGCTTGGTGATGCCCTGGCGCTCGAAGTCCGTGCCTACGATGAAGCCGGTGATGTTGTGAAGGAACAGCATCGGCACGTCAATCTGATTGCAGAGCTGGATGAACTGCGCGCCTTTTTCGGAGGACTCCGACATGAGCGGGCCGTTGTTGGCGAGGACGCCGATGGGATAGCCGAAGATGGAGGTCCAGCCAGTGACCAGCGTCGGGCCGTAGAGGGGTTTGAACTCCTCGAAACGGGACCCGTCGACGACGCGAGCGATCACTTCCCGCATGTCGAAGGGTACGCGCAGGTTCTCGTTGACGATACCGAGCAGCTCCTCCGGATCGTAGATGGGATCGTCGGCGGGCATGGTGGGCCCGGGCCCGTGTTTGCGCCAGTTGAGGTGCGCGACGACTTCCCGGCACATGCGTATCCCATCCAGCTCGTCCTGCGCGAGATAGTCGCCCAGGCCGGATGTGCGGGTGTGCATGTCGGCGCCGGCGAGTTGCTCGTAGTCGGCGTCTTCGCCGGTCGCCATCTTGACTAGCGGCGGGCCGCCGAGAGCCACTCTCGACTGTCCCTTGATGAAGATGTTGTAGTCGCTCATGCCCGGCTGGTAGGCGCCGCCGGCGGTGGATGCACCGAATACGACGGAGATGGTCGGGATACGCATCTTCGAAAGTTCGGTGATTTCGTAGAAAAGCCTGCCAGATTCGGCGAAGTGGGTGACCTCGCGCCGAATCGCCTCCTCGGGGTCGCCGCCTCGGCCGCCTTCTCCGCGCAAGTCCGCCCCGGCGGATTCGACGAACTGCACGTACGGCAGCCGATTTCGGCGCGCTATCTCCAGTCCTCGCATGAGCTTCTTGGAGTTGAACTGATTGAACGCGCCCGCGCGAACCGATGGATCGTGCCCGAGAATCACGCATTCCGTGTTCTCGATGACGCCGATACCGACGATGAAGCCGGAGCCCACCGCATAGTTCGAGCGCCAGGCGGCCAGGGGGCTGATCTCGAGAAACGGCGAGTCGCGATCGAGCACCAGGCTGATGCGCTGTCGCAGCGGCATCTTGCCGCGCGAACGGAGGCGGGCCATGGCTTCTTCGCCACCGCCCTGGGCCGCTTCCGCATAGAGTTTGTCGAGTCGAGCGAGCGCGCCGAGCATGTGTTCGCGATTTTCGCGATAGGCGTCGGAACGGATGTCCAGCCGCGACTCGAGTACTGCCATGTGGTGCTATTCCTTAGGACTCGCGGTGGGGGGAGGTCACTATTGGCGCAAGGCGTCGTTAGACCGCCAGGGAGCGATCTGCCCGTCGTATACGCTTGGACCCTTTCGGAAATGCGCGGCTTCTTCGAGGGTTTCCACGAAGGGCATCTCTCGCGGATACACGGCGTCGCCACGGGGGCGGGGCCCGGCCTTCGAAACATGCCCCCATAACGGATGCCCCACGACTTCTTCGGCGATTGCCGCCGCTTCAATGAGCTTATCGAGGTTGTAGCCCGTTTCGATGCCCAATTCGTGGCAGAGGTCGACGAAATCTTCGGTGGGCAAATGGCCAGCGGCGCGTCCGTTGCCGCAATATGGGCAACCGCCCATGCCCCCGATGGACGTATCGAACTCGCGCACCCCGAGTTGCAGCGCTTCGTGGTAGCTCGCCATCGTAAGTCCCCGGGTATTGTGCAGGTGCATATGGAAATCGGTGATTTCCGGCCATCGCTCGCGAATTGCAATGAGGGTTTCCCGCACTTCGTGCGGCAGGTTCCAGCCCATCGCTTCGAGGAACGAACAACGGGTCACAGGAATGCCGGCGGCATGCCACTTGTCGATCATGAGCTGTAGCAGGTCCAGCCGTTGTTGCAAGGAGAAGGGCCCCTCGAAGTTGGAGCCGAAGGGATTGCCGATGCCGATGGAGGCATGTTCGGCGTTCGCCTTCCTGGCCGCCGCGATGGTCTCCTCCATGGCGGCGAGCTGCTGCGCCTGACTTCGGTTGTAGTTGCGCCGAGCGAACGTATCGCACAGTTCGACGCTGGTGCCGAAACCCCGCCTATGGCGCACATCTATCTTGGGGTAGTACTGATCGGCGCGCTCAAACCCTTTCTTGTTGAATACCGCTGCCGTGTACCTGACGCCCGGCTTCGGCACAAAACGCTGGGCGATCTCGTCGATGCACGCCATCTGGGGCGTCCATTTCGGGTGCGCGAACGAGCCGATTGAGATTACTTTCGCCCCGGTCTCGCCCAAGGCATCCAGGAGCCTGAGTTTTTCATCCACCGGGATATCGGCGCTCTCAATCTGCAGCCCTTCGCGCATCGTGTCGTCATTGATGACTACGGACTTTGGCAACATGCTCACAATCCTCCTTCTGTTTGTAGGCTATTTTTACCAGAGCGGCACCCGTGGCGTCGAACCGCAGCTTGAACCCGAGGCGCGAAACTTCGACACTAACCCGCCGACGTCCTGCCCACGAAGAGGGGAAAGTGAAGGTCTGGCACTGCAACAATGCGCCGTCATCGCGGGGGTTTCGAGCGTTGGAACAAACACGCGCGAAGCGCGCCGAGGCGGCGGGTACGTGATGGCACCGCCGTATGCCCGTGCAGTGCTACTTGATCGCGACGGGACCGTCATTGCCGACCGCGGCTATCTCGCCGATCCGGCAGGAGTGGAAATCCTGCCGGGCGCGGCGGAGGGTCTGGCGCGGCTGCGCTCGTTCGGGCTCGGACTGGCGATATTGACGAACCAGTCGGGTATCGGTCGGGGATATTTCGACGAGGCACAGCTCGGCACGATACACCTTCGCATGGAGGAACTGCTCGAAGCGAAAGGCGTCCGCCTCGATGGAATCTACTACTGTCCCTGCCATCCAGAGCGACACTGCGATTGCCGCAAGCCCAGACCCGGTCTCGTACACGCGGCAAGCGCGGAGCTTGGCTTTGATCCGTCGCGGAGTTTCGTCATTGGCGACAAGGGCAGCGATATCGGGATGGGCCGCGCCGTTTCGGCGCGGACCTTCCTCGTGCGGCCCGGTGCAACAACCGATGGCGAAGGGACGCAAGAGCGGCCAGACTATGTGGTCGAGAACCTTCTCGATGCCGCGAGGCGCATCGAGGAGATCCTGCGCCGGGAGCAGTCAGCATGAAGGAACCCCAAGCCGAGCGCCTTCGCGCGCATTTCCAGGGCGCAATCCAGGCCCAGCAACGCGCGCTTGAAGATTGTGCGGACGGCATCCTGGCGGCGGCAGGGATCGCCGCCGCCGCGCTTGAACGCGGCAACAAGCTCATGCTCTGCGGCAACGGCGGCAGCGCGGCGGATTGCCAGCACATCGCTGCGGAGTTCGTCAATGTGCTCGACAAGGCATTCATGCGGCCGCCGCTAGCGGCCGTAGCACTGACCACCGATACATCGTTTCTGACCGCCGCCGCAAACGATTTCGGTTTTGAAAGCGTCTTCGAACGCCAGGTGGAAGCGCTTGGCAGGGCGGGGGACGTACTGTTGGCCATCACGACCAGCGGCCAGTCTGTCAACGTGCTCAGGGCCGCCAGGCGGGCGAGCGAGCTCGACATCGCAGTGATCGGGCTCACGGGATCGGATGGGGGCGCCTTGCGGGAAGTATCGGACCCGTGCATCGTCGTGCCGGCCAAGAGCACACAGCACATCCAGGAGGCGCATATCGTAATCGGCCATGTGTTCTGCGACCTGGTTCAGCAGGCCCTGTTTGATAGCTAACAGACAGGTGGCACGAAACAGTCGGGCTTGGGCGGGGGCAAAACACGGCGCACCCGCCAGGGCGACGGATTTTGTGGCGCTAGCCGCCGAGCCCAAGAGCGCGACAACGACTCGCAACAATTGACAGTCCGAGCGGGATTTACCTACAATCGCCGCCGTCTTCAACCCACCCCAAGTGCCTGATGAAAAGGACATTTCAACCAAGCGTGATCAAGCGCAAGCGCACGCACGGTTTTCGCGCCCGCATGGCGACGCGTAACGGACGCAAGGTGTTGGCCGCTCGCCGGGCGAAAGGCCGAAAAAGGCTGACGGTCTAGCGGTGCCCCACAGGCGGCACCTTCGGCATCGGTTTTTTTCTTGCGAGGGGCGCCCCCTCGCGCTGTTGTTTTCTTGCGAGGGGAACCCCCTCGCGCTCCCCGGCTGAGGGCTCCGGCCCGGCCTCGACGCGGTCGGTGTCCCGCGCAAGAAGACACCCACTCTGGAACAGGGCGGCGCAAGCAGGTGTCGCCTGTACGCCGTGCCCGGGACGAGGCGACCCCGATCATGCACGTTCACAAGCAAGGGGGAAGCAGTGGGGGTCCTGTCCGCGGGCGACTATCGTTTTCCGCGCGGTGCGCGGCTCGTCCGCAAGCCGGAGTTTGATCGCGTCTTCAGAAAGCCTCGGCGGCGTCTTCGCAGCGGCCCATTACGCCTCATCGCCGCTGAGAATAGAATGTGCGTCTCGCGGCTTGGAATCGTCGCCCCAAAGAGAGTGTTGCGACGCGCGATAGACCGCAACCGGGCCAAACGCCACATACGCGAATCTTTCCGGCACGCTCGCGGGAGGTTGCCGAGTTGCGACATCGTCATTGTTGTCACGGCTCGTGGCGACGGCCGTCCAATCGAGGCGGCCCAGGTGCGGCGGGCGGCGGACGAGCTTTGGGAGAAGTTGAGCAGAAAGCATGAACATCTCCGTTGACACGGCGGTCAAGACGACGCTCGTTGGCTTGCTGCGCGTATATCGACTCGTCATAAGCCCGCTGTTCCCGCCATGCTGCCGCTACTACCCAAGCTGCTCCGCGTATGCGGTGCAGGCGATCAGGCTGCATGGTCCCATCCTCGGCGGCTGGTTGGCGCTGAAGCGCCTCGGAAGGTGTCATCCCTGGGCCCCCGGCGGCCATGATCCGGTGCCGGCCCGGGCGAGCGGGTCGTCGGCCAAGTCGCTCAGCGCAGCAGCAAGTGCCCCACAGGCGACGCCTTCGGCTTCGGCTTTTTCCTTGCGAGGGGTGCCCCCTCGCGCTCCCGGGCTGAAGGCTGTTTTCTTGCGAGGGGTGCCCCCTCGCGCTCCCCGGCTGAAGGCTCCGGCCCGGCCCCGCTCGGCGACCATGGAACAACCGGCCCTGGTCGCTGGCGCTCCCCGGAGACGTTTGTTACATGGAAGGGAGCGCTTGTCGTGAGCCTGCCGAGCGCAGAGATCCAACGCATCATTCTCCTGGTTGCGCTGGGCATTACTGCCTACCTGCTCATGCTCGCATGGCAGCAGGACCAGGGTCGGCAAGCGGTTAGACCCGCCGAAGCTCCGGTGGCGGAGGAATCGGCGCTGTTGCCGGAAGCGCCTTCGGAAGTTGATGAACCAACAGGCTACGACTTTGATGTACCCGAGCCGACAGCCGGTGCGGACGCCTTTGAACCAGTAGAAGCTGTGGACCCCGCGGCGGAGCGCGCGCGTTTGATCGAGGTGACGACACCGACGATGACGGTGTGGATCGACCCGCTCGGCGGCGACATCGTCGGCGTCCGGCTGCCGCAGTATCCCGTCGGTCTCGACCAGCCCGACATGCCTTTCGTGCTGCTCGACCGACGGGCGGATCACACCTACATCGCCCAGAGCGGTCTCGCGGGTCCGGATGGCGTCGATTCGCGATCCGGCCGCCCCCGCTACGCCTCGGCCCTTCGGTCCTACCGGATCGAGGAAGGACCCAAGCAAGTCGTCCTGCGACATGAGGAGGACGGCATCGTCGTTGAAAAACGTTTCCGCTTCGACCCTGCGTCGTACTACGTCGAACTCGAATACGAGATTGACAATCAACGCGCCCAACCTATATCGGCGAACCTCTTTGCTCAAATCAAGCGCGATGCGACGTTACCGCAAGCACGCCAGCGGTTCAGCCTCGGCCCCAGGCCCTACCTGGGTGCCGCGCTGACTACCATCGATTCGCGCTACGAAAAAGTGGACTTCGAAGATCTCGAGGACGAGGAGCTTCGCGAGGAGGTGAGAGGCGGTTGGATCGCAATGCTGCAGCACTACTTTCTGAGCGCCTGGGTCGCGGATCCGGACGATGTCAACACCTACTACGGGTATCCGAATCGCCGCGGCGACGGGACCTATATCGTTGGCTTTACCGGCCCCGCGTTCACTGTTGCGCCGGGAGGGACGGCGTTGGTGGGCGCCGGATTCTACGCGGGCCCGAAGGATCAACACCGTCTGGAAGAGATAGCGCCGAACCTCAACCTCACGGTGGACTACGGATTCCTTTGGTGGCTGGCAGTCCCGCTCTTTCGCTTGCTCGAAATCATCCAGTCGTTCGCGCACAACTGGGGTGTTGCCATCATCCTGATGACGCTGGTGATCAAGCTGATCCTCTACCCGCTTTCTGCCGCGAGCTACAAGTCGATGGCGAAGATGCGCAAGCTCGCGCCGCAGATGAAGCGCCTGCAGGAGCGTCATGCGGGCGACCGCCAAAAGCTATCGCAGGAAATGATGGAGCTGTACCGGAAAGAAAAGGCGAACCCGCTGGGGGGCTGCCTGCCCATGTTGTTGCAGATGCCGGTGCTGATCTCCATGTACTGGGTGCTCTACGAGAGCGTCGAACTGCGCCAGGCGCCGTTCTTCGGCTGGGTGCACGACCTCTCTGCCATGGACCCGTTTTTCATCCTGCCCATCCTGATGGGCATCTCGACGTATGCGCAGCAACTACTCAGTCCCACGCCGCCGGACCCGATGATGGCGCGGATGATGAAGATGATGCCGATCATGTTTACCGTGTTGTTCATGTTCTTCCCCTCGGGCCTCGTCTTGTACTGGCTGGTGAACAACCTCCTTTCCATGGCGCAGCAATGGTTCACGAACTATCGGGTAGAGAAGGCGCAAAGCGCTTGATCGTGTCGCGTGCGCCATGTCGACTGTCGAAACCATAGCTGCGGTCGCGACGGCCCCGGGACGGGGCGGCGTCGGCATTGTGCGCGTGTCCGGGCCCCTGACCCCGAAAATTGCGCAGGCGTTGACAGGCAGGAAGCTGAAAACTCGCAGTGCGGTCTATTGTGGCTTTCGTGACCTGGACGGCGCGGCACTTGATCGGGGCATTGCGATCCGGTTCGAAGGACCGTATTCGTTCACCGGCGAGGACGTGCTGGAATTGCAGGGGCATGGCGGTCCGGTGGTGCTCGACATGCTGCTTGAACGGGTGCTGTCCCTTGGCGCTCGACGCGCTGGCCCGGGGGAGTTCACGCAACGGGCGTTCGTCAACGGCAAGATAGATCTGGCGCAGGCGGAGGCGGTCCTCGATCTCGTCAACAGCGCCACGCGCCAGGCGGCGCGGGGCGCGCTGCGCTCCTTGTCGGGCGAGTTCTCGAAACACGTGCATGCGATCGCGCGGCAGCTTCTTGAGCTGCGTGTTTTTTGCGAGAGCGCTATCGACTTTCCGGATGAGGAGATTGACTTTCTTTCCGAGTCGGATGTCGGCGACAGGCTGGAAGCGGCGCAAAGACGACTCTCGACCTTGCGCGCCGACGCCCGCCAGGGAGCGCTCTTGCAAGACGGTCTGAACGTCGTTATCGCGGGCGCGCCGAACGTGGGAAAATCGAGTTTGTTGAACCGGTTGTCCGGCGAAGATCGCGCCATCGTCACGAACGTGCCGGGAACAACGCGAGACACGTTGAATGCCGACTTTGACCTCGATGGCATGCCTGTGCGCGTGGTCGACACCGCTGGCTTGCGAGAAACAACGGACACCGTGGAAGCCGAGGGCGTAAACCGCGCGCACCGCGCGATGGCAACGGCGGATGTCGTGCTTTGGGTTGTGGACGACCGGGACTCTTCGGGCGGCAAGGTTGGAGAGAGACCCCGCGCTTGCACCGTTTCCCATGCGGCCGCCGCATCGATCATCGCCAGCAACAAGGCGGACCTGAGCGGACGGCCGACCGGTCGGCTCGCGCCGGCTGTCGTGCGAATTTGCGCGCTGACCGGGGAAGGCATCGATGCCCTGGCGACGGAGATAATGGATGCCGCCGGCTATCGCGCGGGCGAAGGCGTCTTTACGGCGCGGGCGCGGCATCTCGACGCTCTCGCGGCCGCTGATGCAGCGCTCGCCGACGCCCGGGAACGCCTGGCGGGCAACCAGGGCGAGCTGGTTGCCGAAGACCTGCGAGATGCCCACGATCACCTGGGCGTCATCGTCGGGCGCGTATCGGCGGACGACCTGTTGGGCGAAATCTTTGCCAGCTTCTGCATAGGGAAATAAGCTACGGCATTGGTAAATGGACAAGCGCGCATGAGACTCCATAGCGAAACGTACGATGTCATCATCGTCGGCGGCGGACACGCCGGGACTGAAGCCGCGCTGGCGGCGGCGAGGACCGGCGCAACCACGCTATTGTTGACCCAGAGCATAGAGACCCTCGGGCAGATGTCCTGCAATCCCGCGATAGGCGGCATCGGCAAGAGCCACCTGGTCAAGGAGGTCGATGCGATGGGCGGCGCGATGGCGCTGGCGACGGATGCGGCCGGGATTCAGTTTCGAACGTTGAATGCGAGCAAGGGCGCCGCCGTGCGCGCCACGCGCGCCCAGGCGGACCGCACGCTCTACCGCAAGGCGATACGCCGCATGCTGGAAGCGCAGGAGAACCTCGCCATCTTCCAGCAGTCGGTCGTCGATATCGAGATCCGAAAGGGCCGCGTCGAGGGCGTCCTGACGGCGATGGGACTGGCGTTTTCCGCCCCGACCGTCGTATTGACGACAGGGACATTTCTTGGCGGCCGCATCCATATAGGGTTGGAGAACCACGCTGGCGGTCGCGCTGGCGACCCTGCTTCCAACGCCCTGGCCGAACGCCTGCGCGCGTTGCCGTTTGCCGTAGACAGGCTCAAGACCGGGACGCCGCCGCGAATCGCCGGGGATACCGTCGACTTCGCGCGCATGCAACCGCAGTGGGGCGACGAACCGTGTCCGGCGATGTCCCTTATCTCGGACGGCAGCGAGCATCCGCGCCAGGTGGCATGTCACATCGCCGCCACGAACGCGCAAACGCACCGGATCATACGGGGCGGACTCGACCGCTCGCCGATGTACGCCGGGGAAATCGAGGGCGTGGGACCTCGCTATTGCCCGTCCATTGAGGACAAGGTCGTGCGTTTCGCCGACCGAACCTCGCACCAGATCTTTGTTGAGCCGGAAGGCCTCGATACGAACGAACTCTATCCCAACGGCATATCCACGAGCCTGCCCTTCGAGGTGCAGTTCGCGCTGGTCCGGAGCATAGAGGGTTTCGAACGGGCGCGGATCACCCGGCCGGGCTATGCCATCGAGTACGACTTTTTCGACCCGCGCGGACTCGAGCCATCGCTTGAGACGAAGGCGGTTTCGGGGCTTTTTTTCGCTGGTCAGATCAACGGCACAACAGGTTACGAAGAGGCGGCTGCGCAGGGATTGCTGGCGGGGCTGAACGCCGCGCGGAAGGTGGCGGGCAGCAGCCCCTGGACGCCGCAAAGGCACGAGGCCTACATCGGCGTGTTGGTGGACGACCTCGTCACCCTCGGCACGAATGAACCCTACCGCATGTTCAGCAGCCGCGCGGAGTACCGGCTCCGGCTGCGCCAGGACAACGCGGATTTGCGACTGACGCCTGTCGCGAGAGAACTCGGCCTGGTCGATGGTGAGCGCTGGCGCAAATTCGAGGCGAAGCGCGACGCGATCGGCAGGGCCACGGCCGCACTGAAGGCCGCCGCCCTGACGCCGGGCAGCATACTCGGCGCGCGACTCGAAGCCCGATGCGGAGAAGCCGTCGCGAAGGAAACGAACCTGTTCGACTATATCAAGCGCCCCGCCGTGACCGCGGCGGACCTGCGCGCCGTCGAAGCCGTGGATGCGGATATTCCATTGGTAGCCCTGGAGCAGGCGGAGGTCCAGGCGAAGTATGACGGCTACATCAAGCGCCAGGATCGAGAGATCGCCAAGGTCAAGGCCCAGGAGGGCGTCGCTTTGCCTCGCGGGCTCGACTACGAGAATATCGAGGGGCTATCCAACGAACTCAAGGAAAAACTCTCGCTGGCGAAGCCGCAGACCCTGGCTCGGGCATCCCGGATTCCCGGAATTACGCCCGCGGCCCTGTCGCTGCTCCTGATCCATGCGAAGCGGCTCGCCGGGAGGCCTGCCGCAGAGGGCGGGAAACCATTCGGGCGCGACGGGATTGCCCCTGACAGAGAAGAACCCCCACCAGTCGGGGAGCGCGCGGCGCGTCGAACCGCGTGAATCTCGACGCGCGCGCTCGAATGCGTCTCGATGCGTTCAGCGAGCTCGTTCGGCGTTGGAACCCCGCCCATCGCCTCGTCAGCCGGCGGGACGTGGACCGACTCGAAACGCGGCACATCGCGGACAGCTTGTCCCTGGTGCCGTGGGTCGAAGGCGCGCGGCTTGCGGATGTCGGTTCCGGTGCCGGGTTCCCGGGCATCCCGCTGGCGATCGTCGGGCCGCAGTGGCAGGTAACCTTGGTGGAGCGCAGCGAAAAGAAGGCTCGGTTCTTGCGCCAGGTGCTGATTGAACTGGATATCGAAAACGCCGAGGTCGTGCTGGAGGATGCCCGCCAGTTCGATCCTCACACGCCGTTCGACACCGTTACGGTCCGCGCGGTGGCGAAGCCGACAATGGCCTGGGAGATCGCGCGGCACCTCCTGCGGCCACAGGGGTGCGCGTTGTTGCAGTCTTCGTCTTCCCTGGCGGGACTCGCTTTCCCGGGGGGGCGAATCCGGCGCGCCGATGCGGTGGTCGTAGGCGACGGCGAACCGCTGCGGCACATAACGGAAGTCCAACGCCTGGACGCCCCATGCACGTCATAGCGGTGGCGAACCAGAAGGGCGGGGTCGGCAAGACGACAACCAGTGTCAATTTGTCGGCATCCCTCGCGCTGTCCGGGGCGCGCATGCTCCTGATCGATCTCGACCCGCAAGGCAACGCGACGATAGGTTGCGGAATCGACAAGGAGGCGCTTGGCAAATCGACCTGCGAGTGGCTTGTGGGCGAGGTCCCATTGGAAGCCATCGCGGTCGAATGCGTGGCGGGGATCGCCCTGGCGCCTTCCAACGCGGACCTGACGGCGGCGGAGGTCGAACTGATGGCCGTCGAGGATCGCATGGGGCGCCTGCGCGAGCGCCTTGCGCCGGCTTCGCCCTGGTTCGACTATGTCATCATCGACTGTCCGCCCGCGCTCAACATACTGACAGTGAACGCGTTGATGGCCGCCGACAGTGTGCTCATCCCCACGCAGTGCGAATATTATGCCCTGGAGGGCCTGGTGGCGCTGCTCGACACCATCGCGGGGGCGCGCGAGCGCGGCAACCCGGGGCTGGCTATAGAAGGCGTCTTGCGGACGATGTACGACCCGCGGGTCCGCCTCACGCTTGAAGTGTCTCGCCAGTTGATCGACCACTTCGGCGAGCAGGTGTTCCGTACGGTGATACCGCGCAATGTGCGATTGGCGGAGGCCCCGAGCCATGGGCTCCCGGCCATCTTCTACGACCGCCGCTCGACCGGTGCCGCAGCCTACGTGGCGCTCGCGGAAGAAATCGTCGCCAAGCGGGCAACCCCGCCCTAACCCGCCCCGCCTCCCCGCCTGGTGCGGACAGGCGGTTCGAAGCACTACAATCGCATCGCTATGACAACCGATTGGAGGCGTGCCGTGAAAGGGTTTGCGCCGCTCGCGTTCGAGGAGCGCCCAGTGGCCGAGATGCGCGTCCGGGCTGAACAGTTCTACCAACTCATGCGCCGCCGCCGTACGGTACGCGACTTTTCTGACCGCGAGATCCCCGAGGATGTCGTCGAGCATGCGCTTCTGACCGCCGGAAGCGCACCGAGCGGCGCCCACCGCCAGCCCTGGCACTTCGTGGTGGTTACCGACTCTGCAAAGAAGGCCGCGATCCGGGAAGCTGCCGAACGCGAGGAGCGCGAGTTCTACGGCCGTCGCGCGTCGAAGGAGTGGCTCGATGCGCTCGCCCCGCTCGGCACCGACGCCAACAAGCCGTTTCTTACCGCGGCCCCGGTACTGATCGCCGTCTTCCTGCGCCGATTCAGCTTCGTCCCTGGTAGCGGGAGGGCGGGAGAGAAACGCCTGAAAAACTACTACACGTCCGAGTCCGTGGGCATCGCCACGGGCCTGCTGATCGCCGCGCTCCACAACGCGGGCCTCGCGACGCTGACGCACACGCCGAGCCCGATGCGGTTCCTGAATACGTTGCTCGACCGGCCGCGCGACGAACGCCCCTATGTGCTGGTCGTTGCCGGTTATCCCGCGCCTGACGCGCAGGTCCCCGTGCTGGAACGCTATGGATTGGAGGAGCTTGCGACGTTTGTGTGAAGCGACCTCGGGAACTGGCGTGGGCTAGCGACGTCGCGCCTTGTGGATCTTCGCCATCAGGGCGAACAACTCCGCCGGTCCGGCGCTGGATGTCGTGTCTCCAAACTCGCGATAGAGCGTGGCGACGTTGACGACGATACGCTCGCCGTCGCCCCACGAATCGTAGTCGGTCATGGAGATGTCCATGGCCGCGTCGTAGATTGGCATGCTGGCGTCAAATCGTTTCCGGGCCTCGTCGCGCACGTAGACGAGATAATCGCGCACCGCCCGGACGCCGCGATGATCCGTGATCGGGCCATGTCCGGGAACGATCGTCTCCAGGTCGAGGCCGAGCATGTAATCGCACGCGTCGATCCAGTTGCCTACCGGGCCCGCCCAGAGGATCGGGTGGCCTTCCACGAACAGGATGTCGCCGGTGAACATCAGCTTGTCTGCGGGGATATGGACGAGAATATCGCCCCGGGTATGGCAAGGGCCTACCTGCTTGAGCACTACCTCCTTGTCGCCGCAGGCGATGGGCAGGGTGTCCTCGAAGGTGCGCGTTGGTAGCGTCTGCCGTATGTTCTCGAAATCGAAATCGCGAAAGCAGTACTGAAGGAACTCGCCTACCTCCCCCATGTCCGGCGCGTGGCGCATCATCTCGGCGAGTCGTTCGGGCGATTCGCTCGCGAGTTCGTCCGCAGTCGCCCTGGAAGAAATGATCTCGGCGTCGGCGACGAGTTCGTTGCCATTGCAGTGGTCGCCATTGGCGTGCGTATTGACGAGGGTGTCGATGTGGGCCGCCGCGCGCTCGGCTGCGCGCATGGCATTGAGCATTTCGTGGGTCAGCCTGACGTCGAACAGGGTATCGACGAGCAGCGCTTCGCCTTGGGAAACGATCAGCCCGGCGTTGCTCCAGCCCCAGCCTCCGTCGGGTTGCAGCCACGCGTAGCCTCCGGACCCGAGATCGTGGAGGCCGCGTTCGAAGGGCTTGATTCCGAGAGACATGGCGTCTCCTTTCGTTGCATGGGATGGCCACCGATGATGCGACAAGTCGGCTGTGTGCGGAAGGCTCCCCGCAATATCCGGGCGAGGTGAAACGGGTCAAGAGCGCCCCAAGACTGGTCGGGCAATGCTCGTGGTGGCGGATTGTCGTCGTTCGGCTGAAATCCGGGGCTATAACTCGACGCGCCGATGGGTAAAGCGTCGCGATGAAGCTTCTGGGCCTGGTGTACGGGCGCGTCAGCGGCGCGCTACGCGATCTGGCACCCATTGTGGCGGTCATCGCGTTCTTTCAGATCGTTGTCCTGCAGCAGCCGTTTCCCGATCTCGCCAATGTCCTCGTCGGGTTGATCTGCGTGGTCGCCGGGCTCACGCTGTTCATTCAGGGGTTGGAGAGCGGTCTGTTTCCCCTTGGCGAAGCGATCGCGCAGGCATTCGCGCGCAAAGGCAGCACAACCGCCCTCCTGACGTTCGCGTTTTGCCTGGGATTCGGCACGACGGTCGCCGAGCCGGCGCTGATCGCGGTCGCCGCGGAAGCGGCGGGGGTTGCGGCGGAAGCGGCGGCGCGAGACGCATACGCCTTTAATTTGCGCATGGTCGTGGCGTTTTCCGTCGGCGTAGCCATCGTGTTGGGCGTGTTGCGCATCCTCAAGGGCTGGCCGATCCACCGCCTGATCATCGGCGGATACGTGCTCGTGACGATCATGACCGCCTTCGCCCCGGACGAGATCATCGGTGTCGCCTACGACTCGGGGGGCGTCACCACCAGCACGGTTACGGTGCCCCTGGTTACCGCCCTCGGCGTGGGTTTGGCGATGTCCCTCCGAGGGCGCAACCCGATGGTCGATGGCTTCGGGCTGATCGCCTTCGCGAGCCTGACGCCCATGATCTTCGTGCTCGCCTACGGGATGGTGGCATAGGCAATGGGGTTCCTGCGCGACTTTGGCACTACTGCATTTCAGACGATGCTCGACCTGGCGCCGATCATCGGCATCCTGGTCCTGTTTCAGGTCGCGGTGCTGCGCCGCAAACTGCCCAATCTGCGACGCATCATTGCAGGGTTCGTCTGTGTCCTGTTGGGACTGACGCTGTTCCTGATCGGGCTTGAAGACGCGTTGTTTCCCATTGGCGAGACCATGGCGCGGTAGCTCACGGCAACCGAAGCGGTCGGCGCTGTGGACCCTGAACGCGGCGTCGTCTGGACCGACTATATGCTGGTGTACGCGTTCGCGGCCGCGATCGGCTTTGCGACGACGGTCGCGGAGCCGTCGCTCATTGCCGTCGCGCTGAAGGCGGAGGAGGTATCCGGCGGTTCGGTGAACGCCCGGGGATTGCGGATCGCGGTGGCCTTGGGTGTGGCGCTGGGCGTGGCGCTGGGGTGCTTTCGTATCGTCACGGGCACGCCGCTGCCCTGGTACATCATTGCGGCCTATGTGGTGGTGATCGCCCTGACGTTCCGCTCGAGCCGGACCATTGTGCCGCTCGCGTATGACAGCGGCGGCGTCACCACCTCCACGGTCACTGTTCCCGTGGTCGCCGCACTCGGCCTGGGCCTTGCGGCAAACGTGCCGGGTCGCAGTCCGCTGATCGACGGATTCGGTCTCATTGCGTTTGCGAGCGTCTTCCCCATCATGTCGGTGTTGGGGTATGCGATGGTCGCATCCTGGGTGGGCCGCAGGCGCGTCGGGAAATCGGCGGCAACGCCGTAGAGCATCCTATTGGAGGACTTGAAGCCATGAGAATGAAGCTGATTGTCGCCTTGGTCAGCGACGGCAAGACCGATACGGTAATCGATGCCGCGCGCGCTGGCGGTGCCACGGGCGCGACGGTCATCACTGGCGTACGGGGCGAAGGGCTGACGCCGGAGCGATCCTTCTTCGGTCTTGACCTGACGGCCGCTGGCAACGTCGTGCTGTTCCTGGTGGTTGAGACGCGGGCGCGGGACATCCTCGAGCGAATCCGCGACGCCGGACGCTTTGAGGAGGAGCCGGGCGCCGGCGTCGCTTTTCAGGTCGACATCGAGGACGCGGTCGGCCTGTCGTCGCAACTTTCCGTGATGCGCGAAAGACTGGAGGAGGAACTATGAGCGAGGAGCGCAAAGCGCGGGTCGAGGACGCCATGGTCACCGACGTTTACAGCATCGATGGCTTGGCCACGGTCAGTGAAGCCATGCAGAAGATGAAACAACACCACGTCAGTTCGCTCGTGGTCGACCGGCGTGACGCGGAAGATGAAGTCGGGCTGGTGGAGGTGGCTGAACTAGCGAACGAAGTGATTGGCCGCAACCGCGCCGCGGATCGCGTCAGCGTCTACGAGGTCATGACCAAGCCGGTGATCACGTTGCCACCGGGGATGCGCGCTCGCTACGCGGTGCGGCTGCTCGCGCGGCTGGGCCTGTCGCGCGCCGTGGTCGTGGATGACGACCGCAACGCCGTGGGCATGGTCACCATGCGCGATTTGGTCCTGGGACGTCGGGAGGACTGACCGGTTCGCTTACGGCGATCCTTGAAGTTGGAGTCGGAGCATTGGATGCCGGCCGGGTTGGCGAACTCCTAAAGACGCGACGCTAACCTACTGTGCCGCGTTTAGCCGCGGCAATTCGCTCCGAGCTTGGGGTTATTGTCGTCCAACCAGACCAGCACATGCGTATCCAGGAGGATCAATGGGCCGCCTCCCAAGGCTCGTCAAGCGGGGAAACGATGTCGCCCAGAATCCGCACCGAACCGCGATGCAGGCCAGCCAAGCTCGCACGCTTGCGTCCGTAAGGCGCGAGCGTGGCGACCGGCTTGCCGTTTTTCGTGATGACCAGCGACTCGCCGGTACGGGCCACCTCGTCCATCAGGCCAAGACACTTGGCCTTGAACTCCGAAGCTTTGATGCTATTCAAAAGACAGCGGCTCCTTGGGTTCGGCTAGACGCGCATGCCGACGGACAGCAGACGCGAGCTTTGGCGGCATTCGTGTAACCATGGTCATCACCATAGTCAAACTGGTCGTTATGGCAACCTGCTACGGCGGTTCGTGGAACATGCTGGTACGCCCCCCGTCAATCACGAGGTCGTGGCAATTCACGTATCGTCCCTCATCGCTCGCGAGGTAGAGCGCGCCCATCGCGACATCGATCGCGGCTCCGGCGCGCGGCAGCGGCACATGGCGGGATAGGCGATCCTGAACCTGCCGCAGCCGCGTCTCGGTTTCTTCGGGGCGGGAGGGTTGTTCCGGGGATACGTATCGCCAGAAGATAGGCGTTGCGACCGCGCCGGGAGACATGCAGTTCACGCGGATGCCCTTCGGGCCCAAACGCGTTCCCGCCAGTTTGGTGTAGTGGGTCACAGCGGCCTTTGCGGCCGAGTACAAAAGGTCGCCTTGATGATCCCGAATGGCGGCGATGCTGGAGTTGTTGATGATCGACCCGCCGCCGCGCCTTTCCATGTGCGGCGCGGCATGCTTGATGCCCAGCACGACGCTGGCGAACAGCAACCGCATGGCGTATTGAATGGCCTCCTCGGTGACCGAGGTCAATGGTCCGTCGGTGGGGCCGCCGGCATTGTTGAACAGGATGTCGAGACCGCCGAAAACGTTGACAGCGGTATCGATGGCCCGCTTGATATCGGCGTCGAACATGACGTCGGCCTTGACGAATATCGCGCTATCGCCCAACCGTTTCGCCACCGCCTCGCCCCTCTCCACCGAGCGGCCCGTGACCACCACGGCGGCGCCCTCATCGACGAATAGTTGCGCTGTAGCCTCGCCGATCCCGCTGCTGCCGCCGGTAATGACGGCGACCTTGTCCCTGAGTCTCTCGCCCACTGGATCCCTCGCGAAGCTACTTGAACGGCTTCATCCGACGCAGCAGATGGCGCTCGCTCGTCGCATCGGCCGATTTCGCGGTCGCATCGACCAACCTGTCGTACTTCGGGTCCAGCCGTGCTGTCTTCTGGGCGTCAGATCGGTGATAGGCGTTGACGCCGATGACGCGGTAAGTCGCTTCGCTTTCGCATGCATCGCAACGCACGTGCTCCGGCGGCTCGAAGTCCGACCAAAGCAACTCGGTAACGGTATCGCAGCGCCGGCAGCGATAAGGGTAAAGGGGCATCAGTACGTCAACCTTCCTGACCGCCGACTTGTGGGGGCGATATCGACGAGGGCGTCGACAAACTGCTGCAAGGACTGATGATAACGGAAGAAGTCCTGCTTCTTGCGGGCATTCGGGGCTTTGACGATGCCTCTCTCAAGGTCGAGATCGACCAGCGACTTGCCGTCGCCCGATCGTCGTTCCTCGAGATAGTCGCGCCATTCTCGCGGTGTCATTTCTATCGTGAAGTCGCCGTCGCGGGTATCGGCCGCGTCAATCTGCTGGACGTCAGCGCATCCGAATGCGCGAAAGGTGGCGAGGAACGCGGACTTCCCCGACGCCATCACGACCTTGACGTCCACGCTGCCAAGCGCGCGGAATGCGCCGGACGCGTTCACCGCCGACTGGGCGGACTTCAGACGCTTTATTGAGAGCGGCACTTGGTTTCCTCGCGAACGGTCAATCCAGGCGGACGACGGTGGTCGGAACGCCGGCCGAGGCGTCGAAGAAGTCCTGGAAATTCTGGTTGTAGCGGTAGAACAGGTCCCGCTTGTATTGATCGTCCCCCGGCGCGCGCGCCAAGCCGTCCTCCAGCTCGAGATCGATCGTGCTGAGCGTATGGTGCAGGTCTGCGGCGCCGTTCTGCTGAATGTTGTTGATCATGTCGATCCATTCGGACATCGGCATGTCGAGACAGAAATCCATCTGGTCGATGTCGTCTCGACCGATCTCCCTGACTTCGGCGCATTCGAAGCCGTCGAACTCGAGCAGATAGATGATGTCTCCCACACACAGCGCCGCTTTTGCCTCGCAGGGGCCGCCTCCGCCGGTGTGCAGCGTCTCGTCGGCGTTGTAGCGTTCGCGCACGGCGTTGAACCATTCAAGGGAAGGAAACACCGCCATGCGCGGATCACCCCTGTTCCGGCGGTTTGAGCTGCTCATCCAAGGGCAACATCGCATTCAGGTCGCGATGGATCATGTTCCGCTTGACCCCGAGCCATTCGCACGCGTCGAGGTATTCGCGGATAGCGCTCCGAACGAGCGCAAGCCACCTTGCCGTGCCCTCCTGGCGGCCGCCCTCGATACCGCCGCCGAAAACGATGGCGAGCGCTGATCGCTGGACCGGTTCCCGAATTTCCCTCGCCAATGTACGTTCGCCCATGGAGAGGAGCGTATGGATGATCGCCCGTTGGCCGTCGTGCTGGTTGATGGCGTATTTCAGGTGGTCCAGGGCATAAGTCATGTGGCGCGCGTGGTCGGCGAGACAGTTGGCGAAGATCTCCCGCTCCGCGGCGTTGTGCGCATGGGCCAAGAGGAACCTGTATTGGGCCTGGATGTAGAAGCCGCGAAGCAGGTAGGCGTAGACGACTGCTTCGGTCCAGCCGCCGCGACTTTCCAGTATGGCCCGGTTCATCCGCCCCCGGCTCTCGAGCCCAAGCCCGCCGCCGTTCGCCAGGCAGCGCTTGCGGAACGCGTCGATATGACGGGCACAGGTCAGGGCTGCGACGGCGAGGAACTGCTTGACCTCGTGGTAGCCGTAGGACATCTGTTCCTGCCAGTAGGTAATGCACTCGAGCTCCGCATTGGCCGCCTGCATGAGTTCGGTCAGAACCTGGCAGACGGCGCGTTCAACCTCCTCGGAAAGCGGTGACAGATCGTTCCACGGGATATCTGTCGCGGGAATCCAGCGATGTTGAATCGCCTCTTCGTAGAGGTCGGCGGCGCTATCCGCCCAGACCTGATGTTTGCTGCGCAGGTGGTAGGGCAGCGGCGGCATCCCGGGCAGGTCCGCCGCGCCGCGCGGTCGTCGGGTCTGGTCCTCCCAGTGCTCCGGGATCTCGCCGTAGATGCCGACGTTGAGGTCGCCAAGCCGCAAGCCGTGCTCGCCCTTCGTCACGCGGGTGCCCCATTGCCTGGAATGTCCCATCCATTCCAGCCGGGGTGGCGAGATCTCGATGTGCGCGACCGAAGCGGTGAGATTCTTGATGCGGGACGCCTGGGTCACGCCTTGGCCTCCTTGGGCGGGTTCGGGAAGGACGCGCTTAGCTTAGCGCGGCGATACGCGCGGGCACGGTGGAGCGACCGTTCTCGAAGCGCTCGCCGAAGCCGGCGCTTCTCACGCGCTGCATGTATTCCTTGAGCTGTCGCTTGCGGATGGCGAGCAGGATGCGAAACCCCTCGTCGTAGTGCTGTTTGCCCCCGCCGAGCAGGATCGCAAGCGCTTCGCTGGTCTCGGCCTGAGGCCCGGCGGGATTGGTGTCCCCCGTCAACGACAGGTTTTCTGCCTCGTCGAGATACGCCTCGATCTCCTGATGCCGTTCGGGAGCCGTGGCGTGCAGATAGCGCAAATGCATGATGCCAAACGCCACATGACGCGCCTCGTCCTGGGCACACAGCCGATACATGCGCTTTTCCGCCGGGTTCTGGCCCATAAGCTCGCCCATGCGGAACATGGTCAGGACCGCTCCTTCCCCGGAAACGTGCATGCGCGAGGACATCTCCGTGAAATCGCGGGACAGATCGATACTGCCGATGAAACCGGATGTGGCGCCGGTCACGCGAGTGAGACCGCCGCCGTTGGCGAGGGCGCGTTTGCGAAACACATCCATGTGACGCGCCTCATCCTGCACCTGGGCCAGGAGAACGTTGCGCGCCTCGAAAAAATCGGGCGAGATGTTGGCGACCCAGCGGGCGGGCACGTCGCCAGCGACGAACTCGACCTCATTGAAAAAGGTGCATAGCGCGCACTCCGCCTCCTCGAGGTCGTCGGGCAGCGGCGCGATGGTCTCCCAGGGGATGTCGGTGGCGGAGCTCCACTGCCTTTGCAACGCTTCCTCATACAGGAAGGTGGCGTTGTCGAGCCAGATCTCTCTCTTGGATCGAACCGTGTAGCCGCCGATCCGGAAGGCTTCCGGCCGCTCGGTCGACCCTCGCGGCCGCCCGGACATGTTGTTGCTCTCTTCCGGCAGTTCCCCGTACCGACCGATGCGGATATCTTCCAGCGTTAGACCGCGCTTGCTGGGTTCGGCAGCGGATCCCCACTCTCCCATCCGCCCCATCCAGGAGGTGTCGAGATCGAAATCGGGCGCATCATTCATGCGCATTTCTCAGTTGTAGTGCGTCGGCGGAATATACACCACATCGGGCGGGCGAAAGGCTGAAAAAGCCGTTTTGGCGGGGAGCTCCCTAGAGGCCTAGGGCCTGCCGATCAAGCGGCTGCAGCGGCACATCGGGATCGGGGGAGGGAATCGCGGAGAGGAGCAGGCGCGTGTAGTCCTCCCGAGGGTTGTTGAAGACCTGCTCGATTGGACCCGCTTCGACAACGCGCCCGCGGTGCATCACGAGAATCCGGTCGCAAATGTGACGCACCACGCTCAGATCATGCGCAACGAACAGGTAAGTGAGTCCCAGTTCCTTCTGCAGGTCTTCCAGCAGGTTGATGATCTGGGCCTGTACCGACACATCCAGCGCGGAGACGGCTTCGTCGCAGACAACCAGCTTCGGGCGCAGGATCAAGGCTCTCGCAATGCCGATCCGTTGACGCTGACCGCCTGAGAAGGCGTGCGGATACCGCGTCAGCGCATCTTGCTCCATCTGCACCCGGGCCAGGATGTCCAATACCGATTCCCGTCTCGACGCCCTGTTTCCTATCTTGTGGATGATGAGCGGCTCCTCCAGGATCTCCTGCACGGTCATGCGCGGGTTCAGGGACGAAAACGGATCCTGGAACACCATCTGCATCTCCTGGCGCAGTGGAATCAAATCGGCATGTGGCATGTCGTGCAGTTGATGCCAGCCGCCGCTGCCCCTGAAACGCACAGACCCTTCATCGGGATCGATCGCCCGCAGGATGCAGCGCGCCAGAGTGGTCTTTCCGGAACCGGATTCGCCTACGATGCCCAGGGTCTCCGAGTCATCGAGGGAAAAGCTGATCTTGTCGATGGCCATGACGCCGTCGAACGCCTTGCTCAAGCCCTCGACTTCAAGCAATGGTTCAGCCATGACCGCCTCGTTCGGGGGCCAGGCGCACCTGCCGACCGTCCGGCATTCGCACCAGCGGGTGCGGGGTGACGATGTCAGCGTCGCCGATGACGCTTGCCATCGTCTCAAGCCGTTGACCCTTCTCCGCGAGACCGGGAATCGCCGCCAGAAGGCCCCGAGTATAGGGATGGATAGGATCCTTCAGCACCTGGCGCACGCTGCCGATTTCCAGTACGCGTCCCTGGTACATGACCACGACCTGATCGGCCAACTGCGCCACGACGCCCAGGTCGTGAGTGATGAAGAGGACCGTATTCTGCAGGTCTCGCTGCAGGTCGCGGATCAGGGTCAGGATCTCCGCCTGTATGGTGACGTCGAGCGCCGTGGTGGGTTCATCGCAGATCAGTAGTTCCGGATTGCAGACCAGGGCCATGGCTATCACGACCCGTTGGCGCATCCCCCCCGAAAATTCAAAGGGATATTGGTGTATCCGCCGGGGAACATCGTCGATGCCGACGCGCTCCAGCATATCCGCCGCCTCGGCCCAAGCCTGCTTTTTCGAGACGTCCCGATGACAGAGGATCGCCTCGGCGACCTGGTTTCCCACAGTGTAGACCGGAGAGAGCGCGGTCATGGGTTCCTGGAACACCATGCTGATCAGGCCTCCCCGAAGGTCATACAGTCGGGGATCCTTGTCGGGCAGCGATACGATGTCGAATGGCCCTGTGCTCGCCGGCGAGAAGTCGATCCGCCCGCTGATGATCTCTCCCGGGGGCTGGATGATTCGCATGATGCAGTTCGCGGTCACGGACTTGCCGGAACCGGATTCGCCGACGATCGCCGTGACCTCGCCCCTCGGCACGTCGAAACCGACATCGCGCAGGGCCTGGGTCGTGCCGATATCCGTCTTGAAATCGACTGCCAGATCGCGAATTTCCAGTACGTTGTCAGCCATCGTCCAGGTCGTCAGATCGCTGTTGCCTCGGAGAGAGGGCTTGATGGTACACGATGCGTCCGGGCGCCATATGTTGCGGCAAATAGGAGCGCAGCCCCGAAACCGCTGCTTCTGACTGCTTCTTTAGCTTTTTCGCAAGCTTCTACCGCCCTTTCATTCGCAGCCATTCCGGCCTCCCCCGACCAGCATTTGCGGGCCGGGGGCAATTTCCCTCCCTTTGCTATGCGCCCCGGTGATTCGTGCGCTGCTTTCGCCACAGCACTTTAATGGTTTCCCACATAACCACAAAGAGCAGCATGCTGCCCGCAAGCGCGAGCGTCGAAAGCCACGAAGACCATGTCAAAACAGCGATCACCGCCACGATGAGCAATGCAAGCGGAATAGCGGTCTTCAATTCATTCCGAACATCCTTCACGTCAATCATCATCATCTCCGAGTAATCCTGCTGCGGCACACACCGCAGCCGTACCGGTGATCGCCGCACCGCATGCGGTTGCCACAATAGTATTCGGGATTCTGGCACATCCCTCTTTAATTGCCACATAGGTTCCCGCTGCCAGACCAAATCGCCCTGCTACGTTACTCATGGCCCTGCGACACGCTGCCTTCGCCGATTCCATAGCTGCCACCTGATCCCGCCGCTCATATTCTGCACGAACTGCGTCGTTCCATAGTGAGTTACCCGGCTGTAAGCCGAGGCGGTCCACACACTCCGAAACGGTCATTCCCATTTCTATGCAACCTTCAGGCGTAAGACCTGTCTCCCTTTTGGCCGTGACCGTGATGACTGGCACATCGTGCGCCCACGCAAATGCACCAAGGTGAACGAATGTACCGCCACCATTGTCGGGGACGACAATTCCGCGGCTCATATGCACGGAACAAGGGGATTTCCGCCAAGACCCAGCCGACGCCAGCCGTGTCGCCGGTCTGGGAGGTGGAATTCGGGTATCGCGGCGCGGCGCGGGGGTTGGAAGATCGCGCTCTGGTAACATCGAAGAAGCGAAAAATATTTTTTCTTTCAAGCTTTCAAGGCATGTTCGAGGCGCGTACCAGAGTCGGATCGTTTGGCTGTGCGCTATTGCTCGTGGTGGGACCCCCAGCGCTTGTGGCATGTGGCGGCGGCGGGCCCGGCGGGGGAAAGCTGGTGCCTGCGCCAGAGCCGGCGCCACCACCACGAATTGAAGTATCGATCCCGGACGCCAATCTGCGAGCCGAGATCGAACGCGTTCTGGAGGAACCGGCCGGGGCGGTGATCTATAGAAGCGAGATGGCTGGAATAGAATCGTTGACGGCGCGGAGGAGCAGCATTCGCAACCTGGAAGGCCTGCAGTTCGCCACGGCAATGGCGATTCTGGACTTGGGCGAGAACGAGGTAACGGATCTGACGCCGCTGACCACCTTGCATCTTTCCGGAAACGACGTATCCGATCTGACGTCGCTGAAGGACCTGACTTCGCTGACCAACCTTTCGCTTTCCAGAAACGACATATCGGACGTGACGCCGCTGACGGGCCTGACTGCGCTGGAGGTTCTACGTCTTAGCAACAACAGCGTATCGGAGCTGGCGCCGTTGGTGGAGAACCAGGGATTGGTGGAGAACCAGGGATTGGGGGAGGGCGACAAGATAGACGTCCGACAGAACCCATTGAGCGCCGCGTCCCTGGACGAGCACATTCCGGCGCTCCAGCAAAGAGGGGTAAACGTTACCTACGACCGGCCGGGCGAGACCAATTGACGGCGCCGGTTCCATGGTTGGTCGCCCCCACGAATCGAAGAACGGCGTGAGGTTGGTCAGCGCTCCACGGTTCCGTTGAAGTAATCCGACGCCAGCTCGAAGGCGGCCGGACCGAGTTTGAGTCCGATCAGGCGGCCGGGAATGTCGTCGGCCGGGGGATGGATGCCGCCCCAGATGCGCGACAGGCTGCACTGGTCCGAGGCGTCCTGATACGTTGCCCATTCGAGGGTCATATCGACACTCGGGCCGTCCTCGAACACCAGGAACTCGTTGGCGACGATTTCGAAACCGCTCATGCCGCCCGGAAAGTAGGGATCGCCGGTGAGCGCGGTCATCAACTCCGCCGCCGTTCGGGAATAGGTCGAGTGCCCGGAGACATAACCGGCGAAGGGTGGCGTGACGAAGCTCGGCCGCTGATACGGCCACCAGTTCTCCGCCAGGATCCAGTCCACGCCGGCCGCGTCGACCCGGGGGTTGCGGATGTGGTCCGGACCGCGCCACGCCAGAAGCTTGATCTTGCCGACATGCTCGCCGTCATCGCCGGCCAGGGCGTCGCCCTCTTCCACCAGTTCGATATGGCCATCGGAAAGCGGAATGCCGTCCACGTGGTAGGAGACCAGGTTCGCGTCGCTGCTCTGGCCGCGGTCCGCCATGGCCCGGATAGCGGAAATTGGGCGGATGTAGTCATGCCATCCCTTGATGCCCCAGGCGGCGATGGCGGCGTCGTGCATGGCGCCCCCCATCATGAAATAGGCCTTGACGTCCCACTCCAGGAGCCCCAACTCGGCGCCGGCGCCGCCGAACTGGCGTTCCAGGAGCGGGTGGTCGTTAACCTCGTTCAGGATGACGAACCAGTGGCCGGGCGGAGTCTCGGAGTCCGGGCCGTCGGCCCAGAACTCCGCGAGGACGCGCGCATAGTCGCCCAGAGGCACCATTTGCGGCTCGTAGGGTTGGCCCGTGGCCGGATTGACGTCGTAGCCGGCGCCGGGGTCGCCCCCCTCGTTGGTGTTGAAGAATGCCGGGTAGTCTTCGAAAGCGGTCGGATACGACTCGAGCGCGATGTTGCCGAGGCTCGCCGGGGAGATGTCGATGCGTTGCGCCCCCCTGCAGATCGGCTCCGTCGAGCCCTCTTCGCATTCCGCGTCATCGGGCCCGTCGGGATCCAGATGACTCGACCAGATGGCCACCAGGGAGTGCGTCCACTTGTAGTTGTCCGAGAGCGTTCCGTCGATGGTCGGCGGTGGACCGGGGTCGTGATACACCCAATAGTCGAACGTCTCGCCCGGGCGTCGGTAGAGCGTGAGGTCCGACTCGGACAGCGCGAATGGCACCACCTGACCCCACTCGGGGCCCAGGTGCTCGATCGTGCCGGTGACCGCATTACCGGATTGGTCGATGAATTCCCGCAGCGATAGCGGCTGCCAGCGGTTGAGATCAACGATGTCGGGGTTGCCGGGAAGATGCGGCTCGAGCGGCGGATTCACCGGCGAATAGACGGTATTGACATAGTCGTTGCCCTCGTTGGCGCCGTCCGCCAGGCCGAAATCGATATAGCACTCGGCGATGTGGTTGCCCAAGGCCGCTGGCGAGCCGGCCTTGTAGTCCGTCGACGCATCTTCGGCGTCGAAGCCGAAGCGAAGCGCCAGGTAACCCATCAGCGCGTCGATGTCCCGCGTGATCCGGCGTTGCCCGAATACCGGCGCGCGCGCGAATCGATGCTCGATGATGCGGTAGGCGGCGAAGCTGATGGCCAGTTCACGGTCCATCCGCAACGCTCCGGGGTCGTCCGGAACGACGAACGCGACCGAATCGAAGTCACAGGTTTCGCCTGCCCTGGTATTGCCCAGCAACCATGGAACCTCGACATCCGCGTAGGCCGCCCAGGCGTCGTACATGGCGGCGGATATATGGAACAGGTTGCGGGCATGGACGACGGGGCGCGCGAAGTCGTTTCGGATCGATTCCAACAGCACCTCGTTCCAGCGCCGTGCCACCGAGACATCGTCCTCTGGCGACACGCCGGGCAGGAAGTGCGCGGTAATCGTGACACTGTCCTCGGGCATGGTGAACGTTGTCTCGGCGGCAAAGGAGTCTGCAAAGGTGCCCCTGCCGGTGCTTGTCCAGTGGCTGAAGAAGTAGCCCGCGATCGGCCGTAGCGCCCGAATCTCCACGCTGTCGCCCTCTGCGTAAAAACCGGCGCCTCGGCCCTGTCTCACGCCGAGCCGAGATCGCGGCAGGGGTTGCTCAAGCATGAGGACTTGACCCGCCTCCACGCCGTTCTCCCTCGTGACGGTGCCGTCGGGCCAGACCACCCGGATATCTACGGTGGTTGCGTCACCCAGGCCAAAGTGCGCCTCGTATGGACCGTGGGAGGCATAGTTGTTGTTGCCCCCCACCGTGCGTAGCTGGGTGCCGTCCGCCGACCTCGCTTCAACCAACGTGCCGACGCCGAACGTGTTCGCCTCCAGGGCTTTGGTCCTGACGGTGAGGTAATGGTTGTCGTTCTCGGTATCGTTGCGGTAGTAGACGATGTGGTCCGCACTGGCGTTGGTGAGCACGATGTCCATGTCCCCGTCGCGCTCGGCGTCGAAGCACGCGACGCCTCTGCCTTGCCCCGCGTCTTCCAGACCGAAGTCCGCCGCCCGCTCCTCGAACGTGCCATCGCCCTGCGAGTAGAACAGCCGCACCGGCTCGGCGCGAAAGTCTTTTCCCAATTCCTCGCCCCAGCCGTTCACCTGGAAGATGTCGAGATTGCCGTCATTGTCGAAATCGGCGGCGCAGGTTCCCCAGCCCCAACCGCCGTCGCCCACGTTGGCGGTGTCGGTGTTGTCCTCGAACTCGCCGGATCCGGTATTGCGGTAGAGCCGATTGCCGATGCGGTCGCCGTCCGTGACGTCGAGGTTGTAGTTCGACGCGACGAACCAGTCGAGGTCGCCGTCGTTGTCGTAGTCACCTACAGCGGCACCGGATCCGGCCTGGTCGGCGATGACGTCCCGGTTGGTGGATTTGGTGAAGGTGCCGTCTCCGTTGTTGACGAAGACCTGGCTCGCGCCGCCATCGGCCGTCATCAGCAGATCCCCGTCGCCGTCGTTATCGATATCGCTCAGGTTCGGCGTGAAGGTCCTGTCCGTTTCGCCTTCGATGATGCCCGCGGCGACGCCCGTCTCCATGCTTGTGCTTCCGAACGTACCGTCGCCTCTGTTGCGCCATACGGTCTCTGTATCTTCCCCGGGTTCTCGGGAAACGCCCCAATGCGACAGGAACAGATCGAGGTGGCCATCGCTGTCGTAGTCGAAGAACGTGGCGGAAACCGTATTGGACGCGGTCAACTCGATACCCGATCCGCTCGTCTCATCGAAGAAGGCGCCATCGCGGTTTTCGAGCATGTAGTAGCGACCGCCGTCCACGGCGCCCAGAAACAGATCGAGATCGCCATCGCCGTCGATGTCGCCGAACGCCGGACCGCTGCCCTTGTGGGTTATGACCGGGGTCGCTTCCTCGGTGGTGTCGAGGAAAGTCCCGTCGCCCTGGTTTTGATACAGGCTATTGGGGTCCAGGTCGCCGCCGACCACATAGAGATCGACGTCCCCGTCCCCATCGTAGTCGCCCGCCGCGATGCCGCCGCTGAAACGTTCCGGCACGGACAAGGCGTCGAATTCCGCCCTGTATGGCCTATCGAGACCAGCGTCTTCAACCTGCACGAAGGCGATCTCCGGGGGCGGGGGCGGAGGAGGCGGCGGCGGGGGAGGAGGAGGGGCAGGAGGTGACGGGGGAGTCGGCGAGCCGCCCCCACCGCCACAACCGCCGATGGCAAGACAGGCAACGATTGGAAATAGGTAGTAGCGAGCCATGCATTCCTCGGTGCCATCATCATTCATGGGGATACGGGGAGCAATATTCTGGGCCGGTGTGCCGGTAGATGGCCAGCGGCGATTGGGCGGCCTGGTGCAATCTCCGGCCAGGGGCTTCGGCGGGAACGTGTATGATCCGCGCTTGGCGCGGAGACTAGGGTGCGTGATATGGGCACCGGTCTGACATAGTGGAAAAAAGAAGGCGTCTCGGACGCGGATTGGACGCAATGCTGGGCGGCGCGCGGGCCGAGGGGACAGTTGCCCAGACGCCGGGCTTCGGGGAAGTGGGCGTGGACGAAGTGTATCGGAGCCCGCATCAGCCGCGCGTCCATATCCCGGACGAAGGCATCGAGGAACTGGCGGCGTCCATCGAATCCCAAGGGTTGATGCAGCCCATAGTAGTGCGTCCCCGCTCCGGGGGCGGTTACGAACTGATAGCCGGAGAACGACGCTGGCGCGCGGCGCAGAAGGCCGGTGCGGATCGTATCGCGGCGATTGTCAGGGAAGTGGACGACAGCCAGGCCATGGCCATGGCGCTGATCGAGAATATCCAGCGCGAAGCACTGACCCCTCTGGAGGAGGCATTCGGGTTGCGGCGATTGCTGCAAGAGTTCGAGATGACGCACGAAGAAGTCGCGGCTGCCGTGGGCAAGTCGCGACCGGCCGTATCCAACCTGCTGCGCTTGCTGGACCTCGGAGATGTTGCGCGCGAACTGCTGCAATCCGGCGCCATAGAAATGGGCCATGCCCGGGCGCTGCTGCCGCTGGACGAGGTGACGCAGGCGCGCGTTGCCCGCCTGGCGGCGGAAAAGGGACTCTCCGTCCGTCAGACGGAAGCGTTGGCGCGGCGCGAGCAGGCGGCGCGGCCGGCTTCGACGAGGACGCCGCCGCGTGATCCCGATACGCTTCGGCTCGAACGCGAGTTGTCCGACAGACTCGGCGCGCCCGTGGCCATTTCGCACAGCGCGAAGGGCAGGGGCAAGGTGGTCATCTCATACACGAACCTCGACGAACTCGACGGCATTCTGCAACGTCTGCGGTAGTCGGGTTACTCACGAGATCCGGCGCGAGCCGGCGGGTTCTGCGGACCGCTGGGCGAGGCGCTTCCATCGCACGTGCGCATCCGTATAATGCGCCCGTCGCGCGCCCCCGGCACCGTTAACGCGCAAGCGATGGCGGCACCGTTTCGCATCGTGGGTCTGCAAGTCGCCGCCGTCGGGGCGGTGTGCCTGTTGATGTTGTTCGGTGGTCTTCCCCAAGCGGGTTCGGCTTTGCTTGGAGGAGCGGTGATCGTGCTGCCGAATGCATTGTTTGCCCTCGGCGCGGCGCGGCGGTTGTCTCTCGATGGCGGCGATACACCGCTGCGCGAGGCCAGGCGATTGGTTGGCCACGCAACGGGCAAGTTGGTGCTATCGGCGGTTTTGATGGCGGTGGCATTGTCCTTGGCCACTGTGGAGCCGATGGGTTTTTTCGCCGCGCTGATCGTCGCGATCGTGGTGCAGGTGATCGCTCCGTTGCTGCCCTGGGTGGACGCGCCGAGCAGACCGAAAAAATGATGGGAGCGCGGGAAGCGCTCGGAAGAGAAGATGAGATCAAGCCTGACGCAGAATCCAGCCAGGCTCAAGTGACATGGCCGTAAGCTCAAGCGAATATATTCAGCATCACCTGACGAACCTCACGTACGGCCGGCATCCGGACGGCACATGGGGATTCGCGTCCACCGCGCAGGAGGCGGGGGATATGGGCTTCGTGGCGATCAATGTCGACTCGATGGGATGGGCGATCGCCCTCGGCGTGCTCTTTTGCGCGGTGTTCCGGATCGCGGCGCGACGCGCCACGGCCGGCGTGCCCGGCGGGCTGCAAAACGCCGTCGAGATGATGGTCGATTTCATCGACGACACGGTGTCCTCCATATTCAGCCACCGCAACGAGCTTATCGCGCCGCTTGCGCTCACCATCTTCGTATGGGTCTTTCTCATGAACCTGATGGATCTCGTCCCCGTGGACTGGATCCCGCAGCTCGCCCATTTGCTTGGCGTGCCCTTCATGAAGGTGGTGCCGACCACGGACCCGAACGTGACCATGGGAATGGCGCTTACCGTTTTCGCCCTCATCCTGTTCTACAGCATTCGCGAGAAAGGTCCGTTGGGGTTCCTGAAGGAACTCGCTTTTCACCCCTTTCCAAAAATCCTGGCGCCGATCAACTTCATCCTCGAGGGGGTCACGCTGGTGGCGAAGCCCCTGTCGCTCGGTTTGCGGTTGTTCGGCAACCTCTATGCCGGCGAAATGATCTTCATCCTCATTGCCTTGATGTACTCGGGCTGGATGACTGGTCTTTTCGGCGGCGTGCTGCAGTGGGCCTGGGCGGTGTTCCATGTGCTGATCATCATTCTGCAGGCTTTCATATTCGCCGTGTTGACGGTCGTCTATCTTGCTCAGGCGTACGACGTCGAGGAAGAACACTGACCCCAACAATATGGTGCGAACGGGAAGGCAAGCGGGTGCGAGCAACAAGTGGAGTAGTCAACGACCGAAAGGCGTAGAAGGAGTATCTAAATCGTGGAACTAGCGGTTCTTTTGTATGTCGCGGGCGGCGTGATGATGGGGCTTGGCGCGGTCGGCGCCGCCATCGGCGTGGGGGTTCTGGGCGGCAAGTTTCTGGAAGGCGTCGCGCGCCAGCCGGAACTCTTGCCGATGCTGAGAACCCAGCTCTTCATCGTTCTCGGCCTTGTGGACGCCGTGCCGATGATTGCGGTGGGCATCGGTCTGTACGTGATATTTGCGGTCGGCGGCTAGGCAACGCGCCAGGTAAAGCAAGCAAAGAGAGGCAAGGCAGATGAACATCACCGCTACGCTCCTCGCACAATCCGCTGTTTTCCTCATCTTCGTATGGTTTTGCCATCGGTTCATCTGGCCGTTTCTGCGGCAAGCCATGCGGGAGCGGCAAGAGACGATTGCCGATGGTCTGGAAGCGGCGGAGCGCGCGCAGAAAGACCTGGAGCTCGCGCAGGAAAGGGTGGATGCGCGCTTGCGCGAAGCGAGGGAGGAGGCGCGGCAGATCGTCGATCAGGCCCGAGGACAGGCCGCGCAAATGATCGAGCAGGCCAGGCAGGAAGCGCGAGAAGAGGGCGAGCGCCTGAAACAGGCGGCCGCCGCGGAAATCGAACAGGACGTCAACCGCGTCAAGGAGGCGTTGCGGGCGCAGGTCGCCACGCTCGCGGTGCAGGGAGCGGAAAGGATACTGTCCGCCAGCATCGACCGGCGCCGCCATAGCGAACTCCTGGATCGGCTCGCGGCGGAGCTTTGAGCGTTGTGAACGGCCGTCGTGTGATCGGGGCTGGCTGATGGCGGAGCTTGCGACACTCGCGCGTCCCTACGCGAATGCGACCTTCGACCTCGCCTGCGAGAGCGGCGATCAGGACCGCTGGTCGCGGACGCTTGACTTCCTGTCGCGGGCGCTGGCGGAACCGGGTGCGCGCGCCCTTGTCGCCTCGCCCGTCGCCGCCGCACAGAAGGCGCATGCACTCCTTGAACTGGTGCGGGAAGAATTCGGCGAGGTGACGGAACCCGTACGTCGATTCGTACAGGTCCTTGCGTCGAACAAGCGGTTGGCGCTTTTGGGCGAGATAGGCGAGCAGTTCGAAACGCTGAAGGCCGAGGCTTCGATGACGCTAGACATAGAGGTCACTTCGGCGGTGGCGTTGACCGACCCGGAGATCGAACGGTTGAGCGCCGCGCTCACGAGGCGTTTCGAGCGGGAGATAGAGGTCAGCACGGCAGTGGATGGAAATTTGATCGGCGGCGCCGTCATTCGCGCTGGTGACACCGTCGTCGACGGCTCGGTACGGGGCAAGTTGGACAAGCTGGCCGAGTCGCTGGCGAAAACATAGAGATCGGCGGTGGCGCGCTCGGCAAGCGGGGCGCGAACGAGAGGAAAACTGAATGCAGCAACTGAATCCTTCAGAAATCAGCGACATCATCAAGCAGCGGATCGAGAACCTCGATATCGCGTCGCAGGCGCAGAATGAGGGAACCATCATCGGCGTGTCGGACGGGATCATTCGCATCCACGGGCTCGCCGAGGCGCAGTACGGCGAAATGATCGAATTCGCCGGCGGGCTCCACGGCATGGCGCTGAACCTGGAGCGCGATTCCGTCGGCGTCGTGGTGCTCGGCGACTACAAGGGGCTGTCCGAGGGCATGACGGCGCGCTGCACGAAGCGAATTCTGGAGGTGCCGGTGGGCCCCGAACTGCTTGGCCGCGTGGTGGACGCCCTGGGAACTCCCATCGATGGGAAGGGCCCATTGGACGCGCGGGCGAGCGCGCCGGTTGAGCGTGTCGCCCCGGGCGTCATTGCGCGGCAAAAGGTCGATCAACCGGTGCAGATGGGGATCAAGTGCATCGACGCCATGGTTCCCGTCGGTCGTGGACAGCGGGAACTGATCATCGGCGACCGGCAGATCGGCAAGACGGCGATCGCGGTCGACGCGGTGATCAACCAGAAGAACTCCGACATCAAGTGCATCTATGTCGCGATCGGGCAGAAGATGTCGACGATCGCGAATATCGTGCGCACGCTCACGGAAAACGGGGCCATGGAACACACGATCGTCGTGGCGGCGAGCGCATCGGCTCCGGCCCCGATGCAATACATTTCACCCTATGCCGGCTGCGCGATGGGCGAGTACTTCCGCGACCGCGGCGAGGACGCGTTGGTGATCTATGACGACCTGACGAAACAGGCCTGGGCGTATCGGCAGATTTCCTCGCTGTTGCGTCGCCCGCCGGGCCGCGAGGCATATCCCGGGGATGTCTTCTACCTGCACTCCCGGCTTCTTGAGCGGGCCTCGCGAGTCAGCGCGGAGTACGTGGAACAGCAGACCGGTGGCGAGGTGAAGGGCCGGACCGGTTCGCTCACGGCGCTGCCGATCATCGAGACCCAGGCCGGCGACGTGTCCGCATTCGTCCCCACCAATGTCATCTCCATTACCGATGGACAGATCATTCTGGAAACGGACCGTTTCAACTCCGGCAAACGGCCGGCGATGAGTCCCGGTCTTTCGGTGTCCAGGGTCGGCGGTTCCGCGCAGGTTCCCTTCATGAAGCGCATCTCCGGCGGCATCAAGCTCGCGCTCGCGCAATACCGCGAACTCGCCGCTTTTTCGCAGTTCGCATCGGATCTCGACGAGGCGACCCGACGGCAGCTCGAACACGGCGAGCGGGTGGAGGAACTGATGAAGCAGTCCCAGGACGCGCCAATGACGGTAGCCGAAATGGGCTTGTCGCTATTCGCGGCGAACGCGGGCTATCTTGAGGACGTGCCGGTCGGCCAGGTACTCGATTTCGAGCGCGACCTGCTTGCGTACATGCGTACCGAGCACGGCGACTGGATGGCGGATATCACCGAGTCGGGGGCTTACGACGACGACATCGAGGCGTTCATGAAGGAAGCCTTGGAAGCGTTCAAATCGACCCATAGCTATGGCGATTGACTCGGTAAACAACACAACGCAAACGTAGATCGCGATGGCCGTCGGCAAGGAAATCAAGAAAAAGATCGGCAGCGTGCAGAACACGCAGAAGATCACCCGCGCCATGCAGTTGGTGGCGGCGAGCAAGATGCGCCGCACGCGGGACCGCATGGAACAGGGGCGCCCGTATTCGAACCGAATCCGACAGGTGATCGGCCACCTGGCGAACTCGAGCGCGGAGTATCGCCATACCTACATGATTGCGCGTGAAGTCAGGCGCATGGGCTATATCGTCGTGTCCACGGACAAGGGATTGTGCGGCGGCCTGAACGCGAACCTGTTCCGGGAACTGGTGCGCTCGATGGGGGAGTGGAATGCGCGCGGCGTCGAGATCGACCTCACGCTCGTCGGCAACAAGGCGGCCGCTTTTTTCCGCGCGTTCGGCGGCAATGTCGTGGCAGCGATCAACGATATCGGCGAGCAGCCGGCGGTCGAGATGCTGATCGGCGGCGTCAAGGTCATGCTCGATGCTTTTGACGCGGGTGACATCGACCGGCTCGACATCATCTCGAACGAGTTCGTCAATACGATGACGCAGCGGCCGACAATCAAACAGCTTCTGCCCCTTGATCCGGAAGACGACGACGCGCTGAAACGCCGTTGGGACTACATCTACGAGCCGGACGCGAGGGAACTGATCGAGGGGTTGGTGACGCGGTTCATCGAGGCGCAGGTCTATCACGCGGTGATCGAGAATACCGCCTGCGAACAGGCCGCCAAGATGATCGCGATGAAAAACGCGACGGAGAGCGCCGAAGAAATGATCGGCGAACTGACGCTGATATACAACAACGCCCGGCAGGCGGCGATCACCCAGGAAATCGCGGAGATCGTCGGCGGCGCGACAGCGTTGTAGCAACAGGATTCGAACAAGGGAAACAACACGCATGAGTAGCGGCAAAATCGTCCAGATCATCGGCGCCGTCATCGACGTCGAATTCCCACGGGAGGAAGTCCCCAAGATTTACGACGCACTCACCGTCACGGAACGCGGGTTGACGCTCGAAGTGCAGCAACAACTCGGCGACGGTGTTGTGCGCTCCATCGCGATGGGATCGTCCGAGGGCCTTGCCCGCGGCCTCTCGGTCTCGAACACCGGACACCCGATCACCATTCCCGTCGGCGAGGAAACCCTGGGTCGCATTATGAACGTGCTCGGAGAGGCCATCGATGAGAAGGGCCCGATCAATGCGCGCCAACGCCTGCCCATCCACAGGGATCCGCCGACGTTCGAGGATCAGAAAGGCGATATCGAACTGCTCGATACCGGCGTGAAGGTCATCGATCTCATGTGTCCGATGGCGAGAGGCGGCAAGGTAGGCCTTTTTGGCGGAGCCGGCGTCGGCAAGACCGTCACCATGCTGGAGCTGATCCGCAACATCGCCACCGAGCATGCGGGTCTCTCGGTATTCGCCGGCGTAGGAGAGCGGACCCGCGAGGGCAACGACTTCTACTACGAGATGGCGGAAGCCGGGGTGCTGGACAAGATCTCCCTGGTCTTCGGTCAGATGAACGAGCCGCCGGGCAACCGGTTGCGCGTGGGACTCAGCGGTTTGACGCTCGCCGAACAGTTCCGTGACGAAGGGCGCGACGTCCTGCTCTTCATCGACAACATCTATCGCTACACCCTGGCTGGCACCGAAGTCTCGGCGCTGCTTGGGCGCATGCCTTCCGCTGTCGGCTATCAGCCGAATCTCGCGGAAGAAATGGGTGTGCTGCAGGAGCGAATCACCACCACGAAGACCGGGTCGATCACTTCGGTCCAGGCCATCTATGTCCCGGCCGACGACCTGACCGACCCGTCGCCGGCGACGACGTTCGCGCATCTTGACTCCACCGTCACCCTGTCTCGGGCAATCACGGACCTCGGCATCTACCCGGCGGTCGACCCGCTCGACTCGACCAGCCGCCAACTCGACCCGAACATTGTCGGCCGGGAACATTACGAGACGGCGCGTGGCGTCCAGGAGACCCTGCAGCACTACCAGGAGCTGCGCGACATCATCGCCATTCTCGGCATGGACGAACTGTCGGAGGAAGACAAGGCGCTCGTCTATCGCGCGCGGCGGATGCAGCAGTTCTTCTCGCAGCCGATGTTCGTCGCCGAACAATTCACGGGCCAACCTGGCCAATACGTTTCCCGCGAGGATACCGTCCGCAGCTTCCGAGCCATTCTGGACGGCGAAGGCGATGCCCTGCCGGAGCAGGCGTTCTTCATGGTCGGCGACATCGACAGCGCGCGCGAGAAAGCGAAGACGCTGGCGTAAGGAGCAAAGAATCCCATGGCCACGACCATGCAATGCGACATCGTGAGCGCCGAGAAAGAGATCTTTTCCGGCCGCGTGACAATGGTCATCGCGACCGGCAGCATCGGGGAACTCGGCATACTGCCCGGTCATGCGCCGCTCCTGACGGGTATCGAGCCGGGTCCGGTGACGCTGCGGCTCGAAGACGGAGGAGAGGATGTCTTTTTCGCTTCCGGTGGATTCCTCGAGGTGCAACCGGGGATCGTGACCGTGCTGGCGGATACCGCGTTGCGCGCCGAGGACATAGACGAGGCTGCGGCCATCGACGTGAGGGACCGGGCAGAACGCAACCTGTCGGAACAGGCCGCCGACTTCGACTTCTCCCTTGCAACGGCGCAGTTGGCCGACGCCGCGGGGCGGCAGCGCACGCTGGAAGAACTGAGAAAACGTCGGCGCTGACGTTCGAGAGGGGCGCCGCGGCATGACATTGACCATCTACGGCCCGCCCATGAGCCGGGCCATGCGCACCCTGTGGATGGCGTACGAACTGGGGCTCGACTTTCAGCACGAGTACGGCTTCCGGGAGGACGCCCTGATTCCGACGGAAGCGCTACTGGCCGCCAATCCCATGGGGCAGGTGCCAGCGATCGACGAGGACGGTTTCGTGCTCGCCGAGTCCTTGGCCATCAACATCTACCTCGCGAAGAAACACGGCAAACTGGCTCCGCGATCTCTCGAGGAGGAGGCACAGACGCTGCGCTGGTCCTTTTGGATCATGACCGCGGTAGAGGTCACACTGCTCGATGTTCTGCTGAAATCGCGCGGCTTGCGGGGCCAGAAGAAAGACCCGGAAGCGGCAGAGGCCGGTATCGCCGCGCTACAGCAGTCCTTTAACGTGCTGAACGACGCCTTGGCCGACCGGGACTACCTGCTTGGCGACACGTTCAGCGTTGCCGACCTCAATGTCGCGAGCGTTCTGGCCTGGGCCCGCGCGGCGGGCATCGACTTCGCGAAGCAACCCCACCTCGATGCATGGCTCGGACGCTGCCTGGATCGCGATGCGGCGGTGCGGGCGCGACGCTGAATCGCCGGACTTCGGTGATCGCGCTTGGTCATGTCGCCCCCTGCGGGATCGCGATTACCGAACCCGTGGATTGAGTGGATGATCCGCTGACATCTGTGCCTTCAGCTTGCCCTGAGGCGGCGATCCTAAGGCATTGTCCAACACTATCGGCGAGCGCATGGCCGAGCACGACGGGAACCGCGTTGCCGATCTGTCGCATTGTCTCTGTCCATGACCCAGGGAACCGATAGCTGTCGGGAAACGTCTGCAGCCGTGCCGCTTCCCGAACGCTGAAATACCGACATGTGCCGTCGCCTCGGGCAAGCATGTTCTCTCCTCCTGGCACGCCGTGATCCCCGGATTTGAGAACCTTCGCGGGCTCGTCGTACGTGCTTCCCGTATGCCCCGGATAAGCCCGAGCGCCAGGATTGAATTGGTGGTTGAGAACGCACTGGCTGGCTGTTGGGTCGAACTCTGGGTCGGGCAACTCAGCGATTGCATCTCGGACTGTTCGCCAAGGTTCCAACGGGGGCGGAAAATCGAAACCGCGTAGACGCTCGACGCGGCGGCGCAAGTTGTTTGGAATCGTGGGGCGGTCGTTCTTGGCGATGCGATGCCGGTCCCAATACACGCCGGAAATCCACTTGTCCCACAACAACGCTTCCGGGGAGTGAGTTGGTTTGGGATACGACCAGTCGATGTTTAAGTCGGCACGAAAACCAACAATGATCATTCGCTCCCGCTTTTGTGGCACACCGAAATCGGCGGCATTGACGATACAGAGCGAGGTACGGTATTCGAGGTTCTCGTATCGGCTCGCGCTCGCGCGGCTGCAATGTTGTCGGAGCCTGCTTGCGTGGTCGAGCCAACTCTCGTCGGCCCGCATGGTCAATTCGGGAAACGTCAGACGATCGCGAATGTACTCAAGGTAGCGAGAAAACGCTGGCCGCCAGAGCCCCCGGACATTCTCAAAGATGAACGCCTTTGGCGCGATCTCGCGCACAGCACGGATTGCCTCCGGAAACATGTCGCGCTTATCTAGTGGGCCATGGTGCTTGCCGCCCAAAGAAAACGGCTGGCAGGGTGGCCCTCCAGAGATAAGGTCGACTCCGGCACCAATAGAGAGAAAGTTCAAATCTCGCACGTCGCATTGACGAAGCGGCCATCCCGCGACGGCAGGATGACTTCCCGCTTGGTTTTCGCGAATCGTGTCGCAGGCGTGCCTGTCCCAATCGACAACGAGTTCATGTTGGAACCCTGCCTGCTCGATGCCCATGCCGAGCCCGCCGGCGCCTACGAATAGTTCAATCGATCTCAATATCTCGGATGACTCACGCTGGCCTCATTTCGGTCCAGATGGTGACGGTCCATTCGCATACTGTTTCGCTGAAATCTTCCGTTTCCTTGATGATCGGGGACATGATCGGGCGAGGACTGCCTTCCAACGTGCGCCAAGAGAACTGTGGCCGGGTCGCGGTAGGGCACCCGTTCCGGCGACCACCTGCTCCCTAGTCATCGTTGCGTTCCACGCTTGCCGCTGGCCGTATCCGCAGGCGATTTCTGGTGACGACGATGATCGCGCCCTCGCGCAGCGCATCGCCATGACGCTCGATCAGGTCCCGCATCGCGTCCGCTGTCTCTGCAACGCTCAATTCGACAAGCCGAACTATGCATGGGTGCGGCAACCGACGCAAAAAGACTAGCTCCCCGAAGTCCTTGTCTTCGGTGACCAGCACGCGGTCCTCGTTGTACGCAAGCGCGAGTAACGCCTCGTCCGAAGCGTTACCGTATCCGTCGCGAGCGGAGAGGACATCGTGTCCGAGGTCGATCAACGCCTTGTGTAGAGTCCGCGATGCCGCACAGGCATCGAGCAGGAACTTCACGAAGCCTCTCGGACAGGTATGCGGTCATGCACCTGCTCGCCCGCCAAAGAACGATGAGCGAAGAGCAGGCACGCACGGATATCCTCGGCGTGGAGGTCGGGATACTCTGCCAGGATGATTTCGGTGGTGTCCCCCGCCGCCAACATGGCCAGGACATGCTCCACGGCGATCCGCATGTCTCGGATGATCGGCTTGCCGCCGAAGATGTCGGCGCGAACGGTAATACGATTGAGCAGTTCGGGTTCTCCGATCATGCTGTTCTCCATCGATTCTGTTTGTTGGGTTTCGTCAATCCGGTCGGATGATGCCTGCCGCGAACTTGGCCTGTCGATCCTACGATAAATATTTTCCAACGGATTGTCGTTCGTTTGTTCCGAATCGGCATGCGTTGACCTCGGCTTGGCCATGGCGTCCAGCACTCGCTTTTCGTGGCTATCGCGTGGCCGCTGCTTGGGCGACCGGAGCTACGATGCCCTTGGTCGGCTCCCGCTCGAGTCCCGGGCACTCGCAGGGCGCAGATTGGACATATCGCTTTCTGTATGATCCCGCGTGGCCGGAACGCAGATTTTCTACGAAAGTCGTTGTCGATGGTGCCCTTCTGCACGGACGCTTACGAGCTGGGCGAAACTCGACCAGAACGGAAATGATGGCGGGAACGAACACAAAACTGACGGCGGCGGTTGAGGCTTATTTTGCTGATCTCGGACGCGTGCGCGCCTCCGGCGGCGCGACTGGGGAACGGTCAAGCTACGGACCGCTCGCGAACCTGCTGAACGCCGTCGGCGCGGCGATCAAGCCGAAGGTGTTCTGCGTTGGTGAACTGGCCGACCAGGGCGCCGGCCATCCCGACTTCGGGCTCTACGCGGCGAAGCAGGTGCGGCGGGGCAGGCCTCGGGAAGGCCAAATACCGGAACACGGCGTGGTCGAAGTGAAGGCATCAGACGACGACGCCTGGACCACGGCGGCGGGCGAACAGGTTGGCCGTTATTGGGGCCGCTATCAGCTGGTGTTGGTGACGAACACGCGCGACTTTGTTTTGGTGGGCGACGACGCGACAGGCCACCCGGCGAAGCTCGAAACCTTCCGGCTGGCTGCGAGCGCAGACGACTTCGGCCGCAAGCTGGAGCGACCTCACGCCTTTGCCCACGAAGTCGGCACGGGCCTTGGCGAATACCTTGCCCGCGCCCTGTCGCACCGCGCTGCGCTTGCCGAGCCGAAGGATCTGGCGTGGCTGCTCGCCTCATATGCCCGTGACGGGCTGGCGCGGGTCGAGGCTGCGGGTGATGCTCCGGCGCTTGCGACGGTGCGCTCGGCGCTGGAAGAAGCGCTCGGCGTCCGCTTCCAGGGAGAGAGGGGCGCGAGTTTCTTCCATTCGACGTTGGTGCAGACGTTGTTCTACGGTGTCTTCTCCGCGTGGGTCCTCTGGGCGCGGCAAAGTCAGTCCCTGACCGGCGGGTTCGATTGGCGCACCGCTGTGTGGCACCTGCGAGCGCCGGTGCTCGCGGCCCTGTTCCGCCAGAGCACGAGATGGAACGATACGAGAAATATCGATGCGCATGGCTTGGCGGGGAGCGGTCGGCAGAGACCCGTGGGTACGCTGGCGAGCCTGGATACTCGTCTTCTCGTCTGTTGAGATGACGAACTCGTCGTCGCGCAGGGGGATTCCGTTCCAGTACCCTTCGTAGAGATCCAGGATCCGCCCCGCCTTGGCCCTGAAGTCCGGGTCGCGCGGGAAGATCCAACAGCGATGCTGCCACGGACGGATGGCGTCCTCGTGCAGCCAGCGCCAAACGGTCTTGTCGCTGATGCTGGCGACGATGCCGGCGCGGCGAACTTCGCGCGCCACATCCGCGATGCTCATGCGCGACAACGGAAGTCCCAGATTGGCTGGCAACTCACATGCCAGCGCCTTGACCTGAACGACCACCTCCGGGGGGGAAAGCCCGGGGGCGTCCGGGCCGGGGGCGCTCCTCAAGTCCCGGCAGGCGTTCGTGGAAAAACCGTTTCCGCCATTGGCTGACGACCTCCCGCCGCGTGTTGAGCCGCGCGGCAATCTCATCGTTCTGCAGTCCTTGTGCGGCCAAGAGGATCATCCGGGCCCGTTGAACCTGAAAATACGGCAACGTATATTTTTGCGCCCGCCGCTTCAGCACTTGTGCTTCCTCGTCGGTAAGCGTGATCCCGAAAGGACTTTCCCTCGGCATGATTGTTCCCCGAGACGCTTTCCGGGCAACCGTATCCGAAGATCCTTCCGGCTGTCAACAATACGTTATTGTAATTATGCCGATGGGTACTTAGCCAACGCTCCAGGCTGTCCCTCTGCCAGTTCCTGACGTTATTTGGCCGCGACGACCTGATCCTTCTCCTCGGCAAGTACGGATTTTCGACGGACGAGTTCGAAAGCCAATGGGCTGATTGGAGCATTGCTGCAGCGTTGAGGGAGGCCGTGATTCCGGCATCGGCTGTTCAACTGGAAGAAGTCGTTCAAGAGATTGCTAGGACCCGAGACTCCATGCGTACGGGCGTTTCTCCTCGCTATCGATTCGACGAGCGATGGAATGACTTGCGTTTGTGTCTGGGACTTGACGGATATGTCGAGGAGAGGAATGAGTACGATTTGGAGCTGGATCGTTTCGTTCCCATGGAGCCGATCATTGAGGGTGCCGACGCCGTCGAAGACGACCTCACCAAGGAACTCCGACGGTCTGGACTTCCCGAAACCGAAGGGATCATTCATGTCTTGGACGGTTCAGCGAGCGCGTTTCGGAACAGTGATTTTAATGGCTGTCTCAACAACGCACGGGTGGCCTTGCAAACATTGGCGACCTCGATTGCGCGGGCGCGTCTTCCGAGCCATCCCGGCAGCTTCGATGAGACGAAATGGGGCCAAGTGCTCGCCTACCTAAGAAACTCGGGTTTCGTTACCCAGCAGCAAGAGCGCGGTCTTGCTGGGGTGTTCGGTCTGATAAGCCCCGGCTCGCACACACCAATAGGCTTCAACGATGAGGAATTCGCAAGATTTGGCCGTAGCCTCGCCGTCTCTGTTTGCTACTTCCTCTCAAAAGGAGTCAATGCGGTTGGCGAGTAACCGATCTCTAACTCTTAGAATGGGGAAACGTGTCAGGCCCTCATGTCGTCGTTCGACAGCTCTGAGTTTTCTTCGTCCTGCGCGTACTGTCACAATCAGCCGATGCCATGGCGTTGGGAAGCTCCTCTTGCCGCCTATGGCTGATCGTACGGGAGAACGGGCTCAGAATTGCGAATGGGTCGCGAGGCCGCGGTGCAAGCGGGGCGCTGAGTCGCCGCGCTTCTAACGCATACTTTCCGAGCTCGAATCAGCCACTCGGCTCGCCACTTGCTTGAAAACGGGCCAAGCTAAGCATTCCCCGCGTCGCGCCCTATAATCGGTGCATTCGCGGCGCGGATCGCGGCAGGAGGGCGTCGGACAATTTCCAACGGCACATTGAATCTGGAAATCGTCGTTCTGGCCGCGGGGCGGGGCAAGCGCATGCGATCCAGCCAGGCCAAGGTACTGCACGAGATCGCGGGCAAACCGCTGCTGGCGCATGTGCTTGAGACGGCTCGGCGGCTTGAACCGGCGCGCGTGCATGTCATTGTCGGCGCGGATGGCGGGGACGTCAGGGCGCGGTGCGCCGATGGTTCGGATCTGAACTGGATCGAACAGATAGAGCAACTTGGTACCGGCCATGCGACGGCGCAAGCGATACCGCAGGTGGATGACGGCGCGACGGTGTTGGTGCTGTACGGCGATGTCCCGTTGGCGGATGCAGAGACTTTGGCGCAATGCGTGCGAGCTAGCGCGGTAGACAATTGCGTCGCCATAGTCACTGCCGTCGCCACGGATCCGGCTGGCCTGGGCCGGGTGCTCCGCAACGATGACGGGAGCGTTGCCGCCATCGTGGAGGAAGCCGACGCCACCGAAACCGAGCGCGGTGTCACCGAGATCAATACCGGAATCCTTGCCGCGCCGGCGGCATCGCTCAAGCGACTGCTGGCGGGGCTCGGGAACGACAACGCGCAGGGCGAGTTCTACCTGACGGACATAGTCGCCGCCGCGCAATCCGCCGGCGTACCGGTCAGGGCCATCGAGGCGCCGTCATTCGAAGACTTTGCCGGGGTGAATGATCGGGTACAGCTTGCGGCGGCCGAGCGACGCTATCAGCGGCGGTGTGCGGAAGCACTCATGCGGGAAGGAGTGACGTTGCGGGATCCTGCGCGGTTCGACCTGCGCGGCACTCTCAAGGCGGGGGCGGATTGCGCCATCGATGTCAATACCGTGTTTGAGGGCGAAGTGGTCCTGGGCGAGCGCGTTTGCATCGGACCCAACTGCTTTGTTCGGGATGCGGTCCTCGGCGACGATGTGAGCGTGGAGGCGAATACCGTGATTGACGGCGCGCGCATCGATCAGGGAGCCATGATCGGTCCGTTCGCACGCCTGCGGCCCGGCACGCAACTTGGCGCAGGCGTCAAGATCGGCAACTTCGTGGAGACGAAGAAAGCGCGCCTCGGGGCCGGCACCAAGGCAAGCCACCTCGCGTACCTGGGCGATGCGGATATTGGCGAAGACTGCAACATCGGCGCTGGTGCGATCACATGTAACTATGACGGGGTCGACAAACACGAGACGGACATCGGCGACCGCGTCTTCGTAGGTACCAATGCGACGCTCGTCGCGCCGGTCGAGATCGGCGACGACGCATATGTCGGCGCGGGGTCGACGATCACGGTGGCAGTGGACGCGAAAGACCTTGCCGTCGGACGCAGCAGGCAGCGCAACATCAAGAAATGGAGTTCGCCCCGGGATCGGAAGGAGCGCGAGGGCGCGCGTCCGCCGGAGAAAAACCAGTCAGCCGGGGAGCGCGAGGGAAAGCCCCTCGCGGACGGATAGCGTCGTGTGCGGCATTGTCGGCGCGGTGTCCAGCCGCGATGTTTCGGACATCCTCCTCGAAGGCCTCCAACGCCTTGAATACCGGGGCTATGACTCCGCCGGGCTCGCGATTGTCGGTGCCGATGCCGATGGCAATTCTGGTGGAGCGGCGGGATTCGTGCACCGGCGCACGGTGGGCAATGTGCAGGTGCTGGTCGACAGCCTGAACGACCGGCCCGTACGGGGCACCGCCGGAATCGCGCATACCCGCTGGGCGACCCACGGCGCGGTCAGCGAATCCAACGCCCACCCGCACGTTTCCTCGAACCGTATCGCCCTGGTACACAACGGCATCATTGAGGACTTCGAACCCTTGCGCGAGGAATTGATCGAGAACGGGTACCGGTTCACGTCGGAAACGGATACCGAAGTTATCGTTCACTTGATCGATCACTGCTATGAACAGACGGGGGATTTGCTTGAAGCGGTGCGCGCGGCGATCAAGCGTCTCGACGGGGCCTACGCGATCGGTGTCCTGTGTCGCGACGAGCCGGACCGCATCGTTGCGGCCCGCGCCGGCAATCCGCTGGTGGTCGGCGTCGGCTTCGGCGAGAACTTCGTCGCCTCGGATGTCCTTGCGCTGCGGCCGGTGACGGATCGATTCATCCTGCTCGAAGAGGGCGATCTGATCGATGTGCGCCGACAGGGCATAGAGGTATGGAACGTCAACGACGAAAACGTCGTGCGCGCCACGGTGCGCGTCGAGCAGGCGGTGGAAGAGGCGGACAAGGGCAACTACCGCCACTACATGCAGCGCGAGATCCACGAGCAACCTCGCGTGGTGCGGGACACGCTGGAAGGTCGACTCGACCGCACGCGGGTGCGCGAACGCGCATTCGGCGTACGCACCGCGAGCATTCTGGACGAAACCCGGGCCGTGACCATTGTTGCGTGCGGCACCGCCTATTACGCCGGCTGCGTGGCGCGGCATTGGATCGAGGAGTACGTCGGTATTTCCTGCCAGGTAGAGATCGCCAGCGAGTGGCGCTATCGCACTGTCGTGGTGCCGCCAGGCAGCCTGTTCGTGACCACCTCGCAGTCAGGGGAGACGGCAGACACCCTCGCCGCGCTGCGTATCGCCAAGGACCTCGGATTCCGCCACACGTTAACGATTTGCAACGTTGCAACCAGTTCCATCGTGCGCGAGTCCGATATGGCGATCATGCTGGAGGCGGGCGCGGAGTTCGGCGTCGCGTCGACCAAGGCGTTTACGGCCATGCTTACAGATCTGTTGATGCTGACCATCCTGCTTGGTCGCCGACACGGCATGAGCCCGGAAACGGAGGCAGAGCTGGTGCAGGCGCTGCACTCGCTCGATGGCGCCATCGAGGAAGTCCTCGGTTTGGAATCGCGGCTGCGGGAGCTTGCGGAAGAGTTCTCGGGTCGACAGCACGCGTTATTCCTCGGTCGGGGGCCGCAACTTCCCGTCGCGCTGGAGGGGGCGTTGAAACTCAAGGAGATTTCGTACATCCACGCGGAAGCCTATCCCGCCGGGGAGTTGAAACACGGGCCGCTCGCATTGGTTACCGAAGCGATGCCCGTGGTGGCCGTGGCGCCGAATAACGATCTGCTGCGCAAGATTCAGTCGAATCTGCAGGAAGTGCGTGCCCGGGGCGGCCAACTGTACGTCTTCGCCAATGCGGAAGCGGGATTCCGCGAGGGCCCTGGCATCACCGTGATCGAAGTCCCGAACGTGCACGATGCCGTGGCGCCCATCGTCTACACGGTGCCGCTGCAACTGCTCGCCTACCATGTCGCGGTGTTGAAGGGAACAGACATCGACCAGCCGCGCAACCTGGCGAAATCCGTCACCGTCGAGTAGCGGTTGGACGTATCAAGCATCATCGGGCCCCTGAACGAGCGGCAGCGGGAAGCCGTCACGGCCCCCCTGGGGAACCTGCTTGTCCTCGCCGGCGCCGGAAGCGGGAAGACCCGCGTGCTGGTGCATCGCATCGCCTGGCTCGTCCAGGTGGAGGGGCTGAGTCCGCAGGGCGTTCTCGCGGTCACGTTCACCAACAAGGCCGCGGCGGAAATGCGGTCCCGCGCGGAGACGCTGCTCGACATGCCTGGGCGCGGCATGTGGGTGGGGACGTTTCATGGCATCGCCCACCGCTTGTTGCGCATGCATTGGGAGGATGCGCGGCTACCGCAGAATTTTCAGATCATCGACGCGGACGATCAGCTTCGCCTGATCCGGCGCGTGATCAAGGTTCAGGATCTGGACGAGGGGGCGTGGCCCGCGCGACAGGTCGCCGGGTTCATCAATGCGCAGAAGGATCGAGGTCGCCGGCCGCGCGAAATCCCTGGCAGCGACGACTTTTCGGCCAGGACGCACAAGAAACTCTACGAAGCCTATGAATCTGCCTGCGCCCGCGGCGGCCTGGTGGACTTTGCCGAACTGTTGCTGCGGGGCCACGAACTCATGCTGGAGAACGAGGCGCTGCTCTCGCACTATCGGCGTCGCTTCCGGCAACTCCTGGTCGATGAGTTCCAGGACACCAACACGATTCAGTATGCGTGGCTGCGGCTGCTTGCCGGGGACAGCGGCAATGTCATGGCGGTGGGGGACGACGACCAGTCGATCTATGGCTGGCGCGGTGCCAAGATCGAGAACATTCAAAGGTTCTCGGATGATTTCGAGGATACGCAGATCATTCGGCTGGAACAGAACTACCGCTCGACGGGCAAGATCCTGGAGGCGGCCAACGGCCTGATCGGCAACAACTTCGGCCGCCTCGGCAAGTCCCTGTGGACTTCTGCGGGAGACGGTGAGCGGGTCCGGGTCTACGCCGCGTTCAACGAAGTCGACGAAGCGCGCTTCGTCGCGGATCGCGCCCGCGAGTGGTTGCGCGCCGGCACGCCGGACGAAGTCGCCGTGCTGTACCGGTCGAATGCGCAGTCTCGCGTATTGGAAGAAGCCTTTCTGCTCGCCGACATTCCCTATCGCATCTACGGCGGATTGCGCTTCTTTGAAAGGGCCGAAGTCAAGAACGCGTTGGCCTACATGCGGCTGATGAACCAGCGCCATGCCGATGTCGCCTTCGAACGGGTGGTCAATACGCCGCCCCGGGGCATTGGCGAACGGACCATCGACAGCGTGCGCAGGTTGGCCCGGGCAAACGAAATATCGCTTTGGCAGGCGGCGAAGGTCGGCATCGCGAGCGGAGAAATCGGCGGCAGGATGGCGACGGTGCTGCGCAACTTCATCGACGAGATCGATACGATGGCGGAGGCGGTACAAAACGCCGATTTGCATGAAATCGCCCGCCACTGCATCGATGCCAGCGGCCTGTTGGAGCACCACGGCAAGGAGCCGGGGGAGCGGGGGCTGGCGCGCAAGGAAAACCTGGAGGAGCTTGTCTCCGCGTGCCGGCAGTTTCGGGCTGCCAGAACGTTTCCCGTCGATCCGCGAGGCGAGGCCGACGAGGACACGTCGGACCTTGAGGAATTTCTTGATCACGCCGCCCTCGAGGCCGGCGAATACCAGACGTCGGGCGGAGCGGCGGTGCAGATGATGACCTTGCATTCGGCCAAGGGACTCGAATTCCCCCTGGTATTTCTCACCGGTCTGGAAGAAGGTCTGTTCCCGCATCGCAGGTCGGCGGAGGAACCCGGTCGCATGGAGGAGGAGCGCCGCCTGGCCTACGTCGGAGTCACGCGCGCCATGCGCCAGCTCTATCTCACCTATGCGCAGATGCGGCGCTGGTTCGGTTCCGAATCGATCAATCGGCCTTCGCGATTTCTGCTTGAAGTACCGGCAGACAGCATGGAGGAAGTCCGGATGGGCGGGGCTGTGGCCCGGCCTGTGCGGAGGATGGGTACGGGTTCGAGGATGGCGGAATCCTCCGCCGGGTTGCGCGTGGGACAGCGCGTGCGGCACGGAAAGTTCGGCGAGGGCATAGTGCTGCAAAGCGAAGGAAACGGCGAGCGCGCGCGGATTCAGGTGAATTTCAGGAAGGAAGGATCGAAATGGTTGATGTTGGGTTACGCGGGGTTGGAGACATTGGATTGAATCGGGCTTCGCGTGCTGGCGCGTTGTGGTTGGCGGCCATATTCGGAGTGCTGCTCGGCGCGTGCGCGCCGCAGGAAGATCAGAGTCCCGCGGCCCAGGCGGCAACTGCGCCCTCTCAGTTCGAGTGGAAGCTCGTTACGACCTGGCCGAAGAATCTGCCGGGCTTGGGCACGGCGCCGGAGCGGCTCGCGGAGACCGTGGAAGTCATGTCGGCGGGGCGCCTCAAGATCAAGGTATATGCCGCCAACGAACTCGTCCCGGCGTTCGAGGTATTCGACGCTGTGTCCGAAGGCAACGCCGAAATGGGTCACGGTGCCGCCTACTATTGGCGCGGCAAGGCTGCGATCGCCGCCATTTTCGCGACGGTGCCCTTTGGCATGACGGCCCAGGAGATGAACGCGTGGCTGCACTATGGCGGTGGCCTGGAGTTGTGGCGAGAACTATACGCGCGATTCGGGATCATCCCGATGGCCGCAGGCAATTCGGGGGTGCAGATGGCGGGTTGGTTCAACAAGGAAATCAACACCCCGGCCGACATCGAAGGCCTCAAGATGCGTATCCCGGGGCTCGGCGGCGAGGTCTTTCAACGCGCGGGCGGTGTCGCCGTCAGCTTGCCGGGCAGCGAGATCTTCACGGCGCTGCAAACCGGCGTTATCGACGCGACAGAGTGGGTTGGGCCGTACAACGACCTCGCTTTCGGATTCCAGCAGATCGCGCGCTACTACTACTATCCGGGTTGGCATGAACCTGGCCCGACCATCGAAGCCATCGTCAACCGGGATGCGTTCAATGCGTTGCCCGACGACTTGAAGAAAATCCTTGAAACCGCCTGTCGGGCGATCAACCAGGACATGCTGGACGAATTCACCGCGCGCAACGCCGCCGCCCTCAAGACACTGGTCGAGGAACACGGCGTCGAAGTGCGTCGCCTGCCCGATGAGGTGCTTGACCGGTTTCGGACGTTGTCCCGCGAAGTCCTGGCAGAATCGGCGGAAGACGAGCTCTCGCAGCGCATTCTCGACTCGTACACGAAGTTTCTTGAGGACATGCGCGAGTACCACGCCGTGACCGAGCAGGCATACATCAACGCGCGATAGGCGGGGGACGGTCCCCGCAAGAAGTCAGTAGAGGACGCCGGGCAGCCAGGTGGCGAGTTGCGGCGCGGCGACGAGCAGCAGCAACATGCAGAGTTGCGCGACGATGAACGGAATGACGCCGCGGTAGATATCGATGGTCTCAACCTCGGGAGGCGTCACGCCGCGCAGATAGAACAGGGCGAACCCGAAGGGGGGCGTGAGAAAGGAAGTCTGCAGGTTGACGGCGATCATCACGCCCAGCCAGATCGGATCGATCCCCATGGAGAGCAGGACGGGGCCAACGATCGGAACAACGACGTAAGTGATTTCGATGAAGTCGAGCACGAAGCCCAACAGGAATATCGTCACCATCACGATAACCATGGCGCCCCACGCGCCGCCGGGCATGTCCAGAAACACGCCTTGCACCAGTTCGTCGCCGCCGTAGCCTCGGAATACGAGGGAGAAGACCGAAGCGCCGACGAGGATGAGGAAGACCATGGAGGTGGTCTTCAGCGTGGATAGCGCGATCTCCCGCAGCACGGCCACGGACAACGCGTGATAGGCGGCCCCCAGGATCAAGGCGCCGGCCGCGCCGACGCCCGCCGCTTCGGTTGGCGTCGCGTAGCCGCCGAGGATGGAGCCGAGAACCGCGACGATGAGCGCGAGCGGCGGCACAAGTCCGAAAACCAGTTCCCGGCGTGCCGCGGGCGGCCCCTCGGGATTCCTGTCTGCCACGTCGCCGCTTGCGCCCGGCGCGCGGTGCGGGCTGATGAACGCCACGGCCGCGACATAGATGAGGTACATGATCACCAGAACGAGTCCGGGGAGTATTGCGCCGGCGAATAGATCGCCGACCGAAACAGTCTTCGGCGAAAGGACGCCCTGGGTCAGTTGCGCCTGCTGATATGCGCTCGACAACACGTCGCCGAGCAGCACCAGGGCGATGGAAGGCGGGATGATCTGGCCAAGGGTTCCGGTGGCGCAGATGGTACCGGTGGCAAGTTTGCTGTCGTAGCCCTGTCGCAGCATCGCCGGCAGGGAAATGAGCCCCATCGTGACCACCGTGGCGCCGACGATACCGGTGCTGGCTGCCATCAACATGCCGACCACGATGACTGCCATGCCGAGGCCCCCGCGCGCGGAGCCCAACAGCGTCGACAGGCTCTTGAGCAGCGTCTCGGCAATGTGCGTGCGTTGCAGCGTCACGCCCATCAGCACGAACAGGGGCACCGCGATCAGCGTCTGGTTCGTGATGATGCCGAATACGCGGTTGGGCAAGAATCCCAGGTCCCCGATATCGAATACGCCGAACAGGGCGCCGCCGAAGGCGAACAGGAGCGCGACGCCCGCCAGCGTCGGGGCGACCGCGTAGCCGGCAAGCAGCGTGGCGAATACCGCCGCGAACATGATGAGCGGCAGGTATTCAGCCATGCGCGATGTGCGTGGGGTTACCCCCCTGAGTCCTCAACCGGTGTATTTCGCGGACGGCGAGCAAGCCGGTTTGCAACAGCAGCAAACACGCCGAGGCGGGGATCAACGTCTTCAGCACAAACACTCCTCGGATTCCGCCGACTTCCTGGGAGCCTTCCAGAATCGACCAGGAGTTCGCGACGTAGTCGAGGCTGAAGAAAAGCAAGACAAGACAAAGCGGCGTCATGAGGACGATGTGTCCGGCCAGGTTCACCAGGCTCTTTCGCCGGTGCGACATCCTGCTGTACGCCAGGTCGACGCGCACGTGCGCGTCGTGCTTGAGCGTATAGGAGAAGCCGAGCATGAATACGGCGCCGTGCATGTAGAGCACCGATTCCTGCAGCATGATCGCGCCCGTGTCGAAACCGTAGCGGAGAACCAGCGTCGCGCAGGTGGCCGCCACCATGGCGAGCGTCAGCCATGCCGCTCCCCGTCCGATGACGTCGATCAGTCGTTCGATCATGCCGGGGAGCGCGCCTGATACTCGATTACGGCACCGGCGAACAAGGCGAAACCGACCCAGACATTGTTGCGGAAAGCCTTGAAGCAGGCGTTCTCTTCGCGCGTGCGGATCAACCATTGGTGGTATATGAACAGCGCCGCGACCACCGCGAGCGCCGCGAAGAAGGCGTGGCGAAACCCGGCCTGCGCGCCGACCAGGCAGAACAGGGCGAACGCCATACACTGCAGCGCGCCGATGACCACCCGGTCCGAGTTCGCGAACAGGACCGCCGAGGACTTGAGGCCTATCTCGATGTCGAAACGGCGATCAACCATCGCGTATTGCGTGTCGTAGGCGATGATCCACAGCGCGCTGGCGCCGAACAGGATCCACGCGAGTCCGGGCGCGCTGCCGGTGGTGGCCGTGAATGCCATGGGGATCCCCCAACTGAAGGCCGCGCCGAGCACCACCTGGGGCAAGTGCGACCATCGCTTCAGGAACGGATAGGCGATGGCGATGAGGACTCCCGCTCCTGCGAGCAGCCGCGTCGCGGTGTTGAGCGTCATAACCACCGCCAATGCGAGGACAAGGAGAACGGCGAATAGTGCCAATGCCTCGGTAGTCGAAACGCGACCCTCCGGTAGAGGCCGGTCCTGCGTGCGTGCCACGTGGCCGTCGAAGTTGCGGTCGGCGATGTCGTTGACCACGCAGCCGGCGGCACGCATTACAAACGTCCCGGCAACGAACGCCAGGAGTATCGGCACAGGCGGAACACCCTGGGCGGCGATCCACAACGCGGCCAGTGTCGGCCACAACAGCAACAAGGTGCCGACCGGCTTGTCGACCCGCATGAGTTGCGCGTAGGCGAACAGACGGTCTTTCATGCGGGGGATCGGTTGTCGCGCGGGGACTTGATGTTAGAACATTGCCGACAACGGCGTCGCGCGTCACGCCGAGAGGCTCAAGAGTCTGCGAGGATCCGTGAAAAAGTGGCAATGCATTGTCTGCGGCTGGATTTATGACGAAGCCGAAGGCTGTGAATACGAGGACATTCCTCCCGGGACCGCCTGGGAGGACGTGTCGGAAGACTTCGTGTGCCCCGAGTGCGGGGTCGGCAAGGAAGACTTCGAGATGATCGAAGTCGGCTGACGACAAGATGCGGCCAGAGTCTACGGGTGTAGACTGGGCTCGACCGCGCGGTTGCAAGGGGGAGTGATGGCGGAAGAAAAAACGAAGGGCGGGGGCGCCTGGTCCCGAATCATAGACGCGCCGCTGCATTGGCAGATAGCGGTGGCGCTGGCCCTGGCCGTGCTGGTCAGTTTGCTTGCCGATGCCGAGACCACGGTCTTCGGGGTGTCACTGGTCGAAATTTTCGACTTCTTCGGCGGCCTGTTCCTCAATGCCCTGAAGATGATCGTGGTGCCCCTGATCGTGTCGTCGATCATCATGGGCGTTCACAACATGGCCGGACGCGAGAACTTCGGCCGGGTGGGCGGCAAGACGGTCGGCTTCTACCTTGCGACGGGTCTGATCGCGGTGGTGACCGGCCTGGTACTCGTCAACGTGATCAATCCCGGGGGCGGCGAGTCGGTCAAGGCGCTGAGCGAGAACATGCCGGACGTGTCGGACCAGTTGTCGCGCGTCGAGGGGCGCGATGCGGGCGACCTGGTGGAGGTGATCTCGCGCGCAGTCCCGGACAACATCTTCGCGGCGGCGGTGAACATGGAGCTTCTCGCGCTGATCTTCTTCAGCGTCGTGTTCGGCTATTTCATGGCGCGCCTTGAGGGCTCTGTGAGCGAGACGCTGACCAACTTCTGGACCGCTATCCACGACGTGATGATCATGATCACCAGGTGGGTCCTGAAGTTCGCGCCGTACGGTGTATTCGCCCTCGTGGGCAAGGCCTTGCTGACAGTGCCGCTGGCCACGCTCGCGGAGGCGCTCGCCTGGTTCACCCTGACCGTCCTGCTGGCCCTGGCGACGCACTTTTTCGTGACTTTGCCGCTGCTACTGCGTTTCGTCGGCGGGGTCAGGCCGTATGCATATTACGGTCGCATCATGCCCGCGCAGTTAATGGCGTTCTCCACGGCATCGTCTTCCGCCACGTTGCCGGTGAGCCTGAGCAGCGCCCGCCGAGCCGGCGTATCGGAGGGCACCACGAGTTTCGTGCTGCCGCTGGGCGCAACGGTCAACATGGATGGCACGGCGTTGTTCGAATGCGTGGTCGTGATCTTCATCGCACAGGCGTTCGGTGCGGATCTGACCGTCGTCGACCAGTTCCTGGTGGTGCTGCTGGCGTTGTTGACCTCCATCGGCGTGGCCGGGATACCAGCGGCGAGCCTGGTGGCCATCACGTTGATTCTGACGGTGTTGGGACTGCCGCTGGAAGCGATCGGGTTGTATATCGCCGTGGACAGGATCCTTGACATGTGTCGGACATCCGTCAATGTGACGAGCGACCTGACAGTTACCGCGCTCGTGGCTCGTACCGAGGGCGAGGATCTGCCCGAGGTGCGTGCAGGCGAGTCGCGCGAAGAAACGGCGGCCTGAACGCCACCGCACGGATTGAATTATTGAGGGAGGATTGACCCATGGTTACGACAGTTGCGGTACCGAAGGAAATAGCAAAAGCGATCCGAACCGGCGGGAAGATAAAGTCGTATGAAGACTATCTCGCCAGGAGCCGGGTGACGATGGACCGGGTCGCGGCCTTTGTGAACGACCCGACCCAGGACGAACTCATCAACATGGGCGCCGGCCCCGGAAAGCCGGTGATAAGGGCGCCGACGACCGAGCAGATCGAAGCGAGGGTGAAGGCTGGCACGGTGACTTCGGGCATTTTCACCGTGGTCGAGCCGGCGGACCTCGACCTCTACCGATCATTCCTGCCGGAGCCGTTGAAGATGCCGGAGAAGCCGCTGGTAGGGGTGACGCTGCTTGACATGAACCACACGCCGCTGACGCGTTTCCAGGAAGGTCGGATTACCGTGAAGGCCCTGTGTCCCGATGGGATCGAATCCTGGCTGGTGATCAGCATCCCCGTGCCATCGCTGCTGATGTGCTACATGGGGGTCGTCTGGGGATGGCCCAAGTACGTGGCTGACGAAATGACGCTCACCCCCTCGAGAGCTGAGGTCATCTATGAGGGCGAGGTTCGCCTGTCGCTTGACTTCGCCGAGGGAGCCGTCGAGGACGAAGCCGCCTTGCGAGCGCTCGGGAGAGTCGAAGCGGGCAATACGGTGTCCTTCCATTGGAGACAGGGCGGTGCCTGTCTGGTCAGGCAGGCCGGAAGAGGCGGCGACGGCCCCAGGATGCTTGAATGGCGGGCGGGGACGGTGAAGGTGTACATGCGACCGGGGGACCCTTGGTCCGGGCTCATACCGGAGAACTCCGAAACCCCGGGCACCTACCAGAAGTTCGTGAACGTGGGCGGGGGCGACTCCGTCTGGCAGAAGGTCAAATAGCCGAACCAGACGAAGCCGCCGGCTGTGGGGCACTGCTGACCAAGGGCCTCCCATCGGGTGGCCCTTCGGTCGCACACGCTAGTCGGGGAGCCCCAGCACCCGTTTGGCGATGATGTTGAGTTGAATCTCCGAGCTTCCGGCGGCGATCGTGTTTGCCTTGACGCGTAGCCAAGCGCGGGTATTCGCCAGTTCTTCCTCCGTGTACGCGGTGCCGTCCCAACCGATGCCTTGGGTGCCGCACATGCGGGTGAGCGTCTCCATGTGGCGGGTGAGCAACTCGGAGTTGTAGTACTTGAACATCGACGTCACGAACGTCGGCGTGGCGCCCTCCCTCTCCTCCGCCGCGCGGCGCTGGGTGAGTTGCAACGCCCGCGCGTCCATGTTGATTCCCAGCACTTCCTCGCGCGTCGCCGCGTCCCTGATCCGGCCGTCGGCCTCACCGGCGTACCGTTTCGCGATGCCGTCGAGCGCAGGCGGCGCCGTCCGTTGTGCTGACGGCATTCGCTCGTGTTGAAGCAGTCGCTTGCCTACCGCCCAACCCTGGTTTTCCCGGTGGACCAGGTCGACCTTCGGCACGACGACGTCGTCGAAGAAGCACTGGCAGAACTCCTCGCTGCCGTTGATCAGGGTGATCGTCTTCACCGTGATGCCAGGGTCGGACATCGGGAAGAGGACGAGACTGATGCCTTCCCACTTGGGCACATCAAAGTTTGTTCGAACGAGGCAGAACATCCAGTCCGCGTGGTGCGCGCCCGTCGTCCAGATCTTCGAGCCGTTCACGAGATAATGGTCGCCGTGATCGTCGGCGCGCGTTTGCAGGGACGCGAGGTCGGACCCGGCGTTCGGCTCCGAATACCCCTGGCACCAGCGATACGTGCCACTTGCGATATTGGGAAGATGGCGCGACTTCTGGTCCTCGGTCCCGTACTCGAGCAGTGTCGGGCCGATCATCGTGAGGCCATGGCCTCCGAGCGGTAGCGGCGCGTTTGCGGCGAGCATTTCTTCGCGGAGCACTTTCTGTTCGTCGGCGGTCATCCCGGCACCGCCGCAATCCTTCGGCCAGGTGGGCGCCGTGTAGCCGCGCTCGTAGCAAACCTCCGCCCAGCGCAACGCGTCGGGGGTTACGGTGGGTGTCTTCCTGCCGCCGTTGAAAACCGTCCTCGCACCTCGCAATCTCGGCGGCAGGTTTTCTTCGACCCACGCGCGCGCTTCGACGCGGAACTCAGCCAACGTACTCATGTTTCCCCTCGCAAGCGGCCGGCATGGGCCAAGTGTATGCTCTCGTGTCGTTCCGTGACCATTCGCCCTGAGGAGAAATCGGCGTGAGCGACGAGCCAACCACTTTCGCCGAGCTGATCGAGCACCAGGCTGACACTGTTGGCGACAAGCCGTTTCTGTTGCATGAAGATCGGGTGGTCAGCTTCTCGGAACTGAACAGCGAAACCAACCGGGTCGCGCATGCCCTCCAGGACCTTGGAGTCAGGCCAGGTGTGGGTGTGGCGATCATGATGCCGAACTCGCCGGAGTGGCTGTTCGTCTATTTCGGCGTGCAGAAGCTCGGCGGGTACGCGGTGCCTGTGAATGTCGCACTGAAGGGCGCGGGGCTGCGTTACATCATCGACCACTCGGACTCATCCATCCTGGTTTGCGACGTCGAATACGCCGAGGCGGTTCTTGCGATCCAGAAAGACCTTCCCAAGATTTCCAACATCATCGCTACACGTAGTGGCGTGAGCGTAGAGACGACGGGGGCCGAAGACTGGCGCGAACTTGGCGCGCTAATGGAGTCATCGTCCGAGGAAAACCCGAACGCGTCTGTGGAGATGGGCCAGATTGCCGGGATCATGTATACGTCGGGCACGACGGGAAACCCGAAGGGCGTGGTCCAGCGCCATGGTCCGATACGGATGGGCGCCGATTCAGGTCTGGCGCCAAAACTCGAACCCACGGACATCCTGTACACCTGCCTGCCCCTGTTCCACGCCAACGCGCTTAGCCTGTCGGTGCGTCGCGCGTTGACCCATGGCCTGCCGGTGGCGGTGGCGCGTCGTTTCTCCGCGAGCCGGTTCTGGAGCGATATCCGCCGCTACGGTGCAACGACCTTCAACGCGCTCGGCGCGATGATGCCGATCCTGATGAAGCAGCCGGAACGGGAAGACGACGCCGACAATCCGGTGCGCGTCGTGTTCAGTGCCGCGTGTCCAGCATCGGTGTGGCAGGCGTTCGAAAGACGTTTTGGCGTTCATATCCACGAGATATATGCGGCCGTCGATGGTGGCGGCTTCGCGACGTCCAATCCGGGGAATGCGCCGGTCGGCTCGATCGGGAAGCCGACGAACACCTATCGCATCGTGGATGACGATGGGGAAGACGTGGCGGCGGGTACGCCCGGGGAGCTGTGGTGGAAGATAGACAATCCCGGCGCGCAAACCGTCGAGTACTACAAGAACGTTGAAGCGAGCAATGACAAGATCGCAGGCGGCTGGCTGCACACCGGCGATGTCGTTCGCGCGGACGCTGACGGGTATCTGTATTTTGTCGACCGCAAGACCGAGTCGTTGCGTCGACGCGGCGAGAACATTTCGTCCTACGAGGTAGAACGGGAGATAAACAAGCACCCTGCGGTGCTCGAATCGGCGGCATTCGGCGTGCCTTCGGACCTTGGCGAGGACGACGTGATGGCCGTCGTGGTGTTAAAGCCGGGAGAGACGCTTGAGCCTCAAGCGCTCGTCGAACACTGCGAGTCCGTGATGGCATACTTCATGGTTCCCCGGTATCTTGAGTTTCGCCCGGAGTTGCCGAAGACGGGCACACAACGCACCCAGAAGGGCGAACTCAAGCGTCAGGGTGTCGGTCCAAACACCTGGGATCGGGAAAAGACCGCGTGATGTTGGAGGAACAGTGACCGTCACGGAAACCGAGTTGGTGCCGCTCGAAGAGGGCATGTTCGAGATGCCCGACTCCATTGATGGCGTTCCGCGCCTCTATGGCCAGCGTTGCGCGAATTGCGATGAAGTGTTCACGTCGACGTCGCGGGAATATTGCGCGAACTGCGGCGAGTCATCGCTCGAACGCATATTTCTCGGCACCAGCGGCACGGTGCATACCTTCACCACCGTGTATCAGAAGCTGCCGGGATCTCTGATCGAACCGCCCTACGTCATCGCACGGGTCATGTTGCCGGAGGGCGTGCAGGTACAAACCGTATTGCGCGATGTTGAACCCGACGAAGTAAAAATCGGCATGCCGGTTGAGATCTTTCTGGCGCCGCTTGAGGTCGACGAGGGCCGCACCGTCGTCAACTTCTTTTTCCGGCCGCTCTGACACGAGGAGAACACGTTGGAAGACGTAGTCGTAATGGGATGCGGATTGCATCCGTTCGGCCGCTGGCCGGACAAGTCCGTGCAGGAGATGGGGCGTGTCGCTATCCGCGAAGCGCTGGAAGATGCGAACGTCGAGTTCAAGGACATACAGGTTGCGTATACGGGTCGCGTGTATTCGGGTATGGGCGCGGGACTCAACGTCGTTAGCGAGCTCGGCCAAACGGGGATTCCGGTCATCAACATGGAAATGGCGTGTGCCAGTTCCTCGACGGCGCTGATCCAGGCGCACCACGTGGTTGGTGCCGGCGTCTACGACATCGCGCTGGTGGTCGGTTTCGAAAAGATGGAGCGCGGATTGATCAAGATCAGCGGGGAGCGCTCCTACGGCACGTTGATGGGCTTCTCCGTCATGCCGGCCGGGTACGCGCTGCTGGAAAGACGTTACATGGAAGACTACGGTGCCACCGAAGAAATGTTCGCGCAGGTATCGGTGAAGTCGCACAAGAATGGCGCATTGAACCCAAACGCCCAGTACCAGAAGCCGATATCGTTGGAGCAAGTGCTCAACAGCCGCGTGATCGCCGACCCGATTCACCTGTTCGAATGCAGTCCGACGACCGATGGGGCTTCCGCGGTGGTCATCGCACGCCGTTCAGTCGCGGAGAAGTTCAAACCCGGCGGCGAACTCGTCAAGATCGCGGGATGGGCCCAGGGAAGCGGCGCCTACCAGCCGAAAGGCAGCCAGGAGGAACAGGGCGAGGAAGGCGGCGCGCTCGAGACCGTCACGCAACAAGCGTACGAACGCGCCGGAATCGGCCCCGAGGATGTCGACGTGACGCAGGTCCATGACGCGTTTTCACCGGGCGAGATTTTTTCCATTGAAGGACTTGGCCTGGTCGGCGAGGGCGAAGGCGCGCAAGCCGTCTGGGACGGGCGCACGGAGATCACCGGCGACATTCCCGTGAACACCGACGGCGGCCTGTTGTCGCGCGGACATCCGGTAGGTGCCACCGGCGGCGCCATGGTCACCGAGATTGTTCGCCAGCTCACCGGTCGCGCGGACGCGCGCCAGGTTGCGGATGATCCCAAGGTCGGGGTCGTCCAGAATTCGGGGATAGGCGGCGTCAACGTGCTCGTGATGGAAGCGTAACCATGCAATTCAAGGAAGTTGTTGGCACGCGGCGGTCCACCCGCCTGTGGTTTCCGTGGCGGCCGGTGGAAGAGTGGAAGATCCAGGCCATCCTGGAAGCGATTCACCAGGCGCCCCGGCTGCTTGAGCTGGACTTGCTGCGCACCGTGGTGATGCGGGTAGATCAGCTAAGCGAAGAACAGCTAAAGGAGTGGCAGACGCCGACCACCACGACCCAGCTCGAAATGGTGCGCGTTCTGCTCTGGATGTTCGCCGACATGGATGCGCTCGAGAAGGCGATGACGGGCGGGAACCTTGAAGCGCTGATGGAAGCGGGCGCGCTCAACGAGAGCCATGGCTGGACGCCGGACAGGCTCTCGGAGGAAGTGTTGCCGTACTACCAGGCGATCATGGATGCCGAGCCGAAGGTCGGCATCAAGAACGGCGGATTCACCCAGGACGAAGACGCGGCGAAATATTCTCTTGAATCGCTGTCGCTCGCGCGCAATGTGCTCGGCTTTGGCCAGGCATACGCGCTGCTGACTGGCGTCGAACTCGGCCTCGGCGTTCAACTCTCTGCGCTGCCGGCACGTCTCGCGCGGGAGATGATGTCCATTCCCGACCATTGGGTCGGCGCGACGCCGATATTCATCGGCTACGGCGCCGAAGCGCCCGGCGGACAGCGTCCGCGCGAGCCTCTGGAGGACACCATCTTCGAGGGCCGATACGGCAATCCGTTTGCGAGCAGCCCGGCCACCGTGGAGCGCCTTGCCGCTGAAGGCATGGTGCAGGAGCAGGCGCCCACGAGCTGGCGGCGCGGCGAACTGCGCCGTCTGGCACGCATGTTCGGTCTGCCGGAATAGGGGGGCGGGGTATGGACTACTTCCGGGTTCTTGGATCACGTCGTTCGGTGCGTTACTTCGATCCCGACCGGCCCGTTGAGCGCGACAAGATCGAGACCATCGGGCACGCGACACGTCTCGCATCGCGCGCCATGAACGTGCCGTGGGGCAAGGGCGTGGTGGTATACCGGGAGGCGCTGTCCGAGGAGGAGCGCAACGGGCTGAAGACGCCATTTGCCGAAGTCGAGTTCGATCTGGCACCGGTGTACCTCCTCTGGTACTCCGACCTGGCGGCGCGGGAGGACGCGCTCCAGGGTGTCACTACCCGACCGTGCCGTCCGGAGCCCTGCAAGACACTGCCGTGTACGGCCCGCCGCATGGTTGGAGCCAGCGCTACGTGGAAAGGGTCGTGGTACCGCAAGTATTGATGCCCGGCTTGGGCAACCGCGTCCGGGGCGGCAACGCCGATACCGGAATGGCGCTGATGCAAGGATACCTGGCGGCCGTCGATGAGGGTCTCGGTGCGTGTCTCGTGCCGTTTGACGAAGCCGGGGCGCGCCGCGTGGTAGACGTGCCGGAAGACTTCGAGCCTGCGGCCGCGCTCTTGATCGGCTACCCGGCCGAGTCGCCCGAAGCCGGCGGCCAGCGTCCCCATGGCGCGTGGGAAGAATGCTTTTTCGATCGCGATACGAACACTCCGTTCCCGCGCGATTCGAAGGTCACGGCAAAGCTTGAAGAAGCCGGGCTGTTGCAAACGGCCGCTCCGCTTGCATGGCGCGACGATGAGGTGCGCGCGCTCTCCCGCGGGCTGGGGCTCGCCGGCGGCGGTATCGAAGCGCCGGTCGGAGTGGCTCCCGAGGGCGCGCCGGTGAACCTCGGTCCCATTCGCGACTACGCCTCGGTGGGCGAGTGGCGCAAGAGCGTCAGCAAGTTCTGGCGCGCAACGCCTCCGCCGGACGATTGGCTTGAGACGCTGGAAGCGTTCTGCCGCTTCGCGGGCACCAATCCCGATGCGATCATCGATGAGATCCTGTCGCCGGAACCAACGGGCGAAGGCTTGCGGCTTCGCACCCGGGCGCGCCGCAAATGGGTGGAGTTGATCAACGAATTCGAAGGCTACGTCGGTCGCGACAAGGCCAACCATGTGCGGAGCTTCGTGATCCACAACGGCGTGGCGATGAACCCGAGCATCCTGCGCTAAGCCGGCATCTCTCGCCAAGTCGCTTGCTGAGTCGTTGTCTGGTCTGGAGGCGGTTCGGTTGCCGGGCCTGCGTAGCGGCAGCCATGCTGGCCTTAAGCGCCTGTTCTGATCCGGATTTCGATACGGCAGCAGAGCCAGTCGTCGCGGGGATCGACTCGCCGGACACGGAACTTGCGGAATTCCTCAAGGAACTGATCGGGCAAGCTCGCGTCATGCCGAAATCGGGCGTAATGCGTGGACGACTGGCGATGGCGTATGAGGTCAACGGCTTCCCTGATGCTGCGCTCGCTGCATACGAACGGGCCGAATCGCTGGACCGGAGCGATTTCCGCTGGCCATATTTTCGCGCGCTGCTTCTGGCCCAGGAAGGCGACCACGAAGGCGCGCTCGTGGGACTGGAACGCGCCATTGCCATCGATGCCGACTATGCGCCCGCCTGGCTCTGGCGAGGGACCTGGTTGCTGGAGTCGAACCGTCTGGAAGAAGCCGCGCTCGCCTTCGAGCGAGCAGGGGATTTGGGGGATGGCGCCGACGCTTCCTTCGGTCGGGCGCAAGTCCTGATGGCCCAGGGTCGGCATGCCGAAGCCGTGGCCCTGCTTGAGCCGTACGCCCGCGAATCCCGGCATCCCCATGTTTTCCGAACCTTGGGGCAGGCGCTGCGCGCAACGGGCCGAATCGAGGAGGCGCGACTGGCCATGGCGCGCGCCAGAGACGCAATACCCTTCAGTTGGCGGGACCAGCGCCGCGACCAATTGGGATCCTATCTACGGGGTAACGCCAGTTTTGAGGCGGCCCAAGAGCTGTCCGAAGCGGGCAGAAATGCCGAGGCGCTGGAGATACTGGAAAGGCTGGCCGGGCGAAACCCGGAAGAACAGTGCGGCCGTCCGACTAATTTCTTCTTCACTTGCAGCCTGCTCAACGCCTTGAGCGTCGCGTACGCGCAGGCGGGCCGTACCGAGGAAGCCATCGAGTTGGCCAAACGGGGGATCGAACTCAATCCCGATTTCGCGCCTTTTCACTTGAGCATCGCAAGCCGTTATCGAGAGCAAGGAGACCTCGAAGACGCGCTGCGCCACGCGGATCGCGCCATCGAGCTGAATTCGATACTGGCTGACGCGCACTGGGAGAAGGGCAGGTTGCTGTTTGATCTGGGCAAGCGCGTGCAAGCGAGGGAAGCGCTCCTGACCGCACTGCGATACGAGCCCCAGCGACTGACAACCTTGCTCTATCTGGGGATGATTGAAGCGGAACTTGAGAACTGGCCGCAGGCCATCGAACATTTTGAACGCCTCGCTGTCCTCGACCCGAACTATGAACGAGGGCATCTATATCTCGCGCGGAGCCTCGGCGAAGGGGGTCGAATCGAGGCGGCATGGCAGGCACTGCGCATGGCCGAGCGCCGTGGGGCGGACGCCTCTGAGGTTGACGCAACCGAACGCCGCCTGCGAGAACTGGAGGATGCGCGCTGATGCGGTGCCCGGCCGCGTGTCTGGTCGTCGCCGCGTGCGGGTGCTCTCCGTCTGAAACCGCCTGGTTCAGTGAGGAAGCCGCCGAGCGCGGTGTAGATTTCAGGCATCACTCGGGCTTCGGGGAACGCCCGATGTTGCCCGAAATCATGGGTGGCGGCGCAGCACTGGCAGATCTGGATGGCGATGATGATCTCGACCTCTATCTGGTCCAGAGCGGTCGCGTCGATGAGACGCTCGACGAAGCACTTTCGGCGAATCGGCTCTACCTCAACCGCGGGGACGGTCACTTCGATGAGGTAGAAGGCGGCGCGGGATCGGGTGATCGCGGCTATGGCATGGGCGTCGCCGCCGGCGACTACGATAACGATGGCGACATTGACCTGTACGTCACCAACCTGGGATCGAACGCGCTATTGAGAAACGACGGTGCGGGTCGGTTCACGGATGTCACGGTGAAGGCTGGCGTGGGTGATCCTGGATGGAGCACGGCGGCGACCTTCCTGGACCTCGACAACGACGGCGACCTGGATCTCTTCGTCGTCAACTACCTGAACTGGACCCCGGCATTGGAGCGGGACTGCTATGCGACAGCCTTTCATGCCACGTACTGCGGCCCCAACGAATACGATGCTCCGGCGATGGACCGCCTGTATCGCAACGACGGCGACGGCACGTTTAGCGATATCACTGCCGACGCCGGGTTGAACACGGCCTTCGGCAACGGGCTCGGCACGGTAGGCGCGGACTTCGATGGCGACGGACTCACGGATCTGTTCGTGGCCAACGATACGATGATCAATCAACTCTGGTTGAACCGCGGCAATCTGCGCTTCGAGGATGAGTCCATGCTGTGGGGTTGCGCGTTGGACGATGACGGGATCGCCAAGGCAGGGATGGGCGTTGCGGCAGCCGATGTGGACGACGACGGCGACAGCGATCTCCTGGTCGTCAACCTGGAGCGGCAGTCCGACTCCTTCTTCCGCAATGAAGGCGAATACTTCGTCGACGCGACGCGGCTCGCCGGTCTGGGGCCCGCCAGCATGCGCCATACCCGTTTTGGCGTGGCCCTAGCTGATTTCGACAACGATGGCCGACTCGACCTTTATGAAGCGAACGGCAAGGTCCAGTCGTCAGAACCATCGAGTGGCGATGTCTTCGCAGAGCCCAATACGCTGTTCCGGGGCGGGATCGAGGCCGGTTCCGTGGTGTTTCGCGAGATCAAGCCCAAGGGCGGCGTCGATCCTTCGCTTGACCACACCAGTCGTGGACTCGCTGTCGGTGATATCGACGGCGATGGCGGTCTGGACCTGGTTGTCGTCAACCGGGACGCTGCGCCTTATCTACTCATGAATCGGGCAAACAGAGGCAACTGGATACGCTTCCGCGTGCTCACGGCAGGCGGCCGGGACGCCCATGGCGCCACCATTTCCGCCACCATCGGTGAAGTGAGATCAAGCCGCGACGTGCAACCGTCCGCAAGCTACCTCGCTTCCAGCGACCCGAGAGTGCATTTCGGGCTCGGAGAGGAGTCGCAGGCACGGAACGTGACGATACGATGGCCCGCCGGGTCTGAAGAAGCTTTTGGCGACTTCTCGGCGGGCACCGTACACGCGTTGCGGGAAGGAGCCGGCGAGCCCGTGCGTTAGCGTAGCGCGAACTCCACCATAGGCGCGGCTATGGTTTCGGTCAGTGAGACATGCGCCGTCAAAAAAATGCGGCCCGCTCCCCAGGGGCGCGGGCCGCAGCGCAGATCAACTGAACTGTGCGTAACTACAGGCTGTAGTTGAGCTGCACTCCGAGAGTGCGTGCTCTGCCGAAGTTGTAGCCCACGGAGTTGAATTCGTACACAACCACATCATCGAAGAGGTTGCGGACGAAAAAGCCAACCTCGTAGTCGTCCTGTCGCAGCAGGAGCTTGACATCCAGGGTCTGGTAGGCCGGTGTCACGAAATCGTTGGTGGCGCGGTCGAACTGTTCATCGACGATGTAGGCATCGGCTCTAGCGGTTGCGTCGAAGCCGGCCAGTTCGAATCCGTAGACCAGCGAGCCGTGTACCGTGTATATCGGCGCGGCGGGCATGCGGTTCCCCTCGTCGACCGTGCCTTCGTATTGTCCCGCTCCCCCGGCGAGGAGATCCGCTTTCGGGTTCCAGTAGAGACCACCGCTGAAGCTCAGCGCGTCGGTGACCTGACCCCGCACTTCTATCTCCACGCCTTGGGACTCTGCGGCGCCGATGTTGCTTTGGAAACGCAGCAGTCTCGCTGGTACGTTTGCAACTTCCGGCGGCTGGTATGAGGCGTTGATGAGCATGTCCCGCCATTCCATGGAAAACACCGACCCGACAAAGGTCATGCGGCCATCGGCCAGCGTCGCCTTGATCCCGAGCTCGTAGTTGATCATCTCATCGCCTTCGGCCTGATAGGCGTCAACGAGTATTTGATACACCTCTTCGGCTAGCGGGTCGGTGGCGCGAGCCGCGTCCAGCGTGTTGACCGCGCCGAGAAGCCCCTCGTTGATGTGTCCAGGGCGGAACCCGTGGGACCGTGTGGCGTAGATCATCAAGTCGTTGTTGGGGCGCCACGTGAGGGTGACCTTCGGCGAGCTCTTCCTGTCTTCCAGGGAGAAGGTGGCGAGAGCGCGATTCCGATCGTCGGTATTCGGCTCAAGCGTGTCTATGTCGATGGTCACGTCGGCGAAGCGGGCGCCAAGCAGGAGCTCCCATTGGTCGTTGATCCGGTAACTGACCTCGCCGAAGTAAGACTGCTCGGTTGCATCCCTGAACGAGGTGTCCTGGATGCCCGCGAGCACGGAGTTAAAGGTATTGGCGAGTATATTCTGATGCTCAATCGGCGTGCCCGGAGCAAAGTACCACTGGGCGAAACAGTGGGCGGAGTCGGAGCGCCCGCCATAGGGGACCGTGGCCGGGCAGGGCTCATGATCGCCACTCTGGGATCTCTCGTCCTTGAAGTAGGCTCCGACGGTCCACTGCAAGCGGCTGTCGGTGTTGGAGACCAGACGCAGCTCATTCGCGTAACGGTCCAACCGCAGGCGACCCCAGTTGTAGGCGGACTGTACGGAATACCTGCCGGGCACACAGATTTCTGGTGCTACCATGCCGCCGCAGCCGTTGTCAGCAAACCCACCCCAGAACCTGTCGTTCGGAGCCCCTTCCTGACCGTAGCGCCGCTCCTCGTGCAGGTACGACGTGGATACGATGAGGTCCGCAAACGGCAGCTCCCATTCGGCGCTGACGTTATACAAGCCTATATCGTTGAATCCGCCGTTGACGCCGTCCGGGTGCGTCAGGTGGGTGACGTACGGATCGCGTTTGTTGAACTGGTCGCCGTACCCGTCGCAGATGATTCCCGGGTGCGGGTAAAACGGTACCTGGGGTGGTTGGTAGCTTGATGGGAGATTTTCACCTCCGCTGGTGAAGCACTGAAAGCCGAGCCCCGGGCCGCCGAAATCGGCGTTGGTGAATTGGTACATTCCCGTAATGCGCAGAGTGTCAGTGGCCTGCAGGGCGACCCTTACTCGGGCACCGGTTTCTTCCGTCCAGTCGACATCTTCTTCCATGCGCAGTCCCGGCGCATCCATGATCCCCGCATTGAAGCGCGAGAAGGCGACCACGCGCGCTGCCGCCTGCTCGCCGAGCGGAATATTGAGCATGGCGTCGAAACGGTTCCCCTGGTCGCCATGCGCCATCGCTTCTAGGGTCGCCCGCACGGAGTAGTCGAAGCCGCTGGGGTCGGGCGTCTTGCTGATATAGCGTATCGCCCCACCGATGCTGCCCTCGCCGTAGAGCGTTCCCTGCGGCCCTTTCAGCACTTCGACCCGCTGGATGTCGTAGAGCGAACCCAGGCTGTGGCTGTTCTGCGCGACGGCGGTGCCGATGGGCACCGCGTCCATATAGGCCCCCACGGGCGAGTTGCCGCCGACGATATTCTGGATGCCGCGGATGTTTGGCCTGCTCATGCTGAGGGTGTTGGCGCGATAATTCAGTCCGGGAATCGACTGGTAGAGGTACGTTATGTCCTGGATGCCCTTTTGCACGATCTCCACATCCGTCACGGCGGAGAGGGCGATGGGCGTGTCCATCAACTGCGTGTCGCGGTAGGTGGCTGTTACCACGATCTCCTCGATCAGGGAAGCGTCTTGGGCTTTTTCCGCCTCCGCTTCCTGCGCGTTTGCGGTCAGGCCCAATGTCAGGACCGCCGTGGCCAACGCGGCGAGGACAAATCGTCCTGGGTCAAAGGTAGTAGCCATTGAATTTCCTCCAAATTCAGGAGCGACTTTCGTCGCCCAATCATCGGGATACTACGCCCAAATTTACAATGTTGAAACATTTTGTATCAATTTCGGACAAACTCCGAGAGGCGCCCTGAAAACAGTCTGCGAGCGGCGGGGAAAAGGAGAGTTTTTTCATGGCCGAGCCGAGAAAATTGTCCATCCCCACGATGTTTTGCTTCGGCGTTGGGGAGGCGGCGGGGTCGTTCAAGAACATGGCGTGGGGGGTGCTGCTGCTCTTCTACTACCAGCAGATCGTCGGCGTCGAAGCCGCGTTGGTGGGGCTCGCGATCGCGATCTCGGTGGTGATGGTTATCGCCATACTGGTGTGCGCCGCGGGCACGCGCAAGGAGATCCCGAACTTGCGCGAGACCTAGTGCTCCGTCAAACCTAAATCTACGGGTATCTGCGGGTCTGATGGTTTTTGGCCCTTGGCTTCGTTGCTCCTCCTTGTGTGGTGCCTGCCACACCGCGTCGTCGCGCCTCGCCAGGAACCAAAAATCCCTCGCAGCTACACTCGCATTTTTAGGCTTGACGGAACACTAGGAGCGCCCCAGGGTACGGTTCTGGACCCTGCTCACCGAGATTTGGGAGGTGCTCAAGAACAGGTCTTTTCGCGCCGTATTTCTCGGCTTGTTGCTCGCGTCGCTTGTGACCGGCGTGGAGTTGGCGTTCACGCCGTTCCTCGGCATCCATTTCTGGGGTTTCAGAACGGAGCAGCTATTCTACTTGGCCTATGTCGGGCTGTTCGCGTTTCCGGTGTCGTTCATGCTGACGCCGCTGGTCACGCGCCTGTTCGACAAGCGGCTCACGGTCATGATCACGCTGGCGCTCTCGATCATCGCCATCAATGGGCCCATTTGCTTCCGGCTGCTCGACGTCTCCTGGTTCCCGGCCAACGGCTCCCCCTGGCTTTTGGCGATCTATATCGGCGCCTCGACCGTCGCCGCGCTGGTGGCGCCCGTCCGCAACGCCACCACGGATTCCATGCTGGCCGACGTGGCCGACGAGCACGAACTCGAAAGCGGCATTCGGCGCGAAGGCGTTCTGTACGCGGTGCGTGCCTTCTCGCAGAAGGCGACAGCCGGGTTCGGCACGCTATTCGGCGGTGTTTTGTTGAGCGCGATAGATTTCCCGGAGAACGCGACCCGCGGCGAGATACCGGCGGAGACGTTGTGGGACCTGGGGTTTATCGTCGGGCCCGCAACGTCGATCTTTTCGCTTCTGGCGATCCTGTTCTACCTGCGCTACCGCATCAACTATCGCCGGCACGGCGAGATCATGGCGGAGCTCGAGCGTCGCAGGGTGGCGGGGAAGGTCTGAATGGCGCGTTCACGGGGCGAAGCGAAGATCCCACTACGCGCCGTTCAGTCGATGCAATTCGATTGGAAATTTAGCTGGCGTCGTGGCTTTATAGGCAGTTCGCTCATCAGGGGAGACAGGCATGGTAGATACGACACCGATCGAGACGATGGACGAGTTCGAGGAGGAATACAGGAAGGGCGCTGGCCAGGCGTTGCCGGGTAGCTCGTCGAAAGAGGCCAACCTCGACAACATCCGGCGCTGCGGCGACGGCATCGGCGACCACAATCCCTTGTGGCGTGATGAGGCATACGCGGCCAAGAGCCGCTTCGGCACGATTACGGCGATGCCGACATTCGTCTACAGCGTAAGCCTCGGGGTCGGCGCGGCGATCAATGGCGCCATACATCCGGCCCGGGTGGGTGGGTTCGCCATGAACTATGCCGGCGGCGAGTTGGAGATCTTTCGCCCGATCTGGCTCGGAGACACGATCACTATCCACGAGCAGGTCGGGCCGGTTGTGCGCAAGGAGAGCGGAAGGATAGGTCCTTTCTGCATCTGCACGGGGTTGGTGACGTACACCAATCAGCGGCACGAGATCGTGGCAACCAAAAGAACACTCATGGCGCGCTACAAGATTCTTGGAGGCGGTAGCGAAACGATTTCCTACGACCGCGAGCACAAGGCCGACGTTCAGCAAGAGTCCCCCGACCCGCTTGTATGGGAACGGGAACGGCGCGGTGCCGAGCCCCGCTACTGGGAGGACGTCGTCGAGGGCGATGAAATGTCGCCCTTGAAGAAGGGCACGTATACCGTCAACGAGCTGTACCTGTTCACCTTCGGCGTCTGCGGCACGCGCCGCGGCACGCGGGCGTCCGTCGGCGATCGCATAGAGTCCCACGGTCGCTACAACGCGGCGTACGCCAAGAGCCGCAGGAGTATGCCTGGCCAGTTCGATTACGGACCCCAGCGGGTGTGCTGGTTGGCGCAGATGTGCACGGACTGGATGGGAGACGACGGCACGCTGAAGAAGATGGTGACCCAGGTCCGCCATCCGAACATCGTCGGCGACACCAACACGGTCCACGGGACCGTGGCCAGGAAGTACGTTCAGAACGGCGAGCATCTGGTCGACCTCGATGTGCGCAACGAAAACCAGTCGGGAACCGCGAGCGCCTTTTCGCGCGCGACAGTCGCGCTTCCATCGAGGGGGTGAAGCTGCAGTAGGCGCGCGGGCGCTTTCGAAGAGCGCCGGGTGTAGCCACCCTACTGGTTGGAGATAGCGATCGCGGGACCGTTGCACGGAGTCCGGGTACTCGAGTTCTCGCAGGTCATCGCCGCGCCCTTCGCGGGCCAGTTCCCTCGCGGAGCTTGGCGCGTATGTCATGAAGGTCGAGCCGCCGGAAGGCGAGTCCTGGCGCTTGCAGATGATATTCGCGCCGAAGGAGTCCGCCACCTACCAGGGACTCAATCGCGGCAAGGATTGCATCACGCTGCGATTGACCAGCGAACAGGCGCAGTCCATCGTCCACCGCCTCGTGAAGGACGTCGATGTCGTGCTGATCAACTATCGGCCCGACGTGCCGGCGAAGTTCCGCATCGACTACGACACCTTGCGGGCGATCAAGCCGGACCTCATCTACGGTGATCTGACGGCGTTCGGACGACGCGGTCCCTGGGCGATGCGCCCGGGCTACGACGGGGTCGCGCAGGCCATGACGGGTTTGATGTCCGGCGAAGCGAAGCTGCGGGAAGACGGCTCGCCTTCGACGCCTTCGAGCACCGCGGTTCGACGATCTCGTGCGCGTGCGGGAGCAATACGTGCGCTCGCCGGCGGAGATCTATCGGCGCATCTGGCTCGCGAGCGACGGCGCGGTGGCCATCGGCGCGGAGACCCCGGCGGAGGTCGCTGCGTTCCGCAGCCTGTTTGAAACATCGCTGCCGGTAAAGGGGGAAAAGGGGTTCGACCTTGAAGACGCCCGCTTTCTGGCTGCCGGTCGCGACGAAGCGGCGCGCATTGCATCGACCATAGCCAACGAGACGGCGGCGTACTGGATCGAACGCTGCCATGACGCAGATCTGCCTGCCGCGCCCATGCCGTTTCCCCAGGAACTCGCCGATCATCCGCACGTCGAGGCCAACGGCTGGATGATCGACCTGGTTCACGAGATCACGGGTCCGCAACGGTCTGTCGCAACGCCGTTCACATTCAGCGGTTCGCCGCTAGATCCGCCGCGTCCTTCTCCACCCCTCGGGCGCGATACGGCGAAGGTCCTGCGCGAGATCGGATACTCGGACGACGACATCGCCGAGCTTGAGGCGCAGGGCGGGGTGATCACGTGAATGCGGGTCCCTATGCAAACCTCCGCGTCCTCGAGTGCGGCAACGGTACTGGGTGTGCGTTCGCGGGCCAGATTCTCGCGGACAAGGGAGCGGAGGTGATCAAGGTCGAGCCCCGCCAGGGCGATGATCTGCGCTGGCGGGACCCGCACCGAAGCGGCGAGTCAAAGGCGTTTCAGTGGCTTTGCCGCGGCAAGCGATCAATCATCGTCGACGACGACACCGATGCCGGGCGCGCTGTGCTTGCGCGTCTCGCGAAGGCGGTGGATGTCGTGCTGACGAACTGGCCACAGTCACGCCTGACGAAGGCTGGCCTCGATCCGGCCGCACTATTGGCGGCAAACCCGCGCCTCGTCGTGCTGTGCTGCAGCAGATTCGGAGCAGTGGGCGAGTGGGCGGAGCGTCCCGCGAACGACCTCGTGCTGCAGGCGTTCAGCGGCTTGACCGAAGCCGAGCGAAAGCGGCGCGATGACGGTACGCCGGACGCAATTCGCTGCTCGGAGATCACGCAGTTTTCGGCGGGCCTGATGGTGGCGATAGGCATCGGGGCGGCTCTCTATCATCGCGAGCGCTCGGGCCGCGGCCAGATAGTGCGGACGAGCGAGTTGGGCACGGCGTTGCTCATGCATTGCTGGCGCATCGGGCGCAATGGCCCGACGGGTATTTCGGCAAACGCCGCCGAGCGGCAGTTGGCGCAGGGTCGGGCGCGCGGGGCGAGTCATGGGGAACTCGCGGCCCCCTTGGGCCCGCCGCGCGACCCGGTGTCGATCGCCGGGCGCTGCTTCTACCGCGCCTACGTCGCGGCGGATGGCGGTGCGGTTTTTCTCGGCGCGCAGTCGAGACCGATGCGCGACCGGGTGCGCAAGGCGTGGGGAACCGACTTCTTGCTGCGCGACGACCCGAACCACGATCCGGAAGATCCCGAACTCCAGGCCCGGTGCGTCGAATTCGTCGATCAGGTGGTCCGGGACATGGGTTCGCGCACGACGGCCGAGTGGCTCGAAACGCTGGAACAATGCGGCGTGCCGTCGGGCGAGGTGGCGTTCCCGGAAGATGTCGGCGCGCGCGAGCAGGTGAGGGTAAACGGCTACGTTGTCGACATCGATCATCCGCTCGACGGTCATCAACTGCAGGTTGCGCCTCTTGCGCAATTCGGCTGTTGTCCCGATCCCGATTTTCGTCCGTCGCCTTGCTTGGGCGAGCACACTACCGAGATTCTGGACGCGGACGTTTAGGCTCGCTCCCCAATTGATCGGCTATGCTTCCTCCTTCCGGGAAAGCGAGCGGAGAAAACATGACGGAACCATTGCGAGTCGGATTAATTGGCACGGGAAGGATAGCCCACTCCCACATGACCGCTTACCTCACTCATCCTGATCGGGTGCAACTCGTAGCGGTCTGCGACATCATCGAACCGGCGGCACGGGCGTACGCGAAGGAAGCAGGTGTCGATGCCGTCTATACAGATTATGAAGAGATGCTGCGCGAAACCGACCTCGATGCGGTGGACATTTGCAGCACTCACGACCAGCACTGGCCGCAGACCCTTGCCGCCGCTGCGGCGGGTAAGCATGTGCTCGTTGAGAAGTCGATGGCGCACACGTTGGAGGCTTGCCGCGAGATGCTCGAAGCGGCCGACAGCGCCGGGGTAACCCTCATGGTGGCTCAGAACCAGCGCTATACGGCGGAAGCCGTTGCCGTCAAACGTTTCATTGACGACGGAAATCTGGGGGATATCCAGGCCGTTCGAACGCACGCGATCATGGCTGCCGTGCCCATGAACCCGCTCGGGCACTGGATGAATGACGGCGAGCGGGGCGGCGGCGTCCTGCTGACCAACTCGATTCATCACGTCGATCTGCTGCGCTACTACATCGGCAACGTCAAGCGCGTGACGGGCGTGTGCAAGGCGGTACAGCCGGAACTGGTCAACGGCGCCGAAGACCTTGCCGCCGCGACGCTGGAATTCGAAAACGGTGCCATCGGCGACGTGTTCGGCAGCTGGACCACCAGCCTGGTCCCCGAGAGCCAGTACTACATGGTGATTGGCAGCAATGGAACCTTGCACTCGACGCCGCCGACGCCGGGGAGTCGGGGCATGGGTCACTTCGGAACCATCATGTGCGCCCTCAAATCGCCCGAGGACGCTGAGGCACCCCCTCGGGAGCCGGGTGGGGCATCTCGTCGGCGCAGACGGCCGCGCGCGCGTTTCGAGCCCCTTCCGGCCCATGGCGCGGGACTGCCCTCGGAGAACAGCGTCGTGAACGAGATCCTGCACTTCGAGGAATGCTGCAGGACGGGCGCGGAACCGATCAGTGGCGGCCGGGACAACATCGAGACCATGAAGGTGATCGCGGGCATCTTTGAATCGTCACGAACGGGCAGAGCGGTCGATCTGGACACGCTCTAGGAGCCCTCGGCCCTGACGCGCGAGCGGCGGAACCAAAGTGTTGCGGGCTGGCCTGGGCCCCGGAGAAGCGCGACGCGGGTTGCGGCGCTTGCGCTCATCGCGGCACTCGGCGTGACGCTGGCGGAAGCCGAGCCGACGTACAAGCACGGCGTATCGGTTTTCGGCGAATTCAAGTATCCGCCGGACTTCGAGCACTTCGACTATGTCAACCCCATTGCGCCGAAGGGCGGCATGCTGGTGCTCGCCACCGGCGCCAACTGGAACTCCTTCACGCCGCTTCTATACAAGGGCATCACCCCGCCGGGAAACAGCGTCATCAATGCGGCCGGCCTTTACGACGGTCTCTTGACCCAGGCGGAAGACGAGTTCGGAACGTTCTACGGCAATCTCGCCGAGTCGGTGATGATCGCCGACGACGCCAGTTGGGTGCGCTTCCGCTTGCGGCCGGAAGCACGCTGGCACGACGGCGAACCGGTGACGGCGCGAGACGTGGCGTTCACCTACGAGCATGTTCGGGAAAACAGCAGGCATGACATCCAGTCGGCTTTCGGAATGATCGAGTCGATCGAGGTGCAAGGCGAGCGCGAACTGACTTTCCATCTGCTCGACCTGAACGGGTTGGGCGCGATGGTAGTGATCAGCCTTGGCAAGCTGCCGATTCTGCCGGAACACTATTGGCGCGACCGAGATATCTCCCAGACGACGCTGACGCCGCCGCTCGGCAGTGGACCGTATCGCGTTGCCGAGGCGCGGCAATCGCGAACCATCCTGTACGAGCGGGTCCCCGATTACTGGGGCCGGCACCTCGCCATTCATCGCGGTCGCCACAACTTCGACCACATTCGCTACGACTCCTACCGGGATGCAACCGTCGCGCGGGAGGCGTTTCGCAAGGGCCTGTTCGACTATCGGCAGGAATCGGATCCGCGGTTCTGGCACAACGGCTACAACATCCCCGCGCGCGACAAGGGCTGGATCGTCATGCGGCGGCACAACTACGGCATCTACGTCGGACTCTCACGCGGCATGTCCATCAACGGCCGCCGCGATCACCTGGCGGATGTGCGCGTGCGGGAAGCGCTCACCCTCGCGTTCGACTTCGGATGGTATGACCGCAATATCTCGCAGGGTTTCTACACGCAACCCGAAAGCTATTTCGCGCACACGCGCTTTGCCGCTGTCGGCGTGCCCGATACGGCAGAGCTTGCACTGCTGGCGCCTTTTCGACGGGAGCTGCCCGAACGCCTTTTCAACCAACCGTTCGCGCTGCAGCGCCATGGCCTCGGGCGCAACCGGGCGGCGCTGTTACGTGCGCGAGAGCTTCTGCGGGAATCCGGTTGGAGGATGCGGGACGGCGCACTCAGACACGAGGATAGCGGCGAGCCGTTTTCGCTTTCCATCGTTGTCCGTTCCGCCTCGGAGCAGCGCGCGGTCATGCAATACATGGATCAGTTGCGTCGCCTGGGGATCGAAGGACGCATACGCATGGTCGAAACGTCGCGATACATCAATCTCATGAAGAACTTTGACTTCGACATCGCGCTCAAACACTACGGGGTTTCGCAACCGCCCGGGGTCGAACTCATCGCTTATTTTCATTCCAGCAACGCGCAGCGGCCGTTGACGGCGAATCGCTCGGGCATAGAACTGGAATCGGTGGACGCGATGATGACGCGCGCGCTGAATGCGCGTTCGCTGGCGGACCTGACCGCCGCGCAAAGGGCGCTTGATCGCATCCTGTTGTGGCACTTCTATACGATTCCGCTGGTCGCGGTCGAAGGCCTCCGCGTGGTGTACTGGGACAAGTTCGGCCGCCCGCCAACAGATGCCGAGTACCGCACCGGCTTTCCGGACACGTGGTGGTACGACGAAGCAAAGGCGGCCCGCATCAAGTTGAGCAACTAGCAATTCGTGCGGCGGCAAGACCTCGTGGAGCAGAGCACGCGGTGCGGGGGTTGCGCTCTTAGGCGGAGTTTCGGTACCGCAATAGGTCTTCTTGGGTCACTTCCGATGCAGGGACGAGCCGATAGTGCTTCTCTTGGACCAACTTGATGTCGTCGTCGTCAAGAGTGACCTCGAACATCGCGATCAAGTCGCCTTCGGCGAACTGGGTGAGGATGGGACGACAGATCAGGTCGGGGAGTCTCTCGCGGCACCAGAGGAGATCTTGCTCGGACTGGATGACGGACAACTGGTCGCTGCCCCCCTTGGCCTGAACGGGCAGCACGAAATGTCTGCCGGTGCTGTCGACGGCGACGTAGATTTCGTCCACTTCGATCTGGCCAATGTCTTTGACGGTCGTTCTGAGGTGGTTTTGGAGCGAATGGGCGGATACGCCGAGAAAGACATCCAGCAATCGGTTGTAGCGGATCTTGGCGAGCAGGGCCTGTTCGTCGGACATGGAATATGCAGAGACTATTTCAGGGGTGGCGTCGGGAATCTTGATCGTCATCAGCGCGGGATTGGGCACGATTCGGTTGACGGTCACAAGACGGAACTTGTAGGCGGCCTGTCCGGCGCCGCGGATGGTCCACTCCATTCCAGCGGGAGCCGTGCCGGCGACGGATTCGGGCAGATCGGTGCGGTAGCGGAACGCGTAGAGAATATCGCCAAGATTCCTTGGAACGGGTATGCCGAGACGTTGTGCGGCGTCGACCAAGTCTTGTCTCAGGAATGAAACCTCGAGGTCGCCGGGGTTGTATCGGTCGAGGAAGACCCGTTCGATGATTCTCTGGTAGCGGTTCATGCGGTAGCGGCGGCGCGTCCCCGCTCAATATCCTCCTGCTTGCGCTTCTTGGCGCCGCTCTTGCGATCCCGCTTGGCGATGGGCACGACCACGCCCCAATGGGCGGCGGCCTCTGTCATGTCCATGCTGAGAAGATTGGGCGCGCCAAGCGGGATAGAGCCTGGGGGGTATGTCGGCGAGACGCCTAACGCTTCGCGCACGGACGCGGCGACCGCTCTCGCCAACGGGGGAGGCACGGAGTTGCCGATCTGCCGCGCCCCATGCCACTTGGTCACGTGAAACCGGAACCAGTCCGGGAACCCGTGCAGGCGGGCCATTTCGCGCACGGTGACGCAGCGGTCGTATCGGTAGTGGATCGGACGGGGGCTGGTGAACGCGCCGCGCGCGGAGTCGGTGCCGGCGCGCAGCGTATTCGAGACTCCGTTTGCCGCAAGCTTGTAGAACCTCGATATGGGCTCGACTGCGGCCGGACGAGTGTCACGGAAGCGCCGGCGGGAGATGTCGGTGTGGGCAGTTCTCAGGCTTGCCGTCAGCAAACGGGGATCCCATTCCCGGATGTAGCCGTAGTGCCAGGCATCGTTGGTGAGACACCTCATCGCTCTGGCGTATTGGCTCAGTCCGGTGGTCTGCGGCTCGACGCGCACGCTGTCTGCGGAGGCCAACTCATCGAAGTCCTCTGCGTTCGGCAAGTCGTCGAGCGCGTCTAGGCAGGTCGGCGCCGGTCGGAGGATCTCCAGTAGAGGGTACTGCGGGGTCCGTACTCCCTTGGCGCCGAGCAGGAAGAGCCGCTGCCTATCCTGTGGAACGCCGTAGTCGCGGGCGTTGAGAACCTGCCAAGGGAGCGTCACTGAGTAACCCGCTCGCCGGAACTCCGTCGTCACTTCGTCGAGAAGCTGGCGGTGCTTCCCGACGGTCAGGCCACGAACGTTCTCGAGCACGAACACGGACGGTTTCAACTCGATGACAAGGCGCAGGAAATGCCGGACGAGCTGATTGCGCGGGTCGTCGAGAGCGCGCTTGCCGATCATGGAGAAGCCTTGGCAGGGCGCGCCTCCAACAACTACGTCTATAGGGGCCGACAGCTCTCGGCGGATGTCTTCTCCCCGAATCTTCGTAGCATCGACGCAGAGAGTCCGACAATTGGGAAAGTTGAAAGCGTGCGTTGCCGCATGGACGGGATCGATTTCGACCGCTGCGGCCACGTCGAATCCGGCCTGTTCGAACCCGAGGCCTAGTCCACCTACGCCGGCGAAAATGTCAACAACAGTGGGTCGGGTCACGAAGCCGCCTTGTCGAGAATGAGGACGAGGCGGTGCGAGCGGCACTGGCGGTCGGCGGTCTCGAACTCCCAAATGGCGTAGACCCCTCCGGCCTTCGCCTTGAGGTCGATGACGTTCCTTACGACGCTGACTCTATTCTTGCTGATCTTCTCTCTCCAGTATTCGTCGCCGGAAGTGCGATTTTCGATCAGTACGGTACTGTATATCCCTACAGAGAAATTGGCAACGACGCGACTTCGGGTAGTGGAGCCGCGCAGGAACTACGTTGCGACAGCGGTAGGGGATTCAGTGTGGTACGACCGAGGTTGACGGCGACGGAGACGGAGGAAACCTGTGACTGAGGCGGCGAGGCGAGTGTTGGGCGACTGCAGGGCAGCCCTCGATATGCTTAGAGGACGAGGAGCACGAGCAGCGTTGGAGGGTGCTCTGGGAAAGGGAAACACGCCAAGTCGGGCGAGCATGATGGTTGGTGAACATGGTTGATCGGACGAACGACCGAATACGATTGGCGGTGCCTCTCCTTGCATGGCTTTGGTCGGGGCTGGTGCTCGCTGGCTAAAGGTACTTTCCGAAGAACAACGCGATGATCTGCACGACGGTCCTTCCATAGACGGACTTCGGGTCCGCTATATCTACCATTCGCGCTCCTTCCTTGAACGTCTGCCGATCGAATGCGTGACCCACGCCGGAGAACAGGTGCAGGTCGACCGGGCGGCCCAGGCGCGTCAGCTTGTCGTGGAAATCCAGGCTATCCGCCACTAGTACCGCGTGGTCTTCGACGCCGTGGATGAACAGGCACGGGGGAAAACCACTGAGGTCATAAGTGATGGGGCTGGCCCCGTCGTAGTCCGCCTCGTCCGCACGCTCACCCATCAGGGCGATGTGGTTCGGGCGTGCGCCGTCGAAGCGGATCCTGATTGTCCCGTACATCGAGCCTACCGCGGCGACGGCACTCGAGTATTCCGCGTGTCCCCCGTTTCCTTCGAAGGGGGAAGACACCGCCGCCATGAGCGCAAGATGGCCGCCGGCGGAGTCGCCGACAACACCGATCCGGTCGGGATCCACTCCAAGCGAGTCGGCACTGGCCCGCAGGAACCGGATGGCGCATTTCACGTCTTCGATCTGCGCCGGCCAGGACGCTTCCATCATCAGGCGGTAGTCCGCCAGCAGGCAGACGAATCCAGCCTGACCGAGCAGTTCACCGAATCCCCTGACACTCTCCGGCCTGCCCTTGCGCCAGCCGCCGCCGTGTACGACGACGATGGCCGGGCGCGACTCCGCCGCAACGGTCGGCACGTAAAGATCCCCAAGGAGGTCCCGATCTCCCGCCTTGCCGACGACGACGCTCTTGTGGACCGCTACGCCTTCCAAAAAGTTCTATTCCTCGCGTTCAGCGGCCAGGTACCGTGCTGCAGATGGACGAAACTTCTGTAACGCGAGATAAGGACTAACTGCGACCCCCCTCAAGGCGTATACCAGATCGGCGATGTATAGGCCCGCTCTTGCGTCACCATGGGGATTTCATCAGGCAACTCCGTCAACCCATAGAATTTCGCGTCGTACGCCGTCCAGCGAGGAGTTGGGATCTCCAGTACGCGCAAGTAATAGAAGGCGAGTTCGTCCTTGCTGAAATCGGGATCCGTCCACACCACCGCCAATTCCGGATCGCCGATGCTGTTCGTGTATGAGGCGTCCTTCACGTCGACCGTATTGCCTACCGGCCTGACCTCTCCCCTGGCGTTTTCTTCCCTGCCATCGGACAGCGCCACGTTATGGACCTTCTCGTGCAACTCGCCATCCGCATCGCGCCAGCCCTTGATCACCTGCACACGGTCCAGGTTTGCGCCATCCGGGTCTTTCACCGCTCGAACCAGGAAACTCGGCGCTTTCTCCCGGGGCGCTTCGGTGAGATCCCCACCCATCGGCACGCCTTTGGCGTACCCGATGCGGGCCAGGCCCGGTCGCGCCGCATCCTCCGGCGCGTAATCCCACCCGCCGAAGAATCGAACGGTCATGCGCGGGCCGGTAGACGCATAAACTTCCCTGCGACGCATCGCACTGAATAGCGCTTCTCGTGCGTTCTCGGTCGCCCATACCGCTGCATACCCGGCAGCGCTGTACTGCAATTGCGTCGCCGCGCGGTATCGGCTGGGTTCTTTCAACCCCGAACCGCCCCAACCGACAAGCCGCTTCGGTCGCGAAAGACAGTGCCATCGGGGGTTGCCACACGAACCGGTAGATAAGGGTCGAGACGTTGGGCCGCCGGGAGGATCTCGAACAACATGCAGTTCGGATAGGCGAGGATGAGCGTCCTGGACATGGCCACGCGAAGGGCTCCGACACCGGGATTGCAACTCGCCAACATTACCCAGATGTCCGTGCAGGCGCCATCGGTGCGTTGCCCCGGACATGCGTGCCACCGGGAGTTGGAACCATGTAGGCAGAATTTGGTCCAAGTATTTCCAGGCGAGCTTGTGACGAGCACGGCGGATCTCGGAAAACCTACGCGCACCTGCTGGGCCGCTAGGCTGTGCACCGCAGAAACGGTGAGCGCCTTCGGAAGTTAACCCCTATTCGGGCCCTCGTCCGTCTTAATATTGATGTGTAGGGATGTAACGAGGCGCGAACATGATCAGTAATTCTACTCTGCAGGGATTCTTGGACCAGTGCGTCGTGACACGCGCTACGACGCGAAGAGCGCCGGGCGGATGCTTCCGGCGGCGGCTCCTTAACTTCGTCATGGTCGCGGCGTTGATGCCGCTGATCGCCGTCGGCGCCGCGGATGACGACGCGCCGTCTCCTTCCGATCATTGGGACGTCATAGACGCGTACACAGGTGCGATCCAAGCGCAGTGGGCGAAGCGATCTGAGATACACAAGGCGGACATCTCGGCCGAAGAAAAAGAACGTCTGCTGCAGGATCTCGGTCCGGTTCCCGATGCTGTCCCCGCCGTCGCGGCCGCGATGGCCATCATCGAGTCGAACGAAGAACGACTGATGGACGCTGCCGACTTCCTCCTGAATCGGGCACGCCCGTCGGAAGAGATGCAGCAATCGGCCTTCGACGCGGTAGTGGCACACATCGGCCCGAACTGGTCGCTGGTCAAGGACTATATCGAATCCCAAGCCGCGTGGTTGGAGGCGACGCGAGCTGACGAACCCGATGAAGTGACGCGGCGAACCATCCGACAGGGCGTCGAACTCCCCACTTGGCAAGCCGTCGCCGCGGCGAGAGCCATTATCGAGTCGAACCACGAGCGTTCCCTTGAAGCGGCCGAGTTTCTCATGCAGCAAACCTATTTTCTGAAGCCGGGGAACAGCGCGGCGTTTCTTTCGTCGTGGTGGCTACGTTCGAATAGGGATTTCGGTGACGCCACCTTGGTGGAGTTGATCGGCCCGGACTGGAAGGTCATCCAGGACTATGTCGCCGAGTCGAAGTCATGGCAGGCGGCGGAACAGGAGATTCGCGCGGCCGATATCGCCGAGGAAGACAAGGCGCGCCGTTTGCGGGAACTGGGCGACGCCCCGAAAGTCTACCGCGCCACTGCCGCGGCCCTCGCCATCGTCAACGCCGAAGGCACCCACGAGAAGATCCGCGAGGCGGCGGAATTCCTGCTCGACAATCCGACGCGGGGCGGCATGGAGAAGGGACTCCGGGGCGCCAAGACGCTCGCCGCCCACTTTCCCGACTACGACCAATGGCCGCTCCGGCTTAAACAGGTCAACGGCATGTCGTCGGTTTTTGTGCCCGGCAAGACATTCATCACCGATCTCGTGGAGTCTCTCGAAGACCCCTTGGCTCGGGCGACCGCCCGGTACTTCGCCGCCAGCTACCTTATCCAGTCGGCGAACAACCCGCAGATCGACGTCGAAGAGCGCATCGCCCAGCAAGATAGGGCGGAGGAACTCGCGACGGGTTTGAGCGCCGGCATTGAGAACGAAACGTTCGTAATGACGAAGCAGGGAGCGGACGGAACCGAGGTGCCGATGACGTACGCGGATGCCGAGGCGGAGCTGCTCTACAGCCTCGACTCAACGATGGTCGGCAGCGTCGTTTCAGACGTCAGGGCGCGACGGGTGGATGGCACCGAAGACTCGCTGGCGGCCTACGCGGGTCGCGTCGTGCTGGTCGACTTCTGGGCTACCTGGTGTGGGCCCTGCCTAGAGGCTTTCCCCAAGCTTCGCGAGCTGGTCGACAAGCTGCCGAAGGAACGCTTTCAGATTATCGGCGTCAGCGTGGACGAAGAACTCGACACGGTGACGGACTACCTGGCCGACAATCCGCTGCAATGGGTAGTCTGGCACGTCGGCGATGAAAGCGAGATCGTTCGCAGATGGCGGGTCACCGGATTTCCGACCTACGTGTTGATCGGGCCCGATGGCACGATCATCAACAAGTATCCGGGCGTATTCAACGCCGAGTTCAAGGCCGAGATCGAACAGGCCGTGCAGGACGCGGGAGCCCTGGTCGCTGGAAGCTCGGCCTCGCCTTAGCCTGGCCCGTCAATAGGCGTTCAGTCCCACGGGTCGAGCATCACCTTCATCGCGGCCCCGCCGAAGAACGTGTCGAACGCCTCGGGCGCCGCCTCGATCTCGAAATGATGCGTGATGAGTTCCGCGGCGGGAAGACCGCGGCGCATCAGCGCCTCCAGTTCCTGATGGTCCCCGGGGGACGAGTACCAGGTACCGATCAGTTCGAGTTCCTTCTTGGTGAAATGCTCGATCGTGTTGATCCTCGGGCCCTGGTCGGTTACGCCGACGAACGCCATTCTGCCGCCCCGCCGCAGCGCGTCGAGGCACAGGGTTTGCGCATCTGGACTCGCCGAGCAGTCGAGGGCAACGTCGATTCCTTCGGGTCCCGCAGCCTCCTGCAACCTGGCGAGCACGTCAGTTTCTTCATCCGGATTGATGCATACATCGGCGCCGTGCCTTCGCGCATGGCCTAGCCGGTATTCGTTGATGTCGAGCACGATGACGAACGCGTTCAGGAACTTGCACAACAAGGTTGCCGACAGACCGATCGGGCCCTGACCGGTGATCAACACCGTATCGAAGGCGGTGACCTTGAGCCGCTTGATAGCCCGAAAAGGCGTGCCCAGCACATCGCCGAAAAGGGTGCCGATCTCGAACGGGATATCGTCCGCCAACGGCAGACACGCCAGGTCGCCAAGCGCGACGTATTGCGAATGATTGCCCGGAAAACGCAGCGATTTTGTATCGCGTCGTTCGCACAGTACCCAGCGACCGGCCAGGCAATAGCGGCATTGGCCGCAGGGGTTGCCGGCGTAGAGCGCCACGCGGTCGCCTTCCTTGACCCGAGAGGAGCGGTCGACCTTGCAGACGATTCCCGTCGCCTCGTGCCCGCCGTTGTAACGCGGTGCGTCCAGCGTGTTGGGGCCATGGTAGGTATGGCGTTCGGATCCGCACAGCGCGGACGACATGATCTTCACGACCACACGTTCATCCTTGGGTTCGGGTTCCGGGACGTCGATTACGCGCACTTGCCGATTGCCTAACATCTGAACGGTTTTCATTGAATCGAAGCCTTTGGCTCGCTCGAGTATCGCGCGAGCTTAACCCGTCGGCCCGCGCGCATCATTCGACCTTTGCCGCCCGCTGCGGGGCACTGCTAACCTGCGCGGCAGCGGACAACGTCCGAAACACTGATTGAGGGATCCATGGAGTACAAGCAATTGGGCCGTACGGGCCTGCGAGTCAGCCCGGTGGTCCTTGGAACGGTCAACTTTTCCTCCCATGCGAACGAAGCCGATTCGTTCGCCATGATGGACCGCGCGTTGGAACTCGGCATCAACCACTTTGACACCGCGAACAACTACAACGCGGGTCGGTCGGAGGCGTTGATGGGCCGCTGGTTCGCGCAGGGCGGGGGGCGTCGCGACAAGGTCGTGCTTGCCACCAAGGTGTACTGCAAGCCCAACGAGTGGGGCGATACGGACACAGGTCCAACGGGTCCCAATGAGCACGGACTGTCGGCGACGAACATTCGCTGGGCCGTGGAGGCGAGCCTGAAGCGTCTGCAGACGGACCATATTGATCTGTATCAGACCCATCACGTTGACCGAAGGGTGCCCTGGGAAGAGCTTTGGCAAGCGATGGAGCTTCTGATCGCCCAGGGCAAGATCACCTATGTCGGCAGTTCCAACTACGCTGGCTGGCACATTGCGCAGGCGCAGGAGGCGGCGCGGCGACGCAACTCGCTCGGGTTCGCGTCCGAGCAGAGCATTTATAACCTGGCGAACCGAAGCGTCGAACTGGAGGTAATCCCGGCATGCCTCGACTATGGGATGGGGCTCCTTGCCTACAGTCCGCTTGCCAGCGGCAAGCTCGGCGGCAAGCCGGACAGCAACGAGGGGCGTCGGCCTGCCCAGGACAGACATCCGAAGGCCGACGCGTTCGAGGCGCTATGCGATGAGATCGGATACCCGCCCGGCGATGTTGCCCTTGCGTGGGTCGCGCATCGCCCGGGCGTCACGGCACCGATCATTGGTCCGCGAACCATGCAGCAACTCGAAGCAAGCGTTGAGGCCATCGACATCGAATTCGATGCCGAAACGCTGCAACGGCTGGATGACCTGTTTCCGGGCCCCGGACCGGCCCCGGAAGCCTACGCCTGGTAAACGGTCAGAACGGGGAGGCAGCCGGAACCTTCTCTGTTCTTGCCGGTTACTCTATGCTCCATCGCTTATTGGTCGGTGATAGGCCGATCTGCAGCGGAGCTTAAGGGGAGAGATGGCCCACGAACTGATCCTTGCCGAGACCCGGGGGCGGGTCGGCATCATCAAATTCAATCGGCCGGAGAAGCTGAATGCGCTGTCGAACCGGATGCGCGAGGAAACCCAGGAGCAGATTGGCGCCTGGAACGACGACGACAGTATCGGTGCGATGGTCCTCACCGGGGAAGGCCGAGCGTTCTGCTCCGGCGCCGATCTCGACGATTTCGCGGATCGGGCCGAGGCCAACAAGGGCAGTACGCCGGCAAGTATCCGAACCGGACGTGTCGCCGCGCCCGTCCAGGTCACCGACGCCTACAGCCTGCCCGCGTTCCTGCAGACATCGAAGCCCTTGATCGCGGCGGTCAACGGCTATTCGGTGGGGGTGGGCCTGACATTCATCCTGCCGTTCGATGTGCGCATTGCCTCTACCCAGGCACTTTTCAGCATCAGGTTCATCAGGGTGGGCCTGATACCGGAACTCGGCTCGACGCGCATCCTCGCGCAGATCGTCGGTCTCGGCAATGCAACGGATATGTGCCTGTCGGGTCGCATGGTCAACGCCGAAGAGGCGTTGCGAATGGGACTCGTCACGCAGGTTACACAACCCGAGGATCTGCTCGATACCGCCGTCGCAAAGGCCAATGAGATCGCAAACAATCCGCCCGGCGCCGTGATGCTGATCAAGGAGTTGCTCCGAAAGAACCCGTTGGATGGTGACCTCGAGCGCGTCATGGAGCGCGAGGGTATCCGGGATCAGATCGCTCAACGTCATCCGGACCATCCGGAAGCCCTGGCGGCGTTTCTGGAGAAGCGCCCGCCGAGGTTTGGGCAGTCGGACAATTAGGCTTGTGAGGACATCGTCATGACTAACGGTTCGCCCCGGGATCAATTCGCCACTGTATCTACGGCGACCGGTTCGCTGCAACTGGCCTATCAGGAGTTCGGGAAACCGGATGATCCCGTGTTCCTGCTGCTCACGGGCTGGTTTTCGGATGTGACGCTTTGGCCGAGGGGGTTCTGCGAAGTGCTCGCCGATCACGGATTTCGGGTGATCCGCTACGACCATCGCGATGCGGGCTTGAGCACCAGAACCGACATCGATGTCATCGACCCCGACAACCCTCCCTACACCATGTCCGACCTTGCGGCCGACGCGATCGGGTTGCTTGACGCCCTCGGAATAGAGAAGGCGCATGTCGCCGGATTCGCCTTCGGCGCCACCATTTCCCATTTGGTTGCGATAGAACATCCGGATCGAGTGCTCTCGCTCGTGCCGTTGGCAACCACAACCGGCAGGCGTACGCGCCCGCGCCGGCCGCGGGGGACCAGGCCGGTCTTTCCCAAGGATCCTGAGGGACTCGGTCGGCTGCACAAGCAGATGTTCGCCGACATGGCGGGCGCGAGTTTCGATGAAGAGGACTACGATGCGCGCCGCAGAGAGTCGGCGCAGCGGGGCGCCGCGCTGACGTGGGGAGAGCTGCAAAGCGCGGTGATGCCGACCGCCGGCGATCGCACCGAGCGTCTGGGGCAGGTCAAGGTTCCGGTGCTCGTGGTGCATCCGGAGCAGGACCCCCTGCTTTCCCTCGAGGTTTCGCAACTCCACGTCGAGTCGTTCCCGGATGCGAAGCTCCTGATCCTTGAAGGCATAGGCCATGGCGTGCTGCCCGAGCGCCACTGGGCGAAACTGGCGGACGCAATGCGGGAGCGTACGCTGTAGGCTGGAGCCGGCAGCGCGTCGCGCCGCCATTCGCCCGTTGTCCCGCCTGCGGTCGGCTAGCCGTTGGTTCGAAGCGTGCGGTAGTAGTCCACGACCGCCGGGTGAACGAATTTCGAGATATCGCCGTTGAGCGCGGCGATCTCGCGCACCAGCGAGGAGGACACGAACGAGCTTTCGAGTGACGGCGGCAGGAAAACGTACTCGATCGAATCGTCCATGGAGCGGTTCATTTCCGCCATTTGAAACTCGTAGTCGAAATCCGCCAGCGTGCGCAGACCGCGCAGGATGAATATCGTGCCCTTGGAGCGCGCGTAGTCGACAAGCAGCGTATTGAACCCTTCGACCTCGATGCGGTCGCCGAATTCGGCGAGGACCTCCCGACAAAGCTCGACGCGTTCCGCAAGATGAACCGCGGGATCCTTTTGCGCGGATGTTCCGATGGCGACCACGACACGGTCGAAGAGCTTCAATGCGCGCCTGACGAGGTCGGTGTGTCCGTTGGTGATCGGATTGAAACTGCCTGGATATACGACGGTCGTCATTGAGCCTTCAGTCGGGGAGCGCGAGTGGACACCGTGTCTTTGCGAAAGTGGACATCGCGCCGTGGGGTGTCGAACACCTCATCCTAGCCCAAACGGTTCGGGCGCAACAACCGAAAGCGGCAATCGCCGGCCCTGGACTGCTTGATTGTCGTCCAGCCGGGGACATCCATGGAGGATCCTGATTCGAAGTACACAATGGTCTCGCGTTGCCGGAGCAGAGCAAGGACCTCGGCCGCCAGATGCGGGCGCTCAAACGGGGGATCGAGGAAGACAATATTCCAGTTCCATGTCGCCTGGCGACGCAGCCAGGGCAGCGCGGAAACGTTGTGGATCTCGCACGCGGCATCGAGCCGCTTCGCTTGCGCGTTCAAACCGTACGCAGTCCGCCGGTCGTGCTCGACCAGCGTCGCGAATTGTGCATCGCGCGACAACGCTTCGAACGCGAGGGCGCCGGTCCCGGCAAACAGGTCCAGAACGCGGGCGCCCCGAACATCGGTGCCGAGCCAGTTGAACAGCGTCTCGCGCACGCGGTCCATGGTAGGCCTCAGATTCGGCCGCTGGACAACCTCAAGCTTTCGCCCTCTCCACTTACCGCCGATAATGCGTACCGTTCGTTTCGCCATGATCGGCGCCGTTCGGAACCGTGATGCTGCAGCCGCTGACCGAATATATGAGTTTGCGTTGAAGGAAGATAGCCGAACGGGCATCTGGCACCGACTCTACAGAACGCGAAACCGTCTCGCGGAGATCGCGGGCAACATGCTGCTGGGCGAGCGCGCGATCGATCAGGACGCGCTTGAGGAACTCGAAACGGCGCTCCTCGGTACGGATGTCGGTGTGAATGCCACGCGGCGAATCGTCGATGCGATCGCGAAGCGGGTATCGCGCAAGGAACTCTCCGACGCCGGGGCACTGCGCGGAGCCTTGCGCGAACAACTGGAGGAAATGCTTGCACCCATGACCGAACCGTTCCGGATTGATGCGACGCGCCGGCCGTTCGTGGTCCTGATGGTCGGCGTAAACGGCGCGGGCAAGACGACGACGATCGGGAAGCTGGCGAAGCAACTTCGCGCCGAGGGGCATTCGGTGCTGCTGGCGGCGGGTGACACCTTCCGCGCCGCAGCGACGGAGCAACTGGTCGAATGGGGCCGGCGCAACGACGTGGCGGTGATCGCCCAGGATCGGGGCGCCGACAGCGCATCGGTGATCTTCGATGCGATCGAGGCGGCTCGCGCCCGGGGAATCGATGTCGTTCTGGCCGATACGGCGGGCCGATTGCAGGCGAAGACCAACTTGATGGATGAACTGTCGAAGGTCAAACGCGTCGTCGCCCGCTTCGACTCCGCAGCGCCCCATGAGGTGATACTGGTACTCGATGCCGGAATCGGTCAGAACGCGCTCAGTCAGGTGGCCGAGTTCGACGCCGCTGTTGGCCTGACCGGCCTGATCGTGGCCAAGCTCGACGGCTCTGCCCGCGCTGGAATATTGTTCGCCATCGCCGCGCAAAACGCGGCGTCGAATGATCGCCGGGAGAGCGCGCCCAACGCCGCGCACAAAGGAGCGTTACCGGTGTACTTCATCGGCGTTGGCGAGCAGGTCGAGGATCTGCGACGTTTCAATCCGCGAGAGTTCGTGGGTGCCCTGTTGGAGACCGGGGGGGCGGGATCGGGAGAGAAAGAACGGGAGGGATCGGGAGAGAAGGATCGGGAGGAGTCGCGCGGGAACGCGCCGGAGAACGCACATGGGTAGCATCGCCCTGCACGGCGTCACGAAACGGTTCGACAATGGACAAGAGGCTTTGCGCAACGTCTCGCTCACGTTCGCCGAAGGCTCGATGGCGTTCCTCACCGGACATTCGGGAGCGGGGAAGAGCACCTTCCTCAAGCTCTTGCTGCGGTTGCAGCTTCCCACGCAGGGACAGATCGTCGTCAATGGCGTGAACATCTGCCAACTTCCAAGGCGTCGCGTGCCGCGTTATCGGCAGCACCTGGGAGCGGTGTTCCAGGATCATCACTTGCTGCCTGATCGCACCGTGCTCGAAAACGTCGCCCTGCCGCTCCTGGTGACGAGCATGCGCGCCAGGGACGTCGCCAAGCGGGTGCGCGCGGCGCTATCGATGGTGGGTCTCCTGTCCAAGGAAGGACTCTATCCGACTCAACTTTCGGCGGGTGAGCAGCAGCGGGTGGGTATCGCCCGGGCGGTGGTCAACCGTCCCAACCTGATACTGGCCGACGAACCGACCGGCAATCTCGATCCCGAGTTGTCGCGAGATGTCATGGGGTTGTTCGTGAACTTCCGACGCATCGGAGCAACCGTAATCGTCGCGAGTCACGACCATGAACTCATCGAATCGATGGGCCTGCGCGTCATAGAACTCGACCACGGTCGAGTCATTCGGGACGAGGCTCCCGACGCGTGAAGATCGGGCGCAGATCCCGAGATCCCTGGCCGCCGGTGGAGCGTCCACGGTTTGCGGCGATACGCGATCATTGGCGCGTCAGCCGGGACTGCTTCGCCATCGCCTGTCGTCGCCTTTGGTCGAGTCTGCTGGTATGGCTGCTCATCGGCATGTCGCTCGCGCTACCGGGGGCGTTGTATATCCTGCAACATAGCCTTGCTGCCGCTGCCGCACAGTGGGATGGACGGCCGAGTTTCACCGTCTATCTGCAGACTGGCACCGATATCAGCGTTGCCCGGAGCCTGGCGGCGCGGCTCGACGCCGAGCCGGAAATCGAACGCGCGTGGGTCATTACGCCGGAACAGGCGCTGGAGGAGTTCGGCGAAGGCCTCGCGATAGCCGACGCACTGGAAGTTCTGGGAGAAAATCCGCTGCCGGCATCGGTCAGGGCGACGGTGGCTGTCGGCGTGGGGGAGGTGGCGTTGCTGCGGCTCATTGACGAGCAGAGCACGGGTGAGCAGGTGGACGAAGTCGCTATGGAGAAAGCATGGCTTGAGCGGATGGCGGCCATTTCCGCCGTCGTCGGACGGGTTGGCTGGATCCTTGCCGGCATATTCGGACTCGGTGCCGCGCTGATTACGGCATCTTCTGTCCGCCTCGTCATAGAATCGCGGCTGGAAGAACTCAGCATGCAGAAACTCATGGGCGGCACGGATGCGTTCGTAAGGAGACCGTTTCTGTACCTCGGCCTCTTCTATGGCGTCGGCGGCGGCGTTGTGGCAGCGATGCTGGTGGCGGGGTCGCTGCTCGCGCTTGAGGCACCGCTGGCGACATTGTTCGGCAGCTATGACGAACGTCTCGCAATCCACGGCATGGGTACGCCGCTCGTGGGCGCGCTGCTCGGGGCGGGCGGACTGCTCGGGGTATGCGGTGCGTTGATCGCGTCCAGCCGGCGTCTGAGACAAGTGGAATTGGTCTGAATGGGGGCACTCACCTGATGCGGCTAGAAGGCGTGTCTGTCGTCTTTTCCGATGAGAAGTTCTTTTCGAATGCCGAAGAGGTGACGGCCCTGAATGATGTGAGTCTGCACGTGGGTCGCGGTGACAAGGTCGGCATCATCGGCGCCAATGGCGCCGGGAAATCGACGCTGGTGCGCGTCATGTCGGGGGTATTGAAACCCAACGCGGGGGTTGTCGACGACGAGGGAATGTCGTGCGCTCACTTGTCGCTGAATGCCGGGTTCGATGGCGAGTTGTCCGGCACGAGGAATGTCGTCATGCACGGCATGCTGATGGGGTTGACGCGCAAGGAGGCAGCGGCGCGTGTCGAAGCGGTGACCGAGATGTCGGGTCTTGGAGACGCGATGAATCGCCGCGTTAGCACTTACTCGTCGGGTATGCGCGCACGGCTGTGCTTCTCGACAGCGATCAACCTGGAGCCCGATCTCATGCTGCTCGACGAGGCGTTTGTCGTCGGAGATCGCGACTTCCGCGATAAGTCCCAACGCATCATGCACGAACGGTTCGCCGAGGACAGGGCAATCGTGCTCGTCAGTCACTCCCTCGCCAACGTAGAACAGCTTTGCGAGCGCGCGATCTGGCTGGATCACGGCGAGATCAAGGCCCAGGGCGAGACCAAAAGCGTCGTCCGCGCATACCGCAACGGGAGCAAATGAAGAAGGCCGGCCTGAATGGGGCCGGAGACGCTAACCTTCGACGTATTCGAACGGGCTGCTCAGTTCTGACAACGCGGGATGCTCGCGATCCCTGTCGGAGAGAACCGCACCGGTTTCGGGGGTTGGCCAGCGGATGCCGAGTGCGAGATCATTCCACAAGAGACCCCTGTCGTGATCCGGCGCGTAGTAGTTGCTGACCTTGTATACGACCTCGGTGTCGGGCGACAGGGTCATGAACCCGTGTCCAAAACCGACTGGCACCCAAATCTGGTTCCAGGCCTCGGCTGACAGCGTTGCGCTGACGTGATGGCCGTAAGTCGGCGACCCCCGGCGCAGATCCACCGCGACATCGAATATCGAACCGCGCGTAACCCGGACGAGCTTGGCCTGCGCAAAGGGCGGAGTCTGGAAGTGCAGTCCCCGAACGGTGCCCACATCAGCGGAAAACGAGCAGTTGTCTTGGACAAAGTCCACCGAAATCCCGCCATGTTGCAGGGTTCTCTTGTTGTACACCTCGGAAAAGAAGCCTCGATGGTCGCCGTGTTTTATCGGCGCGAGAAGCTTGACGTCGGGAATAGCAAGGGGTTCGATGTGCATTCGGTTGAATGTACGCCAAGTACCGGGCATAGGCGAGACAGGCACTCGGAGATGATCGTCGGAGAGACGATGCTGGTCATCTATCCTGGGTGCAGTGAATCTTTTGGAGACTTAGCACTCTAACGGGGAGAGTGCTAATATCGTTGACCAACGTTACCGGAGGTATCAAAAGATGACCGCGAATGTACTATCTCTCGATAGTCTATCGCCGGGTCGCGATCTGGATACCTATATTCAGACTGTGAACGCGTTCCCGGTGTTGAGTGCGGAGGAAGAGCGGAGGCTCGCGGAACGTTTCTACTACGAGAACGATATCGCGGCCGCCCGCGAGCTGGTGCTGTGCCACCTGCGCTTTGTCATTTACATGGCCCGGGGCTATTCGGGCTACGGGCTGCCGCAGGACGACCTGATTCAGGAAGGCAACGTTGGCCTCATGAAGGCGGTCAGACGTTTCAATCCCGAAGTGGGTGTGCGCCTCGTGTCTTATGCCGTGCATTGGATCAAGGCCGAGATGCACGAGTACATACTGCGCAATTGGCGCATCGTCAAGGTCGCGACCACCAAGGCTCAACGCAAGCTCTTCTTCAATTTGCGCAGCGCCAAGAAGCGGCTTGGATGGTTTTCGCCGCAGGAAGTCGAAGCCGTCGCCGAGGATCTTGGGGTGACGCCGGAAGCGGTCATGCAGATGGAGGGACGCATGGCGGCCCAGGACGCGGCGTTCGATGGGGGAGTCGTCGACGGCGGCGGCGAAAACTTTGTCGCGGCGCCGGCGCAATACCTGAGCGACGAGTCGATGAATCCCGCCGAGATCGTTGCGGAAGAGGACTGGACGGAACAATCCACGGCCCAACTACAGGGGGCGCTCGGGCAACTCGACGAACGCAGCCGGGAAATTCTGCGATTGCGCTGGCTGAACGAACCGAAGACGACGCTGCATGAACTGGCGGCGCAATACGGGATCTCCGCCGAGCGGGTACGGCAGATCGAAGCCAAGGCGATGAAAAAGCTTCGGAGCGCGCTCACCGCAGCCTAGCCCGGACATTTCACCAAGCTGCTTGTTTCTCACCAACGCGCCCGGTAACAGCGATGCGACATCGCGGGCACCATCCGCCGCGATTGCCGGCGTCTTCGAACGCGTGGCCCGCGCGAGTCCATGCACGCCAAAGGGGGCGTCCGACCAAGGGCCAGGCGCGGGCACTAGCCGATCACGGTGCCCGGTACCGGATGACGCATTTCGAGGTTTCGGATCGGCCTGTCATGGTCGAGGTGGGCTTCGGCATGGGTCACGCGCTCGCCCGTTTTGCCGACGAGCACCGAGACTGGGCCTGCATCGGCATGGAGGTCTACCGGCCGGGCATCGGCTCGCTGATCCTGCAATGCGAAACGCTTGGACTACACAATGTGCAGATTGTTGAAGGCGATGCCGGAACCGCGTTGGCGCGATGGCCGTCGGCGAGCGTTCGCCTCGTCGCTATCTATTTCCCCGATCCATGGCCCAAACGGCGTCACAGCAAACGCCGCCTGATTCAGTCGCCCTTCATCGCCGAGGTCGCACGGTTGCTGGAGCCGGGCGGCAGGCTGTTGATGGCGACCGATTGGGAGCCCTACGCCGTGGCGATGCTGAAGACCGCAGACGCGCAGCCAACGCTCGCCAACGAGGCGGGATCGGGCGAGTTTTCAGAACGGTCGGTCGAACGTCCGGAGACCCATTTTGAGGCGCGCGGCCGCGCATGCGGTCGAGCAATCTGGAATCTCGCCTACGCGAAGATGCCATGAAGAGGCCGATCGACCTAACCCGCATATCTCACCAAGCCGCTTGTCACGTTACTGAATGTCATTGTTATCAATCGGGTATGTCGTACTTCCTGTGACCTGCCCAATACAGACTGCGCTGGCCGCGCCCTCGCTGGTCTTTTTTCCGCGTGCGCGCACGTGCTCGCTACACCATAAGCGGCGGCTATGCTTCCGCTCGCGAGCACGCGCACGCGGAAAAAATCCTGCGCGATCATCACGGCCCTTGGTGAGATATGCGGGCTAAAGAAACCGGGCGACTACCGTGTCCAGATGCGAAAAGCCGAAATCGGTGAGTCCTATGCGGTCTTGCCGCATCAACCCTTCCGCGCGCAACTGCGCGATCTCATCCGAGATGGTCGCAAGCGGTAGCCCTGTGCGCTGCGTGAAAGCGCCTTCGTCGGTTCCCTGGACCAGCCGCAGGGCGTTCATCATGTATTCCACCGGCAGGTCCGCCGCGTCGATGGGCGTGTCGTCGGAGGACTGATCCTCCAGGTAGAGCCGGGGCTGTTTCATCTTGGTCGTGCGTACCCTGCCCAATGGCTGCATCAATTTGCCGTGGGCACCGGCACCGATCCCCGTGTAGTCGCCGAAGGTCCAGTAGTTCAGGTTGTGCCGGGACTCCGAACCCGGACGCGCGTAGGCGGAGACTTCGTAGCGTTTGAACCCGCGCGATGCGAGGAAGGCCTGGCCAGCCTCGGCAATGTCGGCTTTTTCGTCCAGCGTGGGGAGCAACGGGGGGCGCTTTGCGAACTCCGTTTTCGGCTCTATCGTGAGCTCGTACCAGGAAATGTGGGTCGGCTCCAGCGCGGCTGCGCGTTGCAGGTCGGCGATCGCTTCCGCCGCCGTCTGCCCCGGCAAACCAAACATCAGGTCGATGTTGAACTCATCGAAGGGCGCGTCCGCAATCGCCCGCGCCGCCCGCTCCGTGTCGTCGGCGCTGTGGATCCGTCCCAGTTGCTTCAGGTGGGCGCCGTTGAACGACTGCGCGCCGAGGGAGACGCGATTGATACCCGCTGCGGCGTAGTTCGCGATCGCCTCAAACGTCTCCACGGTGCCCGGATTGGCCTCCATGGTCACCTCCACGTCGCCCGCCAGTTCGAACGCATCGAGCAGCCCCCCGAAGGCGCGCGCCGACAGCAGGCTCGGCGTGCCGCCGCCGAAGTACACGGAGCCGATGTCAAACGGCATGCGAGCGCGCTCAACGGCAAAGTCATTCAGCAGCGCGGCGACGTAGTCGGCTTCCGGCAACCTTCCCTTCAGCGGGTGCGAATTGAAGTCGCAGTACGGGCATTTGCGCACGCACCACGGCAGGTGCACATAAAGGCCGCTCACGGCGCGTCCTGATGCCCAAGGCTCCGAAGCGCCGCCGCGAGGCGGTTGGCGGCGATCCCGCGATGGCTGTGTGCATTCTTGACCTGCGGCGCGAGTTCGGCGGCGGTTGCATTCAGTTCGGGAACGAAGAAGTGCGGGTCATATCCGAAGCCGTGCGCGCCCCGCGGCGCATCGACGATCAGACCGTTCCACGCGGCAGTGGCAAAGATCGGGGCTGGGTCGTCAGCGCTCTCGATGAACACCAGTGCGCAATAGAAGTGCGCGCGCCGATCTTCGATGCCATCGAGCGCGGCAATGAGCCGTCTGTTGTTGTCCTCGGCCGTTGCGCCAATACCCGAATACCTCGACGAAAGGAGACCGGGGGCACCGCCAAGGGCGGGGACAATCAGGCCCGAATCGTCGGCGATAGCCGCCAGACCCGTAGCGGTCGACGCGTGGCGCGCCTTGATCAGCGCGTTCTCAATGAAAGTTGACCCGTCCTCAATCGGAGACTCCAGGCCGAACTCCGTCATCGGCCGCAGCGCCACGCCGACGGGTGTCAGCAGACCGGAGAGTTCTGCAAACTTGCCGGCGTTGGCGCTGGCGAAGACCGCCTCTTTCATTCGGCCAACACTAGGGTTCTTCCCAATATAGCGTCTGTTGGAATCGCACCATTGCCGGACCGTAGCCCGGCAGGTCCGCGGTGATCTCGAAACGCAGCGTGTCCCTGTCCTGGTAGGTCAGCGTTGCAAGGTAGTAGACGGCTTCGCCTTCCTTCACCTGGCGAAAATTGAGCGGTTGCGATTGCCCAAGCAAATTCTTGACGGTCCCGGTCACGGGTACTGACACGCTCTGCTCGCCGTCGAGTACGGATACGTTCACCAGCGCCTTGTCGCGGCCCCTGACCACCTCGTAGTGTTGCGCGACTTCGGCGCGCAGGAAACTGGGGTTGAAAACGGAGTAATGCACCTCGTAGCCGTCGAATGCCTGCTTCTGCTCGGCGAATTGAACTCCCGCGGCGAGCGCGACGACTGCAATCGCGGCGCGCCCGCTCATTTGCCGCCGCGTCCCAGGCGGTAGAACGCCGTGGTGCCGAAGAGGTTCGGGATGCGGTTGATCAGACGGCGGCTGCGGTAGAAGCGATCGACGGCAAAGCGTTCGATGATGGTAATGCCCATGTTCAGGCATAGCAGCTCGAAGTCGGCGAAGGTGCACAGGTGGATGTTCGGCGTGTCGTACCAGTTGTGGGGCAGGTGTTCGGCCATCGGCATTCGGCCGCGCGTCGCCAGCCACAGGCGGCATACCCAATGCCCGAAGTTGGGAAACGTCACGATGCATTCGCCGCCAATTCGAAGCATCTCTTCCAGCAACTGGTCGGGTGCCCGCACGGCCTGGAGGGTTTCCGCCATCACCACCATGTCGAAGCTCGAATCCGGAAACCTCGCCAGACCGTCGTTAAGGTCGTGTTCTATGACGTTCACGCCCGAAGCGATGCAGGCGTTGATCTGCTGCGGGTCGATGTCCATGCCATAGCCGCGCACGTTCTTGTTCGACTGCAGGTGCGCGAGCAATTCGCCGTTGCCACATCCAAGGTCGAGCACGCGCGCGCCGGGTTCGATCAGATCGGCGATGATGCGGAGATCCTCCCTCATTGGCCGCACTCGGATGCAACGCGGTCGAGATACGCCGACAGGACCTCCAGGTATCGCGGTACCTGGAGGAGGAAGGAGTCGTGACCGTGGGAAGCGTCGATGGTGGCCCCGACCACGTCCTGACGCGCCCTGATCAGTGCGTCGATGATTTCGTCCGATCGTTCTGGAGCGAAGCGCCAGTCGGTCGAGAAGGAGATGACCAGAAACTTGCACGAGGCGTGACCAAGCGCCTTGACCAGATCGTCGCCGTAATCTCGGGCGGGATCGAAGTAATCCAGGGAACGGGTCATCAAGAGATACGTATTGGCGTCGAAGACCTTCGAAAAGGTGTGCCCCTGATGGCGAAGATAACTCTCCACCTGGAACTCGACATTATGTCCGGACGCGATGTCGCCGGATTTGAGTTCCCGCCCGAACCTGTCCCCCATGCTGTCGTCCGAGAGATAAGTCACGTGGCCGAGCATGCGCGCCAGACGCAGTCCGACGTCGGGGTTGGATCCTGCCTTGATGTAGTTTCCGTCGTGGTACTCGGGATCGGTGACGATGGCCTGGCGTGCGATCTCGTTGAAGGCGATATTCTGCGCGGAGAGTTTCGACGCGCAAGCGATCAATAGCGCGTGTCGGACGCGGGCCGGAAAGTCGATGGCCCACTGCATGGCCTGCATCCCGCCGAGGCTGCCGCCGGCAACTGCGGCGAAGGTCCGGATTCCCAGGGTATCGGCGAGCATGGCCTGTGTTCGCACCCAGTCCTTGACTGTCACGGTGGGGAACGTCGGCCCGTATGGATCCCCGGTTTCGGAATCGATGGAGCGTGGCCCGGTGCTGCCATGACATCCGCCGAGGTTGTTCAGACTGAGGACGAAGTAACGGTTCGTATCGATAGGCTTGCCGGGACCTATGCACACATCCCACCACCCGGGCTTATCGTCGTCCATGCTGTGAAAGCCAGCCGCGTGATGGTGTCCCGACAGGGCGTGACAGATCAGAATGGCGTTGGACCTGTCGGCATTCAGCTTTCCGTAGGTCTCGTAGACGATTTCGAAATGCGGCAGTCGGACGCCGCATTGCAGATCGATTGGACCGAAACTCGCGGTTTCGGGAACCACCACGCCGACCGACTTGGGAGGCAAGGCTTTCACGGTTGCTATCTCTGCTTTGAAGACGGGGCTACGGGCCGCCCCCGAACAGCGTCCCGAACAATCCCGGCAAGAGATAGTGCTGCAGCAACCCGATTACGAGAAACACGATCAGGGGAGACAGGTCGAGACCGCCCATCACCGGCAACAATCGGCGCGCCGGTGCGAGCACCGGCTCACAGATATCGCGCAGGAGCGATGTGACCGGATTGTAAGTGGTGGGCGTAAGAAAGGAGATGATGATCATCGCGAAGATGGCGATCCAATAGAAATACAGGAACAGATCGAACGTCCGGTAGACACCGGCGACCACGGCACCCAGGACAAGCCCCAGGGATTGCAACAATTCCACAACGACGGCGTTGTGGTAGCGCCCGGTCATGGCGGCAACACCACCGATGGTCGCTGCGCACGTCACCCAGGTGGCGAGGAAAGCGGCGAGATCGAGATTCTTGTAGGTTGGTATGATCTTCCTCAAGGGATTCAGCACCGGATCGGTGTACCGGACAATGCCCTGGGAAATGGGGTTGAAGAAGTCCGCGTGCGTTGCTTGCAGAATGAAGCGCACGAGGAAGAGCACCGAGACGGCGCTCAACAAGTATTGAATGATGAAGGCAATCGGATCGCCCATATTTCCCGCCGTTAGTTGCCGAACTCTTCCGCGAGCTCTCGCGACCGCTGGCAGGCGGCCTGGATCGCCCTTTTGAACTTCGCCCGCACCCGGGCTGACTCAAGTATAGATATGGCGCGTTCCGTCGTGCCACCCGGAGAGGTCACACGGTCGCGCAGAACTCGGGGCCCGACACTATCGGCTTCGGCCATGCGAGCGGCGCCCAGCACCGTGGCGGTCGCGAGCCGCTCGGCGATAGCCGCATCGATACCGAGTTCGACGCCGGCTTCGATCATGCCTTCGATCAGGTAGAACGCGTAGGCTGGCCCGCTGCCGGACAGGGCCGTCACCGCGTGCAGACTGTCCTCATCGTCGAACCACACAACTTGGCCGGCTGCGGACAGAATCCTCTCGGCCAAGGCCCTCATGCCGGGGTCGACGAAGCGATTCGCGGTCAGTCCGGATATGCCCGCCCCCAACAACGCTGGCGTGTTCGGCATGCATCTCACGATCGGTTGTTTCGCCGAGGTCCAACGGGCGATCGCCTCGATGGGCACGCCCGCTGCGATGGATATGACGAGTTGGCGGACGGTCAGGGGAAGTGCTGCGACAACCTCCCGCATGACCTGAGGCTTCACGGCCAGCACCACGGCGTCTGCGCAATCGACCGCGACCGCATTGGCTTGTGTGGTCGATACGCCATCGAAACGGGCGAGCTGGGCCGGTATCGGGTCGGCGACGACGATTTCGAGCCGGGTGCCCGGCATGCCCCCCTCCGGGTCGCTTGCCGCGCGCAAACCGCCAACGAGGGCGAACGCCATGTTGCCGCCGCCGATGAAAGCGATACGTTTCACGCGCCCCTCGGTCCGAAGATTGCCGTGCCAATGCGCACGCAGGTGGCGCCTTCCTCGATGGCCACGCCAAAGTCGCCGCTCATGCCCATGGACAGCGTGTCCCAATGGAGCCCGCCGAGCGCTCGGTGGCGGTCGAACAATTCGGCTGTCAGCGAAAAACTGTCGCGCATCGATTGCATGTCCTCCTCGGGCGCCGGTATGGCCATCAATCCCCGCAGTCGCAGGTGTTCGAGGCGGCGTATCGTATCGATGAATTCGCCGACGGCGTTCGGTGCGATGCCGGATTTCTGCGGCTCGTCATCGATATTGACTTCAATACAGACATCAAGCGGAGTCAGTCCCGCGCGGCTGGAGTTTAGTCGTTCGGCGATCCGCTTGCGATCAATGGTATGCACCCAATGAAAGTTTCGCGCAATATCGCGCGTCTTGTTCGACTGCACGGCGCCGATGAAGTGCCAGGTGATATCGCGCCCGGCGAGAGACCGCAGCTTGGGCAACGCTTCCTGCAGGTAGTTTTCGCCGAAGTGCCGGACGCCGACATCGGCGGCTGCCGCGATCTCTTCGGCCGAGCGCGTTTTGGACACGGCAAGCAGGCATACGTCGGTACACGATCGGCCCGCGCGCAACGCCGCGCGCGCGATGGCGTGCTGAACGCAGGCGACTGAGTACTTGATCGATGGTCTAGCCCGCATATCTCACGAAGCCGCTAGTTGAGTGACTGGAGGTCAGACGCAATTTAAGCACCAGCCGCGCGCGATTGCAGAGTTTGTCCATATGCCTCGCGGCCTCGGCGGCGGATACTTCGCTGGTCGAAGGGCATTTGCGGCAACTCGAGCATTCGCGAGCGTGGAAATCATCGATCTCCTTTCCCGTGCCATCGCTGTTGGCGCCTCGGATCTGCATCTGTCCGCAGGACTGTCTCCCATGGTCCGCGTCGACGGCGAATTGCAGCGCCTGAACGAAGAGTCCGTTCCCGACCGGGGAATCCGCGCAATGCTCGGCGAGGTCATGAACCGGGAGTGTCGCGAGGCGTTCGAAAAGTCCCTCGAAACGGACTTCGCATTCGAAGCGGGTGACATCGGACGTTTTCGCGTCAACGCGTACCACCACAACCGCGGCGCGGGCGCCGCATTTCGTGTGATCCCCTCGAAGATCCCGACGATGGACGAACTGAACCTGGCGCCGGTTTTCAAGGAGATCGCCATGGCGCCTCGGGGTCTGGTGTTGGTCACCGGTCCGACCGGCTCCGGCAAGAGCACGACGCTGGCGGCGATGATCGACTGTATCAACGAAAATCGCCGGGAACACATCCTCAGCATCGAGGATCCGATCGAGTTCGTGCATGCCAGCCGCTCATGCCTCGTCACCCAGCGCGAAGTGCACCGCGACACCACGGGTTTCAACGCGGCGTTGCGCGCAGCACTCCGGGAAGACCCCGACATCATTCTGGTGGGCGAGATGCGCGACGTGGAAACGATCGGGCTGGCACTGACCGCGGCGGAAACCGGACACTTGGTATTCGGCACCCTGCATACCGCGTCTGCGGCCAAGACCGTCGATCGCATCGTCGACGCCTTTCCGGCAGGGGAAAAGAACATGGTCCGCTCCGCGTTGTCGGAGTCGCTTCATGCCGTTATTGCGCAGACGTTGCTCAAGGCGAGGAGCGGCGGTCGCGTAGCCGCCTTTGAGGTGATGCTGGCGACGCCGGCGATACGCAACCTGATTCGGGAAGACAAGACGGCGCAAATGGTTTCGGTAGTGCAGACCGGCGCGGCTGTCGGCATGCAGACGCTGGATCAATGCCTTCGCGGCCTCGTGCAGCGGGGAATCGTGTCACGAGAAGCGGCGCGCGCGAAGGCGCGGATACCGGAGGATATCTGACTGGCAGCGCGTGAAAAACGGGGCAAAATGTTGTGTGAAAAAACGTGCGCACATGGTTTGAGATATTCAAACTGGAGTTTGATTTTCTGGGGGACCTAACCGGTCAAGGCGACGTCTCGTTGTCGGAGGCGCGACTTTGAATCTGATGTCGAGCCGTCATTGTCACGCAACAATGTCGATTATGATAGAAAGAGCCTAGACCGCCCGCGCGGAGCTTGGTCAGAGATGGACGAGATTACACTTCGCGACTTCCGTTGCTTCCACGGCGAGCAAACCGCGCGTCTGGCACCGCTAACTTTGGTCGTAGGAGAAAACAGTACAGGGAAGACCTCCTTCATGGCCATGATCCGCGCCCTGTGGGAAATCGCGTACAACCACTCTGTCCCCGACTTCAAGGAAGAGCCGTACGATTTGGGCAGTTTCGCCGAAATCGCGCACCATCGGGGTGGCCGAGGTGCTCGCGCGGACAGCTTCGAGGCCGGCTTCCACATCGGCAAGAGGGAGGCCTCCGACCACGAACCATATTCGTTCAACGTTACCTTTAGGCAACTGGGTACGGCACCCATGCCCGTGATTCGTTGTGCGCGTGCCACGTCCGTCTCGGTGCAAGCTGAGCAGATGAACGGCTCGGTAAGGTTCACGGCCACCACCGCCAACGGCAGTTGGGAGGACGACTTCAGAGTTCCCTGGGGGGGAGGCTCGGATGAGACTTCGCTTGTTCCCATGTACTGGTTGGGAATGGCGCGGCAAAGAGAAGAAGGGCGCGATGGAGACGACCAGCCGAGCAACGAGGATCTGAACGCCATTCGGAGACTCCTGGACTTCAGCTTCCGCCACGTTGGGGTGGGGCCATTCGCCAGCGCCCCAGTCCGTTCAAGACCACGTCGCACGTATGACCCAGCCCGGCCGGCACGCGATCCTGAAGGGGATTATGTGCCCATGTACTTGGCATACCTTTTCCGACATCAAAACAAGAGGGAATGGAATGCGCTCAAGGAGCGGCTCGAGGCTTTCGGCAGTGCTGCAGGGCTATTCGATGAACTTTCCATCAAATCGCTCGGTGTGCGCGAAAGCGAACCGTTTCAGGTCCAGGTCAGGAAACGCGGCAATCGAGCAAAAGGCCCTTGGCGGAATCTCATAGACGTCGGCTATGGCGTGAGTCAGGTGTTGCCGCTGATTACGGAACTACTCCGTAGCGACGCACCTTCGACCTTTCTTCTGCAGCAGCCCGACGTTCATCTACACCCAAGCGCACAAGCGGCTTTGGGAACGCTGTTCTGCGAGGTGGCGAAGGATCACAGTTGATCGTGGAGACGCACAGCGATCATTTGATCAATCGTGTCTGCATGGACATACGCGACGGGGTTGGACCGCTGAAGCCGCAGGATATTTCCATACTATATTTCGAGCGCCAGGAGCTTGAAGTGCGCATCCATTCCTTGCGCATCGATCAGGACGGGAACGTAATGCAAGCGCCGCCTAGCTATGGTCGATTTTTCATGGAGGAGGTTGACAGGTCCCTGAGGTACTAGTGTGCGCAATCATTGACGCCGATGTCGTTGCCGAAGCCTTTGGCCGCAACCAAACTCCGGCCGGCCAAGCTTTCCGCTACTCGGTAGACCGCAAAGGCTTGCGACTTATCGCAGGTGGCGAGTTACTCGACGAACTCGACAAACACCAGAACTTCAGAACATGGCGTGCGGTTGCCCGTCAGTATGGCCGTGTACAGATCATCGGACGAGGGATCGTCGAACCACTCGCGAACCAGCTTCGGTCGTCAAATTCCTGCGTTTCAAACGACGCGCATGTGATTGCGCTCGCTCAAGTTAGCGGAGCTCGCCTGCTGTTCAGCAACGACAAACCACTGCACCAGGACTTCAAGGACAAGCGGTTGATTGAGGATCCGCGGGGAAGGTCTTCTCCACGAACGAGGATACGTCGGTTACGCGAACTCACCGGCGACTTCTCAACGACTCATCGCTGTGTATCGTGGCGCCGTAGGGTCAGACTGAGCGAGCCGGGGGAAGCGACTCGATCGATGCAGATAATCTTCCACAACTCGCCAAAACCCGGAAAAACTCAAACGCCAGTTTGACTTTTGGATTCCGGTCCAAAATGTGCGCAGGTTTTTTCACATTCCTCTACCCTGACCGTTCAATGCCGCGCCGTGAACGTTACCGCTCGGAGTCCGCGAGCAGGAACTCGAGCAGCGCCTTTTGCGAATGCAGTCGATTACCGGCCTCCGTGAACACGACGGATCGGGGGTCTTCGAACAGGTCGTCGCTGACTTCCTCGCCTCTATGCGCCGGCAGGCAGTGCATGAAGATCGCGTCTTTGTTGGCGAAATCCAGCAGCGTCGGGCTCACCTGGTAGCCGTCGAAGGTATTCCGGCGTGCTTCGGCCTCTTCGTCGTGCCCCATGGAAGACCAGACGTCGGTAACGACGAGATCGGCGTTTTCCACGGCGGCGCGCGGACTCTCTACCAACTCCGCGTTGTCGGTGTCGGTGAGCAGGTCGTTATCCGGCCGATGGGATTCGGGTGCGGCAATCTTCAGACGAAAACGGAACTGCCTGGCAGCATTGATGTAGGAGTGGCACATATTGTGGCCGTCGCCGACGAAGGCGACCGTGCGTCCTTCAATGGTTTGCCCGCGCACCTCCTCGTAGGTTTGCATGTCGGCGAGCAACTGGCACGGGTGGAAACGGGCGGTCATGCCGTTGATGACGGGCACGCTCGACGCGCGCGCGAACGCCGTGACATCGTCGTGGCTGAAGGTCCGGATCATCACGGCGTCGACCATTTCGGAAAGCACACGTGCCGTGTCTTCGACAGGTTCTCCCCGCCCTATCTGGGAATCTTGCGGGCCGAGGTTGATGGCGTGTCCCCCGAGTTGGTGCATGGCAGTTTCGAATGCCACCCTGGTGCGGGTCGAACTGAGCCCGAAGACCATGGCGAGAGTCTTGCCCTTCAGGGGCCGCGACGCGGTGCCGGCCGCGTGGAGACGTTTCAGTTCCGCGCCGCGCGAAACGATCCGGCCGAGCTCTTCGGGACTGAAATCCCTTAAGGTCAGGAAATGTCGCGCTTGCATGGCCTCATGCCATTGCTTTGACGAGACGGACGACGGTGGTGACGATCTGGTCCGCTTCGTCGTCGGAGAGGATCAACGGTGGCAGCAGGCGGACGACGGTTTCCGCGGCGACGTTCAGAATTAGACCGGCCTTCATCGCGTCCGTCACCATGTTCGCGCACGGTCGATCAAGCTCGACGGCCAGCAGGAGTCCCTTGCCGCGGATGTCCTTTACGATGTTGCTGCCCGTGAGACCCTTGCGCAGCCCGGCAAGCATGCGCTCGCCGAGTTCGTCGGCGCGGTCGATCAATCCACCTTCGAGTTCGTCGAGAACTGCATTCGCCGCCGCGCAGACCAGTGGGTTGCCGCCAAAGGTGGAGCCGTGGGTGCCGGCGACCAGCATTTCGGACGCGGTGCCGCGAGCGAGGCAGGCGCCGATGGGTACGCCGTTTCCCAGCCCCTTTGCGGTGGTGACCACATCGGGAAGGATGTCGCTGTGTTGATAGCAGAAAAACTTGCCTGATCGGCCGTTTCCCGTCTGTACCTCGTCGAGAATCAGCAGCCAGTTGTTGGCATCACACAACGCTCGCAGGCGCGTCAGGTAGTCATCCTCGGGGATGTGAATGCCGCCCTCGCCGAGGATCGGTTCCACCATGACGGCGACGACGTTGTCGTCGTTCTCCGCAATCCTGCGCACCGCGTCGATATCGTTGAACGGCGCGCGGACGAAGCCGCCGAGCAACGGCTCGAAACCGGCGTGGACCTTGCGGTTGCCGGTGGCCGTGAGCGTGGCCATCGTGCGGCCGTGGAAACTGTTGTCCATCACGACAGTGTGCGGAACGGCGATGCCGCGGTCGTGACCGTATAGTCGAGCGATCTTTATGGCCGCCTCGTTCGCTTCCGCCCCGGAGTTGCCGAAGAAGACATTGTCCATGCCGGAGAGCGTGGTCAGCCGCCGGGCAAGTTTTTCCTGACCCGCGATGCCATAGAGGTTCGAAGTGTGGATCAGCGTGCGCGCCTGTTCGGCGATGGCCTCGGTGACGTGGGGATGCGCGTGGCCGAGACCGGTGACAGCGAGTCCGCACAGCGCGTCGATGTATTCCTTGCCCGCGTCGTCGTAAAGGCGCGTCCCGCGCCCCCGAGCGAATGTTACGGGTAGACGATTGTAGGTCGGCATGATGCTGGTCATGGATATGCCCTTTGGTTGCAAGTGCCGCGCAATCGACGCCAAGCCTGTGGCGTAAGCCCTGCGCGGGGCAAGAAACAAAGCGGGCAGCCATCATGCTGCCCTCCAAACAAGCATCCTAGCAGCGATTTGCGCCAGTTCAAGCATGGGGTGAGAGAGCGACGCAAACCGGGGGCTGAAAGCGCCGCCGAATTGACCGGGCTTGCCACCGTCGATCCGAATCCGACAGACTTGCCGCGCAACCTCGCCATTGAACAGGAACGCTCCGCATGACGCTTATCGCCTGGTCCTGGCTGTTTTTCGTGCTCTACACAGGTGCCATGCTCGCGATCGGCGTGATTGGAAAGCGACGCGTCAAGCATGCTGACGACTTCGCCACGGCGCGCGGGTCCTATGGCCCTGTGGTGCTCGCCTTCGCTTTCGCGGCCACCACAGCCAGTGGCGCGACATTTCTCGGCGGGCCCGGCCTTGCCTACGAATGGGGCACACCGACGATCTGGGGCAACTTCCTGTATCCCATCGGCGTGTACTTCGGCGTGCTCATTTCCATGCGCCTCATCGCAACGTCGGGGAATCGCTTCGGCAATCGGTCCATTCCAGAGTACCTCGGCGACCGCTATCAATCCGACGGCATCCGCGTCGTCATCTCCTTGCTGTCGCTGGTGCTGTTTTTCTACATCGTCGGGCAACTCGTCTCGGGCCTCGTGATGTTCGAGGTCATGCTTGGCATGCCAAAGATCTGGGCGTTGGTCGTGACCTCCTCGGTACTGCTGATCTACGTCGTGATGGGCGGCGCCCATGCGGACATTCTCACCGACAGCGCGCAGGGGATCATGATGCTGATCCTCGCGACCGTCGTCATCGTCCTATTCGTGTTCGGCGTCGGCGTGGAAGGGGGGCTTGCCGGTCTGTTCAGCAATCTCGACGCCCAGGACGACAATCTCGTTGGCGCGCTGAACAAGAGCACACCGCTTTATCACTCGTGGTGGTCGATCATCTGCATACCATTGGCGCACATTCCGCTGGGACTTCTGCCGCACCTCGGCAACAAGCTCTGGGCGTTGAAGGACACCGGTCAGCAGCGCTCCTTCATCAAGCTCGCGTTTGCCTTCGGTTTGACGCTCGGCATGCTGGGCCTGGGCGGTCTGGTCGCTCGCGCGCTTGTTGGGGACTCGCTGTACGACGAGGGCGCGAACCCGAACGAAGCCCTGCCGATCCTGTTCATCGAGTTGTTTCCGACCTGGTTGGCGGCGCTGGTCGGCGTTGGCATCCTCGCGGCGATCATGTCCACCGCCGATGGCCTGGTGGTTTCGTCGTCGCAGATCATCGCCAACGACCTGTATCGCCGAACGTTTGCCCAGCGGTTGGCGCCCGACGCTACCGAGGCACAACGCGACCGCATCGAACTTCGCATCAGCCGCTGGGCGACGGTGGTGGTGTTGATCCTGTGCACGCTGCTGGCCTGGCTATTCCTGGGGCGAAACATCGCGCTGATCGTCTGGATCGGCGTTGGCGGAATGATGGCGGCGTTTGCCGGCCCCCTGGTCCTGGGGGCCCTATGGAAGGGTGTCACCCGCCGAGGCGCCTACGCCGGGTTGATCTCTGGATTTGCGACGTTCGCCATTCTCCACGGGGAGCTATTGAATCCGGCATGGGTAGAAGGCGCGGGCGTGCTGCACACGATTGTCTCCTGGCTGGCGGGGGAAGGGCCGAATCCCATCTCCTGCGCGGCAATAGGCGAAGGCGTCGGCGTGGTTGTGACTTTCGTCGTATCCAAAATGACCGCACCATTGCCGGAGGAGCATGTCGACGCGATTTTCAGCGGGGAGGACGTCACTCCGGGACAGCAAGCATGACCGGCCGCGCGCGGAACCAGGCGGCTGGTTGAGAGATTTGTGCGCTACGCGTTCCGGACAGCTTCCGCGAGGCGCGACAAGCCCTGTTCCAGGGTGACGCGCGGACAGGCGAAGTTGAAGCGCTGAAAGCCCGGAGCGCCGAATTGTTCGCCGTCGGACAGGCCGATGCCGAATCGCTCGAAGTGTGCGTTGGGGTTCTCGAGGGCGAGGGCGCGAACGTCGAGCCACCCCAGATAGGTGGCCTCGACATGGGTCATTTCGATGCCGTCCAATGCCGCGACCGTGTCCTCTAGCAGGTCGCGGTTTTGCGCCAGGTAACCGGTGACCGCGGCAAGCCAATCGGATCGGTCCGCATAGGCCCAAAGCGCTGCCGCGAATGCCAGGGGCGAGACCCCGGACACCAGACCCGATTGCGCGTCTTCGAACGCGTCCCGCAAAGCCGGGTCGGCGACAACGGCCACGCCCAGACTCAAGCCGGGGATGTTGTACGCCTTGTTCGGGCTGAATAGCGAGATGCTCCGCAACTCGGGATGCAGCGTTGCGGTTGGCGCATGCGAAGCCGTCGCGTCCAGTAGCAGGTCGCAGTGGATTTCGTCGCTCACCAGCGTGAGGTCGTGTCGCAGGCAGAAATCTACCAGCGCTTCGAGCTCGCTATGATCGTATGCGCGTCCGGTAGGGTTTTGCGGACTGCACAGCAACAGCGCGCATGTCGTTGGCCGCACCGCCGCTTCGAGCCTGTCCATGTCCATGACCCAACGACCCTTTTCGCGGACCAGGTCAACGAATATGGCTTGCTTGCCGGCATTGCCGGGCACGGACAGGAACGGGTAGTAGACGGGGACGGGTATCAGGATGCTCTGTCCCGGATCGCCGATGGTGCGCCCGGCGAGGTTCAGACCGGGAACGACTCCCGGCAGCCACACGAGCCAGTCTCGGGGTACGGTCCAGCCGAAACGGTCCGCGAGCCAATCGACGAATGCGTCTTCCACCGCTGGCGGAGTGTCGGTGTATCCGAGGATGCCGTGCCGGAGCCGTTCTTCCACTGCCGCAAGCAGTCCCGGCGGTGCCTTGAAGTCCATGTCGGCCACCCAGAACGGCAGGACGTCGGGGCCGTATTGAACCCACTTGGTGCTCGCGGTTGCCGCGCGCTCGATGACGGCGTCGAAGTCGTAGACCATGGCGGGCTTGCGTGCCGCGCGGCGGAACGGACTCAGTATCCTTGAGGCTTGTCTCCGCCTTTCTTGTCCATACCCGCCACGGCGCGGTCCTTGGGCGCACTGTCGTAGGCGCCGCGGAAATCGCGGAAAGGCCCGTCGCGCCATTCCAGGGCAGCCTTCAATCCGTCCTCCCGCACTCGGCGTCCCCACTCCGCGCCTGCGGCGCGCTGGGAGCTGAGCGCCTGGATTTCCGTGCCGGAGTGCAAGGCCGTGCGTATGCCCATGGTTTCATACTGCCTGTTCAGTGCCCGCTTGGTGTACATCAGCATCTCGTTGTCGATGAAACCCAGGCGTCGGGCGAACTTCTCCGTGAACTCTCCCAGCTCGTCCTTCGGCACGGCGTAGTTGGCCCAACCGAGACGCGCCATTTCCGTGCCGGAGAAGGAATCGCCCATGAATGCGAACTCCCTCGCCTTTGCGGGCGGCAGGTGCCACGGTGTCCACATCATGTCCATTGTTGTCATGGCACGCACCGGCGGGTAACCGATCTGGGCGTCTTCCGCCACGATACGAAAGTCGCAGGTGGTGGCCAATTCGGTGCCGCCGGCCAGACAATGTCCCTGGATCTGGGCGATGACAGGCTTTGCCAGTTCCCAGATGATCCAGTTCGTCATCACGACGTGCCGCGCCCACTGCGTAGCGCCGGGGTGGGTGCTGCCGGTATCGGGCAGCTTCGACCGATGGTCGACGAAGCTGTCGTCCTGGGCGCTGCGGGCCGGGGACAGGTCGTAGCCGGCGGAGAAAGAGCGCCCCGCGCCGCGCAAGATGATCACGCCGACGTTGTCGTCGTATTCGGCTTCGCGCATCGCGTCCATCACTTCCGCGCGCAGATTGTTGCTGAGCGCGTTCAGCTTCTCCGGCCGATTCAGTGTCACGAACGCAAGTCGGTCGTCCGTTTCATAGGTGATGTCGGTGTAGTTCATTGCGCCTCCCGAATGCGGATCACCGCGAATGCGGCGATTGCCGACATGCTATCGCAACCGCATGAGAGCCAAGGCGTTGGCGTTCAAGGGCGCCGTGAGGCGGGCATGGGCGGGGGCAAAACACGGCGCCCGCCACGGCGCCCGGGCGACGGTTTTTGTGGCACTAGTGGAACACGTCGGATTTGTTCTGTCGCCTCGCAGGCTGGTCATCCGTGATGTGCACGTCGCGGGCGGCGCTGGCGTTCGTATAGGCAATGTCGATCGCACTTGCGAGGCATGCGGGGCACATGCCTTCGACGATCAGGTCCTCCACCACCATGCCGATGACGTCATACACGGTAATGGCTTCTTCATGTTCTTCGTTGAACCGCCAGAGCACGTCGCCGACAACCTTGGCTACGGCATCCGCACGAGTTGCGTCGCGCATTTCGCGCGCTTGGTCTTCTGTCACTGCTAATCCGTTTCAATCGACCCGACCGACCCGCATGTTATCAATCTCCGCGACGGGAAACCGCCACGTTCGCTAGATCGCGCGTCGACGGGTAGGGCAGGGCGTGTCAACATCGACCGGTGGAGGCGCTAAAGCGATGGGAGCATGCAAGGGTTAGTCTTCTGTCACTGCTAATCCGTTTCAATCGACCCGACCGACCCGCATGTTATCAATCTCCGCGACGGGAAACCGCCACGTTCGCTAGATCGCGCGTCGACGGGTAGGGCAGGGCGTGTCAACATCGACCGGTGGAGGCGCTAAAGCGATGGGAGCATGCAAGGGTTAGCGATGAAGCGGGCCGAGATTCGCTTGATTACTATCGCCGAGGGATCGGTGGGGCCAAATCCGGGCAGGGTCTACCGGCGAGAGCGGAGACGAGACCGGCTCTTGAGTACATCGTGGCGCAGGCCGCCAGCCACCGTGTAGTGATGGTTACTGAGCAGCACCATGTATCCACGGAGCGGCTGCTGACGCTGGAGCTACTGCGTCCTTTGTATGAACAAGGTTTCCGCTACCTTGCGGCTGAAGCGCTTTGGGCAGGCGAAGACCAGCTCAACCGCCGCGGCCATCCGATCCGCGAAACCGGCTACTACGTCAGCGATGTCGTCTTTGGCGAAATGCTCCGCGAGGCGATCGCGATAGGCTACGAGGTCGTGCCCTATGAGGCGAGTCAGGAGGAGATGCAGCCGACGGACACCATGACCGGCCAGCAGGCGCGGGACTACTGGCAGGCGCAAAACCTGATCGCGGTAATGATCGAGCAGGATCCAGGGGCCAAAGTGCTCGTTCATTGCGGCTACGCGCACCTTCAGGAGGTGGCGCGCCCTACCTGGACGCCGATGGCGTACTACTTCCGCGAGGCCACTCGCCTGGACCCGCTGACGGTCGATCAGACCTTGTTCGCCGAGAGGGGAACGGAGAAGCTGGAACACCCTTGGCGCTTGGCGGCTGAAGCACGTGGCCTGGTTGACGACCGACCCGTGGTACTGGTGGATGGTCAAGGTGACCTGCTGCCGGTTGAACCCGCGGACAGGGACATCAAGGTGCTCAGACCGCGCACCGAGTACCTGAACGGCCGCCCCGAGTGGATGACGATGGGTGGGCGCCGCGACGCCGTGGCGGTCCGGACGCCGGAGTGTGTCGAGGAGGCGTGCGTCGTCGAGGCCTTCAATGTCGCTTGGGAGGAGCGCGCCGTTCCCTACGACCGCGTGGAAACCAAATCGGCGACGGTGGACATGTATCTGGCGCCGGGTGTCGAGGTGGAAGTGCGCGGCTACCGCCGCGACGGAAGCCCGGTTTTTCGGCGCACGGAGGTAACGCCGGCGCCGACTGTTCCGGCGCCTGCACTGTAAAAGCTGTCTCCATCGCCTTCGGCGGCGGGCGGCGCCGTTTGGCGCTCGGGACACGGCACGAGCATTCGGCCGGGGAACTGCGACGGAGGCACGTGACCTAATGACAAGGAACGAGGCATGCGGCGCCTGGTTTTTATGTGCTGAAATTGCGTTTGCAAAGGTTGCCAAGGAACACCCATGAAAGCTTCTGATTTATTCGTCGAGTGCCTGGAGAAGGAAGGCATCGAGTACATATTCGGCGTGCCCGGCGAAGAGAACGCCGACTTCATGATTTCTCTCGAGGCCTCGAAACAGATCACATTCGTGCTGACCAGGCACGAGCAGGGTGCCGCCTTCATGGCGGAGATCTACGGGCGATTGACGGGCAATCCGGCGGTGTGCCTCGGAACCCTGGGGCCGGGCGCGACGAACCTCATTACGGGCGTGGCGGACTCCAACATGGATCGCGCGCCGATGCTGGTGCTCACCGGCCAGGGCACGACGCATCGATTGCACAAGGAATCACACCAGGTGATGGACGTCGTGGCGATGTTCGAGCCGGTGACGAAGTGGGCGGAGACGGTGCGGGCGCCCGGAACCATCCCCGAGATCATCCGCAAGGCGGTGCGCGTGGCGACGACGGAGAAACCCGGAGCGGTGCATATCGAACTGCCGGAAGATGTCGCCAAGCTCGAAACAGACGCGCGACCCCTTGTGCCGAGACGTCTCCGCCGCTCGGTCCCGGACGACAAGATCGTGGACCAGGCGTTCGATCTTCTGCGCGAGGCGAGCAAGCCGGTCATTCTCGCGGGCAACGGCTGCATCCGTCGACGCGCGAGTAATCAGTTGCAGCAGTTTTGCGAAAAGACCGGGATTGGCGTGGTCAGCACGTTCATGGCAAAGGGTTGCGTCGACATGGATGCCGAGTACTGCCTGTTCACTGCGGGGCTCGGCGCGCGTGATCGGATCAATCTCGCCATCGACGAAGCCGACCTTGTGCTGTCTCTGGGTTTCGACATGGTGGAGTATCAACCCCGCCTGTGGAACCCGAACGCCGACAAGTGCATTGTGCACGCCGACTTCCTGCCCGCGGAGGTCGACGAGCACTACTGTCCGCAGGTAGAACTGGTCGGCGATCTGGCCCACATGCTGTGGATGCTGAACGAGCGCGTGGATGCGGCGGGTGGTCTTTCCTTCGACCTGTCGGACCAAAGATCGCTGCGCCGGGAGATGTGGGCGGACATCATGGAGCACGCCCACGACGATACCCAAGACAGCGTAAGGCCCCAGAAAGCGCTCGCTGATTCCCGGGCGGTCCTTGGTCCAGAGGATATCCTGCTATCCGATGTCGGCGCCCACAAGATGTGGATCGCGCGCCACTATCACTGCCACGCGCCGAATACATGCTTGATTCCGAACGGGTTCTGTTCCATGGGTTTCGCCCTTCCGGGAGCCATCGCGGCCGCGATCGTGCACCCCGATCGGCGCATCCTCGCGGTCTGCGGCGATGCGGGCTTTCTCATGAACGTGCAGGAAATGGAGACCGCCAAGCGCCTCGGCGTCAACATCACCGTGCTGGTGTGGGAGGATCACGAGTACGGCCTCATCGCCTGGAAACAGGAGAGCACGTTCGGCCGACACACGAATCTGTCTTTCGACAACCCGGACTGGTTGCAGTTGGCATCGGCATTCGGATGGAACGGTCACTACTGTGGCAATAGCCGCGATCTCAAGGGCATCCTGGAATCGTCGTTCGCGGAGGACGGGCCCAGCCTGGTGGTTATCCCCATCGACTATCGCGAAAACAGGCTGCTGACGCGCAAACTCGGGGAAATCACGGCCACGTTGTAGGCAGACGTTGCTCTCGAAGCCGTTTTAGGAGCAGCAAACACCAGTGCGTCGTAGCCGAGACGGCTCGCGTTTGGCAGACTTGTTGGTATAGAACCCGCGTCGACTGACCGCGCGCATGGGCGGTGAAGGTCATTCGGTCGGCGCCTGACTGCAGCGAGGCAATATGGATCTCACGGCTCATTGGGTCGGAATCGCGGCAATCGCGATATTTGTGTTGGCCTACTCCCTCGTCATCGTCGAAGAATTCACGCACCTGAGAAAGTCGGTGCCGGTCATATTCGCGGCGGGCGTGATCTGGGCGATCATCGCCGCCCAATATGCCGCCGGCGGTATCGAGGGCGAAACCCACGAGGCCGTCAGGCACTTCCTTGTCGAATTCGCCGAACTCTTCCTGTTTCTGCTGTGCGCGATGACCTACGTCAACTCGATGAGCGAGCGGCGGGTCTTCGACGCGCTTCGCTCCTGGCTGGTGCGCAGAGGTTTCAGCTACCGCCAGCTCTTCTGGATCACTGGTGTCATCAGCTTCTTTCTGTCCCCCATCATCGATAACCTGACCACCGCGTTGGTGATGTGCGCCGTGGTCCTGGCCGTTGGACACGGCAACCGGCGCTTCATCGGCATCGCCTGCGTCAATATCGTGGTAGCCGCAAATGCCGGCGGCGCCTTCAGTCCTTTTGGCGACATCACGACCCTGATGGTCTGGCAACGGGGCCTGGTGGATTTCTTCACGTTCTTCGCCCTATTCGTCCCGTCGGTCGTGAACTACATCATTCCCGCGTTCTTCATGTCCTTCGCGGTGAAGAACGAAAACCCCTCGGTGGAGGACGAAGAGGTTGTAATGAAGCGGGGGGCCAAACGCATCATGTTTCTGTTCGGCTGCACCATCGTCACCGCGGTCTCCTTCCACAATTTCCTGCATCTGCCCCCGTTCCTTGGAATGATGACGGGTCTCGCCTACCTCAAGATATTCGGACACTACCTGAACCAGACCTCGGACAGGGTGAGAGTCGGGTCGAGCAGCGAGGTGGGCGACATCCAGGCGTTCGACAGCTTTCGCGAGGTCTCCCGCGCCGAGTGGGACACGCTGCTGTTTTTCTTCGGCGTCATCATGTGCGTTGGCGGCTTGGGCTTCATCGGCTATCTGGACATGGTCTCGGCGTACATGTACGTGGAATTGGGACCGACGATCGCCAACACGCTGGTTGGGATTCTGTCCGCCATCGTCGACAACATTCCCGTCATGGTGGCAGTGCTGCAGATGAATCCGGAGATGGACTTGAACCAGTGGCTCCTTGTTACGCTCACGGCCGGCGTGGGCGGCAGCATGCTGTCTATCGGGTCAGCCGCTGGCGTGGCGCTCATGGGGCAGGCGCGCGGCAGGTACACCTTCTTCGGCCATCTGAAATGGACGCCGGTGATCGCGTTGGGTTATTTCGTGAGTATCTGGGTGCACCTGGCGATAAACGGCCGCTACGAAGGCATCATGCCGTAGCCATGAAATCCGTCAGCCCTTCGGGCATGCCGCATTTCACCCCCGCCCAAGCCCACTGTTTCGCCCATCCCACCCGTCCCGCACACCGCGCCTTGATCGGCACTGCGTGCCGTTCTACGGCGCAGGGTGTTAGCGCCATGAAATCCGATGACGCGCGTCTGGTCGGGCGCGCCGATCTATCATCCCGCGCCGACTGCGTTCTGCTAGCTGCGATGACGCGCGTCTGGGATCTGCCGATTCGCCTCTGGCACTGGGCGCTCGCCGTGCTGTTTTCGCTGTATACGGGACTGGCCGGGGACATCGGCTTGATGGACTGGCATCAACGCTCGGGCTTCGCCGTCCTGGCGCTCCTCCTGTTTCGGGTGGGTTGGGGATTTTGGGGCGGCCGCTATGTCCGGCTGTCGCGCTACTGGACGACGCCGCGCCGTTTCATCCAGCATTTCGCCGGCTCGGGCCAGGCCGACCCGCATACGTCGCCGGGCATCGCGCTAGCCGTCCTGTTGATCGGGGCATTGGCCGTGCAGGCGTCGACGGGTCTCTTCGCGACCGACGATATCTTCAACGAAGGCCCACTCAGGCGCCATGTGGGGGACGATGTATCGGCGGCGATGACCTGGATACATCATCGCGTCTTCTGGGTCATCATCGCGCTCGTCTCGACACACATCGCAGCGAATGCGATCTACGCGACGATGCGGAACCCGACCCCGTTGTCCATGTTCACCGGGCGCAAGGCGGTGGACCTCCCGCCTACGGAACAGCACTTGCTGCGGGGGTTGTTCACCGCTGCCGCCGCCGCGATCCTCGTCTATGGCGCGTTGTCATGGGTCGGGTAGTGCCGCAATCTACCCCGCGAACGGGTCACTTTTCGCGGTAGTTATCGTGGCACCCCTTGCACGCCTGGCCGAGCTGTTGGGTTGCCGCCGCCATATCGCCGCCGGTCTCCGCGGCTGCGCGAAGGCCTTTCGCCGCTTCCCTGAAGGCGTCGAGCCGTTCCGCGAAGTCCTCGGGATTCTCCCAGATCGCGGGCAACGCCTCGGTCTTGCCGTCGCCGGAACCCGAGGGAAACAGCGTCGGCGCAATCTCGGCAAGCGATGCCAGGGCGGCCGCATGAACCGAAAGATGGTCCGTATGACCCACCTTGCCCCGGAGGATGTCGGACAATGCCTGCATGTGCCCACCGATCGCTTCCATGGTGTGATGGCGATAGTCGATATCACCTTGAGAAGCCACGCAAGGCGGTGCGGCAACGAGCGCACCGGCGACGACCAGCGCCCGTAGCGAAGCGAGCGGGTTGGTGAAGGTCATGGAGCTATCCCGGTTGGAAGAAGTGCCGACCGTATACCGTGCCGCCTACTGACGCAAGACGCGTCGCCAGAACGTTGAGACCGCGCCAATGTTAGTGGGAGTCCTGCCTGTTCCCCAGGTCGCGCCGGAGTTTTCGTTCGACCGCGTTGCGGCGAAAGTGGCCGCCGATACATTGCGCGGCACCCGCCGCGAAACCGAGAATCAGCGTGGCGAGCAGCCACCAGAAAACGGGTACGGGGGGCGTCTCATAGTTCAGGACCCGCAGGCTCACCGGTGTCGCGTTGTCTGCCAGCAACAGCGCGGAGATGGCCGCGAGACAGATCGCCACGAAGAACCACAGGAGTGTCTTCAACCGCTTCATCAAGCTGCGGGCTAGCCCGCCGTCAAGTCTGGGCTCGACGACTGCACTAGTGTCGTGTCACGCGAGTTATGACGCTTCAGCGCGTCCCACGGGGTCTGTGGCAAGGCGCGTCCCCGCCGGGAATGGTCGGCTCCATTGCCAAGGGGCGCAACGCGGCCACGGGCCCCGTGGGGCGCGCCCTTCGGGAGATCGCCATGCACGCCACTGCCGCGTTGTGGCCCTTGCGAATATGCCCGATATTCCCTGCGGACCACGCCTTGCATTGACGCGCATGGCGAACTCTGAAGCGCCAGAACTCGCGTGACACGACACTAGTCTCGGGATCTCGGGTTTGTGTTCACTCGGTCCCGCAGTTCCTTTCCGGGTTTGAAGTGTGGGACAAACTTTCCGGTCAGGCCGACGGACTCGCCGGTTCTGGGATTGCGCCCGATCCTGGGCGCCCGATAGTGCAACGAAAAGCTGCCGAAACCCCTGATCTCGATGCGGTTGCCGTGCGCAAGGGTTTGGGACATGTGCTCGATCATTGTCTTTACCGCGAATTCGACATCCCGAGGCGACAGGTGCGGTTGATGCGCCGCAAGACGTTCGATGAGTTCCGACTTCGTCATTATGGCGTGCCGACCTCTTCGCTGTTCTAGTCGGACGAGCCTGTATTTCTGTCCATCTGGCGCTTGATCAGGTCGCCCAGAGTGGTTGGGCCGCGCCGGTCAGCTTCCTTGATGCGGTGCTCGCGCAGGTTCGCGCGCTCGTCCTCTTGCTCCTTCGCCTTGATCGAGACGCCGATATATCGGTTCTTGCGGTCGACGTTGATGATTTTCACCGTAAGGGATTGGCCTTCTTTCAGGACGTTGCGGACGTCTTCCACCCGCTCGACGCTGATCTCGGACACTTTCAATGTGCCTTCCACGCCCTCGGCAAGCCCGATCACCGCCTCTTTCGGCTGCACCGAAAGCACTGTCCCTTCAACAATGCTGCCCCGGTCATTGGTATCCGTGTAGTCGATGAACGCGTTCTGATCGAGCTGCTTGATACCCAGAGAAATCCGTTCGCGCTCGGCGTCGACGGTGAGTATGACGGTTTCGATCTCCTCGCCCTTGCTGTAGCGGCGGACGGCGGTTTCCCCGGGATCGTTCCAGGAGATGTCGGACAAGTACACGAGTCCGTCGATGCCTCCCTCGAGGCCGATGAAGATGCCGAAATCGGTTATCGATTTGATGTGCCCGGAGATACGCTGACCCTTGCCGTAGTTGGATGCGAACTCGTCCCAGGGATTCGCGCGGCATTGCTTGATGCCGAGCGAAATGCGGCGGCGTTCCTCGTCGATGTCGAGAATCATGACCTCGATCTTATCGCCGACCGCCACGACCCTCGACGGGTGAATGTTCTTGTTGGTCCAGTCCATCTCGGAGACGTGTACCAGGCCTTCAACGCCCTCTTCGATCTCGGCGAAACAGCCGTAGTCGGTGAGGTTAGTCACAACCGCCTGCACCCGCGTACGGGGGGGATAGCGTTGGCCGAGGTCCACCCACGGATCGTCCCCTAGTTGCTTCATCCCAAGCGATACGCGGTTTTTCTCACGGTCGAACCTGAGAATCTTGATCTCCACCTCGTCGCCGACATTGACCATCTCGCTTGGATGCCTGATGCGCCGCCAGGCCATATCCGTAATGTGCAGCAAACCGTCGATGCCGCCGAGGTCCACAAATGCGCCGTAGTCGGTAAGGTTCTTGACGATACCCTTCATGCGCTGACCTTCCTGCAACGAGGCCAGGAGTTCTTCGCGTTCAGCGCTGTTTTCATCTTCGAGGACGGCGCGACGTGAAACGACCACGTTGTTGCGCCTCTGGTCCAGCTTGATGACCTTGAATTCGAGGGTCTTGCCCTCGAGATGCGTGGTTTCGCGCAAGGGTCGAATGTCTACCAGCGAGCCCGGCAAAAATGCGCGAATGTCATTGATATCGACAGTGAAACCGCCCTTGACCCGGCCATTCAGCATGCCCTCGATCGGCTTCGCGTTCTCGAACGCATCCTCAAGCATGTCCCAGCATTCCGCTCGCCGCGCCTTCTCGCGGGAAAGGCGGGTTGCGCCCCATCCGTCATCCACGATTTCCATCGCGACCTTCACCTGGTCGCCAATCTGGATGTTGAACTCGCCGCTCTCCGTGACGAATTGACTACGTGGAATGACGCCTTCCGACTTCAGCCCGGCGTGGACGACGACGACTTCGCTGTCGATGTCTACCACCGTACCGGTCACGATGGAGCCGGGCTCCATCTCCACAGTGTTCATGCTCTCTTCGAATAGCTCGGAAAAACTTTCTGCCATGCGCCTCTCGATTCTGCTTCCGCTGACTTGCCTATGTCCCGTTCCGCGCTCCGCTGCCCGTGAGCGAGCGCTCGGCGGCGTGGCTTAATACTTCCTCAACCACAGCCGAAATCGACATCCGAGTGGTGTCGATCATCACAGCCTCGTCGTCTGCTCTCAATGGAGAAACGGAGCGTGACCGATCGCGCTCGTCGCGTGCGTGAAGGCTCGCGAAAAGGTCGGACAGATTAACATTCGACCCCTTACCTATCAACTGCTTATAGCGACGGCGCGCGCGCTCTTCGACGCTGGCGTCAAGGAAAACCTTGAGCTCGGCGGTTGGAAATACCACGGTGCCCATATCGCGCCCATCCGCTACCAGTCCGGGGGGTCGCCGCATTCTGATCTGCACGATTCGTAGCGCGTCCCGCACCGGTCGCAGCCGGGCGACGCGAGAGGAGCCAAGGCTGATCGGCTCCTCCCGGATCTCGTGTGTTACGTCGACGCCGTCGATGTGGATCGTGCCGGGTTTGATATCGAAGGCGAGTTGCCGCGTCATCGATGCCAGGGTCGCTGCGTCCTCAAGGTCGATATCGCGTTGCACAGCGGCCCATGCGACCCCTCGATAGAGCGCGCCGCTGTCCAACAGGTGCCAGCGGAGTCGCTCGGCGACCCGGGCGGCCACGGTTCCCTTGCCGGAACTACTGGGGCCATCGATCGCGATGACGGGGGGTTCGGCGCTCGCTAGCGGCACTGGCTATGCGGGCTAATCATCAAGGCGGACGCGCAAATCGCGGGACTTCGCTATGCGGCGCTTCAAGGCTGCCTTGTCGCCGTCGATGGTCAGACGCGCGCCCAGTTGTCGCGCGAGCCGCAGTGTCGCTTCCCGGTTCGCCTGCAATATATCGCTCCAGATCGTGGGGTCCGATGCGGCGACGCGGCTCAGATCGCGAAAGCCGTCACCGATGTAGGCGCGCAGGGCTTTCTCGTCGAGGGAGTCGAGAACTTCCATCAACGCGAAGGCGACAAGATGCGGCAAGTGGCTCGTCGCCGCGATGATTCGATCATGCGCGCGAGGGTCCTGCATCGTGACTACCGCACCGACTTGGCGCCACCAGGATTCGACCCTCGCTACCGTATCGGGGTCCGTTTCGACGACGGGCGTGATGATCAGGGAACGTCGTTGGAACAGGTCCGCGCGGGCGGCGCGGGCACCGCCTGTCTCGGAACCTGCGATTGGATGACACGGCACAAAATTTGGCGGCACCTCGGCGCTGGCGCGCAAGGTGTCGACAATGGTCGCCTTGACGCTGCCGACATCGAAAATGGGCACGCCCGGATGGCGCGCGGCCGCGTCGGCGACACATTCGGCGATCCGGCTGACGGGGGTAGCGACACAGATGGCCGTCGGTTCGAATGACATTTCAGGCCCCTCGACGATGCCAAGAGAGCGTGCCGTCTCAAGTGCCTCGGGGTTCGAGTCGATGCCGACGATACGGTTGAACAGGCCATTGGCGCGCGCCGCCAGTGCGAACGAGCCGCCAATCAGGCCCGTTCCCACGAGCAGCAGGACGTTCATAACAGCTCGCGCAGAGCCGCAAGGAAGGATGCGTTTTCCCGCGCCAGGCCGATGGAGATGCGCAAGTGGCGGAGCATGTCGTAGTTCGCCAACGGGCGGACAATGACGCCCTTTTTGAGCAGCGCGTTGTATACGGTTGCGGCGTCCCGGCCACAGTCCATTGCCACGAAATTCCCGATTGACGGGATGTAGTCCATACCCAGAGCATCGAGTCCGGCGGTGATCTGCTCCATGCCGGCATCGTTGATCGCCTTGCTCGTGGCGACGAACCCGTCGTCGCCGAGCGCGGCTTCGGCGGCGGCAAGTGCCACGCTGGAGACATTGAACGGTTGCCGGATGCGATTCATCAGATCCGCGAACTCGGGTGCCGAGACGCTATAGCCGATCCTCAAGCCCGCGAGCCCGTGGATCTTCGAAAACGTGCGCGTGACAATGAGATTGGGAAACGACGCTTGCAGGCGCACGCCGTCGGGATAGTCGCTGCGGGCGACATACTCGCAGTACGCTTCGTCGAGTACCACCCAAACCGTTTGCGGCAAGGCCTCAAGGAACCCGACCAGCGAGTCGTGGTCAATCCAGGTGCCGGTGGGATTGTTGGGGTTGGCAATGAATACGATGCGCGTGGACGCTGTGATGCGTTCGCGCATCGCATCCAGGTCGTGGCCCCAGTCCCGCGACGGCACGGCAATCGGCACGCCATGCGCGCCGACAACGGCGCCTGGATAAACGACGAAGCAGTGCGCGTCGAACACGCCTTGGGTGCCGGGCGAGATGGCGACACGGGCAGCGAGTTCCAGGATATCGTTCGAACCGTTGCCTAGAGTGATTTGATCGGTGCCGACGCCAAGGTGTTCGGACAACGCCCGTTTCAAACGGTAGCCGCTGCCGTCCGGATACCGCGATATGTTTCGAACTGTGCCTTCGATCGCCGCGCGCACGCGCGGGCCCGGTCCGCGCGGGTTCTCGTTGCTGGCCAGCTTGATGACGTCGATCAAGCCGAGTTCGCGTGTCAGTTCCTCAATGGGCTTGCCGGGTTGATACGCCGTCAGGCCAGCGACGCGCTCGTTGGTGTTGTCGAGCGGCATCATTCGCTAGAAAACGGTTTGGGGATAGGAGCCGAGCGAACGCACCTCGGTGGCTACCGCGCGCACTTCGTCCAACATCGTGGCTATCCCTTCGGTCTCTTCATGGCCGTCGAAGTCGATAAAGAAGATGTAGCTCCAGGTGCTCACGCGGGATGGACGCGTCTCGATACGCGTCAGGTTGATGGCGTGACGGCGAAACGGCTCCAGGACGCGGTACAGCGCCCCTGACTCGTTGCGCGTGGACACGAGCAGGGACGTCTTGTCCTTGCCGCTTGGTCCAACGCTCTGATCGCCGATGACGAGAAACCGCGTCTTGTTGTCCGCTTCGTCCTCGATGTTGGTGGCTAGAACGCGTAGACCGTAACGTTCTGCCGCCATTTCGCCGGCAATGGCGGCCGCGCCCTCGGTTCGGGCCGCGACCCGCGCCGCTTCGGCGTTGCTGACCAATGGCGTGCGAGCGATATTCGGATAGTGCCGGTCCAGCCAGCGTCGGCATTGGGCGAGCGATTGCTCGTGGGAATAGACGGTGGCGATCGCATCTTCCTTTTCAAGCGACATGAAGGCGTGGTTGATCGATAGTTCAACCTCGCCGCAGATGCGCAGACGAGAGGCCAGGAAACAGTCGAGAGTATGGTTGACCATGCCTTCGGTGCTGTTTTCGACGGGCACCACGCCGCAGTGCGCGACGCCGGACTCGACCTCGCGAAAGACGTCGTCGATGGAATTCTGGGCGCGAGTGAGCGCGAAGTGGCCGAAGTGTTTGACCGCCGCCGCCTCGGTATAGGTGCCGGGAGGACCGAGATAGGCGACGGTAAGCGGTTGTTCGAGCGACAGGCAGCAGGAGATGATCTCCCTGAACAGGCGCCATAGGTCGCGGTCGGGAAGCGGCCCGGTATTCTCTGCCAGGACCCGTTTCAGAATCTGGGCCTCTCGTTCGGGTCGATAGAATACAGGCGTTTCGTCGACGTTTTCGGCGGCCTTGATTCGCGCCACCTGTTTTGCGCCAGCGGCGCGCTCGTTCAGGAGCCGCGCGATTTCCCGATCGATGGCGTCTATGCGCCCCCGCACGGCGTCCAGGTTGTCCCCGGTGTCTTCGCTCATCCGTTCTCCGCTTCAAACGCGGCCATGAAGTCTATCAATGCATCCACGCCCGCTTCAGGCATCGCATTGTAGATACTTGCTCGCATGCCCCCAACGCTGCGGTGACCCTTCAGGTTCAACAGGCCGCGCTCCTCGGCTGCTCGCAGAAACCTCTGGTCGAGCGAGTCGTCGGCGAGCGTGAACGCCACATTCATCCAGGACCGGTTCCGCTTCGCCACGGGACAGCGATAGAAGTTGCTCGCGTCCATGGCGGCGTAGAGCTTGCGCGCCTTTCGCGCATTGACTTCGGCGATGGCTTCAAGGCCGCCCTGCTGTTTGAGCCACTTCAACACGAGTCCGGCCAGGTACCAGGCAAAGGTCGACGGCGTGTTCAGCATGGAATTCGCTGCCGCGTGCGCGCCGTAGTCGAGCATGCTGGGCGTATTTGGGCGCGCGCGCCCGATCAGGTCCTTGCGCACGACCACGACGGTGATACCCGCGGGACCCAGGTTCTTTTGCGCGCTGGCGTAGATGAGGCCGAACTTGTCCACGTCCAGCGGCCGCGACAGCAATGTCGAAGACAGGTCCGCAACCAGCGGCGTGTCGCCCGTATCCGGATATTCGTGAAACTCCACGCCGCCGATGGTCTCGTTGCCGGTGATGTGCACATACGCAGAACCGGGACTCAGTCGCCAGGTGTCCGCGCGCGGCACATGGTTGAAGTTGTCCTTCTTGGAGGATGCGGCCACGTTCACCCGGCACAACTTGCGCGCCTCGGCGATGGCCTTCGTCCCCCAGTAGCCGGTGTGTGCGTAGTCGACGACGGAGTCTTCGGCCGCCAGGTTGATCGGCACCATTGCGAACTGCAAGGTGGCGCCCCCTTGCAGGAAAAGCACCGCGTAGTCGTCGCCGACGCCCAACAGGTCGCGAAAGTCTGCCTCGGCGCGTTCGGCAATCTCGACGAACTCGGCGCTGCGGTGGCTCATTTCCATCACGGACAAGCCGCGGCCCCGATAGTCGAGCATCTCGTCTCGGGCGCACTCGAGCACAGGCTCCGGCAGCGCCGCCGGACCAGCGGAGAAGTTGTAGGCGCGCGTCATCGTCGTGGAATATGCGCGCTAACCGTCGTCTTCGCCGTTGTCTGTCTCGACGATGCGTTCGAGCCCAACCAGCCTGGCGTCGCCCTTCAGGGAAATGAGCTTGACGCCCTGCGTGTTGCGACCTACGGCGCGTACGCCGTCGGCGCTCGTGCGGACGAGCGTCCCGAGATTGCTGATCAGCATGATCTCGTCGCCTTCGAATACTTGCGCGGCACCGATGACCGGACCGTTGCGATCGCTGGTCTGCATGGCGATCACGCCCTGTCCTCCGCGCCCCCTCACAGGAAACTCGTCGATGTGCGTGCGTTTGCCGAACCCGTTCTCGCTGGCCGTAAGCACGAACCCGTTCTCCTCGGGGATGATCAGCGAGATCAAGGATTGTCTTTGTCGCAGGCGGATGCCGCGCACACCACGAGCGGTTCGTCCCATGGCGCGCACGTCGGATTCCTTGAAGCGTACGGCCTTGCCGGAGCTGGCGATGAGCAGGACATCGGAATAGCCGTCGGTGATCGCGACATCGACGAGATGGTTGCCCGGCTCGAGATCGAGGGCGATAAGGCCGCTCGTCCGCGGACGGGAGAACCTTGCTGCCGGCGTCTTCTTTACCTTGCCGGAGGCGGTGGCCATGAATACGAACGCATCGTTGGACAAGTCCTTGATGGGCAACAGCGACGTGATGCGTTCGTCGTTGTCCAGCGGAAGCAGGTTGACCAGCGGTCGACCCTTGGCGCCGCGGCTGCCCTGCGGGATCATGAACACGCGCAGCCAGTAAACCTTGCCCTTGTTGGAGAAGCACAGGAGCGTCTCATGGGAATGGGCGATCAACAGGTGTTCGACAAAGTCCTCATCCCTGACTGCGGTAGCCGCCTTGCCGCGGCCGCCACGACGCTGCGCCTGATAAACGTCCAGCGACTGCGTCTTCGCGTAGCCGGCGTGAGAGAGCGTAACGACCATGTCCTCTTCGTTGATCAGATCTTCGGCGGTGAGGTCGCTTTCGGAACTAAGGATTTCGGTGCGGCGTTCGTCGCCGTACTCTTCTCTCACCGCATTCAGTTCGTCGCGAATCACATCCTTCAACCGCTCCTCCGACCCGATGAGTTCCAACAGGACGGTGATCTCCTGAAGGATTTCGAGATACTCCTCCATGAGCCGGTCCTTCTGGAGCGCGGTCAGACGCTGGAGCTGCATGTCGAGGATTGATTGCGCCTGCACTTCGGACAGGTGGTAGGCGCCGTCGCGGTAACCGAATTCGGCACCGAGATCGTCTGGACGGCATGCTTGGCCGCCGCTCCTCGCGGTGAGTTCGGCGATGGCCTCCGATTTGAATCGCCGCGCCATCAATTCGGTGCGCGCGGTGGCGGGCGTGGCGGAATTGCGAATCAACCCCACCACTTCGTCGATGTTCTCCAAGGCCACCGCCTGGCCCTCCAGCAAGTGTCCGCGGCGCCGCGCCCTGCGCAGCAGGAACAGGGTTCTCCGGATGACCACCTCGCGCCGATGCGCGAGAAAGGCGGCGAGCATTTCCTTCAAACCGAGCAGCTTGGGCTGGCCCGCCACCAGCGCGACGCAGTTGATCCCGTACACGGACTGAAGCTGGGTCAGGGCGTACAGGTTGTTCAACATCACTTCGCCCTGTTCGCCCCGCCGCAGCTCGATGACGATCCGCAGGCCGTCCTTGTCCGACTCATCGCGCAGTTCGGTGATGCCTTCGATCCTCTTTTCGCGCACGAGATCGGCGATCTTCTCCAGCAAACGCGACTTGTTGAGCTGGTAGGGGATCTCGGTGATGACAATGGTGTCCTTGTTCGATTCTTCGTTGTGCTCAACCACGGCGCGGGCGCGAACCTTGATACGACCCCGTCCCGTCCGGTAGGCCTGGACGATGCCGGCGCGCCCGTTGATGATGCCGGCAGTGGGGAAATCCGGCCCATGGATCTTTTCCATCAAGCCGTCAACGGCGGTTTCCGGCGCGTCGAGCAACATGACGCAGGCGTCGATCACCTCGCGCAGATTGTGCGGCGGGATATTGGTTGCGAGCCCGACCGCGATACCCGAAGCACCGTTCAGCAACAGGTTGGGGACCCGGGTGGGGAGCACCTCGGGCATGGTCAGCGTCTCGTCGTAGTTGGGGACGAAGTCGACGGTTTCCATTTGGAGATCGGCCAACAGTTCGGCAGCGAACTTGGCCATGCGCACCTCGGTATACCGGGCGGCCGCGGGCGGGTCGCCGTCGATGGAGCCGAAATTGCCCTGGCCGTCGACGAGCTGGTAGCGCATGGAAAAGTCTTGCGCCATGCGCACGATGGTGTCGTAGATCGCCGCTTCCCCGTGGGGATGGTACTTGCCCATCACTTCGCCGCTCACGCGAGCGGACTTCATGTACGGGCGGTTGTACATGTTATTCATCTCGTTCATGGCGAATAACACGCGCTTGTGGACGGGCTTCAAACCGTCGCGGACGTCGGGCAGGGCGCGCCCGACGATCACGCTCATGGCGTAGTCGAGGTACGACTGCCGCAGCTCGTCTTCTATGTTGACCGGGACGATTTCTCGACCGCGTACTTCGCCCGGACTGCCAGTCGTATCGGGCCCGGAATCGGACATGGGGTGGCGTCGTCTAACCGATGGGATTGGGTCCGAATTTTATCACGAACGGGTACGCGGCCGGGCGTTTCGGACGAGCTCCGCCCATGGCACGACCGATTGTGTTCCCCCTGTGAGCTCGTGGCTGCGGCCCGCGGCGGCGAAGAACGGATAGATTTCTGGTCGGCTGGATTCGCCGGAGAAAAGTAAGGATAATGCCCTATCCGTTCTTAACGTCCCGAGAAAAGAACGTATCGTTTATTTTCGGTGCCCCATCGAGATGTCCGCAGCAAAAGGTGCCAACACGCGACTTGGGCAACGGGTCGTCGTCTCGACCGTTGGGGAGACAGTGGAGGCGTTCGTGCCGCCACCGCTGCCACCTTTTCCGCCACTGCGCATCAACGAGTTCTATGGGCTGCTGGACGAGGCGAACCGAGCCATTGGTCGGCTCCAGGGTGTCTCTTCGATTCTGCCCGACGCGAATCTCTTTCTCTATATGTATGTCCGGAAGGAAGCCCTGCTGTCCTCCCAGATCGAGGGTACGCAATCGTCGCTGTCGGACTTGTTGGTTTACGAGAGTGGCGAAGTACCGGGTGCGCCTGTCGACGAAGATGTGCAAGAGGTTTCCAACTACGTCAACGCGATGCAGCACGGTTTGATCCGCCTTGAGGAGGGCTTGCCCGTCTCGGTACGCCTGATTCGCGAGGTCCACGAGGTGCTGTTGCGGCATGGACGTGGCAGTGTGGCGCAGCCCGGGGAGTTTCGACGTTCCCAGAACTGGATAGGTGGTACGCGGCTTGGCAATGCGCAGTTCGTTCCTCCGCCGGCCGAAATGGTCGGCGAACTCATGTCGGACCTGGAGAAGTTCATTCATGCCGACTTGCCGGAGATGCCGCTCCTACTCAAGGTCGGCCTCGTCCATGTCCAGTTCGAAACCATCCATCCTTTCCTGGATGGCAACGGCCGTCTGGGCAGGCTGCTCATCACGCTACTGCTGTGCGCGAACGAAGTTCTTGACGATCCTCTGCTGTACCTCAGCCTCTATTTCAAGATCCACCGGGACGAGTACTACGCGCTATTGCAGACCGTGCGCATCCAAGGCGACTGGGAGGCGTGGCTGCAATTCTTTCTGCGGGGCATCATCGAAACTGCCGACCAGGCTACGGGAACTGCGATGGAACTCCTGGATCTATTCGAGCGCGACCGACGACGGATCGAGTCGCTGGGGCGTCCGGCGGGATCTGCGTTGCGCGTCCACCAACTGCTTCAGGGGCGGCCGTTCGTGTCGATTCCGATGGCTGCGGAACAGCTTGGAATATCTCGTCCAACCATCGCGCGATCGATCAGCCACCTGGAGCGGCTTGGCGTTCTCCATGAGAGCACTGGGCGGCGTTGGAGACGGCTGTTCGCCTATCGTGACTACCTTGAGATTCTCGAGCGGGGCACCGAGCCCCTCGAGTCTTAATCCGACTGGCTTGCCAGTTTTGGGCGCATGACCAGGGTATTGGAGCTAGGAGGATTCGCGGCGGGATTCTGCGGCCGCCTGTTTGTCCATGCGGGCGCCGAAGTCGTACGTGTCGATGGCGCGGCTTCGCCAGTAACGGACGCCTGGGTGTCGGAGCGTGCCACGGAGATTTTCCTGCACACGGGGAAGCGGCGTGTGAGCTTCACGGATCCCTCGACACTTCGCCGGCTCGCGGCGGACGCGGACGTGGTGGTCGCGGAAGGTATGCCGGATGAGCTCGAAGCCCTGGGCTGGGAGTCGCTCGATGGCATTCGCGTCGCCATCACGCCTTTTGGCATGACCGGCCCGCGACGTCAGTGGCATGCCAGCGCGTCCGTACTGCTGGCCATGGGCGGGCACACGTACCTGATGGGAGACCCGGGTGCCGCACCGCTGACGTTGCCCGGCCACTACACCGAGTACCAGTCGGGACAGTACGGGTACATTGCGGCTGCCGCCTGCCTGTACGCCATCGAGAAATCCGGCGCATCTCCGCGACGTTCGATCGACATCAGCATGTTGGAGACATTGCTGTCGCTGTCGCAAATGACGACGGTGATGTGGACGTGCAGCGGCAAGGTGCGCACGCGCCATGGCTCGAATTTCGGCGTCCTGTATCCCGCCAACCTGTTCCCGTGCGCGGACGGGTGGTTTCATATCACCGCGACGCCCCGCTTCTGGAGCGCCTTTACCCGGATGCTGGGACGGCCGGATCTCGATCACGATCCCCGCTTTGCCACGGGCCCCGCGCGCAACGAAAACCAGGACGCGCTGGACGAGATCATATTCGAGGCACTGGGGCAAAAGACCAGGGCTGAGATTCAACGCCTGGGGGAACTGGCGCGCGTTCCCACGGGTGCCCTCAAGGATCTGGACGAAGTCCTGGTGGACCCGCACCTCTCGGAGCGTGAGTTCTGGCGCACGGTTGACGGAATCCGCGTGCCGTCCCTCGGTTTCCGATTCCGTGACGAGCGGTCCGGCGGGCGCGATTGGGAACCTGGCGGAGCCGCAACTGCCGGCAGAATCCGAAGGCGCGATCCATCGAGCGCGGGTGAGGGAAGACCGGTGCCTGAGAGTACGCAACCGCTGGCAGGCGTTCGCATCCTCGATCTGACCCATGTCTGGGCGGGGCCGCTCGGCACGCGCATCCTCGGCGATCTCGGCGCGGACATCGTGAAGGTCGAAAGACCGATGGGACGCGGAGGCACTTCGGGAACGCCTGGAGCGGGCAATTACCTCGGGGGCGAGAAGGGCGAAGATCCCTGGAACCGGCAGGGCACGTTCGTCAAGCTGAACCGAAACAAGAAGAGCCTCGCCATCGACCTCAAGAAGCCCGATGGGCGTCGGGTGTTTCTCGACCTCGTCCGGGTCGCCGACGTGGTGATCGAGAACTTCAGCGCCCGTTCGATGCCGGCATTGGACCTCGGCTACGACGTATTGCGCGCAGCCAACGAGAGGATCATCTACGTCTCCATGCCCGGGTACGGCGCCACGGGCCCGTATAGCGGTAGGGTTGCGTATGGCCCTTCCGTCGAGGCTATGACCGGCCTCAATGCCGTGATGGGCTATTCGCCCACCGAGCCGCGGAACACTGCGGTCGCGCTGCCGGACCCGATTGGCGGCGTGACTGCGGCGGCGGCGGTCGTGACCGCGCTCAACCGGCGGCAAGCCACCGGGAGGGGCGCATTTGTCGAACGATCCATGCATGAATCGGGGGTGAGCCTGCTGGGCGAAATCCTGGTAGAGAAGCAGCTTGGCGGGAACCCCCGGCCGATAGGGAACGCGCATCCCGCGCATGCCTATTCCGACGTGCTGAGGGCCCGGGGCGAGGATGAGTGGATTGCCGTGACCTGCAGGACCGAAGCCGACCGCGCGACCCTCGACGAAGTCCTCGACGGCGATGCATCCGACCACGACAAGCACGAACTCGCCGCACGCCTGCAGGCGGCGGGCATTGCGGCGGGTCCGGTAAACATCGCGCCGGATATCCTGGCGGACCCCCAGGTGTCCGCTCGACGCTTCTTCGTCCGGCTCCAGCGCGAGGACCTGCCGTCGACGCCGATGCCGGGCTCGCCGGTCGTCATCGACGGCGATTTCGAGCGGTCCGACTGGCATGCCGCGCCACGATTGGGTGAGCACAATCGGCGGGTGCTCGAGGATTGGCTCGGCTATGAAGCGGAGGAGACGGAGCGGTTGCAGCGCGACGGTGTCCTTTTCGAAAGCCCGCCTCGATGAGCCGCGCTCAATCGGGTTGGAAGTCGTGGAATTGGGCTATGCTAATCGCCTGCAGTTAGAGCAATGAAAGAGACGCAAGAGCCATGTCCAAGCCACTAAAAGTGGGCCTGGTTGGGACGGGAGGGATTTCCCGTCGACACCTGCCCGCGTATCAGCAATTTCCCGATCAAGTACAGCTCACGGCCGCATGCGACATCGTTGAAGCCGCCGTACAGGAGTTCGGGAAGCGAAACCGGATCGATGCGGTCTATACGGACTTTGACAAGATGCTGCGCGAGGCGGACATCGATGCCGTGGACATCTGCACGGCGCACAACGCGCACGCGCCGCTAGCCATCGCCGCGGCGGAAGCGGGCAAGCATGCGATCACCGAGAAGCCAATGGCGATCTCGCTTGACGAATGCCGGCAGATGATCGAAGCCGCCGACAAGGCGGGGGTGACGCTGATGGTCGCCCAGCACCTGCGGCATACGCTGGAGGCCCGGGCGGTAAAACGCCTCCTCGACGACGGCACACTGGGCACCATCCAGGCCGTCAAGACCCATGCGATCCAGGGAGGAGGCCGTCCTAGGATCCGCAGTCACGGGATAAGCAATTGGGGGCGGGACAAGGCAGTGGCCGGCGGCGGCATTCTCATGATGGTTAGCGTGCATCACATCGATCTGCTGCGTTACTACGCGGGCGACGTGAAACGGGTGACAGGCATCTGCCAGTCGCTGCAGCCGCACATGCTGAATGGTGCCGAAGATATGGTCTCGGCGGCCCTTGAATTCGAGAGCGGTGCCGTCGGCAACCTGTTCGCCAACGGGACAACGTACCTGGCGCCCGAGGGCTCGTCGTACCAGATTTTCGGTTCCGACGGAACGATTGTCTCGACCAGACCGGACGACTCGCAGCGGGAGATAGGGGCGATACCGCACTTCGGCGACATTCTGTGCCGGCTCAGGGAGGAGAATCCCGACATGTCAACGGTGCAAAATCCGAAATTCGAGCCGATCGCCACCAACGCCGACGACCTGCCGACGGCCAACGGCTTCGTGAACGAGATACTGCACTTCGCGGATTGCTGCCGGACGGGCGAAGAACCCGTCAGCAGTGGTCGCGACAACATCGGGACCATCAAGACGATCATGGGCATCTACGAGTCGTCGCGTACGGGTGAGTGGGTCGACCTGGACGCTCTGTAGCTGGGTGTGCCGTGCAAAGCCGGTGCCTTTCGGCGGGAGCGAAGCCCGCCCAACAACTGTCGCTCCGGTTGAGTAGCAGCAGAACACTGCGATGGTTGCCGATGAATATGGCATTGGAGTGAAGGCGCTAGCCTACGTAGTTTGCACGCTTGCCATGCTGGCGGTGCCGTATCGAGTGCTGGGATCGCCCGCGACTTTCGAGATTGCCGAGGCGCCAAATTATGCCGAGCCCATGGACTTCTCGGTTGGTTCCGAGTACGCATACATCGTCTATCGAAGGCTACCTCCGGACTATCAATATCAAGCAGTAGACTTCCGCGAGAACCGCGATGTGGTACTGGGAATCTACGACCTTTCGAGCGGCGCCGAAGTATCGAGAGTCAACCTCGAGACTCTATGGGAAGAATTTCGCTTCGGCTCCGCGCCGATTCCACCGAGGGTAGTAACCGTTTCCCACAGCGGTGGCGTTGTCGTTCAGACACGTCCCGGGGACGGGACGTATCTCGCTCATGTTGACAACGGTGGGGACGTTGCTGTGCGCCGCCACTACGAAGGCGTAATGGCCGTCAGCTTGGATCGATATCGTGATTTCACCATGGTTCATACCAACAAAGGAGTCATGCTTCTGGACGATCAGCTCGAGATGGAGCACGAGTGGACCGCGGCAGAACCATATCCACTTCTGATGTCCGCTCAACCGAGCGGGAATGACATTCTGGTTCTTGATGCCAGGAGGACGGTAGTAGAAGGAGTGGATCAATATTCGGGAACGGTTCGGTGGCTAACCCTGAAAGATCGGCTGGTCGAGACGGATTCGATCTCGGTCCCCATTACGTTTTTCTACCATCCGCTCCTTCGGATTCTGGTTTGGCCGAATCAACTTTCGCTGTTCGTCGACGACGGCTCGCAATGGCAGCATTGTGCGCTCCGGGACGGCGAAAGCGAGTTCGCATGCGCATCCGCTGCTTGGCACAGTGATGCTCAGGCATTGCACGAGCTTGTGGCGTGGCACGCCGTCGGCAACATTCTTAGCTCGGGCGAGGACGGCTATGTTGTAGCGGTGCCGAACGGATGCGCTGTTTCGTCTCGCCGCTATGATCTCTCGGACGCGATTTCGCGATACCAGCCCTACTTTCCGAGTGGAAGTTCAAGTCTGGGTATAGTTCGGAATCTGATCGTCAAGCAACAGGAGGGCGGTCTGTTTGCATTGATCGCCAGTTTCCGGACCTCGAGTTGGGGCGCCAACAGTTGGGACGGCGTGAGCCACCATACGGTATTTCGTCCTGTGGAGCTTTCGGAATCGGTGCCTGCGAAGACGACTCCCGAGATAGATGGCTGTCCCGGCTGGGGCTCCGGCGGCTATGCGCATGCGGTAACAGCCGAAGAGGTCAAGGCTTGCGTCAAGAAGGGCGCGGATCCGAATGCCTTCGGCAATTGCGGCGCATGGACGCGTCCTCTGAGCGTGGCGGCGCGCCTGGCGGATGCCGATGCCGTTCGCGCGCTTCTCGAGGCGGGCGCGGATCCCAACGCCCGGGACGAAAACGGCGATACTGCTCTCCACGACGCGGCCCGGTATGGCAAGGCGGCGCAGAAGCTGGAAGCCTTGCTCGAAGGCGGCGCGGGCCCGGCGTTGCGCAACAACGCGGGCAAGCTCCCATGGGACTACGCTCGGGAGAACGAAGCCCTTCGCGAATCCAGTGTGCTGGAGCGGCTGAGGCGGGATGGCGATTGACGCCTTGGAACCGACTCGGGGAGCGCCATGCGTCCTTTAGACGAGTGGTTTGCTGGCCCTCCGGGAGCTTGGCGTGCGTACGGCGTGGGTGCGTTCGCAATTTTGCTGGGCGTGTTTCTGTCCGTCAGTCACTTTGTTGAACGCGGCGACATCTTCGTCAAAGGCCTCGGCGGGATTCTGTATTGGGGATTCATGCCGGGCGGCCCGCTGGTGATTGTCGGCATCTGCGCCTTCAGGCGGCCGACCGAGCTGCCGCGAGTGCTCGGGGCGTTCGTTGGCGCTCTGTCGGCGCCGTTGTACATTCCGCTGATTGGCATGTCGCATCCGAACGACGCGGGCGCAGACCTTGGCCGTGGGATGGTTGGTCTGCTCATGCCGTTGGTTGTACCCGTGAACATGCTGATTGGCGCCGCGCTGGGAGAGCGGTTGGGCCGACCTTGGTGGACCAAGACGGACGTCGCGTGCAACCCTTATCGGACCCCGCTGTCGGCGTTTTGGCGGGCGCGAGTCCTTGGCGCTGGCGTTGCGGCGGTCGGTGTGCTGATACTGTGGCAGGCCAATCAGGAGGCCTCGCCAGACCCCGAAATCGCTCTCTGGGAGTTCGTGCATCATGGTGTCCTGCCCGCCATCCCGATTATTGTTCTCGGCGTCTGCACGGCGATGCTGCCATCGCGACTCTCTATCATGTGCGGTGCCTTGGTCGGCGCCTTCCCCGCGTTGGCATGTTCCAGTCTGCTGGTTGACCCCAATCCCGACAATCACGGTCAGAGCATTCCCACGTTGGTGGCGTATTCCCTCCCCCTCACGCTGCCCTTTACGGTGGGACTGGGCGGGCTGCTGGGCAACCACCTGCATCGACAACGTGCTGGCCCGCCGCCACCGTGATGCGCGGAAGGCGATGGCTTCGGTTACTGCGTTGTTACCGCCATTGTGTCGTGTAGCCCTGCCAGCCACTTCAGGTCGCGCATGACTGACGCATCGCCCTCGCGCTGAATTCCGGCCGCCAGCGCCTTTTGCGTCGCCTCATCCAACGGCCGGTCCGTCGAAAGTCGACGTGCTGCCGGCAAGACAATCTGATAGTCGACGGTCGCGCGCACATCCGCTTCGGACAAGATGCCGGGGGCGACTTCGATGCGGTTGTCGGCTATGCGCAAATACCAACCGATCTTGCCGACACCCTCAGGATCGAGATGGGCGGGAGGATCGGTGAAGACCTCGTTGAACGTCACGCTGATCCCTGTCAGGTCGGCCCCCTCGGCCTGTTGTTCTATGAACTCGCGCGCAACCGCAATCCAGGCGTCGCTGCAGAACTCGAATTTGGTGGATTCGTTCACTTTCCGCTCCCGTTTCTGACCAATATGGTAGCCGACCCGGCAATTCAATCGAGCTGAAGTGAACATCTCCTGCTCATGGTGCGATTGTGCGAGACTTCGAGCAGGGACCGGGGAGGGACAGTCATGCAAACTGCGGGACACCCGACGAAACTGAGCGATGCGGCGCGCGAACTCGGCCTCGAACCCTACATCCTCGACCTCGAAGTCAACGGCCTGACGATCGTGCCGCCAGCAGTGCACGGCGTTGGCGAAGATCGCTTGGACCGGATGCTCGAACTCATCCTGGAACGGGCCGAGTCATTGGTCGGATGCCCGTTCAGCCTGGAGCGCGGCCCGCACGCCGAACTGGACTTTGCGCCGAACCCCGGGAGCCTGATCGGGTACACCGGAGACGAGAACAAGCCGACGCAGTTCCTGCTCCAGACGCTCGGCAGATGTCATCGCGCCTTCCGCGACCTGACCATAAACCCGGTTGCTGTCGCCCTCATGCGCCACATGATCGGCGGGAACAACGCCCGGTTCAGCAGCCACAACTCGTTTGTGAAGTGGCGGGGGGGCCGAGGCTATGGTCGGACCCTCGGCCTGCACGCGGACCAGAGTCAGAGTCCGCTGCCATGGGGCCGCAACGCCCTGACCGCAAACACCAACTGGTGCCTGACCGACTACACGAGGGAAGGCGGCGCGCTGGCGTATGTGCCGGGATCGCACCGTCGCCTGACGAGACCCGTGCAGGCCGCAGCAGAGGCTGTCCCGGTAGAGGGACCGAAAGGTTCGCTCATCGTGTGGCACGGCGCGACCTGGCACGGCGCGTTCCCGCGCATGACTCCGGGAATGCGGGTCTCGGTGACGAACTACTATCGGCACCGCATGGTGACGTCGCAGGAGGACATACGGGGAACGTTCCCCAGGGAACTTGCCGAGGACTGCGACGACCCGGCGCTGTTCAGGCTGCTCGCGGGGTTCGAGGATCGCGGTCCCTACGCGAAGCAGAGCTACTCGATTCCGCGTGCTCGGCCGGCCAAATGATCTGCAAAAACAAAGCGTAACGGTCCTTCCGCCCAACCTCCGCACGTCGTTGCTGGGCATGGTGCGCCCGAGTAGACTGTCGAATAGACGAAGGGGAGAGAACTAGTGGCAGAACCAGCAAGTACATTTGAGACTGGCCTTGATCGCGCCTGGAACGAGATTCGTGACCTCGGCCTCGCGCCTTACGTTGCGGAGCTTGATGCGAAAGGTTACACCGTGATCCCGCCCGAGATCGCAAATCCCAACGGCCTCTGCGAGCGGATGCTCGAGGCGGTACTCGACATCGCCGAACGGCGCAACGGCGAGCGACCCGACATGCAGACGGGCTCTACCCACGCCCACCTGGGGGTGCAGACAACGGCGGAATCCCGGGAGCAGGGGCGCGGGAAACTCAGGGGTCGCCTGCCATCGGTCACAGGCAAGGAGATCGATTCGCCTCATGGCGATCTGATGCAGTCGATCTACTGGGAGGACCCGGTATTCGAAGAGTCGATCATGAACCCGGTGCTGCTGGCGATGGCGACATACTTGTGCGGCTACGGCGTCATCCTGTCGGCCATGGGCTGCTGGATGAAAGGCCCGAACTACAGCAACTTCAGTTTGCACACGGACTCGCCGATGCCGTCGCCGATGCCGTCGGCGTCCTACGTCTGTCAATGCACGTACGTATTGACCGACTACAATCGGGAGACCGGTGCAACGGCGTTCGTGCCGGGTAGTCACAAGTGGTGCCGCCAACCCGTGGGCCGCGAAGCCATCGTCGGCGAGGGTGGCAATGAACAGGCCATTCCGGTCGAGGCCAAGGCGGGTTCGTTGCTCGTCTGGCACGGCGGCACGTGGCACGGTGCGGTCAATCGCACGGCGCCCGGACTACGCGTCAGCGTGACGAATTTCATGGTGCGGCCCTTCATCAAGCCGCAAGAGGATTTCATCGGCAGGATCCCGCAGGAAGTGCTCGACCGGAATTCCGCGCGGTTCGCGATCATGATGCAGCAAGGCACCGTGGAAAGCCGCCACAGTCCGGAAGATGGTCAGCGCAAGGTCGCCCGCGCGGCGGAATTCACGGCCGCTTATGCGAAGGAGGTCGGGCAGACCGGTCCGCGGCCCATCAAGGATCTCTACACCTAAGGACGACGGCCAAGGGGCGACCGCCAGTAGTGGCGTACGGAGAGACCCATGTCCTGGGAGAAGGAAGTAGAAGAGATCAATCGCCGCCAGTCCCTGGCCGATGAGTTGGGCGGCCCGGAAGGGATCTCCAGACAGCGTAAGCGCGGCAAGCTCACGATTTCCGAAAGAATCGATGCACTGGTGGATGAAGGTTCCTTCCAGCAGATGGGGAAACTCGCCGGGCATGCCAGCTACGATGATCACAACGAACTGACAGGGTTCGTCCCCAGCGCATCGCGTTCGGGCTTGTGCCGGATCAATGGTCGCAGGGTCTACGTTACCGGTCAGGACTTTACCGTGAGGGGTGGATCAGATTCCGCCGCAGGCGGTGGGATCGATGCCGGGCATAACCATCCAACGCCATTGTCGATGCGCGTGCCCACCGTGAACCTGATCGATGGCTCCGGCGGGAGTGTCGAAGGTTTTGAGAAGCTTGGACGGACGTATATTCCAGATGGCGCGTTCTTCGGTCCCCTTTGCGAAATACTCACAGTCGCGCCGGTGGCATCCGCGATCCTCGGTCCCGCTGCCGGTGGACTGGCACCAAAGCCATGTCTCAGCCATTTCAGCGTCATGGTCAAGGGTATCGGTCAAGTCTTTCCTGGTGGCCCTCCGGTGGTCAAGGCTGCCCTTGGCTACGACATAGACAAGGAGGACCTCGGCGGCTACAGGATTCATACGCGCATCAGCGGGGTCGTCAACAACGCTGCCGACACGGAAGAAGAAGCCTTTGAACAGATCCGCCGGTTTCTGAGTTATCTGCCGGACAACGTCTGGGAAATGCCGCCTCGCGCGGAACCGACCGATGATCCAGATCGCCGGGACGAACGCCTCCTCTCCATCATTCCTCGAGACAAACGCGGCAGATACGATCCGAACGTGATTCTCGAAGGCGTCCTCGACGAGGATTCCTTCTTTGAGATTTCTCCCGATTTCGGGAAGTCACGGATCACCGGGCTCGCACGCGCAAACGGCTATCCGGTCGGAGTCATGATCAACAACAGCAGGCATCTCGGCGGATCCATGGATGTGGATGCGGCCGAAAAGTCGGTACGCCTGATCCAGCTTTGCGATACGTTCCACCTGCCGCTGGTCTTCCTGATGGACGAGCCGGGTTTTTTCGTCGGCATCGAATCCGAGAAACGGGCGATCGAACGGGCCGGCACGCGCCTGGTATACGCGACCGCAATGAGCAAGATGCCGATGATCTCGTTCATCATTCGCCAGGCCTACGGGCTTGCGGGGAGTCTGCAGTATCGTCCCGGCAGCGGCCTTTATCGTCGCTATGCATGGCCATCCGGACATTGGGGCTCCATGCACATTGAAGGGGGTACCTCGGCGGCGTTCAGGCGCGTTATCGAAAATGCTCCCGATCCTGACGCGAAGCGACAGGAACTGGAACAACGGCTGCAGGGCTATGCTTCACCCTTCAGGACCGCGGAAGCCATTGGCCTGGACCTGATTGATCCGCGCGATACCCGATCACTACTCTGTGAATTCGTCGAGATGGCGCAAGGCGTCATCAAGACTCAGCTTGGACCGGGAAGCGGACCCACCTATTGGCCTTGACAGGAGACACGATATGTCGAGTCCGTCGAGTCACCTTCGCGTCGTCGAGATGGCGACGGCCATCCAGGGCCCGGCGGCCGGGGTGTTTCTGAGCGACATGGGCACCGAAGTCATCAAGGTGGAACCGCCGCGGGGCGAAGCGAACCGCTATTACCGCAGGGTGCGCGCGCAGACGTATTTCTGAGCAACTTCCGGGAAAAGGCCCTCAGCAGGATAGGACTGGCCTATGACGATGGGAAACTGCTGAATCCACAGATCGTCTATGCCCATGCGACTGGATACGGACCGCTCGATCCTGATGCGCACGCGGTGTTCCACAAGAAGCGCGGCATGAAGGTGGCGGACAATGACCCCCTCGGCGTGGCTGTACCGGCAACTGAAGCGCTTCCGCGCCGGAGTCGAGGCCGGCATCTCGTATCTGAAGCGGTGCTTTGGACTCGGCCTGTGCCGCTGGCGCGGCTTGCCACGCTTCAAGGCCTACGTGCGGTCGGCGGTATTCGCGCACAACCTGATGCGGCTCGCTCGGCTACGGCCGCAACCGGGCTGACGCCTTCTTCCAGGGCATCGTCGCGCGTCGGTTCCGGAACCGACGCGCGGCCGTGTCTGCCTTCGTGAAACGGCGCCTCACGCAGCGACATGCACTGCTGGAACGGCGTCGACCGCCCCCGAACGCGCGTGAAAGTAGACTGAGCGCGGCTTTTTTGCCAACCGCGGGGCCGTGTGAGATAGTTCGCGGTCGTTTCCCACTCGCCCTCCGTTTCTACTATCCGTCGTTTACGGACAAGAACTCGTTAGCATCGTGACCATCGTTCGGGAACCCGATCCGGGTGCGTCGCGATGATGGTTGGCAGACGTTGTTCCACCGGGGCACTGCAACATGAAGATATGGGTGGACGCCGATGCGTGCCCCGCGGTGATCAAGGAAATCCTGTTCAGGGCGGCCGAACGGACCGGGGTGAAGGTGACCCTGGTCGCCAATCAACCGATTCGTGTTCCCGCGTCCCCACACATCGAGTTCGTGCAGGTCAGCCCGGGGTTTGATGTCGCGGACAACGAAATCGTGAAGAGAGCCGGGAGTGGCGACCTCGTCATCACCGCCGACATACCGCTGGCGGCCGAAGCAATGGAGAACGGCGTCCATGCGCTCAGCCCGCGCGGCGAACTTTATTCCACGGAGACTATCCGTCAGCGGCTCAACATGCGCGACTTCATGGATACGTTGCGGGCCAGCGGGATATACACCGGCGGACCGTCGGCGTTGACCAAAAGCGACCGGCAGTCGTTTGCCAACGGTCTGGACAGGATGTTGACCAAATGCGCGAAGGGTTGAGTCGTCCCCTGAACTGAGCCGCGGCGGGAATCGGTGAGAGCCCGCCCCCGTCCACGGTCACGACCCGACCGGTCATGAAGTCCGAGTCGGCGCAAGGAGAATAGGGGAGATGACCCATCGAACCGAGTGGCCGTCGGAGTATTGCGGTGTTCGGTTCGAGTGCGTTTGATGGGTCGGGGGCTGCCACTTGGCTGCCTCCGTTGGGGGGTGTTGAAGGGCCTGGAACGTGCGAATGCGCGGCGCAAGGAGGGCCGAGTCCGGGGCTCGGTGAGCGAGGTGCGAGGGTGCTTGGCCCGCGCTCGGCAAGTGGGGTCGGGAAACGGTGAGCGAAGGCAAGGGGTCGGTTCGCCCGGACCCCAGGTGGCCGGGTCGACCTGCCGGTACTCCACCGCCTCGCCGGCGTGGAGCCACCGGTCCGCTTGGCTCTCCGCGGCGGTGGTTTCGTGGGTGGCGAGGTTTCGGTATTCGCATGTCGGTTCCTGGTTGCGTATCGGGGTCAATGGAGCAGGTCGTCCAGGACGAGCGCGCGCAGCTGCGCTTCGATGTCGTCGCGCAGCATCGGGTCGATCGCGAACGCGTGCCCCTGGCCGGCGTGCCAGGCCGCCTGGCGCCGCATCTCGGCGACGTACTCGGCGGCGGTCGCCGCGACCTGCACGGTCATCTCGCCTTCGATGAAGCGCACCATGCGCAGGGTTTCCGGATGGGTCCATGTGCCGAACCAGGGCGCGTCCTGCGAGGTGTCGATCTGCGCCCATCCGCGCGCCGCCGGGCAGTGCACGAAATCGAAGACGTACGGGTTCGCGCCCGGTCGGCCTCGGCTTGGCGCCAGAGGCGTGCGAAGGCCGGCGCCAGCGCGTCGCCGTCGGCCGGGCAGTCGCGGAGATGGCGCAGGATCGCCAGCGCTTCGCGCCGCGCGCGGTTGGCCTCTGCGAACTCGCCGCGCGCGCACCGCGCACTCGCGGATGCCGCTGCGCTCGCGCTCGAATTCGGCGACGAGTTCGGCCGCGAACGTATTTCGACGCTTCGGCGTTGAGTTTCTGCTGCGCGAGTTCCAGCATCAGGTCTGGATCGAGGATGGTGACGTAGTCGTCCTCGAACAGCCGCTGGCGTTGACCAGGCGCCCGGCTTCTACCCTCCAACCGGCCGACGCCAGTAACGTGCGTGCGTGCTCAAGGGCTGGTCGATGCTGGCCCCTGCCCGGTGAGACGGGCAGCGTGAACGGTTCGGAAAATACGCGCTCGGGGAACTGATCGCGGAAACGGGACAGCAATTCGAGCTCCTCCCCGGAAGGCGTTCCGGTGGCGGCGAACTGCGAACTCGCGAAATAGCTCAGCGCCCGCTGCTGGGAGCTATGTCGGAATACACGGTTCTGCCATTCGAAATCCAGAGCCATGGTCAGGGCCTCGCGCACGCGGACGTCTCGGAAGCGTTCGCGGTCGGTATTGAAGGCGATGGCAGTCTGCATGCCGATGAACTTGGTGACGCGGCGGGTGTCCTTTGGCAGCCAGCCCTTTTCCACCGCCGGGATGTTGTATGAGTCGACCCAGTGGCCGATGTCGCCTTCGAAGTGGATGTCGAACAAGCCCTTGCGAAAGCCTTCGCGGGCCACGGTCGCATCGCGATACACCTCGTAGCGGATCTCGTCGAAGTTGTGACGGCCGCGGTGGATTGGCAGATCCCGTCCCCAGTAATCGGCGACGCGCTCGTAGACGATGTAACCGCGGTCGAATTCCCTGATCCGGTACGGACCGCTGCCGACCGGGGGGGAACGAGCGTCGCCTCCGTCGGGTCGCTGTCGGCCCAGTAGTGCGCCGGACGGATGCGGAACCAAACCAGCGCCGCCAGGTTGGCATTGGTGAAGACGTCCCGATGATGGATCACCAGGTCGTGGGGCCCGTCGATCTCCAGCCGCTCGACCCAGGGTTCCAGGTACACCTTGCCGAAGACGGTCTTCATCAATTCATCGTAGGAATACCGGACATCCCTCGTGGTGATGGGTACGCCGTCGTGCCAGCGCGCGGTGTCGTGGAGCCTCGGCGTAAGGGTCTTCCGGTCCGCGGACAGGGCCACGCCCTGCGCCAGCCACCCGTAGATGCCGCACAACTCGTCGCCGGTACGGATGAATAGTCGTTCTTGGGTGCGGCCGAGACCTGGGGCGTTGGCGACTTCGGCGCCCTGCTGGCCGGAGAGGTTGACGATGTTCATGGTGGTAGACAGCACGATCCGGCCTCCTTTGGGCGCATCGGAATTCGCGTACTCGAAATGCGTGAAGTCGGCCGGGTATTTCAGTTCGTGCAGCAGCGAGATGCGGTGCTGGTATTCGGGTTTCGCGCTGGCCGCCGGGAGTAGCAGCAGCGCTGCCAGCACGGCGCCCAACGCCGGGTTGACTGTCACAATTGCAGTGCTTGTCGAGCGGCGACAATGCACGGCATTCAATACTCGGGGTATTGCTGGTGAAGCGTTGTTGGTATTCCGCCGTCCTGCTGTACCTTGAGTTGCGCCTCATTCAGGTTGGTCAGGAGCTGGCTGAAGTAGCATTCAAGGATCTTGCCGCGCACGCTTGAAAGTGAGGGTTCGTTCACAAGGTTGCGCAGCTCGTCGGGATCGTTCTCCAGGTCGTACAGTTCCAGAGGATCTCTCGTCACTGAACCAATGGTCATCTTGTACCGCTCGGTGCGAGCCATGGAGTACAGATTTACCTCGCTAAAGACGACGTCTTTACCCTGCTGCGCATCATGCGCGCCCTGGCCTGCCTCGATCTTCGGGATCAACGAAACACCGTGGTCGATCTCGAGGGGCAGGGCATCCGCAGCGTCAAGCAGGGTGTTGGCAATGTCGTAGTGGTCAGTCAGGCCGCCGGCAATCCATGGTTCAGTCCCGCCCGGCGGCCTGATGATCAGTGGAACGTTGAGCGCAGCCTCATAGAACACGGCCTTTTGGCACAGTCTGTGGTCGCCGAGCATCTCTCCGTGGTCAGAGGTATAGACGATCCACGTATTATTCATTAGCTCCTTTTCACGCAGGGCCTGTACCACGATGCCGATAGCGTGGTCGTCGAATGCAACCTTGGCGTAGTAGTGGCTCGTCATCATTCGACACTGGCTCGGGGTCATCTTCTCGAGTCCTCTTCGGTCCAGCATCCTCCTGAGCTGGGGCGATACGGGCTCGGCAGGAGGATCCATGATCGCCAGGGGCATATTCTCAGGCTCGAACATGTCTCTGTACCGGGCCGGCGCATCAAAGGGGGGATGCGGTCCCATGAGGCAGACCTGCAGGTAGAACGGCCTGTCATCCGCGTAGTTCCGTATCCACTCTGACGCCGTGTTGGCGATGTAGATATCAATGTGCTCGTCCTCTTCAAGCAGGTTGGGCGTGTGCTCCCAGGGACGGAGGAATCTCTTCTCTTGCCCCATTCGAAAGTTGCGCGCGCAGTCCTCATAGACCTGTAGCGTCCCTTTTCCTGCCAGAAAATCGGAGTAATAGCACCGGTGATCGGTCGAGGGGATGGTGTCCTTGGTCTCGTGGGTGACCTCGTATCCCCAGTCATTCAATCCCGCGGCATGGTCCCGCGTGTGGCCGTCATCGGATGTGTACAATCGAAAATGGGTCTTGCCGATCACGGCGGTGCAATAACCGGCGTCCCGGATATTTCTCACGTGGCTCGGTCCGTGCCGGTCTGCCTCGGTACGATTCCCCCAAGCGCCGTGTTCATTGACATACATGCCTGTCATCAATGAAGCGCGTGCCGGCATGCACAACGGCGAGCTGGTGCTGCAGCTTCTGAAGACCACTCCCTCAGCCGCCAGACCATCGAGATGCGGCGTCCGAACGGCTGGATTTCCAACACAGCCGAGGGTGTCGCCCCGGTGCTGGTCGGAGAAAATCAGGACGATATTGGGTCTGTCTGCCATCGTGCAATCTCGCTCGGGGTGCGGCCTCATCACGCATCGACTGGGCGTCGCGTCGTGTTCCGGATCACGACCATGACAGCGTTGACGACAGAGCGTCGCGTTTCCTCAACAGGTGCGCACCTGGCTGTGAAGTATCGCGCCCTGGCGTAGTGAGGTTCGCTACGCCGCGTCGAAGGCGCGGCCGAACCGCGCATGGTAGTCCTCGTGCAGCATCCGCTCATAGGATGTCGTGCCCTCGATGGGGAGCTTGACCGGCGCCATCCCATTGAGCGAGGACTCGTATATCGCCATCGCCATCTCCACGTCCCTGCGGCCGCCCAGGCCATATTCCGGCGCTTCATCGTTGAGCGCGGCGTTTGCGAGGCTCATGATCTCGTCGGCATGACCGACGCACCAGTCGTCGATGGCGTACTCCCGGAACGGATTGACGTAGACGATCTCGGGATCGGTGTGCACGACGATCCTGGACAGGACATCCACGCCCTCCACTTGATGGCGCTCGAACACGACGGGGACGTCCTGCGTTCCTTCACCGACCTGCAAGCGCAACGGAATGCCGGGGCCGGACCAGTGGTCGTCCCGAATGCTGCCTTGTGTGCCTGTGATCTGGTAGTAGTGGAGGGACTCGCCCAACCGGGATGTCTCGTAGACGCCGACCGCCCCGGATTCGAAATCGATCATGGCATGTGCCCAGTCTTCGTGGACGAACTCCGGACTTGATCGGTACCGTCTAACCGTCCCTGAAATCTGCCGGGGTTGGCTTTGCGCGTACAAACGTAGTTGCGATAACCGGTGCGATCCCATGTCCATGCACATCCCCGAAGAGTTGCCGAACTTCGATAGAGGACGCGTAAGGCCGCGGTGCGTCACCGTCGGCTCAAACGGATTCTGCGCCTTGGCCTCGACGAAGTAGACGCGCACGATGTCGCCCAGGATTCCTTCCTGGATGAGATCGACGATTACGCGCTGCTTCGGCATGCGGAAGTAGTTCTCCGCCACCTCGAAGTGGACACCGTTCCTGCGGCACGCCTCGATGATCACATCGCAGCAGGAGCGCGTGAGCGCCATCGGCTTTTCGACCATGACATGTTTGCCATGCTCCGCGATCCGCCTCGCCAGCACATGATGCGTGGCGTCGCCCGTCACGATATCCACGGCCATGATGTCCGGGTGCCGGTCGAACATCTCTTCGATATTCGTGTAGTGCGGGACGCCGTATTTCTTGCCGGATTCGGCCGCGAGGGTCTCGTCGAGGTCGCATAGCGCGACGAATTCCACCGCCCCTTTCTTCGCCAGTTCGCTGAGCGTCGGCAGATGCCAACGCCGTCCCGGGTTGCCACAACCAACGAGTGCAATTTTCGCGATGCTCATGCTTTAACCTCACAAAAACCCATCGCGCGCATTTTCCTCATGTCCGATATCGCAGTTCTAGTTTGCCCGGTGCTTCAGCAGGGCGTTGCGTATTTTCTCTTGTTGTTCGTAGATGCTGCCGCCTTCCACGCGGGGCAGACTGAGGCGTACCGGCAGATCTTTCAACCGTGGCTCGAGGGTTGGCTTGCCGCGCACTACGCGTCCATTCAGGTCCTCGATGGAATCCCCGGCAGGAATGAGCGGCCATGCATCCGTGGCGCAAAAACCGATGAAGAACATCCGGCGCAGCATATTGGAGTGGTTGGGCCTGGAGCCGTGCAGCATTCGAACATGATGCAGCGTGATGCCGCCTGCCTTGACCGTGACTGGTACGGCACTATCCGGCCTGAACGTCGGGTCCGTGACGCCGCCCACGAAAAAGCCATCCTGATGATGGTCCCACGTCTTGCCCTTGTGGCTGCCCGGTACGACCATCAACGCCCCGTTCTCCACCATCATGTCGTCCAGCGCTATGCCGACTTCGAGAATGCTGTCGTTCGTGTGCGGGTAGAAAGCCCAATCCTGGTGCCACTCCACGGCGGAACCGTTGGTTGGGTTTTTCATGTTCAATTTGTTGTTGTGGTACCGCAGATTCGGCCCCAGGAGGCATTCCACAATATCCAGGATGGCATCATGGCGGGCGTATCTGGCATAGACCGGATGCTTGCTGACGGGGTGTTTGATGCGGCGTAGGCTGGGCGATGACGCACTGTGCCCAGGCTCAAGGTCAAAGGTCTCATCGTTCGAGCTGACGTTCCGGGACTGCTCGACAAACGCGTCTGTTACGTGCCGCAGCTCCTCCAACTCGGCCACGGTCAAGACATTCTGGATCGCCAGGTAACCATTTCTTTCAAAGGCTTCGATTTGGGCTGCGTCAAGCATTGGAATTTTCCGGCACCGGATCGTAATAAAGAACTCAGTTGAGAGGCAATATCCCGGAGCGCCGGTAATGAACGACAGGCTCTGCCTTGCTCTGCGCCCCGCCGGCCGGATTTGCCGCACCATATTCGGGAATCTGTGTCCCGACCCTCGCGACCCTTGCGGCCATTGAGATTCTTCCCTCGCCCTCGCCAAAAGCCAGGCTGCGATGCAACAGTGTGGAATGAAAGAGAACGAACTGGCCTTTCTTGAGCGGCAGTGGGGTGACCCTGTCCTGGACGACCGCCGGGACTTCGAGAAAGTGACGCGGGATATCCCTCTCAAACCCGTCAATCGGCGAATGCGATCCCCTCACATATTCGATTCTGCCGGCATTCATGTCGACATCGGTCAGCGCCACCAGAATGCTGAAGTGATTACTGGTATCGAAGAGATTGATCGGCGCCTTGCCGTTTTCGAAATGGCGATCGTGATGCCACTTGTTCTCTCCGGTGCCTTCACTCTTGACAAAGAAGTTGGTCCGCCAGACAAAAAGACCGTTGCCGAAATGCTCGGATAACGCGGACTGCAGGTTGTCGTCGAAGAACACGTCCCTGATGGGGCTCACGTCCATGTGCCTGTCTATCAACGGGTTCGGGGCAACATTTCCTATGCCTGCAATCGATGCCGCCCTATTCTGCTGCCGTTGCAGTGCCTTAAGTTCCAAAACCACTTCACACGCTCTATCGAGTCCGGATTTGTCCGCTAACTCATACGGCCCCGCCAACCCATCCTGTTGCAATTGATCGTTTGTCATTGTTGATCCTCGTTTTGCGGTGTCATCACCCCTTCGACCTCGCCAACGCCGCCCTCGATCATAGGAAACCGACAAAGCCTGGCGCAAGCAATGCAATTATTTTTGTCCAGTGCATCGTAGTGTGCCACTCCCGTGCGGGTCGATCTGCGTGCCGCTGCATCACTGTTTCGGATAAGGCTACGCCATGCAGCGTGGCCCATGCAGCGCGGCGTCGTTCATGGTCGTTCCTTCCCGCCCAGACAATCTGGCAGATAACGTCGTGTCAGTCGGACAGGAACGTCGAGGCTACGCTGAAACCGCACCCGACTGAGATTGCGCATGGCGTCTCAGCATGGCCACACTCGCGTCCACCTGATCTTCGGAAAGGCCATGCAGAATGATGGGTACATCAAACGGAAGACCACAGAGCAATGACACGTATCGGGCATAGTCGAGCTTGCCCGTACCCGCGGCGAGATGCCCCGCGTCGCCATCATGATCGAGATCCTTGCCATGGGCGATCGCGATGTGATCGCCCAGCAGGTCGAACGCCTCGTCAAGGATCTCCGACATGCGGGGCAGGTCGCCATGACCGAACAAGTTGGAGGCGTCCATTACCACCTTGAGATTTTTTGAGCCCATCTCGTCAATCAGGCGCCGAGCCTTCTTCGCGGTGGTGACGACATTGTTGACCTCCGGTTCGAAGGCGATATCGACAACCGCCGCCTCGGCCACCGGCAACACCTGTTCGAGCGTATTTCGCAACACCCGCCAGGCTTCGTCCGTGTCATTGTCTGGATGCTTGCGCCACATGTTTTCCGGATGACGCGAGCCGGTGCAGGTTGCGACCACGGACGTGCCAATGCGCCCACAAGTTGAGATCAACAGCTTCAGGCGTTCGATTGCCTGACCGCGTTTTTCCTCATCCGGGTGCACCATGTTGGCTTCACCACCCAGCGCCGAAATGATGATGTCGCGCTTCTCTATCTCCTCGCGAATCCAGGGGCCTGCCGCATCGATCTCTTCCGCCAACGGTCCTTCCAGGTGCGCCGATGACATGTTGAACTGAAGATGCCTGATGTCGTGACCGAGGATCGCATCAAGCGCTTCCCCGAGCGTCGGGCGAACGAAATGACCCGACATGATCCCTACTTGCATCGTGTGTCCTTGTTTCTTCTGATCGTCCGCGTCGTCGGACAACGCGAATTTGCCATCGTCATCCAGGCCGAGCATGGCGTCGGCCGGCGCGATCAGGAATACGAAGTGATGATTCAGCCGTTCGACCTTGACTGCCCGTTCCTGAAATAGCTGTTCATTTTCCATTGTCGACAAGATCCCGCCGATGACTCTCAGCAACATCCCCAGTGGGAAAATGGGCGATGTTGCGATCAGAGGAATCATTATATTTCGCGGTGCTTGGCGCAATGTTCAGGCTAGGCGTAGAATCGGAGCGGTAATTCTGGGAGGAAAAGAACCATGGCAGCAGTAGCACCAGTAGCAGACACGCCTGACCCCCTTGGCCGCGTGTGGAACGACATAAGCGAACTCGGCATGGAGTCGAATCTCGCAGATCTCGACGCCCACGGTTTCACGGTGGTCCCGCCCGAGATTGCGAATCCGAACGGCATGGCCGATCGGATGCTCAACGCCCTGCTCGATATCGCGGAGAAGCGCAACGGCGAGCGGCCCGACATGGAGACCGGCGATACCCACGCTTATCAAGCCAACTTGCGCTTTGGCGCCAAGAACGAGCGGTATGGCCGGGGCCAGCTAAAGGACCAGACTCCAGCCATCGCAACGAATAGCCCCAGCTTGGCCGATTCGCCCTTCGGTGATCGGATGCATTCGATCTTCTACGAGGACGAGGTGTTCGCGGAGGCCCTGATGAACCCGCCGCTGCTCGCGCTGGTCACGTATCTGTTGGGATACAGCGCGGTATTGTCCAACATGGGGTGTTGGATGAAAGGGCCGAACAGGAGCAACTTCCCGTTGCATACGGACTCGGGTGGGTTGCCGTCACCGTTTCCGCCGCAGGCCTACGCGGCCCAATGCACGTACCTGTTGACGGATTTCACCCGGGACAACGGCGCAACGGCGATAGTGCCGGGCAGTCACAAGTATGGTCGGGGCCCCGTAGGACGCGAATCCATCCTCGCCGAGAACGACAAGGCCATCGCGATCGAGGGCAAAGCCGGCTCGCTGGTCGTCTGGCACGGCAATGCCTGGCACGCTGCGTACAATCGCACGGCGCCGGGGCTCCGAGTCAGCGTGACGGTCTACTTTTACCGGCCGTTCATGCGGCCGCTGGAGAATTTCATCGGCAAGGTGCCGGAGGAGACGCTCGAGAAGTTGATCGACAAGCACGGGCCACGGGTCGCGATGGTACTCCAGCAAGGGTGCATTCCCGGCTACTCGACCCAGGGCGACCGCGTGTCGGACACGGCGAAAGCGGAGAGGCACATTGAAGCTTATGAAGAGGTCTCCGGGGTAAATACGCGGGACAAGGACAACCCCTTCCACTGAGTGCGACGCCGGCGCCAACGCCGTTCGTCCCACAAGCCAGCGCCTTCGGCTCTTGTTGCGAGGGGTTGCCCCCCTCGCGCTCCCCCGGCTGAGGGCTTCTGTGTGCGAGGGGTTGCCCCCCTCGCGCTCCCCCGGCTGAGGCTTTCTGTGTGCGAGGGGTTGCCCCCCTCGCGCTCCCCCGGCTGAGGGCTCTGCTCCCGCGCCTCGACCACGCAAGTCCTGTGACCTTTCAGAGCTTGTAGACGCGAGTCGCGGTTCCGGAAAACAGCATGTCTTTCTCGCCCTCGGAGAATCCTGCCGCGATCTTCTTCATCGCGTTCCAGTACACGTGATACGAAAGCGATAGCTTGTCCGCCGGGAAATTGCTTTCGAACATGCATCGATCCGGGCCGAAACAGTCGATGGCAAAGAGGTAATAGTCGCGCTGAGCGGCTACCACTTCATCGGAAGTTGCCGGCGTTTCCCGAAGGTGCCAGTCGAAACCGCTGGACGGCATGGCCAGCCCGCCGATCTTCATCATCACGTTTTCGCAGGCGGCGAGTTCGACCATGTCCCGTTTCCACTCGGCAAAGACTTCCGCGCGCTTGTCGGCAAAGCGTCCGCTGCCGATGGGCGAGCCGAAGTGATTCAGCACCATCACCGTTCCGGCGGTGGATCGGGCCAGGTCGGCAAAGGCTCGGTTCTGATAGTGGTAGTGCCAGGTGTCGTAGACCAGACCCATTTCGCCGAGCAGCGCGACACCCTTTCTGAAGTCTTGCCGCGTGTAGAGATTGGGCAGGGTGGCGGGATCTCCCCACCGCGACGGCTTGTCCGGATCATACGCTCCGCCGTGGCGAATGCCGCGAAACAGTCCGTCACTTCCATGGAACAAACGCCGCCGGGGAGCGTCAGCGACCCGGGGCGGCTGTTCCATGGTCGACGAGCGGGGCCGGGCCACAGGCGAAGCCGAAGGCGCCGGCTGTGGGGCACTTGCATGGCGATGTGCTTCGCACACCTCGCGAATCATGCTGGTGTCCTGCGCGAGATCGGTGTAAGCGACGATTCCGGAGACCTCGGCGCGGCCCTGGCCGCGGCTCGCCGTGGCGACGCGGGCCATGAATTCTGTCTCCCCCACGGGGCGCAGATGTTCGGGCCCGTCTACCCTGTACTCTGACCTGCACTCTATGAAGACGGTCTTCACGACATTGTGGCCCGATTCGGTGTCGGCCCAGAGATCCTCCAGCAGGTAGCGCGACAGGTTTCTGCTCCGCCACATGTGGTGATGCGGATCGACGATGGGCCGCCCCGGATCAATGATTTCTTCCTGGACCTGATCCAGCCAGGCCTTTTGTTCTGCCGCGGTCAGCGCCATGAGTCGTCCTTTCGGGTCACTCTCCGGTCGCATTCTAGCGCTCCGCCTGAGTATGCTTGTCCGCATGTCGGCGATCATTCTGAAACCGCGCTACCTCTTGCCGATCGCACCGAACGATCTCGTGCGGGAAGATGTCGGCGTGGCTGTCGAAGATGGGCGCATCGCCGCGGTTGAACCGTGCGAGGAACTCGCCCCGCGCTTCCCCGACGCCGAAACGATCGAACTCGATTCGCACGTGCTGATGCCGGGGCTGGTCAATGCCCACGGCCACCTGGCGATGTCGCTCATGCGCGGTCTGGCTGGCTCGCAGCCGCTTGATGCGTGGCTTAACGAGATCGTATGGCCGCTTGAGAAACGCCTGGTTGATCGCGCCTTCGTCGCCGACGGTACGGGACTTGCGCTGGCGGAAATGATCGCTTCCGGCACAACCTGCGCCAGCGATCACTACTGGTATCCGGAGGTCGCCGCCGACACGGCGGTGCGAGCGGGTTTCCGTCTGCAATTGGCAGTTCCGGTGGTGAACTCGCCGAGCGCCGGAATGCGCGATGTCGACGAGTGCATACACCGCGGTGTGGAGCTACACGATCAGTATCGCGACCAGGAGTTGATCAAGGTCGCCTTCGGGCCGCACTCGTGCTACGCGGTGGAACTCCCCGCGCTGAAACGGGTGCAGACGCTGGCGGACGAAATTGGTGCGGACATACATATGCACCTGCACGAGACCGAGGCTGAGGTCGCCGAAGCGCGAGCGCGCACCGGCAGGACCTGGGTTCGCGTCCTGTCTGACATGGGATTGATCACGCCGAGCTTGCAGGCCGTGCACATGACCCAACTCGATGACGCCGAGATCGAGTGCATCGCGCGGGGCGGCACCCGGGTGATTCATTGCGCGCATTCGAACCTGTTGCTTGGCAGCGGTCGTTGCCGCGTCGGCGACCTGAAGCGCGCGGGTGTCATCGTGGCGCTCGGCACGGATGGTGCGGCCTCCAACAATGCGCTCGACATGTTTCAGGAGTTGCGCACCGCGATGCTTGCGTGGAAGTCCGCGGCCGGCGACGCGGCCGTGGCGCCGGCGGCTGAAATGTTGAAGATGGCGACGCTCGACGGCGCGCGCGCGCTGGGGATGGAGGAGGAGATCGGTTCCGTCGAGTGCGGCAAGTCGGCGGACCTCATAGCCATCGATCTGGATCATCCAGCGCTCCAGCCGGTGCACGATGTGCGAGAGCAATTGGTGCATACCCAGGCTGGCCACCATGTGAGCCATGTATGGGTGAGAGGTCGATGTCTGTATCAGCAGGGCCGTTTCAACACCCTGGACATCGAACGGGTCATGGCCCGGGCGCGGGAGTGGCCGGGGAGGATGCGCGCGTGACCGTTGCGCCGAACGTGGATCCGGCCGAGATCGCGAAGTTCGAGGCACTGGCGCACCGCTGGTGGGATCCGCACGGCGACTTCAAGGCCCTGCACGACATCAATCCCTTGCGCGTCGAGTACCTGGGCGAGCGTTGCGAACTGTCAGGCGCCACGGTCATCGATGTGGGGTGTGGCGGCGGGATTCTGACGGAGAGCCTGGCCGCGCTCGGCGCCGACGTAACGGGCATCGATGTCGCCCAGGGGCCGCTTGCGGTCGCGCGGTTGCATGCGATCGAGTCCGGCCTCGAGAGCGAAATCCGCTACCTGGCGACCTCGCCCGAGGTATTCGCAGAAGAGGAGCGCGGGACTTTCTCGGTCGTGACATGTCTTGAAATGCTTGAGCATGTGCCGGACATGGCGTCTACGGTGCGTGCCCTGGCAAGTCTGGCCGCGCCGGGCGCGGATATCGTGGTGTCCACGATCAACCGCAATCCGAAGGCTTATGCGCTTGCCGTGCTTGGCGCCGAGTACATTCTGGGGCTGCTGCCTCGGCGAACCCATGACTACGCGAAGTTCATCCGTCCGGCAGAGTTGGCCACGGCGGTCCGCGAAGCGGGACTGGAGCTCGTCGCGATCGACGGCATGCGCTACAACCCGTTTACCCGGCGTTGCACGCTGACGCGCGATGTGGACGTGAACTACTTGCTCCACGCGCGCAAACCCCGTTGAGGGGAATCGTCATGCGTGCCTTGGCAATTCCGGGTACGGGATCAACAGCGATCGGGAAGGCGCTTTGCGACGCGCCGGCAGATGCCCGATCGGGAGATGCAGCAAGTCATAGAGAGTCGCCAGATCGGCGACATCCATCTCGGTGAACTGCCCGCGCCTGAGCCATGAAGGCAGGATGACGGGTCCGTAGCGAACGCGCTTGAGGCGCGAGACCCTGCGTCCCTGACTCAGGAACAGATTCCGCACTTCGTGATTCCGTCCTTCCATGAGAACCACGTGATACCAGTGGTTGCCGCCGCGGCCGTTGTAGTACCGCAAGTCCGAAAAGCGTCGGGTTTCGCCGTCTATGTCAACGCCGGCAAGCAGGCTGTCTATGGCTTCCTGGGGCAGCGTCCCGTCGACGCGAACGGCGTATTCGCGGTCTATTCCCGTGACGGGGTGCGTCAGGCGGTGCGCCAGCTCGCCGTCGTTGGTCAGCATCAACAGGCCGCTGGAGTTGAAGTCGAGCCGGCCCACGCTCAGCCAGCGACCCTGGCGAATGCCGGGCAATGCGTCGAACACCGTCACGCGACCTTGTGGATCCCGGCGCGTGCAGATGACGCCCTCGCGCTTGTTCATGACGAGTACCCGGGGAAGTTGTGCCCCGCGAAAGACGAGCCGCCGGCCATCCACTGCGATGCGGTCGGTTTCGTCTACGCGCTCGCCGATTTTCGCCGTGTGACCATTGACATCGACCCGTCCGGCAACGATCCACTTTTCCATCTCGCGTCGCGATCCGAGGCCGTGGGAAGCGAGTATCTTTTGCAGCTTGTCCGACACCTGTGTCGTGTCCCGCCGCTGATCCGGCTACCGCCTTGGCGTAGGCAATGGGACGATTTCGGCCAACGGGCGTGCGGCTTCCCCGGTTGCGGTATCGGTCTCCCCAGCGTCGACCAACTGCGCCTCTGAACGGGTTTCGGATGGTTCGTCGTCTTCTTCGACGAACGGGTCGACCAGAGCGCGTATTTCCGAGAGCGGAGGTAGTTCGTCAAGGCTCTTCAGGTTGAAATAGTCGAGGAAGGCGCGCGTCGTGCCGTACAGGGTAGGGCGGCCAGGCACCGCGCGCTGCCCCAAGACACCGATCCAGCCACGTTCCAGCAGCGTGCGCATGATGTTCGGGCTAACGCTTACGCCGCGCACGGCCTCGATGTCGCCGCGAGTGGCCGGTTGCTTGTAGGCGATCAGGGCCAGCGTTTCCATCAGCGCGCGGGAGAACCGCGGCGGTCTCGTTTCGCGGAGGCGGCTGACCCACGGGCTCATGGATTGCCTGATCTGGAACCTGTAACCGCTGGCGACCCGCTTCAATTCATAGCCGCGCCCCTCCAGCGCGTATTCGATCTCGCCGAGGGCTGTCCTGATGGCTTGTCGCGGACCGCCTTCGGGCAAGTCGCCGGGATCGAACAGGCTCATCATCCTGTCGATGGATACGGGTTCTTCTGCGGCCAGCAAGACGGCTTCGAGCGCCTGTTCGATTTCCTTTTGCTTGAGCACCTCTGCTAGCCCGGATATCAAGCGGCTGCCCGTACGTATATCGGCGCTCGGAGTCCCCGTTGTACGAGTTCGATCACGCCTTCCCGACACAATTCCATCAGTGCCAGAAAGGTCACTATCACGCCACGTTTGCCTTCCTCGACTTCGAATAGGTCGGTGAAGGGAACGAATCCGCGCCGCGCGTTGACTGTGGTGAGCACGGCAGACATGCGCTCGCGGATCGACAGCGTTTCCATGGCGACGGCGTGGCGTTCATGTAGCGCCGCACGGTGCAGGATATCGGCCATGGCGAGCAGCAGATCCTTCATTTCCACCGTCGGCTCGATCTTGCGTTTGACAAGCTTTGGCAATGCCGCGGCCGCGGCATGGATGTCCCTTTCCAGGCGGGGCAGTGCCGCGAGGTCTGCGGCGGCGGCCTTGAAACGCTCGTACTCCCGCAGGCGGCGGACCAACTCGGCGCGGGGATCCTCCTCTTCCTCCTCGACGCTGTTGCTGCGCGGCAGCAACAGCCGGGACTTGATTTCGGCGAGGGTTGCGGCCATCGCCAGGTACTCGCCGGCCAGTGTGAGTTTCATGGCCGTCATCATCTCGATGTAGCGCATGTACTGATCGGTGACGTCCGATACGCTGATGTCGAGGATATCGAGGTTCCGCCGGCGAATCAGGTACAGCAGCAGATCCATGGGACCTTCGAATGCGCCAAGAAAAACCTCCAGGGCATCCGGCGGAATGTAGAGATCGGTGGGCAACTCCTCGATCACCGTATCGCCGACGATGGCAATGACGTTTCCCCTGTCGCGCGTCCTTCGCGCGTCCTTGAGGCGTCCGCCCTCTCGTTCCCGGCCGTTCATCGGTAGTTGATCCCCACGGCCGCCCGAACTTCCTCCATGGTCTCCTTCGCGACATCGCGCGCCGTTTCGGACCCCTCGACAATGATTGACTTCACCAGCTCGGCATTGTTTTCGAACTGCTCGGCGCGCTCGTGAAACGGTGCCAGTTCGGCGTTGATGACGTCGATGAGCGGACCCTTGCAGTCTATGCATCCGATCCCGGCAGACCGGCAACCCTGGTCGGCCCACTTGCGCACGGATTCGTCTGACAGGGTCTTGTGCAACGCGAACACGGGACAGTTTTCGGGATTGCCCGGATCCCTGCGGCGTACGCGGGCGGGGTCGGTGGGCATGGTCTTGATCTTCCGCTCGACCACTTTCGGGTCTTCGCGCATGCGGATAGTGTTGTCGTAGGACTTCGACATCTTTTCGCCGTTGAGGCCGGGAATCGTAGGCGTCTCAGTAAGCAGTACCTGCGTTTCCGGAAGGATGATGCGTCCGCCGCCCTCGAGGTATCCGAACAGCCGCTCCCGGTCGCCGATGGACAGGTTCCGCTGCTCCGCAAGAAGCGCCCGCGCGAATTCAAGGGCCTCGTGGTCGCCGCGCTCCAGGTACCGCTTGCGCGCATCCCGATAGAGCTTGGCAGCCCTTCTGCCCATCTTGACGATTGCCGCGCGCGCCTGGTCTTCGAAACCCGGTTCGCGGCCGTAGATATGATTGAACCGCCGCGCGATCTCGCGCATGAACTCGATGTGGGCAGTCTGATCGGCGCCGACTGGAACCCTGCTGGCGCGATAGATCAGGACATCCGCCGCCTGCAGGAGCGGATAGCCAAGGAAGCCGTAGGTCGACAGGTCGCGGTCGTTAAGTCTCTTTTGCTGCTCCTTGTAGCTCGGCACGCGCTCCAGCCAGCTTACGGGCGCAATCATGGACAGCAGGAGGTGGAGTTCCGCGTGCTCGGGAACGCGGCTCTGCACGAAGATCGTCGCCGCGCCGGGACTGATACCCGCAGCCAGCCAGTCGATCACCATGTCGTGGGTATGCTGCTCGATCTGGGTGGCGTCTTCGTAGTGGGTGGTCAACGCGTGCCAGTCGGCGACGAAGAAGAAGCACTCGTACTCGTACTGCAGCTTGACCCAATTTTTCAGGGCGCCGTAGTAGTGGCCAATGTGCATGCGGCCGGTTGGACGCATACCGGATACAACCCGCCGGTCCGAGTCGGTGCTGCTCAAGTCCGTGGAATCCCGTACAACGCGACGGAATTATAACTCGAACGGTCCCAAGCCGGCGCGCGCCACGGTGGGCGTATCGCTGGTAAGGTCGATCACTGTTGTCTGATCCCGCGAGCAGGCGCCGCCGTCGAGAACGCCATCGATCGCGTGCTCCAGTCGATCGCGGATTTCGCTACCTTCGGTCAGAGCGAAATCCTCTCCGGGCAGTTGCAACGTGGTCGACATCATCGCGTCGTCGAGTTGCGCCAGGAGTCCGAGCGCGACCGGGCAGTCCGGTACGCGCAAACCGATGGTGCGTCGGGGGCTCATCAAGCGACGCGGTACTTCGCGCGTCGCTTTCAGGATGAAAGTATAGGGTCCGGGCGTATAGCGCCTGATCAGGCGGTAGCTGATGTTGTCCACCATCGCGTAGGTCGCGAGTTCCGAGAGATCGCGGCACATCAGCGTGAAGAGATGGCGCGGCTGCAAGCGCCGGATGTTGCGGATTCGGGCAAGCGCGGTCTTGTCACCGATATTGCAGCCGAGCGCGTAGGTGGAATCCGTCGGGTAAGCGATGATGCCGCCGGCGCGGACAATTTCGGCGGCTCGAGCCAACAGGCGTTGTTGCGGATGCGTGGGATGGACGCTGAAGAATTGGCTCATAGAGGCTATTATCGTCGAAACACGGATCATCCGCTAAAGCATGAAGCAGTTAGTCGACTTCCTGCCGGTAGTCGCATTCGTGGGCGTCTATGTCTTTACCGACATATTCGTCGCGACCGCAGCCTTGATGGCGACCGCCGTGCTCCAGTTCGCCATTTTCAAGGTCAAGGGCTGGCCCATTAGCCGCCAGATGTTGGTAGTGATCTGGGTCGCCTTGATTTCGGGCGGGCTGACGCTCGCACTGCAGGACAAGACGTTCATTCAGTGGAAACCCACGGTCGTCTACTGGATCATGGGCTGCGTCATCATCGGAAGCAGGTATGTTGGTCGGGGCGATACCATCCAAAGGGCGATGGGCAAGATGCTCGTGTTGCCGGACGGGACATGGGCACGCCTGACGTTCGGATGGGGCGCGGCCATGTTTGTCGCGGGGGCGGCGAATCTGGCTGTCGCCTATGGTTTTAGCGAGCGGGGCTGGGTGCTTTACAAGTTTGTATCCGCTTTCGGTATTCCCCTGGTGCTGACGCTCGGTAGCTTTGCCTACCTCGCCGCAACCAACCAGCTTGCCGGAGACAGTGTTGCGGAGGAGGCTGAGAGACCATGATGCGTGCCGCAGGCAGGACGATATTGGTTTGCGCTTGCGCCCTGGGCCTCGATGCGGGCGCGGAAACTCGCTACATTTCGGATGTGCTGTACGTGCCGCTGCGCAGCGGCCCATCCGGCGAGCACCGGATCGTCCACTGGGGTTTGCCAAGCGGCACGGCGTTTGAGGTGCTCGGTGAGGATGAATCGGCGCAGTTTACGCAAGTAAGAACCGAGAATGGGTCCGAAGGCTGGATTCCGACGCAGTACCTCGTGAACGAGCCGATCGCGAGCGCCAGGTTGGCGCAGGCCCAGGCGGAGATAGAACGCCTCGAAAGTCTGCTCGCCGGAGACACATCAACATTGGTGGCCGAGTTGGAAGAAGCGCGGGACGAAGCGGCGCGCAACGCCGAGTCGGCAGAGACTGTCCGGGAGCTGGAAGCGGAATTGGCGGAAATCAGGCGTGTTTCAGCCAGCGCCATCTCCACTCAGCAAGAGAATCTCGAGCTTTCGGAGGCCAACGCGGAGTTGCGGCGCGAGCGCGATGACCTGGTAGCGCAGGCCGAACAGCTTCAGGGCGATGTCGAGCTACGGTGGATGCTGGTCGGTGGCGGTATGGTACTGGCGGGACTGCTGATTGGCGTCTGGGTCGGGTCTCGGTCTCGCCGGCGCCGTTCCTGGTGACCGCGCTCTCTGTCAATCTCAACAAGATTGCCTGGCTGCGTAACGCGCGCGGAGGCAAGCGCCCGGACGTCATCGACGCAGCTCGAACGATCATCGACGCGGGGGCGCAGGGCATCACCGTGCATCCGCGTCCTGACCAGCGCCATATTCACCCGGGGGATGTCCACGCGCTCGCGCGCCTGCTGCCATCGGAATACCCCGGAATCGAATTCAACATTGAAGGCAACCCCGCAGCCGGCGCGCGCCGAAATAGCTATCCGGGTTTTGATCGCCTTGTCGAGGACGCGCGTCCGCAGCAGGCGACCCTGGTGCCGGATGCGGACTCTCAGCTCACTTCGGATCATGGCTGGGATCTCTCCGATGCCACGTCCGCTGCGCGCGTGGCCGAGACCATTGCGCGTTATCGGGAATGGGGCGCGCGGGTCAGCCTGTTCATGGATCCGGATGAACGGCAGATTGAGCGCGCGAAAGCGTGCGGCGCGGACCGGATCGAGCTGTATACGGGGCCCTACGCGGAATTGGCGGAAAGCCACGGTCTGACCGATGCGCGGGTACGTGCCAGCCGACAGGCGTATCTGGATGCCGCACGGTTCGCGGCAGGGATAGGTCTGGGCGTAAACGCGGGCCACGACCTGAGCCTTGACAACCTGGCGGATTTCATCGCTATCGGCAATATCGACGAAGTGTCCATCGGTCATGCGCTGATCAGCGACGCGCTCGATTTCGGACTTGCCGCAACTGTGCGAAAGTATCTGGACGCCATTGCCGCAGGCGGGGGATGAACGGAGGAAAGCCTTGAGAAGGGGATTTGAACGGCTGCCTTCGCGCAGCCCAAAAACACAAGGAGAACATGTATGGAATGGCTGTTGCGGCTGTGGGCGCGGTCAAAGGCGTCGGCGTCGCTGGCGCTGGCATCAACGCTCATGACGGTTTCCTCCGCATCCGCGCCGGCTGAGTTGTCGGTCGTTGTATTTGAAACGAACAAGGGCGTGCTGACGGCGGAGCTTCTCCCGCTGGAAGCGCCGAAGACGGTGGAAAACATACTCGACCTGGTCGACGCCGGGTTTTACGACGGTTTGATCTTCCATCGCGTTATCGAGGGTTTTGTCGTCCAGGCTGGGGGTTACCTTGCCGACATGGATTACAGAGACGCGCCCCGGACCGTTGTCAATGAATCGGAGAACGGGATCGAAAACCGCAAGTACACGCTATCGATGGCGCGGGCACCGGATCCGGACTCCGCGGGAGCGCAGTTCTACATCAACCTGAACGACAATACGCATCTCGATTACACGGTCGGCCAACCGGGCTATACGGTATTCGGCAGACTGATCGACGGTATGGATGTGGCGGAGGAGATCGGACAGGCGGAAACGGCGACACGGGGTGACATGGCCGAAGTGCCGGTGGAGCCCATCGTCATCTTGCGCGCGTATCGCCGCTAACGGGGCAAGTCCCCTGGCGGGGCGCCGTGTCTTGTTCCCGCCCAAGCTCAGAAGCGGGACAGGTTCCCGCCCAGGCCCATCGGCGGGAACCTGTCCCGCGCTATCATAGGACGACACATCTTCACCGTCGCGTCGATTGCCATGAAGCCTTCCGTTGTTTCTCTCGCTGCCACTGTTGTTGTTGCTGCCCTTGCGGCGGCGATCGTCACTGAAATCTCTCATCGGTTGCTCCCTGGCAACTACCTGGGGCTCCTCGCGCTGACTTTTCTCGCCTGTTTCGTCACGGCACAGGCGGCTGTGGGCCTGGGCGCGCGCAAGCAACCGGCGCGGGCGCGGCAACGCCGGCCCCAGCCCCAGCCCCGCGCGAGGCGGGAACCCGCGGGCGACCGGGAAAGCGGTCTCGTCAAGTGGTTCGATCCCACGAAGGGGTTCGGTTTCATCATCCGCGATGCCGGCGGCGACATCTTTGTGCACCGCCGAAGCATTCGAGAGGACGGCACTGGCGACCGCGAGTTGCGCGAAGGCGCGCGCGTCACGTTTGTGGCGGTAGAACGCGGCCGGGGATGGCGGGCGGAAGAAGTCTCCACCCAGGACGAATGAATCTCCGGGCGTTCTTGCATGGGCGCATGGCGGCGGCGTTCGAGACGGCGGGCGCCGCTGACGCCGAGCCACTGGTGGGCGTCGCCACGCGTCCTGAATTTGGCGACTACCAGGCCAACGGCGCCATGGCGGCAGCCAGGGAAGCGGGAACCCAGCCGCGCGTGCTCGCGGCAGCCGTCGTGGAAGCGTTGGGAGACGCGGATTTCGCCCAACCTTTGACGATCGCCGGTCCCGGTTTCGTCAACATCACGTTGTCCCCCGAGTTTGTCAGCGCACACCTGCGCGGGGTTGAGATTGAGCAGACCGCGCGCCCCGACAGGATCGTGGTGGACTATTCCGCTCCCAACCTGGCCAAGGAAATGCATGTGGGGCATTTGCGCACGACGATCGGGGACGCCATGGCGCGCGTTCTCGAAGCGCTTGGTCACCGCGTGATTCGACAGAATCACGTAGGCGACTGGGGCACGCAGTTCGGCATGCTGGTTGCCCATCTCGAGGATGTGCAGGAAGCCGCTCCGGAGTTGAGGGACCTGGAGGCGTTCTACGCACAGGCCCGAAAGCGTTTCGACGCGGACATGGATTTCGCCGACCGCGCGCGCCGCACAGTGGTCGCCTTGCAACGCGGCGACGAGGCCGTGCGGGCGTACTGGCGGCGTTTCATCGACATCTCCCTGTCTCATTGCCGTTCGGTGTACGAGACGCTGGGCGTCACGCTGGACGATGCGGACCTCGATGCGGAGAGCCGCTACAACGACGATCTGCCGAAGGTAGTCGAGGATCTGGATCGGGCGGGCCTGGTCACGGAGTCGGACGGCGCGAAGTGCGTCTTTCTCGACGAACTCGAAGCTCCGGTGATCGTGCAGAAACGTGATGGCGGATATCTATACGCGACCTCGGATCTCGCGGCGGTGCGCTACCGTTCGGCGCACTACCGGGCCGACCGGATACTGTATTTCGTGGACGCGCGACAGACGCTGCACTTTCGCCAGCTTTTCGCGGTTGCCAGGAAGGCGGGGTTTGCCCCTGCCGAGTGCAAGCTGGAACATCATCCATTCGGCACGATCATGGGCCGCGACAACAGGCCCTTCAAGACCCGCTCGGGCGACGTTGTGAAGCTTGCGGACCTGCTTGACGAGGCGGTGAGTCGCGCGCGGGTCCTGGTGACGGCAAAGAATCCGGAGCTGGACGGAGAGGAAGCAGACCGTATCGCGCGCGTCGTCGGGATCGGCGCGGTCAAGTACGCCGATGTCTCGAAGCATCGGACGAGCGACTATGTTTTCGACTGGGACACGATGCTGAACTTCGACGGCAACACGGCGCCGTATTTGCAGTACGCCTATGCGCGCATTCAGAGCCTGTTCCGGCGCGGCGGCGTTGATCCATCGCGCTTGACGGACGCACCGGTACTCTCGAACGAGACGGAACGGCACCTCGGCGTCTCCCTGCTAAGGTTCCAGGAAACGTTGGAGCAGGTGGCGAGCGAGGCCTTGCCGCACTATCTGAGCGGGTATCTATATGGTCTGGCGGGCGACTTCATGAAGTTCTACGAGACCTGCCCGGTACTCGACGCGCCCGTAGCCGTGCGTGATCATCGCCTGAAACTTTGCGCCCTGACCGGGGAGACCCTGAAACGGGGATTGGGTCTGCTTGGCATAGAGACGGTCGACCGGATGTAGTCCCGCGCGCGGGACGTTCAGGGCGTTCCGGCCTTTCGCTTCCGATATCAGTTGTACGATATCAGGATCAGGTTGCGCCGCGCGGGTCTGCTATCTGTCGGAAACGTATGCGCGAACCGGCGCTGGCACCGTGTACGATTTCAGATCGTCAACGAATTCGCGAAGCACCTGGATGCCTGTCTCCTCAGCCTCGCTGCACCATGTCCGAAGGCCTTCCAACAAGTCGTCGCCGCGCCCTCGCTCGGACCACAACTGGGTGAGTTCCAACCGCTTTTCGTAAATTGTCTTCAATAGCGGGCTTGCGCCCACGACCTTGGTGATATGTTGCCGCTGGCGCTCGCTCACCAGTATGTCATGGCGACAGAGGACGGACTTGGAATGCCTCAGCAGGCGCCGGGTCACCGCGTCCGCCCGCTTGCATTCTTGCTCGACCAGGGGTGCCACGACCTCTTCCGCGTAGCGCGCCATGACCCGGAAGCGGTCGTTCAGTACGGCCCAGGTGGTGTCCATGTCGATGTGCGATTTGCCTGGCGCGCGCGCCACCTTCGGCCGTGTATAGAGTGGCCGGGCAAGACCCAGCGCTTGGAACACGCGAATCCACGCCCAGCCGATATCGAACTCCCAAGGCTTGACCGAAAGCTTCGCCGAGTTCGGGTAGGCGTGGTGGTTGTTGTGCAGTTCCTCGCCGCAGATGAGAATGCCCCACGGCACGATGTTGCGCGCCGCGTCGGGACACTCGAAGTTCCGATAACCCCAGTAGTGACCGACACCATTGACGACGCCAGCGCCGAGAAACGGAATGCACAGCATCTGAACGGCCCAGACGGTCAAGCCGATTGTGCCGAACAACAGCACGTCGAATACCGCCAGTGAACTGATCCCCACCATGGAGTGAGGCCCGTAAACGTTATTTTCGATCCAATCCCGCGGCGTGCCCTTGCCGTACTGCGCAAGCGTCTCTTCGGTTATGGCGGTGCGATAGTGCTCGGCGCCTCGGAAGAGTATGGCGGCCAAGCCGTGGATCTGCGGGCTGTGGGGATCGTCTGCGGTTTCTGTCGTGGCATGATGTTTACGGTGAACCGACGTCCAGATCTTGGTGGACATGCCGGTCGTCAGCCACAGCCAAAAACGGAAAAAGTGTTGCAGCGCCGGATGCAGCGCCAACGCGCGGTGAGCAGAGTGCCGATGCAGATATATCGTCACGGACATGAGTGTGAGATGGCACATGGCGAGCGTATAAACGACCATGACCGGTATTGAAAAGCCGACGAGGCCGTACCACCAATCCGCTAGGTTCACGAAGTTGACCCCCTTGCAAGTTTTCGTTATTCGCGACGGGCACGCGACCGCCCGCAACGGCGGACGGTGGGAAGATAACACTTTTGCGCCTTGTCGCGCGATGGGCATGTCGGATTCTGTACGGTGGCCCTTCGGGGCCGTCAAGTGATCCTGACCCCGAGGATTTCTCTCGTGCGCGAAGCAGGTCTGCGTCAAGTGTCGAAGCGACCGGGTACGGTCTCGTGCGGGTGATGGAAGACAACTTCCTCGGTTAGGTCAGGATAGAACGATGCCACGTCGTGAATGAAGCCCCGGTCCACCGGATGCTGGATCCCGCTGCGTTGCGATGGGACGGCGCCCGACCGGTATCTCTCGATCACGGCGATATCTACCATGACGTCGACGGTCGGGACGAAGCGTTGCGCGTCTTCATCGCTCCGGCAAGGCTCGACGAGCGATTCGGCTCGGCGGCCGCCTTCACCATTGGAGAGTTGGGGTTCGGCACCGGCCTGAATTTCGCTGTCGCGACGGAACGATTTCTCAGGCGGTCCGGCGGCCGGCTGCACTATATCGCCTTCGAACATGCGCCCCCTTCATCGAGGGACATGGCGCGCGCCGCCGGACTTTCCGGACTCCCTGTGCATCGCGAGTTGTCCCGGATCCTGCCGCCGGGCATTTCCGGTTGGCACCGCCGGTGCCTGGCGGCGGGGCGAGTCGTACTTTCGCTGTATTTCGGTGATGCATTTGCCGGGTTGGCGGATCTTGGGTCCAGGTCCTTGCGAGGTGTCGATGCCTGGTTTCTGGACGGCTTCGCGCCCCCCCGGAGCCACACGATCTGGGCACCCCAGACGTGCGCTGCCATCGCACGGCTCTCCCACGCGGGAACGACGGTGACAACTTTCTCTGCGGCTGGCGTAGTCAAGCGCGCGCTGGCAAGCGCTGGCTTCGAAGTCGCCCGCATCCATCAGCACGGCCGCAAGCGACACAGCGTAGTCGGCGTGATCCCCGGCGATTCGTTGCACCCGCCGTCGCCGCCGCGAGCCGTTTCCGTCGTCGGCGCCGGTTTGGCGGGATGCTCGGTAGCTCGCGCCCTGGCCGAGCGCAACGTGGCGGTGACTGTGCACGATGACGCTGTCGCCCACGGTGCTTCTGCGATACCGGGCGCGGTCCTGCATGCGCGGCTGTTGGGCGATGGCAGCGCCGCCGCTTCGCTGCGCGCCCACGCATACGCATACGCGACGTGGTTCTACTCGGGTTGCGGCGGACTGACTTCGACCGGCGCGCTACAACTACCCGGACCGAATACGCCAGCGGAGCGCCTGCATGCATTGCGCCATGTCCTGCCTTCGGACTGGGTCGAGGCAGTGTCGCCGCGCGAAGCCACGGACCTCGCGGGGATAGATATCGCGGAAAGCGGTTTGTATTTCCCCTGCGCCGCGGCCGTCGAAGGTACGGCGCTATGCAGGTCATTGCTCGATCATCCGCGAATACGGTTCACCTCGGACGCGCCGGAGGACGGCATCAGGATCCTCGCGAATGGCTGCGCAATTGCCGAGTTCTTGCCCGACCTCGAAGTCGCGCCGCTGATGGGACAAGTAGACAGGTTCGCCGCCGACCAGTTGCGTCTGCCGGTGCTTTCGGACGGCTATGCCCGACCTGCCGGACAGTCCTGCTGGGTAGGTGCCACGTACGAGTATCGGCCGTGGCCTCCGGGTGATGCCACCGCAGCCAACGCCAGGCGGTTCCAGAAACTCTTTGGTCGCGCTCCGGGGGTGTCGAAGGGCCTCTTCAGGGGCGTTCGAGCCGTCACGTCGGATCGTACGCCGGTGATCGGCCGGGCAGGCCCGGATACCTATGTCAGCACCGGTCACGGTTCCATCGGTGTCGCATCGGCGGCCTTGGCGGGCGAATGGATAGCGAGCCTGATCTGCGGCGAATGTCCGCCGGTCAGTCGAGAAGTCGAAGCCCTGTGCCGTGTCGGCCGCTTCAGGGAGCGCCAGCAACGTCGGCCGAGTCCTTTCGCGGGCGTTCGCCGCCGGGAGCCATAACCCCGACCGACGCAACAAGCGGCTTGGTGAGATATGCGGGCTAGAAGTAGGGGCTGTCTCCCTTGATGGAAACCCGCAAACCGGCGCGGGTATTCGGATAGTAGTCCCAGACCGCCATGTGCTGAGTGCAGCGGTTGTCCCACATGGCGACGGAACCGGGTGCCCAGTTGAAGCGGCACTGGAAGGACGGGTCCTTGACATGATCGAACAGATAGTCGAGCAGGGCGCGGCTTTCGGGTGCCGTAAGCTCGAGGATGCGTCGCGTAAAACCGGCGTTCACGAACAAGGCTTTCCTTTTCGTTACGGGATGGGTGCGCACGACCGGATGCACGGCGCTGGGAAGCGCGCGCTGCGGGGGATGGTCTCCATAGTAGCCGTCATAGTTGGCGGTATGGCGCGCTGTGAGCGACTCGAGCAAGCGTTGCAGCGGTAGCGATAGCGCGTCGTAGGCGGCGTACATGCTGGACCATAGCGTGTCACCGCCCCGGCTCGGCACCTGGTGCAAGTGCAGGATCGTTCCAAGCGGCGGCTCCTCGTCGGCGGAGACGTCGGAATGCCATCCGGCGCCGTTGTTGCGTTTCGAGTGCCGGTCCGTACGAATGATCATGAGTTCCGGGGTGCCGTTGGCGTACGGGGCCGCGGGGTGAACATGAAGCGGACCGAAACGCCGCCCGAATGCGAGGTGCTGTTCCGGCGACATGGTTTGGTCGCGGAAGAAGAGCACGGAGTGCGACATCCAGGCGTCGAAGATTTCCTCCCATGTTTCGTCGTCGACATCGGCGAGATCAGCGCCCTTGACGAGGGCGCCGATGGTCGGCGTGACTGGCAGCACCTCGATGCGTGTATACGACTTCGCGGTCGGCATCTGGGCGCCGCCGCGGCCTGACACCGGTTCCCGCGTCGCGTTTGCCGACACCGTCACAGCAGTCCCGCCGCGCGCGCCCACCGGTACTTCGCGCCCAATACGGCAACGGGTTTTTCCGCCGTGTATGGGTACGAGAGGATTTCCCTGTCCATCAGGTAGTCGCACGCTTCCTCGATCTCGACATCACCGACGAGGGATGCGACGACGGGTTTGTCTATCCCCTTGCCGCGCGCGTCGGCGACGGCTTCGGCGAGTAGTTCGGCGAACACCATGGGCGGCGTGATGATGGTGTGCCAATAGCCCAGCACCAGCGCATGCACGCGCTCGTCGTTGAGCGCGAGGTCGATGGTGCTTCGGTACGTGGTGGGCGGTTCTCCGCCCGTGATATCGACCGGATTTCCGGCGGCGCCGAAGGGTGGAATGAACTCCCTGAAGGCCGCGTCGAGATCGGGCGGCATCGACATCAATGTCAGGTCGTTGTCCGCGCAGGCATCCGACAGCAAGACGCCGGAACCACCCGCCCCCGTCAGTATCAAGACGTTCTCTCCCTTGGGCGTCGGCAACACCTGGAGTCCGCGGGCAAACTCGAGCATGTCGTTGAGGCTCCGGGCACGGATCACGCCGCTTTGCCGCAGCACCGCGTCATAGACGCGGTCGTCGCCGGCCAGGGCGCCGGTGTGCGAATTTGCCGCTCGCGCGCCCATGCCGGTCCGCCCCGCCTTGAGCACGACGATGGGTTTTTTCTTGCAGACGCGGGCAGCGACTTCGGCGAATGCACGGCCGTCCTTCAGATCTTCCACGTGCATGGCAATCACTTCGGTGTTCGGATCCTGCTCGAAGAACGTCAACAGGTCGTCCTCATCGATGTCGGCCTTGTTCCCCAAACCGACGATGGCGGAAACGCCCATTTTCGCCGAGCGGCTGAAACCGACGATGGCCATGCCGACACCGCCGCTCTGGGACGACAACGCCACCTTTCCCTTCTCGGTATACGGCGTGCAGAACGTGGCGCAGAGATTCTTGTGCGTGTAATAGAAACCGTAGATGTTGGGCCCCATCAACCGCACGTTGTTTTCGCGGGCGACAGCGACGATTTCCTCCTGTAGCGCGTGTTCGCCGACCTCCGCGAAACCGGACGGAATGAGGATTGCGCCGGGTATCTTCTTTTTTCCGCAGTCGGCGAGCACGCGGGCGACGAGCGGAGCGGGTATGCAGAAGATGGCGATGTCGATGTCGCCCGGTACTTCCGTGACGTTCGGATAGCAGGCGTGGTCGAGGATCGTTTCGGCCCGGGGATGGACGGGATAAATGGCGCCTTCGTAGCCCCCGTCGATGAGGTTTCGCATCACGGAGTTGCCGATCTTGCCCTCTTCCGCGGAGGCCCCGATTACCGCCACGGCATCAGGCTGCATGATGCGCCGCATGGCGTCGAGTATGGCGTCGTGACTCGGCCTGTATCGCGGCTCGGCGAGAGGACCGAGTTGCATATGGTGGTCCACGGCGAGGGCTCCGTCGGCGCTCGCGAACACGGGGTTCAGGTCCAGTTCCGCGATCTCCGGAAAATCGGCGACCAGGCGGCTCGCATTGGCGATCAGCGTTGCCAGCGCCGTTCGATCGACGCCCGCGGCACCCCGCACGCCGTTGAGAATTTCCGCCCCCGCGATTTCGTCGAGCATCGATGACGCCTCTTCGACGGTAGCTGGCGCCAACCGAAAAGTGATGTCGCCCAAGACCTCGACGAACACGCCGCCGAGGCCGAAGGCGACGAGTTTGCCGAACGCCGGGTCAGTTACCGCCCCGACGATCACTTCCTGGGTGTCCTGGGTTCGTTCGAGTTGGCGCTGTATCAGTACCCCGTCGACGGAGGCATCCGCGTCGAACGCCTTGGCGTTGGCGACGACCCGTTCATAGGCGCTGGCCAATTCCGTCGCATCACCGATGTCGAGCACAACGCCGCCAGCGTCGGTCTTGTGGGCGATGTTGGCCGACACGATCTTCGCGGCCACGGGGTAGCCGATCTTTTCGGCGATGGCGACCGCTTCCGATGCGGAAGCGGCGACGGCCTGGGCGGCGGACCGTATATCGTAGGCATCGCAGATCCGCTTGGCTTCATCCGGTGTCAGCGCTTCGCGCCCCGCGGCGGCGGCGCGATCGATAATGCCGCGGACGGTTGTCTGATCAGTCATGATCCCTCCCTTGCTCGGGGCAGAGATTAACCGAACAAAGGCAACTCCACGAGAGGACGCACCAACCGCTGTGGTTCACTGGGCACGTTGGGCGCGGTGGACTTGCGAGAGCGCCCGCGATACGTTAGCCGCGTTTTCACCGTCACCGATTCGACCAAGGGAGAGCAATCATGGCCACCGTTGATGGCGCCACGCTGATGGCGCGGAGCCTTAAGGCGCAGGGCGTCGACTACATGTTCGGCATCGTCGGCTTCCCGGTGGGCGGCATCGCCGCCGCTGCGCAGAAGGAGGACATTACGTATATCGGCATGCGCAATGAACAGGCCGCGAGTTACGCGGCGCAGGCTGCCGGCTATCTCACCGGACGTACGCAGGCGTGTCTGGTGGTTTCGGGTCCTGGCGTGATCCACGCGCTCGCGGGCCTCGCCAATGCGCATCAGAATTGCTGGCCGATGCTATTGATCGGCGGCGCGTCTCCTACCTATCAGAACGGCATGGGCGCGTTCCAGGAAGAGCGCCAGACGCCACTCGCGGCGCCCTACTGCAAGGTCGCGCGCGACATCGAATCCGCGACGCGCATTCCGTACTACGTCGAACAGGCGATTCGCACCTCCCTCAACGGTCGTCCCGGGCCGGTTTATCTCGACTTCCCGGACGACATCATCCAGGCCCAGGTCGACGAAGACGACGTGATCGCTGCCGCCCCGGTCGAGGAGCCGTCGCGCCCCCAGGTCGATCCGACGATCATCGAGCGGGCTCTGGACGCAATGGAATCGGCGGAAAACCCCCTGGTCGTTGTCGGCAAGGGCATGGCGTGGTCTCGCGCCGAGGACGAGGTGCGCGAATTCATCGAGCGCACGCAACTGCCGTTTCTCGCCTCGCCCATGGGCAAGGGCGTCATGCCGGACGACCATCCGTTGTCCGTCGGCGCCGCGCGCAGCACCGCGCTCAGGGAAGCGGACGTGGTGTTTCTGATGGGGGCCAGGTTGAACTGGATCATGCATTTCGGCTTGCCGCCGCGTTTCAAGCCCGGGGTGCGCATCGTTCAACTCGATATCGAACAGGAGGAGATCGGCCACAATGTGCCGACGGAAGTCGCTCTCGTCGGCGACGGCAAGGCTGTGGTCCGTCAACTGAACCAGGCGCTGGGCAATCGGCAATGGTTCTATCCCGCCGAGACTTCATGGCGCGCGGCCTTGCAAGAAAAGGCCCAGGCGAACGTGGCGTCGGTCAAGCCGATGATCGAGGACGAATCGTCGCCGATGAACTACTACCGCGCGTTCCGGGACATCGCCGAATGGCTGCCGCACGACGCCATCATCATTGGCGAGGGCGCGGCCACGATGGACATCGGCAGGACCCAGATGCCGAATCGCCATCCGCGTCACAGGCTTGACGCGGGCACCTACGGCACGATGGGTGTCGGTGCCGGTTTTTCCATAGCGGCGGCGGTGACCAATCCGGGCAAGCCGGTGGTATCGGTGCAGGGCGACAGCGCATTCGGGTTTTCCGGCATGGAGGTTGAGACGATGGTGCGCTACAACCTGCCGGTCAAACTGATCGTGTTGAACAATGGCGGCATCGGCGGCGGCGTCGGGCCGCTGGAGAAGGGCAGTAGAGTGCCGCCATCGGTCCTGACCTATGGCGCGCACTACGAGGGCATGGTCGAAGCGTTGGGTGGCAAGGGCTTCTACGTCGAGGATCCCGCGGACCTGCGCGGCGCCCTCGACAAGGCGATGGCATTCGACGGGCCGGCCATGGTCAACATGACGCTCAGCATCAAGGCCGGACGCAAACCGCAGGAGTTTGGCTGGTTGACGAAATGAGGCGTAACTGCGCACACCTTCGTGGCAACGCGCGGTAGTCCTCAAGGCTCGCCCAGTATTGGGCGGCATTGCTGCGGGACGGTACCGGTGAGGCCAGGGAGGCTAGGGACTCGATCTGGTCGTCGAAGGTAAGAGCGATCTTTATTGCGGACCCGAAAAGCGTGATACTGCGTCGTGTGATTCCTCCCGACGGCCAGCCGTATTGCTTCTACGAATTTTTTGCCGGAGGCGGGATGGCTCGCGCCGGTCTCGGACCGCGATGGTCGTGCCTTATCGCCAACGATCTTGATGCGAATAAAGGCGAGATCTATGAGCGAAACTGGGGCGAGGGCGCAATGCTCGTTCGGGATGTCGCTTACCTCACGACAGACGAGTTGCCCGGCACCGCTGACTTGGCTTGGGCGTCGTTTCCCTGCCAAGACCTGTCGCTTGCAGGGGACGGTGCTGGGTTGGCTGGTAAACGATCTGGCTCTTTCTGGCCGTTCTGGCGATTGATGGAGTCCCTTGGGAAGGAGGGACGGGCGCCAACAACAATCGTGTTGGAAAATGTCTGCGGCGCGTTGACCTCGCATGGCGGCGCTGATTTTGCGGCGATTGGCTCGGCCCTCGCCAATGCGGGTTATCAATTCGGTGCGTTGACTATCGACGCTGTCGACTTCGTCCCGCAGTCTCGACCAAGGTTATTCGTCATTGCGGCGCGTGACGATCTGAAGATTCCCCGTGACTTGGCTGAACCTTTCGCCGACTGGCCGGTTCTGGTTAGGTCCGATTCGGTTCAATGGAGGAGCCGAGCGCTCGAGCGAGCGCAACGCGGTCTCGACGCGGAAGCGCGTAGCAACTGGCTCTGGTGGCATCTCCCGTCAGCGCCTAAACGCAATACCATCCTTGCCAATCTGATCGAGGAACGACCAACGGGAGTGTCTTGGCATAGTGATGATGACACCCAACGCCTGCTAGACATGATGTCGTCGGCTAACGTCGCCAAGGTAAAGGTGGCATCGTGGGCCAATCGTCGCATGGTAGGCACGATTTACAAACGCACTCGTAGTGATAGCAGCGGTCGGAAATGTCAGCGCGCGGAAGTCCGATTCGACAACGTTGCAGGCTGTTTGCGTACGCCGAGAGGCGGTTCGAGTCGTCAGACCATCATGATCGTTGAAGGAGATCAAATCCGATCACGCTTGATGTCTCCACGTGAAGCGGCGCGCCTGATGGGGTTGCCCGACGACTATCTGCTTCCCGACAACTACAACCAAGCCTATCACTTGGCAGGCGACGGTGTGGTCGTGCCGGTGGTCCGCCACTTGGCCCACTACATCCTTGAGCCGCTCTTGGCGGCAAATCAGAATGCTGAACCCAAAGTGGCCTAACTGTGTCGGGGACCTTGGAAACGGCCCTTGATCGTTTCGCGTCGGAGAAGCGGTTCACCGGTAAAGGAGCGCTCTGCGTTGCGTTGGTAGTGACCGACCAAGCCCGCAAAAATGGATTGCCGCTCAACTCGGACGACTTGGTGACGGAAGGCGGTGGGCAGGTGTTGGGCCTCGGAAGGGGAGCGGTCCAAGCTATTCTGAAGCGACATGACATAGACCGACTGTTGGCTGCGGAGGGTGGAAGGACTAGCCGCGGCAGTTTGAACAACATGCGGCAGTACGTTGTTTGGCTGAATGAACGCAACGATTCCAGCACGGTCGATGTCGACGCCGTTGAACGTTTCTGGATTAGCCGCGTAAAGGAATTCTTTGCCGGTGAACCTTTTACGGTGCGGCTAGACACCAGCCACGGCCTACGGCACATGATTGCTGACTTGCTAGACCAAGCTGTCGCGAGACAGCGGGAAGCGACTGGTGTCCACTATGCGGGGGCGGTCCTTCAGCATCTCGTCGGGGCAAGACTGGAATGTGCCTTGGGTCTGGGGAACGTCGAGCACAATAGCTTCTCCACAGCAGACGCGCCGTTAAAGCGCCCCGGCGATTTCGTAGTCGGAGATTCGGCCATTCACGTCACAACTGCGCCGGGCGAGTCTGTTATCAAGCGCTGCAAGGACAATCTCGACGCGGGTAAGAGGCCAATCTTGGTAACGACTCGGGGCAATTTATCAGTGGCGGAAGGTCTTGCCGAGAACCAGGGTTTGCGCAGTCGCATCGACATTTTCGATATTGAGCAATTCATGGCGGCGAAAATCCATGAGATTGGCCGCTTCGCGAGCGAAGGACGGCGGCTCGCTTTGGACCAGTTCGTATTGACCTACAACAGGATCATCGATGATGTCGAAACGGATCCCAGTCTCAAGCTCGCATTGGCGACATGATGGATGTTGATGTCGCTGGGACAATGGGCAGATCACTAATTTGGATTTGCGGCATAGGCGTCGAGTTGGCTGCTTGCCCTCTTCTATGATTTGAGTTGTGGGAAGCGCGAACTACCGGTTCTCCGCTGCCGAGGTTTCCATGTCTTGCAGGATCGGTACCAGCACACGCATGAAGAACGAGCGCGTCGCGCAGAACGGTGTTTCGACATCCCCCTCGGAACACCTCGATAGCACGGCTTCAAGCGCATCGGCTTCCCGCTGGTCGATGGAGAGCCCATAGGCCCTTCGCACTTCGACGACGCGACCCGCGAACCAGCAACGGTTCATTTCCGGCAACCAGCCGCTAGCATCCTTGGCGGCCTTGGCGAGATTGATCGCGGGGCCGGCCAGGGTAAGGTTGCGTAGCTCCGAGGCGAATCGGCGCCTGGTCTCGTCGTCTTGAGCGCAGAGACCGCTGTCATGGGCTTCCGAGATCGCGACCATGTGCTCGATGTGCGTATCACGACTGGAAGCGAACCGCGTGCAGGTGTAGGGGCCAACTATGTCACCCAACTCCGCTACGATTTCTTCCTCAACCGATTGCGGATAAGGGTAGTCGCGACGATCATAGGGCGAACAGCGGTGTTCTGGCGCGACAACGAGGCCCCGCCACTCGACTTCGCCGACGGCTGCGGTCGAGCAGAACACCAGGACGCAAGCCATTCGGCGAGCCAGTTGGCGAGCCAGTTGACGACGCATGTGATGACTTCTGTAGGCAGATTCCCACAAACACTGTGCGACATGTTCTCGGCACGCGCAACGCAGGTTCCGCCATGATCCATGGGCGGATACAGCGGAGGGAGGAATAGCGGATGGAACGATTGGCCCACGGTTTCACTTTGATAGAAGGTCCCGTCTGGGTGCCCGGACGGGGGTTGATATTCAGCGATGTCCATGCTGGCGGGGTGTATTGCCTCGGCTCGGATGGGAGCGTCGAGACGGTATTCCCCTATCGGCGGGGCATCGGCGGCATGGCGTTGCACGAGAGCGATGGCATGGTCGTCGGCGGGCGCAACATCGCGTTCAAGCGCTTCGCGGGCGGCGACACCATCGTCCTGCTTGATCGGGATCCGGACAATGGCAACCACGGGTACAACGATCTCACCACCGACGCCGCCGGACGGATCTATGCCGGCTCGCTCGGCAGTGCGGTCTTCGAGGAAGGGGAGCAACTTCCCGGCGATCTCCACCTGATCGACCTGGACGGTTCCAGCCGCGTAGTTGCCGAAGACATCGTGTTGACCAATGGTCTCGGCTTCTCGCCGGATGGCGGGACGCTCTACCATTCGGACTCCCGGCGGCAGACGGTCTATCGGTACGCGGTGGCCGAGGATGGGGATCTTGGGGAGAAACAGCCGTTCGCGCGCGTCGGGCTGGGCTCGCCAGATGGGCTTGCGGTGTCCGAGGACGGTGCCGTGTGGCTCGCGGTCGCGGGAGGCGGGGGCGTCAGCGTGTTTGAGCCGGACGGTCGCCTGCGCGAGCACGTGGCGATACCCATGCCGATGTGCACCAGCGTCTGCTTCGGTGGCGACGATTTGCGCGACCTGTATATCGTGACGGGCTCCGTGGGCGTCGAAGGTGATAGAGAAGGATCGGTGTACCGTCTTCGCACCGATGTTCCGGGCCTGCCGGTCCCGGTTGCGAGAGTCCGTGCCGGCTGAAGGCGAAGACAGCGATTACAGTATCCCCCTCGCTCCCCAAGGGCGGTCGCCATGGCAACGCCGTATGATGTGCACATGACGCTCGAAGAAAAGGCAATCGCGCTCTTGTTGCGTTCGCCGAGACTCGATGTCGGAACGATCATCGATCTCCTGGACGTCGGCGACCGCGAATTTCGCGATATGGCGAGACGCAACGAAACGATCTGCAATCTTCTGGAAGTGAGACGTTCCGGCAAGTTGGAGCCGCCAATATCGGAACCGGCGCAATGTCCGGTCTGCACCGAATGGTTCGTTCCGTACGGCGCATCGAAGTTTTGCTCGGACGCGTGCCGAACCGCGGGCCGTATCAACCAGGGATCCTGTTTGAAACAGGGTTGACCAGCTCATCGCTGGCAGTTTGGACAATATACCGTGCTGCGTTGTCCCACCCGCAAGCCTTTCAGCAACGACCCGCAACGTCGGCACGGCAACCCCTGGCGCCCGTAAACGAACAGCTCGTTTGCAAAATACCCCGGCCTGCCATCGCTGCCCACGAAGTCCCGCAACGTCGTCCCGCCCTGATCAATGGCGGCGATCAGGGTTTCGCGTGTCGCGGTCGCAACCTTTCGGTAGCGCGTCCGGCTCAACCGCCCTGCGGCCGTTCTCGGACGTACGCCGGCCTTGAACAGGGCTTCGTTGGAGTAGATGTTGCCGATGCCTGCCACAACGCGGGCATCCATGAGGAAGTTCTTGACTGCCGCGCGGCGACGTCTGGACCTGCTAAACAGGTAGTCGCCGGTGAATGCGTCGGACAACGGCTCCACTCCCAGACGCTTGAGCAGCCAATGGTCTTCGACAGGGTGCGGCTGCCAGTGCAGGCTGCCAAAACGTCTAGGGTCGGTAAGCCGGAGCGCCAGACCGTTGTCAAACAGGATGTCCACATGATCGTGCTTGCTGGCGGGTTCATTCCCGGACACGATCCTTAAGTGTCCCGACATGCCGAGGTGAAGGATCAGCGCGCCCGTCTCAACGTGCAACAGCAGATACTTGGCTCGGCGCGTTATCCGAACGATACGCTCCCCGCACACTTCAGCAGGTAATTGAACCGGCCAGCGAAGGCGGGAGTCGCGAATGTCAAACGCGACGATACGCCGATTCAGGATGCTGGGCGCGATACCCCGCCGTGTCGTTTCTACTTCAGGTAGTTCGGGCATCGGGTTGCGCCGGCTGGCGCTTGGGAGACCCGCCCGCCAGATCGACGAGCGGGGTTAGGCCGGCACCGGAGAGAAGACGCCGGCGGTGGGGTAGTTACTTGATCTTCGCCTCCCGGTAGATGACATGCTTGCGCACCACCGGGTCATACTTCTTGAACTCGAGCTTGTTCGGCGTGTTCCGCTTGTTCTTGTCCGTCGTATAGTAATGGCCGGTACCGGCGCTGGATTCAAGTTTGATCTTCTCTCGCACAACTACACCCCTAACACCCGGTTAAACTCGCTCGATTACACCCGTACGCCGCGCTTGCGCAAATCGGCCAGCACGGCGTCTATACCCTTCTTGTCGATCAATCGCATGCCCTGCGCCGAAACGCGCAGGCGGATAAACCGCTTTTCGCCTTCGCTCCAGAAACGGTGGTAGTGCAGATTCGGCTTGAAGCGCCTACGCGTCTTGTTCTGAGCATGGGAGACGTTGTTCCCGCTCATCGGGCGCTTGCCGGTGACCTGACAGACTTGGGACATCGTTTCGATAGTCGAAGGGGGACGCGCTTTTTACCAAATCCGGGCGAACGCGTCCACCAGCCAGCTAGATAAGCCCCCGTTCGGCGAAAGAAACCTGGTCCGACGCGCTCACCACGACGTGATCGACAAGCCGTACGTCCAACTCCTGCAACAGCATCGCGATCCGCGATGTGACCTGAATATCGCTCGCCGAGGGTTCGGGGACGCCGGAAGGATGGTTGTGGTAGAGGATCACGGCGCTCGCATTGTGTTTCAGGCAGGACTTGATGACTTCGCGGGGATAGACCATCGCTCTGTCCACCGAGCCGAAGAACAGTTCTTCGTTGGAAATCAGGTGGTGCCGCGTATCGAGAAATAGCGCACCGAACACTTCGCGTTCGCGCCGTCCGAATCGATAGCGCAAGAAACGACGCACCTTGGTGGAACTCGACAAGATTTCTCCGTGCGTCAGCGGTGTGGTAGCTGTCCAGGAGTCCGCGCACGGCGACTATGGCCGCGGTTTTCGCCGGACCCATTCCCGCGCACGCTGCCAGCGCCTCCCGTGGCGCGTGAAGCAATCGGTGTAGGTCGCCGAAACGGGCGAGAAGCGATGCGGCGAGTTCCAGGGCGCTCGCGGACCGCTCGTCGACACCGAGAATCGCGGCGAGCAATTCCGTCTTGGTGGCGGCGTGGGGACCAAGGTCAAGGATGCGTTCCCTTGGCGCCTCATCGCCGCACGAATGGCCCTCGCGCAAGCCCGAAGGCGCCGGCCGCGGGGCACTTCTGGTATCGTTGACGTCGTCTTTCATGCCGTAGTTTGCGGTGGTAGCGGGAACGCGCAGTCGGCGCTTCGACATTCGCATGCAGAACAAACACATCTTATTGGGTATCGCGGGCGGAATCGCCGCGTATAAGACCCCACAGCTTGTGCGAGATTTGCGCGCTGCGGGCGCAGACGTTATCCCGGTCATGACGCGCAGCGCGGCGCGTTTCGTCACGGATACCAGTCTTCAGGCGGTAGCGGGGCGCAGGGTTCGGCGCGATTTGTGGGACGCGGAAGCGGAAGCCGCGATGGGCCACATCGAACTCGCGCGGTGGGCGGATGCCGTCGTCGTAGCGCCTGCCACTGCCCATGTCATCGCCCGTTTGGCGACAGGCTTCGCGGACGATCTGCTGACCACCATTTGCCTTGCGACCACAGCACCACTGTTTCTCGCCCCGGCGATGAATCGACAGATGTGGGAACACCACGCGGTGCAACGCAACCTGGCCAGCCTGAAGGAGGCGGGTGCCCGAATCCTCGGACCCGGAGACGGCGATCAGGCCTGCGGCGAAACCGGTCCGGGCAGGATGCTGGAACCGGCGCAGATCGTCCGTGAGCTGTCTTCGCAACTGGCGGGTAGGCGCAGGTTCATGGAAGGGCTCAACGTGCTGCTGACCGCGGGACCTACCCGGGAACCGATCGATCCCGTGCGCTACATCTCGAACCACAGCTCCGGCAAACAGGGCTATGCACTCGCGCGGGCAGCGCGGGACGCGGGTGCGAACGTCACGCTGGTGAGCGGACCCGTGGCGCTCGAGACGCCCGCGGGCGTTCGACGAATCGACGTGACGACCGCGAAGCAGATGTATGAGGCGGTGGACGCGGCGCTGGCGGAGACCGATATCTTCATCGGCGTGGCCGCGGTGGCGGACTATCGCCCCTCCCAGGCGCAGGACCAAAAGATCAAGAAGGCGGGCGAGTTATCGGACATGTGGCTCAAGCTGAAGGAGAATCCGGACATTCTTGCCCGTGCAGCCGCAGTCTGCCCCTGTGCCATCGGTTTCGCCGCCGAGACCCACGAACCATTGCGCCACGCCCGGGAAAAACTCTCGCGCAAGGGCTGTGCCGCCATCGTGTTGAACGATGTGTCGGAACAGGACATTGGCTTCGACAGCGATCGCAATGCCGTAACGTTGATCGAACCCTCCGGCGAAACCGTTTTTCCAATCGATTCCAAGGAGACAGTGGCCGACAAGCTGATCGATGCCTTCGCGCTCCTGTTCCAACGAAGGAGCGAGTCGACGCGCGGTGATCTCACGCGTCACGCGTGACGGGCATGGAACGACCCGTAGACATTGCGCCGGAGATATTTCGCGCCTACGACATTCGCGGCCTCGTCGACAGGAATCTGACGGACGAATCCGTCTTCTGGATTGGCCGCGCATTTGCGGCGCAGGCATTCGAACAGGGTTTCGAACGAGTCGCCGTCGGCGGCGATGGCCGCCACTCTACCGGGCGTTTGCGCGAGGCCCTCGTATCGGGCCTCACCGAAGGCGGTTGCGATGTCATCGATGTTGGCGTCGTTCCGACGCCTCTTCTCTACTACGCCACCTATGCGCTCGATACCCAGACGGGGATCGTGATTACGGGCTCGCATAACCCGGCCGAGTACAACGGATTGAAGATGCTGATCGGCGGCGCGGTGCTTTCCGGCGACGCTATTCAGGGGTTGCGTTCGCGTATCGAACGCGACGACTGCCCGCCGCGCGCGCGCGGCGCGGTGGAGTCGGCCAGCGTCATCGAACCGTACAGTGATCGGGTCGTCGCCGATATCGCGATCGCCCGTCCGTTGAAGATCGTGATCGACAGCGGCAATGGCGTGGCGGGTTTGGTGGCGCCGGCGCTCTTCGAACGACTCGGGTGCGAAGTGGTGAGCCTGTACGCGGATGTCGATGGCAGCTTTCCGAATCACCATCCAGACCCGGCCGACCCCGCGAACCTCGACGACCTCATCGCCGCGGTGCGTGCGCGCGATGCGGATATGGGCATCGCCTTCGACGGCGATGCCGACCGCCTGGGCGTCATCTCCAACAGCGGGACGATCATCTGGCCGGATCGCCTCATGATGCTGTTTGCGCGCGACATCGCTCGCCGAAATCCCGGCACCGATATCGTCTACGACGTGAAGTGCTCGCGCCACCTCAGCAAGGTGGTTGCCGAAGCCGGAGGCAACCCGATCATGAGTCGGACGGGACATTCCCACATCAAGGCCAGGATCAGGGAGACGGGCGCGCTCTTCGGCGGTGAATTCAGTGGCCACCTCTGTTTCGGGGAACGCTGGTATGGTTTCGACGATGCCATCTACGCGGGTGCGCGCCTGCTCGAAATGGCCGCGGCGCGGGACTGTCGCCTTGACGACCTGTTCGCCGACTTTCCCGTCCCCTGTACGACGCCGGAAATCAAGCTTCCGACATCGGAGTCCGCCAAATTCCGCATCATCGAGGAGTTGGCGAGATCGGCCGATTTCGGGCCCGGAACAGTGACGAGAATCGACGGACTTCGCGTCGACTACGAAGACGGCTTCGGATTGGTGCGCGCCTCGAACACGTCTCCGGCGCTGACGTTGCGCTTCGAAGCGGATGACCCGGACGCGCTCCGCCGCATCCGTTCGACGTTCGGTGAGCAGTTGTCCGCAGTGGACCCCACCTTGCGGTTTTGAGGGATGGATAGAGCGATGTCCCGCCAAGACACGGCGCAGATCCTGATTGAGGCGCTGCCCTATATCCGCAAGTTTCACGGCTCGACGGTCGTCATCAAGTACGGCGGCGCGGCGATGGTCGACCCCGCGTTGAAGCACGCCTTCGCGCGCGACGTGGTATTGATGAAGCTGGTTGGCATGAACCCTGTCGTCGTACATGGCGGCGGCCCGCAGATCGGGGAACTTCTGAAAAGGCTGAATATCCAGACCCGCTTTGTCGACGGCTTGCGTGTCACGGACTCGGCCACCATGGACGTCGTGGAAATGGTGCTCGGCGGACTGGTAAACAAGGAGATCGTTTCGCTGATCAACGCCGAGGGTGGCAGCGCCGCGGGCTTGACCGGCAAGGATGGCAACCTCATCAAGGCGCGCAAACTCAAGCTGACGCGTGAACGCGCGGAGTTCAAGGAACCCGAGATCGTCGATATCGGGCATGTCGGAGAAGTCGCCGAAGTCAATCCCGGCGTGCTCGACGCCTTGGTTGCGCGCGACTTCATCCCCGTGATCGCGCCCATCGGGGTCGGCGACGATGGAGTCTCCTACAACATCAATGCGGATTTCGTGGCAAGCGCGCTTGCGGCGCGCCTGAACGCGGCCAAGCTGGTGCTACTCACGGATACGGCTGGCGTATTGAAACCCGATGGTTCGACGCTGGTCGCTCCGAGCCGTGATGAAATCGAGAAAATGATCGCCGAAGGCGACATCAAGGGAGGCATGCTGCCCAAGGTGCATTGCGCCCTGGACGCCATGACGGCGGGCGTGGCCACTACCCAGATCATCGACGGTCGCATCCCCCACGCGACGCTACTCGAGATATTCACGGACGGCGGCGTCGGCACGCAGATCACCTAGCGCGACCGCCGGGCGGATCGCGTTCAGGCGACGCAGTACAGGCTGCGATAACGCAGTATCGTCTCCAGGGCGTCGGGATTTCCGCCGTGCGCTCTCAGGTAACGAACGACATCGTCCAGCGTGACGATGCTGAGTACGGGGATGCCTAGCCGCCGGGCGAGCGACTGAATGCCAGTCTGTTCGCCGTCGACGCGTTCGCGGCGGTCCAGGGCCACCAGTACGCCGACCACTTCGGCGCCGGCATCCTTGAGCAGCCGGAAAGCGCGAATTTTCGCCTTGCCGTCCGTTATCACGTCGTCGACGATGACCGCTCGGCGGCCGTTCATGGGGCCGCCGACGAAGCGTCCCCCTTCGCCGTGTTGCTTGGTTTCCTTGCGGTCGAAGGCCGTGTCGAGGTTGATATCATAGTCCCGCGCCAGCACGACGGATGTCGCAACGGCGATGGGTATGCCCTTGTACGCCGGTCCGAACAACAGGTCCGGCAACGGCGACATGGTGGAAATCCTGGCGGCGTACGCGGCACCCATGCGGTCTAGCGCGGGTCCGTTGTTCAAGCCGCCGAGATCGAAGAAGTATGGACTGCGACGTCCGGACTTGAGCACGAATTCGCCGAATCTGAGGACGTTCTCGCGCAGCAGCAGGCCGAGGAACTCGTCGGCGTCCATCACATCCCCAATGCGCGCCGCTGCTCGTCGAACAGCCTTTCGATACCGGATTCGGCGAGGGCAAGCATTTCGCCAAGTGCTCCCCGAGAGAACGGCTCGATTTCGGCCGTGCCCTGCACTTCGATAAAACCTCCGTCCTCGATCATGACCACGTTCATGTCGGTATCGGCGGTCGAGTCCTCGGCATAGTCGAGGTCCAACACGGGCATTCCCTTGTATACGCCGACGGAGACCGACGCCACCAGGCGTTGAAACGCCCGTGGCGCGAAGCGTTTCAAACCCTGGACCAGCGCGACGCAACCGCCGGTAATCGACACCGTTCTGGTCCCGCCGTCGGCCTGGATGACATCGCAGTCAATGCGAATCGTCCGCTCCCCGAGTTGTTCGAGGTCTACGGCCGCGCGCAACGCCCGGCCGATCAACCGCTGGATTTCCATCGTCCGGCCGCCTTGCCTGCCGCGCGCGGCTTCGCGGTCGGTACGCGTATGCGTGGCGGCCGGCAGCATGCCGTACTCGCAGGTCAGCCAACCCCGGCCGGAGCCGCGCAGGAAACGCGGTACGCCCTTCTCGAAGCTCGCCGTGCAAATGACCTGGGTGTCGCCGAACGTGGCCAGCACGGAGCCCGCCGCATGTTTTGTGAAACCGGTCGTGAGGGTCACCGGGCGCAGTGCGTCCGGCTGTCTGCCGCTCGGCCGCCGCCATGTTGTATTGGACATTCGCCCTCCCGCTGCGCGCGAGTATACGCGTTAGAATCGCTCGAATGATCTTGAGCATGACGGCGTTCGCAAAGTTCGAGTCGGCCTCGCTGACCTGGGAGATCCGCTCTGTCAACAACCGCTATCTGGAAGTCGACTTCCGCCTTCCGGCGGGGCTTCGGGAGATGGAACCCGCGCTGCGCGCGCGCTTGCGGGACGCCCTGGCGCGCGGCAAGGTAGACGCCAGGCTGCGACTGACGAAAGCGGCGGTTGCAACGACGCCGGAGATCAATCGGGCGCATCTGGTGGCGCTTCTCGCCGTATTGGAGGAAGTGAAGGATGCCGCGCCCGGAATAGGACAGCCCGATCCGCTGGAAGTATTGCGTTGGCCGGGGGTGATCGGGACGGAAGCGGAAACGGCCGACGATGCGCTCAAGACCGAGACGCGAAAGGGTTTCGAAACCGTTCTGCAACGTCTGATCGAGCACCGGGGCATCGAGGGCGAGAAGCTCGATGCGCTGCTGCGCGAGAAGCTGGTTGCCCTGGAGTCCATGATCGCCGAAATTAGAACTCGCGCCGCTTCGTTCGCGCCGATGATGCGCGACAGATTGCTCGGCCGTCTTCGCGAACTGAACGCGACCCATGTGGAATCGGGTCGACTGGAGCAGGAAGTGGCGCTCCTGGCGCAGAAGGCGGACATTGCCGAGGAACTGGATCGCCTGGTCATTCACGCCCAGGCGTGTCGCGATTGTCTCGCCGCGGGCGGTCCCCAGGGGCGTCGTCTCGACTTCTTGATGCAGGAACTCAGCCGCGAAGCGAATACCTTGACGGCCAAGGCGATCACAGCGGAGTGCGCGCGGCGCGCGGTCGACTTGAAGGTCGTTGTCGATCAGATGCGCGAGCAGGTGCAAAACGTCGAGTGAGTCGAATGGAAGGCCGGCTCATCGTCGTCTCGGCGCCCTCGGGCGCCGGCAAGACCAGCCTCGTCAACGCGCTTTTGGCGCGCGACGACAGGCTGCGCGCTTCCGTCTCCTATACCACGCGTCCGAAGCGTCGCGGCGAGAAGGACGGCGAGCACTATTTCTTCGTCAACGCACAGACGTTTGCCGCGATGCGCGACGAAGGTGCCTTCCTGGAACACGCCAGCGTTTTCGGCAATGCCTACGGCACCGCATACGCCAGGCTGATGCAGACCCTGGCGGACGGATGCGATATGTTGCTCGAGATCGACTGGCAGGGGGCCGCGCAGGTGCGCGAGAGGTTTCCGGCGGCCCTAAGCGTTTTCATTCTGCCGCCCTCCATGAATGCGCTACTCGAACGGCTCAAGGTGCGCGGGCAGGACGGTCCCGAGGAGATCGAACGGCGATGGCGCCAGGCTATTGACGATATCTCGCATTACGACGAGTTCAACTACGTTGTCGTCAACAACGACTTCGACGAAGCGGTGGAGAAACTCGCGGGCCTCATCGATGCCGAGCGGCGCGGCGAGAAGGCGCAGAGCGAATGCGTGGCGGCGTTGGTGGACGATCTGCTGCGGCGGTAGTGATGCATTCTTGTCGCGTCGCGTCGCTTCACTTAAAATCCGCTGTAGCCGTCGCGCTCGGGCCGACGGCTTTTTTGCGCCGGAGTTCTGTTTGACGCGCGCGGATCCCGCGATATTGGCCGTGGCGGACGGCAGTCTGTTTCACGGCACCTCCATCGGAGCGGTCGGCGTGGCCGTTGGCGAAGTGGTTTTCAATACCGCCATGACGGGCTATCAGGAAATCCTCACCGATCCGTCCTATGCCCGGCAGATCGTTACGCTTACCTATCCCCACATAGGCAATACCGGCACCAATCCCGAAGACATGGAGTCCGACCGGGTCTGGGCCGAAGGGCTCGTAATTCGCGACCTGCCGCTGCGTGCAAGTAGCTGGCGAGCGGCGGCTTCGCTGCCGGAATTCCTGTGCGACCGGGGGGTTGTGGCGGTTGCTGATGTCGACACGCGGCGTCTGACCAGGCTCATCCGCGAGAAGGGTGCGCTCGGCGCCTGCATCGCCGCGGGACCGGACGCCGATGCCCGGGAGGCGCTGCGCCGCGCGCGGGCCTTCCCCGGACTCGAGGGCATGGACCTCGCGCAGGTTGTCAGTCGCACGGAAACGGCGGTGTGGCGGGAGGGTGTATGGTGCCCGGAAGGCGGCTACGCGGCGGCACCTGCCGCCGCCCGCGGCGTCGTCGCCTACGATTTCGGGATCAAGCGCAACATTCTGCGGCTGCTCGCCGATCGTGGTTGCGCGGTGACGCTGGTGCCGGCGAAGACTCCGGCGCAAGAGGTGCTCGCGATGCGTCCCGACGGTGTATTTCTGTCCAACGGTCCGGGTGACCCTGATCCGTGCGACTACGCGATCGCCGCAATCCGCGAGATCGTCGATGCGAACATACCCGTCTTCGGGATCTGTCTCGGTCACCAGTTGCTCGCGCTCGCGAGCGGTGCGAAGACCGTGAAGATGCCTCACGGGCACCATGGGGCCAATCATCCGGTACGCGATCTTCGTACCGGGCAGGTCATCATCACGAGCCAGAACCATGGATTTGCCGTGGATGGGGCAAGTTTGCCGGAACGCCTGGAAACCACCCATGTGTCGTTGTTCGATGGCACGGTCCAGGGCGTGCGGCGCAAGGACAGGCCCGCGTTCGGTTTCCAGGGCCACCCGGAAGCCAGCCCGGGTCCCCGCGACTGCGCCGGCCTGTTTGACGCGTTTGTCGAATCGATGGACAGGAACGGCGGACCGGAGCGCGGCAGTTCTGGCCCCGCCCCGTTGTCGACCTGATCTTCGTGCAAGATGCCTAGACGCAACGACATCGAAAGCGTTCTGATTCTCGGCGCGGGCCCGATCGTCATCGGCCAGGCATGCGAGTTCGACTACTCCGGCGCCCAGGCTTGCAAAGCGCTTCGCGACGAGGGCTACCGCGTCGTGCTGGTGAATTCGAATCCGGCCACGATCATGACCGATCCGGCCATGGCGGACGCGACCTACATTGAACCCGTCGAATGGCGTACCGTTGCGCGCATCATAGAGGTCGAAAAACCGGACTCCCTGCTACCCACGATGGGAGGACAGACGGCGCTCAACTGTGCCCTGGATCTCGTGCGCGAGGGCGTTCTGGAGGCGAACGGCGTCGAGTTGATCGGTGCCAGCAAGGAAGCCATCGACAAGGCGGAAGACCGCGAGCGCTTTATTCGCGCGATGCGGCATATCGGGCTTGAAACACCGCGCTCGGCAATCGCTCACAGTCTTGAGGAAGCATTGCAGGTGCAGATCCGGCTCGGGTTCCCGTGCGTGATTCGACCGTCGTTCACCCTGGGCGGCAGCGGCGGTGGCGTCGCCTACAATCGCGAAGAGTTCGTCGACATATGTGTCCGCGGGCTGGACCTGTCTCCGACGAACGAACTCTTGATCGACGAATCGCTGCTCGGTTGGAAAGAGTTCGAGATGGAAGTCGTCAGAGACAAGCGAGACAACTGCATCATCGTCTGTTCGATCGAGAATGTGGATCCGATGGGTGTGCATACCGGCGACTCGATCACGGTCGCGCCGTCGCAAACCCTGACCGACAAGGAATACCAGCGCATGCGTGACGCGGCCATCGCCGTGCTACGGGAGATCGGCGTGGAAACCGGCGGCTCGAATGTGCAGTTCGCGGTCGAACCGGAGACCGGCCGCATCGTGGTGATAGAAATGAACCCTCGCGTCTCGCGTTCGTCGGCGCTGGCGTCCAAGGCGACGGGCTTTCCCATTGCCAAGGTGGCGGCCAAGCTGGCCGTCGGCTACACGCTGGACGAACTCGCCAACGATATCACCGGCGTGACGCCGGCATCGTTCGAGCCGGCGATCGACTATGTCGTGACGAAAATTCCCCGGTTCACCTTCGAGAAGTTCAGCGAGGTGTCTGATCGCCTCACGACGCAGATGAAGTCGGTGGGCGAGGTGATGGCGATAGGGCGCACGTTCAAGGAATCGTTCCAGAAGGCGCTGCGCGGTCTGGAAACCGGCTTGACCGGCCTGAATCCGGTGTTGGACTCCGAATCCTCGGACGAGCGCGATCGCCGGCTTGTGGCGGAGCTTTCGCTGCCGGGAGCGGATCGCATCCTGTATGTGGCGGATGCGTTTCGTCTTGGCAGGACCGTTGAGGAGGTCAACGAGACTTCGCGCATCGATCCCTGGTTCCTGGCGCAAATCGAGGATCTGGTAGCCAGCGAGGCTGCGGTCACCGGCACGGAGAGCCTGACAGCCGAGACGTTGAAACGCCTGAAGCGCGACGGCTTTTCGGATGAGCGCCTCGCTGAACTGGCAGGTTGCAGCGAAGAGGCGGTTCGCGAGCGGCGGCGCCGGCTGGGGATCGCGGCGGTCTTCAAGCGCGTGGACACGTGCGCGGCGGAGTTTCCGGCGAGCACGGCGTACCTCTATTCCACGTTTGAGGAAGAATGCGAAGCGGCGCCGAGCGACGCCCGAAAGATCATGGTGCTTGGCGGCGGTCCGAACCGGATCGGACAGGGCATCGAGTTCGACTATTGCTGCGTGCACGCGGCCCTCGCCATGCGCGAGGACGGATTCGAAACGATCATGGTCAATTGCAACCCGGAAACCGTCTCCACGGACTACGACACTTCGGACCGCCTGTATTTCGAGCCGGTAACGCTTGAGGATGTGTTGGCCATCGTAGAGGTCGAGCGGCCGGAAGGGGTGATCGTGCAGTTCGGCGGACAAACGCCCCTGAAACTGGTGGACAAACTCCATGCTGCGGGAGTGCCCATCATTGGTACCAGCGCGGATTCTATTGATCGTGCGGAGGATCGGGAGAGGTTCCAGGCCGTGGTCGAAAAGGTCGGCTTGAAACAGCCGTCCAACAGGACCGTGACGAACCTCGACGAAGGTCTCGTCGCGGCGCGTGAAATCGGATTTCCCATGGTTCTCCGACCGTCCTACGTGCTGGGCGGCCGGGCGATGGAGATCGTTTACTCGGAGCGCGAATTGAGGCGATACCTGTCCAGTGCTTTCGACGTGTCGCATTCGGCGCCGGTGCTGTTGGACCGGTTTCTCGATCAGGCGGTGGAGGTGGACGTCGACGCCGTCTCCGACGGGCATCGGGTGGTGATCGGAGCGATCATGCAGCATATCGAACAGGCTGGAGTTCACTCCGGGGACTCGGCCTGCTCCCTGCCTCCTTTCAGCCTCGACGCCGAGATCCAGGACAGGATCAGACAGCAGGTGAAGGCGATAGCCATCGAGCTTGGCGTGATCGGCCTGATGAACGTGCAGCTTGCGGTGCAGGACCGCGATGTGTACGTCATTGAAGTCAACCCTCGCGCCTCCCGCACGGTGCCGTTCGTTTCCAAGTGCATCGGCATATCGCTCGCCAAGATTGCGGCGCGCTGCATGGTTGGGGTGACGCTTGACGAACAGGGATTTACGCGTGAGACGGTTCCCCACTACGTCAGTGTCAAGGAGTCGGTATTCCCGTTCATCAAGTTCCCGGGGGTAGACCCGATACTCGGCCCCGAGATGAAGTCCACCGGCGAGGTGATGGGCGTTGGCGACACGTTCGCCGAGGCATTCGCCAAGGCGTCTCTCGCGGCCGGCGTAGTGCTGCCCAAGGGCGGCAAGGCGTTCGTCAGCGTGAAGACATCGGATCGCCCGTTCGTCGCCGACCTGGCCCGCGATCTGGTATCGCTCGGATTCGAACTCTCCGCCACCCGAGGCACCGCGCAGGTACTGGGGCAAGCCGGTATCAGAGCGCGCCCCGTCAACAAGGTGACCGAGGGTCGCCCGGACGTGACGGACATGATGAAGAACGAAAAGATCGATCTCATCGTCAACACGACGGAAGGTCGCCAGTCCATCGCCGACTCATCGATCATACGAAGGCTCGCGTTGGCGCAAAAGGTGTGCTACACGACGACTCTGGCGGGTGGCGAGGCGTTTTGCATCGCAATGCGTTACGGTCCGGTTGAGAGCGTACGAAGACTGCAGGACTTGCATAGAAGCCTCCGTGGGCGCGCAAACGCAGGTGAATGTCCATGATCTGGCCGATGACGGTGGAGGGGGAACGGTGGCTGCGCGAGGAACTCGCTCAGCTCAAGAGCTTTGCTCGTCCCAACATCGTGAAAGAGATCGCCGCGGCGCGGGAACACGGCGATCTGCGGGAAAACGCCGAGTACCACGCCGCCAAGGAACAGCAGGGTTTCATCGAAGCGCGAATCCGTGACATCGAGGCAAAGCTCGCCGATGCGCAGGTCATCGACATCACGCGTATCAGACCCACGGGAAAGGTGGTATTCGGGGCAACCGTCACCTTGAGCGATTGCGAGACGGACGAGACGGTGCGCTACAAGATCGTCGGCGAGGACGAATCCGACCTGAAGTTCGGCAAGATTTCGGTGATGTCGCCCATCGCACGGGCGATCATCGGCAAGTCGCGGGGCGATTCCGCGATGGTGGCGACGCCCGCTGGCAATCGCGAGTACATCGTCGGCCAGGTCGAGCACATCTAGCCTCGCCACGGTAGGGTCTTCGGCGAGATCATTTCCGCGTGGGAGCGGATCCATTCGGTAATCGGACGTGACCAGGCGATCCAAATCGAGCAGCCGTTGGCTCTCCCGACAGCAGCGCGACCCCTATGCCGGACGGGCGGTATCGCGCGCTCTGTTCAAGCTCGAACAACTCGACAGGCGTTTCCAGCTTACGAACCCGTCTTGCGTGGCTCTGGAACTGGGCGCGTCGCCGGGAGGATGGACCGAATATCTGGCACCCCGATGTCGGCGGTTGGTGGCAGTGGACCTGTTGCCCCCGGCGAATACGCCTCGCGGTATCCGCTTTGTCCTGGGCGACGCGGGCGACCCGCATGTGCAGGAACGAATCGCGGCGGCGCTCGGCGGCGGCGCGGACCTTGTGTTGTCCGATATGGCCCCCAATATAAGTGGCAACAGGGTCGTCGATCAGGCGCGCAGCCTGGAACTGGTGGAATGCGCAGTCCGCGCCGCCGCGCGCTGGTTGAACCCAGGGGGCCATCTTGTTGTCAAGATGTTTCAGGGCGCGGGATTCGACGAAGCGATGCGCGACATGCGCGCCGGGTTCGTCCGGGTCGCGCTGGCCAAGCCGCCGGCATCCCGGTCTGGCTCGCGCGAGGTGTATGCCGTTGCCGATATGGAGTAGCATTGTTGATCGGTCGTCTGCGCCGGGCATTGCGGGCTGATCGAGGTTAGGCGCTTGAAAGACATGGGAAAAAACCTGCTGCTATGGCTGATCGTAGCCGCCGTACTGCTGACGCTCTTTCAGAAATTTGATGTCAGCAACGATCCGAACGAGATCAGCTATTCGGAATTCATAGCACTCGTGCGCGGGAATGAGGTCGCGTCCGTAGAAATTGATCGCGACCGAATCGCCGGCACGAGAAAAAACGGCGGGGACTTCATGGTGCTGCGGCCGCCCATTTCCGATCCGAAACTGGTGGACGACCTGTATGAGCACGGAGTCATGATCACCGGGAAGGAGGAGAAGAAGCAGAGCATCTGGTCGCAGCTCCTCATAACGAGTTTTCCTGTCCTCATCATCATCGCGGTCTTCATGCTTTTCATGCGCCAGATGCAGGGCGGCGTTGGCGGACGCGGCGGCCCCCTCGCGTTCGGCAAGAGCAAGGCCAAGCTGCTTTCCGAAGATCAGATCAAGACGACTTTCAGTGATGTGGCGGGCGTCGACGAGGCCAAGGAAGATGTCTGTGAGCTCGTCGAGTTCCTGCAGGATCCGAGCAAGTTTCAACGCCTCGGCGGCCGTATTCCGCGGGGTACGTTGATGGTGGGCGCGCCGGGCACGGGCAAGACGCTGCTGGCGAGGGCGATCGCCGGCGAGGCGAAGGTTCCGTTCTTCTCCATATCCGGCTCGGATTTCGTCGAGATGTTCGTCGGCGTCGGCGCGTCTCGGGTGCGGGACATGTTCGAACAGGCGAAGAAACAGGCGCCGTGCATAGTCTTCATTGACGAGATCGATGCGGTCGGTCGCCATCGCGGCGCGGGTCTCGGCGGCGGTCACGACGAGAGGGAGCAGACCCTCAACCAGCTCCTGGTGGAAATGGACGGCTTCGAGGCGAATGCCGGCATCATCGTCATCGCCGCCACCAACCGGCCGGATGTGCTCGATCCAGCGCTGTTGCGCCCGGGGCGTTTCGATCGCCAGGTCGTTGTGTCGCTCCCGGACATTCGGGGTCGGGAACAGATTCTCAAGGTCCACATGCGGCGCGTGCCGCTTGCCGACGACGTCGATGCCTCGATTATTGCTCGCGGGACGCCGGGGTTTTCGGGCGCGGATCTCGAAAACATCGTGAACGAAGCGGCACTGTTTGCCGCCCGGGCGGGCAATCGCGTGGTGATGATGCGGGCGTTCGAACAGGCCAAGGACAAGGTCATGATGGGCGCGGAGCGCAAGTCGATGGTCATGTCCGAGAAGGAAAAGCGCAATACGGCCTATCACGAAGCGGGGCATGCCATCGTCGGGCGCGCGCTGCCTGAGCACGATACGCTGTACAAGGTCACCATCGTGCCGCGCGGCCGCGCCTTGGGCGTGACCATGTTCCTGCCCGAGGAGGACCGCTACAGTTTGAGCCGTCGTGGCGTCCTGAGTCAGATCACGAGCCTGTTCGGCGGTCGCATCGCCGAAGAGATGGTCAACGGCAAGGACGGCGTGACCACGGGCGCCGCCAACGACATCGAGCGGGCAACGCGATTGGCGCGCAACATGGTTACCAAGTGGGGCCTGTCCGAGAATCTCGGCCCGATCATGTACGACGAAGACGACGGCGAGGTGTTTCTTGGCATGTCGGCTGGCGTGAAACCCAAGCCGATTTCCGGTGCCACGGCGAAGGCCATCGACGACGAAGTGCGCCGTATCATCGAGCAGTGCTATGCGAAGGCCCGCGGCATCCTGGTCGAAAACGAGGACAAGCTGCATGCGATGGCGGAGTCGCTGGTCGAATACGAAACGCTGACTCCGGACCAGATCGAGGACATCATGGCGGGTGCCAAGCCTCGCGCGCCGATCGACGATCCGTCCGACGAACCGAGCGCGACAGTTGACCAGCCCGCGCGGAGCGAGGACGAAAACAGTTCGGGCCCGATTGGCGGCCCGGCGGAAGAGACGTAAAGTCTCCACGGCCCCGTGGGCGCAAACCCGTCCCTGGCGTGCGGATCGCGCACCCTGGATTTGTCCCGTCCAAGAGTGATGGGAGTCATCAATGCGACCCCCGACTCGTTCTTCGACCATAGCCGTTTTGCCGGGACGGACGCTGCTGCGGAAACCGCCGCCGCCATGGTGGATGCCGGAGCGGACATCGTGGACATCGGCGGCGAAAGCACGCGGCCGGGCGCGAACCCCGTTTCGACAGCCGAGGAGATAGATCGCACCGTGCCCATCATCGAGCGCGTGCGCGAACTCGATGCGGTCATCAGCATAGACACCTGCAAGGCTGGCGTTGCGGCCGCGGCTATACGGGCTGGCGCGGAATGTGTCAACGATGTCCGCGCGGCCCGTGGCGAAGGCATGCTCGAACTGCTCGCCGCCTCCGATGTCGGCGTCTGCCTGATGCACATGCGCGGCGAACCCAGGACCATGCAGGAGCGACCGCTCTATGCGGACGTGGTCGACGAGGTGAGAGAGTTCCTTGGCCAGCGGGCCACCGCCTGTCGCGAAGCCGGCGTCGATGCGGCTCGACTCTTGGTCGATCCGGGATTCGGTTTCGGCAAGACCGTGGCCCACAATCTGACGCTGCTCGCCAATCTGCGTGCGCTATCATCGATTGGATTGCCGATCCTGGTGGGGCTTTCGAGAAAAAGCACGCTCGGCCAACTTACCGGCAAGACAGTTGCCGACCGACTGTCTGCCAGCATCGCCGCCGCAGTGCTCGCGGTTGTGAACGGTGCCGCGGTGCTGCGCGTTCATGACGTCGGGGAAACGGTCGACGCGCTGAAAGTCGTCGAAGCCACCCTGGCGCATGCGCGACCAGGCGTTTGAGAAAGGAAGGCAAGAAAAATGAATAACGGACGCAAGTACTTCGGCACCGACGGCATTCGCGGCCGCGTCGGTGAGGCGCCAATCACGGCCGAGTTCTGCCTGCGCCTCGGCTGGGCAGTTGGCAAGGTCTTCGCGGCCGAGGGCTCGCCGCTGGTGCTCATCGGCAAGGACACGCGCATCTCCGGTTACATGATCGAGTCGGTGCTGGAGGCGGGATTGGTGTCAGCCGGGGTCGATGTGCGCCTGTTGACGCCGATTCCGACGCCTGCGGTGGCGTATCTCACGCGCACGTTCCGGGCGGGCGCCGGAATCGTGATTAGCGCTTCACACAACGCGTACGAAGACAATGGGATCAAGTTTTTCGATTCCCAAGGCCACAAGCTGCCGGACGAGATGGAGTTCGCCATCGAGGAGCGGATCGGACAGCCGATGAAGACGGTTCGCTCGAGCGAACTCGGCAAAGTTGTGCTGCTCGATGATGCCCGTGGGCGCTACATCGAATTTTGCAAAAGCACGGTCAGTCGACAGTTCCAACTGCGCGGGATGAAGGTCGTTCTCGACTGTGCCAACGGTGCGACTTACGCGGTCGCGCCCAGCGTGTTTTCGGAGTTGGGTGCCGAGGTTGTCCTCCTTGCCGCGGAACCGGACGGCATGAACATCAACGATGCCTGCGGATCTACCCATCCGGAGGCGATGGCGGAAAAAGTGGTGGAGGTCGGCGCCGATGTGGGCATCGCATTTGACGGCGACGGTGATCGCGTGGTGATGGCAGATCACAACGGGGATCTCGTGGACGGCGACGAACTCTTGTACGTGATCGCGCGCCATGCCGCTCGGGACGGACGCTTGAAGGGCGGGGTAGTCGGCACCTCGATGAGCAATCTGGGTCTCGAACGCGCGCTGGGGAAGGCGGGCATTCCATTTGCGCGCACGGACGTGGGCGACCGCTTCGTCATCGAAGCGATGCGCCGGCTCGACTGGGGACTCGGCGGCGAGTCTTCCGGCCACATTGTTTGCTCGCAGCTCACGACCACCGGCGACGGCATCATCGCGGCGCTGCAGGTATTGGTCGCCATGGTCGACAACGATCAATCCCTGGCGGAACTGAGCTCGGGAATGGTGAGAATGCCCCAGGCCGTGATCAACGTTGGGTGCAAGGATCCCGCTGCTGCGACCGCGTGTACCAATGTGTCGGCTGCGGTTGGTGATGTCGAGGGCAAGCTCGCGGGTCGCGGTCGCGTCTTGCTGCGCCCGTCGGGAACCGAACCCGTGGTGCGGGTCATGGTGGAGGGCGAAGACGCCGGCGAAGTGGCGGGACACGCGCAATCATTGGCGCAAGTCGTTCGTTCCGCGCGCCTTTGAGCATCGCCGGACCTGCTCGCACCCCGGTTGTCATGGGGCGGGTAGCTGATACCATTGCGCGCCCTTCGCCTGACAGGGGCCCGCGGGGCAATGCGCCGACCGATAGTTGCCGGAAACTGGAAGATGCATGGTTCGCGGTCGCTAGTCGAGAAGTTCGCGTGTTCCCTCGAGGATCGAGACGGCGTGGATGCGATTCTCTTTCCGCCGGCGGTTTATCTGCCGTTTGCCGTTGAGCGGTTGGAAGGCGTGCAAATCGGCGTGCAGAACGTGCATCTCGAGAGAGCTGGCGCGTATACCGGCGAGATCGCCGCAGAAATGGCGGCGGAACTGGGAGCGCGATATGTTCTGGTTGGCCATTCGGAACGGCGCCGGCTGTTTTTCGAGACGGATGATATCGTCGCGGCGAAGTACAGGGCCGCGCTGCGGGCCGGGCTCATTCCGATCCTGTGCGTGGGGGAGACGCTGGAAGAACGTCGCGAAGGGCGCGAAGCCGTGGTCGTGTTGTCGCAACTCGACGCGGTCCTGAACGCTTCGATGGCGGGTAGCGCGATCATCGCGTACGAACCGGTGTGGGCGATTGGCACTGGGGAAACGGCAACGCCGTCGCAGGCCCAGGCGATGCATGCAACCATACGTGGAACGCTCGGCGACCGGGAGGCCTGTATCCTTTACGGCGGCAGCGTAACGGCCGAAAATGCGTGTGCGCTGTTCGCCGAGGATGATATCGACGGGGGTTTGGTCGGCGGCGCTTCACTGGAACCCGCGAGTTTCAATGCAATTACTTACGCGGCGGATCATTGAAATGGAAAATTTGGAAACCGTCTTGTTGATGCTGTTGGTTGCGGACGCGATCGCGCTCGCAACACTCATTCTGCTGCAGCAGGGAAAAGGCGCAGATATCGGCGCAGCGTTCGGCAGCGGCGGCTCGAATACCGTATTCGGCTCGGCCGGCAGCGCGTCATTTCTGATGAAGTTGACAACATGGCTGGCGATCGGTTTTTTTCTGATCTCTTTCGGCTTGGCGTATACCGCCAAGGAACGCGCGACGAGTCTGCGCGGCATCGGCATCCCGACCGTAGAGAATGTCGGCGTCGAGGAGTTTCAACTGGAAGATGACGCGAACACCGAAAGTCCGTCGACGGAGCCGGAACCATTCGAGGTTCCCGATATATAGTGAGCAAGTTGCCGAAGTGGTGAAATTGGTAGACACGCTACCTTGAGGGGGTAGTGGGCGCATGCCCGTGGAGGTTCGAGTCCTCTCTTCGGCACCAACTTTTGATCCCAGAAGACCCGAGACAGCGCTCAACTGGCGGCTTGGCGTTAGGTGCCGCCGGTTTCGCCGGCCTGGGACCACTGCTCCGCTCGGAGCTTCATCGCATCGGCGCATCCGGCATTTCGGTATCTCGAATCCGAAACCACGACTACGTATCGTTCCGACTGGGTAGCGCGAACCTGCGTTCGCTCAGATCCCTGAGGCTGGCCGAAGACCTGTTTCTCGAAATCGCTGTCGCGAAGCAGATCGAGAGGCCCTCTGACATTCGATCATTGTCCGGCAGATTGAACAAACAGGTCACGCTGGACGCCATTTCTCTCAAGAACCTGCTCTTTCCGGCCAGACAGGCCAGGAAACCCAAGCGCCCTACCTATGTCTGCTTTGTCAGGCAGCACCGCGATCATCGGGTCAGTCGACGAAGAGTCTCGGAACGCATGGAGCTTTCGATTCGAAACGCATTCCCACGATGGCGTTTGAGCGACCCCGCAGACCTGGAGTTTTGGGTGTTCTGGTCGGGTTGCGCAACGCTCTCCCTGCGCCTTAGCGACGAAACGTTCAAATATCGGGGCCGTCCTCCCCCTCGACGCGTCGCCGCGCTGAGACCGACGATTCGCGCCCCCGTCAGGTCACGGCAGCGTCACGTCCCCGTCGATGGGCACAAACAGGCACGTGCGCGGGCGTCCGTGGACGGCGCGGCTCTTGTGGCCGTTCCCGGTGGTGTCCTCGGCGAGCAGAATGTCGCCGGATTCGAGCCTGCGGGTTTCGCCGCTGCCCACGGTAATGTCCACGGCACCGCGCAGATTGACGACGAACTGCCTCCGGGGGGCCGTGTGGAAGTCGAGGTCGTAGTCGCCGTCCACCTCCCGAAACATCACGCCGGGGCCGCGAATCAGCTTCGACAGCCTTCCGATTCCGCCCTGCGACCGCACCATGATGTCGACGTCTTCGAAATGCGACTCGCCATCGTCGCCCGCGTAGACACGTACCACTTTCATCGTCTCCGCCCTTCTGCCCAACCGCACCACCATTGTATGCGCGCTTTTGTAGCATCCACGAGCGGCTCGGCATGATTGCACGGGCGTGTTTGTGAGCTATACTCCCGCTCTTGCTGATGCGGGGTGGAGCAGTCTGGTAGCTCGTCGGGCTCATAACCCGGAGGTCGTAGGTTCAAATCCTGCCCCCGCTACCAACGATGGCATGGAAGGTTCAGCCCGCTCGAGATGGCTAAGCTGCTACCGTCGGTGAGGAGTGTTCCATGCAAGAAGGCCCCTCGTTTGGGGGTCCTTCGTTAGGTTGGGAGTCCGGCTCGCGTCAGTGACGGTGAGCCGGCCCGACGGGTGGACGAACGGTGAAATGGGCGGGATCGCCCATTTTTTGTATGTGCAAGGAACTGTCGGCACGTAGGCGTGAGAAGAAGGGAACAGGAACTGGAGCAATTGCTCAAGCCGACGATAGCGGGGCTGGGCTACGAACTGTGGGGTTTGGAGTACCTGTCAGGCGGCCATCGTGCGACGTTGCGGGTCTATATCGACACCCCGAGCGGGGTGACGTTGGGGGACTGCGAGCGCGTCAGTCACCAGTTGAACGGCGTTCTGGATGTGGACGATCCGGTTCGGACGGTCGATACGCTGGAAGTGTCGTCCCCGGGCGTGGATCGGATATTGTTCAAGCCTCACCAGTACGTGGCGTATATCGGCCAGGCGGTGGACCTGCGCTTGCGGTTCCCGTTGGAAGGGCGGCGGAAATTCGTTGGTCTGATCGATGGCGTACAGGGTGGAGAAGTTGTCTTGCGCGTGAATGACACCACTTGCGCGGTTCCGCTGGAACAAGTGCATAGAGCGAGAGTCGTGCCGGCGGCTAGTAGCGGGGGGCGCTAGATGAGCAAAGAGATTCTCACCGTTGTCGAGTCGTTGTCCCACGAGAAGGGCGTGTCGGAGGAGGTGATCTTCGCGGCGCTTGAATCCGCGCTCGCGATGGCGACCAAGAAGAGGTATGTGGAAGATGCGGAGTTTCGCGTCGCCATCGATCGGAGTATCGGCGACTACGAAACGTTTCGCCGTTGGCTGGTTGTCGACCCGGAACGGGAACTCGAAGAAGACGAGTTCGACAATCCAGACGCGGAACTGACACCCGAACAGGCGGAAGAAAAGGACGCGTCGCTTGAGATTGGTGACTTCTACGAAATCCCCGTCGAGTCGGTGGAGTTCGGTCGTATCGCCGCACAGGCTGCCAGGCAGGTTCTGACACAGAAGGTTCGGGAAGCGGAGCGCGCGCAAGTCCTCGAAAAATACCTGCCCAGGGTGGGGCAACTGGTGAGCGGCTCGGTCAAACGCACGACGCGAGAAGCGGTGATTGTCGATCTAGGCAACAACGCCGAAGCGATATTGATGCGAACGTCATTGATTCCAAGGGAAATTTTCCGCGTGGGTGACCGCATGCGCGCGCTGTTGACGGAAATCCAACCCGAAGTGCGCGGACCACAACTCATGCTGTCGCGCACGGATCCCGAGATGCTGATCGAGTTGTTCAAGGTCGAGGTGCCGGAAATCGCGGAGCACATCATCGAGATTCGGGCGGCGGCTCGAAATCCGGGATCGCGCGCGAAGATCGCCGTGTACACCAACGATGGTCGCATAGACCCTGTCGGCGCGTGCGTCGGTATGCGCGGTTCGCGCGTTCAGGCCGTTTGCAGCGAATTGGACGGGGAGCGGGTGGACATCGTCCTCTGGGATCAAGACCCGGCGCAGCTAGCCATCAACGCGATGCAACCTGCGGAAGTCGCGTCCATCGTGCTCGACGACGAGACACGCTCGATGGATATCGCCGTGCGGGAAGACAACCTCGCTCAAGCCATCGGTCACAAAGGGGAAAACGTCCGGCTTGCCAGCCAACTCACGGGGTGGGATCTCAACATCATGAGCGACGAAGAGGCGGCCCAGCGTCAGGAGGACGAGGCGCTGTCCTATATCGAGCGGTTCAAGGAGTCGCTTTCCGTCGGCGAGGACGTTGCCGCTGTCCTTGCGGAGGAAGGTTTTACCACCGTCGAAGAGGTCGCCTACGTTCCGATCGAAGAACTTCGGGCCATCCGGGGTTTCGACGATGAAATCGTCGAAGAACTGCGCACTCGAGCCAAGGACGCCTTGCTGGCGAAACAGATGGCTTCGGGCGATGCGGAGGCAGGCGAGCCTGCGGAGGACCTGTTGAATCTCGATGGCATGGATAGTGAACTTGCCTACAGGCTCGCGGCGAACGCTATCGTCACCAGGGAAGACCTGGCGGAGCTGGCAACGCCGGATCTGCTCGACATCGAAGCTGCAATCGGCGAAGAGAGAGCAAGCGCACTGATTATGACGGCGCGCGCCCCCTGGTTCGAAGATGAGGAACCCGAAACCGATGCGCTATCCCCACCGGATGGCGGAGGGAGCTGAGCCGTATGGCAGAAGTAACGGTCAAGCAACTGGCCGCTGCGGTGAATGTTCCCGCAGAGCGCCTGTTGAAACAGATGGGCGAGGCGGGTCTGCCCCAACAAAACGAAGACGAAACCGTTAGCGATGATCAGAAGAGGCAGTTCCTCGATCACCTGAACCGCGCCAAAGATGCCGCACCAAGCCCGCCAAGGCGGATCACATTGAAACGTACCTCCCGCTCGACGCTCAGAGGGGGGCAGGGCCGCGGCGGACATACGGTCTCGGTGCAGCGGAAGCGGCGGCGAATCTATGTCAAGAGAGACGGAGCTGCGAGTCCCTCGGTCGTCCCGCCGCCGGCTGCCGAGGCGAAGCCAACGCAGGTCGAAATCGAGGCGGAGCGGATCAGGCAGCAGGAACTGGCGCGCAAGGCTGCGGAGGAAGAGATTCGCGAGAGCGCCGCGCGGCGGCAGCGCGAAAAGGAGGAACAGGAGCGGCAAAGGCAGGAGCAACTCGCCCGGCTGGAGGAAGAAGCGAAACAAGCGGCGGAAGCGGCGAAAGCCGCAGAGGGCGCAAAGTCGCCCGCCACCGCAGAAGTGGCAAGGTCGCAGGAACGCGTCGGAAAGCGTGTCAAGGACAGGATTGATCGCGCGAAGGAAAAAGAGCGAGTCAGGAACGACGAATTCGGAGACGGCAGGTCTCGCCGCCGAGAGCTATCGTTGAAACGTCAGGCCCGTCCTCCCAGGCGACGGCTGTCGACCAGTATTTCAATAGAGACCAAGGGCGGCGAATTCACGCTTCCGCAAGACGCGATTCAACATGAAGTCGAGCTGACAGAAATCATCCAGGTGGGTGAACTCGCGCAGCGCATGAGTGTCAAGGCCGGGGAGGTCATAAAGACGCTCATGGATATGGGCGTGGTCGCTACGATCAACCAGCCGCTGGACCAGGAAACGGCTTCTCTCGTTGTCGAGGAGATGGGCCACAAGGTCAAACTGGTGGCGACCGACGAGATCGAGCAGGAACACAAGGAATCGTTGATCATCGATGGCGAAAGCGAAGGGCGCACCGCTGTCGTGACGGTGATGGGGCATGTCGATCACGGCAAGACTTCGCTGCTCGACCATATCCGCAATACGCGCGTTGTGGCCGGCGAAGCCGGAGGAATCACCCAGCATATCGGTGCTTATCGGGTGACCACCGAGTACGGCGACATCAGCTTCCTGGATACTCCCGGCCACGCCGCGTTCGCAGCGATGCGCGCACGCGGTGCCCGCGCCACCGACATCGTCGTGCTCGTGGTGGCGGCTGACGACGGCGTGATGCCACAAACGGAAGAGGCGGTGCAACACGCCAAAGCGTCGGAAGTTCCCATCGTTGTGGCGATCAACAAGATGGATCTGGAGGGTGCCGATCCGGAGCGCATCAAGAATGAACTCGTGGCCTTGGATGTCATCCCCGAAGAATGGGGCGGAGACACGCAGTTTGTCGAAGTGTCGGCGGAGACCGGCGACGGCGTCAGTCGCCTGCTTGAGGCGATCAATCTGCAGGCGGAAATACTGGAACTCAAGGCTGTCCCGGAGGCGCCGGGACGCGGGGTGGTGGTCGAATCCCGCCTTGACCGAGGACGCGGCCCGATAGCAACGATACTGGTGCAGAACGGCAGCTTGAGACGCGGTGATATCGTGATCGCCGGCGAACGCTACGGGCGCGTCCGGCTGATGATGAATGAACGGGGGGAGCCCGTCGCAGAAGCGGGTCCGTCGGTTCCCGTCGAGATTCTGGGTTTGAATGAGACGCCGGAGGCGGGCGACGATTTCGCTGTCGTGGCGGACGAACGGCGCGCACGGGAGCTGGCACAGTTTCGGGCAGACCAGAGCCAGGCGAAACGCAACGTCAAGCAAGCGGCTAACCTCGAGAGCATATTCGCCGACCTGGCGCAAGGCGAGAAGCGCGTGTTGAATCTCGTGGTCAAGGCAGATGTGCGCGGCTCTCTCGAGGCAATCGCCCAAGCGTGTGCGAAGCTCGGCAACGACGAGGTTGCCGCCAACATTGTCCGGGCCGGCGTCGGCGGCATCACTGAATCCGACGCAATGCTCGCGTTGACGTCCGACGCCGCGATATTCGGCTTTAACGTTCGGGCCGACAACAACGCCAAGGCGGTCATCGAGCGAGAAGGCATTGACCTGCACTACTACAGCGTGATCTACGAACTCCTGGATGACGTCAGAGGCATTCTCGAGGGCCTCCTGGCGCCGGAGATTCGCGAGGAGATCGTCGGGACGGCAGAGGTTCGGGACGTTTTCCCGGCACCGCGCTTCGGGCAGGTCGCGGGCTGCATGGTCGTCGACGGCACCGTTGCGCGGAACAAGCAAATTCGGGTCCTGCGAGACAACGTGGTCATTTTCGAAGGCGAATTGGAGTCTTTGCGGCGCTTCAAGGACGATGTCGCCGAAGTACGCAGCGGCTTGGAATGCGGTATCGGCGTTCGCAACTACAACGATGTGCGCGTTGGCGACAAGATCGAAGTCTTCGAATCCGGAGAGTTCGCCCGGACGCTCTAGTCCGGGAATTTCCCCAATCTGCTTGTTGCGTGACCGAATGGCATTTGATTCCAATAGCGACCGCGGACTTCGCATAGGTGCGTTCATGCGGGAAGAGTTGTCGCGAATACTCCGCGGTGCTGCCGATCCGCGTTTTGGGTTGATGAGCATCACGGATGTCCGTGTCAGTCGGGACCTGTCGGTCGCCGATGTCTATGTGAGTTCGCTGTCGGCGGACACCGATGCCGATCGAGCCGATCTCATCGGTGCCTTGCGAAATGCGGCGGGGTTCATTCGTTCGGAAGTCGCGCAGAGCCGCGGGTTGCGGAAGGCTCCGAGTTTGCGATTCCACTATGACGATCTACTCGAATCGGGTCCTCGACTCGAAGCGTTGATCGACGAAGCCGTGGCGCGGGGAGCGCGAGGGGGTACCCCTCGTATGAACGATACGCGGTCGGGGGGCGACTGATGGCACGCAGACGGCCTCGAGGCCGGGACGTGAATGGCATCATGGTGCTCGACAAGCCGCGCGGCATGAGTTCCAACGATGCGGTGCAGAAGGCCAAGCGACTCTTTGCCGCGCGCAAGGTTGGCCATACCGGAAGCCTGGATCCGCTGGCGACCGGGGTGCTGCCGCTATGTTTCGGCGAGGCGACCAGGTTCTCGCGCTACCTGTTGGACTCCGACAAGAAGTACACGGCGCGAATTGTCCTGGGGGTAAGCACGGACAGCGGCGATGCGGACGGAAAAACGTTGCGCGAACGGCCGGTCGGCAGACTGGCAAGGACAGCGGTGGACAAGGCCCTCGATGCGTATCGCGGGGAAATCCAGCAAGTGCCGTCGATGTTTTCGGCGGTCAAACACCAGGGTCAGCCCCTGTACAAACTCGCGCGACAGGGAATCGAGGTAGAGCGAAAGGCCAGATCGGTGACGGTTTATTCCTGTGTGATCAGGGAATTCGCCGGCGACGAACTCACGCTCGAGATTCATTGCAGCAAAGGCACGTACGTGCGTACCATCGTTCATGAACTCGGCGAGTCGTTGGGTTGCGGCGCGCATGTCAAAGCACTCCGACGAACCATGGCGGGACCCTTTGGCGAGCACGACCTGGTGACGTTCGAGATGCTCGCCCCGTCAGATAGGGAGATCGGGGAAGCGGATGACAAGGAGCGGCTGGACGCCAGGCTGCAGCCGGTGTCGAGCGCGGTTCGACAGTGGCCTCAAGTTACTTTGACGGGCGACGCAGCCTACTATTTACGGCAAGGACAACCCGTCATCGTGCCGCATGCGCCCACCGCGGGGTGGGTGCGGCTGTGCGAGGCAGCCTCGCCGGAGATTTCGGAAGGCAACGGTGCGCGGTTTCTGGGCGTGGGCGAAGTCCTCGATGATGGCCGCGTGGCACCGAGACGGCTGCTTCCCGCGAATTGAACGAGAACACGGTGATTGAGACAGTGAAACAGCGACGGACCGCAAGATTTTGGGAGAAAAGGAAATGGCGCTGACGGCACAAACCAAACATGAGATCGTCAAGGAACATCAGCGAAGTGACAACGATACCGGCTCGCCGGAAGTCCAGGTGGCGCTCCTTACGCACAACATCAACTCGTTGCAGGCGCACTTTCGCGAGCACGCCAAGGACCATCATTCCCGCCGGGGTTTGATTCGAATGGTGAACCAGCGAAGGAAGCTGCTCGACTATTTGAAAAGCAAGAACAGTGAAAAATACACGGCGTTGATTCAGCAACTCGGGCTGAGGCGCTAGAAGCACGTCAACAGGAGAAAGAAAGAAGTGAATCCAATAAGACAGGAATTTCAATTTGGCGACCACAAGGTGGTTCTCGAGACCAACCGGGTCGCCAAACAGGCGTCGGGCAGCGTGCTCGCGTCGATGGGCGACACGGTCGTGTTGTGTACCGTTGTTGCCGAGAAGGAGGCTCGTCCCGACCAGGGATTTTTCCCATTAACCGTGAACTACGAGGAGAGGACCTACGCCGGCGGCAAGATCCCCGGCGGCTTTTTTCGCCGGGAGGGACGCCCCAGCGAGAAGGAGGTTCTCACATGCCGCCTGATCGACAGGCCGGTTCGGCCGCTGTTTCCGAAGGGCTTCATGAACGAGGTCCAGGTGATCTGCACCGTGATGTCCGCAGAGCGCGATATGGATCCGGACATCGTTTCCATGATCGGTGCATCCGCTGCGCTTTCGCTGTCTGGCATACCCTTCGCGGGACCCATCGGCGCGGCCAGGGTCGGTTTCGACGATGGCGGGTACGTCCTGAATCCGGGTCATGAAGCGCTGGAAGGATCGTTGCTCAACATGGTCGTGGCGGGAACGGCCTCTGCCGTGCTCATGGTGGAGTCCGAAGCGCAGGAGTTGACGGAAGACCAGATGCTCGGCGGGGTGCTCTTCGCGCACCAGGAGATGCAGGTGGCGATCGAGGCGATCAACGCGCTCACGGCGCAGGCCGGCAAGCCGAGATGGGAGTGGCAGGTCCCGGCGGAAGACGCCCCGCTCCTCGAGCGCCTTGGCGCGAAGGTCGGACAGGAACTCGGAGAGGCGTACCTGACTACTGACAAGCAGGCGCGCCAGGCTCGCGTCGGCGCGTTGCGCGTAGAGGCGATCGAGGAGATTTCCGGCGAAGAGGTCGAACGCGGCGATGTCAGCAATGCGTTCGCCAGCCTCGAAAAGTCCCTCGTGCGCGAACGCATTCTGGATGGCGAACCGCGCATCGACGGTCGTGATCTGGGCACCGTGCGGCCGATCGAAGTCGAGGTCGGTATTTTGCCGAGGACGCACGGCTCGGCGATTTTCACTCGAGGCGAAACGCAGGCCATCGTCACGACGACCCTGGGTACGCTACGGGATGCGGCCAGGATCGAGGCGCTGCGAGGCACATATAACGACCAGTTCATGTTGCACTACAACTTCCCGCCCTACAGCGTTGGCGAAACGGGCTTCATGAGTGGTCCGAAACGACGGGAAATCGGCCATGGCCGGCTGGCCCGTCGAGGCATCGGCGCTGTATTGCCCGATCTTGAGAACTTTCCCTACACGATCCGCGTCGTGTCGGAGATTACGGAAAGCAACGGCTCAAGTTCCATGGCGAGCGTATGCGGGGCGTCCCTCGCGCTGATGGATGCCGGCGTGCCGGTTCGGGCACCGGTTGCGGGCGTTGCCATGGGATTGGTGAAGGACGGCGACCGCTTTGCGGTGCTCACGGACATCCTCGGCGACGAGGACCATCTCGGCGATATGGATTTCAAGGTGGCAGGCACCGCCGACGGCGTTACCGCGCTCCAGATGGACATCAAGATCGACGGCATCACCGAGGAAATCATGGAAACCGCGTTGGAGAAGGCGCTCGATGCGCGTTTGCACATCCTCGGTGAGATGAACAAGGTCATCGCCGTCGCGCGTGAGTCGATGTCGGAGCATGCACCCTCTATGGTGGCGCTCAAGGTGCATCCGGAAAAGATCCGCGACATCATTGGCAAGGGCGGCGCAACCATCAAGGGCATTGTGGAAGAGACCGGCGCGACGGTCGATGTCGAAGATGACGGTACCGTGCGCATCTACGCCGAAGACAAGGAAGCCAAGGACGCCGCGGTTGCCCGGATCGAGGAAATCACCGCTGAAGCGGAGGTCGGCAAGATCTACAACGGCAAAGTTGTGCGCATCGAGAACTACGGCGCTTTCGTGAACATTATCCCCGGCAAGGACGGCCTGTTGCACATCTCCGAGATCGCCCCCGAGCGGGTGGAGAAGGTGACGGACTACCTGGAGGAAGGTCAGGATGTGGACGTGGTCGTGCTGGATGTCGACCAGCGAGGTCGCATCAGGCTGTCCATGAAGGAACTTCCCAACTACGCCGTTTGAGCAGTCGGTGATAGCCGCGCCTATCAGGCGCGGTTGCTTACCAGGTCGTCGACGACAGCGGGTTCGGCCAGGGTGCTGGTGTCGCCCAGGTCCTCGAAGTCGCCGGCGGCGATCTTGCGCAGGATGCGGCGCATGATCTTGCCGGATCGCGTTTTCGGCAAGCCGGGAGCGAACTGGATGACATCGGGTCGCGCGAACGGTCCGATCTCCTGCCGCACGAACTGAATCAACTCGGAACGCAGTTTCTCCGGGTCATCTTCGGTATCCACCATCAACGTGACGTACGCATAGATGCCTTCGCCCTTGATCGCGTGGGGAAATCCCACGACGGCGGCTTCGGCCGCGGACGGATGCAAGACAAGGGCGCTTTCCACTTCCGCCGTGCCGAGGCGGTGTCCGGAGACATTCAACACGTCGTCCGTGCGCCCCGTTATCCAGTAGTACCCGTCCGCATCGCGACGTGCGGCGTCGCCGGTAAGGTAATAGCCGGGATGTTGGGCGTAGTAGGTGTCGATGACACGGCTATGGTCGCCGTAAACGGTGCGAATCTGCCCCGGCCACGATGCGGCAATCGCGAGGCTCCCGGATGCCTCCACGTCGTCGATGTGCTTGCCGTCGCCGTCGAGCAAGGCCGGTTGCACGCCGAAGAACGGCAACGTTGCAGATCCCGGCTTGAGATCGGTGGCGCCAGGAAGGGGTGCGATCATGATGCCGCCGGTTTCCGTCTGCCACCAGGTATCGACGACGGGACAGCGACGTTCGCCGACCACTTGGTGGTACCACTCCCACACCTCCGGATTGATCGGCTCGCCGACGGTCCCCAGCACCCTGAGCGATGCGCGCGATGTTGACGTTACGTAGTCATCGCCGAGCGCTATGAGCTGCCGGATCGCGGTGGGTGCCGTATAGAAGATGTTCACACCGTGCTTGTCGACCACCTGCCACGCCCTGGACGCGTCCGGGAAGGTGGGCACGCCCTCAAACATCAACGTGGTCGCGCCGTTGGCGAGGGGTCCATAGACGATATATGAATGTCCGGTGATCCAGCCGACGTCGGCCGTGCACCAGTAGATATCACCGTCGTGATAGTCGAATACGAGACGGTGGGTCATGGCGGCGTACAGCAGGTAGCCGCCCGTGCTGTGCTGCACGCCCTTCGGTTTTCCGGTGCTGCCGGAAGTGTAGAGAATGAATAGCGGGTCCTCGGCTTCCATCGACTCGCATTCGCACTCGGCGGACTGGCCGTCCACGAGTTCGTGGTACCAGACATCGCGACCCTCGCGCCACGGAATCTCGCCCCCGGTGCGGCGCACGGTAAGGACGGTATGCACGTTTGGGCACTCGGCCAGCGCCTCTTCGGTGTTTTCCTTCAGGGGGACAAAGCGACCGCCCCGAATCCCCTGGTCTGCGGTGATCACCACTCGGCAATCCGAGTCGAGGATGCGCTCCCTGAGCGAATGTGGCGAGAAACCGCCGAATACCACGGAGTGCACAGCCCCGATACGCGCGCATGCCAACATTGCGTAGGCGGCCTGCGGCACCATCGGCATGTAGATGCAGACGCGATCACCTTTTTCTACGCCCCGTTGTTTCAGCGCGTTGGCGAGTCGCGATACTTCGTCGCGCAGTTGCCGGTAGGTGATCGAAAGGGATTCGCCAGGGTCGTCGCCTTCCCAGATGATTGCCACCTGCTCGGCCCTTTGCGGGAGGTGTCGGTCGATGCAGTTGTAGGACGCGTTGAGTTTCGCGCCCTGGAACCATGCTACGCGACCGCTGGGGAAGTCGCTTTCCGATATCGTATGCCACGTCTGAATCCAATCGATCTGCTCGGCCTGCTCCGCCCAGAATCCCTGCGGGTCGGCAAGGGAACGCTGATACATCTCCCGGTATGTCTCGCGGTCGATGTGCGCTTCGCGTCCGAAATCCTCAGGTACAGGGTAGATCGTCGCCATGTTGTCTTTTCCTCGTTACGCTCGCGCCGTAGCCGGGTTGGCCAATTGCTGCTGATTTAGCGGACTGCCTGGGAGATTGCAAATCTGCTTGAGCCCAGGCAAAACACGGCCCCGCCAGGGCGACACTAGCGCCGGTGCGTTTTCAACGCATCGACAAGGCTGGCGGTAGCCTTGTCCATGGTGTCGTCGGGGCTTGCGCCAAGCGCATCGTAGACACGGCGCGCAAGCTGCTTGCCGAGTTCCACGCCCCATTGGTCGAATGGATTGATACGCCAGATCACACTCTGACAGAACACCTTGTGCTCGTACAGCGCAAGCATTATGCCCAGGTTCCGGCCATCGAGGCGGTCGAGCAGGATGGTCGTCGACGGATGGTTCCCGGCGACGGCTCGATGCGGCGCGTCGGTCGAAGGATCTTCCGTCGCGGCGCCCGCCAACATGGCTTCGCCTTGGCCGACGCAGTTGGCGAGTAGCCACCGGTGCTGATCGACGAGGTCATGGCCGGGGTTGGCGACGGTGATGAAATCCGCGCTGAACGCGCGCGTTCCCTGATGCAGCAATTGATGGAACGCGTGCTGGCCGTCGGTTTCTTCGCCGCCCCAGATCACCGGCGCCGTAGGCACCCGTGACGGGGCGTCGTCGTTGCGGACCGACTTGCCGTTGCTTTCCATTTCGAGTTGCTGCAGGAATTGGGGCAGCATCGCCAGTCGGTGGTCGTATACCAACACCGCGTGGGTCGAAGCGCCGAGGAAGTTGCTGTTCCAGATTCCGAGCAGCGCCAGCATCGCAGGAAGGTTTTCCGCAAGACGCGAGGTACGGAAATGGCGGTCCATGTGGTGGGCGCCGTCAACCAGTTCGCGAAAACCCGCTTCTCCCAGGGCGAGCGCGATAGGCAGCCCCACCGCCGACCAGAGCGAATAGCGTCCGCCCACCCAATCCCAGATCTTGAGACAGTGGTCCGCGGGAATACCGAAACGGCGGGCGGCGTCGACGTTGGCGGTCACCGCGACGAAGTGACGCCCGACCGCGTTCGCATCCCCGGTGCGCTCAAGCAGCCAGCTTCGGGCATAGCGCGCGTTGGACATCGTTTCCAGCGTCTCGAACGACTTCGAGGCAACGACGATCAGGGTTTCATTTGGGTCGAGGTCCATGAACGCCCGGATTGCGGCGGTTCCGTCCACGTTCGAGAGGAAGCGAACATCCAAGTCTCCGCCGAGCGCTCTCACCACGAGTTCGGGGCCGAGGCGTGAGCCGCCAATCCCGATATGGACCACGGCGGAGAACGGCTTGCCGGAGGCCCCGCGCCAGCGACCGTCTCGCACGCGCCTCGCGATCTGCAACATTCGCGCCTGTTCCGATTCGATCAGATCGGCGACGGCGTCAGGCCTCTCACCATGCGGTGCGCGCATTGCGGTGTGCAAGGCGGCCCGACCTTCCGATGCGTTGACGATGGCGCCCTCGAACAGGTCTTCGATGGCGGATTGCAGGCCGCTCTCGTCGGCAAGTGTGATCAGCGCATCGATGATTTCGTCATCCACCCGCTGCCTGGAAAAGTCCATCAGCAGTCCGCCGGTGCCGAGACGCATCGGCGCGGGACTGCCACGATGTTCTTGCGTCGAAAGGGCCTTGAGCTGTCTCCAGGACCGCATTTCTTCGGGGCCCGTCATTGGCCCGGCCCCGCGTCGATATTGTCGATCAGGCGCGCCTTGCCCAATCTGGCCGCTCCCAGGATGCGCAGGCGCTCGCTGTTCGCGCGGGGACTGCGGAGCGTGTTCGCGTCGCGCACCGCGATGTAGTCGACTTCAAATCCGGCGGCGTCGAGCGTAACTCGTCCATGTCGCTCGAGAACACGGTAATGCCGGTCACCGTGTTGGATGGCGTCGCGGACGGAACACAAGGCCCGATACAGGGCGGGCGCGACCGCGCGTTCGGCGTCCGATAGATACTGGTTCCTGCTCGATAGCGCCAAGCCGTCCGCGGCGCGCACGGTGGGCACGCCGATGATCGTTGTCGGGATGTCCAGATACTGCACCATTGATCGAATCAGCGTGAGCTGTTGCCAATCCTTTTCGCCGAAAAAGGCGTAGTCGGACCCAACGATGTTGAACAGTTTGGCGACGACCGTGGCGACGCCATCGAAATGGCCGGGACGGCTACGCCCGCAGAGAAGACGGGACAGCGACGGAAGCGTCACCTTCACCGCCTGACTCGCGGGGGAAAAGACTTCCCGTAGGGGCGGCGCGAAGACAAGATCGACGCCAGCGGATTCGAGTTTCGCCGTGTCGGCGCGTAGCGTTCCCGGATAGTTGTCGAAGTCCTCGAAGGGACCAAATTGCAGCGGATTGACGAAGATGCTGACGACGGTAGCAGCGCAGCGTCCAACCGATGCGGCGACAAGTGCCATGTGGCCATCGTGAAGATTGCCCATGGTCGGCACGAGACCCACTCCCGTCGCGCCTTGAAGCGCCGCTCGCAGATCCTGGATTGTCCGTACCGTATTCACTAGTCGAAACCAGATGATCTTCGCCCACGCGACAGGCGTGTCAGGTGAAACAGTGCTCCGGAGCAGGAAAAATGCCTTCCTTCACCGCTGTGGCGTACGCTTCGAAAGCGCCCGGGATACCCGTCTTGCTCTCGGGCAGGAAGTTCTTGACGAATTTTGGCACGCGCATCGATAGCGGCGTCAAACCCAACATGTCGTGCATCACCATGATCTGTCCATCCGTATGCGGACCCGCGCCAATGCCGATAACGGGAATATGCACACGCTCCGTGATCGTCTTGGCCAGTGATACGGGCACACATTCGAGCAACAGAATCGAGGCGCCGGCTTCTTCGAGTATCGCTGCTTCCTCGATGATCTCGTTGGCGCGTTCGGTGTTCCGTCCCTGTACGCGAAAGCCGCCCAGGCGGTTGATGGATTGGGGCGTCAGGCCCATGTGGGCGCAAACCGGAATACCGCGTTCGCTGAGCAAACGCGTCGACTCGGACAGCCAGGCTCCGCCTTCAAGCTTCACCATATGCGCCCCGGCGCGCATCAACGCGGCAGCGCTCTCCAATGATTGCGAGGATGACGCATAGGTCATGAAGGGCAGATCGGCCATGATGAGGCTGCCCCTGTTCCCGGTCTTGACGCACTGCATGTGATAGATCACGTCGTCGAGCGTGACGGGCAGGGTGCTGTCGTGACCCTGTAACACCATGCCGAGGGAGTCACCTACGAGCAACACGTCGACGCCAGCGTTGCTGATGAGTTCTGCGAACAGGGCGTCGTACGCTGTCAATGCCGCGAACTTCTCCTGTCGCCTTTTCATGGCCGACAGGGTGTTGATTGAGACCGGCGCGGTTCTTGTCTGGCTGCTCATTGCGGGCCCTCTACATCTTGCTTACAACAACGTTGGATCGGGGTTGAAATACTGGCGACTACCTTCCATGTCGGCCAGGCGTTGCACCAGGGAATCGAAGTGTTGGTCGTTGCCGAAGTCGACGTTCGCAGCGTTCACGATGAGAAGCGGTGCCTGGTCGTAGTAGTGAAAGAACTCGGTGTAGGCTGCGCAAAGCGCTGTCAGATAGTTGGCGTCCATCTGCTGTTCGAAGCCTATCCCTCGCCGGCGGATGCGGCGCAACAACACGGACACGGGGGCCTGCAAGTACACGACAAGGTCCGGAGACGGCGGCTGCATGTCCAGGGCCTGGTGGATCCGGTCGTAGAGTTCCAACTCGTTCTTGTCCAGGTTGAGTTCGGCGAACAACCTGTCCTTTTCAATCAGGAAATCGGCAATAAGGACGGACCCCAACAGATCATCTCTGACCCGTGCGACTTGCTGCGCGCGATGTAGCAGAAAAAAGAGTTGCGTCGGCAGCGCGTGGCGACGTCCTTCTCGGTAAAACCGGTCCAGGAAAGGGTTTTCAGTGGATGGTTCCAGCAACAGGGGATAGCCGAAAGATTCCGCCAACCGTCTGGCAAGCGTCGTCTTGCCGACGCCGATAGGCCCTTCGATCGCGATGTAGCCGGGAAGTCGGCTGGCGGGACCCGTCGGGCGCGAAGCTGCGGAATCAGTGTGGCGCGCAATCATGTTTCAGTGAACACGGATTGTCGCGTGCACTATTCGGGACGAATCTGGCGGGCATCTGCGGCTTTGCGACCACGGTATCGCCGGCGTCGGCGCCTTCGCGGTCGCGATACTGGGGATACTGGGGTACTCCCATCAGTCTCTCGCGTCGTCTGGATGTCCGTCCACCATTGCACGAGATCAGGGTCCGCTTCGCCCACCTCCGCCCGAAGCGCCAGGAAGTCGTAAGCCGCGCGAAATCGGGGGTGTTCGAGGATGCCCTCCGCCGTCTTTCGCTCCAGGCGCGTTTGCAGTCGCCAAACATCGCGGATGAAGAAGGTCAGGCGCCTGGGAATTGCAACGGTCAACGCCTGTTCGCCGATAACGGCGTGAGCGGCCTTCAGTCGTTCGTCCGCTGCATTCCTGGAGGTGGCGGAAAGCGCGCTGCGTCGTTGGAACTCGGGCCAGCACATGGCGGCAAACAGGAAACCGCTTGTCACCGGCTTGTCCTCTCGGAAGCGATCATCGGTACTTTGCAGCGCCACACGGACGATGGAGTCTTCATTTTCGAACAACGGAAAGAGGATTTCGGGAAGGCCGAATCGGCCCATGAGCGTCCACGCAGAAGCAGCATGCCCCCGCATGAACAGCTTGTTGAACTCGTCGAACAGGCGCGACGGTGATATCGCGGTCAATAGTTCGCCGAGTGGGGCGATGGCGCGCTCGGTATCGGCATGGAGTCTAAAACCGAGTTTCGCGGCGAACCTTATCGCTCGCAGAATTCGAACAGGGTCTTCGCGAAAACGCGTCTTCGGGTCGCCGATGGTCCGAAGGGTGCGATCCCTGATATCCCGCAAGCCGTCGCTGTAATCCAACAGCACATCATCGATGGGGTCGTAGTAGAGGGCATTGACAGTAAAGTCGCGTCGAAGCGCGTCTTCATCTCGCGTACCGTAGAGATTGTCCCGCAGGATGACGCCATCCACCGAGCGATGATTTGCGTCGGACTCGACCTGGTCGTCGTCCGTCTCTTCGGGATTGCCGCGCCGGAAGGTGGAGACTTCGATGAATTCGCCGCGGAACTGTACGTGGGCTATGCGAAATCGTCGTCCGACAAGTCGCGCGCGAGGAAACACGGCCTTGACTTCCTCCGGCGTGGCATCTGTGGCGACGTCGAAGTCCTTTGGCGTGCCGCCGAGCAGCAGATCCCGCACACAGCCACCGACCAGGTAGGCGTCGAAACTCGCTTCGCGTAGCGCCTTGACGACGGTGACCGCATTCGTTGAAAAAACGCTCTGCCGAAGCTGCGGATTGGCGGTCCTTTGAGGTGGCGCTTCGCTCAAGAAACTTTCGCTGTTTGGATTTGTCGGGGGGATGTTAGGGTGCCGGTGGAAAAAGGGGAAGTCCGAGTTAGGCAGTATGCGCTAGCCGAAGTCCCGGCGTGGTCGGCGAGTGCGAGTGCGCCGGCGCGGAATGCTATAGCGCTTCCGCCGCTCCCAGAGGTTCTTTCGGCTAATGCCGAGCTTGGCAGCCAGTTCGGTCTCGGTAAAGCGGTCCTGGTTATCGGTAACGAACCGGACGAAGTAGTCTTGCAGGGAAACGTGGTCTCCTGGATCGTCGTCGTTTATGGCTGGACCGGGTTCGCCGTCCGACCAGCCGGGGTCTTGCAGTCGACCGGCGTCAATGGCGAGAAGTTCGGCACCAATCGCGGTGTGGTCGCAGAGAATGACTGCGCGTTCGACGGCATTCTCGAGTTCTCGCAGGTTTCCGGGCCAGTGGTATTTGGCGATTGCGACAAGCGCCTCGTCGGAAAATGTCAATCCACGCTTGTTCATCGAGACGTCATGGTGGTCGAGGAGAGCCTTGGCAAGCTCGACGATATCCTTGCCTCGCCGCCGCAGCGGCGGAACCGTCAGTGATACCGCGTTGAGGTGTTGGAACAGCTCTTCACGGAACTGTCCATTCACTGCCAAACGCTCGATATTGCGATGCGTTGCCGCAATGACGCGGACATCGGGCCAGCGCGTAGACGCGGGTGCGTGGCCTTCGATGCCGGGCAAGCGTGGAACTTGCGTTGCAGATCCACGAAAAAAGTGGATGAGGCGGTCTTGTGTCGATAGTGGTAACTCGCCGACTTCCTTGAGAAACAGCGTACCTCCATCGGCGGCTTGCAGAAGTCCGGCCGCCGGCGCATTGGCCGAGCCGTGGCCGAACAGTTCCGACTCGATCAGCGACTGGGGAGTGGCGGCACAGTTAAGGGAGATCAAGGGCGCGTGTCGGCGCTGGCCGGATGCGTGCAAAGCGCGGGCCACGAGTTCCTTGCCGGTGCCGGGTTCGCCTTCAATCAACACGGTCGACTCGGTCGGCGCGACGATCTCTATTCGCTGGAACAATTCCCGCATCGCGCTACAGGAACCTCGCAGGAGCCAGGTATCGTGTCTCGGTGGTTGCGGAGCGCCGGGATCCTGCGAGGTGACGCGTTCAAGCGCCCCCAGTAGCTCGCAGGGATCGAAAGAGCGCGGTAGATAGTCGGCGGCACCTTGTCGAATGGCGTCGACAGCGGCACGTATGCTTGCCTTGTCGGCGATAAGAATGAGAGGGACATTCCGATCCATCGGAACAGCGACGCTGGGACCCGGCGTCGAGCGGGCGTTGGCAACTACCGCTGCGAACTTTTTCGTGCCTGACTGCGGAAATTGTGCAGCCTGGTCGACGGCATAACCATTGCGTTCAAGTAGATCGCACAACTTTTCGCGATATCCGGGGTTCGGCTCGACAACAAGAATCTGCGTCATTGGGACAAGATGCTATGAAAACAACGCTGGCGCAAGGCGCGTTTCGGAGCCATCAGCCGGGGAGCGCGAGGGGGGACCCCTCGCAAGAAAGGAGCCATCAGCCGGGGAGCGCGAGGGGGCACCCCTCGCAAACAAGGAGCCATCAGCCGGGGAGCGCGAGGGGGACCCTCGCAAGAAAGAGCAGCGCGAGGGGGCACCCCTCGCAAGAGAGTTGCCGGCAATCGATCAGATACTTTGCCAGCTCTCCAATGTTGCGCCACATGGCACCGCCGAGAGCCGCCAGTGCGCGACAGCCCAATCCAGGAGGGCATTCACGGTTCCGAGCATCGGCGGATCCTGACCGAGGAGGTCCAGAACGGATCGCAGGTTCTGCGCCGGAAAGCGATTGTCTACCGCTGTGGCGAGTGTGTGCTTTGACAATTTGGCGCCGCTGCGTTCGGCGATCACGGGAACGTGGGTGTAGCGCGGTGCCTGGAGTCCCAGACGTTCAATCAGGAACAGTTGGCGGGGCGTATTGTCGATCAGGTCCGCGCCACGGACGACATCGGTGACGCACATGGCGTCGTCGTCGACCACAACGGCCAACTGGTAGCCGACAATCCGGTCACGACGGACGATGACGAAATCGCCGACATCTTCGGATAGGCGTTGCGCGAAATGCCCGCCCAGACCGTCTTCGAATGCGTACTCCGTTGGCGGGACACGAACCCGTATCGCCGCGTTCGCGCTCATTCGCGCCGGGCGATGCCGACACGTTCCCGGGTAAACGACGTGGCTCCGCAGGTCTTTTCTGGTACAGGTGCAATCGAAACACAGGGCTTGGCCAATAAGCGTTTCGATAGCCGCTTCATAACGGTCGGTGACGGAGCTCTGGTAGTTGATTGCGCCGTCCCAGCATAGGCCGTGTCGCTCCAGCGTCCGGAGAATTTCATCGACTACGCCCAGGGCGATGCGTGGAGCGTCGAGGTCATCGATGCGCAGTTTCCATTCACCTCCGTTGACCCGTGCTTCCATGTAGCTGGCGGCGGCAGTCAGCAGCGAGCCGAAGTGAAGCGGTCCGGAAGGCGTCGGAGCAAAACGCCCAACATAGTGCCCCACGGCCGGAGCCTTCGGCTCTGTCCGTGGCCCAGCCCCACTCGTCGACCATGGATCAAACGTTCCAGGTCGCTGGCGCTCCCCGGAGACGTTTGTTCCATGCAAGTACCCCACGGCTAGAGCCTTCGGCGTGACAGTCACTCTCCGAGGGTCCCGCCGTGAGGGTTGGTCGCTATCGCCGTAGATCAGGCGTGAAGTTGGCGTTCGCGCAGTTCCGACAGCGCCTTGCAGTCCACGCACTGTGATGCAGTGGGTCGAGCCTCCAGGCGGCGCAGGCCGATCTCGACGCCGCAGGTATCGCAATAACCGTAGTCTTCCGTATTGATGCGTTCCAGCGTCTCGGTGATCTTCTTGATGAGTTTGCGTTCGCGATCGCGGGTCTTGAGTTCGATGCTGAACTCCTCCTCCTGCGTTGCGCGATCCGCGGGATCGGGAAAATTGGCGGCTTCATCCTGCATGTGGTTCACGGTTCGATCAACCTCCTCCATGAGCTGGCGTCGCCAATCGAGCAGCATGTTGCGGAAATGATCCAGTTGCGATGAACCCATGTAAGGTTCGTTTTCGGCCGGGTCGTAGGGTGTGAAGTTCCTGAACGGCGTATCGACCGTCTCGAATGCGGCGGCTTGGAGGTGTGCCGACCTGTTTGTTGCTCTTGTTCCTGACATGGTTTCCGTGTTTTTTGCGGGCATGGTCCCTCTAGGTCTCAAACCTGCTGATTCGCGAAGGCGCGAAAGCTATCAAATTCACCACCCGTTGGACAATACTGCGTTCAATTCAATTGAGCGAAAAAGATGGCGCGAGTTGGATGAAATTCGAGCCGCCCTTGTTGCCGGGCGTGTTAATACGTCGCTACAAGCGCTTCCTGGCGGATGTGGAAGTCGCCGGGCGAGGTGTGGTGACCATGCACTGCGCGAACACCGGCGCCATGCTCGGATGCGATACGCCGGGTAGTCGCGTCTGGTTCTCCACGTCGCCACGGCCCCAGCGCAAGTACGCGCACACATTGGAGATCGTCGAGACCGCGGCAGGGAAGCGCATCTGCGTCAATACCGCACGGGCCAATGCCATCGTCGCCGAGGCGCTTATCGCCGGGCGAATCCCCGAGCTGCGGTCCGAACACATCCGCCGCGAAGTCCGGATTCCAGAGCCATCAGCCGGGGAGCGCGAGGGGTCACCCCTCGCAAGAAAGGAGCCATCAGCCGGGGAGCGCGAGGGGTCACCCCTCGCAAGAAAAAGCCCGCGGACCATGGAACAACCGTCCCCGGTCGCCGGCGCTCCCCGGAGACGTTTGATCCATGGAAGGTTTGACTTCGGTCTCTACGGCGCTGACACCGACCAGGAACCACGGACGTATGTGGAGGTGAAGAGCGTCACCCTCGCGCGGGGCTGCCTGGGAGCTTTCCCGGACGCCGTGAGCGAGCGAGCGAGAAGGCACGTCGAAGCCCTTGCGCGCTGTGTCGCGATGGGCTATCGCGGAGTCTTGCTGTACTGCGTTCCCCATACGGGTATCCGCTCTGTGACCCCGGCCGACGACATCGATCCGCAATACGGCAGCGCGTTGCGCCGCGCGGCGGACGCCGGCGTGGAAGTGATCGCTTACGGATGCACGGTATCCCCAAGGGAGATCGCCCTTGATGGGGCGCTCGCCGTAGTGCTTTGACGCGATGCGACTCGCGGCTCACCCCTGGAATTCGTTGCGTAGCGCCTTGTAGGCGGCGGCATTTGCCAGACGCGCCCCGTAGCCGGTCACCAGTTGCGCCGCAGCATAGTTGGCGAACCTCGCCGCAGCGTCGGTGGAACCGCCCCGGGTGAGGACATACAGACAGGCTCCGGCGTATATGTCGCCCGCGCCGGTCGTATCGTTCGCGGTTACCTGGAATCCCGAGACCCGGCGGCGACCTGCGCTCGTAGCGACGAGGCATCCAGCACTGCCCAACGTAACGTTTACGCACGGCGCTATGTCGCGCAGTTCGTTCACGGCGATATCGATTCGGTCTGTGCGGGTCCAGGCCAGCGCTTCCTCTTCGTTGCAGAAGAGTTGATATACGCCATTGCCGAGCATGGTGGTCAGGCCGTCGCGAAAGAACTCGACCATGGTGGGGTCGGACAAAGTCATACTGGTACGAACGCCTTCATCCTCGGCCACCTCCCGCGCGCGCACCGCGGCCGCGCGACCGGACGTGGAAGACGAGAGATAGCCTTCGATGTAAAGGTAGCTGGCTCGGGCTAGCGCCTCTGCATTGATGTCACCCGGGTCGAGCGCGTCGGAAACGCCGAGACAGGTGTTCATGGAGCGCTCCGCATCGGCGGTGACAAGTACGAGGCAGCGACCGGTTCTCCCCGGAGCATGTGGGTCGTGTCGGTTGGTATCCACCCCCGCCGCGCCTATCTCCGCGAGGAAGTACGCTCCGGCTTCATCGCCGGCGACCCGGCACGAATAGTAGCTCCTACCGCCAAATCCGCAGACGGCGTAAGCGGTGTTGGCTGCGGATCCGCCGCACATGCGTGTCGCTTCGCGCGCATCCAGGGACTTCAGGAGCGTATCCATTCGCGCCTCATCGATCAGCGTCATGTGACCCTTGGCGATACCGTGGTCGCGCAGATATGCGTCGCCGACGGAATGCTCCATGTCGACTAGCGCGTTGCCGACACCGTAGACGTCGTAGGACACTAGTGTTCCGTCAAGTCTAAAAATGCGAGTGTAGCTGCGAGGGATTTTTGGTTCCTGGCAAGGCGCGACGACGCGGTGTGGCAGGCCCCACACAAGGAGGAGCAACGAAGTCCAGGGGCCAAAAAGACCCGCAGATACCCGTAGATTTGGGCTTCGGCCGCCTTGACGGAACACTAGTTCAGTTGTGCGAAAGCGCGGTCGGCCGCCGCGAGCGTGGCATCTATTTCCGTGTCGGTGTGTGCGCCGGAAACGAAAGCCGATTCGAATGCGGATGGAGCGAAGTAGACGCCAGCGTCGAGCATCGCGTGAAAGAAGCGGTTGTAACGGGCAACATCGCAGCGCGCGACATCCTCGAACGAGGCAACTTCGGCAGCGGAGGTGAAGAACATGCTGAACATGCCGCAAACGCTGTTGATCCTGATGGCCAGGTTGCGCTGGTCGGCCAGCTCTTTGAGCCCCTGGGTGAGGGCCTCCGTTCGCGAGCGCAGCCGAGCGTAAAAGGCATCGTCGAGGGTATTCAGCAAGGCGAGACCCGCCGTTGTCGCCAAGGGATTTCCGGACAATGTGCCGGCCTGATACACGGGACCTTCCGGCGCGATGTGGTCCATGATTTCCGCTCGGCCGCCGAATGCGCCGACCGGCAGGCCGCCGCCGATCACTTTTCCGAGGGCAATCAAGTCGGCCGAGACGCCGTATAGCGCTTGGGCACCACCCCGGGCGATGCGAAATCCTGTCATCACCTCGTCGAAGATGAGCAATGCGCCGGTATCGGCGGTGATCTGTCGCACCGTTTCGAGGAATCCGGGCAAGGGTGGGATACAGCCCATGTTCCCCGCCACGGGTTCCATGATCACGGCGGCGATCTGATCCCCATACTGCCCGAATGCGGCGCGCACGGCCTCGGCGTCATTGAATGGCAGCGTCAGCGTGTGGCGCGCGACGGACTCGGGCACGCCGGGTGAGTTCGGCAGGCCAAGCGTCAATACGCCGCTACCGGCTTTCGCCAGCAACGCGTCCGAGTGACCGTGGTAACACCCGTCGAACTTGATGACCATATCCCGCGACGTGAAACCTCGCGCGAGTCGAATTGCCGACATCGTCGCTTCCGTACCGGAGTTGACCAGCCGCACCTTGTCGATTCCGGGCACTGTGTCGACGATCTTTTCGGCCATCTCTGTTTCGCGTTTCGTCGGCGCGCCAAAGCCGAGGCTTTCCGCTGCCTGGTCCCTTATCGCGCGTACGACGGGTTCGAAGCCGTGGCCCTGGATCATCGGTCCCCAGGATGCGACGTAGTCGATGTAGCGGTTGCCGTCGACATCGAATAGGTATGGTCCATTCGCCGACGCAAAGAAGACCGGGGAACCGCCGACGCCCTTGAAGGCGCGCACGGGAGAATTGACACCGCCGGGAATAACCTCTTGGGCGCGTTGGAAAAGCCGATTGGATTCGCTTCGATTCACTTGAGGGAGAGCCTCTCGTTCAATAGGAGTTCGACAATTGTCAGAATGGTTTGACTACGACCAGGATTACGATAAGGAACAGCAGTACGGTAGGTACTTCGTTAAACCACCGAAAAAATGTATCGCTTCTGGTGTTTTCGTCGTTGGCGAACCGACGCAGGAGCCTACCGCAATAGCCGTGGTAGGCGTAAAGCGCCAACACACCTGCGATCTTTATCCACAGCCATGCCGCGTCGGCGTAGGCGTCCCAATAGAGAGTCACGAGCCAGATGCCGAATACCGCCGTGAGCGCGGCGGATGGCGTCATGATTCCTCGATAGAGGCGGCGCTCCATGAGTTTGAATCGTTCGATCCCGGGTTGGTCGGTGGCTGCCGCGTGATAGACGAACAGCCGGGGCAAATAGAACAGGGCTGCGAACCAGGTAACGACGAAGATGACGTGAAACGCCTTGATCCAGAGCATCAGCCGTGTCCTGGGCGGGTTGCCGTTCGGGTATGGGCGTTGATCGCCGCGCGCGTGAGGACGCCACCGATCATCGCGGTCCCCGATGCCGTGCGCCGAACATAGAGTGCCTCGACGCCAGAGCGGGTGAACACGTCCTGCGCGTCGCGGAGCGTGGCATCGATGTCGATACCAAGCGCGTCCTTGGGCTCGGCGGACAGGAGCATGAGATGTACCTCCTTTTCGCTGGTGGTGCGCAGATGGCGGGCGAGGTCGCCGGCCTTCAACAGGCAGCGCACGTTGCCATCACCGTTTTCCACCACGACCCATTCCGGATTTCCCGCCAGCGCATCGGCGGCGGCGCGGACATTCATCACATCCGGGAGCCGCACGATGCTGCGTTCCATGATACTGCCGACCGGGGCCCGCAGAAGATGTTCCGAAGGCAGCCGTTCGAGCCCCAGGGCGGCGAGCATGGTGAGGAATACCGAACGCTGTCGGAAGACCCTTCTGGTTGTCCACGTCGCTATGACCACGATCAGCATCGCCGGGAGCGCGACGCCCGAGCGTACGGCGAGAATGAAGCCGGCGGCGATTGCGCCTATGGCGAAACCGCCAAATGCCATGTACACGAGGTCCAGCATCGATGGTGACCCCATTTGGGGAACGACCAGGTCAGGTGCGGGCAGAAATACGATGCGTGATACGACGGTAGCGGCAGCTACCGCCAGAATGACTGGAATGAGACAGCCAATCGCCCATTCCATCAGCACGACCTCCATCGCAAACACAATTGCCGCAACGGGCGTGTGGAAGGATGCTGCGGTCGCGGCGGCCGCGCCGCAGGCGACCAGAAGACGTATGCGGTGGTTCGGAAGCTTGAAGGCCTGTCCCAGTATGCTCGATGTCGCGGCGCCGAGATGAATTGCCGGTCCCTCGCGGCCGCCGGACAAGCCTACGGCGAGGGCGCCCGCGCCCGCGAAGAACTGCACGAGCGCGTTCTTTACGGGCAGGCGGCCCTGGTGACTACCGAGACGTTCCAGAACATGCGCGATTCCCGTGCGGCGGTCTTCGGCGGCCATGCGCGTCAGCAATACACCGATGACCACGGCGCCAGTCAGGGGCAGTAGCGCCGTTGCGACCGTTGGCAGCGATTCAAAGTCTTCACTGTGGAGGCCGACGAGTGAAAGTCCCGCGAAAGCGATGATCGCCTTGAACGACGCGACCACGAGGCTTGCGGTCACGCCAACGGCGATACCGAGGATCGGAAGCTGGAGCACATTCGCCGGTACCTTGGGGATGGCCCCTGCGATGCGGCTTCTCAGACGCTGGAAAAGTAGGGCCCGGCGCGTCGGAGCATTTCGCTGGCTGTTCACGTTTCGCGTGGTTCGCTCCTACTTGACCCTTTTATGCCCTGCGGCGACCGTGACGGCGGCATTGGAAGTGCCCCACAGCCAGCGCCTTCGGCTTCGATTCTTTCCTGCGAGGGGTAACCCCCTCGCGCTGTTGTTTATTTGCGAGGGGTAACCCCCTCGCGCTCCCCGGCTGAAGGCTCCTGGCCCAGCGCGTTCGTCGACCATGGATCAACCGTCCCCCTTCGCTGACGTTCCCCGGCGATGTTTGTTCCATGGAAGAGGCGTCCCCGATGCCTGTCTGGAATATTATAGTCGGCAGCGCGCAAGGTACCGGGATCGCGTCCGGGGCCATGCGCTTTGCAGAACCCGAGACGATAATTGCTATGAGACTGTCACGGAGCATGGTGGTCGTTGCCGACCGCCCCAGGAAAAGGACCGCCTGGACGGCGATGGCTGTGGTCCTGGCCGCCGGCTTTGGATACGGCTGCTTCCTACTGGGCGGCTACCGCTATGACCGCGAGGGCGAGCTTGGCTCGATCCTGGCCGCCGACTGCGACGAGACGGATGATATCGCCTGGTTCAAGGAACTGGATCTTGCTCGGGTGGTGGATGCAGGTGCGAACGAGCAACTGCGTCGCACGATCAAGATTCTCGGCGATCGGATCCAGTCCCTCGAAGAGGAAGTGCGCTTCTACCGGCGACTTGTGGCGCCGATGGACGATGATGTGGGTTTCAACATCGAGCGGCTCGAAATCGCGAAGACGCGAGACCCCGCCCGATTCGCCTACACGTTGTTTCTGACCCAGGCCGTGGACCGTGACCGATGGATCGAGGGGAGCGTCGAGATCGATATCGTCGGAGAAGAGTCAAGTGCGGAGCGATCATTGTCCCTTGCAGAGTTGTCGGAAGAGAGCGAGTATCCCATCAAGTTCGGATTTCTCTACTTTGAGGACTTTAGCGGTCAGATGACTCTTCCCAAGGAATTTCTACCCCAAGAGGTCAGGGTCACCGTGGAAGTGGATACCGGACACCGGTTCGAGCGGGTGTTTGCGTGGTCTGTGGAATAGAAGGTCGGCAAAGCGGGATGGAATACGGCATAGTTGATGAAGTGGATAGCGAATGAAGTGGTTTAGACCCCAAGGCGGGGAGAGTTGGAACGAAGAAGGCGGGCTCATGAAGAAGAAGAGGGTCGATAGCAAGGAACAGAGCGCCACCCTTATTGCGTCGGATACGTCGGTGCGCGGCGACGTTCATTTTTCGGGTCGGCTATACGTCAGCGGCGCGGTTGCGGGCAAGATAACGACCGATGAAGGGGTCTCGGCCACGCTTTTCGTCGACGAGGGCGGTAGTGTCGAGGGCGACATTCAGGCGGCGCACGTGGTTGTCGCGGGCCGAGTCGAAGGCAATGTGCTTGCCAGGGAGCGTCTGGAAATTTCGGTGACCGGCCGGGTCACGGGTGATGTGTCGTACAAACAGCTTGGCGTCGAACTGGGCGGATCGGTGAACGGCAGAATCCTGTGCCTCGAAGACGACGAGGAACGTGGCAACGTTCGTGTTTTCGAGTTGCCGGGCGACGGCGAGCGAGACGCTTGAGGCAGCTTCATGGAATCGGCCGACATTGGCTTTTCCGCCCGCGCCGCAGGTAAGGTTGCGGAACTCGTTGCGGACGAGGGCAACGACTTGCTGAAACTGCGCGTCTTTATCACAGGCGGTGGTTGCAGCGGCTTCTCGTATGGCTTTACCTTCGACGAGGAGGTCGCGGAGGACGATGCCGTGATCGAGCGAGAAGGCGTCACCATGCTGGTGGATGCGATGAGCTATCAATACCTTGCCGGCGCCGAGATCGACTATGCGGAAGACCTGCAGGGGGCGCAGTTCGTCGTGACGAATCCCAATGCTTCCTCAACCTGCGGTTGCGGAAACTCTTTCGCTATTTGATTTGCCTGTTGGCTGGATAGAACGCCCCGAGGACCCGCGGCCCCGCCGCCCCCGTGACGGCCGGAGAGTTCCCGGGTAGGCGTTCCAGAAAGCGATATGCGAGCCACGCGAAGGCTGCCGCTTCGATGGCATCGCCGTCGACGCCCAAGGTTTCCGTGCTCATCACCCGACGCTTGATCAGACATCGCCCGAGACGGTTCATAAGGTCGCCGTTCAACCGACCTCCCCCACATACAACTATATCGGCATTGGATGGCGCCCATGTCTCAACCGCCCAGGAAATGCTTGCGGCGGTGAACTCGGCCAAAGTGGCTTGGACATCGGCGGGGTCTTCCGAACCGTGCAGGCGCAAGCGCAAGTAGTCGAGGTTGTAGAAATCCTTGCCGGTGCTCTTCGGCGGTGGTGCGCGAACAAAACCGTCCTGTTCGAGGTCGGCCAGCAGGTTCGGAATCACTTTCCCTGTTGCGGACCACGCGCCACCCAGATCAAGCGCCAATCCCCGGTGTTCTCGAATCCAGGCGTCGAGCAAGGCATTGCCGGGACCTGTGTCGAATCCGATCACGAGGTCCGGCGCGAGAATCGTTATGTTGGAAATCCCACCGATATTCACTACCACGCGTTCGCCCTTGGAAGGCTTGAACAGCGCTTCATGGAACGGCGGCACCAATGGCGCGCCCTCGCCGCCGGCCGCCACGTCCCGGCGACGGAAATCGGCGACCGTGTCGAGACCGCTGATCTCGGCGATACGATGGGGATCCCCTATTTGAACGGTATAGGCGGGGACCTTGCGCGGGTCGTGTCGAATTGTTTGTCCGTGGCTTCCGATCGCCCTGACCGGGCGATTTCTCGCGAATGCGCGGGCGGACCGACCTATGAGTTCGCCCATTTCGGCATCGGCCCTGGCCATGCGGTTCAGGTCATCTGCGGCCGGTAGGGCAAGGGCACGCAGGGTATCGGCAAGGGGGTCCGGTATTGGTTCGATTGTGGCGTCGATGATGCGCGGTACGACGGGTTCGACATCGATCATCGCCAAGTCGAGTCCGTCGACACTTGTTCCGGAAATTGCGCCGATGAATAGAAGAGCCATCGGTGCGGCCTGACTCGCGAGATCGTGCTGGCTAGCAGCCTGTCGGACTTGCCGCTTTAGCGGCAAGATCGACGGGGTGACGGGCGCGCGGGCGGGGCGAAACAGGGGGCTTGGGCGGGAGCAAAAGACGGCGCGCCCGCTAGGGCGACGGGTTTTGTGGCACTAGCGCGCGGCCAGAACCTGGTGCCCCGACAGGTGGTTCTCGAGCTGCGCGAGGATGAGCCCGGTGGACTCCTCGAAACGGTTCCGTTCCGCGGCGGGAATGGGTTTCGCTTTCGGCAGTTCTACGGTGCGGGGGTTGTGGTGCACACCGTTCACGAGGAATTCGTAGTGGAGGTGGGGGCCCGTGGCGTATCCGGTCGCGCCCACGTATCCGATGGTTTTGCCCTGCTCGACGCGGGTTCCTTCGCGGATCCCGCGGGCGATCCTGGACATGTGCAGGTACTTGGTCTCGAAGGTTTCGCCGTGTCGCAACACCAGGTAGTTGCCATTGGGGGTGGTACGGCCCGCGATACGGACCGTCCCGTCGCCCGCCGCCAACACCGCCGTGCCCACGGGCGCGGCGTAGTCGATGCCGCGGTGGGGCATCGAGATCTTGAACAGCGGGTGGTGTCTCTTCAGATTAAAGTTGGAACTGATGCGCGTAAACTCGAGCGGCGCCCTGAGAAAATCCTTGCGCATGCTTTCCCCCTGGGGACTGTAGAACGCGGCAATACCGGTGCTATCGGAATACAGGACCGCTCGGTGCGTCTCTCCCCGGTTCACGAACTGGGCCGCGAGGATTTTGCCGGTGTCGACAAGTTGATCGTCCAGGTATAGCTCTTCGAAGAGAATCGAGAATTCGTCACCGTCCCGTATATCGAGAAGGAAGTCGATGTCCCACTGAAAGATCTTTTCCAGACGCATGACAAGAGCGTCTTCCAATCCCGCGCGCTGCCCGGCGACGAACAACGAATGCTTGATCACGGCGTGCTTAAAGGCAACTTTCCTGGTGGGCTCTTCGATTTCCTTGCGGCCTCGATACGCTTCGCCGGAACGTTCGAATACGAGCCGTTCCAAGGGTCCGGGCGAATAGACGAAGCGGAGAAGATTGCCCACTTCGTCCATAACGAACGTCAGTTTGTGGCCGGGATACACCCTGTGCAGCCGTTCCGCCAGCGGGCCACTGGCAAGTATCCGTTGCAGTTCTCCGGGCGGGAAGTCTCTTCGCTTGAAGATTGTGGAAAGGTTTTCCCCTGGCTCGATGCATATGACCTGCTCGGTCGTCGCTTCGGATTCCGGTGGTTGTTCCGCGTAAGCCCTGAGCGCCTCAAGTTCAGCATCGGCGTAGCGAGGGTCCGCCTCGAAGGTGGTGATAGCTTCCGTAACGTCCCGGTCGAAAGAGGAAATGAGGCCGAGGATCGCAGCCACTGCGGCACAGACGTAGAGATGGGATACCGGAACTTTTCCCCTGCTCAAGCTTTATACTCTAGTCAATTTCTGCCAGAAGGCAGATTTTGGAACTCACATGCGCGGCAAGGTTTGGAGTATAAAGAATTTGTCTGGTTTTGGAAGCTTGGATAACCCATCCGAGCAAAGTTCGATCCTGACCGATCTACGTAGAAGGGGCCTGGTCGCGCAAGTTTCGGACGAAGCGGGCCTCGAGGCTCATCTCGCTCCATGTTCGCGCGTCGTCTATTGCGGCTTCGATCCTACTGCGGACAGTCTCCAGATCGGAAACCTGGTGCCGCTCCTGACCTTGAGGCGCTTTCAACGGGCCGGACATCGACCCATCCTGCTTGTTGGCGGTGCCACCGGGTTGATCGGCGATCCCAGCGACAAGAAACAGGAACGCGATCTCAATCTTCGCGAGATCGTCGCGGTCTGGGGGAAGAGAGTGCGCGCGCAAGCGGCGCGGTTTCTCGATTTCGACGGGGATGCGGGAGCGATCGTCGTCAACAACCTGGATTGGACCGGTCGCCTCGATGTCGTCTCCTTCTTGCGTGATGTAGGGAAACATTTTTCGGTCAACGCGATGATCCAGCGCGAGTGGGTCAGGTCGAGACTGGAAGCCAGGGGAAGCGGTATTTCGTTCGCCGAGTTCAGTTACACCATCCTGCAGGCGATGGACTTCAAGCAACTCGCCGAACGGTATGGCTGCACCGTTCAGATCGGCGGCAGCGATCAGTGGGGGAACATCGTCAGCGGTGTCGACCTGGTTCGGCGGACCTTGGCGAGGAAGGTTTTCGCGATGACGATCCCGTTGGCGACAAAGGCCGACGGGACAAAATTCGGAAAGACCGAGGCGGGAGCCGTCTGGCTTGACGAGACGAAAACGTCGCCGTACACCTTCTATCAGTTCCTTATCAACATGGCGGATCGAGACGTGGTGACTTATCTGCGTCAACTTACCTTTCTGGGCGTGGAAGAGATCGAGGCGGCCGAGAAGGCGGTTGCAGAGGATCCAGGATCGCGCGCGGCGCAGCGCCTCCTCGCGTCGGAAGTCACGCGCCTGGTGCACGGCGAGGAAGGTCTTCTGTCCGCGAGGCGGATCACGGACGCGCTGTTCAGCGGTGCCTTGGAGTCATTGACGGCGATCGATTTCGAACAGCTTGCGCTCGACGGCATCGAGTGCACGACAGTCGAGGCCGACGTCGGACTGGTCGCCGTCATGGCGCAAACGCCGCTCGCGCGATCGAGGAGCGCGGCGCGCAGGTTGGTCCAAAGCAAAGCGGTGCGTGTGAATGGCGAACTGACGGAAGACACCGAGCGCACGTTGTCTTCGTCGAACGCGCTATATGGCCGCTACCATCTCATCCGGCGGGGCAAGAAGAGCTGGCACCTGGTTGCGCGCGCCTGACCTGCGCGGGTCGCGGTCGAGCGGTTGATCGCAGTGTTTTGGCTGGTGACCGGAACACGCCGCTTGGCCCGCGTGAATGCACGCGCGGCCCCGCTCATTTACAACGAAACAAGCCATTCGTGTGGGCGCTCGTGAACGAAGAGCCGAGGCAAACTTGACTTGGGGGCGGTGGCGGTCTTTATCGCTGCTGAACCCGAAAACTTCTTAAACTGAAGAGTTTGATCATGGCTCAGATTGAACGTTGGCGGCAGGCCTAATACATGCAAGTCGAACGAGAAAGTCCCTTCGGGGGCGAGTAGAGTGGCGGACGGGTGAGTAACGCGTAGGAATCCACCCAATAGTGGGGGATAACCCGAGGAAACTCGGGCTAATACCGCATGTGATCTCCGGTTTCTGACCGGTGATGAAAGCGGGGGATCGGCCCGCCGACGCAAGTCGGCGCTAGACCTCGCGCTATTGGACGAGCCTGCGTTGGATTAGCTTGTTGGTGAGGTAATGGCTCACCAAGGCAACGATCCATAGCTGGTCTGAGAGGACGATCAGCCACACTGGAACTGAGACACGGTCCAGACTCCTACGGGAGGCAGCAGTAGGGAATATTGTGCAATGGGCGCAAGCCTGACACAGCCATGCCGCGTGTGTGAAGAAGGCCCTAGGGTTGTAAAGCACTTTCAGCGGAGAAGAAAAGCGAGGGGCTAATACCCCCGCGTCTTGACGTTACCCGCAGAAGAAGCACCGGCTAACTCCGTGCCAGCAGCCGCGGTAATACGGAGGGTGCGAACGTTAATCGGAATTACTGGGCGTAAAGCGCGCGTAGGCGGTTCGTTAAGTGAGGTGTGAAATCCCCGGGCTCAACCTGGGAACTGCATTTCAAACTAGCGGACTAGAGTGTAGTAGAGGGAGGCGGAATTTCCTGTGTAGCGGTGAAATGCGTAGATATAGGAAGGAACACCAGTGGCGAAGGCGGCCTCCTGGACTAACACTGACGCTGAGGTGCGAAAGCGTGGGGAGCAAACAGGATTAGATACCCTGGTAGTCCACGCCGTAAACGATGAGAACTAGCCGTTGGGCCCCTTGAGGGCTTGGTGGCGCAGCTAACGCGATAAGTTCTCCGCCTGGGGAGTACGGCCGCAAGGTTAAAACTCAAATGAATTGACGGGGGCCCGCACAAGCGGTGGAGCATGCTGTTCAATTAGAGGCAACGCTAAGAACCTTACCACCACTTGACATCCACGGAACTTTCCAGAGATGGATCGGTGCCTTCGGGAACCGTGTGACAGGTGCTGCATGGCTGTCGTCAGCTCGTGTCGTGAGATGTTGGGTTAAGTCCCGTAACGAGCGCAACCCTTATCCTTATTTGCCAGCGGGTAATGCCGGGAACTCTAAGGAGACTGCCGGTGACAAACCGGAGGAAGGCGGGGACGAGGTCAAGTCATCATGGCCCTTATTGTGGTGGGCTACAAGCGTGCTACAATGGGAGATACAGAGGGCTGCGATCCCGCGAGGGTGAGCGAATCCCAAAAAATCTCTCGTAGTCCGGATAGGAGTCTGCAACTCGACTCCTTGAAGTCGGAATCGCTAGTAATCGCGAATCAGAACGTCGCGGTGAATACGTTCCCGGGCCTTGTACACACCGCCCGTCACGTCATGGAAGTGGGTTGCACCAGAAGTAGCTAGTCTAACCTTCGGGAGGACGGTTACCACGGTGTGATTCATGACTGGGACGAAGTCGTAACAAGGTAGCCGTAGGGGAACCTGCGGCTGGATCACCTCCTTAAATCGAAGTCCTGCCTGCTGGCGTTCGCGTTGGCGGGAACGGGACCAAGCCTTGACTCTGCGGAATCGACGTTGGCGCACCTGCGGTAATATCGCGGGTTCGCGCTGACGTGCCCACCTCCAACTTGCCGTTTGTTGACGAACCGCAAAGCGTTTCGTCGGCAAGCCGGCGCGGAGATCATGGGCGCGCCCACACGAATGGTTTGTTTCAAGTGGTGCGGAGGCGATTGCGTGTGGCACTCGTGTGCCACTGAGGGTACCGACCCGGGTCTGTAGCTCAGTTGGTTAGAGCGCACCCCTGATAAGGGTGAGGTCGGTGGTTCAAATCCATCCAGACCCACCACCTTTGTCCGGGGGCCGTAGCTCAGCCGGGAGAGCGCCTGCTTTGCAAGCAGGAGGTCGGGAGTTCGATCCTCCTCGGCTCCACCATTGATCTGTCGATCTAGGGTGGGGAGTCCGCGCGACACGCGCTCTTTGATAATTCGTAATGATGTAGTCTGTGCGTCAGGAAATGAATCTTGACGCACCCAGTCGATATCGAAGTTCTAGCAACGATATCGACGTTAAAAGCAAATGTGTCTTGGTACGAGTGCAAGCCGGAGACGGCTGGCGCTCTTCCAAACCGGTGTTATTCAGCTATATATGATAGAGGTGCCGAGTGCACTTTCGATTATATGGTCAAGCAAACAAGCGCATTCGGTGGATGCCTAGGCAGTTGAAGGCGATGAAGGACGTCGTAGCTTGCGATATGCCTCGGGGAGCCGGCTAACAGGCTTTGATCCGGGGATTTCCGAATGGGGAAACCCAACTCTTTCGGGAGTTATCGTCAACTGAATACATAGGTTGGCGAAGCGAACCCGGGGAACTGAAATATCTAAGTACCCGGAGGAAAAGAAATCAACCGAGATTCCCTTAGTAGTGACGAGCGAAAGGGGAACAGCCCTTAAGCGCATTGGATAGTTAGCGGAAGCACCTGGAAAGGTGCGCCATAGCGGGTGATAGCCCCGTACGCGAAAACGGCCATTGCGTGAAATCGAGTAGGGCGGGGCACGTGAAACCCTGTCTGAACATGGGGGGACCATCCTCCAAGGCTAAATACTCTCAACTGACCGATAGTGAACCAGTACCGTGAGGGAAAGGCGAAAAGAACCCCTGTGAGGGGAGTGAAATAGTTCCTGAAACCGGATGCGTACAAGCAGTGGGAGCCGTTGTCCGGCGCGTGGTTCGCCGCGGGTCGGACATGGTGACTGCGTACCTTTTGTATAATGGGTCAGCGACTTATTCTTACTGGCAAGGTTAACCGTTTAGGGGAGCCGTAGGGAAACCGAGTCTTAACAGGGCGCCATCCCGTTCTGCGGGAAAAGTCGGTAACAGTAGACCCGAAACCGGGCGATCTAGCCATGGGCAGGGTGAAGGTCAGGTAACACTGACTGGAGGCCCGAACCCACCAATGGTGAAAAATTGGGGGATGACCTGTGGCTCGGAGTGAAAGGCTAATCAAGCCCGGAGATAGCTGGTTCTCCTCGAAAACTATTTAGGTAGTGCCTCTCGTATCACCGTCGGGGGTAGAGCACTGTTTGGGCTAGGGGGTCACCTCGACTTACCAACCCCATGCAAACTCCGAATACCGACGAGTGCAGCGAGGGAGACAGACGGCGGGTGCTAACGTCCGTTGTCGAAAGGGAAACAACCCAGACCGCCAGCTAAGGTCCCCAAATCATGGTTAAGTGGGAAACGATGTGGGAAGGCCCAGACAGCCAGGAGGTTGGCTTAGAAGCAGCCATCCTTTAAAGAAAGCGTAACAGCTCACTGGTCGAGTCGGCCTGCGCGGAAGATTTAACGGGGCTTAAACCATGTACCGAAGCTGCGGGCGCGTGCCCGAACGGGCGCGCGCGGTAGAGGAGCGTTCTGTAAGCCTGTGAAGGTGGACCGGGAGGTCCGCTGGAGGTATCAGAAGTGCGAATGCTGACATGAGTAACGATAAAGGAGGTGAAAATCCTCCTCGCCGAAAGACCAAGGGTTCCTGCGCAACGCTCATCGGCGCAGGGTGAGTCGGCTCCTAAGGCGAGGCCGAAAGGCGTAGTCGATGGGAAGCTGGTTAATATTCCAGCACCGCTCTTTGCTGCGATGGGGTGACGGAGAAGGCTAGGCGGTCCTGGCGATGGTTGTCCAGGTTCAAGCAGGTAGACCGAGGTCTCAGGCAAATCCGGGATCTCAAAGTCGAGATGCGATGACGAACCGGTCTTATACGACCGGGAAGCCGTTGATGCCACGCTTCCGAGAAAAACCTCTAAGCTTCAGGCATTGAGTGACCGTACCCCAAACCGACACAGGTGGTCGGGTAGAGAATACCAAGGCGTTTGAGAGAACTCGGGTGAAGGAACTAGGCAAAATGGCACCGTAACTTCGGGAGAAGGTGCGCCGCCGACGGTGACGGGACTTGCTCCCCGAGCTATTGGCGGTCGAAGATACCAGGTGGCTGCGACTGTTTACTAAAAACACAGCACTCTGCAAACTCGTAAGAGGACGTATAGGGTGTGACGCCTGCCCGGTGCCGGAAGGTTAATTGATCAGGTTAGGCTTCGGCCGAAGCTTGTGATCGAAGCCCCGGTAAACGGCGGCCGTAACTATAACGGTCCTAAGGTAGCGAAATTCCTTGTCGGGTAAGTTCCGACCTGCACGAATGGCGTAACGATGGCCACACTGTCTCCACCCGAGACTCAGTGAAATTGAAATCGCGGTGAAGATGCCGTGTACCCGCGGCTAGACGGTAAGACCCCGTGAACCTTTACTACAGCTTCACACTGGACTTTGACTTAGTTTGTGTAGGATAGGTGGGAGACTTTGAAGCGAGGGCGCTAGCCCTTGTGGAGTCGTCCTTGAAATACCACCCTGGCTACGTTGGGGTTCTAACTTGGGCCCATTAGCTGGGTTGAGGACAGTGTGTGGCGGGTAGTTTGACTGGGGCGGTCTCCTCCCAAAGAGTAACGGAGGAGCACGAAGGTGCACTCAGCATGGTCGGAAATCATGCTTTGCGTGTAAAGGCAGAAGTGCGCTTGACTGCGAGACTGACAAGTCGAGCAGGGTCGAAAGACGGTCTTAGTGATCAGGTGGTTCTGTATGGAAGGGCCATCGCTCAACGGACAAAAGGTACTCCGGGGATAACAGGCTGATACCGCCCAATAGTTCACATAGACGGCGGTGTTTGGCACCTCGATGTCGGCTCATCACATCCTGGGGCCGAAGCCGGTCCCAAGGGTATGGCTGTTCGCCATTTAAAGTGGTACGCGAGCTGGGTTTAGAACGTCGTGAGACAGTTCGGTCCCTATCTGCCGTGGGCGTTTGAGATTTGCGAGGAGCTGCTCCTAGTACGAGAGGACCGGAGTGGACGAACCTCTGGTGTTCCGGTTGTTACGCCAGTAGCATTGCCGGGTAGCTATGTTCGGAAGGGATAACCGCTGAAAGCATCTAAGCGGGAAGCCCACCTCAAGATGAGATCTCACAAATCGTAAGATTTCTGTAGGGCTCTCGAAGACTACGAGAATGATAGGCGGGATGTGTAAGCGTTGTGAGGCGTTGAGCTAACCCGTACTAATTGCCCGTGAGGCTTGACCATATAATCGAGCGTGCGCCCCGCCAGTCGGGTGTGCAATCCTCTGTTATATGTAGAAGATGACACTTTTGGGACATATTTGCTGACTTCATCATACGCTCTTGTCCGGGGACGATAGCCGCCAGCGCAAGGCGGGCGTGCTCGGGCAAATGATTTGCCTGACGGCCATAGCGAGCCTGAACCACCTGAATCCATCTCGAACTCAGAAGTGAAAGGGCTCTGCGCCGATGGTAGTGTGGGGGCTCCCCATGCGAGAGTAGGACATCGTCAGGCTTTAATTTGAACAACCGGCCCCGCGTGGGCCGGTTTTTTTTTGCCTTTTTGCGGATGGCGCCCGACAGGTTCAACATGGCCAAGGCCGACTATCGGGTTTTGTGGCGCTAGCCCGCATATCTCACCAAAGGCCGCGATGATCGCGCAGGATTTTGCCCGCGTGGGCGTGCTCGGAGCCTTCAGCCCGGGAGCGCGAGGGAGCCCCTCGCAAGAGAAGAGCCGGAAGCATAGCCATGCCTTATGGTGGAGCGAGCACGTGCGCGCACGCGGGCAAAAGTGCCCCACAGGCGGCGCCTTCGGCTCCGCCCGTGGCCCGGCCCCACCGTTCGAGGGCGCGGCAGCGCAGGTTGTATCCGGCGGGACTTCCGAAAAACCGGTGCACATGATTGAAAACAAATGACTTATGTTTGCTCGACAAGCGGCTTGGTGAGATATGCGGGCTAGTCTTCGGGCGGCTCGAGCGCGTTGTAGGCGAACAGGCTGCGGAAGAATCCGTCGCGAATCAATCCGACGGATAGGTTTCTCAGGCAGGCGCTCAAGCCAGAAAGATGGAAAATCTTCGCATTTTGGCGCGAGCGGCGCTGGACCTGTGCCGTTCTGTCGCGTCGCAAGGACTCGTAGCGAGCGAGAGCGGCCGGAACATCGGTGTCTTGAGCAATGCAGTGCGCGAGTACGGCCGCGTCCTCTATGGCCATGGCGGCGCCTTGGGCCATGAACGGCAACGCCGCATGACAAGCATCACCGAGGAGTGTGATGCGGTGGTCGGTCCAGCGCGGCATCGGCGGCCGGTCAAACAATGCCCACTTGTAGCAACCGTCGCGCTCTGTCCGATCAATCAATGTCTGGACATCCCGATGCCATTCGCCGAAATCGTTCTGGAACTCGGCGTAGTCGCCGGATTCGATCCAGGACATGGGTTGCTGTTCGTCCTTCCTGGTAACACCGACGCAGTTGACCAGGGTTTTGTCGCCTGCGTAATAGTGCACGAAATGTTTGCCGGGTCCCCACCAGATGGTCACTACCGGCCGCATCATTCCCTCCGGCAGGCCCGTTGCTGAAACAAGCGCACGCCAAGCGATGTCGCCGCTGAACGTGGGTGTCTCGCTTCCGAATAGCGCATTACGCACGGTCGAGTGGATGCCGTCGGCGCCGATCAGCATGGATCCGAGGTGCCGGCTGCTGTTAATCGACACGGCGACGCTGGAGCGGCTCTGGTGAATGCGTTCGACGCGCGCACCCGTGTGCAACTCGATGCGGGGATCATCGCGCGCGGCATCGGCAAGACAAGTAACAAGATCCGCGCGGAGAACGAGGTAGTACGGGAAACCGTAGGTCCCCCGAACATGCCCGCCGAGCGGATACGCGGCCAGCAGCCTGCCGCTCTTCCAGTGCCGAATCTCGATCGCCTCGGGCAGGAAGGCGCTTGACCGCAGCGCTGCTTCGAGCGCGAGGTCGTGCATGACGCGGCTGGCGTTTGGGCTGAGCTGCAGACCGGCACCGGGTTCGTCGAAAGTGCACGCCTGTTCGAATAGGCGCACCCGGAATCCTCGGCGGGCCATGCAAAGGGCGGCAGTCAAACCGCCAATGCCGCCTCCGGCAACAAGGATCTCAGACATTGCGCGGCCAGGATGCGCGTCAGCGCGCTTCCGGATGCGAGCCCGTCGTCCATCGACTGCGGGAGGATAGGCACGTGTTGCTGGGTCTGGCGGCTACTCTTCGCAATGCTCGCCCCGGTTGGCCAAATTTCGCGCAAATCATACTATTTGACTGTGCGGCAATGTCGCTTCGATGCGAGGAAAGCGGCTGCCGGCACCTCCGGGCCGTAGCGTTTCGGTCCTCAGCCGACCCGGCTTACGAGAGGCCGGATCTGCTTTCGAGTTTGATAGCTAGTGTCGTGTCCCGCAAGTTTCTGGTACTTCAGAGATCGCATGGCAATCTCCCGAAGGGCGCGCCCGGGGGAGCGCGAGGGGGAGATCCCTCGCATGAAGATTGCGCCCTGTGGCCGCGTTGCGTCCCTTGGCAATGGAACCCACCATTCCCTGCGGGACGCGCCTTGCCACAGACCCCGTGGGACGCGCTGAAGTGACATAAACTTGCGGGACACGACACCGGACCAAAATAGTGAGTCTTCCCGCCGTCTTTGAACAACTCGCCGCCCATCGGGTTGCCAGCGTGGACCCGACCGACAAACCACTTCTCGAGAGCTATGGCATAGCCGTGCGCGGCGACCTGGCGATCCTCGACGATGATGTCGAACTTCTTCACGCCGAGCGTATACGCGATCAATTGGGTGGTCCGGCGCGCGCGTGGCTCACGCGGCTCTGCGTCCGGGCACACATCGATTCGACTAATAGCGCACTGATGCGGGCGGGGCTACAGCGCGATATCGACGGAGAAGTGGTCATGGCGGAGGCGCAGACAGCGGGCCGAGGCCGGCGCGGTCGCGCGTGGGTGAGCCCGTTCGGCCGGAATCTCGCCCTGAGCGTGGGCGTGCGTATTGATCGGCCGTTGCGGGAAATCGGCGCGGTGGGCCTGGCTGTGGGCGTTGCGGTCGCTGGCGCGTTGTCCGAGTTCGGCGTTCGGGACGCGAGACTCAAATGGCCGAACGACATCGTTCTCGACCGGCGCAAAATGTGCGGCATCCTGATCGAACTGCCGGCGGCGAAGGAACCGGCTTTCGTCGTCATCGGGATCGGAATCAATGTCGGCGGAATTTCGACGGTGGCACCCTTCGTGGATCAGGCTGTCGCGGATGTCACGGAGCAGGTGCCGAACGCATCGCGCAACCGCTTGGCCGGGATGGTGGTCGACGCCGTTTACAACGTGTGCAAAAAGTTTGAGAGACACGGTTTCGCGCGGATAAAGCCTGCATACGATACCCTGCATAGATTCCACGGCGAAGCTGTGCGCCTCATTGTCGGTACGGAGGAAGTAACCGGCACTGTCGCTGGAGTTGGCCTGGATGGTGCCTTGCAGCTACGAACCGGTTCGGGTATCCGAAGTTTCATCGGCGGCGAAGTGTCGTTGCGGACATGACGCGTCTGGATGTGGACATCGGGAACACGCGGACCAAATGGCGATTCGGAAACGCTCGGGGTACCGCATCGGGCGTCGTGGCACCAACGCTCGCGGACCCGCCGGACCGCGTCTGTATTGCTTGCGTGGCGGCAGGACGTGAAGAGATTGGGACGCGATTCGCGTCGGCCTTTGACTTGCGTCCCGAGTTTGCCGAGTCGACGGCGGAACTGGCGGGAGTCACCTGTGGGTACGAAAATCCCGCCTTGCTTGGCGTTGATCGGTGGCTGGCTGTGGTTGCCGCGTGGAATATGGCCAGACAACCCGCCGTGGTGGCTGACGTCGGTACGGCGGCGACGCTCGATTTCGTGACGCGTGATGGACGTCACACCGGTGGATACATCGTGCCGGGGCTGGGGATGATGGCGGTGGCGTTGGCGCGCGATACCGCTCGTGTTCGGGTTGCGGGTGACCGGGCTCCGGAGCTGCTGCCGGGACGCGACACCGCGCAGGCCGTGCGTCGCGGCACGACAGCAATGCTGCTGTCCTTTATCGAGTGGTCGGTTGCGCGGTTTTCAGCTGCGGACGGCGAAGCGCCGGTCGTCTTTCTCACGGGGGGCGACGCGGATGATCTCGCCGCGCGGCTATCCTTCCCCGTTCGCGTCGAGCCCGACCTGGTGCTCGATGGTTTGGCGCTGGCGTTGCCTTGACAGAATTGGCCGGGAACGGAGGGGAACGAAGTGTGCGACCCGGACCGGTGAAAACATTGCCATTCGTGTTTTGGTTGCTGGTCGCCGGGAACGCCATGATCTTTGCCTTGATCTGGTTGGAGCGAGCGCTCGCGGTCATGGATAGCGCCCCGGCGTTGCACAGCCATCAGGTTCCGTTTCTCGGAGAGAGATCTTCGGGGTGCGTCGTGCTTGGTCCGCTGGACGACTACGACGCAGCAGCGGCATTGGCGGAACGGATTCAGGGCGACGGTGGCCGGGCGATCGTCCGGGAACGGGAGATCCTTAGCCGTCCCGACTACGTCGTGCATGTGGAACCGTCGGCTTCGCGGGACTTGGCCATGCGGACGTTGCGCGAACTCAAGAACCAGGCGATCAATGGACACGTGATCTCCGACGGCAAGTTGGCAAATGCCGTATCCGTGGGCGTTTTCGGGCTGCTTGCCCCTGCCGAGGCGCGCCGACGACGAGTCGCGGATCTCGGCTATGAGGTGGATGTCGCCCGCTTCGAGCGCCGGCGCACCGTCTATTCGGTGTACTCGGACGAACCCCCTGTCGAGAAGCCGAACGGGGTTCCTCTGGCGTCGTGCGACCGGGGCTGATGTTCCGGTTGTCTGCGTTTGCCTCATCGTCTATCGTTCGCCACCCCCAATTGGGCGTAACGTTTTCTTGAGCCGCCATAGCTCAGCCGGTAGAGCAGCTCACTTGTAATGAGAAGGTCCAGGGTTCGATTTCTCGTGGCAGCACCAGTTAGATCAGGTCCATTCCGGAGCCATGGTTTACAGTTTATTCCGGGCACATGGTTAACACTTTTTCCCCGAAGGGGTTGGGACCAGGTTCTATGCGCCTCTCCTCGTGATCGAAGTATCCCAGATCGTAATGCAGGAAGCTGACCAGCCAGATCTGGTCTTCGACTTCCCGGATCCCCACGAGCTGCCCCGCGAACACGGTGCTCAAGTGGTCTTGCGCTTGCCGACGCAGATGCGGCCGCAGCGGGTAACGTGCACGGTGCGGTCGTGGAACGGGTACTCGGGCTCGGTGGGCGGCGCGTAGGCGCGGGACGAAGGTGTATAGACATCGGCGGGGTAGGCGCCGGTCTATGAGAAAAGGAGATGCCGTTCGGCGTCCCATTGCGGTGTTCGGAAATCATGGTGCCGTTGTTACCGCGTCGCGGGCAGGGCCTCTAGGCCAAGCCTTCGAGTCGTGATGGCTTCGGGCTCTGGGCGGTAGCGGCCCAGCGCCAACCCTCGTAGCAGCCGTCACAAGACAGCAGATTGCAGTAGCTTCCATTCCGGCTCCTTGGGCGATCCATCGGCGGCGACATGTTGGTAGAGCGTGCTGGTCGGTATGCCGCCCAGCTCGCGACAGACGTCGGGGATCGAGCGACTCAGGTCCGCCATCAGGTGCTGCGCGTAGCGCAGCTTCTCCGCCGTCCGCCGGCGGTGTACGTGGTGCCGTCCGCCAAGGCGCCTAACCCGCATATCTCACCAAGGGCCGCGATGATCGCGCAGGATTTTGCCCGCGTGCGTGGGCTCGCGAGCGGAAGCATAGCCACCGCTTATTCGGCGTCGCGGGCGACGGTTGGGCTCCTCTTCCAACATCTCTGGCCCTTGCGTTTGTCGTTTGCGAATTGTAAGAGTTCACCTGTCGTGACCGCCTTGGGGGTCGGCATGTCCCGTGCACCACCGGGCAGGCTGCCTCAAGAACTCACCAACCGGCGAGGAGGTGTCGAATGACTGATGCACGCGTGGCTCATCTGTGCGTACGTTGCACCACCTTCATGATCGCCGAGATGCAACCACGGCGCGCCGTCAGCCCGTGACGAGCGACCCGCGTTGCGCGCCGATCTTCGCCGTTTGCCTCGCATTCTGGTGCGCCGGTGCCATGAAATCCGTCGCCCTTGCGGGCCCCGTGTTTCACCCCCGCCCAAGCCCACCTATCACTCTGTCGATCTTGCCGCTAAAGCGGCAAGTCCGGCAGACTGCTAGCCCTGAAATGGTCGCGGGTCAGACAGACGAGAGTCCGGCCGAGGTTACATCGGAGCCCGTGGCTGAACCCGTCCCGGTGGAGCTGTATACCGCTCCTGTGCGCAAGTACATGAAGGCGCCCCGCTACCCCTGACTTGCGCAGGCGAAAGGCGGGGAGGGTTGGGTGCGGTTGGATTTCATGATCGGCACCGACGGCAAGGCGTACGAAATAGCCGTGACAGACTCGATGGGGGACGGCACCTTCCAGCGTGCCGCCATCGGGGCACTAAGGAAATCCACCTTCGAACCCGCCCACCTGAACGGCCGGCCTGTCGATGCCGGGCACGCGATGTACTACTGGTTTGGGTTGGAGGGCGAGGGAGGAGGCGCCCGCCCGAAGTTCCTCCGGGCGTGCAAGGCCCTGGTGGAATCGATCGAGCGAGGCGACCGCGCGCGGGCGGACGGAGAGTTGTCGGCGCTGGAATCCCGCGCCCGGTTCAACCTCCATGAGGACATTTACTTCCATATCGCCAAGTACCGTTACTACGCCAAGTGGGGCGACGTACACCAGCAGTTGCCTGCCCTTGACCGGGCTGTCTCCCATGAGTTCCAGGAAGATCGTCTGCCCAAGGAGTTGTACGTTGCGTTGCAACTCCAACGCTTTTGGTTGCTGGTCAGGACTCAGGACTACGAGAGGGCAGCGTCGACGTTCCGGACGCTTGGCAGGTATGAACTTGAGGCGTCGGTCACAACTGCGCTCGAGGCAACGATGGAAAAGATCAGGGCATTGCGCAACGATGATCGTGCCTACGCGGTGACGGGATCGTTGGAGGAACGCACCTCCTGGTTCTACCACCTGTTCAAGGACGAGTTTGCAGTCACGGACATTCAGGGAGAAATCACCGAGGTCAAGTTGCGCTGTCCCGAGAGTTACGTGTTCTTCCGGTTCGATCCGGACATCGAGTGCCGCGTTTCGAACAAGCGCGGACACTGCCACCTTGAACTCGTCGGCAATCCCGGGACGACGTTCAAGTTGGTGCAGATGTAGCATCTCTAGCCGCAAGGATCGGAGCGCATCCCGTCGCGAATCTCGGCTACGACGTGGACGCCTGCCGATTCAAGCGCGGTGCGCTGTCTACTCGGCGTACTCGGAAGCACCACCTGTTGATGAGTCGAACGGCATTCGTCTGGCGCAGTGCGCGGAGCGTTGATTTTCCGGTTGTCTGCGACTGCGGCATCGTCTATGGTTCGCCACCCCCCAAATAGGCGCAGGGTATTCTTGAGCCGCCATAGCTCAGCCGGTAGAGCAACTCACTTGTAATGAGAAGGTCCAGGGTTCGACTCCTTGTGGCGGCACCAGGTTGGTTTCGCGCTGGCGCCTCCTTCGTTCGGCGTTGCCGGAGGAGGAAAAAATCACGTAAAAATCAATTTGCTGACGTTGACAGCCAGCATGAGCGGGCGCAAAATTGCGCCCCTTTGGCCGGACGTTTCCGGAGGGGTTCCCGAGTGGCCAAAGGGATCAGACTGTAAATCTGACGGCTAAGCCTTCGTAGGTTCGAATCCTACCCCCTCCACCACCTGCGGAGGGTCTGCGGAAATCGCGGGATGATCGCGGGTATAGTTCAGTGGTAGAACCTCAGCCTTCCAAGCTGATGGCGCGGGTTCAATCCCCGCTACCCGCTCCACATGAGGGAACGGGGTGGTGGAGGCTTGGCGAACCTTGGGGAACTAAAGCCGAGCAGGACCGGTATCGAAACAGAGCGAAGGATTGGACGCTCACATAGCTCAGTCGGCAGAGCGCGTCCTTGGTAAGGACGAGGTCATCGGTTCAAGTCCGATTGTGAGCACCAAGGCAAGACGGCGATTCGCGCGGAATTCGTCGTTATCAATGCGGCAGGCAGGAAGCGACGATCGGCGCTGGAAACCAGCAAGAAGTGATCGACAAGGATCTTAAGAGGAATAACTAAAGTGTCCAAACAGAGATTCGAACGCACGAAGCCCCATGTGAACGTAGGCACGATCGGTCATGTGGACCACGGCAAGACGACGCTGACAGCAGCCATGACGAAGGTTTGCGCGGCGGCGCATGGCGGCGAGATCAAGGAATTTGACCAGATCGACAACGCACCCGAGGAGCGGGCGCGGGGGATCACGATCGCGACGGCGCACGTGGAATACGAATCGGTCTCACGGCACTACGCGCACGTCGACTGTCCCGGTCATGCCGACTATGTCAAGAACATGATCACCGGGGCGGCGCAGATGGACGGCGCGATACTGGTTGTGTCGGCTGCGGATGGCCCGATGCCCCAGACGCGGGAGCACATATTGCTGTCGCGCCAGGTGGGAGTTCCCAGGATTGTCGTGTACATGAACAAGGCGGACATGGTGGACGACGAGGAACTGCTGGAACTCGTGGAGATGGAGGTCCGTGAGTTGCTGGACGACTACGAATTTCCCGGGGATGACACGCCGATCATCATCGGCAGCGCCCTGAAGGCGTTGGAGGGAGAAGATTCGGAGATGGGCATAGGCAGCGTGCAGCGCTTGCTGACGGCACTGGACGAGTACATTCCGGAGCCGGAACGGGCCGTGGACCAGCCGTTTCTGATGCCCATCGAGGACGTTTTTTCGATTGCGGGTCGGGGCACGGTAGTGACAGGCCGCGTCGAGCGCGGGATTGTGAAGATGGGCGACGAGGTGGAAGTCGTCGGCTTGAAGGAGACATCGCGGACTACGTGTACTGGCGTTGAGATGTTCCGCAAACTGCTGGACGAGGGACGCGCGGGCGAAAATATAGGCGTCCTGCTTCGGGGTACGAAGCGCGACGAGGTGGAGCGGGGCCAGGTGCTGTCGCGACCCGGGGCGATCACGCCGCACACGCGATTCGAGGCGGAGGTGTACGTATTGAGTCGCGACGAGGGAGGACGACACACGCCATTCTTCAAGGGCTACCGCCCGCAGTTCTACTTCCGCACGACGGATGTCACAGGGTCGGTAGAGTTGCCTGCGGATGTGGAGATGGTGTTACCGGGTGACAACGTGAACATGGACATAACGCTGATCAATCCAATAGCGATGGACGAAGGTTTGCGGTTTGCGATCCGGGAAGGCGGCCGCACCGTGGGTGCCGGAGTCGTGACCCGGATTGCCGAGTGACGATATTCACCATTTGATAGCACAGGCCAGTAGCTCAATTGGCAGAGCAGCGGTCTCCAAAACCGCAGGTTGGGGGTTCGATTCCCTCCTGGCCTGCCAGACGCGAACATGGCGTGGGAAGAACACCAACGCCGCGCAGCAGCGCACTTCCTGGGGCACTTACGGCGAATTGAACATGCGAAGGCAGACGGCGCGTGAAACCAGGTCCGATGGCGACCATCCTCATCCGATACTGGATCGGCTGAAGTGGCTTGCCGTGGCCGTGATGGTCGGGGCGGGCGTCTTCGGCAACTGGTACTTCGGGGAGCACTCGCTGTTGAACCGCGTGCTTGCCCTCGTGGCTCTCGTGGTGGTGGCCGGTTTCGTCATTCTGCAGACGGATCGGGGCCGCGCCATGTGGGACTTGGCGAGAGAAGCGCGCACCGAGATACGCCGCGTGGTCTGGCCGACGCGTCAGGAGACGACCCAGACGACGTTCATGGTGGTGCTCCTGGTGCTGCTGTTCGCCTTGGTCCTGTGGGGTCTCGACTCGTTGTTGAGTTGGTTGGTTTCGTCGGTCATTGGATAGTCGAATGTCGAAACGATGGTATGTGGTCCACGCGTACTCGGGATTCGAGAAGAGAGTGCAACGCGCGTTGACGGAACGGGTCGAACTCTCCAATTTCGCCGATTGTTTCGGCGAAATCATGGTCCCGACAGAGGAAGTAGTCGAAATGAGAGCGGGTCAAAAGCGTCGCAGCGAGCGCAAGTTCTTTCCTGGATATGTGCTCGTGCAGATGGAACTGAACGACGAAACGTGGCACTTGGTAAAGGAAACGCCGCGCGTGATGGGCTTTATCGGCGGCAAGGCAGATCGCCCGGCGCCTCTGTCGGAAGCGGAGGCTGAGGCGATTCTCGACCGGATCCGGGTCGGCAGCGAGAAGGTGACGCCGAAGACCCTGTTCGAGCCCGGCGAACTGGTCCGCGTGGTGGATGGCCCGTTCAAGGAGTTCAGCGGGGTGGTCGAGGAAGTGAATTACGAGAAAAGCCGACTCAATGTGGCGGTGACGATTTTCGGTCGTTCAACGCCCGTCGAACTTGACTTTTCACAGGTGGAAAAAGGCTGATGGCGAGTGGGCTCATGGGACGCCGCGATGCGCACCCCGCAAGGGAACTCGACTCGAGCCGTCAGCGACGAGTTGCGAGGTAAGGGAAGACCGTGGCAAAAAAGGTACAAGCCTTCATCAAGCTTCAGGTGCCGGCGGGACAGGCGAACCCGAGTCCGCCCGTCGGTCCGGCGCTCGGTCAACACGGCGTAGCCATCATGGATTTCTGCAAAGCGTTTAACGCCCATACGCAGAAGGAAGAGCCGGGTATGCCGATACCCGTAGTGATCACCGTCTATGCCGATCGCACCTTCACGTTCGTGACAAAGACTCCGCCGGCATCCGTTCTTTTGCGTAGAGCGGCGCGCATCGACAAGGGAAGTCCGACGCCCAACACGGAAAAGGTTGCAAAAGTAACGCGTGACCAACTCGAGGAAATCGCGCGGCTCAAGGATCCCGACCTGACGGCGGCGGACATGGATGCCGCGGTGCGCACGATCGCTGGCAGCGCTCGCAGCGCGGGCATAGAAGTCGAAGGAGTCGTCTAATGGCCCAGTCGAGAAGAAAGTTGAGCAAACGCGTGCGTCTGATCAGGGAGAAAGTCGACCCGAATCGTGCGTATCCGATCGCGGATGCGGTGACGCTGTTGGGGGAACTGGCGAACGCGAAATTCACAGAATCCATCGACGTGTCGGTGAATCTGGGCGTCGACCCGCGCAAGTCGGACCAGGTTGTGCGCGGCGCGACAACGCTCCCCCACGGTACTGGCAAGGAGGCGTGCGTCGCCGTATTCGCCCAGGGCGAGAACGCCGAGAAAGCGATTCGGGCCGGTGCGGACATAGTCGGCCTCGAAGACCTGGCGGAGCAGGTCAAGCGCGGCGAGCTGAATTTCGATGTCGCCATTGCGACGCCTGACGCCATGCGAGTTGTCGGGCAACTCGGGCGCATACTGGGTCCTCGGGGACTGATGCCGAATCCGAGGACGGGGACGGTCACCGCGGATGTGGAGACCGCGGTGAAGAATGCAAAGGCTGGACAGGTCCAGTTTCGAACGGACCGGGCTGGAATCATTCACGGCTGCGTGGGCAAGGTGGATTTCGACGCGCACCAGATCAAGGAGAACGTGGAGGCGCTGCTGTCGGATCTGCAGAAGGCGAAACCTGGTTCGGCGAAGGGGCAATATTTAAGGCGAGTGACATTGTCCACGACCATGGGCCCCGGCATCGCCATTGACCAAGCGTCCCTGGAGGTTTGACGGAATGCCGATCCCCCTCGCACGCAAGGAAGAGATCGTTGCCGAGGTGAACGAAGCGGTCAAGGAGGCCGTTTCTGCGGCGACAGCGGACTATCGGGGTCTGACGGTAGCAGAAATGACCACCATCCGCGCGGACGCGCGTTCGAGCGGGGTATACGTCAGGGTGGTTCGCAATACCTTGGCGCGCCGCGCCGTCGAAGGTACCGCGCATGAGTGCATGAAGGAGACGTTTTCCGGCCCGACCTTGCTTGCGCTTTCTCGCGACGACCTCGGCGCCGCGGCGCGTTTGCTGAAAAGGTACGTCGATCAGTTCAGGGCGCTTGAAGTCACCGCGCTCAGCGTCGACGGCGAACTGCTCGAAGCGGGACAGTTGAATCGCATAGCGTCTCTGCCAACGTTGGATGAAGCCCGGGCCCAAATGATGCGGATGATTCTGGCGCCGGTCGATGCATTGGCGCGGACGCTGAACGAGGTGCCCGGCAGCCTGGTGCGTGCAGTGGCGGCGGTGCGCGACGCAAGGCAGGAGGAACGCCCGGATTCGGAACAATAGCGCATGGCGCGAGGTGGCGGCGGCGAAGATTCGCAGTCGGTGATTTTTTACAGTTAGGTAGGTGGTAGCGCGGTTCGCGCCCCAAAGGGAGACAAACCAATGGCAATATCGAAAGATGAAGTACTGGAAGCGATTTCGGAGATGAGTGTCCTCGAAGTCGTCGATCTGGTCTCCGCGATGGAAGAAAAGTTTGGCGTTTCCGCTGCCGCTCCGGTGGCGGTTGCTGCCATGCCAACGAACGGTGCCGGAGATGCGGCGGCCGAAGAGGAGCAGACGGAATTCGATGTGATCCTCGCGGGCATAGGCGAGAAGAAGGTCAACGTGATCAAGGCGGTTCGGGCCATTACCGGACTCGGCCTCAAGGAGGCCAAGGCCTTGGTGGACGAGGCACCGAATCCGGTCAAGGAAGCGGTGAGCAAGGACGAGGCGAATGAAATCAAGACGAAGTTGGAAGAAGCCGGCGCAACCGTAGAGGTCAAGTGACGAAGCAATGTCGGCGCTTCGGTGTCGTGAAGCTGGGTTCTTGTGCGTAGGGCGCCCGCGAAGGCGTCCGCGGCTGCTTCCAATGTCGCGATTCGCCGGGCGTCACGGGCGTGGCGGGAACCCGTCCGGGAACCCGTCCGGCTGAAGACTTCTTGGTATACAAACCACAACAGGAAAAGCCAGTGCCCGCTTGCGTTGGCGCAAAGCGAAATGCTGGCTTTTTGCCCAAATAACGGGAGATCCGAATGACCTATAGGTTCACCGAGAAAAAGCGCATCCGTAAAGATTTCGGCAAGTTGCCGGAGATCATGGAACTGCCCTACCTCCTGTCGACGCAATTGGAGTCGTACAGCAAGTTCTTGCAGCGCGACGTTCTCGCGCGCTACCGCCAGGATGTCGGTTTGCACGCGGCGTTCCGATCCGTGTTCCCCATTGTCAGCTATTCGGGCAATGCGGCTTTGGAGTACGTCGACTACCGGCTTGGAGAGCCCGTCTTCGATGTCAAGGAGAGCGTCCTGCGCGCTACTACCTTTGCGGCGCCGTTGCGCGTAAGGGTCCAATTGATCATCTACGACCGTGAATCGTCGAACAAGGCCGTCAAGGACGTCAAAGAGCAGGAGGTCTACATGGGCGAAGTCCCGCTCATGACCGATAACGGCACATTCATCGTAAACGGCACCGAGCGGGTCGTCGTCTCACAACTGCATCGGTCGCCGGGAGTTTTCTTCGATCACGACCGCGGCAAGACGCACTCCTCCGGCAAACTCCTCTACAACGCCCGGGTCATTCCGTATCGCGGCTCCTGGCTGGACTTCGAGTTCGATCCGAAAGACATGGTTTTCGTGCGAATCGACCGCCGTAGAAAATTGCCGGCGACGGTTATGCTGCGCGCGCTCGGATACTCATCCGAGGAAATCCTGACCAAGTTCTTCGAGAGGAACGTCTTTCACTTCAAGAAGGATGGCTACTCGGTCGACCTTGTGCCCGAACGGATGCGAGGCGAGGTTGCCAGCTTCGACATGAAGGATCGGGCCGGCAACGTCATCGTCGAATTGGGCCGGCGCATCACGGCACGCCATGTCCGCCTGCTGGAGAATTCCGGTCTGCGACGTCTTGATGTTCCAAGAGAGTATCTGCTCGGTCGCATCCTCGCGCGGGATGTGGTCGATCCGGAAACTGGCGAAATCATCGTCGCGTGCAACACGGCGATTGATGACGACATGATGGACAAATTCGAAGAAAGGAAAGTCAAGTCCGTCCACACGATCTATACGAATGATCTTGACTGTGGGCCGTATATCTCTGACACGCTGGGCAACGACCCTACGCAGACCCAGCTCGAGGCGTTGGTCGAGATCTATCGAATGATGCGTCCAGGCGAGCCGCCGACGAAGGAAGCGGCCGAAAATCTGTTCAGGAACCTCTTCTTTTTCGAAGAACGCTACGACCTGTCCGCGGTCGGGCGGATGAAGTTCAACCGCCGCCTTGGTCGGGACTCGATCACGGGTTCGGGGACGCTGTCCAACGAAGATATCGTCGAAGTGTTGCGCACGTTGATGGATATCCGAAACGGCAAGGGCTCCGTGGACGACATCGACCACCTCGGCAACCGGCGCGTGCGATCTGTCGGGGAGATGTCGGAAAACGCGTTCCGCATCGGTCTGATTCGCGTCGAGAGAGCGGTGAAGGAGCGACTTTCTCTCGCCGAGTCGGAAGGGCTGATGCCGCAGGACATGATCAACGCGAAACCTGTCGCGGCCTCTATCAAGGAGTTCTTCGGCTCCAGTCAGCTCTCGCAGTTCATGGATCAACAGAATCCGTTGTCCGAGGTGACGCACAAGCGGAAGGTCTCGGCGTTGGGGCCGGGAGGCCTGACGCGCGAGCGGGCTGGTTTCGAGGTGCGCGATGTCCACCCGACCCACTATGGCCGCGTCTGTCCCATCGAAACGCCGGAAGGGCCGAATATCGGCCTTATCAACAGTTTGGCAACATACGCGCGGACCAACGAATATGGCTTCCTTGAGACGCCCTACCGCAGGATTGTTGATGGCAAGGTCACCGACGAGATCGAATACCTGTCGGCCATCGACGAGGCCGAGTACGTTATCGCCCAAGCCAACACCCGGGTAGAAAACGGCGAACTCGTGGAAGACCTGGTCGATGTGCGGCACCAGAACGAGTTCACGAAGACCACGCCCGGCAACGTCGACTACATGGACGTGTCACCCAAGCAAGTCGTGTCGGTGGCGGCGGCGTTGATCCCGTTTCTCGAGCACGACGATGCCAACCGGGCGTTGATGGGTTCGAACATGCAGCGCCAAGCGGTACCAACGATACGCACCGAAACGCCGCTTGTCGGCACCGGCATGGAGCGGCACGTGGCGCGGGACTCGGGCGTGTGCGTCATCGCGGAACGGGGCGGCACGGTGGATAGCGTGGATGCCGGGCGCATCATCATTCGGGTCGCGGATGAGGAAACCGTCGCCGGCGAAGCGGGCGTCGACATCTACAACCTCACCAAGTTCACCCGCTCGAACCAGAACACGTGCATCAACCAGCGGCCCCTGGTCAAGCAGGGAGACCACATAGCGAAGGGCGACATCCTTGCCGATGGACCCTCCATCGACATGGGCGAATTGGCCCTGGGCCAGAACATGCGTATCGCGTTCATGCCCTGGAACGGATACAACTTTGAGGACTCGATACTCATTTCCGAGCGGGTTGTGCAAGAGGATCGCTTCACCAGCGTTCATATCCAGGAGCTGTCGTGCATCGCCCGGGATACGAAGCTTGGACCGGAGGAGATTACCGCCGACATCCCGAACGTCGGCGAATCGGCGCTCGGCAAGCTTGACGAGTCGGGCATCGTCTACATCGGGGCGGAAGTGGTCGCTGGCGACGTGCTGGTCGGCAAGGTGACGCCGAAAGGCGAAACGCAATTGACACCCGAAGAGAAGCTCTTGCGAGCCATATTCGGCGAGAAGGCGTCGGACGTAAAGGATACGTCGCTACGAGTGCCCACCGGAGTCAAGGGCACGATCATCGACGTTCGCGTCCTGACGCGCGACGGTGTCGAGAAGGATAGGCGGGCGATGGATCTCGAACGGGAAGAACTCGCCCAGATCAGGAAGGACCTCGACGACGAATACCGTATTGTCGAGACGGCAACCTACGAGCGGCTGCAGAGCGCCTTGAGCGGCAACGCGGTGGCGAGCGCCCCGGGGAAATCGCGGGGCGACACCGTCGACGCGGCGTACCTGGCCACGCTGCCGAAAGACGATTGGTTCCAGATTCGCATGGCGGTCGACGCCCTGAACGAGCAGCTCGACAAGGCGGAGCGTCAACTCAAGGCACGCAAGGCTGCGCTCGACGCCCGTTTCGAGGATAAGATGACAAAGCTGAAGTCGGGCGACGAAATGGCGCCCGGCGTACTGAAGATCGTGAAGGTGTACCTGGCCATCAAGCGGCACCTACAGCCCGGCGACAAAATGGCGGGCAGGCACGGCAACAAGGGCGTGATTTCCGCCATCATGCCAGTCGAGGACATGCCGTTCGACGAAAACGGAGAGCCGGTAGACATCGTCTTGAATCCGCTCGGCGTACCGAAGCGAATGAACGTTGGCCAAGTGCTCGAAACCCATCTCGGGTGGGCGGCCAAGGGTATCGGCGAGCGGATAGGGCGACTGCTCGAAGCGCGGGATGCCAACGGAGGTGCGCCAGCGCGAATTCGGGCGTATCTCGAAGAGGTATACAACGGTTTCGAGGGGCGCAAGGAAGATTTCGATCAACTCACCGACGAGGAAATCCTTGAACTCGCCGGGAACCTCACCAACGGGTTGCCTATCGCCACGCCGGTCTTCGATGGCGCGAAAGAGGACGTCATCAAGAAGATGCTGGAACTTTCGGGTCTACCGACCAACGGTCAGACATCGCTATACGATGGCCGCACCGGCGACATGTTCGACTCGCCCGTGACGATCGGCTACATGTACATGATGAAGCTGAATCACCTGGTGGACGACAAGATGCACGCGCGCTCCACCGGATCCTACAGTCTTGTCACACAGCAGCCGCTGGGCGGCAAGGCGCAGTTTGGCGGTCAGCGGTTCGGCGAAATGGAAGTCTGGGCGCTGGAAGCCTACGGCGCAGCGTATACGCTGCAGGAGATGCTGACGGTGAAGTCCGACGACGTGGCTGGCCGGACCAAGATGTACAAGAATATTGTTGGCAACGATTTCAGTATGGAACCCGGCATGCCGGAGTCCTTCAACGTGCTGGTCAAGGAAATCAGGTCCTTGGGCATCTACGTCGAGTTGGAAAGCGAATAGTGGGAGGCATGCGATGAGAGATCTACTCAATCTGTTGAAGGCGCAAAGCGGACTCGAAGAGTTTGATGCGCTGCGAATCGGACTCGCGTCTCCGGAAATGATCAAGTCTTGGTCTTTCGGTGAGGTGAAGAAGCCCGAAACGATCAACTACCGGACGTTCAAGCCGGAGCGCGACGGTCTGTTTTGCGCCCGCATATTCGGTCCGGTAAGAGACTACGAATGCCTGTGCGGCAAATACAAACGACTGAAGCATCGGGGCGTCATCTGCGAGAAATGCGGCGTCGAAGTCACCTTGGCGAAAGTGCGCCGCGAGCGCATGGGCCATGTGGATCTCGCCAGCCCGGTAGCCCATATCTGGTTCCTGAAGTCCTTGCCGTCGCGCATCGGCTTGCTGCTGGATATGACGCTGCGCGACATCGAGCGGGTGCTTTATTTTGAATCGCATGTCGTTATCGATGCCGGGCTGACAGATCTAGAAGTGGGTCAACTGCTGACCGACGACGAATATTTCGCCAAGCTCGAAGAGCATGGCGATGATTTCGTCGCCAAGATGGGCGCGGAGGCGGTTCAGGTACTCCTGTCGGATTTGGATCTGGATGCTGAGATCGCCCGGCTCCGGGAAGAAATTCCGGCGACGAACTCCGAAACGAAGATCAAGAAACTGTCCAAGCGGTTGAAGCTGATGGAGGCGTTCGTCAACTCCGGTAATTTGCCGCAGTGGATGGTCATGAACGTGCTGCCAGTGCTGCCTCCGGACTTGCGGCCGCTCGTGCCGCTTGAGGGAGGGCGCTTTGCCACATCCGATTTGAACGATCTCTATCGTCGCGTCATCAATCGCAACAACCGTCTGAAGCGCCTTCTGGATCTCAGTGCGCCGGACATCATCGTGCGTAACGAGAAACGCATGCTGCAGGAATCCGTGGATGCGCTGCTCGATAACGGCCGCCGAGGCCGTGCCATCACCGGTTCCAACCGGCGTCCGCTGAAGTCATTGGCGGACATGATCAAGGGCAAACAGGGACGTTTTCGACAGAACCTGCTCGGCAAGCGCGTCGACTATTCCGGTCGTTCGGTAATCGTCGTAGGGCCGACGCTTCGACTCCACGAGTGCGGGTTGCCGAAGAAGATGGCGCTGGAACTGTTCAGACCGTTCATATTTGGCAAACTCGAAGCGCGCGGACTCGCCACAACCATCAAGGCCGCAAAGAAGATGGTCGAGCGCGAAACACCAGAGGTCTGGGACATACTCGCCGAAGTGATCCGCGAGCATCCGGTCCTGCTGAATCGGGCACCGACCTTGCATCGCCTCGGTATCCAGGCTTTCGAGCCGGTGTTGATCGAAGGGAAGGCCATTCAGCTTCATCCGCTGGTTTGCGCGGCGTACAACGCCGACTTCGACGGCGATCAGATGGCCGTTCATGTGCCGCTCACCCTGGAGGCGCAACTCGAATCCCGCGCGCTCATGATGTCCACCAACAACATTCTGTCCCCGGCGAGCGGCGAGCCCATCATCGTGCCGGCACAGGATGTCGTGCTTGGGCTCTACTACATGACCCGGGAACGCATCAATGCCCGAGGCGAGGGCATGACGTTTGCCGACCTCGGGGAGGTGCATCGGGCGTACGAGACTGGCGCCGTCGACTTGCATGCGAAAATCCGCGTGCGTATCGAGGACACGCACGGTACCAGCATGGTGGATACGACCACAGGCCGCGCGCTGTTGTACGAGATTGTCCCTCGGGAGTTGCCTTTCGGGCTAATCAACCAGCCAATGGGCCGAAAGGCGATTTCCAACCTCATCAACGCCTGCTATCGCAATGTGGGACTGAAAGAGACGGTGGTGTTCGCCGACCAATTGATGTACAGGGGCTTCTATGAGTCCACTGTCGCCGGAGCTTCGATCGGCGTTGACGACTTCGTGATTCCGGATGACAAGGCCTCGATCATCGAAAGGGCGGAAGCGGAGGTCAAGGAGATCGAATCGCAATTCGCATCGGGGCTCGTGACCCAAGGCGAGAAATACAACAAGGCCGTGGATATCTGGTCGCGAGCGAATGAAGTCGTCGCGCGATCGATGATGGCCGGCATTTCGGAAGAGATGGTAGTGAACCGGGAAGGGGAACTCGAACGGCAGCCCTCGTTCAATTCGGTATTCATGTATTCCGATTCGGGAGCCCGGGGATCCCCGGCCCAGATTCGCCAGCTCGCTGGTATGCGAGGCCTGATGCAGCGCCCGGATGGCAGCATCATCGAAACGCCGATCACGGCGAATTTCCGCGAGGGGTTGACGGTAAACGAGTACTTCATCTCCACGCACGGCGCGCGTAAAGGCTTGGCCGACACAGCGCTGAAGACTGCCAATTCGGGTTACCTGACGCGACGCCTTGTGGATGTCGCGCAGGATCTCGTTGTGACGGAAGTTGATTGCGGCACTGACGAGGGCTTGTTGATCAGCGCCATGATCGAAGGAGGCGACGTGGTGGAGCCATTGGCGGCGCGAGTTCTCGGACGCGTTGTCGCGCGGGACACGCTGGATCCCGCGGGTGGTGACGTTCTCGTGCCGGCTGGCATGATGATGGACGAAGCCTGGGTGGATCGTCTCGAGGCGCTCGGCGTCGATGAACTCCATGTGCGCTCGCCGATCACATGCAAGACACGCCACGGCGTTTGCGCCAAGTGCTACGGACGGGATCTGGCGCGAGGTCATGAAGTCAACGCCGGCGAGGCGGTGGGCGTCATTGCGGCTCAATCGATCGGCGAGCCCGGCACGCAACTGACGATGCGTACTTTCCACGTCGGCGGTGCGGCGTCGCGCGCGACGGCGAGCGATAACATTCAGGCGAAGCACGGCGGGACAGTTCGCCTGCACAACCTGAAAACGGTCGCGCGTGACACCGGGGAACTCGTAGCGGTCTCCCGTTCAGGCGAAATTGCCATCGCCGATGCGCGAGGGCGGGAACGCGAGCGCTACAAGCTGCCATATGGGGCGGCCATCCTCATAAGCGAAGCCGTCAACGTCGATGCGGGGCAGTTGATCGCACGTTGGGACCCCCACATGCATCCGGTCATCACGGAGGTAGCGGGAAAGGTCGTCTTTCAGGAGATGGAGGAAGGCGTTTCGATCGACCGGCAGACAGACGAACTAACGGGTCTCATAAACATCAGCGTGCTCGATCCAAAGGATCGTCCGAGCTCCGGCAAGGATCTACGTCCCAGCGTCAGGCTGGTCGACGATGAAGGCGAGGACGTGAATCTCGCCGGGACGGACGTGCCGGCGCACTACCTGCTCCCGAGCGGTGCGATCTTGCATCTGGAAGACGGTGCGGAAGTGGGCGTCGGCGATGTTATCGCGCGCATCCCGCAGGAGGGTTCCCGAGGTGGAGACATCACCGGTGGCCTGCCGCGGGTTGCGGATCTGTTCGAAGCGCGCAAGCCCAAGGAACCCGCCATCCTGGCGGAAGGGGTGGGAACCGTAAGCTTCGGCAAGGAGACGAAGGGGAAACGCAGGCTCGTCATCACCTCCGTCGAAGGCGAAACGATCGAGACGCTGATTCCGAAATGGCGGCAGATCTCGGTGTTCGACGGCGAGCATGTGGAACGGGGGGAAGTCGTGTCCGAAGGTCCCCCGAGTTCTCACGACATTCTTCGGCTGAAGGGCGTCGAGGAGCTTGCGAAGTACATCATCAACGAGATTCAGGAGGTCTATCGGCTACAGGGCGTCACGATAAATGACAAACACATTGAGGTGATCGTGCGTCAGATGCTGCGCAAGGCCGAAATAGTCAATCCGGGCGATTCCCAGTTTGTCCGTGGCGAACAGGTCGAGTACGTGGCGGCGATAGAAGAAAACCAAAAGCTTGAAGCGGAAGACAAGACGCCGATCAAGTTCGAGCGCATCCTGCTCGGCATCACCAAGGCATCCTTGGCGACCGAGTCCTTCATTTCGGCTGCGTCGTTCCAGGAAACGACGCGCGTGTTGACGGAAGCGGCCGTTACCGGCAAGCGGGATAACCTGCGAGGACTGAAGGAAAATGTCGTCGTCGGCCGATTGATCCCGGCTGGAACGGGCTTGAGCTACCACGCGGACCGCAAGCGTCGTCGCGAAGAACAGGCAATTGCAGAGAGCATTACGCCGGACGAAATCGAACAGGCATTGTCCGAAGCGCTGTCCGCATCCGACCCTGATTGATTGCAGGGGATCGGATCAGCGCCACCGGCGCGGGTTGACGCCGAAGCCGCCGACCCGCGCCGATATGCGTTCGAACTTCTCCCTGTTGGCACCGCGCCAGCGTAGATCGTCGAGGGATTCGGCCAGCGGCACATCCGTGATCAGGACCGCCAGTTTGCGATATAGCGCGGCTTCCTTGCGCATCGCCGTGAGTGTTGCTGCAAGCTTTGCCGCTCCTCGTATCTTCATGGGCCAGGTTTGGGGATCGCCGGGGATCGCGTCCACCGTGCGGTAGTGTTGCAGCAGAGCGGACGCGGTCTTTCGTCCGAAACCGGGAATACCGGGAATGCCGTCCGCGGTATCGCCGACGAGCGCCAACCAATCGGGAATGCTCTCGGGGTCAACGCCATTGCGCGCGCGCACGCCCTGGCCGTCGATAACGCGCCGCCGCACCGTATCGAACTGCACCACGCCGTGCCCGTCGTCGACGCATTGACCGAGGTCCTTGTCGGGAGACAGGATGCGCACCTGGTCGACCTCGTCGCGCCAGCGCGCGGCGCCGGTCGCCAGCGCATCGTCCGCCTCGAATTCGTCCATCGCCCAGACGACGACGCCGAGCGCATCCACCGCATCTTCTACCAAGTCGAACTGCGCGAGCACTGCGGGGTCCAGTCCCTCTCCAGACTTGTACCCGGAGTAGAGGCGATTGCGGAACGAGTCGACCGGGTTATCGAATGCAACCGCCAGGTGGGTCACATCGTCGTAGGGGTCCTCGACCAGCCGGATCAATGTGGAGACGACTCCGACGGTCCCCTTCACATCCCGGCCGGAGGGCGATAGACGGGGCGGCCGCCTGGAGTAGTGCGCGCGGAACAGCTCGAACGTGCCGTCGATCAAGTGCAGCCGCATCGGCGTTACGCTCTACGACGCGTTGCTGTCGAGGCGAGTCTGGAGAATCACTGTCCCCACTCGAAATACGCGTTCGACACGACGGTCGTTTCGCCCGCGCGCGCCTCGAACAATGCGCGTCCGTCGCCGTCGTTCCAGGCCCGTACCTGCAACGTGTCACCGAGGAAGACGGGGGCCGAGAAGCGAACCTTGATCTTTCGAAAGCGCGCCGAGTCGCCTTCACAGAGCGCATCGAGCAAGAGGTGAGCACAATGGCCGAAGGTGCACAGTCCGTGGAGGATGGGCTCGTCAAATCCGCCGAAACGCGCCGCTCCCGGATCTATGTGCAGTGGGTTGTAGTCGCCGGACAATCGGTAGATGTGGGCTTGATTGTCGGCAATGTGCGCTTCCCGGACGATGTCGGGTTCGCGTTCGGGCAACGTGATCCTCTCGGAAAAGGTGTGGCCGGCGCCCTCGAAAGGTTCGATATCACCCAGTTTTTCCACGCCGCGGCGGAACGAGCCGTTCACCATGCGCAGGTACAGGTTGCCCTCGGCGTCGCATACCTCGCTTTCGCATTCGACGAAACCATTGCCCTTGCCACGGGGGTGGGCGCCAATGAGTCGGGATCGCACGCTGACTCCGCCAGCGAGTGGCAAAGGGCGAAACATTTCAAGGTAACGTTCCGCGTCGATGTTGAGCGGTCCGGGCGAGTTCGGTATCAGTTCGGGATCGATGGGAGCCCCAGCGCCGCCCCAGCGAATCGCAAACGTCGGAAAGACACTGAATTCCGGGTGCCGCTCGTATACGAAACGCAGATCGCGCGTGCCGATCCCCGTCGCGTAAAGCAGCACATCCCGCTGATCGTAGGCGATCTTGACGCGATCTCCCCATGGACCTGCCTCGTCATTGGGCAGAGCGGCCCTGGCGTCGTAGGTAGCCATGGCGATCTCGATTCCTAGTCTGCGGTGAGCACTAGCGTCCCGGTGGTTGACAACGTGCCGCCGGTGCCGTTTACGACGCAGGTTCGCGCGCTCGTCTGCTTGCCCTCGATGCCGTTGACGCCGTCCTCGGCGGTACCGGACAGTTGCCGATACGCTTCGACGAGAAGCTGCATGCCGTACATGCCGGAGTGGTTGAACGATAGGCCGCCGCCATTGGTATTGATTGGCAGGCGGCCGCCGGGTGCGGCGTGGCCTTCCTTCCACAGCGTGTAGCCCTTGCCCCGGGGGGCCAGGCCGAGCATCTCAGCGGTAATGGCCGCCGTGATGGTGAAAGAGTCATAGATCATCGCCATTTCCATATCGCCGGGTCCGAGGCCCGCCATTTCGTAGGCGGTGGCGGATGAGCGCGATGCGGAGGTGGCGGTGAAGTCCGCCATTTCCAGCATGTTGGCATGACCCATGGACTCTCCCGCCCCCGAGATCCACACGGGGTTGGTGCGCAGACTGCGGGCTATTTCGGGTCGCGCAACGATGACGGCGCCGCCGTGATCTGTCACAAGGCAACAGTGGAGCAGCGTCAGCGGCCAGGCGATCAACCGCGCATTCACGACGTCGGCTACGGTGATCGGTCCGCCGTACGGATTGGTGTCTTTCGAAAACATCAGGGCGCGCGGGTTCAACGTGGCCCATTGACGGGTCACCACCGAGACGTGCGCGAAATCTTCCGGCGTCGTGCCGAAACGGTGCATGTGCCGGACCATGGCATGCGCGTAGTTCGATGGTGCGCCGAAGACACCGTAGGACATGGTCATCTCCGTGGCCGGATCGATTTCCCCGGCTGCGGCGCGCCCGCCGCCACCACCGGCCCCGCGATAGGACCAGCCCGCTTGCCCGTGGCTGATCAGGGCGACATCGATGATGCCCGCGTGAATCGCCGCAAGCGCGTGATGCACGTGTATCTGGAAGGAACAGCCACCAACGGATGTCGTATCAATGTAGCGCGGCTTCAGTCCCAGATGCTCCGCCAGTTGCGACGACCATCCAGCGGAGAACACTCCCTGGATGTCCGAGATGGGAATTCCCGTTTGATTCGAGACGTTCTTTATGGCCTCGATACGGTGTTGTAGCGACGTGACCTTGGGTCCGCGCTCTTCGGGATAGCCGATTTCATTTGATTCCGCCGCGCCGACGATGGCCGCGGCGTTCTTGATGTTTGCTGCCATGCTCAACTCTCCGCCATGCGCCAGAAGGGAATGTGCGTATCTTCGTTGGCGGCTTCGAACTCGACTGTCACCTTGGCGCCGATCTTGATCGACTCGGGTTTGTTCGGATCGACGCCGCGCAGAACGGTCAACATGCGGTCGCCCTCGGCGAGGTCGATGTATGCGGTGACGTAGGGCACTTCTTTTGCCCAGCCGCCGAAGGCGCGGTGCTGCACGGCGAAGGTGTGGATGCGTCCCTCGCCGCTCGCTTCAATCCATTCGATATCGGTGGCGTGGCAGAACGGGCATATGAGCCTCGGATACCAGTGAACGCGGTTGCAGCTCGTGCACCGCGGGAGCATCAGCTTGCCTTCTTTCGCGCCGTCCCAGAACGGCTGCGTATGTTGTCCGTGCGGGGGTATGGGTTTGTCGTAGGCCAATCTATTCGGTCCGGTTCCGTTGAGAAACCTAAACATAGCATGTCGAAACGCGTGGCTGCGCGGCTCATGTCGTCAGTCTTCCAGCGACAGCAGCTCCGTTCCCTCGTCCACCCGATCTCCGGGCGCCACGTTGATGGTCAAGACCTTGCCGTCGCCGGGGGCGACGATGTTGTGCTCCATCTTCATCGCCTCCAGCACCATCAGCGTCTGACCCGCTTTCACGCGATCACCGGCGGCAACCGCGACGGCCGTGATTGCGCCGGGCATGGGTGCGGCAACATTGCCGCGCGGGTTGGCGACGCTACGGAAGTCGCCGACGGCGACGTCTTGTAGCTGAATGCGCTCGGTGTTGCCGTCCATGAGGACAAACACGTTATCGTCGATGAGATAGACGGAAGCCCTTGCCAGTTCGCCGTCGATACGCGCCTCGATTTGATTGTCGCGCACGACGACCTCGTGCACGTCGTACGCCCCGTCGGGACCTTCCATCAGATAGGAACTGCCAGCGTCGACATTTCTCGTGGCGCGGACTTCGAGTTTCGCGCGGTTCCGGCGCAGGCGCAGCCGCTGGGCATGCGGCAAATTGAGTTGAAATCCGTCGGTGTTTTCCCAGGATCCTGCCGTCGCAGGAACAGTTACCAGGGAAGCGACGGCCAGCAGGAGCGGCGTGGGATCGTCCGGAGACGCCAGCGATGCCGCCGCGTCGGTGGTGAGTCCTGTGGTGTAGGTGCCGCGGGCGAATTCCGTATGCGCGAGAATATTCGCCAGATAACCCACGTTGTGCTCGACGCCGACGATCTCCGTTCGCCGCAACGCTTGTCGCAGGGAGGCGATGGCGGTGGGACGATCCGGCGCATGGGCGATGATCTTCGCCATCATCGGGTCATAGTGAACGGGGACGTCTGAACCGGTCTCGACGCCGGCGTCTACGCGCACGCCTTCGGGCCAGGCAACATGGTGCAGCTTGCCGCTGGACGGCAGGAAGTTTCGTTTCGGGTTCTCGGCATAGATGCGAACTTCGATCGCGTGGCCGTCGATCTGCAAGTCGTCCTGGACGAAGGGCAGGGGCTCTCCCGCCGCGATGCGCAGTTGCAGTTCTACCAGGTCCAGGCCAAGAATCGCTTCCGTCACGGGATGCTCGACCTGTAGTCGCGTGTTCATCTCCATGAAGTAAAAATCTTCATCCTCCATGATGAACTCGACGGTGCCCGCGCCGACGTAGTCGATAGCGCGCGCGGCTCGCACCGCCGCTTCGCCCATGGTGGTCCTCAAGCGCTGGCTCACCGTGGGCGCGGGCGCCTCTTCCACGACTTTCTGGTGCCGTCGCTGGGTAGAGCAGTCCCGCTCGAACAGGTACACCATGTTGCCGTGGGTATCACCAAGAACCTGTACCTCTATGTGTTTCGGCGCTGTTATCAAGCGTTCGAGCAAGACCCGGTCGTCTCCGAAAGCGGAGTTCGCTTCGCGCCGGGCACCGTCGAGCGCCGCGCCGAAGCTCGCAGCAGTGTCAACGCGCCGCATACCGCGTCCGCCACCACCGGCGGAAGCCTTGATCAATAACGGGAAGCCAAGCTCTTGCGCCTTGGCAGAGAGGATATCGGGCTCCTGGCTATCTCCCAGGTAGCCGGGAACAACAGGTGTCCCCGCGTCCCTCACCAGGTGTTTGGCTTCGATCTTCGAACCCATGGCGCGGATCGCGGAGGGCGAGGGGCCAACGAAAACGCATCCCGCCGCCGCGCAGGCGTCGGCAAATTCTGCGTTCTCCGACAGGAAGCCGTAACCGGGATGCACGGCATCCGCCCCGGTCGTGACGACAGCCCCCATTAGCGCGTCGATGTCCAAGTAACTTGCCGCCGCCACCGGCGGACCAATCCGCACCGCCCGGTCAGCCTGCCGAACGTGTAACGCATCGGCATCCGCATCGGAATAGACGGCGACGGTCTCGACGCCGAGTCGGCGGGCGGTGCGCATGACGCGGCAGGCGATCTCGCCCCGATTGGCGACAAGCAAGGTTCTGATCACGTCGCTACATCCTGAAGACGCCAAAGCGTCCGGGTTGGACCTCGAGTTCCCGCGTTGCACACGTCAGGGCGAGCGCCAGCACGCGCCGAGTGTCGACGGGGTCGATCACGCCGTCGTCCCAAAGCCTCGCGCTGGCGAAATAGGGATGGCCCTCGTATTCGTACTGGTCGCGGATGCCGGCCATGAACGCGTCCCTTTCCGACGTTGGCCAGGCGTTGCCTCGGGAGGACATGGAGTCGCCGCGGACGGTGGCCAACACATGCGCCGCCTGCTCTCCGCCCATCACGGAGATGCGCGCGTTGGGCCATGTCCACAACATGCGCCCGCCGTAGGCGCGGCCGCACATCGCGTAATTCCCCGCCCCGAAGGAACCGCCGATCACCACTGTGAACTTGGGCACGCGAGCGCACGCCACAGCCGTGACCATCTTTGCGCCATCCTTCGCGATACCCTGATTCTCGTACCTCCGACCCACCATGAAGCCGGTGATGTTCTGCAGGAATACCAATGGCACCCCGCGTCGATCCGCGAGTTGGATGAAATGGGTGGCCTTGAGAGCGGACTCCGAGAACAGTATGCCGTTGTTCGCGAGGATGGCGACCGGAATACCGCAGATGTGGGCGAAGCCGCAGATGATCGTCTCTCCGTACAGGGCCTTGAATTCGTGCAAATCGGAACCGTCCACGATGCGCGCGATCACTTCTCTCACGTCGTAGGGCGTGCGGCTGTCGGAAGGCAATACGCCGTAGATCTCATCGGCCGGATACGCGGGCTCTCGGGATGCCACGACATCTACGGTGGATCGGTAGCGCAGGTGGCTGGCGGCCACCGTTTCGCGCGCCAGGGCGAGCGCGTGTTCGTCGTTGGCGGCCAGGTGGTCGGCGACGCCGGAGACACGCGCGTGCACGTCGCCGCCCCCTAGACTCTCGGCGTCCACTTCTTCTCCCGTGGCCGCTTTGACCAGGGGTGGCCCGCCGAGGAAGATGGTGCCCTGGTTCTGCACGATGATGGCGACATCGCACATGGCGGGCACATAGGCGCCGCCCGCCGTGCATGACCCCATGACGACGGCGATCTGGGGAACGCCCGCTGCGGACAGGTTCGCCTGGTTGTAGAAGATGCGGCCGAAGTGTTCGCGATCCGGGAAGACATCCGCCTGCAACGGCAGGAACGCGCCGCCGGAATCCACCAGGTACACGCACGGGAGGCGGTTTTCGAGCGCGATTTCTTGTGCGCGCAAGTGCTTCTTGACCGTGATGGGATAGTACGTGCCGCCCTTTACCGTCGCGTCGTTGGCAACGATGACGCACTCCTTGCCTTCAACACGACCGATGCCGGTGATGATGCCCCCGGCCGGGATATCGTCGTCGTAAAGCTGGTGGCCTCCCAACTGTCCGATCTCCAGGAATGGCGATCCCTGGTCGAGGAGCCCATGTACGCGATCCCGCGGCAGCAGCTTGCCGCGGCCGATGTGTCGATTCCTTGATCGTTCATCGCCGCCGACGGCGATACGGCCCACCAGCTCACGTAGCGAGCTGCTCAAGGCGCGGTTGTGTTCCGCATTGTCCCGGAAGGATGGGCGGTCTGTGTCGATATTTGATCGCAGGATTGCCATACGTTTGGCTGCGCTATCCGTAAACGACGGGAGTTACGCGAGTCTCGCAAGACCTGCTCGACAAGGCAACGTTCCTACCCGGCAAGATGTGGGTTTGTCGACGTCGGGCTAGTTCGCATGGCGTATGATCGCCGTATGAAGTCGGCGCACGTAAAGAACCAGTTCCTGCTGGCAATGCCGAACCTGCTCGTCGCTGGCGACTACTTCCGCGACACGATTACCTACGTCTGCGACCACAATGACAAGGGTGCCATGGGTATCGTCGTGAACCGACCGCTGAAGTTGACGGTCGCCGATATCCTGCAACAGCTTGAATTGCCGAACACGGGCGATGTCGAGGCCGTCGTGCTGGAGGGCGGGCCCGTGCAACGCAATGCCGCCATCATCCTGCACAGCGACGATATCCGGCTCGAGAAAAGCGTTGGTGTCGGCGATGGACTGGCGCTCACTGCGGAAGTCGACATGCTTGCGGCTATCGGGCGCGGTGAAGGACCGAGCCAGTTCATAGTGGTGCTCGGATACGCCGGATGGGCTTCCGGCCAACTCGAAGGCGAATTGGCAGCCAATACCTGGTTGACCTGTCGTGGATCGAAATCGCTGATCTTCGAAGTGCCGTTTGAAGAGCGTGTCGATACGGCCGCGAAGACCCTCGGCATCGACTTTTCGCTGATGTCGGGTCAATCCGGCAACGCCTGAAGCAGCGTCTTCTCGCTGATCACGGCGTCGGACGATTACTCGCTTGCAGCGGCTTCGCGAAGTCGTTCGGGGGTCATCGGCAGGTCTCTGACACGAACTCCGGCAGCGGCGAATACGGCGTTGGCAAGGGCTGCTGACGCAGGTCCCACGGTGGCCTCCCCGGCGCCGAGCGGATCGAGTCCCGGGTAGTCCAGGATCACCGTTTCCATACGCGGAACTTCGCTGAAACGTAGAATCGGGTAGCTGTTCCAATCGACGCTGGTCACCCCTTCGGCATCGAAAGTCACCGCTTCCTTCAGGCACCAGGACAGCGCTTGTACGGTGCCGCCTTCCAGTTGATTGACCAGGCCGTCGGGATCCACCGCGCGGCCAGCGTCGGCTGCGATCCACACCCGCTGGACTGTGACGGACGCGTCGTCGGAAACGATGACTTCAATGATGATCGCAACGCAGCACTGGATATTCTTGTAGCGCGCGATAGCCATGCCGCGCGGACCTTGCACTCCGCCGGAGAGATCGAGAACGGCATCGAGTACCTGCATGGCGTGCTTGTCGTGCGCCAAATGCCGGCGCCGAAACTCCACCGGATCGACGCCGGCGGCGAAGGCGAGTTCGTCCATGAAAGACTCGATGGCGAATACGTTCATATGCGCCCCAAGACTGCGCAACGACGAGGTTCGCAAGGGCGAATCGGTCACCGGGTGTCTGACCACCTGCGGTTGAGGAAACTGGTACAGGGGCACGGCATTGCGGTCCATTCCGCCGGGTGCTGTGACGGACCTGGCGATGGCAAGACTGGGTTTGAACGGCTCCGCGAGATGCCAGGCTGCCAGAAGGTCGACACCCGGGTTTGCGGGCGACGGTCGACCGCCGTGAGGAAAGCTCCAGATGTCGTGACGCCAATCCAGAACGCGACCCGACTTGTCGACATTCGCTGCCAGGCCGATGCGCATGGCGGGACCGTAGGGTTCGAATGCATGTTCGTCTTCGCGCCGCCATTGCACCAGGATCCCGCGTCCGGGCAATGCGCGCGCGACAAGGGCGGCGTCCAGCGCGGCGTCGTCGGCGCCGTTGTGCCCGTAGCAGCCCGAGCCGTCAACATGGACTACGTCGATGTCTTCGACCGGCATGTCAAGCGTGCGGGCGACGACCCCGCGCAATGGCTCTATGCCCTGGCTGGCGGAGAGAATCTTCAAACGGCCGTTGTCGAATTTGGCGCACGCCGCGGACGGGGCCAGCGACGCGTGCATGATGAACGGCCGCGAATAGGTCGCTTGCTGACGCGCGCTGAATTTGGGTTCCGGGGCAGGATCGTCGCCGTCGATGGAAAGTGCGTGTCGGACCAGGTGTTCCTTCAGCGTTCCATCGGTTCTGATCTCTCCCTCCCGGCGCCAAACCGCGCGCTCTCGCACCCGCGCCGCGAGGACGGTTGCCGCATATTCGTCGGGATGCGCCACGGCGACGAAACTGCCGTCCACCACGAGTTCCGCAGGCGGAGCAAGGCTCATATCGAGACGCTCCAATCGGTGATTCAGCGATGGCGGACGCACCACGCGCGCGTGAAGGTCGCATCGAAGGTCTTGCAGGAAGACATGACTGCCTTGCGCCTTGGCCTCGATGTCCAGGCGTGGATGATGCCCGCGTCCCACGAGTCGGTAGTCGGCTGGATTCTTTTCGGGCGTGGTCTCGACGATATCGAAGTCGAATCGCCCAGCGTGCGCGCGCCAATAGTCCATTGGCTGGTTGATGCCCGGCGCCATGATCTGGCCGTCGATCGCGTTTATGGCGTCGGCGGAAACGCCGAGTTCCCGTGCCGCCGCCGACACCATGAGACGGCGCGCCCAGGCTGCGGCCTGGCGCAGTGCGGCACCGCTGCTCTCGAGGGACATCGATCCCGCGGTGAAGCCTTCGTTCGGCGTCACGCCGGTTGCCGCCGAAACCATGCGCACGCGTTGGATACCGACATCGAGTTCCTCCGCTACGATCAGACGCAGCGCCGACAGGATTCCCTGACCAAGTTCGGCCTTCCCGGTCATGGCGACAATCCCGCCGGGCTCGAGGGCAATCCAACGATCAAGCGACGGCACGGCCTTGAGCGGCGCCGGCAGCCCGGAACTTCGATTGCCCGGCGATTCGAAGCGCAACGGCTGCGGTGCGTCTTCGAGGTCGGCGCCTGGGGCCACAACAGTCCGACAGTCGGCTAGCGCCCGCAAGACTCGTGGATGGGAACCGCACCGGCAGAGTTGACCATCGAGCGCGTCTTGGATCTCTTCCCGGGACGGTCGGGGATTGCGGCGAAACAGCGCCTCGGCGGCAACGACGATGCCGGGCAGGCAGTAGCCGCATTGCGTCGCGTTGGCAGCTACAAGCGCCCGGCGCACGGACGAGTCGATTCCCGATGCGGTTTCGATGCTACGGCCTCGCATCTCGCCCACTGGCGTCGTGCAGCTATAGACCGGTTCACCGTCGGCCAGGATGCGGCAGGCCCCGCACTGCTCTGCCGTACATCCGAGCTTCGGTCCCGGGGTGGCGAGATTTCGAAGAACAAACAACAACGGCACATCCGGGTTTGCCTCCACTTCGACGGGCTCGCCGTTGAGGACGAAATCGATCAGCGGCATTGGCGTTCCCTCAACGTATGCATGCAGACTTCCACGGGTTTGGGATACCAGAAACGGACATCGCTGAGCAACCCCACAGAGCGTATGATCGGCGCATGCACCTGTCGTCCCCGAGCCTATCGTTCGCGACCCCAGCATAAATGCGTGAAACCCAATGCCGCACCTGGCGTTCGATTTCGGCCTGAGATATATCGGCGTTGCCGTTGCGGAGCGACGTTACGGCACCGCCACGGCCATTTCCACAACAAAGGCTCGCGAGGGGATTCCCGTCTGGGACCAATTGGACGCGTTGGTGCGCGAGTGGCGACCGGAAGGATTCGTCGTTGGACTGCCGCTCAACATGGATGACAGCGAGAGCGACATGTCCGACGCCGCTCGACGGTTCGGTGCCAGGCTGGAACGCCGGTACACTATTGGCGTCGAATTCGTCGACGAGCGACTGTCAACCTTTGAGGCGACTCAACGCGGGGGCAGCCACGATACCGCCGCGTTGATCATTGCCGAAACCTGGTTGAACTCGCCGAAACTGTCCACCTGATCGAAGTCGACGCGAGGGACGCTGCGCAGGCTTCCTCGCGTTTGACTCGGTTGCCCGAGATGTCGGCGCGGGTCCCTCCATCCGCAGGTCTAAATTATGCTGTGCCTTTCCGCTGGCAGAACTTGGAATCCGAATGCTCAAATATATCTACCCTCGCATCTGGCCCATCGCCTTTCTGGTTTTCGGCCTCCTCGCCGCGACCGGAACGCACATCAGTTACAGCGTCGGCGCTGTCACCATTTCGTCCCACAACCTGATGTGGTTCATGATGGCGCTGGCGCACGCAGACGTGTTCTGGCGCGGCCAGGGCGCGTTTCCCCACCGGGGCCGACACCACTGATCGAACGCCGCGGATGTGGCTCGATTGCAGGGATAGGCGCGGATGGACGGTTCAGCCAGCCGCGATATCGAAACCGGCATCCTCGATAGCCGCTTCCAGTCGGGAGCGGTCGATTTCGGATGGATCGAAATCGATGGCGACAATACCGGAATCCAGATCCGCCCGCGCCGCGCCGACGCCAGGGCGGCTTTCCAGCGCCCTCTGCACACTGGCGACGCAGCCATCGCACTGCATGCCTTCGATTCTGATTTCCAAATGCTCCATGCGGGTCTCTCAGGTGCCTTGCGCAAATGACGGCCGCCAGCGGCGCAACAGCAGCGAATTCCCGACCACGCTGACGCTGCTCATCGCCATCGCGGCCGCCGCAATCGTGGGGCTCAGAAGCCCAAGCGCCGCCAACGGAATACAGACCACATTGTAAGCGAAGGCCCAAAACAGGTTCTGCTTGATCTTGCGGAACGTCGCGCGGCTTGCGGCGATGGCACCGGCGACCATGCGCGGATCCGACCGCATGAGCGTAACCCCCGCGGTTTCCATGGCGATGTCGGTGCCCGCGCCCAAGGCGAAGCCTACGTTCGCCGACGCCAACGCGGGCGCATCGTTGATACCGTCGCCGACCATGCCGACAACCCGGCCGGCAGTCGTCATTTCGTCGATGATTTTCGCCTTCTCGTCTGGACGCACGCCGCCCTGAGCATCGGCGATCCCAACCGATTCGGCAACGCGCCGGACCACCGCTTCCGCATCGCCGGATAGTACGGTTGTACGCACGCCGATGTCGCGCAGCGCATCGATGGCTGCGGCGGCGGTGTCTCGAATGGGATCATTGATGCCGATAATGCCGAGCAGGCGGTTAGCTTCGGAGACGAAAACGACAGTGGTGCCCTCGCTTTCCCAATCGCGCGCATGCGCACGCTCGGCCTCGTCGATGACAACGTGCCTCGCGACGAACTCCGCGTTGCCCACACAAACCCGGTTTCCGTCCACGACGCCGCGCGCGCCAAGGCCGGGAACGGCCTCGAACTCGCGCAGCGGCAGGGTCTTCAGGCCAGCCTCGCTCGCATGTTCCTCCATCGCGCGCGCCAGGGGATGTTCGCTGCCCTGCTGAATGGAAGCGGCGACGGTCAACAGATGTTGGTCGTTGCCCTCGCTTCCGACCGCGAAGAATCGCGCGACGCTGGGGCGACCTTCGGTCAGCGTGCCGGTCTTGTCGAATATGACCGTGTCGATGTGGTGCGCCTGCTCGAGGGCATCGACATCCTTGATCAAAATGCCCGCCCGAGCTGCCGCCCCGGTGCCCGTCATGATCGCCGTGGGGGTCGCCAAGCCCAAGGCGCAGGGACAGGCGATGACGAGCACGGACACCGCTGCGATCAGCGACTGTTCCACGTTGCCCGACAACGCGAGCCAGGCAGTGAAGGTGATGAGGGCGATGACGATGACGGCGGGGACGAACACCGCGCTGATCCTGTCTACCAGGCGTTGGACGGCGGCCTTGCCCGCCTGCGCGTTTTCCACCAGGCGCACGATCCTCGCGAGTGTCGAATCCTCGCCTACGGTGGTCGCCCGCACCTTCAGGAGTCCAGCGCCGTTGATCGCGCCCCCGGTGACAGGATCAGCCGCAGTCTTGGTCACGGGCACGCTTTCACCGGTGACCAGGGATTCATCGACATCGCTGGTGCCATCCACGACCTCGCCATCCACCGGAATCCGCTCTCCGGGACGCACAACAACCAGATCGCCGCTGTCCACCCGAGCTATGCCGGTTTCCACTATCGTGCCGTTCGGCTGTTCTACGCGGGCGGTGGGCGGTCGCAGTTCCATCAGCGCGCGAATCGCTCGCGTTGTGCCGCGTTTCGCCCTGTTTTCGAGGTATTTGCCAAGCAACACCAGGGTGATAATGACCGCGGACGCCTCGAAGTAGAGCTGGCCGTCTGCTTCCTCGCCGAGGGTCTGGAGTAGATACCAACTGAATCCATATGCGGCGGTAGTGCCGAGAACGACGAGTACATCCATATTCGCCGATCTGCCGCGCAGGGCATTGAACGCTCCCCGGTAGAAACGCGCGCCTATGACGAACTGTATCGGTGTGGCTATCAGGACTTCGAACGCCGGCATGACGTGCAGGTCCTCGTAGCCGAGCGCTTGGAACAACATGCCGAGAACGAGGGGCGTGGTGAGCGCTGCGGACAGGATGACGACGCGTCGTTCATTGTTAGCTTTCGCCGCGTCGAGTTGCGTCTGCGCCGTCGATTCGGCCGGATCGAAGTTGGCGCAAAATCCAGCGCGTTCCAACGCGGTTTCGACGTCTTCCGAACGTACCTGCCCTCTGACGATATTGATGCGCGCGCGTTCCGCCACCAGGTTCACGCTTGCTTCGATCACACCGGGAATGCGTTGCAACGCCTTCTCCACCCGCGTTGCGCAGGCGGCGCAGGTCATGCCTTCGACCGCGAACGCCAACGTCGCTCGCCCAACGGAGAAACCGGCGCCATTCACCGCGTCCGTGAGCGCCTCGATGCCCGTGGCGCCGGTGTCGATCGCGAGCGATGCCCGTTCGAGAGCGAGGTTCACCGACACATCGCGTACACCCGAGACCCGGGAGAGCGCCTTCTCGAGGCGGGTTACGCACGCGGCGCAGGTCATCCCTTCGATATCGAGTTCGAGCCGCTCGATGTCGCGAATTGCCACGACGTCGCTCATGTAAGCGTTCCGTCGTTGTCAGGAATTCAAAAGTAGCGCGAACATGCCCAGCCAGACCAGGAGCAGGAAGTGCCAATACATCGCGCAAAGATCTACGCTCACTCGCGCGTCGCCTATATCGGCATTCCGAACCATTCGCCGCGCCGCGCGCCACCAGGCGAACAACCCGCCGAGGAGATGTACGCCGTGGACTCCGGTCAGGACGAAAAAGAATCCGTTGGCGGGATTCGTTCGGGCGTAATAGCCGAGTTCGACGACCTCGCGCCAGACGACCAACTGGCCGATGAGGAAACCCATCGTCAATGCGCCGGCGACCAGGAAAGCGGTTCGACCTCTCGTTACATCGCTTCGGGCTACGGCGGCCCGCGCCCACTCGAAAGCGATGCTGGCGATGATGAGTACGCCGGAGTTGACCCAGAGCCACCACGGTTCCGGCATCGCGACCCAATCGGTCGAGAATTCCAAGCGCATGTGGTAGGCGGCGATGAAAAGCGAGAACAGGACGCCAACGACCGCCAGAAACATCACCAGGGCGACCTTTCTGTTATGCACCGCAAATCCGCCGGTGCGCAGTTGCGCCACACCCGAGGGGTCCGGCAACCAGGGTTTCTCCGTCAACTTCGCGAAAAGGCCCACCTTGAGGTGCCTCGCATGCATGAACGTTGGGGGAATTGTACTCCCCGTACCCACCCGGTTGGGGGACCCGTCGGGAACCGGTTGCTTAACGGGGGCCGCGGTTTGTGTTGAAGTATCGGGGATGGACGCCGAGAAACTGCCGCCCTTTCCCAAGGCACCCCTCACGGTTGCGGTAAGCGAGTGCCTGACCGGTGCCCATGTCCGGTACGACGGCGGCCACAAGCGGGAGGCGATGCCGCACACGGCGCTCGATGGCGTGTATGTGTTTCGCGCCATCTGCCCGGAAGTGGGCATCGGGCTGGGCGTACCGCGCGACCCGATTCGCCTTGTGGGCGACCCCGGCGCGCCCCGGGCTCGAGTTTTCATCGAGGAAGCAGACATCGCGCGGCCGCCGGCGGATGTCACGGCCGCGTTGCGCGCATACGCGGACATTCAGTTGCCCGTGCTGGACGAGGTCGATGGCTACGTCTTCATGCAGAATTCGCCAAGCTGCGGACTTTCCGGCGTCAGGTTGTACCGGAGCGATACTCCGGGTACGTCTCGCGGCGTGTACGCTGCGCAGGTCGCGCTCAGACGGCCCGCACTCCCCGCAGTCGAGGGGGGCCAGCTATTCGATCCCGCGCAGTGCGCCAACTTCGTGATGCGCACCTTCGTGTACGCGCATTGGCGGCGAACGAGCGTCCATGGCATGACGGCGGCGAAACTCCTCGCCTTCCACACTGCATATAAATACCTGGTGATGGCCCACGACGTGAGCGCCTACCGGCGACTCGGACATCTGCTGTCAGACCTGTCCGGTGCTGTCGACAAAGTGGCCAGGCGCTACGTCCGCGATTTGCTGGGGGCGCTTTCGCGGCCCGCTTCCCGGGCTGGGCACGCCAACGCTTTGGCGCATTTGCAGGGATATGTCCGTGCCGGGGAAACTCCACCCACCAACCTTTCCCAAATGCAGGAGCTTGCCGGTCTGATTGAAGCCTACCGGCGCGGACAGGTCCCGCTGTCGGTGCCGATGTCGCTCCTGCGTCGGCACTTGATCGAATCTGGCGCGACCGATGCGCTGAACCAGGCGTACTTGCGCGCCGACCTGTGGGAGGCCGTCGGCCGCGCTTACAATAGGGCGCGGGCGGCGGGCCATGTTCTTGCCCCAAATCCGTAGTTCGCTGAGCGACGGCGCTGGGGCGTGGACGAAGCGCTCGGCGTCGATCCAGAATTCGTATCGGAGGAACGCTTCGGCCGCAACCGGAAGCGCGTGCGTTAGATGAAAGATACTTCGCCAGCAAACGCTCCGCGCGTGTGCTTCGTCATCCCGACGTATAACGAGGCGCCGAACGTGTCGCTGCTGCTCGCGCGTTTGACCGAGGAATACGCAAGCGAGGCGACGAGGTTCCTGGTCGTCGACGACGAGAGTCCGGACGGCACGGCAGACCGCGTCCGGGAGTTTGCGGCGCAGGACCGGCGCGTGCGTCTGCTCGAAGGGAAACGGCGCGGACTGGGAGACGCATACGTGCGGGGCATTTCGCATGCCCTGGACTCGCTCGGTGCGGAAGTCGTCGTACAGATGGATGCGGATTTCTCGCACGATCCCGAGGACGCGAAAAAGCTGCTCGCTCGTCTTGCGGACGACGCGGACGCTGTGATCGGCAGCCGCTACATCTCCGGCGGTGCGGTGGATAGGGGTTGGAGCCTCGGACGCCGTTGGTTGTCCCGCTGCGGCAATTACCTGGCGCGTCGGATTGCCGGACTCGTGACCGTTCACGATTGCACCTCGGGGTTCAAGGCGATTTCCGCAGGCGCGCTGAAGGCTGCCGATGTGAAGGATATCCGGGTGCAGGGCTATGCGTTTCAGATAGCGCTGCTGCATCGGCTGATCCAGTCCGGCGCGCGCGTCGTGGAGGAGCCGATCTATTTTCGCGATCGCGAACGGGGTCAGACCAAGCTCGGCATTCGGGACTTGATCGAGTTCTTCTACAGCGTCTGGTGGCTGCGCGTTGCCGGATATCGAACGTTCCTCAAGTTTTCTCTCGTCGGGTTGTCCGGCGTGCTGGTCAATCTCGGCTCGTTCCAACTCGCTCTCGGACTCGGCGTGCACAAGTTTCTGGCTTCGCCCATCGCGATCGAGCTTTCGATCATCTCGAACTTCCTGCTCAACAACTATTGGACCTTCGCCGATCGCGCGATGACCGGCCGTCGGCGCATTCGGGGCTTGAAATACAACCTGGTCTCCCTGACGACACTGGGGCTCAGCTATGCCACTTTTGTTCTGCTTTCGATGCTATTTCCCGAGGCGCCGCCCGTGGTTCTCCAAGGCTGCGGGATCATCCCCGCTACCGTTTGCAATTACCTGCTCAATTCCTATTGGACGTTTCGGGCCGAGGAGCCGGAGGCATAGAGCGTCGATCCACGCTGGCACGGCGGCGTGATCGCGAACTATTGGGACGGGGTCAACGACGGAGAACGTGCATGCACCACGAGATCGTCATACGCAACGGCTTGATTGTGGACGGCACGGGCGCGGAACCGTTCGTCGGGGATGTCGCTGTCGACGGCGATACCATCGTCGCGATGGGTGACGTCTCGGGCGACGGCAAAGAGGAAATACGCGCTGACGGTTTGGCGGTTACGCCGGGCTTCATCGACCTGCACACGCACCTCGACGCCCAGATCGGTTGGGATCCCATGCTCACGCCCATTTCCTGGCACGGGGTCACGACTGCTCTCCTCGGCAACTGCGGGGTCACGTTCGCGCCCTGCAAACCGAAAGACCGGCAATTTCTGGCCGAAATGATGTAGACGGTCGAGGACATTCCCCGCGAGGCCATACTTTCCGGTTTGCCGTGGAATTGGCGGAGCTACGGCGAATACCTCAATACGCTGGAATCATTGCAACCGGCCATCAATGCTGCCGGCATGGTGGGGCATGGTGGGACACGGGGCGATTCGCTTCTACGTGATGGGGGAACGGGGAATCGACGAGAACCCCAATGCCCGCGAGATCGCCGAGATTGCCGAGGTCGCGGGTCAGTCCGTGCGAGACGGGGCTGTCGGCTTCTCGACCAACCGTTTGCCGGGTCATCGGCTGCCGGACGGACGCTCGATTCCGGGGACCTTCGCCGAAGCGGAGCAGCTTGAGGCCATCGCCAGGGCGGTCGGCCCCCACAACGGCTTGATGCAGACCGTGCCCTGGTTCAGCAAAGACGCCATCGAAAACGACCTGACGATCCTCGGCAAGGAAGCCCGCGCCGGCAACCTCCGAGTGTTGTTCAGCGCTGTCGAAACCCAGAGCATGCGGTTCGACAATCCGTACCGCATCGTGGAGGACTTGCGCGCCCAGGGCTTGAGAATCTACGGCACCACGGTACCCAGGAGCGGCGGTTTCGTGTCCGCGCTGAAGACGAACATCTTCTTCCCGGCGTGGGCGAAACTGCGAGAGATGGATGTAGACAAGCGCATCGACGCTATCCGCGAGAGGTGTTTCCGCGCTGAACTCGTCGCCGCCGCGAAGGCGGACCCGTCGAGCGAACCCTTCGCCAGGGGCCTACGTTGGCTCGGCGACGGCGAGCGGCCGATCTACACCAGAGATCCCCACGACAACCTGCAGACCATGGCCGACGCGGCGGGCGAACATCCAGCCGAGACCTGGCTGCGGGTGATGCTCGAAAGCAACGGTGAAGCAGTCTTCCACCGCCCGTTCTTCAACCTGAACCTGGACGCGGTAGAGTCCCTGATGGCGCGGGATTGGGTTGTCCCCGGCCTGGGGGACGCTGGCGCAAGCTAAGCGCAAGGGACGAAGCTAGTCGATACGAAGGGTGCCGGTCCCACGCGTGCGCGCCGCAACGCATCGAGCGTCCGGATGCCGATCAGTACGAAGCGCGGCCCTATTTCGGCGTAGCGACACGGATGCGATTGATCGATGTCCTCCTCGGCGAAACCAAGCAACGCGGCTGCCAGTTCGATCGGCAAGGCGTCGCCCAAAGTCACCGGCGGCGGTTGCATCCATGCGATGCCGCTGGCGTCGAAGGATACGGGAACACGTCCGGCCGCCAGGTTGAGGGTGTAGACGCTGCGATCTCGTCCCAATACCCACGCGGTACCTAGCGTCGGATGTTGGGCGAATGGCAACTCTTGCGCCGGGGTGAAGATGCGCACGTGTGCGTCGCCATCGCTTTCTTCGACGACAAACGTCGTCTCCGCGAAGTTTATCTCGCGCGCGACAGCTTGCATCGTCGCGGCATCAGGTGTCCGCATTGGCGCACCACGGCGAGTTGGTTTCCGGCCAATGGTTTCTCTGCGAACACATCGACGATCGAGCATTGCATCACGTAGGGTCAGTCGACCCAGACGTCGGGTCGCGTATCCACGTCATGCCTGGCGAACACAGCGTCGATGATCTGCCTGTCATCGGCGGACAGGTTGAGTTCGGGCGCGTGCATGTTCGCTTCCACCTCGGCGGGGGTACGCGCGCCGACCAGGGCTACGCTCACCACGGGGTTCGACAAGACCCACGCCAGGGCGAGTTCATACATCGCCATCCCGCGTTCTGCCGCCAGAGCTTTTAGCTCGTCCACAACGGCCAGGTTGCGCGGAAAGTTCTCCTCGCTGAACAACGGCATGTTGAAAGCGCCGCCGCGCGAACGCCAATCTCTCCCCTCGTCGAACCGCGTGTCGGCGCTGAACGTACCTGTCAGCAGACCGTGGGCCAGCGGTCCATACACCATCATGGCGATGTCGTGTTCCGCGCAGTACGGGAATACGTCCAACTCCATGCGCCGGTCGAACAGGTGATAGCCGTACTGTCCGACATCCACCCGGCGGGCGGCCATGCAGTCGGCGATCTCCTGTGCCTTGAAATTGGAAACGCCCACGAAACGCGTCTTGCCCTGTTGGACCAGGTCTTCAAGTCCGCGCATGGTCTCCTCGAACGGTGTGTCCCGATCCGGCCAGTGCACGAGATATACGTCGAGGTGGTCGGTATCGAGCGTCGTGAGAGTCGTCTCGATAGAGCTGATCATGCGTTCGCGCGTGGCGTTCCTCGACGTTTGGCCTCTGCCGCCGTAGCCGATGCCGAACTTGCTGACCAGCACGATGTCGTCGCGATGGGATCCCAGGCCCTTGGCGAGAATGCCCTCGGATTGACCGAAGCCATACGCTTCGGCCGTGTCGAACAGGTTGATGCCGACATCGAGCGCCTTGTGGATCGCCGCTATGACTTCAGACTCATCGATTCGCCCATAGCTGCCGCCAAGTTCCCAGCAGCCGAAACCGATCGCCGACACGTCGAGGCCCGTACTGCCGAAAGGTCGATACAACATGCAAATGCTCCTTGGGAATCGTTGCCCCTGAGCCTACACCCGCCCCGCCCGAGGCTCTACGCCTTTTACGTTTGCGCGCAAGGGAATGCTTGACCGCCAGGTCGATGAAACAGTGAGCGCTAGCCCGCATATCTCACCAAGTCGCTTGTTGAGCCACTGAATGTCATTTGCTTTCATCGGGGCGCGGGCGATCAAAGTTGTGCCCGGTACAGACTGCGCTGGCCTTCAGAATCAGAATGGCCTTGATGCGCAGCATTTCGGCGGATGTCGGGATGGTCAAGGGAACGCCGAACCGCTCGACAACCTCGGTTTCCAACGGTTCGCTGCGAATAAGCTGACGGACCCCGGTCTCGATACCGTCCAAGCTGCCCGGAATCAGAACACGGCCTCCAACTGCGAGAGCACGCTGGCGAATCGTTCACGCAGGTCGCCGAGGACATGGTCGTCGTCCATGGACAGGCGATGCTCCGCATGGACGGCCGGCGGCGGTTCCGCCGACGAGCACTGTCCCCGGAATGATCGCTTGCAACCGCGCCGCTGCCGACAACAATCGTTCCCAATTCGGAGAGATCAGTTGCAAATCAGCTATGGGCTTCGACATAGTTTGCCCAAAAACGATAGCGCTGCCGGTACGGGTCGTCGGCGTAGTGGGCGCAAACACGCTGGATTTTGGCCATCACCTCGCCAATTCAGCGCGGCGTGTCGAAGTTCCTTCCAATCCTTCAACTTTCCGCGTGAGATCGCGTCGTCGATGGCAGCCAGCGTAAACCGTTGATGATTGAGATGGCGGTGCAACACGAGATTTTCCTAAAGCCGATCGAACCCAAAACCTTGCCGAAACTCTCGCCATTGCCTGAGGACTCGCGACAGGCGATTGTCCTACCGGTTGAGCCTTGGGCGGCCAAAGGCGGTGGGCCAGCGCCCGAAACCGAAAGCGCCGACCTTGCGGCGTCTCTCCGAACGACGGCGCCGGGCCTCCATCGCGCGTGGAATCGTCGTTCGCGGCCGTCGCGTGAGCCATCGGTCGCCCGAGGAGCGCGAAGTGGCCGAACCATTCCGCCGCCTCGGCCCGCCGGTGGCTATAATCGCTGGATGCTCGGTCCGCAGTCGCTGGCGGAAGCGGGCTGGGGGAAGGGCATTCAATGCGGTGCGGTGCCCGCGGCGCGGTGCCCGTGAAAAACGCGAGGACGAAATCCTATGAGAGAAGCGAAAGAGTTCAATCGAAGCGAGGAGAACATGGGCAATGTGCTCAACATGGAGCACATCAACCTGACGGTGCCGGATCAGCAGGTCGCGGCCCTGTTCTACGTCACCGGTCTCGGCTTTACGCGTGATCCCTACATGGATTTCGGCACGAGAAACATGTGGGTCAACACGGGTGGGCAGCAGTTTCACCTGCCGAGGAGCACGGCGCAGAAGTGGCGCGGCCACATCGGCGTCGTCGTGCCGGACCTTGAGGACCTGAAACGCCGCCTGAATGCTGTCGCGAAACTGCTCGCCGGCACCGAGTTCGACTGGGAAGAGAAGGACGATCACATCGCCGTGACCTGTCCCTGGGGCAACGCCATTCGCGCCTACCCGCCGCAAGCTTTTCCTGGTCGCTATCTTGGCATTCCCTATGCGCAGATGCAGGTTCCGCCCGGCGTCGCGGAGGGGATCGCCGGCTTCTACGAGCACGTTTTCAGCACGCCCGCGCAAGTCTTCGAGAACAACGAGGGCCGCCGCGTGGAGGTGTCCACGGGATTCGATCAGCGCCTCATCTACAAGGAAACGGCGGACGAGATCGCGGACTACGACGGGCACCACATCGCCATCTACGTGTCGGACTTCTCTGGTCCGTACAATTTCCTGGTCGAGCGCGGGCTGGTGACGGAAGAGACCGACCAACACCAGTATCGCTTCCAGTCCATCGTGAACCCGGACTCAGGCGATACCCTCGTGGAACTCGAACACGAGGTTCGCAGCTTGCGGCACCCCATGTACGGACGTAACCTGGTCAATCGCAATCCGGCGCAGGGCTTTTCCAACTATATTGACGGGCGCGACGCGTTCTATCCCGGGTGAGCGAGCCGTACTACCTGCCACTCGCCGATGAAGTGGAGGTATTCGAGGCGGCCTACCGCAGCCGTTTGCCGGTACTCCTGAAAGGGCCGACGGGGTGCGGCAAGACGCGCTTCGTCGAGTACATGACGTGGCGGCTCTATGAAACCTCCGACGGACCGAGGGGCGAACTCGACATGCCCCTGGTCACGGTCTCCTGCCATGAGGACCTGACGGCCACGGATCTGGTCGGGCGATATTTGCTGCGCGGCGACGAAACCGTTTGGCAGGACGGTCCCTTGACCCGGGCCGTGCGCACCGGCGCCATCTGCTATCTGGACGAGATCGTGGAAGCGCGCAAGGACACGACAGTGCTGGTGCATTCGCTTACCGATCATCGTCGAATACTGCCGATCGACAAGACCGGCGAGCTGCTGGTCGCGCACGTGGACTTTCTGCTCGTGATCTCCTACAACCCCGGCTATCAGAGTGTCCTCAAGGACCTGAAGACGAGCACGCGACAGCGGTTTGTCAGCCTCACCTTCGACTATCCGGATAGCGATGCGGAGGCGGAAATCATCGCGCATGAGTCCGCCGTCGATGCGAGCGTCGCGGATCGGCTGGCGGCCATCGGCGTCAAGGTGCGCAACTTGCGCGAACACGGCTTTGAGGAAGGCGTCAGCACGCGGCTCCTGATCTATGCCGGCGAACTCATTCGCCGCGGTATTGACCCGAGGCGCGCTTCGGAAATCGCGATCGTGCAGACGGTCTCGGACGATGCCAATGTGCAAAAGGCAGTCGCCGATATCGTCGACGTGATCCTGCCGTAGAGCGCCAGTCCACCGGACCATGGTCGACCTCGCCGATGTCGAACGTCCCCTCGCGTTGTTCGCGGAGGGGATCGCTGGTCGCTACTGCCATCTCAAGGTCGGCGACGAAGATGCCTCCGACCGCGGCGGCGTCTACCTGCCCGCTTCCATCGACATCTTCGAGGACGAAGCGCTGAACTCGGCCATCTACAGGTTGCGCGTATTGGTGCAACTCGGGTTTCACGAATTCGGCACGTTCGCGTTCGACATCCACCGCGCCCGGGCCCGCATCCCGGCGCTTGCTTCGCGCCCTCTGCCCCCCGCCCACCGCGAGTCGGACCTGACGGTGTTCTTCAATCACTTCGATACGCCGCCTGTGGCCCGATCACTGTTCCATGTGATCGAGTTGGCCCGGGTAGAGGCGCAGACGTTGCGCAGGTACCCGGGCGCGCGCAAGTACCAGGTAGCGCTTGCGCCGCATCGCGACGCGCCCATTGATTTCCTGCGCCCGGTGATCGACCGCGTATGCGCCGCGGACGCCACGGTGTATGACACCGCCGAGGCGGTGATCGAGTGCTACGACATGCTTGACGTGGACGCCGAGGAAGCGGGGCGCGACGTATTTCCCGGGCAGATGGAGTGGGCGCAGCGAGAGGCGCGCCTTGAGGACTGGGAACGGGAACTCGACGATGCCGAGGCTCGGTTGGCCGCGATGGAAGTTGCCGAGCTGGCCGGCGGCGATGAAGTCAAGGTGGGGGAAGGCAAGGGCGACGGCGACACTCGTGATGTGGGGCGGGACCTGGTGCGGGCGCGGGACGATTTGCAGCGCCGGGCGGACTCGGAGCGCTCCGTCCTGCGGCATCGACTCGGCGAGGCGCCGCTCGATGCTCGCAGCTTCCTGTACGACGAGTGGGACTACCTGGAACGACGCTACAGAAAGGGCTGGTGCCGATTGTTCGAAATCGGTATCGACCGCACAGACGCCGCCGACGGCGATGGTGGCAGGCGTCTCATGCAATCCGTTCGACCCTACGCGCGGGCGGTGAGGCGACGTTTCGAGCAGATACGTCCGACCGGCTATCAGCGTATGCGCAAGGTAGCCGATGGCGACGAACTGGATCTTGGCGCATTGGTCGACGCCCGCGCGGACATGCGCGCCGGAGTGTCGCCGGATGATCGGGTATACAGCCGACGGGAGCGCGCGCGCCGTGACGTGAACGCCGCCTTTCTGGTCGACCTGTCCGCGTCCACGGACGACCCGGTTGGGAACCCGGTTGGGAACCCGGTTGGGAACCCGGTTGTCGCGCAAGCGCCGAGACGTCCGACCAATGGCGGAACGCCACAGGATCTTCGCGACCCGTGGTTCGATGACGACTACGTGTTCGCGGGCAAGCCGCCGGCAGCCGCCGAGCGTCGGCGCATCATCGACATTCAGAAGGAAGCCGTCGCCTTGATGGCCATGGCCCTGGAGGGCATCGGGGACGAATACGGCGTCTACGGCTTCTCGGGGTACGGCAAAGACTGTGTCGAATTCTATGTCGCGAAGGAGTTCGACGAACCGTTTCGCCGCCGCGCCCTCGACGCCATTGCCGCCATGAAGCCGAAGCGCAGTACGCGCATGGGTCCGGCGATTCGCCATGCGGTGGCAAAGCTCGCCACCGCCGGCGCGGCGCTCAAGGTGCTGATGATCGTCAGCGACGGGTTTCCGCAGGATTGCGACTACGGACCCGAGCGCGGCAACCACGAATACGGATTGCGGGATACGGCGAAGGCGTTGGAAGAAGCCGAACGCGCCGGGGTTCACACCTTCTGCGTGACCGTGGACCGGTCAGGCCACGACTATCTGCGCCGGATGTGCCCTGACGCGCGTTACATGGTGATCGCGGAAACAGAGGGTTTGCCGGTGGCCCTGCAGAAAGCCTACCGCCGGTTGACGCAGATCTGAGGACTTTCAGTCGTCTCCGCCCATGATGCCGAACAGGCTCAGCAGGTTCATGAACAATAGGTAGACCGAGACGAACAGGTTGTTCGTGGCGATGATGTAGTTCGTTTCGCCGCCGCGCACAATCTCGCTCGTCTGATACAGCATGAGCGCGCAGGCGATCAATACCATGGCGGCGGAGATCGTCGCGGCGAACGCCGAAAGATCGAAGAAGAGCGAGCAAATGATGATGCCAATCACGACGAAGAACCCGATCACGAGAAAGGATCTGAGGAACGAGAAGTCTTTCTTTGTCGTGATCGTGTAGATCGAAAGGCCAAGGAACGTGGCCGCGGTGACGCCGAACGCCTGCGCAACGACCGCGGGATGAACCGCCGCGTAGTAGCCGACGATGGGACCCGCGACGAAACCGATGAACCCGGTGAACATGAAGGTCCAGAACAGGCCCCAGACGCTGTTGGCCGTCTTGTTGACCAGGAACGACAAGCCGAAGAAGCCGACTAGATAGACAATGAAACCGAACATCCCGCCGAAGAACGGCACGTTCATCGCTGCCGCAACGGTGCCGGTCACGCATGCGAAAGCCACCGTGAACGCCAGTAGCAGGTAGGTGTTGCGCAATACCTGATTGATTTCAACGGCTGGCCTCGCGGCCCGCCCAAGGGTTCTCAACTCTGCCATGTGTTCCTTCCCGTGCGTTGGCTATGATCTATATAGGGAAATCTGCGCGGTTTATCAAGCTGTCTGAGACGCCTGTCGCGGTATCTGGTAACTAGCTGATAATAAATGTCTTATTCTTCAACGGTGTGCGCCGACGCTTGACAATTGCTGATCCTGTTCCGACAATCCGCGCCCCTGTCGACTTTGACGTGTGGCTACGTAGCTCAGTTGGTCAGAGCACGCGACTCATAATCGCGGGGTCGGCGGTTCAAGTCCGCCCGTAGCTACCAGTTTCTTGGGCGGTGGGCCTTGTGGCCCACTGCCGTTCCTTCGCGACTCTCGTATGATGCATCCCATGATTGACGCCCGCGTCAGAGATATCGCCGGGGAGATTGCGATGGCTGGCGGCCGCGCTTTCCTCGTGGGCGGCTACGTGCGGGATCTGTTGCGCGGCCAGCCGTCGAAGGACCTCGATGTCGAGGTATACGGGTTTGATTTGGACGCGTTGCGGGACTTGCTGCAACGTCACGGCAGCGTGCTGTCGGTAGGACGGGCTTTCGGTGTGCTGCGTCTCAAAGACCTCAATGCGGACTTTTCGCTGCCGCGACGCGACAGCAAGGTCGCGCCGGGGCATCGCGGTTTCGAAATCGAGTGCGACCCAAACCTCGATTTCAAGACTGCGGCGCGCCGCCGCGACCTGACCGTCAACAGCATGGGTCTGGACATTCTCAGCGAGGAAATCTCGGATCACTACGGCGGCCGGCGCGATCTCGAACGCAAGGTGCTTCGCGCGGTCGATCCCGATACGTTTCCGGAGGACCCGCTGCGCGGCCTGCGCGTGGCGCAGTTCAGCGCGCGGTTCGACATGCGCGCGGATGCGACATTGGTGGGCCTCTGTCGGAAGCTCGATTTGCGCGAGGTTTCCCCGGAGCGGGTGTTCGAGGAGTTCCGCAAGCTGTTGCTCAAGGGCGAGCACCCGTCTCGGGGGCTGGAGTTCCTGCGGGAATCGACGCTGTTGCGTTTTTTCCCGGAACTGGACGCGTTGACGCGTCGCTCCGACGTTGCGGCGTGGTCGCGCACGCTGATGGCGGTGGATCGGGCGACGAAGCTGCGTCGAAGCGACGACGAGGACTTGGTCCTGATGCTCGGCGCGCTGTGCCATGCGCTGCGCCGTCGGGCGGATGGTGCGGGAGAAGCCGAGCCCGCTGGCGAGCCGGTTGGCGAGCCGGTTGACATCGAACCTCTGCTTGCGCGGATGCGCGCGCCGAAGGATGTCGTCAGGCGAGTCTCGGCGCTCGTCGAATACTGCCCGAAACCGGCCTTGTTCGTCGAAAAGAGCGCGGCACCGGGAAACTACCGTCGGTTGTCGAGAAAGCTTGCCGCGGCAGGCGGGACGTTGGAGCTTTTGGCTCGAGTGGCCGAGAGTGCGTACCCGGACGGGGCCGGGAAGCGTTTCCTCGCGCGGGCGCAGCGACTCGGCATTGATCGGAGCGCGCCGACGGATGCAGTCGGAGGTCGTCACCTGGTCGCTCGAGGATTCGCGCCGGGACCGCGCTTTGGCGCGATGCTCGAACTATGCCGGAACGTACAGGATGAAACGGGTTGGCTCGATGCCGAGCGCATTCTGGATGAGGCGCTGACCCGCATGGCAGGATCTGTCCGGCCAAGGCCCTGACCTTGCTCGCGCGGAGATGAGCTTACATGTTGTCGGTTCGCGCCGCCCGGCCGAGGTAGCCGCCATGGTGGCGCATACCCCAATCCCGCTTCGTCACCCCCTTCGCTTCCATCAGGGCCAGCGCGATGGCATCGCTGATCGCCAGCATGACGGCCATGGAAGAACTCGGCGTCAGGTTCAGGGGACAGGCTTCGGCGATGACGCCCATGTCGAGCACGATGTCCGACAGACCCCGTAGATCCGAATCGGGGTGCGAAGTCACGCCGATGATTTCCGCGACCCCGAGATGGCGCGAGAACTCCATGATCTCCAGCACCTCCTTGGACTTTCCGCTGGTGGAGAACGCGATCATGATGTCGTTCTTGTCGACCAGTCCCAGGTCGCCGTGGGCCGCCTCCGCCGGGTGTACGAACACGGCGGGCGTGGCGGTCGAGCAGAGCGTCGCGGCGAACTTGCGCGCAATGTGGCCAGCCTTGCCAATCCCCGTCGTGATCACCTTGCCCTGGCAACCTCTAAGTCGTTCGACCGCCGTGACGTAGTCGTCGGTGACGCGAATGCTTCCGATCGCTTCGGCTTCGGCGGCGATGACCGCCCGCATGCGTTGCTTGATATCCAATGCGGCATCCAGTTTCGTGTGTTGCGCCGATGGTCGCTGTCCCGTCGGCTTTTGACAAGGTTCGCGCTTGGGGTGCCACTCGCGGCGCGTCGGCGCGACTGAACGCATCCGCCGCGGTCAGAGCCTTCAGCCGGGAGCGCGAGGGGGTGCCTCTCGCAAGAAATATGGCAGACTGCGGCAACCGCCGATGCCGCCAAGGCCATGCGAATCGTCGTTTTCCAACATGCCAAGGTAGAACATCCAGGGATGTTTCGAAACCTCTTTCGCGAGGACCGTTACCCTTGGGATGTGGTCGAACTCGACCGTGGCGACTCGATTCCCGATCTGGACCCCTACGACCTGATGCTCGTCATGGGCGGCCCGCAGGATGTTTGGCAGGAATCCGAACACCCATGGCTGGTCGAAGAGAAGGCGGCCATCAGGCAATTCGTCATCGAAATGCAACGCCCCTTTCTCGGGGTGTGCCTGGGTCATCAGCTTCTAGCCGCGGCCTTGGGCGGTGCCGTAGGGATCGCCGAGACGCCGGAAGTCGGCGTCATGACGGTGGAACTCACAGCCGCCGGCAGGGCGGATCCGCTGTTCCGCGGTATGCGCTGTCCGATGACGGTGCTGCAGTGGCATGGTGCGGAGGTCTCGGCGTTGTCCGACGACGCGACGGTGCTGGCACGCTCCGAGCACTGCGCCGTGCAGGCGTTTCGGTACGGCACCTGCGCCTACGGACTGCAATATCATGTAGAGATAACCGGCGAGACCGTCGATGAGTGGGCCGCGCTCCCCGTCTATGCGGCCGCGCTTCAGCGCGCGATGGGCGAAGATGCGCTTCCTGTCCTGCGCGGCGACGTCGCCGAACGCCTCGCATCCTTTGGCGACGACTGTCGCAGCTTGTATCGAAACCTGAAGCGGGTGGCTGGACGATGAACCTGATGCCCCTGCCACGGAAGCTGCTGCCCGGCAGCGGACACACGCCCGCAGGTAGAGTCGAAGTGAATGGCGCGGCTTCCCCGCGACTGGGCGCGGCAGTGTCGCGTTTTGAGTGCCGGCTCGCGTCCATCATGGGCGGATCTGCGGGGGGCGATCCTAACCAGGGCTCCGTGCGGCTCGATATCGTTTCTGGACCCGCTTCGGAGTATCCGGCACTCGGGGACGACGAGTGCTATCGAATCAAAATCTCTCGTGGGCGCATAACCATCGAGGCTCCCGCGGAGTGGGGCGTGCTGCGGGCGCTCGCGACTTTGGCCCAACTGGTCCGCCGAGATGGCCAGGGCCATTGCTTCCCGCATTGCGAGGTCGAGGATGCCCCGAGGTTTGCCTGGCGCGGACTGATGATCGACACGGCGCGTCGTTTTATCTCCGTCGGCACGCTGGAACGGACATTGGACGTGATGGAGTTCTACAAGCTCAACGTCCTGCACCTGCACTTGAGCGACGATCAGGGCTTTCGGTTCCTGGGAACGGCGTACCCGGAACTTGCCGACCGTTGTGCCCGCTACACCGAGGATGAACTGGACACGTTGGTGCGGCGCGCCGCCGCGCGCGGCATCCGCGTGGTCCCGGAGTTGGACGTGCCGGGACACGCGGCGAGTTGGCTTGCGGCGCATCCGGAATGGGGGCTCGGCGAGGCGACGTCGGCGGTCAGTAGACGTTTCGGCGTGCACGCGTGCTGTCTCGACCCGGACAACCAGGACGCCATGCGCGCCGTGGCCACGCTCTTTGGCGAGCTTGCTCAAGTCTTTCCCGATTCTCACGCCCACTTCGGCGGCGACGAAGTGATGCTGCCGGGCGCACGAGACGCGAGCGCGATGCAAGCTGCCTTCAACGTGCGGATGGTGGAAATCCTGCAGGATCTCGGCAAATCGCCGGTGGCCTGGGACGAAGTCATCCAACCGGACTTGCCCCGGAACGTCGTCATCCAGAGTTGGCGCGGCGCGGATGCGCGCTGCCGGGCGCTCCGGGCCGGCTTCGACACGATATATTCGGCGCCGTACTATCTGGACCTGTTCTATCCGGCCGAACTGCACTATGCGTTCGATCCGGAAACAGACGCCGGGGCGGATCTCGCTGGCGATCCGCGGCTTGCGCATGTGCGCGACGGCCTGCTGGCCCTGTCGAGACACTGGGACGTCGAAACCAGCGGGAGAGGTGGCACCGGCGGGGGGCGCGTATTGGGCGGAGAAGCATGCCTTTGGACGGAGTTGGTGACCGACGAGTTGCTCGACACGAGACTGTGGAGCCGCATGCCCGCTATTGCCGAACGTTTCTGGTCTCCCGCCGATGTGCGGAACACGGATGACATGTATCGCAGGCTGGCGGCCACGCATGCAACCCTTGCGCGCATGGGTGTGGTTGACCTGGGCGCAGATGTGCGACAACGGTTGACGCGGGCGGGACTGTCGATTGAGGACACCCTTGGGTTGATGCCGCTGATAGAAATGCTGGAGCCGGTCAAGTGGTACGCACGTCTGCTGGGCGGACAAGGTTCGAGGCCGGGAGCGGTCGATACCGAACGGCCCTACGATGCGGACACGCCGCTCGACCGCGTGGTCGACTGCATTCCTCCGGAGAGTCTTGCGGCTCGCCGCGTGGCGGATATGCGCGACGAGGATCGCTTGCGGGAACTTGTAGCGGGATGGCGCAGCCAGCGCGATTGGGTCGAGAGATGCCGGGAACGGGATATCGTTGGGGAGTTGACGGTCGTGTCCTCGACTCTCTTCTCCCTGGCCGAACAACTCGATGCCTACCTTCGTGGCCGCGAAGCGCGGGTTCCCGACGCGGCGCTTGAACCTCACGGCGAGTACATGCTGCCAGTCGCCCGGCATCTTGCTGAGCGTTTCTCACGGAGTCCGGCGTGTCGGTGATTCGGCGGCGCCTGCGGTGTTTCGAGCACCGCTGCCTGAAGGCGATGCTGGCGATCCTGCTCCCGATGCTGCTGGCGGCTTGTGCGTCTTCTTCGCCTCCGCAGTTCCTGTCGGGCGCGGATATGGTCTACCCGCCTGCCGCGAAAGCCGAGGGTATAGAAGGCTATGTGGTCGTACGCTACGAGGTGACTGCCCAGGGCATGGTGGTCAACGCCAAGGTCGTAGAAGCGGATCCCGAAGGCGTATTCGAGGAGGCGGCGCTTGCGTCCATCGTACGGTGGCGTTTTCGCGCGGCGACATTGGGCGGCAGGTCCGTCGAGACCCCGGGGGTCCTCAGCACGTTGCGCTTCAAACTCGGAGAAGAAGACGAATATGCGGAGTACTAGTTTCCATGGACAGTGGTTCGCGAGCGGCATTGCAGCGATCCTGCTGGCTGGTTGCGGGGGCGACAGCCTGACGCCGATCCTGGGGTGCGAGAACAGTTTCGGCATCGATGTCGATTGCCGGTTTCAGAATCCGGAAGATATGGCTCTGGCCCCGGACGGACGCATCATCATCAGCCAGTTCGGTGGCATGGACGGTAGTCCGGGCAGCCTGGTCCTGTATGAACCGCAGACGCGGTCATTGACCACGCTATTTCCCGTGCCATCGGCCCGGATAGAGCAGGAATGGGGCGATCCGAGATGCGCCTTTCCCGAATCGTTCTCGCCGCACGGGATCGACATGCAGACACGTTCCGATGGTCGGCACCAGCTTGCGGTCGTCAACCACGCGGGTCGGGAGTCCGTGGAACTGTTCCAGGTCGCGGCAGACGGCGCATTGACGTGGCGCGGCTGCGCCGAAGCTCCCGAAGGAGGCTATCTCAACGATGTCGTCGTGTTGCGAGACGGTGGTTTCTGGACAACGCGCATGTTGGACCAGGGCAGCGACACCTGGGCGTTCCTTCGCGCGCAACTCGGTTTCGACACTGGATGGGTCTACGTCTGGTCGCGGGCGGCGGGTTTCAGCAGACTGCCGGGCAGCGATGCGCCGTTTCCGAACGGCATAGAGAAGTCGGACGATGAACGTTACGCGTATCTCAATACGTTCTCGGGCGCGCGGAAAATTGATGTCGCGACAGGTGAGGTCGCGGCCGAGCGGACAATGAAACCCCTGGATAACAGCTATTGGGGCGAGGACGGGCGTCTGCTCGTTGCGTCGCACACCGGTTCCATCGCCCAGATGTTGGCCTGTAGCTCGGTGCCCGAGGGTGCCTGCGGCATGCCTTTCGAGATCGTTGCCCTCGACCCGGAAGATCTGTCGGAGCAGGTGATCATCGCGCACGAAGGCGCGCCGATGGGTGGTGCCACCGTTGCCTTGCAGCGCGACGGCGTCTACTACCTGGGAACGTTCGCCGGCGACCGCATGGGCATCGTCGACTTGACGCCTTGATCGCCGCACTCACCAACTGAAGTGCTCCATATGCACACCAACTCGACCTGACGATCATGGTGCCGCCGGTGAAAGTATTGTCGGGTCATACGCCGCCTCGCCGGGGCACGGCACTCGATGCGGTCGATACTATCGAGTCCAGCTTTTCGCGGACCTCCTGATCGATCTCTTCCTCGGGAACGTACTGGGCCAACTCGTAGAAGTTCTTCTTCGCCATGAGATTGGGGAGGCCGAGCTTCTCGAAGTACGTGCGGAACAGGGGATCCAGAAAGTCGTCGCTGACCTCGGTGTTGCGATCCCAAGGTGAGCCCCGACCAAGCCTCTCCAGCGCAGAGCTGATCTCTTCAATAGCTTCGCGCATCGCTTCGAGCCGCTTGGCGGCCTCTGCCTTGATGAACAGAGGACCGGGCAAGTCACTTGTAGCCGACTGGACTGCATACTCTTCCAAAGTCGCCCGTGAGCAGAGGTAGTTCTCGATTTCGCATTGCTCCCACATCAAGCGCTGGACCGGCGTGATGTCGGGCAGACCACCTTCGAGCCGATCGAAGAGCGCGACTCCCTTCAGGCTGGAAAGCGCCTCCCGTATTCCGTGGTAGTGGCGCTGAACGGCCGTCGGCTGATTACCTACATAGTGTACGAAAGGACGCTCGAGCGCGGCCGATGCTTTGCCGTGCCCCAGCCTTCTGGCGAACGCCTGAAGCACGGAGAGATCGGTCGAACCCTCCAGGTACAGCACCCAGCCGGTCTGCTCGGCTTGATAGTACTGTTCGAACCCGATGTCGCGGAGAGCCTTCAGGACCTGACTGTGGCGGCCGTCGATGCGGTGGGGCCGGCCGACGAAGGCAACGACGAGGTCTCGGTCCGCAGCCTCGTTCAGCAGAACCTCGGAGTGACTCGCGGCGACGATCTGGCTTCCGCTTTGACGCCCCACATCCGTCAGAAGTTGATAGATCTGGCGCTGGCGAAGGATCTCGAGATGGGCGTCGGGCTCGTCCAGCAGCAGCACGGCACCGGGATTTGCGTACATGTACGCCAGCAGGAGCAGGGTCTGCTGCAGGCCCCTCCCGGTCGATGACAGGTCGAGCGTCACACCGGACTCGCGGTAGGTCATCACGATCTCGCCGCGTTCCGCGACATAGCGGGGAGGATGAAGTTCGGACCCGAACAGGCTCTCGATCTGCTCTGAGAGGATCAACCACTTCTCGGGACGATCTTCGTGAATCCGGTAGCAGAGGTTGCGCAGGACCTCGGCGGTTCGACCTTCGCCGATCCGAACGTTGACGGCACCTTGGTCCAGGCGCGTCTCCGTCGCCGCGAGACCGGACATTGCCGGCAGGAAGGCGATCTGCATCAAGCCCGCTTGCTCAGGGACGGGCATGCGCTCGGGCGCGCCACCGTCCGAAAGACGCAGGGGGCGGCAGTAGAAGGACTCCTCGTTTGCGTAGTCGAACTCCAGTCCACAGATCCAGCTTTGACCCCCGGTCACCCCTTCCACGACGATGTCGATCCGCACATTGCTTGTCTGCTGGCGACCGTCGACCTGGCGGACGTCTCGAACACGCAGTTCGTGCCACAGGAGGTTCGCGTTCGGCATCGGGAGGGAGACCAGGTCGCGGCGATTCACCGTGACCCCGGGCCGCTTCTCGGGCGTCTTCTTGCCGGAGCGCCGCTCGTTCCAGCGCTTGAGGCCGATGTCCCAGAGCGCAAGTGCCTGTAAGGCCGAAGTCTTGCCGGAGTTGTTCGGGCCGATGAAAACCACGGGGTTGCCCAGCTCGATCTCGGCCTCCCCGAAGCGCTTGAAGTTGCGCACGGTGATCTTTGTCAGCATGGGCGGCTGTTGTCCTGCAAGCTCCTTGGTCGGCGCGTCATCCGTTCGGGCATTCCAGTCCGAAGCTCACGCCGGGAACCACCATATCAAGGTGGGCCTAGTGTCGTGTCACGCGAGTTCTGGCGCTTCAGAGTTCGCCATGCGCGTCAATGCAAGGCGTGGTCCGCAGGGAATATCGGGCATATTCGCAAGGGCCACAACGCGGCAGTGGCGTGCATGGCGATCTCCCGAAGGGCGCGCCCCACGGGGCCCGTGGCCGCGTTGCGCCCCTTGGCAATGGAGCCGACCATTCCCGGCGGGGACGCGCCTTGCCACAGACCCCGTGGGACGCGCTGAAGCGTCATAACTCGCGTGACACGACACTAGGGCATTCTGTATCGACCGGATATTACCGTATGCGGTCTCTGGGACCCTACGATTTGCTCAACAAGGTGTTCGCCCTCATGGGTGTCCCGTCTGCTCGTTGCGTCGCACACCGCCTGTAGCTCGGTGCCCGAGGGTGCCTGCGGCATGCGTTTCGAGATTGTTGCCCTAGCCCGCATATCTCACCAAGCCGCTTGTTCGTTAGTTGAATGTCATTTGGTTTCAAAAGGCTATGTCCGTTCTTCGGAGTTCCTCGCGGGAACAGATTGCGCTGGCCGCGCCCTCGCTGGTCTTTTTTTCGCGTGCGCGCCCATGCTCCCTACACCATAAGGCATGGCTATGCTTCCGCTCGCAAGCACGCGCACGCGAAAAAAATCCTGCGCGATCATCGCGGCCCTTGGTGAGATATGCGGGCTAGATCCGGAAGATCTGTCGGAGCAGGTGATCATCGCGCACGAAGGCGCGCCGATGGGCGATGCCACCGTTGCCTTGCAGCGCGATGGCGTCTACTACTTGGGTACGTTCGCCGGCGACCGCATAGGGATCGTCGATCTGTCACCGTGATCGCGTCGCGGATGGCCGGGAAAACCGTATTAGGAACTCCGGTGATAATGGGTTAACGTTGCTGTCTGTGGATTCCTTCGACGACATTCGTCCCTATCGCGACGACGAAGTACCGGCGGTACTGAGCCGGCTCGTGGAGGATCCGAACGCGTTGAGAGGGGTGGCTGTCTTCGCCGCGCCATGGTGTTACCGGCTTGCGCCACGACTGACCTTGGCCGCGACGAAGCTTGGTTTGACGCGACAGGTGCGTGGTCTCGACTCCGTGAATGCCCTCCAACTTGCGCTGACCGCCTATTTCGAGAAGCTGATTCGCCGGACGACTTTGGGATTCACCTGGGACGGAGTCGACGGCCTCGATCCTGGTCAACCGCATCTGTTCGTCTCCAACCATCGCGATATAGCGCTCGATTCCGGCTTCATGAACTACGCCTTGTGGTCGTCGGGTCGCAAGACCACCCAGATCGCAGTGGGCGATAACCTGTTCAAGAACGGAACTGCGATTGATCTGATGCGGTTGAACAAGAGCTTTTCGGTTGCACGAGCCGAGATCGGGGCGAAGGCGCAGTTCGCCGCGCTGATGAAAACCGCCAGCTACATTCGCTCGACCATCGAAGCCGGCGAGTCCGTTTGGATCGCCCAGCGGGAGGGGCGCGCCAAGGATGGCGTCGATCAATCCAATCCGGCGCTGTTCAAGATGTTTCTGCTGGCCTACCGGGAAGAGTTCCGCTCGTTCGATGAATGGCTTCGTCGGGTAGCCCTCGTGCCGGTGTCGATTTCCTACGAACTCGATCCTTGCGCCGGGACGAAGGCAAGAGAACTGTACTTCATGGATCGCGACGGCAAGTACGACAAGAACGAAGGCGAAGATATCGGCAGCATGGCCAAGGGCATATTTGGCTTCAAGGGGAGGGTGCACGTATCCTTCGGCGCGCGGGTAGAGGGCGAATTCGAGCAGGCGGAAGACCTTGCCAGCCACGTGGACCGGATGATCGTTCGCAACCTCAAGACCTATCCGACGCACGTATTTGCCCTGGACGGTTGCGCAGAACTGGATCCCCGGGTACGGAAGGCGTTCTACAAGACGCTCGATGGCTGCCCCAGATCGCACCGCAAGTTCGTGTTGATGCAATACGCGAACCAGTTGCGACATAAACGCGACCTGGCGCGGAAATTCGAACTGAGACGGAAATCGCCGACGCGGGCGGATCGGGCTGCGATGCCAGAACGCGACGAGCACCTGACGGCTCAAGCTCACGATCCGGCGGGTCCCGTAGATTCACGGCGCTAGCGTTCGGGCGGCGGCCCAGATGCGCACGGTCGCGGCGCCGGCATCGAGCAGCGTCGCTGAGATTTCGGCCGCTGTCGCCCCCGTCGTCATGACATCGTCCACGACCGCTATATCCTTTCCAAGGAAGTCCCGAGCAGCCCGGTAGGCTCCCAACTGGTTTCGTCGGCGGGCGGCCGCATCGAGGGATCGTTGCGGTGCGGCATGACGGATGCGTTTGAGGCCGCGGTAGTCCACGGGCGCGGCGCCCATGGCGCGCGCAATTTGGGCGGCGAGCAGCGCCGCCTGGTTGTATCCGCGCTGAATCCGCCGTCGATACGTCAGGGGTACTGGCACGATGACGTCCGGCGGATCGTCGAGTATCAATGCATCGGCCATCAGTGCCGCCAGAATTCGCGCCTCGATCAGCCCATTGCCGTGTTTCAGGCCATGTATCACCCTCGTGAGTGGCGGGACATAGAGATATGGCACCACGGCGCGAGCGTATGGCGGGGGAGCGACCTGACAGGCGGGGCATTCTCCGCCGCGCGCAGGCGTTGGGATCGCGCAACGTGGGCAAGCACCGATATTGGGTCTCAGATCCGCTGCGCAAGCGCGGCAGAGATCCATGGCCCGATCGCTGTAGCTCTGGCATAGAACGCAGATGCCGGGCAGAAGTCTCCAGAACGTCATGACGATCCCACGGGTAGGGAGGTGGTTTATACCGCGATCAACGATCCCGGACTGCGCGAAATCCGCCATTGAGTGTGTAAGACCTTGGCGTCACAATCTGGTGCTGAGTTCGTCACGCCCCTTGGTTTTTTGACCGCGCTGCCGACGGGGAGACCATGCGTTCCAATGACCACCCGCGCACGAAACGCTGGACGGCGATACTGAGGATGGTTGTCCGCAGGGCGGTAGTTGCGCTAATCGGCGTAGGCGTTGCCTCCGTGTGCATCTATATCGCGATCCCCGTCGATGAGTCGCTGGCAATGGCGACCGATGGCGGCTATCTGGACATGCACGTGCACACGGCGGGCATCGGCGCCCGGGGCAGCGGCGCGTTCATCAATCGGGAGATGCAGGAGAGCTTTCGCTTTTCGATATATCTCAGCGCGTTCGGCGTCGACGCGGAAGAACTGGAAAGCCGGGGCGACGCCGTTGTCATCGAGAAGATCAGCGCGCAGATTGCGGCGTCGCGTCGCGTCGACAAGGCTGTCGTTCTGGCGCTGGACGGGGTCGTCGATGACGAGGGAAGGCTGGATCGGGAGGCGACGCAGCTCTACGTGCCAAATGCGTTTGTCGCCAGTGAGACGCGCCGTTATGACAACCTGTGCTTCGGCGCCAGCGTCAATCCCCACCGCCGCGATGCGCTGCAGCGATTGCGCCAAGTCAGGGAGCAGGGTGCGCTATTGGTCAAATGGATACCCAATATCATGCATATCGATCCGGCAGACGAGGCGATTACCCGGTTCTACGAAGAACTCGTCGCTCTCGATCTGCCCTTGTTGAGCCATGCTGGACGGGAGAGTTCGTTTGCGAGCGCCAGGGACGAACTTGGTGACCCGCGCCGATTGGGACTGCCGCTCTCCATCGGAGTCACGGTGATCGCCGCCCACATTGCGACAACGGGAACGAACGAGGCCGAGAGCAATTTCGAGCGCATCCTGCCGATGTTCGAACGCTACCCCAATCTCCATGCGGACATTTCCAGTCTGACCCAGATCAATAGACTTGACTTCCTCAAGCACGCGCTGGCGATCCCTGGCCTGGACGAGCGATTGGTCTACGGTACGGATTGGCCGCTGCAGTTCTTTCCGCTCGTTTCACCCTACTACCATCTCGACCACATCGGCCTGTCCGCGGCGAAGTCCGTTGCCGCTATCGACAACCGGTGGGACCGCGATGTCGCCCTCAAGGAAGCGCTCGGTACGCCGCGCCACGTTTTCGCGAAAAGCGCCGCTTTGCTGGACGCGGATCGCTGCCTCCTCGAAAAGGAAGACGGCGTTGGCTAGCGCCACAAAACCCGTCGCCCCTTCGGGTGCGCCGCGTTTTGCCCCCGCCCAAGCCCGACTGTCTCATCCCACCCGCCCGACCCGCCATCCTGTCGATCTTGCCGCTAGTGCGGCAAGTCCGACGGCCTGCTAGCCGGCGAGCGTGGCGGCAAGCTTTGCGTAGACGCCGCCAAAGTTGCCATTGGACATGATCACGATATGACAGGGCGATGTGCGGGGTCTGGCCAGACGCGCCACCAAGTGATCGATATCAACCTCGACGCTCGCCTGGACCACGTTATCGCGGATGAGCTCGTTCAGGTCCCACTGGATATTCTCGCCACGGAACCAGATCACTTCGTCTGCGGGCGCGCAACAGTGCGAGAGTTCGCTGCGCAGCGAGCCGAGCGACATGGTGTGGGTGCGCGGTTCGATGACCGCGAGGATGCGTTCGGCGCCGACCTTGTCCCGCAGTCCCTGGAGGGTCGCGCGGATAGCGGTCGGATGGTGAGCGAAGTCGTCATATACCTTCACGTTGTCGCGTTCGGCGATGAGTTCAAGGCGTCGTTTCACGCCCTTGAAATAACACAACGCCTCTACCGCGCAGTCTGCGGGGACGCCCGCGTGGCGCGCGGCGGCGATGGCCGCGAGGGCGTTGCGCACGTTGTGTTCGCCCATCAGGTCCCAGGTCACGCGGCCGATCCGGTCGCGGTTCAGGGACACATCGAACGCGCTACCGGCGCGTTCGGCATTCTCCGTATGCCAGACATCGCCGCTATCGATGGGGAGCAGCCTGCGCCGTCTGGCGGTTACCTCGCAACGCGTGACGGGGGTCCAGCAACCCATGCCCAGAACCTGGTTCACCGCGCGGTCACCTGTCGGGGCGATGATCAGGCCCTCACCGGGTACGGAGCGAACAAGATGATGGAATTGGGTTTGAATCGCCCGCAGGTTGTCGAAGATATCGGCGTGGTCGTATTCCAGGTTATGGATGATCAGCGTTCGTGGCCGGTAGTGCATGAACTTCGAGCGGCGGTCGAAGTAGGACGTGTCGTACTCGTCGGCTTCGACCACGAAGAACGGCTGTTGGCCCAGACGCGCGGAGTAATCGAAGTTGCGGGGCACGCCTCCGATCATATAGCCCGGCGCAAGTCCGGCGTATTCCAATATCCAGGCAACCATGCTGGCCGTCGTCGTCTTGCCGTGGGTGCCCGCCACGGCGATCACCCAACGGCCGCGAAGCACGACATCCCCAAGCCACTGCGCGCCCGACATGTGGGGGATGTTCTTGTTCAGAATGTGCTCGATTCCGGGGTGGCCTCTGCCTAGCTGCGCGTTGCCGATAATGGCGAGGTCCGGCGGCGGATCGAGCTGCGCCGGGTCGAACCCCTCGTATAACGTGATATCCGCCTGGGCAAGTTGATCGCTCATCGGAGGATAGAGGGCCTTGTCCGACCCGGAGACCTGGTATCCGGCCTCCTTTGCGATGCGGGCGAGGCCGCCCATGAGCGTGCCGCCAACGCCCAGGAAATAAAGACGTTCCTGCATCTATTCGAAAGTGCTGACGATGGCGAAGATGGCCAGGGCGACGACATTGGAGAGTATATTGACGACGAACGCCAACGGTATGCCCATCATCAGCGTGGTGTTGAACGCGCGCTGGTAGATGAATCCCCAGACCACAATCTGCCAGATTTCAAGGACGGCCACCAGGATCAGTGGTGGCAATCCCGCCAGGTTGCTGAGTTGGGCCACCGCGACGATCAGAATGGTAATCAGCAGATGGGTGCCGATCAGTGCCGTGAACGTCGCCAGGAAACGCTCGCCGAACTTGCGGAAGTGAAGTGCGGAGCGGGTAAATACGGCTACGGCAGCCATGACCACAAGGTTGAAACCCAGCGCGTGCAACATGGTCATGCGATCCGGTTCCGGCAAGAGGTCGTTCCTCATGCTCTGCTGGACAAGCAACACCGCGATGTCGGCGATGAGCAAGACCACGGCGAACCAGATTCGCGCAGGCACTCGTTCCGGGCCGGCGCGCAATATGCAGATGTTCCAGAAGATCGTCACGAAGGAAACCATGCGAGAAATTGTCGCACAAATGACCCACAATCCACGCGGGGAAACAGGGGATTTGCCGAAAAGAGGAACGAACTCATGCCGAACACACGAGGCGCGCCGGGCGGCGGCTCGCGAAGGAATGCGTTCTACGCGCAATCTGGCGGGGTTACCGCCGTCATCAACGCAACGGCGTGCGGGGTCATCGAGACCGCCAGGCGGCATGGGGACAGAATCGGCAAGGTCTTCGCGGGCCGCAACGGTATTCTGGGCGCGCTTTCCGAGGAACTCATCGACACGAGCAAGGAATCGCCCGCCGCCATTGCCGCGCTGCGCGAAACGCCGGGAGGCGCGTTCGGCTCTTGCCGCTACAAGCTCGCGTCGCCGGACCAGGACGAACGCGAATACGCCCGCCTCATGGCCGTATTCCGTGCCCACGATATCGGCTACTTTTTCTACAACGGTGGCGGCGACTCCCAGGATACGGCGCACAAGGTTGCGGAGTTGGGGGCGCGGGAAGGCTATCCCATAGCGTGTATCGGCATTCCCAAGACCGTCGACAACGACCTCCCTCTCACGGACACCTGTCCCGGGTTCGGGTCGGTGGCCAAGTACGTCGCCGTATCGATTCGGGAAGCGGCCCTCGATGTGGCGTCGATGTGCGAGACTTCCACCAGGGTATTCATTCTCGAAGTGATGGGCCGCCACGCTGGCTGGATCGCGGCCGCAGCGGGGCTTGCGCAACGCGATCGGGGCGATGCGCCGCATATGATCCTGTTTCCGGAAGTCCCCTTTGACGAGCAGGAGTTCCTGAAGAAGGTTCGGGAGACCGTCGACAGGAACGGCTACTGTGTCATCGCGGCTTCCGAGGGAACACGCTACGCAGACGGCCGGTACGTGGCGGAAGCGGGCACCCGCGATGCGTTTGGGCATGCGCAGCTAGGCGGGGTCGCTCCGGTGCTGGCTGAAATAGTGCGTTCGGCCCTGGGTTACAAATATCACTGGGCGGTAGCCGACTATCTGCAACGCTCCGCACGCCACATCGCTTCGCGCATGGATGTGGAGCAAGCGTATGCGGTGGGAGAGGCGGCGGTGGAATTCGCGCTCGCAGGGAAGAATGCCGTTATGGCTACCATCGTCCGGACGCTTGATGAGCCGTATCGCTGGCACATCGGAGAGGTGCCGCTCAAGCGCGTGGCGAACGTGGAACGCAGGTTGCCAAAGGCCTATATATCAAGGGACGGGTACGGCATCACCGCGGCGGCGCGCCGCTACCTGGAACCACTCATCGCCGGAGAGGCGTATCCGCGGTACGTGAAGGGATTGCCGAGGTATGTCACGCTGAAAAACGAACAGGTGGCGAAGAAACTCGCGCCCTGGAATTAGCCCGCTTCGCTGCCGCGGGACCTTTGGTCTTTGGGCCGGATTTCGCGCACAATCGGGCGTCAACGACGAGTGGGAGACCGATATCAGACTAGGCGTTGTCTTTCCGCAGACGGAGATCGGCACCGACCCGGAAGCTGTCGCCCGGTTTGCGACCGCCGCCGAGGACATCGGCTACGACCATGTCATCGTTTACGATCATGTGCTCGGCGCCAACCCGACGAGCCGCCCCGGTTGGTATGGCCCGTATACGTCGAAAAGCCAGTTCCTCGAGCCATTCGTTCTCTACGGCTATTTGGCGGGCCTGACGCAAACCCTGGAACTTGTGACAGCCGTCCTCATCCTGCCGCAGCGGCAGACCGCCCTCGTCGCGAAACAGGCCGCTTGTCTGGATGTGCTATCGCGCGGCAGGTTGCGGCTCGGTGTCGGCACCGGCTGGAACGCTGTTGAATACGAGGCGCTCGGGGAGGATTTTCACAATCGCGGCGCGCGCAGCGAGGAGCAGATCGACCTGATGCGAAAGCTCTGGGCTGACGAGGCGATCGACTACGAGGGCAGGTGGCACAAGGTCAGCGATGCTGGCCTCAACCCTTTGCCGACGCGGCGATCCATCCCCATCTGGCTGGGCGGCATGGCGCCGCAGGTGCTCGATCGCGTGGCGCGCTTCGGGGACGGCTGGTTTCCCTTCTACAACGACGCGCTCGAAACGCAGATTGAAACGGTTCGCGCGGCCGCCCGCGCGGCCGGCCGGAACCCGGACGACATAGGTGTGGAGTGCATGCAACCCTTGGGCGACTGCGGTGCCGCCGAACGTGATCGCCTCAAGTCGTTGCGGGACATGGGAGTGACACATGCCGCCGTCATCACGATGAACCATGGACTTACCGAACCGGCGGCGCACGTCGATGCGATCAAACGCTACTGGGATTCCGTGGCGTCGAAGGTGTAGCTGACCTCCGCACGTTCTTCGCCTGGGTATCCCGGTGGTTCGAGGCCTTGCCACCACTGCGCCGGCAACGGCTCAGAGGTGGGCCAGACCCTGTCGAGAGTATCCCCTGCGAACACTTCTCCGTTTTTCACCACGTAGACGATGTCGTCCGAATGGCGTATGTCCGCCAGGGGGTCGGCATCGAGCACCACGAGGTCAGCGAGTTTTCCCGGCGTGATCGTGCCGATGTCCTGCGCCACCCCGATCATCTCGGCACCATGCAGGGTGGCGGCCCGCAGTGCCTCGTATGGCGTCAATCCGCCGCTGGCGAGCGCCCATAGTTCCCAGTGGTAGCCGAGTCCCTGCAGTTGGCCGTGGGAGCCGACGCCGACGCGGCCGCCGGCGCGAATGATCTTGGCGGCCTGGGCGGCGACCCTTGGGAAGACATGCTCCGTATCGGCGAACCAGGGCACGCGCAGGGCGCGTCCGGCGATCACCTGCGGCGGAGTGAAGCGCTTGAGCTTCGTGTCACCCGCGGGCGATTCCCTGGTGAAGAAATAGTTTTCCGCTGCGGGACCGCCATAGGTTACGAGCAGCGTTGGCGTATAGGCGATGCCGGAGCGGGCCGCCAACTGCACGACATCCTGGTGCAAATCGACGATGGGGAAATTGTGCTCGTTGCCGCTGAATCCGTCGATGATGTGGGTCATGTCGAGCTTCATGTCGAGCGCGCCCTCCGTCGTCGGCATGAGTCCCAATGTTTCCGCGGCCTGAACGATCCACTGGCGTTGTTCGCGGTTGCCGGCGATGTAGGACTTGAGGTTGCGCACCCGGTAGTGATCCTTGTAGCGCGACAGCACCCTGTGCGCATGCTCGGACGACTTGAACCGGTTATCGTTGAATATGCCGGGACCGGTGGTCAGCAGGCGCGGCCCGATCATTCGCCCGGCATCGATCAGGTCCTGATAGGCGAGGATGTCCACTGTGCTTGGCTGCACGTCGATCCCTGTCGTCACGCCATAGGCGAGGTTGGCCAGCAGCGCCCAGTTGTTCATGTCGAGTACGCGTTGGAGGAGCGGGAAATGGGCGTGGGTATCGACGTAGCCCGGAACGATGAAACGGCCCGAGAGGTCGATGACAGTAGCGTCTTGGGGGACTTCGGTTTCGACCGCGCGCCCGACTTGCGTGATGCGGCCCGCCTGCATCACGACGACTGCATCCTTGATGGGTTCCGAGTCGGGTTCCATGGTGACGACGGTGGCGCCGGTCAGCGCCAGTACGCCTTCGGGCTCGTGGCGGGGCAGGTAGATCTCGATCATGGCACCCGCCACCGCTGAATGTTCCTCGGCGATTTCCGGCGAGTCGTCCTCCGCCGAGCCTTCCTCGTCATCCTTGCCCGCCCCGTCCTTGTTCTCGTCCGTATCGAATGCGACCGAAGCGAGCGCACGCCGGTAGACATGGTTGCCCACGGTCCAGTAGATCGTCTCGCTATCGGCGCTCCAGGCGGCTTCGTCGGCGCCGACATCCGTCAGCCGCGCCATGGGAATGGACGGCGCGTCGATGCTGGTCTCGACGTCGGTCAGGTCGCGGCCGAGCAGCTTGGCAACATGAAGTTGGTTGGCGTGCATTACCAGCGCAGCCCGCCCGTCGGGTGAAATCTGGACGTCGCGCGCCGGTACGTCGCCTTCCGCGTAGTAGATCCCGGGACCGTCTATGCTGAGGTGCGTCCGTCGGTCGGTCCCGTCGAAACGCAGCGATGTCAGGGCGGACCAGCCGCCCGAGTGGTACAGGTAGATTCGATCGGTCTCCGGTCCGAAGTGAGGCGCCCCGTATCCTCGGGCCGGCGTCACCACCCGTGTCTCACCGCCGTCCGCAGGCAACCAGACCAGGTCCGTGCCCGCAGGTTCGTCAAAGTCCCAGATTCGATACAGACGGTCATAGCTCGCTGCCCGCAGGGCGACGATTCGCTCACCATCCGGCGACCACGCCGGATCGCTATAGAACGCCGCGCGCTGCGTTAGCCGTTGCGGCGCACCGCGACCGTTTGCGCGGGAGCGCCAGATGTGACCGCCCTTGGGCGACCAGGTGACGTAGGCGAGCCAGCGCCCGTCTGGCGACCACGCTGGATGAAACGCTCGGATACCTTCGCCTGTAAGCGGGGATTCCCTACCCGTCGCTTCATCGCGCACGAAGACGCGGGTCAGGGCGGAGAAAGCCAGCCGGTCGCCCGATGGGGAGGGTGCCAGACCGCGCACGAGATGTGCCTTGACCGGGCCGAGCCCCAGGCGATAGGGCGAATACAGGCGCGGTCCGATGGACTGTTTCACATCGAGCGTGAATGGGATGGGTGCGACCTCGCCCGTCGCCGTATCGACGCGGCGGATGCCGCCCTCGTTGGTATAGACGACCGCCGAGCCGTCGGGCGTGAAGGCGTAGCCCGGGAACAGGTCGCGGGTGTATCGCGACTCCTGGTCGTCTCGCTGCGCCGGGTATGCGAGCCAGCGATCTTCCCCGGTACCAAGATCGCGCAACCTGAGCCCGCTGTCCCCCCGGTAGCGTGTCGCGTAGGCGAGGAGCGACCCATCGGGCGACAGCACCGGACGCATGGCGCTGCCCTGCGCGCCGGTCAGGGTGTCTTCGCTGCCATCGCGCAGGTCGAGACGCACGATCTGCCATAGCGGCAACCTCACGTCGTAGTCGAAACCGCCGTCCTTGCGCGCGTAGTACAGGTAGCGTCCTTCGGGAGAGTAGACCGCGCCAAGGGCGTTGGCGCGATCGCTCGTGGGCGTGTCGGAACCTGTCTTGGCCTCGGTGATTTGCACGCCGCTTCCGCCATCGATGTGGTACGCCCACAACTCGAACGTTCTCAATCCCCACTTGGTGCGAGAAGCGACAACGTGCGTGCCGTCGGGTGCCCACGAGGGAGATGCGAACTCGATGTAACCCTTGTCCGAGGACAACTTGCGGGGTTCGCCGCCATCGGCGTTTGCGATCCACAGGTTCTCGCTGCCGTCGCGGTCGCTGATAAAAGCGATTCGCATGCCGTCCGGCGCGAACTTCGGTTGAGAGTCGAACGCCATGCCGCTGGTGATGCGGCGGGCGGCGCCGCCTTCGATGGGAAGGACATACAGGTCTCCGACCGCTTCCATGACGATGGTGGAGCCGTCGGGCGAAACGTCCAGGGACAGCCAGGTCACGGCGTCGGTCTGGAAGGCGATTTCGCGCGACCCTTTGAGCGGCAGCTCCCCGGCCGCTGCGACCAGCGTGGTCACCAGTGAGAGGGCCAAAGCGTTCGCTCGTATTTTGCCGGTGGCTGTCATTGCGGTTCGTGTCGTTTCCGGGGGACCCGGTCAGTCGTTCTCGTCCAACCGACGTTCGGCCATCTCGGCGGCGCGGAAGATGGCGCGACCCTTGTTCATGCTCTCCTTCCACTCCAGGTGGGGCAGGGCATCCGCGACGATACCGCCGCCCGCCTCGATGTAGAGGGTGCCGTTCTTGACCACCGCGGTGCGGATGGCGATAGCGGTATCCATGTTGCCGTTCCAGGACAGGTAGCCGACGGCACCGCCGTAGATGCCGCGTTTGACGGGCTCCAGCTCGTCGATGATCTCCATCGCGCGAATTTTTGGCGCGCCGGACAGGGTGCCGACCGGCAATGCCGCGCGCAGCACGTCCATGGCGGTCTTGCCGGCTTTGAGTCGGCCTTCGACGTTGGACGAGATATGCATGACGTGCGAGTACCGCTCGATAACGAACTGCTCCGTCACCTTGACCGACCCGGTCTCGGCAACGCGGCCGACATCGTTGCGGCCCAGGTCGATCAGCATCAGGTGTTCCGATATCTCCTTTGGGTCGTTCAACAACTCGGTTTCGAAGGCGAGGTCTTCTTCGCGCGTATGGCCGCGCCGGCGCGTACCCGCCAGCGGGCGGTTGACGATGGCGCCGTCCTCGACCCGCGCCAGGATTTCCGGCGACGAACTGACGATGTGGAAGTCGCCGAGATGCATGAAGTACATGTAAGGCGACGGGTTCAGGCTTCTCAAGGCGCGGTACAGGTTGATCGGCGCCGCGTTGAACGGGATCGACATGCGCTGCGCAATTACCACCTGCATGACGTCCCCGGCGAGGATGTACTCGCGAATGCGTTCCACCGCGCGCATGAAATTCTCCCTGCCGAATTCCGATACGAAGTCGTCCTCTTCGGGCGGCTGGAAGGTGGTGGTTTGCGGGATGAGCGGCACCGGAGAGGCCAGGTTGGATGCGAGCGTCTTGAGGCGCGCCACGGCATTGGCGTACGCGTCGGGAAGCGCCGGGTCCACCAGGGTAATAAGCTGCATCCGGCTCCTCAGGTTGTCGAACACGATCACGTCGTTCGACACCATGAGGAGTATGTCCGGCGTCTGCATCGGGTCGGGGGGCGTCGAATGCGCGAGCCGCGTCTCGGTGTAGCGCACGGTGTCGTAGCCGAAATAGCCCACCAGGCCACCGATGAAACGCGGCAGTTCGGTGGACGCGGACTCCCCTTTGGGGACGTGGAACCGCCCTTGATACGCCTCGATGAACGAGAGCGGGTCGTCGGTTTGCTTTTTTTGCACGGTCTTGCCGCCGGTTTCAACGCTGACCGTGTCGCCGACGACGCGAATGACGGTGTCGCACGGCAGGCCGATGATCGAGTAGCGGCCCCAACGCTCTCCCCCCTGCGCCGATTCGAGCAGGTAGCTATAGGGACCGTCAGCCAGCTTGAGATAGGTCGAAAGCGGTGTTTCGAGATCGGCGGCGACTTCCCGCACGACCGGAATGCGGTTGTAGCCTTGGGCGGCGAGTTTGTCGAAATCGTCCTGGTTCATCGGCAAGCCCGATTGTTTCCACATAGAGTGTGAAGACGCGTTCGTTCGTGGGGCGCGTTGACCCCGGGAGCCCTTCGAGACCCTGCGTCGCGCCGAAGCTCTAGAGTATCGCAACTGTCGGCGTTCCTCCGCTGCTGCCGGAGGGTTAAATGAGACAGGTCAGCGAATCGATCAGGCGGTCGGCGCCCAGATCTTCCGGCGCGATGCCGCCGCTATAGCCGTATCGAACGCAGACGACGTCGCACCCGGTCGCCCTGGCGCACTGGACATCGGTGATCGAATCGCCGACGAACAGCGTTCGTGCCGGATCGGTGCCGAGGGTCGAGCACGCGAGAAGCACGGGGTCGGCGGCGGGCTTGGGCACGCCAAGGGTGTCGCCGCATACCACGATGCGAAACCAACGGGCAAGGTCCAGCGCGTCAAGCAGCGCGGAGGTCGAGCTGCTCGCCTTGTTGGTGACGACGCCGAGGCCGGCGCGCCGACCGAGGGAGGTCAACGCTTCGCGTACCCCGGGATAGGGCGCGCTCGCGTCGGCGATGTGTGCGGCATAGTAGTCGAGAAACCGATCGAGCATGGACCTCGTCAGTTGCGCTGGCGGCCCATCCCTGCCCTGATGTGCCAGCGCCTGCTCGATCATCTTGGCCGCGCCATGGCCGACCCACCTGCGCGTTAACGTTTCGTCTACCGCAGCGTAGCCGTGTTCCACGAGGCAGACGTTGAGTCCCGCCATGAGATCGGGAGCGGTATCGACGAGGGTGCCGTCGAGGTCGAAAAGATAGGCGTCGTATGTGTCCATGCGCTCCCAACAGGCGACTGGATTAAACGGGTTGGGGCTAGACCAGGGCCGCCCGAAACGACCGAATGGTCTGCGCGTAGTCGTCCGTGCCGAATATCGCGGTGCCGGCGACAAACATGTCCGCACCGGCCCGGGCGGCGGAGCCGACATTGTCGACATTGATGCCGCCGTCTATTTCAAGCCGCGCGTCACTTCCCGCCTCGTCCAGCCGGCGACGAACTGCACGCACGGTATCGAGGCTTTCCGGCATGAAGGACTGTCCGCCGAAGCCAGGGTATACCGACATCACCAACACCAGATCCAGATCATCGAGAACGGGTTGGAGTTCCGACACGAGGACTCCGGGACTGAGTGCCAGGCCGGCCTTGGCGCCGCTCTTGTGGATAAGTTCGATCGAGTCGCGGACACTTTCCGTCGCATCGGGGTGAAAGGTGATGTAGTCCGCGCCCGCGTCGATGAAGTCGCCGATGATGCGGTCCACGGGTTGGACCATGAGATGCACGTCCACGGTCGCGGTGACGCCGTGTCGGCGCAGGGCGCGCAGCACCGAGGCTCCCACGCTCAAATTCGGCACGTAGTGGTTGTCCATCACGTCGAAGTGCACCGTGTCGGCGCCGGCGTCGAGCACGTTGGTAACCTCTTCGCCGAGTCGGGCGAAGTCCGCCGCGAGAATGGACGGTGCGATCCAGTAAGACATCAGTCGAATGCTACACGATGCGTTTCTGGTGCGAGAGGCTTCGACTACTTCAATCCAAGGATGATACCCGCGCAGACTCGCTCATCGGGGACATCCTTCGCGCACTCGGACTTGTCGTTGAAGTCGACGTTCATGAATCCGCGAATCGGTGGCCTCTCAAAATTCGGTCTTGCGAGACTCGCTGTCCGCGATGCGAAAGAGAAGTTCTCGGTGTGTTCGATGACTGCTGTCACCACCGGATTGCCGTCGATGAACCTCGGGGCGTATCGAAACGCTTTGACCGGCGCCAGCGCCGCGTCGTCAAAATCGCGCCGCGCCAGCGCACGACAACGCAACCGGTGCGATTCTCTTCATTGCCTTTCCCTCTGGTACATTCCGTTTCCGTTGGTTTCCCGCGCGGCAAAAGATATTGCTGCGGAGGGCATTAAAGCCGGTCATTTATCGCATCGAACAGACGCGGTAAAACTACTATTGTCTGGTGGTGGGAGACTTTCCCCTATTTTTTACATTTCTTAAAAAAAACAATAGGATATGGAGAGATACCACTTGCACCCGAGCAGATTCTGACCACTGTCAATCAGTGAGCTTGCGAACCGCCTTCAATTGCGCTGGGGAGCCGATATCGAACCAGGTGCCGAGAAACACCTCTCCCGTAATGCGCCCTGCCGTGGCGGCGTCGAAATAGAGTTCGTGGGCGACATTGAAGGGATCGGGTGGCGCGTCGGCGAACAGCGCGGGATTGAGCACGGCTATGCCGGTGAACACCAGATCGTCGTCGTCGTTTCCGTTGCGCCGAACACGGTTATCTACGAGCGCGAAGTCGGCGGTTTCGCGATGGGCGGGTTTCGGTGTCAGCACCAGGTGGCCAGCCACAGGAGCGAGGTCGGTGAGTCGGTTGAATGGATAGTTCGTCCAGATGTCGCCGTTCAACACGAGGAACGGCGCGGGGCCGAGCAGCGGCAGGGCCGCCTTGACGCCGCCGCCGGTGTCGAGCAGCGTTGCTTCCCGGCTGTATCGGACGACGACCCCAAGATCGCTCCCGCGCCCGATGCGCTCCTCTATCTGCGCGCCAAGATGATGCAGATTGACGACGATGTCGGTGATGCCGGCGCGACGAAGCCAGCGGATCTGGTGCACGATCAGTGCTTCCCCCGCGATCGGGAGCAAGGGTTTGGGTATGCGATCCGTGAGCGGGCGCAGGCGTTCGCCCCGTCCCGCCGCGAGAATCATGGCTTTCATCGCTCAGGTCTCGCCCGGCGCGCGGCGGGCACGACGACGTTCCCGATCCAGTTGCTCAGATCCTCGAGTTCCCGGTAGCTACCCGCCACGTCGACGACGCGTTCGAGGGTGGGAGCGATATCGCGCAGGTGGCTGTCCCGACCGTCGCGCAACTTGAGCCGCGCGAAGATTCCGGCGGCCTTGAGGTGCCGCTGAACCCCGGTAAGGTCGAAGGCTCTCCGAAATTCGCGCGCGGTCATGCCGCAGTCCGCAAGGAGCCGGTATCGCGTCAGCCATCTTGCGACGGTAGCGTCGGGAAAGAAGTGGTAGCAGTCGCGCAGCAGCGACACGAGATCATAGGTCACCGGACCACGCAGCGCGTCCTGAAAGTCGACGATGCCGAGACACCCGGCATCGCGCAGCAGCAGGTTGCGGCTGTGATAGTCGCGGTGCACGGTGACCATCGGTTGCGTCTGGGTGGCGTCGATCAGCGTCTCCCAGTCGTTATCGATGAACGCGGGCGTTTCGAGTCCCAGGAATCCTTGTACCAGCCACTCGGCGAAGATCCCGAGTTCGTCGCGAAAGCGTGCAATCTCGTAGCGGGGGACGATGTCCGATGCGACCGATTGGATACGCAAGAGGGCTTCCAGCGCCAGGTCCAGGCATTCCTCTTCGCGCCCCGCGGCATAGGCCTGATCGAACCGGCGGTCGCCGAAATCCGAGACGAGGAAAAAACCGCGCGGATCGAACGCGAATACTTCGGGGACCGGCACGCCGTTTGCGCGAAACAGCGTCGACAGCGCGCGGAACTGGGCATTGTTCTCGGTCGCCGGCGGCGCATCCATGGCGATGCGTGAACCGTCGCGGCTCGTTGCACGATAGAACTGGCGCGCGCTTGCCTCCCGGGCGAGCGGCTCGAACGCGACGAGGGAACCAAGTTGCTCGACGCACCAGGATTCGAGTTGCCGAATACGGTCATTCATGACAGGACGCCGCTCGTTCATCCACTTGCGCCGCCAAAGTCTAACGCGGCGCGGCCACGAGGTTAGGAAGGGAATCCATTGAGCGACTATGACGCGCGCCTTTCATTTGTCATGCTTCGCAGGTGAAGTGCTTCGCCGCTCTCGTTCTTGTCGTTGCGTTCGCGTCGCCGTGCGCGGGCGCCGTCTCGGCCGTCGAGGCGCATTGGGTGCCGCGCGCGGAACTGGATGTGGGCCGCAGATCCAAGGTGCCGGCACACTGCGGCGGCATGTACGTGGAACGGGAGTTCCCCGAGCCGCTCGGCGCGCGGTCGGGATTGTTTCCGGTCCGGTTGCGCGGTGACCGCCTGGTGTACACGCGCGACGGCAGCACGGAGTTCTCCGGCGGCGTTTCCTTCGAACAGGGCAATCGCAGGCTCGTCGGCGAGCGCGCCGTGGTTCGCGAGGTCGACGGGACGCGGGAAGTCTCGTTCACGGATGGCTTCCACTTGAGCGAACCGGGCCTGGCGCTCGCGGGCGCCTCGGCGACGTTCGATACGGCGGCGGAAGGGGTGCGCGTCGAGGATGTCGATTTCGTGCTGTTCGCGCCGGCGTTTCGCGGCGCGGCCGCCGCCATCGAGCGCTGGGACGACGCGTTGACCGTCGAGGCGACGCGGTTGACCCGATGCGCGCCGGAAGTCGATACCTGGCGCGTCGAGACGGGACGTATCGACATGCGCCGCGGTGACGCGTTTGCGCGTGCACGAAACGTGGTGGTGAAACTCAAGGGGGTACCGATCTTCTATTCTCCCTGGCTTCGTATTCCCGTGTCCGCTGACCGGCAGTCGGGTTTCCTGTTCCCCAACGCGGGGTATTCGCGCGACGACGGAGCCGATCTCGCTTCGCCCTTCTATCTGAACCTTGCCCCCAACTACGATGCGACGCTGACCCCGCGCCACGTATCCGGTCGGGGCACCGGCCTGACCGTCGATTTCCGCCACTTGAACGGCTTCGCCGAAACGACGGCGGTCGGCGCAGTTTTGCCGCGGGATCGCCGATACGGGGAAGGCGATCCCGACATCTCGTCGAATCGCTGGCTGTCTCGCGTAAGCCACCGCGGCGGCTTCGGCGGTTTCACCACGTTTGTCGACTACGCGGCGGTGAGCGACCGCGACTACTTCCGCGACCTGGGGACGGACCAGGATGTCGTCGGCCAGGGCCACCTGCGTCGGTTCGCCGAGATACGCTACGCGCGCGGTGGTTTGTCCGCGGGCCTATCGGCACAGGCATTCCAGATGCTCGAGCGGCGTCGGGAACCGCATCGACGCGTGCCGACGCTGGATTTGACCTATAGCGGTCGCGTCATGGGTTCGCTGGGTTGGACCCTGGGGGCGTCCTGGACAGCCTTCGACCCGCCCGAGGAGTTATCCGGCGGGCGGGCGCGGATATCGGGTGAGCGCGCACATGTCGAATCGCGCCTGCAACTGCCGTTTCTCCGCTCCTGGGGCTTCCTCAAACTCGGTGCGGGCTACCGCTATACCAGCTATGCGCTGGAAGCTGGTCCCGTCGCCGCCGACGCGACGCCGGAACGGGCTATCGGTTTCGCGGACCTGGACGGGAGCCTGTTTTTTGACCGCGACATCGGCGAGAGAACCGTCTGGACGCTGGAGCCGCGCGGATACTACCTGGTTCAGGGCTACGAGGCGCAGGACGCGCTGCCGTTGTTCGATACGTCCTTCACGACGTTTTCCTATCCGCGACTGTTTCGGCGCGACCGATTCTCGGGACTGGACCGAATCGGCGATGCCAACCAGTTGGCCATGGGCGTGACGAGCCGCCTGATGGACAGCGGAACCGGTAGAGAAAGGGTGCGGGCGAGCCTTGGGAGAATCTTCTTCTTCGAAGACCAGCGCGTCACGCTGCGCGGATCCGCCGCGGGAGAAGACGCGCCTTCCGCCTCCGCCTTCGCCGCCGAACTCGCGGCCCGCATCGGCGCGTTCACCGTAACGGGCGGCGGCGTCTGGGATCCGGAACATGCCGACGCGCGGGAGTTCGGCGTTTCATTGCGGTATCGGGACGGCAATGACCGGATCTTCAATCTGGCGCGCCGCGCGCGCCGTAATTCCAGTATCGATCAGGGCGAAGTCTCGGCGATCTGGCCCCTCGGCGACCGGTGGAGCGCGATCGGCAAGTGGAACTACGACGTGGAGAACGATCGCAGCAATGAGATCATTGCCGGGTTCGGATACGCCAGTTGTTGTTGGCAGGCGCGGTTGCTGTATCGTCGCTTGATCGAACCCGCGCCGGGCGGCGCGCTGGCGGAAGTCGAAAGCGACGAGGGCGTTGTGGTGCAGTTCGTGCTTCGCGGTCTCGCAGGCGTCGGCGGGCGGGTGGAATCGATGCTCTCCCGCGGGATTCCGGGATACCGCGAGGAGTCCCGGGCAGGATCGGTTCCGCAGCTCCGTTGAACAGAGGTGTTGCACTTTGGAATGTCCAGCCCGCATATTTCCCGAGGCCGCTTGTTGAGTGACAGGATGAGGAGTAGCCCAATTGAACGTTGAACGATTCCTGGCCGCGGCGCTGGTGGTCGCGACGGCCTCGCTACACGCCGATATAGAGAAACTCGACGGAATTGTGGCAATCGTCGATGACGACGTGGTGCTGGCGTCCGAGTTGGCCGAGCGCTACAACGCCGTCTACCAGCGAATCGTGGATAGCGGGGCCTCCGCAACGCCATCTCCGGATGCGGTGATGAGTCAGCTCATGGAGCGTCTGATCATCGAGCGCATTCAACTGCAGATGGCGAGTCAGCGCGGCATCGATATCGACGACGAAACATTGACGCAACAGGTGAACCTCTTCGCCGCTGACAACCAGATGACGCTGGATCAATTCAGGGAGGCGTTGGAAAAGGATGGGATCAGCTATCGCAAGTTCCGGGAGGATCTGCGGCAGCAGTTGCAGGTGCAGCGCTTGCAGCAGTCGACGGTCCGCCGCCGCGTTTCGATTTCCGAACAGGATCTGAACGAGCTGATGGCAGCGCCGTCTTTTCGCGCCTTGACCTCCGACGAGTACCGGGTTGGGCACATCCTTCTGGCGGTCGAGAGCGGCGCGTCCGAAGACACCATTGCCCGGGCGTCCGCCGCCGCGAAGGACATCGTGGCGCAACTTGAGAACGGCGCCGACTTCCCGCAGATGGCGATCGAACACTCGGCGGCGTCCACGGCGCTGGAGGGAGGCGATCTGGGTTGGCGGCGCGCGGCCGAACTGCCGAGCCTGTTCGGTGAAAAGGTCCTGCAATTGGCGTCCGGAGAAACGGCGGACCCTGTTCGCAACAGCCTGGGTTTTCACATTATCCAACTCCTGGAGAAACGCGGCGTCAGTCAGCAGCGACAAATGCAGTCCCTCGTGCGTCACATACTGGTGCAGCCATCGGCGATCCGAACTACCGAACAGGCGCGGGATCTCGCGAATTCGCTGCGCGACCGGGTCGTGGCAGGCGAAGACTTCGGCGAACTGGCCAAGGAACATTCCGAAGATGCGGGGAGCGCGATGGGCGGGGGGGACCTCGGTTGGACCGACGGGACTGAATTCGTCCCGGAGTTTCGCGCAACAATGGCCACGCTCGCGGTTGACGAACTGAGCGAGCCGTTCCAGAGCCAGTTCGGCTGGCACATAGTGCAGGTCCAGGACCGTCGCGATCAGGATGTCTCGGACGAGGCGCGCCGCGACCTGGCGATGCAAGTCCTGTACGAGCGGCGCTTCGAAGAAGAACTGCAGGAATGGTTTCAGGAGATCCGCGACGAGGCCTTCGTCGAGTTGCGCACTGGCGGATGAATGGTTCGGACGCGGATGGTGGAGCGGGCCGCGTTTGAATCGAGCCGCCGAGAGGACCGATGACGACAGCGCGCGCAATCCGGCGAGCAGCTTTGCCGCGCGCGCGTAAGCGGTTTGGCCAGCACTTTCTGGTCGACGCGTTCGTCGTGGATGCCATCGCTGCGGTATTGGCTGTCGACGCCGCCGACCGCATCGTAGAGATCGGACCCGGACACGGCGCCCTCACGGTGCCGCTCGCAGCCATGTGCGACAAGCTGACGGTGATCGAGGTGGACCGCGATCTGGCAAGGAGATTGCGCCGGCGTTTCCCCCGCGTGGAGGTGATTGAAGCAGACGTGTTGCGGACCGATATCGCTCGCATTGTGGATGGTCCCGTGCGCGTCGTCGGCAATCTGCCCTATAACATCGCAGCGCCGATCATGATGCGTCTGTTCGACGACTGCGTGAACGGTTTGCCGTTGCGCGATGCGCATTTCATGCTGCAGGCGGAGATGGCGGACCGCCTCGCGGCGCCTCCCGGCACGCGTGCGCGGGGCCGTCTGTCGGTCATGGCGCAATACCACTGCAACATCGTTCCGCTACTCACGGTTGACGCCGCCGCTTTTTCGCCGCCGCCGAAGGTCACGTCGAAGTTCGTTCGCCTCACGCCGCGCGCACCCACCATGGTCGCCCGGGATATGGGGGCGCTGCGCACGGTGGTGCGGACCGCGTTCGGGCAGCGCCGCAAACGGTTGGGCAATGCCTTACAATCGCTGGATGTGGACCTGCCGGCATTGGGCCTCGATCCGGGTTCGCGGGCGGAAGAGATAGGAGTATCCGGTTTCGTTGCGATGGCAAATCAACTTCACCAGCGAGGCGGTTGACCCACGGGATTCCTTCCGTACTCGCCCGGGCTGCTCTTTTTCGAGGGGTACCCCCTCGGGCTCCCCGGCTGAAGGCTCTTGTGCGAGGGGTATCCCCTCGGGCTCCCCGGCTGAAGGCTCTCCCGGCACTGCTCAAGGAACCATGCAGTGCGCGGCAGCATGAACGATCACGGGTTCAAGGTGACCGTTGAGCCGGCCTACATCCCGTCGGAATCGGATCCGGCTGCGAATCGCTACGTGTTCGCCTACACCATCGTGATCGAGAATACCGGTGAACGGCCCGCTCAACTGATGCGGCGCCATTGGCTCATCACGAACGGAAACGGGGAGAAGCAGGAGGTTCGGGGTCCCGGCGTCGTGGGCAGGCAGCCGCGCCTGGTTCCGGGCGAACGCTTTCGCTATACGAGTGCCGCCGTCCTGGAGACCGCTGTCGGTGCGATGCAGGGTCACTACGAATTTCGCGCCGACGACGGCGTCGAGTTCCGCGTTCCAATCCCCGTATTCTCATTGGCGGTACCCAACATCGTGCATTGAGGGAAAGTTATCGTGTCGACCTATGTCATCGGTGATTTGCAGGGTTGCTTGGCCCAACTCGAGGCGCTGCTGACAAAGGTCGGCTACCGTCGCGCAGTGGATCGGCTATGGTTCACCGGCGATCTGATCAACCGTGGCCCCGAGTCGTTGACCACCGTCCGTTTCGTCAAGTCCCTGGGCGACTCCGCTGTGACGGTCCTCGGCAATCACGACCTGCACTTTCTCGCCATCGTGTTCGGCGGGCATCGTCCGATGGCCTCGGACACTTTCGACGACTTGATGGACGCGCCGGACCGCCTCGAGATCGCGCATTGGTTGCGCGGCCTTCCTCTCATGCACCGAGAGAACGGCTTTGCCATGGTGCATGCCGGCCTGCCGCACATCTGGACGCTTCGCCAGGCCGAGACCCATGCGCGGGAGGTGGAGTCGGTCATGTGCGACGACGAGGCGTACGTGAACTTCTTCCGACATATGTACGGCAACACCCCGAATGTCTGGTCCGATGCATTGGAGGGAATGGACCGCCACCGGATCATCACAAACTACTTCACCCGGATGCGCCTCATGAGCCACGCCGGCGAGATGGACTTCTCGCACAAGGGCGGATTGGAGGGTGCGCCGGCGGGTTTCCGCCCCTGGTTCGACTACCCCTCCCGGATCCTTGAACCGATCCTTTTCGGACATTGGGCGGCGCTGGACGGGGCGACGGGAAACCGCGGCATGATCGGCCTGGACACCGGGTGCGTGTGGGGTCGCCACCTGACGGCCTATTGTCTGGAGGACGGCAGCATCACCCAGGTGGGATGCACCGAATTGGCGGCGTAGCGCGTCGCGGCTACGGAGACAGGCGGTACTCTGCGGAGATCGAGCGGGCGACGCTGGATGCGGCAGGCTTGGTGACCCGCACGTAAACGCGCTCAAGCGCGAAATCGTCCGCGATCTTATGCGCGGTGGTCATCGCCGCTGATTCCAGCAACTGGAAACGGCTGTCGCGCAGGTGTCGTCGAACGAGTTCCACCACCGCCGAGTAATCGACGACAGCATCGATCCGGTCGGCCGCAGGCGGATCAACAACGAACTCGATGTCCACGAGCAGCGTTTGCGGGATGCGCCGTTCGCGTTCGCGCACGCCGATGATGGCCGGCGCTTCGAGCTGATGGATTGTGATCTTCACGGTAGATGGGGCCTGACAGGCCCGAGTTCGGCAATGGGCCAACGGGGGCGGGTGGTGATGGCCAGCGCTTCGACGGCGCCGGCGGCGAGCCGCGCGTGGCCGGCGAACGCGATCATCGCGCCGTTGTCAGTGCAGAGTTCAGGCGGCGCGTAGTACACGGCGGGAACCGACGCCGCCATTCTCTCGCGCAATGCAGTGTTGGCCGCAACGCCGCCGGCCACGACCAGCGCGTCGATCTCGGTGGCCTTGAGGGCGCGCCGGCACTTGATGACGAGCGTATCGACCACAGCGTCCTGAAATGCCAGCGCAATATCGGCCGCATCCTGTTCGGTCAAGGGCTGCAGGTCGCGAACGGTATTGGCGGTGAATGTCTTCAGGCCGCTGAAGCTGAAATCGAGTCCCGGACGGCCCGTCATCGGTCTCGGGAAACGGAATCGGCCAGGACGCCCGGCTGCGGCCAGCGCGGCGATTTCGGGTCCGCCCGGATAGCCGCGGCCCATCATCTTTGCCGCTTTGTCGAAGGCTTCCCCGGCCGCATCGTCGAGGGACTCGCCCAGAAGGGTGTACCCGCCGATGGCATCCACGCGCACAAGCTGTGTATGGCCGCCGGAAACCAGCAGCGCCACGAACGGCAAGGGCGGCTGTTCGGCGGCGAGCAGGGGCGCCAGCAGGTGTGCCTCCATGTGATGCACGCCGATGGCGGGGATGCCCCTCGACCATGCCAATGCGCGACCGATACCCGCGCCGACCATGAGAGCGCCGATCAATCCCGGACCAGCGGTATAGGCAACACCATCTATGTCGGCGACGTGCTTCCCGGCGTCATGCAGGGCTTGCCGGATAAGGGGCAGCGTCTTCCGGATGTGGTCTCTCGATGCGATCTCGGGCACGACGCCGCCGTATTCGGCGTGGGTCGACGCCTGGCTGTAGAGCGCGTTGGCGATCAGGCCGTCGCGGGAGTCGTAAAGGGCGATCCCGGTTTCGTCGCAGGATGTTTCGATACCGAGAACGAGCACTTGACCAGCCTGGAACCAAAGGAATACGCCGATGCGCCCGCGTCGCGAACCGGCCGCGACGCCTGCTGCCTGAGCTTCGCCGATTGTACTCTCGTCCGAAATGACGAGTGGCGGCGCTTGAGCCAGAAGGGCGGACTGTGTTCTCAACACCAGAAGGGCGAACTGTTGCCGCGCCTATCCGCCGTTGCTACGCTGTTTCGCCCGCCGGGGAGTCCCTGACCGACGATGTCCGCGCATCCCTACTGCTACTCGATGGTGCTGGACTATGTGCCGGCGCATCCCTACCAGGTCGAGAACCTGCTGCTTACGCTGGAAACATGCGGCGCGGTGCCTCGGGAGGCGCTGGTTGTGCAGTGCACCGAACGCGTGTGCGCATCGGTCAAGGCCAAGCTCGCAGAAAGCGGCTACACGGTGGTAGTCATCAAGCCTTACCTGGACGAGAAGTACTGCAACAAGATTGTGCAACTCGACTACTTTGCGAGCCACGAACTTGCCGGCTGCGAGGGCATTTTCCTGTTCGATTCCGACACGGTGGTGGTGTCGCCACTCGACGTGCCGGATCGGGACCGCATCTGGGGCAAGATCGTCGACTATTGCAATCCCCCTCTGTCGACGCTCAGCCGCCTGTTTTCCGCCGCCGGCGTGGCTCTTCCCCGCATAGTGCCGTGTGACTGGGATGCCGGCGACACCATCGACGCGAACTTCAACGGCGGTCTGCTCTATATTCCAATGCGGGCGGTGGGGAATCTGCGCGCCGCGTGGCGGCGGTGGGCGGAGGTTCTCTTCGTGCACGCCGACCTGTTCCCGGAGCCATCCCAGCGTGACCATATCGACCAGATTTCCTTCGCGATGGCGCTGGCGTCGGAGGGATTCAGCTACGGCCATCTGCCCGCGAACTGGAACTATCCCTGTCACGAGGAGCGTCCGATACCGCTGTCATTCCAGCCGGACCAGGACATACGTGTTCTCCACTATCACCGGTGTCTGGACACGTTCGGCTTGATCGCGCCCGTGGTCTCGGACGACGCCGCGTGCGACGCTGCGGTGAGACGCGCAAACGCGGCGATCGGCGAGTCGGGTCGCTCGATGTTCTTCGACAGCTACAAGCGCGATCTGGCCGCGCGGGCGGTTGCGAACGCTGACGCTTCGCCGATGTCTTTTCGCGGGGCGCGCTTCGAGGACAAGCGGCGACGGTTGGTTCTGCACGGAGGCACGCCGAAGACGGGCACATCCTCGCTGCAGTGGTGCCTGAATGCGAACAGGGAAGTTCTGGCGGAAAGAGGTTTCTGGTATCCGCCGCCATCCAACCGGCGCGAGCCCAAGCACCAGGAACTGGTCGCCGCGCTCCTGGCCGCCGACGAGACGCGCTTCACGGAATGTATCGAATCGGCCTTGAGGGATATGCCTTCGCGCGCGCATACCGTCATCCTGAGTACGGAAGGTATTTTCAACCACTGGTGGGACTATTCGCCCGCCGCGAAAGGCATGTTGCGCGGCATGGCGGACCAGTTCGACTTCGAACTGTGCGTCTGGTTTCGCGACCCGGAGTCCTTCTCCGCAGCGCTTTACGCGCAGTATCTCCGCAATCCGGGCACGGACGATGCGCCGGAGGTGTACGGCCGGGACATCGACTTCGAGGAGGCCATGCGGGACACGTGGTTCCGCCGCCATCTGGACTATCTGGGTTTCTACTACGAAGCCCAGGGCCTGTTCGGGCGAGAGCGCGTCAAGGCGTTTCTGTTCGGGGGCGATACCGTTCGTGCGTTCACGGAGGAGTACGCAACAGGCGCGTTGTCCAGGGTAGACCTGCCTCGAAACGACTCGATGCGTGAGGCCGGTGTCCGGATGATGCGGATTGCCAACAGGTTCCCGCTGGCACCGATGGAACACGAACGCGTCGAGCAATTGGTGTTCGAGATCGACCGCATAGTCGGCGACCGCGCTGGTCGTTACGAATTGAACCTGCGGAACCGGAGAGCTGTGCGCAGATACGCGGCAAGGGGATGGGAGATTTTGCGAAATACGGTGATTACACGGACATGATGTGTCCGTTGACGGGGAGACCTATCGCCGGTCTCGAATGAAGGCCACCGAAGCGGGTGCTTCCGTGTCGGCCCTTGTGCGTGCCGCTCGGCCACGCGGTTGCACGCATATGCCTCGCCGGGTACGATGCATAAGGTTTTTGCGGCTGAAAGTGTGAAGTGCCGAGCGTCAAGGTAAGAGAGAACGAGCCGTTTGATGTCGCGTTGCGGCGATTCAAGCGTTCCTGCGAAAAGGCGGGCATCATGTCCGAGGTGCGTCGCCGAGTGTTCTATGAAAAGCCGACGGCAGTTCGCAAGCGCAAGGCTGCTGCCGCGGTCAAACGCCATCTCAAGAAGCTGCAGCGCGAGTCGCGACGCTTCGAGAGGACCTACTGACGCGGCGGACCGCCCACCGTTTCCCACATTCGCATTCCGCGCGCCGCGCGGCGGCTTGGCTGTCTCCACGACTGAACGGGTTCGCCGCCAGCGCCATGAAATCCGCCGGCCCTTCGGGCGCGCCGCATTTCACCCCCGCCCAAGCCCACCTATCATCCCGCCCCTTGATCGGCACTACGTGCCGTTCTACGGCGCAGCCTGCTAGCGCGGTTTCGCGATACTAGATGCTGCCGCGGCAATCCAGACGCGGTAGGTCGTCGCCGGCAGCGGCCCATGACGAAGCCGGGTTCGTCCGGCGCCACCTGAAGCGAAATATCGCCGCGCAGCTCCTCAACGGGATGCTCGGGCAGACGGGTTTCCGCCTGGTGGCGGCGCCGACGTTTCTTCCGGCTTTCCTCTTTTCGATCTCCGGTTCCCACGTGGTGGTCGGCGCCGCCCGCTCTCTGCAGGGGTTGGGCACGGTGGTGTCGCCGTTCCTCGGCGCGTCCCTGATAGGGCATCGCTCGCGGATTCTGAAAACGACGCTCATCACAAACGGTCTCATGCGCTTGCAGATCCTCGGCATGTCGCTGGCGGCGTTCTTTCTCGGCGCCGAAGCGACCGTGCACGCCTTCATGGTGTTCATGATGTTGATGGGCTTTTTCCAGGGCATTTCGCAAGTCGCCACGCATGCGTTGCGGGCCAAGGTGATTCCCGTGAATCGTCGCGGTATCGTCTCCGGCGCCCGCCACTTCTTCGCTGGTCTGATCGCGGCGGCAGTGGCCTACGTCTGCGGCAGCTACTTCATAGAACAGAATGTCCTCGGCAACGGCTATGGGACGGTATTCCTGCTCGCCTTCTTCATCTCCTCGATGGGCGTGGCCGCCATGCTGATCACCAGGGAACCGGTGGCGCGGTACGTGCGCCCGCGCGAGTCCCCGCGCAGGGTGCTGGTTCGCATCGCGCGGATGATGCGCGCCGACCCGTCGTTCGCGCGGTTCTTCAGCGTTCGCGCGCTCGGCTCCTTCGGCAACATGGCGCAGCCTTTCTACATATTATTCGCCGGTTCGCGGATGGAGGTGTCCGGCGGAGAGCTGGGACTGGTCACCATGGTGTGGATGCTCGCCTCGAACACCACCAGCCTGGCCTGGGGGGCCATGGCGGACCGCATGGGCAATCGCGTGGTGCTCATTGCAACCCTCGGCGTCTGGATCGCGGCGCATGTGTACCTGCTGTTCATGCAGTCCCTGTTCGACTTGATCGTATTTTTCGCCATTGTTGGCATCGCGTCTGGCGGGTTCCAACAATCGGGCCAGAACATGGTGCTGGAATTCGGCCGTTCGCGTGAGGTTGCGCTGCGTCTTGCGACATCGGGAACTGCGGTCAATCTAATCGGCGCCGCGGGTCCGATTCTCGGCGGCCTGATCGTTACGGCGATGTCATATGTGGCTCTATTCGTCATCGCGATCACAGTACAGATTGCGGCGCTTGTCATCATGATCGCTTGGGTACCCGAACCCAGGACACAGGCACTGGAGTGAGTTGATTGGTTCGGCCGACAGGCTACAAGATGCTTTGCGCCGCGGTTGGCGCGGGCGACCTCGATGCGCTCGGGCGCGGGGTGCGGATGGACCCGGATGCGGCGGTTCACTGGAAGCCGATCATGGATGCGGCGTTCACCGGTCGCGCGGACATGATCGAAGTCCTGTTGGATGCCGGGGCGGATCCGCAGAGTTCTGTATTCGCCGCGAGCTACGGCGGCCCGGAGGAACTGTGCGGACTGCTCGATGCCCATGGGGCGGACTGGAACCAGCGGTTCCAGCAACGCACGCCGCTGATGCACCTGATGCGATTCCGCAAGCCGGTGATGTCCGTCTGGCTGCTCGAACATGGAACGGATGTCCATGCGACCGATGAATTCGGGCGAACCGCGCTACACTGGGCCGCCCTGCAGGGCGGCAGATCGGACTATCTCGCGGCGTTGGTGGAGCACTGCGCGGATCCTGGCTCGAAGGACGATTTCGGCGATACGCCGCTCGACCTCGCGCGGGAAAAGAAGCGCGCCAAAGCGATAGCGTATCTTGAAAGCATTCGGTGAAAACGCGGCAATCCTGCCGGGAAAACGAGACGATTCGTTGAGCGCACACGGCGCGTGCTTGAGAAATGCGAGGATCGGGAAACCCTTGAGCCAGCCATTGTCCCCGTCCCATTGTCGAATGTGAGGAGCAATTCATGCTGAAACCCATCCCACTCGGATCGAATACCGGATTGTGCACGTCGCCGCTTTGCCTCGGCACGATGAACTTCGGCGAGCCGGGACGCGGCCACCAGGGCGACTGGACGCTGGGGATCGATGACGCCCGCCCGATATTCAAGGCCGCGCTCGACAACGGCCTGTTCTACTTCGACTGCGCGGACGTGTACGGTCGCGGTGCTTGTGAACGGGTGGTCGGCAAGCTGTTGCGGGAGCTCGTCGCCCGGGACGAATACGTCCTTGCCACGAAGGTGTCAATGCCCATGGGGCGGGGCGCCAATCAGGGCGGCCTCTCGCGCAAGCACATCATGGAAGGCGTCGATGCGAGCCTTCAGCGTCTGGGTCTCGACTACGTCGACCACCTGGTCATCCACCGACATCCCCAGGGCATTCCGGGCCACGCCCAGACCCCGGTCGAAGAGACCCTGGAAGCGTTGCACGACGTGGTCAAGGCGGGGAAGGCCCTCTATCTCGGCGCGTCGTCGATGTTCGCCTGGCAGTTCGTGGAGTTGCAGATGACCGCGCAGGCGAATGGATGGACCAGGTTCATCTCGATGCAAAACCACTACAACCTGATCTACCGCGAGGAAGAACGGGAGATGAATCCCTACTGTGCCGGGACCGGCGTCGCCCTCACCCCCTGGTCGCCTCTGGCGCGCGGCATCCTTGCGGGATCGTACAAGGGCGGTTTCGGCGGCGGAACGACGAACCGCTCCTCCGGCCAGGATCGGCAACGTACGGAAGGCCTCTACCGGGGTGCCGCGGACTTCGCGATCGCCGAACGCGTCGTGGAGGTCGCCGAACGGTACGGGCGCGCACCGGCACAGGTAGCCCTGGCCTGGTTGTTGAGCAAACCGGAAGTCAAGGCGCCCGTTGTAGGCGTATCGAAGATTTCCCAACTCGAGCAGCTTGTCGCGGCGGTCGATATAGAACTGGAGGCGAGGGATGTCGCCTACCTGGAAGAGTTATACCAGCCGGTGCAGAACCTGCTCTCGCTAGGCCACTCGTAGTGGCGACGCGCGGCGGCGCATTCGTGCGCATGCTGGACTTGGCGGAAGCCGGTCCGGACCGCTTCACGGCGCCGCAAGCGCCGGAGCGCGAAGGCCGCATGTATGGGGGGCAGTTGCTGGCGCAGGCTCTCGCGGCGGCCGATCGGACCGTGCCGGACGATCGCCAGGCGCATTCGCTGCATGCGTATTTCCTCTTGCCCGGTGATGTCTCGGCGACCGTGGATGTGCAGGTCGAGCGGGTGCGGGATGGCCGTTCTTTCAGTTCCCGCTGTGTCAGCGCCCGGCAGGGAGGCAGGGAACTGTTCCGCATGGTGGTGTCTTTTCACGTAGCGGAACCGGGGGAACCGTTTGCGGGTCATCGGAAACCGGACGTGCCGCCGCCCGAGGAGAGCGCCCTGACGTACGGGGCCTTTAGCCGCAGTATGGGAGCGGATCTGGAGTGGGACATCGAGTCGAGGCCGATGGATACGCGTTGTATCAACCCCCCGGTTGCTCCTCTCGGTGAACCGGTGCTGGAGGATCAGCGCATGTGGATGCGCATCGCGGAGCGGCTCCCCGCCGATTCCGGCATGCACCGGGCGGGTCTCGCCTACCTGTCGGACAGCACGCTGATCGATCACGTCGTACTGCCGCATGGCCGTCGATGGCAGGAACCAGGCTTGACCAGCGCCAGTCTCGATCACGCGATGTGGTTTCACAATCCGGTCCGAGCGGACGCGTGGCTGCTGTTCGATCAAACGGTGGAGGCCACGGGATCTGGCCGAGGTTTCGCCACGGGACGCATTTTCGATGCCGACGGGGTTCTGGCTGCGACGTGTGCGCAGGAAGGCCTGATTCGCTGGACTTGAAGCGCGCGGTCTATCGCGGACTCATGGCATCACCGCATCACCGCATCACCGCATCGACGCGGCGCTTCGCTTCCGCGTAGATGTCGCTCGGCAAGAGACCGTTGCTCGCGGCCGCAAGGTTGTCCTGCAGGTGCTCCATCCTGGATGTACCGACGATGGTTGTGTGCATGTGGGGGTGGCTGATCGTGAAGCGCAGCATGAACTCCATGTTCGACATGTCCCCCCGAAGATCATCGAGACCTGCCTGGCTCCAGAGGTCCTTGCGCCGATCAAGTGCCTGGCGATGGCGGCCGGGAAGGTGGTTCACCTCGATGTTCTCGGCTGCGGGCGCGCCCCGTGCAACACCACCGCGGATGATGGTGCCGGCGCCGCCGAGCGCGGCCCTGGTGATCCACTCGTCGTGCTCCGGCTCGAGCAGGGAATGCGGGATCTGAAAGGCGTCGAAGACCCCCATATCTATGTGATCGACCAGGTTGGGCAGGGTGCCCGACATGCCGATGAAACGGATTTTCCCTTCCTCCTTCATCAGCTCCAGCTCCGCCACCGAGTCGTTCTCCTCCAGCACCGAACGCGACGGGCTGGCGTGAAACTGCACGAGATCCAGGTGATCGGTCCGCATGCGCGCCAGGCTTTGCTCGACGCCGGCGCGCACGTTCTCCCGAGTGAAAATGTGCGGTGCCCGGTGGCCCGGGTGGTTTATCGGGCAGCCGCACTTGCTGGCGAGGAAATACTCCTCGCGGCGGTGCGAGATCGCTTCGCCGATCCGAGCCTCGGAGTCGCCGTAGTCCGGCGACGTGTCGATAAAATTGATCCCGGCGTCGAGCACGGCGTTCAGCAGACTTGCGGCTGCGGCCGGCTCGATCATTACGCCGCCACCCCGCAATTCCATCGCCCCGTAACCCAGCCTGGTGACCTCGACGCCGGTTCGGCCGAGCGTCGTCGTGGGAAGGTCGCTCATCTCTCACACTCCTGATGTAGTTCGACAGAGGTTCCATCACGCATATACAGCGCACGCGTTTAGTCTACGGCTATAGAGGTGAGTACATCGCATTTGACGCGCAAGGAAATTCGACTATGCCGAATAGAAATGCCCGATCTGCCGTCTCCACGGCATTGCTGGCATGCTCCCTGCTAATCGTACGCGCCGCCGGGATCTGAAGTTCTACAACGAGCGGAGGCAGTGGGAAACCGATGCGCGCCTGCCCCGTATCGAGCTGCGCGGCAAGACCATCCTGATCATCGGTCTCGGCGGCATCGGCACGCAGATCGCGCAACGCGCAGCGGCGTTCGACATGCGCGTCATCGCGATCGACCCGAAGGACATCCCGCTGCACCGAGACGTTGCCTACGTCGGCAAGCCCGATGAGCTCGAGGACCTCTTGCCGCAGGCGGACGTGGTGGTTAGCTCCGTGCCTATAAACGACGCGGCTATTGAGCCTCCCGATCCGTGTCCGCAGCGCCGGTCACGCCTTGCTTATTTCGCTCGAGTGGCTGCGGGGTGGTTGCCGGTCACGGGCCGCGACTACAATGCCGAAGGGCTTGTGGCTGCCACGTGTGCGCAGGTAAGGCTTGAATCGCTGGACTTGAACGGAGGACCGTCCCGATGCATGACTCCCGTTTCAGTTTCGATCACATCCACCTCATCAGCGAAGACCCGGAGTCGGCGGCGCGCTGGTATTGCGATATCTTCGGCGCAGAGGTCGCCGGCGCCTACGAGCTGCGGGATGCGCCGCAAATCAATGTGCGCGTGGGCGGGACGACCATCATCATTCGCGGCAGGCGACCGGGGGAGGATCCCTCGGAGCCTCGGGGTATGCGCCACTTCGGCGACTACTCCAGTCACGACGAATGGGGCACGGACCACTTCGGCTTCAAGTTCCGCGGCGACCTCCGGGCGTTTTGCGAAGAGATACGCAAGACGGGCGCCGTGTTCTCGGTCGAGCCATGGGAATTCTCGCCAGGCGGCCTGCTTTGCTACGTCGCCGCGCCGGACGGCGTGAGCATCGAGTTGGTGCAGGTCTGATGCCCGCGACCTAGAGGGCAGGTGGTAGGCGCGATTGGATTCGAACCAACGACCCCCACCATGTCAAGGTGGTGCTCTAAACCAACTGAGCTACGCGCCTGCCGTCGACCCGGTACCGTATCATTGCGCCCAAGCAGCGATCAACAGGCCGTGAAGCGGCGTTCGGCCGTTTCATCGTGTGGGAAATCGGCCCAACGTGGACACGCTCGGGGCGATGTGCGCTATTGTTGGTCTTGGACGCGGCAAGGCATTAGAATCCGCACTCGCCGCGTCGTTGGTTTCGGCCGCGAACGTGGCCACGGGTAAAAAACGGAGAAAGTGCCTATTAAGAGAACAGCAGCGAAGGCGCAGAAAGAGCGCGTATTGTTGAATGATGATATACGCGCATTGCGAGTGCGCCTTGTCGGCGCCAACGGCGAACAAGTCGGCATCGTCCCCCGGGAGGATGCATTGGATGAAGCGACAACAGCGGGTTTGGACCTGGTGCTGATTGTGCCGGACGCCAATCCCCCCGTAGTCAAGATCATGGACTACGGCAAGCATCTCTTCGATCTGAAGAAGGCCAAGACCGCGCAGCGGAAAAAGCAGAAGCAGATTCAGATCAAGGAGATGAAGTTCCGTCCGGGAACCGAGGAAGGAGACTATCAGGTAAAGCTGCGCAACTTGATGCGGTTTCTTGACGACGGCGACAAGGCCAAGGTGAGCTTGCGCTTTCGGGGACGTGAGATGGCCCATCCGGAGATCGGCTTGGAGCTGTTGAAGCGAATCGAGAACGATCTTGAGGAGCATGGATCCGTTGAGACCCCGCCGAAGTTCGAAGGTCGCCAGATGACGATGGTATTGTCGGCGCGAAAACGAAAGAGGCGTTAACGCGCCCGGGCAGCGCCCGGGTGCCGTCGGTGACCTTGCCTCTGGCGAGCCCGGCGGAGAGCGGCACAGCAGGAAGCGCCAGGAAGGCACCAGGAAGAGCAACCGGGTAGTCCCCGGATTCCGGCGCGCCCTTAGGCCTTGGGAACTCCGACATTCGGGCGTTCCGACGTTGTGGGGCGCTTTGTATTATGAAAGTTAGGGCGTAGCGGCGAGTCCGCGGTTGCCCGGGATGGTTTGGAAATGTCGAAACTCAAGACCCACCGGGGCGCCGCCAAACGATTTCGGCGCACAAGCTCCGGCTTCAAACATCGGTCCGCCAACAAGAATCACATTCTGACGAAGAAGGCGCCGAAGCGGAAACGCCAACTGCGCGGGTTCAAGCCGGTATCCGATGGTGACAAGCAGTCCGTGAACCGCATGTTGCCGAAGAAAGCGCGGTAGACCACACGCGCCGGAGCGTACGTACGGTAAGGAGCGCGCGTCGGAAGGACGCGCAACAGGAGCAAACATGCCGAGAGTCAAGCGAGGAGTAGTCTCCCGCGCGCGCCGCAAGAAGGTGCTGAAGCAGGCGAAGGGCTACCACGGCCAGCGTAGCCGCAGCTTTCGCGTTGCGAAACAAGCCGTCATCAAGGCGGGGCAGTACGCCTATCGGGACCGACGGCAAAAGAAACGCCAGTTCCGAGCGCTGTGGATCATTCGCATCAATGCGCAGGCCCGCGAGCACGGCCTCACCTACGGCCGTTTCATCTCCGGACTGAAAAAGGCGGAGATCGAGTTGGACCGCAAGGTGCTCGCCGATTTGGCGCTGAACGAGAAGGAGGCGTTCGGCGCTTTGGCGGCGAGAGCGAAGGAGGCGTTGGCGGCCTGAAGAGACGGACCGCACCCGGGGACGCGGCCGCGCAGCCCCACGGAACGAACGACAATGGATGTGGATGACATCAGGGCTGAAGCCCTTAGCGCGGTCGATGCTGCCGATGATCCAGGGGCGCTGGACGAGGTCAGAGTCGAATACCTGGGCAAAAAGGGCAAGCTGACGCTGCTGGCCAGATCCTTGCGGTACCTGGACGTGTCCGAGCGGCCGGCGGCGGGCGCGCGGAACAACGCGGCCAAAGAGGCCGTGGTGCAGGCGATCGAAGCGCGCCGCGCCGCGTTGGCGGCGGAGCAACTGGCGAAAACACTCAACGAGGAAGTCGTGGATGTGACGTTGCCCGGCCGTCGCCACAGCCGCGGTAGTTTGCATCCCGTCACGCAGACAATGCGGCGAATCGAGGACATCTTCGTCGGCGCCGGCTATGAGGTCGTGACCGGACCGGAGATTGAAGACGACTACCACAACTTCGAAGCACTCAACCTGCCGCCGCATCATCCCGCCCGAACCATGTGGGATACCTTCTACCTGGAAGGTGGCCACGTTCTGAGAACGCACACTTCGCCCGTGCAGGTGCGCGTCATGGAAAAGACACCACCCCCCATCCGCATCATCTGTCCCGGCCGCGCGTTCCGGCGCGAGTCCGACCTCACCCATACGCCGATGTTTCATCAGGTGGAGGGATTGGTCGTGGACGAAGGCATCAGCTTCGCCGACCTGAAGGGCACGGTGGTCGGGTTCGTGCGTCGTTTCTATGACAAGGAAGTGGGGGTCCGGTTTCGACCTTCCTATTTCCCGTTCACCGAGCCTTCCGCCGAGGTCGACGCCCAGTGCGTGCACTGCGAGGGCGCGGGTTGCCGGGTTTGCAGCGGTACCGGGTGGGTCGAGGTGATGGGTTGCGGCATGGTGCATCCCAATGTGCTGACGATGTCCGGCATCGACGCCGAACGCAACACCGGGTTTGCGTTCGGCTTTGGGGCGGACCGGCTGGCTGCCTTCTATTTCGGCATTGACGATTTGCGCCTGTTTTTCGACAACGATGTTCGTTTCTTGTCGCAGTTCTAGGCAGCCAGCGTTGGGCGCTTCGGAGCACTAGCATCGTGCAATTCAGCGAACGTTGGCTACGCGAATGGGTCGATCCGGATGTCGATACCGAGACGCTTTGCGAGCAACTCACCGGCGCTGGTCTCGAAGTCGACGGAACGGCGGAAGCGGCGGCGGCGTTCAGCGGCGTCGTGGTGGGAGAGGTGCTTGCGGTCGCACCGCATCCGAACGCGGACAAGCTCTTTGTGTGCACGGTCGCAGATGGGTCGGATTCGCACCAGGTAGTTTGTGGGGCGCCTAACGCCCGTGTCGGCATGAAATCCCCGTTTGCCCGCATTGGCGCGGTGTTGCCCGGGGTCGAGGTGCGCTCCCGCGACTTTCGGGGCGTCGAATCGAGCGGCATGTTGTGCTCCCCGGCGGAACTCGGATTGGGAGACGATGCCGATGGCATCCTCGAGTTGCCGGCCATCTTCGCCGCGGGTACCGATTTGTGCCAAGCGCTGGCGCTTGATGATTGCTGCATAACGTTGGATCTGACGCCGAATCGCGGCGACTGCCTGTCGCTCAAGGGGGTCGCCAGGGAAGTTGGCGTACTCAACGACCTGCCCGTTCGGGCGCCCGATTGTGCGCCGGTCCCCGCCCAAAGCGACGACCGGCTTCCGGTTGAGATAGTCGCCGGGGACGGTTGTCCCCGCTACCTGGGCCGCGTGGTTCGGAGCGTCGACACCGGGCAATCGACACCATTGTGGATGACAGAGCGCTTGCGGCGCTCGGGGCTCCGGTCCATCGATCCGGTGGTGGACGTCACGAACTACGTCATGCTCGAACTGGGCCAGCCGTTGCACGCGTTCGATCTGCACATGCTGCACGAACGCATCATTGTCCGTATGGCGAAAGAGAACGAGCGGTTCACCTTGCTGGACGGAAGCCAGGTCAGCCTCGATGACGAGACGCTGCTGATCGCGGACGCGCGCGGGCCTGTCGCCATGGCGGGCGTCATGGGCGGCGATCGTTCGGCCGTGAGCGGGTCGACCCGAGACATATTTCTCGAATGCGCGTTCTTTGCCCCGCTCAAGATCATGGGCACGGCCCGTCGCTACGGCATGCAGACCGATGCGTCGCAGCGATTTGAACGCGGTGTCGACCATGCGCTTCAGGAGGCGGCGATTGAGCGCGCGACGCGGCTCCTGCTCGATATTGCTGGCGGGTGCCCGGGTCCGACGGTGGTGACCGAGAGCGCCGCGCATGTGCCGCAACCGGCGAGGGTATGGCTACGCCGTTCGCGTCTCGACCTGTTGGTGGGGGAGGCCGTTCCCGAAACCGAGGTCGACCGGATCTTTGAACGCCTCGAGTTTTCCCCGCAGAAGATCGACCGGGACGGGCAGGCTGGATGGGAGGTGACCGCGCCCAGCCATCGCTTCGACATCGCCATCGAAGAAGACCTCGTCGAAGAGGTCTGCCGCGTGCATGGCTACAACCGGGTGGCCGACAGCTATCCGTTTGCCGAGATTTCGCCCAGGGCCATTCCCCGCAACTTCGCGGGGGCCAGGCCGATATGCGATGCCCTGGTCGCCCTCGGCTATCGAGAGTCCATCACTTACAGCTTCGTGGCGCCCGAGCGAATGCGGTTGCTGGACCCCGCGCATTCGCCTGTGCGCATTGCCAACCCGATGTCGCGGGATCAATCCGTCATGCGCACAAACCTGCTCCCGGGGCTTGTCGGCGCGCTGCAGACAAACCTGGCCAGGCAGCAACGCCGCGTCCGGTTGTTCGAGTATGGACAGTGCTTCCCGAGCGGCAGGACGGAGGAAGTCTTCCGCGTCGGTGGCGTTGCATGTGGGGGGCGCGCGCCCGAATCGTGGTCGGCGTCATCCGACCAGGTGGACTTTTTCGACGTGAAGGGCGATGTGGAGCGATTGCTGGCGATCAGTGGCCGCTCGTATGACTTCAAGCCCGCCGCCGATCCGATACTACATCCGGGCCAGTCCGCCGTGGTGTTGTCCGAGGAGCAAGTCATCGGTCGTCTCGGACGACTGCATCCCGAGATAGAGGAATCGCTGGACGTTGGCGTTCAGGTGTTTGTGTTCGAACTTCACGCGGATGCTCTAGTCGAACAGCGGGAACGCCGGCACAAGGGCATCTCGCGATTCCCCAGTGTGCGCCGCGATTTGGCGGTGGTCGTCGACAAGGCGGTTTCCGCGCGCGCCGTGGAATCGGCCGTGCGCGAAGTCCTCGGCAGCATCCTGACCGAGTTCACGGTATTCGATGTGTATGATGGTGAACGCATTGATTCCAATAAAAAAAGTCTCGGCATCGGGTTGACGTTGCAACACGCATCGCGCACTCTTGTCGATGACGAAAGCAATGCGTTTATCGACGCTACCGTTAGCTGCCTGGCGGCGAGATTCGGTGCCCGGCTGCGCTGAACGTTGGCATGGCCGCGAGCGAGCCCACAGAAACAATGACGGAAGCAACACCGGAAACAACGACAGACGCAACGGATTCAGAGAATCTGGACGAGCGCGCTGGTGAACCTCAAGCTGTGACAACTACCCTGACCAAGGCTCGCATGGCGGAGCGTCTGTTCGACGAACTTGGACTCAACAAACGCGAGGCCAAGGAGATTGTCGAACTGTTTTTCGAGGAAGTTCGCGCGTCGTTGGGGAACAACGCGCGCGTGAAGCTCTCCGGGTTCGGTAACTTCGACCTGCGCGACAAGCGCGAACGGCCCGGGCGAAATCCAAAGACGGGCGAAGAGATTCCCATCACGGCTCGTCGCGTCGTCACATTCCGGCCGGGTCAGAAACTGAAGGCGCGGGTTGAAGCGTATGCAGGCCCACCGGAATAGTCTGACGCGGCGGCAGACATATTCTGCCGCAGTGCGCGAAGCCTGCGGCGCGTTCAAGCCAAATTCGAATTAACGGGATTGTCTCGTGGCTGCACAGGCTGACGAACTGCCCCCCATTCCAAACAGGATTTATTTCACCATTGGCGATGTCGCCAAGTTGTGCGACGTGCAGACGCATGTGTTGCGCTATTGGGAACGGGAGTTTCCGCAACTCAGTACGGTAAAACGCCGTGGCAATCGCCGTTACTACCAGCGCAAGGACATCTTGGTCGTGAGACAGATCCGATCCCTGCTGTATGGGCAGCGATATACCATTGCCGGCGCGCGCAAACGCCTCTCGGGCGAAGACATGAAGGCAGATGCGACGCAGTCCATGCTCGTGGTGAAACAACTGATCGTCGAGTTGGAAGAAGTTCTGCACGACCTGCGCGCCTGACCAGGCGCGGGCGAAGCTATCGCGCAGCCCTTGGTGAAATATCCGGGCGCGGCGTAGAATCGCCGGTCCCGTCGGGGCGTAGCGCAGCCTGGTAGCGCACCACACTGGGGGTGTGGTGGTCGCCGGTTCAAATCCGGCCGCCCCGACCAGATCAATCGGGGTTTTGCTCGAGGAGCGCCCAGCTAGTCCAATCCCCGTTGGATAGATCCGTAATGTATGGCGATCCTGTAGAGCCACCGATCGGAGTAGAACGGAACACCTGTCTCTCGCGTCTTATCACCAAGGTTCAACGCAAGCGGCTGACTTGGAACCTGGTTTCAGCAATGGCGGTCAGATGGCAATCCAGGGTCACGATCCTCTGGTTCTACAAGGAGACGGAAGAATGAAGAAGTGGACGCTATTCGGCTCGGGCGTGTTGCTGGCGGCGCTTGCGATGCAGATCGGCGGCTGCGACGTCGGGTGGAGCGAACCCGAAACGCCGACGCTCGAGACGAGAACTTTCGCCCTGCATCATATGGACGCGGGAGAAGCCGCAAAGCTGATCGATCCATACATATACGCCGAGAGGGAGGGGGCTCCGGGCATGGCAAGCGCCGCGGAGCACGTCTTGCCCGCTATCAGCGTTCGGGAGACCCCGCACAACCTCGACCGGATTGCCGCTGTCCTGGCGGAGTTCGACCGCCCCAGCGACAGTACGTTAGCACTCAGGTTTCAGCTTATTTCGCCTTATGGCTCGGAGCCGGATCCCGAGATTGCCGATGTCATCACTGAGTTGCGGCGGTTCCTGCGTTTTGACGGCTACTCCTTGGCGGGCGAGACCTTCGTTTCGCTTGCAAGACGTCAATTCAAACAGACCATCAAAACCGAAGAAGCGACCTACAGCATCAGCGGTGCCTACTGGCCCCCGAGCAAGACGCTCGACATCGATCTGCGCGGAACCAACGTGCAACCATTCGAAACGACGGTCGTGATCCAGCCGGGCAAGACGTTGGTGCTTGGAACCGTCATCGGAGACGACGTGACAGCGATCCTCGTAGTACGCAGCCTCGTGACCGATCAGATCGACGTGAATCGCGCTCAAGCCCAACTCCCCAACAACTAGGAACGGCTAAGCCCCGACGAGGTCATTGGTGGGTGCCCCGGTCTAGTCGGGTGACGGGATACGCGCAGCCTTTTCTTCGTCATACCACCAGGCTTCGGGGAAGCTGGTGCGAAACTCCGCATCGAACGGCGGGCGACCGAACTTGTTCCAGTAAAGCACGCGTGGCCCCTCGAGCGCGACGAGCGGGATCATGTCGAAATTCCAGAGCAGTATGCGGTCGAGCGCCTTCTGCGCGGCGGTCAACTCCTCCCGCGAGCGTGCGTTCAGGACGCGCATGATCATCTCGTCGGCAGCCTCGCTTTGGATTCCCGAGAGGTTTCGCGTTTGCGGCAGCATCGCATTGCTGGAATGCCAGTAGGAGACGACCTCGACGCCCGGAGGTTGGGCGACACCAAGCGAGGCAAAGGAGAAGTCGTAGTCGAAGTCTTTCATTATGTTGATGAATTGCACCGTTTCGACCATGCGGACGATGGTCTCGAATCCCAGCTTCTGGAGTTGATCCACGTACTGGAGGATCTGCCGCTGATCGTTGGCGGTGCGGATGACAAAGGTAAGCGAGAACGGCTCCCCATCGTCATTCGTGAGGGTGCCATTGCGCACCGTCCAACCGGACTCTCGAAGCAACGCCCGTGCTTGCAGAAGACTCGCGCGGTCGCGTCCCATCCCCTCTGACCGTCCCAGCTCGAACGCTTGTGTGAAGAGGCGCTTCGGTAGCTCATCGTGAAAAGGCTCAAGCAGGGCGAGTTCGGCGGCGCTCGGCAGGCCGACGGCAGAGAAGCTTGATGGCGCGAAGTAGCTTAGGGGACGGCCGTAGAAGCCCTGGGAGATGTTGCGGCCGTACCAGGCGTGGTCGAAAGCCAGCGTCAGCGCTTCTCTCACCCGCGGGTCCTTGAGGTTGTCCCGGCGTTTGTTGATGACAAGGCCCCGGATCAACCCGACGTAGTACTGGAAGTTGTGTTGGCGCGTCACGATCCAGCCTTTGTGGCGCGCCGGGATGTCGTAGCCGCTGTGCCAGTATCGCGGATCCGTTTCCCACCGATAGTCGACCAGACCCTTGCGGAACGCTTCCCGTGATACGGTGCCGTCGCGGTAGTAGTCGTAACGTATGTGGTCAAAGTTGTGGCGGCCGCGATGAAGGCCGAGATCCTTGCCCCAGTAGTCGGGCACGCGTTCGTACAGGAGATAGCGTGACTGTTCGAACGCCTTGACACGATATGGGCCGCTGCCAAGCGCCGGAGTCAGCGTGGTCTTGGTGTTGTCCTGCTCCCGCCAGTAGTGCTCCGGCAGTATCGCGATCTTGCCAAGGCTGGAGACCACAGCGGCGTTCAGACCATTGATGTTGAGCATGTGGAATGTCAGTTCCCGCTCGCTGTGGACTTCGACCGACTCGACCATCCCGAACGCCGACTGGAGGTTGAAGCTCGAATTCTCGCGAATGTGGTCGAAGGTGAACTTCACATCCCGCGCCGTTATGGGCACGCCGTCGTGCCAGCGCGCCTCGGGTCGGAGCTGAATGCGCACCCAATTGAAGTCGTCGGCGATCATTACGCCCTCGGCGAGATTGCCGTAGAAGGTGCCGATCTCGTCGTCAGCCGGAACAAAGAGCCCATCGTAAAGGAATGGCTGCGACGCGAGAGAATGCTGGACCCCGGGTACGACTGTGCCCTTGTTCAGGTAAGGCGTGAAGGAGTTCCAGTTGGCGCCGGTTGCCAGCACAAGCGTGCCGCCCTTGGGCGCGTCCGGGTTGACATAGTCGAAGTGCTCGAAATCGGGTGGGTACTTGAACTCGCCGAAAAACGATACGCCATGCTTGTACGTAGGCTCCGCGACGGCGAGCGCCGCGCCGAATGCGATAGCCGCTGTCAACAGTCGCATGGCGCAATCTCCAGACAGGACCGGTGTCTCAGGCACTATAGGTTATTCTCCCTGTTCCACAAATGCTGCGCGCAAAGGGGAACGGGAACATGTCGGAACCATTGAAGGTTGGCCTCGTAGGCGCCGGGGGTATCGCCAACTCGCACCTGCCGGCCTACCTGGAGCACACGGATCGGGTACGAGTGACGGCGGTGTGCGACATCATCGAAGACGCCGCAAGCGCGTACGCGAAGAGAACGAACGTCGATGCCGTCTACACGGACCTGGATACGATGCTGCGAGACGCCGACATCGAAGCCGTGGATCTGTGTCACAGGCACGACCTGCATGCGCCGCACGCCATCGCCGCCGCGGAAGCCGGCAAGCACGTGATCGTCGAGAAACCGATGGCAAACTCGGTGCGGGACTGCCGCGAGATGGTCGAAGCCGCGGACAAGTCAGGGGTGACGCTGATGGTAGCCCAGCACTTGCGTTACATGCGCACAGCGGCCGCCGCGAAACGTTTGATCGAGGACGGGAAACTGGGCGAGATCGAAGCGGTGCGTACCCACATGATCGCGGGCGGATACGGTCGCATGGACCGGCAAGGGCATTGGATGCGGGACCCGAGATTTGCGGGCGGCGGCGTCATGATGACCACCCAGGTCCATCATATCGATCTGCTGCGCTACTACGTCGGCGACGTGAAACGCGTTTATGGCGTCTGCAAGACTCTGCAGCCGGACAAGCTCGCTGGGGCGGAAGACCTGGTCGCTGCAACCCTCGAGTTCGAAAACGGCGCCGTCGGGCATGTGTTCGCAAAGTCGTCGCTTTCTCGCGAGGGCAGGTCCTACTGCCTGATGGGCAGCGAGGGGACCCTTTACGCCGAGCTGGCGGTCGAGAGCGACGAGACGCCGACGCCCCACTTCGGCACCCTCATGGTTTCCCTCAGATCACCGGAAAAGGAACAGGAATACCTGTCCAACGTGGCGGATATGAGACGATTCATGCGTGGAGACGCCAAGCGTCGGAACGAGTTCATAAGGAAACTTGAGCCGGTCTTTGAACCCCTTTCCACTGAGGGCACGGGTCTGCGCACTGCCAATGGCTTCGTCAACGAGATTCTGCATTGGGCGGAGTGTTGCAGGACGGGTGCTGCGCCGATCAGCAGCGGTCGTGACAACGTCAACACGATCGAGGTCATCATGGGCATCTACGAGTCTTCCCGGACCGGCATGCCCGTCGATCTGGATACTCTCTAATTCCAATCGCAGCCGGTTGTGGAAGCTCGAGCTGCAAAAGCTGGCGGAGTCGCTCGTTCTGCGAGGCGCGCTTTGCCACCGGGCACCCCGAGACTCATGGAGTACGTTGGCGCGCGCTCGACTTGATCCCACGCGTTGCGGTTCAGTCGATTCCCAACTGTCTGCGCAGGGCGTTCAAGTCGGGGTCAAAGGGCCTCCCGGTCTTCTGTTGTTCAAATTGCCACAGCAGTGCTTCGAGTCGCTCGCGACCCTTCTCTGTCATGGCAGCTTGTCGGGGCGTTTCGTCCTTGAGCGCGGGCAAAGACATATCCAGCCATCCGGACCAATGCTTGTCGGCTGCTTCCTTGAGCAGGCGGCGTGCCTCCGGGGAGTCGTTGAGCGTGTCGTTACTGCGTTTTGTCCGAGCAAATCTCCTGGCTTCCGGCCCCTGAGGGTTGTTTTCCAAGTCTTCGAGCATCTTTTCCAGGGAGCTGACGACAGCGTGCCTGAACTCGGCCCTGTCGCCCAGGCGCCGCTTTATCTCCTGCTTGAACGCTTCGGCTCGTTCTTCAGAATTGACCTCCACCGTCAGGCGCGCACCGTCGATCTTGATTTCTCCCAATGTTGTCTTCGACCACTGGGCATGACTCGCGTTGTCCGCTTTCGCCCACGGGAACGCGGTGGAAACAAGCTGGCCGTCCTTGTCGGTCTTGGGCGTGCCGTGATCGCCCAAGCCCAGCGCCAACGGCGCGAGCGCGTCCCTGGCTTCCTGCGGCGTGCAATTCAGTTCGTAGTACAGCTTCGTCAACTGCAACGGATCGCCATCGGTGTTCTGCATCACGGGTAGTCGGGGGTTCAACAGATCTTCGCGGACATCAAGATAGATCTCTCGTAACTCGAAATCCCAATCCCGCAGCAGTTCAAGGCCCTCCGTGTCGTCGTCGGTCATCTCTTCGCGCAAGTCGAAGAACAGCCCGGCGTAGGAAGGCGGGATGCAATAGGGGGCACATCCGAGCATGATCGAGTCGCCGTCGAGCGTGACAACGCTGGTATAGATGATTGAACCTTTCTCCAAAGTCCTCGACGCGCGGCGTTCGTGCACGTCGAATTCGCGCTTTAGCAGCAGGTCTCGAATGGTCATGCGCGCGCCCGGCTCCGCATCCCTCACCATGAAAAAGCTGAATGGTTGCGAGCAGGCTTCCTCGATGAAACGTGTCGTGAAGGAATCCACCCGCTCGGCGTGGTGTTTCACGTAGTGCATGGCCACTGGCATATCCGGCCAGTGATACCTCTCGGAGACATCCGCGTTGTCGGGCACCCAGTTGAACACCCACCACGTCTGGAAAGCCGTCTCGAACTCAAGCCAGGGATCGTCCAGATCCAGAGGCACGTCTTCCCAAAGCGTAAATTCGTCCCAAGCTTCGGCCATCGATTGCGGGCCGTAGTGTTCGAGCGCGTGGTGTCCCAGAATAGGACCAAGCTTGCCCTCCGTGCGCCGCATCCTCAGCCAAGCGATGCCCGCAGCCCGGCCGGCGCCACCGGTTTTCGCTTTGTCCATGTTCATGCAGCAGAGCTTGTACTTCTTGCCGCTGCCGCAGGGACAGGGATGGTTGCGGCCAATTCTCATGGACAGACCGGGCTAGCCATGCATCTCAACCGAAACGCCGCGTTCTGTGACGCTGTCCGGGAAACGCGTTCTCAGGAGGGTGGACTTGCCGGTCTGACGGGCACCCCAAAGGAATGCGGACTGCCTTGGCGGAAGATCCACCGAGACTGTTCTTGTATAACTCATATGGATATCGATCCCGATTGGCTCGACTAATCGGGATTCTAATTCATATCAGTTGATTGGCAACCGATCCCCGTCTCCGAATTGGTGCGTGCGTGATGGGAACGACAACGGCGTGGTGGCCGGCCGCTATCTCAAGCACGTCAGGCGCGCCAACTGTCGGCGTACAGCAACTCCTTCAGGTCGCCCAGGGACAGCGGCGCGTAGGGTACGCGGGCCTCGCGGGCGCTGGAAAAGTCCTCCCTCGGCGCGCAGTAGAAGACCCCCAACGGTGTGGGTAGAGCCGGGTCGTCGACGCGCGCCAGCGCTGCGGCGAGGGCCCAGTTCGTCTCGTCGTGCAGGCTAGCCTCAGCCGCGTTTTTGGTGACGCGAAACTCTCCCCGCACCGGTTCGTACACGAGTCCCATTTCGTTGTCCGCGCCGAACCGCATCGGCTCGCCGTGGCGCACGATGACGGTGGTCTCGGCCCGATGCTTCTTGCTGGTGAGATCGCCGAAGGCGTTGTCGTTGTAGACGATGCAGTTCTGCAATATTTCGACGAAGGCTGCCCCGACGAACGCGTGGGCGCGCAACAGCACTTCCGGCAGGTGATCCTGCAAGGTGTCCGCTGTGCGCGCGACGAACCCGCCGTTGCCGCCGAGCGCCAGGGTCGCGGGATTGACCGGCGTGTCAACCGAACCATCCGGGGTCGATGGCGAGCGCGTGCCTGGAACGGATGTCGGGGAATACTGTCCCTTGGTGAGGCCGTACACGGCGTTGTTGAACAGCAGCAGGTTGACATCGACGTTGCGCCGCAGGATGTGCGTCAGGTGATTGCCGCCGATGGAGAGGAAGTCGCCGTCGCCGCCGACCACCCACACATCCAGATGGGGATTGGCGAGCTTGATGCCGGTAGCCAGCGAGGGTGCGCGACCGTGAATGCTATGGAATCCGTAGGTCTCGAGGTAGTAAGGCATTCGCGCCGCGCAACCGATCCCGGAGACGACGACGACATCGTCAGGATCCCGGCCCACTGCGGCCAGGGTCTTGCGCATGGATTTCAGAATGGCGAAGTCGCCGCACCCGGGGCACCAGCGTACTTCCTGGTCCGTTTCGAAATCCTTCTGCGTCAGCTTGATGATCTGGTTCATCCGATCTGGCTCTTCGGCTGGTCGAGACTGTCGAGAAGGTTCCGCAAGGCGGCTTCGATGGTCCGGACCTTGAACGGCAGGCCGCTCGTCTGGGTGATGCTGCGGGCGTCCACGAGAAACTCGCTTCTGATGAGGCGCACGAGTTGGCCCTGGTTCATTTCGACGACGGCGACGGCCCCGAAACGGGCGAGAATCTCGCCGAGGTTCGGTGGCAGCGGCCAAAGCTGCCGCAAATGCAGATGGCCGACAGCTAGACCTGCGCGCATCAAACCGCTCACCGCGTCCTCGATGGCGCCGTAGGTGGATCCCCACCCGATGACCAGCAGATCACCGCTGCTCGAGCCGCTGTCTATTTCGTGGTCGATACCGTGTTCGGCCACCCGCGCGATCTTTTCCGCGCGCAGGTCGGTCATTCGCTGATGGTTCTCGGGATCGTAGGAAATGTTGCCACTGCCATCGGCGCGCTCCAGCCCGCCGATGCGGTGCGCGAGCGCCGGCGTGCCGGGCGTGGCCCACGGCCGTGCCAGGGTGTCGGGATCCCTTGCGAATGGCTCGAAACCGGCGGGGTCCGAGCGGAATGCGGGTGCAATGGAAGGCAACGCGTCGGCGTCGGGCAATTCCCAGGGTTCCGCGGCATTTGCGATATAGGCGTCCGACAAGACGATAACCGGCGTCATGTAGGTCATGGCGATCCGGGCGGCCTCGATCGTGATGCGGAAACACTCCGACGGCGTGGCTGGCGCGAGCACGGGCAGAGGCGCCTCGCCGTGGCGCCCGTAGAGAGCGAGATTGAGATCGGCTTGCTCCGGTTTGGTGGGCATGCCCGTGGACGGCCCCGCGCGCTGCACATCGATAACGAGGAGCGGCAGTTCTATGGCGACCGCGAGCCCCAGCCCCTCGGTCTTCAACGACAACCCCGGCCCCGAACTGGCCGTAATGCCGAGTCCCCCCGCGTAGGAAGCGCCGATAGCCGCCGTGATCGCCGCCACCTCGTCCTCCGCCTGGAACGTGACGATGCCCCGGCCCTTGAGCGATGCAAGAAAGTGCAGCAGCGCCGACGCCGGCGTGATGGGATAGGAACAATACGTGAGTTTCAGTCCCGACAGCGCGGCGACGGCCGCCAGCCCAAGGCCCATCGCGTCGGTACCGGTAATGGTGCGGAACACCCCATGATGGAGTTCCGCGTTGACGCCAAGGGCGGCGTCGCCCGCATCGAGCTCCATGGTTTCGCCGTAAGCGTGGCCGGCATTCAAGGCGGCGACGTTCGATGCCACGACGTCCGGCATGGAGGAGAACTTGCTTTCGATCCATGCGATCGTCGGTGCGCGGTCGCCGCCGAACAGCCAGAAACTCAAACCCAAAGACCAGAAGTTCTTTGCCCGTACCGCCTGTTTCCTGCCGACGCCCGTGCATGCGACCGCCTCCGCTGTCCGGCGCGTGATGCCGATGGCCATGGGGCGATACGCCTTGAGAGAGCCGTCTTGCAACGGGTTCGCGGCGTACCCGGCGCGTTTCAGGTTGCGTGCCGAGAATGCGTCCGTGTCGACTATGATCACGCCGCCCCTTTTCAGGGTATGCAGATTGGTCTTTAGCGCCGCCGGATTGAACGCGAACAGGACGTCCACCTCGTCGCCGGGCGTGAGCACGCCGTCTCCGCCGAACTGAATCTGAAAGGCGGATACGCCGAAAGTCGTTCCCGCGGGCGCGCGGATCTCGGCGGGAAAATCGGGCAGCGTCAACAGGTCGTGATGCTCCATGGCGACCGCTTTTGCGAATTCGCCTCCGAGCACCTGAATGCCGTCGCCGGAGTCGCCGGCGAAACGCACGACGGTACGCGGCCCCGGACAGTCGTTCGCGATCATGTCGCGAACCGCGTCGTCGGTCATGTCGCGAAACCTCCCTGCAGGGCGCGCGGGCATCCTGCATAACCGCGCTAACGTATCAGAATGCTTGAAAAAACTCCAAGAACCATCCGGTTAGAAGCATATAATCGCCCGACTGCGGGTCCGACCCTGAAGGTCGCCGGCCAGGCCGCTAGCGTCGAACTATCTGGCCTGCTCGACCCGTTTTTCCAATCGCCCCATCCAGTTGTGGATGTGGTGGCGGGTCCACGGAATATCCAGCGCGACAAAGGCGACCCCCAAGGGAAACATCCAGAAGCCGACGAGTGGCAGGAACCCAAAAATCCCACCCGCCATTAGCAAGATGCCGACAACACTGCGCACTCCCACCGGCACGCGACGGTAGCCCCAACGAAGCAGTCGCAGCGTGGTGCTTGCCACCATCGTTCTGAGTTCTTCGGAGGTCAAGGACTTATACCAGGATTGGCTGGTCGTCGGGTGCGTCGTGTTGTTCCGGGTGGGCGCGCCGCTTGAGGTCCGGGTCGATGGACAGGAACCGGTAGCGTCCGTCTTCAGACAACGTCCGTTGCAGCCGGTTGCGATGCATCAGCAGATGGCAGTGGGAGATGGCCTCGCCAAGCGCCATCATCATCTGTCTCGCATCGAGTTTGCGTCGAAACAGAACCGGCAGCAGTTCGGCGGCGAGACGCGGTTGGACACAGTGCTCCTCAACCTCCAACAGGCGGTCTTCGTGGTGGCTGATCAGTTGCCGCAACCGTTCGCGTACCCCGTAGAACGGGAGATTGTGCGCGGGTAGAACGAACGTTTCCGGCGGCGTGTCGAGGAATTTGTCGTGGGATTCCATCCAGAACTGCAGCGGATTCGCTTCCGGTTCCGTGGGGTGGACGCTGACGTTCGACGTGATGACCGGCAGGATCTGATCTCCGGAGATCAGGACGCCGAGGCTCTTGCAAAGTAGACAGGCATGTTCCGGCGAGTGGCCGGCGCCCACGACAACCTGCCAATCGTGATGTCCGATCGTCAGTATGTCGCCGTCTTCCAGGCGGTGAAAACCCAGAGGGAACGGCGCTGGCGTGTAACCGCCTCGTCCTTTCCAGTTTCCTGATGCGCCACCGCGCGGTAACGCAGCCAGCTTCTGCACGTAGTCGTCCCGCATGCCGTAACGGCGATAGAACTGCACGCCCTGCCAGTCGGCGCCGTACTGGCTGCTCGCGTTGCCGCCGAGGGCGAACGAGCGGGCCTGGTAATACTCGGCGCGCGTCATGTAGAACGGGCAGCGGAACTCGCTCGTGATCATGCCGGCCTGGCCGATGTGATCCGGGTGCATGTGCGTGCAGATCACGCCCTTCACCGGACTTCGCCCAAGTTCGTTGGCGAACAGGTCGCGCCATAGCGATGCGGTTTCCTCGTTGCCGAGGCCCGTGTCCACCACGTACCAGCCGTCCTTGTCTTCGATCAGGTACAGATTGATGTGGTTCAGCGACCCGCCCATTGGCATGGTGAGCCAACGCACGCCTTCAGCGACTTCGATGGTCTTTCCGCGGGCGGGGTGCGCGGCGTATGGATAGGTGAGTTCGTTCACCGGTTCGATTATAGCCGTATCGCGAGAGCGCCCCGCGCGGTGTTCGGCGAAAGCTGGTACATTTCTCGCGTCGAAATAGCGCCTGGACGCCAAAAAAAATGGCAATGAACGTGAAGCCGGTTCCGCACCTCGATGACGAGGTGAATGAAATCCGGCTCGCCACGGCGGAAATCGTCAATGAAGAAATCCTGCCGTTTGAGGAGAAACTTTGGGGTTATTCCTTTGACGGCTCCAGGGCGTCCAGGGAGTCCGTTCAGGAGGGCTCCGAACTGCGTCGGCAGATTCAGAACAAGGTCAAGGAGCGCAAGCTCTGGGCGCCGCATCTGCCACCGGAGTTCGGCGGCATGGGCCTGTCCTTCCTGCAGCACGCGTTCATGAACGAAGTGCTCGCGTACAGCCCAGGGGCGGCGTCGCTGTTCGGTGTCGTGGCGCCCAACTCCGGCAATCAGAAGATTCTCGTCAAGTACGGCTCGCCGGAGCAGCACAAGAAGTGGCTGATTCCGTTGACCGAAGGCCGCATGCAATCGGGATTCTCGATGACGGAGCCGCACAACGCGGGTTCAGATCCGAGGTCGATCCAGACACGCGCGGTGCCCGACGGCGACGAGTGGGTCATCAACGGCCACAAGTGGTTCACGTCCAACGGTCACGCGGCGGACTTCTACATCGTCATGTGCCGGACGGCAGACCCGGACGACCCGGGCGGCGTAAACGACAAGATGACGCAGATCATCGTGCCGAAAAACACTCCGGGCGTGAACATCATTCGCGGCGTGCCGGTGTGGGGCAGGGCTTCGAGCCATTGCGAGATCAAGTACGAAAACGTGCGCGTGCCGAAGGAGAATCAACTCGGTCGCACGGGCACGGGCCACCAGGCGGCGCAGGATCGACTCGGCGCCGGCCGCGTGTATCACTGCATGAATTCGGTAGGATCGATGTGGCGCACCTTCGACCTGATGGTCGAACGCATCACTACCCGCGTCGTTCACGGCGGTGAAAAGCTGGAAGAGAAGCAGTTCATGCAGGGCTTTATCGCCGACTCCTACATGGACATCCAGGCGTCGCGCCTGATGGTGGTCGACTGCGCCCACAAGATGGAAAGCGGCGCGGACCCGCGCACCGACATCTCGGCCATCAAGGTCTTTGTGCCGGCGGCGTACCACCGCGTCGTCGACCGCGCGATCCAGGTATTCGGCGCCAAGGGCGTATCGGGCGACCTGCCGCTGGCCGGGTTCTACACCGGCGCGCGCACATTGCGCATCGCCGACGGGCCGGACGAGGTGCACAAGATTCTTATCGCCAAGAACATCCTGCGCCGATATCACGCCGGCGAGACGTGGGACTTCGGCAACTGAGGTGGCCTGTGTCCAGGCGCTCCATGGAGCGGAGATTTGATTCCGGATAGCGAACACAAGCACAACTTTCATTACATGATCGACATGATGTCGACGGGTCTGTTCGACTTCATCGCCCATCCCGACCTGTTCGGTACCTTGCATGGAACAACCGCCTCAGGGGAGTGCTAGCGGCCTGGGGCGGTTGTTCCATGGACGACGCGCGGGGGCCGGGCCACAGGCGGAGCCGAAGGCGACGGCTGTGGGGCACGCTACGCCGTTTGGGACGGCGACACCGCGGCCTGTTCTCGGGATATCCTGAATGCGGCACGCGCGTACGACGTCGGCATGGAAATCAACGCGCTCGGCATGCGCAAGCAGGCCCGCAAGTCGCCCGACAATCCTTTCCCGCTGTACCCCTGGCGGCCGTTCTGGGAACTTGCCGCCGAGTGCGACGCGCCGGTGATCGTCAATTCGGACGCCCATAGACCGGAGGATCTGCAAGGTCTTGCGGGCAAGGCGCATACACTCAGGGTGGAATTGGGCTTGCGCGAAATGGACATTGCCGGACTGCGGGCGCGCGGAACCCGTCACCAGGCCGCCTGATCGCAACTGTCGCGACTTCTGTTTCGCCCCGGGCCTGACTCCTGGCTTGGCCCCTCTCGCTTACGCTCCTAGTGCTCCGTCAAACCTAAATCTACGGGTATCTGCGGGTCTTTTTGGCCCCTGGCTTCGTTGCTCCTCCTTGTGTGGTGCCTGCCACACCGCGTCGTCGCGCCTCGCCAGGAACCAAAAATCCCTCGCAGCTACACTCGCATTTTTAGGCTTGACGGAACACTAGTTCGCCGCGCATTTTTAGGCTTGACGGAACACGCCGGAGGAGGAATCTTCGGGTCCGCGCTAGAATCAGAAGTCGAAGAATCGGGAGGACTATGAAATGGCTACTTCATTGGCTGAGATCGTCAGCGGCGTTCGCTTGCGCGACCCCGCCTTGTTCCGGCAGCAGTGCTACGTGGGCGGCGATTGGGTCGACGCCGACTCCGGCGCGACCTTCGATGTGACCGACCCCGCCAGCGGGCAACCCATCGGGGTGGTGCCGTCGTTCGGCGCGGCCGAAACCCGGCGAGCCGTGGAAGCGGCCAACGCCGCGTATCCGGCTTGGCGCGCGCTGACCGCCAAAGAACGTTCAAGTGTGCTGCGTCGGTGGTACGAGTTGATGTTGGAGCACCAGGAGGATCTTGCGATCATCATGACTGCGGAACAGGGCAAGCCGATGGCGGAATCGCGGGGCGAGATTCTCTTCGGCGCTTCGTTCATCGAGTGGTTCGCGGAAGAGGCCAAGCGCGCCTACGGCGACGTGATTCCGACGCACCTCTCCGATCGCAGAATCGTCGTCACGAAGGAGCCGGTCGGGGTTGTGGCGAGCATCACGCCCTGGAATTTCCCCAACGCCATGATCACGCGCAAGGCCGGCCCGGCGCTGGCTGCAGGTTGCACAATAGTCGCGCGGCCCGCCTCGTCAACCCCATACTCCGCGCTCGCTCTTGGTGAACTGGCGCATCGCGCGGGGATTCCAGCAGGCGTCTTCAACGTGATCACCGGACCGTCTTCGGAGGTCGGCGGAGAACTGACGGCGAATCCCATCGTGCGCAAACTGTCCTTCACGGGGTCCACGGCAGTGGGGAAGATCCTTCTCGCGCAGTGCTCGGCGACGGTCAAGAAGGTCTCGATGGAACTCGGCGGCAACGCGCCCTTTATCGTTTTCGACGATGCCGACATCGATGCGGCCGTGGAAGGAGCAATGGCCTCCAAGTACCGCAATACCGGTCAGACGTGCGTGTGCGCGAACCGCTTTCTCGTCCAGGAGGGCGTGCATGACGAGTTCACGCGGAAGTTGGCGGAGGCGGCCCACAAGCTCAGGGTCGGCCCGGGCCTCTCAGGCCCGACGGACCAGGGACCGTTGATCGACATGGCCGCAGTAGAAAAGGTCGAAGAGCATATACGGGATGCCGTGGATGGCGGCGGCACCGTCGTCGCCGGCGGCGAACGCCACGCACTCGGTGGCACCTTCTTTGAGCCGACGGTGATCACCGGCGTGACACCGGCCATGAAGGTGGCGCGGGAGGAAACTTTTGGACCGGTCGCCCCGGTGTTCCGCTTCCAGACAGAGGAGGAGGTGATCGAGCTCGCGAATGCGACGGAGTTCGGTCTGGCGGCCTACTTCTATAGCCGCGACATCGGCCGCATCTGGCGGGTCGGCGAGGCGCTCGAGTACGGTATTGTCGGAATCAACGTGGGAATCATCTCCACCGAAGTAGCGCCGTTCGGGGGCGTCAAGGAATCCGGTATCGGCCGCGAGGGCTCGTACTACGGCCTCGACGAATTCCTGGAGGTCAAGTACATGTGTATGGGCGGCATCGACTGAGCGTAGTTCCTGTCGAAGCTTCCTTCGACGTTTGCTGAAAGGACGCATTCAGCCTTGGCGCGATGGCATCTGGCGGGCCGCGCGTGAAGGAACTCCGATGTTTCCGGCTTCGGCTGTGGGGCACTTGCAAGGAAGGCTGTCATGAACTCGACCGTCACCATCATTCCGATCGTCAATCTCCTGATCGGATTCGCCCCGGTAGCGTTGTTGCTTGCGATCATGCGCGCGTGGTCGCTGGATGCCTGGCACGCGATCTATGCGAATCTGCGTATGCTCGCGCAGCTACTCCTCATCGGTTACGTCCTGACATGGGTGGTCGAGACCGAGGAGCCGTGGATCGTCGTCGCCATCGTGGCGTTCATGATCGCGATGTCCGCCTGGATCGCGATTCGGCCGCTCTCGGATCGCGGAGCGGTGCCCTATGCGACGGTGCTGATCGGAATAGGCGTCACTGGCGTGGGCGTTCTGCTACTGGTGACCCAGGTCATACTCGATCTTCCGACATGGTACGAACCGCGTTTCGTCGTCCCGTTGGCGGGGATGGTGTTCGCGAACAGCATGAACACGATCAGCATTGCGGGGGAGCGGTATCAGACGGAGCGCGGTCGCGGCGAGACTTACCCCGCTGCGAGAAAGGCGGCAATGACCGCAGCGCTCATCCCTCAGATCAACTCGCTGCTGGCGGTGGGTCTCGTCTCGCTGCCGGGCATGATGACCGGGCAGGTTCTGTCGGGTATCGACCCGCTTGTCGCGGCGCGCTACCAGATCATGGTGATGTGCATGATCTTCTCCACAGCCGGCCTGGCCGGGGCGCTGTACCTGGTGCTAAGGCGGTTCGCGACCGAACGTTATTCGAGCGCGCCTTGACAGTCGAGGTGGAGCTGGCTACTCGACTTCGTTCAGTTGCCCGGTTTTCACATCGTAGACAAAGCCGCGAATCTTGTCTTTAACGGGAACGAACGGGTTGGCCTTGATGCGGCGGATGCTTTGGCGCACGTCTTCCTCCGGGTCGGAGAACGCTTCGAGGGCGAAGCTGGGTCGGATGCCGGTTTCGGCTTCGATGTCGTCCTTCACGGCATCGTCCTGGAAAGTGACCATGCCGCAATCCGTGTGGTGGATCAGGATGATCTCCTCCGTTCCGAGCAGTCGCTGCGATATGACGAGGGATCGCAGGACGTCTTCGCTGACGACACCGCCGGCGTTGCGTATGACATGCGCATCGCCCTCTTCGAGACCCAGCAGGCGTCCGGTTTCGATGCGGGCGTCCATGCAGGCGACGATCGCCGTGCGTTTCGCTGGCGGCATGGGCAGGTCGCCCTTTTCGAAAGCCCCAACGTAGTGTGCGTTGTTGGACAGGAAATTATCTGTTGACGACATGATGAGCGCCCCAATGCCTAAGCGAGCGACGCAACCTACTGGATTTTTTCAATGGTCGCTATACCTGCGTTCAACCGCTTTGCAATATTGTTATGACGCGTGGGAATGTCGCCCGCAATCGTGCAGGTGCCGCGTTGCGATATCATCCTCGAGGTAATAGGGAGGCGGACTGACGAATGAGCGGACCACTACAGGGCATTGCCGTCGTAGATCTGGGCCTCGGCCCGGTGACGGGGCTCGCAACCATGGTGCTCGCGGATTTCGGCGCCGAAGTCGTCAAGGTAGAACCGCCCGGCGGGGATCCGTACCGCGCCATGCCGTCATCGAAAACCTGGCTGCGCGGCAAGTCAACGCTTGAAGTCGACTTCGATGATCTGCAAGCGCTGGACAACCTGCGTTCGCTTATCGTCGACGCCGCGGATGCGGTTGTGACGACCTTGGATCGGGAGCGTCGGGAGGCCCTCGGTCTGGACTACGGCAGCTTGTCGGCGACACGGCCGGATCTCGTGTACGGCGTCGTGTCGGGATTTGGCGAGGACGGTCCCTACAAGGACTATGCCGCCGTCGAGGCGGTCGTGGCGGCCAAGTTCGGTCGGATGATGAGTCTGGAAGGCATCGCGCGCCGGCGGGGTCCTTGCTACGCGGCGTTGCAGGTCGCGACCCACGCCGCATCTCAAGGCGTCGCGATGGCGGTGCTTGCAAGCCTGCACGCGCGGCGGGCGTCGGGCGGTGGCTTCGCCTTCGATACTTCGCTGATGCGCGGCTTGCTGCCTTACGACGTGAACGGCGTGCAAGTGACGCATTTGCGCGAGCGGGGCATCCTGCCAACGCCTGAGACGGCGACGGATCCGGTGGCCGTCATGCCGCGTATCTACTACCACAGCGCGCGCACGAAGGATGGTCGCTGGATTCAATTGGGCAATTTGCTGCCGCACCTGCATGAGAACTTTCTCGCTGTCGCGGGTATCGAACCGCCGGGCGGCCGTACGCCGAGCGATGGTTCGCCCGAACTCGAAGATTTTCGTAACCGAATGCTGCAAAAGATCGAGTCGGCCAGTCTTGACGAGTGGATGGACAAATTTGTTCGTCACGGTGGGGTGGCGGCGCACCCCTATCAAACGACGCAGGCGGCACTCGCGGATCCGGATATTGTCGCCAATGGCCACGTTGTAACCGTCGATAGGGTTGCGCAACTCGGTCCGATCGCGGAACTGACACAGACGCCGGCGCGAATCGGCGGGACCCCGGAGCGGATCGATTTCGCCCGCGCGTCCGAACTGTTCCGCGCACAGTCGCGCGTCGCCGACGGCGTACAAGGCGGCGATTCCAAAAGCGGCAGTTACCGGCCAAATGCGACACCCGCGCCGAAACGGCCTCTTGAAGGCGTGACAGTGATCGAAGCGGCAACCATTATCGCGGCGCCGCTCGGTGCCTCGATGTTGGCGGACCTTGGCGCGCGGGTGATCAAGTTCGAACCCATCGGCGGCGATCCGTTTCGGGGAATGATGGTCGGCATGGGTGCGGCGCGATGCAACACCGGCAAGGAGAGTATCTGTCTTGATCTGAAGTCGCCAAAGGCGCGGGCGATCGCGACAAAACTCGTAGCCAGGGCCGACATCCTGATCCACAACTACCGGCCGGGGGTGCCGGAGAGGCTGGGGCTCGATTACGACACCCTCTCGCGCGTCAATCCGGGCCTTGTCTACCTGTCCGCGAATGGATACGGCCGGAACGGTCCCGGGGCGAGGCGTCCGTCCACGCATCCGATCCCGGGGGCGGCACTCGGCGGGGTGGTCTGGCAGATGGGGGGCTTGCCGAAAGACGGGCCGCTTGATCTCGAAGAGGTGCGAGAAGTCACCCGCAAGCTGTTCCGAGCGAACGACGTCAATCCGGACCCGAACACGTCTGTGGTTGTGGCGACGACCGCCGCGCTCGGTCTCCTGGCGCGCGACATGACCGGCAAGGGACAGCAGATTTTTCTCGACATGTTCGGTGCCAACGCGTACGCGAATTGGGACGATTTTATCTCCTACCCGGGCAAGCCGGAACGGCCCGCGGTAGACAAGGAGATTCTCGGCTTGGGGCCGTGGTGCCGCCTGTACGAGTGCAGATCCGGCTGGGTATTCCTTTACGCGGAGAACGACGACGCCCGAAAGCAGCTGGGTGCGAACGACGAGGCGGCGCTCGAAGCAAAGTTCCGGACGGACGATGCGGATGCCTGGGAAGCGCGCCTCAATGGCGAAGGGATCGCCTGCGTGCGCGCGGATGCGCACTGGCCAGCGCAATTCCTGCTGCGCGATCCACATGCGCGTGCCGAGGAACTGGTCGTGACCGCGGAACACGCGGAGTGGGGCGAGTACAAGCGTCAGGGGCCGCTGGTGCGGTTCGAACGGGGCGCGCGCTATCCGGGCGCCTGTCTCGCGGGCGAACACAGCGTGAAGCTCCTGGAAGAACTGGGCTATGACAACGTATCCATTTGCGGATTGTTGGAGGACGGACTCGTCGCGCAGTACGAATCGCCGTGCCGTGGGTCGTAAGGTCCGCACTAGCTTCCCGCGGACGCGCAAATCTTGATATAAAAGGGACGATTTAATTAGGGGAGGATAAAACCATGGTCACGAGCGTCTTCATACCGAAGGAATACGCAGGACCAGCTTCAGAGTTGCCGAAAAGAACCGTCATGGACAATCAGGAGTTCGGCAAGGGCGACGCTGAATTGGATAGGAAACTTTCAGCAATTCGCCAACGCCGCTCGAACGCATTGATGGACGCGGTTGCTCGCTTTGTCGAGGACCCGAACCAGAAAGAACTCATCAACCTGGGTCGAGGCCCCGGAAACCCGGACACACCGCCGGCGACGCCGGAGCAGCTCGAGAAGTTGATCGAGATGGGCGCCGGGACACAAGGTATCTTCACCGCACATGAGCCGGCGGATCTGGACGTCTACCGCTCATTCCTGCCGGCGCCTTTGGAGATGCCGGAGAAACCGATGGTGGGCACCACGCTGCTTGACATGAACAGGGAGGCCAGCGACCTGACGCGTTTTCAGGAAGGCCGGATCACGGTCAAGGCCCTGTGCCCCGATGGCATTGAATCCTGGTTGTTGTTGAGCGCCCCGGTGCCGACCCTGTACCACACCCGTGAGGGTGTCGTCTGGGGCTGGCCCAAGTACGTGGCCGATCAAATCGACTTCACGCCGCGAAGGGCCGAGGCCAGGTACGCGGGCAGTGTTCGCTACTCACTTGATTTCACTCCCGGTCCCGTGGAAGACGAAGCCGCGTTAAGGGCCCTGGGAAGAGTTGAAGGGGGCAGTTCCATATCGTGGCACTGGATACAGGGCGGCGCGGTTCTTACCAGGGGTACCGGTAGGGGCGGAGGTGCGTCCAGAGAACTTGCCTGGGAGCCCGGTATGGTCAAGGTCCATATCAGGAAGGAGGATCCCTGGTCGAAACTGATACCAGAGGATGCTACCGTTCCCGGCTTTTATGCGAGGTGGATCGGCGGCGGGGGTGATGCCGTGCGGCAGAAGATCTGTACCGTACGTGGAGGCGAGATCATTTACCCCTGAGCCAAGGAATCCACTGCTCGGACAAAAAGATAAGGGACTGAGCCGCCGCTTGTAGGAGCGCGCAGTTGCCGCGCCGTGCGTCGTAAAGAACATTCGTGAAGTTCAGACTCGCCGCCGGCGCGGCCGTCGTGCTCATTTTCGCGGCGGGCATCTACCTGATGCGACCGGCTCCGCTCGGGCCGCCGAGGGAAGCCGACATCATGGCGAGCCTCTTCGACGGGTTCGTGTTGCCGATGGGCGATGTGGTTGTCATCAGCAGACCTTCGGACTGCCGAACGGAGGGCGTCATGAAGGAAGCGGTTTCTGCGGCGCTGTTCGAACAGTTCCTGGCGGCGAACAGTGGCGACGAGGGCTTCGACTTCTCCCTTTTCTCCGACCGGGTGCGTTTCGTCGATGACCCGGACGCGTCGCCGTGGAGGGTGCGCGCGGAGTTTGGCGCGCCGGTGATTTCAATATCGCGTGCCGGATTTCGGAACGAAGATGCCCTCGTGTGCGTGGAAGTCTTCGCGAGCGAAGAACGGGCGTTTTTCGTGTTGCTGGACCGGGATCACGAGGGTTGGCGCGCGACCCGGGAAATGACCGCCTGGCGTGCGCCGAGATCAGAGGCATTGGATTCGGCGGAGACCGACGAAGAACCGTTGTTTGCGCCGAGGCCTTCCCAGATTGATCGCGGGGCCATTGGAAACTGACCCCGCGCTCTGCCCCGCCTAGTAGCCCAGGAAATCCGTCTCCCGCTTCTCCCTGAAGGCCTTCATGCCTTCGACGGAGTCCCGTGACAGGCCGACCACCGGGATGGCGGATTCGGACCACTGCATGGCGCTGTCGAAGTCGAGGTTCGCGGTGCGCAAGGCCAGTGTCTTTCCGAGTTTCTGCGCGATGGGGGGCCCCGCCTCGACCTCGAGCGCCAGTTCCATGGTCCTTGACTCGAGCGCTTCCGGTTCTACCAGATAGTTGGTCAAGCCCGATTCGTGCGCTTCCTCGGCGCTCATGAACCTTCCCGTCATCATGAGTTCCATCGCCTTGCGCCAGCCGAGGATCTTCGGCAACGACCAGAATCCGCCGAGGTCGGCGTACACGCCGCGTTTGACATAGGCCACCTGATAGCGGGCCGCGGTGGAACCGACGGCGAGGTCGCAGTGGCTCACGAGGTCGAAACCCGCGCCGACGGCGGGACCGTTGATCATGGCGATGATCGGCACCTCGACGCGCTTGAGCGCGATATAGGTCTCGGTTTCGTGGCGGAAGTTCAGACGGTAGCCTTCGGGATCCACCCCGGCGTCGGGGGGCGGTGGCTCTCGGTCCCGGTTCCCGGCGGGGTTGGCGGCGCCGCTCATGTCCATGCCCGAGCAGAAGCCCCGTCCGGCCCCGGTGATGACAATGCAGCGGATAGATCGGTCGAATCGGGCATCCACCAGAATCTCGCGCATTTCCCGCAGCAGTGGGAAGGTGAGCGCGTTGAGCTTTTCCGGACGATTGAGCGTCAGCCAGAGAATGCCGTTTTTGTTGCCTCGGCGTTCGGTCAGGATCAGTGTATCGGCGGTCATGGTCGTTTCCCCTATCCTTTGTTTGGAAGACTTGCGCGGCGGGCGAGCCTCGCGCAATGGCGAATCGCAACTTGCCGTCGCTCAATGCACGTGTCAAATCCGACCGCGCACACCATCCGCGGAGGCCTTCCCGGATTGATCGCGGGGCCAGCGAAGACTGGCCCTGCCGCCTCGTGCTCGCCTAGCCCGGATATTTCACCAAGGGCCGTGATGATCGCGCAGGATTTTGCCCGCGTGCGTGGGCTCGGAGCCTTCAGCCGGGGAGCGCGAGGGGGTACCCCTCGCAAGAGAAGAGCCGGAAGCATAGCCACCGCTTATGGTGTAGCGAGCATGTCGGCGCACGTGGGCAAAAGTGCCCCACAGTCGGCGCCTTCGGCTCCGCCCGTGGCCCGGCCCCACCGTGCGAGGGCGCGGCCAGCGCATTTTGTTCCCGGCAGGATTTCCGAACAATGGCAATAACCGATTGAAACAGAATGACATTCGATTGTTCGACAAGCGGCTTGGTGCAATATCCGGGCTAGTAACCGAGAAAATCCTTTTCCCGCTTGGTTCCCGAAAGCTTTCATGCCTTCGATGGAGTCTTGCGGAAGGCCGACCGGGATGGCGGATTCGGACCAATGCATGGCGCCGTCGAAGTCGAGGTTCGCGGTGAGCATGGCCATCCCGCGGGTGGCAAGGCGTCGTGATCAGCGAATCGCTGCACTATGGCGACGAGGCGCGACAGACGCGATAGACCAGGTACGTAATGGGCATGGCAAGGGCCACGCCGAAGGTTGACAATACGAACTGATTCCACGACAGATGCGAAAACTTCGTCGTTGAAGAGGCTCCACCCAGTGAAAATAACCGATGTATTGCTGAGTATGGCGACGATTCGCAAGATAGCGAGCACAAACGGTGTCAATATCAGCGGGAAAACGACAAGGTTCCTGACCGTGAAGAACGTCTTTCTGAAGTCGGCGAAAGACGCATTCTCTGGCGTTTGCAGAGTCGTGCGACCAAAGTGAGCGCCTAAAGCGACGAGGGCCATGCCGATGAATAGCGTTATGACCTCTGGGATGGCAAGACCCTGGATCGAACTCGTATCGCTGTACGGGTTCGTTTCTGGATAGCCCATCTGAACAACGCCGACCCACGTGGTCCAAATGTCCAATATGGCAGTCGTGATGAATATTCCGGCGAAGACAAGAACAAGATTGCGCGTCATTGGATACCTATGGACTGGTCGACGATGGTGATTGTCTGACGTGTTGCGTTGGGGAGTGGGCCGCAGCTCGATGCGTAAGCGTGGTTTGCGCGTTAGTCACCGGCGCCGCAGCCCATGAAATCTCGATTGGCCTCTACATCGTGCTGAAGCCGCAGCCCAACCCTGTCTCCTGGCAGAGTTGCTGCTGTGCTACAACCCCGTCCACGAACGCATCCCAGGCGTCAGACAACGCGTTCTCGATCCCTTCGGCACCGCCTAACTTTTCGTAGGCATACGAAGCGACCAAGCTCCCACCAAACCCGATAGCAAAAGCGCCGAGGATGCCAAGGATACCGCCGCCAGCCTGTTCGATCTCAACCGTAGTTAGTTCTCTCATGGAAAAACTCCATTTGTGGTTAGTGAATGGGAGACTATTTTAGGATCACCTGATCGAATACGAAAAAGGACATTTGCGCACTTTGCGTGGGAAATCGCTGAAAATCGATGCAGAGTTCACCGTCCTCGGCCGTAACCGGCCCTGTAGCGAGGCCTACAGGTTTGGCGTTGCCGGTCGCAACACCATGGCGATGCCGATGAAGAGCGCGATGACCTCGGGTATGGCCATGGCCCGGATGGAGCTCGTATCAGTGAGCGGGTTCGTTTCGGTATAGCCGAGTTGATTGACGCCCACATCGGTCGTCCAAATGTCGAGCGCGGTTGTCAGAAAAAATGTGACAGCAAAGAAGAGGGTCAGATTTCGGGTCATGGCGAGGTGAGGAGTCCATAGCTCCGTTTATTTTGGTGAACGCGGGCGATTTTATAAGCGCTGGGCCACGAACGAAGAGGGTCAACTGCCTGATTTTTGTGCGAGATGTCTCAAAAACGGCACGGACATCGGCCGTGCAAACCTGAAGTGGGCGTGGGCGCCGAGGCCGAAGATCCCGCGGCCGGGTCGTGGAGCGGCGGCGGCGATGCTTGCCGTTTAGAATGGTCTGTCGCTTTGGCTGTGTCCGACAACATGGTTTCCCCCGATCCCGCTCCCTGGCAGCCGCACGTCTGGCGTAGCGAGTTGAAAGAAGCCGTCACTTCCGTGGCGGAACTCGGCCGGATGCTGGGGCTCGCCCTGGACACACAGGTCAACGGTGCGAATGCCGGGTTCCCGCTGCGAGTTCCGCGGCGGTTCGTCGCGCGGATGCGGCGCAACGATCCCAACGATCCGTTGTTGCGCCAGGTATTGCCGACGGCCGCGGAAGACGAACCTGTGTCCGTGCTGCCGGACGGCACGCGATTCAGCATGGATCCGCTACATGAGAAAGACTTCACGCGCGCGCCCTCGGTGATCCAGAAGTATCGAGGCCGTGCGCTCCTGATCGCGACCTCGGCGTGCGCCATCCACTGCCGCTACTGCTTTCGCAAACACTTCCCGTACCAGGATCACGCCCCCGATCAGCGCGAAGCCGCGCTTGCGGCCTTGCGAGAGGATGCGGAGCTGAACGAAGTCATACTGTCAGGCGGCGATCCGCTGGTGCTGACCGACGCCGCGCTGGGTAAGTTGGTTCGGCGTCTCGATGCGATAAGCCACATCGTACGCCTGCGTATTCATACGCGCCTGCCCATCGTGCTGCCATCGCGCATTACCCGGGACCTGCTCGATGTCCTCGCGTCGACACGTCTGCGCGTTATCGTCGTCGCGCACGCCAACCACCCGCGCGAACTGGACGCGGATACGGCCCGGGCGTTCGCCTGCCTGGCGAAGGTTCCAGGCATCACCTTGCTCAACCAGAGCGTCCTGCTGCGCGGTGTCAACGACACGGCGTCGACGCTCTGCACGCTGTCGGAGCGACTGTTCGAGCAGGGCGTTCTGCCGTACTACCTGCACATGCCGGATGCCGTTCTCGGTACCCACGGGTTCCATGTAACCCAGGCGCGGGCAAGGCGGATCCACGACGCCATGGGCGAGAGCCTTCCGGGCTATCTGCTGCCGAAGCTGGTGCGCGAGGAACCGGGACGGGCGGCGAAAACAGTGCTCGCCTGAGCGGCGTTGCGAACAGGAGATAGAACATGAGCGTGGTTGAGACCAGTTACGGGCGCGTGCGCGGGGCGAACGAAGCCGGTGTGCATGTGTTCAAGGGCATTCCCTTCGCCAAGCCGCCGGTGGGCGACTTGCGCTGGCGCGCGCCGGTGCCGCCAGATCCCTGGGCCGGCACGCGCGACGCGCTCGCGTTCGGTGCTTGCGCGGTGCAGTCGACCATTCCCGGGGACGTCGGCGAACTCATCGGCATCGCGACCCACGAAGTCAGCGAGGATTGCCTTTACCTGAACGTATGGACGCCGAAACCTGACGACGCTCGACGTCCCGTCATGGTTTGGATTCACGGCGGCGGCAACACCTTGGGCGCGGGCTCGCAGCCGCGCGTCAACGGTGAGCACCTGGCGCGCGCCGGCGACGTGGTGGTGGTGACATTGAACTATCGGCTGGGTGCCTTGGGATTTTTGTATGCGCCGGAACTCGGCGCGACCGGCAACGAAGCGTTGCTCGATCAGGTTGCGGCGTTGCGCTGGGTGCGGGCGGAAATCGGTGCGTTCGGTGGCGACCCCGACAACCTCACGGTGTTCGGGCAGTCTGCGGGTGGATTCGACATCGCGCAGTTGATGGCGATGCCGGCGGCGCAGGGCTGCTTCGACAGGGCCGTCCCCATGAGCGGCTCGTTGAAACGCCAAGTGACGGCAGACGTGGCATACGCCACGGCGCGCGCGCTGGCGGGGCACTTCGGCGGCTTCGAAAGGCTACGCGCAGTGCCGGCGGCGGATATTCTTGGCTACCAGATGCGAATAGCGAGCACCGGTTGGGGTCCCACCTGCGATGGCGAGGTGATCGCGGAAGACGCGGCGACGGTTCTTGCGCGCGACACAGGCGAGGGCATGCCGCTGATGATCGGCCATACCCGGGACGAGTCGACGTTGTTCACCGTGTTCAACAAGGAACTGGCGAACATGGACGGGGCGCAACTGGCGCAGTTGGCGCGCGGACCGTTCGGGACGCATGCGGCGGATGCTGTCGCGTGCTACGTCCGGGATCGAACCGCTGCGGGACTGCGCACCGAGCCGATCGACATCTGGGCCGCGATCGCCACCGACCGGATGTTCCGGATTCCGGCGATTCGCACCGCTGAATGCCGTCTGCGCGCCCACCCGGCGGAAGGCGGGCGGTCAGAGGGCGCGAAGGCGCCTGTCTGGATGTATCGGTTCGATCACGAATCGCCCGCGCGCGAAGGCCGCCTGCAGGCCTGCCATTCGCTCGACATTCCGTTTGTCTGGGGCACGTATGCGTTGCCTCGAATGCAACGTTTTTGCGGTACCGGGGAGGCGGTCGAACGCTTGTCGCGTCGCGTCATGGCGAGCTATCTCGCGTTCGCGCGCAGCGGCAATCCCGCGAACGAAGAAGTGCCGGATTGGCCGGAATACGACATGGACGCGCGCCGAACGATGTTGTTCGCGGAGACGCCCGAAGTTGTCGCGGCACCGATGGATGCCGTGCGCCAACTCTGGTCGTTCGCGGCGACCGTCTAGAACATCAACTTGAAATAGTCCGCCAAGCTGATGCCGTACTGATCGCGGTAGTACGGCCAGGCGAGCACGAACACGAAGAGTCCAAGCGCGGCGCAGAACGCGAGGATTCCGAACGAACCAATCAATATTTGGCTGCGTAACAGCGCTTGCAGGAATCTCAACATATCAATGCGCCGAACGCAGCGCCTTGATCGAGTGCGCTCCGCGTTCCGCCAACTCCGCGAGTCAGCCTAGAACATTCGCCTTGGGAGTCACAACCTCTGCCTCCCGCCGCTCTTGAAAAGCGGCGTTTTCGGTGTGATGGTTTCGGTTAGGTTCCGAGGGTCGGAAGGAAATTTGAACCTGAAAAGGACGGGATTGGCGGGATTGGCCGTGGCGGTTGGGTGTTCGACATTCGACCAATCCGTCGCGGGCGACGTTGTTCGATCCGTTTTCACGCCGTGTGCTTCGCCTTCTGGTCGACTGGACTCGGATTCAACCTTGGCTACCCATGTCGGACGCTACGAGTTGACGTTGGTGCGGCGGGCAGACGCGGTCGATATAGGGTCTGCGCGGGGTACGCTTGTGCTTTATCGGCAAGCGCCGGGACTGGAAATGCTTGGACACGCATCGACGCCGCTATACGGTACGGCGGACGTGAACCTCACGGCGGTTGGCGGGCACGTCGTAGGCGACGCCGGAAGCGATGCCCCGGACGCCCCGGGTGTCCTGGTGCTGGAATCGGATCGCGCTGGAGCGCGAAACATTCTGCTTCGCTTTGGTTCGGCCGCGAACAGGCGGGACATGATGCTCTTCGATGGCGCGTACACCGTGCTGCGGGTGCATGAAATCTCGGCCGACGGTTTCTCGGGCAGTTGGCGAAGTGGTGCGCGCACGTCCCGTGCCAGCGGGTATTTTTGCGCGATAAGGTCTCTTCCCGGGCCTGATGCGAGGATTGGGTCTCCCCGCGTCCGATTGCTTTCACACGTCGAGTCAGGCGGTGGGCTTATCGCGCAATGAATCGGACGCTTGCAGCATTGTTAGCGGGAGGTCTTTCGTTCCTCATTGTCGTCGGTGTCCACTCGGGGGTCGCTAGCGCGGCCGAAGATGGGGCGGCGACGACCGAACTCGACGACGGCGTGTTGCGCTGGCTGCTGCGCTCGCGCTGGTGGCGCCAGATACCGGGGCAGCCGGCGTTGCCTGCGCTGTCGGACATCGCACACGACAGTCTGAGGGTGACGTGGACGACGCCGGAAAGCGCGGTGTTCGAGATCGTCGACTACGACGTGCAGTACCGGGCGGCGGGCACTCCGAATTTCGTCGACTGGGTCCACGACGGCACGGCCACGCAGGCGATGATCACGGGCCTAACCGAGATCACCGAATACGGGCTGCGGGTGCGCGCCGAGAGCGAGGCGGGGGAGGGGGATTGGTCCGCAGTCGTGATCGGCACGACCCTGGTGGCGCCGCCGAGATTTGTGGAAGGCGAGAGAGCGGATAGAGAGGTAGAGGAGAACACGGCGGCTGGCGTGGCCATTGGCGATCCGGTCGCGGCGACGGTCACCAGCGGCGCGCTGCGCTACAGCCTTGGGGGCGTGGACGCGGGGGCGTTCGCCATCGACGCTTCGAGCGGTCAGCTTCGGACGCGTCAGGGTGTGGATTACGACCACGAGACGCGGTCGAGCTACGCGGTGGAAGTAGAGGCTTCGCACACGCGCGCGGGAACTGCGCGGATCGCGGTTCGGATCGTGCTGCTGGACGTGGATGAGCCGCCGGGCAAGCCGCCCGCGCCGAGTGTAACGGCGCTGGGGTCCGCGGGCCTGCGGGTGACCTGGGATGAGCCGGCGAACACGGGTCCTGAGATAACCGGCTACGAGGTGGAATACCGCGCGCGGGGCACGGAGGATTACCTGGACGCGGGTCACGAGGGAACGGAGACGAGTACGACGATCACGGGATTGGCCCGACAGACACTGTACGAGGTTCGCGTGCGCGCGGTGAACGACGAAGGAGCAGGGGCGTGGTCGGACACGTCCCAGGGACGCACTCCGGGCTCGGGCGGCGGCGGACAACCCCCACCGCCTCCGCCCCCACCCCCTCCCGGTTCCCCGGACCTGGTGGTCCAGTCCGTCTCGGTCAGCGACGGCGATGTGGAAGGCGGTGAGTCCTTCACACTAAGCGCGATGGTCCGAAATAGGGGAGACGTGGCTGCAGCGGCAACCACGCTGCGCTACTACCGCTCGCCGAATGCGATCATTTCCGCGACCGACACGCAGGTGGGCTCGGACTCGGTGGGCGATCTTGCGGCCGACGGCGTCAGCAACGAGTCGATCGGATTGACGGCGCCGGCGAATGCCGGCACGTTCTACTACGGTGCCTGCGCCGATTCGGTGGCCGGAGAGTCGAATACCGGAAACAACTGCTCCAGCGGGGCGCGGCTCACCGTGAAGCCGTCAGGTCCCAGCCTCGCCCCGGTCGGCCAGAGCGCCTTCGACGCGCTTTTCCTCGGCAATTTCCTGTCGACCCGAACCTACGTTATCCAGTTCTTGTCGGGCGGTCGCTTCAGGGAAAGCGATCAGGATCCGGGAGACTACACATATACGAATACGGGCCCCAACACGGGGACCGTGACCCAGACCTATGACGATCCGAACAGGTACGGCGGTAGCTGCACGATCCAGCTCACCTTCGTTTCGACGACTACCGGCACCTTGAGCTACACGTGCGCGGGGGGACAGAACGATACGGATGATTGGCGCCTGAACGTCATAGACTCCAGTTCTTTCAACATCGAAGTCGTATGGGTTGGCTCCAGGTCAGCCAGCGTCAACAGCGCGGTTCAAGCCGCTGTTGCGCGATGGGAAAGCGTCATTGCGGCCAACATCATCGCGGTATACATATCGGGTTTGAGCACCCCGGACGACTTCTTCGGGGTTGTCGACGACCTCAGGATCTACGTGGAAGTCACCACCATCGATGGTTCGGGAGGTACGCTGGCCGCGGCGGGTCGCAGAGTCGTGCGCGAGTCATCGGAACTGCCGGTCGTATCGGCCCTCACGCTGGACACGGACGATGTTTCGAGGCTCTCGACGGCCGATTTGCACGACGTCGCACTGCACGAGGTGGCCCACGCTCTGGGGTTCGGCACTGCGTGGGGTGATCTGGGCTTGGTGTCCGGACCCGATACGCATTTCAACGGCGCGAAGGCAATCGCGGCATTCGACGCAGCCGGCGGGTCGGGCTACACCGGAGAGAAAGTGCCCACGGATAGCAACGGGGCGCATTGGCGAGGTTCCGTGTTTGGCGCCAATGAACTCATGATCGTCACTTTCATCCGTGGAACGACGCAGCGTTCCATGAGCGCAATCACCGTCCAGTCCATGGCGGATATGGGCTACACGGTCAACGTCGGCCAGGCCGATGCCTACACGCTGCCTTCTACGAACTCCCCGACGCTGCGCGCACTCGCCAGTGGAGAAGCTCGGAAGGATTGGATTCCGCTCAAGTGCATCGTGACGCGACCGGTGCCGACAGACGAAGTTACGGTGATCGAACTGAAGTCCGGCGGACACCCATAAGTACGATGCGCGGATTCCGTTCGCGCCCGCCTGCATGCTAGTCTCGCGCGTGCGGAGGACGCGCTCTGGTCCTCTGGTTTGTGCGCAGGCGGATGAGTTCCCCTAGCGCGAGGGAGGACGCGCGTGCTTCGTTACATCGCCAGGCGCCTATTGCTGATCTTTCCGACGTTGATCGGGATCATCACGATCAATTTCTTTATCGTGCAACTCGCGCCCGGCGGCCCGGTGGATCAGATGATCGCGACCCTCACGGGACAAGACGTCGATGCCACGGCCCGCATCGCCGGCGCGGTCGATGCGCAACCGCAGCAACTCGACATGGAGAGTGCGCGCACGCAGTACGCGGGCGCTCAGGGTCTGGATCCGGAGCTGATCGCCGCCATCGAAAAGCAGTTCGGTTTCGACAAGCCGATCCATGTACGCTATTTCAAGATGCTGGGGGACTACCTCACCCTGGATTTCGGCGAGAGCTACTATCAGAACCGGCCGGTGGTGGATCTCGTTGTCGAACGGTTGCCGGTGTCGCTGTCGCTCGGTTTCTGGTCGCTGCTTCTCGTCTACACGATCTCGATACCGCTGGGTATCGCCAAGGCGGTGCGCGACGGGACGCGTTTCGACGCCTGGACGAGCGGCGTCATCTTCGTCGGCTACGCGATTCCGAGCTTTCTGTTTGCCGTCTTTCTCATCGTGCTCGTCGCCGGCGGCTCCTATCTCGACTTGTTCCCACTCAAGGGACTGACATCGACCAACTTCGAAGACCTGTCCTTCTTCGGCAAGATCTTCGACTACTTCTGGCACCTGGCGCTGCCGGTTACCGCGATCACCATCGGCGGCTTCGCGACGCTCACCATGCTGACCAAGAACTCCTTCCTCGAAGAGATATCGAAGCAGTTCGTCCTCACCGCGCGGGCCAAGGGACTGAACCAGAAGCGCGTGCTCTATGGCCACGTGTTCCGCAACGCGATGCTCATCGTGATCGCGGGGTTCCCGGCAGCGTTCGTTGGCATCCTCTTCACCAGCGCGCTCTTGATCGAGGTGATCTTCTCGTTGGATGGTCTCGGCCTGCTCGGCTTCGAGGCCGTATTGAAACGCGACTATCCCATCATGTTCGGGACGTTGTTCTGTTTCACCTTCATCGGCCTCGTGCTGACGCTCGTCGGCGACATCACCTACACGTTCGTCGATCCGCGCATAGACTTCGAAACGAGAGAAACGTAAGTGGCCAGACGCCAGGCGCCGCGCATACAGGAGACGGATGGTTTCATCGAGGTGGTGAGCACTGCGCCTGGCCGATTCCAGGCGTCGCCCCTCATGCGCCGCCGGTGGGAGAACTTCAAGGCCAACAAGCGCGGCTACTGGAGCCTGTGGATCATCTCCACGATGGTGGTGCTCAGCATGTTCGCCGAGTTCATAGCGAACGATGGTCCGCTGGTGATGGGCTACAAGGGCGAACTCTACTTTCCGGTCCTGTTCACGTACCCCGAGACGGAATTCGGCGGCGTGTTCGAAACCGAAGCGGAGTATCTGGAACCCTTCGTGCAGGATCTGATCAGGGACGGCGACGGCTGGATGGTCTGGCCGCCCATTACGTTCAGTTTCGACACTATCGATCTGTATACCGAGGGTGCCGTGCCGGAAGCGCCGTCGACCCGACACTGGCTCGGCACCGACGACATCGGTCGCGATGTCACCGCGCGCATTATTTACGGGTTCCGCCTTTCCGTCATATTCGGCTTGGCGCTCACTTTCATCAGTTCGGTGATCGGCATCTCGGTGGGCGCCACCCAAGGGTATTTCGGCGGCATGATCGACCTGCTCGGCCAGCGGCTGGTTGAGGTCTGGGCCGGACTGCCGGTGCTGTTTCTCATCATTATCCTGTCGAGTCTGATCGAGCCGAATCCCATCGCGTTGCTGTTGCTGTTACTGCTGTTCAACTGGATGGCCCTGGTCGCGGTGGTCCGCGCGGAATTCCTGCGCACGCGCAACTTCGACTATGTGCGCGCCGCGAGGGCCCTGGGCGAGTCCGACTTCGTCATCATGACGAAACACGTGCTGCCCAACGCGATGGTGGCGACGCTCACTTTCCTGCCGTTCGTGCTGAACGGATCGATCACCACATTGACTTCCCTGGACTTCCTCGGCTTTGGCCTGCCGGCGGGATACCCGTCGCTCGGCGAGTTGCTGGCCCAGGGCAAGGCGAATATCCAGGCGCCGTGGCTCGGGCTGTCCGGGTTCTTCACCCTGGCCACCATGTTGACCTTGTTCGTTTTCGTCGGCGAGGGCGTGCGCGACGCGTTCGATCCGAGGCGCGCTACCAGATGATCGACCGTATTCTCGATGTGAACGATCTCGCGGTCGCGTTTCGCGGCGAAGAGGTCGTCAGGGGCATCAGTTTTCACATTGACCGGGGCGAAACGGTGGCGCTGGTGGGCGAGTCGGGGTCCGGCAAGTCGGTCACCGCGCTATCCGTCATGCAGTTGCTGCCTTATCCGCAAGCAACGCATCCCCGCGGTTCGGTCAAGGTCGACGGCAAGGAGGTGGTCGGCGCCGAAGAGGATGAAATGCTGAAAATCCGTGGCGACCGCGTCGGCATGGTGTTTCAGGAGCCGATGACATCGCTCAATCCGCTCCACCACATCGAGAAGCAGATCTCGGAAATCCTGTTCGTGCACCGCGCGATGGACAGGAAGGCGGCGCGTGCGCGGGCGCTCGAACTGCTGAATCTGGTGGGTCTGCAACACGCCGAGGAACGGCTCCGAGCTTATCCGCACGAACTTTCCGGGGGCCAGCGGCAACGCGTCATGATCGCCATGGCCCTTGCCAACGAACCGGACCTGCTGATTGCCGACGAACCGACCACGGCGCTCGACGTGACGGTGCAGGCGCAGATACTCGCGCTGCTCGATGATCTGAAGCGCAAACTCAACATGGCCCTGCTGTTGATTACCCACGACCTCGGCATCGTGCGGAAGATGGCGGACCGCATTTGCGTCATGACGGACGGCGAACTGGTGGAGCAGGGCTCCGCGACGCAGATATTCAATACTCCGCGGCACGCCTATACGCAGCACCTGTTGGCGGCGGAACCAAAGGGCGAGTCGGTGCCGGCGGACCCGAACGCCCCGGTCGTCATGCGCGCCCAGGACATCAGCGTGCATTTCAACCTGGCGAAAGGGTTGTTCGCGCGCCGGCGCGTGTTGAAGGCCGTGGACGACGTCTCCGTGACGATTCGCGCTGGCCACACCTTGGGGATAGTCGGCGAGTCCGGCTCCGGCAAGACGACGCTCGCCCTCGCGATGCTGCGGTTGATCAAGAGCGGCGGCGAGATCGAGCTCGACGGACAGCAGATCCATGCGCTGAAATCCAAGGCGCTGCGACCGATACGAAAACAGATGCAGGTCGTCTTCCAGGATCCCTACGGCAGCCTCTCGCCGAGGCTTTCGGTGAACCAGATCATCGGCGCGGGACTGGGTGTGCATCATCCGGAACTATCCAACGCGCAAAAGCGGGAAATCGTGGCGGAGGCGCTGCGCGAAGTGGGTATCGACCTCGCCATGCAGGACCGCTACCCGCACGAGTTCTCCGGCGGCCAGCGCCAGCGCATCGCCATTGCCCGCGCGATCGTGCTAAAGCCGCATCTGATCGTGCTTGACGAGCCGACGTCGTCCCTTGACATGTCTGTCCAGGCGCAGATCGTGGATCTCCTGCGAGACCTCCAGCGGCGCCATTCGGTCGCTTATATCTTCATCAGCCACGACCTGAAGGTCGTCCGCGCCCTGGCCGACGAAATCATCGTGATGAAGGATGGCGAAATCGTTGAACAGGGGGCCGCGAAAGATGTCTTCACGGCCCCGAAGACGCCCTATACCAAGGCGCTGATGTCCGCTGCGTTCGACATCGAGGTGGTCGAGGCGGATCAGTAGTCAGGCTCGAACGATGCGGTCCCCGACCTGCGCGCGGCTTGCGGCCCTGATCAGGGGCACCACGAGCGTCACGAAGATGACGAGACTCATCCCGCCCAGGAGCAGGAACGTCGTCTCCATCCCCCACAGGTTCAGCGCGGCCGCGACCAGCGGGGCCGTCAACGCGAAGGCGGCGCGAAAACCCAGGCTGGCGAAGGAGTTCGCGGTGGCCCGAAACTCGCTTGGCACGCGCTTGTTCAATGCATCGCTCAGGACAACGTGGCCGAAGCCTCGGCACGCGAAGAACACGACGCTGACCAGCACGCCGCCGACGGCGCCGAACGCGCCGAGGCCGATGTAGCCGAACACGGGGCCGATACCCACGACGATCAACATCGCCGTGCTGCCGAGGCGGTCCTCCAGACTGAGCGCATATCGGCCCGCCGCCGCCGATATGAACGTCAGCGCACCCCAGAGATAGCCGTAGTGGACGATACCGATTCCCAGCTCCTGCCAGTGCTTCTGCAGCAGCCAGACCGAGAACATCGTGGTCAGCGCCCACACGGACATCGCGAGGAACGTGAGGCGCAGCACCGGACCGTTCAACAACAGGTGGCGCAGTACGGTGCGGACGTTCCGCAGGTGGCTGTCTTGGGCCAGCCTGTTTCCCGGCGGCTCGACCAGGCCGAAGGTCAACAGGAACGCGACCCATCCGCTGGCCACCTGCGCGTAGACGGCGGCCTCCATGGACCATAGGAGAAACACGCTGCAGGTCGCCGCCGCCAGCGCTTCGGACACGCTACGGGTGGTAAAGAGCCGGCGCACCGCCTTGCGCTTCCTGTGCGGGTCTTCGTTCAGGGCAATTTCCGTATCGTAGAGCAGCGCAAGGTCCGCGCCGGAAATCAGGCTCAGGCCAAGACCCAGGCAGCTTTCGAACAGCGCAAGCTGCCAGAACCCTTCCGCGAACAGGAGGACGCTTTGGCCGATACCGAGGAAGAACGTGCCTGTCACGATGGCGCGCTTGCGCCCGAGCATGTCGGCAAGGTAGCCCGACGGCGCCTCCATGATCAGTACCACTGTCGCAAACCACGCCTGCAACAGGAATATTTCGGGCAGCGTCAAACCCCGGCTCTCGAAGAAGAGCACGATGACGGGCATCAGGACCAGGAAAACCTGGAAAAACGACAGCACCAGTATTCGCTGGAGATTCTTCTCCAATTGTTGTCGCGTCGGCGTCGACATCCTGCTTTCTCTCCTGCAATGGCGTTTTCACGCCGTCAATCAACGAAAAACCCCGATGGCTGGAGGCGCATCGGGGTTCCCGGGGGGTTCCTTTCGAACGGTGTGTGATAAAGGTACCTATCCGCTAGCGTCTCCCATCGGCGGGGCGAAATTCTCCCGCCATCGAACGCGCAACTCCCCACTCGACATGGCGTCGAAGGCGAGCGTCGCGGTCGAACATTCTGTTTGCATTCGGGTCATGGTGTTGGCCACGAATTCGAAGGCGCGCGATTGTAGAGTCGCCGGTCACCGCTGGCAACCATTGCCTCAGCGTTGTGTCAACGCAAAGTAGAAATGTCCCCTTTTTGCGGTTCGGGCCTTCCTCTTCTTCGAGAAGAAAACCTTGTTGCCGAAGCTGTGGGGTTTTGGTCGAGATGCGCGCGAGTGTGGGCAGCCGGTGGACAACGCGCGGCGGAACGCCCGGTCGATGTCCACTGGGCCGAGCGCGTCGTCCACGAACTGTCCACACGCCCCGAAGGGCGCGCGCCGGTCCGCAGGACTCATCCATAATTCCACGGGGTGGCGGCCGGCGCTCGCAGCTTCATCCTCCGGCCGCCACGCTCGCGGCGGCGGGCTTGAACGGTCGCCGCCAGGAAGGTCCGGCGGCGGCTTGTAGGCCGGCCGCGCCCGCTGCTCCGCCTTCGCCGCGTCGACGTTCCCGCGCACGGTTTTGCCGTTCTCCACCGGAATCGGCTTCTCGCCCTCCGCCATGTCGGAGATGCCGCGCAGCCGCGCGCGCGGATCGCCCGATGTACAGCGTCCGCAAGGCCCGCGAGAACTGCGTCAGCGCGTCCTCCCTATCCTTCTTGTTGACCCGGAACACGCTGTGGCGGTCAGAGTAGTACGCCACCGGCCGGCCGTGGGCCGCCAAATGCGCCCGAACCTCCCGGCGCGCCTTCGCCCGCCACAGGCCGTCCGCGATCATCCACTTCCGCAGCGTCTCCGCGGACAACCGCAGGCCGTGGACCTCGACCAGCTTCTCGCGCGCGAAAGTCGGGCCGAAGTCCGGGTGGCGCTCGCGCACCCATTCCATCGCCTCGCGCCGCGCCGCTTCCGCCATGGCGTTGTTCGAGGGCTTGCCCCGACGCCCCGAAACCAGACCCGCCGGCCCTCCCTCGCGGTAGCGCGCCAGCACCGCTTGACCTGCCGCACGCTCAGCCCCAGGCGCTCGGCCGCCTCGCGCTGCCGCAGCGCTTCTCCGCCACTTGCCCGATCACGCCCGCCCGATCCGACTCCCTCATGCTCAGCATCCCTTCCCGCGACACCAAAAGCACCCCCTCCGTCTCGGACAAAAGGGGACACTTTAACTTTGCAGAAAGGGGACATTACGGCTTTGGGCATCCTCGGCCACCCCGCATCGCACCAGAACGGTCAGAATCAAAAGGGACGTTTCTGCTTTGCGTTGACATGGTGGCGTTCCGCATTGACGTATAAACTCGCGATAACTAACGTTATCGTGATCACGATACGCAAATGCGCGGCACAAGTTTGCGAGTCGACGGCCCCCGGCATGTGGCGTTGCCCTCAGCCGCTTCTTCGGAGGCAAACATTCGACTGCTCCATGCCGCAGCCTCTTCAAAGCCATTCGCGGTGGAGAGGGTCGGTATGCGGCGGGTTTCGCGAAAAAGGGATGCGGTGGCCAGAACCAAAATCGATTGCCGCGACGGACCGACGACACGCATCGGCACGGGCGCACGGCATGACGTGTGGCCAGTCGGGAACGGGCTCGACCAGCATCCTCGACCTTCCACTTCACCCCTCCGATACGCCCGCCGATGCGAGCGATCCCAATACCTGTTTCAGCGCTTGTTCCTGGGCCGGCGCGCGTATTCATGGTTTCGCAGACGGCTTGCTCAGCGATGTCCCGCACGAGACGCTCGATCAAGCGATGACCCCAATCTTGTCCTGGTGCCGTCTGCCCACATCCGAGAATCACTGAGGACTGAGTGTCGGCGGGGTCGCCGTGCGGCTGTCGGATGGTCGACGTGGTCCGTGTTCGCGGTGTTGTCGGTCGAGTTGTCCGGGATGGGCGCGTGGGGCGGGGAGGAGTCGCACACGGTGCCGTACGTGCCGTCGGCGTCGTCGGAGGGCCACCCGGGTTGGTACGGATCGAGAGCCGGCGAACACCGCGGTGCGCGATAACCAACTGACGTGTGCACGGGACCGGAGCGAGCTTCCAAGCGAGCAACAAGCATCCACCCAGGGAGATGAAATATGGGCCGCTCGCCGACGCATCGACTAGAAATTGCCTGCGGGCCTGTGGCTCCGCTGGGGGTCCGGATTGCGCTGCGCGCGTTGGGGCGCGCTTCGCGCCTCGGCAAGGGGACTGGGTGCGTCTTGGCGCTGCTGGCGACCAATGGCCATGCCGAAGAACGGTCGCCCGAACCGGTTGCCCCGGGCGTTTTCTACGTGTCCGCAACAGTCGTCGCGGATGGGGCCGGCGGACCCCGCGAAAGGGGCACGGCGGTCGCGTCTGCGACCGCCGAGTGCGGGTGGGATGACCCGCCGCCCGGGGCGACTGTGGGGTGCGTCCCTCCAGTGGCGGAGGGCGCCCGGCAGCGCATTGTCATTCGGCGGGTCGACGCAGAGGGCGAGCCTGTCGCCGCGGAAGCCGATCTCGAGTTTCTATACAGGACGACGCCGATCTCGGCGACCGCGGACGCGGACTACCTGAGCGCCTCCGGAACGTTGACGATCAAGGCGGGCGAGTTCGTGTCCTCGCCGGCGACGTTCACCACCCTCGATGACGTGCTTGACGAGTTCCGCGAGGCATTCGCGGTCGCCCTCGAGAGCGACCACGAGTTTCCGGTCGATCTGGAATTCGACTACGTCGTGATCCCCATCAACGACAACGACCCGGAGGTCAGGGTTTCCCTGGATGGGGAGGACGCCGCGGAGGACGCGGGCATCCTGTCCTTCGAAGTTTCCCTGAGCGGGACGAGCGGCAAGACCGTCATCGTGGACTACGGGACGTCGGACGGCACCGCAACGGCGGACGCCGACTACCAGCCCGCCGCCGGGACGCTGACGTTCGAGCCGGGCGAGGTCGCCAGGACTGTCGAAGTGAGCGTCATCGACGATGCCATCCACGAGCCGGCCGAATGGTTCGAGCTGGCGCTGGCCAATGCCCGCAACGCGCGCCTTCCGCGCTTTCCGGCGCGCGGCACCATTCAGGACGATGATGCTTTGCTGATGATCGTCGGGGCGAGCGCGGAAGAAGCCTCGGGCCGGCTTGAGTTCGTCGTCACGGCAACCGGGCTGGTGGCGGGCGACGCGCCGGCTACAGTGAACTACGCAACGGAGGACGGCACGGCGACCGCGGGCGCCGACTATGAGCCGGTATCCGGCACCCTCACGTTCACGGCGGAGCGCGCCGAGCAGGTTGTCGCCGTGTCCGTGGTCGACGACGCGGTCGACGAGCCGGACGAGACACTGGTGGTGGTGCTGACGGACGCCGCGAACGCGACGATCGGGACGGCAACCGCGGTCGGCGTGATCGAGGACGACGACCCGGTTCCGGAGCTCGAGATCAGCGGCGGCTCGGCCTCGGAGGGGGAAACGATCGGGTTCGTAGTGACGCTGTCCGGTTCGACGGAGCGGACGGTGACCGTGGACTACGCGACGTCCGACGGCACGGCGGTTGCGGAGGCCGACTACCGGCCCGCCGCCGGGACGCTGACGTTCGAGCCCGGCGAGATCGCCAAGACTGTCGAAGTGAGCGTCATCGACGATGCCATCCACGAGCCGGCGGAGTGGTTCGCGCTGGCGCTGGCCAATGCCCGCAACGCGCGCCTTCCGCGCGCCCCGGCGCGCGGCACCATTCAGGACGATGATGCTTTGCTGACGATCGCCGGGGCGAGCGCGGCGGAAGGCTCGGGCGGGCTTGAGTTCGTCGTGACGGCGACCGGGCTGGCGGCGGGCGCCGCGCCGGTCACCGTGGACTACGCCACCGAGGACGGCACGGCGACCGCGGGCGCCGACTATGAGCCGGTATCCGGGACGCTCACGTTCACGGCCCAGCGCGCCGAGCAGGTTGTCGCCGTGCCCTTGGTCGACGACGCGGTCGACGAGCCGGACGAGACGCTGGTGTGGTGCTGACGGACGCCGCGAACGCGACGATCGGGACGGCAACCGCCGTCGGCGTGATCGAGGACGACGACCCGGTTCCGGAGCTCGAGATCAGCGGCGGCTCGGCCTCGGAGGGGGAAATGATCGGGTTCGCGGTGACGCTGTCCGGTTCGACAGCGCGGACGGTGACCGTGGACTACGCCACGGCGGACGGGTCGGCGACGGCGGGCGCGGATTACGGGTCGGTGTCGGGAACGTTAACTTTCGCGCCCGGCGAGTCGAGCGCAACCGTGTCTGTGGACATCGTCGATGACGAGACGTACGAGCCCGACGAGACATTTGTGGCGAGGCTGTCGTCGCCGGTCAACGCCGTCATCGCCGCCGGCGAAGCCACGGGGACGATCCTCGACAACGACGAACAACCGGCAGCCGTCGCAGTCCTTCCGGATAACCCGATGCTGTGCGTGGGCGGCGCCCCCGCCCGCATCGACCTTTCCCGGCACTTTTCCGGCGACGGCCTTTCCTACTCGATGTCCGCTCCGGACCCGAGCGTCGCGACGGCGAGCCTGGGCGGTGCGGTGCTCGTCTTGACGCCGGTCGCCGAAGGCGCGACTTCGGTGAGGGTGACAGCCGCGAACAAGGGTAGCCAGGCGACGCTCGAACTGATGATCACCGTCGTTGCCGATCCCGCGGAACTGGCCGCGATCGAGCGAGGGCTGGCCGTCGCGGGCGGCGCAATCCTGGCGGACGTGATAGACGCGATCGGCGGCCGGTTTGTCGATGCCGGCGCGTCCGACCGCGGATCCAACGCACCGCCGCCGGCGCCGAGCGCGCTTGAGGATCGGAGTGCGGCGAATGTGTTCGGCGCCGAGTGGGTCGCGAATCCCGGCGGCTTTGCCGCGCGGGAGGTGTCGGAGGCATGGCCGCCCGCACCTCCTCTTGACAACATGCCTTTGGCCTCCGGTTCGCTGGCATTTTCGGCGACTCCCCACACGGGCGCGGGGAACTGGTCGGTATGGGGGCGAGGCAGCACGCGGCGTTTTGGCGACGGAGAGCTGCTTGAGGATGGATCCCTCACCGCGCTGCAGGTGGGCGCGGACGCGCGGGTTGGGGACTGGCTGGTTGGCGCCGCGGCGGGTCTGGCGCGCACCGATGCCGAGTATGGGTTCATGCGCTCCGTGGACGCCTGCGGCGGTGCCGGCGCGGGCGAGGGCGTGCTGGAGACGGAGATTTTGAGCGTCCACCCGTATGTCGGGCGGCGGGTGGGCCGCGGCTGGGTTTGGGGGACGGCGGGCGTGGGCGGCGGCGAGGCGGTCGTGGAGCGTTGCGCCACGGGCCACCGCACCGCCGCGGATCTGTCCATGCGGATGGGCGCGCTGGGCGGGCGGCATTTGATCCGCGGCGGCCAACGGGTGGAGGTTTCGTTGGTGGAGGACGTGGGCGTGCTTCGCGCGACGACCGAGGCGGCCATAGGTCCGGCCGGCGATCACGACATCTCCGTAGGGCGTGCGCGCCTCGGGTTGGAGGTGAGTGGCGTGTGCGCCACCGGGGCCGGGATCGTGGGATGGATCCGGGCGTTCGGTCGCCGCGACTGGGGCGACGGCATCGAGGGTTCGGGGGCGGAGGTCGCGCTGGGCGCGCGGCTGGACGCGCCGGAGAAGCGGGTGCGCCTCGAGGCGAGTGCGCACGCGGTGGCCGCGCACACCGAGGACGATTACGAGGAACGCGGCGCCAACGTGGCGGCGGCATACCTGTCGCGGTCTGACGGGACTGGACTGCAAGCGTCGATGACATTGCGGCGGGGCGCGCCGGAAGAGATGAGCCGACTGGGCGAGAGCTGGCGGCTGTCGTCGGGGCCGCGCGACGCGCGGCGCGGCATGCGCGGGGACGTGTTCGTCGGGTTCGGTTTCCGGGCTCTGCGGGGACTGGCGCGGCCTTTCGCGGCGCTCGGGACGTCGAGCCGGGGAAGGCGTGTCGCCGCCGGGCTGCGTTACGAGGCGCTCGGCGGGCAGCCCGGGTTCATGGGTGAGTTTTCGATTGGGCATCGGCAGGGTAGTGGTGACGGCGGGTTCGTGATGGCGCGGTTCGAAGCGCGGCGCTGAGGAACCGTGAGCGGAACATGAGTGGAGCAAACGTGGTCCTGCCAGGCAGTCCCCCGGAGGCGGAGACTTCGACCGCGGTCTTGACGAGGACTGAGTGCCGGCGGGGTCGCGGCGCCGCTGTCGGATGGTCGACGTGGCATAAGTTCGCATGGTTGCCCGCCGCGCTATTGGGGATGGCGGCCTGGGGCGCGGAGGAGGCGCACACGGTTCCGTACGTACCGTCGACATCGTCGCAGGGTCACGCCGGGTTGGTGCGGATCGAGAGCCGGTCGGCTCGCCCGGGCGAGGTTCGCGTGGTTGCGGTTGACGACGCGGGCCAGCGAGTGGAGGCGGGGCGGCTCACGCTGGGCGCGGGCGCGGCGGTCGAGTTCGAGATGGCGGCGATGGAGTCGGGACACGCGGCGCCGGGGCTGGCGGGGACGGGTCCGGGCCAGGGGGACTGGCGTCTGGAGCTGACGACGGAGCTGGACATCGAGGCGCGGGCGTACGCGCGTTCGGAAGGTTTTCTGACGGCGCTGCACGACGCGGCGCTGGTGGCGGGCGAGGTCGAGTTGCCGCTTTTCCACCCCGGCGGCGAGGCGCGGCCGCGCGGCGTGCTGCGGCTGGCGAACGCGGGCGGCGAGCCCGCGACGGTGAGCGTGCGGGGGGTGGACGACGCGGGCGTCTCGGGCGGCCCTGCGACGGTGGAGCTGGGGCCGTGGGAGGCGCGGAGCTACGCGGCGTCGGAGCTGGAGAGCGGATCGGCGGCGGGACTGACGGGATCGCTGGGCGACGGCGAGGGGAAGTGGCGGCTGCGACTCGCGGCGGAGCGCGGGTCGGCTTACGCGACGAACCTGCTGCTGGACGGATCGGGCGTTCTGTCGAGTGTTCCCGGGGGCATGTCGCGTGGAGGCCTTCACCGGGTTCCGCTGTTTCCGTCGGCGTCGGACGGTGCGGGCCGCCGCGGGCTGGTTCGGGTGGTGAACCGGTCGCCGGAGTCAGCGGAGGTCGGGATCGATGCGTTCGACGCGACGGACCGGGCCTACGAGAGGTTGCGGCTGTCGCTGGGCGGGGAGTCGTCGGAGCAGTTCGACTCGATGGACCTCGAGCAGGGCAATTCGGAGAAGGGTCTGACGGGGAGCACGGGATCCGGAGAGGGCGACTGGTGGCTGGAGCTTTCGAGCGCGTCGGACATCGAGGTGCTGTCGTACGTGGACACGGCGGCGGGTCCGCTGTCGGCGTTGCGCGGCGCGGCGGGAGTCGAGACGGCGACGGAGATGCGCTACGAAGCGGTGCTGCTGTCGGGAGAGTCGGGCGAGCTGCGGCTGCTGAACCCGGGCGGCGCGGCGGTTGAGGTTCGGGTGACGGGGACGGACGACGCGGGCGCATCGGGAGGCGAGGTGGAAGTGACGCTTGCGCCGTGGGCGTCGCGGACGTTGACGGCGACGGCGCTGGAGGAAGGCGAAGCGGGGCTGCGCGGCGCGCTGGGCTCGGGGACCGGGAGCTGGCGACTGATTCTGGAGTCGGACGGCGAGATCGATGTGCTGAGCCTCGTGCGCGGGTCGGCCGGGATGTTGTCGGACGTGTCGCGGCGGGGGCGGCCCGCGGGCGCGCCGCCGCGCACGGAAGTGATCGACGCGACGGCGTCGGAGGCGGACCTTCGGGTGGCGGTGTCGGCGAGCGGAGCGGAGCTGTCGCCCGGAGAGGCGTTCGATCTGACGGCGACGGTGGGCAATGTCGGCGATCGCCGGGCGTCGGCGACGACGCTGCGCTACCGCCGCTCGGCGGACGGCGCCATCACGACCGGGGACACCGAGGTGGGAACGGACCCCGTGGCGGCGCTCGCGGCGGCGCAGTCGCTCGCGCGGTCGTTGTCGCTGAGCGCGTCGACGGCGCCCGGCACGTACTACTACGGGGCGTGCGCGGACGCGGTGCCGGAGGAGACGAACACGGCGAACAACTGCTCGGCGGCGGTGGCGGTCCGAGTGACGGAGCCGGTCGCGCGCCCCGACCTGACCGTGGAGTCTCCCTCGGTGAGCGATGCCCGGCCGGATACCGGAGCATCGTTCACGTTCTCCGCCACCGTGCGCAATGCCGGCGACTCGTCCTCGGCGGCGACGACGCTGCGCTACCGCCGCTCGGCGGACGCGACGATCACGACAACGGACGCGCAGGTGGGAACGGACGCGGTGGACGCCCTGGCCGCCTCCGGTTCGAGCGCGGAATCGATCGCGCTGACGGCGCCGTCGACCTCGGGCGCGTACTACTACGGTGCCTGCGTTGACGCGGTGCCGGAGGAGTCCGATGTGGCGAACAACTGTTCCATGGGTGTGGGAGTCACCGTGGCCGAGCGGCCAACGCCGGATCTGGCCGTATCGGCGTCGAGTTCGGCGGTGGGCCGGGAGGCAAGTTGCAACACAAGAGATCCAGCGATGAGCACCAGTGCGACGGTCCGGAACGCGGGGGCCGGGAATGCGCCGGCGACGACGCTCCGCTACTACCGCTCGTCCGACGCGACCGCCTCGGCGGACGATGCGGAGTTCGGCTCGGTCGTAGTGCCGGCGCTTGCGGCGTCTGGAAGCTGGGGCCACGACCTCGAATCCGACTTGATCTCGGGAACGCACTACTACTACGCCTGCGCGGACCCGGCGCCAATCGAACAGGACAAGGCGAACAACTGTTCGGAACCGCAACGGATCGCTACGTCAGCCCTCTCGCCCCCCGACCTGACAGTGATTGATTTTGGGGTCGTCCCCTATGCCGACCGACTTCATTTTTTTGTCAAGGCCAAAAACTTGGGAGATGGCATCGCGACCGGCCATCGGTTTGGTGTCTGTAGATCGACGGACCGAGCGCTTACTCGCTGTGAGACGATCTTGATTATGGACAATTCGATACCGACGGGAAGTAGTAACAGCCTCCGACGCGGTTGCCGAATCCTAAATGGGAAAAAATATCTCACGACGATTCGCGGCACATTCTATTTCCGCGCGTGCATACAAGATGTCACGCCGGAGGATGCGAATCCAGAAAATGATTGCTCGCAAATCTTGGAGGTAGTCCGCTAGCGCGGCGCGGATGTGTGGCGGCGCGGCCCGGAGGAACGGTCAAATGTCGAACAGCGCCTGTCGCACCAAGTCGCAGATCGAGTCCGTACCCGCACTGCGATGGCGAGTGATTGGTCGTTGTCAATTCCATGTCGGCAGTTGAAATTGACATCGGGCGGATGTCGAAAGCACCGGTGTGGTGATGGCGGCCGCGAGCGTCGGAGCGGGGGACCGAGTGGGCAGGTTGGAGATGGGCGACAGGGTGGAGCCCGGCGAGCGTGGCGTTGGCCGCTCGGGGATGTTCGCGCGGATGGCGGTGGCGCTGTTCGGGCTGTTCGCCTGGGGCGCGGAGGAGGTTCACACGGTGCCGTACGTGCCGTCGGCGTCGTCGCAGGGTCACGCCGGGTTGGTGCGGATCGAGAGCCGGTCGGCTCGCCCGGGCGAGGTTCGCGCGGTGGCGGTTGACGACGCGGGCCGGCGACTGGAGGCGGGGCGGCTGACGCTGGGCGCGGGCGCGGCGGTCGAGTTCGAGATGGCGGCGATGGAGTCGGGAGACGCGTCGCTGGGGCTGGCGGGGACGGGACCGGGCCAGGGGGACTGGCGCCTGGAGCTGTCGACGGAGCTGGACATCGAGGCGCGGTCGTACGCGCGGTCGGAGGGTTTTCTGACGGCGCTGCACGACGCGGCGCTGGTGGCGGGCGAGGTCGAGTTGCCGCTGTTCAACCCCGGCGGCGAAGCGCGGCCGCGCAGCGTGCTGCGGCTGGCGAACGCCCGCGGCGAGCGCGCGATGTTGACGGTGCGCGGCGTTGACGACGCGGGTCGCGCGGGAGGCGCGGTGACGGTGGAGTTGGCGGCGTGGGAGGCGCGCGGCTACACGGCGTCGGAGCTGGAGAGCGGTGCGGCGTCGGGGCTAACGGGTTCGCTGGGGGACGGCGCCGGGAAGTGGCGGCTGCGGCTGGAGGCGGAGCGGGGGACGGCGTACGCGACGAACCTGCTGCTGGATGGATCGGGGGTGTTGTCGAGCGTGCCCGGGGGAATGTCGCGGGGATCCGGGGGCGTGCACCGGGTGTCGCTGTTTCCGTCGGCGTCGGACGGAGAGGGGCGCCGCGGGGAGGTGCGGGTGGTGAACCGGTCGCCGGGGTCGGCGGAGGTATCGATCGACGCGTTCGACGCGACGGACCGGGCTTACGAGAGGTTGCGGCTGTCGCTGGGCGGGGAGTCGTCGGAGCAGTTCGACTCGATGGACCTCGAGCAGGGCAATGAGTCGAAGGGTTTGACGGGGAGCACGGGATCCGGAGAGGGCGACTGGTGGCTGGAGTTGACGAGCGCGTCGGACATCGAGGTGCTGTCGTACGTGGACACGGCGGCGGGTCCGCTGTCGGCGTTGCGCGGCGCGGCGGGAGTCGAGACGGCGACGGGGATGCGCCACGAAGCGGTGCTGCTGTCGGGCGCGGCGGGCGAGCTTCGGCTGCTGAACCCGGGCGGCGCGGCGGTTGAGGTTCGGGTGACGGGGACGGACGACGCGGGCTCATCGGGAGGACAGGTGGAGTTGACGCTTGCGCCGTGGGCGTCGCGGACGTTGACGGCGACGGGGTTGGCGGAAGGCTCGGGTGTGCGGGGCGCGCTGGGCTCGGGGACCGGGGGCTGGCGACTGATTCTGGAGTCGGACGGCGAGATCGATGTGCTGAGCCTGGTGCGCGGGACGGGCGGGATGTTGTCGGACGTGTCGCGGCGGGGGCGGCCCGCGGGGGCGCCGCCGCGCACGGAAGTGATCGACGCGACGGCGTCGGAGGCGGACCTTCGGGTGGTCGTGTCGGCGAGCGAAGTGGATCTGTCGCCCGGGGAGGCGTTCGAGCTGACGGCGACGGTGGGCAATGTCGGCGATCGCCGGGCGTCGGCGACGACGCTGCGCTACCGCCGCTCGGCGGACGCCGCCATCACGACCGGGGACACGGAGGTGGGAACGGAGCCCGTGGCGGCGCTCGCGGCGGCGCAGTCGATCACGCGGTCGTTGTCGCTGAGCGCGCCGACGGCGCCCGGCACGTACCACTACGGGGCGTGCGTGGACGCGGTGGAGGGCGAGTCGGATACGACGAACAACTGTTCGGCGGCGGTGGCGGTGGCGGTGACGGTGGAGGCGCGGCCGGATCTCGCGGTGGCGGTAGCGGTGCCGGACGGGGAGGTGGCGCCCGGCGGGAGTTGGAATCTGCGGGCGACGGTGCGCAATGTCGGAGACGCGGCCTCGCCGGCGACGACGCTGCGCTACTACCGGTCGTCGGACGCGAGCATCTCGACCTCGGATGCGGAAGTGGGCACGGATGCGGTGGGCGCGCTGGCGGCGGGGGCGGACGGCGCCGGGTCGCTGACGCTGAGCGCGCCGGCGACGCCCGGCACGTACTACTACGGAGCGTGCGCGGACGCGGTGCCCGAGGAGTCCATCACGGCGAACAACTGTTCGGCGGCGGTGGCGGTGGCGGTGACGGTGGAGGCGCGGCCGGATCTCGCGGTGGCGGTAGCGGTGCCGGACGGGGAGGTGGCGCCCGGCGGGAGTTGGAATCTGCGGGCGACGGTGCGCAATGTCGGAGACGCGGCCTCGCCGGCGACGACGCTGCGCTACTACCGGTCGTCGGACGCGAGCATCTCGACCTCGGATGCGGAAGTGGGCACGGATGCGGTGGGCGCGCTGGCGGCGGGGGCGGACGGCGCCGGGTCGCTGACGCTGAGCGCGCCGACGACGCCGGGCACGTACCACTACGGGGCGTGCGTGGACGCGGTGGAGGGCGAGTCGGATACGTCGAACAACTGCTCTTCGCCGGCGACACTCGATGTCCAGCGGCCAATCGGCCCGAACCTGATCATCACGGTGTTCTCGCCGGTTGGCGGGGTGGCGTGCAACCCGGGGCACCTCTACTACCAGACCGGCGTCGAGATACAGAACGACGGCACCGCGCATTTCTATGGTTGGACAACCGCCCGCCACTACCGCTCCACAGACCCGGAGGACGTTTCCGAGGATGACGAATTGCTAAATTCCCGGGTGGGCCGTCTCGGGACGCCGAAGGTGTGGTTGGACCCCAATAGCGGTCTGGCAGAAGCGCGAGGGTTCGGGCAATGCTGGCTCAAGCCATCTGAGCCAGGCACGTACTACCACAGCTTCTGTCTCGACCCTGTCCCGGACGAACTGAACACCCAGGACAACTGCGCCGATGTCCCGATCGTGGTGAAAATCGATGGCTAACGTGGCCGCCCCGGGTCGTTTCGTGCGAGATCGTTCGGGCGTTCGAGGAAGTCTCGATCAGCTTGGGGTTGAGCGCGATTCGGTCGAGTGGCGAGGGGCAGGCGATCCGGGCCGGGAGCCCTCAGTCCGGAAGCATTGCCGGGCGGGCGTACGGGGATGGGCGGCGCGGCTGGCGCCGGCCGCCTGCGTTCGGGGTGGCGGCGTGTTGCGGCGTGGCGTTGGCGCAGGGATCGGCGGAAACGGTCGTGGCGCCGGCGACGGATGGTCGACGCGGCGCATGTTCGCGCGGATGGCGGCGTCGCTGATCGGGCTGATCGCGTGGGGCGCGGAGTCGGTTCACACGGTGCCGTACGTGCCGTCGGCGTCGTCGGAGGGTCACGCGGGCGTGGTTCGGATCGAGAGTCGGTCGGCGGTCGCGGGCGAGGTCCGGATCATGGCGGTTGACGACGCGGGCCAGCGACTGGAGGCGGGGCGGCTGACGCTGGGCGCGGGCGCGGCGGTGGAGTTCGAGATGGCGGCGCTGGAGTCTGGGGACGCGTCGCTGGGGCTGGCGGGGACGGGGCCGGGCCAGGGGGACTGGCGTCTGGAGCTGTGGACGGAGCTGGACATCGAGGCGCGGTCGTACGCGCGGTCGGAGGGTTTTCTGACGGCGCTGCACGACGCGGCGCCGCTGACGGGCGAGGTCGAGCTGCCGTTCTTCAACCCCGGCGGCGCCGCGCGGCGGAGCGTGCTGCGGCTGGCGAACGCGGGCGGCGAGCGCGCGAGGTTGACGGTGCGCGGCGTCGACGACGCGGGTCGCGCGGGAGGCGCGGTGACGGTGGAGTTGGCGGCGTGGGAGGCGCGCGGCTACACGGCGTCGGAGCTGGAGAGCGGTGCGGCGTCCGGGCTAACGGGATCGCTGGGGGACGGCGATGGCAGGTGGCGGCTGCGGCTGGAGGCGGAGCGGGGATCGGCGTACGCGACGAACCTGCTGCTGGATGGATCGGGGGTGTTGTCGAGCGTGCCCGGGGGCATGTCGCGGGGATCCGGGGGTGTGCACCGGGTGTCGCTGTTCCCGTCGGCGTCGGACGGCGCGGGACGCCGCGGGGAGGTGCGGGTGGTGAACCGGTCGCCGGGGTCGGCGGAGGTATCGATCGACGCGTTCGACGCGACGGACCGCGGCTACGAGGAGTTGCGGCTGGCGCTGGGGGCGGAGTCGTCGGCGCAGTTCGACTCGACGGACCTTGAGCAGGGCAGTGCGGAGAACGGGCTGGCGGGGAGCACGGGCCCGGGCGAGGGGGACTGGTGGCTGGAGCTTTCGAGCGCGTCGGACATCGAGGTGCTGTCGTACGTGGACACGGCGGCGGGTCCGCTGTCGGCGTTGCGCGGCGCGGCGGGAGTCGAGACGGATACGGGGATGCGCTACGAAGCGGTGCTGCTGTCGGGCTCGGCGGGCGAGCTGCGGCTGCTGAACCCGGGCGGCCGCGCGGTTGCTGTGCGCGTGTCGGGGACGGACGACGCGGGCGCGCCGGGAGGCGAAGTGGAGTTGACGCTTGCGCCGTGGGCGTCGCGGACGTTGACGGCGACGGCGCTGGAGGAAGGCGAAGCGGGGCTGCGCGGCGCGCTGGGCTCGGGGACCGGGAGCTGGCGGCTGATTCTGGAGTCGGACGGCGAGATCGATGTGCTGAGCCTGGTGCGCGGAGCGGGCGGGATGCTGTCGGACGTGTCGCGGCGGGGGCGGCCCGCGGGTGCGCCGCCGCGCACGGAAGTGATCGACGCGACGGCGTCGGAGGCGGACCTTCGGGTGGCGGTGTCGGCGAGCGAAGCGGAGCTGTCGCCCGGGGACGCGTTCGAGCTGACGGCGACGGTGAGCAATGTCGGTGATCGCCGGGCGTCGGCGACGACGCTGCGCTACCGCCGCTCGGCGGACGCGTCGATCACGGCGGGGGACGCGGAGGTGGGCACGGATGCGGTGGCCGAGCTGGCGGCGGGGGCGACCAGCGCCGAGTCACTGACGGTGAACGCGCCGACGGCGCCCGGCACGTACTACTACGGGGCGTGCGCGGACGCGGTGGCGGGCGAGTCGGACGCGACGAACAACTGCTCGTCGGCGGTGGCGGTCCGAGTGACGGAGCCGGTCGCGCGCCCCGACCTGACCGTGGAGTCTCCCTCGGTGAGCGATGCCCGGCCGGATACCGGAGCATCGTTCACGTTCTCCGCCACCGTGCGCAATGCCGGCGACTCGTCCTCGGCGGCGACGACGCTGCGCTACCGCCGCTCGGCGGACGCGACGATCACGACAACGGACGCGCAGGTGGGAACGGACGCGGTGGACGCACTGGCCGCCTCCGGGACGAGCGCGGAATCGATCGCGCTGACGGCGCCGTCGATCTCGGGCACGTACTACTACGGGGCGTGCGCGGACGCGGTGGAGGGCGAGTCGGACGCGACGGACAACTGCTCGTCGCCGGTCAGGGTGGACGTGGCGGAGCCGACGGCCCCGGACCTGGAGGTGGGGACGCCGACGGTGGACGACGCGAACCCGGTGACGGGGGGATCGTTCACGCTGTCGGCGACGGTGACGAACGCGGGCGACGGCGCGGCGTCGGCGACGACGCTGCGCTACCACCGCTCGGCGGACGCGACGATCACGACAATGGACGCGGAGGAAGGCACCGACGCGGTGGATGAACTGGCGGCCTCCGGTTCGAGCGCGGAATCGATCGCGCTGACGGCGCCGTCGACCTCGGGCACGTACTACTACGGGGCGTGCGCGGACGCGGTGGAGGGCGAGTCGGACGCGACGGACAACTGCTCGTCGCCGGCCAGGGTGGACGTGGCGTGGCCGACGGCCCCGGACCTGGGTGGGGACGCCGGCGGTGGACGACGCGAACCCGGAGCCGGGGGGATCGTTCACGCTGTCGGCGACGGTGACGAACGCGGGCGACGGCGCGGCGTCGGCGACGACGCTGCGCTACCGCCGCTCGGCGGACGCGACGATCACGACAACGGACGCGGAGGTGGGAGCGGACGCGGTGGATGAACTGGCGGCCTCCGGTTCGAGCGCGGAATCGATTGCGCTGACGGCGCCGTCGACCTCGGGCACGTACTACTACGGGGCGTGCGCGGACGCGGTGGCGGGCGAGTCGGACGCGACGAACAACTGCTCGTCGCCGGTCGGGGTGGACGTGGCGGAGCCGACGGCCCCGGACCTGGAGGTGGGGACGCCGGCGGTGGACGACGCGAACCCGGTGACGGGGGGATCGTTCACGCTGTCGGCGACGGTGAGGAACGCGGGCGACGGCGCGTCGTCGTCGTCGACGCTGCGCTACTACCGCTCGGTGGGCCAGACGATCACGACAGCGGACACGCAGGTGGGAACGGACGCGGTGGATGGACTGGCCGCCTCCGGCATGAGCCCGGAGTCGATCTCGCTCACGGCGCCATCGACGGCGTGGACATACTACTACGGCGCTTGCGTTGACGCGGTGAGCAACGAATCCAACACGGAAAACAACTGTTCGGCGGCGACGCAGCTCACGGTATCGTGGCCGCCCCCTCCCACGGGTTACGACTTGGCTGTGCACAATATTGCACTCAACACAGAAGCCCCGAAAGCGGGCGAAGACATAACCTTCACGGTTACGATAAGAAACAAAGGCAATGTGGCCTCTACGGAAAGAGTGGTGACGTACTACCGGTGGCTCGGTTGGGGCAATAGGTGCATTTTCCGACACAGTACAAATGCAGACGACGTAGGGGAGGATCGGATCGATACACTGTCGGCCGGAGCGGAACGCGAATATACAGTTACGTTCACGGCCCCTATCCATCTAGCTCCTTTCACTTTTAGCGCAAATATGGAACCCGATGCGGATGACTTGAATGGCGGCAACGATTGTCTTTACATAAATACGGTACTGTCGGAGTAACCGGATTTTAGCTATCGATTCTTCTATCGCATACCGTGTGAAAACTACGGCGGAGTGGACAGCCCTCGTGCTCGTCCAGATCACTTCAAGATTGCGGCGCGTCTCGGCCTCCAGGCGGAGCTATGGTCGAAAGTGGTGTACGGGTGAGTTGAGTTGTGCGGCGCGTCTCTGTTGAAATCGAGTTTGCGAGAAAACGAATTTGGCAAGAGGAGCACGCCACGCATGGGCAACGATAAAGTGGTTTCGCTGGCAGCACCAGCGGTGGTTGAGGACGCGTTGACGGAGCTGCTGCGCACGGGCGCGCGACGGCTGATCGACGCGGCGGCATCGGGGGCGGACCTTTGGGTGGCGACGTCGACAAGCGAGAGCAAGCTGTCGCCGGGGGAGGCGTTCGATTTGACGGCGACGGTGGGCAACGGCGGCGGCCGCGAGGCGTCGGCGACGACGCTGTGCCTCACGAGTCGGACACGACCAACAACTGCACTCCCTCGCTCGGCGTGACGGTGCAGTGACGGGTCTCCTGCGCCGGGGGCGGCACGCGAGCGGAATGCGCCGCCCGTCGTCGTCACCCGGCTGGCGAGGGCAGTTCCGGGCTGGATTGGTCGGACTACCCGCGGCGTCGCTGATCGGGCTGATCGCGTGGGGCGCGGAGTCGGTTCACACGGTGCCGCACGTGCCGTCGGCGTCGTCGGAGGGACACGCGGGCGTGGTTCGGATCGAGAGCCGGTCGGCGGTCGCGGGCGAGGTCCGGATCATGGCGGTTGACGACGCGGGCCAGCGACTGGAGGCGGGGCGGCTGACGCTGGGCGCGGGCGCGGCGGTCGAGTTCGAGATGGCGGCGATGGAGTCGGGAGACGCGTCGCTGGGTCTGGCGGGGACGGGGCCGGGCCAGGGGGACTGGCGCCTGGAGCTGACGACGGAGCTGGACATCGAGGCGCGGGCGTACGCGCGGTCGGAGGGTTTTCTGACGGCGCTGCACGACGCGGCGCCGCTGTCGGGCGAGGTCGAGCTGCCGTTCTTCAACCCCGGCGGCGCCGCGCGGCGGAGCGTGCTGCGGCTGGCGAACGCGGGCGGCGAGCGCGCGAGGTTGACGGTGCGCGGCGTTGACGACGCGGGTCGCGCGGGAGGCGCGGTGACGGTGGAGTTGGCGGCGTGGGAGGCGCGCGGCTACACGGCGTCGGAGCTGGAGAGCGGTGCGGCGTCGGGGCTAACGGGTTCGCTGGGGGACGGCGATGGCAGGTGGCGCCTGACGCTTTCGGCCGATCGGGGATCGGCTTACGTGACGAACCTGCTGCTGGATGGATCGGGGGTGTTGTCGAGCGTGCCCGGGGGGATGTCGCGGGGATCCGGGGGCTTGCACCGGGTGTCGCTGTTCCCGTCGGCGTCGGACGGCGCGGGACGCCGCGGGGAGGTGCGGGTGGTGAACCGGTCGCCGGGGTCGGCGGAGGTATCGATCGACGCGTTCGACGCGACGGACCGCGGCTACGAGGAGTTGCGGCTGGCGCTGGGGGCGGAGTCGTCGGCGCGGTTCGACTCGACGGACCTCGAGCAGGGCAATGCGGAGAACGGGCTGGCGGGGAGCACGGGCCCGGGCGAGGGGGACTGGTGGCTGGAGCTTTCGAGCGCGTCGGATATCGAGGTGCTGTCGTACGTGGATACGGCGACCGGCCCGCTGTCGGCGTTGCGCGGCGCGGCGGGAGTCGAGACGGATACGGGGATGCGCTACGAAGCGGTGCTGCTGTCGGGCGCGGCGGGCGAGCTGCGGCTGCTGAACGCGGGCGGCGCGGCGGTGGAGGTTCGGGTGACGGGAACGGACGACGCGGGCGCATCGGGAGGCGAGGTGGAAGTGACGTTGGAGCCTTGGGTCGCGCGGACGTTGACGGCGACGGCGCTGGAGGAAGGCGCGGGCGTGCGCGGCGCGCTGGGCGCCGGGACCGGAAGCTGGCGGCTGATTCTGGAGTCGGACGGCGAGATCGATGTGCTGAGCCTGGTGCGCGGGACGGGCGGGATGCTGTCGGACGTGTCGCGGCGGGGGCGGCCCGCGGGGGCGCCGCCGCGCACGGAAGTGATCGACGCGACGGCGTCGGAGGCGGACCTTCGGGTGGTCGCGGCGGCGAGCGAAGCGGAGCTGTCGCCCGGAGAGGCGTTCGAGCTGACGGCGACGGTGAGCAATGTCGGTGATCGCCGGGCGTCGGCGACGACGCTGCGCTATCACCGCTCGGCGGACGGCGCCATCACGACCGGGGACACCGAGGTGGGAACGGACCCCGTGGCGGCGCTCGCGGCGGCGCAGTCGATGGCGCGGTCGTTGTCGCTCAGTGCGCCGACGGCGCCCGGCACTTACCACTACGGGGCGTGCGTGGACGCGGTGGCGGAGGAGACGAAGACGGCGAACAATTGCTCGGCGGCGGTGGCGCTGACGGTTCGGGAGCCGCCGCGGCAGCCGGACCTGGAGGTGGGGACGCCGGCGGTGGACGACGCGAGCCCGGAGCCGGGGGGATCGTTCACGCTGTCGGCGACTGTGACGAACGCGGGCGGCGCGGGGGCCCGGGCGACGACGCTGCGCTACCACCGCTCGGCGGACGCGACGATCACGACATCGGACGCGCAGGTGGGAACGGACGCGGTGGACGCACTGGCCGCCTCCGGGACGAGCGCGGAATCGATCGCGCTGACGGCGCCGTCGACCTCGGGCACGTACTACTACGGGGCGTGCGCGGACGCGGTGGAGGGCGAGTCGGACGCGACGAACAACTGCTCGTCGCCGGCCAGGGTGGACGTGGCGGAGCCGACGGCCCCGGACCTGGAGGTGGGGACGCCGGCGGTGGACGACGCGAGCCCGGAGCCGGGGGGATCGTTCACGCTGTCGGCGACGGTGACGAACGCGGGCGACGGGGCGGCGTCGGCGACGACGCTGCGCTACCACCGCTCGACGGACGCGGCGATCACGACATCGGACGCGGAGGAAGGCACCGACGCGGTGGATGAACTGGCGGCCTCCGGTTCGAGCGCGGAATCGATCGCGCTGACGGCGCCGTCGACCTCGGGCACGTACTACTACGGGGCGTGCGCGGACGCGGTGGCGGGCGAGTCGGACGCGACGGACAACTGCTCGTCGCCGGTCAGGGTGGACGTGGCGTGGCCGACATCCCCGGACCTGGAGGTCGGGACGCCGACGGTGAACGACGCGAGCCCGGAGCCGGGGGGATCGTTCACGCTGTCGGCGACGGTGACGAACGCGGGCGACGGCGCGTCGCCGGCGACGACGCTGCGCTACCACCGCTCGGCGGACGCGACGATCACGACAATGGACGCGGAGGAAGGCACCGACGCGGTGGATGAACTGGCGGCCTCCGGTTCGAGCGCGGAATCGATCGCGCTGACGGCGCCGTCGACCTCGGGCACGTACTACTACGGGGCGTGCGCGGACGCGGTGGAGGGCGAGTCGGACGCGACGAACAACTGCTCGTCGCCGGCCAGGGTGGACGTGGCGGAGCCGACGGCCCCGGACCTGAAGGTGGGGACGCCGGCGGTGGACGACGCGAACCCGGTGACGGGGGGATCGTTCACGCTGTCGGCGACGGTGAGGAACGCGGGCGACGGCGCGTCGTCGTCGTCGACGCTGCGCTACTACCGCTCGGTGGGCCAGACGATCACGACAGCGGACACGCAGGTGGGAACGGACGCGGTGGATGGACTGGCCGCCTCCGGCATGAGCCCGGAGTCGATCTCGCTCACGGCGCCATCGACGGCGTGGACATACTACTACGGCGCTTGCGTTGACGCGGTGAGCAACGAATCCAACACGGAAAACAACTGTTCGGCGGCGACGCAGCTCACGGTATCGTGGCCGCCCCCTCCCACGGGTTACGACTTGGATGTGCACAATGTTGCACTCAACACAGAAGCCCCGAAAGCGGGCGAAGACATAACCTTCACGGTTACGATAAGAAACAACGGCAATGTGGCCTCTACGGAAAGAGTGGTGACGTACCACCGGTGGTGGGGTACGACCAATGTGTGCAGAGCAGATGACCATTCACATTCAGTCAAAGTAGGGGAGGATCGGATCGATACACTGTCCGCCGGAGCGGAACGCGAATATACAGTTACGTTCACGGCCGGTATCGATGCAATTCTTTTCTTCACTTTTGCCGTAAATCTGGAACACGATCCGAATGACTTGAATCAGCGTAATGAGATTTATTGCAAAACTGTGGCAATGTCGCAATAACTGGATTTTAGCTATCGATTCTTCTATGGAGGACTCTCGCTCTGCAAGTTGACGCCACTTGTCCAGGGCGCAGTTCGGTGTAGTTTGAAAATGTTGCAGCGGGTGAGAATGGCATTGGCGATTTAAGCGTACCGATCGATTGACGGACATCGTCGGATACTTGGGCTTGAACCCGAAGGGGAGTTCCCGTGCCTGCCGCTGCCGGGGCGGCTCGGCGCGCCGTCGGCCGCAGTCTGACCAGCGAGACGATCCGGCGCTTCGCAGTGCTTGAGCACCTGCGCCAAGAGACTTGGCGCGGCCTCGATTTCGCCAGGCGGAACTCGCAGTCGGCCCGCCGCTTCGCGCGCGTGGAAGCCATGCGCCAGCCGAAGAAGTCGGCCCTGCAGGCGACAGTCGGTGCGGTGAGCGCGGACACTTGGGAGCATGTCAACCGGCCCACGCCGCCAGCTTCTTGAACCCCGCCGCGTTGTTGGAGAACCGCGCAGTCCGCCCGGAGGGCAGCGCGTGGGCGTCGAGATGCGTCTTCGAGATGTCGACGCCGATCATGTTCGGGGTATGATCGCCCATGCTTTCCTTGCTCCTGTGCTTGTCATGCGAGCCCTGTTGCTCATGTATCCATTCAGGACGTTTGGGAAAGACGGTGGCGACCAGACTCGGGATCGGCCCTTGCCGACCAGTACGCGCAACGGTCCGACCACCGCCCCCGGGGTGCCTCGAGTGAGGCGTCCCGGGTGGACCCTCCCGAAGGCCCATGCCGGGAATTACAACAGACAACCACGCGCACGCGGGCAAAATCCTGCGCGATCATCGCGGCCCTTGGTGAATCATCCAGGCTAGCCCGCATATCTCACCAAGTCGCTTGTTGATCAATTGAATGTTAGTTGGTTTCAATAGGTTATTTGCGTTTTCAGAGCTTCTGCCGGAAACAAATTGCGCTGGCCGCGCCCTCGCTGGTCTTTTGCCCGCATGCGCGCACGTGGTCGCTACACCATAAGCGGTGGCTATGCTTCCGCTCCCGAGCACGCGCACGCGGGCAAAATCCTGCGCGATCATCGCGGCCCTTGGTGAGATATGCGGGCTAGTTCGTCGCACTCAGGCGTCGGTGGCCATACATTGGCCGTTGGGGTGCCCATTTTTTTCGTGGCCCAGGGCGACGGGGTAGACCCGTCGGCGGATCAGCAGCACGCTACGCAGCCTGTAGCGCTCAACTCGGAAAGCGCAGACTCCCACAAACTACGGAGTCTTGGTGAAACCCCATCAAGTACTGGAAAAGTGGGCCGCTGACCGGTATTTTGCGCATTCGTACTGCGTCCGGTTAGTCATGAGCGAAAACGCTTCCGACCGAATACGCGACTTTCTCGCCTCCGGCAAACCGCCTCGGAACGCGAATAATCCCCACTGGGGCAGCCATGCCGGGATGCTGCACCAGATCATGCTCGACCGTTCCCCCGACCTGGTGTTCCTGCTTGGCGCCGATGGCCGATTCCTCTTCATCAACGATACCGTGAAGCGCCTGCTCGGCTACGCCAAGGATGCGCTACTCGGCGAGCACTACTCGCGGATCGTGCTCGACGAGGACCTGGAGTTGGCGCGCAACCTGTTTCAGGAACACTCCGACGGCGTCCACGAAGCCGAACTCAGGTTGCGCCTGCATCCGAGCAGAGCCGGCCCGCGACCCGCGCAGTCGGCCACGGTCTGGACGGAGATCAAGGTGGCGCATCTCGACGGCGCCGACAGCGGCTTCGCCGGAACCTATGCCGCCGCTCGGGATATCTCGGAGCGTCGGGAAGCGCAGCGTTCACTCGATTTTCGCGCGCACCACGACTGGCTCACACACTTGCCGAACCGCGTGCTGCTGAACGACCGCCTCGACCTGGCGGTAGCGCAGGCGCATCGCGGCGGCCGGCGCCTGGCGGTGATGTTTCTGGATCTCGACCGATTCAAACTGGTCAACGATCAGTACGGGCATACGGTCGGCGATCGGGTCCTGCAGGCGGTGGCCAAACGACTGCAGGGTTGCCTGGGGCAAGGCGACACGATTTCCCGTTTCGGCGGCGACGAGTTTGCGCTGCTGTTGCCGGATATCGGCGCACGGCGCGATGCGGATGTCGTCGTGCGCAGAGTCGCGAAACGTATTCGCGAACCTTTCATTGTCGACGGGCACGAGTTCAACGCGAGCGCAAGTATCGGTGTCGCCATGTACCCCGAGGCGGGCGGCACGGCCGAAGCGCTGGTTCAAAGCGCCGACATCGCCATGTACCACGTCAAGAACCGCGGCGGCAACGGCTATCGATTCTTCGCCGAAGCGATGAACCGGCGGCTGTCCAGGCGTTTCACGCTGGAACGCGAATTGCGCGCGGCATTGGCCGAGGACGCCCTATCCGTGTACTACCAGCCGCGGGTGCATCTCGAAAGCGGCACTATCGTGGGCGTCGAAGCGTTGGCGCGATGGGCTCGCCGGGAGGCTCGCCGGACGGCGCGCTCGCCGGGCGGCATCGTCGAGGCGAACGAGTTCTTGCTGATCGCCGAGGAAACCGGGCTTATCGCCGAGATAGACGCCTGGGTCCAACGCCGCGCATTCGAGGACGCGGCGCGCTGGCGCGCGGACGGATTCAAACCCTGCCTCTCGGTAAACGCATCTGTGCATCAGATCGAGGGGGGCGACTTCGTGCAGCACATCGACGAACTTCTCGGGGCTAGCGGATTGCCGCCCTACGCCGTGGCTCTCGAAATCACGGAGGAGACGCTGACGCGCGACATTGAGGCGGCGGTGCCGAAACTCGACTACCTGCGCCGACGCGGCGTGCGCATCGTTATCGACGACTTCGGTGCGGGCTACTCGTCCTTGAGCCATCTGCGCCGCTTTCCCATCGACGCGTTGAAGCTCGATCACCGCTTTGTTGGCGGCATTCAGGGTGACAACACAAACGCGAACATCGTCGAGGCAATCGCCGGGATCGCGCGCGCATTGCGCCTCGACCTCATCGCGGAGGGTGTGGAAAACCCGCGACAAGTCGCCTACCTGCGCAAGCATGGCTGCCTGGAAGCGCAGGGGTTCCTGTTCAGCCGCCCGATGCCCGCCGAAGAGATGGCCGCCGTTCTGCGTGCGGATCCGTACCGGAGCCTGCACACCATTGGCGATGCGCCTTCCGAGCGCTGACACTAGATGGAAGATCCCCTGGAACTAGGCTTCACCACATCCATCGTTCACTCCGACCGGTTGGACCCCATCGAGCATGGCTCGCTGCACAAGCCCGTGCATTCCACGGTGGCGTACGGCTTCGAAGACGTCAACGACCTGGCTCGAGTGTTTCAGGGCACGCAATCGGGCTACTCCTACGCCCGACAGGTGAATCCGACCGTGTCTGCGCTGGAGCGCAAACTGGATCGAATGGAGCGCGGCATCGCCAGCGTCTGCTTCGGCACCGGTATGGGCGCGATCGGATCCATCCTGTTCGCGCTGCTCAGACGCGGCGACCACTTGGTCTCCAGCGCGTTCCTGTTCGGCAACACGAACAGTATCTTCCGAAGTTTCGAAGCCTATGGCGTCGAGGTCACCTTCGTCGATGCGACCCGGGTCGACGCGGTCGCCGAAGCGCTTCGTCCGGAAACCAGGCTGGTATTCGTCGAGACGATCGCCAATCCGCGCACCCAGGTCAGCGATCTGGAGGCAATCGGCGCACTCTGCCGAGAGCGGGGGCTCGTGTACGTGGTCGACAACACCATGACCTCGCCCTGGCTGTTTCAACCCGTCGACGTGGGGGCCAGCCTGATCATCAACAGTCTCACCAAGTACATCGGCGGACACGGCAACGCCCTCGGCGGCGCCGTCACGGAAACCGGGCTGTTCGATTGGACCACGTTCGACAACATCTATCCGGAATACAGGAAGGGCGATCCTCGCCGCTGGGGCATCCAGCAAGTCCGCAAGAAGGGACTGCGCGACTTCGGCGCCGCCCTCGCTCCGGAAGCGGCGCATCACCTGGCCGTGGGTTCGGAGACCCTGGCGCTCAGGATCGAACGCCAGTGCGACAACGCTGCCGCGCTGGTGGCAACCCTGGACGCCCACGAGTGCGTAGCGAAAGTCTACTACCCGGGACTGCCGGACCATCCCCAGCATGCGTTGGCGGCAAAGCTGTTTCGCCGGCCGGGCGCACTGTTCAGTTTCGAATTGACCGAAGGTCTGGACGCCTACGAGTTTCTGAACCGCCTGGCCGTCGTCGTGAAGTCGAGCAACCTGGGAGACAACAGAACGCTCGCCATCCCGGTCGCGCACACAATCTACTACGAGATGGGTCCCGAACGGCGCGCGACCATGGGGATCGCCGACTCGCTCATTCGAATTTCCGTCGGCATAGAAGATATCGACGATCTCATGCGAGATTTCGACCAGGCGTTGACGTTGGCATAATCGGTCGCGAATCTTGATGGACGAACCCATGCAACTCGTATTGGAAACAGATCTTGGGCTGCCCAACCGTCGCGCCGGAAAGGTCAGGGATCTCTACGACGTTACGCTCGCCGGCGGAGAACCCGGCTTGCTGATTATCGCCACCGACCGTATCAGCGCGTTCGATGTCGTCATGGCGAACGGATTGCCGGGCAAGGGCGTGGTACTGACGCAGATATCGCGATTCTGGTTCGAGCTATTCGGCGGCAGCATCGGTCATCACCTGGTTTCGACCGATCCTGCGGACGTGCCCGGCCTGACGGCTGCCGAACGCGAAACCCTGCGGGGGCGCATCATGCTGTGCCGAGCCGCCCAGGTCATACCGGTGGAGTGTATCGCCCGGGGATACATCACCGGCAGCGGTTGGAGGGACTACCAGCGAACGGGAGCGGTCTGCGGTATACCGCTGCCCGAGGGATTGCAGAATTCCTCCCGCTTGGACGCGCCGCTCTTCACGCCATCGACCAAGGCGGAGGTGGGTCTGCACGACGAGAACATCACGTTCGAGCAAGGGGCGGCGCTTGTCGGCGAGGAGACCATGCATTGGCTCTCCGATGCCACATTGCGCCTGTACGGTGAGGCGAGTGCCTACGCGCGGGAACGGGGCATCATTCTGGCGGATACAAAGTTTGAATTCGGTCGTCTCGACGGGCGTGCCGAGCCCATTCTGATCGACGAGATATTCACGCCCGACAGTTCGCGATTCTGGCCGGCGGATCAGTGGCATCCGGGTCGCGAACAGCCGAGCTTCGACAAGCAGTACGTGCGCAACTACCTGGAGACGGTGGTCGACGCCGGCGAGTGGGACAAGACGCCGCCGGGTCCGAAATTGCCCGACGATGTGGTTGCGAACTCCATGGCCCGCTATCTCGAGGCTTACGAAAGACTTACCGGGGCACCGCTCGATCCAGCCGCTTCGTAGGCCGGCGCGTCCTGGATCATGGATTGGGACGAGTACAAGAGGCGCTGCGACGAGCCGCGCGTCGTCTCGCGCTGGATGCTCGAACGCACGGCCGAGTTGGTTGATCCGGCAGCGGCCGAACACCTGCTCGCCGCAACGTCGGGGAAACCGCTCCCCAAACCCGAGGGCCACAAGGGCGGCCCGGCCACCGACATGTTCGAACTGCATCTCGATGATGCGATTGCCGACGCCGTCGTCGCCGCCGTGGAGCGCGCGCAAGCGGCGGGGAAGGGGGAAGGGGCGGGGAGCAGAAAGTTGGGCGGATTCGTGGCGGCGTGGCGGGAGTACCGCGGTGATCGATGAGATGACTTGGGTCAGATCTCAACGCCGATGGAGACCTGCACGCGGCGCGCGTCGAAGTGGTTACGCGCTTGCCCAAAGGTGGGATCCCGCGCGTATGGATTCACGTTGTAGCCGGTCTGCCGGTCGAACAGATTAAACAGATCGACGCGTAGTTTCGCCTCCATCCACCTCGGCAGTCTGAAGGCCTGCGCATAGCTCAGGTCCAGTTGCCAATGGTCCTCGCTGCGGCGGCTGCCGGCTTGCTCCGCATAGCGGATGGTGGACGAGAAGTAGGATGGCAGGCCATAGGCCAGCGAATCCCAGGCTTCCCAGGGCTGCCCCGACTGGTACATGACGTACATGCCCGCTCGCGCCCGCCACGGCAGGTCGAGATAGCCGAACGCCTTGACCAGATGCGGTCGGTCGCCCCGCAATACGCCGTCCTTGTTGTCCCATAGCTGTCGGCCATAGCCATCGGCCAGGTTGGACGAGCCGATGAAGCGGTTGGCGTCGTTGACCGCGCTGGTGTTGTCCTGGTCGAAGTTGCCGGTGTAGCGGCTGCGTACATAGGAGGCATTCAGGTAGCCCCGCTCGCCGCGCCATTCAAGCTCCAGGGCCGCCTCCCAATAGCGCGTAAAGGCCCCGTCGAGCTCGGCGACCACGTAGCTGGACCCGCCGATCTCCGCGCGGATAGCGTCCAGATCCGGCACATAGGGGCCCTTGGCCGCGATATGCGCCGGCGCGTTGTCGTAGCCGCGGGAGAGATTCCAGGTGTCTTCCCAGAAGTGCGATCCCTCGCGCCGACGCAAATGTGCCCGCAGCGTGAAGGCGCCGGGGAGCGCGCGCGTTGCGCCCACGGTCCACTCGTCGATCCGTCGAGGCGTGAGCCCGGTCTGGAATACCTTGCCCGAGGATCCAGGATGCGGCTCGTGCGCAATGATGCGTCCCGCCTCGTCGAACAGCACCCGTAGACTCGCCCGCGTGTTGCGGTCCCACGAGGCGGCCCGGGCCAGGGAGTTCGCTTCCGGATTGTAGCGGGCGAAGTTCGCGAACAACGTATTTTCGCCGTCCAGGGTCCATGTTCCGCCCAGGCGCGGCTGGATCATGTCCCGCCAGCGAATGGTGTACATCCTGTACTTCGCGCCCGGTTCAAGGGCAAAGCCGGAATAGCTGCCCGGCGCGCTCGCGAGACCTTGGCCGTAGAGGACGTCCTGGCTCACGAGCACGCCGAGATTGAAGGCGAAATCACCGAGACGGACGTTGTCGTTGAACTCCAGCGACGTTGATTCGGTATAGGAGTTGATCGGTGCGACCAGGGTGCCATCCGTCTTCTGAATGCTCATCTGCTGGACGGTCGCCACGTAGAAAATCGGCGTACCGTCCGGCGCCCGGTCGACGCCGCCGGGGACTTCGATCATGCCCCAGCCGTTGGAAGTGCGCCGAAGGGTCTCTCTCGCGTCGGTGCGGCGCAGACCTGCGTGCAGGTCGTGGCGGGATCGGCCGCAGGTGAGTTGGTGATCGAAAGCGAGGTCGAAACTGCGGCGATAGAACGCCTGCTCGCTGATCTGTGGATGCGCGCCGACAGCGCCGCCGCCCCGGCGGTTGCCCGATGCGTCAACATAGCCATAACGTTGAATGATCGGCTCGATGGCGGCGGCATTGAAGGCGGCCGCGCCGGCAACGCGCGCAGGGACGCTGAGATTTCCCATCCGATCCAGATTCGCCACATCGAGGACAGCGTCAAGCGCTGGCCGCGCTTCGAGCAGCACGTCGGGCAGTTCGGATCCACGCAGGGCGTAGTCGCTGTATCGGAACGCAAGCGTGGAACCGAACGGCGTCAGCCAGGAGCCGTCGAGGCTCGTCACGTCCTGCTCGGCGCGACCGCCGAGGGAGACCGAATCCGCCTCGAAAGGACCGACGGATACGCCCCGCTCTTCACGTGTCGAGGTTCTGAAGCTCGCGTTGAGGAGAACGGCGTCCGTCGGCGCATAGGTGAGCTTGCCGTAGTACTCGCGCCGCGCGTTCGCGTAGTCCTTCGCCGCTCCGTAGGCGGTGGCCTTGTTGGATCTGTCCTCGCGCGGGGCAAAGAAGGAGCCGTAGAAGTACAACCGCGACGGCACGATGGGACCGCCCCCGGTGACAGTGATCCAGCGCTGGTCGGTTTCAACGGATTCCGCGCCCGCCCTGCGCTCGGCCGCCAGGTTCTTCGGCGCGAACGCGTATTCGAAAGTGGCGGCGATTTGGTCGGTGCCGGACCTGGCCGTGGAATCCATGGCGAAGCCGCCGCTGCGGTTGAAACCGATGGCACCGACCCCGCCGCGCTCGAACGTCACCTGGTCGATATCGTGGCTCGAGGGTTCCGCCGACAGCGTGCCGAACATGGGCAGAGACACATCGACGCCGTCGAAGCGATAGACATTATCCTGTCCGCTCCCGCCCGCCGACGGGCCTCGGACAGCGTCCTGCGTGTACTGCACACCGGGCGCAAGTTTCACCAGGTCGCGATAGTCACGGCCCGCGGGCACGCTTCGCACAGCATCGCCGTCGATCGCATTGGCGAGCGCGGCGCGTCCGCGCAACCCGATGCGCTGGCCGACCACGACCAGCTTCTCGATCTCCGGCGTGCGCGGCGGTGCAAGTTCGACGTGCACGACCGTCGTCTGGTCCAGCAACACGGCGGTGGTCAACGTCTGGCTGGCCCTATTTGTCATTTCGAACGTCACCCGGTAGATGCCCGGTATCAACTGCGGCAGCGCGTAGCGCCCCTCGGCGTCGATCCTGGTCGTTCGGGCGCGGGGCATGGCATCGCTTTCGGCCACGACCACGATGTCCTCCGCCGCCGTCACGCCGCGCAGGGTGACGACGCCTTCGATGCCGCCGGTCTGCTGCGCCGTGGCGAACGCGCCGCATAGCAAGGCGGCGAATGTGAGCATGGCTTTGGGCATCGGCGTTTCCGTCTGTTCCTTCAATTCCGGGACGGGACGTGTCGTTCGAGTTTGGGCGGGCACTATAGTTCGACCCCGCGCTCACGCTCTAGTGGTTTTTGGATCCGAATCGTCGCCAGGGCCTCAAGCGGCGGCCCGTTCCGCATTGACGCCCGGGCGCGTGCCGTGCAGGGTATGGCGCTTCGCCGCTTGGGAGCGCCCCTTGGAACTCATCCTCGTCCGTCACGGCTTGCCGGAGCGCGTGGAACTTGCCGCGGGTCGCGCGGACCCTGCATTATCGGATATCGGTCGGCGCCAAGCGCGCCAGGTGGGTGCGTGGCTAAGTCGGGAAACGATCGAAGCCATCTACGCGAGCCCGCTACGCCGCGCCATCGAAACCGCAACGCCCCTCGCCGAGACCGTCGGCCTGCGTCCCGTTGTTCACGAGGCGCTCGCGGAATATGACCGCGCCGAATCGCACTACATTCCCATGGAGGAACTCAAGGCCGAGGACTACGCCGCCTGGAAAGCGTTCATGGACGGCGGCTACGGGGACGAATTTGACATGGCCGCATTCGCGCGGACGGTTGACGGCGGCATGGAAGAGATCATCCGCGCCAATGCCGGGCGGCGCGTAGCGGTGTTCTGTCATGGCGGGGTTGTAAACGTCTGGACTGCGACGGTGCTCGGCATGGCCCCCCGGCTGTTCATCGACCTGGCTTACGGCAGTGTCAGCCGTTTCCTGTGTGCTTCCACCGGCGAGCGGAATGTGCGGAGTCTGAACGAAACAGCGCACCTGGTTGCGTAGTGGTGGCTGTAGAACTCGTTCTCGTTCTGGATGCCGGTGAAGGTGGTGGGCATGTGAGGTCCTGCCAACGCCAGACGCTACGTCACGGCGTCCAGCAAAGCGAAATCGTTGTCGGCAGCTTCGATGCGCGCCCCGTGATGGCGGGCGCATGCAGCAATCACCACGTCCGTTGCTGGCACGGTGATGCCCTGCGCCCGCGCGCGTTGCCCCAACTCGTAAGCCCTCGCCCAGATCTCGTCGGTAATCGGTAGTTCCGGGAGGGTCCGGGCGAAATCCAGTAGCACGTTCTTCTCGTGGCCGCCGCGGGCGCCGTTCCACAGTTCCAGTTGCACCATCTGGCACCAGCACGCCTCTCCGTTTGCCAGAGCGGTCTCGACGCTGTTCCGTACCTGCGGGTCGCCATCGGTGCGAAGCATGTGTATCCAGGATGACGTATCGACAAGAATCACGCTTGATCCTGGCGACGAGCGGCCTGAAGCTCTTGCGGGGTTATCAGATTGGCGCAGGTTCCAGCGTATCGGATCAGTTCGGCCATTCGCTTGCGTCGGTTGAAATCCGAGATTGCGCCAACCACCGCTTCGCGTTTTGTCTTCGCGCCGGTGAAACGGATCGCATCCAAAAGCTCATTTTCTGGAATATCAACGGTCGTCTTCATGCTTCAAGAGTAACGCCCGTAGGATTACTTGTACAAGGCATTCCGATGATTAAAGGCTCCGTTTGTGGGATGGATCTGATCGCCCTTGGGCTGTCCCATCCTACATTCAACGGTCATTCAGCATTCTGAAACAGCGTAGCGCTGTCGGTATCCAACATCTCCAAAGGTCGCCGCGGCGCCTGAGCCCGCCGGGAAGTATCTCGACCATAGCGGGACGGTACCACCGGCACTTTGGATAGTCACCTCGATGGGGCTGCGCCAGCCCACTGGGGCCGCGCAACCGGCTACTGCGCCAGCGGAGTCATCGCGCAGATCACCCTGATCCACGGGTGGGGTTCCGTGGTCATCGTCTCCTCGATCCAGATCACGTACTCGTCGTGGATGTCCTGAATGTCCTGGCGGGCCTGTTCGTCTCGGTGGCGTTTGAATTGCTCCGACTGACGAGATTGGGATAAGTCGAGCTCCAACTGCCGAAGCTGGCGAGCCTTGAACTCGTCGAGCGCTCGGACTTCGTCGTTAAGCTTCGCGTTGACGATCTCCTCGGTATGCCCTACATGAATCCGGTCATCGCTCGGCACGGCTTGGCGAAGTTGGCTTTCCATGTAGAGGATGCTGTCCGTGAACTGGGCAGAGGTGTCGGGCACGAGCCCCGTCTCGGCGGGGTCAAGTACCTGGATGGCGGGTTCCAGCACGGTCAGCCGCCCGCGCCCGCCGCCCGCGGTTTCGCCCTTTTCGCCAGACGGCTTCCCGTCCGCGCACGAGCTCGGAGACGCCGTCGCAGATGATTTGAAACCCGCCGGGCGCGTGATCCACGCGGCGGACGATCCATTCGGCATCGCGCACAACGACGCGGGCGCCGGGGGTTGGTATGGAGAGCTTGGCGGCTTGGGCAGGCATTGGTTTGTCCGTACGAACATGATACGCCGCAGATCGTCTCGGGTAGCGGACCTTGGTCGCCGACAAGGTCTGCACGGTCAAAAGTGGGCGTGGGTGATCTCATCGCCGAAGGGGATATCGTGGTCATTCTCGAATCGATGACCGGGGAACGGAATGTGCGGAGTCTGAAGGAAACGGGACACCTGGTTGTTTAGCGAAGCGAATTTCCCACGTTCCGAATAGCCAATGCCTCTAACGCATTGGCCCGGTCTTGTTGGATGCTTTCTACCCGCGTCGCCGTCCAAGAGTTGTTATGGTACGTTGCAATGATGCAACCAAAATCCTTGCCTGCCGATTCGTCAACCGACGTCAGTGTGCGGAGGCCATCCGAGCCGCAGCGGCGGCTTTCCGCGGTCCACGCCGAGGCCTTGTATCGGCCGGTGCCGCCGGTCGAGCTTGACGACGACGGCTTTGTCTACAGGGACGGCAGGGTGTCGGAGAGCACGCGCCACGGAGAGTCGCTCGCGTACGGCTTGTATGCGGCGCAGTCGCTGCTCGCGCACCTGCCCGACGCCCTGGTCGCGAGTGACCTGGCGTTTTTGTTCGAGCGGGACAACCCTCGTGCGGTGCTCTCGCCGGACCTGATGGTGGTGCTCGGCGCGGGACGGCACCATCGGCTTTCCTACAAGCTGTGGCAAGAGCCGACAGTACCGGACTTCGCGCTGGAGGCGCTTTCGGAGAAGACGTGGCGGAAGGATGTCGACGTCAAGCCGGGCCTGTATCGGGATCTTGGCGTGCGGGAGTTCTGGATAGTCGATCTGCTCGACAAGCTTCCCGCGCCGATAATCGGGCGGCGCCTGAACGATGCCGGGGTCTATGAGGAGATTCCAGTCTCGCCGTCCGGCGGCACGCGGAGCGATGTGCTCGGCGCGGAGTTGTTCCTTGAGGACGAGGTATTGCGGTTCCGCGACCTGACGACAGGCGAGGTTGTGCCCACCTACTCTGAGGTGCGCGAACGAGAGCTGGCGGCACGCGAGGCTGCGGAAAAACGGATTGCTGAATTAGAGCAAAGGCTGCGACGGTCAGCAGGGCCGCTGGGACGATAGATGGCGCGGGTCGAAGTCGAAAGCGAGGTCACCGGCAAGGTCTGGAAGGTGGAAGTGGGCGTCGGCGATCGCGTCGCGGAAGGGGACATCCTGGTCATTCTCGAATCGATGAAGATGGAGATCCCCCTCGAGAGTCCCGAGGCCGGGACTGTCGCAGAACTGCTGGTGGCACCGGATGAACCGGTGCAGGAAGACCAGGTGGTGGCCGTCATCTCCACCTGACCCTGGTGCTTCGGCGGATGCGGGAGCAATTGGCCGTGCTTCGGGGCTTGTGTCAGACTTTCGCGTTTTGCGGCGGGGGAGAATAGTGGCCGAACTCGTCACTATCGACAGGAAGGACGGTGTGGCGGATGTCCGTCTGAATCGTCCTGAGAAGTACAACGCTCTGTCACCGCAGATGTTCGCGGCGATCGCTGAGGCTGGCGAGAGCCTGATGGATGCCAGGGACATCCGGGCCGTCGTGCTATCTGGGAATGGCCGCGGATTCTGCTCCGGTCTCGACTTCGCAAGTTTTTCCGCCATGGCGGGTCCATCGGGACGCGGCGCCGATCGCGCGAAGGACATGTTGTCGGAATCGCGGGGCCCGGAGAACTTCGCGCAGCGCCCCGCGCTCGTCTGGAAGCGACTGCCGGTACCGGTGATCGCCGCCATTCATGGCGTCGCCTTCGGCGGTGGCTGCCAGATTGCGCTGGGCGCGGATATTCGCATCGCGCGAGGCGATGCGAGGCTCTCGATCATGGAGATCAAGTGGGGCCTGGTGCCGGACATGTCGATTACCCAAACACTGCGCGATCTGGTACCGCTGGATGTCGCCAAGGAGCTGGTGTTCACGGGTCGGATCGTGAGTGGCGCGGACGCCGCCGCGATGGGACTCGTCACCCGCACGGCGGACGATCCCCTGGCGGAGGCCATGACACTGGCGAGAGACATCGCTTGCAGGTCGCCGGACGCGGTGCGTGCGGACAAACGGTTGCTCGAAGAGAGTTGGCGGGCCGACCCGGCCGTGGGCCTCGGGCTTGAGGCGAAGCTGCAGGGCGGGCTGATCGGCACGCCGAACCAGGTTGAGGCCGTCACGGCCAATTTCGAGAACCGGGCGCCTGAATTCAAGGATGAGAGCTGAGACCATGAGTTGGGAAGAGGAAGTCCGGGAAATCCACCGGCGGCGGCATCTCGCCAAGCAGCAGGGCGGCAAGGAAGGCATCGCGAAGCAGCATGCGCGAGGCCGGCTGACCGTTCGCGAGCGCATCGACGCGCTGCTCGATCCGGGCACCTTCGAAGAGCAGGGCAAGGCGACCGCGATTCCCGACTACGACGGGGACGACAATTTCCTGGGCTTTGTGCCGGCCAACTACGTCGTCGGTTTCGGCAAGATCGAAGATCGTCGCGTGGTCGTCGGCGGCGAGGACTTCACGCTTAAGGGGGGCTCGCCGAACGCCGCCGGATTGCGCAAGAGCGTCTATGCGGAACACCTGGCGGTCCGGTACAAGGCGCCGCTCGTGCGGATGCTCGAAGGCGGCGGCGGCAGCGTAAAGAGTAGCGGCGGGCGCCGCGGCGGTACCGCCGGCGACCCGGTGTTCTCAGCGCCGCGTTTTCGCATCATCGCCGATGCCATGGGACGGGTGCCGATCGTTTCCATCGCCGCCGGCGCGGTGGCGGGCTTCCCCGCCGGACGACTCGTCGCCGCCCACTTCTCTGTCATGACCCGGCACACCGCGCAGATATTGATCGGTGGCCCGGCTCTCGTCGAACGCGCGCTCGGAATCAGGATGACGAAGGAAGAACTCGGGGGCGCCCAGGTGCACGCCCGCAGCGGCATCGTGGACAACGTCGCGGAGGATGAGCTCGATGCGTTCGCCCAGGCGAGGCGGTTCCTGAGCTACCTGCCCTCGAATGTCGATCAGCGTGCCCCGAGAACGCCAAGCGATGACGACCCTGAACGGATGGAGGAGGAACTCTTAACGGCGGTGCCGAGAAACGCGCGGGCGGGGTTCGACATGCGCGCCATCGTGCGCATGGTGATGGATGTCGACTCGTTCTTCGAGATCGGCGCGACATACGGTCGCGGCCAGATCGCCGGTCTGGCGCGGCTCGATGGCCAACCCGTCGGCGTGCTGGCGAACGACTGCATGGTCTACGCCGGTGCAATGACGGCCGAAGCGGCGCAGAAGTACCGCCGTTTCGTCGAGATGTGCGATACGTTCCATTTGCCCATCGTCAACTTCATCGATCAACCCGGGTTCATGATCGGTCCAGAGGCCGAACGCAGCGGCACCATCCGCTACGGCATGGCGGCTGTCTGCGCGGCGGTGCAAGCCTCGGTGCCGTGGGCTTCGATCCAGGTGCACAAGGGATTCGGCGTCGCTACCGCCGCGCACTACGGCCCGGACGCGTATGTTCTGTCCTGGCCGTCGGTCGAATCGGGGGCGTTGCCGGTGGAGGGCGGCGTCGCCGTGGCGTTCCATCGCGAGATCGCGGCGGCCGACGATCCCCAAGCGAAACGACGCGAACTGGAGGATCAGTTGCGCGCCGGGCGGTCTCCATTCCCCCGGGCGGAGTCCTTTGCCGTGCACGAACTCATCGATCCTCGCGAAACGCGGACGGCGCTGTGCAGGTGGGTCGACTGGATCCAACCGCTGCTCGACGACCTGACCGGTCCGACGTCGTTTCCCATGCGGCCTTGATTCCATGCACGCGGCCATCCTTTCGTTGATTCTGAGCTTCATCGTCGCCGCCCTGGTCTGGCTGTCCGCCGGACCGCGTATTGAGCTCAATGAAGATCCTCGCCAGAACGAGATACTGAACGTATTGGCCTACGTTGCGATCGCCTTTCCCTTCTGTTTCACGATCGTCTTTTTCGCCATCGAAAAACTTTAGCGGGCTGGCGCGCGAACTTCTTCGGACCGGTTGCCCAAGGTCGCTTGCCTAGTCAAAATATGAACTCGTCACATGATGCTGTTAGCTTATCTTGAGAAATGTTCATACCTAGCTTCGACCTGCGGCACCTTCGCACACTGACCGCGTTGCGGGATACGGGTAGTCTGGTTGAAGCGTCCGAGCGCGTCTTTCTGACGCAATCGGCGCTTTCGCATCAGATCAAGGCGCTCGAAACGCGGATGGGCTGCCCGCTGTTCGTCCGCAAGACCAAGCCGGTGCGCTTTACCCCCGCGGGAAGACGGTTGCTCGAACTGGCGGACGAGGTGCTGCCCCTGGTGCATGCGGCATCGCGCGACATCGGCCTGTTCGCGAGCGGCGAAACCGGGCGACTGCATCTGGCCATCGAGTGCCATAGCTGTTTCGAATGGTTGTTGCCGGCCATCGATCTGTTCCGCGACCAGCGGCCGGATGTAGACCTCGACATCGCTGGCGGATTCAACTTCGATCCGCTTCCCGCGCTGGCGCGCGGCGACCTCGATCTCGTCGTGACGGCCGATCCGAACGACGATGCCGCGTTGGCGTATGCGCCGCTATTCGGATATGAGGCGCAACTGGCGCTGGCCTCGAATCATCCTCTGGCTGCAAGGGATGTGATCACGCCGCAGGATCTCGTCGGCGAGACCCTTATCGCCTACCCCGTAGAGCGTTCGCGCATGGATATATTCAAACGCTTTCTCGATCCCGCCGGGGTCGAGCCCGCGCGTATCCGAAACGCCGAACTGACGACAATGATGGTGCAGCTCGTTGCGACCGGGCGTGGCGTGGCGTGTCTGCCCAACTGGGCGCTGCACGAGTACGTCGAGCGCGGCTACGTCGTTGGCAAGTCGCTGGGCGAAGAGGGCATTTGGCCCAATCTGTATGCGGCAGTGCGCGCAGTGCAGCGGGACGTGAGCTTCATCGCGCATTTCATCCGAACGGCCAAGGCCACGTGCTTTCGAAACCTGGTGGGCATCGTCCCGGCGGATGAAGACGTGCGGGCGGCAGGGCCTTGAATCGGGAAGTCAACTTGACGAGCTAGACGAGCTAGGGCACGAGAACGGCTTCCACCCAATCGCCTTCGCGCGCCGAATACCGGCGACGATCATGCGGCGCACCGGAACGGCTGAGGTCCAGACGCTCTACTTCGAAGGGTTCGAACAAGTAACCGACAGCGCTCTCCGGGGCGAGAAGGGGTTGCGCCCCGGACTCGGACGAGACGGCGTCGAGTAGCGTGCGGCGCGATGCGATCTGTGTGCTTTGCGGGTGCGTTTCGTACAGCCAGTCCATGCGCTTGGCTACCTCTGGACGCATTCGCCAGGCTTCGCGCACGACGACGGGATCGATCGCATTGAGGGTGCAGCGCAGGCGATACTGCACCATGACGCTGGGCAGATAGATGAGAACCGCGACAGTAGAGGAGTGCGAGAACTCGTCGACTTTGGGTGAACTGGCGTTGACAAAGATGCCGAGGGCGGGATTGGTCGCGCCGGTGTGACGCCGGTCGGACCGTGGCGCCGACGCTGACGCCGTCTCGGTGCCGAGGTCCAGTTCGCGCACCACTAGCACGCGGGCGGACGGTTCGCCTGCGCCGGTGACCGTCGCCACGACGCACAGTTCGGCCCAGGGATCCTGGCGCTGACGGGCCTGAAGGCGGTCCTTGTGGAGCCAGCCGAGCGGATCCATCGTGCGCGCGTTCCGTTAGTCTTCTTCGGCGCTGGATTCCTCATCTGGCGTGTCGGGATCTGCTTCCGTCATTTTTCGGCGGATGTCGGCGATGTCCCGTTGGATCTCGCTCAGGCGGAATATCGCATCGGGAAGCAGGTCCATGATGCGCCAGACGAGGTAGCACAAGACGGCGACGCCGATGAAGATCAGGAAGGACATGCCATAACTCCAATCAAGAATGCGGTCGCGGGCTAATATACGCGTTGCGGGGCGGGTAGGTAACGTCGAAATCGTCGATCCGTACCGCCGTGAGTCGGCGCAACGCGGGATTGGTTCCAGGGAGAACACGGTGACCGATAGCGAGATCCCCGCCGTGACGGCTGCCAGCGTCATCGCGTTCTGGCTGGGTTCCTCGCCAACGGATTTCCAAGCGGCGAAGCTGGCATCCAGGCGCTGGTACGCTGCGGATGATCAACTTGATCGAGAGGTGCGCCGAAAGTTCGGCGACGCCATGGAACAGGCGCGCACCGGCGCGCTGTCTGGTTGGCGGGAGACGGCGGACGGCGCGCTGGCGCTGGTGATCCTGCTGGACCAGTTCACGCGCAACGCATACCGGGACACGGCCGCCGCGTTCTCCGGGGACGTCCTCGCGCGCGAAGTGGCCGGCCGCGCGCTGGACAAGGGCTTTGATCGCGCATTGCCGATCCTCGGGCGCCTTCTTCTTTATCACCCGTTCGAACACAGCGAGGATCGACAGGACCAGCAACGATCGGTGGCGCTATTTTCCGGGTTGGCGGCACAATCGCCTTCCGAGTGGCGCGGATATATCGAATCGTTCCTGCGCTACGCGCGTGCCCATCGAGAGGTGATCGACCGGTTCGGCCGGTTTCCGCACCGGAACGTCGCGCTCGGGCGCGAGAGCACGCCGGCAGAGCGGGGGTGGCTTGCGGCCCGCGGCGGCTTCTAAACCATCGTTCGACGCGCGGTGGGGACTATCAGCTTTCCGAGACGGTGTCCGGCGTTGCCACCAGTGCCAGCTCCGCCGCGCCCGGAAGCAGGTCGCCCCAGGGCGCCGGGCAGGTCAACATGGCGATGCCGCACGTCGGCAAATCTGTAAACGCCGATCCGATCAGGACTCCGACCAGATCGCTGACGCCGGGGTTGTGGCCGACGAGGGCGACATCGCCTGTGCCGGGCGGCAATTGGCGGAGCGCTTCGAAGAGCGTGCCCGCAGGCGCCCCGTAGAGTTCCTCGTCGGTTGCAAGGGCGTCTTCCGATAAACCGAAGCCGCGTGCGACATACCGCGCGGTTTCCACGGCCCGCCTGGCCGCGCTGCTGACGACGAGGCTTGCGGGTTCCGGCTGCGCGGCGAGCCATCGCTGCATGCGCTCGGCTTCTCTGTGCCCCTTGCGCCGCAATGAACGATCAAAGTCGGTCATGCCGAAAGAATGCTCCGCCTTGGCGTGGCGAACCACCCACAACGCGTTCATGTCTCGTGTCACCAAATCGCGAAGAACTCCTCGAACGCCACGAACTGGCCGCCGTTGGCGGAAGACGGAACAATGATCGGCGTCTTGATGCCAGCGTCGAACCACGCTTCGATGCCTTCGCGAACTTGGGCGGCGGAACCGAACAGGGTCGTATCGGCCAGCCATCGATCCGATAGCGCCCTGCCGACGCCGTCCGGGTCGTTGGCGCGCATGGCCGCTTCCACGCCGGCCATCTCTTCTTCGTAACCGGCTTCTCTCCAATAGTTTCGGTAGTTCGGCAACATCGCGTAGCTTGTCAGCGTCCTGCGGTTGACGGCGGCAGCCGCCGCTTTGTCCTCGTTGACACATGTCGGGATCATGCAGCCGATGAAGAAACCGTCGTCCCGCGAGGAAACCGACAGTGCGCTTAACGAAGCTCCCATGTGCGAACGCGCGGCATTCGCCAAGACCATGCCGTCGGCGATTTCTTCGGCGAGGCGGATCATCTTCCGGCGCAATGTTGCAAGCATGATCGGAGGTAGTTCGCCGGCGCGAGGCGCGCCCTTGAGATCGTCGACGAACTTGCGCATGTCGGCGAGGGGTTTTCCCGGTGTCAGGCCGAAGCGCTTCATGGTGGGCGCGTGGCTGACCCCGGCGCCGAAAAGGAAGCGGCCGTTCGAGACTTCGTGAATGAAACTCGCCGCGTTGGCGAATTCCCACGGATGGCGCGTATAGATCGGCGAAATGGACGTGCCGAATCGAATCTCGTTTGTGACGAACGCAAGCGCCTCGCACAGCGCGAGACCGTCGCCGATACTTGGACAATAGATGCCCGAGAAGCCCCGCCGTTCAATCTCCCTCGCGAGTTCCAGAGTTGGGCTGCGGCGACCGGGAACGGCGGCCAGGCTCAGCGCGGGGAGTGCGGACATGGGCATTCCTTTTCTCTTCGGCGATGTGGCCAGCCGAAGTTAGCAGATTTCAACGGAATTCGTGGCGACCGGGAATGGACGACAGCAGCCGGAAGATGGCCGAGCACGGGTAGTGGGTCATTCTTGACTCGGCACGCGGACAGCAGCTTGCCGAGGTATTGTGGGGCGGGAGAGCTGGGGATGCTGAACCAACGGGTAAAGCGGTTTTGAGCCTGGGTTCGGGCTTTGGGTGCGGTCCGCGATGAAACGATCTGCCCCACTCTTTGGGCAAGAGCGCAGGTGTGGCGGTCAGAGGCACAGGTTAGAATTGGCGCCGGCTAAACAAAAGGGCCAGTCGAAGTGAGTCAAATCGACGTCAACGAGCTTGCTGAGCGTTGCGGAGATGATCTGATACCTAAGGCCGAGCGCTATTTCGGTAAGCGCGATCCGAACTGGACCTTGGGCGCCATTCGGCGAAATCCGGATGGCGACTACGCGCAGTTGCGTCTTTACCCCGATTCGGGCTACGTGGACATTCTGCTGTCGTCTCGGCTCGACGATGATGATCTTTCGTCAGTGATGTGCGAACTCGCACACGAATGCATTCGTTTTCTGGATCCCTGCACTATTGAGGATGGCACCTACCTATGTGCAGGGCTCGCATCCTGGTTTCAGGTGCAAGTCAATGAGAACCTAAGGCCAACAGATGGGAGGTACGTCACTGCCCTAGAGGCGGTGGAGAGGCTGATGCCTTGCTTGCGCGATGCGGTGCGAGACAGGAGATTCCGCCGCTCGATACCCATGCACCGGATACGCTTCCACCACTTGGAGCCGTTCTTCATAAACTCGACGCGGGCTGTCTGCGATGACCTACGACTGCTTGAGATGCCTTTCCTGATCGACGTCGCCAACAAAAGTGCTCAATGTACTCCGCGAAGTTCGGGACCCGGTGGCCACGATGGCCAACGGCAAGGCGAGGCGCGTCGTGGCCTTGACTATAGGAGCCACAGGCACCGGGGTGGTGGGAGCGATCTCGACTCCCAGTTAGAGAACATCACTCCAGATCTAAGGGCTTCTTCCGGTCGATTGTGTGCTTTTCTGAGTTTTGCAACGAAGGACAAAGCGCTGGTCGACGCGTTTCGACGAAAGCTTGAACTGCGACATCCAAACGTGGAACTCCTGGACCACGCAGTGGACAACAGATACGAAGAGAACTGGAAGCTGGATTGCGACAGAAAGATCCAAGAGTCAGCGCTGTTGATTTGCCTCATAGGTGATACGACACACCAAAGCAATCCCGTCAGTTGGGAGATCGGTAGGGGGCTCGCGCTTGGAAAGCGTGTGGTGGCCGTAAACCTCATGGACCGTCCTCTCCGGATTCCGGAATTACTTGAACGGAACTCCATCGAACTGCTTTCGAGTTCGGCGAGTTTTCTTGGTGAGTCGACTCACCGCAGGACGTGAGATGGTCGCTTCGGACGAGCGAAATCTCGCAGACGTGGTGTTCTCGGGTGGAACGGCTTTCGATGAGGCCCAACTGGCAGTGCTCGTCGACCAATACAAGCTCTTCGTCGAGACCTCCGAAAAGCTTGTGGCTCGTAGACAGCTCGTGAACACGTTCTTTCTGTCCGTGAACACGCTTGCAATGTCCGCAGTCGGATTAGTGGCCAGGGAAGTCGGTCAGACCCCTTGGGTCTCAATGGGTGTCGTTGCCATATCAATTGCAGCAATCATGCTGTGTATTGCCTGGAAAACGTTGGTGCGGTCCTACGCTCAGCTGAACCGCGGGAAATTCGCAGTGATCGAGTGCATTGAGTGCCATTTGCCGGCCGCGTTATTCACTGCCGAATGGGAGGCTCTCGGCAAAGGCCAAGACTCCAAGCGCTACAAGCCGTTTACTCGGACGGAAGAGGTAGTGTCGAATATCTTCATCTGGACATACGTGTTCGCGGCTTTGATTGCGGCTGGCGTGATGGCCCGGAACCTGTCAACGACTTTGAGACACTGTTGATTACGATTTACTGAGCACTCTCTCCTGTTGTGGATGTCACGGGTGGATTGATCCAGACCGCTTCGGGAAGGTTGTCCGGTTTTGGGACGCCTCGAACGAAGCGTTCGGGATGACGCGTCCAGGCGGCTTGAAGGGTGCGCCCGCGCTGGTCCAGCACGCTCCGGGTTCGATGATGATGGACGTCGTCCGGGGTGAGCATCGCGATCCCGCCATGGCGATGCTCGGTGTTGTACCAAGGGAAGAACGTCCGGCAGAAGGCGCTTGCGGCGGTGATGTCGTGGAAGCGCCCGGGGAAGCCGGGGTGGTACTTCAGAGTCTTGAACTGCGCCTCGGAGAACGGGTTGTCGTCGGACACCTGGGGGCGGCTCAGCGAGCGGGTCACGCCGAGATCGGCGAGCAGTTGTGCGGTGCACTTGCTGGTCATCGGCGCGCCGCGGTCGGAGTGCAGTGTGAGCACCCGGGGCTGGACGCCCTGTTTGTGGCAGGTCTCTTCGATGAGATGACCGGCCAGCGCCGAGTTCTCCCGGTCGGCGACCATCCAGCCGACCGCGTAGCGGCTGAAGATGTCGAGCACGACGTAGAGGTAGAAGTACGTCCACTTCGCCGGTCCCAACAGCTTGGTGATGTCCCAGGACCAGGTCTGGTTCGGCGCCGTGGCCACCAGCTCGGGTTTGGCGTACCGGGGATGCTCACGTTGATTGCGCCGCTCGCGGACCGGCACGTCCGCGGCCAGGATCCGATACATCGTCCGCTCCGAGCACAGGTAGTGGCCTTCGTCGAGCAGCGTTGCCACGACCTCCGCTGGCGCGCGGTCCACGAAGCGTGGGCCGGCGAGCACATCGAGGACCTGCTCGCGCTCGGCTTCACACAGCGCCCGGGCGGGCGTTGGACGGGGCTGCCGGTGCCCGGGAGTTGACCTCCGGCGACGGTAGAAGGTCGCCCGCGACACGCCCAACGCCCGGCACGTCGGCACGACGCCGATCCGCACCGCAAGCGGTTGGGCGGCCATCAGGAGCGCGTTCCGCGTTCGAGGTTCAATCCCAGCAGCCCGGCAACTTTTCCCTGCACGTCCAGAATCGTGTGCGCGGTGTGCAACTCGTGCTGCAGACGAGCCACTTGCGCCTCGAGCTCGCGCACCTTCGCGTCCAGCGGGTTGCGTTCGGCCGGTTTCGCGCCGCGCTTCTTCGAGGCCAACTCCCGCAGCGAGCCCTTCCGCCGCGCCTTGCGCCAAGCCGTCAGATGCGAGCTGTACAGCCCCTCGCGGCGAAGCAGCCGACCCACTTCGCCGCCGCGTGCAGCGCTCCGCCTCCTCGATGATCCGCAGCCGATACTGCGCGCTGAACTGGCGCCGCTTCGGCTTGGCCACGACCTCCGGGTCAGGCCCCGGTCTTGGGCGCCCGGCCCTGGGGGCCTCGTCGCTACGCTCCTCAGCCCCCAGGGCCGAATAGGAAACCTCATTCAATGTCATCGCGTCTCTCTCTGCGGTCATCGGTCTTCACCTCCACCGCCCTACAGTAATTCCAAAGGTTGCTAGTGTCTCAGTCATGTTGGCAGAGAGGGCCCGAGGTTGGTTGTAGTTGTGATGGGTCTTCTGTGACCGGAGGTGGATTGATGCCGAAGTTGAAGACGTATGATTTGTTCTTGAGCCATGTCTGGCGTAAAGCGCACAACTCTGAATATTATCGTTTGGAGCAACTACTTCGGAATGCTACGAACTTCAATTGGCGAAACTACTCGGTCCCGGAACATGACCCGCTGGGAGCTAGGACCGACGCGCAATTGCGAAATGCCTTGGACCGCCAAATCTCGCCGGTCAACTGTTTCGTCGTTATCGCAGGAATGTACGTCAATCATCGGCAGTGGATTCAAGAAGAGATCGAGATCGCCACGCGGTATGGAAAACCTATCGTAGGGTTGGTGCCGAGGGGCCAAGAGCGAACACCTCTAGCCGTGTCGAACGTGGCGAATGAAATGGTCAGGTGGCAGACAAGTAGCGTTGTGGCCGCGATTCGGAGGTCGTCGCTTTGAGGTTGGTCCCATAGGCCCGTTAGGATCTTCGCGTCGCTGATGGTGTCGTTCTCGACAATTGCGTGGAATCGTCTGGCGTTGGTGGACATGGATGCCAGTCCGTCATGGCAGACGTGTCCCGGCGGCCGCCGGGGTCACGGTGAGGAGTACACCTTAATTTCGGCCCTCCGACTGTCCAAAGAACCAGGACCACCTCACGTGAATGTGAACAAGAGTTGAGAGCCCATCGTGCGGCCGCAAGACCACACCTGATGCTCTGCTAGGTTTCGACTAGGCTCGCTGGTCTGACAACTCACGAAGTCGCATTCTGTTTTCGCGTAAAGCCTTTGCCGAGGTCAGCCGATGCGTTTGCCATAGAACCAACGACTCACGTGCTGGCGTCCGTCTGCGGTAGTCACTGTCCACCGCCCGTGACGCTTACCGAATCGACGTTCGCCCTCGTAGCAGGTTCTGTCCGGCATCGTCATGGCCCCTCCACCGCGACTCCTCCCTCTCCGCCACCGCGACTCAAGACGTATTCCGTCTTCAAAGACCAGCGTTCCGTGACCGTGTGGCTTGCCGTTGCGGAACTCACCCTCGTACCGCTTCCCGTCTGGCCAAGTCTGGTTGCCAAAACCATGCGGCTCGCCATTGCGATGTTCGCCCTCGTAGTTGCTTTGGTTCGGCAGCGTCAATGTCTCGTAAGGGACCGCATCACCAATCAGTGCCCATGCGAATCCAGCAGTCATACGATTCAGCCAAGCTTTCTTGTGTGCATTGAAGCTCTCCGCGTTGAAGTTGTAATGCGGTTCGATTGTGAGGACGAGCGGCAACGCAGCAGTACTAAGGTCAGCATGCTGCTCTGAGATCCATGCTTTGAGACCTTTCGAGAACGCCGACGCTCTAGTTTCCGAATCGACGCTATCGGGCGCACTCAATGCGATTTTCGCCATCTCGTGTACTGGAGGGTCAATCCCCGAGGGCATGTGATGGACGTCAAACTCCTCCGCCAACCACCATCCGGCAGCCTCCTTCAGTCCGACCTCTGTCCAAGCCACGAGGCACTTCCTGAGCGCCTGCTCTCGACGATCCCCGGTCTCGTCGGTGGCTGGATCTGGAGACGATACCTTCGCTTGGTTGATCCGGAAGGAAGCGGCGCCCTCCCACTCACGGACCAGTCTGAGCGAATACTCGTTTGCGTAAGCCTGAAGTGGGCGTGTGAGCTTACCTAGCAGGTCTTGAGGCATTAATTCGCTCCCATCGTGCGCATCGAGTTCTTGCGTCACTTCAAGTGGCTGATCGGCGTTGGCTCCCCTCGCTGCAGCCAGGATGCGGTTGCAGTCGGGCAGACTGCTCCCTACCTCCTCCCGAGCGACGGACTGGATGTGACGCCACTCTACGGATGCAATCTTGAGCCAATGCTTCGGGTGCAACCTATCACCTAGGCCCTTCCTAACTCCCTGACGAAGCTCTGGCATCGTGACGAAAACGCCGAAACCCAATTCGAAGACAGCGATCACGCAGACCACGACGAGTAACAGAATGGTGGCCGTACTCCATCCCTGCTTCCATGATGCAACCAAGCCAACAATCAACGCGGTCTTTACGGACGTGACTGCGTAGAATTCCTTGGAGTCTTCGCCGCCGAAAGCCGTGATTAAGCTGCACAGCAAGAACACCACCGCGACGAACGAAAGCCATACAAGGCCTGTTCCAAGCACCTCGAGCATGGCGGCGAGCATTGCACGTCCGACTCGTCCAGAACAAGGCACGGCTCAGCAGTGTGCGCGTACGCCGAGACTCTCAATCACCTGTCGCAACCTGGAATGCGACGGGTTGCGGCGCAATCCCCGGCGACGAGGATGTTGTACAAGTAGAGGAGCGCGGCTCTTCAAGAATCAATTGGGCTTGGTTTGAGTTTGGTGTTTCGGGTTGTGCGATTGGAGGTGTGCATTGGCAACGAATCGAACGCCGCTAAGCCGCCGTACAGGCAGCTTGGGCTAGTCTGAGAGTGTCGTTATTTGGGTAGTGGGGAACGAATATGAGCCGGTCGATACACAGGGTGAACATGTTGTTCCATTCTCCCCGGCAAATGGATGCCGGTCACACCCGACGAAGCGAGAGGAAACCCGACCTTGCCCTTGGCCCGGCGGCGAATATTCTGGCCATCGTCCTGATGACGGTTGCGGCGCAAGCAGCGCTTGGCTGTGATCACGGTTGCGAGCCCGTCGCCCCGTCGCAAGGGGTGTTCTACCCGGCAGATGTGCTGAGTTCCGATGGATCGTACGCGGGTAAGTTGGACAGCAGTTCAAGATGCCCAAAAACGCCGCCAGCCAGCCCTTACGTGATCCAAGCGCCGGAAATCTATAGTGCCGAGGGAGAGTACGTCGGCAAGTTCAGCAGGAACCGCTACGACGATGAATCTATCTCGAATCCCTATGGCAGATACGGGAACAAATACAGCAGGGGCAGCTTGTTCAATCCCTACGGCAAGCACGGCAAGTGGTCAGGCGGGAAATTCTATATCGTGCCGCGATACGGTGAACGGGAGGCGGTGACTCGGGATCAGATTCTACGATCTCTGCGTCGGAATTAGACGGAGAGAAGGGAACACCGCAAAAACGCCAATATTGGAACTACGGGGTGCGCGTTTTTTGGATATTGTTGCGCCTTACCTACGCAGGGAATTACGCGCTCTAATGTAGGCTCGCTTGTAGATCTCGTCCCTTCGAGCGTAAGCCCACTCGATGTAGCGTTCCTTCTCAATCTGTGACACGCGCGGATTCATAAAACCCCGTTCGTGGATCGTGCGTCCAAACGGTCGAAGGGCTTTGTCCGCAGCCCGTTTCCAATCGCACAGGCGGAGAATTGACCGATTCTCTGCCACGTATGCTCGGTGACGCTGACCTTCGTATCTCCTTGCCATGTAGCACGTGTCCTCGACAACTTCGGCGAGGCCGTAATAGTCGTCCGCCCAGCGGCTGCGCGAGCGGAACGGCGCCGCCGAGAACGCGGCCATGCCAGTCGCTCTCAACCCGCCGGAAGGGAACGCCTTGGGACCGAGCGTCCCCTCGTCCCAAAGGAGCCAATCCACCGCTGCGATCACGTTTCGGGCCACATTGCCCCCATAGCCCTCCAAGTAGTGCTTGATGACCAGCGGAGACAGGTCGAGAAGTTCCCCGACGGAGACGTAGCTCGACGCAGTCGACCGGAAATGTCGCGCCGGTGCCGGTCTGCCCATCATGTAGTAGGGCACGATCTCTCCCCCGAAAAAGTTGCGATTTCGAAGATGGTCGAAGATCGGGGCGATCGCCGATGGAAGGGGAATGCCGCTCAGCAAGAACGATGTCTGCAGCATATGTCTCACCGTCGGCGGGAGGACGCCGCGCACAACCGGGTCGGTGTCGCTTGTGTCGAGCCCGGCCACGGCGTCGAAAACCATCTCGGGCACCTTTTGGAAGAGAAAACCGACCTCGAACGGCACCGGAATTCGGAGGTGGCCCTGGAAGCTGGGAATGCCGGTGAAATGGAGGTACGCGCTCTTGTGGTACGTAGTCAGAGCCTCGTATTCGTCAAGATTCTGCCTCGTGGAGGTCGAGTGATACCAAGCAATCAGCGCGAGCGTGGTCAGTCCCAAGACACCAGCTTTCCAGAACTTGGGTGCCTTCTCGCCCCAAAATCCGGTCTTGCCGCCCATGCCGAAGCGGGTGAGTGCGACTTTACGAGTTTCGTTGAGACCTTGGATCGCCGCGTTCAGAAACACGGTTGTCCTGATCACGAAAGTGACCCAGTCGTCGGCGGCCCCCCGATTCGCGAAGTCAGTCGAGACGGCTCGGGAGGCCAGAGCTGCTTGACGCGGCGTGGCGCCGGAGTTGAGCATGCGCCGGAACTGCATGATTCGCGTGCCGGCTTCGAGGGCGCGAGCGGGAGCGGTCACGAAGTTGTATGCCCTGCGGGAAGCGCGCGCGATGCGCTTCAACCGACTTGCTGTAGCGAGCGACGGCATCGACGGCGTGGCGTCCTCAGGATCGTCGGCGGCAGTCTCGAGAAGGGTGCTCGACGCTCCGCCTTGGAGGAACCACTGTCGGGCGTTCTCGTCGGAGAGCGAGAACGCGGCCGTGCCGCGCAGCGTATCCACGATCGGGAGCATCCAAGCGCGCCCGAGGACAAACGCCGAAAGGGTGTCCCGAGTGGAGTTGCGTAGCACGAAGGTCGGGTCTGCGGTGATCAGCGCCGCAACTACGTTCTTCATTCCGATCATGAATGCCAGGAGGCGTCCGGGAGGTTCCCGGTGCAAGGATTCGATCATCAGTTGCACTAAGGGATCGTTGGCCAAAAACACGCGTGTATCCCATCCCGGATCCTCCAAGCGAAGGATTTCATGAGGTTGACGGTGAAACTCGAGATCGTCGTCACGTTCTTCTTTAATGATCTCGCCCGTCCAGGGGGTTCCGACCCAGAGTGAGAAAAGCGCTTTTGCTCGAACGGCGTTGTAGACGTTGCGCGCGAGCGAGCCCAGGAGGGCGTCCACAACATCTCGATCTGCAATCTGGCCAACCAGTGAGGAGTCTAGATCTCCGTGCCGGTCGCGGAGGGGTCGCGTCAGCGGAAAGCCCCGATCCTTGAGGCCGATGATCTCTGCTTGATCGACGTAACGCATGTCCTTGTAGAACAGGATCATGGCTTCGCAGAAGGTTTCCGGGAGGTTCCCCAAGGATTCGATCATCAGTTGCACTAAGGGATCGTTGGCCAAAAACACGCGTGTATCCCATCCCGATCCTCCAAGCTTGAGGTTGACGGTGAAACTCGTCACGTTCTTCTTTAATGATCTCGCCCGTCCAGGGGGTTCCGACCCAGAGTGAGAAAAGCGCTTTTGCTCGAACGGCGTTGTAGACGTTGCGCGCGAGCGAGCCCAGGAGGGCGTCCACAACATCTCGATCTGCAATCTGGCCAACCAGTGAGGAGTCTAGATCTCCGTGCCGGTCGCGGAGGGGTCGCGTCAGCGGAAAGCCCCGATCCTTGAGGCCGATGATCTCTGCTTGATCGACGTAACGCATGTCCTTGTAGAACAGGATCATGGCTTCGCAGAAGGTTTTCCACTCGTCGGCGAACTTCCTCGCCCAACCGTTGCGGTCTGCCCACGCGCGAATCGTATCAGCGGTCTCGTCGTTCGGAGCTCAGTTCAGCCGTGGAAGATTGGGTTTCGTCCGATGAGGATGAGCATTCGATGGAGGCGAGGTACCGCAACGCCATTTGCTGCTCTGCCGGCGTGACCGCACGCAATGGCTTGACAATTTCAGCGGGCGTCGGCCCTTTGTAGCCGCGGTCCTTGGTGAATCCGTCTTGGTTGGCGCGGATCGGGCCATACCAACGAATGATTGCTTCGGCGATGCCGGGGGCTCCGTTGACGAGACGGAACGCCTCGAGAATCCGGGGTTTGCCGAGGAAATCGGCGAGCATGGCAGCAGGGTGGAATCGGTCCACGTATCGCGTCATCAGGAGCTGCGCGGTTCTGGCTACGCGACCGCCACGATAGTCAGACCACGATTGTCGTTGTTGAGCCATTGGGTGGGATCGTTTGGATCGGGCGAGCCGGATGGATCATCACAGCAGGGCACAGTGCCTTCATGGGCGCACGTGGCCGAATTCTCTGCTAGGAGAGAGTGGCCGCTATTGCAAGACGACCTCGCCCTCCGGGCCGATCTTCTGAGGCGGGATCGACTACAGAGAAGGCACGTAGGCGGCGTACCTGTCGATCACCTCCTCCGTCAACGCGGTCGTTCGCCAGAGGGCGGTTCGTTCATGCGGGTCAGGAAGGTGGTTGCGTCGAATGTGACCGAGCAAGCCCCTGTACCAGTCTTGTGCGGCTGCGCTACGCTTGTTCCATCGCGTGAAGGACGCTTTGGCCAATTCGCTACGCATTCGATCTTGCCAGGGTGTCCAGAGTTCATTCTCGCGTTGGCATGCTTGTCGGGACTGACGGTTATTCGACTTAGAGCCGACCCATATGGAGTCGGCGCACAACGTGCCGCAGTGGAGCCAAAAATAGCTCTTCTCAAGATCAGGTGGCCGAGCCGTGCCCAGCAGGTAGTTGACGGCGACGTAACGCAAACACCAGTAGTTGCCAAGCTTGGCCTCTGGCCACCAGCCTTCAGGTTCGACACTCCGTTTAGCCAGGTAAGCCGCTACATCTGTCGTGGTCGGCGAGTCGCCCAGTACGGCAACAAGCCAGCCCCGCGCCAATGAGGTTCGGGCTTCTTCGATCCGTTTCTTCTGCCCGCTTAGCAAACCAAACATTGTGACCTCGTTTTCGTCGCTTGCGTCGAGGCTCGATTACGCACCCGAGCTCCGTCCCATAGGCGAGGTGAGCTTAGAGCGATTGGACAGGGACAATCAAGATTTGGGGTAGGGGGTCTCCCGGTTGAGTATCACGGGCCGCGCGCCGAGCCGCATGGCGTATTCGGGAAATCCCGCTGCAGGATAGACGATGAAGGTTGAACCGGGGTGCCAACATCAGGTCGCAGGACTCCTTGTGTTCGCGCGCCGCATGGCGTCTTTCAGCATTGACTGGCCGAAAGAGATCGTCGCGCCAGTTCCAGAGTTCGGCTCCGGCGACCGGGAACGGCGGCCAGGCTCAGCGCGGGGAGTGCGGACATGGGGATTCCTTCTCTTCGGCGATGCTGCCGGCCGAAGTTAGCAGATTTCAAGGGGTTGCGTCTGGCGGTCCGGCTTGAGCAATTGGAGGGGGGGGGGGTGCACAGGCAACGAGTCGCCGACGTGCGGCGCTGGTTCGACTCCATGAGCGGCATACGTGGCGACGCCAATCGGACCTCGCCCGGGCTGTCGGTGATGGTGAAGCAGGGGAGCTTTGGGAGCTTCGCCCCAGGGATCCAACCCCTGCGAAGCCGCTGGACCGGGAGAAACCGGACGACCTCCCGCCACAGTGCTCTGCGCTTGTAGTCGAAAGCAGCGATTTGGTCGCGTTCAAACAGGTGGGCGGCAAACAACTTTTGATTTGCGTGCTTTGATAGCATAATTTGCTGGCGTCCGGCGACTCATAAACCGGCTGCCGGCCGAAGAGGAGGCGCTGACATGAGTTCGAGCATCACCGTCCGCGATATCGATCCCCGGGACAAGTCCTGGCTGAAGCGCGAGGCCCGGCAGGTCGGAGTATCCATGGAAGAGTTCATGCGCCGCCTGATCCACGAGAAGCGCACGAAGACCGAGCGGCGTCCGAAGCCTTCCGAAGCCTTCGCGCGGAATTTCGGGGAGGATCACGGTGTCGAACTGCCGCCCCCGGCGCATTGGGGGTACAGATTGCTGTCTTTCTCCGGTGAGAAGGGGGAATGACCGCCCCGCTTGCGTGGCTGATAGATACGAACGTCGTATCCGAAATGATGCGACCGCTGCCCGAGCCGCAGGTTGCCGCCTTTCTGGATTCGATTGAAGGTGAGGGCCTCGGTCTCGCTTCCATCACCGTCTGGGAGGTTCTCGACGGCATCGGCCGTCTCGCCCCCGGGCTGCGCCGGGACAGCGTCTCCACCCGGTTCCACGATCTTCTCGACGAACTGTTCGAGGACCGGATCGTCGACTGGTCCTTGAACGACGCACAAGTGTGTGCCCGGATCATGGAAGAAAAGCGGCGGCGTGAGGAGTCGCTTGACGATCATGTTCCGGACGCCTTTCTCGCCGCAGCGGCGGCCAGCCGCGGGCTCGCCGTGGTAACGCGCAATACTGGCGAATTCCGCAACACCGGCGTCAAAACCGTCAATCCCTGGACCGCCAGGCTGCGATGAGGATCGTTCCCAACACTGGAACCGATCGCGTGGTTGATATCGTCCGGCCCTGGCTCCGTCCCGGCAACCGGGTCGACCTTGCGTCCGGCAGTGACAGCCTGTTCAACCTTCACGGCGAACACGGCGAGTGGTCGGGCGAGAAAGCTCGAAATCGTGCCGCGATACGGTGAACCCGAGGCGGTGACTCGGGTTCAGATCATACGATCTCTACGTCGGGAGTAGATCAAGCGTTACAGCGAACCAACTGTCCTATACTCTAGTCACAGCATGAACGGGGGAACATCCCTGGCGGAGTGACCGATGATGCTGAGGTTCGCCGAAGAAGTGCTGCTGCTCCTGCTGCACGACGACAATGGCAAGTTCGCCCGAGTTCCGGAGTGGTCCCTGCGATATGCCCTCGGGGGCGGCGTATTGATGGACCTGGCGCTGGAAAACCGGATCGACACGGACCTTGAGAAGTTGATCCTTATCGATTCGACCCCGGTTGGCGACAGTCTCCTGGATCCCTTGCTGGAGGAAATCGCGCAGGTGCAAGAATCCCACGACGCGCGCTATTGGGTGGAAGTGGCCGCCGGGCACGCCTGGGAAATTCGCGAAGAAGCGCTTTCGCGTCTTGTCGAGCGTGGAATCCTGGAACAGCGGGAGGATCGGTTCCTGTGGGTCTTGTCGTCGCGCCGCTACCCCGTGATCGATGGCAAGGCTGAGCGCGAATTGAAGCTGCGCATCATGGAGGTGCTATTCAGTGATGCGCTTCCGGATCCGCGGGACATCGTGATCATCGGCTTGGCGGATGCCTGTGGGATATTCAAGGAGTTGCTCGCGGAGCGCGAATTGGACCTGGTTGCGGAACGCATCGGGCAGGTGCGGAAGATGGACTTGATCGGCCAGGCCGTATCGAGCGCAATCTGGGATATAGAGACCGCTGTCGCCGCGGCGATGCCTCCCCTCGCGTACTAGCGCCAAGCAATCCGTCGGCCCTTCGGGCGCGCCGTGTTTCACCCCCGCCCAGAGCCCACCTATCACCCCGCGCCTTGATCGGCACTGCGTGCCGTTCTACGGCGCAGGCTGCTAGCGCGGGAACCTGTCCCTACCCGACCTTCTCCCCAAGCCCTCAGGACAATCCTTCTACCGGAATCGATGCGCCGTGGATCGCATTTGCGGCATCCGATGCGAGGAACATCACCACCGCGGCGACTTCGTCGGGCGCCACCCACGTTGAAAAGTTCGCTTTCGGCATGTCTTCCCGGTTGCGAGGGGTATCGATGATGCTCGGCAGGATGCAGTTGACGTTGATGCCGCTCGCTTTCAGTTCGTCCGCAAGGGATTCCGTCAGCCGCAACACGACGCTCTTCGACGCGCAGTAGGCGCCCATGGCGCCAGTCCCCCGGAGGGCGGCGCGCGCGCCGATGTTGATGATCCTTCCCGCCCCGCGATCCCGCATTCCGGGCACCACGGCCCGCACCATGTTGAATACGGTGCGGGCGTTCAGGTTGAACATGAAGTCCCAGGTCTCATCGGTCGTCTCGGCAACGGATTCGCCCATGGTGAAGCCGCCGGCGATGTTGGCGAGAATGTCGATGTGCCCGATTTCGTCCGCCGCCCGCCTGGCGTCGTCCGGATCGATGAGGTCGGCGACGATGCTGCGATAGGGCGGTCTCGTCTCGACGATGTCGATGCCCGTGACGTCCGCGTTCGCCGCGTGGAATGCATCGGCGACGGCGCGACCCAGGACGCCGGCGGCGCCGGTGACCACCACATGCTTGCCGTTGAAGTCGTTCATACCAGTTTTCCCCTGGAGACTGCGAGAAATCATACAGTAGCCCTCGCTGGCACCACCTGCGGGACGCGAGTTCAGCGGCTCGACTTGCCGGGTTGCGCGTCGGCAGGGGTCACTGGGACAATCTTCCGACCGTGTCCGCCAGGCTGTCGCGATGCCGGAACTGCCGGATTTGACAATCTACATCGAGCACCTGCATCACCACGTGACCGGGCGTCGGCTGTTGGACATCCGTCTCAGGAGTCCTTTTGTCCTGCGCTCGGTATCGCCCTCGCCGGAAGCTGTTCGGGGACGCGTCGTCCGAGGCGTGCGCCGGTTGGCGAAACAGATCGTCTTCGATCTCGAGGGCGACTGTTTCATGGTCATCCATCTCATGATCGCCGGGCGCCTGCGGTGGTACGAGACCGGCAAGGCCCCGCCTCGCGCCGGTTTGGCGGCTTTCGAATTCCCGTCCGGCACGCTGCTGCTGACCGAAGCGAGCAAGAAGAAACGCGCATCGCTGCGGCTGGTCTCGGGGACGGATGCCCTGGCGGCCCTCGACCCGGGCGGTCTCGAATTGCTGCACATCGACGTGGCGGCTTTCGCCGAACGACTTCGCGCGTCCAACCACAGGTTGAAACGTACGCTCACAGATCAACGCATCTTCGCCGGCGTCGGCAACGCCTATTCCGACGAAATACTCCTGGCGGCGGGGTTGTCTCCCTTCAAGCGCGCCCGTGATCTGGACGACGAGGAAGCCGCCCGCCTGTTGGAAGCCTGCAAAACGACATTGACGAACTGGATCGACATTCTGCGCGGAAAGGCCGGCCGGAAGTTTCCGACGAAGGTCACTGCCTTTCACGCGGAGATGGCCGCACACGGGAAGTACAGGCAGCCCTGCCCGGTTTGCGGAGCGCCCACCCAGCGCATCGTCTACGCGGAGAACGAAAGCAACTACTGCGCGCGGTGCCAGACGGGCGGTCGACTGCTGGCCGACCGGTCTCTGTCCAGGCTGCTGAAAGAGAGCTACCCGAGACACATCGAGGAGTTGGAAGGAATCCCCTGATCCCGACCCGTTCCGCGTGGGCTATCGCGGGCTGTCCGACGTTGGTGACTAGGAGATCTTGACAAGTACTGTATAAATAACCATAGTCCTTGAGCTGAGCCTAGCGAGCCGAGAAGAGGACAACAATGCCCGTCGTCCGGGTGGACTAACGAGTCGGTGGAATCTCTGCACGCACCCGGGAGCCGTGCCCCACTGGGTGCCGTGAGACAGCGCCGAACCGGCCGTGCGTCCACGGAACAACTGGGGAGGCTGGCTAATTCTGTGGGGCGATATCGAGGCCCAGGCCGAACGCTGGAACTGATGAAGGGCCGGGGGCTGAGGTACTGGGCGAAGACCGAGGAAGAGTTGAAGCAGGAGTATTGGACGGAAGACCGACGACCGTTCCACAATCATCTGAAGTCTGCGCTCCCGCACCAGACCGCGATGGCGCAGGGCATCTTGGCGCTGAAGAAGGTCAGGGACTTCGCGCCCCACGGTGCGGTGTTCAAGTGGGGAAGCGGCGCTGCGGAGACGGACGGGATCATCCATGTGGACGCTCCGGCGACGGTTTTCGCCCAGCGAGGCTTCATGTCGCGATCCCTGCGGTCGATCGTCCTGCGGCATGGCATGGCGGACACGGTTGGCGGGGCGGGCGCTCGGCAGCCAAGATGAGGGAACGTTCGGCGGTTTATCAGCGCCGGGAATTGACTGACTGACCGGGCGGTGCAAGGAACTACGGGGCGGGTGTGATCCTAAATGTGAAGGGTACATGCAAGGCTCGAAGAGAGTCAGCCGCGACGTCATTGACGCATCAATGTCACCAACCTAAGGTGTGGCGAACACCACTTCGAGGCGGGGTGCTTGGCCATGTGCTATTCGCCGGACCAGCTACGGGACGCGGTCGGGCTCTTAAAGGAGGCGTTTCGCCATTGAAAGCGTGTGCTACCACGGTTCCCGCGCGGCAAGATACAGGGGCCGATGTTCTCTCCCGGGGACGTTCTCGCGTTCGCTGTTGTGCGCCGATTGACCGACACGTGCGGCATACGGGTGGGGCAACTGCGGGCGGTATAGAGGAGCATCTTCGATGTCTGAAATGAGACGCCTTGGGAGGTGTTGGCAGAGCGGGTCATGGTGATCGACCTAGGCAGACAAGAGTGTGAGACGGTGCGCAAGAGGCGGCGGATACTTGGAGACAGCGCAGCCGTTGTGTGTCCGATGGCGCCCGTCATCGCGACGCTGCGGGACGACCTCGTTCGCTACTCGCCGGTCGCGGCGAGCAGGACGCGGCGAGGTGATGCAGGGCCCGACGGGTCGCGGATATCGGCAGGGCGACACGCGTGACCGATCTGCAGGGCCAACCGCTGACCGCTGAGTGGAAGGACCGCCTCGACTTGTCGCTGCGGGAACCGCCGGAACTCTATGAGAGGTATCGAGATGTGGGACGGAGCGTGCATGCGGGTGCGATAAGGGCAGCTTTGGGGGACATGGGCGCGTCGGGGGTTTTGTGCGTGCAGGACGTGCCGACCGTCGTGATTGTGGTCCTTGATGAATACGACCGTGGGCGGGTAGTCAATCTGCACGGCGCGTTGTGGAACCAAGGGCTCGCCACGCTGTTGCTTGTGCTCTCGGGTGATACGGTACGGGCGTTCTCGCTTGCGCGGAAACCCTACTGGGAAGACGGCGGCTTCGACCAGAGGTGCCTCGTTAGGGAACTGGACGCGGTTGCGAACGCACTCGCTGTCAAGAATCTCATCTATGCGGCCGAATCGGGACGGCTGTGGGAGGAGCATTCCGACTATTTCCGACCGGACGAGCGCATCGACCAAGTGCTGCTCGATAACCTGACGGCGGCACAGGAGGCGCTTCGCGGCGATGGGCTGACCGAAGAAGGCGCGCAGGCTCTCCTCATCCAGACAATGTTCATCGCGTATCTGGAAGACCGGGGGATAGTCGGGCCCGAGTACATCTTGGAAGCTTCAGGCGGAGCCGCGGAGACGTTCGCCGGCCTCCTCGAATCGACAAACACGACCGCGCTTTACGGGCTGTTCGGCAGTCTGAGGAATGACTTCAACGGCGATCTTTTCGTTGCTCCGTGCTCCTTCGATCCGAAGGCACCGCGCGCCCGCGTTGCGCGCGCGCACATAGCCACGCTGGCGAGGTTCCGCAGCGGGTACGAGGAGATGCGCAAGGGCGGCGGTCAGCTGCGGTTCTGGGGGTATGACTTCAAGTACATCCCGATAGAGCTTGTCAGCGCGGTGTACGACCGTTTCCTGGGCACACGGAAGGAGGAGCGTCGAAGGCGGGGCGCGTACTACACGCCGATGTTCTTGGCCGATACGGTGATTTCGGCGCTGTGGGACGTCCTGCCGGAAAAGACGAGGACGCAAGGCCGTTATCTGGATCCCGCATGCGGGTCGGGGGTGTTCCTTGTCCGGTTCTTCCAACGTCTGTGCGAGCACTGGCGGGAGACGCATCGTTCGCGGACGATCCGTTGGGACAGTCTGCTGGCAATGCTGTCGAGACTGGAAGGGCGCGACATCGACGACCGCGCGGTGAGGGTGGCGGTTTTTTCGCTCTACGTGGCGTTGTTGCAGGAGGTCGAGCCTCCCGACATCCGCCAGCTGATGGAGCGCGGCAGGCTGCTTCCGGAGCTATGGGGCCGTACGCTTCGAGTGCAGGATTTCTTCGACGCCCCGGCGGACGGGTTGCGGGCAGACGTGGTGGTCGGCAATCCGCCCTGGGCGAGCCGCCGGGCACCTGAACGGAGTTCGATCGCTTGGTGCGAGGAGCATGATCTGCCGATGCCGGGCAATGAGGGGGCTTGGGGTTTCGTGTGGAAGTCGTTGCGGCATCTGCGCGAGGGCGGCGTCGTGGGGTTTCTGCTCCCGGCCATGGGGTTTCTGCACAACCATGCAGACATCGCAGTCGAAGCCCGGGACAGGCTGGCGCGAGAGGCGCGGATACTCCGGATCGTGAACTTCGCGGATCTGCGCTTTCAGTTGTTCGAGGGCGCGGTAAGGCCCGCGGCGCTGATGATCTTCGGTCGGGCCCAGCCGGACGCGCCGGGGTACCGCTTCGATTACTGGGTGCCGAAGGCGGATTTAAACCTGAGGATGGGCCGGGTGATCACGCTAAGCAGTGCGGACAAGGGTTCGGTGACTTCGGGCCAGGTCAAGGAGGACCCGTTTGTGTTCAAGCGGCGCCTGTGGATGAGCGATCCGGAAGCGAAGCTGTTCCGTTACATTGCGGCGCTCCCAACCGTCGGGGAGCAGGTCATCGAGTACAAGAAGGTGTATCACAGGATCGAGTCGTTCGCTGATCGGTGGGTGGTCGGGAACGGCTTTCAGCCGGCGAAAGAGGAACGGGTCGGGGAGGACGGGTACCGCTCCGAGTTGAGCAAGGTGATTCCGAACATCAGGTACTTGCCAATCGAAGCGTTCCGAACGCTGGCTCAGGACTGGGAGCACCTTGGTGCCTTCGACGATGGTCAGGGCGGAGTGGTGCGGCGCAAGGGTTTCGAACGCGGTTTCGACGGTCCACGGGTTCTGGTGCCACGCGGGATCAGGAATGCGGATGGAAGGCTCCGGGCATCGTACGTGGATGTGCCACTGGCTTTCGAGGACATTCTGCTTGCGGTTTCGGCACCGGCTGGCGAAGCGACTCGGGCAAAACTGCTGACGGCGCTGCTGAATAGCAAGCTCCTCTTTTGGTTCACGTTCCACGCGACGGCGTCGTTCGGGTCGGAGAGACCCGAAGTCAAGCAGGCAGAGCTGCTCCGGCTCCCGTTCCCGGCACCCGAGGACGTTGAACGGGACGGTCGGAGGGCAGCGGACGAGCTCGTGTCGGTGATCGATGAAGCGAGAGAGCGGGCGCACGAGGTTTTCTTCGTCCAATCGGGCGACGCGGATTTGCTGCGACGGTTGGATGGCCTTTGCTACCGCTATTTCGGCCTGGGCGAGGAGGAGATCGCCGTGGTCGAGGACGCGGTGCACAACGTGATCCCGTGCGTCCAGCCGCACCAAGGCGCGTCGGTCGATTTGTGGAAGGCGGCGGGGCGGTCGGAGCGGGAAGCTTACGCCGGTGCACTGGTCGGCAGCCTGTCGCCATGGTTCGACGAGAACGCTGCCGTCAACGTCGTCCTCGAGGCACGCAACGACGACCTGGCGTTGTTGCAGCTGCGATTGGTGGGCAGGGGAAGCCGGGAGCCGTACGGAGAACGAAACGACCGGGCGGTAGGCGAGGCGTTTCGGCGGCTCGGTTCGCAGATCGGCGTCCGCCTGCCCGGCAACTTCCAACTGGTACCGGATTTTCGCCTGTTCGCCGGCAACAGCCTCTATCTCGTGAAGCCGCTGCAGCGGCGGTTCTGGCTGCGGTCCGCGGCGATCGCCGATGCCGATGCGCTGGCCGCGGAGTTGCACGACGCCGTTGGGGTCGGAGAAGTCGGCGATCCCGCCTGATGGTGTTGGGGGACCCGGGCGCGTGGACTGCGCGGTTCAAAACGCTGGATGTCAGATTCCTGGAGCGGGTGGTTGCGGTGTGGACGCGCTGCCTGAAGGTCCTGCCTGAGAACCCGGTCGAGGACATGATCACGGAGAATCTCGTGGCGATCGTTTCGAAGGACCCGCAGGCGAGGCGATTGTTCCACCATCTGGAGTATCACTACGAGCCGTTCGGTTATACGGCCGAAGGTCTCGCTTACAGCAAGGGTGAGATCGACATGGCCGTCCTGCTGGACCAGGAACGGGACCGGTATTTGGCCTACGAGTGCAAGCGGCTGAACGTGGCGCGCAATGGAGGGAAGCGATCGCTGGCGACCGAATACGTGAAGGAGGGCCTGCGGCGATTCGTGACGGAGCAGTACGCGGCCGATCTGCCGGTGGGCTGCATGCTGGGCTACGTGCTGGATGGGAATGCGGCGGCTGCGCAATCGAAAGTAGTTGCGGCGATTGCTGCGCAACAGAGCGTTATCGGGCTCGTGGGCATGCCGAAGAAGCAACCCCCGATCGGGCCGATGCCCCGGTTCTCAAGTCGGCATACGCGTCCCTCGGCCAGCTTTGACATCGAGGTCCGGCACACCCTGTTGCCGTTTCCCGGAACGGGGATGGGCGGGACCTCGGGCGGGGATGGCCCACCGGTGGGGTGAGCCTTCGGTTGTTAAGAGACGTGCGGTAGTCATGGGGAGTGGTGAAGGGGATCTGGGCGGCGTACTCGGCGGCTTCGCGGGACCGGCCTTGACGGCACGGCTGCGCGGGATCGAGCAGGTGGCGCGTGGGGTCACGGTAGAGGACTGCGACGCATTCTTAGAGGTCGCGAATGCGGGCAGCGAAGTACTGGCCGCGGCCGCTGCGCTGAAGCGGATGGCCGGCCAAGTCAACGTCGCGATTCATGCGCTGGGGATTCTTCGGTGTCTGCCACACATTCTGGAGGTGGGGGAGGAGGTCGAGTATGTATCCCTTGGCGCGGGCAATACTGGCAGGCGCTTCGATCTCGAGACGAACCTGCGGATTGCCGAGTTCAAGTTCATCCGCTGGCGCGGGGGTGCCGAAGCGGCGCGCCAGAACGCGGCATTCAAGGATTTCGTCATGCTGGCGATCCAGCCGACTCGGAAGCGCAAGTACCTGTACCTGGTGGGTACCGAACAGGCGGTGAGGTTTCTTGAGGGCGGTCGGGCGCTCGACAGCGTGCTGAACGCAAACCAAAAGCTTGGGCGGCTGTTCTGGGCTCAGTACGGCGACCGGTTCAGCACGGTGGGCGAGTACTACGGTGTCCATGGCGGCGAGGTCGAGATCGTGGATGTTTCGCCTTGGGTTCCGGAACTGGTGGTGGATTGACGCCGGACAGTTGGGCGGAAGGATTTGGGCGGGATCCGCACAGGGGTGTCCGTGGGCAAGATTTGAACGGCGCGGTATGAGGTCGGTGGAGTCGATTTCGCAGTGGCAGTTGGACATCCATGCGCTGTCGCTGCCGCGCGGGCACGCATTCGGCGACCGGCCGCCCGTGGGGGCGTGGCGGAGCAGCGACGGGCTGGCGTGCGGGGTGGTCAGGCAGGACGTAACGGATGGGACGTTCGGTTTCCTGGTGATGCGCCGCCGCGTTGACCGGGTGTGGACCGTGATCGAGAGACGTCACGGGTTTACCTCCCGCGCCGAAGCCCGGCACCACATGGCGAGGCGGCTCCGCGACGGGGAGCCGCCGGAGCGGCTGCCACCGGGGACCGCGGCACGCCCGGCGCTGCATGATGTCAAGGGGCGGACGCCCAGCGAAGTGTTCAGCCTGCTGGGAAGTGCGTCGCATGCTCCGGCGGCGTGGACGCTGAACGAACTGTATCTCGCGATGCCGAGGCCCGACAGGAACTGGGCGGGAGACTGCCAGACGGGCAACTTCCACACGCGGCTGTGGGAGGCCCAACTGTTGGCGTCGTTGCGCGAACAGGGATTGTTGGTGACACAACCGCACGACTCGCCCGACTTTCGAATTGAAAACCGGCGCGGTGACGTGGCCTGGGTCGAGGCCGTTACCGCCAATCCGCCCGTCCCCTACGACCACATCCACGCTGGGCGCGCGGACATGCCGACGGAACGGAGGGAAGTGTTCTTCGGCGCGGCCGCGTTGCGGTTCGCCAAGACGTTGGGGAACAAGCTCGCCAAGCGGTACGAGCGGCTGCCGCATGTGGAGGGCCACGCGTTGATGATCGCCGTCGCCGACTTTCAGGCGCCGGGTTCGATGGTGTGGAGCCGCGAAGGACTGATCGGCTATCTCTATGGGGAGGGGGCTCATGCGGTCGATACCGACGGACGCAGGAGGGCGAACGTGATCCAGGCCACGCGTTTGCTCGGCGAGGCGGGTTTTTCGGCCGGACTGTTCGCAGACGATCGGCAGGGGGAGCTGTCGGCGGTGATCTTCTCCAATGCCTGCTCCGTCGCGAAGCTGAACCGGGTCGCGGTCTCCGGCCAGGGAGCGCCGAAAGGCTTTCGCTACACCCGGATGGGCGCCTTCTTCGACCGGACGCCCGGCGCGCTGAAGGGGGTTCCTTTCTGCCTCGACGTGACGAGCGACGAATACCGGGCGCTCTGGCCCCACGGCTACGAACCTTGGTGTGCCGAGCTGGAGGTATTCCACAATCCGTTCGCTCGGCATCCGGTCCCGTTCGAGCTGTTACCGGAGGCGTGTCACTGGTTCGAAGAGGGTGGCGAAAGGGTGTGCCGGACCGTCTACGAGACATCGATCCTCTACTCGCAGACCCTGGTGCAAGATGAAAATGCTCCGCGTCTGAGGTTGGACGACTTGCAGGAATAGGTGCGGAGTGTAGGCGGCCAGATATGACGTTCCCGTCCTGGACGTCGACGATTCTGGTGGTGCCCGATGTCTGCGCGGAAAATCCCTTGAGACGCTCGTTTCGTCGACGGGGCGCTCTACGATGCGCGTGGTTGATGTGCCGGAAGGACTGATCGGGGCGTTACCCCCACTTGATCGTATCGAATGAGGCGTCGAGAGCAGCGATCATCTTGCGCTGTAGCTCCAACTGGCGTTTGGCGTCTCCAGGCTCCCAATCGAGAACCGAGTTCGTGACGTTGAACCATGGGTAGGTACACAGTGAGAGTCGGGTGTCGTGGCCAAGTCGATGGATAGGAGCAGGGTTCTCCAGGAGTACGGCGTCCTCGGGCAGGATGAACAGGACGCCGGAGAGCTTCGACTTGGGTTGTCGCGACTCGCTGAAACGCCCTTCGTGTTGCATCCGCGGCAACGTGTCGAGCGGTTCCTCGAAGACGGGGGCGTTCCGCCTACCGTAGACAAGGAGCCGGCACCGCGCCGGTGGACTACCAACGGCAGGACTGGACGAGCACGTACGCGTTCATGGAGGAGGCGCTACGCCGCTTCGGCTACCGGCAACTCGGCAAGGCCGACAAGGCGTGATGCGGCGCTTCTTGGCCAAATCCACGGGGCTGTCGCTAGTGCAGATCGTATTCGATCTCGAGGGCGACTGTTTCATGGTCATCCATCTCATGATCGCCGGGCGCCTGCGGTGGTACGAGACCGGCAAGGCCCCGCCGCGCGCCGGTTTGGCGGACTTCGACTTCTCGTCCGGCACGCTGTTGCTGACCGAAGCGAGCAAGAAGAAACGCGCCTCGCTGCGGCTGGTCTCAGGCAGCGATGCCCTGGCGGGCCTCGACCCGGGCGGTCTCGAATTGCTGCACATCGACGTGGCGGCTTTCGTCGAACGACTTCGCGCGTCGAACCACAGGTTGAAACGCACGCTGACGGATCAACGCATCTTCGCCGGCGTCGGCAACGCCTATTCCGACGAAATACTGCTGGCGGCAGGGTTGTCTCCCTTCAAGCGCGCCCGTGATCTGGACGACGAGGAAGCCGCCCACCTGTTGGAAGCCTGCAAAACGACATTGACGAACTGGATCGACATTCTGCGCGGAAAAGCCGGCCGGAAGTTTCCGACGAAGGTCACTGCCTTTCACGCGGAGATGGCCGCACACGGGAAGTACAGGCAGCCCTGCCCGGTTTGCGGAGCGCCCATCCAGCGCATCGTGTACGCGGAGAACGAAAGCAACTACTGTGCGCGGTGCCAGACGGGGGGTCGCGTGCTGGCCGACCGCTCCCTGTCCAGGCTGCTGAAAGAGAGCTACCCGAAGCGCATCTAACTATTGCGCCGGGGGGGCGCGTGCGTCAGTGGTTGGGCCTGCCATACAGGGGTTGCGCTGGTCGACCGATTCCGTTGACGCGCACGCCGCCGCTCAATAGGGTTAGCCGACGGCAAGGAGGTGACTATGAGCCAACCAGGGGCCCCGCAACCGACACTAGCGCAACGCAGGCTCCGAACGCGTTGCTCGATACCTGCTGAATCGGGCTTCCGTCGCGTCGCCTCGTGTGCGGTAGCCATCCTGTTGTTCGCGGGCCAAGCGGCGGCGGATGTGCTCGACGTCATGCGCGAGGAACTCGAACGCTCGCGGGGAGTTCTCGCCCAACAACCCACACCGGCCTATTACCTGAGCTACGAGATCACCGAAGACAAGACGGCCACGGTGGGTGGTGAGTTCGGAAGCCTGACGCGGTGGTGGGAGGGCGTGCGACGAAGCCTCGACATCGATCTCAGGGTTGGCAGCCCGGCGCTCGACAATACGCGCGAACTTTCGCAGCGCGTCCGCCGCGGGTTGCGCAGTTTCGGGCGCGCGGCGCAGATTCCGATCGAAGACGAAGAGGGGCTGCGCACCGTGCTCTGGGATCGAACCGACAAGAAGTACAAGGAAGCCATCGAGCGCTTCACCAAGGTTCAAGCCGATGTGCAGGTTAACGTCGAGACCGGGAACAAGACCGGAGACTTCTCCCTGGAGAAAGCGGAGGTGGCTTCCGAAGATACGGTTGCGCTGCGCGCTGATCGAGTCGAATGGGAGGACAAGGTGCGCCGATACACAGCGCCGTTTGCCGACTCGCCGCACGTATTTTCGGCGAACGCCACGATTCGGGGCAACGTCGAGACCCGCTGGTACGTCAACAGCGAAGGTTCCGCGATCAAGACATCGACCGCCTACTACCGCGTGTCGATCCGTGCTGTCACGCGGGCGGAAGACGGCATGGTATTGCCGCGCTCGGAGCAGTTTTTCTCCCTCACGCCGGAGGGACTCCCGGATGACGAAACCGTGATGGCTGCCGTGCACAAGATGGTCGGCGATTTGGAAGCGCTTCGGACAGCGCCCCTGGTGGAGCCGTACGCCGGTCCCGCTATCCTTTCCGGCAGGGCGAGCGGCGTCTTCTTCCACGAAGTCCTGGGCCACCGTCTGGAGGGGCATCGCCAGAAAGGCGCGACGGAAGGGCAGACATTCCGCAAGATGGTGGGCGAGTCCGTGCTGCCGGAGACGTTCTCCGTGGCCTTCGATCCGACGATCCGGCGGTTTGGCGCCACTGATCTGGTGGGTGCGTACCGCTATGACAACCAGGGCGTCAAGGCTCGGCGCGTGCCGGTAATCGTCAACGGCGTGCTGACGAATTTCCTCATGGCGCGTATTCCCATCGAGGGTTTCCCCAAGTCCAATGGCCACGGACGCAAGAACGTCGGATTCGCACCGGTAGCGCGGCAGTCCAATCTGATCGTCGAGGCATCGGAAACGATGACGCGGGAGGAACTCAAAGCCCAACTGCTCGCCATGGTCGAACGCGACGGCAAGGACTTCGGCCTGTTTTTCGACCGCATCCAGGGAGGTTTCACAATTACCCGCCGCGACCTGCCGAATGTTTTCACCGTGACGCCAACGGTGGTCTACCGCATCAACCTGGACGGCACCGAGGAACTGGTGCGGGGCGTGAATCTCATCGGCACGCCGCTCACCGCCTTTAGCCGGATCGAGGCGGCGGGCGACGACTTTCAGGTTTTCAACGGCACCTGCGGTGCGGAGTCGGGCCCGGTCCCGGTGACCTCCGTGTCGCCTTCTATACTCGTCTCGCAGATCGAAGTGCAGAAGGGGACGACGGCGCAAACGCGGCTGCCGATCCTGCCGCCGCCTGGAGACGCATCGAAGACCTTGAGCGAGGTACGTTCGTTGGTCTCGATGGGAGAAACGCGATGAATCTCGTCACGATCACGAAACCCCTGCTCGCAGTCATCGTTCTTGTCGCGGGCGCCGCGCCTCTGGCCGCCCCGTTGGCCGAAGACAGTGTCCTGATGCGCGCGATGCGCGACGAGTTGGCGCGTTCGATGGCGGAGCTGCGGTTGGAAGGCGCGGAAAAGCCGTACTTTCTCGCCTATCGGGTGCAGGAAAGGACCTACGCAGGCGCCACGGCGAGTCTCGGCGGTTTGCTGAGTGCCTCAGAGGGTGTCAGCCGGCAACTGTTCGTCGAGTTGCGGGTAGGCGACTATGGCTTCGACAACACGAATTTCAGGTCGATGGCGAATGCCGCTGCGATGATGCCCAACATCGCCGCCCTCTCCGTCGACGACGACTACGACACCTTGCGACGGCAGATCTGGTTGGCGACGGACACCGCCTACAAAAGGGCTTTGGACCAGCTCGCCGGCAAACGCGCGGCGCTGCAGAATCAAACCCAAGTGAAAGATGTCCCAGACTTCAGCGAAATGCCCCCGCACCGGTACGACGGCGGAACGGACGGGCAACTGGATACCGCGCCGGCTCGAACGTTGGCGCGCGATGTCTCCGCCGCCATGCGGGGGATGGCGCATCTTTCGCGTTCCGAGGTTCGAGTCACCGCCCATTTGGAGCGCACGTGGTTCGTCAACAGTGAAGGGTCCGAGTTCGTTCGCGAATCGCCGTATATCGAGCTGCACGCGCTCGCCGCGGCGCAAGCGGTCGGTGGCACGGAGTTGGAGGACTTCGTCGCCCTCTGGGTCAGGCGCTGGGAAGACCTTCCGGCGCCGATGGTCCTTGCAGAGCATGTGCGCGCCATGACGCAACGCCTCGAGCAACGACGCGAAGCGGACCACATGGAACGCTACGCCGGCCCCGTGCTGTTCGAAGGCCAGGCGGCGGCGGAACTTGTCTCCCAGGTGTTCGGCCCCCGCCTGGCCGCGGTTCGAATGCCGACGTTCGACAACCCGGCGATGCAACAGGCCTCGGCGCGGTTCCGCAATCCTTTCGTGGACAAGATCGGCAGCCGGGTACTGCCCCGCTTTCTTTCCATGGTTTCCGACCCGACGATTGAAGGCCACGACGGCGTCCCGTTGTGGGGCCGCCAGCCGGTCGACGACGACGGTCTGCCGGCGCAACGCACACTGCTGGTCGAACGCGGCATCCTGAAGACGTTGCTGTCGACGCGTGTGCCGCTCGCCGAGGTGCCAAACAGCACCGCCAGCCGCTGGCGAGACATGACGGTACCGGGCAGTTTCTTCGTCACTCCCTCGCGCGGACTCAGCGATGAGGAACTCAAGCAAGAACTCTTCGCGTTGGCGGCGGAAAGAGGTCTCGACCACGCCATCATCGTTCGCCGCATCGGCAGCCGATTGAGGAAGTTGAATTGGCGCTCCTCTGGATATGTCCGCGACGGCCGGTCGTCCAGTGTGGAACCACTGATCGGTGCCTACAAGGCCTTCCCCGACGGAGGCGAGGAACTGATTCCGATCGCGGTCTTGTCGACCCTGTCGGAATCGGACTTCAGGAACATCGTCAATGTCTCCGCAGCGACGTCCCGGCACGACACGGGATTCTCGCCGGCGGCCGCCGGCGGGCTGACCGGCTTCGGGACTTGGCCGGTCTCAGTGATTACACCGGCGCTCCTGTTTGAGGACGTCAACGTCCGGCGACCGAGGGCAAATATACCGACACCGCCTCTGACGCCGCATCCTTTGTCGAAGGGTTGACCACCGCAAAGAACGGACACACCCGACATCCAGCGGTTGGGAATGGCGAGCCAGCACATCTCACCAAGTCGCTTGGGGGCCAAATGTCGTTAGCGTTTTGTCAGGATGCGGGCGAGGAATTGGAATCCCTTGATCCCCGAAGCGTCCCGCGTGGGCTGTATGTGGCTATCCGACGGTGGTGCCCAGGGTGGGAGTCGAACCCACACGCCCGAGGGCACAGGATTCTAAGTCCTGCTTGTCTACCAGTTTCAACACCTGGGCAGTGCGCTACGCCGGATGGAGGTGCACCTTGATCGATTTCGTTGACTTGTCAAGCGCTGTTTCGAAGGCCGTTTGCACATCGTCCAGCGAGAAGCGATGGGTGATCAGGGAGCGCGCAGCTTCCACGTTGTCGGCGACGATTTCGAGTGCGATCTGGTAGTCGGAGCGGCCGTCACGCGCCGAGTAGACCATGGAGCCGATGATCTCGACTTCCGGTCCCGACAGGTATCGCCCGTCGATGGTCAGGGTGGGGACGGTGAATACGCCAAGCACCAGTACGCGTCCCTTCGGGCGCACCGCTCGCTGTGCTTGTATCAGCGCGTCGCCTTGACCGCCCACTGTTTCCACCGACACGTCGATGGCCCGCAGCGAGGTCAACTCTTCCAGGCGCGCCTTGCCGGCCTCGCTTTCGTCTATGACCTCGGTGGCGCCGCATTTGAGGGCCGCATCGCGCTGGTGCGGATGGCGGGCCAGAACGATGACCCGCGCGCCTCGGGCACGGGCCGCGAGAATCGCGGTGAGTCCGATCGTGCCGGCGCCGACGATGAGGACGGTCTCGGAGCCCTTGAGGCGGACCCTTTCGAAACCATGCACGGAACAGGCGAGCGGCTCGGCCAGGGCGCCAACCTCGGTATCGACGCCCGTGGGGACCCGATACACGGTGTTCGCCGGCACGTTGACGAATTCGCTCATGCCGCCGTCGACGCCTGCGCCTATCAGGCCGCGTTCGGTGCATATGTTGTAGTCGCCTGACATGCAGAAGCGGCAGAAGCCACATCTGAGCAGCGGTTCGATGCCGACGACATCGCCCTCCTTGACGTGTCGGACGCCGCCGGACACGGCGCTGACCGTGCCCGCAATTTCGTGTCCCGGGGTCCTGCCGACGCGTGGAGAAAAGTCGCCCCGGAACGAGTGCAGGTCGGAGCCGCAGATACCGGCGCTCCCAACAGCAATCTGCACCTCCTGGGCCTTCGGCGCGACGCGTTCGCTCGCGCTGACCTCGAGTCTCCCGGCATCCGCCGCCCAGCGCGCCGATCTGAAGGTAGCTTGTTGCATGTCAGGTCACTCCGCCCGCATCGCAGTACGGGATATGGTTTGCTTTTCGAAAGTATCACAGGGCGCGCCGCCGCCCAAATCGGCATCAAGACAGCGTCGTTGACCTTGTTCCCGGGTTGATGCCGAATCGGCTTACGTTGTCGAAGGGGCGGGCAGGATTGCGATTTCGGCTTCCACCTCCACCGGGACCCCGAATGGCAGTTCCGCTACGCCTATGGCCGACCGCGAATGCCGACCCTTCTCGCCAAAGACCTCGAGCAAAAGGTTCGAGAAACCATTGATCACGCCCGGCAGCGCATTGAATCCCGGCGCGGCGTTGACCATCCCGAACGCCTTGGTCCACTCGATACGCTCGAGATCAATGCCGGCGGCCTGGAGGCTCGCAATCATGCAGAGCGCGACTTGGCGTGCAGCCTGGTAGGCCTCCTCGGGACTCACCTCGGCGCCGACCTTGCCCAGCGGGCCGGCGAGTTCGCCGTCGGTGCCGAACGGCAGATGTCCCGCGATGATGGCGCGGTTTCCCACAAGCCGCACCGTCTCGAATCGCTGTCCCTGGATCCGCATCGGGGGCGGCAACTCAAAACCCAGCTCCGCCAAGCGCTCCTTGATAGACATGGTTCCACTCCGTTGCCGAATCTTGATCAAAGGATAGGTGGTGGCGGACCGATGTCCAGCGCAGCATGGGATCTTTCTCGGGACGTGGTTGGGGCGTTAACCCAGCGCCGCCCGTGCGTTGCGGAAAAGGCGTAGCCAGGGGCCGTCTTCTCCCCAGTCGGCGGGGTGCCAGGAGTTCTGGACTGAACGGAAGACGCGTTCCGGGTGGGGCATCATGATCAGCGCGCGACCGTCGGCCGAAGTCGTGCCGGCCAGGGCATTGCGCGATCCGTTGGGATTCATCGGGTAGGTCTCGGTCGCCTCATTCAGGCCGTCGACGTATTGCAGGGCAGCCTTTAGCGCCGGGTCGCGGAATTCCGCGCGTCCCTCGCCGTGCGCGACCGCTATCGGCAGGGTGCTGCCTGCCATGCCGTCGAGCCAGGGAGAACTGTTGGCGTTGATGCGCACGACCACGGATCGACCCTCGAACTGTTCCGAACGGTTGCGTTCAAAACGCGGCCATGCGTCACCGCCGGGAATCAGTGTCTTTAGGCGCGACAGCATCTGGCAGCCGTTGCAGACACCCAGCGTGAGCGTGTCGCGTTCAAAGAATTCCAGGAACTCGTCCCGCGCGCGGGGGTGGAACAGGATTGACTTGGCCCAACCGCCGCCTGCGCCCAGCACGTCGCCATACGAGAAGCCGCCGCAAGCGGCGAGCGCGGCGAAGTCGGCAAGCGAGATAAGGCCTGCGAATATGTCCGAGGTGTGCACGTCCACCGCATCGAAGCCGGCGCGATGGAACGCCGCCGCCATTTCTATCTGGCCGTTCACTCCCTGTTCGCGCAGTATGGCGACGCGTGGCCGCGCGCCGGTGGCGATATAGGCGGCGGCCACGTCGGTCGCCGGATCGAAGCGCACCTCGGGGGCCATCCGTGTCCTGTGGTCGTCCACGCTGGCGAGTTCTTCGTCCGCGCAGGCCGCGTCATCGCGGATGCGCTGCATGCGATAGCTGGTCTCGCTCCAGAGGCGTTCCAGGTTCGCGCGCGTGTTTTCATGCGCGCCGATGATGATTTTGTCGTCTGCCCTGGGTGTCGCCACCTTGCGCGCCGCGACCCCGGCATCGCTCGCATCGCGCAACAGGGCTGGAAGTTCGCTCGAAGCAACTTCGACGACGATACCCGGCTCCTCCGCGAACAACTCCGCGAGACTCGCGTCTTCGATGTCGAGTCCAACGCGCGCGGCGAACGCCATCTCCAGCAACGTCACGACCAGCCCGCCATCGGATCGGTCGTGGTATGCGCTGAAGCGACCGGCCGCGCTCGCTTGCAGCAGGAATTCGAGCAGTGCCTTGAACGCTCGAGGATCGTCGATGTCGGGGACTTCGTCGCCTAGCTGCCCGTAACACTGCGCCAGCACGCCGCCTCCCAGGCGCGCGCGGCCACCGGGCAGTTCGATGAGCGCCAGCACGGTGTCTTCAGCCTTGAGGAGGGGCGTCAAGGTTCGCCGCGCATCCGTCACCGGCGCAAACGCAGTGATGTTGAGAGACACGGGCGAAACGACGACGCGGTCCGCATCCTGATGGCGCCAGCGGGTTGTCATGGAAAGGCTGTCCTTGCCGACCGGAATGGCGATGCCCAGTGCCGGACACAGGTCCAGGCCTATGGCGGCCACCGCGTCGTACAGGGCCTGGTCCTCGTCCTCGAAACCGGCGGCGGCCATCCAGTTGGCGGACAGGACGACGCGGGACAACCCGTCGATCGGTGCGGCGACCAGGTTCTGGAGCGCTTCGGCGACCGCCATGCGCGCCGCTGCCGCCGGATCGACGACAGCAGCCGGCGAACGTTCGCCCATGGCCATGGCCTCGCCGCACAGGCCGTCGTAGTCCGCGAGAGTCACGGCGACATCGGCGACGGGAACCTGGTATGGCCCGACCATCTGATCGCGAGCGACCAGGCCGGTAATGCTGCGGTCGCCGATGGTGACGAGAAACTTCTTCGACGCGACCGCGGGAAAACGCAGCACGCGGGCGAGAGCGTCTGCAAGGCTCGGGGTGCTATCCCCGTCCAGGCTTATCGGTGACGCGGGTCGGCTCGAGCGGGCGAATGACCGGCGCATCTTTGGCGGTTTGCCAAATAGCGCGGCAAGCGGCAGATCTACCGCGGACCCGCCCGCGAGCCGGTCGGTCACCTGGATGCGCTCCTCGGCGCGGGCCTCGCCAACGACCGCATGGGGACAGCGCTCGCGCGCGCAGATGTGCTCGAACGTGTCCAGGTCCGCGGGTGCCACGGCCATGACGTAGCGTTCCTGCGCTTCGTTGCACCAGATTTCCATTGGCGACATGCCTTGGTCGGCATTGGGCACATCGCGCAACTCGAAGCGTGCTCCGCGCTCCGCGGCGGCGGCCAACTCGGGCAGCGCGTTGGATAGTCCGCCCGCGCCGACATCGTGGATGACGCGCAACGGGTTGTCGGCGCCCAGCGCGCAGCAGCGGTCGATGACCTCCTGGCAACGCCGTTGCATCTCCGCGTTGTCGCGTTGCACCGAGGCGAAGTCGAGTTGGGTGTCGCTTTCGCCCGAGCCCATGCTTGACGCCGCACCGCCGCCGAGTCCGATCAGCATGGCCGGTCCGCCGAGGACGATCAGCTTCGTGCCTTCGGGAACCTCGGCTGCGTGGATGTGATCGCCACGGACGGCGCCGACGCCGCCGGCGATCATGATGGGTTTGTGGTAGCCCCAGGACCACTCCGGCTCGGCGGCGTGGGGAAACTCGAAGGTGCGAAAGTAGCCGCCGAGGGCGGGCCGGCCGTACTCGTTATTGAAACCTGCCGCCCCGATGGGGCCTTCCAGCATGATGTCGAGCGCGCTTGCGATCCGCTCGGGTTTGCCGATGGGCAGTTCCCAGGGTTGCGGATCGCCGGGGATATGCAGGTGCGACGTGGTGAAGCCGACCAGGCCCGCTTTCGGCTTGGACCCCCGGCCGACGGCGCCCTCGTCGCGTATTTCGCCGCCGGAGCCGGTGGCCGCGCCCGGATAGGGCGCGATGGCGGTGGGATGGTTGTGGGTTTCCACCTTCATGAGGATGTGCGCCGGTTCGCGCGTCGGTCGGTACACCTGGTCCTCGGGGTCGGGAAAGAAACGGTTTGCGACGGGTCCTTCGATGACCGCGGCGTTGTCCGAATATGCCGAGAGAACCCCCGCGCCATTGATGCGGCGATATGTGTTCCGGATCATCTCGAACAACGAAGCGGGCGCGGGAACGCCATCGATCTCCCAATCGGCGTTGAAGATCTTGTGCCGGCAGTGTTCCGAGTTCGCCTGGGCGAACATCATGAGTTCCGCGTCGGTCGGGTCGCGGTCGAGACTGGCGTACTGTGCGATGAGATAGTCGATCTCGTCCGCCGAAAGGGCGAGCCCGAGCCGAACGTTGGCCGCGCTGATGTCGCTGCGCGGAAAAGTCATGAGCGGCCGCGGTTCGCTGCGGGAGAAGACGCCTTGATGCGCATCGCCCTCGAATCGGACCGCCTCCGTCATGCGGTCATGCAGCAGCGCGGCCAGACTTCGATCGGCGCTGCCGCGCAAGTGCCAGCGAACGCCGCGCTCCACCCTCGACACCTTGTCGAGACCGCACCGCTTGAGGACATCCGTCGCCTTGCTGGACCAGGGCGAAATCGTCCCGGGCGCGGCGTCACGGTGCAGAAGTACGCTCTCGGCATCCGGCGACGGGCGCGCGCTGCGGCCATCGGTCAGGAGTTCGCGGAGGGTGCGTTGCTCTTCACCGGTGAGTGGTTCGACGAGATCGAGAAAGTGCACGAATTCGGCGGCGGCGTCCTCGACGCGAGAATCCGCATGGCGCAGCGTATCGAGGTGTTTGCGCAGCCGTGCCGGCGAAAAGGCGGGCGCGCCGACGATGGTCTCGGATGAGCGATTCGCTCACGCGCGGTTCCGTTTTTCCCGAAAGAATGCTGCGAGCAAGTGGCCGCACTCCGGGGCCAGGACGCCGCCGGTGACAGCGATGCGGCAGTTGAATGTGGTAGACGCGAGCAGCGCGGAAGCGCCGGCCTTGGGTTCCGCCGCGCCGAACACCAGGCGCTCGATGCGCGCGTGGATCATGGCGCCCACGCACATGGTGCAGGGTTCGATCGTGACGTATAGCGTGGCGCCCGGCAGACGGTAGTTGGCGACGGCGCGGCATGCGGCGCGCAGCGCCGCGATCTCGGCGTGGGACGTGGGATCGCATTCGGCGATGGGAGCGTTGCGGCCGACGCCGATCAGCTTGTCGTCCGCCACCACAACGGCACCGACCGGCACCTCGCCGCTAGCGCTAGCGCGCTGCGCCTCATCGAGCGCGCGACGCATCCAGAACTGATCGGCTATTCCCACTCTATGGTGGCGGGCGGTTTGCTGGAGACATCGTAGACGACACGCGAGACATCCTCGATCTCGTTCATGATGCGATTCGATACGGTACCCAAGAGGTCGTGGGGCAGTTGCGCCCAGCGAGCGGTCATGAAGTCGGTGGTCTCCACCGCGCGCAACGCGATGACATGGGCGTAGCGACGGGCGTCTCCAACGACGCCGACGGAGTTGATGGGGAGGTAGACGGCGAATGCCTGATGCACACGGTCATAGTAGTCGGCGCGGCGCAGTTCTTCGATGAAAATCGCGTCGGCGCGACGGAGTACGTCGAGGTATTCGCTTTTGACTTCCCCAATCACGCGCACGGCGAGGCCGGGCCCGGGAAACGGATGGCGGAACACCAATTCCCGTGGCAGGCCGAGGGCGAGCCCCACCTTGCGGACCTCGTCCTTGAACAGATCGCGCAAGGGCTCTACCAGCTTCAGGTGCATTCTGGCCGGCAGGCCGCCGACATTGTGATGCGATTTGATGACGTGCGCCTTGCCGTACCTGGAGGCGGCGGATTCGATGACGTCGGGATAGATCGTGCCCTGGGCGAGCCACCGGACGCCGTCGAGTTCTTCCGCCTCGCGCTGGAACACGTCGATAAAGGTGGCGCCGATCCGTTTGCGCTTGGCCTCGGGATCGTCCAGGCCGCGCAACGCCTTGAGAAAGGCATCCGCGGCATCGACGGTGATCAGGCGCGGGTCGAGAACGTTCGACATGGCGCGCGAAAACGCGGCCTCGACCTCTTCCCGCTCATTCAGGCGCAAAAGGCCGTTGTCTACGAAAACGCAGGTCAGTTGATCGCCGATGGCGCGGTCGAGCAGCGCGGCCGCGACGCTGGAGTCGACGCCGCCGGAGAGCCCGAGCACCACCCGTTCGCTGCCGACGGCCGCGCGCACCTCACGGATGGCGCGTTCGATGATCTGGGCCGCCGTCCACGAGCCCCCGCAACCGCAGATGTCCCGCGCGAAGCGGCCAAGAATCTCGGCGCCATTGCGCGTGTGCGTGACTTCGGGGTGGAACTGCACGCCGTAGAAACGTCGCGATGGGTTTGTCATGGCGGCGATCGGCGCGCTCGGTGTGCTGGCCGCGACTTCGAAGTCCGGCGGCAACGACACGACCTTGTCGCCGTGGCTCATCCAAACGGGCAGGCGGCCGTCGATCCCGAAGCGCCCGAGCAAGCCGTCGGCGCCGTCTTCGACGATGTCGATCTCCGCGCTGCCGAACTCGCGCCTGGAAGAGGGTTCGACGGCGCCGCCGAGTTGGGCGGCCAGCGCGTGCATGCCGTAGCAGATGCCGAGTACCGGGACCCCGGCATCGAGCACCTGGTCGGGAATGCGGGGCGTCGATACTTCGGTCACGGTCTCCGGGCCGCCCGAGAGAACCACTCCGCGCGGTGCGAATGCGTTGACGAAATCGGCGGGCAGGTCGAAAGGGTGGACCTCGCAATACACCCCGGCCTCGCGTACTCGGCGGGCGATGAGCTGCGTGTACTGCGATCCGAAGTCGATGATCAGCAGACGCTCATCCGGCGAGCTTCGATCCGGCAAGCGGTCATCGAATGTGGGCGCGCGCGCCTGTCGGTTTACGCTGTTCTCAGGCAATCGGGTAGTTCGGCGGTTCTTTGGTGATCGAGACGTCGTGGACGTGACCTTCCGCCAGGCTCGCCGATGAGATCTTGACGAACTGCGTCGACGTGCGCATGGCATCGATGTCTTTCGAACCCGTATACCCCATGGAGGAGCGGACGCCGCCCATGAGTTGATGCACGATGGGACTCACCGGCCCGCGATACGGCACCCGGCCTTCGATCCCCTCGGGCACGAGCTTGCCATTGTCACCGTCGGGTTCCTGGAAGTAGCGGTCGCCAGATCCGAATTCGCCGTCCATGGCGGCGATGGAACCCATGCCCCGGTAGGACTTGTAGGTTCGCCCCTGGTACAACTCGACTTCCCCCGGGGCTTCATCGGTACCGGCAAGGAGCGCGCCGACCATGACGACGCTGGCCCCCGCGCCGATAGCTTTGGCTATGTCGCCGGAGAAGCGGACTCCTCCATCCGCGATCACGGGTATGTCGTCCTCCTGCGCTTCCTCGGCGACCTCCGCCACCGCCGTGATCTGCGGGACGCCTATACCGGAAACGACGCGGGTCGTGCAGATGCTGCCGGGACCAATGCCGACCTTGACGCAGTCCACTCCCGCCCCGATCAATGCGCGGGCGCCTTCCTTGGTGGCCACATTGCCGCCGACCAACGGCAGCTTCGGATACTTCTGCTTGATCCAGCTTATGCGGTCAAGCACGCGCTGGGAGTGGCCGTGGGCGGTGTCCACCACCAATACATCCACTCCGGCTTCGACCAGCGCGGCGACGCGGTCGTCCGTGTCTTCGCCGGTGCCGACTCCGGCGCCGACGCGAAGCTGTCCCTCACCATCCTTGCAGGCGTTCGGAAACCGTTGCGCCTTGGTGATGTCCTTTACGGTCACCATGCCGGTAAGACGAAAGCCGCCGTCGGTAAGGAGGATCTTCTCGATGCGATGCCGATGCAGGAGGTCGGTGATTTCGTCGAAAGTCGCGCCCTCGGCGGCGGTGACCAGGCGCTCCTTCGACGTCATCACCTCGGATATGCGCGCGTCGAGCCGCTGCTCGAACCGGATGTCGCGGCTGGTGACGATGCCGAGCAGTTCGTTGCCGCGCACCACGGGAACCCCCGAAATGTCGTGTTCCGCCGTCAACGCCACCAGATCGCGCACGGTGCGCTCCGGGCCAATGGTCACGGGGTCGCGGATGATGCCGCTCTCGTACTTCTTGACCGACCGCACCTCGCGTGCCTGTCGTTCGAGCGGCATGTTCTTGTGCACGATGCCGATGCCGCCTTCCTGGGCCATGGCGATGGCCAGGCGAGCCTCGGTGACGGTGTCCATGGCGGCGGACATCAGGGGAATGTTGAGGTCGATATCGCGGGTCAAGCGGGTCCGCAGGTCGACTTCGGATGGCAGAACGCGGGAATACGCAGGCAGCAGCAGGACATCGTCGAAGGTGAGCGCTTCCTGCACGATCCGCAGCATGTCAAAACCGGGATTTGCTAAACGCGCGATGGTACGCCCGCACTCCGAAAGAGTAAATGCTTCGTACTGTCCAACGCGAAGTGAGGGTGAAACGGGTGTCCGACGCATCATTCGGGGATGATCGTGGACATTCAGACGCGGCGGTTACGCACAATCGGGCAGCTTCGCGCCTTCGTGGAAGGCAACGAGGCGGTGGACTTCCAACCGCGGGATCGGGACGAGGCCTACGGCTTCGTTCGGGACACGCTGGAACGCTTCGGCTATCGGCGCCTCGGCAAGCGCGACAAGGGCGTGGTGCTTCGGTTCCTCGTCGCCGCGACGGGCATCTCGCTCAAGCAGACGGAGCGTCTGGTCCGGCAGTGGCGGGAGACCGGGGCGGTCCGGGATCGGCGCGGCGACGGTCGCGGCCGCCCGTTCGCGCGCAAGTACGCGGCGGCGGACATCCGGCTGCTGGCGGAAGTCGACGAGGCCTTCGGTCAGATTCCGGGCTGGCCACGCGCGTAGTCCTGCGGCGGCAGTTCGAGCGCCTCGCGATGATCTCGAACGGGCACGTCTACAACTTGCGCGGCTCCGCCACGTACCGCGCGAAGCGCACCGTGTGGACGAGGACGCGGCCGGCGACCACAGTCATCGGCCTGCGCCAAGCCCCGGAGCCCGAGGGGCGGTCGGGCCACGTGCGCGTCGACACCGTGCACCAGGGCGACCGCGATGGCGTGAAGGGTCTGTACCTCATCAACCTTGTCGACGAGGTCACCCAGCACAAGCTTGCCGACTTCCTCCGCGCCCGCGGCGCCCACTTCGTGTTCACCGCCAAGGGCAACCAGCCGACCCTGCTCGACGACCTCCGGCTGTTCTTCGACCGCCGCGGCGAACCCGACTTCCGCGAGCCCTTCTCCCTCCAACACGGGCGCCTCGAAAGCCGCGCCATCTGGACCACCGCCCGGCTCAACGGCCACCTGACCTTCCCCCACGTCGGCCAAGCCTTCCTCGTCGAGCGTACCGCCGTCGTCAAAAAGTTCGGCAAGCGCTCCGTCGAATACGCCCTCGGCATCACCAGCCACGCCCCCGACACCGCCGGCGCCCGGCGCCTGCTCGAACTCAACCGCGGCCACTGGAAGGTCGAGTCCGTCCACAACATCCTCGACAACGCCTTCGACGAGGACCGCTTGCGCATCCGAAACGGCCATGGACCCGAGAACACCACCCACCTGCGGCGCTTCGCCATCGGCGTCATCCGTTCCCACACCAACGACTGCGTCGCCGTCGCCATGCGCCGACTCGATCACATTCCCCGCCGCGTGTTCGACTACCTGCGCATGACTCGGAACACCCTGCGAACATCGTCAACCAACCGGAGAAGAAATTAGCCGTGGCCTGTGAAGCCGCGCGGTGGTTCGCTGTCAAACCGATTCAGAAATGGTTCGTGTCGGGAAATACGTGTGGGCTACTCCGCAGGGGCGATCTTGCCGTCGAAGAGATGGATCGTTCGTTGGGCGGCTCGGGCGTATTGCGCGTTGTGGGTAACCATCAAGATCGTCTTGCCCTGGTCGTTCAGTTGCTGAAGCAACTTCATGATGTCGCCGCCGTGTATCGAGTCCAGATTGCCCGTGGGTTCGTCCGCCAGTACTACCGCGGGCTCGAGGGCGAGTACCCGGGCGATGGCCACGCGCTGCTGCTGTCCCCCCGATAATTGCGTCGGCATGTGGTTGGCCCGGTGCGCGATTCCCGTCTTCTCCATGGCCTCGGCGACCTTGGTTCGACGTTCGGCCCGTTTCCTTCTGTGGTAGACGAGCGCCAGTTCAATGTTTTCCCTCACGGTCAGTTCGGTCACAAGGTTGAAGTTCTGGAAGATAAAACCCACGTGGCGCTTGCGGATCCCGCTGAGTTGCGCTTCGGAACACCCGGAGATTTCCTCTCCGTCGAACCGGTAGCTGCCGCTGTCCAATCGATCCAGCATGCCGAGAACATTCAGCAAGGTGGTCTTTCCGCAGCCGGAAGGACCCATGACGGAGACGAATTCACCGCTGTCGATGGAGAGCGTGACATTCGACAGCGCCCGTGTTTCCACATCCCGAGTCCTGTAGGACTTGCTTGCTCCGTTCAGCTCAATCATGCGTGATACTCCGCGTTGGCCGGTTAGTCGATATCGAGCCGGTCTACGTTAGAAAAGTTCGAATACGATGACGTGACGATGCTCTCGCCCTCGGCAAGTCCATCGATGACTTCCAGGAATTCGTCGTTGCGTCGTCCGAGCGAGACGGTTCTTCTCCTGGCGAAGGAACGGTCCTCGGAAACGACGAACACCCAGGTGCCGCCGGTCTGCTGGGTGAACGGGCCCACGGGGACTCTCAACGTCCGTACCGGGTCGCTCAACGAAAGGCGCGCGCGCAAAGATTGGCCACGCGTCAATGCTTCCGGCTGCTCGCCCACGAATTCCAGGTCGATCTGAAAGATCCCGTTCTCCACCTCGGGGTAGCTTCTGCTAAGGCGGAGCTCGTATCGGATTCCGTCACGATCCAGAACCGCGGGCTGCCCGGCCGCTAGGCTCGGCAGATGGAACTCGTCCAAGCTGGCAGTGATCTTGACGTGATCCGGATCGGCGATTTGGCCGATCCGGGTTCCGGGCGGCAGCGATTCCCCCACATCGAACCCGAACGACGTAAGCTGACCATCGGCGGGCGCCTTGACGTCCAGGCTGTCGAGCTTGCCCTGCGCGACCTTGAGATTGTCCCGCAACCTGTCCGTCTGCACCCGAAGCTCGGCCATGGTCGCTTCCTGCAGTCTGAGATCCGTTTCCTGGGCCTCGCGGGTCAACGCGAGGCGCTGACGCTTGTATTCCAGCTCATCCTCCCGATGTTCCACTTCCACAAGCCTGATATGGCCCAATTCGGCAAGTTTCCGCTCCCTGGCAAGATCGCGCTCCAGGCGCCGGATTTCATAGTCGAGATCGAGAATGCTCTGCTGATGCGCCAGACGGTTTTTCTCCAGGTCGAGTTCCGTTCGGCTCAGATTGTTGAGTTGGTGGGTGACTTCGGCATCGCTCCGAATAACATCAAGCTGGAGCTGCGTATTCGAGAGCCGCAACAGCGGGTATCCCTCGGATACTCGCGCGCCGTTCTCGACGAATATCTGTTCAACGACGCCCCCCTCCGGGGAATCCACGATGATCGTGCGCAACGGCACGGCGGTGCCGCGCACCGCGATGTAATGCTCGAAATCGCCCATCCGCACCGTGCCGAGGCTGATTTGATCGCGATCCACCCGAAGGGATCGCTCTCGGTCGCCGCCAATCATCAATACCGAAGCCAGTATCGCGGCGAATATGCCTCCGATGATGAGCGCGCCAGGCAACCACTTCGGATAGCGACGTTTCAGGGCGCGATCCATGCCCGTCTGGTGGTGGGAGATGCTCATGCCCCACTACTCGTAGCGAAGCGAGTCTGCGGGCCTGGCAACGACCAGCCGACGGAACTGGCGCGACGCGGCGACCAGGGAGAACAGCAATACAATCAGTCCGGCGATGGCGAACGGCGTCGGTGCCAGATCGATGCGCGCGCCGAATTTCTCCAGCCACGCATCGAGCAAATACCAGGCGATCGGCAGCGCGATGACGAAGGCGATGCCCGTTTGCACCGCGGATTCGAGGACCAGCAGCCGCAACACGTCGATGCGCGTCGCGCCAAGCACCCGGCGGATCGCCATTTCTCCCCGTCTGCGCTCGGTTTCGAAAGCGGCCGCGCCGTAGATTCCCATGCCCGCGATCAACAGGGCAATCGCGGCGCCGATTGCGAACGTGGCCCGAATCCGGAGAGACGGCCCTAGCTCCCGTGCCAATACTTCGTTGCTCGAGGTGATCAGCATGGACGAAAAGAGGGTTATCGGGATGACGTCCGAGAGCATCTCGTGCAATTGCGGTTCCAGCTCGGGCCAAAGATGCGGATCGACGCGCAAGGCGACCATGGGACTCACCGACGGACGCCAATTGAACACCGCGGGGACCGATTGTTCCTGTCGGGCAGTGGGTCGAACGCTCTCGATGACCCCAACCACCGGCGCGATTCGCTGCTGCCCGCCACGGCTCGCCGTTATCTGGATATTCTTGCCGATGGCGTCGCGCGCGTCCGCAAAGCCGAGACCCCAGGCAAGATCTTCCGTCAATACCGCATCTCCCTCGCGCGCCCCGCGACTCGCGTCCTCGAACCCATATCCGGTGCCGGTGAAGGCGTGGCCCGCGAGCACTCGCGCCCGCATCGTGTCCAGGTAGCCCGTGCTCACGTCGGCAATCACCGCCCGGTTTTCCGCTCCATTCAAAGGATTCACGATGCTGGCGTTTGCATTCCGCCCCCCCAGTTGTGGGATTGTCGGCCCCCAGAAAAGACCCGCGCTCGCGACGCCCGGCATTTCGAGGGCGCGCAATGCGAACCGTCCCGCGGCGGCGCTTGCCTGTGACCAGCTAGAGTAGTCACCCCCGGCGGCGGTGAAGTGATGAAGTTCGACCGTGTCCTGTGGATCGAAACCCCGATCGAACGATGCAACATGCGCCGACTGCAGCGTGACGACCAACACACCGGAAACGGAAATCACCGCAGTGATTCGCTGCGCAATGCCGATGCCTCGCTGGAACCGCAGATCCCGCAGGGGAACCGCCGAGCCCGCCGCGCTGAAATTGTCTCCCGGGCGCAGGCGCGCTGCGGACAGTGCCGGATAGATCCCGGCGACAACGCCAATGGCTGTGGCCGCTGCGACAGCGGCGAGCATCCGGGCGAATCCGACCGGGCTGCCTTGAAGCTGAAATCCCGCGGCGCGAAGTTGAGCCGGCAGTTGCGAATCGGGCGCGCCGGCATTCACATAGGCGATGAACAGGGGCAGCAACAGCACATAGGCGAACAGGCCGATCGCAAGAGCCAGGAATGCAGTCAGGATGCTCGGGCCGACGTACAGCCGGACAAGTTCGCCGAAGGACGCGCCAAACAGCTTGCGCAGGCTGGCCTCCCTCGTCCGCCTGACCGCCTGCACCAAATTGAGCGCGATGAAGTTCAGCGTGGTGAGCATGAGGACGACCATCGACACGATAGCGATACCGATGACTTGTCCGCGGCTGCCTTTGGAAGTCCGGCCACGGACCTCCGAGTTATCGAGATGAAGCGACGTGACCGGACGCAGATCGAGTGCCATGTTTTCCGTTTCGACGCCAAAGGTGACCCCCAGCGCGGATAGGACGACGTTCTCGATGGCATCCCGCGCCGCCTGAAAGTCGGCACCCTCCGTAAGTTTCACATACAGTGGGCCTCCCTCGTCGGCTGGCGTGATCGGCGTCAGGAGATCGGGGCGCGCATGCGTGGTCAGTGGATAGGCCTCGTACACCGCAATAATTTCCCTTTCGCGCTCGTTGATCGTCAGGGTCCTGCCCACGGGATCGATACCCGACAGCGTTTCCTGGGCATAGCGCGCGGATACGGCGATGGCGTTCGGGTTCAGGAACAGCGCTTTGCGATTCCCCGCGACGAACCGCAGCGGGTACATATCCAGGAAACCTGGGGTGACGGCGAACAAGGCGCCGATGCTGTCGGGAGATAGCGCGGTCCGGTCGAAGACGATACTCTTGACTAATCGCTGGCCGAGCAATCCGGCGGATTTGATCGCCGGTACCTGTTCCTCTAGAGTTGCGGCAGTCGAGGGTGAGAGGGAGAAGTTGTGCGCTTCGCTCTGACCGGCCGAGCCGACACTCGTGAAGCGGGCTCGATAGACGCGGTCCGCATCGTCGATCCAGCGATCATAGCTGAGCTCCTGCTGCACGTAGGCGAAACCCAGCATGAAAAAAGTGAAACCGATGGCCAAGCCCGCGACGCTGTTAAGCACATAGGCCCGGTTGTGCGAAATGTGCCGCCATACGCCGATCCAATGGTGGGGCGTCCCGATTCCGTGGACTGTCTGCTCCACTGGATTACTTCAACGCTCGACCCGCGCGCCGAAGTTGAATAATTCGTTTCAAGCTGGCGCATGCACAAGGGCGAAGGCCTGAAGATCGGTCGCGCCAGAACGCAGAACCAAGACCGACTGGGCGCCCTTCCTGAGCGACATCGCCGAGCGCCACCCCGACGCCAAGCGGATCACGCTGGTCATGGACAACCCCGGCACGCACCGGCCCGGCACCCTCTACGCGACCTTCGAACCGACGCGGGCCAAGGCCCTGTGGGACCGGTTCGAGTTCGTCTATACCCCCAAGCACGGTAGTTGGCTGAACGTTGCCGAAGTCGAACTCAACGTCATGATTCGACAGTGCCTCCGCCGCATCGACTCCATCGACATCCTGCGCGACGAGGTCGCAGCTTGGCAGGCATCCCGCGACAGCATCCACGGAAGAGTCAACTGGCAGTTCACAACGGACGATGCCCGAGAGAAGCTAAAACGACTCTATCCGACTCTTGATGGATCACAGGACACTAGGGGGAGGGGCATTGCGAACAGCCCATCCAGAGATTTTTGAAGGCCACGACACCTTCGACGGAGCAGACGCCTCCGCCCGACCACCCGTATACATACGGTGAACCACTACAACTCGTGGATGTGTATCCCGTGTAGAGTAGGGCGGTTTCATCGAAATCTATCGGCGCGGATCCGGAGATCGTAGCGCACAACAACAATGCGAGAGGTATGCTAAACCATTTTTTTTTTGGAACATTCTTGTCTCCGTAGGAGCATGGGAGTGTTTCAAGGGCATCGGGCACCATTGCATAGAACGTGAATCTGCGCAATTGGTTTTTTGCGGGTCGGGAAAGCCAGTGTCGGCGCCGGATTGGCAGCCTCCAGTGAGATACCCCGTGCGGCAATGAGACCCGAACCATGCACATCGAGTGCATGCGGATCAAATTGAACTGGGGCTCAAGGTGGACGAGCGCGCCCGGGGGCGCCATGTCCAGGGCAGGGATTTGGCGATTGGGGTAAATACGTCGTTTATCTCCCGAAGCCTTGACGTTTATGGTTCCCCCAACGCGCACCCCGACACCGGCAATGTGGCGGCGCGCGTGGGGACGAATTGCTGTGCTCTCCGAGCGCGTTTCGGAGCGCGTTGTTAAGGAAGCAGCGCCCTTACAACTGCACGCCGTAGAAACGTCGCGATGGGTTTGTCATGGCGGCGATCGGCGCGCTCGGTGTGCTGGCCGCGACTTCGAAGTCCGGCGGCAACGACACGACCTTGTCGCCGTGGCTCATCCAAACGGGCAGGCGGCCGTTGACTCCGAAGCGCCCGAGCAAGCCGTCGGCGCCGTCTTCGACGATGTCGATCTCCGCGCTGCCGAACTCGCGCCTGGAAGAGGGTTCGACGGCGCCGCCGAGTTGGGCGGCCAGCGCGTGCATGCCGTAGCAGATGCCGAGTACCGGGACCCCGGCATCGAGCACCTGGTCGGGAATGCGGGGCGTCGATACTTCGGTCACGGTCTCCGGGCCGCCCGAGAGAACCACTCCGCGCGGTGCGAATGCGTTGACGAAATCGGCGGGCAGGTCGAAAGGGTGGACCTCGCAATACACCCCGGCCTCGCGTACTCGGCGGGCGATGAGCTGCGTGTACTGCGATCCGAAGTCGATGATCAGCAGACGCTCATCCGGCGAGCTTCGATCCGGCAAGCGGTCATCGAATGTGGGCGCGCGCGCCTGTCGGTTTACGCTGTTCTCAGGCAATCGGGTAGTTCGGCGGTTCTTTGGTGATCGAGACGTCGTGGACGTGACCTTCCGCCAGGCTCGCCGATGAGATCTTGACGAACTGCGTCGACGTGCGCATGGCATCGATGTCTTTCGAACCCGTATACCCCATGGAGGAGCGGACGCCGCCCATGAGTTGATGCACGATGGGACTCACCGGCCCGCGATACGGCACCCGGCCTTCGATCCCCTCGGGCACGAGCTTGCCATTGTCACCGTCGGGTTCCTGGAAGTAGCGGTCGCCAGATCCGAATTCGCCGTCCATGGCGGCGATGGAACCCATGCCCCGGTAGGACTTGTAGGTTCGCCCCTGGTACAACTCGACTTCCCCCGGGGCTTCATCGGTACCGGCAAGGAGCGCGCCGACCATGACGACGCTGGCCCCCGCGCCGATAGCTTTGGCTATGTCGCCGGAGAAGCGGACTCCTCCATCCGCGATCACGGGTATGTCGTCCTCCTGCGCTTCCTCGGCGACCTCCGCCACCGCCGTGATCTGCGGGACGCCTATACCGGAAACGACGCGGGTCGTGCAGATGCTGCCGGGACCAATGCCGACCTTGACGCAGTCCACTCCCGCCCCGATCAATGCGCGGGCGCCTTCCTTGGTGGCCACATTGCCGCCGACCAACGGCAGCTTCGGATACTTCTGCTTGATCCAGCTTATGCGGTCAAGCACGCGCTGGGAGTGGCCGTGGGCGGTGTCCACCACCAATACATCCACTCCGGCTTCGACCAGCGCGGCGACGCGGTCGTCCGTGTCTTCGCCGGTGCCGACTCCGGCGCCGACGCGAAGCTGTCCCTCACCATCCTTGCAGGCGTTCGGAAACCGTTGCGCCTTGGTGATGTCCTTTACGGTCACCATGCCGGTAAGACGAAAGCCGCCGTCGGTAAGGAGGATCTTCTCGATGCGATGCCGATGCAGGAGGTCGGTGATTTCGTCGAAAGTCGCGCCCTCGGCGGCGGTGACCAGGCGCTCCTTCGGCGTCATCACCTCGGATATGCGCGCGTCGAGCCGCTGCTCGAACCGGATGTCGCGGCTGGTGACGATGCCGAGCAGTTCGTTGCCGCGCACCACGGGAACCCCCGAAATGTCGTGTTCCGCCGTCAACGCCACCAGATCGCGCACGGTGCGCTCCGGGCCAATGGTCACGGGGTCGCGGATGATGCCGCTCTCGTACTTCTTGACCGACCGCACCTCGCGTGCCTGTCGTTCGAGCGGCATGTTCTTGTGCACGATGCCGATGCCGCCTTCCTGGGCCATGGCGATGGCCAGGCGAGCCTCGGTGACGGTGTCCATGGCGGCGGACATCAGGGGAATGTTGAGGTCGATATCGCGGGTCAAGCGGGTCCGCAGGTCGACTTCGGATGGCAGAACGCGGGAATACGCAGGCAGCAGCAGGACATCGTCGAAGGTGAGCGCTTCCTGCACGATCCGCAGCATGTCAAAACCGGGATTTGCTAAACGCGCGATGGTACGCCCGCACTCCGATGGAGTAAATACCAGCGCCACGTTTTGGTGTTGCCAGCTTCAATCCGTCCTAACCCGGACATTTCATCAAGGGCCGCGATGATCGCGCAGGATTTTGCCCGCGTGGGCGTGCTCGCGAGCGGAAGCATAGCCACCGCTTATGGTGCAGCGAGCATGCGCGCGCACGCGGGCAAAAGACCAGCGAGGGCGCGGCCAGCGCAGTTTGTTCCCGGCAGGATTTTCGAAATCAACGATTAACCTGTTGAAACCAAAAGATATCTATCTACTAAACAAGCGGCTTGGTGAAATATCCGGGCTAAGTCCCTCAACGCTGCTTCGTTGTCCACGGGACCCGCGGTGAAATCGAGGGAGTAGCGAACACTCCCCCGCCGGGACACAGCGCTTGGACCGTTATCCGGCCTTCCTGATAGCGCGTTAGGCGGCTGGCGTAGAAGGCGCCTCACATCCCTCACGGATAGACACCGCGTTCTCCGTTGGGAAGTCCGCGGGCACGTCCTGCGTCACGTCGCCGCTCGCAGCCCATTCGCAGCCTCGCTGGAACGTCGCGATAAAGCCGACGCACTCCATGGCAACCGGTCGATGATCGGCTGGCACGCCGCCGTCCACGTGCCCAAGGGTCGTATGGAAACACCGGCCCTTTCCATAGTTGATAGCCATCAGCACCGGCTCGTTTTCCCCGCTGCCGTGGCCCGAATGGCTTTCGACACTGGGGTCAACGTAGGCCGTCGCCAGCACATCGAGGTTTTTCGCCGGGCCGCGAAGGTTGAAGTAGAGTTCATCGCTGGTATGAAGCCACTTCTCCGGCAGACCTCTGGTGATGGGGTGCTCGTTGTCGCGGGTAATGACCTGATTCTCCAGCCAGTCGATGTGATCGCCGGCGTTGCCGGGACCATGGTCCCGAACCACCGTACCGTCGCGCCAGTAGAGCCGCGGGCCCGCCTTCTCCGTGCGTCTCCCCCAGCCGCCGACGCCCATGATCTCGTTGAATTCCGGCCACTGGGGAAACAGTTGGCATGAGTGGTGAAAGAGGGCCACGCCGCCACCGGACTCCATGTACTTGAGAAAAGCTTCGTTGGTCGGCTCGGACCACGGATCGCCGCCATCGTCGAGGACCACCAGGTCATACCCGTCGAACTCGGGCCGGAAACCCGTCATGTCGCTGCCCTTTGGACCCCTGGTCATGACATCGACGCTGAACAGGCCTGTCTGTTCGAGGATCTTCGTCACGAGCGGACTGCTTGCAAGCCAGCCATGGTGGCTCTGGCCATTGAGAAGAAGTGCTCTCATAGGTGCTCTCCTGGCAAAGTAACGTAGCGGGATCAGGGATAAACCGCCAAGGGCGGCATATTAGCACCTGTGCTGGAGCAGATACGCCCGTGGAGGAGGCATCCCCTTGGGTCTCATCCCCGCCACAATCGGTTATTCTTCCGTCCATCAACCAAGAAGGAGCCCCCCGGGGGATAGAGAACAATGTCCAATCCACTCAAAGTCGGCATCGTAGGGGCCGGAGGTATTACTCGCGCACACCTGCCCGCCTACCTGGAACGTCCCGATCGCGTGCAACTCAACGCCGTTTGCGACCTCGTTGAACCCCTCGCCCAGGAGCTTGCCGGGAAAGCCAGCATCGACGCCGGCGCCATCTACCTGGACATAGACAAGATGTTGCGCGAGGCTGACATCGACGCCGTCGACATCTGCACCACGCACAATGCCCATGCGCCGCTGGCCATCGCCGCCGCCGAAGCCGGCAAACACGTCATTTGCGAGAAACCCATGGCGATTTCCGTGCAGGAGTGCCGGGACATGATTGCAGCCGCCGACAAGGCGGGCGTGACGCTGATGGTTGCTCAACACCTGCGTTATGCGCCCGAAGCCCAGGCTGCAAAACGCCTGTTGGACGAAGGCAAGCTGGGCACGATCGAGGCCGTCCGCACCGAGCTGTTCGGTGGAGGGATGAGGGGACGTCGTCGCCGGCGGCGGCAAGGAGAGCGCTGGATGCAGGATGCAAGGCGATCCGGGGGCGGCATGATGATGTCCGAACAGGTCCATCACATCGATCTGCTGCGCTACTACGCCGGTAACGTCAAACGGGTTAGCGGGGTCTGCAAATCCCTGCAGGAACACATGGTCAACGGCGCCGAAGACCTGGTGTCCGCGACCCTCGAGTTCGAGAGCGGCGCCGTTGGCGAAGTCTGGGCCAAGGGCAACGCGATCGTGCCCCACGGACGGACCTACACGATATTGGGCGATCGCGGCGTTTTCTACGCAAGCACACCGACGAAGGAGCAGCGGCAAGTCGAAATGGACGGCGCCACGCCGTTTCGGCATTTCGGCCACATCATGGTTGCGCTGAACGAGGACCTTCCCGAACTCGATCCGAGCAACCCTGAAGATCGGAGAAAGATGTATTTCGCCGAGCCGCCGTTCAAGGTGCTTCCCACGAGCGACATCGATCTGCCCAGCCCCAATTACTTTATCAACGAGATCCTTCACTGGGAGGAGTGCTGCAGGACAGGCACGGAACCCCTGAGCAGCGGCCGCGACAACATCGGGACGATGAAGATCATCATGGGCATCTACAAGTCGTCCGAGACAGGCGAGGCCGTGGATCTGGACGACCTCTAGGAACCTGCGCCGTAGAACGGCACGTAGTGCCGATCAAGGCGGAGGATCGTAGGTGGGCCTGGGCGGGGGCGAAACACGGCGGCCCCCTTCGGGTGCGACGGATTTCGTGGCGCTAGCAAGCCCCCCACAGCATGGGTCGCTGCGCGGCCGTCAAGGGATCGCTTTTGCCGACCGCTTCGCCGATCGGATAATTTCACCCTCACTTTGGCATTGGACAGCGGGGTCCCGAAGGGTTGCCGCGCGGTTGCGCCGCACCACGCGGAGGGCAAGGATGTGCCGATTGGGGTAAAATATACGGCTTTATCTCCCGAAGCCCCGACGTTTATGGTTCCCCCAACGCGTACCCCGACACTGGCGATCCGGCGGCGCGCGTGGGGACGAATTGCTGCGGCCTCCTCGCGCGTTCGCGTTGAAGAAGCGCCCTTGGCCGATGGCGGTTCCTGCGTTGTTGCCGGTGGGGCTGGCGCCGCTTGAAGGTTGGCGGCATGCACGGCGGTGGCCACGGCGGTGGCAGTGGCGGTGGCGGAGGCGGCCGCTGGGGTGGCATGGTCGGTGGTCCTCACCGAGACCGGGCATCGTTTCGGCACCTGGGCCATTTGAAACTGCTGATGGTCTACGTGCGGCGCTATGCCGTCGTACTGTCGGTGGCTGTTGCCGGATTGCTTCTCGCGCGGTTGTGCCTGTTCTTCATTCCGTGGTTCATGAAGATGGCGGTGGACAGCCTCGCCGATCCGAATATCGAACCCTATCTGCTGATTCCGGCGCTTCTGATCCTCGTTGTGGTCGCCTCGCAGTTCGCCATCTACGTCCCGGCGCGGCGCGCGTTGCGCCGCATCTCGATCGCCGCCGCCTATGACCTGCGCAAGCGTCTTTTCAACCAGGTCCAGTACCAGGGCCCCAACTTCTTCAACAAGTTTGGTACCGGCGACCTCATGTCGCGCGCGGTCAACGACATCAGCATGGTGCGCATGGTGGTGTCCTTCGGCGCGGTGAATATCATCATGTTCTTCTTTTCGGTGATCGCCGCGATGTACTTCATGCTGATGATGTCGCCGGCGTTGACCGTTTGGGTGGTGGCGCCGCTGCCATTCGTCGGGGTCACCGGGTACCTGATGGCGCGAGGAATGTTCCCGTACTTCCGTGAACGGCAGGAAGCCCTGGCGACGCTCACGGGCTTTACCCAGGAGAACCTCAACGGGATCCGCACGATTCAGGCCATGGCCCAGGAGGAACAGGAGATCGAACGATTTCGCGTGTCCAGTACGCGCTACGCCCAGAAGTTCTACCGGGCAGAACGCTACCAGGTGCTGATGAACGTGGCGATGACGCTGCTGACCATGGTTTCGCCGGTGATCATCCTGCTCTACGGCGGGTTGCTCGTGCTGGACGGCGCGCTCACCCTCGGCAGCTTTGCCGCCTTTTCCTCCTACCTGATCATACTGACGAGCACTGTCCAGTCCATTGGCTGGTCGCTGTCGATGTTCACTTCGGCTGCGGCCGCGACGCAACGCATCTTTGAGATCCTGGACTATCCGCGCGAAGTCGTCGATGTGGCGGAGGTCGAACTGGCGGAGAACATCGAAGGCCGTCTTGAGTTTCGCAACTTTTCCTACCGGCATCCGGGCGCCGCCCGGCCCACCATCGATGGCATCAACCTGCATGTGGACGCCGGTGAGACCGTAGCCTTGCTCGGCCGCATCGGTGCCGGCAAGTCGACGATACTGAAGGCGGCGGTGCGGCTGATCGACACGCCGCGGGGCTGCGTGTTTCTCGACGGCAAGGACATCTGTCAGGTGTCGATACGCCGGCTGCGCGAAGCGGTAACGATGGTCCCGCAGGATCCGTTCCTGTTCTCCGCTCCGCTGCGGGAAAACCTCACTTACGACAAGCCTGATCGCGAGGACAACGCGATAATCGACGCGTTGCACGCGGCGGGCCTGACCGAGACGGTAGGACGCCTGATGAATGGACTTGACACCATCATCGGCGAGCGCGGGACCACGCTTTCGGGCGGTGAGAAGCAGCGGGCGACGCTGGCCCGAGGCTTGATCAAGAGCGCCGACGTGCTGTTGCTGGACGACTGCTTCTCCAGCGTCGATACGGAAACCGAAGAACTGATATTGGGTGGCCTGCGAAGAATGCGCGCGGGCAAGACGACCCTGCTGATTTCGCACCGTGTATCCACGGCGCGGCACGCCAATCGCGTCTACGTTATCGATAACGGACGCGTGCTGGAGTCGGGCACACACGAGGAATTGCTGGCGCAAGGCGGTTATTACGCCGACCTCGAAGCGGTGCAGAGCAACCAGGATCGCGACCGCGCGCGCAAGGGTCAACTGCTCCGGCAGCTCGACGGCGAACGCGCCGAATCGCTGACCCTGGCGGCGACCGGGAGCGACGACAGATGAGTGAAGTCGCCCCGGGGCGCAACTATTCGGCGTTCGACGCTGAACTGACCCACCAGGCGCTCAACATGCGCCTGTTCATGCGTTTGTTGCGGTGGGCGAAGCCCTATCGCATCACCTTGAATACGAGCACGGCGCTGGTCGTCGTCGGGGCGGCGGTGTCGGTGCTCATGCCGGTGATTCAGGGCCCTGTGATAGTGGACACCATCCTGGTGCCGAACGAGGAGGCCGCCACGCGTTTCAACTTCGGGCTGATCGCGGCGACCGAATGGCTTTCCGGCTTGCTTTCGATGCCGCCGCTCGGCGGAGCCGTGGTGTTGTTCATGGGCGTGACCATCCTGCATCTGTTCATCATGGTCGCGCACCAGCTCACGTTGGCCAGCGGCGCCCTGAAGACATTGCGCGATCTTCGCCTCGATCTGTTCGCGTCGCTCGAGCACAAGCCCGCGTCCTTCTACGATCACGTGTCCGTCGGGCGCGTGATGACGCGGGTCACGAATGATGTGGAGAACCTGTTTCGATTGTTGACCGGGTTTGTCTCCCTGGCGGGCCAGTTCGTGCCCTTCTTCTTCGCCATGTTCATGATGCTCACCTACAGCCGCGAACTCACCGGCGTCGTGTTGCTGATCATTCCCGCCGCCGCGGTGGCCACGTTCATCTTCCGCATGGCCATGCGGAAGATATTTCGCCTGGTGCGCGATTCGATGTCGGCCTTGAACCAGTACATGCAGGAAGACCTGATGGGTATCGAGGTTGTGCAACTCTCCGGCCGGGAGGAGGTGAACGCCGAAGAGTATGGCGCGCTCAACCGGGAGAACCGGAAGCAGGAATATCGCGCCATCGACTACGAGGTCGTGTTCGAGACGTTCAATACGAGCCTGACCAGCATCGCCATCGCTGGCATTGTCTGGTTCGGCGGCGGCCAGGTGGTGCAGAGCGAAATCACGCTGGGGGCGCTGCTGATGTTCAACCTCTACATCGGCATGATGGTTGCGCCGGTGAGCACGGTCGGTCACTTCTTCAATACATTGTTCCGCGCCATGGCGTCGGGCGAGCGCATATTCCAGGCGATCGACTGGGACGAGCGGTTGCATGAGCCGGAGCATCCGGTGCAGTTGCCCGAGCGGTTTGAGGGCAGTGTCGAATTCCGCCACGCGAGCTTCGCGTACCCGGCCAGCGAGCCGGTGCTGCGCGACGTGTCCTTCGCCATTTCGCCGGGAGAGAAGCTCGCTGTCGTCGGACCCACCGGAGCTGGCAAGAGCACCATCATTCGCCTGTTGGCGCGCTTCTACGACTTCGACGACGGCATGATCTTTGTCGACGGCATCGACGTGAACCGTATTGCGAGCGGCGAGCTACGCAAGCGGGTGGGCGTCGTGTTGCAGGACTTTCATATCTTCTCCGGCACGGTTCTGGAGAACATTTCGCTCAACGATCCCAACATTTCGCGCGAACGTGCCCAATGGGCGGCACGGGTGGTGAACGCGGATTCGTTCATTCGCGATCTGCGGGACGGTTACGAAACGGAACTCGCGGAGCGTGGCCACAACCTGTCCCAGGGACAGCAACAGTTGCTCGCGTTCGCGCGCGTGTTGGCGAAGGACCCGGAGATACTCGTGCTCGACGAAGCGACGTCGAGCATCGACACGGGGACCGAGCTCATCATCCAGGACGCGTTGCACAAGCTGGCCCATGGCCGCACGTCCATCATCATCGCCCACCGCCTGCAGACCATTCGCGAGTGCGACCGGATACTGGTGTTGCACGATGGGGCCGTCGGGGAGTTGGGTACGCACGAAGAATTGATCGCCAAGCGGGGCATCTACTTCACGCTGCACGAATTGCAGTTTCAGGACAGCCTGGGAGCGGCGGAACTGGCCCGCGAGAAGAGGAAGGAAGACGCTGGCCGGATGCCGCGATGGGTCGACATGAGCGACGAAGACGACGACGTATTTTCCAGCGGCGGCGTGGGCGGCGGTTCGCAGTCGATTTGATGTGACGGCGGTCGCCACCCGCGGCGACTTCGTTGCGATCGCGGAATCATGTCGGGCGAAAACGCTGTCACACACTTGCGCGCGAAGTTTCCCCAAGGCTTTCGCATCGCGCCGCAAAACGAGTAAACTCAGGCGCTAACTGGCCCGACTGTGTCGGGGTCAAGGGCAAATTCAGGTACGAGCCAAGGGGAAGAAAATGCGTGATGTCGTAGTGGTGGATAGCGTCCGTACGGGCTTGGCGAAGTCATTCCGCGGCAGCTTCAACTTGACGCGGTCCGATGACATGCTGGCGCACCTCATCGATGCCCTGCTGGAAAGGAATCCGAAGATTGCTCCCGAGAAAGTGGAAGATGTCGTCGTCGGCGCCGCCAATCATGTCGGCGAGCAGGACGGCAATCTCGCCCGCCTCGCCGTAGTGCTCTCAAGACTCCCGATCACGACTGCGGGCATGACCATCAACCGGTTCTGTTCGTCGGGACTGCAATCGATCTCGATCGCTTCGAACCAGATCGCTTCGGGCCATACGCAAATAGCGATGGCCGGCGGCGTCGACTCCGTTTCCATGCGCAACCGACAGACGCCGGCGAAGGCCCAGCAGAACAAGCGCCTGTTGGAAGAGAAACCTGCGATTTTCATGGCAATGGGCAATACGGCAGAAGTCGTAGCGCGCCGCTACCAGGTGACGCGAGAAATGCAGGACGCCTACGCGTTGCAGAGCCAGAAGCGGTATGCAAAGGCACAGGAAGACGGCCGGATCGCGGAAGAAATCGTCCCGATGCCGGCGAACATGCTGAAGGTCGACAGGGAGACCGGCGAAGAAAGCCATGAAGACGTAGTGGTCGATCGCGATGAGTGCAACCGACCGACGTCGACGATCGAAGGTTTGTCCGCTCTGGCGCCGGTATTCGAAGAAGACGGTACGGTGACGGCGGGCAACGCCTCGCAGCTTTCCGACGGTGCTTCCATGACCCTGCTCATGAGCGCCGAGCACGCAGAGAAGCTGGGCATTGAACCGATGGGCATCTATCGCGGTTTCACCGTCGCCGCCTGCGAACCCGATGAGATGGGCATCGGCCCGGTGTTCGCGATCCCTCGGCTGCTGGACAGCGCTGGCATCAAGCAGGACGATATCGACCTGTGGGAACTGAATGAAGCGTTCGCCTCTCAGTGCGTCTATTGCCGCGACGAACTTGGGCTAGACAACGAGAAGTACAACGTGAATGGCGGCAGCATCGCCATCGGCCATCCCTTCGGCATGACAGGCTCCCGCCTTACCGGGTCGATCCTGCGCGAGCTGAAGCGCCGAGACAAGAAATACGGCGTTGTGACGATGTGTATCGGCGGCGGACAGGGTGCGGCAGGGCTGTTCGAAGCCGTATAGGAACGTACTCGGAGCAGTGATACACTGCGGTTGATGAACCGCGACGCGGCAGGCACGAACCCAGACGCTTCCACCGACTCGTTGAGCCAGGCCCCGCCGGATTGCGCACGCCGCGCGGCAGTACGATGTGCTGCTGCGGTGGCGGCGCTAATAGCCCTCGGTGCCAGCGCTTTCGCCTTGGCTGTCGACAGCGACAATATCTACGAGGCATACACGGATGCAAAGTTGTCCGAAATCGCGTCCGATTGGCAGTCCCTGACCACAGAGGAGCGTCGCGACTACTTCATCGAGGTACGTCGCCGCATGGCCGAGGCCGGAAAGAAACGCGCGGGCCCGCCGGTGCGAATAGTGGGAGAGCGCCGTTTCGGCCGCATCATCTCGCAGCCGGATGGCTCGGTCTTGCGCATCGAGGGTGTCGTGAGCTACCGGGGTCGAGACACGACTCAGACGGAAACGCCGCCGGACTATGGCACCGGCTTCGAGCAACGGGTGGAGCAAACGGCGGAACGAGGCCAAGGGCCCTCTGTGACAGCGCCTGTTGTGACTGTTGTGAACGAAAACGGCGTCGGGCAAACGGAGTTCGTCACGGAGCAAGACGATCTGGAGACGACGACCGGGGAGCGCGAGCAGGGTGCTCAAAGACGCGAGTAGCGCGTCACCGGTCCGGTTGAACCACAATGAGTAGCGAGCGCGCCACTCTGCTCGTTGTGGACGACGATGCCGAGATACGCGAGCTGATCCAGGCATACCTCGACAAGCAGGGCTACCATGTCATCTGCGTTGAAGACGGGGCGGCAATGGATAAAGCGCTGGCCGCGTCATCTGTCGATCTCATCCTGTTGGATCTCATGTTGCCTGGCGAGGATGGCCTGTCGATCGCCAAGCGACTCAAACAGACGCGCAATACGCCCATCATCATGGTTTCCGCGCAGGGCGAAGAAGTGGATCGGATCGTCGGTCTCGAGATCGGCGCGGACGACTACATCGGCAAGCCTTTCAATCCGCGCGAATTGCTGGCGCGCATCCGCGCCGTCATGCGCCGGAACGCGCCGGATCCGAATCGGCAAGTCGTCGAGTTCGGTCCCTTTCGCCTCGATCTGAACGCGCATCGGCTAACCGAGGCCGACCGCGCGGTGCCGTTGACTTCCGGCGAGTTCGACCTGTTGAGCGTACTCGTGCAGCATCCGAACAAAGTGCTTGATCGAGACCGCATCGTGCAACTTTTGAGTAGCGGCCAACGGTCCCCGTTCGACCGCAGCGTGGATGTTCGCGTCACCCGTCTGCGGAGCAAGATTGAAACCGACCCTTCTGCTCCCGACTACATCAGGACGGTATGGGGCAAGGGCTACATGTTTTGTCCCAGCGGCGCCGGTTAATAGCCTTTCCCGGCCGATGGGCGGGCGGTACAAGCGGACGCGTGAGCGAAATGCCTCGCAACCGCCGGAGAAGGCTGTACGACATGGGGGCAAGTCGGTGAAACATGCGGGCTAGCCGACGATTGCGAAATCGAGCCCCGCGAGGAACGGGGTCGCTTCTCGCGCGAACCAACCTCGTGCTGGGCTGGAGCGCGGTTGCGATCGCGGTGACCGCGATCACCGCCATGGAAATCTTCGTCATTTCGCCCATAACGGAGCGTTCCGCGGACGACGAGGCCGGACTGCTCGTGCTGTCCGCGCAGACCTGGGTGGAACTGCCCGACTACACGGACGCGCGACCCGCATTCGAACTCGAGATGATGCGGATGCATGACCTGATCATCAGTTCGGACATCCGTGACCTGCCCCTTGCCGAACCGGATAACGACTATTACGCGCTCTTGCGGACCAGGTTGATGCAGCGTTTGGGCGCCCCTGTGCGGCTGTTGGAAGGCGACGGTTTGCTGTGGGCGGAGATGCAGTTGCCCGCCGGCGAACTCCAGGTGGGCTTTTCGCCGCGGCAGCGCGACGTTCAACCGCTGTACGTGGCATTGATCATCGGTGTCATAGGCGCGGTGATCGTCATCGGCACGTCGTCCTTCATCGTTCGGCGCATTGCGCGCCCGCTTGAAGAGACGGCGAATGCGGTGGAAGCATTCCGCGGGGCAGAAGGGTTTTCGCCGTTGCCGGAGAAGGGGCCGCGCGAACTGGTGACGCTGGCGTTGAGTTTCAATCGCATGGCGCGGGAGATCAGCGAGTTGCTCTCCAACAGGACGACGCTGCTCGCAGGCATATCGCATGACCTTCGCACGCCTCTCGCGCGGATGCGGCTTGCGCTCGAACTGCTTCCGGACAGTGTCGACCCGAAGCTCGTTCAGCGCATGGAAAACAATTTGGAGCGAATGGATGAACTGATCGGCGACACGTTGCGGTTTGCGCGCGGCGCGGGAGAAGTTCCGCAGGAGATATTGCTCAAGCCCTTCGTCGAGTCGTTGTTCGATGACGACATACCCATCGAGTGGCGCGGCGACGAAACCTTGCGCGTATCGATCGCGACCGGCGCCTTCGAGCGCGTCGTGGCGAACCTTATTGCCAATGCCCAGCAGCACGCGAAGGGCGCTAGGGTGGTCGTCGTGGCGGAGTCCGGAGTGGCGATTCACGTGATCGATCGCGGGCCTGGCATTCCGAGGGAAGACCGCGAGCGGGTGTTTCAACCCTTTTTCCGGCTCGACTCATCGCGCAGCCAGAAAACCGGCGGCAGTGGCCTGGGGCTGGCGATAACACAGCAACTCTGCCAGGCGCACGGTTGGCGCGTGTCCTTGATGGATGCGCCGGGCGGCGGCACCGACGCCTGCGTGTCGTTCCCGTCATCGATACAAACTGACACGAAAAAGTTCCCGGCGGAAACGCCTCTGAAACGGCATTCAAAGATAATCATCTCGTCCTGACGGGCGGAGTCGGCAACGAAATCCCCCGTCGGGCAAGTGAGGCAATCTCCATTCCCTCTATAGACCTTGTCACATCAAGGTCTCTAGACCCGCCGGTTCCCTCTCCAGGCCGGCGGGTCTTTTTTTGTGCGCGATTCGGGCTGACGGAAGCACCAGCGCGCCCCTCCGGTTAACATCGCATCAAGCGTCAAGGACATGGAGAGGTCGCCGCATGGACTTCAAGGAAATCTCTTACGCGGTGGAAGGGCCGATGGCGCTCATTACCATCGACCGTCCGGGAAAGCACAACGCAATCTCCCTCGACACGCTTGAAGAGTTGCATCGTGCGGTGCGACGGGCTGCCGACGACTCCGATGCATGCGTGATCACCATCACCGGCGCGGGCGGTCGGGCGTTCGCTTCGGGTTCGGACCTTTCGGAAGTCCTCCGCCGAGACTTCAAGAAGGCACTGGAACCCATCGTGCAGGGGCTCGCTGATCAACTTGAGCGCACACCAAAACCCACCATTGCGGCTATCGACGGTATCTGCATGGGCGGAGGACTTGAAGTGGCGCTGGGCTGTGATCTGCGCATCGCGACGCCGCGTTCGCGGTTCGCGACTCCAGAGGGAAAGCTCGGCATCATCCCGGGCGGTGGTGCGACGGCGCGCCTGCCAAGGCTGGTCGGCCCCGGCTGGGCCATGGAGATGATGCTCATGGGCGAGCCGATCGACGCTGAACGCGCGCTCTCCATCGGCCTCGTCACCCGTCTCGTCGAGCCGGAGGATCTGCTCGCGGAAGCCCGCCGCATGGCCGATCACCTGGCGGGATTCGCGCCGTTCGTACCGCGAACGATGAAAGCCATGGTGCGCTTCGGAATGGATGCGAGTCTGGCCAGCGCCCAGATGCTCGAGAAGTACGCGCAGGGAGCGCTGGTGCAAACCGAGGACAAGAAAGAAGGCATTTCGGCGTTTCTCGAAAAGCGCAAGCCGAAATTCAAGGGTCGGTAGTCGTTCATTTACCCGGCGCGTCGGCATTTTGCGGACGCGCAACGTACTGGGAGGAAGACATGGCCGTAGACAAGTTTCCGATCGAGGCGGGACACGTCATGATGTTCGCGCGCGCCGTCGGCGACGACAATCCGATCTACTTTGATGACGACTACGCGGCGTCCACAGAATGCGAAGGCATGGTGGCCCCGCCGACGTTCGTCCAGTCGAGTGCCCAGTTCGATCCCGATTACTCCATGCGACCCAGGACCGGTCAGGCGTGGTTCGGCTCCGGACGTTCCCCTACGGGAGCGGGGAGAGATCCCAGGGGGGGCGGTCGGCGACTGGGTGGCGGGCTCCACGCGGAGCAGCGTTTTGAATACCACCGCCATCCGCGCGTCGGTGATGTGCTGACGACGACCAGGAGGCCCGGAAAAACCTGGGAGAGGCAGGGTCGACGATCGGGAAAGCTGATCTTCAGGGAAACCATCACCGAGTACCGGGACCAGAATGGGGAACTTGTGGTGACCGCCACCGGCGTTGGTGTAAGCACGGAGCGGCCGGTCGATCGGGGCTGAGGAGGATTAGGTAGATGGCTTTGAAGGCAGCCGACCTGCGTGTCGGCGATACGCATACCGAACGCCTGGTCGAAGATCTGACACGCACGCAGATCGTGCAGTACGCGGGTGCTTCGGGGGACTACAACCCGGTGCATACGGACGAGCTGTTTGCGCGGGAAGTGGCTGGCTACCCGACGGTCTTCGCGCACGGCATGCTGACCATGGGCATAACCGGGCGCATGTTGACCAACTACGTGGGTGACGGGCGTCTAACGAAGTTCGGAGCGCGCTTCACCAGCCAAGTGTGGCCCGGGGACACCCTCGACGCTACTGCGACCGTGACCGCCGTCGGCGACAATCTTGTGGAATTGGTCGTGTCCATGGTCAACCAGGACGGCGTTGAGGTGCTGAACGGGACGGCCCAGGCGCGCCTCGACTGACTCACCACTTCTCAAGCGACGTTCTGATATCCAGTTCGAACGTCCAAGCATTCGGCGGTTGATCGTAGAGGAATTCGTAGGCGTCGACGATGCCTTGAATGCTGATCATGCCGGCCTCTCCAAGGCGTTCGGCGTACTCCGGCAGCCCCCGCTTGATCTTCTCGCCGCCGATGGGTCCGTCGATGACGACATGGCCCACGTGGACGCCTTCCTCGGCGTATTCCTTGGCCATGGCCTGCGCAAGCGACCGTTGCGCTCCTTTGGAGGCATTGAACGCGCCGTAGTTGGCGCGGCCGCGCAGGGACGCGCTCGCCCCTGTGAAGATCAGCGTCCCGCCGCCGCGCCGCAAGCGCCGCACCGCTTCGCGCGCGAACAGGAAGCCGCCGTAGGCGCCGACGCGCCAGGATCGCTCGAAATATCGCGATTCCATGTCGACAATGGGTCCGGGCCTGTTGTTGCCGACGTTGTAGATCGCAAGTTTCAACGTGCCGTCGGCTGCGTCGACGGTGTCGAACAGCGTTACGACCTGGCGCTCGTCGGTGGCATCCGCGACGACGGTGGTGGCGTTGCCGCCGAACGTGCGCGCCAGCGCTTCGAGGGCTTGCCGCGTGCGTCCCGCCATGAATACGTGGTGGCCGCGCCGGAGAAACCGCGCGCAAAGCTGGGCGCCGAGGCCATCCTCGGGTCCGACGCCGATGACGACGGTCTTGATGCTGGATTCGTTCGACACTGTGTGCGCTATTTCCCGAGAGATCTGATCATCGCGCAGGCCTTCCGCATGGCGGGCCTGGTCACCGGAATGGTGGGACCGTGCGCGAAGAAGCCGTGCAGGAAACCGTCGAAACGGATGCACTCGACGGCGTTGCCGGCGGCTTCGAGCGCCTGGGCGTAGGCCTCGCCTTCGTCCCGAAGCGGATCGTATTCGGCGGTCATGATGAGCGCTGGCGGTAGTCCGGAAAGGTCGTCGGCAAGAAGCGGTGATGCGCGTGGATCCGAACGCTCCCCGGGGTCGGCATATTGATCCCAGAACCAGTGCATCGCCTCGGCGGTGAGCATGTAGCCTTCTGCGCAGTCGCGATAGGAGGCGGTATCGAAACGCACACCATCCGTCACCGGGTACACGAGCACCTGCGCTGCGATGGCAGGACCTCCCGCGTCCCGCGCCATCAACGTGACCACCGCCGCGAGATTGCCGCCGGCGCTGTCCCCGACCACGGCGACGCGCTTGGGATCGCCACCGAGGGCGGCGCCGTTCTCGCTTGCCCACCGGGTCGCGGCAAAACAATCCAGGGCTGCCGCAGGAAACCGGTGCTCGGGCGCCAGGCGGTAGTCGACCGATACGACGATGCAGCCCGCGCCGGCGCAGAGCTCCCGGCTTTGACTGTCCGCCGTGTCCAGGTCGCCGATCACCCAACCGCCGCCGTGGAACATCATGGCGATCGGTGGCGGCGTATCGCCTTCTGCCGAGGACGTATAGATCCGCAGCGGAATCTGGCCGCCGGGACCGTCGATGACCGTGTTCTCCACGTTGCCCACCGGAATGTCGGCTGCGGGCTGCATCATCCGAAACATCTCTCGGGCATCGGCCACGGGCATCTCGATTATCTTGGGACCCCCCATGTCTTCCATGGCTGCGAGCATGGCTTCGTAGTCCGGGTGCAACGGCAAGCTGAGTTCTCCAAGCGCGGCAATAACGGTCGCAAATATGCAATAAACGCATCCGAATTGCGCGGAAAAGTGCCCTGCGCGGCCGGCGGTCTTGCGCGCCTCAGGTGAATGTAGTTACATAACTAGATTCACCTGAGGGGACTGCCATGACCATTACGACCTTGACGAGCCGCGAACTCAATCAAGACATCGGCCGCGCAAAGAAGGCCGCGAAGTCGGGACCCGTGTTCATTACAGACCGGGGTAAACACGCGCATGTGCTGCTCAGCATCGAGGACTATCGGCAGCTGGCGGGACAGCACCGCAGTCTGGCGGAGGCGTTGTCCATGCCGGGTCTCGCCGATATCGACTTCGAGCCGCCGCGCGCCCGCATCGAAGCCCCTTCGCCCGATTTCTCCTGATGTTCCTGCTTGATACGAACGTGATCTCCGAGTTGCGCAAGCTCGGCGACGGTAGGGCCGACGCACGAGTCGCTGCTTGGGTCTCCGTCAGAGATGCGGGCAGCTTCTACATATCCGCGCTGACTCTCATGGAGCTTGAAATCGGTATCCTGCGCATCGAACGGCGCGACGCTGTGCAGGGGGAGCGGCTGCGGACCTGGATGGACCGCTACGTGCTGCCCGAATTCCTCGAGCGCACGCTGCCGGTCGATGCCGCCGTCGCCCTGAAATGCGCGCGGCTGCATGTACCCAATCCCCGGGCCGAACGGGACGCGCTGATCGCAGCAACGGCCATCGCGTACGGGATGACTGTCGTCACGGGAAACGTGGTTGATTTCGAGACAACGGGTGCGGAGGTCATCGATCCATGGGCGGGCGAATGAGCCGCCGCTATGGTTCCGTGTTGTCACTCGCCCGCAACAGGCGCGGTGGTAACATTGCCGCCTTTCGCGATTGAGGCAGGATCATGTCCCGACTGGACGGCGTGGAGGAAGCCGCCGAGGCGGCGAAGCGGTTCGCACTCCTTGAGAACACGCTGCTTGAGCATCGCACCCTGACGATATTTGGCGAGATCGACAAGAGCTGCGCCGAACGTTGTACGCAACGGCTTCTCGCCATGTCGTTCAAGAGCGATGATCCGATCACCCTGTTCATCGGTTCCCCGGGCGGCCACGTCGAGTCCGGCGACACCATCTTCGACATGATCCGCTACATCAAACCCGTGGTGCGGACGGTGGGCACCGGCTGGGTCGGCAGCATCGCCACCCACATTTACTTGGCGGCGGAAAAGAAGCACAGATACGCGCTGCCCAACACCAGGTTTCTCATCCATCAGCCGGCCGGGGGTTTCGGGGGCGACGCTTCGGACATCGAGATCCACGCGCGCGAACTGGTGAAGACCCGTGAACGCATCAATGGGATCATTGCGCAACAAACGGGACAGCCGCTTGATCGCGTGGAAAAAGACACCGACCGTGATTACTGGATGAGCGCGCAGGAATCCATGGAATACGGCCTCGTCGGGCGCATCATCGAGTCTGCGGACGAACTGTCGACAGCCTGAACGTGGCCTCGGAATGCCGCGTAGCCGGTCCGATGGGGGAGGTGGGCGGACTTTTCACCGCCGCCGCGGACCCTGTCGCCACCCTCGTCTTCGGTCACGGCGCTGGCGCCGACATGCGGCATCCGACGATGCGGTCGATCGCGGAAGCTTTTGCCAGCGCGGGAATCTCCTCGCTGCGGTTCAATTTCCCCTTCAAGGAAGCAGGAAAGTCCCGAGTGGATTCGAAGGACGTGTCCACCAGGACGATCAAGGCGGCGTTTCAGTTCGCGAGAGCACGCTTCGAGGGACCGTACTGCCTCGGCGGCCACAGTTTCGGCGGGCGCATGGCAAGCCACGCCGTGCTGGAACATCGGCTCGATGCTGCGGCGCTCATATTCTGTGCATTCCCGCTGCATCCGGCGGGAAAGCCGTCCGTTGAACGTGCGCGTCACATGGACGCGATCGAATCGCCCATGCTGTTCCTGTCGGGCAGCCGCGACAAACTCGCCGAGCACGGACTCATGACGCAGGTCGCGAACCGTCTCGGCGCGTCTCTGCACTGGCTGGACACCGGCGACCACGGCTACAGGATTCTGAAACGCTCCCGGGTGCGGGAGGACGACATCTTCGATGAAATGGCGGGCCATGCGCGGCAATTCGTGCTGGCGAAAGTGTGTTCGTAATGGGTGATCGCGTGGTTGCGCGGGGCCTTGGCAAGGAGGAAAGATGAAACTGGCAACATTCACGGACGGCAATGGTGCGCGTATCGGCATCGTGGTCGGCGAACTCGTTATCGATCTCAGCGCCGCGGCGCCCGAATTGCCGACCGAGATGACCGCGTTTCTTGCTGCGGGCGATACGGCGATGGCGCGTGCGCGGGAAGTGCAGGACGCCGCCGATCATGCCTTGCCTGTCGATGGCGTCGAGTTTCTTGCCCCGGTGCCCAGACCAGGCAAGATTCTGGCTATCGGACTGAACTACGCCGACCACATAGCGGAGACGGGCGCGGCAACGCCCACGACGCAGATCTGGTTCAACAAGCAGACCACGGCGACGAACGCTCCCTACGCGGGCATCGCGAAGCCTTCCGTGTCCGATGACGTCGACTATGAAGGTGAACTCGTCTACGTGATAGGCAAGCGAGCGAAGCATGTGCCGGCCGAACGCGCGAGCGAGGTGATTGCGGGATATTGCTGCGGGAACGATGTCAGCGTGCGTGACTGGCAATCGGCTTCTCGAACCATGCAGATGGGCAAGTCGTTCGACACGCACGCGCCCTTTGGTCCATGGATCGTAACGCCCGACGAGGTGGGCGACCCGCACACCCTCGGCTTGCGCACTTTCGTCAACGGCGAGAAGCGCCAGGATTCCAACACGCGGTTCCTCGTCTTCAACTGCTTCGAACAGATCGCGCACTTGAGCCAGGCGTTCACGCTGGAGCCGGGCGACGTCATCTTCACCGGCACGTCTGCCGGGGTCGCCGCCGCCAAGCAGCCTCCGCCATGGCTCAAGGTGGGCGACGTGGTGCGGATCGAAATCGACCGCATCGGCTACATCGAGAACACCGTGGTCGAAGAGGATGCGAACACGGTTGTCGGCTAGCAGCCTGGGTTAATCTCAACCAAACCTTCACACGACGGGTGAAGTGCCGCCGTCGACGTTTACTGAGGCGCCGGTTACGTAGCTCGCCCGTTCGGAACAGAGAAAGGCGATCACGTCCCCGGCCTCGGACGCCTCGCCCACGCGCCCCAACGGTACGCGGGCGCCCGTATTCCGGTAGTGATCCTCCAGCGTGTAGTCGGGCTTCTGGTTCGCCTCCCAACGGCGATAGTGCTGTCGGCTCTTCAGCACGCCGACGCACACCGTATTGACGCGGACGCTGTCTTCCGCGAACTCCTTCGACCAGGCCTTGGTGAGGGAGATGCCGGACGCGCGGGAGAGGGCGGTGGGCTGGCTGCCGGCACCCGGCGCCTTGCCGCCGGGAGTGGTCGTGTTGCAGATCGCGCCGCCGTTGCGCTTCAGGTAGGGCAGCGCGTGGCGGGTGCAATAGATCGCGCCCATGACCTTGAGCGTGAAGTCCTCCATGACCTGTTCATTGGTCATGTCGGCGAACCGCGCGCCGGACGATGTGCCGGCATTGTTGACCAGGATGTCGATTCTGCCCCAGCGAGCGGCGACGGCTTCCACCATGGCGCGCACGGATGCCTCGTCGCGCACGTCGGTGGCGATGCCCACCACCGCTTGCCCGGTGGCGCCGCTGATTTCCGTCGCAACACGATCCAGATCGGACTGGGTGCGCGCCATGATCGCAACCTTCGCGCCCTCCGCCGACAGCCGCTCGGCGGCAGCGCGCCCGATGCCGTAAGTGCCGCCGGTGACGATCGCCACCTTGCCCGTTATTCCGAGATCCATGTCCGCTCCAAATGCCAAGTTCAAGCCGGACATTGTAAACGGCGATCACCGGATTCTTGACAGGCGCAGACGCAACGGCAACGCTTGCGGTTGGTGAGGCAATAGACGGAGTTGACGAATGGATACCCGAGCTGCGGTGGCGTTCGAGGCGGGCAAGCCGTTATCCATGGAAACGGTGGCGCTGGCGGGACCGGCGGCCGGCGAAGTGCTGGTGGAAATCAAGGCCACGGGCATCTGCCACACCGATGCGTACACGCTCTCCGGAGCCGACCCCGAGGGATTGTTCCCGGCGATCATGGGCCATGAAGGCGCCGGTATCGTGGTGGAGGTCGGCGCAGGCGTGACGAGCGTCGCACCCGGCGATCACGTGATCCCGCTCTATACGCCCGAGTGCCGGCAATGCAAGTTCTGTCTGTCCGGCAAGACGAACCTCTGCGGCGCGATCCGCGAAACCCAGGGCCGCGGCGTCATGCCGGACGGCACGTCGCGTTTTTCGCTGAACGGCGAGACGCTGTTCCACTACATGGGCACCTCGACGTTCTCGAACTTCACGGTCCTGCCGGAGATCGCCGTCGCGAAGATCCGCGAAGATGCGCCCTTCGACAAGGTCTGCTACATCGGCTGCGGCGTGACCACCGGCCTCGGGGCGGTGATGAACACCGCCAAGGTCGAAGCGGGCGCGAACGTTGCGGTATTCGGCCTCGGCGGCATCGGTCTCAACGTCATTCAGGGCGCCCGCCTCGTCGGCGCGGATCGCATCATCGGCATCGACGTCAATCCCGGCAAGCGTCCCCTGGCGGAGAGGTTCGGGATGACGGATTTCATCGATGCCAACAACGAGGAGGATGTCGTGGCGGCGATCATCGACCTGACCGACGGCGGCGTCGACTATTCGTTCGAATGCATCGGCAATGTCGAAGTGATGCGCCAGGCGCTCGAGTGCTGTCACAAGGGTTGGGGCGAAAGCATCATCATCGGCGTCGCCGGCTCTGGCCAGGAGATCGCCACGCGACCGTTTCAACTCGTCACCGGCCGCGTCTGGCGGGGAACGGCCTTCGGCGGCGCGAAGGGACGCACCGAAGTGCCGAAGATCGTCGACTGGTACATGGACGGCAAGATCAACATCGACGACCTGATCACCCACACCATGTCGCTCGACGCCATCAACGATGCTTTCGACCTGATGCACGAAGGCAAGTCCATACGCTCGGTCGTGGTGTACTGAGGAAAGGCCCCCATGATTCGAGACGACTGGCTGGAGCAGGTTGAGGAAGAGATCCTCGAACCCGAGCTGCCGATTTGCGATCCCCACCACCACCTTTGGGACACCCCCCGGAGCCGTTACCTGCTGGACGAACTGCTCGCGGATACGGGCAGCGGTCACAACGTCGTGTCGACCGTCTTCATGGAGTGCTCGTCGATGTACCGGGCGGACGGTCCGGAGGCGATGCGGCCGGTGGGCGAGACCGAGTTCGTCAACGGCATCGCCGCCATGAGCGCGAGCGGCGGGTACGGAAAGGGTCGAATGTGCGCGTCGATCATGAGTTTCGCGGACCTGACGCTGGGCGCGGCTGTCGGCGACGTGCTCGACGCGCACCTGGCCGCCAGCCCGCGCTTTCGCGGTATTCGTCACGCCTCCTCCTGGGACGCGGATGCCTCGATTCGCAATGCGCATACGAATCCGAAGGAAGGCCTGCTCGGAGATTCCGAGTTTCGCGAGGGGCTCAATGAGCTCGGCAAGCGCGGCCTCACCTTCGATGCCTGGCTCTATCATCCGAACATCCCCGAACTGACGGCGCTCGCCAGGGCGTTCCCGGAGCAGCCCATCGTGCTCGACCACTTCGGCGGACCTCTCGGTATCGGCCCATACACCGGAAGGCGCCGCGAAATCTACGAGACCTGGAAGGGCGATGTCGCGACGTTGGCCGATTGCGATAACGTCGTCGCGAAGCTCGGCGGCCTGGTGATGCCCCTTAACGGATTCGGCTTCCACAAGCGCGCCGTTCCGCCGTCGTCGGACGAAGTCGCCTCCGCTACGCGCGACTACTACCTCCACATGATCGAATGTTTCGGGCCCGAGCGCTGCATGTTCGAAAGCAACTTTCCCGTGGACAAGCAGAGCTGCTCGTACCAGGTGTTGTGGAACGCGTTCAAGAAGATCGCGGACGGCTTCTCGCCGGCAGACAAGGCTGCCCTGTTCCACGACACGGCGGCCCGCGTCTACCGCGTCGTAACATAGAGTGTCCGGGCGCTGGTAGGACGCAAGCGGACTTGGGGGAGCACGACATGACCGTAGAGAACAGCGACGTGCCAAGCCTGACCGTGAAGGAATTGGGCGGGGCAAACTACATTGCGTCCCAACTGTTTCACCACGGAGCGGGAACTATCCCGAAACATGTTTGGCATCGTACCTGTTGCTTGCCCGCGCGGTGTACCAGGCAGCCATGAGTGCGGCGGAGCAGAGCACGGACGCTGAAGACCGCGCGGGCTATTCAAAGGTCGCCTACATGACGGCATACAATATTGCCGCCAATTGATGGCCGGGCTGGAGTGAGGAGGGCGCTGCTGTCACCAACGAGCAGCGTGAGTTGGGTGCCGGCTTCGCGAGGGCGCATCTACAGATCGTCTCCAGGCTGGATGTGTCGGCCGAGGCCAACGCCTACTGGATCAACGCTGTGCACGAACTCGCTGCTGGTGATCATGAAGCCGCAAAGCGCATGTTTTCCACGTGCGCCGATCGGGCGGCGAGCGCCGGGGCCAGGGATGTCGAGGAAATGGCTGGCGGCTGGATCGCGCTGGTGAAAGTGCTGCAGGGGCTCGAAGGCGCGGAGGATGAACTGGAAGCCAGCAGGAGACGCCTGATTGAAATGGGCGGTGACGGTCCGTTCTACGCCGAACAGTTCGGTCCGGCCCTGGCCGTGTTCGGATCCTGAGCGCGTTTGCCACTTCGTGACTTGGGCCGGAGGCCGTTTAGGAAGGCCTTTCGCCTTCCGAGGGTCGATCTGATTCAATATGCACGCGAGTGCCTGACACGGGAAGAGACATGGAACATAGAAGACTGGGTAACAGCGGCTTGCAGGTTTCCGAGGTGGGCCTCGGCTGCAACAACTTTGGCCAGCGCCTCGATGAAGCGGGAACCCGCGCCGTGGTGGACGCCGCCATCGATGTCGGTATCGACTTCTTCGATACCGCCGACATGTACGGCTCCCAACTCTCCGAGGTGTATCTCGGTAAAGCCCTGCGGGGCCGCCGGGATGATTTCATCGTTGCGACCAAGTGCGGTTTTCCGATGGGCCCCGGACCGCACAATCGCGGTGCCTCTCGGCGCTACGTCATTTCAGCGGTGGAAGCGAGCCTGCGCCGGCTGGACACGGACTACATCGATCTCTTCCAGATCCATCTTCCAGATCCCTTGACGCCCATCGATGAGACCCTTCGCGCGCTGGACGATTGCATCCGGCAGGGCAAGATCCGCTACGCCGGTTGCTCCAACTTTGCCGGCTGGCAGATTGCCGACGCGCATTGGACCGCGTTGCGGGACCATCTCAACCCGTTCGTCACCGCGCAGAACCACATGAACCTGCTGGAGCGCGACGTGTTGCGGGAGGTCATTCCCGCCTGCGATCGGTTCGAACTCGGCATGCTTCCGTTTTTTCCGCTCGCGAGCGGTTTGCTGACCGGGAAGTACCAGCGGGGAGTGCCCGCGCCGGAGGGCACGCGACTCTCGGCGCCGAGGGCCGCGACCCGTTCGTTGAACGACGATAACTTCGACCGCGTGGAGAAACTCGATGCCTTTGCGCGGGAGCGTGACCGTTCGTTACTTGAGTTGGCGTTTGGTTGGCTGCTGTCGTTCCCTTGCGTATCGTCGGTGATCGCCGGGGCAACGCGGCCCGAGCAGGTCAAGGCGAACGTGGAAGCATCGACGATGCGTCTCAGCGCCGACGAGATGAAGGAAGTCGACGAACTGCTCGGATGATGCCGTAGCGGGTGTTCAAAGAGAGGCTAAGCGGACGAGGCGGTATCGTTCCGACGCAACCGCAGGTCTTGATACGCCCCGTACATTAGGCAAACGCTCAATGGCAGGATGATCACCCCGAGCGCGGCATACGTCAGTGTCGAGACGGCGTTTGCCATGGGGCTGCTGTCGAACCGGTTCGCCACGAACAGAGTGATCCAGTTACTTGCAAAACTCATCGCTGTCGCCACTCCGGTTATGATCGCGAGAACCGCGAATGTCTGCCACCAATGCCCCCTGACCAGGGTGTAGCTCTCACGCAGGCTATCGATCGGTCCGTGCCCTTCAGCGACAGCCAATATAGGGCCGGCGAACAGGGCGACTGCCAGGAAGATCACAGGAAAAAGCAGCGGCAGCACACCGGCGAAGACGGCAAGCGGGCCCAGGAAGAAAACAAGAAGCATCAGCAGTACCGGACCGATGGAGACGGCGAGCCCGTACAAAAGAGAGACCGCCAGTATCGTCGGAAACCGACGCGTGGCGATGGCGAGCGGTGAGCTAACGCCACGCGGAGCACCGGACGCAATGTAGTGAACGATGGCGATGATGACGCCGTACATGTAAGTACTTGCGATGAGAGAGGCACACAAGCGAAGCCAATGGCCCACGCCGAGACTGACATCCGATCCGACGCCCCGGAACGGAATCTGACCCCAATGAATCAGTCCAACTACCAGTGCGAGCCAGAATACAGGTACCCAGAGGACCCTGATGCTAGCCCGATACAGCCTGAGACCATCGGTCAGAGCGCTCCCGATGCTTGATGGCTCAGTCCGTCGGTCGTACGTCACGGTGTGGTGTCTGCCGCAACCGCAGATCCTGATACATGGCGTAGGTGATGCAAACGCTCAAGGAATAAATGATTGCCCCGAACGCGGCGTACGCCAGCGTCGAGACGGAATTAGCTGCGAGGTCGCTGTCGAACCGGTCTGCCAGGAAGAGTGCAACCTTTCCGCTGGCCTCGCCCGTGATGAACCCGAAGGCGATCGTGATCGCGGCGATCGCAAAGGTTCGCCACCAATGTCCGCTGACGAGGGAATAACTCCCACCGATGCTGTCAATCGGACCCTTGCCTTCGATGATGGGCAACATGGGGCTGAAGTACAGGGCGACCAACAGAAAGATGCCGGGAACGATCAGCAGCAGCGTACCGGCCATGATGGCAAGCATGAACAACAGATTGACGGCGAGTATCACCGGGAACCGACGCGTGGCGATGGAGAGCGGTGAACGAACGCCCTCGGGAGCGCCGGAGGCAATGTAATGAACGATGGCAGTGATGACCGCGTACATGTAAAAGCCTGCCACCAGGGAGGCAACAAAGCGAAGCCAAAAGTCCTGGCCGAAGTCGAGGCCCTCCACGGCATCTTCAGACGGAATCTCAACCGGGTCAATTGCTCCGACTATCAGTGCGAGCAGGAACGCGGGCACGTACAGTGACCTGATGCCCGCCCGAAAAAGGCGGAAACCCTCGACCAGGACGTCGACAACGTGCAAGGGTTCAGTCGGTCGGGCGTACATCATGGTGTCCGGGTCGTGGCGGTTCGAGGGTGGCCCGACAGGATATCCAACCCGGCACCGATGGCCGACGTCAGGCAAGTGAGGTCATCGGCCCCGATGATATAGGGCGGCATAAGGTAGATCAGGTCGGTGAAGGGACGAATCCACACGCCCCGCTCCACAAAAATGCTTTGTAGGTCCGCCACCGGCACGGGCTTGTGCGTCTGCACCACGCCGATGGCGCCGAAAACGCGTACGTCCCGCACGGCGGCATGCTCCCGAAAGGCGCCCATTTCCCGCTGGAGCTGGCTTTCGATGTTGCCGACGTGCGCCATCCATGGGCCGGTGCGCAGCAGTTCGATGCTCCTGCGCGCCACCGCGCACGCCAACGGGTTGGCCATGAAGGTCGGCCCGTGCATCAACACGCCGCCGTTTGCGGAAATGCCCTTCGCTACCCGGGAGTTAGTCAATGTGGCCGCCAGCGTCATGTAGCCGCCGGTCAAGGCCTTGCCGAGGCACATGATGTCGGGTTCGACCTGCGCGTGTTCACAAGCAAAGAGCCGCCCGGTGCGGCCGAATCCAGTGGCGATCTCATCCACGATCAGCAGCACGTCCAGATCGGCGCATAGTTCGGCGACGCGAGCCAGGTATTCCGGGGAATAGAACCACATGCCCCCGGCGCCCTGAACGACGGGCTCCAGCACCACGGCCGCGAGGTCGCGGCGGTGGGTGGTCAAGGCCGTTTCGATGCGCGTCGCGTCATCCGCTGACAAGGGCTCGTCAACCCTGGAGGTTGGCCTTTCGACAAAGATGTGTTTGGGCAGGACGCGGTGGAAACGTTCGTGCATTCCGGTGACCGGATCGCAGACGCTCATGGCACCGAAAGTATCGCCGTGATAGCCGCCCTTGATGGTGAGCAGGCGATGTTTCTCGGGGCGTCCCATCGCTCCCCAGTATTGGATGGCCATCTTGATGGCGACTTCGACCGACACCGACCCGGAGTCGGAGAAAAATACGTGGCGCAAGCCGGCCGGCGAGATCTCGATCAGGTCCTGTGCCAGTTTGATCGCCGGTTCGTGCGTCAGGCCGCCGAACATGACATGCGCCATCTTGTCCAGTTGCGCGCGCACGGCTTCGTTCAACGCCGGATGGTTGTAGCCGTGAATGGCGCACCACCAGGAGGACATGCCGTCGATCAGTTCGCGCCCGTCCGCCAGGCGGATTCGCACGCCGTCGGCTGAATCGACGGGATACGCGGGCAACGGATCCGTCATCGACGTATAGGGATGCCAGATGTGCTGGCGATCGAAGTCGAGGGCTTCGTTCAGCCGCACAGGGGCTCCAGATCGAGGAACCGCGCGGCGTCTTCCGGGCCGCTGACATTGGGCACGGTACCGAGACACGGGCTGGGCAGCCGTTGGCGCAGCGTGTCGATATTCTCCGTCAGGCAGGGCATGGGATCCCCAATGCAGTTCGCGACCCAGCCGGCCAGATCCAGCCCGGCGCGTTCGATTGCGCTGGCGGTCAGCAGCGCATGGTTCAGACAACCGAGCTTCATGGCGATCACAAGGATAACCTTCGCGCCCAGGTCGACGCAGACATCGGCCAGTGTTTCCCGTTCGTTCAGGGGAACGAACCAGCCGCCCGCCCCTTCGACCAACGTGAACGCCGCCCCTTTGGGGCACGCGGCGGCCAGTTCCCGGGCGGTGACGCGACGACCGATTTCTGCGAGGGCGATATGTGGCGCGATCGCCGGGCGCAAGACGACCGGATTGATATCGGCGTAGTCGAGGTTGGTCCGGGCCGCCGCCATGAGCTCCAGGGCGTCATCGTTCTCGAGCGCGCCGTCCCGTAGCGTGGCACCTGCCGCGATCGGCTTGTAGCCGACACACGTGAGGCCACGCGCCCTGGCCGCCCGCAGCAGCGCGCTCGCGATGAACGTCTTGCCGACGCCCGTGTCGGTGCCGGTAACGAAGTACACGTTGTATTGGGCCATCGTCGCTCCGCCGGGGATCGCTGAAGACGAATATTTCGATCATACCGCCCGACATGCCGGATCGGGCGGCGGCCCCGTCCAGACCGCGTTGATACAATGTTCGGCGGACCGGCTCCGGCCGGAACCCAAACCGCTCCCTCCAGGTTGCGACAATGCCTAACGTCGAAACAGCGATCCAGCAAATCAAGGATGTCGGCTACACCATCATTCCGAATCTCGTTGATGGAGAGCGATTAAGACAGGCGCAGGCCGATGCCCAGACCCTTCTCGAGGCGACGCCAATCAAGATGCCAGGTCTCGACGGCAAGGTGTTTGGCCGAATGTGCAAGGGGCTGTTCCGCAAGTCCCGCGCCTTCGACGACCTCTATACGCACCCGACGGTCCTTGCCGTCGTTCGCGGCGTGCTGGTCGACCCTGACCGAAAGCGGGGCTACTTCCCCTCCGGCGGCGGCATTCAGCTCTCGACGGTCATGATCAAGGACGTGCAGCCGCGCGAAAACATCCGCCACATGCATCGCGACGATGCGGGCTATCCCATTCCCCGCCCGCGACCGCCCATCGTCGTGAACACCTTGCTGGCGCTCGATCCGTTCACCAGGGAGACAGGCGCCACGCTGGTTGTACCGGGTAGCCACAAGTGGACGGGACCTGTGCAACAGGACTGCGAGCATGTGGCGGTGGAGATGGATGCCGGCTCCATCCTCATGTTCGACGGTTCGCTCTGGCACAACAACGGTGCCAATCAAACCGCCGGAAAGACGCGGCGCGCGCTCAACATGTACTACAGCCAGTCCTGGCTGCGCCAGGGCGAAAGACCGTACCTGGGGTTGACAACCGACGAGGTCAAGGAACTGCCGGAAACGCTTCGGGCCATCGTCTGAGTGACGTACATGGAGTTCGGCCAGACTTGAACACCACCGTCGGTGGGCGGCATGAACGTGCGCGTATGCTGTTCATCACTTCCGACGACCGCACCGGTGCGTTGGAGATTGCCGGCACGGTCGCCAACGAGACCTTTTCGGTGCCTGCCGGGCCACATGCCGACGACGGAACCTGCTGCGTCGTCGATATCGCATCGCGGCACCTGGACCCGGAGGCGGCGCAGCGACAAGCCGCAGGCGCGCATGCGAGAAGCGCGCGCTATCGTTGCCACAAGATCGACTCCGGCCTACGGGGCAACTGGCCGTTCGAGGTGAAGGGATTGTTGCAGCTCGGCCATGGGGTCGCGGTGGTGCCGAGTTTCCCCGACGCTGGCCGTCGTTGCGTGGATGGAGTGGTGTACGTGGACGACGTGCCGGTGCTGGAATCCCCGTTCGGCAAGGACCCGCTGACGGCGCCATTGAGCAGCCAACCGATGGAAATCCTGGAGTTGACGGGTTGTGCGGAAGGCGACGTCGTCGTCTGGGACGCCAACGACAATGCGGAACTCGAAGCGGCTGCGCGACGATGCCACGACGAAGGACGCGCAATGGTTGGCCCAAGTGGGGCCGTTGCAGCGTACGCCGCTACCGTGTTCCCGGAACTCAGGCCTCGCGAAGTCCCTATCGTCCCGCCGGTTCTGATCCTGTGTGGCAGCCTCAACGCCATGAGTCGCAAGCAGATCGTGAGACTTGGAGTCCCGGTATTCACCCTTTCGGACGACCTTCAACCACCGAGCGTGACGACCGGATCAAACCAGAGCCCGATTGCCGTTGTGGCAACGCCGGTACCGTTTGGCACCATTTCGTCCCGGGACGCGGAGCAGGTTGCGGCGGCGATGGCGGAATTTGCGAACAGCGCCCTGGGGACCGGCTATGGGAACGGCACATTGTTTGTTCTCGGCGGCGACACCGCCGCCGCGATTGTCGGCGACGAAACCCTGGACGTGCTCGGCACGATAGACACGGCGATTCCGATTGCGCGATTTCGCGGCGGATACCTGGTCACCAAGGGTGGCGGCATCGGCCGACCCGACACGCTGACGGAACTTCTCGCCACAGTGAGACCAGGCTGTGGAGATATCGATGACCAATAGCCCCTGGCTTGTTTGCTTGGCGTTGACGCTGGTGCTTGCAGCTTCCAACGGGGACGACCCAGGAGAGCCGGCCCCGCCAGCGGACGCTACTGTCGCCACGATCAAGGACGAGCCGTCGATCTACAACGACAACGTATTCGTCCTCCCTGTCCTCGAAAGTCTCGCCACCGACCGGCTGCCCTTCAGAAAATATGCGTCGCGGTTCTACGATTATTTCGACGATGACTTCGACTTCCTGATGTTCGTCTCAAATCTCGAGGAAGGTCAGCCCGGCTATTTCGGCATTTACTACACCGTCATGAACAATACGGCGGGAATCGGTCTTGCAACCTATTCGCACACCGCCGCTTGGGGATCGGATGCCAGGCTGCAGGGCGTATTGCACTTTCCCCGATTCGACTTGTTGCGTGGAGGTCCGTCGCTGCACGAGTTGATGCATCGGTGGGCGAACCATGTCATTCCGCCGAACCCGTCTCGGGCGCACTGGGGATTCAGCAGCGTCGACGGTCAGCTTGGCGGTTTCGATCTTGCGAGTCTGGTCGACCTTGGGAACAGCCGATACGCCGCAGGCGATTTCGGAATAGGCGCCAACGGCGGCAATTCCGTTCCCTACAGTCCCATTGAGTTGTATCTGGCCGGCTTCCTGCCGCTTGGGGAAGTTCCCGATCTGACGATTGCCGAGGATGGTGAGTGGCTGCTTGACGAAAATGGTGACGACGTTCGCACCGACAGCGGACATCCCATATTTACCGCGAGCAGGCTAACGATCCAACCCGCCGAGGACCTCGTCGCAGAACACGGTGAGCGCGTCCCCGCATACCCGCACGCGCAACGAGAGTTTCGCGCCGCGGCGATTCTGTTGATCGACGAGGATCATCCTGCAGTCAGATCGAAATTGGATAGGCTAAGCGAGGATGTCTCGTGGTTCAGCGAAAACAGTCCTGGTGGGCTTAGCCTTTACAATTTCTTTGGAGCGACCGGGGGGCGTGCGACGATCGAGATGGGCGATCTGCGGCGATACAACACCGGTCTTTCCGTTAGGGCGACAAATGGCCAGCGCTCGTCCGGGGCTCCATCGCCGTAAGGTTCAGGCTATCAGTCCCTCGACATGCGCACGCTGTGCGTGAGTGCTCCGAGGTCGTCACAATGGCTACCGACAAGCCAGGCAGGTCCTGTTCGACCGTGTTCCACGCGACCTCCACATCGATTGACAAGTATCCGTGGGCCAAGACATTTCGGAAACCAGCGATCTGACGCGGACGGGCCCATCGTGGAGTTGCAGAATTATGCTACGATTCGTGTACACAACCATAGGGGCGATCACATGGGTTTGCCTACCTCATTCAGCGTTCGAGACCTGAGGCAGCGTTCCAGCGAACTGCTCCGGAACGCCGAGGACGGGCGGCTGGCGATCATCACCAAGCACGGGCGGCCAACCATCCTCGCCGTTCCCTTCGACGACCGCCTTCTCGATGTCGGCGTGCATCGGTCACTCGCGCTGCAACTGTTCGAACAACGCCAATTGACTCTGTCACAAGCCGCCAAGGTGGCCGACCTGAGTGCGGAAGATTTCATGGACCTGCTCGGCAAGGCTGGCGTGGCGGCGGTGGACTACCCGCCATCGGAACTCGAAGACGAATTACATAACGCCTTGTGAATCATCGCGGGGAGCCTTCGGCCGCGGCGAGCGGGAAGTCCGTCTCCGGTAAAGAATCCCCGTTCGTCGCCGATGCCGGCCCGCTGATCGCCCTGGCCAGGGTCGAGAAACTACAGTTGCTTCGCAGCCTGTTCGGCGACGGTCTCATTCCGCCGGCGGTCCACCAGGAAGTTCAGGCCGGGTCGGGGCGGCCCGGGGCCACCCGGATCGGGGAAGCGCTGTCGGCGGGCTGGTTGCGCGTCACCCCACTTGCGGACGATGCGCAAGCCGCAAATCTTGTCCGTATTGTGGACTCGGGAGAAGCCGAAGCCATCGCCCTGTGCCTGGAACGGAAGGCGAGATTCCTCCTGATCGACGATGCCAAAGGCCGGAAGATCGCCCAACGCGCCGGAATACCCCTGGTGGGTGTGGCGGGGGTGCTGCTTGCCGCGAAGTCACGGGGCCTGGTCGTTGCCGTGAGTCCGGTCCTCGAGGAGCTGGCGGGCGTCGGCTATCGCCTGTCCCGCCAACTCATCGACGGTGTACGCCGCAATGCGAACGAGTGAGGCGGCGTCCAGAACGCAGCGGTCTTCCCGACGGACGCCGCCTTTACAATTTCTTTGGGGCGACCGGGGGTCGTGCGATGATCGGCATGGATAATCTGCTCCGATACAACACGGGTCTTCCCGTTAGGGCGATAGAAGGCCAGCCCTCGTCCGGGCCCCCATCGTCGTAGGGTTCAGGGAATCAGTTCCCCGACGTGAGCAGCCACGTTGCGCGAGAGTGATCCGAGGTCGTAGCCACACTTCAGCATCGAGACGACGCGCCCGCTCGCGTGGCGGCTCGCGGCGTCCGTGATGAGACTCGTAACCCAAGCGTGATCATTCTCGGTCGTCGGCGCAGAAGAAACGAATCGCAACGGTAGGATGAACCCTTATCGCTCTGGGTCGGGCGTGGACGTAGGCTCTCCGGTCGAGTGCTCTCCGGCGACCGATTTCTTCTCGCGCTGATCGGATTGCGCTGGACCGATTCATTGTGCGTTACGCGCCATCCTGTCTATGGCTACCGACAAGCCAGGCAGGTCCTGTTCGACCGTGTTCCACACGACTTCAAATCGATTGACAAGTATCCGTGGGCCAGGACGTTCCGGAAACCAGCGATCTGACGCCAGGGAACATTTGGCTCGGTCGCCTTGACCTGGTCACTCAAGCGTTGTGTGGACTCCGCGAGCGTCTGGAGGTTACGTAACACCGCATCTTGAATCATCTTCGAATCAAGGAATCTTTGCCGGTCTCTCTTCGTGTATTCATGAACACGTTTGATGTTTTCGGCAATGCTGGCAAGCAGGAGCTGGTCCGTTGTCGTACCAGGCGTCACAGGGGCTCGGCTTCCTTTAGGACACGCTCACGCAGATCCGGGTGCAAACCTCGTTCGGTCACGACATCCACGCGGCGCTGCAGAAGATCCTGAACGTCCATCAGCAAGCCGCCGAGCGCCAAGCCACTCCTTCCAGGCGGCAGCCGGACTAGGAGGTCCACGTCGCTGGATTCGTCGGCATCTCCCCTTGAAGCGCCAGAACTCGCGACACGACTAGGAGGTCACGTCGCTGGATTCGTCGGCATCTCCCCTTGCCATTGAGCCAAAGACGCGGCGTTTTGAATGCCGTAGCGATTCGCCAAGGATCGAATCTCGGCACGGTGGCTTTGTATCAACGGATGCATATGTTTTACCTCCATCAACCCAAAGGACCGAATCGGACGTAGCGCGGATAGGTTGCCACAATAGCATCGCGTCCGCTGGATTTCGTTGCCTTGCAACGTCAGCCCAACTGGGTGCGCGTGGTTCGCCACCGCCGCGCCGACAGGGTCAGCCGAGTAACCCCTCGACATGCACGGCCACGCTGCGCGAGAGTGCGCCGAGGTCGTAGCCGCCCTCCAGCATCGAGACGATGCGCCCATTGGCGTGTCGGTTCGCGGCGTCGGTGATCAGCCCGGTTACCCAGGCGTAGTCCTCCTCGGTCAACAGGAATCCGCCCAGGGGATCGTCGGCGTGGCCGTCGAAGCCGGCGGAGACGAGGATCAGATTGGGCTTGAAACCGTCGAGGGTGGGCAGCCAGTCGTGTTCCACGGCTTCCCTGAACGCCCCGCCGCGCGTGCCGGCGGGCAGCGGCGTGTTGACGATGTTGGGTCGCTGCACATCCTGCAGCCGGTAGGGATAGAACGGAAACTGGAAGCTCGAACAGACGAGCACATCCGGGTTGTCCATGAATGCCGCCACGGTGCCGTTGCCGTGGTGGACATCGAAATCGAGGATGGCGACGCGGTCGATGCCGGGATGATCCAGGGCCCGGGCCGCGGCCACCGCGATGCTGTTGACGAAGCAGAATCCCATTGCCTGGGACACCTCGGCGTGGTGTCCGGGCGGACGCACGGCGCAGAAAGCCCGGTTGTCAGTATCTCCGAGCACCAGCTCGACGGCCGCCACTGCCGCGCCCGCCGCCGTGCGAACGGCGCGGAGCGAACCCGGTCCCATCGCGGTGTCGGGGTCGAGGCGGACAAGCCCCTCGTCCGGCGACAGTTGCGCAAGCGTGTCGAGGAACGTTTCGCCGTGCACCCGCGCCAGATCCGTGTGCTGCGCTTCGGGGGCTTCGTGCACGTCGAGTTCGGCTATCAGCCCCGTTTCGTCAAGGTGCATTAGCACGGCGGCGAGGCGCGCGGGACGTTCCGGGTGGCGGTTGCCCATTTCGTGGTCAAGACAGTTCAAATGGGTGAAGAGGGCAGTCATTCGGGTGTCGCTTCAGGGCGGATGGGCATTGTACCGGCCTGGATTCGGATGATCCGAAGGACGGCTTTCGTCCCTCTCGGGTTACAGTGCGCATCCGTGGCTCGTGATGTCGAGGAAGGACCCATGACAACGCCGTATCCCACCCACCCCCAACTGATGGGGAATTTCGCGCCGATCCGCATGGAATGCGACATCGACGACGTGATCGTTCGCGGCGAATTGCCCGCCGATCTCGACATTACCTACTATCGCAACGGTCCCGACCCGCAGTTCCCGCCGCGGGGAAACCACCACTGGTTTGCCGGCGACGGCATGCTGCACATGTTCCGCATCCGGGATGGCCGGGTGCGCTACCGCAACCGTTGGGCGCGCACCGTGAAGTGGACGCTGGAGCGACGCGAGGGCCGCGGCCTCTACGATCCCTTCAATCCTCCGGCAAACGATCCCATCACGCAGGGGGTGACGGAGGACGGCCTGGCCAACACCAACATCGTCTGGCACGGCGGCAAGTTGCTGGCGCTGGAGGAGGGGCATGCGCCCTTCGAGATCGAGCCGGAAACACTGGACTCGATCGGTCCCTGGCGCTTCGACGAGCGCTTCGAGGGACCGATGACCGCGCATCCGAAGTTCGATCCGAAGACCGGCGAAATGCTGTTCTTCGGCTACATGGCGTCGGGTATGTTCAGCCAGGATATGAGCTATCAGAGCGTGGACGCGGCCGGGACGCTGACCCGTTCGGAGCGATTCGAAGCTCCCTTTGCCAGCATGGTGCACGACTTCATCGTGACGGACGAACACGTGGTCTTTCCGATATTCCCGGTCACGGGCAGCCTGGAGCGGGCGATGCGCGGCCAGCCGCCCCTGGCCTGGGAGCCTGACAAGGGCACGCACATCGGCGTCATGCCTAGAGGCGGCTCGGTCGAGAACATGCGTTGGTTCGAGACGGACCCCTGCTACGTGTTCCATACGATGAACGCGTACAGCGACGGCAGTCGCATCGTCGCCCACGTCATGCAGTTCGATGAGGTGCCGCTGTTCCCCAACGTCGACGGCAGTCCGACAGCCGCGGAAAACGCGCGCCTCGCCGAGTGGACCATCGATCTCGCCGACAATTCAAATGGTGTGCAGCGACGCTATCTCGATGATGTTGGCGGTGAGTTTCCGCGCACGGACGAGCGCTTCGCCTGCGGTCGCTATCGCCACGGCTACTATGCCGCATCGATGGGAGGCGAGACCTTCAACACCGTCATCAACCACGATTTCTCTGCGGGACAACGCAGTCACTACGTGCTCCCGGAAGGCGATGTTACGGGCGAGCCCGTATTCGTGCCGAGGTCCAGGGAAGCCGAGGAGGGCGACGGCTACCTGTTGAGCGTCGTGTACCGCGCCGCTGAAAACCGAAGCGACCTGGTCGTTCTCGACGCGTGCAACGTCGCCGATGGACCGATCGCCTGCGCGGAACTGCCCCATCGCGTGCCCTATGGGTTTCACGGCAACTGGAGGTACAACGGCTAGTGTTCCGTCAAGCCTAAAAATGCGAGTGTAGCTGCGAGGGATTTTTGGTTCTTGGCGAGGCGCGACGACGCGGTGTGGCAGGCACCACACAAGGAGGAGCAACGAAGCCAGGGGCCAAAAAGACCCGCAGATACCCGTAGATTTAGGTTTGACGGAGCACTAGGAGCCTTCAGCCCACCGGATTACAGTGCGCCCGTGACGCCCAGGGAACTCCGACGTTGCAAGTCCTCCAGCAGTGGTGGCAGTGTTGTTCCATGCAAGCCTGCGCCGTAGAACGGCACGCAAGTGCCGATCAAGGTGCAGGATCCGGGACGGGCGGGATGGGCGAAACAGAGGGCTGGGGCTGGGGCGAAACACGGCGCGCGCCTTCGGCTCCGACGGATTTCGTGGCTAGGAGGGGAACGCGCGGCCACCTCGACGCCGGCCCGAATTTCCGGCCCGATTCACAACGCGTGGCGTCGTTGGCTACTCGAAATGCGCCCTCGGCAAGAACTCCTCGAAAGTCAGGCGAAGGCCTTCAACCGCGGTGGCGACGATCTCCTCCGCCCAGGCCACTGTCCGGGAATAGCCATAACCGCCGGAAGACGGTGCGTTGTAGATCGTGACTTGCTTCTTTCCGACGTCGACGAGCCACACCTCGGCGACGCCGGCGGCGGCGTAAAGCGGGACCTTTCGCTCGCGGTCATAGTCAAGCGACGAGTCGGCTACTTCGATCGCCAACAGAACGTCGGCCGGCTGCGGATGGCGCAGCAGGTAGTGGCGAGGATCAGGCTTTACGACCGCCAGATCGGGTTCCGGCTGGGTATGATTCGATAGCCGCAGGGAGGACTGGACGCGCAGCTCCGCCGCATCGCCCAAGCGCAAGAGCAGTATCTTGGCCAGGCGGTTCACGATGCCCGCGTGCGCGGGGCCCATTGGCGGCATTTCGATGAGTTCCCCATCGATAAGTTCTACGCGGTCGTCGGCTGTCAGGATTCCCGCCGAGCACATTTGCTCGACGTCATCGACGGTCAAGCGACGGCGAACTGGTTTGGCGACCAATGGCGTTTCCTCGAGAGTTGGCCGAGGCGTCGCGATCATAGCAAATCCGCCGTGTTTCCTTCGTGCGTCTGCCGCACGACCGAGCGCAGTACTGTACGTCAGGGGCCGTCAATGCGATGTAGCGCATCGACGGGAAATCGCGTGGGAAATCGTCCAATCGTAACGGCGGTCTCTCGGAGCGGGCGTCGAATCAGCTCTTCGACTGGAGAGCGCCCGCGGGGTCCCTGCGTGGGTCGAAGGCGTCGCGTACCGCTTCGCCCGTAAAAATGAGAAGCGTCAGCATGACCGCGAGCGTGGTGAAAGTGGTCAGCACGAGCCAGGGCGCATGGATATTGGCGCGACCTTGCGCCAGCAGGCGGCCGAGCGACGGCGAGTCCGCCGGCAGTCCGAAGCCGAGGAAATCAAGAGACGTGAGCACGGTGATCGATCCGGTCAGGATGAAGGGAAGGAAGGTGATGGTCGCCACCATGGCGTTCGGCAGCACGTGCCGCACCATGATCCTGAGATCGGTGACGCCCAGGGCGCGGGCGGCATCGATGTATTGGAAGTTCCGCGCGCGCAGGAATTCCGCGCGCACGACCGCGACCAGGGCCATCCAACTGAAGAGGGTCAGGATGCCCAGCAGCCAGAACACGTTGGACTCGACGATACTGGCGAGGATGATCAGTATGAACAGCGTGGGAAGCCCCGCCCAGATCTCGACGAAACGTTGGGCGAAGAGGTCGACCTTGCCGCCGAAATAGCCCTGAAGACCGCCGGCGCAGACGCCGATAATCGAGCTAATAAACGTCAGGACGAGGCCGAACAGGAACGATAGCCGCGCGCCGTATATGAGCGAGGCCAATACGTCCTTGCCGACGTTATCGGTGCCCAGCAAGTGTTCCCTGGAAGGCGGATAGGGGGCGGTGCCGGGCAGGTAGTAGTCGATGGTGTTGTAGCTGAAGGGAATCGGCGGCCACATCATCCAGCCCCCCTTGTCGTGGATGAGGTCCTGGACAAAAAGCTCCCGATAGTCGGCCTCGACTTTGAATACGCCGCCGAATTCCGTCTCGGCATACTTCTTGAACAGGGGGAAGTAGTAGCGGTCTTCGTATTGGATCACCAGCGGCTTGTCGTTGGCGATGAACTCGGCGAAGAGCGTAAAGATGAACAGGGCAAGGAATATGCGAAGCGACCAGTAGCCACGCTTGTTCGCGCGGAAATTGGCCCATCGTCGGCGCGTCAGCGGACTGGCGCGCCAGCGTTGCCTGGCGACCGGATCCACGGAGATGTTCGCTTCGCCCACGATCACGTTCCCCTGGTTTCGAAATCTATTCGCGGATCCACCAGGGTGTAGACGAGATCGGCGATGAGCTGCGTCACGAGGCCCAGTAGGGTAAACACGAAAAGCGTGCCGAACACGATCGGATAGTCCCGCGACATGATGGCCTCGAATCCCAGCAGCCCGATGCCCCGCAGCGAGAATATGACTTCGATCAGGATGCCGCCGGTGAAGAGTATGCCGAGCAGCGCGGCCGGAAATCCGGCGATGACTATGAGCATGGCGTTACGGAACACGTGGAAGTACAACACGCGTGTCGGTGTCAGTCCTTTCGACCGGGCGGTCAGAACATACTGCTTGTTGATCTCGTCCAGGAACGAGTTTTTCGTCAGCATGGTCAACGTCGCGAAACTTCCCGCGACCAGGGCGGCGACGGGCATGGCGAGGTGATGGACCCGGTCCTCGACCTGTTCCCAGAACGTGAGCTCGGAATAGTTGTCCGATATCAGTCCGCGCAGCGGAAACCAGTCGAAGTACTCGCCGCCACAGAACAGGATGATGAGCAGCATCGCCAGAATGAACGCGGGGATCGCGTAGCCGATCAGGATCACAAAGCTGGTCCAGATATCGAACTGCGTGCCGTCGTGGACCGCCTTCCGTATCCCTAAGGGAAGCGAAATCGTGTAGACGATGAGCAGCGTTGCGACACCGAGCGACAGCGAGACGGGCAAACGCTCTATCACGAGGTCGACCACCGGGACATCCTGGTAGAAGCTGTCGCCGAAATCGAACGAGAAGTAGTTCTTCAACATCTGGAAGAACCGGACATGCGCCGGCTTGTCGAAGCCGAACTGCTTTTCCAGTTCCGCGATGAGTTCCGGGTCAATCCCCCGCGCGAATTCATAGCTGCTCTGGCCGCCCGCTTCCATGCCGCTGGGAGCGCCGCCTCCGCCGCCGACCATCGCGGTTGCGGCAACGCTCTCGCCCTGAATTCGAGCGATGGCCTGATCGACCGGTCCGCCCGGCGCTGCCTGGATGATGATGAAGTTCACGAGCATGATGCCGATCAATGTCGGCAACATCAGGGCGAGCCTGCGAGAGAGATAGGACGAGCCGATCCTGGTCGCGAATTCCCGGATTTTCTGCATGGTCTGGAACCGATCCTCGCTAGTTACTCTTCAGGCCGGCGATCCCGGCATCCACCCGGGCGCTCTTTTCCTTGTCCAGCCACCACAAGTGCGGGAATCCTGTCCAGTTCATGTGCTCGACGCCGAGAGCCGGATGACCAAACCTGTCCCAGTATACGAGATGGCGGCCGACGGGATGCCCTTCGGGTATGACGTAGAAGTTCCAGAGTAGCACCCGGTCCAACGCCTGTCCGGCAACATTCATTTCCACTTCCGTCGTGGCGTCCGCGATCTTTTCCACAAGGACGTCCACCACGGGATTCTTGATGCCGGCGTAGTTGGCCATGTTGGGCTGGTCGGCCCGACGCGAAGTGAACTGGCTGCGCAGCCGCACCGGAATGGGAACTGTGTAGGTGTAGAACTTGCGCATGGTCGCGTCGTAGTCGTAGTGTCGGAGTCGATTGACCATGAGGTTGCTCTCGACCTTGCGCAGGATCGCATCCACGCCCAAGCGCTAGAGGTTTTCCACGAAGGGTACCAGCATGCGTTCGTATTCGGCGGAAGAGATGATGAGTTCGAAGCTGAAGGGTTCTCCGGTTCTGGCGTTGACGCGTTTGAAATCCTTGACCACCCAGCCGGCCTCGACGAGTAGCGCGTCGGCCTCGAGCAGCGTATCGCGGTTGCGTCCGAAAAGGTCGTTCTTGGGCAGCGGCACCGGTTGCGCAAAGACGCGCTCGGGCACCTGTTCGCGAAATGGTTCCAGGAGCTTGAGTTCCGCGATCGTTGGCAGCCCCTTCGCCTGCATCCCGGAGCGCATGAAGTAGCTGTTGTTGCGCTCCATGCCGCTGTGCCAGTAGACGCGATTCGCCCACTCGAAGTTGTAGGCGAGCGCCAGCGCCTCGCGCACGCGAATGTCCTCACGCGAATGTCCTCACGCGAATGTCCTTGAACGGATCGCGGCGATTATTGAGAACGATGCAGTGGTGCATGCCGTAGGCCGTCCCCATGACGTAGGTTTCCTTCTTGAACAGCCCCCGGTGATAGCCGGCGAAATCGTAGGCCGTGGCGAAGGTGCTTTCGTTCTGATCGCGGTAGTAGTCGACAGTTCGTCTTCCGACTTCCGCATGAGAGGTTCGTACAGATGCGTGCCGATTCTCGGGTCCAGGGTGACCCCCACCAATCCCTTGTCGACATAGGCGTGCACGTTGTTGAACGTGCCGACGATGGACATTCGAACCGTTCCGCCTTTCGGCGTATCCGGATACGCATAGTCGAAGCGCGGCATGTCCTTCGGGTACTTCAGGTCGCCGAAGTACGCGAAGCCGTGGCTCGGCTCCCCCGCCGCTCCGAAGACGGGAAGAAGCATCAGGAAGCAGGCAAAGAAACGCACTGGCAACGCCACCCCCTGATCGCCTACTCGTCTCTCAATCCGGCCAGGCCAGCTTCCACCCGGGCGTTCTTTTCCTTGTCGAGCCACCATAGGTGCAAACCGGTCCAGTTCATGTGTTCTCGACCCATGGGAGGGTGGCCGAACCGGTCCCAGTACACGGGGTGACGCCCGAGCGGACATCCTTCGGGAATGACGTAGAAGTTCCAGAGCAACACCCGGTCCAGCGCCCGTCCGGCTGTGTTCATCTCCGCTTCGGTCCTGGCATTCAGGACCTTCTCCACCAGCAAGTCCACCACGGGATTCTTGATGCCCGGCAAGTTTGTCTGTGCCGGCTGGTCGGCGGACTGCGACTTGTAGCTGCTGCGCATGCGCGCCGGGATCGGGACCATGAACGTATAGATCTTGCGTATGGTCGCGTCGAAGTCGTAGTTTCGCAGCCGATTCGTCATCAGGTTGCTTTCGAGCTTGCGCAACACCGCGTCTATGCCCAAGCGCTTGAGGTTTTCGACGAAGGGCACCAGCATGCGCTCGTGGAGGCCGTACCTGACGATGAACTCCACCGTGAACGGCTCTCCGGTCTGGGCGTTGACGCGCTTGAAGTCCTTGATCACCCAGCCCGCTTCGACCAGCAGCGCGTCGGCCTGGAGCAGCGTATCGCGGTTGCGTCCGAAAGGTTCGTTCTGCGGCAGCGGCACGGGATGCGTGAATACCCGCTCCGGCACCTGGTCGCGCAACGGTTCCAGGATCTCGAGTTCGGCCGCGGACGGCAGCCCCCTGGCCTGCATTCCCGAGCGCATGAAGTAGCTGTTGTTGCGTTCCAGGCCGCTGTGCCAGTAGACGCGGTTCGCCCAATCGAAGTTGTAGGCCAGCGTCAGCGCCTCCCTGACCCGAATGTCCTTGAACAGGTCAAGACGGTTGTTGAGGACGACGCTCTCGTGCATGCCGTAGGAATAACCCATTCTGTAGGTTTCCTTCTTGAACAGCCCCTGGCGTTGGGCCTCGAAATCGTAGGCCGTGTGGAAGTGGCCTTCATCCTCCTCGAAGAACAAATCCACGAAACCCGCCCTGAGCGCCTGGAGCATGACGTTCCTGTCAAAGTAATACGTGTACACGATGCGGTCGAAATTGTGGTGGCCGAGGTTGACGTTGAGATCCCTGCCCCAATAGTCCTCCACCCTTTCGAAGACCACCTTGTGTCCGACCTCCACCTCGGCCAACCGATAGGCGCCGTTGCCGAGCGGCGGCTCGAGGGTTGTGGCGGTGAAGTCTCTCTCCTCCCAGTAGTGTCTGGGCAGCGTTGTGAAACGGGCGGTGAGAACGACCAGTGGCGGGCCCGTTTCCGCGTCCTCGGTGAAATAGAACCTGAACGACCGGGGTCCCGTCTGCTCAACCCTGTCGAAGTCGCGGTAGTAGATTTTCCAACTGATGGACGCCTTGGTCTTCAGCATTTTGAAGGTCCACAGAACGTCGTCGACGGTCACCGGTTCGCCGTCGTGCCAGTAGGCGTTGTCGCGCAACGTGTAGGCGACCCAACTGTAGTCGTCGGCCACCTCCACGCTTTCCGCGAGCAGGCCGTAGTAGGAAGCCAGTTCGTCTTCGGACCACCGCATGAGGTGGTCGTAGACCCTTGAACTCAGCCTGGTATCCATGAAGGGCGTGAGATTCCCCTTGTCGACATAGGGATGCACGTTGTTGAAGTTGCCGACGATGGACAGGTTGATCTGTCCCCCTTTCGGGGCGTCCGGGTTTGCGTAGTCGAAGTGCGCCATGTCCTTCGGGTACTTCAGATTGCCGAAATACCCAAAGCCGTGGGCGGTCTCTCCCGTCGCAACGAGTGCGGGAAGAAACAACAGGGCGCCAGCCAAGCTCGCCGACCTCCACCGGATTCCTGTGACACCTCTCACTGAATGCACAGTACTCGACACTTTGGTGTGCCTGGCTAGCGCTCGGAACGGTCTTTGCGGTCGGAAATGAGTTGGCCCAGCTTCTTGCCCACCGACTCCAGAAGCGGCACGTCCTCGTCGGTGATGCCGCGCACCGATATTGCGACATCCGGCGAAATCTCGACGCGCGACCACCGATCGAGGGAACCTGCCTTGGGCTGTCGGCTGCGCGCGCGCGTTTGCAGTTCCGAGAGAGCGTCTCCCAATTCCGTCTCGGTTTCCTGCGCGGGGTCTGCCGCCTCGTCCCAGTCCTCTCCGGCGCTGGCGTCTCCCGATGGCGTTGCGGGTTCCGCAGCCATTGCCCGGGAAAAACGCCGTTTTGGCGGTGTTTTGTCGTCGGATTCGAACGCGTATGGCTTGGGACGTTCACGGACCTCTGTCGCAGACCAGGAGGCTTCCATCGCCGCCAGCCGCGCGCGGGGCGAGCGCTCGGCTGGCGCGGCCCCACGGGCCAGGGCCGTCGCGACCGGCGTCTCCCCATCCGCCACCCGAGCGATGAGTTCGGCGGAAACGCGACCGAATATTGCCTGCATCGCGTTCAGGGACACCGCTTCGATTTCACCGGCTTCTTCCGCCTCCCGGATGCGGCGAATACACAGGAGTCGGTCCATCACGAGTTTCGGGTAGCGGGTTCGGGGGCCTCGACGCCCTACCTTCGGGATGAGCCCTATCTGCACGTAGTAGGCAATGGTCCGTCGGTCGAACCCGGTTGCCCGCTCTAGCTCCTCGGTCGTAAAGCTGCGCATTGCGATCCTGTGGCGAGGTGTCGTCTAGTGTCAACTAACTGACATCTACTGTTGACTTGATCCTACAGACATATAGGCTGGCGTCACTTGGCTCTACTGACAATATAGACGGAGTTTCGCCAATGCATCCAGCAAAATTCGCTATTTCTCGACTCGAAGTCGAGGCGCCGAAGACGACTCAAGGGCTTTCGATGTTCCCCCTTCGCTCGCGGTCTGAGGACACGATTGATTACCTGCTTCTGGGCGACGCCCTCGCGACCGGACAAGTGACCGTGCGGGAAGTATCCGAGCGAGGAAGTGTCTCGGACTTGATGGTCGACAACCGGGCGAATCAACCAGTGCTCATCATCGACGGCGAGGAATTGGTGGGCGCCAAGCAGAATCGGGTCGCGAATCTCACGCTCCTGATGCCGGCCGCCAAGTCGACATCTGTGCCGGTGACCTGCGTGGAACAGGGACGCTGGTCACCCGAGAGCAATCCGTTCGAACTGTCCCAGCGAGTGCATCACTCCCGGGGACGAGCGGCGAAGCTAGCCAGTGTTCAAGCGTCCATGCGTTTCGAAGGCACCCGGTATTCCGACCAATCGGCCATCTGGAGGGACATCAGCGACAAGGCGAGGGCGATGGACGCGAGTTCGCCGACGGGAGCCATGGGTGCCTTGTTCGAACAACATGCATCGGCCCTTGATGAGATCGTGGGGTATTTCAGTGCGGAACCGGAGGTATGCGGCGGTATTTTCGCGATTGGCGGTCGGGTCTGCGGGCTCGACATCTTTGACAAGCCAGGGACATTCGCGGCTCTTCTGCCGAAGCTTGTGCGCAGTTATGCCATAGATGCGCTGGAACACGGCGAAGGGTCCGGGCCGTCATCGAATCCGCCTGGCGTAGAAGCGGCGCGCGAATTCCTGTCCGATCTCATCAAAGGAGATATTGAGGAACACGAAGCCGTGGGTCTTGGACATGACATCCGCATCGCCGCCCCGGGAACCATCGCTGGTGGCCTCCTGGTTGATTCGAGTTTGCTCCACATGGTCGCATTCGCCGAGCTTCCTGATCGAATGTCGGCATTCGACTCCGGCGAGGGCTTTGCCAGGTCTCGCCACCGGCGGCAGGTGTTGCTCCGCAATGAGGCCTGAACGTGGAATCTCGTGCCATTTGCCCCTATGGTGACCAGCCAACGCGAAACGATTTCCCGCCGCATGCACATCGAAACGCCGTACCTGCTCTTCATCGGCGATGCCAGGGACGCGCTGGCCGCCAAGACCGGGCTGGGAATCGTCGACTGGCGGCCGGACGCTGTCGCTGGCCAGATGCGGCTTCCAGGTTGCGGCGCGGATCTGGGCGTTGCCGAGCTGTCGATCTCAGACGCCGCGCGTGCCGGTGCCAGGACCCTGGTCATCGGCGCCGTCAATCCGGGCGGTGTGCTACCGCATGCATGGCGCGTCCACGTCGTCGAGGCCCTGGAAGCGGGATTGGATGTCGCCAGCGGCATGCATGTGCGCCTTGCCGACATACCCGAGATCGCGGAGGCCGCGCGACGTTTCGGCGGGCGTTTGTTCGACGTGCGCCACGCGGTCGAATCGTTTCACACGGCGAGCGGTCGCAAACGCACCGGCAAACGGCTGCTGACGGTAGGCACCGACTGTTCCGTGGGCAAGAAGTACGCCGCCCTTGCCATCGAACGGGAACTGTTGCGGCGTGGCGTGGACGCCGACTACCGGGCGACGGGTCAGACGGGCATTCTGATTTCGGGCTCGGGTATCGCCATCGATGCGGTAGTCGCCGACTTCGCGGCGGGGGCGGCGGAGGCATTGTCGCCGGACAACAACGCTAACCACTGGGACGTGGTAGAAGGCCAGGGTTCGCTGTTCCACCCATCCTTCGCAAGCGTCAGCCTGGCGCTGCTGCACGGGACCCAGCCCGACGCTTTCGTGGTCTGCCACGAGCCGACCCGCGGCACCATGCGCAATGTCGAAACGCCCATCGCGCGGATTGAAGACGTGATCGCCGAAACCACCGCGCTTGGGCGCCTGACCAATCCCGACATCCGCTGCGCCGGTATCGCCATGGATACCTCGGCGCTCGCGGCGGAGGATGCGGCGCACGTCGTCGAGAAAACCGCGCGTCAATTCAATCTGCCGGCATGCGATCCGATCCGGCAAGGCGTCGGCGTCATCGTCGATCGGTTGCTGTGATTCCGTTCGAAGTCTGGGCGGGCGTCTTGGGCGCGGTCGAGCCGGGTGGCCTATGCCCATGATGGAACTCCGACGCGCGCGGCGTTTCCAATATCCCATGCGGGTCGTAGTCCGCCGGAGTCCGGCGCTCTCATGACCAGAGAGAAACCCCGATATTGGTGGCGCGCCGTTGCATGAAGGTTACTGCCCAACTACAGGACTGGCCCATCGCGCGCCCGTTCACCATATCCCGGGGGACGAAGCGCACAGCCGAGGTCGTCGTGGCGACGGTGACCGACGGCGCGTTCCGCGGCCGGGGTGAATGCGTCCCCTATTCCCGCTACGGCGAAACGAGACAGGACATCGTTCGGATGATCGAGGGATTTCGCGGCCCGTTCGACCGCGCCGCGCTGGCGAATGTCCTTCCTGCCGGCGCGGCGCGCAACGCGCTTGATTGCGCGTTGTGGGACCTGGCTGCGAAACGCAGCGGTCGCGCAGCGTGGAAGCTGGTGGGCGTTCCGCGGCCCGTCGATGTCGTCACGGCGCTCACCTTGAGTCTCGACTCGCCCGAAAGGATGGGTGAACGCGCGCGCGACGCACGCGACCGCGCGCTCCTGAAAGCAAAGCTGGGAACGGATTCTGTTGCCCTGGACATTGAACGGCTGCGCGTTGTGCGGGCCAATGCGCCTGCAGCGCGTCTCATCGTCGACGCCAACGAAGGCTGGACCCTCGCGGCGCTGGAGGCGTTCGTTCCGGCGGCTTTGGAGGCCGGCGTCGAGTTGATCGAGCAGCCACTGGCGGAAGGCGCGGATGCAGATCTCGCGGGGTTTCATTCGCCGGTCCTCCTGTGCGCCGACGAGAGCATCCGCGACGGCTCGAACCTGGCCGCCGTCGCGGAGCGCTACCAGGCGGTGAACATCAAGCTGGACAAGACCGGCGGCTTGACGCGTGCGCTGGCCCTGGCGAGGGAAGCACGCGCAAGGGACATGGTCGTCGTGGTCGGTTGCATGGTGTCCACGTCGCTTTCCATGGCGCCGGCGCTGCTGCTTGCCGGATTCGCGCGCTTCGTCGATCTCGACGGTCCTCAACTCCTGGCCAAAGACCGCAATCCGGGCCTCGAATACAATGGCAGTCGTCTATCGTTTTCCGAGCACGTTTGGGGATGACTGCGCGAGCCATCTGGCGCGACGGTGAGTTCATCGCCTGGGACGACGCGACCGTGCACGTATTGTCCCAGAGCCTGCAGCGCGGCTCGCTGGCGTTCGACTACCTCAGCGTCCACACCGCCCGGCGCGGCGTCGCCGTGTTCCGCCTGCGCGAACACATCGAACGTCTGGCGAAGACATGCGGCATTGTGGGCTTGCCGCTCCACTATGGCGTCGACCTCCTGGTGGAAGCCTGCGCGGAAACGGTGCGTCGCAACCCGGGGGCGAAGTCCGTCAAGATCAGCGCGCTGATTCCTTCGATCGAGGTCGAGCTGGTTCCCCAGGACCCCCGCGTATCCGTATTCATCGCCGCCTATGACGGTGACCGCGACATCGTCGACAGGAACCGGGGCCAGCCTCATCGCCGGGCGGAACTGTCGTTGAAGATCGAACGCGACAAGCGTAGCCGGCGGGACGACATCATTCCTCCCCAGGCAAAGGTCGCCGCCAACTACACGGCGGCCATGACCGCCAAGTGGCGGGCGCGACGGGAGGGTTTTGACGACATCGTCCTGCTCGACGAGAAGGGCTGCCTGACGGAGGCGCCGACAGCGAACCTGTTCCTCGCCGACGCGTCGGGCCGCCTTGCAACACCGCCGGCCAGCAAGGTGCTGCTCGGCATCACGCGTGCTTCGATCATCGATATCGCGTTGATGATCGGTAGCCCCTGCGAAGAACGTGACATCTCGGTGGATGACCTGATGGACGCATCGGAAGTGTTCCTCACCGGCACCTCCCAAGGTGTGTGGCCCGTGCTCAGCATCGACGGCCGCGCCGTCGGCGACGGCCGCATCGGCCCGATCACCTCACGGTTGCGGGACAGGTACCGAGCCGTCGTGCGCGGCGAGGAACCAGCCTTCGAACATTGGCTGCACTACGTGTAGCGCTCGCGTTCGTCCTCGATCGCTGCCCCGCGTCACTCGGGGTTGTTGTCATACAGAGTCCATTTGCCAAGAAGGTTGGAGCAAAGCTCTTAGCGTTGGGCAAGGGCAAACCGACATTCGTTGCCGACGCATATGATGAGCACAATTTCGGAAACGCCGCGGCGACTTTTGAATTGGGTGACCTGCGACTACGCTTTGTTCGTGATCGCAGCATCGAAATGCTTTGAGGAGTGCCGGCCACCAGGCCCATTTCACACGTTGGATGAAGCATTGCACTTGCTTGAAGATCATTGGCATGAATTGGTGCGGGTCTGCGTGGATGGGTCCGCGCAACAACTGAACGACGAAGTTCGAGCAACCATTCAGCATAGGCTGAACACACTGTTTTCGGCATCTTGAATCGAGCGGTTCGATCGCTTGTTCGAGGGACTCGATGCGATTGACGAACTGTCCGACGCCCACCAGAACGGGCGTTTTCGGATTGCCCATCGTCACTCAGTCGAGGCGTTTTCAGTGCCCGGGGTTAGCGTGCCACCTTCGACGACGCAGGCGCGCAACCCTCCGCGGTTGGCGAGCGCCCTGACAATGGTCGGCGCCGACACCGAAGGCGTTTCCAGCCGTCTGCCGAGGCTCGCGCATGGATCGCAGGGCTCAATGCCCTCGAGCAGCACGTTACCGATGGAGAAACGCTTGCCGACCAGGGAATTGAGGTCGATGCCTTGGGTGACAATGTTGCGGCGCGTTGCGGATGCCTCGATGGAGAGCCCGGTGTTCGCATTCAGCGCCGCGACGGTCTCCGCCTCGATGAGCGTCACCTCGCTGGCGGGCACGCCGCTCGGCCGGTCATGATGGTGATCGCCCTCGATACCACGACCTGGAACCAGCGTCGCCTGATCCAGCGTGACGTGGGGCCCTCCGCGTTGCGGGGCGACATGGACAGCGACAACTTTGCCCATTACCTGGGTTTCCGAAGTCTCCGGCACAACGCGTAGCCGACCGCGACCGCCACCACCGGATGCCGTGTTGCGGCCAGCACCGCGCCGCCGACGACCAGTGCCGCGGCAACCGCCAATAGCTGCGAACTCATGGCGTTGCCGGTGGCTGCCCGCGTCACGGTATGTTCGCAGTTGTTTCTGAACAGGTTGTATCGCCGGGCATCGCCGGGGGCCGCGTGCTCCGCGTGGTGAAGCGCCCGCGCGCGCTGCGTCTCGCCGAGTCGCCGTGCGCGCACGGTCTTGCCGCGCCGGAAGTCCTCCATGGACGAAATGTGTTCGCCGCGCCGGGGCGTGTTGTGCAGGACGCGGTCATCGCCAAGCGCGATGCCCTGGTGCATGACCGGCCCCTTGCGCCGGAGGACGATATCGCCGGGGAGATAGTCTGTCATCGATCCTGACTCGCCATCGAACATTGCACCATTGACGATAACCTATTCGTCGGTCGTGATCGATACGATGATGTAGTCGATGGACTCGAGAAGTTCCTCCTCCGTGCATGTATTGCACAGCCCCTTGGGGGGCATGCCCGGCGGCATACCCTGGACGACGGACTTGAGCAACGCGTCCCGGCCTCGGGCAATGCGAGGCGTCCAGGCTTCCTTGTCGTCGAGCGCCGGCGCTCCGGCCACGCCGCTGGCATGGCACGTGAAGCAGTAGCGTTCGTATGTCTGCTTGCCCGGATGTTCGACGGATTCGCCCTGGTCGCATGCCGCAAGCAGGCCAGCAAATACGATGCCGACGCACTGGATCGCGGCCGGGGCCTGCGCTCGCATGGCTTTCCTCCTGGGTGCTGGATGCGCGGACCATAGCGACTTGATACGGGCCTGTCTAACGGCTCGACCCACATTATTTAACCAAATGGTTGAGCATCAGTTCGGGAGCGGATACACTCAACCAGATGGTTGAACAAAACTCGATCATGTCTTCCACGCGCTTGCCGATCCCACCCGCCGCGCCATCCTTGATCGCTTGACGGAGGGGGAAGCCACCGTCGGCCATCTCTCGAGCCGTTCCCTCTCTCTTTCGCAGCGGTGTCGAAACACCTGGGCGTACTTGAGCGCGCCGGGCTCGTGACGCGCGAAGCGCGGGGTCGGGAACGGATGTGCCGGATCAATCCGGCCGCGCTGAAGGACGCCCGTGCGTGGCTCGAAGTCCACGAACGCTTCTGGTCGGATCGCCTGAATGCGCTTGATCGACTGGTTACAACCAGTTCCGGCAGGACAGGTGAATCGCGGTGACAGATCCCGAGAAAGCCGAACGAACCACCGGGCAGACCAGATCGAAGGGCCGCGATATGACGGGGCACCAGCCGGACGAAAGGGACATTTACCTGACGCTCCATCGCACAATCAACGCGCCGGTCGAGACGGTCTACGACGCGTGGACGGACCCGGTGCTGCTGCGCCGATGGTTCGCGCCCGGGGATGCGGAGGTCGCACGCGCGGTCGCCGAGGTCGCGGTCGGCGGGAGGTTTCTCATCGAGATGCGGGGGACGGACGGCGAGAAATGGATGGTGCGCGGGCTGTATCGGGAAGTCGTGCCGAACCGTCGCCTGGCGCACACCTGGTGCTGGGAGGGCAGCGATGTCGAATCCCTGGTCACCGTCGAGTTCGAACCCGGATCGGCTGGCACGACCCGCCTGACCGTGACGCATTCACGGTTTGCGTCGGCCGAAACAAGCGACAATCACAAGCTTGGTTGGATCGGTTGCCTTGCCAAGCTTGAGGCCTTGTACGCGGATTGAAACGTCCGCGATGGGCGCTGGCCGGGAAGTGAACGAACATGACGAGCGATGATGTGCTGATCCACCGGATCCGCTCGATCCTCTCCCGGCGAGAGGGGTACTCGGAGCGCAGAATGTTCGGCACCGGCTGCTTCATGATCAACCGCAACATGTGTGTTGGAACGTGGAACGGCTCCCTGATCGTGCGGCTCGACAGGAAAGACCACGACGAGACGCTGGCGGCGCCGCACACCAGACCGGCTGACATGAATGGCCGCGTCATGAGGGGATGGGCGCTCGTGGACTCGGCGGGTGTCGAATCGAACGACCAACTGACGTGGTGGGTGGACAGGGCCGCGAATTTCGCCGGCTCCCTCCCGGCAAAGTAGCAGTCCCTGAATCCGCGGCCGGAAGCGCGATCAAAGAGTACAGGGAGAGAGGTATTACTGATCGGATTGAGTCGAACGTTGGTCCGGGCTGGTTGTCGGACGACATGTATCCGTTCGAGAGCAAGTTCTTTGCTACCCCGTCAGGGCATCGGATGCACTTCGTCGACGAGGGCGAAGGCGAGCCAATCGTATTCGTGCATGGCAATCCAGCCTGGTCCTTCGAATTCCGCCATCTGATCAAGGAGCTTCGATCCGAGTTCCGGTGCGTCGCCCCCGACCACATTGGGTTCGGGCTCTCGTCGCGAAGCGAACGGCCCGAAGACCACCACCCCGAAAGCCATGCGAACCGGTTTGCCGCCCTGCTCGGCCATCTCGACCTTCGCGACCTGACCTTGTGCATGACGGATTGGGGCGGGCCGATCGGTCTCGATTTTGCGCGAAAGCATCCGGACAGCGTCAAGCGGCTCGTGATCGCCAACACTTGGTGCTGGCCGGTCGGCGACGACTTTCACTTCAGGTGGTTCAGTTTCCTCATGTCGAGCCGGGTCGGACAATACCTCCTCAAGCGTCACAATATTTTCGTGAACAAGCTTATGCCGATGGCGGTCGGAAACAGGAATGTCCTGACGTCGGAAATCATGGCCCACTATCGCAATGCGCTACCCTCGCCCGATGCCCGCGCCGGGAGCGCCGCGCTGCCGGGTTACATTGTCGGCGCAAGCGAGTGGCTGGGCTCGATCTGGCGTGGTCGCGCGGCCTTTGCGGACAAGCCCGCGCTCATTGCATGGGGGTGCCGGGACATGGCGTTTCGGAGGAAGGAACTCGACCGGTGGAAATCCGAGCTCTCCGACTTTGAGGTGCATGAGTTCGAGGACTGCGGACACTTTCTGCCGGAAGAAGTCCCCGAAAAGCTGGTGATGGCGCTCCGCGCTTTCATGAATCGGACGTAAAAGAGTCGGTGACCCACCCGCCGGATTTTCGATGATGCGGCGGGCCGACTTTCGCTATAGTCGCCGGCTTGACCGGGTTACGGAGCAACCATGAACGACTACAAGGTCGCGGACATCAGCTTGGCGGAATTCGGGCGCAGGGAGATCGCCCTGGCCGAAGCCGAAATGCCCGCGTTGATGTCCTTGCGCAGAAGCTACCGGAACCTCGCGCCGCTCGCGGGGGCGAGGATCATCGGCTGCATCCACATGACGGTCCAAACCGCCGTCCTGATCGAGACCCTCATCGCGCTCGGTGCCGAGGTGCGCTGGTCGTCATGCAATATCTTCTCGACGCAGGATCATGCCGCCGCGGCCATGGCGGCCGCCGGCGTACCGGTATTCGCGTGGAAGGGAGAGACCGAGCAGGAATACGCGTGGTGCATCGAACAGACAATCTGCAAGGACGGCAAACCCTGGAACGCGAACCTGCTGCTCGACGACGGTGGCGACCTGACGCAAGTGGTGCATGAGAAATACCCCGCCATGCTGGACTCGATTCACGGCGTCAGCGAAGAAACGACCACCGGCGTGCATCGCCTGTACGAGATGCTGGAGAAAAACACGCTCAAGGTTCCCGCGGTCAACGTCAACGATGCCGTAACGAAGTCGAAAAACGATAACCGCTACGGCTGTCGACACGGCTTGAACGATGCGATCAAGCGCGGCACCGACATGCTCATGGCGGGCAAACGCGCCCTGGTGCTGGGCTACGGCGACGTCGGCAAGGGATCGGCGCAGAGCTTGCGCCAGGAAGGCATGATCGTTCGCGTGGTCGAGATCGATCCGATCTGCGCGATGCAGGCGTGTCTCGACGGCTACGAAGTCGTTTCCCCCTATGCCGGCGGCAACAACACGGGTCGGATCGAGGACATCGACCGGCGCCTGCTCCAACAGACGGATGTCCTGGTCACCTGCACCGGCAACACCGGCGTCTGCGACGCGGCCATGTTGCGGTCGATCAAGCGCGGCGCCGTCGTCTGCAATATCGGCCATTTCGACAACGAAATCGACACGGCATACATGCGCGAACAGTGGCGTTGGCAGAAGGTAAAGGACCAGGTCCACCAGGTATTCCGCAGCGATGACCCGGGCGATTACCTCATCCTGTTGTCCGAGGGGCGCCTGGTGAATCTCGGCAACGCGATGGGGCATCCGTCGCGGGTAATGGACGGCTCATTCGCCAATCAGGTCCTCGCGCAGATGCACATCTACGAGCAGCGGTGGGCGGATCAGCCGCTGGCGCAACGCGCTCCCGTCGCAATCGAGGTGCTGCCGAAGAAGCTCGATGAGGAGGTCGCGCGGCTGATGGTGGAAGGTTTTGGCGGTGTCGTTACGACATTGACGAATACGCAGGCCGCCTACATCAACGTCGACAGGGAAGGCCCGTTCAAGCCGGAGTTTTACAAGTATTGATCGGGATGCGCGCCATCGCTGGCGCGAAAGCACCAAGATTAGTATGTGTTGGCGGAACGCGAACCGGGGGAGGCGTCTCAAGCGCCGTCCCACCGCCTTGATTCAGCGCCCCTGCAGTTCCCCGACGAGCTTGTCTTCGTCCGGAAACTCGCCCGTCTCGTGTTTTGAATAGACCAGCGCGCCGTCCACGTTGACGTCGAAAATGCCGCCGGCCCCTTCTATAAGGAACGCCTCGTCACCGAACGCTTCTTTTATTTTGGCAGCCAAACTGACCGCTTTGGGCTGGTAGCCTCAGGAAGTGCAGTAGGTAATGGTGATGTCCAACGGCATGTCCTCGCGTGTGGAAGTTCGCGGATAAAGTAACACCAGTTAGTCGCCGAAGCGACCTTTAGCGCTTCACCCATGCGACGGTTAGCGTTGTCCGGGAGCGGATATCGAGAGGCGCGGCAATTCCTGGCCCGTGTCGGCCAAAGCGGCGTGCTAGAGGCGCATCCATCGTATAGAAATACTGGCGAAGAACTCACGCCAAGCGGTGGCGACGTCCGCTACGCGAGCCTTCCGTCAAAGCCGACAATGCCGATTCCATTTATTGAAGAGGAGTTGGCAATGTACGAGCTAACAGAAGGTCAGTCACAGGAAGTCGGCGGCGGGATAGACGGGATCCCCTATCACTACGGTAGCCAAAGGGTGATCCTGCCGCCGTGGCCACAGGATCGCCCTTTGCCGCATGAACCACCTCCGCCGGTTCCGGAAATGCCGAGACCCAGGCCGTCCGTTGGTATCTGACCGTCGGTTACGGGTAGCGGACCATGCTCCAGACCGGCGCTAGACGGGAGCCGCGAACTCCTTGCGGATCGCGGCTCCCTGCGCGTCGAGGTCGGGGATGGACAGCGAATGCGGCGTTTCCAGCGCCGCATTCGGATGTGCCGGCATGGAGACTTCTCCCGTGGCGCTTGCGACGATCCAGCGCCGCAGCGCGGGATGCGACGAGAGGCTCTCCAACCCGTTGACGTTGCCGTAGGCGATGCGCGCGGAGCGTAGCCTGGATTCCAGGTCGCTGTGAGAATGCGCCGCGAAGAACGCGCCGACGATGTCATCCACTTCTTCGCGCCGCGCCACCCGGTCCTTGTTGGTCGCAAATCGCGCATCCCGCGCCAGTTCCGCCCGGTCCATGACCTTTTCCGCCAGGTCGCGCCACTCGCGGTCGTTCTGCACGCAGATGACGAGCGTAGTGCCGTCGCCGGTGACGAATCCTCCGTAGGGTGCGATGGATGGATGCGCCAGTCCCACGCGACGCGGTCCGGAACCCGTGTAGTCGTGCTGCAGCAGCGGGACCGCCATCCAGTCCGCGATGACACCGAACAGAGACAGCTTCACGCCCTTGCCCACGCCGGTGCGCTCGCGTTCCACCAGCGCCTCCGTGACGGCAAGCGCAGCGGACACGCCGGTCGCGATATCGCAGATCGACACGCCGACCCGGCCGTAGTCGCCGGGGGCTCCCGACACGGAAACAAGTCCGGATTCGGCTTGCACCAACAGGTCGTAGGCCTTCATGTCGGCGTACGTCCCATGCTCGCCATAGCCGGAGATGTCGCAGGTGACCAACCTCGGATAGCGTTGTCGTAACGCGTCCGAGCCGAGACCCGATCTCGCGGCGGCGCCGACGGCCAGGTTCTGTATGAACACATCGGCCCGGGCCAGGATACGGTGAACCAGCGCTTGGTCCGCGTTGTGCTTGATATCGACGACGATGGATTCCTTGCCCCGGTTCAACCAGGCGAAGTAGGCGGACTGGCCGTTGGCAGCGTCATCGTATTTGCGGGCGAAGTCCCCTTCGGACCGCTCCAGCTTGATGACGCGCGCGCCCGCGTCGGCCAGGCGACACGATGCCATCGGCCCGGCGACCGCCTGTTCCAGGGACACGACCAGGAAACCTTCCAGGGGCCGCGTCATCGGCGCGCCCCGATGGCCGGGAGGTGTCCCTGAGGGTTTCGCCTCACTCCCCTTCGGCCGTCACCGGGTCGATCATGCGCTTCACCAGGGTGACTTCCGTGGCCGGGAAGCCGCTTCTTTCGGCGTGCTCTTCGATCAGCGATTCGCTGTCGGCGATGTAGATGCAGAAGGTCTTGTCCCCGGCCACGTAGGAGTGCTCCCACTGGATGTTCTTGTTCTCGGCCTTCATGGCGGCTAGCACGCCGTTCGACTGCTGCGACGCTTCGCGCAGGGCGTCGCGCTCGGCGGATCCGATCTCCGGAATATCTCTCTCGATGACATATCTGGGCATTTGCTTCGCTCCTCCGACTATGGACCTCAATCTTCCATCAGCGGCTGACGCCGCGCAATCGCGCGGCTTGGTCACGACGCCGGAATCTTTCTGTGGCTTCTATACGGTGGTCAGCGGTTCGAACGCACATCTCCTGTCCGGAGAACTGTCTTCCGTGCTGACGGGAAGGCACATCACCGTCGAGCTCTTCCCTTTCGACTTCTCGGAGTTCCGGAGCGTGCACCCGGACGGTGCCCTCGCCGAGTATCTGCATCGCGGCGGCTTTCCGGAACCGATCGCGAGTGACGAGGCGGACCTTCTCCTACGGCAATACTTCGTCGACATTCTGCAACGCGACGTGCGGGAGCGGGTTGGCGCAAGATCGTCGCTGGCCCTCCGGCAGATCGTGCAGATGGTCTTCGAGTCGGCTGGTTGTGAACTGAGCTTGAGGCGGATTGCAGCCGCAAGCGGGGTCGCCGTCGAGACCGTATCGGCATACCTCCAAGCCTGTGAGCAGGCTTGTCTTCTGTTCCAATGTCCGTGGTTCGCATTCTCGGAACGCAAGCGATCGCATAGAAACCGCAAGTACTATCCCGTCGATACCGCCTTGCGGCGCGTCGCGGTGACCCGTACCGGCGGCGATGCGGGCAAGGCGCTCGAATGCGCCACGTTTGTCGAGCTCAAGAAACGTTACCGCGATGTCTTCTACTGGCGGGGAACCGGGGAAGTAGACTTCGTGATTCAGACCGGCGACGGTCCTACTCCGATCCAGGTCACTGTGGAAGGGGCGGGGGAACGTCACCTGCGTGCGTTGGATGACTTCTACGAAGCATTTCCTCATGCCACCGAAGCCGTGATCGTGACGATGGATGATTTCCCGGACATCCTCTCGAAGCTGGACGCCGCAGATGGAGTGGATCGGTGGCGAGCGCGAAATTGTCCTGCCCCGCTTGCCGATCGTGTTGCCGAACCTCGGCGCATCTGTCAATCTCGCGGGCTTGTCGACGACCAAGGGCTCCGCGTGGCGGAATCTGCCGTAAACATCGAGCGCATCACCGAGTCCGTGGAAGCGTTGAAAGCTGGATTCGAAGCTCACCGATACATCTGCAGCGACCAGATCGCGACTTCGGTCTATCTCGCCTACCACCTGCGCAAACCCGTATTGATCGAGGGTCCCCCGGGTGTTGGCAAGACCGAACTCGCAAAGACCGCCGCCACGATGCTGGCGCTTCCGCTCATTCGTCTGCAGTGCTACGAAGGCCTTGACGAAGCGAAGGCCATCTACGAGTGGAAGTACGGCAAGCAGCTTCTGTACACGCAGGTCCTGAAAGAGACCCTCGAGGAGGTGTTGCAGGGCGCTCGGGGGTTCGCCGAATCCGTTTCCAGGCTGCACGAGTTCGGGGATATCTTCTTCTCGGAGGAATTCCTGGAGCCGAGGCCCCTGCTGAAAGCGCTGCGCGAGGAGCAGGGCTGCGTGCTGCTGATAGACGAGGTGGACAAGTCGGATCAGGAATTCGAATCTCTGCTGCTCGAGATGCTGTCGGACTTCCAGGTGTCGATACCGGAGATCGGCACCGTCAAGGCGAGCCGCGAGCCGCCGATGGTGTTCCTCACCAGCAACAACACTCGCGAGATTTCGGACGCGTTGAAGCGGCGCTGCCTTCACCTCTACATACCGTTTCCGGACGCCGACCTGGAACAACGCATCATCCACGCGCGCGTGCCGGAGATTCCTCCCAAACTGCGCCGGCAACTTGTGACGTTCATCCAGGAACTGCGGGATCTGGACCTGAAGAAGGTTCCCGCGATCAGCGAAACCATCGACTGGGCGCGCACGCTCCTACTGCTGCATACTGAGACCCTCGACCCGCAGCTTGTCCGGGATACGTTGAATGTCATCCTCAAGTTTCAGGAGGACATCGAAAACGTGGACGTGGAAGTTCCCGTGCTCACCAACAAGGCCGTCAAGACCTGACGGCATGGCACACGGCGTCCACCAGGGCTGGCCACGTCGTGGCGCCGGCATGCGCTCGCACTACCTGGCCGACTGAAGGCCTCCTGTAATGGACCGCACCCTCACGAGCTTCATCGCGGCGCTCCGAAACGCTGAGGTGCGCGTCTCCACTGCGGAGACTCTCGACGCGCTGAACGCCGTGGAGTTGGTCGGCTACCGCGACCGCGAGCTGTTGAAGAACACGCTGTCGCTAATGCTGCCGAAGACCATCGACGAAAAGGACGCCTTCGCCGATACCTTCGATCGCTTCTTCGCTTTCGAGGATGTCGACGGGGCGACAGACGCCGGGTTTGCCGAGGCCGAGGTCGACGGGCAGGGCAATGGCGAAGAGGGAAGCGGCGCGGGGGGCGGCGAAGGCGGCGGCACCGGAACCGGTGCGGGCAACAGAAAATCCAAAAACAGGTTCCCTGGCGGCGCCGCGGAAGACGAACAGGAGGAAGACCTGGGGCCGGGCGAGATGGCGTCGCCGCGCTCGGAGTTCGCGAAACTCCTGATGCTCGACGGCCGCGTCGAGCTGACGGTGCGGATGGCGGAAGCGGCCAGGGCCGTCAACCTCGAACAGATCCAGGTCTTCACCCAGAAGGGCCTGTACACGCGCAGGATCATGGACGAGATGGGGCTCCCCGACCTGCAGCGCGAGATCAACGAACTCAGGATGCGCGGTGCCCTGCCGGAACGCCGCCTTTCACAGGAACTGAAAAAGCGACGGGAACGGTTGCGGGAACAGGTGCGGGACTACGTCGAGCGGCAGTTTCTGCTGCATGCGGACGCCACGGGGCGGCGGCTGCGCGAGGACCTCCTGCGCAGGGTGAAGCTCAGCAATGTCGAGCACCGCAATTTCCGCTTGATCCAGGAAGTCGTCTTCAAGATGGCGAAGAAGCTGGTGGCCTTGTATTCCCGGCGCAAGAAAGTATTCAGGCGGGGCCAGTTGAATGTGCCGCGCACGCTGCGTCGGAACATGGCCTATGACGGCAATATGTTCGACCTCCACTGGAAGTCGGTGAAGATCGACCGGCCGAAGGTGTTCGCTATCTGCGATGTCAGCGGGTCGGTGGCGAACTATGCGCGCTTCATGCTGATGTTCCTGTACAGCCTCGAAGCGGTCATGCCGAAAGTGCGGTCATTCGCTTTTTCGTCTGACCTGGCCGAGGTGACCGAGCTGTTCGAGCGGAACAGCATTGAAGACGCGATCACCAAGGCGCTGCGCGACTACGGCGGCGGCTCGACGGATTACGGTCAGGCATTCGAAGACTTCAGACACAAGTGTCTCGACGATATCGACAACCGTACGACCATCGTTATCCTGGGGGATGCGCGCAACAACTACGGAGACCCGCGCACAGAGATCCTGAAGGAAATGTATGATCGGGCGAAACGGGTCCTGTGGCTGAATCCCGAGCCGAGGGCGACCTGGAACGTTGGAGACGCGGAAATGCGCAAGTACTCGGCCTATGTCCACCAGGCAGAGGAGTGTAATTCGCTGTTGCATCTCGAACGCGTTGTGGGGAACCTGCTCAGGACCGTGCAGTAGCGGACGGGGCTCCCATGACCACCATCAATTCCGATAGCGCAGGCGCGGGCAAGCGGTCCGGCTCCGGCGCCCTGGGCTTCGCTGGTTCCCCTTCGGCTTCGCCGACGCCCTCTAAAGGCATCGGATGGCTGGGGGAGGGCGGCCAACTGCTCCTGCTGGCGCTGCTTGGCGTCGGCGCTTTCGTTCTGCTCATGATGCTGCTCGCCTGGGCGTCCGAATCGACAGGCGTCGGCAGTGCTGGAGACGCCGTCGATTCGACCACGGGGACCATCACGCTCGCGTTGTCCACCGAACCGCCGCAACTTGACAGCACCCGCGCCACGGACATGGTGAGCGGCCAGATACTCGGCCACGTCATGGAAGGCCTGGTGCGCTACGACGAGTTCGACCGAATCGTCCCCGGCGTCGCCGAGCGCTGGGAAATCGGCCCTTCCGAGGCCGTCTTCCGCTTGCGCGACGATAGCCGCTGGAGCGATGGCACGCCGGTCACCGCCCACGACTTCGTATTCGCGTGGCGCAAGGCGTTGGAGCCGGCGACCGCATCGGAGTATGCCTTCATACTCTATGCCATTGAGAACGCCCGAGCCGTGAACGAGGGCGAACTGCCGTCGACGGCCCTCGGCGCGACGGCCGTCGATGACCTCACCCTCGCCATCCGGCTGGAGCGGCCCATCGGCTACTTCGACAAGCTCGTCGCGTTCCCCACCTACTATCCGATCAAGCAGGCCTTCTACGAAGGTCGCGATGGACGCTACGGCGCGGATGCCAAAGACCTCCTCTACAACGGCCCGTTCGTCATCAAAAGGTGGGTACACGGCGCGCAACTCAGAATGTCGCGCAACGCCGAGTACTGGGACCACGAGCGCGTTCGGCTCAACGCCATCGACTATGCTTACGTCACATCCGACGTCAACGCGACACTGAACCTGTACAAGGACGGCAGGGTCGCCATCGCCGGTCTGGATGCGGAAACATTGCAAAATGCGCTGGAGCAGCGGTGGAAACTCGAGCGGTTCAACGACGGTTCGGTGTTTTTCATCGAATTCAACCATCGCCCGTCCCGGTTGACCCACAACCGGAATCTGCGCAAGGCGATTCAGTTCGTCTTCGATCCGGCGGAACTGGTGTACAAGGTCATCAAGCTCCCTGGCAACACGCCTGGCGAGTCGCTGTTTCCGGTGTGGCTCAAGGGCGTCGATGGATATTTCCGGCAGGAATACCCCGCCCCCGAACACCGCGTCGATATTGCCCGGGCGCGCGAGTACCTGGCCCGCGCCAAGCGGGAACTCGGTCTCGACCCGTTGCCGCCGTTGATCATGCTGAGCGGCGACAGTCCGGCGGCGAGCAAGGAGTCGGAATATTTCCAGGAGGTGTTCGCGTCGACCTTGGGAATCGAAGTAAAACTCGACCGGCAGATTTTCAAGCAGCGCCTGGCCAAGATGACGGCGGGAGATTTCGACCTGGTGCTGGCCGGATGGGGTCCGGACTACGCCGACCCTCTCACTTTCGGCGACCTGTTCGCGTCCTGGAACAAGAACAATCGCGGCCAATACGACAATCCGAAGCTCGACGAGTGGGTGGAGATCGCGCAGCGCTCGCTGGTCGCCGAGGAGCGAATGCACGCCTTCGACCAGATCCAGAAGATCATCTACGACGATGCGGTGATCCTGCCGAGTTACGAACGCGGCTCCGTCTTCGTCCGCAATCCGCGCCTCAAGGGCGTCGTGCGCCGCGCCGTGGGAACGGACCCCGACTATACCGGCGCCTACATAACGGACGGCTGAGCGGGCATGTTTGTATATACGCTCAAACGCCTGCTGCAAGGCGTCATAACGGTCTGGTTCATCGCCACCGCGACGTTCTTCGCCATGCACAGCGTGCCCGGCGATCCCCTGATGAACGACAAGGCTGTATCCGCGGAAGTTCGCAAGAATCTGGAGGCGCAATATGGCCTCGACAAGCCGCTCTTGACCCAGTACGGCATCTACATCTGGAACATGGTGCGCGGGGATTTCGGCATCTCCTTCGCGCAGGAGAATCGCCGGGTCAACGACATCATCCGCGAACACTTTCCGGTTTCCGCCATTCTCGGCATCCTTGCCATCGCCTTCGCGGGGCTCGGCGGCATACTGTTCGGCGCGCTTACGGCGCGCTACCGGAACCGGATGCCTGACATCGCGATCATGTTTCTGGTCATTCTCGGCATCTCCGTCCCGAGTTTCGTTTTCGCCGCCCTGGGCCAGCTCGGGCTGGTCAAGCTGAACGCGTTGTTCGGCACTTCCGTGTTGCCCGTCGCGGGATGGGGCACCCTCTCGCACATGATTGCGCCGTCGTTGGTGCTCGGCCTCGGCACCATGGCGTTCCTGACCCGGCTCATGCGCTCCTCCATGCTAGAGATTGTGAATTCGGACTACGTGAGGACGGCTCGGGCCAAGGGCTTGCCTCCCACTCGGGTGTTCCTGCGGCACGAACTAAGGAACGCCATACTTCCCGTCGTCACCGTGCTCGGACCGTCCATCGCGGCGATCACGACCGGCGGTTTCGTGGTCGAACTGGTGTTCGCGATTCCGGGACTGGGGCGTTACTTCGTGCAAGCCGTGCAACAGCTCGACTATACGGTGATCATGGGGACGACGGTCTTCTACGGCGCCTTTCTCGTCTTCATGGTGATCGTCGTCGATTTGCTCTACGGCCTGATCGATCCAAGGGTGAGGCTCGAGTGAACACCGCGCTCTCCTTCGCGCCGGTGGTCGCCCATCGCGATGTGGAGGTTATTTCACGTCCCTCCCTGTCGTATTGGCGCGATGCCTGGATCCGGCTCAAGGCGAACCGGCGCGCGCTCGTATCGCTCTATATCGTCATCGCGCTCGGCACATTCACTGTCGTTGGTCCCTGGTTCGCGCCCAATCCTTCGGCGCAGGATCTGGACCAGATTTCCTCGCCGCCGGGCGCTGACCGCACTGCGGTCATCGTCGCCCCGTACGTCCCCTGGTCCGGCGTTACGGCGAATGCGCGCAGCGGCCAAGGTCCCCTTGAGGCGCCGGCGTCGGTGTCCCTCGCGGGCGAGGCGACAACGCAGGCCGTGCGCATATTCTGGGACCCGGTCCCCGGCGCGAATGGCTATCGGGTATATCGCAACATCGCGCACCCGGCGCCGGACGACGCGCTGGGGATGCCCATTGCCGATGTGCTGTTGCCGTCGCGCGTCAGCTTTGAGGATCGTCTGGACATCAGGCCGCAGGAGTATTTCTACTCGATAGTGCCGCTTCACAGGAACGGTCTGGAGGCGCCCGTATACGCCACCCTCGGCGTGCGCGCGATACGCGTCATCACGGCCGAAGAGGCGGCGGAGCGCGGACTTGCCCGCACATCCTCGGATCTCGCCATCGGCGATCAGGTCAAGCTGGCGCTGCATCTCCTGGGCACGGACTACCTCGGTCGCGACATGCTGGCGCGCCTGATGCACGGCGCGCGGGTGTCTCTCTTCATCGGCATCGTCGCGCCGTTCCTGTTCATGCTGGTCGGCATCCTCTACGGCAGCGCCGCCGGTTTCGTCGGCGGACGCGTCGACCAGATCCTGATGCGTTTCGCCGACTTCGTCGTGGCTCTGCCGTTCCTGCTGTTCATGATCCTGTTTCGAATACTGTTCAAGATCGAAGGCGGCGATAGCGGCATCGCGCCCATGCTGATCGCCATGGTGATCCTGAGCTGGCCGGCGGCGGCCCGGCTCGTGCGCGGACAGATTCTGCAGATTCGCGAAGAGGGATATGTCAGCGCCTCGCGCCTGCTGGGCGCGAAGACGCCCTACCTCGTGCTGCGGCACATGATTCCCAACACCATGGGGGTGATCCTGGTAACCATTACCTTCGCCGTGCCGAGCGCCATCTTCACCGAGGCGTTCCTGTCGTTCATCGGCATGGGCGTGGCGCCGCCCACGCCGTCCTGGGGCAGCATGTGCAACGAGGGGATCAAGACCATGCTCACGCACCCGCACGAACTGATCTTCCCGGCGCTCTTCATCAGTATCACGGTGCTGGCGTTCAACCTGCTCGGCGACGGGTTGCGCGACGCGCTCGACTCGCGCATGCGGTCGCAGGAATGACTGCTACAACGGATGAGGTCGCGGGAATGACTGCTGCAACGGATCAGGTCAGCCCAGCGCTGCTCGAGGTGCGCGACCTGGAGGTCGAGTTCGATACCTACGGTGGCACGGTGCACGCCGTACGCGGCGTTTCCTTCGACGTGCATGCCGGCAAGACCCTCGCCGTGGTCGGCGAGTCCGGCTGCGGCAAGTCGGTGACCGTGCAAAGCATCATGGGACTGATTCCGACGCCGCCGGGGCGCATCGTCGGCGGCACGGCGAAGCTGCGGGGCCGGGAAATCATCGATGGCGTCACCGTCGACGGCGGGATCGTGCGCGGTTCCCAGATCGGCATGATTTTCCAGGATCCGATGACCTCCCTCAATCCCACCATGACCATTGGCGATCAGATCGCCGAGACGCTGCAGGTGCACCGAGGCTTCAGCCACAGGCGTGCCCTGGCGCGCGCGGTGGAGTTGCTGGAACTGACGCGCATCAACGAGCCCGGAAAACGCGCGAGGCAGTTCCCGTTCGAGTTTTCCGGGGGCATGCTGCAGCGATCCATGATCGCGATGGCGATCGCCTGCGGTCCTTCAATCCTCATCGCCGACGAGCCCACCACCGCCCTCGATGTCACCATACAGTCGCAAATCCTTGACCTGCTGCGCGATCTTCAGCGGCAGAACAACATGGCGATCATCCTCATCACCCATGACCTCGGCGTGGTGGCGCGCATGGCGGACGAAGTGGCGGTCATGTACGCGGGCGAGTTCCTGGAGACCGGCACGGCGGACGATATCTTCTACAACTCCGCGCATCCCTACACCGTCGGCCTCAAGGCTGCCATGCCAACCAACCGGGACGACGCCGAGCAGGAACTGACGCCGATCGACGGGTCGCCGCCGGACCTGTTCGCGCCGCCCCCCGGATGCGCGTATTTCGCCCGCTGTCCCCACGCCATGGAGGCGTGCCGGAACGATCCGCCGCCGGGGTTCGCGGTCGGGGCAGGACACGCGGCGCGCTGCTGGCTGCATCACGCGGACTGCCCGCAGCGGTTAGAGGCTTTGCACTATGCGGCGCCCCTCGAGGTCAAGGACTCATGACGCCGCTGATAGAAGCCGAAGGCCTGACGAAGCACTTCGCGATAGGTCGCAACCAGACGGTGCACGCGGTGGACGATGTCAGCCTCGATATCGCCCCGCGCGAGATCGTCGGGCTGGTCGGTGAGAGTGGCTCCGGCAAGTCCACGTTCGGCAAGACCTTGCTCGGCCTGCTCGACAAGACGGCGGGGCAGGTGAGGTTCCAGGGCGAGACAATGCCGCAAAGCTACGCGCCCAGGGATTTCCAGCGCTACGCCCAAACGATGCAGATGGTGTTTCAGGATCCGTACTCGTCCCTGAACCCGCGCATGACCGTGGGCGAGATCGTCGGCGAAGGCTTGAGATTGCATACCAGCCTTCCAAGCGCGGAAGTGCGCGACAACGTGGGCGACTGGCTCGAACGCGTCGGACTCAACGCGGCGCACATGGCTCGCTATCCGCATGAATTCTCCGGCGGACAGCGCCAACGCATAGGCATCGCGCGGGCGTTGATCATGAGACCCAAGTTCGTCGTCTGCGACGAGCCGATCTCGGCGCTCGATGTCTCGGTGCAGGCCCAGGTCGTCAACCTGCTCGGCGAACTGAAGGAGTCCATGGGTCTGACGATGCTCTTCATCGCCCACGACCTTTCCATGGTGCGCTACGTGTCCGACAGGATGGCGGTGATGTACCTCGGCTCCATGATCGAACTCGGGCGCGCGAACGACGTCTTCTTCCATCCGAAGCATCCGTACACGCAAATGCTGGTCGGTTCGAACCCAGAGCCGGATCCGGCCACGGAACGCAGCCGTGGGCGTACGGCGGTCCGGGGCGAGATTCCGTCGCCCGTCAACATTCAGCCGGGTTGCCGTTTCGCCAACCGGTGTCCCAAGGTCATGGACGTATGCCGCGGAACCACTCCCGAACTGAAGAACGTCTCCGATCCCGAGGGGCGGAAACCGGATCGCCTGGTGGCGTGCCACCTGTACTGAGGCCACGGCTGGCTGCCAGCTTGCAGCAGACCGTCCAGGCCAGGGAGTGCCGCCTGGTTGACTACGGCCCCAGGCCGGTGATGGGGATCACTGCGATGCCGTCGTCCCGCGTGTACCCATATCCCGAACTCACGATGACACCGAGGGTCTTTGGCTCGCCAGCGGTATTCAAGTCCGCGCGTTCGCGGAACTTCAGCAGCGATTTGGCGGCGGCGTCTGCTTGGCCGGCGCCAAGCTTTACCTCGAAGGCGCACCAGTCGCCCCGACGGTTCTCGACCACTGCGTCTATTTCGAGGTTGGTGTTGTCGCGGTAGTGGTAAACGCTAGCGTCGCACGCGCGGGAGTAGATGGTCAGATCGCGGTACACCATGGACTCGAACAGGAATCCCAGGGTTTCCAGATCCTCCAATAGTCTTTCAGGCGTCGCTCCGAGCGCAGCCACCGCGAGAGATGGATCGACGAAATGGCGCTTCGGCGATTGCCGCAGGCGCGATCGAGAGCGGAGTCTCGGAGACCAGGCGGGCTGTTCTTCACAGATCATCAGTCGGCGCAGCGCGTCCAGGTAGTTACGTACCGTATCAGCGTCCAGGGGACCGGCGTCGCCGCCCGCGTCCGCGGCGATGGTTCGCGCGCTGACTGGCGTTGCCAAGTTGCGTGCAAGGGAGCGAAGTACCCGACCGACGTTGTCCGCATCGCGTCGAACTCCGTCGGCACGAGTGATGTCAACGCGGCGAATCTCCTCAAGATAGTCGACTCGCGATCTGAGGCAGGCTTGGTCTGCGAGATCCAGGTCGCCGGGCCAGCCGCCGCGACAAAGTTGGACGATCAAATCTGTGAGCTTGGAAGGCGACGATGAGCAGCCCTCGAAGTGGCCGTTCAGCAAGTCGGCGAGAGATACTTCCCCGCTGGAATATCCTGTCTCAGCAAGGCTCATCGTACGCAACCGCAAGCGCGATATCCTGCCCGCGCCGGTGTGGCGCGTAAGGTCATCCGTCGGTATGGCGGAACCTGTCAGAACGAACTGCCCTCTCTCGCTTCGTTCGTCCACCGCGCGCCGAATATGATTCCAGATTGTGGGTTCGATCTGCCACTCATCGATGAGCCGTGGCGTCTCGCCCGCCAGCACCAATGCGGGTTCGACCGCAATCGCCAGCCGCGCGTTTTCGTCCACGTCGAGCAACACTTCGCTGGCGGCGACTTGGCGAGCCATGGCTGTCTTGCCGCACGCTCTCGGACCTTCGATGAGCACCGCGCCGGAGGACTCCAGCCTGGCTGAAAGCTCCGAGTCGCCGATTCTTGGTCGATACAATTTTTTGACGCATCCCAATCCGGTATTTGCAATGCATTCAGCCAGCTATTTGCAATAAAAACAACCGTGCAAATAAAATTTTCGCAACCTGTCGAATGCAAATCCTTTGGCAACGGTCTGTGCTGCGTTCGGAAAATCGAGCCGCTGCGCGAATTGAAGGGGTCCATCGGGCTTGCGGTCTCGTTCGTCCACATGACAACACATTGAGTGTTGCCCTTACTGTGGACCCGCGCGTGTCTCTACCTTGATGCAGTCGGGCATTCCAGAATGCTTGCGCCGCGCTATCCGACAGGATGACGAGCGGGCGGGTGGGACGAAACAGTCGCGCTTGGGCGGGGGCAAAACACGGTGCTCGCGAAGCGGCGACGGTTTTCGTGGCGCTATCGCCAAGTTTTGACGCCGTCGAGATGCCGCAACTGCTCCGGTATGTGGTCGCTGACGGGTGCTGTCAAGCCGCCGATCACGTAATCGAGATATCGCAACAGGTAGTCGCGCTCGATCGCCGGCGACCATTTCCAGTCGCCTTGTTCGGTGATCCGAAACACTTTTGACCGCACCCATTGTCCGGCGAATGCCTCGGTACGGAAAAACTGCCAGCGCTGCTCGAATACCGCCTCCGGCAGGTCCGGCAGCTTCTGCCTGACGGCTCGCTTCAGCAGGTCGAGATGCGGATCCTTTACGCTCGCCAACAGCGCCCTGGTGTTCGCTTCGTTGCTGGTGGCAAGTTGAAAGGAAAACGCTTGCGCATCACCTCCCCAGGGGAAGTCGAACACCGTCATTTTGAAAGGCCACAATCCGACTATGATCAACTCTCGGAGCGATACGTTATCGTCTATGGCCCTTTGCTCGATGCCAGGCCGGTCTCCGTCGAGCCACCCTCCGACAAGCCTTACTGCGAGCGTGGCTGCGGCATCAGGGACGCGTCCGGCAGCACTTGGTAGGTATCGCGACCATTTACACGACACGGACCTTGGGTCATTGTCTACGCAGCTCGCGTTGAGGCGGATTCCTGCATCGATCATCCCGGCGTGGCACATGATTTCCTTACGGGAGGTAAAGAACAAAAATGCCACATGACATCGTAATTCGTGGCGGCGACATCGTGGACGGAACGGGCGCGGACCCGGATCGGGCTGCCCTGGACCTGGGAGGAATTCGGAGAGACCTTCGCACTCGACTTCGACCGGCTGGATCTCCCGCCTTGGCGATGGCCGGCAAGATGACCCGCTGGCTGCCGCGGCGCCGATCTCTCGGTGGTGGCTACACGTAAGGTGAGGGAACGCCCTCGGGGCGCGTCTTGAAACGCCGGTGCAGCCACAGGTACTGGTCGGGATGTTTGCGAATCTCGGCTTCGATCAGGCTGTTGAGGTGCTTGGCGTCTGCCACGTCGTCACCCGTCGGGTAGTCCTTGATCGGCTGCAGGTGCAGCGACCAGGTCCCTTGCGCGGAGTCGCGAAAGTGGCTGAAAAGGATCGGCCGCGCACCGGTCAGTTTGACCAGTCGGGACGTGGCGATGGTCGCGGCAGTCTGGCCGAAGAACGGCGCGAATACCGAGTGCCTGATCCCGTAGTCCTGATCCGGCGCGTACCACAGGAGTCGGGATTCGCGCAAACTTCTGATCGCGCGGCGGATGTCGTTGCGTTCTATCACTCGGCCGCAGAACCGCTTGCGTCCTTCGACCATCAGGCGTTCGATGGCTGCATTGTTGTTGCGGCGGTACACCGCGTCGAATTCCACCTGGGTCGACAACAGCGCCGCTCCAAGGTCCAGGGTGAGATAGTGCGCCCCGACCAGCAATACGCCGCGTCCTTCGGATTGGGCTTCCCGCAAGGCCTCCAATCCATGTATCTCCATGCGCCGCGCCAAGATTTCGATGGGACGGAACCAGCAAAAGGCTAATTCCATCGCCAGCATGCCGACGGAGAGAAATGTGCATCGCACCAGATCCGCGCGCGCGTCCTGATCGAGATCGGGAAAGCACAGGCGGATGTTGATCTCGGTAGTCCTCCGCCGGGGACGGGCGAGCAGGTACGCGGCATGGCCAATGGCGCGCCCGATTGCCAGCCACCAGCGCACGGGCAGCCGGCACGCCAATCGGGCGATCCCGATGAGCGCCAGGTACGGCCAGTGCTTGGGTGATCCGCGTAGCTTGCCCATGTGGCGAACTGTATCCAACTTCGCGGGGTTGAGGGGCGGTTTTTGTTCGCATTCGCCAAACGGACAGGTGCCGGTGATTCGACAGTGTTCCACGGCGCAACACGGTCGGTTCTACCGATACGGTCAGGCGCGGCATATGCCCGTAGATTTTAGCCGGAGCGGGCACTAGCATCGGGCGCATGAACCGCACGCTTCCTCTCACCGCATCGACCCACATCGTCGTGGTGGGCGATGTCATGGTAGATCGGTACTGGTACGGCGATGCGCACCGCATCTCCCAGGAGGCACCGGTGCCGGTGGTCGATGTCTCCGTGGCGGAAGATCGCCCGGGAGGTGCCGCCAACGTGGCATTGAACGTCGTCGCGATGGGAGCGGAATGCACGCTCGTCTCGGCCGTTGGTAACGACGAAGCTGCGCGCGGTATGCGCGCGACGCTGGAAGGAGCGGGCGTCACCTGCGACTTCGTGGAAGTGGCGGACTGGGAGACCACGCTGAAGCTGCGCGTTCTCAGCCAGCGCCAGCAACTGATTCGCATGGATTTCGAACGACGGCCGCCCGCGCCGGTTGCCGATCGCATTCTCGAGGCGTTGGAAAGGCACATGGCTGGCGCCGAAGCGCTCATCATTGAGGACTACGACAAGGGCGTTGTCGACGCGCCGGAAGGGATCGTCGCGGCCGCGAAGAAAGCTGGCGTGACCGTCGTGGTCGATCCAAAGTTCAAGGACCTGGGCCGTTACGCGGGAGCGGACATCATCAAGCCGAATCGTTCGGAATTTGAACACGCAGTTGGCGTGTGGGCGGATGAGGAGGACCTGGAGCGTCGAGCCACGGAACTGCTGGATCGCATCGACGGTGGGGCGCTCGTCGTCACCCTGGGTGGCGCGGGGCTTGCCGTCATCGAACGTGGCGGCACCAGCCATCGCGTACAGGCAAGCAACGTCGAAATCTACGATGTTACCGGCGCCGGCGACACCGTCGCCGCTGGCTTGGGTGTCGCCGCTAGCCTGGACTGGAGCGTGCTCGACGGTGCGCGCATGGCCAATCTCGCCGCTGGACTCGTGTGCGCACGGATCGGAACCGCGGCGGTGACCGCCGCCGAAATCAATCGATCCATCGCCAGACAGCCGCCGGTCGAACATGGTGTGCTCGAACGCGATGCTCTCATCGCCGCCGTCGCCGCCGCGCGCGGCCGAGGTGACAAGATCGTCTTTACCAACGGTTGTTTCGACATCCTGCACGCCGGTCATGTGGGCTACCTGGACCAGGCGCGTGGCCTCGGCGACCGACTCGTGGTGGCTGTCAACGACGACGCGTCCGCCGAACGGCTCAAGGGCAACGGCCGGCCGGTGAACGACGTGGAAAGCCGAATGCGCGTGCTGGATGGCTTGGCCTCGGTGGATTGGGTGACTCCGTTCTCGGAGGACACGCCGGAGGCGTTGTTGTCGGCGTTGCGCCCGGACGTGCTGGCGAAAGGCGGCGACTATGCCGAAAGCGAAGTGGTCGGAGGAGACTTCGTGCGCGGTTACGGCGGTACGGTCAAGGTCGTAGGCCTGTTCGAGGACTCCTCAACGACCTCCATCATCGATCGGATCAAGTCGGACTGAAGTCTCCCGCGCCTCTGCTTCGCCCGGTATCGAACCCGCAACTCGCTCGCTCCGTCAGCGCCGTCGCAAGGCTTGAAGGTCTATCAGATCCTGGGGCCGACCAGCCGCCTGTTTGGCCCTGATCAGGTCTTCGCGTGAAATGAACGATACCAGCAGGCCGTCGAAGTCCACTTCCACACGACGCTTCCAGGCCGCCTGGAATTCCACGCCGGGAATGCCCATCAGGATGTCCACCCGATTTGGTGGGGCGCCATTTGGTAGAAGGATCCCTCCTCTTTGAAGTCCGCCGGCGTCAGCCCGGATAGAGGCGCGCCGAAGTCGCGTAGTGCACTGTAAACGGCGTCCGCGTTTGTCGTTTCGTACTGATCCAGAGATCCAGGTCATTGGTGAAACGGGGTTCCGCATGCTGGACCACGGCGTACCCGCCGATCACCATGTACCTAACGCGCTTGGCGTTGAAAAGACTCAACAGATCGCTGAAGTCGGAGTTGACGAACATCGATCCCTTTGACCTTGGCGTAGTGGACGATCAGATCCCAAGTCGCGTCGAATCTCGCTTTTGGCGTCTGGGCCTGCCAGAAATCCAGATCGAATGAACGATCCAGTTCCTCCAGTTTTCCGATGTCGTGCCGAGCGAAGTCGGCGATGGCGTTGTGCACAAGCCCGAGGTGCAGCTCGGTGAGTTCGGCCTCCGAAACGCCGGGATCGAGAGGACGGTACCGTTGCGGGTAGGGGATCGTGCGGATCTCCGGATTGCCTTCCCGATCACGGCGCGCATTGGATAACCGTCGGACTTCGGTGCCCGTGCAGCAAAATACCGCCCGCGCAAGGGTTTCGGCGTGCAGATCCGTGAGCCGCTCGGCGTAGTCCAGGATCGCCTCGTGCAGATAGCGGCTGTGCACGTTCAACGTGCCGGCCTGGGTCCGCATCGCCGCCGCTACCCGAGGGTTCGCATGTCCCACGCAGGGCACGTTGTTGTACAGGTCCATGTACTGTTTTCCGGACGCGTCGTACAGCCAGATGCCGTTGCCTCGGACGATGTGCACGGGTTCCGAGTAGAACAGCGGCATGCGCTGGCCGAGCAGGCGCTCGCGGCGTTGGAGGAGGGTATCTGTGCTCATGGACTTCCGTTGTCTGGGTGCTCGTCGCGTTTCGGCCGCCTGACCGGTGGGTTCAGCCTGGATCGCGGCCAGCGACAGCTTACCGTCACTCGTGGTGGTTTCGTGGGCGCAGGCGCTTCTCCGCCACTTGCCCGATCACGCCCGCCCGATCCGGCTCCCTCATGCCCAGCATCCCTTCCCGCGACACTAAAAGCACCCCTCCGTCTCCGACAAAAGGGGACACTTTAACTTTGCAGAAAGGGGACATTACGGCTTTGGGCTTACACGACGTGCAAAGTTAGCCTTGTAATACGCAATCAACACACCATATAGTGGAGGGCGTAGCGCCTCTTTCGCCCACGAACAAGAAAAACTGCGGCGACATGGGCTGGATTCGATACAGCCCATGGTCCTTCTGGCGTTCTTCACACAGCCGACGTCGGCCTCCATGATTGATCGGCGCCTCGATGTAGGTGGCCCAGGAATCTAGTGTCATATCACACATGATATGTCGTATAGTTCATGATAGATTTCTCGTTGTCCAACGACGGCGAGGAGTTCGGCATGAAGCGTTACGTGGTGACTTTGGAGAAAGAGGAGCGGGACGAACTCGCGGGCATCACGCGCAAGGGCTCGCATCAATCGCAGAAGGTGATCAATGCGCTGATTCTGCTCAACTGCGACGAGGGCGGGTTCAACGAGCAGCGGGCGCGCGGGGAGGCGATTGCCGAGATCCTGCGCATCAGTGCGCGCAAGGTGGATCGGGTCAAGAAGCGTTTCGTCGAGGAGGGCATGGAGGCGGCGCTCGGCGGTCGGCAAGGTCGCCATCCGAGCTACGTGCGCAAAGCCGACGGCGAGTTCGAGGCGCGCCTGGTGGCGCTGAGCTGCGCCGAGCCGCCCGAGGGCCATTCGCAGTGGTCGCTGCGGTTGCTGGCGGACCGCGTCGTGGAACTCGGCCACATCGACAGCGTGTCGCACGAGACGGTGCGGCGGGTCCTAAAAAAAACGCGATCAAACCGTGGCGGCGCGTCGGCTGGGTGATTCCCCCGCAGGGCAACGCGGACTTCGCGGCGGCGATGGAGAAGGTTCTCGACGTCTACCGACGTCCTTACGATGCGGCCTTTCCGGTGGTGTGCATGGACGAGACGCCCCGGCAACTGATCGGCGAGACGCGGGAACCGGTTCCGGCGGCCCCGGGTCGACCGGCGCGCGAAGACTACGAGTACCGGCGCTGCGGTAGCTGCAACGTGTTCATGGCGACGGAACCCCTGGCCGGGCGGCGCATGACCAAGGTGACGGCGCGCAGAACCAAAACCGACTGGGCGCGCTTCCTGAACGATATCGCCGAGCGCCACCCCGACGCCAAGCGGATCACGCTGGTGATGGACAACCTGAACACGCACCGTCCCGGCGCCCTGTACGAGGCCTTTCCGCCGACCGAGGCCAAGGCCCTGTGGGACCGCTTCGAGTTCGTCTACACGCCCAAGCACGGCAGCTGGCTCAACGTCGCCGAGGTCGAGCTCAACGTCATGATCCGTCAATGCCTCAACCGACGCATCGACTCCCTCGAGCTCCTGCGCGACGAGGTGGCCGCTTGGCAGGCGTCCCGAGACCGTATCCAGGCCAAGGTCAACTGGCAGTTCACTACGGACGATGCCCGCGTGAAACTGAAACGCCTTTATCCGACACTTGATGAATGACAGGACACTAGGTGGCATTGACCACGCCGCTGTTCGGACGGCGGCGCGACCACGTTCCGATCTATTTGGCTAAACGGTATGCAAAGGATCCGAAGTGAGCTTCGTGATCCGCTTACCGGTTGATATTTTTTTGCTCAAGGAGCCTCGATGCCCATTGCCCCATTGGAGAAACCGCCAAATGCGTTCGCCGTCGCTCCGCACTCGCTTGGTATTAGTCGTCCCGTAACGATTCCATCCCATGAGCGGAAGCGGACTGCGACGGCGGTCATCTATTGCGAAGACAACTTCGGTGAAATCGACGGTAAGACGGCCAACGGGCTCATTCGTCATTCAGAGAAGTACGAAATCCTTTCGGTGATCGATAGCAAGCAGGCTGGACTCGACACCGGCGAGGTGCTTGATGGGAAGGCCAACGCCATCCCGATTTGCCGCGATCTCACTGACGCCCTGTGTCGCGCCGTACGTGTCCCTGACTACTTCATCTTCGGGATGGCGCCCAAGAGCGGAATGTTGTCGAAAGGTGAGCGAGGCGTCGTGCTCGATGCCTTGGCACGCGGAATGAATGTCGTGAGTGGTCTCCATGAATTTTTGACCGACGACCCGGAGTTCGTGGCCGCGGGCATAGCGAACAATGTCGCGATCCTTGACATGCGAAAACCCCGCGCCAAGAAAGATCTGCGGATGTTCGATGATCGAATCGCCGAAGTCACCTGCCCGCGAATTGCCGTGCTGGGAACCGACAGTGCCATCGGCAAGCGCACCACCGCCACGATCCTGACTCGTGTTCTCAACGATCACGGCTTGAAAGCCGTCATGGTTGGCACTGGCCAGACCGGCTTGATCCAAGGGGCCCGCCACGGTGTCGCACTCGATGCCGTTCCGTCGCAATTCTGCTCCGGTGAGTTGGAGGCGACCATCATCGAGGCGTTCCAGGAAGAGCGTCCGGATGTGATCGTCATCGAAGGTCAAGGCGCACTGAGTCATCCGGCCTTCAGCTCCACGTCATTCATTTTGAGGGGCAGCAGACCCACCGGAGTCATTCTGCAGCATGCCCCGGGGCGGCGTCATCGCTGCGACTTCGAACAGATGGCGATGCCATCGCCGGCCAGCGAAATCAAACTTATCCAGACCTTCGCCGATACGAAGGTTATCGGCCTCACGATCAACCACGAGAACATGACACATGAAGCGGTGAGTGCCGCCATTATCCAGTACGAGCGTGAATTGGGAATTCCGGTCACGGACGCCTTGAGCCGTCCGCCCGGACGGTTGCTGGACATGGTTCGTCCGGCGATTCTTGCACTTGCGGAGATGCGGACGGCCACTGGCTGATGACCGCACCGCGATTGGAGATCGACCTCGAAAAGATCCACCACAATGCTTCCACGCTCGTCAAGCGGCTGAGACTCTGCGGCATATCCGTCACCGGAGTTACCAAAGCGACTTTGGGGTCACCCGAAATTGCCGGCGTGTTGCTTCAGGCAGGCGTACGGGCGATCGGCGAATCTCGCATTGAGAACATCGAAACGCTGCGTGGTGCGGGGATATTGGCGCCAATGACACTGATCCGCTCTCCGATGATGAGTCAGGTCGAACGGGTCGTGGCGCATGCCGATGTCAGTTTTAATACGGAGCTGGAGGTCATCGGGAAGCTCTCTGATGCCGCTTCGCTGCAGGAATATCGTGCTGACGGAGCTGGAGGTCATCGGGAAGCTCTCTGATGCCGCGTATGGGTCGGGGCGGACGCATGGGATCATGCTCATGGTTGAGCTTGGAGATCTCAGGGAGGGGATCATGCCGGAGGATCTCCTCAGCACCGTGCGTGAGACGCTTCGCTGCAGGAATATCGTGCTGAAGGGTATCGGCACGAACCTCGCTTGCCGGAGCGGCGTGGCCCCCGATGCTGGAAACATGGCAACGCTATCTGCCCTCGCCGATTCCATTGATGCAGCCTTCGGTCTCACCCTCGATGTCGTCTCCGGAGGGAATTCCGGCAATCTTCCGTGGGCGTTCAGCGCGGCAGGCACCGGAAGGATCAACGATCTTCGTCTCGGTGAGTCAATCCTGCTCGGCGTGGAGCCTCTCCATCGCCAACCGATCCATGGACTCTACACCGATGCCATCGCACTCGTCGCGGCAGTGATCGAGTCCAAGGTCAAACCGTCGCAACCATGGGGCAATATCGGCCAAACTGCGTTTGGTGCCAAGCCGGCTGTCAAGGATCGCGGATTGGTCTCTCAGGCAATTCTGGCAGTCGGACATCAGGATACCGATCCAGAAGGCCTCACCGCGCCGTTTGGAATCGAGATTGTCGGGGCCAGCAGTGACCATCTCATTCTGAGCTTGGGCAACAACAAAGCGACCGTTGGTGCCGAGATCACGTTCCAACCCAACTACAGCGCAGTGCTTCGCGCCATGACATCACCTTTTGTCACCAAGATTTTGAAGCCGCGAATGCACAATGCCGGAGCAAACCAGCGCAAACAGAAGCAGGCCATTTCATAGCGTCGGCTATCGACAACGATGCCGAACAGAACCGACGCCAGTCCCCTCCGTTTGACCGTGAGGCGGCCTTGTTGCCTCATTTGCGGTGACTAGCGCCATGCACCTCAAATGCCCTGTAGTGGACCTTGTCTGCTATCGGCATATGTTTCCGATCTCGACGGACCGCATCGTTGAGGGCGGGCTCGTTATGGTCCCAAGAATAAGCGCCGCCGACCACGTATTTTCAACTGAGCCAGCGACAGCCACCGTCACTCGTAGTGGTTTCGCAGGCGCGGGCTTGACGACGCCCTCGCACAAGTCGGAGCATGCAGGCCTTGAGTCATTCCGCAGGGCAAGAGCGCATGGCCAGTGTTGCAACCGACAAGGTCCACGAAGTTCCCGACGACGTATTGCAGGCCATCGACTACTGCTACGAACAGGGTTGGACGGACGGCCTGCCGGTCGTGCCGCCGGAAGCGAGCCTTGTTACGGCCATGATGGCGATGGAAGGCAGACCCCCCGAAACCGTCCTCGCGCATCATCCCGCGACTGGACTGGAGCTGACCGTCCGCGCCGCGGCGATCAATGCGGTGATGGCCGGTTGCCTGCCCGAGTACTTTCCGGTCATCGTGGCGGCTTTCGAAGCGATGGATCGCGAAGCCTTCAACTTCCACGCCAGCACGGTGAGCACCGGCGGTTCGGGACACCTGCTCATCGTCAGCGGGCCCATCGTCGACGACATCGGCATGAACGCGGGTGCGAACCTCTTCGGCCCAGGAAATCGCGCCAATGCGACCATCGGCCGCACTGTCCGACTGACGCTCTTGAACGTCTTCCGGACGGTGCCCGGCGTGGCCGACAAATCGACCCAGGGGAACCCCGGAAAGTACAGCTTCTGCATTGCCGAGCGGGCCGACAAGAATCCGTGGCCCCCGCTATGCGAAGAGTTCGGCTATCCCGAAGGTGTCAGCTCAGTCACCGTTTTCGCGGGTGCCGGGTTCATCAACGTGGAGAACCACGGCGGCAACACGCCGGAGGCCATTCTGGACACGATGGCCGACGCCATGGCGAACTACGGCTGCATCACCACGGGGCAGAGCGTGGTGGTGTTGTGTCCGGAACACATCCAGATCATCGCCCGAGACGGCTGGACGAAAGCGATGGTCAAAGAGTACCTCTTCGAGCACGCGAGGCGGCCCAGGGAGGGCATGGAGCGGATCGGCAAGTTCGTGCTCCGAGAATACAAGCGGCAGGGCAGGCTGGACTATCACCGGGGCCTGAGCCCTGACGACATTCTCGTCACTGTGGGCGGGGGCGACGGGGGCGGCCATTCGGCGTTCATACCGTCCTGGAGCCGAGGCAGGGGATCGATCATGCAGAGCCAGCCGATCGGCGTGTGCATCGACTGCTGATCAGGTCATCTCATGAGAATTCCGACCGCCTGCTCCGACGCTGCGGTGGCTCTTTGCTTGAGTTCGCTCGCGGTGCAACTCCCCAGCGGATGATCGAGAATCGCGAAGGGATAGTCGGGGAGGCCCAGCATTCGGGCCATGTTTTTCGCAGTGACCTCGAACGGTGTCGTACACAGGACGACCGCCCGTTTGCCGGTCTGTTCGAAAGTGATGCCGTCATGCAAACTGCACGTCGAGCAACTTCCTCAGTCGCCCGATGCGGTAATCAGGTAGTCGCACTCCACTGAGAGGTTCTTCAGAGTATCTGCCGGGGCGGGCGCGCCCGCGCTGCCTTTCGCCACCATGGGCAGGACGTTACCGCCGAATCGGGTCTGCAGAATGGCGGCGGTTTCCTTCAGGAGGACATCCGCGTTGAGTTTGCCGTTGGTCAACAGGCCAATGGTTAACCCGTCCAGACTGGCCAGAGCGGGCGCCCGCCGGGACTCTCGTACGGCGGCGGGAACAGTCGGATCGACTAGCTTCATCTCTTCTCCTTGCGGGTTCGGGCGCAGGTCAGGGGTCATGTTACAGCCCGATTTACGTAGGTGGTATCCTGACCCGCGGACTGATTTTCGGCCGGCAGTACGACACCCGGCGGCATTCAGTCCTGAAACCGCACCGAGAAGATGAAAGCACCGCCAGACGACCAGCGTCGACGACGACGCGGGAACCGTCTCTTTGCATAAGGGTTTGGATGGAGACGGAGACTGATTCAGTGACCAACGCAACACCGCCTCTGAAGGGCGTGAAGATCCTCGATTTCTCGCGCATCATCGCGGGCCCCCTCGCGACCCAGCAGCTTGCCGACCTGGGTGCCACGATCATCAAGATCGAGAACCCGGTCACCGGCGACGACGTGCGCGGGCTCGACGAGAACGGGCAGCCGGCGCGGAGCCCCTTCTTCATCGGGTTCAACCGCAACAAGAAGAGCGTCGCTATCGACCTGAAGGACCCGGCGGGCCAGGGGATGGCGCTCGATCTCGCGCGGCAGTGCGATGTCCTCGTGCAGAACTTCCGGCCCGGCGTGATGGACCGGTTCGGACTCGACCACGAACGCGTCATGGCCCTCTGTCCCAAGCTCATCTACGTGTCGATTTCGGCGTACGGCGAGCACGGATCTATGAGTGACCGGCCCGGATACGACCCCGTTCTGCAGGCGGAGTCCGGCATGATGGCTATAACCGGCGAACCCGACGGACGTCCGATGCGCACCGCCTTGTCGCTCATCGACACGCTGACCGCGGCACACGCGACCAGCGCCGTATGCGCCGCGTTGATCGCGCGCGAGAAGACGGGCCGGGGCGACTACCTCGATCTCGCGCTGATGGACACCGCGATCGCCGCGCTCGGGAACATGGCCATGGCGTGGCTCGGCACCGGCGTGCTGCCGGTACGCGCCGGCAACGCCCACATTTATGCCACGCCGAACGGCCTGTTCCGCACCGCAACGGATCCGATCTACATGGCGATCGCGTCGAACCGGCTGTTTACGCGTTTTTGCGAAAACGTCATCGAGCGTCCCGAACTTGCGAGCGACGAGCGGTTCGCCATCCCTCCCGCCCGACTCAAGAATCGGGCGCTGCTATGGGAAATTCTCGAAGGCGAGTTGATGAAGCAGCCGGCGGAACACTGGCTCGCACGCATGCGCGATCTGCCGGCCGGCCAGGTGCGGACTCTGGATAAGGCACTGCAGTCCCCGGAGGTTGCCGAACGCGGCATGGTCCGGACACTGGAGGAAGCGGATGGCAAGGTCATCTCGCTGCTCGCGCCGCCTTTCCGCTATCAGAACACCCCGCTCGCGGAGCCGGAGTCCCCGCCGTATATCGGCGAGCACACCGACGAAGTCTTGCGGGAGTGGTTGGGCGTCGACGATTCGAAGCTGGCGGAACTGCGTGAACGACGGGTGATTCGCTCTTTCGAAGGCTAGATCGGCTCCGGTGACCACTGGACGCGTTCAGCGAGAAAGCGCGCGAAAGCCTCGATATCCTGATCGATACTGGCAGTTTTAAGCGCCCTGAGATAATCGTCCCGGTCTTCAACGCGGATGACCGTCCACGGATAGCCGCCAGAGGCCAGCATCGCGTTCATGACGAAGCGCGCCATGCGACCGTTGCCGTCCGGGTAGGGATGAACATAGCCGAACAGCCAGTGCCCGAGCACGGCGCGCACGGACGCCTCTGTTTCCCGCTCCAGTAGATCGAACAGCGTGGGCATGGCATCGCGCACCGCTTCCCGGCGCGGGGGAACATGACGCGAGCCGCGCAGGTAGACGGCATCGTTACGATATCCGGCCAGCGCTGAGGCCGGGAGCAGACCGACCGCGACGCTGGGCTGGAACAGTTCGCGATACCAGAGCGAATGTGCCTCGCGGGTCAGGGTGCCCGGATTGCCGCCAGCCATGATTTCGCCAAGTGTTTCCCGAACAAGCTGAAAGGCCTGCCAGTAACCGCGGGCGGCGAGTGCATCGCGGTTCTGCCGGTCCGTATCACGATTGTCCGGATCCCAGTTGCCGGCGCGCACCCGCTCGATCAGTTGTGGGGTCACGCGATATCCCTCAATGGACAGCGAGTGGTAGGCATCGCTGCCGTAAATCTCGTCGACAAGGCGCAGATAGGCTTTGGGATCCCCGGGTAGGCCGGGAGCTTTTGGAAATGTTTCGATGACGGGCCCCCGGAAGCGCTCCCACATGGCCCGTATGCGCCCGATGATGGGAGCGGCACTGCGGCTCACATCGCCGAATCCCTGCGCCGCAGCAAACGGGTCGCTTTCGCGCACATCGTAGCCGGCGGCTCTCATGGCGCGGACAATCTCGTCGGCCGTGCCGGCCCGCCCGATGCGCCGAAAGGCGCTGGCGAGTCGACCGGCGACGGCGGAGTGGCCGCCATCAAGAAGACAGGCGAGTACGTCGGAGGCGCGAGTCCGGGACAGAACGACCTGCGCCTCGACGGGGTAGCGGGCGAAGAAGGATTCGGGGACCTTTGTCAGCGCCGCTTCGGGTGTGAATAAACGCAGCCCTTCGCGTTCGGTTAGATTGGTTGCAGGCGCCATCCTCTTTTGCGCGAGGTCATACAGCGAAGTGCCGAACAGCAACCCGACCGTGTTGTTGGTGCCCTTTGGCGTATAGATGATGATTTGTTGCGGGATGACAGTGTTTTCGGCGTGCAGGAGCAGGGATTGCTCCGGAGACAAGTGCCAGTCCTGTTCGAATCGCGACGTGCAATAGGCCGCGCAGAATTCCCAGAAAGAGGCGTACCAAGGGCTCGTATCGCCGGAGGCGGTCTCGGGGCCCGAGGAAATCAGCCAACCCTTCATGACCTCTCGCAGGAAACCGGTCCGGACCAGACGCTCGCGATGAACTCGCGTGAACTCCCGGGAACGGAAGACGCGACGATCCTCCTTCTGGAGCTGTTCAAGCCGTGCCAGGGATGCGGCGAGTTTTTCACCAGGCGTAGCCATGTCATGTGTGGTGGCGTCTTACAAGTTTATTGTGACGTGACACCACAAGTTTTTCATGACGTGTGAATGCAAGTTAATAATGATGTGCGATCGCACGTGAAATGTGTTGCACCAATAATGCGTAGGGGAACCATGCCTCGCCCAGAAAGGGGCCGGGACCGTCAACTCCTGGAGGGCTCGTGCAACTCGACTTGGTCGTAGATCGCCGTGACGTGCCTGAAGTCGATGATGAGTGAGTGCGAGACGTGGGTGTTGGGATCGTGCAAGTGGTACTTGAACCGCTTCTGCTCCTGGCCCTGGAGAAAGGCGTCGTAGTCCTTCGTCAACTCGCGCACATCGCTCAGAATCTCTGTGCTCCACGTGGCGCGGAACGGACCGAGGAGTGCACCGCCGATCAAGGCGATGGTGATCTCATGGTTGGTCAAGCCCTTTTCGTCGGCCACGAAGCCCGCTCCGGAGGGTCGTACGAGCACTTACGATAGCACTCGATGGTTCCGGCGTGGAATCGTTACGCGAGAACGGCCTCGACATCGGCTTCGAGGTGCGAAAGATTGGTGGTGCCCACGACGATGCTGGATACGCCGGGCCGGGCGGCGACGTAGCGCAGGGTCTCGGGCGCGGCCCCGCCGCTGTCCAGGGGTTTCTTGATCAGAACGCCGCACCCGCGATCGCCCGCCTCGCGAACGACATCGCGCTGGCTGCGGTCACCGTGGCTCAATGCCGTCATGATCACATCGCATTGCGCGAGGGCGGCCATGCCGCCGCCGACGGTCTTGTGCGAAAAGCCGACGGCGCGGATCGTGCCCGCCCGTTTGAGCGCGTTCAGCGTGTCGAGCGCCTCGGAATCGGCGAGGATCGCCATATCGCGACCATCGGAGTGCACCAGGACGACATCGAGATAGTCCGTGCGCAGGCGACGTAGCGAGGTTTCGACGCTCCGGCGTATCGCTTGTCCGCTGAAGTCGTAGCGGGACTTACCGTCTTCGTGTATCTCGCCGGCCTTCGTGCAGAGCACCCACCGCTGCCGGTTGCTTTTCAGCAATTCGCCGAGCCGCGCTTCGCCTTCGCCGTAGGCTGCGGCGGTGTCCAGCAGGTTGATGCCCAGGTCCCAGGCACCGTCGATCAACCTGCGCGCCTGCCGCAGGCTGGGTAATTCGAACGCGGCCGTGTTGAGTGCCGTATTCCGACCGATCTTGACCGTGCCGAGACCGATCAGGGAGACCTGGATGCCGGTGGCGCCAAGTGGCCTGCGAGGCAGCATCATGCAAGCGCGCGTAGCGCGTGATCACCCAGGTCTGGCGCAAGGGTCAGCTTGCCGGGCCACGCGATCAGGACATTCTCATGCGTTTCGACAAACGCCCCTTCGAGACGCCGTCCATCGGGTTCGGCGCGATCGATCGAAAGCGTTTCGAAGGTGCGCTTCGACCAGTCGATCCACTGCAGCGCTTGCGCGAGTTCCCGCTTGGCCGCGTCGATCTGATCGGCATCGCTTCGGTTCGCGCCGTCGGAGGCGAGCGCTCCGCCCAGGTAGTGATACCCGCGCAGGGTGGTGACAGTCAGGGCCGGCTCCGCGCGCATGCCCGCTATGCAGTGCGCGAAGATCGGCTCGGGATTGGGACTGCGGACCAGGACCTGCTTGAGGGGGAGTCTCTGCATGCGCGTTGGAGCGCCGGCGGCGGCGGCGAGTTTCCCGTTGCCCGCGCCGGCGGCGAAGACGAAACGTTCGGCTTCGACGCGGATGTCGGCACCCTGGAACGCGCGCACCGTTCCCTGATGCATGACCAGCCCATCCGGCTCGACGGCCATCGGCAGCAGACGCCCGTCCAGCGGTGCCGCAAGCCGTTGCACGAGCCCGGCTACGTCGATGACGAAGTCGTCGAGCCGGTACATGGCGCCTGCCTGGCCCGCGAATGGGCGGGGATAGTCCGAACGCGAGAGCTTTTCGACGCGGCCGCGCAATAGCCTGCTGGCCAGGAATCCGGCGAGGCGCGCGCCGGGCGCGTCCGGCGACCAGAGGTAGTAGCAGTCGGAAACCACACTCACGCCGCGCAGGTCGATTTCGCCGGTGCCTTCGAGGCAGGCCCGCCAACGACGCGGCATGTCCGAAACCGCTTCAAAGGCGCGGGTCGCGGTGCCGGTGAGCGCGTACTTGACGCCGCCGTGGATGAGCCCTTGAGACGCCATGGTCTGGGTACCGCCGACTTCGTCTCGCTCGCAGACTGCTACTTCGAAACCTCGGCTGAGCAGGAGGTTAGCGAGCCACAGACCGGCGACACCAGCGCCCGCTATAGCGATGTCCGCTCTTACGGTGCGCATGGGTCGTAATCGGCCGACACGACCCGCGAAAACCCGGTCACGCGCGCTCGAGTTTGAGCAGCGGGCGGTTCAGTCCGCGCCGGTGGGCGTTGTGATAGTGGTGCAGGCCCGGCTCGTTGCGGCCGAAGAGGATGTGCGTCTGCACGCCCGAGGCGGCGTTCGCCTGAACCGAGGCCGCGACCCAATAGTCTTCCTGTTCGACGATCTGGTTGAACCCGGCAAAGCGCTCGGCGTAACCGTCCGGATTCTCATCATAGTATTCCCGCGCGCGCGGCGGGACGTAGTAGCTGTGCACCGTGCGAGATTTCCCGGGATCGTTGTCTTCGGGAAAAATCCGCAGCACGTCGACCGAGACCGGATCGACCAGCAGGATGACGTTGGGGTATATGAAGTAAACGCTCAGCGTCATCCGGCGAAAGGGCCATTGGTCCGGATCGCCCACCTCGTCGATGATTTCCATGAATCGGCGGCGCGCGAACACCATGCGGTAGTTGAGGCCGAACACGTCGTGCGTTTGCAGATTGCCGTGATATTCGGGCGTCAACGTGTTTCGGTGCAGCACGTCGAAGTGATAGTTCTCGCCGAACGTGTCGATGGCGAGCTTCCAGTTAATGTCGGCGTGGATCAATTGCGAGGCGCCATAAGTATGTTGCGGCAGGTCCCACTGCGTCATGTCGTCCACAAGCCCGCCGAGTTGTTGCGCGACATCGATCTCCCCGCCGGGGGTCGGCTTGACCCACAACATGCCGGCGTATTCCGCGCTAGGTAGTTCGACGAGTCCCCGACTGGCCTTGTCGACGACCCCGAACGACGACTCGCGGTTGACGGCGAGAAGTTCGCCCGTGTTGCCATACGTCCACGCGTGATAGGGACAGGAGAACCGCGCCCCTTCGCCGCGGCCGTCGGCGACCACCTGCGTGCCGCGGTGGCGGCAGACGTTGGCGAAAGCGCGAAAACGCCCGCCGTCGCCGCGCGTCATCAGGATCGGCAAGCCCGTCTCGCTGTCCGCCCAGTAGCTGCCTGCCTTCGGCAAATCCGACGACAGGCCCATGAAGAGGGGCGTCTCCCGAAAGAAGACGGCTGTTCTCCCGGGGAAAGTCGGAAGACGACAGGCCCATGAAGAGGGGCGTCTCCCGAAAGAAGACGCGCTGTTCCTGCGCCAGCAGTTCGGGGCAAGTGAAGTCGGACACCGGACTCCTGACGATGCCCCCGGCGTCCGCCGTGCTGCCCGTCTCGATGCCGTGCTTGAGGATGCCGAGCAGCCGTTGTTGTTCCGTATTGGGCATGATTTCCGTGATCGTCTTGACTGCTGCTATCTACCATGCAACTAATCGCGCAACAAGCTTGTGGGCGAAAGTGGCGCTGCGCTTCGGCGGCGGCGTTGTCGTATGGACGAATATCTCTTTTCCGGCCTCAAGGTCCTCGACGTGGCCACGGTCATTGCGGGCCCTGCGGCGGCGGTGATGCTTGCCGACTTCGGTGCCGATGTCATCAAGATCGAGAAGCCGGAATCTGGCGACATCCTGAGGCAGGTCGGACGTACCACCACCATGCCTGGTGCCGACTCCGACTACATGTGGAACCTGGAAGGACGCAACAAGCGCGGCATCGTCCTCGACCTGAAGACGGACGAGGGTATGGAAGTGTTGCGCAAGCTGGTCGCCGGTTGCGATGTCTACATCACCAATATGCCCTTCGCGCCGCGCGAGTCCCTGGGATTGACGTACGAGGACTTGCGGCCGCTCAACCCGGGCATGATCTACGCGTCGTTGACGGCGTACGGCGAGAAAGGTCCGGAACGGGAGGGTACGGGCTTCGACATGGTCGCCTACTGGGCGCGGAGCGGTCTCATGGATCTCATGCGCCAACACGGCACCCAGCCGACGGAAGGGTTGCCAGGCATGGGCGATCACCCCACCGCCATATCCCTGTACGCGGGGATCGTCACGGCGCTCCTGCATCGCGAGCGCACCGGCGAGGGCGGCATGGTGCACACTTCGCTGCTCGCCAATGGCCTGTGGTCGGTCTCCGCGATCCCGCAAGGCATCATGGCGGGGGCGGACATTGGCGAGTACCGCGAGAGAAGGCGCGCGCCGCGAGCGTTGGGTCGGGTGTACCAGTGCGCGGACGGACGCTGGCTGCAGTTCAACATGGTCCGCACGGAAGAACTGTTGTTCCTCATGTTTGACGCCATGGACGCCTCGCACCTGCTGTTCGACAAGCGTTTCGCCACCGAGCATGGGAGGTCCGAGAACAGGGAGGCGCTGATTGCCCTGATAGCGCAGATCATCGAACGGCGGGATTCCCACGAGTGGATGGCACGGTTCGACGCGGTCCAGGTGCCCGTCAACCGGGTGGGCATCGTCGAGGAGCACGCAAACGACCCCCAGTTACTGGACAACGACATGATCGTCCCCGCTGACGACGACGGGTTCGAAGTGCCGTCGGTCATGAATCACCCGATCAACGTCGCGAACCTGCCCAGGGTGGGACCGAAACACCCGCCGAAACTCGGCGAGCACTCGGAGGAAATCCTGCGCGAACTCGGATACGACGCGGCGACGATCAGCGCCATGCGAGAGCGCGGCGTGATTTGAGGCGCTGCGAGAACCTGCTATCCGCCTTCCACAACCTCCAAAGAAGCGATGACCCAACCCAACATTCTTTTCTTCATGACCGACCAGCAGCGCGCGGACGCCATGGGCTGCAGCGGCGGCTGGCTGAAGACTCCCAACCTGGACCGAATCGCCAGGGAGGGCGTGCGCTTCACGCGCTGCGTTACCACCACGCCGATCTGCGTTCCCGCCCGGGTGACGCTCGCAACTGGCCGGTATCCGCACAACAACGCCGTTTGGACCAACGTCACCTACACGCTGCCCGAGGACGCGGCGACGTGGATGCGAGTGATCCGCGACCTCGGCTACCGCACCAGCCTGTTCGGCAAGACCCACCTGCATCCTCACCGGGGCGATCTGCGCGATAGCGAACACCTGCTGCACGCCTACGGCCTCGACGATGTCAACGAGATAGGCGGCCCCCGGGCGAGCGCTAACGTAGGCAGCCACATGACGGCGATGTGGGAAGAAAAAGGCCTGCTCGAAGCCTATCGCGCCGACTTCAAGGAGCGTTTCGACAACAAGCCGCACGTGGTCCGGCCATCGGTGCTGCCGCGGGAAGCCTATTACGATGTCTATGTCGGTCAATGCGCAAGACGCTACCTCGACGAATACGATCGCAAGGAGCCCTGGTTCTGCTGGGTGAGTTTCGGCGGGCCGCACGAACCCTGGGACACGCCGGAGCCGTACGCCAGCATGTACGAGCCCGACGCGATGCCGGCGCCGATCCCTCGGCCGACAGAAGACCATGATCGTCCCCGCGGCTGGCTCGACCAATTCATGGAGCATCACTCTCCGAAACTCGATCCCGGCGACGAAGCGGCCATGCGGGCGAACTACGCCGGCAACGTGACGCTTATAGATCACCAGATCGGCGAGGTGCTGGAGGTGGTCGAGAAGCGCGGGGAACTGGATCGGACAATCATCGCGTTCACGTCGGACCACGGCGAAATGAACGGCGACTGGGGCCTGATCTACAAGATGAACTTCCTCGGCGGCGCGGTAAGCGTGCCGCTGATCGTGCGCACGCCGGAAACGGCGGCGAACGGCGGGCGCGTCAACGATGCGCCGACGGAAAACTGTGATCTTGGACCTACCTTGGTGGAACTCGCCGGCGGCGAAATCGAATATCAGCAATTCGCGAAGTCGCTGGTGCCCGCCATGAACGGCGGGTCGACGGCGCCGCACCGTGAAGACGCGATCTCCGAGATCCAGGGCGAAGTGATGTTGGCCGACACCAAGTGGAAGACCGCCATCAACGACGATGGGCAGGTCTACCTGCTGTTCGACCTGGAGAACGATCCTGACGAAACGCGCAACCTCGCCGGGCTGGACGACTATCGTGAAGTGGGGGACGGTCTGCGGCTCCGAATCCTTGAGCGGATTATTCAGAGTCAGCTAAAGGTACCTTGAACCTGCGACATTCACCCGCATCCACCTGCAGCGAGGGCTGGATCACGCCAATAGTAGTTCGAGCGCCTTCGAAAGCCCAACAATCCCGGCGACCACCACGACCATAGAACGCAAATACTTGGACGACTGCTTCTCAAGCTCAGCTGCCAGCCGCAGTTCGAGCTTTTCGACCTCTTGTCTCAGATCCTCCTTGGTGGCGAACCGTTCGAGATCCTCCTTGGTGGCGTACCGTTCGAGATGCTCCTTGGTGGCGAACCGTTCGAGATCCTCCTTGGTGGCGAACCGTTCGAGATCCGCTTTGGTGGCGAACCGTTCGAGATCCTCCTTGGTGGCGAACCGGTCGAGATCCACTTTGGTGGCGAACCGTTCGAGATCCACTTTGGTGGCGACGTTCTCGCTGACAGCTCCGCTGATCTGATCGACGACGGCTTCCGCCTGGGCATTGTCGAACCCTGCGCTAGACAACGCCTTGACGGCCTTATGTGTGTCGAAAGCGGGCATTGCCATAGTTTCGCCCTTGGTGACGTTGATCTCAACCGGAATTCTAAAGACCTTGGCGCTGGCCGTCGTGCGGCGAAAGCCCACGAAAGGAGTGCGCCTCGAACGGTGGTTTGTAGCGGAGATTGGCCATCATCGCAGGGCTGACAACGAGACGACCCGCCTCCGGCCTGACTAGTGTTCCATCAAGCCTAAAAATGCGAGTGTAGCTGCGAGGGATTTTTGGTTCCTGGCGAGGCGCGACGACGCGGTGTGGCAGGCACCACACAAGGAGGAGCAACGAAGCCAGGGGCCCAAAAGACCCGCAGATACCCGTAGATTTAGGCTTGACGGAGCACTAGGGCCCGTTATCAGGCCCTAGGCTGCCAGTGCGCGCAATGAACGCGCAGCTCAGCCGCACGCCTGGATCAGCGCCCGGATGTACCCGAATATGAAGGCTTCCTCGACGCTTCCGCGCCCGCGGCCGGGCACGTGGTCCGGTACGACGATGCCGTCGAAGCCCACATCGGCCAGCGTCCGCACGATTGCGGGCAAGTCGAGATAACCGTTGTCCGGGAATGTCTCGTGAAAGTATGGCAGCGGCCCGGAAGTGTTGCGGAGATGAATCTGGTGGATGTGGCCGGTGGGGCCGAATTCGCGTATGGCCTCGACGATGTCTTCGCCTTTGCCAGCGGGTCCCGGCATCTCGGACCAGGTGCCGACGCAGAAAAGGATACCCGCGTGGTTATCGCCGCCGGTACGCTCGATGGCGGTGCGGTAGGAGTCCGTGCTGCGGAAGATGCGGGCCACTCCCTGGTGGGTCAGGGGCGGATCGTTCGGATGCAACTGCAGCTTGACGCCGGCCTCCCTTGCGACCGGAAGCACGCGCTGCATGAAGTAGTCGTAGTTGGCCCACATCGTGTCGTCGTCGTATTGCGTGTCATAGGCGTCCGGCAGCGCCAGCGCCTCGCTCGCGCGGAGCTCCCGGGTGGACACGCCACGGTCGTGGTCCTGCCCGTCATGTAGGCGCCGCCGGTGTGCCACGCATAGGTGGTGTAGCGGATGCCCAGCCGTCCGAGGTCGGTGATGAATTCGTTCAAGCGGTCGATAGTGGCGTCGCGACCGGGTAGGCCCAGGGTGAACTCGCGCGATGAGTAGAGGTCATCGAGCATGATTTCGTGCAGTTCGAATCCGGCGCCCGTCACCGTATCCCGGATGTCCCCCAACGTGTCCAACGTCGCGTCCTCGCTCTTGAGACGCACCTCCATGGTCTCCACACCCATCTTGCGCAGGTAGGCGAAGTGGTCATCGTTGAGGTCTTGCGGGCGCTGGTGACTGATGCCGAGTTTCATTGGACGGTTCCTCCGTGCGAGGCGGGATCTCCCCAACGAGAATAGAGGAATGCCAAACGGGTATCCATCGGACAGATCATCTATCTTCTTCCCGTCAACCCACATGGAGGAGTCCAAGATGTTCGCGCGGGGATTGACGCCGATTCTCAACGTTTCCGATATTCGAGCCAGCTTCGCGTGGTTCGAGAAGCTCGGGTGGACCAAGGGCTGGGAATGGGGCGATCCGCCTTCGTTCGGCGGCGTCTGTTCCGGTGAATGCGAGATCTTTCTGTGCCTTGACGCACAGGGAGGACGTGGACGCGGTTCGGCGTCGCACACATTCGGTCCCGACGGCGATGAGAACGGCGATAAGGGTGCCTGGATGTCGGTGTGGGTGGACGACGTGGACGCCGTGCACCGGCACTGTCTGGAGCAGGGCCTCGACGTGACTTGGCCGCCGACCGACATGCCGTGGGGTGTTCGCGAGATGCACGTGCGGCATCCCGACGGCCATGTGTTCAGAATCGGTCGCGGGTCGGAGGAGTAGTTCAACGCCTGCCTCAGTCGCGGTACGCGTCGGCAATCAGCTCGTAGGACCTCACGCGGTCGTCGAACGACGGCGTGATCGTCAGCACGACCACTTCGTCCGCCTGGGTTTCTTCAACGAGCGCATCGATCTCTGCCTTCACTTGGGCACCGCTGCCGATGATCTGCCGAGAACGCTTGCTGCGCAGGCGCTCCATGTCGTCATCGCTGAACGGAGTGGCGGCGGCTTCTTCCAGCGTCGGCGGCGGACCGCGATAGCCTTGGTCGCGGCGAATGCGTTGTATCTCGCGCACACGGCGGAACAGGTCCGCGCGTTCCGGGTCTTCGGTGGCGATGGCGAAGACGCCGACCGAGGAATACGGAGCCGGGAGGTGCTCGTCCTTGAATTCATCGCGGTAGCGGCGCATCGCTGCGACGGTCGCCTCCGGCGCAATGAAGTGGGCGAAGGAGAACGCGAGACCGAACTGACCCGCATAGACGGCGCTGTCGAGGCTCGATCCCAGCATCCAGATGTCGGGCGTCGTCGGTGTCTTCGGCGTCGCGTGGAGCCGCTCGAACGCCTCCGTGAAAGCCTTCTCGCCGGAGACAAATGCGACGAGGTCCTTGACCTTCGCCGGGTAGTATTCGATGCCGAGGGGATTGCCGTAGGCGAGCGCTGCCGCGGTGAGACCGTCGCTGCCGGGCGCGCGACCCACGCCGAGGTCTATCCGACCGGGATACATGAGTTCCAGCATGCGGAAGTTCTCGGCGACCTTGAACGGCGAATAGTGCGACAGCATCACGCCGCCGGAGCCGATGCGAATGCGGTCCGTCTCGCGCGCCACGCGGGTGATGAGAATCTCCGGCGTCGAACTCGCCAGCGTATTCGAGGCGTGGTGCTCCGCGATCCAGTACCGGTGGTAGCCGAATGCTTCGCAGCACTGCGCCAGCTTGATGGTGTTGTCGACGGCCGCACGCGCGTCCTCTCCGCGCGAGATCGGCGATTGATCCAAGACTCCCAACTTCATGCGGCGACAGTGTACATTCGATGCACCACGGCGCAGGTTGCGGGAGGACCAGAATGCTTTCGTCTGAAGATAACGCGCGCTTGACCCAAACCGGGCCGGACACGCCGATGGGGAACGTCTTCCGCGCGTACTGGATGCCCGCGCTGCTGTCTCGGGAACTGCCGGAACCCGATTGTCCGCCGAAGCGCGTCAAGCTCCTCAGCGAGGACTTCGTTGCCTTTCGTGATACGCAAGGCCGCGTCGGGATCGTCGAGCCGGTCTGCTCGCATCGCGGCGCAAACCTCTTTTTCGGGCGGGTGGAGGATTGCGGCATCCGCTGCGCCTATCACGGCTGGAAGTTTGACCGCGAGGGCAACTGCCTGGACATGCCCACGCTGCCTCGGGAAATGGCGGAACGCATCAGGCCGCGAGCGGCGATTCGCGCGCTCGAGACGCGGGAATCGGGCGACGTGATCTGGGCGTACATGGGAGACGGTCCCGCGCCCGAACTGCCCCGGTTCGAGTTCGCCGAGGTCCCGCCGGGACACAGGTTCGTGTCGAAGAAGCTGCAGCAGTGCAACTGGGCGCAGGCGTGCGAGGGCGGCCTCGACACGGCGCACTTCTCCTACCTGCACGCGGGCATCCGGGACGGCGAGAAGGTGGGCCTGCATCAAGTCTCTTCGCGCGAGTCCCGCGCCCCCGGCGACAACGAACCCCAGTCCATGGCCCGCTTCCGCTGGCTGATCGAGGACGGGCGCCCGCGATTCAGCGTGCTCGAACACGATGCCGGCCTGCTGTTGTGCGCGGCGCGCGACGCGGACGACGACCAGCTCTACTGGCGAATGACCCAGTTCCTCATGCCCAATCACTCCCTCGCGCCGGGCAACTTTCGGGAGGACAACAACCTCGGCAATACCTGGGTGCCGATCGACGACGTGTCGTGCTGGATCTTCTGTTACTGCTGGAATCCCGACCGGCCACTGACGGAACAGGAGACCGAACGGATGAATCGCGGCTGGGGCGTCTTCTCCGAGGTGGATGCGGACTATGTGCCCATAAGACGGCGCGAGAACGATTACCTGATCGACCGCACGTTGCAGCGCCAAGTGAGCTTCACCGGAATCCGGGGCATCTCCGAGCAGGATCAGGCCATCGCCGATAGCCAGGGACTGATCGCGAACCGCACCCGCGAGTTGCTCGGCCAGACGGATATCGGGGTCGTGCGTTTTCGCAGAATGGCGCTGGCTGCGGCATCCGATGTGGCGACGGGCAAGACGCCCAAGGGAGCGGATCGTCCCGACGCCTACCTGGTGCGCTCCGGCGACATCGTCGCCCCGGCGGACGCAAGGCTTCCCGACGTCATCAAGGCGCGGTTCGGCGCGATGTCGGGGGTTGCCGTTTCGTAGTCCTGGCGTGGCAGTGCGAGGTACTGACGACTGAGCCTCAAGTCAAGTCGACAAGCGAAAGTCGCCGTTCTCTCAATCGAGCCGACCGTACCAATAGGGCGTCTTTGCCGCCCATTCGCTGTCTGGGAAGTGTTCGTGCAGCAGAGCATAAGCCGCCTGGGAGATCTTGCCGGGTGCCTGCCAGTAGCGGCAGGCGTGGCGCGTGGCGAACACCAGGCGATGCAGGGTGCGGGGTACGCGCGGGTCGTCGAGATGATCGCGTGCGTAGCGAATCACATACGGGCCGAACGAGGTGGTTGCCGCCGTTTTCCGATAGTCGACGACTTGTCTGATCGCCGTGAGTTCTGAATCGGAATAGTGAGAAAAACGGGGGCCTTTGAGCATCCCCTCGTAGATCCGATACTCGTGCAACGCGGAGCACCACCAAGCCGGCCACGTCGAACCGTACGTGACGTGGTCGGGAATCTGTCGGTGGCCTGGCCAGTCCGAAAAGATCCGGCCGGCGCCCGGCTCCATCCATGGCGAGAATGCCGGATAGTCGAAGATGATCCTGGCGGCTTCGAAGTGCTTGTCCTGGCCCTCCTCGAACTGTTCCAGTTCGGCATCCAGCCACGGGACGTGCCGGCGGATGTGGGCGGAGAGCTTCAATGCCGAGTCGAGATCGTCGGCCAGCATCGCCTTCGTCCATCCCGTGATCGCCAATCGTCCGCGCTGGTAGTCGCTCAAGCCCGGCGTGTCGATGACTTCTTCGATCATCGAGGACGTGAAGTACTCGTTCAGCAGATTCGTGGCGTCCTCCCCGAACAGCGTGGTGTCCGTGGTGATCCGGTTGAAGCTCCACGGCAGTCGTTGGACGGAAGTGTCCGTCCAGGGAAGAGAGAGCGGCTTGAGCGACGCCCAGCGGAGATAGTCGGGCCAGTTCAACGTGAGATTGGCGGCCGCGAGTCGAACCCGGTTGATCTGAGACCGGTCGAGACCCGTGCCAATCGATTCCTCGGCGAGCCGCAGACCGGCATCGACCCGGCCCAGCAGTCCCAGGATGCGGATGCGTTGCACGAGAATGTTCAGGTGACCCGGTGTGTCGCAGGGGAACGCCTCCGCCGCCTTCAGGAGTTCGGTCAACGTCGCCTTGCCCAGACTCGAGGACGCCCGGGCCAGGGCGACGTACAACCACGGCAGAGACTGTTCGATCCGCCACTGCTCGACCGCCCCTTCGGGAGGGATCCGGTAATTCGTGGCGTACCACAGCCAGCGCTCGTAATCCGTTTCCCCTTCTGCAGCCGCGGGCCACCGCCGCTGCAGGTAGGCGAAATCGAGCAAGTCTTCAGCCGACATGCTCGCTGGGTCGTCGATGATTCGCCGCTCGACCTCGCGCCGGACAGGCGTCGGATTGATCAGCGTGCGGATGTGGCGGATTTGACCGGACACGGAAGGGAAGGCCGCAAGAAATGCGGGATCGTCGGCCAATTCTTGATAGGCATGTAGCGCCAAACCGAGGTGATGGGCCGAATCGTTCTCGTTGACGGTCGCCTTGCGCGCCAGGCTGCGCGCAACGAGGTAGCGGCCGAGGTCCCGCCAGGGCGAGTCGGCGGTCCGGCCGATTTCGCCGAATCTCGAAGCGGCTTCGAGATACTGACCATCATAGAAGTAGGCGGCAGCGATCTGGTAGCGCCGGTCGTGCTGTTCCAGTGGCAGCCAATCGGACGCGGGTTCCTCGGGCGGGACGAAGGCCGTCTCGCCTCTGCATTGGGCGAACACCTTGATCTGCGCTTCGATCCAGCGCGACAACTGGACGGAACTGGAGCCGTATCTCAGTTTCCTATCCGAGAGCGTTGCCTCGGCGGTCTTGAAGGCGTCGCGCTGGCAGTTGTGGATGTAGTACTCGACCGTGCGCGAGTTGCCCGCGTCTCGAGGGTCCGTATAGACGTGGGATACCAGTTTCCGGGCCCAGAACCCCGCCGGGCGTTGATAGCCTTGTTCCCCTGCCGTGAACCAGAACCTTTGCTCGAAGACGTTGGCTGGCGCGGTCTTCGCGTATTCCGACCGGAACAGGGCGGCGTGACGATCCGTGAATTGACGGTTCAAATGGAGATAGACGACAAGGGGGAGGAGGACATCGTCGTAGTAGCCCCCGAGCCGATCCGGGAAATCGCCAGCCATTACATTTTCCAGATCTGATCGATCGACGAAGGGTGTTAGGTATTGCTCCGGCCCCGATGCGAATGCCGACCATGCGACCGCCAGTGTCGACAGCGCCGATCCCAGCCATCGTTTCATTGCAGCGCCTCCACCTGTTGGACGAGCTTGGTGAATCGGAGTTCCGACCACGGCTCCGGATGAAACAGGAACACCCGGCGCAGGCCGTCGACCGGTGCCAGGGACTCGTCGGCGGAGTAGCCGACATTGCCGGAGCAGATCGGGTTGGGGAATTCCCGCTCGGCGTGCAGCGTATGCCGAATGACGTCGCCGTCACGCCCCATGCGGTAGATCATGGGCACAACGGCATCGACCGGAAGCTCTTCGATCCAGTCGTCGTGGAAGCACCAGGAAGCCAACGCAGTGATCGATAGTCTGGCTCCTTCGGTGCGCGCGCGCATTTCCTCGAGCAGGAGGCGGTAGAAGGCGCGTTGCGATAACCGGGCATCGAAGTCGACCTGGTGCTCGACGGGCCGGAATGGGCGGTTGACTCCGATGATCGCATCGGCCAGGCGGGGCACCGTGGCGTAGTCCGGGACTCCAGCGGCTTCGATACGAACCACGCCGACGATCTCCGAGTCCGTCGGATAGGTGACCTTGTTGGTCCGGTGCTCAACGATGAAGTCGTCTCGGTCGACGTTGATCGTCGCGGTCAACAGGGCCACTTTCACCCGATTCGGATCGATGAACGAGAGGTCCTCTTCGCGCCGCCAGGCCCAGAGGTAGTAGTCGGGTTCGACGGCAGGGGCGAGCGCGCCCGCCATCTCGTCTCGGAGGACATACAGTCCCGTTGCCACGATGACTACGGTGATGCCTGCGGACCCACCGATGAGCCATTGCGTCCGTCGACTGCCCTTGGCAACGCCTCTCATTCGAGGCGCCCGTACCAGTAAGGCGTCTTCTCAGCCCATTCGCTATCGGGAAAGTGCTTGTGCAGCAAGGCGTAGGCGGCCTGTGAGATATTGCCGGGTGCCTCGGCGTGGCAGGCGTTTCGGGTGGCGAATACCAGCCGGTGCAGCGTGCGCGGTATCCGGGAGTCGTCGAGGTGTTCCTTTGCGTAGCGCAGGACATGGGGCCCGAAGGATGTGGTCGCCGCCGTCGAACGGAGTTGAACAACCTCCCGGATCGCCTTCATCTCGCTTGGGGAGTAGCGCGAGAAGCGTGGATGGTCCAAAGTCTCGTCTGCCGCGCGGTTTCCGAGGTAGGGATAGTCGGCGCACCACCAGTTTTGATGGACGAATCCGGCGGCGATGCGGTCGGGTGTCGGTCTGACCGGCCCGCTGTGTCCTTGAATCCGCCCTTCGCCTGCCCGCAACCAGGGTGAGAATGCCGGTTGGTCGAAGACGATGCGGGCGGCTTCAAAGTGCTTGTCCACTGCCTGCTGGAACGCTCGGAACTTGCCATCGAGGCGCGGAATGTTCGTCCTGATGTGGTCAGCAAGTGCCAGGGCCGCAGGCAGGTCGTCGGCGAGCATGGCCTTGGTCCATCCCGCGATCGCCAGGCGGCCGCGCAGGTATTGGCCGAGGCCCGGTGTGTCGATGATATCGAGGATCATCGCGGCTGTGAATCGGTTGTTTACGAGGTCGGTCGTCTCCTTGGAGAACAGTGGCGTGTCCCTTGTGATCCGGTTGAAGTTGGGCGGCAGTTGGCGGGCGAAGTCGTCGCTCCAGGAGAGCGACAGCGGTTTCAGCGGCGCCCAGCGAAAGTAGTCCGCCCAATCCGCCGTCGCGTTCGCCGCGACGGTGCGGAGACGGTTGCGTTGTGACCTGTCGAGGTCGCGGCCTCTTGCGTTTTCGGCGAGATCCAGGGTGCCATCCACGTCGCCGAGCAGTCCCCGTATCCGGATTCGGTGCAGCATCATGTTGAAGTGGCCCGGCGTTTCGGGCCCATACGTGTCCGCGGCCCGCGCCAGGTCGGTCAGCGTTTCCCTGCCATGCCGGGTTTGCGCCTGGGCAAGGGCCAGGTACAGCCATGGCAGCGACTGCTCATCCCGCCAGCGTTGGATGACGACTTCCGGCTGGGGTTTCGTCGCGAACTGATGCCAGGTTTCGAAGTCCGTCGGGGTGTCCTTGGCCGGCTCTGCCCGCCACAGCAGAGAAATGTATACGCCGAGATCCCCCCGCGACACCTCGCCGGGTTCGTCGATGATCCGCTGCTCGAGCTCACGTCGCAGGGCGACCGGACGGAGCCTCGCTTCGACGTAGCGGACCTGGCCCGGGACCGATGGGAACGACGCGACGTAATCGGGCTCGGCGGCGAGTTCCCTGTACCGCGTCAGCGCGAGTTGAAGGTGCCGTTCGGGGTCGTTCTCGTTGACTACGGCTTCTCGGGCCAGGCTCCGGGCCACGAGATAGCGCCCCAGGTCCCGCCAGGGCGAATCGGGGGTCTGGCCGATTTCGCCGAATCGCGATGCGGCTTCGAGATGCTGTCCGTTGTAGAAGTAGCTGGCCGCGATCTGGTATTGCCGGTCGTGCCGTTCCAGCGGTAGCCATTCTGGCTGAGGGTCTTGCGGCGGATCGAAGTCGACCTCGCCGCTGCACTGATCGAAGACCTTGATCTGGGCTTCGATCCACCGGTTGAGTTCGACAGATCCAGCGCCGTACCGCGCCCGCCTGTCGAGTAGCGTCTCATGCGCGGTTTTGAAAGCATCGCCGAGACAGTTGTAAACGAAATAGCTGCGCGTGTAGGAGTAGCTGTACTGGTCATTGCGCCCCTCCGTTACCACCTCGGACACTAGGCGGGCCGCTCGAAAATGCGCTGGGCGTTGATAGCCATCCTCGCCCAGCGCTACCCAGAAATCGGCCTCCAGGCGGTACGCGGGGCGGGGCGGCACGGACTTGCGTCCGAACAGGGCGGCGTGCTGTTCGCTGAATTTTCCGGTCAACTGGAGGTAGGCGATCAGCGTGAGCCTGTCGCGCTTCGGTAGCGGATCTGGCAGCACGCCGGCGAGGACATCGTCCAGCCAAACCCTGTCGAAAAAGGGAGTTTCGTACTCCGGTCCCCCGCCGCCAGTTAGCGGTACGGTGCCCAACACCACGACGAGTATCGCCAGGATCCCGGCACGGCGGGGCCTGTGGGCCGCGGGGGCCAAACTGCGAGCAGGGGCCGCGATGGGTACCGCAATCAAGCCTGCCGATGGTCGCTTGGCATCCGTCTCGAATTGGCCGGCCATTGTGCCTCGCCGGTTGAAATGCCGGTCTCTCCCTCTTCATGCATAGGATAGTCCTGATCGCCCGACGCTCAAGCGTTCAGCGAAACAACTGATGCCGGACAATCAGAAGGCGGTTTACACCGCTGGGGCGGACGCTCCGGCCCCAAGACATCGGCCGGGGTGAGCGACGGCGGCAGGTCGTCGTCCGGGTCCGGCATCCGCTCGCGGTCGTCGTTGCTCATTCCGGTACTCTCGGTTAAGTTGCATTGGTTCATAATTCGTCTGGCGAGTTGCCCAATGGCATCAGTCGGAACCGCATACGAAGCCGCCTGCGAGGCCATCGGACGCCTGCTCCGGGAGGCCGGACGGAAGGCGATTCTGCGCTCCGAGCTGGTGTCGTACGCACCGGAGCACGCCTGCGATCGGGCGTTGCGGCGCTACTGCGAGTCCGGTGAACTGACGCGCGTCGGCCAAGGCATTTACGGCATCGGTGCTGCCAAGGTGTTCGACATCGTGCCGGAGGTGATGCCAAAGCTGGGCTATCACATCCTGCCGGGCGAACCGGTGCGCGGCTACAGCCAGAAGTCGGGCGGCGCGGTGTGGCGGCTGGACCGGCCCTGCCGCCGCCTCATTCGCAAGCGTGGCGTGCAGGCCATGTTCGAGACGCCAGACGGAAGCCCGGTCGCAAACCGGCAGCGAGGAGGTGCCATGAACCTGACGCAGGAACCGCCAACGCGCAGGGAAATCGAAGCGCACTTCCACACTTTCGAGCGGTGTCACTCCTTCGCCCGGGCCGAGAAGGATCTGATCGTGCGCCGTGCGCTCGTCGCCATTGAGTGCTTCCACAGCGAACGGGCGACGCTCGCCATCGAGGGCGGCACGGCGTTGGTGGCCTACCACCGGCTGACCGCGCGTTTCTCGGAAGATCTGGATATCCGCCTGATCCCGGACGAATCCGTGCAGCGGCTTGACGCCGACGAACGGACCGCAGCGCTCAAGGAGATCGGGCAGGAGTTCAAATCACACATCCATGCCGAGCTGCCGTTTCTGCAGCCGACGCGCAAGGGGCGGATTCGCAAGGACGCCCTGCTGCAGACGTTCATCTACGACTACCAGAGCGCGGTTCCCGACGAGGAGGTGGTGGCAGGCCTCAAATGCGAGGTGGTACACATCCCCCTGATGATGTCGACTGTCTCCAGATCCGGTGTGGGCGGCGGGATGTTCGACGTCATCCGTCCCGCCGAAATCGCGAGCGGCAAGTGGCAGGCGCTCATCACCAGATTGCCTCGCAACGCGGATTCCTATCCCGATCTGGTGCGCCACGTTCACGACCTCGCGGCCATCGGTCCCGTGCTAGAGGCGCTCGATCCCGAAACTGCGCGCGAGATCATGCTGCGCGGCGAGTCCACGCAGGAGTCTGTCGCCGCCGTGCTGGAGGAACTGGCGCGGCCCGTCTGGCGCGAACACTACGAAAGCTACATGGGGCGTATGGGCGTCCTGCCGGTGACCGATTGGCCGAATAGCCATCCGGGGTGGGATACCGTGCTGGTGAACTTTACGGCGCTGGCCCGCGAGCTTGGCCTATTGCGCGACGATGCGGCCGGCAACCCGCCGGCTTGAACGGCCTCTCGGTCGCGAGATTGATGTAATCCGCCTGGGCGTTGGGTGGAGGCGCGTGACCACGCCCCCGAACGCTTCCACTATCAACTGCGCCACTTCCTCATCCGTCGTGAGAAGGCGAAAGAGAGATTCCGATTGGCTATCCGATCAGCCGCGCACGTGGAGGATGCCAAGCCGGATGTAGGAGTCGACCGTCGCCCTGAGCGTCTCGTCGATGGAATAGGGCGTCAGGCCAAGTTCCTGTCGTGCGAGCGTGCAGTACGAACGCGGCTTGTCGAAGGTGTGCTCCTTGGGCATGTCGCCATCCATCTCCTCGCCGCCGATGCTCGAAAAGCCCGGCAACAGTTCCTTCAACTTCGCCTGCAACTGCCACGTGAAGAGTTCACCCGACCGATCCGTCGCCGCAAGGATGTAGCGCGACCCGTTCCGGGCGACGCTGCTTTCGGCGCACAGCCGGTGCGCCCGGGCGACATCGCGAACATCGACGTTGTTCCAGAGCATTCTGCCGCCCGGGGTCAGGGTGAAGGGTTCGCCCTGCAGCATCCGCCTGATCCAGACCTGCCAGCCGCCTTCATCGTGGTTGGCGCACATCACGGGCCCGATGACGTCGAGCGGCAGGATCGACATCGACTCGAAGCGCCCGTCGTCTTCGGCCGCCTTGTAGACCAAGCGCTCGGCGCGCATCTTGCCGATGGCGTAGGCGGCGTGCTTAGTGATCACGTATCTGGCGAGCCCGGGTCCTTGGAGGCGCGTTTAGCCCCGGGGCTGGCACCGAAGCAGCCACAGGTTTGAACCCCTTTGCTGTCTTCTCCAGCAGAATGTGTCGGTACGCCACTTGAGTTGGAGTCATCAAGGTGTGTCGGTAGAGTTCATCAACCCAGTTGGGGATCTCACCACTCGCCGTACAGGCACCTGGACTCATGCGGAGGTGGTCCGATAGTTTCACGGCGACTTCGCGCCTTGTAGTAGCGAGAACATGGAAGGCAATGGAGGAGGCACTATCCTTGGTTAAGGTGAGGCTCCAGATTTGCTCACCTCGTCGGCGTGCGCGCAATTTGGCATTGCAGTCTGGCACACCGATGCGATCGTCGATCGAATAGAACGCAAGCAGCCAAGCTCGGCGCCGTATTTTTGTTGCGATCCTCACACAGGAATCTCGGGACTTTGCGCAGCGCGAAACGCGTAGATCAGAGATGATGTTCGGGCCATTGGGAATGTGCAGGCGTTCAAGCGCCAGCTCCGGTTCTAGTCGTGCCGATGGACTACTCCCTTGGACGTGACTGGCCTCATTTGTCGGAGTCTGGATGTGCGCATTGGGCACTTGTGGGTACGCGACGTCAGAGAAGACCTCGGGTTCGCCCGAAGATGACTCTAGAGTTTTGGCACTCTTTTCGACGGAGTCAGGCGGGTCTTTAACAGTGTCCGACGCAACGCTGTCAGAGACTCTCGGCTTCTTATCCTCAGCCGGTTTTGGTATGTCTGGAGGATCGATCCTCGGATCATCGGGAATGAGAAAAACATCATTTATGACGTCGGAATTCGATGGGACTGGGTCCCAAAGAACGTAAGTTGTCCAGATGACGACCAAGAATGCGAACGAACGCCAGAACCATTTGATTGCACGGTCGTCGTTTGCCGAAGGCTGGTCATCACTTTGCACGCGCGAATCCCCGAGTCTTGATGGCGTCCTTCAATCTTCCGCCGGGGTTGTACCGAATAGCTTGCCCAACATCGTGTTGGGACCGCTCTTCGGTTCATTCCAAGCGTTGTTCTATATTGACTTGGGATGCACCACCGTCCGTGAGGAACAGCTTCCAAAAGTCACGTACCTTGGCCTCGGTGACCGGCCGAAGTGGGGTTCGCTCTTGGTCGTGAAAACGTCCGAAACCGAAGACGCGAACCTTTGCGCCAGCCAACTCGGGACGGACCCCAAATCCCCTTAGCCGTTCAACCAGAATCTGCGGAGAAGAGTCGACAATGGCTGGCCATGGAAGTTCAGTAGAGTTCTCGATCAGATCCGAAAAGATATAGACGTCCTCCAGGTGGGCATTTGACAAATCTGCAGGGTTGCTAATGCTGCTTGTCACCCTTGCAATCGAGCGTGCAATGTCGGAACGAGGGAATTCGCGCGGGTTGTCCAACAGGCCCCGCGCTTCGATTGCGAGATCCCGTACGAAGTTGGTGAGGTCGGCTCGTGCTACAAGGTCACGACAGTCGCTGAAGAGCCAATCTAGCAGTCCTTTTTTGGGACAACCCGGCACGCAGCCGTCGAACTCGCGCTCCCCCTGAACAAAGTCCGCAGTGATGGCATGAATGATGACGCGATCACCTATCTCGAATCCATCCACAATCTTGCTAAGCCCCGTGACAAAAACTTTCTTGTCGACATCGTCATAGGATGTCGTTCTGTCGACGAGAATTAGACGCGTATGATCTCCGTAAGAGCAGTAGTCAACCCTTGTGGTTTGACCGAAGATCGGAAGACTAAGGAAGAACGCGAATAACGTCAGAGACTTTCCAGTCATCGCTTGTCCGATTGAAAATATTGGGCAGTTGATTCTCGATATCGTCGACTTCTGTTGAATGGAAAGTGGCAGGCGCGGGTGTATTTCGCACGCGTTGATTGCCCGCTTCGTAAGCGGCCAGCCGACGAAGTGCCTGCACGGCCACACGTTGTCGCATCTGAAGGCTGCGAGTGACGCAATTGTCCCGTGCGTCGGACGCTACCTTCAGGGAGTTTTTGTCGTGGGCCTGTTTCTTCCTGATCGAGTCAATCATGCGGTCATGCTTCGCGTCGATCTTCGACACCTTGTCGCTATATCGTCGTTCTAGTTTTTCGATTTTTCGTTCCAACTGTTCCTGCTGGCGTGTAGCGGTTTCGAAGTCAGGATGTGCATCGTGGCGCAGCACAGATGCAAGGGTTCCTATTCCAACTACCAACAGATTGATGAACAACAACATCCAACCTTCAGGTCCAAGTTGAGTGCCAATCGCTTGCTGAGCGACATCTGTCAACGCATTGTTCTCAAGAAGTTCAGCGAATGTAATCTGTTGTGATTTCACGAATTGGATATAGTGCTGTCGCAACATGGCTATAAGTGTGACCGTGGGTAGGATAAGGGCCATCACAAGGACAACACCGGTAATGTATCCTGCACGTTCTCGCCAATTTGTGAGACCAGCACATCGCTTCACCCACATCCCGCCAAAGTGGGCGAGCAATATCAGAACCACGCCAATCCCGAACGCGATGACAAAACTAATGAAAGGCGTATCAGAGAAATATAGCTCGAATGCGAAACGATTAATTGGCACTTCCATTAGTGCAAGCAAAGCCATAATGGGAAGGTAGAGATACCGAAAGTGGATACGTAATGGCCGGCCCAGCTCGTTCTCAATCATCAATGATCGAGCCTTTGCTTCAGCTTCTTTAGAGCGCAAGTTTGTCAACTTGCTGGATGAGGACCCAAGCTCGCGTTCGAGCTTGGCCATGCGCTGGTCTCGTCCGTCTTTGACTGATTTGACTTGAGACGAGAAATCATCGCCAATCCGTTGCTCCAAGTCAGTCACTTGCTGCGCGTGCCTTTCCCAGACCCTCTCTACTTGGTTTTGGTAGGCCCCAAAGTCAGCCTGTGCGGCAGCGATGATGCGCGTGCGGAAGGGGTGTTCATCAAATTGCGACCCGGGTGTTTCTTGTCGGCCATCAGCGGTCCCCGCCTGCTCGTCCGCATTCTCCGCTTGTGACGAGTAGGTCAGCCAATTGGCTAAAGTCGTCGTCTCAATGTGAGATAGCTTTTTCATCGGTACGTTTTTTGGTCCCGTGGACCCGTTTCTTCGGCTCGACTCGCGTCGGAGTCGAGTGTACCACCGGAGCGGATGAGGCTTGTGGGCCGTGCTGGACGTTGGACGTTGGTAGGACCAATTTCCCTGTATTGTCCGAGCAGTCGAGCTTTGCGAGTGCATCTTCCATTAGTTGAGCTTGTCCGAAACGCTTGGTTCCATGTCGGCATCACGTGCAACGACTACCCAAACAGGACGAGTACAATCGGCCCTTTCGTCTCCGGAGATGGCATGTCGAAGTCCGCTATTGCTGCGTTGATTGCCGCCATCATCGTCTTTGCGACGTGGATGTCCATGATAGGCAATCCGCATGTTGTCGAATCGGTGATTGGCTTGGTTCTGGCCTGTGGGACATTCTTCGTCACGTGGAATTGGTTGCGCAAGAGAGGCAGTTAGACTGGCTGTATCTTTCGAACTGACTCGCTACACCGAAAGAGCCCCGAGTCGGACGTAGGATTCGACCGTGGCCCTGAGCGTCTCGTCGATGGGATACGGCGTGAGGCCTAGACCCGCCTCGCGAGCGTGCAGTAGGATCGCGGCTTGTCGAAGGTCTTCTCCTTCGGTCTGTCGCCATCCATCTCTTCACCCCCGATGTTCCGAAATCCCGGAAACAGTTCCTTCAACCTCGCCTGCAGTTGCCAGGTAAAGAGTTCGCCGGAGCGGTCGCTTGCCGCAAGAATGTACCGCGATCCGTTCTGTGCGACGCTGCTTTCAGCGCACAGTCGATGCGCCCGCGCCACGTCTCGAACATCGACGTTGTTCCAGAGCATTCTGCCGCCCGGGGTCAGGGTGAAGGGTTCGCCCTGCAGCATCCGCCTGATCCAGACCTGCCAGCCGCCTTCATCGTGGTTGGCGCACATCACGGGCCCGATGACGTCGAGCGGCAGGATCGACATCGACTCGAAGCGCCCGTCGTCTTCGGCCGCCTTGTAGACCAAGCGCTCGGCGCGCATCTTGCCGATGGCGTAGGCGGCGTGCCGGTTATTGGGGATGTTCTCTACCGACCAATCGCTCGGACGGGCTTCGATGTTGTCGGTGCACCAGTCCTTCTCGGTATAGACGTAGCCTTCGTGGGCCGGGTGGGAGACCGCCGAGAACGAACTGGTCAGGATCAAACGCCGGATGGTGCCGGCCCTTCTCACCGACTCGATGACGTGCTCTACGACGGTGAAACAGCCGTCGTACACCTGCTGCGGCGCCGCACCGCTACGTGTGAGAATCGCACCGGCGTGCATGACGGCGCAGCATCCGTCGAATGCGGCGTCATAGCTGCCGCGCCTGAAGAGATCGGCGGCGAACAACGTGTTGCTCCCGGGCAAGCCTGAATCGTTCATTGCGAGGAGATGATTGACCTTCTCCGGATTGTCGAGGTCGCGCACGCATGAACGCACGCTGTAGCCCTGCTCCACGAGTTCGCGGACGATCCACGACCCGACGTATCCGCTGGCGCCGGTGACGGCGACGGGACCGTCGGCCGGCGATATGGCGAGGGTGCGCGATGAATTGCTGTCGGTCATTGTCGGTGGCCTGGCTTGGAGGAGCGGCCGCCTATGATACGAGGACCCTGCAAACCCCTTCAAAACGCCGCGCGGGGTGTGATCGCTTTGACAACGGCGCCCGGTACCCATTAACTGTGCGCTTCCCGCTTGCAGGAGATGAGGATGCGCTTTGGTTTCTGGCCCAGCCCGTGGCTGCCGTTCGATGAGATGGTCGAACTTTGTACGCACGCCGAGGTGACGGGCTGGGATGGCCTCTGGCTCGCCGATCACTTCATGTCGGCGGGCGCCAATACCGACATGCCATTCCCCGAAGCCTGGATTACGCTGGCGGCCCTTGCCGCGCGTGTGCCGCGCGTACGCGTCGGCACGATGGTCACTGGAAACACCTATCGCCATCCGGCGGTCCTGGCGAAGATGGCGGCCACGCTGGACCACATCTCCGGCGGACGTGTGGTGCTGGGTCTTGGTTCCGGATGGCAGGAGAACGAACACCGGCAGTACGGTATCGAGTTCGACACGATCCCCGGCCGACTCCGGCGGCTGGACGAGGCGTGCCAGGTCATCAAGGCGTTATTTACGGAGAAGACCAGCAACTTTCCGGGCCGCTATTATCAACTCACCGACGCGACGCTGGAGCCGAAGCCCGTGCAGAACCCCTTGCCGCTCCTGATCGGCGGCGGCGGCGAGAAGGTCACGCTCAAGATCACGGCCAAGTATGCCGACGAGTGGAACCATTGGGGCAACGTGGCAATGATGGAGTACAAGGGCGCCATCCTCGACGCGCACTGCGCGGATGTGGGGCGCGATCCGGCCGACATCGAGCGTTCGGCCGCCGTGTTGATGTTCCTGGACACCAACAAGGCGAGGTTGCAGGAGCGTTGGAGTGCCCATCCCGACAGTCAACAGCCGCCAGGAGAGCCCGGCCGCGCGATCGCTGGCACGCCTGCGGAGATCAAGGACATCGTTGCCCAGTATGAAGCGATTGGCGTGAACGAAATCATCGTCACGGATGCCGTGTTCGGGGATCACGACGAAAAGATCGTCACCATGGACTTGCTCATGCGCGAGGTAGCGGGACGCGGTTGACATCGCGCTCGCGAACGGATTAAACCCGAGGCGATTAGGAGGAGAAACACATGGCTGCGCCGGATCTGATCAAGACCATCGACGAGTTTGAAGCCGAGTACAGGAAGGGTATCGGGGCGGTGTTGCCCCACCACCCGACGAAGCAGGCCAGCCTCGACAACATACGGAACTTTTGCGAGGGCATCGGAGACTACAACCCGCTGTGGCGGGACGAGGAGCACGCGAGAAACAGCCGCTTCGGCATGATCACCGCGCCCCCGAGCTTTCTGTATAGCGTTGCCCTCGGGGTCACCGCCGGGGAGACGGGAAACATCGACCGTGCCCGCGTGTCGACGCAATACCTGCCGGTGAACTACGCCGGCGTGGAAATCGACTTCGTCCGACCAGTCTGGCTGGGGGACCGCATCACCGTCACCGAGAAGGTCGGCGAAACCATCAGGAAGACGAGCGGGCGCATCGGTGCGATCAACTTCAATACCGGCCTCGTGGCGTACACCAACCAGCGCCACGAGACGGTAGCGACGTTCAGGACGCTGATGGCGCGGTATGAGAACACCGGCGGCACCCTTCAATATGATCGCAAGCCGAAAGGCGACGACGCCGAAACCGTGAATGAAGCGGCCGATCCACTGGTGTGGGAACGCGAGCGACGCGGTGCCGAGACGCGTTATTGGGAGGATGTCGCCGAGGGCGACGAGATGCTGGCGCTGAAGAAAGGCACCTATTCGGTATCGGAACTGTTCCTCTTCACCCACGGCGTTCTCGGCCTGCGACGCAGCACCCGGGATCGCCTCGACGCAGAGGGATCCGGGGAACTCGGGGGCGGCGGCCGTTTCGATCTGGAGCACGCCCAGAAGCGACGCAACATGCCGGGCCAGTTCGACTTCGGTCCGCAACGCGTCTGCTGGCTATGCCAGATCGTGACGGACTGGATGGGCGACGACGGCATGCTGAAGAAGCTAAACGCCTCGGTACGCCATCCTAATATCGTCGGCGACACGAACACGCTGACCGGTTCCGTGGTGAAGAAGTCCATCGTCGACGGCGAGCACCTGGTCGAAGTCCAGATGCAGAACAGCAATCAGTCGGGGCTTACCACCGCGTTCGGCACGGCCGTGGTCGCGCTACCGACGCGAGGCTAGCAGACTGTCGGCTCGCCGCATTAGCGGCAAGGTCGACGGGATGATAGGTGGGCTTGGGCGGGGGCAAAAAACGGCGTACGCGAAGCGGGCGACGGTTTTTGTGGCACTAGCGCCACGGCCTTAGGGCGTTGATCTCGGTCAGGATGTCGAGGGCGTGCAGGGACTCCTGCTTGTCGTATTGCGGACACTGCCGCAGACCGCCGGCCAGGCAGCGATGCACCGCCTCCGCCTGATACAGGAATCCTTGCTGGTTGGGATAGGACCGCTCCGGGAAGCTCACGGACTGCGGCAACGGGTACTCGAAACGCTGCACCGGGGCGGGGGCGTTGGCGTTCCGGTAACGCGACGGAGCGCCTCCGGGAGGAGGAATGCGGACGGTGATGGTGGTTGGCGCATGGGCTGGCTGCTCCAGCGTTATTCGTCCCTCGCGACCGATGATCTCCGTCGTTTCCACGAATTCGGATTGCATCGGCGGAAACGTTAGCACCGCGCACTTGTCGGGACCGTACTCGAGAATGGCGCCGCCGGGTCTGCGTCCCGCCGCGGTGATTGCCGTTGGCGTCGCTTGGGAACCGAATGCCAACGGGGCGGCCTGGACGGCGTAGATCGGATCGCCGAAATCGGACTGCACGAGCACGACCTCGCCGATTGCGCCCGCCTCGATCATCGTCCTCGCATGCTCCGCGGCGGGAAAGAACCGAGTCCAGACGGCGTCCTGCAGCATGACACCATGCGCTTCCGCCGCCGCGTACATGGCTCTGCCGTCAGCCCCAGTTTCCGCCAGGGGCTTTTCGCACAGGACGTGTTTGCCGGCCTCGATAGCGAGGATGCTGTGCTCTTTGTGCAGCGGGTTGATGGTTCCGATGTAGACGATATCAACCTCCGGCGACGCCACCATCTCGGCGTAGCTGCCGTATGCCGAAGCGACACCGTACTTTTCGGCAAACTCGCGCGCGCGATCCGCCGAACGCGCGGCGACGGCGGTCACGGTGGCGCCCGCGCACGCGTGCAGACACATGACCCATTGGGCGGAGATCCGACCTGCGCCGATGATGCCCCAGCGCAGCGGAAACGCGACATCCGCAGGATCGGTGGCGCCGATGCGAACGTCTCTCGGCGTCGAAGGGTGCAAGGTGGGATCTGGTGCCATGGAATCTCTGGCCGTTGACTGGGTGGAGGTCCCATCATACGACGAGCTACACGTCGGCAACCGCCACAGACTGATCCTCGCGTCGAAGGCGTGTACCCACTGTTTGACGAATTTCATTAAATCGCCTGTTTTCAACAAACGATGAAATCGATTCAGAAAGGAAGAGAGATAGAAGAAGCGGGTTTGGCGGCCGTCCGGAACCTACTCCGTTGTCTGCCCGGCGCTGAGATCGCCCCGATCGATCAAATCCGTCAGGTGGGGCACGACCACCAATTCGACGGGCTGATTCGTGTGAACTACGGCGGCGTACCCGGCTGCTCGCTGTCGAGGTGCAGCCGCACGGTGCTCCACGATTCGTCGTCGGTAGCTTGGTGGGCTACGTCGATCAGTTGAATCTGGCCTCAAAACTGGTGGCGATCAGAGTGACGTGTGCGTGAAGGGGAGGGCGTAGTTCAAAAGCCTTGGGCTCGCGTACAAAGTTCCAGAGCCGCAGAAGGTGCCACGCAGCAGGCCATCTATCGGCTACAGCGAGTTCGTTCCGCGTGATATGAAAAGGCGTCCGCTCCCACCCGTTCGTGGTCTTTACTTCGATCAGGCGGTTTCGGCCCTCGGGCGAAAAGCTCGCGATGTCGTATCCGGCTCCGTCGCCTTCTTCCTCGGACACCCATCTCACACGTTCTGCCAGATCGCGACGGCCCGCTCCCGTGAGGGTCGCACGCTCATGGTAAAGTACACGTTCTTCGCCAGCTCGCCCCAAGGCCCGGTTGCGCTCGTCCCGTCCAGCCACGTCGAACCTCCGTGCCATCTCTAGCGTTTTTTTCGAGTTCATCTGGCGGCGGTTCGTTGCTGAGAGTGGGTGGCGGCCCGACCCGGAGTACGGCTGTCTCCTCAATGCCGGTTGTCTGGCTCCAGGCATTCGCCAGGGGGAAGTATTCTGGATTGCGGTCGAGCCAGCGAACAACGGCATTCACAAGAGAGGTCTGGAAATTGAAGGCGGGTCTGTAGCCCGGGATCCAGGTCTCGCCAAGGCCTTTCAGCACAGCACTAATGTTCTGATGCTTGTATTCGATGGAACCGCGCCCGCGGTGGATTCGGTCGCGCAGCTCCCGATTGTGCCGGGCCTTGGTGTAAGGACGTTTGGCGAGATCAGCCGCAAGCATCGCGAAATAGTCCGCGACGATCAGGTCGTTCTCCTCATCGGTCCAGGGATGGTGTGCCACGGCCGCCAGGCTAGCATCCTTGTTGCGTGTGAGAAATGTCCCTTCAAGGGGCGTGGCTGTTCCGCATACACACCAGGAGCGCCGCGTCTATCGAGATGCTGGATCGCGGTCTGGTCGAGCGCAGCCTTGGACCGCGCGCCACATCACTTGCCCTGGCCGTGAGCCCGTGATCAGAATGCCGTCCCGGCTCGAAACCCACAGCACACGGAATAATCACGATGTCGACCAACCTCGAACTCCTCGAGGTGGATGTCCGCGAGGGCGTCCGCACGATCACGATTCACCACAAACATCCCGCCTGCATCATGACCGGCGATCTGTCCCGCGAGCTGGCGACCGCTGTCCGCGAGGCGGAGTCGGATGAGGCGACGCGCGTCATTGTGTTTCGGTCCGCCGATCCGGAGTTCTTCATCGCCCATTTCGATGTGAGCCGGATCCTGCGGTGGGTCGATCTGGATACCAGCACGAGGAGCACCCTTTGAACGACGACCGCATGCAAGCCATCCGGGAGGGCGCTTCCCGTCAGGAGCTGCTGCCGGGCAGCGCGGAGATGCTTCGCACGAGCCCGAAGGTGAGTATCGCGGAGATCGCCGGGCGTGCCGGTGGTGGCGGCAATGAATTCTGCAGCGGCTGCGACATGCGTTTCGGGCTCGCGGGAAAAACGAAGTTCAATCAGATGGAGGTTCCGCTGGGCATCCTTCCCGGGGGGAACGGGACGGTGAACCTGCCCAAGCTGATCGGCCGCAACCGCGCGCTCGAGATGATCCTGGGCGGTGTCGATATCGACGCGGAGACGGCGGAGCGCTGGGGTTACCTGAACCGCGTCCTTCCGTCGAAGGAGGCCCTGTCGGCCCATGTTGACGCGCTCGCCCATCGCATCGCGAGCTTCCCGACGGTCGCCGTGACGGCGGCCAAGCAGTGCGTGACGAATTCGCTCGCCATGTCCCAGGACGACGCGCTCAACCAGGAAATTCTGCTCTTCGCGGAGACGCTCAAGGACCCCGCGTCCAAAAAGCTCATGACGGCCTTCCTGGAGGAGCGGGGCGGACAGACGCGCGAGGGAGAGATCAGGGTCGGAGAGCTGGCCCCGTATCTCCCCTTCTCGAGCCTGTGAGGCGTCATTCCCGTCCGCCGACGGCGACGGGCTGGTATGGAATCGACGACATGTTCCACGTCGAGGTCGAAATCGATTGGCATTTTGGCCAACATGGTGGATAGGCTATATAAACGACTAACTCACCGAAGGAGAAAAAGGAAATGGCGGACCAGGCACCCATCACGACCATAGAGGAATTCGAAGAGGAGTACAGGAAAGGCGCGGGCGTGTCATTGCCGGGTCGCGCGGCGAAGCAAGCGAGTCTCGACAACATTCGGCGCGCCGGCGACGGCATCGGCGACTGCAACCCGTTGTGGCGCGATGAGGAATACGCGGCCAAGAGCCGCTTCGGCATGATCACCGCGATGCCCAGTTTCGTCTACAGCACGAGCCTCGGTGTCGGCGCGGCGATCCAGGGGAACATAGATTCCTCACGCACCCGGGATTTCGCCATGAACTATGCGGGCGGCGAGCTGGAGATCTACCGGCCGATCTGGCTCGGGGACACGATCATTTGCCAGGAGCAGGTGGGCCCGGTCGTTCGCAAGGAGAGTGGGCGGATCGGTCCGTTCTGCATCTGCACTGGCCTGGTGTCGTACTTCAATCAGCGCCACGAGCTCGTGGCCACCAAGCGAACGCTTATGGCGCGCTACATGATTCTCGGCGGCGGCGACCAGACCATCACCTACGACCGCGAGAACAAGTCCGGCGTCGAAGAGGAGCCGGCGGATGCCCTTGTCTGGGAAGTCGAAAGACGCGGCGCCGAGCCCCGCTACTGGGAGGATGTCGCTGAGGGTGATGCGATGCCGCCATTGAAGAAAGGCACTTACGGCGTGACCGAGCTTTTCCTGTTCACGCACGGTGTACTTGGCACCCGTCGCTCTACTCGCGCGGCGCTGGAGGCCGCGGGGTCGAAGGATCTGGGCGGCGGCGGCCGCTTCGATGCCGAGCATGCCAAGAAGAAGCGCAGCATGCCGGGACAGTTCGACTTCGGGCCTCAGCGGGTGTGCTGGCTGGTGCAGATGTGTACGGACTGGATGGGAGACGACGGCACGTTGAAGAAGCTCGTGACCCAGGTTCGCCATCCCAACGTGGTCGGCGACACCAACACCGTCTACGGGACCGTCGCGCGCAAATATGTCCAGGGTGATGAGCACTTGGTGGATCTCGACGTGCGCAACGAGAATCAGTCGGGCACGGCCAGCGCCTATGCGCGGGCAACCGTCGCGCTGCCATCGAGGGGCTGACGCGCTTGGGCGGGTATTAGCTGACGAAGAAATCCGGGCGAAGCTCCGTTTCGGGAACGAAGCGGAGCGCCTGTCTGTAGATCGCGCGGACGGGTCCGCTTGCCAGGCGTTTATGGAGCGGTACGACCAATACTTGTCTCTCGCCGGAAGGCAGAATCCTGACGAGTTTCGCGTGACTGCCCCGCGTAGATGCCACTTCGAAGCCAAACCTGCGGAGGGAACGTAGAACTTCGCGGGAGCTAAGCCGTTGCAGCCGCGTCAAGGTCCGAGCGCCGAGGTCTCGAAGCTCACGGCCAAACGTGGCGTTGGCGACAGACCGAGCCGCGCCATGTCTTCGCCATCCAGGTAGAGCGCCAGCGCTTCACGAAGATGCGCGAGCGTCTCGTCGAGCGACCGGCCTTGCGTGACTACCGCGACCTCCAGGCATTCGGCAACGTACTGTCCCTCGCTTTCGAACACCACAGCATGGATGGACGTTCGCTCGGCTGGGTGACTGGCGTCGTATTCTGTGGCCGACTCTGCGATCTCGCCTTCGCCGGGCGCATGTTGCCCGGGCGGTGAAACGACCTGCTCGGCTTGGCGAAATGGCGGACAGATCTCGTAGGTGCCCCTGCCAACGCGCAAAAAGTACGGCAATCGGTGCGGGTGATTCGCCGGTGCGTTGACGCAGCAACGGCTGGTGATGTGTGTGCGCACGGAGCGCGCATTCAGGTGCGGCAGTGCGCCGACAATCTCGGCGGGAGCAAATGTCCACTCCCCTTTGCCGGCGCAAAGGCGTTGTGCGGCCGCAAGAATTTCGTGATGGATTGACATGCGCACAAGTTACAGTTGTAAATTAATTTGATCAATTGTGAATATGGAAGAGTTCGCGGCTGACGCGCGAGCGATCAATCAGCGGACGCGCTAGCGCCAAGGTCGGCGCCTACATCTGCTCCTGCACGGCCAGCGCCGGCTTCTCGTGCGTGCCGACCACCTGCCTTGTCTGGTTCTCCGCCAGCAATCGGTCGGCTCTGCGGCGGACTCGGCGCAGGAAGGCGGCATCGCGCTGCAGCACGGTGCGGAGCGGTCGACCTGTGTAGCGGGCGAGAAACCGCAGGTAGTCGCTGCGGGGAAGGCCGAGGTGGGCGGTCGAAAACATGAGCGCCGCCAGATCGCGCAGTACCCACCGCCGCGGAACGCGCTGGCGTATCTGCGCGCGGTGCAGGTCTATGATGGCGAGTTCCACTTCGCCCCGCGCCAGCGCGTCGTCGTCGGCCAGAATGTGGCAGATGTAGAAGTCGCGGTGGTTCACGCCCGCGCCGTGCAGGGAATGCGCGAGGTCAGCGACCGCGTAGACGAGGCGCCGTCGCAACGCGGGCTCCGGCGGGTCGGTCGGCCATGAGTTGGTCAGGTCTTCCAGGCTGACGTAGCCATCGAGGGCATCGCAGACGACGAACGAACGCGCGCGGGCCGGATTCAGGCCGCGCCGGCCGAAGGCGGCGACGCCGGGAGCCTTGATGCCGCGCGCCTCGAGATATCGACACGCCGCGTATTCGTTTTGCGCACCCATCACCGGCGACTTGAGGTTGCATAGTTCTTTCAGTATTTCGGCCCAGCCGACACCGTCGTGCACCTTGGCGAAATACGCGGCGCCGCCCTCGACGAAACGCAGCGTGCGCCGATTCTTGACGACGCGATATGTTTCGCCCTCAAGACCGCGCACGACCTCGAACGGATCGCGGCCGGCCCAGGCGGCGCGCATGTCATCTCGCAGATAGAGCTCGGACACGCGACTCCGCCCATTGCCTGATGAGGGCAACCGCCCAAGCGGGGTCGCCGGAGTTGCGGGATCGCTCGCGGATGGAGATCGGACACGCGCGTCCACCACCTGCCTGATGAGCGCGACTACCGAAGCGGGGTCGCCGTTGTGTGCGTGCTCGTTGATCGACGGTTCGATGTGGTAGTAGCCGGCATAGTCATCGCGCTGGCGGGGGCTTGCCGTCAACACTTTCGTCGTGCCGTCGAAGACCGCGCGTTCCGAAGCGAGCATTTGCCGGGCGCGGGCGGCGCTGCCCAAGGGGAAAACATCGCGCAACCGGATAGGCTGTGAAACTCCGAGGTTTGCGCGCACGCGGTCGATTTCCCGTTGCGCGCAAGGCTCCGTCACGATGTAGAGATCGAGCCCGGGCATCTTGTTGAAACCGACGGCGCAGTGGACGGGGTTGCGCTGCAAATGGCGCAGGACCCAGCGCTCGAAACGTTCGATTCTCTTGTGGTCGGTCATGGAGGCGACGGGAGCGACGATCAGGTCGAAGCCTTCTGGCGGGTCTTCTTGCGCCATGGCGTATACGCGCGCGTGGTAGCCGGCTGCGCGGCAAGCATGGGCGATTCGCATGCAATCGCGCGATACCGGGTCGCTGGCGGCGAAGCGATGCAGGCAGAAAGCTACAACCGATTGTGTTTCGCCTCTGCCGAAGCCCTCGATCAGGTCGCACGCGGTTCGGGTGCCTCCGGAGAGCGCTCCGCTGGCGCCGTAGCGTCGGCCGTTTTCGCGCCATTTCTCTCGCTTCGGCGAGGTCAATACTTCCGCCAGCGCGCTGTTGAAACGGGCCTGATCGAATGGCGACGCCGATACGAGACCGGCATTCGCTTTCAATACGTGGGGCGCGTGACCGCAAACGTCCGTCGCCAGGACTGGCAGCCCCGCGCCGATGGCCTCGAGGATGACGATGCCGCCGGCTTCGTCGTATGCCGGCAGCGCCAGCGCGTCGGCGCCATGCAGGAATCGGGGCACGTCGTCGCGGCCGTCGAGGAAGTGGACCCGGGCGCCGATCGCCAGGCGCGCGGAGAGTCGCTCGAAACGACGTCGGCTGTCGTCGCCCAGGATGAACAGGTGCGTGCGTCGGCCGAGCGCGTCCGGCAATGCCGCTACGGCGAGCAGCAATCGATCCAGGCCCTTCTTGATGAAACCCGAACCGACAAACAGTAGCGCCAGGTCGCCGTCGGAGAGTTGAAACTCGTGGCGTAGCCAACCTTGGGCGTCGAAGTCCAGGGATATGGTCGTCTGTTCAACATCGAGGTCTGGCGGCAACGCAAAGAAGCGTGTCTCCACCGTGCCGTAGTGGCGCTGAAATGCGGCCTTTTGCGCGGGCGCGATGGTAAGGATCTTGACCTGCCGGTCGTCGCCGAATACCGCGCGCTCGAATTCGGCGAAATGCCGATATCGGGACAGGAGCCGGTAAACCCATGGCCGCTGCGTTCGCGCCTTCTCCTCGAAACAGGAGTCGCCGGCGAAGTACACGTCCAACCCGGGCATCTTGTTGAAACCGACGACCAGATCCACCGGGCGCCGCTTCAGGTCATCTTCCACCCAGTTCGCAAACCGGCGGTTGCGCGCGGGGTTCGTCATCCCTTTCACGGGCACGGTCACCATCTCGATGGGCTCCGGTGCGGGGGAGTCCCATCGCCGTGCGTACGCGCGCACGCTGTGGCCGCGCCGCGCGCAGGCCGTGGCGATCTTCACGAAATCGCGGGAAAGCCCGCCGTGGGGAAAGACCCTGAAGATGCAGAACGCGAGCTTCACGCGAGCAACTCCGCGACTTGCGTCCAGACGCGGTCTGGATTGAGGCGCGCGAAACAGGCGGGTTCCACGGTTTCTCCGCGCCAGGTCAACGCTGCGCCTCGATACTGGCAGCGCCGGGAGAGGCACGGTGCACATGCGATGTCGCCTTGAATGTTGCGGGCGCGACTGCCTACGCATCCCGTGAGCCTCGAGTCCGTTGGCCCAAACAACCCCACCGTGGGGCGGCCGAGCGCTGCGCCGAGGTGCGACAGCCCGGAGTCGACACCAACGACGGCGCTGGCGCGGGCCAGCAGGTCGACCATGGCATCCAGCGTCATCGACCCGACCGCGCGGGCACCGTCGACCTGGCTGGCGACGGTTTCGGCCCGACGCCGCTCCGCCTCGGACAGCCACGGCAACAGCGGCGTCAGCCCGGCTTGCATTGCGCGCTCGGCGATGTCGGTCCAGAACGCTTCCGGCCAATGTTTGGTTTCCCAGGTGGTGCCGTGAACGAGCACACAGTAACGTTCGGTCTCCTTCTGGATGTCGAGCCCGAATGATGGCTCTTCCGAGGGTAAGTCGTAGCCGATTGCGGCTGCGAACAAACGGCGCACGCGCTCCACCGCGTGGGAGTCTCTGGCGACGGCGGCGCGGTGGGAATAGAACAGCGCAGCGACGGGTTCGCGCGCGCTGGTTCGATCGAATCCGGCGCGAACGCGCCCTCGGGACGCGAATCCAACCAAGGCGCTCTTGATCAGGCCCTGGGCATCGATGACGAGATCGTAGCGTTCGCGGCGGAGGTTCCGACCAAACGTACGGATTTCGTTTGCGCGCCTCTCGCCCGGTTTCCGCCATCGGCGCAGGGCCGCGCGAATCACACGGCGGACGCTGCGATGCAAGGCTGGGACCGCCGCAAAGTTCTCCTCCACCACCCAGTCGAAGGTCACTCCGCGGCGTGCTGCGTCTTCCACCGCGGGTAGCGTGTGCACGATGTCGCCGAGCGACGAAAGCTTGACTAGGAGGACATGCACGGCTCGATGGCCTTGATCACGCGTGCCGGGGCAAGGTCCACCAGGCACTTGTAGTGGTCGAAGCGACAGGTCGGTTGAAAGCAAGGACTGCATGGCTGGAGTTCGCGTAGCGCGATCGCATCTGCAGCGAGGGGCGGCGTGAAGTCGGGAGAAGTCGAGCCGAAGAGGGCGACGACGCGACGCCCGAGGGCCGCGGCGACATGCATCAGGCCGGAATCGTTGGCGACGACGCAGTCGGCGCCAGACAGGAGATCGATGGCGTTTGCCAGGTCCGTGCGCCCCGCCAGGTTGATCGCTTCGGGAATCTCGGTGGCGATGGCATCGCACGCGGCCATTTCCGTTTCGGCGCCGAACAGCCAGACCGACGCGCCCTGCTTTGCGCAATATGCGGCGACCTCGGCGAAATGCGCCACTGGCCAGCGCTTGGCGGGGCCGAACTCCGCGCCGGGACACAACGCAACGATGTTGTCGGCTTCGGGGAGGCCCAGCGCCCTCCGTAGCTTGTCGAGGTTCGCCGGATCGGCCGTCAGGCGGGGTCGGCGGTACGCGCCGCCGCTCAGTGCGACGAACCGCTGCACCAATGTCGGTTGGCGTTCCGGGTCCAGGCATCGCATGTCGTTCAGTAGCCCATAGCGGTGTTCGCCGCGAAAGCCGGTGCGTTTCGATATGCCGGCGAACCACGGGATGAGGGCGGATTTGAGCGTATTCGGCAGGACGATGGCCTGATCGAAGCATTCCTCACTCAACGCACGCGCCACGCGGCGGCGTTCGCCCAGCGCGAGTTCGCCGTGTCCGGTATTCAGCTCGTGCACGGCGGCGATGCTGGGCATCCGCTTCGCCACCGGCACCGTCGCCGCCGGTGCGAGCATGTGCACGGCCGCTCCGGACTCGCGCAAGTTCGCGGCCGCGGCTTCGGCCATCACCATGTCGCCGACCCAGGCTGGCCCGACCACGAGGACTTTCCTACCGCCGTTGGCCCTCACTACATGGCCCGGGTATGCCACTCCGGATGCGCCTGGCGGTGGCCACGCACCTGGTCGAAGTATCGAGATTGCAGCGTCTCGGTGATCGGCCCTCTGCGGCCGTTGCCGATGGACCGACCATCGAGTTCGCGAATCGGCAATACCTCGGCGGCGGTCCCGGTGAAGAACGCTTCGTCCGCGATGTATATCTCGTCGCGCGTTATCCGGCGCTCGATCACCTCGATCTCCAGTTCGCGGGCGAACGTCAGGATCGTGTCGCGCGTGATGCCGGGCAGGCAGGAGGTCAGCTCCGGCGTGTGTATGACGCCGCGCTTGACGACGAACAGGTTCTCCCCGCTACCTTCCGCCGCGTAGCCCTCGTTGTCGAGCAGAAGGGCCTCGTCGCAGCCGCTGTCGAGCGCTTCGCGCAGCGCGAGGATCGAGTTGATGTAGTTGCCGTTCGCCTTCGCCTTGCACATGGTGATGTTCACATGATGACGCGTATAGGAAGACGTCCGCACGCGTATGCCCCGCTCGCGCGACTCGGGGTCCATGTAATCGGGCCACGGCCAGCAGGCGATGGCGACGTTCACCGAAAGCGATTCGGCGCGCAACCCCATCGCTTCGGAGCCGAGGTAGACAAGGGGCCGCAGGTAGCCCTCTGAAAGGTCGTTGGCGGCGAGTACTTCGCATTGCGCGGCGTTCAATTCGTCGCGGCTATAGGGAATGTCGATATTCACGATGTGCGCCGAGTCGAACAACCGGTCGGTGTGGTCGAGCAGGCGGAAGATATGCGGACCGTTCGGCGTCGCGTACGCGCGCACGCCTTCGAACACGCCAAGCCCGTAGTGCAGCGTATGCGTCAACACATGCACGCGCGCGTCACGCCAGGCGACGAGTTCGCCGTTCATCCAGATGTAGCCGCCGCGTTCGGCGAACGATGTGTCTTCAGCAACCACTGTCCTGTTTCCTATCGACGCTCGCCGATTGACCCATGGCCCGGCGGACGCCGGCCATTGTACGAATGTAGCGCCATAAAGTCCGTCGCCCTTGCGGGCGCCGTGATTTACCCCCGCCCAGGCCCACCTACCATCCTGTCGACTTGGCCGCTGGCGCGGCAAGTACGCCAGTCGGCTAGCCCCAAGTAGGAACGACCGTTCCGCCCTCGGGCACCGGTACCGGTGGTGGCGAGGCCATTGATGGCACGCGCAGGGCTGGTGGAGGGCCTATAATCCGAAGGAACACGGCGGCTCAGCGGAGAGTCGTGACGAGAAATTTGGGAGGCAAATCATGGGGGTGACCCTGACGCCCCATCGGGCTGCTCACAGGCAAACGGGCTACGAACCTTCACCGGTTCTCGACCCGCCGGTCGCATTGCCGCTACCGGACTACACGGCGGACATCGATCAGGCGAAGCGTGACCTGAGCGAGTATGGGTTGTGCCGGCTTACCCACGTTCTCGCCGGGGCCGAAGTCGATGCTTTGCGAGCGAAGCTGGGCCGCCAGGCCGCCGCCGAACGCGCCTTGGGCGATCTCGCGCCTCGAAACGCGGTAGGGCCCAGGCAACTCGTTGCGAATATGCAGAACAAGGGCAAGGAAATCCTGGCGCTTGTCGAGAGGTCCCAGACGGACGAACTTGTCGGGTTCTTGCTCGGCAAGTATTTCCTCATCTCAAGCATCAACGGCGGAATTTTCCACGGCAAGACCACCGAGCCCCAGCAACTGCATCGCGACCAGGGCAGTGTCCCCGCAACGGTGGACTTCCCGGCTGCGTGCAATCTCTTTTGGCTGCTCGACGACTTCACGCCGGCTCGCGGCGGCACTTGGGTTGTGCCCGGAAGTCACCGCTGGCCCGCCGAGTACCAGGTGATGCCCCCGCCGAGGGAAATGGCGGTACAGATCGAGGCGCCCGCCGGCGGCGTATTCCTGTTCGACGGCAGGGTGTGGCATGGCGCCGGCGTCAATACCGAGGGTCATACGAGACGGCACATTTCGATGTTGTTCTGTTTGCCGTGGGTACGCCAACAGGAGAACTGGGGCGTGTCGTGCCTGCAGGAAGTTCTCGATGAGGCGAGCCCCAAGCTCAAGGTGCGCTTAGGGCTAAGGTCCTACGGCACGCTCGGCATTGTCAGCGGCACGAATACCCACCAGGTAAAGGGAAGAAGTTTCGGCAGCTCCGATGTCGTTTTTCCCGAGTACATCATCGGCGAGGACGCTACGCTGCATCCGTTGCGGCGCGTGAGCCGTGGGTCGGTGAGCACTCGCCAGAACGAGGCGTAGACAAAACCGGTCTGGTCGGGAGTGCGCCAGGGGATCGCGCGCCCAGAGGGCGTTCGACAACCTCGTCCGATTCAAGTTGGACGCATCGCGTATTTGCGGCAGAATGCCGTGCCTAGGGCGACCGCGCCCGACCGGACAAACGAGCGCAGCCACGCATGAAGTTGCCCCCCATCAAGGAGATGTTGCGAACGCTCGTTTCGACGCCGTCGGTTAGCTGCACGTCGGATGCGCAGGATCAAAGCAATCTCGATGTCATCGATCACCTGGCGACCTGGCTTGAGGACCTCGGCGGCACTGTCGAGCGCATGCCGTTGCCGGGAAACGCCGCCAAGGCGAACCTGATCGCCACGTTCGGTCCGCCGGGCGAGGGACTGGCGCTGTCGGGACATACCGACACCGTTCCATGCGACGAAGCCCGGTGGAGCAGGGACCCGTTCGCGCTCACCGAGTCCGAAGAGCGCCTTTACGGGTTGGGCGCGTGCGACATGAAGGGTTTTTTCCCTGTCGCGCTGGAGGCTGTGGCGCGCTTCGCCGATACGCGCTTCGTCCGTCCTCTCACGATTGTCGCCACGTCGGACGAGGAGTCGTCCATGGCGGGTGCCCGATACCTGGCGGAAAGCGGCAGGCCGAAGGCGCGGGCGGCGGTGATCGGCGAACCGACAGGGTTGCGTCCGATTCATGCCCACAAGGGTTTCATGATGTTATCCATCAAGCTGCGGGGCAGTTCCGGCCACTCGTCGAACCCGGAGCTTGGCAACAACGCGCTTGATGCCATGCACGCAGTGATGGGAGAACTCATCGCCTATCGCAGTGAACTGGCGGTGAATTTCCGCAATCCCGCCTTTGAGGTGCCGACGCCGACCCTCAACCTGGGTTGCCTGCACGCGGGAGACAACCCGAACCGGATCTGCGAAGGTGCGGAGTTGCAGATCGACCTCCGGCTCATACCCGGCATGGATGGCGCGGCGGTGCGCGCCGAAATCGACGCCCGCCTGCGCGCGATCGCCGCCGAGCGGGGCATCGATATCGATATCGCGCCGGTGTTTCCGCCGGTCTCTTCCTACGAGACGCCGCCGGACGGGGAATTGGTGAAAACGCTTGAGCAGCTCTCCGGCCGCGCGTCGGGGTCCGTCGCCTTCGGCACCGAGGCGCCGTTCTTTCAGGCGCTGGGGATGGAGACGGTGGTTTTCGGTCCGGGGTCCATCGATCAGGCGCATCAACCCGACGAATACCTGGAGACGTCGAACATCCGCCCGGCGGTCGACATGCTGACAGGATTGATCGCGCGCTACTGCGTCGACGCCTGATCTCGGAGGCGACCATGGACTCGGCGGACTTCGCGAGATGGTTTCGGGACGCGACGCCTTATATCGGGGCTCATCGCGGGCGAACCTTTGTCGTTCTGCTGGACGCGGAGGTCGTTGCCTGTCCGAACCTGGTGGATTTGGTGCGCGACCTGGCGCTCCTGCACGCGCTCGGCGTCAAACTCGTCATCGTCCACGATGCCGATGGAGCGGATGCGGCCAGTGTGGTGGACGAGCAGTCCAGGGATGCCCTGATTGCCGCCGCCGGCCTCGTTCGCAGTCGACTGGAATCCCACTTCTCCGCTCTCGCTCCCTTGGGCCCTGGTGGTTCCGAGCGCATTGTCCTGGTCGGCGCCAACCTGGTGTCGGCGCGACCTCGGGGCGTTGTCCAGGGCGTGGACCAGCGACTCGCCGGGGAGCCCGGGCGCATCGCCGCCGATGAGATCGCTCGCCTGGTCGACCAGGGTTGCATCGTTCTTCTACCGCCGTTCGGGTACTCGAACGCCGGCGAAGCGTACGTGTTTGACGCCGCATCCCTGGCCGCGGAAGCAGCGGCGGCGCTGCGCGCCAACAAACTCATCGTCTACGACGCCATGGAGCAATTGAACGGCATCAGCCAGATGTCGCCGTCGGCCCTTGCCGCGTTGCTCGAGAAGAACGACTTTCCGCCGGCCTCGGAGCGGCGCCTTGCGGCCCTGTTGGGTGCGAGCCGGGGCGGCGTCGCTCGCGGCCACCTGATCTGCTATCGCTCCGACGGCGCGCTGCTGCGGGAACTGTTCACCGCCGAGGGCGTCGGCACACAGATTTCGGAGGGCGACTACCGAACCATTCGTCCGGCGGAAACAACGGATATTCCCGGAATCCTCGAGTTGATCAGACCGCTGGAGGACGCGGGCCTGCTCGTGCGCCGCCCGCGCAATCGCCTGGAAGCCGAAGTCGGGCATTTTCATGTAGCCGAACTCGACGGCATCTTCATCGGTTGCTGCGCGCTCTATTCCCACGGCAAGGCTGTCGAACTGGCCTGCCTCGCAGTGCATCCCAGCCACCGGTCGAGCGTGGACGGCGAAACCCTGGGCGAGCGCTTGCTGGCTTACGCCCGCGCCCTGGCGCGAGAGCGCGGCGCCTCAAGCATGTTCGTTCTCACGACAAAGGCGGAAGACTGGTTCGCCGCCCGCGGATTCCGTCCCGCCGACATGGACGCGCTACCGGCCTCGAAGCAGGCGTTGTATAACTATCGGCGCAACTCCAAGGTGATGGTCGAATCCCTGGCGCCGCAAGCCGGGGGAGTCAGGGGTCTCGTCCGGCGTTTGACACGATCCGCGCCGCCCGCCCGCAAGGAAGAAGAGGAACCATGACCGACAACCGCAAGTACTCATCAGTCATAGTCGATGGCGTCGAGCAGGCGCCGAGCCGGGCGATGCTGCACGCCGTCGGTTTTGTTCCGGAAGACTTTTTGAAGCCGCAGATCGGCATCGCCTCCACCTGGAGCATGACGACCCCCTGCAACATGCACATAGACACACTGGCCGAGGAAGCGGCGAAGGGCGCGGATGCGGCGGGGGCGAAGAGCGTCGCGTTCAACACCATCACGGTCTCCGACGGCATCGCCATGGGCACGTCCGGGATGCGCTACTCGCTGGTCTCGCGGGAGTTGATCGCGGATTCCATCGAAGCCGTCGTCGGCGCGCAGGGATTCGACGGTTTCGTTGCCATCGGCGGCTGCGACAAGAACATGCCCGGATGCGCCATGGCGATGGCGCGCCTCGATAGGCCGAGCGTATTCGTCTACGGCGGCACCATCCTGCCCGGCGCCGAGCGTCGCGACATCATCTCGGTGTTCGAGGCCGTCGGCGGTCACGCTGGCGGGACCGTATCCGACATCGAACTGAAGGAGATCGAACGGACGGCGATTCCGGGCCCGGGTTCATGCGGAGGAATGTACACGGCAAACACCATGGCCTCCGCCATCGAAGCCCTGGGCCTGTCGCTGCCGAACTCGTCGGCGCAGAACGCCGTCAGCGACAACAAGCGCCGCGACAGCTTTGAGGCGGGCGCCGCGGTGAGGGCGCTGATCGACCGCGACATCAAGCCTTCCGACATCCTGTGCCTCGAGGCGTTCGAGAATGCGATCACCGTATGCGTGGCACTCGAAGGTTCGACCAACGCCGTCCTGCACCTGCTCGCCATTGCCCATGCCGCCGGCGTGCCTCTGAAGCTGGACGACTTCACCCGCGTCGGCGATCGGGTGCCGGTGCTGGCGGACATGCGCCCGGCGGGCCGTTTTGCCATGTCCGAACTGGTAGAGATCGGCGGCATTCGGCCGCTCATGAAGGCGCTGCTGGAAGAGGGCCTGCTGCACGGCGACTGCCTGACCGTCACCGGCAAGACGATGGCGGAAAACCTGGCCGGCGTGGCGCCCTATCCCGACGGCCAGGAAATCATCCGGCCGTTCGCGAACCCGATCAAGAAGGACAGCCACCTCGTGGTGCTCTACGGCAACCTCGCCCCGGAGGGCGCAGTGGCCAAGATCACGGGCCACGAGGGTTTGACGTTCACCGGCACGGCCAGGGTCTTTCACGGCGAGGAAGCGGCGATGCGGGCCATCATGGACGGGCGCGTCGGAGAGGGCGATGTGGTCGTCGTGCGCTACGAAGGTCCGAAGGGCGGCCCCGGCATGCGCGAAATGCTGAGCCCGACCAGCGCCATCAAGGGCCGCGGGCTCTCCAATGTCGCGCTGCTGACGGATGGGCGCTTCTCGGGCGGCTCCCACGGCTTCGTGATCGGGCACGTGTCGCCGGAAGCGATCGAAGGCGGTCCCATAGCGCTGGTCGAAGACAACGATACCATCACCATTGACGCGGAACGGCGTCAGATCAATGTCGAACTGAGCGACGACGAACTGCGACGTCGGCGCGAACAGTGGCGGGCGCCTGCGCCCTACGCGACCCGCGGCGCGCTGGCGAAGTACGCCAAACTCGTCAGTTCGGCCAGCGAGGGTGCGGTGACGGACTAGTGCTCCGTCAAACCTAAATCTACGGGTATCTGCGGGTCTTTTTGGCCCCTGGTGGTTTTCATGCGAGGGGTGCCCCCTCGCGCTCCCCCGCTGAAGGCTCCGTTGCTCCTCCTTGTGTGGGGCCTGCCACACCGCGTTGTCGCGCCTTGCCAGGAACCAAAAATCCCTCGCAGCTACACTCGCATTTTTTGGACTTGACGGAACACTAGAACGTGCCCGAAGAGTCGAGCGCTGTTGGTGTCGCGCGTGCTGGAGGAGAAGCGGCCGGTGTCGGAGGTTGCGTCGGCGATGGGGTGAGCCGGAGCACGGTGTACAAGTGGATCAGGCGCTTTTGCGAGGGCGCCGGCTGGGAATACGTCCACGTGTGCTTCGACGACTACTCGCGGGTCGCCCATGCGGAGGTGCTGCCGGACCAGCGCCAACATACTGCGGTGGCCTTTCTGCGCCGCGCCTGCGCTTGGTTCGCGTGCCTCGGGATCACCGTCGAATCGACATGCTGAGCAGTTGGTCCCTTTCTTCAACGTCCAGGGATACGGGGGCGACGGGTCGACCACAAATGGTGGCCCAACCAGTTCCGGCTGCTGCTCTCCAGCAGCTATCCATATCCGCAGCTGTTCCTGCTGGCGGCCGCCCGCCGGACTAACCCTTCGGACCCCGCCGTCTCGCGGGCGACTCCTTACGCGTCGGGCGTTCGCTCGCCTCCGGCACGGCCAGCGCGTCTCTCGGCCAACACTCGACCCCGTCGCGCCGCAATCGGTCCTCCGGTGTCGGATCGCGTGGTCAGGACTTTTCTGAAAAGTCATGAAAGAGACACGAAAGGATCCGTAATGATCACGTACATATCACATTCGGATGATACATTTGATTGAGTTTGGCGAAAGAATATTTGCCCTCGTCCCTTGAAGACATCCTTACAAGCCACTTGTCGACGAGCCCTCTGTTACAGCCTGACTGTGCCGCTGGCACTGCTCTCAGTGACGTTTGCCGCGAATGCCGACAGTCCGTCATCCGCGATCCAGCTTTTCGATGTCAACCTGGTGCAACGGGATGCGGTCGGCGCGCGCAACGACTGCTGGGACGATGCCCCGATGGATGCCAGGGTCAAATGTGCACCCCTTGAGCCGGAGCACAGCTACCTTAGCGTTGTAGTCACGGTGGGCGCTACGTCGAGCACCGACATTGTCGTCGCGTACGAGTCGATGGACCTCACCGCGACGGGAGGAACCGACTATGTAGCCCTGGACGGGTCACTCACGATAGCGCCCGGCGAACTCACGGGGTCGTTCAGGGTCGACTTCATCGACGATCTGGTGGAGGAGGGGAACGAGGAGTTCGTGGTGAAGATCACCCCGCCCGAGGATGTCGACATCGCGCATGACTATATACATGTGACGATCATCGACGAGGAGAGCATCAAGGTCTCGGTAGCGGACGCCTCCGAAAGTGAAGGACACTCCCGTGGGATGCCGGTTCGGGTGATCCTCAGCGACTGGGTGTCTTGGCGAGTAAGCATCAGGCTCGGGACGACGTCGGGGACGGCTGGCCCGAGCGACTATCGCGAGTTTGATGATCAGGTTGCGGTCTGGCTCCCCTATCCAGGGTTCGGAAGCTTCAAAGATTTCGAATTCAGGCACATTCTCATAGACGATTCTCTCCACGAACCGGACGAGTCCTACACGCTTACCATCTCGGGCGACGACTATCTGAGCAAGGACGCGGACTCGGGGACGATGACGATCCTCGACAACGACGATCCGCCGTCGGTGTCCATTGCAGACGCCAGCGGTCTCGAGGACGCCGTCGGGAATTTGACGTTCGACGTGACCCTCAACACGGCGAGCGGCAAGGAAATCACCCTGAACTACGCGACCGCGGACGACACCGCGACGGCGGGCAGCGACTACACGCAGACGAACGGAACGCTGACCTTCTCGGCCGGCGAGACAACCAAAACGATCGACGTGGCGGTGTTGGAAGATGGCTCGCCCGAGGAGGACGAGACGTTCACGGTGACGTTGTCCAATGCCGTCAGCGCAACGATAGGGGATGGCACGGCGACGGGAACTATTCAGGACGACGATCCGGTGCCGACCGCACTGTCGATCGAGGACGTCGAGGGCTCGGAAGGCAGTGATGCGTTGGAGTTTCCGGTGACGCTGACTGGCGACAGGGAAGCGATGACCACGGTGACGGTGGACTACGCGACCTCGGATGGCACAGGGACAGCGGGCAGCGACTACACGGAGATGAGCGGGACGCTGACATTTGCGACCGATGTGACGCGGCAGACGATTCGGGTTCCCCTGCTGGATGACGAAACGGACGAACCAGACGAGACATTCGTAGTCACTCTGTCCAATTCCAGTGGAGCGATGCTCGACGATAGCGAGGCAACCGGAACGATCCGGGACAACGACGCGACACCGACGTTGTCCACGCTCACGACGACCCCGACCAGGGTCTTGGAAGACGGCGGTGCTACCGCCGTCGCGGTGACGGCGACGCTCGACGGCGCCCGGCCCGAGGCAACCGACGTAGCTGTCGCCGTGACGGGAAGCGGGAATGCGGACGCCGTGGACTTCCAGAACGTGCCCTCGTTCACCATCACCATCGCCGCGGGCGACAAAAGCGGCACGAACACCTTCACGCTCACCCCGATCGACGACGAAGTGGACGAGTCGGACGAGACCCTGACGGTGACCGGAACGTCGATCGTGACGGTGAACGGAACGTCGATCGCGACGGTGATCGTAACCCAGGTCGAACTCGTGGACGATGATGCGACATCCTCGAGCATCGCGCTGACCGCGGAACCTCCCCGGGTATCGGAAGGCGACGGAGCAACAGAGGTGGGAGTCACGGCGACCCTTGACGCGAGCGCGCGGACCGAGGTGATCGAGGTTACGGTGAGCGTGGCGGGAACCGGAAATGCGGACGCCGTGGGCTTCCAGGACGTGCCCTCGTTCACCATCACCATCGCGGCAGGCGACAGGAGCGGCACGGCAACCTTCACGCTCACCCCGATCGACGACAACGTGGACGAGTCGGACGAGACGCTGTCGGTGACCGGGACGTCGGTCCTGCCTGTGACGGGGACACAGGTCGAACTCGCCGACGACGAAGCGACGTCGTCGAGCATTTCACTGACGGCTGAGCCGCCCCGGGTGTCGGAAGGCGACGGAGCGACAGCGGTGGGAGTCACGGCGACCCTCGACGCCGGTGCCCGAACGGAGGAGACGACCGTCACGGTGACCGTGTCGGGTAGCGGGGATGCGGACGCCGTGGATTTCGCCGAGGTGGCTGACTTCACCATCACGATTTCGGCGGGCGACAGGAGTGGCACGGGGAACTTCACGCTCACCCCGGAAGACGACAACGTGGACGAGTCCGACGAGACGCTTGACGTCGACGGAAGCTCCGTCCTGCCCGTGACGGCGGATACGGTCGCGCTGGCGGACGACGACCAGCCCTCCGCGGCCATCTTGCTCTCGGCGAGCCCGGGCCGAATCGCGGAGGACGGGGGCGTTGCGCCCATACAAGTGACGGCGACGCTCGATGCCAGCGCCCGCACGGTGGCGACCACGGTGAGCGTGTCGGTGGCGGGAAGCGGGAATCCCGACGCCGTGGACTACGCGGCGACGCCGACGTCTTTCGACATCATGATCGCCGCCGGCGCGACGACCGGGACGGAAACGTTCACGGTGACCCCCGAGGACGACGAGGTCGACGAGGTCGACGAGGTTCTCGACATCGCGGGCACGTCGGACCTGCCGGTGACGGCGACATCGGTGACGCTGGCGGACGACGAGCAGACCTCGACGGAGATCCTCCTCTCGGCAATGCCCTCCACGGTTTCGGAAGGCGCGGGCGCCACCCCGGTCGAAGTGACCGCGACGCTGGACGCCGGCGCGCGGACGGTGTCGACGACGGTCACGGTGACGGTGACGGGCAGCGGCGATCCGGATGCCGTGGACTTCGCGTCCGTGCGGGACTTGAAGATTATGATCGCGGCGGGCGCGACCAGCGGTCGTTGGACGTTCACCCTGACGCCGGAAGACGACAATGTGGCCGAGAGCAGCGAGACGCTGACCGTGGATGGCAGTTCCGATCTCCCCGTGACGAAGACCTCGGTCACGCTCACCGACGACGATGTCGCATCGAGTGGCATCGTGCTTTCGGCATCGCCGTCGCTGGTGTCCGAGGACGGCGGCGCCGTTCCGGTAAGGGTGACCGCATCGCTGAACGGCGCCGTGCGCCAGGCGGCCACGACCGTGACGGTGTCGGTGGTGGGGAGCGGCAATCCGCGGGCGGTGGACTTCCAGCCCGTGGCGGACTTCACGATCACCATCCCGACGAACGCCGCGGACGGCACGGGTACTTTCACGCTGACGCCGTTGGACGACGGCGCGGCGGAGGCGGACGAGACGCTGACGGTGTCGGGCGTGTCCGACCTACCGGTCACGCCGACGACGGTCACGCTGGCCGATGACGACGACCCATCGACGCGGATCCTGTTGTCGGCGGTTCCGGGGCGAGTATCGGAAGGCGACGGCCCGACCCCGGTGACGGTGACGGCGACGTTGGACCGCGCTCTGCGGCAACAGGCGACTACGGTGACGGTGACGGTGTCGGGCAGCGGCGATGCGGGCGCGGCGGACTTCGCGGCGGTTCCGAACTTCGCGATCACTATTCCCGCGAACGCGGCGAGCGGCGCGGGGACGTTCACCCTGACGCCCCAGGACGACGAGACAGTCGAGGCGAACGAGCAACTGACGGTATCGGGCGTGTCCGACCTGCCGGTGACGTCGGCGGCGGTGACGCTCGCGGACGACGACGAGGAGTCGACCCGCATCCTGCTGTCGGCGGTTCCGGGGCGGGTATCCGAAGGCGACGGCGCGACCCCGGTGACGGTGACGGCGACGCTGGACCGCGGTCTGCGGCAACAGGCGACTCAGGTGACGGTGACGGTGTCGGGAAGCGGCGATCTGGACGCGGCGGATTTCGTGGCGGTTGCCGACTTCTCGATCACCATCCCCGCGAACGCGGCGAGCGGCACCGGGACGTTCACCCTGACGCCGGAGGACGACGCGACCGTGGAGGCGGACGAGCAACTGACCATATCGGGCACGTCCGCCCTGCCGGTGACGCCGGCGGCGGTGACGCTCGCGGACGACGACGAGGTGTCGACGCGCATCCTGCTGTTCCTGACGGTCGATCCGCCGCGGGCGTCGGAAGGCGACGGCGAGATTCGCGTGACCGTGACGGCGGCGGTGGACAAGGGCGTGCGTCCGGACGAGACGCGGATCGGCGTGTCGGTGTCGGGCAGCGGCGATCCGGACGCGGTGGACTTCGCCCCGATTCCGGACTTGGAGATCGTGATTCCGGCGAATGCCCCGAACGGCACGGCGACTTTCACCGTGGTGCCAGAAGACGACCGGATCGTCGAGGCGGACGAGACGCTGACGGTGTCCGGCGTCTCCGATCTGCCGGTGAGGCCGGCGACCATGGAACTGCTGGACGACGACGAGGCGTCCGGGCGCATCCTGCTGGTGGCCGATCCGGCGCGGGTGTCCGAGGGCGACGGCCCGGTGGCGGTGACGGTGACGGCATCCCTTGACCGGGGTCTGCGCCAGAAGGCGACGACCGTGGCTGTGTCGGTGGCGGGCGGCGGCGATGCAGACGCGGTGGATTTCGATGCGGTGGCGGACTTCCGAATCATCATCGCTGCGAACGCCCCGAGCGGCACCGGGACATTCACGTTGAGGCCGGAGGACGACGCCGAGGACGAGGCGGACGAGACGCTGACGGTGACAGGTGAATCGGACCTGCCGGTCACGCCGGCGTCGGTGGTCCTGGCCGACGACGACGAGATGGCCAGCCGCGTGCTGTCGATCGCCGATGCCGAGGCGGCGGAGAGCGCTGGCGATATAGCGTTCGCGGTGACGCTGGACGGCCCGAGCGCGGCGGAAGTGACAGTGAACTATGCGACGGCGGACCCGGCGGGGTCCCTGGATCCTGTCGCCGGGGCGGACATGGACTACGAGAGCACTTCGGGGACGCTGACGTTCGCGCCCGGCGAGGTGTCGCGGACGATCCGGGTACAGGTTCTCGACGACGAGCTGGACGAACCGGACGAGGCGTTCGCGCTCGTCCTGTCCGATCTACAGGGTGCGGCGCTCGGCCGTGGTTTCGCGCTGGGGACGATCCGGGACGACGACGAGCCGCCGGCGCTGTCCATTGCGGGCGCCTCGGGGGCCGAGGACATCGGCGAACTGGCCTTCGCGGTCGCCCTGAGTGCGCGGAGCCTGACCGGTGTGACGGTGGACTACGCCTCCATGGACGGCACGGCCGTGGCGGGCAGCGACTATGACGCGGTCGAAGGGACGCTCACTTTCGCTGCGGGCGAGGTGTGGAAGACGATTCGCGTGCCGGTGATCGACGACGCCGTGGACGAGGCGGACGAGGAGGCCTTCGCGGTGGCGCTGTCGGCGCCGACCGGGGCGACCCTGGACGCGGGCACGGCGACGGGCGTGATCCGGGACGACGACGAACCCCCCGCGCTGTCGGTGGCCGACGCCGCGGGGGACGAGGACGTCGGGGCGCTAGAGTTCGAAGTGACGCTGAGCGCCCCGAGCGGGATCGAGGTGTCGGCCCCGTACGCGACGAAGGACGGCACGGCGACGGCGGGCGGCGACTACGAGGCGGCGACGGGAACCTTGGTGTTCGCGCCCGGCGAAGCGTCGCGAACGATCCGCGTGGCGATTCTCGACGACGCCCTGCACGAGGCGGACGAGGAGACTTTCGAGCTGACGCTGGCGAGGCTCGTCAATGCGACGGCCGACGATGTTTCCGCCACCGGAACAATCCGCGACAACGACCTGGCGCCGCCGAGCGTCGCGGGCGACCTGCCGGCGGCGCTGCTCTGCGTCGGCGGCGCGCCGTACGAACTGGACCTCGCGGACTACTTCGACGGCAAGGAACTGCGGTTTTCCGCGGTCTCGTCGACGCCGCGGGTGGCGACGGCCGCGCTCGACGGGAGCCGTCTGACCGTCGCGCCGGCATCCGAGGGCGAGTCGTCGGTGACGGTCACGGCGACCAACGACGCGGGCTCGGTCAGCGCGTCCCTCGGCGTGCGCGTCGTCACGGATCCCGCCGAGCTCGAGGCGGTGGAGTCGGTCCTCGCGTCGATCGGCCGGGCGGTCCTGACCGGCGTGACAGATTCAGTCCGCGCCCGTTTCGGTCCGAGAAGCGCCATCGGGGAGCAGAGCGCCTCGACCAGTGTCCAGCGCGGCCGGACGCAAGTGGTTCCGGGCGCGAGTGCGGTTCTCGGGAACCAGTGGCCCGGCTCGCCGATGCATGGCACCCGATCCGGCGGATGGGACGGGAGTGGATTCTTCGAACCTCAAGTGTCCGGCGACGATTGGTTCGAGACGACCAACCGGACATACCGTCGCGGCATGGTCCCGTTCTCGTTCTCGCTCGACTCCGCGCAGTCGGGTTCGACCGGCCCCTCCTGGGCGGTGTGGGGACGAGCCGACGCGCACCGGTTCGAGTCGGGGATCGATGGAAGTTCCCATGACGGAACTCTCACCGCCGTGCATCTAGGCGCCGACGCGCGCGTCGGCGACTGGCTGGCCGGCGTCTCCGTGGCGCGCAGCGCGGCCCAGGCGGACTACCGCTTCGAGCGTTCGGTGGACGCCTGCGGCGGGGGCGTCACTGGCGAGGGGATGGTCGACGCCGAGTTGACGAGCGTGCATCCCTATGTGGGCCGACAGATCGGCCGCGGCTGGGTGTGGGCGACCCTGGGCGCCGGCGGCGGCGAGGTCTCCGTGGAACGCTGCCAGACGGGCCACCGCAACGAGACGGACATGTCGATGCGCCTGGGGGCGTTTGGTGGCCGGCATCCGTTCGCCGGCGGGGAACGAATCGAGATATCGGTGGTGGAAGAGATCGGCGTGCTGGACCTGACGACGGGAGATGCCGTCGGTCCGGTCGGCGACCGCTCCGTGCGCGTGGGGCAGGCAAGGCTCGGACTGGAGGCCTCCGGGGTCGCGCCGGCGGGCTGCGACTGCTCGCTGACGACCTTCGTGCGGGCGTTCGCCCGCGGGGACTGGGGCGACGGCGCCACGGGCACGGGTCTGGAACTGGCGGCGGGCGTGCGCTTCAGGAACCTCCCGCGGCGTCTCGGCATCGACGCCGGGATCCGCGCGCTGGCCGCGCATTCGGCCGAGGCCGCGTCGGAGCGGAGCGCCAACCTGACTTTCTCGCTTCTGCCGAAGGCGGACGGGACGGGATGGCAGGCGTCGTTGGCATGGCGACAGGGAGCGGGCGACTCTCGTCTCGACACGCTGGGCGGCATCTCGCCGTGGACCGCGCCGTCGGCAAGCCTGCCGGGCGCCGAACGCCGCTGGGTCGCCGAGAGCCGGCTCGGCTACGGCATCAGGCTACAGCGGGGCTTCGCGACCCCGTTCGTGGAACTCGATGCCGGGCACTCCCGACGCGGCGCGCGATTCGGCGTGCGCCACGAGTTCGGCGACCGCGCGCGGGGACTCGTGGTCGAGTGGGGCATCGAGCCGAGCAGTCTTGGAAGTGCTGGAAGCAGAATCCTCCTGGAAGCCCGCGGCCGGTTCTAATATCCGAGCTGTCGACTCGTGTCGTCACCGCGCCAGCCACGCGCTGAAGCGCTCGTTCACATCATTGGCGCGGTCGCTCCACCATCCCAAGTCGTTGTACAGGACGCGGCGCATGTTCTGGGGATTGGTCGGCATGTGCGGCGTCATGTCGACGCCGGTGGCCCAGGTGGGTGGAAGGTCCTGCGCAACACCCGGCGCCTCCGGCCGCTGCTCTCCAGCAGCTATCCGAATCCCGAGTTATTCCCGCTCGCGGACGCCCGTCTCAAGCCGGACTAAGCAGTTCGTCCCGCCGTCCCGCAGACGACGCCTTGCCAGTCGGGCGTCCGCACGCCTCCGGCACGGCCAGCGCGTCTCTCTCGGCCAAAGCTCGACCCGTCGCGCCGCAATCGGTCCTCCGGTGTCGGATCGCATGGTCAGGATTTTTCTGAAAAGTCATGAAAAAGACACGCGTATATCCGTAGTGATCACGTGCGTATCACATTCGGATGATACATTTGATTGAGTTTGGCGCAAGAGTATTTGCCCTCGTCCCTTGAAGACGTCCTTCCAAGCCACTTGTCGACGAGCCCTCCGTTACAGCCTCACTGTGCCGCTGGCAATGCTCTCGATATCGGCTTCGGCGAATGCCGACAGTCCCTCGTCCGCTATTCAGATATTGGATGTCAACCTGGTGCCGCGGGATGCGGTCAGCGCGCGCAACGACTGCTGGGACGATGCCCCGATGGACGCGACGGTGGCCTGCGGTCCCCCGACGCCGGAGCACGACCGTCTGATCGCCACGATCGGGTTTCCCAGCGCGCGGACTTCCGACATTGTCATCGGGTACGAGTCAATGGACATCACCGCGACTGCGGGAACCGACTACGTAGCCCTGGACGGGACGCTCACGATCAAGGCCGGCGAGACCGAGGGCTCCATCGACATCGAGTTCATCGACGACCTGCTGGAGGAGGGAAACGAGGAGTTCGTGGTAGCGATTACTGGGGAAAATGTCAATCTCAGGCACACCCACATCCATGTGACGATCATCGACGAGGAGAGCATCAAGGTCTTGATAGCGAACGCATCCCAGACCGAGGGACACCCAGATGGGATGTTGGTTGATTTGTCCTTCACCGAGTCGGTGGCCTGGCCATTTACGATCAGGGCTCGGACGACGGCGGGCACGGCCGGAACGAGCGACTATCAGGATTGGCCCGAGGTGTCCATTCCTGGGACGCCAGAGCAGCCCGTGACTAGCTTCACTTTCACGCACCCGCTCATAGACGATTCTCTCCACGAACCGAACGAGACCTACACGATCACGGCTTGGGGGTACGACAATCTTAGTCGCGAGCCCAACTCGGCGACGATGACAATTATCGATGACGACGACGCGCCGGAGGCGTCCATTGCAGACGTCAGCGGTCTCGAGGACTCCGTCGGAAATTTGTCGTTCGATGTGACCCTCAACACGGCGAGCACCAAGGAAATCACCTTGGGCTACGCGACTGCGGACGACACCGCCACGGCGGGCAGCGACTATACGCAGACGAACGGAACCCTGACCTTCTCGGCTGGCGAGACGACTAAGACGATCGACGTGCCGGTGTTGGAAGATGGCGTGCACGAGGAAGATGAGACGTTCACAGTGACGTTGTCCGATGCCGTCAACGCAACCATAGGGGATGGCACGGGGACGGGAACTATTCAGGACGACGATCCGGTGCCGACCGCACTGTCGATCGAGGACGTCGAGGGCTTGGAAAGCAGTGGCGCGTTGGAGTTTCCGGTGACGCTGACTGGCGACAGGGAGGCGGGGACCACGATAACGGTGGAATACGCGACTGAGGACGGCACGGGAACAGCGGGCAGCGACTACACGGAGGCGAAAGGGACGCTGACATTTGCGACCGATGTGACGCGGCAGACGATTCGGGTTCCCCTGCTGGATGACGAAACGGACGAACCAGACGAGACATTGGTGGTCACTCTGTCCAATTCCAGTGGAGCGATGCTCGACGATAGCGAGGCAACCGGAACGATCCGGGACGACGACGCGACATCGGCGGGGATCGCGCTCACGGCGACCCCGGCCAGGGTCTTGGAAGACGCTGGCGCGACGGTCGTGGCGGTGACGGCGACGCTCGACGCCGGCGCCCGGACCGGGGCAACCGAGGTTACGGTGAGCGTGTCGGGGAGCGGGAACGCGGACGCGGTGGATTTCGCCAGTGTGCAGGACTTCACCATCACGATCGCGGCGGGCGACAGGAGTGGCACGGAGAACTTCACGCTCACCCCGGAAGACGACAACGTGGACGAGTCCGACGAGACGCTGTCGGTGACCGGGACGTCGGACCTGCCGGTGACGGGGGTCGAAGTCGAACTCGCCGACGACGACTCGACGTCGTCGAGCGTTTCACTGACGGCGGAACCGCCGCGGGTGTCGGAGGGCGACGGAGCGACGCCGGTGGAAGTGACGGCGACGCTCGACGCCGCCGCCCGGTCGGTGTCGACGACGGTCTCGGTGACGGTGTCTGGGAGCGGGAACGCGGACGCGGTGGATTTTGCCGACGTGGCTGACTTCACCATCGAGATTCCGGCGGGCGACACGAGTGGCAGCGGGACCTTCACGCTCACCCCGGAAGACGACAACGTGGACGAGACCGAGGAGACACTCACGGTCGGCGGGAACTCTGACCTGCCGGTGACGGCGGATACGGTCGCGCTGGCGGACGACGACCAGCCCTCCGCGGCCATCCTGCTTTCGGCGAGCCCGGGCCGAATCGCGGAGGACGGGGGCGCGAGGCCCGTACAAGTGACGGCGACGCTGGATGCCAGCGCCCGCGCGGTGGCGACCACGGTGAGCGTGTCGGTGTCGGGAAGCGGGCGGCCCGACGCCGTGGGCTACGCGGCGTCGGCGACGGCCTTCGACATCACGATCGCCGCTGGCGAGACCGCCGGGACGGGAACGTTCACGGTGACCCCGGAGGACGACGAAGTCGACGAGCGGGACGAGGTTCTCGACATCGCGGGCACGTCGAACCTGCCGGTGACACCGACATCGGTGACGCTGGCGGACGACGAGCAGACCTCGACGGAGATCCTCCTGTCGGCGGCGCCGTCCACGGTATCGGAAGGCGCGGGCGCCACCCCGGTCGAGGTGACCGCGACACTGGACGCCGGCGCGCGGTCGGAGGCGACGACGGTCACGGTGACGGTGTCGGGGAGCGGGAACGCGGACGCGGTGGATTTCGCCGACGTGGCTGACTTCACCATCGAGATTCCGGCGGGCGACACGAGTGGCAGCGGGACCTTCACGCTCACCCCGGAAGACGACAACGTGGACGAGTCCGACGAGACGCTCAACGTCGACGGGAGCTCCGTCCTGCCCGTGACGGCGGACACGGTCGCGCTGGCGGACGACGACCAGCCCTCCGCGGCCATCCTGCTTTCGGCGAGCCCGGGCCGAATCGCGGAGGACGGGGGCGCGAGCCCCGTACAAGTGACGGCGACGCTGGATTCCAGCGCCCGCGCGGTGGCGACCACGGTGAGCGTGTCGGTGTCGGGAAGCGGGCGGCCCGACGCCGTGGGCTACGCGGCGTCGGCGACGGCCTTCGACATCATGATCGCCGCCGGCGCGACCGCCGGGACCCGAACGTTCACGGTGACCCCGGCGAACGACGAAGTCGACGAGCGGGACGAGGTTCTCGACATAGCGGGCACGTCGGACCTGCCGGTGACACCGGCATCGGTGACGCTGGCGGACGATGATCAGACCTCGACGGAGATTGTTCTGTCGGCGGTGCCGTCGACGGTATCGGAAGGCGCGGGCGCCACCCCGGTCGAAGTGACCGCGACACTGGACGCCGGCGCGCGGACGGTGTCGACGACGGTCACGGTGGAGGTGACGGGCAGCGGCGATCCGGATGCCGTGGACTTCGCGTCCGTGCGGGACTTGAAGATCATGATCGCGGCGGGCGCGACCAGCGGTCGTTGGACGTTCACCCTGACGCCGGACGATGACGATGTCGCCGAGAGCAGCGAAACGCTGACCGTGGATGGCAGTTCCGATCTCCCCGTGAAGAAGACCACGGTCACGCTCACCGACGACGATGTCGCATCGAGTGGCATCGCGCTTTCCGCATCGCCTTCGCTGGTGTCCGAGGACGGCGGCGCCGTTGGGGTGAGGGTGACCGCATCGCTGAACGGCGCGGCGCGCCAGGCGGCCACGACGGTGACGGTGTCGGTGGCCGGGAGCGGCAATCCGCGGGCTGTGGACTTCCAGGCCGCGGAAGACTTCGAGATCACCATCGCGCCGAACGCCGCGAGCGGGACGGGCACGTTCACGCTGACGCCGGTGGACGACGGCGCGGCGGAGGCGGACGAGACGCTGACGGTGTCGGGCGCGTCCGACCTGCCGGTCACGTCGACCACGGTCACGCTGGCCGACGACGACGACGCGTCGACGCGGATCCTGCTGTCGGCGGTTCCGGGGCGGATATCGGAGGGCGACGGCCCGACCCCGGTGACGGTGACCGCGACCCTGGACCGCGCGCTGCGGCAACAGGAGACCGCGGTGACGGTGACGGTGTCGGGCAGCGGCGACGCGGGCGCGGCGGACTTCGCGGCGGTTGCCGACTTCGCGATCACCATTCCCGCGAACGCGGCGAGCGGCGAGGGGACGTTCACCCTGACGCCCCGGGACGACGAGACGGTGGAGGCGAACGAGCAACTAACGGTATCGGGCGCGTCCGACCTGCCGGTCACGCCGGCGACGGTCACGCTGGCCGACGACGACGACCCGTCGACGCGGATCCTGCTGTCGGCGGTGCCCGGGCGGCTATCGGAAGGCGACGGCGCAACCCCGGTGACGGTGACCGCGACCCTGGACCGCGCGCTGCGGCAACAGGAGACCGCGGTGACGGTGACGGTGTCGGGCAGCGGCGACGCGGGCGCGGCGGACTTTGTGGCGGTTGCCGACTTCGCGATCACCATTCCCGCGAACGCGGCGAGCGGCGCGGGGACGTTCACGCTGACGCCCGGGGACGACGCGACGGCGGAGGCGGACGAGACGCTGACGGTGTCGGGGGCGTCCGACCTGCCGGTCACGTCGACGACGGTCACGCTGGCCGACGACGACGACCCGTCGACGCGGATCCTGCTGTCGGCGGTTCCGGGGCGCGTATCCGAAGGCGACGGCCCGACCTCGGTGACGGTGACTGCGACCCTGGACCGCGCTCTGCGGCAACAGGCGACCTCGGTGACGATATCGGTGTCGAGCAGCGGAGACCCGGACGCGTCGGATTTCGCGGCGGTTGCCGACTTCGCGATCACCATTCCCGCGAACGCGGCGAGCGGCGCGGGGACGTTCACGCTGACGCCGGAGGACGACGCGATGGTGGAGTCGGACGAGACGCTGACGGTATCGGGCGCGTCCGACCTGCCGGTGACGCCGGCGGCGGTGACGCTCGCGAACGACGACGAGGTGTCGACGCGCATCCTGCTGTTCTTGACGGTCGATCCGCCGCGGGCGTCGGAAGGCGACGGCGAGATACTCGTGACAGTGACGGCGGAGGTGGACAGGGGCGTGCGCCCGGACGAGTCGCGGATCCGCGTGGCGGTGTCGGGCGGCGGCGATCCGGACGCGGTGGACTTCGCCCCGATTCCGGACTTCGATATCGTGATTCCGGCGAATACCCCGGAAGGAAGGCAGACGTTCACCGTGGTGCCCGAAGACGACGGGATCCCCGAGGCGGACGAGTTGCTGACAATATCCGGCGTCTCCGATCTGCCGGTGAGCCCGGCGACCATGGAACTGCTGGACGACGACGAGGCGTCCATGCGCATCGTGCTGTCGGCCGATCCGGCGCGGGTGTCCGAGGGCGACGGCCCGGTGGGGGTGACGGTGAGGGCATCCCTGGACCGGGGTCTGCGCCAGGAGGCGACGACCGTGACCGTGTCGGTGACGGGCAGCGGCGATCCGGACGCGGTGGACTTCGCCGCGGTTGCGGACTTCGGAATCACCATCGAGGCGAACGCCCCGAGCGGCACCGGTACGTTCACGCTATCGCCGGAGGACGACGCCGAGGACGAGGCGGACGAGACGCTGGCGTTGACGGGCGAATCGGACCTGCCGGTGACGCCGGCGTCGGTGGTCCTGGCGGACGACGACGAGATGGCCAGCCGCGTGCTGTCCATCGCCGACGCCGAGGCGGCGGAGGGCGCGGGCGAAGTACGGTTCGCGGTGACGCTGGACGGCCCGAGCCCGGCGGAAGTCACGGTGGGCTATGCGACGGCGGACCCGGCGGGGTCCTCGGATTCGGTCGCCGAGGCGGGCATCGACTACGAGAGGGCGTCGGGTACGCTGACGTTCGCGCCGGGCGAGTTGTCGCGGACGATCCGGGTATCCGTCATCGACGACGACCTGGACGAGCCGGACGAATCGTTCGCGCTTGTGCTGGCCGACCCGCGAGGCGCGATGCTCGGCCGCGGGTCGGCGCTGGGCACGATCCTCGACGATGACGAACCGCCGACGGTGTCCATTGCGGGTGCCTCGGGGGCCGAGGACGTCGGCGAACTGGCCTTCGCGGTCGCCCTGAGTGCGCGGAGCCTGACCGGTGTGACGGTGGACTACGCCGCCATGGACGGCACGGCCGTGGCGGGCGGCGACTACGTGCCGGTCGAAGGGACGCTGGCGTTCGCCCCGGGCGAAACGGCGAAGACGATCCGCGTGCCGGTGATCGACGACGCCCTGGACGAGGCGGACGAGGAGACCTTCGCGGTGGCGCTGTCGGCGCCGACCGGCGCGACCCTGGACGCGGCTACCGCGACGGGCACGATCCGGGACGACGACGAACCCCCCGCAGTGTCGGTGGCGGACGCGGCGGGGGACGAGGACATCGGGGCGCTGGAATTCGCGGTGACGCTGAGCGCCCCGAGCGGGATCGAAGTATCGGTCGCGTACGCGACGAAGGACGGCACCGCGACGGCGGGCAGCGACTACGCGGCGGCGGCGGGAACGCTGACGTTCGCGCCCGGCGAGGTGTCGCGAACGATCCGCGTGGCGATTCTCGACGACGCCCTGCACGAAGCGGACGAGGAGACTTTCGAGATGACGCTGGCGAGGCTCGCGAACGCCACGGCCGGCGGATGTTTCCGCCACCGGAACCATCCGCGACAACGACCTGGCGCCGCCCGCCGTCGCGGGCGACCTGCCGGCGGCGCTGCTCTGCGTCGGCGGCGCGCCGTACGAACTGGACCTCGCGGACTACTTCGACGGCAAGGAACTGCGGTTTTCCGCGGTCTCGTCGACGCCGCGGGTGGCGACGGCCGCGCTCGACGGGAGCCGTCTGACCGTCGCCCCGGCATCCGAAGGCGAGTCGTCGGTGACGGTGACGGCGACCAACGACGCGGGCTCGGCCAGCGGCTCGATCGGCGTGCGCGTGGTCACGGATCCCGCCGAGCTCGAGGCGGTGGAGTCGGTCCTCGCGTCGATCGGGCGTGCGGTCCTGACCGGCGTGACCGAATCCGTCCGCGCCCGCTTCGGTCCGAGAAGCGCCAGCGGGGAGCAGAGCGCCTCGACCAATGTCCAGCGCGGCCGGACGCAAGTGGTTCCGGGCGCGAGTGCGGTTATCGGGAACCAGTGGCCCGGCCCGCCGATGCGCGGCACCCGATCCGGCGGATGGGACAAGAGCAACCTCTTTGAACCTCAAGTCTCCGGCGAAGATTGGTTCGAGACGATGAACCGGACCTATCGGCGCGGCATGGCTCCGTTCTCGTTCTCGCTCGACTCCGCGCAGTCCGGTTCGACGGGCCCCGCGTGGACGGTCTGGGGACGAGCCGACGCGCACCGGTTCGAGTCGGGGATCGATGGAAGTTCCCATGACGGCACCCTCACCGCCGTGCACCTGGGCGCCGACGCGCGGTTCGGCGACTGGCTGGCCGGGGTTTCCGTGGCGCGCAGCGCGGCCCAGGCGGACTATCGCTTCCAGCGTTCTGTGGACGCCTGCGGCGGGGGCGGCATCGGCGAGGGGATGGTCGACGCCGAGTTGACGAGCGTGCATCCCTACGTCGGCCGTCAGATCGGCCGGGGCTCGATGTGGGCCACCCTGGGCGCCGGCGCCGGCGAGGTGTCCGTGGAACGCTGCGAGAACGGGCAGCGCAACGAGGCGGACCTGTCGATGCGCTTGGGGGCGTTCGGCGGCCGACATCCGTTCGCGGGTGGGGAACGAATCGAGATATCGGTGGTGGAAGAGATCGGCGTGCTGGACCTGACCACGGGGGACGCTTCCGGCGCGGTCGGCGACCGCTCCGTGACCGTGGGCCAGGCGAGGCTCGGACTGGAGGCGTCCGGGGTCGTTCCGGCGGGCTGCGAGTGTTCGCTGTCGAGTTTCGTGCGCGCGTTCGCCCGCGGCGACTGGGGCGACGGCGCCACGGGCACGGGTCTGGAGCTGGCGGCGGGCGTGCGCTTCAGGAACTTGCCGCGGCGTCTCGGCATCGACGCCGGAGTCCGCGCGCTGGCCGCGCATTCGGCCGAGGCCGCGTCGGAGCGGAGCGCCAACCTGACTTTCTCGCTTCTGCCGAAGGCGGACGGGATCGGATGGCAGGCGTCGTTGGCGTGGCGACAGGGAGCGGGCGACTCTCGTCTCGACGCGCTGGCCGGCATCTCGCCGTGGACCGCGCCGTCGGCAAGCCTGCCGGGCGGGGAACGCCGCTGGATCGCGGAGAGCCGGCTCGGCTATGGCATCAGGTTACAGCGGGGCTTCGCGACGCCGTTCGTGGAACTCGATGCCGGGCACTCCCGACGCGGCGCGCGATTCGGCGTGCGCCACGAGTTCGGCGACGGCGCGCGGGGACTGGTTGTGGAGTGGGGCATCGAACAGCACCGCTTCTTCGGGGGCGTCGAGAACAGGATCGTGCTGGAGGCTCTGGGACGGTTCTGACATCTGATTGACGAGCGAAGGCGGCACTTGGTGTCGCGGTTCCACGCTCGATAGGAGAAGGCGAATGCATCTGAAACCAAACAGGCATGTTCCTAGAAGGCGGGGGAGGAATGGAGGTTGGCACGGCAGCCGCTTATCGAGACGATTCCATCGGAGCATCCGAACGAGGCCCATGGAGGGGAACACGGCGGTTCGGGTGGTTAGCCGGTTTCTGGGCTTCGTCGTGGCGGTGCTGCTAGCCTGCCCCGTGGCCTCGGCTCCGGGCGTGACCCCGGACGCGGTGGCTCGGCATGCACTACCGGGCGGGCATCATGGCCGCGTTCGCGGAAATCAACGCCGTAGGCGGAGTCGCGGGACGGCGGCTGGAACTGGTCGTTGTGGACGACGGCTATGAGCCGGAGGACGCGGCGGCGAACGCGGAGCGATTCGTCGATATGCTGTGATGGATTTCTTGGCCGTGGATAGATGTCGATCGTGAACAATCCGCAGGCCAGGGCCCGTCCGGCCACCCGCGCGGCCACGTGCTGGCGAACCCTGCGGGGTAGCCTGATTGTGCCGGTGCTGGCATTGCTCTCGATGACGACTGCGGCGAGTGCCGACAGTCCGGTATCCGCCATCCAGATACTCGATGTCGACGTGGTGCAACGGGATTTGGCTGGCGTGCGCAACGACTGCTGGGACGACGCCCCGATGGATGCGACGGTGAGCTGCGCGCCCCCGACGCCTGAGATCGGCGATCTGACCGCCACAATTGAGTTGGCGATGGCGGCGAGTTCCGACGTTGTCATCGAGTACGAATCAATGGACCTCACCGCGACTGCGGGAACCGACTACGTAGCCCTGGATGGATCGCTCACGATCAAGGCCGGTGAGCGCGAGGGCTCAATCGACATCGACTTCATCGACGACCTGGTGGAGGAGGGAAACGAGGAGTTCGTGGTGGCGCTCACCGGGACCGAGGGTATCAATCTCAAACACACCCACATCCATGTGACGATCCTCGACGAGGAGAGCATCAAGGTCTTGATAGCGAACGCATCCCAGACCGAGGGACACCCAGATGGGATGTTGGTTGATTTGTCCTTCACCGAGTCGGTGCCTTGGCCATTTACGATCAGGGCTCGGACGACGGCGGGCACGGCCGGAACGAGCGACTATCAGGATTGGCCTAAGTTGTCTTCGTCCTTGATTGTTGGGACGCCAGAGCGGCCCGTGATTAGCTTCCGTTTCAGGCACCCGCTCATAAACGATTCGCTCGACGAACCGAACGAGACCTACACGATCACGGCTTGGGGGTACGACAATCTTGGTCGCGAGTCCAACTCGGCGACGATGACAATTATCGATGACGACGACGCGCCGGAGGCGTCCATTGCCGACGCTAGCGGTCTCGAGGACTCCGTCGGAAAGCTGTCGTTCGACGTGACCCTGAACACGGCGAGCGCCAAGGAAATCACCTTGAACTACGCGACCTCGGACGACACCGCGACGGCGGGCAGCGACTATACGCAGACGAACGGAACCCTGACCTTCTCGGCCGGCGAGACAACGAAAACGATAAGCGTGCCGGTGTTGGAAGATGGCTCGCCCGAAGAAGACGAGACTTTCACAGTGACGTTGTCCAATGCCGCCAACGCAACGATAGGGGATGGCACCGGGACGGGAACTATTCAGGACGATGATCCTGTGCCCGCCTCATTGTCGATCGAGGACGCTGTAGCCCTGGAAAGCAGGGAGGCGATGGAGTTTCCGGTAACGCTGAGCGGCGACAGGGAAGAGGGAGTCACTGTGACAGTGGACTACGCGACTGCGGACCGTACTGCGGAAGCGGGCAGCGACTACACGGAGACCACCGGGACGCTGACATTCGCGACCGATGTGACTCAGCAGACGATTCGGGTTCCCCTGCTGGATGACGTAATCGACGAAGGCCACGATATATTCGTGGTCCTTCTGTCCAACGCGATGGGAGCGACGTTCAGTGATTCCCTCGCGGAAGGGAAGATCCTGGACGACGATATTGCATCGACGAAGATCACGCTCATAGCGTCCCCGGCCCGGATCTCGGAGGACGACGGCGCGACAGACATCGACGTGACGGCGATGCTGGACGGCGCTGGGCGGACTTCGGCAATCGAGGTTACGGTGAGCGTGGCGGGGAGCGGCAATGCGGGTGCCGTGGACTTCGCCGAGGTAGAGGACTTCACGATCACGATTGCGGCGCTTCACAATAGAGGCGAGGGCACCTTCACGCTGACCCCGATAGACGACGACGTGGACGAGTCGGACGAGACGCTGTCGGTGACCGGAACGTCGTTCATGACGGTGACCGGAACAGAGGTCGAACTCGTCGACGACGACGCGACGTCGTCGAGCATCGCGCTGACCGCCCAGCCGCCCCGCGTATCGGAAGGCGACGGATCGACAGAGGTGGGAGTCACGGCGACCCTCGACGCCGGCGCCCGGACCGAGGAGACGACGGTCACGGTGACGGTATCGGGGAGCGGTGACGCGGATGCGGTGGACTTTGCCGACGTGCGAGACTTCACCATCACCATCGCTGAGGGCGACACGAGCGGCACCGGGAGCTTCACGCTCACCCCGGAAGACGACAACGTGGACGAGTCCGAGGAGACACTCACGGTCGGCGGGAACTCTGACCTGCCGGTGACGGCGGACACCGTCGCGCTGGCGGACAACGACCAGCCCTCTGCGGGCATCCTGCTCACGGCCTCCCCGGGCCGAATCGCGGAGGACGGTGGCGCCAGATCCGTGCAGGTGACGGCCACGCTGGATGCCAGCGCCCGCGCGGTGGCGACCACGGTGAGCGTGTCGGTGGCGGGAAGCGAGCAGTCGGATGCCGTGGACTACTCGGCGTCGACAACAGTCTTCGACATCACGATCGCCGCCGGCGCGACCGCCGGGACGGGAACGTTTACGGTGACCCCGGAGGACGACGAAGTCGACGAGCGGGACGAGGTTCTCGACATCACGGGCACGTCGGACCTGCCCGTGACGCCGACGTCGGTGACGCTGACCGACGACGATCAGACCTCGACGGAGATCCTCCTGTCGGCGGTGCCGTCCACGGTTTCGGAGGGTGCGGGCGAGACCTCCGTGGTAGTGACCGTGACACTGGACGCCGGCGCGCGGACGGTGTCGACGACGGTGACGGTGGAGGTGACGGACACAGGCGATCCTGATGCGGTGGACTTCACCGCCCCACAGCACTTCGTGATTCCCATCGCGGCGGGTGCGACGAGCGGCCGGGGAACGTTCATCCTGGTTCCGGAAGACGACAACCTGGAAGAGAGCAGCGAGACGCTGACCCTGGCCGGCATGGCCGACCTCCCCGTGACGGATACCTCGGTGACAATCACGGACAACGACATCGCGTCCGACGGCATCCTGCTTGCGGCATCGCCTTCGGTGGTGTCCGAGGGCGGCGGCGCTGCTCCGGTGCGGGTGACCGCGTCGCTGAACGGCTCGGCGCGCACGACCGAGACGACGGTGACCGTTTCGGTGGCAGGCAGCGGAGATCCCCAGGCGGTGGACTTCGAGCCCGTACAGGACTTCGAGATCACCATTGCGGAGAGTGCCACGAGCGGCGAGGGCACGTTCACGCTGGTGCCGGTGAACGACAGCTCGGCAGAGGCGGACGAGACGCTGACGGTGTCGGGCATGTCCGATCTGGATGTCGAGCCGGCGACGGTCAGGCTGGCGGATGACGACGAGGCGTCGTCGCGCATCCTGCTGTCGGTCTCTCCGGGCCGGGTGTCGGAAGGCGACGGCCCGACCGGAATGACGGTGACGGCAGCCCTGGACCGCGGCTCTCGGCAACAGGCGATGACAGTCGCAGTGTCGGTGTCGGGAAGCGGCGATCCGGGTGCGGTGGACTTCGAGTCCGTTGACGGCTTCGCGATCACCATTCCCGCGAACGCGGCGAGCGGCACGGGGACGTTCACACTGACGCCGGAGGACGACGAGACGGTGGAGTCGGACGAGCGGCTGACGGTATCTGGCGTGTCCGACCTTCCGGTGATCCCGGCGGCGGTGACGCTCGCGGACGACGACGAGGTGTCGACGCGCATCCTGCTGTTCCTGACGGTCGATCCGCCGCGGGGGTCGGAAGGAGACGGCGAGATTCGCGTGACCGTGACGGCGGAGGTGGACAGGGGCGTGCGCCCGGACGAGACCCGGATCGCCGTGTCGGTGGAGGGCAGCGGAGATCCGGCCGCGGTGGACTTCGCCCCGATTCCGGACTTCGATGTCGTGATTCCGGCGAATGCCCCGAGCGGCACGGGGACGTTCACCGTGATGCCGGAAGACGACCTGATCGTCGAGGCGGACGAGACGCTGACTGTGTCCGGCGTCGCCGACCTGCCCGTGGCGCCGGCGACCATGGAACTGCTGGACGACGACGAGGCGTCTGCGGGGATCCTGCTGTCGGCCGATCCGGCGCGGGTGTCCGAGGGCGACGGCCCGGTGGCGGTGACTGTGACCGCGACCCTGGACCGGGGTCTGCGCCAGGAGGCGACGACCGTGATCGTGTCGGTGGAGGGCAGCGGAGATCCGGCCGCGGTGGACTTCGTCCCGGTGCCGGACTTCTCGATCACCATCGCGCCGAACGCCCCGAGCGGCACCGGAACATTCGCGCTGACGCCGGAGGACGACGCCGAGGACGAGGCGGATGAGACGCTGACGTTGACGGGCGAATCGGGCCTGCCGGTGACGCCAATATCGATAGTCCTGGCGGACGACGACGAGATGATGGTGAGCCGCGCGCTGTCCATCGACGACGCCGAGGCGGCCGAGGGCGCGGGCGAAATATTGTTCGTGGTCACGCTGGACGGCCCGAGCGCGGCGGAAGTGACGGTGGGCTATGCGACGGCGGACCCGGCGGGGTCCTTGGATCCGGTGGCCGCGGCGGGAATCGATTACGAGAGCGCGTCGGGGACGCTGACGTTCGCGCCGGGCGAGGTGTCGCGGACGATCCGGGTGCCGATAGTCGACGACGACCTGGACGAACCGGACGAGACGTTCGCGCTGGTCCTGTCCGACCCGCGGGGTGCGACGCTCCGCCGAGGATCGGCGCTGGGCGTGATCCGGGACGACGACGAGCCGCCCGCGCTGTCGGTGGCGGACGCGGCGGGGGACGAGGACGTCGGGGCGCTAGAGTTCGAAGTGACGCTGAGCGCCCCGAGCGGGATCGAGGTGTCGGCCGCGTACGCGACGAAGGACGGCACCGCGGAGTCTGGCGGCGACTACGCGGCGGCGACGGGAACCCTGGTGTTCGCGCCCGGCGAGGTGTCGCGAACGATCCGCGTGGCGATTCTCGACGACGCCCTGCACGAGGCGGACGAGGAGACTTTCGAGCTGACGCTGGCGAGGCTCGTCAATGCGACGGCCGACGATGTTTCCGCCACCGGAACAATCCGCGACAACGACCTGGCGCCGCCGAGCGTCGCGGGCGACCTGCCGGCGGCGCTGCTCTGCGTCGGCGGCGCGCCGTACGAACTGGACCTGGCGAATTACTTCGCCGGCGAGGAGCTGCGGTTTTCCGCGGTCTCGTCGACGCCGCTCGTCGCGACGGCCGCGCTCGACGGGAGCATGCTGACGATCGCGCCGGCATCCGAGGGCGAGTCGACGGTGACGGTGACGGCGACCAACGACGCGGGTTCGGCCAGCGGCTCGATCGGCGTGCGCGTGGTCGCGGATCCCGCCGAGATCGAGGCGGTGGAGTCGGTCCTCGCGTCGATCGGCCGGGTCGTCCTGACCGGCGTGACCGATTCCGTCCGCGCCCGCTTCGGTCCGAGAAGCGCCAGCGGGGAGCAAGAGACATCGACGAATGTACAGCGCGGCCGGACGCAAGTGGTTCCGGGCGCGAGTGCGGTTCTCGGGAACCAGTGGCCCGGCCCGCCGATGCGCGGCACCCGATCCGGCGGATGGGACAAGAGCAACCTCTTTGAACCTCAAGTCCCCGGCGACGATTGGTTCGAGACGATGAACCGGACCTACCGGCGCGGCATGGTTCCGTTCTCGTTTTCTCTCGACTCCGCGCAGTCTGGTTCGACAGGACCCGCATGGGGGGTCTGGGGACGAGCCGACGCGCACCGGTTCGAGTCGGGGATCGACGGAAGCTCCCACGACGGAACTCTCACCGCCGTGCACCTGGGCGCCGACGCGCGCGTCGGCGACTGGCTCGCCGGCGTCTCCGTGGCGCGTAGCGCGGCGGATGCGGACTACCGCTTCGAGCGTTCTGTGGACGCCTGCGGCGGGGGCGGCATCGGCGAGGGGATGGTCGACGCCGAGTTGACGAGCGTGCATCCCTACGTCGGCCGTCAGATCGGCCGGGGCTCGATGTGGGCCACCCTGGGCGCCGGCGGCGGCGAGGTCTCCGTGGAACGTTGCGAGACCGGCCAGCGCAACCAGACGGATCTGTCGATGCGCCTGGCGGCGTTGGGCGGCCGGCATCCGTTCGCCGGCGGAGAGCGGATGGAGGTGTCGGTAGTAGAAGAGATCAGTGTCCTGGACCTGAAAACGGGGGATGCCGTCGGTCCGGTCGGCGACCGCTCCGTGACCGTGGGTCAGGCCAGGCTCGGACTGGAGGCCTCCGGGGTCGTGCCGGCGGGCTGCGACTGCTCGCTGTCGAGTTTCGTGCGCGCGTTCGCCCGCGGCGACTGGGGCGACGGCGCCACGGGCACGGGTCTGGAGCTGGCGGCGGGCGTGCGCTTCAGGAACCACCCGCGGCGTCTCGGCATCGACGCCGGGATCCGCGCGCTGGCCGCGCACTCCGCGGAGGATGCCAGCGAGCGGAGCGCCAACCTGACCTTCTCGATCCTGCCGAAGGCGGACGGGACCGGATGGCAGGCGTCGTTGGCATGGCGGCGGGGAGCGGGCGACTCTCGTCTCGACGCGCTGGGCGGCATCTCGCCGTGGACCTCGCCGTCGGCAAGCCTGCCGGGCGCGGAACGCCGCTGGATCGCGGAGAGCCGGCTCGGCTATGGCATCAGGCTGTCGCGGGGCTTCGCGACGCCGTTCGTGGAACTCGACGCCGGACATTCCGGACGCGGCGGCGCGCGATTCGGCGTGCGCCACGAGTTCGGCGACCGCGTGCGGGGACTTGTGGTCGAGTGGGGCATCGAGCCGAGCAGTCTTGGCAGTGCTGGAAGCAGAATCCTCCTGGAAGCCCTCGGACGGTTCTAATATCCGAGCTGTCGACTCGTGTCGTCAGCGCGGGGCGGTGCGGCGGGCATGGCGCCTCGGGGGCTTGCGGTGTGGAGTGGACCGGGGGCCTATCCATCCCTGGTCCCGGGCATGCGCTGCCGGGGCATGTTGTCCGGGCCGGAAATCGGGGCGCCGGCCAAGGGCGACCGCGAGGGTTCGGCGACGGGCTAACCGCCTGGCGGGGTGGGGGCAGGGCGGGTAGAGCCGCTCCATCACCGCGTCACGCGAGCCGCAGGTCGTTCGATCGCTTGCAGTGATCAGCCAGCGTCACCAAGGCCCACTCGGCCTCGACCTTCTCCAAGCCCCGCGGCAAGAAACGCCGAATTGCCATGCCAAAATCCCGGCTATATTCGGAGCGCGAAAGGCTCCCTGAGCGTTGTCGGTGACGAAAAGCAACGAGTTTCAGGGGTGTTGCAATTAAGCTCTCGATAAATATAGTTATCGTGAGAAATATACGACCAATCGAATGCGTGGCGCCCGGGCGTTATGGCGGTGCTTCCCGCAGGAAGCTTCTACAGCCGTTCACTCATCGCTGACGCTGCGACCCTACCCGCATTCGACGGCGCTAGAGGGGCTGCTTGTGCGTGGACAGCAACGAGCGGGGCTGATGGTCGCGATGCTCTCGGGGCGTTGCGCACGGTGGCGTTGGAGTGAAATCGGAGGTTGGATATGAGGGCTACCCGTGCATGAACTCCGTGTACCCATTCGCTGGCGGTGGGCGTCGGCGGGCATTCCACGAGCTTGGGGGCGATGCGTTGGCTGCGGGATGCTGGGGTGCGTGTTGCAAGCCGCGATTGTTCATGCGGAGGTCGTAGAACCCGAACTGTCCAATGCGGGAGACGGCGTGGGTGCCGTCACAACGCTGATGGTCGAACCGCCGCCCGGGGCGTCCGGACTGGGAGTTGGTCGCCAAGCAGCCGGTGCGCAATCCGGAGAATGCGGGTGGGACGACGCGCCGGATCGGGCCGAAGTCGTTTGCTTTTCGGCCCTTCCCGAGGGCACCCCGCACGCCTTCAGGGCCAATATCGTCGATTCGAACGGAAACGTCATACCGGCCACAAGGAGGGAAGTCGCTGCGTATTCGACGTTCGATATCACCGCCAAGGACGGCGAAGACTACACGGGGTCCTCGGGAGATCTGGTTATCGAGAAGGGCCAGATGTATTCGAACTTTTTTTGTCCACATGGCCCTTCTGCAGGACGCCCTCGACGAACCCGAGGAGAGGTACGGCATCAAGCTGGAGAAAAAGTTGGGAATACTCGTGTTGAGTACTGACTACGTCGTGTTTCCCATCGCGGACGACGATCCACCGGTTGACGTGACAATCGCCGATCAGACCGGACGTGAGGACGCGGGCAGCCTGGCTTTCGACGTGACGCTGAGCGGCAAGAGCGGGCACATGGTGGAGATCCAGTATGCCACCTCCGACGGTACGGCAATGGTGCCGGGGGACTACGGCGACACGATGGATGTGCTCACCATCGCGCCGGGACGACGAGTGCCGTGATCAATGTGCCGATCATCCACGATGGTGTGGCCGAGCCTGACGAGACGTTCGCGGTGACGCTGTCGAACGCGACCAATGCCAATGTGATCGACGCGTCGGCAACGGGAACGATCAAGGATACGGGTGCCTTCCCGACGGTGAGCGTGGGCAGCCCCATGGGAGCGGAGGACACCGTCGCAAGCCTGGAGTTCGAGGTGACCCTGGCTCCGGCGCCGATGCTCGAGGCGACGGTGGCCTACGCCACGGCGGATGGCACGGCGACTGCGGGAAGCGACTACGAGGCCGCGGCCGGCAACCGCTTCTCCGTGACCGTCCTCGGGCGGTTCTGATCGTGCGCGGGGGGCTCGTCAAATTGCGGAGGAAATCCCGACGTCACGGTACGCACCAGGGGTATCGCCTTGGCGACGGCGCCATCCCGTCAGCCGCACGGGCCGTCCTCGGGAGATGCACTTGGCGCCTCGCCTGCGCGGGGGTCGCATGGGCGGTCCTGGTCAACGTGACCGCACATGCGCAGATCGGTTCGCCCGGCCCGGTAATCGATGGCGAACACGCGGACCATGGCATGGTTTCGGTTCCCGCCTACACGGTCCGCCTGACGAACTCGGCGTCCGTTTTGCGAGGCAACGGCGGGCGATCCGATGCAGGACGCCTTCCATGCGGGTGGAACAATCCGCCGCCATCGGCCAGCGTCGGTTGCCTTGGCACCTTTGCCGAGAGCGAAGACGTGAGTTTCCGGGTGGTCTACGGCACGCCCGGGAATCCCACACCAGCTCTGAGACAGCAGGTCTTCGGGTACGAGACGGTGGCGATCACGGCAACGGAGGGCGTCGACTACACGGGCGGTTCGGGAAGGCTGACGATTGAGATCGGCGCAACGTCGTCGCGCACGGTCGTGTTCCCCGTCATTCAGGACCTGTTGGACGAAGACGACGAGCTCTTCGCCATCCACATCTCCGTCATCGGTGGAGGCTCCTTAATTGCCAACGACTACCTCGTCGCAACCATCGCGGACGACGATTTGCCGCCCGAGGTGTCGATCGCCGATATCAGCGGTCCGGAGGACGCGGGCCGCCTGTTGTTCGACGCCACGCTCGGAGCGCCGAGCGCGAAGGCGATCACGATCGACTACGCCACCGCCGACGGGTCGGCGACTTCGCCCGCGGACTACGGTGCGACCACGGGAACGCTGACCTTCGCACCCGGTCAGACCGCCGCGACGGTGTCGGTGTCCGTGGTGGACGATGGAATCGGCGAGTCCGACGAGACGTTCACCGTGACGCTCACGAACCCGGTCAATGTCACCGTGGACGACGGTTCGGCAACAGGGACGATCACAGACACCGGAGCCAATCCGACCATGAGCGTCATGAACATCCTCAGCGTGTCGGGCGCGGAGGACACCATCGGAAGCCTGGCGTTCGTCGTGACTCTGCAACCGGCCGGCACCTTGGAGGCGACGGCGGCCTACGCCACGGCGGATGGCACGGCGACTGCGGGAAACGACTACGAGGCGAAGACGGGCACGCTGACCTTCGCGGTCGGCGAAACGGCGAAGACCATTATGGTGCCGGTGAAAGCCGACACGCTGCCCGAAGACGACGAGACGTTCACGGTGACGCTGTCGAACTTGATGAACGCATCGCGCGGTAGCCATGGAACGGGCACCATCCAGGACGACGACGCGATAGTGCTCCTCACCGATGGACGGGGGAGCGAAGCCAGCGGGTTGTTGGAGTTCGTCGTGTCCCTGGACGGTCGTGGCTCGGCGCGGAGTACGGTGTTGGTCGACTACGAGACGGCGGACCGCTCCGCGGAGGCGGGCACCGATTACGAGGCCGCGGAAGGGACGCTGACCTTTCCGGTCGGCACCTCGACCCTGACGATCCCGGTGACGGTGATCGACGACGCAGTCCACGAGCGGACCGAGACAATCCTGCTGTTCCTGACATCCATCATCGGGGCCACGGCCGACGACACGTTGGCGCAGGGCGTCATCGTTGACGACGACGAGGCGTCGACGGAGATCGAGCTGACGGCGGCCCCTTCGCGCGTGGTGGAGGGCGAGGGAGCCACGGCGGTGGTGGTGACGGCCGCCCTGGACGCCAGTGCGCGGCAGGGGGCGACCACGGTGACCGTGTCGGTGGCGAAAAGCGGCGCGGCGGGCGTTGTGGACTTCGATCCGGTGCCGGCCTTCGCGATCACCATCGCGGCGGGCGCGACGAGCGGCACGAAGACCTTCACCCTCACCCCGATCGACGACGAAGTGGACGAGCGGGACGAGGTTCTCGACATAGCGGGCACGTCGGACCTGCCGGTGACAGCGACTTCGGTGACGCTGACGGACGACGACTCGACATCGTCGAGCATTTCACTGGCGGCGGACCCGCCCCGGGTGTCGGAGGGCGACGGAGCGACTTCGGTGGAAATCACGGCGACCCTCGACGGCGGCGCCCGGACGGCGGCGACGACGGTGACGGTGAGCGTGTCGGGGAGCGGGAACGCGGACGCCGTGGACTTCCAGAACGTGCCTTCGTTCACCATCACCATCGCCGCGGGCGACAGGAGTGGCACCGGGACCTTCACGCTCACCCCGATCGACGACATCGTGGACGAGTCCGACGAGACGCTGTCGGTGACCGGGACGTCGGACCTGCCGGTGACGGAAACCGAGGTCGAACTCGCGGACGACGACTCGACGTCGTCGAGCATATCACTGACGGCACAACCGCCCCGGGTGTCGGAGGGCGACGGAGCGACTTCGGTGGAAGTCATGGCGACCCTCGACGCTGGCGCCCGAACGGAGGCGACGACGGTGACGGTGACGGTGTCGGGGAGCGGGAACGCGGACGCGGTGGACTTCCAGAACGTGCCTTCGTTCACCATCACCATCGCCGCGGGCGAAAGGAGCGGCACGGAGACCTTCACGCTCACCCCGATCGACGACATCGTGGACGAGACCGACGAGACGCTGTCGGTGACCGGGATGTCGGACCTGCCGGTGACGGAAACCGAGGTCGAACTCGCGGACGACGACTCGACGTCGTCGAGCATTTCACTGACGGCACAACCGCCCCGGGTGTCGGAGGGCGACGGAGCGACTTCGGTGGAAATCACGGCGACCCTCGACGGCGGCGCCCGGACGGAGGCGACGACGGTGACGGTGACGGTGTCGGGGAGCGGGAACGCGGACGCGGTGGACTTCCAGAACGTGCCTTCGTTCACCATCACCATCGCCGCGGGCGACAGAAGTGGCACCGGGACCTTCACGCTCACCCCGATCGACGACATCGTGGACGAGTCCGACGAGACGCTGTCGGTGACCGGGACGTCGGACCTGCCGGTGACGGAAACCGAGGTCGAACTCGCGGACGACGACTCGACGTCGTCGAGCATTTCGCTGACGGCACAACCGCCCCGGGTGTCGGAGGGCGACGGAGCGACTTCGGTGGAAATCACGGCGACCCTCGACGGCGGCGCCCGGACGGAGGCGACGACGGTGACGGTGACGGTGTCGGGGAGCGGGAACGCGGACGCGGTGGACTTCCAGAACGTGCCTTCGTTCACCATCACCATCGCCGCGGGCGACAGGAGCGGCACCGGGACCTTCACGCTCACCCCGATCGACGACATCGTGGACGAGTCCGACGAGACGCTGTCGGTGACCGGGACGTCGGACCTGCCGGTGACGGAAACCGAGGTCGAACTCGCGGACGACGACTCGACATCGTCGAGCATTTCAATGACGGCACAACCGCCCCGGGTGTCGGAGGGCGACGGAGCGACTTCGGTGGAAATCACGGCGACCCTCGACGGCGGCGCCCGGACGGAGGCGACGACGGTGACGGTGACGGTGTCGGGGAGCGGGAACGCGGACGCGGTGGACTTCCAGAACGTGCCCTCGTTCACGATCACCATCGCCGCGGGCGACAGGAGCGGCACGGAGACCTTCACGCTCACCCCGATCGACGACGAAGTGGACGAGTCCGACGAGACGCTTGACGTCGACGGGAGCTCTGACCTGCCCGTGACGGGAGACACGGTCGCGGTGGCGGACAACGACCAGTCCTCTGCGGCCATTCTGCTCTCGGCGAGCCCGGGTCGAATTTCGGAGGACGGGGGCGCTGCGCCCGTACAAGTGACGGCGACGCTGGATGCCAGCGCCCGCACGGTGGCGACCACGGTGAGTGTATCGGTGTCGGGAAGCGGACAGCCCGATGTCGTGGACTACGCGGCGACGCCGGCGGCCTTCGACATCACGATCGCCGCCGGCGCGACCGCCGGAACGGGAACGTTCACGGTGACCCCGGAGGACGACGAAGTGGACGAGCGGGACGAGGTTCTCGACGTGGCGGGCACGTCGGACCTGCCGGTGACACCGGCATCGGTGACGCTGGCGGACGACGATCAGACCTCGACCGAGATCCTCCTGTCGGCGGTGCCGTCCACGGTTTCGGAAGGCGCGGGCGCCACCCCGGTCGAAGTGACGGCGACACTGGACGCCGGCGCGCGGACGGAGGAGACGAAAGTCATGGTCACGGTGTCGGGCAGCGGCGATCCCGATGCCGTGGACTTCGCCGCCGTGCCGGACTTCACGATCACGATCGCGGCAGGGCGCGACCAGCGGCCGGGGGACGTTTTCCCTGACGCCGGATGACGACAACCTGGAAGAGAGCGGCGAGACGCTGACCGTGGATGGCACGTCCGACATCCCCGTGACGGAGACCTCGGTCACGATCACCGACGACGACGTCGCATCGAGTGGCATCGTGCTTTCCGCATCGCCTTCGCTGGTGTCTGAGGACGGCGGCGCCGTTCCGGTGAGTGTGACCGCATCGCTGAACGGCGCCGTACGCGAGGCGGCCACGACGGTGACGGTGTCGGTGGCCGGCAGCGGCAATCCGCAGGCGGTGGACTTCCAGGCCGTGGCGGACTTCGAGATCAAGATCGCGGCGAACGCCGCGAACGGCGAGGGCACGTTCACGCTGACGCCGGTGGACGACGGCGCGGTGGAGGCGGACGAGACGCTGGCGGTGTCGGGCGCGTCCGACCTGCCGGTCACGCCGACGACCGTCACGCTGGCGGACGACGACGACGCGTCGACGCGGATCCTGCTGTCGGCGGTTCCGGGGCGGGTATCGGAAGGCGACGGCCCAACCCCGGTGACGGTGACGGCGACCCTGGACCGCGCTCTGCGACAACAGGCGACGACCGTGACGGTGTCGGTGTCGGGCAGCGGTGATGCGGCCAGCGGTGACGCGGGCGCGGGGGATTTCGTGGCGGTTCCGGATTTCACGATCACCATCCCCGCGAACGCGGCGAGCGGCACGGCGACGTTCACCCTGAGGCCGGAGGATGACGCGACGGTGGAGGCGGACGAGCGACTGAGGATATCGGGCGTGTCCGACCTGCCGGTGGCGCCGGCGGCGGTCACGCTCGTGGACGACGACGAGGAGTCGACGCGCATCCTGCTGTTCCTGGCGGTCGATCCGCCCCTGGCGTCGGAAGGCGACGGCGAGATTCGCGTGACCGTGACGGCGGCGGTGGACAAGGACGCGCGCCCGGACGACACGCGGGTCCGGGTGTCGGTGTCGGGCAGCGGCGATCCGGAGGCGGTGGACTTCGCCGCGGTGGAGGACTTCGAGATCGTGATTCCGGCGAATGCACGGAACGGGACGGGGACGTTCACCGTGGTGCCGGAAGACGACCTGATCGTCGAGGCGGACGAGGTGGTGACGGTATCCGGCGTCTCCGATCTGCCGGTGGGCCCAGCGACCATGAAACTGCTGGACGACGACGAGGCGTCCGGGCGCATCCTGCTGTCGGCCGATCCGGCGCGGGTGTCCGAGGGCGACGGCCCGGTGGCGGTGACGGTGACCGCGTCCCTGGACCGGGGCCTGCGCCAGTCGGCGACGACCGTGACCGTGACGGTGTCGGGCGGCGGCGATCCGGACGCGGCGGACTTCGCGGCGGTTGCCGACTTCGCGATCACCATTCCCGCGAACGCGGCCAGCGGCGAGGGGACGTTCACGCTGACGCCCGAGGACGACGCGATGGTGGAGTCGGATGAGACGCTGACGGTGTCGGGCGCGTCCGACCTGCCTGTGACGCCGACGGCGGTGACGCTCGCGGACGACGACGAGGTGTCGACGCGCATCCTGCTGTTCCTGACGGTCGATCCGCACGCGGGCGTCGGAAGGCGACGGCGAGATACTCGTGACCGTGACGGCGGAGGTGGACAGGGGCGTGCGCCCGGACGAGACGCGGATTCGGGTGGCGGTGTCGGGCAGCGGCGATCCGAACGCGGTGGACTTCGCCGCGGTGACGGACTTCGAGATCGTGATCCCGGCGAATGCCCGGAACGGGACGGGGACGTTCACCGTGGTGCCGGAAGACGACGGGATCCCCGAGGCGGACGAGGTGCTGACGATATCCGGCGTCTCCGATCTGCCGGTGAGCCCGGCGACCTTGGAACTGCTGGACGACGACGAGGCGTCCGGGCGCATCCTGCTGTCGGCCGATCCGGCGCGGGTGTCCGAAGGCGACGGCCCGGCGGCGGTGACGGTGACCGCGTCTGGACCGGAGTCTGCGCCGGGAGGCGGACGGTGACCGGGTGTCGGGCGGCGGCGCGCCGGTGGACTTCGCGGCGGCGGACTTCGAGACGTGATTCCGGCGACCCCGAAAGGGACGGGGACGTGACCGTGGTGTGCGCCAGTCGGCGACGACCGTGATCGTGTCCGTGGCGGCGGCGATCCCGATCTGCCGGTGAGGCGGTGGACTGCTGGACGACGACGAGGCGTCCGCGGTGGTCGGCCGATCCGGCGCGGGTGTCCGAGGGCGACGGCCCGGTGGCGGTGACGGTGACCGCACCTGGATCGGGGTCTCGAGGCGACGACGGTGACCGTGTCGGTGTCGGGCGGCGGCCCGCGGTGGACTTCGCGGCGGTGGCGGACTTCGGAATCACCATCGAGGCGAACGCCCCGAGCGGCGCCGGCACGTTCACGCTGACGCCGGAGGACGACGCGGTGGACGAGGCGGACGAGACGCTGGCGTTGACGGGCGAATCGGACCTGCCGGTGACGCCGGCGTCGGTGGTCCTTGCGGACGACGACGAGATGGCCAGCCGCGTGCTGTCCATCGCCGACGCCGAGGCGGCGGAGAGCGCGGGCGAAGTACGGTTCGCGGTGACGCTGGATGGCCCGAGCCCGGCGGAAGTCACGGTGGGCTATGCGACGGCGGACCCGGCGGGGTCGTCGGATCCGGTCGCCGGAGGCGGGCATCGACTACGAGAGCGTTTCGGGGACGCTGACGTTCGCGCCGGGCGAGGTGTCGCGGACGATCCGGGTATCCGTTATCGACGACAGCCTGGACGAGCCGGACGAGACGTTCGCGCTGGTCCTGTCCGATCCGCGGGGCGCGGCGCTCGGCCGCGGGTCGGCGCTGGGCACGATCCGGGACGACGACGAGCCGCCGACGGTGTCCATTGCGGGTGCCTCGGGGGCCGAGGACGTCGGCGAACTGGCCTTCGCGGTCGCCCTGAGTGCGCGGAGCCTGACCGGTGTGACGGTGGACTACGCCACCATGGACGGCACGGCCGTGGCGGGCGGCGACTACGGGCCGGTCGAAGGGACGCTGGCGTTCGCCCCGGGCGAAACGGCGAAGACGATCCGCGTGCCGGTGATCGACGACGCCCTGGACGAGGCGGACGAGGAGACCTTCGCGGTGGCGCTGTCGGCACCGACCGGCGCGACCCTCGACGCAGGTACCGCGACGGGCACGATCCGCGACGACGACGAGCCTCCGGCGCTGTCGGTGGCGGACGCGGCGGGGGACGAGGACGTCGGGGCGCTGGAATTCGCGGTGACGCTGAGCGCCCCGAGCGGGATCGAGGTGTCGGCTTCGTACGCGACGAAGGACGGCACCGCGGCGGCGGGCGGCGACTACGCGGCGGCGACGGGAACCCTGGTGTTCGCGCCCGGCGAGGTGTCGCGAACGATCCGCGTGGCGATTCTCGACGACGCCCTGCACGAGGCGGACGAGGAGACTTTCGCGCTGACGCTGGCGAGGCTCGTGAACGCCACGGCGGCGGATGTTTCCGCCACCGGAACCATCCGCGACAACGACCTGGCGCCGCCGAGCGTCGCGGGCGACCTGCCGGCGGCGCTGCTCTGCGTCGGCGGCGCGCCGTACGAGCTGGACCTGGCGGATTACTTCGCCGGCAAGGAACTGCGGTTCTCCGCGGTCTCGTCGACGCCGGAGGTGGCGACGGCCGCGCTCGACGGGAGCCGGCTGACGGTCGCGCCGGCATCCGAAGGCGAGTCGTCGGTGACGGTGACGGCGACCAACGACGCGGGTTCGGCCAGCGGTTCGATCGGCGTGCGCGTGGTCGCGGATCCCGCCGAGCTCGAGGCGGTGGAGTCGGTCCTCGCGTCGATCGGCCGGGCGGTCCTGACCGGCGTGACCGAATCCGTCCGCGCCCGTTTCGATTCGAGAAGGGCTTCCGGACAGCAAAGCGCCTCGACGGATGTCCAGGGCAACCGGGCGCAAGCAATTCCGGATGCGGGTTCAGTTGTCGGGAACCATTGGTCCGGCCCGCCGATGCACGGCACCCGATCCGATGAATGGGACGGGAGAGGACTCTTTGAACCTCAAGTGTCCGGCGACGACTGGTTCGAGACGATGAACCGGACCTATCGGCGCGGCATGGTTCCGTTCTCGTTCTCGCTCGATTCCGGGCAGTCCGGTTCGACGGGTCCCGCGTGGGGTGTCTGGGGACGCGCCGACGCGCACAGATTCGAGTCGGGGATCGACGGAAGTTCCCATGACGGAACTCTCACCGCCGTCCACCTGGGCGCCGACGCGCGCGTCGGCGACTGGCTCGCCGGCGTCTCCGTGGCGCGCAGCGCGGCCCAGGCGGACTACCGCTTCGAGCGCTCGTCGGACGCCTGCGGCGGGGGCGGCGTCGGCGAGGGGATGGTCGACGCCGAGTTGACGAGCGTGCATCCCTACGCGGGCCGTCAGATCGGCCGGGGCTCGGTGTGGGCGACCCTGGGCGCCGGCGGCGGCGAGGTCTCCGTGGAACGTTGCGAGACCGGCCGGCGCAACCAGACGGATCTGTCGATGCGCCTGGCGGCGTTGGGCGGCCGTCATCCGTTCGCCGGCGGAGAGCGGATGGAGGTGTCGGTAGTAGAAGAGATCGGCGTCCTGGACCTGAAAACGGGGGATGCCGTCGGTCCGGTCGGCGACCGCTCCGTGAGCGTGGGGCAGGCGAGGCTCGGACTGGAGGCCTCAGGGGTCGTGCCGGCGGGCTGCGATTGCTCGCTGACGACCTTCGTGCGGGCGTTCGCCCGCGGCGACTGGGGCGACGGCGCCACGGGCGCGGGTCTGGAACTGGCGGCGGGCGTGCGCTTCAGGAACCACCCGCGGCGCCTCGGCATCGATGCCGGGATCCGCGCGCTGGCCGCGCATTCGGCGGAGGACGCCGCGGAGCAGAGCGCCAACCTGACCTTCTCGATCCTGCCGAAGGCGGACGGGACGGGATGGCAGGCGTCGTTGGCATGGCGGCGGGGGGCTAGCGACGCCCGTCTCGCCGCGTTGGGCGGCATCGCGCCGTGGACCGCGCCGTCGGGAAGCCTGCCGGGCGCGGAACGCCCAATGGATCGCCCAGAGCCGGCTCGGCTACGGCATCAGGCTGCCTCGGGGCTTCGCGACGCCGTTCGTGGAACTCGACGCCGGACATTCCGGACGCGGCGGCGCGCGATTCGGCGTGCGCCACGAGTTCGGCGACCGCGCGCGGGGACTCGTCGTCGAGTGGGGCATCGAGCCGAGCAGTTTTGGCAGTGCTGGAAGCAGGATCGTCCTGGAAGCCCTCGGCCGGTTCTGACGGAGGGGGATGCGACGGTGCTGGTCCGACCCGCAGTTCGCGGACAGTCGAAACCGAGCGCGCAGATCGCCGTTCGCCGTGGCGGACCACGAATATCCGGGGGGAGGAGGGGGGAAAGCATGGGCCGTGTGGCAAGGCGTAGGGTCTGGCTAGAGATTGCTTGGGGCCCACGGGACCGTTTGGGGTCCAGACCGCATTGCGCACGTCGGGGCACGCGTCGCGTCTCGGCAAAGGGACTGCGTGCGTCTTGGCGCTGCTGGTGGCCACCAGCCATGCCGCGGAACGGCCGTCGCGTTTGGAAACGTCGAGTGCGGGTGGGAGGATCCGCTGGCTGGGGCGACTGTGGGATGCGTCCCTCCAGTGGCGGAAGGCGCCGGACAACGCATTGTGATTCGCCAGGTCGACGCGCAGGGCGAGCCTGTCGCGGCGGAAACCGATCTCGAGTTTTGATACAGGACGACGTGGATTTCGGCGACCGCGGGCGCGGACTACCTGAGTGCCTCCGGAACGCTGACGTTCGAGCCGGGCGAGGTCGCCAGGACTGTCGAAGTGAGCGGCATCGACGATGCCATCGACGAGCCGGTGTTCTAGCTGGAGCTGATCAATGCCCGGAACGCGCCCGAGACGCGGCTGCGCATTGAGGTGGGTATCCACGCGGTCGCCGCGCTCGACACCGTCGCACCCGGCGGGAGGTTCAGGCTGCGGGCGATGGTGCCCAACGTGGGCGTCGCGGCGGCGGCATGCGGCGGTTGTAGCGGAGGGCTGGTAGTGGGCGAGTCGATGGAGGGCGCGGGCGGGCGCGGTATTGGCGGCGTGTTCGGCATGTTCGCGCGGCTGGCGGTGGCGCTATTCGGGATGTGTGTGTGGGGCGCGGAGTCGGTGCACACGGTGCCGTACGTGCCGTCGGCGTCGGCGGAGGGTCACGCGGGCGTGGTTCGGATCGAGAGCCGGTCGGCGGTCGCGGGCGAGGTCCGGATCATGGCGGTTGACGACGCGGGCCAGCGACTGGAGGCGGGGCGGCTGACGCTGGGCGCGGGGGCGGCGGTGGAGTTCGAGATGGCGGCGATGGAGTCGGGAGACGCGTCGCTGGGTCTGACGGGGACGGGTCCCGGGGAGGGGGACTGGCGTCTGGAGCTGTCGACGGAGCTGGACATCGAGGCGCGGGCGTACGCGCGTTCGGAGGGTTTTTTGACGGCGCTGCACGACGCGGCGCCGCTGACGGGCGAGGTCGAGCTGCCGTTCTTCAACCCCGGCGGCGCCGCGCGGCGGAGCGTGCTGCGGCTGGCGAACGCCCGCGGCGAGCGCGCGACGGTGAGCGTGCGGGGTGTGGACGACGCGGGCGTCTCGGGCGGCCCCGCGACGGTGGAGCTGGGGCCATGGGAGGCGCGGAGCTACGCGGCGTCGGAGCTGGAGAGCGGATCGGCGGCGGGACTGACGGGATCGCTCGGTGACGGCGATGGCAGGTGGCGGCTGCGGCTGGAGGCGGAGCGGGGGATCGGCGTACGCGACGAACCTGCTGCTGGATGGATCGGGGGTGTTGTCGAGCGTGCCCGGGGGCATGTCGCGGGGATCCGGGGGCTTGCACCGGGTGTCGCTGTTCCCGTCGGCGTCGGACGGCGCGGGACGCCGCGGGGAGGTGCGGGTGGTGAACCGGTCGCCGGGGTCGGCGGAGGTATCGATCGACGCGTTCGACGCGACGGACCGCGGCTACGAGGAGTTGCGGCTGGCGCTGGGGGCGGAGTCGTCGGCGCGGTTCGACTCGACGGACCTTGAGCAGGGCAATGCGGAGAACGGGCTGGCGGGGAGCACGGGCCCGGGCGAGGGGGACTGGTGGCTGGAGCTTTCGAGCGCGTCGGACATCGAGGTGCTGTCGTACGTGGACACGGCGACGGGTCCGCTGTCGGGGGTGCGGGGCACGGTCGGCCGGGAGACGGCGACGGGGATGCGCTACGAGGCGGTGCTGCTGTCGGGAGAGTCGGGCGAGCTGCGGCTGCTGAACGCGGGCGGCGCGGCGGTTGAGGTTCGGGTGACGGGAACGGACGACGCGGGCGCATCGGGAGGCGAGGTGGAGGTGACGCTTGCGCCTTGGGTCGCGCGGACGTTGACGGCGACGGCGCTGGCGGAAGGCGCGGGCGTGCGCGGCGCGCTGGGCGCCGGGACCGGGAGCTGGCGTCTGCGTCTGGAGTCGGACGGCGAGATCGATGTGCTGAGCCTGGTGCGGGGAACGGGCGGGATGCTGTCGGACGTGTCGCGGCGGGGGCGGCCCGCGGGGGCGCCGCCGCGCACGGAAGTGATCGATGCGACGGCGTCGGGGGCGGACCTTTGGGTGGTGGCGTCGGCGAGCGAAGTGGAGCTGTCACCCGGGGAGGCGTTTGAGTTGACGGCGACGGTGGGCAACCGGGGCGGCTCGGGCGCGTCGGCGACGACGCTGCGCTACTATCGCTCGGTGGACGCGGCCATCACGGCGGCGGACACGGAGTTGGGCACGGATGCGGTGGACGCGCTGGCGGCGGGGGTCGCCAGCCGCGAGTCGGTGTCGCTGAATGCGCCGTCGGCGCCGGGCACGTACCACTACGGCGCGTGCGTGGACGCGGTGCGGGGGGAGACGAACGCGGCGAACAACTGCTCCGGGGTGGCGGTGACGGTGGCGGTGGAGGCGCGGCCGGACCTTGAGGTGACGGTCGACGCGCTGGGCGGCGCGGTCGCGCCCGGCGAGAGGTTCACGCTGCGGGCGACCGTGCGCAACGCGGGCGTGGGCGCGGCGTCGGCGACGACGCTGCGCTACTATCGCTCGGCGGACGCGGCCATCACGGCGGCGGACGCGGAGGTGGGAACGGATCCGGTGGCCGCGCTCGCGGCGGCGCAGGCAAGCGCGCAGTCGCAGTCGCTCAGTGCGCCGACGGCGCCCGGCACGTACCACTACGGCGCGTGCGTGGATGTCGTGGCCGATGAGTCCGAAACGGCGAACAATTGCTCGGCGGCGGCGGCGGTGGCGGTAGATGCGCCGCCTCGCCCGGATCTGGTGTTGCTGTCGCCCTCGGCAAGCAATGCGCAACTGGATACGGGCGAAACGTTCACGTTCTCCGTGACGGTGCGCAATGTCGGAGACGCGGCCTCGCCGTCGACGACGCTTCGCTACTATCGCTCGGCGGACGCTAGCATCTCGACCTCCGATACCGAGGTGGGCACGGACGGCGTGGGCGGGCTTGCGCCCCTTGGCGGCAGCGACGACGGGTCGGAGGAGCTTGCGGCGCCGTTGACAGCCGGCACCCACTATTTCGGCGCGTGCGTGGATGCGGTCCCGGACGAGTCGAATACGAGGAACAACTGCTCGTCGTCAGAGCGGATAGACGTTGCGCAAGCCGCCACTTACTACGGAGCTTTCGCGACAGTTGCCTTCTTCGGTACGCGGCGTGAGTGCGTTTCAGTTTGGGGTCTGGTCGTAGATCAGGAATCAGAGTTGGCAGCCAAGCAACTCGCGATAGGAGCCTGCGAGAAATGGACCCTTCCTGATCCGATAGGCCATTGTCGGCTCACAGCGCGCACGTTCCGTCATTGTGGAGCGGTAGCTAGCGGGTACACTCGGGGGACGTTTCAATTCTGCCAAAACAGCGGGGCGATCGGCGAAACAAAGAGTTCTACGGAGGCGCTTGCGCTCGCGCGCTGCGCAACGCTTCGTCAGCAGTGCCAAATTGTCGCGTCCGGCTGCAACTCCACGCGTTAATCGTCGGCTACGGTTAGCCCTGGCGATAGTGTTGGCGGTTAGTTGGGTCCAGCGCTCTGGATTGCAGCCGGCGAGTGCTCCCCCCTCGATATTTGCCCGATCCAATACGTCGAGGGCGCGATTTGAGCCATGAGACAAAGTCTCGCCACGGCGAGACCACCGCCCGGGACGTTGTGCTCCGAGTCCATCGCTCCACGATGCATCCATTTCGGCGGAAGACACGCGAACCGTCAACCTTCGCCGAGCCTTTTACGCTTTCCGGGAACTGGTGGATGCATCTGCCGTCTATCCGAAGGAGTCTTCGCCATCGCTCGCCGAGGGGGTTCCCTACGGCGTAGCGATGATCGCGCAGCCCGCGCGTGCCGTCAGCGCGCCAGCCAGGCGCTGAAGCGCTCGTTCACATCGTCGGCGTGGTCGCTCCACCACTCCCAGTCGTTGTACAGGACGCGGGTCATGTTTTGCGGGCTGGTGGGCATGTGAGGCTTCATGTCGACGCCGGTCTCCAAGTGGGTGGAGATGAGTTTCGTGCCGGAATGCCGGGCGGGGCTGTAGGAGATATATCGGCCGACCGCCGCCTGGACCTCGGATCGCGTCGCGTAGCGCACCAACTCGCGCGCCGCCGCGAGGTTCGGCGTTTCCGCGACGATGGCCATTATGCTCGCATCGAGCACTTGCCCGTCCCAGACGACCACGAACGGCTGCTCCTCGATCACCTGCGCGTTAAAGATGCGCCCGTTGTAGGCGGTGCTCATGACCACCTCGCGATCGGCCAGCATCTGCGGGGGTTGCGCCCCCGCCTCCCACCAGACGATGTCGTCCTTGATGGTGTCGAGTTTGCGGAACGCGCGGCTCATCCCGGCGGGGGTGCCGAGGGTATCGTAGATCTCCCCGACCGGCACGCCATCCGCGAGCAGTGCGAATTCGAGGTTCACCTGCGGTGCCCGCCGCATGCCGCGACGACCGGGAAAACGGTCCAGATTGAAAAAGTCGTCGATGGTGGACGGTTTGTCGCCGGGGAAGCTGTCTGTGTTGTAAGCGTAGACCGTGGAGTAGAAAAGGAGTCCTCCGCCGCAATCGATCACTGTCCCCTCGAAGAAGTCCTCCGCTGCCGGCGTGCCGTCGGGGGCGGGCGCGAGGTCGCCGACGTCAACATACTCCAGCAGACCCTCGTCACAGCCCCGGGCCGCGTCCGCCATTTCGAGGTCGATGACATTCCAATAGACCTTGCCGCTTTCCACCTGCGCGCGGACCTGCGCCAGGCCGCCGTTGTAGACCTCGACGCGGATATCGATGCCAGTCTCCTTCGAGAACGGCTCGAGGATCGCCTTTCGACTCGCCTGCTCGTAGGAGCCGCCCCAGGACACCACAGTCAGCGTCTCTGCGAACCCGCCGCCCGCGAGCGCGAGACATGCGAGCAAGGCCGTCCGGGGCAGTAGTGGGAATGTTCTCATGGGGACTCCTTGATGAAGACGGCAGGCGCGATGCTGGATGGACTATGCTGCCGACTATCCAGCCAAGAGGTCAAACATGCCCGATATCGAGCCTGTCGGTGAATTCGGTTCCAGGGAGTGGTGCGAGGCGTGCGCCGCATGGAGCGTAAAACAGCTTGAGGAAGCCGATCTGCCGGCGGACATGGCGTGGGGATTCAGCGAGGTCTACGCGCATCTGCCGGAGAGGTTGATGCCCGAGGGACCGGAAGTGGCCGGATACTACATCATGGTCAGGGACGGAGAGATCAGCGGCGGCGATGGCGCGCCGGCGGAATGTCTCGAACTGCCGGGCTTTCACATCACCGCGCGTTGGACGGCAATCTGCAATCAGTCCGGCCGGCAGTACGGCAGGGAAGGCGGGCAGCAACGCGGCGTCGACCAACAGGCGATGTATCGGGCGATCGAGGAGTATCTCGGCCGCCCCTATGAATTTGTCAGTCGCCACGGCCCCGACGTGTGGCCTGCCGAGATACGCGCCGCGTTGATTCGATCCGCTTATGAAGGGGTACCGGCTACGAAGAAGGCGGCGGGCTGCACAACGTGGCGGCGAAGATGCAGAAGCCCTCGCCCGAATTTGCCGACCACCGGAATGGGCGTTCCGGATTTCGCGAACATGACGGAGCGTCAGAGGCAGCGATTTCTGAAGTTGTGCGCGGTTGATACGGCTATACAGCAAGATTAATATTTATGCCCATATTTGATGATACGGTAAGCAATATTGAAAACAACGATCGAGATTGCGGATGACCTTGCCAGAACGGCGAAGGCCTATGCGGCACGGGAGAACATCACGCTGCGCTCGCTGATTGAGCGTGGCTTGCACTTGGTGCTGCGCGCCGACAGCCACCGGGACCCCTTCAAGCTGAGGGATGCGTCCGTGGGCGGCCGAGGCCTGCAACCACTCTATCGCGACGCCGAGTGGGCGCGCATACGCGAATCTGCCTACAGGGATCGCGGCGGTTGATCGCGACGGACACCAACATCCTCGTCTATGCCCATCGCGCCGACTCCGAGTGGCACGAGCCGGCGAGATCCCGTATCGAGTCGCTTGCACACGGGCGCGTGAGCTGGGGATTGCCGTGGCCATGCATTCACGAGTTCTTGGCCATCGCGAGCCATCCGCGAATCTACGATCCGCCCTCGACCATCGCCGCAGCCATCGACCAGGTAGACGCTTGGCTGGAATCCCCGGTCGCGCAGCTGCTCACGGAGACCGACATGCACTGGAACGTGCTGAAGAGCGCATTGCAGAACGGCCGGGTGCAAGGACCGATGGTGCATGACGCGCGAGTCGCGGCGCTCTGCGTCGCGCACGGCGTCACGGAGTTCTGGACCGCCGACCGCGATTTCAGCCGCTTCCCGGGGCTTGTCGCTCGGAAATCGCTGCAGGACTCCTGAGTTCGCCGCAGCGGGCCGCTACCGCATGAGGCGCGATCGGCCTCACACGACGCCGGCAACGTGCGACGAGTTGATCGGAATGGAGTAACCGGAGGGGCCTTTCACCGAGAACGAGTCGTGGATGTTGCCACGCGCGATTGGCGTCGCTTCCACCCCGTCCTCGACAAACCCCCGGTGCGCCGCGTCGACATCATCGACCATGAGATCGAACGGCGCCAGTTGGCCGTCTGCGATGGGTTCCTCGGCCTTGTTGAGTATCAGATGCGTGCCGCCGCGCAGTTCAAGGATCGCGAAATCGTCGCGTTCCAGGATCTCGCGCATCCCGTGGCGGACGAAGAAGTGATACGCGTCTCCGACGTCCGCGACCGCCATTCTCATGTGACCGACTGCGAAGACCGGCCGTTCGTCATCTTTCATGTGCTGTCTCCCATGGTTGCCTACGTGGCTCGGGCTGTTGAACTTACCCGAACAACGATGTGTAAGAAACATACATCATGGTCGTCCATGGTGGATAGTCCGTTGCTCACCCGACACCGGATCGAAAACAACACGACGGCCGAGTAGTGTCGCGCGCCCCGCCGAAGGTACCGAACGATGAGCCAGGACTATCGTCCCGAAGAAAAACGGTGTCGCCACGCCGACCGTTGTCGGCCTGCGGTTGGTTGCGCGGGAAAGCGTAGAGCGAGGATTGGTTGACGCCACGAAGTTGACGTTTATTATGACGAAATTCAAGTGAAACATTGTGGCATAGTCATGCGACTCCAGAATTTCGCCACAGACATAGGTTTCTCGCCCAATGCGGTGGCCACGAGACTAAAGACGACCAAGGTCGAAATTGCTGCCACATTGGGGCTAAGCCGGGACGCCCTCTCGCGGAACTCCCGCGTCGGTGCGCCAAAGACCCAAATGCGATTGCGCCAGATGCTGGAGATTCTCAATCGAGTGGATGCGGAGCTGGGCTCGGAACTGGTTGCCTACGCCTGGTTCCGATCCGAACCTCTGCCCGGCTTTGCAGGCATGACCCCATGCCAACTCGTGCGGGACGGGAAAGCCGACATGGTGCATGCCTACCTGGATCAGGTTCTGGATGGCGGCTACGCCTGACCCTTGTCGCGATAAGTGCATCTTCAAGCCGTTGTTAACCGGGCCCACGATCCTCGCTGGGCGTGGACGCCGTTGTCCGGCGAAGGTGCTCGTCGCCGGGGAGGAAGGTTCAACCGCGCGGGGCTTGCCGCGATGTACATGTCCTTTTCATTGGCAACGGCCGTGCGAGAGATCAGCCCTATCGGGCGGCGGATGCGGCCGTTGGTTCTATGTGCGTACGAGGTGGATGCCGATCCGATTTTCGATGCGCTTGATCCGACCGAAAGGACCGCCCAATCCGTCAGGCAAGCGGAGCTCGATTGCCCAACTTGGCGCAGTGACATGTTTTCCGGAAGAACGCCCGCATCGCACGCTCTCGCTGATCGCTTGATGACCGCCGGCTTCGCCGGAATGCGTTTCAGGAGCTATGCCGTAGGTGCCCGCGAACAAGACGTCAACCTGGTTCTTTGGCGCTGGGGCGGCGAGCTGCCGAGCCGAGTTGCGCTGATAGATGAAGACAATCGTTTGGGCCTTGATCATTCAAATTCCATTGAAGACTGATGCGGACGAACGAATCGCCGACAAGGAGGCAAAATGCCAGACATAGCCCAGCTTCTTGTGTCGAAGCTCATCGGCGCGCTGTGGTGGATGATCCCGCTCATCGTCCTCGTACAGGCATTGCGTTCGCCATGGTTCAAGGGACATGTCGGCGAGTGGATCGTTCATCTGTCCGCGCGGCTTCTCCTTCCATCGAACCGATATGCCAGCTTCCGAAATGTCACATTGCCCACACCGGATGGAACCACGCAGATCGATCACATTTTCGTTTCCCAATTCGGCGTGTTCGTTGTGGAAACCAAGAACATGAAAGGATGGATATTCGGCAGCGAACGCCAAGCGCAATGGACACAAAAAATCTACAGGCAGTCCTACAGATTTCAGAACCCGCTGAGACAAAACTACAAGCACGTCAAGGCGCTGGCGGTGGCGCTCGGCATTCCTGCCGACTATGTTCATTCGGTCGTCGTCTTCGTTGGAGATTCGACATTCAAAACGACGATGCCTCCCAACGTAACCGCTGGCATCGGATTCGTTCGCTACATAAAAACTTTTTCGACGTCGGTTTTCTCGCAATCTGAGATAGACGATTTTTGCGGCGGCATCGCCTCGGGGCGCCTAGATCCCTCGTGGAAAACTCATCGCGCACATGTGCGCAATCTGAAGTCAAGGGCAGACCCTGGGGCGACAAGAAGGTGTCCGAAATGTGGCAAAGTGATGGTTCTACGCACGGCCCGTCGTGGTGCCAATGCTGGGGGGCAGTTCTGGGGGTGTTCCGGTTACCCAAAGTGCCGGACTATACAAAATTGTGCATAACGGGAAATAAAGTGACAATCCACGCCGTTCAGGAACTGCCAAACGTCAATGATCCGGACTTGATTCGGAGTTGCGTGTGTGTACAAGACATGCGCCGTACCGTGGCCGCGTTGTTTAAGCATGTGGTCTCTCAACTTACCCGCCACCCTGTTACTGCGCCGATCCGCGTCACCCTCGCAATCGTAGATCGACTCGCTGAAGGAGCATTATCTGTTGAGCTGCTTTGCCAAAAGAACCGTGCGCGAGACGCGGCGATTATCTTGTTGAGCCTCCATGAATTAAGGCTTGATCTTCAATACATCGCTCTCGACCTAGAACGTGCGGATACCTGGCTCGACCATACACAAGAGGGAAAGAAACCGTGGCGGGTTGCCGACCAGATAAAGGAGATATACATCCTTCCAGGTGAATTGAAAGCCGAGCGCTGGCTCTACCGTCAATACTCAATGGTCAAGCACTGTAATCCCGTTGGTCAGAACTTTGCCTTCGGCATCGCCGCCGACCGGGATTCATTACAGCTTGATCTTAACAGCGGCAACAGTCTGATGGTTCGTGTCCATATGTTCGGATTGGGTGGTCACATTCACTGTGCGGTAGCGGCGGCTGCGCGCATTTGGGGCAGTGATGGCCTTGATGTTGGCGAGTACGTGGACAGGATCAACGGACAATGGAAAACACTGTCAAGATACAACGAGGAGCATATACGCTCGGGGCTTCAGGGGATGTAGGCGTCGGCGCTCTCGGAAGTCTTCAACGATGCGGGAGTCCTCACGTTCCCCGGCCGAGAACCTCAACGACCTCAGCAACCACCTGCAACTCGCCCTCATCCTCGCCCGTCAGGACAATCGGCTCGAAGTCCGCGTTGACCGGCTTGAGTGTGATCTTCGTGTGCTGCCACGAGTCTTCGTCGCCCGTCTTCTCGCTCTCGTAACGCTTGACGGTGTAGCGCTCGCCGCTCTCCGGATCGGCGGCGTCGCGCATTTGCACGAGCACGGTCTTGCCCTGGCGCGTACCCGCGACGGGTGCCGCGAATAGGCAATACCCGCCGTCGGGGATGGCCGGCTCCATGGACTTGCCGACCACTTGGGCGACGAACATGCCGCGACGCAGGCGTCGCTTGGTGTCGACTGCTGCCCAGGCAAAGTCATCGTCGTCGATGTGCTGGGTGTCGCTGAATGCGCCCGCCGCAGCCTTGAGCGGGACGAGCGGCACGCAGGTCACGTAGCGTTCCTCCGGCTTGGGCTCGACGATCCGCAGGCGGGGCGGCAGGGCGCTGGATCCCGCGTCCGCCGCCGCTCCGCGAGCTTCGTTACTCCTCAGCCGGCGATACGTTTCCGATGCCATCCAGGCTGTCACGAGCTTCTGGAAGGACGCGTCGTTCATGAACCGGACGAATATTTCCTCGTTCTGGTCCATGCGCTCGACGAACAGACTATCCAACAGGCTCTTGAACACCAGCTCGAACTTGTCGCCCGGGTTGACTGCGGCTGCCTGCCGCAGACCGTCGTCGGCCATGGCCGCTTCGACAATCTGGTCGAAGAAGAGCTGATCGGCCTGGTTGAAGTCCGTGCCGAAGCGCTCGTTCACGATGTCGATGAGTTGCGATAGCGGCATGGGCTGCGGCCGCGCCAAGCCGCTGCCGACCTCCGTGGGGCCGTCCAGAGGCCGAGCCTCACCGTCTTGAAGCGAGATGGATCCCTCGCTGATCTTCTGCAGCCGGTAGTACTCAAGCTGCACCTCGTCATCGAACTGGTACGCCGGGCCACTCTTGCGGCGCGGCAATTTTGCCGCGAGATGGCGGAGGAACACGTACAGGCGCTCAATGTCGGAGTCCTGGTACGGAATGACTTGGCTCAGGAACCCATACAGGTTCAGCAACGCCTGCAACTTGCCGCGCCAGTCTTCAGCCTCCTCCTCGTTATCGTCCCGGCGTACTGTGAAACGCGACACTGCCGGATCTAGAACGGCGTTCATGGTCCGGTGATCCATCGCGCTGTGCCGTCGCTTCGGCGCAAAGTAGACGGCGCTGAACCGCTCAACCTCCTCGTCGAGGTAAATTCCCGAAGCATCCAACTCGGCCTTGATCGCGTACATTCGGGCGGGGTCGACTTGCTCGCCCATCTCGGCACCTTCGTAGTAGGTCTTGAAGGCTTCGCGAATCTCCTCCCTGTCGTTCACGAAGTCCAGGACGAACGCGTCTTCCTTGAGTGGATGAACGCGGTTCAGCCGAGACAACGTCTGCACGGCCTGGATGCCCGCAAGCCGCTTGTCCACGAACATCGTGTGAAGGAGCGGTTGATCGAACCCGGTCTGGTACTTCTCCGCGACGAGCAGGACCTGATACTCCTGGGTCGCGAACTTCTCGGGCAGCTCTTTCTCGGAAATGCCGTGGTTCATGCCCGGTTCGGTGTAGGTGACGTCCGTCAGTTTGTCGTCCACTACCGTGCCCGAAAAGGCCACAAGAGACTTGATCGCGTAGCCCTTCGCCTGGATGTAGCGATCAAAGCTCTGCTTGTACCGAACCGCTTCCAGGCGCGACCCGGTCACCACCATCGCCTTGGCCCGGCCGCCGATCTTGTGCCGCGTAACGGCTTGGAAATGCTCGATCATCACCTCGGTCTTCTGCGCGATATTGTGCGGATGCAGCCTCATGAAACGCGCCAGCGCTAGCGCTGCCTTCTTGCGCTCGACGTTCGGATCGTCCTCGCAGGCTTTGAGCAGCTTGAAGTACGCCCCGTAGGTGGTGTAGTGCTTAAGCACGTCGAGGATGAATTCCTCCTCGATGGCCTGGCGCATGGTGTAGCGGTGTGCCGGCTGTCCATCGCGGCCGAACACGGCGAACGTCTTGTGCTTGGGCGTGGCGGTGAAGGCGAAGAAGCTTAGGTTCGCCTGCTTGCCGCGCTTCGCCATGCTGCGGAAGAGTTGCTCCAAGTGTTCCTGACCTTCCTTGGTCGCGCGCTGCTTGGCTTCTTCCCGCAGCCCCTCGCCGCCGAGGACCTCCTTGAGATCGGTTGCCGTCTCGCCGCCCTGAGAACTGTGGGCCTCGTCAACGACGACGGCACAACGCCGGGTGGCGAGCATTCCGGTACTGGTCGTCCCGCGTTCCTCGGCCATCTTCAGTAACTGGCGCGACACGAAAGGGAATTTCTGCAATGTGGTGATGATGATCGGCACCGCATTCTCAAGCGCTTCGGCGAGCTGTCGCGAGCTCGCATCGATCCGCTGCACCACGCCGCGCTTGTGTTCGAACTGGTAGATCGTGTCCTGGAGCTGTTGATCGAGCACGACGCGGTCCGTGACGACAATAACGCTGTCGAAGACGCGCTCGTTGGCAGCATCGTGCAGGGACGAGAGCCGATGCGTCAGCCAACCGATGGTGTTGCTCTTGCCGCTGCCGGCAGAATGCTCAACGAGGTAGTTGTGCCCTACGCCCTCGCTACGTGCGGTGTCTACCAGCATGCGTACCGCCCCGAGTTGATGGTAGCGAGGAAAGATCATGGTTTCCGTCTTGACCTTGCGCCCCTGTTCGTCACGTCTCTCGTCGATTTGCAAGTGGATGAAGCGGGCGAGGATGTCGAGCAGGCTGTCACGCTGTAGCACTTCTTCCCAAAGGTAGGCCGTGCGGTAGGTTCGACCTGCTGGGTCGGATGGGTTCCCGGCTGCTCCGTCCCGCCCTTTGTTGAAGGGAAGAAAATGCGTCGCCGTGCCTGCTAGGCGGGTGGTCATGAGCACGGACTCGGTGTCCACGGCGAAGTGCACAAGTGTGCGGCGCTTGAATTCGAAGATCGGCTCGCGCGGGTCGCGGTCCTGCTTGTACTGCCGGCGCGCGTCCTCGGCCGACTGGCCCGTGAGTGGGTTCTTCAGCTCCAGCGTAGCTGCGGGAATGCCGTTTAAGCTCAACGTCACATCGAGCGATTTCTCGGAGCGTGGTGAGAAGTGGAGTTGGCGCGTAATCCCGAGTCGGTTGGCGGCGTAACGGGCTTCAAGCTCCGGATTTAGTTCGTGCGCGGCCTTGAAGTACGCGGCATGGAGCGTTCGCCCATAACACTTGAACCCGTGTCGCAGGGTCGCGAGCGAGCCGTGGATGTCCATCCACTTGCATAGGTCCCCGAGAATCTGATCGCCGGTACTGTCCCCGTGCAAGGCCTCCAGCTTTGCCCACTCCTTCGGCTGAGTCTCGCGGATGAAGGTGAGGACCGTCTCCGGAAAGATCGCACGCTCGCGGTCAAAGCCCTCGCCGGCGACCGATACGTATCCGTTCTCAAGCAGGTGTGCTTCGATTACGGTTTCGAAAGCGGCTTCGGTCGTGCGTTTCATCAGGCTGATCTCGATGTGGCGACCATCACACTATGGTGACTCGGCTTCTCTCAAAACGGAAAAACCGAGCGCCTCCGCAACGGCGCCCTGCCGCGCGTCGAGCGTGGCGAACGAGAGGCTGTCAGGCTCCGGGGAGACATAAAGCGCCGTCGCGACATGCCACAGGTCGGCGCCTCGCAAGTAACTTGTTTCGAGCACTATCGAGAACTCGGGAGCAAGCGTCCTATTGGGCAGTACCCATTCGATCCCCGCGATTGCGCTTTCTTGAAAGAGAAGATTCTCGCGTGCGAACGCGGCGCGCAGTTCGGCTTCGAGCAGGTTGGACGATATCAGGCGAGCGAATTCGTCCAGCCGCCGCGAGTGGGCCGCCGCACCTGGTTCGTCGAAGGCGATGGCCGTCAACACCGAGGTGTCAACGTACACGATGCTCATTCGCCCCGCTCGGCGAGAAACCTTGCAAGCGCGCCAGGTCGTTGTCCAACTGGCCCCATTGTCTGCCTTGGGATGGCCGAGTGAACGAGCTCACCGCTGCGCTCAAGGTCCTTCAGCCTCTCGTCAAGCGTTGGATTCTGCCGGTGTCTAAGCGAACGAATCTCGGCCACTGGTTCCCCGCGATAAGACACGGTGACGGTCTTGCCTTCGCGCACGTGCCGAATGACCTCGGAAAACCGCGCCTTTGCTTCATGGATTGAATAGTTGAGTGCCATGGTGTCACTTTAGCCAGTCAGACTAGTCGTGGCAACCGCATAGCCGAATATCTTGGCTATTCAGGGCCGACGAGATAGTAGACTTGGGAAGTCTCTCTGGAGATTCAGCGATAGCTGATGTGTTGGAAATCGTCGTATCGCTTCCTTCCAGGTTGCCGTTGCGTCTGCCTCCTTATGAGAGTTCCAATAGACGCCTCCCAGATTGAACCAAGCCCGATCATAGTTTGCATCCAGTTGCAGGGAACGATTGTAGGCATTGATGCATCCCTCAACATCGCCAGTTCCTTCGCTTGCGACGGCAACCTGGAACCAACTCTTGGCGTCCGGTTGATGTTCTTCCGCCTCCAGTAACAGTATGGGCAGAGCTTCTTCGTGCCTGCCCAGGAAATTCAATGCGGTTGCCAGGCAATAGCCGTATTCGGCTGGCGAAAGTTCAAAAGCTTTGCGATAGCATTTCTCAGCCTCTGACCAATCCTCTTCGTCTTGGGCCCAGTGGCCGACTCGGTCCCATAAGAACGCTGGGTCCGGTGCGCCTCTGGCTACCACATCAGCAACGGTCTGTTTGAAGCCATCATAGGTCCATAAGGACTCGCCACCATTAGCGTGGAGAAGCCAGACGCAAAGTAGTCTCTCTCTCTTAGGGATCAAGTCGTCAGTGAATCTCCGCAAGTACGTGTCCCAAAATTGGACTGCGCCTTTTGCTGCGTCCAAAGACGTTCGGCCGTACGTAGCCACGAGTCTCGCACACCACGGCGATACCCACGCCAACTCATTTCCACTACTCATTAGGGCGCGAATATCGCGAAAAGCTTCCTTGATTTTCCCCTGCGTGAGCAATATCTCCGCGCGCCAACCCTGCACCGATGGCAATGTTCCAGCAGAGTCGGCAGGCCAAACGATTGCGTCCAAGTGCTCTAGCGCACGATCAAGGTTCGCGTTCTTGCGTTTGTGCCAAAGGGCCAGTGCGAAATGCGCCTCAGCGAGGTTGGGGTCCAATTGCAGTGCTCGGGTGTAGAACGCGTGGGCTGCACCAGGATTGTTGAGCTTCTCCATAGCCGCTCCAAGATTCTTGCAGCATCGGGCGGCAACATCTGGGGCGCTTCCCTGATCCACAAAACCCAACGCGGAATTATAGGCATCCCTTGCTTTTTCATGCTCGTCTATCGCGAGCCAGCCATTGCCAACGCAATAAAGCAAAGACCCTGGCGACAATTCGCCGTCATTGACGGCACTGCGTATAACCTCGATTCCGTCGACAATACGGGACCTGGTACATTCTCTCCCGTTTATCCCTAAGTTGATTTCGGCCATATATGCGAGCATGAACTTCCCGTTCGAAGGACCGAGGGACGCCCGGAACTTGTCAAAGGATCGGCTTATTGTTCTGTCATGACCGCGCTCATAAAGCTCGGCCAGCATCTCTTCGGCTTGTTTTTGATCAGCGGGAACGGGTACGTCGATGTCTCCCTCTTCCAGGAAGGAGGAGATGTTTTCGGGCGGGTGCGTCGCAAAGTACAACCGATGGTCTCTCGCCCCTTTCGCACAAGCAACTACATATTCCTTCAGGGTCCGTTGAAAGCCGTCGTCAAAATCATCCCAAAATCTTACCGAGACGGTTTTTTGATTGATCCAACCTGTACTGCGATGCTCATATTCGCGGACGACGTCATCAACCCTCCGAACCAATAGCTGCTTTGAGGAGGCGTGGTAGCAGACGAATATCGAGCCCGGCGGCATAACCAGATAGTTCAAGTTTGCTCTGTCGATCGATAGGCTGACGGAACCATCTGTATTTCTGTCGCGCCCGGTCCCTTTCAGTTGAACGTGTACTCTTACATTTGTCATTGCTCCGGCATCGCTTGCTTCAAGCTGAAAGTCGGTACCGTAGTCGTGGTTGTCCACCGCTTGAATGACAAACTCTCCACATTCGAATATCGCCTTTCGGAAAGCAGTTTCGGATTGCTCTTCGGTACGGCGATTTCTATCGCGTTTGGGAAAGTCGTCTAAGTACGACATTTATAGCATGCCAGTTTTCTGAGTTTGTTAAGCTTTAGCATATACTCTCAGAGTTTGGGTAAAGGTGGCCCGTGCGAAGTAATGTCCTCGTTCAACATCCTTGAGTACGAGCAGAACTGCTTACGTCGTGGGCAAGGACGATGTCGCCGGTATCGGCGTGAGGGGACTCGCTCATGCTGCCAGCCTGCGCTCCAGCCACCACAAGACGACTTGGCAGTAGGGCGCCAGCTCACCGTCGCCGCCGATGTAGTGGTCCCGCTTCAGAGCGAAATGGTCGCGTGGCACGGGGCCGCCAATCCGAGCCTTCTCATGGTTCCACCAATCGAGGATGGCACTAAGAAGATTTTTCCGATTGTTCTTCAGCACAGGGAGATTGAGATTCAACACGTTGTTGATCTGCTGATCGAAATTCGCTTCATCCGAACGGATGGAGCCATCCGCCTCGTACCGGATGCGCGTCTCGATGTGGTGTACAGGGTTGGCGGGGTTCCATTCAACGTCGCGGTTCCCCTTCCTCGTATCGCAGTGCTGGAGGTGAGCTGGCTGTCCTTCCCCGCCGGGGCAGGCGCCGAGGAGATTACGATAGTTGAGTTGCTCGCCACGGTTCAGTGATTGGCACCTCCAGTGCTCGATCTTCATGGACTCTGGCTCGGGGCGGATGCGGCCCATGCAATAGCAGCACAAACCCCGCTGCTCGGTGACGAGAGCGTTCCGGAGTTCGTCCTTGGGGACGTAATTGTCGTAGTCGGAGTGCGGCGTCTTGCGATGCGCCATCAGGCTCGCCGGTTCGGGACCCTTAGTGATCGCCCTCACTCCTCACCCTCCAGGAAATCGAGGAGGGTTCGTATGCGGGTGATTTCAGGATCATTTTCACCCAGGCGGTCGACAAGCCTGGGCAACAACCCACGAGCTGTCGCGTAACGCTGCTCGCCAACTTCCTGGGACACGTTTGCGAGCAGCATCTGGATTTCTTTGGTGCGCGATTCTGCGTCCATGATCTCTTCAAGTACCCGGCTCGAGTCCACTCCGAATGAATGTGTCGGCGAATGGACCTCACCACCCCTGATGAACTGAATGCGATTATGCTCGACCTCGCCGATCACCTGCGGCGAATGGGTGGTCGCAATGAACTGGCATTTGGGGAATGTCTCGGTCAGGTTCCCGGCGATCTGTCGCTGCCAATCTGGATGGAGGTGGAGCTCGATCTCGTCGATCAGAACGACCGCCTCGGCCTCGGCCGCGGGATCCTCCATGTTCGGGTTGGCTTGGGCCAACCGGCGGGTAAGGTCGAGCACCACTGCCAACACACCCCGTTCGCCATCCGAGAGATGGCGTACCGGCAACGGCGTGTCGCCGCGGTCGATTAGGAGGGAGTGACTGCTGTCCTCTTCCGCAGGCCGCAGGTTTCGATAGCCCGGGAGGAAGCGCGTCACCGCGTTATCAAAGGCAACCAGCATCTGTTTCGCCGACGCCCGTTCCGAACCCAATGCCTGCTGCACCCGCATCCAGGCTGCGAATTCACCCAGTTGTAGCCCCCGATTTGATAAGGCACCCGCGAACGCAGCGGAAACGCTGCCGGTTGCGGCGTCTTGCCGGGACGCTCGATTGGACGCAACGGACCGGTCGGTCGAGAACAGGACCGCGAGAAGTTGGCCTTCCGACCCGCCGCCGTTGCCGTCCGTTGGAATTCCCCCATAGAACTCCTCTATCGGTCTGTTGTGTGTTTTCTCTTCTTTGCGCAACCATTGCGTCTGATCTTGCAGGGGGTTGTGATGCCGGAACCTGTGAAGTAGATACCCATATTTCTTACCGGCGCACTCAAGGTCGCATTCGGCTTGCAAAGCTCCCACGTCAACACGGATATCGTCTGCTTCAAAGAACCTCCCATATCTTGGATAATGTTTTGCGTGCCTGACGATGGCGGAAAAGCAGACGGCCAAGGTATCGAGAACGGTGGTCTTGCCCACGCCGTTGACGCCCGCGACGAGGTTGAAGCCCGGCCGAAAGTCAAGCTCGGCCACCTCGACCGCGCGAACATTGGCTAGTTTGAGGCGAGTGACTCTCATGCCGCACTCTCTACATCGATCTTTCCTACGACAGCTGCCGCGATGAGTGCTGCTCGGCGCTCCTTAAGCAACGCCGTAGCTTTTTCCGTGGCGGTACGCAATTCGTCCAGCTTCGATGTCTCGTTCGCTATGTGGGCAACGATGGCGCGCTGCTCGTCCATCGGGGGTGCCGGCACGCGGAGGTTCGCGACATGCGCGCATGTGAGTGCACCTTTAGTTCCGCCCGCGGCGTCACTGATACTCCTGAGGAACTCATAGGCTGACAAGAGACACCATCGCAAGAACCAAGGATCCAGTCGCGAGTGATCGGGTGCAATATACGCAAGGTGCTGATTAACTGTTGAATCAAAGGAAAGCACTACTGCCTGACCTCTCGTTTTACCTTGGCCTGTTATTGCGACCAACACACTACCGCTCTTCACCAGGGGTAGATGACACTCTCGCAATGCTATATCCGTAACGAACTGGTCTGCTATCGTGGCCTCACAGTGGTTCACCACCGAGCTGTTAAGCCACGGAATCGCTCCCTCGGTCCAATATGCTGCGTTGCTACGGCTGGGAGTGGACCCGTTCCCGACCAAGGCCGAGTGACCGAGCTTCCAAACTTCCCAATGCGCCGGGATATCCCTAAGCCAAGGGATGCCGGAGTCCCAGAGGGGGGTACGGGGATCGAGGCCTCGTGTAACGGCATGGGTGATGAGCGCCCGGCGCTTCTCGGCCAACAGCCGGAGCACCCGTTCCTTCGCCGCGACTAGCGCATCCAGCCGCGCTGTTTCGTCGTCAAGGTAGTCGGCGATGGCCCGTTGAACGGATAGCGGTGGATACGGAAAGTGGATATTCAGAACATCAAACGACGAGAGGTGCTTAACGGTGGTCGAGTACGTAAACTCATTAATTAGACTAAGTGGTGTAGGAAGTAGGTAAAAGAGGAAACCTGCAGCGAGGGAGTCGTTTGGGCGAATACAACAAACACGTTGGTTGAGTAGTGCTTTCCCACCTCGCCACCGTGCAACATTGAAATTGCCATCCATGCCAACGAGAATATCTCCACTGCCAATCATAGCCTCTGGAACGATACTACCCGCATAGCACACGCTGGCTTTGTCGTTCGAGATGTCTCGGATCCGGACAAGTGGTACCCCATTGTCCGCGACAAAAAGTTCGGAGTCGAACGGGTACCCGTTGATTACCGCAGCGTAGTCCCTAAGTCGCGCTATACGCCACAAAGGTGGAAGTTCGGGCCTGATCCAATCAGAACCAATCACTGGGTTACCTCCCGAAGCAAGCGCATGATCTCTTCTTCAGCTTGCTTCAGCTCCGCGTCGATTACTTCCAGCGGACGCGGTGGCGTGTACTTGTAGAAATGACGGTTGAAGTTGATTTCGTAGCCAACCTTATCCTTGCTGCGGTCCATCCAGGCGTCGGGTACGTGCGAACGCACTTCGCGTTCGAAGTAGGCTTCGATGTCGTCGTGGAGCGGCACGTTTTCAAAATCCCGCAGCTTGGCATCCGGCTCATATTCCGCCGCATTCCGGTCCTTAGCTACCGGTTCGGCTTTGGGGTCCTTTTGCGTGAAAACGCTACGAAAGAGCTTCTGTTCGGGTGCTTTCCACCAAGACTTACGAGTATCCAACGTGTCCTTGATACCTCTCCACACGGCATTCCAGTTGTTCAGGGGCTCGCGTCCTAGCGCCTTGTCAATGGCCTGCACGTCATCGAGCAGGTGTGGGCAAGCATCAAGAAAGCGGGCCTTATCGTCTATCGTCATCTGGTAGCGCAGGCGCAGGGGCCGCTCGACGGTTACTCGGGTGTAGCCGAAGTCGGCGTTGTCGAACGTCTTGGATGTCTCGCCTTCGATCTGCCGCCCGTAGAGTTGCACTATTTCGGCGATCTGACTGTCGGATATGTGTCGGCGTTTGTCGCCGAGGCTGCGCTTGTTGTCCTCACCGCCGCCTGCGGACCACACGGCGCGCGCGTCCAGGAGCTGGATCTTGCCCTTGCGTCGCTTCTCCTTGCGGTTGGTGACGATCCAGATGTAGGTGCCAATGCCGGTGTTATAGAACATTTGTTCGGGCAGAGCGATGATGGCTTCCAGCCAATCGTTCTCGATGATCCATTTGCGGATGTTGCTCTCCCCCGAACCCGCACCGCCGGTAAAGAGCGGCGAGCCGCTGAAGACAATGGCGAGCCGCGAGCCGTGCTTGTGTTCCTTCGGCCGCACCGGTTCTCGCTTGTCCCACATGTGCAGCAGAAAAAGGAGCGAACCGTCGTTGACGCGCGGCAGCCCGGCACCGAAGGGTCCATCGAAGCCCTGCTTGTCGTGCTTTTCCTTGATCTCCTTCTGCTGCTTCTTCCAGTCCACGCCAAAGGGTGGGTTGGTTAGGAAGTAGTCGAAGGTCTCTCCGGCGAAGTCGTCGTCGGTGAGGCTGTCGCCGAACCGAACGTTGTCGCCGGCGCCATTGTGGTCCACCTGCTTCATCAGCATGTCGGATGCCGCAGTGGCGAAGGCGCGTTTGTTGTAGTCCTGCCCATAGACATAGAGCCGCGCTTCGCCATGGTGATCACGCAGGTAGTTCTGCGCCTCCGCTAGCATGCCGCCGGTACCACAAGCGGGGTCGAGCAGCTTGCGGACGGTCCCGGGCGTGGCGAGCAGTTTGTCGTCCTGGATGAACAGGATGCTCACCATCAGTCGGATGACCTCGCGCGGCGTAAAGTGATCACCTGCGGTCTCATTCGCCAGTTCGTTGAAGCGGCGAATGAGGTTCTCGAAGATGAGCCCCATCTGTTCATTCGGCACCGTGTTCGGGTGCAGATCGACATCGCAGAACTTCGAAACGACGAGGTAGAGGATGTTGGCCCCGCGCATCCGCTCGATCTCGTTCTCGAACTCGAAGAACTCGAAGATGTCGCGTACGTTCCTTGAGAAGCCGTTGATGTAGCTGACGAGGTGCGTATCGATGTTGTCGGGGTCACCCTTGAGTTTCTCGAAGTCGAGGGAGGAGTGGTTGTGAAAGCGCTGGCCGGCGGCGTTGTTCAGGCGCCGGTCCAAGGCTTCGCCCTCAAGCCTGCCGCCCTTGCGCCTCGCGTGTTCGGTCAAGACCTTGGCTTTCGACGATGCGAGCACGCTGTCGAAGCGGCGCAGCACCGTCATGGGCAGCATCACGCGCTCGTACTGCGGGGGCCGGTACGGGCCGCGCAGCAGATCGGCGATCTGCCAGATCAGGGTCGAGAAGTAGCTGTGGTCAGGCATCGCTTTTGTTTCACTCCAGCAGCCGTGCTGGGCTGTGTCAAATCGTCGCGCGTTGCGGGACTGCCAAGTTTCTCACATACGGCATCTCGGCTCGTGAGAGTGAATGGGGGGGGCTCTTATCGTAATTGTTCTTGTGGTGCCGCGCAGACATGGTTGTACTTGGATTTCATCGAAGCAACAAGCGCTCATCGAGCGTGAGGGGTTCGACATCGCCGTGCGTTACAAGGGATGCGAAATCGGGATGATCGGGGTTGAGCACCACGTTGTGCTCCAGGGGCATCGCGAAACTGGCGACGCTGAATCCGAGGACGCCGTCTGCCCCCAGGCGTTCGTCCCCAACCGCCGACGGGTCTTCGGGGATGTCCTCATCTGCAATGTGTTCGATTGCGCGGTCGGGAACCTGGACCTCAAGGAAACGGTACTCGGGCAGGATGGCCACCCGAGGCGCGTGGACGAGAATTTCCAATGCAGCCAGGGAGAGCGTGCTTGCGCAATAGACGGCCCGCACGCCGGGGGAGTTGAAACGACCACCCCATTCGCGCGCACCCTCACCGCTCAGCATGGTCTGCGCGTTGTGCGCATGTCTTGCCTTTGCAACGCGGTAGACCCTCACGTCGGAATGCCATGCTCCAGCCTGCCGATCAACCGAATCACATCCCGAGCGCCGAACTCCGTCGTCGCGTGATCCATGGGCGTTTCGCCCTGCAGCGCTGGAGCCGGCGTGCTCAGCCACTGCGCCGCGGCTTTGGCGTTGCCAAGCAGTTCGACAGCGCTCCGGAACAAATCCGCATAGCGTACGACGCGATCGGATTCGTCGACGGATAGGCGACCTTTGCGTCGGCGTCGGGCGTAGGTCTGCTTCGACAGTTTGAGGTAGCGCTGCAAAGACGCGGACGTGACTTGGAGCTGCTCGGCCAGCTTCTCCACCGAGTCCACGGGTAACCCCTCGCGAACGGTTTCGACGGTGACAGTACGCTGTTGCTTGAGAATCACGGTCACCGTTGTGGGCTTTGCACCAAGTCCGCGAGGCGACTCCTCGCGGTTGGCGGATTCTGTTCGAGTCGACATGGCTGGCGCGCTCCACTTGGGATAGTGGCAGTGTACCAGATAGACCGCGATGTCGAATGGCCGGTGGCTTGCCTCGCCGTGCAGGCCCTTGACCGGCTTTATGTGCTTGTCAGGGGTGGTAGTACACTTCGATGGACCAGAGGCGCGCACGCGCCGCCGCACTGACTTTGAGGATTGAGAAGATGTCGGATACCAGAACCCCTGTGATCGATTCCCAGGTGCATTGCTATGAGCGGAACCGGCCAGAGCGTCCGTGGGCGAGTCCCTCGGACTGGCCGGAAGAGGTCAGCGGAGACGACGCGGTGGCTTTCATGGACCGCGTGGGCGTTGACGGCGCCTTGTTCGTGTCGGCGTTCTCCCTGTACCGCTTTGATGCGAGTTACGCGGTGGAGGTCCAGGCCCGGCACCCCGGGCGATTCGGCATTATCAAGCCCCTGGATACGCGCGACCCCGCCGTAGCCGAGGCTTTGGCGGACTGGGCGGCGCAGCCGGGCGCGGTTGGCGCGCGGATCATGATGGTGTCTCCGGGTGTGGCTAATCCCGAAGGGGTGGACCGACTCTGCGCCGCGGCCGCGCGCCACGGGCTGCCGGTCAACGTGTTGTGCTGGGGCAATCTTGCCGAGTTCGCCGAAGTGGCCGGCCGGCACCCGGATACGCAACTGGTGATTGACCACATGGGCATCAAGCAACCCACCGAGCCGCCGGCGTCGCCGGAACCATTCGCCGACCTCGAAGACGTGCTGGCGCTAGCGCGCTTCGACCATGTGGCGATCAAGGTCTCCGGTGCCTGCACGCTGTCCCACGAACCGTTTCCGTTCCTCGACATCTGGGACCCGCTGGCGCGCATCTTCGACGCATACGGGATCGAACGGTGCATGTGGGGAACCGACTGGACGCGCGCCGCCAACGTGGTCGACCCGGCGGAGTCCGTGAAGGCATTTTTTGTCACGGACCGGCTGTCCGACTCGGATCGGGCCGCGTTGATGGGCGGCAGCCTGGCGCAGATCTACAACTGGGCGCCGGCGCAAGCGCAAGACTGAAGGCCTGACGCAGGATCAGGCCGCGCGACCTCTTCGAAGAGGGTCGCGCCCGGTGAACCGGCTAAGAATCCTGGTAGTAGTCCGGCACCAGGGACTGATCGTCCTTGGGCGGACGTATGTAGCCGGCGTCCGTGGTTCGTGGAGGCAGTTCGATCGGTTCCGGCGTCAGATCCTCATACGGAACAAGGCTGAGAAGATGACTGATGCAATTCAGCCGCGCACGCTTCTTGACGTCTGCCTCGACCACGTGCCAGGGGGCCTGTTTGATGTCCGTGTGCATGAACATGACGTCCTTCGCCCTGGAGTATTCCACCCATCGTCGCCGAGATTCCAGATCCATGGGACTGAGCTTCCAGCGCTTGGTGGGATTGGCAAGACGGTCCTGGAAGCGACGTTCCTGTTCTTCATCGCTGACCGAGAACCAATACTTGATGACCTTGATTCCCGAGCGCACAAGCATGCGTTCGAACTCGGGGCATGAACGCATGAATTCCTCGTATTCGTCATCCGTGCAGAAGCCCATGACGCGTTCGACGCCAGCGCGGTTGTACCAACTGCGGTCGAACAACACCATTTCGCCGGCGGCCGGCAAATGTTGCGCATAGCGCTGGAAATACCATTGCGTCTTTTCGCGCTCTGTCGGGGTTGCCAACGCGACGATTCGGCATGCGCGCGGGTTCAGGTACTGGGTTATCCGCTTGATCGTGCCGCCCTTCCCGGCGGCGTCACGACCTTCAAACAACACGACAACCTTGAGATTCCGACTTCTTATCCACTCTTGCAGCTTTACCAGTTCAATCTGCAACCTGGCCAATTCCTTGGCGTAGATACTGTTCGGAATCCCTTTCCTGTCGGCTTTGATGTCCGTGACCAACGGACTAATCGGTTTGTTCCTCGAACCTCTAGCCATTTCCCGCCCCCTTCCGACGCACTTTACCCATTTATGGACAAGTGTGTCGCCGGCGCGATCACCGCTGGGGAGATAAGCACGTTGAACTGTTCGCACCAGATCACCACGGACCGAAAGTTGGCGAGATCGATGCCCGGGGGAATCGCGTAGTTTTGGCTGCCGGCGAAAGCCTTCAGCCGGCCGAGATCGACGAACAGGGTCTTTCTGACGTCGGTATCGGGCGTGATCTCGGCGAGCGGAACCAGGTAGACGTGGAACTTCGGTCCCGGACCGACCTCGAAGTCCGACTCCAGGCGCAGCAAGTCGGCGTAGAGGGTCGCGGTGCCGCGGCCGTAGTGGATCGGATCCGACGGATTGGCATGGATGAAAGTGGCGCGGGCGATGGCATCCGCCCGCGTCTTGCCGGTCAAGGGTTCGTTCACCTCCGGCGGCGGGAACAGGTACGGGAAGACAACGATGCCCGCCGCGAAACCGATGCCCACGCCGAGCAACGCACCGATGGCGAAACCGATGACGGCGTGTTTCATCGGTACCCCCGTGGCTTCGATGTCGATCGCGCGATGTGTCGTCTTGCAGTCATTCTTCAGTGATCGATGTCCCCGCCTCAACTCCGCCCCGACTGCTCGTGAACATAGTCGATCAGAAACTTCACGTTGTCTACGGGCGTTTGGGGAAGAATGCCGTGGCCGAGGTTGAAGATGTGTCCCGGACGTCCGCGGGCTTCGTCGAGCACCCGCTGCGCATGCGCCGCCACGGTCACGCGATCGGCGCAGAGCGCTGTCGGGTCCATGTTGCCCTGTACCGCCGGCATGTCGAGCCGGTCCCAGGTCGCGCCCAGCGGCGTGCGCCAGTCGAGGGCGAGAAAATCCGGACCGGTCTCAAGCATGGTGTCGACCAGGTGGCTGTTACCGGTGCCGAAATAGATCACCGGTACACGCCCTCCGATGGAAGCCATGAGGCGCGTGGTGTGCGGTTTGACGTAGCGGTCGTAGTCGGCTCGGGACAGGCAGCCCACCCAACTGTCGAAGATCTGCACCGCGTGAACGCCGCTGTCTATTTGCAGCCGCACGTAGTCGCCGATGGCGTCGACCAGCTTTGCCATCAAGGCGTCCCATACGGTCGAATGCTCGTACATGAGGCGCTTCACATGCAGGTAGTGGCGGGAGCTCCGGCCCTCCACCGCGTAGGACGCGAGCGTGAAGGGCGCGCCGGCGAAGCCGATCAACGGCGTGTGCGGGGGTAGCCCGTCGAGGATCTGTTTGATGGTGTCGGCGATATATCCCGTGCCTTCCAGCGCCGGGGGGGTCGCCAACCTTGATACGTCGGCTGCGCTGCGCAGGGGATTGTCGATGACGGGTCCGATGTCCGGCGCATAGCGCAGGTCCAAACCCATCGGCACCAGCATTGGTAACAGGTCGCCGAACATGATGGCTGCGTCGGTTCCGAGAATGCGCTGTGCGTCGAGGGCCGCGCGGGCGGCCAGATCGGGGGTGGTGAAAAACTCCAGGCTGGGCGTAGCGCCCTTGAGGGCGTGATATTCCGGCATGTAGCGTCCGGCCTGGCGGTTCAGCCAGACAGGCGTGCAGTCCGCCGGCTCTCCTCGGCATGCCTTGAGGAAACTCGAGTTCAAGACGATGCGGCGCGGCCCAGCGTATGGTCGACATCGGCATCGTAGTCGACGCCGTCGACGCCGAAACCGAAAAGCTTGAGAAAGTCCGCGCGAATGCCCTCGGTGTCGCCGAGTTCCGCAACGTTCTCGCTGGTGACCGCCGCCCAGCGCCGTCCGACCTCCGCCTGAATCTCTTCGGCCAACTCCCGATCATCCATGCGGAAACGTCCCGTTTCGTCCAGATGCCGGGATCCATCGGCGTATAGCGCAGTGCGGAACAGGCGGTCGATATGGGCCGCGCAGTCCTCGTGCGTCGATGCATCTTTCATCACGCGGAAGAGGAGCGCGGTATACAGCGGTATCGACGGTATCGCGGAACTCGCCTGGGTGACCATGGCCTTCAGCACCGCTATCCGCGCTTCGCCACGCAGCGCGGCGCCAAGGCGCTCGTGGATGGCATTGGCGGCCCGCTGCAGGTCTTCCTTCGCTTTGCCGAGCGTGCCGTGCCAATAGATGGGCCAGCTTATCTCGCTGCCGATATAGGTATAGGCCACGGTCTTGAAACCCGGTGCCAGGGCGTTCGCGTCCAGCAGCGACTCGATCCAGTATTCCCAGTCCTCGCCGCCCATCACGGCAACAGTGGCCGCTGTCTCCTCATCGCTGGCCGGGGGTATGTCAACGTCGTGCACGACGCCGTTATCCTGGTTCAACGTCTTGACGCGCAGCGTTTCCCCGAGCGGCTTGATCACGGATCGGTGGATTGCTCCGGTGCGCGGATGTTGCCGTGACGGTGCTGCCAGGCTATACACCAGCAAGTCGATTTGTCCCAGGCAACGGCGGATTTCATCGATGACCTTCGACTTCATGTCGTCCGCGAAAGCATCGCCGTCGAGGGTGTTGGCGTACAGGCCGGCCCGCCTGGCGGCGTCTTCTAATGCGGCGTTGTTGTACCAGCCCGCCGATGCCGTACGCCGGTCGGTAGGCGGTCTTTCAAGGGATACGCCAAGTGTGCCGGCGCCAGCGCCGAATGCCGCAACCATGCGCGACGCCAGGCCATAGCCGGCGGACGCTCCGATCACCAACGCGTTGCGGGGACCGTTTTTGAGCGGCGCGATGCTCCGGGCGGCGTTGTCCACGTTGGCGGCACAGCCGGTCGGATGCGCCGTCGTGCAGATGAAACCCTTGATCCGAGGTCTGACGATCATGGGTTCATCATACCTTCGCGCACCGCGAGCCGCATTGCGGCGCGGACGTCGATCACCCAGGGTCCATCGCGCCGAATGGACAAGGTCGCCGTATCGCGCGCCCCCAGTTGGTAGTCGCGGTCACCGTCCAGAGCCAGCACGCCGTCGCCGCGAAACAGGACAGGCGTATCCAGTGGTATGCGATGCGCGGCAACAACCTCGACCCGACTGAAAAGACCCGGAGACAGCGGCGCGTTCACCATGCGTCCGCCGCGGCTGGGTCCGAGTTCGACCAGCAGGCCGCAGTCGTCGTCGGCATCGACCACATCCACGAAGCCGCCGATGGCGGAGGTGCCGATGGCATCCGGCTCCGATCGTGTCAGCAAAATCCGCCTGAGCCGCTGCGCGTCGAATGGAAGCATGTTGCCGACGACATCCCGGGCCAGAAGGGCCGCATCCACCAGTCCTACATCGGTCGCCCCGGCCGCGAGACGCGCGTGCAACAGCTTGCAACGCTTGCGGGCGGCGCCGTATCCGGATGCGGAATCGAAACGGCCGGCCGCGGCGAGGCCTGCGACCATGCCCGCGGCGGTGGGCTCGGCCAGCGTCGGGAAGACGTTATTCGTTCCGACGGAGAGCGGCACGAGATTGATGTCCCGCGCGACCCGGGCGACGGCGCGGTTGGTGCCGTCGCCGCCCAATGTGACGATGGTGTCGACGCCGGCGTCGAGAAATGCGGTGACGGCAGCTTCCGTATCCCGGGCGTCGTGGGTGAGGGCTGTCTCTACCACGTGGACCTTCGCTTTCAGCGGCAGCAGGGATAGTGCTCCCGTAGCAATGCGGAACGGCTCCTGGGCCACATGGATGTGCCCGACGCCGACGGCATCCGCGCCGGCGGCGATACGGGCCACCATGTCCCGCTTGGCCTCGTGGGTCATGTTTGTCGCCCGCGCAGCCAGACGCCGCACGTCGCGGCCCGCCATTGGGTTGACGCAGATCGCTATGCGCGCGGGTCGGTTCAACGGTCCGGGACCACTCGTCGGGGCATCACGCGCGTGGTGAAGATGAATCAGTCACCTGATTGAGTGTAGCAGGCGGAAAAAACTGGCCGGCATATCCGGCCCCGGTCTATTGGCCCTCAAGCGAGGCTGCCGTCACTAAAAGAAAGTGGATTGTTTGTAATCTTCGTAATACATTAACTGGAATTAAAGTATTACTAAGGAGACGTAAGTGCCGACACCTCACTATCCGCCCGCAGCGGCCCGCCGTGCCCTTCGGGAACTAGGCGCCGATGTTCGCGAGGCCCGTCTCCGGCGTCGCCTCCCCATGGGCATCGTCGCCGAGCGGGCCTTTACCTCGCGAGCAACGCTGCAGCGTATTGAACAGGGGGACCCGGGAGTCAGCGTCGGCATCTGCGCGGCGGTTTTGCACTCGCTTGGGCTGCTCGAAGGGCTGCGCCGAACCGCCCATGTCAGCAATGACGAGGTCGGACAAACGCTAGCCGCTGCCGATCTCCCGGCGCGTGCCCGCCTGCGGCGCTCGGCGCCGAGACAACGCGATGCCTGATATCGAAGTACACGTGGACTTGAAAGGACGGACGCAGCGCGTCGGTCTGATGCGCCGCCATGTCAGTGGACGGCGCGATACGGTCACTTTCGAGTACGACGATGCGTGGCTGGGCAACCACAACCGCTTTGCCCTGGAGCCGGCCCTGCAATTGACGCCAGGGGTGTTTTCGGCGCCGTCGAATCAAAGCCTGTTCGGGTCCATCGGCGATTCCGCGCCAGACACTTGGGGACGGAGCCTGATGCGGCGGGCCGAACGCTTTCGCGCTGGTCGGGAAAACCGGACGGTACGTACCCTTGGGGAAACCGATTACCTACTCGGCGTCAGGGATGCAGCCCGTCTCGGTGCGTTGCGTTTTCGTCGGGTCGGTGAAGAAGTCTTCCAGGCGCCTGCGAACACCGGTGTGCCGGCGCTCGTTGAGTTGCCTCACCTGCTACGTATAACTGAGCGGATCATGCGCGATGAAGAAACCGAAGAGGATCTGCGCCTCATCTTCGCGCCCGGCTCATCGCTTGGCGGCGCCCGGCCGAAATCTTCCGTCGTCGAAGAGCACGGCCAACTTTCGATCGCCAAGTTCCCGAGGGAGAACGACGAGTACGATCTCGAACGTTGGGAAGAAGTTGCGCTTCGACTCGCCGAAATAGCCGGAATAGAGACGCCGCCGCATCGACTCGTTACCGTGTTGGGCAAGGCGGCTCTCCTGTCGCGGCGTTTTGATCGCGACGGCGACATTCGTATTCCATTCCTGTCTGCCTTGGCGATGACGGGTGCCGCCGACGGGGAGCGGGGCAGCTATCCGGAACTGGTGGACGCGCTCGCTCGCCACGGAACGGCACCGAAGTCGGACGCTGTCGCACTGTTTCGTCGCGTGGCGTTCAACGTGCTGGTCTCCAACGTTGACGACCACCTTCGCAACCATGGATTCCTGCTGCGGGACCGAACCGGCTGGTCGCTATCGCCAGCGTACGACCTGAACCCGACGCCCTCCGATGTGAAGGCAAGAATCCTGTCCACAAACATCGACCTCGACGACGGTACCTGCTCGATCGATCTGGTGCAGAGTACGGCGGGGTACTTCGGAATGAGTCTTGATCGCGCGCGTGAAGTCCTGCGCGAGGTCGCTGATGCCACGAAGCAATGGCGTGCCGTCGCGGGCGATGTCGGAATTCGCCCGCCGCATGTCGACCGCATGGCAAGCGCTTTCGAACACGACGACCTCGTGGCAGCGCTTGCGCTGTGACAATGCCCCGCGGCGAGGGCGCGTGCCTCACTCGGCGAGCGGTGCTCCGATGATGGCACCGCCGCCAAAACCCATGCCCAAGTCACATTGTTCCTCGACAATGACTCATATGAAGCCTACGATTGATTCATATGAGCGTACCAGCCAGTGAAATAGCGAAAGTCCTGGGCGGAAGGCGTGTGCTCGGCCGTACTGTCAGCAATATGCGCGAACTCGATTCCATCGTCCGTGAAGGCATGCCAAAGAGCGCGTTGGACCGATTGCTCGTGTTTCTCACGGCGCCGAATCGCGGCAAGGATCTGTCCGTGCAGTTGCGCAACAAAATTGTCCCGCGGGCGACCTACCAGCGTGTTGATCGATTCAATCAGCAAGTCGGTGAAACGACGGAACGCTTGGCACGTCTTTACGCGCTAGCACTGTCGGTGTTCGAGGATGGCACTGCGGCGACGCGGTTTCTGATGAATCCGCATCCCGAACTCGACGATCGTACGCCGTTCGACGTCGCACTCACGGAGATTGGCGGCCGCGAGGTCGAAGAGGTCATAGAGCGAGGCCTGCATGGCCTCCCCGCGTAAGACTTATACCCGCGCCTACCGGATTGTCAGCCCCAAATATCCTTACTTTGACGGGAGCGGTACCCATCGTTGGGGAAGTCGCTGGATCAGGCCCGGCCGATGGGTTGTACATGCGGCCGAAACCTACGCGCTCGCCGTACTCGAGAATCTCGTTCATTGGCAGACGAGCGCCCTACCCCCAAACCTGGTATGCGTGGAAGTGAGAATTCCCAATGAACTCGAGCAGGAACAGCTCGACCCGAAGGATGCGCCGGTATTGTCAGAGATAGATTACACCGCAAGCCGCACGATTGGCGATGAATGGTACGATCGCGGCGAGACCGCAGTCCTGTGGGTCCCATCGATCGTATCGCCTTACGAATCGAACATCCTGTTTAATCAACGGCACCCTGATTTTTCCAAGATCGTTATTGGTGATCCGATACCAGCACACCTGGACCCTCGGCTCCGGACAATCCGTGATTGATAACACGCACGTGCAACAGCCTGACTAACACAACTGAGCCTCCGGACAAGTCGGCGCGGTTCAGGATGCCGCCGAACAGGTGGTGGTGACGAGCCGAGATGTACCCAATGGGCCCCTATCAGGCTCGACATTTCGCACTTGATCGCCAGCTGGCTGGGGTTTAAATTTCTCGATGTCAGGGTAAGCAATCTGCGCCAGCAGTCGGCTGAGGAAATCGACGCTCTGGCCGGCCAGCAAAGCAGCGACGGTATACTGCACTATAAATACATGCCCAGAACCGGCGACTGGGGCACAGCCGATGTGGAATACGCTTGTCTGACGCCGGCAGCTACGCCTAACGCCGTTATCAAAGAGCGCTGGGTGGGCGAAGGCAGCGTGGAGTTCTCATCGCGCGCGTTGGGAGGATATGCCGACCCAATACAATATCGTGAACGCTTTTTGCGATCTAGAAATCCACGAGTATCGTGGCGCCAGCGTCACCAGAGAATTCGGTGGCAAAGACCTCAGCGATCAGCGCATTCTGCGTTAGAACTACACTTAGGCAGTGCAGAACACACGTACCGATCTCGCTTAATGGGATGGTCCGCCCCGCTTCATTGGAGCGGCCTCGAAGGCCACAATGACGGTTTTGAACAATCCGACGGAGCGGACCAGGGAAGAGATTACACGAGTGGGGATCGACTTGGGGAAGAAGGTGTTTCACGTGACGGCGGTGGACGCCGCCGGGGCGGTCGTGGAGCGCAAGCGCCTGCGGCGCGTCGGGCTGCGGTCGTACTTGGCGCTGCTGCTGCGGGCCCGCGCGGTGGCGATGGAGGCGTGCGGCAGCGCCAGCCACTGGGGCCGGCTGGCGGCTTGTCACGGCCACCGGCCGCTGCTGATGAGTCCGCAGCACGTGGCGCCGCACGTGAAGTCGAACAAGAACGACGCGAACGACGCGGACGCGATCGCGGACGCGTCGGCGCGGCCGACGATGCGGTTCGTGGGGGTGAAGACGGTGCCCCAGCAGCACATCCAGCAGGCGCACCGGGCGCGGCGGCTGGCGGTGAAGCAGCGGACCGCGCAGGACAACCAGATCCACGGCTTCCTGCTGGAGTACGGCATCGAGTCGCCGAAGGGCGTCGGGGCGCTGCTGCGGCGGCTGGCGGACGTGCTGGAGGACGCGGAGAACGAGCTGCCGGTCGAGGGTCGGGCGCTGCTTCGGGAGCTGGGCGACGAGCTGCGGCGCCTGCACGCGCGCGTAGAGGCGTTCGACGCGCGGCTCCTGGCGATCAGCCGCGCGGAGCCGGCGTGCCGGCGGCTGGAGGCGATCCCGGGCGTCGGCCCGCTGACGTCGACGGCGCTGGTGGCGGCGCTGGTGGCGGCGGTCGGGGACGCGGCGGAGTTCCGCAACCGCCGGGAGCTGGCGGCCTGGCTCGGCATCGTGCTGCGGCAGCGCTCGACCGGCGGGAAGCCGACGCTGCTCGGCATCAGCAAGCGCGGCGATCGGTATCTGCGCACGCTGCTGATCCACGGCGCCCGTGCGGCGCTGCGGGCGGCGCCCCGGCGGGGGGACCGCCGCGGCCGGTGGGCGGTCGGCGTGGAGGAGCGCCACTTCGCGCGTCTCGCCGACCTTCACATCCACATCCGGCAGGTTGAGGAACGCGCCGACGCCACCGCGTCGACGCACGCTTCCCGATAGGGTCGCAGCGACCGTGCCCGTCAGGTTCGCGTCGCCGTGGAAGGCGGCGTTCATGCGTCCGCGGGATCCGACGCGCGCGGCAACCCTTGCGCCCGGGTCCGATCCGGGCGGCGCGGTGACGATGTTGACCGCGCCACCGATGGATTTCCGGCCGTACAGCGTGCCCTGGGGGCCGCGCAGCACTTCGACGCGCTCGACATTGAACAGGTTCCAGTGTTGGCCCACCTGGCGACCGAGGTACACGCCGTCCACGTAAACGCCCACGCCGGGATCGGTGGTGATGAGGTGGTCCTGCATACCGATGCCGCGGATGAACGGATTGGCGGAAGAGGTATGGCCTGCGGAGAACGTGGTAACGACGAGGTTGGGGACGTGCTTCCCGATGTCCACGAGGTCGGCAATGCCCCGCTTTTCCCGCCCGTCGCCGTCGAATACGCTCAAGGACACGGGAACCTCGTAGACGCCTTGTTCGCGCTTCGCAGCCGTGACGATCACCTCTTCGATGGCCACTTCTTCGTCCGCTCCCGCCGCAGTGGGCGCGAGGACCACGCCAGCAAGCGCGGCATGAAGCAGTGCCACCGGGGCGATCCGGATGCAGGAACGTACGCCCGTTCTCGTAGCACCGTTTCGTCCGGTGCAATTGCCATGCCCCGACCCACCGCTTGGCGCCGATGGCGCCGCGCCCGCTGGTCTGCGCGCGCATCAGGCGTCGGCGTTCTCCCCTTTGGCGGCGAGCGCGGCGAGGACCTTGGGCGGCGACATCGGCAGTTCGCAGAATCGCAGGCCAACGGCGTCATGGATGGCGTTGGCCACCGCGGCCATGGGCGGCACGATAGGCACCTCGCCGGCGCCGCGAACGCCGAGCGGGTGGGCGTCGTTCGGCACCTCGACGACGATGGTGTCGATCATCGGTAGATCCGATGCGACGGGAACGCGGTAGTCCAGGAAGCCCGGATTCTCCAGGTGGCCGTCTTCGTCGTAGATGTACTCCTCGTTCAATGCCCAGCCGATGCCTTGCGCGACCCCGCCCTGCATCTGTCCTTCGACGTAGCCCGGGTGAATCGCCCGCCCGGCGTCCTGGACCGCCGTGTAGCGCGTAACGTCCACGCGCCCGGTTTCTTCATCGACCTCCACGTCGCAGATGTGGGTTGCGAAAGCTGGCGCCGCACCTTGTGCGTTGACCGAAACCTGCACTGCTATCGGGCCGCCGGTGAGCGCGGACTTGGATGCCAGCTCGGCGAGCGAAAGCGGTTCGAACTCGCCCGCGTTGGAGCCGGCGGGATGCGCGTGGCCGTTCTTCCAGTCGACGGCGGCCACGTCGATGTCCCAGAGCATGGCGGCCCGTTCGCGCAGTTGCTCCACCATGCGTTCGGCGGCGCGCGAAACCGCCGCGCCAGCCGCGAAGGTCACGCGACTGCCGCCGGTGCTGGCGCTGTAGCCGATGCTGTTGGTGTCGCCGACCTGCGCGCTGATGTTGCGGTAGTGAATCCCCAGGGTCTCCGCCGCGATGTTCACCATCGACGCGCGGGAACCGCCGATGTCCGGGTGGCCGGTGGTGATGGCGACGGTGCCGTCTTCGTTGACGTTGATCTGTGCGCTCGACTCGCCGCCCGCGTTCATCCAGCCGCCGCAGGCGACGCCGCGTCCCTGGCGCCTTCCCTTCGGGGCCGAGTAGTGCGGATGCGACTGGGCGGCGCGAAGGGTTTCCTCAAAGCCGATGCGGCGGAACGTCGGCCCATATGCCGCCCGCGTGCCTTCCCGGGCCGCATTCATGAGTCGCATTTCGATGGGATCGATGCCAAGTTCGGCGGCCAGCTCGTCGATGACAGATTCGACGCCAAACGCCGCGATGGGTGAGCCTGGTGCGCGGTAGGCGTTGCACTTGGGCCGATTCTCCACGACGTCGTAGCCGACCACCTTGACGTTGTCGATCGCATACGCCGAGAACGCGCAATTCGACGCCCCGCGTATCGGCGAGCTGGGAAACGCGCCCGCCTGAAAGTGAAATGTCGCCTCGGCAGCGGTGATCCGGCCATCCCGGCGGGCGCCGATCCTGATCGTGTTCGACGAACCGGCGGTCGGGCCGGTGGCGCGAAATACTTCGTCCCGCGTCATCACCATCTTGACCGGCGCGCCGGCCTTGCGCGACAGGGTGTAGGCGAGGGGCTCCAGGTAGATGATGGTCTTGCCGCCGAAGCCGCCGCCGATTTCGGCGGGGATGGCGCGAATATCGGATAGCTTGGCGCCGGTCATTCTGGCCGTTACGTTGCGCACCATGAAGTGGCCCTGGCTCGAACTCCAGATCGTCGCGCGGCCGTCGGGCGAGACGTCGACCAGGCAGGCGTGCGGCTCTATGTAGCCCTGGTGGACGGGCTTGGTCTTGAACGGTCGCTCGATGATGATGTCCGCTTGCGCGAATCCGGCATCGACGTCGCCGAGTGTCAGCCCGGATCGACTTGCGATGTTGGACGGTGCGGACGGTTTGGGATCGACGCCGGCGGTGTACATGAAGTCGTGCAGGACCGGCGCGTCCGGTTTCATGGCGTCTTCGACATCGATCACCCAGGGCAGCAGCTCGTATTCGACGTCGATGAGGTCGAGCGCGGCGTCCGCGGCGCGGGCCGATGTCGCCGCCACCGCCGCCAGGGCATGGCCGGCGTACAGCACCTTGTCGCGCGCCATGACGTTGCGGCTGACGTAGCGCAGATCCTGCGGTCCGGCCGGCGCCGGGACATCGACCGGGAAGTCGACGAGGTCAGCTCCGGACATGACGGCCCTGACGCCATCGGCGGCGGCGGCACGCTCGAGGTTGATGGACTTGATGCGGGCGTGGGGGTGGGGGCTTCGGAGTATCTTCCCCCAGAGCATGCCGGGTTGCGCGAAATCCGCGCCGAAGTTCGCGCGTCCCGTTACCTTGTCTTCGCCGTCGGGTCGGATCGTCCGCTTGCCGATCCACTTGTTGTCGGTTTCGTTCGCCACGATTCGCCTCTCCTGTTTCGGGCTATTTTCCGGAAGAGCCAACGCTTTAGTTTACGGCACTGCCAGGATCGCCGCCGTTCAACAGGTGACGCTCAAGGAACAGCGCCGTCGCTGCCATCAGGTAGTCCCGGTTCACCTTCTTCCGAAAGCCGTGCCCTTCGTCCCGCGCGAGCACGTACCACACGGGCACGTCGCGCTCGCGCAGGGCGGCGACGATCTGTTCGCTCTCGCTCGCCGGCACCCTGGGGTCATTCAGCCCCTGGGCGATCAACATCGGTAGTGCGATGCGTCCGACCTGGTTCAGAGGCGAGATGCCCTGCAGGAAGGCGCGCATATCGGGATCCCGCTCGTCGCCGTATTCCGCCCGGCGCAGGTCCCGCCGATAGCCCTGCGTGTTCTTGAGGAACGTGACGAAGTTGCTGATGCCAACACGTTCGACGCCGGCCCGGAGGCGATCACCGAAATGCACCAGGGAGGCGAGCACCATGTAGCCGCCGTAGGACCCACCCGTGACGGCGACGCGTTCCGCGTCGAGGTCGCTCCGGGAGGCGACCCAGTCCAGCAGCGCACCGATGTCCCTTACGCTGTCCTCTCGCCGGTAGCCGTTGTCGAGTTTGAGGTACGCCTTGCCGTAGCCGGCGGAACCGCGCACGTTGGGCGCGACAACTGCGATGCCCAAACCATTGACGAAGAACTGCGTCGAATAGGAGAAGCGGGGTCGATACTGGCTTTCGGGTCCCCCATGGATGTCTATCAGGACGGGATGCGGGCCGTCGCCGGTTGGCAGGTAGACGAACGCGGGGATCGCGCGGCCGTCGAAGGTGGGGTAGCGGATCAGTTCCGGCTCCGCCATATCCTCCTCGCGCAGGCCGCCAGGTTCGCTCCGGGTCCAGCGCGTGAGCGCGATGTCGGCAAAGTCGATGCCGTAGACGTCCGTCGGCGCGGAGGCCCGGTTCACCGCAAAGCCGAGCTGGCTGCCGTCGGGCGAGAATTTCAGGGAGTAGTAGATGCCGCTCGGCAACTCGGGCAGGGGAACCGGCGCCATGTCGGGCAACGCCAGAACGCGCAGGCGACTGATGCCGTCTTCGTTGATCGTGAAGGCGAGACGGTTGCCCCTGATCGCGAATTGTTCGACGCCCCATCGCGAATCCTCGGCAACGACATTGATCGCGCCGTCGGCGCGCCGCATCCTGCGCAGGGCGACGGCCTCGGCGTGCATGTCCGAGGCGAAGAATACGTAGTCGCCGGTGTTGTCGTATTGGGCATCGATGATCGCGGCGGGCGGTGCGTCGGACAATAGCTGCGTTGTCGCTCCGGTTCGAAGCTCCACCTCGTACAGATAGGACTCGTTGATGGAGACGTATCGGATGGCGAGCAGGTGTTCCCCGTCCGGCGACCAGTCGGCGGCGCGCCAACCGGATCCCCCGGCGGCAAGGGCGACCGTCGTGGTGCCGGCGAGATCCTGAATGTGGATGTCCCAGTCCGTGCCGTTGCGTTCCGTCGTCGTGTACGCGAAATGCCGGCCGTCTTTCGACCAGACGACGTTGGAATAGCGGGACTTCCCGTCCGTCAGCAGCACCGAGTCCCCGGTGGCCAGGTCGAACCGGAAGAGCTGATAAAACTCCGAGCCGCCGGTGTCCCTGGCGTAGACAAAGCCCTCCGGGGCCGGCTTCGGGCTGACGTGTGCGGCGCCCACCGGCTCGTTGAAGAACGTGAGTTGGCGGCGAGCCCCCATGGGTATCTCCACCCGGTGGAGCTGCGTCGTATTGCCGAAACGCGTGCCGATGAGAATGCCGTCGCCGATCCAGCCGAGAAAGTTCGCCTGCCGGGTGTTCTGGTACGGCCGAAGTCTTGAGAGAAACTCCTGGGGAACCGGCGGCACGCCTTCAATTTCGAGTTGTCCCAGAACGACACGCTGGGCTGGTTGCGCGTCGGCCCAGCCGCAGGCGAGCGCCGCGCAGACGGCGAGCCAACGCAACATGCGCTTACCTCGTTCTGTCCAGCACGCGGATGGAAAAGGACAAGGCGTGCTCCTCGTCCGCATCGAAGTCCTCCTTTGCGACGAGCGCGAATTGCGACGGATCGTACGGCGGGAAAAAGGTGTCCCCCTCGATGTCCGCGTCGATCAGCGTTTCATAGAGCCGGTCCGCGCGCGGCAGCGCCAGGACGTAAATCTCGGCGCCGCCGATGACGAAACACTCGTTTACCCCGTCGATGAAGCATTGGTTCTCAGCCACATTCAGTGCCGCGTCCAGATCCGCAACTGTCCGGGCGACATCGTGCGCGAATCCCGAACGCGTGAGGACGATGTTTGTGCGGCCGGGCAGGGGATGGCCCACCGATTCGAACGTCCGGCGACCCATGATGACGGGTCTGCCCATGGTGATGGATCTGAAGAAGGCGCTGTCCTTCGGCAACCGCCAGGGCAGCCGGTTGTTCCGGCCGATGACGCGGTTGCGGGACATGGCCCAGATCAGGGAAACCTTCATGGCGACCGAGTGGCGCGGGGGATTGGCGTCATCGGTTCGTCCATCGCGGATTCATGAGAAAGATGCCAAAGGCGACAACGGGCAGCGAAAGGAGTTGGCCCATCGAGAGCGTATCGAAGAAGAACAGGCCCAGATGGGAATCGGGTTCCCGGAAGAACTCCGTCGCAAACCTCAAACATCCGCCAGCGATGAGGAAGGTGCCGGCGACGGAACCGGTGGGTCGCGCGCGCCGGGCGTAGAGCCAGACGATGACGAACAGCACGAGCCCCTCCGCGAAGGCCTGGTAGAGGCTTGACACATGCCGCGTCACCGTTTCGTACTCGCCGAAGCAGGTGGCCGTCAATTCGCGCACGGCCGTGCAGGGAAAGTGGACGCCAAGCGCCGATTCCGTGATGCGGCCGGGCAACTCCGTATTGATGAAGTTCCCGAGCCTGCCGAAAAAGAGTCCCAGGGGCACCAGCGGCGCGACGAAATCCGCCACCTCGAAAAATGAGCGCCCCTTGTTTCTCGCCTGCAGCCACATCGCCCCGATCGCGCCAAGAAGCCCGCCGTGAAAGGACATGCCGCCTTCCCATATGCGGAACAACCAGAGCGGATCCTGGGCCAGTTGATCGAAACCGTAGACAAACGAGAAACCGATACGGCCCCCCAACACCACGCCGGCCACGCCGTAGAAAACGAGGTCGGAGACATCTGCGCTGGTGAATCCACGATCTCCGCCCCGCACATTGCCGAGCAGATAGAAGGTGGCAAAGGCGAGCAGGTACATGAGGCCGTACCAGCGGAGCGCGAAAAGCCCGAGATCCAATGCGATCGGGTCAATGGCTGGATAGTGCATGCTAGACTTACGCGCCTTATTCCCAATCTGCCGCTTCGACAGTGTGCCTTATATTATTCGCGTATCGGACGTTCCCGACCCGCCCGCTGGTGGTGGCCGCAAACCGCGACGAATTCTACGCCAGGCCGTCCAGCGGGGCACGATACTGGGACGATTCGCCGCAACTCTTCGGCGGACGCGATCTCGTCGCCGGCGGCACCTGGCTCGCAGTATCGACCGCCGGGCGCTTCGCCGCCGTCACCAACTACACCGATTTCATCCGCGAGGACGTGCCGGCGGCATCCCGAGGCGATTTGACGCGGCGTTTCCTTGAAGAGGGCGCGAGGGCGAGGGACTACGCCGCCGGGATCGACGGCGCCCGCTACCAGGGCTTCAACTTCATTGCATTCGATGGCGTCGATCTCGTCTATGCGTGCAACCGCACTGGCGAAATACGGGTGCTGCAACCCGGCGTCTATGGGATCAGCAACACGCACCTGGACGATGTGTGGCCAAAGTCCGCGCGCGGCGTCGCCGCGTTGACGGCAATCGCCGCAGCCGCCGGGATAGACGATGTGCTCAAGGTGCTTACGGACGAGTCGGCAGACTATGTCGCCGATGGCCAGGAACCGGAGAGCGCGCGGCGCGCAACGCCCGCGTTTCTGCGGGGCAAGGAATACGGCACGCGCGCCAGCACGGGCGTGGTCTTCGACGGCGGGCATATCCAATTCGCCGAACAGCAATACGGCCCGATGGGCGAGCCCGGCGCCCGCGTGACCGAAATGATCGGGGTTCGCCAGTCGCAGGTCGGCAGCCATATCGCGACATACGAATCGGCCTTGAGCGACCGGAACGCGGTGCGATAGCCAGACCGCCTGTTCAGACGGCCATTTCCGCCCTGATCGCCGGATGGGAGCGATAGTTGACGAGGCGGAAGTCGTCGAAGCTGAAGTCGTCGATCTCGCGCTGTCCGCGGTCGTCTATCTCGAGCTCCGGCAGGGGGTAGGGTTCGCGCGCGAGTTGGCGCCGGACGGCGTCGATGTGGTTCAGGTAGATGTGGGCATCGCCCAGCGAGTGAATGAACTCGGCGGGCTCGAGGTCCGTAGTTCGCGCCACCATGTGTAGCAGCAGGGCATAGGACGCGATGTTGAGCGGCACGCCGAGAAACAGGTCCGCCGAGCGCTGGTACATGTGCAGCGACAGCTTGCCGCCCGCCACGTAGAACTGAAAGAAGCTATGGCACGGCGGCAGCGCTACGTCCTGCGCGCGGACCTCGGACGCGTTCCAGGCGTTGACGATGATCCGGCGCGATCCCGGATCGTTGCGGATGAGATCGATGGCGTCCTGCAACTGATCGACGCTGTCGGCCCAGCGCCGCCACTGCGCCCCGTAGATGCGACCCATTGAACCGTCGTTGGCGGAAACGCCAAGGCGCTCCAGGTAGTCGCCATAGTTGCCGTCCCAGAGCCTGTTGTGGGGATAGATGGCCTTCAGGTCGTTGATGTTGTCCGAGCCGGACACGAACCAGAGCAGTTCCGACACCATCGACTTCCACACGAGCCGCTTGGTGGTCACCGCCGGAAAGCCGTCGGCCATCGCGTAGCGCATCTGATAGCCGAACCGGGATAGCGTGCCGACGCCCGTGCGATCCTCGCGACGCTCGCCGCGTTCGAGCACGTCCCGGAGAATGTCGAGGTAGGCGCGCATCGAGGTCAGCCTATCGCCCGGCCGCCCGATTCGCAATCGGGGATACGGCAGGTCAGTTCGCCGTCTCGAACAGGTAGTCGAACTCACCGTCCCCTCCACTTCCCAGGCGAGAAGAGAAGGGCTGGCAGACCGATCAAATCCATCCAGCGGGGGCCATTTGATGGTAGAGGGAACTAAACACGACGTCGGCGAGGTTGGGTTGGGTCAGCGCGCGTTACACGGGTGCCAGTTCGTAACGTGTCGCGCGACCCTTGCCCACTCGGCGCAGCAGACCGGAGTCACCCAGACTCCTCAAGATTCGCTGGGCTTTCCGCTCCTCAATCCCTGTGCGTTCCTAATGGCGGTTAAATATCCAGACATATCGGTCGGGTTTTTGTCGGGACTCTTGTAGATTCTTTATTTGGGCGCGAAATCCCGACGGATTGTTGAGGCTATTATCGGGATTCGTGGTCCCCTTGCGGAAACGCGCCTTCCGCTGACGGGAACGGCGAGGACCACATCACGAACGCTTCAGCCCTTTCAACCTGGTCGTGGTCGTTAGGAACCAACAACCTGACCAGAACGTTTGTGTCAACGGCGCTCATGCTTCTGCCGCAACTGCGCCGAGATGCCTTCATTCATCTCGTCGACGTCATGCGGATGAGGAGACGCCGAAAACAGCGCGTCGTGGATGTCTTGCGAGGAGTACTTTGAGGCTCGCCTGACGATCACATCGTCTCCCTCCTCGCACCACTCGACCTTCGATCCCGGTACCAACCCCAGCTTTTGCCGAATGAGTGCCGGTATCGAGGTCCGTCCTTGCGACGTCATCTTGGATTCAATTCGTGCCATTGCCGATACCGCTTTTCGAGTGGCTTTGCCGGGGTCATCTAGCTGGACTACCAGAGTAGTTCAAACCTCGAGTCCGATGCCGCTCCCCCGGCGTCGCGAACCACGTGGACGCCTCCGCACGCGCGTTCCAATTATCCCAATGCTACGATCCTTCGTTCAAAGGAAACGGAGGATTGGATGAGCGGACGTTTGGAAGGCAAGGTGGCCGTCATCACGGGTGGGACGAGTGGCATCGGCGAAGCGACGGTGGAGCTTTTCGTTGCGGAAGGTGCGCACGTGGTGCTGACGGGTCGCTCCCGCGACAAGGGCGCGGCGCTCGCCGAAAGACTCGGTGGGAATGCCGTCTACTTTTATGCGGACGTGACCCGCGAGGAAGACATCAAGGCCTCCATCGACGCCGCGGTGGACCGTTTCGGCAAGCTCGACGTGCTGTTCAACAATGCGGGGGCGTCCGTGCAGACGGAAATATCGACGATCACGGCGGCCGAGATAGAACACGGTTGCCGCGTGCTCCTGTCCAGCGTCATGCTTGGTCTTCGCTACGCCATCGAACCGATGAAGGCGGCTGGCGGCGGCTCGATCATCAACAACTCCAGCATCGCGGGATTGCGTTACCGCCAGGGCAACATCCTGTATTCGGTGCTGAAGAGCGCCGTTACCCATTGCACGCGCTTGGCGGGCGTCGAACTGGGCCCATACCGTATCCGCGTCAACGCGATTTCTCCCGGCGCCATCGCCACGCCGATTTTCTGGGGTGGTTCGGCGCGCGCCAACGAGCTCAGCGACGAGGAAAACGCGCGCAAGATGAAGAAGCTGCAGGACAACCTCGCCAACGCGACGCCCTTGCCCAGAAGCGGCGTGGCGGATGACATCGCCGAGGCGGCGCTGTATCTCGCGAGCGACGCCGGCAGCTACGTCAACGCCCACGATCTGGTCGTAGACGGGGGGCGCACATGGATGTTCAACAACAATCCGCCGCAAGACTGAGGGCTACAGGTCCGAAGACGGATAGGTGGGCAACTTGGGTTGTTCAGACCTTCCCTAAGGGATCGCGGGCGCTCTTCCGCAATTGGAGATTGGGCTGACGGCCTTTCCCTCAAACTACGTCCGCGCATGGGCAATGACTACGAAACCGCGCGGGGCGTCCGCGAACATCGCCGGCATCCGAACCTCAGTCCAACTCAACAATGCCAATGGCGGGACATCGCGCCCCGTATGCATAGACCTGAAAAGAAACATCCGTCAAATCGGGATATACCGGGCGTCGCTTGTTGTCCGGTGGATCCTTCCTCGGAGCAGGCAATTGCAAGGAGAACCCGGAGAGCGACTGGCCGGGTTGAATCCGCGCCTTCGGGTCCTCCGCTTGCCATAGATACGAGATCAGAGAAGGCGAATGCGCTTCCGGCCGCCGCGGATCCTGCCCAAATACGTGCATGCCGTTCCAGCCCCCCGGCGATCCGACGTTTGTCGGCACGGCTTCGAAGGAAACCTCGATAAACGTATCCTCGCCCCCTCCGAGACTGACGAGGTAGATTGGTTTCGTTCCGTTGTTCGTCACCATAAAGGTATAGGAGGGCGGGCCTTCGCTGAACTGTACTGCCTTGACGACAATCCCGGAACCGTCCTTCGGGCATTCCGGCGCCGGCTCCGAGGGCTCGGCCGCCGCGAGCATCGCAAGCACCGCGAATGAACATGGGATGGCGTGTCTGTCCACGGTTCTTCCTCCAACGGTTCAATGGTGTTCGAAATGGATTGGGTCGCCCGGTACGAGCCGGGATAGATCGCATCCAGGGGCCAGATCGTCGATGTCAACTCCCCCGTTGAGGCGAAACACGGCGCCCGCCAGGGCGACGGTTATTCCTGCGCTACACCTCCGGCAACTCGTAGTGCGGCACGACCCGGCCGAGGCCGATCCGCACCATTTCGGCGCGGATGAAACGCAGTATTTCGTCGGCGTCGTCCATGCGCAGCGCCCGCGCCAGGATGCGACGGCAGTCGCGCACGGACACGTGGCGTATCACCCACTTGACCTTTGGCAGGTGGGTGGCGTTCATCGAGAGCACGTCGTAGCCCATGGCAACGCATAGCACCGCGCCTTCCGGCGTGCCCGCGAGTTCGCCGCAGATACCGACGCCCTTTCTTTCGGCGTGGCCCGCCTTGGACACTTCCCTGAGCGCGCGCAGCACTGCCGGATGCACTTCGCGATACAGCGCCGCGACCTGCGGGTTGTTTCGGTCCACCGCCAGCATGTATTGCGTCAGGTCGTTCGAGCCGACGGCGAGAAAGTCCACCTCTCTGGCGATTTGCCGCGCCTGGTAGACGGCGGCGGGCACTTCAATCATGACGCCGGTGAGGGGCCGCTTCACGTCGTAGCCTTCTTCCGTCACTTCCCGGTGCGCGCGGCGCACCAATCTCTGCGCCTCGCGCACTTCGGACATGCTGCTTACCATCGGCAGCATGATGCGCAAGATGCCGACGAGTCCGGCGTTGGCCTTGATCATGGCGCGCACTTGCGACATGAAAATCTCCGGGTGATCGAGCGTTACGCGGATGCCGCGCCAGCCGAGAAACGGGTTCTCTTCGGAGATGGGAAAGTACGACAGTGACTTATCGCCGCCGATATCCAGGGATCGCATCGTGACCGGGCGCGGATCGAAGGCTTCCATGTGCTCGCGATAGACGACGCGCTGTTCCTCCTCGGTGGGGAAACGGTCCTCGGTCATGAACGGTACTTCCGTGCGGAACAGGCCGATCCCCTCCGCTCCGCGATCGAGGGACCGAGTGATGTCGCCCACCAAACCGATGTTCACCCACAGCGCTATCCGTTGGCCGTCTCGGGTGGTGCAGGGAAGGTCTCGCAATTCTTCGAGTTCCTCCGCGAATTCACGTTCTTCTTCCATCAATGCGGCGTAGTGCTCAATGACCGAACGCGATGGATTCGCCACGACCTGGCCGTAGAATCCGTCCACGATCAGCGTGTTCTGTTCGACTCCGTAGAGCGGGACATCCACCGCGCCCATGACCGCCGGCACGTCGAGCGCGCGCGCCAGGATGGCGACGTGGGAGTTGGCCGAGCCTTTCAGCGAGACGATGCCTCGCAATCGCCCCACCGGGATATCGGCAAGCATCGCCGCCGTGATCTGGTCGCCCACAAGCACCGTGTTTTCGGGGAAGTCAATTTTGCGTTGGCGGATATCCCGCAGGTAGCCGAGCACCCGCTGGCCCAATTCGCGCACGTCGGCCGCGCGCTCGCGCAGGTAAGAGTCCCGCATCTCCTCGAACGCGCGGGTGTGCTCCAGGATGACCTGCTTGAGGGCGCCCTGCGCCCACTCTCCCTCGAGGATACGTTCCCGGATCTCTTCCGCCAGCGCGTCGTCGTCGAGCATCCCGAGATATGCGTCGAACAGGACGCGTTCCTCCTCCGGCAGCGCCGAGAGTTGTCGACTCGCGTGTTCGATGTCGTTGCGCACTTGCGCGATGGCGCGGTCGAACATCTCGAGTTCGGCGGCGATGTCTTCCGCCGCCTTGTCCGGTACGGTTTCGAGGGCGGTGCCGGGATGCACGACCACGGCGGTGCCGATGGCGATGCCGGGGGCGCCGGACACGCCGACGAAGCGCGTGTCCAACTGCTCTGCCTTCGGCTTGGCCATCGCGTCGATGTCGCCGGCCGCTTCCGCGTGGGCGACGACTGCCGCGAGTTGCGCCGACAGCGTAACGAGAAAGGCTTCGTCGTCCTCGTCGAATCTGCGCCTTTCCCGTTGACGTACGATGAGGACGCCGAGCACGCGACGCCGATGAATGATCGGTACGCCAAGAAACGCGTGGAACGCTTCTTCGCCCATCTCCTCCAGGTGCAGGAAGCGCGGATGGCGCGGCGCGTCGTCGAGATTGATGGGCTCGGCGCGCTCGGCCACCAACCCGATCAGACCTTCGTCCGGGCCGACCGCGATGCGGCCCACAGCATCCGAGTTCGATCCCCGGTTGGCGGCGAATTGAAACTTGCCGGTACCTCGGTCGAGGATGTAGATCGAACACAGCTCGGTCGCCATGGCGGCGCACACGCGGGTGACGATCGTGTTCAGCGCGGCCCGGAAACTCGATGCCGCATTGACGTCCTGGACGATTTCGCGGAGATCATCGAGTACGCCGTTGCTCACGGCTGGTCCACTACGGTCAGGCATGGCGCGAATTCGCGCAGCATGTGCCGGTAAACATTCCGCTTGAAACTGACCACCTGGGTCAGCGGATACCAGTAGCTGACCCACGACCAGTGGTCGAACTCGGGCTTGCTGGAACATTCGAGATTCACAAGCGAATCGTCGCCGAGCAAGCGGAGCAGGAACCACTTTTGCTTCTGTCCGACGAATCTGGGCGTGGTGACAGGCCGACTCTTTTGGCGCAGATACCGTTTCGGCAAACGGTAGCGCAACCAGCCTCGCGTCGAGGCGACGATCTCAACGCTGCGGCGCCGGACGCCGACTTCCTCGTAGAGCTCCCGGTACAGCGCGGTTTCGGGTGACTCGTCGCGCAGGATGCCGCCCTGGGGAAACTGCCAGGCGTCGTGACCGCCGACGCGACGCGCCCACAATACCTGTCCCCGATCATTGGCCACGACAATACCGACGTTCGACCGGTAGCCGTGCGCGTCGATATTGTCCGGCGTCCTTCCCATACGGGCGATTGTTCCACATAAGCTATGATCCGCCAAAGCGCGTTATCGAGTGGACATGAATCGGCTTGGCGAAGAAACCAGTCCATACCTGAGGCAGCACGCCGATAATCCCGTCGATTGGCATCCCTGGAATGATGCGGCGCTTGCAAGGGCGCGCGACGAAGACAAGCCGATATTGCTGTCCGTCGGCTATTCCGCCTGCCACTGGTGCCACGTCATGGCCCACGAGTCGTTCGAAGACTCGAACACCGCGGATGTCATGAACCGGCACTTCGTCAACATCAAGGTCGACCGGGAAGAAAGGCCGGATCTCGACAAGATCTATCAATTGGCGCACCAACTGCTCACGCGGCGGACGGGTGGCTGGCCGCTGACGGTTTTCCTCGACCCCCAGACGTTGTTGCCGTTTTTCGCGGGCACTTACTTCCCTAGCACGCCCCGGTTCAATCTTCCGGGCTTCGCCGACCTCCTCCTGCGCGTCGACGAGGCATACCGGACGCGGCGTGACGCGCTCGGCGAACAGGGCGAAAGACTGTCCGAGGCGATGTCGCGGTTGCAGCCGACGGGCATCGCATCGGAAGGCCTCCCGGACGCGGAACTTCTCGAGCGGGCCCGAGATCAACTCGCGGCCAGGTTCGATGCCGCCGAGGGCGGGTTCGGCACGGAGCCGAAGTTTCCGATGCCGAGTTCGATAGAGCGGGTACTGCGCCACTGGGCGTTTTCCGGCTTTTTTTCGGAAGAGGCGGGCAAGCGCGACAGCGATGCGCTCGACATGGCGATGATCACGCTGACAAGGATCGCGCGCGGCGGCATCTACGACCATGTGGGCGGCGGGTTCTGCCGCTATGCGACAGATCGGAATTGGCAGATCCCTCACTTCGAGAAGATGTTGTACGACAACGGTTCGCTGCTGGCGCTCTACGCCGACGCGCTTGCTCTCGGCGGCGATGCCCTGTTCGAGGCGGCGGTGCGGGAAACCGCCGGCTGGATTGCGCGCGACATGCAGCATCCCGAAGGCGGGTACTTTTCAGCCCTGGACGCAGACTCGGAGGGCGAGGAGGGCAAATATTACGTTTGGCGCCGGGATGCGGTGAAGCGCTTGCTCACGGCTGACGAGTACCTGCTGGTGGCGACGCTTTACGGCCTGGACAAACCGGCCAATTTCGAGGGCAAATGGAACTTGTCCCGGCGCGATGCGTGGCGTTCGGTAGTGGACCGCCTTGGCTTCGAGCCGGCGACGGGGGAGGGCCTGCTGGCGTCGGCGAAATCCAAGCTTTTGGCAGAGCGCGACACCCGGGTGCCCCCAGCCAAGGACGACAAGGTGCTCACGGCGTGGAACGGGCTGGCGATTCGGGGCATGGCCAGGGCAGCGGTGCGCCTGGGCGAGCCGGCCTGGCTGACATCGGCGCAGCGCGCAGCCGACTTCGTCCGCGAGAACCTTTGGGATGGTGAGCGCCTGACGGCAACCTGGCGCGATGGCGTCGCCAAGTACGCGGGCTATCTGGACGACTATGCCAATATGCTGGAGGGACTGATCGAACTCCTCTCCGCCGCGTGGCGCGACGTCGACGCGGCGTTCGCGAAGGACTTGGCCGACGCCATGATCCGGCAATTCCATGATGCTGATGACGGCGGCTTCTTTTTCACCGCCCACGATCACGAGACGCTTATCCATCGGCCCAAACCGACTTTCGACGAATCGCTTCCTGCCGGCAACGGCACGGCCGCCTGCGGCCTGATCGCCCTCGGTCACCTGTTCGCGGACACGCGCCACCTCGACGCGGCCGCCGGTACGCTCCGGGCGCTGCGCGGTGCCGTTGAGCAATATCCCGGGGGGCACTGCACGCTTCTGTCCGCCGTGGAGGCCAACGCCTACGCGCCCGAGCAGATTATTGTGCGGGGACCGGTCGACGCGCTTGACGCCTGGCTTGATATCGCGCGGGAAGGCTATCGTCCATGGCGCCAGGTCTATGGAATTCCCTACGAAGCGGCGGACGCGCCGGACTACCTGCCTCGGCTCGTCGACGCCGACGCCCGCGCACGGCCTTCGTGTGTCGGGGGCTGCAATGCTCGCCGCCCATCGACTCCATGGACGAGTTCAGAAGAATCGTGTCCTGACTTACCTTTCCGGCCGCCAACGCAGGTTCAGCGTGCGCGCCGCTTCGACGTCGTCGAGGCGCTTGGCAGGCAGATTGTGCGGTGCCGACTTGACGAGTTCCGGGTTGGAAGCGGCTTCGGCGAGGACACTGGTCATCGCTTCCACGAACGCGTCTATCGCTTCCTTCGACTCCGTCTCGGTGGGTTCGATGAGAAAGCACTCCGGCACCAGCAGCGGAAAGTAAGTGGTCGGCGCATGCACGCCGTAGTCGAGCAGGCGCTTCGCGAAGTCCATGGCGGAGACGCCGAATTCGCGTTTCTGCGTGGCCAGCGTCACGATGAACTCGTGGCAGGCGCGCCGGTCCGGGTAGGCGATGTCGAAACCCGCATGCCGCAGCCTGGTGGCCAGGTAGTTGGCGTTCAACGTCGCGAACTCGCCCACGCGGCGCATGCCGTCGCTGCCGAGCATGAGGGAGTAAGCCAAAGCGCGCAGGAGAATGCCTGCGTTGCCCATGAAGGCGGACAGCCGACCGATGGTTTGCGGGGGTTGTGTCCATCGATAGCCGCTTGGTGTCTTCTCGACCAGCGGCCCTGGCAAGTAGGGTGCCAACAACTCACCTGCCCCCACTGGCCCCGCGCCGGGGCCGCCACCACCGTGGGGCGTGGCGAAGGTCTTGTGCAGGTTCAGGTGCAGGACATCGAAACCCATATCAGCCGGCTTCACCTTGCCCAGGATCGCATTCAGGTTCGCGCCGTCGTAGTACAGCAAGCCGCCGGCGTCGTGAACAATGGCCGCGATTTGCTCGATACGCCGTTCGAACAGGCCGCAAGTGGACGGATTGGTGGTCATGAGTCCCGCTGTCGCCGGCCCCACCGCCGCCTTCAAGGCTTCGATATCGACATCGCCGTTGCGTGCAACCGCCACCTCGCGCACCACGCAGCCGCACATCGAGGCCGTCGCGGGGTTGGTGCCGTGGGCCGTTGTGGGTACGAGTATCTCGTTGCGTCGGGTATCGCCACGAGCGGCGTGATATGAGCGGATCATGGCGACGCCGGCGAATTCGCCCTGGGCGCCGGCCATGGGCGTCAACGAAACGCGGCGCATGCCCGTCGCGTGTGTGAGGATTTCCTGCAGATCGTAAAGGCACGCCAGGAGGCCTTGGCTTACGCACAGCGGGGCCAGGGGATGGCGGTCCAGGAAGCCGCGGGCGCTTGCCGCCCGGTGCGCGCCTCTAGGGTTGTACTTCATCGTGCACGACCCGAGCGGATAGAACTGTGTATCGATGGAGAAATTGAGGCGCGACAGGCGCGTGTAGTGACGCACGGCCTGAAGTTCCGAAACCTCCGGCAACGCGGGCGGACGTTCCCGCAAGGCAGACCGGGGCAGGTCTTCGATGGATTCGGGCGGCGGAACCTGGGCGCTGGCGCGCCGATCCGCGCGGGCGAGATCGAATATCGTTTCCATCAGGACGCCTTCACGACAGGGCCTTCAAGGCATCGGCAAACTGGCGGATGTCCTTGGCCGTGCGCTTTTCCGTCGCACATACGAGGAGACAGTCGTCCAGATCGCTGAAGTACGGTCCAAGGGCGAGTCCGCCCAACACGCCCCGCGCCGCCAATGCTTCGACAACCGCCTGCGCCGGTCGTCCAAGGCGCAGGACGCATTCGTGAAAGTATGGCGCGCCGAATCGCTGGGGTAGGTCCAGCGCGGCCGCAAGCTGGCGCGTTCGCGCGTGGCAGGCGGCGGCGACGTTGCGCAAACCTTCGGGTCCGAGAAGGCTCAGGTAGATGGTAGCGGCGGTCACCAGCAAACCCTGGTTGGTGCAAATGTTCGAGGTGGCCTTGGCCCGTCGGATGTGCTGTTCGCGCGCTTGCAGCGTCAACGTGAAACCGGGCTTGCCGTCGAGGTCCCGGGTGCGGCCGACAATGCGACCCGGCACTTGTCGCACCAACGATTGCCGCGTGCAGATGAACCCGAAGGACGGCCCGCCGGAAGCCATCGGGATGCCGAGCGGTTGGCCGTCGCCGCACACGATATCCGCGCCGCTGGCACCCCAGTCGGCGGGCGGCTTGAGCAAGCCGAGGGTCAACGGGTTGACGCAGGCGATTGTCAACGCGCCGTTTTCGTGCGCCTGGTCGGTCACCGCGTCGACATTTTCCAGCAGTCCGAAAAAGTTGGGCTGCTGCGCGACGACCGCCGCGGGCGGCTCGGGTAGATGTCTCAACAGCGCCGCGTCCGCCAACCCGTCTTCGCCGTGCGGCAGTTGTACGATCTCGATGTCCTGGCGGCGGACTATGTTGCGAGCGGCGGCGACATAGAGAGGATGCACCGCGCCGGCCAAAGCCACGCTCCGCCTGCCGCCCGCCGGCCTCCTTCTCGACCGCCTCTCACCAGCGCGAACCGCCATCAGGATGGCTTCAGCGAGTCCCGAGCCGCCGTCGTACACCGACGCGTTGCAAACATCCATGCCCGTCAATTCGGCCATCATGGTCTGGAACTCGTAGACCAGTTGCAGCGTTCCCTGGCTCGCTTCCGCCTGGTACGGCGTATAGGCGGTCATGAATTCGCCCCTGCTGGCGATGTCCCAGACCGCCGAAGGAATGTGGTGGTCGTAGGCGCCGGCGCCGAGGAAACAAGGTCCCGTCTCGTCCGCGCGCGCGCGTTCCTCCATGCGGCGCAGCATTTCCATTTCCGACATGCCCTCGGCAAGCCCACCGTCGCCCTGATCCCTACTGGGAACCCTATTGGGAACCCTACTGGGAACCCTATCGCGCAGGTTCGCCGGTATCTCGTCGAACAGTTCGTCGATGTGCTCCACGCCGACGACCGCCATCATGGATGCCATATCGGCTGTGGTGTGTGGGATGAAAGGCATCGCTACGGCATCGTCTCGTAGTCGTCGCAGTGCGTCATGGCGCGGCGGACGTCGCGGGCATGGCGCGCAGCGTGAGAGTCACTCTCCGACTTCGCTCGCTTCGCAGAATTCCGAGTACTCGGCTGCGTCCATGAGATCGGCCAGTTCGTCGGGCGCAGTTGGCTCGATGGAAAAGAACCAGCCGTCGCCATAGGGATCCTGGTTCACCAGTTCCGGTGTATCGGCCAGCGATATATTGATGGCAACCACCGTCCCGGACACCGGCGCGTAGATGTCCGATGCCGCTTTGACCGACTCCACCACGCCGGCTTCCGCTCCGGCATCCACCTGCTGATCGAGTTCCGGAAGCTCGACATATACGACATCCCCGAGTTGCTCCTGCGCATAGTCGCTGACGCCGACGACGACATGGCCGTCGTCGTCGAACCGGGCCCATTCGTGTGTCTCCGCGTACCTGGCTTCATTCGGCGTGTCAGTCATCTGTCTGTCCGGGATTCTGCCGTCATTTCCTTTTTGTAACGAAGGGCGGTCTGACGATTCGACCGCGCCTTTCCCGCCCTCTGATGAGAATACCGACCTCGCCAGTGGCGGCCCGCGGCACCCGCGCGAGGCTGATACTGTAACCCAACGTGGGGGAAAAAATACCGCTTCGAACCTCTCCGTCGCCAGCGTTGGTGATCACCTTCATGCCCCGGCGCATGACCCCGCGATCTTTCAGCGCGATGCCGGTCAGTTTGTTCCCTACGCCGGACGCGCGTTGCGCGTCGAGCGCCGCGCGGCCGATGAAATCCCGTTCCGCCGGTTCGAATGCCACGGTCCAGGCGAGGTTCGACTCCAGCGGCGTGGTCTCTTCATCCATGTCCTGGCCATACAGGTTGAGGCCGGCTTCCAGTCGCAACGTGTCTCTTGCGCCAAGGCCCGCGGGGCGAACGCCCGCCGACGCCAATGCGCGCCACAACCCGGGCGCGTCCCGGGCGGGCAGCATGACCTCGACTCCGTCCTCTCCGGTGTACCCGGTGCGGGCGATCATCCAGCCGTCGCGCACGTCCAGGGCATGGAATCGCTTGAGTTCGGCGACCTGCGTCAGTCCGGTCGCTTGCGCAAACCGTGATACGGCTTCGGGGCCTTGCACGGCAATCATGGCGACATCGTCCCGCTCCACCGACGCAGTATCGAACCTCTCGGCATGCGCGGCGTACCAGGCGATAACCCTGTCGCGTGTCGCCGCATTGGAGACGACGCGATAGCCCCCGTCTCGGCGGTAGACGATCACGTCGTCGATGATGCCGCCCGCCGCGTTCAGCAATGCGCCGTAGAGCGCCTGTCCGGGTGCTTTCAGCCTTGTCACGTCATTGGCCAGGACATGCCTGAGGAACGCGGTGGTGCCGGCGCCGCAAAAGTCGACTACCGTCATGTGCGAAACGTCGAACATGCCGGCGCTGGCTCGCACCGCGCGATGTTCTTCGACCTGGGAACCGTAGCGGATCGGCATGACCCAGCCCGCGAACTCGGTCATCTTCGCGTTGGCCGCCGTGTGGGTATCGAACAGCGGGGTACGGAAAGGCGTCTTGGCATTCATGCGAATTTCTTGAGGACACCCACGCCCATCGCCTCGCGAACAAGCTGTTGCTTTATCGCTGGTGCCGCATCGATCAACCTGACGCCGCTGTTCCGGATCCACCGGCCGACGGGGCCACCGTAGGCGTATCCGTCGCGCAATCCGCGCATGAGCGCGATCATCGCCTCCGCACGGGCCCGTCGCCGCAACGCGAAACCGCGCCAGCGACCGGGTCGACCGAGATCCGTTGGGTCGCGTTGCGCTTCCTCGGCGATGCCGGCGACATCCTCCAGACCGAGATTAACCCCTTGCCCCGCGAGCGGATGCAGCGTATGCGCCGCATCGCCGACGAGCAGGATTCTCGGTGCCGGATTGAAGTCCCGGACAACGCGTTGGGGCAACGGGAACGTGAACCTTTGATCAACCTCGGCAATGCGTCCCAATACACGTTCGGAGGCGACCTCCAGCGCCTCGGCGAATGCCGCATCGTCGAGCGCGGCAAGTTGGTCGGCGGTATCGCGCTTGACGCTCCAGATGACGGCGCAGCACAAGGGATCGGCGAGCGGAAGGAACGCCAGAGGCCCCGTGGCGGAAAATCGCTGATAGGCAACGCTCCGATGCGCGCGTTCAGCCCGGACCACCGTCGCGACCGCCGCGTCGCCGCCGCCCCGGTCGACCAGGTCGGCGCCCGCCAACTCTCGCACCCTCGATTCCGCACCGTCGGCGGCGACCAGCAGCCGCGCGGAGATCGAACGGTTTCCCAACTCGAGGGTGACCGAGGTGTTTCGGGAGACGACCCGGGAAACAACCCCTTCGATCCAGTCGACGTTGGGCAAGCCGTCGCATTCGTCGCAAAGCGCGACGCAGGCGCGGCTTGATTCGACCATCCAGGCGAGGGCATCCACGCCGGCCTCATTTGCGCTGAACGTGAGACGACCGCCGCCGTATTCTTCCCACACGCACATTTGATCGATAGGACTTGCATGGAACAAACGTCTCCGGGGAGCGCCAGCGACCGGGGACGGTTGTTCCATGGTCGACGAGCGGGGCCGGGCCGGAGCCCTCAGCCGGGGAGCGCGAGGGGAAACCCCTCGCAAGAGAGAATCCGGAGCCGAAGGCGCCGGCTGTGGGGCACTTGCGGCGACTTCGATGCCTATCAGATCGAGCGAAGACCGCGACAAGGCGACGGAGCGACTGTCGAACCCGAGTCGACCCGTGGTCTCGCACGGTCGTCGCTGATCGATCAGGGCGACGCGAAAACCGTTTCGGCCGAGTGTCAGCGCCGCCGCGGCGCCGACGAGTCCGGCGCCCACCACGGCGATGTCGTAGACGTCGGTGTCAGACGACGATGCGTTGCTCCGATTGTTTGCGCCTGCTGCCATTGTGCGGATTCTCGCGCACCCGGCGAGTGGAAGGAACTTCAGCTATGACAGCGACAAACCGGATTCGTGCGCTTCGGCGCGACGGCAACGCGATGCGGGCTAGTGTCGTGTCACGCGAGTTCTGGCGCTTCAGAGTTCGCCATGCGCGTCAATGCAAGGCGTGGTCCGCAGGGAATATCGGGCATATTCGCAAGGGCCACAACGCGGCAGTGGCGTGCATGGCGATCTCCCGAAGGGCGCGCCCCACGGGGCCCGTGGCCGCGTTGCGCCCCTTGGCAATGGAGCCGACCATTCCCGGCGGGGACGCGCCTTGCCACAGACCCCGTGGGACGCGCTGAAGCGTCATAACTCGCGTGACACGACACTAGTCGCGCATCAGCGCTTCGATATCGTCCGCTGCTCTTGGAACGGTGTCGGTCAGCACCGTATTGCCGGACGCGGTGATGAGCACATCGTCTTCGATGCGAATGCCTATGCCGCGCCACGCTTCATCGACATCGTCGAACGCCGCGCTGTCAGGAATGTAGAGGCCCGGTTCGATCGTCAATACCATGCCGGCCTGCAGTTTGCGCCAGTCCCCGTCGCAGCGGTATTCGCCGACATCGTGTACGTCGATACCGAGCCAGTGCGAGCAGCGGTGCACGGTGAACCGTTGGTACGTCCCGGTCTCCAGTGCCTCGTCGAGTCCTGGCGGCAGAAGGCCGAGGTCAATCAGTCCCGCGGCGAGCACGCGGGTTACCGCGTCTTGCGGCGCGGCGCAGTGCGCCCCCGGCACGGCAGCCTCCAATGCTGCGGCCTGGCTGGCCAGCACGAGTTCGTAGAGTTCCCGCTGCCGGGGCGAATACGCGCCGTTGACCGGAAACGTCCGGGTTACGTCCGACGCGTAGTGCTGGAGTTCACAACCGGCGTCGATCAGCACCAGATCGCCGTCCCGGAGAAGACTGTCGTTCTTGACGTAGTGCATCACGCAAGCGTTGTTCCCCCCGGCGACGATGGACGGATACGCCGGCTCGCGCGCCCCGGCTTGCATGAACGCGTGCACCAGCGCCGCTTCCAGTTGCGTTTCGCTCAAGCCGGGTCGGCAGCGCTGCATCGCCTCGATATGCGCGCGGGCGGTAATGGCGCCCGCTGCGGCCATCAACCGCTGTTCAGCCGGGGATTTGAACAGGCGTTGCTCGTGCAGCAGGCGCTGCAAGGGTCGGAATTCGCACCCGCCGACGTTCGCTCCCCGCGCGCGGGCGCTGGACGCACATGCGATCAGGCGCTGATCGAATTCCGGGTATTCGCCCAATACGGCGTGGACACACCAGCGGTTGTCCAGAATGCGGGGCAGGATATCGTCCAGTTCGGAGTTGGCAAAAGCGGCGTCGACGCCCAGAGCTTCCGGCGCGCGTTCGGGTCCCAGCCGTTCCCCTGTCCACTGTTCGCGCGCCGGATCGCGCTCTGGACAAAACAGTATCGTCGCGCCCGATTCCGCCCCGGGCGCGAGCACCAGTACGCTGTCGGGCTCCTCGAATCCCGTGAGGTAGTAGAAGTCGCTGTCCTGGCGGAACGGATATTCGGTGTCGCGATTGCGATAGCGGATCGATGCGCCGGGAACGACGGCGATGTCATTGCCGGTGAGGGCAGCCATCAAGCGCTCGCGGCGGGCACGGAATTCCGCCGCTTCGATGCGCGGCTTTCCGTTTTCGGAGTCTGGAACCGGCCCGGCGGGCAGGTCGGATGCGCGACGAGTGTTCATGCAAATGCAGCCGATACGTTGCGCCAATGCTATCAACTTTCCACGAAACAAAGCGCTTCCAACCATGCTTCACATGAACGGCTATCCGGTTCACACTACGCCCATCCGCAGCGCACGAAAGCCGATGTCCTCCTCTGGCCTGGCCCTTCTCGAAGACAGAATCGACCAGTTGATCAAACTTTGCGAAGAGTTGGTCGTAGAGAATCGGGCACTTCGGGCAAAGCAGCAGTCTTTGACAGTGGACCGTGCCAAGCTGATCGAAAAGAATGAACTAGCGAAGACTAGGGTGGAATCGATGATCAACCGCCTGAAAGCGCTTGAGAAGACACCGTGAACGATACGACCACCGTCACAGTCAAGATCCTCGACAAGGACTACGAGGTAAGTTGCGGCCACGACGAAGTGGACGATCTGGTGCGCGCGGCGCGCTCTCTCAGCGTGCGCATGCGGGAGATTCGACGGACGGGCAAAGTCGTCGGCCTCGACCGCATCGCGGTGATGGCGGCGCTCAACTACGCGCACGAATACCTTGAAATGAAGGAACGCCTTGCGCGCCTCGTCGCCGAAACCGACGACAGAGCCGGGCGCATGGCGCAACGCGTCACCGCAGCCCTGGCGGAACGCGACCGCTAGCTCGTCGCGCGTGACGCGGTGAGCGGTTGGGCTATACTGCGGTCAGTCTCCTGGGGTGTTCGCCAGTCGGTACAGTCCTCGAGCCGTTATAAAAAAATATGGGGGCTCCTCTGTGGAGCCGGTGAGCAAGCCCTATGCTGCCGCCCGACGTCGGTTCCGGCGTCCGGCTTTATGCTGCGGGACGCCTTGGGCACATACGAATCCCCGACCTGAATCACAACGGTTCAGGCAGTCCAGACAGCGGCGCACTCGGGAGACCACTTCGTCATCGCGGCAAGCGTCCGCAACGATACAGACACACTGTGTGCCGGGCTCGCCCGGAAGTCGCCGGCCGGCGTCACTCCGGCGAGCAGGCTTCACCGGCGGCATCGCCCGCCGTCGAGCACCATGACGCTGCGCAAAGACATCCGCCAACGTCGCCGCGCGTTGTCCGCTGCCGATCAGAGGCGTCATGCGCATGACGCGTGCCGGCATCTGTTCACTTCGGCGATCATGTTGCGCGGCCGCGTGGCAGCCTATGCGGCGACGGACGGCGAATTGAACCTGTGGCCGTTCATTGCCCGGCATCCCCGGATCGTATTGCCTGTCGTCGAATCGGCGCAGCGCATGACCCTTCGCCGCTACCGTCTGGGGGATCCCGCGCGCCGCAATCACTTCGGTATAGCGGAACCCGCTGGCGGGCGTTGCGTGCCCGCGATCGCGCTCTCGGTCGTGTTGATGCCGCTCGTTGCCTTCAGCGACGAAGGTCGGCGGATCGGCATGGGCGGGGGCTTCTACGACCGCTATTTCTCGGCGGCGCAGCGCCCGCTGATGGTCGGCGTCGCGCATGAATTACAACGCCTCAAACACATCTCGCACCGCGATTGGGACGTGCCCCTGGACGCTGCCGTGACCGAGCGCGGATGGCGTTACTTCACGCCGCGTGGCGCTGGCCTGCGGTTATACTGACCGCATGGCAGTTCGCAAGGTCATCCGTCTCGGACACCCGGTGCTGCGCCGACGCGCTCGTCCGTTGCGGAGCGAGGAACTGCGGAGCGATGCCTTGCACCGACTCGTATCCGACATGATCGACACGTTGCAGGACTATGGCGGAATCGGCTTGGCGGCACCCCAGGTGAACGAAAGCGTGCGACTGGCGGTAGTCGAGATTCCAGGCGGCCCGACGCGATATGGCCACCTCGATCACATGCCCCTGACCGTATGCGTCAATCCCGAGATTGAGATCGTCGATGGGTCTACGGCCGGGTACTGGGAAGGCTGCCTGTCCATACCGGGTTTGCGTGGCTTCGTCGAGCGCCCGCAGCACATTCGCGTGCGTTATCTCGACCTGCGGGGCGAGCAGCGCGAACTCGAAGCCAAGGGATTCCTTGCGACGGTCTTTCAGCACGAATTCGATCACCTTGACGGTCGCCTCTTCGTCGACCGCATTCAGGATCCGACGCAGCTAGCTTTCGAAGAGGAATTCGCGCGCTACGTGCTGCCCCCGGAAACCGATAGCGAGTCGGCCGACGCGTCCGCCTAGCGGCACTAGTGCTCCGTCAAGCCCAAATCTACGGGTATCTGCGGGTCTTTTTGGCCCCTGATAGTTTTCTTGCGAGGGGTGCCCCCTCGCGCTCCCCGGCTGAAGCCTGTTTTCTTGCGAGGGGTATCCCCTCGCGCTCCCCGGCTGAAGGCTCCGTTGCTCCTCCTTGTGTGGGGCCTACCACACGGCGTCGTCGCTCCTCGCCAGGAACCAAAAATCCCTCGCAGCTACACTCGCATTTTTAGACTTGACGGAGCACTAGCATGGCGCGCGACCAACTCAAACAGGACGCCGCCCGCGCAGCGCTCGAACTCGTCGAACCCAAACTCACGCGCGACGCGGTCGTGGGCGTCGGCACGGGATCGACCGTGCGTTTTTTCATCGATGCGTTGGCCGCGTGCGCACACAAGTTCGACGCCGCCGTATCGAGTTCGGACGCTTCCACCGCGCAATTGCGGGCGCTTGGCGTTTCCGTGATCGACTTGAACGCGGCGCCGTCGGTGGTTGTGTACGTGGACGGCGCGGACGAAGTGGATTCTTCCAACGCGCTGATCAAGGGCGGCGGGGGAGCGCTCACGCGCGAGAAGATCATCGCGGCGTCGGCGGATGAATTCATTTGCATCGTCGACGATGCAAAACTGGTTGATCGGCTGGGACGCTTCCCGCTGCCGGTTGAGGTCCTACCCATGGCGCGGGGCCTCGTCGCGCGCAAGCTGTCGGGCATGGGCGGCAGGCCGGAATACCGCCAAGGCGTGGTGACCGACAACGGCAACGTCATCCTCGACGTGCGAGACCTGTCCATCGACGACCCGGACGCGCTGGAGAGCGCCATCAACGACATCGTCGGGGTCGTCGCCAACGGCATCTTCGCCGCGAACCGCCCCGATGTCGTGCTGGTGGCATCCGCCACGGGGGTTGGCCGGCGAGGCTGTCCGTAGGCGAGGATTCCCAACCGTCGACCTGGCAGCAACGTTAACGCTGCTTCGAACGACACCAAGCCGGATAATCAGTTCGGCCTGACGATAATAGGAAAATCCCTTGGATACCGTACAAGTTGAGCCCTTCGCCCGGCTCAGGACGCTGATTGCCGACGATCCCGTGGCGGTCGATGCGTATTTCGCCACGTTGTCGGGGGCAGAAGTCGTGCGCGCGATGTTCCGCCTCGACGAGGACGAGCGTCAGGCCATCCTGTCGGCGCTGGCGCCGGAGATCGCGGCGGAGTTCATCGAGGACGTGCCCGACGACGTCGCCGCCGATCTCATCGAGGCATTGCCGGTGCAGGATGCGGCGTCCATCGTGACGGCGTTGCCGAGTCACGAACGCGCCGACGTGCTCGCGGAGGTAGACGAGGAGGACCGGCACCGCATCCTCGGTGCGCTGGCGCCGGAGACGGCTGCCGATGCGCGCGAGTTGATGACCTATTCCGCAGAGTCCGCGGGTGGTCTGATGGTGCGGAATTTCCTTGCTTTCCCGGCTTCGGCCTCGGCGCGCGAGGTGTTGGAGGATCTGACCTCGGGTGACCGCGAGCTTTCTCCCTACCTGGTCAGGTTCGCGTATGTGGTGGATTCCGAAGGCCGCCTGATCGGCGCTGTTCGGACCCGGAGCCTCGTTGGTGCCCCGCCATCGATGGCCATCAGGGAGTTGATGACGCCCGCGACCGCCATCAACGCCGAGGCGGATCTTGCCACGGTCGATGCGTGCCTGGAGGAGGCCGAGGTCCTGTCGTTGCCGGTGACAGACGATACCGGGATGCTGCTCGGCGTCGTCGAGCGCGAGCATGTGGACGATGCGCTGGCGGAACGGGCCGCCGAGGACCATCTGAAGTCCCAGGGCATCGTCGGGGGCGAAGAGTTGCGCAGCATGCCCTTGGGGCTGCGTTCGCGCCGCAGGCTGTCGTGGCTGTCCATCAACATCGTGCTGAACATGATTTCGGTGAGCGTGATCGCGGCGTTCGAAGAAACCCTGGCGGCGGTCATTGCCCTGGCCGTATTTCTACCCATCGTCTCCGACATGAGCGGCTGCTCCGGCAACCAGGCGGTGGCCGTCAGCATGCGCGAACTTTCCCTCGGCGTTGCGAATCCGCGCGATGTCCTGCGCGTCTGGTGGCAGGAGGCCAAGGTCGGAGTATTGAATGGCCTAGCCCTCGGCGCATTGCTGGGTGTCGGCGCGTGGATGTGGAAAGGCAGCCTTGCCCTGGGTGCCGTGGTGGCGTTCGCGCTGGCGGTCAATACCATGGTTGCGGTGTCTATTGGCGGTACCGTGCCGCTGTTGCTCAGGCGCTTCGGCGCCGATCCCGCCGTGGCCTCGGGGCCGGTGTTGACGACGGTCACCGACATGTGCGGTTTCTTCCTGCTTCTGGGCACGGCGACGCTGGCGATCACCTGGCTTTAGGTCCATTTGCGGGGCGCGAGCGGCCCGGCGAGGGCGCTTGCGCAAACCTGCCGCTCCTTACATCATGCCTCGCAAAGTTCGAAACTGGAGCAGGTGACATGACCCTGAGTTCCGTACGCCCGATTGCCACGGACTACGGCGAGCACGAAGCGGCTATGGAGGCCTATCGGTCCGCCGGCGAGGCGCGCGCCCGCACGTTGGGCAACCGCGGCCGCATTCGTTTCAACGCCCACGGATCACTCAGCGAGGACATTCTGGAAGCGTATTGGCGCTGCGGTTTCTACGTCTTCGAGAACGTTCTCCGAGTCGAAGAGCTTCGGGACCTGGAGCGGGATGTCGACCGCATCATTGATCGGTCCCCCACGGAACCCGGCGGAGAGGTGGACCGGCGCGGGCGCCCGGCGCTGAACGCCGGCCGCGAGATGTTCGGTTTTTCGCTGGTGAAACCACTGTCCGATCCCGTCGGCGGAACGCAACACAACAAGGGCAGGCATCCCGCGAAGATGATCGAACCGACCCCGTCCGAAGGTGCGCCGGACTATGTGCTGCAGGTGGTCTCAGGTTCCCTGCAGTATTCCGACGCCTGTCTTCGCGTATACGGACATCCCGATTTGCTTGGCGTTGCGGCCGCGATCAACGGCGCTGACTTCACGCCTTTCAACGAAGTAATTTTCGTCAAGCAACCGGGACTCGGCGGATCCGTGGCCTGGCATCAGGACGGCACCACGCACTGGGATACGCCGATCTTCGACAAGGGTAGCCACGGCTTCAATTTCATGGCGCAGTTGTATGGCTGCAATGCCGCCAACGGACTCTGGATCGTGCCCGGCTCGCACCTCGCCAGGGCGGACATCAAGGCGATGTGCGATGCGGCGGGTTCGGATCGCTTGCCGGAGGCGGTTCCGCTGCTCTGCGCGCCCGGCGATGTCGGCATGTGCAATCGCCAAGCCATGCACGGTTCGTTCGCCAACACCAGCGCGGACATGCGCGTCACCATCAACTTTGGTTTCCACCGTCGCAAATCGATACTCGGCGCGAGAGGCAACGGCATCCACAGCCCGGGCAGCGACAAGATCATCTACGATGCGGACCGCGTCCGCGAACGCTCCCGGATCCTCGGCTACGCCATCGACGCCCGCCATCAACGGTTCCCGGACGAGGAACCTTTCCGCTATCAACCCCATGCCAGCGAAGGCGCGACGTTTGCGTGGAACGATGCGGCCCGGGAACGCATCAAGGACTACAACCTTCTCGATCTCGGGATCTAGTGTCGTGTCACGCGCGTTCTGGCGCTTCAGAGTTCGCCATGCGCGTCAATGCAAGGCGTGGTCCGCAGGGAATCGGAATGCATATTCGCAAGGGCCACAACGCGGCAGTGGCGTGCATGGCTTCCCGAAGGGCGCGCCCCACGGGGCCCGTCGCGTTGCGCCCCTTGGCAATCTCGCCACAGACCCCGTGGGACGCGCTGAAGCGTCATAACTCGCGTGACACTAGTGTCGTATCCGCCGATCCGAGATAAAGGACTATCGAATGACCTACGAGAGCTTCAGCGTCGAGATCGAGGATCGCGTTGCGCACGTCGTGCTGACGCGACCGGAGAAGCGCAACAGCATGAACCCGGCGTTCTGGCGGGAGTTGCCGGAAATCGTTGCCGATATCGATGGCAACGCCAGGGCGCGCGCCATCGTCATCTCCTCCACCGGGCCGCATTTCTCGTCGGGCATGGACCTCGCAGCTTTTGGCGGCGACTCGGGCGCGGCAGCGGATGCCGCCGACGCCCGGGCCGCGCGGATTCGCCACGGCGCAAGCTTCTACGACGGCACGTCGCATTTGCAACGGAGTTTCAGTTGCCTGGAAGAGTGCCGTATCCCGGTCCTCGCCGCCGTGCAAGGCGGCTGTATCGGCGGCGGCGTGGACATGGTGTCAGCGTGCGATATGCGCTACGCCACCGAAGACGCTTACTTTACGATCTTCGAAGTCAACATCGGCATGACCGCCGATGTGGGTACCTTCCCGCGGTTGGTCAAGCTCATACCGGAAGGCATCGTGCGGGAACTCGCATACACCGGAAGACGCATGCCAGCCGCCGAAGCCCGCGATGTCGGCCTCGTCAATCGGGTCTTTCCCGACCGGAACGCGTTGCTCGGCGGTGTTTTTGAAGTGGCGCGGGAGATCGCCAGCAAGCCCCCGCTGGCGGTCTACGGCTGCAAGCGGATGATCAACTACGCCCGCGATCATTCGACGGCGGACGGGCTCGACTACATCGCCATCTGGAACGCGTCGTTCCTGCAGGGCGCGGAGATGCAGGAGGCCATGCTGGCCGCCCGGCAGAAACGGCCCGGCGAGTTCGTGGATCTGCCGAAGAAGCGTTCGGCCGGTTGAAAACCCTACAACTCGCGTTCGCGGAGGCTATCGGCGTAGTAGACCGCCCGTTCCGACAGTGGGCGATGGAAGCCATTAGCTGGCTCGTCGACCCTCCGGAATCCGGGCGCGCGGTAGTCCTGCATTTCTCAACTCCGGATCACTCCGACTGCGGCTTCGACTTCGCGAGCGTAAACAGCGCGCATCGAAGCGCGTCGCGAGCGTCGCGGGGACCGTAGCTAGGTGACACGGCTTGTCGCATCTGGGTGCGGTGTCGTCGGCGAAGAACGCGGAGCCGCGTACGATGCACGCGATGTGAGTAGCCGTTCCCGAACCCGGTCGCGCCAGCCACTTTGGTCCCGGTTGGATTCACCCCGCCGCCGTCTCCCAACCTCTCCGTCTGCCGCTTGTAAACAAAATATAATTGGCCTATACCTAAAATTTACTTTTCCAAAAGTGACTCTAGGTCGAACATGCTGACTGATTCCCGTGGCCCAACTTCCGCTTGAGTCCCTCCGCTACTTCGAGGCGGCGGCTCGGCACGAGAGCTTTGCCAAGGCGGCGCGGGAGCTGCGGGTGACGCCGGCGGCGGTGGCGTACCGGGTCAAGATGGTCGAGACGCATATCCGCGCCGAGCTTTTCGACCGGCGGCACCGGGGCGTACGTCTGAACGACCGGGGCCGCGCGTACCTTGCCGACGTGCAGCGGATTCTTGGAGACCTGCGCGACGCGACGGAACGGCTCCGCGGCGGCGCGCCGGCCGCGCCGGGAAGCACCGACGCGCGACGGGCGTAGGACTGATTCGCTTATGGCATAATGGCGTTATGCCAAACGCTGTTATGCCAGGACCATGACGGACCTGCCGCCGCTTGAGTGCCTGCGCTTCTTTGAAGCCGCGGCCCGCCGCGAGAGCTTTCCGCGCGCGGCGGACGAACTCCACGTCACCTCCGCGGCGGTCGCCTATCGGGTCAAGGTTCTGGAGGAGTATCTCCACGGCGCGCTGTTCGATCGCCGTCCCCGGGGCGTGCGCCTGAACACGCGCGGCAAGGCGTACCTGAAGGATGTCCAGCGCGTGCTCGGCGACATCCGCGCCGTCACCGAACGGCACCGGGGCCGGGCGTGGTCGCACCGCGTAAGGATCGTCTCGGTCGAGGCGGTGGCCCAGAAATGGCTCATGCCGCGGCTGGTACGTTTCCAGGAGACGTGCCCGGGCATCGCGATCGAGCTGGAGACCAACCACCGCCAAGTCGACCCGGAGCGGCTCGACTTCGACCTCTGGATCGCGTACGCCGGCGAGGCGAAGGCGCCGCGGGCGGCGCCGCCGAGAGTTGACAGCCTGTTCGAGGAGACGCTGTTCGAAGAGACGCTGCTGCCGGTCTGCAGTCCATCGCTGCTCGAGGCGCACGGTCGGCCGCGCGGGCCGGCCGACCTGCGCGCCTGGCCGCTGCTGTACGACCTTGGATGGGACACGGACTGGTCGTACTGGTTCGAGCGCCAGGGCGAGCCGTCGCCGGATCTGTCGCGCGCGTCGGGCTTCCGCCTCTACAGCATGGTGGTGGACGCCGCGGTCGCCGGCATGGGCGCCGCAGTCGGGCGTCCGAGGCTGATCGCGGCGGAACTGGAGCGGGGCTCGCTGGTCCGGATCTTCGACCGCCAGACCGCCGCGCCCGCGCGCTGCTGCCTCATCAGCACGGCGTCGTCGCGACGGAACCTCAAGGTCCAGACGTTCCGGGAATGGATACTGCAGGAGGCCGAAGCCGAAGGCCAGTGACCCGTCCGCCCCGACAGTCGGAATCCGGTTGGCGGGCAGACCATTCGTGGATCTGCCGAAGAAGCGTTCGGCGGGCTAGAGCGTCGTGGCGCCGTCCGCATAGGCGGACCTGGATTTTTTCGCCCACATCGGATGGACCGCCGAACTCGCTCCCCAGTAGGCGAACACCATGGCGTTGCGGTCGCGGTATTCGATCGGATCGATGCTTCAATGCACCGTCAGCGCGGTATGCATGACCGCGTCGCCCGGCTCGACTTCGACGGGCACGGCGTTGGCGTTCTGCTGGTCGTAGTCGGGCGGGGGATAGGCGGATCGGCTGGCCGAATGGCTTGTCCCGCTTGTGCGAGCCTTTTTCGTAGTGCAGGCAGCCGTTGTGGAGATCGATGTGATTGAGCGCCATCCACAGAGAGATGCCGGAAGGCGGCGACCGATAGCCGCGCAGGACCACGAACCCGTCGCGATCGAAGTCCTGCTTCAGTTGCTCGAAGTTCAGTTCTGTCATCATCTGCTCAAGTCTTGCCGCAAGCGCGACAGCCATCGATCATAGCGTTCGGTGGGCGGCGCGCGAAGCGTCCCAGCGCAGAGTTCACCCAAATGCCGGGTCGAACGACTCAAGGATCAATTTCGGGCCGTCGCCGCGTACGCTTGATGGTGCTGCGGCGCCGCTTCGACTCGTGGCGGCGCTCGCGCGCCGCTCGACCTGGTTTCGTCGGTATGCGTCTCGCCGGGGCGTGGGTCGCCGACGTGACGAGCGACCGCAACCGCGCGAACGCCTCGTCGCGGTTGCGCGCCTGGCTGCGATGATTCTGCGCGAAGATCACGATTTCTCCGGCCGCATTCAGACGCCTTCCCGCGGCGCGCTGCAGCCGGGCGCGCAACCCGTGCGGTAGATTCGCGCGCGCGAGGTCCAGGCGCAACTCGACGGCGGTCGCAACCTTGTTGACGTGCTGTCCGCCGGGCCCCGAGGCGCGCACGAACTTGATCGACAGCGCGTCTTCCGGGACCCGGGCCCCTCGTGCTATCTCAATCATTGCCATCGATGCACAATAGTCCGCAGCGCCGCATGGACACAAGAACCGTCGGGACGCGGCGGCGGGAGGAAGACCCAATGCTTTCGCAAACTGACATCGAACGCTATCGCGCGGACGGCTATGTCGTTCCGGACTACCGGGTGCCGGAGGAAATGCTCGGCGAAATCCGCGCGGGCCATGAGCGGTTGATCGCGAAGCATCCCGAATTCGAGGACTACTGCCCGGCGTTGCTCGCCTTTGACACCTGGTTCTTGAACATCGCGCGTATTCCAGAGATCGTCGATATGGTCGCGCAACTCATCGGTCCCGATATTGCGCTGTGGAATTCGAGCTTTTTCGCCAAGCCCGCTGGAACGGGCAGCAGAACGCCCTGGCACCAGGACGGTGAATACTGGCCCATTCGCCCGCTCGCGACATGCTCCGTGTGGATCGCCGTAGACCCGTCGACGCGGGAGAACGGCTGCCTGCGCGTCATTCCCGGTTCGCACAAACAGCGGCGGTTGATGGCGCACCAGTTGAACGATGTCGACGGCTTGAGTCTCCCGCTGGAACTCAAGATTTCCGAGTACGACGAAGGCGCGGCGCGGGACATCGTGCTGGAACGGGGACAGGTATCCCTGCACGACATTTTCCTGGCTCACGGCTCCGAGCCCAATCGATCGGATCGGCCGCGGCGCGGCATGACGTTGAGGTACATGCCGACAACCTCGGTCTTTGATCGGGATCTCGCGGCGCGACAGAGAGGTCAGCGGCACGGTCGCCTCGATATGGCCGAACGCACACTGTTTCTCATGCAAGGCGAAGATCTCTCCGGCGGTCGCAACGATTACCGCGTGCGTCATTGACCTGCCGATGTCGACGCAATTGAGCCGAGCCGCTGGCCTTGCCTGCCGGGGCGGATTCGGTGGTATAACGGAGCCGAGTTCCGCATAGGGGAAACAGGCTGCTGTTGTTGCAGCCGGAATCGGGATTAGACAGGTATATCGAGAAAGGAAATGAGTGAATTCGAAGGGAAAGTCGCCGTCGTCACCGGCTCTGGCGGAGGCATCGGACGGTGCCACGCGCTGGAATTCGCCAAGCGTGGGGCGAAAGTGGTAGTGAACGATCTGGGCGGCCGCGTCGACGGCACGGGAGCGGGCGATGCCGCAGATGCGGTGGTCGCCGAGATCGAGGCCGCGGGCGGTCTCGCGGTCGCCAACAAAGGCTCGGTCTCTGATCGCGAAGGTGCGAAGTCCATCGTGCAGACCGCCGTGGACGCGTTCGGCCGGATCGACATCCTGGTCAACAACGCCGGCATCCTGCGCGACAGGACATTCAAGAACATGACCCTCGACGAGTGGGACCTCGTCATGAACGTCCATTTGAACGGCTCCGCCTACGTAACGCACGCGGCGTGGCCGTTGATGTACGCCCAGAACTACGGGCGCATCGTTTTCACCAGTTCCGGTTCCGGCATTTTCGGCAACTTCGGGCAATCGAACTACGGTGCCGCGAAGATGGGCATGCTCGGACTGATGAACGTCCTGGCGAAGGAGGGGGCCAACCATAACGTGCGCGTGAACACGCTGGCACCTGGCGCCGCGACCAGGATGACCAACACGGTGCCCGGACGCGACGAGAGTGTCACCGAACCGCCACCGGACCGGCATCCGAAGCTGGTCAGCCCCGCAGTCTTGTTCATGTGCAGCGAGGATGCGCCGAACGGCGCCGTCATCCATGCGACGGGCGGCACCTACTCCAGGTCGGAGATCGTGGTCAATGAACCGGTGGAACTCGGTCCAGACGCGACCTTCGAAGACCTGGTGCCGCTGCATGAACGCCTGATGGACATGACCGGAGCCAAGCCCCGCCCGCCCCGCGCGCGCCCTCGGCGTTGAGGGGTGGGTTAGTCGGCCGGGGCCTTTTCGAGGTCGAGTCCTTTCTCCCTGGCGAAATCGAACGCCGCGTTCGCCTGGGTCTGGTTCGTCCGCGCGAGGAGCGACAGCGCGGCGAACGCGATCCAATCGCTCGACACCTCGAAATGGTCCCGCAATGCCTCGCGGGATTCCGACAGCCCGAATCCGTCCGTGCCGAGCGCCACGTACGCATTCGGAAACCAGCGCGAAATGGATAGCGGCAACGCCTTCATGTAGTCGGAGGTGGCGACGAATACGCCGGTTTCATCGGTGAGCAACTCCTCGACATAGGGACGCTCGCCGCCGCCGCCGACGCTCAGCATCTGCGCCCGCTCGGCGTGCGCGCCCTGGCGAGCGAGTTCGTTGTAGCTCGTCACACTCCAGATGTTGGTCGTGATCCCCAGACGCTCGAGCGTTTCGGCCGCGGCCATCACCTCGACCATGATGGCGCCGCTGCCGAGCAGATTGACCTGCGCCCTTTCCTCCGCGCGCCGGAAGCAGTACATACCCTTGACGATACCGTCCTCGACGCCCTTCGGCATGGGCGGCATGTGGTAGTTCTGGTTGGTGACGGTGATGTAGTAGAAGACGTCCTCGAACTCCTGGTACATGCGCCGAATACCGTCGCGCACGATGACGGCGATCTCGAACGCGAACGATGGATCGTAGCTCTTGAGATTGGGCACCGTGGAAGCGGTGACATGGGAGTGGCCGTCCTGGTGTTGCACGCCTTCGCCGTTCAACGTCGTGCGGCCGGAAGTGCCCCCGAGCAGAAAACCCTTGCACAGCATGTCCCCGCAGGACCAGATCATGTCGCCGACGCGCTGGAAGCCGAACATCGAGTAGAAGATATAGAACGGGATCATCGGCAGCGCGTAGTTCGCGTAGGCGGTGCCGGCGGCGAGGAACGACGCCATGGCGCCGGTTTCGCAGATGCCTTCCTGCAATATCTGGCCGTCTTCGGCCTCGTGGTACGGCGCGATGGTGCCGGCGTCCACCGGCTGGTAACGCTGTCCTTGGGGCGAGAAGATGCCGGCCTGCGGAAACAGCCCATCCATGCCGAACGTGCGTGCTTCGTCTGGCACGATCGGCACGATATAGCGGCCGATGCGTTTGTCCCTGAGCAACCTCTGCAGCATTCTCACCACCGCCATGGTGGTCGACACCTCGCGCTTTCCGAAACCTTCGAGCATGTCCCTGAACATGGACAGGGGCGGGGGAGCCAGGCGTTCGCAACGGACATCGCGCGCCGGCAGAAAGCCGCCAAGCGCCTCTCGCCGCGACTTGAGGTAGCGAATCTCCTCGCTGTCTTCCGGCGGCCGGTAGAAATCGGCGCGCTCGACGGCGTCGTTCGGCAAGGGAATGTCGAGTCGGCGGGCGAGTTCGTGCCGCTCATCCGGAGACAGGTACTTTTTCTGGTGCACCGTGTTGCGGCCCTCGGCTTTCGGGCCGAGACCATCGCCTTTCACCGTCTTCAACAGCACCACGCAGGGCTTGCCCTTGACCGCCAGCGCCTGGTTGTACGCGGCATAGATCTTCTGGTGATCGTGGCCGCCGCGTTTGATCGTGCGGATCTCTTCGTCGTTCAACGAGTCCATGAGATCGGCGAGCTCCGGGAGATCCTCGACCCAATGTTCGCGCACCACGTCGCCGGGTGACACGGTGTAGAACTGGTAGTCGCCGTCCACCGCCTGCTCCATGCGCGCCTGCAGGACGCCGTTCACGTCGCGCTCGAAAAGCTTGTCCCAACCCCCGCCCCAGATGACCTTGATGACGTGCCAGTCGGCGCCCCGGAAGGCCCGCTCGAGTTCCTGGATGATCTTGCCGTTGCCGCGCACCGGCCCGTCCAGGCGCTGGAGATTGCAGTTGACGACGACCACGAGATTGTCGAGGTGTTCGCGCGCGGCAATGTCGATGGTGCCGAGGACTTCAGGCTCGTCCGATTCGCCATCGCCGATGAAGTTCCACACCTTGCCGCCGTTCCTGGGCTTGAGTCCCCGGCTTTCCAGGTACTTGGCGAACCGCGCCTGGTAGATGGCGCTGGGGGTCGACAGGCCCATGCTGGCGCAGGGCATCTGCCAGAAATCGGGCATTCGGCGCGGATGCGGATAAGAAGGCAGACCGCCTTCGGGCGCCTTCTCGCGCCGGAAGTTCTTCAGTTGTTTCTCCGCGAGCCGTCCTTCGAGCAGCGCGCGCGCATACACCCCCGGCGAGGTGTGGGCCTGCACGTGCACCTGGTCGCCGCCGTAGTCCGGGCCGGGCGCGCGGAATATGTGGTTGAAGCCGACTTCCATCGACGTCGCCGCCGACAGGTAGGTCGCGATATGGCCGCCGACGCCGGAGCCGGAGTCGTACGCCTGCAGCACCATCGCCACGGCGTTCCAGCGGAGGATGTTCTCTATTCGGGTTTCGACCTCGATGCTGCCGGGGTAGGGAGGCTGTTCGGCCAGTGCGATGGTGTTGCGGTACGGCGTGTTCAGGGCCGCGTCGGTCAGCACTATGCCGCGCCGGGACATGGAGTCCTGCAGCCGCAGCAGTAGCGCCTTGGTGTTTTCGTCGCCGTGTTCTTCAAGCACGCCGTCGAGGGCTTCGAGCCACTCGTGCTGCTCAATCTCCCATTCGTCGGTGCTTTTGGACATGCGGTGAAGAATACCGAATCAGCGTGCCCTGCGCCTACCGGACCCTCGCTCCGCAGCTATAATCCGGCCATGCAATTCGCGTTCTCCGACGAGCAGGAACAACTGCGTTCCACCGTGCGACGGTTCCTGGCCGACAAATCGCCGCCGACGGAAGTACGCCGATTGATGGAAACCGAATCGGGCTACGACACGCAAGTCTGGAAACAGATTGCCGGCGATCTCGGCCTGACGGCGGTCCATATTCCCGAAGCCTACGGCGGCCAGGGTTTCTCCTTTGCGGAACTCGCCATCATCGTCGAGGAGATGGGGAGATCGCTCCTCTGCGCGCCCTTCTTTTCCTCCACGGTTCTGGGCGCGACCGCGATCCTGGAAACCGGATCGACGGCGCAGAAAGAAGAACTCCTGCCGGCGGTCGCGACGGGCGAATGTCTGGCGACATTGGCTGTGGCAGAGCCGAGCGGCCGCTGGGACGCCGACGGCATCGCAGCGACGGTCCGTGGCGGCAAGCTGACCGGTAGCAAGAGTTTCGTCATCGACGGTCATATTGCGGACTTGCTCGTCGTTGTCGCGCGCGAGGCGCAAGACAAGCTGTCCTTCCATGTGGCGTCGGCGGACAGTCCGGGGATCGTTAGGCGCTCTTTCGCGACCCTTGATCCGACGCGCAAGCTGGCACGGATAGATTTCGACCACGTCCCGGTCACCCGACTCGATGCCGACATCGACGGCTCGCGGGCGCTCGAGAGGATCCTCGACCTGGCCGCCGTTGCCCTGGCGAACGAAATGATCGGCGGCGCGCAGCGGCTGCTGGAGTCCGCGGTCGAGTACGCCAAGTTGCGCACCCAATTCGGTCGGGCTGTGGGTTCGTTTCAGGCGATCAAGCACAAGTGCGCGGATATTTTGCTGGAAGTAGAGCTGGCCAAATCCGCCGCCTACTACGCCGCCGCCGCGGCGGCGGAAAACGACCCGGAACTGCCCGTTCTGGCCTGCATCGCCAAGGCCGCCGCAGCGGATGCTTACATGCATGCGGCGCGGGAATGTATTCAGATCCACGGCGGGATCGGCTTTACCTGGGACAACGACACGCACCTCTGGTTCAAGCGGGCGAAGAGTTCGGAAGTGTTGTTCGGCACCCCGTCTCTGCACCGGGAACGCATGATGTCGCGGATTCGAGGAGCCCTCAGCCCCGGGAGCGCGAGGGTGTCCCTCGCACGAGAAAGTGCGCGAGGGGGGGGAAAACAGCCCTCAGCCGGGGAGCGCGAGGGGAACCCCCTCGCAGGAAGGATGAACGGATTTACGCCTGAGACTTCTCACGAGTTGCGCGCGGAAGTCCGCGCCTGGCTCGAAGCCAACTGGGATGCCGACGCGGGACTGGTGTCCTGGCGCAACAAGCTTGCCGACTCGGGCTGGGGCATGCCCGTGTGGCCGAGCGATTGGTACGGCAAGGATTTGCCGCAAGCGCTCGCGCCCGTGATCGATGAGGAATTCGCCCGCATCGACGCGGTGGGCGTAGCGAAGACAGGCATTCGGCTGCTTGCCGGCGCGACCTTGCTCGAACACGGTTCGGACGCGCAGAAGGAGAAATACCTGCGCCGCATACTCACCGGCGAGGATGTCTGGTGTCAGCTCTTCAGCGAACCTGGCAGCGGTTCGGACCTCGCCGGGGCGACCACGCGCGCCGATCTCGATGGCGAGAAATGGGTCGTCAACGGCCAGAAGGTCTGGACCACCAGCGCGCACCACGCGGACTTCGGCTTGTTGCTGGCGCGCACGGACTGGGACGTCCCGAAGCACCAGGGGCTGTCGTACTTCGTGCTCGACATGCGTCAGTCCGGTGTCGAAGTGCGTCCACTCAGGCAGATGAACGGGCATGCTTCGTTCAACCAGGTGTTCTTCACCGACGCGCTCGTGGGGCCGGAGAACCTGGTCTCGAAGGTGGGCAATGGCTGGCAAGTCGCATTGACGACGCTGATGCACGAGCGCCGAGGTGTGGCCGGATCGCGTGCGCTGCCCCGGTCAAACGTGCCGCCGGGGCGAATCTACCTGGAGGAGCGCGACGAGATCGCGACCTCGATGGAACCCTACAAGTGGTATCCGCAGCGCGCCGGGCGTGTCGATCTCGTGGAAGCCCGCGCGAAGAACCTTGGCGACCATGTCGATCCCGCAGTGCGCCAGGAAGTCGCGAAGCTGCTGATCCTGTCGCGAACGGCGGAGTGGACCGCAAGACGCGCCCGGGCGGCACAGGAACAGGGTCGCCCGCAAGGCCCGGAAGGCTCGTTGGGCAAGCTCGCCGCCAGCAATATCGCCCGCCAGGCGTCCCATGTGCACACGCTCCTCGCAGGCGCGGAGGCGATGCTCACCGGCGCGGACGGACCGCTCGACGGCGTGATCGCGGAGATCCTGGTATCGGTTCCAGCCACTTCCATCGCTGGCGGCACCGACGAGATCCAGCGCAACATCATCGCCGAACGCGTCCTCGGCATGCCCAAGGAACCGCGCATGGACACGGGCCCGTTCCGGGACGTGAAGCGGAACTGACGGCTACGATTCCGATGACCGCACGCCACGTCTTCGGAACTGGCAGGATGAAGGGGAAGCAATATCCCCGTCACGGTCTGAACTGCAGCGTCCTCGGCACTAGCCTCGCCGGCTGCGACACCAGTTTGTAGGCGGTCTCGATCCACTCGCAGATCATCTTGCGCGTGTCCCTCGGGTCGATCATTTCTTCCATCTGGAACCGGGAGAGCGGTCCGACCGGTCCTCGGGCGCTTTCTATGCGCGCCATGAGTTCCGCGCGCAGCGCCTCCGGGTCGTCGGACTCCGCCAGTTGCCGCTTGTAAGCCGCTTCAATACCGCCCTCGGGAGGAATGCCGCCCACGTCCGCCGCGGGCCAGGCGACGCGGACGGATGGCTGCGACCTGGGCGTCGCGTAGTTGTTGCCGGCGACACCGAAACTGCGCCGCATGACTACGGTGAAGATGGGCACGCCGACCTGCGAAAAGGCGACCATCCACTCGCCGCCCTTGCGGATGGTGCCCGCGAGTTCGTGCTCGAGGCCGACGGCGAAGCCGGGATTGTCGACCAGGTTCAGAAGCGGCAGGTGGAACAGGTCGCAGAGGTCGAGGTGTCGCGTCAGCTTGGTGCAGCCGTCGGCGGTCAGGGCGCCGCCGTTCGGGTGCTGGCTATCCGAGGCGATGACGCCGAGCGGGTGGCCGTTGAAGCGGACGAACCCCGTGACCTGGTCCGTGCCCCAGAGCGGACCGATCTCGAAGAAGGAGTCGGCGTCCGCCATCAGTTGGATGGCCTTGCGGATGTCGAATGTCGTGGTGCGCGCTTTTGGTATGAGCGCGAACAACTCCTCCTCCCGGCGCTCGGGCGGGTCGTCGGGGTTGGGCGAACAAACCGGAGGTGCCTCGTAGACGCTGGAAGGAAGATAGGAGAGGAACCGACGCGCCATGGCCGCCGCCTCTTTCTCGGTTTCCGCCAGGTTGTCCACCGAGCCGTTGCGGCAATGGATATGCCAGCCGCCGAGTTCCTCCTTGGAGATGTCGTAACCCATCGCGTGGATGACGACAGGCGGCCCGGCGACGAATAGCTGCGCGATATCGCGGACCATGACCGAGAAGTGTCCGAGTACCGCTTTGGCGGCGCCGATGCCGACCACGCTGCCAAGGAGCATGTTGACCACCGGGACAGTGCTCAACTGTTCGGTATACATGGTGCTTCCAAGGTGACCGGGCAGGTAGGAGCCGCCACCGCCGGCAACGCGGGGCCGCCCCGCCTTGATCGCGCCGGTGCTTTCCTTGGCGGTGCTTTCTCCTTCTTTCTTTTGCGCTGGCACCATGGCGGCGACGCTGCCGCCTCCGGACGAACCGTCGAGCAGGCGCACGGACGGCACGCGCATCTCCAGGGCGAGCTGGTCGAGATGGCGGCTCTTGGCGCCGATCGCGCCGTCCGCGTGGCCGCCCCGGGAAGTAAAGTCGTCCGCGCAGACCAACACCGAACGCGTATCGATCTTGCCCCAGCCGCCGACATGGTTGGCGGGCGTGAAATCGACGACCTGGCCTGCGTCGTCGTATGACGCGAAGCCGGCGATGCTGCCGACTTCGCGGAAGCTGTCGGTATCGAGCAATAGCGAGATGCGCTCGCGGCAGGTCAGTTTGCCACGACTGCGCTGCCGCACGACGCCCGGGTCGGTCGAACCGGGTGCCAGCCGCTTGTGCGCCAGATCTTGCATCGCGCGGATATCGTTGAGCAGCGGTGCCCAGGTGCCGTCTGCGGTATCCGCGCGGAGGTGCTCGACTGTTTCAGTCGATGTCGGAGACACCAACGCGACCACTTGTCCGGCGGTAACGCTTGCGCCGGGGGACAGCGATTCCGAAGCGGCGACAATGCCGGCGCAAGGCGCTGCGATGACCGTTTCCATCTTCATCGCACTGACTACAAGCAACGTGTCGCCCTGTGCCACGTGGGTACCCGGCGTGGCGCGGCATTCGACCACGGTGCCCGTGATCGGACATTCGACAGCGCGTTGTCCATCCGCCGCCGCGAGGCCGGGTCTGTTTGCCCCGGTGCCAACGATGGCTGCCATGCCTCCGTGCAGGGCTGCCTGGCGATCAAGCAGGCCGATCGCATCGCTCGCGGAGGGATCGGGCGGCGCGATGGGCGGCGACTCGGTGAGCAGGCATGTCCTGGCATCGCCGCCCCGAACTTCCGGGTGCGACAGGATACCGCGCAGTTCCGCCAGGTTCGTGGGCAGTCCGGCGATGTGGAACTCTTCCAGCGCTCGCAGGGTGCGGTCAACGGCGGACTCGAAGGACGCCGTTGAGTTCGATGCGCCGATGACTTTCGCCAGCAGCGGATCGAATTGCGGCGGCGGGGCGTAACCCGCGTAGCCGCAGGCGTCGACGCGAACGCCGGGTCCGGACGGCTCCTTGTATGCGGAGATGGCGCCGCCGCCGCGGGCAACCACGCGTGCTTGGACGGCGAAGCCGCGCGGGGCGCCGACCGCTTTCTGATCGCCTATACCCAATTCATGCAGTGACGCCCCGGCGGCGATGCGGAACTGGGCTTCGACGAGGTCGATGCCGGTGACCTGCTCGGTGACCGTGTGCTCGACCTGGATGCGCGGATTGCATTCGATGAAGTAGTACTCGCCGGTCTCCGGAACGACAAGGAACTCAACCGTGCCCGCGTTCACATAGTGTGCGACCCGCGCCAGTCCGACCGCATCGGCGAGGAGCTTGTTTCTCGTTTCGTCGGCAAGCGCCGCCGCGGGCGCGACCTCGATGACCTTCTGGTTTCGTCGCTGTACGGAGCAGTCGCGCTCGTGCAGGTGCACGACCTTGCCGCCGTCATCGGCGAGGACCTGCACCTCGATGTGCCTAGGGCGCTGCAGCAGGCGTTCCATGAAGAGCCGGCCGTCGCCGAAAGCCACCTGGGCTTCGCGCTGGCAACTCTCGAAAGCCGCCTCGACATCGTCCGCCGTTTCGACGGCGCGCATGCCACGACCGCCGCCGCCGGCGCAAGCCTTCAACATCACCGGGTAGCCGAGTTGCCGTGCCAGCCTGAAGGCGGCTTTCGGCGTCGCCAACGGTTCTTCGCTGCCGGAAATCACCGGGATTCCCGCCGTGCGCGCCAGCTCGCGGGCGCGAACCTTGTCGCCGAAGAGCGCCAATACTTCCGGGGACGGGCCGATGAACTGCAGGCCGGCATCCGCGCACAGTTGCGCCAAGTGTGCGTTTTCCGACAAGAACCCATAGCCCGGGTGAACACAGTCGCATCCGCTCTCGACAGCGGTATCGACCAGGGATTGGGCATCGAGGTAGGCACTTAACGGGTCGCCGTCATCGTGGCCGATGCGGCGCGCTTCGGTGGTGAACCGAGTGTGCAGCGAAAGCGAATCGGCTGGCGCATAGACGCCGACGGATTCCATGCCCAAGGCCGATGCGGCCTTGGCGATGCGAATGGCAATCTCGCCCCGATTAGCTATCAGAACGCGCTTGTGCAAGGTCTGGTCCTCCCTGGTAGTCCGGATGGCTTGCTCTCGTGAACGCGCAACATTGCGTACGTTCTCCACTACGGCGCGGCCTTGCTCACGGCTGCGGCGGGGCGCCGGCAAGGTGCCGCCAATTCAAGGTCACAATGCAATTGCAGCCAGCGCAGTGCAAGTGCAATCATCGGCTGACAAACCGTGCGCCATGCCTGGCGTAAAAATCCGTCTTCGAGACCGTGCATGAGCAATCTCTCCGATTCGCTGGCCAATAACGACTTCACGCTCACGGCAGAGTTGAACCCGCCCAAGGGCACCGACCTGCGCGACGTCCTGGATGCGGGCGAAGCGCTACGACACCTGGTCACCGCTTTCAATCTGACCGATTCGGCCGCGTCGAGAATGGCGATGGCGCCGATCGCGGTCGCGCACCTGCTAGGTGACCGGGGCATCGAATCTACTTTGCAGATCGCCGGTCGGGACCGGAACCGGTTGGCCATCCAGGCGGACATGCTGGCCGCCCATGCGCTCGGCGTAGCCAATATCGTCTGCATGACTGGCGACCCGCCTTCCGCCGGAGATCATCCCGAGGCCAGGCCCGTTTTCGATCTCGGCGCGGAAGACATTCTGAAGGCGGCCAGTAGTCTGGCGTCAGGGCGCGATCTCGCGGGAAACAGCCTCAAGGACGGTCCAGACTTTTACCGGGGCGCAGTCGTTAATGTGGCCGTGCCGGACCTGGGCAGGGAAATCGCTCGCATGGAGAAGAAGATCGAGTCGGGCGCACAGTTCTTTCAGACCAATGCGGTGTACGACCCATCGGGTTTCGAGGCGTTCATGAAGCGAGTTGAGAATTTCAACGTCCCCATCCTGGCGGGAATCATCATGCTGAAGTCGGCCAGACAGGCACGCTACATGACCGAGAGGATTCCAGGCGTCGTCGTTCCCGACCACTTGACCGAGGAACTTGAAAACTCCGATAACCTGGCCGAAACCAGCATCGGCATCACGGGCGGGATCGTGAGGAATGTCGCGCCGATGTGCCAGGGCGTACACATCATGGCCATCGGCTGGGAGCACCGAATCCCGGCTGTCATGGAAGCCGCGGGGATGTGATCGGCTATTCGTCTTGTTGGGCTTTTGCCTCGTCTGCGGCGCTGCGCTGCCTTCTCGCCATGTCCACCAGGAAGTCGACCACCTCCAGCATCTTCGACCCGGCGACATCACCACTAATTTCGACGCGATAGGTGCCGTCAACGATCATCGTGGGCACACTGGCTATGCGGTACATTCGCGCCTGCGCCCTCGCCTGCTGCACACGGCTGTATACGCTGAACGAGTCGAAGACGCTGAGAAACCGCTGTGCATCGACTCCGCCGACTTCACGAAAGAACTTGGCGAGGAGCGCGGGCTGGCGCAGATCGATGCCGTGCAGGTGAAGGGACTCGAAGAGTGGATAGTGAACCGTATCGGTTACGCGCAGGGCCTCGGCGCTGAAATAGACCTTTGCCAGGAGTTCCCAGGTGGGATTGAAAACTGCCGGTACGCGCCGGAAGTCGACATCTTCCGCTTGTGTTGTCTGCCATGCTTGGAGCAGGGGTTCGAAACTGAAGCAATGGACACACGCGTAGGAAAAAACCTCCACGACCTCTATGCCGTCGGGGTTCCGGGTTTCTACCGGAATGGGCAGCAGTTCGTAGTGCGTACCGGCCTCGAACGTTTCGCCCGCTGCCGGCAGGCCCAGGAAAACGGCAAGGATCAGAGCGGTCAAAGTTCTCGCGCGAGCCCTCATGCCGGCTTCACGACGGCGTTCCGCCCGCGTCGTTGCCCGGAGAAGCCCTTGTCGGGCGACACGCTTGAGGAAGGCCATCTTTCGCAATGTCTCCATGCCCCACGAAGCGGCGTAGCCAAAGGCGCGGGGGCGTCGACCCGCGTCAATACAGGCCCTGAATATAGTTCGCAACGGCCTTGATCTCCGTATCCGTCAATCTGGACGCCACGCCGCGCATCATGCCGCCATAGTCGGCGTCGGTCTGGCGCACCCCTTCCCGATACGCGACGAGTTGTGCAACGACATACTCGAAACGCTGTCCGGACAGGACCGGGAACCCGGCCGGTGCATTGCCCGCTCCCGTTGGGGAGTGGCAGGCGGAGCAAGCGGCCACCCCTTTGGACATGATGCCGCCGCGATAGATCCGCATTCCTGCTTCGAGATTCTCGGACTTGGACCGACCGACCTTGGCGGGCATGGCGGCGTAGTGGTCAGCAAGACTCCGGAGTTCTTCTTCCGACTTGCCGTCCAGTTGACCGGCCATCAACGGCGCCGGACGCGCGCCGGACTGGATCATCTGCATTTGGGTGAAGAGATAACGGGCATTTTGCCCGGCCAGATTCGGGTAGTCCGCGACGATACCGGACGCGCCGTCCTGTCCGTGGCACGACGCGCACACCTGGATCGTCGTTTCAAACGCCATCGGTTCAGCGGCGTTCGCAGTTGTGGCCAGCAGGGCGACGACAAACATCGCCCACTTGGAAAAACGCATGTCGGTTGTTCCACGCCGGTCCCAGCGGTGATGGGACCGTGCACAATAGACTGTTCGGGGCGCGACGGATTATAAACCGATGGTGACTTTCTCCGCACAGTTCCTCGCTGGCGCATCGCGGTTTGCCGAATGCCCGGCCGGTGGCAAGCCCGAAGTGGCATTTGTCGGCCGTTCGAACGCCGGCAAGTCGAGCACGCTCAATCGCTTGACCGGATCGAAGCGCCTGGCGCGCGTCAGCAAGACGCCGGGCAGAACCCGGATGCTCAACTTTTTCGACGTCGCGGGTGGCGGGCGATTCGTCGACCTGCCGGGATACGGGTATGCGAACGCCAGCAAATCGGCGCGGGACCTGTGGGGCCGCGCCGTTGACGACTACCTGACGCAACGCGCCGACCTGGCCGCCATCGTTCTCGTGATGGATGCGCGTCGTGCGCTGCAGCCGTTCGACCGCCAGATGCTGGACTGGGCGCGGTCGACCGGCACGCCGATGCTCGCCGTGCTGAACAAGTGCGACAAGTTGAAGCAGGGGGCGCGCAACATCGCGCATCGCAACGTCGCCGCGCAAGTCGCGTCGATAGCCAATGTCGAGGTATTGACCTTCTCTGCAAGGACCGGTTTCGGCGCGGACGCCCTGGCAGAGTGGGTGGCAAGCTTTTTACGCCGCGCCGAGGACTGACGCGGCGCCGCGCAACGTCAGTGCGCCTGGTCCCAGTTGTCGCCGACGCCGGCGTCCACGACGAGAACCACCGAGAGGTCAGCAGCCGCCGTCATGCGCTCGGTCACGCCCTGGACAACCGCTTCGACATCGCCTTCGGCCACCTCCAGCACCAGTTCGTCGTGCACTTGCATGATCATGCGGGCGTCGTATCCCGCCTGCGCCAGCCACGCGTCGACGCTGATCATGGCGCGTTTGATGATGTCCGCCGCGGTGCCCTGCATCGGCGCGTTGATGGCGGTGCGCTCGGCGGCCTGGCGTCTCGGCACCTGGCGCGCATTGATGTCGGGCAGGTAGAGCCGTCGGCCGAACACGGTCTCGACGAATCCCTGTTCCCGCGCCAGGGCGCGGATGCGCTCCATGTACTCGCGTACTCCGGGATAGCGAGCGAAATACAGATCGATGTATTCCTGCGCGAGCTTGCGCTCGACGCCGAGTTGGCGTGCCAGACCGAACGCCGACATGCCGTAGATCAGACCGAAGTTGATGGCCTTGGCGCTGCGACGCTGTCCGTCCGTGACATCGGCAAGCGGCGCGCCGAAGACTTCCGCGGCGGTGGCGCGGTGGATATCGAGCTTGTCCTCGAACGCGTTGAGCAGACCCGCGTCCCGCGACAGGTGCGCCATGATGCGCAGTTCGATCTGGGAATAGTCGGCGGCGATCAGCTTGCTAGCCGGAGGCGCGACAAACGCCGTGCGGATGCGTCGTCCGTCGTCGGTGCGGATCGGGATGTTCTGCAGATTGGGATCCTGCGAGGACAGGCGACCGGTGGCGGCCACGGCCTGTTCATAGGAGGTATGGATGCGTCCGTCGCGTTGACTGATTTGCTTCGGTAGCGTGTCGGTGTAGGTGGACTTCAGCTTCGACACCTGGCGGTAGTCGAGAATGATCTGCGGCAAGCCGTCGTAGTGGGCGAGTTCCGCCAGCACGTGCTCGGCGGTGGAGCGCTGGCCTGTCTGTGTCTTGCTGGTGCCCGGCGTACGAAGGTATTGATGCAAACCGAGCTTGTCGTAAAGGATTTCCCGCAACTGCTTCGGCGAACCAAGGTTGAACCGCTGTCCCGCCTTCTCAAAGGCCTGTTCGGCCAGTGTGTGCATGCGCCTTGTGAGTTCGCGGCTCTGATCCGCGAGCAGGCCCGCATCCACCAGCGTGCCGGTCTGTTCGATCCGGGACAGAACGGAAAGCAGCGGTAATTCGATTTCCTCGTAGACGGACTTGAGCGAGGCCACCGAAGAGAGCTTTGGCCACAGCGCGCCGTGCAGCCGCAGCGCCGCATCGGCGGCGCCGGCGGCATAGGCGGTCGCTTGCGGCGGCGGTACCACAGTGAAGTCGAGTTGTTTCGCGCCTCTGCCGGCGACATCCTCGTAGCGCGTCGTGCGGAGACCGACCTGCTTTTCGACGAGATCGTCCAGGTTGTGGCGGCGCGTACCGACGCTGTCCAGCACGTAGGATTCGAGCATCGTGTCATGCGCGATGCCACGAAGGTCCATCCCGTAGCGCGCAAGGACGCGCTTGGCCCGCTTGAGATTGTGGCCGACCTTGACGATCCCGGAATCTTCCAGCAGCGGTTTGAGGCGATCGGTCGCTTCCGCCAGCGACAGGTGATCCGGACCTGTGAGATCGAGGCCCAGGGGCACGTAGGCGGCCTCTCCGGGCGTAGCGGCGAATGCGACGCCGGCGATCTCGGCATCGGCAAGGTTGCCCCGGCGGGTCACCGCGGCGAGGGAGCATGTCCCTGCCTCGCGAATCTGGCGGATGAGACGGTCGAGTGCCGCAAGATCGTTGACCGAGTCGTAGTCGCCTTCAACCAGGCCGTGGCCCAGGTTGCCGCCCAGCTCCTCGATCCAGGCCTTGAACTCGTATTTCTCGAACAGGGACCTGAGCGTTTCATGGTCCGCAGGCTTCGGCGTCAGATCGCCGATGGCGACGGGCAACTCGACATCCAGGCGTATGGTCGCGAGGCGCCTTGATACGGGCAACGTTTCGATCGACGCGCGAAAACTTTCGCCCACCTTGCCGCCGACTTCGTCGGCCCGCTCGATCAGAACGTCCAGGCTGCCGTAGCCATTGAGCCATTTGGCGGCGGTCTTGGGCCCCACCTTCGGTACGCCGGGAATGTTGTCCACGCTGTCGCCCATCAGTGCCAGGTAGTCGACGATGTGTTCGGGATGGACGCCGTACTTCTCGAACACGCCATCCCGGTCCATGGCGGTCTCGGTCATCGTATTGACGAGGGTGACGTAGGCGCCGACAAGCTGCGCCATGTCCTTGTCGGAAGTGGAAATGACAGTGCGGCGCCTCAAGGCCGTGGCTTGCGCCGCCAGGGTGCCGATCACATCGTCGGCTTCGACGTCCGGGACCACCAGCATGGGCATCCCCATGGCGTCGATGATATCGTGGATGGGCCGCACCTGTTGCCGCAACTCATCCGGCATTGGCGGTCGATTGGCCTTGTACTCGGGGTAGATGTCGTTGCGGAACGACTTGCCGGCGGCGTCGAACACCACCGCGACGGGACTGCCCTCGAAGTCGTTGCAGAGCTTGCGCAACATGTTGACGACGCCGAATATCGCTCCCGTCGGGAGTCCGCTGGACGTCGATAGATTCGGCATCGCGTGGAAGGCGCGGAACAGGTACGAGGAACCGTCCACCAGCAGCAGCGGCGCGTCGGACATCACCCCTGCGGCGGTGGTGGCGCCTGCCGTATCTGCATCTTCGTGCATCGCCTTTTGCGGGTTCCTTCAGGGTTTCGGCATGCTACAGTTCTCGGGACTCGAAGCTATCACATTACGCATGCGCCGACGCCGTAGCATTCTGGTCGCCGTTGTTCTCGCATTCGCGACACTTGCGAACGCAGCCGACGAGGGAACGCGAGAACATCGCGGACCCGATGTCACGTTGATCGAGAGCGAAGAGCGCGTGGTGTACGAGTATCGACAGAACGGACTCCTGAGGATGATCAAGATCGTGCCCAAGCGGGGGAAACCCTACTACCTCGTACCGCGCGATCCGGCCAGGGGACTCGGCACCATCGAAGAGGCGGATATGCTGGTGCCGCAGTGGGAAATCGTCAGGTTCTAGCCTGGCATGCACGAGCGCGAGAACCGCAATCGCCACAGGAGCGGCGTACTCTGGTTGACCGGGCTCTCCGGGGCCGGCAAGTCTACGCTGGCGTTCGGACTGGGGGAGCGGCTGTTCAAGCGCGGCTACCAGGTATATGTGCTGGACGGCGACAACGTGCGTGCGGGGCTGAATTCGGACCTTGGCTTTTCGCACGCGGACCGCGTAGAAAACATCCGGCGTGTCGGCGAGACGGCGGCGCTGTTCGAGGACGCCGGCATGATTTGCATTTCGGCTTTCATATCCCCCTATCGATCTGATCGGGAGACGGCGCGCAAAGCGGCGCGGCGGTTTCACGAGGTGTACGTCAAGGCCGATCTCGCCACCTGCGAACGGCGTGATCCCAAGGGTCTTTACCGCAGGGCGCGCGCGGGGGAAATCAAGAACTTCACCGGTATCGACGATGTCTATGAACCGCCGAAAAATCCGGCGTTGGTCATCGACACGGCCGCTACCACTGTCGAGGAAGCGCTAACCGCGCTGTTCGAGTACGTGACGGAACAGTTCCGCGATTTGAATCGCGATTCGACGGGGTAGGGCGGCCGCAAGACACGGCGCCCGTCAAGGGCGACGGTTTTTTGTGGCGCCAACAAAGGGTTTCTTACATAGAGGCGCTTAGGTAGACTGGGTACTTCGCCGAAATCAAGGACATTGGTGCATCCATGGCCCGAGTAACTGTTCAAGATTGCCTCGAACAAGTAGAAAACCGATTCGAACTGGTCATGGTCGCTAGCCGAAGGGCGCGGCAACTTCACAATCCCTTCATCGATCCGCTGGTCGAGCCTGAAAACGACAAGCCTACCGTCATGGCGCTGCGGGAAATCGCCGAGGGGTTGATAAACGACGAAATGCTTGACGCATCGGACGCATCCGCCCACGATGCGGAGGTTCAAATGACTGGAAATGCCGAGTCGCCTTTCTATACAGGAGATGATGCGCGCAACGACGTTTGAGTCGTACTTCCATAACCTGCTCGCCGCGCGGGCGTCCAACGACGAGGTCGCCGCCCCCGCAACGATAGAGTCGCTCGCCCAGACGTTATCGCAATACCTCCCGGAAGTCGGGGTTGACATGGTCGTGCGGGCGCACGGCTTTGCTCAGGCGGCCCACGCTGGCCAGACCCGCCTTACGGGCCACAGCTACATCACCCACCCTCTGGCCGTCGCCAACATCCTTTCTGAAATGCACATGGATGAGCAGTCCATAGCGGCGGCCGTGCTCCACGACGTGCTGGAGGACACCGGTACCACCAAAGCGGCCCTTGTGGCTGAGTTCGGCGGGGAAGTTGCGCACATCGTTGATGGCGTGAGCAAGTTGGGCAAGATGTTCAAGACCCATGAACAGGCCCAGGCCGAGAACTTTCAGAAGATGGCCATCGCGATGGCCAACGACCTGCGGGTAATCCTTGTCAAACTGGCGGACAGACTGCACAACATGCGCACCATCGGTGTCATGCCGCTGGACAAGCGTCGGCGCATTTCGCGCGAAACCCTCGACTTTTATGCGCCGATCGCAAATCGGCTTGGCATACACAGTCTCTGTACGGAACTGGAGGAACTCGGTTTCGAGGCGCTGTATCCGCTGCGGGCAGACCGGCTGCGCCGGTCTGTCGACACGGCGCGGCGCACGCGACACAAGGCGTTGATGGACGAGATCACCACGTCCTTCGAAGCCGCGTTGCGACGCGACGGTCTCGAAGCGCAGGTGCGCGGTCGGGAAAAAACCCTGTATTCCATCTACAAGAAGATGAAAACGCAGCGCAAGCCGTTTGCGGACATCGTCGATGTGTTCGGTTTCCGCATCATCGTAAGTCAGGTGGATGACTGTTATAGAACCCTCGGGGTGGTACACAATCTGTACAAACCGGTGGCGGGCCGCTTCAAGGACTACGTGGCCATACCCAAGGCGAATGGCTATCAATCGCTGCACACGACCCTGATCGGGATGCGCGGCGTCGGCATGGAGGTGCAGATTCGGACCCGGGAGATGGACGCCGTCGCCGACCACGGCATCGCCGGCCACTGGCTGTACAAGTCCGGCGATGCGTCGCTCAAGCACCAGGCCCGAGCGTCGCGTTGGGTCGACGGCGTTCTGGATCTGCAGCGCCGGGCTGGCGATCCGCAGGAATTCATCGAGAGTCTGAAGACAGACCTGTTCCCGGATGAGGCATATGTCTTTACGCCGAAAGGCGACATTTTCGAACTTCCGAGGGGTGCGTGTCCGGTGGACTTCGCCTACGCCGTCCATACGGATATCGGCAACCACTGCGTTGCATGCCGCGTGGATCGGACGCTGGCGCCGCTGTCACAGCAACTCGAAAGTGGCCAGACGGTCAATATCATCACTTCCCCGGATGCGCGGCCGAGTCCGGCGTGGCTCACCTTTGCCGTGTCGGGACGCGCGCGTTCGGCGATTCGTCAGGCGTTGAAGGCCCAACACCGTTCCGAATCCATAGCGCTGGGACGACGGCTTCTGAACCGTTCGCTGGAAAACGCGGACGCGTCCATCAAGGACTTCGACTTCCGGCGGCTGCGAAAGGTGTTTCGCGAGTTCGGCGTACGCAAGCTGGACGAGGTATTGGCCGGCATAGGTACGGGCAACCTGATGGCTTACGCCGTCGCCCAGCGCCTGCTGTCGGCGGACAACCCCGACTACGAAGCGGTAGACATCGACAAGGGTGGGCCCGTCGCAATCCGGGGCGGGGAAGGGCTTGTCATCTCCTGCGGCCGCTGCTGCGGACCCGTACCGGGCGATGCCGTTATCGGTCACGTCACGCCGGAGCGGGGATTGGTGGTGCATATGGACACATGCAAGAACATGGAAGCCGTGCGGCGGCGGACGCCGAACCAGATCATTCCCGTGCGCTGGACCGATTCGATCACTGGCGATTTCGAAACCATGCTGATGCTGACGGTGAACCGGCGCAAGGGCGTGCTCGCGGAGATCGCCGCATCGGTCAACCAGACAAACGCGGGTATCAGCAACATCAAGGTCGACGAGCGTAATGCCGAGTTGTCCAGCGTCACCGTAGATCTCTCGGTGTTAAATCGTGACCACCTGGACCGTGTTCGGCAGAGGCTGCTGGCGATTCCGGCGGTCCAGAGCGTACGTCGGATAGTCGGCTGAGCGGTGCCCGGTCGCTGACGCTCCCCCGGGGCGTTGTTACATGGAAGCCTTTAGCCCGCTGGATTACAGTGCGCCCGTGACGCCCAGGGAACTCCGACGTTGCAAGTCCTCCAGCGGTGGTGGCAGTGTTATTCCATGCAAGTGCCCCACAGCCGGCGCCTTCGGCTTCGCCTGTGGCCCGGCCCCGCTCGTCGACCATGGAAGTTTGTTCGCGCAGAAAGGCAGCGAATCAGCAGTGAAATGTGTGCCTTCGGCATCGGCGGCGGACCAACCCGGAAATTCACCCTGCGTTCGCGCTCCGCCTCGACTGTGCGAGGGATAGCTCGCGAATGAAGGCGGGCGACCCGGTAACTGTCCTGCACCGCGTTGGACCGGCCGCCGCAAGGAATCTCTCGCGGCTCGGGATCGTCTCCATCGGGGACCTGCTTCTGCATCTGCCGATGCGGTACGAGGACCGAACCCGCCACGTCCCCTTGAGGGAAGTGGAAATCGGTCAGTCGTGTCTCGTCGCGGGCGAGCTCGTCAGATCTGACTTGGCCTACGGCCGCCGAAGAAGCCTGACAGCGACCATCGCGGACGGCGCCGGATTCCTGACCATGCGGCTGTTTCACTTCTCGCGTCAACAATTGGAAGCTCTAAGACCGGGTGTCTGGTTGCGATGTTTCGGCGAGGTGCGCGCGGGGCCGGCGGGCAGGGAAATGGTGCATCCGGAGTATCGGGTATTGCCCTCGAGGCCGGACCCGCCGGACCCGGCCCTGACGCCCGTGTATCCGGCTACCGAAGGTTTCGCCAGCGCGCGCATCCGGGCGTGTGTCGAACAGGTGTTGGACGCCAATGTGACCTTGAGCGGGAGCGTGCTGGCCGACGAACCGATTTCCTCCCTCGACGACGCCGTCCTGTTTCTGCACCGTCCGCCGGCGGATGCGTCCAGCGACGCGTTGGACGCCGCTCGGGCGCGGATCGCCAAGGACGAATTGCTGGCGCACCACCTGTTGATGCGGGAGCGTCAGAAACTGCGCGCGCGCCAGAGCACGAAACCGCTGCCAAAGGCACAGGGCCTCGGGCGCGAGTTGTTGCGAAACCTGGACTTCCGCCTGACAGGCGCGCAACGCCGCGTCGTGGCCGAGGTCCTGAATGATCTCGACAGCCCGGCGCCGATGATTCGTTTGTTGCAGGGTGATGTTGGCTCCGGCAAGACTGTGGTGGCGGCGTTCGCGGCAATCCGGGCGGCCGAACATGGCTGCCAGACCGCCATCATGGCGCCGACAGAGATTCTGGCGGAACAACACTACGAGACGCTGTCCGGGTGGCTGTCGCCCCTCGGCATCGATGTGGGGCTGATCACAGGCCGTCTCGCTGCCAGGGAACGTCGCGCGCGCCTCTCTGCAATCGCGCGCGGCGAGATGTTGGTGGTCGCTGGCACGCATGCGCTGTTCCAGTCCACCGTCGAGTTCGCGTCACTCGCGCTAACCATCATCGACGAGCAGCATCGTTTCGGGGTGCATCAGCGCATGCTGCTCCGTCACAAGGGAGATCTTCCCCATCAACTGGTGATGACGGCGACGCCCATTCCCCGGACGTTGACGATGGCGCTCTATGCGGACATGGATGTATCGGTGATCGACGAGTTGCCGCCCGGACGTCCTCCGGTCGTCACCAGTGCCGTGGCGAGTTCCCGCCGACCGGAAGTGATCGAGCGCGTCGTATCCGCCTGTCGGGCCGGCCGCCAGGCGTACTGGATCTGTACCCTGATCGAAGCTTCCGACGCGCTCGATTCGCAAGCGGCCGAAAGCGTTGCGGCGGCATTGCGCAACGTCGCGCCCAACTTGCGTATCGGGTTGGTTCACGGTCGGCTGTCGGTCACGGAGAGGGCGCAAGCCATGGCTGGATTCAAGAACGGCGAGATCGACGTGCTCGTTGCCACGACGGTGGTTGAGGTCGGCGTCGACGTGCCCAACGCGTCGCTGATGGTCATCGATAATCCGGAACGGCTCGGGCTCGCGCAGTTGCACCAGCTTCGCGGCCGCATCGGCAGGGGGCGGCGGCGCAGCTACTGCATCCTGCTGTTCGAACCGCCGTTGTCGGATGTTGCCAAGGCGCGCCTTGGCGTCATGCGGGAAACCGGCGATGGTTTCGTCATTGCCGAGAAAGACCTCGAACTACGCGGACCGGGAGACATCCTCGGCACGCGGCAAACCGGAACGCAGACATTCCACGTCGCGGACCTCGCCCGGGACGCCGCACTGATCCCGGCAGTCGTCGAACTGGGCGCCCGCATGGACGCTCGAGATCGACGCACCGTTATCGATACCTGGAGCCCGTTTTTTGACGACAGTTATATGGAGGTCTAACGATTTAGAACGGGCGTGAACTTAACGTCCGACGAAGTTCCCTGGCCGACGTTCGGCCACTGCCCGGACGCCTTCCTTGTGGTCTTCCGTGGCTTGCAGCCGCGCCTGTTCGAGGTTCTCCCAGTCGGTAGCTGCCTTGACTTCCTCCGCCAGTCCCTGGCGCATCGTCGCTCGCACCGATTGCACGGCCAGTGGCGCGTTCTCCGCAATCTCCTTGGCCAAGCGAACAGCTTCGGCGCGAAGATTGTCCCGGTCGGTGAGGATGTCCGCCAAGCCCCAGGCGTAGGCGGTCTCGCCGTCGATACGACGGCCGGTCAGGAACAACAGGTTGGCCTTCTGTTGGCCGATGACCTTCGGCAGGGTATGCGTGAGACCGAAGCCCGGGTGAAAGCCGAGCTTGACGAAGTTCGACGTGAAGCGCGCCTCGGGGCATGCGACGCGAAAATCCGCCATCACGGAGAGCCCGAAGCCGCCACCTACCGCGGCACCCTGAACCGCGGCGATAATGGGCTTCTTGCAGGAGAACAGGCGCACGGCGGCGGCGTACAAGGGATTGACGCCGCCGGTGAAACGAACCGGGCGGGCGGCGTTGCGCGCCGGGTCGCCGAAATTCGCGCCGGCGCAGAAATGTTTGCCCTCGGCGCATAGCACATAGGCGCGCATGTTCACGTCGGCGTCGAGCGTTTCGAGCGCGTCCGCCATATCGTTGATGAGATTGACGTCGAAGAAATTGTTCGGGGGCCGCCGAATCTCGAGTAGTGCGATGTTTCCATCGCGTTCGACTTCTATGTCGCCGTACTTCACTTTTGGCATCTCCGTCTGTTTCGCACCCCGCGCGCGAACTGATCATCATATGATAGATGCCATGAGCGGCCGCCTGATAACCCGTGTCGTCCTGCGCAACTACAAGAGCATCGCCGCGTGCGACGTTGCGCCCGCACAGCTTTCGTTCCTCGTCGGGCCGAACGGAGCGGGAAAGAGCAACTTTCTCGACGCGCTTCGTTTCGTCTCGGATTCGCTTGAGTTTTCCATTCAGCACGCGTTGCGCGACCGGGGGGGCATCAACGAGGTTCGCCGACGATCCGGAGGCCATCCGACGCACTTTGCGATTCGCGTCGATTTCGACCTCGGCGAGTCCTCTGGAAACTACGGCTTCCTCATTGGCGCCAAACCAGGCGAAGGTTATATCGTCGAGCGTGAAGAATGCCTTGTGAAAGAACGTGATGAGCGTCTTCATTTCTATTCCACAAGGCAAGGCCGCGTCGTCCGCAGTACGATCTCGTCGCCGCCGGCAGCGGCGCTGGATCGCCTCTATCTGGTCAACGTCTCGGGCTTCGTCGCCTTCCGTCGGGTGTACGACGCGTTGTCCGAAATGGGCTTCTACAATTTGCGCCCTGACGAGATGCGCGCCCTGCAGCCGCCAGACGGGGGCCAACTGATGCGGCGCGACGGCGGCAACATCGCTGGCGTCGTGGCGGCGTTGGCGTCGGGCAGGCCGGAACTGAAACGGCGGATCGATAGCTACCTGGCAAAGATGGTGCCGGGGATCGATGGTGTTGATCGGCGAATCGTTGGTCCCCGCGAAGCGCTTGAGTTCCGTCGAACGGTGCGCGGGGCAAAGCATTCCTGGCGTTTTTCGTCGAACAACGTGTCCGACGGCACGCTACGGGCGCTCGGCGCGCTGGTGGCCGCGTTCCAGGCGCCGGGCGAACCGGGACGACGACTGGTCGGTATCGAAGAGCCGGAAGTTGCCCTGCATCCGTTGGCGGCGGGGGTGCTGGTCGACGCCCTGAGGGAAGCCGCAAAAACGACGCAGGTCCTCGTGACCAGCCACAGCGTCGAAATGCTCAACAATCCGGACATTGCGGACCCATCCATTCTCGCTGTGCGATCGGAGCAGGGAGAGAGCCGCATAGGCCCGCTGGACCACATGGGTCGTTCGGCGCTCCAAGGTCGCCTTTATACCGTCGGCGAACTGTTGCGCATGGATCAACTCAGTCCCGATCCGGATCGGTCCAACCTGAATCCGCAGCAACTCGATATATTCGACCAGGGTAGCCAGCGACCGGAGCGTCCGGCCCGCGACAACACCACCGAGCCCCTGTAGCGCCCGCTCGGCGTCGGATCGAGAAAATGGGGACAATTCTGCGTCGTGTTTCGACCTCTTTTTTCTTTCGCATTGCGGTACGCTCTTTTGAATGTTTGCGACTAACGAATCGTCCGCCCTGACTGCAGAGCGCGGCTCTTACCCTACGGGTGCGCCGTGGCTACTGACCGCCAGAGTGACGATTCCGGAGCGGGTCGACGGGTACCTGCGCCGGCCGCAACTGCTCAGCCGATGCCAACCGCTCAACAGGCGGCTCACTGTGTTTCATGCGCCGTGCGGGTTCGGCAAGACTACCTTGCTCACTGATATCTGTCGGCGCGAAAGGGCGCGCGGCGTACTCACGGCCTGGCTCAGGCTGGACGGAGCGGATACCTTCGACATCTCGGCCGCGTACATCGGGTACGCCCTGGAACGCGCGGGACTGGACGTTGCCGTGCTACGTTCCCGGGCGCGCAGCGCCTCGGAAACAAGTGATCGACCGGAACATGCGGTGCGCGATTGGATGGGCTTGCTGATGCGGGCGATCGAGAACTATCGCATGCCGTGCCTGTTCGCACTCGACGAAGTTGAGCGTCTCGCCGCCGCCGAACAGATCCGGCTGATCGACTTCCTGCTGCGCCGCGCGCCGCGCAACCTCCACTTCGCAATGACCATGCGCAACAGTCCGCCGGGGCTGGACCTCGCTACCGCAATCCTTGACCAGCGTGGCGACATCCTGCGCGCGGACGATTTGCGTTTTTCGAAACCGGAGATCGCGCTGTTCTACGGTGGCCGGCTGTCGCGGCGCGAACTTGCCGAAGTGACGGAACGTACGGAAGGGTGGCCAGCGGCCCTGCGCGTCCATCGCAACACGAGGACCGGCGTTGTGGTGTCGGGAAATGGGCGGCAGGGGCATACTTCTGGGCGTCTTCGCGGCTACCGAAAGATCGCCTCAGACTTTGTCGCCACCCGTCTGCTGCGGGATCTAAAGGACGAGGGGCGCGACTATCTGCTCGACGTCTCCCTGTTCGACTCCATTGACCTGTCGGTGATGAACGAGGTGCTGCCCGAGACGCATTCGAAGTCTGGAGCGCATGTCCTTTCAATGTTCGAGGGATTGGTACGGCCTGTCGATGCGTCGGCGCGGGTGTTGCGCCTGAATCCGCTTGTCAGGGAGTACTGCGCCGCACGGCGATTGCAGGAGGCCCCGGTGCGTTTTCGAATGCTTCACGGCCGAATCGCAGCCGCGATGGCGCGACGCGGGCGCTTGAATTCCGCACTGCGCCACGCCGCCGACAGTGGTGACAGCGCGATGGTCGGCGGCATTCTGGAAAATGCCGGTGGAGTGTGGCTACTGCCCAAAAAAGGCATGGCACAGTTCTTTTCGGCGGACCGTTTTCTGACATCGGAAGTGCGTGCCGCATTCCCGCGACTCGCGCTCATGCGGTGTGTCGCCTTGTTCCTGAGTTCGAATGTGCAGCACGCGCTTTCGTTGTATGAACGTGTGGGTAAGGAGACCGACGACTTCTGTCGCGATCGGGACGGAGGCGATGATCGCGCGCTGCGAAGTGACAGCGTTTTCGTTCGAGCGGTGTTGGCCAGCTTCACCGGCCAGCCGTTCAGCCGGCGAGTCGTGAAGAGGATGTTGGCCGACGCGAGCGAACTGGCGGCGGACGAGAAGGTCGATCCGCTTGTTCGCGGTGGTCTGCTCGCGATTCTCTCGGTGTGTGACTACCAGCGCGCGAGGTTTGAGTCCAGTCAGCTTATGGGGACCAGGGCGAAGCAGTGTTTCGCCCTGGCGGACACCGGCTACGGCACCGGATTTGTCGATTTCCAGCATGCTCTCGTTGCCATGGCCGAGGGCCGCGTTCGTGAAGCCATGGTTGGCTTGACGCGTGTCATGCCGACGGCAATTTCGGAAGTTTTCATCGCGGAACTCAAGCTTGAAAGTAACAGGTTGAAGTCTTCGGGACGCCGGTTGCGAAATCTCCACGCGCAGCTTCGCAGCATTGGGGGGTGGTTCGATGTCCATGCCGCCGCCCTGGGCGTTGTCGCGGAGCTGGCGTTCGAGAAGAGCGGGACCGAAGGCGCATTGCAGATCGTGGAGGAGTCGCTGGACCATGCCGCCACGGAAGATTTTCCGGGCCTGGTGCGGTACCTGTCGGCTCTGCGCGTTTCGTACCTTGTCGCCGATGGACGCGATGCGCAGGCGAGCGCAGCCTGGCAAGAGGCACGGTTGCCTGATGACGACTCTGAGTTGCTCGACCTGGATGCGCAAACCTGGCGAGAGATGGAATCGCTTTGCTGCGCGCGGATTCGACTGCTCGCGGCGCGGAGGGAATTTGAGGCTGCGCGCCGTCTGGCGGAAAAGTTGCGAGAAGCGACGCGCGAGCGGGGATTGATGCGAACGCTGATGCGTTGTATCGCGCTATGGATGAGTGTGGAGTACCGTGCCGGAAACATGAATGCTGCCGCGTCACGGCTGCTTGAGTTTCTCCGCTTGGTGCGCACCGCGGACTATCCGAGGCCGCTGGTGCGCGAACGGGAAATAGGTACTGCAGTGCTTCGGCGCGTCCTGCGTACGGCACTCAAGCCCGAGCTTCGAGCAACTGCCGAGTCCATGCTTGGGCAATTGGGTGCGGTGGATACTCCTTCGCACCAACGCCCCATGTACACCGCGCGTGAAATAGAGGTGCTGGAGCGCGTGGAACAAGGTCTGCGGGACAAGCAGATCGCCCGCTATCTCGGCCTCACCGAACACGGCGTGCGGTACCATCTCAAGAACATATTTCGCAAGATGGGCGCCACTAGCCGAATGGATGCGGTACGGCGCGCCCGGGTTTTGGGTCTTATTCCGTAAGACGCTGGAACCATGGAAAAAGGCAACACCGGCACTGCCGATACCATGTCGATGGCTTTCCCTTGGCTTCTGAGTGCCAAGGTGGCGGTTCCAGCGCGCGTCGATGCGTACTTCAATCGGTCCCGACCGTTCGAGTGGAGCGAGGCGACTGGCTCCGGAATCGTCGTGGTGCAGGCACCAGGCGGCTTCGGCAAGACGACGCTGCTTGCGGAGATCTACCGTCGCGAGCGTGAGCGCGGCGTGCTCGCCGCGTGGCTCACTCTGGACGAAGACGATACAGTCGAGGGCGTTGGCGCGTATCTCGCATACGCCTTCGAACGCGCGGGACTCGAAACACCAGGTGCGAGCGACGCATTTGAACATTCCATGGGGCTGGTTGCGCGAAGCATCGAGGCCCATGCGGAGCCCTGCCTGCTTGTCCTTGATGAGGTTGAGCGGGTCACGACGGGTGTCGTTGCGGCGGTCGATTTCTTCTTGCGCCATTGCCCCAGCAATCTCCGCGTTGCGATAGGAATGCGGGAAAACCCGGGTCTCGACCTCGCGTCGGTCACGCTGAATGGGCGAGGTGTCGTCTTGACAGCCGACCAGTTGCGCTTCTCCAGACAGGAGATCGTCGATTTCTTTGGCGGGGAGCTGTCGCGACGTGAACTCGCCGACGTCACTGCGCGCACGGAAGGATGGCCTGTCGCCCTGCGTCTCTATCGCAACGTGAAGGCGGACGAAGCAAGCGCTCCTGCCGCCAGCGGATGGGACGCGCGCGGCCTTGCGGGAGACGAGGGGATCGCGGCGAACTGGCTCGGCGCGCGACTGTTGCGCAACGTGGTGGGCGAAGAGCGCGATTTCCTGCTCGACATCGCCCTGTTCGACTGGATCGATATCGCGCTGGTGGACGACGTTCTGGGCAGGGACGACTCGATGCCCAGGACGACCGGCCTGTTATCGCTGCAAGGACTCATCCAGCCGATGGGAGGCGATGTCGAGACACTGCGCCTGCACCCGCTGCTCGGGGAATACTGCGCAGCTCAGCTACAGCGCGAAGACCCTGAACGGTACCGGCGGCTCCACCGTGAGATCGCCATCGCAATGGAAGGCCACGGCCAACTGCTTCCCGCCATGCGCCATGCCAGCGTTGCTGATGATGTTGGCCTGATCGGCGACATTCTGGAACGGGCGGGCGGGTTGAGACTGTGGCTGCGCGAAGGCATGACGCGACTGGGCGCGGCAGAGCGGTTCCTGACGCCGGATGTGCTCGAGGGTCATCCCCGGCTGGCGCTGTTGCGCTGCAGGATTCTCACGAAGAACGCCAGGCTGGCGGAGGCGCGCAAGCTGTACGAAAGCATCAGGGCGCAGACGCATGACTTCACGCAGGATCCGAATAGCGACTCGAACGTCACCCTGCGCGTGGATGCCGTCGTCGTAAAGGCCCAGCTTGCCGGTTTTGGCTGCATGCCGATTACGTGCGAGTTGATTCGGGACGTGGAGGCCAGCCTGGATCTCGTGGAACGAGAAGGGGAACCGGATGCGGCGACGCTTGCCAATCACAACTTGCTCCTCTTCGTCGCGCACTGCCAGGCGGCACGATTCGGCCTCGCCCGCGAGTTCGCCACCGAGGCTCGAACACAGTACGCGCTCTGTGGCTCGCAGCATGGTGACTTGCATGTGACGTTGCAATACGGCCTGCTCGCCATGGCGGAGGGTCGTGGCGGGGAGGCTGAAGGCAGCTACGAACGTGCGGGGCGGATCGCCAAGGAACACTTTTCTCGCGATGCCGGCCTGCCGCTCATTGTCAATGTCCTGTCGACGGAACTCGATCTTGAGCGCAACCGGACGGAAGGAATTGGAGCTCGCATATCGCAGATTCCGATGCCGTTGCGCGATGTCGCCGTATTGTTCGACGTGCGGGCGGCGGCCGTCGATGTGACCGCGGAATGGAAGTTCGAGACGGACGGCGTGGAAGAGGCCCTGCAGGTGGTAGAAGAATCGCGCAATTTCGCCTTGAGCGAAGGACTCGTGAGCGCGGTGCGTTATCTGTCCGCGCTGCGGGTCGTCTACCTGATCGCGGACGAGCGGATCGACCAGGCGGCGAGGGCATGGCGCGGGGCCGGTCTGCCGGACGACTTGCCGAACCTGTTCGATCTCGATACCCAGTCCTGGCGGGAAATGGAGGCGATCTCGTGCGCATGGATACGGTTGCTCACGGCGCAGGGCCAGTTTGATGCGGCTCGCGAAGCGGCGGCCCGGCTGTGCGAGGTGGCTCGGAAGCGGGGCTTGGCGAGAACGCTCATGCGGTGCCTGGCGTTGTGGATGGGGCTGGAATACCGAGCCGGGCGCGAGAACGACGCCGCGGCGCGGTTGCTTGAGTACTTGAGCGCGTTCGGCGGTACGGACTACATCAAGCCGTTGGCGCGCGAACGCGAAACGAGTGCCCGCGTGATGAAGACGCTGCTTGGACTGGACCTGCAGGCAAGTATCCGTGAGATCGCGAATGTCGTTATGGAACAGCTCGGCGCGACAGTCGCGGATGCCCCGGCGCAACACTACACCGCGCGCGAAATCGAGGTCCTGGAAGGTCTGGGGCGGGGCGAGCGGGACAAGGAGATCGCCAGGCGCCTTGGCATTACGGAAAATGGCGTGCGCTATCATCTGAAGAACATCTACCGAAAGCTGGGTGCCACCGGCAGGGTAGATGCGGTGCGACGGGCACGTTCGGGCGGCGTGATTCGTTGTCGTACTACCGAAACCGGCAGCGAAAACTACTAACGTCGCTACATACCGACTACCAACTTTTGGCTTCAGACTACTGAATTGGGCGATTGCGGCCTGTCCCGCCTCAAGCGACCATCTTTATTTGGATAGCTGCCGCAAAGCGTAGGCCGGGCAGGCCGGATAGCTCCGTTGCTTCCCAACGATGGAAACTTGGGCTGCTGCATTGTGGCGGGCCGTCCGCCCTGCGGTAGATCTCCTTTCTATACGTGTACGCGCAACGCGACTGAGGGTGACTGTGACGAGGGTGACTGTGATGACAGCAGTCTAAGGTTTGATTGAGATGAAGAAATTTTTCCTGACCAGACGCATCAAGCACATTCTGATCCCGGGTCTTTTGGCCCTGTTTGCGAGCCCCGGCGTGGCGAGCGCCGCAGAGGAGAGCAATTGGTTCGAGTCGTTGTTGGACCGGTCGAAGGCGAACGCCGAGGAGGGTCAGAACAACGTGACGCCGAGTCACGTATTCCGAGCGACCGAAGACCTGATCGCCGAGATCGAGGTCTTGAGAAACGAACTTGGCGTCTACGACTACCCCGTCGAAGCTGAACTGCCGGAAGACCGCGCGCCGGTTCATGTCTACGCGAAGACGCTGGAAGTACTGTCGAAGGTATCGCGCGTGCAGCGCCGGTTCGGCGTGACGCCGGGCGGGGTGGGTCAGATTCCCATCAAGGAGATCGACCCGGGCGACGTGCTTCGTAGCGTGAATGGCATCCTCGACGAGGTGCGGCGAATCAAGACGCAGATGGTTATCGAAAACGAGATCGAGCCTGCGGAGCTTGTCGGCAGCAAGACCGCGTCGATGGTCTACAAGAACCTGGCGGACGCTTCTTTCCTGCTCGACGGACTGCGCGGACGGCCGTTGACGCCAACCGATGTCTTCGGCAATGCCGTGGCAATCCTTGACGAGATGGAACTCATCGCGGCCAAGCTCAGGGTCCCGTTGCGGCTTGACCCGCCTGTGGTGGAAGGAAGCAAGAAGCCCAGGGATGTTGCCCAGCAGGTATTGCGGGCGACCTACAAGGTCGTCAACCTGCAGACGAGGCTCGGTATGGACGCCTCTGCCGTGCCGACGTTGACGCTGGTGCGTGTGACGCCGTCGGAAGTCTACGACGCAACCAACATCCTGATGGCGGAGATGAACCGCATCAAGGTGCATCTCGAAATCAACCTCCCGCGCGAACCCCGTCCGGACGCGAGGAACAAGAAACCGGAAGATGTATTCGGCCAAGTCATGCTGATCATCCAGAATCTGGACGTTATGGCCGAGGCCGCCTCGGCGTGATGCGCGCGGCCTTTGGTCGCGGTTCGGTCGCGCAAAACAACCAAACCGCAATCCTTGCAAGCCACATGGGCGGGCTCCGCCCGAGCCCACCCAAGCATTGGTGAGACCTGGTGAACTGCAATACTCACAAAATACGCTTTGTCTCCACGCTGAGTGCGGTCGCAGCGGCGGCTTTCGCTGCGACGACAGCGCAGCCGGCGTCGGCCGGGCTGCTAGAAGCTGTGCGGGATACGAAGCCCGCTTTCAATGTCCGATACCGCATGGAGACGGTTGATCAGGATGGTGTTGAAGACAATGCGCGCGCGTCGACGGCGCGGGCGCGCCTGTCGTGGATCATGCCGGCGACCGAGGGCTTTTCCGCCGGCATCGAAGGTGACTATGTGTTTCTCGTTGGAGACGAGAGATACAACTCCACCAACAACGGCCGCACGGAGTTTCCCGTGGTGGCGGACCCCACGGGCTTCGATCTCAACCAGGCGTACCTTCGATACCGCGACGACAGTCTGACGGTGACCATGGGCCGGCAGCGCATTGTCCACGGCGGACAACGTTTCGTGGGGGGAGTGGCCTGGCGGCAGAACGAGCAGACCTTCGACGCCTTGCGCGTGCGGTCCTCGCACGACAAGGCCAGCATCGATTACAGCTACGTGGCGAACGTCAATCGGATCTTCGGTCCCGACGACGGCGCGCAACCGGCGGACTGGGAGGGGAATTCGCACCTGTTCCGGGTCGAGGTGAAGCCGGCGGAAGGACATGCGTTCGGCAGCTTTGTCTATCTTATGGATTTTCAGAACGACAACGGCCCGGCCAACGCCAACAGGACCTATGGGATCGACTACTCGGCCTCTTTTGGAGCCTTCGGTCTGTCCGCCTCCTTCGCTCAGCAATCGGATTGGGCCGACAATCCGCGTTCCTACGACGCCGCCTACCACTCCCTTGAGGCGAGGCTGAAAGGCGGGCCGGTGACGTACACGGCGGGCTACGAAATACTCGGCAGCGACGAAGGCGCGGCCTCCTTCCGCACGCCGACCGCGACCTTGCACAAGTTCCAGGGCTGGACCGACAAGTTCCTGGCCACGCCGCCGGCGGGGATCAAGGACTTCTATCTGAAAGCCGCCACCAAGGTTGGTCCGGCGGCCTTCGCCGTCGCGCTGCACGATTTCAAAGCGGCCGAGGGCGGTGCGGACTACGGTCGGGAAGTGGACATATCGGTCTCGTGTCCCCTGGGGGCGAAGCTTGGCCTGCTGTTCAAGCTCGCGCACTACACCGCGGACCAGCACGCGACCGACACCACCAAGGGGTGGTTCGTCGTCACGTACCGGCTTTGATCCCGGGGCTCAAAACCTCGTGTCATCCATCATCTAGCCAGGAGGGCGCAATGCGACCAATATTCATCATGATCCTGACCCTCGGTCTCACCGTTCCCACGGTCGCCGAATCCGGTGGCGACGACGGGGTCCCGCACCGTCAGGTTGCCGATATGCTCTACGAATTGGCCTTCGCCAATCGCAAGACCTATACGAGGGATGTCGTGCAGCGGCTCACCCTCGAGGAGTCCGTGCTCACCGCCTCGGAGCACTACAAGGACGAGAAGGGTCTGCCGTTGCCGGCGCAAATGTTCCGTTTGGGTGCCGATGAGCTCTTGAAGAACACCGATGCGTTCTGGCTCTCTCTGCGCTCAGTCACTCCGATCAACTTTGCGAGTGGTCCTCTCACGCCCGCCGAGGAGGAAGGCCTGCAATTCGTCCTGGACAATCCCACCGAGCGTTTCTATACCGAGGAGAAAGATCTCAGCGGTCGGCGAGCCATGGTTGCGGTCTATGCGGATGTGGCGAGCGTCGAAGCGTGCGTCTCATGCCACAACGGTCACCCCAAGTCGCCAAGGAGCGACTTCAAGCTGGGCGATGTGATGGGCGGTGTGGTCATCCGCATCTTCATGGAGGAGTAGCGCTTGCCGTTTGCAGATATCCACGAAATCCACGCCGAGGCCCGGTCTATCCGGTAAGAGACTCTCGGCGGTAGTTTGGAGGAACTTAATGAAAATGAAGCAGCGTTTATCGATACGACGCACGAAACATGCGACGGTGATGTGTTCGGTCCTGCTGCTAGCGGGCTCGCTTGGGCCTCAAGCTATCGCTCAAGAGAAGGAAGGCAGTTTTTTTGACAGGATTCTCGAATGGCTAAGCCCCTCATCGGAGACTACGCGGGAATCCGAGCGCGAAGGGGCAACACCCAGCGAGGTCTCTCGGGCAGTTCAGGATTTGATCGCCGAGGTTTCCATATTGCGGGACGAGTTGGGTGTATCCGACTACCCGCCGCAAGCGGAACTACAGGAAGAGCGCACACCGATCCATGTCTACGCCAAGACATTGGAGGTGCTGTCCAAGGTTATCCGAACCCAACGCCGGTTTGGCGTTCCGGAGGCCCAGACTCGTCAGATACCCTTCAAGGAAGTCAATTCGGGCGATGTGCTTGCGAATGTCGAGTACATCACCGACGAGATCCGCAAGATCAAGACGCAAATGGTCATTGAGCGCGAGATAGAGCCGGCGGTTCTCGTTGGCGGCATGTCGCCTTCGTTTGTCTACAAGAATCTGGCGGACGCGTCTTTTTTGCTCGACGGACTCCGCGGCCGGCCACTCACGCCAGATGATGTCTACGGGAACTGTACTTCCATACTCGATGAGATGGAGCTTATCGCTACGCGGCTTGACGTTTCGCTCGATCCTGAGTTTCCCGAGGTAGGGGAAGAGAAGAGGCCGAAGGAGGTGGCCCAGCAGGTCTTGCGGGCCACCTACAAGGTTATCAACCTGCAGACGGCGCTGGGCATGGATGCTTCGGGCGTACCGAGTCTGACGTTGGTGCGCGTAACTCCATCGGAAGTCTTTGACTCAACCAACATGCTCTTGGCCGAAATGGCGCGCATCAAGTTTCACCTCGGCGTGGACGAGCAGCGCGCAGAGCGCCCCGAGCCGACCGGCAAAAGGCCGAAGGACTCATTCGCTTTGGTCCTCGGCATCATCAAGAACCTGGACAGGATGTCTGCGGCCGCTAGAAGCTGACTGGAATCTGGTCTGGTTCTTGCTCACAAGACTGCCGGTGCCCCGGAGCGGTGACGCTGCGGGAAATTTACGATGCAATGAAGTTGCACTAGCCCGCATATCTCACCAAGTCGCTTGTTGGATTGTCGAATGTGATGCGTTTCAATCGGTTACTTCCCCATCTCCAACATCGTGCCGGGGGCAGACAGCGCTGCCGCGCCCTCGCACGGTGGGGCCGGGCCACGGGCGGAGCCGAAGGCACCGACTGTGGGGCACTTTTGCCCGCGTGCGCGCACGTGCTCGCTACACCATATGGCACGGCTATGCTTCCGTCTCTCTTCTTGCGAGGGGTACCCCCTCGCGCTCCCCGGCTGAAGGCTCGCGAGCACGCGCACGCGGGCAAAATCCTGCGCGATCATCGCGGCCCTTGGTGAGATATGCGGGCTAGATCGGATCCGAACACGTGCAGAAGATACCCACGCTCAACACTGTCGCGGCCGCGGCGGTTGTCGCATCCATCTTGGCGCCGTTGCAGGCGTCTGCGGGATTCGCCGACGGACTGCGGGATACGAAGCCCGCTTTCAATGTCCGATACCGCATGGAGACGGTTGATCAGGATGGTGTTGAAGACAATGCGCGCGCGTCGACGGCGCGGGCGCGCCTGTCGTGGATCATGCCGGCGACCGAGGGCTTTTCCGCCGGCATCGAAGGTGACTATGTGTTTCTCGTTGGAGACGAGAGATACAACTCCACCAACAACGGCCGCACGGAGTTTCCCGTGGTGGCGGACCCCACGGGCTTCGATCTCAACGTACCTTCGATACCGCGACGACAGTCTGACGGTGACCATGGGCCGGCAGCGCATTGTCCACGGCGGACAACGTTTCGTCGGGGGGAGTGGCCTGGCGGCAGAACGAGCAGACCTTCGACGCCTTGCGCGTGCGGTCCTCGCACGACAAGGCCAGCATCGATTACAGCTACGTGGCGAACGTCAATCGGATCTTCGGTCCCGACGACGGCGCGCAACCGGCGGACTGGGAGGGGAATTCGCACCTGTTCCGGGTCGAGGTGAAGCCGGCGGAAGGACATGCGTTCGGCAGCTTTGTCTATCTTATGGATTTTCAGAACGACAACGGCCCGGCCAACGCCAACAGGACCTATGGGATCGACTACTCGGCCTCTTTTGGAGCCTTCGGTCTGTCCGCCTCCTTCGCTCAGCAATCGGATTGGGCCGACAATCCGCGTTCCTACGACGCCGCCTACCACTCCCTTGAGGCGAGGCTGAAAGGCGGGCCGGTGACGTACACGGCGGGCTACGAAATACTCGGCAGCGACGAAGGCGCGGCCTCCTTCCGCACGCCGACCGCGACCTTGCACAAGTTCCAGGGCTGGACCGACAAGTTCCTGGCCACGCCGCCGGCGGGAATCAAGAACTTCTATCTGAAAGCCGCCACCAAAGTTGGTCCCGCGGCCTTCGCCGTCGCGCTGCACGATTTCAAAGCGGCCGAGGGCGGTGCGGACTACGGCCGGGAAGTGGACATATCGGTCTCGTGTCCCCTGGGGGCGAAGCTTGGCCTGCTGTTCAAGCTCGCGCGCTACACTGCGGACCAGCACGCGACCGACACCACCAAGGGGTGGTTCGTCGTCACCTACACCCTTTGATCCGGCGCGGCACGACGCCGTGTGTCAAGCCCGTCTCCAAGGTGAATTCCGCGCCCGGATCCGATAGCGTCTCGCTGCAACACTCTGGCCCGAGCCGAGGGTGAGGAGCTCCTTTCTTTTGACGGGCCTCGCGTATATGGTTCGATGAAACCACGGGAATAGCGGCCATGGGAATTCGCGAAATCGTTTCGGTGCTGGGGGACGTGCCGGTGCTGCTGGCGTTGAAGAAAGGCATGAAACCCCGTCCCCTGGATGAAAAGGATTGTTTGGGCGCCGTCGTCGAACGCACCGCCCGGAACTTCGGTACTCTGAGTGCCGTCGTCTGCGAGGGTGAGACCGTTACGTGGGGAGACCTCAACGCTCGCGCCAACCGTTACGCCCAGTTCCTCAGGGGAGCTGGACTGGGCCTCGGCGATACCGTCAGCATCGTCATGGAGAACCGAATCGAGTTCCTGGCGTTGTTGATCGCGACCAACAAGCTCGGCATCACGGCCGGACTGATCAATACCAACTTGCGCGGGCGACCGCTCATTCACTGCGTCAACGTGACCGCGTCCACGAAATGCGTGTTTGGAGGCGAGGTCCAGGACGCGATCGAGGACGCGAAAGACGAATTCGATCTCGAGGAAGGCACCGACTACTTTGTCGTGCCGGACGGCTCGAAGGTGCCCGATTGGGCGATCGACATGGCAGCGGGAAGCGCCCAACTTTCGGAGGAAAACCCGGCAGAGACCGGCGATATGACCCTCGGCCAGACTGCCATGTATATCTTTACTTCCGGCACCACGGGCTTGCCCAAGGCCGCCGTGATGTCTAATCGCCGCTATCTGATGACCGCGGGGTTGTCGGCCACCGCGGGGCTACGCTGCACTTCAAAGGATCGCATCTACATCTGCCTGCCGCTTTACCACGGCACCGCGCTCATGGTGGGCGCGGGTGCGGCGTTCATGTCCGGTGCGTCGATGTTCCTGCGGCGGCGGTTCTCTGCGAGGGCATTCCTGCCCGATGTGCGCGAGCACGGCTGCACGTCTTTCATTTACGTCGGTGAACTGTGTCGTTACCTGAACAATTCCGAGGCAAAACCCGATGATCGCGACAATCCGCTGCACACGATGATGGGCAACGGCTTGCGGCCCGATATCTGGCTGGACTTCAAGCGGCGCTACGGAATAACGCGCGTGACCGAGTTCTATGGCGCAAGCGAGGGCAACGCGGCCTTCGCGAACTTGCTGAACAAGGACTGCACGTTCGGCATGACCTCGTCGAAAGTCGCCCTGGTCCGCTACGACGTGGACACCGACGAGATAGTGCGCGGCGCGGATGGCCGCTGCATAGAAGTGGAACAAGGCGAGCCGGGTCTGCTGCTGGGACATATCAGTCCCACGGCCAGGTTCGAGGGCTACACGGACGCGGAAGCTACGGAGAGCAAGGTCCTGCGCGATGTGTTGGGGGAGGGCGATGCCTGGTTCAACACGGGCGATCTCATCCGGGAAGTCGATGTCGGATTCTCCCTTGGCTACCCGCACTATCAGTTCGTCGACCGCACCGGCGACACCTTTCGCTGGAAGTCGGAAAACGTGTCCACCAATGAAGTCGGAGAGATCATCAACGGCTTCCAGGATGTCGGGTTCTGCAACGTCTACGGGGTGGAGGTGCCGGCGGCCGACGGCCGCGCGGGTATGGCGGCGGTGCGTTTGGCCGAAGGTTGTGACCTCGACCTGGACGGCCTGGCCGCCTACGTTGCGCGCGAACTGCCCCCCTACGCGCGGCCCGTCTTCGTCCGCGTACAGACGGAAATAGAAGTGACCGGCACGTTCAAGATGGTCAAGGGGGATCTCAAGCGGGAAGGTTTCGACATCGCGGAAATCGACGATCCGGTCTACGTGATGAAGCCCGGCAGCACGACCTACGAGCCTTTGGACTCGGACTACCTGGCGACCATTCGCAGCGGCGCCGCGGGTTTCTGATCCCCCGGGAGGAAAGATCGCTACCGCCAAGCGGCTTTCGAGCGCTGATCCCTTGACTCGGGAAGTGTAGCGCTCATGCATCCGGATCCGGCGGTGTCTCTGCGCAGACGATTGTGGATCAGGAAGGGGAGCAGCAACAGGCAGAACAATAACAGCGCGAATGCATCGAGGATCGGTATGTACCAGGGCCACGGCGCGAAGAAGAACGGCGACTGCGTGACGGGCGGCGCCATGAGAAACATGTAGTTGCTTCCCAGCGCCCAGTTCACGCTGAATACGACCACGCAAAGCAGGTTGAGCAGGACGAAGGCGCGAACGACGGACATGGCGGTCGGGCGCATGCCGAGGCCCCAGGTGGCGAACAGCGCCCCCGCGACAATGCCGCCGTGGGCGATAAAGTACTGAAAGAAGCGGTACTCCGGAAACCCCACTTCGAGTTGCGGGGTGACCAAAGCGTTCGTTGTGCCGGCGAGACCCCAGAACCAGGCGATTTCATAGGCCATGCGATTGCGAAAGACGAGGGCGACCATGACCGCGAACACCGCGATGCCGCATACGTGCAGCGGGAGATTCAATCGCACGAATACTTCCACGCCCGAAGTCGCCAGGCGCCAAATCCAGTGCGCCGTCTCATTGATCAGGAGCACGGCTGCGAAAGCAATGCATATTCCCCCGGCGGCGCGCTTGTAACGCCTGACGATGACGGCGAGGATGATTGGTAGGGCGAGCGTCAAGCTCACTGCGCCGATGTGGGCAGGGCCAAGAAATTCAAACTGAGACATGACCCAGCAATTATGCCCTTCGGTAAGAACCTCGTCCGCCGCGGGATCGATCGGTTGAACGCACGACAGTTCACCTCGCGCACCGCCGTGGCCGTGGTGATCGCCAACATGATCGGCACAGGGGTGTTTACAAGCCTCGGTTTCCAACTGTTGGAAATCCAATCGGGTTTCGTCATCTTGATGCTGTGGTTCATCGGCGGCCTGACGGCGCTTTGCGGCGCGTTGACCTATGCCGAACTCGGCTCGGCGATGCCGCGTTCGGGCGGCGAATACAACTTTCTGTCACGAATCTACCATCCGGGCGCCGGCTTCGTGTCCGGTTGGATTTCCGCAACGATCGGCTTCGCTGCGCCCTCTGCTCTGGCCGCCATTACCTTCGGCACGTACATCGCGTCCGTTCTTCCGGGGTATTCGCCGACCTGGCTCGCCGCGCTGCTTATCATTGCTCTCGCGGCCGTTCACTCCTCTACGCGCCGCGCGAGCGGTGGCACCCAGCGTGCGTTCACGTACCTGAAAGTCGGCTTGATCGCGGCCTTCTGCATCCTTACGTGGGCGCTGGTCGAGACGCCCCAGGATATCCGCCTGCTTCCCGCGCCCGGAGATGGCGCCCTGATGGCCTCGGGCGCATTTGCCGTTGCCCTTATCTACGTCAACTACGCCTATATGGGTTGGAATGCCGCAACCTATCTCCTCGATGAATTGGAACGTCCCGCCGAGACGCTCTCGATGATCCTGCTGGTGGGGACGGGGACTGTGTTGATCCTGTATCTGTGGCTCAATTTCAGCTTTTTGTACGCGGCCCCAGTCGATGCCATGGCCGGCAAGATAGAGATCGGCTACATCGCCGCCCGCTTCGTCCTCGGGGAATCGGGTGCCGCGATCATGGGCATCGTCCTGGCGTCATTGCTCGTTTCGACGGTGAGCGCGATGACCCTGGCGGGGCCCCGAGTGCTGCAGGTTGTCGGCCAGGACTTCAAAGCGTTCCGTCTACTGGCAAGGACAAACGCCCATGGCGTGCCGACTGTCGCAATCCTGTTCCAGTCCGCGCTGGCTTTGGTTTTCGTGGTGACGGCTTCGTTTGAGTCCATCCTTGTGTTTGCGGGATTTACCCTCGGCGTGAGCAGCGCGCTCACGGTCGCCGGCGTGTTCGTGCTGCGGTGGCGCGAATCCTCCCTCGAACGCCCTTGCAGGGTGCCGCTTTACCCACTACCGCCATTGATCTACCTTGCAGTTACCGGTTGGACGCTGGCGTACATATCCATGCGGCGGCCGATGGAAAGCCTGGCGGGACTGTTGATCATTGGCCTCGGTGTCGTCTTTTATGTGGTCGTGCAGCGCATGTCGCGGGAGCGTTGCGCTTGATGCTACCGGCGTGCATGCATAGAATACTGCGCCCCTTGGGATTGGGTGTCCGTCTGTTCGGATGCATCTCGAGGGATGGAGTACCTGGATAACGCATGGCGACTATCAGCCAATTGGTTCGCAAGCCGCGCAAGCGGCGCCAATCGAAGAGCATCGTGCCGGCGCTGCAGGCCTCGCCGCAGAAGCGCGGCGTCTGTACCCGCGTCTACACGACCACGCCGCGCAAACCGAACTCCGCCCTGCGGAAGGTCTGCCGTGTGCGTCTGACGAACGGCTACGAGGTCAATTCCTATATCGGCGGCGAGGGTCACAACCTGCAGGAACACTCGGTCGTGCTTATTCGGGGCGGACGCGTCAAGGATCTTCCCGGCGTTCGCTACCATACGATCAGGGGTACGCTGGACACATCTGGCGTGGCCGAACGGCGGCGTGGCCGCTCAAAGTACGGGGCAAAGCGACCAAAGTAATTTCCGGCGAATCGCGGCGCGATGGCGCAATGCGATGGCGCAATGATGGTGCAATGATGGTGCAATTAAAGCATCGCTCGCTATTGGATATCGCCCCTGGATTCGAATAGGTCCTCCCGAGGAGCGCAAGGCAATTGTGACAGGGCGAGCAATGAGCAACATGGAGGCATGAGATGCCGAGACGAAGAGTCGTCGCCAAACGGGAAATTCTCCCGGACCCTAAATATCACAACCAGACCGTAGCGAAATTCATCAACCATGTGATGGTAAGCGGCAAGAAGTCTGTCGCGGAAGGCATCGTTTACGGGGCTTTGTCGCGAATCGAGCAAAGGGAGCACTCTGATCCGGTTGAAACGTTTGAAAAAGCGTTGGAAACCGTGGCACCGTTTGTCGAAGTCAAGTCCCGCAGAGTTGGCGGAGCAACCTACCAGGTTCCCGTTGAGGTCAGGCCATCCCGGCGCCAGGCGCTGGCCATGCGCTGGCTGGTAGACAGCGCGCGGGCACGTCGTGAGAAATCCATGGCGGCGCGATTGGCGGGAGAACTGATGGACGCGGCGGAGGGTCGGGGCTCCGCGGTTAGAAGACGCGAGGATACGCACCGCATGGCCGAAGCGAACAGGGCTTTCTCGCACTACCGGTTCTAGCCGGGATACTTCACCAGCAACTTTACTCACGCGATGCTGTCGGGGCGCCGTTCTCGACAGCGTATTGGAGATGTGCAATGGCGGGTCGCAGCACCCCGATTGGACGTTATCGAAACATTGGTATCATCGCCCACGTCGATGCGGGCAAGACGACGACCACCGAACGCGTGCTTTTCTACACGGGCTTGTCGCACAAGATGGGCGAGGTGCACGAGGGCGCTGCCGTCATGGACTGGATGGAGCAGGAGCAGGAGCGCGGGATCACCATCACTTCCGCGGCAACGACCTGTTTCTGGTCCGGCATGGATAACCAGCTCGATGAACACCGCATCAATATTATCGATACGCCCGGCCACGTGGACTTCACCATCGAAGTGGAACGATCGTTGCGAGTCCTCGACGGCGCGGTAGTGGTGTTTTGTGGAACCGCCGGCGTGGAGCCACAGTCGGAAACGGTGTGGCGGCAAGCGAACAAGTATCAGGTTCCCCGTATCGTCTTCGTCAACAAGATGGATCGGGCTGGCGCCGACTTCTTGCGGGTTGCGGAGCAGATTCGCGAACGCTTGGGCGCGCATCCGGTGCCCGTCCAACTTCCCCTTGGGGCGGAAGACAATTTCCGCGGCGTGATCGACCTGGTCGCGATGAAGGCAATTGTCTGGAACGACATGGACCTGGGCGTCTCCCACGTACAAACGGAAGTTCCGGAGGAGATGCGCGCGCAGGCTGATTTGTTCCGCGAGCGAATGGTCGAAGCCGCTGCGGAATCGAGCGAAGAGCTGATGGACCGGTACCTTGAAGACGGGGAGCTTTCGCCGTCGGACATTCGCAAGGGTCTACGCACGCGCACGCTGGCTGGCGAGATCGTTCCGGCCTTGTGCGGCTCGGCGTTCAAGAACAAGGGTGTGCAGGCGGTTCTCGATGCGGTTGTCGAGTTCCTGCCAGCCCCCACAGAGGTGAAGCCCATCGAGGGCGTCCTCGACAACGGCGGATCGTCGGAACGCAAGTCCGACGATGACGAACCGTTCGCGGCGCTGGCTTTCAAGATTGCAACAGACCCCTACGTCGGCACCCTGACGTTCTTTCGGGTCTACTCCGGCGTGCTGGCTTCAGGAGATCAGATATTCAATCCTCGCAGGTCAAGACGTCAGCGTATCGGCCGCATGGTGCAATTGCACTCGAACAGCCGCAACGAGGTCAAGGAGGTTTGCGCCGGGGATATCGCGGCGGCGATTGGTCTCAAGGACATGACGACCGGGGATACGCTCTGCGCCTCGAATCACGTGATCACCCTTGAACGCATGGAATTCCCGGAACCGGTCATTCACGTCGCGGCCGAGCCGAGGTCTGTGGCGGACCAGGGCAGGATGTCCAATGCCTTGGCGAAACTCGCCCACGAGGACCCCTCCTTCCGCGTGACAACCGACTCCGAATCGGGTCAGACCATCATCGCCGGTATGGGTGAACTGCATCTGGATATCATCGTCGATCGCCTGAAACGAGAGTTCAACGTCGAAGCTGGCGTGGGTCGTCCGCAAGTTGCGTACCGCGAGACCATACGCGCGAGCGTCGAGACGGAGGGCAGGTTTGTTCGCCAGACTGGCGGCCGGGGCCAATTTGGGCATGTCTGGCTGCGGCTGGAGCCACTACCGGACGCGACGGGATTCGAGTTCGTCGATGCGATCGTCGGTGGGGCGGTGCCGAGGGAATACATCCAGGCGGTGAGGAAAGGCATTGAAGAACAGATGGGGAACGGTGTGATCGGCGGTTATCCGCTGATCGGCGTCAAGGTCACGCTGTACGACGGTTCCTATCACGAAGTCGATTCCTCGGAACTGGCCTTCAAGATTGCGGGTTCGATGGCGCTGCGAGACGGTGCGGCGCGGGCGAAGCCGGTTCTGCTCGAGCCCGTGATGCGCGTGGAGGTCGTCATGCCGGACGAATACATGGGGCAGGTGGTCGGCGACCTGCATCGGCGCCGCGGCGTGATTGACGGCATGGACCAGAATCCTTCGGGCAAGATCGCCCGCGCCTTCGTGCCCCTCCGAGAGATGTTCGGCTACGCGACGGACCTACGTTCCGCCACGCAGGGGCGGGCCACGTTCCACATGGAATTCGCCCGCTACGCCGAAGTGCCGCGAAACATCGCCGCCGACATCATCGATCATTGAGGCGATTGCGGCGGCTCAACAGTTGATCGGCGCCTGTGCTCTGCCGGGAGTGGTCGCAGAAGCCAGTCGTACCAGGGCTTTAGCCCGGATATTTCACCAAGGGCCTCGATGATCGCGCGAGGTCGCGGCCAGCGCAGCTTGTTTCCGGTGAGATATCGGAAAAACGGACGCACCTGATTGAACAAAAGTGATATTTGTTCTCTCCACAAGCGACTCGGTGAAATCTCCGGGCCAGGCGAGTCGGCCTTGTCGTAGAACTGGCTGAACCATCGGCGATACTTGGCGATCGGCCCATCGCCATCACAGAGTATCGGCGCCTCGCGGAACACCTTGTTTTCCCAGATCGGTATGTCCTGCCCCACTTGACGGACGACTTCGGCGATCAGACCGTCGACCAGTGGTTTGAATCGGGCGGGCGTATCCAGTCGCTTGGCAAAGGTGAAGCATAGCTTCATCCTGGCAGGGGTGATGGGGGTCATCGTGCCGAGCATGACCGTCTTGGCCCCCAGGTCGAAAGTCTGGGTGCTCATGCCCGGTCCGCAGCTCCGCGTGACGAGATGGATGGTCTCCATTCTGGTCAAGTCGATGCTGCCCTTGTCGTCTATGGCGGGCGCAAGCAGGGTCAATTCGGTATCGCGACGGTGACCGGCGAGGGTGACTTTGGCCTCGGGCATGTCTTGCGCACCGTGAACAGCCACGAAGTGCGCGACGTCCACTGCGTTTTCCCCGGATTCCTGTATCGGAGCATTCACCTCCCACTCGTAGCGCGTGGGCTCGCTCCAGTCCGGATCGGCCAGTTCGGGAACGTCGTCAAGGTCGAACAATGGCGGCACACGCCGCGGATGATGCCAGGCCCATATCATCCGGTTCCGTTCCTCTACCGGATAGCTGTACAGGCACGGCCCATTCGCGGCCCGTCGAGGTATCGCGCGGGCGTAGGGTACGCTCGTGCAAACCCCGTCGCCGTCGAACCGCCAGCCGTGGAACGGGCAGATGATCGCGTTATCCTCCACCCTGCCGCCGTACCCGATGTGGGCGCCGAGATGCGGACAGAATGCCGCCGTCACGTGTGCCTGGCCGTCCTCGGTGCGGAACAGCACCAGATGTTCATCGAAGTAATACAGCGGACGGACGTCGCCGGGCGCAAGGTCTGCGCTGCAGGCCAAGGCGTACCAGCCGAAGGGCATGGGCAAACTTGCGGCCGGCTCTTCATGGCGAGATGGGGGGCGGGCGGCGGGTTCGGATGAGGATCGAGTTCTCATGTCGTTCTGCCCATGGCTTGTGCGCGGATTATTGGCTTGTCCGTGGTTTTGCCTCGAATATGTAGTACAGAATACAATAACCTGTTCTATAAAAAACACCATAAGGGAATGTTTTTTACATTTTTGTTCCACTCTAGATCCCGAGACCGGGTGAACTGGGAACGGGCATCCCCGTATGGGGTCGGGTGGTCGTTGAGCGGGTCTCGGGCGCGGCGGGCCAAGTAGAGAAAACCCTTGTCATTTGGTAGATTGGGTGGCATATGCGCACCAAATTCGGGCTCGGTCGCCTGCAAGCACGAGCCGAGGACACGCGACGGACCATCCTTGATTCGGCGGTAACGCTGTATCTGAGCCAGGGCGCGGAGAACACGACGGTCAGCGCCATCATCAAGCGGGCGCGTTTGGGTCGCACGACTTTCTACCGGTACTTCAAGGACGCCGACGACGTGTTGAATCAGGCGGTGATCCGGGACTTTCATGCGCTGATGGCGGATTTCGAGACCCAAACGTATGAACATGCCAGCCTGGAGGAACAGATCGTCGAGGATATCTCCTGGTTCTTTCGCCAGTTGCGCCGTCGCCCGGCCTTGAAGTTGCTCTTCGCGAACAACAGCCGACAGCTATACGAGCGGATCGACGAATCGCTCGCTGCCTGTTTCAACGCAGCAATGGCGTGCTCGCGCACGACGTTCGAGCGGGCCCGGCGAATGGGGCGTTTGCGGGAAGGCATCACGCTCCACAGGTACGTGGAATGGTGCATGTTTATCGTGATGTCGTTGCAGACGGTAAACTTTCCTTTCGCGGGCAATGAATTTCGGCTGCGCGAGATGTTGAAGGACTTTGTGGTGCCGTCGTTGGTCGTCAGCGCAGGTCAAGCGAAGCCGCCAGAAGAGCCGGAGTTGGATAGCGACGAACACGCTGTCGAGTTCCTGCGCCGGAGCGACAGCTAGGGCCACAAAGACCGTCGCCCTGGCGGGTGCCGTGTTGTGCTCCCGCCCAAGCCCGCGTACTGCGGCAAGCGGCGAATTAGAATTGCCCTGAACGGGGTTCGCGCGTATAGTGCGCGGCCTCCTGTTGGCGGGAGGCGTGTGGTTACGCCTCGGTTTTTTGCAGGGAAGGGCATCGTCGCGGCGAATGCAACGCGTGCAAGGTGGCGGAAGAGCGCGTCGCAACAGTCGCAACAAGAGCTCAAGGGCCGGAACGCGGCCGAACAACAGCCGGAAAGAACACAAACAGTTGGACGGCAACCAACTGAAGCTTGGAAAATCTCGTGGCTCAGAACCAGCGCATACGGATACGCCTGAAAGCATTCGATCATCGTTTGATCGATGTATCCGCGGAGGAAATCGTCGATACGGCGAAGCGTACCGGCGCGCAGGTGCTTGGTCCGATTCCGTTGCCGACCCGAAAGGAGCGCTATACCGTGCTGATCTCGCCGCACGTCAACAAGGACGCGCGGGATCAATACGAGATTCGCACGCACAAACGGCTGCTCGATATTGTTGAACCCACGGAGAAGACTGTAGACGCGTTGATGCGGCTCGATCTCGCTGCGGGTGTAGAGGTGCAGATCAGTTTGAACTAGCCAAAACGCCGCTTTGACCCAGGTCGAGCGGCGTTTTTTCTGGGCGGCGCGAAAGCCGTCACAGGGCTGCCTTGGCGGGCAGCGGTGGATAGGGAGCCACTCGGCGGGGTGCCTGAATCCGCCAGGGGATTCCGCGATTCGGAGAATTTGTTGAGAATGGCGATTGGCGTCGTAGGAAAAAAGAGCGGAATGACTCGGCTGTTTGCCGAGGAGGGGAGGTCCGTCCCGGTGACGGTCATTGTCGTGGAGCCGAACCGCGTGACGCAGATCAAGACGCCGGAATCGGACGGCTACCACGCGGTGCAGATTACAACGGGCTCCGCCAAGCCTAGTCGCGTTACGAAGCCGATGGCCGGGCACTTTGCCAAGGCCAGTTCGGTCGCTGGCAGAGGATTGTGGGAATTCCGTCTCAGCGAAGCGCCGGAGGCAGCAATCGGCACTGGAACCGAATTCAATGCGGACCAGTTCGAGGCGGGGCAGAAGGTCGACGTTTCCGCGGTTTCCAAGGGCAAGGGCTATGCGGGCGTTATCAAGCGATGGAAGTTCGGGGCGCAAGGATGGACCCACGGCAACTCCGGCGCGCATCGCGCCCCGGGGTCAATCGGCCAGTGTCAGACGCCGGGACGCGTCTTCAAGGGCAAGAAGATGGCTGGGCACATGGGCGCTGAACGCGTCACGACTCAGAACCTGACGATCATTCGGGTGGATGTCGAGCGCAATCTGCTATTTGTCAAGGGCGCGGTGCCGGGGCCGGCCGGGGGCGATGTCTGTGTCAGGCCGGCGGTCAAGGCCGCTGGTGGAACCGCTTGAGCGGGCGCGGGGAACGCTGGGCATGCAACTCTCTCTGAATGGCAGCGGCGGCATGATCGAGGTGTCGGACGCGACGTTCGCCAAGGACTTCAACGAGGCGTTGGTGCATCAGGTCGTGGTCGCGTATCTCGCCGGCGGGCGCAGTGGATCGCGCGCGCAAAAGAATCGCTCGGAAGTGCGCGGCGGCGGTCGCAAGCCTCATCGCCAGAAAGGTACCGGTCGCGCGCGCGCCGGATCCATCCGCAGTCCGATCTGGCGCGGCGGCGGGCAGACATTTGCGGCGAAACCGCAGGACCATTCGCAAAAAGTAAACCGCAAGATGTACCAGGGAGCGATGCGCTGTATCGTCTCCGAACTGGTCCGGCGGGACTGTCTTGTTGTCGCTGCCGGGATCGACGTCGACGCGCCCAAAACCAAAGCCCTTCTCCAAAAACTCGCAACCCTCAACCTCTCGAACGTTCTGATCATCGCCGAAAACGTCGGTGAGAACCTTTACCTGGCGGCGCGCAACCTGAAGGGTGTTGACGTGCGCGATGTGCCTGCCGTCGATCCCGTGAGCTTGTTGCGCCACGACAAGGTGCTCATCACGGCGGATGCGCTAAAGCAGCTTGAAGCGGCCCTCGCATGAACGAAGAACGGAAATACGAGGTGCTCCAGGAGCCGCATAGCACCGAGAAAGCGGCGAGTATCGGGGACTTGAGCAACGGATATGCATTCAAGGTTGCCACCGACGCGACGAAACCGGAGATCAAGGAAGCGGTGGAGTCGATTTTTGGCGTGACCGTCGTCAACGTCACAACGCTGAACCAAAAAGGCAAGGTGAAACGCAACTCGCGCCGAGGCGTCTCGCGCAAGAAGAACTGGAAGAAAGCCTACGTCCGCTTGGCTTCCGGTGACGAAATCGACTTTGTGGCGGAGCGCTAGGACATGGCCGTTGTCAAAGCAAGACCAACCTCTCCGGGCCGGCGGTTTGTCATCAAGGTCGTGGACGCGTCTTTGCATCGCGGTGGGCCGTACAAGCCGCTGCTGGAACCCGCCAAGAAGTCGGGCGGGCGGAATGCCAACGGACGCATCACCACGCGGCATCGCGGCGGCGGCCACAAACGTTTCTACCGCAAGATCGACTTCCGGCGCGACAAGGACAATGTCAGGGCAATCGTCGAACGGTTGGAATACGACCCGAATCGCAGTGGAAACCTGGCCCTCCTGAAGTATGCGGATGGGGAACGCCGATACATCGTCGCGCCCCGAGGGGTGCGGGCGGGAGACGAGCTGATGTCCGGCAGCAACGCGCCTATCCGCGCCGGCAACGCCCTGGCGTTGCGCAACATTCCGCTCGGCAGCGTCATCCACTGTGTGGAGCTGAAGCCCGGCAAGGGCGCGCAATTTGCGCGCAGCGCGGGGACATCGGCCCAACTTGTCGCGCGGGAAGGGGCTTACGTGACGCTTAGATTGCGGTCGGGCGAAATGCGTCGGGTGTTGGCCGAATGCCGGGCGACGCTGGGCGAGGTCGGCAACAGCGAGCACAACCTGCGCTCCCTGGGCAAAGCCGGAGCGGCGCGCTGGCGGGGACGCAGGCCGACGGTCAGGGGTGTGGCCATGAATCCCGTGGATCATCCGCACGGCGGAGGAGAGGGCCGGTCTTCGGGAGGACGGCACCCTGTGACTCCGTGGGGCGTGCCAACCAAGGGCTACAAGACCCGCACGAACAAACGCACGGACGCGCTGATCGTGCGTCGGCGAAGCAGCCGAGCGAGGTAAGTAACAAACACGATGCCGAGATCATTGCACAAGGGACCGTTCGTGGACCTGCATTTGGCGAAGAAGGTGGCCGCCGCGCAACAAAGCGGAGACAAGCGCGCGATCCGCACCTGGTCGCGGCGATCAATGATTTCTCCGGAAATGGTGGGGCTGACCATCGCCGTGCACAACGGCCGGCAGCATGTGCCCGTGTTCATCACCGACGATATGGTCGGCCACAAACTGGGCGAATTCGCGCCGACGCGAACTTTTCGCGGTCACGCGGGTGACCGCCGGGCCAGGCGATAGCCATGCGAGTTGTTGCCCAGGCCAAGGCGCTGCGCATATCGCCGCAGAAAGCCCGCTTGATCGCGGATCAGGTTCGCGGCCAGCCCGTGGAAGACGCGTTGAACATCTTGGCTTTCAGCCCGCAGAAAGCGGCCGCTCTGGTGTCCAAGGTGCTGGAATCGGCAATCGCCAACGCCGAGCACAATGAGGGCGCGGACGTGGATGAACTCAAGGTCGGCGAAATCCGCGTGGATGAAGGTATCACCATGAAACGCATGCGTCCCCGCGCGCGCGGGCGCGGCAATCGCATCTTGAAGCGCACCAGCCACATCGTCATCGCCGTGACGGATGACGAAGAATAGAAAGCGCACGTCGGATCAGGAGGGAAGATGGGTCAAAAAGTAAGTCCAACAGGTTTTCGGCTCGGCATCGTCGCCACGCACCGTTCGGTCTGGTATGCGGAGAAGAAAATGTATGCCGAATACCTGCTGAACGATCTCGAGGTTCGCGAGTACCTCGGCAAGCGCCTGGCGCAGGCTTCAATCAGCCGTATAGACATAGAGCGGCCGGCGCAAACGGCGCGGGTGACGATTCACACCGCGCGCCCGGGCATCGTGATCGGCAAGAAAGGCGAAGATGTTGAGCGGTTGCGGTTCGAACTGACCCGGATCATGGGCGTGCCGGTGCACATAAACGTGGAGGAGGTGCGCAAGCCGGAGATCGATGCGTATCTCGTCGCGCAGAATGTTGCGCAGCAACTCGAGCGCCGCGTGCAGTATCGTCGCGCCATGCGGCGGGTCATCCAGAACGCCATGCGTCTTGGCGCGAAGGGCATCAAGGTGCGCGTGGCGGGCCGCCTGAGCGGTGCCGAAATTGCGCGCTCGGAGGTCTATCACGAAGGTCGCGTGCCGTTGCACACGCTGCGTGCGGACATTGACTATGCGACGGCGGAAGCCCGCACCACGTACGGGATCATTGGCATCAAGGTCTGGATCTTCAAGGGCGAAGTGATCGCGGGTGAAACTGCCCAGCGTGCCGAGGCATTGTAGCCGAGCGGTGGCGGCGGACAAGAATTTCAGCGTATAGCGAAAACGATGTTACAGCCGAGTAGAACGAAGTACAGGAAGCAGCAGAAGGGTCGCAATCGCGGTTTGGCGCAGCGCGGCAGCAAGGTCAGCTTCGGCGAGTTCGGATTGAAAGCCGTGGGCCGGGGTAGGATGACTGCGCGGCAGATCGAATCCGCGCGACGAGCGATGACGCGGCATGTGCGGCGGGGCGGAAAAGTCTGGATACGCGTGTTCCCCGATAAACCGATCACCAAGAAGCCGCTGGAAGTGCGTCAGGGCAAGGGCAAAGGCGCGGTGGAGTACTGGGTGGCGCAGATTCAACCGGGGCGTGTGCTGTACGAGATGGAGGGTGTTTCGGAGGAGATCGCAAAGCGGGCGTTTGCACTGGCGGCGGCGAAGCTGCCGTTCGCAACCGCAATGGTCAAACGGTCGCCCCTGTAGCGTAAGCGGTGAGAAAAGTAGCGTAAGCGGTGAGAAAAGTAGCGTAAGCGGAAAGCGAGCGGAAATGAAAGCGAGCGAATTGAGAGACATGAATACGGAGGAACTGCGCGCGGAGCGTCTGCGGTTGCGGCGCGAGCAATTCAATCTGCGCATGCTGCGCGGCAGTTCGCAGTTGCCGCAAACGCACCTGCTGGGGGAAGCGCGCCGCGATATCGCGCGCGTGGAAACGGTATTGCGGGAGAAAGCCGATGGCTAAGGCACCCGAAACGCCGCGCGAAGTGGAAGAAGTGGAAGAAGTGGAAGAAGTGGAAGATACAGAGGTCTCTGCAATCGATGACGCCCAGGTAACTGCCACGGCGGAGAACGCGGAAGCGAACGGTCCCGCCGCTGCCTCTGTAGACGAGCCGATACCCGAGGCTGCGCCCCCGGCGCCATCCGGATCGCCCAAACGGACGAATCCGCGAACACTTGCCGGTACCGTTGTCTCCGATCGCATGGACAAGACGATCACTGTGATGGTTGAACGCAGCGTAAAGCATCCGGTCTACGGCAAGATCGTTCGACGCAAGTCCAAAATCCACGCGCACGACGAGCGCAATGAATGCAAGGTCGGGGATTTCGTCATCATTGAAGAGTCGCGGCCCATATCGAAGCGAAAGTCGTGGCGGCTGCAAAGCATAGGCACCGGGAACATCAAGGCGGCCACGTGATCCAGACGGAAACCATGCTCGACATCGCGGACAATAGCGGCGCACGCCGGGTGCAGTGCATCAAGGTGCTTGGCGGCTCGCGGCGACGTTACGCGGGAATTGGCGACATCATAAAGGTCGCGGTGAAGGAGGCGATTCCCCGCGGTCGCGTGCGCAAGGGCCAGGTCATGGACGCCGTGGTCGTGCGTACAAAAAAGGGCGTGCGGCGCTCGGACGGCTCGGTGATCCGATTCGACCAGAATGCCGCGGTCCTGCTCACGCCGCAGTTGCAACCGGTCGGAACGCGCATCTTCGGACCAGTAACGAGAGAACTGCGCAACGAGAACTTCATGCGCATCGTCTCGCTCGCACCGGAAGTCCTTTGAAAGCCTTTAGCCTGCTCAATTGCCGCGCGCCCGTGACGCCTAGGGAACTCCGACGGTTGCCGAGTCCGACGCGGTGGTGGCACCTTTGTTCCATGAGAGCATCATGCGCAAGATAAGAAAAGAAGACGACGTGATCGTGATCGCCGGGCGCGACAAGGGAAGAGTCGGCGAGGTGGTGCAGGTGAGGCCTGACGGAAGGCTGCTGGTTTCCGGCGTGAACATGGTCAGGAAGCATCAGCGCGCCAACCCGCAAACAAATGAACAGGGTGGCATCTTCAGTCGTGAAGCGCCTATCCAGGCATCGAACGTGGCCATCTACAATCAGGAAGCAAGCAGGGCGGATCGTGTGGGAATTCGCGTGGAGGACGGAAAGCGCGTGCGATTTTTCAAGTCCAGCGGCGCCTTGATCGACGAATGAATCGGACGGGTACGGGTGAACGATAGATGACGGATTTGCATACCAGGTATCGAGAGGAGTTGCATCCTCGATTGCAGAAGGAATTGAACTACGCCAATCCGATGCAGGTGCCTCGTCTGGAAAAAGTCACGCTCAACATGGGCGTCGGCGAGGCCGTGGCCGACCGGAAGATCATGGACAGTGCTGTTTCGGACCTGACGTTGATCGCCGGGCAAAAGGCCGTTGTCACCAATGCCCGCAAGTCCGAAGCGGCGTTCAAGATTCGGGCGGGTTGGCCGGTTGGATGCAAGGTGACGCTGCGGCGGGAGCGCATGTACGAATTCATAGAACGCCTGATTGGAATCGCAATACCGCGAATGCGGGATTTTCGGGGTCTGAACCCCCGTGCTTTCGATGGTCGGGGCAACTATTCGCTTGGTTTTTCCGAGCAGATCGTGTTCCCCGAAATCGATTACGACAAGATCGACGCCGTCAGGGGACTCGACATCGCCATCACGACGTCGGCCAGAACCGATGCCGAGGGTTTTGCCCTATTGCAGGCATTCAACTTCCCGTTCAGGAACTAACCATGGCAAGAATTTCCATTACAGAGCGCGAAAAGAAGCGTGAAAAGATCGTTGCCAAGTACGCGGAAAAACGCCGGGTGTTGAAAGCGATCATTGCGGACCGCAGCGCCACAGATGAAGAGCGCTGGGAGGCGCAACTGAAGCTGCAGGCACTTCCGCGCAACGCCAGTCCGGTGCGCTTGCGGCGGCGTTGCGGCCTGACGGGACGGCCTCGGGGCGTGTATCGCAAGTTCGGGTTGGGCAGGAACAAGCTGCGGGAGGCCGCGATGCGCGGCGATGTCCCGGGCCTGATGAAGGCCAGTTGGTGAGTCGGCCATGAGCATGCAAGACCCAATCGCGGATTTCCTGACACGCATACGCAACGCGCAGGCGATGGAACGTGCCAGCGTCACGATGCCCAGTTCGAAGTTGAAAGTTGCCATTTGCGGGGTGTTGCGGGACGAAGGGTATATCGGCGGGTTCCGCGCAAACGAAGGACCGAAACCGGAACTCACCATTCATTTGAAGTATCACAACGGGGCGCCTGTGATCGAGGAAATCAGGCGGGTCAGCCGGCCGGGTCTGCGGGTATACAAACAATGCAAGGATATCCGCGAAGAGCGCGGCGGGTTGGCCGTAGCTGTCGTCAGTACCGCGCGCGGGTTGATGACGGACCGCGCGGCCAGGAAGGCCGGCATCGGCGGTGAAGTCCTGTGCACGGTGTTTTGAGTCGAAGTAGGTAGTCATGTCCAGAGTTGCGAACACTCCAGTTGAACTTCCCGGCGGCGTCGAAGTGACGCTCGCGCCTAGCGCTTTAGGCCTGTCGGTGAGCGGCGCGAAGGGAACACTGCAGTTGAGGTTGACGGGGGATGTCGGAGTCGCAGTCGACGACCGGACGCTGTATTTCGAACCTGCGGACCCAAGCCATCGGGCGCGGGCAATGGCGGGCACGGTGCGCTCGCTGGTGAATAACATGGTGTTGGGTGTAAGCCAGGGCTTTGAACGCCGGCTGCAACTCGTGGGCGTCGGCTATCGGGCCCAGGCGCAAGACAGGACTCTGAACATGCAACTTGGTTTTTCGCACCCGATTCGTTATGCGGTGCCCGAGGGCGTCGATGTGCAGACGCCGAGCGTCACGGAGGTTGTGGTCAGCGGCGCGGACAAGCAACTTGTCGGTCAGGTGGCGGCCGACATACGCGCGTTTCGGCCGCCGGAGCCCTACAAGGGCAAAGGCGTCAGGTACCTGAACGAAAGGGTGCGCCGCAAGGAAGCCAAGAAGAAATAGTGACACAGTGGTTTTTGAGAAGAACGTCTGCGGGCACAATGCAAGAAGAGCTGCGCCGCAAGGAGGCCAAGAAGAAATAGTGACACAGTGGTTTTTGAGAAGAACGTCTGCGGGCACAATGCAAGAAGAGCTGCGCCGCAAGGAGGCCAAGAAGAAATAGTGACACAGTGGTTTTTGAGAAGAACGTCTGCGGGCACAATGCAAGAAGAGCTGCGCCGCAAGGAAGCAAAGAAGAAGTAGCGAGATATGCTTAGGCGATGATCGACAAGAAAACTGGCCGTTTGCGCCGCGCGAAGCGCGCGCGCATGAAAATCCGCGAACTCGGCGCCATGCGGCTGACGGTTTATCGGTCGCCGCGTCATATCTATGCGCAGTTGATAGCGCCGGACGGGGGCCGCGTACTTGCCCAGGCGTCGACGTTGGATGAATCGATACGCGGCGGGGCGACGGGCAATGTGGATGCCGCGCGCAAAGTCGGGGCCCTGATCGCGGAAAGGGCCAAGGCTGCGGGCTGCACAAGGGTCGCGTTCGACCGTTCGGGGTACAAGTACCACGGGCGCGTCAAAGGGCTTGCGGAAGCCGCGCGGGAAGCCGGATTGGAGTTTTGATACATGGCATATACAGAAGAAATAAAGGAAGAGGGCCTGCTTGAGAAGCTGGTCAACGTCAACAAGGTTTCCAAAGTGGTCAAGGGTGGTCGCATCTTCGGCTTTACCGCGTTGACCGTCGTTGGAGATGGCAATGGTCGTGTCGGTTTCGGACATGGCAAGGCGCGCGAGGTGCCGGTCGCCATACAGAAGTCGATGGAAGCGGCAAGACGGGAGATGGTCGACGTCGAACTCAACGGCACGACGATCTGGTACCCGGTGCAGGAACGGCACGGTGCGTCAATCGTGTACATGCAACCGGCCTCGGAGGGGACTGGCATCATTGCTGGCGGTGCCATGCGAGCGGTGCTGGAAGCGGCGGGCGTGCAGAACGTGTTGGCGAAATGCTACGGATCCACCAACCCGGTGAACGTGGTTCGGGCAACGTTCGAGGCGCTGTTGAACATGCGCTCGCCGGAGATGATCGCCGAGAAGCGTGGCAAGACCGTCGAAGAACTCGTGGCTTGAAGATGACGGAGGAAACAACGCCAGATGGGAAGCCCAAGCGAATGCTGCGGGTCAGGCTCGTGAAGAGCTTTCACGGTCGCCTGAAGAAGCACAAGGCTTGTGTGCGTGGACTCGGCCTGCGGCGTATCGGCCAGACCGTGGATGTCGAGGACACGCCGTCTGTGCGGGGCATGATCGACAAAGTCAGTTACATGGTCGAGGTAATGCCGTGACAATGGAACTCAACTCGTTGAAGCCGGCGGCGGGATCGAAGAAACGCGCGAAGCGCGTGGGTCGGGGTATTGGCTCTGGCAGTGGCAAGACCTGCGGACGCGGACAAAAGGGGCAAAAGGCCAGATCCGGTTCCTCTACGCGCCCCTGGTTCGAGGGTGGCCAATTGCCGCTGCAGATGCGCATACCGAAGTTCGGCTTCCGTTCCCGCGTAGGCATGACGACTGCGGAAGTACGCCTGGGTGACATCGAAAAGGCGCTCGACCGGGTGCGCGGGGACGGCGGTGTCGCGGGCGCGGAAGGCGATGTCGTTGACCTGGGAGTTCTCAAGGCGGCGAATGTTCTCTCTCGCAATGTCAGGCGCGCGCGCATCATGCTGTCCGGGAGCATTGCGCGTCCGGTAACGGTGAAGGGTCTCGGGGTAACGCGAGGCGCGCGAGCTGCGATTGAGGCTGCGGGCGGCAGGATCGAGGTCGCTGAAGAGCGAACGAGCTAGAGCGGGAAGCTTAATAGAGATGGTAACGGCAACACAGAGTCTGGCGGGCGCCCAAGCGGGGCTTTCCGAACTCCGGGCACGACTGCTGTTCGTGCTGCTTGCATTGCTTGTCTATCGCATCGGAACGCACATACCGGTGCCGGGCATCAATCCCGACGCGTTGCGCAATCTGTTCGAACAGAATCAGGGCGGCATTCTGGATCTTGTCAACATGTTCGGCGGTGGCGCGTTGGAGCGCATGAGCATCCTGGCGCTCGGCGTCATGCCTTACATTACGTCGAGTATCGTCATGAACCTCTTGACGATGATGTATCCGACGCTGCGCCAGCTACGAAAGGAAGGAGAATCCGGCCGCAGGAAGATCACGCAATACACGCGTTACGGCACACTCATAGTGTCCATCATCCAGGGCGTCGCACTGACGGGAACCCTCGTTGCCCAGGGACTGGCGTTCAACCCTGGCATCGCCTTTTACGTTACGGCACTTGTCACCCTGGTGTCGGGCGCGCTGTTCCTGATGTGGTTGGGGGAGCAAATCACGGAACGAGGCGTCGGCAACGGCATTTCCCTGTTGATTTTCTCCGGCATCGTATCGGGCTTCCCGGCGGAAATTGGCCAAGCGTTCGAAGCGGCTCGGCAGGGCGAAGTGAACATCATCGCCCTGCTCGCCGTAGGGGTCTTTGCCGTCGTGATCGTCGGTTTCGTGGTGTTCATAGAACGAGGACAACGCCGAATCCCCGTGAACTACGCGAAGCGACAACAGGGCCGGCGCATGTACCAGGCGCAAGCTAGCTACCTGCCGCTGAAGATCAACATGGCGGGCGTCATCCCGGCGATTTTCGCGTCCAGCCTGCTACTCGCGCCGGCTTCGATGGCGACATGGTTCGGACAGGCGCCGGGAATGTCCTGGCTGCAGGAAGTCTCCCTCGTGCTGTCGCCGGGACAGCCGGCGTACATCATGCTGTTCGCTGCGGGGATCGTGTTTTTCAGTTTCTTCTATACGGCCATCGTTTTCGATCCGAAGGATGTTGCCGACAATCTCAAGCGCCAAGGTGCCTATGTGCCAGGTATTCGGCCTGGGGCGCAGACTGCCCACTACATCGACGACGTGATTACGCGGCTGACCCTGTTCGGAGCGTCGTACGTAACCCTGGTCTGTCTCCTGCCCGAATTCATGATCGTGTTCTTCAACGTGACGTTTCAACTCGGCGGCACCGCGCTGCTGATCGTGGTGGTCGTAGCGATGGACTTCATGGCGCAGGTGACCGAGCATTTGAGGTCGAGTCAGTACGCTAAACTGATGGAACGGTCGAATCTGCAAAACTATGGACGACGGCGTTGAGCAATGACGGAAGCAGGCCGTCGTCGGCGGCGCCCGGGAGGAATGTCCCATGAAGGTTAGAGCCTCAGTGAAAGAGACGGAGTTGAGTTCGGAAAAGGGCTGTCGCCGACGCAGTCGGGAAGGAGCGTCCAGTGAAAGTTAGGGCCTCAGTGAAAAAAATGTGCCGCAACTGCAAGATCGTCAAGCGCAACGGTGTGGTGCGCGTGATCTGCACCGCGGAACCAAGGCACAAACAGAGACAGGGTTAGATAGTTATGGCGCGTATAGCAGGAATCAACATTCCGGACGACAAGCACGCGAGCGTCTCGCTCACGTATATCTTTGGCATTGGGCGAACCACGGCACTGCGCGTCTGCGCGGAGGCCGGGATCGATCCGATAGTCAAGATCCGGGACCTGACGGAGCAGGATCTCGACGCCGTCCGAAGCGAAGTGACAAAGCGCGTGATCGAAGGCGACCTGCGCCGCGAGGTATCAATGAACGTCAAGCGGCTCATGGACCTTGGCGCATATAGAGGTATTCGTCATCGTCGAGGCCTGCCGGTGCGCGGCCAACGCACGCAGACCAATGCGCGAACGCGCAAGGGCCCCACGCGTCGGCAGGTGAAGAAGAAGTAGTGGAACTCAATGAAAAGCCAATCGGGGTCGGTGCGCCCGTGATGTCGAATTGGCTATGTATCAAGGATTGGCGGGCGCTTTGTTGTATGGAAGAGCGGAACGCGCATGGCTGAGCCGAGTAGAAGAAGAGGCAAGCGTATAGTTGTCGATGGCGTCGCCCACGTGCATGCTTCGTTCAACAACACGATCATTACGATCTCGGATCGACAAGGCAACGCTCTCGGTTGGGCCACGGGGGGCGGTTCCGGTTTTCGGGGTTCGAGAAAGAAGACGCCTTTCGCTGCCCAGGTTGCGGCCGAACGGGTCGCGACGGAAATGGTTGAGAACCACGGCATGAAGAGCGTCGACGTATTCGTAAAGGGTCCGGGGTCCGGCAGGGAGTCGGCCGTGCGCGCGATGAACGCTGCTGGCTTGAAAATCAACAGCATCGCTGATGTGACGCCGATACCCCACAATGGGTGCAGACCGCCGAAGCGACGGCGGGTCTAGCTTGCGAACAGCTGATGGATTCGGCTGAGCGTAACGGGAAATAGCAACGGGAAATAGCAACGGGAAATAGTAACGGGAAAAATACAGTGGCGCGCTACACGGGACCAAAACTCAAGCTTGCTCGAAGGGAGGGTACGGATCTTTTCCTCAAGAGCGGCGTTCGTCCTATCGAATCGAAGTGCCGGGCGGATACGCCGCCGGGACAGCATGGTTCGGGTCGTCGACAACGTCTGACGGACTATGCCGTTCAATTGCGGGAAAAACAGAAGGTGCGGCGTTTTTACGGCGTGCTCGAAAAGCAGTTCCGCAACTACTACAAGATGGCGGACCGTCAACGGGGCGCTACCGGCGAGAACCTGTTGCGACTACTGGAGGGCCGTCTCGACAACGTTGTCTATCGGATGGGCTTTGGGTCCACGCGGGCCGAATCGAGGCAACTGGTTTCGCACAAGGCCGTTCTGGTGAACGGCAAGCTGGTAAATATTGCTTCGTATCAAGTTCGCCAGGAAGACGTCATCGCCGTTTGCGAGAAGGCAAAGGGACAGCTTCGCATCAAGTCCGCCCTCGAAGTCGCAGCGCAGCGTGGCATGTCGGAATGGGTGGAAGTGGATCCGGAAAAGATGGAAGGCACGTTCAGTCGGTCGCCGGACCGCAGCGAGCTTCCGCAGGAAATCAACGAGAACCTTATTGTGGAACTTTATTCGAAATAGACAACTCGAAATAGACGAGTTGCTCAAGCGTCGAGTCTCGATGCTGACGAACTCTTCCGCATTGCTTCGGCTTCGTGGATCAGATTCGATTCGACATGCGCTGTCAGCAGCGCCGCTACGATTCATATCGGAGGATGATTGATATATGGCACAGTCGGTGAGTGAACTTCTCAAGCCGAGGCACATAAGGATCCAGGAGATCAGCTCTACCCGTGCCCGCGTTACGCTGGAGCCGCTTGAGCGCGGTTTTGGTCATACCTTGGGCAATACCTTGCGCCGCATTCTGCTTTCGACGATGCCGGGTTGCGCGATTACCGAAGTGCAGATCGACAACGTGCTGCACGAATACAGCGCTATGGAAGGCGTACAGGAAGACGTAATCGACATCTTGCTCAACCTCAAGGGAGTCGCCGTTCGCCTACACCATGGCGATTCGGCAATTGTCCGGTTGTCCAAGGAAGGCGCGGGCACCGTGACCGCCGGCGACTTCCAGCGCTCCGACGATGTCGAGGTAGTCAATCCCGATCATCCCATCTGCACGTTGAATCGGGACGGCAGCATTCATCTTGAGGCCAAGGTGACGCGTGGTCGGGGCTACGTCCCGGTCGAGAATACGGGCGATGACGAGGAAGAGTCCCGCACCATCGGCATACTTCGCCTCGATGCAAGCTATAGCCCCATGCGACGCGTGGCGTACCAAGTGGAAAACACCCGCGTCGAACAGCGTACGGACCTCGACAGGTTGGTGCTCGATATCGAGTCGAACGGCACGATAGAGCCGGAAGAAGCGATTCGCAGAGCAGCCACTATCTTGAAGCAACAGCTCGATATCTTCGTTGACCTGGAGGGCGCGGAGGGTGATGCGGGCACCGAGGAGGAAGCCGACGAAATCGATCCAAAATTGTTGCGCCCGGTGGACGACCTCGAGTTGACGGTTCGGTCGGCCAACTGCCTGAAGGCCGAGCACATCTACTACATCGGCGACCTCATCCAGCGCACCGAGGTCGAACTGCTGAAGACACCCAACCTCGGCAAAAAGTCCCTCACCGAAATCAAGGATGTGCTGGCGCAACACGGCCTGTCGCTGGGTATGCGGTTGGAGACGTGGCCGCCGGCGAGCTTACGGGGCACGGAGCGGGTGTCTTAGCCCGTCGGCGAGCCCAGATCCCGGGAGTTGGAAAGATGAGACACAGAAAAAGCGGCCGGCACCTGAATCGGGACAGCGCGCATCGCAAGGCGATGTTCAAGAACCTCGCGGTTTCACTGATCGAGCACGAGCTGATAAGGACCACGCTTCCGAAGGCAAAGGAACTGCGCCGCGTGGCTGAACCGCTGATCACGTTGGCGAAGAACGATACCGTAGCGAACCGGCGGCTCGCGTTCCGGCGCACGGGAAGCAAGGCTGCAGTGGGCAAGCTGTTCGAGCAACTTGGCCCGCGCTACGTGGACCGACCGGGAGGGTATACGCGCATCGTGCGAGCGGGCTATCGTGTCGGCGACTCGGCGCCGGTCGCGGTGATGGAACTCGTGAATCGCCCGGGTCAATCCTACGACGAAGAACCGATCGAAGAACCGACATCCGCCGCCGTTGCCCAAGCGGCGGCAACGGAACAGTCCGTCGAGAACGATTTGGCGCAGGCTACCGCCGATGCGGAAGAAATTGCCCCTGAAGCAGCGGCGGAATCGGCGGAACCTGTTGAAGATACTGCGGTTGAGGCCAGTGAGGACGACGTGCCAGAACCCGGCGAGGATCGGGGGAAGGAGACCGAAGAGGATGCCGCCTCCGCGTCGGAGGAACCTCCGAGGGGTCGGTCGCTATTCGGGCGTTTGCGCGACGCGCTGAAGAAAGAACCCTAGTGCTCCGTCAAACCTAAATCTACGGGTATCTGCGGGTCTTTTTGGCCCCTGGTGGTTTTTTGCGAGGGGTGCCCCCTCGCGCTCCCCGGCTGAAGGCTCCGTTGCTCCTCCTTGTGTGGTGCCTGCCACACCGCGTCGTCGCGCCTCGCCAGGAACCAAAAATCCCTCGCAGCTACACTCGCATTTTTAGGCTTGACGGAACACTAGCCACAAAATCCGTCGCCCTGTCGGGCGCCGTGTTTTGCCCCCGCCCAAGCCCGACTGTTTCGTCCCACCCGCTCGCCCGTCACCCTGTCGATCTTGCCGCTAGTGCGGCAAGTCCGACAGCCTACTAGCCCCCGCTATCCGGCGGGCCCGCGCTCCTCGAGGGAGCAGGCTCGGCAGCGGTGAAGATGCCAATGTCGGCTGGGTCTCTCAGGGGGTCTTGCCCCCGCCCTTCGGCACGGGCATGGGGAATGGCGTCACGTTCTGTCCGCTCGAGTCCGTAATTTTCGCCGTGCCTTCCTTCTCCACTTCGTCGATCCTCAAGATCGCGTATATGGGGATGAAACTACGCTGTACGCCGGAGAACTCCGTGCGTAGCTTGTCCTCGGCGGGATCGATGACCATTTGCGACTTTTCGCCGAAGATGTAGTCCTCGATCTCGAGAAACCCATACAGGTCGCTTTGATAGATCGAACGCGCATAGACTTCGTACACCCGCCCCTGATTGTGGAAATAGATGCGGTAGATGTGTTGTTTCGAGTCGGCCATACCACCTTCCATGGAAAAAACACCTCCCGGGAGCGCTAGCGACTGGAGGCGGTTGCTCCATGGTCGATGGCGCGGCCAAGACGTGGGCGGAGCCATCAGGCCCCTGCCTTGTGGCACTTATATATGGGGCATTTGAACTTTTGCAAGCTTCAGTGTCCTGTTCGGCCGTGTACATGGGATGCACAGCCGTTGACGAGCCGTTGGCACTTGTCGGTGGGGGGGGTCGGGATACTACGGTTTCGGTTGGTCGCCGAAAAAGCGATGCTGGCGTTTTTTTGAGCCATTGCTGTGCCAAATTTGACGAACATCTCGGTCTGGCTGTCCACGATCTTGTGGGCGGTGCCCGGTTTGGCGGCCGCGACGGATTGCGGGCAGGTCGACTGCATGGATGGCCCCGCTGGGGTGGAGCTTGTCGGGCCATCGGAAGCGGCCCAACAGACGCGACACCCGCGCGGCGGAGAGGCTGATCGCCAACCCGACGGCGGTCGCTACGAAGGCGAGTGGAAGGACGGTCGCCGGCATGGCCGGGGGACGGTCGAATTCGCCGGTGGTAGCCGCCACGAAGGGGAGTGGAGAGGAGGCGTTGAACACGGCCAAGGTACGCGCGACTACTCCAATGGCCACCGCTATGAAGGCGAGTGGAAAAACGGGCTGCCGAACGGTCGGGGCATCATGTACTACCCTGACGGCAAGCGCTACGAAGGACAGTGGCAGGACGGCGAAAAGAACGGACTGGGGATACTCTACGGCAAGCGCGGTGACATGGCGCGACAAGGGCGCTGGAAGGACGACAGGCTGATAGAGCGCATGCGGTCGCTGCCCGACGTTGAAGACTGACTGCGAGGAAACGGCCCAACTACCACAGGTTTGCCTTGGGGGGCAGCCATGCAAAGCGAAGATCGATCCTTTGCCGTAAGAGAGGACCAGTCAGTCTCTTGCCGCACCTACTTTCCGAAGGACTATTCCGAAGAGAGTGCGCCGTTTCCGCTGCTCTATTTCATGCACGGCGCCGGCGAAAGAGGCACGGATCTCGATCTTCTTGAGCGGGCCTCGCTGCCCCGGTTCATCAAGGAGGAAGGCCTCGAACTGCCCTTTGTGACCGTCTGTCCACAATGCGTCGAAATGTGGGATGTCCGCCTCCTCGATCCTATGCTGGATGAGGTGATCGACAGATACAATGTCGATCCCGCCAGGGTCTATCTCACCGGGAATAGCATGGGCGGATTGGGCACCTGGATGCTGGCCAATGTGGCTCGAGATCGGGTGGCGGCGATCGCCCCCGTCTGTCCGCCATTCACGCGTGTCGATCCAGAGAACTTCAGGGGACTGCCTGTCTGGTGTTTTCATGGGGCGATGGATTCTGTAGTGCCCATTGACGATTCCGATAAGATGATCCGGCTATTGCGCAACGCCGGCTGCGATGTGAAATTCACCGAGTATCCGGATCTGGATCACGATACCTGGACTCCGGCGTACCACGACCCCGCGCTCGTGCGTTGGCTACTGTCTCACCGCAAGCGATGACGCTGTCGCGAAGAACCCGAAGTAGAACCGTCAGCGCGCCAGCCAGGCGCTGAATCGCTCGTTCACCTCGTCAGCGTGATCGCTCCACCATTCGGAGTTGATTGGCAGAGCGCGGACCATGTTCTGCGCGCTGGTGGGCACATGCGGCTGCATGTCCATGCCGGTTGCCAGGTGCGTGCCGATCAGCGCCGCCCCTGAGAGCCTGCCGGGGCTATACGAGATGTAGCGGCTCAAGGCGGCTTGCCAGTCGGGTCGGGACGCATAGGCAAGAAACCTGCGGGCCGCATCCAGCTTTCGCGTTCCCGCCACGATGACCATCGCGGTCGTGTCCAATATTTGGCCGTCCCACACGATGACGAAAGGCTGTTTCTCCATCACTTGCGCATCGAAGATGCGACCGTTGTAGGCGGTACTCATCACCACCTCGCGGTCGGCGAGCATTTGCGGCGGCTGCGCGCCGGTCTCCCACCAGACGATATCGTCCTTGATCGTGTCGAGTTTGCGGAAAGCGCGGGCCATGCCGGCGGCCGTTTCCAGCGTCGCGTAGACGTCGGAGATGGGCACCCCGTCCGCCATCAGCGCGAACTCAAGGTTCGCCTGGGCCACACGGCGCATGCCCCGGCGGCCAGGGAATCGTTGTGTGTCGAACAGATCGGCTATGGTGGCCGGCTTGTTGTCGGGGAAACTTTCTGCGTTGTAGGCGTAGATCGTGGAGAAGACCACGAACGCGCCACCACAGTCGGTGATCGTTCCGGGGAAGAAATCCTCTTCCGTCGGTCTGCCATCCGCGGCTGGCGCCAGGTCTTCGGCCTCGACCAGTTCCAGAAGCCCCTCGTCGCATCCAAGCACCACGTCCGGCATTTCGAGATCGACCAGATCCCAGTGGACATTGCCGGTCTCGACCTGGGCGCGCACTTGGGCGAGACCGCCGTTGTAGACGTCAACAAGGACTTCGATCCCGGTCTCGGCCGCGAACGGCTCGAGGACCGCTCTCCGGGTCGCCTGCTCGTAGGCGCCGCCCCAGGACACCACGGTCAGGGACTCCGCTGCCGCGTACCAGGACGTCGCAAGAAAAAGCGCGGGCGCGATCACAAGGCCCGCCCGCCACCAATGTAATGTCATGCGGTCTCCTCGTCGGGGGCCAGCGCGCGGCAATCGGTCGGCGTCCAACCGATGCGTACGCGATCCCCCTTCAATACGGCTCCGTGGCCGACGATGTTGGGAATCTTGATAGCGAAGTCCGAACTCCCGCACACGGCCATTCGCACACGCAAATGGTCTCCCAGGAAGGCGATGTCTTCAATTCGGGCTTCGAATTCATTGCTAAATGTGCCCGGTGTGGGTGCCAGCGCGACGCGTTCGGGGCGGATGGTCAGCGTGACGGCATCTCCCATCTCGCGGGGCGCTACCAGAAACGCGGTGACAATGCCGTTTCCGGTGTCGACTGTGCAGATATCCCGTTCCACACCGAGTACCCGGCCGTGAAGGAGGTTGTTGTCGCCGATGAACGTGGCGACGAACACGCGCTCCGGCTCTTCGTAGAGGGTCTCGGGGGGCGCGACTTGCTGGATGCGGCCACGATTGAAAACGGCAACACGATCCGACATTGCCATCGCTTCCTGCTGGTCATGGGTGACGTAGACAATGGTGACGCCCAGCGTGCGATGGATGCGCCGAATCTCGAATTGCATCTCCTCGCGGAGACGACGATCGAGCGCGCCCAGCGGTTCGTCCATCAGCACCAGGTTTGGCTCGAACACCAGCGCTCGGGCAATGGCGACGCGTTGCTGTTGGCCGCCCGATAGCGCGTCGGGTCGGCGGTCTTCAAAACCCTTGAGACGCACCAGGCGAAGCGCGCGCTGCACCCGTTCCCTGGCGGTGGCCTGATCCAGATGGCGGACTTCGAGCGGGAACGACAGGTTGCGGCCCACTGTCATGTGCGGGAACAGCGCGTAGTTCTGGAAGACGACGCCGATTCCGCGCCGACGCGGAGGTACATCGTCCACGGCGCGGCCGCTAATGCGGACGGTGCCTGCCGTTGGTGTTTCGAATCCGGCAAGCATCATCAGACAGGTCGTTTTGCCGGATCCCGACGGACCCAGAAGGGTCAGAAATTCCCCTTCCCGGACGACCAGATTCAGATCGCGCACGATCTCGGTCACGCCGTCGTAGCTTTTGCTTACGCGATTGAACTCGACGTGCGCGGGTTCGGGGTTCAACGATGCCTCGGTCATCTGCCGCCTGACGCAAGTATACGCGCGCGACGGACGTTCCCGTTTGACCGCAGGTCGGCGATCAAACCTGCGAGGCCCTTGCGCTTCGCCGGCGTAGCCATTCCACGGTCAGCATGAAGAACAGTGCGAAAGCGATCAGAAGGGTTGCGACCGCGAGGATGGCGGGACTGATTTGCTCGCGGACGCCGGCCCACATCTGGCGCGGGATAGTGCGCTGCTCCAGGCCGCCGATGAACAGCACTGTTACTACCTCGTCGAACGACGTTGCGAACGCGAATAGTGCCCCGGAAATCACCCCCGGCGCGATGAGCGGAAACTGCACGCGCCAGAAGCTTCGCCATGGACCCGCGCCCAGGCTGGCGGCGACGCGCATCAGGTTCGCGTCGAAGCCCGCCAGCGTCGCCGTTACCGTGATCACCACGAACGGCGTACCCAGCGCAGCGTGGGCAAGGATCAGTCCGAGGTGGGTCTGTGCGAGCCCGAGGCTCGAATAGAAGAAGAACATGCCTGCGGCAGAGACGATGACCGGCGTCACCATCGGCGAGATCAACAGGGCCATGACGAGCGATCGGCCGTACATGGCCGGGTTTGCGAGGCCGAGCGCGGCGAGGGTTCCCAATACGGTAGCGAGGGCTGTCGCGCAGACGCCGATGACGATGCTGTTGACCAGCGCGCGCCGCCATTCTTCGTCCTCCGCGACGCTTCGATACCAGCGCAGCGACCAGGCGTCGGCATCCAGACGCAGCATCTCGTCGGTAAAGGTGAAGTACGGCTGGGCGTTGAAACTGAGCGGTACGATGACCAGGATCGGCGCGATCAGGAATACGAACACCGCCACGCAGAACGCGAGGTAGAGGTGTCGGCCGATACCTCCCTTCATCCAGGTCCCCCTCACTGGCCTGTCTCGCGTGACGGCATGGTCGGGTATTCACGCTGAGGGAGCAAGTCGTGCGTTTGATAGGCGAGGAACTTCCGCAACTGGGAAAGGCCGCATGATTGGGCACGAATGAAATCCAAAGGCGTTCGCCCACCTTGCGCGGACGAAAAGTTCAGATGCTGAAAAACGGACTGCTCGCAGGCATCACCTGCCTGGTAGGCGTCGCCGCCTTTGTTCTCATCGTACGGGACTCCAAGGAAGCCGACCCGCCGCCGGAGCAGCAGGTCATCGACGCGACAGTTGCCCGAATAGCTGCGGAAAGCCGGGAAGTCCTCCCGGAACCTGTCGCAGGGGCCATCCCGCGGTCGTCAGGGGCGAGGGTCATCGCGGATCGAACCGAAAGCGACGCGCGGCCGTCGCCCCCGGATGGCTATTCCTTCGTGGCTTTCGACGGAGAGATGCCCACTGCGCCCATTCACGACCCCGTCATCCCGGTGCGACCCCGACGCGAAGGCCTGGAGTGGCTAGACTCACCGACTGCAATTCAGGACCTGGTCAATCAGTCCGTTGCTGCCGGGCGCCCCTGGTCCTTCGGCTGGATACGGTTGGCGCAGAACGCGAAGCCGGATGACCTCGCGGCTTCATTGGTAGGCACGGGTGCTGTGATCGTGGGTTCGTCGGGGGCCTTGATACGCGCGAGGTTGCCAGGCGACAAGGCGCGGCTCGAAGCGATCGCGGCGCTGCCGGCGGTAGACGGTATCGGCGCCACGCCCCGCGCGAGCAAGCTATCGGAGGCGTTTGTCAACGATGTGGCCGCCCGACCCGCCAACGCGGAGATTCCCGTATTCATCACCATCATGGCTGGTGATCCCAATGGCCGATGGCGGCGGGCGCTGGAGGGGTTTGGCGCGGTGGTGGGTCGTTTCGACGCCGCGATTCGAGTCTACGCGGCCAATGTGACCCATGGAGTGCTCGAAGCCCTTGCGGAAGCGGATTTCGTGCTGGCCATCGAGCCCATCAGCATCGTCGAAGCGGCACACGACACTGCCGTGCCGGCGATGGGCGTCGATGCGCTGCGGGAGTACACGCGCTCTCCCGGCCTGTTTTCGGGCATTGGAGGCGCATCCGTTCCCATCGCCGTGATGGATACCGGACTCAACATCAACCACCTGGATATCGCTTCGAATCGGGAGAGCATCTGCGGCGCGAATTTCGCGTGGATAGATTTTTTGTTTTCTTCGTTCCTCATCAGCGAGGCCGAGGACTTGTGGATAGATGAGGCGGGGCACGGTACCCATGTTACCGGAACCATCGTCGGGAACGGTTACGTCGAATCGAGGTTCGCGGGTATGGCGCCCTCCGTGGGACACATACGTTTCGCCAAGGTCCTGACCAGCTTTGGTTTTGGAACTAGCGATGGCGTTCGCCGAGGGATGGACTTTCTTTCCAGGCCTTCGGGATGCATGGAAGCGGGGCAGGTGTCTGCTCGCGTCAAACCCTTGATCGTCAACATGAGTCTCTCCGCCGCCTCAAGGTTGTTCGAAGGCAGGGGCGTTAGCGAGCGCAAGCTCGACTCCATCGTCTGGAGCCATCGCCAGCTCTATGTCGTTTCGCAAGCGAACGAGAACATACATGGCTTCTCGAACTATGCCACTGCGAAGAACTCGCTGGCGGTCGGAGCCGCGATGGATAGCGGCGACGTTGTACCCTTCAGCAGTCACGGGCCGACTGCCGACGGGCGGCTGGCGCCCCAGGTCGTCGCCCCTGGACTCAACGTTTACTCGGCCACGGGCGACGGGAGCCGAGGCGGCTATGGCGCGAGGAGCGGTACGAGCATGGCATCGCCCGCTGTCGCGGGGGTCGCCGCGTTGCTGATGGATGCCTCATTGTCGCATCGTGAGATGCCCGCATTGGTCCGGGCGAGGCTGATGGCGAGCGCCATCCGGCCCGACGCCTGGTTGGAGGATTCCGCGACGTTTCCCGCCAACAACAGCAATGGGCCGGGGATGCTGCAGGCGCGGTACGGGATGGGGAACGTGTCGGCGCGCACGAGCATCCTCAACCGTGATAGTGACGACGGCTGGGTGAGTGGCAGCGCCACCGCGACGTTGGAAGAGGGCACGTACGCCTACCACGATATCGTCGTGCCGGAGGGGGCCAGCCGCCTGGACATCGTGATGACCTGGGATGAGCCGCCGACAGACGCGATCGCGGACGCCGTCCTGAACGATCTTGACCTGTGGCTCGACAAGGACGGCGACTGCGAACTGGTAGCGTGCGGGGAGCATGTTTCCGCCTCCCGCATCGACAACGTGGAGTGGATCATCGTCAGGGACCCTGAACCTGGCACCTACAGGGCCAGGGTGGCGGCGCATCGCGTCCTCGCCAACGCGCCTCGCGCTGCGCTCGCCTGGACACTCATGCGCGGCGCTTCGACGCCGAATCTCTCGATCGGCACCAACAAGCAAGCGCTCACTGGAGAGGAGAGAGACGAATTCACCGCCACCGTGTCCGCGGACGCATACGTCGCCGCCGGGACGCGCCTGCACATCGACTGTCGTGACGCCAACGACTTGACCGGCTGCGACGACGTGAAGCTCAGAGCGATGGTTGGGCGGGAGGATGGCATTTCGGTGGATCTGTCCGATGAACTGGATCTGCCGGATCAATTGCCTGGGAGTCCTGCGACCTTCTCTGACCTTCGGGGTGTGTCCATTCCTCTTGGGGAGGTCGGCGTCGGCGAGGACCAGGAGATCACGTTTTTCGTCTCCTACGACAGCGTGTCGGACGGCGCTCGACTTTACTTTACGGCAAGCGCGTGGAATGCGAAGGCGGCGTCAGCAACGATGGACGTGCAACGGAGCGAGACGGAGGAATACGCAGACGTTGCAAGGCCCGCCAACGACGACTTTGCGGCGGCGCAATCGATCGAGGGCGAGATGGGTTCACATGCCGTGGACCTGCTGCTCGCAACACCGGAGCCTGGAGAACCGGCGTTTACCGGGTTCACCGGTCGTCCCGCCGGATCCGTCTGGTATGTCTGGGCGGCGCCGACGAGTGGCGCGTACCGCTTCGAGACTTCCGCGCCCGCAGGCGCACCGAGTGTGCGCAACGAACGGATCGACGTGTTCAAGGGTGATCGAATCGCGGCTCTGGAGTCGGTCGCATCCAATCGATGGGGCGCGACGTTCTTTGCCGAAGAGGGGCAGACCTATCGGATTCGGGTGAGCAATTTGACGGTAGGACTTCCTCTGAACTTTCGCTGGATGTCAGGATCGGCTCCCGCTAACGACGATTTCGCGCAGGCCTCGTTGCTTGAAGGTTCGTCGGGTTCGGTGGAAGGGACAAGCGGGGGTGCGACCCTGGAACGCGGCGAATGGTTTGGCGAGGTGGCCGCCACCACCTGGTACCGGTGGGTCGCGCCGAGCGACGGCGATTGGATGTTCTCGAGCGATCGCCCGAAGGTTGTCCTCGTGGTTGAAGGAGACGACATTTCGGCTCTCCGACTGGTTTCTCAATACCCGGGCACTACGGCCAGGTTCCCCGCGCGTGATGGAAACACCTATAGCATCGCCGTTGCCGAACCCGATGCCTATACCTCCAGCGGCGCCTATACGTTGCGATGGTCCGAGAGCAACGCCAGCCGAGCGGTAAACGACGATGCCCTTGGCGCGGAACTGTTAGAGAGCGCCAAAACGTCGCGACACGTCATTAACGTCAGTTCGACATCGACGGTGGAACCCGGTGAGCCCGTTGAAACCGGGGTGAGGACGAAATGGCGGAGTTGGGATGCGCCGGAAGACGACCGCTACACCTGGCGGCTCGGCGGCAGCGCTTACCCCAGGCTGCGGATCGCCGTGTTCGACGGCGAGTCCGTCGAAGCGTTGGGGTTGGTGGCCGAAAACGGTCCGAACGCCGCGCCATTCGACCTCGTGTTTGATGCCGTGAGCGGACAGCGATATTGGATCTCTGCGGGGTTCGCCACGGGCGATATCGCAGCGTATGCGCAGAGAAGGGCTAGCGCCGACCTGATGTGGGGACCGACGCCGGACAACGATGACGTGGCGAGCGCCTCGGCTCTGGAAGGAGCGGATGGTTCGATTACCGGGTCGAACGAGTTCGCGACAACGGAACGGGGACAGCGCACCAATGTCATCGGACACTCGACGTTGTGGTGGACTTACGAAGCGCCGGCTTCGGGTTGGTATCGCTTCTCGCTGGACAGTTTCGGATCGTCCTGGGTGCTAACCGCACATCGGGACTCGGCCGATGGGCTCGGCGGGCTGGAAATCGTCAGATCAAGTACCTGGCAGAAGAGTTTGTCCGAATCGCCGGAGGTTGTGTTCTACGCCGAGGCCGGATCGCGCTACACCATTGGGCTCGGCACGCGCGGCGTGGCGTCCGGCGAAACTTTTGCATTGCGTTGGGCCCAGACCGCGCTGGCTCAAGTATGTCGAACGGCTGGCTGACGGCGATAGCGATTCTGGCGGCGAGGCGGTGGAAATGCGCGGCTTGGGTGACCTGGAGTTCAACGAAAGCGGTGAAGTGCTGTATCTGGGGTCGTCGCTCGGCCTCCAGCTATTCGAGCGCGATTCCGAGACCGGTAGCCTGTCTCTGGCGCAATCGTTTGACGACTATTTCCGTCGCAGCGCGTTGCTTTGGGATGCGCATCGAACGAGGCTTCTCGTGGACGATTGCGGCACGTGGCGCGCGTTCGCGTCGGCAGGCGACGATTCTTCACTTGAAGATAGCGGCGAACTCACCGTTGTTGAGGATCCGGGCAGGTGCGGGGAAGATCTCTTCATGGACTCTTCCGGGTCGTTCCTGTACCGGATTGGCGACGAGCACATCGACCTGTTCGCGGTTGAAGATTCTGGCGACTTGCGGTTCGTGCAGACGCACGAGGCGGTCGGGTTGCGACGTGCGGTGATCTCGAACGGTGACAGTCATGTGTATGCGGTCACGCGCAACGCGTTGCATGTGTATACGCGAGACACTGAAACGGGCGCGCTGGCGCGAACGGACGCCGAAACAGCGCTCTTGGGGCTGGCCACGACGCTCGAGATCAGCGCCGATGACGCGCACCTCTTCGTCTTCGACAGGAACGGTGAGCGCACGAGCCTGTATCAACTTGAAGATCCCGCGAATCCGGTACTACTCGACGACCTGTCCGCGTTCTGGCAGAGGCCGTTCGTTGCGGGCTTCAGCAATACCTGCTCGTTCGCCAGCCTGCGCGAGGGGACCCTCGTTGCCGATGTCTTCTGCGGAAGTTCGGCCTTTGTCGTGGAGTGGCGCTCGCAGTTCGAGTTCCTGGCTGGAACGGACTACATTGCCAGTACGCAGCCGGATCGATTCAATAGCCACATACCGGAATTCGCCTTCCCGGAAGACATGGCGGCGAGTCCCGACGGGCTCCACGTCTATCTCAGCACAGATCGACATGGAATCCTGATCTTCGAGCGAATCGGCGGCGAAACGGACGATGCCGATTCGCAATCCGGCGGCACCGCTGGCGTACGCTAACGCGCCTGGCGGATTACTCGGCGGCGACGACGGAAAAGGTCACGGTCAGGGGCAAGCCTGCCTCGCCGCCCAAGTCGGGCTCGGGGTATGGCGTGGCGGTGAGTTCGTATTCGCCGGGCGGGAGCGTGCCGCCGTCGTTGGCGTACAAAAGGTAAGGCGGGTTTTCATCCGTGCGCGTCGCCGACATGGTGCCGCTCAGCGACAAGTCCATGCTTCCGACTGAGTCCGGATCCTTGGCGACAACGCGAACGTTGATCACGTTGGCGACCGCGCCCGGATCGAGCGCGGTGCCATCGCGTATTTCCTGTACGTCCTGATTGATCGCGCCGTCGAACAGCATCAATCCGGTGGTGGCGACGCCGGTGTCCGCAGCGATGTTCACCGTCAGGCTGTGGTTGCCGGTGAGGGTCGCGCCGGAAGGTGACGACAACCGCACCTCGAACCGTTCGTCGGGCTCGACGATGTCATCTTCGACCAGATCGATGACGATGGTCTTCGACGCGGCGTCACCGTCGTCCCAGAACAGTCGATTGCCGGTTGGGGATCGGTAGTCTCCTTCCCTGTCGATGACAAACGGAAAGACGCCCAGGGAAGGGAACGGTAGGTGGACGATACGGCGTACCGCTTTTTCAGCGGTGATCGGCAACACTTCGTAGGAAACTTCGGCGGCGCCCACGGGACTGCCGGTACGATCAACGGTGACTATGACGCGTTTTGCCGTTTCGTCGACGACGATTTGCGATTGGGCGAAACCGATGGTAGTTGTGCCGCCGGGCTCGCCGATGAACACATTTGCCGTGTTTGCGTCGGCCAGGACAGCGCCGCCGACGGGGTTGCCGAGCCGTACGAAGGCGCGTTCGGTGTGTTCGGTGATTTCGTCCCGCAGAAGCGGCATTTCGATGATGCGCACGCTTTCATCCCCGTCGGACCACGCGAGCGAACCTGTAGCCGGCGCAAAGTCGGTCGAGTCCGCAGAGCCGGCAAAGAGGATGTAGTCCACGGAAACCGCGCCCTTTGCGCCGCCGCTTCGAGCCACCGAAACCGTTACCGTGGATCCTTCTTCCGCGCCGAACGCGGACCCGGTGAAGCCGATCTGTCCGCCGTCCGACTCCCTTGTACGGTCGGCGAGCACGTACAGCCCGCTGTCGATGTCGGAGACAAGAATGTTTCCGCTCGGCAGGAACGGGAAAACGCCCCAGGCACCGTTGAGCGCAGTCGTGTCCGATACGGGGTAGGTGTCGAAGAAGCCGACGTCCATGGGTTCCGCCGGATTCGTGATATCGAGGATCGTGAGTCCGCGAGTGTAGTTCGACATGTAGTACCGGTTGCCCCGTGTGTAGCCGTTGTGGTCGATAGCGTTCGTGGGGCCTTCCCACGATCCCGCGAAAACTGGGTTGGTGAGGTCGGAGAGATCGAACACGCGCAGCGTAGTCGGAAGGGCGAAGCGGGTTTCATCGAGCTCATCCTGCACGAACAGAAATCTACCGTCCTCACTCCACCAGCCGGAATGCACGTAGGCGGACCTCGTGTAGCGGATGGAACTCAACAGCGGCGCATCGGTCCGGTCGGTGACATCCCATAGTTCGACCGCGTCTTCGTTGAAGTCGATCAGGACTTCGCACGAGGCGCTGTCATCGCCGCAGGCGGCGGCGCGGGCGTCGGTCACCAGCATGGAGGTCGCATCGTGGCTGTAGCCGCCAGACGATTCACCCACCAACTTCGGGACGGCAGCGTCTTGCAGCGCATAGGAATGGAAGGCTCCTTTGTTCCTGGAGGATCCCAGCACGTGCAAGGAAGGGTCCTTTTGCATCGGGACCCCCGTCGCGTAGTTGACATTGCTGATATGGACGTTGTGTATGGGAGTGGATTGTTTGATTCGATGCCCGAGCGCCACCCGGTTCGGCAAACCGGTCAGATCTATCACTACCAGTCGTTCGTTCGCGCTGTCGGTACTGACATAGGCGTAGGTGCGCCAGCGCGCGTCGTCGCTGTCGTAGTTTTGCGCCACCTTGATGTCTCGCCACACGGATCCGGGACCGGACACGAACCCGACCTCGAACGGCGTCGCGGGATCCGTCACATCGACCACCGCGGTGCCGTTGTACAAGCCAATGAGCGCGTATTCGCGTTCGGTATTGAGGTCGACGAACCCCCAGATGTCGTTCGCCAGCCGGGGTTTCGAGGAAAAGTCGGCGAGTGCCAGGTGCGACAGCATGTCGATTTGATCGCAGGCGAACGAGCCGGCGGATCCGCCGTCGCACTGCGTCGTGCCGCCGCTCGTCAGCATCGCGCCATAGCCGCGCCGCAAATCCGCCAGCGCCCCTTGGCGATCTCCTCCCTTCCGATCTGCGATCACATGGAAACCTTGGGCGCGCAGTTGATCGCGAAACTCTGCCGGCACGCCGACCAGGGTGGTCGGGTTGGCGGCCGGCGCTTGCGTGAGGAAGTGGTCGAAGCGGCTGAACCCACCGCGGACATCGAGGATGCGACTGGTTATGTGGAAGATGTCGTGCGGGGTCTCGATCCGGTACCGACCAGAGGCGATGCGAACCTGGCTTCCCTTGCGGGCGACGGCGGTCGCGTACTGGATCGTTCGACAGGGTCTTACGGGCAAGGTGCAGTCGCCCGCGTCCACTCCCTGTTCGGCGACGTAGCGGGGCAGATCCTCGTCGCCATGCCCCAAGGTGGCCTGCGAGAACATGACGCAACTCGCGATGATTGCTACTCTGAGCACGCGTGCTTCAGTTCCGGAGCGCCACATTTGGACATTATGCCAGCCATCGAAGCGCGTCACTGCTGGCTGTTTGCGATTGTCGCAAGCACGCTTCTCGTGGGCTGTGGCAATCCGTTTGCTGTCCCGGTGCGGTTTGAATTTCAGGTGTTGCCGACTGCGGTCGCGAATTGCGAGAAACGCCGCGGCGAACTGGCGTTCTACGTTTCGGACGTGAAAATGATCGATTCGGCCGGCGCCGCCTTTCCCGTACGGCTGAATGATCTCAAACCATGGCAAAACCAGGGCGCCGCCCTGATTTCGCTCGCCGTCGGGTGCGTCGAATCCACGGAACCGGGCAATCGGATGGTCTCTGGTAGCGTCGCGAGAGGACGCTACGCTGCGGTGGAGTTTTCCGTCGGCGTGCCTTTCGAACACAATCACCTCAATCCCATGCGGGCGGCGCCGCCACTGAATGTGCCGTCGATGTTTTGGACATGGCAGACGGGCTACAAGTTTCTGCGTCTCGACCTTGGCAACGCGTGGTCCTTCCATCTCGGCAGCACCGGCTGCGTTTCGGATTCGGCCATGCGACCCCCGCAACAACCCTGTCGGCAGCCGAATGTCGCACGCATCCGCCTTCCCGCCGAGGCGGCTCAGGCCAGAAACGTGCTGATTGATCTCGATGCGTTGTTGGCGGGCATCGACACGACCGACGCGGACAACTGCGTCGGCGGGTACCGGGAGCGGCGAGCATGCCGACAGCTTCTGGGAGCTCTCGGTCTTGACGCGGATACGGGGCGGTGTGTCGAAAGCCCCCAAGCCAGTGGCTGCGCGGGTCAGTCCGTATTTCGGCTGAATCACGAGTGATCGCGACCCGCCTCGGACATGCTCGAAGGGTTGCGCCGTTGGTCTTGTTTCTTGCCTCCGGCGGCTGCGATACAGGGGAAGACTATGCGTGGAATGTTCCCGAAAACTATCCAATCCCCATAGTGCCGGAAGGCAATCCCATGTCGGCCGCCAAGGTCGAGCTCGGGCGGCACCTTTTTTACGATTCCCGACTGTCGGCCAACGGCAAGCAGGCGTGCGCCTCCTGCCATCGTCCGGAAAATGCGTTCAGCGAGCGCCGCGCCCGGGCGGTCGGCTCCACCGGCGAGGTAAATCGGCGCAATAGCCTCGCCCTGGTCAATATTGCCTACAACAGCACCCTGATGTGGGCGCATCCCGGCCTGCGCGACATCGAGCAGCAAGTCCTCGTGCCGATGTTCGGAGACAATCCCGTGGAGCTTGGCATCGCTGGCCATGAAGAGGACGTGTTGTCACGCTTCAGGGAGGACGAACGATATCGCCGACTGTTCGAGTCAGCATATCCGGGCCAGGGCGCGCCAGTCGAATTCAACCATGTCATCGACGCGTTGGCCTGCTTTGTGCGCTCGTTGGTATCTTTCGAGTCGCCGTTTGATCGGTACGCATATGACGGCCGCGACGATGCCCTGAGCGAGGCCGCAATCCGGGGTCTTGAGCATTTCTTTTCGGAGAAGTTCGAATGTCACCACTGTCACGGCGGTTTCAATTTCACGCAGTCGAGCACGCACGACCGCATGGGCGTCCTCAATGATCCGTTTCACAACACCGGGCTCTACAACGTGGGCGGGAAAAATGCGTATCCGGCGGAAGATCAGGGGTTGTATGACCTCACCGGGCAGCTTCCGGACAGGGGTAAGTTCCGGGCACCGACGTTGCGCAACATAGCGCTCACGGCCCCGTACATGCACGATGGCAGTCTCGCCGACCTCGGCGCCGTGCTGGACTTCTATGCGGCGGGCGGGCGCAACATTGCAGTAGCCGCTTATGCTGGCGACGGTCGCGCCAACAGCTACAAGAGCCAGTTCGTGCAAGGTTTCGTCATGACTCCCGGCGAGCGTGCCGACTTGCTCGCCTTCCTTCACTCTCTGACCGATCTGGCGTTCCTCGAACGCGCCGCCCACCAGAGTCCTTTCGTGGATTGACGACGGATCGCCAGGCGACGTTAGCGCCACCGAAATTGGTCAGTCGTCGAATACGAGGATCGATCGCCCGGCAATCTTGCCCTCTTCGAGCGCCGTAGTGGCCTCGTTGATGTCGTCGATGCGATAGCGCTCCGTGACCAGGGCTTCGAGGTTGAGATCGCCGCGCGCGTGCCAGTCGAGAAACATCGGAAAGTCGCGGTCGGGACAACACGATCCGCCGATGCTGCCTCGAAACTGCTTCTCCTGGTGGACGATCGCGCCGGCGTCCAGCTCCACGGATGTATGCGGGATGCCAACCAGCACCGCCGTGCCGCCCTGGCGCACGCCGAATTGTCCCGGCCGGCAGGCGGGAACGATCTGCTCCATGGTCACCTTGAGACCGATGCAGTCGAAAGCGTAGTCCACGCCAGTGACCGGCGCGCCCCTGACGGCCCGCTCGTTCGGCTGGCCCGCGATGGCATGTATCTGTTCTACGGGATCGCCTTGTGTCGCGTTGACGCCGTGCGTCGCCCCGAAGCGCTTGGCGAAGGCGAGTTTGTCGTCATCGACGTCGACCGCGATGATCGGGTTTGCGCCGCGCATGCGGGCGCCGAATATGGCTGACAAACCGACGCCGCCGACGCCGAAGACCGCAACGCTCTCGCCTTCCTGCACATCGGCCGTATTGATGACCGCGCCCGCGCCGGTCATGATCGCGCAGCCGACGATGGCGGTCACGTCTTTCGCGATGTCGTTCCGCGCCTTCACCACGAACTGGTGATCGGCGACCGTGTGATCTGCCCAAGTGAACACGTTCTGCGAGACCGCGGTGCCGCCGGACAGTTCGAGACGGGCGGGCGAGGGCGCGTCCTGGAAGCGGGCGGCGTCTCGCGGGACCCAGGTAAGCAGCACCGTGTCGCCTTCATCCACATGGGTGACGGCGTTGCCCTTCTTGAGCACGACACCGGTGGATTCGTGGCCAAGCAACGCCGGCCGCTGGCGCGGGCGATGCATCTGGTGCAGTTGTGAGTGGCAGATGCCCGAGGCGAATTGCCGCACCACAACCTGCGTTGGCGCAGGATCGGGCAGGTTGACGTCGTGAATTTCCAGTGGTCCTTCGCTCTGCGGCAGAACGACCACGCGCGCGGGTGTGCTCATCTCTGGTTCCTTATGTTCCACATGTTCCTCATGGCCATGTTGTTAACCGATCTCGAACTTGAGCGCCTTGAATCCGCCGGTCGCCAAGGCGGCGACGACCTTGTCGGCATCCTCGGGGCAGAGGGCAATGATCGATCCGCCGCCGCCGCCGCCGGTGAGCTTTGCACCGACGGCGCCGTGTGCCCGGGCGATGTGAATCATTTCTTCGAGCTCGGGCGTCGATAGCTGCAGAGCGTTCAGACTTCCGTGACAGAGATTCATGAGTTCGCCCAGGTCGTCGAGCGCGCCCTCCCGCACGGCGCGTACCGCGGATTCGGTCAGCGACTCGATTTGATCGAATATCGCTTCGTAGAGCGCCGGTTGACGCTCGCGCGCGGCGCGCACTTGCGCGACGGTGTGCGATGTCAGGCTGTCCTTGCCGCAAATGCCGATGACCATGGGAATCGGACGCGCGGGCACCACCGGATGAAACTCGGGCGTCCCGCGGTTCCGGTATAGCACTAGCTCACCGTAGGTAGCGACCGTGTTGTCCACGCCGGAAGGCGTCCCGTGGGCCGCTATCTCGCACTCGAACGCGAAGCCGTTGACCTCGCTGTCCGATAGCTTGAGATCGTAGTGCGCATCCAGCGCGCGTATGACGGCGACCGCCATCGCCGATGAGCCGCCAAGGCCTTTCGCCAGGGGTACGTGCGGGAAAACCTGGATGGTCATGGGCCGGTCGGCCAGGTCGAGCCGTTTGAGCAGCATGGCCAGGATGGCCGTAAATCCCCGAGGGTGATCTTCGAGTTGCCTGACGCGTTCCTCCAGCCCCCAGCTCGGGATCAGGAGGTTGACGCCTTCGCGGGCGTCGAGCACACGGGCTTCGACGGCAAGGGGTATGGGCGCGGCGAGGGCGGAGCGGCCATAGACGACGGCATGCTCGCCGGACAGGATCACTTTGCCGCAGGCCGCGCTGCGGTGGTCGCTGACCGGTACCGATACGGCGGGCGCCTCGCGTTGCAACCGCTCGGCGATTTCCCGCGCCTTCCATACCTTGATCTCGCCGGACTCAATCAGGGCTTCGACGACAGTATCAAACAGTTCGTCGGGCGCGCCGGCCGCCGAGGCCACGCTGCGCGCATGCAGCGTCATGTGGTTTTGCTGGATTCCGGCCGTGGACAGCGAACGCAGTGCCGCGTAGTTCTGGGCCAATCCCACCGCGCCCATCACGCCGGCCAATTCGGTCGCGTTCGGAGAACCGAGCAGACGATGGGCGATGCGCACGGTGGGATTGATTTCGAGGGCGCCGCCGACCGTGCCGACCTTCATTGGCATGTCGATCTCGCCGACGAGATCGCCACCGGCGTTCTTGCTCCAGCGGGTGAGACCCCGGTACTTCCCGTCGCGCGCCGCGTAGGCGTGCGCGGCCGCTTCAATCGCGCGGAAGTCGTTGCCTGTGGCGATGGCGACAGCGTCGACGCCGTTCATGATGCCCTTGTTGTGGGTTGCTGCCCGGTACGGATCGACCAGGGCGAGATCGCTGGCCAGGATGATGCCGTCGCGCACCTCGGCGTCGGAGTATCCCCTGACGTCGAGGTTCTGCACAGGTATGCGGACCGACGCCCGCACCAGTGCGCGATCGGTCAGATTGGACAGGATGCGCAGGAATACCTTGCCGCCCGTGATGGCCTCGACCAGGCCGGCGATCCCTTCGCACATGCCGTTTACGAGGTTCGCTCCCATGGCGTCCCGGGTGTCCACCAACAGATGTAGCACGACCATCTCGCGCCCATCTTCGGGCGCCGTGTATCGGAACGCTTCGATGTCCCGCGCGCCGCCGCCGCGCGCGACCATGTTCGGATGCAGTCTGTTGGCCAAGTTCACGATTTCTTCCTTGTGCGCCAACAGCGATGCGATCGCGGTTTCCACATCCCGGGCATCGACCACCTGCACCTGTCCGATCAGGATCGGGTCTGTCGTCGTCGCCTGAAATCCGCCGGACAGGCGCGCCGTGCGCGCGGCGCCCGAAAGTCCGGCAACAATGGACGGTTCCTCTACGGAAAGGGGGACGATGTAGTCCTTGCCGTTGACGAGGAAGTTGAGCGCTACGCCCAGGGGCAAGCCCAACACGCCGACGACATTCTCGATCATCTTGTCCGCGACCTGCCGCTTGAGTGTGTGCTCGCCGGAGGTCAACGCCTGGACGTCTTCGTCCGTCAGCAGGCCGCGTTCGCGCAGGGCGGCGATGCGATCACCGACGGACAGCTTGAAGAAGCCGGGTATGCGCGAGCCGCTAGCGGAGTCGGACTTGTAGGCCATGCCGTGAAATCTCTGCCGGTACGACGAGGAATCCCTCCCGCTCAACGCCCTCTCGGTAGGCGGCGAGGGCGTTGGGATCGCGCGAAACGCCCATACCCATGTCGCCGCCGGCACCGCAGGGTTTATAGAGGACGCCAAACTTTTTGGCAAGGCTTGCTGCGCGAAGGTGCTGCGCGGAGAAAATGCCGATACGCGCGGCGCGATCCATAGCGAAGAGAACTTCGATGTATTCGGCCAGCAGGTCGAGAAAATCGCCTCGGCCGTCGGCGATAGCCGTTGCAGACTGGACCAGGGCCCGCAGTTCGGGCGGCGAACTCCGGTCCCGCCACGCGTCGAAGCGCCGGACGAGCATCCGCGTGTCGGCGCCGACACCCGTGAAAACGAACATGTGGCGTACGTCGGACGGTAGCCGCGCACTTTGCGCGCGACCGTTCTGAAAACGGATGACTCCGCCGCAAAAAGACGCGGCCACGTCGACGCCGCTGCCAGCGCCGCGCTGCAAGCTGCGGTGCGTCGCCAATGCGTGTTCCAGCGCGGCGGTGGCGCCGGCAAGTTCGGCCAACGCCGCGGTGACCGCCACTGCGCATGCCGCGCTGGACCCGAAACCCAGTTTCTCTCGACCCTGGTAGAACGGCCGGGAGTCGATCTGGATCTGCAGGTGCGCGGGTAGCGTTCGCGGGTTGATGTTGAGACTTGTCAAGGCGAACCGGGCGAGCGCGGCGGGACCGGTATCTGGCAAGTCGTCGCGCCGATGCGCGGCGCGTGCCTCAAAACCATGGCTGACGAAGGACCAGTCGCCCGTGCTTGCTGGCGTCATCCGACATGTGACGCGACGGTCCACGGCGGCCGCCAGCGCCGGCGCACCGGCGAGGACCGCGTACTCTCCAGTCAATACCTGTTTGCCGGGGGCCGTGGTTTCGATCACATTCAGATCAGCACCTCGACCGCGTGCGGCTGGCGAGACATGGGGCTACGACGCCACGCATGCGGCGCCGGGTCCCAGGCCGGCGACATGGATATCCTGTACCCCGGGCAGATCGTCGAGCGCCGCTCGAACCTCGCTCGTGTGGCGGGGAAGACAAACGGCCTTGATCTGCGGTCCGGCATCGATGGTGAAGAAAACGCCAACGCCGGTGTCGCGCAGTGAGCGAATCCGCCGTATCCCTTCGATGGTGCCGGCGTTCCAATACAGCAGGGCGGGGTCGGTGGTCAGCATGACCGCGTGCATCTTCAGACAACTTGCTTCGGCAATGATTCCGAGCGCCGCGAAATCCCGACGCGCGACGGCGCGGCGCGCCGCGTCGAAGTCCTCGAGGGTCGTCGTCAGCCAACTCTTGTAGAACGGCGATGTCCGCCGGGAAAGTTCCATGCCCTCCGTGGAGCCGACAGTCTTGCGCTCACTGGAAGTCACCGCGACGACCACATTGAGAGGCCACTCGTTGGGCGCAAGCAATTGTTCGGCGGCCCAGCCCTTGGCAGCGGCGAGGACGGCGAAGCCGCCGACAACCGACCGCGCCGCGGAAGCTGAGCCGCGTCGCGCCCAGCGGGATCGTTCTTCGAGCGTAAGGCCCAAGTGCATTGCGCCGTCAATCGCGGTGACCAGCGCCGCCATGCCGGAAGCGGACGACGCCAACCCGGACGCAGTCGGAAAGTTGTTCGTCGTTTCGAGCGCGAGCGGGGGTATATCGAAGTTCTCTCGCAAGAGATCCAGGAAACCTCCGATCTTCGCGTCCCTGACCGTCTGCCCGTTCACGACGATACGGTCGGTCCCGCTCCTTTCCGTGACGGTGGTAGTCGTCTCCAGCGTGTCGAGCGTAATGGAAAGCGACGCCGTTGCGGGGGTATTCGTCGCCCGGAAACGCTTGCCCCAGTACTTCACCAGTGCGATGTTGGGATGCGCAACGGCGGTGGCGCGCCGAATCCCCGGGGGCGGACGGCTGAGTGGTTCCTGCTTCACGGCAATGACTCTGAACCGCGTCGGTGGTTTAATCAACAGGCTTGCATTCTTGCATTCAACGAGGTCGCCTGTTGGCGCGGTGCGCGTCGGCAGCGCATACAACTTGGCGGGCCACGGCCCGGTGGAGGACGATATGGCTGGCCGTTTCGAGACGCTAAGGGTCGACGGCGGCGACATGTCTGCATACGTCGCAGGGCCAGACAAGACCCGTTCCGGGGTGCTGGTGTGTATGCATGCGCCAGGCGTGGATCCTTTCATTCAAGACATCTGCGTGCGGCTGGACGCCGCCGGGTTCGCCGCGGTAGCGCCGGATCTCTACCACCGTCACGATATCGATGGACGCGGGCCGATGGAGCGGATGGCGCTGTTGCGGGACGATCAGATCCTACGCGATTTCGCGGCTACCAAGGGGTACCTGCGCGAATGCTCCAACGGTACGCAACTTGTTGTCGGTTTCTGCATGGGAGGCCGTTTGGCGTACCTGTGGGCGGCCCATGACGACGATGTCCGGGCGGCGGCGGTTTTTTACGGCGGTAACATCATGATGCCATGGGGCGAAGGCAACCCGACGCCGTTCGAGCGCACGGCTGACATCGATTGTCCGCTACTCGGCCTTTTCGGGAACGAGGACGAGAATCCGAGTCCGGCGGATGTGGACAAGATCGCGGCGGAGCTTGACCGTCATGGAAAGTCTTACACGTTCCACCGATATGACGAAGCGGGACACGCGTTCCTCAATGCCATGCGCCCATCGCATCGCCCCAAACCCGCCGAGGATGCATGGGACAAGTGCGTGGCGTTCCTGCGCGAGCACGCTTGACGCCTGCAAGCTAGCTCGCGCCCGGGATGCCGCACGCCGCGAGCGAAAGCATAGCCACCGCATGCGGTGTAGCAAGTGTCCGCGCACGTGGGCACAAGTGCCCCACAGGCGGCGCCTTCGGCTCCGCCCCTGGCCCGGCCCCATCGTGCGAGGGCGCGGCCAGCGCATTTTGTTCCCGGAAGGACTTCCGAACAATGGCAATAAACGATTGAAACAGAATGACATTCGATTGTTCGACAAGCGGCTTGGTGCAATATCCGGGCGAGAAGCAGACGCGCTCGGGGCGACGATCAGAGGAATCAACATTCGCGATCTCAAGAGAGTTCCCGTCCCAGTCCCGCCGAAGTTGGAACAGATTGACATCGCCCGTTTCCTCGATGAGAAAGCCGCGAAACTGGAGCAGTTGTCTACCAAAGTCCGCCAGGCCATCGACCACCTCACGGAGTACCGTACCGCCCTGATCTCCGCAGCGGTCACCGGCAAGATCGACGTCCGTGAGGAGGTGGTGTCTCGATGAGCTTCGAGCCACGCTTCACCGTCACTCACGCGATCACTACCGATCTCACACGGATCGAACGTGCGCGGGGTTTCTTGGAAGCAGCAACACTCTCCGAGGATTGGATTCGCCAGATGGGCGCACGGGCGCTTGTGCTTGAGGCGCACCATACGACTCACATCGAAGGAACCAGCCTCTCATTGGAGGAGTCGGAGCGCCTCCTCGCTGGTGAGGTCGTGCCCGCTGCGGATCCGAACGATGTTCGCGAGCTCCTGAACTACCGGGCCGCGTTCGAGTTTGTCTCCACTTGGCTCGGCAGCGGCGGACCGATCACCGAGGGCGTGGTCCGGGAGATTCACAAGCGCTTGGTGGAAGGCGTCCGCGGCGGATCTGCCGCGCCTGGGACGTACCGGAGTGTTCAAAACTACGTTGTGAACTCGGCGACCGGCGCGGTCGTGTACACGCCCCCGCCAGCGTACGAGGTATCGATCCTCATGCGAGAGCTGACGGAGTGGGTGAACGGGGAGTGCGATGTCCATCCCGTGCTGGTCAGCGGAATCGCCCAGTTCCAATTGGTCCACATCCATCCTTTCCTGGACGGCAATGGCCGGGCCTCGCGTCTGCTCTCGACCCTGTGTCTGTACAAGTCCGGCTACGATTTCAAACGCCTTTTCACGATCAGCGAGTACTACGACCGGGATCGAGCCGCTTTCTATCGGGCGATCCAGGGGGTGCGTGAGCGGGACATGGACCTCACGGGGTGGCTTGAGTTCTTCACGGCAGGACTGGCAACTCAGCTCGACGAGGTGAAGGCGCGGGGAGAGGGGACGATCCGTAAGGATGTCTTGGCTCAGCAGCACGCGTTGTCCGACCGACAGGCCATGGCGTTAGGACACGTTGTCGAACATGGACGTCTCACGATTCAAGACTACGAAGGACTCTGCCCCAAAACCAACCGCCGAACGCTTCAGCGAGACCTGAGAGCGCTCCTAGGGAAGGGGCTGATCGCCGAAGCGGCTACTTCGCCGACAGACCCCACGCGATACTACCGCTTGGCGGATGGCCTCGTGAGATCTGGGGGAGAACTGTGACAAGCTGTGACACCAAGCTGTGACATCGAACTATGACACCGCGATCCAGCCGTACACTCCGGTCGAAGTGATCGCTTCGCCATGGCGGGCCGGAGACCTTGAGCGAAGGGAGGGCGCGAAGCCCTGGTCAGAGGTGGTCCAAGTTGAATGCGCGCGTATAAGAGCAATGAATACATTGCGGGATCCGGGACCGGCTGAGCCAGACGCAGCGCAAAGGCACGTTGCACGTCGGGCGTCGGTCGAAGTTGTGGGTGACCTTTTCGATGCCCGGGTTCCCGGCTACTCGTCACCCTCGCCAAAATGCAGTTCGGTATTGCGGTTCGCGCGGTCGACTATGGGCGTCGAATGTCAGCGCTTCGGGACGCCGTACAGATAACGCGTATTGACTTCGGCCTCGTTGCCGTCCGGATCGATGATGAACAGCGTGCGGCCCTGACCCCGCTTGCCCATCGGCCCGCGGGTGAAGAACTGCGGTCCCACCACTCTCCCGGCGATCTCGTCGAAGCTGTCTTCGGTGACCGTAAATGCGAAGTGCATCGGGCCGCCGCCCCGGTGGCGTCCCGAGTGCCCTTTGACCTGCAGCACGACATGGCTCCGTTCGCACTGCAGGTAGGCGCGCTGATCGTTCTGCGTCGCCACGGGAATCCCCAACAGGTTGTGATAGAAGTCGACCGCTTTGGCCAGGTCCTTCACGTCGAGGAAAATCTCTTCTATGCCGATAACGCCCATGGGGTGTTCCGTTCGCTACTTGACGGCCCATCTTCTCAAGCCAGGAATGCAATTCGCAACGTCGGGGTTTGCCGGACCTGGGAATGGCCGCTATGTTGGGGTTTTGGATTGGCGGGGGCATATCGATGATCATGCGCAACACGCTGCGCGAAAAGCTGGTGGCCGGCAGTCCGACGGTCGGCACTCACTTCCTGTTCGCGGATCCTGATATCCCGGAAATGATCGGCGACACCGGTTTGTTCGACTATGGCGAATTCGTAGCCGAGTATTCGACATTCGACGTGAAGCTGCTCTATCACCTGGCTCGGGCCGGCCAATGCGGTGACCTGCCATTGATGATCAAGCTCGACCAGGAGGGTCAGGGCTTCTGGGCCCAGGTCGCCCTGGGAGCCGGATTCAAGGCGATCCTGTTCACCGATGTCCGAACGCCCGAGGACGTCGACGAGTGCCACCGGGTCATGGCCCCGGATACGCCGAACACCGGTGGCATGATGGGGGTCAAGTTGCGTCGGCCAGCGCTGTCGAGCTACGACACGCGCGGCTACCTGGCGGATCTCGAGTCCATCGTGTTCACGATCATGATCGAGAAGAACGTCACGTTCGAGCGCATCGACGAGGTGCTGGAACGCGCGAAGGAGCGCGGGGTTTCGATGACGCAGTGGGGACCGGCGGACTTCAGCTTTTCTCGAGGTCAGCCCGGTTTGCAGGGCTCGCCGGATATTTGGCCGTTTGAGCAGCGGGTGATAGAGAAGTCCCTTGAATACGGCATTCACCCGCGCATCGAGATTCGTGGCGTGGAGGAGGCGCAACGCTATATCGATTTGGGCGTACGGCATTTCTGTATCGGCTGGGACCGCTTCATCTATCGTTCGGCGTTGATGGAACTCGGCGAAGGCATGCGCGAGTTGACAGAGGCCCTTTAGCTTCGGCGGTCATTGACGCGCGCTATAAGCCTGCTCGGGCAGCCACGTCACGAGCGCTTCCCAGTTGAAGATGGCGATCAAGCCGATGATCTGCAGCAGGATGAACGGCGCGACGCCCCGATAGATGTCGGCCACACGTACTTCCGGCGGGGCGACGCCCTTCAGGTAGAAGATGGCGAATCCCACCGGCGGCGTCAGAAAACTCGTTTGCAAACACACGGCGAACATGATCGTGAACCACACCGGATCGAAGCCCAGGGTCGCCACCACCGGAGCGACCAGCGGCAGGATGATCAGAGTCAGCTCGATCCAGTCCAGGAAGAACCCGAGCATGAATGTCGCCAGCAGTATGCAGATGATGATCCCGGTGGGTCCGAACGGCAGCGACAGCAACGCGCCCTCGATGAGTTCGTCGCCGCCCAGTCCCCGCAGCACCAGGGAGAACGCGGTTGCGCCGATCAGCACGCCGAAGATGAACGCGGTGGTGCGCGTGGTCTCGCGCAATACTTCCGTCATCACGCGTTTGTTTAGCGCGCGATTGGCGAGTGCGAGGAGCAGCGCGCCGGCCGCGCCGACGCCGGCGGCTTCAGTGGGCGTGGCGAGGCCGAAAAAGATGCTGCCGAGGACGGCAAAGATCAGCAGCGCCGGCGGCACGATGGCGATGACCAGTTCGCGCATGGCGGCGAAGTCGACGCGTTCAGCACGTTCGAACTTTGGCGCGCCCTCGGGCCGCACCAGGCCGTAGGCGACGAGATAGGAAACGTACAGCGCGCTGAGCAGCAGTCCGGGGAACACCGCGCCTAGAAACAGGTCGCCTACGGACATCGCCATGCGATCCGCCATGACGACCAGCATGATGCTGGGCGGTATCAGGATACCCAGCGTGCCGACCGCACAGACCGTTCCGGCGGCGAGGCTCTTGTCGTAGCCCCGGCGCAGCATGGTGGGCAGGCCAAGCAGCGCCAGCAGCACCACGGAGGCCCCGATAATGCCCGTTGTGGCGGCGAGCAGTACGCCGATCAGCGCGACTGAGATGGCGAGTCCGCCGCCTACGCGCCCGAACAGCCGTGCGAAACTCGTCATCAGTCGGTCGGCGATGCCGGAACGATCGAGCAGCAGCCCCATGAAGATGAACATGGGAAGCGCCACCATGACCCAGTTCTCCATCACGTTCCAGACGCGTTCGACGGAGAGGCTTGCATACGCCCACTCGACCCCGGTGGCGATGTCGAAGTCGGCTTCGAAGACGATGGCGAGCGCGGTGAAGAGCACGGCCAGACCGGCGAGAATCCAGGCTACCGGGAAACCGCTGAACACCAGTGCGATGAAGGCGACGAACATCGCCAGCGCGAGAATCTCGTTAGCCGGCATCGCGGTCCTTGGCGAGGAAGAGATACGCCCATAGCCGCGTCAACCGCGACACTGCGGCGAGCCCGAGCAGGGCGAAGCCGATGAACAGCATCGACTTGATCAACCAGCGATAGGGCAGGCCGCCCGGAGAGGGCGAAGTTTCCGACGTAATGAAACTGTCGGTGATGAAAGGCACCGCGTAGACCAGCATGAGCACTACGAACGGCAGTACGAACAGCGTGATGCCGTAGAGGTCGATCCATGCACGCGTCACCGGTGACAACCTTTCGTGCACGATGTCGACGCGAATATGCGCGTCGTGTACGACGGCGTAGCCGAGGCCGACCATGAAGCCGATGGAATACAGGTGCCACTGAATCTCCTCGAACTCGATGCGGCCTTCGCCCAACGCGTAGCGCATGAACACGTTGATGACGATGACGCACAGCAGGACCATCCATATCCACGAAACGGCGTTGCCGATGCGGGTGATCAGGGAATCGACGGCGTTGGAAAACGTCGTCCGGGGAAGTTCCATCTGGCGCTGGTTCTCTGACACGTCAAGGAATGCGCGTGGAGCCCGGAAGAAGATCAAGTCCGGGGCAGGACACTAGAAGTCGCGCGGCAGGTAGGCGAGTTGTTTCCAGCGCGCGTACGCTTGCCGAAATGCGCGTTGTGCCGCGTAAATGGTTCGGAAATCTTCGTCCTTGTCCGCCTCCTCCGCCAGAACCTCCTGGGTCACCCGTTCCAGTTCGCGCAGGATCGGCTCCGGTAGGCGCAGCGTGGACACCCCCCTGGCGTCGAAGCGCGCGAGCACCGGTCCCTGTACCGCTTCGCTGCGCGCCAGGTTGCGCGTGACGCCCGCAGTGCAGGCCGTTTCGAAGACGCCGCGCTGGGACGAGTCGAGGTTGTCCCAGACCGACTTGTTCACCGCGAGGTGCACGGCGCTGAATGGCTGGTGCCATCCCGGGAAGTAGTTGATCTTCGCGATGCGGTCGAAACCCAGGGCCTCATCGACGATGGGGAGGGAATATTCCGAGGCGTCGATGGCGCCCTTTTCCAACGCCTGGAATATCTCGCCGCCGGGAATCATCGTCACGGATGCCCCCAGTTGCTCGATGACCTTCCCGCCCAGGCCGGCAAATCGAATCTTTAGGCCCGCGATGTCGTCGAGACTCTCGATGGGCTGCCGGAACCAGCCAGCGGTTTCCGGGCCGATCAGGCCGCAGAAGAGCGGGTGGACGTCATATTTCGCGTAGAGCTTTTCCGCCAGCAGGCGACCACCGGCGTCGAACCACCAGGCGCTGAATTCCCATGGCTCCATGCCAAACGGGACGGCGGCGATCAGCGGCGAGGCGGGAATCTTGCCCTGGTCGTATCCGAGCCATGTGTAGCCGGCCGGTACCTTGCCTTCGCGCACCGCATCGACGATGTTGAACGGCGGCACGATCTCGCCGGGTTCGAACAGTTGCATGACGATGCGACCGCCGGAAGCGGCTTCGACGGCCCCCTGGACGTAAAGTATGTTGTCGCCGAGCACTGGCAGGTTGGTGGCGAATGCAATCGGAACGCGCCAGCGAAGTTGGGGCGACGCGGCGGCCTCTTCGCCTGGTTTGGCTGCGGGTTTCCCCTCCCCGATCGGCCGGACTGCGAGGCTCGCCAACATGCCGACGAGAAAGGCGATGCCGACGGCGATGGCTGCTGACCGATTGGTTATCCGACTCACTGATGCGCTCGAAAAGACGGGATCGGGATTGTAACCTAGCACGTGTATTCCGAAGGACGGCGGCGTGGGCGGCTACATGGCGGCCGACCGCATGATCGGCGTGTTTCGCCGATGATCGCGGTCCCGATGGCGGACAAGGGTCGCGAGCGCGTTGTGCATCGATCCCGCCTGCATCGCAGCTACTCGGGGCTGGCGGCATGCGCGGCCGGGAGTGACCAAAAATGGCTAACCGGTGTCGCATCGGCAAGCCCCCGGTGCGCTACAATTTCGGATGATGAATCACACCTGACTTCAGGAGGAACGAAATGACGTTTTCCGCTCGACTGGACGAAACCATCTCCGCTTCGCGACTGCTGGATCACGCGTTCTATCGCGCCTGGGTCGCGGGGGAACTGACCGAAGATGACATGCGCGGCTATGCGAAAGCCTACTTCGCCCATGTGCTCGCGTTTCCCCGCTATGTCAGCGGCGTACATACCCAGTGCGACGATCTTGTCGCGAGGAAGGCGCTGCTCGACAATCTGGTCGACGAGGAAGCCGGGGACGAGCACCATCCGGAGTTGTGGCTGCGGTTCGCCGAAGGGCTGGGAGAATCCCGCGAGGCGGTGGAGAGTTGCCGGGATGCGGCGACCGAGAAGCTGGTCGACACGTTCCTCGGGCGCATCCGAAGTTCCTATGCGGAGGGTTTGGGCGCGCTATACGCCTACGAGTCGCAAATCCCGGAGATCGCCGAAACCAAGGTCACTTCGTTGCGTGAGTCCTACGACATAATTGACGAGCGGACGCTTGCGTTCTTCAAGGTTCACGCCAAGGCCGACGTGTACCACTCACAAACCCTGCGCGAGCAGATCGACGGCTTGACGCCGGAGCAGGGCGAACTGGCCGAGGCGGCGGCCCACGAGTGCGCGCGGGGGCTCTGGGACTTCCTCAGCGAACTCGAGCGGCGCCGAACGGCGGCAGGGCCGGAAGCGGTATCGCTGTCCGCCTGACGAAACCTGGTGCGCCGGCTCCAGTCAGCGTTCGCGGCGCTTCGCCTCGAGGGCGATAAGGATTTCGGCGTGACGCGCTCGCGTGAGGTTGTAGTGCGCAAAGCACCACACCGAGACTACGGATAGGCCGGCCACCACGGGGCCATACAGGATGCCCAGGTCGACGAGGGTTTCCGCCGGGACGTCGGCGGCAGTCTGAATTTCCGGCCCGCGCGGCCACTTGATGATGTCCAGACCGATGCCGCCGATTAGGTTGCCGAATCCGGAAGTCGCCTTGCCCGAGAAGGCAATGGCGCCGAAGAAAACGCCTTCCTGACGCACTCCGGTCGTGAGTTCGTGCTCGTCGGCGACATCGGCCATCATCGAACCGAAAGCCACCAGCGCCTGCTGCATGATCAAACCCTGGACAAACTTGAAGCCCGTCAGGGTCCAGACGAGTTCCTCCGTTCCGTTGGCAGGCAGGGCGTCTACGAGCCGCATCACCACGGGTACGACCTGGCAGATCGACCAGACGACTGTGCCGAGCAGGACGCCGAAACGCTTGTCCGTGCGTCGTAGCAGGGGCGCTGTCAGGAACGCGCCGATCAGCATCCCCAGGATCACCGCCATTTGCAGCTGCAGCATCTCGCTGGCGACCAGATCCCAGAAGTACTGGAACATGTAGAGATCCAAGACGTTGTTGACGCCGACCATGACGAAAATGACCAACACCCCGCCGAACAACCAGGTGAAGGAGCGGTTCCTGAATCCTTCGCTCAGGTCGAGGAAAAGCCTCCTCGCGGGATTGCTCTTGGGCCTTGGCGCCGGCTGCACGAGAAAGGGCACTTCCTTTTGCGTCCCGTAGGCGGAATACCAGATGGTCACGACCATCAATACCGCCAGCGTGACCGCATAGGGCGGGTAATTGTCGACGGCGAGTCGGCCTCCCTTCGCGTCGGCGAAGAACCATGTGAGGCCGATGATCCACGCTGCCGCCGTTCCGGCGGCGCTGAAGAACTGCCGGTATGCCACCACCCGCGTCCGCTCGCTGAAGTTCTCGGTCATTTCGGCGCCGAGCGCGAGGTGCGGGACGTGATAGAGCGTCATCGCGGCGCGGGTGAGGATCGCGAATACGGTCAGCCAAGCGAAAAGACCCCATTCGCCCAATGCACCTGGCGGCGAGAACAGGCCAATGAACGCCAAACCGAGGGGCAACGCGGACGCGTACATGAAGGGGTGGCGGCGACCCAGGCGGGATTGGTGGTTGTCGGACAGGGAGCCGGCCAGGGGATCCGTGACGGCGTCGAACATCAGCGCGATGAACAGCGCCGCTCCGGCGAGTGTGCCCGGCAGTCCCAATACCTGGTTGTAGTAGAACAGGATAAAGACGCTGAAGGCAGTGTTTTTCAGCCCCTCGGCAAACTGTCCGACCCCGAAAGCGAACTTGCTGGAGAAGGGGACCAGGCGGTCTCTCTGACTCTCGCCGGCGACCGGCATGGCATTGGGTTCGTTCACGTTTTCCCTACCTCGGATGTTTCACCGAGGATGAATGCGCCGACGTATTAGCCATGCCCGGCAGTTTCGTTCATCGTCCAGGGATTGTCGCCATCGCCCGCCACCGTGGTCCGTTGCATGACACGGGACTGGTCAAACGGCCAGGGGTGTCCTCGATGCAGCACGCACCGGTTGTCCCAGGCAGCGATGTCCCCGGCCCGCCAATGATGGCGAAAGATACGCGGCGCCTGGCAGGCGTCCTGCGTGAGTCGGGCGAGCAGTGCCCGGCTCTCGTCGCGCGGCATGCCGACGATGTGCGATGCGTGACGGCCCCCGTAGAGGTTCTTGCGGCCCGTTGCCGGATGCACGCGCACGACGGGTTGTTGCACGGGCGGGAGCGCATCCCATTCGCGTTTGCTCAACAGATCGGTACCGCCGATCTTGCCTTGCGAGAATGCGTAGGAATGCACCGCCACGAGACGTTCGAGCCGCTGCCGGGTATCGGGATCGAGCGCATCCCAGGCGGCGCGCATGTCCGCCCACTCCGTATCGCCGCCGGTTTCCGGGACCTCCAGAGCGCGCAACAGGGATACCTTGGCGGGGACCTTCTTGAACGAAGAGTCCGTATGCCAAAAGCGGTTGCCTTTGAGATACAGGCCCAGGGTCTCGTCAGGTTTCGCTATCTCGCCGCTCTTCGCGACGTTGGAGAGCAGGGAAATCTCTGGCCTTTCGGTGCGTTGCGACAGGGTCCGTTCGAGCGGACCGAATCGGCGGCTGAAGGCGATGTGTTCCGCCTCTGTCAGGTTTGCGCCGGGAAAGACGAGGATCGCGTATTCGTGGAATGCGTCTTCGATGGCTTGCCACTCGCGATCGGAGAGCACGTTCAGATGAACGCCCGTAACGGCGGCACCCAGTGTCGCGGCGCTCGGTACGATGTTCACCCGGGCCTTCTTTCGCTTGGACCGGGTCAAAGATTGCGCTGGAACAGCGCGAAGAGGCGCTCCCAGTGTCTCTCCGCCGACGCCTTGTGATACATCCCTTCGCGCTGGGGAAAGACGAAACCGTGGTTCGTGCCGGGGTACCATTCGATGCGGTAGTTGATGCCGGTGGACGCCAGGTGTTGGTCCAGCGCGTCGACCAACTCGGGTGGCGCCCACCTGTCCGTCTCGGCGCAACCGAAATAGATCTCCCCCTGAATGCGATCCGCCGTTCTATGCGGAGAGTCTTCCGCGTCGGAGTAAAGCCTCACCCCATGTAACGACGCTGCCGCCTTGATGCGGTTGGGAAACTCGGCCGCGGCCGCGAATACAAAGGGACCGCTCATGCAGTAGCCCACCGCTCCTATCGGTCCATCGCTGACGGACGTTTCGGACGCGGCGAAATCGAGCATCGCCCGCGTGTCGTCGCAGACCATTGCATTCGAAAGCCCGTCCATCAGTTCGCGCATGCGCTCGCGGGTGGCGCCGGGAAGGTACATGTGATACTCGCGCACCTCCCGATAGTAGAGGTTGGGCAGGATGACGTAGTAGCCGACGGTGGCGATTCGCCGAGCCATGTCATGCAGTTCTTCGCGCTTTCCGGGTGCGTCCATGTAGAAAAGGATGAGAGGAAACCGGCCACCCTCTTCCGGATAGACGATGAAGGAATTCATGTCGCCGTCGGCGGTTACTATGTCGAGTTCTCTTTCGATCATGGACAGTTCGGTCTCCTTGCTGTTATGGCCCGAGTCTGTGCAGGCGCAGCGGGGGTGTCAAGCCAGAGCTGGCCGCAGGGGCTGATGGCGTTGAGCCGCAACCGGAAACCAAGGCGACGTGGGACTTGTGGACGGTCGCCTCAAGCGCTCACAGGCTTTCGTAAAGGTGTCGGATGGCGGGATCGTCGGGGAACAGTCGCCGTAGTTCGTTGGCATAGCGCCGGGCATCTTCCAGATGGCCGCTGCCGCGCGAATAGTTCAACAACGCCAGCAGGACGTCGGGATTGCCGGGTCCGCGCCCAGCAGGGACCTGAGCACTTGCAGCGCCGCTGGCGCGTCGCCTGTGTCGTGCAGGGCAATGGCGTAGACATATCGGTAACGGATGCCTTCTGTTTCCAGCGCCGCCCCGCGCTCAAGATGTCGAAGCGCGACCGCCTGGTTGCCGGCGCGGGTTTCCAGGAGTCCCAGGGCGTGGTGCGGTGCGGCTTGCGCGGGTGCCGAGGTAATGGCTGTGTTCAGGACTGTGCGGGCCTCAACGTCACGCTCAAGCACGCGATAGAGGTCGGCGAGGTTGAGCAGGGTGGGAACCTGTTGCGGGTCCGACTCCAGAGCCTGGCGGTAGGCTTTCTCGGCGCGCTCGTACAGCCGCTGCGCCATCAGGAAGTCTCCTTGCTGCGATAGTGATTCCGGCATGTCGGCGTGCCGGGCCAGGGACTGAAGGTATTCGTCGAAGAGCGCCGCGAGCGCGACAGCAACGCGTTCCTCCACGCGTGCTTGCGGCACGTCGGCAAGCACCCGCGCGAGTTCAATCCGAATGGCGGCGGCGGGGTCTCGGAGATGGGGCTCAAGCATCTGCAGGCGTTGCGGCCAAGGCAGGAACTCGATTGATCGAACGGCCCCCAGTCGCAGCATGGCGTCGTCGCTTGTCAGCAGCAATGCGGCGCTCTCGACTATTTGTTGGCTGGGAAATCGAGCGAGTTGCGCGGTGGCGGTGGCGCGCCAGATTGCGGGGCTGTCATCGTCCATCGCGATTGCCCGCAGCGCGCGCGCGGCGCGTACATCTCCCTGGCGGGCGCGCTGCAAGACCCGCGCCGGGTGTGAACCGGCATCCGCAAAGCGGATACCCCAGTTCTCCAAGGCGTCCGTGGCCCATGCAAAGCTCCGATCATCGTGGCACCCGTTGCAGGCGTTGGGCGTGCCGGTGATGGCGCTGAGGTCCGGTCGTGGGATCCGCAGGCTGTGGTCGCGCCGAGGGTCCACCGACATGTAGGTTGTGGCGGGCATGTGGCAATTGACGCACGCCGCCCCCGGCGAGCTGGCGACGTGGTGGTGATGCGTTGTGTTGTCGTAGGCCGCAGGCAGGTGGCACTGGGCGCAGACAGCGTTGCCGGGCGCCCGCAATGCGAGGCCATGCGGTTCGTGGCAGTTGCTGCAGGTGAGGCCCGCCTGGTACATCTTGCTCTGCACGAACGAGCCGTAGACGTACACTTCTTCGCGGATCTGGCCGTCGACGTAGTACAAGCCTACTTCCAACAAAGCGGGGAGGTGGGTGTCCAACAGGTCGGCGCCATGACGATACTCGCTCAAGGATGTTCGCCGCGCATGGCAACGCGCGCAGGTCTCGACCTGCCGCGGTTTCTCGGCCGGCGAGCTGCGCCGCGCGATGGTCTCGTCGGCGACGAAATGCCATGCGCCCGCATCTCGCAGGTCAACGTCGAGGCCGGCATCGGGTGCGTCCTGCAGCCGGCCCGCGTCGGCCAGTGCCATGTGTCGCTCACCCGGCCCGTGGCAGGCATCGCAGCCGACGTTGATCTCGCTCCAGGTGGTTGCGTAGGTGCCCGAGTTCGGGTCGTAACGCTTCGAGAGGTTGGTGCTGTGACACTCGGCGCAGCGGGAGTTCCAGTTGTAGTAGCTGCCGGTCCAGTGCATTGGATCCTGCGCATCGGCTTGCGCGGTCTCATAGCACCGTTGTACGACCGGCGTGTTCGGTGTCGCTGATGGCGCGGCACCGCCATTGATCATGGAACGATCGTCCGCGTCCACTTGGCCACCGCAATCGCTCGACCCGCGCAAGTCGAACCAACGTTGCCCACCGCATGTGGCGGGACGGCTATCCCAGGCGATGCTGAACGCCTGCAGGCGTCCGCCGGGCAGCGCCAGCAAATATTGCTGCAACGGATAGACGCCGAAGACGTAGGCGACCGGGTACGCCTGAAGTTTGCCGTCCGGTCCGTCTGTCTCCACCCAATAGGCGCCATCGCGACGGAAGAATTTCGAGGCGATGCCGTGATGTCGGACATGACGCCCGTCGAAAGCGCCGAGCACATTTGTCTCGGAGGCTGGCTGCATCGCCAGATCATGGTGGGAGCCTCGCTAGGCCTCGTGCTGGGTAACGTGGCACCGCGCGCAGGCATCCGTCCCGGCCCATCCTTCCGCCTCTCGCTGCCCCGGAATCGCCGCGTCGGCAGCGGCCGCGCCGGTGAGAAGGAAGACGGCGCAGGTGGCGCGATGCCAGCCGACCCAGGCCAAGTCAGGGCGAAACACGGCGCACGCGAAGCGGCGACGGGGTCTGTGGGACTAGTGTCGTGTCACGCGAGTTCTGGCGCTTCAGAGTTCGCCATGCGCGTCAATGCAAGGCGTGGTCCGCAGGGAATATCGGGCATATTCGCAAGGGCCACAACGCGGCAGTGGCGTGCATGGCGATCTCCCGAAGGGCGCGCCCCACGGGGCCCGTGGCCGCGTTGCGCCCCTTGGCAATGGAGCCGACCATTCCCGGCGGGGACGCGCCTTGCCACAGACCCCGTGGGACGCGCTGAAGCGTCATAACTCGCGTGACACGACACTAGCCTGCAACCCGGTCGACCAGCGTTTCGAAGTGGTCGATGCGCGATTCGAGCATCCTGATCGAGCCGCGCCAGAAATCTGAATGTGTCAGATCGGCGTCCAGATGTTTGTGCGCGAGTTCCTCGGCGGTGGTGCGTCCAGTGTCCCGCAGCAAGGCCTCGTAGCGCGGAAAGAACTCGGCACCTGCGGCCTCGCGGCGCGCATGAAGTCCCAGGCTGAACAGGTAGCCGAACAGGTAAGGGAAGTTGTAGAAGCTCAATTCCGAAATGTAGAAGTGGAGCTTGTTTGCCCAGAACAACGGGTCCGGCTCCGCAAGGCTGTCTCCGTACCATTTGCGCCAGGCGGCGCTCATCATGTCCTTCAACTCGTCGGGTCGCAGCGGGCGGGCGGCGCGCGCTTCGTAGAAGTTGCGTTCAAACTCGAAGCGGGCGGGAATATTCAGTATGAACGCTATCAGCGCCTCCGCTTCCTGCCACACGATGTCGAGTTCCGCCGCCTGCGTCCCAGCGCGCTCCAGGAGCGCATTGCGCACGATGGTCTCGCCGAACGTGCTGGCTGTTTCCGCGATGGACATGCCGTACCTGCGCTGGCAGTCGGGGAGTTCCCGCATTACCCACGCGTGAAACGCATGTCCGAGTTCGTGCGCCAAGGTAATCACATCGCTGGCGCCGCCGGTATAGGTCATGTAGACGCGCGGCGTGCGCGATTTCCTGAAGTGGGTGCAGTACGCCCCGGGACGCTTGCGCCCGCCGACGGTGCCTTCGATCCAGTGCTTCGACGACATCATCCTGACGAATTCGCCCATGCGCGGGTCGATCGACCCGTATGAAGTCGCGATGATCTCGATCGCCTCCGGATACGGAATCGCCGCTGTTTGGTGCTCGCCCGTCGAGGGGGCGGGAGCACGTTGATCCCACGGACCATAGCAAGGCTTGCCGTAGGCCTTCGCTTGCAGTCGCGCGGCACGGCGCGCCAGCGGCATGGCTTCCTCGGCCACGCCGAGAATGGTGTGCAGGGTCGCGCGCTCGATGCGATTCATGTGCAGCGGGGCGTCGAGGAAGTGCGTGCCGCGGCGGCCGCACATCTCCAGACGCCATCCGGCAATCGCGTTGATTGCCGCCGAGCAGGTCTCGACGTGTTGGTCCCACGTGGCGTTGATGGCTCGCCAGGCGTTCTCGCGCACGCTATCGTCGGGTGTAAGCAGCAAGCCGCTGGCTTCGGCCAGACCCACCGTGCGCGTCGCGCCGGCATCGGGGACTTCGCAAGTCAACGTACCGGAGAGCTGATCGTAGAGGCGCCCCCAGGCGTGAATACCGTCTTGCGCCAAGCTGGAAACCAGGGTCTCCTGTTCGAGGCTCAGACGCTCTCGGCGACGCTTGCGCGCGTGTTCGACGACAAAACGCGCCGGTGCCGTTCGCTCATCGTCCAGGAAGGCTTCCGCCACGTCGTCGGGGACGCGGTCCAGAAACTGCCACAATGGTTCCGCGATCTCTGCGTTGCGTTTCAGGTACGCCTGCAGACGCCCGACCAAAGCCTGCGCCGCCTCATCGGAGCTATCCACGCTCTGGCGGCATTCGGCGTAGGTTTCCACATCGCCGAGAAGCCGCTCGGACGCCTCGCTTAGCACGAAGGCTTCGCGGGCGGCTTCGATGCCGGTTTCGGTGCCTTCAACCGTCAGCGTTTCGGCGTCTTCAAGCAGCGAACGCAGAACGGTGGCCACGTGATCGCGCGCGTCGAACAGCGCATCGATCCTGGCGAAGTCGTCGTCGATTTCCGCGCAGTCAGGTGCGGGGTACTCGCTTGCCAGGTCCCAACTCTCGCCGCCATTGGCGTCGGTCATCGTCATTTCGCTTGTCTCCTCGAAAGTTGTTCTAGAGTTCCCGCACAACCCGCATCCCCCGAGAGTCCGACGCGTCGCCGCCCATGGTGCGAAACGTCATCCGGTGCGATTCGGGCGGAGCGTCGAACGCGCTTCCGCGAACGACGTTTGTTCGGGAGCAGTGCGGATCCCATGCGCGCGCGACGCGAGGCGCGTCCTTGTAGGAACCGTGCCAGCAGTCGGCGACCCACTCTTCCGCGTTGCCGATGACGTCGTACAACCCAAACGCGTTCGGCTTGAAACTCCCCACCGGTGCCAGGCGAACGATCCCGTCCTCGCAGTTCGCCGTCTCGTAGTAGGGAAAGATCTCCTTAAGGGTTTTGTCGGCAACATTGCCGTGCTCACACAGCGCGTTGGCGTCGTCGCCGAAGTAATAAAGGGTATCGCTGCCGGCGCGCGCCGCGTACTCCCACTCGGCTTCGCTCGGCAATCGATAGGTATAGCCGGTCTCGCGCGAGAGGAAAGCCACGTAAGCCTGCGCATCGCGGATCGAGAGGTCGGTGACTGGAAGGTCTTGTCCTTTCGGGTGCGCCTTGTTGCGGTAGCGATCGAACTCGTCGATGGTCACTTCGTATACGCCGATGGCAAAGGGCTCCATTACCCGAACTTCGTGAGCGGGACGCTCGTCGCGGGCGCCAACATCCGTACCCATGAGAAATGTCCCGGAATCCACGATTACAACTTTCGGCCCTTCGCCGCCGGACTTCATCTCGTCGCGGAATCGCCGTCCCGGCGTGACATTGAAACGTTGCATGTCGAGGCTCAACGCCACGCCGGCGGGTGTCATGGTCAGGTTGCGGACGAGGTTCCGATAGCCCATCGCCGTGGCCCGGATGGTGAAAGGACCCGCCGGGAGGAGCATTTGCTCGGCGTACGGTTCCGGGCGACCATGTTCCGAATCCGGTACCACTGTCACGGCGGCGTGAGCGGGTCGAATGGAAATCCCCAGCCGTCCGTATTGCCGCACAAGGCTGGCGCTGACGATGTTGGGACCGCGGACGACGGCCAGGTCCATTTCGTGCGCATCGTAGCCGGGCGACGAGACGCGCAATCTATAGGCGCCGATCGGAAGCTGGACGCCAGGCGTGTAGGGCAGTGGCGCCTCGAGTAGCTCGACCGATGCAGTGGCGGGGGTGAGTTGCAGCGACAGTTGGCCCATGGGAACGCGTTCGAGTTCGAATGCATGCTCGGTCTTTGTGCCGGGAAATACCTCGAGGGTCGCCGTCTTCGTCTCGCGACCATAGATCGACACTTCTACCGCGTGTTTGCCGGTCGGGATTTGGTCTAGAGTAATCGGCGTGACCTCTTCCAGCGCGCGCTCGTTCAGGATCACTCGCGCCCCCCGCGGATTTGTCACCAACTCCAATGCGCCGAACGCCGGGGCAAAGGACACACGATGCGTCTTTTTGTCGCCCCGTTCCAACGTCAGGCGGGTCAAGGAGGTGCCGCGATAGGGATGGCGCAGGTGCAGTACCGCTTCCCCCGGCGGGACATCCGATATTTCGATCGGGGTAACGCCTCGCTCGTCACCGTTCAGCACAACAACCGCTCCGGGGGGAGTGGAATCGACATCGAGCGTAGCGCTGCCGCGAATGAGGCCGGGACCATAGGCGCCGGCCAATATCAGCACTACTGTGCCGAGCAACGCACACTTGCCGTAAAGTCGTCTGCGTCCGAGGCGCCGCTGCTGAGAGCTGGGCGATCGCCTGTCCGACAGTTGGGGTCTATCCTGGGCCACGAGATCGGGTCGACGGTATCGCATGCACGTGGCCGCCAACTGTACAGCCGCTCGCGCGCTCTGTCATACTGATTTCGGCCCACGCGAACCGCGACGATTCTGAGGAGTACGAACAAATGAGCAATGTGGACGGAGTCTGGAACACGGTCACGAATACCCCCATGGGTCCCCAATCCGCGACAATCACGCTCGCGACGGACGGCAACGCGCTGACGGGAAACATGGCAGGCTCCCAGGGCACGATCGAGATCGAAGACGGTTCCGTGGACGGAGACTCCTTGTCGTGGAAAGCGAACATCACGTCCCCCATGCAAATGACGCTTGAATTCTCGGCGACGGTGAATGGGGATGAGATCTCGGGGAACGTCGCGCTCGGCGCTTTCGGCAATGCCAGCTTCTCGGGAACCCGCGCTTCCTGACCTCGGAGGCTAGTGCTCCGTCAAGCCTAAATCTACGGGTATCTGCGGGTCTTTTTGGCCTCTGATGGTTTTCATTTGCCCCCTCGCGCTCCCCCTCTGATGATTGTTTTCATGCGAGGGGTGCCCCCTCGCGCTCCCCGGCTGAAGGCTCCGTTGCTCCTCCCTGTGTGGGGCCTGCCACACGGCGTCGTCGCGCCTCGCCAGGAACCAAAAATCCCTTGCAGCTACACTCGCATTTTTAGACTTGACGGAACACTAGTTGTTTGGGCTGGTCGCCTTGGCTTGGGGCGGCTGGATTCTTGCTCAAGCCGGAAGCGCGAGCAAGAATCCGACGGCCTTGGGCCGGCTCAGCCCGCCGCGTTGTAGCCCATTACCGCCTTGACTTCGAGGAACTCCTCGAATCCGTGCTGACCCCACTCGCGACCGTTGCCCGACTGCTTGTAGCCGCCAAACGGCGCCCTGTTATCGACGGTCGCGCCGTTCAGATGCACGTTGCCGGTGCGAATGCGACGAGCGATGGCCTTGGCGCGTTCCGGGTCGCCTGACGAGATATATCCCGACAATCCATAGATCGTGTCGTTGGCAATGCGCACGGCATCCTCGTCGTCCTCGTAGCCGATCAAGGACAGAACTGGTCCGAAGATCTCCTCCTGGGCGATCGTCATGTCGTTGGTGACGTGCGAGAACACGGTCGGTTTGACGTAATAGCCCTGATTCAGGCCCTGGGGTCGACCGGGGCCGCCGGTCTCGAGCGTCGCGCCTTCTTCGATGCCCTTCTGTATCAGGTTCTGAATCTTTTCAAACTGCACTGCCGACACCACCGGCCCGATGGTCGTATCCCGCGATTGCGGGTCGCCGACTCTCACCTGTTCGGCAGCAGTCCTGGCGATAGTGGCGGCTTCTTCCATGCGCGCCTTGGGCACCAGCATTCGAGAGGGCGCATTGCAGGACTGTCCCGAGTTCAGGCAAATGCCGAACACGTCTCTTGCAATCGCGGTCGCAAAGTCCGCGTCGTCGAGAATGATGTTGGCCGACTTGCCGCCCAGTTCCTGCGCGACCCGCTTGACCGTGGGGGCGGCATTCCTGGCGACCTCGATGCCCGCGCGGGTCGAGCCCGTGAACGACATCATGTCGATTCCCGGATGGGCGGACAGCGCGACGCCGACCGTCGGTCCGTCGCCGTTCACCAGGTTGAATACGCCTGCCGGCACGCCGGCCTCGTCGAGTATCTCTGCAAAGATGATGGCGTTGAACGGCGCCACCTCGGAGGGCTTCAGAACCATCGTGCAGCCCGCCGCCAGGGCTGGCGCGACCTTGCACGCGATCTGGTTGATGGGCCAGTTCCAGGGCGTAATGAATCCGCATACGCCTGCGGGTTCCCGAATGATGTGGGAGGTTCCGATATCCTGTTCGAACTCGAAGGTCCTCAAGATCCGCAACGTCGTCATGAAATGGCCGAGACCCGCGGGAGCCTGCGCCGCGTTGGCCAGCGACATCGGCGCACCCATCTCTTCGCTGATGGTTGCGGCGAGATCGCCCATCCGGCGCTTGAATACGTCGATGATCCTTTCCATCACTTCGACGCGCTCCTCGCGCGTAGTCAGGGACCAGGTCTCGAACGCGGCGCTAGCCGCGGCTACCGCCGCATCGACATCCGCCGGTGCGCCCATGGCGATGGAGTCGATCGGCTCCTCCGTCGCCGGGTTGACCACTTCCAGGGTTTCTCCGGTGGACGACGCGACCCATTCGCCGTTGATGTAGAACTTCTGTCTGTTGCTCATGATCGTGCCTTGACTTTACTCGTGTTGAAGCAGCTTCTTCCGGCCGGGGCGCGCCTCCGGCGGGAGCCTAAGCATTCTCCACACAAATCGGAGCGACTTCCAGATATGTGTCCCTTGAAGGATGGCCCGCCGCGAAGCGGTTGCGCCCAACGTTGCTGGAACGGTTCCGGACTAGCCGACATAATGTCGGGATGCAGCTATAGGCGTAATCGACGTGGCAGTTTTCCGCGCTTTCCAATCGTCCCTGCGCTCCCAGCGGCGCTGGTTGCTCTACATCCCGCCGGTTTTGGTATTGCTCGCCGTGCTCGGGCTGATGCTGTTCATCGATGCGCCCAGGGACGAGATAGCGCTTGAGCGCGACCTGTGCCCGAGTCGGGCGGACGATATATCGGAGCGGGCGGTGTTCCTGCTCGACCTGCGCAAGCCGCTGGATGTCGAACACACTTCGCTTCCGGGTGCCCTGCTGCGTGAAGTAGCGATGGACCTCGACGCCAATGCCGAGTTGCAGGTGTTCGCCCTGGCGGGTACTTCGACCGCGCCGAGGATTCCTCTGGAGCACACCTGCAAACCCTACGATAACGCCGAGTTGACGGTGGGCGGCACGGCGCTCAGGCGCGACTGCGATGATCTCCCGGCTGCGTTGTCGGCATCCGTCCGGGACAAGGCGAGCCGGTTTTGCGCGTGGCGCGACGCGTTGCGAAGCCGCCTCGACGGATTGGTTATCCAGCAACGCGACGCGCCGGTCGCGAACGCTTACCTGGTCGAGGCCATCGAAGATACGATCCTGGAGTTCGCCGAGTTTTCCGGGCGGCGCTCGCTCTACATCTTTTCGGACATGATGCAACACGCCACATGGCACTCGCAGCCGGAAGGGGGTGCGGAATACGGTGGCTCCGGCGATCCGCGCGACGCACAAATCAGCCTTTTCCCTCTACCGCACGCCGTTGACGACCTTCGCGTGAAGATCTTCTACGTGCCCCGTCGAGGCGTGACCGAGGATCCGCAGACCAAAGCCGAGCACAAGGACTTCTGGCGGGACTACTTTGCAGACTTCTCTGGAACGGGTATCGAGTTCGAAGAGCAGCCCGTGATGGCCGCCTATGAAGCGGAGTCGCTCGCGGGCGAGCCTACGGAAATTGAGCTTGCGGCACGGGAACGAGAACAATTGCGGCTCGAGCGCGAACAGATAGAGCTCGCGCTGGCGGAAGTCGAGAAGGAAAGGGCAGTCCTGGAAACGGCTCGACAATTGGCCGCCGAAGAACAACAGGCCCGGGCGGCGCGAGAAGCTGAGTTGAGACAGCAACAGGAACTCGCTCGGGCCGGAGAGGCGGAACGCGAATCGGAGCGGCAGCGCCTCGAATCGGAGCGGCAGCGCCTTGAAGCGGAGCGTTCGGAGATCGAACGTCGGGCGGCTGACGCGTTGGCCGCGCGACAGGCGCAAGACACGGCACCTCAGGAATTGATCGCCGAATTCGGGCGTTCCGAAGCGGCGTCTTCCGAGCCGCCCCGGTCGATGGAGGCACCGGCGGTGGATTCGGACGCGGGGGAGGAGGCGCGGATAGCGCTTGAACAGACCGCGCCCGAACGTTCCGGAGACCAACCGCAGAGTGGCTTCACGCTGTGCGAGGTGAAACTGAAGCCCGAGTTCGCCACTGGCGGAGACTTCTATCCCGGCGGACGTCGGGTGAACTACGGCGGTGCCGTCATCACGGTTCGCTACACGCTCAATGAACGGGGCGAGACGGTGGATGACGAGACAGCCATGGTCGAGGATAGTTCCAACGCGACAAGGCCCCGGTTCCGGGACGCGTTGGCACGCGACACGGTCGAGTTGGTCAGAGGTTGGGAATTCGCGTTCACGCAAGGGGCTGCTTGCACCAAACCCCAGGTGCAGACGGCCATCTTCAGGTATCGCTCCAAGTGCGTTGGCGCCCCCGTGCCGAAGTGTCGGACCATTCAGTCGGACGTAACGTTACTGACCGGAATTTGAGGACGCCGCCGTGCCGCCCTTGGTGAGGCAGCGGCGGCAACACGCTTGGGTGGGGGCGAAACACGGCCCGCCGGGGCGGTGGCACTAATGCAGGTCGCATGTACAAGAACTTGACGGTTGGCGTGGTCGTTCCAGCGAGAAACGAGGAGGACAACATCGGTGCCGTTGTCCAGGAACTGATGGCCTTGCGGGATGGCAAGCAGCCCTTGATAGACGACTTCGTGGTCTGCGATAACGGTTCGACGGATACCACGGGGCAACGGGCGCAGGAAGCCGGAGCGCGAATTGTTCTCCAGGACAGACCCGGTTACGGCATCGCTTGCCTCACTGCGATCGACGCGCTCGAAGCGGTGGATGTAGTGCTGTTCACGGACGGTGACCGGTCGTTCGAGGCGGCGCAGTGCATCAGGTTGCTTGATGCCATATCTGTTGGTGCCGATCTTGCGGTGGGATCCCGGGCGCTCGGTCGAATGGAGCCAGGCGCCTTGTCGGCGGCACAGCGCGCGGGGAACCGCCTGGCCGGCGTGTTGATCCGCATGTTGTGGGGGAAGCGTGTGACCGACCTTGGCCCTTATCGCGCCATTCGCGCCGACGCGCTCGGATTGATCGACATGCGAGACAAGGCGTACGGCTGGACGATCGAGATGCAGATCAAGGCGATGCAGTACAACCTGCAAGTTGTCGAAATACCCGTGGATACGTACCGCCGACGCTTCGGGAAATCGAAGGTGGGCGGAACCTTGAGAGGCGTCGTTGGCGCCAGCGTGGGAATTCTCTCGATGATCGCAAAGCTACGCTGGCGGCAAGCGACAACCAACAGGCGCGGGGCGGGATGAAGCGTAGGGCGGGATCAGGTCGCCTAGGACCGCCCGTCGGCGGTTCGGGGCTTTTAGAAGAGATCGAACGAAAAGCTTGCCGAGGCGCCGAATATGCGTGAAGCAGCGGCGTTGCGTCCGTCGATGACCGACCCTCCGAACAGGCTCAGGCTGATGTTTTCGTTGACGCTGTAGTAGAGCCTCGCCCCCAGCGTCTGCGTATCTTCCTCGATTTCCGGGAATCGGTTCGGCGCGAATCCCGGACCGCCGATTTGCAGTCCGGACGTGGAATTTCCCATCCTGTATTCAACGCCGAGTGTCAGGGAGTCGTTCAGGAACCAGATGCCGGACAGGTTGGCGAAACGCTCCCCGGGGATGTTCGCATTGCGATTCCTGAGTCCCAGTTCCGCAGACAAGCCGAGTTGGTCGCTCAAGAATTTGCCGACGACCAGGGACACTTCGTAGCCATCGCCGCCGTCTCCAAGCGAGTTGATGAAACCGGTCTCGTAGTCGCCAGCGAGAATGACGCCAGCACGCAGCGCGATGCTTGGCAGATCCGTGACGACCTCGTCGACGATACGCCAGGTGAGGCCGATATTTGCATCCACCATGCCGCTGAAACTTTCGCTCGGGGTCGGTATGCCCGGTCCGATCATGAACTGGCTCTTCGCCCAGCCCGTTTGAACATCGAGAGCGAAACTGTCATTGAAGCCGTAGGTCCCACCCAACCAGACGGTGGTCTGGGAAAGATCCTCCTGTCCACCGCCGGGCAGTGGACGTTTCTCCTGCCCGCGGTAGAACTCTTCGGCAGATTGCGAAACGTAGGACAGGCTGAGGTGGCCCGTGCCGGGTTCGGGCAACCATGCGGAAGCGTCCGCGAACAGGGGCTGCGAAGACAGGCAGAAAACGACAGCCAAGCAGGTCAGTGTCGTAGCGAGTAGACGGTGCATTCCCTGATTCCTGACCATTACAATCTGTAGCGCCGCGTGAGGTAGTAGTTCACGAGTTCCAATCTGGCGGCGCAATCCTCGGCCTTGCCGTTGCACAGCACCTTGACGTGTTCGTCGTCCGGGGTGCTCACCTTGTTCTCGTCGAATGCCGACTCGAGACTGTCCTTCAAACTTCGGGCCCGAGCGCGATTGAGTTCGCGTCTCGTGATCGGACACGTCCTGCACACCAATTCGCGGAAAGTGATCGACTTGCCCAACGAATACGCCGCTCGAGTGTTGATCTTTCCGCCGCCCGGCGTGACGGAGCCGGACGCGGACGCAGGAACGGAAACGAGCGCAATGCCGGCGACCAGTAGGACTCCAAGGCAAATCAGTCGCGGCACTCCGGTTTCCTCCCCTTGACTCGAACGATTCAGCATCGTGGCAACTTCGCTTCGTATGGCTCTACTACATAAAAGAATAAGAAATTGCAATCGAGGATGCGTTTTTTGACTATTCCGGTTCGGAACTGTGCCCCAGATTTGTGAATTATCGGGTTTCGAGGTTGCGCTGATTCTCGACGAGGTGTGGTCGCTTGATCCGGCGTACCCTCGGCGCATCCGGACGATGGGAGTCCTCTAGCTCGAGAGCGTCGGTATGCGCGTCGATGCCCGCGGCGCGGGCGACTATCCCGTCGGTGACGGAGCGCGATGTCTCAGGATGTCCGAATCCAACAGGTCGGCCACCAGCACATAGCCATCTTTCTTGTACTACGCGATCTGCGCGTCGATAAGCATGTTCTACGCCAAGGCCTGATACACGAGTCGCTGGAATTCCTCCGAGTAGTTGTTGTTCGGCATCATGCCGTGATTCAGCACCTGGGTGAGGCAGACGGCCAACAGTTCCTCCTTCGGATCGGCGAAGTACGTCGTTCCAGCCGCGCCGCCCCAACCGTATGTGCCGACCGAGCGCATCAGGGGAAAGCCATCACCCCCATGGTATACGGCGACACCTAGCGCCCAATGAAAACCCGGACCGATCATCGAGATGCGCAGGTCTCCCGTATGGTTGCCGAGCATCATTTCGACCGTCTTGCGTCCGAGGATGCGCACGCCGTCCAACTCGCCGCCGTTCAGCAGCATCTGGCCGAAACGCGCGTAGTCGCCCGCCGTGCAAACGATCCCGCCGCCGTCGCCGCCGACGCCGAACTCAGTCCTGGGACCGAGGTGTTTCTCGCTCGTCTCGGGTTTTTCGGTCGCCACCAAACGGACTTCGTCGCCGTCCTGGCGCGGCGCGTAGCACGCGCCGAAACGACTCAACGTGCCATCCTTGAGGTAGAAATCCGTATCGACCATGCCCAAGGGTTCAAAGATGTTTTCGCGGAAGAAAGCGTCCAGTGGCTGTCCGCAGATTTCGGCCAGGACGGCGGAAAGTACGGGATAGCCCATGTGGTAGACGAAGCGCTCTCCCGGCTGCGCGGCGAGCGGAATCTCGGCCAGCGCCCGCACGCGCTCGCGGTTGCTCGGCGCTGGCGAATCGCTGTCGTCGCGGGGCATCCAACCCAAGGTCTTGAGCGCTTCGGCGTACTGCTGACGATAGAAGCTCGGCATCGTCGCCGCGTCGGTGAAGCTCGTCGTGTTGGTGATGCAGTCGCGTATCGTGATCGGTCGTTTGGCCGGTTCGGTGGTCATCGGCTCACTGGCCACCCGCACCCGGCTGTGCGCGAACTCCGGCAGGAACTTCGCGACCGGATCGTCCGGCGTCAGCACGCCGCGTTCGAACAGAATCATGGTGGCGACGCTGGCGACGGGCTTCGTGTTGGAATACATCCGGCACAGCGTGTCTGTTGGTGCGGGGACGCCGGTGTCGAAGTCGAGCACGCCTCGTGCGTCGAGATGGACCAGCCGCCCGCGTCGGGCGACGAGCGTTATGAGGTTCGGGACGCGCCGGTCGTCCACGTAACGCTGCATGGCTGGACCGATGAGCGACAGGCGTTCGGAATCGAAGCCGAGGGCTTTGGGGTCTCCGATCGGTAGCGGGGATGCGTCAGTCATGCTGATTTCTCATAGCGATAGGTGGCGCGCGACGTTACCACATGGATGCGGGAGGCTTCAGCCCGCGCACTCGGTGCCCGGTGGGTTTGGCAAGCGTTCGCGGCGAGTGAAACAATGCGCGTCCGCGAATCGCGCAAGCGACGGAGAGCACGGGTGCCAGTCATCGTTCCGCCGATCAAGAGCCAGGGTATCAAGACCAAGCTGGTGCCGTGGATCCAATCGCTGGTGCCGGACGCGAAAGGGCGCTGGATCGAACCTTTCCTCGGCACGGGCGTCGTCGCGTTCAACTGCGGTTTCCGGCGCGCGGTCCTGGGCGATGCCAACCCGCATGTCATTCGGTTCTACCGGCAAGTGCAGCGAGGGGTCATTTGCCCCGATCGCGTGCGGACATACCTGGAAGCGGAAGGAGCGAATCTTCGCGCTGCCGGCGGCCCCCACTACAACCACGTCAGAGCGCGCTTCAACCGAACCCACGATCCGCTCGACTTCCTGTTCCTGTCGCGCGCCGGCTTCAACGGCATGATGCGGTTCAACCAGCGCGGCGAGTGGAACATTCCGTTCTGCAAGAAACCGAACCGATTCAGCAAAGCCTATATCACGAAGATTGTGAACCAGGTTGGCACCGCGGCGCGGGTGATCGCATGCGACTGGCGTTTCCTGCATGCTCCTTTCGCGGAAGTCATCGCCATGGCGGGAACGGACGACGTCATCTACTGCGACCCTCCCTATTGGGGGAGGTACGCCGACTACTACAGCGGTTGGAGCGAGGCGGACGAGCGGCGACTATTCGATGCGCTCTCAAACACGCGGGCGCGATTCCTGTTGTCGACCTGGCACCATAACGTGTACCGCGAAAACGACATGGTGAAGCGCTACTGGAGCAGGTTTCATATCGCGACCAAGGATCACTTCTACCACGCCGGCGCCAGGACGCGGAACCGGAACGCCGTGGTAGAAGCCCTGGTCTGTAACTTCGAACCCGGTCCAAGGCGCCAGGCGCAGGAGGGAAGGGCCATTCTGCCGTCCACAACCGGGTAGGTTCTCTGTGTCCGGCCGGCAGTCGTGGCCGGAGGGCAAAGCCAGTGGATATGCAAGATAATGACGGGTGGTACTTGCGGGAGACAGGCATGGTGGAGTTTTATCGGGTCATCGGCGCGGAGGACTCGCCGTATTCGGTCAAGGTGCGGTCGTATTTTCGCTACAAGGGAATCGCCCACGAATGGCTGTCCCGCCATGAAGCTTCCAAGTTGTTCCAGAAGCGCGCGCGGCTGCCCCTGATCCCGCTCGTGGTAACGCCGGACGAGCGCGGCATACAGGATTCGACGCCGATCATCGAGGCGCTCGAACCCGAGTTCGGCGAGCCCGGCATCCACCCTCCAGACGCTGTGTCCGCATTCGTTTCGGCGCTGCTCGAGGAATTCGGCGACGAATGGGGCAACAAGTGGATGTTCCACCTGCGCTGGGCGCGGGAGATCGACCAGATCGGCTGCGCCCGGAGGCTGGCGGCGTCCTCGATGCCGAACGTGACGTCCGAGCAGATCGACCGGGCCGCAAAGGCCGTTCGGGAACGAATGGTTGACCGCGTGTGGTTCGTCGGCTCCAACGCCATGACTGCGCCGCAGATCGAACGCTCGTTCAAGGACGCGCTGGGATTCCTGGAAGCCCATCTCGCCGACCGCCCGTATCTCTTCGGCGGCCGTCCGGCGTTCGCCGACTTCGGGCTCTGGGGACAGATATATAGCGCCCGGCGCGATCACACGCCGAGGCAGATCATCGAGGCCAGCGCGCCCAACGTCTCGGCTTGGGTGGACCGCATGTTGGCGCCCAAGGTCTTGAGCGAATTCGAGCCATGGGAATCACTGGCGCCGTCGTTGACGCCACTGCTCGCCGACCAGGTGGGCGCGCTGTTTTTGCCCTGGAGCGCAGCGAACGCCGCCGCCATAGCCGCCGGCGAAGAGGAATTCACGGTGGAACTCAAGGGCAACGCCTGGACGCAGAGGCCGCAGAAGTACCACTCGCGCTCGCTCGGCGTGCTGAAATCGAAGTACCAGCGGGTTAGCGGAGACGCGCGAGTCAACGCGCTGCTGCGCGAGACGGGTTGCCTCCAAGACCTGGCCGCCTGAACCTCCTAGTGTCGTGTCACGCGAGTTATGACGCTTCAGCGCGTCCCACGGGGTCTGTGGCAAGGCGCGTCCCCGCCGGGAATGGTCGGCTCCATTGCCAAGGGGCGCAACGCGGCCACGGGCCCCGTGGGGCGCGCCCTTCGGGAGATCGCCATGCACGCCACTGCCGCGTTGTGGCCCTTGCGAATATGCCCGATATTCCCTGCGGACCACGCCTTGCATTGACGCGCATGGCGAACTCTGAAGCAAGCCCAAATCTACGGGTATCTGCGGCACTACCATGGAACAAACGTGTCCGGGGAGCGCCAGCGACCGGGGACGCTTGTTGCATGGTCGACGAGCGGGGCCGGGCCACGGGCGAAGCCGAAGGCGCCGGCCGTGGGGCACTTTTTGGCCCCTGATAGTTTTCTTGCGAGGGGTATCCCCTCGCGCTCCCCGGCTGAAGCCTGTTTTCTTGCGAGGGGTATCCCCTCGCGCTCCCCAGCTGAAGGCTCCGTTGCTCCTCCTTGTGTGGGGCCTGCCACACGGCGTCGTCGCGCCTTGCCAGGAACCAAAAATCCCTCGCAGCTACACTCGCATTTTCAGACTTGACGGAGCACTAGTACGGCGTGCCGTCCTGGTGAACGAACTGCCATGTGCTGTCTTCTACCAAACTGGCACGCATATCGTCGTGTGGGTACCTGACGTCGTCTCCTTTGGTCCGATCTCCAATTTCCAGATAGAACACGTCTTTGTCGGTGCGGTTGACCAGATGATGCGCCTCGCCCTGAGCGGGGAAACCCACGCACATGCCCGGCGACAACTTGCTTTCGCCTGACTCGGTTATCAGCGTGGCTTCACCGTCGAGGACGTAGACCAGTTCATCCTGCTTGCTGTGAGCGTGCATCAATGCCGATTCGCCGCCCGGCGCCAGCTTGGTCAGGTTCACTCCGAAGTTCTTCAAGCCAAAATACTCGCCCAAAAGCTTCTTCTGGCGTTTGGTCATACGGCTGTAGAACGGTTCTGGGTAGTTGGACGCTTTCGCTCCCGCGGGAATGTCCATGGCGGCAATTGCTGCTGTTCGTTTTCGGTCACGCATCGAAAGTTCTCTTCTTTGAATGGGATTTGGGCGATATCGTCCCGGTCGATCTGTTAGCGCCACTATCTGCTAACCCGACGAGACGAGCTTGTTCAGAACGAACTGCAGTATGCCGCCGACGCGGTAGTACTGAATCTCGTTTTCCGTATCGAGACGGCTCTGGACGACGACCGTTTCCGTGCTGCCGTCGCTTCGGCGGATCGTGAGGTCGAGACTCTGCCTCGGCGCGATTTCGCCAGCGTCTTCCGGCATCGAGATGTCCACGAATTCTTCGCCCGTCAGGCCCAGGGTGCTGCGGGACTCTCCTCCACTGAACACCAGGGGCAGCACGCCCATGCCGATGAGGTTGGAACGGTGGATGCGCTCGAAGCTTTCGGCAATCACGGCCCGGACGCCGAGCAGCCGGGTGCCCTTGGCGGCCCAGTCCCGGCTCGACCCGGTGCCGTACTCCTTGCCCGCAAAGATCACTAGCGGCGTGCCTTCGCCCTGGTAGCGCACGGCGGCGTCGTAGATCGATATGCGGTCGCCGGTCGGGATGTGGGTCGTATAGCCGCCCTCCACGCCGGGTACCATTTCATTCCTGATGCGTATGTTGGCGAAAGCGCCGCGCATCATCACTTCGTGATTGCCGCGCCGGGACCCGTAGGAGTTGAAATCCGACACTTGCACGCCAGCCTGTTGCAGGTATTCGCCGGCCGGACTCGCGGGTTGAATCATGCCCGCGGGCGATATGTGGTCGGTCGTGACGGAGTCGCCGAGCATGGCGAGGATGCGCGCGCCGGACACCTCGACGCCCTGGTTCAGGTCGCCGCCGACGCTAAAGAACGGCGGTTGCTTGATGTAGGTCGAGTTCTGCCAGCCATAGGTGCCCGTCGCGTCGATGTCGATCGCTCGCCAAGCGTCGGGACCGGCGAAGACATCGGCGTACTCGCGGCGGAACATGTCGGCGGATACCGACGACACAGCCTCTGCGACTTCGGCGTTGCTCGGCCAAATATCCGCCAGATACACGTCCTTGCCTTCCCGATCCTGGCTGATCGGTTGCGATGCAAGGTCGATGCGGACGGTTCCAGCGATCGCATAGGCGACCACCAGCGGCGGCGATGCGAGCCAGTTGGCGCGGACCTCCTGATGCACCCGGCCCTCGAAGTTGCGGTTGCCCGAAAGCACCGAGGAGACGACCAGGTCGCCGTTCTCTATCGCCGCCGAGATCGGCTCCGGGAGCGGCCCGGAGTTGCCGATACAGGTGGTGCAGCCATAGCCCACCAGGTTGAAACCGAGTTCGTCCAGGGCGTCCTGCAATCCCGCCCTGGCCAGGTACTCGGTCACCACTTTCGACCCCGGTGCCAGCGATGTCTTGACCCAGGGCTTGACCGACAGGCCGCGCGCCAGCGCCTTCTTCGCCACCAGGCCGGCGCCGAGCATGACCGCCGGATTCGACGTGTTGGTGCAGGATGTGATCGCCGCGATGACGACGTCGCCATGGCTGAGGCCATAGTTTGCGCGTGGAACCGGCACCGGCCCAGCATCGCGGCGTCCTTGCAGCACGAGCGACTCTTCGAATGCCCGACGGAGGTCCGACATGGCCACGCGATCTTGGGGACGGTGGGGACCGGCCAGAGATGCCTGCACGCTGGCGAGGTCGAGTTCGACGGTGTCCGTGAATACGGGTTCCGCCCCGCCGTCGCGCCACAGGCCCTGCGCCTTGGCGTAGGCTTCCACCAGCGCCACTGTCTTCTCCGGCCGACCCGAAAGCCGAAGGTAGTTGATGGTTTCCCGATCGATGGGGAACAGTCCGCAGGTGGCGCCGTATTCGGGCGCCATGTTGGCGATGGTGGCCCGATCGGCGAGCGGCAGCTTGTCGAGGCCGTCGCCGCAGAATTCAACGAATTTCCCCACCACGCCCTTCGCGCGCAGGATTTCGACGACGCGCAGCACCAGGTCGGTGGCGGTGATGCCTTCGGGCAACTCGCCGCGGAGCCGGAAACCGACCACATCCGGAATGAGCATCGAGATGGGTTGTCCGAGCATCGCCGCTTCCGCCTCGATGCCGCCCACGCCCCATCCCAGGATGCCGAGGCCGTTGATCATGGTCGTGTGGCTATCGGTCCCGACCAGCGTGTCGGGATACGCGAGCACGCGGCCATTTTCATCGCTGGTCCATACGCCGCGGGCGAGGTACTCGAGGTTTACCTGGTGGCAGATGCCGGTGCCCGGCGGCACTACCCGGAAGTTGTCGAACGCCTGCTGCCCCCAGCGGAGGAAGCGGTAGCGCTCGCGGTTGCGTTGCATCTCGAGTTCCACGTTCTGCTCGAACGCGGTGGGCGCGCCGAACCGATCCACCATCACCGAGTGGTCGACGACCAGATCGACGGGCGAAAGCGGGTTGATGATGGCGGGATCGCCTCCCGCCGCGACAACGGCGCTCCGCATGGCGGCGAGATCGGCCACCGCCGGGACCCCGGTGAAGTCCTGCATCAGCACCCGCGCCGGCCGGTAGGCGATTTCCTTTGCTTCCGGCGATGTGTCCGCCCAGCAACCGAGCGCGCGCACGTCCTCCGCGCCAACGGTACTGCCGTCCTCGAATCGCAGCAGGTTCTCGAGCAACACCTTGAGCGACACGGGCAGCCGCTCGGAGTCTCCGGCGCCGTTCCTCGCCGCATCGGGCAAGCTGAAGTAGTCGTATTCGTCTCCGTCGACCACAAGGGTTCGGCGGGCGTTGAAAGTGTCGCGGCTCATAAGGGCTCGGGCGTCTGGGGAGCGGCTATTTTGCCAGAAACGGGGCGGCGCTCGACCGCTTCGAAACCATTGCGGCCCAAATGCTTCGGCGCTCCTACCTTTCGTGCCTCGGAAGCGTTAATCTGACCCGTAATGGCCGGTCTGATTCCGCAGTCCTTCATCAACGATCTGCTCGAACGGATCGACATCGTCGACCTCATCGATGCGCGCGTGAAACTGACCAGGGCCGGGAAGTCCCACAAGGCCTGCTGCCCCTTCCATCAGGAGAAAACCCCCTCGTTCAACGTCAATCCGGACCGGGGTTTCTACAAGTGTTTCGGCTGCGGCGCGAGCGGTACGGCATTGACCTTCCTGATGGAGCACGACCGCATGGAGTTCGTCGAGGCTGTCGAAGCCCTGGCGGCCATCGCCCACGTCGAGGTACCCAGGGAAGGCGGCGCGCGGATCGAGAAACCGGACGCGGGACTCTACGAACTGCTGACCAAGGCGGCGAAGCTGTACCGCCAAGCCCTGCGCGAACATCCTGAAGCAATTGCCTACCTGAAACAGCGCGGTCTCGACGGCGAAACCGCGGGCAGGTTCGGTATCGGCTTCGCGCCGCCGGGATGGGACTACCTGAAGACCCGATTGGACGCGGACCCGGACAAGGTGGTCGACGCGGGGCTGGTGGCGCGAAACGACGCGGGACACACCTATGATCGGTTCAGGGCCCGGATCATGTTCCCTATTCGCGACTCGAGAGGGCGCGTGGTGGCCTTCGGCGGACGCCTCATGCCCGATGCGGACGAAGGTCCCAAGTATCTCAACTCGCCGGAGACGCCGGTGTTCCACAAGGCGCGCGAACTCTATGGGCTCTACGAGGCCAGGCGCGCCACGCGCGGTGGCGATGGGCGAGCGCTTGACCGACTGATCGTGGTCGAGGGCTACACGGACGTGGTCGCCCTGGCCCAGAACGGGATACTGAACGCGGTCGCCACCCTGGGCACGGCTGTCGGCACGGACCACTTCGAGAGGCTCTATCGAAATACATCCGAAGTGGTGTGCTGCTTTGACGGCGACCGGGCGGGCACGCAAGCAGCGTGGCGCGCGCTGGAGGCGAGTCTTCCGTCATTGCGCGACGGCCGCCAGTGCAAGTTCGTTTTCCTGCCAGAGGGCGAAGACCCCGACAGCGTCGTCAGGAGCGAGGGCAGGGTGCACCTGGAGGAACGCGTCGCGGACTCAAAGCCCGCCGGTGACTATCTCGTCGAAGTGCTGTCCGAAGGTCTCGACCTGAAATCCATGGACGCGCGTGCCCGGCTGTGCGAACTCGCGAAACCCTATGTGTACCGCCTCCCGAGAGGCGTGTTGAGGCGCCTGTTGGTCGATCGTCTCGCTCGCATCGCGGAAGTGGATCCCGATGCGCTCGACCCGCCGTCGGCGAAAATGGGGCAACGGTGGATGGAAGATGCGCCGCCGCCGTATCCGGGGCCGCCGGCGGCGGCCCGCAGGTCGGGACTCGACCAGCGGTTGCTGCGTTGCTTGATGTGCAAGCCTTCGCTATTCCAAAAGCTGGACGCGTCGCTTGTCGGTGATCTGTTCGACGCGACCGACGACGACTCGCTGTTCCTTCGTGTCGCGCGGTGGGCGGCGAAGGATGGCGACGCCGATGCCTCGGTCCTGTTGGCGCGTTTTGTCCACGAACCCGTCTACGACGAACTGCGTAACCTCGCCGATTCGGAACAGATACTCGATGCCGACGCGCTCGAAGCGGAGTTTGTCGGCGGCGTCCAACACTACGTGCGGGAGCGAGCGCGCCGCCGCCGGCGCGTACTGGTTGATACCATCAGGAATGACCCCACAAAGGAGAACATCGCGCGGTATCTGATCGCATCGCGGGTTGGGCGAGGCCGTGCGGACGACATCGGCGTCGAGACGCCGTCCAAAGCCACGCGGGCAACGGCAAAGTAGCCAGAGAAGGTAGCCGGGGAAAATAGCCGGAAGATAAAGGTACTGGGGGAAAAGTAGCCGATGAAGAGTAGCCGGAAAACGAAGGACTTGTACCGTGTATAATGGAGCGTTTGCCCGCCCGGGCAAAGTTGTTCCACATCGAGGGGTTATGGCGACCGAGACAGAACAGCAGCAATCGCGATTGAAGGACCTGATCGGGAAGGGCAAGGAACAGGGTTTCTTGACCTATGCCGAGGTCAACGACCATCTGCCGGAAGATATCTCCGATCCCGATCAGATCGAAGACATCATCCGCATGATCAACGACATGGGGATCACGGTGTACGAAACGGCGCCGGACCCCGACGACTTGATGAATGCGGAGGAAAATACCGCCGACGAGCTTGCCGCCGAAGAAGCCGCGGCGGCCCTGGCGGCGGTCGAGACGGAAGTCGGTCGGACGACGGATCCGGTGCGCATGTACATGCGCGAAATGGGCACAGTCGACCTGTTGACCCGTGAAGGCGAGATCGCCATCGCCAAGCGCATCGAGGAAGGGATTCGCGATGTGCTATCGGCGCTGGCTTACTTCCCCGGAACGGTGGAATACCTCCTCGATGCCTATGACACGGCGACGGAGCAGGACAAGCTGTCCGATGTGCTCGTCGGCTATCTCGATCCCGCCGAAAATGTGCCGCGCGCCGCGCAAGTAGATGCGCGTACGCAGGCAGCAAACAACAAGAGCGACGATGACGACAACGAAAAGAGACCGGACCCGGTAGAAGCGGCCCGGCGATTCGGCGAGCTGCGTGCGGCGTACGAATGCGCCCGACAAACCGCCGTTTCCGAAGGCCGCACGTCGAAGGCGGCGAAGCGGGACCGGGACGCGGTCGCGGTCGCGATGTCGCCGTTCAAACTCGTGCCCAAGCATCACGAAGTACTGGTCGCGAAGCCGCGCGCGGCGCGGGCCCTGGTGCGACGCTACGAAAGCGCGATCATGGAAGTGTGCGTCGACGAAGTGGGCATGAAGCGGCGGGTTTTCCTGAGGGAGTTCCAGGGGCACGAGACATCGATTGTCTGGGTGAACCGCCATATCAAGGCGAAGCAGTCCTACAGCAAGGTACTTGATGCGAACAAGCCGGAGATCGTCCGGCTGCAAAAGAAGCTCAAGAACATCGCCGCGCAGACCGGGGTTTCCATCGCCGAAATCAAGGGGATCAATCGTGGCATGGCGGTGGGCGAGGCCAAGGCGCGGCGGGCGAAGAAAGACATGGTCGAGGCGAACCTGCGCCTGGTCATTTCCATCGCCAAGAAGTATACCAACCGGGGCTTGCAGTTCCTGGACTTGATCCAGGAGGGCAACATCGGCCTCATGAAGGCGGTGGACAAGTTCGAGTACCGGCGCGGCTACAAGTTTTCGACCTACGCGACCTGGTGGATTCGGCAGGCGATCACGCGTTCGATCGCGGATCAAGCGCGCACGATCCGCATTCCCGTGCACATGATCGAGACGATCAACAAGCTCAACCGTATTTCGCGGCAGATGTTGCAGGAGATGGGTCGTGACCCGACGCCGGAGGAACTCGGCGAACGCATGGAAATGCCGGAGGAGAAGGTTCGGCGCGTACTGAAGATCGCCAAGGAGCCGATCTCCATGGAAACGCCCGTGGGCGACGACGAGGATTCCCATCTCGGCGACTTCATTGAGGATTCCACCGTCGGTTCACCGGTGGAGCTGGCGACGAGCGAAGGGCTGAAGGAAGCGACCCGTTCCGTTCTCGGGGACCTGACTACGCGCGAAGCGAAAGTGCTGCGTATGCGTTTCGGCATCGACATGAATACCGACCACACGCTGGAGGAGGTCGGCAAACAGTTTGATGTCACGCGTGAGCGCATAAGGCAGATCGAAGCCAAGGCGCTCAGAAAGCTCCGCCATCCGAGCCGGTCCGAGCATCTGCGGGGCTTTCTCGACGAACTCGGCGACACGCGTTGACCGTCCGCGCGCCGTCCCGGTCGCGGGGCGGCGATGAGGCGCGGTAGACTATCCGTCACGGGCCCATAGCTCAGTTGGTCAGAGCGCTCGACTCATAATCGATCGGTCCCAGGTTCGAGTCCTGGTGGGCCCACCAGACGCTGCTTCCCTGGTCGACTGCCCAGCCAGGTGTCCTGGCTGCGGCGAGCGTCGTGGCGGTGCCCTCGGCCACGTGATTTGTAGGACACTATTGCCGTAATTTGTCCATCAAAGTGGTTTGATGCTCATACGTGTCCCACAAACGTGCGGTGGCTCGTTTGACTGGGGACAAGCCGCCCCGGCTTCCACTTCCACTCTGACGCGCTTCGGCTAGTCCATGCGCCGCGCGACGAAGAACGTCCGACCCTGGGACGCGGGACAGCCTTCGGCAATCGGTTCGTCGGCACTGAACGAGCGAATGTCTCTGAAGCCGACAATGCCCGCAGTCTCACATTGTCCAGGTGACGAGTACAGTCGTGGTCAGGCTCCGCTTGTGCTGACCTGCGGTGTCGTCGCTTGAAAAGGTTGCCTGCCAGGCGTTCTTTGCGGAAACCGTTGTAGCTCTTACACTGCCCTCCTGTTCCGCCGACCAAGCCAGACAGGCTCCCCGAGGCCATCAATGTCCGACGCCAATACCTGGCAGGCAGTCGCCGCCTTCCTCACGCCGGTAGCCGTCTTCGCGATCTTGCTGGTCCTGCACATTGTCCTCCCCGCACGCCATGTCGACGGCTACGCGTACCGCGGGGCTGCTGGAACGCCCCGGTATCGCCTGAACGGCATTGCCGTCTTTGTCTTCGCCCTCGTCATCTGGTGGCTGGAGCTGACCTTCGCGCCGCTCGGCTGGCTCTGGCAGGTGAAGTGGCACGCGCTTGCCGGCGCCGTCGCCTTGAGCATCGTGCTACCCGTCTGGCTGGTACCAAGGGCTCCCGCGGACGACCGGAGCCTGTGGGTCCAGTGGATCGAAGGCCGTTCCCGCAATGTACAGTTTGCCGGCCACGGCGACACCAAGATGTTCATGTACATTTTGGGGGGCACGTTGCTCGCGCTCAACGCGGTTTCGAGCGCCGCCTACCACTACGGTCAGTACGGCGAGGCGGCAAACGTCGGTCTGTTGCTGCATGCGGCGATGTGGGTTTGGTTCGTGGCGGACTACTTCTGCTTCGAGCGCGTGCAGCTCTTCACCTTCGACATCTTCGAGGAGCGCCTCGGCTTCAAGCTCATCGTCGGCTGCATCGCAATCTATCCTTGCCTGTATTCGGTGGCGCTCTGGGGGACGGCCGATCTGCCGGCGCCGGATATCGACGCGTTTTCGAACCCGCTTTGGCTCGGCGGCTCCGTGGCCATCTTTCTGCTCGGCTGGGTGATGACCCGCGGCGCCAACCTGCAGAAATACACCTTCAAGCAGTTCTCGGAGCGTGCCTTTCTCGGTTTCGTCAAACCGGCCGCCGTCTCGGACGGCGAACGCAAGATTCTGTGCAGTGGGTTTTGGGCGGCGGCGCGGCACATGAACTACACCGGCGAAATTCTTGAGCGATCGGCATGGCGCTTGCCCTGGGACATTTCATGAACGCATGGGCGTGGATGTACTTCCTCTACCTGACGGTCTTCTTCGTCGTCCGCGAGCGCATCGATGACCGCCGCTGCGCGGGCAAGTACGGAGAACTGTGGACGCAATACCAGGCGAGGGTTCGCTATCGGCTGGTTGCGGGGGTCTATTGAGGCGATTCGACTGTGAGACGGGCGTCCGCGTAGCGGAAGCAGCTCGTGACGTGGTCGTTGACGAGGCCTGCCGACTGCATGAAGGCGTAGCAAATCGTTGGGCCCACGAAGGAATAGCCGAAGCTTCGTAGCGCCTTGCTCAGCGCTCCCGACTCCGCGGTCTGCGCGGGCAACTCGGAGATATCGCGGAAGGCGTTGCGGCGCATCGTCCCGCCCACGAAACTCCAGAGGAAAGCGTCAAGCGAGCCGTGCTCGGCCTGCACGCTGATCGTTGCCCGCGCGTTGGCGATGGCGGCATTGATCTTGGCGCGGTTCCGAATGATGCGCGCGTCGGAGAGCAGCCGTTCGCGATCAGCTTGTCCATACGCGGCGATGCGGGCAATGTCGAAGCCGTCGAAGGCAGCGCGGTAGCCCTCGCGCCTGTGCAGGATCGTGCGCCAGGAAAGCCCCGCCTGCGCGCCTTCGAGCACGAGCAGTTCGAAAAGCGCGCGATCGTCGTGCAGCGGCACGCCCCACTCCTCGTCGTGGTAGCGCCGCATGAGCGGGTCATCCCCTGCCCACGCGCACCGAACGATCGCATCAGCCATCAGGCGCCATGCTAGCAAGGTTCCGCGTTGGCACGAGGCTTCAGGGCAGTTCGACGCCGAGATCGGCCAGTTGTCGCTCCACCTGCGGGGCCCAGCCGCGGTTGGCGGCGGGACTGGCGGGGCTTGGATGCAGGATGTGGCCGATCCGCACTGTGCCGCCAAGCCCGGGCGCGTTCTTCGCCGTACCGTCCGATGCCCAGGATCAGGTCTGGTCCCAGGAAGTGCGCGATGTCTGCCAGACCTTGGTCACAGGCTTCGTATAGCGGGGCCCGTTCGCGCTGAGGAAGTTTGTTCGGTGTGCGGTTGCGGCCCGACGCTTCGACGAATGCGAGAGGACAGTAGTTCCAGACGAAGAACCGCTGAAAGAAAGCATCGGGAGATCCAAAGCGCTCTCTGGCCCAACCCCAAAGGCGCTGGCCGCTCACCTCGCTGCGGGTGCAGGAAAATCCGTCGACCGGGCGCTTCGGATGTTGATTGCGAGGAGGGTTGACGCCATCGGTGATGCCGAGCCAATCACGCACTGCGGAGACTTCACCGAACGGAACTCCGGTCTGTACCATGCCGAACGGGCCGGGGTTCATCCCTACCAGGAGGATCTCTGCCTCACGGCGGCAATAGCGATCAAGGTATTGCCTGTGCGCTTCGAAAGCGTAGTCCAGCGGGTTGTAGACGTGGTGGACAGGCGAGGCGAAAGTGCACCGCCCGGCGGCATGGCTGAGCGCACGCACGATGTTAGTGGGAGGGGTCGGAGGCAATTACTTGGCGCCAGTGAGCTGGCGCTGCCGTGGGTTCGGAGAACCTTGCTCATCGCCCGCGACTTCGCTGTCTGGGCGAGCAACGCGGCGGGCGCGTTCGCGACTGCAAGCTGTTTCAGATCTATTGTTACTCTGGTGCCTCATCTGTTGCGCCACTCGGAGAAGCTGCTTCTTCGGAAGACTCGTTCGGAGCATTGTCTTTCGCCGCCTGTTCTATGAGGATAAACCGCAACCGCGTAACCCACCGGGAGCTGGTAGCCCGACGGTGACTACAAACGACAGGGTTTCGCTCAGGCCGTCTTCATTCGTAGCGGTGACGGTCACGGTCGCGTCGCCCTCCGCGTCCTCATTCGGCGTGATAGTGAGGACATTGCCCTCCACGCTCACTGTCACCAGCGATGGATCGTCCACCGCTGCCGTATACCGCAGTACAGTGCCATGGCGATAGGAAAAAAACCGCGATAAATCGATAGTCAATGCATCGCCGTCGCCGCCGAGCGTCTGGCTGCCGATTGGCTGCAAGATTTCTGGTCGGGTCTTGAACAGACGAATTGGTTGGCCTGGCGCGGTCTGGATGCCCGTGTAGCAAGGGAACGGGACGTTGCCGCCAGTCCCTGCAGTCGTCCATGGGAACGCCGGACACGGTTCCCAGACTGACAATGACCGGATTGTCATCTTGTTGGGTAACGGTCAGGGGACGACCGGTCATGTGACCTGTCGGCACGGTCATGCGGTTCGCCGCCAGCGTACCACCGGTGATGGACAGACTGGCCGTCATCGCGAATGGAGCCCCTTGCCTAACCACGGCCGCCACGGTGGCGGGACTTTCGCTGAACAGGTTGATCGCATCTGTACGTTGTAGTTCAACGGTTAGCGTAAAGGGTACGCCCGGGTTGTTTTCAAGCCGTACGGACTCCAGGCCCGCTCAGTGCATTGTTCCTCAAACTCAGATATTCCAAACCGGCCGAGTGGGCAAATGTCTCCGGAACTAGCGTGTTCAGGCTATTGGAGTGCAGACTGAGCGACCTCAGATCGGTCAGGTCCTCGATTAGATCCGCCGATATGGATTCCAGTTGATTGCCCGACATCCACAGGTTTTTCAGATTGTGGAGACCATCGAAGACGCCGTCCGGCAGGCTGACGAGACCGTTGTTCTGTATCAACAGGCTTCGAAGCTTCACCAAACCGTCGAACAGGTCTGCCGAGATGGACCCCAGTGGATTGCTCGACAGCTTCAACGAATCCAATTTGTGAAGGCCATGGAAGATGCCTTCGGGCAGGCTGGCCAGACCGTTTCGGTCCAGGTGCAAGAGGTGGAGATCCACCAGACCGTCAAAGTCTCTCGCCTGCAGTTTCGTGATGCCTTTGTCTTTCAGGTCCAGAGTCCTTATCTCGCGCAGACTCGCCACTTCGGCGCAGTCGCGGCCCATGCGGATCGCATCCCGAACTTGCTCGGTACGGTCGCAGACGCCTTCGTTGATGGTGATCGTTGCGGACCGCTCGAGACCCAGGCCGAACTCCGGGTTTGCCGTGGGCGGTTCCAGCGTCAGCGCGACGACCTCGCGCGTCGGCTCGATGGCGTCGTCGTCATTGATGTCGATTTCTATCACCGCGGAGGTGTCGCCAGCGGCAATGGAAATCGTGCCCTGTGACCCGTCTGCGTAGTCTTCACTATCCGCATCGGCGGTCGTCCAGTCGGTGTCGTTGCCGATGGTGTAACCCAGGGTGACGGACGAATCGAGTGCTCGACTGAGTCTGGTCGTGACCTGTGCGGTACCGCCCTCTCTGGCAGATGCCGCGCCAACGGTGACCAAGGCACCTGCGGATACGGCGAACGTCTGCATGTCGCTGCGGCCAGCGGCGTCGGTCGCGGTCACGGTAATCGTCACGGCACCCGCTGCATTCTGGGTCACGGTCACCATGTCTCCCTCCACGGTGACGGTTCCCAGCGAGGAGTCGCTGGATTGCGCCGTATAGGTCAGACCGGTGTTCCCGCCGTCGTAGAAAGTGTCGGAGATGTCCACCGTTACCGATTCCCCGACCTCCAACGCCTGATCGCTGATCGACGCCCGAGCCACCGGCCCGGCGCGCAAACGCCACGCCCCGCGGCCAAGCGTACCGGCGACGAGCTCCCGGTCGCGATCGTCGTAATCGATATCCCACACCGGCGCGTTCGGTAGCCCGATGCCGGCGTTGAACCATGATCCTTCGTCGTTCACCGCCATCACCTTGACGCCGGCTTGACCCGCCGCGGCAATGGCGGCACTAGCGTCGAACGACTCCCCGGAGGGGATGAACTCGATGTTGTGAAGTTTCTGATCCGGCCATCCCAGGCCGGAGTCGTCCCACAGGTTGCCGGTAACATTCCGCCAAGTCTGGCCCCTGTCATTGGACACGTAGACTCCGCCGCCGCGAAGGGCTTCAGATCCATAGGGTCGGTCGATGACGTAGACCGTATCGCAGTCGCTTGGGGAGATAACGATGTCGGCCGGAGTACCCCCGCTGTAGGCCGTGGCCACGAAGTCGTCCGACGTCGGTTCTCCATCCGTGCCCATTTCCGTGCGTACGACGATAGATGAACCTCGCCCCACGTAGAGAAAGTCGGCGTTATCTACGCATCCATAGGCCGTGGCGGTGACGCCGCCGATCAGGACTTCCTCAAGCGTGTCGAAACGGTCAAACGTCTCGTAAAGGGAATCCGCTCCCAGGACTCCGCGATTCGGCTCGATGGCGTTCAACTCGATGCGTTGGACGAAATCGAAGTTGAGGTTCGCTCTTTCGTCATTCAAAAGGAGCGTGGGGATCTCGACCCAGAACTGTACGTTGTTCGCGCTGTATGTAGTCCTCTGAAACCCCCTGAGGCGGCTGTCACTGGAATAGCGGATGGAACGTTCCGGCCATCCGCCGTCGTGCACCGCGACATCGCCGCCGCTCCCTTGAGACACGGTGTCCCAAGTCGAACTGTGGGGGGCTGTTTGATACGTCGTCCCGGTCCCCTGGGTGCCGCTGATGACGATGTCGGAGACGGTGTCATAGGCGATGCTGTGGATCTCGGTGACCTGCAGGTCGCCGTTCAACGAGTACCAATCGCCGGTATTGTCGCGCGGCGAGGTGCGCCGATAGACCCCGCCGTCGTCCACTTCAATGAGGTCTCCCCGGACGTCAAATACGATCTCTCTTGCGCCCGCATGGGGTGCGCTGGGACTTGCGGTGCCGCCGCCTGGAATAGCTTCAACGGCATTGCTACGGGTCAGGTGTTTCCATTGCGGCGAAGGTATGCCTCCGGTCGGAGCCACCGCGGTATCGCCCCGGAACAGGTTCCCAGTGAAATTTTCCGCCCCTATGGGGTTGGGAAACTCTTGCCAGTCTCCACCAACATAGACGATGTTGGCATCCTCGGGATCGACCCCAATTGCGAAGTGGATCCGGCCCTGCCTGCCGGGATTGATCCCGGTGACCGCACCGTTTGACCGAGTGAGGGGCAGGTCCATGGCCGTCCAGGTGTCCCCTCGGTCGTCGGTGAAACCGATGTACTTGACTTGGCCTCGAACGACCACGCCTGCATAGAGTCGGCCATTGATGGCGACAGCCATCTCGGCATTGTCCGTTGCGTCTTTGAAGGCGCGATTGATCGCATCGTCCTGAGCCGTGATGTTCTGCCATGTTCGCCCGCCGTCTTCATTGCAGAAGATGCCACTACCTTGCCTCGAGACGTAGAGCCGATTGATATCTCCGGGATCCACGACCAGATCCATCATGCGTCCGGACTCAAATGCGCTCGTCCACGTCCGTCCGCCGTCTTCGCTGTGAAAAAGCCCTTGGAACCTGGTGGCTACGACCCACTGGTTGCCCTGTATGGAGACGCCCGAAACACGAGGAGATGATAGTGGCAAGTCGATCTGGGACCAGGTTTCACCACCGTCCTCCGTCATCAACAAACCGTCCAACGGGCCGCCTTCCTCGGCAAAACCGCTGGAACGGTTAATGCCCGCGACAATGGTGTCGGGGTCGGAGGGGTCGAAAGCCATGGCCCCTATGGAAAGCGAACTCAAATGATCGGTGAGTGGTTGCCAGTCCGGCGAGGCAGCCGTCGCGTTGGTGGTCTTCCAGATTCCGCCGTTGACAGCCCCGATGTACAGCACGTCCGGATCGGTCGGATGCGCCAGCACCGTATGGATCGCGCCGACTACTTCATTGTTCGGTTGCACATTTTCGACCTGGCCGTTCAGAATGGGACCGGGTCCCTGGGACAGCCATAAGTGGTTCAACGTTGGGACCTCATCGCTCCGCCGCTGAATCTGGATTTCGGGCGTACCCGGCAAGATGGAATCAATCAGTGCCTGCGGTGGGTTGATCGCCCCATCCACGAGATCGGGGGCGGCGCCCAACTGGGCGCTAAGGGCCCAAAATGCAACGCCCATCAGCGTTCGGCACGTCGCCGGAAATGCCCCAAAAAAATTCCCTGGCGATGAGGGTCTCTGTGGATAACTCTCTGAATAACTTATTGACATGGCTCTGAATTCTGTGGAACAGGGTGATCCACGAATTCGGGAAAATAGTCGAAAGAAAATATCATTTCAATATTTTTCAATAGCTTAGATAGAAAATATGAGTAGACAGTTTGAAACATTTGCTTAAGTCGTGATCTACAAAGGGGAGACCGCGTGGGTATGGATAAAACCGCGCTGCCGCAGCACCGAACCTCGGCGGTCACCGGTCTTGCCAGTGCTCGGGGTCCGGCGCACTCGGAGCCCTAGTGCATGAACGCGAACATGCGGCGGCGGTATGTTTGCGCCAGTTCCGATCCCTTCCCCATGGCCGTCATGATCGTGATCATCGTCTTGCGTCCGACATCTTCGCGGAAGGTGCGGTCGGTCCTTAAGATGGTCATGCAGTATTCGAGAGCCGACTCGTAATTCTCGGCCGCCGCCTCGCGGACCGCCGTTTCGTACAGGGCACCGAGGTCGTTTTCATCCGGTTCCGGCCGCGAACCCGCAGCATCGCCATCGACAGCCGCAGCCGCCTCCGCAATTTCCAGGCGAGCGGCGGGCCGGTCGCGCTCCGGAGTGTCTTCGGCAATGGATCCCAGCGCCGTTCGCGCGTCTTCCAGATCGCCCCTGCGCGCCAACAGGTCGGCCAGTTCCACTCGGAACGCCGGGTTGTTGGGTTCTTCCGAAAGCGCCTGCCTGAGCAGGGAGAGGGCGCTGTCCCAGTCGCGGATGGCGACAAAATGTTCCAATCCGTCTTTCAGGCGCTCGCTGCCGGACATCGTCAGTTCGTCGATCATCTGGCGCAGGACCGCTTCGCCCTGGGGACCGTCGAGCTGATGCGCAATCTGCCCATTGACGATCACGCGGATGCTCGGAATGCCCTGGACCCGCAGTTGCTGGGCCAGTTCGGGGGTCTGGGCGACATCGCAGAGCGCGAGGGCAAACTTGCCCTGGTATTGGCTGGCGAGTGTTTCGAGGTGTCGTTTCGTGTCCGCCGCAGGCGGTATTTGATCGGTCCAGAACAGCAGGACTACGGGGACTTCTTTCGACCGCTCCACGACATCGGTGGAAAAGGAGGGAAGCTCTACGTTGTATACGGTGGGCCTAGCCTGCATATCTCACCAAGTCGCTTGTTGAGTCACTGAATGTCATTTGCTTTCAATCAGGTACTTTCCTTTTTCAAAAGTTGTGCCCGGTACAGACTGCGCTGGCCGCGCCCTCGCACGGTGGGGTCGGGCCACGGGCGGAGCCGAAGGCGCCACCCGTGGGGCACTTTTGCCCGCGTGCGCGCACATGGTCGCTACTCCATAGGCGGGGCTATGCTTCCGTCTCTCTTCTTGCGAGGGGTACCCCCTCGCGCTCCCCGGCTGAAGGCTCCGAGCACGCGCACGCGGGCAAAATCCTGCGCGATCATCGCGGCCCTTGGTGACATATGCGGGCTAGCGTCCATGCATCTGTTCTGGCGAAAACACGCGATTCTATCCCAACCCGACCGGGTTGGCGCACAGCCTTCGGCGCGTCACCGTCGCCGAGGTGGAGGGGCTGACCGCGCTTTACGACTGGTCGCCCCCCTCCGGATCGGCATCGGCTTGCGCCGTTGCTGTTGCTCTCCGCTGGAGGCCTCCCACGCGCATTCCTATGGCGTGGACGGCCTTTTGCGCCATGCGACGGCGGCTCTACGGCTGCGGGACGATACGGATATACGGCTTCGGTGATTTCCAGCCGTCCGGGTATCGCTCCTTCGCCTCCTCGTCCGAAACCGCGGGCACGATGATGACGTCCTCGCCTTTGTTCCAGTTCACCGGCGTCGCTACCTGGTGCTTGGCGGTGAGCTGGCACGAATCGAGCAATCGCAGCACTTCGTCGAAGTTCCGCCCGGTGCTCATGGGATAGGTCAGCATCGCCTTGATTGTCTTGTCGGGGCCGATGACGAATACGGAGCGGACGGTCGCGTTGTCTACGGGCGTCCGACCTTCCGAGGTGTCGCCAGCGTCTTCCGGCAACATGTCGTAGAGCTTGGCGACGCTCAGACTGGGATCGCCGATCAACGGGTAGTTGACGACATGGCCTTGGGTTTCCGCGATGTCCTTCGCCCATTCGGCATGGTTGTCGACGGGGTCGACGGACAGCCCGATGACCTTGCAGTTGCGCGCCGTGAATTCCGGCTCCAGGCCCGCCATGTAGCCGAGTTCCGTCGTGCACACGGGGGTGAAGTCCTTCGGATGCGAGAACAGGATCGCCCATCCATCGCCGATCCAGTCGTGAAAGCTGATCTCGCCTTGCGTTGTCTGCGCGACGAAGTCGGGTGCTCCGGAGTTGATTCTCAATGCCATGGCTTTCCTCCTTTGATCTGACCGGGGAAGGCTAACAGCTTGGCGCACTTGCCGCATTGCGGTGCCTATCACTATCGGGTCTATGGATGTTCCAACAAGTCATCCGCCCGATCCTGTGCCGCTTCCCGCCAGTCCGCCAGATCTTCCGGACAGCGAAGTGCATCGACATGGGGCACTGTGGTTGCCGCGGGCGGGTAGCGCGCGGGATTGGCTCTGTGCACTGTCTCGTTGCAGCGCTCGATCATCACCGCGTATGAGATGCCTGAAAAGCTCTCGGCTTCGAACGCCAGGGTCCGGCAGAGGCAACTCTCGACGTTCTTGTCGAAGGACTCCTGCCCCCCATCGTCGGGCGAGCAAGCGCCGAGGATGACCAGCGAAAAGACGATGGATGCGAACCTGAAGGTCTTCGACGTCACTACGGCGTGTGCGCCTGCATGAACTCGGTGACCTTGGCGGCGGCGCCGTCTTCGGGAGCCTTCCACTGCTCCATCAGCACCGCATTGGGCGCGGAAGCGGCGATAGCCCTGGATATGGCCTGCGGGTGATAGCCATCGTCGCCCATGAGGACAAGCAGGGGCGTCGCGCAGGACTTGACGAAATCCCGCCCGACGTTGAAGTCGAAGTCGCCGTCGTACATGTTGGAGCGAAAACTCCGCCACGCTTCTTCGTCCGCTTCCGGATGCTCGCCCTCGATGGCGTCGGCCCAGCCCTGGAACATGGCGTAGAAGATTTCACGATTGCCATCATAGCCTATGGACTGTTGCAACACGGCCGACGCGACGCGGTCCGGCGCGGCCTGGATGACACCGAGCACATAGGGTCCGCCGATACAGGCACCCATCAAGTGCGCCTGGTCAACGCCGAGGTGATCGAGCAGCGCGATCTGATCTTCGGTGTAGGTATGCCAGCCGTCGCTGGCCGACACCGGTGCGGTGGAGCGTCCCGCGTTGCGCTGATCCATTGCAATAACGCGGAAATGCCCGGACAGCGTCTCGACGGGATTGAACGGGCCGTCGCCCCACAACTCGATGGTAGAACGCATGCCGCCGGGTGCGATCAGCAGCACGGGGAAACCCTCGCCGTGGACTTCGTAGTAGATCGATACATCGCCGCGGTTGAAATACGCCATGGGTTTCCTCCATTGTTGGCTTGCTCGTTCGGATGCGCGAGTAGGTGCCGGGCGGACGCCGACTATTGCTACGGCTCCTCGTCTCCTCCGGTCGCGCCCAGCCGGATGGTATCTCATACGGTTTGTTGGTGAGGAGCCCAATAACCCATATCAGGGTGCTATCCATAGTGTGGCGGATGAGGCCGTACTGATATAAGTTCGGAGCGGGGGGAGCATGTCGGCGAACGATGATGATCGCCGTGGTCGCGGCGAGTTGATGGTTAGAGAAGCGGCGGCTCGCTACGAGTCCGTCGACGCTTCGCGAGTCAACGAGTGGCTGCGGGACTTTCTGCCTCTCAAGCCCGCTGCCGTACTTGACGTGGGTGCGGGCAGCGGCCGAGACGCGGCGTGGCTGGCATCCCTGGGCTACGACGTACTCGCGGTAGAGCCTGACCGGGTCATGCGCGAGGAGATGCGCCGATGGCACCCGGAAATACGTTTCGAGCTGATAGCGGATCGTCTGCCCGAACTGGCGAAGACATTCCAATCCGGTTTGTCGTTCGATTTCATCCTGGTGAACGCGGTTTGGATGTTCGTTGCCCCGACGGTCCGAGAACGGGCGTTTCGCAAGCTCGTCACCCTGCTCAAGCCTCGAGGTGTCATCGCGCTGACACTGCGCGACGGCCCGCTGGAAGCGGATCGCGGCATGCACCCGGTTTCGGTTCAGGAAATCGAACAACTGGCGCGTCGTCACGGTGCCTATGTGGAACGGGTCAGCGAGGATGTCGACTTTTATGGCCGGCGGCGGTTCAACTGGAAGCAGATCGCCATCCGACTGCCGGACGACAACCGGCGCCCTGCCGCTGGTCCGGCGTCACCCTGCTCAAGCCTCGAGGTGTCATCGCGCTGACACTGCGCGACGGCCCGCTGGAAGCGGATCGCGGCATGCACCCGGTTTCGGTTCAGGAAATCGAACAACTGGCGCGTCGTCACGGTGCCTATGTGGAACGGGTCAGCGAGGATGTCGACTTTTATGGCCGGCGGCGGTTCAACTGGAAGCAGATCGCCATCCGAGCCTTGCATGGAAAAAACGTCTCCTGGGGAGCGCTAGCCCGCATATCTCACCAAGCCGCTTGTCACGTTACTGAATGTCATTGTTATCAATCGGGTATGTCGTATTTCCTGTGACCTGCAGACTGCGCTGGCCGCGCCCTCGCTGGTCTTTTTTCCGCGTGCGCGCACGTGCTCGCTACACCATGCTATGCTTCCGCTCGCGAGCACGCGCACGCGGAAAAAACGTCTCCTGGGGAGCGCTAGCGACCAGGGGCGGTTGTTCCATGGTCGACGAGCGGGGCCGGGCCACAGGCGAAGCCGAAGGCGCCGGCGGTGGGGCACTTCGACTTACAAACTGGCTCTGTTGCGAGTTCTGTGCCGTATCGCCAACGGAACGCCGGGGTTTGTCAGGGAGGCGCGCGGGGAACATGTGGATGTCCCGTTGGGTATCGCGGCACTGTACTGGATCAGGCTCTACCTGCCGCTGTTGCAGCGAAACCTGCCCCAGAGTCCCAGGAATCGGTGCGGTTTTGAGCAGCTGGGGTTCGCCAACGACGCGCTCCGACAACTCGCCGACACTGCGGCGTACGATTTGCGCGTCGGCATGCGCGTGGGCGCAGGCAGGAAGAAGGCCGTTCATCTTGCCCTGCGGGCGGCGTGCGACACCATTGCCCACATGCCGGCGACGCACATGACGTATGCGGACGGTCGCTCCATTCTTCCCGTAGCGCGAAAACCGACTCGGTTACCGGATACGCTGCTGTTGAATGAAGCTTATCTGAGCAGTTTCGGCACCCTTTCTGTTCCAACCCACCTCTGGCGGGCCGTGCAACGTTATACCGTCTGGGTGGAGCCAGCGCTGGTGGAAGAGTGGATCGGGTTGACCGTCGACTATGCATGTCGCCAAGGAAGACCGCTCGATGAAGCAATGCTTCGGAAAACGATGCAGTGGTCGGAACCCAAGCGGGAAGTCGACACCGCCCGTAAGCGCGCATTGGAGTTGCTCGGCCACAATCCTTTGTATTGTGTCTGGACTGGTAGGAAACTGCGAGAGCGAAGTCTCGATATCGATGACTGCTTTCCGTGGTCGGCTTGGCCGTGTGATGACCTGTGGAACCTGTTGCCTGCGCAACGCACCGTCAACCGTCACGAGAAGCGCGATCTGTTGCCGAATGATCTCACACTGCGCGGCGCGTCAGACCGCATCATGGACTGGTGGACATCAGCCTATCGCAGCGAGTCGGTCCTGGATGAGCGGTTTCGTCTGGAGGCGTCGGCGCGACTGCCGACACTTGACCAATCGAATTTCGACCTGACGGATGTCTTTGACGCAATGAGTCTGCAGCGGCTACGCTTGGCTCGCGACCAGCGGATTCCCGAGTGGAATGGTATGGGTGATTGACCGCCTTGGGATGCCGTGCAGATTGCGCGTTTCCCTGCCTTGCCTCAACGTATTCCCGTGCCCGGCTCATCCGGTGGCGTGTAGCCCGACGGTATCTCATACGGATCGTTGGCGAGGAACCTGCGCATCTGATCGGCCAGAAACTTGCGCGCGTCGGGTTCAATGAGATTCAGGTGGCGCTCGTTGATGAGCATGGTCTGCACCGCCTGCCATTCGGCCCAGGCTTTGGCCGACACGTTCTCGTAGATGTCCCGGCCCATCGAACCGGGTATAGGGGGCGCGGGGAGACCCGGTAGCCGCTCACCGTACTTTCGGCAGAGCACTTGCCTCATGCCGTCGTCCATTTCCATATTTTCCCGCGCATCAAACGTGTCTCATGCATCGATCCCGGCGAGTAGTCTAACCGCGACGGCGGACAGGCCGAATTTTCGTTCGTCGTCTGAAGCGAACCAGACGTATCGGTTGGCGTCGGACACGAAATCGGCCCGGCGGCATACGCGCATAAGATGCGGGGTCACGTCCAGGTGGAAGTGCGTGAACGAGTGTCGAAATGTCGGCAAGGTCTCGCTGCTATCGATTTGTGCGCCCCACTCGCGGCCTTGTGCTTCCACGGCTGCCTCCATCGGCAATTCGGGCGGCGACCAGAGCCCGCCCCAAATGCCGCCGTCGGGGCGCCGTTCGAGCAGGCACGCGCCCTCGGTATCGACCAGCAACAGGACGCGAACGGCGCGCACGGGAAGCGCCTTTCTTGGTCGGGGCGCGGGGAGCACATGCTGCAGGTTCTGTGCGTAGGCTTGGCAGCGGGCCGATAGCGGACACGCGGAGCAAAGTGGCTTCGAGCGGCGGCAATGCATCGCGCCGAAGTCCATGATGGCTTGCGCATAGTCGCCGGCATGTTGGGTTGGTGTGTGTGCTTCGGCGTGCCGCCAGAGAGACCGTTCGGCGACGGAATGGCCGCGAAGCGCGTGCAAGCGCGTGAGGACACGCTTGACGTTCGCGTCGAGTATCACCGCGCGCTGACCGAATCCGATCGCCAGGATAGCGGCCGCAGTTGATCGTCCGATTCCGGGCAGCGCCACCAACTCGACCGCCGTATCGGGCAAAGCGCCGTTTGCGTGCCGGGCGGCGCGGTGCAGGTTGCGCGCCCGCGCGTAGTAGCCGAGGCCGGTCCAGAGGTGCAGCACTTCATCGCGGTCGCCGGCCGCCAAGGATTCGATATCGGGGAACCTCTGTACGAAGCGTTTGAAATAGGGAATCGCCGTCGCGACCTGGGTTTGCTGGAGCATCACTTCAGACACCCACACCCGGTATGGCGTCGTGCGGGTTCGCCAGGGCAGGTTCTTGCGTCCGTGACGTTCGAACCAGGCGAGCAGTCGGTCCGCGACCCAAGAGGTGTCCGGGGCGTCGCCCCGACTACGATGCGCGTGCTTCGTCGTCTTCATGATCGGGGTCCGGTGCCTGGCGCGATGTCGCAAACACGAATTTCTGCCCGCGCGAAACGAATCAGACCGCGCCTATACTAACCGCATGGACGATGTGGAAACCTGGGATCCGACGGCTGCCCGCGCATTGGGCGAGCGCCAGGTCGAACTGATTCGCAAGGCCTGCCGCAATCTCGACGCGGAGCACCTGGGCCTGACGGTCGACGAGCGGGGCGAACTGGCGCCGCTGATGACGGCGGGGGCCGAGGTATGGGCCGCGCAAGTCGACCGGACATCTTCGGATGAACTGGTCGGCTGGACTCGATTCCTGACATTGGCGGAGGCGCGATTGCCCGGTTTCGAAGCGGGGGCGAAGTCGCCGGTGATCCTCATCGCCCGCGTCCTGCGGAACCGCGGTGATTATCCCGAAGATTTGAGCGCGTGGATCAAGGCCAACACCATCAACCGTTTCTTGCCCTACGGCAGTCTTGCGGAGCGCCTCAAGACTGCTCAATGAGGCGCTTGTCGGTCTAGAAAGCGATCAAGAAACTCGCGTGGTGCCAGGATGCACAAATCCTGGAGCCGGTTTGATTGCCAGACGTTGGTTGGCTCGTAACGCTAGCGTTACGTTCCGAATAGTACGAAACTTCCGCAATGGACGGCCCGCAGTTCGTCAGACGTGCCAGGCGATATGTGGGACGAACCGGGAGGTCATTTCGCTATGACCCCCGACGCGGTAGGGGAAGCCACGGGGTCCTATACGTTGGCGAGCGCCGCACGGTCGTCCAGCGCGGCGAACTCAAGCCGGGAACATACCGAAACATGCTAAAGCAACTTGACATCCCCAAGGAGGAATTCTGATGCGGTACGCCTACCCATGTGTGCTGACGCCCGAGGAGGACGGTGGCTTCTCCGTTAGCTTCCGGGATATCCCCGAGGCGCTTACGTGTGGAAATGATCGCACCGAGTCGCTTGCCATGGCGGAAGAGGCTCTGGCCGTAGCTCTGGGAGCCTATGTGCAGTCCCGAGAGGACATTCCGGTACCCAGTGTCGCAACCGAAGACCAAACGCTTGTCCCCGTGCCACCTGTGGTCGCGGCCAAGCTGGCACTTTATTTGGCGATGCGTCGTCAAGGGATCACGAAGGTCGCGCTCGCGGCACGGCTGGGCTTGAGCGAGGGGGCCGTGCGTAAACTTCTGAATCTCGACCATCGTTCGCATATCGGGCACGTCGAGAAAGCGCTGTTATCCGTTGGCCGCAGCTTGGTAGTTGAAGACAGAGCGGCGTAGCGGACTCGCGCCAAGAATAACGGCCGGCAACCGGAGTGAGCGTTGATCCGCGACCGCTCCGGGTTCATGCGGCGCTTCGCCCTTCTCCCCTATAATCTCGGTTGTTTGGTAGTTTCGTTGCCGATCATGTGGGTACGGTGCGCGCTCCGGCACGGGGTGAACGGGTATCCAGGCGCGTTTATTCGCATGGTCAAGTAAGGAATTCGGCGGTCATGAATCGATGCGCATCGGTGTCGCGGGACACCTTGGAAACACGGATCAACGTAGCCGTCAACCTCGATGGCGAGGGGATGTCCAGTCTTGACACCGGGCTGCCCTTCTTCGAGCACATGCTCCATCAGGTGGCCCGCCACGGCTTGATCGACCTCGAGATCGACGCCAAGGGCGATCTGGAGGTGGACGCGCACCACACCATCGAGGATATGGGCATCACGCTCGGTCAGGCAATCGCCAAGGCCGCCGGCGACAAGAAGGGCATCGCCCGCTACGGACATGCCTACGTTCCCCTGGACGAGGCCCTCTCGCGCGTTGTCGTGGATTTCTCCGGTCGCCCCGGACTCACCTATGGGGTGGAGTTTGTTCGGCCGCGCGTGGGCGCGTTCGATGTCGATCTCCTGCGCGAGTTCTTCCAGGGCTTCGTCAACCACGCCCATGTGACCCTGCACATCGACAATCTGAAGGGCAGGAATGCGCACCACCAGGCGGAAACGATATTCAAGGCGTTCGGTCGGGCGCTGCGCATGGCGCTGACGCGGGATCCGCGTAGCCAGGCGCTGCCGTCCACCAAGGGCACGCTTTGATCCTCATTCCCGCCATCGACATTCAGGGCGGGCGTTGCGTACAACTTCGACAGGGCGTCAAGCAATCGGCCTCAGTTTACGGAGACGATCCTGTGGCGATGGCCCAGCGGTGGATCGCCCTGGGCGCGCGCCGCCTCCATGTCGTCGACCTCGACGGCGCGTTCGCGGGGAAACGGGTCAACGCAAGTCTGGTGGGGGGAATCGCGGCGGCGGGAGACGTGCCGGTGCAGGTGGGCGGCGGCATCCGGACACTGGTAGAGATCGAGAGCTACCTGGCGGCCGGCGTATCCCAGGTCATTGTCGGAACGCGGGCGGTTGAAGATCCGCCATTTCTGCAGGCTGCCTCGGTGCGTTTCCCCGACCAGGTCATTCTCGGCCTTGACGCGCGCGCCGGCCGAGCCGCGACGGCGGCTTGGGGTGACACGAGCGATGTCAGCGCGCTGGACATCGCCGCGGGCGTGTCGGAACTCGCGCTCTTCGCCATCGTGTTTACCGACATAGAGCGCGACGGCATGTTGTCGGGCATCAATGCCGAGGCCACGGCCGAGATCGCGCGAGCTAGCGGCTTGCCTATCATCGCTTCCGGAGGCGTGCGCGATGAGGATGACCTGCGCCGATTGCGGGCGCTGCGTCTGGATCAGTTGCTGGGCGTTATCGCAGGGTCGGCATTGTATGAAGGCACGCTGGACTTCGCCGCCGCCCAGGCATTGCTGGATCGGCCGGCCGGTGACGCTCGGTGATCTCCACCTGATCGAAACGTCGCGACGGGGGAGTACACTACCGCCCATGCGTAACGTGCCCTTCGCCGACGCTTCCTTCGGGGCCGACATAGTCGATGTGGACCTCTCGTCGGTGGGCGATGAGGAATTCTCCGCGATCTACGCGGCGTGGCTGGACCGGGCGGTGTTGCGCATTCGCGGTCAATGTCTCGACGACGACGCCTTGATGGATTTCAGCCGCCGCTTCGGCCCCCTCGAAACTGCGCCATACGGGAGGATCACCAAGGAAGAACTCGCGAAACTCGCCAATCCCTATCTGGCCACGATTTCCAACATTGTTGTCAACGGTCGTCCGATCGGCGGATTGGGCGCCGCGGAGGCCGCATGGCATACGGACATGTCCTATATCGAACACCCGCCGACGGCGAGCATCCTCTATGCGGTGGAGGTGCCGGAGGAAGGCGGTGCCACCCACTTCTGCAACATGATCGGCGCGTTGCGATCATTGCCGCCGGAGCTGGCTCGCCGGGCGAGAGGGGCGCGCTTGAAGCACGACGCGGCACACGACAGCATCGGCAAGCTGCGCAGGGGCCACCATGATGTCGACGATCCGCGCGACGCGCCGGGCGCGCACCATCCGATGGTATTGCGCCACCCGGAAACCGGAACTGACGCGCTATATCTCGGCCGCCGGCAGGACGCCTATGTCGAAGGCTTGCCGTTGGCGGAGAGCGCGGCGTTCCTCGATGCGGTGTGGCGCTACGTGGCGCTCGATGGCGATGCCTGGACGCAGCACTGGCGGGTCGGCGACGTGGTCGTCTGGGACAACCGCAGCGTCATGCACCGGCGGGCCGCGTTCGATCCGGCCGCCCGGCGCCTGATGCGCCGCGCCCAGGTGCGGTCTTAAGAGCTCACTACTTGCCGCTTGACGCCTCCCCCTAGCTAGCGCAACAATCTAGCCAGATGAACTGGACAGGAGCGTTCGAATGTCCGATTGGGCCCTACAGGACGCCAAGAATCGCTTTAGCGAACTCGTCAATGCGGCAATCCAAGGGACGCCGCAAAGGGTGACGCGGCGGGGCAAGCCCGCGGTGGTGGTGATCGCGACGGAAGAATACGAGCGTCTCCGCTATTTGGAGAAAGCAAAAGCGCCAGGCTTGGCGGCCCTGCTGCTTGCGATGCCGCAAGATGACGGCGAATTCGAGAGGAGCCGAATCGGTTTCAGACCAACGGACTTCGAATGTTCCTGATCGACACGGACGTCTTGTCGGCTCTACGCCGACGAGAACGCCAACCAGACATGGTTGCATGGGTATCGAGACAAAGGACCACGGACCTGTACCTCAGCGTGGTGTCTGTGGCAGAGGTCGAAACGGGAATCATCCGCCAGGAACGTCACAATCCGGCGTTTGCGCGCGTCTTGTCTGCCTGGTTGGATGACATACTGGTCTTGTACGGCGACCGGGTCTTGGCCGTCGACGTGCCGACGGCGCGGCGCTGGGGTCGGCTCTGCGGTGCCATCGGACATGAAAGTGCCGACCTGCTCATCGCGGCGACGGCACTGGAACGCGGGTTAACCGTCGCTACCCGGAACGTTCGGCATTTCGAACCAACGGGTGTCGCGGTTATCGACCCGTCTGCCGAAGGTGCGGTTGGGCCTTGAAGGCGGCGTTCGGAATTTCCGCTGTGCTCGCCAACGCACTTGGGCGCGGTCTGCCACGTTCAAGTGCGCCGCAGGCTCCTTACGCGTAGTCCTGCGTCAACAGTTCCAGCAGGTGGCCGCTCGGGTCTCTGAAGTAGACGCCGCGGCCGTCGTTCCAATGGTTGATCTCGCCGTCCTCGGGCGAGAAGGGGCCGCTGCCGTAGGTGAGGCTGCTCTCCTTGATACGCGCGAAGATCAGATCGAATTCCTCCTCGCTGACCTTGAAGGCGTAATGGTGGCGCTCGAATGATTCGCGGTTGTCGAAATCGAGCGTGAGGCCCTGGTTGCGGATGCGCACCGGTTCGAAATGTCCCATGGCGCCGTTGTATTCGAAGCCGAACATCTCCTGGTAGAAACGCGCCGAAGCGACCTTGTCGCGGCTTGGAACGATGGTGTGGTTGAGTTCGATGGTCATCGCGTTTTCCTGTCTCGGATCGGTGCGCCTATGATGTCGTATGCCCAACGCGAACGAAAGACTTGCGCCAGTTCGCGTGTTCGGCGTGACCTGAACCGATGGTGAAGGCTGTTACCAACGTAAGGTGGGCGGTCGCGTTCGTCTTCGTTACCGTCCTGTTGAACTCGATCGGTTTCGGCATCATCCTGCCGGTCTTGCCGGAACTGATCGTCGATATCACCGGTGACCCGCTGCACGAGGCGGCGCGCTACGGCGGCTGGCTGGCCTTCGCCTACGCGTCGATGCAGTTCATCTTCTCGCCGGTGGCGGGCAACCTGTCGGACAGGTTCGGGCGACGCCCGGTGCTGCTCGCGTCGTTGTTCGTGTTCGGCGTCGACTACCTCATCATGGGCCTCGCGCCGACCCTCGCATGGCTGTTTCTCGGCCGCATCATCGCCGGCACGTCCGCGACGAGTTTCGGCATCGCGAACGCCTGCATCGCCGATCTGTTTCCTCCCGAAAAACGCGCCCAGAACTTCGGCCTGATCGGCGCCGCGTTCGGCGTTGGCTTCATTCTGGGGCCGGTGATCGGCGGTTTCCTGGGAGAGTTCGGACCGCGCACGCCGTTTTTCGCCACTGCGGGCATCGCCTTTGCCAACGCGCTGTTCGGTTGGCTGGCGATGCCGGAAACCTTGCGAGACGAGGATCGACGCCCGTTTCGACTCGCGCGCGCGAACCCGTTGGGGGCCTTCCGCCAGGTCGGACACTTTCCGGTCGTCGCGGGAATGCTCGGCGCTTACTTCCTATACATGCTGGCCCACGACTCGCTTCCCGCAGTCTGGGCGTTCTACACCATGGACCGCTACGGTTGGGGACCGCGCGAGGTCGGTTTCTCGCTGGGCGCGGTCGGTGTCTGCATGTTGATCGTCCAGGGTGTCCTGATCCGCAAGATCATCCCCTTGTGGGGATCGAAGCGCACCGCCTATGTCGGGCTCGTCCTCACCGCTGTGGCCTTCTTGGGCTATGCGCTGTCGTCGGCGGGCTGGGTGATGTACATATGGATCGTCGTCGGCTCGGGTTCCGGACTCATCATGCCGGCGATGAACGGCATCATGTCCAGGCAGATTCCCGCCAACGCCCAAGGCGAGTTGCAGGGCATTCTCGGCAGCGTGGCGAGCAGCACGTTCATCGTCAGTCCGGTGGTGATGACGCAGCTATTCGCCTACTTCTCATCGCCGGTGGCGCCGGTGTATTTCCCCGGCGCGGCATTCGCCCTCGCCAGCTTTCTCACGGTCGGGAGCGCTCTGGCGATGGCGGTCGCCCTGTCGCGCGCTTCCTATACGGAATAACCTTCAAGCGAAATCGGCAACGTGCGGATGCGCTCACCGGTCGCGGCGTAGATCGCGTTGCACACCGCCGGGGCCACCGGGGGCAAGGCGGGTTCGCCCAGTCCCGTGGGATGGTAGTCGCTGTCGATGAAGTGCACGTCGACGTTCGGCGTGTGGGGCATCCTCAGGATCGGATAGCTGTCGAAATTCGACTGTTGCACGACGCCGTCCTCGAACGTGACGTACTGTCCCAGCATGGTCGACAGGCCATCCACGACCGATCCTTGCACCTGGTTTTCAGCGCCGCTCAGGTTGATGATCGGACCGACATCGGCCGCTACCGTGACGTTGTGCACGGTGATCTTCTTGTTCGCATCGACGCTGACGTCGGCGACTTCCGCGAAATGCCCGGCATGGCTGAAATAGAAGGCGAGGCCCAATCCGCGCCCGTCCGGCATGGTGCTGCCCCATCCGGCTTCTTTCGCCGCCAGTTTGACCACATCTGCCGCGCGTCCGGTGTGCAAGGCCCGGATATTGCCTTCCTCTGTCCACCGCGATTCGCCGAGTACTTCCAGCAGAACCTCCAGGTGATCGCGGCCCGCGGCGACCGCCAGTTCGTGGACAAAACTTTGCACGACGAAGCCGAACACGTTCGATCCGGGCGCCCGCCACGCCCCGCAAGGCGTTTTCCAGTCGAGCGCCGTTTGCTCGACGCGGTAGTTGGAAAGAAGCCCTGCGGGGAACACGTCGCGGGACATGTCTCCGCCGCTCACCGGTCGCACACCGGTGTGCGTGAACGTGATGAAACGATCTCGCCAACCGGATATCCGGCCCTGCTCGTCCAGGCTCGCGCGCAACTGGTGGAAGCCGCCGGCGCGGAACAGGTCGTGTGACATGTCGTCCTCGCGCGTCCATTGGAGTTTGATCGGACCGCCGTAACGCTTCGAGATCGCGGCGGCCTCGTTCATGAAGTCGTTGTACAGGCGGCGGCCGAAGCCCCCGCCGATCCGGGTCTGGTGCACGGTGACCTTCGACGGGTCGATGCCGAGTACGCCCGCCACTGCTTGCTTTCCGCGCCCCGGCGTCTGCGTGGGCGCCCACAGTTCGATCGCGCCGTCGCGCCACCACGCGGTGCAATTTTGCGGCTCGAGCTGGGCGTGACTGACGAAGCGGTAGGTATAGAACGCATCGAGATTCTGCGCTGCGTCGGCGAAGGCGGTATCGACGTCGCCGTCATCCACCACGCGTTTCTCCCCTGGGGCGTTGCGCAGCGCCTCCGCCTTGGCCTGGGCGTCGCTCCAACTGTCCTTCGAGGCATGGTCAAGGTTCCATTCGACCCTCAGCTCTCGCTTTGCACGGATCGCGGCCCAGGTCGAATCGGCGACGATGGCAATGCCGGGCAGGAATTCGGCAAACTTGCCGTTGCCCTCGAGTACGAAAACATCGCGCACCCCCGGCATTTTCTTGATCGCCTCGCGGTTGAACGACGCGACTCCGCCGCCCACTGCGGGACACTTCTGGTATACGGCGTATTTCATGCCCGGCACGGTCTGGTCGATGCCGAATAGCGGTTGACCGCGAACGAGGGCATCGTTGTCGACGCCGGTGACGCGCGTGCCGAGCAACCGATACTGTCCCTTTTTCTTGAGTTTCAGCGAGGCGGGATCGGGAACGGGAAACTCCGCCGCAGCGCTGGCCACGTCCTTGTAGGAAATGCGCCTGCCGGACGCCGCGTGAACGACGAAACTGTCCCGGGTAGAGAGTTCTGCCACGGGGACATTCAGGCGCTTCGAGGCAGCGGCAACCAGCATCGCGCGCGCTGCCGCTCCGGCCTGGCGCAGCGTATCCCAGTTCATCGGTACCGACGTGGAGCCGCCGGCGAATTGCCGCCCGTATGCCACCTCGTCGATGGGCGCCTGCTGCACACGGATGTCTTCCCAGGCGGCGTCGAGTTCTTCGGCGACTATCATCGGCAGCGATGTCTTCACGCCCTGCCCGACCTCGGGATTCTTGGCGTACACCAGAATGCCTTCGTCATCGATGCGCAGAAAGGCGTTCGGTTGCAACGCGGTCGGGGTCGCATGCGCCGGTTTCGCCTTGAGGACAAAGCCGAGCATCAGTCCGCCGCCCGCGATGCCGGTCGCCTGCATGAACCGCCGCCGGGAGAACTTCGTCAAGTGGTGTGCCGGTACTTGCGCGGGGCGGGTGACGGCGTCGAAGATGGCATCCATGGCCGAATAGCGTGAGGCATTCATGCCGACTCTCCCTCTGCTGCCCGCTTGATCGCATTGCGGATCCGCAAATATGTGCCGCAGCGACAGATATTGCCGGCCATCGCGGCGGCGATTTCTGCATCGCCGGGTGTTGGATTGGAACGGAGCAAGGCGGTGGCGCCCATGATTTGACCGGTCTGACAGTAGCCGCACTGGGCCACATCCAGATCGATCCACGCCTGTTGCAACGGCGTCAGTTCGCCGTCTTCGGAAGCCAGCCCTTCGATGGTCGTGATGTCTCGGCCGGAAGCGGTGGATGCGGTCGTCGAGCATGATCGGATCGGATTCCCGTCCAAGAGCACGGTACACGCGCCGCATATCCCCACACCGCAGCCGAACTTCGTTCCGGTCAGTCCCAGCGCGTCACGCAACACCCACAATAGGGGTGTCGACGCCTCGGCATCACTGAGCTCCCGGACCTTTCCATTCACATTGAGACGCAACATGGATGCCCTCCCTCGTTGCTAGTTCTATATTTCCAGCCCGCGCGGCACGCGGGGATTGTCCACCGCTTGCACGCGCCGCAGCATGTCCCGGAACCGTGCTTCCTGCTCCGGCGTTTCCCCCGGCATGGAGAAGCGGGTTCGTGAGGCGTACTCCCGATGGGCGCGCAGGAAGTCCGGGAAGCCATCGTAGGTACATGTTTGCGCGAGCTCGCGCACGTCGTCCGGTGTCACGGTGTTTCGCATCTCGTCCCACCTGCTTCGGAGCGAAAGCGCGTGCAGCTTCTGGCCGAGTTCCGTGAGTCCGTGCACGGCCAGCACTTTGTGATAGGTGCGCGTGGAACCGTAGAAGGACAGAGGCCGCCGCATTTCTTCCACCCGTTGCTCGATCTCGCTGTCGTTGTCGCCCAGGATGAGGTAGCCGCTTTCGCCGATGTCCACGTCGGTCCAGGTCCGACCGGATCGAACCAGACCCGCGCGGACCGCGGGCAAGAGGGTCGCGCGCATGTACTTGTCGGACATGATCCCGCCATGGGGCATGACGACATCGGCGACTTCGCCCGCCACGCCCGCCATTCCCGGACCTACGACGGCAACACCGACGCGGGGACGGTCGTACGCGATGGGTCCCGGGTTGAAGTTAGGCGTCATCAGCGTGAAGGTGTAATGCTTGCCTAGGAATTCGGGTGCTCTGCCGTGCTGCCAGGAGTCCCATACCCCGTGCATCATCTGAATGTATTCCCGCATCCGCGGTGCAGGCGCGGTCCAGGTGCCGCCGAAGCGGCGCTCGTTGTGGCCCTTCACCTGGCTGCCGAGACCGAGGGTGAACCTGCCCCCGGACAGGTGTTGAATGTCCCACGCTTCCATGGCGAGCACCAGGGGGCTGCGCGGAAAGGCGATGGTTACCGAAGTCTGCAAGCCAATGCGCTCGGTGGCGGTCGCGGCGAGCGCCATGATCAGCATGGAGTCGTGTGCAAGTTCGCCGCAGGTGATGCAGTCGAATCCCGCCGCTTCCGCGGCGCTCGCCTGCTCGGGGACCTCGCCGGGCCAGCCGCCGACGCCGGTGATTACATCCATGGACGGAAACCGTATGCCGTGTTGCGGGCAATATTACACGCCGGGCGCGGTGGCCCCCAAGCGGCTGTCGACGCGCCCCGGTCTGAAACCGGAGCGCGGGGCCTGGGGAGGGTGCGACGGAGGCGGTCAGTCGGCGGGCTTGACCGAGATGGATCGCGCTCTGGCGTTCTCCCGCTTCGATACCGAGATGGTGATGACGCCTTGCGCCGCCGTGGCTTCGATGCAGTATTCATCGGCGTCGTCGGGGAGCCGGAAGCTGCGAGCGAAGCGGCCGAACAGCCGTTCCGTGCGATGCACCCGCTCGTCGTCGTTCGTGCCCTGGTGCTTGCGCTCGCCAGAGATGGTCAGCAAGCCATCCTTGCAACTCACCTCGATATCTTCCGGCGCCACTGCCGACAGTTCCACATCGACGCGATACGCATCGCTGGATTCCCGCACGTCGATGGCTGGTACCCATGAGGCGCGCTCGCGGATACCCGGCAAGACTAGACTTGCGCGGAACAGATTGTCGAATTCCCGAATCGGATCCCAGTGGACCAAGTTCATGACATTAGTACTCCCGTGTTTGCCTTGGTTGAACATGAATTTTGGGACGAGTGGATCGATTCCAAGAACTTCCATGGAAAAAACGTCTTCGGGGGCGTTTGGTCCATGGTCGACGAGCGGGGCCGGGCCGGAGCCTTCAGCCGGGGAGCGCGAGGGGGAACCCCTCGCAAGAGAGAAGGCGGAGCCGAAGGCGCCGGCTGTGGGGCGCGGGTGGGTCAGATTCCCGCCGCGGCACTGGCGGAGCGCGGGTCGGCGGCGCCCAGCAGCACGCCGTCCACGCGCATTGCCGAGTTCGCGTCGCCTATGCGCGCGGCGGGGAGGACGACGAGATCGCGGTGGCCCATGGACTTCAACTCGGCCAGCGTATCCGCCGAAATACCTGGTTCGAACAGGATGCGGTCCGGCTGCCATTGGTGGTGGAAGCGGGGTTGGCCGACCGCTTGTGCCAGGCTCATGCGGTGATCCACGACGTTGACGATCACTTGCAGTACGGTGGTGATGATGGCGCTGCCGCCGGGCGAGCCCGTGACCAGGACCGGCGCGCCGTCCCAGAGCAGTATGGTGGGAGACATCGAACTCAACATGCGCTTGCCAGGTGCGATGGAATTGGCTTCGCCGCCGAGTAGACCATAGGCGTTTGGCGCGTTTTCTCGCGCCGCGAAGTCGTCCATCTCGTTGTTGAGGAGAAACCCGGCGCCGGGCACCACAATTTTCGCGCCGTAGGAGAAGTTCAGCGTCGTCGTATACGCGACGGCGTTGCCGGCGGCGTCCATGAGCGACACATGGGTGGTCTCGCCGCCTTTTTCCGGCCAGTAGCCGGCGCCGATGTCGGCGGACGTGGAAGCGCGCCTCGCACTGAAGTCGCCGAAGCGCATCGTCGCATACGCCTTGTCGATTAACCGGGCGACGGGCACCGGGTAGAAGTCGGCATCGCCCAGGTGAGTCGCGCGGTCGGCGTATGCGCGCCGCGCCGCCTCCACCATGTGGTGAATCGCCTTTGCGCTGCCGGGGCCCATGGCGCCGAGATTGTAGCGTTCGAGCATGTTCAACATCTGCACGAGCACGATGCCCCCCGACGACGGCGGCGGCATCGAGGCGACTTCTAGTCCCCGATAGGTTCCCAAGATCGGCGCGCGCCAGACAGAAACGTAGGCGTCGAGATCCGCCTGGGTGATGCGCCCGCCTCCACGTTGCATTTCGGCCACTAGCAGTTTGGCGGTCGTGCCTTTGTAGAAGCCGTCCCGTCCTCCATCCCTGATACGTACAAGCGTCGCCGCCAGGTCTTGCTGAACGAACAGGTCGCCCTTCTTGTAGGGCGTTCCGTCCGCCTTGGCGAACACTGCGAGGGCGGCGGGCTGGCGGGCGAAGTCGGGCAGCCGCTTGGCAAAATTGCGGGCGAGGTCGCGGCTCAGCGGAAAACCGTCGCGCGCCAAGGCGATGGCGGGATCGATCACGTCCTCCAGCGCCAGTACGCCATGTCTTCCGTGGATGTCGAGTAGACCGGCAACGGTGCCGGGGACGCCTGCGGCGAGGTGGGAGTCGGTCGATAGCCCCTCGACAACATTGCCGTCGGCGTCGAGAAACATGCCTCGATTCGCGGCTGCCGGGGCGCGCTCCCGGTGGTCGTTGGCGACGACATCGCCATCGGCAAGACGAATCACCATGAAACCGCCGCCGCCCAGGTTGCCCGCGGACGGGTACGTCACGGCGAGCGCGAAACCGACCGCCACCGCCGCATCGATGGCGTTGCCACCGGCCGCGAGAACGTCCGCGCCGACATTCGAGGCGATCTCCGAACGCGACACGACCATGCCCTCCGTACCGCGAATAGCTTCCGGGGTCGCGGAGGTTGCCGCTTGAGCGGGCAGAAGGACTGTAGCCAACGCCAGACTGCGGAAGCCTTTGATCCACCGCGGACCTGCGCGACTAGCCTCCGGCGACAACCTGGTATACATGCCACTCCTAGCGGCTTGGACGGGCGATGGGATACTGAACGATAGCAGCCGGACGGGCAACAACACATCGATGGGTGGATGCTGGCCGGCATCAAGCCCGTGTTGCCGAAACTCGGCCGGTCTGTCAACCTCCAATTCTCAGGATCGCCGAGATCGCGGGCTTGGCGCGAAGCGCGCCGCGAGTCGAGAAATCAAGAATGCAAGGGACGCAAAGGGGACATTGATGGGACGTCTGGATGGCAAGACCGCTGTGGTGACGGGTGCGGGCCGGGGCATCGGACGCGAAACCGCGCTGCTGCTAGCGGCCGAGGGCGCGCAAGTGGTGGTGAACGATCTCGGCGCTGCGACGGATGGCACCGGCGGCGGCAATGTCGCCGAAGAGGTCGTCGCCGAGATCGAGGCGGCGGGTGGCGCAGCGGTGGCGAATACACAGACCGTGGCGATGGTGGAAGGAGGCGAATCAATGCTCGCCTGCGCTCTCGACAGCTTCGGCGGCATGGACATCCTGATCAACAATGCCGGCATTCTGCGCGACAGATCCATCTTCAACATGGAAGCGGCGGACTGGGATGCCGTCATCAACGTGCATCTTCGGGGCCACTACTGCTGCTCGCGCCCATTCGCGAAATACGTGCGGGAAACGGGCCGCACCGGTTGCCGCATCATCAACTTCTCCAGCGTGTCGGGTCTGTTCGGCAACTTCGGACAAACAAACTACGGGGCGGCAAAAGCGGGGATTGCAGGCTTTTCGCGGGTGCTCGCGCTTGAACTCGCCAAGTACGGATGCACGGTGAATACGATCTCGCCCGGCGCGATGACGCGCATGACGATTCCCCTGCGTGAGGCTCGGGGCGAGAAGATTACGCAACAGGATGTGGAGGCGGGCGGCCCGCAGCATGTCGCGCCCGTGGTCGTCTGGCTGTGCACCGAAGAAGCTGCCGGTATCTCCGCTCAGATCGTCCACTGCGGCCGCGGCCTTGTCGGGATCATGCAGCAACCGGCGGTCATCAGGAGTTTTCAGAAGCGCGACAGCGGCCTCTGGACCATCGACGAACTTGACGACTACATGCCGTCCCTGCTGGAGGCGAGGCGCGCCAACGTCGAAGCCGCGAAGGAATCCGGCGAACCGGACGTGGTCGGCTGAATGAGATTTCGGCAGCGACTGTTCGAATAAGGATATAGACTTCTTATCGGCCAAAGCGGAGGGTTGAAGTAGCGAGGCCCTTCGCGCTACTGTCGCGCCAAAGGGGGTGCGATGAACGAAGCCACTATGGTGGAGACACCGTCGGGGAAGACCGTGTCGGACGAGAATTTTCCCGTTGTCACCCGGTTGTTGTCGGCGCGATTGCGATCACATATCGCGACGTTCTATTCCTATGCCCGGGCGATCGACGACATCGCCGACAACCCCGATCTGGACCCCACCCAGAAGATCGAACGCCTGGACGGATTCGCCAGGGCGGTAAGCGGTGTCGGCTCGATGAATCCAGCCTTCCGCAAAGCGTACGAGCTGAGTCGCAGCTTGGCCGCGACGCGAGTGTCGGATCGGCACTGCGTCGATCTGGTGCAGGCGTTCAAGCAGGACGCGACAAAGCTGCGCTACGACAATTGGGACGATCTGATTGGGTATTGCAATCTTTCTGCGGCTCCCGTCGGTCGGTACCTCGTCGACCTGCACGGCGAATCGGCAAACCTGTATCCGACTACCGATGCCCTTTGCAACGCGCTGCAGGTGCTCAACCATGTGCAGGACTGCCAGGATGACTACAAGGCATTGAACCGGGTCTACCTGCCCGGCAACTGGATGGACGAAGCAGGCGTTGATGTCAAGACGCTCGGCGGCAAGCGGTCGACGAAGGCGTTGCGTCGGGTGCTCGATCTCTGTCTCGATGCCACCGATGGACTGTTGGACGTGGCTGGTCGATTGCCAGGCAGGCTTCGCAATCCCCGTTTCGCCATGGACGCGGCCGTGATCATCGCGATTGCCCAGAAACTCAGCGCCGAACTTCGCCGACGAGATCCCCTGGCGGAACGGGTAGTGCTGACCAAGATGCAATATGCCGCATGCTGCGGATACGGCATCGGGCGGGTGCTGTTCCGAAGCGTGTTTCCTGCTCGGCGCCCGAGCGCCTAGTTCCGACGAGTCGGGACGCCATTCTCCTGCTTCGATGTCGCTGGCAGCGGCGCTCTGATTCCGAGGTGGGCGGGGGCTGACGATGCACTCGCCGACCGTAGTCCGGAACTCGACCCAGGACGCGCCGGAGCCGTGGGCGCATGTGAATCGCGTTGTCGAGCGGTCGAGTTCATCGTTCCTTTGGGGGATGCGGGTGCTGTCGGGGGAACGACGGCGCGCGATGTATGCGATCTATGCGTTCTGCCGGGAGGTGGATGACGTCGCCGATGAACCTGGAGAGATTGCCGACAAAAGGCGGGCGCTTGCCGGTTGGCGGGAAGAAATACGCTGTCTGTACATCGAACAGCCGACGCGGCCGACGACGCGGGCGCTGTTGGGACCTGTGCATCGCTTCGGCCTGCCCCAAGACGAATTCTTCGCCGTCATCGACGGCATGGAGACGGATGCGGCGCCGACTGTTCGGATGCAAACGCTGGATGACTTGCTGAGCTATTGCCGCAAGGTTGCGGGCGCGGTTGGCATGTTGTCGGTCCATGCTTTCGGGGTGCCCCAGGATCCGGGACCGCGTATCGCCGAGGCGCTTGGAAATGCGTTCCAGTTGACCAACGTCTTGCGCGACCTGAAAGAAGATGCGGCGTTGCAGCGCCTATACGTGCCGTTGGATTTGCTCGGGAATCACGACATCGACGCCAAATCGCTCGACGCGGTATTCCTGCATCCGCGATTTGCAGACGTCTGCGCGGAACTGGCCGAACTCGCGCAGGACTATTACAGCGAAGCCGAGGGATTGATGAGGGATCTCGGATCCCGGAGGATGCGACCCGCCGTTGTGATGATGGCCGTATACCGGGAGACGCTCGATAGGCTGCAAGCCCGTGGCTGGAAGCGAATCGATGATTCGATTGGGCTGACGCGCGCGCGAAAGATCTGGCTCGCCCTGCGCCACGGACTGTTCTAGCTTGCCTGGGGCTACACACATCGTCGGCGCTGGCCTGGCGGGCCTCGCCGCGGCCGTATCCCTGGTTCGAGCGGGAAGGGCGGTGACGCTCTACGAAGCGGGCGGCCAGGCCGGAGGACGCTGCCGGTCGTATGTCGACGCCAAGCTCGGTTGCACGATCGACAACGGCAACCATCTGCTGTTGAGCGGCAACAGGGCCGTGATGCGCTACCTGGAGGAAATCGGCTCTGGCAATGTGCTCGCAGGTCCTGCCGCGGCCCGATTTCCGTTCCTCGACCTGCGCTCTGGCCAACGATGGTGTTTGCGTCCCAATCGCGGGGCGCTGCCCTGGTGGATATTCGACAAGGGACGGCGCGTGCCCGATACCAGCGCCTGGAGCTACCTTGGGGCGCTGTCGTTCGCCATCGCGGGGCCGCGCCGCACCGTTCATGATTTGGTCGGCGATGGCGGCGTACTGTTCGAAAGGTTCTGGGAGCCGCTGGCCGTGGCGGCATTGAACACGCCGGCGAGCGCCGGAGCGGCGCGCCTGCTGTGGCCCGTATTGCGCGAGACCTTCGTCAGGGGCGAGGCGGCCTGTCGGCCGCGGATAGCCCGAGCGGGGCTCTCTGCCGCATTTGTGGACCCCGCCCTCGAATTCCTGCGGCGTCGAGGCGCGGTCGTTCGGTTTGGTCGCCGGTTGCGCGGAATGCCGTCTCGGCAGGGCAGGGCAACGGATCTGGATTTCGGCGCCCAGACAGTCGCATTGGGTCGGGACGACTCCGTGGTGTTGGCGGTGCCGCCGTCCGCCGCTTCGAGCCTGGTGCCGGGACTGATTGTCCCGGAGCGAAGCCACCCCGTCGTCAATGCGCACTTTCGCTTGTCGGCACCCGCCGAACTACCGGCGGAATTGCCGTTTCTCGGCTTGATCGGAGGGGTGGCGCAATGGCTATTCGTTCGCGGCGACATCGCATCGGTGACCGTGAGCGCCGCTGATGCGCTCGCCGCCGAGCCGGCCGAAGCCATCGCCCGGAAAACCTGGAACGATGTCGCCGTAGCACTCGGTCTCGAACGGGATGTATTGCCGACCTATCGCATCCTCAAGGAAAGGCGGGCCACCTTCGCGCAGACGCCGGAGGAAATGCGACGCCGTCCGTCCGTCCATGCGCTGCGGGACGCATTCGCCAACGTGTACCTGGCTGGGGACTGGGTCGATACCGGGCTGCCTGCGACGATCGAAGGCGCGGTGCGCTCCGGCTACATGGCCGCCAGCGCCATCGCCGGAGCGAACGCTAGAAGGCGTAGGTGAGGTCCAGCCCGACAAAGCTGTCGCGCCGCGTCTCGTAGAGGAGATCCGATTGGCCGACGTTGAGGAAGGCAACGGCTTCCATGTTTATGGACCAATGGTCCGAGAGGCGGCGGTTGAATTCCACGGCCGCGCAACGCGAGCCATGATCCATATCCTCCAGAATGCTGCCGAGGATTTCTGTGCCTTGGACGTCGTTGAATGCAAGGCGGGTGCCGACGAACACATCGTTCTGAAATTTGTTCGACCGCTCACGCCCCTTCCGTCGTAGCTCCATTCGCCGAGCAGGCTCAGATCCGTGTTCGAACCCAATGCCGCGTAGAAGGTGTACTCGCCGCCGCAGACGAAGGCAGCGTAGTCCTCTTCTTCGCCCATCAGGTTTTTGGCTCCCGCCCGATGGATAGCCTCCAGCTTGAGCAGCCACGAGCCGGTCGTCATCTGGACGTCCAGCCCGAACTGCCGGATCTGGCCGTAGTGGGGCGCCAGAACAAGCGCGCCGCCCGGGTTGGCGGCGGGTAACATGAAGGGCTCCCGGCTGGTGCCGTCGAATGCGCTCGCGCCGATATCGAAGGGTCCGAAACTGTTGCTGTAGCGCAACCGGGATGGATATTCCCGGCTTTCGGCTGCATCCGCTCAAAGGCCGCATGAAGGGGCATCATGCCGTTTCCATCTCAGCCAACTGGCGGGTGACGTTTCGGTTCAAGGACGGACACGCAGTGGATGTCGACTATCTGGATTACCACTAGTGTCGTGTCACGCGAGTTCTGGCGCTTCAGAGTTCGCCATGCGCGTCAATGCAAGGCGTGGTCCGCAGGGAATATCGGGCATATTCGCAAGGGCCACAACGCGGCAGTGGCGTGCATGGCGATCTCCCGAAGGGCGCGCCCCACGGGGCCCGTGGCCGCGTTGCGCCCCTTGGCAATGGAGCCGACCATTCCCGGCGGGGACGCGCCTTGCCACAGACCCCGTGGGACGCGCTGAAGCGTCATAACTCGCGTGACACGACACTAGGAGTTCCTGACATGGCAATGAAGAACCCGGTGCATCCTGGCGCCATCGTGCGAGAAGACTGCTTGAAACCATTGGCCTTGTCGATTTCGGAAGGTGCAAGGCGGCTCGGTGTCGGACGTCAGACGCTTTCCTATCTGGTCAATGAAAAGGCGTCCGTTTCCATCGAAATGGCTTACCGACTGTCAAAAGCGTTCGGCTCTACACCCGAAACATGGCTTGGCATGCAGTTGGCCTTTGATCTTGCCCAGTCGCGCGACCTGGAACAAAAGATCAAGGTCGAGCGCATCGTCGCCGCATAGAGTGGGCCTGAAAGTGCCCACAGCCGACGCCTTCGGCTGTGGCCGTATCTTGCGAGGGGTACCCCTCGCGCTCCCCGGCTGAAGGCTCCTGGCCCGCCCCGCTCGTCGATCATGGAACAACTGTCCCCGGTCGCTGGCGCTCCGAGGAGACGTTTGTTCCATGAAAGAGACGCCGAAGAGGATTGCCTGTCCAAAGCCACGCTTCTGGCCTGCCTGACCATCGCTCACGCGTTTCTTTTGGCAAGCGCCGCGGCCGAATCCATCGAAGCGGCGCGCGCCGCCTTTTCGAGGGGGAGTACATTGAGGCTGCCGATTTGGGCGAAGCGTTGGGAACCGCTTCGGGACAAGCGCTGGCGGCCGAATCGCTGGCGATATATGCCCACTATCTCGCGGAAAAGGAGGAGAAGGAGCCATTGCTGCAGCGCGCCATGCGCGCGGCGAATGCGGCCATCAAGCTGGATCCGGCCAATGCGGAGGCCCATCTTCAGTCGGCCCACGCCACGGGCCGCTACTCCCAGTTGTTCGGCCCGATGAAATCAATGCGGGAGGGATACCCGAAGAGGGTGCGCGCGTTAATCGAACGTGCGCTCGAGTTGAACCCGCGTCACTTCGGGGCGCACTTGAGTTTGGCCTCCTGGCATGCGGAAGCGATCGGCCGCGGAGGGATGATGGCGCGCGCGTTGCTTGGCGCGAAGAAAAAGAGCGCGTTCGACCACTACGAGCAGGCCCTCGCGCTAGCGTCGGACAGGAACGTGGTGTTTCTCGAATATGCATCGGGCCTCCTGCTGCTTGAGGCCAGGAAGCGCCGCGGGCAGGCGCGGGATTTGCTCGTGCGCGTGATCGAATTGCCGCCGCAGGACGCGTTCCAGCGCATCCTTCATCAACAAGCCGTCGAGCGGATGGCGGCTCTCGACGGACAGTAGCGGCTGAAAGTGAGCCGATTGCGCGTTTGCCACCCCCGCAAGTTGCGCCGTCGGCGACATGGTCGCACTTGATCATTATGATGATTCACCCTAGGGTTCCTTACTAGGAAGTAAGGAAAAGACGGCTGACGCATGTATGCAACACTCACATCCAAAGGTCAGGTGACGGTTCCAAAGGCGATTCGCGACAAGCTTCAGCTCCGGCCAGGGGACAAGATCGACTTCATATTGGAAGAAGACGGCGATCTCCGAGTCGCGGCCGTAACCGCGTCGGTGACGCAACTGAAAGGTATGGTGCCCAGACCGTCCTCTCCCGCCCGTCTCGCCGACATGGACAAGGCCATTATCGAGGCGGCAACGCGCAACCGATGATCGGACTTGATACCAATGTCCTGGTCCGCTACATCGTTCAGGACGACCCGGAACAAGGGCGCGCTGCGGGAGAATTGATCGAGAGTCAATGCACCGCGCAGGTGCCAGGTTACGTGAGCGTCCCTGTGCTCATGGAACTGGTTTGGGTCTTGGCAGGCCACTACGAATTTGACAAGTCCGTCGTCGCATCGGTCATCCGTCAAATCCTGCGCACTGCCGAGTTCACGGTCGAGGATCACGATGTCATTGGCATCGCCTTGCGGGAATTCGAGTCAGACAACGCAGACTTTGCCGATTGTGTGATCGCGCATCGAAATCACGCGCACGGATGCAAGCGAACCTATACGTTCGACCGTAAGGCGGACCGAGGCCGCCATTTCGCGCTTGTGTCGTGAACTCGACTCCGACCGAACGGGCGGGTGCCTGTTTTCGGTCGCCTACCAGAAATACAGGACGCGGATGAACGCGCGGGTGCCGCCGCCGGCGGTGGAGCCGTCGGACTGTGGAATGCCTCCATATTCACCTCCCGCGCCGCCCACGGCTGCCACCAGTCCCGCCTGAACACGCGCAGAATCCGACGGGTCGTAAGTCAGTGATGTCTGCACCAAACTCGATTGGTCGTTGAGATTGCCGATCCAGGCCAGGCTTTGCGACCACAAGGGATGCCACTGATAGGTGGCGCCCGCGGCGAGGTAGTTGCGCATGATATTGAATAGCTCGCCTCTCGACAGGCGATCGCTCAGCGGCGCGGGAAGTGCCGCCGTCGCTGTGTCGACGCCGAAGTCATTGTGGAAGTACTCGGCGAAGACGAGGCCGGTTCGCCGAAACAGTTCGAACGCGCAATCGATGTTGACGATGCCCGAAATGCGCCGGTCGCCGTCCAGGGAAACTCGCGTGCCGACGATGTCGGTGCGCAACATGGCGGGACCAAGGGGCGTTCGGAGCGTCATTCCAAGCAGATCGTCGCGGTAGTGGCGAGCCGCCATGAGTTCCACTTCGCGTGCGCCGAAGATGCCGTACCACATGGCTGCGTAGCTGTCGTCCCCGGCGCGCCCGCGCGCGTCGCGCCGGGCCACATGGAGCAATTGCAGAGCGCTGCGCGCAAATCGGCGTTCGATCAGCAGGATATCGTCCCCTGGCTTGTAGTCCCGATCCACCGCCGTCGGCGCGAAGGGATTGAACAGGTCCATGGGCTGGAACACGTGGCCGCTGCCCCAACTCACCGCTTGGCGCCCCACCGTAATCGCGAGACGCGGGTCGCGGTACTCGATGGCAAGACGGTCGAAGCGATGGACGGACAGGTGTCGCGATCCCTCATCTATCGCGTGTGTCAGGTTCATCAACCGGCTGGCGTCTTCCGTAGGCCGTTGGTCCAGCCGCGCGGAATCGCCAAACGTAAACGAATCGCCCGCTACCCAGGTCAGGGAATAGTCGCCGATGAAACGCAGTCTGCCAGTCTCGGCACGCATTAACACCCGCAGGTCGGCATTGTGATCGTAGGCTGGTGTCCCGCCTTCACGTCGTTGCGCGTCAGCGGAGGGCAGCGCGGCGGCGGAGGAGAACCATTTGAAACGGAAACCAAGATCGGATTCGGCGCGCGCCTGGGTTCCGGCGACGGTTCCGGCAATGACGCATGCCCACAGGAAGAGGTGTTTCAAGCGCGCGATGTCGGCGACGACACCAGCTCGTCGGTTTCGATCCGGCCATCCCGCAGCAGGACACGCCGGCTTGCGTAGCCCATGACGATCGGATCGTGGGTGGCCGTCACTATGGTCACGCCCCGCTCTTCATTGATAGTGCGCAGGAGCGCAAGCAGTTCCTCGGTCGTTGCGGAGTCAAGGTTAGCGCTCGGCTCGTCCGCTAGCAGCAGCACCGGATCGGTCACGATGGCACGCGCCACGGCCACACGCTGCTGCTGTCCGCCGGACAATTCGCCGGGACGCCGGTCGCCGATGTCGCCGAGGCCCAGGTGGTCGAGCACGGAGAGGGCGCGTTCGCGGCGTTCCGAGGGCCCGACACCCTGCAGTTGCATGATGAACTCGACATTCTCCACCGCGGACAATACCGGAATCAGGTTGAAGGCCTGGAAGACGAAGCCGACCTTGCGCAGTCGCAGGTCGGATAGCTGCGACTCCGACAGGTCGTTCAGTTTCTCGCCGTCGACCGCTACCGTGCCATCGGTCGGTCGGTCGAGGCCGCCGACAAGGTGCAGGAGCGTTGACTTGCCGGAACCCGACGGCCCCGCCAGCGCGGTCCACTCGCCTTTGGTCACGCTGAAGTCCACGCCCTGGAGCGCGCGTACGGGCACGGCATCGTCGCCGTAGATTCGCGTCAACCCGTGGCAGTCGACAACCAGATCAGACATGGACTCTCCCGTATCAACTAACGCCGCATTGCATCCAGCGGTTGGATTTTCACCGCGCGCCGCGCTGGATAGATGCTGGCGAGAAAACCGAGCACCAGGCTCAAGCCTGCCACCAGGTAGATATCCTGAGGCCACAGCTTGGGGACCAGTTCAGGCTTGATGCCGGTCATTTCCATGCCTTCGGCGAACGCCGAGAGGTCAATACCGTCGGCGAGCCAAAGATAGCCCAGGAGTCCCAGTGCGACGCCCACCGCGATGCCGATCACCATGGTGAGCATGGACTCGATCACCACCTGCGCGATGACGGTGCCGCGCCGCATGCCGAGGGCCCGGAGCATGCCCAGTTCCCGAACCCGCTCCATCACCGCGGTGACCAACGTGTTGACGAGCCCGAAAGTGAGCGCACCCATGACGATGAGGAACCAGATGAATACGGCCATGTCGGCGACCTCGAACATCATCGCCGCTTGCGGCTCGAGCTCCTTCCACGTCATGACATCCAAATCGCCGAAGGCACTCGTCAGGCTGCGCAATACCGCTGGGCTTTGGCTTTCTTCCGTCAACCGCACGGATAACTCGGTCACGGCGGCGACGGAGAGCAGTTCCTGGACGCTGTTGAGGCCGGTGAACACGAAAGCTTTTTCGAGTCCCGTGCCGACGGCATCGTAGACTCCCGCGATGCGGTAGCCGGATTCCCTGTTGCTGCCGTCGACGCCTTGGGTGATAAGCACGATGCGCCGCCCGACCCCGGTTTCCAACTGTTCGGCCAAGGCGCGGCCGAGGAGTATGCGCCGGTCTTCGGGGCCTCGGAGATTCTCCCCGTCGAGTGCTACGTCACCGAAGAAGGAGATGTCTTCGCTGCCCGGAACGACGCCGACGAACTGCACGCCCCTGGTTTCCCGCTCGCTCATGATCACCGCGGGCACGCGCACGCGAGGCGCCCAGCCCTCGATGCCGTCGGCGGCCAGTTCGGGACGGTCCGGTGGTTCGAGTTCGAAACTCTTCTTGATGCCCGGATCGTCCAGGTAGCCGGGCGCTAGTACCTTGATGTGGCCGTTGAGGTTGTCTATGGCCATTTCTGCCATGGCCACCTGCATGCCGCGCAAGAACGCATTGAGGACCAGGACCCCGCCTACGGCGAAACAGATCGTCGTCAGCAGGATGCCGGTGCGGCGCTTGTGGCGCCACAGGTTGCGCCAACTGAGTTGCACGAGCAGCTTCAGGTTCACTTGGCGGGCTAGTCCTCTACCCGCAGCGCATCGACGGGCCGAATCTTGCGCAACCTCAGCGATGTACCGAATGCGGCCGCCAGGGTGGCGACACCCAGCACGGCGGGAGACATGGCGATGGACTGGAGTGCGAACCCGGGATACATCCGCTCCGGTATGAAATACTGGGCCGAAATCTCCTCCATGCCCGAAGAAATGTCGCCGATCGCGATGCCCGTTTGATTCAGCCAGGCGATCAGACTCAGCGCAATGGCAAGGCCAATGCCGGCGCCAATGGCCCACATTGCAATCGCTTCGACTTGCAGCATGCCCATGATCGATGCGGGACGCATGCCGATGGCCAACAACATGCCAAATTCCCGCGTGCGCTCGAAGACCGTCATCATGAATGTATTCACTATGGCGAAAGCCACCAGGATCAACAGCAGCCAGTACATCAACTGCCCGCTCACCCAGTCGATCTGTATGCTCTGCTCGATCTCTGGCATCAGCGCGTTCCACTTCAGCGTGCGATAGCCCGCGCCTAGCGCGAGTTCAATTCTTCGCGCCACGTCGTCGATGTCGCCAATCGAATCCGCCGCCAGCAGAACCCGGTGTACGTCGCCGCCGAGATCGAAACCCTCCTGCAGCGTTGGTAGACGCACGAGAATCAGCGAGCGGTCGGTGTTGTCGTGTCCGGTTTCGAATATGCCGCCCACTCTGAGGGCGAGGGCGCCCACGCTACCTTCCTTGCCGGTGCCGAGCACGAGGATTTCGTCGTTGACCGAGATATCGAGATTGCGCGCCAGCGCGGCGCCGATGAACGCATCGTCCGGACCCGGCAGGTATTCGCCCTCTACTAGCGTGTTCGGAAGATCGGAGACCTGGCGCTCCCGGTCGGGATCGACTCCAAGCACCAGCCCGCCGAAACTGCGTTCCTCCGTGGAAAGCAGGGCGAACGCCTCGGCACGGGGCGCGGCCCCCGCCACGCCGGGCAGGCGCGCCAGCCGCTCGGTCAACTCGACGCCGTCGGGCAACGAGTACCGCATGCGCGGATCGTCCTGGAATTCCGGATGCTGCACCTGGATATGGCCGCTGACGAGGCGCGTCGCCATGTCGATCATGCCGTCGTAGCTGCCGACCTGAATCGACGAGGAGAATACGACCAGCGCCGTCGCGAACGCGATGCCGCCGGCGGTCAGCCAGGTGCGGCGCGGGTTGCGCCAAAGGTTGCGCCACGCCACAACGGCGAACAGCGCGCGGCTGGCGTTTCGGGGTGCGGACATCAGGTGGCGCCGGATTTCAGCGTGAACAGGGTAAACATGCCTTCGGGCAATTCGATGTCGAACTCGGCCGCGTTGGTAGTGACCTCGGTCCAGTGATCGGGCTTATCCAGGCGCTGCATACGCATCCGCGTGGCGAGAGTGCGTCCTCCCAGGGAACCGATCTCGAGGGTGGCCATGCGTTTTAGCGCCACTTGCATCTGGTCGTAGAAGACCTGTTCCAACATCACGTAATCGTCGCGCAGCACCCAGACTTCCTTGCCCCAGACGACCGGCGCGTTTTCGTGCGGCACCGCCTCGATGGTATAGATCGTATGTTCGCCATCCTGCTTTTCGTCGACGATGGTGAGATCGTAGTGGCGCAGCACCTGGTCGCTACGGGACAGGTCGTTGTAGGAAAAGTCGGAGCCCCCCCAGCTTTGCGAGCGCATGCTGTACGGCAGCCGGATGGTCCGGTTCAGCTTGGGCGTGTACGTCCACATGCTGTCGCCCACCTTCAGCAGCGCGTGGCCGGCGTCTTTCGCCGGCGCGGTGAAGCGTATCAGCGTATCTTCCCGGCCCCGGCTCCAGGACATTATGGATGTCGAACGCTCCCAGGACGGGCGCTTGACCTTCATCGTCAATTCGACGTAGGAAGAAGTGCCGCGCATCAAGTCCAGCGCGCTGGATACCAATTCCTCCGCAGTGAGGTCTTCGGCTTCGAGGCTCGCTGCCGAGATCACGAGAATGCTGGCCGCGAGGCGGGATAGCGTTTTATTCACGGCGAAATCCCTGGCGTTGCGCTTCTCGAATCCACAGGGCGATGGCGCGCTAATCCTGTCTGGCCGGAATGAACTTGCCGAGCAACGCGGCGGCCAGAACGAAACAGAGGAAGTGGTATGCGGCACCGTGGATCTTCCAGGACAACGGATAGAGCCACCAGGCGACATCGCTGCCTTCGATGACGACGACGGCGGCCAGGCCGGCTAGCGCCCCGGTCCTGAGATATTGCGCCATGCCGTTTTGGTGCCGCAACAGCAGGAACACCGCGAGCGCCATGAGCACGTTGTGAAACAGGCCCAGCGCCAGCTCTCGGGGATCGGGTTGCGCCGCGGGCAGGTCGTGGGCGACGTAAATCATGGCTCGCGTTCCCTCGGCGAGAAGCTCCATGTTATCGGCGCCCGGGAGGTCGTAGACGCCGCTTTCGGGAAAGTGGCGCTTGACGACGCCGAGCGCGGCTTCGGGATCGGCCGCCGCGTTCCAGGACGTGTAGGGGAGCGGATTCAGCCCCCAATAGACAAACCCGAATAGGAACAGCGCTACCGCCGTCACCCCGATACCTGCGATGGTCCTGACCATGGTTGGAAACTCCTTCTTCCTTATCTGTGTGATCTGTGTGAAATCGCGCGAACGCGCCGCGAGCAACGCATCAATCGAAAGTACAGACCCCCTGATCGATGACGACTTCGCCGCGCTGATTCGCGGTTCGGAACAGCGCCTTTCCACCGTCGGCCCACATGGATACGGTCAGCGCGTCGCCGGCGATCACCGGTCTTGAGAATCGTGCGTTCATGGAGCGAAACCGGGCCGGATCGCTGTTGCAGAGCGCGTGCAACAACGCGCGGCCGGTGAACCCGTAAGTACACAGGCCATGCAGTATGGGTCTGTCGAAGCCTCCCATCGCCGCAAAAGAGGGATCCGTATGCAGCGGGTTGCGGTCGCCGGACAGCCGGTAGGTCAATGCCTGGTCTTCGCGCGTTTGGTAAGTGACCTGGTGGGTCGGTTCCGCGTCTGGAAACACGATCCTGGCGGACGGCCCCCGATCGCCGCCCCAACCGCCCTCACCACGGCAGAACAGACTGGCGCGCGTTTTCAGCAGCGGTTTTCCGGTCGCTGCGTTGACCGCCTCGGATTCCGTTTCGATCACGGCGGCGCTGCCCTTGTCCCAGATGCCGGCGATGCGTCCCCGGCTTTCCAACGCACCGTCCGGCGGAATCTCGTCGAGCAATTCGATGCCTTGTTCGCCGTGCACCATCAATGCCATGTTGAAGCTTCCGACCGCCCCAATCGGCGCGCCGCCGCCCCCGATGATGACGGCGAAGGTCGGAAATACCCGTTGCGGCGTGTCTTTCGTATTTTCCGTGGTAAATGCAAGTTCGTCGACGCCGGCGCCGATGCCGACGGCATATAGCAGCGCGTCCTTGGAAGTCCAACTGCGCGACACGGGTCCGCCGCTAGCCCCAACCGCGTCAGGACGTATGGGCATGGTTCCTCCTCACGGTGTGGTCCGGGCGCATTGTTCCCTGCGCAACCTGCGCCTTCAACACCTTTATTGGCATATGCATCAGCGTGCGCCCCCGGCGAGCTGTCGCGCCTTTTCGGCGTCGTACCACCAACTGTCGTGCTCCGGCGGACTGTAGACCGCGCTGTCTTCGCGCTCAGGACGCCCGAACTTGTCCCAATACACCATGCGCGGCTCGTGCATCGCATCGAGAGGGATATTGTAGAAGTGCCACAGCAGCACGCGATCCAGGGCCTGGCAGGCGGCGATCATCGCGCTCAGCGTCTCGGCACTTTCCGCGCGCTCGATCAGCGCGTCCAGGACCGGATCGCTGATCCCGGCCAGGTTGCTCGTCATGGGCTTGTCTGCGGCGTAGGACGCGAAGTAGGTTCGAAGCTGCATCGTAGGCGGCGTCAGGAATCCGTGCTCGCGCAACACGGCATCGAACTCGCGCTGGCGGATCAGGTTGATGAAATGCACGAGGTCGACGATGCGGACGCGCGCGGCTATCCCCAATCGCTTGAGGGAATCGACATAGGGTAGCAATGTGCGCTGGTCGGCCGGTGTCCGGGCGAGCAATTGCAACTTGAACGGCGAGCCCTCGCTATCGACCAGAACGCCGCCGGATATTCGCCATCCCGCTGCCGCGAGAAGCTCGCGCGCGCGTTGCAACGCTGCTCGGTTGCGGCCAATCCCGGCGGAATCTGGCAGTTCGAAGACATCGGTAAAGACCCGCTCCGGAATCTGTCCCCGGAAGTGTTGCAGCACCTCGAGTTCCGCGCCGGTCGGGAGCCCTCGCGCGGCGAATCGCGACTTGGCGAAATAGCTGTCGGCGCGTTCATACAGGCCATGGTGGAACACCCGGTTCTGCCAATGGAAGTCCGCCGCCAGCGTCAGGGCTTCCCGCACGCGGACATCCTTCAGATGTGGCCTGCGCGTGTTCAGCGAAATGGCCCACTGGGCCCCCGAGATTCGCCGCATGTGGAGGATGTCCTTGGCCAGCCCTCCGTCTTCCGCGTTGTAGGAAATCCAATGGCGGATCTCCTCTTCGTGGCGAAAGTCGAACAACCCCTTGCGGAAAGCCTCCCGCGCGACCGTGTTGTCGCGGTATAGGTCGTATCGGATCTCGTCGAAGTTGTAGCGGCCTCGGTTGACCGGAAGATCGCGCCCCCAGTAGTCCCTCACGCGTTCGAATCGCACATGGGATCGGTCATGGTCGGCGACGCGGTACGGTCCGCTCCCGAGGGGTGGGATGAAGGTCGTCTCATTCGGCTGCCGTCCTTTCCAGTAGTGCGCGGGAAGGATGCGCAGGTACGTGAGCAAATTCAGGTCGGAACTAATGAATTTTCGCTTGTGCCGAAACGCAACCTCGCCCACGCCGGTGATCTCCGCCGCCTCGAGCCACTCCATGTAGACCTTGCCGTCGACTGTGCCGAGGGCGTGGTCGAACGTGTACTTCACGTCCTCCGGCGTGATCGGCACGCCATCGTGCCAGCGCGCATCCGGATGCAGTCGAAAATACAGGGAACGTCCGTCGGGAGTGAGCGCCATGCTTTGCGCCAGGAGCCCGTAGAAGCTGCCCAACTCGTCGCCGGAGCGGTGCAGGAGGTAGTCGTAGGCGCGGTACATGCCGGGCGCGACCAGCACCTCGTTGTCGAGCTCGTCGGAGAAGTTGCGAATCGGGATGGTGGTCGAGAGTCGCAACGCGCCCCCCTTGGGCGCGTTCGGATTCATGTAGTCGAAGCCCTGGAAGTCCGCCGGATACTTGAGTTCGTGCAGGAGTGAAATGCCGTGACGAAACTCAAGCGTGCTCTCTTCTGCGCCGGCCCCGAGCGCCATCGCGAGCGGAAACAACCAGCATCCGCCAGAAAAGCTCCTCACTGACTGGCGAGTTTTGCCCAACGCGCCTTTGCCCAACGCGCCAACGCCGGCGCGAAGCGTTCGCCTATGCGGATGTAGCCCGCCGCATTCGGATGCACGTCGTCCGGCAGATCGTCCGCGTCTCCAGCACCGAACAGCGTGAGTCCGTCAAGGTAGTGCAGGTGTTCGTCGCCTGACTTGCGGCGCGCATCGATCACTTCGGCCATGATCTCCCGGACACGCCGAAGCGACATGCAGCCGTTGCGAATCGCATCGAAGCCCTCGAAGGTCAGGAACTTGCCAGACGCATCGCGGATCATCGGTCCGGGTTGCGTTTCGGCGCTGGGACAGAAGATGGGGGAAGTCGCGATGATGGGCGTATCGGGCTTGCCGTCGCGGATCGTATCGAGGAAGCCGTGCAGGGCAGGGGCGAAAACGCGTTCCCGCATGGAATCCATGTTGACGATGTTGATGCCGGTCTTGATGCTGACGATGTCGGCATCCGCGTCCCGGATGGTACGGGCGACGAACTGGTCCAGATGGCATTGGCCGGCGAGTCCGAGGTTCTGCACTGCGACGTTCGCGCGCCGGGCAGCCACTGCCGGCCAGATGTATGCAGGTTCTTCCGCTTGGGCGCATTGGCTGATGGAACTGCCGTAGTGGATCCATTTGGCTCGGACATCGGTCGTCATCGGGGCCAGGTGTGCGCTGTCGTCGAGGATCAGCGTCCGCAGCTCGATGGAGGCGTTGTGCGGCAACCACAGTTCACAGTCCTTGGAGCCCGGAGCGAGGTCGCTGAACCATATGGTGTCCGGTTCGCCGCGAACGAATTCGAAACCGCGTGCCGCCCGGGGAGTCAGGATGATGGTGTTGCCCTTGGTGGAGCGGGCCGAATAGATGCGGCCTCCGGTTTCCAGGTTGAAGGTGACCGGGTTGCGCGGTCGGTCGATCACGTGCCTGGTCGTTGCCAGAAACGTAAGTCCCAGACGTGTCGCGTCGGTGTTGAATTGCAGCCGCACCCCTGACGCCATGCGTGCCATCACATCTACTGCCGCCGGCAACTGCAGGCGCGTCCAGTCGGGAAGACGCCTGGGACTGATGCCTTCGTCGCCGACATCGAAATCCATGGCGCCGTACGCGTGCACGGCATCGCCCAGCAGTTGGCTCATGGCGAGCGGTTTCGTCATGGGTGCCTGCATTCGGTAGTGCGGGTCATGCGGTCCTTGATCGGGGCGATGGTTGGCTCCGAGTATACGCGGGAGGGATTCCGCTGACCGTTCTGGCAGCGGGCTCAGTCAGGAATGCGCGAACTCCTGACGAAGGTGTCCGCACAGGGGATGACGGTGTGCGCTACCGGGGCGACCTTGGCGGAACCGGAAATCCGCGCGAATGCGCTCGCCCTCCAGCCATACGCGGTCACACGCCCTCCTACATCGCCCAAGGATCGACAGTATTCAATCCGGCCGCCTCGAATGGAGCGGTGTCCCGTGTCGCCACCATCATGGTGTTGGCCACTGCGGTCGCCGCAATGTAGCCGTCGGACACCGAGATTGCCCGCCCAGCGGACCGCGCCTTCGCCATCAGTTCCGCATAGGCTTGCGAAGCCGCCAGATCGAATGCCAATATCCGGCCCGCGAACATTGGCAGCACCTGCCGCTCCAGATCCTCGTGCAGCCTGTCGCGGCGGCGGCCGACCGGCAGCGACAGGACCCCGAAACGCAGCTCCGCGACGGTAATGGCGGACAGGTATAGCGTTTCCAACGCCTGCGCGTCGAGCCATTCGGAGACGCGTGGTTCCGGAACCACGCGCAACGGCTCCGAAACCACATTGGTATCTACCAAAATCATTCAAGCTCGACCGGCTTGCCCGGAGTGCTGTCGCGTAGCGCGAAGCCTGCGGACTCCTCCTCCGTCAACCCGGCGCGACGGCCGACGGCGGTCAGCAGCGAACCCAACCCGACCCGCCCTTCCGGGAGGACGGTTTCCTTCAGGATGGCGCGCACCTCGGCCTCGGTGCTGCGGCCGCGCAGGGCTGCCCGCACACGCAAGGCGCGATGCACCTCGTCGGGCAGGTTGCGCACGGTCAGCATAGCCATAGTCAATGCCCCACATTGCTTTCAATGCATGCGTTATATCAATGTGATGGCAATCCAGCAAGCGCCATCGTCGTGGGTTCCTGTCGTCCGGTCCCGCCTCGCCGGACTCGGCCAGAACTTCGTAACCTCACACGGAAATGTTGGTATCGGGGATTACGGTGTGCGCTACGAGGCTACCGCGACAGAACCGGAAGTCCGCCCGAATGCGCTCGCCCTCAAAGACCCTCGGCAACCAGATGCGATCGTTCTCCCACATCTCGTCGTATGGAACCTCGTCGATGCGGCACCAGAATGGGTCCGCTTCCGCCGACGGCGAGGGCGCGCCGAGAAAGTCCGCCGAAACGAAAGCAAATCCCGCCATGGCGAAGCTCTCCGCCGGGTCGTCGTAGCGCAACAATGCGCGCAGTTCGAGCGTTTGGACGCGGATGCCGACCTCTTCGGCGACTTCGCGGATCGCGCATGCTTCGGCCGATTCGCCCGGCTCGATCCGGCCTCCCGGCGCATTGACTTTTCCGGCTCCGTGGCCGCGCAGCTTGCGTATCAGAAGTACCGAATCGCCGCGCGCGAGATAGACCAGGGTGGCACGCTCCTTGGGCTTCCAGTTGCGGGGAATGCACGGGCAGCAGGACATCTATCGGTAATTCGCCATCCCGCCGTCATGGCCGGATTGATCGCGACCTGTCGACTTCTTGCCTGTTCAGGGAGAATCCGGGACGCAGGACTGGCTCAACTTCGCCCACGCTGATCAGCGATTCCGCCATGTCACGAAGCTAGTCATTCAGGTCGCGGTAGGTAATTCCGAGAGCACGCGTTCGATCATTACGCAGGTCGGTGCCGGCATAGACCGCCCTGCGCTCGCTCCTCCGCGCCAGCCCTTCTTCGTCCAGATCCTCCGTCATATCGGGCGTTGCATAGCCGAGTTCGGGCAGTAGACGATCAATACGCGCACACACCTCTTCGACATCGATCCTCTCGGTGTTGAAGGCGATATAGCGCTCGCCATTCCTGACCATGACACTTTCCAGTATGGCGATCTGGATTGCCGCGGTATCGCGAACATCAACCGTATGCCAGGGTCTGTAACCATGCACGGCCGGATTGCATTCTCCCAACAGCATAACCGTCGGACACCGAGATTGCCCGCCCGGCCCGGAGCGCTATCGCGTAGCGCAAAGCCTGCGGACTCGTCCTCCTTTAAGCCGGCGCGCTGGCCGACGGCGGTCAGCAGCGAACCCAACCCGACCCGACCTTCCGGCAGGACCGTTTCCTCCAGGATGGCGCGCACCTCGGCCTCGGTGCTGCGGCCGTGCAGGGCTGCCCGCACACGCAAGGCGCGATGGACCTCGTTGGGCAGGTTGCGGACGGTCAGCGTGTGGCCACAGTCGGCAGGCCCCGTCAGCCCGTGAAGTAGGCGACGACGGTCCAGCAAATGGCCGCGAGGCCGGCGGCGACGGAGGCTTGCGGCATCTGCGTCTTGACGTGGTCCATCAGGTCGCAGCCCGTGCACACCGAACTCAGCACGGTCGTGTCGGAGATGGGAGAGCACTGGTCGCCATACACGCTGCCATCCATCACGGCGGCGAAGCAGAGGGTCATGAAAAGTTCCGGGTGCTGGAGTTCCTGGCCGGTGGCGACGGCCCAGGCGAGGGGCATCGCCAGCGGAAACGCCACGGCGTAGGTGCCCCAGCTCGTTCCGGTGGAGAAGGCGATAACTATCGTCAGAATCTGCAGTATCACGGGCAACAGAAAGTAGGGAATGCTCTGGCCGAGCAGTTCGACCAGGAAGATGCCGCCGCCGGTTTCCTTGCTGATGCCGCCGATGGTGACGGCGAGCAGGAGAATGACCGAACCGAGCACGACGCCCTTGATGCCGTCGTGAATCCCGGAGACGAGCGTAGTGAGCGGCATGCCCTTGGCCAGGGCCATCCCCGCCGCCAGCAGGAGCGCGGCGCCGAAGGCCCACTGCACGTTGGGCGAGTCGTAGATGACGAATGTGGCGACGGCGATGCCTATCAGCGTGAACAGGGGCAGGAAGAACTCGAGGACGTGCGGCGTATAGCCCTCGGGGACGTTGCTGGCCTGTAGTTCCTTGGCGCTCAATGGTTCGGCGCCTTCGGCGTCGAGTGCGCCGGTGGAGCGCGAACGTTCCATGGCCGCCGCCATGCGCTTGCCGAGGAACGGTGGCTTTTCGATGCTGAGCAGAAAAGTGCCAAGGACGGCGAAAATGGCGTAGAAGCAGAATGGAACGCTTGCGAAGAAGAAGGTGATGCGGTCCGCTTCGGTGGCGAGAAAACTGACCCCGCCAACGAAAATGAACGCCTGTATGTAACCCGGCCAGGCGTTGAACGCGATTTGGGAGGCGATGGGAGACGCGGTCGAGTCGACGATGTAGGCCAACTCTTCGTGGCTGATCCGTTCCTTGTCGGCGATGGGCTTCACGGTGGTGCCGACGAGTACCGTGCTGACCGTGCCGCCCTGGAAGAAGATGACGCCGAGGAACCAGGCGACGAGCTTGGCGGTGCGCGGGCCGCGAACGAAGCGGACGGTAATGAACTCCGCGAACGCTTGCGCGGCGCCGGTGCGCGACCATATGCCCATCAGACCGCCCAGGAGCCACAGGTAGAGCAGCAGCAGCCCTGCGGCCTCTGTCGTGGCCAGAGACGGTATCAACACTTCGCCGGCAAGGTCGTAGCGGCTCAGGATGAGCGCCCCGGAAACGATGCCGCCCAGCAGCGATGACACGGGTTCCCGGGTCATCCAACACAGGAGCACCGCCACGAGCGGCGGCAGCAGCGACCAGAATCCCCAGTGCGCCTTTGCGATGCGCTGGTAGTAGACGGCCTGCATTTGTCCGTTCCGCATCTCGCGAGTGGCGACGAACTCTTCTCTCACCGGCGGTGCTTCTCCGGACTGCCCGACGCGTTCGGGGTCGAGGCTGGACCGATCCGCGGGTACGGCGTCGAAGTAGGTGGGATCGCCCTCGTACAGGTAGTACAGCGCGCCGGCATCGTCGGTCTGCGCGTCGATGGAGATCTCTTCCACGGTCCATGTGGGTGATACGTACCAGCCGACGAACCACGACGCGATCATCGCGACGGCGAAGACAACAAATTTCTGCATGCCTGCGGTCATGGGGTCTCTCGTCTCTCGTTGCGGAAGCGATCAGACGTGGCGGATGGCATCAGCTCAATCGCATCCGCTCAACGCCCACCAGCCGATCATAGAGGAAGTACAGCGCGATGACACAGACGAGCAGGATGCCGCCGAGCGCCGCGGCGAGCCCCCAGTTGAGCGACTGCTGCATGTGGTAGGCGATCATGTTGGATATGAGCTGTCCGGTGCGCCCGCCGACCAGGGCCGGGGTGATGTAGTAGCCGATGGCCAGGATGAACACCAGCAGCGACCCGGCGCTGACTCCGGGGAGCGTCTGCGGCCAGTAGACGCGGAAGAACGCCTGCGGAAAGCTGGCGCCGAGGGTCGCCGCGGCGCGCATGTACTGGGGCGGTATCGTTCGCATGATCGAATACAGCGGCAAGACCATGAACGGCAACAGGACGTGCGTCATCGCGACCACCGTGCCCGTCATGTTGTAGATCATCGCGAGGCGTTCGTCGTCGCCGATGAGACCGAGCGCGACCAGGATATCGTTGACCACGCCCTGGGACTGCAGCAGCACGATCCAGGACGTGGTGCGTACCAGCAAGGATGTCCAGAACGGCACCAGCACGAGCAGAAGCAGCAGATTCGCGCGACCCGGCGGCGCCTGCGCGATGAGGTGCGCGATGGGATAGCCCAGCACCAGGCAGAGCACGGTGATGCCGAGGCTGATGGCGAGAGTGCGTACCAGAAGCGGTACGTAGATGCGCAGTTCCGGCGGTTGCGGGACGATCTCGCCATCGAGTCCGCGGTCGAGGTCGAGCGCATTCAGGTAGTGCCTGGGCGTGAAGCGCTCGCCGGCGCGGCGAATGGCCAGCCAGGTGGTGATCTCGCTCCAGGCGTCATCGATACCTACCATGACGTCGCGACAGGGCGCCCGCGTTTCGTTCGCACCTGCCTTGTCGGAGGGACCGGCGCGATCGCCATCGTCGTCCGCGAAGCAGGGGCCGGCGGGTGATTCGGCCAGGTTGCTCAATCTGCGGGCGCTCCGCGTAATGACGCTGCGCAGGCCGCCCTCGACGCGGTTGATGCGGGTTGCCACCCGACCCATCGCGCGGGTCTCCCGGGCATCCAGGAACTCGCGGACGGCGGCCTGGAATACGGGTTCACCGGGCGTGGCCCGGCCATCCCACTCGGCCAACTCGCGGAGCGTATCGGGGAGCGCGTCCGCGACCACGGGTTCCTGGATGCTGCGCGTCAGCATCGCCCCGAGGGGAGCGATGAAGGTCACGCCGATGAAGGCGAGCAGCGGAAGCACCAGTACCCAGGCGCGCAACCCGGCGTCGTTTCGATTGAGGCGCGGCATCTGCTACTCGTTGTCGGACACCGAGGACGCTAAAGGTTCACGGCAAGGCGCACATAGTAGCTGCCGCCGTTGAAACCGCTCGGATGGTTCAGCGGAAAGTCCGCTCCCAGGTATCCGGATACGCCGGCAAACTGGTGCTTGTCTGGTTGCTTGTCCAACAGGTTCCTCGTGCCCACGGAAACAGTGTACGCGTTGGAAAAGGCCCAGGTCAGTTCCGCGTCCACCACTGTCAGCGGAGCCGTGGTGATGGCGCAGGACTCGCAGTTGAAAAGATGCTCGTAGACATCGCCGTAGTGGTTCACCCGCACCCAGCCGGTCCAGGCGCTTCGCGCATAGTCCAGTGTCATGCTCACGCGCCTGTCCGGCAAGCCGTCCTCCAGTTCTTTCTCGCCCGCAGGGGACAGCGTCGCGCCGCGATCAATGACATCCGTGCGCGTCACGTTGCAGGCGAGTGCGAAGTTGACCCGCCCGCCAATCCAGTCGAAGCCCGTCTGGGCCATCAAGTCCAGGCCGGTCGTTTCGGTGTCGATATCGTTGACGAAGAAAGACACTGCGGTGACGGTCTCGGCGCCCACGAACCTGGCCGCAACGAGGTCGATGCGATCCTGCTCGGTCAAGCTCTGCTGGGTCAGCGCAATGCGACCGTCCACCGCGATGCGGAACCAATCGAGAGTGATGTTCACCGGACCAAGCGAAAAGAGCGCGCCCAAGCCCCAATGGACCGACTCCTCCGGCGCCAACTGGCGACCGCCCTTGAGCGCGGCAACGGGGTTGGTGGGCGGCAAGGTCAGCGACTCGGCCAATTTGCCGTCCACGATCACCGTTGCCGCGCGCCGCAGATTGCTCTGGCCGATGGACGGGGCGCGGAAGCCGGTGCCTGCGGCCACCCGCACGGCGAAGCCGTCGGAGACGGTGAAACGACTGGCCAGTTTGCCGTTGGTGGTGCTGCCGAAATCGCTGAAACGCTCGTATCTGAGTGCCGCGTCCGCGAGCCAACGCTCGGTCAGGTCGACTTCGAGATCCACGTAGGCGGAAGCGCTCTCCCGGCTGAACCTGCCGGCGACGTCGGCGCTGAAGCCCTGAAAACCGTTGGACCCAACGGAAAAACCTTGACTTTCGAATCCGCCGGGGGCCCAGGATTCGGTATCGCCGGCGACCATCTCGAAGACTTCCCTGTGATGCTGGGCGCCGAATGCGACGTTGAGGTCCGAGGCCGCGCCAACGTCGACGGGCAACGTGAAGTCCGCATTGATCAGGCGTTCGAACTGAATCTGTGCGCCGAGATCGAAAGCCCTCGGCGTATTCGGCCCGTAGGATGCGTTGACGGTATTGCGTATGCGATAGACGATTTCGTTGCGTCCCGCCGACACGCTGAAGTCGTAGCTCATACCGCCGGTCCGCGTGCCGCGCCAGCCGGCGACAATGGACGTGTCGCCGACCTCGCCGCCGAAGCGCGGCGTGAAACCCCCGGGGAACCACTCGTTGAACACGAAGCAGTTCGGATCGGCCATGACGGCATCCAGCGCGGCGGGGTCCGCCAGGCCAGCGACGACGGGCACGGTTCGGCAGGGCATGTCGTCGCCGGGGGTCAAGTCGGCAACGAGCAGGTTGCCGGCGCCATCCGCGAACACTCCGCTGCGCGTATTCGGATTGCGGTAGAAGAAACTTCCATCGACTTCGCGCGCGGACCAGGTGCCGAAGCCGTACAGTTCGCCGATGGCAGCCTGGGTGGCGGCGTTGAAGAGCAGCTTGAAGTCGTTCTCGATATCCGGCGACCCCCAGATCACGACAGGGTCGGCGATGGAGGTGTAGCCGTTCTCGACGAGATAGGTCGCCTGCGGGTCCTGCGAGCCTCGGCTCGTCGGCGCGCTGTCCTTGAGTTCGAAGCTCAAGGTGGCGAAACCGTCGCTCCCCAGGTCGGTACCGAGTGCTCCGGAGAGCATGATCTGGTCGCCGTCGCCGACGAAGGTGGAACCGTACTGGGCCTGCAGGCGCCGCGCATCGGGATCGTCTTGCAGGACGAAGTTCATCACCCCGGCGACCGCATCGGAGCCGTATTGCGCGGACGCGCCGTTGCGCAGCACCTCCACCTGTTTGAGCGCGATACCCGCGAGAGGCGCGATGTCCACGGCCTGCGCGCCCTTGTTGATGCCCGACACGAACTCGCCGATGACGGCCCCTCGATGTCGGCGCTTGCCGTTGACCAGAACCAGCGTGTTGTCTGCGGGCAGTCCACGCATGTTGGCGGGTCGAATCAGCGTCGCCGCGTCGCTGATCGGTTCACGGGCGACGTTGAAGGACGGCACCAGGGACGCCAGCGTGTCGAGGATGTCGCCATCGCCTTGGGTGTTCAGCTTCTCGGCGTCAAGCACATCCACGGGGACGGCGAGTCCGTGAACGTCGCGCGCGGCGCGGCGGGTGCCGACTACGACCACTTCCTCTATCGCGGCTTCATCCGGCCCGCTGGGCGTTTGCGCGTGTGCGGGCGAGATCGCCACTACCAGAACTACGAGGTAAGCCATCCGGGACATCAATGGTCTCCGCAGTGTTCGCCACAGTCGATTCTATCAGCGCTTGCTGGCCGTCCCCCCACGGATCTGGTGGTTCGCCGCAAGGGTGGGTGAGCCCGGCGTCCGCCGTCGATGGTGAAAGCGCTTGGGTGAAGGCAGTCAGATGGTCCGAAGTTGCGGAGGCAAACGGATAGCGCAGGAACGACGAGACCGGGTGGTCCGACGTTGCGGTTCGCGCAAAGTACGGCGAGGCGGCAGATCCCGATCAGGCTTGGATCTGGGGATCCCGGCTAGCGTTCCTTGAGACGCGCTTCCAGCTCGGCGATGCGTGCCTCGGCGGCCAGGCGGGCAGCGTTAGCTTCGGCGAGGTTGTGAAGATAGTCGCCGGTCGCGGGCTCGCGAAATCGGAGCACGTGGTTCTCGACGCACAGGTCGAGACCGAGTACGCGGCTCCGAATCGTCCGTGCGCCATTCTCCACCAGCGCCGGTAGCGGGTGATAGAGGCGGCCCCGCAAGCGCAGTCCCTGCAGCGTGGGATCGAAGTACTCGTTCTTCGGGTCGAAAAGCCAGTACTCCCGTACACCCAGTTCCGCATAGAGGCTGCGCTTGCGCCCGAGGTCCTGCTCCCAGGTATTTTTCGACGCCACCTCAAGCACGAAGTCGGGTGCCTTCGGCTCCTCCCAGAGCTTGTAGATCATGCGGTTGTGCTTGGCCGCGCCGAACACGACGAAGACATCCGGCGCCACGGACTTGCGTGGATTCCCCTCCTCGTAATAGATGAGCAGGTCGGCCGACACATAGACATCCCGTCGATCCAGGTAGCGAAAGTCCAGCACACCGAACGCGTCATGGATTGCCTTCAACTGCCAGTCGTTTTCAGCCAATGGCAGACCGTCGGAACTCGGATATAGCGGGTCTTCCACGGGAAGAACGGGATCTGTATTCATGGGTACATCCCTTGGCCTGGTTCGGTCGCGCCCTTTGGCGTTTCACCGACGAAAATATCATGGCTCCATTTGCGCGTTCAAACCCTTTTGCGCAGCTTGAATGCCCATCGACGTGCGTTCAATCGCCGATGTCTGCAATTGACGTGCGATGACTACCTGACACGACCGGAATGGGCCCAATAGAAACCGGCAGGGCTACCATGCGGGCAGGTTTCGCGTCGCGAACGTCCGCTGTTCCGCCACTGTCCTATCTGTGTTCCAATGCCGCGTCTGGCGACGGCGGAGATACGCATCAAGTTCCACATCAAGACCCACGGCTGCCAGATGAACGTCTACGATTCGTCGCGGATGGCCGATCTGTCATGGCGGGGTGGCGGTGGATGATCCGAGCGAAGCCGACGTGCTGCTGTTGAACACCTGCTCCATACGGGAGAAGGCGCAGGAAAAGGTCTTTCATCAGCTCGGTCGCTGGAAGCAGCTCAAGGCGCGGCGACCTCACGTGCTGATCGGCGTGGGCGGTTGCGTTGCGAGCCAGGAGGGCGAGGCGATCAGCGCTCGGGCTCCCTATGTGGATGTGGTGTTTGGCCCGCAGACGTTGCACCGGCTGCCTGAACTCCTCGATGCGGCCGAACGCTCGAAGCGGGCGGTCGTCGATGTCAGCTTTCCGGAGATCGAAAAGTTCGATCGCCTGCCGGAACCCCGCGCGGATGGCCCGACGGCCTTTGTGTCGGCGATGGAAGGATGCAGCAAGTACTGCACGTTCTGCGTCGTTCCGTATACGCGCGGCGAGGAGGTGAGCCGGCCCGTGGAGAACGTCATGGCCGAGGTCATCGCGCTTGGCCGTCAGGGCGTGCGCGAAATCAACTTTCTCGGCCAGAATGTCAACGCATACTGCGGTCGAATCGACGGCGGCACGGCCGACCTGGCCGAACTCATCCTCTATGCCTCGGAAATCGACGGCATCGACCGCATCCGATTCACCACCTCGCACCCGGTGGAGTTCAGCGACACGCTGATCGAAGCGTACCGGGACATTCCGGAACTCGTCAGCCACTTGCACCTGCCGGTCCAGGCCGGTTCGGACCGCGTACTCGCGCTGATGAAACGCGGGCACACCGTGCTCGAATACAAGCAGAAGATTCGCCGCCTGCGCGAAGCGCGTCCGGGCATCGCGTTGTCTTCGGACTTCATCGTCGGGTTTCCGGGCGAGACCGACCGGGATTTCGATCAGACGCTCGCCCTGGTCGAGGAACTCAACTTCGACATTTCCTTCAGCTTCATCTACAGCCCGCGACCGGGTACGCCCGCGGCGAGTCTTGCGGATCCGACGCCGCCGAGCGTCAAGCAGCATCGTTTGGCGATTCTCCAGGATCTTCTTCGCCGCCAGGCGCAGGCGCATGCCCGGGCAATGGTCGGGAGCGTGCAGCGCGTGCTGGTGACCGGCCGTTCGAGGCGCGATCCCGGCCAGCTTCAGGGACGCACCGAGAACAACCGTGTGGTGAACTTTCGCGCCGACGATGCCCTGATTGGCGACTTTGCCGACGTGCGGGTGGACGAAGCGCTCCCGAACTCGCTTCGCGGGACTCTGGCTGACCCGTCCGAAGATGGTGGCCCCGATCGGCGGACCGCGCTGCGACTTCGATCAGAAGCAACCACGAACAGGACAAGTGCTCTGCAGATCCGGAGTATCACCGACTAACTCTGCGCTACGTGTTTCAGGCGCCTGCCTCCGGACATTCTCCGGCCTCGCCCTCCTGGACTCTGACCACCAGGTCCGTACTCTCGTCGGGTCGCAGCGACCAGGATGCCGTTTGCGCAATCACCTCGCCGCCGATCCGGACCCCGAGGATGCCGGTATTGTTCTCCCAATGTATTTCGCATCTTGGGACCGGTCCTCCCTCGTCGACGGCATAAGCTTCAATGCTGTTCCTGCCGATTACCAGGTTCGCGGATTCGCAGGTCCAATCACGGGCAAGGTCGGTCGTGAAGAGTTCGCTTCCGTTGACGCTGATGCGCACGGTATCGCCATCTACACATCTTTGGTCCTTGACGCATACGTCCATCGTCAGGGGACATCCCGCAGGAATGATCACATCGATCGGTCCTGGCTGTCCCACATGGACCCGTACCGGTGCGGAACAGTTGTTCGCGGTCTTCAATTCGCCCGCGACCGCGTCGACGCAGGTGCCGTAGTAGTACGTCCCCTCCGTCGAAGGCGCTAGAAGAGTGATCGACTCCGCGCTCGTGGCGGAGGCGGCGAGCTCGTCCACCGGGTCGGTCCCGACCGCCATGTCCGATGATGTGATCGTTGTGTCCGACGACAGGTAATAGCGCAGCGTCGTCGCCGGGGCCGTGGCGACGCCACGGTTGCGCACCGTCGCGGACAGCACGAAGGCTGACTCGGGTGTCCGAACGCTCTCATCCACCGCCGCCGACTCGACCGCGAGATCCGGCGCGCCGACATAAGCGTCGATCACCAGCAGGTTTGAAGCCGGTGGACTGCCCCGGGACAGGTTCGCCACTGCTCCGTCTGCCCCGTAACCCAGACCCATAACCTGCAGCATCCCGAAAGATGTCACGAACATCCGCCAGCGACTGGCACCGGCCCCAAACCGCCCGTCGAAATCCTCGCCGCCGGCCTCCAGTTCCGCCGCCGTGAACAACCGCGTCTCGCCCGCGCCCAGCGTCAGGGCGACATTTCCCTCGGGCGCCTCGACCCCGGAATCGTCAATCCCGGCGATGGAGACCCGCGTCTCCGCCTCGCCCGCGTTGAACAAGAGCAGCCGGCTCTCCTGGCTTTCGTGTCCCGCCGTGTGAAAGATCGGAATATAGTGGCGCCGAAGCCCGTCCGGCTCCCGTGCCGCCGCGTCGTGCATTGGCGACAGCCGGCCACCTGCCGCGCGCACATACCCCAGCACATCTATGTCCAGCGCGCTCGTAAGCGCCAGCCGCCAGTCCCCCTCGCCCGCTCCCGTGCTGCCCGCCAGCCCACTGCCCGGATTGCCCAGCTCCAGGTCATCCGAGTCAAACTGCGCCGCCTCGTTCGCGCCGAGCACCAGCGTCAGCGCTTCGTACGTACGGCCGGTCCCATCGAACGCCTCGATTCGAACCTCCCCGGCCGCGTCTGAGCGGTTGATCACCCGAATCAGCCCCTCCCGGCCGAGCGCGTCCGATGCCGGCGGGAACAGTGGCACCCGATGCGCGCCCCCGAACTCGCGCACCGGTATCCCGGACAGGTTCGCGAGGCGACCGTCCGCATCCTCGACCAGACTCATCGCTATCACCGGCCCCGGGGCCTCCCCGTCGAGCCGCCAAAGGCCCGATCCATCGCGAAGGGAACCCGTCAGGCCCGGCGCCGCGCCGGACTCGAGTTCCGCCGCCGTGTAGGTCCTCGACTCCCACGCGGCCAGTTCGATCGTCACCCCTGGCCCCGGCGAGACGCCGAGGTCGTCCGTGCCCTGCACCGTCGCCTCGACTGCGTCGCCGGAGCGATTGAGCAGCCGCAGCAAACCCGTACCGCCGATGCCGTCGCCGGAGTCGAACGTGGCGATGCGGAAACCCTCGCCGTGGTCGGGCGCTGTCTCAAGCAGTTCGTCGAGAACGCCGCCGTCGCCGAGCGCGTACGCCTGTACCTCGACGTCCAGGTCGCTCGTCAGTTCCAGGTGCCAGTCGCCCTCGCCCGGAGCGGCGCTCCCGGACTCGGGGTTGCCCGACTCCAGGTCGTCCGAGTCGAGGTGCGCGGCATGGCCAGCGCTTATTGAAAGGCTCAACCCCTCGACCCGCGTGCCGGCGTCGTCGATTGCCACGATGTCGACGGTCCCGGACTGGTCCGAGTGGTTGACGATCCGCACCAGGCCTTGGGGTCCGGTGTCCGATGCTGCCGGGAACAGCGGCACCACGTGGGTCGAGGTACTCTCCTGCGCGGCGGCGAGCATGGCAAGTATGGATATGAAGGCTCCGATCAGCGCAGCGTGCGACCATACGGGAAGCCCCTTCTCGGGAGCTATGTCGTCCCGTGGCGCCGTCGGGGCGCGACCCCTGCGGGGAGCATCAGAGCCGCCGCCCCCGACCAGCGACACGGGCCGACCGACACTACGCCGAACTCGCACGGCCCGATTTGATCGGAAACCCGACCTACGATGTCTTGCCGGCGGGGGTTTCATGGCGCTCCCGTGTGCGTAGGGAAACACACTCGATCATCCACAAGTGATGGTAACGTGATTCTTTGCTGAAATATGGTGTCAAATCCCTGACTCTCCGTGGCCATGACTGCGCGGTCTCATCGGACCTCGGACGCTCTGGATCCGGCCTTGTTCTGTTCCCCTGCCGCGCCGCCGGGTCGTGCTCCTTCAGGCGCTTCCCTACCAGCTGCCGGATCACTCGGCCGGCTTCTTGCCGCAAGCTCAGCAGCACTTCTCCACTCGACAGAATGTTCCCTCGCTCCGGCAATGTGCGTGTCACCTCGACTACGATATTGCCGCGATGGCGTTTAGATTCTACGCCCGAGGGGCAACGTGGAGGTTCATTCCGGTGGAGGCGACATCACCAGCTGCGCTGGCGGCCCGCTTCTCGGGCACGTCGACGTCTGCGTCAGTCTAGGTGACGCTTGATTTCCGTACGCGTTGACACGGTGATGCGGACCGATATGCTAGACGACGGGGAACAAACATAAGGCACTCTTGAGCGACGACCCATCGCCTGTGGTGGCACTCACCACGCACGTCAATTTGGAATAACGACACGCGCCGTTTGGCGGCGTTGTGCGGTCCGTTTGACCAGAATCTGAAGCAGCTCGAGCACAGGCTCGGCATTCGGATCAAGAATCGCGGCAACCAATTCCAGATCAGCGGTCCGAGGATGCGAGTCCGCGCCGCGCGCGCATTGTTGTCGGAACTCTATCTCGAAACACAGAGCGCGGATGTGATCGCAGCGGACACCGTGCACCTGCACCTGCAAGAGTCCGGGGTCGAGGAACTGCTGGCGGACGGCGACACGACCGCCGCTCGCCAACTCATCCGCACGCGGCGCAACACCGTGAAGCCGCGAGGCGGCAATCAACTGAGGTACGTCGAGGCGATACGGTCATACGACGTGAATTTCGGGGTCGGACCGGCTGGCACGGGCAAGACCTATCTCGCCGTTGCCTGCGCCGTCGAGGCGCTGGAGGGCCAGGAAGTTCGCCGCATATTGCTGGTGAGACCGGCTGTGGAGGCGGGTGAGAAACTCGGATTTCTCCCGGGAGACCTGGCACAGAAAATCGATCCGTACCTGAGGCCGCTTTACGATGCGCTCTACGAGATGCTTGGAATGGAGCGCGTCGACAAGTACATCGAGCGCAATATCATCGAGGTCGCCCCGCTTGCCTACATGCGGGGACGCACGCTCAACAATGCCTTCATCATCCTGGACGAAAGCCAGAACACGACCACCGAGCAGATGAAGATGTTCCTGACGCGCATCGGCTTTGGCTCCACTGCGGTGATCACCGGAGACATTACCCAGATCGACCTGGCGGGGGAGCGCTCGGGACTCATTCACGTGTTGAACGTCCTGAAGGGCGTCGATGGTTTGAGTTTCACGCGCTTCGGATCGAAGGACATCGTTCGCCACCCTGTGGTCCAACGTATCGTCGAAGCCTACGCCCGGGACGACGCGAGGAAGCGCGGCGGGCAGGACAAGCGAGGCGGGGCGGCATGAACGTCGCCACGATGCGCGACGCGCCGACGACTGGTGTTCCGCAGATCGATGTACAGATCGCGGCGTCGCCTGCGCCCTCCCGGAACGCGTTGATCGCCTGGGCCCGGCGCGCCATGGCCAGCGATGGACGCAACCTTTGCGTTCGCGTGGTCGACGAGACCGAGGCGCGGGACCTCAACGCACGTTTTCGCGCCGCGCCCGCCGCGACAAACGTGCTCTCCTTTGCGGCGGACGCGCCCGATATCCTGGGCGACATCGCGATTTGCGCGGCGGTGGTTGTGCGCGAGGCGAAGGCACAGAACAAGTCCGTTGATGCGCACTTTGCACACATGGTCGTGCACGGCGTCTTGCATCTCAGGGGCATGGACCACAACAGTGAGGCGCAGGCTCGCAAGATGGAAAGGGTCGAGGTCGAAATCCTGCGCGCATTTGGCTTTCCCGACCCTTACGACCGCGCCGTGGTCGACGCCCCTGATGCCGACCGCGACGCGGCCGCGCCGTCGAGCCCGCAACCAGGGGTCAACGCCTGCCCAGGCAGTCGGAAACCGCCCCTGGCACACAAATCATGATGAATAACCTGAAGCCGGAACAGAAACGCTCCTGGCGAGAGTGGGTGGCCGATCTTTTCTCAGGGGATCCGGCCGATATGGACGAACTGCGGCAGATGCTTCGCGATGCCACGCAACGAGGCATCGTCGATGGTGACGCGCTGAACATCATCTACGGAGCGATGCAGGTCTACGACATGCGCGCCCGGGACATCATGATTCCGCGCTCGCAACTCGTTTTTATTCGCGCGGACAAGAAGCCCGAGGAGTTTCTGCCGCACGTCATCGAGTCGAGGCACTCGCGCTTTCCGGTGATCGGCGACGATCTCGACGACATCAAGGGGGTGTTTCATGCGAAGGAGTTGCTGCCGCTGCTGCTAAGGGACGACCTGGACCACTTCGACATCAAGGACTTCATCCGGCCAGCGGCTGTGATTCCCGAGAGCAAGCGGCTCAATATCCTGCTGCAGGAGTTCCGGCAGACGCGGAACCACATGGCCGTGGTCATAGACGAGTACAGCCATGTATCGGGGGTTGTCACCATCGAGGACGTGCTTGAACAGATCGTGGGCGAAATAGAGGACGAATACGACGTCGACGACGACAGCTTCATCAAGCAGTTGGACATGGGTACCTATACGGTAAAGGCGACGACGCCGGTCGAGGACTTCAACGCGTACTTCGGCGCGCAGTTGGACGAGGATGACCACGACACCATCGGCGGCGTCGTGCTGCGGAAGTTCGGACACTTGCCGAAACGCGAAGAAACCGTGTCCGTGGGACGCTTCGAGTTTCGTGTTCTGAACGCGGACAGTCGTCGCATTCGCCTGCTCCAGCTTGATTGCCATTAAACGGCTCCAACCCGGAGATTTCGCCAAGGGCCGCGATGATCGCGCCGACAACCGAGGGCTAGCGCAGTTTGTAGGAGTCTCCGCTCGTTCGGGACGCCGGAGAAGTGTCGGCGTCGCGATGTATCCGGCTCTGGTGGACGTGTCGATCCATGAGGCGACAAGGTGCCCGTTTCCGCTTTCCCGTTAGCGCGATCATCGAAGCTTTTCGCGCCCGTCCGGCCGCGAGCCTCGCAGCGGGCGCCTTGCTGCCTTTCGGTTTGGCGCCCTTTGATCTTTGGCCGCTGACGCTCGCTTCCGCCGCCGGACTGTATTGGGTGCTGACCCGGGACGGTGCCAGGCCGCTGCGGGACGGCTGGTTGTTCGGAGCGGGAAAATACGGCCTCGGCGCGTCCTGGATCTATGTGAGCATCCATCAATACGGGGACGCGGCGCCGCCGCTGGCGGCATTCCTGGTTGCCGTGTTCGTCGCGGGCATGGCGCTGTTTCCTGCCGCCGCTGCCTGGCTCTTCGTCCGCTTCCGCGCGACGAATGCGACCGTCAACGCCATATGGTTCGCAACGGTCTGGGTGCTGCTGGAATGGCTTCTCACCTGGTTCCTGACGGGATTTCCGTGGCTGTTCGCCGGCTACGCGATGCTCGATACGCCGCTCGAAGCGCTGGCCCCGGTGGGCGGTGTGCTGCTGGTCAGCTTTGCCGCGGTGCTCACCGCCGCGTGTCTGGTCGCTTGGCGGAAGTGGACATCGTGGGCCGTGGCCGCGTTGCCGTGGATCGCCGCCTGGCTCGTCTCCGACATGGCCTGGACCGAGTCCGGCGCGGCGCATCGGGTCGCGCTGGTGCAGGGCGACATTCCCCAGGAGATCAAGTGGCAGCCCGATGCCGGAATGATCTTCGAGCGCTACGCGTCGTTGTCTGCGCCCGTGTGGGAGCAGGATCTCGTCGTCTGGCCCGAGGGCGTCTTCTACGCCAGCACCGGTGCCGCCCAATCGTTCCTGTCCGCCATGTCCGCGCGCGCCGAGGGCGCTCTGGTGCTTGGCGTCGCCATCCGCGAGGACGTGCCCGACGGAGAGAAGTACTACAACGCTGCGCTCGCCACGGGCGCTGGAAGCGGCCTGTACATGAAGCAGCGCCTGGCGCCGTTCGGCGATTTCGTGCCGTTCGAAAGGGTCCTCCGCGGGCTGATCGGTTTTTTCGATCTGCCCATGTCCGGTTTGAGCCCCGGCGAGCCGGGACAGCCCCCGCTACGCGGCGCGAACGGCATCATGCTGGGCATGGCGATCTGTTACGAGATCGCCTACCCGGAACTCGTGCGCCACCGGGGAAGGGAGGCCGATGCGCTACTTACGCTCAGTAATGACACGTGGTTCGGCGCATCTATCGGTCCGCTGCAGCACATGCAGATCGCCCGCATGCGGGCGCTGGAGAACGGCCGATACGTGCTGCGCGCGACGAACAACGGGGTCACCGCGATCATCGACGAAAGTGGCCGGGTCGCCGCCGAGTTGCCCCAGTTCGTGCCGGGCGTACTGACTGGCGTGTTCCATCGGACTCGGGGGACGACGCCGTTCGCCCGGTTCGGTTCGATCCTCGTTGTCGCGCCGTTGATCCTGTTTCTCGCCGCCGTCTTTGGTGGTAGGGTTGCCGCCCGATTTTCCAGTACCCGCAACGCACCGTGACCGTCGAAAAGGACCGCTACGACCACCGAGCCGTCGAGCGCAAGTGGCAGGAGGAATGGGAACGGCGCGGCGTGAATCTCTTCACCGAAGACGATCTGCGCAACGCCAGGGACCCGTACTACAACCTGATGATGTTCCCCTATCCCTCGGCGGAGGGGCTGCACATCGGCAACATCTTTGCCTACACCGGCGCGGACGTGAACGGGCGGTACTGGCGGCTGCGCGGCAAGGACGTGTTCGAGCCCATCGGATTCGACGCCTTCGGCATCCATTCGGAGAACTACGCGCTCAAGATCGGGGCCAATCCGAACGATCTCGTTCCGCAGAATGTCGCCAATTTCACGCAGGTCCTGCGGCAATTCGGCGGCATGTACGACTGGAATCACGAGGTCAACACCACCGGGGTCGACTACTACAAGTGGACGCAGTGGGTGTTTCTGAAGCTGTTCCAGGGCGGCCTGGTGGAACGCCGCGAGGCGCCGGCGAACTGGTGTCCGTCCTGCAAGACCGTTCTCGCCAATGAACAGGTGATCCAGGGATTGTGCGAGCGCTGCGATTCGCCGGTGGAGCAACGCCGTCTGCCCCAGTGGTTCTTCAAGATCACGCGCTACGCCCAGCGACTGCTCGACAACATCGAAGGGCTCGACTGGTCGGAAGTCACGAAAAAGGCGCAGACCAACTGGATCGGGCGCAGCGAGGGCGCGCGTATCGACTTCCCCGTGGCGGACCACGCCGCTGTGATCAGCGTCTTCACGACGCGTCCCGATACCTTGTTCGGCGCGACATACATGGTCTTGGCGCCGGAGCATCCCCTGGTAGATCCGCTAACCGCGCCGGACAGGTCGGCAGACGTGAGGGAATACAAGGCGCAGGTCGCAGCCCGCGACCTGGTCGAGCGACAGAAGGTCGATAAGGAGAAGACCGGCGTCTTTCTCGGCGGCTACGCCATCAACCCGGCGACGGATGCGCGCATCCCGATCTGGATCGCCGACTACGTGCTGATGGAATACGGAGCCGGCGCGATCATGGCCGTACCCGGACACGATACGCGGGATTTCGAGTTCGCAGAGGCATTCGCCTTGCCCATCGTGCGCGTCATCGCGCCCGCCGAATGGCTCGCCGAAGATCCCTCGGAGCCGTTGACCGAGGCCTATGTCGGTGACGGCGTCATGGTCAACTCAGGTCCTTTCGACGGGTTGTCCATGGCGGAAGGCAAGCGGGCCGTCGTCGATTGGCTCGCCCGCGAAAAGGGGGCGGCGCATACGCATGTGAACTATCGTCTGCACGACTGGTGCGTGTCGCGCCAGCGATACTGGGGTCCGCCGATCCCGATCATCCATTGCGCCGAGTGCGGCGCGGTGCCCGTGCCGGAAACGGACCTGCCGGTGGAGCTGCCGTATCTGAAGGATTTCAAGCCGGACGATTCGGGGGTCAGTCCGCTGCGCCGGGCGACAGACTGGTTCGAGACGACGTGTCCCCGCTGCGGGTCGTCCGCGCATCGCGACACCGACGTCACGGACAACTTCCTTTGTAGCGGCTGGTATTTCCTGCGCTATCCGAGCGCGCGCCGGGACGATTTGGCGCTGGATCCGGAACTGACCAGGAAGTGGCTGCCTGTGGACAGCTACATCGGCGGAAATGAGCATGCCGTGCTGCATCTCATGTACGCGCGTTTCCTCACCATGGCCTTGCGCGATGTGGGCGTGCTCGACTTCGAAGAGCCGTTCACCCGGTTCCGGGCCCACGGCCTGGTCTTGAGCCAAGGGCGCAAGATGTCGAAGAGCCGGGGCAGCGTCGTGCTGCCGGATGACATCATCGATCGTTTCGGCGCGGACACCATGCGCCTCTACCTGCTGTTCCTCGGTCCCTACGAACAAGGCGGCGACTGGCAGTCGAAGGGCTTGCAGGGTCCGAGCGGCTTTCTCAATCGCCTTTGGCAGAGCGTCCTCGACAGCGAGGAAGGACCGCCGGACGGGGAAGTGGAGCGCGCGCTCCACCAGACCATCAAGCAGGTCACGGAACAGACGCCGGCGCTGCAATTCAATACGGCCATCGCCGCGATGATGGGGTACCTGAACGCGGTGCGTGCGGGCGGTCGGACGCCGCGACGGAGCGAGCTGGAACCCTTGCTGCTGCTGCTGGCGCCGTATGCGCCGCACATCGCCGAAGAGCTCTACGCTCGTATGGGGCACGCCGACGGGATCTTCGGCAATGCCGCCTGGCCGGACTACGACTCGAGCAAGCTTGTCGGCGAAGCGGTTGAAATAGCGGTGCAGGTCAACGGGAGACTGCGCGGACGTATTGAAATGGCGCCGGACGCTGCCAAGGACGCCGTACTCGAAGCGGCCCAGGCGAACGAAAACGTCGCTCGGCATTTGACTGCCGGGAGTGTGCGCAAGGTGATATTCGTTCCGGGCAAACTGCTCAACCTGGTCGTAGGGTGAGAGGGCCTGATGGGCTTGCATGCGCGGGGAGTTCTACTGCTGGTCGCGGCACTCGCTGCGGGCTGTGGTTTCCAACTGCGTTCCTGGCATCTCCCCTCCGCATTCGAGAGCGCGCACATTGCTCTTGACGCTACCGTCACCATCGACGCCGAGTTGCGCCGGGCGCTTGAACAGGCCGGAGTTGTACTCGTCGACGAGCAGTCGGGGGCGGGCGCGGTCATCCGGTTGTCCGACCAGCGGGAACTGCGCCGGGGCGTTTCCACTACCCGCGGCGCCAGGACGGCGGAATACGAAATGACGTTGAGCCTCGCCTTCGCGGCACAGGACGGGGAGGGCAACGAACTGGTCGGCGAGCGCAGGATACGCGCCGAACGGACGTTTCGCCTGGATCAGAACAACCCGGCCGCGACCCGCGAGGAGCAGTCGCTGATAACACTGGAACTACGCAACGAACTGGTGCAACAGATCATGCTCAGCTTGAGCGCGATAGCGCGTGCAGATAAGGCCTAGAGACCTCGAACGGAATCTGGCGGACGGCCTGAAGTCCGTCTACCTGGTTTCCGGCGAAGAAACGCTGCTGGTTGAAGAAGCGTGCGCCGCGGTTGCCCAGGCGGCAGCAGCGGCGGGATTCACCGAGCGCAAGGTGATCGACGAAGGCACCTCGACGGACTGGGAGGCGATACTGGCCGAGGCCGCCAACCGGTCGCTCTTCGCCGAGCTCCGCGTGCTCGACGCCCGAGTGCCGCCCAGGAGTTTCGACCGCAAGGCGTCGGATGCATTGCGGCGCTACCTGGCAAACCCGTTCGACGATGTCCTGCTGCTCATTCGCACCGGGAGACTGGAAGCGCGTCAACGTTCCGGGGCCTGGTTCAAGGCTATCGATGCGGCCGGCGTCGTGCTGCTGGTCTGGCCGCTGGCCGCCCGGGAGTTGCCGGGTTGGCTTACGATCCGTTGTCGGGCCGCCGGCATCGAGCTGACGCGCGACGCGATCGCATTGCTGGCCGACCGGGTGGAGGGAAACCTGCTCGCCGCGGCGCAGGAGATAGAGAAGCTGAAGCTCGCCGGCGTGAAATCGCCCGTGGATGCCGAGGCCCTGCGGGCCGCGGTGGAAGACGCGTCGCACTTCAACACCTTCGAACTCATCGATGCCGCCTTCGACGGCAGCCCGCAGCGCGTGCGCAAGATGGCGCGCGTGCTGCGCCAGGAGGGCGCGCCGGTATTCATGGTCCTGGGCGCGGTCAACGCCCAGCTCCGAAACGCCCTGCGTCTCGCCTCCGGCGTGCGCGTCTACCTGCCGCCGCAGCGCGCTCGGTCGCTCAAACGGCTGGGTGATCGTCTCGGCATCGCTGGCCTGGAAAATGCGTTGTCCGAATGCGCGCTCCTGGACATGCAGGCCAAGGGCGCGCTGCGCGGCGACGCCTGGCAGTCGTTGGAACGGTTGCTGGTGGCGTTGGCGGGTCGTCGCACCCGCACATTGGCGGCGGAATCCGAATACCTGCGCTATCCGCTACGTTGACGAAAACCGGCAAATGGGCCACCTTGTCAAGCGGTGGTGGAACCCTGCCTGGAGCGAAGCAATCTGGTGAAGGAAGGTTGCAAACGGCCGGTAGTATCATGGCGGCCGGTGGTATCAGATCAACGACATTAGAGGTAGCGACGATGTCGAAAATTGTCTGTGGGGAGAAAAACAAGATTTGAATGTCAACAATGCGAATAAGTGGACATCGAACATGCCGTGGCGACTGAGTCGACCAAGGTTCCGGGGGGCCCTGGCGGCAGTAGCGGCGCTACTCTTGGCCGCGTTGGTAGTCATCATTGCGGTCGATTTCGAGAGCGTTGGAAGGATGGCTTGGGACTGGTTGAGTGGCACGGACTCAAATGCGACGACATTGCGCAATATCCTGTTGGGAATCGGCGGTCCTCTTGCGGTTGCGATCGCTTGGCGGCGTAGCAGCGTATCGCAACGGACATTGCTCAACGAGCGCTATCAGAAAGGCGCGGAAATGCTGGGAAACGAGGTGATGGCGGTACGCTTGGGGGGCATATATGCACTGGGAGAACTGGCGAGAGAACGCCCCAAGTCGTATCACGTTCAAGTACTCAAGCTTTTCTGCGCGTATGTGAGAGCACCAACACCCGTTAGTCGCACTGGCGTTGATGACCCCACGAAAGACGGGTTAATGCGTCTCGCCCGGCAGGACATTCAGGAGGTGATGGACTGGATTGGAAGGCGAGGCGGGAATCAGCGGCAACTGGAATCCGCGGGCATCCTGAATTTGGTACAGGCGGATTTGTCCGGGATCATAGTACCGCGCGGTGCGAATCTCGCCGGGGCATTGTTGGCGCAAGCAAATCTAACGAGATCAAGTTTTACCAACGCCAACCTCGCGGGCGCGTTGTTCTACGGTGCGTCGTTGGCGAGCGCCTTTTTGGAAGATGCCAACCTGTCCGAAGCAGACTTGCGAGAGGCAAATTTGCGCGGCGCGTCACTGAACGGTGCAACACTGTCCGGCGCGCAACTATCCGGTGCCCAACTGTCGGGAGCAGACTTATCCGGAACCGAGTTCAATGACATTGGCGGTAGAAATCCCGCCAAGGGGCTGACGCAGGCGCAACTCAACAAGGCGACTACCCAGCAGAATAGCCCTCCCCGACTCAGTCGCGTCGTGAACAAGAACGGTCGGCAGCTAGTTTGGCGAAAAACCGCGGCAAAAAAACAAGGTTCCAAGCGTAGTCCGGAAAGGATAAAGATCGAGCAAACGCACCCCGAACCCGCGCCGGTCGCGCAGAACTAAGTGAAGGATCTTCGCTTCTGCCGATACCCTGAGGTATAGGGCATCGCGCGATGTGGTAGAACGGCTCTGCGGCATAGGTATTCCCCGCATTGGTAATACAAAGGGTCGTCAACAAGACAAAAATCAGGACGCACGAGGCGAACCCAATCGGCTCTTCCCCATCCGGGAAAGTGAAATCGGCACGGACCGGCCCGCAACGGCAGTAGACCCAACGCTGGATTCGCGGCGGCTAATTTCCAACCGAGCCCAATAGTCGGCCGCAATTCGAAGAGAGAATCGAAGCTTGCCCATGGCATTTCAGCTTGATGGAGTCTCGGTCGGGCCGTATATTGGCGGCAACCTCGCCACGAGAGCATAAAGCCCGCAGTGTTCTTGACAAGTATGTTCCGAAACCCGTCAGCCACATTGAAATGGGTAGGCATGGGTTCGGCTGTTGGCCTGATTGTCGGCCTGCTGGTCTCCGAAACGTGGACCATCTCCTTACCCCCCGAGGAGGCTCCCAAGTTGCAAGAGGCGCGGCAGTTGATCGAACTCGCCGCGACGCGTATAGCGGATAGTCGCGATTACGGAGGTATACCTGATGCATTGAAGTGGTTACGGCGTGCACTTGAATTGGACCCTGGGAATGTAGAGGCAAACGCCGTTCTCGCAATTGCAAGGCAGAACGCGTTAGCTATCGCGCGCGAAGAACTGGTCGGTGGCCGGCCTGCCATGGCCCGCGGTCTTCTTGATATTTTCGACGATGGATGGCCGGGGGATACGGAACTATCGGCCCTGCGAACCGAAACTAGCGAGATGTTCGATGAACTGTCCCGAGCGGCGGAACTGGCCATCCTTCTCGACAGAGTGCAAGCGGACATCGCGGAAAAGCGGTTGAGAGAGCCGAAGGATGACAACGCTTGGGAAAGGCTCAACGAGGCTGAGACGTTGATCGCCGAAGACGACTCGGGACGCAGGAACTGGGTAGAGGCCAACCGACAGAGAATAGCCGACGAATATGTCAAGCTCATTGAACGAGCCATCGCCCAGGAATCTCTGGTCAAGGCCCGACGCTACCTAACCAGTCTCGGCGCATCGGCGCCAAGCCATTCCGAACAGTCGCGGCTGCGCCAGGAATTAGACGATCTGGCCGCGGCACGGGATGCCCGGGCTGCGGCAGGACGAGAGCTGATAGAAGCTGTTTTTGTATCCGCAGACGAACAAACCCCGGCCGCACCGCCGACGGCCGCACAAAAGTCTTCTCCACGGCCCGAAACTTCCCCGGCTGTCCCCGAGTCGGCGTCTGCACTACTCGATGAAGAAGACGAGTTCTGGTCAAAGGTCAAGAGTCAGTACAATGCGAGCTTGGATTGTTCCGTCTTGCAGCGCTACAACGAGCAGTATCCGGGGGGCCGCTTCGAAAGAGAATATTTTACCCTCAAAGCCGAGTGTTCTCGGCGACACAACGACTAAGCCGCCGCCTACCAGTTGATCACCGACCGAAGCGTGTCGGGGAGCCCGTCCAGCAAATCCTTGAACTCTTCGGAGTTGTCCTCCAGCGTGGGTGAGGTCGAAAGACCGTCATTGCCGTTGTGCCCGACGTGACCGAAGTTCCCTTCGCTGCCGTGCGAGCCTGGTGCAGGCGGCTCCTTGGGATCACTGTCTTCATCCCACACCTCGATAGAACCAGGCGCACCGGCAGCGCCTGGGATTCCGTCCTGGCCCCCCACGCCGGCCAACCCTCCGGGCGCAGACAATGCGAACTTGCGCTCCAATTCGGCGGTTGCTGAAATTAGGTGAATATGTCCCCCATTGCCGCCGTCTCCACCATGCCCCCCATTGCCGCCGTCCCCACCGTTTCCGCCATTGCCCGAGAAATAGCCCTCGCCGCCGTCTCCGCCATGCCCGCCGTTGCCACCGCGGCCGCCATTCCCACCGGCGCCGCCGACACTGGATATCCTTACATTCACATCCTCGAACCGGCGAATGAAGTATTTCGGTGTCAAGCCTCCTTCCCGCGCCTCAAAAACGACCAATCGTTCCTTATAGTCCACCGTGCGAACTTCTCCGGCTATGATACGCACATCGGGACCAGGACCACCCCGGCCACCGTCTTGCCCATGACTCCCGTGCCGTCCATCGCTGCCATCGCCGCCCCGCCCTAATTGCTGTGTGCCGCGGCGACCCTCGTTTCCGTTCTGCCCATCCCGACCATCAGCACCGCCTCGGCCCTTTGGTCCCCCGAAAGTCAACTCGGTGGTCCTCATGATTGGCACAATGCTCAAGAAATCCGGTTCGAATTCCTTGTGGACGGCTATCTGAGGGTTGTTCCGATAAACTATTTGAACCCCGAACTTTCTGCCAAACATCGCCTTGGCGTCTGGAGAGAACGTTACTCGCGGGCCTTTCTCGTCGTAAATGTACTCGCCATGGTCGACTTGAACGTCGATGCGCGCCTGCGGCAACGCGTACTCCCGCGCAACGTGTGAACCCGCGTCGCGCTTGGAAAGCAACCAGCTCCTGCCGGATACATCGGTCACCCTCACGTTCATCGGCTTGGTCGATCCCGGCGCGACTGGACGAGAGTCGTCCGCCAGCTCACCCAGAATCTCGATGGAACTGACGTTGAGGCTATCTGGCCCATCCGCAATCGCCCGATCATAGGGAAACGTCAATACGCGCGCGAATCGGTCGTCGCCTCCATAGCTGGCTTCGATTCGAAATTCGGTGGTCGTCTCAAAGGCAGGCTTAACGGCGGCCAGCGAAGTCCAGTCGTCAGCCTTGGCAGTCAGGAGTAGCAAGCGCATCGGCACCCGGGCCGAAGGAAGAGGCAATCCAAAGCCATCGGTTGAGAATTTTCGTCCCGCCTTGTCGTGGGCGGTAATCAACAGCCGGTATTCTGCCCCTGGAATCAAAGACATATCGTCCGTGAGATGCCGATCTCGGCCTTGCTCATCTTTCCAAATCAGCTTGACGTCGAACGATTGCAGGTCATCCGGTTCTGGTCCTTTCACCAGCGCCCAGTCCGCGACAAAACGCTTCACGACCCTGATTTCGGGAGCAATGGACGGAATCACGGTGATCGCGTATCCGGTAGCGGGGATTTTGCTTTCAAGGCGGCTGAAGGCAACCTCGCCGGTGGCCCTATCCCAGGTACCCCCTTCCACCTCCACACTGTAGGAAGCTGGGTCCGACAATACAGTCACGTTTCCTTTGTCATCGGTAATGGAGACTTCAACTATTCGCGTTCGAGCACCGGGTGCGATGGGGGACCCATCAAGCCAAGCGTCCACAAGGGTGAAATTCGCCGACCGAATGGTCGGTGCAACAGCGCAACTCACCAACATGTAAATTGCCGTTAACAATGCGATAGATCTGGCGCCTCGCGTCAAAGAGCCTGTCTTGAGGAGTACCAGGCCCCCTCTAGCGGCATGGGTCGTCCGTTTTGGTCCGACGGGCGGATCCGGTTCGTATCCGTGACTCATTTCTAGTTTCTCGGCTGTTTTCTCAAAGTTCCCGCGATGTCACCTTGTCACCGGTGCGCATCGCCATACCTCAATGGGTTAGAGGCATCTCACCGCAACTATCGTAGCGTTATCCTGATGCGGTCGCTTGCGCGCATCGATCCGCTGGACAATCGTATTGGCAATTGCTTCTGCGGGTGCTCCCGCTCGCTCGCTGCAAACCGCAGCCACTTCCCGGCCGGTCAGCGTCGAGACTCCGTCACTCGCCAATAGAATCACATCTCCCGCGTCAACTGACAGCCGATCCTGGCTGATCTCGGCCAAATGTTTGCCTTGGACCGCGCTGGTCAGGGCGGCCCGGTCCGGGTGACTATTCGCCTCGACTTGCGTCGTCTCGCCCCGCAGAACCTGCGCAGCGAGTTCATTTGCGTAGACGTGAAGCGGGTTGATGCGCCGAATTCGCCCGGCGCGATACAGAAGTATCAGCGAATCGCCGACACTGATCCATTCCAGGCGCCGCTCGAAAACCAAAACTCCAACAACGGTACAGCCCATGCCATCCAGATCGGGTTGCGATTCTACGACCGCCGCCATCTGGCGGTTGGCGTGATGAAGTGCGCCGTGCAAGCGCTCACCGGCAGCCGCGTTCTCCTGCAAATAACCGTCGAGAAATCCGCTCACCGCTGTTCGGCTCGCCCGCTCGCCGCCTGGCATGCCGCCCATGCCGTCGGCCAGCACCGCAAGCAGTCCGGCAGCCCCTTCCAGGGACGGCGGGTGGGCGTGAACGGCCCAATCGTCCTGCTGTGATTTGCGGGCACCGCAAATGCTGGCAGCGGCGAAATCGAGACCCTCAATCACCCACATCCTGCCAATCGAACTCGACTCCGCAGAGTGCCTGAAACATGAGCGTGGTATTACCGAGTTGAATCTCGCTTCCCGCTTCAAGCCCCTCCGGTCCCATAACCAGTTCATTGTCGAGATAAGTGAGATTGGTGCCGTCACCGTGGCTTAGCAGGAATCGGCGTTTCCTAGGTTCGTAGACAATCCGCGCGTGGTTGTTGCGAGAGATGTTGGTATCTCCAAAATCGATGCAAACACGCATGTCTTTACTGCGGCCAATAACGTTCAGACCGAGACCGAGAGTCAATACGCGGCCTTTGCCGGGGCCGCGAACGATCACCAACCATCCCACAGGAGGGTCATCCATCGCATCAATCATATCGGACAGGTCGGCAGCGGCACGCCTAGTCTTCGGCCCATGCGGACCCACAACGCGCGTTGGGGCGTCTTCGCTCTGCATTGGGTCCGGAGTTTGGGGGCCCGCAGCGTGTTCCGTGACGCCGCCTGCCTTCGTGAGATCGCCCCCGGGAGACACATTGGCGGCGTTCTCCTCAGCCCCCATGAACAATGAATCAGAATCGGGGTCAGGTTGCTGTTCCCTCGGCATAGGACTGCCCCATAGCTTGGTAGTTCTGCCTTTGCGTATTGTCATACGAGTTTGTCCGGCGATATTGAGTCCGCGTATGTTCGATGGTTGGAAAGTAATGGTCAACTTGGACGGGCTCCACCGCAAGTGCGGGGTAGACGTCAGGACGAATTGACCGCTTGTCGCAACGCAACATGGTGACGGGTTGGCTCCGTGCCGTGCAGGATGGATATCCGGTCGGACTCGTAACCCGGAGCGGAGACCTCAATTTCGTACCTGCCGGCCGATAGCGTCATCTTGGGCGCATAAGGCGGCCCGTTCACGATGCGAACATTGGCGTCTTCCGGATCTGTGACAACGGTGATGGGTGCGCTGGCGAGCGCAAGCAAAACATCGTGCCGGGTTGGCCGATCGCCATGACGAATCACTTTCCGCGCCGTTTCATACCCCGTTGCACCAACCACCACCTCGTGCTCGCCGGACGGTAGCATGACTCCCTCCGCACGATAGGGCTCGTTCACATCTGCGATGCGGACATCGGCATCCTCCGGCACCGTGACTACCTCGAAGAGTTGCGGCTCTGCCGGCGGTACTTGCGGGGGCGCATCGTTCGGTCCGACGAAGACGGCAACCACCAACACCGCAACGAGTACCATCGAGACGACGGCAGCGGTCCACGTGGTGTTCCAGCGACTCAAGGCGGAACTGCCAGTCGCTGGCTGACTCGCCTGAATCCGCGCACGAACTGCTTTCGTCGCCGAGGTCAGAGGCGAGAAATTGACCTCGTCCGTCTTGACCTCATCCACAAACATGTTTAACCAGGAGTCCACATCCGGCGGACGATCCGTTTCTATCAGGTGCAGACCCGAGTCAATTGCCTCAAGGAATTGTTGGGAATAACCCCCGCGACCGGCGAGCGTCTCTACCGGGTCCGGCTCCGAACGTAACACGCGGCTCTGACGCCATGGGGCTTCGTCCGCCGGTTTGCCTGTAATTGCCCGGTAGCAAACCGCCGACAAGGAATATATATCCGTCCACGGTCCCTGTTCTCCATCCGCGCCGTAGTATTGCTCCGGTGGAGAGTAGCCTGCGGATGCGATTGCCGTCATGCTGCGGGTCTGCCTCCCCACGGCCAACCGTGCGGCTCCAAAGTCGAGGAGCACCGGGGATTCATCGGTCCGACGGATGAATATGTTTGCCGGTTTGATGTCTCGATGCAGATAGCCTGCATCGTGTACGACCTTCAAGCCATGCGCGATGGGAAGCACCACGCGTGTCAGTTGGGATTCTGTCAGCGTCTTGCGATGCTCGAGCAGGCGGTTGAACGGCTGCCCGACCTCGTAGTCCATGACGATATACGCCGTGTTGTTCGACGCGAAGTAATGCGTGACTCGCACCAAGTTACGGTGGCGAAAAATCACGAGGGTTTTGGCCTCTTCTACAAACCGGTCAAGGCCCCACTCGAATCCTTCCTGGTCAGCCCGGGACTTGGGATGCACGGTAGTACCATCGCGTACGGCAAAATCACTTGGAAGATATTCCTTGATGGCCACATTGAGACCCAATGTGGTGTGTTCTGCGCGGTAGGTGATACCAAAGCCGCCTACCCCAAGCACCTCGGCAAGTCGGTAATTCTCCAAATGGTACCCGACAGGCAAAGCTTGGCGGTACTCCTGCTCACTCATGGCATTGTTCGCCCCGCGCCCCAAGGCACTGGCAGACCTCCCCCGATTTGTCGATTTCCCCCATGCCGAGTGAAGAGCCAAGTCTTACATGACGCACTATACAACCGGCAATACACGAAAATGTTACCACACCAAACGGAAAGCGAACGACCCCTCGACGTCGGCCAAGCTCGACTGAATGAAATCGCAACCATTTGATTATCGGATACTAATTTCCCGGTCAACAACATGCTGCAGGTTTCTCTACCTGCACGGACGCCAACTCCCCGAAACAATTCGACTGCTTGACAAATGTGTCCCAGCATCACAACGTAGCTTGCGCGCCAAGTACAAGATAGAGCGCCATGCCAGTTCGGGACCAGCACAATGGCGATGAGGCAACGTTGGATCGTTTGATGGATGTCGAAGTCGCAAGCCATGCTGACATTGGGGGCCGCGATGAACAACAGGATCGCATCGCCGTGCTCCGCGGCCACAACGCTCTGCTTGTCGTTCTCGCGGATGGAATGGGCGGCCACGAAGACGGTGCATTGGCAGCGCAAACCGTAATCGACACCGCTCGCAATCACCTCGCTTCCCGCAACGCTGACGACCCCGTCGACTTGTTGACGCGCATCGCCATCGACTCCCATGAGCACATCAATGCCATAGGTGACGAGCGCGATACATCGCCCCACAGTACGTGCGTGCTACTCCATATTGGAGAGACGATCACCGCATGGGCACACGTTGGGGACAGCCGCCTCTATCGCTTTGATCGCGGTCGCTTGCAGGAACGCACCACCGATCACTCCATCGTCGAAATCATGCGACTACAGGGCCGAATCTCCGAAAACGAGATGAAGAATCACCCCAGCCAGAACCAACTCTATGGAGCACTGGGGGGTGAGCGGCGTCCAGAAGTCGAAACGTGTTATCGAAATACGCGAAACTCTGATGCATTTTTGCTTGCGAGCGACGGGTTGTGGGGAAATGTCCTGGAGGCGGAAATGGAATCGGTTATCAAATCCCAGGATTTGGCTATCGCACTCCCCGTGCTGGTCCGAAAAGCGAAAACCAGAGGTGGGCGAGGATGCGACAATATCTCTGCCGCCGCAATCCGCCATCGGTAGACGGCCCGTCGCATCAGACGTAGCACTTTTGGCTGCCGGGCGCCGTTTCAGGTCACGAATTCTGGTGATTGCGTCTTGACCGTCGGTACAAGGCGCCAACCATTGGTCGGTGACATAACTGACCTCGGTAAAGTCATTGCCTTCGGAGAAAAGTACGAACGGCTCCCTGTTTTTAATCTGGCGCGGTGAGAATTTCGGAAAGCGGCCTGTTCATCCTCCAACAGGCAACGTCAGGGTTGGCCCTTGGTAAGCACGCTGTCCGGCTTGCAGGTCGAATAGTTGCCGCAACAGCATGAATGTGGACTTGGATTGCAGGTCGGCATCGTCAACCCAGAACCAATGTCCCCGGTAAAAGGTGGCGATGTAGGCATTGTCAGGCCGTTTACTACCGGCCCTCACTTTGAAGAGGTTCCCCGCTGGCGTATCGCTCCAGTCAAATACACCACCGTTTTTCGTCGCTGTGACGGTAACCAACCCGGCAGATTCGTGTACGCCAGGCGTCTCCACATTCTGCGACAGGTAATACAACAGGCTGGATATGGACCGTGTCCGCACGCTCCATTCGGAACCCGCTACCTCAAGAAAGTCCGTATTGAGTTTGAAGTTGTCCCTCCGCCGGTCGAGTTGCAGTAGGTGGTAGACCTGGCTGATCTGTTCGGCGTCCTCCTCGCTGTCGGCAATCAACTTCACTACGATGTCCGTGGATTCGGCGTTCCGGCGCGCCCCAACCTCTATCAACTGCCGATTTTGCAAAGATCGCAGTAGCCGCAGCAGTTGTTTGAACTGTGCATAGTCGGGTTCAATTTGGGGCGTTGGCCCGGAGGCGGTCGGTGCGTTGTGGAGGTTGTTGATTCTCTCGAAACAGAGTCCAAACACGCGACTGATGCTCCAACCGGATTGAGTCAACACCAGGATGGACTCCAGTTGCAGCGGGCTGAGAATGCTTTTCAATAGGTCCTCACCACGCAGTGGCACATAAGAGATGGTTGGGTTATTCGAATAGGAAACCCCCGCGTATGGGCTCACCGAATCCCCGCCGTCCGCCACGGAGGCGGCAATACCGGCATTGCCGACCAAGGAAAGGCTAGCTGTGACGCTCCCTACTTCCAGAAAAAAGGCCACATCTCGGTAGCGCAAGCGCACCAAGTTTTGCAGCATCTGCTCATTCGCCGAAGCGATGATGGCCGCGTTGTAAGCGGGATGAGTACGTTGCAGCGCCTGCGGACCGAAGGTCGTCTGACACGCCGACAGCGAAGCGGTCAGCATCAATAGCGCGAGCAAAGCGGAACGGGCTAAGTTGTTGATGGCCACGTTTGCGACACTGCCTTCAATCTCAGGGAACTGGCCTGATTGGTAACACGTTACGGACCGCCCGACAACCCGCTGGTGTGGCTGGTGTAGAGACCAAATGAAGTGACCGCTTGACAAGGAGCTCCGTTTTTGATCGCCGGAGGCGCGGGGCCGCTCGGAGCGTGCGTTCCGCACGCATCAGGGGCGCCTGCCGAAGGAGTTGGCCACTACGCTCTTTGCCAAATCGCGGAGGCGGCGTCATCCTAGTCGACGGGCAGGTGCTGGACCCGTAGATGCAGACGATCGAAATCAATCCCGCGTTTGCCCGCGCGCTTGAACGCATCGCCAGCGGCGGTCGCAATCTCTTCATTACCGGCAAGGCGGGGACGGGCAAGTCGACCCTGCTCGAGTACTATCGCGAGAATGCGACGGAAAGGCCCGTCATACTCGCTCCCACCGGGGTCGCCGCGCTGCAGGTGGGCGGCGAGACGGTACACCGCTTTTTCGGTTTCGGCATCGACGTCACGCCGGAGAAGGTGCGCGAGAGCCGGCGCAAGCCGCGGCGCCCGCAGGTCTACAAGAAACTCAGGAGCCTCATCATCGACGAGGCGTCGATGTTGCGCGCGGACCTGCTGGACTGCGTGGACATGTTCCTGCGCAAGCACGGGCCGGAGCGCGGCGCGCCGTTCGGCGGCGTGCAGATGGTGTTCGTGGGCGACCTCTACCAACTGCCCCCGGTGGTGACCAATAGTGAGCGGGAGATCTTCCGCAGCGTCTACGCGACGCCGTATTTCTTCAGCGCCAGGGCGTTGTCGGATCGTGACCTGGAGATCGTCGAACTGGAGAAGGTCTATCGGCAGAGCGATGCGGGCTTCGTCGCGCTGCTCAACAGCGTCCGCAACGACTCCGTGGACGATGCCGATGTCGCGCGCCTTAACGCGCGCGTCGATTCGGCATTCGAGCCGCCGGACGATATCTTTTTCATTAGCCTGACGACCACAAATCGGAACGCCGACCGTATCAACGCAAGCAAGCTCGCCTCTCTGCCCGGTACGCGATCAATATCCGTCGCCGAGATTTCCGGGGACTTCGGGCGCGAACAATATCCGACGGCGACGGAACTCGCGTTCAAGGCCGGTGCCCAGGTCATGATGCTGAACAACGATTCAATGGGGCGCTGGGTCAATGGCAGCCTCGGCGCGATCGAGTCGGTCGCGGCCTGGGAAGAAGGAAGGCATGGCGTGACGATTCGCCTGCGAGACCGGCACGCCGCCGTGGAGGTCGAACCGCACACCTGGGAGGTCATTCGCTTCGTGCTCCAGGGGGGAGAAATCTCCTCCGAGTCCGTCGGCCGCTTCACCCAGCTCCCTTTTCGGCTGGCGTGGGCCGTCACCATTCACAAGAGCCAGGGCAAGACCTTTGACAACGTCGTCATCGACCTTGAGCGCGGCGCCTTCGCTGCGGGCCAGACGTACGTCGCGCTGAGCCGTTGCACTTCCTTCGAGGGGATCGTGTTGAGGCGGCCGGTCAAACGGAGTTCCATTCGCGCGGATTGGCGCATCCAGAAGTTTCTTACCGGGTATCGCTACCGGGAGTCCGAACAGGCACTGCCGGCAGCGGAGAAAGCGGCGCGCATCCAGCGCGCGATCGAGGGAGGTGCCGAGATCGAGATGACCTACCTCAAGGCCGACGACACCAGCAGCGAGCGTGTCGTGGTGCCCTTGAGCGTCGGGCCGCAGTCATACCGGGGCAAGGCCTTTCTCGGCATGCGCGCATTCTGTCGGTTGCGGGGCGAGGAGCGCATGTTTCGCGTGGACCGGATCCTCACGCTCGAAACTCGGGTGATTTGAGCGCTATGTATTGGCTCTCGTAGGCGAGTCGTCACATGGGTTCAAAGCTGATTCGAAGCCGGTTGCCGGTCGCCTTTGCGACCTTTTCCAGCGTCTTGGTAGAGGGGTGGCTGCGGCCACTTTCAAGACGCGCTACGACGGATTGCGTTGTATTCATGCGCGCGGCGAGTTCAGTTTGGGTAAGCCGCGCGCGCGTGCGCGCCGCAATAAGACAGCGGGAGAGTTCGAACTCCGGGCCAAGCCGGGCATAGGCCTCGCGATAGTCCGCATCACTGCTCCATTTCTCATGCAAGTCGGTAACCTTGCTCATCTCGTCACCTCCTTGGCGCGTCTTCCTTGTATCGCAAATTTGCTATCGCAACAACAGTGTGGTGGCTGAAGAATCTCCTTTCGGGTTGGCAAGGCAAAGCAGCAAGAGCCGCCGCGTAGTGTGAGATTTCGACCCGATTACGGGTAAGCCAGTCCGTTAGGATGCGGATGTATCGGGGGACCGGCCAGGACAGGGCAATGAGGTTCAAGGCGATCAACCTGGTCCCTCCCGTCGGAAGCTACCTGGTGGCCATGCTCGACTTGCCCGTCGTCGTTGAGGTCGCTCCGTTCAAATACGCAGTTCGATCCCGAACCCGGGCCGGTCAGTGACCGCGATCATGCCCCTTTCGAGGCGCTCCGGCGGGTCGATGAGCTCGCTGCGCCAGTCCACCTCGCCCCACTGAAGTTCCAGGCTTTCGACATTGGCGGCAGCCGCGCAGACCGAGAGCGCCGCCGCTGTCGCCACCGGGCCGCGCGCGTTGTGCGGCGAGATGGCCATGCCGTGCGCCTCGGCGGCACGGGCGATGTGCAGCATCTCCAGCACGCCGCCGCAAAGGGTGACATCCGGCATCAGGACATCCACGGCGCGCGTCGTGATGAGGGGGAGGAAGCCTTGCAAGCCGAACCGGCGCTCCCCTCCCGCCAGGCGCTGGCCGATAGTGTCACGCAGCGCCCGCATGCCCTCCACGTCATCGACGGGCAACGGCTCTTCGAACCAGTCGAGACCGGCGGGCAGAAATCGTTCGGCGACCGACACCGAGCGGGAGAAGTCGAAAGCGCTATGGCAGTCGACCTTGACCGCCACGTCCCCGCCAACCGCTTCTCGGATAGCCAGCATGGCGTCGATGCCCTCGGTTATCGCGGCTTCGATAGCTTCGCGCGGTGCTTGTGGTGGCGGAAAACCATCGAACGGCGCCGCCTTGACCGCTCGAAATCCCGCGTCGCGCGCAAGGGCCGCGCTCCTTGCGAAGCCCTCCGGCACGCGATGCTTCGTCATCCGGTTGACGTTGGCATAAAGTGGCACCGCATCGCGTAGCCGACCGCCCAGGAGTTCGTGCACCGGCGCTCCCAGGAGCTTGCCGCGAATGTCCCAGAGCGCCTGTTCGATGGCGCTGAACGCTGCGGCCGCGCGGACCCCGCCCGCTGCGGCCCGCAGCAGACCTGCCCGACGAAAGGCTTGAATCGACAGCGATTCGCCGAGCAAGCCATAGTATTCTTCCAACTCGGGAATTTCGGGGTCGCCCGCGGACGCTTCGCCGAGACCGCTGACGCCGACGTTGGTGGACAGGCGCACGAACGACCACCGGGTGCGCTCGCTGACCGTGACGGGGAGGATCTCCATTCCGGTGACGCGCGGTTTCACGTTTTCATGCCCTTTTGTCAATCCAGCGAGTCCAGAAATTCCAGCATCGCGGCGTTGGTGCCCTCGGGGTTTTCCTGTTGCGTCCAGTGACCGACGCCCGGGAAGGTGACTACTTCCCGCAAGTTCGAAACTACAGTGCGCATCCTCTCCTCGAACCCTGGCATGCCTCGGGTGAGATCCCTGTCGCCGGTGATGAATAGAGCCGGCTGTTCGATGCATTTGCCGGCAAACGGTGCAGACAGCTCCCACGTGCGGTCGAGGTTGCGATACCAGTTCAGGCCGCCGCGGAAACCGGTGCGCAGGAATTCGTTGGTGAAATAGTCAAGGTCGTCCTCGGTAAGCCAGTCCGGCAGTTTCTCCGGATCCATCAACTGGTCGAGGAAGCCCGCCGTTTTCGGGAGAGGCAAAAACGCGCTCTCGGCACCCGCCCCGGACGCGGAATACAGCAGCATGCGCAAGCTGCGTCTAACGTCCTTTTGCAGTTCGTGCTCGGCTACGCCCGGGGTCTGGAAGTAGAGAATGTAGAAGAAGTTGTCGCCGAAAGCCTCTTTCAGGCCGGCTGTGGGAACTCTTCGCGGGCGGTCGGCGGCGGGTACGCTCATCCCGACGACGGCGCGGAAGATGTCGGGACGCCACAAGGCTGCGTTCCACGCGACCGGCGCACCCCAGTCGTGTCCGACGATGACGGCTTGCTTCTCGCCCAGGGCGCGCACCAGGCCGACGATATCACCGACCAGGTGGAGCTGCGTGTAGGCGCTGAGATCGGCGGGCGCATCGGTGCAACCGTAGCCGCGCTGGTCCGGCGCCACCGCGCGATAGCCCCGAGCTGCGAGCGCCGGGAGTTGATGGCGCCAGGAGTACCAGGACTCCGGGAAGCCGTGGCAGAGGATCACGAGCGGACCCTCGCCGGCCTCGGCGATGTGCATCTTGATGCCGTTCGATTCGACGATGCGGTGGCTGATGTCGCCCAAGGTCTGATCTCCCTCTTCGACGCGCGGCCATTGTAGCGGGCGTTGTTGCCCTGGTGAGCGGCTCAGCCAGTCACGTTCAGAAAAGTCGCAGGCGTCAGAATCGGAATGCCTTGATAGGGCGTCATCTCAAGGAGGTCCCCATCACCCGTTACCAGACAATCTGCGTCGCCCATCAGCGCCGTTTCGAGGAGCATGTCGTCGTCCGGATCGCGACAGCCCATCTTGGCTCCCGCTATGGAAACCCACGCAGAGACCGTCTTCAATTGCGCCAGGTATATCGCCCTGGAGTTCTGGCTGAGGTAGACGTCGAATTTCGGGCGGCGAATTCGGGTTTGCAGCTCGTCGAACGTCTCGTCGGAGAACAGCAATTCGCCGTTCTCGCGGCGCACGGCGTCGATTGCCTGACGTGGCGGTCCCGCTGGCCGAAGCGCCGCACTGATGAGTACGTTTGTATCGAGTACCGCTCGTTCAACTCTCATCTGCCAGAAGCGCTTGCAGCTTTGCGTCCGTCAAGCCGCGCTCTGACGCTTCCGCACCCATGGCGTTCATCGTCGCTGTTAGCCGCTCCCACGCGGCGCCGCGAAGTCGTTCGTAGTGTCCCACCGACATCATTACGGTAACCACACGACCGTTCTTGGTGACTCGCACAGGCGCGCGCTGGGCCGCATCGAGGAATTGGCCGAACCGATTCTTGGCGTCTCGGGCCGTGGTCTCATTCATTGAGCTACAATAGCTACAATAGCTCTTGATGGCAAGAGCCGCCCCGGTGGGATGTCACCTGCCGCGCACAGGTGTCCAGCGGATGGCGTCTGCATAGATGACGAAGCCGGAAGAGGCGAGATTCGAGACCTCCACTCGGACATCGGGCGAGCCGACCTGATAGTCGCCCAGGTGGTTCCAGCCCTGCTCGGCGATCGATGCGTCGAATTCCACCGGCTGTTCGTGCTCCCCAATGATCAGCTTCGTCTCATAGGGCCCCTGCCGCCCCGCGAATCCGCCGCCTTTCTTCGGATCAACGGGCAGGTGGTAATCGAGGCGCCATTGTCCGGTGAAGGGCAGGGTCGCGCCGAAGATCGCGCTGGCAGTCCCGGCGCCCGTCGCGCGGGCCGTGGTGTGCCGGTACTTGCCCCAGCCGGTGGCGAGCGTTTGACGCACCCAGTTATCGCCGCCCATGTAGAACGGAAAGTTGAATTGGGGCATGTCCTGGTCCATCTCCACATCGATGCCGGCGATGCTGGCGAGGAAGCTGGCGTCGTCGTCTTCGGTATCGGATTCCACGGTGAATCCCGGATCGAGATCATCCACGATGACGCCAGCGGACGTAGGCGGGCGCCAGTCGCTCGGGCGGGCGCCATCGAAGGATTCGACATCCAGCGCGTCCTCGGCGTCAATCTCCGGCAGCGACAGGGTCACGGGCAGGCGGTTCAAGGAGAGGTAGGGGTGCAGGGCAAGCGTGCTGGGTGGCGAGGAACTGGTCATGCCCACTTCCACGGATGTATCGGCGGCGATGCGGATCGGGCCAGTGTTGTGTGTCGTCCGGTCCGCCGTTGTGTAGGCCATGCGGAACAGTCCCGGGGCCGGCTCGTCGTTGCGCACATGTACGAGCATCTGGTAGCGCGGGCTTCCGTCATCCTCGTCGGAGAGGCGCTGCACCTGCACGCCGGAAGTCAGGAAACCGGGTAAGCGGGTCTTGTCCAGCCACGCCCCGATCAGACCATCGAGGTCGATCCCCAGGTAGGCAGCGACGTGCTCAAGGTCCTTGTCCGTGAAGTTCTCACCGGTGTATCGGTCCCGCAGTTCGGCGAGCAAGGCGGCGGCGTGTATCGGCCCGAGAGCGTCAAAGAGCACATTGGCGATGGAATTAGCCTTCAGCATCATCGCGTTGAGCGCTCTCTCCGGGTCGTTGTGGACATCGAGTTTCGACAGCGGCTCGGCAAGGGCTCGATCCCAGACGGACGGGCGGCTCGTTGCAGCCTGGTAAACGGTCTTCGCGACCGATCCGACCTCCCGGCCAAATATGCCTGTGAACGCCGCCTGCGAGGCGTGCTGGAGATCAGCGGAAATACGATAGGCGGAGAAGTATCCCGGCCTGTCTGTCACTACGCGGTTGGCGAGACTGTCGAGGACGAAGTCGATCGCCGCCGCACCCGGGCCGGTGGCGCCGGTCTGGAAGCGCAGGAAATTGCGCGCCGCGCCGAGGAAAACGTTGCCGCCGGCGAAGTCGTTCTCCAGCGATCGCGCCAGCATGTCGATCTTGGCGGCGGCAATGCCGCCCTCGCGGTCCTCCAACTTCTCGGTATCGATGGACTGGAGATCGAAACGCGCGATGGGCAGTCCGAATTCTCGTAGCAGCAGGATGCCGGGCTGCGCGAGCACCGTATCCAGGCGCCAGCCGCCACCGTAGCCGCGCAATCGCGATGGGATTTCAACCAGGCTCAGAGTCTCGTAGGGATACGGCAGACCGACATCGGCGGCGTCATCGAACATTTCCTCGAGACGCAGCGCCAGTTCGTCCGTCGCGTCGGCAAAGAAGTCCAGGTTATCGCTGTGCGCGGGATGGATCAGCAGTTCAAACAATACGCCGCCCGCGCCCATCGTGCGTCGTTCGAACGGGGCCGCGAAAAAGGCGATAGCGGGGACCGGCGCGACGGGACGGAAGCGAACACGATGATCGTCTTCGAAGGCCGGGCGGCGACCAAGACCCGCCACCAACCAGCCGGCCGGCGCTTGCACTTCAATGTCCGCAGTGAAGAAGTCTCGGCCCCGGGACGGCGCTTCGTCGCCGACGTTTGGCCCGGGCAGGGGGAGCCACCTCGTGCCCGGCATCAGCGCCACGTAGTCGTCGTCGAACAGGCCGGGTTCCTGGCCTAGCTGGGCGATCAAGGCTTCTGGGCCAGTGACTGTGTCCGCGTTGACGGCGCTGTCGAGATACGCGAATCGCGCATCCGGGATGCCGGCCGCTGCAAGCGAAAGGGTCAGCGATCCGAACGGCTGCGAATGCGGGCGCACCGTAAGCAGTCCGGCTTCGTGGCTGAAGTCGACCTCCTCGCCGTCGAGACTCAGCGCCTCGATGTTCATGCCCGGATTGAAGCTGAGCACCAGGTCGGTTCCCGCCCCCGGGGGAGGGCGCAGCGTCATTTCGATCTCTATTCGCAAAAGTTCGCCCGGCTCGATGACGACGCTGCCAGCGACGTGCTCCACATCCGCACGAGGTTGCCCGTCAACGGCGCGGTGGGCGCTCGCCCAGTTCTCGCGCGTGGCCAGGTCATTCGAGGCTGACAGCACGAGGGCAACGAAACCGGCAGCGCCAATGCCGACGAGGGCTGTGCCCGTTGCGAGCCGCAAGAACCTGGAGCCGCCGTCCAGGCGCGGATACATCACGGCGGCAAAAACCAATAGTCCGGCCGAAACGGCCAGGGAGGAGAAGGTCTGAGCGAGGGCCGCCGGGTCAAGAAATACCGGCATCATGTCGGAGGGCAGCAGGTTCGGACCGAATCCGAAGATCGGTACCAGGTATAGCGGCGTAATAATTGTCACCCAGAAGAACAGCCCGGCCAGCGCAAGCCCGACGACGGCGACAACGAGGCGGTTGCGCAGAATCACCGACAACAGGATGACCAGCACGCACCACTGGAGCAATGCTACCGGGACATCTACCAGCACCATCGCTGTGAATGAAACGGGTTCGACATCGCCGATCCACCACCCGGCTTCGGCAGCCATGGCGCCCAAGGCCAGTATCGGGATGGCGATGGCCAATACCGGAATCCAGGCCAGGACCGCGAGGCCAAGCGTTCGTCCGACGAGCAACTCAAGGTTGCTCAGGGGACGCGTGTCCAGAACTTCATGGATGCGGTCCCGGCGATCCCGGGCTCGGACATCGAATGCAAGGAAGACCAGGCATACCTGCAATACGAGAAGTATCGTGCTTCCGACGGCTACGAAGATCACCTTCGGGCTGAGGACCATTCCGGCCGTGACCGTGTAGCCCGAGCCAAATGCGTGCAGTACGCCATAGTAGATATATGTGCCGAACCCAAGCATCGAGGCGAGGATGAAGAACAGCCAGGTGCGGACGAGACGTCGCGCCGAGCGCATCTCGGCGAGGATGACGGCGGCCAGTCTACTGAAGCGTTGGATCATCAGGGCGCGGGTCCATTGGCGCTAGCGACTCTCGATGTAGACGCATCCGCGCCGCACCGTCGGCCTTTTGTGGCGGCGACCTTCATCGTTCAGTTCCTGCATCCGCCCAATACGAAGGTGCGCAGAGTCGTCGTCGCGAAGTTGTCAACCCGCTGCCACCGACGACGCGTTGGACGACGACGGGTAAAACGCCGCTGCCCGGGGATCGGCGAACGTGGGCGCCAACTCGGCCTCGGGCTCGCCGGAAATCCGCGACGCGCGCAGTGCCCGAGGGTAGTCCGTATTGTAGGGACGGGCCCGGTGCATCAGGCAGCGGTTGTCCCAGACCACCAGGTCGCCCACCGTCCAGCGGTGCAGGTAGGTGCGCGGCGGCTGGCACGCGTCGGCCATCAGCTTGGCGAGCAGGGATTCGGAATCCGCCTCGCGCATGCCCGGAATCCCGTAGGCGTGCCGACCCGTGTAGATGGACTTGCGACCGGTCTCGGGGTGCGTCTTGATGATCGGGCGCAAGGGTGCCCCCTTGTCGTGGAACCCGTACACGTTGTCGGTCCCGTGCTGGTAGCCGGCCTTCTCCTGCGAATGGTAGAGGGAGTGGTACGCCGACAGAGACTCGAGCTTGTGCCGAGTATCCTGGTCGAGTGCGTCGTACGCGGCGCGCATGTCGGCGAACTCGGTTTCGCCGCCCTCTGGCGGCACGACGAGAGCCATCAGCATGGACGCCTTGGCCGCGAGCGGCATGTAGGTGCTGTCGGTATGCCAGCCTTCGTTGCCCTTCATGATGTGGTATTGCTGCTCGTTCGGTTGCGCGAGACTGCCATCCGGCTTTCGGTTGGAGAACTGAAGCGTTGCGCCAATCTGCCTTGGCGACAACGTCTCGATCCTTCCGAAGCGCTGCGCGAAGGCACCTTGAGACTCTGCATCGAGGGTCTGATCCGGGAAGATCAGCACGCCGTACGTCAGGAATGCGCCGTGGACTTCTCCCCAGGTAGCGTTGTCCAGCGAACCGAGATCGACGTCGGTGACGACCGCACCGAGCGTGGCATGGGTGGGCGTGACGGTGATTGGCATGGCAACCGTTTCTCCAGTTTTGGCCGGACTCAACACCGGCTGCGCGGGAGCTTACAACAGTAGGCCCCGGGTTTGGGGCACCAAGGCCAAGGTGCCTTCTGTTGTTAAAGAGAGCGGATTAAGACGTCGAAGCGTGAGGCTGCATAATGTTTCCTGCCGTCTCACATCTCAAGGGAGTGAACCATGACACTGTTTTCCCGTGCCATCGCTGGCGTGATCGCCGGGCTGGCCTTGCTCATGTTCTCGGCGTGTGCCACCCAAACACCGACCGTGCCTCCGGTGGCGGACGTGGAGTTTCCGGCCCCGACGAAGGATATTTGGCAAGCCTCCGCCGACGGCGACATGGCCGAGTTGGAGGCAAACAAACGCGCTGGGACGGACCTCGATGGACAGATGCCGGGAGATGCTCAGGTGACGGCGCTGACAGTCGCCGTGGTTACCGACCAGCCAGGTTCCGTCAAGTAGCTTTTGGCCAACGGCGCAAACATGAACGCCGGCAACGGCGACCGCAGCACCGCTCTCGGCGCGGCGGCTTTCCTGGGCCGGGCCGAGATGGCGAAGATACTCATGCGTGCTGGCACCGACACCTCCATTCGCAACGACTCCGGTCAGTCGGCCCTGGACATCGCCAGGTTGGACTGGGCGACGACCGAAACCATCGCCGCCATGCTGCAATTGCCGGTGGACCGCGCCACGGTGGAGGCCGGTCGCGCAAAAATCATCGCCATGCTCGGCGGCATCTCCAACTACGACTAGCCCGCATATCTCACCAAGGGCCGCGATGATCGCGCAGGATTTTGCCCGCGTGGGCGTGCTCGGAGCCTTCAGCCCGGGAGCGCGAGGGAGCCCCTCGCAAGAGAAGAGCCGGAAGCATAGCCATGCCTTATGGTGGAGCGAGCACGTACGCGCACGCGGGCAAAAGTGCCCCACAGGCGGCGCCTTCGGCTCCGCCCGTGGCCCGGCCCCACCGTGCGAGGGCGCGGCAGCGCAGGTTGTATCCGGCGGGACTTCCGAAAAACCGGTGCACATGATTGAAAACAAATGACTTATGTTTGCTCGACAAGCGGCTTGGTGAGATATGCGGGCTGGGAAGCCCTGGCGGGGCCGATCGTGAGCGGCGATACGGCGGCTGTGAAAGAGGTCCTCGGCAAGGGTGCGGGCCCCAACGCGCGCGATCCGGGCAACGGCACCACGGCGCTGATTCTCGCGGCGTTCCTGGGACGCGTGGACATCGCGAAGATGCTGCTTGTCGCGGGCGCCGACCTTGGTGCCGTGAACAATGACGGCGCGACCGCGCTTTCAGTAGCGGAGTTCGACCGAGAGACCACCGAATACTTCGTGTCGATGTTCGGGATCCCATTGCCGGACCCGGATACCGTGGAGAAGGGCAAGAGCGAAATCGCCAGGATGCTGCGCGCCAAATTGTAGGGAAGATGCTGCAACGCCACGCCGCGATCTGACGTTGGTCGCTGCCGATGTATCCGGGTTAAGCCTTTTCTTCCCGGCGGGCGATCCCTTCGGCCAGCATTTTCTCGATTTCGCTTTCGCTGTATCCGATTTCGAGCAGGACTTCCCGCGTGTGCTGGCCGATGTCCGGCGCGAGCCGGGGTGTCCGCTTTCGGGCGCCGCTGATCCAGAGTGGACTGTTTACGGTGTATGGATAGAAATGCGGACCGGGCTTGACCTCGATCAGGATATCGCTGGCGTACATCTGCTCGTCGTTGACGACGTCGGAGACTTCTTGCACAACGGCGTGGGTGATCCTGGCGCCGTCGAGTCTGGCGTGCCACGATGCGGCGGTGTCCGACAGGAATATCTCGGAAATGCGCCCGTAGAGTTCTTCCCGGTTATCGAATCGGGCCGTGCGGTCCGCGTACTTCGGATCGTCGATCCACTCGGGGCGGCCGATCAAGCGGGCGAATTCGGGCCACTCCTTCGCCGGATTGAGGATGCTGAGCAGCAGGGTGTGGCCATCGCCGGTCTGGTACAACGTCGCCAGCGGCGAATTCTTGATGTCCTCTGGCGTTCGCCTGACTGAAGCGTCGTAGCCGATCAAGGCGCCCTGGATGGTCATGCAGTGCGCCCACGCGCCGTTGGCCAGCAACGAGGTGTGGACGTGGGCCCCCTCGCCGGTGCGTTCCCGGCGATAGAGGGCCGCCATGATTCCAGCGAACAGGGACATGCTGGTCGGGTGATCTCCCATGCCCGGAGATGACAGCCCGGGAGGCGCTCCAGGTCTGCGCACGTGATCCATGAGACCGCTCCGCGCCCACCACGCGGTGGCGTCGAAGCCGGCGCAGTCCGCTTCCTCGCCCCCGAGTCCGAAAGCATTGACCTGTCCATAGATCACGTTCTCGTTCAGCGCGCGGACATCCTCGTAGGCGAGCTTGAGTCTTGCCAGCAGTTCGGGACGATAGTTCGTGATCACCACGTCGGATCGCCGCACCAGACGGTCGATGGCTTCCCGCCCGGCAGGCGTGGTGAAGTCGATGGAGAGGCTGCGCTTGTTGCGGGAGTCCTGCGCCCAGTAGAAGTTCGGGTACTCCGCGAGGACGCCGCCGAGCAGTTTCCGAAAGGGATCGCCGTCGAGGGGCTCGACCTTGACGACATCCGCGCCGAAGTCGGACATCACGGTGGCCGCGGCCGGTGCCGCGACATACGACCCGATGTCCAGCACTTTCAGACCTTTGAGGAACATCCCACACCTCTCCAAGGATGATGGGCCAGCATAGTTCGAGTTGCCGGGTGCTCGCCAGTCCGGGACAAAACGATGTCAACTACAATTCGTCGGATTGAGATGCGCCAGCGGAGAGACACATGAAAGCAGTCTGGAATGGCCAGGTCGTTGCCGAGAGCGACGACACGGTGATCGTGGAGGGAAACCACTACTTCCCGCGCGCCGCCCTGCGGGAAGATGCGGTGGCGCCCAGCGATACGACGACGGTCTGCCACTGGAAGGGTACCGCCCACTACTACCACCTCGTCGTAGACGGGGAAACCAATGCGGACGCCGTGTGGTACTACCCCGCGCCAAAGGCGGCTGCGCGTCAGATCAACGGCCGCGTGGCGTTCTGGCACGGCGTTGAAGTCATGGCTTGATCGGCGCGACTAGCCCGGATATTTCACCAAGTCGCTAGTCGATTAGCTAAACGTCGTTTCGTTTCAATAGGTTAATGCGATTTTTCCGGGAGTGCTGCGGGAACAAACGAACAAACTGCCCAAGCAGCCGTTGCCGCGGAGTATCGGTATGGCGTACGAGTTGGCCTTGCTCATGGCGAGCGCCCCGACGTGCTCGCCGCGGCCCGATTTCGTTGCTCGCGAAACGGCGCACGTGTCCCGCAACAGGTCGAGCGTCTCGCCCAGGCGGAAGTTCAGGGAGGAATACACGTTTGGCCTCTTCCCATCGTCCCGGCAAGTTGTCCGAATTCTTCGGTTCCGACTCAGCGTAATATTGCGTCCCGACTCGACTCACGACAGACGACCTGCAATCAAGACGGGCCGGGTCAAGCCATTGCGCCGGATTAGTGATTAAATGTCCGGCCCGAAGCCAAGGACTCACGTTGCCGATGAGTGTTCACGAATCGGGCTTGTCGCCCGACATGATGCCGAATACCACGGTCAACGTGCGGGAGGCGTTCGGGCTGGATCAGGATTTCGAAGTGCCGGGCTTCAAAGACCGCACGGACTACGTCCCCGACATCGATTCGGCCTATCAATTCGATCACGACACGACGTTGGCGATTCTCGCGGGTTTCGCGCACAACCGCCGGGTCATGATTCAGGGTTATCACGGGACCGGCAAGTCGACGCATGTGGAGCAGGTCGCGGCGCGGCTCAACTGGCCGTGCATCCGCGTCAACCTGGACAGCCACATCAGCCGCATCGACCTGGTGGGCAAGGACGCCATCGTCATTGAAGACGGTCTGCAGGTCACGGCGTTCAAGGAGGGCATACTGCCTTGGGCGTTGCAGCATCCGACGGCGTTGTGTTTCGACGAATACGATGCGGGACGTCCGGACGTCATGTTTGTTATCCAGCGCGTGCTGGAAGTTGAGGGCAAGCTCACTTTGCTCGACCAGAACCGCGTCGTGCGGCCACACCCGGCGTTCCGGCTGTTTTCGACTACCAACACCGTTGGACTGGGCGACACCACCGGCCTGTACCACGGCACCCAACAGATCAACCAGGGCCAGATGGACCGCTGGAATATCGTGACGGCGTTGAACTACCTGGAACACGAACAGGAAGTGGAGATCGTCTACGGCAAGGCGAAGTCCTGGCAGGAGAGCGACGACGGCAGACGCATCATTTCCGGCATGGTTTCCGTCGCCGACTTGACCCGCAAGGGTTTCGTCAACGGCGATATCTCGGTGGTCATGTCGCCGAGGACAGTGCTGACCTGGGCGGAGAACGCCGACATATTCAATGACATCGCCTTCGGGTTCCGCGTTTCCTTCCTGAACAAGTGCGACGAACTCGAACGCCCGGTGGTGGCGGAGTACTACCAGCGCTGCATGGGGGAGGATCTCGGCGACGCGACGCGAGGTCTGACGCTGCGACAGTGACCGAAGGATCGATTTCAGGTCTTTGACATGGGTGAAGAAGACAGCGCCCTGGAGCTGTTCAAAAGGGCCACGGCGGCGACGATGCGGGCGCTGGCGGAGAACGACGACCTGGAGGTCAACTTCGGCAGGGGTAGCCCGACGATGCGCGGCAACGTCGTGCAGTTGCCATTGCCGAATATTGGCTGCGCCGATGACGAGCTGAATGCCGTGCGCGGGGTCAGCGACGAATTCGCCCTGAAGCTCCGATATCACGACGACGCGACCCACCGTGCGCGCGCGCCGAACGCCGGTCCCGCCCAGGAGATGTTCGAGTGGGTGGAGGACGCGCGCATCGCGTCCATCGGCACGCTCCGGATGGAAGGCGTGGCGCGCAACCTCGACGCCGCGCTGGAAGCGCTGTGTCGCCAGGCGGCGTTCGACACCATCACCGCCGAGACGGAAGCCCCCCTGAGCGTCGCCGTGGGGCTGATCGTGCGGCAGCGGATCACCGGGCGGGAGTTACCGCCGTCGGCGGAAAACGTGGTCCGTTTCTGGCGCGACTACGTGGAGGAGCGCGCCGGCAAGCACATCGATCTGTTGCGCGACAAGCTACACAACCAGGCGGAGTACGCCGACGCAAGCCGTTCGCTCCTCCAGGACCTGGGTCTGGTCGCAGAGTTCGAGGACCAGGACCTCGCCGACAATGATTCGGATACGGAATCCGTTGACGATGTGTCGGAGTCGGATTCCGAGGCGTCGATGGAAGATGTCGTGCTCGAAGACGACACGCTCGGCGACGAAGACGACGACGGACAAACGGCTATCGTCGAACTGGACGCGGACATGGACATGAGCGAACTCGCCGCCGATGCGGACGACGAGGAAGCGCCCAAGGTCGTGCCCGACGAGCTGGGACGTATCCGCATCAATGTCGACTACAATCCCTATACCACGAAATTCGATGAAGTAATCCTGGCGGGGGATCTTTGCGAGTTGGGCGAACTCACCCGCCTGCGCACACTCCTGGATCAGCAGCTTGTGCCGCTGCAGCACGCCACGTCGAAACTCGCCAACCGATTGCAGCGCCGACTGCTGGCCAAGCAGATGCGTGCGTGGGCGTTCGATCTGGACGAGGGCATTCTCGACGCCTCGCGACTGGCCCAGGTCGTTGTCGACCCAATGAATCCGCTCACCTACAAGCAGGAGAAAGAGACCAACTTTCGCGACACGGTCGTCACCATGTTGATCGACAGTTCCGGTTCCATGCGCGGCCGCTCGATCACCATCGCGGCAATGTGCGCCGATATCCTCGGACGCACGCTGGAACGGTGCTCGGTGTGCGTGGAGATCCTCGGCTTCACGACGCGCGCATGGCGCGGCGGGCAATCGCGGGAGGAATGGATCAACAATGGCAAACCGGCCAATCCCGGCCGGCTGAACGATCTTCGGCACATCGTCTACAAGGCGGCGGACGATCCGTGGCGCCGCACGCGGCGGAACCTGGGGCTGATGATGCGCGAAGAACTGCTGAAAGAGAACATCGATGGCGAGGCGCTCATCTGGGCGCACAATCGCCTAGTGCTGCGTCCCGAGCAACGCCGCGTGCTGATGGTGATCTCGGACGGTCTGCCCGTGGACAACTCGACGCTGCTGGTGAATCCGAACAACTACCTCGAACAGCACCTGAGATACGCCATCGACCAGATAGAGAACTATTCGGGAGTCGAACTCATCGCCATCGGGATCGGCCACGACGTGACGCATCACTATCGCCGCGCCGTGACCATTACCGACGCGGAACAGCTAGGCGGCGCGATGACGGAACAACTCGCTGCGCTATTCGAGACGGAGAGCCCTCAGCGGGGGAGCGCGAGGGGGTGACCTCTCGGATGAGAGAGCAGCGCGAGGGGGCGACCCCTCGGAAGGTCTCCACCTTGGCGGCCGGCGGGGATAGGCGAGCAATGGTCGGGCGCCTCGCTGCGCTTGTCGTCGGGACAGCCTCGGATGGTCGACACCCTTAGTCCCGCCGCTCGGAGCGCCCTGATGTCCCGTATCAAGAACCGGGACAGCAAGCCGGAGATGGCGGTGCGGAAACTCCTCCACGGCATCGGCTATCGCTACCGGCTGCATCGCTCCGACCTGCCTGGCACTCCAGACCTCGTGTTTCCGGGAAGGTCAAGCGTCATCTTCGTGCACGGTTGTTTCTGGCACCTGCACGACGGTTGCAAACACGCGCGAATGCCCAAGTCGCGTTTGGCTTACTGGGTTCCCAAACTGGAGGGCAATCGCAGGCGCGACAGGAGAAGTGAGCGGACGCTGCGCGCGCGCGGCTGGCGCGTCATGGTCATCTGGGAGTGCCAGATCGCGGATCTCAATCGCATCGAGAGGAGGGCGCGACGTTTCCTGGAGGATGGCAAGGCACGCGTCCGATGAGGATCTTGCGCATGATCGATGCCTACCGGGCGCGCTATCCCGAGGAGGCGGATGCCGCGCGCTTGCGCCGCTTCATCGAAGCGCAACCGCGTTGTTTCGAGCGTGATTGCTTTGACGACGGCCATGTCACGGGCTCTGCCTGGGTCGTCGATCCGGCGGGCTCAAGGGTATTGCTGACGCATCACCGAAAACTCGGCAAGTGGCTGCAACTCGGCGGCCACAGTGATGGCGAGCCGGACACGCTGGCGGTGGCCTTGCGCGAGGCGCGGGAGGAATCGGGTCTCCGTGTGCGGTCGATCAGCGAGGCGGTGCTGGATATCGACATTCACACGATTCCAGCCTTGAAGGGTGAGCCGGCGCACCTGCACTACGACGTGCGCTTCGCGCTTCGCGCGTCGTCGACCGAGGGTCTGCGCGTCGGCCCGGAGTCGATCGATCTCGCCTGGATCGATATCGAAGATCTGGCGCGGCTGACAGACGAGGAGTCGATGCTGCGGATGGCGCGGAAGTATCTGGCGGGCTGACGGCTCTCACGCGAGCGACTGGACCACTGCTATGATCTTGCCGCTAACCTGATCTGCAGCCCGCGTCGTGGAGTATCCGGCGCGAGCGGAGGGAACCGCATAGTGGCGCGTATTCTGCTGTTGCATGGCCCGAACCTGAACCTGCTCGGCACGCGGGAGCCGGATATCTACGGCGCCGATACCCTGGACGACATCAATGACCGCGCAAAGCAATACGCCGCCCCGCGCGGCCATGTCGTGGACGCTTTCCAGAGCAATGCGGAGCACGATCTGGTCGACGCGGTCCAGCGCGCGAAGAGCGAAGGCGTCGAGTTCATCATCGTCAATCCCGCCGCCTTTACGCATACGAGCGTCGCATTGCGCGACGCCCTGCTCGCCGTGGACATTCCCTTCATTGAGGTGCACCTGTCCAACGTGCACGCGCGCGAGGACTTTCGCCGCCACTCCTACTTCTCCGATGTCGCACGCGGCGTCATCTCGGGTTTGGGCGCGTATGGCTACGACTGCGCAATGCGCGCGGCCGTCCGCATGCTGGAATCGAGAGCATGAAAGAGCGTGAAGACGATGGACAGAATCGAGTCTGACCGCGCCGGTACGATTGTCGAAGCCTTGTTGGAGAGCGGTCGGGCGATCAAGGCCGGGTCGCCTCTCTTTCGCATCGTCTGATAGGGCGTCACATGCCCTGGATCCGGATCGAAATCGGGGCGTCGGGCCGATTTGCCGAGGCTGTCGGCGAAAGGTTATCCGCCCTTGGCGCCGTTGCGATCACCTATCTCGACGACGGCGATAGCCCGCTTCTCGAACCGGATCCGGGGGCGATGCCGGACCTTGACGCGTGGCCGGCGGCGCGGGTCGCGGGACTGTTTGAACTCGACGTGGACTTTCCCGCAGTGCGTTCGGCGTTTCCCGATCGGCGGCTGGACATCGAGTTTCTGGCGGACGAGGATTGGTTGAACGCTTGGCGGCGGTTTTCCGCCGTCCGGAAGTTTGGACGCCTCACGATCATTCCGTCCGAGCGGCATGCAACGGGTGTCGCCCACACGGATGCGCCGGTTCGATTTTCGTCGAGCGGTCAGGGGTCGGGGGCGGGGCACGCGATGCTAGCGGGGCAGGCTCCGATAGTCCTGCGTCTCGATCCGGGGCTCGCCTTCGGAACAGGGAGCCATGCGACGACGCGGCTGTGTCTGGAGTGGCTTGCGGCACGGGACCTGCGCTCACGTTCGATGCTGGACTACGGTTGCGGCTCGGGGGTCCTGGCGATCGCCGCGAAGTTGATGGGTGCCGAGCGCGTCGTCGGCGTCGATCACGACCCCCAGGCGTTGACGGCGACCGAGGCGAACGCGGCGCGCAACGGAGTGTGCTTCGCGGTGGAACATAGCAGAGAGTTTCTGCAGAGGGAGGATCGGTCGGGCAGCGTGGCGGAGGGTGCCATTCAACGGTTCGACATCGTCATGGCGAATATCCTCTCCGGTACACTTGTGAAATTGGCGCCTCGGCTCTCCGCCAACGTGGCGCCCGGCGGGACGCTGGTTCTTTGTGGCGTCCTGGCGGATCAAGCCGACGAGGTGGTACGCGCCTACCCGGACTTCCAGTTCCGCGGGCCGAAGAAGTTGGAGGAGTGGGTCCTCCTGCACGGCGAACATAACTGAACACGTGTCCGAATCTCCGCAGGAAGACCTGATAGTAGAGTGTCCTCGTTGCCATACGCGTTTCCGCGCGCGAGAAGACCAGCTCGCTGTCGCCGGGGGACGGGTACGGTGCGGCGTCTGTCTGGCGCTGTTCGATTCCGGCGGCGCCAGGTCTGCGGAAACTCCCGAGGCTGACCAGCCGGGCGGGAACCAGGCGGACGATGCACCGCAGGCCGCCCCGCCGCCGGACGGAAAACAACGCCGCTGGGGCCGGGTCGTATTGCTCTGGGCCGGAATGATCGTTGCGGCCATGGCGCTCGTGGTCCAGGTATTCGCGTATCGTTTTGACCGCTGGTCATCGGAGCCGCAGCTGCGGTTCATCTACGAGTTCGCGTGCGGCGTCATCGGCTGTGAACTTCCCGCACCCTTGAGCTAGGCGGCGACATCGCGTTGCTTGACAGGCGCTCGCGCTTGCGGGGAGCATTCCGCGCTCTATCTGCGCACCGCAAGGAACCGATTTGAACCGTTTGACCGCCACGTCGCGGTGGGTCGCTGTTGGGTCGCTGTCGCTCTGCGCGCTTGGTCCGCTGGCGGCGGTCGACTTCGAACCCTGCGTCCTGACCGCAATCGGCGAACGCTCTGAATCGGCGGCCGAGTGCGCCACGCTGGAGGTGCCGCTGGATCCCGGTAGTCCGGATGGCGAACGCATTGAACTGTTCGTGGCGCGGATTTCAGCGCTGGCCGGTACCCCGGAGCCCGATCCGTTCACGCTGATCGCGGGCGGCCCTGGCCAGGCTTCAACGACTTTCTATGCGCAGACGAAGTGGGCGTTTGCAAGGATCCGTCGAACGCGCGATATCGTGCTGGTCGACCAGCGGGGCACCGGGTTGTCCGCGCCCCTGCGCTGCGAGAACATCGAACGCGACGAGGTCTTTCTCGATTCGGCGACCTTTAGCCGCCTTGGCGCCGAATGCGTCGACGGGTTGTCGCACGATCCGGCCTTCTTCACGACAAGCGCGGCGGTGCGAGACCTCGAGTTGATGCGCGAAACCCTCGGCTATCCGTCGCTGAACATCTACGGGATCTCCTACGGTACGCGGGTTGCCCAGCACTACCTCAAGCGGTATCCGGAACATGCGCGCACGGTCATCCTGGATGGCGTGGTGCCGCCGAGTCTCGCCATCGGACCGGGCGCCGCAATCGATGCGCAACGCGCGCTGGACCGGTTGCTCGCGCGTTGCGCGGCGACGCCCGCCTGCGCGGAGCAGTATCCCGATTTGGGCGATCATCTCCGGGAACTCCTGGCGCGCCTGAAAGAGTCGCCGCCGACCATTGCGGTCCCGCATCCCAGGACGGGTGTCCCCACGACGTTGACCCTGACCGACCACCTGGCCGCCGGCATGGTGCGTTTGCTCACGTACTCGCCGCAGACCGCGGCGCTGATCCCGATACTGGTGCGCGCGGCCGTGGACGGCGACTACGGGCCATTGGCGGCGCAAGTGCTGATGGTAGGCGAGGACATCCACGGCGCCATCAGCTATGGAATGCATTTCGCTGTCGTGTGTACCGAAGATGTTCCGTTCTGGGGCCGGGTGGACCGGGCGGCCCTGGAGGAAACTTTTCTGGGTCCGGTCCAGATTGACGCGCTGGGGCAAATCTGCGAATCCTGGCCCCGGGGATACATCGACGACGACTTCTCCAGCCCGTTGGAAACCGCCGTGCCCGTGATTCTGCTTTCCGGCGAAGACGATCCCGTGACGCCGCCGTACTACGCCGAGACGTCGGTGGGAGGCTTGAGCAACTACCGGCATGTGACGCTGCTTCATCAGGCCCACGGGCAGCTCACGACCGGTTGCGTGCCTCGCCTGTTGGCGGCGTTTGTCGATAGTGCCGACCCGACCGTATTCGACGATCCCTGTCTGAAAGCGGTTGACGGATTCCCGATCTTCACCTCACGCATGGGACCGCCGCCATGATCGAGGCCGAGGGCCTGACGAAGCGTTTCCGCGATGTCGTCGCCATGGATGGCGTCAGCTTCCGCGCGAACGACGGACGCGTCACGGGCCTGGTTGGCCCGAACGGTGCCGGCAAGTCGACCACGCTGCGCGTGCTTTGCACCGTCATCAAGGCCGACGGCGGCCACGCCCGCGTGGACGGCGTGAATGTCGCGGCCGAGCCGCTGGCTGTCCGCCGACAGATCGGGGCGCTACCCCACCTATCGGGTTTGTATCCGAATCTGACCGCCCGCGAGAACATCGCCTACTACGCCGCGATGCAGGGAATGCTCCGTCGCGAGGCACGCAGAGCCACCAACACCGTGATCGACAGGCTTGGCATCGGCGATCTCTCGGATCGACGCGCCAAGGGTTTTTCACACGGTCAGCGCATTCGTGTCGCGCTCGGGCGCGCGCTGGTCCATCGGCCGCAGACCATCATCCTGGACGAACCGACCAACGGTCTCGACGTCGTGGCCGCCCGCGGCCTGCGCGAAGTGATCCTGGACCTCAAGCGAGATGGCCGCTGCGTCCTGTTCTCGAGTCATGTCATGCAGGAAGTCGCGATGCTGTGCGACGATCTGGTGATCATTTCCGACGGGCGCGTCGCAATATCGGGGACGCCGGATGAAATTCGCCACAGGACGCGTTGCGATGATCTCGAAGACGCATTCGTTGCCGCGATCGGCTCGGAAGGGGATATCGTTTGAAAGCGATCCTCACCGTGCTCACGAAGGAAGTCCGCGACACGCTGCGCGACCGGCGTGCGGTGATTTCGAGCCTGTCGGGCGCCTTGTTCGGTCCCGTGTTGTTTGCCGTCATCATGAACTTCGCCGTCGAGCGTACGATCGACGAGGGCGAGAGTACGATCGAGGTTCCCGTCCTGAACGCTGCCGACGCACCCAATCTTGTCGCCTACCTTGCGCAGCGCCTGATCGATGCCGATGCAACCGCCTTCGACAATCGCGAGGATCTGCGGGAGTCCGTGCGACGCGGCGAAACCGATGTTGGCCTCGTCATCGACGAACGATTCGGCACCGCCCTCGGCGATGGGGATGCCGCCCGGGTATGGGTCGTGTCCGACGGCGGGAACGCCTCGGCGCAAACCGCCGTCGCCCGAGTCCGCGGAGCGCTCAATAGTTACAGCCGACTGGTAGGGGCGTTGCGCTTGCAGTTGCGCGGCGTGGACCCTGCCGTCGCCCGCCCGCTGGCGGTTCTCAACGACGACGTGTCGACCCCATCGGGGCGTTCGGTGTTGCTCCTGGGGGCGTTCACGTATTTCCTGCTCTTCTCCTGCTTTCTCGGCGGACTTCATGTCGCGGTCGATTCCACGGCGGGGGAGCGCGAACGCGGATCGCTCGAACCGCTCCTCACGCTGCCGGTTTCGCGCGGTGCGCTGGTCGCGGGAAAATTCGCGGCGACGGCGTTTTTCATGGCTGTCGCGCTCATCATCGGCATCGCGGCGTTCGCGGTTGCCGTGGACTACCTGCCGCTAGCGGAGGTAGGCATGGACGCGCACCTTGGATTGGCGGAGTGCGCGATGGCGTTTGTCGTACTCGCTCCTGTCGCCGTCCTGGGCGCGGGCCTTCTCAACGCCGTGACCGCGTTTACGAAGAGCTTCAAGGAAGCGCAGAGCTACACCGGCATCGCCATGCTGCTGCCCACGTTGCCGATCATCCTGATCGTCCTGAACCCGATGCAACCCACCATCTCCATGATGCTGGTGCCGAGCCTGTCGCAGCACCTCCTCCTCACGGATATTGTCAAGGCCGAATCGATCGACCCCGTCTACTTCGCCGTTTCCGCCACCAGCACGGTGGTGATCGGCGCATTGCTCGGTCTGCTGGCGGTCTGGCGCTATCGCAGCGAGAAGCTGTTGGTGTAGTGTCGTTGCGATTTCTTGTTGCCCCGACGAGGGGTTACTATTTGCTCCGGGGCGGATATTCGACCGATCGGACGAGAGGTTCGAACGGTGATCCCATCCTTCCCGCCACGGGTTGTCTCGACGTTGGATTGACTTGAACGCGAAGTTGCAGGTTGAGCGAGCGCTATTGAGCGTCTCCGACAAGACTGGGGTTGTCGAGTTGGCCCGCGCCCTCGCTGGCTTCGGCATCGAACTGCTTTCTACCGGCGGCACGCGGGCGGCACTCGCTGCGGCGGGCATCCAGGCGATGGAAATCGCCGACTACACGGGCTTTCCGGAGATCATGGAGGGCCGGATAAAGACGCTGCATCCCAAGGTTCACGGCGGCATCCTCGGCAGGCGCGAAGACGATGCGGAAGTGATGCGGGCCCAGGGGATTCCGCGCATCGACCTGGTGGTGGTGAACCTGTATCCGTTCGAGGCGACGGTTGCGCGTGGGGATTGCAGGCGGGAAGACGCGATTGAAAACATCGACATTGGCGGTCCGGCCATGTTGCGCGCGGCCGCCAAGAACCATGCCGACGTGCTCGTGGTTGTCGATCCGGACGACTATCGGGCGGTCATCGAGGCGCTCGAGGATGGCGGCTCGACCTTGGCGCAACGTGCGCGGTTTGCCGCCAGGGCCTTTGCGCATACCGCGCGCTACGATGCGGTGATCGCCGACTACTTTGCCCATGATCCGGTGGCGGCGATTGAGGGCTTCCCGGAAACGCTGACGCTCGGCTTCAGCAAGAAAGGCGACCTTCGCTACGGCGAAAATCCGCACCAGCGCGCGGCGTTCTATGCCGAAGCGAATCCGCCGCCGGGATCATTGGTGCGTGTGACGCAGATGCAGGGCAGGGCGTTGTCGTACAACAACCTTGCGGATACCGACGCCGCCCTGGAATGCGTCCGGACGTTCGACGAACCCGCCTGCGTTATCGTCAAGCACGGCAATCCGTGCGGTGTCGCGGTGGCCGCCGATATCGGCGCGGCCTACGCCCGCGCTTTCGCTACCGATCCGACCTCGGCCTTTGGCGGCGTCATTGCCTTCAACAGGACGCTCGATGCGCAGACGCTCGCGGCGCTGCTAAAAAATCAGTTCGCGGAGGTGGTAGTCGCGCCGCAGGTCGAAGCTGATGCGGCACAGGCCGCCAGGGTGAGGAAAAACCTGCGGTTGCTGGAGGTGGGCGAATTCTCACAGACACGGCGGCGGCATGATCTCAAGCGAGTCGGCGGCGGCGTATTGGTGCAGGAAGCGGATACCCTGTGCGTCGACGAGGCGGAGCTTCAAACGGTGACCAGGCTTGCACCCACAGCGGAGCAGATGGCCGACCTCCTGTTCGCGTGGCGGGTTGCGTGGTTCGTGAAGTCGAATGCGATCGTGTTCGCGCGGGATGGCGCCACGGTGGGTGTTGGCGCGGGTCAGATGAGCCGCGTCGTCAGCGCGAAGATCGCGGCGATGAAGGCACAGGACGAGGGCATCGCAGTGGCTGGGGCGGTGATGGCGTCAGATGCATTCTTCCCGTTTCGCGACGGTATCGACGCTGCGGCGCAGGCAGGCATCGTTGCCGTCATCCAGCCGGGCGGGTCCATGCGCGACGGCGAGGTGATCGCCGCCGCCGACGAGCACGGTCTGGCGATGGTGTTTACGTCGATTCGGCATTTTCGGCACTGATTCGAGAACTGCGCATGAATGTCCTGATCATCGGTGGCGGGGGACGGGAGCACGCCCTCGCCTGGGCCGCTGCGAAATCGGAGGCGGTCGAGCGAGTCTACGTGGCGCCGGGCAACGCAGGCACCGCCGTCGAGCCGAAGACCACGAACATCGAAATCGGCGTCGATGATTTCCAGGGATTGGCCGAGTTCGCCGCAATCAACGACTGCGCGCTGACCGTGGTTGGACCGGAGGCGCCCCTCGTCGACGGCGTGCGCGACTACTTCGACGCGCGCGGCCTTGACTGTTTCGGTCCGTCGAAGGCGGCCGCGCGGCTGGAGGGATCGAAGGTCTTTACCAAGGAATTCCTTGTCCGCCACGGCATTCCGACGGCCGGCTACGAATCCTTCACCGAGCTTCAGGTAGCGCGGGACCACATCCGCCGCCAAGGCGCGCCCATCGTCATCAAGGCGAGTGGGTTGGCCGCGGGGAAGGGCGTTACCGTCGCCTTCGAGGAGGACGAAGCCCTCGCCGCCGCCGAGGGCATGTTGGCCGGAGACCGCTTTGGTGACGCCGGGCGGGAGATCGTCATCGAGGAGTATCTCGAAGGCGAGGAGGCGAGTTTCACATGCGTCACCGACGGCGAGAACGTGGTTCCGTTCGCGACGTCGCAGGACCACAAACCGCGCGACGACGGTGACCTGGGCCCCAACACCGGAGGCATGGGCGCCTACTCGCCGGCGCCGGTGGTGACGCCGGAAGTGCATGCCCGGATCATGAACGAGGTGATCCATCCCACCGTAGACGGAATGGCCGCCGACGGCGCGCCTTACCAGGGGTTCCTGTACGCCGGACTGATGGTCATGCCGGACGGGTCGGTCAAGGTCATCGAATTCAACTGTCGCTTCGGCGATCCGGAGGCGCAGCCCGTGTTGATGCGGCTCAAGAGCGATCTTGTCGCACTGTGCCGAGGGACGCTTGCGAGCGATCTGCGCGGCGTGGACCTACAGTGGGACACAAGGGCCGCCGTTGGCGTCGTCATGGCTGCGGGCGGCTATCCGCTGGACTACGAGAGCGGCCATGCCATCGCCGGTCTCGACGACACGCTGGGCAATACCAAGGTCTTTCACGCGGGTACTGCGCTTGCCGACGGTCGCATCGTCACCGCCGGTGGTCGGGTGCTGTGCGTGACCGCCTTGGGCGACTCCGTTGGCGCGGCGCGGACCTTGGCCTACGACCGCGTCGGTGGTATCGCCTGGAAGGATGCGTACTACAGAAAGGACATCGCATTTCGCGCAATAAATAGGGAAAAGGGCTGACAGAGCGGAGACCGCAGGTTTGAGAAGATGTGTCCATGTTGGCGCACTTGCTCAAACGCTTCGAACCGTTCGCGGGGCTCGATGATCGCGCCCTCGCGACAGCGGCGAAGCACACAAGCCTGATCGAGTTGCCGGCAAACCGATGGCTGCTGCGGCGCGGTCGGCGTCTGGACCGGTGCCTGTACCTCCTCGAAGGCGCGGTGGAAGCAGTCGAACCCGGCGGCAGGCGCAGGCGCGTTGAAGGCGAGATATACCGTCCCGGGGACGATGTCGCGCTGGAGACCCGCGCCAGCACCCGCGTCTTGTCCGTCGATGTGGCGCCCATCGAGTTTCTGCTGCAATCGAGCGGTCTGCCGGAGCCGGACGTCGGTCCCGTGGAGCCGTGGCTCGACCGGCTGCTTGCATCGCCCCTGGTCAAGGTCATGTCCGCGGTCTCGTGGCAAAGGCTGCTGCGCAGCGCGGAAGAACGCCGTGTCTTGGCCGGCGAGCGCCTGTCTGCCGAAGACGCCGTATACATCGTCAAGGCGGGCGCGGTGGAGCGCGCCGGCGCGTTGTTTCAGGCGGGCGATTTCTTTGGCGAGGACATTGCCTTTGCGCGACGAAATATAGGTGCTGAAGGTGAATACCAGGTACGGCGGAATGCCGTCCTGCTCGTCATTCCGGGCGATGCAGTCCGGACGCTGATCGGCGAATACCCGCTCCCGGATGCCTCGGGCCGGATCACCCAGACGCTGGACCTCGACGAGACGCCGCTCGACGCGCTCCGCCAAACGACGGACAGACTCGATCCCGGCGGCCCCGTGGTCATTCGCGGCGGTGCCGCCGGCGATCGCGCCTACGCGCTGATTACGCTGACGCGCCTGGGAATTTCTGCTGTGCCGATGGCCGACTAGCGCCACAGGGTCCGTCGCCCTCGGGCCCGTGTTTTGCCCGGCCGCTGCTTTGCAACATCGCCGCAGCGGATATACCCTCGAATGCCAGACAGGACGGGAAGGCGAGGATCGGTATGAGCGGAGCGGATGACCTGATCGGCGTATTCGACCGCGCGTTGCGGGCGCTGACCGGCGGGGCTATCGCGGAGCGTCATGCACCGGAGGCGGAGGAGGGCGCGCTGACGGAAACGGAGCGCAAACACGCGGCGGGCTTGATGCGTGTCAACCATGCCGGCGAGATTTGCGCCCAGGCACTGTACGAAGGTCAGGCGTTGACGGCGCGCGACGTACAAGTGCGGGAAGCGTTGAGGTCGGCAGCCGCCGAAGAGAACGACCATCTCGCCTGGTGTCGGGAACGCCTCGACGAACTCGACGGCCGGCCGAGCATGTTGGACCCGGTGTTCTACGCAGCTTCGTTCGCCCTGGGCGCTGCGGTCGGGGTTCTCGGCGACAAGGTGAGCCTCGGGTTTGTCGAGGCGACGGAAGACCAGGTGAAGCGACACCTCGACCACCACATTCGCGATCTGCCCGATACGGACGAGCGCAGCCGCGCGATCCTCGAGGAGATGCGCAGCGATGAGTCGCGGCACGGCGAAAATGCCAGGCGGGAAGGTGGCGTCGAATTCCCCGAACCGGTCAAGGAAGCCATGACCTTGGCTTCCAAGCTGATGACCGAGTCTGCCTACCGCATCTAGCCTCTCGGCCAACGCGAAATCCGAGGGAACCGCCTCAAGGCCGGGGTTGGGCGTCGCGTCCTCCCGAACTCAGCGGCGGGTGGTAGATGAGCTGTACCGACGTGCCCTCCGGGTCCCTGCAGTAGAAGCTTCGCGCGCCGTCCCGATGCGTTTTCGGCGGATTGACGACTTCAACCTCCTCGGCGACCAGGAATGCATGCCAGGCGTCCACATCTTCGATTCGGTCGAGGATGAAGCCGATGTGATCGAGCCTCTGGTCCTCTCCCGGTTCCCGCGTCGCCCGGTGCAAAGCCAGGTTGTCGTTGCCGTTGGTGAGATAGCAGTTGTCGGCGTCGGGCCGCCACTCGATGCGCATGCCCATGACATCGCAATAGAAGCGGACTGTCGCTTCGAAGTTGCCGGCGAATAGCGCGACGTGGCGCAGACCGGCCGTCGGTGGCGGTCGTCTCTGCGCGGTCATTCCAGTTCGAATCCGTGGGTCACCGTGACGCCGGCACGCTGCAGCATGATCGAGGCGGAGCAATACCTGGTTGCGGAAAGCTCCACCGCGCGCGCGACCTTGCGCTCCGTCAGGCCCTCGCCCGCCAGGGTGAATTGAATGTGGACGTCCGTAAATACTTTCGGATCCGTTTCGGCGCGCTCCGCGGTCACGCGTGCTTCGCACTTGGACACGCGGGCGTGGCCGCGCCGCAGAATGTGCACCACGTCGAACGCGGTGCACCCGCCGACACCGAGGAGCATCAGTTCCATCGGCCGCGCGCCGGCGTTCGTGCCTCCGAATTCGGGCGGCCCGTCGATGATGACTTCGTGGCCGCTGTCCGCGCGGGCGGAGAAAACGGCGTCCTCACGCCAAGCTATGTTTGCTTCCATCGCCGCGCGTCCGCCGTTGTCTTTGAACCGGGGTCAATTCTGGCGAAAAAACTCACCCGATGCGACGTTGTTCGCTCCCCCGCCATGTCGAAGCACGGGTTTCTTGCGAGGGGTGCCCCCTCGCGCTCCCCGGCTGAAGGCTGTTTTCTTGCGAGGGGTGCCCCCTCGCGCTCCCCGGCTGAAGGCTCCTTTGCTATGTTAGATCGGTCACCCTCTTGGGAGACGAGGCATGCGGTGGTTCGCCGGTACCAGCGGCTACAGCTACAAGGAATGGAAGGGCGTCTTCTACCCGCAGACGATCGCGCCGGGAGCGATGTTGGCGCACTACGCACAGAAACTCCCCGCGGTCGAGATCAACAATACTTTCTACCGGACGCCGCAAACCCATGTGCTGGAAGGCTGGCGTGATGCTGTTCCGGAGGGTTTCCGTTTCGTCATCAAGGCGCCGCGTCGACTCACCCATCAGTCGAGGCTCGACGACGACGGCGCATTTCTTGCGGAGCGGGTGGCGACGCTCGAAGACCGACTCGGCTGCGTCCTGTTCCAATTACCTGGGTATCTCCGGAAGAACATAGAGCGCCTTGACACGTTCCTGGACAGATGGCCGCGGGAACTCCGGGCGGCATTCGAGTTTCGCCACGACTCCTGGTTCGATGAGGAAGTGATGGATGTGCTGCGCCAGCGCGGCGCCGCCATTTGCGTCTCCGACGACGGCAAGCTGGCGATGCCGACGGTTCTCGCGACGACCGACTGGGTCTATTTTCGCCTGCGCCGGGAAGCCTACGATGCGCCCGCGCTCGCCCAGTGGCTGGCCCGCGCCGACGAAACGGGCGCGCGCCAGGGATTCGCGTTCTTCAAGCACGAGGACGCTGGGGCGGGTCCGAAGTTGGCGACCGCCTTTCTGAAACTGGCAGACCGAGGTCAAGCCACCGCGTGACAGCAGTCGTGTCCCGGTGACCGGAGTGCGTCGCAACAGGAAGTTGTGGTTTGTGCGGCGTCGCTCGTGATGCCCTCCCGGGTCACAAGACGTGACATGTCGACGTGTCCCAAGAGATGCGCGGATCGACAGGTTGAAGGTTCGCCGCACCAGCGTGGCCTCCGAGCCACTGGACGAGGCAGGCCAAGCGTGTTCGGCGTGACTCGCGGCGACCCCGCCCGCTGCACACTGGTCCAGAAACTTTGGACCAAACGTCGCAACGGGCGGCCTTTGCCGCCGCGAAGACCTGCTGCGTCGAGTCGCGTCATGGGGTGCGTTTGCCTGGTCAAGGATCTTTGTAGCAACCGCGTTGGGGGACGGTTGGCCACGCTGCATATATGAGGTTGGATGACGCCATTTTCAACCCGGATTCGTAGGCGTTGCGCCCGTGTGCTACGGTGCAAAAAACCGTCCGTGGAGACGACATGAGACTGCCTTTGGCCGCATTCGCATTGGTGCTCGTGGCGTTCGTGGCGCACAGTCAGCCCCGCGATCCGGCCGATGTGATCGCGGTGGTCCTCGGGCACGAGATTACTGTTGAAGAAGCGAGGGGATCGGGCATCGCCGCGCTGATTAACGGGTCCCTGATTGAAAAGTTCGCCGAAGACAACGGCATCCGGCCGACCGAAGACGAACTCACCGCGTTCACTGCAAGGATGCTCGAAACGCAGCGGCGGTCGCTGTCCAGGTTCGAGGGGGATAGAGCTAAACTCGAACAGGCTCTTGAGGAAACCCTTAGCGCGGATGAGCGAAAAGAGATCCAAGATCGCCTTGAGAGCCTCGTCGCAATCATCGATTCCCTGTCCGAAAGCCAGCGGTATGCGGACATGGATGTCGTGCGGCCGGTGGCGATGCGGTGGGTAAAATTCTGGAAGGTAAACAAGGCGCTCTACGAGAAGTACGGCGGTCGAGTGATCTGGCAGCAGGCGGGCTTCGAACCGCTCGACGCGCAACGCCAGTTCCTGGAAGAGCAGCAGGCAAGCGGCGCGTTCACGATCTTCGATCAAGACTACGAGGATGAGTTCTGGCACTACTGGCGAACCGAGCGGATTCACAAGTTCGTCCCGGAAGGCAAGGAGCGCGAGTTGATCAATACGCCGTGGTGGTTGATGGAGGAGCCGACCGACTATTAGATCGTTGTGCTCGCTCCGATACGTTGCGCAAAGTCCCGTTGTGACGTGGCGAAAGCTTCCCGTAACCTACGCCGCTTGACCGGGACTGGAGCCAACGATGGGAGTGGAAACAACGCTGTTCGACTTGACCGGCCGCGTAGCGCTGTTGACCGGCGCATCCAAGGGGATGGGCCTGCACATGGCGGAAGGATTGGCGGAGCACGGCGCCAGGGTGGTCGTGTCGAGCCGCAAGATCGAGCAATGCGAAGTGGCGGTCGCGCGAATCAACGACAAGTGCGGCGAGGGATCGGCCATCGCGATCGCCTGCAACGTCGGCTACAAGGATCAGTTGGAAGCCCTCGTCGCCGAGACCCGGTCGCGTCTGGGTGCCATCGATATTCTCATCGCCAATGCCGGGGTCAACCCCTTCTACGGGCCGATGTCCGAGATTCCGGATTCGGCATTCGACAAGATCATGAACACCAACGTGCGCTCCAACCATTGGCTGTGCCAGATGGTTGCGCCGGACATGGTCGAGAAGGGTAGGGGCAGCATGATGGTCACTGCATCCACCGGCGCGTTTTCTGCCTCTGCGATGCTCGGGACCTACAGCATCTCGAAACTTGCGGATATCGCCCTGGTGCGCAATCTCGCGCTGGAATACGGCCCGGCGGGCGTGCGCGTGAACGCCATTTGTCCCGGCGTCATCAAGACGGACTTCGCCAGGGCCCTGTGGGATAACCCCGAGGCGCAACGCAACGCCGAAACCAATACGCCTTTGCGCCGGCTCGGCGAACCTGAGGACCTGAAGGGCATCGCGGTGTTTCTGGCGTCCGATGCCAGCGCCTATGTCACGGGTCAGGCTATTGCGGTATGCGGTGGCACGAATATGTGGCGGTAGTGCGAAGGTGGTCCGCCGCCCTTGGCGGCACCCGAGGACGGCCGCCGCGGAGGCGACAAGGCGGTCGCGAGAAGCCCCACCAAGGCTACCTTGGCGGGAGCTTTGACCCTACCCCGAAACGCCCCCAAAAACGAGGTCGGATTCATCGCTGTCTGGTATCCTTATATTTCAACTTGAAACATCCATAGAGTGGATAGAAATATGGTCACAGTGACACGAGAACCCGTGCAGTCGCGTCCCATCGGTCGATCCGCGTTAGAGATCACTCTCGCATTTCTGCTGGTAGCCGTAGTCGGCACCGGCGGGGGCGTCGCGGGGGCCCAGGAACAGGACGAAGACGCCGCAGAGGCGGTGGCGTCCGGGAACGAAACCGAATCCGAGGACGAACTGGAAACCGTGTTGGTTACGGGCAGCCGGCTGGCCGGGAGCCCTTCCGATCTGTCGCGCAATGTGATCGTGATGGACCGGCAGGACATTCGCGCCAGCGGCGAATTCACCCTGGCTCGCGTACTTCAGCAACTGCCGCAAAACACCAACCCCACCAACGCAACCTACGGCTCTCGGATTAACGGCGTAAACAACAAGACCGGTGCCGCGACCGTGAACCTGCGCGGTTTGGGCAGCGAATCCACCTTGATTCTGGTCGACGGCCGCCGTGTGGGCTACAGCGGCATCCTGGGCGGCGTCACCGACATCTCCACGATTCCGCTATCCATGGTGGAGCGCATCGAGATCCTGCTCGACGGCGCGTCCGCCGTGTACGGTTCCGACGCCGTGGGCGGCGTGGTGAACATCATCACCCGCAAGGACTACGCCGGCGTCGAAGTGGATGTGGACTACGCCCGTCCCGACGCCAGCGGATCCGACGAAAACCGCGTCAGTATTGCCGGCGGCTTCGCCTGGACCGGCGGGCGCGCCACGGTGGGCTACGAGCGCTACCAGGACTCCGGATTGGATTCGTCCCTGCGCGAGTCGATCATTCTCCAAAACCGCCTGAACACCGCCGGGCAGAAAAACACCGCACCGGGCCCGCAAGTGCGCGTCTGGACGTATTTCTACGACGAATCCTGCACCCCGTTCACGGCTATTCTTTGGGATCTGAACGGCTCCCTGCTCTCCAATGCCGAATACGCGGCCCTGGACGATGCTCAAAAAGCTAGCGCCACCTGTCTCAACGACCTCACCCTGCCCTTGGGATTCCGCCACACCGACGACCTGAACAGCATCGACAGGTTCGGCGAACAGCATTGGGGCGAGGAGGCCGAGGTGGGCTTCAGCCTGCTGCCGGAACAAGCCTACGATGTGGTCAACGTCGGTATCGACCAGGATCTCGCTGAGGATTTGGTCTTGCATGCCAACTTGCGATTGACGACAAAGGAATCCGGTTCGGACAACGGCCTGAACCAACGCAGCGGTCGACTGCACGCCAACAGTCCCTTCAACCCATTCGGCAGATGGGTCGACCTGACGGGCCTGGCCGCCGATCAGCCGCCCAGCTCCTTCGAGTCCGAAGCCGACGAGCTGTTTGCCAACGTCGGCCTCGAAGGTTCGGTAGGCACCTGGACGTGGCAAGCCGAGTACGGCCTGTCCCGGCAGGAAGGCGACACCACGCGCATCAACGTGCGGCATCCGGATTACGGTCTCGGCGTCAACAGCGACGGCGTCACCCATAGTGTAATCGCGCGCCAGCGCGGCCAGGACGAGGCTGCTTGCCAGGCGCTGCAAGCTGAGCTTGGCGGCTCGCGCTACACCTATTCCGCATTTTTCGGTGGCCAATGCTCGGTCTACGGCGCGCCGCCCGACCCGATCGATCCCTTCGGCGACATCAGCGCCTGGATCATTCCAGATGTGGATGCGGGGTACAAAAATCAGCAGACCCGGTTCGAAGGGCTGGTGCGAGGGAGCTTGTTCGACGTGCCCGGCGGCGCCGTCACGCTGGTCTTGGGCTACGACTTCCGCGAGGACGTGCTCGACTCCTTCTCCGAGTTCAACACCGGCTTCTACATCGACAGCTCCTCTGCCACTGGCAGCGGCCCATTCGCCTCGCGCATCGCGCGCGACAACCACGCGGTGTTCGCGGAAGGGCTGGTCCCGGTGGTCGGCGCGAGCAATGCTTCGGATTCGGTTCAACGCCTGATGCTGACCTTCTCGGCCCGCCACGACTCGATTTCCAACGTGGAGGTGGAGTACAGGCAGACCGATACCAACGAAGGCGGAACGCTGGACGCGGCGGACCCGGGCAGCAAGACCACGTGGAGCGTCGGCATGGTGTACCAGCCGGCGGACACCCTGCGGTTCAAGACCGATCTGTCGACTTCCTTTGTCGCCCCGCAATTGAACCAGTTACTGGCGAGGGTCCGACAGAACAACAACGCTTACCTTTGGTACTTCCTTCCTGATGGTGGCGGAGCGATCCGCCAACAGACCGGCAACGTCATCGAGTTTCAGGGCGGCAACGACAAACTGACCCCTGAAACCGCGGATACGATAAGCCTGTCGGCCGAGTTTTCGCCGTCCTTCCTGCCGGGTGCCTTCTTCAAGGCCAGTTGGAGCGACACGGAGTTCGTGAATCGCATCGTCAAGCTGAGGGTCCCGATCATCTACCTCGAGGATCTGCCGTCGAACGTGATTTACAACGCCGCCGAGGACACCTACCTCGTGGACAATCGTTGGATCAACACCTCGGCCGTGAACCGCGACGGCATCGACCTGGAGGTGCGCTACGACTGGCAGGCGGCGGACAACGACTTCGATTTCACCTTTCGACGTGCATACAACAACGGGTACGAAGTGGTACAGGACGCGTCGACCGGCATCGTCCACGATCTGATCTCCATGCGGGACGACACCGGGCCGGAGGACACCACCCTGGCACCGGTTCCGAAGCACCAGACCAGCATGCAGTTCACCTGGACGCGCGGCGGTGTGTTTGTCAGCTTCGACGCACATACGGCGGCCGATACGACGATCCGCAACTCGCCCACCAGGGAGTACCTCACGGAGCCGGCCAAGAACTACGATCTGGTGCTGAGCTACGAGTTCGACGAAGATACGTTCTTCGCGGCGCCTTCGTGGATGGGCGGCATGAACGCCACCCTGACGATCAACAACCTGGGCGATTCGTTCGCGCAAACAACCAACATCAACCCGGAAACCAACGAACGCCAGACGTACCAGGTGAATCCCATCTACGAATGGACCCAGGGACGCGCGTTTCGGCTGTCGCTTCACAAATCGTTCTGACGTCGGTTTGCCCGCGTAGAGGCTGCAAAGGGAGTAGAAAAGGCGCCGTGTGACGGCCTGTGGCCCGCCGGGAAGTGAGGTATTGACCTATCCACAGGCCATCCGCGTAGCGGCCGGGATACTTGGGCTACTGCTGACCGTGGCGTGCGGGGGCGGAGGCGGGGGCAACCCGTCACCTCCGCCGCCGACTCCGCCCCCTGCGCCGCCCCCGCCGGAGCCAGACCCGGTCGGCGTCCGCTTCAACGATGCGACAGTGGCGTCGGGCATCAGCTACGAGCATGCCTATTTGCGTCCCACGCCAGCTTCGGAACCCGAAGAGTTCGGCGGCGGCGTGGCGAGCGGCGATTATGACGGCGACGAACTGGTGGATCTTTTCGTGCTGCGCGGCGACATCGGCCCGAACCTGCTGTACCGGAACCTGGGCGACAACGCGTTCGAAGAAGTCGGCGAAGCTGCTGGCGTGGGCTATACCAAGTCCGCCAACGAGAACTACCGCCACAGTGGCCCCGCGTTCGCCGATGTCGACGGCGACGGCGACCTCGACCTGTTCATCGGCGGAATCGAGTACGACCCGAGCTTCCTGTTTCGCAATGAAGGCGACGGCACATTCACCGACGTAACCCAGGGGTCGGGAATCGACACGGTCTTCTCCAGGTACACCCTCTCGGCCGCCTTCGGCGACTACGATCTGGACGGTGACCTGGACCTGTTTCTCACGCATTGGGGAACCCCCAGGGTTGTGGGCGAGCGTGTCGATACCGAACACCTATGGCGAAACGACACCGCGGATGGCGTGATCCGGTTTACCGACGTAAGTCTCGCGGCGGGCATCGCGCCGAGCATCATAGAGCCGGAGCCGGTCGGGTCCTTCGGCGGGTCGGGATACGACTACACCTTTTCTCCCACCTTCGCTCGCATCGACACAGACCGCTACCCCGACCTGGTGATCTCGGGGGACTTCCTCACCTCGATGGTCTATCTCAACAACGCCGACGGTACCTTCCGAAACGTCACCGACCGCAGTGTCATCGTGGATCGCAACGGCATGGGATCCGCCCTCGGCGATTACGACGACGACGGCGATCTCGACTGGTTCGTCACCTCCATCTGGAGCCGGCCCGACGCCGCCGGCGATCAGCGCTTCGAGCTGGGCAACCGGCTCTACAACAATCACGGTGGCCTGTTCGAGGACGTGACCGACGCCGCCGGCGTGCACGACGGCGGCTGGGGCTGGGCGGCGTGCTTCGCCGACTTCGACAACGACACGGATCTCGACATCTACCACACCAACGGCTGGATAGAGCCCTTCCCGCCGGACCAGTTCGACATGGATGCCAGCCGCCTGTTCGTGGCGGCGGGAGACGGAACCTTCACCGAGCAGGCTCACGAGGCGGGCATCGCGGACCGTCAAAAGGGCTATGCCGCCGTCTGCGCCGACTTCGACAACGACGGCGACGTGGACGTATTCCAGGCGCATCGCGGCACCGAAGACGCCGCCACGCTGTGGCGCAACGACACCACGGGGAACAACTATCTGAAGGTGCGTCTTGTCGGCTCGTCGCCCAACACCCAGGCGGCGGGCGCCCGCATCCGGGCGACGGTTGGCGACAAGGAACTGCTGCGCGAGATCGTCATCGGCAGCAACTTCACGTCGCAGAATCCGACCGTGCAGGTATTCGGTCTGGGAGGGGCATCAAGCGTGGAGACGCTGGTGGTGGAATGGCCCGACGGCTTAACCACTACGAGAACCAATGTGGCCTCGGGAACGACGCTAGTGCTGGAGCACCCCGACCGATAACGGCCGAGACCGGCCCCGACGGCAAGTTCCGCCTCGAAGCCGTCGTCGACGAACCGCGCAACGTCAACAAGCCGCTGATTGCCGCTCTTGGTCTCGCCTAACTCAGAGGAGGTCCCAGTTGACCTCCAGGAAGAGCCGTTGGCCGCGGGCGTCGTAGCGCGTCAGATCGTAGGGCAGGCCTCCCCACGGGGTGGCCGGCGGGTCGGCGTCCAGAATGTTGCGACCGCCGCCGCGCAGCCTAATGCCGTTGTCGAAGCGATAGCTCACGGTAAGATCAACGGTAGTGTAAGGGTCCACTGTCATTTTCGGTCGAGGTCGGAACCGGGCTTCGCACCTGCCAACGACTGCGCGGCAGCTACCGGTGCGATCATTCTCGTAGCTCGGCGTATAGCGCACGAACAGATCCCCAGTGTATTTGCCTGCCGTCCAGGCCAGCGACCCAACCAACCCGTACTCGTTGCTGCCCTGCGTGGTGCCTACGCGGTCAATGGGCGGCGATCCCGGGATGATCGTGAAATGCTCGTCGAGAACCTGCGTGTAGCTAAGTCTCGGCCTGAACGTGCCAAGCGCATTCGTAAAGCTGTATTCCAGTTCGGTAGTGAGGATTTCACTGACTTTTTCGGAGAGATTGATATATCTCGCGAATGCCTTGATCGCATTTCCATCCGCGTCGCGCTCTATGATCTGGGGCAGCTTGAACGCGACGTCCGGAGCACTGAAAAGCAGGTTGTAGGAGTACTCGATCTTGTCCGTGAAATCGATATTTGACCAGTGCGCGGTCCAGATCAAGCCGGGCAGCGCATCGGGCGTCCACTCGAAACCCAATGAGTACGTATCTGAAGTTTCGGGGCGCAGGTCGTCCCCGACGCTGTAGATTACTGTCCTGCGAACCTGGCACCCGAAAGCGAGGCAGAGAGGACCGCCGGGGACATCATAGGGATCCTGCACGTAAACGGTGTCCTGGCGGGACTCCAAAATGTGAAATATCTCGCTGAACACCGGTGGGCGAAACGATTCCGACCAGGAGGCTTGAAATGCCAGGTTCTGCGTTGGCGCATAGCGCAAGCCAATCCGCGGGCTGGTGTGGGTGTGCGTCAGAGTGACGATATTGGGCTCACCCTTGTGTACCCAGGTGCCGCTCTCGCGGACGCGCGTGACGCCGCCATTGGCGCCGGTGGCGTCATAGCGGTCATAGCGCGCCTGCACATTCAGCAACAGCGAGTGCAGCCCCGGGCGGGCGTTGCCCGTACCAACGATGGGGATAGCGAATTCGGCGAAAAACGCGGTGAGATCCACTGTGGGACTCTCTACGCCGAACAACACCTCCAGCCCCTTTGTCACGGTGCCCGATTCACCGTAGTAGTCTTCCTGCTCCAGGCGTATGCGTTTCTTGCGCATTTGCGTACCCGCCGCATAGCTGACCGGACCACCCGGCAACTCGAAGAGCTGTCCGCGCAGGAGTAACTCGGAGGTGTTCGTCTCGGTGGCGCCTCGATGCGGCCCTATCCACGGCGAGGCCAGCTCTCCGAGATGAGGACTTTGCTTCGAGCCGTCGCCGAACAGGTTGATCGCCACGGCGGGATCGGAACTGGCAAGCAATTCCAGTAACCGGGCTTTCGCCGGGTTGGCATTGGGCAAGAAGTTTGGCCGTATGTACGAAACCTGCGAGCCGAGGTTCTCTGATTCCGAGCTTCCCACCTGGAGTTCCAACTGATGTTTGTGCGCGAAGTCCCAGATGAACCCGGCATTGATATTGCGCTGTTCGTTCGTGGATTCGTGGTAGGCGCCAGGCAACCCGCCGGCTTTAACCTCGGCGGTGGGCAAGTAGTTCACCCTGACGCCCTGGCCGAAGGGGTTGAAGGCATTGCTTGCCGGCACGTCGTAACTGCTCAGAACGGTTCGATATTCCTGGTAGGCCTCGTGCTCGGAGTAAAGAAGATCCACGAAGACCCGGAAGTCGTCGGAGAAGAAGTGCTCGGCAAATAGAGTCAACGAAGTATTGGTGGCATCCTCGCCATTTTGCGGCGGCACGTAATCGACAGCAATGATGTCGGTTGTGTAGTCGTCGGCGGTTGCGCCCTCGCCGCTGTGCCCCGCGCGAAGCTGAAGCGGGTCGCCACATGCCGCAGTGCCCCAAGAATAAGCACACAGCGTCCGTAGGACGCCCGGCTGGCCCGTCGCGGTATCGCGATCATCGAATTCCGGGCCGAACAGGCTGCGGTAGTCCTTGGTGGTCCAACCGGTCTTGGCGTTGACAATCGGTTCTTGCGACGTCCGCTGCAGTGTCCCCGAGATCTGCCCACTTCCCCATCCGTAACCGCCTTGAATGTTGGCATTGGTCCTGTCGGCGCCGGTGGAGCTCACGTCCTGGCGGAGGCTCACGGTGGCGCCCGTGTAGTTCTTCTTGGTAATGAAGTTGATCACGCCGCCAATGGCGTCGGCGCCGTACACCGCCGAGCCACCGTCCAACTGAACGTCAACCCGTTCAATGGCCGAAAGCGGCACGTTCAAGAGGTTGGCGAAGCCCTCCTCGTCCCCGGCCCGGCCGGCGACGCGACGCCCGTTTATCAGCACCAGCGTGTTGGCCGAGCCCAGGGCGCGCAAGTTGGCCGTGGAAGTGCCGAAACCCGTGATGACCTCAAAGAGAATAAGGCCGGTCAGGACGTTATCGACGTTCCTCAGATTCTTGTCCACATCGCTCGGAGCGAGAGCGGAGACGTCCAGAGCGCTGGTTTGCTACGTAATCGACGGATAGGTCCAGGGCAGGGTGCGCATCAGTTCCTCTACGCTCGACACGCCGCGAGCCGCGAAGTCGTCCGCGGTCAGGCTATAGACGACGGCCGTAGGGTCCCCCTCTTGCAGCCGTGAGCCGGTGACCGTGATGATTTCCACATCCTCCGACTGTTCTTGCTCTGCGACCGGCGCCGAATCGTCCTCGGCAGCCTCTTCTTCACCCGTATCGGCGTCCTGCGCGAGCGCTGTGGTTGCGAAAACCAGAGTCGCAACCGCCAGTTTGCGGCCTAACAATCTTGGGCACATAGGGACCCCTCCCCAGTAAAATGAGTCGAACCGACGCAATAGAGCAGTATAACAGGCGGGGTTGGTTTCACTTGGACGGATCGACGAGCTGCGGTGTCGTACTTCCAGCAGCAGTCGGCCTTGGCGGTGTATCCCTCTGTTATGCTCCGCGCAATCCACGAGCACATAGGGGTAGAGCCATCTTCGCTAACTTGGGATCTGGTGTTCATCGAGCACCTCCACATGGGTTGGGCAAGCGCCCCATGGGGTTTTGGCGGTGGTCCGGCGGACTTTGCGTTTGGCTGGCGATGGCTTCAGCGTCAACCGTGGGCCTTGCTGCCGCCGCCGCGGACTACATCATCGTTGGCGACCTGGCCGACGCCGTCGACCAGGGCGAGGTCGTTCTCACGCGTTCCTCCGCTGTTTTGGGATCGAGCACCGAGATTGCCCGGGCACCCATCGCCGAAGGGCGCTTTCGTCTAGCCGGCGAAATGTCTGACGACGACATGGGTCGCGTCATGCTCAGCGCCAAGGATGTCGAGGGCAACTCGAAGGGTAGCGTGCAGTTCATCCTCGAGCCGGGCGAGATCCGCGTCGGTCATGCAGGTCGGGTCGCCGGGCTGACGGCCGAAGGCGGGCCCTACAATCAACGCGTAGTCGCTGTCTGGCGGGATACCGAGGAATACCATCAGGTGCTCGATGACTATGCCAAGGTGATGGCCGCGAAGGCGGACCTCGAGGATGGCCCCGAACGCGAGACCCTCACCGAGGAGGCCATCCGGCTCTACAACGAGCTCAACCGAATTCGGCGCGACGCCCTGCGCGAGATAGCGATGTCGGACGACGATCCGTTTGCCAGCCTGTTCGCCATAGAGATGGGCGGGCTCGGCAGGACGGCTGCGCTCAGCCGTCTCGATCAGCTTCAGGCCGTTGCCAAGTTGCCCGCCACCGTCACCGCGCTGCGCGCACGAACCGAGACCGGCATTCGCATGTCCGAAACCGCGAAGACGGTGCAGATCGGCGCCAGGGTCAAGCGGTTCTCCGCAACAGGTCTCGACGGTGAGACCTACCGCCTGGACGACTTGCTGGCGGACAACCAGGCGGTCCTGATCGAATTCTGGGCATCCTGGTGCGGGCCCTGCCGTGCGGAGGTGCCTAACCTGAGAACCGCCGTGGAGCAGTACGATGAACGCGGTTTCGGTATCTTCGCCTTCTCGCTCGATGACAATCGCGAGGATTGGGAGGAGGCCTCCGTGGAAGACGAGATCGGTTGGATCAATACCTCTGACTTGAAAGCCTACGACAGCCCCGTTCCGGCCGAGTTCGGCGTCTTGGCCCTACCGATGAACGTCCTGATAGATGGCGAGGGCGTCATCCTGGCCAGGAACATACGTGGCGAAGACTTATTGAACAAGCTGGCAGAGTTGCTTGACGCGTGATCGTGCAAGCGGTCGCTGACTACCGGCGGCGGTGCCCCGTCCCCAGCCTCGATGCGCATGCTTTTCCGATAACCGTGCCTCCAGGGCTGTCCACAACTAACCCGGTGGCAATAGCGCCGTAGCGTTACCCACCCCTGGCGGACGCGGCCGGATCTTTCGCCGTCGGGGACCCCGCGGCGCGCGACTCGGCGGTAGTATTGCGGTATGGAACTGCCCCTCGGTCCTCGCCTGACGGCTCGGCCTTCGGCCCGACCGGGCCGTCGATCACGGCACGAGCGCCGCCGACCACTTCGCTCCCGGACGCTGCCCGTTCCATGAAAGTACGCGGCTTCGTCATGCAGGCGAGCTACCGGATCCGTGAACGCGTACCTGTCGTGCATCTGTTCGGTCGTCTCGAACAGGGCGGCACTTTCCTCGTGCGCGATCATCGCAGGACGCCGAGCTTTTACGTGGCGGCGGCGGATGCCCAGCGAGCGCGCGAACTCGGCGCGACGCGTCAATGCCCGACGCCAAAGAGAACGTTCGCGGGCGCTCGCGTCACGCGCATCGATGTCCAGACGCCGCCCGACGCGCCGGTCCTGCGCGACCGCCTGCACGAACAGGGCATCGACACCTTCGAGGCGGATGTCCGTTTCGCCGTGCGTTACCTCATCGACCACAACATCCGGGGCGGTCTCGAGATCGACGGGCGCGCCGAGCGCGGCGAAGGCGCGGACTGGGTGTTCGACGATCCGGAGATCGCGCCGGCGGAGGTGGAGGTCGAGCCGAGGATCCTGTCGTTCGATATAGAAACCGACCCCACGGCGCGCAGATTGCTGGCCATTTCGCTATACGGTCGCGGCATCGACGAGGTCTACATCGTCGATTCGAGCGGCCGCGAAATGCCGGAACGCGCGCGTGCCTGTGTCGACGAAGCCGCGGCCCTGGCGGCATTTTGCCAGCGCGTGGCCGAGATCGACCCGGACATACTCACGGGATGGAACGTGGTCGATTTCGACCTGCGCGTCTTGTCGCGTATCGCGGCGCGCGTGCGGCAACCCCTGCACCTTGGTCGCGAACCGGGCGCCGTGAGAATCCGTCCCGCGCGCGGCTACTTCGGCAGCGGCCAGGCGTCGATCCCGGGACGCGTCGTGCTCGACGGCATGGACCTGGTGCGCGGCGCGTTCGCCCGCTTCGACGACTACTCGCTCGACGCGGTCTCCCGCGCGGTCCTGGGAGAAGGCAAGGCGGTTGAGGGCGATGTCCGCGACCGCGCGGGAGAAATCATCCGTCGCTACCGGACCGACCTGCCGGGATTCGCGCTATACGCCCGCACGGATGCGCGCCTCGCCCTCGGGATCATCGAAAAGATGCGGTTGATCCCGCTGGCGCTCGCTCGCAGCCGGCTAACCGGCATGCAGCCCGATCGCGTGTCCGCAAGCATCGCTTCGTTCGACTTCGTCTACCTGGCGGAACTCCACAAGCGGGATATCGTTGCGCCCACCGTGCGTTCGGGAGACGCGCGCGTCTCGGCCTCTCAAACGGGCGGCCATGTCCTGGAGCCGACCACCGGCTTTCACAGAAACGTTTGGGTGTTCGACTTCAAGAGCCTGTATCCGAGCGTGATGCGCACGTTCAATATCGATCCGCTCGCGTTCGTCGCCGGCGTCGATGACGGCGAAGATGTGATCCGCACGACCACCGGTGCTGCGTTTCGTCGTGGCGACGCGATCCTGCCGGGAATGCTCGATCGCCTGGCGGAAGCTCGCGACGCAGCGAAACGCGCGGACGACGACATCGCTTCGCAGGCGATCAAGATTCTCATGAACTCGTTCTACGGCGTGCTCGGGACGCCCGCCTGTCGTTTCCATAACCCCGCCATCGCGAACGCCATCACGGGGCAGAGCCGACACTTCCTGTTGTGGTCCAAGGCCTGGTTCGAAGAGAAGGGTTTCGATGTGCTCTACGGCGACACCGACAGCTTGTTCGTTCTTTCCGGCTTCGCCGACCCGCAGGGGGCGCACGCTCGGGGCGAGGACCTCCTGCGGAAGATCAACGGCGCGATTGCGCGCTATGTGCGTGAAGAGTGGGGCGTTGAGAGCCGGCTGGAACTGGAGTTCGAGAAGCTGTACACGCGGTTGTTCCTGCCGTCGGTGCGGCACGGTTCCGCCGGCGCGCGCAAGCGATATACCGGGGTGCCCTACGGCGGCGACGCGGTGGAGTTCGTCGGCATGGAAGTCGTGCGACGAGACTGGACCGATCTGGCGAAGACAGTGCAGCGGGAACTGTACGCGCGGCTGTTTGCCGATGCGCCAGTCGATGATTATCTGGCGCAAGTCGTGCGCGACGTGCGGTCCGGCGGCTTTGACGACGCCCTGGTCTACCGCAAGGGACTTCGCAAGGCCTTGACGTCCTACACCGCGAACACGCCGCCGCATGTCGCGGCGGCGCGCAAGGCGCGTTCGGACCCCGGACGCCTGATTTCATACGTCATGACCACGAGCGGACCGGAACCGCTCGACAACGTCACCGCCGAACTGGACCGCGAGCACTATGTGCAGAAGCAGGTGCGCCCGGTGGCCGAACCCGTACTGGATACGTTTGGATTGTCGTTCGAGCAGGCCATCGGCGACGACACGCAACTGGAACTGTTCTGAGCGGTGGGCTTGGGCGGGGGCAAAGCACGGCCCCCGTTAGGGGGACGGGCTTTGTGGCACTGGGCTTGGGCCTGGCGCTGGACTCGCTCGTCATAAAGCGCGAAAGTTGGATCCTGACCGGGACGATACAAGAACCATGCGGACACTGACTTCGGAACAACGCCGCCAATGGGCAACGGATGGTTACCTGCACCTCGAAGGCGTGCTCGACGCCGACCAGGTGGCGTTCTTTTCGAGCGAGATGGACCGGATCCGCACGGTGCCGGGATGGGAACCGGACCGCAACCCGGAGTTGCCCATCGGCCACTACGCCTGGCTGGACCACGCCGCGGACCTGGACCCGTCCGGTTTCATGGACCGGCGCGATCTCCTGACATACAACCAGGCATTCATCGACTTGATCGACCGTTCGCCGGTGTTCGACTACATCGTCGATGTCATGGGTCCGTACATTCTCCTCAGCATGACCCAGGCCGTCGCTCGGGCCGCCTCGGAGAGCTTCGCGGGATACACCCATACCGACGGCGGCGAGTCGCTGCGCAGGACGCGCGTCGGCGAGTCAAGTCCGCCTATCGCCATGAAGGCGATGTACCTGCTGACCGATGTGACCGGAGAGAACTGCGGCAACCTGACGGTGTTTCCGGGCAGCCACTTGCGCCAGATCCCCTACGAAGGCGAGCGCAAGATCACGCCCTATTCGCCCGGCGCCGCCCAGCTCACGGGCAAGGCGGGTGACGTCTACCTTTTCCCGCACGCGTTGTGGCACGGCCCCGCGCGCAACGAATCCGGCCGCGCCCGCAAGTGCCTGCTGTACAACTATTGCCAGCTCTGGGTGCGGTGCTACGACTTCGATGCCATTCCCGATATCTCCCAGCGCTGCACGCCGCGCCAGCGGCGGCTGCTGGGCGATCTCGGCTACGATTTCCGCCCCGGGTCGTATTTCTACGTCCCGAAGGACCAGGTCGAGGTGATTCGGGAGACGGGTTGATTCGCCGAAACCGAAATAGGAGCCACGTTCATGAAAGTTCTCCGCAGTAGTTTGTATGTTGCGCTGGCGCTCCTGGTCAGCGTCTTCAGCGCTGACGAGACGCCTGCGTCGGGCCCGCCCCCGGACGCGGACGTGCAACCGGCAGGCGCAGAACTTTGCATCGGTATGGGGCCGCAAACGCCGCGCGATATCAGCAACACGTTCGGCTTGAACAGAGAGGCGTTCCCGTTGGCGCCACCAGCCGGCGAAATGAATCTTTGCAACATTCACACGCACACCAATGCCGAACACAGGGGTCCGGGGTTCAGTATCTTCCTCAATGCCGATGATGACGGTGGATTTGCCTGCAACGAGACGCCGGATCTCAGTGAGGCTGAACTTGCGCCGGCACCGGGCGCCTACCAGGGTGTGGAACCCGGGGACACGATCGAAACGCATTGGGTTCACACGTCCTGCGAAGCAACGCCTGGCGAAGGACTCGGCGCCTGCGTCCCGGAAGCCTGCAGCGACCCCCTGTTGCGCGTGGAAGCGCAGGTATTTCTCGTCGTCAACGATCCGGATGCGCTGGATTTCACCACGATGACGTATGGCGGCAACATTGTCGATGGTCGGCATCAGGCGGAGGCGATTCCGTCGACGACAGGCGAGCCGGTGTTGTTTCGCGGCTCAACGACCGGGCCGTCATACGATCAAACCAAATGTTCGGAAGGCAGGGTGACGTGGAACGTGCGACCACGGTGCGCAAAGCTCGACATCAACTCCTTGCACCGCTGGGCGGAGCAAGGAAATGTCTTCAACGAAACACGATCGCACGGTGTTCGGCAGTTGGTTACCGCCCCGGAGTTGCTTTCGCCGATCGACTGATCCGGCGGTAGGGGCGTGCCCAAGGCTCGGGGGTCCAGGCCGTTCGCTATTGTTCGAAGGTGGCGCTCTTGACCAGGGCGTAGACACTCTGGCCGACGGTCAACCCGAGATCGTCCGCCGCTGCGCGAGTGATGCGTGACCGCAGATGCTGATCGCCGATCTCGACCAGGGCTTCGGCAAACGGCGAGTCTTCTTCACTGACCAGATCGATCAGAGTGCCGGAAAGGATGTTGCGAATGCTCAAGGCCTGCGGTCGGATTGTCGCCAGGGCGACATCGCGCGCGCGGATCCGCACCGGCGCGAAGTCGCCCGCGACCAACCGCGTCGACATGGGCATGACAATGCGTTGTTCGCCAACATCCAGAATCGTGAGGTGGTACTGCGTGTCGTGTTCCACTACCCGCGCCCGCACCAGCGCGCCAGCTTCAAACCGGCCGGTGATGGATTGAATGTCAAGGCGTTCCAGGATTTCCTTCGTAGCGCCGAAGGCGCGTACGCGGCCTTCGGCCAGCACCAGGGTGCGTTCCGCCAGCAGGGCAACTTCGTCGACGGCGTGGCTGACGTACAGCATCGGCACGGACAGGGTTTCGAGGTATGACAGGATGTCCCCCTTGCGTTCCGTGTCGAGGGCGGCCAACGGTTCGTCCAACAGCAGGAGGCCGGCATTCGTCAGCAGGCTGCGCGCGAGCGCTACGCGCTGCCGCTCGCCGCCGGATAAGGCGGCCACGCGGCGGGAGAGCAGGGATCCGAGGTCGAACGCGGCGACGACCTCGTCGACTGTCGCGCCGCCGTGGCGAGCACGTCGCGCGGCGTAGCGGAGATTTCCGCCAACGGGAAGATGGTCGAACAGTCGCGCGTCCTGGAACACGCAACCGACAGAACGCCGATGGGGCGGCACGTCGATGCGGCGGGAACTGTCGAGCCACCGTTCTCCTCGCAATGCGATGCGGCCGCGCGCGCTTTCGAACCCGGCAATCGTTCGCAGCAGCGTGGTCTTGCCGCCGCCGCTTGGCCCGAACACGGCCGTGATGCCGTCCAGAGGCAGGGCGACGGTCGCCTCGAGATCGAATGCGCCCAGTTGCGCCTGGATGTCCAGTTCGAGGGTTTCAGATGGCATGGACCGGGAACCGGCGATTGACGCTGTACACCACGAGGAGGACGACAAAGGAAAACGCGAGCAGGCCGGCCGACAGCACATGGGCGTCCGCGTATTGGAGCGTCTCGACATGCTCGTAGATGGCGATGGACACCACGCGCGTTTCACCCGGGATATTGCCGCCGACCATGAGCACCACGCCGAACTCCCCCACCGTGTGGGCGAAAGTGAGTACCGAGGCGCTCAGGAACCCCCTGGCCGAAAGGGGGACGGCGACGGTCGCGAACGCGTCGAGAGGACCTGCCCGCAGGCTTGCGGCAGCTTCGAGCGGGGCGCGTCCGACCGCGGCGAAGGCGGTTTGCAGCGGCTGCACCATGAATGGCAGGGAGTACACCACCGACGCGATCACCAGACCGGAAAACGAGAACGTCAAGGAATCGCCGGTTACCTGGACCCAGAGAGATCCGATAGCAGAACCGGGATGCAGCACAATAAGCAGGTAGAACCCGAGCACGGTAGGCGGCAGGACCAGGGGCAGGGCCGTCAGCGCTTCGACCGCCGGCTTGATCGCCGCGCGCGTGTGCGCCAGCCACCAGGCGAGAGGCGTTCCCAGGGCGAGCAGCACGAGGGTCGTGACCCCCGCCAACTTGGCCGTTAGCCAGATCGGACCGAGTTCCACTAGTGCTCCGTCAAGCCTGAAGATGCGAGTGTAGCTGCGAGGGATTTTTGGTTCCTGGCAAGGCGCGACGACGCGGTGTGGCAGGCCCCACACAAGGAGGAGCAACGAAGTCCAGGGGCCAAAAAGACCCGCAGATACCCGTAGATTTGGGCTTGACGGAGCACTACCGTTCCACTCCGTAGCCAAAGCCGGAAATGATCGTGCGCGCCCGCTCGCCATGAAGGAAATCGAGGAATTCTCGCGCGGCGACATTGTTCGCGGCGCGCGCGAGCAGCACGGCATCCTGCCTGATTGGCGCGTGCAGATCGCCCGGCACGTTCCATCGGCTGCCCTCGCCGGTGGCCCCTGGGGCCGATGCGGCGACGAAACCGATTTCGGCGTTGCCGGTCGCTACCATGGCGTATGTCTGGCCGATGTTCTCTGCGGTCACAATCTTCTCCCGTAGCGCCGCGTAGAGCCCGAACCCCTGTAGCACTTCCCGCGCGGCCGCGCCATAGGGCGCTAACGCGGGATTCGCCATGGCCAATCGTCTGAAGCCCCCGTCGGCGAGTAGCGTCGGGACATCGCCCCGGATGCGTTCGGGATCGGCGCTCCACAGCGCCAGGCGACCGACGGCGTAGGTGCGGCGCGAACCTCGCACGGCGAGCCCGGCGCGCTCCAGCAGTATCGGCCGTTCCTGGTCCGCGGCAAGCAGGATATCAAATGGAGCGCCATGCAGAATCTGGGCATAAAGCTTGCCGGTGGAGCCCACGGCGACTCGCAGTCGGTGGCGGCCCGCCCCTTCGAAATCGCGTTCGACCTCGGCAAGCGCCTGGGCGAAGTTCGCGGCTACCGCAATCAGCGCTTCGTCGGCCGACACTTCCAGGGAGACGAAGGTAAACAGCCATCCCATAGCCGCATACCGCATCTTCGCGCGGCGGCGCCGACGTATCGCTATTTGTCCTCGTCCGCCGGGACGTGCTTGAACATCCACACGCAAAACGCCGTGGCAATGACGGCGCCGGCGATCTGAAAGGCGATGAAGGCAGGTGCGTCGATCGGCCGGATGCCGGAAAACGTATCCGTGAAACTCCTTCCGAAGGTCACGGCGGGATTTGCGAAGCTGGTGGACGATGTGAACCAGTAGCCGGCGGTGATGAACAGGCCGACTGCGTAGGGGACGACCTGCGGTCGCGTCCGCACACAGGCGATGATGGTCGCCACCAGGCCGAACGTCGCCACGGCCTCTGCGACCCATTGGCCAAGTCCGGTGCGCGCGTTCGTGCCCACCATGACGATCGGCTCGCTGAACATCAGGTGCGCGAGCCAGACGCCGCAGAGGCCTCCCGTCACCTGGACTGCGACAAAGGCGAGCGCGTCCAAGCGTGAGATTGCGCGCTGCAGCGCGAAACTCAATGTCACTGCGGGGTTGAAGTGCGCGCCCGAGACAGGTCCGAAGACCAGGATCAGAACGACCAGGATGGCGCCGGTCGCAATGGTATTGCCGAGGAGGGCGATAGCCGCGTTGCCGTCCGCGAGGCGCTCGCCCATGATGCCCGATCCGACCACCACGGCCAGCAGCAGCGCCGTGCCGACGAACTCCGCCGCAAGCCGGCGAGGCAGGTCCATTTGCGTCATTTGGTACGATTCTCAAGAAGTTCCACGCTCGGATTTCGTATACCTGTTTTGTGTTTCAAAGAGACTATTGTGTTCGCGTCAGTTCGCCCCGACCGTCGCTATTTTGGGCCTGATCGTCCTCGGGTTCCTCGGGAAACCTGAACCGGGTCATGACCAATATGCGCGAGCGCTTGATCCACGTCGAAGGACTGCTTCAGGGCGGTTTTCGCGGAGAGGCGGCGCCCGCGTCTTCGACTTAACGCGTCAGCACGAGATCGCAGCCCGCGGCCTCGGCCTCGGCGAGAGCGGCTTGATACTCTTTTTCCCACGCCTTGCGCGAAGCCTGCGCGGGCGCTTGCTTCGTCATACTCGTTCGATTCTCTGCTCTCTCGACGCACATGCAGTATCTCCGATACTTCGAAAAGTCCGTCGCGCAATTGGGCGTTTGACCCTTGAGTTTGGGGTCTCTGATCAAGGCGTCACGAACGTCGATATCAGGCGCCCCGGGGAACGCCATACCATCGACCAGCAATCGCTCGCATTTCGACGTCGTCTGGGCGACGCGACGCGGCCTTTTGTATCTTTCGAATTCGACCACGCACCTCTTTGTCGGCTTGACCGAGCCCGGGCAATAGGGGCATTCGGAAACGGTCGCGCACAACTGCGCCAGCGCCCGCCGCCCGCGGGGGTTCTCGTCTTTCTTCAACGCGCAATGCGCGGTGTACGCCCGAATGCAGTAGAGGTGCCCGCGATCGCGGCTGTCCAGCGATCCGGCGTACCGCTCCCCGCACAACGTCTCCATGCCGTCCAGCATAGCGTCCACTTTCGGGTCAGCGTTTTCCCGGTCTGCCCAGGCGGTGGAGGCGAAAAGTATGGCGGCCACAACCGCACGTTCGAACATGGAAATCCCCCCGGTTCGCTTTCTTCCAGAGGCACTTTATCACACCGTCCGAACGTGCCTGTCGGCCATGTCCATGGCATGAAGTGCCGCCCATGTGAGGGGGCAGGACCGTCGCTGGATGGTGGGCGCGGCTGGACTCGAACCAGCGACTTCCGCCATGTGAAGACGGCGCTCTAACCAACTGAGCTACGCGCCCGCGTTCCCTTAACTCACCAAGAAATCCGCTTCGGGTCAAGTGCGGCGTTTCCGAACGTCCTGGGCATCGCCGCGAAACGTCACGCTTTGTGAGCGTGAGCGAGCGTTCCGGAGGTTCAGGCAGGCGAGGCATATCCCCGCTTCTTGAACTGCCAGGTGCGTACGATTTCGAGCACGTCCGTGTGCTTGCGCATGCCGGGCGGAAACGGCGCGTAGGGTGCGGCGAGGCGAACGATACGCACGGCGGCGTCGTCCAGAACCTTGTGTCCGGAGGAGTCGATGACGCGCACGTCGCGCAATGTTCCGTCCGGTTCGATGGCGACGAGTAGCCGCAAGCTGCCGTAAAGCTTGCGCGCTCGCGCCTGCTCGGGATAGTTGAGCTTGCCGATACGCTCCACCTTGCGCCGCCAGGATTCCAGGTACCAGTTGTCTTCGGGGGTCTCGGCGCGATCTTCGATAATCTGCCGGACACGTGGCTGTCCAGCCGGGTTCCCAGCCGGGTTCCCAGCGGGATTCTGGGCGCCGAGGTTCGCGATCTGACGGACGGTTGCGGCGTAGCCCAGGTTCTGCCAGAGGGACTCGGGACTGTCGCCCTTGCCTTCCTTGGTGACGATTGCGTTGGCGGCGGGCCGTTGAGACGTTGCCGCCGCCTGGTGGGTCCCCGTATCGCGTGTGTCCGGTAGGAATTCCGCAATCGGACCTTCCGCTTCCGGCTCGGCCGTAGATGCCGGCGGCGCAGGGGCAGCAGGCGGCCCGCTCGCACGGGCGAGCGTCGCCCTGACGATGGATGGCGAATCGGCGCGTTCTTCGAACCATTCGCTCAAGCCCAGTATCACGACGGCGTGCAGCACCAGCGAAAGCAGCAGGGCGGCGGCGATGCCCTCCCTGGCCCTGACGATGGGCGGGACAGCGGGAGGAACGGTGATCTCGGTCGTCGAATCGCTCATCGTCGCGCGATCCTTGTCTCCACCTTGTCCATCAGCATCGAGGCGATGTCCAGGGAGAATTGCGCGTCCAACTCCCGTATGCAGGTCGGACATGTGACGTTGATCTCCGTCAGGTAGTCGCCGATCACGTCGATACCGGCGAACAACAATCCCCGGCGTTTCAATTCGGGGCCGACGCGGCCGGCGATGAACCGGTCGCGCGCGGTCAACGGCCGACCGATACCGGTGCCGCCCGCGGCGAGATTCCCGCGCGATTCGCCTTGCATCGGTATGCGCGCGAGGGCGTAGTCGACGGGTTCGCCGTCGATGAGGAGTATGCGCTTGTCGCCGTCGTCGATCTCGGGAATGTACTTCTGGGCCATGATCCGGCGCCGGCCCAGGTCCGTCAGGCTCTCGATCACGACGCGCAGGTTGGGATCGTCCTGGCGGATGCGGAAGACATTGGCGCCGCCCATGCCATCCAGCGGCTTGAACACGACATCGCCGTGCTCTGCCTGGAAGGCGAGGAGTTGATCGGGCCGCTTGCCGACCAGGAGCGGCGGAACGCAGTCCGCGAACTGGGTGGCGAAAAACTTTTCGTTGCAGTCGCGCAGGCTCCCTGGCGCATTCACTACCACGGTGCCCCGCTCTTCGACGCGTTCGAGCAGGTAGGTGGTATAGATGTATTCCATGTCGAACGGCGGATCCTTTCGCATCATCAGGACATCCACCGCTGACAGATCCACCTCGGCCGCTTCGCCCAGTCGGTACCAGTGGGTGCCGGCCCGTGCGGGATCCAGGTCCGCGAGAAAGTCGGCTTCGATGGACAGGTCGCGCAGCAGCGCTATCGGACGGTCGTCCTTCCAGGCCAGATCCTGCTGTTCGAGATAGGTGACGCGCCAGCCGCGCCGCAGAGCGGCCCGGATCATCGCCAAAGTGCTGTCCTTCTTCAGGTTTACCGAGGCGATGGGGTCCATCAGGAAAGCGACGTGAACCATGGCGATCAGTTGTATCTCACGGCGATCACGGACGTCATGTCTCGGCGATGCGGCGGATCGGTTGCGTATCTTCCATCAGATTCAGCGCGCGCAGGATGGCCTCAGCGGGACCTGCGTTGTTCAGCGTATAGAAGTGCAGTCCCGGCGCGCCGCCGTCGAGCAGTTTGGCGCAAAGGCTCGTCACCACGTCCGCGCCGAACGCGCGCAGCGACGGCAGGTCGTCCTTGTAGGCCAGAAGGCGCAGGCGTATCCAGCGCGGGATCTCCGCGCCGCAATTGTCGGAGAAACGGACCAGGCCTTCGTAGTTCGTGATCGGCATGATGCCCGCCACGATGGGAACCTTGATGTCCTGTTGCCGGCAGCGGTCGACAAAAAAGAAGTAGCTGTCCGGATTGTAGAAGTATTGCGTGATGCAGCCGTTCGCACCGGCGCCCACTTTGCGTTTCAGAAACGCGACATCGGCGTCGGGCGACGGGGCGTCGGGGTGGATTTCGGGATAGCAGCCGACTTCGATGCGAAGGTCGCTGCCGAAGTGTTCGCGGATGTGCCGCACCAACTCTTCCGCGTGACGCACGTTTGGCGGTAGTCCGGTCCCGGACGGGATATCGCCGCGCAAGGCGACAAGGCGATTGACGCCCATTCTCAGGTATTCGGCGATTCGGCGCTCGATAGCCGCCGCGTCGTCGTCCCCCCAGGACAGGTGGGGCGCCGTGTTGAATCCTGCATCGCGGAGGGTATGGACGGCTTCGAATGTGCGGTCCCGCGTCGAACCGCCGGCACCGTAGGTTACGGAGAAGAACTCGGGACCGGCGCGCCGCAACCGGTCCGCGGTCCGCGTCAGGTTCGTCCGACCCTGCGCCGTGCGCGGTGGAAAGAACTCGAAACTGACCCGCATGTCACGCCGCGCTCGGGGCCAACGTTACAACGCCGCCGCCAACGCTTCCGCCTTGTCGGTTCGTTCCCATGAGAAGCTCTCCTCGGTGCGCCCGAAGTGGCCGTACGCGGCCGTCCGCCGATAGATCGGGCGCTTCAGGTCCAGCATGTCGATCAGACCACTGGGCCGCAAGTCGAAATTTTCTCGCACGAGATGAATGATCGTCGCCTCGTCGAGTTTGCCGGTGCCGAAGGTGTTGACGCTGATCGAGGTCGGTTCGGCCACGCCAATGGCATAGCTGACCTGGATCTCGCAGCGTTCGGCGATGCCAGCGGCGACGATATTCTTGGCCACGTATCGGCCGGCGTAGGCGGCGGATCGATCCACCTTCGACGGATCCTTGCCGGAGAACGCGCCGCCGCCGTGGCGGGCCATGCCGCCGTAGGTATCGACGATGATCTTGCGGCCGGTGAGTCCGCAATCGCCTGCGGGACCTCCGATGATGAACCGACCGGTGGGATTGATGAATACCTTGGTGTCCGACGTCATCCAGTTTCCGGGCACCACCGGCTTGATGATCTCCTCCATCACCGCTTCTCTCAGCGTTTTCTGCGAAACATCCGGGGCGTGTTGCGTCGACAACACGACGGCGTCCACCGCCACCGGTCTGCCGCGGTCATAGCGGAACGAGAGTTGGCTCTTGGCGTCGGGACGGAGGAAGGAGAGGGAATTGCGGCGGGCGTGCGCCTGTCGTGCGACGAGGCGGTGCGCATAGGTGATGGGCGCCGGCATGAGCACGTCGGTTTCATTCACGGCATAGCCGAACATCAAACCCTGGTCTCCCGCCCCCTGATCGCGCTTGTCGGTCGCGTCCACGCCCATGGCGATGTCGGCCGATTGGACGCCCAGCGCGTTGATGATCTTGCAGCTATCCGGATCGAATCCACAGTCCGGACCGTTGTAGCCGATCTCGGAGATGACGTCGCGGACCAGGCGCTCGATATCCACCGATGCCTTTGTGCGGATCTCGCCGGCCAGAACCACGATGTCCGACTTGATCAGCGTCTCGCAGGCCACGCGGGAATCGATATCCTGTTCGATCATGGCATCGACGATCGCATCGGAGATCTGGTCCGCCACCTTGTCCGGATGGCCCTCGGACACAGACTCGGAAGTGAATACGCTGAACTCGGCCATCAAGGTTCCGAAGGGCAAGTCCTCGGGGGTTGGGACGCGCATTCTATCGCATCGTGCTCGTCCGCAGACTGCCCGGAGATCACGCGGAACCGCAGACCCCGCCTGAGGCCGATTGAGTCGCTACCGTCCATTGGCGTGCCGACGCATTTGTGGGAGTACGCGACACGCACGGTGTCCTTTCCGGTCCGGGACTATTGACCTCGTATTGCTGGTGTATGGTTAGTGTATGGCACGTACCAATGTGGACATCGATATTGCGGCCTGCGCGGAGGTGATGCGCCGTTACCATCTTTCGACAAAGCGCGAGGCGATCAACTTTGCGTTGCGAGCCCTTGCGGCGGAACCGCCCGGCGTGGAAGCGGCTCGCCGGCTTCGTGCGTCGGGTTGGGAGGGAGACCTCGAAACGTTACGAAGTAGTCGCGTGACGTGATGGAGGTGGCACCCCTCCCAACGGAGCCTTCGGCCGGGGAGCGCGAGGTGGCACCCCTCGCCAGAAAGAAAAAACGAGGTGGAAAGCGCCGGCTGAGGGGCACTCGCCAATGAAGCTCTCGCACCTCAGCGACCACGCGCTATCGGGCAAGCGGGTGCTCATCCGGGAGGACTTCAACGTTCCCCTCAGTGGCGGCACGGTCGCCAACGATGCGCGGATCGTAGCGGCCTTGCCGACGATTCGAACATGCATCGAGGGCGGTGCCGCGGTGATCGTCATGTCACACCTGGGCCGTCCGAGGGAAGGCAATTTCGATCCCGAACTGTCCCTGGCGCCGGTGGCGGAACACCTGGCGCGCGCGCTCGGCCGCGCCGTTCGTGTCGTCCGTGACTGGCGCGGCGGCGTGGATGTGGCGCCTGGCGACGTGGCCCTGCTGGAGAACGTGCGCTTCGAGCCGGGTGAAGGAGCGAACGAAGACGGCTTGGCACAGGCGTTGGCAGATCTTTGCGACCTGTTCGTGATGGATGCATTTGCGACAGCCCATCGCGCGCATGCATCGACCCACGGTGTTGCGAAATACGCCCCGGCAGTGTGCGCCGGGCCATTGCTGGCAGCGGAGCTCACGGCGCTGGGCCGCGCGCTTGAGTCGCCGGAGCGACCGTTGGTGGCGATCATCGGCGGCGCCAAGGTGTCGACGAAACTCGCGTTGCTGGAATCGCTGGCGGAGGTTGCGGACCGGATCATCGTCGGCGGCGGCATCGCCAACACGTTTGCCCTCGCGGCGGGGCGACCGGTAGGTGTGTCGCTGGCGGAGGCATCGCTTGTGGAGACGGCGCGCCGTATCGCGACGCGTGTGAACGTGCCGCTACCGGTGGACGTCATGACCGCGCCTGTCATCGACGCGCACGTTCCTGCCGTTCTTCGCCGTCCGGCGGAAGTGGAGGAGGGCGACATGATCCTCGACATCGGACCTGGCACGTCGCGCGCTTGGCGCGACGGTCTCGCCGACGCCGGCACGATCCTCTGGAACGGTCCCCTGGGCGTGTTCGAATTCGACCAGTTTGGCGAAGGCACCCGATTGATTGCGGAAGGCGTGGCCGCGGCAAAGGCATTTTCCATTGCTGGCGGCGGCGACACCATTGCCGCGATCGACAAGTATGGTGTTCGCGAGGGCATTTCCTACATCTCCACCGGCGGCGGCGCGTTCCTGGAGTTCGTAGAGAGTGGAACGCTTCCTGCCGTGGAGATCCTCAAAGCACGTGCGCGGTGAAGGCGACTACCGCCCGGAGTGGGGATTCGGAGCCGAGTACCGCGGCTTCTTCGATCTCGATCTCAAGCAGGACTTCTTTCTGGTTCCGCACGGGGAGCAGCGGCTGGCCACACAGGTGTTCGAACCGCCTGGAACGCCAAGGGGTTCCGCCGTTGTAGTGCATGGCTACTACGACCACGTCGGCCTGTACGGCCATCTCATCCGCTACCTGCTGGGCACCGGTCGCCGCGTTCTCGCCTACGATCAGCAGGGTCATGGCCTGTCTAGCGGGGCGGCGGCCAGCATCGAGTCGTTCGATCACTACGTCGACGCGCTGGAAACGGTGCTCGATGCGGCGGGGCACCGTTTGCTTGACCCCGTGTGCGCGGTCGGCCAGAGCATGGGCGCGGCTGTGCTGATGCAGTACGCCGCGCGGCCCGCCTCCCGCGCCTTCGTCGGCACCGCATTGCTGGCGCCGCTGGTGCGGCCGACGAACTGGCGCGCAAACCGATTCGTATACCTGGTGGCGAAGCATCTCGTCGGCAGCGTCGGTCGCGGTTGGGTGAACAACACGGAGAACCCGGAATTCATCGAATTGTTGCGCAAGGATCCGCTGCAATGCCGCCGACTGCCGGTGCAGTGGGTGACGGCCATGATCGAGTGGATGCACCGCTTCGAGACCAGCGAACCATCGTCCCTGCGACCGCTGGTGGTGCAGGGTGGGCGGGATATGACCGTTGATGGTGCCTACAACATTCCGGTGCTCCAACGTATCTATGACATGGAACTGCTCGAAATTCCGGAAGCCCGGCATCACCTGGTCAACGAGACGGAGGAGATTCGACAGCAGATGTGGCGTTTTTTCGACGCTCACCTGTAAGTGCTTCACTCGTCGACCATGGAAGCCTTCACGGTGCTGGACTGTGGGTTATGCTGCGGACAACGGGGTTCGCGAGGGCCGGCGGCGCGCGGCAAGAAGCCTTGCGACGCGCATCGACAGCATGCAACGTGCACTAGAAGAAATATTTACTCCGACTCGCGTCAAGACGGCCCCGGAGGATCTGGCGGCGTGGGGCGGAGACTGGACGCGCGCTTTCACGGTCGCGCCGAGCGCGGTCGTGTTCCCGCAGTCCATCGACGATGTCGTGGCGGTGACGCGGCTCGCCAATGCGCGTGGCCTGCACCTGGTTCCGTCCGGCGGACGCACGGGATTGTCGGGTGGCGCCGTGGCATCCAACGGCGAGATCGTGGTTTCGTTCGATCGCATGAACCGCGTGCTCGACTTCAATGGCGCGGACCGAATCGTGCGCTGCGAGGCCGGTGTCGTGACGCAGACGCTGCAGCAATACGCGGCGCAACGCGACCTGTTCTATCCGGTGGATTTCGCGTCGAGCGGGTCGAGCCAGATCGGCGGCAACATCTCGACCAACGCCGGCGGCATCAAGGTGATCCGTTACGGGTTGACGCGGGATTGGGTCGCCGGACTGACCGTCGTCACCGGCGCGGGTGATGTGCTTGAGTGCAACAACGGCCTGGTGAAGAACGCGACGGGCTATGACCTCCGTCACCTGTTCATCGGCGCGGAAGGTACGCTCGGTTTCGTCGTGGAGGCGGATATCCGCCTGTTGCCCGCGCCCGCGCCGGCGCGGGTCATGGTGCTCGGCGTCGACCGCTTCGCTGATGTTCTGAACGTCCTGCAAGGTTTCCAGCGCGTTCTGACCCTCTCCGCCTTCGAGTTCTTCTCTGAGCTTGCCCTGACCAAGGTGCTTGGCCACCGGGAGGTCACGCGACCGTTCGCGCAGGCAGCGAACTTCTATGCGCTGATCGAGTTCGATGCCGACGACGAAGAGGTTGCGCTCGGCGCGTTCGAAACCGTCGTGGAGCAGGGTTGGGTCGGCGATGGCGTCATCAGCCGATCAGATGCGCAAGCCCAGTCGCTGTGGGCCTTGCGAGAAGGCATTACCGAAAGCATTGCCCCCTTTGCGCCTTACAAGAACGACATCGCCGTGCGCGTTTCCGATGTGCCCGCGTTCCTCGACGATATCGACCGATTGGTCGGGGCGCACTATCCCGACCTCGAGGTGTGCTGGTTCGGCCACATCGGCGACGGCAACCTGCATCTCAATATCCTTAAGCCTAAGAACCTTGCCATCGACGCCTTCTACGAGCGTTGCCACAGGATCAGCCCGGCCCTGTTCGAGGCGATCAGGAAGCGCCGCGGCAGCATCTCCGCCGAGCACGGCGTCGGTCTCTTGAAACGCGACTTCCTGCACTATTCCCGCAGTCCCCGGGAGATCGCCTTGATGCGGCAAGTGAAAGCCGTGTTCGATCCAAAGGGCGTGATGAATCCCGGCAAGTTGCTTGCACCGTGAGCGTCACGCAGGATCACCAAACGGAGTATGGAACCGCGATGAGTCCCCGCAATAAAGCCACGCACAAGGCCCGCGCCGTCGGCATCAACCATATCGCGCTCGAAGTGGGCGATATCGATGAAGCCCTCGACTTCTATGGTGGATTCCTCGATTTCGAGATACAGAGTCGAAGCGAGAACGCCGCTTTCGTGTATTTTGGCGACCAATTCATCAACTTTTCCAGGGGCCGCAAACAGGCGCCGGACGATAAGCGACACTTCGGCATCGCCGTCGACGACAAGGAGCTCGTGCATCGCACGCTCGCCGGGATGGGGGTGGAACTGCTGGATGGCCGCTTCCTCGACTTCCTGGACCCTTGGGGAAACCGGGTCGAGATCACGACTTATACCAATATCCAGTTCAGCAAGGCCGACCATGTCCTGCGCGGCATGGGCCTCGAGCATCTTGGGAAGACGGATGAGGCGATCGAAGAACTGCGCAAGAAAGGCATGGCACCGCCGCCGAGGTGAAGCGGGTCGGAGGACCGATGAGGCCGGGAATGCGTTAACGAAACCTCAGTTCCGCACGGCGTCCGCCGCAATCGTATAACCGCTACGGCCCGATTGCAGTTCGATGTCCCAAGGCCCCAGAGGCGGTATTGTCGAGTCCCGCACGGTTTCCTTGAGGTCGCCATTGTCGTGGCTTCGTCGGGTCACGTGGCTCCACGAGCTCCCATGTTGCTCAGATGCTCCTTCAGCACTCGAGTACTGTCCGGTGCTTCGGCACCAGATGCACCCGCTCAATCATCGTTAGTCGCTCGCATGTGAGCGTCAAGGTCTTTTATCGCTCATTTCTACCATAAACTGAGCGTCAAAGTCGCTTTTGCATCGTTGGTGAGCGTCAAAACACTTCTTGCCCTTCCGCAATATTCAGCAGAGCGGGGAACACGAGAACGGTCGCTCGCCGACCACTCCCTGGTACGATCACCCGCAGAATTCCACCCTCACGCAACACGCCCAGAATCCGCTGCGCCGAGGGTCTGGGGATGTCTGCGGCGGCCATGAAGTCGGTGGAACGGAAGATTGGTCGTTCGAATATCCAGTCCAGAGCGCGAATGGCGTATTGCGAACGGGTCATCTTCGCCACGCGATCCTTCATGTCTTCGTACAATTCGAGAATGCCGCTGGTCTTGGTCAGATTGTCCTCGGCCTGCGCCCGCACCGCTTCGAGAAAGAACCGGCACCAGCCGGTCCAATCGTCGTCGCGCGAGACGGCCAGCAGACCGTCATAGTACGCGCTGCGCCGAGCCTCGAAATAGGCGCTTATGTAGAACATGGGTGACCGGATGAGATCGTGTGTCCACAGGAACAATGGCACCAGCATGCGCCCCAAGCGCCCGTTGCCGTCCAGAAATGGGTGCAGCGCCTCGAACTCGGCATGCAGAACGGCAAGCTGCACCAGCCGGTCGGGGATGTCGTCATGGATATAGCGCTCCCAAGCGCTCATCGCGTCCGGGAGCCTGTCCGCCGCGATCGGCACGAATGTGGCGTCATCAATGGCGCAACCGGATGGTCCGATCCAGTTGGGAATGCGCCGATATTCGCCGGGCGACTTGCCTGCACCGCGTACACCTGCAATCAGTACGGAGTGCGCCGCGCGGATAACCCGCTGCGATAACGGCAAATCCTTTAGCAACTCTTCTGCCGTCCGCATGGCGGTGCGATAGTTGAGTACTTCGTTGATGTCCTCTCGCCGGGCGGGCGAGTCGGGTTCCCGTCCGGCCTCGAACGCGAGCACCTCTCCCATGGTGGCCTGCGTACCCTCGATCCGCGAGGAAAGCACCGCCTCTTGGGTGGTCAAAGGTGCCAGCAGAACGTCGGGGTTTGGAATGGCTGCGAGCATCCCATCGTAACGGGCGACGGCTGCCGCCGTGGTGCCCAGGAGCGGGATCAGCTTCGGCCAATCCAGACGGCTGTCGGGTGGGAACTTTCCTTGGTGATAACGGACCGGTGCCATCAGCGCTTTCCGATTGGAACAAAGCTCGTGGTTTCCATGTCACCGCGCTACGGCGCGGTACTCCACCAGCGCCGAACGCCCGACGATGGCCATGATGCGAACCGCCGTGTCCACGAACCACAAGAAGCGCGCTTGCGCACGCTGCTGCGACAGCCTGAGCCGCTCGTCGCTGGACATTATGCGTTTGGAACTGCCGACACGCCGATAGCTTCCGCCGGGGCTGTCGTGCTGCGGCCGTGAAAGACCCTGGACTTCATCGGCGTCGGTGACGCCGCACAACATGAGGCCGCCACTGGCGTTGGCGAATGCGGCGAGTTCGTCCGCCAAGTCGTCTCGACGGTCCCCGCGAAACTCGATCCGCTTGAGTTCCCAGCGGCTGTCTTCACCGAGGCGCAACTGACGCGCGATATCCGCCTCGCTAACCATCGTCGTATCCCTTGAACCCAAGTGCCGCCAAGTCGTGTAGTTGGATTCCTGGCCATAGATGGAGATATCGGCACGCGCCTTGCCCCCGGCATCGGCTATCTCCCACAACTCGGCCTCGTAGCCAGTTGTGGCTCCGCCGACCGCGTTTGCATTCCGATCAAACCCGGCCTCTCCATTTTTCCTCGCGCCATGCGTTCCCCTGTCTTTTTCGGTAATGCTACCGACGAGGTCCAGTACCGCCTTTGGGCGCCAGACGCCGAAGGCATTATCAAGGCAGACAAGATATGGTGGGAATGTCATGGAGACAATGCGCAATATCCGAAATCCGCTTGTGACTGACCTTGCGCTTCCGTGCCAACTCCGTCACTAGTGCTCCGTCAAGTCTAAAAATGCGAGTGTAGCTGCGAGGGATTTTTGGTTCCTGGCGAGGCGCGACGACGCCGTGTGGCAGGCCCCACACAAGGAGGAGCAACGGAGCCTTCAGCCGGGGAGCGCGAGGGGATACCCCTCGCAAGAAAACAATCTTCAGCCGGGGAGCGCGAGGGGGCACCCCTCGCAAGAAAACTATCAGGGGCCAAAAAGACCCGCAGATGCCCGTAGATTTAGGCTTGACGGAGCACTAATTCCATCTGCCGAAACTAGTCGAGTAGCCCAAAGATCCAACCTTCATTCCTCGTGCTCTGCGAAACCGAGTCGAGATCACCACCTACACCAATATCCCGTTCAGCAAAGCCGACGATGTCCTGCGCGGCATGGGCCTCGAGCATCTCGGGAAGACGGATCAGGCGATCGAAGCACTGCGCAAGGAAGGGCATGGCACCGCCGCCGAGGTGAAGCCGGATATGAATGCGGACCAGGTGGTAACGCGTCGCTATATAAAAAATTCTTATGCGTAACCGAAGAAAACGGTATTGGAAATTATCGTGGGATGTTGGCAAATTGGGCTCCATCCGGCCTGAAGCCGGTACCCAAGAAGTCAATCTCGCGCTCGGACACGTCCGGTTTGCGGTGTTCGGGCCGATAGGGATGAAGATATGCCTGTCACCTTGCGTCAGTTACGCTATTTTCAGGCGCTGGTCGAACACAGCTCATTCAGCCGTGGGGCCGAGAGCGTTCACGTCTCGCAGCCGGCGCTGTCGCTCCAGATCCGCGAACTCGAGACATCTCTGGGCGGTCGGTTGGTCGAGCGGGAAAGTCGGGGGTTCCTTCTTACCCGGCTCGGCCGCGAAGCGCACGAGCAAACGCTCAGGATCCTGGACGAGACATTGCTTCTCGAGACGATGGGGAAACGTTTCGAGGAGGGGCCGCTTCGCGTTGCTGTGGGGGTAGTCTCCACGGTCGCTCCTTATCTGCTTCCGGGAATGCTGGAACGTTTGCAGGTCTCTTCGCCTCGCGTTGAGCTCGAAATCGAGGAAGCCCCGGGCCAGGACCTCGTTTCGGGTCTTGTCGCCGGCCGTCTCGACGCCGCCATCGTATCGCTGCCGCTTGGAATACTGGAGCTTCCGGAGCGGGAACTGTTTGAGGACTGCTTTCTGCTCGCTGGCCGGGCCGAGAGACTTGCTTCGATTCGCCGCGTCCTGGGAGACGACCCGCGGCCGGCGGATCTGGCGCGGGCCGACATCGGGCCGCTACTTACGCTTGGAAACAATCATTGTTTCGCCGACCAGGTGCTGGGCGCCAGTCTGATGTGGCGCATGCAGGAAGTGCATCGCGGAACGGAGTCGCTCGCCACGCTGTCAAGACTTGTCGCGAGCGGCGCGGGGCTTGCGCTTCTTCCCGAAACGGCCGCACTTTGCGAACAGGCGGCGTCGCCTGGCCTGCGCTTTCTCCGTTTCGCCTCGCCCGAACCTTCGCGCCGGATCGGTCTGGTCCACCGCGTCGCCTCTCACGGCCAGCGATGGATTGATCTGCTCGCCGAGGCGGCGACTAGCGCGGGCCGAGCGCTTGTGCATCAGGCGCACAAGACGATTTGTACTTGAGACGCCCTTGGCTTCGCTTTCTGTCTCAGTGGCCGTCGAGGGAAATGAGCGCCTTCGCTTTCGACTGGTGTATTGCGATGATCTTGTCGAAGCCGCTCTTCTCGAAGATCTCCAGGACGTGATCCGACAGGGCGCAGAGCGCGAATCGCACGTCCCGATTCGATAGGGCCTTGGCGGTGATGAGAACAGCGCGAAGACCCGCGCTGCTGACGTAGCTGAGTTCCGCACAGTCCATGATCATGGCGCGGTCGCGATCCTCGACCGCGGTTCGAATCGCTTCCTGGAACGCGATGGAATTGGAACCATCGATGCGCCCGACCACCCGGATGGACAAGACATCGTCGTGCCTATCCGTCGTCATTTCCATCGTTTTCGTCCTTCCGGGCCCATCCCGCATACCGTGATCGGCTCAGGCCTGTAACTCGGCCAACAGCTCCGCAAGCAGTTCCATGCCAGCGCTCCAGGCCTTCCATACCAGCTCGCGCGGTGCATGAAATTCCCGCTCCAGCACGTATGTCGGCAGGTCGCGCATTATCGGTCCCTTTCGTTTCAGGATTCTTGAATCCCTCCGGTGCGTCATCGACGACCGGTGCTGTTCGAACCGACCGTCCCCAATTTTGGGATATGGCGACATGGTACGCCATCTGACAGCCGGGAGGCCGATGCCGCCTCCGGGCTGCCCCAAGTGCCGTCCGGCGAAGATATACTGACCGCAACGCGCGATTGGCGAGCACGGAACAAGGAGTGGAGCATGAACCGGCAGAAGCTGGAAGAGACTGCGAACGCCATGGTGGCACCGGGCAGAGGTATTCTCGCGATAGATGAGAGTCACCCGACCTGCAAGCGCCGGTTTGATTCCATAGGCGTCGATTGCAACGAAAGTAGCCGTCGCGCGTACCGCGGGCTGCTGATCACTGCGCCGGGAGCCGCCGAGCACTTGTCCGGCTATATTCTTTTCGACGAAACCATCCGCCAGGCGTCCGTTACCGGAAACAGGTTCCCCGACATCATTTCGACAGCGGGCAGTATTCCGGGCATCAAGGTCGACAGGGGTACGCTCGACATGCCGCTGCACGCGGGAGAAAAGTACACGCAGGGCCTCGACGGACTCGCCGAGCGGCTGATCGAATATCGCGATCTCGGCGCGCGATTTGCCAAGTGGCGGGCGGTGATCACGATTGGCGATGGCATTCCGACCAGCGCTTGCATCGAAGCGAACATGTGGGCGCTTGCGATGTATGCGTCGTTCTGTCAGGACGCCGGCATCGTTCCTATCGTCGAGCCAGAGGTATTGATGGACGGCGCGCACGACATCGAGACATGCGACTTCGCCTCGCGGGCAACACTCGGCGCGTTGTTCTCCGCGCTTGCCCGTCAGAGTGTCCACCTCGAAGGGACCGTGCTCAAGGCGTCAATGGTGTTATCGGGCTCAGACTGTCCCGTTCAGGCCAGCGACGAGGAGATCGCGGAAAAGACGATCGACTGCTTACGGGACACGGTTCCTGCGGCCGTGCCGGGCGTAGTGTTCCTGTCTGGCGGGCAGTCGGCGTTGCAGTCCACGGTACGTTTGAATGCGATGAACGCAAGCGGCGTCGACGTGCCGTGGCGTTTGAGCTTCTCCTACGGGCGGGCGTTGCAGGAGCCCGCACTCAAGGCCTGGGACGGCAAAGCCGAGAACGCTGTGGAGGCGCAGCGCCAACTCGCGTTACGGGCGCGCCTCAACGGTGCCGCGACGCTTGGAGAATACGACCCGCTTATGGAGCAAACCTCGTAGCGTTCGAAAGACTCCTCGGGACCGGTGGTCTATCGGGCGCTGGCGAGGGGTCCGCGCAATAGTTGACCGCAGGCGGCGCCCGTGTGCGCGTTGTCGCGCAACAGCACTGCGCCGTTGACGACGGTGGCCTTGATTCCGTCCGCAGTCTGTTTGAACCGCCTGCCTCCGCCGGGCAGATCGTGCACTACCTCGGGCATGCGCGGCGCGATTGCGGCGGGGTCGAAGACGGTGACATCGGCGGCGAAACCCGGACGCAGCAAGCCCCTGTCCCACAGGCCCCAACGCCTTGCCGGCACCGAGGTCACCATGCGCACCGCCTGCTCCAGGGTCAGCGCCTGCTTGTCCCGCACCCAGTGGCTGAAGACGTGCGTTTGCAGGGAGCTGTCCATGATCTGGGAGACGTGGGCGCCGGAGTCGGAGAACGTCACGACCGTACGGGGGTGCCGCATCATTTCCAGGACGTGGTCGTCCACGTCGTTGTTGAGCGGTTTGCGGAAGAAGATCTTGAAATCGTGTTCCAGCGCCAGGTCGATCATGAGTTCGGCCGGCGGCACGCCGCGCTCGGCCGCAACCTCGGACATGCGCCGCTCGTTGCCTGCGGACATCGACTCCATGATGAAGATCCAGTCCCAATCCGGCGGGGGCAGATGGACTCCGCGTCTCATGTGACGTTCGCTGGGGCGTCCCGCGACGTCCACGAGCTTGGCCTTGATGACGGGATCCTGCAGTTTCGCCTTCTGTTCCGGGAGCGGCAACGCGCGAATGTCGCGCCAGACATACCAGGGGTCCAGCGGCGTGTACGACTCGAACGTGTACAGGATGTTCAACGCCCGGGAATGCACCTGGGCGAACATGTTCCCGCCGTCGGCGGCGGTTTCGTCGAGCAGGTCGAGTGAGCGGCGCCACTTGTCGGGCGCCTGGCGAGAACTGAACAGGCCCCAGGTGATCGGCGCGCCGGACTCGATACTCAGTTGCTTCAGCCGGTCCTGGTAGTCGCCGGTATTCTCCCGATCCGGCTCGCCCGCAATCTCGAACATGCCGGCGCCGGTTTCTCGCATGGCGTTGACGATGGCGCGCACTTCGCTCCATTGGGCGATGCGGCTCGCCACGGGCTTGTGGTCGGAGGTCTCGTGATTGGGGGTGCGCGAGGTGGAGAAGCCGACGGCACCCGAGCGCACCGCTTGCTGGACGATGGCGCACATGCGGGCGAGGTCGTCGTCGCTCGCCGGATCGGTGAATGCCCGTGCTCCCATGACGTAGGTGCGCAGGGCGGAGTGCCCGATGTATCCGGCGTAGTTGATCCCCTTGGGCAAGGCGTCGAGCACGTCCAGGTACTCCGGGTAGCTTTCCCAGCGCCAGCGTATGCCGGCCAACATGGCCTTGCGGGAGATGTCCTCCGCCCGTTCCAGGTTGCGGAACACGAGGTCCGCCTCCGCTTCCCGGCACGGCGCCAGGGTGAATCCGCAGTTGCCCATGACGACGCTGGTGACGCCGTGATAGCAGGAGCACGAACCGATGGGATCCCAGAAAACCTGGGCGTCCATGTGCGTGTGTCCGTCGACGAATCCAGGGGCGACGACGTGACCTTCGGCGTCGATGTTTTCGGTTCCCTTCTCGGGGATCCTGCCGATGCATGCGATCTTGCCATCGACGATGCCGAGATCGGCGCGATACGCGGGGGCGCCCGAGCCGTCGATGATGGAGCCGTTCTTTATGACCAGGTCGTATCGCATTGTGTTGCTCCTCAGGTTTCGTCTTCGACGATGACAGCCGTGCCCACTGCGAGTAGTTCAGCGGCGCCGCCCATCATCACGGAGGTGGTGAAGCGCGTGGCGACGATGGCGTTCGCGCCGAGCGTCCGTGCTTCGGCGATCATGCGGTCGAGGGCCTGCTCGCGGCTCTCGGCGATGAGCTTCCCGTACTCCTGCATGAAAGCACGAAAACCCACCACGGCGGCGACAACCAGCTCTACCGCGAACAGAATCCAGCCGACGGTAGCGATTCCGCCGCCCGCGCTGGTCGAATTCTCGCCCATCGCCAACTCCATATCGGAAACCTTCGCCATCGTGCCGCAACTCCGGGCGAGGGGCAACCATGGCTCGCCCAACGACGTGGGATGACCGAGCGACGGTTACAATCGCGCGTTGAACCATCGAGGGTCGGACATGGGCTTCTACAGCAATCGAATCCTGCCCCACTGCATCGATCAGGGTTGCGCCGCCAAGCCGGTCAGCAGGCAGCGGGAGAAGGTGGTCCCGCACGCGGAAGGTCGGGTCCTGGAGGTGGGGATGGGTTCCGGCCTCAACATCCCTTTCTACAACGTCGACAAGGTCGAGCTGGTCTGGGGTCTGGAACCATCGGAGGGAATGCGCAAGAAGGCGCGGCCACGGGTTGAATCGGCACCGTTCGAGTTGCGCTGGCTCGGCCTTCCCGCCGAAGAGATTCCACTGGAAGACAATAGCGCCGACACGGTCGTTCTCACCTATACGTTGTGCACCATCGGTGGTTGGAAAACTGCCCTGGAGCAGATGCGCCGCGTGCTCAAACCAGGTGGCAAATTGCTGTTCAGCGAACATGGCAGAGCGCCTGACGAGGAGGTGAGACGCTGGCAGGATCGCCTCGATCCGTTCTGGTCGAGACTCGCTGGCGGTTGCCACCTGAACCGCGAGATTCCCCGCCTGCTGGCAGACGGCGGTTTCGTGGTCGGGCAACTCGAGACGATGTACCTGCCGTCTACGCCCAGGTTTGCGGGCTTCACCTACTGGGGATACGCCGCCTGATCACTCCGGATCGGGTTGTGGCACATCCGCGCGCACGAATGTGCCGGATGCCGCCACGGGCGCGGTGCCCATTCGCCACGGTTGCCAATTCAGGTAGACGCTGGTCGTTTCGCCCTGGTCAAAGTCGGCCACGGTGACGCCGATACGCAGCGTATCCCAGCGCTGGCCGCGCGCGGCGTCAAGGAATGCTCCCGAAACCTTTGCTTCGGCGTTGTAGCCGTGTGCCGTGCGAACGGTTTGCCACTCGACCGCAGCGCGCGCGCCCTCGAGGAAAGCGATGACCTTGTCCTCGCGGGCGTCCGCCAGCGTCATGTAGTCATGCGCGATTTGCTGCAAGTGACCGGCGCGCATCGCCTCGAACAGCGAATGATTCTTGGAGCGCTCGGGGTCGGGCCGCGCATCCACGGTGACGCGCGCGTGATCCTGGTATCTCGGGCTTTCGTCCTCGGCAGCGTCGATATTGTCGTCGGTGACCGCTATGGCGAAGTAGACGTCACCTCCTGATTCCAGAACTCCGAAGCGGTAGGAAACGTCTTCCGCCGCGGCCGTGCGGGAGTCGATGTCCCCCTGGTGATCGACGACGAAGGCCAGGGCGTCCCAATCGGTCAGGTCGCCGTCGACGGTGGGCGCCGTTCCGGTCGGCAACGGCAGCGGCGCCACCGGAAGCAGGGCGGATTTGGATTGCAGGACCAGCGGCTGCCCGTCGAAGACGGTCTCCATGGACCAGGTGATGCGGCCTGGCGCGAGGGCGCCATAGGCCACGGGCGTATCGGCTTCGAGTTGGACTTCGACGCGTTCCTGATCGCCGGGGGCGAGAACGAGTTCTTTCAAGCCCCCGGTGACGCGCAGATGCGGACCGCCCTGTGCGAGCGGCGAGACGCGAAGTTCGGCCTCGCCGGGATTGGCTATCTCGAACGCCACGGAGCCACTTTCAAAGTAGTCTCCCTCGCCTAACATGGGAAGCGAGATGACGGCGTCTTTCAGGGACCGAATCGTGGCGCGCGTGGCCGCCGTGGACACGTTTTCGTCGTGGATACCGTCGAGCAACAGGTTCGCGATTCGCGGGCCGTTGTCCGTCATGGATATCCAGGCGATGTGGTCGAACTCACCATAGACGGGACCGCGCATTTTGCTACCACCGCCGGTGGTAGCCAACGTGATGTACTTGCGATCGTTGCGAACATGCTTCACGTACCGGTGGAAGTGTCCGGCGAACACCGTGTAGTCCCGCTCTCCCAGCAGTTCTTCCACCAGCGGCCAATCGCCGCGCACACCGCTTCCGTAGTCCCACAGCGGTTGGTGGATGATCACGATCGTCCAGCGCGGATCGGGTTGTTCGGCGAGGGTCCGCTCGATGAAGGCGAGTTGCTCCGCCTGCGTCCACGGTCCCGGCACGGCGGATTGCGGGTCGCTCACCATTCCGAACAGTTCGGAGTTGAGGACCAGGAACAACACGTCCTTGTACACGAATCTGTAGTACGAGGGACCGAACCGCCGCTGCCAGGTTTCGGCCATCACGGCGTTGCTCATGTCGTGGTTGCCGACGGCGTAGAAGAACGGGGTTTCAAGTTGACTGATGAACTGCTCCAACTCGTCCCATTCCATGTCCAGCCGTGCCTGATCCTCGGTGTAGCCCTCTATCAGGTCGCCGACGCTGATCACGAATGCCGGCTCTAGCAGATTGATCTTCGGCATCGCCGCCGGGAAGACCCCCCGCCGCTCGCCGCCGGTGCGGTCGGAAACGATGACGAAGTGGAACAGGTCATCGGCGTCGTTCGGCGTCAGGCTGGTCCAGGGCGTGGCTTCTTCGTCGGCGCCATCCGCATGCGCTTCGATGACGCCGCTCGCCGCGACCGGCGTCGCGCAAACACAGACGAACAACGCGCACAGGAGCGCAATTGGCAGATTTCGCATAAGACGTCCAGGTGGGAGAAGCGCGCGAAGTCTATCGTGTCCGGAGTTCGAAACAACCGCCCCAACGGAGCCTGTGCAGAGATTTAGGGACACCCATGATTTAAGGACAGCCATCCCCCCTTGGGACCACTTGGGACAGCCATGACTTAGGACACCCATCGCAGGCCTTTTAGGGACAGCCATGATTTAGGGACAGCCATGATCTAAGGACAGCCATCCCCCCTTGGGACAGCCATGACTTAAGGACAGCCATTCCTTCTTGGGACACCCATGACTTAGTGACACCCATTGCGGTTGTGGCCGTTGACTGTCCGACGGTCGCCGAGGATGCTTCGCGCACCGGGGAGGTTGAACATGACCAAAGTCTCGGCGGAAGAGCCGAAGGAACCAGGCGTAACGGGTGCGCGGGAGGCTGGCGAATCAAAGGCTTTCTCACACCTGCGCGTCCTTGACCTTTCCGAGAAGCTGTCCGGCGCCTTCGCAGCGCGCATGTTCGCGGACTTCGGTGCCGACGTGGTCCTGGCAGAGCCGCCCGAAGGTCATCCGCTTCGCAGCGAACCACCGTTCCTCGATGATCGGCCAGGGCTTGATCGGTCGGTGATTCACGCCTATGCCAACTGGAACAAGCGATCGGTTGTAATCCGCGATGCCGACGACGTCGAGCGTCTCGCCGAGACAGCCGATGTGCTCGTGACGAACGCGATCAGACCTTGGCCTGACACCATTGCCCGCGCGGTCGACGCGCTGTCAGCGGGGGCGATTCACCTCTCCATTACGCCTCACGGTCTGGACGGTCCCTTGAGCCGCGTGTGCGGCAATAGCCTGACCGCCTGCGCTCGCACCGGGTGGTGCACCATCAACCGGCTGGTGGACGAGCCGCCGTTGCAACTCCCGGTCAGACAGACGGGCTACATCGCCGGGGTGGCGGGATTCGTCGGTACGGCCGCTGCCTTGTGGCGGCGCGAGCGAACGGGCGCGGGCGAACGCGTGGATGTCTCCGAGGTCGAGGCGCTGGCGCTGACCAACGCGCCGTGGGCGATGCTCGGGCTGTTCGTCGGTGGACAACGAATGGAGTACGGGCCGAATGGCGCCCGCTATCGCGGGGAACCGGCGCCCCTGTGGCAAACCGCGAACGGTCCGATGAACTTGAGTTTCGGGGACTGGGGACGCTGGCAGGAAGCCTTGCGTTTTCTGGGTCTTGACGAGTTGGCGGAAGACGAGTTTTACCTGCCACGGGCCGGGCGCAACACGAGAAATCCCAAGCCGGTTCGTGCCGCGCTCGCAGGGGCGGTCGCCACGCGCGACAAGTGGGAAGTGCTCCATGAACTGGCGCGACTACGGTGTCCTTCCGGAGTCGTGCAGGATGCGCGGGAACTGGCCGAGAGCGAGCAATCGCGTGCGCGGAAATTCATCGTCTCCACGCGGGTTGGCGGGCGTGACATCCGCGCGACGGGGGCCCCTGCGCGGTTGTCGGAGACACCCTGGAGTTTGTGGCGTCCGGCACCCGGCCTGGATGCGCATGGCGACGAAATCAGGAAAGAGCGAAGGCGGTCGCGAACCTCCCAGCGAGGGGACCTTCCGGCCGATCTTGCGATGGCGCCGCTAACGGGGTTGCGGGTGCTGGCGTTTACCCAGGCATGGGCGGGCACATTTGGCACCGAGCTGTTGGCGTTGCTGGGTGCGGACGTCATCCAGGTCGAGTCGCCCACGCGGCCCGACATATGGCGCGGCGTCGGCGCGCCGGTGCCTCCCGCGGTGCGCAGGCCGGACATCGAACAGAGTGGGCTCAATACCAACGGCCTGTACAATTCGGTGAACATGAACAAGCGGGCCATGACCCTGGACATGCGGCATCCCCGGGGAAAGGAGATCTTCTGGCGCCTGGTACCGAAGTTCGACGTGATCGCCGACAACTTCAGCCCCCACGTGATGCCGGGTTGGGGAGTGACGCTTCAGACGCTGCGCAAGGCGCGTGAAGATATCATCTTCGCATCGGTGTCAGGGTTCGGCACCCAGGGCCCCTTTTCCGAATATCCGGCCAACGGCCATACGACGGAGCCGATGTCCGGGCTGTCCTCCATTCACGGATACGAAGGCGATTCGGCTTCGAATACCGGAGGTCTGATTCCGGATCCCATTTCCGGCTACTACTTTGCGGCGGCGATTCTGACGGCGCTCAACCACCGCGCGCGAACCGGTCAGGGCCAGCGTATCGATGCGGCGATGATGGAAGCAGTCGCGGTGCAGATTGGTGACGCCGTGATGGAACTCGACGCCACGGGCCGAATACGGCGTCCCCAGGGCAACCGTCACCCGAAGTTCGCGCCGCACGGCGTCTACAAGGCGGCAGGCGAAAGTTGGATCGCCATCGGCGTGGAAACCGATGCGGCGTGGCAGGCGCTCGCCAGGCACATCGGACTCGACGATCCGCGTTTTGCAGGCATCGCCGCCCGCAAGGCAAACGAAGACGCACTCGACGGAACCCTCGCGCGCTGGTGCGCGGACCTGAACGCCGAGGAAGGGGCCGCAACGCTCGCTCGTCTGGGCGTGTGCGCGGCGCCCATCAGTCCGTTCGATGCGTTGTACGCGAATCCGAGTCCGCAGTTCCGCGAACGCGGCTTCACGGTCCCCGTGACGCACCCGGAGTCCGGCACGCACTTTCTGCCGTTGGCACCCTGGCTTTTGTCGGCGCGCAACCGCCCGCGGACGCGCTACGCGCCTCGATTCGGCGAACACAGCCGCGAAGTGCTGCGCACGGAACTCGGCATCGATGATCGGGAATACGAGGAACTCGAAGCGCTCGGCGTGACGGGGATAGCCCGCAAGCGCTGATCGACTTTCGGTTAGTCTGCCAACGTCGTGCCGCGGTCAATAGTTCGTGGTGGTTGAGCCGCCGTCACAAGGAATCACCACCCCGGTCAGGTACGACCCTGCCTTGGACGCAAGCATGATAGTCAGACCGGCCGCATCCTCCATCGCGCCCCAACGGCGCATGGGAAAGCGCTCCGTCGCTTGCCGGTCCAGCTCCGGTGTCGCATAGAGCGGTGCCGTCATCTTCGACTTGAATGGCCCGGGCGCGATGACATTGACGTTGATGCAATCGTCCATCAGATCCCGCGCGAGTTGCGCGCTCAACTGACTCAACCCCGCCTTCGCGGCGACATAGGAATAGTTCGACAGACCGCTCGGCTTGATGGCGTTCACCGACGAGATGTTGACGATGACGGCCCGTTGCTCGGGGCTCGCCGCCGCGCGCAGTTGCGGCAACAGCCGTTGAATGAGAAAGAACGGACCCTTGACGTCGAGGTCCATGACGCGATCCCAGCCCTTCTCCGGGAACTCGTCGAGGGGCTGGTTCCAGGTCAGCCCGGCGTTGTTGACGAGAAGATCGAGCCGTTCTTCGCGCCAAGCGATTTCCTCGGCCAACGCATCGCAACCTGCCATCGTGCCGACGTTGGCCGGCAGGGCGACACAGTCTCCAAGGCGCCCAAGCGCCGCTTGCGCAGCCGCGCAGGCGTCCTCCTTGCGCGATGCGACGTAGACCCGGGCGCCGCATCGGACGAGGCCTTCCGCGATCATCAGCCCGATACCCCGCGTTCCCCCGGTGACGAGCGCGACCTTTCCGCGCACGCCGAACAGGTGTTCGTAGAAATTCCCCATGGCTGTCCTTGCGGCTGTCGGTCCTTGCGGCTGTCGTCCGATGGCATGTTATCGCTATGCACCGGCGGCGCCGAAAACGCGGCCGCTCGGTCGCGCGCCGCAAGCGACCAAGGTGATACGCTGGCCGACCTCGGCTTGGGGAGCGATCACATGGGCGGACTCGACGGAAAGGTAGCGTTCGTGACCGGGGCCGCGAGGGGTATCGGTCGGGCCAGCGCGATGCGTATGGCAAGGCAAGGCGCGTCGGTGATGTGCGCGGACATAGACGGGGAGGGTGCGGCGGAAACGGCTTCGGCGATCAATGCATCGGCCTCCGGCGCCGCTTCCGTGGCGCTCGATGTGGCTATCGCGGACCAGGTCGAGGCGGCGCTAGAGAAGACCGCCGACGAGTACGGCCGGCTGGACGTGATATTCAACAACGCGGGGATCGGGGGCATGCGAGGTTGGGATACGACCATCGCGGTCAACCTGTCCGGCGTCTTCTATGGCCTCCGCTACGGCGCGCCCATGCTCGCGGCGGCGGGCGGCGGCGCGATCATCAACACCGCGTCCATCGCGGGACTCGTGAGCCTGGGCGGTCCCAAGACCGTGGAGGCGGAGATGGCGGCGGCGTCCGCGGGCGCGTACGTCGCGACCAAACACGGCGTCGTCGGGCTGCGGCAGTACGCGGCAAGCTGGGCGAACCGGGGCGTGCGCGTAAACGCGGTCGCGCCGGGCTATATCGAAACCGCAATGACCGAGGCGTTTTGTGCGGACCCGGAACTCCGTAGTTTCTTCGAGTCGTTGCATCCATTGGGACGCCTCGGACAACCGGAGGAAGTCGCCGCCGCGGTGGCGTTCCTCGCCAGCGACGATGCGAGCTTCATCACCGGCGCCGTATTGCCGGTGGATGGTGGATACACGGCCCGCTGAGCTGTCGTTTCAGCCTGCTGCTATCGGGAATGGAGCGCATCGCCCCAACCCGGCCGCCTGGCCGATCAGCTCCGCGACCCGGGGGCGGTAGAATTCCCGCAACTTCACCTTGACGGAGAAAGTCACCATGGCGCTGACGTCCACCGAAATTCATCTGGCTCGCCGCCCGAGCGGCATGGCCGTGCCAGAGGACTTTGTCTTTGTAGAGCGGGAGCTTGCCGATCCCGGCGAAGGGGAGGTGCTGGTTCAGAATCTCTTCATCAGCGTCGACCCCTACATGCGCGGACGCATGAACGAGGCCAGAGGCTATGCCGAGGGCTATCGACTCAACGAGGCCATGTACGGCGGCGCCATCGGCAAGGTCGTGGCCTCCCGGCGTAATGACTTCCCGGAGGGCGATCTGGTCTTGAGCAATGCGGGATGGCGCGAGGGTTTCGTGTCGGACGGCCAGGGTCTGCGGAAGCTGCCGGAAACATCATTGCCGGTCACCGTATACATGGGACCACTCGGCATGACTGGCAGAACGGCCTATGACGGTCTGCTTGGCGCGGCAGAGATGCGTGAGGGGGAGACGGTTTTCGTCTCTGGCGCGGCGGGTGCCGTCGGCAGCATCGCCGGTCAGATCGCTCGCCTCAAGGGCTGCCGCACCGTCGGCAGCGCGGGCTCGCCGGAAAAGGTCGCTTTCTGCCGCGAGATCGGTTTCGACCATGCCTTCGACTACCACGACGGCAACCTGCTTGCGCACCTGAGCGAGGGCGCGCCGGAAGGGCTCGATGTCTACTTCGACAACGTGGGCGGCGATCATCTGGAAGCGGCGCTCGCGCACATGAGGCTCCTGGGGCGCATTGCGATCTGCGGCGCGATCTCTCATTACAACGATACGACGCCTGGGCCGGGGCCCCGCAACCTGCGGGTTGCCATCGGATTGCGCCTGACCCTGCGCGGCTTTGTCGTGGGAAATTATCCGGAACTGCGTGAGTCGTTCCAGCGGGACATGGTCTCCTGGCTGGAAAGCGGTCAGATCATCTGGCGGGAGACGGTCCGCGAAGGCATACGGAACGCGCCGGACGCCTTCATCGGGCTGTTCAGCGGGGAAAACATCGGCAAGATGATCGTGAAGCTTGCCTGACCGCGTTTCAGGCCATCCACCGGGCGCTGGCGCTCTGTATTTTTGCCACGACGTAGCAAACGCGCTACGTTTATGAGCCATGGACAAGACCATCAACCAACGCGAGATCGTAACCCGAAACGGAGACCCGATCGCCGAAATCCACCCCATACCTCCCCGGCGATTCGCATCCAGGGCGGTCATTGCCGAGGCTGCCTCTCAAGCGCCGAGCATCGACGCCGTGCAGTTCCTAAACGATGTGGATGCCGTGATAGGTCAGTCCGTCGGTGGCTGAGACGGTTGCAGCCCCGACCAGCCCTCTACACGAGAAATCCGAACAACTTCATTGGTCTTGAACAGCTTCTGAGCATCAGGACGGTCTGATGGTTGCCGTTCATCGCCTATCCATTTGCGATGCAAGTTCCGCGAACACCTCGGCGTCGTGCTCGCCGAGTTTCGGCGCGCGGCGGGAGATCGCCCACGGGCTTGCCTGCAGTCGGATGGGCGCGCCGGGGTACAGGACGTCGCGGTCGAGATCCTCGTGGAACACCGGGACCTGGAAGCCGCGTGACTTGAAGTGCTCGTCCTCGAAGGCTTCCTCAGGGGAGTTGACGGCGCCGGCGGTGAGCCCGGCACGCTGGCAGCCGACGAAGAATTCCTGCGCCGGGAGTTTCGATGCGATGAGCCTGAGGGCGGCGCGGCTGGCCCCGAAAATCGCGGTGATCTCGTCGTCTTCGCCGATCTTCGAGATGTCGAGGGGGCCTTCCCGGCGGGCGCCCATTTCCAGGAACACGGCTTCCGGCAACTCGGCGTCGAGGCCGAGTTCCCTGAGCCATCTATCGAGTGCGGCGAATCCCCTGGCCTGGCGCGGCCCCACGCCGGTGTTGGCGTAGCGCCCGTCGGCGCACAGTTGCTGCGTCTCCATCGATGGCGTGGCCGAGGCGTGGCGGCCGGTCTGCCGTTGCACGGTGTTTCGCGCCACCAGCCAGTTGTAGGAAGCGCCCTCGGTGGTGACGTTGCCGGCCGCGGTCATGCTGACATCGATGAACTGGCCGGTGCCGGAAACAGCGCGATGCAGCAACGCGGTGAGCGCCGACATGACGGCGAAGTGCGATGCGATGTGGAACCCCTGCAGCGGGCCGCGGATGGGCGGCAGCGAATGGTCGTCGTAGCCGCAGCTCCATGGCGGTCCCGACGCGGACATGAGCGTCAGGTCGGTGAACGGCAGATCGCTCTTCGGGTCGGCGCGCCCGTAGGGCGTCACCGCGACGTGCACGAGATCGGCTCGAATCGACCGTAGATCTTCATAGTCGATGCCGAGGGTCGCCAGCCGCTGGCGCGGTTCCGCTTCGAGCAACACGTCTGCCGTGGCAATCAGGGCGCGAAAGCGGTCGCGACCGGCTTCGTCATCCAGGTCGATGACCACGCTGCGCTTGCTGGTGTGGTAGTGCCACCAGTAAAGGCTTCGATCCTCGCCGGGCTGGTCGTCGACGAACGGCGGGTAGCCGCGCGACGGATCACCGCCGGGAGGTTCGACAAGGATGACATCGGCGCCCATGTCGCCCATTAGCTTGCCGGCGAACGCGATGGGATCTCGCGCCAGTTCCACGACTCGAACGCCGTCGAGAGCGCCCGCGCGTGGCAAGTCGTCCTTCGCGTCGGTCATATCACGCCTTCGTCGCGGAAGTTCGCGACCTCCTCGGCGGTGAAACCGAGCAGTTCGGTCAGCACCTGCTCGTTGTGCTCACCGAGACAAGGGCCGCCGCGCGCGTAGTGCCAGTCGGTTTCCGAGAAGTGCACCGGCTGCCCGTCGACACGAACCTCGCCTATTTCGGAATGCGTAACGGTCGGCCAGAGTCCGAACTCGCCGGTGCTGGGGTCGAGGTCGACCCGCTCCTCGGGCTTCAATACCGCCGAGACAGGCACGCCGGCGTCGCGCAGCAGCGTCTGGACAGAGAACTTGGTCCGCGCCGCCGTCCAGGCGCTTAAGCTTTCGTCGAGGGCGTCCTGCGACGCGTGGCGGGAAGAAGCGTCGGCGAACGCCGGATCGGTGCACCAATCCTCCGCCACCACGGCGCACAACCGTTCCCAGTCGTCCTGGTTCCGGCAGGCGATGGCCACCCAGTCGTCGTCGCCCTGGCTTGTGTAGATGCCGTGGGGCGCCATGGGAGGCCAGAAGTTTCGGTTCGCGTGCGGACGTCCCTCGCGCCGGGTCGGACGGCCGTTCACTGTCCAATCGAGCAGCGCGGGGCCGTGAAGCGTCAACGCAGCGTCGGTGCAGGAGAGGTCGACCCACTGGCCCTCGCCGGTGCGCTGGCGGTGGATGAGCGCCAGCAGGACCGCCATGACGTGGTAGTAGGCGCCGGTGTGGTCCATGTACGAATAGCCCCAGCCCGCGGGTTCGCGGTCGGGCAGCCCCGAGGTGAACGTCAGTCCCGATACCGCCTGCACAAGCGGTCCGAAACTCCTGAACTCGCTGTACGGCCCGGTGTGACCGAAGCCGCAGTTCGAAACATAGACGATGTCCGGTTTGATGGCCTTCAGGCGCTCATAGCCGAAGTCCCAGCGTTCCATCACCCCCTTCGAGAAGTTTTCGGTCACCACGTCGGACACCGCGACGAGTCGCTCGAGGATCTCCCTGGCCTTTGCGGTACGGAGATTCAACGTGATGCCGAGCTTGCCGACATTGTGGTTGTTGAAGGAGCCCCCGAGGTTGATGCCGCGCCGCTCGTCGGTCCACGGCTGCCTTCCGCGCAGGATATCCCATCGACCTTCGTTAACGGGATCCTCGATGCGGATCACCTCGGCGCCAAAAGACGCGAGCCACTTCGTGGCACCCGCACCGGCGAGTATGCCGGTGAAGTCGCAGATGCGGAATGACGACAAGGCGTCGGCCATGGCCCGTACTTCGTGGTTTGCGTCAGCCAAGTGTGTCCGATCTGCCGCCGTGGCTGCAAGCTCGCGACTTCAGCCACGTACCCGATCCGGTTCCCCTACGCGGAAGGTACTGCCGGGAAAAGTATACTGTCGCCCACCTTGCCACCGGCGCGAAAGCACGCATGACACCTGGGAAAGAATCGCAGGGCGCACGCCGACGGAGGAGGTCTAGTGCTCCGTCAAGCCCAAATCTACGGGTATCTGCGGGTCTTTTTGGCCCCTGGACTTCGTTGCTCCTCCTTGTGTGGGGCCTACCACACGGCGTCGTCGCGCCTCGCCAGGAACCAAAAATCCCTCCCAGCTACACTCGCATTTTCAGACTTGACGGAGCACTAGCTTGCAAAGGACCGCCGAGGAGGACACGACGTCACCGGTCGACCCGGAGGGTGCCTTCGGTCCCAGGACGCCGGCGCTGTTGCCTTTGCGTGCTCGCATACGACACCACGATTGACCCGACCGGTCCCAGGACGCCGGCGCTGGCTTTGCGTGCTTACGGATTGCCCGTGTTGGTGCCCGTTGCCGCTCTTGCCGGCGATCGTCTGGATCTTGCCGAACTGGAATTCAGGCACGGCATCTCCTTCTTTCATGACCTCAAGTACCCTCCCGACTACACGCATCTCGAATACCTCAATCCTGATGCTCCCAAAGGGGGGGTGCTGGTCCTGCCCACAGCGAACAGTTTCGATTCGTTTGCCCCGTTGGGACGGTGGGGCACCAACGATCCCGGCGGCTCCACCTATCGCGACGAGAACTTGATCACCAGGGCAGGTGATGAGGTCGTCGCCTTTTACACGCGTCTTGCCGATGGTATTGCCCTCGCCGATGACCGCTTGACACTGGTATTCAGAATTCATCCCGAGGCCAGGTGGCGAGATGGTGAGCCGGTCACCTCCAAGGACGTGGTGTATACGTTTGAGGGGCGTATGCGCGATCTGTCGTGGGGTCCTTTTCTCGACTTCATCGATTCTGTTGAAGCAATCGATCGTCGCTACGTGGCCTTGCACCTTAACGCGCCGTTGCAGGATCGCCACCTCACGATGATCGAATTCGTCAGGATTCTTCCGGAACACTATTGGCGCGATGGGGATCCAACGGCGGTTACCATGGTGCCCCCGCTCTCCAGCGGACCCTATACGGTTTCTGCTATTCAAACCGGGCCGGTACGTGGAGTACCGGCGCGACCCGGAATACTGGGGCAGGGACATCCCGGTCAACAGGGGGCGTTACAACTTCGACACCATTCGCATAGAAGTCTATCGAGACGCCATCACCACCAGGGAGGCGTTCCGAAAAGGCCTGATCGATATCTGGACGGAGTCGGATGCGCGGTACTGGCATGGCGCCTTTGACACGCCCGCGCTCAGGATGGGCTGGGTGAAGAAGATCCGGCGCAATGCCGGCAACCTGGTGGGAGTTGGCCAGCTCATCGTCCTCAATGCCCGGCGCGACAAGTTCAGTGACCGCCGGGTACGACATGCGCTGTCGCTGGCCGTGGATTTCGAATGGCAGAACAGGGCGCTGTACTACGGCGACCGCCAGCGCGCGCATAGCTACTGGAATGACCCGCTATTGACCGCAACGGGGTTGCCGAGTGGCGACGAACTCAACTTGCTGGTCCCGTACCGCGACCAGCTACCTGCGGAAATGTTCGAGCGGCCGTTTCGTTTCCCTGAAGGCGCATCGAGTGAACAGTATCGGGCCAACCTGGAGCAAGCGCGGCGGCTTCTGGCGGAGGCCGGTTGGCGCATCGTGGATGGCGTGCTCGCGAATGCGGCGGGAGAGGTATTCGAGATAATGTTCCTGTCGCAGAACATTGCTGACGCCCGCGTCCTGTTGCCTTACTTCCAGCGCCTCAAGACGCTGGGTATTCGAGGCGCCATCGATCGGGTCTCAGGATCGAGTGAATGGGCGAAGCGTCTTCGCGAGTTTGACTTCGATGCCAAATTGTCGGCGGATGGCTACCGAATCATGCCCACTTACATGTTGAAGACCAGATTCCATTCCGACGGAGCGAGAAACTGGGAGGGCATTCGCAATCCCGTGCTGGATGATCTGATAGACCGGGCCCGCGCCGCGGTCACCATGTCGGAGGCGATTGCCGCGTATCGGGCGATTGATCGGGTCCTGCTTTGGGGGTATCACTCGATTCCGCTGTCTACCCGCGAACGGCCGCGCACCGTGTATTGGGACAAGTTTGGCAGGCCGGAATTCGAGCCGAAGTATGCACCCGCATTTCCCGATGGCTGGTGGTATGAATCGAAACGCGCGGCGCGAATCCGGCTCGGCGATACTCCCACAGCCGCCGGGACGGGCGCGCAATCCGGGGCTCAGCCAATGGCTGGCGGTCGGTAGCGGCGTTTGCGAAAAAGCTGCCGGAGATTTCCCCGCAGTCGAGGTGCTCGTGCATGAGGACAATCAGGCCGTTGAATACGGAAACACTCGAGGACCTGCTCGCGCGCTACGACGTTGGCCGGCTGGTCGACCACCGGCCAGCTTCACACGGTATCGAGAACAGCAACTATTTCATCTCGACCTTGAAGGACGGTGCGCGAAGCCAATGGGTGCTGACGATCCTGGAGCAGCCTTCTCATTCCGGGTCCGGCTACGTCCCGCTGCTCGATCTCTGCCATGACGCCGCGCTCCCCGTCGCGCCGGTGGTCCGAAACATCTCGGGAGATGCCATCGAGTCGCTTGACCGCAAAGCGGCCATGCTGGCGCCGATGCTCCCCGGAAAACACGTCGACAATCCTTCCGTGCAACAACTCGAAGCGCTTGGCGGCTTCGTCGGCGACTTCCACCGGGCGACCAGCGCCCCCGGTTTCGAGGTGGCGGCCTATCCCCGCGATGCGCACTGGCTGCGCGATCGGGAGGCAGGGGTTCGGGGCCGCATGGAAAACGCTGATTCACGCCTCGTCACCGAGGCCGTGGAGCGGGTTCGGAATCTACTGAACCGGAAGGATGTCTCGGAACTCCCATCGGGCCTCGTGCACGGTGACCTCTTTCGCGACAACGTGCTCTTCGATGGACCGAAGCTGACCGGCGTCATTGACTTCCATCACGCTGCCCGAGGCTACCTTGTCTATGACTTGGCGGTGGCGGCCAATGACTGGTGCGGCGGCCGGGGTGGGGCGCTCGACCCTAAACGCGTCATCGCACTGGTTCGCTCGTATCGTCGAGTTCGTCCGCTTGCCGACCTCGAAAGCGAACTCTTTCCGGACTTTCTGCTCTACGCTGCGGTGGCCTTCTGGCTGTCCCGCCTGGCCGTCGCACTTGGGACGGATCGCAACTCCACGGCGCGATTCAAGGACCCGGACGAATTCAAGGCTATGGTCATCGACCGCAGTGCGCTGTCCTTCCGCCTCTAGCAGCCTGCGCCGTAGAACGGCACGTAGTGCCGATCAAGGCGCAGGGTGATAGGTGGGCTTGGGCGGGGGTGAAACACGGCGCCCGTAGGGTGACGGATTTCATGGCGCTAATCCGCTCAGATCGCCTGGATCGATTCCACCACTTCGCGAGTCCGATTCACCTTGCCGTGCCAATGGCGGTCGAACTCACGGATCATCCGTTTGAGCGCGTCGGACGCCATAACTCGGTTCACGTCCGCCAGATCCGCGAACTCGTAGAACGCGATATGCACATTGTCGGTCACGTCGCTCCAGCCTCGCCAGCCGCCCGTCGCGCCGAATGCCTTGACGGCGGCGGGCAGATGTTCGTCCTGGTACCAGGCGTCGAAAGCGTCTCTCACGGTCGGATCCACCTCGGCGCGCACGATCAGCAATGCTGTCATTCTCTTGTCTCCGTCGTATCGCATCCCTCAATAGCACAGGATCTTGCGCCGCGCCGGCAGAAGGACTATCGGGCGGTCGCGTCGAACCGACAGCATCGACCCCTTCTTTCACGCTTTCTCCACTCTCCTGTAGAACGGCGCGCGCGCCTTGACCGGATCCAGCAGGGTCCAGTCGCCCTATTCGATCGCATGACCGCCGGGGAAAGGCGGCGTGGACTTCAGGTTGATGGAGAGGTCGAGCATCTTGCGGTCGTTCTCGCGCGAGCCGAAACATGGCGCTTGGTTGGCACCTGCTCGTTGTGGCTCGCCGAGACAATGTCGTCGCGCGCATAGCTGCCAGTCGGTTTCCGAGAGATGCACCTGTTGCCCGTTGATGCGAACCTCGCCGATTTCGGAATGCGTGGCGGTCGGCCAACGCCTGAACACGCCACGCTCGGGTCGACGTCGCTCTGATTGTCGGGTTCGATTCCAATCACCGCCGCAATGCCGCGCCCCGAAGGCCCGCCCAGGCCAGCGCTGCGACCGCAACATACATCCCCGCCACCAACCCCGACAGCGCCTGGTAGCCGGTGACCATGCTCAGGTATTCCAGCGTGCCACCAAGTACGCCGCCAAGCAGGTTCCAACCGAAGTAAAGTTCCGCGTCCTCCCGATCACGGAATAGGATGCAGAACACGAGGTTCGCCAAGAAGACCGGCGTGAACATCAACAGGCACGCGAGGAGCAGGCGCATCACCGTGCCGAAGGCCAGCAGACCGCCCGGCGACAGGAACAGGGGCAGGGTCGCGGAGGCCACCAGGAGAGCGGCACACACCGGCAGCCAGCGCGGCCCCGCGAACCGGTCGGCGACTTGCGCTGCGGCCAGCACCGAGGCGAGGATGGCGAAGAAAACCAGCGACGTGTTGAGCCATGTCGTGCCGAACAGCAAGCTGAACTGAATGATGCTCTTGGTCTCCAGCAGCAGAAACGCGCAGCCCATCAGCAGGAAAGCGGCCGCCAAGGGTGGCCGAACCGCCGGGCCGCTGCGCCAATAGGCCGCGAGCGCCAGGGCCGCGAGCCCAATCACCACCACCATGCTCGTCAGGTAGAGTGAGCCGAGCGAGCGTTTTTTCAGGTAGACGAATGGCCAGTCGTCGGTCGCGAGTTCCATGCCGCCTTCGTCGGGCCCGATATTCGGGGACGGGGGGGAGGGCTTGGGTAGGGGGGAGGGCTTGGGCGGGGGCTGGGCCGTCAACAACCCCATGCCCTCAATCTCAACGTAGTGTATCTCCGCGCCGGGGGGTAACGTCGCCTGCAGCATTTGCATCAGTTTGTCGACCAGCCAGTCGTGCCGGAAATAGTTGTAGAGCACAATCTGCCCTTGCTTATTCAGACACTCGGCGGCTCGCTGAAACGCCTCCACCGTGAGCAGATAGTTCTCTAGCCGCAGTTGCGACCTCGAGCTCGCCTTGACCAGCGAGTCGATCAGGGCAAATACGATCAGGTCGTAGCTTTCGCCGGTGTCGAACAGGAACCGCCTGCCGTCGCCGATGACCGTCGTCACGCGCGGGTCGGCGTAGGGCTTGTCCGGGTGGTGGTCGGCACCCAGCGCGTGAATGGCGGGATCGATTTCCACCGCCGTCACCCGTTCCGCGCCGGACGCTAGCGCCATGGCCACATCGTTGCCGGTTCCAGCCCCGAGCACCAGCACGGCGCGCGGCGGCGGCAACGATGTCCGCCGCCGTTCCCGGTAAGGCAGACCATACCAGTCGGCCGACTCCCTCATGTTCTCGGTGGAGCGAATCTCTTGGTGGCTGATGCCATTGACGCGCACCAGCCGGTACGGTTCGTCACGCCCTTGCCTATCTTCCAGGAACTGCACCTTTTGGTAGGGCGACCAATGGGTTTCAAACCGTACGCTCCCGTCCGTTGGCAGCAGGCCGACTGCGACAGGGTGATCCATTATCCAGGAAAACGCGGCAAATACGGCCACCGGCAGCAGTGCGGCGAGACGCTTCCCCACGGACGGCGCGGACGCCCAGAACGCGGCTGCGGCCATTGCGAACCAGGCGGATGGCGGTAGTTGAGAATAGCTGACCGCGATGAACGCCGCGATACCGCAAAGCGCACCGCCGATGTCGAGCGAATAGGCCGTCAGCGGGCGGAAGCGCCGGAACACCTTCGCCATGCGCTGGCCGATGCCAAAAAAGAGCAATACCACCCCCGCGAACCAGAATCCGAATTTCCACAGCCTCCCCGCGCGTTCATTGCCGGTGCTGGTAAAAAAGAGCTCGCCGGAGACGACGCCTTCGTAGAGCGAGAATCCGGGCATGGCCGGCTGCAGCCAGATGACCAGGAGGAGGAACAGCACCAGCGCTGGCGGAACACTGTAGTAAAGCCGGAGGGATGCGCGCTGATCGATCGTGCGGTGCAACAGGAACCCGAAGCCGTGGCCGATGAACCCGGCGATCAGCACCAGATTGGGAAAGTACCCCAGGTTCCAGATGGTTCCCGCGAGGAAGCGGATCAGCGCCAGTTGCAGAAAGAGCGTCAGGAACCCCAGCGCGAACAGGGCGGCACCCGGCTTCGAGGCCGCGTGAGCGGTCATCAACATCGGTCCCGAACCGGCAGTTCCACCCAGATACGATAGCCGGAGAAGAATACGGTCAGATCTTCCCCCGTTTGTGGACCCGGGCAGTCGTTGTGCGATTTGTTCCTGAACAACTGTCTCTTCTTCCTTGTTTTAGGCGGGGCAATCCTTCCTCTGCTGTTCTCGGCAAGCCTCGGCTCGATGTCCTCGTAGTCGCGCATGGTCCGGATCGCGAATCGAACACGCTCGGCCTCAATGCGCGCGCGCAACAGCGGCCCATCCCGTAGCAACTATTGACGCAATGGCGCGGGCGCATGGCTTGGCGGCACAAGATCGAGCATGTCGCTTGGAACGTTGCCACCGAGCCGTCCGGTCGATTGGCGACAGAATCGTCTAGCCCCTCTTTTCCACTCGCTCACTCGTTGATCGCAGTCCTGTAAAACGGCGCGCGTCTCTTGACGGGATCCAGCAGGGACCAGTCGCCCTGTTCGATCTCATGGCCGCCGGGGAAAGGCGGCGTGGACTTCAGGTCGATCGACTCCAGTACGCGACCGTCCTGGTAGTAGGACGTTGCGGTGCAGTGAATCATCTGCTGAACGAATCTGGAGCTTGCCTCGTCGCGCAGCAAGGCGGTCCGTTGTCCATCGCTCAGGTCGAGAAAATCCTTGTCGTGTTGCGCCCTCGCCAGCGCGTTGAGTGCGTCGACCCCTGATTTGATCGATTCCGCCCGTTCTGTGGCCAGCACCAGAATGCGGGCGAATATCGTCTCGTCATCCGCTCCCGGGATGCCGTACTCGTCGCTCGCCGGGATCAGAGTGCCGGCAACCTGGCGCAGCACTTCGCGTTCCTCGTGAGAGTATGGACTGTCGCTCGCAATTACGTCGCGCATTTCCCGTCCCTCCTAGTCGAACAGGTTCGCGAGACGCTGTTTCATCGAGTCCGCGACGTACAGCGCCAAGGCCTGAATCGTGCGCGTCGGGTTGACCCCGGCGCTGGTGACAAAGATGCTGCCGTCGACGATGAACAGGTTCTTCACGTCGTGACTGCGCCCCCATTCGTTGACCACGGACTTCTCCGGGTCGGTTCCCATGCGCGCCGTGCCCATCAGGTGCCAGCCGCCGTGGGGGATCGGGGCAGTCGATTCCACATCGATGGCGCCCGCCGCTTCCAGTACCTCCGTCGCCCGCGCAATGGAGAAGTCGAGCATCCTGCGGCTGTTCTCGCTCAACGTATAGTCGATCCTGGGTGATGGAATGCCGTTGGAATCCCCGAGGTCGGGGTCGAGCGTCACCGTGTTGTGTTCTTCCGGCAGATCCTCGCAGATCCCCACCATCCCGGTGATGCGATTCACGACGTTTCGATAGGATCGGTGGTGATCCTCGCCCCAGGCGACCTTGCCGGACAACATGTGGTCGAGGGCGGTATTGACCGGGGCTCCGCCTCTGCCGATTTCGTAGGTGAAGCCGCGAACGAAACCGCGCGACGCGTCGGTCTCGTAGAACTCCTGGCTCCAGATGCAGTTGCCAGGCCCCTTGGCGCCGTCCAGGTGCGTTTCGAAGGTCCCGCGTATGGCGGAATAGGGGTGGAACATCAGGTTCTTGCCGACGAGTCCGCTGCTGTTCGCGAGGCCGTCCGGGAACAGGTTCGACTTCGAGTTGAGCAGCAGCCTCGGTGTGCCGACGCCGTTGCACGCAACGATGACGACTTCCGCCATGATCTCCCGCTCGACGCCGTGGGCATCGTAGTAGATCGCGCCGCCGGCCATGCCGTCCTTGCGCACGGTGATCTCGCGGACTCGGCATCGGGTCCTGAGTTCGACGCCGGCGCGGATCGCGTGCGGCCAGTAGGTGATGTCGGTGCTGGCCTTCGCGCCCTGCGCGCAACCTGCGGTGCAGGCGCCGAGATTGATGCACTTGTCGCGCCCATCATAGGGTTCGCTGGCGATCGCGCTGTCGGAAGGCCACCAGTGCCAGCCCATCGCGTTGAATCCTTCGGCGAGTTTGGTGCCGGCCCTGCCCAGGGGCAACGGCGGCATGATCGCGGGTTTCGGCGGATAGGCGGGGTCACCGGCCAGGCCGGACACGCCCATCATCCGGTCATTCTCATCGTAGTACGGTGCCAGCGTCTCGTAGTCGATCGGCCAGTCGTCCGCCACGCCGTCGAGCGTCCTTGCGCGAAAGTCCGAGGGGTGGAAGCGCGGGAAGTGACCGGCGTAGAGGATCGTGGCGCCGCCGACGGCGTTGAAATTGGCGACGGCGATGGGCGAGTCGGCATCGTTGATCGGGTAGTCGGTCGCGCGGCCGCGCCGGTTGGGGCTGATACTGAACTCTCCGGCGGCGCGTGACTCCCAGTCCATGTGCGCGCTGGGATACTCGGAGGGGTTCATCCAGTCGCCCTGTTCGAGACAGACGATATGCATGCGCGTATCCGCGAGGCTCCAGGCGATTGCCGCGCCGGACGCACCCGCGCCGATAATCAATACGTCGACCAGATTTTCTGCCATTTGTACCGCTTTACGGGGAGTCAGGTTCGAAGAATATGCAAGGCGGCCAGTCTGCGCCATCGACCTGAGCACCTGTAGCCGATTGATGCGTGATGTGCTATCTCATTCGCCTCTTAGCCACTACGTGGATTCCCTCGATGCGAACCACCATGAACATCGATGACGCCGTCTTGAACGCCGTAAAGGAAATGGCCCGGCGACAGGCGCGACCTGTGGGCGAGTTGGTGTCGACGCTGCTGCGCGATGCCCTTTGCGGCAACGACGTTGAAATCCGGGACACGCCAGCGAGATATGGATTTCGACCGTTCGCAAAATCCACCGGTATCGTTACCAACGACATCGTCAATCGGCTGCGTGAGGAGGCGGGCGACTAGTGCGTGCCGTCCTGGACGTTAACGTGCCCTGTAAGGCCAGACTGCCGGGCGTGACGCCGCATCAAATCCAACCCTGGGCCGCCGCCGCTTCCTGCCGCACGATTTCCGGGGCGCCGAGCAGTTGACGATCGAAGCCGATGCGCTTGAACCAGTAGTGCAGGCCGAGCAGGTCGGTGAAGCCCATGCCGCCGTGCACCTCGGTGGCCGTGCGCGCGACGAAACGTCCGACTTCCGCCAGGTGCGCCTTCGCATGACACGCCATCAGGCGCGACTCTTTGGGCACGGCGCGCACCGCGTGGGCCGCGTACCAGACCAGCGACCGGCACGGTTCGAGCGCGGCGGCCATCTCCGCGCAGAGGTGTTTGACTGCCTGGAACGAGCCGATGACGCGATTGAACTGGCGCCGTTCCCTGGCGTAGGCGACGGCTTGATCGAGCATGGTTTGCGCGGCGCCGAGCGTGTCCGCCGCGAGCATGATACGGCCGGCATCTATGGTGGCGAGCAACGGTTCCCGGTCGTCGGCGGACCCGGGCAGTACTTCGGCGGGAGCCGAGTCGAACGTAACCTCCGCCACGGACCGCGTCCGGTCGATGGTGTTGAGCGCGCGCCGGTCCATATCGGCTGCGTCGGCCGCGCGCACCAGGTGCAGCGCGCCGCCGTTGTCCGCAACGATCAGCGCGTCGGCGTCCATGCCGTCGAGCACGAACATTGCCCTGCCGGTGAGTCGCCCGCCGTCGGCTGCGATGCCGGCGCTTTCACGGCGACCGATCTGCTCCGTCAAGCCGACGCCGACCACCGCTTCGCCGGACGCGATGCGCGGCAGCCAGACCTCTCGTTGCGCGTCGCTGCCCGCGAGCGTTAGGGCGACCGGGGCCATGACGCAGGACGCCACGAACGGCGCTGGCGCAGCCGCGCCGCCGAGGCACTCGGCCACGAGCGCCGCTTCCAGCATGCCGAGGCCGACTCCACCGTGGTCTTCCGGCGTGACGATGCCTTGCACGCCCAACTGCGCGAGTCCCTCCCAGACATCCGCCGGTTTCGTGTCACCGGCGTCGGCCGCTTCGCGAACGCGGGGCAGCGCGCAGGCGGATCCAAGGTAGCCGGAGACGCTCTCCTGGAGCATCCGTTGTTCTTCGCTCAGTCCGAATTCCATCTAGCGTTGCCCCTCGGCCATCTATTGCTGCCCCTGGCCCAGCTTTTGCTGCCCCTGACCCACCTATTGCTGCCCCTGACCCACCCGTGGCTCCTTGGGCAGGCCGAGCGCACGTTCGCCGATGAGGTTTTTCTGAATTTGTGCCGTGCCGCCGCCGATGATCAGGCCAAGGTCCATCATGTAGCGCTGCTGCCAGAGACCGCCGTCCCGCATGTGCGGGCTGCCGTGATAGAGAACGCCCAGCTCGCCCATGAGATCGACCGCCATGGCGGCCATCTGGTGATTCATTTCGCAACCGTTGAGCTTGACGATCCAGCGCGGCAGCCCCGGCTCCTCGCCCTTGATCGCGTGGCTTAAGATCCGCATTCCGTTGAAACGCATCGCCAGCATCTGTCCCTGGAGTTTCAACAGGCGGTCACGATAGGCGGGATGCTCCATCAACGGCCGCCCGTCGATGGTCTCGTTTCTCATCATCTCGACGATCTGGAGAAAACGCGTCTCCGCCTCGTTCGGGTCGCCGAGTCCTCCGCGTTCGTGTTTCAGCGTGGCGTTCGCCACGTACCAGCCTTCGCCCCGGCGCCCGACGATCTGGCTTGCCGGGACACGCACGTCGGTGAAGAACACCTCGTTGAACGTGGCCTCGCCGGTCATCGTCACCAGCGGTCGCACCTCGATGCCCGGCGTATCCATCGAAAACAGCAGGTAGCTGATGCCCTGGTGCTTGGGCGCGTCGGGTTCGGTCCGCACCAGGCAGAAGATCATGTCGGCGTATTGCGCGCCGGAGGTCCAGATCTTCTGGCCGTTGATCACGAAGTCGTCGCCGTCGAGTTCGGCCCTGGTGGATAGCGACGCGAGGTCGGAGCCGGAGTTCGGTTCCGAATAGCCCTGGCACCAGCGCATCTCGCCCCGGATCGTCGGCCGGATGTAAGCGAGTTTCTGTTCCTCGGTGCCGAGTTCGAGCAGCGTCGGCACCAGGCGGTCGTCGCCGTTGTGGCCGGGCCGAACGCGCGCTTTCGCGAACTCATCGGCGATGATGTGGGACTTCAGAATGTCCGGCTCGGCCCCGTAGCCGCCATATTCCTTCGGGATCGTGCGCGCCGCGTAGCCGTGTTCGATCAGGCGCTGCTGCCAGGTGCGCGCCTTCGCGTCCGATTTGCCGCGGGCGAATTGCGCCGGCGCGCGCTTGCCGTGTTCGGCCAGAAACGAGCGCACTTCCTCGCGGAATCTCTCGTATTCCGCGCCGTAGGCGAGATCCATTGCGTCTCCTCCGCATCCGTTTGCAAAGTCCGCCACCGCGATTTTTCGCGCCGGGGTTCGCGCCGCGCCGCTATCGGTGCGGGATCGTACTACATGCCGCCGGTGGGTGGAGCCCGATCCCAGGTTCGGCTTGGGCTACAGGCGGAAAGGGCTGGACGGGCCGAAGAAAAGGACGAAGAGTATCGCCGCGAGGCCAAGGGCCATACCGACCAGGGCCAGGACCGTTGAGGGCGACAGACGCCTGGGTTTCTGTTTCTCCTCGCCATCCTCTGGAACATGCGGACGTGGCTCGGGCGGGGGCGCGCGGAGGTCGCTTTCCGAGGGCTGGCTGTCGACGAATCGCCATGCCAGGTACAGCACCCCCAGTCCGACGAACAGGCCGAAGGCGGTAAGAACGATCATTCCCAGGGACACGGACACGGGCGAACCGTCTAGAAGTGGTCGGGGCAGTGCGGCGCATGCCGCGTTGCGAACAGGACATCGGCGCGCTGAACGGCATCCGCATCGCCGTCCAGCAAGCCCCATGCGGACAGTTCGCGCGCCGATCGCTGCCCGGCATAGAGCGAGGCCAATGTCTTGACGGAAAGCTGGATATCGGTGACTGCCGTGCACGGCGTCACGTCGGCTGCGCCGCCCGAGACGATGAGCCGATAACTCCCGGTGTTCCAGGGAGCGAGGGGGTCGTCTCGAACGGTAATGGAAATCTCGCCGTCCGTGGTCCAGCCGCGTCCCCCGAGCGCGGCGGCGACATCCACGAGGCGCAGCCAAAAACCCTCCTCGTCGCGCGCATTGAGCAGGCGCGGTTCGAGGAATATCTCGACCGCTGGATCGTCGGACGGGGCGTTGTCCCAGCGCACGCGTCCGACGAGGTCATGACGCTTGAAGAACGTCCACAGGGAGCGATACGCGACCGGCGTCAGCCACGCCAAGTCGCGGATGATGACCTCCTGGGAGCGCGTCGGATGATCGTACTTGCCTTCCCGCAGCGTATAGATCGCGTACCCGTCGGGTCCCGACTCGCCGTGAGACACGGCAATGTGGACCGGCCCGTCCGCTTCGCGCGGTTCGAGGGCGTTGTGCAGCCACAGCGCTCGCGCGCGATGCAGGTAGCCCATGCGTTCGACAACGAATCGTATGTAGACCTGCTTGATCAGGTCGTAGCCGGAGGCCGCATCCAGGCGCTCGACGCGCCCGCCGCCATCGTCGCCGTCGTGAAAGTCGATGTCCACGGTGTCGACCGCGTAGCTGCGCAGCACCGAGGCCATCGCATAACCGAAGCGCTGATAGATGGCGGCTTGCGACGCCCACAGCGCGGCGACCGGCCGACCGCCATCCCGCATGTCGGCAAATGCCTGGGCCATGATGCGGCGAACGATACCCCGCCGCCGGTATTCCGGCAGAGTGCCGACGGCGGACACGCCCCCGATAGGCAACGCCGCGCCGTTCGCGCGCATGGTGAAAGGGATGGTGGAGAAGCTTGAAACAAGCCGGCGGCCGTCGAACGCGCACAGCGTCCACTCGGGTCGGGTCGCGGAAGCAACGAGGTTGTCCGGCCCGTCGCCGAACTCGCCGCCGTAGACATAGCCGGCGAGCATGCCGAACTGTCCCATCTCCTCTGCGGCGGCGGGTCTGAACTCGATGTTCAAGGCGTCGTTGCCGGGAAGTGGCCGAAGTCCACAACGTCCCTCGAACGTGTTGCAATCGGGGCAACTATCTTCGCAGGTTGCTTATCCGGCGTCGAGATTGTGCCGAGCCGGGGAGTTTGCCGCGAACTCGGCACCCCGGATATTTCACCAAGTCGATTGTTGCGTGACCGAATATCATTTACTTTCAGTTAGATACTCCGATTCCCCATCAGCCGGCAAGTTCAGGGACAACCGAGATGCCAGACACAGTCAGATACGGACTCATCAGCACGGCGGGAATCGGCTTCAGGGCGCACCTGCCGGCGGCGAACGCATCGCCCAACTCCGAGATGGTCGCGGTCAGCAGCCGCAACCTCGCAACCGCGCAGGCAGCCGCGAAGGAGCACGGCATTCCATTGGCTTTCGGCAGCTACCAGGAGATGATCGACAGCGACGAGATCGACGCCGTGATCAACACGCTGCCGAACGGTATGCACCACGAGTGGACCGTCAAGGCCGCCGAAGCGGGAAAGCACATCCTGTGCGAAAAGCCCTTGTGCGCGACCATGGCCGAAGCCCGCGAGATGAAGGCCGCGGCCGAAGCGAATGACCTGGTGCTGGTCGAAGCGTTCACACCGCGCTGGAACAAGCAGATGCATACCGTTCGCAAACTCGTCGGGGACGGCGAGATTGGCAAGGTGATCCGCCTTGAAGCGACCACGTCTTACACCCAGACCGACCCGGACAGCGTCCGCCTCAAGAAGTCCCTCGCGGGGGGCAGCCTGATGGACGCCGGGTGCTACGGCGTTTACGCGGTGCGCTACGCGATGAGCGCCGAGCCGGTGCGGGCCATGGCTATCCAATGCGAGCGAGACGGCATCGACATGACCATGAACGGCTTCCTGGAGTTCGGAAACGGCGCCGTCGGCCACGTCTGGAGCACTTTCGAAGGGCCCCGACGAGTGACGCTCGAGGTGTTCGGCACCGGCGGCATGATCACCATCGACGATGCCTTCAGCGAGACGGTTCCCGTGACGGTTGTTCGAGGCCAGGAAGCGCCCCAGGTGATGGAGATGACGAGCCCGAATCGCTACCAGGTGCAGTTGGATGAATTCTCGGAGTGCGTCCTCACGCGCAAGCAGCCGGAGTTTCCGGCGGACGACGCGCTGCGAAACATGGCGTCGATACTGGCCCTTTACGAGTCTGCGGACACGGGCGGCGCGGTAGCAGTGGAGCAGGTCTAGCCTTGCATGGAACAACACTGCCACCACTGCTGGAGGACTTGCAACGTCGGAATTCCCTGGGCGTCACGGGCGCACTGTAATCCAGTGGGCTGAAGGCTCCTGGGATACCCCGCAGAGTTTGGTTGAACGGAGCAGCATGAGCATGGGAATTTCCGAAACCCGAATTGAAAATGTCCACGCGCTGGCGAAAAGGTACGTCGATCGCGGCGCGTTTCCGGGCTACGCGTGCATCGTATCGAGCGGCGAGGATGTCTGGTTCCGGGCGTACGGCATGCGCGATGTCGAACGGGCGCTGCCGGTCCGACGCGACACGATATTCCGCATCCATTCGATGACCAAGCCCATCACCACCGTCGCGCTGATGATGCTGTATGAAGAAGGCCGATTTCAGCTCGACGATCCCGTCGCGCGCTATATCCCTTCATGGGCGAACCTCTCGGTGTTCGAAGATGGCGATGAGGATTCCTACTCCACCACCGTCCCGGAAAGGCCGATGATGGTGAAGGACCTGCTGATGCACACCTCGGGTCTGACCTACGGGTTCATGCACAGCCACCCGGTGGACGCGCTTTACCGCAAGCGAGGGATCGGGGGCGGCGACCTGCAGGCCATGGTGGACGCGCTCGCCGAGATGCCGTTGCGGTTCTCCCCCGGGACCCGGTGGAGCTATAGCCACGCCACGGACATCTGCGGCTACCTGGTCCAGGTTCTTTCGGACACCGACCTCGACGTCTTCGTGCGCGAGCGCATCACCGAACCGCTCGGCATGGCGGACTCCGGTTTCTCGGTCCCATCCGCCGCGCTCGAGCGATTCGCGGCCAGCTACCAGTACCTCGAGGACGGGCGTTTTGCCAGGCAGGACGATTCGGAAACCCGTCCCTATCGGGGCCGGCCAAAGCTTCTTTCCGGCGGCGGCGGGATGGTGGCCACCATTGACGACTATCACCGGTTCGCGAAGATGCTCCTCGGGCGCGGCAAACTCGGAGGGGTCCGTTTGCTGGGGCGCAAGACGGTCGAATACATGACCACCAACCAGCTTCCCGGCAACCGCGATCTCGCCGGCATGGGGCAGCGGGTGTTTAGCGAGACGCCGTTCGAGGGGATCGGTTTTGGGCTAGGTTTCTCGGTAGTCCTCGACCCGGCCGCCGCCAACGTGATCGATTCGCCGGGCGATTTCGGTTGGGGCGGGGCGGCGAGCACGTACTTCTGGGTGGATCCCCAGGAGCAACTCGTCGTCGTGTTCATGACGCAACTGCGGCCCTCGTCGTCCTACCCCATTCGACGCGAGTTGAAGACCGCGGTCTACCAGGCGCTCGTGTGAGAGATCGCGGGCCGGTCATGACCAGCGGCTCGCAGCGGTGCGATAACGCCCTTCGCCAGAACAGACCGTCGCGGTTACAATTGCGCGCGCGCCGCCCCCGGCGGGGCACTTTTGGCGCGCACGCAGGAACAACCGGTCAACGAGGAGAATATGAAACGTATCTTGACATCCCTACCCGTGATTCTCGCGCTTGCGACGATCGGCGCCCTGGGTTTGATGTTCATCCTCGTCGACCCGCCTCGGGATGACCCCGCGCCCGACCACGCCGCAGTTGGCCTGGAATCGGCAACCGGCGACGCCGCCTTCGCATCCGTACGTTCATGAGCGATCCTGCAGGGTCGTAGAAGTCCGAGCGTATCGGATCTGCGGCTCGATTCGGGCCACCACTCTTCCGGCTCCGCCGCTTGGGGCTCGCGCTTTTTCCCGGAACGACCTGACTGACTCCTTGGTGACCGCCAGGATAGTGGCCGGTTCCCGCGCGTGGGGTAGGATGTACGGTTTGGCTTCGGGTCTCGGTCGATCTTGTTGAGGATGCTGCGGGCGGCGCGGATACGCCGCGGAAGGGTCAGGCGTGGCGATGCCGCGGCGTCGGGCAGCGAAGCGGCGTTGGTCGACCGGTCGATGTTCGCCTCGCTCAAGCTGCGCGACTACCGGCTGTTGTGGGGCGGCATGGTCGGGTCCGCATTCGCCATGAACATGCAGCTCGTGGCGCAGGGCTGGCTCGTATACGAGATGACCTCTTCCCCGATGAAGTTGGCTTGGGTGTCATTGGCCTCGACGCTACCGCAAATCTTCTTGTCGCTGGTCGGCGGGGTGATCGCGGACCGTTCGCGCAAGCGAGAAATCATCCTGATCGGTCAGGCCCTAAACGGGATCGGCACGCTTGTGATGGCCGTGATCGTTATCACCGGCAATGTGGAGTTCTGGCACTTCATCTGGGTCGGACTGATCCACGGATCGATGAACGCCCTATCGATACCTGCGCGAAACGCGTTCATTCCCGATATCGTCGGCGAGCCGTTGATGTTCAACGCCATGGCCTTCAATACGGCCGCGTGGAATCTCTCGCGTATCCTCGGCCCGGCTTTGGCGGGTGGGATGATCGCGTTGATCGCGGGAGGCGATACGAGTTCTCACTTCGCGGTAGGGATCGTCTATTTCGTGTTGTCGGGACTGTATTTCGTCGCGTCTGCGACGGTCATGATGATGCATCACAAGGGCCAGGTGCGGCGCAGGCGCAACACGGGCGTGCTGCAGGAGGTCACCGCAGCTATCCGTTACGTTCAGCGGTCCCCGGTGATCGGCGGGCTGATCCTCTTGACCATCGTATCGTTCGTGCTCGGCGCGCCTGTCCAGACGTTGATGCCGGCGTTCAACTCGGACGTGTTGAACGGCGGCCCGGACGATCTGGGTTTGCTGATGGCAGCCATGGGCGTCGGCGCGATCGCGGGTTCCCTGACACTTTCCAAGCTCGGCGGGCTTCGGCGCAAGGGTTTCTGGCTGTTCTTCAACTCGTTCCTCTGGGGAGGCGCCCTGATCGGTATCGCCGTTTCCAGCACCGAGTTCTGGGCGATGGTCACGGTCGGTGCCGTGGGTTTCATTTCGTCGGTCGGCATGTCGATGAACCGCACCATCGTCGTGCTGCACGCCTCGCCGCGCATGCGCGGTCGCATCATGTCCATAGATACGATGACCCACGGTTTGATGCCGTTGGGGGTCCTGCCCATCAGCTATGTTGCCGAAACCGTCAGCATCCAGGCCGGACTGGGCTTGTGCGGGGTCTTGTTCTGCGCCACGACGTTGGTGTTGTGGTACGCGCTGGGCGCTGTTCGGCACATTGACCGGGGGTTCGGCACCGGAGCCGGTTCGTGAGCCAGTCCCCCGACGCCCCGTCGGAAGACCATCGGTGGCGTGGTTACATCTTCCGCGCGATCACGTGGATGGTGGCGATTGCGTGCTTCTACTATGTCTATACCCGCATAGCGGCTGCGGCAGCCAGGGATGGGTTGACGGCCATCGAATACCTGGTGGACTTCTTCGCCGGCGCGGACTGGATGCTGTGGCTGGCCGTGATGGTCCCTTATTCGGTGTTTTTCTTTCTCGTCGACGCCCACGCCACATGGCGCGTGGTGCGCTGGTTCAACGCCCCGGACCTGAAGTTCACCAGTGTTCTGCCGATTCGCGCCAGCGCCTACGTCCTGTCCCTGGTCAGCGAGCAGGTGGGCAAGGGAGCGATGTCGCTCTACCTGTTGAAGCGCCACCGGGTCGCCGGCTGGGAAGCGCTGTCGAGTATGATCTTTCTCGGCCTGCTGGAGATATACCAGTTGCTGCTGTTCTCCGCCGGCGGGGTCGCGCTCGATTTCGGCGTGGTGGTCGAGGCCTCCAGCCTATTGCCCCTCGACGTGATTCTGCCGGCGGTGTTTGGATTCGCCCTTGTCTACCTGCCCCTGCATATCGCCTACTTTCGCGGCGCGCTGCTCAAGGGATCGGAATTGCGCGACAAGTCCCTGCTGGTTGCATTTCGCCGGGCGCTTCCGGTTCACTACCTGCTGACCGTTCTATTCAAGGCGCCCAACCTGCTCGGCGCGGTGGTCGTCTACACGGTCGCATTGCACCTCTTCCAGGTCGACGTGTCGCTGGGTCAGATGCTGGCGTTTCTGCCGGTGATATTTCTCGCCGCGGCGTTACCGCTGCCGTTTCACGCGGGCGCACTCGTACTCTGGACGGTGCTGTTCCCCGACTACCCCGAAGTCGGCGTATTCAGCCTTGTCATGCACACGTTCTTCGTGTTGTTCAATGCCATGATCGGCGTCCTGTTCCTGCCCAGGGCCAACAAGGAGTTGTTTGTCGAAGAGGAAGTGGACAGCGCCACTTGAGGTTGCGCGGCGCACAGCCAGGGTAGCTCAGGAGTCATCGACGCGTGGACGCTGTTTTTCGGTGATGAGTGCCCGCAGCCGGTCGACTATCGAGATGGCTGTCGTTGCGACGAATATCCACCCGATGCCCTGAAGTAGCGCATCCGATGGCCATGACCAGCCGAGGAGATTTCGTACGATTGGCGCCCCGGCGAGTACGAAGTAGGCAATTCCGTTGTAGCGCCCGATGCGACTCGCGCGCAGCTTCTGTCCGGCGAGAACGCGGCTGTCGGCTACGTACTGGGCGAATGCCCCCGCGATGAGGAACGGCAACAGGGCAGGGTACATGCCCGTCGACGCGAGTGCGCCGAGAACCGCAATGCAAAAGAGGGCGTCGGCCGCGTGATCGATTAGACCGCCGAATACCGATACCTCGCCGCGACGCCTGGCCACGGGCCCGTCCGCGATGTCTGTCGCGACGGCGAAAAAAAACGCTGCCGCCGCTAGGCGCCAATTCGATGCCGCCACCGCGTAGGCGCACGGTAGCGCCGACAGCAGACGCGCGGCGCTGAGACCGTTCGCCGGGGTGTAGATGGGATGTCTCGCTGCCATCCGCCATGATTTTATGCGTCCAAATATTATTTTGGAAAATATAATAATTTGGAGCATAATTTTGCTCCATGGAATTTCTCGACAGAAACGATGAAATGCGGCGTCTCGACAGCGCGCTGCGAACAGGAGGGGCATTCGCCGCCATCTGGGGGCGCCGGCGCGTTGGCAAGTCGCGACTGCTGCTTGAGTGGTCTCGTCGCCACGACGGTCTGTACACCGTTGCCGATCAGTCCGCCCCCGCAGTGCAGAGACGCTACTTGGCGGCTGCCGTGGCGGAGCGGTTTCGGGGTTTTGATGAGGTGGAATACCGGGACTGGCATGCGTTCCTGTCCCGGTTGGCCGCAGAAGCAACGGCTGCCGACTGGCCGGGCCCGTTCGTCCTCGACGAACTGCCTTACCTCGTCGCCGCTGATCCCAGCATCGTCGGCGTGTTGCAAAACTGGCTTGACGTGCCGGGGCGTCGCTTGACCTTCGTGACGAGCGGTTCCAGCGTCCGCATGATGCACAGTGCGATACTCGCTGGCAGTGCACCGTTGTACGGCCGTGCCACCCAGGCCTTCGCCGTGCATCCGCTGCGCGCTGGGTATCTAGGCGATGTGTTTCCGCGCGCCTCCCCTTCGAACCTGGTTCGCGCCTATGCGGTTTGGGGAGGGATGCCACGCTACTGGGAACTGGCGGAGCCTTTCGGCGTTGACATCGCCGCCGCCGTGGATGCCCTGGTGCTCGATCCGGCAGGCCCTTTGCACAATGAGCCGGATCGCCTGTTGCAAGCCGAAATGCCGCCCGCCATGGCGTTGCGCCCGCTACTGGATGTCATCGGCAACGGCGCGCACCGCGTCAGTGAGATAGCGGGAAGACTTGGCAGGGCGGCGTCGAGTTTGGCGGGGCCGCTGGCGTCGCTGGCGGAAATGGGGCTGATACGTCGTGAAATCCCGTTCGGGAGTAACCCGAGGACCGGCAAGCGCAGCCTTTACCGTATCGCCGATCCATTCCTGCGGCTGTGGTTTCGCGTGGTGGCGCCGAATCGGGCGGCGCTCGCTGAAGCGCCGCGGGAAACGCGCCTGTTCTATTGGCGCAAACACCGTGCTGCGCTCGAAGGGGAGGCTTGGGAGGAGTTGTGCCGCATGGCCACGGCGACGCTCCATCGGGCGGACACGCCGCTTTCTGAGTATGGGCCGTTTGAACCAGCGCAACGCTATTGGAGGGGTAGCGAACCGGAACTGGATGTTTTGGCTCGGTCGGTAGACGGGCAGCGGTTGCTTGTCGGCGAAGCGAAGTGGTCGGCATCGGCCGCTCAAGGATCAATTGATGCCGACCACGTTCCCGGGACATCCGGGATGGCAGCGGTCCCCGTCTTGTTTGCGACCCAAGGCGCAGGTGGCCGCAATGTCGTCGATGCACGCATGGTGTTGGAAGCGCTTCGATAGGCGGACCGACTGTTCGCAGAGACAACGGTTGGGCACCAAGGCGTGGCCATTCCCCAGACATATCCATGGCTGTCCCTAAACCGTGCTCCATGGGTGTCCTCAACGTTTGGCTATGGGTGTCCCAAACCCGTGCTTCGATGGCTGTCCCTAAACGGTGGGTGTCCCAAATTTTGTTCCTCCCATGGGTGTCCCTAACGACTGCATGAACGACTGGATATGGGTGTCCCTAAACCTTGCTATCGTTGTCCGCATGTTCGAACGGGTCCTTATTACCGGCGCCAACGGGCATCTCGGGCGCCGGCTGATCGCCCGGCTGCGCGGGAATTGCGATGTGGTCGCAGCGGTTCGGTCTGATCGCGCGGCGGCGATGCTACGAGAGAGCGGCGCGGAAGTTCGGTTGGTCGACTATCGCGACCGGAATGCCCTGGAGGCGGTCGCCTTCGGCTGCGAGGCCGCGGTGCACCTTGCCGGCATCATCAAGGAAACGGCCGGGAACCGTTACGTGGATGCCCACGAAGGAACGGCGCGCGCACTCGGCGGTCTCGACAGCATTCGCCGCATCGTTTATTTGAGCGTTGTGGGGGCAACCCGAAGTTCTCCCAATGCGTGCCTCGCCTCCAAGGCGGCGGCGGAGTCCCTGCTGCTGGCGGGCGGCGCGACACGCGTGTTGCGGGTCCCGATGGTGTTGGGGGAGGGCGCCTACGCTTCCCTGGCGCTGGGCAGGCGCGCGTCCGCGCCCGTGAGCTTCGCATTCAGAGCCGGCAGCTTCGAACAGCCGATTTACGCGGGAGATGTCGTCGATGCCATTGTCGCGTTGCTCGAGCGTGCCGACGCGCCCGAACTCATCGAGTTGGCCGGCCCGGAGCGTGTAACGCGACGCGAACTCACGCGGCGCGCGGCCGGCATATTGGGTCGCCGCACGCGGCTGATATCGCTGCCTGTGGGCATTGGCCGCATGTTGGCGGCGATGTTCGAGGGCCTGTCCGCCAATCCGCCGGTGACGCGAGCCATGCTCGATGTGCTGGATCATGACGACGACGTCGATGTGGCGCCGGTCTGCGAGAGTCTCGGTCTCGAACTGACCACGTTGGACGAAACGTTGCGGCGATGTTTGCGGGCGCCGCAGTCGCAGCCTTGAAAGAGCCGGGTCAGGACACGAACCCCGGTGGTCCCTGCGCCGAGCGCCTTGGATCGAGGGCATCCCGCACCGCTTCGCCGATGAAGATCAGCAGACACAGCATCAATCCGAGGGTGAAGAATCCCGTGAGGCCGAGCCACGGTGCGTGCAGGTTGGCCTTGCCCTGCTGCAGCAGTTCGCCGAGGGAGGGCGAGCCCGCCGGCAGGCCGAAGCCGAGAAAGTCCAGGGCGGTGAGAGTCGTCACGGCGCCGCAAAGGATGAACGGCAAGAACGTGAGCGCGGCGACCATGGCGTTCGGCAATACATGGCGCCGGATGGTCGTCACATTGGATACGCCGAGACTGCGGGCAGCGCGCACATAGTCGAAGTTGCGCGTGCGCAGGAACTCCGCGCGCACGACGGAAACCAGCGCCATCCAACTGAACATGATGAGGATGATCAGGAGCGAGAACACGTTCGGCTGGAACACGCTGGCGAGGATGATCAGCACCAGCAATATCGGAAGCCCCGCCCAGATCTCCACGAAGCGCTGGCCGATCAGGTCAACGAGGCCGCCGAAGTACCCCTGCGCGGCGCCGACGCAGACGCCGATGACGGCCGCCAGGGTGGTCAGGACGATGCCGAAGGTCACCGACAGGCGGAAGCCGTAGATGAGCCGCGCGAGCACGTCCTTGGCGCTGTCGTCCGTCCCCAGCCAGTGCCGTGGGACGGGGCGGCGGGGGATCCACCAGGACATAGGTCAGGTCGCCCGCCAGGTGCATGATGAGACCGATAAGCGTGAACACGTAGAGCGTCCCGAACAGGATCGGATAGTCCCGCTTGACGACGGCCTCGTAGCTCAGTAGACCCAGGCCGTCGAGCGAAAAGATCACCTCGATCAGGACCGAGCCGGTAAACAGGATGCCGACGAACGCGGCGGGAAATCCGGCGATGACGATCAGCATCGCGTTGCGGAAGACACGGCCGTAGAGCACCCGGCGCTCCGTCAGACCCTTGGCCCGCGCGGTGAGCACGAACTGCTTGCTGATTTCCTCGAGAAAGGAATTCTTGGTCAGCATGGTAAGCGTGGCGAAACCCCCGATGGTCAAGGCGCTGATGGGCAATACCAGGTGCCAGAGGTAATCGGTGATCTTTTCCGGCCACGGCAGGTCGCGCCAGTTGTCGGAGACGAGTCCCCGCAGCGGGAACAGGTCGAGGTAGTTGCCCCCGGCGAAGAGTACGATCAGCAGGATCGCGAACAGGAACCCCGGGATCGCGTAGCCGACAAATATGACGGTGCTGGTCCAGACGTCAAAGCGCGATCCGTCGCGCACCGCCTTGGCGACTCCGAGCGGAATCGATATGCCGTAGATCGCGACCAGCGACCACAGCCCGAGCGAAATCGAAACAGGCAATCGTTCCATGACGAGTCCGAGCACGGGGCGGTCCTGGAAATAGCTTTCCCCGAAGTCGAACTGCAAGTAGTTCCACACCATGGTGAGGAATCGTTCGTGCGCCGGTTTGTCGAAGCCGAACTGGCGCTCGAGGTCGGCGATCAATGCCGGATCCAGCCCGTAGGTGGAAGGCGACTGCCCGGTATCGACTGCCACCTCACCCGACCCCGAATCGCCGCCTCCGCCGCTGATGGATGTGGTCGATGACATCGGTCCCGCCGTTACGGCGGCGACGATCTGGTCGATGGGCCCGCCCGGCGCGAACTGCACGATGACGAAGTTGATCAGGATGATGCCGAAGAGCGTCGGCACGACGAGTAATAGTCAGCGCAGGATGTAGCGGCCCATGCTATTCGACCGTCATTTGCGTTGCTGCAGGGTATCCCCCGCATCTGATAGCTGGCGATTGCCGCGTTGCATGGACCATGGCGGGAGTTATCGAAGCTGATCGAACACAATTATAGCGGCGGGGACGGATGGACAAGCGGCTCGGGGATGTTGCCGCGGTGATATTCTCCTGATCCGTTGAAGGACGGCGGGATCGCGGATGAGGCCCTGCGCCTGGACATCGCGCGGCACCGCGTCAACGCGAGGGCATTTCGCCTGACCCAAGTGCGCGCCCTGGAGGAGTCGCGATCCGGCACGCCGGGTGCGACGACCTCCATATTTAAATACTTCGGGGCGAATCTCGCCAAGGAACGCAGCGAACTGCAGGTGTCCATCCTGGGGACGCGGGGTCTCGCCGGGGGAAACGGAGAATCGGAAATCACCCGGGCATGGCTCCGGAGCAAGGCGCGCTCCATCGCCGGGGGCAGCAACGAGGTTCAACTCTGCTGCAGTCCTGGCCGATCACGAACCTGCCGCCTGGCCACCCTGCTGGACGACGGCAGACCCGGCGCAAATTTATCGGTGAATCAAGCTGAGTATGGTTATGGCACCCGCTCTGCCGCCGTTGCGTCAAGGCGCACCGGCTGACCGTGCGGCGTGCTCCGATAGGCTTCGCGCCAGGCCGCTGCCAGCCCGGTCAGCTCCGGGCGGGTGGCGACGCCCTTCTCCGTGAGCAGCGTCTCGAGGGCGTTCAGCCAGCAGCCGAAATAGTCTTCGCTGTCCCGTTCCGCGAGTTCGGCGATCTCTTCGGCCAGGGTCTGCGACCACTCCGGCCAGGAGAACACACCGGCCGCGTGCAACCCGACGGTCAGGGCGAAAGCCTCCGCCTGCCACGGCTCTTCGAAAGTGCCGCCTTCCGCGGTGAGCGCATCGGCAAACGGAATCGCAAGCGGGATACGGGTGTCCACGCTCACGTCGCGGCCTCGAGGTAGGGTTCCCAGAGGTCCAGCGTGACGCTGTCGCGTGACGGCGCGTCGGCGCCCCACAGGGTCGTTGCCGCGAAACGTACCGCGTAGAGATGCCGCGGATCCTCTCCCTTCATTTCCGCATGCGAGTCGGGAAAGACGTGCGCGCCGCGGTATCCGACGACCGCGCCGGTCTTGCCGCGCACGTAGCCGGGCAGGCGGGTATGCGTCGCGGGGTGGAGGTTCCGGGCGCGCACGGGGTCTCCGATGGCGAAGGCCGCCTCCGTCGAAGGTTCCCGCTCGGTCGGGCGCCCGCTCGCGGCCACGTGCAGCAGGGCAGCGACCGGCAGCGGTTCGTGATCCCTCGGGGTGGGCGGCGCCGCTTCGCCGCGCTCGATGGCCGCCAGTGCCGGCGCGTCGACCAGCCCGGCTGCCGCGCCTGCCTTCAGCAACCGGGCGAACCAGCGCTCGAAGTAGCCTTGCAGATACTCCGACGGGGGCAGGATCTCGAGTTCGAACCGCCCACGGTCGAGGTTCGATCGCAGGTGTCTTCCGGCCGCGAGGGTCAGCGCGAAGACCCGCTGCTCCCAGTCGTCGTGAAACGGGTTCGCGTCGGAGGGATCGACGGGTCCGTAGCCGTGCATGCCCCCCATGTCGTGGATGCCGTTCATGCGCCGCACGGCTCTTCGGAGCGGTCGGCCAGCACGGCCGTGCCGACCATGGAGTCCCGTGTCACGAGGTCGGCCAGGGCGTCTTCGTCGAGAGCGTCTGTGCCGGCGGGCCGCCGGGGCAGCACCAGGTAGCGCACCTCGGCAGTGCTGTCCCACACCCGGACTTCGACCTCCTCGGGCAGGTCCAGACCGAACTCCTCAAGGACGGTGCGGGGCTCCAGTACCACGCGGCTCCGGTACGCGTGCGACTTGTACCAGGCGGGCGGCAGTCCGAGCACGGACCAGGGGTAGCAGGAGCACAACGTGCAGACGACGACATTGTGCACGGTCGGCGTATTCTCGAGGGCGACCATGTGTTCGCCCTGCATGCCGAGAAAGCCGAGTTCCGCGATGGCTTGCGTGGCATCGGCGAGCAACCGCGCCTTGTAGTCCGGATCGGTCCACGCCCGCGCCACCACCTTGGCGCCGTTGCGTGGTCCGACCTGGTGTTCGTAGAGATCGAGGATCGCGTCGACGGCGTCCGGATCGACCACTCCGCGATCCGTCAGCAGAGTCTCCAGTGCCTTCACCCGCAGCGCCATGGGCGAGGGGGGATGCTGGTGGTCGTCGCTCATGGGCGGTCCTCCGGACGCGTCCGCGACGCCTGCTTGAGCGGGCGTCGCGACGGTCCACGGTGGCTTCGATCCACGCAGAATACGACAAGCTACGGCCCGGAACGAACCTTGGGGGAGGAGCCATGCGCGGGCGGCCAGATGCTCGGCAAGCAACGCAGCGCATCAAGAGCGGGCAGAAGATCGCCATCGACGGCGACCGCGGCCTGGCCACGCTGCTGGACGACGCCTGACCCGCAGACTCGGCGCAAGTTTGTGGGTGAACCAAGCGGCGCCACCCGCGCCGCTGCGTTGAACGTCCCCAGGCGTGTTCCTATGCTGTGCACACTTCATTTGCTGGATTTCTGATCACTATGTCCGAATTCACAACGCCGCTCAGTGCCCAAAATGACTCGCTGGAAGTGGTCGGCGGCAAGGGTCGATCCCTGTCGCGAATGGCGAAAGCGGGCTTCGCCGTGCCTGACGGATTCATAGCGACGGCGAACGCCTACGGGAAGTTCGTCGATGACAACGACCTGCGCTCGAGAATCCTCAATCTCGCAAGACCCGAGGTGAAGGACGCCAGGGCATCCTTCGCATCCCGAGCGACGCGCATCCAGGCACTCTTTTCAGACGCGAAAGTTCCCGACGAGATTGCCGCTGAAATTGCCCAAGCCTACGAGGCGCTGGACGCCGACAGTCCGGCGGTGGCCGCCCGCTCATCCGCCAATGCCGAAGATCTGCCCGACCTGTCCTTTGCCGGACAGCAGGAAACTTACCTGAACGTTGCGGGTGCGCAAGCCGTGGTGGCGGCGGTAAAGGACTGTTGGTCGTCGCTGTGGACCAATCCGGCCTGGACGCCGCTCTTCGCCCACGCGGTCGGACTCGTCACCGATATCGGCGGCATCCTGGGACACGGTCCCATTGTGGCGCGGGAATACGGGATTCCCGCGGTGGTCGGGACCGGCAATATCACTCAACGGATAAGGAGCGGCCAGATCATCAGCGTGGACGGCGATGCGGGCACGGTGGTCCTGCTTGCCGACGAGGAAGAGAAGGTCGCCTGAGTCCCGGCCGCAACTGACGGTCCTTTTGATCCTTTTTGTCCGCTCCCTTTGATCTTTACATTCCTGTCGCGCCCTTCGTATACTGATCGCATCGATCGATTGGAGTCCTTCGCGAGTGTCGCTCTTGATGGAAAAACTCCTCGGCATGCCGTTTGGCACTGCTGCTGTCGAGGAGCTATTGCGTAGTGGTTTGCTCGACGCCAATGCGATATACCGGCGCCGGGAGATCGTCGAGGCCCTTCGACAGAGATTCATCGATCTCGGAGGCGACAGGGACACCAGTCCTCAGCAGGTCATCGTGCCGTTGAAGAGGGTGCTGGATGGTCCCCTCTTCACACGCATCCGCCCTGGCTTTTACCGATACCTGGGGCCCGAGGCGGACGACTCCTTGATGGTTCGCGATGTAGAACCCGTATCTGCGGAGCGGCCTTCGGGTCGCACCGGGCGCGCACCCTGGCGCAGCGAACTCGATACAGCTTCAACCGCCCACGCCATTGTGGCGGTATTGCGGTTGCACGGCCGGGAACGGGTTGCGGATCGCATCCACTACCTGCAGGAGCTTGCCCGCGAGGACCCGGAGGAAGAACCCATGGCCCTCGACTCGCTTTGGCACATGGCGAGCTTTCTCCTCGAGCAAGGGCAGTTGCCGGACCCGGAGGTCGGTGTCTCCCCGAATGCAACGGCGCAGGTGGAGTGGACGATTCCCGACACCTCGGATGATCGGGCGGGCGACGGCCTGCTGGCGATGGAGTTTCTTCCCCGCGCGATCATTGGGTTTGCCGCTCTGTCCGAGCCCTATCGCCAGGGCGTGGATCGACTCACGGTGCACGGAAAGTTGCCTGCGGCGGAAGCAATGGAGGCCGTGCGCGCGTTCACCGATCGGATACAGCGAACATGAACGAGCCGCTGCCGGACCGGGACCACCTCGCTCGATACTGCAAGCCTTCGGCGGTCGACGAGCGCGGCCACCCAATGGCGAGCGCTTTCTGGATTCGCGCCGGGAGAACAACCTATCTGTCAATTGGCTCGAATATTTCGGAGTGCGCGGTGGGAGGGGAGCCATCTCCGAAAGGGAAGCTGCCGTGAGCCGCGTTCGGGAGACGTTGAGAAGCAAGGGTTTCCGGCTTCGGCCCAATGGTCGTTTCGCGCTGCTCAATGTCGGTGAGGTGAAGACGGCCATCAGGCGAGCTTTCGGACGATCGCTGCACGTCAACCACCTTCCGCTCGCGGATGACGCGTCTCACGCCGGTATCCTCGGTTACACGGAAGAAGACCGCATGATCGCGGCCGAGATCAGAGCCATGGTGGGTGCCGAGGATGTGAAGGCTGCCGTCTGACCGTTCGTTCTGGTCGGACCAACCGCGAGACATGGCGTCTGCCGGTCGCTCCTACCGGCTGCCCATCGCCCGGCGCGCCAGGGGTCGGGTCCAGACGGACTGAAGAATGGGGTCGACCCACCGGTAGAGCCGCCCGGAACAGTAGACGCTCTTGCCGCGTTCGATTGCGGCCAGGCCTTCGCGCACCACCTTGTCGGCGTCGTACCACAAGAGATCGGGCGATGCGGCTTTCGCATCGAGCATGTCGGCAACGGCGTGGAAGTCGGTATGTGTATAGCCGGGGCACAGGGCGGAAACTCTCACCCCATGGGACCTGAGCGTCAGGTCCATTGCCTCCGACAGCGCGATGACGTACGCCTTGCTCGGGCCGTAGTTCATGTCGCCCGCGCGGGCAATGCGTCCAGCTACGGAGGAGACGTTGAGAATGCGGCCAAAGCCGCGCTCGCACATGCCGGGCGCGAACAGGTGGCACAGGTGCGCCACCGACGTCATCATGAGTTGAAGAAACGCGGCCTGCTCCTGCCAGTCCCGATCTTCGAGCAGGTCGGGTCCCGCAGAGCCGGCATTGTTGACCAGGTAGTCGACTTCAAGCCCCAACTCCGCCGCGCGGGCGGCTATCGCGTCCGGCGCATAGGCCGAGGACAGGTCCGCCTCAATCACCTCGATGCGAATGCCATCGTGGCTGCCGCGCAGGTCTTCGGCCAACGCTTCCAGTCGGCTCCGGCGCCGGGCGACCAGCGCGAGGTCGTAACCGCGCGCCGCAAGTTGTCGCGCGAATTCCTCGCCCAGTCCCGCTGAAGCGCCGGTGACGAGCGCCGTTCTCCGTGTCTCGTTGTCCATGGTCAAGTCCTTAAGTCTTGTCTGGGCGAAGTACTGCTTCCGTGGAAGTGATCGTGACCCCCCTTGCCTGCCATCCGCCAAGGATCGCATCGCGCCCGTCTTCGTCGATGCCGCGCACGGCATCCTCGACAACCGTCAATGCGAGCGCGGGATGTCGCGCAAGCAGTCCCTCGACGGCGCAGGCCACGCAGACGTCGAGCGCCACACCGTAGAGGACGACGTCCGTAATGCCCAAGCCTTCGACAACCGGGCTGACATGGGGGTTGGTGAAGACATCGAACCAGTGCTTGTGGAACAGGATGTCGCCGGCATGGTTCTCCAGCAAGGCCGGCAGGCGCTCGCTGCGTCTTCCGGCTCGATCAACAGCGGATCGCTGAGGCCGTCTGCGGTATCCGCGCCTGCCCGGGCGTGCCGCGCAGGCAGTGTGGCGGAAACGTGTCCTTGAAATCCGGCGTGTCGGAGAGTTCGGCATCGTCTGGATCATGGTTGTCCGAACTTGCGACGATGCGAATGCCGCTGCCGTGGGCGAAGTCGGTGAGACGGCCCAGGTTGTCGGCGATGGTCTCGGCGCCGGGCACATACAGCTTGCCGTCCGGCAACATGAAGTCCGCCTGCGTGTCTACGTCCCAGAACACCTGTGTCATTCCACGACCTCCAGACGCTCATTGGGCCTGTAGGTGCGGCCAACCTTGGCGGACGGGCGCCCCTCGTTAAGCACGATGTCGGCGGTGAAGTCGAAGCTGCCGTCGTTGGCGACCAGGGAAGAGCCAACGCCATAGGCGGCAACGGGGAGGCCTTCGGACTCGAAGGCGCGAATCTTGGCGACGCCAAATCCGCCGGAGACGATGATGCGCACGTCCTCGAACCCGGCGTCGTCGAGCGCTTCGCGAACGTTCCTGACGAGTTGCGGATTCACTCCGCGCGGATCGAACTGTCCCATCGTGGGCACGACGCTCTTGTCCACCAGCGTGCCGGATGTGTCGAGACGCACCCCGTAGAGGCGACTGCCGAGGGCGCGGGCGACGTCCACCGCCGTGCCACGCTGTCGTTGTCGAAGTCGACCAGCACCACGAGAGGCACCGAATCGGGAATGTGGTCGGCGAACTTGCGGGCGGCCAGCACGGTGTCGCCGCCGTAGGCTGCAATCGCGGCATGGGGAACCGTGCCGAGACCGAGACCGCCCCACCAGGCGGCTTGCGCGTCCGTGGATACCGCCGTCGCGCCAGCCACATGCGCGGCGTAGCCATCGCCCTGCTGCAGCGACCAGTGGTCGTGCCGGGCGGGGAAGAACAGCACCTCCTTCCGGCGTGCCGCGTCCACCACCCGGCGCGTATTCGTGAGGACGCGGCTGCGGCGAGCCAGAACGCCGAGATAGAGCGTTTCGAGGTGAGCGAACGTATCGTAGGGGCCCTCGATGGTCATCACGGTCTCGTGAGGCGCGATGGGGTCGCCGTCGTACAACGCGCGCACTGTCAACGCGGGCCAGTCGTCGCTGCATCGCTTGAGGATGGCGATAGCTTCATCGACCCCGCCGATCCAGCCCGCCGTCTTGCAGAAGACCTGCATCAATACCTGGGGCGAATGTCCATCCTGGCGCAGAACATCCCGAGTGCGCACGAAATACTTGTCGGAATAGTGGCCGCCGCGGATCAGGTCGTCGGGGAAGTCGAACGTCTGTGGATCCAGGCGCGGCCGGCGCGTTGCGGTCATGCGGCTATCCCGGCGCTCGGTCGGCCGGGCATCGGCAGCCGCTACGGGCTGGCCGGATGCTCGTTGCGCGGCAATTCGCAGACGATGTCGAAGCCATGTCGCAGCCCTCTCCGCCTTCCTGGGAATGGTGTCAGGAGGTCCGGCAAACTGCAAACATGCGGCACCTGCGCCGTCTTGCATGGTTTGAAACAGGACGATCTGCGTATTTCTGCAACGGTATGCGTGGTCTACGCGGCACCATTGTGCCCGCGGCTGCGGTTCGCCTTGTCGTGGCCGGCGCGGGTCTTCAGCCGGTTTCCGCGGCGGCGATCCGCAGCCTGCCGCCGTCAGCCGAACGGGGCCGCCGGATGACGATGTCGACGTCGCGGCCGAGCGTCGTCAGGAGGCGCAGCAGGCGCTCCAGCGAGTATTCCCGGAAATCTCCCCGCAGCAGCCGCGAGACGTCGGGCTGGGAAAGCCCGAGCAGCCTCGCGGCCTCTGTCTGGGTGAGGCCGCGCTGGCGGACGATCGCATCGATGCGGGCGACGAGTCCGGCCTTCAGAAGATGCGGGTCGGCGTCCGGCAGGCCGAGATCGGCGAAGACGTTGCCGCTGCCGTGTTCGACGTCGGTCTCCGCCGTGTCTTTGGCTTCACCGTCCACTACGGCCGATGCGGCGCCGCACCGGGTCCGGGAAACGCTTCAGGTCGGCGTTGCTTGATCCCACCCATCGAACCGGTTTCAGCCTGTCGTTGTCGATGCGCCGACTATAGGGGTTTCGCCATATCGACGCAAGACGGCCCGTCGGCCCGCAACTTTGCGCCTCGTCACTACAGAAGCTCCGCCGCCCCCTGGCGGCACCGAAGCGTGGTGACTGGGGCAGCCAGATGGACGCTTTAACTGCAAGAGAAACAACAGCGGGGGATTGACAGAGGTGTAGCCTGTTGGCTACTTTTGGCGCATGCTCGAAGTCCGCAGGACGGAGATCTACGCCCGATGGCTGGATGGCTTGCGGGATGTCCGCGCCCGCGCCCACGTGCTCGTCCGGGTCGAGCGGCTCGCAGCCGGCAATCCGGGAGACGTGAGGCCGGTGGGGGAAGGCGTCTCGGAACTGCGGATCGACTACGGACCGGGCTACCGGGTGTACTTCAAGAGGCAGGGCCGCACGGTCGTCGTCCTGCTGGCGGGCGGCGGCAAGGGTAGCCAACGCGACGACGTCGAGACGGCCCTGCGCCTCGCGCGAAACCTGTAGGTGGACACCATGACCAAGACCGCTACTTCACCCTACGACGTTGCCGAGCACCTTCGCACGCGCGAGGAAATGGCGGCGTATCTGGAGGCTTCGATCGAGGAGGCCGATGGCGATGCCGCATTCGTCGCAAAGGCGTTGGGCGACATCGCCCGCGCCAGGGGCATGGCCCAGGTGGCATCGGACGCCGGCCTGTCCCGCGAAAGCCTCTACAAGGCGCTGTCGGGGGAACGCAATCCGACGTTCGACACCGTGCTCAAGGTAATCGACGCCCTGGGGTTGAAGTTGCGGGCCGAAGCGGCGTCGGACGCGACCGGAGGGGACGTGGCGGCGCATCGCTGACATGCATGCGTTTCGTCGCACGGCGAAGCAAGGTCAACGGCAAGCTGCTCATTCTGGACAATGATAGAAATCGTCGGATAGCCTGAACAGGCGGCCTCGGGCGCCAAAGCGGCGTTCGGGCGTCAGAGCGTCGCAGGCGTGACGGGGCGACGATCACCTGCCGCGTTGCTAGAATCGTCCCCGACGCCACAGACGGACATCCGTCCCATGCGCGCCAGACAATCGCAGCGCTCCAAGCCGGAAAGCCACTCGCCCATAGGCATCGACGAATCCGAACTCTGGTCAATGGCCGACGCGCTTCGCGGCTCGATGGACGCCGCCATCGCCGCCAATCTCGAATCGCTCGGTTTCGCGAAAGAGCTTCCGTGAGCATCGACACCACGTTCCTGCGCCGCCGCATCGCGTCCCTCGAACGTGCGGTACAGGAGATCGAACGACTGGATGACAGCGAGGATGTTCTCTATGAGATCTATCGGGCGGCGTGCGTCAAGGAGTTCGAATTCGCGCTCGAGCAGAGCGGCAAGCTGCTCCGCAAGCGGCTCGCCGCCTATTTCGCCAGCAATCGGCACGCCGACCGCCTCACCTTCAGGAACCTCTTCCGGCACGCTGCCCGTCACGACCTCATCGACACCGACGCCGTCGAGAGATGGCTACGCTACCGCGACAACCGCAACGACACGGCGCACGACTACGGCGAGGACTTCGCGGAGACCACCCTCAAGCTGCTGCCGGCCTTCGTCGGCGATGCGAAGGCGCTCGCCAACATCATCGAGCAGTCCGACGATGGCTGACCGGCTGGAACTGCCTTCAAAGCATCGGCGCACTCTCGAAGCCCTGCTCCTCGATAACCTGCCAGACGTCGAGGTCTGGGCCTACGGGAGCCGTGTCAACGGGCGATGCCACGACGGCACCGATCTCGATCTCGTGCTGAGAGGACCAGGGCTGGAGAAGATCGCGGCCGAGCAACTCGCCGAGTTCGCGGTAGCCGTATGCGAGTCCACGATTCCTTTTCTCGTCGAGGCGCGGGATTGGGCGCGGTTGCCGGAGCCGTTTCAACGGGAGATTGTGGGGGACCATGTGGTGTTGAGTGACCCCCTCGCACGATAAAAGACGGAAGCATAGCCACGCCCTATGGTGTAGCGACCATGTGCGCGCACGCGGGCAAGGTTGTTCGAGTTCGTGAAGGCGAATCGGGCCGATCCCAAGGTGGCGACGATGTGCCGGGTGCCACCAGGGCTTTCGGACTCGCACCTGTGGGAGTTCCCTGGGCGTCACGGGCGCGCGGTAATCGAACGGGCTAAAGGCTTCGAATCGTGTCGCGAAACGTTTGTTCCTCCAGCGAACTCCGGCGGAACGCCGGGCGGCCCCGCCGCTAGTCGCGCAACATCGTATAATCTGACGATGTCCCGAACCAAAGACATGCGAGCGGTCGTCACCGACGGGGACCGGGAACGGATGCGCGAGCTCGGCGCGTGGAAGGCAAGTCTCCCGCCCCTGTCGCCGCCGCCGCGAACACTCGGACAGGTCTTCGCGATCAACGAGCGGTTGCGGCGCATGGCTGGCGACCCACGGCGCGACGACGCGCTCGCGGTCGAGGAGCACGTCCGATTCCGCGCCGAACTCCAACGGCTCGACACCGCGGCGCGCGCCGACCATGCCCCTGCCGATCAATGATCGATAAAGCCACGTTCGACTGGTTCGACGCGTGGGATCTCCGAGGACGTTTCGAGCGTATCGTCGCGCGTATGCGAAACGACGACGCGCACGACGGTCGGCCGCCTCGCAACCCCTTCACTTGCAGCACTCGAGAACCATGAAACAGATCAACCACCTCATAAACGGTATCAACGTGGCGGCGACATCGGGCCGAACCAGTCCGGTGTTCAATCCAGCCACCGGCGAGAAGACGGCGGAGCTCGGCTTGGCTTCGGTCGACGATGTCGATGCCGCTGTGGCCGCGGCCAGCACGGCGTTCGACTCGTGGCGTCGGACCAGCGTCTCAGCCCGGACCAAACTCATGTTCCGCTTTCGGAACCTGGTGGAGGCCAACATCGACGAACTCGCGCGAACCCTCACGGCTGAGCATGGCAAGGTCCTGAGCGACGCGGCCGGGGAAGTGGGGCGCGGTCTGGAAAACATCGAATTCGCCTGCGGGATCGCCGAACTGTTGAAGGGTTCGTACAACGAGGGCGCGTCGAGCGGCGTCAACGTCTACACGATACGTCAACCGCTTGGCGTGGTGGCGGGCATCACGCCGTTCAACTTCCCGGCCATGGTGCCCCTATGGACCATTCCCAATGCCATCGCCGCGGGCAACACCTTTGTGCTGAAGCCATCGGAGCGCGATCCGTCGGCCCCGCTTCTGCTGGCCGAACTGTTTCACGAGGCGGGCTTCCCCGAGGGTGTGCTCAACGTCCTGCAGGGAGACAAGGTGGCCGTTGATCGATTGCTTGAGCATCCGGACGTGCAAGCGGTTTCTTTCGTTGGCTCGACGCCGGTCGCGAAGCACGTGTACGAAACCGGCACCCGGAACGGGAAACGCGTGCAGGCCCTCGCCGGTGCCAAGAACCACATGGTCGTGTTGCCCGACGCCGACCTGGAGGTCGCCGCCGATGCCGCGGTGTCCGCCGCATTCGGCTCGGCGGGGGAGCGGTGCATGGCTGTATCGGTGCTTGTGACCGTGGGCGACATCGCCGACCCGTTGCTGGACGCCATCCGCGATCGAATGTCCAGGCTCATCGTGGGGGACGGCACGGATCCCGACTCGGAGATGGGTCCCCTCGTCACCGCGGAGCATCGCGGGCGAGTCGCCGACTACATCGCACAGGGCGCCTCCGCGGGCGCCTCGGTGCTGGTCGATGGCCGGGACCGGGCGTTCAACGGCAACGGCTACTTCCTTGCTCCGACCTTGATCGACCGCGTCACCACGGACATGTCCGTGTACACGGACGAGATCTTCGGTCCGGTGCTCAGCGTCGTTCGCACCGACTCGTACGATGAAGCCGTCCAGCTCATACAGGACAATCGCTGGGGCAACGGCGCTGCGATCTTCACTCGCGATGGCGGTGCGGCGCGGGCATTTCAAGACGTGGTGGAGGCCGGCATGGTTGGCATCAACGTGCCGATTCCCGTGCCGGTCGGATATCACAGCTTTGGCGGATGGAACGATTCGCTATTCGGGGACACCAGCATGTACGGACCCGAGGGAGTGCGCTTCTTCACTCGGCCGAAGGTCGTCACTTCCCGCTGGCCCGCCCCGGCCGACAGTTCGGTGGACCTGCGCTTTCCGCGAGGCGGTTAGCGGTATCGGGTCACGAATACGGGGGAAGATCCCGCGCCGATCCACCACGGTGGGAGATCCGGCGGCGAATCTATCCGGGCAGGGAACGCGGGTTGCCGATACGTCAATTCGGGAATCGCTCGACGACCGTTGGCAATCCACCGCCGAACGGCTAGCCTCGTGGACAATGGACCGGGTACGGCGACGGAGACGACCATGAGCGGCTCACCGATAGACAGGAATCCGGACATCCTGGGCGACACTCCGGTGTTCGCCGGCACGAGGGTTCCGGTGCGCATCCTCATGGAGCATCTGGAGGCCGGCGACCGCCTCGACGACTTTCTGGACGACTATCCGTCGGTGTCGCGGGATCAGGCCGTTGCGCTGCTCGAAGAGGCCAAGGTGATGCTTGGCGGCGGGCGGAATGAGGCTGTGGCTTGACGAGTCCGTGTCCCGGCGGCTCGGGACGGCCTTTCCCGCCGCCTACGAGGTCCGCACCGTCCCGCAGATGGGCTTGGGCGGGTACCGGCAACGGCGAACTGCTCCGCCTTGCGGCGGACCGCGGATTCGATGCGCTGGTGACCGTCGATCGCGGGATCGCGCACGAGCAGAACCTGAACGACCTGCCGGTGGCGGTGGTCGTCATGCTCGCGGTGCGCAACCGCTGGACGAGTTGCGGCCACTTGTCCCCAAGGTGGTCGACGTTCTGTCAGGCAGCCTGCGCAGGCGCGTCTACCACGTTTCGGCAGGCTCCTCCTGAGTCTGGCGCGCGGAATGCGACTCGGCGGGAACAGGCGGATTCCGGCGGAAACCGTCGCGCCCACGTCGAGGTAGTCCGCCCACTGCTGCATGACGGGTCTGGGCTTCTCCCCTCGTCACCGCGGAGCATCAGGGGCGAGTCGCCGACTACATCGCACAGGGCGCCTCAGCGGGCGCGTCGGTGTTGGCCCGCCCCGGCCGGTCGATGGGCAAACGGGGCGTTCTACGCCGCCATTTCCCAGTACGCGGTCGGGGGTCGAATCGCCAGTTGCCGGCGGACCTCTTCGATGGGAAGTTCGAGCATGCCTTCCCAGTCCTCGCCCGGCAGCCACGAGGCATGCAGTCCGGAACGGAATCCCTGCCAGATCGCCCGTAGGGCCCGGGTGCCGAGTGCCGTGTACAGTTTCCACCCTCCCATCAGCACGATCAGGCCGATGCCGCGGTTGCGCGATTGCGCGTAGGTGAAACCGAGCAGACAGGCCTCGCCGAGTTCGTCGCGGCCGTATTGCGTCAGGGTGTGCCATATGTCGTGCTGGTCGCGCAGTCGCTGGGCATAGCGCCGCATGTCAGGGCTCATCTCGTCGTAGAGGGAATTCCCCTGCGGCATGCTCGCATCGACCAGACCGTCCGCCGAGAGCGCCTCCGCGTAAATGAAGTCGTAGTAGGTGCGTCCGAGCGTTCCGTGGTCAAGCCCTTCGAGACGTTGCCGGTCGCGCACGGTGTCGAGCAGGTCGATTTCCCTGGCGAGGACACGGCTGCCCACTTCACGGGCACGGAAGCGCTTGATGCCCTTTTGTAGCGAAGGACCCGATGCAGCGCGGATAACCTCGAACACCTTGGATGTGTCCTCGGGATTCGCGATCAGTTCCTTCAGCTGGCGGAGGGTGACGATGGGATGAATTCGACGTCTGGAAACGGTTGTGGACATGGTTGTCATACGTGGTGAAAGCACTGGCAAGGAGCATACCCGGACAGGCGATACGGGGACAGAGGTCCTTGTCGCGATTCCCGACTGGCGTGGGAAACAGTCCGTGGGGTCTCAATAGGGATTCGACGGCGTGATGTTCCAGGCCTCGAGCGTGTGGATCCGGGCATCACCGCCGCTCGAGAACAGGCGCACGCCGATACTGTCCCGACGCGAAGGAAAGATGCGCCGCGCGATCGCCTGGCGGCTGTTGGCGAAGACTTCAACCACGGACCGGTCGACGAAGATCCTTAACTTCAGCCTCTCGCCATCTTCCAGTTCGAACGGAGCCGCCTCGACGGCTCCGGGCAGGTCCTGAGGCCCGGAACGGCGCGTATCGACCTTCAGCAGATTTTCTTTCGCGTCATGGAAGATCGATGTCTCTTCTTGTCCGTCCGGCGACGCGCACACCTTGACGCCATACGCCGATGCCCCGGTGCCCTCGATCTCGATTTGCAACTCGAGGCTGTCGCCGGCAACGCCATCCACAATCAGGTCCGTACCGGGTCGGGTCGTGAGGGGGCCCATCCTGAAAGCGCCGTAACGCAGCGTTTCAATTTCCCTAGGCACATCCATGCGGAGTCGACCGTCATCGCCGAGGGACAACACCCGCGGCAAGCTCATGGTGCCGGACCAGCCGAACTTCGGACGCACGCCGAACCGAATCCCATCGAGAATCCAGGCCCACATGATTCGGCGGCCCTTGTGGTCAACCAGGCTTTCCGGTGCAAAGAACGTGTTGTCGACCCAACTCATCTTGGCATGGGACTCGGGGAAGAACTGCTCATCTCTCCAGTCGCCGATGTAGTAACGGCAGCCAAGGCGGTGGCTGATGCAGAGAAGCACGTGCCTGTCGCCCAGCTTGAAGAGGTCCGGACAGGACACGTCCTCGTCGAGCGAAACACCGGGGACCCCATGCGCAAACAGATCCCCCACGTACTTCCACTCGCCTTCGAGGGTGGGTGACTTCGCGATGCCCGGTCGCTTGCCGCCGAAGATGGCGTAGTAGGTGTCGCCTTCGAGCCAACCGAATGGATCCCATGAACGGTACTTCTCGTGGTGCTCGTCGCCCTCCCGCGTTTTCGGCGTGATCGGGTTCGAGTCGAGCTTCTTCCACTCGTTCAGGTCATCGTCCAGGGCCACGGCCATGGCATTTCCCTGGCCGACCTGGTGGTAGCAGATCGTTGGAACGCCATCCTCGTTGATGAAGCAGTTTCCGCTATACATGCCGTCGAGAAGGCCCGTGGGATGGTGGCGCCAGTGAAACAGGTCCGTGCTCGACACGTGGCCCCAATGGTCGGACCGCTTGCCGAGCCGGGTGTCCTGGAAGATGTAGAAGAGGTGATACCGACCCTTCCAGTAAATGGCGCCATTGGGATCGAACGGCATCGCGACGCCTTCCGGCATCACGAAGTGGTAAGCCGGACGCGCCGGGTCGCTCAAGATGCGCTCCCTCAAGCTGCGGGCGTTTTCCGCTAGTACATCGCCCTGTCCAGTTCCGGCGATGGACACACATCGCCACTCGCCATCCGGCTCCTTTTTCATCTTGAATTGAAAGAATCCGCTCCCGCTCGACGAACGCGTCGTCACGGGGTCGATGATGGTCGCGTCCCCGTCGACGACCACCTTGGCATCATCCAGGACAAGACGCTTGTCCTGGTTGCTGGCTTGCAGGTCCTGCGTCTGAAAGGACGCCCTCAAATCGGCCTTGGTCCCGCCGGAACTGCTTTGCCATTCTCCGGAGAAAAAGGCCAACTGCCGTTCGATGTCCCCGGCCTTCATGGCTGTGTTGTAGTCCTGCAAAGCCGCGAGGACGGATTTCTCGATACTCAAATCACTCAAGTCGCTGACATTCCTTTTCAACGAGACGTTAAGTCGTACTAGGAAACTATCAACGATCCGCCTTTGATGCCCCAGTGGCCATCATCGGCCTTCACCAGGAATACACCTTCCACCAGGTGCTCGTTGACGGTCGCGCGAAAGGTGACGTTAACACCCGTCGCGCCGACCTGAATGGCCTCGACATTGCTTACCAGAGGTTTGCTCGCGGGCAGACTGTCCTGCAGCTCTTCACCATCGGCAATCGACTCCACATGGCCGGGATTGATAACCAGGTATGGATAGTGAAAGTACCGGGCTGTCCCCGGATTGTCGACGCCCGCCAGGTCCAGCGCGGATGCGACGACGTTCTCGGCTTCCCTGGCGTTGGCTTCAAGGTCCACGTCAGCTTCAACGGGGCGATCTTCCGGCTTTCCCCAGAACAGATCAGTATCCGTACCAAAGCGGGATTGCAGTCCCCAGTGACCGTCAACGAGCGTGGCGATGTAAGTCACCATGTTGGTCATGATCGGTTTGTCGCCACTGTCATATCGGGTCCAGCCGCCCCTGATATGTACCTTGCGCGGCGCAACGTGGAGCACTTCGGGTTCCATGCCGACGGTATGGTCCCATCCGGTTGCAATGAGCGGATCGAAGGACATTTTGCCGGCATGCGTCTGCCTGTGCGGGACGACGTTCGGATTGCCGCGTGCAGAAATCCGGACGTGCGGGTAGTTCAGCGCATCGGTAACCCGCCGCGAATCGCGGCTGTTGGTGCCTTCGAAGAACCGCCAGTACACCGCCAGCGCGGATGTTTCCGGGTCGGACACGCGGCTCCTACGTGAATCCCACAAGCCCGAGCAGTTCGCGAATCTCCCGGTCGCCCTCGGCGGCCAGGTCCCGGGTCAAACCGTCCTTGGGAGGTGGTCCGCCATGGGGCGACTCCCTCAGCCAGCAGGGCGTATAGGACAGTATGATCATGCGCCGCTTGCCTTGCAGCGTCGGCAGGGCGCGGTGCCACAGATTGGCGTGGATAATCACCATGCTCCCCGCCGGTATTCGAAGCTTTTGCTCGTCCGGCAACGATGCATAGCGCAATCGCGGCGGCTCTCGATCGAGCCAGCGGTGAGATCCGGGTATGACTGACAACGCGCCTGTTTCATCGCTCAATTCGTCCAGGTAAATCAGGCAGTCGATGGCATGCGGCTGCGAGAACCACGGGGGTAGCGGTTCGGAGACGACACGAAGGTGTTGGTGCCAGGGAATGTCCTGAGGTTCCTCCCCGGCAAAGGTGATGCGGGCGTGCATGCCCCGCACCCGTACCAGCGGCCCCATCATGGCGCGCGCGACCGACAATGCCGGTGGCCAGGCGATCAGTTCATGAAACGTCGCATCCTTGTCGAGCAGGTGGCGCAGAATGGCTCCCCAGGTACGCTCGGGAAGGTTGTCTTCGGAATACGGTCGAATCTCAGGCCACTCGGCTTCGGCCATCCGGTCTATGGCTGATCGCAACGATTCCAGCCAATCGCCCTCGATCACCCGCTCGCGAACCAGATACCCATCGCGGTCGAGCGATTCCAGTTCTTCGGGCGTGGCATGTACGTCCACCTGGCGAACGATGGGGGCGTCGCCCAGGTGCTCTCTCATTACGTTGTACGTGATTCGCTGCATCGCCGTCGCTTACTGGTTGTGTCGTTACGAGATATTACCAACGCGCAGGCCGTTCGAACGAACTTGGTGAATCCATCGGAAACACAATTCAATATTATTGCGAAACGCGCATTGGGCTTGCCCGATAATTGAATCGATGCGAATCCACTGCGCCAAAAGGCTCTGCGGGATTCCAGAATCCCGGGTCATTCCGCCGTGATATGTCGATCGTGTGGTGACATTGAGTACAGTTGAGGCGAACGATGCGACTTGAAAACAAGGTGGCGGTGATTACCGGCGGCGCGAGCGGGATGGGTCTTGCGACTGTCATGCGCTTTCTCGAGGAAGGCGCAAGGGTGGTGATCGCTGACTACAACACCGAGACAGGGAACGCTGCACTCGCTGCCGCTGATGGCGCGGGGTATCGCGGGCTTGCTTCATTCATTCGAACGGATGTGGCCAGCGAGCCCGATGTCGAAGCCATGCTGCAGCGCGCGCTGGATGAATACGGCGGACTGGATATCGTGTTCAACAATGCCGGTGTCGGCGGGGCGGTCGGTCCTCTGACCGAGACCACCGTGAGCGATTGGGACTATACGTTCGATGTGCTCGCCAAAGGCGTATTTCTGGGCATCAAACACGCCGCGAGAATCATGAAGAGCGCCGGCACGGGTGGGTCCATCATCAACACCGCATCCGTCGCAGGACTGAGCGGCGATGGTGGCCCGCTGGTTTATTCGGCAGCGAAGGCGGCGGTCATCAGCCTTTCGAAATCGGCGGCCGTCGAACTGGCGCCCGATCTGATCAGAGTGAACGCAATCTGCCCGGGATTTATCGTCACGCCGCTTTCGGCGTTAACCCGGCCCGGAACTGATGGCGATGAGCTTGAACGGACCAGGGCGGCCTTTGCCAAGTCCCAGCCCTGGCCGGCGTACGGCACGGGCAACCACGTAGCCGGCGCCGCGCTCTTCCTCGCGAGCGACGATTCCGAATTCGTGACGGGAGAGGCGATTCTGGTCGATGGCGGTCTCACCGCCGCGGGGCCGGAGCTGTCGCGGAAGTTTCCGCGCGTTTCAAGCAGAAACGCCAGGGTCTCCGGCGTCACGAAAGGCTCCACGGGCGAGCCCAATGAGATCAGGAGACTGGACTAGCGGTGCCCATGTGACCTCATCGTGTCGCATATCCTATGCCGATCAGCCGAAAGAGCTTGGCCGGGTCGGTGATCTTGTTTTGCGCCTTGGTGAAAACTTGGCCCAGCATGCCTCTCTGCTGGCCAAGCCTGCGAAGTAGCGCTACGTAGTGCGCTTCAAGCTCCGCGCCGCGGCGGGTGGTGAGACTCGTCCAGCCATAGTCTTCGGGGATGCCGACATCGCGGCCGTAGGGCGGTCTGGCGTATTCGTCCGCCATCTTGAGGAAGATCAGGTAGGTCAGTTGCTCAAGGTAGTCGCCGTAGCCGACGCCGTCGTCGCGCAGCGTGGTACAGAAGCTCCAGACCTTCGAGACGATGGAGGCGGAGTTCATTTGCTGGATTCCGTGAGTTGGCGAGCCAGCGCCTCTCCGGCAGACGTGCGACGGTACCGCTGGTTCCTGCTCGTGGGCTTGTCCGGAAAGGTCATTTCGATGAGGCCGGCCTCGAGTGCGGGCTTCAGATAGGTGTCGATGAAACTACGCCGGTCGCGCAGCTTCAGCGCGGCCTGCAATTCGGCGCGGCTAGATTCGCGTTGGACTGCGCCGATCAAGCGCTCGACGCACTCGGTAACTTGTGGGGTATCTTGGGGGGTGTCATGAGGGGAGAGAGGAGATTTTTCATTATCTTCCAAGTGTTTATCTTGTTCGCTGCTGGCATTGCGCGCCCCGGGTCGGAATGACGGGTGCGCCGGCAGCCGGACGAGAAACCAGGTGCGATCGTCGTCGGTCTCGAACCTTGGCGCCGGCGAGCCGTTGTTGCGCATCGCCCGCAGAATCTTCGGCACGCCGGTCGAGCGCCCTTCAGCCAGGTCCAGTTCCTTCAGGAACTCGCCGATCCGCCGGTTGCGGTAGCGGCGGTTTGTCGCTTCGTCCCGTTGTTGTGGGGTCGAAACTTGGTCGGCTACAATGAGGACGTGAAACGCAAGACGCTCTCCGCGACCAGTCCTCACCTGCGCGACACCGCGAAGGCGACCCGGCAAACGACTCGCAGCGTGGCCAGTTCGACGGCGATCGAGACAGGGAAACCGGTGCGAGAGATTGAAGAAAGGATCAATCATCTACGTTCCTTGCCGTCTCGCGTAACACTCGCCTGACCAAGCCCTTCATGGGTCCATAGTTGGTCATGCCTGCCTGAATGGCGGCAAGGTAGTCGGTCTTTCGATCATCCCAAGGCGTGTAATCCAGTTGACGCCTGCCAACCTGCAGCGCCATCACACTCGCGAGCAGACGCGACAACCGACCATTTCCTTCCCGGAACGGGTGGATCAGTATCAGTTCGACGTGAACGACGGCGATTGCTTCGGCTAGTTGATCTTCGGACATTCCTGTACAGGGAGTGCGAACCGCAAGAACCTCCTTGTCCAGATTGTCCATGAGCCTCGGGACTTGACCACTTGCCGCAAACTGGAAGCCACCCTTGCCCATGTTGAGTGTGCGGTAGCTGCCAGCCCAGACATATACGTTACCCAGCCAGCGGCGATGCCATTCACGAATGTCAGCAACGGTAAGGCGTTGGTCCGTTTCAACCGAGTCGAAGACATCCTCGTGCAGCCGTTTCAACAGGTCGAGTTCGACGTCATCCATGTCTTCGGCGTCGGCTATGCCGAGCGACCGTAACGCGGATTGAAGCGGTGAGCGGCGATTGGCCCGGAGGCCGGCATGGCATAGCCCCATGCCAGCGCCGGACTGGCCTCCCGAGGACAAGCGGGTCGTCCAGGGCGTAGCGCGCGTTGACGATATGGATGAAGTGTTCGGGATCGAACAGGTCCTCCACGTCACCTTCCAGATCACGTTGACCACCTCGGTGAGGATGAAGTCTGGCGCATGGAGAACAATCCGCGAACCGAGGAGCTGCCGCGCTTTGCGCGAGTAAGGTTCGGCGAGCAGCCACTTGACCGCGATGCTCGTGTCGACCACGAGTTTTAACGGTCGCGATCTTCTCGAATCAGTGCGACGCTATCTGTCTGAGGGAGGTTTTCCGTCAGCGAGTGGAGCCGCGCCGTACGCTCCCGGAACTCCTTAAGGCGTGTCCAGCGGAGCACCTGTTGAGCGAGAAGGTGGCGAATCTCGCCCTCTAGCGAACGGTGATTGGCCTTTGCCTGAGGCGATAACCGCTTCGTCGATGTTGCGGATCGTTACGTGCGCCATAACCGTGCTTCTCGCTTGAGGGAATTGTGGACGAACAGCGTCAATCAGACATCATCGAATACCGGGTCGGTGCACCACCTCCCAAACTGCTTCTTGGTGACCGCGAGCGCCGCTTTCGATTCCGGGTACTGTCCCTTGTCATCCGTATCCGCGATCCAGGCCTCCACCAGTGCACGCATGGCCTTCAGGATTTCCTGATGGTCGGGGTCGTCCGCCAGGTTGACCGTTTCGTGCGGATCCTCCTTCAGATCGTACAGTTCTTCCGCTGGCCTCGGTCCATAGGCCAATGCCTGGGCCGGTGTCAGCTCACCGCATTCATGCATCTCCCGGGTTCTTATGATCGCCGGCCACGCGTCGCGGAAATTGGGCTGCGCGACCGGCCGGTCGGTCATGAAGTTCCTGATGTAGTGATAGCGGTCACCGATAGCGCTGCGGGTCCTGTCCACCACCCATTCGCAGCGGTCCCTCGCCGAGAACACATGCTCGCGCCGCGGTCCCTCGAACAGGTTGGCTGAGTCCATGTAGTCCGGCACCGTGATCCCGGCGAGTTCCAGTGATGTGGCGCCCACGTCCAGGGTGGCGACCGGTTCCCTGCGCCGCGTGCCCGGCGGGATCAGCCTCTGGAATTCCGGCATGCCCGGCGCGGCCGCCATCAACGGCACGTGCAGGCCCTCCTCGTAACACATCTGCTTGGCGCGCGGGAACAGGGCGCCGTGATCGCTCAGGAAGAAAATGATGGTGTTGCCCCAATGTCCGTCCGCCTTCAGACGCTCGATCATCTGCCCGACGAGGACGTCGCTGACCAGCATGGTGTTGAGCTGGTTGGCGACCATCTCGCGCATTTCCGGAATATCCGGATACTGCGGTGGCACGGTGACATCGTCAGGGTTGACGAGTTCCGGATCCTCGACCCCCAGCCGCTGCAGGACTTCCGATGCCTGCTCGGCGCTGTAGCCGTCTTTGCCGCCGTTGGTCTGGATCTGCGCAAAGAAGGGCATATCGGCAGGACACTCCCGCCAGTCGCCGCTGCCCCGCTGCAGACTCACCCCGCCGTTTACCTTGCCGTCCGGCTCCCGCTCATCGTTGCCGGTGGTATACAACATGCTTCGGTCACGGGCGAAGTTGTAGTCGTCCTTGCCGTTGTTGAACGTGAAGTAGCCGGCATCGCGGAAGACCTCCGGCACGGTCTTGTGGTCCTCCGGCAGGTAGATCTCTTCGCCGGGAAAGCGGCTCGAGCGCTGGACATGGGTACCCAGACGAATCGCGTAGCTGCCGGTAATGACCGCCGAGCGGCTGGGGCTGCATACCGGCGCCGGCGAGTACGCTCGCTCGAACACCACGCCCTCGGCGGCAAGGGCGTCTATATTCGGAGTTTCCACCAGCGTCTCGCCATAGCATCCGTATCTCGGATCCTGGTCTTCGATGTATATCCAGAGAATGTTGGGTCGTTTATTCGCCATGGCTGCCTGACTGTCGATGCATTCCGGGAGCTGCTGCAAGCAACGCTTCGCGTAACGTCGCCAACAGGTCGTTCATCTCATGCCCGATCAGGTTGGCAAAGACTGGTCCGAGGGTCAATTCAGAGTGGCCTCGAGTTCCCCCATTTCACGCGTGGCGGTTGCAGGGTCCGGCCACATCCTTATCGCAGTGACCGGCGACCCCGGGCGAGCAACGCCTACGTGTGTCCCACAGCGGGTCTGCCCACGGCCAAAGAGATCTATTTGCCCGCCCGCTGGCATGAGAAACTCGCTGGCGCGCGCAGTGGATGACACGTACCGGGAGAGGCCCATGACCAAGCCATTGGCAGTGATCACCGGAGCAAGCGCCGGCATAGGCGCGGCAATCGCCCGGGCTCTGAGCGCGGCGGGCCATCCCCTGCTCCTGACCGCCCGCCGCGTGGACCGCCTGCGGGAGCTGGATCTCCCCGACACCGTCTGCCGGCAGAACGACGTCGCCGATGTCGAGGGCTTCCGCGCTGCGGTGGCCGAGGCGGAGGAGGTTCATGGGCCGGTGGACCTGCTCGTCAACAATGCCGGCTGGTTGAACCTCGCGGCATTCAAGGACCAGGAACCGGCGCACTGGCAGGGAATGTTCGAGACCAACGTGGTAGGGTTGCTCAACACCACGTCCGTGGTCTTTTCTCCGATGCTCGAACGCCGCGCGGGGACCATCATCAACATCGGGTCAACCGCTGGGCACCGGTACGGTCCCAATCACGTTGTATACGTCGGAACGAAGTTCGCCGTCCGGGGCCTCACCGAGGGACTGCGCGCCGAAGCGGCCGGACGCGGAGTTCGGGTCGTCCTGATCTCTCCCGGCCTGGTGGATACCGAACTGCTCAACCGGTCGACCCAGGTGGACCTGATCGAGGCGTATCAGGCCAACAAGGACCGTCTGCGGGGTGGGCTACGTCCGGACGATGTCGCGGGCGCGGTCCTGTTCGCGTATCAGCAGCCGCCTGAGATCACTGTCCGGGAGTTGATCATCGCGCCGACGGCCTCGGGATGATCCTTAGGGACGAAGAGCCGATCGGATCAACGAAATGGTGCGTCTGCAATACCTTCCGCAACCGCTACCAGCGCTAAGAACTGACGTCCACTTCAGTCCGGCAGGGCCGCGACTTCGCCGCGGTAGGAGACCACGCGGCCCAACGCGATTCCGATACCGCCGCTCGCATCGTTCTTGCGGCCGCTGACCACGGCTTTCAACGTGTGCCGGGTATCTTCCATTCCAGTTACCCAGACCGCGGTGGACTGAGCGCAATTGTTCCACTGTGGATCGATATACAGGTCGCGACTCTGCGCAAGCTCGCCGTCGATGTATATGTCCACGATGCCGTAGTCGGAGTGGAGGTTTGCATGCATGTAGACGCAAGAACCAGCGAAGCTCGTTTCAATCGAATCGCCCGGGGTCGACGAAAAGATGAGCTCATGCTTCTTCATCCACGCCGGGTCATGACGCCATTCGCCATGTCGTTTCAGCGCGGGATCATCCACCTTGAATACGTCGGAGAAACGGAAATCAACAAAGGATACTTCCCGTTCGCCGTCAAAGCCGTAGGGTTGCACCGCGATGGTTGAGGTGCCGTCTTCAACCCTTCCACCGCTCTTCCGAACATTCTCCAACGCCAATTTGTAGCAGAGGTCGCTGGCGGAGTTGATGGATAGCGAGGTGAAGTTGTAGTCACGGTCCATATACGGGTCGAGTTCGTCCTTGACGGTTTGTGGCAGGGCTTGGTAACCGATGATGGTGCCCATGACGCCGCCGCAATTGCCGACATTGGAATCCGTGTCCTGTCCGCAGCGGGTGCAGATGCCAATGGACTCCAGATAATCACCCTTGCCGTAAAGCAGACCCATTACGATGTAGGCACCATTGAAGTGACCCTGGATATTGAATCGTCCCGCTTCGGTCCTGGCCCATGGGCACCGGTCATGGTTCCACTTTTCCTCGAGCTTGCGCCAGGTCGTTCGCCAATCGTCGGGACATTCCTCGTACCACGCCAACAAGTCGTTCAACATCGCACTGTAGTCGGCATCGGCGGGAATCGTTTTCTGGGCCATCCTGATCATCTTCATCACGTTCGTTTCGATGAAGGCTGCCGAATAGAGCGCGGCCAGAAAGACGCCCGCATAGTAGCCTTCGCCGTAATTCATCAGGTGGCCGACTCTGTCAGAAATTGCCTGCGCTTCTTGCGGCAATCCCGGGCAAATCAGACCGATAAAGTCGCATTCAATCTGGAAGTCGATGTCATCGGCATGGGGGTTGTAGCAGGGATGACCGGATAGGCCTGGTGCAATTCCTTCTTTTATGTTCTGTCGGGCTTGCCCGTTCGCGTGCCAGAGCATGAATTTGCTGTCCGGAAAGACCTTGGCAAAATCGTCGATCGTGGCGTCCATCCCCTTCTCTCGCATGACTTCCAGGAACGCCATGTTGACGTAGAGGTCGTCCTGCAGCTTGAAGGTTCATCCAGGACTGGGCGTCGCCGCCGAAATAGCGTGCCAGACGTAGAGCGGTATCGGTGTGCGACTATGGGCACCGTCAGAACTAGCGTGCCGCTAAATCGCGATCAAGGTCTCCTCCAGTGCCACGCCCTGCAAACCGGCTTCGATAGTCTAGGCGGAAAATTGAAGCTTGACGCCGCAGGCTTGAGCTACTTTTGCGAGCGTGTCAAGGCGTGGATTTCGCCGGCCGGACAACGTACGCGAGAGTGCGACCCGGTCGATTTCGGCGCGGCGCGCGAGTGCGGATACGCCGCCCTGTGCCTCCGCGACATTGCGAAATGCTTTCATGAGCAATTTCGGGTCATCCATCTCCTCAATGGTGGCGTTCAGGTAGGCGGCGATATCCTCTGGCGTTTTCAGGAAGTCGCTGGCTTTATGCGTTTTGATCGGCATTCCGTCTCTCCTGTCTATAGGCTCTCCAGTTGACTATCGCCCGATCAATGTCACGCGCTTGCCGTTTCTTGGTTCCGGCAGCCAACAGGATCACCAGCAAGTCACCCGTCCGTAGTACACGCGGTATCCGGGGCCATGATCGACTCGAAGTTCGAATACGCCCGCGCCGACGCCTCTATGGTCCGCGAAGCTGCCCAACTCCATTCGGTCGATTCGAGTTTGAATGCTGGCGCGTATCTCCGAGCCTTGCTTCTCAAGCCAAGTTCGAAAGTCGTCGGATCCGTCGCTGCCGATATATCTGACGACCTCGATCATCGCCCGTACTGTAGCCAAATGGCTACAGTACGTCAACGAACCGGGTGCGACCTGACCAAATCGAAATCTTGGTAGACGCGGTCGAGTATCGACAGACGACGGGCTTTGAAATTAGAGACGTTGATTGTTTCCAGTAGTGGCTAGTGCTCCGTCAAGCCCAAATCTACGGGTATCTGCGGACCTTTTTGGCCCCTGATAGTTTTCTTGCGAGGGGTATCCCCCTCGCGCTCCCCGGCTGAAGGCTCCGTTGCTCCTCCTTGTGTGGGACCTACCACACCGCGTCGTCGCGCCTTGCCAGGAACCAAAAATCCCTCGCAGCTACACTCGCATTTTCAGACTTGACGGAGGACTAGACGGCCGCCAGGCGGTCACGAATTGCGGTCTGCCCGACCTCGACAGCCGCCAAGCGCTCGCGGATGGCCGACTGGCCTTCCTGGATGGCCTCGACCTTCGCGTCCAGCTTGTCCCCCAACCGCTCGATCTTGCCGTCCAGCCAGAGCGCCTGGCCGAGAATGGCAACACCGATCGCTATGATCGCCCAGAACTCTGGATTCAATCGGCGGGCGGGGACTGCGGATTGATCGACCATGCCCGAATCTTACTGCCCTCCCGGGGGGATCTGCCATCAGAAGGCCAACCCCCGCTTATGCGGACGAACACCTCATCCAGATGCCAGCACAAATTCGACCAGTCGCGCCCGTGTACTCGTCGTTTCCTGATCTCGCCCGAAAACATCGGGCCCGAAACGATTCCACCAGTAACGCACCGTCTCGTGAGAGATGTCGATGCAGCATTATATAAATGAGAGGAACTGCAATGGGTACCTTGGAGGGTAGAACTGCACTGATGACGGGTGGTGGTCGTGGAATCGGCCGGGGAATTGTGTTGGAACTGGCCAAGGATGGAGCTGATATCGTCATTGCCGATATTGACCTCGACAACGCTGAGAAGACGGCAACCGAAATTGGAGATCTGGGTCGGAAGGCTACGGTCATTGAAATGAACATCACGCGGGAAGCATCTGTGGCGACCGCGCTTTCGACGGCAATCGCCGAGCATGGCCAAATCAATATCTCGAGTTCGATGACATTGACGACGCTTGTGAACGGCTGCTCGACGGTGGCGGCAGCATGCACCATGAGCCAGTCAAATCTGGCTCGATGAAGGTGATCTACTGCCGTGATCCCTTTGGCAACATTCTCGAGTTGATGCAGTCGCCAAGGCGGACGGCGGGTCGGAGTAAAGTGCCGGAGTAAACCGTTTGATGCTTGGTGCCGGCGTAATACGCAAGGTGGTGGAGGTTCTGGGGGGATAGTCGTCGAAGGATGTTCGACGCTCAATTCTTGAAGCGTCGACGGTCGATCATTCAATATCGATGCCATTCAGATTGTTGATGAGGACCGGCATCTTGGTTTCGACCAGATCCCACACTAGATAATCATCCACATCACCATATCCGTGGATCAGCACATTTCGAAACCCAATCAATCTTTTGTACTCAGAAATATTGGCTGCCAATTCCTCATCTTCCTTGGCAAGTTTATTAACTGCTTCACCTATAATTTCAAACTGCCTTTATACGGCTGATCGAAGCATTGGATCTGCCAAATAGTCGTCTAAAGTTTTGTTGGTGGTGAATTCCTTCAGTAGATCAACCGCACTCTGAATATCAAAAATCAACTTCCTCGCTTCAAGCTGCATAAAGTTCCTGTCGAGATTGACTAACAGTAACCCTAAAGTGCGGGTTTTTGATGGCCGAGTCGATAACCAGATCAATCGGGCGGTTAAAGAGCGCTTCAAGGTCCTCGAGTAATCCAAAATAACAATCTGCATAGGAGCCAATACCAACGTCTCCGAATTCGACCAGAAAGTCTATATCGCTGCTTAATTCATCAAATGAATCTGAGGTCGCAGAACCAAAAACAGAGAGTGACTTAACGTCGTATTTTTTGCAAATTTCGCGGATCCAACGATTTTCTTTCCGAAGAATATCAATCATCTTGGTCGGATCTCCAAGGACTCATAGAATGATTCCACTTTAGTGGAATCCCATTTTATCACTTGCGGCAAAGCTCGTCCCACCTGCGGCCGTGTGCTGGTCGGCGAGGACATCAGCGAAGTGGAACTCGACTCCTCGTGCGATTGCTCCGCCCTGTTGTTCGCGTAGCGCCGAAACCCAGGTGTTTGTGCCGCAGTCGCTGCAAGTTTCGGCCATTGACCTCTTGTGACTGGTTCTGAATGCTAGTGCTCCGTCAAACCTAAATCTACGGGTATCTGCGGGTCTTTTTGGCCCCTGGCTTCGTTGCTCCTCCTTGTGTGGTGCCTGCCACACCGCGTCGTCGCGCCTCGCCAGGAACCAAAAATCCCTCGCAGCTACACTCGCATTTTTAGGCTTGACGGAACACTAGTCACCTATGGAACGCATCAACGCTTCCGATTTCAAGGCCCGCTGCCTCTCGATACTCGACCGCGTCCGCGCAACCGGGGAGCGTGTGGTTATCCTGAAACGCGGCCAACCGGTGGCGGAGCTTGGCCCCGCTACCCCGTCGCCCGCTCGCTATCCCCAGCTCGAGTTGGGGGGTACCGTCACCGTGGTAGGCGACATCGTCGGTCCGTTAGTCCCCGAGAAGCACTGGGAGAGCAACCGTTGATGACCGCCTTGCTGGACACACACGTGCTGATCCGGTGGCTGAGCGACCGAATGCAGCTTTCGCCGCGGCAACGGGAAGTCGTCGAAGCCGCCACACCGGATGCCCCCGGTATTCGTGTCGGACATCTCCCTCTGGGAGGTGGCGATGCTCGCAAGCCTGGGCCGCATTCGGCTGGCATTGCCGCTACGTGAGTGGCTGGACAAGGCCGTCCTGATCTTCGATGTATATCCAAAGAATGTTGGGTCGTTTATCCGTGATCGGCCATATGCCGCAGTCAATTGCGTTTGAGCGTCCCGGTCATCAAGTCAAGGGACTTTGTACGTCGAGGAATTCGAATCTCCGAAAGTCCCGGTCATTGGTGTAAAGCCTGCGCACGCCGTGGACGGGGCCGTCAATGTCAAGCGTGGTTCTCATATCACCATTCCATTTTGCGCATCAGATGCTGAAACCCTTGATGAGTTGATGCAACCCCTGTTTACGGCTTTCGACTCGGGCAAGGCGCACGGGCCGCCCTGGATTGTGCGACAGTGCGGTTTGGGCCCCGGTGCGGACGAGAGATGTTCGCACTCTGAGGGTCGGTGCCCATTCAGAGCGTTGGCAGGGAACTTGTGTGCTCCGGGCAGCGCGTTTTGCCGCAAAAAACCGTCGCCCCTTCGCGTGTGCCGTGTGGTTCCACCACCCTAGCCCAGCTATCATCCCGTCTATCTTGCTAATGCGGCAAGTCTGACAGGCTGCGTGCTTCCGCGCTTGATCCCCATGGACCTGCTCTCGGACATCTGGAATCTGTGGCTGCTCGTCGATGAGCCCATCGGCACCGTGCTGGGTCTCGTCGTCGTCTGGTTTCTCATTCGCGAAAACGTCTGGGCGTGGCCGCTGGGAGTGGCCTACGTCATCGTTTCCATCACGGTCCTGTGGGAGGCGCGACTCTACGCCAACCTGCTGCTGCACGTCGCCGCCTTCCTGCCGTTGAATCTGTATGGCTGGTACTACTGGCTGTTCGGTACCGGGGATCAGGAAGAGTTGCCTGTTACCCGCGCGAGCTGGTCCGTTCTGGCGACACTCGCCGTATTGGGCGTGGCGGCGGCAGCAGCGCTCGGTACCTACTTTGCGACACAGACAGACGCCGCCTATCCGTATTGGGACAACGCCGTGTTCGCGATGAGCCTCGCCGCCATGTGGCTCACTGCGCGCAAGAAGATCGAGAACTGGATGGTTTGGTTCGTCGTCAACATCATCTCGGTAGCCCTCTACTCGCTGCAAGGGTTGGGCGGCTACGCAATTCTGTATGCGATCTATATCGGCATGGCCGTCTGGGGATATTTCACCTGGCGGCGGTCGATGTTGCGGACCGGCTAGGTGTCTTCCAATGTTGCGGCAAGACGCTCGACGGCGTTGCCGAAGTCTTCCATGAAGTCGTAGACGACCTGCCGCGTCGATACGCTGGCGTTCATCAGGCCCACGCCCTGGCCGACGAAGTAGGTGGCGAGTTGCCTGGCGCCGTTGTGACCGCCTTCGGCGAGTTGGGACACGCGACGCAGAGCGGGTTCGCTGACCAGCGCTTGCAGCGGCATCGGTAGCGGGTCCGGGCTGTCGGGCTGATGCCAGGCGTCGGTCCACGAAGAGCGAAGCTGGCGCGTGTATTTCCCGGTGCGGCTGCGCGAACGCACGGTCTGACGGGAGCTGGCGTGCAGCATTTTTTCCTTGACGACGGGCGCGGTCTCCGCCTCCGCCGTGGTAAGCCAGACCGAGCCGCACCAGGCGCCGGCCGCGCCCATGGCCATCACCGCGGCCATTTGCCGGCCAGTGACGATTCCGCCTGCGGCCAGCACCGGAATATCTCCGTAGGGCTTGAGTGATTCCAGCACCTCGGGGATGAGGACCATCGTTGACACTTCCCCGCAGTGTCCTCCCGCTTCGGTCCCCGACACGATGATGACGTCGACACCCGCCTCGGCGTGCTTGATCGCGTGTTCCCTGGCGCCGGCCAGCGCGCCGACGACGATACCGGCTCGTCGCGCCCGATCCAGCATGAAGTCCGGCGGCACGCCGAGCGCGTTGACCACCATCTTGACCGGGTGGGAAAACGCGGCGTCGAGAATGACCGAGGCGCCCTTCTCACGCAGGTTGTCGCCGTAGCCGTCGCCGATATCGCGGTCCCACAGCCCCTTGGTGTCTATGCCGTGCTGGGCGAGTATCGATTCGACGTGGGCCTTGTGTTCCGGCGGTATTCGCGCCTCCACTTCGGCGGCGGAGAGTGCGCTCTCCTTGCTGTCCAGGCTGGTCGGTATCAGCAGGTCGACGCCATAGGGATTTCCGTTTATGTGGTCATCGAGCCAGCGCAACTCGATATCGAGGGATTCCGCCGTGTGGCCGGCGCAACCGAGGACACCGAATCCGCCGGCGTTGCTCACGGCGGCAACCACGTCACGACAGTGGCTGAAAGCGAACAGGGGGAACTCGATGTTGAGCATGGAACAGACTTTGTTGTTCATGGGCATGTTTCGGGCTTCTTGAAGACTCGAAGGTTATCAAATGCGTGGGCGGGCGGATCAGGGTTGCTTTGCGTGCGAGGCGCTATTCTTCGCGCTCCCCGGCTGAGGCATTTCTTGCGAAGGGTTACCCCCTCGCGCTCCCCGGGCATTTCTTGCGAAGGGTTACCCCCTCGCGCTCCCCGGCTGAGGGCTCTCTTTCAAGTGGCGCATCGCTGCGGCAAGCAGTAGCGCATCGTATGCGTCCGGTGAGTCGCTGTTTCCGGCAATCACAGTGATGTCCGGTTCAATCCCCGTAGTCTGTATCGAACGGCCGCTCGGGGTGTAGTAGCGCGCGGTGGTCAGCTTGATTGCGCGCTTGCCCTCAAGCTCGAGCACCGATTGCACCGAACCCTTGCCGTAACTCTTCGTGCCGACCAGAATCGCCCGACCGTGATCCTGAAGCGCCCCGGCGACCACCTCCGCGGCGGAGGCGGAACCGCGGTTGATGAGAATGGCGAGCGGGGCGCCGTTCAGGATATCGCCGTCGTCGGCCATCAACCGCACCTCGGCTTTCGCATCGCGACCCTCGGTGTAGACAATCAGGCCCTCATCGAGAAACTCGTCGGCGACATCCACCGACGCGCCCAGGACGCCGCCTGGATTGTTGCGAAGATCCACGATCAGCCCAAGCAGTTCCCCGGCGCTCTGTTCGGCGAGCCGCTCGACGGCTGTGCGCAGGTCTCGCGGGGTCTTGTGTTGGAACTGCGCGATGCGGACGTAGCCGTAGCCGGGTTCGATCAGCCGGGAACGCACGCTGTTGACACGGATTTCCGCACGCACCAGATCGAAGTCCATGGGTGCCCCCGCGCCATTGCGCCGCACCCGCAGGTGGACGTTCGTGCCGGGTTCGCCGCGCAGGTCCTTGACAGCCTCGTTAACGGTACGTCCCTTGAGCGATCTGTGATCCACCTCGACGATGGTGTCGCCCGCGCGTACTCCGGCTACGGCAGCCGGCGTGTCGTCCAACGGCGCAATGACCGTGATGTAGCCATCGACCAGTCCGATATCGATGCCGATGCCGCCGAACCGGCCGGTAGTTTCCTCTCGCAGACTGTCCAGCGCGTCGGAATCGAGGAACGACGAATGTTTGTCGAGGCCATCCACGATCCCCCGGATGGCGTTTTCCGTCAGGGTTTCCTCGGCGATGGGCTCAACGTACGAATCACGCACGCGCTGCACAACGGCCTCGAGCGACGACGTGTCCCGGCCGAGGGGCCGTTCCGCCACAAGTTCTCGGAACGCGATAGTGCCGAGCGCGATACCCGTCGTCATGCTCACCATGATGCCGAGCAATGTTGTGGGTCGAAGCCGCATGGGAAGCCTTTAGCTCGCTGGATTACCGCGCGCCCGTGACGCCCAGGGCACTCTGACGTTGCGAGTCATCCATCGTTGGTGGCGGCGTTATTTCACGAAAAGCATGTTAGCGCGGTTGTTCGTCGCGCAGCCAGGCGGCGGGATCGGTCGGACGACCGTTCGCGCGCACCTCGAAGTACAGGCCGCTGACCTCTCGGCCGCCGCTACGTCCCGCCGAAGCGATGGGTTCGCCGCTTTCGACCCAATCGCCAGCTTGCTTCAGCAGGGCGTCGGCGTTGCCGTAGAGGGACATGTAGCGGTTGCCGTGGTCGACAATGGTGAGCAGCCCGAACCCGCGTAGCCAATCCGCGAACACGACCCGACCGCCGTGGATCGCATTGATCCTGGTACCGTCGGGTGCGGCGAGATAGATTCCCTCCCACTTGAGCCTGCCGTCGGCGCGCGACTCGCCGAAGCGGTGCAGAATCCGGCCTGCGACGGGCCAATGCATCCGGCCCTTGCTTGCGGCGAAAGGAGCGGCTTGCGTTTCGCGCAACTGCTGAACGAGCTCCGCCAGCAGGGCCTCAAGGCGTTTGCGGTCGCGGACGAGTTGATCGCGCAACACCGTTTTGTCTTGCATCTCCCGCCGCAGGGATGTGACCAACGTTTCTCGCTCGCGGCGGCGTTCGCCGAGCGACGCCGTTCGCAACTTCAATTCGTCTTCTCGCGCCGCCAATACCTGCTCTCGATCGCGCGTGGCCCGCCCGATCTCGTCGATCTCGCCCAGGGTACGGGCGTACGCGTCGAGGGCGTCGAGCCGCGCCTGCACGAAATAGCGGTGGTAGCGAACGATCCTGTCGACCGTGTCCGGACTTTCCCGGTTCAGCAGCATCTTGAAGAAACCCGATCCGACGAGTCGATGCGCCGCGCGCACATGGCGCGCTATTCGACTGGCCTGGTCGATGCGACGCTCCTCTACTTCGCGGCGCTGGTCCACAAGCTGCGCCAGTGAATACTGCGCCTCGGTGATTTCCGTGTTGACACCCCGGATGCGCCGATTGACGCCGGCGACTTCGTCGTCCGCCCGGGAGATTTCCGCTTGTAGCCGCGACAGACGTTTGTCGGCGTCCTCAAGCCAGGTATTGAGCGAGTCCAGTTCGCGAGCGACCTCGTCGAGACGCTGTTCGGCGACGGCAGCCTCCGTTTGCGCCTGCGCCACATCGACGGCAAGCAGACACAGGGCGAAGGCGATGCCCCCAAACCGCACCGCAAGGAACCGGTCCGTCAAGCGCGTCGCCGAGCCTGATCGCTGGCGAACAGTGGCCGTCCGGTCATTTCGCGCGGTTGCGGCAGGCCCATCAGTGCCAGCAATGTCGGCGCGACGTCGCACAACGTGCCGCCGCTGTCGAGCCGGAGCGCCAGCGGACCCAGGTAGAGCAACGGCACCGGCGCCGACGTATGGGCGGTGTGCGGCTGGTCTCCCTCTCGCATGTGCTCGGCATTGCCGTGGTCGGAAGTGACAAGGCATTGTCCGCCGCTTTTATCGAGGGCGGACGCGATGCCGCCAAGGCACTCGTCCAAGGTCTCTACCGCGGTGACGGCGGCGTCGAACACGCCGGTATGCGCGACCATGTCGGCGTTGGCGAAGTTGCAGACGATGGCGTCGTGCTTGTCTTCGTCAATGGCGTCGATCACGCGGCGAGCAACCTCCCGGGCGCGCATTTCCGGCTCGAGGTCGTAGGTCGCGACCCGGGGCGATGGCACCAGGATGCGGTCTTCGCCGACGAACGGCTGCTCCCGCCCGCCGGAAAAGAAGAACGTCACGTGGGCGTACTTTTCCGTCTCTGCGACCCGAAGCTGGCGCTTGCCGAGCTTCTCCAGATGCTCGCCGAAGGTGTTGGTCGGCGTTTGGGGCTCGAAAGCGCACGATGCGTCGATATCGTCCGCATAGCGCGTCAACATGACGAAGTCGGCCAGCGCGGGTTCCCGGCTGCGCGAAAAGTCGCGGAAGTCGGGATCCACGAAGGCGCGCGTGAGCTGGCGAGCCCTATCGGCGCGAAAATTCATGAACACGACGACATCGCCATCCCTGATCGATACGGGCGCCTGGCCGGGAGGGCAAACGAGAGTGGGTTTGACAAATTCGTCGGTTTCGCCGCGAGCGTAGGCCGCTTGGAGTGCCGATACCGCGTCGTCGAATCGGTGTTCCGCCGCACCCCGCGCCAACAGGTCGAAGGCGGCTTCGATGCGGTCCCAGCGACCGTCCCTGTCCATGGCGTAGTAGCGCCCGCACAGCGAAGCGATGCGGCCATCGAACCGGGCGAGACTGGCTGCCGCGCTCTTCGGCGGCGTGTCTCGGCCGTCCAGGAACGCGTGCAAATGGACCGTGACGCCGGCGTCCGCGGCGAGGTCGATCATGGCCGCGATCTGATCTTCATGGCTATGCACGCCGCCCGGCGAGACCAGGCCCATCACATGCAAGGCGGTGCCCGCGGACTTTTCCACGGCTGTGCGAATTACATGATTGTTCCTGAAACTGCCGTCCTCGATGGCGAGGGCAAGCCGGGAGAGTTCCTGCCGAATGGCGCGGCCGGCGCCGAGATGCATGTGTCCGACCTCGGAATTTCCCATCTGCCCGAAGGGCAGACCCACGTCGGTGCCCGATGCGGAGAGCAGGGTTCGGGGCGCGCTGCGCCACCAACGGTCCCAGTTGGGCGTATGCGCGGCATGAATCGCGTTGTGCCGCGTCGACGCGCTATAACCCCAGCCGTCGAGCACAACGAGTAGCGTTGTCGGCATCTGCGATCGATTGCACCGGACTGCGAAGGTGCGGGTATTCTATAATATTGCGCCTTCCCGCACCCGCCCGAAAGCTTGCGGCATGGATAGGACACGATGGAACAACTCTTTGAATTCATTGGTAATCACTACATCCTGACCGGCATCTTCGTGGTCTTGATTGGGTTATTCGCCAGGAACGAACTGCAGCGCGGCGGCCGTTCCGTCAGTGCGCAGCAACTTGTCGACCTGATTAATCGCCAGGGCGCCGTGGTGCTGGACGTGCGGGACAAGAAAGAGTTCGGCGAGGGCCACATCGTCGATGCGATGAACATTCCCCACGCCGCGATCGCCAGCCGCATCGGCGAGTTGGAAAGACACAAGGTCAAGCCGGTGGTGGTCACCTGCAAGATGGGTCAGCATTCCGGCACGGTGGGGACGCTCCTGCGCAAGGCGGGCTTCGAGAACGTGGCTCGTCTGCGGGGCGGCATCTCGGAGTGGCGCAATCAGAACCTGCCGGTCGTCAAGGGTTCATGACGGTGGCCGATCAGCAGGTTGCCGTGCGGGTACAGGTCGAGCGGATCTACCTGAAGGATCTCTCGTTCGAGTCGCCCCACGCGCCGCAGGTGTTTGGCAGCGAATGGAAGCCGAACATTCACCTCGACATCAACACCGCGGCGAATCGGGTTTCCCAGACCCGCTTCGAGGTGGTTCTCACGGTGACGCTGACGGCCAAGTCGCCGACCGACGAGACCTCGACCGAGCTCATCATCGAGGTACAACAGGCTGGGGTTTTTCTCATCGAGGGTGCGGAAGGTCCGGCGCTGGAACGGGTTCTCGCCGTGGTTTGCCCCGATATGCTGTTTCCGTACGTGCGCGAAGCGGTGGACAACGTCGCGGCGAAGGGCACGTTCCCGCCGTTCATGCTCGCCCCTGTGGACTTCGCTTCGCTCTACCAGCAAGCGTTGCGGAACAGGGATTCGGCGCGGAGCGACAGCGTCAACTGACCGCGCGCCTCGCGACCGTATTTCAGTCGGTCGCTCGGGGAGGTCAACGAACCCGGCGGGGGGAGGGAGGCCGACGGGGAGGGGAGACTGTGGAGCGGACCGAACGCATGCAAGGAGGCTCAATGGAACACGACCGGCTATTCGAGGGCGAGATCAAGCGCACCGTGGACGAGTCCACGGTGTCATGGGCCTCCAAACCCTCCGTTCTCAAGCGAAGACCCAATATCGTCATGGTCGTGCTGGACGACGTTGGCTATTCCCAACTCGGCTGCTACGGCTCTGATATCGATACTCCCGCCCTGGACAGCCTGGCCGCCGACGGACTGCGCTACGCCAATTTCCACGTCACGCCGCTGTGCTCGCCAACCCGCACGTGTCTGCTGACGGGCCGCAATCACCACAGCGTCGGCATGGGCCGAGTGGCAGAGATGGTCAACGGGTTCCCCAACACCCGCGGATTCGTATCGAGGGAGGCGGCGAACCTGGCCGAGATGCTGCGTCCCCACGGCTATCAGACGCTTCCATGGAACAAACGTCTCCTGGGAGCGCCAGCGACCGGGGACGGTTGTTCCATGGTCGTCGAGCAGGGCCGGGCCACAGGCGAAGCCGAAGGCGCCGCCTGTGGGGCACTTGCTTCCGGCAAGTGGCACCTGGCGTCCATCAACGAGACCAGTCCTGCCGGGTCGTACGATCACTGGCCCCTGCAAAGAGGCTTTGACCGCTTCTACGGGTTTCCGGCCGGAGAGACCAACCAGTGGAGCCCCGAGTTGATTCTCGGCAACGAGCGCATCGAAGTCCCCGACGACGATGGCTACCACCTGTCGGAGGGCATCGTTGACACGGCATGCAAGTGGTTGCGCCAGCTTGTCTCCGCGGCCCCTGACAAACCGTTCTTTCTCTACGTTGCCTTTGCGGCCGGGCATTCGCCGCATCACGTGCCGCGCGCCTACGCCGACAAGTACCGGGGCAAGTTCGACGACGGCTGGGACGCTGCGCGAAGGCGGATCCTGGCGCGGCAGAAGGCATCGGGCCGGTTGCCGCCGGATCAACGTCTGGCGCCGCGCAATCCCGGCGTGCAGGCGTGGGACGAGCTGGATCCGGAGGAGAAGCGTCTGGCCGCCAGGTTGGAGGAGGTCTTTGCGGGATTCCTCGACCACGCCGACGTGCAGATACAGCGGCTCTTCGACCAGATCGACGCGCTCGGCAAGCGCGACGACACCATCGTGCTCGCCATTTCCGACAATGGCGCAAGTCCAGAGGGCGGTCCCTACGGCACCTACGATCACCAGCGGGCGCGCAATGGCTTGGGCAGCAGTGTCGAGCAGAATCTCGCGCGGCTGGACGACATGGGCGGTCCCCTCACCTACAACCACTACCCGTTTGGCTGGGCCATGGCCGGCAACACGCCGTTCAAGCGCTACAAGGCGCATACCTATGCGGGCGGCGTCCGCGCCCCGCTCCTGATCCGCTGGCCGAACGGCATCCATGCCAAGGGCGAGACGCGCCGGCAGTTCTACCACGTGGTCGACGTGACGCCGACTTTGCTCGATCTCCTTGGCGTTCCCCTGCCGAGCCACGTCAACGGCGTCTCCCAGATACCGCTCCACGGCACTTCCATGGCACAAAGCCGCCCCCACCGCTGGAGGACTCGCAACGCTGGAGTTTCCTGGGCGTCACGGGCGCGCGGTAATCCAGCGGGCTAAAGGCTTCCATGGCGCACACGCTGAACGATAACGACGCGGATACCAGAAAGACCATCCAGTATTTCGAGACGATCGGCCAACGGGCCATTTGGCACCAGGGATGGAAGGCGGTCACTTACCACCATCGCGGCACGAGCTTCGACGATGACGTCTGGGAGCTCTACCACCTCGATGTGGATCTCGCCGAGATCGACAACCTTGCCGATCAGCATCCCGAAAAACTCACGGAACTCATCGATCTATGGTGGCGCGAAGCCGAGCGCCACGGCGTCTTGCCGCTGGACGACTTGGTCGGCACGGGCGGCAGCGGCTGGTGGCCGGAACCCGGGAACCGCTGGGTGCTCTACCAGGATGCCGTGCTGCCGCACTTCTTCCGCGCCGGGCCCAGGGCGCGCGGCGTATCGCATCGCATCACGGCGCGAATCGAACGGCGTTCCACCAACGCCGAGGGCGTGATCATTGCGGACGGCGGACGGTTCGGCGGCTGGAGCGTTTTCGTGCTCGGCAACCGGCTCCACTACACCACCAATAGCTTCGGCGACCGGTGTCGCGTGGTGTCTCGGGTGGCGATCCCGCCGGGTCCGGTCACCCTGCGCGCCGACGTGGTGAGGATCGGAACCGACGAAGGACGCATCCGGTTCTACATCGACGACCAGCCCGCGGGCGAAGGGATATTGTCTCCCTTCCGCTACCACAACTTCGTCAACGAACCCTTGGACGTCGGTCGCGACAGCCAAACGCCGGTGGACGACGCCTACGAGTCGCCGTTCGAGTTCCAGGGCAGGATCGTCGATGTCGTTATCGAAGCGTTCGGTAGGGAAGTCCTCGACCAGGAGACACTGCTCGAAGAGTTGATGGCTACCCAGTAGTCGGAGAGAACTCGTCGTCGCGTCTCGCCCTTAATTCGAACCCGGTTCGCCAGCGGGCGCTTTCCCGATGAATCCTTTGAACAGGCCTTCAAGGCGCGCCATGCGTTCGCGCAGGTCGCCCACGTCCGTGCGCACATCGTGCAGTTCGACACGCACGGCGTTGAGTTCGTTACGCACGCCGTGCAGTCCCGTCAAGGTCAGGCCGGCCAGCGCCACGCCGACGGCAAGTATCGATACGAGTTCCGCGCTCACGCTCTTGTGACGTCCTGGCTTGCGCAGATGCGTCATTAGCTACACACGCATCGTTGTGTTCGGGTAGTAGCGCATTCGGAGTCCGCGTCTCGTCCCCTAGTTCGAACCCGGTTCGCCAGCGGGCGCTTTCCCGATGAATCCTTCGAACATCTTGATGAATCCTTCGAACAGGCCTTCAAGGCGCGCCACGCGTTCGCGCAGGTCAGCCACGTCCGTGCGCACGGTGTTCATTTCAGAGCGCACATCGTGCATTTCGGCGCGCACGGTGTTCATTTCAGAGCGCACGGCATGCATTTCGGTACGCACGCCGCGCAGTCCCGTCAAGGTCACGCCGGCCAGCGCTACGCCGACGGCAAGTATCGATATGAGTTCCGCGCTCACGTTCTCGCCCTCGGTCATTGATGATGCCGCATTATTGCACATGGGCAGGTGCCTTCCTGGGCTCGATCTCCGTATTTCGTGTGCGAAAAGCTCCCGCTTGAAGCGGGAGCTCTGCGGATGGGCAGCGAAGCGGGAATTCAGTCAAACCCCAACTGACGCCACGCTTCGTAGACGGCGATGGCCACGGCATTGGAGAGATTCAGACTGCGGGAATGCGGTCGCATGGGAATGCGCAGCCTTCGCTCTGCCGGAAGACTGGCGAGCACACGCGCGGGAAGTCCGCGGGTTTCCGGTCCGAACAACAGGGCATCGCCAGCGCGGTAGCGCGGCGCGGTGTGGGGTATCGTTGCCTTCGTGGTGAAGGCGAAGACACGGTCGGGCCGGACGCTTTCGAGGTAGGCCTCGAGGTTTGGATAGACGCGCACGTCGGCGAACTCGCGGTAGTCAAGTCCCGCGCGCTTCAGGCGGGCATGGTCGAGTTCGAAACCGAGCGGTTCGATCAGCGCGAGCGGGGCGCCCGTGTTCGCCGCCAGGCGAATGATGCTGCCCGTATTGGGAGGTATCTCGGGCTCGTATAGGACGATGCCGGGCATGGTGTTCATGTATGTTCCCGAATCCACCGCGCGAGCGGATAGGTGGATAATAGCGCTGAGGCGAGAGGCGTCGCCGACGCGTGGGGGACGATGTTGTTCATGCGTCGAGGATTGTATTCGCGCCAACCCGTGACGATAGCGGTGGGCCCAAAGGAGGGAATATGTCGATGGACGATGGCAATCACTATGGATTCCGGCTGCCGGACGAGTTGCTGCTGATGCGCGATCAGATTCGGCGTTTCATGCGCGAGGAAGTCAAACCCATCGAGGACACCTTGCCCCACGACGCGCTCGGATGCGAACCCCAAGACCGCGCGCGGCTGCGCAGGATCGCCGAGGAGATGGGGCTCACGCGGTTGACGGTGCCGGAGGAGTACGGCGGCAATCAAGTTAGCGCCATGGCGCGCGCGATCATCGCCGAGGAGGCGGCGAAGTGCCGTCTCGGCGCATACAACCCGGCGTTGGGTGCGTTCGGCGGCGGGCCGCCCAACATCGTCTGGTCGGGAACGCCGGATCAGATCGAGAAGTACGGCGTTCCCTGCATCGACGGAGAAAAGCGCGCGTTCGTCGCCATTACCGAACCGACCGGCGGGTCGGATCCGCGCAACAACATTCAGACCCGGGCGCGCAAGGAAGGCGACGTGTGGGTCTTGAACGGACGCAAGATGTGGATCACGGCGGCGGCGAGCGCCGACTTCGGCATCATATTCGCGCGCACGAGAGACGGCGCGCCGCCCCAGATCACGGCGTTCATTGTCGAACCCGGGTTCAAGGGCATCGAGTTTCACGAGATCAAGGTGATTCGGGCGCTGTCCCCTTACGAGATCGTCCTGGACAACTGCGAAGTGCCGGCGGAGAACGTGCTCGGAGAGGTGGGCCGCGGCTTCGGCGTCGCCGAGAACTGGCTGGTGGACGCGCGCATTCCGTATGCCGCCGGCTGCGTCGGGATCGCCCAGGAAGCCTTGGACATGGCCTGCGGATGGGTCAAGAATCGGCCGGCGCGCGACGGCGTATTGGCGGACAAACAGGCGATTCAGTGGATGATCGCAGATTCCGAGGTGGAACTGCGCGCAGCGCGAATGCTGATCTACGATGCCGCATCGAAGGTGGACGCGGGCGCGCCCGGCAAGGTGGATGCTTCGGTTTGCAAACTCTACGGCACCGAGACCGCCGGTCGCGTGGTCGATCGCGCGATACAGATGTTCGGCGGGATGGGCGTTGCCAAGGAGATGCCGTTGGAGCGTTGGTACCGGGAGTTGCGGGTCAAGCGCATCGGCGAGGGTCCATCCGAAGTCCACCGCATGGTGATTGCGCGGGACAAGCTGCGCAACACGGACGGCGGCAATTATTTCGGATGAGTCGCAGGCGTCGGTTGGTCACGCGCTCGCGCGACGCGAGGTGTCGAGTTACGGCGGTCCAGACGACGCCGGATACGAGGGGCCGGTTGGTCACGCGCTCGCGCGAGGTGTCGAGGGCGGCGCCTTAGGATCTCCGCTCCGATTCCGCAAGCTTTCGCGTCAGCGTATTGCGGCCCCAGCCCAACAGTTCGGCAGCGTCGCGCTTGCGTCCCCCGGTGTATTCGAGGGCTGTCTGGATCAGGATGTGCTCCAGTTCCGGCAGCGCCTTCGACAGAATACCCTTGGTTCCCGTGGCCAGTTGTCCCTGCGCCCAGGCGCGCAGCCCATCTTGCCAGTCGATAGCGACCGCCGCCGACCCGCTGCCGCTCGTGAGTTCGGGCGGCAGATCCTCGATGAGGATCTCTCGACCCGCGGCCATGACGGTAAGCCAGCGGCAGGTGTTTTCGAGTTGGCGCACGTTGCCGGGCCACTCCAGCGTCATGAGGTGCGCCTCGGTCTCCGACCGGAGTTGCTTCGGTTCTCCGCCAAGTTCGGTCGCGGCGGCTTGCAGGAAGTGCCGCGCGAGGATCGGGATGTCTTGCGATCGTTCGGTCAGTCGCGGCAGGTGGATACGGATGACGTTCAATCGATGGTAGAGGTCCTCGCGAAAGATACCGTCGCGTACGAGTTGCTCCAGATTCTGGTGCGTGGCCGTGATGATGCGCACGTCCACCTTAATGGTTGAGCGACCACCGACCCGATAGAACTCCCCTTCCGCCAACACCCGCAGCAGGCGCGTCTGCGTGTCCGGCGGCATGTCTCCTATTTCGTCGAGAAACAGCGTGCCGCCGTCCGCCTGTTCAAAACGGCCCAGGCGTTGCGCGTTCGCGCCAGTGAAAGCCCCTTTCTCGTGTCCGAAGAGGTCGGACTCGATAAGGTCCTTCGGTATCGCCGCCATGTTCAAGGCGACCATCTGCCCGCTTGAGCGCGGGCTGTGGCGATGCAGCGCCCGCGCCACGAGTTCCTTGCCGGTGCCGGACTCCCCCTGGATCAGCACTGTGATGTTCGACTGCGCCAGGCGACCTATGGCGCGAAATACTTCCTGCATGGCCGGCGCCTTGCCGATGATTTCCGCCGCGGGGCTTTCCTCGGTCGGGGGCTGTCTGACTTCAACCCCACGGTGGTGTGCCACGGCGCGACGTACGGTGGCGACCGCATCGTCGATGTCGAAGGGCTTGGGCAGGTATTCGAACGCACCGCCCTGGTAGGAACTGACGGCGACTTCGAGGTCCGAGTGCGCGGTCATGATGATGATCGGCACCGTTGGATGCGATTCCTTCATCGAGGCGAGGAGCTCGAAACCGTCCGCTCCGGGCATGCGAATATCGCTGATGATGGCGTCGGGCTGCGCGGTCTGGATTTGTTGTAGCACGGCGTCGCCCCGCGCGAAGGATCTGGTCTTGAAGCCGGCCTGCTCGAGCGCGCGCTCCAGCACCCACCGGATCGACCTGTCGTCGTCTACGACCCAGATATTGGCGTTGGGTGCTTCAGTCACTGTTGGGCTGCTCCAGGGGAATGAAAAGTGCGAATGCCGTTTTGCCGGGCGCGCTGTCGCATTCCATCACGCCGTTGTGTTGGCCGACGATGTTCTGGGTGATGGAAAGGCCAAGCCCGGTTCCATCCGGCCGGCCGCTGATCATGGGGTAGAAGATACGGTCGGCAATGTCTGCCGGGATCCCTGGGCCGTTGTCGACAATTTCAACCTTGACTACGACGCGATGCCGGTGGCGTCCGATGGTGAATTGGCGCACGGCGCGGGTCGACAGGCTGATGCGCGGATTCGACGTGTCGATCAACGCCTCCTCGGCATTGCGCGCGATGTTCAGGATTGCCTGTATCAGCTTGCCGGGATCGCCCTCGATTTCAGGCAGGCCGAGGTCGTAGTCGCGCACGAAAGCAATACGGTCCGGGCACTCGGCTTCGATGAGTTGGACCACGCGCTCGAGGATGCGATGAACATTGACCTGTTCGAATCGCGGCCGCTCGTTGGAGCCCAGCATGCGGTCGACCAGGTTTCTGAGGCGATCGGCTTCTTCGATGATGACTTTGGTGTATTCCCGCTGGCTTCCGTTTGTCAGCTCTCTTTCGAGCAGCTGCGCGGCGCCGCGTATGCCTCCGAGGGGATTCTTGATCTCGTGCGCAAGACCGCGCACCAGCTCGCGTGTCGTTTCATGCAGCGCGAGGTGCTGGTCGCCCCGATTTATCCGCAGGAAGCGGTCGAGCGGTTCGATCTCGATCAGGAGTTCGCCGTTGCCGAGCAGTTCCACGGAATAGTCCGCTCGCAAGTCGCCGCGGCCGTTGCTCGTCAACACGGCGCGCCGCTTGGTGTATGGCTGGCCGGTCTCAAGCGTGTTTCTGAGCGCCGATGCCCGCTCCGCCGGATCGACAAATAGCTGGCGCACCTCCTTGCCGACGATACGCTGGGAGGACATGCCGAAGAGAGATTCCGCCGCCTGGTTGAGGTAGCCGACGCGCAGGGTGTTGTCCAGGACAACCACGGCGGTCGCGAGTTGATCGAGTATGTCTGGGGCCTGGGCCATCATTTCGCCGCGCCGGTTATGCCCCTAACAGCCAAATTGCAAATAACTTTGCAAGATTCGGTCCACTTGCTTTCGCGGTCGCAAGCGTCGTATTGCCTGGGGTTTTCCCGATGCCGTGCAACAATCCGAGAAATATGTGCACCAAAATAGTGCGTTACGGGGGTGGCGTCAAATCTACCTCGATATCATCGGAGTCTCGCGGCGGCGCGCAGCAGGTGAAAGCCGACTGGGGCGCTTTGGATCAGAATGTTGTTCTCCTGGTCCATGATGGCGATGCGCAACGTGTGGGGGCCTCGAGCGACACCCGCGAGCGTGAAATCGATGTCGCCGCGGCGTTCAGCGGAGGAGCGGGCATGGCGCGTCCCTCTTGCGACAGAGCCGTCCACGAATAGCACAACACTGTGGTCCACGCGCAGGTCGGGTTCGACCCGGCCCGTTACGCGCACATTGCCGCCGTTGCGGCGAATCGTCTCGCCGTCGCCCGGGACGGAGATGAGAAGAGATTGGTAGATCGGTGCCGCCGCGTCCTCTCGGGTAGCGGCCGTGGCCGGTGGCTTCGGTTCGATCGGGGCGTAGGTGTTGACGGCGGGAAGTTCAACCGCTTGACGGTCGCCGCCGGGTCGGTCGACGAACGTGGTGATGCCCTGTGCATCCGCATGCCGGTAGATCGTCGTTTCGGCGCTCGCCAATGCCCCAGGCGTCAGCGCCAAAACCGTGCCAAGCATGCAACTCGACATCGTCGGGGACCGTCGAGGACATGGAATCCGCATGCGGGAAGGCACTGTCATTGGACAGGCAGTCTGCCTCGAAACGCCGTCGCGGCGCGACAGTCACCCTCGCCGCGCGGCGTAGGACTGCGCACATTCAATGTGCGAGATATTCACCCGGCCCGCTTGACGCAAACCGCGATGACGGCATCGTGCCGCCATCGCAGTTCACTCGGGGCGTTGGATCAGACGGAGTAATACAGTTGGAACTCGACCGGGTGCGTGGTCATGCGCAGCACTTCCACTTCTTCCTGTTTCAGGGCGATGTAGCCGTCTATCTGGTCGTCGCTGAAGACGCCGCCGGCTGTCAGAAATCCGCGATCGGCATCAAGGGCTGCGATCGCTTCTTCCAACGAGGCGCACACGGTCGGGACGCCTTCGAGTTCCTCCGGGGCCAGATCGTAGAGATCCTTGTCAAACGGGTCACCGGGGTGAATCTTGTTCTGGATGCCGTCGATACCCGCCATCAGCATGGCCGCGAACGTCAGATACGGATTGCCGGCGGCGTCCGGGAAGCGGACCTCGGTGCGATATCCTCGGGGGTTGCCCCCTTGTACGTAGGGAATGCGGACGCCAGCGGAACGGTTGCGCGCTGAATAGGCGAGCAATGTGGGCGCTTCGAAGCCGGGCACCAAACGCTTGTAGGAGTTGGTGGTCGAGTTGGTGAATGCGTTGAACGACCGCGCGTGCTTCATGATGCCGCCGATGTAGTAGAGGGCCGCCTCGGACAGGCCGGCATAGCCGTCGCCGAAAAAGACATTCTCGCCGCCCTTGGAGATGGACTGGTGCACATGCATGCCATTCGCGTTGTCGCCCACCAGCGGTTTCGGCATGAATGTCGCTGTTTTGCCGTAGGCTTGCGCAACGTTGTGCACGCAGTACTTGTAGATCTGCAGTTCGTCGGCTTTCTTTACCAGCGTGTTGAAGCGTGCGCCGATCTCGGCCTGGCCAGCGGTCCCCACCTCGTGGTGGTGCACCTCGATCTCGATCCCCATGGCCTGCATGGCGCTGCACATCGCGTTGCGCAAGTCCGCGCCGGAGTCGACCGGCGGCACCGGAAAGTATCCGCCCTTGACCCCTGGCCGGTGGCCCAGGTTGCCTCCCTCGAATTCGGTGTCGGACTCCCAGGCCGCTTCCTCTGCGGATATCGCATAGGAGCAGCCGGACATATCGACCTTCCAGCGGACATCGTCGAAGACGAAGAATTCGGCTTCCGGACCGAAGTAGGCTTCGTCGCCGATGCCGGTGGAAATGAGGTACTGCTCGGCGAGCTTTGCGGTCGAACGCGGGTCCCGCCCATACGGCTGCATGGTGGTGGGTTCGATGATATCGCAGCGCAGGTTGATTGTCGTTTCATCGCGAAAGGGGTCGACCACGGGGGTTGTGTCGTCGGGCATGAGCATCATGTCCGATTCGTTGATGCTCTTCCATCCAGAGATGGACGAACCATCGAACATGATGCCGTCCGCGAAAGCGTCCGCGTCCAGTCGTCCCGCCGGGAGGGTCGTGTGTTGCTCCTTGCCCCTGGGGTCGGTAAAACGCAGGTCCACCCACTTGGCATCGTTGTCGCTAATCAGTTTTAACGTATTTTCCGACATTTCGGATTCCGCTCCGTTGGTTGCAATTGATTGACTCGGCGAAGCCTTCGCTTCTTGCTTGGGACGGCGCGCCGGTTTCCCGCGCTGTCACACCGCTGGCGAACCCAGCTTCAAGGAACTCGACCTCTTTCTGCTGGTTCCCTACCTGTTAAGCAATATCAGTGCCATGCGGCGTTTTCGTTGCCTTGCAGCAGATCGCGCTCAAATCAGGCGCACGCGCTCCGCCGATTGCCGCTTCGCGGCGCAATCTGGTGTCCGTGATGGTGCCCGTCGTGGTGCGCGCCTCGACATGATGCACCACCTTAGTGCGCTTTAGTGCGCCCGTCTCGCCGTTTTGTCCAAGTTCAAGTCTCGCACACTTCGATTGTGATGCGAATACACGCGCGATCGCGCGTAGTCGAAACCAGGCTGTGGCCGTGAACGCGGCACCATGCGGGAATGTCTTGCAGCACGCCGGGATCGGTCGCCAGGATGTCCAGCAATGTCCCCGGAGCGAGATTTTCGACGCGATCCTGGGTGCGAATGACCGGCAGGGGACACAGCAGTCCGCGAGCGTCCAGTCGTTGGCGGTGACCTTGCGCCGGGCAAGCCTCAGTTTGCCGCATGATCATACATGCCAGGATGCTGGCAAGTCCGTCGGCGGCAATGGTTCGACATTCAGCATTTCCACCACGCCGTTGGTGTGGTGGGCGCTTACGTCGACGCGCGGCGCGGTACGGCCCTGGCTGTAGCGGGCCAGTATGCGCGCGGCGAGCGTCACGTCGCCGGGTTGCGGTGCGCCATCGATCAGCGCCAGCGGTCCGGGGAACGCGGTAGTCCGCAGATGGAGGAAGCGTTTGCGATAGCCTTCGAGAAACCGGTTCTCGCCTTCTTCGCGCCCCACAATGAGCTTGTAGTGGCTTGCGGGCCGGATGTGGCGTCCCACCTTCAGCAGCATGATGTCGTCGAGTTCGTAGTCGCGCGTGCCGCGGGTGTCCCACAGGTCCTGCAGCTTGGACGCGTATTGGGCGTCCGTCAGAAAGCAGCAGCCGCCGGCGGGTTGCGCGTAGTCCGAAAATCCGAACGATTCCGCCAGCGCCATCTGGGGCTTCCGGTTGCGGCCATGGAAACCGTACAGCGCGGCGCGGTCGACCCAGCCTTCGCGTTCGGGTCTCGTCGGCGTGAGGTTCTTCGCGCACAGCGGTCGCAGCAGGAGGTCGTCGGTGCCGGATTCGCGCGCGATGATCGGCATGGTTTCCTTGCGCTGCGACTTGGGGCGCTGGCCGATCACCTCGCCGGTAATGACGAAATCGAACCCCTTATCGCCGAAACCCCATGCGCGGGCCTTGTCGACCATGAAGATCTTGCAATCCAGGCAGGGGTTCAGGTTCTGGCCGTAACCGTACTTCGGGTTGATCACGATGTCCTTGTATTCCTCGGACACATCGATGATGTGCAGCTTGATACCGAGCTGCTCCGCCACCCACAGCGCGTTGTTCCGGCGCGGCTTGGCGCGGCGTTTCTCGCGGATGGCGTGGGTGTGGCCCTCCACGCAGAAGCCGGTGTAAAAATTGAGTCCCTCGACGTGTACGCCTTGCTCCTGGATGACCTTTGCCGCCAACATGGAGTCAAGTCCGCCGGAGATGAGCGCAATGGCTTTCTTCATGCCGCATATTGTAGCCGGTCACCGTGGCGCATTCGCCGTTTGTCCGCATTTGGAACACAGACGCGGGAGCGCGAGGTCGCCCGGGAGGTTCGCGGCGGGACCGCGCGGGGGTGGCGCGCCGTGAGGGCCTTGTGTCAACGCGTTGCCAGCGCGTCGGTGACCATCGACGGCGAAACCGTGGCGGGTATCGATCAGGGGCTACTCGTTTTTCTGGGCGTGATCCGGGAAGACACCGAAACGCAGGCTGAAAAGCTGGCCGCGAAGACCCTCGCGCTGCGCGTCTTCGCCGACGCTTCGAAACCGATGAACCGCTCGGTCGTGGACATCGGCGGCAGCGTGCTGGTCGTCTCGCAGTTCACCCTGGCGGCGGATACATCTCGAGGCAATCGGCCGAGTTTTGGACACGCGGCGGAACCGGAAAGGGCGCGGGCGCTGTACGAACATTATGTCGCGGCGATAAAGCAGCGCTGGCCGCACGTCGCGACCGGTATCTTCGGTGCCGACATGCAGGTCAGCCTGGTCAACGACGGCCCGGTGACGATTCTGCTTGCAGCTTAGTAGACTGTCGGACTTGCCGCTTTGGCGGGTCGCGCGGCCATGGTCGATTCACCGAGGAGATAGCGATGATCGATTCCGTCAGCCAGACACCGATTGGCGAACTGCCCAAGGACTACGCCGAACGGGTGTACGCGGGCGTGCTCGGCAAATTGATCGGGGTGTATCTGGGACGACCGTTCGAGGGATGGACCAACGAGCGCATAGAGCCGGAATTAGGGGACATCACCGACTACGTTCACGAGCGTCTGGACAAGCGGCTGCTTGTCACCGACGACGATATCAGCGGGACGTTGACCTTTGTTCGCGCCTTCGAGGACTACGGCGACTCGTTCGACATTCCTCCCAGGGATATCGGCCAGTCCTGGCTCAACTACATCATCGAGAACCGTACGATCCTCTGGTGGGGCGGGTTGGGCAACTCCACCGAACACACCGCCTACCTGCGATTGTAGAACGGCATCGAAGCGCCGGACTCGGGTGCCGCGGCGACCAACGGCAAGGTGGTTTCAGAACAGATCGGGGCGCAGATATTCATAGACTGCTGGGCCATGCTCTGTCCGGGCGAGCCACACCGGGCGGCTGCGCTTGCCGAGCGCGCGGCGCGCGTGTCCCACGACGGCGAGGCTGTCTACGGCGCGCGCGCTGGCCGCAATGGAGGCGCTGGCGTTTGTCGAGCGGGATGCCGACAAACTGTTGGATGCCGCGCTCGACGTCGTCCCCGACGACTCCGTCATCGCCCGCCTGATCAAGGACGTACGGCGCTGGCACGCCGAAGATCCGGTCGACTGGCGCCATTGCTTCAGACAGATCCAGGCCAGCTACGGATATGACCGGTACGGCGGCGGCTGTCACATGGTGCCGAACCACGGTCTCATCGTCATGGGCCTCCTGTACGCTGACGGTGACTTCCTGGAAGCCATGAAGGTCGTCAACACCGCGGGTTGGGACACCGACTGCAACTCGGGCAACCTCGCCTGCCTCATGGGAATCCTCGGCGGTGTCGAGGGGCTGCCGCCGCATTTGCGTGATCCCGTAGCCGATCGCTGCTACATCCCCACCGCCGACGGCGGCCGGGCGATATCGGACGCGGTAACGGAGGCGGCGTCTGTCGCCAACATGGGCCGACGAGCGCGCGGGTCCGCCCAGTTCGACTTCTCCATGCCCGGCGCGTTGCAAGGCTTCCTGTCCGATCACGCGAAACTGAGCAACGTCGAATACGACGGTGGCCGTGGTCTGGCGATCAACGTTGAGGGTGGCGAAACCAACGTGTGGCGGAGTGTTTTTCTCGACTCCCTGGATACCTGGGAATACTTCAAAAACGCGGGCTACTCGTTGATGGCGACGCCGAGGGTCAACCCCGGACAGACGCTCTTTGCCAGCGTCGCGGCGGCTGCGGGAGGCGAATTCGAGGCGCGGCTCAGGTTGCTGCATTTCGATGCCGAGGACAAACTTCAGTCCCGCCTTGGCGATCCTGTAACGATCAAGGAGGATGATTCGACGCAGATTTCCTGGCAGATACCCGACCTCGGCGGGTACCCGATTTCTGCGGTGGGAATACAGATACGCGGTACCGGCCCGGCCCGCGCGGTGTTGCGTCACCTTGGCTGGCGCGGTACGCCCAACGTCCGTCTGGTTCGCACGCCAAGTGGCAGCATGTGGTGCAACGCGTGGGTCAACGGCCTGACAAGCATCGCCTCCTGGCGGCGCCCGCGGATTCGCCTGACGCAGAACCGGGGCACCGGCCTGATGCTTTATGGCACGCGCGGGTGGCGCGATTACCGGCTTGCGGCGGATATCACGCCGCCACCTGGCGCGTCGCGTCGGCATCGCGGCGCGCGCCCAGGGCATGCGGCGCTACTACGCGCTCCTGTTGAACCGCGACGATTAGTCGTTGCAGCTCGTTCGCGAACTGGATGGCACGACGGTCATCGCGCAAACCGACTTCCCCTGGGGGTTCGGTGAAAGATACGAGATGGAACTGCGCGTCACGGGCGATGTGCTCGAAGGTCGTGTGGGGAACGTGCCTCTCACGGCGCGAGATCCGGGCCTGCCGAGCGGCGGCATCGCCCTGTGCTCGAGAAGGCCGCTCGGAGACCACCACAGTCGAAGTCAGTCCGGGCTAGGGGCTTGGCGGGGATAGTGCTCCGTCAAACCTAAATCTACGGGTATCTGCGGGTCTTTTTGGCCCCTGGCTTCGTTGCTCCTCCTTGTGTGGTGCCTGCCACACCGCGTCGTCGCGCCTCGCCAGGAACCAAAAATCCCTCGCAGCTACACTCGCATTTTTAGGCTTGACGGAACACTAGTCGTCCTTTGATTGCTGCCCTGCGGAGCGCGATAGCAGGATGCCTACCTCGAACAGCAGCCAGACAGGGATGGCCAACAGAATCTGGGTGACCGGATCCGGCGGCGTCAGCAGCATGCCGACAACGAAGCAGCCGACGATGACATAGGGGCGCTTGCGCGCGATGCCGTCCGCCGTCGCCAGACCGGATCGCACCAGCAGGATCGTTGCGACCGGTATCTCGAACGCGACACCGAAGGCGAAGAACATCTTCAGCACAAAGGTGAGGTAGCGGTTGATGTCTGTCATCAGTGTCACGCCTTCCGGCGCGGCGTGGGCGAAGAACGCGAATACCACCGGGAACAGCACGAAGTACGCGAATGCCATCCCGGCGTAGAACAGCAGGACGCTCGACGCCAGCAGCGGAAGCGCGAACTTCTTCTCGCGCAGATAGAGGCCTGGCGCGACAAAGCCCCAGAGTTGGTGCAGCAGGTACGGCATCGCGGCGATAAAGGCAGTGAACGCCGCGAGTTTGAGGGGCATCACGAACGGCGATGCGACATCGATCGCAGCCAGCTTGCCGCCGGGCAGGAAGGCCGTTAGCGGCGCGGATACGAAGTGGTAGATATCGTCGCGGAAGACAAAGCCGGGTACGAACAGGACGGCCACGGCCACGATGCTCCGCAACAGGCGTTGACGCAGCTCCAGCAGATGGTCGAGAAAGGGCATCTCGTGGTCGTCGACCTTGGCGTCATGTTTTGCTTCGACATCCTTGGGCTTTTGCGCCGCCTCGCTTCGCTTCTCGTCGGTGGCATCCTGCGGTGACTGCTCATCGGCCATCGCGTGCTTTCCGGGGCGAATCTTCGGGCGGTGGTGTCGGCGTCACGGGGCCGGAAGGCTCCACGGCCTGATCTCCCGTCGGCCCTTCCGCGTTGTGGATGTTTTGCGGCGGATCCCCATTCGCGGCGCCGATGCGCGCGTCGTCGATCGCGCCGCCGACATCGCGTTCAATGTCCTTCATCTGCTCCATGATGGCTTCGTTGTGGAGTTGTCGGCGCACGTCGTCCATGCCGATCTCGCGCTCGATTTCCGTCTTGACGCGCGTGAAACTGCGGCGCATGCGGCCGATCCAGAGGCCGAGGGTCCGCAATGTTTCGGGGAGACGCTTGGGACCGATCACCAGCAGCACGATGACGCTCAGGAGCAGCAGTTCGGAGAAACCAATGTCGAACATCGGTGGGGCTCTGCGGTCAGGTCAAGAAAGGCCCGTGGATACTCGAAAACAGCGCACTAGCTGCTTCGTTCCCGATGTCGGCTTTCCCGCCGCGACTTGGGCGGAGCGTCGTCCTCGATGATCTTCGGTTCGTTTTCGGCGTTCTTGTCTTCTTCTTCGTGCTTCACCGCGGAACGAAATCCCTTGATGGCTTTGCCGAGATCCGAACCCAGCGTCTTCAGGCGACTGGGGCCGAATATGAGCAACACGATGGCCAGGATGAGCAGGAGTTCCCATACACCTAGTCCCATCAGAACCCTCCGCTATTGTTTCGGGCCGGTTACTATACTTGATCCCTCGGGGGCTTTGCTTGGCGCCGCGGTTCAATTGCGCGCCGCGAGTAGGGCGCCGGCGACCAGCGCCGCAATCCCCAGGGCTGGTGCCGCGAACTCACCGGCGACGAGGACGTTGGTGAACTGCTCCCACAGCAAGACCATACCGGCGAGCACGAGCGTGGCGCCGGCGGCGCGCCGCCAGCGGCTGTTGCGCCGTCGGCTGCCGAGCGCCTCGGCGACCTCACCGATCACTTCTCGTTGTTGCGCCGCGAGCCGGTCCAGGTCCTTGATGCGCGCCTCGGCGCCGAGCAGCAGATCCGGCAATCGCGGTAGTTGATCGAGCAGGTCGGGCAATCGGTCCGCCAGTCGCCGCAGGGCGGCCAGGGGCCCGTAGCGCGTTTCGATCCAGCGTTCCATGAAGGGTTTGGCCGTGGCCCAGAGATCGAGGTCCGGGTAAAGCTGGCGTCCGAGGCCCTCGATATTCAACAGCGTCTTTTGCAGCAGCACGAGTTGCGGCTGGACCTCCATGTCGAAACGCCGCGCGGCGCGGAACAGGGCGACGAGAAAGTTGCCGAAAGAGATTTCCTTCAAGGGCCGCTCGAATATGGGTTCGCACAGTTGGCGTATCACCGCCTCGAACTCACCGACATCGGTGCCGGGCGGGACCCAACCCGACTCGATGTGCAGTTTCGCCACGCTCAGGTAGTCCTGGTGGAAGAAGGCGACGAGATTCTTTGCCAGGTAGGTTTGGTCCTGCTCTGTCAGGCGACCGATGACGGCGCAATCGACTGCGATATAGCTCGGGTTCGCCGGGTCCGTGACATCGATGAATATGTTGCCGGGGTGCATGTCCGCGTGGAAGAAGTTGTGTTCGAAGACCTGCGTGAAGAAGGTCTCAACGCCGCGTGCCGCGAGCTTGCGCATGTCGGTCCCGCGCGCTTTCAATTCCGCGACATCGGCGATGGGCACGCCTTCCACCCGCTCGACCACGAACACATCTTCGTGGCAGTGCTGCCAGTGCACCCTCGGCGCGTACAACAACGGCGAATCGGCGAAGTTGCGTCGCAGGGTTGCCGTGTTGGCGGCTTCGAGCAGCAGGTTCAACTCGTCGAAGACGGTTCGCTCGTAGTCGGAGACCACGGCTTTGAGGCGTAGCCGGCGCGCGTCGCGGGAAAAACGCTCCAACAACGCCGCGATTCCATACAGTAGCTTGAGGTCCTTCTCGATGACGGTTTCGATGCCGGGCCGCAGGACCTTGACCACCACCTCGACGCCGTCGCCAAGCGTCGCCGCGTGCACTTGCGCCAGGGACGCGGAGGCGATGGGCCGCTCATCGAACGTGCCGAAGATTTCTCCGATGGGCCTGCCCGCGCGGGCCTCGATGCGCGCGATCGCAGCCCGCGCGGGAAATGGCGGCACGCGGTCCTGAAGCTTCGCGAGTTCGTCGGCGTAATCCGTCGGCAGCAGGTCGCGGCGGGTGGACAGGATCTGGCCGAACTTGACGAAGACAGGCCCCAGGTCTTCGATCGCCAGCCGCAGTCGCTCGGCGGGCGAACGCGTCGGTTTGGGCAGCAGGGCCAACGGCGACAGCCGGACCAGCCGGCTTTCGGGGACGACGGATCGCGCGACTTCGTCGAGCCGGTATTTGGCGATGGTCCAAACGATCTTGACGAGTCGGCGAATGCGACTCACGCGGCCGTTCCGCCGTGCGTCGCGTCGTCCGGTTTGGCGCCGGTGTGCATGGCCGCTATGCCGCCCAACAGGTCGTCCGCCCGCACGTCGGAGAATCCGGCGTCACGCATCATCAGCGACAGAGCGGCCTGGTTCGGATGCGTCTCTATGGAGTCGACCAGGTACCGATACGGCGCCGCGTCGCCGACGACGACGCGGCCGGCCAGCGGCCACAAGCCCTGAAACGCGCGGTAGGTGCCGCGCAACCAGGCGCTGCCGGGTGTTGAGAACTCAAGCACCAACAGCCGCCCGCCCGCGCGCAGGACGCGGTGCATCTCGCGCAGGCCGAGTTCTTTGTCCGTCAGGTTGCGCAAACCAAAGGCGATGACCACGCGGTCGAAGGTGGACGACGGAAAGGGCAGGGACTCGGCGTCGGCTCGCGTGGGGACGACGTTGGTCAATCCGGCGTCAAGCATACGATCGCGGCCGATGGCCAGCATGCTGGCGTTGATGTCGCACAGGACGACTCCGCCTGTCGTTCCGGCGATGGGCGAAATCAGCCGCGCCATGTCACCTGTTCCGGCCGCCACATCGAGCACGCGTTGGCCCGCGCGCAAGGCAAGGCTGTCGACGGCGATACGCTTCAACGCCCGGTGCAGGCCGACGGACATGATGTCGTTCATGGCGTCGTAGCGTTGGGCTACCGCGTGGAACACGCCGGCAACGCGGGCGGTTTTCTCGCCTGGCGTCACGGGTTCGGCTCCAAAATCCACTGTCGCCGAGCCGCGCTCGGGCGAGCTTTGGGGTTTCACGGCTTGCGCGACGGTGTCCATTGGCCGATGGGAATTGCCGGCAACCGGGACGCGTTCGCCTGCTTCAATTGGGTCAGGTAGTCGCGCCAGTACTCATCGCGGCGCTCGTACAGTTCCTTGAGGAAGTCCCAGGAGTAGATGCCCGTATCGTGGCCGTCGTCGAAAACGATGCGTATCGCATAGTTGCCCACGGCTTCCAACTGCTTGATCCCGACTTGTTTTTTGCCGGTTTGCAGGACGCGTTCCTGTTCCGAATGGCCGCGAACCTCGGCCGATGGCGAAAACACGCGCAACAGTTCCGCGCTCAGTACCGCCGTCGTGTCGCCGTAGTCGAGTTCCAGTGTGCGCGAGTCGCGGTGGTAGATAACGGCGGTGGGATTCACGGGACTCAGAGGATATAGCGTGAGAGATCGCGGTCCTCCGCGATATCGGCGAGCCGGGAATCGACGTACTCGGCATCTATCAGCACCTTGCGACTACCGCAACCCGCGGCTTCGAAAGAGATTTCGTCGAGAAGGCGCTCCAGCACGGTATGCAGCCTGCGGGCACCGATATTTTCGGTGTGCTCGTTGATCTGCCAGGAGATCTCCGCGATCCGGGCCACCGCGTCTTCCGTGAAATGCAGCGACACGCCTTCGGTTGCGAGGAGGGCGCGGTACTGCTCGGTCAGGCAAGCGTGAGGCTCCTGGAGGATGCGCCTGAAGTCTTCCGGATCCAGGGCCGTCAGTTCCACGCGAATCGGCAGTCGCCCCTGCAGCTCCGGTATCAGGTCGGACGGCTTGGAATGATGGAACGCGCCGGATGCGATGAAAAGGATGTGATCGGTGCGCACCGTGCCGTACTTGGTGGACACGGTACAACCTTCGATCAACGGCAGCAGATCGCGTTGCACGCCTTCCCGGGATACATCGACGCCAACGGTCTCGGAGCGTCTGGCCACCTTGTCGAGTTCGTCGATGAAGACGATTCCGGTCTGCTCGACGGCCTCGATCGCCTGCGTCTTGATCTCCTCCTCATTGATCAGCTTGAAGCCTTCTTCCTCTCGCAAGCGCCGCAGCGCGTCCTTGACCTTCAGGCGCATGCTCTTCTTGCGGCCGCCGGCGACATTCGAAAACATGTCCTGCAACTGGTTGGTCATCTCCTCCATGCCGGGCGGGGCCATGATCTCCACCCCTATCGGCGTGGCGTCCAGTTCGATTTCCACCTCGCGATCGTCGAGCGCTCCTTCGCGCAGCCGTTTGCGGAAGATCTGGCGCGTATCGGAGTCGCTTAGGGCCCCCTGATCGGCGCTCCCGCGCGCCTGGGGCAGAAGCGCGTCGAGTACGCGATCCTCGGCGGCATCGTCGGCGCGATCCTGGACCCGTTCCAGTTGTCCTTCGCGACGCATCTTCACGGCGACGTCCGCAAGGTCGCGGATGATGGACTCGACATCCCGGCCGACATAGCCGACCTCGGTGAACTTGGTCGCCTCGACCTTGATGAACGGCGCGTTCGCGAGCCTGGCCAGCCGGCGGGCGATCTCCGTCTTGCCCACGCCGGTGGGCCCGATCATGAGAATGTTCTTCGGCGTCACCTCGTCGCGCAGCTCGTCCGGCAGTTGCATGCGCCGCCATCGGTTCCTGAGAGCGATCGCTACCGCTCTCTTGGCGTCGTCCTGGCCGATGATGTGCTTGTCCAGTTCGAGAACGATTTGGGCCGGGGCCATGGTGCTCATACGGTGGTCAATGTCTCGATGGTGGTCTGATGGTTGGTGTAGATGCAGATGTCTGCCGCGATGGTCAGGCTCTTGACGACGATAGTTTCCGCGTCCAGCGGGGAATTCTCCAGCAGCGCCTTGGCCGCGGCCTGCGCGTAGGCGCCGCCGGATCCTATCGCGATGATTCCGGCTTCGGGTTCGATGACATCGCCGTTGCCGCTGATTACCAGGGAGACTGACTTATCGGCGACCGCCAACAAGGCATCCAGCCGCCTCAGCGCGCGGTCCGAGCGCCAATCCTTCGCCAGCTCGACGGCGGCCCGCGTCAGGTTCCCGCGATACTTGTCCAGGGTGCCTTCGAAACGCTCGAAGAGAGTGAACGCGTCGGCGGTGCCGCCGGCGAATCCGGCGAGGACCGTGTCCTTGAATAGGCGCCGCACCTTCTTCGCATTGCCCTTCATGATCGTGTCGCCCATGGACACCTGACCGTCGCCGCCGAGCGCCACCATGTCGCCGCGGCGAATCGACAATATCGTCGTACCTCTGAATTGCTGCAAAGCGCGGGGCTCCCGAGAGTGGTCAACAGTTGATAGTGGGGAGCGCGACGAGGGATTTCAACTGACGGAGGGTGTTTTCGCCGAACGGTGCGACTTCAGCCCGCTGGCGGCACTTGCAGCAGAATCGGCGACACGTCGTGCTGTCGCAAGCTGGCCATTGTCTGCTCGGCGTCCTGTTTGCTGCTGAACGGACCGACGACTACGCGATGCCAGACCTCGTCCTCGTCGTCCAGCGTGCTGATACTGATGTCGGTGCCCATGCCGGTCAGCACCAACCGCGCTCGCAATCGGTCCGCATCATCTTGCAGCCGGAATGAACCAGCCTGCACGAGGTACTCGGACGGTTTCACGTACCCGCCCGGAGTAAGGGTCTTGTAGGGTTCGGTGTCCGTCGAAACCTCGGCAGCGGGCAGGCTTTTGAAGAACTCGTAGCTGGGCTCGCCTTTCCGCTCACCGCCGTCTTCCGTCGGGATGCCGTCGCCGCCCGCTGATGTCGAGTCTGAACCCGCCGGGACTTCGAGGAGGTAGATGGAAGTCATGGCGACGGCTACGCCGACGATCAGGCCGACGGCGAACGACGATGCGCTGAACCGGCGAGACGGCGTTCTCTGGCTTGGGGCGGGCATCCGGGTTCTGCTGGCCGTGGGAATTTGAGAATCAGAACGTATCGAGGGGGTCTACGTCAATGGACCAGCGCACGTTGGGGACAGCGAGTTCCGCGGCTTCGAGGGCGGACAGAGCCGCGTGAAGAGGCCTGCGTCGGCGCGCGCAGATCATGTATTGGTATCGGAAGCGGTTCCGCGAGCGCGCCAGTGGCGCGGGCGCCGGCCCCATCATTTCGAACTCCTCGTGGCTATCCCCTACGGTTTGGATGGGTGTCCCTAACTCGCTACGGTTGGGTGTCCCTAACTCACTGGGGTTGGGTGTCCCTAACCCCCTTCGGGTGGGTGTCCCTGGCTCACTACTCTGGCGGCTGCCTGACGCATGGTGCCTGTGGCTGTCCCAAGCACGACGGACTACGTCCGCCGCCAGCCGTAGCAGTTCGACCGCCGCTCTGGCATCCGTGCTTTCGGCTCGCAGCATGGCCATCGCCGCATACGGCGGCAATCGGGCGGCACGACGCTCGGCGGCCTGAATCGCGGCGAATCCGGCGTAGCCGCGCTCGATTAGCGCGTTGAGGTTGGGGTTGCCGGGATCGTACGATTGAATCCAGACCTCACCCGGACGGTCGGCGCGCCCCGCGCGCCCCGCGACCTGGACGATATTCTGGGCGGTTCGCTCCGGCGCGCGGAAATCCGATGACAGAAAACCGTTGTCCGCATCGACCACGGCGACGAGCGTGACCGCCGGCAGGTGATGACCCTTGGCCAGAATCTGCGTGCCGACAAGAATGGCGGTGCCGCCTTTGCGGATCGCGTCGAGTTGTGCGGCGAATCTTGTCGGCGAGCGGGTGGTGTCGCGATCGATGCGATAGAGCGGGATGCCCGGAAACTGTTCGCGCAACGCGGCGTCGACGCGCTGGGTCCCGGTGCCGAGGTGAACGAGGGTGTGGGCGCCGCAGTCGGGACAGGCATCCGGATAAGCGTAGCGCCGGTCGCAGTGGTGGCAGCGCAATACGCGCGGGGACTCATGCAGCGTCAGCCGCGCATCGCAATCAACGCACCGCGCCTGCCAGCCGCAGGTCGAGCACAGGCATGTCGGCGCGAACCCGCGGCGGTTGATGAAGACGAGGACCTGATTTCCGGCATCGAGGTGTCGCCGGACCGCCCCAAGGAGCGTATCGCTCAAGCCGTCCTGCAAGCGTCGGCCGCGGATGTCGATCACGCGGTACCGCGGCATCGAGGCACCCCCTGCACGCGATTCCAGGACGCTTCGCCGGTAACGCCCCCGCGCGACGTTGGCGAGGGTCTCCAGCGATGGCGTGGCGCTGCCGAGCACTGCGGGGATCTCTAGAAGCTGCGCGCGCTTCAGGGCGACATCGCGGGCCGAGTAGCGCAATCCCTCCTGTTGTTTGAACGAGGTATCGTGTTCCTCGTCCACAATGATCAGACCAAGGTTGGCGAATGGCGCAAATACCGCCGATCGCGTGCCGATGAGTATCCTGTGGTCCCCCGACCTGCATTGCATCCACGTGCCGAGCCGAGCGATGTCGCTTTCGGCGGAGTGCAGCGCCGCCGCCGCGCCGAAACGCCGGCGAAAGCGCGCCAGCGTTTGCGGAGTCAGACCAATTTCCGGCACCAGGACCAGGGCTTGCCCGCCGTTGTCGACGACCTTGGCGATGGCCCGCATGTAGACCTCGGTCTTGCCGCTGCTGGTGACGCCGTCGAGCACGTGGGTAACGCGTGTGCCGATGGATGCCGCGATCGCGCCTACCGCCGCTTGCTGCTCCTGATTGAGCGATAGCGGCGAGCGCGCGGCGCGGTAGGCGGGCTTGGTTTCCGCCGACTTCGCAAGTCCCTTGTCAGCGAGCGCGACCAGCGTCCGCCGATCAATGCCCAGGGCGCGGAGTTCCCGCTCGGGGACAGCCACGCCGAGACCTTGCAGCGTCTCGAACGCCTCCTGCTGGCGCGGAGCCCGTGCAAGCCGTGCGTCATCGCTTGCCGTCGCGATCCAGGAAAGCGGCCATCGCGGTTCTGGCACCTCGCCGCGCCGCGCCGCGCTCGGCAGCAGGGTCGCATAGACTTCGCCCAAGGGGTGGTGGTAGTAGCTGCTGAGCCACTGGGCGAGCACGATCAGGTCGGGCGCGAGAAATCCATCGTCATCGAGGACGTCGATCACGGGCTTCAGGCGATGAGCGGATGTCTCGCCAAATCCAGTGACGATCCCAACGACCTCGGAGCGGCCGAATGGCACGCGCACCCGGGCGCCAATCTTTGGCCGGGGGAGGTGCGCGGGAAGCGAATAGTCGAAAACGCGACGCAAAGGGCGCGGCACCGCGACCTGAACGACCGACCGCGTCACAGGACGATCCGGCCCGATCTCATGCGGCAGCTAGCGATACATCCAGGTTCGATGCCGATCAAGTAAACGTACATTCATCTGTCAGTCTACCCGGTTGCTCATGGAGCGGGCTGCATACAGCTCGCGGTCCGATCAAATCTTGTTCTGGACTTTTGCTTCTCCGCTGCGGATCCCGCCGCCGAGCATCCAACAGAGGAATTCCCGGATTTGTTCGCGCAACGAGGCCAATGTTGCGGGCATTCGCTGTTCCAGCGGCCGCATGCGATTCGCTTCCGGGATCGATCCGTAGACGTTACGAAAGACATGCCGAAAGCGAAGGTATTCGCCCAACGTTTTAGCAAGTTCGGGGTCGATTACGGCGGGGCGGACTTCGGGAATATCGAGCCTCATGTCCTCGATGAGTTGCTGGTGCCACTGCCCCGCTTGCGGGACGCCGCCGTTGATCTCATGCGCGACGCGAACAAAAATGCGTTCAACGCCGTTATAGAAGTCGTGCAGGATCGATCCGCAAGCGCGCAGCGAACAGGTGTCCTCTTGCCGCGGCCTGTTCGCAAACTCCTGCTCAAGCGCATCCAGGCTTGCCAGTTCAGCGCCGATCTCGGCGGCCAGCCGCCGGACCAGCACCTCCTCGAACTTCACAGTTCAAGTCCTTCGTCGTTGACGATGCGCGCTAGAGCGGGAGTCGCTGATTCCAGGGGCGTCACATCCAAGTCGAATTTCGTCATGGCCGCCGCGCGAGCCGACACCGAATAAAACATTCCGGGCGCAATGCCTTCCACGACAAGGTCGATGTCCGAACGGTGGGTGAATGGTCGTGCGGGATCGAATGCCGAGCCGATTCCGACCACTCGCCGGGCGCCGCTGGATCGCAGGAATCGCGCAACGCGCCTGGCGTTTGACAACGCGAGCTCCCGGTCGCCGGACTTGAGGTGCGTGGCGCGAAGGTGGTCGAGCAGTACACTGCGTTTCATGGGAACAATCTACCGTATTCCGGTTGCCGCCGCACTTGGGAAGGCGGCCCGATTCGCCGGGAGATCGATCTGAACGCGAGCTACAACGCGATTGGCCAGGGGCAAAGCGAGAATGATCGTACGTCGTTGGGGCGCGAACGGATGGGCGGGAACCGCGGCACCGGTGCCCGATGCGCTAAACTGGTCGAATGAACGTTCGCCTGACCATCGAAACGAAGCTTGTCGAAGCCTTCGGTCCCTTGCATTTGACGGTTGACGACGAGAGTTCGAACCACAACGTGCCGGCGGGATCGGAGTCGCACTTCAAGGTGGTTATCGTCGCGGAATGCTTCGACGACCGTCGGCTCATAGATCGGCACCGCATGGTGAATGCTGCCCTGGCAGAAGAACTCGCCGGCTCCGTGCACGCGCTCGCGCTGCACACCTACACGCCAACGGACTGGAGAGATCGCTTCGGCGATACGCCGATGTCGCCGCCATGCCTCGGTGGCAGCGCTCGGGAGAGCTGACGCAGGAGCCTGCGGGACTCGCGCCTAACGCAGCATCGGCAGCAGCTCCGGCCAGATGTTGTCCAGAATCACGGACTGCGCGTCGGCAGTGGGGTGGACCGCGTCCCGCTGGAACATGGTCGGGCCGAAACCGGCGAACAGGGACGGCACCAACGCCGCTCGCGTTTTGTCGGTGACGTCCCTGTAGAGGTTCTGGAACGCGGTCGTATAGCGAGGTCCCAGGTTCGGCGACACTTCCATACCGACAACGATCACCCGCGCACCGCGTGCCTTCGACGTCTCGATCATGGTGATCAGGTTTGCCCGGATGCTGGCGAGGGGAAGCCCTCGCAATCCGTCGTTGCCGCCGAGTTCGATGATGACGATGTCCGGCCGGTGGTGGTCGAGGAGCTTGGGCAGCCGCGCCAGCCCGTCGCTCGTCGTCCAACCGCCCGTGCTGGCATTGACTACGCGAGTGCCGGGGTCTCTCCCATCGAGGCGCTCCTGCAGCAGCGCCACCCAGCCTTGCTCGCGTTGAATCCCGTAAGCCGCGCTGATACTGTCGCCCAACACCAGTATCTTCTGGTCCACCTCTCGCGAGGGAGAGCCCACGGGCGAACCCGCTGCGGGACTCGCGCCCGCAACTGCGGAGACCATCAGCAATCGGATGAATAACCCTAGTGCGGCCGCCCCGATTCTGCGCGTTGACAATGTCTGCAAGTCCGTAGCCACGGCGGAAGGACAGCTTTCGATCTTGGACAGCGTGAGCCTGGAAATCAACGCCGGGGAATCCGTCGCGGTGGTGGGGGCGTCCGGATCGGGCAAGACCACGCTGCTCGGCATCCTGGCGGGCCTCGACTTGCCAACCTCGGGGGATGTCTGGCTCGATGGTGACAGGATCACTGCGATGCCCGAAGAAGACCGCGCCCGGGTCCGCGGGCGCTGCGTCGGTTTCGTTTTTCAGACATTTCAGTTGATCGAGAGCCTGACGGCCCTGGAGAACGTCATGCTGCCGTCGGAACTGCGGGGCGAATCCGATGCCGGGAACCATGCGCGGATGTATCTCGATCGCGTGGGACTCGTGGACCGCCTGACGCACTACCCTCGGCAACTGTCCGGCGGCGAACAGCAGCGCGTCGCGATCGCTCGCGCCTTTGCCTCGCGTCCCAAGGTGCTGTTTGCCGACGAACCCACCGGCAACCTCGATACTTCGACCGGTGGCCGTGTGATCGATCTCCTGTTCGCGCTCAATCAAGAGTCGCAAACGACTCTGGTGCTGGTAACCCACGACACGGCCCTCGCGGATCGGTGCGGTCGAATCCTCAGTCTCGAAGCGGGACGAATCGCGGCGTGAATCTCCGACTTGCGCTGAGACTGGTCGCTCGGGACTGGCGTGCCGGCGAACTCAGGCTGTTGCTGGCGGCTGCGCTGGTCGCTGTCGGCGCGGTGACGGCGATCAGCTTGTTCGTGGATCGTTTGCAGCAGGCGCTATTGGCCGAGGCGACGACCTTCCTCGGCGCCGACAGCGTGATCAGTTCCTCTCGGCCCATTCCCGACGCGTTCCGCGAAGCCGCGGCCGAGCGCGGACTAGCGCAAGTGGACGTCGTCAGCTTCCCGTCCATGCTGTTCGCCGACGCCTCCGACGATGCGCGCAATCAGCTCGTCTCGGTGAAAGCCGTGGGTTCCGGATATCCGCTGCGCGGCGCGGTGCGGATCGCCGACGAACCGTTCGGTCGCGACCGGGTGGCCGACACCGTGCCTGCGCCAGGCGCGGTGTGGCTGGATTCGCGGTTGTTCCCCGCGCTCGAACTGCAATTGGGCGATGCGGTTTCGGTGGGCTACGCGGAACTTCGCGTGGCGCGCGTCCTGACGGCGGAGCCGGACCGGGGCCGCAACTTCCTCGATCTGGGGCCACGCCTGTTGATGCGGGTCGAGGACATTCCGGCGACGAGACTGATTCAGCCAGGCAGTCGTGTGTCCTATCGACTGCTACTGGCGGGGGATGCTGAAGCCCTGGCAGGTCTCAAAGCCTCCATCAATGCCGATCTGCGGCCGAACTACCGCTGGCGCACCATCAAGGAGTCGAGTCCGACGATCGGCGGCGCGCTGGACCGGGCGGAGAGCTTCCTCCTGCTCGGCGGCCTGCTCGCGGTTCTTCTCGGCGGTGCCGCGGTGGCCTTGGCGGCCCATCGCTACGCGCGGCGCCACTACGACCACGTCGGGGTGTTGAAGACGCTGGGCGCCACGCCGGCCGATATCCTTTGGGGGTACGTCGGCGTGCTGCTGATCATCGGCGTGGTCGGCGTATTGGCCGGTCTTGTGCTCGGCATTCTGGTGCATCTGGGTATCGTCGCCATACTGTCGACCTATCTGCCGGTGCACTTGCCCTGGCCTGGACCAAACCCGTTCGTGGTCGGCAGCGTTACCGGTTTCGTGTGCCTCGCGGCGTTCGCATTGCCGCCGCTGCTCAACCTGCGCCGAATCTCTCCCATGCGCGTAATCCGCCGTGAACCGGACCGCGGCATATCGAACGCGATTACCTATGGCTTCGCCGCCGTGGGCAGCATCGGTTTGCTTGTCTGGTACAGCCAAAGCGTTTGGCTCACGCTGTGGGCGCTCGCGGGGACAACCGCGGTTTGCGGAGCATTCGCCATCGTCGCGCTCGCATTGCTGCGCGGCGGTCGAATGGTCGGCATGCAGGCGGGCAGTTCGTGGTGCCTGGCGCTCGCCGGATTGCAGCGCCGTCGCCGGGAGAACGTGGCGCAGATCACGATCTTCGGCTTGGCCATCATGATCTTGTTGATATTGTTGCTGGTGCGCACGGCGCTGCTCGCCGAATGGCGGTCCCAGATACCGCAGAACGCGCCGAATCATTTCCTCATCAATGTCTCCACCGACGAAGTGGGCGCGGTGCAGGACCTGTTGCGTGAGCACGCGGACTACGACGGTCGCCTGTTTCCGATGATTAGAGGTCGCGTCGTCACCGTCAATGGCGAGCCAGCGCGCAGTTGGCGCGGGCGTGAGGGCGGGCGAGGCGAGGATTTTGGACCGAGCCTCGGTTCAGAGCGGAACCTGACATGGTCCGATACGGTGCCCGGCGACAACGTGCTGGTAGAGGGCGATTGGTGGCCCGCCGATACGACCGAAGCCCTGATTTCTGTTGAGGTGGACTACGGTACCGGGTTGCGCGTAGGCGACATGCTCGAATTCGACATCGGAGGGTTGCCGGTCTCCGCGCGCGTGGCGAATCTGCGCCGCGTCGAGTGGGACAGCCTGCAGCCGAATTTCTTTATCGTGTTCTCGCGTTCGGCGTTGGCGGGATTCGTGACGACGCATATGACCAGTTTCCATCTGGAACCCGACCGCAAGCGGTTCCTCAATCGGCTCCTCGCGGCGCATCCGACCATTACGGTGATCGAGGTGGACGCGATCATCGCCCAGGTCGAACGCATCATCGATCGGGTCACGCGGGCCATCGAGTTGATTCTCGCACTGGTGCTCGGCGCTGGCGCCCTCGTTCTCATCGCATCGATACAGGCGAGCCACGAAACCCGGATGAAAGAGCACGCGCTGGTGCGCGCTCTGGGCGGCACGCGCAACCTGATCGCCGGCGCTCTGGTGGGAGAATTCGCCGTCCTCGGCGCATTCGCGGGCATCGTCGCCGTCATCGGTGCCGAAATTACCGTGTTCGCCCTGCAGACCCGAGTGTTCGAACTCGACTACGAAATCCACCCGTGGCTTTGGATCGCGGGTCCCGCAGTGGGCATGGCGCTCATCGCCAGCGTCGGCTATCTCGGCACGCGCAAGCTTGTTTCCTCGCCGCCGCTGCTGGTCTTGCGGGAGCTGTGACAGAGGGGCGCGGCCCGGATAGGGTCTCCAGGACTTTACCGCTGCACGATCTCGAACTGGCAGTCACCGAACCTTCGCTGCAGGTTGAGTTCCATTTTTTTGAGCTTCGGCCTGAAGCTCTTGGCATCAGAGAAGTCGATCCCCTTTTCGTATAGCTGGTTCAACAGCATGAGGTCCAGCGGGAGCGCCGGTTTGTCGTTCTCCGCCCAGCCAACGTCCGTTCGATATCCCGAGACGGCTGCGGCGCCGGTCTCCTGCAGGAAGTCGCGAACCGCAGACTCGTCCTCAAGAACGTTGCAGGCGCTGAAGTGCACGTAGCACCCCACGCACTGGCCCGACAGGCAATCGGCACGTGCCAGTTCGCCAAGGCTGATCGACGAGGATTCGGACAGCGTGATCGAGCCCGCGCTACCGTGCGTTGCGAAGAACAGCACGGAGTTGTAGTCGCTTTCGTTCCACTTTTTTCCGAGGAACCCTATCGCTTCATCGGCAGTTCCGCATTGCACATGCACATGCGGCCAGTACTCCCATTGGGAAAGTAACTCCAGCATGGGCTTGATGGTCGGTTCCTTTCCTCCATACTCATAGAACCCTTCAACGCAGCAGATTCGCCTATTGTCGCTGGCCATTGCGATCTCCTCCCGTCCAAGTCATGTCGAACATTAGAACGGATAGCTGACGACGAACCAAGCCTTGATCTGCTCGTGTCGGCCGCGAACAAGAGCAGATGGGCGAACGCCAGCGAATGCCCGCGAGGAAGTGATCCTCGGCTCCGCTTGCACCTATAATGCCGGTTTTGCCGCGATGTCGAACGCTTGAACGGGCACCTCTTGTCGGTACGCGATTTGGCTTGCAGCGCGGGCGGACGCCGATTGTTCCATGGCATCGATTTCGACTTGGGTCGGGGCGAGCTGATGGAGGTCCGAGGGCCGAACGGCAGCGGCAAGACGACGCTGCTGCGATGCATTGCGGGATTGTTCACGGAAGAATCCGGGCACGTGGATGTCGCTCGTGACGAGCAGCCGTTGTACCTCGGCCACAAGCCGGGCTTGAATCCACTACTGACGCCGTTGGAGAACTTGCGGTGGTATCTGGCGCTGCAGGGCCGTGAACATCGGCGCGAGAACTGCCTCTCGGCGCTGCGCGAAGTCGGTCTGAACGGTTCCCACCTGGTACCTTGCCGAAGCCTGTCCGCCGGTCAGCAGAGGCGCGCGGCGCTGGCGCGGTTGAAGGCAAGTTCCGCACCGCTGTGGTTGCTGGACGAGCCCTTTGCCGCCCTTGACGAATCCGGTCGGGACATCGTGCGTTCTCTGGTTCGGACGCAGTGCAGCGGTGGCGGTGCCGTGGTCTGCGCGACCCATGAGGGCTTGGGCGTAGCCGGCGCTCGCCGCTTGGAACTCCCGGCGTGATCGTCCTGGCCCAGGCCGGGCGAGATTTGCGGATCGCCTTTCGCTCGCGCGGCGAAACGGCGCATCCCGTGGCTTTTTTTGCGCTGGCGGTGACACTGTTCGGGTTGGGCCTGAGTTCGGAATTGAAGACGCTCGGCGCCGTGGCCGTCGTCGTTGTATGGGTCATCGCGCTGCTGGCGTGCATGCTGGCGGCCGAGGGCCTGTTTCGGCGCGATTTCGAGGATGGCACTCTGGAGCAGATGCTGCTGCATGGCCGGCCGATATTCCTCGCCGTGCTCGGCAAACTCGCTGCGCACTGGTGCGTGAGCGGGCTGCCGCTCGTCCTCTTCGCCCCCGTGGCGGGTTTCATGCTGCAGGCGCCGGCGCAGGCGCTGCCCATGCTGGTGCTGAGCCTCTTGATCGGCACGCCAACGCTAACGGCTATCGGGGCGGTGGCGGCGGCATTGACGGCGGGGCTGGGTCGCGGTGGTTTGCTGGTGGCCCTGATCGCGCTGCCGTTGTACGTGCCCGTGCTCGTATTCGGCGCCAGCGCGAGCGTGGTCGCCGCATCGGGCCTGAGCGCGCTGCCGCAGTTGCTGTGGTTATTGGCGATGCTGGCGGCGGCGGCGACTTTCGCGCCCTTTGCGGTGGGCTTCGCGTTGCGATTGAGTCAGGAGTATTGACTTTGAATCGGCTCATCGCCTTTGCGCACAGACTCGGCTCGCCCCGGTGGTTCTTCGACATGACCGGGGCGTGGCTCGTGGCCCTCGCCATCATCGGCGTCGCCCTCCTGGTGGCCGGTGCGGTTTGGGGGCTCGTGTTCGCGCCACAGGACTATCAGCAGGGCAACAGTTTCCGCATTATCTACGTGCACGTGCCAACGGCGCATCTCGCCGAAGCCCTGTACCTGGCGATGGGTGCCGCCGGAGTCGTGCTGCTGGTCTGGCGCGTGAAACTCGCCGACATGTTCATTGCCGTGACGGCGCCGGTGGGCATGGCGATCACCGCCGTGGCGCTGTTGACGGGGGCGATCTGGGGCAAGCCGACCTGGGGCGCGTGGTGGGTGTGGGATGCGCGCACCACATCGGTGTTGGTGCTGTTCTTTCTCTATGTTGGCCTGATGGCGCTGCGCCAGGCTATTCCGGGGCGGGAACAGGCGGGCAAGGCCGTGGCGGTGCTCGCCATCGTCGGCACGGTCAACGTGCCCATCATCAAATATTCGGTGGACTGGTGGCTGACACTGCACCAGCCCGCGAGCTTTTCCTTGATCGAACAACCGACGATGCCTGCGGAGATGTGGTTGCCGCTGCTGGTCAACGTGGTCGCGTTCTATTGTTTCGTCGCCGCGGTGGTTCTCGGGGGTCTGCGCAATGAGATTCTCGAGCGCGAGTCGGATACGGCGTGGGTTCGGGACTGGCTGGCGCGGGCGCAGTCGAGAAGCGGATCGTGAACGAGTTCTTCACTTTCCTTGCGATGGGCGACCACGGCCTCTATGTATGGCTCGCCTACGCCATCGCGTGGACGGCGCTGATCGCTATTGGCGCGCGTCCCATCCTCTCTCGCCGACGTTTCCTCGCCTTGCATCTTGCCGATGATGAGCGAAGGCGGGCTGGCGAGTGAACACACGGCGCCGCAATCGCCTGGTTGCGACGGTGTTCCTGCTGGGCGGCACCGCCGTCACCGCCGCTTTGGTGCTTACCGCTCTGGACGAAAGCGTCAATCTGTTCTATCCGCCGGAGCGAGTGGTGAACGGCGAAGCGCCGACGGGAGTCACGATCCGTGCGGGTGGCATGGTGGTGTGCGGCAGCGTGGCGCACGACGCCAGTGGGCTCGGCGTATCCTTTGTGCTCACGGATTACCGGGGTTCCGACTTCGTGGCGCGCTATGTCGGCATCCTGCCGGACCTGTTTCGCGACGGGCAGGGTGTCCTGATTACGGGCCAGCTCGATGCCGAGCGCGTGTTCCAGGCCTCCCAGGTTCTGGCCAAACACGACGAAAACTACATGCCGCCAGAAATGGCCGGGATTGCCGTCGAGGGGGAAGCCTGTGGTCCCCCGGACTTCGCCGTCAGCGCGGTCGCGTCGTGATCGTAGAAATCGGACACTTCGCCGTGGTCGCCGCCCTGTTGGTGGCCCTTGCTCTCGGCGTCGTCGGCCATGTCAGCGCCGTCAATGGCGTCTGGCGCAGCCTGGCGGCGACGCTTGCCTCGTGCCAGCTCTTGCTGATCGCTTTCGGATTCGCGGTGCTTGTCAGGGCCTTTCTCGTCAGCGACTTTTCCGTCGCGTACGTGGCGGAAAACTCGAACAGCCTGCTGCCCTGGTACTACCGGATCAGCGCGACCTGGGGCGCGCACGAGGGCTCGTTTCTCCTGTGGACCTTGATCATGGGGGTGTGGACCTGGGCGGTGAGCCTGGGCTGCAGGCGGCTGCCGGACGAGATCTTCGGTCGCGTATTGGGGACCATGGGATTGCTGAACTTCGGTTTCCTGCTGTTCCTCTTGGCGACAAGCAGCCCCTTCCAGCGCCTTTTGCCCGGCGTGCCGGCCGAGGGCGCGGACCTGAATCCCTTGCTCCAGGACTTCGGACTGATCGTGCATCCGCCATTGCTTTACACGGGCTATGTCGGCTTTGCCGTGGCGTTCTCCTTCGCCATAGCGGCGCTCGTGGGCGGCAGGCTGGATGCGGCCTGGGCGCGTTGGTTGCGACCCTGGACGAATGTGGCGTGGGCGTTTTTGACCGTCGGCATCGCTCTGGGTAGCTGGTGGGCGTACTACGAGCTCGGTTGGGGCGGCTGGTGGTTCTGGGACCCGGTGGAGAACGCGTCGTTCATGCCGTGGCTGGCGGGCACGGCGCTGCTGCACTCCCTCGCCGTGACGGAAAAACGCGGCGCGTTCAAGAGCTGGACTGCGCTGCTTGCGATCGCAGCCTTTTCCCTGTCGCTGCTCGGTGCGTTCATCGTGCGCTCCGGGGTATTGACCTCGGTGCATGCGTTCGCCGTGGACCCGGAGCGCGGACTCTTCGTTCTTGCCCTGCTGGCGCTGGCCGTGGGCGGCGCGTTGACGGTCTACGGGCTGCGGGCGCCGACCATCATGAGCAGGGCCCGCTATGGCGGCTTTTCCCGCGAGCTGCTGCTCCTGATCAACAATGCGATTCTTGTCGTCGCATTGGCTTTTGTCCTGCACGGGACCTTGTACCCGCTTGCGCACGAAGCCATCACCGGTGGAGAGAAGACATCGGTGGGCGCCCCCTATTTCAACAAGGGATTCGTGCCGCTCATGTGCGTTCTGGCGTGCTTCCTCGGGCTGGCGCCGGTCGCGCGATGGAAACGCACGCCGCTGGCGCTGCTGAAGAACGCGGGCTTCATGTGCGCCGCGGCGGTCTGCACGGGTTTGGCGCTGCCGCTCGCGCTAGGCGGCGCCTTCAAGGTGGGTGCCGCCGTCGCCGTCGCCCTCGGTGTTTGGATCATGTTGGTCCACGGTGCCGACATATGGCGCCGTCGTGGCAGCACATCGCGCGGATACCTGGGGATGATGGTGGCGCACATCGGTTTCGCCGTGGCCTTGATAGGCATTGGCGTGACCAGCGAATTCTCCCGTGAAGTCGACGCCAGGATGGCGGTCGGCGATAGCGTGAATCTGAATGGCGTGACCTATCGCTTCGCCGCAATGCGGCGGATTGAAGGACCGAACTACGTCGCGGAGCAGGCCGAGTTCGTTACGGACAGCGGCGTGCGCCTGTATCCCGAAAAGCGTCGCTATCGCGTACGCGAGCAGGTGATGACCGAAGCCGGAATTGCCGCCGGGTTTGTGCGGGACCTCTACATCGCGCTTGGCTCCGAGCTTCCGGACGGTTCCTGGGGCGTTCGCATCCAGGACAAGGTGCTGGTTCGATGGGTATGGCTGGGTGCCCTGATGATGGCTTTTGGCGGTGTGCTCGCCGTGACCGATCCACGCTATCGTCGATTGCGTGTCCGGGAGGATGTCCGGGACGCAGGCAGTCTCGCGACGAGGAGCCATCAGCCGGGGAGCGCGAGGGGGTATCCCCTCGCAAAAGAAAGCAGCGCGAGGGGGTATCCCCTCGCAAAAGAAAGCAGCGCGAGGGGGTACCCCTCGCAAGCAACGTGAATCGGGCGCGATTGTTCATACCGGTCGCCGTGTTCGCGGTTCTGGCGTTGTTTCTGTACCTGGGTTTCAGCCTGCGCGATCCGCACGAGTTGCCATCCGCCCTGATAGACAAGCCGTTTCCGGACTTCGATCTCCCAATTTTGGAAGAGCCCGGCGCGCGGGCGACCCGGGCGGACCTGATCGGCGAACGCCGCCTGGTAAACGTCTGGGCCACCTGGTGTCCCACATGCCTGGCCGAGCACGGCGAACTCGCGCGCATTGCCGATGAGACCGGCGTTTCCATCATTGGCGTCAACTACAAGGACGATCCCATCGAAGCGAGCCGATGGTTGACGCGATACGGAAATCCGTACGACTTCAACATCGTGGACGCTACCGGCGATTTCGGCGTCGAGCTGGGCGTCTACGGAGCGCCGGAGACATTTCTCGTGGATGCTTCGGGAATCATTCGCTACAAACGCGTGGGCGAAGTGAACGAAAACATCTGGCGAGAAGAACTCCAACCTGCCATCGCCGCGCTGCCATCGCTGCAATGATGCTGCGGATCTGTGCAATGCTGATCGGGGCGGCTGTCGTGCTCGGCGCTTCGGCCATCGACGGATTCGACTTCTCGGACCCGGAAATGGCCGAGCGCTATCGTGTGTTGCTGGCGGAGTTGCGCTGTCCCAAGTGTTTGAATGAATCGCTGGCGAGTTCGGGCGCGCCAATCGCCCGGGACTTGCGGCGCGCGGTTCGGCGCCTGCTGGAAGAGGGCGCGACCGATGACGACGTGCGCGGTCACCTGCGCGCGCGTTACGGTGACTTCGTGCTCTATGATCCCGAATTCCGGGCGACCAACTGGCCGCTTTGGGTAGTTCCCCCGGTTTTATTGCTGACTGCCATCGTCGTTATCGGGCGTGTGGGTCTGTTTCGGCGGCGCGCTCCCCTGACGAATCGGGAGCGTGAGCAGGTCGCGCGGCTGCTTGAAGACGAGCGATGATCGAGGTCTTCGCCGGTACGGCGGTGTTCGCGTCGGTGGTGGTGCTTTACATCGTTCTCGGTGCGCGGCGGCGCGGTGCGCCCGCGCTGGATCGAGCCGACGCCAACGCTGCCCTCTTTGCCGACCGGCGTCGGGAATTGATCACGGAGGGCCGCGTCCAGGCGCTGGACACCTCGACCCTGGTTGAGCTGGAAGAGGAACTGGCGCTCGACCTGATCGAGGCGGATGGTCCCGGAACGGACTCCGAGAACAGGTCGGGAGACAGCCATGAAGCGCAGCCGGGCGCCCCGCAAGCGGGAGCCGGGCCGGGGGGCGTCTCCGAGCCGCCAGACATCCAGAGCGCGCGTCCACCCATGCGCATCGTCGTGTTGACTGCGCTGGCGCTGGCCGCTGTCGCTGTGGGCTTGTACGCAATCTGGGGCGAACCGCATGCGCCCGTTTTGGCGCGGGCGGGGGACGTATTGGCCAGCGGCGAACTTGACGCCGATACTCTGGCGCGGGCGGAGAAAGCGTTGGCGGCGCGCGTGGCGCGCAATCCGGAGGATGCGAACACCTGGTTTCTTCTGGGCCACTCCCGCATGCGACTTTCCGACTACGGCGGCGCGGAGGATGCTTTTGCGAGGCTTCGTGATCTGGCAGGGCCGAACGAAGAGGTCGATGCGGCGTGGGCGCGGGCTAGCTACCTGGCGACGGGCGGCATGACCGCCACGACGCGCCAGGTGGTGGAAGGTGTGCTTGCCGCGCGTCCGGACCATCCCGCGATGCTTGAAATGCTGGCCATGGACGCGCTGCGCCGTGGTGCGTTCGCCGACGCCTCGGGTTATCTGGCGCGTGCTATTGGACAGCCGTTGCCGGAATCGCGTCGCGCGCTGCTGGAGCAATTGATGACCGTTGCCCGGTTGCAACTCGACCGCGCGCGGCCCTTGATCGAGGTCTTCGTCAAGGTGGAAGGCGAGACGCGCCGACCTTGGCTGATCGTCTTTGCGCGTCCAGTCACGGGCGGCATGCCCCTGGCGGTCGTGCGCCGAAGGGCCGAGGCATCGCAGATCGTACTGCTTGACGATACCGTAGGGATGGGCGCGGCGCCGCGGTTATCGGTCGGCGGCCTGGTTGAAGTGGTGGCGCGGCTATCGGAAACCGGCAGTGCCGTGGCTGCGGGGGATGACCTTGAAGTATCCACACAACCCGTGGATCCCCGAGCGCAGCCGCGCGTCGAACTGACGTTCGGGGCGGATGAAATCCCCGCGATAGCGACGACCACCGTGGACGTATCGCTCGATGCGGCCTTCGACGTCGCATCGGTCACGACCGTGTTCGTGATAGCGCGGGACCCTGAACGGCCGGGACCGCCCGTGGCCGTGAAACGTCTCACCGCCGGTGATCTCCCTGCGCGGATCGAACTGACGGACGCCGACGCCATGCTGCCGGGGCGCGGGTTGAAGGGAGTGCAGACTCTCGAATTGGTGGCCCGGGTTGCTCTCGGCGGATCGGCCACCGCAGTCGCCGGAGACATGGAAAGCGCGACCTGGGTCGGCCGCCCGAACGCCGAACCGGTTCGACTGCACATTGATCGGCGGCTGCCCTAGTGCTCCGTCAAGTCTAAAAATGCGAGTGTAGCTACGAGGGATTTTTGGTTCCTGGCGAGGCGCGACGACGCGGTGTGGCAGGCCCCACACAAGGAGGAGCAACGGAGCCTTCAGCCGGGGAGCGCGAGGGGGCACCCCTCGCATGAAAGGAGCCTTCAGCCGGGGAGCGCGAGGGGGCACCCCTCGCATGAAAGGAGCCTTCAGCCGGGGAGCGCGAGGGGGCACCCCTCGCATGAAAGGAGCCTTCAGCCGAGGGGGGGGAAAGCGCGAGGGGGACCCCTCGCGCTTGAAGGAGCCTTCACCCTGGTACGCCGGGCGGCGCGCGAAGACGGGCGCGTGCTCGGCGGCGCCAACCGCTTTGCGCGATCGCTGCGGAGGAGCCTGCCTCCTCGCATGAAAGGAGCCTTCAGCCGGTTTAGCGCAGGGGGCACCCCTCGCATGGTTGGGCCTTCAGCCGGGGGTGATTTGGGAGCGCGAGGGGGCACCCCTCGCATGAAAACCACCAGGGGCCAAAAAGACCCGCAGATACCCGTAGATTTAGGCTTGACGGAGCACTAGCTCGCACCCACAAGACCGGCCTGCCTCCTCACGTTTACGCATCGCCTCGTCCGGTTCAGGACTGGTTGGGGGTTGTTGGATTTGGGACAGCCATGCTGGGGACCGGTGTTTTTGGGACAGCCATGTTTGAACAGTTTGGGAATGGGTCGGTCTGGCATGTTTGGGACAGCCATCGAAGCTGTTTGGGACGGAGCAGCTCGGGACAGCAATGCGCGGGACCCGGGCCCGCTTCGCACTGCGCAGATCGCCTTGCGTCTGTCTGTGCTAACGATTTCCTAAAGGTGCTATTAGGGCTCGATTTCTGTACACTACTGCTGGCCTAGCGAATACGACTACTCGCTGCATGCGTCTTGACGAAATCAAGCTGACCGGCTTCAAGTCATTCGTCGATCCGACGGCGGTAAACTTCCCCGGAAATCGGTGTGCGGTCGTTGGCCCGAACGGCTGTGGAAAGTCGAACATTATCGATGCCGTTCGCTGGGTGATGGGCGAAAGCTCCGCGCTCAGGTTGCGGGGGGAGTCCATCGCCGACGTTATCTTCAATGGCACGAACAATGGCTCGAATTCCCGCAAGCCGACTGCAATGGCGTCTATCGAGCTTACCTTCGACAACGCTGACGGTCGCCTCGGCGGAGAATATGCGAGTTTCGGACGCATCGCCGTACGCCGGGAAGTCACGCGGGATGCCCGCTCCACCTACTATCTGAACGGAAACCGGTGTCGTCGTCGCGACATCGTCGACGTCTTCCTGGGTACGGGTTTCGGACCGCGCGGCTATTCCATCATCGAGCAGGGCATGATCGGCGAGTTGATCAAAGCCAAACCGGAGGATCTGCGCGCCTACCTGGAGGAATCCGCAGGCATTTCGAGGTACAGGGAACGCCGCCGCGAGACCGAGAACCGGATGCGGCGCGCGATGGAGAACCTTGATCGTCTGCGCGATATCCGGGACGAACTGGAAGGCCGGCTGCATCACTTGCGGCGACAGGCCCGCGAGGCGGCGCGGTACCGGGAGCTGAAAGGAGAGCAACGCCTGCGCACGGCGGAGTTGCTGGTGCTAAGGATCAGGGGCGTGAACGCGGACCTGGCGGCGCGTGGCCGAGCCCTGGAGCGGCTGGAAGTCGAATACGAGCGGGCGCTAAGCGTCTTGCGTCGCGACGATGCGAACATCGAACGGGCGCGGGCCGAGCACCAGGAACACTCGGATGCATCCAACCAGGTTCGGGGATTGTCCTACGAAATCGGCGCAAAAATCGGACAGGCTGAGGAGGCCATCAAGTTCAATCGCCAGCGCCAGGGGCAGCTTGAGAGCGACCTCGCAAACGCGCAACGTCGACTCGACGAAACGGCACGCCAGCTTGCGGAGGACGAGCGCGATGTGGCGCTGCTGGAAACGGATATCGCCGCCAAAGTGCCGGAATTGGAAGCGGCTCAAACGGAAGACGGTCGGGTATCCGGCGCGCTGGGCGTTGCCGAAGACGAGATGCGCGCGAGTGATACCGAGTGGTCCGACTTTATTTCCCGCGCATCGGCCAATGACCGCGAATTGCGGGTGGAAGAAAACCGTGTCGAGCATATCCAGCAGACGATCAATCGTTTGCGCCAGCGCTTTGCGCAGCTTGAAGAACAGTCCGGTGAAAACGCCGTTCCCGCCGATGGTCTAGCAGGGGAGTTGGACGAAGCTGAACGGCGCCATGCTGTGGCGGGCGCGGAGCTTGAAACGTGCGCCGCCGAACTGGCGTCGGCGCGCGAGGCCGTCGTCGCAGACGAGAGCGCGCTGGAAACGGCGCGCGCCGAAACGCGGCGCTTGCGTGACGAATACGCCGCTTTGGATGCACTGCAGCAGGCGGCGCTGTGCGGCGAGAACCACGAGGCGCAGGACTGGATCGAGGCGCTCGGCCTGGACCGGGGACCGCGGCTTGGCGCCGAGTTGATCGTGGTTCCGGGATGGGAGCGCGCGGTGGAAACGGTTCTCGGCGCTGATCTGCGCGCGATCAGGGTCGACGATGTTGGCCACTTTGCAGCCGATTTGCGTGACCTCGAAGTAGGTCGCGTAGTGCTGTACGAAGGTCGGGAGATCGACCGAAATGAGCACGGCGCGGAACTACCCCCTTTGACGGCGCTGGTGCGCACCGACAAGGGACCGGTTGGTGCCATGTTGGCCGGTGTGTTCGCGGCCCAGACATTGGATGTCGCATTGGCCCATCGGCGCGACCTGGGATGCGGTCAGAGCATCATCACGCGGGATGCTGTCTGGCTCGGTCCCGATTGGATCCGTATCAACCGGACGGAGGATCCAACGCTTGGCGTCGTCGAGCGCGCTGCGGACCTCGAAAGCCTCGGCGCCAGATTGGCGCAGGCCGATGGCGATGTTGTCGAACTGGACAACCTCGTGGCCAAGGGCCGACAGCGCGTTGCGGAACTCGATGACCATCGCGACCGCTTGCAGCACCAATATCGGGATTACGGCGACCTGCTTTCCCGTCTTCGAACCGAGCAAGGGGTACGTCGCGTGCGCATGGAGGAAGCGACGGCGCGCCAGAGGCGCGCTGAAGCCGAGCGCGACGAGACCGAGGCACAGATGTCTTCGGAGATGGATCGCTTGCGCGGAGCGCAAACACGCGTCGCATCGCTCAAGCGGGATGCGCAAACGCTTGACGCAGAGCGTGCCGAATCGCATAGCGCCCGTACGGGCCAGGTACAACGATTGGAAACAGCGCGGCAGGAGGCGGCGGCCCGCCGCGAGCGCCTGCATGCGTTGCGAATAGAACATGAGCGCTTGACGACGAGGCTGTCCTCCGCCGAGATGGTTCGCTCGCGTTTGCATGGTCAGCGGGAGGAACTCGAAAGCCTCGTGCGCGACTACAAGGACGAAATCGCCGCGAACCTGAAACCGCTGCCGCTGCTCGAAGCTTCGCTGCAAGAGAACCTCCGGGAAAAAGTTGGCGTGGAGAAGCAACTGACAGATATTCGCCGCCGCGTGGATGGGGCGGATAGCGAAATACGCTCCCGCGAAGAAAAACGTCGGCAAAGTGAAGCGGCGGTGGAGGAGGCGAGAACTCGCCTCCATGACGCTGAGGTGGAGCGCGAGGGCATCGCGGCCAGGTGCGCTGATCTATCCGAGCAGCTTGAAGATACTGGTCTGACGATGGATGAGGCCTCGGCAGAATTGTCCGAGGATGCCGATGAACAGGTTTGGCGCGAGCGGCTGGAAAAGATCGAGCGGCAGATCGCTCGGCTGGGCGCGGTCAATCTCGCGGCGCTCGAAGAGCTGGAAACACAATCGGACCGGAAGCGCTATCTCGATGCGCAGAATGACGACCTGGAACAGGCCCTCAGCACATTGCGGTCGGCGATCAAAAGGATTGATCGAGAAACAAAGACGCGTTTCAAGACGACCTTCGACGCGGTAAACGAACACTTGAAGACCCTGTTCCCGAAGGTCTTTGGCGGAGGACACGCTTATCTCGAACTGACCGGCGATGATCTGCTGGACGCGGGAGTGAGCCTGATGGCCCGTCCCCCCGGAAAGCGCAATTCGACCATACAGATGCTGTCGGGGGGCGAGAAGGCGTTGACGGCGATTGCGCTGATCTTTGCTATCTTCCAGCTCAATCCGAGTCCGGTTTGCTTGCTGGACGAGGTGGATGCACCGCTTGACGATTCGAACGTCGTTCGGTTCGCGGAGCTGTTGGAGGAAATGTCGGGCGAAGTGCAGTTCGTGGTGATCACGCACAACAAGCTGACTATGGAAATGGCGGACCAGCTTCTGGGCGTGACTATGAATGAACCCGGCGTGTCGCGGCTGGTTTCGGTGGATTTGGATGAGGCGGCGGCAATGGCTGCCGTATAGCGCCTAATGTGGAAAACACGAGGAAAACGGGGTTGATGCTGTGTCCGAAGACTACATTCTGATTGGCGGCGGTCTGCTGATCGCCCTCGTCATCATGCATGGCCTCTGGCTGGCTTGGCGAGCGCGTCGGGATCCCCTGCCGCTCGAACTATCGGCGGACGTTCCGGATGACGACTTTGACGGTGACGAATTCGGTGCTGATTTTCCGAACGGCGGCGCGCGTGTCGTCGGAAGTGCGGGACAAACCGCGCCGACGCAACGCCACTTGGCCTTCGAAAGTTCTGCGCCGGTATTGATGGAGGTTGTCCACGAGGATGCGACAGCCGCTGACAGCGTTGCCGTCGGCAAAGCCGGGTCGGGGGCCAAGAATGGTTCAGCAAACATGGGAGGTAATCGGCACACGTCGCGGAACGAACCGATTATCGCGCAGGCGAGCGACTCCATCGTGCCTGCCCGCATTTCGCGCAAAGACATTTCTAGCAAAGACCAGCGACCCGCGCGTCGCCAGCGCGAAGCGCCGCGCCAGAAAGCCCTGAATGTCGTCGTGGATGCCGAAGACAAGGAGATTCTGGCAATCAACGTGCTTGCCCGTGGCAATAGACGATTCAGCGGTTCCGACCTTTGGGCGGCATTCCAGCGCAATGGACTGACATTTGGCGACATGAACATTTTTCATCGGCTCAATCCCATTACCAAAACGCCGCAATTCTCTGTGGCGAACGCCATCGAGCCGGGAACCTTTGATCTTTCGAACATGGAGTCGATGCAAACGCCGGGCGCTTGCTTGTTCTTGCGGCTACCGGGCCCCGCCGAACCTGCTGCCGTGTTCGATAACATGCTTCGAGTGGCCCGAGATATCGGTCAAAGCCTGGACGGTGAACTGAAGGACGAAAACTTCTCGGTGCTGACTGGACAAACCGAGGAACACTACCGCCAGCGCATTGCCGAATTCTCGCGGAAACGCATGTCCAAACGGTATTGATGGGGTTCGGGGACTTAAGCGCCCGGCAGCGTCGGGAATGTTGCGACGGTCAATGTTCCTCTGACGGCTCGAATCCGACGGGCTAGACCTGAAATGACCGAATCGGACAGCGGGGCTCGGGGCGCCCCCCAGCGCAAGAAGGCATATCTCGCGCGACGGGAAATCGCAGAACTGCGCGAACGCATTCGCTATCACCTCCATCGCTATCACGTGCTCGACGACCCCGAGATCGCCGATGCCGACTTCGATGTGCTGTTCGAACGTCTCGTCAACCTGGAGAAAGAACATCCTCACCTGGTGACTCCGGATTCTCCCACGCAGCGCGTGGGGGCCGAGCCATCCGCGCGTTTTGCCGCGGTGGCTCACGAGTTACCCATGCTGTCCCTGGACAAATGCGCGTCAGAACAGGAATTCATCGACTGGGAGGGCCGCTGCCGGACTCGAGTGGGCTACGAAGGCGAACTGGAGTTCACTTGCGAGCCGAAGATCGATGGGGTGGCGGTGAGCCTGATCTACGAGAACGGCGTGTTGGTCCGTGGCGCAACGCGCGGCGACGGCTCTAACGGCGAGGACATTACAGCGAACGTTCGGACTGTTCCCGCGATCCCTTTGCGATTGCTGGGCGACAGCTATCCGGCGACGCTCGAAGTGCGAGGCGAAATCTACATGCCGCTAGACGGTTTTCGTACTTTCAACGAAGCGGCGGCCAGGACCGGCGAGCGCTTATTGGTCAATCCGCGCAATGCCGCCGCCGGCAGCCTGCGGCAACTCGATCCAAGGCTGACCGCATCTCGCCCGCTGTCCATGTATTGCTACAGCGCGGGTTTGCGTGGCGACTGGGAGCCGGACACGCAGTGGCAAGTGCTTGAAGCGTTCAAGTGCTGGGGGCTTCGGGTGAACGAACGCGCTGCCTGTGTTGTCGGCGTGGAAGCCTGCCTGGACTATGTGAGCCGGCTGCTTGGGGACAGGACGAGCCTCGGTTACGACGTGGATGGCATTGTTGTCAAGGTGAACGACTTCGCCATGCAGAACGCCCTCGGGAATGTGACGCGGCGGCCTCGATGGGCCGTCGCCTATAAGTATCCTGCGGAAGCGGCGACCACCGTACTGAGGGATGTTGAATTCCAGGTGGGACGCACGGGCGCGATCACCCCGGTGGCGAAGCTTGAGCCTGTCTTTGTCGGGGGCGCCACGGTGTCGAATGCAACCCTGCACAACATGGACGAAGTCGAGCGCCTCGATTTGCGTTTGGGCGATACGGTCATGGTGCATCGCGCTGGCGATGTGATCCCGCAGGTGACGAAAGTGGTTGAGGCGAAACGGCCCAAAGCTGCCCGGAGAGTAGCGATGCCGCAGCGGTGTCCGGCCTGCGACACACCAATCGAGCGACCGGAGGGCGAAGCGGTTGCGCGCTGTCCGGCGGGACTTACCTGTCCGGCCCAGCGCAAGGAAAGTCTGAAGCACTTTGCGTCGCGCCTGGCGATGGACATCGAAGGTTTGGGAGACAAGCTGGTCGCACAGCTTGTGGAGCGAGACATGGTCAAGGATCCGGCGGACCTTTACGGACTGGACGCCGATGCGGTCAAGTCGCTCGACCGCATGGGGCCGAAGTCTGCCAGCAACCTGATCGATGCCTTGAGCGCGAGCAAGCACACAACCTTCGCGCGATTCATCTACTCCCTCGGCATTCGCGAAGTCGGCGAGACCACCGCCGTCAATCTTGCGAACCATTTCCGTGCGCTCGATGCCTTGAGCCCCGCTCCAGCGGAGGAATTGAACGAGGTCTCCGATGTGGGGCCCATCGTCGCCTCCCGGATACGGAGTTTTTTCGATGATGAACATAATCAGCGGGTCGTGGGCCGGCTGATTGAGCAGGGCATCGATTGGCCCACCCCCGCGGAACCCGCCAAGGCGCCGCTCGCGGGGGAGATATGGGTGCTCACAGGAACATTGGCGGCCATGACGCGCAACGAAGCCAAGGCGCGATTGGTGAAGCTCGGGGCGAAGGTTGCCGGTTCGGTATCGGCGTCGACCACTCGGGTGGTGGCCGGACCGGGTGCTGGCAGCAAAGCGGAGAAGGCGGAAGAGCTGGCGATTCACCAGATGGATGAAACTGAATTTGTGGCACTGCTGGCGGAGCATGAAACGATCAATAACGGTTAGCCTCGCGGTTTCCATGGCTGCGGTGGTCCTTGTCTCCGAAGGTTGCGCGTCTACGCCATCCAACGTCGCGGACATTTGCGATGTCTTTGATGAGAAGCGCGTGTGGTATCGCCATGCGAAGAAGGCCGAGGAAGACTGGAAGATATCGATTCCGATCATGATGGCGTTCACGTACAAGGAGTCGAGCTTCAAACATGACGCCCGGCCAGCACGAACCAAGATCCTGGGCATTATTCCCTGGCGCCGGCCATCGAGCGCGTACGGTTTCGCGCAGGCGACCGATGAGACCTGGGAGGACTACAAGCGCGAGAGTGGACGCAAGACCGCGAGTCGGACCAGATTCGCCGACGCGATAGATTTTGTCGGCTGGTACCTCGACCGCGCTCACCGTGCGTTGGGAATCCCGCGACACGATGCGCGAACGCTCTATCTCTCCTACCACGAAGGACTGACCGGATACCGCCAAGGCAACTGGAGAAAGAACACTTGGTTGCAGGGCGCCGCAGACAGAGTGGCCACCAGGGCGCAACGCTACACGGGGCAACTCGCGACCTGCCGCCGCTTTCTCGATAGGGGATGGCTGAGGATATTCGGCTGAAGTCGCGTCGAATAGGCCAGACTGCGACGGCCTGAGCAGTCCTGCCACTGCGTCTGCGATCAACCAGCCGTAGACAACAAGGCGTATTCCCCGAATAACTGGATTCCCGGTTGGGACCAACATAGCCAACGCGCTGTTGGCTTACGTCCAATTCTCAGTTCCTGGCGCCAGGTTGGTCCGTCCGAGGAGATCAGGTCGACGAGGTGAGTGTCCCTGAATCATCAGGGTGGGCGTCCTTGAACGCCTGACCGGGTGGGTGTCCCAGAATGACTCGACCGGGTGGGTGTCCCTAATTGCCGAAGCGTGGGTGGCCCAGAATGACTCCGAAGCGTAGGTGTCCCAAAATGACTAAATCGCCGTCAGGGTGGGTGTCCTACGGCAAAGAGCCCGTATCGACATCTGGCGACGGGAGGTCGCGTATCGCGTTTCGATGGCGGGGTGGCGTAGGATACGGGCAAGCGCTCCAACGTATGGATCGTCTCTGACCATCGCAATCCCGCTCGGCACGGTGAGACGCCGGAACGTGGACTATCTGGTTGTCGAAGGCTTGCCGGCCCTTGGCAGTTGGAGACCAGCGCACCTGGGGACCTTCGGCCCTTTGGGTTTGTTGGCATTTGACACATCGTCTTTGCGAACTGATGGCGAGGTTTTGGGGAAGCGATAGTCCGGTCAGGTGCACGGCGCCATGTACGGCGGGTGCGAGGAAGGACAGCAGGACTACACAACGGATTCCGTGCCGTGGAGGAAGATTACAAGGACCTGATCCAGACCGCGTATCGGTCGTGGCTGGACGGACGCGGCTTCAGGCCGCGCCGCGGTCAGCGAGAGATGATCGCTCACGTCGCTCGAGCGTTGAGCGGCGATCGCCCGCGTCTTTGCGTGGTTGAAGCGGGTACGGGTACGGGCAAGACCGCCGCGTACTGCCTGGCGGTAATTCCTCTCGCGCAGGCGCTTGGCATGCGGGTGCTCATCAGTACGGCGACAGTGGCGTTGCAGGAGCAAGTGGTTTTCGGAGATTTGCCGGACTTGCAGGCGCACACCGATCTCGACTTCGACTTCGCTCTCGCCAAGGGACGTCGGCGCTACGTCTGCCTCAAGCGGCTCGACGAGCGCCGGTACGGAGATGGCGCGCAGGAGTCGCTGCTTGAACTGCCGGATCCGCAAGATGTGCCCACTTACCAAAGGATGTTCGCCACATTCGAAGACGGAACCTGGAATGGCGAGCTGGACACGTGGGAAGAGGGCGTGGGGTCTCAAGCCTGGTCCGCCGTGACGACGGATCATCGCGGTTGCACGCGCAATCGATGTGGCTTCTTCAGCCGATGTCCGTTTTACCAGGCGCGCCGCAACGCCGAAGATGCACTCGTCGTGGTTGCGAACCACGATCTCGTGCTGGCGGATCTGAGCTTGGGGGGCGGCGTCGTCCTGCCGCCTCCGGAGGAAACCATATTTGTCGTTGACGAGGCGCATCACCTGTCGGACAAGGCGCGCGAACACCTTACGGCGCGCGCCCGGCTGCGGGGTACAAGAGAGTGGCTGGAACAGGCGGAGGGAACCGTTGGCACTTGCGCCCAGCATTTTTCGCGTCCGCCGGAGCTGGTGGCGCTGGCGGCGAGATTGGCGGAGGAGGTCGCTGTCGCGACGGGGTTGATGCGAGATGTCGAGAACCTGGCAGGTCAGCTCGACTTCGATCGGGGATGGGACGAGCGTGCCAACTATCGATTCCCGCTGGGTCGTGTACCCAGGGAAATTGGCGACGTATGTGATCCCCTGGTCGGCAGTTTTGCCGGTCTGGCAGAACGGTTTGCGATGTTTCGCGGCTACCTTGAGGAGGTGTTGGCAGGAGAGCGCAACTGGCCCAATGCGTATCTCGCCGAAGACTGGCTCGGTCCCGCGGGACAGATGGCGGCGCGCGCGGAGGAAACGGCATTGCTGTTCCGCGACTATGCGTCAGGCGTTGACGGCGAGGTTGATGGCGGACTCATCGCGCGCTGGGTGACGCGTTTCACGTTCGAGAGGGACGCGGACCTGGAACTTGTGTCGGCTCCGCTGCAACCTGGCGATGCCCTTCGCGAAAGATTGTGGGAACGCTGCTACGGTGCTCTGTGCACGTCCGGTACGATGCGCGCGCTTGGCAGCTTCGATCGCTTTCTGGAGAAGTCCGGGTTGCCCGCAGATTCCAGCCAGCATTTCATTCCCAGTCCCTTCGACTATCCGCGTCTCGCCAGTTTCAACGTGCCGGCAATGCGATCCGATCCGCGCGACCGGGAGGCGCATACGGAGGAGATTGCCGAAATGCTTCCGAACCTGTTGGAACTCGAAGCGAGCGCCCTGGTGCTGTTTTCGTCCTGGAGGCAGTTTCGTCAAGTGGTGGAGGCGTTGCCGCAACGGATCCGGGAGCATTGTCGCTTGCAGGACGAAGGGTCCAAACAGGCCCTCCTGCAGACGCATCGATCGGCGGTGGACGCTGGCGAGCCAAGCTACATCCTGGGACTGGCGAGTTTTGCCGAAGGGGTAGACCTGCCGCACGAATACTGCCGCCACGTCATCGTCGCCAAACTGCCGTTCTCCGCACCGGACAACCCCGTGGATCAGGCCTTCGCCGAATGGCTGGAGAGTCAGGGACGCGTGCCGTTTTTCGAGGTTGCCCTGCCGGAGGCGGCGCTTCGCCTGGTACAGGCGTGTGGCCGGCTGATCCGCCACGAAGAGGACCACGGCAGGATTACGCTGCTCGACCGCCGCATTGTTACGCTCCGCTATGGCCGGTCAATCCTGGAATCACTGCCGCCGTACCGATTGGAGATCGGTTCTCGCGTGACCTAGCCCGCAGACGCGGATAGCCTCGCGCGTTCCCTGACGATCACCCTGCGGTTCCACTCGCGTCCCCACAGTCCGAGGACGACATTTGTCAACGCGGCGGCGGTGAAAATGCCCGTGTAGCCGAAGTATCGGCTCGCCACCAACGCCAGGGGCACGTAGAACACGAACAGCTTCAGCAGCGACAGAATGAGCGCCGGCGCAGGTTTGGACAGCGCTTGGAAGGCGCCGTTGGCGACGTTGAGCATGCCGGCGAAGCCGAGGGTGATGGGCAGGATGTAGAGATAGGTCGTGGCCGTGGCGACCACTTCCGGCTCATCGTTGATCAGTGATACGAACAGTCGACCACCGACCCACATGATGGTCGCGGCGATTACGCCCCACAGCAGGCAATAGCGATAGCAGAGGGCGAGCGCCCGGTCGACTCGGTCGTACAGCCGGGCGCCCCAGTTCTGCCCGACCAGGGGCGTCGTGCTTGACGAAATGCCGATCACCACCATGAACACCACCGCGTCTATGCGAGCTGCAACGCCGAAGCCGGCGACGACTGCGATGCCGAAAGAGGCGAGCAGCCGCGTAATGACCGCGGACGACAACGGTTCGATGAGGTTGGTCGCCATGGCCGGAATGCCGACGTGGAGAATGGTTCGCACCGAGGCGAAGAAGGAAGTGAAGGAAGCGCGAATCATGCGTCGCTTCAGCGTGAACCAATAGGCGGTCATCAGGAAGGACAGCGAACGCGCCAGGACGAACGACCATGCGGCGCCTTCGACGCCGAGAGCGGGAAACCCGAACCAGCCGAAGATGAGAAAGGGTCCGATCAAGACCTGGACCCCTGATCCGACCGCCATGACATAGCCCGGAAACGCCGGATCGCCGATGGAACGCATGAGGCCGGACCCCACCATCGCCAAGCCGAAGAGGGGAAATCCGAAAGCCCAGATCGCGATATAGGCGACGACCAGATCGAGGACCTCGCCGCGCGCGCCAAGCAAGTGAAACAGCGGCTCGGCGAAGAAGAGCAGCAGGACGGCGCAGAGTACGTTGAATATCAGGTCCAGAAAGAGGCCGTGACTGGCAAGGACAGCCGCGCGTTCGTTCTCCCCGCCGCCCACGGCTCGCGCGAGCACCGCGCTGATCCCGATACCGATCCCTCGCGAGGCGGCGCTCAGGGCCATGACGACCGGAAACGTGAAGGTGACGGCTGCGATGGCGCTGGTGCCGAGAATGCCGAGATAGACCGCCTCGACGAATTGCGCCAGCGTCATGGCGAGGAAACCCATGATCATGAACCCGGACAGGCGCGTCACGTGTCTCGGCAGGTCGCCGTCGGTAAAACTGCCGCGAGGACGGCTGACGCTCATTGGGGGTTGCACGATCGAAGGTCCGGACCGCTACACTATAGGGATCAAGGCGCTTTGGGCGGATTTTCTCGTTGCGGTGCTGGAACGGCGGCATTGCGTTGCGGGCTCCAGTCATCGGCGCTAGCGGCGGCGGGAATCCGGAGGAGGTAAGCAATGAAGGTGTTAGTCATCGGTGCAAACGGCAATACGGCGACCCGCGTTGTGCGCCGCCTGGCGCAGAGCCCGCACAATCCGGTGGCGATGATCCGCGATCCGGCGCAACGCGCGAAGTTCGATGCGCTCGGCGTGCCGACGGTACTCGGCGACCTGGAGTATCCCATCGACCATGCGGTCGCGGGCGCGGACGCCATCATCTTCGCTGCGGGTTCGGGCGGCCGCACCGGAAAGGACAAGACGGTGTTGGTGGATCAGGTTGGTGCGATTCGATCGATGGTCGCCGCGCAGACCCATGGGGTGCGTCGCTACATCATGCTGAGTTCGCTCAACGCCGACATCCACAGCATTTCGCGAATCGCGCACTACCACAAGGCCAAAGCCCATGCGGACAACCATTTGCGCGAAACCGGCCTGGACTACACCATCGTCTGTCCGGGCGGATTGACCGATGAAGCGGCGACGGAAAGGGTCGTCGCCAACGCCGACCTGCAAGGCGGCGGTTTGACCTCGCGAGAGAATCTCGCGATGGCATTGGTCATGTGCCTGGATCTCGACAACACTATCGGCAAGTCCTTCGGCCTGCTCGATGGCGATACGCGCATCGAGGCAGCGTTGCGCGGGCTTTGATCGGCATGGTCGACGAGCTAGGGCAGGGCCACAGTCGAAGCCGAAAGCGCTGGCTGTGGGGCGCTTCTAGCCCGCATATCCCACCAAGCCGCTCGTTGAGTCACTGAACGTCATTGGATTTCAATCTAGTGCGTCCTTTTTGGGAGGTTCTGCCGGGTGACACGACACTAGTGCGTCCTTATTTGGGAGGCAGCGCTGGCCGCGCCCTCGCACGGTGGGGTCGGGCCACGGGCGGAGCCGAAGGCGCCGCCCGTGGGGCACTTTTGCCCGCGTGCGCGCACATGGTCGCTCCACCATAGGCGGGGCTATGCTTCCGCTCCCGAGTACGCGCACGCGCACGCGGGCAAAATCCTGCGCGATCATCGCGGCCCTTGGTGAGATATGCGGGCTAACGCATGAACTGCTGGTCGCGAATCGTGGCGATTTCGTCCCGCAGCGCGGCGGCTTCCTCGAATTCCAGGTTCTTCGCGCGGTCGAGCATTTCGCGTTCGAGTTTGGCGAGTAGCTTGCCGAGTTCCGCGGGATTCTCGGGCGCGATCCGGCGGCGTTCGCCTGATCGGCGGTCGCCCGATCGGCGGCTGGTCCCCGCGCGGCCAGGGATGGCGCGCGCGCTCTCCATGATGTCGGGGATGTCCTTGACGATTCCTTTCGGCGTGATGCCGTGCTCGGCATTGAACCGTACCTGCTTCGCTCGGCGCCGATCGGTTTCGTCGATGGCTGCCCGCATGGATCGTGTGATCTTGTCTGCGTAGAGAATGGCGCGTCCGTTCAGGTTGCGCGCGGCACGTCCTATGGTCTGAATCAGCGAGCGCTCGGCACGCAGGAAGCCTTCCTTGTCGGCATCGAGGATGGCGACCAGCGATACCTCGGGCATGTCCAGCCCCTCGCGCAGAAGGTTGATGCCGACCAGGACATCGAACACGCCGAGCCGAAGATCGCGGATGATCTCGATCCGCTCGACGGTGTCGATGTCGGAGTGCAGATAACGCACGCGCGCGCCGTGCTCGTCGAGGTATTCGGTGAGGTCTTCAGCCATGCGCTTGGTCAAGGTCGTGACCAGGACGCGCTCGCCCTTGGCCACCGTCTTCCGGATTTCCTCGAACAGGTCGTCCACTTGCGTCGAAGCGGGACGAACGCTGACCTCGGGATCGACAAGGCCGGTGGGTCGCACCACCTGCTCGACCACCTGCCCGGTGTTCTCCGCTTCATAGTTACCAGGCGTCGCGGAAACGAAGATCATCTGCGGCGACAGTATTTCCCATTCATCAAACCGCAGCGGCCGATTGTCCAATGCCGACGGCAGCCGAAAGCCGTATTCGACCAATGTCTCCTTGCGAGACCTGTCGCCCTTGTACATACCGCCCAGTTGCGGGATGGTGACGTGGGATTCGTCGATGATCAGGAGCGTGTTTTTCGGCAGGTAGTCGAACAGTGTGGGCGGCGGTTCTCCTGCCTGGCGACCGGAAAGATAGCGCGAGTAGTTCTCGATGCCGCTGCAGTACCCGACCTCCTTGATCATTTCCAGATCGAAGCGGGTACGTTGCTCCAGGCGTTGCGCCTCCACCAGTTTGTCGTTCGCCTTGAGGTATTCGACGCGGTCGCGGAGTTCATCGCGGATATCGTCGATGACGGCGAGTATGCGCTCCCTCGGCGTGACGTAGTGGGTCTTGGGGAACACCGTGTAACGGGGGACGCGGCTCGCGACTTCGCCGGTCAGGGGGTCGAACACTGAAAGGTTTTCGATTTCGTCATCGTATAGCTCGATGCGCACGGCCTGCTTCTCGGACTCTGCCGGAAAGACGTCGATCACGTCGCCGCGGACGCGGTAGGCGCCGCGCTGAAACGCGGTGTCGTTACGGGTGTATTGCAGGTCCGCAAGGCGCCGCACGATGTGGCGTTGGTCGACGCGGTCGCCGCGGTCAAGGTGAAGCACCATCCGAAGGTACGACTGCGGATCGCCCAGGCCGTAGATGGCGGAGACCGATGCGACGATGATCGCGTCGTGCCGTTCCATCAGCGCCTTGGTGGCGGACAGCCGCATCTGTTCGATGTGGGCGTTGATGGACGAGTCCTTTTCGATGTAGGTGTCGGACGCCGGAACGTATGCCTCGGGTTGATAGTAGTCGTAGTAGGAGACGAAGTACTCCACCGCGTTGCCCGGGAAAAACTCGCGAAACTCGCCGTATAGCTGAGCCGCAAGTGTCTTGTTCGGGGCGAGCACCAAGGCTGGACGCTGGACAGCCTCTACGACCTTGGCGATGGCGAAAGTCTTGCCGGAGCCGGTAACGCCCAGGAGGGTCTGGTGCGCGAGGCCGTCTTCGAGTCCTTCGACCAACTGGGCGATGGCGGTGGGTTGATCCCCTGCCGGTTCGTAGTTGGCGACTACGCGTAGCTCCGAAACAGTTTGCATGCGTCAGGCCATGCACTCCAACACCAGGTTCATAGCTCGGTCCGCATCGATGCGATACGCCACCCTGGCGTTGGCCGGGTCGCGCCGGCGGGTACTCCGCTGATCGACGACGGTCATGCCGCGCGTTAGCGTGCCGTCGAGTTCGATGTCCACGGCTCGGGGTTCTGTTTCGAGCAGTTCGGGATGCGTCACAGCGAGAACCGCGCACGGGTCGTGCAGGGCAGCCTCGCGGACGCCATTCAAATCCGCCATGCGGTCGTGCAGGTAGTCGAACACTTGAGCGGCGAACTCCGCGCGGCGTGTTCCGATGCCACGCAAACGCGAAACGATCGCATCGGATGTGCGCAACTGATGCGTCAGATTGAGTCCGCACATGGTGAGATCTGCTCCCGCTTCGAATACCCGCGCTGCCGCTTCCGGATCGGCGAATATGTTGAATTCGGCTACCCGGGTGGAGTTGCCGACCGTGGCGCTGCCACCCATGAGCGAAATGCCGGCGATGCGGTGCACCCAGGACCGGTCGCGCTCGATGGCGAGCGCGAGGTTGGTCAATGGTCCTAGCGCGACGATCCAGACGTCCTGGCTCGAAGCATCGAGCAGGAACTCGACGGCGTCATTGCCGGCCACCGTGCGCCGGTGTTCGATTGGCGTGACGCCACCGAGTCCCGAGGCGCCGTGAACGATTTGGGCATGCCTGGGTTCGCCCACCAGCGGACGCGCCGCGCCCGCATGCACTGGTGTGTCGACATCGAGCAGCGCTGTCACCATGAGCGCGTTCGCCGTCGTTGCCGGGAGGGGCGCATTGCCGGATACCGTGGATATACCCAGGACCTGGGCGTGCCGATGCGCGAGCATGAGGGCGATGGCGTCGTCGTGGCCCGGGTCGCAGTCGATGATTACGCGGGTCATGGCCCATCACTATAGTGCCCGTCGCCCTCGCATTCCATGAACCCGCCAGCACGCGCCGACCACTGACTGCACGGAAGTGAAACAGGGCGACGCAGAAGAGACACCCATCGCCCCGAATAGGGACACCCATCGCGCCCCGGATAGGGACACCCATCGCGGATAACGGATAGGCGCCCCGGACAGGGACACCGTGGACAGGGACACCCACCGCGACGCAGTTGCAAGGTCGGATAGAAGGTCAGATAGGGACACCCACTGAGGTCAGATAGGGACACCCATCGGGAGGCGGGTGTTTGTTCTTTGGCGGCTTTCTATTTTCATCTCAGGGTTTGCAGATGCGTCTGCGTGGCGTGTTGACTACACTTGGGCGGTCGAAGAAGGGGTGAGCAAAATGACAGAACCGTTTGTTGGCAAGGAACTCAGCGCGCGAAAGTTCACTGTGACCGACCGATTGCTTGCCGACTATCACGGCGGCCTTGCGCTCACGCCGCGAACTGACGGCAAGGTGCCCACCTTGGTCGCAAGCGATGCCGAGAACGCTTACTTCAACGAGATAGCGTTCGCGAACCACATCGGCCATCTTTGGATGCGCCAGGGGTGGGATTGCTTCGCCCCGTTGACAGCCGGACGAACCTACTTGACCGGCGGTCGCATCCGCGACATCTATCCCCATCGCGATCGCTCGGTGGTGTACTACGAAGTAGACATCAAGGACGCCACTGGCAAGTTGGTGCATCGCACCCATCACCATCAGAGCTTCCTGCGCGAGAAGCCCGCGGGCGGCGAGGTCGCTTTTCGGGATCCGACCAAGAAGCCCGGCGCGCGCAAGTTTGCCGTGCCCGAAGGCAAGGGATTCGGTGGTCTAACACGAACGATCACGATTCAGATGTGCGGCGAGTTCTTTCACGGTAATGCGAACTACCACACCGACAAGGAGTCTTCGAAAGCACTGGGGTTCCGGGATGTTGTCGTCGGTGGGCGCATGACAATGGCGTACGCCGCGAACCTTCTGGAAGATCACTTTGGCGATGCCTGGTGGCAAAGTGGTCGATTGGATCTCAAGTTCACCAATCCCGCTTGGCCTGGCGACACGATTACTGCGCGTGGCGTTGCGACCGGCGGCGTTGATGGTGACACTGATCGCAGCGGGGCTTTCGTCTGGCTGTCCAAGGCCGACGACACCGTGGTGATGGTGGCCGAGGCCAGTGTCGCTGCCTGATGAAATCGCTGGCGACGCCAGCGTCAAGGTCGACACCTTTATCTATGCGCGGTCGCACGCCGCGGATCGCGCGCATCCGATCGACCTTTGTCTCGAGTCGTATGTCAGCCGGGACGACTCCGCGCACCTCGGCAAGGCCGTGATCATGGTGCACGGCGGCGCCTGGACCGCCAATGACCGCCACGCTCCGCATGTCGTTTGCTCCAGTCTCGCGGAGGCGGGGTTCGCGGTGTTCTCCCTCGACTTTCGGGATGGACGAAACGGCAAGCATCCATGCGCGGTACAGGACATCACTGCGGGAATTCGCTACGTGCGAGCGCGCGCGGAGGACTTTGGCATCGACGCGGACCACATCGCCCTGATCGGCAGTTCTTCGGGCGGCCATCTGGCGTTGTTGAGTGCGACTCAGCCGGACATGCCCGACCATCGCGGGACGCCGACCACTGTCGAGGGCGCGGACAATCTTTCGGCGGGCGTCTGCTGCGTCGTCGCGTTGTGGCCTGTCTCGGATCCGTTCAGGCGCCTGCGATACGCCATTGAAGCCGGGCGCGACGAATTGGTCGCCGCGCACTTCCGCTACTACCGGGACGAGGCGCACATGCGCGACGCGAGCGTGCAACGGCGACTCCGGGCGGGAGAAGCGCAAAGTTTGCCGCCTTTACTCGTGGTGCAGCCGGGCGAAGACGCCAACGTGCCCAGGGACATGACGCTCGAGTTGGTGCGGGAATATCAGGACGCTGGCGGAACCGTACACTACCTCTTCTATCCCGGCTTGCCGCACGGGTTCGCATACGGGGAATCGGCTGCAACGACGCGTCTTTTGGAGGAGATTCGCTGGTTTCTCGCGCGATACACCAAGTGCGCAGGCGAGGGGTCTTGAACTTCGCGCGCATTCGCTATCCATGAGCGACACGGGATCGAACGGGCGTCGTTGAGGACATCCATAGACGAAGAGAACGCGATCTGGCGCGGGGAAATGAAGGCGTTTGAAAAGTGGCGTGTCGGCGATTCCGGTATTCCAAAACCGCCGAGGGCAAGCCTCAGTTGGGGAAGGACACTCTTGGGGGAGGACTACTGGGAGGTATGCCGCGCACGCCAAAACTAACGATGTCGGACATTTTGTACAGGACAAAAGTCTTTGTCAAGAACTTTTTGTACAGGTTTTGTATAGTCCTTTAGTCTGCAGGACGCAGGAGTCGATGCTGCACGACAAAGGCCTCGAGCGCCTCTTCCAACCGGATGCGCGCCTGTTCGGCGGCGGTCGCGCCCGGATGTTTGTCATCGCCGTCTCCACATCGGGAGGCATGGACGGAAAACGCGTCCAGTTCGGTGATAAGTTCCACGAGGCCACGGGCGCAACCGCACCCCACCTGCGACTCCGACATGGCGATCTGTAGCAACTCATCCTCGGTGAAGCGGCGCAATTCCGTGCGGTCGTCACCGCCCGGCGCCATCGCTCGGGACAGGCAGGCGTATTCGACATCGGACCAGGGCGCCGGCCATCGAAGCAGGGCAACGCCGAGGTCGGCAGCAGTTTCGAAGTCGCTCTCCCTCGCATATCTGTAAGCGCACACCAGCCGCGTGTATGGGACGATGCTCCTAAGTCTTTGGATTTGTTGCGAGTCCAGGCTGGGAAGTTGCACGAGAAGAACATCGAGCGCTGAGAGCAAGTCGGCGCATGACTCGAAGCTTTCGAGGCTTGCCCATCGTCCGAGCACGTTCAGGCGACTTTGTTCCTGATCGCGCTCCGCCAGGATCAAACTTGGGCCCACCAGTCCGACGCGTGTGGATCCCACGCGCCCGGGCTTGATGGCAAGGCGCGCGTCAAGCTCTTCGTTGGAGAACTTGATGAGTTGACTGATCGCCTGACCTCGGTCGAGGAGCACTTTGATCTTCTTTAGACGCTCGATCTGACCTGAATCGTAGAACCGCGTTTTCCCGTTTCTTTGCGCCGGTTGAAGGTTGTAGCGGCGCTCCCATGCGCGTAGCCGCTCGGGGCTGATTTCCGTGAGTTTTGAGACCGCACCAATCCTGTACAGGTCAGATGTCATTCCGTGTCCGGCGCGCGTTGGGATAGGAATTGTACAAAATTGGACGAATATGTACAGCTTCTCCCATGGTCTGACTCTGGCTGTCCAGGACGCGGCCGTGGCTGTCCAGGGCGCCGCCTGGTCCAGGACGCCGCCGGTGCAACCCGACTGCCCAACGAATCGCGCCATCGCTTTCGCGTCAATGCCCGATCCGGACCGCAGGTTTGGACGCGAGAAGGCTGCCGGCCGTGCGGGCTTCTGCGACAATCATTGCGGGGAGGCGGGTGGGACGAAACAGTCGGGCTTGGGCGGGGGCAAAACACGGCGCCCGATAGGGCGACGGATTTTGTGGCGCTACGTTTACGGGAAGATTAGGCCCCATGCGAAACAATATCGGCGAATGGATGACGAAGCGCGCGCTGCTCACCCCGGCGCGGGAAGCGTACGTGGGCTGCGATCTGGGGCTCAGGTTGACGTTCGCCGAGATGAATGCGCGTTGCAATCGCGTGGCAAACGCGTTTCTCGCCGCCGGCATAGCCCCGGGAGAGCGCGTCGCCTTGCTGCTCATGAATTGCGCCGAATTCCTGGAGACCTTCTTTGCCCTGGCGAAAATCGGCGCGGTCACGGTGCCCCTCAATTGGCGCCTGGTGCCTGACGAGCTCGAGTTCATCCTCTCGGACAGCGGTGCCACGCGTTTGATCTTTGACCGGGAATTCCTCGATAGCGCTGCGGAGCTGCAGAGCCGGGGCGGCGCGACCGACATTGAGCATTGGTTGCAGGTGGTCGACGACGACGAGCATGTCGCGCCCTTCGCCGAAAACTTCTGCGACTTCCGGGATGCCGCGCCCGATGACGAGCCGGCCATCGGCGGCGCGGACGACGACATGCTGTACATCATGTATACGTCCGGCACGACAGGCCTGCCCAAGGGCGTCGTACACAGCCACCACACCTCCATTTGGGGCTGCTTGACCATCGCGGCCACCACGTACTACCGCGAAGCCGACCGCTTCCTGTCGCCGCTGCCGATGTTCCATGTCGGCGCGCTGACTCCGCTTTCCGTGAGCGTGTACCGGGGCGTCACAAGTATCGTCATGCGGAGCTTCGATCCCGTCCGCGCATGGGAGCTGATCGAGAGCGAGCGCGTGACGATCGGCCTCGCCGTGCCCGCCATGCTGAATTTCATGCTGCAGGTGCCGAACCGCGATCATTTCGATCACTCGCGGTTGCGCTGGTGCATGTCCGGCGCCGCGCCGGTGCCGGAGTCGCTGATCCAGGCCTACGCCGACATCGGCATCGAAGTCCATCAGGTTTACGGGTTGACAGAGAGTTGCGGGCCGGCTTGTCTGATCGACGCTGAAAACGCGCTAAAGAGGATCGGATCCACCGGCAAGGCGTTCTTCCACACAGACGTGAAGATCGTGGATGCCGAGGGTGCGGAGTGTCCACCCGATACGCCGGGAGAGGTCCTCGTCCGAGGCGACCATGTGATGCGCGAATACTGGAACCAACCGGAGGCGACGGCCGAGACGATCGTCGATGGCTGGCTGCACACCGGCGATGTCGCGCGCATGGATGCGGAAGGTTTCGTATATATAGAGGACCGTATCAAGGACATGATCATCTCGGGCGGTGAGAACGTGTATCCGGCCGAGATCGAAAAGGTCCTGGAAGCGCACCCGGGCGTTCTGGAAGCCGGCGTCATCGGCCAGCCGAGCGAGGCCTGGGGCGAATCGCCTTGCGCCGTCGTTGTGAAGCGCGACGATGCGCTCACGAAGAGCGACGTGATGGAGTTCTGCCAGGGGCGTCTGGCGCGCTTCAAACAGCCGAAAGAGGTCGTCTTCATCGACGACATGCCCCGTAATCCGAGCGGCAAGATTCTGAAGCGGATACTGCGGGAACGATTTCCCGGTCCGGCGGCCGTCTGAATCGGTCGTGGCGGGCGCTATTCGTCCCAGCGGTCCCAGCACATCGTCTCTTCCACCGGCAATCGCGTGACCGGACCGAAGTTTCCGTACGGATAGCCGACGGGAATGAGGCAGAAAGCCGCCATGTCGTCCGGTAGTTGCAGCACTTCGCGCACGGCCGCGCGGTCCGACAAGCCCATCGTCGTGGGCGCCGCGCCCAATCCCAGCGCGCGGGCGGCCAGGAGCAGGTTCTGTACAGCCGGCCATATCGAGCCCGCGGCCCTGGTCCTGAGCTCCGGGCTGTCGACGACCGACTCTTCGAATCGGTAACAGGCGATAACGAGCGCCGGGATGTCCTGCATGTGCTCGCCTTGCCAGCGCACCGCCGCCACCAGGCGGTCCCTCTTGTCCGCGGGATGTGCGTCCGGCGGCGTCGGGTTCCCTCCACCATAGCCCGTCGCCCGCGCCCGATTCAGGTCGGCCAGCTTCCTCCGCTGATCCGCGTCCCGAACGATGATCCAGCGGGCGCCCTGCCGGTTGGAACCCGTCGGTGCCCGATTGGCGGCATCGATCATCTTCATCAGGATGCTTTCCGGCACCGGATCCGGCTTCAGCCGCCGCATCGCGCGGCAGTTGTACATCGTTTCGAAGATTCCCATTTCCCTTGCCATGGCTTGCTCCCATGCATTGCGGCCACGTTGTGGCGGGTTGAAGCGCGCTTAAGTCAGTCCGCGATGGCGGCGTAGACCATGTTCTTGAGTTCTCCGCGGAAGTTGAAGGTGCCGTAGGGCATGAGTTGGGTCATGAACACCACGGACAACTGTTCGACCGGATCAACCCACATTATGGTGGATGCGGCGCCGCCCCAGTAGAAATCCCCCGCGCTGGGCCCGCCGGTCCGGACCTCGTCCAGGGACATGGCGAAACCGAGGCCGAATCCGACACCCGCGTAGGGGGTTTCGGAAAATCTCCCCACCGCCATCTCGGTCATGTCTCGGCCATTCGCCAGGTGATTCCGCGTCATCAATCGCAGCGTGCGTGGACCCAGAATGCGCGCGCCATCCAGTTCTCCGCCCCGGCGCAACATCTCGCAGAAGCGCAGGTAGTCGTGCGTGGTGCTTGTCAGTCCGCCGCCGCCGGAGAAAAAGGTTGGATGGGTGCGGTGGGAACTTGTCTGCGGATCGTCCAGCAAATTCAGCGTACTGTCCGGTTGCCACACATAGCTCGCGGCCAACCTGCCGGCTCTGGATTCCGGGACGCTGAAGGCGGTGTCGGGCATCCCGAGGGGCTCGAAGATGTGTTGCTTGAGATAGTGATCGAAAGGTAAGCCCGACAACGCTTCCACCAGGTAGCCGCAGACGTCCGTGGCGTAGGAATAGTGCCACCGCTCGCCGGGGTCGTAGCACAGCGGCGCGGCGGCAAGCTTGTCCACGAAGGTCTGCAATGTTTCGCCGGGAGCGCGACTGATCTCCAGCCGGCGGTAGGCCTTTTCCACCGGATGATCCGACCCGCCGTAGGCCAGTCCGGCGGTATGGCCCAGGATGTGGCGAAACGTGATTGGACGCTTGGCGGGACGCGTGAGGATGTTCTCGTCATCGCCCGAAACGTAGACCTCCCGCTCGCGCCAGGCGGGGATCACGCGGTGGATCGGGTCGTTCAGTTGAAACATTCCCAGTTCGTATAGCTGCATCAGCGCCACCGAAGTGATCGGCTTGGTCATCGAGTGGATGCGAAAGATGGCGTCGTCGGCCATGGCCCGCCCGCGTTCGATGTCCATGAGACCGAGCGACGCGAAACACGCAAGTTCGCCGCGCCGCGCAACCGCGACCTGGCAGCCAGCTATCTTTTGCGGTTCGATGTAATGACGTTCGAGGTGATCGACAACGCGTTGCACGCGCCCGACGTCGAATCCCGCCCGCGCCGCCGCTTCCCCATTCACTCGTGTCATGACTTCCACCCTGCGATATGAACGCGGCGATGGTACATGGCCGTCCCTTGCGGCGCAGTAGATGCGCTGGTGCTCGCGAGAGGGAAGGTTGGCAAACGCGGGGCGCAAGTCGGCTCCAATGCCGTTCTCCGCGCATGGACTCTCGCGCTTATTCAGACATAATGCGCCGCGCCCTCAACCCCGGCGCTCCATGGAAATCCGCAACGTTGCCATCATCGCCCATGTCGACCATGGCAAGACCACACTGGTGGATTGCCTGCTGCGGCAGACGGCGACCGACGAGCGCGTCGAGATCGCTGATCGCGCGCTCGACAGCAATGAACTGGAGCGCGAGCGCGGCATCACGATCCTGTCGAAGACGACATCCGTCGAACATGCGGGCTGCCGCATCAACATCGTCGATACGCCGGGGCATACGGATTTCGGCGGCGAGGTGGAGCGGATTCTGTCCATGGTGGACTCGGTGCTGCTCGTCGTCGATGCGGTCGAGGGTCCGATGCCGCAGACGCGGTTCGTCACCAGCAAGGCGTTCGCCGCCGGCCTCGACCCGATACTGGTGGTCAACAAGATTGATCGGGACGCCGCGGCGCCGCACCGGGTGGTGGACGAGGTCTTCGACCTGTTCGACGCGCTTGGCGCCAATGAGGCGCAGCTCGACTTTCCGATAGCGTTCACCTCCGCCACGTTGGGCATTGCGGGCCTTGACCCCGCGAGTATGGCGGACGACATGACGCCACTTCTCGACCTCGTGGTGCAGCGCGCGCGCCCGCCCAAGACCGATGTCGAAGGACCGTTTCAGATGCAGGTCAGCACGTTGGACTATTCGAGCTACGTCGGCGTGATCGGCATCGGCCGGGTGTCGCGGGGTTCCGTAGCACCTCGCATGCCGGTGGCGGTGGTAAGCGCCGCAGGTGTCGTGCGCCGCGCGCGGGTCTTGTCGGTACACGCGAACCGGGGTCTCGAGCGGGTCGAACTGGCGTCGGCGGGGGCGGGCGATATCGTGTGTATTTCCGGCATCGACGACATCGGCGTGTCCGATACGATCTGCGACGTCAATTCGGTGGACGCCTTGCCTGTGTTGGCGGTCGATGAACCCACCTTGACCATGATGTTCCGCGCCAACACCGGGCCGTTCGCCGGACGCGAAGGCAAGTACCTGACCAGCCGTCAGATCAGGGAGCGCCTGCTGCGGGAAGCCTCGCACAACGTTGCGCTGCGGGTGGAGGAGACGGACGACCCGGATCATTTCAAGGTATCCGGCCGCGGCGAGCTACACCTCTCGGTATTGCTCGAGACCATGCGCCGAGAGGGTTACGAGTGCGCCGTTTCCCGGCCGACCGTGATCATGCGCATGGTTGCCGGCGAACGCCTGGAACCCTTCGAAATTGTGGCGTTCGACATCGAAGTCGATCACCAGGGCCGACTGATGGAAGCCTTGGGCGAGCGCAAGGGCGAATTGATCGACCTGCAGCACGTCGGCGCGGACCGCGTGCGGCTTGCCTGCAAAGTGGCCACGCGGGCGCTCATGGGTTTTCGTTCGGAGTTTACGTCGTTCACATCGGGTTCCGGCATCATGACCTTTTCCTCCGCTGGTTACGGCCCCGTGGTGGCGGGGCTGGACATAGGACGCAAATCCGGCGTAATGATTTCGAAGGCGACCGGCAGGGCCGTCGGCTATGCGCTGTTCAGCTTGCAAGCGCGCGGGCGCCTGATGGTCAGGCCCGGCACACCGGTGTACGAAGGCATGGTGGTGGGTGTGCACAAGCGATCCAACGACCTTACGGTAAATCCGTTGAGAGAGAAGAAACTCACCAACATCCGGGCTGCCGGCAGCGACGAGAACATCCTGCTCGCCGCGCCCACGGAGCTATCGCTCGAACAGGCGCTGGAGTTCATCAACGATGACGAACTCGTCGAGATCACGCCGGCCTCAATCCGCATTCGCAAGCAACACCTCACGGAAAACGCCCGCCGACGGGCGAATGCGGGGGTCGCCGCCGGTCGCGCGCGATAACGGAGCTATCGCGGCGGACGCTGTCGCCCGTCAGGCGTCCTGGAGCGTCCAACGCACGCCGCATACGTCCACGCGGTCGTCGGACACGTAGCAGTTGCGCGCTTTCGCGGACGCGAGGATTCTGTCCCGGTCGCGAACGGCGAGATCGATGCCCCCCAAGCCCGGCCCGCGCCCGTCCGTCGCCTCCACGAAGCGTAGGGTGACGTTGTTGAGCGCCATGCTCAGCACGGCGCCGTCGCGCGTCACCGGGAGATCGGTGACGTGGCCCCAGAGTTCGGCGCTTTCGATCGGGTCCGGGCCCTGCAGTTCCACCGCGAGATAGTCCGCTGTCACGCCCTGGGCAACCTTGTCCTCCCATCCGGTACCCCCGGCGGGTATCCAGTTGCCGTTGAAGTCGTCGTGCCGATCCCAGTCGATCTCCAGGAAAGACGCGATCATGTCGCGCGGATGCAACTGGCAGATGCTCCAGTTTTCGCGCTCCGATTCCATGGCGATGCGCACGCCGCGATCAAGCGCGCGCTGGCGCACCGCCTGTTGCGTCGACTTGTCGGCGCCCTGGGTGATCACCATGTAACCCCCGTCGCCGCCGCGCCGGTCCAGATAGCGTCCGCCGGCGGTGCCTTGTTCCACGGGTGCCACCACCTCGAGGAAGTTGCGTCCGATCGGCGTCAGCGTGTTCTCGAGACCCCACTTCCCGACACCGGGGTCGACGAAGCATGATCTGATGCCAAAGATATTGGTGAGATTGTCTATGGTCGGCGCGAGTTCCCGCGCGACCAGGCATATCTGGCGCAGTTGAATGATCATCGTCCCTCCCTTGGCGGCGGTTCCTGGTTCATGGCGCGAGTGCGGGCGTTGGAGTCCCCGGTTCGATTCAAATATCCTGGTGGCCGCCCCCTTTCCCAAACGTGGGCGCGGGCGACTTCTTCATTCAGGTCGGCTCCCCATCCCGGGCGGTCGGGGATCAATACGTCGCCCCGATCGAACTCCAGTTTCTCGGTGATCAGATCGTCCTTCCAAGGCACGTCGTCGATGTCGATCTCGCAAATGCGGACGTTCGGAATCACCGCGCAGAGATGCATCGAATGCAGGGTGGAGAGATGGCTGTAGTAGTTATGCGGCGCGCAGTTGATCTCGAACGTCTCCGCCATGTCGGCGACCTTTTTCGCCGGGCCGAAACCGTTCCAGGGGACGTCCACCATGCACACGTCCATGGCGCGGGCTTCAAAGTAGCGCCGGTAGTCGCGCGCGGTGAACAGGTTCTCCCCCGAGCAGACCGGCACGCTGGTGGCATCGCGGATTTCCCGCAACCCATCGGGTTCGTACATGTCTATCTCGACCCACATCATGCGCAGGTCTTCGAGCGCCTTGCAGATGCGTGTTGCCGCTTCGACGCGGAAGTTGAAGTTGAGATCGAGAGCGATATCGATGTTCGGCCCGACGGCGTCCCGAAATGTCCCGATCAAGGTGCGGATGTGGTCGATCGTGGCGTTGTTTATGGTGCCGTCGGTGGTACCTCCACCGCCGCCGAAACCGCCCCAGTAGACCCCCGAGGGGTCGCCGGGATAGACGATGTTGGTCTTGAGCGCGGTGAATCCGCGCGCGACCACTTCCTTGCCCAGGGACTTTATGTCGTCCCAGGTCCGAAGCGGCGGCACGCCGATGATGTCGGAGTTGCGCGCCCGCGACGTTCCGCAGTGCGACCAGTAGACGCGCTGGCGCCGCCGGATAGGCCCCCCGAGCAGCTCGTATACGGGCACGCCGAGCGCCTTCGCCTTGATGTCCCACAAGGCGAGCTCAATCCCGGCGATGGCTTTGGCGGCGATCCCGCCGGGACTTTGACGGGCCATGCGGTAGAGGTCCCAGTAGCGCGCCTCGACGGGACGCGGATCCTGGCCCAGGAGGATTGTTTCGAATTCCCTGGCGGTCGATACGACGCTGTAGGGCAAGCGTCCGTCGGAGCATTCGCCGTAGCCGGTGATGCCGGCATCGGTGCGGACGGCGACGAACTGCCACGGCCGCCAGCCCGCGTCGACGACGAATGTATCGATTGCCGTGATCTTCATGTATCGCTTCCCTCTACGTCTGGTCCGCGTCGAACGCGATGATCTATCCGCGTGCAGAGACAGGCAAGCGCTGTGGATCGAGATTGATCCTATCGGCGGGAGAGAACCAGGCCGCCGACGATCATGGCCAGGGCGACGACAGCGCTCGGGTGTATGTCCTCGCCGAGAATGTTGGCGATCAGGACCAGCGACAGAAAGGGCGACAGGAAGATGAGCTGGCTAATCCGGCCGGCGTGTTCGGTGAGCGCCAGTGCGCGCTGCCAGAGCACGAACGTGATGCCGGTTTCGACCAGCCCGACCCAGGCACCGTAGCCCACGACCCTGAGACTGAGGGGCGGGAAACCCGTGGTCGTCCAGCAGATCGCGGCTATGGCCACGGTAGCGACCGCAAACCCGTTGAGCATGAGCGGCACCGGATGAATGCCGAGGCGCACGGTCAGAAGCCAATACGCGGCCCAGATAAGGGAACTCGAAAGAGCGAGCGCGGTGCCGAGCGGATCGAAGCGGCCGAGATTGTCGAACTCGCCTTGGGTCAAAAGCACGACCACGCCGGCGTAACCGATGCAAACGCCGGCCCAGCCGCGTACTGAAAGGCGCTGACGAAGCACGGGTATCGCAAGCAGGGCGAGGGCGATGGCCCAGGTATAGTTCAGCGGTTGTGCGATCTGTGCCGGCAACCGGTCGTAGGCTTCGAGCAGGACGAGGTAGTAGGCGAGGGGATTCAGGAGCCCCAGCGCCGCCGCGATCAAGTGCTGCCGCGGCGTCAGGCTCTCCGTGACGAACGGCCGCGCGGCGGCGAAGAAGACGAGGGCGACCAGGCATCCGGCGAGCAGCAATTGCACCGGCGCGAGTTCGCGCAGTCCGAGCTTGAAGCCCGTCGCTACCGTCGACCAGAGGGCAACGCTAAGAAGCGCGAAGATCAGGGCACGACGCTCCGCCTGTTTTGCCTCGTGACGAATCAACGTAACATTCGCTTGGTCTCGCGACTGAAATCGACGATTTCGGGTGTATAGTCCATATAAGGACGTAAACCGCAGAGGGGTTTCGTCACATGGTATCGTCATCTTGTTCTGGTATTCTCGCGCACCGGTAGCTTCTGGGGTGCCGAGGAGGCCATTTATCAATCTCGTCTCAAAAAGCTTCACGATGCCGCGTGCATGGCGCGGCTTTACCTGGTTGTTAGCGCTGGCTCTGCTTCCCGTGCTTGGGAGCGTCCGGGCCGAGGAGTCCGCCGAGTCCGCGCTTCCGCAATTGCCTGCCAAGATCATTGGTCTACTGGAGACGGACCGGCTACGCCGTGAAATCGCGCTTGAAAGATTGCGCGGCGAGCTGGAGGCGCTGCAAGGCTCGGAAGACGCCGATGTGGGGCGAAAGATCGAGCGGTTGGGAGAGTTGCTCAGACTGTTGGAAGTGGACCGCGATGTTCGCGAACTGCTCGAGGATTCGCCTGAGATGGCTAAGGAATACGAACGCATCATTCGGGCATCCGCACCGACGGTATCCGCAACGCCTCAGGGCGCCTGCGCCTGCCTTGAGAATGCTCGCGTGCATTGGCTTGGCCAGGGCGATCAGGCCGGACAGGTCATCGTGTACCTCGAAGGTCTCTACCATGATGTAGGGGCTGGCGATGGAATCGGGAGCAGTCGCTGCGTGGTCCAGCAGGCCATGGCGGACGGCATCGTTCTGGAGTGCGGTGGGCAAACATCTCCTCGCAGCCTGCACAATCCCGTCGACGGGACTTAGTGAGAACGCGATGAGCGACATTGCGGAAAACGCTCCCCAGTCCGTGCGCGTCCTTCCCACCTCCAGTGTTGGCGAACCCGATGCGGCCCAGAGCGCGAATCGAGACGGCGATGAGTCCGTCGTGGAGTTGGAGGCGGACCGCATCCAGCGGCTCGCCGCAGCGTGGGGCGTGACGCCGATTCTTGTGCGCGAAGACCTGGTGACGCAGCAGCCGGCCATGTCCCTGCAGGCTTGGCTGCGGGACAGCGCGAACGGCAAGCTGTGCGTCATGGAGGACGGCTCCATCATCACCGCTGATCCGGATGCGCCCCAGGTCGAAGCCGCCAGGGCGCTGCTGGGACTGAAGCGAATCCCGTTCCAGGTACGTCCCGCCATGTCGGAGGTGGTCCGGGCGGTTCTGAGGCGGCTCGACGAAGATGAGATCGGCGACGATGTGATGATCGAGGACGACCGCACCGAGACGGACGTGTCGCGGTTGTTCCTGTCGATCCTCGATGCGGCGATCAACCGCGAAGCGTCCGATATCCACTTCGAGATGCGCGACACCGAGGGCAGCATTCGTTTTCGCGTCAATGGCCAGATGATCGAATACGATCGCATCTCGGCACGCGAGACCGTCGCCATCGGCAACTACCTGTTCAACGCCGAGGCGAAGCGAGGCTCGCTCCAGTTCAATACCTATATGCCGCTCAATGCCTCGGCGCAGTTCCCCGTTCGTGGACAGACGGTGTCGACGCGCTTCGCCACCGCGCCGGATATCCGGGGCGTGGACATATTCGTGCGCATCTGGCGCCCGGATGCGGAAGCCTGGCCGCTGGAGGACCTCGGCTACACGCCGTTGCACCGCGACCTGTTACGCGAGGCTTTTAACCGGCCCTATGGCGTCATCGTCTTCTCCGGGCCGACCGGTTCCGGCAAGAGCACGTCCATGAGCGCCGTGCTGGAGACGCTTCCGGATTCGCTCAAGGTCGTTTCCCTGGAAGAACCCGTGGAACGGGAACTGCCGAACGTGACCCATATCGCCATCTCCGATATCACCGAGCATGGGGGATGGGAGAACCTGAGAGCGGGGTTGAACCGCTGGGACTCCAACATCAACGTGCTCGGCGAGATCAAGGACAGGAACACCGCCGACTCCATCAAGGACCTCGTGACGGCGGGCAAATTGACCGTCACCACGCTGCACGCGTCGAACGTCCTCAGTGTGCCCATGCGCATGGAAGACCTGGGCGTCGACCATTCGCTACTCTGCGATCCCAATTTTCTCGTCTTGCTGATCAACCAGCGCCTGGTCCCCGAATTGTGTCCGGCCTGCAGAACGCCGTTCGCCGACGCGGACGATCTGGATCAGGATTCGCGCCAACGGTTTTCTCGCCTGTTCGCAGGGGCAACGGCGCGCATATTCGTGCGCGGTCCGGGTTGCGCCGATTGCAGCAACTCCGGCGTCGTCGGTCGCCTCCTCGCGGCGGAGATGGTGATGATCGACGAGGCGTCCCTCGACTTCATCAGGAACCGCGATCCGCTCCGCTGGCGCAGGCACTTGACTGCCCACGGCTGGCGACCCATCACTGACCACATGCTGCGGTACGTGCGTGCCGGACGTGTCGACCCGGTAGATGCAGAGCGCGCCGCCGGCCGTCTGGACGCCACGGAAGCGCCTATCTTCGATTACCGGGAACGCGGTGAGTTGGTTGGAGACCCATGAACGTTCGGGAAACTCTTGCCAGACTCGACGAAGCCTTTCTCATGGTGCAGTTCGGCGTTTCGCTGCCCAAGCAGTTGGCCTTTCTGGAAGGCATATTCGCGTTGATGTCGGACGGCATTCCGCCGCGCGACGCGTTGCGGCTGACCGCGACCGCCGCCGCTCCCCTTGACCGCCAGGTCGCGCGCCACATGCTGCGCAAGCTGCGCGAGGGACGGGCCATGTCCAGTTCCATGGACAGGCTGTTTCGGTTCGATGTCGTGAGCGCGATCACGGCGGCGGAACAGACGGAGAACTTTAGCGAAAATGGGTCCACCGTCCTGCAACACATCCGAAACCAGTACGAGGCGCGCTCGGGGTCGCTCGGGCAACTCGTGAAGCCAGGTTTCTACGTTCTTTTTGCGTGTGCGGTGTATGTCGTCTTCGCGCTGATGATCTGGCCCAAATTCGAGGCGGTGCTCCCGCCGGAGCAGTGGCCTGCGCCGGCCAGGGCTGCCTATGACATCGGCTTGTTCATCACGAACTTCTGGGCGGTGATGGTGGTGGGGTTGATACTCGCCGCGGCCGGGATTCGCCTCCTGCTGCGGCGCTGGACCGGCCGGGGCCGGCGTTTGCTGGACCGCGTCTGGCCGTTTACGCTCTATCGCGTGCTGCTTGCCGCCAATGCCCTCGAATCCCTGGGCACATTGCTGGTGGCGGGCCACGATATCCGGACGGCGTTGTCGACGGTATCGCGACACGCATCGCCGTACACGCGGATGTACTTCGACCTGATGCGCCGCCGGCTGCGGGATGGTCGTAGTGTGTCGCGCGCCCTCGACGTTGGGTTTCTCGACCGACGGGACATGTTCCGTCTGAATCTACTGGCGGAACACCAGAACCTGAGGCACGTCATGGTGAGGACAGGCATGGCCGCCCGCGAGGGGGTGCTGGCGCATTTCAGGGTAACGGCGGGAGTGCTCAACACGGTGGGTCTGTGCGTCGTGGCCGCGTCCTTCGCGGTGCTGGTCCTGTCAATCTATCAGACCGCCACGGTATTGTCGGGTCACGTCCCGATCGTTTGACATAGTTTAATGGGGCCGTTGCAAGCGGCGAGAGACAAGCAAGAAAGGGAGTATGACTTCATGATTCTAAAAACTTTCCGTGACGTGCATAGGGCATCGCGGCAAAAAACGGGCCGGAGCACGGGCGTGACCTTGATCGAACTCGCCTTCGTGATCGCCATCATTGCCATCGTTCTGGTCGCCGTATTGGGCCTATACACCGTCGTCAAGAGAACCCAGGAACTGACCGAGGTGACGAGCGATGTCGCGGCGATCCGCCAGGCGGTGTCTACCTGGGCCAGCGGAGGGCCGCTGATAGAACGTGGCTTCGGGCTTGCCCCTTTGGAGAGCTGGAACCAACTTGCCGGATTCTTGCCCGGAAGCCTGGGCCAGCAGGCGGTAATGACGCCGGGTACGGAACTGACGAATGTCAATTCCTTGGGATGCTCCTACAGGATCCTGGTCGACGATGGCGACCACTACAAATGGACGCTCACGGTTTCGGAACTTCCCGGAGATGCGGTGGATGTGCTCGCCACGCGGCTGCGGGACGGCGTGGTGGCAGATGCAATAGGCGACGGAGGAGGGACGGTCAGTGGACTCGTGGCGAATAAACCGAAGGAGGGGGACACCGGCAACACAGGTTCGTTGTCGCTTACTTATCGCCATTGAGCATTTCAACGGTAGGGAATGAGAGACCGCGGCTTTGGAAAGACGGCGCGGCAAATCCTCGGAGGCGGGGGCCACCGTGGTGGAAATCGCGCTTGCTCTTGCGGTCGGCGCCGCGCTCATTTCGGGCGCGGCGCTGTTGAGCCAAGGCTGGCGCCAGAACCTGGCAACCGTGGGTGAAGCGAGCGGCGTGACGGTGCGCGTGGCCGCATTACGCACTGCGGTCGAGAACTGGTATGGGTGGGAGTATTGCCATATCGATCTGGAGCGCCCCGATGCGATGATCGCGCCGGACTTTCCCATCGATAGCCAGGCGACGGACCTCGGCCCCTATCTTCTCGCCGTTCCGCGCCTGCCCGATCCCGTCGAGGGCAAGGGCGAGTACGACTGGGAAATCGTGCGTTCGGCGCAGACATACGGCGGAACACCACCGCCGCAGTTGCGCGTATTCTGGGATTCGCCCGAGCGCTTCGATGAGCGGATCCACCTGATCGCGCGCGACCTTGATGCGGCCTGCGACAGCGACGGCGATGCCGACACGCGGGAACCCTGCGGCAGCGGTCAGCCGGGCGAGCGGCTGTTCTGGTCGCAGCTATTGGCAGTGCGGACGGAGGAGCGGGCGTACGACGATCTGCGCGTGCAGGCGTGGCTCGGGCGAAACGCGATCGAATGTCGCGCCGAAGGCGTCCATCTGCGCCTGCACGTTTCCTGCGACAGCGACGGCGACGGGCGGTTCGGGCCGGACGTGGATCAGGACGGCGATGGCGTGGACGACAGTTGGCGGCTGGATGTGGACGCTGATGGCACCCTGGATTTTGACTTGACGGACGACCTGGTTGTGGACGTGTCGGACTTTCGGGTATTGGGATGCTGACGGTGACAAGGCTTGGTCGGGCAACGAGGGGGAAACCTCCGCTCGGCGGGCAACGAGTGGCCGGTTTCACGCTGATCGAGATCGGCGTCGTGGTCGCCCTTCTTGGACTGATAGCGGTTCTCGTCGCTGACTACTACGCAAACCAACTTGGCCTTAGGTACACCGTGCAGCGTGTCGAGGGCACCGTCCGGGACGCGCGGTCGATCATCGACGCTTCGGTTGCGTGGTCCGCCGTCAACGGCGATGAGTGGCCCAATGACAGGGCAATACCTGACGCCGCGATTGCCCTCCAAAAGCTGGTCGAGGAGGGCTATCTGATCCATATTCCCGCCAGCCGATATTCCGGCTGCGTCGGAGGTTGTCGAAAATTTGCGATCACGGGCTGGGACCGTGCGGCTGCGCGGGCGACGGTGCCGGCAACCCCCTGCATGGGCCCGCCGGAACACGCCTTGTCGGCCGCTTCCGGCAACTATGACGCGAACCCGGCCACCGACGATCTCGTCCTGTGTTTCGATGTGCGGGGGACCAGCGATGCGCTTGCTGTCGCCTCGCGCCTGCCGCAGGGGCGTCTCTATCAGACTACCGAGCAGATCGGGACGGACGCTTACCAAGTCGAAGCCCGCGTCCTCGGCAGACCCCCCCTTGTGGGCGGTGGTGGCCCCGGGGGGTCAGATCAGTTCGTCCGCCGCATTGATGAGGGTCGCCCCGTGATATTTGCCGACACCGGCGGCGAACTGCAAAACGTGAAGCGAGTCTCTTCGATAAACCACGCGCCTCTGCAGACTTTCGAGGATCCGCTGCCACGCGGAGCATCGGGTATTCGGTTCCTGAACGATGGCAGTTCGGTCGACCCGGCGGAGGATGCGATCACGGCCGGACTGTTGATCGATGGTAGGCTCTTCCTGGAAGGCGGCTCCGAAGCCGACATCTACTTCGGCCGGATCGATGACGTAAACGATAGATATCCCCTGCGCGGCCTGGCGAAGCGTGTTTGCCGGTTGGAGGCCGCCAACCTGTTGCGACCCATAGGCAACGGCTCCCGCATCAACTTGGATGGATCATGCGAAAGATTGAACAGGCTATAGCCCGCCAGGGTGTTCTGCGTACGTTCGGGAAGGTCGGAGCCCCAGGTGCCGCGGCCTTCTTGCTTGCCGCCTGCGCGATCCTGTCGCCCGGAACCGATCCCCGCATTCCGGAAGTCAAAAGCGACGCCGAGGCCGATATCCAGACCAGCCGCGCCAGGCCGTCGCGTCCGCTTGTCGTCCTGCATGATGAACCGTACGTCGCTTCCGACCGTGTGGCTTATGCGGGTGCCGCCTGGCTTCATGAGCCGGTGGAGATCAGGGTTTCGGGGCTGCCTTTCGACCTCTGCCTCGCCAAGGCGCTCGCGCAGTTGAGGGATGCGCCGTCGGTAGTCTTTGCCCAGGATGTCGTGGAGCGCGCAGTGCCCGTGACGTTGAACCATGAGGGTGCCTTTCGGGATTTCCTGAATCTCCTCGCCGAAGCGAGTGGCCTGGGCTGGGAGGATAGGTCGGGCGCGCTGCACTGGAGGGCGGAAGTCACGCGCACGTTCGAAATCCATCGCGTTCCCGGCGACCTGTCGTGGTCGATGTCTACGGTCGAAGCAGATCGGTCGGCGACCGTGCAGGCCGGCACCAGCACCGGCGGTTCCACCGGCGGCGTCCGCGCGACGCCCGAGGCCGGGGGCGAGATCACCCTGAACGGCGACGCGAGTTTCTGGGACGGCCTGGAGGCGACGCTCGTCCGCCTGTTGGTCGATGGCGATGACGACCCGGCGCCGATCATCGATCGCAGCACTGGCACCGTTGTCGTCCGGGGCCCGGCGGGGCGCGTGCGGGAAGCCGGGCGCTACATTGGTGCGCTGAACCGCTGGCTGGGCCGCCAGGTGCTGCTGGAAATTCAATTGGTCACGGTCACGTTGTCGGATACCCAGAGCACTGGCATTGATTGGCAACTGGTGTACCGGGCGGTGAATGACGACGGCGGCGCAGAGACGCCGGGCGGCGTGGAACCCAAGGGTGAGAGTGGTTTCGCCAACGCGTTGGCACGGGCTTCCGGGGTCGACGCCGGCTCATTTGGTATCGATTTCGGCGAGGGCCACGCGTTTTTCGGCACCGAGGTGGTTCTCCGGGCGCTGGCGGCCCAGGGTGAGACCAGCTTGCGGAATTCCCCGAGGGTGGTCTCGTTGAACGGCCAGGCGGCGCAGATGCAGGTGCTGAACGACAGGGCGATCCTGGCTGGCGTAGACGTGACCACGCGGGAGACGGTCGCGGTAGTGACGGAGGTTCAACTGGAGCCTGGTGTCGTCTCCACGGGCATATCCCTCACGATTCTGCCCAAGATCGTCGGTGACAGGGTCTTTCTGCATGCGGCCATATCGGTGAGCGATCTCGTTGCCCTGGATACTGCAGGCAGCGGCCAACAGTCCATTCAACTCCCGACCGTGGAACGCAGCCAGTTCTTCCAGAGTGCGCGCCTGCGCAGCGGCGAAACGCTGGCCCTGGGCGGCCTGTTGGCGCGTCGCGGCGCCACGGGGTCGCGGGGCATCGTGCGATTGCCATGGCTGAACGCGAAAAGCCGCGAATACAGCAGCACGGAAACCGTGTTGCTCATAACGCCCACATTATTGGACCGGCCCGCGCCTGACGAAGACTTGCTGCTGTGAGTCGCGTGATCGGGAGGGACAGTTTCGCGCTTCCGGTCGTGCGGGAGACGACGAAACTCCGTATACCCATCGAGTTCCTGCGATCATCCTCCGCCACCATTGCGGCTACGGCCAGACGCCGGGCTCGACTGATGGAATCGGTGTTTGACGATGACGATATCTACGCGTGGTTCGAGCCCGATGGCGACGGTTCGCTGTACTGCGCGTTCGCGACGGTGCCGGGGTATCTCCTCGGGGAGAACGTACGAAATTGGCTTGGGGATAAGAGGCAGGCGCGCGACTTCGTGTATTGCGAGAGGATGGGTGACCAGCGGGCCGTCGTCCTCGTCATCGACGGTCACGTTGTCAAGGACGCCCTCGTGGGCGGTTACGAACTGAATGTCGAACTGCGCCACGCTCTCGCCCGGCTGGAGAAAGCTGCTCCCGGCGCCTACGACGTGTTCCTGCATGGCGTCGTTGTCCAGGATCTGCAACTGATCGACCGTTCCCGCACCATCTCCCTCGAAGACTCCGTCCTCGACTGGATGGAGGACGCGCCGGGGCCGCTGCCGGAACTCAACCCCACGGACCGGGCGATCGGGGTGATCGATGTGGTCGCCAAACGGATGGGACAACTCCGGGTAGTGCGAGCCATCGGTCTCACCGCGGGATCCATAGTGATCGTGGCCCTTGGGGCCTACTGGTGGTGGAATCGCCCCCCGCCCGACCCGCCCGCAGGGCCTCCTCCGCCTCCCCCGAACGAAGTGATAAATGCGGAATACAGCAAGCTATTGCGCACCCCCGACCCCGGAGAGCTCATCCCGGCCATGCATCGCGCCTATCGGCTATTTCTGGGCGATCCTTTCTTCGGCGAGTTGCTGGATATCGGGAAACTGCAATGGACCCGCATTGGTGGCGGACTCACGATCGAGACATCCTTGCCGGCGGATGTTGCGGAAGGCCCGCGCAACGAGCCGCCGGATGATTTATTGGATCAGATTCAGCGCCGAGCGGCGATGCGCGGGTGGCGCGTCGAGTTCACGGGTCTGGACGTCAAGTTCTCGCTGCCCGTCGTAGCGGCAAGCCGGGTCGACGAACTCCGCCTGCTTCCACCATCGGCAGAAGGCAGTCCCTGGCATGAGAAACGGTTGCGCGCGGATCTGGAGGAACTGGGCACTGTAGAGGTCAGGCCCGGGAGGCGGAACCCTGTCTATCTCGAGTATTCGACGGTGTTGCAAATGCCGGTAGTGGAATGGGCCACCGGGGGCACCGCAGCATGGCTCGCCAACCGGCTGGCCGGTGGCCCGCTGGCGCTGGACTCAGTGGTGCTCGAATCCGGGCCGGGCGCCGACATGAATGGCGAAGTCCGGTTCACCACGATGTGGTGCGTTCCCGCAGACGCTAGCACGCCTCGGTGCGCGTTCGAGAGTGTTTAGCGTCCGATCTTCGAAGGAGATTCCCTCAAGCCCCATTCAGGGCGATTCGTCCGCGTCTTCCTCGTTGACGGCCGCGAGCGGTGATGTCGTCCCATCCGGGCTGTCGGGTCCCGAAATATCGAACGCCACGACCAGAGGAATGTCGGTTCCTTGATCATCACTTTCGGCATCGAGATCGAATTGTGCAGGGGAGGGTTCGACGACGGTTGATTGTTGCGCCAGGTCCGCGCCTTCAGCGCCCGGCAACTCGACATCGACGCGTGGCGGTGGCGTGTTCACCACGACCACGCGATTGCCACGGTAGAGGTCCGCGACGAACTGTCCCGTGTACATCGAGAACAGTGATTCGAGCGCGCCATGAAGTGAATCGTTACCTATGGTGAAGGGGTGGGAGATCATCCGGTCTTCGCCGGCGCTCCAGATCAGGGACCAGTCGTGGGAGTCTACGAGTTCCCGCACGCTCGCGGACAGGTAGCCCTTGCGAACCTCGAAATCGTCCGACTCTGCAGCGGTAGCGGTGGTCGACGCGAACATGGCGAGCGCGAATGCAATGATGGCGCGCATGGCCGAGCGTGGCGACGGTAGTAGGAGAGACATCGGACGATCCTGCGGCAAGTGAAGACGTACTTTAGCAGATGCGGCGATGTGCTTTGTGGCTATGCTTCCGTCGAGGGGTACCCCCTCGCGCTCCCCGGCTGAAGGCTCGGAGCGCACACGCGGGCAAAAGCCTGCGCGATCATCGCGGCCCTTGATGAAATATCCGGGCTAGGCGGGATTTCCTGGCGGCAAGAAAAAACACTCCCGCCCCTCGATCTCGCGAGGGGTCGGGAGTCGGCCCGCCCCGTGGCGGACCTGCCGGCCCATCTCGCATAGCGACCGGCGCTGACGTGGAATCTTGAGGGCGGTAGCCGAGGCGGTTGCCACGGCTACCGCCGACCGTTCATTCCGAGTCGTCTGAAGCCGTGAGCTGGTTATAGATTCCCATTCCAACGACTGCCGCCGCGCCGGACAGGAGCGCGATCACCAATGCGTCGAGTATGCGGTCCAGATACTCACCGATCACGTGGATGTTGTTCAGAACACCGCCGTCGCCAGCGGTAGCGGCGGTAGCGGCCGCAATGGCGACAACCAAGGCCGCAGTTGGATGCTCATCACCTCCGAGCACGGCAGCCGCAATTCCCAGGATCACCAATGCTAACGGTAGGATGTTCTGTGGTACGGCACCGGGGGCCAACCCCTCGATGAGTGCCGCGAGAACGATCAGGCCGAGCACGATCTTATTTGGCATTTTGCCTCCCCTTTTTTGAATTTCTTATCACCTTCGGTTGGCTTAGCCCCTAAGGGACATGGGCGTAACGCCCGGTGAAGAATCAGATATACCACCTTTGGCCGGGTTGTAACAGTGGCTTGGCCCAGAAAAATGTCCGCCCGTCAAGTGCGGAGGGTTTGTCGGAGCGCGCGAAGGCTTGCCGGCGAAATCAGGATTCGTTGTTGGACGCCGCTACGTCCGCGAACCAGCGGTGCGCCTGGGGAAGGCACAAGAGCACGAGTGCGCCGACCTGCAGTGCCCTGCAAAGGACTTCCCACGGTGTGAGGCTTGCCATCGATTCCAGTGGCGACGCCGCGTTTGCGAGGCCCCAGAGGGCCACGACGAAGATCGCCGCGATGGCGAACCGAACCCAGCCGGCGCCCCGGAACGTCACGTACGCCAGGAAGGTCCAAAGCATAATGAAGAAGACTTGGCCGCCGTTGCTGACGACCTGTTCGGGCCATACGATCCAGACCACCAGCAGGACTACGGAGGACGCGAACATCGCTGCCGCGGCGAACGAAATCACCCGCGGACGCGCAGGCAGTCGATCACCAACTTCACTCACTGCGGTCTTCGTTTTCAAGGTCTTGATTTTGCGCGATCCTAACCCGACGTTCGGCCTCAAGCCAACTAAGGTAGGGAACCCTCCGCCATGGACAGCATGGAATTCGTTCGCCGCCGGGCGACTACGATGTTCGCCGACGGCGAGATCACGCCCAATGCGCTCGCGGCCAATATTGCGTTTGGCGCCTGTTTGGCGCCGCGGTGTTGGGTGCGGGTCACGTGGAACTTACCAACGAGGGCGACTGGTGGTTCGTCGCCAGCGAATTCGATTGGCTGCGGGCACCCAGCGCCCACTACGCGGGCCGCGGCGACCTCTTCACGCGTTTTGTCGCGTTTCCGGAGCAAAGTCCAGGCAGTCACCGCTCTGAAATCTACGTAAGCGCGTTCGCTCGGCGCGTCTACGTGGTACAGGACGGGGATGTCTGGTGGGTCAAGGGACCACGAACCCCGGAGCTGCCGCACGAAGGATCGGTGCCGTCATGGTGCGTCAACGTATTGGCCTTCAATTTCGACTGACATGGGGTTACCGCGGGGCCCTTCGGGGGGCCGTTCGTGACATATGCGGACTTGGCAATGTGATGTGGCAATGTGATGTATAGTGTCCCTGTTTTGGTCGCGCGCTCCCTCGGCGTTGCCGCGTCCCAATCAAACTCAAGATGAAGGGCTGCGTAAACTGGTTTTCTTGGTGCGGGCGTATGCCCCAGAACGCGTAGAGGGTCCCCGAATGGGTTCCCGGATGGGTTCCCGGACGGGTTCCGAGCGGTTGCCGGGGGTTCCCTGTCGACAAAGCGCAGCGTGCATGCATACATGACTGAAACTGTGGACATCTTGCCGTTCGTGCTCTACGGGCTGGTGGTTGCCGCCGTGGTCGGCGTCACCCTGGCGGCGTCCTGGTTTATCGGCGACCGGTCCCGACACGCGGGCGCGCGCGACATCCCTTTCGAATCCGGAGTGGTGCCTGCGGGCGATGCGGAAGACATGCGCTTTTCCATCGAGTTCTACCTGATCGCGATGTTTTTCGTCATCTTTGATCTCGAGACGATATTCCTCATCGGTTGGGCGGTCGCTTTCTTCGAAGTCGGCTGGCGCGGTTTTGTGGGTGCGACCGTATTCATCGTCATCCTGCTGGTTGCCCTCGTGTACGAACTCAGGACCGGCGCACTTGAGTGGGGCGTCAAGAGTCGCGTCGCCCGCACTCCCGGGTATGCCCGTGAGACAGCTGGGCAAAGCGATGGCGCGGTGAACGCATAAGCGATGCGGTGGCGGGTGATCAAGACCGAACCCGGGGCTTCCATGGAGGAAGTCGATGCTGCCTACCGGGACGACGCGGCGAGAAGCGTTCTCACCGCCAAGCTCGAGGACCTGGTCGCGTGGGGGCGTGCGAATTCCATCTGGCCATTCAATTTCGGGCTGTCGTGCTGCTACGTGGAAATGGCGACCGCTCTGACATCGCGGCACGACATGGCGCGTTTCGGCGCGGAAGTCATCCGCGCGTCGCCGCGGCAGGCGGATCTCATCGTCGTGTCCGGCACCGTGTTCCGCAAGATGGCGCCGGTGCTGCAGCACCTGTACGAACAGATGCTGGAACCCCGCTGGGTGATCTCCATGGGTTCGTGCGCGAATTCCGGCGGCATGTTCGATGTCTATAGCGTCGTGCAGGGCGTGGACAAGTTCCTGCCGGTGGATGTCTATGTCCCCGGTTGTCCGCCGCGGCCCGAGGCGTTCATGCAGGGACTGAACCTGTTGCAGGCCTCGATCAAGGCGATGCCGCGCCCGCTGTCGTGGGTGATCGGGGATGACGGCACGGTCAGGAGGCATGCACCGAGCCAGCGCGATGCGCGCACGCCGGAGCGCATGGCTACCGTCAATCTGGCGCAGCCGGACACGGTCGGTGATGCGCCGTTGTCTGACGAACTCCTGGTACGGAAATAGGCGCACTCTTTATGGAAAAAAGAAGCTGCCACCAACCGCTTGAGGACTCGCAATGTTGGAGTTCCCCAAGCGTGACGGGCGCTCGGAACGCGGTGGGCTAAGGGCTTCATGGCGGAAACTGCTGTCCAACACGCGCAGGAACCCCCGATCGCAGCGGTATTGCGGGCGCGGTTCGGCGATTGCATTCCACAGACGACGGTAGACCAGATTCCGACGCTGTGGGTGGACAGTGCCCATGTGCCGGACATCATGCGCTGTCTCAAGTACGAGGAGGGCTATGAACTGCTGTTCGATCTCTCCGCCATCGATGAACGCACCCGGAAGTTTCGCGACGGCCAGCCGAATTCCGGCTTCACCGTGTTCTATCACCTGATTTCCCTGACCCACGATGCGGACTTGCGGATCAAGACGGCGCTGCCCGAGCGCAATCCAGGCATGCCGACCGTCACGGGGGTATACCCGGTAGCCGACTGGTACGAGCGCGAGGCGTACGACATGTTCGGCATCGACTTCGAGGGACATCCGAACCTGCGCCGCATTCTGACGCCGCCGCATTGGGAGGGTCACCCGTTGCGCAAGGAGCACCCCGCTCGCGCGACGGAAATGGATCCGTTCGAGATGACCCCGGAATTTCAGCGTTCGCAACAGGAGGGTTTGCGGTTCGTGCCCGAGGAGTGGGGCATGCGCCGCGCGGCGAAACACACGGACTTCATGTTTCTCAACCTGGGCCCCAATCACCCGAGCGTACACGGCGTATTCCGCATCGTGCTGCAAATGGATGGCGAGGTGATCGTACAGGCGGTCCCCGATATCGGCTATCACCACCGCGCGCAGGAAAAGATGGCCGAGCGCCAGAGTTGGCACACGTACATTCCCTACACGGATCGCGTCGACTACCTCGGCGGCGTGATGAACAATCTGCCGTACGTGATGAACGTGGAGAAGATGGCGGGCATCCAGGTGCCGCCGCGCGCGCAGATCATTCGCGTCATGCTGTCGGAACTGTTCCGCATATCGAGCCACCTGGTCTTCTACGGCACGTACGCCCAGGACGTGGGCCAGATGTCCCCGGTTCTGTACATGTTCGCGGACCGGGAACGCCTGTTTTCCATCATCGAAGCGATCACCGGCGGACGCATGCATCCGAGCTGGTTTCGGATCGGCGGCGTCACCCAGGACTTGCCCGAAGGTTGGGACAGGATGGTCCTCGACTTCGTCGACTACATGCCGAAACGTCTCGATCACTACGAGAAAATGGCGCTGAAGAACAAGATCCTGCAACGCCGCTCCATCGGCATCGGCGCCTATACCACCGCCGAGGGGCTCGACTGGGGCATTACGGGGCCGGCCCTTCGAGCCACGGGGAGCGACTGGGATCTGCGCAAGAAGCGGCCCTACAGCGGCTACGACCAATTCGAGTTCGATGTGCCGACGGCGCAGAACGGCGATGTGTTCGACCGCGCCCTGGTGCGCGTCGAGGAGATTCGCCAGAGTCTGCGCATCATCAGGCAGTGCGTGGAGAACATGCCTTCCGGACCGTACAAGGCGGACCATCGACTGACCACGCCTCCGACCAAGGAGCGGACGATGGAAGACATCGAGACGCTCATCCACCATTTCCTGAACGTCAGTTGGGGCCCTGTCATCGCGCCGAGCGAGTCGACGACGCTGATAGAGGCGACCAAGGGCTGGAATGCGTACTACTCGATTGCCGACGGTGGCACGATGGCCTACCGGACACGTATTCGCACGCCGTCCTTCCCCGCGCTGCAGATGATTCCGTTGATCAGCAACGGCTTCATGATCGCGGATCTCATCGCCATCATCGCAAGCATCGACTTCGTCATGGCGGACGTCGACCGATGACAGAAAGCAGCGCAAATAGCAGCGCAAATAGTGCCGTGCGCGATTCAGCGCTGATCGAGACGCTGTCGGAGGCCGAAGTCGCCGAAATCGAGGCGGAGTGCGCGCACCTGCCCGACCGGCAGTCCGCCGCCATCGACGCCTTGATGATCGTGCAGAAGCACAGGGGTTGGGTCTCGGATCAGAGTCTGTTCGCCATCGCGCGCCTGCTCGGCATGTCCGCCGAAGCCCTGGACGCGGTCGCGACCTTCTACAACAGAATCTATCGGCGCTCCGTGGGCCGACACGTCGTCATGCTCTGCGACAGCGTGAGTTGCTACATCATGGGTGCGGATCGCCTCGCGGAGCAAGTGAAGACACACCTCGGCATCGACTTCGGCGAGACGACGTCGGACGACCGCTTTACGCTGTTGCCCATCGCCTGTCTCGGAGCCTGCGACAAGGCACCGACAATGCTGGTCGGCGAAGATTTGATAGTGAATGTCCAGGCAGACCGCCTGAACGAAATTTTCGCCCGGTTCGAATAGGCGCCTGGAGACGATGGAAAAGCCTCTCACCGAACGAATCGAGCAGAATGGCGGTCGCGTCGTGGACATCGACGCCTTTGAGTCCGCCGGCGGCTATGTCGGCGCGCGCCAGGCATTGACGGAAATGACGCCCGAAGCGGTCATCGAACTGGTCAAGGACGCGAACCTGCGCGGCCGCGGCGGCGCCGGCTTCCCCACGGGAGTCAAGTGGGGTTTCGTCCCGCGGGGAGACGCCGCGGGTCCGGGACCCAAGTACCTGGTCTGCAACGCCGACGAAATGGAGCCCGGGACGTTCAAGGACCGCTACCTGATGACCTTCGACCCCCATCTTCTGATCGAAGGCATGATTATCGCGGCCTATGCGATCGGCGCGGAGCGCGCCTATTTGTTCCTGCGCGGAGAGTATTTCGAACCCTTCCGCGCATTGGAACGCGCGATCGCCGACGCCCGGGGCAGGAGCTATCTGGGCGAGGGCATCTTCGGCAGCGAATTCAACCTGGACCTCCGGCTGCACAGTTCGGCCGGCCGCTATATCTGCGGCGAGGAGACCGCGTTGCTGAACGCCCTGGAGGGCAAGCGCGCGCAGCCTCGGCTGAAGCCGCCGTTTCCGCCCGCCAGCGGCGCCTGGGGCCGACCCACCGTGGTGAACAATGTCGAGACCCTGTGTAACGTGCCCGCCATATTGCGCCTGGGGGCGGACTGGTTCCGCGGCCTGGGGCTCACTGAGGACGCGGGGACCAAGATCTACGGCGTGTCCGGACGGGTGAACAATCCGGGGCTCTGGGAACTGCCTATAGGTACGACGATTCGCGAAATCGTCGAGACGCATGCCGGCGGGATGCGGGACGGTTACGCGCTGCGCGGATTGCTCCCCGGCGGCGCCTCCACGGATTTCCTGGTGGCGGAGCACTTCGACCTGCCCATGGACTACGGGTCCATTTCCGCGGCGGGCAGCCGCATGGGCACCGGCACGATGATCCTGATGGACGATTCCATCTGTCCGGTGGACCTGTCCAGGAACCTGCAACATTTCTTTGCGCAGGAATCCTGCGGTTTTTGCACGCCTTGTCGGGAAGGCTTGCCCTGGCTGGAGCAATTGCTCGCCGACATCGAGGCGGGTCGCGCGACGCTGGAAGATATCGAGACCCTGGAAAAAAACGGTGCCTTCATCGGGGCGCCGGGAAATACGTTCTGTCTGCACGCCGCGGGCGCCATCGAACCGTTGCAAAGCGCGCTGAAGTACTTCCGCGAAGACTTCGAGGCGCATGTCCGCGAAGGATGCTGCCCGTACCGAGACCGCACAGGCAACAGTTAGGAGACCCGGAGAGGAAATGGCAACCATTGTCGTTGATGGCGAGCGCTACGAGGCCAGGGCTGGGCAGAACGTGCTGGAAGCCGTGCTCTCGCGGCACCTCGACCTGCCGTATTTCTGCTGGCACCCGGCCATGGGCTCCGTCGGCGCCTGCCGGCAATGCGCCATCGTGGAATACGCGGACGAGGCCGGTGAGAAAGCCGGGCGCGGACGCCTCGTCATGGCGTGCATTACGTCCGTGCGCGACGGCATGCGGATATCCATCGCCGCGCCGCATGCCGCCGAGTTCCGCGCGTCGGTCATCGAGTGGTTGATGGAAAACCATCCGCACGACTGTCCGGTCTGCGAGGAGGGAGGCGAGTGCCACCTGCAGGACATGACGGTCATGACGGGGCATTCACGTCGCCGCTATCGCGGCGCGAAGCGGACCTGGCGCAACCAGGACCTGGGGCCGTTCATCGGCCACGAGATGAATCGGTGTATCACCTGCTATCGCTGCGTGCGCTACTACCGCGACTACGCCGGCGGCACGGATCTGGAAGCGTTCGGTTCACGCGGGCGGATGTACTTCGGCCGCGTTGCGGACGGCAAGCTTGAAAGCGAGTTCTCCGGCAACTTGGTCGAGGTCTGCCCAACGGGCGTTTTCACCGACCGGCCTTTTGCCAGGCAATACACGCGCAAGTGGGACTTGCAGTCGGCCCCGTCCATCTGCCCGGGGTGCGCGGTGGGCTGCAACATCTTTCCGAGCGAGCGCTACGGCGATCTGAAGCGTGTGCACAACCGCTACCACGGCGAAATCAATGGCTACTTCCTTTGTGATCGTGGCCGCTTCGGTTCGCATTTCATCAATGATCCGTCGCGGATCCGGAGAGCGGGCGCGCGTTCCGGGGACGACGTGTTCGAGGCGCGCGGCGTCGATGCCGCCGTCGACCTTTTCGGCAAGATGCTGCGAGACAAGAAAGCCATTGGTATCGGCTCTCCCCGCGCCAGCGTGGAAGCAAATTTCGCGTTGCGAAGTCTTGTCGGCAAAGACAATTTCTGCAACGGCCTGGCGGCCGACGAAGCGGAGTTGATCGCGCTTGCCCTGGACGTTCATGGCCGCGGGGGCGCGCGCATACCCTCGCTGAGTGATGTCGAGGCCGCGGACGCCGTGCTGGTGCTCGGCGAGGACGTGCTGAATACCGCCCCGCGCGTCGCCCTGTCGATTCGGCAGGCAGCGCGGGGAAGCGCCCTCGAAATGGCGGACGCTGCAGCTATCCCGACCTGGCAGGACGCCGGGATTCGGGGACACGCGCAGGGGAGCTTGAGTCCCGTGTTTCTCGCTTCGACGCTACCCACGGGTATCGACGATATCGCGGCGGCGACGCTTCATGCGACGCCCCAGGACATCGCCCGCGCCGGCTACGCCATCGCCCATCGCATCGACCGAGATTTCGCAGCGCCCCAGGGCGGTGTCGCGGACGAATTCGTTGATCGTGTCGCCGCGGCCCTTGGCGAAGCCAAGCGGCCGTTGATTGTCACCGGTACCGGATCCGCGGAACGTGGGGTCATTGAGGCGGCGGCCAATATTGCCTGGGCGCTGCACGCGAGCGGCGCAGACCCGGCGCTCCTGGTCGCGCCGCACGAAGCGAACAGTCTTGGCGCCGGTATGGCAAACGGCGGCCTGACGCTCGATGCAGCTCTCCAGGCAGCGCGGTCGGGTGCCGCGGATACCCTGGTAGTGTTGGAGAACGACCTGTATCGCCGCGCGGAGCGCGGGCGCGTCGATGAGGCGCTTGCTGCCGGTGCACAGGTCGTCGTCATCGACTCCATGGAGAACGCCACCGCGCAAGCCGCGCACCTCGTGCTGCCGGCGGCGACCTACGCGGAGTGCAACGGGACCTTCGTCAACTACGAGGGCCGCGCACAGCGCTTCTACCAGGTATTCGAGCCGGGCGACGAGGACGAGGACGAGATAGTGCCGTCATGGATCTGGATACGGCGCGCGGCGCAGGCGGCAGAGCGCAGCGGCTGCGACTGGTCTGGCATCGACGATCTTGTTCGGGCTTGCGCGCGGGGAGAGCCGGCTCTGGCGGCGATCACCGGGGCGGCTCCCGCCGCTGACTATCGCGCCGAAGCCGGCACCAGGATTCCGCGCCAGCCGCATCGCTACAGCGGCCGCACCGCCATGCGGGCGGATGTGAACGTACACGAGCCCAAGCCCACGGTGGACGACGAGACGCCGTTTTCGTATTCGATGGAAGGTCAGAACACCGGTCGTCAGCCGGGTTCGACCGTGCCCTACGTCTGGACGCCGGGGTGGAACTCCAACCAGTCGGTGTTCAAGTTTCAACAGGAAGTCAACGGCGGTTTGACCGGGGGTGACCCGGGCGTTCGCCTTATCGCAACCGAGGTGGACCCCGCCGGCGCGGATACACGGTGTTTCCGGAATCCCCCGGCGGCGTTTCAGGCGGCGGACGGCTTCAAGCTGTTTCCGCTCCATGCGATCTTCGGCAGCGATGAGCTGTCCGCGCGTTCGTGGCCGGTCGCCGCCAGCAGTCCGTCGCCCTACGTCGTCCTGCATCCGGAAGATGCCCGCGAACTTGGCGTCTCCCCGGGCGAAGGCGTCAAGTGCGCCGCGTTGCCCGTTTCCGCCGAAGTGCGCGTGGACGCGGCCATGACGCGGGGCGCCGCGGCTTGCGTGGTCGGCTTGCCCGACGCGCCCGGCCCGCTCCCGGCCGCCGGGGTGGAGTTTTCGCGCGATGCGGACTTCGCGCGCGCGACGGAGATTATCGCCAAGGGATGATCGTGGACTGGAACTACATCCTCATCGTTCCGGTGGCCGTCGGCGCGCTGGTTTTCGCGCTGTTCCTGGTGTGGTGGGAACGGCGACTGCTTGGCTGGTGGCAGGATCGTCTCGGGCCGAATCGCGTCGGACCCTTCGGCGTGCTCCAGGCACTGGCGGACGCCATAAAACTTTTCACGAAGGAAGACTGGCTTCCCCCGTTCGGCGACCGGGCCTTCTTCATCCTGGCGCCGATGATCGTCGCGGGTTCCATGCTGATGGCCTACGTCATCGTGCCTTTCGGCCCCGACCTCTACATCACCGATTCCAACATCGCCGTCCTGTTCTTTCTCGCGATGAGTTCACTCGCCGTCTACGGCGTGCTGCTCGCCGGGCTGTCGAGCAACAACAAGTACGCCATGCTCGGCGGCCTGCGCGCCGCCGCGCAGATGGTGACCTACGAAGTGTTCATGGGGCTGTCGCTCATGGGGGTGGTGATCCACGCCGGCTCGTTCAGCCTGGTCGACATCGTCGAGGCGCAGCGCGGGATGTGGTACATCTTCCCGCAGTGCGTCGGCTTCGTCATCTTCTTCATCGCCGGACTCGCCGAGTCGCACCGTTTGCCGTTCGACCTGCCGGAGGCCGAGCACGAGCTCACCGCCGGTTTCCACACCGAGTACTCGGGCATGAAGTTCGCGCTGATCATGGCCGGGGAATACCTCGCCATGGTGCTGACCTCCGCGCTCGTGGTCACGCTTTTCTTCGGCGGTTGGCTCGCGCCCGCTTTTCTGCCCGGTGCCGAATACGTTCCCCCGGTGGTGTGGTTCGCCGTGAAGACCGCCGTTTTCATCAATTTCTTCATCCTGCTGCGCGCCGCCATTCCGCGACCCCGCTATGACCGGCTCATGTCGCTCGGCTGGAAGACCCTCCTGCCCCTGTCCCTGTTGAACCTGTTGGTGACGGGCGCGGTAGCGCTATTGCTGGAACAGTGAGCCTGGAGGAAACAGTCCCGCGTCGAGGATAAGCCGATATGTGGAGTCAACTTCGAACCCTCTGGACCGTGCTGCAGCACACGTTCATGCGCAATGAGACGGTGGAATATCCGGACGAGATGCCATACGCCGCGCCGCGCTATCGGGGCCGCATCATCCTGACGCGAGACCCGGACGGCGAGGAGCGCTGCGTTGCGTGCAACCTCTGCGCCGTCGCCTGTCCGGTCGATTGCATCGCGCTGCAGAAAACCGAACGCGAAGAGGATGGCCGCTGGTATCCGGAGTTTTTCCGCATCAATTTTTCCCGCTGCATCATGTGCGGCATGTGCGAGGAAGCCTGTCCGACCTACGCCATCCAGCTCACCCCCGACTTCGAGCTGTGCGAATACGACCGCGACAGCATGGTCTACGAAAAGGAGCACCTGCTCATCAATGGTCCGGGCAAGTATCCGGACTACAGTTTTTGGGGCGTTGCCGGCAAGACCATCGGGGGCAAGGACAAGGGCGAAGCGTTGAACGAGGCGCCGCCGACCGACTTTCGGAGCCTGCTGCCTTGATCACCGAACGACCAAAGGGCTCGGGGGTATCGGGGGTGGGCGTATAGTGGCGGTCGCGCTGTTCTACATCGCGGCGGCCATAGCGGTCGCGTCTACCGCGCTGGTCATCACGCGGCGCAACGCCGCGCATGCGTTGATCTACCTGGTGGTCTCGCTGCTGTCGATCGCGGTGATCTTCTTTCTGCTCGGCGCGCCTTTCGCCGCCGCCCTGGAGGTCGTCATCTATGCCGGCGCCATCGTCGTGCTGTTCTTGTTCGTCGTCATGATGCTGAATCTGGGAAGGCGTTCCGCGGAGCGAGAGCGCCTTTGGCTGCGGCCCGGCATGTGGATCGGCCCGGCGATCCTGGTCGGGGTGCTGTTCCTGGAGATGCTCTATGTCATCGTCGCCGGCGCGCCGGGTACCACCGTTGGCACGGTAGTCGGGCCCAAGGCGGTGGGCAAAGCGCTCTTTGGTCCGTACCTGCTGGCGGTCGAGCTGGCCGCAATGCTGTTGCTGGCAGCGCTGATCGGCGCCTACCACCTTGGACGGCGGTACCTGAGCGATCGGCGCCAGGAGCCCCCAAAGGAGACATGGTCGTGACCGTCGCTGTCGTTCCGATCGAACACGTGCTGGTGCTTGCGGCGGCGTTGTTCGTCATGGGCCTGATCGGCGTGCTGGTGCGGCGCAACGTGATATTCCTGCTCGTATCCTTGGAAATCATGATGAATGCGTGCGGGCTTGCATTCATTGCGGCGGGCGCAAAGTGGGGGCAACCGGACGGGCAGATCATGTTCATGCTGATCCTTGCGCTTGCCGCGGCGGAAGTCGCCGTTGCGCTCGGCCTGGTGTTGCAGTTGGAGCGCCGCTTCGACAGCCTCGACATCGATACCGCCGGCGAGTTGAGCGGCTAGACGATGGACCTGTTGTGGCTCGTCCCGCTATGCCCGCTCGCCGGCTGCCTCATTCTGTTTCTGTCGGAAGCCTTTAGCCCGTCCGATTCCGGTGCCCCCGCGACGCCCGAGGAACTTCGACGTTCGGGATTTGGGCCGCACTGCGGCGTTGGTGGGCGCAGTATTCCATCAAAGCCAGGCTGGACAAGCGCATCGTCGGCATCGTCGGCGCGGGATCGGTGGGCCTGTCGGCGGCGGCGGCATTCGTCGTCGGCCTCGAGTTCCAGCGCTCGGGCGTCGAGAGCCATACCTATGCGGCGTGGACCTGGATGGAAGTCGGTGGCTTCGCGCCAGCCATCCGGTTGTACCTGGACGGTCTTTCCCTGGTCATGATGGGCGTCATCACGGGGGTCGGTTTCCTTATCCACCTCTACGCCACCGGCTACATGTGGGAAGAAGAGGGCTACAGCCGATTCTTCGCGTACATGAACCTGTTCGTCTTCGCCATGCTGATGCTGGTGCTGGGCGATAACCTGCTGGTCCTGTTCCTCGGTTGGGAAGGCGTGGGACTGTGCAGTTATCTGCTGATCGGCTTTTTCCATACCGATCCCGAAAACGGCTACGCCGCGCGCAAAGCCTTCGTCGTCACGCGCGTCGGCGATACCGCCATGCTGCTGGGCCTGTTCCTGCTGTTCCGCGAATTCGGCACGATCGACATAAGCGACGCCATGGCGGGGGCGCAAGCGGCCTGGCCGGACGGATCGTCCACCGCGACGCTGATCGCCCTGCTTTTGCTCGGCGGTGCCGTCGGCAAGTCGGCCCAGGTGCCGCTGCAGACCTGGCTGCCGGACGCCATGGCGGGTCCGACGCCGGTGTCCGCGCTGATTCACGCGGCGACCATGGTCACCGCCGGCGTGTACCTTATTGCCCGCACCCACGACCTGTTCCTGCTGTCGCCCCAGGCGCAGTTCGTGGTTGTCTGTGTGGGCCTGGCCACATTGTTCATATCGGCATTCACGGCGCTCGTGCAGCGCGACATCAAACGCGTCCTCGCCTATTCGACCATGAGTCAGATCGGCTACATGTTCTTCGCACTCGGCGTCGGCGCCTGGTCGGCGGGTGTGTTCCACCTGATGACCCACGCATTCTTCAAGGCACTCCTGTTCCTCGCCTCCGGGTCGGTCATTCTGGCGCTGCACCACGAACAGGACATGTTCAGGATGGGCGGTCTCTGGCGGAAACTGCCATTGGCCTTCTGGAGCATGTTGATCGGTTCGCTGGCGCTCGCGGCACTGCCGCTCACTTCGGGCTTCTACAGCAAGGACGCCATCCTGTTGACCAGCTTTGGGTATGCGTGGGGCGGCCCGTTTTTCTGGGCGGTAGCGTCAATCGCCGCCTTCGTCACTGCCCTCTACACCACTCGCATGATGGTGATCACGTTCTTCGGTGAGAGCAAGACCGAGCCGCACGACCACTCCGGGATAAACATGCGCGGGCCGCTCGTGATACTCGCGCTGCTCGCTGTGGGGGGTGGGTGGTTTGGCCTGTCGTCGGTGGGTTCGGTGCTGCCGGATGGCGGCTTGGGCGAACAGGATCACTTTTCCGCCGTCGCGCTCGCCACCATGGCCGCGCCGATACTCGGTATCGTCGCCGGTTTGCTCTTTTTCGGCGGCTGGGTCGATCGAAGTGCCATCGTGAACTCGCGGCTGGGCGATGCGCTCGGGCGGTTCTGGTTCGGGGGCTGGGGTTTCGATTGGCTGTACGACCGTCTGTTCGTCGCGCCTTTCGTCTGGCTCGCGCGCGTGAACAAGCCCGACGCGGTCGATTTCGTTTACAGGGGCACCGTCGTTGTCATGCGGTGGCTGCACCAGGTCGCCGCGCTGACGCAGACCGGCCGGTTGCGCTGGTATGCGGTCAACATGGCGCTCGGTCTGGTCGTGGTGTTCCTCGTGGCGGGGGTGCTGTAGACGGCGATGAACATTCTCGCCCTGATTCTCGTGATGCTTGGCGCCGGCGCCGTCGCCGGGCTGTCGGAAAAACTCCACCCGGCCGCCCCGAAGTGGATCAGCCTCGCCACCTTCATCGTGATGCTTGCGTGGGTAGCCGCGTTCATCTCCGGCGACGCGTACGCCAATCAGTACATCCCATGGATTCCGCGGTTCGGCATCAACATCGTGCTGTCCATGGACGGGCTGTCGCAGTTGCTGGTGGCCCTGACGCTGTTCCTCGGCATCGTTGCCGTCGTTTCCTCCTGGACCGAGATCAAGGAGAGGCCCGGATTCTTCCAGTTCAACATTCTGTGGGTGATGGCCGGCGTGGTGGGCGTTTTCACGGCGCTGGACCTGTTCCTGTTCTTCTTCTTCTGGGAAGTCATGCTGATTCCCATGTACTTCCTCATCGCCATCTGGGGCCACGAAGACAAGGCCTATGCGTCGATGAAGTTCTTCCTGTTCACCCAGATCAGCGGGCTATTGATGCTGTTCGCCATTCTGGCGCTGGTGTACTTCAACTACGCCGCGTCGGGGGTGATCACCTTCAACTATTACGACCTGCTGGACGCGGAACTCGGCGGCGATGTCGCCTTCTACGTGATGCTCGGGTTCTTTGTCGCCTTCGTCGTCAAGCTGCCGGGCGTGCCGTTCCACACCTGGCTGCCGGACGCGCACACCCAGGCGCCCACCGCCGGCAGCGTCATACTGGCCGGTATCCTGTTGAAGACCGGCGCGTACGGGTTGATTCGCTTCGTGGTGCCGTTGTTCCCGGAGGCCTCCGCCGACTTTGCCGTCTGGGCCATGTTCCTCGGCGCATTGAGCATTCTTTACGGCGGTTTCATGGCCTACAGCCAATCGGACTTCAAGCGGCTCGTCGCATACAGTTCCGTCGCCCACATGGGTTTTGTCCTGCTTGGCGTTTTTGCCTTTTACGAGGCCGCGGGCGTCCTGGTCGTCAACGACCTGGCGGTGCAGGGGGCAGTGGTCACCATGGTCGCGCACGGTTTTTCCACCGCGGCGCTGTTCATGATGGCGGGCGCGCTGCAGGAGCGCCTGCACACGCGGGAGATGTCGAACATGGGGGGGTTGTGGGTGCGCGCGCCCCGCATGGGCGCGGTGACGCTGTTCTTCGTCGTGGCATCGGTGGGCATGCCGGGCCTGGGCAACTTCGTCGGGGAATTCCTGGTTCTCGTGGGCGCGTTCAAGGCCAACATCCCGATGACCGTCGCCGGCGCACTTGGCGTCGTCGTCGCCGCCGTGTATGGACTCTTCCTCATGCAGCGCGCTTTCCAGGGGACGCCGAATCCGGACGTGCCGTCGATGCGCGACTTCGGTTTGCGCGAAATGAGCGTGATGGCCTTGATGATGGCGGGATTGATCTGGATCGGTATTCATCCGCAGGAACTGCTCGACATGTCCGCGCCGGTTGTTCGTGCGCTCTGGCAGGTCGCGCCATGACGGGGCTCCAGTTGACAGCGCTCGCGCCCTATATCGTGTTGACCGGCGGCGTGACCTTGATGCTGCTGGCGATTTCGTTTGTCCGACGCGGCCCGATTTCCCTCGCGTTGACCATGGTTGTGCTGCTGGGGACGCTTGCTTCCGTTGGCTTCGCGGCTAGTGCGGGCGCGCAGCATCTGGATGGTTTTCTGCTCATAGACGGCTACGCGAACTTCTTCAACGCGCTGTTTCTCATCGCGGCCCTCGCGACGGCGGTGTTGACCTACGGCTACATCGACAAACGCGCCGCGCAGCAGGAGGAGTTCTACATCCTGTTGCTCACGGCAACCCTTGGCGCCATGACGATGGCCGCCGCAGCCCATTTCGGCGCGTTTCTTCTCGGTATGGAGATCCTGTCGATTTCGCTGTACGCCATGATCGCCTATCCCGACAGCGGCCGGCCTCCGCTGGAAGCGGCGATCAAGTACCTGGTGCTGTCGGGCGTCGCTTCGACGACCATCCTGTTTGGCATGGCGCTGGTGTACGGGGAGACCGGAACCATGGCGTTCGCGCAAGCCTTGGCCGGCGGCGACTACAGCGTGCTGCTGCGGGTCGGTCAGGGCATGATCCTGGCCGGACTCGCGTTCAAACTCTCGCTTGTGCCGTTCCACATGTGGACGCCGGATGTCTACCAGGGCGCGCCCGCGCCCGTAACGGGCTTCGTGGCGACGGTTTCCAAGGGCGCCGTGGCGGCCCTCCTGCTGCGCTACGTGGCAACCACGGATGTGCTCGCGATCGAATCACTGTTCCTGGGCCTGTCGCTCATTGCCATCGTCTCCATGGTGGCGGGCAACGTGCTCGCGCTGTTGCAGGACAACCTGAAGCGGCTTCTCGCCTATTCCTCCATCGCGCACATGGGCTATCTCCTGATCGCGGTGCTGGCGGTCGCGTCGGCGGCCGGACCCGGGATGGCGGCGGAGACCGGCATGGTCTACCTGGTCGGCTACTTTGCAATGACCCTGGCCGCCTTCGGCGTCATGACAGTCCTTTCCGCCGACGAAGATGCCGAAGACTTAGCTGACTACGAAGGGCTGTTCTGGCGCCGGCCACTGCTCGCCGCCGTTTTGACGGTTGCGGCGCTGTCCCTCGCGGGCATTCCGCTCACGGTCGGATTCATCGCCAAGTTCTACCTGTTCGCCGCCGGCGTGGAAGGCAGCCTTTGGCTTCTGCTCTGGGCGCTCGTGGTCGGCAGCGCCATCGGCGTCTACTACTATCTGCGCATCGTGTTCGCCATGACCAAGCCGCAGACGGCGAGCGACGAAGCGGCACTGTCCTGGTGGGGACCGGCCGCCGTTGCGGTCCTCGGCGTCGCCATCGTCGTCATGGGCGTCTACCCCACGCCGCTGATCGACGCAGCGCGCGAGGCGATTCGAGCCTTCGCGGGATAGGCCCAGCTAGATAGCTCGGCTTGTGCCGAACCTGGCCTGCGTTTGGCGGGACGGGTGCTCCCCATTACAATAGTGGATACAGCGAACGATCCGAACGGAAGGTGGTCATGCCATGCTGATGGTTGTTTCCCCAGCCAAGTCGCTGGACTTCGAGTCCAGGCCGACGACGCGCAAATTCTCGCAACCGGCGTTCCTCGACGATGCCCGGTTGCTGATCGATCAACTCAAGGACTTGTCCCCGGGCGAAATCTCGGACCTGATGGGCATCAGCGCAAAGCTGGGCGAACTCAACTGCGACCGCTACAACGAATGGGCGCCGCCGTTCACCCGGGATAACGCGAAGCCGGCGGCGCTTGCCTTCCATGGCGACGTCTACATGGGCATGCAGGCCTGGAACTACTCGGAACGCGACTTCACCTGGGCGCAGAAGCGAGTGCGGATCCTTTCCGGCCTGTACGGCGTTTTGAAGCCCCTGGACTTGATTCAGCCCTATCGCCTGGAGATGGGGGTATCTCTGCCCAACCCGCGCGGCGGGAACCTCTACGAATTCTGGGGCGACAGGCTGTCCGCGTCGCTCGCGGCGGAACTCGAGGACCATCGCTCGAAACTGCTGGTCAACCTCGCCTCGAACGAGTACTGGGATGTCCTCGATCCGGATCGCGTCGGCGCGCGGCGCGTAGTCCGGCCGGTCTTCAAGGACTTGAAGAACGGCCGCTACAAGTTCATCAGCTTCTACGCCAAGAAGGCGCGCGGGCTGATGGCGAGTTTCATCGTGAAGAACCGCGTCGACAGGGTGGGGGGTCTGAAGGACTTCGACTGGGGCGGGTATCGCTACTGCGATGCGCAGTCTTCAAGGGACGAGTTCGTTTTCCTGCGAGACAGGCCAGCCTAGAAACCCTTCCTTGCCTTACTCCCTTGGCTGCACCAGGTCGCCCAGTTGCGCCTTGCGCAGCTTGACCGGGTTTCGCTGCGCGCGGATGTTCAACAGTTCCACCAGGAGGGCGAAACCCATCGCAAAGTACACATAGCCTTTCGGTACGGAGACGCCGAATCCCTCGGCCACCAGCATCAGCCCGATCACCAGCAAGAACGATAGCGCCAGCATCTTCAAGGTCGGATGGTCGTCGATGAACCTGCTGACCGGACCGGCCGCGGCCATCATCACCAGCACGGCGGCGACGATCGCCGCGATCATTACAGCAAGCTCGTCCACCAGGCCGACGGCGGTAATCACGGAATCGAGCGAGAAGACGATGTCGACCAGGCCGATTTGCACCAGCACCCCCGCGAAGCTCGCAACCGGGGCGCCGGCGGCCTCGCTCTCTCGATGCTCGAGGGTGTTATGCATCTCCCGCGTTGATTTCGCGAGCAGGAAGCCGCCGCCGCCAATCAGAATAATGTCGCGCCCTGACACGCCCCTGCCGAGGACTTCGAACAAATCGGCGGACAAGCCCATTATCCACGCGAGGGACGCCAACAAACCGATGCGCATGAACATCGCGAGGCCAAGCCCCAGATAGCGGGCCGGCGCTCGCTGATGCGGAGGGAGTCGCCCTGTCAGGATCGAGATGAAAACGATGTTGTCGATGCCGAGGACGATCTCGAGCAGCGTCAAGCTCAGGAAAGCGATCCATATCTCTGGATTGGCGAGCAGGTCTAGCATGGGATTATCATCCGTACCGTCAGTAACCGCTTAAGAAGTACACCATGACCGATGACCACGACCAAGCTCGAGCTTCGACAATCGAAGCGGCCGTATTCCGCCGCCTCGTGGAACACCTCGATGCGCACAAGGAGGTGCAGAACATCGATCTCATGAACCTGGCGGGGTTCTGCCGAAACTGTCTTTCCAAGTGGTACGTCGAAGCGGCGCGTGAAGAGGGCCGCGACATCGACTATGAAGCGGCGCGGGAAATCGTGTACGGCATGCCCTACGCCGAGTGGAAGTCGAAACATCAGGGAGTCGCGAGCCCCGAGCAGCGCGCGGAATTCGAGCGCAGTCAGGCGCAATCGTCCACTTCGTAACCTATGCGTTCGTCACAAACCCGGGCCGGGCAGGCTACTAGCTTGGCCGGCAAACTTCGCAGGATCTGGCTCGACTGGCGCGGATTCGTATTGTTCGTCGCGGTGATGCTGGTGTTCCGCTCCGCCATCGCCGACTGGAACCAGGTGCCGTCCGGTTCGATGGAGCCAACGATCCTCACCGGGGATCGGATCGTCGTCGACAAGCTGGCCTACAGTCTGCGCGTGCCTTTTACGCTGACGCGCATCGCGCAGTGGTCGGCCCCGGAGCGCGGAGACATCATCACCTTTCTCAATCCTGTTGACGGCCGCCAGTTCATCAAGCGCGTCGTCGGCGTGCCGGGCGACACGGTGGAACTGCGCCGCAACAAGCTCATCATCAATGGCATTGGTGCGACCTACGAAACCCTTACCGAGGAGGAATACGCCGACCTGCGCATACCTCCGTCCAACGCATATCAGGTCTTGCGCGAAACGATCCTGGGCCAGTCGCGGACGATCATGGTGCTTCGGTATCCGATCGATCCGACGTCCTCGTCGTTCCGTCGCTTCAAGGTGCCGGACGACAACTACCTGGTACTTGGCGACAACCGCGATAACAGCGGGGACTTCCGGCGAATCGGTCCCGTTTCGTGGGAACGTATCCTCGGCCGCGCCCACGCCGTCGCGTTCTCTCTGGATTCCGCCAACTACTACGCGCCCCGCGTGCGCCGGTTCTTCGTCGACCTGCCCTGACCACGTCGCCGACGAAACATCTTGGCGATCGAGACGGTGAGCGCGGCGAATACCACTATGCCCGCCACCACACCCAAGCTCATCAGGAAGAACCCCGTCAGTTCGCCGGTTTCGATTTCGAAGTTGCGCGCAAGCCATACAATGGCCAGCGCTGCCGCGATGGCCGCGAGCAGAACCGTGCGGACGGGGGCGTCAGGCGGGCGCACTATTTCGACCGTCGCAATACGCCGGGTCACTGCTCACGGGGCAAGCCGAAGAGCGCAGATGCCGTCGCGGGTCATCGCACTTCGAGTAGTTCGACTTCGAAGATGAGCGTGGACCCCGGGGCGATCAGGGGAGCCGCGCCCTGGTCTCCGTACGCGAGGTCGGCAGGGATGAAGAGTCGCCACTTGTCGCCGACTCGCATAAGCCGGAGCGCCTCCCTCCAACCGGGGATCACCTGGTTTGGTCGAAACCTCAGGGGCTCGCCGCGCGCGACAGAACTGTCGAATGGCGTGCCGTCGACCAGCGTACCGCTATAGTGCACGACCACCGTGCTGCGCCGTTTCGGCTTTGCGCCGCCGCCTTGTGCGAGAACCTCGTACTGCAGTCCCGAAGGCAACGACACCACGCCTTCGCGCTGGGCGTTTTCCGCGAGGAAAGCTTCACCTTCGGCCTGGTGGTTGGTCGAGCCTTGCGCCTCAGCTTCGAATTGCAAGCCGAGTGCGATCACGACGAAGATATTTGCATACCATATTCGCATGTGGACGCGTCCTGCGGGGGGGGGGGGTCCTCGATTGTAGCGCAGCGCCACAAAGACCGTCGCCCTGGCGGGCACCGTGTTTTGCCCCCGCCCAAGCCCACCGCGGGTTTATTCGTCGCGGTGCTTCGGGGTACAGTTCACCACTTGGCGCGGTGCCGTGAACTACCGCGGTCTCTTGGAGACTAAGTGTTCGATAATCGCAGCCGACAGGTGCGCATTGAGACGGGAAACAACATGCTAAAGCTTCAAGGCCTGAGTCTGGCGGCTCCGTCCCCGGGCCGGCCACGCCATCGACCATGGAACAATCGTCTCTGGTCGCTGGCGCGGACCATCGCTGCTGCAACCTACGCGCTGACAATCGCGTCGGTCGCCGCGTCGGATGTGCCGCAAGCTGAAGACCTCGTCTACGAGCCGCTGGCGCCGCTGGCGTCGCATCCAAAGACCTCGGTCTCCATCGTCAACGAATTGCGCAACAATCATTACTATCCGCGCAGAAAGATCGACGACAGCGTGTCGGCCCAGGTCTTCGACAAGTACCTCGACAGACTCGACTCGGACCGCGCGTACTTCCTCGCCACCGATGTCCAGGCATTGGACGAAAAGTATCGGTTCAGCCTTGATGAGGCGCTGAAGCAAGGCGATCTGGAACCGGCGTTCGACATGTTCAATTTGTTCCAGGAGCGCATGATAGATCGCATGGAGTATGTCCTCGCTCTGGTTGACCAGGGCCTCGACACCCTCGATTTCACGGTGGATGAATCGCTCGAGATCGACCGCGAGAACACGCCATGGCCACGGGACCGTGACGAAATGGACGCTCTGTGGCGCAAGCGCATCAAGGCCTGGACGCTGGAGATGCTGTTGAATGGCCTCGAAGTCGACGAGATCGAGGAAACTCTCGGCAAGCGCTACCGCAACCGCCTGCGGCAACTGACGCAAACCAAGCGCGAGACCCGAAGCGAGGAGGCGTTTCAGACCTACATCAACGCATTCACGAATACGTACGATCCGCATACCGAATACTTTTCGCCCCGGAACTATGCCCAGTTCAACATCAACATGTCCCTTTCGCTCGAAGGGATCGGGGCGGTACTAAGGCCGGAAGACGAGTACACGACTATTGTTCGCCTGGTTCCCGCGGGTCCGGCGGACAAGAGCGGCGCGCTCAACCCCTTGGATCGTATCATCGGCGTGGGCCAGGGCGAGATGGGGGAGATGATCGATGTCGTCGGCATGCGTCTCGACGAGGTCGTGGACCTGATCCGGGGGCCGAAGGACTCGATTGTGCGCCTGCAAGTGATTGCGCCGAACGTGGTGGCAGGCGACGCCAGGATCGTCCAGATCATCCGCAATACGGTGACGCTGGAAGACCAGGCAGCGCAGAAGAAAGTCCTCGAATACGACATCGGCGGACGCGAGCGCAAGATCGGGGTCATCGATGTTCCTTCCTTCTATGCAGACCCCAAGGCGAGCGGGAGGGGCGATGGGAGGTACAAGACCACTACGCGGGACGTAAGCCGACTGATCGACGAACTCAAGCAGGAAGGCGTGGAAGGCATCGTTGTGGACTTGCGCAACAACGGCGGAGGGTCGCTGGAGGAAGCCAAGACCCTGACGGGGCTGTTCATCGAGTCCGGCCCGGTGGTGCAGGTGCGCAACCAGGGGCGGCGCGTGCAGCCGTTCCCGGATACGGATTCGCGCGTCGACTGGAGCGGTCCGCTGGCGGTGCTGGTAAACCGGCTCTCGGCGTCGGCGTCAGAAATTTTTGCCGGCGCGATACAGGCTTATCAGCGCGGCATCATCACTGGGAGCCGGACATTCGGCAAGGGCACCGTGCAAACGCTGCTCCCGTTGAATCGTGGCAAGCTCAAGATCACGCAGGCCAAGTACTACCTCATCTCCGGCCAAAGCACACAGCATCAGGGCGTGATCCCGGACATTGAATTGCCCGAGACGTTCGACATCGACCAGATAGGCGAGAGTGCGCTGGACGATGCGATGCCGTGGGACCGGATTTCCCCGGCTCAATACTCGACCAGCGGTGCCGCGGTCGCGCCGCTCGTCAGCCAGCTGAAGCCAGCGCACATGGAGCGCGTCTCGGACGATCCGGACTTCCAGTACCTTCGCGCGCTGACTGAACGCGATGAAGAGATCCGCGCCAACACGCACATATCGTTAAATCGCGAAACGCGGGCGCAGGAGCGTGAGGCGGACCAGGACCTGCAACTCGCCATTGAGAACGCGCGTTTGACGGCCAAGGGCGAAGAGCCGTACGAAGACTACGAAGAATTGAAAAAGCGTCGGAAGGAAGAAGAATTGGAGGACGTGAGTGGAGAAGACCCGATGGATGATGCGATGTTGCGCGAAACGGGCCTCATCCTGCTCGACTACATCGGACTCAACCAACAGGTGGCGATGGTTGAAGCGGAAGCGTCCGCCGCGCCCTGACGTTCCTAGCCCGAACTTCCAGAGCAACCCAAGCGTATTTTGGCCTCAAGGCTCTGATTCAACGGGATTTCTTGCGCCGGTCGAGCTGGAATGTGTAGCCATGTAATGGGTTGAATTAATGCGACATATGTGTTTATATAGCGATGTATACTTTCTAATAAAGTAGCCATGTACATCGAAAGCGTCCCCAACCGCAACTCGCCCCCCGCCGTGCTCCTGCGCGAGTCCTTCCGCGACGCCGGCAAGGTCAGGAAACGCACCCTGGCCAACCTCTCCAAATGGCCCCCGACGCTGGTCGAGGGCCTGCGCGTGCTGCTCAAGGGCGGCGCCGCGGTGTCCCGCCTCGACGACGCCTTCGACATCGTTCGTTCGCGGCCCCACGGCCATGTCGCCGCCGTGCTCGGGACGCTGCGCAAGCTGCGACTGGACCGGACGATCGCCGGGGCGGACTCGCCCGAGCGCCGACGCGTGCTGGCGATGATCGTCGCCCGGGTCCTCGATCCGGGTTCCAAGCTGGCGGCCGCCCGGGGCTTGGCCGAGGCGACCGCGCGCGACTCGCTCGCCGAGACGCTGGGGCTGGAAGACTGCGGCGAGGACGATCTTTACGCCGCCATGGACTGGCTGCTCAAGCGCCGGGACGCCATCGAGCGGCGCTTGGCCAAGCGCCATCTCGAGGACGGCGCCCTGGTGCTTTACGACCTGACGTCGGTGTGGCTGGAAGGACGCCACTGCCCGCTGGGGCGGCGCGGCTACTCGCGCGACGGCAAGCGCGGCAAGCTGCAGATCGAGTTCGGGCTGTTGTGCGACGCCGAGGGCTGTCCGGTGGCGGTGGAGGTGTTCGACGGCAACACGGCGGATCCCGCGACCGTGGGCGCGCAGATCGACAAGCTGCGGCATCGGTTCGGGTTCTCCAGGGTGGTGTTGGTGGGCGACCGCGGGATGTTGACCGAGGCGCGCATCCGCGAGGACGTGAGGCCGTCCGGTCTGGACTGGATCAGCGCGTTGCGGGGTCCGGCGGTGCGGTCCCTGGTTGAATCGGGCGCGGTGCGGCTATCGCTGTTCGACGAGACCGACTTGCTGGAGATCCGAACCGACGCCTATCCGGGCGAGCGCCTCATGGTGTGCCGCAATCCGCTGCTGGCGGAGGAGCGGGCGCGCAAGCGGGAAGAACTGCTCGAGGCCACCGAGGCGTTGCTCGATCCCATCGTGGCGGCCGCGAGTCGGGAGAAGCGGCGCCTGAAGGGCGCGGACAAGATCGGCGTGCGGGTGGGCAAGGTCGTCGGCAAATACAAGATGGCCAAGCACTTCGATCTGGATATCGAAGAGGACGCGTTCGGCTATCGGCGAAAGCCCGAGTCCATCGCCGCCGAGGCGGCGCTGGACGGCTTGTACGTCGTGCGCACCAGCTTGGCGGAGACGCGACTCGACGCCGAGGGCGCCGTGCGCGCCTACAAGCGCCTGAGCGCGGTCGAGCGCGCCTTCCGAAGCTTGAAGACCGTGGACCTGAAGGTGCGGCCCGTGTTCCACCGAACCGCCGACCGGGTCCGCGCGCATGTGTTCCTGTGCATGCTGGCCTATTACGTGGAATGGCATATGCGCCAGCGGCTCAAGCCGCTGCTGTTCGACGACCACGACCCGGCCGCCGCCGAGGCCGCGCGCACATCCATCGTGGCGCCGGCGCGGGTCTCCGAAGCCGCCAAGGAAAAAGCCCGCGGCAAACGCACCGCCGACGGTCTGCCGGTGCACAGCTTCCGCACCCTGCTCGGCGACCTGGCGACAATCGCCAGGAACCGGGTCGTCCCCCGAGTGTCCGGCGCCGTGCCGTTCGAAGTCCTCACCCGGCCCACCGCGCTACAGCGCGAAGCCTTCAAGCGCCTCGGCGTGCGCCTATAAGGACGTACCCAGTAGCGATCGCCCGATTTTTTTGATTTACCCAAAAAAACAACAGGTTAGATCGTGTGACGCCTCGAAGTTCCGCCTAGCGCTCCGTCCAGCCCAAATCTACGGGTATCTGCGGTTCTTTTTGGTCCCTGGTAGCTTTGTTGCGAGGGGTATCCCCTCGCGCTCCCCGGCTGAAGATTGTTTTCTTGCGAGGGGTATCCCCTCGCGCTCCCCGGCTGAAGGCTCCGTTGCTCCTCCTTGTGTGGGGCCTACCACACGGCGTCGTCGCGCCTGGCCAGGAACCAAAAATCCCTCGCAGCTACACTCGCATTTTTAGACTTGACGGAGCACTAGCCTTCCGTCAGCGCACGCGATGCGATCTGTTCGCGAATCCACTGATCGAACGCTTCGAACGGCATGGTCGTCTGCCGCCTGACACCGTAGCGCCGTAGCGTGACGGTTCCGTCGGCCTGCTCGCGCTCGCCGACGATCAGAAGGTTCGGGATCTTGCGCGTCGTGCCGTCGCGAACTTTCTTCGATACGGTGTCGCCCGTGGAAGCCATTTCCGCGCGGACGAATCGGGCGCGTAGTCGCTCAACCAACGACTGGCCGTAGCGCTCGAACTGCTCCGAGATGGTGATCACGCGCACCTGCACCGGGGCGAGCCAGGTGGGAAATGCGCCGCCGAAATGTTCGATCAGGAACGCCACCATGCGCTCGTGGGTGGAAAGGGGCGCGCGATGGATGCAATACGGCGTGTGTGTCGCGCCGTCGGCACCGATATAGCTGAGTCCCAGGCGGCCCGGTTGCGCGAAGTCGAGTTGCACGGTGCCCATGGACTCCTCGCGGCCGGTAACCGTCGCGCACTGAATGTCTATCTTTGGACCGTAGAAAGCCGCATCTCCCAGGCCGTCAACGTAGGCGATGTCCATCTCGTCCAGAACTTCCGCCAATACGCGTTCGGAGAATGCCCATGCCTCGGGGTTATCTACGTACTTCTCCTTGCCCTTCGCGTCGGCGGGGTCCCAGCGCGACAGGCGGACGCGGTAGTCGGTGAGACCGAACACGGCGTACGCGTCGGCGTGCATCTGCATGACACCCTTGAACTCGTCCTTGATCTGGTCTTCGGTGCAGTAGATATGGGCATCGTTCATGCACATGCCCCGCGCGCGCAGCAGCCCGCTGACGGCGCCGGACTCCTCGAAGCGGTACACATGGCCGTACTCGGCCAGACGCAACGGCAGGTCTCGGTAGCTGCGCGGCCGCGCAGCGAAGATGCTGTGGTGGTGAGGACAATTCATCGGGCGCAGCGCATAGGCTTCGCGCACGGAAACGCCATCCTCGTCCGCTTCCTTGAGTTCCATCAACGGGAACATGTCCGCCGCGTAATAGGGCAGGTGGCCGGACTTGCGGTAGAGGTCGGCCTTGGCGAGGTGGGGCGTCGCCACGCGCTGATAGTCCGCCCGGAACTCCATTTCCTTGGCGAGCTTCTCGAGTTCGTCGCGAATCACGGTGCCGTTCGGCAGCCACAGGGGCAGTCCGCGGCCCACCATGTCATCGATGTGGAAGATGTCGAGCTCCCGGCCGAGTTTCTTGTGATCGCGCGCGAGCCCGAGTTGGTAGGCAGCGATGTGGGCGTCGAGTTGTTCCTTGTCGGCGAACGCCCACGCGTAGATACGGGTCATCATGACGTTGTCCGAATCGCCGCGCCAGTAGGCTCCGGCAATGCTGCGCAGCTTGAATGCGTCTCGCGGGATGGCGCGGGTGGTTTCCACGTGGGGACCCTCGCACATGTCGAGAAACGGCCCGTTGCGGTAGAAGGACAGGCCGTCCAGATCGCCCCGCGAGAGGAGTTCCTCGGCGTATTCGCGCTTGTAAGGCTCGACCATCTCGTCGATGCGCTCGAGGGCTGCGCTGGCGCTGAGATCCTCGCGGTAGAACCGCTGGCCGGACCTCAGGATCTTCTTCATGCGGCGTTCGATTTCGGGGAAGTCCTCCTCGTTCAACGATTCGGACAGAATGAAGTCATAGTAGAAGCCGTCGGCAATGGGCGGTCCGAAACCGAGGGTCGATTCGGGCCGCATGTCCAGTACGGCCTGGGCCATGACATGCGCAAGGCTGTGCCGAATCCGGTAGAGGCCGTCCTCCCCGTCGCCGCTGTGTTCCAACTGCATTTTGGTGCCCTCAACAAAAACCCCGGTGGCGGCCGCCTGCCGGGGTCTTGACGCCGGCGGCCTTAAGGTCGCCGTATCCGAATTCTGTTCACGCGAATACGTCGACCCACTCGGCACTCAAGGTAGTGCCGGCAGACCGCGTCGTTGCGTCAACCAGTCCGGAAATGTCCATGTCGCAATGATAGTGCTGCGACCGAATAAAGCAATCCGACGGAGTACGCGTTAGTGCCACAAACCGTCGCCCCGTCGGCTAGCGTCTCCAACGCCACCGAATACCGGTGAATGCGGCATGGCTCGCTTCGGTTCGGACATCGGTGTCGTCTTCCAGGCGAAACGCGAACTCGCGCCGCACTTCTCGACCGCCGCTGATGATCAGTTCGTGCGCGCGCGTGATCCGGAAGGCCAATCCGACGCGCAGACGCCAGCTTTCCATCGCGAACAGGCTCCGACGCACGAGGGCGTCGTCGTATGGCTCGCTTCGGTTATCGTCGTCTTCCAGGCGAAACGCGAACTCGCGCCGCACTTCTCGACCGCCGCTGATGATCAGTTCGTGCGCGCGCGTGATCCGGAAGGCCAATCCGACGCGCAGACGCCAGCTTTCCATCGCGAACAGGCTCCGACGCACGAGGGCGTCGTCGTATACGCGCCAGCGACCGCCAGCGGGATGGATATCCGCCTGCAATCGCCAGCGCGGATGCATGCGCCAGGTGAGCCGCGCGTCCGGAAAACCGAGCGTCATTTCCAGTTTGTCGTTGACGCGCCAGTCGATGCCGAGCACCGGTTTCAGCCGTGTCGTCCCGAACCGGTCGTCGCGGCAAATGCCCCAGAACGCGTCGACCGAAGGGGTCCACGCGCGACGGTATCGCATGAAACCCTGCCAGAAGATGAACTCGCCGTCGATGACTTTTGGATGTCGACCGGCATTGGAAGATCCGGCCAGCATCGGCGCGACGGAAAACTCCCAATGCGGACCGGTGAATCGGTAAGCCAACGCCAGGCGGTGCAGATGGCCGTTGGTCTGGAGCGCCCTGTCCGTCGACGTATCTATCTCATAGGCCCGGTACTCGTGGGAGAACCGTATCGTATGCGCGCCGCCGCCCTTTCGGCGATGCCAGAGGCGCGCGCGGTACGCCTTCTCCGCATCGCCCACAGCGTCCAGCCCGGTAGAGTAAAGGCTGGCGGTCTCCAGATCCGATCGATCGACAACCAGCAGTTCACGCGTCGATACCGGCGCGCAAACAGAGGCGTAGGCCTGGCAGGCCAGCGCGAAATGGAACGCGGCGAGAAGCGCTACGCGCCCAACAGCGGCGCGCGCGTGTGCGATCAACTCGGGTACCGCAGAATGTTTCGCCATACCGGGGGTCGTATAGTTGTAAAGTTCGCGGAAATCAACGCGCCCGGAGGGGATCACATGTTCGACCTGCTGGATTTTCTCGCGCAGCTATTCGTATTCATGGTGGGCTTCGTCATCCTGATCGTCGCTGTCCTTTATGTGGTGGATCGCACCCAGACCCGTCACGCGGTCAGGCGCAACTTTCCGGTCATCGGCCGCTTCCGCTATCTGTTCGAGCACCTGGGCGAGTTCTTTCGCCAGTATTTCTTCGCCATGGACCGCGAGGAGATGCCGTTCAACCGCGCGGAGCGCACCTGGGTGTATCGCGCCGCCAAGGGCGAAGACACGATGGCGGCGTTCGGTTCGACAAGGGAATTGAAGCCGGTTGGCACGGTCATCTTTGTCAACTGCCCCTATCCGACCCTCGAGCAGGACGCGGTCGATACCACGGACGTCACCATCGGACCGTATTGCGAGCATCCATACACCCAATCGTCCGTGTTCAACATATCCGGGATGAGTTACGGGGCGATATCGCGACCTGCGGTTACGGCGCTGTCGAATGGCGCGCGCATGGCAGGCGTGTGGATGAACACGGGCGAAGGTGCGTTATCGCCCATGCATCTCGAGGGAGGTGCCGACATCGTATTCCAGATCGGCACGGCGAAGTATGGCGTTCGCAATCCCGACGGCGGGTTTTCGGAGCAGCGTCTGCGCGAGATCGCCTCGCACGATACCGTGCGCATGTTCGAGATCAAATTGTCCCAGGGTGCGAAACCGGGGAAGGGCGGTATTCTTCCGGGGGAGAAGGTCACCGACGAGATCGCCTCCATCCGCTTCATCGAACCCGGCCAGGACTCCATCAGTCCCAACCGCCATCCGGAAATCAATTCCGAGGGGGACCTGCTGGACATGATCGCCCAGGTGCGCGGCATCGTCGGCAAGCCGACGGGGTTCAAGACCGTGATCGGCGCCTATGGTTGGATCGAGCGGTTGTGCGAGGAAATTCACCGCCGCGGCATCGAGAGCGCGCCGGACTTCATCACCGTCGACAGCGCCGACGGCGGTAGCGGGGCGGCCCCCATGAGCCTGATCGACTACATGGGCCTGCCGATCAAGGAAAGCCTGCCTCTGGTCATCGATATCCTGGCGCGCTACGGTTTGCGGGAACGCATCAAGGTCGTGGCAAGCGGCAAGATGATCACGCCGGGCGAGGTGGCGTGGGCGCTGTGTGTCGGCGCCGATTTCGTGGTGTCCGCCCGCGGCTACATGTTCGCGCTCGGCTGCATTCAGGCCCTGCAGTGCAACAGGAACACGTGTCCCACGGGCGTCACCACGCACGATCCCAAGCTGCAGCGCGGCCTCGACCCCATCGACAAGGCGGAACGGGTCAAGCGCTACGCGCTGGCGATCGGCAACGAGGTCGGGGTCATCGCGCATTCTTGCGGGGTGCCTGAACCGAGGCGCCTCAAACGATTTCACTGCCGTATCGTGCAGGACGACGGCAAGTCGGTTCCGCTCGACGTACTGTACCCGGACCAGGAGCCCCAGGTGGCATTGAAGCGAGGTGCCGCTTGATGGGTGCGCCCCGACGGGGAACGCTCAGGGCTTGTACTTGATCGCTTCCCCCTCCACCGCGATGTACCTCCGTTCCTTCAATCCCTGCACCAGCGCCTCCAGCTCTTCGTCGGGCAAGCCGTCGCCAAAGAGGGAACGCACAGAAGCCTTCAGGGTCTTGACCTTGCGCGGACGCGAGTGCCCGCGCAGATCGAAATTGTGGATGACCTTGTCTATCTTCTCGCCGATAGATTCCGTTTCGCTGGGCTTCAGCCACGGAATCTCGAACAAGTCCTTTCGGCGCGCCGCCTTTATGTTCCTGCCCTGCAAGTGCTTGATCAGCGGGTCAAAGCCCGTGTCCCTGGAGACGATGTGGAACTCATCGTCCGAGCCGGGCTCGCCCAGCGCACCCATGTAGAACGCGATATGGAAGTCGGCGGCGTTCTTGCCGCTTCCGGCAATCTCTACATATTGCGCGTCGCGGCCCAAGGTTTGCATCTCGAATGCGAGTTCTCTCGGTATCTTCGACTGGTTGGCCCCGACGAACACGTAGACCTTGAACGCGCGTCCCCTCGAAATATCCCTCAACGCAGCCAGGTTCTTCGGCTGCACGTTCTCAAAGTCGATCAGTACATAGTTGGTTGCCACAATTGGGTCCTTGCGTGCCTGCTTGACAAACGGGCTTTCTGCGCCGCTTTCATGGAATTTCGCGCTCCGGGCTCCGGAGACCACCGGCAGAGGAGGCAAACTTGGTGGCGTGGCGCTCCATGGCTAGCGCGATGGACTGTTCGTGCGTTGTCAGCAAGTCGCCCTGGTGACTCAGATTGTGTTGCTCGAGCAGTCGACTCATCGCGTCTGCCTGGGTTTCGAGAGTTCCATCAGCAAGGATATGTTGCACGTCCACGCCCCGCGCGTCGAGCGACCGGGCAACGAGCAGCGTTCTGTGGCAGTCCAGCGGCTCCTTCTCCGCGCACATCAGGGCGACACGATGCTTCCTGGCAGCACCCGTCAGCCGGATGAGGCCGTCGCGAAAACGCTCCGTTTCCGCAATCCTGTCATAGCGGACGCGCCCGCCCTCGTAGCAGGCGGGATCGTTCGGGCGGCCGCCGAGTTCCCGGCCGAAGTACATGTATTCGATCCCACGTCGCTCGAGTGCGACCGCGAGGGGTTCGCGGTTGAATTGCGGATTGAAGCGGCTATAGGGCGCCGAACGGACGTCCGCCAGGACGTCGACGCGGTGTTCGCTCAACAGGTTCGAAAGCACGTCCAGGGAATGGTTGGAATGCCCGATCGTATAGACCGCATAGGTCCCCGGATGGGTCCGCCTTCGCGCGCACGGCTGATCGATGTCCACTAATCGATGATATAGAAAATGCTAAACCCGCGTCGTAGATCACGAAGGGCGTCAGGGCTTCGGGAATCGCGACCCAAGCTACCGAACTTCGGCGAATGAACTTCACGCGCTCGGGGGAGCCGGGGGTGTATAGTCTCCGCGGCCGTTCCGTCTTGAGCGAGCAGCTATGCCATCAACCTCATCCCCGATCACCTTTACGGAACAGGACTTACGCGACGCCGTGAGCGACGGCGCTGTTTCGGGAGCCGACGCAGATGCGTTTCGGTCCTACGTGGCGTCTCGTTCGCGGCACACCGACGAAGAAGAATTTCATCTCTTCAAGGGCTTCAACGACGTGTTTGTTGCCCTGGCTTCGGTGCTGCTGTTCAGTGGAATCATCTGGTTCAGCGCCGATTTGGGAGTCATCGCCGCCTGTCTCCTGGTGATGGCGGTTGCCGTGGCTCTGAGCGAGTACTTCACGCTGCGCAAGCGCTTGGCGCTGTCGTCGATACTCTACGTTCTGGCGTTCAGCATCGCCGCCGCCGCGGGCCTGTTCCGGGCGTTTTGGCCGGACTCCTGGATAGGCGCGGGCGACGGGTCGATGCCCGCGCTAACCGTGGTAGGCATCTCCACCAAGTTCGGGACATTGTCGGCGCTATTGTGTGGCGCCGTCGCGGCGACGTTGTTCTGGTGGCGATACAGGGTGCCGATCGCCGTCGCGATCGGCGTGTTTTTCCTCGGTGCGACGTTGTATTACGCGTGGGTGTTGTTTTCGCCATTCGATGACCCCGCGCTGGGTGCCAACATCGTCTTGTTCGTGCTTGGCATCGGGACTTTTTCTTTCGCGATGTACTGGGACGTGAGCGACCCGGATCGAGCGTCCCTGCAGTCGGACGTGGCCTTCTGGCTCCATCTGATCGCCGCCCCCTCGATTGCGCATCCAATATTCTGGTGGGTTCAGTCGGGCCTTCTACCCGCCGACTGGCTCGAAGCCACGGCCGTCGTCGGGTGCTACCTGTGTCTCGCTTACGTTGCGGTGCTTGTGAACAGAAGGGCGATCATGGTTGCCGCCACGGCGTACCTGATAGGTGCCGTCGCATGGTATTTCAACGAGTTGTCCGCCTTGTACAGTGTCGCCATCGCGCTGGTGATCATCGGCTGCCTGTTCCTGGCGATGGCGGTGTGGTGGTCGACCATCCGCGCGGCAGTGATCCGATATTTGCCCAGCGTCGTTCGTGGCCTGGTCGTGCCCGGCTGATCCCGACATGCGGGTTTGGGTCGGGTGAAAGGTCTTCGTCGCGGCTGGCGTTTCCTCTGGTTCGGACTGCTGCTTCCCGGTTGCGCCGCCGAGAGCGCGCTGCCGGCGACGGCCGCCGCCGCGCCCGCAGCGCAAGTCGATGCGGGCGAGCCCGCGCCGCTATTCAACGACGTCCATTTCCACCTGACGAACTACGTGCAACGGGGTATCACCGCCCGCGAGTACTTCGACATGGTGGGCGACAGGGTGGGCCGGGTGGCGATGTTCGGGATTCCGTTGCAGCAGAAATGGGACTACTTCGTCTCCGGCGATCGCGCGCCCCACTACTACCTGCATTCCGACGCGGCGCTCTATTACTATTCTTTCGTCGACGCCAAGATCGCGTCGGAATACCTGTCGCTAAGCGATGCGCAGAAGCGTCGCGTAGACCCGATGATCACGGGTTTCAATCCTACCGACATGTATGCGGCCGACCACATCCGGCGGGTTCTGCTCACCTTTCCGGGCGTCTTCTCCGGCATCGGCGAATTCAGCATCCACAAGGAGTTCGTGTCGTCGAAGGTCGCTGGCCACACGGCGAGCTTACGCAATCCGGCACTGAACAGGATTCTCGCCACCGTGGCGGAGATCGGCCTCGTGGCAATCCTGCATTGCGACATCGCCCGGGTGCGCCCGGGCGAACGACCGGCGCACTATGACGATCTGCTTGCCGTCCTCGCTGCCCACCCGGGTGCATCCGTAGTCTGGGCTCACACGGGACTGGGCCGTTTCGTGACGCCGACCGACCGGCACCTGGCGCTGCTCGACGAGATGCTCGCCGACTCACGCTACGACCATGTGATGCTCGACATATCGTGGGACGAAGTGGCGAGGTACGTCGTGCGCGACGCCGATACTCTGGCCGCCTGGGCTGCGCTGATCGAGAAGCATCCGACGCGGTTCCTGTTCGGCACGGATTCGGTGGCGCCGTCGGACTGGGACGCCTATGCCAGGACGCATATGGTTTACCAGCCGCTTTGGGAGCAGCTCGGCGCCGACGCGCGAGCGAAGGTGGAGCGGCGTAACTACGAGCGCATATTCGACGCAGCCGTTCCCCGCGTGCGGGCCTGGGAACAGCGTCAGCCCTCGATCGGGTCATTGTGGGATCAGTAGCGTGGACGGCGATGGACAACCGACTATCCGGCTATCTGCCAAGGACTGGCATGGTTGACTACGCGGACTTCGTTCAAGGTCTTCCGAAGGCCGAGCTTCACATTCACATAGAAGGTTCCCTCGAACCGGAGATGATGTGGAACTTTGCGGAACGCAACAGAATCTCCTTGCCCTATGGGAACGTCCACGCCATCCGTGAAGCTTACGACTTTACCTGCCTGCAGGATTTCCTGGACTTGTATTACGCCGGCATGCAGGTATTGAAGAAGGAGTCGGATTTTTTCGAATTGGCGGACGCGTACTTGCATCGTGTCGAACGCGAAAACGTTCGCCACATCGAGTGCTTTTTCGATCCCCAAGCCCACCTTGCACGCGGTGTCCCCCTTGCGCGCGTGATGGATGGTCTTGTGCGCGCAGCGCGGAGCGCACGACAGCGGGGCCTCTCGGTTTCACTCATTCTCTGCTTTCTTCGACACCTTACAGAGCGGGATGCCTTCCAGATGTTGGAGAACGCGATGCCATATCGCTCCGAGTTCATCGGGGTGGGTTTGGACTCCACCGAGCTCGGAAACCCGCCGGCGAAGTTCAAGCGAGTCTTCGCCGCCGCCCGAAGCGAGGGATTCAAGCTCGTGGCCCACGCGGGGGAAGAAGGCCCGCCGTGCTATATCTGGGAAGCCCTGGATGTGCTCGGAGTCGATCGCATCGATCATGGCAACCGGGCGTTGGAAGACCAGGCGCTGGTCGTCCGTCTGCGCCAGGACCGGGTGCCGCTGACCGTCTGCCCGCTTTCCAATCTCAAGCTGGGAGTCGTTGATGATCTGGCGGCTCACCCCCTGAAACGGATGTTGGACCTCGGATTGCTTGTTACGGTGAACTCGGACGATCCGGCTTACTTCGGCGGATACATCAACGCCAATTTCATACAGGTGGGAGACGCGCTTGACCTAACCCGAACCGAGTTGACGGCGCTTGCGAAGAACTCGTTTGTTGCCGCTTTCGGCAACTGAATTACCTCGCATCTCTCACCAAGCCGCTTGTCTTCGTGTCCTTTTTGGCGAAGAACCAGAGGATAAGGACCGGGGGCAGCCATGGGGCGACGCGCTCGAACGGGTCACCCGGCAAGTGCGCGGCTTGCGAAATCATGGAGTCGCCGACTGGCGCCGAGCCCAGGGAATAGAACAGGACGGTCACTGCGAAACCTGACAGCATGGCTGCGAGCGCGGGACCCGCGGTGACGGTGCGCCCCATGACGCGGAACAGCACGATGGGTCCGAATGCGGCCCCGAGTGCGGACCAGGCGAAAAGGACGCGGTTGAAGATGGTGTCCGGCAGGCTGAGGGCGAGCACCACGGCCAGCGCGGCGACTGCGAACATCGCGGCGCGCGACGCCATCGCTTCGTGACCCGGGAAGCGGCGGTTTATGCCCATGTCATGGGCGACCGCGCCGGCAGCGGAAAGCAGTAGCGAGTCGACTGTCGACATGACCGCCGACAAGGTGGCGGCCGTCGCGATACCCGCCAGGACAAGCGGCAGATAGTCGCTGGCGGCGCGATAGAACAACGTCTCTGGATTGCCCATTTCGGGAACGAGCGCGCGTCCCGACAGGCCCAGTGTCACCATTCCGGCGAATACGACGATGCCCCAGCCGAACACGATCGCAAAGGCTTGCCGGCGTTCGGCCTCGCCCCGCACCGCCATTAGCCGCGCAAGCAAGTGGGGCTGACCCAATGCGCCCAGCGACATGCCCACCAGGCCGACCGCAAATCCCAGCAGGATCAGTCCCGCATGGCCTCCATCGAGCTGCAGGTACGTGGCGGGCATTGCGGCGGCGAGTGTGTTCCACACCTCCGTCGGCCCGCCCGCGGCGGCGAGAGCGGCCAATGGCACGCCCACCGATACCACCATCATGATCGCGGCCTGCACGGTGTCGGTCACCGACACCGCCCAAAATCCGCCGACGAGCGAATAGAACACGACGATGATCGCCCCGATCACGATTGCGGCCGGCGTCGCGATGGCGAAGTTCTCGGTCAGCGCGATGCCGGCGGCGTCGAGTTGCGCCGCGACGTAGAAGATGAAGCAGAACAGCACGAGCACTGCGGCAGAGAGCGTGGCGATCCGCCGCAGATCGCCGCCTCGGCTGTCCTGCAACAGGAAGTCCGTCAGCGTCACCTGTTGATGATCCCTGGACTCCTCGCGCAGCCGACGACCGAAGTACAGCCATACGACCGCATATGCCGCCCATACGCCGGGGACCATCCACAGGGCGCTGAGGCCGATGGCGTAGACGAATCCGGAGAAACCGAGGATAACCCAGGCCGAGGAGGCGCTCGCCGCATAGGAAAGCCCGGCCACCAGCGGCCCAAGGCCACGACCGCCGAGAAAGAAATCGGCTTCGCTACGGTTTCTCGACGCCGCCCACAGGCCGATGATGATCATCACGACCTTGTAGGCGACCAGCGTAGCCAGGATGATCGTCGCTTTATCCATGCTTGTCTCTCTGCGGGTGGGGTCGCAGGGAACTTCCTTCCCGCGTTACTTGTGCTTCGCCGTAAGCTGCAACAACACGCCGTGGGTGGACTTCGGATGCACAAACACCTGCGGTCCGCCTTCCCCGATCAATTGCGCGCCGCCTTTCTTCATTGCCGCCGATGTCGCCGCCAAATCGTCCACTGCGAACGAGATCGTATGGATGCCTTCCCCTCGGCTCTCCAGAGCCCGGGCCACGGCGCCGTTTGGATCGGTTGGCGCAACGACTTCGATGAATCCGCCATCGGGCAGGTTAAAGAATGCCTGCTTGACGCCGAGCGCGTCGGTCTGATCGGTGCGGTCGAGGGTGAGTCCGAGACGGTCACGATAGGTCTCTATCCCTTTCTCCAAATCAGCAACACGTATCACCAAGTGATCGAATCCGGTCAATGCCATGCGTATATCCCCTTCAGTCTTACGTTCCCGGCGAAGCCAGGCGCACCGAAACGCGCGGTCCCGCAACCGTGCCTGGGTTGCGCTCCCGCCGTTGCGACAGGATTCCGGCCTGGATCCCATCAGCGGGTGGTGCGATAGTTGCCGACGTTACCACATCGGCGGTAGTTGATTGCCCTACCTCGGACCGTCACAACGAATGCAAAGCCTTGTCGCGCGCCCGTCAGAGCGCGCCGGCAACCTTCGGCGGTGGACGTTCCCGCCGCCGCTATGGGGTGTGCGAAAGCGCGTTACAATTCGGATTCCCGGCCATGATGGCGAGGGCTTACGACGTTGCGGGAAGGCGTTCGGCCGGGACATCCCGCGCAGGAGCACGCAATATGCGGAAGTCACTTCTTTGTCGAGCGTTGCCGACGCTTTTGGCGTTGTCGTTCGCCGCATTCGGTCATGCCGCCGAAAAGATGACGGCGGCGCCCGCTGTGAAGAAGGCGGCGCCCGCAGTGGTAAACATCTCCGTTGTCGGGCAACAGCGCAGTCGCGGTCCCCAGGGCTTCGAATTCTTCCCGTTCCCGGTTCCCGACAGATCTCCAGTCGAACCCACCCCCGGCACAGGGTCTGGTGTCATCATCGATGCGAGCGAGGGTTACGTGATCACCAACCATCACGTGATTCGAAATGCCGAGAGAATCGACGTACGGCTGCACGACCGCCGCCGCATGGAAGCGAAACTCATCGGTAGCGACCCCGGAACGGATATCGCGCTGCTGCAGATTGAAGCGGAGGACCTGTCGGAACTGCCGCTCGGGGATTCCGATACGCTCGAGATCGGGGACTTCGTGGTGGTGATCGGCAGCCCATTTCAGTTGGATCAGACAGTGACGCTGGGTATCGTCAGCGCACTGGGCAGAAGATTCATCAATCCCGTCCGCGGCGGCTATGAGGACTTTATCCAGACCGACGCCTCCATCAATCCGGGCAATTCCGGCGGCGCGCTCGTCGATCTGGAAGGGCGCCTGGTCGGCATCAACACGGCGCTGATTACGCCCGTGGCAGGCAATGTCGGCATCGGCTTTGCCGTGCCGTCGAACATGGCGAAAACGGTGGTGGACCAACTGCTGGAGTTCGGGGAGATCAGACGCGGACTCCTGGGCGTGACAATCGAAGAAGTATCGCCGGACATAGCGCAAGCGTTTGACCTCGATGAGATTACCGGCGCCTTGGTATCGCAGGTGCAAGAGGACTCCCCGGCGGACGCGGCGGGCATAGAGGCCGGAGATGTGATCGTCAGCGTCGACGACAAGCCAATAGAAGACCACGTTGATCTGCGCAACCGAATCGGTTTGTCCCGGGTTGGCGAAACAGTGCAGATCGGTATCGTCCGCGATGGGCGTCGCATCGACAAGGAGGCCGTCATCGGACAGTTACGGTCCAGTTCCGTTGCTGGCGGGACCTCGTCCGAAAAGCTCGAAGGGGTGGAATTCGGGGAGATCAGCCGCGGCCACCCATGGTTCGGCCGAGGAGTGGAGGGTGTCGAGGTACAGAGCGTCGAAGCGGGCAGTCTGGCTTGGGAATCTGGCCTGCGCGAGGGGGACATAGTATTCGCCGTGAATCGACGGAAAGTGCGCAGCGTCGAGGAATTTGTCGATACGGTCAGGGAGCAGGAAGACGTGCTGGCACTTTACGTTCAGCGCGGGGGGAGGCGGATTCTTGTGGTGGTGCGTTAATCGCATCGAGGATGTCCGGGTCGCGCGTCGGCGTTCCCCGCATTGACAGCGCGCGGTGTTGCGTTAGGGTGTGCGTATGGACCTTGATAAGCGCCGTAGCGAGCTCGAAGCGCTGCGGGAAGAACTGAAGGACCGGGTTGCCCGCGTAGCAACGTATACGCAGCATCGCGAAGAACCGCTGCCGCCGGATTTCGCCGAGCAGGCGGTGGAGCTTGAGAATCAGGGCGTCCTGGTAGCGATAGACGGCGAGCTGAATGCCGAGCTGCGATCGATCGAAGTCGCGCTGCGGCGCATGGAGTCGGGCGATTACCTGTACTGCGCAAGTTGCGCCGAGGAGATCGGCGAGCCTCGGTTGAACGCGCTGCCTTCGGTGGCGCTCTGCATCGACTGCGCGCAGAAGCGAGACCGCGGACTGTAGTGCCCCACGGCGCGCGGTGTCAGGCCGCCGCGTTCGCCGCAGGCGTGCCCGGGGCGAAGACCAACTCGTCGCCTGAGACATTCACCGAGACCGCGTCGCGGCCGCCGAACTCGCCAGCCAGCAAGCGTTTGGAGAGGGGGTTTTCCAACTGCTGCCGGATGGCGCGTTTCAGCGGCCGCGCGCCGTACACCGGATCGAAGCCCGCCTCGCCGAGCTTGTCGAGCGCTGCGTCGGTCAGTTCCAGCGCGATATCCTGTTCGGCCAGACGCTCCTTGAGCCGTCCGACCTGTATGTCGGTGATCGCGCGGATCTGGCTCTTGTTGAGCGGGTGGAACACCACCGTCTCATCGATGCGGTTCACGAACTCGGGACGAAACTGCTGCGCGACCACGTCCATGACGCTCGCCTTCATCGCTTCGTAGTTCTCCTCGCCCGCGAACTCCTGGATGATCGACGAACCGAGGTTCGAAGTCATGACGACCACGGTGTTTCGAAAGTCCACCGTGCGGCCATGGCCATCTGTGAGACGGCCGTCCTCCAGCACCTGCAACAGGATGTTGAACACGTCGGGATGCGCTTTCTCGATTTCATCGAGCAGCAGCACCGAATAGGGCTTGCGGCGAACTTTCTCTGTCAGGTATCCCCCTTCCTCGTAGCCGACGTAGCCCGGCGGGGCGCCGATAAGGCGCGCGACGGAGTGCTTCTCCATGAACTCGGACATGTCGAGACGCACCATCGCGTCTTCGGTGTCGAACAGGAATTCCGCCAGCGCCTTGGCGAGTTCGGTCTTGCCGACGCCGGTGGGGCCGAGGAACAGGAATGAACCGTTCGGTCGATTGGGGTCGGCGAGGCCCGCGCGGGAGCGCCGGATGGCATCGGCGATGGCAGTCACGGCTTCGTCCTGGCCGACAACGCGTTGATGCAGGCCAGCTTCCATCGCAAGCAGCTTTTCACGCTCGCCCTGCAGCATCCTGGATACCGGAATGCCGGTCCAGGCGGAGACGACTTCGGCGATTTCATCCTGGGTCACCTTGTTCCTCAATAGTTTGAAACCCGACTGGTCGGCCTCGGCGGTGTCGCCGAGCCGTTTCTCGAGTTCTGGTATCTTGCCGTAGCGCAACTCGGCCATGCGCTGGAGATCGCCGCCGCGCTGCGCGGTCTCGAACGCCACGCGCGCACGTTCCAGTTCTTCCTTGACTTGCTGCGTGCCGTTTACTACAGCCTTCTCGCCGTTCCACACTTCTTCCAGGTCGGCGTATTCGCGTTCCGTCGTTTCGATGTCCCGAGTGAGCCGGCCGAGCCGTTCCCTGGACGACGCGTCAGTCTCTTTCTTCAGCGCTTCCTGTTCGATCTTGAGTTGCACCAGCCGCCGTTCCAGCCGGTCCATCGATTCGGGTTTGGAGTCGATCTCCATGCGTATTCGACTTGCAGACTCGTCCACAAGGTCGATGGCCTTGTCGGGTAGTTGGCGGTCGGTGATATAGCGGTGGGACAGGGTCGCCGCCGCGATGATGGCCGGGTCGGTGATGTCGACGCCGTGGTGCACTTCGTAGCGTTCCTTCAGGCCGCGCAGAATGGCGACCGTGTCTTCGACGGACGGTTCATCGACGAGCACTTTCTGGAATCGCCGTTCGAGCGCTGCGTCCTTTTCGATGTTCTGGCGGTATTCGTCCAGCGTTGTCGCGCCAACGCAATGCAATTCGCCCCGGGCGAGCGCGGGTTTCAGCATGTTGCCGGCATCCATCGCGCCTTCTGCCGCGCCTGCGCCGACGAGAGTGTGCAGCTCGTCGATGAACAGGACGATGCGACCTTCCTGTTTGGACAAATCGTTGAGCACGGCTTTCATGCGTTCTTCGAACTCGCCGCGGTACTTGGCACCGGCGATCAGAGCGCCCATGTCGAGCGCCATCAGGCGCCTGTTCTTCAGTCCTTCCGGCACTTCCCCGTTGACGATACGTTGCGCCAGACCTTCGACGATGGCGGTCTTTCCGACGCCGGGTTCGCCGATGAGCACCGGGTTGTTCTTCGTGCGCCGCTGCAACACCTGTATGGTGCGACGAATCTCGTCATCCCGGCCGATCACCGGGTCGAGCTTGCCTTGCTCGGCCCGCGCGGTGAGATCGATGGAGTACTTCCCCAGGGCTTGCCGGTTCTCTTCAGCGTTGGGGTCGGAAACGGGGTCGCCGCCCCGGACCTGTGCGATGGCCGCTTCGATAGCTTGCGGTTGGGCGCCGTGGGCGGCGAGCGCATCCGCGACGGTGTTGCAGGTTTCCAGGACAGCCAGAACGAACAACTCGCTGGATATGTATTGGTCGCCGCGCTTCTGCGCGAGCTTGTCCATCATGTTCAGCGTGCGCGCGAGTTCGTTGTCGATTTGCACGTCGCCGGCATCCCCGCCGGTGACCGTGGGCCGTCGCGCCAGCATGTCCCCGAGTTGTGCGCGCAGCGCATTGACATCGACGCCCGACTGGGCCAGCAGAGGTCGAACGCCGCCGCCTTGCTGATCGAGCAGGGCGATCAGCACATGGAGCGGTTCGACGAACTGGTGGTCGCGGCCGAGAGCCAGGCTTTGCGCCGAACCTAGCGCCGTCTGGAACCGTGTCGTCAGTTTGTCCATTCGCATGTCGAACCCCGTGGAGCCGTTCGCGGGTCAGTTGTCTACAAGCGCTTAGGTTGGGGTGTTCGGCGTTTTTGCAAGGGTCTGTCTGCGCGCGACACTGGTGCCTCAGACTCGCGATCCTTCAGGAAGCGCTGGTCGGCACCTGGCTGAACGGAATGCCCTTGTCGACGCGGACGTCCTGCGGCATGCCGAGTACGCGCTCGGCGAGGATGTTGAGCATGATCTCGTCGGTGCCGCCCGCGATGCGCATGCCAGGAGCGCCCATGAACGTGTACTGGAGCATGCCCGAGCGCCACGACAGTTCGGGATCCGAAACGACGCCGGCCATTTCCAGCAGGTCGATGGCGAACGAAGCCATGTCCTGGGCTTTCGAGGCCCCGACATATTTGCCGATGGAGTTTTCCGGCCCGGGAATGTCGCCTCTCGACAGGGCCGACATCGACCGGTAGCCGGTGAACCGCAGGCCGGATTCCTGCACGTACCAGTCGGCGAGTCGGACGCGCACCGATCTGTCTTCGATGGCGGGCCGACCGTCGATCTCCACGCGCTGGGCGAGTTCGAACACCTGCCTGAAGCCGAGTCCGCCGCCGCCCCCGATGGCGGCGCGTTCGTTCATCAGTGTCGTGATGGCAACCTGCCATCCCTGGCCTACGGCGCCGAGGCGTTGCGCATCGGGAATTCGCACGTCCGTGAAATAGACTTCGTTGAAGTTGGATTCTCCGGATATCTGCCTGATCGGTTTGATCTCGATGCCTGGCGACTTCATGTCGACGAAGAAGTAGGTCAGCCCCTTGTGCTTCGGCACTTCCGGATCTGTTCGGACGACCAGGATCGCGTACTCACTATACTGGGCTCCTGAGGTCCATATTTTCTGGCCGTTGACCACCCACTCGTCGCCGTCCTTTTCCGCCTTGGTGCGCAACGCCGCCAGGTCCGAGCCGCCCGCGGGTTCGCTGAACAACTGGCACCAGATGTGTTCGCCCGAGGCAAGCGGCGGCAGGTGTCTGCGTTTCTGCTCTTCCGTTGCCCAGGTCATCATGGTCGGCGCCGCCATTCCCTGGCCGATCGCGAATACGCTCAAGGGGATGCGAACGGACGACTCCTCCTGGTTCCAGATGACCTGTTCCATGGCCGACGCGCCGCGCCCCCCGTACTCCCCTGGCCAGCGGATACAGGCCCAACCGGCGTCGAACTTGCGCTTTTGCCAGAGCTTCGCGCGCTGTATCTCGTCGAGCCCCTCGAGGTCCGCGCTGGAAGGAACGTTGGCTTCGAGCCAGGCCCGAGCTTCGTGCCGGAATGCGGCTTCTTCGGGGGTGTCGCTAAAATCCATGCTAGTGTCGTGTGCCGCGAGTTTCTGGTACTTCAGAGTTCGCCATGCGCGTCAATGCAAGGCGTGGTCCGCAGGGAATATCGCGCATATTCGCCAAGACCACAACGCCGCAGTGGCGTGCATGGCGAACTCCCGAAGGGCGCGTCCCACGGGGCCCGTGGCCGCGTTGCGCCCCTTGGCAATGGAACCGACCATTCCCGGCGGGACGCGCCTTGCCACAGACCCCGTGGGACGCGCTGAAGTGCCATAAACTCGCGGCACACGACACGTGGTATTCCCTGAATCCCTCAAGCTGCCTGGCCTGCTTCGACCGCGGCGATCAGTCGATCCTGCCAAATGCGCTCGCTGCCGATGTTCACCGACAGCAGCTTCGCGCGCCGGTAGTGGAACTGGCAGTCGAACTCCCACGTGAACCCCATGCCGCCATGGGTCTGGATGTTCTCCTTGGAAGCGAAGTAGTAGGCCTGGATTGCGCTGACCCGCGCTGTTGCCGCCGCCAGGGATAGCTCGCTGGCATCGGTCGACAACGCCCAGGCGCCGTAGTAGCAGTTGGAGCGGGCGAGGGTGTTCTTGACGTAGATGTTGGCCAGTTTGTGCTTGATCGCCTGGAACCCGGCGATCGGTCGCCCGAACGCAAAGCGACCCATGGCGTACTCCTTGGCCTGTTCGAGCGCCGCGTTTGCACCGCCAACCTGTTCCCATGCGAAGAGCACGGCGGCGCGATCGAGGATCCTGCGCGTGAGCGCCCAACCTTCTCCCGCGACACCGACAAGTTCCGCTGCCGCGCCGTCGAAGTCGATCCTGGCGTGGGACCGGGTCGGGTCCAGGGTTTCCACCTTCGCCCGTGTCACGCCCTCGCTGTCGAGAGGTACCAGGCAGAGGCTTGCACCGTCGCCCTGGTCGCACTTGGCGACCACCACCGCGAAGTTCGCTACGTCGCCGTCGGCCACCGGTAGCTTCGCTCCCGTAATCGCGCCATTGTCATACGATGTCGCGAGACGGCTCGGCGACGGTTGTCCGGGTCCTTCGGCAAGCGCGAACGTACCGATGGCTGCGCCGGAAGCGAGCTTCGGCAGCCACGCTTGTCGCTGCGCATCGTTTCCGGCCAGGAGCAGCGCTTCGGTTGCCAGGTAGACCGACGATGAGAAAGGCACGGGCGCGACGACACGCCCGAGTTCTTCCGCGATCACGCATAGCTCCAGGTAGGACAGTCCGAGACCGCCATGCTTTTCCGGAATGGCGGCGGCGGTCCAACCCATTTCCGCGATACCGTTGAACAGCTTGGCATCGAAAGACGCGTCGCTTTCCAGGATCGCGCGCGCCGCGCCCGGCGGACAGTTGTCCTGGAGAAATCCCGCCGCCTGTTCGCGTAGCAGGTTTTGCTCATCCGAAAATTCAAAATTCACGCTGGTTTTGCGCGCCGGTCCTTATGTCATTAGGGCGCGGATTGTACGTCGAGTTCGCGCAAGTCTCATTGACCTGCGCGATCATCGGGGCGCCAGGTGAGATATACGGGCTAAAATCCCTGCATGGACTATGCGAAGTTCGGTTTCTTTCGCGCGTGCGCGGCCGCGCCCCGCGTGCGCATCGCGGATCCAGCGGCCAATGCGGACGCGCTCCTCGATGCATATCGGGCACTGGTCGCCCGCGGTGCATCGCTGGTCTTGACGCCCGAACTGGGTGTCACCGGATATAGCTGCGAGGATCTGTTCGGCGCGGAGGACCTGCTGCGGGCGTCGCGAGAAGCGCTTGTCGCAATAGCGTGCGAAACTGGCGACACGGCGTTCGTCGTCGGCGCGCCCTGGCGCCTCCCCGATGGGCGCTTGCTGAATGCCGGGTTTGTGTGCGCGGGGGGACGCGTGGTGGGCGCGGTGCCGAAGTCGGCGTTGCCGAACCACGAGGAGTACTACGAAAAACGCTGGTTTGCTTCCGGCGAAGAAGTGGCTGTCGCGGTGGACGACGATCGGCTCGGCCGCTTTGCCATGGACCCGAGGCAACTGTTCGATATCGGCGGGACCCGTTTCGCCGTCGAGATCTGCGAGGACCTCTGGTCGCCGATGCCGCCGAGCGTGGGCCACGCCCTTGCCGGGGCGGACATCGTCGTCAACCTTTCCGCCAGCAACGAACTGGTGGCGAAAGCCGACTACCGGCGCGATCTCGTGCGCATGCAAAGCGCTCGGCTCGTCTGCGGCTACCTGTATGCGTCGAGCGGTCCCTCGGAATCCACCAAGGATGTGGTATACGGTGGCCACCTGTTGGCTGCGGAGAATGGCTGGATGCTGGGCGAATCGGAACGCTTTCGCCTCGACGGCGGCAGCCTCGCGGTAGATTTTGACTGGCATAAGATACGCCGCGAGCGCGCACGCAACTCGACGTTTTCCGGTAGCCGCCGAGGCGACGCCTATCCCGTGGTGACTTCCGGCGTGAGGCGACGCCTGGAGGAAACGCTGCGGCGCCACCCCAAACACCCGTTTGTGCCAGACGATGAACACGAGTTCGATGCGCGGGCGAGAGATGTGCTCGCGATTCAGGCAACCGGTCTCGCGCGCAGACTGCGCGCCGCGGGAAGCAGGCATCCCGTCATCGGTCTCTCCGGCGGGCTCGACTCCACGCTGGCGTTCCTCGTCTGCCTCGATGCGCTGGCGCTAAACGATTTGGCCGTAGACTCGCTGCATGCGATTACCATGCCCGGGCCTGGCACCACCGAGCACACCAACGCATCGGCGAAGCAACTGGCAGAGGCGGCGGGGGCAGTTATTCGGGAAATATCCATCGAGGAAGCAGTCCGGTCTCACTTGGACGATATCGGCCACAACGGCGCGTATGACGTGACATTCGAGAACGTCCAGGCTCGCGAGCGCACGCAGATTCTGTTCGATGTGGCGAATCAGACCGCTGGCATCGTTGTAGGCACCGGCGACCTGTCCGAACTCGCCCTCGGCTGGTGCACCTTCAACGCGGATCACATGGCGCACTACAACGTCAATGCCAGCGTGCCGAAAACGATGGTCGCCTATCTCGTTCGCTGGTATGGACGCCACCGTGCCCAGGCTGCGCTGGCGGCGGTACTGGAACGCGTGCTCGACACCCCGATCACCCCGGAACTCGTGCCTTCCGAGACCGGCGCGGTAACACAGAGGACAGAGTCGATCATCGGCCCCTACGAACTGCACGACTTTTTTCTCTACCACTACATCCGCACTGGCGCGGCACCCGACAAGATATACGCGCTGGCCAAGCTGGCATTTGCGGAGAACTATTCTGGCGATGACGTCAAGCGCTGGCTCAAGGTGTTCTTCCGGCGCTTTTTTCAAACCCAGTTCAAACGCACGACGCTGCCGGCGGGACCGAAGGTCGGTACCGTGTCCCTGTCTCCGCGCGGTGATTGGCGAATGCCGGACGAGGCGGATGCAAATGCGGCGCTGGCTACCCTGGAGCAGTTGGGATGAGTCGAGTCGCAAGTCTCACCGGGTCGTATTTTCTCTGCGCGTTGGCAGCCTTCTGCGCCGTTGCGCAGCCGCAGGAACCCTATTGCGGTGACGAGGGCGTGTGGATCCAGACCCTCGGATCCGGCGGCGAGGAACTCAATGATCGCCGCGGCGCGGCGAGCTACCTGGTCTGGCTGGACGCCCGCGCGTTGCTGCTGGTCGACCCGGGTCCCGGCAGTTCCCTGCGCTTCGACGAGGCGGGCGCCAAGTTCGCGGACCTGGACGCCATTGTCTTTACCAGTCTGCTGGCCCACCGTACGGCCGACTTTCCGAGCTTTATCGCGGGCTCTCTCAATGCCGACAGAGTCCGACCGCTGACCGTCCTCGGCCCGGATGGCGATGACGCCTATCCGTCGACTCGGGAGTTTGTCGAACGCCTTATCGGGCTTGGCGGGGTGTACGCGCATCTCGCCGGATACCTGTCGTTCAGGAGCCCTGGCGGGTACAAGATCAATGCCCGCAGCGTGCCCGCGACCGGGCAGCGCCGATGGGCGGGGTTTGGTACCACGGACCTGCGTTTGTCGGCAGTTCCCGTGCATCACGGCGACGTGCCAAGCCTCGCGTGGCGCGCCGAAATCGCGGGGCGCTCGATGGTGTTTACCGGCAATTTCAACAATCGCAACGACATCGTCGCGGGATTTGCCAAGGATGTGGACGCGTTGGTGATCCACCTGGCCATTCCGGAGTTCGCGCGCGGCGAGGTGCGGGAGCGGTTCGTGCGACCCTCCCAGATCGGCCGTATCGCGCAGCGAGCGAACGCGCGCACGGTGTTTCTTGGCCACCGAACGACCCGCACGCTGGGTCGCGAGAGCGCCAGCCAAGCGGCCCTCAGGGAACACTACGGCGGTCCCCTGGTGTTTACCAACGAGCTAGAATGCTGGGGCTTGTAGCAAACCCACGGAGGAAAGCATGGGGAAAGGCGATGTCCGCACACGGCGCGGAAAGATCAGTCGCGGCACGTACGGCGTGAGTCGGGCGAAGAAGGAAAAGAAGAACAAGGCCAAGACGGACGCGCGAGGCCGCAGCGCCTGACGCGGGTGGCGGAACTATCAGGGTCGGCAATATGACGCATGTCCGCGTCGAATGAACTGTGTTTCATGTCTGCGGTCACGCAGCGGCGGCTTCTGGACGCGGGAGAGGTCAGCGCCCTGGAACTGCTGGACGCCCACATCGACCGGATCGAACGCTACGACGGGACCCTCAACGCCGTCGTCACACGGTGCTTCGAGCAGGCGCGGGAGACGGCGGCGACGGGTGCGTTGCGCGGGCCGCTCGCCGGCTTGCCCATCGCGCACAAGGATCTGGTCCCCACCCGGGGTCTTCGCACCACGTACGGCTCCGTGCTTCACGCGGACAACATCCCGACTGCGGACGCTCTCATCGTGGCGCGGATCAAGGCCGCCGGTGCGATCACGCTCGGCAAGACCAATACGCCGGAATTCGGGGCCGGATCGCAGACATTCAATCGCGTATTCGGCGCAACGCGCAATCCTTACGATGTCTCCCGTACTTGCGGCGGCAGCAGCGGCGGCGCCGCGGTCGCGCTAGCGGCGCGTTTCATACCCATCGCCGACGGCAGCGACACCGGCGGGTCGCTGCGCAATCCCGCCGCATTCTGCAATGTCGTCGGTTTCCGGCCATCTCCGGGACGTGTCCCGTTCGAATCTACACGCCCCGCCTGGAGCGACCTGTCGACGCCCGGTCCGATGGCGCGCAGCGTCGACGATACGGCGCTGCTGTTTTCCGTGATCGCCGGCCCGCATGATCGCACCGCGGGCGTGTTGACGGAGCCGGGCGAGACCTTTCGGCAGGTATCGCCGGTTGAAATGCGCCACCTCAAGGTGGCAGTGACCGAGGATTTCGGCGGTTTGCCCGTACAACCCGAGATACGCGAAGTTGTCCGTGCGGTCGCGGCAAAGATAGAGGCAGCCGGGGCCCGCGTTGTGGAAACTTGTCCCGACTTCGCCGACGCCACGCGCATCTTCCACGTGCTCCGCGCTGCCCGCTTCCGCGCGCAGTTCGGGGGCTTCGCCGAGAAAGACAAAGCCCAACTCAAGGACACGATCATCTGGAATACCGAAGCCGGTGAAGCCCTGACCCACGCCGACGAAGATTGGGCAAACGCTGCCCGCTCCGCTCTTGTCGCGCGAGTGGCGGAGTTTTTCCAGCATGTGGATATCCTTCTCGGGCCGACGACGCAGGTGCTTCCTTTTGGTATCGAGACCGAGTGGGTGCGCGAGATCGAGGGGCGACGATTGCTCACCTACATCGACTGGATGCAGAGTTGCAGCTGGATCACCGTCACTTGTTGTCCCGCCCTGTCGCTTCCCGGCGGGTTCGCTTCGGGCTTGCCCGTCGGCGTGCAACTCGTCGCGCCGATGCGGCGGGACGGGTTCCTGTTGTCGGTCGCGAAGGCCGTGGAAGCGATCACCGGCTACGGCCGCATCACGCCAGACCTGTGAGGAGGGAACATGACTGAATCCATCCTGCTTTTGCATCCCGGAGAGATGGGCGCTTCCATCGGCGCCGCACTGCGCGCCAACAATCACGCTGTCGGGTGGGTCTCCCAATCCCGCAGCGATGAGACGCGGCACCGGGCGGCGGCGGCGGACCTGATGCCGCTCGAAACCCTGGAAGGCGCGTTGGCGAACGCGGAAAGCGTGATATCCGTATGTCCGCCGGACGCTGCTGTGGACGTTGCGCGACGCGTGCGCGACGCCGGATTCAGTGGGATTTACGTCGATGCAAACGCAGTTTCTCCGGCGACGTCCAGGCGCCTCGCGGACATCGCGGGCGACGGTTTTGTCGACGGCGGGATCATCGGTCCGCCAGCGCGCCGGCCGGGGGCGACGCGTCTGTACCTGTCCGGCGACCTCGCTTCCCGGGTAGCCTCCTGGTTCGAGGGTTCCCTGGTTGATGCGCGCGTGGTCGAGTGCTCGGCGTCGGCGCTCAAGATGTGCTACGCGGCATACACCAAGGGGTCTTCCGCCCTGATCCTCGCCATTCGAGCGCTGGCGGCGTCGCAGGCGGTTGCGGATGCGTTGCTGTCTGAATGGAACATCTCGCAGCCTGGTCTGGCGGCCAGGAGCGATGCCGCGGCGAGGGGTACGAGCCGCAAGGCGTGGCGGTTCCAAGGCGAGATGCGGGAAATCGCGGCGACCTTTGCCGATGCTGGATTGCCATCGGGCTTCCACGAAGCGGCTTCGGACATCTTTAGCCGCATGCGCGAGTTGAAGACCGTGAAGGACGCCGATATCGAGCGCGTCATCGCGACGTTGCTGGCATCGCGAGAGTGACGGTCGACTGCCGATCTGAGGAACTTCAACCGGGAAAACTGCGGTAGAGCATTTCCGTGGAACAAACGGCTCCGGGGAGCGTTAACGACCGGCGACGGTTGTTTCGTGGTCCACGATCGGGGTGTGGGACGCTTGCGGCGGAATGCCGCCGCCCCCGGAACAGGCGGAACAAGCGGAACGAATTTGCCTTTTGCGGCTCGTCGAGTCGCGATGCGCCGCATTTTTGGTATGCTCGGCGGTACGGCAGTGTTGCGGCCGCAAGATGTGGCAACATGCCCTATGTGCAATAGGAGGTCACATGAACTTGATTCGAATTTTCGCTGCCCTGCTGGCAGTCGTGGTGCTCGTAGGTTGCGAGCAGCCCGGGTCTACTGAAGAGAGCGCTGCGGGAGCCGACGCGGGCGTGGCCGAAGAAGCTGCGGGCGCAGCCGCGGAAGAGCCTATGGAAGCAGCGGAGCTCGAACCGGCAACCGAAGGCGAAGCTGCTGCCGAAGGCGAAGGCGATGAAGCTGCTGAGGAAGGCGAAGGCGATGAAGCTGCTGAGGAAGGCGAAGGGTCCGGCGAAACCGCCGATGACGCCATGGACGCCTCGGAGATGCCTGCCGACGCGGATGACACGATGCCCGCAATGGAGTTGGAAGAAGCCGAGGCGACCGAAGGCTAAGCCTGGCAACTTTCGACGGGGAGGTATCTTTGATCAGAGCACCTCCCCCAATGGGCTGAGGCGTGCCGCAGCCGACGCGGAGGCGCTACGCCCCTCCCAAGGGCGTGCCCATTGTCCAACTCGCTTGGCGTGACGCTCGACATATGGGCGGAGCCCGCCCATACTGTGATTTGGGCGTAGAGGGAGTCCGGGTGACACCTTTACGTTTTGTTGCCCTTTTTCGGGACTTTCGCCGGGCATTTGCGCGGAGTTGGCGCATGGAAAGGGTGGAATGGATTTGGACCATAATCGAATGTAGCAGTGCTTCGGAGCTATTCAGCCGTCGTTGAGTCAACTTGAGGATCGGAGGAAAAGACGAAAACCGCCGCAGGAGGCTGAAATTGAAAATATATGTAGGAAACATGCCCTATAACGTTACTTCCGAAGATCTCGCGAAGGTGTTCGAAGCGCATGGGCGCGTGCAGGATGCGCAGGTGATCACCGACAGAGAGACGGGACGATCCAAGGGATTCGGCTTTATCGACATGCCGGACAACTCGGAGGCGGACGAGGCAATCAAGGCGTTGAACGCTACCCAACTCAATGGTCGGCAGATAACCGTGAACCAGGCGCGCCCCCGCAGGGAGCGGGAGCAGCGGTCGCCGCGGCGCTACTAACCGCGGTCGCCCAGGCCGCGGGTACAAGCGCGACTTGGGCTTTAGGAAAAACGCCGTCGCATTTCGGCGACGGACTGTCGAATGAGTTCCTCCAGGGCGCTCATTTCGATGTCTCGGAGTCTATTCACGTACAGGCAGGACTTGCCCGTACGGTGCTTGCCGAGCCTGTCCAGCAGCGTTTGGTAGCTATCGAAGCCGGGCATGATGTATAGCGTGAGGTGCCGTTTCCCCGGCGACAATCCCACCAGCGGCCAGTCGCCTTCGCGCCCGCTGGCGTACTTGTAGTGATAGCTACCGAATCCGACGATCTTATCTCCCCACATCCTGGGCGACTCGCACGTTGCGCGTTGCATGATTTCGACGACGCGGCGGGCGTCTTCACGCCGGGCGTCGTTGTCGACGCCATCCAGAAAGTCGTCGACGCTCGCGTTGGTTGGCCTCGTTTTCAGCGCCGCCATTGCTCTTCGGGCAGGTCCGCGTGAAACAGCTCGCGCAACGCACTGCCGGGGTCGCTGGCGCGCATGAACGCTTCGCCGACGAGGAACGCCTCGACGCCGGCGTCGCGCATGCGCCGGACGTCCTCCCGGGTGCGGATGCCGCTCTCCGTCACGACGGTCGTGCCCTTCGGCACCTCGGCGAGCAACGAAAGGGTGGTGTCGAGGGACGTGTGGAACGTGCGCAAGTCGCGATTGTTGATGCCGAGGAGGGTAGGCGCCGTCCGTAGGGCCCCGTCGAGTTCGCGCGCGTTGTGCACTTCGACCAGGGCGTCGAGACCGAGTTGCCCGGCGAGTCCGGCGAACGATGCGATACGTTCCGGATCCAGAGCGGCGGCGATCAACAGGATGCAATCCGCGCCGAGTTCCCTCGCTTCGAATACCTGGTATTCGTCGATGACAAAGTCCTTGCGCAGCACGGGGAGCGTCGTTGCCGCTCTCGCCTTCACCATGTGTTCGTCGCGGCCCTGAAAGAAGGTCTCGTCGGTCAGGACCGAGAGGCAGGCGGCGCCGGCAGCCTCGTAGCTTGCGGCGATGGCCAGCGGGTCGAAGTGATCTCGGATCACGCCCCTGCTCGGTGACGCTTTCTTCATCTCCGCGATCACGGCAGGCTTTCGGCGTTTGACGGCGGCGGCGAAGCCGCGCGCGGGGGCGGCGGTTTCCGCCGCGGCGCGCACATCGCGCAGCGGGCGCTTGCGGCGCCGCTGCGCGAGTTCGTCTACCTTGTGCGACAGTATTCGGTCAAGGACCGTCATCGTTCATCAGGTTCGCCGAAGGCTTGCCAACAGGCTCGACAGGCGCGCCAGTTCTTGCAGGCGCTCCGCGGCCATTCCCGATCCGATCGCGTCCTGTGCCATCGCCACGCCGTCGGCGAGGTTCAGCGCGACCCCCGATGCGTAGATCGACGCTCCGGCGTTGAGCGCGACGATGTCCGCCGCGGCTTCGTTCTCCTGGCTCAAGGCGGCCTTGATCAGCGCCAGGCTCTCGGCGGGGGATCCGGCGCGCAATGCGTCGGTGGAATGCGTCGACATGCCAAAATCCCGGGGATGGACATCGTACTCGGTGATCTCTCCCGACTTGCACTCCACCACGCGGGATGGTCCCGCGACTGATACTTCATCGAGGCCGTCGCTGTGCACGATCAGCACGTGGTCCGCGCCGAGCATCGCGGCCACTTCGCCCAGGATGCGCTGCCACGCGGAAGCGAATACGCCAATCACCTGGCGTTTCGCGTTGGCCGGGTTTGTCAGCGGACCGAGCAGGTTGAAGACCGTACGCACGCCGAGTTCGCGCCGGACGGGGCCGGCGTGACGCATGGCGCTGTGGTGCGTCTGCGCGAACATGAAGCCGATGCCGACTTCGGTGATGCAGCGCGCGATTTGTTCCGGGCGCAGGGAGAGGTCGACCCCCGCCGCTTCGAGCACATCGGCGCTCCCGCTGGCGCTGGTCATCCCCCGGTTGCCGTGCTTCGCTACATGCGCGCCGGCCGCCGCCGCCACGAACGCCGCCGCAGTGGATATGTTGAACAACTTGGCAGGACCGCTGCCGCCGGTGCCCGCGGTATCGACGAGGTGCGGGGCGACCACATCCACCTTGAGGCTGACAGCGCGCATGGCTTCGGCGGCGCCGGCGATCTCCGCCGCAGTCTCTCCGCTCGCTCGGAGCGCCATCAACACGCCACCGATCTGCGCCGGCGTCGCCTCTCCGGCCATGATGATATCGAAAACATCCCGCGCTCCGTCCCGGTCGAGATGTTCGCCGTTGGTCAAGCGTTCGAGGGCATCGCGTATGTCCATGTCTCAAGTCCGAGTTCAGATCGGTCAGGCTACCGGTCGAGAAAGTTGCGCAACAGGTCGTGTCCGACGCGGGTCATGAAGGACTCCGGATGGAACTGTACGCCTTCGACATCGAACTCGCGATGCTTGAGACCCATGATCTCGTCGTTGGAACCGTCTTCAAACCGTGTCCACGCGGTGACTTCCAGGCAGCCGGGCAACGTTCCGCGCTCGACCACCAGGGAGTGATAGCGCGTCGCCTCGAAGCCATCGGGCAGGTCTTCGAACACGCCGCGGCCAGTGTGATAGATGGTGCTCATCTTGCCGTGCATGACCCGGCGCGCCCTCACGATGTCACCGCCGTAGGCCTGGGCGATGCTCTGGTGCCCCAGGCAGATGCCGAGAATCGGAATCCGACCGCCGTATCGGCGGACGGCGTCGACCGAGATGCCTGCCTCGTCGGGGGTGCAGGGACCGGGGGAGATGACGATCTTGTCGGGGGCGGTCCGATTGATCTCCTCCAGCGTGATCTCGTCGTTGCGGCGCACGTCCACCTCGGCGCCGAGTTCTCCGAGGTACTGGACCACGTTGTAGGTAAACGAGTCGTAGTTGTCGATCATGAGGATCATGCATTGAATCCTACAGCCGATGCCGGCGCGCCACCATCAGGGACACTTCCTGCGTCAGCACGACCATGCCGGTGTCGTCGGTCACCGTGTCCGCCAGCGTGACAATGCCGATGTCGGGGTGACTGGCGGAGTCGCGCTTGTCCATGCAGCGGGTCTCGTAGGTGAGCGTAGTCCCGGCGCGGGCGGGATTCGGCAGTCGCAGTTTGTCCTTGCCGAGCATGGCGACCACGCGAATCGGGTCCGCGTGGTCAAAAAATAGCCGCGTGCAGATGGCGAACAGGTGTGCGGACGAGGCCACCAGCCCGCCGAACACCGATGCGCGGGCGGCTTCGGGGTCGGTGTGGAAAGGCTGCGGGTCCCAGGCGCGCGCGAAGTCGATGATCGCGGCTTCCGAGAGGACGAAGGTGCCTACGAGGCAACGATAGTCGAGCGGGATGTCTTCGTAGTAGCGCATGGCGCCTGATTCGCTGGCCACGCCGGGCACCAGGACATGCCGATACCGGCGAGCGGTGCGGTGTCAGAGCGCCTGCGGTGCGATGCCGAGTTGGTCGAACATCTCCATGTCCGATTCGAAACGCGGGTTCGGAGTCGTCAGCAGGCGATCGCCGCAGAAGATCGAGCCGGCGCCGGCGAGGAAGCAAAGCGCCTGGGCTTCCTCCGACAGGTCTGTTCGCCCCGCCGACAGTCGGACGACCGAACGCGGCATGAGTATGCGCGCCACGGCGATGCAGCGTACCGTTTCCAGCGGCGACAGCGCTTCGCTGCGGTGCATCGGGGTTCCCGGCGGGGTTCCCGGGGTTCCCAGCGGGGTTCCCAGCGGGGTTCCCTCGACCTGCACGAGGTTGTTGATTGGCACGGACTCCGGGTGTTCCGGCAGGTTGGCCAACTGCACCAGCAGGCCGGCGCGGTCCTTGCGCGTCTCTCCCATGCCGACAATGCCGCCGCAGCAGACCTTCATCCCGGCGTTTCGCACCTGGGCGAGCGTATCGAGACGATCCTGGTAGGTTCGCGTCGTAATGATTTCCCCGTAGTAGTCCGGGGAGGTATCCAGGTTGTGGTTGTAGTAGTCGAGACCCGCTTCGGCGAGGGCGTGCGCCTGTTCCGCCGTCAGCATGCCCAGCGTCGCGCAGGTTTCCATCTCAAGGTGCTTCACGGCTCGCACCAATTCGCACACCTTGCGGGTCTGCGAATTGGTGGGACTGCGCCACGCCGCGCCCATGCAGAATCGCGTTGCGCCTGCCGCGCGGGCCCGCTTCGCCGCCTTGACGACATCTTCCAGGGGCAGCAGGTTGTGCGTGTCGAGGCCGGTGTCGTAGTGAATGCTCTGCGGGCAATACTTGCAGTCTTCCGGGCAGCCGCCTGTCTTGATGCTGAGCAGCGTGCTGATTTGCACCGCGTTCGGCGAATGGTAATTCCGGTGGATCGACTGGGCGGTGAACAACAGGTCGTTGAGCGGCTGCTCGAACAGGGCCATTGCTTCTTCGACCGTCCAGTCGTGTCGGATGCGCTGCTCGATCAAATCTATCCCCTCGTCGAACTGTGGCGCGTGAGCCTACTGAAACGCGCGCGGGAAGGCTACCGCCCATGCGCGTCGGGCACGATCCGGCGATGGCAATGCAGACACCGCGACCGCCTTCGTGCTGTTCCCTGTCATTTCCGCATGGCCGATGTCGCGCACGATGATCGGGCCGGCGTCGTAGGCATCTCGAAGCCGCTGATTCGACTGTTCGCCGTGCCGGTCGTCCGGCAGGCACACGGCAATCGTGTTCGCTAATATGAAGAGCAGCGACAGCGATCCTCTCAACGATGCAATGCAAGCCTTTGGCGAGCGCATTGACATGCGCCCGGTCTCGCGAGCGCGGGCATACCTTTGGCGCGCTGGCGCGCTGTTTGCGGCGCCGTGGATGGTGGGCGGCTGCGCGGCGCTGCACTACTACGCACAGGCGGCGGCCGGCCAGTTTGAACTCCTCCGGGCGAGCCGGCCGGTTGAGTCGATCATCGCCCATCCCGATACAGGGGAGGCGCTGCGGGACCGTCTCCTGCTGGCGGACCGCGTTGTCGAGTTCGCCCGGTGGGAACTCGGGCTCGATGCGGGGAACAGTTACCGGCGGTACGCGTCACTTGACGAGCCGTTCGTCGTCTGGAACCTGTTCGCGGCGCCGCCGTTGTCCCTCGACGGCCACCGCTGGTGCTATCCCTTCGTTGGCTGCGTCCCGTATCGCGGGTTTTTCGACCAGCGCGCCGCCCTCAGGGCGGAAGCCAGATTGGTGCGCCACGGCTACGAGACCCATGTGGCGGGTGTCGCGGCGTACTCCACCCTGGGCTGGTTCGACGATCCCCTGTTGAGCACGTTCATCGACTGGCCGGAACCTCGCTTGGCCGAACTCCTGCTGCACGAGATTTCCCACCGGCGGGTCTGGGTCAGGGACGATGCAGCCTTCAACGAATCATTCGCGGCGTTCGCCGGGGAAACCGGTGCGCGCCTTTGGTTCCGGCAAACCGGTCGCGAAGCGAAATTTGACCGCTACGTGGCTTCGCGCCAGGGCTGGCAGCGCCTTCGGGCGTTGCTGTTGGCGACCAGGGCGCAACTGGAATCGGGTTACCGGAAAGGGGACGACGAAGAGCGGCGATACCTGGAGAAGGCCCGGGTGCTCGAAACATTCCGGCGTTGTTATCGGCACCACAGGCCATTGCTGGGCGGCGGGGCATTCGACAGCCTGGTGGAGGCGGTTAACAACGCCTACCTGGTCGCTTTGGGCGCCTACGCGGACTGGTACCCCACCTTCGCTGCGTTGTACCGGAGGGCGGGTGGCTGGACAGCTTTCCTGGAAGCGGTCGATGCGCTCGCCGGTCTCGCCCGCGAAGAGAGAACCGCCGCACTTGAGGCATTGAGCCCGAAGCGCCACGCCAGGGATGCCGATTTCGACCCAATGCGTTGTCTGGAATACGCGAGCCTGTAACGTTTCCCGTGGCCTGATCCGGAGGATGGCGGCGAGTAGAACATGCGATGAAATCTCCCTGGCTCGCACCGAGATTGCAAAACTCGATTACCGGATTGTGCCGCGCGAAGCGTCGTAAACGAGCGCCTGCAACGCCATCTACCGGAGTTCCTCCCGGACCGCGGCGCGTAGCGCAGCGTCGTCCAGACCGTCGGTTCGGTCTGCCACTCCATGGCGTCCATATGAGTATTGCCGGATGCGTGCAATCGTGCGACAGTGCCGCAATCGGGAGCCGGTGCCGAATGTTGAGGGAGGTGCCTTGGAACAGTCGGGCGAATACTCGATTCAGGCGCCCCGCGAGCGCGTGTGGGCGGCGCTGAACGATCCGAAGGTATTGCGGCAGTGCATCCAGGGCTGCCAGCGTTTCGAGGCGATCGGGGATGATCGTTACGCGACCGAAGTCAAGGCGAAAGTCGGACCCTTGAGCGCGACGTTCAAGGGCACTGTTTCCCTGGTGGATATCAAGGCTCCCGAGAGCTATGGCCTTGAGCTCTCGGTCAATAGCGGCGCTGCTGGCTTTGGCAGGGGCACCGCATCCGTGACCCTGACGGAGACCTCACAGGGCACCCTGCTCAAGTACACGGCCGCCGGCACCGTCGGTGGCAAGCTTGCCCAGATCGGCCAGCGGCTCATCGATGCCGCGGCGAGAAAGACCGCGGACGGTTTTTTTGCAACGTTTGCGGGCCTTGTTGGCGCGGACCCGTCCGGGAACCCGTCCAAGACGGACGCGGAGAAGGCAACCGCCGACAGCGGCCGCGCCATTGCCGGAAATGCTCGGCGGACGCGTCTGGCATGGGGGGCGGGATTGGCGCTATTGTTGGTTGCCGCGTTCATTCTGTTATAGGCGGAGGAGATTCAGGTGGAAGTTACGCTAACGGTCAACGGTACATCGCACAGTCTGGATGTGCCGGACAACACGTTGCTGGTTGAGGTGCTCCGCGAACGCCTTGGCCTCACCGGTACGCACGTCGGGTGCGACACGAGTCAGTGCGGCGCTTGCGTCGTTCACATGGACGGACGTGCGGTGAAGTCGTGCACGGTTCTCGCGGGGCAGGCGGACGGTGCCGATGTCACGACGATCGAGGGTATCGGCACTGCGGACGAACTGCATCCGATGCAGGAGGCGTTTCGCGATTGTCACGCCCTGCAGTGCGGGTTTTGTACCCCGGGCATGATCATGGCCGCCATCGACCTGGTGCAGACGCACGAGGATCTCGACGAGCAGACCGTGCGCGATGGGTTGGAAGGCAACCTTTGCCGGTGCACGGGATATCACAACATCGTGCGCGCGGTCCTCGCCGCGCGCGACAACATGTAGGCAGGGACGAGAAAGGAGACGAGCATGGCGGAAACACAGACAGGCATCGGCGCGGCCGTCAAACGCCGGGAAGATATTCGTTTCATTACCGGCGCCGGTCGCTATACCGACGATATCGATCAGCCGGGCCAGACGTACGCGGTGTTCCTGCGATCGCCGCACGCGCGGGCGACCATAGGCGGCATCGATACGGCCGCCGCGTTGCAGGTTCCGGGCGTCGTCGCCGTCTATACCGGCGCGGACCTTGCGGCGGACGGTATCGGCGACCTGCCTTGCGGCTGGCTGGTGAAGTCGAAAGACGGCTCCGACATGATTCAGCCGCCCCATCCGCCACTTGCGGTGGAGCGCGTCAACTACGTCGGCGAACCCTACGGGGTGGTGATCGCCGATACGCTCCAGGCTGCGCGCGACGGTGCGGAGGCGGTGGCGACGGAGTTCAGCGACCTGCCGGCGGTGGTGGATGTGGCGACCGCCGACACTGCGGACCAAGTGCATGCGTCGGCCCCGAACAACCAATGCTACGACTGGGAACTTGGCGACAAGGCGGCCACCGACGCCGCCTTCGCCAAGGCCGATCATGTCGCGTCCCTGGACATCGTCAATAATCGCCTGATCCCCAACGCGATGGAGCCTCGCGCCGCGGTCGGCAACTACGATGCGGCGTCCGGGGGCTACACGCTCTACACCACTTCCCAGAACCCGCACCTCGAGCGCCTGGTGCTGGCCGCCTTCGTCCAGGTCGCTCCGGAGTCGAAGTTGCGGGTCGTGTCGCCCGATGTCGGCGGTGGTTTCGGCTCGAAGATATTCATCTATGCGGAGGAAACCGCGGTCATATGGGCGGCGGGCAAGCTGCGGCGGCCGGTGAAGTGGCGGGCGGAACGTTCCGAGTCGTTCCTGGCGGACGCCCATGGCCGCGATCACGTCACGAAGGCGGAGTTGGCCCTGGCGGCCGACGGCACTTTCCTCGGACTGCGCGTGAAGACCATCGCCAACATGGGCGCCTACCTGTCGACGTTCGCGTCGTGCGTGCCGACCTACCTGTACGGCACATTGATGGCGGGGCAATACAAGACGCCGGCGATCTACGTCGAAGTGCGCGCGGTGTTCACCAATACCGCGCCGGTAGACGCCTATCGCGGCGCGGGACGCCCAGAGGCGACCTATGTGGTGGAACGGTTGGTGGAGACCGCGGCGCGCGAGCTTTCCATGGATCCGGCGGAGATTCGGCGCAGGAACTTCATCCAGCCGGACGACTTTCCGTACGCGACGCCGGTTGCCCTCACGTACGACACCGGCGACTACGAGGCGAGCCTGGACAAGGCGCTAGAGCATATCGACTACCAGGGTTTTGCCGCCCGGCGCGCCGCGTCGGAAGCGAACGGCAACAAGCGCGGCATCGGCTTTTCCAGCTATATCGAAGCTTGCGGCCTCGCGCCGTCCCAGGTGGCGTTGTCGCTGGGAGCGGGCATCGGCCTGTTCGAAAGCGCGGAAGTACGGGTCAACGTCACCGGGTCGGTGACGGTCATTACCGGTTCGCACAGTCACGGCCAGGGGCATGAGACGACCTTCGCGCAGGTGGTGTCCGACCGCCTTGGCATTCCGATCGACGACGTGGAAGTGGTGCACGGCGACACGGCACGCTCGGACTACGGCATCGGCACGTACGGCTCGCGCTCCATCGCGGTCGGCGGATCCGCGTTGGTGAAGGCGACCGACAAGATTATTGCCAAGGGCAAGAAGATCGTCGCGCACAACTTCGAGACCACCGAGGACAATATCGACTTCACCGACGGCGTGTTCGCGGAGCGCGAGTCGAACCGGTCGATGGCTTTCGCCGAGGTGGCTTTCGCCGCGTATGTGCCCGTCAACTTTCCCCTCGACGAACTGGAGCCCGGTCTTTCGGAGAAGGCGTTCTACGATCCGGGCAACTTTACCTATCCCGCCGGGACGCATATCTCGGAGGTGGAAATCGATGGCGAGACAGGCGTCGTGAAGATCGCGGCCTTCGTCGCGGTGGACGACTTCGGCAATGTGATCAACCCGATGATTGTCGAAGGACAGGTCCACGGCGGACTGTGCCAGGGGATCGGCCAGGCGTTGCTTGAACATGGCATCTATGACGATGCCGGGCAGCTTGTGACCGGTTCCTACATGGACTACTGCATGCCGCGGGCGGACGATATGCCGAGCTTCACGGTGGATACCACCGTGACGCCGTGTACGCACAATCCCCTGGGCGTCAAGGGTTGCGGGGAAGCGGGCGCGATCGGCGCCACGGCGGCGGTGATGAACGCTATCACCGATGCGCTGGGGGTGAAGAGCCTGCCGATGCCGGCGACGCCGGAAACTGTTTGGAACGCTTTGCGCAGCGCCGCGTAGCCCGGATATTTCATCAAGGGCCGCGATGATCGCGCAGGATTTTGCCCGCAGGCGCGTGCTCGGGAGCGGAAGCATAGCCACCGCTTATGGTGTAGCGACCACGTGCGCGCCTGCGGGCAAAAGTGCCCCACAGCCGGTGCCTTCGGCTCCGCCTGTGGCCCGGCCCCACCGTGCGAGGGCGCGGCCAGCGCAATTTGTTTCCGGCAGAAGCTCTGAAAAACGCAAATAACCTATTGAAACTAATCAATATTCAATTGATCAACAAGCGGCTTGGTGAAATATCCGGGCTAGGGAGGAGACCCAATGTACCAGTTCAACTATCGCAAGGCGTCGAGCGTAGAGCATGCGGCGGACCTCAGGGCCAACGCTGAGGATGGCGTGTATCTCGCCGGCGGCATGACTCTGATCCCGACATTGAAGCAACGCCTCGCGGCGCCATCGGATGTCATCGATGTCGGCGGGCTTGCCGAACTGCGCGGCATAGACGTGGGCGCGACGGTACGCATCGGTGCCCTCGCGACCCACGCCGAAGTTGCCGCTTCCGCCGAAGTGCGCGGCGCTATTGGCGCGCTCTCAGACCTGGCGGAGGGAATCGGCGATGCGCACGTGCGCAATCGGGGCACCATCGGCGGCTCGGTCGCCAACAGCGACCCGGCGGCGGACTATCCGGCCGCCGTGGTCGGACTTGGCGCGACGGTGCATACCATTCAGCGCTCCATTGCCGGCGACGATTTTTTCACGGACCTGTTCGAAACGGCGCTTGAAGACGGCGAGATCATCACTTCCGTCGAGTTTCCCATACCGGCCAGAGCAGCTTACGCGAAGTTCCCGAATCCGGCGTCGCGCTATGCCACCGTCGGCGTCATGGTGGCGCAGGTGGGCGGCGCCGTGCGAGTCGGCGTCACGGGTGCCGGGCCGTACGCCTTCCGCTCGGCGGAACTGGAAGCCGCGCTGGCGAACGGTCTTTCAGTGTCGGCCCTTGACGGCGTCTCCGTGCCCCACGGGAATTTCAACTCCGATCTGCATGCCTCGGCAGAATATCGCGCACACCTCGTCGTGGTGATGGCGAAACGAGCCGTGGCTGCATTGTCGTAACGCGAGACGGCGCCGAGCTTTCGCCTGAATTCAGGTGCTGTATCGAGGCGGCGTGCTGACTACGGTGATGGGTACGGCGGCGGCGCGTCCCAGGTCATCCACCACGCGAACCGTGAACCGTCCGGGCTCGGGGGTCCATAGGGTATCCTCGCCCGGTGCTGCGCGGGCGAGGAATCGGTCGTCTACAAACCAGAATAGCGTCCGCGCGTCGCCGTCGGCGATGGCGGAGAACAGGACGCTGGATTGTTCGCCGCGTCGGGGCGCATGGTAAATCAACATGCGCTGGGGCGACCGGATGCGCGGCGGGAAGCCGGATGCGGAAGTTCTGTCCAGACCGCACTCGGGGGACCACGGCGGCGGACGCCGGATGGCGATGCCGGCGCGACGGAACACGGCGCGAAGGTTCGAGGGCCAGAATTCGAAGACGACCTGTCGGGTGTCCGCGCCGGGATGGCAGCTGCGCAGGCCCGTGGCGGGATCGATGGGAAGCGCGCGGTAGACCGTGGACACCTTGATCGGTGATACGCCCGGGATGAACCAGGACAGTGCCGTTCGCGGACAGTGGGTTCCGGGCAGGTCGCCGGTGGTCGCGCACACCTCGACCCGACGCAGGTTCAACCCCGGCGGTGGCTCTGCCGCGCGATCGACAGGCGACGGCCGAAGGCTGTCTGCTATGGCAAAAAACAGGGGCGCTGCGGCCTCTCGGCCGACCAGCGCGGGATTGGCGGTGCCGTCGAAGTTGCCAACCCACACGGCGAGCACATATGGACCGATGACACCGACGCTCCAGGCGTCGCGGAAACCGAACGATGTTCCGGTCTTCCAGGCAATGGCCGGCCGCCGCGTCGGCGCCAGCGAGGCCGCGTCGGGCCGGGGAACGTCTCGGAGCATGTCGAGCACCAGGTAGCTCGCTTCCGCGCTGAGCAGGCGCTCTCGCGTCGCGACTCTCGCCATTGCGCCCTGGGGTCCGGGCACCGTGGCGAGATCGCGCCAGACGCCCCCGCCGGCGAGCATGGCGTAGAGCTGCGCCAGTTCCTCCATGGTGATTTCGCTGCCGCCCAGCGCCAGGGCCAAGCCATATTCCTCCGCCGGTCGCAGCCCTTCCACGCCGGCATCGCGTAGCCAGTCGCGAAACCGCGCCACGCCCAGGTTCGCCAGAAGCCCCACGGCTGGCACATTGCGGCTGTGGATGAGGGCATCGCGGGCGAACACGGGGCCGAGGAACCCCCGATCGAAGTTCTCCGGCGTGAATGCGGCGTACCGGCGCGGCGCGTCCTCCAGAAGCGTCATGGGGTGGATCAGGCCATGATCCAGAGCGAGCCCGAAGAGCAACGGCTTGAGCGTGGAACCCGGAGACCGCCGGGCGCGCACGCCGTTCACCTGGCCGGCGATGTCGACATCGAAAAAGTCGCGGGACCCCACCAGCGCAAGTACTTCCATGCGCCGCTGATCGATGAGCAGGGCGGTGGCATTCTGGATACCGTCCCGGCGGCGCCGGTCGACATAGTCGCGGATGCGGTGCTCAAGCAGATGCTGTAGATCGAGATCGAGCGAGGTGCGGATCTCGGCAGCGCCAGTGAGCGACACGTGATCGCGGACGAAATGGGGGGCGTGGCGAGGCAGATCGGCGGGTGACCGGAACACCGGGTCGAGGAGCGCCCGGGCAACGGTTTCTTCATCGCCGTTCTGGTGGTCGGATGCGCGCCACGCGGCCGCGAGACGGTCGCGCGCGGCGAGCAGCCTGGCACGGCCGCCGGTGGTAGCCGGGAACCGGGCCGCCGGGCTTTGCGGAATGACCGCCAGGGCCATTGCTTCGCCCCGGTTGAGCGCGCTTGCCGGCTTGTCGAAATACACGCGCGCGGCTGTGCCGACGCCCTCGATGCTGCCGCCATAGGGTGCCAGGTTGAGGTAGGCCTCCAGGATTTCCGCCTTGCTGTAGTGACGTTCCAGTTGTAGCGCGCGGACCATCTGCGCCAACTTGCCGAGAGGCGAGCGGGTGTCGAGGCCAAAACGCAGTCGCGCGAGCTGCATGGTGATGGTGGAGCCGCCCACGACGCGGTTCCGGCGCACGTAGGTAGTCCATGCCGCGCGCAACAGCGCGACGGGATTGACACCCGGATGACGGAGGAAGCGGCGATCCTCGTACAGCAATGTCGCTTCGCGCACCACCGGGGCGATCGCCTCTAGCGGTGTGAACAGGCGATAGCGACCGTCCATCGCCGCCAGCAGCTTGAGGGGCCTTCCTTGCCGATCCATGACCAGCGCGGAGAAGGAGATGCCTTCGTAAAGCTCCGGTTTCGGCACCAGCGCCCAGGCCAGCAGCGCGAATGCCGAGGCGACGCAGAGGCAAACCGCGAAACGCTTGATCACGCGCCGTCCACGCTGAGCCGGCCGGGCGCCGAGCGACCGCGCACGCTGCGATGGTACATCGCCCGGGCATGGGCGGCGGGGGCAACGAACTCGCCGGGGCTGGTTGCTTTCACGCGGTAGCGGATCTCCGTCAGGCTTTCGCCGAAGCTGCCGTAGAGCACCAGCCGGTCATCGCGCACGTCGCGATAGTCGGCGGTCCAGCGATCATGGCGGTCGCGCACGGACTCCGTGATGATCTCGAAGCCGCCGGGCAAGAGGTCGGTGACCGCGACATTGCGGATCCAGCCGTCCTGGGAGCGAACGCGAAGGCGGACAGTGAGTTCGTCGCCCACCTGCACGCGATCTACCGGCTCGTCCTCGGCGTCGAGATAGACGCGGTCGATCTCGATACCTTCCGTAAGGCGTGTCGTCGGGACCTCGACATCGAAACCGGACTGGCTTGCCGAAAAATAGACGCCACTTTCGCTTGCCTCGATGTCCACCCGGTCCACCGCCACCGGCAGCGACGCCCGCGCGAATGCGCCTTGCGCAACCTCGACGTCCACGGATCCATCCGCGTTAGCGGCAACGATGGCAGGTGGCGCGAGCGCGTCCTGCTGCTCCAGCATCCGGTGTATCTCGCCGAGCGCCAGGATCGTGTAGGCGGCGGAGAGGGTGTTGAAACGGTCCTCGAACAGGGGTTCCACCAGCCGCTGCACCGCAGTTCCATCGAGTCGCGCCATGCGTTCCGGGAAATGGCGCGCCAGCAGGTACACGTACTGCGCATCCCGACCGAGGCGCGTGTCAAAGTCGGTATCGGAACGCGAAGACGCTCCCAGTCGGTAGCCCCCGATCAGCCGCTCGGCGAGGATGTCGTTGCGCAGAAGGGCGTGGCTGGCGGCCATGTAGGCGCTCGCCATGTCGCTGCGCCAGGTATCGTCGAAGTCGCGCTGCAGGGCTTCCTGCAGCGCGTTGAGGTAGTTGGTGGTTACGGCCCCCTCGCGCGTCAGGACATATATGGCGTAGGCGCGTATCCGGGCCGCCGCCAGGTCTGCCTCCGGCTCCGATTGCCGAGTCGTGGCGCCTGCGAGGCGCCGCAGGTAGTCGCGGGCGCGGCTCAGCATGTCGTCGGGGACCGCCATGCCCAGCGCGCGCGCATCGGCGAGGAAATGCGTGATGTACACCGAGGAGAACGGTGCGGCTTCGGCGGAGGTGGCCCAGAAGCGAAATCCGCCGTCGGCGCCTTGGCGGCCGCGCAGTCGTGTCAGCGTCGCGCGAAACTCGGCCTCGTAAACCACGCGGTCGAGGCCGAAGGCTGGAGACCGCATCAGGCCCAGTTGCGGAAACGTCTTGCTGACGATCTGTTCCACGCAGGCATGCGGGAACTCGCGGAGGTACTCCAACAGCCCGTCAGCCAGCACCAGCGGACTCGCCGAGGCGGCGATGCGACGATTGGCAAAGGACTCGTGCAGGCGACGCGGCAACTCGATCCGCGCATTTCCGTCGCCGTCGAAACCTGACACTACTGTGGTCTCGAAGGGCACCGCGGGCCGCACGGAAAGGCTGGTTTGACGACGTGCGGTCTCTTCGCCGAGACGCGCGGTCACCGTCAGGGACGCGGCTCCCGGAGACGGCCCGGCGCGCAACCGAAGGGTCGCGCGGCCTTCGCCGCCCTCGGCGATGGCAAGCGTGCTCGGGCCGTCGCCCTCGGCCACGAGCCGCACCATGTCCGTTACGGTCAGGACGATCTCCGCCTGCTCGCCGGAATCCTCGACCTGGTTGGCAATGCCGACCGAGAGGTCGAATGCGTCGTTCGGAGCGACGGCAAGCGGCAGATTGGGCGCGAGCACGAGGGGACCGCGAACCGTGACCGGCATCGCCCGCGCGCCCAACTTGTCGGCACCGACACCTACCGCCATCACGCGCAATTCGCCGTTGAAGTAGTCGGGCAGGTCGAGGGCGACCTCACGGGGCTCGGGACCCGCTTCGGCCACGCCGACCCAAAAGGCCGCCGGCGGTTCGTGCCTTCGCCGGAACGGGTTCAGGTTGGCGCCCAGGAGGCGCGCCAGGTCGCCGCCGCCGGGTGCCCGGGCTCGGCGCACCACCTCGTAGTCGGGAAGGATCAGATCGACCATCTGGTGCGTTTCCACCTGGAGCGCCCTTTTGCGCAGGAACGTCTCCAGGGGATCGGGGGTCTGGTACTTCGCCACCTGGAGAATTCCTTCGTCCACAGCGAAGAGGACGAGGCGGGCGGGGGTGGCGGTGGCGTACCGCAGCACCAGGCTATCGCCGGGGCGGACCTTGTCCGGCACGGCGAGATCGATGTCAAGGAGGCGCGCGGCGCGGTCGATGACGAACGGCGCCACCGCGTAGCTCAAGGGGCTGACGAAAATCTCCTCGGAATCGAAATCGCGCACGAAGGCGACATTGACATAGGCGTTGCCCTCCAGATCATCGGGGATGCGGATGCGCGCGAGAGCGGTGTTGGTGTCGGAACGGAACCACTCGAACGCGTGTACCCGATCCCGTTCGATGGTGACGAGTCCGGTGCCGGCGTAAGGAGCTGTGATCTCGAGAAGTATCTCTTCGCCGGACCGGTATTCTCGGCGGTCGAGCTTGAGGTCGAGTTCCGCATCGCGCTCCAGGTTGCCAGCGAGGTTGGCGGCACCAGCCACCGCGAATTCAACGCGGCTCAGCTTGCCGCCATCGGCGTCCACCAGTTCCAGCGCATACCGGCCGGGCTGCGCGGTCGGCAGGAGATGATCGCCCCCAGTCGCCGGCAACCCGAATGGGGCACGCTCCAACTCGTTCTCCTTCTCGACCGATTGATAGGCGTAAGTCCCGTTTGGCTGCCTGACCAGCGCGGAAACGTAGCGGCGTTGGTAGAGCACGGCTTCGACACCGTCCATCGCGATCGGCGCGAGGTCCCGGTCGATCGCCAGGAAACGCACTGCGCGCTCCGCATCCAGAGCGATGAAGTCCAGTTCGCCGTCGGCCTTGTAGCCCACAAGCGCGTCTGCCGGAGACATGAGGGTGCCGGCCAGCGCCTTCACGCCTCGACCGCCGCCCGATTCGAAGCCTTCAGCCGTCAACAGCAGTCGGTAGATGCCATTGTCGTACTGACCGACATCGAACGAGAGGAGCGCGTTGCCGTCTTCGTCGGTCAGCGTCTCCTGGAGTTCCAGCGCAACGGGCCGCGGCGTACTGTTCGGATCGCGGAACGGATCCGTGAACACAAATCCGGGATGCTCGCGGAAGTAAGGCGAGATGGGTCGCATCGCCAAGGTCCCGCGCACGCGCCGTGCTTTTGCGGGGGTGCCGAAAAGGTTCTCCAGTTTCACTTGAGCGAAATGGGCGCCAGGCTGCAGCCAGCCGCGTTCGGGGCGTGCGCGCATCGATTCCGCGGGACCCCGCTCAAAAATGGCCGCGCGGATTCGAAGACGATCGGGCTGGTACTCCTCAACGCTGAACGACGCGCCTCCCAGTCCGCGAAGCCGACCATGGTCCTCAACGAGGTATACGTTCGCGTGGTACTTGCCGGTGGGCGACTCCAGGCGGGTGGCGAAATCCCAGTCGAGCAGTCCGTCTGCGGGCAGCTTGACGCGGTGGCTCAACACCTTGACCCCGCGGGGGTCTGTTATCCGCAGTTCGATCGGCGCGTCGCGAACGGCGCCGAAGTCACCCTGGCGCACGATGCAGAACAGGTGCGCCTCCTCGCCTGGACGATACAGGCCGCGGTCGGTGTAGACCGCGGCCTTCAGACGATCGGCATCGTCGGCCGTTGCATGTTCTCCGCCGGTATCGAACCCCGACCAGGTGAGTTGACGATCGCGGCGCCGGTAGGGCATGAAGGTCGTGTCGTCGCCGTGGCGAACCACGAACACGGCGGGTTGCTGGTCCCGTTTGAGATCCTTCGCCGAATCGAGCCGGGCGTGCCCTTGCGCATCGGTGCTTCCTGTCCGCACGGGCAGGCCGTTCTTGCCAAGCAGGTGCACGCGCGCCCCCGACACCGGCTCGCCGCTCGCAATGGAATGGACGAACACGTGCTGGCTACGATCAACGTTGGTTTTTACGAGCAATCCCAGATCCGTCACCAGCGCCATCCGTCGATCCGAGGTCCCCACCAGGCGCTCCAGATCCGGGTCCCAGCCCTGCGCCTTGACGAAGAACAGGCCGCCCGCGGGGAGAAATCTCTTGATATCCAGTGTCGCGAACACCTGCTCCCGGGGATGTCCGGGATTCACGTCGATGATGCGCGTGGTCAACACGGACAGGTTGTCGGCGTCGAACGAATAGCCGCGGAAGTACGGGTCACGGATATCTCCGCCGGTCTGGCTTGCCAGGTGGTTGAGCGCGGTGGGCAGGAGTTGTTGTATCTCTACCTTGATCGCCTCCACGCCGCGGGCGGACAACGTGAGCAACTTGCTGCCGGTGAGCGGCAACAGGGCGCCGTCCTGGGCGATCTTCGCCTCACGAGGGTAGTCTGGCGCGCGCACGACCTCGTCATAGTCGGACCCCAGCACGAAGCCACCCTCGGAAGTGAGGCCGGCGCGGACGTGGAGGTAGACATAGCGTCCCACCGGCGCATCGAAGGCGACGCTTTGCAGCGCGGCGGCATCGCGTTGGGTGGGATTCACGGTCAACTCCAGCGGTTCGGAGGCGGCCAGCACCGTCGGCGTCGCCTGCCTCGGCGACTGCCAGGCGTAGGACTGGTAGGTCACCGTGCCGATCTTGTGGTCCTTCGGCAGAACCCATGCCCGCACGCGGCTGGCGAAATCTTCCGTGTTCACCTGGTCGGTGAAGGTCACCACCGCCGTCTGCACTGGAACGTCCTCTGCATCTTCCGCTATCGAGGCATCGATGCGCTGGACGCGGAAATAGCTCGCCCGGTCGGGCACTCTCACCTGGACCGACAGCCGATCGTCGAAATCGCTATCGCCATTTGCCGGCTTGAGGCCACGTGCCAACCCGACGGTGACGAAGTTCTCCCGCTCCGGAATGGAGATGATCTCCGAGTGAACGTGGGCCGATCGATCATGAATGCCGTACTCGATGCCCACGCCGAGCGGTCGCGCCGCGCCGGCTCTCGAGGTCTGCCCATTGTCGCTCCCCTCGCGCATGGACATGTCGAACCGTTGCTCGAAATCGACGCGCGACACGGGATGCGAGAAGTCGAAACTCGCGACTACCCTGCGTTCCGCCGAGACCTCCGGGTGCTGGTAGAACTCTGCTTTCGTCACGGATGCCGCGAATACGGGGGTCGAGAACGCCGCCTGCGTATCCGCGAGTTCAAGTCCCGGCGCGAACAGGTCCCGCGACAGCCGCACGCGGTAGGCGCGGTCCGCCGGCCAATCGTCGGCGGGCAGGAACACCAGGCGGTTCTCGGTCTCGAAGCGCCATTCGCCCGCCATCGCGGGACGCAACTCGATCCCCTCCTCAAGGGTTTCCCCCACGAGGTCGATGCGCGCCGCGGACAGCGGGGGCGGCGCAGGCGCATCCGGGTCGGGTGAATATTGGAAATCGAGACGTAGTGGATCGGGCTCCAGCTCGTCGTCGACGATCGCCGTAACCCCCGGCGCCTCGACGCTGATCGTCACGCGCAAAGGCTTGGGCAGGCTCTGGTAGTAGAGGTAGGCGCCGGTCGCCACGGTAGCGCCGACGAACAACGCCAGCAACGACCACCCGGCGCGACCCACGCCGATGCGTCGCAGCCATGCGGGCGGGACCCAGGAAAACTCCCCGAGCACCGTCGCGCACAGCCCCATGAGCCGCATTCCGGCCCCCGCCAATCAAGTCAACGCCACAAGCTTAGGAGGCTCTTGGATGAACAACAACGGGAGAAACTTCGCACCCGATTTATGCGGCGTACAGGTACGCAGCATAAGCCATTGATTTCCAGTGAATTGGTCACTGACTTCGGCAATGCAATCTCGATCCACGGTCCTATACTGTGGCTTATCGAGCTACTGGCGGGAGATGACGCGAGATGAACAGAGTAAGCACATGCCTATTGAGCCTGTTACTTGCCTGGTGTGGCCCGGCCGCGATGGCACTGTCCGTATTCGACGTGATTGAGTTGACCAGGAATGGCTACGACGAGACTGAAATAGAGCGACTGATAGAAGTGACCAACGCACGGTTCGTCATCGACGTGGACGGGTTGCTGGCGCTCGGCGAGGCGAAAGTCGCAGATGAAGTCATTGCGCTGATGCTGGATCGTGGCGGTATGCCTCAAGAGGAACCTTCCAAGGCGGATCAGCTCATCGCGTTGCGGGATGCCGGTTTCTCGGAAGAAACGATATTGCAGTTCGTTCGACACAAGAACGTCTGCGAGTTGTTGCCGGATGAGGCCGCGCGCCGGCTCGGGCAGGCCGGATTCAGCAATGCGTTCATGCGGGACTTTCGCGATCAGGTCGAAGATTGCCGCGAGGAGCGCGAATCGCTTGCGCTGATCGAACCCCTGCCGGAGGAGGCGTACGAAGAGGCGTCCGCTGAGGTGACGCGGGTCTATCGGACTGACGAGACCGTCTATCCTGCGACGTACCCCGTGCGTCGTTATCCGACGACCACCTACTACCCACCTCGCTACTACGGAATTTACGACAGCTACTACTACCACGACCGGATCGCGCGGGGGTATCCGATCGTCGTGTACCGCGACTACAGCGGACACAGCCACCGGCGCGGCAAGGCGGGCCACCGGGCGCGGGATCATGACCGACGCAGGCATGATCGAGACCGTCGGCGGGGCGATCGCGACTACAGCGGGCACAGTCGGCACGGCAAGGCGGGCCACCGGGCGCGCGACCGTGACCGGCGCAAGCACGATGGCGACCGGCGGCGAAGCGACCGAAGGGAAGACGGACAGAGAGGCGACCGCGACCGGCGGCGCAGAAGCGATTCAAACGGTGCGCCGAGTCGGCCGCAACCGCGCAACGATCCGAATCCTCGGGTTCTGGTACGCCAAAAGCCGGCAAACGAGCGTTCCCCGGCAGCCTCGCCGATCGACCTGCCAGAGGACATGCGCCGGCGGATCGAAAGATGGCAGCAAGAGCCGGGGTCCACGCAGCCGTTCGTTCGAACGGGCTCGCCAACGGGCTCGCCCCGAGCCTTGCCTGAGACGGTGCGCCGACACGTTGGTGGCGAGCGCAACCCGGCTGCGAAACGTTCGGACCGCTCCGTGCGACCGAGGTCGCCGGGGCTGCCAAGCGACGCGAGACGGCGTGTCGAGCGCCCAGCAGCCGAGCGAACGGCGCCATCGCGGGCGACTCCCCCGGTGCGTCCAAGGATATCCGCCCCCGTTGGCCAGAAGCCGTCGGAGCCTCGGTTCCAGCCGCCGCGACGGACCCGGCCGGCAGCGCCGCCGCCGGTTGTCAAACCGCCGAGCGTGCCCGAAGCCGCGCGGAAGTGGATCGAGAAGGTCGAGCAGGGCGACATCTAGCCCAACTCCAACTGACCTGCCTGCGGGCGACCGGAAACGGTCGCCCGGGAGCCGGCTGTAGTAGCATTGGCGACGTTCGCTTGAGGGCGGGCGTCGTATAACGGTTATTACCCCAGCTTCCCAAGCTGGAGACGTGGGTCCGACTCCCATCGCCCGCTCCAGTCTCTCGCGAGTTCAAGCAAATATCACCGGCGGCCGCTGTATGCTGATAGTGTGTTTAGCCCGCATATCTCACCAAGGGCCGCGATGATCGCGCAGGATTTTGCCCGTGTGCGCGTGCTCGGAGCCTTCAGCCGGGAGCGCGAGGGGGTACCCCTCGCAAGAGAAGAGACGGAAGCATAGCCACGCCTTATGGTGGAGCGAGCACGTGCGCGCACGCGGGCAAAAGTGCCCCACAGGCGGCGCCTTCGGCTTCGCCTGTGGCCTGGCCCCGCCCTGCGAGGGCGCGGCCAGCGCAGTCTGTACAGGACACAACTTTCGAAAAAGGGAAGTGCCTGATTGAAAGCAAATGACATTCAGTGACTCAACAAGCGACTTGGTGAGATATGCGGGTTAGGTTGCGTTCTGTCGCTCAGGCGCCTTTCGAGCACTTGGGTGTGGGCCGTATGTCGTTTTCACTCAAGCGCACTTCCTCGCGATCCATGGGTCCAACAGGAAATGCTTGACTCGACCCGTGATGTCGAAATTGTCTGGGCTAGCTCCATGAAACTGTTTTTTTCGTTCGTGCTCCTGTTCTTCGGTGTCGCATGTGGCGGCGCGATGCCGCCCCAGGTGTCCAGCGGTTCGGAAGTGCCAAGCCTGGCGCCGATGCTCGATCGGGCCACCCAGGGCGTTGTCAACATATCGATCTACACGTCGGTGCGAATCAGGAGTCCGCTGCACGACTTCTTTGGCATACCCGAAGAACGGCGTCCCTTTCGGCGCGAACAGAGCACGGGTTCGGGGGTGATTGTTGACGCGGAGAACGGCTATGTCGTCACCAACCACCACGTTATCGAGCGCGCCGACGAAGTCGTCGTCGGCCTGTCGGACGGTCGCAGGATCCCGGCCACGCTTGTCGGTTTCGATCCCCTGGTCGATCTCGCGATATTGCAGGTCGAAGGCGACGGATTCTCCGCGCTGGATTTTGCCGACTCCAGTGCGGTTCGCGTCGGCGATTTCGTCGTTGCCATTGGCAACCCGTTTGGTCTCGAACAAACCGTGACTTCCGGGATCGTCAGCGCGCTGGGGCGCACGGGTCTCGGTCTCGAAGGCTTTGAGGCCTTCATCCAGACGGACGCGTCCGTGAATCCGGGCAACTCCGGTGGCGCGCTGGTCGACTTGACGGGCAGACTGGTCGGCATCAATACCGCAATCATCTCGCCGGGGAGTTCTCGCGGCAGCGTCGGCATCGGTTTTGCGATTCCGAGCGACCTGGTCAAGGCGATCATGATGCAAATCGTGGAGCATGGCGAGGTGCGGCGCGCCCGTATTGGATTGGCGGTCAGCGCGCTGAATCCGGCGGAAGCCTCGGTGTTCGGCGTCAAGGGAGGCCAGGGCGTCCTCGTTCGGGAGGTTGAGCCCGGCAGCGTTGCGGACGTGGTGGGCATTGAAGCCGGCGATGTGCTGACGCGTATCGGCGAGCGCGATATCCGGGGCGCAGCAGACTACGACAGCGCCACGGCGATCATCATGGTAGGCGACAGCGTCGATGTGCGCGCGGTGCGGGACGGGCAGGCACGGACGTTTCGCATGGAAGTCGATGACGAGCGGGTGGTTCAGGTCGCCGGCGACCGCGTCGACCCGCGCCTCGCCGGTGCGACCCTGTCCGACTTTCGCCCAGCCGGAGACCCGCAGAGCAGCGCGGGCGTCCTCGTGGTAGATGTCGACCGCGACTCGGCCGCGTGGCGCCGGGAGCTTCGCTCCGGAGACATCATTGACGGGGCCAACGGCCGGCGGATCTATTTCCTGGCTGACCTGTGGCAGCGCATTCGGGACACGCGCGCCGTCGAGCTGCGCGTATACCGAGAGGGTAAATTCGGCTTCCTCCGGCTGTAGCACCAGCCGGGCTCGCGCGGGCGGGCGCCTGACCGCAAACGGGTCTCGGCAGGTGTTTGACTTCTGCCTGCCCGCCCGTTTTGATTGGCCGTCCAAACGGGTTGATTGGACACACTTCCGTGACCACCCGGGTTCTTGTAGGTCTCGGCTCAAACATGGGCGCGAGCGTCGATGTTGTGAAGCGGGCGCTCGTCGAGCTTGGCGCATTGTCGTACGCGGGTTTTCGCGCATCGTCCTTGTGGCGAACGAGCCCGGTGGATTGTCCGCCGGGGTCGGGCGACTTCGTCAACGCGGTGGCCCTGCTTGTGGTAGATTCGACGGCACCCGAAGCGTTGCTCAAAGATCTCAAGGCCATGGAACGTCGCCACGGGCGTGATGCGACGCCGATCCGCAACGCGCCGCGAGAACTCGACCTGGACCTGCTGTTATTTGGCGATGAGAAGCGTCGATCCAAAGTGCTGACGCTGCCCCATCCGCGGGCAAACGAGCGACGTTTCGTGATGGTGCCGGCGGCAGAGGTCGCGCCCGACTGGATCTGGCCGGGGACGGATCGAAGCATTTCGGAGATCTCGGAGTCCCTCGTGACCGGCGAGCGACTAGCCCGCATATGTCACCAAGAGCCGTGATGATCGCGCGGCCACGGTTCAGCGGATGAAAGGATCTGATGGCATGAACTTCAAGGCGGCTTGGACGGGTCGCGCCCGCCGCCGCTTCCCACGCGGCGGCCATCCGCGCGTTGCGCGTCGGATGTGTTGCCTCGCGGTGATTCTGGCCTGCGGGACTGTCGCCGCCTCCGACGGACGCGCGCATCAACAGCTCACGTTCATCGCTGCGATGCAGTTCAATCGCTGTGTGGCGAACCTGGATGTGCCGCGCCTGACCGCGCTGCAGGTGCGATATGTGGCGAGGGCGGAGTGGCGTTTCTCGCGCAAGGTGGCGCGATGGCCTTACTACGATGGCAGGGACGAGGGCCGGAATCGGTTGCTTTGGTTCATCCAGACGCGGTTGCACGAGCACTTTGACGCGGCCGTGGCCAAGCTCGCTGTCGCGGACAATCTGAGCCGCAAGTACTCCAATCTCGGCGTTATCGTCAACATGATTCAGGACATGATATCCCCCTCCCACGCCGTGCCCGTGTTCACGACGCGTTGGTGGCGCTTCAGCTTCGCCGACCGGTTCAACACCTATGACGTCGATGAACGCGCGGTGGAAGAGGCTATCGGCGACTACTGCATGCAGCTCGAAGGTGGCGATGAGACCTTCGCAGCGGTGCTCCACCGCACGGCCGAGGACACGCAGGCGGCGGTACGCGCACCCATGTTGGGTATGCCGACGACCTGGGAAGCATTCTGGAGCTTCGGTGAACCCGGCGACTTCGGCGAATACGGCGACGCGGGCAATAATTTTGGCCGCCCGACGCGATTCGATTGCGGGCAGGGTGAGCGCTGCGTCCTGCTGAAGGATGATCCGCTGTACGCGGCGTTCGCTCTCGAACGCCATCTCGTCGCCGTGCGCGCGACGATGGCGGCGATGTTGCTGGCGCAACGGGAAGTCCCGTAGCGGCCGTTAGCGGATAGCCGCCGGATTTCTGCGGGAAGCGCGAATGGGCGCGTTGCATCTCGGACTCACGCCGTGGCTGATTTCGGACTCCGCGGACGCGGCCATGCTGGGTCGCCAGGGAGAACTCGCCGAGTCGTGAGGCTACCGCTCGTTCTGGCTGCCGGAGCACCACGTTTCGCGCGGTGGCGCGGTGCCGGAACCGCTCATGCTGCTGGCGGCGGTGGCGGCGCGGACGCGGACAATACTTCTCGGCACGACCTCCTTTCTGCTGCCGCTGCGCAATCCGCTCCAGGCTGCGGAACAGGTAGCCGTGCTAGCCCGGACATTTCATCAAGGGCCGCGATGATCGCTAGCGTCGCCGATGGAGTCGAAGGCCCGCCTGAAGGACAACTACCGACTCCACGCCGAAGCCTGCCAGGCCGCGGCTCGAGCGCTGCCGGCGGAAGTTCCGGTCATGCGCACGGTGTTCGCGTCTTCGGATGCGAAACTGGTTGCGCGGGTGCGCGACGACCTCGACAGGTGGGCGGCGTCACGCAGCGCGGCGCGGGGAGCGGCGGGTAGTGTCGACGATTAGGCCATCGTTGGCGAGCCCGCCCGTAAGGGACCGTATCGCGGAATACCGCCGCGACCTCGGCATTACCCACCTCATCGTCGCGCGACTGCGCATCGGAGGAGTCGACGCAGCACACCTGGAACGCTCTGTGGAAACCGTCGCGTCCATGTTCGGCTGAACGCGCGGGTAGACCATTCCGCGCGTTCCCTCGACAAATCAATAGGTCGCCAGGTTGTCTATCCTGAGGTACCGCTTGAGGTAATGGGTGCCAACATAGAACGGCACCGTATCGATCAGCGCGACAGTCACCTTGAAGAGGTAGTTGCTGCCGATCAGCACCAGCATCGCCCTGAACGTGTATTGCCCGGCAAGGAATGCCGCGCCGAAGGTGACGGAGATTACAGTGACGGAGTCGACGAGCTGGCTGGTCAGGGTCGAGAAATTGTTGCGCACCCACAGGTGCTTCCCCCTTGTGAGGCGCTTCAGGACGTGGAATACCTGCACGTCGCAGAATTGCGCGGCGAGGTAAGCCATCATGGAGGCGAATACCGCGCCGGACGTACAGGCGAAAATCAGCCCAAACAGTTCGACGCCGCCGGACAGCACGTCGCCGTTGGGCAGCGCGACTTCCTCCGCCAGCTCCAATACCTGCCAGGGCGGTTGCTTGTCCACATCCGCGGCGGGTATCGCATCGCCCAACCACAGGCAGCCCAGGATGAAAAAGTTGAGGACAAAGCCGACGCCGACCAGAAAGTTTGCCCGCCTGCGGCCATAGAGTTCGCTGATGAGGTCAGTGCACAGAAACGTCAGGGGGTAGGGCAGTACGCCCACCGCCAGCGTCATCGGGCCGAGTTCGATGAAGCGGGTGATGCCGATCACGTTCAGCAGCGTCATCGCGCAGAGAAAAAACCCCGCGAGTACCAGGAACACCCGCTCGCGGCGTTCCGTCATGTCGATCTTGCCCGGCGCGCGGGACTCCACCGCGTTGCCGACGGCGCTGCTATCCATGGGGGCTAACGTTCTCTCTGTCCGAGGTTGGCGTGAATGACCGCGCCGTTCACCACCGGATGCGCTGCGGCGAACAGCAGTGTTTCGGCGATCTCCGCTGGTTCGATGAGGCGATTGAAGGCCGACAGCTCGGCCACGGCGGCCATCGCATCCGCCGGGACGTGTTCGCGCAGCATTTCCGTATTGGTGAAACCGGGACAGACGCATGCGGTGTGTATGCCTGTTCCAGCGAGATCCTGGCAGAGCGCCCGCATCATGCCGATGACCGCATGCTTCGAGATGACATAGGAATAGCTGCCGGGCACCGCTTTTTCCGACAGGGTAGAGCCGACGAGGAGAACGCTCGATCCGGCGCCCATGGTGGGAATGACGTACTGGTTCAGCGTGTTGGCGGCGACGATGTTGAGTTCGATGATTTCCCGCAAGGCATCGCTCGGGGTGGTGATCGCAGTGTCCGGCGCCAACCGCGATGCGTTGTGGACCAGCGCCGTCTGCTCGGCGTCCTGCAACATGGGACCGATGCGGTCCGCCACGGCGTCCAGAAAGTCGGGATTCGACAGATCGCAGGTGATGTGGACGGCACCGCTTACGGGACAAGGTCGCCGCGACAGGTTGACGACAGCATATCCGGAGACGAGAAAGGCGGCGGCTGTGGCGGCACCGATGCCGGCGGAAGCGCCGGTGATGACGAGGAGCTTCACGGCGAGGTCCAGTTGGCGCAGGCCCATTGACCGGCCCCGGAAGCGACGCGCAATTCGATATCACGAACCGGCAATGCGGCGATCTCGCGGTCGTCGGTCAATTCTCCGATCAGCCAGTGGGCGAGTTCCTCCACCGTGATGTTGCGGACCGGCAGCACTTTGACGTCCCGGTGCAGGAAAGGTAGGCGTTCGTCGTTGAACGCGGCGACCGTGTACTCCTCGGCCACCCTGATATCGAGGTGGGGACTCCGTCCCGGCAACAGGACGACCTCGTCCAGCGCATCGCACAGCGTCTTGAGCTTGGCTTTGACGATGTTGTAGTCGAAGCACAGGCCGTCGTTGCCGATGCGACCGCGCAAAGTCGCTTCGACCTGGAAGTTGTGGCCGTGGAGGTTCTCCCTCTCGGTTGCCGAGAACACGGTGAAGTGCGCCGCGGAGAAATGCAGGTACTCCTTCGCGATATCGATGCTGATGTTTCCCGACATCGCGGCTTCAGCGGAGCGCGGCGTCGGCGAATTCGCCGAGCGTCGAGAATGTCCAGGTGGGCTGCGCTTCCGTCTCCTGCGCCGCGCCCTGCGCACCCCGATTGCGGTCGATCCATACGGTGGCGAGCTGCAGCCCGCTGGCTGGGGCAATGTCGTGAAACAGGCTCTGCGCGACGTGCAGAATCCTGTCCCGGCTGCAGCCGATAGCCTTCAACGCGGCCTCGAAGATGCGATTGTCCGGCTTGTATGCGCCGGCGCGCTCGGCGGTCATGACGTGGGCGAACTCGACGTCCAATGCCTTCCTCGTGAGCGAAAAGAGCGCATCGTCGACATTCGAAATTACCGCGAGCTGAAAGAGTCCCCCGAGGCGAGCCAGCGCATCGAGGGTGTCGGGAAACGACTTCCACTCGCCGAGGCTCGCGGGGAAACCATCGCGTTCGGCCGGGGTCGGCACAAAACCCAGGCGCGTGCCCAAGCGATCCAGGATGTGGCGCAGGATGTCCTCGTACTTGCCGCCTTCCCGCTGCAGGACGGGTTCGGTCGCGGCAAAAAATTCGAGGATGAAATCGTCTGTCACATGCGCGTCGTGCCTCTCCAGCACGGGCTGGAGGTAGTCGACAATACCGCCTTGCCAGTCGATCAGCGTGCCGTAGCAGTCCATTGTCAGGACATCGAACGCGCCCGGGTCGAACTCGGCCCCTTGATCCACCATTTTTCCCGACCCGCTACTAACCCGTTCAGCCGGTTCGAATCTGAGAAACGAGCAAGCCGCAAAACGACTCGGTGTTCCGTTCGAACATCCAGCCCAGATGCTGCCCGCATCCCTCGCAGCAGGCGAGGCGCCAACTGAACCCGGGAAACCAGGTGTCCGCCGCAGTCGCCTCGCCAAACAGATCTACTCCGGGAGCTTCGGCGTAGCAACCGAACCTGTGTGTGACGCCATAGGGATTTGTCATGCTGTGCTCGTGTGCGCCCATGATGTCGACACGGTCATCGACGTGGCCGATCACGTGCTCGCACGCAACGCAAAAGATGTAGCCCTTCTTCGACCGGTCGACGGTGTCGATGAGGTCCTTCAGGTTCGGATCGAGTGTTGTCGATCGGGTGTCGTCCACTACATCGCTCATGCCGAATGTCCTTGAGATTCTCGTTGTTGTATTGCCGGCGGGCTCTGCCTCCAAAGAGTCCACGCGACAGGAATTAAACCATAGGCGCGCCCCACAGGCTTCGCCGGTTCGTTGCGAGGGGCACCCCCTCGCGCTGCTGTTCTTGCGAGGGGTACCCCCTCGCGCTCCCCGGCTGAAGGCCCCTGGGCCCGGCCCCGCTCGTCGACCATGGAAGTTGCGGCCCGGTCGCCAGGCGACTACCGCGTCAATTGTTTCAGATCGATGACCGGATCGGCGAGTTGTCGGGTATCGACTCTGGTTCCGACGAGTTGCCGACAAGTCATGAACTCTCTTGGCGCGTTCACCGCGTCCGCCGCTATCAGGACATCGTCCTTGAGGTAGAACACGACGAACTTGCGCGCGTCCGGATCGCCGCGAACCACATGCGAATCGCCGTCGGTCGAGAAACCGACCATTTGCAGCTTGAGATCGTACTGATCCGACCAGAACCAGGGCACGCTCGCATAGACCCTGTCCTGTCCCGCCATGTTGGCGGCCGCAATGCGGGATTGCTCCATCGCGTTGGGCACGGACTCGAGACGCAGTCGGCGTTCGAGGATCGGGTTCGGGTGGTTGGTGCAGTCTCCGGCGGCGTAGATGTCCGGAACGGATGTGGCGCAATGTTCATCGACCAGGATACCGTTTCCGCAAGCGAGTCCGGATGACTGCGCGAGTTCGATGTTGGGCGCAACGCCAACGCCGACGATAACGAGGTCGGAAGGAACTTCCGTACCATCGGCGCAGACAACCTGCTCGACCCGCTCGGTGCCGGCAAAGTGCTGCGCAGATGCGCCGGTGCGGATATCGACGCCAGCGTCCGTGTGCAGCGCATGGTAGAAGGCGGACATCTCGGCCGAAGCGACACGTTTCAGAATGCGATCTTCCATTTCGAGGACGGTGACGGAGAGGCCGGCTTGCACGGCTACCGAGGCGACCTCGAGGCCTATGTAGCCGCCGCCCACGATGGTGACGCGCCGCCCCGGAGCCATGTCCGCCTTGATGTTGTCGGCGTCGGCGATATTCCGCAGGTAGTGGACGCCGGACAACGCACCGCCCGGAAGGTCGAGCTTTCGCACTCGGGAGCCCGTGGCAAGTAGCAGCTTGTCGTAGGCGAGCGTCGAGGCGTCGTCGAGCACGACGGTCTTTGCCTTCACGTCGATCTCTGTAGCGCGCCTGCCGCTACGTAGTTCGATACCTCTACCCTGGTAGAAAGCTTCCGGGCGCAGGTACACGCGCTCCAGACCGTGTTCGCCGGCGAGATACTGCTTGGACAGTGGCGGTCGCTGATAGGGGATGTGCGGTTCGTCGCAGACGACGATGAGTTCCCCGTCATAGCCGCTCTGGCGCAGACTGGCCGCCCCTTGGCCGGCGGCGTGGCCGCCGCCCACGATCAGAATCACTCGCCGTTTGCCTCCGTCCGGGTGCGGTTGTGCGAGGGCCTTCCCGTCGCGCTTTCAAGGGGAAGTTCCCGCGCCGATTTTGCGCGCGCGCTCCCCAGCCGAAGGCTTCGCTTCAAAAACTTGCCGGTATGCGATGACGGGTGCTTCGCCACCGTTTCGGGGGTGCCCTCGGCGACGATGCGACCACCGCCGTCGCCGCCCTCCGGTCCGAGGTCCACGATCCAGTCCGCAGTCTTGATCACATCGAGATTGTGCTCGATGACGATGATCGTATTGCCCTGGTCGCGCAGCCGATGCAACACATTCAGCAATTGCCGAATATCCTCGAAATGCAGTCCCGTGGTGGGCTCGTCGAGAATGTAGAGCGTCTTGCCGGTGTCGCGCTTGGAAAGTTCGCGCGACAGTTTGACGCGTTGGGCCTCGCCGCCGGAAAGGGTGGTGGCGCTCTGGCCGAGACGGATGTAGGACAGTCCGACATCCACCAGGGTTTGCAGCTTTCTCGCCAGCACGGGCACCGGGTCGAAGAACTCGCGCGCTTCCTCTACGGTCATGTCCAGAACTTCCTGGATGTTCCTGCCTTTGTACCGGACGTCGAGCGTTTCCCGGTTGTAGCGCTTGCCCCGACAGACATCGCAGGGGACGTAGATGTCGGGCAAGAAGTGCATTTCTACCTTGATGACGCCGCCCCCCCGACACGCCTCGCAGCGACCGCCCTTGACATTGAAGCTGAACCGTCCGGGCCGATAGCCGCGGGCGCGGGCTTCGTGGGTCTGCGCGAACAGCTCCCGCATGGGCGAGAAGACACCCGTGTACGTGGCCGGATTCGAACGCGGCGTGCGGCCGATGGGGCTCTGGTCGATGTCCACGACCTTGTCGAGGTGTTCGAGTCCTTTGATCGCGGCGTAGGGGCGGGGCGACCTGCCGCTCGCACCGTTCAGGCGCTGCGCCGCGATCGGGTAGAGCGTCTGGTTGATCAGCGTGGACTTCCCGGAACCCGAGACGCCGGTGACGCAGGTAAAGAGTCCGGTGGGGATATCCACCGTTATCTGCTTCAGGTTGTTGCCCGTGGCGCCTACCAGGCGGACAGTGCGTTGCCTGTCCACCGGCGCGCGTCTGCGCGGCACCTCGATTCGCTTCTTGCCGGACAGGTACTGGCCGGTAAGCGATGCCTTGGTCGACTGGATACGCTTCAGCGTGCCCGCAGCCACGATTTCGCCGCCGTGGATACCCGCGCCCGGGCCGATATCGATGATGTGGTCCGCCGTGCGAATCGCTTCTTCATCGTGTTCCACCACCAATACAGTGTTGCCGAGGTCGCGCAGGTGGGTGAGGGTGCGCAACAGGCGCGTATTGTCGCGTTGATGCAAGCCGATGGAGGGTTCGTCCAGGATATACAGGACGCCGACCAGGCCGGCGCCGATCTGGCTTGCCAGGCGGATGCGCTGCGCCTCTCCTCCCGAGAGCGTCTCCGCGCTGCGGTCGAGCGTCAGGTAGTTCAGTCCCACGTCGACGAGAAATCGCAGCCGGGCGCATATTTCCTTGACGATCTTGTCGGCGATGGTGCCGCGCTTGCCAGCCAGTTTCAGACCCGTGAAATACGCCAGAGCATCTTCGACGGAGTTGGATGTGATCTCGGGGACCGTCGCGCCATCGATGTACACGTGGCGGGCTTCCTGGCGCAAGCGCGCGCCGCCACACGCGGGACACGGACGCACGCGCAGATACTTGCCGAGACTCTCGCGCACCATCGAGGACTCTGTTTCCCTGTAACGGCGCTCCATGTTGGGAATCACGCCCTCGAATCGATGCCGCCGTCGAATCCTGTCGCCGCGATCATTGAGATAGCCGAAATTGATGCGCTCATCGCCCGAGCCGTACAGGATGGCGTCCCTCTGTCTCTTCCGTAGCCTCCTGAACGGGGTTTCGATATCGAAACCGTAGTGCGCGGAGAGGGACTTGAGCAGGTGAAAGTAGTAGACGTTGCGGCGGTCCCAACCGCGAATCGCGCCCGCGGCCAATCCCACGCCCGGGTCGGCGACCACCAGCTCCGGGTCGAAGAACTGCTCGACCCCCAGACCGTCGCAGTCGGGACACGCGCCGGCCGGGTTGTTGAACGAAAAGATGCGCGGTTCAAGCTCGCTGATGCTGTAGCCGCAGATGGCGCAGGCGAACCGCGATGAAAACACCAGGTCATCGATGCCGGCATCGTCCTCGTCGAAACTGATCGTGGCGACGCCGTCGCCGAGTTCGAGTGCGGTCTCGAAGGACTCGGCCAGGCGCTGCTGCATGTTCGGCCGCACGCGCAGGCGGTCGACGACGGCTTCGATGGTGTGTTTCCTGTTCTTGTCGAGCGTCGGCGGATGATCGAGATCGGTGACGATGCCGTCTACGCGGGCGCGAATGAATCCGTTGGCGACCAGCTCGCGGAGTATGTGCTGGTGTTCGCCCTTGCGGTCGGTGACGACCGGCGCCAGCAGCATGACTCGGCGACCTTCCGGCAACTCGGCCACCTGGTCGACCATCTGGCTGACGGTCTGGGCGTCGAGCGTGACCCCGTGCTCGGGGCAGCGCGGCTCGCCGACGCGGGCGAAGAGCAGGCGCAGATAGTCGTAGATTTCCGTGATCGTGCCCACGGTGGAGCGCGGGTTGTGGGACGTGGACTTCTGTTCGATGGAAATGGCCGGGGACAACCCTTCGATGTGATCGATGTCCGGCTTCTCCATTATCGAGAGAAACTGGCGGGCGTAGGCCGACAGGGACTCCACGTAACGCCGCTGGCCCTCGGCATAGAGCGTGTCGAATGCCAGCGACGACTTGCCGGAACCGGACAGCCCCGTGATCACGACCAGCCGGTCGCGCGGAATGTCGAGGTCGATGTTCTTCAGATTGTGCGTGCGCGCGCCGCGCACGGCAATCGTCGACGGATTCATTCGCGCCTTGTGGTCCAGTCAAACCCGCGAAAATACGCGGGCGAAAACGCTGCCGCAACAGCACCATTGTCCCACATGGCGATGCGGCAATCTCGGTAGTGTCAGGCTGTGCCTTGCGCTATATTGAACCACCTTTTCACAAACGAAGACGAGCCATGGCGCGGGGCATCAATAAAGTCATTCTCATAGGCAATCTGGGCCGCGATCCGGAAACGCGTTATACCCAAGGCGGCAGCGCGGTGACCAACTTGAGGCTTGCCACGACGGACCAATGGCGGGACCGGACCACCAACGAGCAGCAGGAGCGGACCGAGTGGCATTCGGTCGTGTGTTTTGCGCGGCTAGCGGAGGTTGCGGGCCAGTATCTGCGCAAGGGTTCGAAGTGCTACATCGAGGGTTCTCTGCGAACCCGGTCCTGGGAGGACCGCGAAGGCCAGACGCGCTACACCACGGAAATCGTCGCGCGTGAAATGCAGATGCTCGACAGTCGCGGCGGCGATGCGTCCGCAGACTATGCCCCGCCGCCCCGGGGGAGCGCCGCCCCGGAACGTGCGCAGCCGGCGCGGAGCGCGGCGCCTGCGGCGCCTGCAGCCGAAGCTGCGGACGATCTCGACGACCTGGACGACGACATACCGTTCTAGCCCGGACTCTACTCGGGCGAGGCGCGGCTTTTTGCGGCTTGGGCGGGGGTAAAACACGGCGCCCGGAAGGGCGACGGATTTTATGGCGCTAGCAGCTTGTCGGACTTGCCGCATTAGCAGCGGCAAGATCGACAAGATGATAGGTGGGCTTGGGCGGGGGTAAAACACGGCGCCCGGAAGGGCGACGGATTTTATGGCGCTGGCCATCAAACGAAAAGCCATAGCAGCACCGCGCCGAGCACCAGTCATAGCAGCACCGCGCCGAGCACCAGTCGGTAGACGACGTAGGGCGTCATCCCCGTGAGGTTCACGAGAGCGACAAACGCAGAGATGCAACCGTACGCCGCGGCCGCTGATACGGCGAATCCCAGGCCCAGGTCCGCCCATGCCACCACTTCGGGCGCATTCCCGGCGTCGACGGCGGACAGCAGGGCTGCTCCCGCGATGGTGGGAATCGCGAGCAGGAAGGAAAACCGCGCCGCGCCTTCCCGCCCTAGCCCGACCAGCAGCGCAGCGGTGATGGTGATCCCCGAACGCGAGACGCCGGGTACCAGGGCGAGCGCCTGCGCGAGGCCGATGACGGCCGCTTGCGGATAGGACAGCGCGTGCTCGTCCCGTGTTGACGTTACCCGGCGGTCTGCCCACCAAAGCGGAATGGCGAAAGCGATGGTTGCGACGGCGATCACGCCGACGGTGCGCAGTTCCGACTCGATGAAGGGTTTGAACAGCAGTCCGGCGAGCGCCGCGGGAACGGTCGCCATGGCAACCTTGGATAGCAGCAGCACCGATGTGCCGGCGCGCAGTCGAAAGGCGTCGGCGGCGAAGCGCGTCAACTCGACGCGAAAGTAGATGATGACGGCAGTCAGCGATCCGAGATGCACGGCGACGTCGAACAAGAGGCCCTGGTCCGGCCAGGCGGTCAGTTGAGCCGACAATATCAGGTGCGCGGAACTGGAGATCGGGAGAAATTCCGTTATACCCTGGATCAGCGCCAGGACAATGACTTGGGAGAGGTCCACGCTGCGGTTAGTCTACGTGTTAAGGTGCCGCAATGGCGAAATCGTCCCCCAGCGAACTGCCGCTGTTTCCCCTCGGTCAGGTTCTTTTTCCCGGCGGTCATATGGCCCTGCGGATTTTCGAAGCGAGGTACCTGGACCTGGTGCGTCGGTGCATGCGGGAAGATGCTGGATTCGGCGTCGTGCTCATCCGCAGGGGCGCCGATACCTATGGCGCCGGTATGGGGCAGCCGGAAATCCACGATGTCGGCACCGTGGCGCGCATCGTCGATTTCGACCAGGCTGATGGGGGTCACCTCGCGATCAGGATTGGCGGCGTGAGCAAGTTCCGCATCGCCGCCACAAGCGAACAGGCAGACCACCTGTTGCTCGGCGATGTCGAGTTTCTTCCGGAGGAAAGCGCCTGTCCCGTGGGCCAGGGCTTCGAAGGATTGACCGCGCTCCTGCGCGAAATAATGCGGCATCCGGCGGCGTCCGGATGGTCGGCGAGCGGGGCGGAAGATGTCGACCTGGATGACGCGCTAACGCTGGGTTGGCGGCTGGCCGACATGCTGCCGTTCCCGCCGGAGGTCAAGCAAACCCTGTTGCAGATGCCCGGAGCGCTGGAACGCTTGGCCGAGATTCGCCGCCTGGTCGAGGGAGCGGTCAGGAATTAACGTTGAGCAGTGGGTCCGGGATTGCATCGCGCGACCGGATTTGATGGCTTTCGACTACTCAACAAGCTGCTTGGTGCAAATATGCAGGCTAAGGCATTGAAAGCACTGCGGCCGGGTTCGACGGTGCTTGCGCCGGACGGTACCGCCTTCCCTGTGGACGAGGCGTTCGCATCCGCATTTCAGCCCGGAGACCGCGTGATAGCGGATCCGGGCGCCGGGCTGCTGCGCATCCCTCGTGAAGACGCAGCCGCGGCTCGCGCGGCGGTCGACCGCGCCGTGGACGCGTTCGAGCGGATAGGATCGGTCGATGACAATGCCATCGCGATGTTTTACCAGCGCGGAGCCCAAGCGCTTGCCGACGACGCAGTGTGGCGAGAGATCGCCGCCGTCAACGCGACAGATGTCGAACGCGCCCGCGCGCGCGGCAGATCGACGACGCGCCTGGCGGTATCCGCCGACATGCGCGAGAAGATGATCGAAGGCATGCGCGGTTGGGCGAGCACCCCCTCGCGCCGCGGCGCGTTGCTGGAAACCATCCGCCAAGACGGGTTCCGGGTCGAGATGACAGGCGCGGCGCTCGGGGTGGTGGCCTTCGTATTCGAAGGTCGTCCGAACGTCCTCGCGGACGCCTGCGGCGTGCTGCGCGGGGGCAATACGGTAGTGTTCCGCATCGGCAGTGACGCGCTGGCCACGGCGCGGCGCATCATGCGGCTGGCGGTAGAACCTGCTCTCGCCGCGTCTGGATTGCCGAAAGGAGCGGTTTCGCTGGTGGACAGCGCCGCGCACGCGGCGGGTTGGGCGGTATTTCTCGATCAGCGGTTGTCGCTCGCGGTGGCCCGAGGTTCAGGTCAGACCGTCGAGTTGCTCGGCTCGCTGGCTCGCGGTGTCGGCACTCCGGTAAGTCTGCACGGTACTGGCGGGGCATGGATCGTCGTCTCGGAGACGGCGAAAGGCGATCATCTGAAGAAGGCGGTGGCGCGGTCACTGGACCGGAAGGTCTGCAATACATTGAATACCTGTTGCCTCGTCGGGGCCAGGGCGCGGGACCACGCGCGGCTCGTGCTGGAAGGCCTTCTCGAAGCGGGTGACGCCCGCGGCCAGCGCTTCAAATTGCATGTTGCCGCTGGCGATGAAGATCTGGTGCCGCAAGCGCTCTTTGAAAGCGAGGTCCAAATCTTGCGCGCTCAAGGCACCGTCGTCGAGAAGCAGGCCGAGGTGATCTCCCGGGAGGCGCTCGGCATTGAGTGGGAGTGGGAGGAGACGCCGGAAATCACCCTCGTTCGAGCGGACTCCCTCGATGAGGCGGTTGCCTTGTTCAACGCGCAGAGTCCTCGCCTTGTCGGCACCCTCGTATCGGAAGACCCGAACGAACACCGGAGGTTCTTCGAAACATTGAACGCGCCCTTTGTCGGCGACGGGCATACGCGATGGGTGGATGGACAGTTCGCCCTCAACAAGCCGGAGTTGGGCCTCTCCAATTGGAAGCATGGACGATTGTTTGCCCGTGGCGCGGTACTTACCGGAGACAGTGTTTATACGGTGCGAACGCGCTACATCGGAGAATGACGCCGCGACTCCTTCGGTGTCCGGGGTCGCGGCCCGCACCAAACGCAGCCTAGTGAGCGGCGTGAAGTCGCCGTTTCCGAACGACCCCTTTGCGCAACCGGAATCGCCGCGTATTATTCTTGGGATGGATGCGCGCGTCCCATGTGGAGGAACTCCCCGTTCTTGAAGGTGCGGGCTTTTTTTGGCGGTACTTTCGATCCGGTGCATGTTGGCCACCTCCACGCCGCGCGCTCCGTGGGGAACGCCCTCGGCGTGCGGTCGGTCACCCTGGTTCTCGCTGCGCGGCCCCCCCATCGCGCGGCTGCGGAGAACGCGGCGCACCGATGGGAAATGCTGCGTCTCGCCGTTGCCGGGGACGCAGCGCTGGCGGCTTCCGATATCGAACTTCGACGCGGCGGGCCATCGTATTCCATCGATACCATCGAGTCGCTTGGCGACGGCGACCCCATTGCCTGGATAGTGGGCAGCGATGGCTTGGATACCTTTGCGACCTGGCATCGATTCCGGGCGTTTGCCAAACGCTGCCACATCGTTGTCGTCGTGAGACCGGGGACTGCGGTGGTGCCGCTGCCCGGATTCAGCCGGGTTGACGATCCGGCGTGTCTGGCGCGGCGCGAACACGGGTGCCTGTTCGTACTTTCACGACCCATGCTCGACGTCTCGGCGACGCGCATAAGGCGAATTCTTTCCCGTGGCGGCGACGCGTCTGCTTTGTTACCGTCCCCCGTCTGGACCTACATCAAACAGCGAGGCTTGTACCATCGCTGAATCGACGTTGATTCGGCCGAGCGAACTGCGCGATCTCGTCGTGGAGACGATCACGGATCGCCGGGGACGGGATGTGGTGGTCCTCGACGTGGCGGCCTTGACCGATGTCACGGACTACATGATTTTGGTCACCGGTACTTCGAGACGTCATGTGCGGGCGCTGATCGACGCTGTGCACGATGCCGCAAAACGTCGTTCGGCGCAGATTCTGGGAATGGAAGGCGCCGACCTTGGCGAGTGGGTATTGCTCGACTTGGCGGATGTGGTGGTGCACGTGATGCAAACCGAGACGCGCGCGTTTTACGACTTGGAGCGGTTGTGGAGCGACCTGGCCTCGCCGTTGGCGGAAGCGTAACGCGGGCTGCCCCGCTACCGCGCGCAAGTGTCGCTCGGGCGCCGGTGGCGTACCATCTCGCCTGAAACGATGAACGAACGCCCCATTTTCCGCAACCTGGACCTTCGGCTCAGACCCTCGCGCTCCGTGGTCTGGCGCGCCTGGCCCGTCCCCGCCCGTCTTCCATGGAACAATCGCCAGCGGTCGCTGGCGCTCCCCAGAGGCGTTAGTTCCATGGAAGACCGTGAAATCGAGCAACGGGCCTTCGTCACGCGCGCTACCGTTGTATTCCTGTTGGCTGCAGTCCTGACCCTCGGCCTGCTGGCCCGTTTCGTCGACCTCCAGGTGTTCAAACACAGCATCTATAGCACCCGCTCCGACGAAAACCGCATCCAGGTTCAGCCTATCCCCCCGGACCGAGGATTGATTTACGACCGACGGGGCGTGGTGCTGGCGGACAACAGGCCGATTCGAACGCTGGCGGTGGTGGTCGAGCGCGTCGCCGACCTGGACACCACCATTGGCGAACTCGGAGCGTTCATCGACATATCCGATAGTGAGATAGCCGGGTTCAACCGCCGGATTGAACAGCCTCGGCGGCCGTACGAACCAGTCGTGCTGAAGGTGAATCTTACTGACGACGAAGTCGCTCGAATCAAGGTGGATGGGCACCGATGGAATGGAGTGGAGGTTGTCGTCGAGAACCTGCGGTATTACCCGCTGGCGAGCCTCATGGTGCATGCGGTGGGCTCGGTCCGCCGGATCAACGAAGACGACCTTCAGACGCTGGACGCGGTGCGCTACAGCGGCACGAAGTTCGTTGGCCGTTTCGGAGCGGAGCAATTCTATGAACGATCGCTGCACGGGGAGGTTGGGTATCAACACGTTGAAACCGATGTTCGCGGGCGGGTTCGCCGAGTCCTGAACGAGGAGCCGGCGGTGGGGGGACAGAACCTGACGCTGCACCTGGACAGCAGGTTGCAAACCGCCGCGCACGCCGCTCTGGGCCAACGCCGCGGCGCGGTGGTCGCCATGGACCCCCGTTCCGGAGGCATCCTGGCGCTGGTCAGCAATCCCGGCTACGACCCGAATCCGTTCATCACTGGCATACCGCAAGAAGAGTATCGCCTGCTTGCGGCATCGCCCGACACGCCGCTATTCAATCGCGCGACCCGGGGAACCTATGCGCCGGGATCCACGTTCAAGCCGGTCGTGGCCCTTGCGGGGCTCAGCGCGGGTGTTACGGATTGGGAGCGGACAATCATCGACACGGGCGAGTTCAGGCTGCCCGGCCGGTCGCGCGTGTATCGCGACTGGAGTTGGACGCCCAGCAACGCGGGCGGACAGGGGATAGTGAATCTGCGCAAGGCGATCTTCCGATCATCCAATGTGTACTTCTATCAACTCGGCGCGCGCGTCGGTATCGACGCGCTCGGTGAATTCGCTTCCCAGTTCGGTTTCGGCACCGCGACCGCCCTGGATGTGGATGCGGCGGGAGGCGTTCTTCCGACGCGCATATGGAAAAAAGATGCCCGAGGCGAGAACTGGTTCCTGGGCGACACCGTGAACATGAGCATCGGCCAGGGACACCTGCTGGTTACCCCGCTGCAACTCGCCACTTTTGCAATGGTGATCGCGAATCGGGGTCGATGGGTGCAACCCCGCCTGCTGTTGTCGAGCGACGTGGCGCTGTCGGGACTCGCCGCACCCTCGCTGACGTCGGAAGTTCGGGGCCCGACGGAGCAGGACTGGGAGATGCTGGTCAATGCAATGGAGGACGTGGTGCATCGTGGGAACCAGGAGTTTCGCGAAAACGGCACGGCGTGGTTCTACATCGGTCGCGACATCGGCTACCGCATGGCGGGCAAGTCGGGGTCGGCGCAAGTGGTCGAGATTCGCCAGGGGGAGGAGTATGACGAGGAAGCGCTGGATGAACGCGAACGCAAGCACGCCTGGTTTATCGCGTTCGCGCCAGCGGACGACCCCAGGATCGCCTTGAGCGTCCTGGTGGAGAATGGCGGCGGGGGCAGCTCGGTCGCGGCTCCGGTCGCGAGAGAAGTGATCGACGCCTACTTGCTGCCGCAGTTCGCAAGGCTGTAGAGCGGTCGCGTGGCGAACGACTTCGTCCGGCAAATGCCCTTCTCGGGCCCGTCCAGGACGCGCCTGTCCGGGGCGCACCTCGATGCCCTGTTGTGTATTTCGATCCTCTCGGTGATCGCTTTGGGCCTGGTGGTGCACCACTACCGGGACTTCGGGACCTTTCAAGGCCAGCTGGTGCGCATGGCCGCGGGACTGGTGGCTCTGGTCGTGGCCGCATGGGTCGAGCCACGCCAGTATCTTTCGTGGGCCCCCGCGATCTATGGAGCCGCGGTTGGACTCTTGCTGCTCGTGATTTTTGTCGGCGCTACCGCCAAGGGATCACAACGCTGGATCGATCTTCCCGGATTGCCGCGATTTCAGCCATCGGAATTTACGAAAGTCGCCGTGCCGCTGATGCTGGCCTGGTACTTCCACGATCGACGACTGCCTCCGAGATTCAGGGATATGCTGGTGGCGTTAGCGATCATCGCCGCTCCGGTCTTTCTCATCGTCCAACAACCGGATTTGGGAACGGGAATTCTGGTGGCCGCCAGCGGGTTGGCCGTCATCGTCCTGGCGGGTGTGTCCTGGCGTTGGATTTCCGCCGCCCTGGCATTGGGCGTCGCCGCGATGCCGGTCTTTTGGATGTCATTGCACGACTACCAGCGAGAACGCGTTCTGACGCTCTTTAACCCCGAAAAAGATCCGCTGGGCGCGGGGTGGAGCATCATCCAATCGACGACGGCAATAGGTTCTGGCGGCTTGCCCGGCAAGGGAGTCGGTCAAGGCACCCAGAGCACCCTCGATTTCCTGCCGGAAAGCAGCACGGACTTCATCATCGCAGTGATCGGCGAGGAGCTGGGCTTCGTGGGAATATTGATGCTGCTGCTTTTGTATCTGGTAATCCTGGCGCGCGGGCTGCATCTAGCGACGCTGGCGCCAAGCAGGTTCGGTCGCCTGCTTGCCGGCGGACTCATGCTGACGTTCTTTGGCCACGTCTTTGTTAATATTGCCATGGTCTGTGGGTTGATCCCGGTCGTCGGTGTGCCGTTGCCGCTGGTGAGCTATGGCGGAACCTCGGCGCTTTCGATATTGATCGGGTGCGGTATCGTCATGTCCATTCACACCCACCGAACTGGCAGGAGGTAACGTTGCTGAAACGCGGTTTGGCATTTGCGGTGGCCGTGGTATGTGCGGCCGTGGCCTGGGCCGACTTCGACGAACGACCAGTGGTGCGGAACTACGTCGCGGAAGTTGCCGCGCAGCATGGCTTTGACCCGGCCGCACTGCTGACCTTGTTACGGCAAGCGAAGCGCAAGGATTCCATCCTGGCGGCGATTTCACGCCCGGCCGAACGCAAGCGATGGCATGAGTACCGCAGGATTTTCGTGACGCCAACGCGGATTCGCGAGGGAATAGAATTCTGGCGCGCGAACGACGACGCGCTGCGTCGCGTGGAGCGCGTCTACAATGTGCCGCCGGAAATCACGGTTGCCATTGTCGGCGTAGAGACCCGATACGGCCGTAATCTCGGTTCGTTCCGAGTCCTCGATTCGCTGGCGACCCTGGCCTTCGACTATCCGCCGCGGTCGACCTTCTTTCGCGGCCAGCTGACCGAGTTCCTGCTGCTGGCCCGCGAAGAAAGCGTCGATCCGCTGGCCATGAAGGGTTCCTACGCGGGTGCCATGGGCTACGGGCAGTTCATACCGTCAAGCTATAGAAGCTTCGCAGTCGACTTCGACGGCGACGGCACGCGGGATATCTGGACGAACGTCACCGACGCCCTCGGCAGCATCGGCAACTATTTTGCCCAGCACGGTTGGCGCGGTGACGGCCCGGCGGTGTTGCGCGTTGAAGTGGAGGGACCGGTAGCCGACGAGAACGTGAACCGGGGTCTGAAGCCGGACTACGATGCGGAACAGTTGAAGCAGCTCGGCGTGATCAGCGACGGCGTCCCGCCGGGCGCCAAGGCGGCGTTGTTCCGCATGGAAGGCGACCGAGGCGCGGAGTACTGGCTCGGCCTGCACGACTTCTATGTCATCACACGGTACAACCACAGCCGTCTCTACGCGCTGGCCGTATGGCAGTTGGGGCAGGCGATACGGTCGGGAATTGAAAGGACCGAGCGCGTGGCGACGGTGGTTGCGGAAGGTGCCGGCTAACGCCAGCCGCCGCATTCCAGTTTCCAGTGATGCCGACGATTGGTGAGATATGCGGTCGCAGAAACGTCAGCCATCGGCTTGCGCATGCCCGTGACGCTGACCAATCCAGACATGAAGCCGGGAGGGACGCTTGCCGAACGCGGGTTGTCATCGTGGCGGCCGCGTTCTGTACAGTTCTTTCGGGATGCCTCGGTACCGTTCCTCGCCCTCCGGAGCCCTCGGAGGTCGATCGCGCGCCCGTATCTCCGCCCCCGCTTCTCGAGCAACTCCCGAATCCTGTGGTGAGGGACGAACCGAGAAGCGCTACCGGCAACAATACCTACACCGAAGGTGGTCGCACATTCCATATACTGCCGACGGCCCAAGGCTATGATCGCCTCGGCGAGGCGTCCTGGTATGGCGCCAAGTTTCATGGGCGCCGCACATCGAGCGGAGAAACGTACGACATGTACAGGCTTACCGCGGCGCATCCCACGCTACCGATTCCCGTGTATGCGCGCGTGGAGAACCTGGAGAACGGTCGTTCCACAATCGTTCGGATCAATGACCGAGGACCCTTTCTAGGTGGGCGTTTCATCGACTTGTCCTACGCCGCTGCGGTCAAACTCGACATGCTGGAGCGGGGCACCGCGCGCGTGCGTGTTACGGTCGTCGGCAAGCCAGAAGCGAATCCTGGCCCCCGCGAACGCGGCGGGATGGAAGCGGAAGAGGCGGCGGATCGCTACTTCATCGAAGCTGGCGCGTTCGCGCAACGAGACCTCGCCTATTCCCTTTCGGATGACCTCCGGCGGAGTATCGATGCGGACATCGTTGGCGAGATCCATGTCGTGCAAACACCCGAGGATCCACTATATCGCGTCCGTATCGGACCATTTGGGGATCGCACGAAGGCGGCGCGCCTCCAAGCGTTATTGACTTTCCACCACGGCGCTGTGCCGGAAATCATCAAGGAGTGAAGATGCCACAAGAACCGTCGCTCTGGCGGGTGCCGTGTTTTGCCCCCGCCCAGGCGAAAGCTGCGCTCGCGTTCGCTGTCGTTGCGCTTGGAGTGCCTTTGTGGGGACAGCCGCCGGCGTCGGCGGTGATGCCGGATCCCCCGGCGATCGCCGCCGACGGCTACATCTTGATGGATGCGGACACACTGAAGATCCTCGCCGAAGACAACAGCCGGGAACCGTTGCCGCCGGCGAGTCTGGCGAAGATCATGACCGGATACGTCGTGGCAGTCGAGTTGCAGGCGGGGCGCATCGATGCGGCCGACGACGTGACCGTCAGCGTCAACGCCTGGCAGACGCCGGGGTCGCGGATGTTCGTCCGTGAAGGCACCACGGTGGTCCTCGAAGACCTTCTCCGGGGCATGGTAATCCAATCCGGCAACGATGCCAGCGTCGCGCTGGCGGAATTCGTCGCCGGGGGAGAGGATGCGTTCGCCGACATGATGAACCAGCACGCGGCGCTGCTCGGGATGTCGGGCTCGAGGTTCGCGAATGCGACGGGACTGCCCCACGACGACCAATACACCACTGCGCGGGACATGGCGATCTTGACGCAACAACTGATTCGGCGTTTTCCGGACCACTACGCCCTGTATTCGGAGCGATCATTCAAGTACAACGGCATCGAACAGCCGAATCGCAACCGCCTTCTCTGGCGAGACCGGACGGTTGACGGGGTCAAGACGGGTTATACCAAGGACGCGGGCTATTGCCTGGTGGCTTCCGCCGAACGCGACGGGATGCGCCTGATCTCGGCGGTCATGGGCGCGGCGAGCGATGCGGTGCGCGTTCGCGAGAGCCAGAAGCTCCTTTCCTTCGGTTTCCGCTACTTCGAGACGCACAGGCTCTACGACGCCGAGGCGCCGCTGAAGACGTCCGAAGTGCGGTATGGGAGCCTGAACGAGGTGTCGATGGGCGTTCCGGGGGCCATATATGTCACCATCCCCCGCGGCCGCTACCATGACATCGAGGCGACGCTGGACATACCGGCGGCGCTGGAGGCGCCGATCGCCGAAGGAGACGAGGTCGGCGAACTGCGCGTGAGCCTGGACGGCGAGACTCTCGCGACATCACCGCTCATCGCACGGGAGGCGGTCGCGGAGTTGGGGTTCTTCGCGCACTTTTTCGAGGGAATCTACTTTTTCTTCCGCGATCTCGTGAAGTGAGAACTGCGGGTCATGGTCGTCGAGCGGGTCCGGGCCAGGAGCCTTCAGCCGGGGAGCGCGAGGGGGTGCCCCTCGCAAGAAAACAGCGGCGCGAGGGGCCGCCCCTCGCAAGAAACAGCCGAAGCCGAAGGTGCCGACCGTGGGGAATCTAACTGCGGAAGTTCTCGGGCAGCGGAGACTCATCATGAGAAAGGAGGGGGGGAATCCTTGGGGGTAACTTGGGGGTAAATTGACGCGTCGGGCAAAAAGGAGTTTAGTTGTCGGGTACGCGCCAAACATCTGGGGGAGATGAAGGTATGACACGTCAAATCTTGAGGCGCATCGCGCTATGCGGCGCAGTTTTGGTTGTAGCGGCGGCAGCGGTTTCCGCCTCGGCAGAGGCAACTGAAGAAGATGTGTCCGAAACGGGGGTCGAGACACAGGTTCCGACGATCGAAGAAGTGACCGTCACCGCGCAACGCGTTGCCGAGAGCATTCAGGACGTGCCCATCGCGGTCACGGCGTTGACCGACGACATGCTCGCGGATCGTCAGATCATCAATCCTTCGGATCTGCAATTGAATGCGCCCAACGTGTCGTTCAGCGCGACAAACTTCGGCGGTTCGAACCTCAGTATTCGCGGGATCGGACAACTGGTGATCTCCCGTAGCGGCGAGAGCGGGGTGTCGTCCCACGTCAACGAAATCGCGGTCGCGACCAACCTGAACTCGGTAGAGTTTTTCGACCTGGAACGCATCGAGATTCTGCGCGGTCCACAAGGCACGTTGTTCGGCCGCAACGCCACCGGCGGCGCCCTCAACGTGGTGACAAGAATGCCCGCGTTCGACAGTTTCGACGGTTTCGCCGACGTCGAAGCCGGCAGTTTCAGCCACAGCCGTTTCAAGGGGGCGCTCAACCTGCCATTGGCCTCCAATATCGCCTTACGCGTCTCCGGATTCAAACTCGAACGGGATGGCTACATCGAAAACCTGGCGTACGGCCAGACCAACAGCGCCGGCCAGACCATTCCCGGCATCGACGAAGACATCGATGGCCGCAACCTTTGGGCGACGCGGGCAACGCTGGCCTGGGACATATCGGACCGGGCGAGCGCGTGGGTGCAGTACAGCGCGTTCCGGGAGGAGGATGATCGGGTCCGCATCACCAACCAGGTGTGCAAGCGCAACCCCTTGCCCACGACCGGATGCCTGCCCAACGAGTTCGGTTGGGACAGCCCCCACCTGGGCGCAACCACGGGCGGCATCTTCGGCGGCGCGGCCGGCGCGCTACCGGCGGGTGTGGACGGTTCCGACCCGGCGCTATACGACTATCCGCGTCCGGTGATCGGCAGCTTCAGGAAAATGCATACGGATTTCGAGCCGATATTCGAGCAGAAGGAAGACCTGTGGTCGTTCGGCTTCAACTACGACTTCGACAGCCTGAGCGTCAGTCTTGGCGGCGCGGTCCGCGACTACGACGGCCTGTCGCGGCAGGATTACCTCATGGACGTGGGACCACGCATGGTCCCCACGCCGCAGAATCCCGCCGGCATATGGCCGACTTCCGCACCGGCGGGCGGTGCGGGCGCCGAGTGGCTCTCGGATACCTGCAACCTGTCTGAAGGAACCTCCGGTCTTTTCGGCGGCTGTGTGCTGCCGACGCATCAGAATCGTTCCTTCGCCTACGATCAGGGGGATACGAGTGGCCAGTACTACACGGTGGAGGCAAAGGCGCGCTCCGACTTCGACGGCCCCTTCAATTTCCTGCTCGGCGCCAGCCGTCACGAGGAGACCAACTACGGCGGCTACTACGTGCTCGCCAACACGCTGGATCTGGTCAGCCTCTACGGTTCTCCCGCCCTCGGCGCGCCGCCGCTCTATCCCGGGTTCTTCTACAACACGAACAATCCGGAAGACGGCGGAGTCCCGCAGGACGGTCAGGCGGCTTTTAGCGAGATCTACTACGACGCGACGGACCGCCTCAAGTTCACCGCCGGGCTGCGTTTCAACGAGGACAACAAGTCAGTCAGCGATTCGAGCGTGCTGTTCAACTCGGCGGACGTCAGTGCGGCGGTCGGCGGGTTGTTCGGACCGAGCCCGATCTGGCTGCGCAGCGGCCTGTTCGGCGAAATGGCTGCGATGGCGGCCAACCCGGCTGCGTCCTTGAGTGAATCTTCGAGCAGAATCCTGGAGTTCCACAACGCCGGTGGGGTATATGCGACCAATGCGCCGGCGGCCATCGGTTCGCTGGTGGCACTGGGCGCGGCCCAAGCCATTGGAGCGCAGATTGCGGCAGGGCTGCTGCCGATCCAGTTCGTGCCTCAAGTCATTGCGGGTCTGGGGTTGCCGCCGATCTTTCAGGCCACGATCGGTGCGCTGCTGAGCCAGAATCCGGCGATCATCGCCCAGGACGCGGGCATCGCCGCCGGCGCGCAGGCGTTTGCCGCCATCGCAAATGCGGTGGGGCCCGTGCCCGCTTTTGGAGAAACGCGGTTCGTTACCGGCAGTCCGAGCGAGGCGCAGTGGCGTGAGGTCAGCGGTCGAGTCGGTCTCGACTACCAACTTGGCGACAGCACCTTGCTGTACGGGTTTTTCAGCCGAGGATACAAGCCAGGCGGCTTCAACCCGGCCATCCCGCCGGCGTTCCAGGCGACATCATCCTTCACCTTCGATGCGGAACAGGTCAACGCCTTCGAGGTCGGCGCAAAGACCTCGTTGCTGAACGGTGGCTTCATCCTGTACGGCGCGTTGTTTACCTATGACTATTCCGGCTTGCAGGTGACACGCATCAGGAACAACAGTTCGATCAACGAGAACGTCGACGCGGGCATCAGCGGACTCGAACTGGAAGGACAATGGCGTCCCGCCGCGATGCCGGGCCTGTTGGTGGATTTCGCCTACAGTACGTTGTTGGCGGAGGCCAAGGACACGATATCCATCGATCCGATCAACCGAACCGGCGGTAACGCCGACTATGTCCTGTTGAACAACATCGACCCGGGCTCCCTTACGGGAATCAATTTCGTGGCGCGGGAGTCACAGATTACGCCGCCGTTGATAGCGGCGTTTGTCGCGTCGCTGCCGCCGGCCACCCAGGCACTCATCAGCGGCGATACGGGCGCGAATATTCTCTACCCGACCAATTCCGCAGGCGTATCCATACCGGCGTACTTTTCGCGCAGTTTCCTGGACGCGGTCGGTGTCGAGACCCTGGATGGGATCCCGGTCAATCTGGACGGCAATGAACTGCCGAACGCGCCTCAACATACGGCCAGGCTCGGTCTGGCCCATACCTGGGAGATGGGGTCCGCGTTGCTGACCCTGCGCTGGGACTACTACTGGCAGAGCAAGTCATACGCCCGCGAATTCAACGCGGTCGGCGATGAAATCGATAGCTGGAGCCAGCACAACCTAATGCTGGTGTATGAGGGCGGCGGCGGTTGGTCCGCGAGAGCCTGGGTGCGAAACGTTCTCGACGACGAAAACGTGACGGGCAAGTACCTGACGTCGGATACCTCCGGGTTCTACCGCAACTACTTCCTGACGGAACCGCAGATCTTCGGTGTATCCCTGAGGTACACGTTCGGCGAGTAGCGGGCAGTTCCAGTTGCGCACGCGACTCGGCCCGCAGGGCCGGGCAAAGCTGTGCTTTCGGTGGCGACCACGCCGTGCACACGTTCAGCGTGATCGTCGCGGCCTTGGGCTAGCCTGATCGTATTCGCGCGAACTTCTGCAGCGCGGCGCAATCGAGCGGAACCAGGCCGCGATTGCGGGCAACGCTGACGATCACTTCGGCGACGTAGAGATCGCCTTTCGAATCGGCCCAAATCCCGTGGGGCGCGAAAAAGTTGCCCGGGCGCACCGGGTCTCCGCTCCCGAAGCGTGAAACCAGGCTACCGTCGAGGTCGACCAGACAGACGCTTGCGGGCGGCGCGTGGGGCGGCATTTCGGCGTCCGCGGCCCATCCGCCGAGTTCGGCAACGTACATCAAGCCGGCGTGGTGGTCGATAAACAGATCGTCGGGACGGCTGATACCGACCCATTGTGTCAAATACTCGCCCGTGGGGGAGAACACCTGGATTCTGGAGTTCTCCCTGTCGGCGACGAGCACGCGATCATCCTCATCGATCGCGATAGCGTGTGGTAGGCGAAACTCTCCCGGACCGGACCCCGGTTCTCCCCAGGAAAAGAGATGCTCGCCGTCGGCAGAGAACTTGTGTACGCGTGCGTTGCCATAGCCATCTGCGATGTACAGATCCCCGGCGCTGTCGAGCGCCAGGTTGGTTACGCGATTGAACGGATCGCCGCCGTGCTGCACGGGAGTCTGGCCTTGAATGTACCCGGTGTCGGAGGGTTGGTCCTTGTCGCCGAGGGTCTTTAGCAGGGTGCCGTCAGGAGAAAAGATTCGAACCGTATGATCGAAATTGTCCGCGGCATAGATGCGATCGTCGGGACCGATGTAGATGCCGTGCGCATTGGTGAACAATCCTTCGCCCCATGCGTCGAGGAAGTTTCCGTCGGCGTCGAAGACGATCATGGGGTGTTCGCCGCGATTGAAAGCGTAGACGCGGTCTCTGGAATCCGTGGCTACGCCAGCGACTTCGACAAAGCTCCAGCCTTCCGGCAGCTTCTCCCACCCCTCGATGACCTCGAATGCGATGTTTTCCTTCATGGGTGATCTCGTGGGCCGAATGCTCCTTCTACGGGGCTGAAGCCTGCTGATATGCTCTGTTTCAGACTATCACGTTGATTGGAGACCGGACATGACGGCTGCCGGACACAGACCCCACTTTGGCGTTACCGTTCCGCAGATCAAGCGCCCCTGGGTGGCTGCCGCCGACGCAGCGCGAAGTTTTGAAGCGATGGGCTACGACTCGCTGTGGGTATGCGACCATCTCTACGGTCCGCAGTCGCCGCAGATACCGATTCTGGAGGCCTGGTCGATGGTGTCGGCGCTTGCCGCAATCACCGAGCGGATCGAGATCGGCACGCTGGTGACACCGGCGGGAATGCGCAATCCCGCACAACTCGGCAAGGTGATCGCGACTGCGGATAATATCGCGGGCGGGCGCGTCATTGCGGGGCTTGGCGGCGGTTGGATGTCGCGAGAATTCACCGATTTTGACGTGCCGTTCCTGTCCGTGCCCGAGCGCCTGCGCCAGTTGGGCGAGACCATCGAACTATTGAAGCGGATGTGGGGCGACGAAGAAGCGGTGACCTACACCGGCGAGTTCGTGCGCGCGGAAAACGTGGTCTGCCAGCCGAAACCACCGCGCCGGGTGCCCATCCTCGTGGGCGGCGGGGGCGAGCAGGTCACGTTGCGGATCGTCGCCCGGGAAGCGGATATCTGGAACAACCTGGCCGGGTATCAAGCCGATCTGGGCCGCAAGATGGAGGTGCTGAAGCGACATTGCGACGAAGTCGGGCGTGACCCATCGGAGATCGTCGCCAGCCAGCAATGTCTCGTGACCGTTGCGGCAAACGAAGCCGCGGCCAAACCGATGGCGGATGCCGCGGTGCGAATATTCGGCGGACACATGGGAGATCCGAAGGGACCGATGGCGATAACCGGTACGCCGACGCGCTGCTGCGAGCAGATCGAAAAACACATCGCACTCGGCTGCACGATGTTCGTCATCGAATTCTTCGGCAGGGACACCAGGGAACCCGCCCAACTCTTCGCGGAAGAAGTGATTCCCAACTTCCGTTGACCGATCGGCGGGGTCCGGCGCGCGTCGCGTCTCGAAAACCCCGGATCAGGCCGCTACATCTGCTACAGCAGGGCTTCCACCTTTTTGGATGGGCGCGCGATGACCGCGTGCTTGCCGCGCACCACCACGGGCCGCTGCATCAACCTCGGGTGCTCGCGGAGCAGGGCGACCACGGCATCTTCCGTGGTGAAGTCTCCGGCATCCAGCCCGAGGTCCTTGAAGTTCTTGTCCTTGCGCACGAGTTCCGCCGGCGGATCGTCGATCATGCCGATGACCTCGCGCAACGTTTCCTCGCTCAGAGGCTGTTTGATGTAGTTGATGACATCGAACTCGACGTCTCGCTCGCGCAGGATTCCCAGCGCGCCGCGCGACTGGCTTCAGCCCGGGTTGTGATAGAGGACGAACCGTTCCATGGTGTTCTCCTTCCATGTGGTTCCGAGTATAGCGCCGCTCGGAGCATTTGCGTGGACGGGCACTAGCGGAGCACCTTGCTTGCGCGCAATTCGGCGATCTTTTCGTCGTCATAGCCGAGTATTTCTGCGAGCAGCGCATCTGTGTCTGCGCCGAGGCAAGGCGCGGGGAAGCGCACGCCGTTGGCGCGCCTTGAAAATCGCCAGGGAATACCCGTATGGGGACGAGCGCCGACGCGGACGTGTGGCAGGCGTTCGATAGTCCCGCGGGCGTTCAGATGCGGATCTTCGACGATGTCCCGGCTGGTGAAAGTGGGAAAAGCTGCGAGGCCCGCCGCTTGAAGTCGTGACGTGATCTGCCAGCGGTCCCGATCCCGCGTCCAGGCCGCCACGAGATCCTCCAACGCGTCTTCGTTCTCCTTGCGGGAGGCCAGTGACGCAAAGCGGGGATCCGCTGCAAATCCGGGCGCGATCATGTCGGCGAACGCGCGCCACTCTGGGTCACCTGCGCAGGCTATGGCGACCCACTCGTCGTCGCCGAGACAAGGAAAACAGCCGTGGGGCGACATCCAGGGGTCTCGGTTGCCGGAGCGTTCCGGCTGGGTCATTTTGAAGGCGTATTGCATCCAGGCTTCTACGCCAAAAACGGCGCTCGATTCGAGCAGGGAGATGTCAAGATGGTCACCGCAGCCCGTCTGATCGCGCCGTGCCAGAGCGGACACAACAGCGAGGGCCGCAGTGATGCCAGCATTGGGGTCGGGCATGGAGACGCCGACCTCTTCGGGTTCGCCGCCGATGTAGCCCGTCACCGCGGAAATACCGTCGAGAGGCGATATTGACGGGCCGTAGCCGATGTAGTTGCGATGCGGACCCGACTGGCCGTAGCCGCTGATGCTGGCCAGGATGATGCGAGGGTTGACCTGCCGCAGCACCTCGTAATCCAAGCCGAGTCGCTCCATGACGCCGGTGCCGAAATTCTGCATGACGACATCGCTTGCGCGCACGAATTCCTTGGCCAAGTCGATCCCGCGCGGATTGCCCAGATCTACGGCAACGCTCTTCTTGCCCTGGTTCCACTGGTTGAACATGCCCGAGCAGTCGAGGTCGGGCGGTGCGTTGGTCGGGCGCGGCCCGAGTCGCCGATACATATCGGCTCGCTCGACTGATTCGAGCCGAATCACTTCCGCGCCCAGGTGAGCTAGGTTCATGGCGCCGAAGGTGCCCGCCCAGACCCAGGTCAGATCGACGACCCGGACGCCTTCCAGGGGTGGTCCCGGCTTCCCGGTCTTCTCGGACACCGGCCGTGCTTCGAGAGCGTCGACAATGCCGCTGTGCTCGCCGAGTCGCGGCGCCCGCCGTCGAATAGGCGGACGGCCCGCGGTCGTCATCACTGGCGACGCGAGATGCTCAACGGGCCCAGTGTCCTGCTGATCGACGGACGCGACGCGAAAAATTCACGCGCCCTCAGGTGCTTGTCGGCCGCAAAGTCCGCGTATTGCTGTATCGGCGCAACGCAGATACGGTGTTTTTGTGCGGCGTGATAGAAGTCGAGGGTGTTCCACTGGCCGACAAACTCCTGCACGAACTGATGCACCATGTCCTGGTTTTCTGCGCGGCCCTCCAGGTCTGCGAATACCTCGAGCTGCGCCCAATCCGGCCGGCCCATGAAATCGACCAACCGTTCCCACTGGTCTGGTTCGGCGCACATGAGGAAAATCGGGACATCCTTCGTCTGAAACATCTTCCAGGGGATCAGTGAACGCCGGTGAGTGCGCTTCAGGACGAGGTCGCGGTAGGCGTACGCCGGTATGGCGGCTTCGAGCACGCCCGCGACATACGCCTGCTCCGACAGGTCGATGTGCTCGCCGATACCCGAACGCCGCGCATCGCGCAGCGCGGCCAGCGCCGCCAGCGCGCCCGCGGTGGCGGTCATCATGGCGCACTGATGGCCGAACACTTTCAGCGGCGGCAGGTCTATTTCGGGATGCGTTGCGGGACACAGGCCCGCCCAACCACCGGCATTGGCGACGATCAACTCCGTGGCGCGGTAGTCCCGGTAGGGACCCGCAATACCGAAGGGCGTGATCGACAGCACCACCAGGTCAGGATGCTTCGGCTGAAGGACATTCGGATTGAGGCCGAGGGCATCGGCGCGCAACCGCGAGTAGTTGTGCACCAGGATGTCCGACCATGCGACGAGGCGCTCCAGGCTGCGACGTCCGGTGGGGGAGGCAAGATCGAGGCAGACCCCGCGCTTGTTCACGTTCAGCGCCAGGAATAGCCCACTCTTCTCCGCATCTATCCGATCGTTCGGAAACGGTCCCCGCCGTCGGCTTGCGTCGCCGAGGGGTTCTTCCACCTTGACCACGTCGGCGCCGTCATCGCCCAGGAGCCTTCAGCCCACTGGATTACGGTGCGCCCGTGACGCCCAGGGAACTCCGACGTTGCAAGTCTTGCGGCGGTGGTGGCAGTGTTGTTCCATGGAAGTTTTGCGGCGTACGCGGCCGATACACCGCTACCGAGCTCCAGCACGCGGGGGGCGCTCCTTGTCGCGGGACGATTTTCGGTCGCGGCCATCAAGAATCCTGGGCTTCCGTCTCCCAATACGGTGGGTTGTTCAGCGGTCCCGGCGTCTGTCCAAGTTGGATCAAGAGGCCGTGCGCGCTTCGGGGCGAAATGAAAGCATCGACGGATTCGGGATCGTCGAAGTGCTTGTCGACGATTCGGATGCCTCGCCTCTCCATGTCGCGCGTCTTGTTTTCGAGATCGGGCGTCTGCAACGTCAGGTGATGGAACCCTTCGCCGCGCTTGTCGAGGAACTCGGCCAGGAACCCGTCCGGGTTGATCGGTTCCAGCAGTTCGATGCAAAAGTCGTGCAGGTCGAACAGGCCGAGCCGAAAGTCCCCCGAGTGATGATCGCGCGTGTACCGGTGTTTCGCTCCCAGTACCCCCTCGAAGAAAACACGGGCCTCCTCGATGCTGTGTACGGCAATGCCGATATGGTCGAGGCGGCCGAGAGGTTCACCATTGGTCGTCACTTGCAATCCTCCGATGGTCGTTGGAAGCGGCATTTTATCGGTGCCAGGGGGCAAGAGCGTAGTCCTTGCCCCCTTGGCTCTGGTTCCCGAAGTCGCAGCGCCGCTGGCGTCAGCGCCGCCTGGGCGAACGTTTGGGTGGGAAACGCGTCCAGGCCCACACAACCAGCAGCGCAAAGACGGTGTAAGCGGCGATGAACGCCCAGGCGGGCAAATCGAGATACAGAATCCGGTGTAGCCAATATTGGATGAAGCTGCCTTCGTACGTGGGTTCGCCAAGCTGGCTTCGAAGCCCCATCTCAAGCGTGGTCAGGGGACAGATCATGCCGACCCAGGACTGCGCGACGACAACGCCGATGGCGGCCAGGTGTACGCCTCGAAACCAGATGTTTCTTATCCATGCCCACCGGAGGTGGCCACCGCAGACCGTTAACAGTAGCCCGCCCAGGACAAAGGCGACGAACAGCGCATGCGCCATCAACACTACGTCGGCAAGGTGTTGATTGACGGATCGCATCCGTCGCTATTCGCCGTCCGCCTGCCGGGCCCTGATTCCCGGCGGATAGATCTTGTCCGGGATGCGCTTGAAGTAGTTGTCCACGACTTCGAAATAGGATCCGCGTTCTTCCCGGGTATTGAGTTGAATCAGGTTGCGCGGCAACACGCAGTCGAACGCCCAGTTCAACGCGACCCGAAGCCTGGTGGAGAAACCGGGCAGCATCGATATGTAGAAACTCCGCCACAACAGCCAGGCGACCAAACCGGATACGGCGCGGGTCCAAACCTCGCGGTGGCGACCACCGGGTTTCCCCCTACGCTGAACCGGTACATTGGTTTAGTGTAGCCGGAAGCGGGGGTGTCGCCGACACTTCGCGCGTCTTTCGGCAATGGGGTGCAATGCAGGTGGACGATGGCCAGGAGCTCCGGCGCGTACTTTGGCGCAGCCGGCGCGGCATGCTGGAGCTGGATCTTTACCTGGTTCCCTTCGCCGAGCACCAATATTCAGGCTTGACGCGCGCCGATCAGGCGGCATACCAGAAACTTCTGGAGTGCGAGGACTGGGAGATTCTCGACTGGTTGCGGCGGGAAGCCGTGCCGGCGCCGGATTTGGCCCGCATCGTGACGCTTGTCAGGGATGCGCGCGCGGAGGACTGAGCCCCGCGTGGAAGGCTTCGGGCTTCCCCTTCCCATTGGCAGCGCGATGCGGCGCGCTTCGACCTCAGCCGATATTCTGGTCAAAGAACTTGCCGATACCGGAAAGCGCCTCCTGCGACTCCGGCAACGAAGTGAATATCTGAAACACGTGAAATGCTTCATCAAAGATGACGATGTCCACGGGCACGCCGGCTTGCCTGGCGCGCTCTCCGAGACGGGTCGAGTCATCGAACAGGTCTTCCGCATCGGCAACCTGAAACAGCAACGGCGGCAGCCCCTTGAGTTCGCCGAACAACGGGGAAACACCCGGCGTGTCGAGCGGATGCTTGCCAGCATACTTCGCGGCTGCCTGTAGAAAGTTGGGCTTGGCTTGCGTGCGCATGCTCTCGCCGCTACCGGTCAGATCAGTCCACGGCGACAGCAGCGCTGCGCAGCCGGGCATCGGCAACCCCTTGTCCTTCAGCGCCAGCATGCACGCCAGGGTCAAGCCGCCACCCGCGGAGTCGCCGGCTATCATGATGTGATCCGCGGCGATTCTGGCGGCCAGGATCTCGTACGCAGCGACCGCATCCTCTACCGCGGCCGGGTAGGGATGCTCCGGCGCCAGCCGATAGTCCAGTCCAAGTACGACGGCACTACACGCGACCGACAGATGCGCCATCAGAGAATTGTGCGTGTCGAGCGACCCCATGGCATAGCCGCCGCCATGGAAATACAGGATCCCCTGATCGGTTCGCGCGCCTTTGGCCAGGTATCTTCTCGCCGGTCGACCTGCCACTTCGAGGTCGACAATACCGACGTTGTCTGGAATCGGTTGATTGGATAGCGCCGCCTCCGCGCCGGTTCGTCCCTGCTCGACTGTTGGACGTTGCTCCCGTCGTGGCGCTTTTCGCCGCATTTCGAGGAGGCTGCGCATTTGTTCACTCGCCATGGCCTTTTCCCCATTTGGTCAAGGCGTTCGGGCGGTTGGCTACACGCCCCGAGAGATGGCGGCGGTTAGGCCAATAGCTTCGCAGCCAGTGCTTTCAGCTCTTCAGTACCCCGACTGATGCGCACTCCCTCAGCCAACTTCGCAGCCAGGGTTTCCTCGGTGCAACCGTCCAGGAAGGCGATGCCGGCGGCCGTGCAGGCATCGAACACGCGCTGCCGGGCAGCTACCAGTTCGGGCCGCCGGAAGTCGTAGGGCATCTCCCGGATGCCGTGCGACATGGACATGTCGGCGGGACCCCACTCCGCGAACGCCACGCCCGGCACTTTGGCGGTCTCAAACGCGTTTTCGAGCGCCCGCCGATTCTCGATCTTGAGGCCGAGCAGCAGTTCCCCGTTTGGATTGAGCGGCCAAGGGTCGGCGCGTTCCAGGTATTGTTGCGGCGATACTCCCCAGACGGCCGCCGCCGTGGCCTGGCCGCCGGACCCGCGGGTGCCGCCCCGAAAGGTGTAGCGCATGGCCTCGACCACGGCGGCCACGGCCTCGGGTTGCTCGGCGTGGCAAAGCAGGAAGCCGTGTACGCCGGCGGCAAGCAACTGACGCACCTGCCAGGCGTTGGCGGACACCAGATCCGGGTTGCGGCCCTCGAAGGGAAGTTCCACGAGCACGACGGGCGTTGGCCTGCGCACGGATGCCATGCCCTGCATGAACCGGTTGAGGCCCGGGATGTCCAGCGGGCCATGCTCCATGCCGATGTTGATGTAGTCCGCCCACGTGTCGGCCATCGCTACGCCGGCTTCGAAGGTAAGCTCGGTGCCGGTGTGACTGCCGGTGTAGAAAACCGGTTGATTGTCAGCCAGCCGGGCAATGGCGCCGTTGATGCGAGTGGCCACTACTAGTGCTCCGTCAAGTCTAAGAATGCGAGTGTAGCTGCGAGGGATTTTTGGTTCCTGGCGAGGCGCGACGACGCCGTGTGGTAGGCCCCACACAAGGAGGAGCAACGGAGCCTTCAGCCGGGGAGCGCGAGGGGACGCCCCTCGCAAGGAGGAGCGAACAGGCTTCAGCCGGGGAGCGCGAGGGGACGCCCCTCGCAAGAAAACTATCAGGGACCAAAAAGAACCGCAGATACCCGTAGATTTGGGCTTGACGGAGCACTAGGCCCTGGACTGGTTGTTAGCCGTCAGACGTTTCTTCGGTCTCGTCTCGGGTCGTGTCGCCTATTCTCTCGGGCCTTTGCCACCTGTGCCGGTTCTCGTCGGCATCGTCGATGAGCCGCTGCATCGAATCCATCGTTCGCTCGTCGACCTTCAAGCCCGGCGCGTCCGGGTCGCCGCCTCCCGGGTGGAACTCCAGGAGTTCGGCCCCGTTCGGGCCGCCGGTGTACTTGTAAGGCATGCCGGCGGGAATGAAGAACCCCGATCCCGGCCCGAGATGGCGCCTACCGACGACGAGTTCGCCATTGGTCACGTAATAGAGACAGTCGCCACTGCCCGGATGGCTGTGCCGGAACAGCGGAAAACCGGGTCCAACCCAGATATGGGTCAGGCTGCAACCTCTGCGCGGACGCCTGCCACGGTTTTCCATACCGCCTTCGGCGAAGAGCCCGGTAATCACCATGCCGCCGGCATAAGACTTGAGGACCTCGGTCATCTTGTTGCGCACGTCCTCTTCGCCGTACTTCTCGAAGAGGTCGCTCATTTCCCAATTTGCGGTAGCCTGCGACCAGTCCGCGCGTTGCCATGTGTAGCGCTCGCTCATCGCCGGGTTGGCAAAGATCTCGAACCGTCGACTCGGGGCGGCGCGACCCTTGGGCTGGTCGACCGTATCCTTGGTGTTGGTCATCTAGTTTCCTCTTTTCTCCATGGGGATAGCTTAACGCAAGTTGAGCTGAGTTCGCTTGGGGCACCATGCCGGCGAGGCGTCTGGAGCGGAGGACTGCCGCTTTGCGCAGGCCGGTCGCATCGGCGTGGCCACTATAATTTGCGAAATCCGGGTGTGGCGACGATGGTGGAACGGGCGAAATCGAATGTGGAGGGATTCGGCGGCCTCGCGCTTCGGGTGCGCGACCTTGGCCTGACGGACTATCGCGCAGTGTTCGACGCGATGCGCGCGTTCACGAATGCGCGGGATGCCAACTCAACGGACGAAATCTGGCTGACGGAACACGAAGCAGTCTTTACGCAGGGGCAGGCCGGCAAGCCGGAGCACGTGCTGGCGCCCGACGATATTCCGGTGGTGGCCACGGATCGGGGCGGGCAAGTCACCTATCACGGACCGGGACAGATCGTCGCCTATACCCTGTTCGATGTCGGCCGCATGCGGATCGGCGTTCGGGCTTTGGTCGGGGGTTTGGAGAGCGCCATGATCTCGGTGCTGCGGGACTGGAACATCAAGGCTGAAACGCAGGGTGAGACACGCGGCGTCTACGTCCACGGCCGCAAGATAGGAGCCCTCGGTTTGCGCGTGCGGCGCGGGTGTGCGTACCACGGCCTCGCACTCAACGTGGCCATGGACCTGGAACCCTTCTCCCGCATCAACCCGTGCGGCCTGGTGGGAATGGATGTCACCCAGGTTTCCGATCTCGGCGGCCCGGCGGACCTGGATGTTGTGCGGGCGGCGCTGGTGCGGGAACTGGCGCTAAGTTTCGGCTTCGATCTCTCTTCGGCGCACCCTGATGGATGGATCCGGGACGTCCCTGTTATTGCGCGCCCGCGACCTCGTCCAGGAACGGCTTGACCGCCGCAAGGAAGCCCGGGGTGTTTTGCGAGTGCACGTTGTGTCCGCAGTTCGGCACGGTGACCAGGCGCGCGTCGGGCAGGGCGCCTATCAGCCGTTCGCCGGCCTCGGGCGTGAACACGTTCGAGTTTTCTCCCCGCACTATCAGTACCGGGTGGGGCAGGGCGCCTACGTCGGCGAGGTCGATTGCGGTGCGGGAATCAGCCAGGCGGCGATGATCGTTCTTGCTGACGTACTTGCCGTCGGCGCGCTGGAACATGTTGTACTTGACGGTCCGCTCGACGTGCTCGCGCTTGCGGTAGGGATCGTAGGCGACGACGTTGTCGATGAACTGGTCGAGGTTGTCGAACTCGCGGTTGTTGCGAATGAAGTTGCGGATCGTCCTGCCGCCCGGGGCATTCATTTCAGGTCCGGAATCGACCAGAACCAGCGCGCGCGCAAAGGCGGGGTCCCTGAGCGCGGCGAGCAGGGCGACGCGACCGCCCATGGAGTGGCCGACGACGATCGGCCGCTTCAGTTTGCGATCCCGGGCGAAAGCGATCGCGTCCTCCGCCATCGCCGCCGTCGAGTAATCGAGCTCGCGGCTCCACTCCGAGTCGCCGTGACCGCGCTGATCCAGCGCGAACACGTGCCAGGAAGGAGCGAGGGCAAGACTGACGAGATCCCACGAGTGGGAAGATTGATTCGTCCCGTGCAATAGCAGCAACGCCGGCAACTCTGGATCGCCCCACTCGGTGAAGTGGAAACGAAGTCGGCGAACGACGGTCTGCCGCGAACTGTAGTGAACGTCCGTACTGTGGGCCAGGCCCAAATCGGCAGCGCTCCGGCACAGGCTTCGGAACTCGTCGGTGCGCGTCATCTCGTGGGGTGAAAGGTCCGCCGCGAACTCGTTTTGATACATCGATTGCGTGCTCCGCACTGCCTGATCGGGAGTCGGCGAAGTTTATCCTGATTCGACCACGTAACAACGCGGCGCTTAGGGCGAGAAGGAGAGCGCGTGCTCGAAGTCAAGGTCGACTGCGGCCAGGATGCGAGCCTTGGTCTGGGCATAGGCATCAGCGTCGAGGCTCGACAAGGCGTCGAGGAACGGCTTGGCGTCGACCCGCAGGTCGGCACCGGCGGGATAGACACGGTGTACCAGCCCGAAGTCATGGGCGGTTTGCCCATCCATGGTTTTGCCGAGATAGGCAATGGGCGCCACAGCGGACTGGTTGACCAGCCGAGGCAGTTTGTATGACCAGCCCTCTGCTGCCCACAACCCTCGATGAATGCGCGGGTCGCCATAGTTGACGTCCGCTGTCGCGAGGCGGAAGTCGCAGGACAGGCTGTAGTCGTAGCCGGAGCCCAGGGCGTGTCCGTGCAGCAGTGCGACGGTCGGTTTCGGACAGGCGCGCAGGACGGCCGCAGATTCGAGCAAAAACGCGGGCCCCGCGCCCATTTCGAGATCGACCCGCCGCCCCTTGAGGGGATCTTCCGCCGCCGACGTATCGGCGGTCAGGTCGTCGCCCGCACAGAACGCCCGGCCGCGCCCGGACAGGACCAGGACCCGCACGGACGCCTCGTCGCTCGCAGCTTCGCTCGCGCGCTTGATCCGGGCGTGTTGGTCCAGATCCAGGGCGTTGAGCTTGCCCGGGCGATTGAAGACCAGGTGACGGATCGGTCCGTCGTCCTCGATGATGAAAGCCGTTTCGTCGCTCATGGCCAGATCTGCTCGAACCTGAGTCCTTAACGCCCCTTGAACACCGGCGCTCGGCGCTCGCGCCAGGCCTTGATTCCTTCCACCCTGTCCTCAATGACGTGCGTCTGGCGGATACCCAGCGAATGCACCATCGCGGCGTCGAAAGGGAGGTCGAGCTGCGGCAACACCTGCAGCTTGTGCACTTCCCAGGCGCGGGTCGGCAGCCTTGCTATCTCGCTCGCGAGTTCGTTGGTGCGGGTATCGAAGTCCGCGTCCGCGAAGACTTCGTGCACCAGTTGAATGCGCCTGGCTTCCGTGGCGTCGATGGGCTCGCCCAACAGCAGGATGCGCATGGCCTGGGACTGGCCGATCAGCTTCGGCAGCAGGTAGCTGATACCCGTCGCCGGCGCGCGGCCCTGGAGAATCCTCGGATCGCCAATTGTGGCGGATGCAGCCGCGATGCGAATGTCGCAGACGCAGGCGAGGTCCAGTGCGAGCCCCAGGACTTCTCCGCGCATGAGTGCGAGCGTCGGCTTCATGAAACGCCGGAGCGCCTTGATGGCGTCCTGTTCCGGAAGGGGACCGGGTCCGTGCGATCCCCCGGGCCGCCGATGGGCGAGCCGAGCCGGCCACTCGCCCATATTCATCCAGTCGTCGCCGCCGCTTTCGCAGTCGAGTACCAGCGCCCGAACGGCGTTGTCGGCCGAGGCGGCTGCGACAGCTTCGCGCAGTGACTCGAGCATCGCATAGTCGATGAGTTTGCCGCCGAAGCCGATGCGCGTGACGGCGTTCGTCTTGCGTATCTCAAGCATGGCTCATCCATTTTCGTGGTTGCCAAAGGATGATACGGGCCTCGCAGGATGCGAGCGAGCGTGGACATCGAGATGGCGGTTCACGGCTTTGCCGGACGAAGCGCAGTACGGTGTAATCTGGTGCCTGGGATCGAGGGGAGATCGTGCCATGTGGCGGATGAAGATGGTTCTGGTGGCTGGCGTTCTGGCGGCGGTGCTTGCGGGGTGCAGCCGGGAGCCGGAACTCACGCGCGCGGATGTAATACGCGCGGCGACAGCCACGGTGGCGACTGACCGAATTCTGGCCGCGGACGCCGAACCCGGCAACTGGCTCGCGCATGGTCGCACCTACGATGAGCAGCGGCACAGTCCCCTGGCCGATATCAACGACGAAAACGTGGGCGGTCTGGGCCTCGCCTGGTACTGGAACACCGGAGATGCGCGGGGTCTCGAGGCGACTCCGATCGTGGTCGATGGCGTCATGTTCTCCACCGGCACCTGGAGCAGGGTGTACGCCAACGACGGCCGGACCGGGGAACTCATCTGGCAATACGACCCCGAGGTGCCGAAGGAGTGGGGAAAGTACGCGTGTTGCGATGTGGTGAACCGGGGCGTAGCGGTGTGGAAGGGGCGCGTCTTTGTCGGGACGCTCGACGGGCGGCTGGTGGCACTGGATGCGGGCACGGGGGAGGTGATCTGGGAAGTCCTCACCATCGATCGAGAGCGGCCGTATACGATCACGGGCGCGCCCAGGGTCGTCAAGGACCTGGTGGTCATCGGCAACGGAGGTGCCGAATACGGTGTGCGTGGCTACATCACCGCGTACGACTGGGAGACCGGCGAGCAGAAGTGGCGTTTCTGGACAGTTCCCGGGGACCCGTCGAAACCGTTCGAGAGCAAGGCCATGGAGTTGGCGGCGCCCACTTGGAACGGCGAGTGGTGGATAGTCGGAGGCGGCGGCACGGTTTGGGACTCGATGGCGTTCGACCCCGAACTCAACCTGCTCTACATAGGCGTCGGCAATGGCACGCCCTGGAACCGGGATATCCGCAGTCCCGGCGGCGGCGACAACCTGTACCTCTCCTCCATCGTCGCGATCAACCCGGACGACGGCACCATGGCATGGCACTACCAGACCACGCCCGGCGAGACTTGGGACTACACCGCCACACAGCACATGATTCTGGCCGATATCGAGATCGATGGCGTCTTGCGCAAGGTCATCATGCAGGCGCCGAAAAACGGCTTTTTCTATGTGCTCGATCGCACCGACGGCACCTTTGTATCGGCGCAGGCGTACGTTCCCGTAAACTGGGCGAGCCACATCGACCCCGCATCGGGCAGGCCGGTGGAAAGCCCAGGTGCCCGATACGAGGACGCCATCCAACTCATCTTTCCGTCCGTCCATGGCGGCCACAACTGGCACCCGATGGCGTATAGCCCGGACACCGGCTACGTCTACATCCCCGCGCTGGACATGGCATTCCCCTACGGACAAGACGCCGACTTCGAGTACAGGCCGGGCGCGTTCAATACCGGCATCGATATCGTCCCGTTGCTGCCGCCGAAGACCGTCGATGGCCAGGTCCAGGTGCTGCGGAGCATGAAAGGCCATCTCGCCGCGTGGGACCCCGTTGCGCAGAAGGAGGTCTGGCGGGTGCAGCATCCCACCACCTGGAACGGCGGCTTGTTGTCCACGGCGGGCAACCTCGTCTTCCAGGGTCGGTCCGACGGCTACTTCGCCGCCTATGCCGCAGACTCCGGCGCACTGTTGTGGGAGACCCCGGTGCACATGGGGATCATCGCCGCGCCGGTCGCCTACACCATAGATGGCGAACAGTACATCGCGGTGGTCGCTGGCTGGGGCGGCTCCTTCACCGTGTTTTCCGGCGTGCCCCGGCACAAGGGCAACGTGCTGACCGAAGGGCGCATCCTGGCGTTCAAGCTGGGCGGCACCGCCGAGTTGCCGCAGCCCGCCGTCACCCACGTGAACATCCCGGAACCTCCCGCCATCGATGCCACGCCCGAGGTAGTCGCGCGCGGCGAACTCCTCTATCACACATGGTGCTCTGGTTGCCACGGTTCCGGCGTGACGTCCGGCAGCTCGCTGCCGGATCTCAAGTACCTGTCCGCCGACGCCCACGCGCGTTGGGACCTGATCGTGCGCGAGGGCGTCTATGCATCCGTCGGCATGCCGGGCTTCGACCACGTGTTGAGCGAAGCGGATTCCCAAGCGGTGCAAGCGTATGTAGTGAACCAGACCCGGGGCGCCATCGCGTTCTGCGAGTCCGAGTATCCCGATGTTTACCCGGAACTGTTCGGCACGGCGTGCACGAAGCGGGTCGTTGCACAGGAGTCGTCGAACGACGAGGTTGTCCCGAGCAAGTGACGCGGGATGCAAGCCTGCGGTGAGGTCCCGCGCATCGGGTGCGTGGGGGTCACTGGAAGGACGGATCAATCGAGGAGCTGAAGGGATTGGAGCAATTCTCCAAACCGCCCATGAGCGCGGGCGGCCCGGCCCGGCGTGCGGGAGCGCGGGTCTGGAGGCGGCGCCTGTTCGCCGCGTCGGTCATGGCGGGTGTGTCGACGAGCTGCGCAGCCGCGGACGCTGGCGATTTCTATGTCAAGACCGGACTCGGCCTTGACAGCGCGGCGGAGACCGCATTTTCCGATCGGGACTGTTCGAGCATGGCTCCGGCGGCGCTGTACGGCTGTGGCCGGGGCGGCGATGGTGCGCCAACGCGTTCGGCTGGAGATTTCGGGACGGCGGGCGCACTTGAGCTCGGGATCGGCCATGTTGCCGCACCGACGCTGCGTCTCGAGGTCCGGTTCGAATACCGCCCGCGTCTCGCTTTCCGGGGACGCGCGAATTTCCTCGATCCAACCCGCCGGCAGTCGGTTGCCGCGGATCTGTCGACCCTCTCCGCGATATTTGCTGCTTATGCGGACCTGCCTACGTTCGGGCCGGCGAGGCTCGGCCCTTTCGTGCCCTTCGTCGGGGCCGGCGCCGGCGTCGTCCGCACGCGGATCGGCGAAACACACATGACGTTCCCGAGAACGACGACGACCGTGCCGGGCGCCAGCCGGACGGACGTCGCCTGGATGGTGACGGCAGGGGTGGCGGCGGCGCTACGGGAGCGTACAACGCTCGAACTTGCCTGGCGTTACACCGACTTCGGCGAGGTTCGCACCGGGCGGGGCGCGGGCCAGGTGGTCTGGCGCGACGGGAGCCGCGAGCCGCTGCCTCTCGATCTCGCCGCAACGCGGGGGAGGCTCAAGGGCCACGGGCTCCGCCTGTCCCTGCGCTTCGCGTTCTGAGAGTGAAGCGGGATCGCCGGCGATCGGCCGGAAGTGCCGTTCGGCTCAGTCCTCGAACAGCCGGTGGAAGGCCGCTTCCGCCTGCCCCAGGCCCGTTTCGGTCAACACGACCGATCTGGCCTTGCTCACCGGGTCGGAAATCAAACCCTTCCCGTGGAGCCGGTTCAACGCCTCCCAGTCGAACGACTTCCATGCGCGCGCTCCGACAGTCGGATAACGTTCATGTATTCCCAGATAGAGCAGCGCCAGCACGGCTTCGTCAATCTTGTCGTGTCTCATGCGGACATGGTAGCTCCTATCGGAAGGCGTGCCGAGGGGGCGGTCACCGGCGGCGCACCGGGTGCGGCCGCGCTCCGGCGTTCCGGCGGACGTGCTTCGCAGAATCCACAGCGTCCGCGGCGACGTCCCTTGCCGATCGCACCGCTCCGGCAGAATCGCGGCTCGCAATCCCGCCGTGACCCCGTAGAGTGGCGCAAGCGTACCCACTGTCTCTTGATCGACGAGGGCAAACAACAGCCGGTCCAATTCAGGGGCGCCAGCTCGCCGCCTGATATGCAACCCAACTGTTAACATCAGCTCCGCTCACGGAATCTAGCGACATGAACTACCGCGTTGAGGAAATCGAAAGCCAACTGCGGTCGGGCGAGGACAGCGGCTGGGAATTCAAGCAGGTCGAGTTTGCCGGGGATCGTCCGAAACGACCGACCCGCGGAGACTGGGCCGACGAGATCGTGGCCTTCGCCAACGCCGCGGGGGGCGTCGTGCTCGCTTGCGTTTCCGACGACGGGCACGTCATCGGCATGTCGCGCGCGCAAATCGCGAATCTGGACTCCCTTCTGGTAGAGGTGAGCACCGATACGATCAAGCCGCCCGTTCGCATCCGCACACATCACAAGGAACTGTCCGACGGCAAGCTGGTGTTGCTGGCCGAGGTGCCGGTGAGCGATTCCGTGCACGAGAGCCCGGGCGGGAGTTACACGCGCGTGGGTGCCTCGAAGCGGCCTATGGGCGGCGACGAGCGGTTACGTTTGGCGCAACGGCGGTCGCAGGCCCGCTTTCTGTGGTTCGACAAGCAATCGGTGCCGGGGACCGGATTCAGGACGTTGGCCGAGGCGCTCTGGAAACCGTTGCTGAGCGCCGAGGGCGCGGCCGAACCCGAGGCGGCACTCGGCAAACTCGCGCTCTTGGAAGACGACGAGGCCGGGGTTCTCCGCGCCACGGTCGCCGGCGTGTTGTTGTGCACGCCGAATCCGGAACAATGGCTTCCCAACGCGTGCATCACGGCGACCAGATACCGGGGCGGAGACCGTGCCTCGGGCCAGGTCGATGCGCGGGAGATCACAGGTCCGCTGAACGAACAGATCGCCGGCGCCGTTGCCTTCGCCGCCAGAAACATGCAGGTCGCGGCACGGAAGGATCCGGCCCGTTCGGATCTGCCTCAGTACAGCGAAAAGGCCCTGTTCGAGGCATTGGTCAACGCAGTGGTCCATCGCGACTATTCTATAAGAGGGAGCAAGATTCGCTTGTCCATGTTCGACGATCACCTGGAGATTCAGTCGCCCGGTTCCCTGCCGAACAACCTGTCGGTGGAGAGCATGGCCTCACGGCAGTCGACGCGCAACGAGGCCCTGACCTCCGCATTGGCGCGGATGCCTGTCGGCGGGACCGGTGGTGGCGAAGACAGGCGTTACTTCATGGAGCGCCGCGGCGATGGTGTCCCCATTGTCCGGCGCGAGACATGGGAGCTGTGCGGGAAGTATCCCGAGTACCGGGTGGTCGACGATTCGGAGGTCCTTCTTGTCATTCCCGCGGCGATGCAGGAACAAAGTCCCGCCCGTGCCGTCATTTCGGTGCGATCCGGCGGTGGGCCCTTGGCGGGCGCCGATCTCCTTCTCCTGTTTCCGAACAAGACCTGGAAACGTGCAACCACGGACGAGCAGGGCGAGGCGGCGGTCGATCTGCACACGACGCAGTTGCCTCTGACCGTGTTCGCGGCCGCGCCGGAACATGCCGCGCATCTGGAGCGGGATTGGACACCCGTCGAACGAGCGCTTGCGATTGATCTGGACGCCTTGCCGGAAGGCGGGAGTATCATTTTTCCGGAGGCGACCGGTCACCTTTCAGGATTGAAGGGCAGGCTGAATCCCATCCGCGATACCCATGACCGGACCTATCTTTATGCGTCCAATATCGTGATCGACGAGGGCAAACAACAGCCGGTCCAATTCATCCCCGGCGAGGAACTCCAATTAACCGATGCCGAAGGGACCGAACTGCGCGTGCGGATCGTCGACATCGTCGGCCGATCGGCGCTCGTCGAGTATGTCGATGTCCGGCGAGTGCGTCGATGACCACGAATTCGCTCCTGAACGACAACGCATAGGGCGCACCGACGCGTTCAAAACCGTGCTGGGCCGCGCCGAACGCTCGATCATGAACGAATTGGTCACCGTCTGTAACAAGCTCTCGCACGTAGGCTCTAGATTGTTGGCCGCGTCCGAACTGTCGTGTCGGTAGACGATGACGTTGGTGTCAACGAAGACCGGTCCGGTCATGCAACTCTTCCCGCGTCGGCTTTTGACGGTCGATCCATCTCAGCTCGCGTGTCTTTCTCGCCAGGAAGCGCTCCATCGCGATCATGTACTCGTCTTCCTGGGACCGCATCTTTTCAAGCATGTCCGCGAGCCATCTGGAAACGCTGCAATCATTCTGGGCGGCCCGGACCCGGACCCAATGGGCGACATCTTCGGGCAGGGTTACGGTGACGTTTTTCATGTGCACGAAAATAGGAAAACACGATAGTCCCGTCAATGTCCGGTTGCGCCTGCCAGTTGGACAAGTCGAAGATATGTGTTATGTGTAGACTACATTTAACGTTCAAATGTATTTTGAAAACAACATGTCAAGACCCACAAAGATCGCGGAATTTCCCCCAGCACCTGTCGAGGAGTCACTGCAACGGCTGGGGCGGAACATCCGGACAGCGCGTCTACGCCGCAAGATGCCGCAGGAAGCGCTGGCGCGGCGCATGGGCGTGTCGCGGTTCGTCGTGGCCGATATCGAAAAAGGCAAGCCGACGACCGGCGTCGCGGGCTATATGGGCGCACTGTGGGCCCTCGGCCTGCTTCCCCACATGCGCGACGTTGCCGACCCGGACCGCGACGAGGAAGGCAAGACCCTGGAGCGCGCGCGTAGCCCCAGGACGGCCAGGCGCGGAAGTGCATTGAGCGATGAATTCTGAGCGCGAGTGCTTTGTCTATATCGTGTTGCCGGGCGCGACGGAATTCGTGACTGCTGGTCGCTTCCGGTGGACACCAGACGACGTCGGCGGTGTAGGCCAGTTCGTGTATGGCCGCTCATACCGAGAGCGGGCCGATGCGGTCGAATTCGATCCGGTCGAGTTGCGCCTCTCGAGCTACGTGTACGAGACGGCTCGCATGCAGGGCTTTTTCGGTGCGATTCGCGATTCCATGCCGGATTTCTGGGGACGGCGGGTAATCGAGCGCACCGCCGGCTTTGCGGAACTCACCGAGTTCGACTACCTGCTGCGGGGGCCGGATGATCGCGCGGGGGCTCTAGGCTTCGGCCTGCACGTCGAGCCTCCCGTGCCGCGGCGCCGGTTCAATCGCACACTGGATCTTGCGCGGCTCCAGAGAGCGGCTGACGCGATCGTCACCGATGATCCGGATTTCGCCGGATCCGCCGGTCATCAGGTCGAAGAACTGCTGCTCCTCGGCACATCGATGGGCGGGGCCCGCCCCAAGGCGGTGGTGGGGGACGATCATGACCTCTGCATCGCGAAGTTCGGCCGGCAAGACGACCGCTGGAACAATCCGCGCGTCGAGCACGGCATGTTCACGCTGGCCCGAGCCTGCGGCCTGAATGTGGCCGACAGCCGTGTCGAGACCGTGGCGGGGCGCGATGTGTTGCTCGTGCGCAGGTTCGACCGCGATTGGACGCCCGCCGGCTATCGGCGTCACCGGATGGTCAGCGCCCTGACGCTGCTGCAGAGCGGAGACAGCGTCGGCGAACGCGGCGAATGGTCGTACCTCCTGCTCGCCGATGAAGTACGCCGAGCGAGCGCGAAACCGGAAGACGATCTGCGCGAACTGTTCGGTCGAATCTGCTTCAACGCGGCGGTGTCCAACCTCGACGATCACCCGCGCAACCATGCCATTCTGGCAAAAGGACGGCAGTGGCGCCTGAGTCCAGCCTATGACCTTACGCCCTCACCGGTCGTGGCCCTTGACCGGCGCGATCTGGCAATGACCTGCGGCCGCTTTGGCCGCTATGCCAACAAGACGAACCTGCTGAGTCATCGCGGGCGTTTCCTGCTCGAAGAGGCGGCTGCCACAGCAGTATTCGAACGTGTTACAAGGACGGTGCATGAACAATGGCGGGCCCAAATGCGGCACGCCGGAGTCAGCGAGCGCGATTGTGAAGCGATCAGAAACGCGTTTGTATATGAAGGGCTGTTTCATGAGAACGTGGTTTAGACGCATGCATCGGACTTGCCAATGTATTGGCGGGCAAATGCCATGACGCCCGGTGAGTTCATCGCCAAGTGGCGGGATTCGGAGCTGAAGGAGCGTTCCGGGTCGCAGGAACACTTCATCGATCTCTGTCGCCTGCTCGGCGAGCAGACGCCGGCGGAAGCAGACCCGACCGGCGATCGCTACTGCTTCGAGCGCGGGGCGCGCAAGGACTCCGGTGGCGACGGTTGGGCCGACGTGTGGAAGCGGCATCACTTCGCCTGGGAGTACAAGGGCAAGCACGCGAACCTCGACAACGCGTTCGCGCAACTCCGGCAATACGCCTTGGCGCTGGAGAACCCGCCGCTCTTGATCGTCTCAGACATGGCGCGGTTCCGCATCCGCACCAACTGGACCAACAGCGTCAGCGAGACGCACGAGTTCGTGCTGGACGATCTCGCGGATGCGGCTATCCGCGACAAGCTCAAGTGGGCGATGTCGGATCCCGAGCGGCTCCGACCTGGCGAGAGCCGGCAGGCGCTGACCGAGCGCGCGGCGGCGACCTTCGCGGACCTGGCGCAATCGTTACGTGAGCGCGGCCAAGCCCCTCAGGCGGTTGCACATTTCGTCAACCGCCTTGTGTTCTGCATGTTCGCCGAGGATGTCGGCCTCCTCCCGAACGACATGTTCACCAGGATGCTGGAACAGGCGCGAAAGCGGCCCGACGAGTTCGCGGCGCTGGCGCAGGACCTTTTCGGCGCGATGTCCGCCGGCGGCAGAGTCGGATTCGAGGCGGTGGACTGGTTCAACGGCGGCTTGTTCGACGACGACATGGCGCTACCGCTCACGCCCTCCGAGATCGAGACGACGCTTGAAGCGGCGAACCTCGACTGGTCGGAGGTCGACCCCTCGATTCTGGGCACCCTGTTCGAGCGCGGGCTCGACCCGGACAAGCGCGCGCAGCTTGGTGCCCATTACACCGACCGGGACAAGATCATGCGCATTATCGAGCCGGTAATCGTTCGTCCATGGCTCGTGGAATGGGAGCGGACTAAGTCCGAGATCGCCGCCGGTCTCGAACGCGCGGATGCGGCGAAGTCCAGGGCGGCGAGAACGCGTCAGCATGCGCTGGTGGACCAACGCTTAAGGGTTTTCCTGGAGCGGCTGCGGAATTTTACCGTGCTGGATCCGGCGTGCGGGTCCGGGAACTTCCTCTACCTCGCGCTGCATGCGCTCAAGGACTTGGAGCACCGCATTCAGTTAGAAGCGGAGGCGTTGGGATTGCAGCGTGCGTTTCCGGCGATCGGCCCGGCCAACGTGAGGGGCATCGAGATCAATGCCTACGCGGCCGAGCTGGCTCGGGTGTCGGTATGGATCGGCGAGATCCAGTGGATGCGCCGCAACGGGTTCCGGGAATCGCGGGACCCGATCCTCAAGCCGCTGGACACCATCGAATGCCGAGACGCGATCATGACCCCGGACGGCGGAGAGCCAGAGTGGCCGGCGGTGGATGTCGTCATCGGAAACCCACCGTTTCTCGGCGGAAAGCTCCTCAACGCCGGTCTTGGTGAGGACTACGTATCTCGCATCTTCTCGGTGTACGCGGGGCGCGTGCCGGCCGAAGCGGATCTCGTCTGCTACTGGTTCGTGAAGGCGGGCCAGCACGTCGAGGCGGGCAAGGCAAAGGGTGTGGGTCTCGTTGCGACCAACTCTATCCGGGGCGGAGCGAACCGCAGAGCGTTCGCGACGGCGATCGACGGCCGGCCGATCTTCGAAGCGTGGAGCGACGAGCCCTGGGTGATCGACGGGGCAGCGGTGCGCGTCTCACTGGTGTGCTTCTCACAGTTGGACGACGAGCCGGTGCTGCAACGGCGGCTCGACGGCGAACGGGTGGACGCCATTCACGCCGATCTTACGGCGCGGCGCGGCGGCGTTGGCATCGATCTCACCCGCGCGCAGCGCCTGTACCGGAGTAGGGGTGTCGCGTTTATGGGCGATACCAAGGGAGGCCCCTTCGATATCCCGGGAACACGGGCGCGGGAGTGGCTGCGCGCGCCCGCGAACCCGAACGGCAAGTCGAATGCGGATGTCCTGGGACCGTGGGTGAACGGCATGGACATTACACGCCGTCCAGCGGACAAGTGGATTGTCGACTTCGGCTGGAATATGGTGAGGGAGGAAGTCGCACTATACGAGGCACCGTTTCAACACGCGCAGGAACATGTCTATCCGATGCGGCGAGGGAATCGTCGCAAATCCTATCGCGATTACTGGTGGCGGCATGTTGAGCCGAGACAAGGTATGTGGCAGGCGCTGGACGGCTTGTCGCGGTACATCGCGACGCCCACCGTGGCGAAGCATCGGTTGTTCGTATGGCTGGACGCACGCATCTGCCCCGATCATCAATTGATCGCCATCGCGCGGGTCGATGACACCACGTTTGGCATCCTGCACAGCCGGTTTCACGAGGCGTGGTCGCTTCGCCTCGGCACGTGGCTTGGCAAGGGCAACGATCCGCGATACACGCCCACCACAACCTTCGAGACCTTCCCCTTTCCGGATGGACTGTGGCCGGACATTCCCGCCACCGCCTACGCCGCCGACCCGCGCGCGATCGCGATCGCCGAGGCCGCGCGCCGGTTGGTAGAACTGCGTGATCGCTGGCTGCATCCGCCGGAATGGGTGGAGTGGGTGGAAGAACCCGTACCGGGCTATCCCAAGCGCCCGGTTCCCCGCGACAAGGCGACCGTGAAAGAACTTCGAAAGCGTACGCTGACTAGCCTCTACAACGCCCGCCCGCAGTGGCTCGCGGACGCGCACGCGAGGCTCGATGCCGCTGTTGCCGCTGCTTACGGCTGGAAGGAAGACATTTCTGACGACGACGCGCTGCGGGAACTGCTGTCACAAAACCTGGCTGGCTAAACTCTCGATCCTGTCCTTCCATCGCGAGTGACCGACTCTGTTCACAAAGGCAAGGTCCGCCGTGACCAGGCGCGTCTCCTTGTCCTGAGCAAGTGCGAGATATTGGCAATCATAGACGGGGTGATCAAGCACACAAGCCATTTCAAAAGCCGCTTCGTGCAACTGCCCTGATGGAACCAGTGATTCAAACCATTGGGGCAAGGCTTTGAGGAAGGCTCGCGCCTGCGCTTCGGGAATTGTCTTGCCTCGCACCCTGCGCCAAGCCGCGTTTGCGCACTCCGCGAGGATCATGTCCGGCGCGGAAAAAATGGCTTCCGACACGGCCAGGGCGCGTGCTTCGAACGACAGGTTCTCTTCAAAGAACCATTTGCACGCAACGCTCGCATCGATCACCAGATTCATCGGCTGTCGCGATCCTGACGCAGTAGCAAAACGCTGTCCCCCAGCGGGCCGGGCGTTATGGCACGAATGCGGTCGGCCTCCGCGATCAACTCCGTCCGCTGCGGACGCGCCGCTTCGGTCAAAATCACTCTCAACTCACCCTCGAGAGAACGTCCCCTCTGTTTCGCTCTCCGCTTCAACTCGGCGACTACCCTTTGGTCAAGATTGCGTACGATGACCTGCGACACCTGCGGGCTCTCATCGGAGAGGGTGTCGTGAACAATTCGCGTGAAGCGGACGTGCCCCCGCCGCAGAAGACTATGTTGCGTGACCTTCCAGCCCACGTGCATCCAGCTATGCGCTTGGACGTGAGTCTTGTCATTCCCCCACCAGCCTTGATGTGCTCGGGCGCTTGCCGGGAGAGGACCGCCGATGATTTCCTCCACTTCGAGGAATGTCAGCGTGCAGGAGTCGCCGGGTTGTCCCGAAAGATACCTTCCCAAGGTGTCGTACTTTCCCATGAGATCCTTCCAAGGGTGGGGATTGATAACGTAACGCTATCAATATTCCCTTATTTCAGGATCAAATCAAGCAGCGATACGGACGCAGCGGGACGCGGTGCTCGCTCAAGGGGATTCGCTGCCTGTTTTCGATCAGGCGGATAGGCGCGCTCGAAGCCAGAGGGCGAGTTCGGTCTCGGTGATACGGTCGGCGGCAACGCCTTCCATGACTTGGACCGCATGCAGAGGATCAAAGTCCAAATCGAGACCGTTGTCGGCCAGAAAGACGCGCCCCGCAACCCAGGCCGTGCGCTTGTTGCCGTCGACGAACCCGTGATTCTTGGCGAGCCCCCAAATGTAGGCTGTTGCCAACTCGGCAGCGTCGGGATTGGCATACTCGGCAAGGTTCGCCGGACGCGCCAAGGCGGACTCTATTGCTCCGATGTCCCGTATCCCGTCCGCCCCACCATGCTCGGCGAGCTGACGGTCATGGATAGCCAGCACGACGCGCACATCTATCCAGCGCCAGGGTCCGCTGGTCTCGGAGCTCACTTGGTTGCCAGCGCTCGAAGCACCTCTCGGTCGTCGTGCATGATCTCTTCGGCCAATGCCATCTGGCGTGCGAACTCGGGGTTGTAGGGGGTCAGCCGATAGCCACCGTCTGGTGCCTCGGTTAGAAAAAGCGTGTCGCCCTTCTTGACGCGCAGCCGCGCCAGCGCCTCCTTGGTGAGTATGACGCCCGACGATGCGCCGACGGTGGTGACCTTGAAAGTGAGCATTCGGTTTCTCCAACTATATAATAAACATTATATAGTTGATGTCCGGCTTTCCAAGCGACAAGTCCGTCTCGCTTGTCGCGCGATTTGCGACACTGACGCCTTGAACAGGATCCTACAACCAGTTGAGCGCACCGCGTAGCGTGTCTTCGTGGCCAAGGCCGAGAATCCAGGCTTCTTCGGTTTCGACAATGCGACGTTGTTCCGGGGTAAGGCTTGAATCTCCCTCAAACAGCGGCGCCAGCCGGCAGCGCTTGTCGAGTCGGGCGAAAGCCTGGGCGTTCACTCGGACCTGGGCGGCGTCGAGAATTTCGTTCTGTTTTCTGCGCTGGCGAATCTCGGTCTTGAGAAGGGAAGGGTAGATTTCTGCGATCACAACCGGCGCGTCGGGTGCCGAAAGCCCGGTTTCAAAAGGCCAGACCACGGCTTGGCCCTTGATTCTCGGGTCCCCGACTAGTCGCTTGAGCGCGGGCAATCCCAACAACACCTGCGAGCCGACGGACCCGGCGTAGGCCAGTTGCCAGATGGTCTTGGCCCCTTGGGCGCGACGATCGGCGATGCGACGTTCCGGTGGATGGGCGTCCTGCCGCGTACAAGCGGATTTGCGCGTCGGCACGTCGGAATACGGCCAGTTCGCCGGCCGGCCCCAGCAGGGACCGACGCCAGGATAGGCCCGGTTGATTGTCTCTGCCACTTCGTAGCGGTTGTTCGCGTTGTCCCTGGAATCCTTGATTCGATCATCCAGCCAGTCCCATAGCGCGAGAGCGGATGCCCGGCCCGTCAGATTCCGGGCGACGCCGGCCGGATAGCCGAAGGGAAAGTCGAATCCGACCAGGGTGCGGCGTTTGGCGTCCAGTTCTGCGGTGAGGACGGCGGCCAAGCGGTCGATTGCTTCGTGACGAGTTCTGGCGTACTTGGGGCTGCCCGCAATTCCGTCTTTGGCCGCGCACCACCAGATGGAGTCCTTCGTCGGACGCGCCGGGCTCGGTCTGGAGCGCGCCGACCAGTCGACGATGATGTGGGTGTCAAAGATCATTCAGGAAGTCAGGAAGAAGAGGCGAAAAGCAGATACGAAGGTCCGGACGGAGTCGGATAAAGCCGCTTGCGTTCAAGGCTTTTTTGATCAGCCGTATAGAGCGGCAACTTGCAGCACCGCATCTTGGTAGTTGCCATAGGCTTCGCTGTAGAAACTGCTGTTGGATGGATCAGGGTCACAGCACTGCCGGGTGTCGCGCTGCAGATGATGTTTCGTCACATCGCGAATGTCAGCACCGTCACCTTCGAGCATTGCAAGCGCTTGCAGTGCAGCTCCAAACGCAGCGCCCTCCTCGTTCTTTAGAACCGTAACCGGCGCATTGCAGACATCCGCAACGATCTGCCTCCAGGCGCCGCTTTTCGCACCGCCACCGGTAACTACGACCTCCTCCGCATCGATACCCAGGTCAATCAGTCTTTGCAGACCATGGCGCAGCGCAAACGTGGCGCCTTCGACGACGGACCGCAAGAGATTTTCCTGCCGAGTATTACGGGTATCCAGTCCCATGATGCAGGCTTTGGCTTGCGGCAAATTCGGTGTTCGTTCGCCATTGAAAAACGGCACGGTGATTACGCCGCCGGCTCCGCGCTCTGCCGCGGCGAGTTGCACCTCCAATGTCGCGATGTCGACGCCGAGCATCTGGCGCACAAGCTCGGTTCCGACCGTACAGTTCATCGTGCACAGCAGCGGCAGCCAGCCGCCGGTCGATGAGCAAAAAGCGGCAACATCACCCTCGTCGTCGATGATGGGCTTGTCCGAATATGCGCACACGGTACCCGACGTACCAAGGCTGATCGTGACGGCACCGGGCGTCACGTTACCCGTGCCGATCGCGCCCATCATGTTGTCGCCGCCACCAATCGCTACCGGTATCCCGGCGGTCAACCCGATCTCTTGCGCCGCGTGCGTCGACAGTATTCCGATCGGCTCGTTTTCCAACCGCACTTCAGGCAGGCATTCGCGCAGGTCTCTGCCCGGATCGATCGCCCGCAGCATTTTCTCTGACCAGTCGCGAGCGCGAATTTCGAGAAATCCTGTACCCGACGCATCTCCGGCCTCCATGCAGCGCTCGCCAGTCAGATAAAAGTCCAGGTAGTCGTGCGGCAGGAGGATCGTATCCATCCTTGCATAGAGGTCCGGGTGAGCGTCCAGAAACCAGCGAACTTTCGATGCCGTATAGCCCGGCAAAATGAGATTGCCGACTTCTGCGATGCAGGCTTCGCTACCTCCAAATGCCTCGATGATGCGATCGCATTCGGCGCCTGTGGACGTGTCGCACCAAAGCTTCACCGGTATTTGTACTTCGCCCGATCTGTCGATCGGAACAAAGCCATGCTGCTGACCCGAAACAGCAATAGCGACGACGCGCTCGCGCACGCTTTTGTCGACGCTTGCCGTGGCCTTTTGCAGCGCTTCAATCCACCATTCAGCCCGCTGTTCGGCAGCTCCGTCATCGGTTTGACAGAGATCCAGCGGCGCGCTGCCGATGGACGCAATCCGACCCGCCTCGAAGTCATAGAAGACGACTTTGACGCTTTGCGTACCGATGTCGATACCCAGAACCGTGGTCATAACATGCAGTCCCCCCCTGTCCGCGTGAATATTGAACAACCGCCTGTAAAGTTGCCAGTGATCATCGAGTGCGTGGTTGATGGCGGCTCTCGCCGGGACGCGCACGAGTACGCCACATTGGTGTTAGCTGATACGATTGCGTCATGACGACGCGTCGGGTCAAACTCGTTCATACCTCCGATGTCCATCTGGATGGTCGAATCCGCAGCGAGTCGGCGGAAGGCTTTCGCAATTCTGCCGAGCGCGCGTTCGCGCGGGTCGTCGATGTCGCGCTTGCTGAAGAAGCCGATCTCCTGCTGATCGTCGGCGACCTGTTCGATCACGGGCGCGTAACCGAAGAGGACTTCGAGTTCGTGCGCGAGCAGCTCGGTCGTCTAGCGTGTCCAGTGGTCCTTCTGCCGGGCAACCACGACGTGCATGACGAGCGGTCCGTCTGGCATCGCATTGAATTCGAGGCCGACGGCGGCCACAACGGCGGTCATGTCCACCTCCTGTTGGAGACGGATGGCGATTGCCTGGAGTTCGAAGACATCGGCGTGCGCGTCTGGGGCAGGGCGATGCGCGAGCACGCGCCGGAGAATGTGCCGCTACAGGGCGTGCCGCCGCGCCATCGCGATATGTGGAATGTCGGTCTCGCCCACGGCCAGGTGGTGGAGCAGCGGGTGGGCATGGCGTCGTCGCAGATCACCCATCGAGATCCGGGCCTCGGGCTTCGACTACCTCGCTTTGGGGCATGTGCATGTATGGCGCGATCACAGTCAAGGGGATACCAAGGCGTACTATCCCGGGTCCCCCGTGGCTTCGACTACCTCGCTTTGGGGCATGTGCATGTATGGCGCGATCACAGTCAAGGGGATACCAAGGCGTACTATCCCGGGTCCCCCGTGGCCGCCTATGCCAGCGAGGATGGCGGACACGTTGCGATTACGACCCTGTGTCCCGAACGCGGCGTAAGCGTCACGCGTCGCGAAGTGGATCAACGCGAGGTGCCGGAAAGCCGCACGTCGAGCGGTTGGCTAATGGTCTGAAGCGATCGGCTAAAGACCTGAAGAAATGAAAGGCAACAGTACGATCCACGAACTGGCCGCGCTCGCCCGGGAAAAAACACGGTTCCTACGCGACAACCCGGGTGGATTCTGGGTCGCTTCGATGATGGCGGGCGCCTATGTGGGCATGGGCATCCTGCTGATCTTCTCGGTGGGGCAAACAGCCGACCCGTCGTGGCGCGCCCTGGTCATGGGCACGAGTTTCGGGATCGCGCTGACGCTGGTCATCTTTGCCGGTTCGGAACTGTTCACCGGCCACGCGATGCACATGACCATCGGCCGGTTGACGGGCACGATTCGAACCCTCGACCTCCTGCGCGCCTGGGGAACGACCTGGGCGGGCAACCTGCTCGGATCGGGCTTGCTTGGGGCATTGTTCGTCGCGGGAGGTGGCGGCGCGGTACTGCAGGAGGGCGGTCAGGATCTGATCCATGCCGTCGCCGAGAAGAAGATGACGGCGCCGGCCGCGGAGTTGTTCGTCCGCGCCATTCTGTGCAATTGGCTGGTCTGCCTTGCGATCTGGGGCTCGGCGAGGACCGACAACGACGCCGCGAAATGCATCATCATTTTCTGGTGCCTGTTCGCCTTCATCTCTGCGGGATTCGAGCACTCCGTCGCCAACATGACCGTGTTCTCGGTCGCATTGCTTTCGGAGCATCCAGAAGGCGTCTCGATGGCCGGCGCGGTCCACAACCTGGTGTGGGTGACGCTGGGTAACGCCGTGGCTGGCGCGGTGCTCATGGGTCTCGGTTATTGGCTTGTCGCCGGGCGTCCGCGAATCTGTGAGACGGTGGGCGGCACGTCCGTGTCCGAGGAACAATGAACGAGTGGAAACTGGCCGAAGCCAAGAACCGACTTGGCGAGGTCGTAAGCAGAGCGCTCGCCAAATCGCCGCAACGGATCACGCGTCGCAAGGAAGCCGTCGTTGTGGTCCGCGAGACCGACTACCGGCGATTAACGGGTGATCGCCTCGGCTTCATCGATTATTTGATGAACGGGCCATCACTCGAAGGCGTCGACATTCGCCGCGACCCAACGCCCATGCGCGAGGTCGACCTGTGAGGGTTTTGCTTGACACCTGCGTCATCTCCGAGATTCGGCGACCTGAGGGCCAGATTTCAGTGAGGCGCGCGGTGGCCGGGCTACGGGAGGACGACACGTACCTGAGCGCGATCACGCCAGGAGAACTCGCATCGGGAGTCGCGCGACTCGCCAGGGGGCGGCGACGACTGGAGCTTGCTGCCTGGCTCGACGGACTCGAGATCACGTACGCGGAGCGGATCCTGCCAGTGGACGCCGAAGTGGCGAGGCTCTGGGGCGAACTGGATGCCAGCGCCCGCCGCATCGGTCGACCGGTAGGAGTGCAGGATGGGTTGATCGCAGCCACCGCGCGCCGCCACGGAATGCATGTCATGACGCGCAACGTAGACGACTTTTCCCCGACGGGGACGCTGGTGGTCAACCCTTGGGCGGACTAGCCGTGACATTTCAGTGCGCCGTGCGAAGGTGCGCGGTCTCAGCGGGTGCGACACTTCGACGGCACGGATGCGAGCGAGAATCCTAAGGCGCGTCGCGGTACAACTTGCCCCGCTTACGCACCGGATCGAGCAGCGCCAGATCACCGGACAACACCTCGTAGCCCTTCGGGAAGGGCGGGCGCGCCTCCATGCCGAGCGCGCGCAGGACGCGGTCGTCCTGGTAGTAGCAGGTCGCGGTCTGCAGCGCCAGGTCCTTCAAAAAGCCGGGTTCGCCAGACCTGATCTCGTCCACCACGCGAACTCGGTCGGAGTCCGTGAGCTGCGCGAATGCCGAGCCTGAATGTTCCGCCGCCAGCCCATCGAGGCGGCCGAGGTCTTCACGCAACGCGGGCAGCAGTTGGCTCTGTGATTCGCGGATATGGCCGAGAACATCAACTTCGGCTGCGCTCGGGAAGCGACCGTCGCCGCTCGCGGGAATGATCATCTCCAGCACCACCCGCAATGTCTCGCGTTGCGCTGCCGTGAGGGCTCCGTCGGAGCCGATGATTTCGTGGCTTGTCATGCCGTTCCCGAATCGGATGACACTAGTTTACCGTGGGACTTGCGGCAATCGCACGACGCGGATGAAACTCGAACAAATCGGTCCCTCCCGCCTCAAAATTGCTGGTCAGCCCGACAAACATGGGTTAGCGTTGGGCCGTGCGATTCCGGGCGAATCACGCCGACGAAACGCGTCGCGGAAATCGTCTCGGATAGCGACAGGAAGATTGCCGCAAGGCAATGGGGGAGGAAGTCGAATGATTCAAGACACGATCTTTCTTGTAACCATCGTTCTGATGGCGGTGGTCGTAGGAGTCTTTGTCTTTATTGCGATAAACGCGGGCAAAGAGAGCGTCGACTATGGTCCGGTGCAGGCCAAGGCGTTCGGTATCCGCACCGGTTTGTTCTGGGTGGTCGTGGTGGCGGGAGTGCTCATCACGGTTATCACTACGCTGGACCTGCCGTATGCGGCCACACGGGGAGATACTGCCGAAGGCGCGGTCAAGATCCAGGTAGATGGCCGCCAGTGGCTTTGGACGCTGAGCCAGGATTCCGTGATGGCCGATGACACCGTGGTGTTCGAGGTTACCGCCGGCGACGTCAACCACGGCCTGGGCGTCTACGATCCGAACATGCGGCTATTGGGACAGACCCAGGCGATGCCGGGGTACGTCAACTCGCTGCAGATCACATTGCGCGAACCCGGTACGCACAAGCTGCTTTGCCTGGAGTACTGCGGCACCGCGCATCACGCCATGATGAGCAATTTCGAGGTCGTCGCGCATCCCGATCATGCCGCTGCGACCAACGCGCACGACGGGAGGGACGGCGCATGAGCGAAGCAACCACAACACTTTCACCTCTACCGACGTCCGCCCGCGTGGGCGTGCTGACCTACCTCGCTATCTCCGCCCTGGTGTTCGTTCTCATGATGGCGCTTGGCCTGCTCATGCGGGTCGGCCAGGCGGACTGGCTCTGGATGCCGCCCGACATCTTCTATCAAGTCATGACGGCGCACGGCGCTGGCATGGTCGGCATTTCCGGCCTCGCGGGCAGTGCCGTGATGTGGTACTTCCTGCGACGCTACGTCGACCTCACCGTCGGCATCCTCTGGACCAACCTGGCGCTATTCCTGTTGGGCGTGGTGTTGATCCTCGGCGGCATCTTCATCGGCGGTTTCGGCGGCGGCTGGACCTTCCTGTTTCCGCTGCCGTCCCATGGAATGGGTGCCTGGGGCAACGCCGGCGCGGCGTGCTACCTGTTGGGCCTGCTGTCCATCGGCGTCGGCTTTCTCCTGCTCTATCTCGATGTGGCGCGCGCGATCATCTCCAGGTACGGTTCGCTCGCGAAGGGCCTTGGCTGGCCGCATCTCTTCGGTCGCGGCGAGGGTGAGCCGCCCCCGCCCACGGTCGTCGCGTCCACCATGGTCCTGATCATCAATACCGCGGGTATCACGGCCGGTGCCGTTGTCCTGGTTCTCATACTGGTCAACCTTTTCGAGCCGACGTTCGCCGTTGACCCGTTATTGACCAAGAACCTGATCTACTTCTTCGGGCATGTATTCATCAACGCGACGATCTACCAGGCGGTCATCGCGGTGTACGAGATCCTGCCGACATACACGAAGCGGCCGTGGCCCTCGAGCCGGGTATTCCTGGCCGCATGGACCGCATCGACCATCATGGTGATGTCGGTCTATCCGCACCACCTGTTGATGGATTTCGTGATGCCAACCTGGGCATTGATCCTCGGCCAGGTAATTTCCTACCTGAGCGGAATCCCGATCCTGATCGTGACCGCATACACCGCGCTAACGAATGTGTACAGGTCTGGAATGCGGTGGGATATCGTCTCCGGACTGCTGTTCCTGTCCATCTTCGGCTGGGCCGTGGGCATCGTTCCGGCGATCATCGACGGGACGATTGCGGTCAACAATGTCATGCACAACACCATGTGGGTACCCGGCCACGTGCATACGTACTTGATTCTGGGACTGGTGGCCATGTTGTTCGGCTTCATGTACCACGTCACCAATCAGGGTGGCGCGTACAAGGCGATCGACAAGGTGGCGTTCTGGGTGTACGCGGCATCGGGTCTGGCGTTCTCGTTCATGTTCCTCGTCAGCGGTTACGCGTCGGTTCCTCGGCGCTTCGCTGAACATCTGCCCGAGTGGGTCGGCTACAGCGAGAGTTCGTCTATCCTGGCGGTGCTCGTGACGCTTGGCGCGGCCGTGTTTGCCTTGCGATTCCTGACCAGTCTGAAGAGCGCCCGGATGACATGAACCGGTGGCTATCGGCGGCGGCCACCGTAGCCGTGCTGCTCGGAGGGTGTCTCACCCTCTGGGCGGCGACGGATGGCGGCGCCGCCTGGACGGCCGAGAGCGCGCGCCGGCTCGACATTCGTGAGCGGCCGCGCGACCTGCCGGACGCGACCCTGCGCGACGTTGGGGACAGATCCATCGGGCTGACGGCCCTGGAGCGCCCGATAGCCGTCGTCGACTTCATCTACACCAGGTGTCCAACGGTCTGCGTGGCATTGGGTGCGACCTTTCGCGACCTGCAAGGCGAACTGGTTTCGCGCGGCTGGCATGATCGGGTCGGGCTGCTCAGTCTGACATTCGATTACCAGCATGACGGCCCCGTCGAGCTTGCGGGCTACCTGAGTCGTTTCGGGGCGGCGCCGGATCTCTGGAATGCGGCCCGCTTCGAAAACGAAGACGACCTCGTCGCCGTATTGCGCGACCTGGGCGTCGTGGTTATTCCGGAACCGAACGTGGGATTTGTGCATAACACCGCGATCTATCTCGTGGACCGGGGTCGAGTGGTCGGCATATACGACTTCGATGATCGGCCCGGACTGTTGCAGGCCATCGAATGGCGGTTGCAGACCGGTTAGCCCGGTATTCGACTGCAGTCGCATCTCCGGAACGTGCTTGGGTGGCGGTCGCCCTGGCCGCGTGGACCGCAGTCGCGCTGACGCCCTTCGGCACCTGGTTGGAATCGCGTCTGCCGAGTCATGTGATGGTGGAGATTCCCTTGCTGGTAGCAGTGGGGTTTATCCTGGGGCAGCGCATTGAGCCGCATTGGCGCAAGGCGCTGGAACCGCTAAACGGGGGCGGCATCCCCGGCATCCTGTTGGTCACCTTCGCCCTGGCCTTCTGGATGATTCCGCGCTGGCTCGATGCATCGTTGCAAGCGCCCGCGGTTGCCGCAGCCAAGTACGCCTCACTGGTGGCATTGGCCGGCATGCCCTTGGCATGGAGCTGGCGCCGCCTGCATCCCATCGCCCGGGCCCTCGTGAAGATCGAGTTTCTGGCGATGTGCTTTCGCCTTGGCTGGCTGTATCTCATCTCTCCGGACCGTTTGTGCAACAACTATCTGCTCGACGATCAGGTGCTGTTGGGCCAGGGCTTGCTGGTGCTTGGAGTCGCGTTGTCCATCACTTGGCTCTATCCGGTATTCTTCGGGGCGTGGTCGGTCGCGTCCGCGCGCAAGCCGTAGGAAAGCAGAATGCACATCTCGCCCCGAATCAAGAGCATCGGTTTCTTCGGCGTCGTGCTCGCCGTTGTCGCCGCATCTTTCGCCTTGGCGGTCAGGTACTACGAAGCCGGCGGAAGGGTGACCTTTTCGCTTGCGAATCAGCACGGCGACACGGTTACGCAAAAGGATTTCGGCGGACGGTATCTGCTGGTCTTCTTCGGGTTTACGAATTGCCACGGTATCTGCCCCACGCACATGAGCAATCTGACCCGCGTGATGGCGGAACTTGACGACACCGGGCATTCGCGCGGCGTTACGCCGGTATTCATCTCGGTCGACCCGGAACGCGACGTCCCCGCGACAGTCGCCGCGTACGTCGAGCGCTTCGATCATCGTTTCGTGGGGTTGACGGGCTCGCGCGCGGCCCTTGAGGGCGTGGCGGCGTCGTTCAAGACGTTCCTCCAGGACGCCCCGCCGCGCGGGGCGGACGACTACCAGGTGTCGCACGCCTCGACGGTCTACGTGGTCGATCCCTTTGGCCGCATTGTCGACTACCTGTCTTTTTCCGAAGGCGTCGAAGTCGTAGCGGAACGCGTCAGGGATCTGGTTTAGGCCCGCTCCAAAGGCGCGCCCTTCCGCAGTAACCAGCGAGTCAACCGCCCGGCGCCTACCACGGTTTCAATTCGTCCAGCAGATGCGAAAACGCAACTGCTCGTATCTTCTTCGCCATGTCGAAAGAGTGCTGGCCGGCATGAATGACGAAGAGACGCTGAAGCTTCAAGTCGGCCAGAACCGTCCGCATCGACGGCGTGATGGTTGGTGCCGACGTGCGTTTGACTTCGAATCCCCAACGCCTTCTGCCGCGCACGACCAACAGGTCGAGTTCGGCACCTGTGTGAGTCGCCCAGAAGAAACATTCGTGGGGCCGGACGGCAAGGAACCGAGTCACATGAGAAATCACAAACCCTTCCCATGACGCACCGAGTTTTGGATGCGCATCAAGGTCAGTCTTGTGGGTGACTCCAAGCAATGCGTGCAATAGGCCGGAGTCGGCAAGGTAGACCTTCGGAGCCTTGACTTGACGCTTCTTCAGGTTCTCGTGCCATGGCTGGAGTTGCCTTAGGACAAACGCCGACGTGAGGATGTCAAGGTAGTGTCGGATGGTCGTATGGTTCACTCCGAAGTTGCGGGCAAATTCCGAGGCATTCCAGATATTGCCGTGATAGTGAGCCAGCATTGTCCAAAACCGCCTGAGCGTGGCGGCGCTTACGCGAATGCGGAGCTGCGGAAGGTCTCGTTCGAGAAACGTGCTGATGAAGTCCTCGCGCCAGTCCCGACTTCTTGCGTTGGATGACGCCAGGAACGAACGAGGGAAGCCGCCTCGAAGCCAAAGTCTCGAGTGGTTCTTGACGCCCACCTCCTGCAGAGAGAATCCGTCGAGGGCGTGCAATGCGAGACGTCCCGCCAAGGTCTCATTCCCTTGCCGAAGCAATTCCGGAGAGGCACTGCCCAGCACCAAAAACCTGGTACGGATTGGTCTTCGGTCCGCCAGTACGCGGAGCAACGGGAACAGGTCGGGCATTCGCTGAATCTCGTCCAGCACGACCAGTCCCTTGAGCGGTTCGAGAGCCAGTTCCGGGTCGGCCAACCGGACGATATCGCGTTGGCGCTCCAGGTCGAAGGCGTGGCAAGGCTGTTTCCAATTTCTTTGGAGATCTCTAGCCAGCGTTGTCTTGCCTACTTGCCTGGCACCGAGAATAGCGACAACCGGATTGTCGCGCAGAAGCGTTCGCAACCTGGCGAGTTGTTGAGGGCGGCGTATCACGCCACAAGCGTACTCGGAAATCTGATGGGTAACCACCCATATTTCATGGTGTAGATCTGGGCCATGCTTCAGCGTGGAGGATTGCTAGTCGAACAGGTTGGCGAGATTCTTCTTCATGGAATCGGCGACGTAGAGCGCCACCGCCTGGATGGTGGTTGTCGGATTGACGCCGCCCGATGTGACGAAGACGCTGCCATCGACGATGAACAGGTTGCGGACGTCGTGGCTCCGTCCCCACGCGTTGACTACGGACCGTTCCGGGTCCGCGCCCATGCGGGCCGTTCCGAGCAGGTGCCAGCCGGCCATGCGGAGCGGTCCCCGCCTTGTGATTTCCCGCGCTCCCGCCGCGCGCATGACTTCGCTGCCTTTCTCAAGCCCGTGTTGCAGCATCCGCTCGCTGTTCTCGCTCAGTCGATAGGTGACTTTGGGTGCCGGGATGCCGTTTGAGTCCTTGAGTTCGGGGTCGAGCGTGACGCGATTGCACTCCTCGGGCAGGTCCTCGCAGCAGATTCCCAATCCGATGGTTCGGTCGTAGTACTTCTCGAACGCCTGGTGGTGTGCCGCACCCCAGGGAATCGTTCCGTCCGCCATGCCATTCCGCGCCGTGCGGACGGGTCCGCCGGTGCGTACGATCTGCATGTTGTAGCCGCGCACGAAGTCGCGCATCCGATCGGTTTCGTAGAACTGTTGGCTGAGGATGCAGCACCCCTGCGGGCCGAAGTGCGATTCGAGCGGCTCGTCGAACACCCCGTTGACGTTGCCCCACGGGTGGAACATCAGGTTTTTGCCCACCAGACCAGACCGATTCGCCAACCCTTGAGGAAAACGCGCGGAAACGGAATTGAGCAGCAGGCGCGGCGTGCCGACACCGTTGCATGCCATGATGACCACTTCCGCGCGCTGACGGCGTTCGACGCCGTTTTCGTCGTAGTAGATGACGCCGGTGGCCATGTCCCGCGCGTCCACGGTGACTTCGCGCACACGGCAGTTGGTCGCCAACTCGACGCCGGCGCGTTGCGCCATGGGCCAATAGGTGACGTCGGCGCTGCTTTTCGCGCCCGTGGCGCAACCGGCGTTGCATGGACCGAGGTTGGCGCACTGTTCGCGGCCCTCGTACTGTCGGGTCGCGATGGCGCTGTCGGATGGCCACCAGTGCCAACCGAGCTTGTTGAAGCCGTTGGCTATCTTTTCGCCCATGCGACCCATCGGCACATGCGGCAGCGGCGGGTTGTGCGGCGGATAGGCCGGATCTCCGGCCAGGCCGGCGACGCCGATATTGCGGTCGTTTTCGGCGAAATAGGGATCGAGCAGGGCGTAGTCGATCGGCCAGTCGTCGGCGACGCCGTCGAGGGACTTGACGCGGAAGTCGGACGGGTGGAAACGGGGGAAATGCGCCGAGTAGAGAATCGTGCTGCCGCCGACGGCGTTGAAGTTGGCGACCGCGATGGGCGAGTCGTCGTCGTTGATTGGATAGTCCGCGGCGCGGTGGCGGAAGTTGGGACTGATCGAGTAATCCCTTCCTTGCAGCACTTCCCAGTCGCGCCGGGTGCTTGGGTAGTCGGCGGGATTCATCCAGTCGCCCTGTTCCAGGCACATGATGCGCATTCTGGTTTCGGCGAGGCTCCACGCGACGGCGGCGCCGGATGCGCCCGCGCCTACGATCAGGACATCAACGATGTCGTCGGCCACGGTTAGTGCCGCGGTTCTGCGCGCTTGCCGCAAACGGCGCAGTTCGGGTTCTTCGGCAGCGTGAACTTGCGCCACTCCATGCGCTTGGCGTCGAGATACAGCACGTAGCCTACGAGCGTCTCGCCGACGCCGGCGATCAGCTTCACCGCTTCCATGGCCTGCACCGTGCCGACGATACCGACCAGCGGCGCGATGACGCCGTTCTCGGCGCAGTTCAGCGCTTCGCCTTCCCCTTCGGGATACAGGCACTGGTAGCACGGCGAGTCAGCCTCTCTGGCATCGAACACCGCGACTTGTCCTTCCATCCGAATAGCGGCCCCGGAGACCAGCGGCGTCCGGGTGTCCACGCAAAGACGATTGATGGCGATGCGGCTCGCCATGTTGTCGGTTGCGTCGAGTACGAGATCCGCATCGGCGACCGCCGCCGCGAGGACATCGCCCTCGAGCCTGCGGCACAGGGGAACCGTGCTGACGGTGGAGTTGATGCGTGAGATCGCCGAGGCTGCGGAGGTTGCCTTGGGTTGACCCACGGTCGCTTCGCCATGTGCGATCTGGCGCTGCAGGTTGGATAGGTCGACTGCGTCGTCATCGGCGAGGGTGAGATGGCCGACGCCGGCGGCGGCGAGGTACATCGCTACGGGCGATCCGAGTCCGCCGACGCCGGCGATCAGCACGCGGGCGGACAGCAGAAGCTCCTGTCCGGCGATGTCGAACTCCGGCAGCATGATCTGGCGGCTGTAGCGCAGGAGTTGGTCGTCGTTCACGCTCTGTGCCCCAGGGTCACGCGCGGAACACAAGCCAGATCGTTCAGCGTCTCGATATCCAGAAATCTCGCGCTTCGGAACAATGCACGAACAGGCTCGGCCTGGTCGTAGCCGTGTTCGACCAGCAGGGTTCCGCCCGGTTTGAGGTGGTTCGGCGCCTGGCGCACGATGCGGCGCAAGTGGGACAGACCATCAGACCCGCCGACGAGCGCTCGGCGCGGTTCGAAGCGCAGATCCCCGCGATCGAGATGAGAATCGCCTTCCGCGATGTAGGGAGGATTGGCCAGGATCGCGTCGTAGGTGCCCCTGACTGCCGAGAACCAGTCGGACTCGAAAAAAGTAGCGCTGATGCCCAGGTGTCTGGCGTTCTGCCGGGCGAGGGTTACGCAACCCGGATCGCAGTCGACGCCCTCTACGTTGGCTGTCGGGCAACTGGTTGCCACGGCCAGAGCCACTGCGCCGGATCCGGTTCCGAGATCCAGCACGCGCGTGCCCGGCGGGTGCTCGTCGGAGGTCGACGTGCGGGACATGCGCGCCAGGGCAGCCTCGACCAGGCACTCCGTGTCCGCGCGGGGAATCAGCGCGCGCCGGTCCACGGCGAGCGTCAGGTTCCAGAATCCTCGCTCGCCCATGATGTAGGCCACCGGTTCGCCGCGCTGGCGCCGCTCGATACAGTCCACGTGCCGGCGCATCAGCCGGTCGGGCACGCGGCGTTCGGGGAATGCATACAGGGCGCCCGATTGCTGCTGCAGCGCGTGCGCCGTCAACAGTTCAGCCTCGGCCCTCGGCAGGGCCGCGCGCGCCGATGCGAAACAGGCGCCGAGCGTGCTCACTCGCCATCACCCATGCCGGCAAGCAAGTCGGCCTGGTGTTCTTCCGTCAATCGACTGATGAACCCATCGAGGTTGCCGTTCAACACCTCCTCAAGTTTGTAGAGCACCAGCCCGATGCGGTGGTCGGTTACGCGTCGTTCGGGAAAGTTGTAGGTGCGGATGCGCTCCGAACGGTCGCCGGTGCCGACCAGGTTGCGGCGCGTTTGCTCGCGCTCGTTGCGTTGTTCGGCGCGCGCCTGATCGAGCAGCTTTGCATTGAGCAGCGACATCGCCCGTATCTTGTTCTGGTGCTGGGACCGCTCGTCCTGGCATTCGACCACGATGCCCGACGGCAGATGCGTCAGTCGCACCGCCGAGTCGGTCTTGTTGACGTGCTGGCCGCCGGCGCCCGAGGCGCGGTACGTGTCGACCCGCACGTCCTTGGTGTCGATGTCCACCGCGTCGATCTGCTTCTGTTCCGGAAGGACCGCCACGGTACATGCGGAGGTGTGAATGCGCCCCTGGGATTCTGTCTCCGGGACACGCTGCACCCGGTGAGCCCCGGACTCGAACTTCAGGCGTTCGTAAACGTCTTTGCCGCCGATGCGCGCGACCACTTCCTTGTAACCGCCATGTTCCGAGGAGCGCTCGGCGAGTTTCGTGAGTTGCCAGCCGCGGTCCTCGGAGTAGCGGCCGTACATGCGAAACAGGTCGCCCGCGAACAGCGCGGCTTCATCGCCACCGGTGCCGGCGCGAATTTCGAGGAACACATCGAGGGCGTCGTCGGGGTCCTTCGGTAGCAGCAGCCGCTTCAGGTCTCCCTCGGCTTGCTCCGCCTCGGCTTGCAGCACGCCTGCCTCTTCCTGCGCGAGTTCCCGCAGTTCCAGATCGTCGTCTTCAAACAGTGCTTCGGATTCCGCCAGCGCCGACGTCGCCTTGTTCAGGGCGCCGTAGGCGACCAGCACCGGCTCGCGTTCCGCGAATTCCCTCATCAACGCCGTATAGCGGTTGCGGTCGCTAACAACTTCCGGGTCGGAAAGCAGTGACGACAGTTCTGTCTGACGGTCGATCAGCTGATCCAGCTTGGCCGATAGGGTCGCGGACAACATGTCAATCCAACCCGTAGCGCGAGCGCAGGTAGTTGAGGATGTCGGTTCTGCCCTCGGCGCTGGCGTCCCGGATGGCCGCAATGGGCCCGTGGACAAGTTTGTTGGTCAGGTCGCGGGCGAGCCGCTCGATCACCTTCTCGGGATCGTGCTCCGTGCCCAGGCGCTGCAGGGCGCGGGCGAGTTCTTCGTCGCGGGCCTCCTCGGCGCGTTGGCGGAACTGTCGAAGCAAAGCCTGATTGTCCCGCACGCGCCGTTGTCTCGTATAGCGTCCGACGCCCTCCGCGACCAACGCCTCGGCTTGTTCAGCCGCCTCGTGTCGCGTCGCCACGTTGTCTTCGATGACCTCGGTGAGGTCATCGATCGAGTACAGGAACACGTCGTCGAGATCGCCAACGGCGGGTTCTATATCCCTCGGCACTGCGATATCCACCAGGAACATCGGCTTGTGGCGTCGCTCCCGGATTGCGCTTTCGACCATGTGCCGCGTGATGATGTGGCTCGCGCTGCCGGTGGAACTGATGACGATGTCGTACTCCGGCAGATGCTTCTGGAGTTCCTCCAGGTGGATCGCGCTGCCGGTGCCATTCGCGCGCGCGAGGTCTTCGGCGGCATCGAACGTGCGATTGGCGATACCAATGTTGCGAACCTGCGCCTGGCCCAGATGGCGCGCCACGAGATCGATCATCTCTCCGGCGCCGACAAGCAGCGCGTCGATCATCGACAGGTCGGCGAAGATGTGCTGCGCCATGGTCACGGCGGCGTAGGCGATGGAGATCGGATTCTTGCCGATGTCGGTTTCGGTGCGGACGCGCTTGGCGGCGTTGAGCGTACTCTGAAGCAGCAGGTCGAGTTCCGGCCCAACGGCGTCGGCTTGCCGCGCAGCGTCGAATGCGGACTTGACCTGGCCCAGGATCTGCGGCTCGCCGAGCACCTGGGATTCCAGCCCGGCGGCGACCCGCATGACGTGCGCGGCCGCCTCGGCGTTCCATAGCGCATAGGCGGCGTCCGCCAGTTCGTCGACCGGTATGCTGCGATATCGCGCGAGCCAATCCTCGACGGGATCGTGATTCGGCGCGTCTAGTGCACAATAAATTTCGGTACGATTGCAGGTTGAGAGAATCGCGGCTTCGGACAGCGATGGGATTTCCCCAAGACGGGAGAGCGCATGCGGCAATTCCCGCGTCCCGAATGCGATGCGTTCCCGCATGTCGATGGGCGCGGTTCGGAAACTAACGCCGTAAGCCAGAAGGGCCATTTGCGCCAATGCGACGATGGAAAACCGTAATGGTACCAGATGAGAGTGCTTTTCCAGTCTCCCGAAGGCGGCGAAGGACCGGTGCTAACCTCCTACTGGTCAACGTATTTTTTTCCTTGATGTCATTGTTGATCGGCGCTTGCGCGACGCTCCCGCCTAGAGCTGCGGAGTTGGATTTCAGCGTTGTCGGACGCGTTGGCGCCGTGGCTGGCACAGCGGGCGCGAGCGCGGAGTTTCTTTGGAGACAGTACGAATCGGGCTTCGATGTGGAATTCTGGGGGCCGTTGGGGCAGGGTCGAACGCACCTGGTCGCGGATGGCGACAGGCTGTCGGTGCTCACAGCGCGGGGCGAGCGCGTCGAGGATGGGGAGGCGCGGGATTGGATACGCCGCGAACTTCGCCTGGACGTGCCGATCCGCGCGCTGTCGAGTTGGATCACGGGCCACCCCGCACCCGAGTGGCCGGCTGGCGGCGTAGACGCGGATGCGTTCAATCAACTGGGTTGGCAGATCGAGGTCGCCTCCTGGGACGATTGGGACGGCAGGCGCCAACCGAGGAAACTCACCGCGTCCCGCGGCGACTATCGCGTCACCATCGTCTGCCGACAGTGGACCTTCGGCGCTCCGTGACCCGTTCGCCCAGCCCTCGGAAGCTGCGTAGCCTGGCGCTCGAGCATCAGGGGCTCGCCGGAAAGCGCAAGCTCGGATCCGGGATGGCCGGAGTCGAGAAAGCCCTTTGCCAGATCGGCCACGTCCAGATCGACACCATCTCCGTGGTCGCCCGCGCCCACCACCACATCCTCTACAACCGGGTCGCCAAGTACGACGAATCGCTGCTGAATCGTCTCGTCAAGGCGCATCGCGCCTTCGAGTACTGGTCTCATGCGGCGTGCTACCTGCCGATGCGCGACTACCGCTTCGCTCTGCCCATGATGCGCGGTGTCGCGAACGGCGAGTGGGGGTGGTGGCACCATGATCGCGACCAGCGCTTGCGCGCCTGGGTGCGAGACCGAATTCGCGCCGAGGGGCCGCTGTTCACCAGGGATTTCGAGGATCCGCGCCCGCGCCGAGGCGGCTGGTGGGACAGGAAGCCCGCCAAGCGGGCGCTCGAGCAATTGTTCATGGAGGGCCAACTGGTCAGCATCGAACGGCAAGGATTCCAGAAGCGCTATGAGCTTGCCGAGCGATTCCTCCCGTCCAGGGTTGACATGCGGGAGCCTGGCGTCGAGGAGCACGCCAACCATCTCATCGATATCACGATGCGCGCCCACGGCTTCGCGACTGCAAGAACCATCAACTACCCGCGCCGCGACCCCAAAGTGCGCGCCATGGTGCGGCAGCAAGTCGCGGAGCAGGTCCGCGCGGGTGGGCTCACGGCGCGTCGAACCGCCGCTGGCGAACCCATCTATGCCCGACCGGGTACATTCGATGGGCCGCCGAAACGGTTCGCCCCGATGGTGCGCATCCTGTCGCCCTTCGACAACGTGGTCATCCAGCGCCGTCGCGCGGCCCAGGTGTTCGACTTCGACTACACCATCGAATGCTACGTGCCTGCGGCGAAACGACGTTACGGTTATTTCGCGCTGCCCTTGCTGTGGCGGGACCGGCTGGTGGGCCGCATGGACTGCAAGTCACATCGCTCCAGGGGGCTCTTCGAGATCAAGGCGCTGTTCCTCGAAGGCGACGTGACGGATGCGTTCCTGTCCGCATTCGGGGAGGCGGTCGTCGACTACGCGGCGTTCACCGGCTGCGCCGAGGTCGAGGTTGGAAGGGTATCGCCTCGACTCTGGTTACAACCGGTAAGGGCCTTGTTCGCGTAGGAACCCAGTCTGTGGCGCCAATGGCGCGCTTCCCGCAATGTTTGGACTCAGCCGTCAAACATGCGTTCCCCCGCGTCCGGCGCTCATGAAGGCGAGCGCAAGTATCGCGGCCATGGGCAGGTCGAAACCGATGCGGTTCTGGAGTTCGCAGCGCTGTGAAACTCGGGGATTGAAACTTATTCGCTTATCCAAGCAATCGGAAAAGTAATATAGCGTCAATAATTTTTGTTATTAAAACAATTCGTTACGGCAATTATACTGCGGTATTGCTTAATTGAATGCAGCGTGATTGCTTTTTTGAATCTCGCACTTCACGCGGTTCCGGCCCGCCACCGTGCCGCCCGCGTTCGGCCGACAACGTGGATGTCGCCGTCGCTACGCAACTCTCGCAGCAATCCTTGGACCTGACTTCGCGACAATCCCGGCAACACGTCCTGAAGCTCGGCCAACGAACAACCGCTGCGGCTGGACGACTGAATATGTCGGAGCAACAGCAACTTATTCGTGCCCCGATCCAGTCCGCGTCGGCGACTGTATGCCCCGGGACTGCCAGTGAACCGATAGAACCTCCGCGACAGCAAGTAGCGAACGCCGCGACCGCGACCCACTGTCTCTACAACGCCGGTATCTACCAGTGAGCGCAGAGACGGTTTCAAACGCTCCGGGACAGCCTGCTCGCGATGGATCAGGTCAAGAAGCAGAAAGTGTTCCGTGCTGAATGAATACGAGGTCTCTTGTCCCACGGTTTCAAGGAAACGCAGGAAATTCTCGTCCCCTACTTCGCCGTTCAACACTACGCTCACCTGATAGTCATCGCTGTCGGAGAAGTCCGGCAGTGGTTTGCTTTCACGGATGGACTGTTCGAACATCCGGTTGACACCTTGACCCGCGCGTTCCACCAACCCGCACTTTCCACGCGCTGTTGGTAGGGGATAGTGGCGCTACTGGAGCGGTATTCGAAGATAGTCTCCGCTTGCGCCAAGTGCCTCGCTACTGCGTGCGGCTCGCCGAGAAGGATCAACGCCGCATAGGTGACGTGTTCGCGGTCGTCGATCAGTTCGGCGTCGAGTAGTAGTTGCCGCCGGGAGACCGCTGACAGCATTTCGTTGTCGGACTGTTGTTGCCACATGGCGCGGAATCGATCAATGGCGTCTGCACTAAGGTCGTCAAGCGTGGCGTCTTCGCATGTCTGAGCGGAATGATCCGGGTGAGCTTCGTCGAATATCGCGCGCAGGACTTCCGGCGGCATCGCCACAATGCTCTTGTCGCGTCTCATCCAGTACGCGCCCTTGTACTGGATGGGCACTCCTATGGGACGCGGTGGAACGGTGACCACCACGACGCGGCCATCGGGGTGTTCGATATCATCAGCCTCGATATTCAATCGAACGCGCTGGCTTTGGTCGCGTTTCAGATTGGCGATGTTGGGGAATGCGCTGCTACCCACTATTTGTCGTTTGTCGTTGCCACCCAGCAGGATGCGGCCACCGTGCTCATTCGCCAACGCCACGCAGTACCGCGTCAACTCATCCGTGTCGAATTGCGCGCGCGCCTCCTTGAATTCCAGGCGTTCGCTTTCCCCCTCGCGCAACCAGCTTTTGAGCTGTTTCAGCATGATTGGCATGTTCGGTTGCCGTAAGGGATTGCTTCAAGGAAGCAAATTATCACATATTCTAAAATTGAAAAATTGTTTATTATCAATTAGATATATATTCCATTGCGCCACATTGCGCGTTAATTGCTTTGCAATTGCTTTTTTCTTCTGCATAAGAATCGGCCTGACGGAGGTGACCAACAGAAGGTTGCGATGTGGCTGCCGAGGAAAGAGCTTTCATGCGAGCCGCGGTTGCCAGCCTCGCGGATATTGAAGCTGGTCGCGAGGCGAGGCCAAGGCACGACTTAGCTATCGAGCATCCGTTCCCTGCGCGCGGCCCGCATGAAGGCGAGGGCGAGTATCGCGGCCATGAGCAGGGCGAAACCGATGCGATTCTGCACGGTCCAGGCAAGGATCTCGCTGGGGTCCGAAACGCCGCCGCCGTTGGCGACCAGGCCGGATGCGTGCGGATTCCAGAACGGCGAGAATACACGCACTTGATTGTCGCCGAATCGCGTAACGAAGCCGTTGAAGCCCAGGACTGCGGCGGTGAACATGGCCCCGGCCGTTTCGCTGCGAAACAGCGTCGCCATCCCCATGGCCAGGACCATGTAGAAGAGCGCCGCTTGCAGCGCGCCATACAGCGCGTCCAGGGGGAACGGCGTAAAGAAAATCCGGGCCGCGACGGCCAGCGGTACTTCCGCCGCGATGAGGAGCAGCAGGGCGGCACCGAGCTTCGTCCACCAGACGCGTTCACAGCCGCCGGGAACGGTGTAGGCGATTTCCAGGCTCCTACCGTCGATTTCGCCGGCGATAACGCGCAGCCCGAGGAATATGGCGAGGAATGTCAACGGCAGGCCAATCAAGATGCCTTGGGCGGATGCCGGCTCGAACTCGCCACCGAAATCCATCCACGCGCAGATCGGAAGCCACGCGAGCGGCAGGACGGGCAACAGCCAGTAACGGTGGCCCGCCATCGTCATGACCGCAAGCCGGAACGCTTCCAGCTGATGGAAAAGCGCGACCTTCACGCGGCTTCTCCGGTACCGCGCAAGAGCCACAGATAGCCGTCTTCCAGCCTTGATTCGAGCGTCCTGGCATCGGGCTCCGGTGGCCGTTCCGCCAGCACTCTTCGCGTCACGCGACCGTCCCCAAGGGGCGTTTCTTCCGCCAGGATGGCGCCGGGCGGCAGCTCGACAGCTTCCAACGCGGATGCTTGCGTCTCCCATACCTTTCCGCGGGCGGCCTCGGCCAATGCCCCGGGGGCGCCGTCGAAGATCAACCGACCCCCGGCGAGGACCAGTACGCGTTCACACGCAACTGCGACATCTTCCACCACATGCGTTGAAAAGAGCACGATGCGGTCGCGCGCCAGGTTCGCCAGCAAGTTGCGGAAACGGATGCGCTCCCTCGGGTCGAGGCCGACGGTGGGTTCGTCGACGACGATGATCGGCGGTAGCCGTAGCAATGTGCGCGCCACGGATACGCGTTGTCGCATGCCGCCCGAAAGCGAACCGATGCGGTCGCCGGCCCGGTCGTGAAGGCCGACTTCGCGGAGGAGGTACTCGACCCGTTCATGTCGCACCGACGGCGGCAAGTCGTACAACGCCGCGAAATAGCGCAGATATTCTCTCGGCGATAAACCGGCGGGCAGTCCGGCGTCCTGGGGCAGATAGCCGACCCAGCGCGCGAGCACCTTTTGCACCTTGACGAGGGATACGCCGCCGAGCGTAATGGTGCCTCGGGTGGGATCCAGGATGCCGGTCAACAGGCGCAACAGCGTAGTCTTGCCGGCGCCGTTCGGTCCGAGAACGCCGACCATTCCGCGCTCGACCCTGAAATTGGCGCCGACCAGCGCTTCGATCGGCGCCGACGGCAGGTCGAGTCCACCTATGCGGCGCGCCCAACGGCGCATGATCGTGCGCGGATAGCGCAGGAACGCGCCGCGTGCGCGTTCACGCAACTGTCCCCGCGCCTGGGCGGCGGCGCTGCGGCGGGTGAGTTGCCAGGCCCCGAGCAGCAGTGCGCCCGCGGCGGGCCAAAAGACATTCGCGGCGGCGACGTTTCCGCCGAACTGGGGCAGCAGTGAGAAACACGCAAGAATACCGATCACGGCCCATGGCACGCCCGCAGCGATGAAGTTCTCGACGCCGCCGGGCTCGACCGCGCCGACGCCATTCAAACGCCCTCGGCTGCGGCGAACCTGGCGCAGCAGGCTGACCATGCAGGCCGCTGCGAGCATGCCGAAGAACAGCCGCCAGCCGCCGCTCTCCGCGCGCACTGCCAGCGCGGCCGGCGCAAGCGTCATCACCATCGCCGGCAACAGTCTCTCGCGAGCTTCCTTTTGGCTGAAGGCTCTCGCCAGGCTCAAGGCATTCGGATCGTATGCGCCCTGGGCCAATGCCCGGGCGGCGAAGACCCTCGGTGCCGCAAGCGCTCGACGCAATGGTCCCGGAAGCGCGTACACCTTCCGGAGGTTGCGCGTTTCGAGCGCCGGCGGGCCCGCGTTACTGTCCGGTTCATGCGTTTCGGGCTTGCGGAACAGAATGACCGTGATCGCAAGGGTGCCGCCGCCGATGAGAAGCGACACCACCACCTGCCAGAATAGCGAGGTGACGAGCTCCGACTGGATGAGCCAGAACATGACTCCCACGGTTGCCGCGAGCCAGCCCACGACCAGCCATGGGCCGACGCGCCCGAACAGCCGGTCGAGACGGTGCAGCAGAATGAAGCCGACCGGGATCACGAGCAGGGTCAGGAGCGAGGACGTGACGAGACCGCCGATAACCACGGTCGCGAAAGGCGGCCAGATCTCGTTTTCCCTGCCGGTCGATATCGCCAGCGGCCATAGGGCGGCGATCGTGGTAGCCGTCGTCATCAGTACCGGACGCGTCCGCTCCCGCACGGAAGCGAACGCCGCGGCGCCGGCGGTCCAGCCGCCGCCGAGAACTTTCTGTTGCATCCTGTCCACCAGCAGGATCGCGGGATTGACCGTCAGGCCGAACAGTGCGATCGCGCCCAGGGCCGCCATTGGACTCATGGACATACCGGCGAGGACCAGAGCCCAACTTGCGCCAATGACTGTCAGCGGCACCGCCAACAGTACGAGTACGGGCAACGTCAGCGACTCGAAGGTCAGGGCGAGCACAAGGAACAGGAGCAGCACCACCGGCACCAGAACGCGCTGGAGCCAACTGATCTGTTCATCCTGTGACGATACTTCTACCGTGAATCCGCGTGGTCTCGGCACTGCCCGAACCGATTCGGCTATCTGCTCTTCGATCGCTTCCCGTCCCGATCCGCTTTCCGATACGCCATCTCCCAGGCGGAAAAAGACGCGCGTTTCGCGGCGGCCGTTCTTGTGCTCGATCGTCGGCCGCGGCGGCATCTGCCTGATATCGGCCAGGGCTGCTAGGGGAACTACGCCGGCTGCCGTCTGCAGCCGCAAGTTGCGGAGTTCGCGGCTCGCTCGATCGCTGCGCGCGTCGACCCGTTCCAGCACGACGGGCAGTTCCCTGCCGCTCGGCAGCGCGTAACCAGCCGCATTCAGGCGGCCTTCCCTGCCGGCCAGTCGGAGATTGGGCAGCACGTCGCCGATGGTGATGCCGTACGCTTCGAACGCCGCGCTACGCGGCTGTATCCAGATTTCGTCAAGTCCCGGGCGCTCTGCCAGCCAGGAATTCCGGACGTAGGGGATTGCGTCGAGCCGGGCAGCGACGTCCTTGGCCAGGCGTTCAAGCTGGCCACTATCCGGTCCTGACAGAACCACTTCACCGGGCGGGCTACCGAAACCGCCGCCACCGCCTCCGGATCCACCTCCTTTGCCGCCGCCGCCGCGCGGGTCGTCGCCGGGATTCAGCAGTTCGAATCCCCCGGCGACTTTTTTCGCCGCCTCTCGCGCGACCCTGCGTACCTCCGCCGCATCAAGTTCTGCCGGTCGCTCGGCCTCGTCCACCAGCTCCACGGTGATCGACCCGCCGTCTTCCCGTACGACCGTCTCGATGGTATCGATCCCGTCCAAAGCACCGAGCGCCGACTCCAGCTTGGCGAGAGCAGCGCTAGCCTTCCTCAGGGAGCCTCCCTGGTCGAAGCGCGCGATGAGTTGGACGGTGTCCGCACGCGTGGGTTCGGCGCCGGAACCCAGGGTGATCGAAGGTATGGCGACCATGACCGTTAGCACGAGCGCGAAAACGGTCCCTGTGAGCCAGGCGGGCGGTCGCCGCAAGGCGCTTGCGACCATACCGCCGAACAGGATGCGTACCGGATCCGGTGGCACCATCCCGCCTCGGGCCGCGCGGGTCTCGCGACGTCGCGCAAGGCGGCGCACGGCGGCGGGCGCAGCCAACCGATGCGCCAGCAGCGGCACGAGGGCCACCGCGACCAGGAGAGAGGTGGCCAGCGGCACCAGGAATGCGCGTATGGTGATCTCAAGCTGTTTCTGCAAGCTCGTCATGCCGGCCTCGACATCGACGAGGACCAGCGGCAGGAAGACCACGGCGGTCGTCAGACTGGCCGCTGCTATGGCGCGCACCGTACGCCGAAGCCCTTGGCGCACGGCCGCATCCGGGGCCGCGCCACGGTCCAGGGATCGTTGCACCGACTCGAACACGACAACGCTGTTGTCCACGAGCAACCCGACCGCGAGCGCCAGTCCGAACAGCGTCAGCATGTTCAATGTGTCCCCGAACAGATACAGAATGGCGAAGGCGGCCAGCAGGCTGACCGGTACTGCGACGGCGACCACCGTCACGGCCTGCCATTGCCGCAGGAACAGGTAGAGAACGATCAAGGCGATGCCGAATCCAGCCAGTCCAAGACGGGCAAGGCGTCCGATCTGTTCCTCGACCTGTTCCGCGGCATCGGTCCCGATCACCAGTTCAAGTCCCATTTCGCCGACTTCTTCGCCCAGTTCCGCGGCCCGGGCACGAAGGTCGCGACCCAGGCGGACCAGGTTCGCCCCTTGCTCCTGGTATATCGCGATGCCGACAGACGGCTTGCCGTTGACGCGGAACAGTGACCGTTCGATGCCGGTGCCGAAGTCGAGTTCGCCCGCGTGGCGCAACTGCGCCGGTTTGCCGGGAACAATTCGCGCTTGGGCGAGGCTGTGGATACCAGCCGGTCTGCCGTCCAGCACGACGTCGGTGATGCCGCTGGTGGTTTCGAGGTTGCCGACGTAGCGCAAGTGCCCGACGTTGCGCCGCACCGCGTCGCTGACGTTGTCGATGCTGACGCCAAGGGCCACCGCCCGCGACGGATCGACGGTCAGCGTCACCTGCCTGGGCGCGCCGCCGGTGGTAATGGCCTCCGTGACGCCGGGCACGGCGGCGAAGCGCGGTGCGATCAACTCTTGCGTGACATCGTGCAGCGCATTGCGGTCGACCTCGCCGCCGAGCACGTTGATCATCATGACAAACGTGCCCCAGTTCGAAGTGTCGGAGCCGCTGACGTAGAGCGATGTTCCTTTCGGTTGTTCGCGCTCGATCGCCGCCGCGATGCGGCGCAGTTCCAGTTCGCGGACCCTGATATCAACGCCGCGTTCGAACAGCACCTGGAAGTTGCCGCCGGCGCCCCGGACCGAAGCGCTGGTCTCCAGAACCATCGGCAGCGCCGCCACGCGCGCCTCGAGCGGCAGCAGGATTTCGCGCTCCACAGTCTCGGGCTCGCTGCCCGGCCGCGAGAAATTGACCCACAGCAGATCGCCCTCGACGTTGGGGAAGAGTTCGATGGGGATGCGTTGCCAAGCCACCAGGCCGACCATTGCCATGGCCAGAAACGCCATGGCGACCGCAACGGGACGCCGCACGGGCAGGTCCAGCAGATTCAAGCGGCAGACCTGCGCAGGTGAGACGATGTCCGGTCAAGGACCAGGTAAACGCAGGGCAGCACCAGGAGCGATCCGACGGTCGAAGCCAGGATGCCGCCGATGATGGTCAGCGCCATGGGCGCGCGCAAAGACGCGCCTTCGCCGCCGGCCAGGACGAGGGGAACGAGGGCGAGGGCGGTGGTCAGGGTGGTCATGGCGATGGGTCGCAGGCGTATGCCGGCGGCGGTTGCCAGGGCGTCGATGCGGTCGCGTCCCGCAGCCATCTGTTGGCGGGCTGTAGCGATGAGCAGTACGGCGTCGTTGACGGCGATGCCCGCCAGGACGATGAGCCCGAGCATCGCCATGACGCCGATCGGCTGTCCCGTCCAGACCAGGGCGCCGGCCACCCCGATCAGCGCCAGCGGAATCGCGCTGAGGACGGTCACGGGGTGCACCAGCGATTCGAAGGTGCCCGCAAGCACCATGAATACCAGCACCAGTGCCAGCACGCCTGCTAGCCGCAGTTCGGTGAAGGTGCGCGCGCGCTGCTCTTCTTCGCCTCGTAACGCGCTGCGTGTGCCGGGGGGCAACGGCAGGTCGTCGAGGGCGGCTCGGACGGCGGCGATGGCCGCAGGTTGCGAGACGCCTTCCGCGATTTGCGCCGTAACCTCCGCCGTGCGCCGTTGATCGCGCCGAAATATCTCCCGCGCGCCCTGTACTTCCGCAAAGGTCGCGACCTGCCCGATCGCCGCCAGGCGACCGTCTGCCGCGCGAAACACGACATCGCCCAGGTCCTCGCGCCGAGGCGTGGGAAGACGAATCGTCACCCGGCGCTCTTCATCGCCAGTGGAGAGGATCGTCGCAACGCGTCCGTCGAGGCTGGCTTCCAGGACGCGCGACATGGTCTCGAGATTGACCCCGAGGGCATCAGCCATGGCCCGGTCCAGCGTCACGCGAAGTTCTGGCGGTCCGCCTTCGAAGGATGAGCGGATGTTCCATAGTTCGGGCAGCATTTCGAGACGCTGCTTGATGCGATCAGCTCCCCGGCGAAGGTCTTCCAGCGCGTTCCCGGATACTTCCACCGTGATCGGCGGGCCGGTGGTTCCGAGCGCGTCGGTCAACGCCGACCGGCCAATCTCCCAACTGACTTCCGTCGCTGGCAGGCTGGCGAGTTCCGCCCCAAGCCAGTTCGCCACCTGGCGTCCGGTGGGGCCATCCATGTCCATCCGCGCGATGACGCGCGCAGTGTTTTCTTCCGTCAATTCGCTCTGGATCAAGCGGTCGTCTTCAGGCAGGCGCCCAACTTCCGACAGGGTCGCGGCCAGTGCATCCCCCCCGGCCTGGCGCAGCAAGTCCTCGACCCCCGCCACTGCTCGGGCAGTTGATTCAACGCGCTGCGACGACGGACCCACGAGCCGAATCGAAAACTGGCGCGGGTCTGCCGGCGGCATCAACTCGGTGCCGAGTCGAAGCAATGCCACTGTCGCCGCGACCGCGGCAGTCGCGGCGATCAGTATCACCGCGAACGGGCGTTGCAACAGTTTTGCGACGAAGGATTCGAGCATGCGACGCGCGTGGGACGGCTGCGCCTCGTGGCGTGGACCGCGCAGAAACCAGCGGCTCAACGCAGGTATCAAAAATAGCGCCACGCCAAGCGATGCGACCAGGGAGATGGTCACGGTGAACGCGATGCCATCGATCAGGCGGGCGGCGAGACCCTGCACGAACAGCACCGGCAGGAAGACGACACAGGTTGTCAGCGTGCTCGCCGTGATTGCGCCGGCGACTTCGCCCGTGCCCCGGGCGGCCGCCGGTCCCGGAGCGTCGCCCGCGGCCAGGCGGCGATAGATGGATTCGACCACGACGATGGCATTGTCGACCAGCATTCCGGCACCGAGGGCAAGGCCTCCCAAGGTGACGATGTTGAGGCTGTAGGACCCGAAGCCCATGAAAAACAACGCCGCGAACAGAGAAACGGGCACCGCCGCCGCCACGATCAGGACGGCGCCGGCGGAGCGCAGGAACACCGCGAGTACGGCGATGGCGAGCAAGACGCCGGCGCCAGCGGCGGTCTTGAGGTGGTCCAGCGCATCGACCACCACGCTGGCATCGTCTGTGATCTCGCGCACGTCCACGTTCGGCAGGTCGTCGTCCAGACCGCCTAGCGCGTCGCGAACAGTGCTGGATACGGCGACCGTATTGGCGCCAGCTTCCTTGTAAATGGACAGTCCCACGCCTTCGGCGCCGTCGACGCGAACCAGGTGATCGATCTCACGGTCGATGAGCTCGACGCTGCCGAGGTCCGACACGCGCACCGCCTGTTGCCGTCCGGAATCGTCCTGCTGATAACGCACGACAACGTTGCCCACATCTTCGATCCGACGAAAACGCGAGAGCGCGCGAAGCTGGAAAATGCGGTTCCCTTCTTCCAATGTCCCGGCGGGGATATCGACGTTTTCCTGGGCCAGCCGCCCCTCGAGCTGCGACAGCGAGACACCGTAGGCGTCGAGGCGGTAGCGATCCACCGCGATGCGCACTTCGCGCTCCCTGCCGCCGACCACGCGCACTTCGGCGACGCCCGGCAACCGTTCGAGGCCGGGCGCCACCTGTCGGCGAGCCAGGCGCCTGAGTTCAGCCAGATCCGGTTTGCCCGAAGGGGCGACCAGGCCGAGGGACAGGATTGGGGCCTGGCGCGGATCGAACCGCCGCACCAGCACTTCATCGACTTCCGGATCCGCTTCGATCTGGCCCACGGCCTTCTGCACGTCGATCAAACCGAGGTCTATGTCGGCTTCCCAATCGAATTCGACGGTGGCCACCAACCTGCCCGACCGTGCGACCTGCTCGACGTTGCGGATACCGCGGACGCTGAACAGAAGCTGCTCCACGCGCTCGCCGTAGAGGCGCTCCATCTCTGCGGGCGGACGGTCACCCGATCGCACCGATACCACGACAGTGGGCGTCTCGACATCCGGCAGGAGGTCGACCGGAAGCTGTTGCCAGGAAAGCCAGCCGACGAGCGCGACGGCGAGGGCAACGACACTGACGGCGACGGGACGCCGAACGGCGAGCGCGGCGAGCGACTCGAACAACTACGATCCCACTTTTGCTATGACACCTGCTACGACACGTCTACTATTCGAACCCGCGTGCCGTCGGTGAGGGTTTCGACGCCACGAACCACGATCCGATCGCCGGGCGCGACCCCGGCGAGGACTTCGACCTGGTCGTCGTCGCCCAGGCCCAGGCTTATATCGCGTCGCGCGACACGCTGTCCGGTGAGAACGAAGACGACGGTCTTGCCGCCTCGCCGGGCAACGGACTCGCGCGGCACGACCGGAACGTCCAGGCGTTGTTCGGCGATGATGGTTACCTCCACAAACATGCCCGGACGGAGCAGCCGTTGCGGGTTGGGCACGGCCACCTCGGCACGGAACGTATGCGTGTTCGAATCCACCGACGGCGCCAGCCGGATCACTTCGCCGCCGATGTCAACGCCCTGGTAGGCGTAATGGCGTATACGCGCCGCAAGTCCTTCGCGGACGCGGCCAAGCTCCGGTCCAACCAGATCGATGTCGGCGATCAATTCCTCCAGCGGCGCAATCCGCGCAATGGTGAATCCGGGTGCGACGAGTTGGCCGTCGGCGATCGGCAGTCCGTCGCTATTGCGCGCCAGGCGCAGGATGACGCCGCCGATGGGCGTGGTGATCTTCGACTTTGCGGCATTCAGTTTGCTGCGCTCGAACTCGTACAGCGCGTTTTCGTACTGCACTTCCGCCTGCCGCAGTTCTTCCTCCGCGATCAGCCGGGAAGCGAACAGGTCCTGCCGCCGGTCGAGCTCCGACTCGGCCGCTTGCAGTGCGCGTCGTCGCGATTCGATGCGCGCGTGCAAGCGCGCATCTTCGCCGGTGACTTCGGCGATGACTTGTCCCTCCGCGACTGTCGCGCCTTCGGTGAGACGGTTCCCCGCGTCGTCTCGACCGATGTGCAAATGGCCGGGAATCTCGATGTCCAGGGTGATCATTTCCCGGGTGCGCAGCGTCCCCGTGGTAACGATCAGTTCCTCGACGTTGCCGGTTTCCACCGTGCTCACCTCGACCGGGATTCGGAACTCGGCCGGTGGGGCGCTCGCGGCGGGGCCGCAGCCCCCGAGGGCGAGGAGCAGGATCGGCCCGATCAACCGGATCGGCCTGACAGACACTGGCGCGATGGCGCCGTCTACGAACATTGCTTGGGAGAACGATTTCACTTGCTGGCCACCGGCAGCCAACGGATAGCGTCGGCCACAATAATGTATGGGTCGGCGTTTTGTCGGACCGACTTGTTGGCGACGACCAGGCTTACCTCGCCGGCGCCGAGTTCGAATTCGCCGAGATTGTTCCAACCGGTCGCCGCTGCCGCGCCGTCGAATTTGATCGCGTTTCGGGTGCCATCGGCAACGAGTTGCATATCGTAGGGACCTTGATTCACTTTCCAGAAATCGCCCAACTCCACCTCCACGCCGCCCGGGCTGATGCCGACGGCTAACCGTGACTGTAGTGATCGGCCGCGCGACTTCATGCTGGGCAGGCGGTAGTCCAGGCGCCAGCGGCCGGCGTGGGGCAAGCGGGCGGTGAAGGTCACCGCCTCGGACGCGCCGGACGACGATGGCGACCGGGCCAGGGTGTGCCGGTACTTGCCCCAGGTCCCATCGAGTTCCTGCCGCGACCAGCCGACGCCACTGCCGGGCGCACCGAAAGCTGGAAGTCCCTGATCGACATCCCTGATGTCATTGTCGCGTATGCGCTTGGCAACCGAGCCGTCGTCGGAAAAGCCCGGGTCGAGATCGTCAACCACGATGCCCTGCGGCGGCGCCGGGCGCCAATCGCTCGGACGCCAACCCTCGAACGGTTCGCGGTCGACCAGTTCTTCCCGGTCGATTTCGGGCAGTTCGAGGCGCACGGGCTGCCGGTTCAGCGACAGGTAGGGTTTGAGCGTGACCTCCGTCGGCGGTGTGTCGGTCACGAGGCCGATCTCCGCGGACGCCCGCGCGCCGATTCGGATCGGCGGGCTGGTCCCGCCGCGCTGCTCCTTGCCCGCCGCCCGCCACTCGACGCGCAACAAGCCTGGCGCGGGTTCATCGTTGCGCACATGCAGGCGTACCTGGTAGCGGGACTGGCCGAAGTCGGAGTCCGGCAGTCGAAAGGCCTCGGCCGGGGATGCGAGAAAGCCGGGAAGCGATGCGTCGTGCAGCCAGTCTCCGACAATCGACTCGATATCCGCTCCGACAGCCAGCGCGACGGCACCGAAGTCTGCCGCAGTGAAGTTCTCGCCCGCGTAACGCCGGCGCAACTCGGAAAGCAGGGCCGCCGTGCGTTCGCGACCGAGAGAGTCCCAGATGGACAACGCCGTCGCCTGTCCCTTGAGGGTCAGTGTGTAGAACGCCTGTGCCGGGTCCGTTCGCGTGTCGAGGCTGGCGAGGGCGTGGCCAAGGGCGCGGTTCCATACCAATGGCCGGTTTGTTACACGGTCCATGATGGATTCCGTCACCGTCCTGCCGCCCGTGGCTCCGAAGGCATTCGCCATGACCGTCCCCATGACTTGTTCCATGCCCTGGCTGCGGCGGAACAGGTGGGCGGAGAAGAAGGCGTTGTTGTCGGTGAGTAGCCGCTCGGCCAGCGTCTCGCAGAGGAAGTCGAGGGCGATCGCGCCGGCGCCCATGGCGCCGGTCTGATACGGCAGGAAATTGCGCGATACGCCAAAGAAAGGGTTGCCGCCGTTGACATCGTTCTCGAAGAATCGCTCAAGCGCGCGAACCTTGGCGGCGCCGACGCCGCCTTCCGCGCTTGCCATCTCGGCCAACGATTCGGGGTCGCGAAACTGCCGTTCGAAACGGGAGGTCGGGAAGCCAAGTTCCCTTAGTAGCATCACGCCGGGCAGCGACAGGACGGTATCCATGCGCCAACCACCGCCGTAGGTTCTAAGCCGCGCGGGAACTTCGACCAGACTCAAGGCTTCGTAGGGGTAGCCGAGGCCCGCGTCTTCAGCGGCGACAAAAAGCTCCTCAAGACGCGCGGCGAGGGCGTCGGCCGCGTTGGCGAAGAACGCGATGTTGCGGAGATGGCCTGGGCTCACGAGCAGTTCGAGTTCGATGTCGGCCACATGCAGCGCGCGACGTTCGAATCGCGAAGCGACAAAGCCGATGTCCGGCACCGGCGCGGCGGGCCGGAAGCGAAACCGCCCGTCGCCGATTGGCTCCCGGCGACCGGGACCAGCGACGAGCCAGCCGACCGGCACCTCGACTTCGAGATCGACAAGGAAGAAATCTCGAGGCCGCCGCGACGGGTCTTCCGTATCGAAGTTCGTGCCGGGGCGGGGCAGCCAACTGGATGTCGGCATGAGGGCGACATAGCGTCGATCGAATAGCGCGGCATCGGATCCCAGGGCCAGCAGCGCGGAGCTACCGGCTTCCAGGCGCGCGGCATCGACCGCGCTATCGAGATAGGCGAAGGACGGGTCGGGAACACCCTGCGCGCGCACCGACATGGCGACGGACGAACCCGCCGCGAGCGGCGCCGGCAACGCGACTGCCAGCAGCCCGTCCGCGTGGGTGAACGTTGTCGGTTCGCCATCGACACGCACCGCGTCGACCCCCATGCCCGGATTGAAACTGAACAGTAGTTCGTCGAGTGTGCGGTCCCTGGGTGCGGTGAGAAGCAATTCGATATCGAGCGCCAGGATCTCGCCGGGCACTATGCGTATCGATCCGGCGACCTCCTCGACGCCGGGACGCGGGGCGTCCCGCCGCGATTCATGCGCCGCTGCCCAGCGGTCTCGTGCGGCCAAGCCGTCGGACGCGTTCGCAACCAGCAAACCGAGTATTGCGCCGCAGGCGGCGATGCAGGCAACGCCAGCGCCAATACGTACGGACTTGACCGCGCCGTCCGGCCTTGGATAGAGCACGGCTGCAACGAACAGCGCGCCGACGGCGAACAGCAGGAGCGAGGCGCGATGGGCAAGCACGGTGGCATCGGGGTACGCCGGCAGGATGTCGGAAGGGTACTGGGTGCCGAAGGGGAGGATCGTCCCGAGCAGGTAGGCCGGCGCGTTGCCCGCCGCATACACCTGCAATCCGAACAGGGCGCACGCGGCTATCACGACGAGCAGCCGGTGGCGCAACGTGACGGCGAGCACCATGACCACCGAGCACCACAGGATCAACACCGGCAGGGCGTCGAGGAAGAGGAAACCGATCAATGAGACCGGCTGGACCGTCTCGCCCATCCACCAGTCGAAGAGAAGCGCCGCGCCTCCTATTGTCTGGAACAGGACTGCAAGCGCCAGAACGGGCACCCAGGCGACGAGTACCAACCCTGCCAATCTGCCGGCCAGGAGTGACAGGTTCGAGGTCGGTCGCGCATCGACAACTTCGGCGATGCGGTCGCGTTGATCGCGCGCGCGGATGTCGAAGGCAAGGAATATCAGGCCGACCATGAGAACCCAGACGTAATACATGCCGTAGAAGGACATGATGAATCGCGGCGCAATGAGTCCGGCGGATCCAGATACGCCGGAAGCGGAACCGTGCAGGAAGCTGAAGAAAAGGAAATGGCCGGTGCCCATGGCTACGGCCAGACCGGCGAATAGCCAGGTCCGCACCAAGCGCCGGGCGGACCTGATTTCCGCTGCGGCGATGGCGAACAGTTTTCGCACTACGCGGCGTTCCTGCCGGACTCCGTCGCGGTTTCTTCTTCTTGCCGGGCTACCTCGGAACGGCCACGGGCAGCCATGAACGCGAGGTACGCCTCTTCCAGCGTCGGCGACTCGACCGGCGCAGCGCCCTCGGGAATCGCGTCCGAGGTGACCGCACGTAGCGCGACACCATTGCCCGCCGGGGTGCGAGAGACGATTTCGTAAGCGGCTTCCATGCGTTCCATCCCGGCCGCGTCCGTGGTGACTTCGAATACCCGTCCGGCGGCTTGATCAAGCAATGCCTTCGGTGCCCCGTGAAACACGATGCGGCCCGCGTCGAGCAGCGTTATTTCCCGACAGCCACCGCCCAGGTCGGCCACGATGTGCGTGGATAGCAGGATCGTCCGATCCTGGCCCAGGCGCGTAACGAGTTGGCGGAAGCGCATGCGCTCTTCCGGGTCGAGTCCGACTGTCGGCTCGTCGACAATCAGCACCTGGGGCTCGTGTACCAGGGCTTGGGCTACCCCGAGTCGTCGCACCATGCCCCCCGAGAGCTTCTTGACCTTGCGGTCAGCGACGGACTCGAGCCCCACGGTCGCCAGGACCTCCGCCACGCGCCGACGCCGTTCCCGGCGTTTCCACAGACCTGACATCCGGGCAAGGGTGTCGACCACTTCTTCGGTGCGGTGTAGTCGCCAGGCGCCGAATTCCTGCGGCAGGTAGCCGATGAGGGACCGCACCTGCAACGGTTCCCGCGTTACGTCGTATCCGCACACCGACATGGTGCCGAGAGTCGGTCTCAGCAGCGTGCCGACAATGCGCAGCAGCGTGCTCTTGCCAGCGCCGTTGGGGCCGAGCAGACCGAACAGGCCGGTGCCCAGGGACAGATCCACGTCCGTTAGCGCGATATGGCCACCCCGGTATGTATGGCCGATCCCGTGGGCTTCTATGGCCGGTGCGTCGAGTTTGTGAGCGGTCATTCTTGCTGCCAATGCGTCGAGCTTCTCGAGGGAGCGGGGATAATAGAACATTGATCCCGCGCTTCGCAGGCGAGCGCGGCGGAAATGCGCCAAAACTGCAAATAGACCCTACCCAGGGGCACTGGCATACTCTTGCTCGAAGCGCTTTGCCGCTGTTGCGCAAGGGGGACGACGATGGGGCGGGCAGGCGAGACGTCCGGCTACGGGGCTCCAAACCGGAAGCTGCTATTGGCATCAGCGTTGGCCATAACGCTTGTCGTACTCGGGACGACTGCCCACGCAACGGTCGCCGCGGAAGCCCAGTTCGTTCTCAACACTTTCTCATTCCTCATATGCGGCGCGCTCGTCATGTGGATGTGCGCGGGTTTCACCATGCTCGAGGCGGGCTCGGTGCGCACCAAGAACGCCTCGATGATCTGCCTGAAGAATATTGGCCTGTATTCGATCGCGGGCCTCGCGTACTACCTCATCGGGTACAACCTGATGTACGTGGATGTGGGACAGTGGATCGGATCCGTACAGTTGTTCTACGGTCCTTCCGCCGATGAACTCGCCCTGCTCGAGGGCGAGGAGGGGGCGCGGTCGGCGGTGGTCGAAGCCGGCCATTCCACGATGTCGAATTGGTTCTTCCAGATGGTCTTTGTCGCGACCACGGCATCCATCGTATCCGGCACGTTGGCGGAGCGCGTCAACCTGTGGAGCTTCCTGGTCTTTACCGCAGTCCTGACCGCCATCATCTATCCGGTGGTCGGCGCATGGACATGGGGAGAAGGGTGGCTCTATCAGCTTGGCTTCAAGGACTTTGCCGGGTCTACCATCGTGCATTCCACCGGCGGGTGGGCGGCGCTCGCGGGCGCCATCATCGTCGGTCCAAGGCTCGGCAAGTTCCGGGACGACGGTAGCATCAAGCCCACGCCGCCATCGAACGTCCCGGCGGTAACGCTGGGCGTTTTCATACTTTGGCTTGGATGGTTCGGCTTCAACGGCGGCTCACAACTGGCTCTGGCCAGCACCATCGATGCGGTGGCGATGAGCAACGTATTCGTCAACACCAACCTGGCCGCCGCCGCCGGCGTCGTCGCGGCGATCAGCCTGTCCCGACCCACTCTCGGCCGAGTGGACCTGCTGGCCGTGTTGAACGGCGCCATCGGCGGCCTCGTCTCGATTACCGCGGCCCCGGACATCGTCGATCACTACTGGGCGGTGGTCATTGGCGCGATTGGCGGCGTGGTGGTGGTCGGCGGGATCAAACTTTTGGAAATCTGCAAGGTAGACGACGTGGTGGGTGCAGTTCCGGCGCACCTTTTCGCGGGGATTTGGGGAACCATCGCGGTATGCATCGCGGCCGGCGGCGATCTCGGCGCGCAACTGGCCGGAATCGTGGCCGTGGGGGTGTTCGTGATGACGGTGTCGGCGATCATCTGGCTGGTGCTGAAAAAGACGATGGGCGCGCGAATTTCGAGCGAAGTCGAATCGCTTGGCCAAGATGCGGCGGAACTGGGAATCGAGGCCTATCCGGAGTTCGTGTTGATGCCCGACCAGGACGACGTGGACGCACTGCGCTAGCAGCCTGTCGGACTTGCCGCACCAGCGGCAAGATCGACGGGGTGATAGGTGGGCTTGGGCGGGGGCAAAACACGGCGCCCGCCAGGGCGACGGATTTTGTGGCGCTAGCGGACGCCGGGAAGGCTCATAAGGGACACAAAGCGATGTACAATCCCGCTATAATTCCGTCGGATACTCCGAGACCACTCCATATTCGCGGCGCAGTGGACTTGGCAAAGTTCTGGCAAGATGAATTCTTTGGAGAACGAAGACGATGAAAGTTAACCCGGAGCAGGCAAACGGCGTGCTCGTCGTGAAGCCGGAGGGCCGCATCGACGGCCAGAACGCCAGCGACTTTCAATCCTCGGTCATGGCGGCGATCGCGGATGCGGAAGGTGCCGTCGTAGCGGATCTCGGGAGTATTTCCTATATCAGCAGCGCCGGCCTTCGCGCGATCCTGCTAGTCGCGAAGACGATGCGCCAGCGGAATGCCGGGTTCGCCCTGTGCTCGCTGTCGGAGCAGATCGACGAGGTTTTTCGGATCAGCGGTTTCGACAAGATCATCGCGGTGCACGGTACTCGCGCCGACGCGATCGCAGCGGTGGCCGACTGACGCGCCGAGCCGCCGCATTCGCCTTCCAGCGAGGGCGTCCCGTTCGAACGGGTTCCCGAAGGGTCCCCAACAGGGTTTCCCTCTGGCGCGGGTCCTTCGTTCAGGGTATCAACGGGTTGATTCCGACACTGGGACGCGCATTGACACCGCGCATTGACACATCGGTGCGCCGCCATACAATACGCGCCGCTCCCGAACGGGCGTTCGCGCCACGACTGTTGCGGTGCGGATTCCAAAATGAGTGGCTCGGGGCCATTCGGCGACGGCGAGCCATCCGGCAAGCCGAAACACGTTGGGAAGCGTGTTGGATTGGGGTGTCGCCAAGCGGTAAGGCACCGGGTTTTGATCCCGGCATTCGCAGGTTCGATTCCTGCCACCCCAGCCACATTGCGATGGCTGATGGCTATAGGGGACGGAACGCCCATCGGCGCTTAAATAGACGAGCGGTTCCTGACGTGCCGCAACGGGCGTGGTGGCTGCGCGGAAACATATTCGGAGGTTGCGAATAGCATGGCAGAACAATGCGTTTTGGAAGCCGAGACCAGGGTCGGCCGCGGCAAGTCGACGGCCCGACGACTGCGCAGGGAGGCGGACAAGGTCCCTGGCATCGTCTACGGCGGAGGAAGGGACCCGGTACCGGTGGCGGTGGAACTCCGGCTGCTGTCCAAGGCCATGGAGCAACAGGCTTTTTTCTCTCAGATCATTCAGTTGCGGATCGACGGGGAGTCCGAGCAGACGGTGTTGCGCGACTTGCAGCGTCATCCAGCGAACGAGAAGGTGCTGCACATCGATTTCATGCGTGTCCGCGCCGACAGACCGATTCAAATGAGCGTGCCATTGCGCTTCCTGAACGAAGACAAGTGCGTCGGTGTGCGCCAGAGTGGCGGCAATATTTCCCACAATCTGATTGAAGTCGAGATCACATGCTTGCCGGCGGACCTGCCGGCATCCCTGGATATCGATGTCGAGAATCTGGACCTGGGGCAGGCGTTGCACCTTTCCGATCTGGAGCTTCCCGAAGGCGTGTCGATAGTGGCGCTGGCGTCCACCGAGGAGCACGACACGCCGGTAGTAAGCATTCAGGCGCCGCGCGGCGGGCTGGAAGACGAAGAGGAGCCCGGGGAGCAAGAACTGCTTGAAGGCGAGGAGGAACCGCTGGGTGATGCAGAAGACTCCGCCGAGGCTGACGAGAGCGGCACTTCGAGTGGCTCGGGGAGATCTGATCGCTAGCCGCAGAACCGAAGATGGCCGTTGCAAGACATGCCCGGTATCCGTCTGATCGCAGGGCTTGGCAACCCCGGCCGCCGGTATGAAGGTACGCCACACAATATCGGCGCATGGTGGGTTCGGAACCTTGCGACGCGATTTGCCGTGCCCATGGCGGCGCGCGCCAAGTTCAGAGGAAGCGTCGGTCGCGGGGATGTCCTTGGCCGGGACGTCTGGTTTCTTCTGCCGTCGACCTATGTGAACCTGTCCGGCGAATCCGTGGGCGCGCTGTCGCGGTTCTACGGTATAGAGCCCGACGAAATATTGATTGCCCACGACGAAGTCGATTTCCCGGTCGGTGTGACGAGGCTCAAGAACGGCGGCCGGCATCACACCCACAACGGCGTTGCCAGCGTCGTTGCGAGTCTGGGCAATCGTTCCGACTTCGTGCGCCTGCGCATCGGTGTCGGCCATCCCGGACGGCGTCGCATGATCGGCTTTCTCACCGGCAAGAAGTTCGGGAAGCGCGATCGCGATCGCGTCGAGGCGAGCCTCGAGATGGACGACGCACTGCTGCGACTTGTCGTCGATGGGGAATTGGAAAAGGCGATGAGCCGCCTTCACGCGCCCATACCTGCAACGGAATAGCGCGTGGGTTTCCGATGCGGCATCGTCGGTTTGCCGAATGTCGGCAAGTCGACGCTGTTCAATGCCATGACCTGCGCCGGGGCCGAGGCGGAGAACTTTCCGTTTTGCACCATCGAGCCGAATGTGGGCGTCGTGCCTGTCCCGGATCCGCGTCTTTGGCGAGTCGCCGAGTTGGCGTCGGCGAAACGGGTGATCCCGGCAATGGTGGAGTTCGTGGATATCGCGGGCTTGGTGAAGGGCGCTTCCAGGGGAGAGGGGCTAGGCAACCAGTTTCTCGCACACATTCGCGAAACACAGGCCATCGCCCATGTAGTGCGTTGTTTCGAGGACGAGGGTGTCGTCAACGTCGCCAACAGGGTCTCTCCGGCAGACGACATCGAAGTTGTCGATACGGAATTGGCGCTGGCGGACCTCGACACCGTGGAACGCGCCCACGATCGCGTCCGGCGCGTAGCGGCTGTTGGCGACAGGGAGGCGCGCGCCCGGACGGAACTGCTTGAGAAGCTGCGCACATGTCTGGATCAGGGCGGCCCGGTGCGTTCGCTCGACCTGACAGAGGGCGAGCGGACGCGGATCGGGGACCTGCATCTGCTCACCGCCAAGCCGGTGATGTACATCGCCAACGTGGCCGAAGACGGGTTGCGGGACAATCCGCTGCTGGCTTCGGTGGAGGCGATCGCCGTTGCGCAGGGCGCCGCCTGCACTCCCATCTGCGCGAAAATCGAAGCCGAGATCGCGGAACTCGAAGTCGGAGAGAGAATGGACTTTCTGCGCGATCTCGGGTTGGACGCGCCGGGTCTGGACCGCGTGATCCACGCTGGACACCGGCTACTGGAGTTGCACGATTACTTCACGCACAATCCCGATGAAGCGCGTGCCTGGACGGTTCCGGTCGGTACGACCGCGCCACAGGCTGCGGGGGTCATCCACACGGACTTCGAAAGGGGCTTCATACGCGCGGAAGTGATCGCGTACGACGACTTCGTTTCCTTTGGAGGAGAACAGGGTGCCAGGGAAGCCGGCCGGCGGCGCTTGGAAGGCAGGGATTATGTCGTGCGGGATGGGGACGTGATCCACTTTCGATTCAACGTGTAGGGTCCCGAACCATCGACTACCTGACGAGTCAAAGAGCGATGTCATGATCGCGTACCAGCTCGCATCACCCGGAAGCACTTGCGCAACTCTTCGACGAATATTTCAGGCTGCTCGAAAGCGGCGAAGTGGCCACCCCTGTCCAGTTCGTTCCAGTAGACGATGTTGGGGTAGCGGTTCTCTGCCCAAATCCTCGGCGTCGGCGTGATCTCCTTCGGAAAGATGCTGCACCCGGTGGGCACGGTTATTTCCACGGCATGCTCATCGTAGTCACCCGCGAGGTGGCTCTGATTGTTTTCCCAATAGATTCGCGCCGATGACGTCCCGCTGTCGGTCAGCCAGTAGAACATCACGTTGTCCAGTAACGCATCGCGGCTGATGGCGTTTTCGGGGAGGCCGTCGCAGTCCGTCCACTCGAAAAACTTCTCGAGGATCCACGCGGCCTGTCCCATGGGCGAATCGGCCAACGCGTAGCCGAGCGTCTGCGGGCGCGTGCTCTGCTGGCTGCCGTATCCGCCGCCCCTGCCCTGCCGACGTTGGATTTGGGCAAGTGCCCTTTTCTCCTCTTCGGTGGGGTTCTCAGGGGTCTCCCGCGGCCGACCGCCCGGCATGTTGACATGGATTCCGGCGCAGCGATCGGGATGCCGTGCCGCGAGGGCGTTGGATACGGTCGTGCCCCAGTCCCCGCCTTGCGCGAAATAACGGTCATAGCCCAGGCGCGCCATGATTTCGTCCCATGCATCGGCGATCTTCGGAATGTTCCAACCGGTGCCCTCGGGTTGGCCCGAGAACCCGAAACCGGGCAGGGAAGGGCAGACGACGTGAAACGCGTCTTCCGCCGCTCCGCCGTGGTTGGTTGGATCCGCGAGGGGCTCGATGATGCGGTTGAACTCGACGACGGAGCCTGGCCAACCGTGGGTAATGACCAGGGGAAAGGCGTCCGGGTGGGGGCTTTCCCGGTGGATGAAGTGGATGTCCAGGCCATCTACGTCGGTCAGGTATTGTGGAAAGCCGTTGAAATAAGTCTGCCGCGCGGGCCAGTCGTACTCGTTGAGCCAGTAGTCGCGAATGTCCTTCGCCCAGGCGAGGGGCACGCCCTGGTTCCAGTCGTGGGGCGCACCTTCGGCAGCACGAATGGTCTCGGCATCCGGCCACCGCGTCCGCTCGAGGCGGGCCGCAAGGTCGTCCAGCACGGCCTTCGGGATGTCGATTTCGAATGGTCGGATTTCGCTCATGGGTGATTCCTGTCTGTGACGGCAGTGGGACATCGCGTCGTTGGAGGTATTGGTTCCCGTGCGACGCCGATGCGTGGCTGAGGAGAGTTCGAGTCCAGCTTCACCATGATCAGAGATACTCGTCCTCGCGTTTCAGGCGACGTATTTCGTCTTCCGGGTTGTGGCCATCGAATAGACCGAACAAGCGATCAAGTACCTGCACGCGTTCCTCGCGCCAGGCTGGCGGAATCCCGAAGACCGCATCCCGATGCTGCAACACCGCACGACGAATCGCCTCGGAGGTCGAGCAAGCGTAACAATAGGCGAGTTCGCGCGCTGCGACTAATGTCTCGTCGTCCAGCAAGGGAGTTCTTTGGGTGGTCATGCGATATCTGGTTGAATCGATGATGAGACATGGTGATAGTACTGCCGACGTTAGGCAAGCGAGCCTGCCAAGGATCAACTTAGTGAGCGAGTCGACTCCCGCCTGCAGAAATTGTAGACATTGGAAAGGAGCGGGCTCCGTTCCGTGGGGGCGCGTGTGCGATCTCAGACTACCAACGGAGTCACAAATCACCCAGCCTGGAGACTGGTGTACAAGATTTGAGACGAGACGGTTCGATCCGCGTCAAAAGACAAACTGATACATTACCCTGTTGGGGCAGACCACGCTGCTCGGGACACGACACTGAGGAGGAAACCGCAATGCGTCTGCAACTCGCTCTCAATGTGCGCGACATGAATGCCGCCGTGGATTTCTACTCGAAGATGTTCGGGGTAGAGCCGCACAAGCGCAGGCTGGGATACGCCAACTTCGCCATTGACGAACCGCCGCTCAAGCTGGTCCTGTTCGAATCGCCCGATGGCGAGGAGCGCCTGAACCATCTGGGCGTGGAGGTGTTCGAGGATGCCGAGGTGAGCCGGGCCGTGGCTCGGGTCAGGGACTGCGGATTGGAACACGCCCTCGAGAACGACGTGACCTGCTGCCATGCCAGACAGAACAAGGTCTGGTTGCGGGAACCCGGGGGACTGCGCTGGGAGTGGTACCGGGTGGTCGAGGACGTGTAACGAGGTGATGTTTATTGGCGGCGGTAGCGTGTTTCAGGTGCTGCGGGTCACCGTTGCGTCGAGCAATGCGTCTATCTGATCGCTGCCGAATCCCAGGTCCGTCAGGATGGCCAGCGTGTCCGAACCGAGCGGATCGGTCGGTGGGGCCGGCGTGAACCCTTCGGCGTCGAGGTACACCGGCGGCGACAACGCCGTCACGTCGCCGGCGGTCGGATGCCGGAACGTGTGGAACATGCCGTTCGCCGCGGTTTGCGGATCGTCGATCAGTTCCAGCGGAAACCTGACCGTCGAAACGGGAACCCCCGCTTCATTCAGTTCCGCGACCCACTCCGCGCTTGCGCGCTGGCGCAGCTTTGCCTCGGCCCTGGGCTTGAGCGCGTCGTAGTGCCTGTCGAGGTCGAGTCCGGAACCCGTACCGAGGCCAGGATCGTCGAGGCCTATGACCCGCATGAATCTCTCCCGCAGCGAGGGACTGCCGCAGGCGATGGCGATGGACGCGTCCGCCGTCTCGTACGTCCGGAAATAGACCTGCGACATGGACCGGGCACGCACCGAAGGGATGATCTCGGCCTGTGCCGTGTAGGGAGCGCCGGCAGCGCGGAGTGCGTCCAGGCGATCCAGTACTTCCCGGTGGACCGGGCCGTCCTCACTCTCCGCGCGGACAAGTTGGTTGTTCGCGAGTGTCATCGCTGCCTGCAGCAGCGACGTGTCGACGTGGCCGCCCCGTCCCGTGCGTTCGCGTCGAAGGAGCGCGGCGCCGACGCCGAAAGCGAGCGTCATGGCGCACATGTAGTCCGCACTCACCGGGTCCCCGGTGGCCGGTCGTCCGTCGACGATGCGACCATTGGCCGCCATCAACCCGCTGCGCGCCTGCACGACGATGTCCATCGCCGCGTTCCCGGCTTCTGGACCCCGGTTGCCGAACGCTGACACGGAACCCACGACGAGACGGGAGAATCGTTCGCAGAGCTCGGAGGCGCCGAGGCCCAGTTCTTCCGCCAGTCCCGGCCGGAAGTTCATGAGGGCAACGTCGGCCCATGCGAGCAACGCGTCGATCACGGGTTTCGCTTCCGGGTGGCGCAGTGCCAGCGGCAGCGACCGCTTGCCCCGGTTGCGCGACAGGAAGGTGCGCGTCTCGGGCGCAATGGGCTTTCGTCCATCGGGTGAGTCGACGGATGCCAGCGGGCGCAATCGCCTGGCCGGGTCGCCGTCCACCGGTTCGACCTTGATGACCTTGGCACCGCCTTCGGCCAGGAGTTGTGCCGCGAACGGCACGGCGACGAACTGGCCGAATTCGACGACGCGGATGCCTTCGAACGGCCGTTCGGAATGGGCGTGCTCTGACAACGGAACCCTTCTGGCGAGTGACGCGAATCGCGAACATAGCGCTTAGGGGCGCATTGCCGCAATGCGCCGCGACGATTTTGGCGGAACGCCCCGCAATCATTGCACTCTGCGCGGCGCCCGCGGCGTTGGCGTGCGGCGTTGGCGTTGCGCCGGTCCGGGCAGAGTGCTACGTTACGAGAGATATAGAAAAGGGAGGAGATAATGGCCGCGAACCCAAAATTTGAAGGAGACGTCATGTCAAGTGACGTTGTAACCCGGTCGATTCCGGAGGAACTGGTCTTGCCGCAGAACTTCGGCGGACCCAGCGACGGGAGCGACGTTGGAAAGGGCGACCCGGAAGCCGATCAAAGGGCCATACAGTTGAAACTGGCTCGCTCGAGAGTCGGTACGGACCGCGCCGAAAAATTCGTCAATGACCCGAACCGGACCTGGTCAATCAACGGCGGAAGGGGCCCCGGTCACAGTCTGGTTCCGACCCTTAACGACGAGCAACTCGAAGACCACATCGCGAGGGGCTTGGGCACGCAGGGTATCTTCACCGTGATCGAGCCGGCGGATCTCGATGTGTATCGCTCATTCCTGTCCGCGCCCTTGCAGATGCCCGAGCGTCCGCTTGTGGGGGCAACCCTGCTTGACATGAACTCCGGCAATCCGATCAATCGTTTCCAGGAAGGCCGGTTCACGGTCAAATGCCTGTGTCCGGATGGCCTCGAGTCCTGGCTGGTGGTCAGTACTCCGGTGCCGTTCAACCTGCAGTGCCGGGAAGGCGTGATCTGGGGATGGCCCAAGTACGTGGCGGACCAGATCAGCTTCAGTCGGGAAGCGAACGCGGCCAGGGCCGAGGTCCTGTATTTCGGGGAAGAGCGATACTCCCTCGATTTCACCGCGGGGCCCGTGAAAGACGAAGCGGCGCTCAGAGCGCTCGGAAGGGTCGAAGGCGGCAATACCGTTTCGTGGTACTGGATTCAGGGCGGCGCCGTCCTGTGCAGGCAGGGCAGGGGCCCGGGATTCCAGAACGGTCGTACAGAGTCCCGGATACTCGATTGGCAGGCGGGACAGGTCAAGGTCCATGTCCGGCCTTCGGATCCATGGGCGGGCCTGATACCCGAAGACTCCGTCACGGACGGTTACTACTCCAAGTTCATCGGGGGCGGCGGAGGCGATTCCGTCATGACCAAGCTCGCGACAGTGGGCGGTGGCTCCGTGACAGCGGTGGGATCGAATGCGTCGATAAGAGTTCCCGAATTCGACTGATCCGAAGCACACCAGCCAGTAAGAGAAGCAAGCAAGAGAAGAGAGAAGGAAAGAGGAAAGCCAAAATGGCAGCAATACTGAAACCAGAAGCTGATTTAGACGCAAGTCTGGAGATCAATCTCGAAGTACCCTATCAGGTCGTCGCACCTGATCCCGATCACGTTACGTCGATCGCATGCCCGCCGGAATATGCCGACCCGGTGAACTACGCGTCCGAGCTGGCGCTTTCGCGATCCGAATCCGAAAGGTACCGGACCGGCGATAAGGAACTGGACAAGAAGGTGGAAGTCGTAAGGCTCAACGCCGCCAGGGTCAGGATGGATGCCATCCAGGCATTCGTCGAGGACCATAGTCAGACGTATTTCATCAACGGTGGCAAAGGTCCGGGCAACGTAAGGAACGTGCTATCCGACGAACAACTGGATGAACTCATCGCTCTCGGAGCGGGAACACAGGGTGTCCATACCGTCATTGAGCCCGCAGATCTCGATCTGTACCGCTCTTTCATCCCGGCGCCGCTGGCGATGCCGGAGCACCCGATCGTTGGAGCGAGCCTGCTCGACATGAACCAGTTCGGCAGAAAGGCCGCCCGCTTTCAGGAAGGCCGGTTCACGATCAAGGTGTTGTGTCCGGACGGGCTTGAATCCTGGATGTGCATTAGCACGCCGGTGCCATTCCTTCACCACACGCGTGAGGGAGTCATCTGGGGATGGCCCAAGTACGTCGCTGATCAGATCAGCATTACGCATGGCGAGGGCTCGGTGAGAGCCGAAGTGCTCTACCAGGGCGAAGAGCGGTATTCGCTTGATTTCACCGAAGGCCCGGTCGAGGACGAAGCGCGCCTGAAATCCTTCGGCAAGGTCGAGGGAGGCAACACCGTCACGTGGCACTGGATCCAGGGCGGCGCCGTTTGCGTGAGGCAGGGACGCGGACCGGGAATCGACACCGGCGCCAAGCCGGCAAGGATTCTGGATTGGCGGGCAGGCCAGGTAAAGGTCCACGTCCGGCAATCGGATCCCTGGGCAGGGCTCATCCCCGAAGATTCCGTTACCGACGGTTGGTATCAGAAGTGGATCGGCGGGGGCGGAGGCGACTCCTACTGGGTCAAGCTCGGAATCGTAGGCGGATTCCCTGCGTAGTACCGGCAAGAGGCCGGGCCGCCACAAATAGTTGGCGGAGAGTGAGTGGGGATTTCAACTCTCGATGAGTTGCCCCCACTTCCCCGGTTGGAGCGCTAGCATGAACAAACGTCTCCCCGGAGGCGTTTGTTTTTTCTGGGAGCCTCTAGTGTCGTGTCACGCGAGTTCTGTCGCTTCAGCGCGCCCCACGGGGTCTGTGGCAAGGCGCGTCCCCGCCGGGAATGGTGGGCTCCATTTCCAAGGGGCGCAACGCGGCCACGGGGCCCGTGGGGCGCGCCCTTCGGGAGTTCGCCATGCACGCCACTGCCGCGTTGTGGCCCTTGCGAATATGCCCGATATTCCCTTCGGACCACGCCTTGCATTGACGCGCATGGCGAACTCTGAAGCGCCAGAACGCGCGTGACACGACACTGGGCCCGCCAGATTGATTTTGGGCCGATGAGCCAGACGTTGGTAACCGGTCCCTGACAAAAAGCTTGCATCAATCACAGATTCAAAAGACAAATCACGACGCGACGAGGAACGCATGGAAAAGAACGAGGCGGGTATCCCCGTTCGCGAACTCGGCAGGACCGGACTGACCGTCTCGATTGTCGGCTTTGGCGGCGGCCACTGTGTCAGGCCGGACATCGATGAGAAAACAACGGTGCGGCTGATTCAGCAGGCTATCGACGCTGGCGTGACCTTTATGGACAACGCTTGGGAATACGCTGGCGGCGAATCCGAACGCCGTATGGGCGTCGCCCTCGAAGGACGCAGGGACAAGGTCGTGTTGATGACCAAGGTCTGCGGCCGGGACCGCAAAACCGCGGAGCAGCAGCTTGAAGACAGCCTCAGGAAGCTGCGCACCGACGTGATCGATGTCTGGCAGTTCCATGAAGTGAACTATGACAACGACGCGGAGTGGATTTTCAGGGCCGACGGCGCCATTGAGGCCGCAGTTGCGGCCCGTGAAGCTGGCAAGGTCCGGTTCATCGGCTTTACGGGCCATAAGAGCCCCCATATCCTGGCCCGGATGCTCGCGCAGGACTTCGATTGGGACACCTGCCAGATGCCCGTCAACGTCCTGGATGCGCACTACCGCAGCTTTCAAAAGGAAACGCTGCCGGAGCTTCAGGAACGCGGCATCGCGGTGATTGGCATGAAGAGCCTGGGCGGCCGTGGTCAGATCGTACGCGAAATTGGTCTAACGGCTGCGCAGTGTCGAGGCTATGCCCTGTCACTGCCGATCAGCACGCTCGTGTGCGGTATTCAGTCGGAGGCCGACCTGCATCAGGACTTGGCAATCGCCCGAAACTTCGAACCCTTCTCTGCAGCGCATATGCAGGCGCTCGAAGCGCGGGTATACGATGAGGCGACCGATGGGCGCCACGAGTGGTTCAAGAGCACGCAGACCTTCGACTCGCAAGTCCATCGGAATCAACACGGTTTTGGCTAAGCTAGCGCCATGAAATCCGTCGTACCCGAAGGGGCGCGCCGTGTTTCACCCCCGCCCAGAGCCCTCTGATTCGCCCATCCCACCCGTCCCGCACCCCGCGCCTTGATCGGCACTACGTGCCGTCCTACGGCGTAGCCTGCTAGCCCGTCACGCCGGTTCGTCTACGCGCACCGTCACGATGTCGACGTCGTGGTATTGGCGGTGCAGGACCTCGGACGCGAGGTGACGCAGCAGCCTGAGCGACACATCGCGCTCGACGGACTCGTCCGTTGCCGTTTCACCGAGCACGGCGAGCCGGTCTTCGATGTTCTCCTGACCGCCCGCGGCGATGAATTCGAGCACGGCGGCATTGCCTGAGGTCGCTGGAGGCGATGAGGAGCAGTCGCCGTTGAGGTTCGGCGTCTTCCTGATCGTCTCGCAGGAGCGTGAGCAAGGATTCCTCTGCGACGGCATCGAGGCGGTCGATCATTGGCGCCCGCCACTGGTGCCGATTGGCCAGATTCCGCACGAAGTCGCGCAGTTCCGGGAGTGCGGCGACTGCAAGCTGCGTTTCGAGTCGTTGCCTGCGCGGCGCTGTAACGACCAGCAGCGCGGTGAGCAGGATCGCCACCAGGCCACCCGCCGTTAGTGCGCTCTTGAGCATACCGCCGGCGAAGGTGGCGACAAAGTCCGGGAAGATGAAGCCATACTGGCACCCGGCGCCGATCCAGAACGCCAGGCCGATGATCAGTCCCTGGCGATGATCCGCGCCTTCTGAAACCGCCATCTTCAAGCCGATGGTGAAGGTGGCCGCGATCATCAACGTCACGTAGCCGGCGAAAACGGGGCCTGGCACGGCGAGCACCAGGGCGACGACCTTCGGGCAGAAGGCAATCAGGATCACGGCGGCGCCGAACACGAGGCCGACGGGCCGCGCGGCGACGCCGGTCAGTTGGGTGCGCGCGACGGTCCCTGAATTGGCGCCGTTCGGCATAGTGCCAGCCAACCCGGCGGCGAGATTTGAAAGGGCATCGCCGAAGATCGCACCTTGCACCGGGCGAAAGTCCATGGCGCGCCGATCGCGCCAGGACACGGTCTGGATCGCGAGCGAACTGCTCATCGATCGAATCGTGCAGATCAGGAACAGCAGCACGAAAGCCGGCACGATCCCCGCGAAAGTCGCGGCGTCCAGATCATTGGCCACTGACGCGAAATGCCCCGGCCAGTCGGTCGGCACGCCGAACCAGGCTGCCTGGACGACGCGGTCCACGTCGTAGAGACCGTAGAACGCGGCCACCACGGAACCGATGGCGATTCCGACGACCGGAGCCCATGTGCGCAGACCGGGCGTGCCTTTCAGCATGATCCCGCCGACGACCATGAACGTGACGCCCGCGCACGCCGGGGCGGCGGTAGCCGGGTATTCCGACGGCGCGTCGTCAAGCATGCCGAACATGACCGGGACGATGGTGACCGGAATCAGCATGAGTGCCGTTCCGGAGACGGTCGGCGTCAAGAGGCGCCGCAGCAGGGACATGCGGAAGGCGAATGCGAACTGGAACAGCGAGGCGGTGATTGCGAGCACGGCCAGCAGCCCGGGCCCGCCGGCGTTCAGGGCATCGACCGTGACCGCGATGGCCGCGCTGCTCGGTCCGATAGCAAGCACGTAGCCTGCGCCTAAACGACCGATGGGACGCGCATGCAGCGCGATGATGGCGCCGCAGATAACGAGCGATGCGAAGACCGCCCAGGTGACTGCGGTTTCGGATGCTCCGGCAGCTCTAAACGCCACCGTAGGCATCAGCATCATGCTGGAGAGGGAAAGCACGGCGTACTGCAGTCCGATGCCGACAACCAGTGGCAATGGGGCCTTTTCGTCTACCTGGTAGAGCAGGCCCCCGTCCGGATCGGGTCCAGTTGCCATGTCATCTCCGGTCTTCTCCCGCACCAGAGGATACACCGCAACGCGGGCCCGTCGGTTGCGCCAGGGCAACGCGTGTGGCGGTCAACCCGGCTGTTCGGATGGCGGCTTCGCGGCGAGAAAACACACGGCACCGACCGCCGCGCCGGCGGCCAATACGGTGAAGCCGATCTCGTAGCTGCCGTAAACATCTGCCGTGAATGCGGCGACGAGCGGCCCGATCGACATCCCGATCATGGCGATGGACATGGATACCCCCAGGATCGTTCCGAATGCCTTCGGGCCGAAGTAGTCGGCGCGAAGCGCCACCGCCAACGGCCCCCTGATGCCCATTCCGGTGCCGTAAAGAAGGACGAAAGCGATCACCATGACGACGTTCGCCGCATACGCGATGAGCAGTAGTCCGACGGCGTGCACCAACAGACAACCAGCACAGATCAACCGTTTGTTCAGGCGGTCGCCGAAATACCCGCCGATCAACTGGCCGCCGATGTGGCAGGCCGTCATGCACGCGACGACGCCTCCGGCCATGGTCAATGAATAGCCGAGGCCTTCGGTCAGATGCGGTACAAGGTGCACCATCACTGCGGAAACGACCAGTAGCGAACACGCGTGGCCGATGGAAATCAACCAGAAGGCGCGGGTACGCATCGCTTGGCGGATGGAAAAGCCCTGGCGGGATGTATCCCTCAAGGCATGTTCTGCGGGAGTGCCTTCGACAATGCCGTCGACGAATTCGTGCGGTGCCGGCCGGTGACGCATTAGCTGCGCCAGCGGGTGGCCAAGCAGCAGCACCAGCACGCCCGAGACTAGTGCGGTTTCGCGCCAGCCGAACGCCTGCAGCGCGAACACGACAATGGGTACCGATATGCCGCCGAGTGGATGGCCCAACTGTCCGACCGCGATAGCTTTCGAGCGGTGCCTGCTGAACCAGTTGACGATGGACACCATGACGGTGGGGAATCCGGCGAGGTTCGAACCCAACGCGATCAGGGCGAACGTGAGATAGAAGGCCAGGATCGTCTCGACCTGGCTGAAGAGCATGAAACCGGCCGCGAAAATCACGAGGCCAACGCGCATGATCGCGCGCGGACCGAATCGGTCGACCAGCCAGCCCTGCACGGGCGCGAGCAGGCCAAACTGAATCTGTGTCATGACAAAGGCGCCCGAGACGATCGCCTTGCTCCAGTTGAACTCGTCTTGCAGAACGACGAACCAGACGCCGTAGGACTGCATCCACAACAATGCGGAGAGCATCTGTACTCCGCTGGCAGCGGCTGCGATCCACCAGCCGTAGAACACCCGGCCGCCCGGCCGAATCGTCGCGTCGATCTGCCGCCATGCCGCGCTGACCTTGGCGACCGGTTTGCTTCCAGTCCTCACCAGGCCACGTCCACGCCGACAGGGCAGTGGTCGGAGCCCACCACCCCTGGCCAGATGAACGCTTCCGTCACGCGCTTTGCCGCCGACTTCGATGCCAGCACGTAGTCGATACGCCAGCCGACGTTGTTTTCTCGCGCGCCGCCCCATTGCCGCCACCACGTATAGTGGCCCGGTTGGCCGGGGTGCAGCGCGCGGAACGTATCGATCCAACCGGCCTCGATCCAGCGCGAGAGTTCGGCCCGTTCTTCCGGCAGGAAACCGCTGGTCTTGGTGTTCGACTTCGGTCGCGCGAGGTCGATTTCCGCATGGGCCGTGTTGTAGTCGCCGGCCACGAATACCGGGCCTCGGCGGCGCAGCGTCTGAAGGCGATCATGCACTGCGGCATAGAAATCGAGCTTGTACGGCACCCGGCTGTTGTCGCGGTTGCGACCGCTGCCCTTGGGAAAGTACACCGACGCCACCACCTTGCGGCCAAAGTGGGCGATCATCATGCGCCCTTCCGTGTCGAAGCGTTCGTCGCCGAGACTTGTTTCGACACGTGTTGGTGGTTCGCGTGAGTAGATCCCGACACCGCTATAGCCGGGCCTTTCGCCGGCGGAAAAGTTGCTGTGCCAGCCCTCTGGCGCCAGCACCCGTGGTTCCAGTTGATGCGCAAAGGCTCGGACTTCCTGGACGCAAACGACATCCGCCTCCGACGCTTCAAGAAAGTCGAGGAACCCCTTGCGGACGCATGCACGCAATCCATTGACGTTCCAACTCACGATCCGCATCCGTTCGACCTTCCGCATTCGGCAGCTATAGAATGTGCCCCATGCCAGTCTACAGTGCCCCGGAACGTCCCGGCATATTCAACAAAGGGCGCCGCCGTGCGTTCGCGCCGGATTAGCCTATCGGAATCGTGGGTCTATCGGTGAGCGCAGCCGACCGCGAGAAATGGGATGAGCGCTACCGCCTTGGCGCCTATGTGGATCGCGTCCATCCGAGCGCCTGGCTCGAACGCTGGCTTCCCGACGTGACGCCCGGTCGCGCGCTGGATGTCCCGTGCGGCGCCGGGCGCAATGCGATCTTTCTTGCCTCGCAGGGTTTCTCGGTGACGGGGATCGATATATCCGACGTCGCGCTGGCCCGCGCCGAAGCCACCGCGGGAGCGCGCGGACTATCCGTCGAATGGTTAAGGCGCGATCTCGATACCGGTCACGGTGTGACGGGTACGTTTGACCTGATCGTCATGATCCACTACGTCGACCTTGGCCTGATCCAGGACCTCGCCGGCCATTTGGCGCCCGGTGGACATCTGATCGTGGAACTTCACCTGGAGACGGATCGGGCGGTCGGCGGTCCGCAGGACCCGGCCTTTCGCGTCGCGCCGGGCGCTTTGCGAGATGCTGCCGGACATCTCGACATCCTCAGCTACTCTGAAGAAATCGTGGAAGACCCGGACGGCAGGACGGTCGCCCTCGCGCGTCTCGCGGCGCGGCTGATGTGCCGCTAGCCGCGGCTGACGCGCCGGTAGGTGCCGACCAGGCGATTCATGCCTATCGTGTGATCTTCGATCTTCGCGAGCAGGGTCCACATGTCCAGACCGCCTTCGAGGTCGAGTTCGCTGTCGAGCGCCAGCACCCAGAAGTAGTACTGATGCACCCCATGTCCCGGGGGTGGCATGGGCCCGCCGTAGCCGGGCCTGCCGAAATCGCTCGTGCCCTGGGTGAACTCTCCGGACGCTTCCGCCAGTTCGGTGACGTCTCCCGGAATGTTGTAGAGCACCCAGTGCACGTAGCCGTACCGTCCCGAGGTGACGAGCGGGGCGTCCGGGTCATGGCAGATGATCGCGAAGGATTGCGTGCCGTCCGGTGCGTCGGACCACGCCAGCGCCGGGGAGACATCCTCGCCCTCGCCGGTGTGCCGCGCCGGTATGGCTCCTCCGGCTTCGAATGCGGGGCTGGTCAATTGCATGTCTGATAATGCGAATCCCACTAGTCAGGTCTCCTCTTCAGTTGAACGGTCCTTGTCAGCGACTATATCCAACAGGTTCGAAGGCCACAAACGCGCCATGGTCCTGTTCCCGGCGGTTCGCCGTGTTCGCCGACGGCGAACATTGAACACATTACGTAAGAGGTTGATAATCCAGCAATGCAGACGCCTTCGTCAGGTCCGTCGCTAGCCAGCCATGTGCATCCGCTGCATCCTTTCCCAGACGGTTGGTATGTCATCGAATTGGCTTCCGACCTGCGCGAGGAGCAGCTCATCGAGAAGACCTGGATGGGCACGGAGATCATTGTCTGGCGCGACCGAACCGGGGCGGTCTGCGTTGCGGATGCGTTCTGCCCGCACCTGGGTTCTCACCTTGGGCCTTCGACCGGCGGCATGGTGCGTGACGGCAATCTCGTGTGCCCGTTTCACGGATTCCAGTACGATGTGACCGGCAAGTGCGTGGCGGTTCGAGACGCGCCGCCGCCCAGATCAGCTCGGTTGAAATCGTACGAGGTCGCCGAGGTCAACGGCTTCATTTTCGCGTACTGGGACAACGCCGGCCGTCCGCCGGAATGGCAGATTCCGGATGTTTCTCCCGATGGCTGGACCGGCAGAGCCGCGAAACGGCTACGCATCAGGGCGCATCCGCAAACGACGACGGAGAATTCGGTTGATCTGAGCCATCTCGCGCATGTGCACGGCTATCGCGAACTGAAGCAAACTGTGCCGACAAAGATCGTCGGGCCCTTTCTGTCGTCCTCCTACTCTTTCACGAAAAGAATGCTCACACCTGGACTACAGCGTCTGGAGCTATCGCTCGCAATCGAAATCGGGGTTTGGGGGTTGGGAGTATCGATGGTTGAGTCTCATGGTTTGGCAACCAAGTTGGAACTGCGGCATTGGATCATGGCGACGCCGGTCGATGGCGAAACTATCGACTATTGGCTGGACGTCGACCTGATGGGCGATTCCAATTGGCTTGGTATGTTGCCGGCGTCGATCAGGCGCAAACTGATTCCTAAGCTGATCCTGAATGACGTTGTGCTCGAAGTGCGCAAGGATGTCGAAATCTGGTCGCGCCAGCGGTATCAGCCTCGGCCCGCCCTTAGCCGGTCCGACGGCGACATCTTTCGTTTTCGACGCTATTGCGAGCAATTCTACGGGGAAGCGGCGGCGGTTTGATCGGCTGTCCGCCGTTTCCATAGGGCTATTCGGAGTGTTTTCGGTGCGCGTAACTCGGTTTCAATGACGGTAACGCGATTCCAGGTCTTCAAACGCGAACCCTATGCCGACGGCAAGTCGTTCGGCCCGTACGGCCCGTTCGAGCGCATAGACGCGCAGATCGAATACGCGGTCGATCCTGATCATCCGGCCAACTCCAACATCATCGACCTGGCATTGGTGCCGCGAACTGCGGGAGGCGTGACCTTCAGGGGCGATGTGACGTTGATCGCGCCGGCGAAGCAGCGGGCCGAGGCGCTGCTTTTGGACATACCTAACCGTGGTAGGCCGCTTGCGTTCCGTCTGTTGAATCGCGCCGCCCCGGCCGACCTGCTGCCAGACCCTTGCGCGCCGGGCGACGGTTTTCTGTTTCGTCGTGGTTTCGCGGTGGCGTCCGTCGGCTGGCAATGGGACGTGCGCCAAGGCATGGGGTTCGCCGCCCCGCGTGCGCAGGCGGGCTCGAAGCCATGCGGTGATGTGGTATGCCGCGTGCAGCCGGACCGGCGCGTTCGGAGCCTGGCGTTCGGCGATGCGGCGGCAGCGACCTGCGCGCCGTCGGAGGGCGCCGCGCGCCTGTTCCGGCAGCGTCACGACAATGACGCGTATGTGCCCATCCCGAGATCGTCCTGGCGTTTCGAGTCGGGCAAGGGACCGCGCGTCCATCTCGATGGCGGTTTTGACGCGGGTTGGGTGTACACGCTGGTCTACCGGGCGAACGATGTACCGGTGGTTGGCGCGGGATTGCTGGCGATACGCGATGCGGCCGCCGCGTTGCGCGCGGGCGACGGTCGCAGCCCGCTCGCGTACGGTTTCGACCGCGCTCACGCGTTCGGCGCGTCGCAGACCGGTCGTCTGTTGCGCCACTTCCTCGCGCTTGGACTGAATACGGACGAGGACGGCGGGCGGGTCTTCGACGGCGTGCTGGCGCACATCGCCGGGGGACAGCGCGGTGATTTCAACCATCGTTTCGCGCAGCCCGGCAACATCGGCGTGCCGGGCCCCGGCCAGACCTTCCCTTTCGCCGCGGCGCCGACGACGGATCCGCTGACGGGCGAAACGGCGGGCTTGTTCGACGCCGAAACAACGTTGCCGAAGGTGGTTTTCACCAATACGTCGTGGGAATACTGGAGGGGCGATGCGGCGTTGATTCACACCCATCCCGGCGGCGGCGACCTGGAGGCGGCGGCGAACGAACGCTTGTACGCGTTTGCGGGGACGCACCACATCAACGGCGTGATGCCGCCCGCCGTATTCAACCCGCGCACGGGCGCTTCGGGGCGCTACATACTGAACGTAGTGGACTCCTCGCCCCTGCTACGCGCAGCGTTGGTCAATCTGCATACTTGGGCAGCGGACGATGTCGAACCCCCTCCGAACGCAGTACCTCGGTTCGCGGACAGTACCGCTACCGACCGGGAGCAAATTCTCAATCTATTTGAATCGCAACTCGGCATACAGACCCTCGACGCGGAGCAACTCGGCCAACTGTGCGCGCTCGACCTCGGCCCGGACGCGAACCGCGGCATTTGCCGCTTCTCCGCGCGCCGAGGCTCCGCCTATCCCAGCCCCGTGTCGAATGTCGACGACGACCTGAACGAAACGGCGGGTATTCGACTGCCGGACATCAGTGTGCCCGTGGGCTGTCACACGGGATGGAATCCGCGCCATCCGAAGCGGGGCGCGCCCGGGCAGCCCGCGACGTTCCTGGGGTTCACGCGATTCCTGGATGTCCGCACGCGCTATGCCGATCGCAGCGAGTATGCTCTTGAGGTGCGCGCGGCGACGCGGGATCTCATTGCGCGGCGCCACGTGCTGATAGAGGATGAGGACCTGGTCGTGGCGAACTGTTTGCGGCGCTACGACGCGGCGGTAGAACACGCGGAGAGCCGAACCAAATAGGAGGGCGCGGTGGCCGGCGCGAGGGAGAGTTCGATGACCGATGTCGTATGTTGGAATTGCGGCTGTTCTCTGCGGGACATCCCTCGGCCGATCAGTCGTCACGCGAACTGTCCGGAGTGTTTCGAAGATCTGCACTGTTGCCGGCTGTGCGTTCACTTCGGCCCGCACCTGACGGGCCAGTGCGACGATGATCGCGCTGATCCTCCCATCCAGAAGGAGAACGCCAACTTCTGCGAGTTCTTTCGCCCCCTGTCCGGCGCGTACGACGATGCCCGGGGTTCGCGGCGCGATGCGGCCCGCCAGCGCTTGGACGGGCTATTCGGCGGCGCCGCGCGGGATACGCCGGACGATGGCGCGCCCACCGGTACCTCGAGTGAAGACGGGGCGCGGGCGGAGCTTGAAGCGTTGTTCAAGAACGACCGGGATGACGCCGACTCCTGACCCGCTGATGAACAAGGGGTTTGTCGCGGTGGGCGCGTGCCGGTTGCCGGTGAGATATGCGGGCTAACCCAATCAAACAGTGGCTCGTCGCCCGCCGCATTCGCCGCCATCGTATCGACGACGCGCTTTGGCGCCGCATCGTCGCCGATTCGGATCTATTTGACCGACTGGACGGCGCGACCTTGGAACGGGTGCGCAACCTCGCGGCCCGGTTCATTGCCCAGAAGAAGTTCTTCGGCGCGCGCGGCTTTTTCGTTGACCACGCCGTGCGGGCTGCGATTGCCGCCCAGGCGTGTCGGCTGGTGGCGAACCTGGGCTTCGATTACCTCGGCGCCTGCCGCACGGTCATCGTTTACGAGGGCGGGTTCGTCGCCGAGCGCGAAGTGGAGGACGAGGACGGCATCGTGCATACGGGTCACGAAGAGCTCGTTGGCGAGGCTGCGCACGGCGGCGCGGTGGTGTTGGCATGGGACGACGCGCGCCCTCGGCGCAACGAGCCGGACTACTTTCCGACCAACGTCGTGATTCACGAGTTCGCGCACAAACTGGATGAACTGTCGGGACATCACAATGGATTGCCGCCCTTGCCCAACGGCATGTCGGATGCACGATGGGCCGAGACGTTTTCGGCGGCATACGCGGACCTTTGCGACATGGTGGAGCGCGACCTGGAACCGCCCATCGACGACTATGCGGCGTCGGATCCGGCGGAGTTCTTCGCGGTCACCGTGGAGACGTTCTTTACGGTCCCGGACATCCTCGCCGAGGCCTTTCCGCCGGTCTATGCGTTGCTGACGGAGCTATTTCGGGAAGACCCGCTCAAAACCCGCGGCCTTGCGCTTTGACCTCGGGCGTGGCCGCCGGCCGTTGATCTCTGGCCTAGCAGGCTGTCGGACTTGCCGCATTGGCGGCAAGATCGACAGGATGATAGGAGGGCTTGGGCGGGGGCAAAACACGGCGCCCGTCAGGGCGACGGTTTTTGTGGCGCTAGTGCACTTCGAGCTCGTGTATGGAACCCCCTTCGATATAAGACAGCGCGTAGGCGAAACCGATACCCAATACAAGAGCGGCCATGAGCTTGCCGCGATCATGGGTATGGAATTGGATTTCCGGCAGCAGATCGCTCAAGGAGATGCACAGGAACGCGCCCGCCGCAAAAGCGAGGGTATAACCGATCACAACCGATTCGTCCCAGGCGACGATCATGCCCACGCCCCAGAAACTCACCGCGGCGACCAGGGGGCAGAGCAGGGCGAATGCGACATTGGCCAAATTGAGTGCGCGACGCTCGTAGCCCGCGGAGTTCATCATGCCGATGATGGAGTACGCGTCGAGCGGCTTATGCAGCAGAATGGCAATGAAGACCGCGAGGCCCGGCAGTAGACTTTCGTCGATCCGCACACTCGCGCCCAGGGCGACGCCCTCCGTGACGGTGTGAAGACTCAGGCCGAACGCGATCCCCAACAGGCTGCTCGACCGAATGCTGGCACCCTGGTCGTGTCCGTGGACATGTCCATGCGCTCCGTACAGGTCGCTCGCCTCACTGCTGAAGTCGTGCTGATGGAACTGGAAGACCCGTAACAGGAGAACCATCGTGACCATGCCCATCACCATCCATCCGGCAACGACAACCATGCTGTCAGGCCCGGGAATGCGCTCAATGCTGTGCGGGAGCAAGTGAAACACGGCCATGCCGAGGATGAACCCCGCCACAAGGCTCATCACGATCTGGGTACGCGTGTGCGTCATCTTGCCCAGCTCCGAGAGTCTCCCGCCGAGCAGGGAAACGACGCAGATGCCAACCATGTAGCCGATCAGCATAAAGGAAGCGTTTGATCGCACGAGATGGACCTATGGTGCGTGTGAGGGCCAGCCCGGATATTTCATCAAGGGCCGCGATGATCGCGCAGGATTTTGCCCGCGTGCGGGTGCTCGGAGCCTTTAGCCGGGGAGCGCGAGGGGGTACCCCTCGCCAGACAAAAGACGGAAGCATAGCCACGCCTTATGGTGTAGCGACCATGTGCACGCACGCGGGCAAAAGTGCCCCACAGGCGGCGCCTTCGGCTCCGCCCGTGGCCCGACCCCACCGTGCGAGGGCGCGGCCAGCGCAGTTTGTATCCGGCAGGATTTTCGAAATATGGGATTAACCTATTGGAACTAAGAGACATTTGTCTATTCAACAAGCGGCTTGGTGAAATATTCGGGCTAAGCGAAGACCAGCCTGTGGAGCCAGGGCAGGCCGAAGGCCAGTACGACGCTGACGATCAGCCCGGACAGGGCCTTCGCGGCGTCGGAGATGACCTTGCGCGTCGTTTCGCGCGTGGTCGTATCGGCGAGATAGAACGACAACGCGAGCTCGCGCCCGGCCAGCACGCCGAGAAATACCCAGGTCGTGCTCATCGGCATGTTGCTCATTTCCTTGAACACAAACAGCACCACGCCGTAGATGAAGTCGATGATCGTAGCCGCGCGCATGTCCGTGGTATCGGTCTTGCTGGTGACGATCTTCTGGATCGCGCCGCCGAACTGGAAAAAGATGTACCCCTGCATGGCCAGCAGTGCGGCCACGCCGAACGTCAGCCAGAACAGAGAGAGTTCCCGGGGCAGGTAAACAAAGATGTTGGCGAGGTCCTGTATCAGCCATTGGCTCCACAGAAACCCCGTCGAGGCCCATTGCAGGACCACCCAGTAGGCGGGTATCTCCTCGCCCTGCGTCCGATGGAAGTACGCCGTGGCGCGCTTGAACACGAAGCTGAACAACACGATGGCGGAGACGAACGCGACCAGGTAGCCGAGGGCCGACTTGGTGATCATGGCGTTGATGTTGCCCACGGCGAATACCGTCAGCACCAGGAACGTGGTGCTGACCGGAACCCCGAGACGCGTGAGAATCAGCAACGCCAGCGGCGGAATGGCGTGAATCCACGACACGCCGCCTTCCGGCACGGGGAACTTCTCCAGGCGTCCGTAGGCGGGGTCGCCGTCGTTGACGAACCAGCCGTAGAAGAGCACGACCAGGAGGATGCTTCCGGCGAACATCCACAGCACCCACCACGGCCGGTGCGCGTTCGAGGACAGGAACGTCCCAAGGGTCTGGATCGAGTCGTTGGCGACCACGGAGTAGGCCGCCAGCAGGAACCCGACGATCATGTAGATCTCTAGCAACGGGATGGCAGCCTCCTTCGGCGGCCCGGGAAGGAAGCCGCTTTCTCTCGCCGGGGAATTGTAGCGGATCGGCGGGGTGACAGGCTCGCCCATCGAACGTAATCTATGCGGGTCGAATCGATGGGGAAATGGGCATGCCAGCAATCGGTCGTCGCGATGTATTGCGCCTCGGGGCCGTGTCGAGCGTCATCCCGCTTGCATCGGTTGCCGCGGGCCCGGAAGCGCCAGCCGCGGGCGTAGTGCGTCGCTATGTGCGCCTTGGCCGAACCGAACTTGAGATCTCCGACATTTCGTTCGGATCAAGCAGGTTGCGGCGCGGCGGTGAACACTTGATTCACCACGCCCTGGACAGGGGCATCAACTATTTCGACACGGCGGACGGCTATAGCGCCGGGGCGTCGGAGAATACGATCGGGCGGGCGCTCCAAGGTCGTCGCGAGAAGGTCTACATCGCGTCGAAGTTCGTGGCCGGCAAGGACGAAACGCGCGTGTCGCTGATGCGTGCGCTGGATACGTCGTTGCGGCGCTTGCGCACGGACTATGTCGATGTCTACTTCAATCACGCGGTGAACGATGTCGCGCGCATGGCGAACCCCGAGTGGCACGAGTTCACGGCGATGGCGAAGCAGCAGGGGAAAATCCGCTTCACGGGTATGTCTGGTCACGGCCCGAGGTTGATCGAGTGCCTCGACTACGTCTTTGACCGGGACCTGGTCGATGTCGTCCTGGTGGCGTACAACTTTGGCCAGGATCCCTCGTTCCTGGCCAACATGACGAGATCGTTCGACAGGCTGGTGCGGCAGCCGGACTTGCCCCGGGCTCTGGCCAAGGCGAAGTCCAAAGATGTGGGGGTGGTGACCATGAAGACCCTCATGGGCGCGCGACTGAATGACATGCGGCCGTTCGAGACCGGTGGCGCGACGTTCTCCCAGGCCGCGTTTCGCTGGGTGCTGTCGGATGCGCACGTGGACGCGCTCATCGTCTCCATGACGGAGCAGGGACAGATCGACGAATATCTCGGTGGGTCGGGCAGCCTGCCCGTGTCAAGCGAGGATGTCGCGCTGCTCGAACGCTATGCCGTGGCCAACGGTATCACTTATTGCCGCCACGCCTGTTCCCTGTGCGAGGGGGCGTGTCCTTACGGCGTGCCCATTCCCGATGTGCTGCGTACGCGGATGTATGCGACTGACTATGGAGATGTGCGGTTCGCCCGCGAGGAATACGCCAAGCTCGAAGAGAACGCCGCCGCATGCCTGTCCTGCACCGGGGAGCCATGCGCGGGCGCATGTCCACACGGCATAGACCTGCCCGCATTTGCGCCGGCGACACACCGCATGCTGGCATGAGGCGCTGCATCGCGATCGGTGCCTAGGCGGCGTGCGGCGTGACCCGCGAGAGCCTGCAAACGCCATGGGCGTACGGCTTGCTGTTTGTCTGCCTCGGCTGGATGGCACTTGTATTCGCGCCGGCGCTGTTCGCCGCCGGCGGCTGGCCGCATGCGGACTTGCTGCGCGGATTGCTGCATCCGGTCTGCCACCAGATTCCGGCCCGCAGCTTCCACTTGCTCGGCGAGCCGCTCGCCGCGTGCGCGCGATGCACTGGCCTGTACATGGGCTTTACGCTCGGCGTGGCCGCTTGGCCCCAACTGCCGAAACTCGCGACGAGGCTGGCGGCGCGGCCGCGGTGGATCGTGGCGTTCATGGCCCCGCTCTTGGTAGACGTGATGCTCGAAAACACGGCGCTGACGCGGTTCGCTACGGGTTTCGCAGCAGCATTCCCATGCGGACTATTGCCGTTGCTGGCCATTGCTGAATTCACAGGGACTCAAAGACAGACAGGAGAAGATCACCGATGATGGACAACCCCAAATTCAAGTCAGCGCTGATGGGTGGCGGCGTGTTCGGCATCGTCGCGGCGCTGCCCTACATCGGCATGCTGAACACCATTTGCTGCGCACTGTATATCGGTGGCGGCGTGCTGGCGGTCTATTTCTATCTCAAGGAGCAGACGTCATTCCAGAAGGCGCCGTACAGCGACGGTGCCGTCGTGGGTGTGCTGGCCGGCGTGATCGGTGGCATTGTCACGACGTTCGTCGGCGCAATAGTCATGGCCCTGGGCCTGGCGCCCGACTTCTCCGATCCGGTGGAAGGCTTCGCACAGCTTGACCAGATGGGAATCGAAATCCCGAGTTTCCTGCGCGACATGGCCTCGGGCGAAGTTAGCGCGGCGATCCTCGGCACGCAGCTTGTGATGAACGTCATCCTGTTCGGCATCTTCGCCACCATCGGGGGACTCGTCGGCGTGGCCATCTTCCGCAAGAAAGACGCCGGTCCGGCTTAGGCACCAAGGCGCGTCCGATTACTCGGTCGCGCTTCCGCCTTTGGGTGGGCTCGCTGAGGACGCAACGAGGTGACCCCCGAGGTTTGGGCGTGTTCTTCGCCGAATGGCGAATGCGCGCCAAGTCTGCAATGCTTCGAAGCGTTGCGGTGGCGACTCGCCAAATCATGCTCTGGGTAGTCGACAAGAAGGTGATCAAACACGTGATCGAATCGGATTCGGCACTGATCGAGGTGCCGGTCCGCATCCGCTTCGAATTCGGGTTGGCCGAGGAGCGTTTCGTATCGGGATCAATGAAGCGCACGTTCGTCTACAACCGGCCGGCGCTGGTGCGGCGATTCCCGAGGCTCGACTCCGACGCATTCGACGCGGAGATGGAGGACGTGGTTGACCGCGCACTGTGCGAGCACTTGAAGTTCGCGGGCTACGCCCATGGCGATATCGACCTCTTCGCGGACGACGCGCATGTGGAAACGGCTCCCCCGAGCCAGGCCGAAACCCCGAAGATCATCATGCCGGACCGCCCGGGCTAGCAGACTGTCGGACTTGCCGCACCAGCGGCAAGATTGACAGGGTGACGGGCACGCGGGTGGGACGAAAACAGTCGGGCTTGGGCGGGGGCAAAACACGGCGCCCGCTAGGGCGACGGTTTTTGTGGCGCTAGCCAGCCGGGACAACTACCCCGCCGCTGTGGCGGCTACCAGGATGCGACGGGGCTACGCCGGTATGCCGGCGCGGTCGAGTTCCCGCAAGCGTCCGGTCGGCTCCGACAATCGTTGTCGTGCCCAGTCGCGCGTGTCCCGATCATGGCTGAACAGGATCACCTGGGCGGATTCGCTGACGGCGAGCAACGTGTCGAGCACGGCCTGGCGCCGCAGCGCATCGCTGGTGGCGATCGGGTCATCAAGGATGAGGGGACAGGTTTCGTGCGGGGCCGACAGATGCTCGGCCAGCGCCATGCGCAACAGCAGGTAGATTTGTTCCGCTGCGCCGTGGGACAGCCACTCCGCCCTTCGCCACGGGCCGGCGCCGCTTCTGACCTCGACCGCGAGCGACTGCGGATCGATGCGGCAATCGGTGTAGCGTCCGCCAGTGATTCGGGAGAGATGCTTGAGTACGCTCTTGCGAAGCTTGGGCGCTATGTCTCGGTGAACGCGTTCTTCGGCGCGACGCAGGAATTCGACGGTCGTGTTCAGGGTTGCGTCGAGCCGCTGCAACCTGTCGCGCGCGAGCGTGGCGGCTTGCTCGGCCTCTCCGGCTGAGGACACGTCCGGCATGCTCCTGGCGAATTGGTCCAGTTCGCCGCGGGCGCGGTTGTAGGCTCTCATGGCATCGGCCGCTTCCCGTTGCGCTGCCGCGAGGCGTCGTTCCTGCGCCTTCCTTTCCTCGAAATTGCGCCGCCATTCCTGCAACCAGCGTTCGAGCGCTCTCGCGCGATGTTCCACTTCGCCCTCGGCAATACGGGCGCTATCTGCCGCGCGGTGCAGGGCATCCTCGGCATCCCCGCGCCTCGCGATGACTTCCCGGTAACGTTCGTCGTCTTCGCGACGATGTTCGATTCCGGATTCGATACGCGTTCGGCGCTCCGCAAGCATGGCGACTTGCTGCGAACGCCTTTGCCACCACGCGATGCCGCCGCCGGCGAACGCGAACACCACCGCGGCAAGAAGCTCCGGGCCGACGTAAAGAAATGCGAGTGTCGCAGCGACGACGGACGCGACCAGGGTCAGCATGCCCAGCCACAGGTTGCTCCCGGTGTCTGGTCGAGCCAACTGTCGGTCGGTCTCGGCGAGCTCCGCCGCGAGTTGCCCGAGAGACGGGATGGCTGGCCTGGGCATCTGTGGACGCGAGGACCAGGCGTTGACCGCAGTCTGGATTTGCGCCGCCAGCTCCGCATCTTCGGCCGGATGCCGTTCAGATCCGCCAATGTCCATTGCCGCCCGGACGCGCTCGCATTCATCGGCCGTTGCGCGCAGGCGTTCGACTTCGGCCTGTTTGCCCAGGTATGCCTTGCGGGCGTCCCTCGCCTGATCGGCGGCGCGTCGCGATTGCTCCAACGCCCGTTCGGCGACGGGCAGGGGTCTGGTAAAGGCGCGGGCGGAGCCGACGCGTTCTCTGCGCCACTTGTCCAGCAAGTCGATGGCCGCGGCGGCGGTGGCGTCCGCGCCGGCGGTATCGGCCGCCCGTTGCAAGACCTCCTGCAAGCTGTCTGCCGCTTCCAGTACGCGCACGATGTCGGCCTGGCGGACGCAGGCGGTGCCGAGGAAGGTCCTGCGATCAAGCCCCAACCAGACCGCTCCGTCCGGCGCGCCGTCGCGGATAATTTTCGACGCGTAGTCGCGTCCCGCCATGTCCGCATCGCGCGCAGTGCCGGTTCTCGTGGCGAGATCGTGGCGCAACTCGACGCGAACGCCGTCATCGCGCGCTATGACGGCGCTGACTTCCCACGCGCTTCCGCCGTTCCACGGTTTGTGTCGGCCTACGAAGTCGCGGTCCGCGATCGTTTGGCCGCCGCCGCGGCGCATGCCGCATAGTCCGGCGTAAAGCGCCGCGTGCCAGGTCGATTTGCCGGCTTCGTTCGGCCCGTATACGACGTTCATGCCGGCTGCAAGTTCCAGGGTCTCATCGACGAGTGGCCCGAAGGCATGGGCCACTACCGATTCAAAGCGCACTTACAGCACCTCCAGGTCGTCGCGGCCATCGAGGGCCCTAAGCCCCGTGATCAGGACGCGCCGCTGCTTGTCCTCCGGCAAGCTCGCGTCCATTACGTCGTTCACGAATTGACCCCGGACCGTTTGTTCCTGGCGGATCGCATCCAGATCGTATCCGGCGCGAAGCTCGCCCCGCCGGATACGCGCGGCTTCGAAGCGCGAAAGGAGGATGTCGCGCAGTTCGTCTTCGCGCAGTTCGACGCGAGAATCGATCTCGCCGCTGACGGTCAGTCGAACCAGGCCGGAGAGACCGTCGGTGGCCTTGGCGAGGCGTTCCCTTATCTGTTCTCGCGTGGCGCAGCCGGTGATGTCGAGACCCACATCGTGAACCAGCCCGGCGGCGATCCGCCGACGTTCGCGATGGACCCCGCCGCGATCGTGGATCGTCGCGATGACAGCACCGCGTTCGCCGTCCTCGCCGAAGGCCAGGGGCTCGGGATTGCCCGGATACGTATGCCGGGGCGCGTCCCTGGGGCGGTGATAGTGGCCAAGGAAGGCGTGATCGAGGCCGGCGGTTTCGATCTCGGATGCACCGAACGGCGCATGCGGTTGCTTGTCGTCGCCTTGGGCAGCCAACCAGGATCGCTCGGAACCGTGGAACAGGGCGATATGCGCGCCCGATCCGGCGGCGTGAAATCCGTCGAGGAAGTTGCCGGTGTTTGCCGGTTTGATGTGCGCGCCGCCCCACAGGGTCAGGTTCGGGCCGAGTCCGACCGGTCGCAACGCGGGTTCGGTGAAGACATGCACGTTCGGACTCCACCCCACCAATGCGTAGAGGCTTTGCGGTCCGTACCAGTCGTGGTTGCCAGGCGCGAGAAAGACGCGCGCAGGACTGAGCCGGGCGAAGGTTTCGCGCAGGAACTCCGCCGTGTCCGGGGCAACGCGATCATTTTCGTACAGGTCGCCGCCGCAGAAGAGCGCGTCCGCGCGGGCTTCCCTGACCAAATCCGCGATACGGCCGAGCGCGTCGCGCAACCCCTGCCGCCGCCGGCGCGCCGCATCGCCGCTCGCGCCGGTCCAAGCGAACTGCGCATCGAGGTGCAAATCCGCAAAGTGGACGATCTTCATGGCCCTATCCTGTCTGTCGGTGCGGCGCGAATCAACCGGCGCGGAGGGAATCGCCGAATTCCGACCTGGGATAGCTCAAACGTAGGGCACGCCCTGTGCTTCGACGTACAGGGAATAGATCGACTGCGAGCCCGTCATGAACAGCCGGTTGCGCTTGACGCCTCCGAAACAGACGTTGGAGACGGTCTCTCGCAGGTGAATCACGCCGATCCTCGTTCCGTCGGGCGCGAACACATGGACGCCGTTTTGCGCATTGCCGGCCCAGCCGGCCGCAGACCAGACGTTGCCGTCCGTATCGACGCGCAGGCCGTCCGGGCTCGCTTCGCGTAGATCGCAGAAGACGCGGCCGTTTTCGACGCGCGTGCCGCCAACCACGTCATAGGCCTTGATGTGGCGTGGAAAACCGGGCTTGTGCGATGCGCCGGTATCGACGACATACAGCACGGAATAGTCCGGCGAAAACGCGAGGCCGTTCGGTTTTTCCATCTCCTCGATGACCACGGTCGCCTCCAGCGTTTCGGGATCGATGCGGTAGACGCGGGTTGGCAGTTCGAACGGCGCCTTGTTGCCTTCGTAGTTCCAGATGATTCCGTAGCCTGGATCGGTGAACCAGATGCCGCCGTCGGTGTGTACCACGACATCGTTGGGCGCATTCAGACGCCTGCCTTCGAACCGATCCATCAGCACCGTGATCGTGCCGTCGTGCTCGGTGCGCGTGACGCGGCGACTGCCGTGCTCGCAGGTAACGAGCCGGCCCTGGCGGTCGCGGGTATTGCCGTTCGCGTTGTTGGAAGGCGCTCGGAACACATCGACTTCACCGGTGTGCTCGGACCAGCGCAACATGCGGTTGTTGGGTATGTCGCTGAATACGAGGTGGCGGCTGTCGCCGAACCAGACGGGACCTTCGGCCCAGCGGGTGCCGGTCCACAGCCTTTCCAACGCCGCGCTGCTGAGCACGTAGCGGCGAAAACGCGGATCGATCACCTCGACAGCCGGGTCGGGATAGGCCACTGGTTCGCGCCAGTCGCGGTCGAGCAGGCGCTCTTTCGTCATGGGTGAATCTCCCAGGTAGGTCCGGTAAAGCGTAACGCAAAGCCGGGATTTGACGGATAATCGAACGTCGTCGGCGGTTAAGGTATTACCAGTGAACGCGCGATTCTTCGTTGGCCAGATCGTTGCGCACAAGAAGTTTGGCTATCGCGGCGTGGTGTGCGGCGTCGACGCCGAGTTCGCACTGACCGAGGAGTGGTACGAGCAGGTGGCGAGGAGTCGGCCACCGAAAGATCAACCCTGGTATCACGTATTGGTGGATGGAGCGCTCCACAGCACCTATGTCGCCGAGCGGCATCTCGAGGTTAGCTCCGACCTGGGCCAGATCGAACATCCGTGGCTCGGCGAACATTTCGACAGGTTCGACGGCCAGCGCTACCACACGATCATCCGCGCGCAGTAGGCCGGGACGCGTACCCGCGCGGGGGTCAGGCCAGACCTATTGCTCCGATTCCTCCCGCTGCTTTCTTTTGGGTCGCCAGGACGGTCTCCCGACGGCGTCGAAAACCACTACTGCTATCAACCCCGCTACCGCGCCGGCTGCTGCAGCGAGGAACAAGCCCTGAATATCCACGACAAGCCTCCGTTTCGCTAGCTGATCGAGGATACCACCGCCATCGCGGCCCGAGGCGTCAGTTGAGACCGAAGACCGGGGCTGCGTTATCCCAGAAGATTTTGCGAATGCTCTGTTCCGGCAACGGCTGGCGCTCCAGGTATTCCATGCCGAGCGGCCATGTGCCGTCGGCGTGGGGGTAGTCGGTATTGAAAGCCACGTAGTCGTCACCGACCAGATCGCAGATGGAGCCCAGCGTCATCTCGTCGCCCCGGCAGGCGACCAGGAAATTCGACTTGAAGTACTCGGTGGGCCGCTTCTTGAGATCGGGATGTTCGGCATTGCCGGAAAAGTCCCAGTGCTGCTCCATCCGTTGCAGCCAGTAGGGCAGCCAGCCGGCGTCCGCCTCGACGTGCACGATGGACAGCGTTGGATGACGTTCGATGGTGCCGAACCAGATCAGGCTCATCATCGCCGCCATGGCCTCGAACGGATGCGCCAGGATATGGCCTGCGGTATGCGTTTCCATACGGTCGCCGAAAGAAGGCAGATAGGGCGAACCGGAGTCGTGGATACACACTGGTCTCTTCAATTCTTCGATCGTGCGCCACAGTTCGTCGTAGTCCCGATGGTGCAGGTTGCGACCGGCGACGGGATTGGGGCGCATGAAGAAGCAGGCCGCGCCGCGCTCGGCCATGCGTTTCGCTTCCTCGACCGCAAGGTCCGGTGCCTGCATGGGAAGCATGGCCGACATGCGCAGGCGTTCCGGCGCGCGGCTGCAGTACTCAAAGCTCCAGTCGTTGTAGGCGCGGCAGACGGCGGCGAGCAGTTCCGGGTCGCGAAACGGCTTGCCGAGTATCTGTCCGCCCTGGGTGGGATAGAGAACCTGGGCATCGACCCCGTATTCGTCCATGTCACCCAGGCGAACCTCGGGGCTGAACCCGGCGGCGCGCGCCGCTTCGTGTTTTTCCATGGAAGCGCGCCTGGAGGCTGCGTGGAACTCTTCGGCGTGCATCGGGTAGGTGCCGTCCTGCTTGGCGATGGGTTCGCCTTCCACCGTGAGGCCGGCCCGACCGTGGCCTATGTCGCCGAACTTCGGCGCGCGGTCGGCGAATGCCGGGTCGATGTATTCCCGCCAGATGGACGGCGGCTCCATCTGATGGGAGTCGGTGTCGATAACGCGATAGCCGTTGCGCATGTGATGCTCTCCCTGGAACGCTGGATACGATAATACCGCGACATCGCGGTCCGTGGTGAGATATGCGGCCGAGGGGTCAACCCTTGACGCAAACCACCTGCTTCAGCGTATGCACCACGTCGACGAGCGACGTCTGCGCCGCCATGACGGCGTCGATGTCCTTGTAGGCGCCGGGCGTCTCGTCGATGACTCCCTCGTCCTTGCGGCATTCGACGCCGGCGGTGGCTTCGCGGTGATTCTGCAGCGTGAAGGTGCGCTTGGCAGCGCCCCGCGACATGGCGCGTCCCGCCCCATGCGAGCATGAATTGAACGAGTCCGCGTTGCCCTTTCCGGCGACGATATAAGACCTCACGCCCATCGAACCGGGGATGATTCCCAGGTCGCCCGTGCGTGCCCGAACGGCGCCCTTGCGCGTGACCCAGACGTTCTTCCCGAAGTGGTTTTCCCGTTCGACGTAGTTGTGATGGCAGTTCACCGCCTCGCTGATCCGCTCGAAGGGCCTGACCGACTCCCGCAATGCGCGCAGCACGCGAGCCATCATCGCTTCCCTGTTCACGAGGGCGAACTTCTGCGCCCAGGACACCGCATCGACGTAATCGTCGAAGTGTTCGGTGCCTTCGACGAGGTACGCGAGGTCCTTGTCCGGAAGGTTGATGAAGAACCTGCGCATGTCGTCCTTCGCCAGTTCGATGAAATACCGGCCGATCGCGTTGCCGATGCCTCGGGAGCCGGAGTGCAACATCGCCCAGACGTGGTCTTCCTCGTCCAGGCAGATCTCGATGAAATGGTTGCCGGTTCCCAGTGTGCCGAGGTGCAGCATCGCGCGATTGGCGGGCCGACGCAGTTTGGGGGCGCGGGAAACGATGGCGTCAAGTCCTGCCTGGAGATGCCGCCAATCCGAGACGACCGATGCGGGAGGGTTTTCCCACGAACCCTTGTCGCGACCCTTGCCCCTGCTCACGGTGCGTCCGTGCGGAACGCTGCGCTCGATATGAGCCCGCAGTCCGCTCAGATTGTCCGGCAGATCGCTCGCCGCGAGCGAAGTCCGTACCGCGATCATGCCGCAGCCAATGTCCACGCCGACCGCGGCCGGAACGATGGCGCCGGACGTGGGAATGACCGATCCGACCGTGGCGCCGATCCCGAAGTGCACGTCCGGCATGACGGCGACGTGCTTGTGCACAAACGGCAGCCGCGCCACGTTGCGAAGCTGGTTCCAGGCACTTTCGTCGACGGGAACGCCCTGCGTCCACGCCTTGATCGGGGCGCCCCCGGGCGTCTGCTCGAAGACGTAGCCCTTGTCCGTGACCACCGCGTCGTTCATCCGACTGCCCGCCAAGCCTTTGGGCCTACATTAAACGTTTGTCGGGAACCTCGCCGCAAACAGCCGTGCTCCCAGATGCTGGATCTCGGCGCTGTCCTTGACTCCCGCCACCAGGTGGCCGGGAATAGCGTCAACGCCGTTGTGCGCGCCGCAGATGGCTCCGGCGATCGCCGCGGTCGTATCGACGTCGCCGCCAACTCGAATCGCGCGATCCACCGTTGCGCAATAGTCGTTCGGATGTTGGAGAAAGGCGTACAGCGAGGCGAGAACGGTGGGCTCGACCCGTACGGAGATGCCGAAGCCCCTTCGGTGTGGCGGTTGTCCGCTGGCCGAGACGATGGCGGCCAGCGCCGCCGTCTCGTCGAGTTCCAGCCAGTCGCGCAACGCAAGGATGTGCTCCGCGAATCCAGGGCTTTGTTGGGCAATGGACTGGCTCGTCAATCGCAGAAAGTCGGCCGTGTCGATGGAACTTGAGGTGCTCGCGTGGGCGACCGCCGTGGCAATGGCGATCGCCCCCGCGATGGCCATCGGGTGTCGATGCGTAACGATGCTTGAAGTTCTCGCGTCTTCGGCAAGCCGTTCGGCGCGGTCGAAATTCCATAGGCCGATCGGGCTGACCCGCATCGCCGCGCCATTCAGCGGGAGATCGCCGGCACGTGCGGCTTCCTGCCAGGACGTACCTGCGATCAGCCGCTTGACCGCGCGGTCGGCGACGGGACCTTGGCCGACGATCTCGCCGGATTCCCAGAGTTTCACGAACTCGCGGGCAATGGCTGCACCATCGACGCCGCCTGAATCCACAATGCTTCTCGCGATGGCGATCGTCTGCTGCGTATCGTCGGTGTACTGCCCGGTGGAGTAGGCTCGATATGGGTGGAATCCGGCTGTCAGGTCGGTGACCTTTGCGATTTCCTGGCGGGACCTCCCTTCAAGCGGCGCACCCAGGGCATCGCCAACGGCGCAGCCGACAAGCGCGCCGATGAACTGGTCTTCTCTCGGCTGTTGCGAGTTCACAGCGCCTGCCGGGTGAGTTTGCGGTTGCGAACGTTCGTGCCGGATAACGGCCGAGCTTCGACTCGTGTGGTCCGCAGCATGATCCTGCCGCCCGGGTGTTCGTGAATCGTGCGAATGCCTTTGAGGTCCTCGGCTGCGATGCCGCGATCAGCCATCATACTTGTCTCCACGCCTTTAGTTGCGGACCTGGTATACCCAAACCCGATGCACGACTTCCGGTTCGCCTTTCGGTAGCGGGTGATTGGGCTTCGAGCGCTCGACCAGGCGCCACCTTCCAGCGGCTTCCAGATCGGCCAGGTGTTGCCCGAAGCCTTCCTGTTCGTACAGGTCCGTCTTTAGGGAGAAAACGATGTGTCCACGGTCCCTGGTGATCCGCACGAGTTCATCAAGAGCGTGTGCCGGGGCATGGCCGGTGGTGAACACGCCGACGCCGATGACCGCATCGAACGAACGCCAAATGTTCGCCGAGGGTCATCTGCCACAACTTCCCATAGATGTTCTTTTGCCGTGCTACCTCGAGCATTCCGGGGGAGAGATCCATCGCGTCAAGATCGCGATAGCCGGCGGCGACCAGGCGCTCTCCGACGAGACCCGTCCGGCACCCACGTCGAGTATCCTGGCCCCTGGCGCCACCTGCCTGGCGAATAGCTCGACCGCTACCTGCGGGCCGATCCACTCGAATTCCTCGGTCAAGTCCTTGTCGTACTGCGGTGCCCATTGGTCGTAGCGCGCTTCGAGTTCCCGGTTGTTCTTCGCCGCGCACACCCACTGCACACGACTACGACGAGGTTGCATGACGCTGGTCTCCAAGGTGTTGGCCCAAGCCTACCAGCTTTTCGAACGAGGTCAGTACAGGGATGGGAGGGCAACGGGACCTTGTCTTCGGCGCAGGGCGTAGAGCACCGTCGTCTCCCGCATTGCTTCTCCAAAAGGCGTCTGTTGACGCCAACGCGGGGCCGTCGCCATCATGGCGATCAAGATACGCGTCTCGCCGAGGGAGAACTTCACTGGACAACGCATTCGGCCTTCTGGTCGCTGTCGCGTGGAACATCTATTGACGGGGGGCTTGCGCGGCGTACTGGCTTGCGCGGCGACGGTCGCGGCGGGGTGTGTCGCCGCGCAAGCGCCGGAAGAAGCGGCGTTGCCGCCGGAGTGGTTCGCCCCGCCGAAGACGGCGAGCGAACTCGGCATCACGCGTTTTTCCCAGAGCCCGTTCCTGGATGGCCGGGACCTTCCTCCGGTGGAGGACCGCCTGCCGGACGATCCGGTCGTCATCCAGCCGTACAGGATGATCGGCAAGTACGGCGGTACGGCGCGCATCACGCTGTGGGACACCTGGCAGTTCTTCAACTGGGAACCCGCGCTCACGATTTCCGCTGACCTGCGCAGCGTCCTGCCCAACCTGGCGGAGTCCTGGAGTTTGAGCGAGGACGGCCGTGTCACGACCATCCGCCTGCGCCCCGGGATAAAGTGGTCGGACGGCGCGCCGCTGACCGCCGATGACTTCATGTTCCGGTTGAACCACGTCTGGCTGGACCCGGTGATATCGCCGGTGACGTACCGCCCGGTGCGAGGCTCGAAGTTCGTCAAGGTCGACGACCTCACGTTCCAGTACGTCTTCCCGGAGCCGAACCCGATGTTTGCCAACTTCTTTGCCCAGTACGGCAGCCACTTCGCGGATCCCATGCATTTCTTCAAACAGTACCACCCGGCGTACCGGGGCAAGGACGAACTGGACGCGCTGGTGAAGGAAAAGGGTTTCGTCACCTGGATGGCCATGTATGGCGCCCTGCGCGGCTGGGGCAACGAGGAGGCCACGAAGGTGCCGACCCTGCGCGCATACAAGGTGATTCAGCGAACTCCCACCAAGATGCGCCTGGAGCGCAACCCCTACTACTTCAAGATCGACCCGGCGGGCAACCAGTTGCCGTACATAGACGCGATCGACGCGATCATCCTGATGGAGAACTCGCAGATGATCGCCTTCCAGGCCGCCACTGGCCAGCTCGACTTCGCCGCCTTCGCGCTCAAGACCCAGGACATACCCCTGCTCAAGCTTGGCGAAGCGAAGGGCGTCAACAAGGTGCATATCTGGCGCCGCGTGCACGTTGCCGACGTGGCCATACAGCCGAATTACAACTACGACGACCCCAAGTATCGGGAACTGCTGTGGGGCACGGGAGAGCGGCGCTTCATCCGCGCGCGCTCCCACGCCATCGACCGCGAGCAGATGAACGATGTCATCTACTTTGGCCACGGCGTGCCGAGCCAGGTGACAGCCCACCCCTCGAGCCGCTGGTATGAGAAACGCTTCGCCGAGGCCCATATTCGCTACGACCCGGATTACGCGCGCGCCTTGCTGGACGAACTCGGCCTTGGCGACGTGGACGGCGACGGCCTGCGTGAATACGCTGATGAATCGAAGCTGACGATCACGCTCGAGTATCTGGACTTCGAGACCCCCAAGGGCATCACCATGGAACTCGTGACTGACTATTGGCGGGAGGTGGGCATCGACGTGCGGCTCAAGTCGGTGGAGAGACGCCTGCAATCCGAACGCGCCCAGGCCAACAGGATGCAGATGACGCTCTGGCACGCGGACAAGGTGACGGACATCCTGTTCCCCCTGGTGCCGGACTGGTTCTATCCGCACCGCTCCGGCTGGGACATCGCCATGTGGAACCACTGGGCGCGGTACTACCAGACCGATGGCGAACTCGGTGAAGAGCCACCCGAACTCATTCGCGACCTCCAGAACTGGGGCGATGATCTGCGCACCGCGACCACGGAGGCGCATCGCACGAAGGCTGCCAGGACGCTGCTCGCGGCGGCGGCCGAGAATCTCTGGACCATCGGCACGGTGGGCCAGGCACCGCATCCGGTGGTCGTCTCCACGCGCCTGAAGAACGTGACGCCGACCGGCATCTGGGGCTGGGACAACCGCTGGACGCTCGCCTACCATCCGGCGACGTGGTACTTCGATGAAACGCCGGGCAAGGAGTAGCTGGCCGTGTTGACGCGGCCGCACGGCAGTCACCACCATGGCCCCATGAAGTCGAGGGGAGCTTTCAGCTGGCGAGCGCGAGGGGGAATCCCTCGCAAGGAGTTCGCCTTTGTGTGGGTCTGCCTCGCGATGCTCGCGACGGTCTGTGTCGCTGAAGAGGACCCGGCGCCAGAGCCTTCAGCCGGGGAGCGCGAGGGGGCACCCCTCGCAAGAAAGGAGCCTTCAGCGAGGGAGCGCGAGGGGGAACCCCTCTTAAGAAAGATGCCGCCCGAGTGGTTCGCCCCGCCCAGCACCGCGAGCGAACTCGCCATCACGCGTTTCTCCCAGAGCCCGATGCTGGACGGCCGGGACCTTCCTCCGGTGGAGGAACGCCTGCCGGACGATCCGGTGGTCATCCAGCCGTACAGGACAATCGGCAAGTACGGCGGCACCGCGCGCATCACGCTGTGGGACTCGTGGCAGTTTTTCAACGGTGAACACGCGCTGACGATCTCGGCGGATATGCGCAACGTCCTGCCGAACCTGGCGGAGTCGTGGAGCCTGAGCGAGGACGGCCGGGTCACGACGATTCGCCTGCGCCCGGGGATCAAGTGGTCCGACGGCGTACCGCTGACCGCCGACGACTTCATGTTCCGGATGAACCACGTGTGGCTGAACCGGGAAATGAACCCGGTGACACGCCGGCTCGTGAAGGGCGCGAAGTTCGTCAAGCTCGACGACCTCACGTTCGAGTACGTCTTCCCGGAGCCGAACCCGATGTTTGCCAACTTCTTTGCCCATTACGGCAGTCAATTTGCCGATCCCATGCACTTCTTCAGCCTGTACCACCCGGCGTACCGGGACAGGGACGAGTTGGATGCGCTGACGAAGAAAATGGGTTTCATCACCTGGATGACCATGTACCGGACCTTGATGGGCTGGGGGAACGAGGAGGCATCGAAGGTGCCGACCCTGCGCGCATACAGGGTCGTTGAACGCACGCCCACCAAGATGCGCTTTGAGCGAAACCCCTACTATTTCAAGGTAGACCCCGCTGGCAACCAGTTGCCGTATATAGACGCGGTCGATGCGATCATCCTGCTGGAGAACTCGCAGATGATCACCTTCAAGGCCGCTACCGGCCAGCTCGATTTCGCCGCCTACGCCCTCAAGACCCAGGACATCCCCCTGCTCAAGCTCGGCGAAGCGAAAGGCGTCAACAAGGTGCACATCTGGCAGCGCGTGCACGTCAGCGATGTGGCGATACAGCCGAACTACAACTACGACGACCCGAAATATCGGGCGTTGTTGTGGGGCAGCGGAGAGCGGCGTTTTGTCCGCGCCCTCTCGCACGCGATCGACCGCGAGCAGCTTAACGAGGTCATCTACTTCGGCCGGGGCACGCCGAGCCAGGTGACCGCGCACCCGTCGAGCCGCTGGTACGAACGACGCTTCGCCGAGGCCCACATCCGCTACGACCCGGATTACGCCCGCGCCTTGCTGGACGAACTCGGCCTCCGCGACGTGGACGGCGACGGCCTGCGGGAATACCCGGACGAATCGAAGCTCACGATCACGCTCGAGTACCTCGATTTCGAGACGCCCAAGGGCATCACCATGGAACTCGTGTGCAACTATTGGTGGGAAGTGGGTATCGACGTGCGGCTGAAGTCGGTGGAGAGACGCCTGCAAGCCGAACGCGCCCAGGCCAACAGGATGCAGATGACGCTATGGCACGCGGACAAGGTGACAGACATCCTGTTCCCCCTGGTGCCGGACTGGTTCTATCCGCATCGCTCCGGTTGGGACATCGCCATGTGGAACCACTGGGCGCGGTACTACCAGACGGACGGGGAACTTGGAGAAGAGCCACCCGAACTCATTCGCGACCTCCAGAACTGGGGCGACAAATTGCGCACCGCGACCACGGAGGCGCATCGCACGAAAGCCGCCAAGACGCTGCTCGCGGCGGCGGCGGAAAACCTCTGGACCATCGGCACGGTGGGCCAGGCACCGCATCCCGTGGTCGTCTCCACGCGCCTCAAGAACGTAACGCCGACCGGCATCTGGGGCTGGGACAACCGCTGGACGCTCGCCTACCATCCGGCGACCTGGTATTTCGACGAAACGCCGGGGGAGGAGTAGCTTCAGCCGGGGAGCGCGAGGGGCCCCCTCGCGAGCAAAGAGCCTTCAGCCGGGAGCGTGACGGGTACCCCCTCGGAAGGAGACTTCAGGGGCCAAAAAGACCCGCAGGTACCCTTGGGTTTGGGCTTGTCGGAGCGCTACGGACTCGAGTCGAATACGTCGTCGAGCGTTTCGCCGTCGAACACGTTGTCGGCCCAGCTCTCCAGCTCCGCGGCGGACGCGCGCCTTAGCCTTTCGGTCGTTTCAGCCGGCAGGAGACCGAATCGCCGCCGCCGCAGCCGTTCCAGGACCACGCGCTCCCCCTCGACACGACCCTGCTGCATCCCTTCGTCGCGTGCCCTTTGGATGACTCCTGCCATGGTGGTGCTTTCCTCTGGATATTGCCGCTGATAGCGCCGGAACTCATTGTCGGTGAGGCCGGCGTAGATGTCGATAAATTCGAGATATTTCGCCCGTTTGTCGGTGTCGCGCTCCAGCGCGAGCAAACCACTGACCGCCTGCGCGTAGACCTCGACCTTGCGGGTCTCCGGTCTGCGCATGTTCGGCAGGTTGACTCGGGCCACCAGGTTGTCGCTGTGCAGCCAGCGCTCGGAGGGTATCTCCTGGAGCTTGCAGGTCAGATAGTTGAACGTCAGATATGGGCTGCGTTCGGTGCCGAGAGTCAGGGACGCGGGGGCCGCGTCGGCGTCGCGCAGGAAAATCGTTACCGGCACCACGCGGTCCGTCTGAAACAGGTCGGTGAGGTCGAGGCAATAGTGCGCCAGTCGGCGCGGCAAGAATTGTCGCCAGTTGGTTTCTTCCTCCAGCACGAACAGGATCGCCTCGCGGCGGCCGTCGGCCCACTCCACCAGCAGGGGCACATCGAGCTCCCGGTAGTGTGTTCCCAGGCGTTCCTGGAGCTGTTCCTGTCGCGCCGGGATGATCTCCACGTCGTCTTCCGGTAGCGGTGCCTCTTCAGTGGCGAAAAACGCCAGCGCGTCGCGCGGATAGTCAAGGATCAGGTTCTTGAAGTTCTGGTCGTGGCTGACGGCGTTCGCCATGCACTGCGCCCGGTGTTTGTTTGATCGAAAGGATCGGACAGTTGCCATCGGACGCGCCACGGGCAATCTGCCCTGGTCCAGTGAGCCGGTGCCTCCCGTCCCTCCATTCACGTTTTCTGGGCGATTGCTTGCCTGTTCAAACGTCATGGCTTCCGTTTGGCCATGGGTGTCCCCGAGGCGGTGTTGTGGTCGTCCTGAACGGGATGTTCATGGGTGTCCCAAAACCGGGGATGGGTATCCCAAGATCGGGCCACCGGGGGATGGGTGTCCCTAATACGCCGTTCATGGGTGTTCCAAAATCGGGCCGCGCCGGTCTCCACGCGCCTGAAGAACGTGACGCCGACCGGCATCTGGGGCTGGGACAACCGCTGGACGCTCGCCTATCATCCGGCGACGTGGTATTTCGACGAAACGCCCGAGGAGCCTTAGCAAGGTCCATCGGCAGAACGGGCTTGTTGACGCGGCCTCAGGGCAGTCGCCATCATGGCCCGATGAAGTTGAGCTTGGCCCTTGTGTGGGTTTGCGTCTCGATGGGCGCGCCGGTCTGTGTCGCCGAAGAGGACATTGCGCCAGAGCCCTCAGCCGGGGAGCGCGAGGGGGCACCCCTCGCAAGCAAGGAGCCCTCAGCCGGGGAGCGCGAGGGGGCACCCTTCGCAAGAAATATGCCGCCGGAGTGGTTCGCCCCGCCGAAGACCGCGAGCGAACTCGGCATCACGCAGTTCTCCCAGAGCCCGATCCTGGACGGCCAGGACCTTCCTCCGGTGGAAGATCGGCTGCCGGACGACCCGGTCGTCAGCCATCCCTACGAGCGCATAGGCAAGTACGGCGGCAAGGCGCGGGTCACGCTTTGGGACCATCGGCGTTTCTTCCCCCATGAGCACGCGCTCACGATTTCGGCGGACCTGCGCAACGTCCTGCCCAACATTGCGGAGTCCTGGAGCGTGAGCGAAGACGGCCGCGTCACGACGATCCGCCTGCGGCCCGGGATCAAATGGTCCGATGGCGTGCCCCTGACCTCCAACGACTTCATGTTCTCGTTCAACCACGACTGGCTGGATCCGGAGATGCAGCCGCTGACGAACGTGGCCGTGCGCGGTGCGAAGTTCGTCGTCATCGACGACCTGAACTTCCAGATCGTGTTCCCGAGGCCGAACCCGACGTTCGTCAACTACTACGCCTTCTACGCCAGCCGCTGGGTCGACCCCATGCACTTCTTCAAGGACTACCACCCGGCGTACAGGGACAGGGACGAACTCAACGCTCTGGTGAAGGAGAAGGGCCACGTCACCTGGATGGCGATGTTCAACCAGTTGCGCAGTTGGGGCAACGCGGACGCCTCGAAGGTGCCCACCCTGCGCGCCTTCAAGGTTGTGCAGCGCACGGCCACCAAGATGCGGATGGAGCGCAACCCCTATTACTTCAAGGTCGATCCCGCGGGCAACCAGTTGCCGTACGTCGACGCGGTGGACGTGATCATCCTGCTCGAGAACTCGCAGATGATCACGTTCCAGGCCGCCACCGGCCAACTCGACTTCACCTCCTTCACGCTCGAGACGCAGAACATACCCCTGCTCAAACTCGGCGAGGCGAAGGGCGTCAACAAGGTGTACATCTGGCGCCGCCTGCACGTCGTCGACGTGGCCATACAACCGAACTACAACTACGATGACCTCAAGTACCGGGAGTTGGTGTGGGGCAAGGGCGAGCGGCGCTTCATCCGCGCGCTCTCCCACGCCATCGACCGCGATCAGATGAACGAGGTCATCTACTTCGGCCGCGGCACGCCGAGCCAGGTGACGGCGCACTGGTCGAGCCGCTGGTACGAGAAACGCTTCGCCGAGGCCCATATTCGCTACGATCCGGACTACTCCCGCGAGCTGCTGGACGAACTCGGCCTTTTCGATGTCGATGGGGACGGCCTGCGAGAATATCAGGACGGATCGAAGCTGATCATCACGCTCGAGTTCATAGATTTCGAGACGCCCAAGGGGATCAGCCTGGAGCTGGTGCGGGACTATTGGCGCGAAGTTGGCATCGACCTTCGCCTGAAGTCCATCGAGAGGCGCCTGCAGGCGGAACGGGCCATGGCCAACAAGATGCAGATGACGGCGTGGCACGCGGACAAGGTGACGGACATCCTGTTTCCCCACTGGCCGGACTGGTTCTATCCGCACCGGGCCGGCTGGGACATGACGATGTGGAACCACTGGGGTCGGTACCACCAGAGCGACGGGGAACTCGGGGAAGAGCCGCCCGAACTCATCCGCAACCTGCAGTACTGGGGCGGTCAGCTCCTCACCGCCACCGACGAGGCGCATCGCACGAAAGCCGCCAAGGCGCTGCTGCAGGCCCATGCGGACAACCTCTGGGCCATCGGCACGGTGGGCAACGCGCCGCATCCGGTGGCGGTTTCGAGGCGGCTCAGGAACGTGGTGCCGAACGGCATATGGGGCGCGGACAACCGCTGGACGACGCCCTACCACCCGGCGACCTGGTACATCGACGAAACTGACGAGCAGGACGGGCAAGAGTAGTGAGACCTTACGTCGTATCCCGGCTGATGGGCTTGATCCCCGTGTGGGCGTGCGCCGTGATGGGTGCGACTGTCTGCGTCGCCGAAGAGGACATGGGCGCGCCAGAGCCTTCAGCCGGGGAGCGCGAGGGGGCACCCCTCGCAACAGGATATGCCGCCGGAGTGGTTCGCCCCGCCGAAGACCGCGAGCGAACTCGGCATCACGCGTTTCTCCCAGAGCCCGGTTCTGGACGGCCGGGACCTTCCTCCGGTGGAAGACCGCTTGCCGGACGACCCCGTCGTCAGCCATCCCTACGAGCGCATCGGCAAGTACGGCGGCAAGGCGCGCATCACCCTCTGGGATATCTGGCACTTCTTCAACTGGGAGCACGCGCTCACGATTTCCGCGGACCTGCGCAACATCCTGCCCAACCTGGCGGAGTCCTGGAGCGTGAGCGAAGACGGCCGCGTCACGACGATCCGCCTGCGTCCCGGGATAAAGTGGTCCGACGGCGCGCCCCTGACGTCCAACGACTTCATGTTCCGGTTCAACCACGACTGGCTGGACAAGGAAATGCAGCCATTGACTAACGTGGCCGTGCGGGGCGCTACGTTCGTCGTCGTCGACGACCTGACCTTCCAGTACGTGTTCCCGAAGCCGAACCCGATGTTCGCCAACTACTTCGCGTTCTTCGGTAGCCACTTTGTCGATCCCATGCACTTTCTGAAGGACTATCACCCGGCGTACCGGGACAGGGACGAACTCGACGCCCTGGTGAAGGAGAAGGGTCACGTCAGTTGGATGGCCATGTTCAACCAGTTGCGCAGTTGGGGCAACGAGGACGCCCCGAAAGTGCCCACCCTGCGCTCTTTCAAGGTGGTGCAGCGCACCCCCACCAAGATGCGGCTCGAGCGCAACCCCTATTACTTCAAGATAGATCCCGCGGGCAACCAGTTGCCGTATATCGACGCCCTCGACGTGATCATCCTGATGGAGAACGCCCAGATGGTCACTTTCCAGGCGACCACCGGCCAGCTCGACTTCGCCGCATTGGCGCTGGAGACCCAGAACATACCGCTGCTCAAACTCGGCGAGGCGAAGGGCCTCAACAAGGTGCATATCTGGCGCCGGCTGCACGTCGCCGACGTGGCCATACAGCCGAACTACAACTACGACGACCCCAAGTACCGGGAACTGCTGTGGGGCACGGGAGAGCGGCGTTTCATTCGCGCGCTTTCCCACGCCATCGACCGCGACCAGATGAACGAGGTCATCTACTTCGGCCGCGGCACGCCGAGCCAGGTGACGGCGCACCCGTCGAGCCGCTGGTACGAGAAACGCTTCGCCCAGGCGCATATTCGCTACGACCCGGACTACTCCCGCGAGCTGCTGGACGAACTCGGCCTTTTCGACGTCGACGGCGACGGCCTGCGGGAGTACGCGGACGGGTCGCAGCTCACCATCACGCTCGAGTTTCTGGATCGCGAGACGCCCAAGGGGATCGCGCTGGAGCTGGTGCGGGACTATTGGCGCGAAGTGGGCATCGACCTGCGCCTGAAATCGATCGAGGCTCGCCTGCAAACCGAACGGGCCCAGGCGAACAAGATGCAGATGACCGCCTGGCACGCCGACAAGGTGACGGACATCCTGTTTCCCCACTGGCCGGACTGGTTCTATCCGCACCGGAGTGGCTGGGACATGACGATGTGGAACCACTGGGGGCGGTACTACCAGACCGATGGGGAACTCGGGGAAGAACCCCCGGAACTCATCCGCAACCTGCAGTACTGGGGCGGCCAACTGCTCACAGCCACCGACGAGGCGCATCGCACGAAAGCCGCCAAGACGCTCCTGCGGGCCGCCGCGGACAACCTCTGGGCCATCGGCACGGTGGGCAACGCGCCGCAGCCCGTGGCGGTTTCGAGGCGGCTCAAGAACGTGGCGCCGAACGGCATATGGGGCGCGGACAACCGCTGGACGATGGCCTACCATCCGGCGACCTGGTACATCGACGAAACGGACGAGAAGCAGTAACAAAGTCCATTTCATGTCGGGCAACATCGTCACTTTGACTCGCGGGGGCAGACTGCGCGTGTTGACGCGGCGGCAGGGCAGTCGCCATCATGGCCGGATGAGGTCGCGTTTTGCCGGTGTGTGGGTCTGCCTTGCGATGGGCGCGACAGTCTGCGTCGCCGAAGTGGACATCGCGCCGGAGCCCTCAGCCGGGGAGCGCGAGGGGGCACCCCTCGCAAGCAAGGAGCCCTCAGCCGGGGAGCGGAGGGGGCACCCCTCGCAAGCAAGGAGCCCTCAGCCGGGGAGCGCGAGGGTGTCCCTCGCAAAAAAGAGCAGCGCGAGGGGGCACCCCTCGCAAGTAATATGCCGCCGGAGTGGTTCGCCCCGCCGAAGACCGCGAGCGAACTCGGCATCACGCAGTTCTCCCAGAGCCCGATGCTGGACGGCCGCGACCTCCCGCCGGTGAAGGTCCGCCTGCCGGACGACCCCGTCGTCAGCCACCCCTACGAGCGTATCGGCAAGTACGGCGGCAAGGCGCGCATCACGCTTTGGGACGGGTGGCAATTCTTCGCCTGGGAGCACGCGCTGACGATTTCCGCGGACCTGCGCAACGTCCTGCCGAACCTGGCGGAGTCCTGGAGCGTGAGCGAAGACGGCCGCGTCACGACGATCCGCCTGCGTCCCGGGATCAAGTGGTCCGACGGCGCGCCGCTGACCTCCAACGACTTCATGTTCCGGTTCAACCACGACTGGCTGGACCCGGAAATGCAGCCGTTGACGAACGTGGCCGTGCGCGGAGCGAAGTTCGTCGTCGTCGACGACCTGACCTTCCAGTACGTGTTCCCGAAGCCGAACCCGATGTTCGCCAACTACTTCGCCTTCTTCGGCAGTCACTTTGTCGATCCCATGCACTTCCTGAAGGACTATCACCCGGCGTACCGGGACAGGGACGAACTCGACGCCCTGGTGAAGGAGAAGGGTCACGTCAGCTGGATGGCCATGTTCAACCAGTTGCGCGGATGGGGCAACGAGGACGCCCCGAGCGTACCCACCCTGCGCTCTTTCAGGGCGGTGGAGCGCACGCCCACCAAGCTGCGCCTGGAACGCAACCCCTATTACTTCAAGATAGATCCCGTCGGCAACCAGTTGCCGTACATCGACGCGGTGGACGTGATCGTCGTGCTCGAGAACTCGCAGATGATCACGTTCCAGGCCGCCACCGGCCAGCTCGACTTCACCGGCCACACGCTCGATACCCCGAACATACCCTTGCTCAAGCTTGGGGAGAGGAAGGGCGTCAACAAGGTGTACATCTGGCGCCGGCTGCACGTCGCCGACGTGGCCATACAGCCGAACTACAACTACGATGACCTCAAGTACCGGGAGTTGGTGTGGGGCAAGGGCGAGCGGCGCTTCATCCGCGCGCTCTCCCACGCGATCGACCGCGATCAGATGAACGAGGTCATCTACTTCGGCCGGGGCACGCCGAGCCAGGTGACGGTGCACCCGTCGAGCCGCTGGTACGAGAAACGGTTCTCCCAGACTCATATTCGCTACGATCCGGACTACTCCCGCGCGCTGCTGGACGAACTCGACCTGTTCGATGTCGACGGCGACGGCCTGCGCGAATACGCGGACGGGGCGAAGCTGATCATCACGCTCGAGTTCATAGATTTTGAGACGCCCAAGGGGATCAGCCTGGAACTGGTGCGGGACTATTGGCGCGAAGTTGGCATCGACCTGCGCCTCAAGACCATCGAGAGGCGCCTGCAAACCGAACGGGCCATGGCCAACAAGATGCAGATGACGGCGTGGCACGCGGACAAGGTGACGGACATCCTGTTTCCCCATTGGCCGGACTGGTTCTATCCGCACCGGGCCGGCTGGGACATGACGATGTGGAACCACTGGGGACGGTACCACCAGACCGACGGCGAAATCGGCGAAGAGCCGCCCGAGTTCATCCGCAACCTGCAGTACTGGGGCGGTGAACTGCTCAGCGCCACCGACGAGGCGCACCGTACGAAGGCCGCCAAGATACTCCTGGAGGCCGCCGCCGACAACCTCTGGGCCATCGGCACGGTGGGCAACGCGCCGCATCCGATTGCGGTCTCCAGTCGGCTCAGGAACGTGGTGCCGAACGGCATATGGGGCGCGGACAACCGCTGGACGACGCCTTACCATCCGGCGACCTGGTACATCGACGAAACGGAAGAGCAGGACGGGCAAGACGGGCACGGGCGGGACGGGCAAGAATAATGCGGTCATACGTCGTATCCAGGCTGATGGGGTTGATTCCCACGCTTGCCATTATCTCGGTCATCATATTTACGGTCATTCAGTTGCCGGAAGGCGACGTCGTTTCGTCGACGCTGGATCGTCTGGCGGCCCAGGGCATCGCCCCGACGGAGGAATACGTGCAGAACCTGCGGGCCCAGTACAACCTGGACAAGCCCATGGTGCTGCAATACGTCTACTGGGCGGGCAACTTCCTTAGGGGCAACATGGGGTATTCCTACGTGTTCGAGCGGCCCGTGAACGAACTGGTATGGGAACGGTTGGGCTATACGCTGTCGATCACCCTTTCGGCGCTGTTCTTCACCTGGATCGTGGCCCTGCCCATCGGCATCTATTCCGCGGTCCGCCAGTATTCCATCGGCGACTACGTGATGACGAGCATCGCGCTGGTGGGTCTGGCCACGCCGCCGTTCCTGATGGCGCTGATCTTCATGCACCTCGGTTTCGAGTGGTTCGGGGTGAGCACCGGCGGCCTGTTCTCCCCCGAGTACGAGGACGCCCCCTGGGGTTGGGGCCGCGTGGTAGACATGTTGGCGCACCTCTGGTTGCCCATGGTGATCGTCGGAATGGGCTCCGCGGCGTTTACCATGCGCATCCTGCGCGCGAACCTGCTCGACGAACTGAACAAGCCTTACGTGGTGACCGCCCGGGCGAAGGGCGTGAGGCCGTTGAAGCTGGTGCTGAAATATCCGGTGCGCATAGCCATCAACCCCTTCATCAGCAACATCGGGCTGATGCTGCCGGCCCTGGTTTCCGGCGAGGCGCTGGTATCCCTGGTGATGGGGCTGCCGACCATTGGCCCGTTGCTGCTCCAGGCGCTCCTCAACCAGGACATGTTCCTGGCCGGAAGCCTCCTGATGTGGCTGGCAGTCCTGACGGTGGTGGGCATCCTGCTCTCCGACCTGTTGCTGGCGTGGGTGGACCCGAGGATTCGTTTTGAGTGACCTTGCGCCCCATCCAGCGGTCTTGGTCGCGACGGGCCGAGCCGAAGAGATCACCGCCATATCGCCTCGGCAGTTGATGTGGTTGCGGTTTCGGCGCCATCGCCTGGCCCTGGTCAGCGGAGCATTCCTGCTGGTGCTGTATACCCTCGCCGCCCTTTGCGAGTTCATCTCCCCGTATGGGACCGTGACCCGCAACGATGAGGCCATCAACGCCCCGCCCATGAGCGTCCACTTCTTCGACGCCGAGGGCCAGTTTCAGTTGCGCCCGTTCGTGTATGCCTACCACATGGAGGTCGACCCGGACACATGGATCCGGATATACACGGAAAACACCAGCGATAAGTTTCCCATCCGCTTCTTTGCCCGCGGCGAACCCTACAAGATGTGGAACCTGTTCGAGATGGACCGCCACCTGTTCACCGTGGACGAGGGCGGCTACATCCACCTCTTCGGCACCGACCCCCTGGGTCGGGACATGTTCTCTCGCGTGTTCTTCGGCGGCCGGGTTTCCCTCTCCATCGGCATCGTGGGGGTGGTGCTGACCATCGTCCTGGGCATCCTGCTTGGAGGTTTCGCCGGCTACCTGGGCGGTCTCGTGGATCGCGCCGTGAACAAGGTGATCGAAGTGTTGCAGTGCCTGCCTTCCCTCCCCCTGTGGATGGCGCTCTCCTCGACGCTGCCTGTGCACTGGTCGCCGCTTCTCATTTACTTCGGCATTACGATCATCCTCTCCCTGTTCGGCTGGACCTCCCTCGCTCGGCAGGTGCGCGGCCGATTCCTGGCGCTCAGGGAGGAGGACTTCGTGATGGCGGCGCGATTGATGGGCGCGAACACTTCGCGCGTGATCCGCAAGCACATGCTGCCGAGTTTCTCGAGCCACATCATCGCTAGCGCGACCCTTGCGGTGCCCGGGATGATCCTGGGCGAGACGGCGTTGTCCTTTCTTGGCATCGGCCTCAGGCCGCCGGTGGTGAGCTGGGGTGTGCTGATGTACCAGGCGCAGAACCCGCTGGTGATTGAGATAACGCCATGGCAGATGCTGCCGGGACTGTTCGTGGTGTTGACGGTGATGGCGTTCAATCTGCTCGGCGACGGTTTGCGGGACGCCGCCGATCCCTACAGCACCGCCGGCGCGCAATAGCCGGGATGGGACGCGCTCGGGGAACCGAGGCGATGTGGGGAATACTCTCTCGAGTTCGCGTGAGCGAACTCGCGCCGTTGGTTCTCCCGACAGCGTTGGCGGTGATCGTCGTGTTCGTGTTCCGCGATCCCACCTATCGCTTCCCGTTGCTGGCGCTGCTGCTGCCCGTGTTCCTTCGCGGCGCCGCCATTGGACTAGACGTTCAAAAACGCGTGTCGAGGGTGCGCTGGCTGTTCAGTACCTTCGGCTTTGCGGCATTCGTCGTCGGCTGGCTGTTGGTGTTCGCGGTCCTCGGCTTCGCGCTGATCGTAGCCATGTTCCCTGTTTCCCCCTCGGCGGAACTGCTGAAACAGTCCAGCTTCTGTGCCGCTGCCGGGCTTGTGCTCGCGGCCTGGTTCTGGTGGCCGTGGTACGCCCGTGACGTGCTGGCCCGGTGGCCGATGCATGGCGTTCGTATCTGGACATCCTCCGGCAATCGCTGGGACAGGCTCTACATCGCCTGGCGCATGCAGCGAATGGCCGAGTCGGGGAGCGTGCGATGGCGCGGCTTCGGCGCGACGGCGTCGGTGATCGCCCTGGTCATGGTGTCAACCGCCGCCGGGACCTATGAAGGCTTGCTCGCCCGCGCAGTGGAGGTGGTATGCATTCTCCTGCTGCCTCTGTTGCACCTGGTGATCGTTGCCGAAGCTGATGCGCTTTGCGGGATCTGGAGCAAATGGCCGTTGAAAAAGGATTCCGCCGAAAGCGAAGGAAACCTGCGAGCCGATGGGTAGCGCGCTGCTCCGTTGTCGCAATGTGTGCCCGTGCGAGGAAGTTCAATTGCCGGGAGGAGGGCCATGAGCGACGAGACTGGCGACGCAAGAAACGCGGCCGCTGCAATGGAGGCGCGGTCCGCGCGGGCGACCCGCGCCTGGTCGGGCGTCATTTTCGGAAGCAGTGCCCCACAGCCGGCGCCTTCGGCTTCGGATTCTCTCTTGCGAGGGGTTTCCCCTCGCGCTCCCCGGCTGAGGGCTCCGGCCCGGCCCCGCTCGTCGACCATGGATCAACCGTCCCCGGTCGCTGGCGCTCCCCGGAGACGCTTGTTCCATGGAAGTCGCCGCAGTTTCCTTCGGCGCGCCAACCTGGCGGCCATGGGTGCGCTGGTGGGCGCGGCTGTGCCGCTTCAACGCTGGACGCCGCTATCTCCAGCCGCCGCCGCGGAATCCTCGGTCATACAAGGCAAGGAAGGCCTGACGCTACTCAACGATCGTCCGCTCAACGCGGAAACGCCTCCGCACCTGCTCGACAACGAGGTTACGCCCACCGCGCGTCACTTCATCCGCAACAACGGCATCGTTCCCGCGGACCTCGATCCCGCCAGGTGGGAGTTGCGTATCGACGGCTTGGTACAACGGCCCATGACGTTGCGCATTGACGATTTGCGTAGCCGTTTCGAGGTGGTCACGCATCGGCTGGTGATCGAGTGCGGAGGCAACGGTCGCGCGGGTTTCGAGCCGCCGGCCCGTGGCAACCAGTGGACCTACGGCGCGGTGGGATGCGCTGAATGGACCGGCGTGCGGCTGGCCGATGTGCTCGAGGCGGCCGGTGTGAAATCTTCCGCGATCTACACCGCGCATGAAGGCGCCGACCGACACCTCTCCGGCGTGCCGGGCAAGTTGCCGATCTCGCGCGGCGTGCCGATCGCGAAGGCAATGGATCCGTACAACCTGATTGCCTTCGCCATGAACGGCGGACCCCTGCACCCCATGAACGGGGCGCCTCTGCGGCTGGTGATTCCCGGGTGGCCGGGCTCCTGCTCGCAAAAATGGCTCACGCGCATCTGGCTCCGCGACGTGGTGCACGACGGTCCGAAAATGACCGGCTCGTCCTACCGCGTCCCGCGCTATCCGGTCGCTCCCGGCGCCTCCGTGCCGGAGGAGGACCTGGAAATCATTCATGCCATGCCGGTCAAGTCGCTCATTACGCGTCCGCGGACGGGCGAGCGTAGTTCGAGTCGCGAACTGGAGGTCGCGGGACACGCCTGGGTCGGCGACTCCGAAGTGGCGAAGGTGGACCTTTCCATGGACTTCGGGGCCACGTGGCAGCCGGCGCAACTGTCGCCGCCCCACAATCCGCATGCCTGGCAGCGATTTGTGGCCCGGATGGCGTTTCCGCAATCCGGCTATTTCGAGGTCTGGGCACGAGCCACGGACCGGGCGGGCGCAAGTCAACCTTTCCGGGCGGGCTGGAATCCCAAGGGTTATCTCAATAACGCCATGCATCACGTGTCGGTGCATGTGGGCTAGTGCAGGATCGCGCCGCGGATCGATGCGCCTGTCCCGTATCTCGATAACCTGTGCCCTGGTGGCATGCGGGCTGGTCGGACTTGCAGCGGGGACGGACAGTGTTGGCAGTCCCGAGGCGGAGGAACGGGCGCTGTTTGGCGGGATGCCGAAGGATGAGGGACGGCTGGAGGTGTTCGGGTTCTGCGGCGCCTGCCACTCGATCAACCTGGTGGTGCAGCAAGGATTGACCCGCGCGGTGTGGGAGCAAGTGCTGGTCGAGATGGTGCGGGATCAGGAAATGGCGCCGCTGCGGGACGATGATCGTCGCAAGGTGCTCGACTACCTGGAGGAGTACTACGGTCCCGACAAACGTGCAAAGAAGATGTCGACAACGACGGATGGATCGCTTTCTCCACGGCAGTAGCGGACGAGGTCGTGCCGCACCCCGTCAAGCGACTCCATCATGCTTTCAACAAACTTCCACTGGTCTCAAGTTGATCGGCGGGCGGTTGGGGTCGATACTTGGGCTGTGAGGTTCGGAAGGTAGATACAGACGACATGGTGGAGTGGTTCGAAGGGCTTGCAGAACTGCAGCAAACGCTGTTCGTCATCGCGGCCATCTCGACCTCGGTATTCGCCATCCAGGTCGTATTCACGCTGTTCGGGATCGGCGAGATCGACGATATTGAAGTCGGCGAACTGGGTCACGAGGGAACGCCGTTCGGCGACATCTTTACCATTCGCAACGGCGTCTCGTTTGTCATGGGCCTTTCCTGGGGCGGCCTGATGGCCTACTCCTGGGGACTGACCCACGCATTCTTTGCGATTCCGGTCGGCATCGTCGTCGGAGTGGCGTTCGTCGCCGTCAATATGGGCCTGCTGGCGTTGCTATCGATGCTGAAGCACGAAGGCAACCTGCGCATGGAGGACGCCATCGGCGAGGACGCGCGGGTCACGCTGACCGTGCCGGAAGGTCGGACCGGCGTCGGCAAGGTGAGTGTCTCGGTACGGGGCCGTTTGCAGGAGTTCCATGCGGTCACCGACGGAGTGGCGCTGCAACGCAATTCCGCCGTCACCGTGGCCGGCCTGTCGGGCAGCCAGCTTGTTGTCGCCACGCCGTGAGCGGCACCGATCCGTAGTGATCGGACCGAATCGAACCAGCAGCCAAAGGGCGTAACCCAAGGGAATCAGGAGAAGGGACCGTGTTTAGTCCAACTGTCATCGTCGTTGTCTTGTTGGTCGTGTTGCTCGTGGTCGCCACGATCGCGGCAATGCGCAGGATTCGAACCTGTCCGTCGGACAGGATCCTCGTCAAGTACGGGCAGGTGGGCGGTCAGCGCATGGCCAAGGCCATCCATGGCGGCACAACGTTCGTCGTGCCGGTGGTGCAGGGATACCGCTATCTTGACCTGACGCCGCTGACGGTGGACATCGACCTGCGCGGTGCGTTGTCGAAACAGAACATCCGCGTCAACGTGCCGTCCCGCTTCACCTTCGGCATCGGCACCATCGAGGAACTGATGAACAACGCCGCGGAGCGGCTGTTGTCTTTTAGCGCGCACCAGATCGAAGACACGGCCAAAGACATCATATATGGCCAGTTGCGCGCCACCATCGCCATGATGGATATCGAGGAGATCAATGGCGACCGCGAGAAGTTCGAGTCCCGCGTGCTGGAAAACATCGAGTCCGAACTGATGAAGATCGGCCTGCACCTCATCAACGTCAACATCTCCGACATCACCGACGAGTCCGGATATATAGAGGCCCTGGGTCAGCGGGCGGCGGCGGAAGCGATCAACAAGGCCAAGGTCCAGGTTGCCCAGCAGGAGCGCGATGGCGCCGTGGGCTCCGCCCGAGCGGAGCAGGAGCAGCGAGTCAGCGTCGCCGAGGCCAACGCCAAGGCGGTGTTCGGCGAGAACGAGGCCAAGGCTGTGGAGGCTTCCTCCGAGGCCGACCTGCGGGAAGCGCAAGCGGAAGCCAAGCGCCGGGGCGACGCGGCGGACGCCGTGAAGACGGCAGCGTCCGAACAGGAAGGCTATGTCGCCGAGCAACAGGCGGAAGTCGCCCGCGCGGAACGCGACCGCGCCGCGGAATACGCCAACATCGTCGTGCCGGCGCAAATCGAACGGGACCGCGTGCGCACCGAAGCCGAGGGCGAAAAGCAGAAGGAAGTCCTCGCGGGCGAAGCCGAGGGCGAGGCCCTGCGCGCCAAGCTCGTCGGGGAGGCCATGGGGCGCATGGAGATCCTGACCAAGATGGCCGATGGACTGCGCGAGATAGTCAGCGCCGCTGGCGGTGACCCCGACAAGGCCGCAAGCCTGATGATTGTGGACAAGCTCGAAGCAATTGCCGGGGTGCAGGCGACCGCCATAAGCAACATCGACTTCGAAAAGATCGTGGTGTATGACGGCGGCAACGGCAATGCCGTGGGCAGCTTCCTCAGCGGACTAACCAAGGCGCTCCCGCCATTCCACGAGGTGGCCAGGATGGCGGGCATCGAACTGCCGGAGTTCCTGGGCGAGATGGCGAAGGACGGCGCGGCGGCCACGGCACCCGCTATCGTGGAGAACAAGGCGGCGGCGACTTCGGAAAAGATGGGGTCCGATGTGTCGGCGGCGGACTAGCCTCCAGCCTGCTCGCGGGAAACACCCGGAACTCCAAGTCGCCCATCCCCACAACTGGTCGCCCCCGCGCGGCCTGTTGAATATCATCATGAACTGATTGGGCTTCTGGCCTATCCGTCGTACTGACATCCGAGACTTAGCCCGCATATCTCACCAAGCCGCTTGCAAGCAAACATATGTCATTTATTTTCAATCATGTGCGTCGGTTTTCGGAAGTCCCACCGGATACAAGGTGCGCTGGCCGCGCCCTCGCACGGTGGGGTCGGGCCACGGGCGGGGCCGAAGGCGCCGCCTGTGGGGCACTTTTGCCCGCGTGCGCGCACATGGTCGCTACACCATAAGGCATGGCTATGCTTCCGCTCCCGAGTACGCGCACGCGGGCAAAATCCTGCGCGATCATCGCGGCCCGTGGTGAGATATGCGGGCTAAGGAGGGCCTCTTGAAGATTGGTGTTTCCATGTTCGCTACCGACTACGCCATGCGCATCGATGCGCTGGCGCGGGAAGCGGAGGCAAGGGGATTCGAGTCCCTGTTCGTACCGGAGCATACCCACATCCCGACCAGTCGGCGGTCGCCGTGGCCCGGCGGGGCGGCGCTGCCGAAGGCGTATTGGCACGCGCTCGATCCGTTCGTGTCGCTCATGGCGGCCGCCGCCGCCACCTCGAAGCTCCGCATCGGGACCGGAATCTGCCTCTTGACCGAGCGGGATCCGTTGATTACCGCCAAGGAAGTGGCGAGTCTCGACCTGCTGTCGAACGGCCGCGTGGAGTTCGGCATCGGCGCCGGCTGGAACGCGGAGGAGATGGAGAACCACGGCACCGCGTTCGAAACTCGGTTCCGACTCATGAGCGAACGCGCAAAGGCGATCAAGACGGTGTGGCGCGAAGAGGCGCCCGCGTTTCACGGGGAGTTCGTCGACTTCGATCCGGTGTGGTCGTATCCGAAACCCGTGCAGAAGCCGAATCCTCCCGTGCTGATCGGCGGTGAGTCGATCCATACATTGCGCCGGGTGGTCGAATACGGTGACGGCTGGTTCCCGCGCGGTCGCGGCGGATTCGATCCGGCAAAGAACCGGGCGCGGTTGAAAGCGGCGGCCGATGCTGCCGAGCGCGACATGGCGACGCTCTCGATCACCGTCTCCGGCGCGCCGGCGGATGCGCAGGCCCTGGAGCGATACCGCGAGGCCGGCATCGACCGCGCCGTGCTGACGCTGCCATCGGCGGGCGCGGATGAGGTGCTGCCGGTGCTGGACCGCTACGCGCAACTCCTGTAACACCTGCCGTGACGAGGGCGTGTAAGACTCAGCGAGGGCACGAAACATGGTCTGGCAACCCGAAATAGACGAACTCGAACGGCGGCGCGCGCTCGCCGAGCAGATGGGAGGAGAAGCCGGCATCGCCGAGCAGCGAAAGCGCGGCAAGCTCACCGTCCGGGAGCGTATCGAGCTGTTGACGGACGCGGGGTCTTTCCGCGAAGTGGGCCAGCTCGCGGGCGCTGCCACGTACGATGGCAACGAACTCGTCGATGTGCGGCCATCCAACATGGTCATCGGCCTGGCCAGCCTCAACGGCCGCAAAGCGGTGCTGACCGCTGGCGACTTCACGGTCCGCGGGGGCGCGTCGGACGCGTCAATCGGCAACAAGAGTGGCCATGCGCAGAAGATGGCGCTGGACTGGCGCTTGCCGTATGTCCGGCTGCTCGACGCGACCGGCGGCAGCGTCAGGACTTTCGAGCGGATCGGTCGCACGTATATCCCAACCAACCCCACGACGCCGGGCGTGCAGGATCTGCTCTGCCGCGTGCCCGTGGTCGCCGCCGTGCTGGGTTCCGTCGCGGGGTTGCCCGCTGTCGACTCCTGCCTGGCCCATTTCAACGTCATGGTCAGGGGCACGAGCCAGGTGTTTCCCGGCGGCCCGCCGGTGGTCAAGGCCGCGCTCGGCATCGACATCACCAAGGAGGATTTGGGCGACGAACGCAGCCAGGTGTACGAGAGCGGCGTCATCGACAACCTTGCCGATAGCGAGGAACAGGCGTTCGACATGATCAAGCAGTTCCTCGGCTACCTGCCGGACAACGTCTGGCGGATGCCGCCGAGGCTTGACACCGGCGACGACCCGAACCGCCGCGACGAGTCCCTGCTGGACGCCATCCCGCGCGAGAAGCGACGCGTCTACGATCCCTACAAGATCCTCGATGCCGTGCTCGACAAGGATTCATTTTTCGAGATCACCCCATTCTACGGGCGCTCGCGCATCGTCGGGCTCGCGCGGGTCGACGGCTACCCCGTGGGCGTCATGATCAACAACCCGAAACGCCTGGGGGGCTCGATGGATGTGGCGGCGGGCACCAAGGTCATCCGCTTCCTGCAGCTTTGCGACACGTTCCACCTGCCGATGATCTACCTGGCGGATGAGCCCGGCTTCATGGTGGGGCCGGAGCAGCAGCGCCAGGGTATCGTCCGCGCCGGAGCGAAAATGGTGTGCGCGACGCTGCGTACCCGGATGCCGTGGATATCCATCATCATCCGCCAGCTATACGGCGTCGCGGGCCAATGTCACGACCGCCCGAGCGGAATGTTCAAGCGCGTTGCGTGGCCGTCGGGACACTGGGGGTCCATGCATATCTCCGGCGGCGTGTCGGCGGCGTACCGGCGCATCATCGACGCATCGGACGATCCCGAAGCCAAGCGCGCCGAGATCGAGGCGCGCCTGCAAGCGCTGTCGTCGCCGTTCCGCACCGCCGAAGCGTTCAATATCGAGGACATCATCGACCCGAGGGAAACACGTCCGATGGTGCGCGAATTCGTGCAGATGGCGCAGCCCATGCTGGAGACGCAGTTGGGCCCGAGCCCGACCCCGTATATGCCGTAGCCATGAATATTTAGAGGTTGTTCACGCGGGCCAAATCCGCGAAGCTGATTGTTGGTGAGCACGGGAGAAAAACAATGCCCATAGATGTGTCCAAACTGAAACCGATGTCACCGATCCGATGCAGGTCGAGAGGATGATCGCGCAGGCGCTGGGTGCGTTCGGCAGCGTGGACATCCTCGTGAACAATGTCGGCGGCATCTCGTTCGGCAGGCCCGAGGAGATCTCGCCGCAAGCCTGGACCAACAGTATTGCCCTCAATCTCAACAGCACATTTTTCTGCTGCGCGGCGGCGGCAAGGCAAATGATCGAGCAGCAAAGCGGCAAGATCGTCAACATCGCGTCCTCTTCCGGCATAAAGGGGGAGGAGAATGCGGCGCACTATGCGGCGGCAAAGGCGGCGGTGATCAATCTCACCAGGTCGCTGGCGATTAGCTGGGCGATACACAACATCAACGTGAACTGCGTCGCGCCCGGGTTCACAGCGACCCCGTACACAAGGAGTAGCGGCGTCGCGCCGCCGGGTACCAGGAAGGGCGGCACCCGGGTGCCGCCGTTGTTGCTGCCCAACGAACCGGAACATGTCGCCCACGCCTGCGTATTCCTCGCCTCGGACGCCGCTGCGCACGTAACCGGCGAATTGATGATCGTGCGCGGCATGTTCCACATGGAGCGCAGCAACGACGTGATGCGGGATCGTGCTGCCCTGGTCCGATAAGACCTGAACGCGGCCGGATCAGAACGGTCGTCAAGATTGCGCGATAGAACAGCGATCCCCATACTCCCACGGAATTCCGTACAAATGGGTGGGCGTTGTGGATACCGTCAGCGTAGACCGTTTCAGAGACAATCTGAAATCGATGGTGGAACAAGTGATCAACAATCACGTGCCGCTCAAGGTGACGCGTCGCTCGGGTGCCGATTTCGTGGTAGTCAGCGCCGAAGACTGGGAACGGGAGCAGGAGACCTTGTACGTCTTGCAGAACAAGGATCTCATCCGCCAGATCGCCGGTTCCCGGGCAACCCACTCCAAATGGACAGGTTACCGGCCCATGGCCGAGCAAACGAGCGAGGTCACTGGTTGTTGAGGGTAGGTGCCGCGATCAGCCGGTACGACCGATATGGGATCGCCCGGCACAACGCCCCCCGAGCATGATAGCCGCCTCGAGTATCTCGTGGTTGCGTGCGGTATTTTCATAAAATATTGATGTAAAAAGGGATTTAGCCTTGCCGACAAAAACGCCGACACCGCGTGATCTGCACGCCGGATTAAGCCGCCAGCTCGAAACGCTGGAAGCCAAGCTCGCCGCCGGGGAAACACTGGGCGGCTGGAAGGTGGGCCTGACGTCGGGATCGGCCCGTGACTCCATGGGCGCGGGATTTCGTCCGTTCGGCTATATTCTCGAGAGCCGCATCTTCGCGTCGGGTGCCAGTATCGGTCTCGACGCCTTCGGGAGTGTAGGTGTGGAAAACGAGTGTTGTTTCACGATCGGCCGGCAACTCGCGGGCGAGGTGTCTCGCGATGCGGTTGTGGACGCCGTGGAAAGCGTAGCGCCCGCCTTTGAAATCAACCAACGTCGACTACCGGCTGATGCGCCGGCGCAGGAACGGTTGGCGGATGACCTGTCGCAGTGGGGTATTGTGGCAGGGCCTGGGCGTACCGTGGCCGGGATCGATTTCGAGTCCCTTGTGGTCACGCTCGCCCGCGACGGCGAGGTGGTGGAAACGGTGGCCGCGCGCGGTCACATCGACGATCATTTCGCGTCGATTGCGGCGCTGGCCGCGCAGTTGTCGCGGTTCGGCCGGACGCTGCAGCCGGGACAGCGGGTTATCACGGGTTCTTTCGGGCGTTGCCCGGTGAAGGAGCCTTCGAGGTGGTCGGGTGATTTCGGTTCCGATCTGGGCGTTGTGGAAGTGGTATTCACATGAAGGTATTGATCATCCCGGGGTTGACGTTGCGGGAAGTCTCCTCGGCTGACCTGCGGCGCATAGGCGAAGCGGGCGCTGACGAAGTCGTTGTTTCCAAACCAAGCGATGCGATTCATCACATCGTGGACGCGGACGTGGTGCTTGGCCACGTATCAAAAGAGATGTTCTGCAGAGCCAGGAAGCTTCGCTGGGTGCATGCCATCTCCTCCGGCGTCGACAGTTTTCTCTATGACGAGTTCAAGGCGAGCGATGTCGTCCTGACCAGCGAGAAGGGACTGGTCGGCGAACACTTGGCGGACCACGCCTTCGGTCTGCTGCTGATGTTGACGCGCCAACTGGCCACGGCGCTCAGGTTCGGGCCCGACGGGTGGAACCACCGGTGGGAGATGCGGCGCCGAGAGATCGAGCTTACCGGGGCGATGATGGGCATCTTCGGTTTCGGCGGGACCGGCCGTGCCGTCGCGCGACGCGCCGCGGCGTTCGGCATGGATGTGCAGGCCGTGGACCGCGACCCGGTGGCGCCTGCGCCGGAAGTGGAGCGCGTGTTGGGCCCGGACGATTTCGATGGTCTGCTGGAAACGTCGGACGTCGTGGCCATCTGCTGTCCATTGACGCCGGAAACGCGGGGCAAATTCAACGCCACCGCCTTCGCCCGGATGCAGTCGTCGGCGTATCTCGTCAACGTCACCCGGGGAGAGGTCATGGTGGAGGAGGACCTGGTGGAAGCGCTGGAGTCCGGCAGCATCGCCGGTGCCGCACTCGACGTGGCCCCTCGGGAACCGTTACCGCCCGACAGCAAACTGTGGTCGCTGCCGAACGTCGTCATGACGCCGCATACGGCAGGCGCGAGTCAGTTCCGCGCGCCCCGCAACATCGATCGTTTCGTCGGCAACATCCGGCGCTTTCTCGATGCTGAACGCCTTGCCGGCGTCATCGACAAGGAACTGGGTTATTGACCTTGGCCGGGTCGTCCGGCTGGTCGGATCGTGTGCCTTCGAACCGACCTGACGATCATGGTTGTTCAGGGGAAACAGGTATATTCTTATGCCTTGATGGCCTAACCCCCGGATTCGCGGATTGCCCAAAAGGCAAGTCGGCTATCTTGGCAGGGCGCCTACCAAACATGCGGGCGCTCTTTCCAACCCGGATTCGGATGAATGAGTGGGGAGTGATCATGTCGATGACGATGACAACCGTGCATCTTGGACAAACAACCAAAATGATGAGAGGCGCTTCGCTGTGTCGCTGGATTCTGACAGCGGTGTTGATTGGAACGCCTGCATTCATTGGCGCACAGGAAACCGAAGCAGAAGACGCAGACGTGGTTGTGCAAACGGAGCTGGAAGCTGCACCGGTGGTTCCGCAAACGGAAGTCGAAGATGCTGCGGTGACCCCGCAGACGGAACTTGAAGACGCACCGGTTGTCCCGCTGCGGGAAATCGAAGAGATCGTGGTCACGGGATCGCGCATCGCCCGCACGCCCGGAGAATTGGCGGGCAACCTCGTCGTTCTCGGCGAGGAGTTCATCCAGGCCACCGGCGAAGCGACCCTCGAACGCGTGCTCCGCCAGTTGCCGCAGAACCTGAACAGCACCAGCGAGTCATTCGGCAGCAACCTCAACAACGTCAGCAATTTCACTGGCGCATCCACCGTAAATCTGCGTGGATTGGGGAGCGAGTCGACCCTCATCCTGATTGACGGGAAACGCTCCGGCTACAACGGATTCCTCGGCGGCGTGACCGACGTCTCCAAGATTCCCCTGTCGATGGTGGAGCGCATCGAGGTGATCCTGGACGGCGCTTCCGCCATCTACGGCTCCGACGCGGTGGGCGGCGTCGTCAACATCATCACCCGCAAGGATTACGAAGGCGTCGAACTCGACCTGAACTACGTCTGGCCCAATGGAGGCAGTTACGACGAAGCGCGGGGCTCGATCGCCGGGGCGCTGGACCTGGAAGGCACCCGCGTGCGTCTGAACTATAGCCGCTCCGGGCATTCCGGCCTGGATGGCGCGGACCGGGAAACCACACTGTTCGACCGGTCGATATTCGCCGGCCCGCAGTACGACGTCCGTTTCTGCTGCCTGGCGGACGGCACCGCCTTCCCAATCCTGTATCGCCTGGACGGTGACGTGCTCACTCTGGCTGAGTACAACGCGCTCTCACCCGAGGACCAGGCGCGTGTAAGTGCCGAAACCCACGCGGTGCTGCCGCAGGGCTTCAACGAGAACTCGAGCGTCGACGACATCACGCAATTCGGGGAGCCCAACTGGGGACCGGAGACCCAGGCGGGCTACCATATCTTGCCCGAGGAAACGCGCGACAGCTTCTCGGCCAGCGTCGAGCGGGATTTCGGACTGCGGTTGAGTGCGACGGCAAACTTCCGTTACGAAACTCGGGATACGACATACGGCGGCGGCTACGTCAGGCTCTCGGGCCAGAGCCTGCACGGCGCCAATCCTTTCAATCCCTTGGGCCGACTGGTCCACGTGCGTGGCCAACGCCCGGACATGGGCACCCTGTCCACCCAGACGCAGAGCGAGACCTTGAATTGGGGCATCGATTTCGAAGGCTCCTTCAACGACGACTGGGACTGGGAGGCGGGTTTCGGAGTCAGTTCGGAGAACACGGACTCCGATCGTCTGAATACCCTGGATAATAGTGCCCTGGCGCCCGGTCTGAACTCAAACGGGCTCCCGGGAAGTCAGTTCCTCCGCGGCGAAACGGCAGCGTCTTGCGCCGAGAAAGGCGGAACGTTTTTTTTCGGGTCCTGTCGGGTCGCTACCCCGCCTATTCCACCCATCAGCCCGTGGGGCGACCTGACTCCTTACATTACTCCCTCGCTGCTGGCGGCCAGCACGAACGGACAGACGCGCTTCGATGCGCTGGTACGGGGCGGGCTCTGGGCCATGCCGGCCGGCGAAGTCAGGGTGCTGCTCGGCTACAGCCGGCACAACACTTCGCTCGACAGTGAAAGCGATTTTACGATAGGGATCGTCGATGCATCGCCCATCAGCGACGTCGCCTCCTTCAACACCGAGGCGCAGCGATCCAACCACGCGCTCTACACCGAAGCGCTGGTACCGCTTGCCGAGGACCGCCTGTCGCTGAGCCTGTCAGCCCGCTGGGACTCGTACGACAAGCCGGATGTGACCTACAGGGAGACCGACCTGGGGACGGAGTCCACGCAGGACATTGCCGACCCCGGCGACGCGACGACCTGGGGCGCGGGGCTCATATTCACACCCGGGGAAGGCTTTCGCGTCCGCCTGAACGCGCAGACCGCCTTTGTCGCGCCGCAACTCAACCAGTTGCTGCGGACAACGAGCGAGCGCGCCGCGCAACCATTCAGGGGCCTATTCGTCCAGGAACCCGATGGCTCGCTTACCTTTGCGGATACACTCATTCTGGATGGCGGCAATCCGGACCTCACGCCCGAGACTGCGGACACCTTGAGCGCTGGCATCGAGTTCAACCCGGTCGACGTGCCGGGGCTTGGCACCAAGGTGACCTGGAACTGGACGGACTTCAAGGACCGCATCAGCCGCGTTAACAATTTCATAATCGACCGGAATAACCCGCCCAGCAACACCATGTACTCGGCCGCAGACGATCTGTGGTTCCAGGATCGCCGCTGGATCAACGTATCGTCGGTGAGCCGCGCCGGCGTCGACGTCGAAGTCTACTACTCGACTTCCAACGACCTGGGCGACTGGACTGTGCAGTTCAGGCATTCCAGGACCGGGAAGTACGACGTCATCGTCGATCCCGCGACGGACCAACCGATCAGTGTTGTCGCGCATACTTTCGGCAGCACGGCGATCGGCGTGGTATCCCGTTCGGCGATGACAACCCAGTTGATCTGGAGCAACCCTTGCGGACTGGAAGCGAGCCTAGACTTTTCGTCGAGATCCAAGACGAGTTCGTTTCTCGCCGGTGTGACGAGCACTTACGAACCGCCGACGATCATTGACCTGAGGCTCGGCTACGATATCGGTGCAGGCACTTTGCTGCCGTCCCCGGACTGGGCAAAGGGTGCCCGCGTCTCCCTCACGGTAAACAACCTGGGCGACAGCTTCGGTGAGTCATCCGTCGTGGGTTCCGTTGGTGAAGAAGTGAGTGTGTCCTCCGGCTCGCCACAGTTTGGCCGCGTTTTCAACCTCACCATGCACATGTCGCTGTGAAACCAGGGGCGGAACTCGCCAGGAAGCGTGATGGGAACTTGCGCTCGGAAGGATGGTCCTAACGATGAACGCTTTGCGCTGAGTTGGAGGGGATGAATGTGCGCCTGACAATCTGGCCATTGCTCGCATTGCTGGCGGGCTCGCCGGCATTCGCTGGCGAGTTCGTGCTCGAGGGCGACCTGTCGGCCCACTACAGCAGCGGCAACTTCGTCGTCTGGACCCCGAAACCCTCGCCGGACGGCAAACGGGCTCGGGGCATGATGATGGCGGCGGCATCGAGCTCCGAAAAGCGGGTCAGCATGGAATCGACCCTTGATGTGGTTGCCAGGGCGCCGCTGTCGCCAGATGGCACGTTCCGGGTCGAGGCCACCGTGGACACGCCGCGCATCGTCTACTTCTACGTGCTCGACGCCATCGGCCTCGAGGGAGACGCTACGCGCCCATGAAGGGCAACGCCTTCATTCTGGAGCCCGGACAGTTGCGACTGCACATGAGCCGCCCGGGCCAGTTCTATATCGAAGGCGGTCGCTACAACGATGCGGTCTACAACTCGTGGCGCCGTTCCGCGCCCCACGTGGAAGCCCAGGCCGAATACAGAGCGCTCATTCCCGCGGTCGACGGAGAGACCGAAGCCGAGCGGAGAGCGCGCAGCGACCGATATTCGGCTGTATTCAGCCGGATCCTGAGCATGGAGCGGGAAGGCCGCGCGCAAACGGCGACCACGCATCCGGATTCGTTGGTGCGTCGCCTGACCATTGAATCGGCTTGGCTTGGCGGCCCCTGGATGCTGGAAGCCTTGCGCGGACTCGCCGAGATGACACCGGAAGATCCCTGGGTGGTTGAGCGACTGGCGACGACCGAGACGGCGGAAGCAAAGCGATCCGAGGAAAGGAAGCGTTTCGCGGTCGGAGCCGGGATTCGCGACTTCGAAGCGAAGACACTTGGCGGTGAGTCGGTCCGGCTGGCCGATGTGCGGGCCAATAGCAAGTTCGTGCTGGTCGAGTTCTGGGCGTCCTGGTGCGGTCCCTGCCGGGTCGAAATTCCGCACATGAAGCAAGCCTATGCGCAGTACCGGGACAAGGGGTTTGAAATCGTGTCCTTCACGATCGACAACGTGCGCGAGGACTGGGAAGTGGCGTCGGATGAAGAGCAGTTGCCGTGGGCTAATCTTGGGATGGGAGAAGATGCCGACGCGCCGGTTGCCTACAACGTGACCGGGGTACCCAAGAACTACCTCGTGGATTCCGCCACCGGCGACATCCTCGCCAAGGACCTGCGCACCCACCATCTCGACGAGAAGCTCGCCGAACTGTTGGGGTCCCCGAGCACGGTCGCCGTGGGCGCTTCCTCACCTACTCGGATGATCGAGCCGTAGCGTCTGGTCGCCGGCGACGTCGCGCATCGTCGTCGATGCGCCGTCCGGCCATTCGACTTCCAGCACGTCCACCTGTTCGGCGCCGTCGAGACCGAAGATCTGTGCGGCGGGATTTTGCGACGTGAAGTTGCTGCCGATCATGATCTCGCGCAGTTGCGTTCGCTCATCTGTGGTTACCCGGATACGCGCGCCGGCGGCCTCCGTGTTGGGCGGCAGCCCATTGAGTTCTACCTTGAGGTAGCGACCGCCCGTATCGTTCCGCCACAGGGTCCCGGCATTGGTTTCGTTGCGGTGCGCCTGAAAGATGTCCATGTCTCCGTCGTTGTCGAAATCCGCGCAAACGATGGCATACCCGCGCTCGGTATCCGCAAGCCCCGCCGCCTTGGACAGTTCCACGAACGCGCCGCGACCGTCGGACTCGAAAAAACGGCTCTCGTCCACGTGAAAATTGCTCGGCTCGAAAGGCACCCACCAGCCGTTGGTATGGTAGAGATCCAGGTCGCCGTCGTTGTCGAAGTCCGCAAAACACGCACCCCATCCCCACCCGCCATCCCGCACGCCAGCCAACTCGGTAACGTCTGAAAACTCTCCGCCCGCGTTGCGATACAGCCGATTGCCCAATTCGAAGACTTGATCGCCAGCCTCGTCGGGCACACTCCAGATGGAAGTGACGAACCAGTCGAGGTCGCCGTCGCCATCGTAGTCGCCCACGGCCGAGCCCATGCCATTGCGATCTTGAATGACGTTGCGGTCGGTTGCGTTCGTGAACGTGCCGTCGCCGTTATTGATAAAGAACATCGACGTCAGGAAATCCGCCGAGATCAAGAGGTCGGGATAGCGATCCTCGTTCATTCGCGCGAAGGTGGGGGTGAAGGTGTAGTCGAATCCCTCGCCGTAGGAGGACGCCACCGGCTCCGAGCTGAAGATTTCCGGCGAAATGCCCGCTTCGAGACTGACATCCGTAAACCGGATATCGCCGTCGCGGGTGTCATTTCGCCACAGGTGCTCGGTATGCAACCGGACGCCGGGCCCATCTTCCGTACCCCAATGCGTGAGAAACATGTCGAGGTCGCCGTCCAGGTCGTAATCGCCGAATCCGGCCGACACCGTGTGTCGGGCGCCGAGGGTGTCGATGCCGGAGCCGGGGGTGACGTCCGTGAACGTGCCGTCGCCTTCGTTCGTGAAGACGAATGATGGATCGAACTCCAGCCCACCGACGAACAGGTCGAGATCGCCGTCGCCGTCCATGTCGGCGAATGCCGGACCACTGTGACGATAGTTCTCGGAGGCGGATTTCGTGTAGGCAATGCCGGCCTTCATCGCGACATCCTGGAAGACGTTGTCGCCGAGATTCCGGTACAGGAGGTTGGGCCCGATGTCGCCGCGCACGATGAACAGGTCGACGAGCCCATCGCCATCGTAGTCGCCGGCCGCCACGCCGCCACCGAACTCTTCAGGATCCACGAATTCTGGTGGGTTCAAGTAGCCATGGCTGTACTGGATACCTGATTCTGCGGTTGCATCGACAAACAGTGTGGCCACCGGGAGCGGGTCTGGCGGAGGCGCTGGCGCTGGCGGCTGCACGGGGCGCGAGGGTTCCGTGCCTCCGCTGCCGCCGCAACCCGCGATCAGGACGACAAGCATCGCAGCGTGTAAGCCATCTCTATGTAAACCCAGCTTGGGCTTCAACATCCATCCCCGATTGCGCGCCGTGCTTGTGCCCATTTCCTGGCCGATGCTTCCCGTTTTTGGAACACGTTCGTCATCGCGACATCGATCCGCAGTTTACATGGGACGACGCCTGCGACTCATCGTTCAGTTCGGAGCCAGACACGAAACGCGGCTTGGCGGAACCTGTACCTCGCGCGATGGTCCGTTGATAATGGCGCACTCGTTCACAGCAGGGCAGTGCGGAGGATTTCGCGCTTTTTTGCGACAACTGGAGGGTTGGCCTAGATGAACTCGACGAGCTTGGGGGAAATCCTGAAGCCACTGGCCTTGCGGGCAATGGCGCTCCTCATTGTCTGCGGTCTCGCGTTCGACGTTTCCGTATGGGCCGACCCAGTGCGGACGAACTACTCGCGGGCGGAGTTGGTTGCGGAGCAGGCCTCGATACCGGCGGACGGAGGGATAGTGACCCTCGGGCTGGCTATCGCGCCGGACCCGACCTGGCACGCCTACTGGATCAATCCAGGCGACGCTGGCCTTGCGGTGACCATGCGCTGGAGTCTGCCGGAGGGATTCTCTGCATCTGAACTCCAGTTTCCGGCGCCCCACGTCATTCCCTTCGGCGAACTTGTCACGTACGGCTTCGACGAGCCGATCATGCTCTTGAGCGAGATCGCGGTTCCCGCCGGGCAGGCGGGCGATACCGTGGATTTGCAGGGGGAGGCTCGCTGGGTTGTTTGCGACGACGAGCTTTGTGTTCCGGAAAAGGCTTCGCTGTCGCTGACATTGGCCTTCGGCGATGGGAACCTCGATCCGCGCCGCGCCGAGTCGTTCGCCGCCGCGCGCGCGAAGCTGCCCGAAGTTGTCGATTGGCCCGCGCAATTCGAGCGCGTCGGCGAATCTGTGCGCGTTGCTGTGAAAACACCCGATTCAGTCGCCGAGATGCGCGATCCCTACCTCTTTGTCGTATCGCGGTACATCGTCAAATACGCGCAGCAGTCGGCGTCGTTCGCGCCGGGAGGCATCGTTGTCTCCATGGAAGCGGGTCGCAAGGCGGATGCGGCGACGGAATTCCCGGCCGTCTTGCGTTTCACGGACAGCGCTGGAGAGGAGCGGGCCGTCTGGATCGATGTGCAACCGGCAACCGCGGCCGCCCCGCTTGACGCGGGTGGCGTCATTGCGTCGCTGCCGACGTTGCCTTTGGGCGACATGTCACTTCCGGTCGCGCTGCTCTTTGCCTTTCTCGGCGGGATCATCCTGAACCTCATGCCCTGCGTCTTTCCCGTCCTCAGCATGAAAGCGCTGAGCCTGGTGAGGATGGGGCATGCGGATCGACGGGAGACGCAGCAGAGCGGTCTGCTGTACACGGCGGGCATCCTCGTCGCCTTCGCCCTGGCGGGCGGCGTTCTGGTGGTGTTGAGAGAGGCCGGGCAAGCCGTTGGCTGGGGCATCCAGATGCAGTTCCCGTTGGTGAACCTGGGCCTCGGGTTGCTGATGCTGGCCATTGCCCTGAACCTCCTTGGCGTTTTCGAGTTCGGCGTGCGCGCGGCCGGGATCGGACACGCGCTCACGGCGGGCAATGAACGCAGGGCGGCGTTTTTCACTGGCCTGCTGGCTGTCGTGGTGGCCACGCCTTGCACAGCGCCATTCATGGCAGGCGCGCTGGGCTATGCGCTGGTGCAGCCGGCGCCGGCTGCCCTTGGAATCTTCCTGGCCCTGGGCCTCGGGCTCGCGTTCCCCTATCTGCTGATCAGCTTCGTTCCGTCGCTAGGGCGCATCATGCCCAGGCCCGGTCCGTGGATGGCGACGTTCCGGAGCATTCTGGCGTTTCCCATGCTCGCCACGGCCGTCTGGCTGTTCTGGATCCTGGGCAAGCAGCTTGGCGCAAGTTCCATGGCGGTCGCGCTGCTCGCAGCGGTCTTCTTTGCCTTCTCGCTGTGGGCGTTCGGACGGGTGTTCGGGAGCGCGCATCCATGGCCCTGGCGGGGCGTGGCTGCGGCGGCACTCGTTGTGACGCTGTTGACGAGCGCCAAGGTTGAAGACTACAGGATAGACCCTGCGGCACTTGCGGATGGGCACGCCGGCACGTTGGGTGAACTGACGCTGGAACGATTCACGCCTGAGCGAGTCGCCGACTACGTGGAGTCCGGTCAGCCGGTGTTCGTCTACTTCACCGCCGACTGGTGCGTGAACTGCAAGCTGAACGAGCGGGTGGCGCTAGCCTCCGAAAAGGTCGGCACGGCTTTTAGCGAGCGCGGCATCAAGGTCATCGAGGGCGACTGGACCAATCAAGATCCGGCGATCACGGAATGGCTCCGCCGCCATGGCCGCGTTGGCGTTCCTCTCTACCTGTATTACCCCCAAGGCTCGTCGGTAGCCGAGCCAGCGGTGCTGCCACAGATACTGCTCCCCGATATCGTCATCGCCGCCATCGATGCGGCTGAGGACGCGTTGATCGCCGCCGCCGAACCCGACTGGTCGCTGGTTCAGGCATACATCGACGTCGATGAGGCGTGGCATGCGCTGGACAAGGAGATCAGGAAATCGGGCGCTTCCAGCGAGGAGCGGAGCAAGCGCCGGGAGACGGAGCTGGGAGACCATCCCGACATCAGCATGGCCGTCGCTGCCGCAAGCGCCATCCTGGATCTGGATGGCGCGCACGACCGCACGCGCGACGCCGCCGTCTTCATGATGGAACATACCATGGGGTCGTCTGATTCCGGCGAGTACGTGGCGCGGGGCGCGCGAATGATCGCGAAGCACTTTCCCGAGGACGAGGATTGGCCAAGGCTGCTTTGGATGCTCGATTTCAATACCCAACCGGGAGAGGACGAAGGGGTGGAGGCGATCTTCGAGCGGCTATCCGGGTCGACGAAGAATGCCGTCACGAGAGCCACTGCCGCGTACTACCGGGCCGCCCGCAATCTGCGACTTGCGAACGAGGTTTCCACGCCGTCGGAAGAACGCGAGCCGTACCGCGAACAGGCGCTCGCGCTCGCGGAGGGGCTGAGTGCCGGCGTGGAGGACGAGGAACTCGAAAAACGCCGCCGATTCGAAGACGACGGCACACCGATTCCCTTCCAGACCCTGGCCGAGGCCGAGCGGGACCTGCTCTACAACCTCAACCATCTCACCGTCGGCAGGAAACTCCCGAACGTGACCGCCAAGCGGCTCGATGGCATGGAGGAAGACTTTTCGACATTCCGGAACCAGACCGTTCTGATCGATTTCTGGGCGACCTGGTGCGGTCCCTGCGTCAAGTCGCTGCCGGACCTGCGGGAACTGAGTGCGGAGTTGCCGGCGGACAGGTTCGAGATACTCTCGATCAGCGTCGATGAGGAAGTCGACACGGTAGCCGAATTTCAATCGGACGAGCCGATGCCCTGGGCCAATTGGCACGTCGGACCGCGCGACAAGATACTCCAGACTTGGGCGGTACGTGCCTACCCCACCTATTTGCTCGTTGACGCCTCGGGCAACATCGCCGCCCGCACGCACAAACTTGACGACACGTTAATTTCGCTGATCCGCAGCACAACGGGGGCCTAACCCTGAAAACGCCTTGCGGTCGCGTCTCCAAGCGCACTTCGCCTGTCGGCGTTGAGGCCCGCTGCGCGACATGGGCGGTCGTGCCGGACAAGGCGGAGTTGCCATGAAGCTGGACTTTGACGAAGCCCAATGGCCAGAACTGTCCGCCTTCCGAAGGGCCTGCCTGGCCAATCGTTTCGATGAGATGGCGGAAATCGCGACGCGTTCACATGCATGGTACGCAAACGAGAATCCTGGGAATCGCTCCATGCCTCAGTTGGCATCGATGTTTCAGGCGCAGTACTACGCGAGCGAAAACAATCTGCAAGCGTTGCGGGAACTGGTATCAAAGGAACCCCGGGTCCTGAATCAGCCATGGACCGCACAAGGCTGGTTGCCTATTACGCAAGCCGTGTCTGCTCACGGTGATCGTGGGCTTGTGGAATACATGATAGAGGCGGGCGCCGATTTGACACTGATGGTTGGCGATCAGAATGACCGTTATACCGTGCCGGACATGGCCAGATACGGTGGCCATGAACGGCTTGCTGCCTGGCTTGACGAACAAATCAGCAAATTCGACAGAGGGGCCATCGGCTAACGCGTTGCAACGGGTTGACCGCTTGTTCCCTGGGCGTCGTGCTGTTGGCGCGCGTCTTTATGCGGGCGACTCGTCGTCGACTCCAGCCAGCGTGATCTTGAAGGCGGCGCCGGTCTTCGCCGGAACCAGCTCGATCGTACCGCCCGCCGCGCGCAGCAGCGAGCGGCTGATCGCAAGCCCGAGGCCCGTACCGCCGTCGTCGCGCCGGGTGGTGAAGAACGGTTCGAAAATCCGGCTCTGATTCCCATCGGATATCCCGGGACCGTCGTCTTCCACCCAGACTTCGACGCTATCCCCATGCGCCTCGGCGCGCACGTCTATTTGCGATGCGCCGTGCTCGCGCGCGTTGTTTACCAGGTTTTTCAGCGCGGCTTCCAGCGACTCGCGGCGAATGTGCGCGCGAACGCTGGCATCGGGTGGAGCGCGCACCGTGGCGTGATCCAGGCTTCGGGCGACATCCAGCACGTCAGAGATCTCGTCGCCGGTGCCGATGTCGGCCTGGGCCAGTTCCAGCAGACGCAACATCAGGCGATTCAGCCGGTCCACGTCCGAGCGGGCGTTGTCGAGGAAGCGTTTTCTTTGCGCGGTCGTCATTTCGTCGAGATGGTCGTACAGCACCTCAACGGTCCCGCGTAGCGCCGTCAGCGGCGTCTTGAATTCGTGGCTCACGTGCTGGGCGAAGTCGCGCAGGTACAAGGTCCGCTGCTGCAGATTCCTTGCCATGGCCGCGACGCTGTCCGAGAGACGCGCGATCTCGACCACGCGGTACGGACGCTTCGCTTCGAACTCCGCGGTTTCGCCCGCGGCGAGGCGTTCGGCGCCTCGGGCGATGCGATGTATCGGAATGACAAGCGTGCGGGACGCGAACAGCGCGATGCCCACCACCACGGCCAGGACAAGCACCGCCGCCTGGAGCAGGAGATAACGTTTCGCATACAAGGTGTCGACGATGTTGACCGGCGCCCTCGAAAGCACCACGGCACCAACAATTTGGTCGTTTGACAGGATCGGGCTCGCGACGAAGGCCAGGATCCCGCCACCGCGGCCGATCGGCGGCGGATCGTGTTCAGGTTCGCGACGACGCAATCGGCTGCTGTCGACACCCGCAAGCGCTTCAACCACCTCGTCGCTGTGGGAGATCGACAGCCCCAGATCCGCATCGGTCGTGGCTACCACAACGCCGCTTGCATCGGTCACGCGCACGCTCGCCAGGGCGACGGTTTGTGCGTCCTTCAGCACCGGCGTCAAATCGGCGCCGGCGCGCAGCGCCGCGGGGTCCGCCGCCGGGCCAGCGGCGGCCGGCGGGAACGGCGGATAGACGGGAGATTCGACGAAGTCGAGCTGTGGCAGGCGAGGTCCTTGTGGCGATGCGTCAGAATGTGTCGCAGCGGCGCCGAGCGCCTTGTTGTAGGCGGCGCGGTACGACGCGGAGATAAATGCGGCCTGGGTGATCAGCGCGGATTCAGTCTGGCGCAAAAGAGCGCTCTCATACAGGCGTAGGACCTGGAGACTCGCGACAGGAAGAACCAGGACGAACAGGCTGACGACGAGGAGGACCGTTCGAAGCCGGAGCCGGAACATCAGTCGAAGCTGAGACGGTAGCCGACGCCGTGTACCGTGTGGATGGGATCGGCACCGGCCGCGCGCAACTTCTCCCGCAGGCGTCGGATGTGGCTGTCGATCGTGCGGTCGCTGACCACGCGGCGCTTTAGGTAGGCGCCCCGCATGAGCGTCTCACGGTTCACCGTATTGCCGGCGTGCCGTCCGAGCGTGGACAACATGCCGAACTCCGTACCTGTCAGAGTCAGCACCTTGCCATCGAGATACGCCAGCCTTGCTCCGGGGTCGATGCGGAGCGGCCCTGTCTCGATGGCTCCCGCGTCGATCGGCTCCAAGGCGTCGATTCGGCGGAACATGGCCTGAACGCGGGCGAGGAGTTCGCGTGGGCTGAAGGGTTTGGTGACATAGTCGTCGCCGCCGGCGTCCAGCCCGATAATGCGGTCCACCACCGCATCCTTGGAGGACAGGAACAGGATGGGCACGTTGGAGGTGCGGCGAATAGCCCGGCAAACGTCGATGCCTTCGAGTTCCGGCATGAGGATGTCGAGCAGAATGAGGTCGGGGGCATCGGACTCGGCGATATCGAGTGCCTCGCGCCCGTCTGCGGCTTCCAGCACTTCGAAACCGGCACGGCGGATCGTGAAGGACACGACGTCCCGGATGTGCGCATCGTCGTCGACGATAAGGACTGTGCGGGGGCCGGGCATGTCTGCTGGCTAGTCGTCCACGCAATCGCCCCGTTCCACCTGGATGGTGGAATGGTCGATGCCGAATCTGTCTAGCAGTACGGATTTGATGTGCCCCATCGCGGTTTGTTCGTCGGTCCCGTCGATAAGGCTGGCATGTAGTGTCAGCACCGGCTTGTCGCTGGTCAACGACCAGACGTGCACGCGATGAATGTCCCGCAATTCCTCCACGCTGGCCTCGAGCGCGGTGCGAATTTCCTCGACGCTGATGCCGGTCGGCGCGCCCTGGAGCAGGATGTGGCCGGATTCGCGCAATACCCGCCATGCGCCTCGCGAGAGAATCGCGGCAATTCCGATGGCGAGCAGCGGGTCCGCATACACCCAGTCGAACAACAGCACGAGCACGGCCGCGGCGATGGCGGCGACCGATCCGAGCAAATCGCCGAGAACGTGCAGGGCCGCGCTCTGGACGTTGAGGTTCTGCGACCCGTGCAGCATGCGGTAGACGACGATGTTGATGGCGAGACCCATGGTGCCGATGATCAACACGGGCACGGGAAGCATGGATTCGGCCGCGCGCAGCCTGGATACCGCCTCGAACAGAATCCAGGCGACCAGGACGACGAGCGTCAACCCGTTGACAAATGCGGCAACCACCTGAGAGCGGTGATAGCCGTAGCTCATGTCGGCGTTTGCTTCGCGCCGGGTCAGGCGCGCGGCGAACCAGGATATGCCGAGAGCGGACGCGTCGAGCAGCATGTGCGCGGCGTCCGCGAGCAAAGTCAGCGAATTCGCGAGCAAGCCGCCGACAGCTTCGGCCAGCATGAACAGCGCAATGATGCACAACGCGCCTAGCAAAAGGCGTTCGTCGCGATCGATCGATTGTGTCATCGCAACTGTTTGGCCATGCGCACCGCGGTCTCGATGCCATCGTAGTAACGCGGAATGGAAGGCCCGGATTTGTAGCCCCGTTCACGGTAGAACTTGCGGGCGCCGGAGTTTCGTTCTCGCACTTCCAACTCGATCTTCCTGATGCCCGCGACATCGGCCGTGTGTTCCAGCCAGGCCAATAATTCGCGCGCCAACCCGCGGCGACGCATTCGTGGCCGCACGGCCAGCAGAATCAGATGGGCTTCTTCGAGGGAGTACTGCATGATGCCGAAACCGACGATGACCTTGCCGAGTGTGGTGGGTACGCGTGCGCAAAGGACGACCGTGTCCGGGCTTGCGATCAGGTTCTCGATTGCCGGCGCGCGCCAGCGCCAGCCCAGGCCGCGTTCGACGTAGTCGCGCGACATGGCGGCAAGCGTCGGCGCGTCCTGTCGGGTAGCCAACCCGAGTTCTCTGGAGACCAGTTCCATTGTCCGATTATTGCAGAAACGCGCCTTCGCGCGGTCGCGTTGGGGCATGGTAGAGTGCCCCGCGGACTGTGCGGAAGGATCCGGCGTGGAATTCAAGAGGGTATCGCTCGATCTGGACGGCGCGGTCGCGGTGATGACGTTAAATCACCCCGAGGTGCTGAACGCTGTCGACGACGACATGCTGGAAGGCATGGCCGATGCTGTTGCGGAGATCCGGTCCCGGGGAACCGAGGTGCGGTGCTTCGTGATCACCGGCGCGGGGCGCGGTTTCTGCGCCGGCGCCAATCTCTCGGAAGGAGGAAAAAAGCGCCGCAATAGACTGCGCGAGGCCTACCATCCGGTGCTGTTGGAATGGCGCGATCTCGCCATGCCCATCGTCACTGCGGTAAACGGACCGGCGGCGGGTGTCGGCATGAGTTTCGCCTTGACGGGAGACATCATCTGCGCATCAAAAAGCGCCTTCTTCCTACAGGCGTTCGCGCGCATCGGATTGGTGCCGGACGGCGGCTCGACCTTCATACTGCCAAGGCGCATCGGTTGGAGCAGGGCGATGGAACTCTCCCTGCTGGCCGAACGCCTGCCGGCCGAGCGAGCCTTGGAGTGGGGCTTGGTGAACAGGCTGTACGAAGACAATGACGCCCTCATGGCGGGGGCTATGGAAATCGCCCGAAAGCTCGCGGCGGGACCGAAGTCGCTCGCGATGATCCGTCACGCGTACTGGTCCACCTGGCACAGTTCCTACGAGCAGCAACTCGACCTTGAGGCGCGGTTGCAGACGGCGGCATCGGAGACCCACGATGCGGCGGAAGGCTCCCGGGCGTTTCGCGAAAAACGCGACGCGAAGTTCACCGGAACCTAGGTCGCCTCAGTCGTCGAGCGTGCCGGTGATTCCGGCGGCCACAAGCGCTTCGTACTCCTGGTCGTCAAGGCCCAGTTCTTCGGCGAGCACCTCGCGGCTGTGCTGACCGACGCAAGGGGCGGGACCGATGGGCGTCGAAGGACCCGAGGAGAATCGCCAGGGGCGTCCGGGCAGCCAGGTCTTGCCGGTCTCCGGGTGATCGACGGCGGAAATGAATCCCGATGCGAGAAAGTGCGGGTCGGGTCGAGAGTACAACTCGTATAGCGGCACGACCCTCGCGGCGGTGATGCCGAGGGCGCCGAGGGCGCGCTCCGCATCTGCGGCGTCCTGGTCCTTGCACCACTCGCCGATGAGCGCGTCCAACTCTGTTTCGTTTTCCTTTCGCAATGCCATGGTGGAAAAACGCGGATCCTTGAGCCGGGGATCCGCGATATGCGCGGTCAGCGCGCCCCAGGCGTCATCGGTTTCCGCGGTGAGCGCGAGCCACTCGCCGCCCCGGGTCCGATAGTTGTTGTGCGGGGCGATTCGTCCGTGGTGGTTGCCCCGTGGGCGGAGCAGGGCGTGCGTGGCATCGTATTCGAGAATCGCCTCGCCGCAGACTACCGAGACCGATTCCATCATCGACAGGTCCACGCGCTGCGCCTCGCCCGTGCGATCTCGTTGACGCATCGCGGCCATGATCGTCGCGACAAGAAAATACCCGGCGATGGGATCGGGATAGAGGCCGCCCGAATTCTTGCCCGGGTCGCCCTCGTAGCCGTGTAACGACGAAAAGCCGGCCATCGGCTCCGTCGTCGTGCCGTTGCCCGGATACTCCCGATACGGACCGTCCTGACCGTAGGCCGACACGGACGCCCAGATCATGCCGGGACGTAGCCGCTGCAGTTTCTCCAGCGTGATACCCCATGACGGCATTACGGCGGGGCGGAAGTTATCTACGAGGATGTCGAATCGTGGCAGCAGTCGCCAGAGAATCTCCCGGCCGCGCGGATTGCTGAGATCGAGGGTCACCTCGCGTTTGTGCAGGTTCACGGAGTTGTACAGCCCCTGGGTGTTCAGCGGATGCTGCACTCGATCCGGGTTTACGACTCCCGAGGGCACCCGGTTGCGCACCCGCCGGAACACATCGGGTCGGCGCGGCGATGCGATCTGCACCACGTCCGCTCCCAGGAAGGCGAGCAGTTCGGTGGCGAATGCGCCGGACCAGGCCTGGCTGAAACTCAACACCCGGACGCCGCTGAGCGGTCCGGCGTCGGGGTGCGTTCCGCCCGCGTTTTGCGAACGATTGGCGTCGACATTGATCTTGGCGGATGTCCTCTCCGCCACAGCGGCCTCGCTATTGATCTCGTCGCGGTGCGCGTCGAGACGGGGCGCGGGACGGCTAAGCTGCCAGGGAGTCGGATAGAGCTTGGCTGGCGCGCCGGCAGCGCGGATAGGTTTGTCTTCGATGCGGGTTTGCACGATGAAGTCGCGCGCGACGAGTTGCGCGTTGTTGACGATGTCGTCGATGTCCTGCATCACGCCGATGACGCACCGCAATTTCGCCAGCGCGTGGAATACGGGCCAGCGCTTGAGCGCGGGGAGCGTTCGGGTCATGGCGCGGCGCACTCCCCGCAGGTCCTGGGAATGTCGTCCAATGTCCGGCACGAGTTCCTCGCGCAGGCCGATGTCCGCCAGGTTGATGACTTCCATCGCCTGCGTCCAGTTACGGAAGTCACCCAGCGCGAAAGCCATGCGGCCGTCCGCGAGATCCCATAGTGGTCCGGGCTGGCCGCGTGGCCGACCGCCGACCGGTCCCACGGTCGAGCCTTGATCCTCGTACACGGCGCCGACGCCCCATGGATGCACCGTCAATGCGAACGCTTCGACTTCGCTCACATCGACGCGTTCGGCGCCACGGCGGACACCACGGCGACGCAGGGCGGCCGCTGCGGCAATGAAGCCGGTTACGCCGCCGACAATCCCGGCCTGGTCCAACGGCATCCGCAACGGAGCCTCGTCGCGATAGCCGTTGATGAAGGACCAGCCGACGCGGGCGCTCGCGGTCAGGTTGTTCCCCGTTCGCCCTGTCAGGGGGCCGTCGAGACCGTGCGGCGTGATGGAAAGGTGTACGGCGTCGGACCGGAGCTTTGCGAGGGAGTTTGGCAACGGCGCTTCGGCCAGCGGATCGCGGGTCATGATGATGACATCCGCCGTGCCGATCAGGGCATCGAGCGCATCCTCGCCGTCCACGACGATCGAGCGTTTGTTCCAGTTCGCATAGGCGTGCACGACGCTGCGTTCGATGCCGGGACGGTTGTCCAGAAAGGGCGGCTCGAAACGCAGCGGGTGGCCTTCCGGGGGCTCCGCCAATATCACGTCGGCTCCGAAATCGCCAAACAGGCGCGCGGCGAACGCGCCCGACAGCCGGTCGGACAGGTCCACGACGCGAAGTCCATTGAATGCTGTCGTCATATGTGGGGGAGGTCAGGCAGGGAAGCAGTCGGCGTTACGAATTATGCCCCATCGAGGTCAAGGAAGGGCTTGCCCGCTTCCTGGTCCAAACATCCGTTCGCCTACTTCATTTCTCACGCGAGGATCCGCTCCAACCCAAGGCGCAACGAGTCACTGTCTGTTTCGCCCCATCGCTGGACAGCGGTACACTTGATGCAACATTCGGTTCAAGGCAAGACACGCTTGGGCAGTACGACCGTTCTGGGCCACTTCCCGGGATACATCACGCTCTCCGACAAGCTTGGGGCGAGCCCGCATATCTCACCAAGGGCCGCCATGATCGCGCAGGATTTTGCCCGCGTGCGCGTGCTCGGAGCCTTCAGCCGGGGAGCGCGAGGGGAAACCCCTCGCAAGAAGGGAGACGGAATCATAGCCACGCCTTATGGTGTAGCGAGCATGTGCGTGCACGCGGGCAAAAGTGCCCCACAGCTGGCGCCTTCGGCTCCGCCCGTGGCCCGGCCCCGCTCTTCGACCATGGAACAACCGCGCCGGGTCGCTGGCGCTTCCCGGACGCGTTTGTTCCACGGCAGGCCAGCGAGGGCGCGGCCAGCGCAGTCTGTATCCGGCAGGACATCCAAAAATACGTACATACCTGATTGAAAACGATGACATTCAGTGACTCGACAAGCGGCTTGGTGAGATATGCGGGCCAGACTTCGATGTCGGTCCTACCGCATGGGCGACGATGGCACCCACCACCGCGTGGGCAGCGACCGGCATTTCCTGAATGAGATGATCAGGGCTGGCGACTGTTTCATCCTCTCCGTGAACCCGCGACTCGTCCGTCCCGGCACCTGGCTGTTCCGTGAGCTGGTCCATCTCCGAGCGGGCGGTCATCGGATTCCGCGCGCTCCGGCCTGGACGCAGTAGGGGAGGCCGCCGATGCTCTTCGACCGCTCCTCGAAAGATTGGAACCCTCCACCTCCCGTCGAGGCTTTTCGGCGTCAGGTTGCTGAAGGCCTTGCCGACGGCTGGTGCGTCCACCTTGTGGCCTACGATGACGACATTCCGGAAGACCCTGCATCCATCTCCGCCGCGGTCGAAGCGAGGTCGGACCGCATACATGCCAACTTCTCGCGCCATGCTGGCGGTGACGTGGTCCTCGTCGGCTTCGGCGAGTCCGATCCGGTTCCGTTCGAAGACCTCGCCGTCGCAAAAGGGGCGCTCGACCGTAACAAACTCCTTGATTGCGCGCGTTCGGCTGATGCCGACGATCCCAGTCTCCTGACGCCCCTTGTTCCTTTCGACTGCGTCCTCCATCTCCTTCGGGGATGGCGCTGTGAACTCCACCACGACCTGAATCCTGAAAATACCGATCACGCAGCCAAACTACGACAGCTCGCGGACGAAGTCGCCGCTGGGCTGTTCGGCGACCCCGACCATTGAGGCCAGCGGCACCCGGCGCCCCTGAGAATGTTGGCCCGGGCGACTGCTGAGCGGTTGCCTCGTCGACGACCTTTTGGCTGCGGGGGCGACTGGCCCGTTTAGCAAAGGGCCTATTTGCAATCGGCATTGCGCTCCATAGAGGTCAGCGGTGGGCGGGCCGGCGCGACCTCACTTCCTGCGCGACTTTGGGCGGTTTCCATGGGAAACTCTCGCGTCGGACGATTGGAACGGGTGTCATGCTGGAAGGAACCATCCATCCGGACTACGCGGAGGTCGCGTCGTCGCTGCGGCGGGCCATTCCCCGGACGGGGCACGGCGGCGCAGCGGTATGCGTATACCACCGGGGACGTTGCGTGGTAGACCTCTGGGGCGGCACGCGGGACGGCGAGGGCAGCCCTTGGTGTGAGGACACGGTCTGCCTGTCGTTTTCCACCACCAAGGGCGTGGCCTCGACGCTGCTGCATATCCTGGTCGACCGGGGACGCGCGGCCTACGACGACCCCGTTTCCCGGCATTGGCCGGAGTTTGGTGCCCAGGGCAAGGATTCCATTACCGTACGTCAACTGCTGTGCCATGAGGCCGGACTCTATCGAATCGCGGAAATGGTCGAACGCCCCGCCGAGATGCTCGATTGGGAACACATGAAACAAGTGGTCGCGAACGCCGCGCCCGTTCACGCGCCGGGCGCCACGCATGGCTATCACGGATTGACCTATGGCTGGCTGATCGGCGGTCTGGTCGAGTCGATTGCGGAGCGGCCGTTTCAGCGCGTGCTGCGAGAGGAATTGATCGAGCCGCTGAACCTCGAGGGCATGTTCATAGGCATGCCCGCGGAAGCGATGGCGCGCCGGGCGAAGTTGCGGGACGTGCTGGTAGAGCCGCCGAGCTCGCCGACCGACGACTGGCGCGCGACGTTGAGGGAACGCATCGAGGAGGCGCTGACCGTGGTCGGTATCGAACTGCCTGAGTTCCGGGCTTCGATGATGCCCTTTTCGGAAGCCTTCGACTGGAACGACGATGCGGTGGCCGCTGCGGTGATTCCGGCCGCCAACGGCCACTTTACCGCGCGTTCGTTGGCGAAAATGTACTCCATGATTGCGAACGGAGGCGAACTCGATGGTGTGCGTCTTCTGTCGCGTGACACCGTAGCCGAGATCGGTCGGGTGCAGAATCGCGGTCGCGACAAGGTGTTGTTCGTGCCGATGCAGTGGCGTTTGGGCTATCACCGCGCATTCGTTCTCGGTGCCCGCGTACCCGCCGCCTTCGGCCACTATGGCTACGGAAGTAGCGGTGCATTTTGCGATCCGTCGCGCAACCTTGCAGTGGCGATGACTGTGAATAGCGGCGCCGCTTCAACCAGCGCCTATTCGCGCTTGCCCCGTATCGCAGGCGCGGCAGTACGCGCGGCGGATCGCCTGCGCTCCCCATGAGCTATCAAGCATTGCACCGGCAATTCGCCAAGATCGGCGATCTGCAGCATGCGCAGGCGATGCTGTCGTGGGACGAGGCGGTGATGATGCCTCGGGGCGGGGGCCTAAGCCGGGCGGAGTCCCTGGCAACGCTCGCGGGTGTCGTGCACACGATGATTTCCGACGCGCGCATCGGCGAATGGGCCGATGCGGCGGCACAAGAGGCGGAACTCGATGAATGGGAGCGCGCCAACGCGCGCGAGATTCAGCGCGTCTGGCGCCGCGCGCGCGCCCTGCCGGAAGCGCTCGTCGTGGAGTTCAGCCGCGAGACGGCGCGTTGCGAACAGGCGTGGCGCATACGGCGCGCGGAAAACGATTGGAACGCCATGGTGGAACCCTTGAGCCGGGTCGTCGAACTCAATAGACGGCGGGCGGAGTCTCTCGGGTCCGCCCTGGGACTGGACCCCTACGATGCTCTGATGGATGGGTTCGAGCCGGGAATGTGTCGGTCGGTGATCGATCCGATCTTCGAGCAATTGAAGGGAGCCCTGCCATCGGTGATCGATGCGACGCTTGGGACCCAGCGCGATCCGTTGCCGATGCCGGGACCGTTCACCGACGCGCAACAGGCGGCGTTGGCACGGAACCTGATGCAACGGTTGGGATTCGACTTCGAACGCGGCCGACTGGATACCAGCCACCACCCGTTTTGCGGCGGCGACCCGGACGATGTGCGAATCACGACGCGCTACAACCCCGACGACTTTCTCGAATCCATGTTTGCCGTGCTGCACGAGACCGGTCACGCGATGTACGAACAGGGATTGCCGATCGATTGGCGTCGTCAGCCCGTGGGGGGGTCGGGCGGCATGGCGTTGCACGAAAGTCAGTCGCTCCTGATGGAGATGCAGGTTTGCCGGAGCCGCGAGTTCCTGCAGTTCGCGGCGCCCATCGTGCGCCAGTCCCTGGGTTGCGACGACAACGACACGGCATGGTCGGCGGAAAACCTGCACCGTGCGGCGACCCGCGTTGCGCGTGGTTTCATCCGGGTGGACGCCGACGAGGTCACGTATCCGCTGCATGTCATTCTGCGCTACGAACTTGAACAGGATCTCATCGACGGCTCGATGCGCGTTACGGACATTCCGGAAGCCTGGGATGCGAAAATGACGGAGTACCTGGGCCTCACGACGGCCGGAAACGACCGTGACGGCTGCATGCAGGACGTGCATTGGTTCGCCGGCTTGATCGGATACTTTCCGACGTACACGCTGGGTGCGCTCACGGCGGCGCAGTTGTTCGCGGCGGCACGCGCGGCGGGCGTCGCCGACGCGATCGGCGAAGGGAAATTCGAGCCGCTGGTGGACTGGCTTGGAAGCAACGTTCACGCGCACGGAAGCGCGAGAACCACCATGCAGATACTTGAAGATGCAACAGGCGCTGCGTTAGGTACGGGCGCCTTCCTCGCCCATGTGGCGCGGCGCTACGGAAGTGGTGACGAGGTCGCAGGATGAACCGTCAGCCACCTTCAATCTGGCGTTGGATTGCCATCCCGGGCCGTCGGGGAGGTTCGCGCGGACACGCAATCCGTGGTCGCTTTCCGCCGGAAATTGTAAACTTGCGCGCAGCAGGTACTTGGGACCTTTCCATGGAAGGGAGACATCGCGAAGTTCGGCGTTCCCTGGGCGTCGGTTGCCTCTTGAGGAGTCCGGCGGGAGTGGGTCGCGCCGGAGGTCACATGCGCTGCTTGATGCTGACAGTCGCACTGCTGGCCGTGGGCCTGACATCGCCGCAGTCCGCTGCCGACGACGACGAAGAGACGGCGGACAACGCGCCGCTGGATGTTGAAACGATCCTCGCCAACCCATTGGATGAGGATGCGTATCGGAGCAGCAGGCATTGTATTTCCACCAGGAGCTACGACGGGGTGGAGATTATTGACGACAGTACCTTGCTGTTTCGGGGGCGCAAGGCCATTTGGCTCAACCGCCTGTCGCGTCGCTGCCGCGGTTTGACGTGGGATTCGATCCCTACCATTGAATCGCATGGCAGCCGGGTCTGTGAGCATGACCGCTTTCGCGGCCGGCCTCGGTCGGGATTCCCCGATTCCATGACCTGCACACTGGGTAGATTCGAACTGATCGATGAGGGACAGGTTGAAAGCCTGCGCGCCGCACGGGGCGGCCGCTTGGGTCCCGAGCGGTGAACGGGAGGAAAACACGGCAACTCGCCGTCGTTGCCGCAGCCCTCATTTTGTGTGGGATCGGCGCCGCCGACGATGCGTCAGAGCGGGAGCCCGATGTCGACGCGGTCATTGCTGAAATCCTGGCTGGCCCGGACGACGTTGACTACGGCGAACCCCAACGTTGCATCGTGTCGGGGCGTATCGATCGCACCGAGGTCTTGAGCGACCGGTTCATCGTGTTTCATCTGCGCGGGGGCAAGAAATATGTTGTGCAGTTCAAGCGTCGTTGTCCGGGTTTGAGAAGGAACGGCCTCACGCGTATTGAGCGCCGTTCGTCACACATCTGCGCGAACGACACGATTCAGGGACTCTTCGGCGGTCTCGACGGTGGAACCTGGGGACCGCGCTGCATGATCCCGCAGTTTGAACCCGTCACCGAGGAGCAGATCACCTTTCTCGAGGAAGCGCTGAAGGCGCGCTGATGCAGCACTACGCAGCCTGGCCGAGTTGTCGCGCGCTGCCCGTCGCGACATCGGGACTCGCGGGGTTGAACGACCTCTCGCGTCTTCGGGACAACCACCAGGTCCATGTCCTGCAGCGCTATCGCGCCCAGTAGGGGTTGATCGCCGATCACCACCGCCCCGGCGAAACTGGTGCGGTTGCCGAATCGAAGCTGCAGGGGACCAACATAGGGGGCGGCGCGGGAGGTCCCGTCGGCAAGCGAGACGCGTTTCGTGTCGGCCTGCTCCAGGGCCAGCAGCCGCTGAATATGCTCGGGAATGCAAAGGTAGTCCGAACCAGTGTCGGCCAGGGCATCGATGATGACTGGCGCCAAGTCTGGACGGCGAGGATTTCGCAACTCAATCTTCGCTGTCGTCAAGCCCATAAGTGCTCCTTGAATGTTCCGAATCTCCGTACGGTAGCCGTGGTCTGGCGATGGATTCACAGCCATTTTTGATGATATCGGCGCAGACGACTCTTTGAAACGCGTATTTGACCCGGATTGACGTGGGAGATCGCCACACCGACGGGGTACATTCCGCTGCGCGCGAGGATGCGCGTTGTCGGCGATTGTCATAGTCTGTCAGTTGATCCCGTGACATGAGCAGGAAGTGATCGCGACGCGAAACATCGGCGCGACTGACATCGCGGTGACAGAACTCAGTTTCGGGGGCGCGCCGCTCGGCGTGGTGGGTGATCTCATCACCGACGAAGAGGCTGTCGCGATCATGCGCCGCGCCTGGGATGGCGGCATTCGGTACTTCGACACGGCGCCGCTCTACGGCCACGGCTTGAGCGAGAAGCGCGTGGGCCGCGCGTTGCGGGAATTGCCCCGGGACGCGTTCGTTCTGTCGACCAAGATCGGGCGTCTACTTGTGGCGAAGGAAGAGGGTGAGCGAGCCGCCCGCGCGCGCGACCGCGAACCTTTCGCGATACGCTACGATTACTCCTTCGATGCCGTGCGCCGGTCCATCGAGTCGAGTCTCGACCGGTTGGGACTCGACCGCATCGACATCCTGCTCTGCCACGACATCGATGCCTGGACCCACGGCGATGCGCAGCCGGGCATATTCGACGCGGCGCGAAACGGCGCGCTGCCCGCGTTGCGCGAACTACGGGAGCAGGGCGTCGTGCGCGCCATTGGTCTCGGCGTTAACGAGTGGCAGGTATGCAGCCGTGTATTGGACATGATGGATGTCGATTGCTTCCTGCTCGCCGGCCGTTTCACACTGCTTGAACAGGACCCACTGGACACGTTCCTGCCGAAATGCCTTCAGAGGGATGTCTCCATCATCATCGGCGGGCCCTACAACTCGGGCATCCTCACTACAGATGATCGGCAGCGGGCAACCTATGACTACAAGCCGGCGCCGGACCACCTGTGGAAGAAAGCCCAGGCGATTCGGCGCATGTGCGAATCCCATGGCGTGGATCCGCGCGCGGCTGCGTTGCAGTACCCGCTGCGCCACACCGCCGTGGCGGCCGTGATTCCGGGTGTCCGGGCCATTCAAGAGGTAGAGACCAACCTTGATCTCTTCGCGCGCGATATCCCCGACGCCCTATGGCGGGATCTTGCCGATGCGGGGCTGGCGCGGGAAATCGCTTAGCCCGGAAATTTCATCAAGGGCCGCGATGATCCGGGCTAGCTCGATGGCTGTCGGGCAATCACAGCCGGATCGCGGATCGGCCCACTTGGCTACCGGCTGCGGAAACGCGCATCCGACGAGTTCAAGGGGCGGACCAGAGCACAAGCTTCGTCCGCGCGGCCATATGCCTGAAGTCCTGGTCCGCGGACAACATGACCAACCGGTGGCGAATGCAGATCTCGGCGAGCAACGCATCGATGGTTCCCGCCTGAATGCCATGGCGGCGGCAATCGTTGCGTAATTCAGCGGCGTCGATGTAGTCCTGGCGGGCAGGGGCGATCATGGCGAGCGCCGCGAAGCGTTCGACGATCCGCGTCCTCGCTCTTGGCCGGCGAAAGCCCTGCAACAACTCCTGCAAGACCACCCCGGTAGTGTGGATGGTCTCGCCGCCACCGAGCGCCTCCCTTAGACGTCCAACCTCCGGTCCTTCCGATGCCGAATCCCGCCGCAATGCCAGTGACCACACGCTGGTATCCACAAACAACGTCACCCGCGGTGCCGTTCACGCTTGTGGTCGAATTCCTCGTCCCAGTCGAGCTTGCCGAAAAGGTCCAGTATTCGTTCCTGCTCCCGCCGTGCGACGAACTCCCGCAATGCGCGATTGACAGTCGCCCTTTTGGTCTTCTCCCCACCGATTTCCAGCGCCCTGTCGAGCAGCGCCGGGTCTATCGCCAAGTTTGTCGCCATGTGTTATCCGCTACACAACTCATCACACAGAAAATAGTCTCAATGGCGTCGCTTGGTCAAGTCGGGGAGCGCCAGCGAGGCGACCGGGGGACGCTTGCAACGATCAACCAGTTGGAATTAGATAGCCATCTAAATGGCTATTGGGAAGAATTAGTGTTCCGTCAAGTCCAAAAATGCGAGTGTAGCTGCGAGGGATTTTTGGTTCCTGGCAAGGCGCGACGACGTGGTGTGGTAGGTCCCACACAAGGAGGAGCAACGGAGCCTTCAGCCGGGGAGCGCGAGGGGATACCCCTCGCAAGAAAACTATCCAGGGGCCAAAAAGATCCGCAGATACCCGTAGATTTGGGCTTGACGGAGCACTAGGTGAGCCAAGTCTCGATTGCGCAGGCGAGAAACTCTCTGACGCGGCTGATCCATGAGGTCGAGACGGGAAAGCCTGTTCACATCACGCGCCGAGGCAAGCCAGTGGCGGTGTTGATGTCGCAAGGGGATTACGAAGCGCTTGGGGCCGATGTTCCGAGGGAGAACGTCTGGCAGGCCATACAAATGTGGCGAGAAGAGCAAGACATTGACTGGCCCGACCTGACGCCGGATGAGGTGAGCCGTTGGCGTGATCACTCCTCTGGTCGGGCCGTCCAATGGCCGGACTGAGATACCTTCTTGACACCAACGTTCTGACGGAAGGAAGCCGTCTGCGACCGAACCCGGCAGTCATGTCGCGAATTGCGGAATGCTGGTCGGAGGCAGGTACCGGCGCGCCCATTCTCCACGAATTGCACTATGGCGTGATGAGCATGCCAATCGGTCGAAGGCGGCAGCGGCTCGCCGAATACTACCGACGCTTGTTTGTCTCGTCGTTGCCGATACTGCCCTACGATGCAGATGCCGCCCGATGGCACGCGGCTGAACGCGCGCGTTTGACGACCGATGGACGGACCCCGGCCTTGGTGAATGGACAGATTGCCGCAGTCGCCGTAGCCAATGGGTTGACGCTGGTGACCCGTAACTTGGCTGACTACGCGGGATTTGCTGATCTAATCGTGGAAAACTGGTTTCAGTGAGGCGAGCAGGCTGTCGGACTTGCCGCATTAGCGGCAAGATCGACAGGATGACGGGTTGGGCGGGTGGAACGAAACAGTCGGGCTTGGGCGGGGGCAAAACACGGCGCACCCGCCAGGGCGACGGATTTTGTGGCGCTAACCGCGTTCGATTCCCGACTTTCCCACCAGCCCGGCGAGCCGCGCGAGGGCTCGCTCCAGGTCGGGTTCGTCGGTCAACAGGTCGCGCATCGGATCACCGGCGCGTTTCAATCGCCGTAGCGCGTTTTCGATGTGATAGTTGGCGTTCTTTAACCTGCCGTTCAGTTCCGACCACTTGATGGGCATCGACACGGACGCGGCGGCTTCCGCACGGACGGAAAACGGCGCGACGATGAGCTGGCCGTGGCGGTTCTGCATGTAGTCGATGTAGACCTTGCGGCTGCGCTTGCGGACTGCGCGGACGACGGTGCAACTGTCCGGGCGGCGTGCCACGATCACGCGGGCGAGCAGTTCCCCCAGGGACCGGGACTGATCGTGGGTGAGGCGGCGGGCCATGGGCAGGAGGATATGCAGGCCGCTGGCCCCGCTGGTCTTCAAGTAGCCCGCCAGATCGATCTCCTCCAGCAAGTCGCGAATCTCCTTGGCGACCTGAATGACGTCCTCGAACGGCGCCTCCTTCGGATCGAGGTCGAGCACGCACCAATCGGGCCGCTCCAGGCTGTCGATACGGCTGTGCCAGACGTGGATCGGTATGGCCCCCATGTTGGCCAGGTATGTCAGGGCCGACGTGTCGTCCACCATGAAATAGTTGATGTCGCGGTCCTCGGTCTGTGTCCATAGCGGTGTCCGTTTGACCCAATCCGGCACGAAGTCGGGCGCGTCGCGTTGGTAGAAGGACTTGCCGTAGATGCCGTCCGGGAATCGCGTGAGAACCAGCGGTCGATTGTGCAGGTAAGGCAGCATCCAGTCGGCTATCCGTTCGTAGTAGCGCACCAGGTCATCCTTGGTGAGGCCCTTGTCGGGAAAGAACACCTTGTCCGGATTTGTGACGACCACTTCATGTCGCAAAGCGGGTTGCATGACTGCCGGAGTCGGATCGTCGTAGCCGCTGATGCACTCGCGCGGCGGCTTGTCGTCCCGAAGTCGATGGAACGACGGCTGCCGCAAGCGCCCATCTCGGGTGTATTCCTTGTATGCGACCTCGCAGACCATCGTTGGCCGCACCCAACGTATATCGGGATCTTCATCGAGCGCGTTGCCCTCCCCGAGGGCCCGTAGCCGTTCCCAGAGCGCTTCCCGAACGGTCCCGCTCAGGCCCGAACCCAACCGTCCGCAGAACGTTAGACGGTCGTTGCGAAATTCCGCCAGGGCCAGGGCGCCGACGTCGCGCGCGTTGGATTTGTTCGGCGCCCACCCGGCGATAACGAAGTCGCCGGTCCGAATGCCCCGGACCTTGATCCAGTCATGGGACCGCCCGCCGCGATACGGGCTGTCGGCGCGTTTGCCCACAACCCCCTCGATGCCGAGCTTGCGCATCGATTGATAGGCGTTGATCCCGAACTGGTCGACGTGTTCGGAGTAGCGAATCGGACCGGCCGACGGCAGCATCGCCCGGAGCAACGCCTTGCGTTTGACCAGCGGCACGTCGCGGAGATCGCGTTCAAGGGCTTGCGGCAAGTCGAACGCGTAGTGAACAGCCGGAAGATCCACGGCAGTGCGGGTAGTGGCGATGCTGGTCGCCGCGCGTCCTCGTCGCTGCAGGAGCGAAAAACTCGGCGCGCCGCGTTCGTCCAGCACAACCGCCTCGCCGTCGATGACGAACTGCGCGTAGGGTAGCCGCGCGGCGGCCCTGGCGATTTCGGGAAAGCTGTCGGTGAGGTCCTTCCCGTTGCGTGAGCGGAGCGCGACTTCGCCTTGCGACTTCTGGATCAGTAGCCGATAGCCGTCGTATTTGATCTCGAAAATCCAACCCTCCCGGTCAAAGGCTTCGCCGGGACGGGCAAGCATCGGCTCGACTCCGAACGCGCCGGATTTCGGCGGGCGCGGCTCGATGCTGTTCAGCCGCCGCGCAAATCGCCTCGAGAGCCTGCGCGGGTCCGACATGTCCTTAAGCGTCAGGCCGGAGTACACGGAGTCGTCGTCGGGCAGCGCCGCCCGCGCCCATTGGTCCCGCTCCTTGATGAGCAGCCATTCCTTTCCGGCGCCTTGTCCGCTTGCCGCGCCTCGGCTGCCCTTCATGCGAACCAGGGTCCATCGGCCGCGCAGCTTGTGGCCGTACAGCTCGAACAGCAGCTTGCCCTGTTCGAAGCCGGCCTCGAACGGCGACAACTCGACATAGGTGCCGCAGTCCCAGACGATGATGTGGCCGGCACCGTAGTTGCCATCGGGTATGCGGCCCTCGAAGTCGGCATAGTCGAGCGGGTGGTCCTCCACCAGCGCGGCGAACCGTTTGTCCTCCGGGTTGGGGGATGGGCCCTTTGGCACCGCCCAGGAACGCAACGTGCCGTCTATCTCCAGTCGAAAGTCCCAGTGCAGGCCGGTAGCCTGATGCTGCTGGACGACGAATGATCGGCGCGCGCCGACGGTGGGCGCGCGCGCGAGTCGATCAGCGAAGGGTTCCGGCGTTGATCCGGCGGTGCGTTTTTGCCGGTAACTCGCGAGATTGTCCCGTGTTGAGGGCATATGAGAGCTGCGCTATAGTCTGCAAAACATCTCGGAGTGCGTCAGATGGCTGCGCGCGCCATTGGTTCTGCCACCATTTCCTTCGGTCTGGTCTCCATCCCGGTCAAGCTGTACTCGACCGTGGATTCCACCAGGACAATCCGTTTCAACTTCCTGAGCGACGATGGCACCCAGGTGTCGCGAGTCAAGCAGCAGTATATCCGGGCGACCGATGGGGAGGTAGTTGCGCGCAATGAACTGATCCAGGGGTATGAGTTCGCCAAGGGTCAGTATGTGACTTTTGCCGCGGACGAGTTGAAGGCGCTCAACGTGGAGTCGACGAATGCGATCGAGATCGCCGAGTTCATCCCGCTGTCGGACGTCGAGCGTATCTACATCGATCATGTGTACTACCTGGGACCCGATACGGGAGCGGCGCGCTCGTATCACCTGCTGAAGCAGGCGTTGCAGAAGACCGGTCGCGCTGCGTTGGCCAACTACGCCAAGCGAGGCCGCAGTCACCTGGTGCTGGTGCGGCCCATGAACGATGGACTGGTGTTGGAGCAGCTCAAGTACGAGGACGAGTTGCGCAACTTCGATGACGTGCCCCTGGACTCGGTCGAAGTTGCGGAGGGAGAGCTGGGCCTTGCTATCGAGATCATCGAGCAACGAACGAACGAGACGTTCGAACCGGACAGGTTCGAAGATGCCGTCCGCACGCACATGTTGGAGTTGATCCAGCGCAAGGTGGAGGGCAAGGAAGTGTCGGTTGCGCCCGAAGAGCGCCCCGAAGCGAAGATTATCGATTTGATGGAAGCGCTGAAGGCGTCCGTCAGCGCTGGCGGCGACGCCGGACAAACCGGCCACAAACCGGCGAAACGCGCGGCTCGCCGAGCGAGCTCACCAAGCGCCGCCACAGCGGGCGGAGCGGGAAGCGGGCGAAGCGAAACGAAGACAAAGCGTCGCGCGAAGGCATAGAACCGGAGCAGCCACAGCGGATGGCAGAAGTGGACAACAACAGGTCGGCGGCCGGATATACGACGGGAGAGGTGGCAGGCTTGATCGGCCTCACCGACGACCAGGTGCGGCAGTACGTCAAGCGCGGCATCGTCGAACCGAAGCGGGGCGGCCGGCGCGAATACCGGTTCTCATTCCAGGATGTCGTGCTGTTGCGCACGGCCAAGGGGCTGTTGGACGACAAGGTCCCCGTGCGCAAGGCGATCTCTGCGCTCACCAAACTCAAGGGCAGACTCCCGGACGCGACGCCGCTCGCTTCTCTGCGCATCTTCGCCGATGGCAAGGACGTGGTGGTGCGCGCGGAGAAGGAGCTTTGGGACGCGGAATCCGGGCAGGGCCATCTCGATTTCAGCGCGCCGGCACAGGCAGAGGCATCAGGCGAAGTCGCGCGCATTGCCGATCGCGAATCGGGCGATTTCGGTGATCTGGAAGAGTTGGGCAGCCACGAGTGGTACAACCTCGGGCTGGACTACGAAGATGTGGACGTCCAGAGAGCGAAGGAAGCGTACGCACGCGCCATCGCCCTCAATCCGGACAATGCGGACGCGCATGTCAACCTCGGCCGGCTGTTCCAGTTGGAGAGCGATCTGAAGCGGGCCAAACGCCACTATAGTCTGGCGCTCCACGCCGCGCCCGGCCACGAACTCGCGATCTACAACACGGGTACGGTGTTCGATGAACTGGATGAACTGTCCACGGCGGCCGAGTGCTATCACCGCGCGCCCGGCGTGCCCGATGCCCACTACAACCTGGCTCGGATTTTTGAATTGCGCGGCGACGAGGTTTCTTCGCTGCGCCACTTGCGGACGTATCGCGAGCTGCTCGACGAAAAGACCTGACGCCGGCGGCGCGGACCCCGATCACGACGAAACCCGTCGCGAAGGCCCTCCATGGTCATGCTCGATCTTGCGCTACGTCAGCAGTAGCCTTCCCTCGCGTACCGCGTCCACGGTTCCCGCTCGCCGATGCCGTAGCCCCGAAGCAATCCCTGTTTGAGCCAATCGCGAAAGTCGGGGTGGGCGTCAAGCGTGGTGATCCCGTCCACGGCTTCGAGCCATGGGCTCGGATCGAATTCGACCTGGCGGTGGTGGAATACCCCGTCTTCGAAGACGCCGTAGCAGGCCAGCAACTTGCCGCAGCGATTCTGTCCCACGCTGCCCGGGTTGATGAATTCCTGTCCGTCGACGGTGCGCCTGAACTGGACGTGGGAATGGCCGAAGAGCACGTACGGGCAATCGCTGCCGCGCGCGAGTCGAACCAGGGTTTCGTCTGGCGTGTCCGGCAGGGCGTGGCGCGCCTTTCCGGGAAGCGTCCCGTGTTGCAGGCACATCCTGATCCCGTCCACTTCATACTCTCCGCCCGGTTGCATGTTGCGTAGAAACTCGTAACCGGCGGGATCGAACACATCGAAGATCCATTCGTACAACGCGAGCCATGAGGCCGGCCAGTTGGCGATGCGGGCCGGCTCCAGCATTTCCACATCGTGATTGCCCATGATGGAAATGCCGGACAACCCTTGCAGCAGCGCCATGGTTTCGTTCGGCTGCGGACCTGGTGAAACCGAGTCCCCGAGGAACACCGTCGAGTCGGCGTCGCGCTCCGTCTGGAGGACTGCCGACAGCGCTTCGGCGTTCCCGTGCACGTCGGAGATGATCAGTGTTTTCACACGGCTCCAATCAGGGGCGTTTTCCCGGCACTTGGATGCCGATTGATGCGTCGTTGCCGCTGCTTGGGGTGCAGGGAGTCACCTTGGCCCCGAACCTCGGGCGAGGCTCCTTGACCGTTGCAGCGCCGCCCCGAGCGGGGTGGCGCTGCAACTTGGACTCGGCCCGGCTTCCTAGTTGAAGTTGAGTTTGACCCGGGCGTACCAGAAGCGGCTGGACCACGACCGGTAGTCTGGATCGAAGTCGTTGGCGAACGACTCGGGGAAGTACGGCGGATCCTGGTCCAGCAGGTTGTCGACGCCCGCCGCGAACGTAATGCCGTAGGCATTCCGCTCCCACAGGTAGGAAGCGACGATGTCGTTGTACAGCCTCGCGTCCAGCGTGCGCGCTTCGTCACCCGCATCGTAGGTGCCATCCGCGTCGTAGCTCGGCGGAGTGTTGGCGACACCCTTGCCTTCGGCGATGTACTGCCAGGACCAGCGCGCGGACCACGGGCCGCGGGTCCAGCCGACGTGAGCTGTCGAGCGCAGATCGACGTTGTTGTTGCGCGAGCTGCCGAACACGTACCCGACTTCCAGGAAGCGCGTGCCGAGGGCATCCGTGCTCTCCCAGTTATCGTATTGGGTCATGTCCCAAGCAAGGTCGAAGATTCCCCAATCGGTATCGACACCACTCAAGGAGACGGCCATGTCAATACCTGATACGGCCAGCGCGCCCACGTTCGTCGCGAGGTCACGGAGGTCCGTTACGAAACCGCCGGCGCCTCGGTCCACGTGCTCGCAGTATTGGGGCGTGTCGCTATAGCACTGTTCGAGGATGTTCTGGTCGCCAATCGCGGAGATCGTGTTGGCGATCTCGATGTCGAACCAGTCCAATTCGACCTGGAAACCGTCCAGCCCTCCGGGTTGGTAGACGATACCGAAGCTGAAGTTTTCCGACTCTTCAGGTTGCAGTTCCGGGTTGCCGCCAACCGTGATGCGGATCTGCGAGTTGGGCTGGGTGAACCCGTCCGGAACGCCGTGGGCCAGGCAATTCGCATTGGTTTGCTGATTGCCGCTGCCCGTAAAGTTGGGCGAATTGACGTCGCAGGGATCCTGCAATTCCGGATAGCTGTCCGACTGGCCGAAGAAGAGCTCGGGCACCGACGGCGCCCGGAAGCCGTCCGACACCGTCATCCGAAGCAGGAGATCATTGTGCGGACGCCACGTGACGTTGTACTTGCCGTTGGTGGTTCGACCGAACGTCGAGTAGTCGGAGCTGCGGACGGCGATGTTGATGTCGAGAGACTCGGCAAAGGGCGCCCCGGACAGGAGCGGTATGGCGATCTCGGCGAAGAACTCCGAGACCTCGTAGCTGCCGTTGGTCGGCTGCGAGGCGTTGCCGGAAGTCGCGCCCGTGACGATCAGGGCGTCGGGAGACGTGAAGCCGGACTCCTCGCGCACCTCGTAGCCGAACGCCGCGCCGACCGGTCCAGCCGGCAGGTCCATCACCGTGCCGGTGATCTGGGCGTTGATGTTCTTCATGTTGTTGCCGCCGTTGTCGTGGGCCGTGAAGCTGATGTAGTTCAGCATCGCTTCCGTCATGGACCCGGATCCGTCCCAACGACCATCGCCGGGGTACGTCGCATCCGTGCCCTGGCCGCCGAAGACGTTGAGCGGTACGCAATCGCCGGTGCAGCCCGCGGCTGGGCCGAGGGCCTTGCGGATGGCATCGGTATTAAGCAGTCCTTCTGTGGTGACCGACGCGTTGTTCTGCGCCCATGACCAATAGACTTCCCAATTCCAGCGGTCACCCAAGCCGCCCTCGAGGCCGAAGCCGCCCCGGAAGGTCTCGATATCCTGCAGGAAGTTGCGGTTGCCGGCTTCCACCATGCGCCGTCCGAACCACCCATAGGCAACGGGTTCGGTTAGCGTGCCGCAATCCGTGCCAAGATTGTTGGTGCCTGAGAAGCCGCAGAAGGTAATTCCAAACGGATTGTGGATGTTGGTCGCATCGATGCCTTCGTCCGCCTCGAAGCCCCAGAACAGGGGCGTCGGTGCGAGTAGCTGGTCCGAGAGCCGGTTCTGGTACAACGCGTCGAACAGGAACGAGATGCCATCCGTAAGCGCGTAGGACCCGTTCAGGAAGATGTTGCGCCGTTCGTTCGGCGTCTGAATGTAGTTGTCCGGGTTGTAGTTGAACCGGTCGTCGGGGCTCGTCCACTCGCGAAAGTGACTCGGGTCCGTGCCCGCGTCCCCTTCGCGCACCGTGAAGTTGGAAAATCCCCCGACTACGCCGCCGTAGCCGAATCGGCCCTGCGGCGTGCCGGAACTACCCCCGTCGTCAGGCCGCTTGGCCGTCTGTGCCCGATCCGCATTCGACAGGGCGTTGATGGTGGTAAGACTCGCGCCGATCGTGAACCGGGCCCGATCTCCGACGGTGCCGCCGAGGACGTTCCAGGTCTGTTCGTCGCCACCGCCGCTGGCGGTAAAGCCGCCGGTCTGGTGAGAGAACTCGATGCCCTCGACGTTCTTGCGCAGGATGATGTTGACAACGCCTGCGATGGCGTCCGAGCCATACACTGCGGAGGCCCCGTCCTTCAGCACTTCGATGCGCTCGATGGCGGCCATGGGAATGGTGTTCAGGTCGATGGATGAGTTGGCGCCTTCGCCGGACGCTACCCACCGCTTGCCGTTGACGAGCACCAGCGTGCGGGGGGAGCCCAGCCCGCGCAGTTCGACCCGAATGGATCCATCGCCGCCGTTGTTGTAGGTCCGGTTGACGCCCGAGCCCTGCATGGGCAAGCGTTGAATCAGGTCGCCGATGGACAGCAGACCCGAGTCCTCGATGTCCTGCCGGGTGACGACCGTGAGCGGCTGCGGTCCGTCCGTCGGTGAATACGCGATTCGCGACCCGGTGACGACGACGGTCTCGATCATCAGTTCGGGCCCGCCGCCGGCCGCAGTCTCACTTGTGTCTTCGGCCGCAACGACGGGCGCGCCGACTAGCAGCAGGGCGCCGCCAAGCAATGCACTGAAGGACGATGCAAACGTCTGGTTCATGTTCATGCCATTGACTCCTCTTCCAATGGATGGCGGGAAAACAGCGCGTTGAGAAACCGTCGCCACAACTGCGACAGCTAGTCCGACTCCTCCCCCAAGGTAACCTCGCATCTTGCCACAAAAAGGCGCTATGAAACACTTCTGAAACAAGATAAAAAAGCTAACCTCGATTCCGGGTCAAGCGGGCATCGATGCGCATGGAGAACAAGGAACGCGGGCAGCTCGGGGATCTTCCCTCCATGCAGGATGTGTTCGATGCGGCGGCCCGGATTCGAAGTCACGCCACCCGCACGCCGGTGCTCACCTCCTCGACTCTGGACGCCATGTTCGGGGCGCGGCTGTTCTTCAAGTGCGAGAACTTCCAGAAAGTCGGAGCGTTCAAGTTCCGCGGCGCCTGCAACGCCGTATTCTCCCTGTCGGGACGCGATGCGCAGCGGGGCGTGGCAACGCACTCGTCCGGCAATCACGCCGCGGCGCTGGCGCTTGCGGCGAAGTTGCGCGGGATTCGTTGCCGGGTGGTGATGCCGCGCAATGCCCCGGACGTCAAGAAAGTCGCCGCCGCGGGCTACGGCGCCGAGATCATCTTCTGCGCGCCAACGCTTGCTGCGCGGGAAGCGATGCTGGAAGCCGTGGTCGCCCGTACGAACGCCGTTGTCGTTCACCCCTATGACGACTCCCGCGTCATTGCGGGACAGGGGACCGTCGCGCTGGAACTCCTCGACTCCGCGCCGGGCCTCGACTGGGTCCTGACGCCCATCGGCGGCGGTGGGCTTACGGCGGGCACGGCGCTGACGGTCAAGTCACTCGCACCTGAGACTCGCGTGGTCGCCGTCGAACCGGAAGGGGCGGACGACGCCTACCGGTCGTTTCGCGCTGGGGTGCGCTTGCCATCGGTTGCGCCGCAAACCATCGCCGACGGCTTGCTGACATCGGTCGGTGTGCGGAACTTCGCACTCATCCGGCGTTACGTCGACGACATCGTGACTGTTGGCGATGCGGCGATCGTTCGCGCGATGCGTCTCATATGGGAGCGGATGAAAATCGTTGTGGAGCCGTCGGCCGCGGTGCCTCTCGCGGCCCTCGTCGAGAAACGCATCGACGTGCGCGGGATGCGTGTGGGCATGGTCCTGTCCGGCGGCAACGTCGATCTGGACCGGTTGCCCTGGTAGTCGATCTTGCGCGCGACTAAGGTTCTCAACGCGAACATCGCGATCCTGGCTGTTGCGCAGGCCGCGTCCGTGACGGGAACCGTGGCCGTAGTGACCCTGGGCGGGATTGTTGGAAGCGGCATGGCGCCGGCGCCCGCGCTCGCCACGCTGCCCTTGTCGCTGCTCATCATCGGTACCGCTGCGGCGACGGTGTTCGCGGCCTGGACGATGTCGCGCATCGGTCGGGCGCGCGGATTCGCGTTTGGCGCCGGCGTGGGTTGTGTCGGTGCCCTATGCGCCCTTGGGGCGATGATCGAAGGAAGTTTTGCATTGTTCTGCGGGGCCGCCGTGCTCGTCGGCGTCGCGAATGCCTTCGCTCACCAGTACCGTTTCGCGGCGGCTGAGAGCGTCCCCTCGGCATCGGCGGGATGGGCTGTCTCCATCACGCTCGCGGGGTCCATGGTCGGGGCGGTCCTGGGACCGGAGCTCGCCGCGCGCGGCGAGTATTGGATGGACGGCGCACGGTTCGCCGGGACCTTCGGGGCGGTGGCGGGATGTTATGTCTGCGTCAGCGTGTTGCTGCTGCGGCTGCGCGAAAAAGAGCCGCCCACGTCTTCCGCGGTCGCCCAGGACATCCGAGGGGTCGTCGCAATCGCGCGCAACCGGGTCTTCATCGTGGCCATCCTCGGCGGAGCGGTCGGCTATGGGGTGATGACCTTCATCATGACCGCCGCGCCGCTTTCGATGCATGTAGTCGATGGCCACTCGCTTGCCCACACGGCGGCGGTCATCCAGGCGCACGTGCTGGCGATGTATGCCCCTTCGCTGGCAACGGGCTACCTGATCGGCAGAGTCGGCGGTCGGCGCGTGATGCTTGTGGGCGCCGTCATTCTATGCATCACGGTAATCGTCGGTTTCGCCGGCCGGGAAGTCATGCACTACGGCGCGTCGATGGTTGCGCTCGGCGTGGGCTGGAACTTCCTCTACGTCGGCGGCACCATGCTCCTCGGCAGCGCCCACCGGCCCGGTGAGCGGTTCCGCGCTCAGGCGATCAACGATTCGGCGGTGTTCGGGATCTCGGCCGCCGGCTCGTTGGGCGCCGGCGCCGTCATGCAACTCCTCGGCTGGAACGCGGTGCTCGCCATGTCAATCCCGGCCATCGCGCTCGCCATCGCGACGCTCGCCTGGGTCCGGCCGGAAGCGGAGCGCCAGCAAGGCGGTCCATGAGGCCTCGAACGGTTGATATTGGTCGCTCTCGGTTCACCCGCAGCCAAGACCCGGTCGCCCGGCGGGTCATACTATGGCGAGCCACGATCCATGTTGGCACCAACTTGCCGCCAAGATGATTACATGCAATCGTCAATTGGCTAATTGATAGGAGTGACTTTGCAATGGCTAGCGTCACTATACGAAACCTCTCGGCCGAGTCCAAGGAACGACTTCGCAAGCGTGCCGAGTCCAGCGGTTGCAGCCTTGAGGCGCTCTCCAGGTCGATTCTCGACCAGGCTGCCCACGCTCCGGTTCCGCCGACGGAGTTTCCCCACGATCTCATTGCCCTTGTCGACCCCAGTGAAGACCTTGAGTTGTTCATTCAGGAGCATGATCAGCCGCAAACGGTAGTCGAATTGTGATTCTCCTCGCGGCGCTCCCGGCTGGACGGAGACGATCACGCCTGTTGGAATTCTGGAACGCGACTCGCAGCCGCTTTGTCGGGCGAACGTACGCTTTCGACGAACGGGCCGCGGAATTGTGAACCCTTGGGCACCGGTTTCAAACGGTTGACATCGCTCTCGGTTCAGCCGCAGCCAAGACCCGGTCCTTCGAGAGGCAGCACCAGGCCGTCGCGCATTGGGGGCAACGCCGCCGGGAAGGAAAATGCTTCGCCGGATGGCATCCAGGGAATCTCAAGCCACTTTGAAGCGGGGGAGGTGAATGCCCACTGCACCGACGCGTAGAGCGAGGGGCCGAGACGGAAGTTGTGCGGACAAAGCGCGACGTTGTACAACTCGGCCAGCGTGCTGACGCGGCGCGCGGCGGTCAGGCCGCCGATCTTCGTGATCTCGGGTTGCAGATAGGCGAGCGCTCCCGTGGCGAGGAGGCGATCAAAGTCTTCCAGGGTGTACTCGTTCTCGCCGCCGGCCAGATCGCATTCGATGGCGGCGCCCACGCGGGCGATCGCGGCATGGTCCCGCATGGGCCGCACAGGCTCTTCGAACCACGTGACCCCCAACTCGCTTAGTCGTTTGCCTACCGCAATCGCTTCCAACGGATCGAACTGGCCATTGACGTCGACCATGATCTTGACGGCGTCACCGAACTCCTCGCGCAGCAGGGCGGTCAGCTCCGGGTCGATCTCGTGCAGTTTGACTGCGGTGAATCCCGCCTCCATGGCGCGCGCGGTTTCGGCGACGAGGAGCCCGGGCTTCCCGCAACCTGGGGAAGCTCGCGTAGCCGGGGATGCCGTCGCTTATGGGACCGCCGAGGAGCGAAGTGACGCTCGTGTCCAAGCGTTTGCCTTTCAGATCCCATAGCGCGAGGTCGACGCCCGACAGGCCCATGAGAAAAATGCCCTGGTCGGCGTATCGATAGCCCCAATCCCACAGATCGAACCACAAACGCTCAATGGCATCGGCATCGCGGCCCGAGAGCCTGGGCGCAAGCATGTCATTGATCACGGCGATGATGGGCGATGCCGTCCTGCTTGGATGCTCCAGGTCCAGAATTCCCCACCACGCTTCGCCCACGCCCTCGATGCCATCGGAATCGCGCACGCGCACGATGACGTTGACGAGTGATTGGTCGTGCAGCAACTCGGCGGTGACACTCTCGATTCGGGCCATGACGACTCCCAGGCTGTTGCGACGAAATGATTTTGGCACAGGGGATCGATTCCCGCCTTTGTCTGGTCGCGACCGATCCTTGACGTTGCCCTCGATCTAGCTATTGTGATAGCTAGATTGTTCCCAAGCAGGAGTGCAAGTTCATGCTCCTCGTCAATGTACATGAAGCCAAGACCCAGCTTTCGCGACTGTTGGCGCGCGTCGAGGCCGGCGAGGATGTCGTGATTGCCCGCCGGGGCGAGCCCGTCGCGCGTCTCGTCGGATGTAAACCCCGAAGCAGGCGGCAAGCGGATCCTGAAGGGGAAAGTCGTCATTCCCGACAGTTTTTTCGACCCGCTACCGGAGGAGGAACTGACGGCATGGGAAGGTCGCTAGCTGGTGCGAGCACTGCTGGATACCCATGCGTTTCTCTGTTGGATCGCGGATAGCGGGCGCCTATCTGGAATGGCGCGTAGCGTGATCGCGGAAGAGGCGAACGACATCCTGATCAGCGCAGCATCCGCCTGGGAAGTCGCCGCCAAATTCCGGATCGGTAAACTCCCCGGAGGCGAGGCTGTAGCGTTGGACATCGCGGGCCACATCGCGGGCCAAGGTTTCGAGGAACTGGCGATCGGCGTCGCCGATGCCGAGCGCGCCGGGCGCTTGCCCGGCCCTCACCGCAACCCGTTTGACCGAATGCTTATCGCGCAGGCCTTGGCGCGCGAACTGACGGTCGTGTCGGTCGATCCGGTGTTCGACCGCTACGGCGTCACTCGGCTTTGGTGAAGAACTGCTGCGGCGACCAACCGACTGAGCAGATCGGTTCACCACTACAATTTTTGATCCACCGTGCAACGCCCGATTGAGAAACCTGCCGGAACTCCTGTCGAGAATCTGGATACGCCGGCGCTCATCGTCGATCTGAACCGGCTGGATGCGAACTTTGCCACTGTAGCCGGTCCGTCGCGGGCCGAAGTCTGGGTCCACAAGACGCCGGCGATCGGCCGGCGCCAGGTGGTGCATCCGTTGGTCTTCGGCATCGCGGTGCGCAGCATCGCCGAGGCGGAGATCTTCGCTGCGGCGGGCTTCGACGATATTCGGATTCTTAGGCCGTTGGTGACCGACGGGTCGAAGCGCCGCTTGAGGGCGTTGGCCAGATCAATTCGCGTTGTCACCGGATCCAAGGGCGAGCGAACCCGGGACGACGGCTTGGCGCTATGGGGTGCTGCCGCCCTCGATGGCGCGGTCACCGTCTCGGCGCGCATCACCAGCGTTCCGGAACCAGGACGGGCCATTCACGATTGTGGGCAGAAGGCTGTCGGACGCGATTTCGGCGATCCCAGCATCGTCCGCCGCGCCCGTCTGACGGCGTCGGGCGGCAGCGCGGAACACGGCATCGTGCTCTGTCCCGCCGACGAACCGCCGTTCGTCATCGGTGACTGGCTGCAACTGGTACCCGCCGATATCGCCACCGCGTTCGCCCTGCACGATTTCGCTTTCGGCGTCCGCGACGGTCGACTGGAGGCGGTTTGGCCGGTCAGTGCACGCGGGGCATTTTGATGATCGGGACACCCATCGAGCAGCTCGAAACGCCCGTGCTGGTCATTGACATGGACGCTTTGGAGCACAACATCCGAGTCATCGCCGACTATTACCGCGACAAACGCATCCGTCTGCGCCCCCACGGCAAAAACCATAAGTCACCCCGGATACTCGCTATGCAAATGGCGGCGGGAGGTACTGTGGGCGGCGTGTGCGCGGCGAAAGTATCCGAGGCGGAGGTGTTCGCGGATGCTGGCGCCGGCAATGTGTTCATCGCCAACCAGGTGGTCGACGCGGACAAGATCCGACGCCTCGCGAGGCTGGCCACGCGGGTTGAAACGATGGTTGCCGTCGATGCCGAGACGCAGATCGAGAGGCTCGCCGCCGGTGCCCGGGCGGTCGGCGCAACCCTGGGCGTCGTGATCGAAATCGATACTGCCATGCGCCGCGCCGGTGTGCGCTCGATCGAGCACGCGGTGGCCCTGGCGCGCATCGTCGCCGCAACGCCGCATTTGCGATTCCGGGGTGTCATGAGCCACCAGGTGCCGATGGTTCGCGCGCCGAGCCGGGATCAGCGGTTCGCCGAGGGGGGTCGATGCATCGAGCGGGTGGTGGAGGCAAAGAAGGCGATCGAGGCGGTCGGTATTCCGGTCGATGTCGTCTCCACTGGAGAATCGTGGACTTACGATGTGGCGGCATCGTATCCGGAGGTCACCGAAATCGAAGGCGGAACCTATGTCGTCATGGAGGTTCCCTATGCCTATATGCGCGAGTTTCGCTTCGCCGCCCGGGTAATGGGCCGCGTGTACGCGCGCCCGGACGCCCGCACCGCAATCGGCGATGTGCCCATCGATGCCATCGGCGCGCCCAATGGCGTGCCGACCCTGGAAGGATTCGACGGCGTCACGGTGACAGGAATCGACCACCACGGCGTTGTCCTGTCGAGTGAAGATATCCTGCGTCTCGAGATCGGCGCGCACTTTTTCCTGCTCACGCACCAGCAGGACGTCACGATGAATCGCTGGGACCGCTATGTCGGTGTACGCAACGGCGTCGTCGAAACGATATTCGAAGCCTCCGCACGGGGTTGCGTGCACTAGCGTTTCGCTGATGTTGTGTAGGCTTCCGCCACGCATTCGCTCCAGGTAGAGACCATGTCCGACTACGAAACCATCCTCTGCGAGATCGACGGCAGCCTCGCCACCGTTACGCTCAACCGGCCCGATAGCCTTAATGCCATCACCGGGACGCTCAACCGCGAACTGCATAGCTGTTTGCGCGAGGTGGCGGTCGATGAGCGCGTCCGCGTAGTCATCTTCACGGGCGCGGGTCGCGGGTTCTGCCCCGGCGTCGACCTCAAGGCGTCGGCCAGCGGCGAACCGCAGGAGGCGAACAAGAAGGAATACTTCCACATCACGACGCTGCTGCACGAGATGCCGAAGGTGACTATCGCGGCGATCAATGGCGCCTGCGCCGGGGCGGGTCTGGGCCTGCGCTTGCGACCTGCGCTATGCGAGCGAGCGCGCGATGTTCAACTCGGCGTTTCTCGGCGTCGGCATATCCGGCGACATGGGTGGGCCGTGGCTGTTGCCTCGGATCATCGGGGCAACGAAGGCGCGGGAACTGTTCTTCATGTCGCAGAGATTCGCTGCCGAGGAGGCGGAACGCATTGGCCTGGTGCTCAAGACCTTTCCGGATGAGACGTTTCGCGAAGATGTGAGGGAGATCGCCAAACGCCTGTCGATGTCGGCACCGCTGGCGATCGGCGAGATGAAGCGGAACTTCATCAACGCCGAGAATATGCCGCTGCGCGAATACATTGAGCTCGAGACGGAGCGCCACATGCGAACGGGCGCCACCAACAACTCACGCGAGGCGATGCGTGCCTTCGTGGAGAAGCGCGAGCCGAAGTTCGAAGGTCGTTAATCCGCGTTTCTATCGAACACTTGCCCAACGTCGACGCCGAATGCATCGAGAATCGTCGATGTCGCATGTTCGTGCCTTTGGAACAGACCGTGCTCGACATATGCAGCCCCTTGGAGATGCAGCACCGTTATCGACTCCGACCGGGCGTCGACGATCCAATATTCGGGGATGCCGGCTTCCGCGTAGTCGTCGCGCTTCTGAAGGAAATCGCGTTCCGGGTTGTCCGGACTGACAACCTCGACGACAAGGTCGGCCCCGGTCCAGAAGCGGTCTCCGCTGCGCGCGTCATGACTATCGCGAACTAACACCAGGTCGGATTCGCGAAACTTGCCATCGCGGACGCGCAGTCGGAGAGGGGCAAACAGTGCTTCGCCGCCGATGGATTGGAGGTAGGTTTGGAACGCCGTATAGAGGAACGCCAGAATTCTTTGGTGTCCGCGAGATGGCATTGGCAGTATCTCCAAGTATCCATCGGTCAATTCCACCAGCCGACGAGTGTGGTCCGTTAGCCAGAGATAGTCCTCCGAGCCCCAGCAACCTTGGGGAAGCACATCCGCAATGAGACCATTCACTTGCGCTTGCGAGACAGGTTTGCCAACTGCCCCCGTCGTCATGCTCGTCGCTCTCTCGACATAAGGATGGAAAGTATAGACGCTAGGGCCAGCGAAGATTGAGCTCAAGCTCTTCGCTGGTGCGGTTGAACCAGTCCACGACTTCGCGATGATAGGGGATGCCATCGGCTTTTCGCCGCAGCGTCTCCTCATGCTCTATCAGGCCGGCGTAGTAGACCCGCTCGTGTCCGGGGGCGGGCTTCATGGTGCTGAGTTTCGTAAGCAACGCGTCCATGTCGCGCTTGAACTGTGCCAGGTCGGTGAAGGCATCGATCTTGAACGCCATGACGAACTGGGAGGTGCTCCGTCGCCCGGCGAGAAAACCCGGACCGTTGCCGGACAGGATGCCCGACATGATATCGGCGATGGCGGCGAAGCCATAGCCCTTGTGGCTGCCGCTCTCCCGCGTGCCGCCGAACGGCAGCATGCGGTTGCCGGCGTCGTCCGGCGCATCGATTGGCTCCATGATGGGTGTGCCGTCCAGGTCGGCTATCCACCCGGGCTCCAGTTTCGAGCCGACCCGCGTGGCGAGAATGAGCTTGTTGGCGGCGATTTGCGTGGTGGCCACGTCGAACACGAACGCCGGCAACTCGCCGGCGGGAGCCGCCCATGCGATGGGATGCGTGCCGAAGACCGGTTCGGAACCGAACGTCGGCAGCATATGGTCGCCGGCGGCGGAGACCATGCAGACGCCGATCATGTCGCGTTCGATGGCCATGAGCGGGTAGTAGGCGAGCATTCCGACATGTCCGCAGTTCTGCACGCCGACGGCGCCGATGCCGTGCGCCTCGGCTTTCTCCATGGCCATTTCCATCGCGCGCGGACCGACCTGCAGGCCGATGCCCCGGTCGGCGTCCAGCGTGGCGCTGACGGCGGTCTCGCGCAGCGCGCGGACGTTTGGGGTGGGGTTGAAACGTCCCGCTCGATACGAGTTGATGTACCGTCGCAACATGTTGGAGATGCCGTGACTCTCGCAGCCGCGCAGGTCGCTGGTGATGAGCACGTCGGCGCACAGCGCGGCGTCGTTCTCGGACAGACCCATCTTTTCGAATATGGCTTGGGTGCCGGCCCGTGCGGCGTCTTCGGACACGCGCACCGCATCGGCTTCCGGGACCAGGAAGTGCTCCAGCATTCTTTCGCTCTCCCCTTGAAGTGCCTTGCGCAACGCGCCTACAAGGCCGCCAAGGCCTCCCTTTGCCGGGTGAGGCGCGCATCGCGGTCCCGGGCGAAACGCTCGACGCCCGCCAGGATCGAATCCTGGTCCAAATGCGCTTCGGCGATGACATCGGGCTCCAGGCCGCCGGTCAGCCAGCGGTCGTGCCAGTCGGAAACCATCGAATACTCGGCGGTCAGCGGCCCGACATCGCGCAGCGGCCACATGCGCTGGGTGCCGGTGGTGACGATCATCAGATCGTGCCTGGCCTCCGGCGGCAGCACCGCGTTCCGATACGCGTTCGGTTGACGTTCGAACAACTCCTCGCTGATGGCGGCGACCACCTTGATATTGATGCCCTCGGCTTCCAGTTCGGGCAGCGCCCGCATCAGGTTGACGGTGGAACTGGATCCTTGCGCCACGACATAGCCGTGCCTCGGTTTGTCGGGTTCGAAATCGCGCAGCACATAAAAGCCCTTGGCGGCTGCTTTCAGATCGGTGTCGGCGAAGGTCGCGCGGTCCGCCACCGGGAAGTCCGGCCGCGCGACTTCGAGGACGATCACACCCACTAGCGGTTCTCGGGCGGCGATTTCGGCAGCGGCGAAGTATCCGGGCGCGACGTCGTTGTAGTCCCAAAAATTGAGCACAATGACCTGGCCGCGCGGAAACAGTTTCCAGACCTGGGGCGAGAAGATGCCGAAGTGGGTGCGCGCGTCGGCCGCCGTTTCCGGCCCCGAGTGACCGGCGAGGATATTGAGTACGCCAACGCGGAACGGACTGTCCTGGTTCTGTTGGCTCCAGACGCGCGCAGGCAGGTACATGAAGGGCGTGAACGCGCCGTAGCTGCCGCTCATCGCCCACACGCCGCTGTGCACGTTCGAATCCAGCGACGCGCTCTGGCCGACGAGGCCCACCGCGGTGGACGCGTTGCCAGCCTCCTGGATCGCCGCCTTGAACCGCGTGCCCGAGGGGTTGGCGCGGGGGTTGTAGTGTCCGGTGAGCGATCCCTTCTCGACGTTGATGGAGTTCGAGAGATCGGCGGAGACGGTGAGGAATCGATTGTTGGTGACGTGGTTCATCCACTTTATCACTTCCGAGATCGCCCGCCTTGTGCCGGCGACCTCGCCGGGTTGCTTGAACAGTTCGACACCGATTTCCTGCGCTTGGCCGTTCAGGTTCCCCGCGACCGTGCGTGGTTCCACGGGGAGCGCATCGACGCGCAGGCGATCATCCTGGAAAGGGTCCCTGCTCACGTCGAAACGCAGCTTGACATCGTCGGACACGGAGTCGCCGATCTCCACCATGCGGTCGGTGAGCCAGACTCCGAGGTTGTTTTTCTCCAGCACGGACATGGCGATATCGATGTTGCTCTTGAACTGGCGCAGCCGTTCGGCCTCGTCGGTGACCGCGCCGTCGCGGATGCCTTCGAAGACGACGCCGAAACGCCGCTCGAAGGTTTCGGCCAGAGCGACGAAGTAGGGCACATTCATCTTCATCTCGTAGGGGTGGCTGTGATAGCCGACAACCTGCGCGCCGAAACCGGGAATCTCGCCATTCCGCGCGGCGGGCCACCAACCCTTGGTGGTTCTGCCCACGACGATCATCGGTCGCGGATCATCGGGGTCCCACGCGTCCATGGTCTTCAGGGCCGCCAGCACATGATCGTAGTCGTTGCCGTTCTCGAGTGTGAGGACGTTCCAGCCGTATGCCGCCCACTGATCCGCAATGCGATAGCCGTCGATGGACTCGGATACCACGCCGCCGATCAACGAGTCGTCGATGCCCGCGTTGTTGAATGACAGCAGGATGCGCAGACGCTTGCCCACCTGCTGGGCGACGGCCTGCGTCTTGAATTCCTGGGAATGGCCGGAGGTCATGGCCATTTCACCCTCCAGCGCGACCACCTTTGGCGATGCGCCGGCCCCCATGAAGTCCCAGAATGCGGCCTTGCCGGCCGCAGTGGCGATGCCGATTCCGGACGGCCCGCCGTTGACATCGTTGATGAGATCGGTGGTCTCCGAGTGGCCGGCCAGGGAGCGGATGCCGCGTAGCTTGGCCTGGGCGAACAGAGGGTCGTCGATGAGGCCGTTGTCGGCGAGCAGCGTCGTGAGGGCGCCGGCGCCTCTGCGAAAACCCAGGCAGTCGATAGGCAGAATGGCGATCTCGGGATCGACCCGGAAGCGTTCGTCGCCGGTGGTCGCGTACCGGCCGGCCATGGCCTCGCCCATGATCATCCAAAGGGCGTAGAGGGTCGGGATGTTGTGACCGCCGGCGACCAGCAGCTTGTCGCCGAACGGGTGCTTTGGCCGCCGGTAATCGTAGCGCAAGCCGCCGTTTTCGGGACCGGCCAGGTGCAGGGCGATGTTATAGGGCGTGTAGGCGAGCGGACCGCCGAAGTGGCCGGTCTGCGCGTAGTTGCCGAGCAGTGTCAACGTCATGGCAGTCATGAAGCCGACATCCTCCAGTCGCTCGCGGTCGAAGGCGGGGACCGCGACGCTGATTTCAGTGGATGCGCCGCGCCTGGAGGCGCTCCCGATCAGGACTTCTGTTCGGTTGGAGTCCATCTATGCCCTCATGATGAATTGCTTGGAATCAATGGCTTGTCGCGTGGAACTGCTGCTTGAGGCCGCGCCGCATTGCGCATCGCCCAAGGCGACCCCAAAGGATGAGGCTACCGCAGGCCGCGCCCGGCGTCATCTGTTTGTCAATGCGGATGTGCGCTGGATGCGCGTTTGTGTCAGCGGCTGGTGTCCTGGAGTGCCCGCACCGCGGGTTGTGACGGCTTCAGGCGGCTTCGTAGAAGGCCTTGCCGACGGGGGAGAGCTTCTCGATGAGCGCCTCGGCGTATTCCCGGCAGCAACCGCAACCGGTGCCGACCCCGAGTTTGTCGGCAAGCGCCTCAAGGTTTGCGTGGCCATCTCTGACAGCGTCCTTGATCTGCGCGTCGTCGACGGCTTGGCATAGGCATACGTACATCGTGGGGGGAATTCTAAATGAGAATGATTAGTAATAGCAAATCGCTTTCACAAGGCGCCTGCGGGGTCCCGGGGCGGGCGTCCGAAAGATCGCGTCTGATAATAATTTTCATTTATATTTCAAAAAGTTAACTTTGACATTGACAACAAACGAAGGGATAGTGTGCCTGGTCCAAGCGACGGTAAGGCAAGCCATGAAGCCGCAGCATTCGAACATCATCGGACACCTGAACGGCGTGCTGAAGAACGAGTTGACGGCGATCAACCAGTACTTCCTGCACGCGAAGATGCTTATCGACTGGGGGTTGGGAGAGTTCGGCGAGTTGGAGAAGAAGGCATCCATCGACGAGATGCATCATGCCGACAAGCTCATGGAGAGGATTCTCTTCCTCGAAGGGCTGCCCAACCTGCAGGACCTGGGGAAGCTGCTCGTGGGCACGGATGTCGAGGAGATTCTGAAGTGCGATCTCGAGTTGGAGATGCAGGCCTTGCCCATGCTGCGCGAAGCTATTGCCTTTTCGGAGTCCGTATCCGACTACGTCAGCCGCGAGCTCTTCGAAGCCATCCTCGAGTCGGAAGAGGAGCATGTGGACTGGCTGGAAACGCAACTCGAACTCCTCGGCAAGACCGGAATCCAGAACTACATCCAGTCGGCGATGTCGCAAACGTAAACAGTACTTGTCGCCGGTCGGGATCGCTTTAGAATCCCTGTCGTCGCGCGGTTGAGATGCGCGGGCGAAGGAACTCGCAAATCTCAAGAACCGGGCCGTTCCCTCAATGTGGCCGAAACGGGTGGCGGGTTGATGGATTCCAACCAATTGCCGGCGGGTCTTCGGGACCTTGCGGACCGGTTTGCGGAGCGGGAGGGACTCGAACTCTCGGCGTCGTCGCGCCGGGTCATGGCGCTGAGTGACTTCGCCCAGCGCGTGGCATCGCAGCAGCGCGACTGGTTCCTGCAATCCCTGGATGCAGAGCGCTTCGAGGCGCCGTTGGACGAGGTCTGGTTCAGGAACGAATTGGCCGCGGCGACAGCCGGCTCGCCAGCCGGCTCGCCAACCGGCGCGCCAGCGGTCGCCGATCTGAAGCGGGCGCTGCGCCTGTTGCGCAACCGCTGCCAACTGTGGATTGTCTGGCGCCACCTCGCCGGGACGGCACCGCTGGAAGAGACGACGCGGTCGCTTTCCCGCATGGCCGATGGTTTCATCGCCGCGGCACTCGAGGCGGCGGAGCGGCGCGAGACGGAACGCGCGGGGCAGCCGCGGGCGGCTTCCGGCGAGGTGCAGCATCTCACGGTATTCGCGTTGGGCAAGCTGGGCGGGCGGGAACTCAACCTGTCGTCCGACGTGGATCTCATCTTTGCCTACCCGCAAGACGGGCGAACGTCATCGGGGGTGCGCAATCAGCAGTTCTTCATCCGCGTCGGGCAGGGAATCATCGATCTGTTGCATCCGGTCACGGTCGACGGCTTCGTGTTTCGCGTGGACATGCGCCTGCGGCCCTATGGCGCCAGCGGCCCATTGGTCATGCACTTCGGCGCGATGCAGAAATACTTTGAGTCGCAGGGACGCAGTTGGGAGCGCTACGCGCTCATCAAGGCGCGGGCGTGTGCGGGCGATACGGAGCGGGGCGAGGAACTGCTGGAATCCCTGCGGCCGTTCGTGTACCGGCGCTATCTCGACTTCGGCTCGCTCGAGGCGATGCGCGAGATGAAGGCGCGACTTGGCGCCGAGCGGCACCGGCCGGAGGATGTGAAACTCGGTCCTGGCGGCATTCGCTATGCGGAGTTCGCCGTGCAGGTGCAGCAACTCGTTCTCGGCGGCCGGCTGGAAAATGTGCAGAAGCCGGGTTTCCTCGACGCCCTCGCCGAGTTGGAGCGGGCCGAAAGGTTCGACGCCAGCACGGTGGCCGACCTGCGCGGGGCCTACCGGTTTCTGCGCGATACCGAGCATTGCATTCAAGCGGAGGCCGATCGGCAAACGCAGCGGCTGCCGGTGAGCGACAGCAGTCGGTTGCGGTTGGCATTCGCCATGGGTTTCGGGTCCTACACGGCGTTCCTCTCGGCGCTTGCCCGCCATCGCGACAACGTGGAGCGCATATTCGATCGCGTCATCGGAGCGGGAGCGCTCAGAGCGGAGGGCGGCTTGTGGACGGTCCGCGAAGACCTCGCCCAATTGGCCGAAGCGGGGTTCGAGGCACCGAAAAGGGCGGCTGACCTGTTGCGCGACCTGGCCCAGGCGCGGGACCGGTCTTCGGTCAGCGACGATGGCCGGCACCGGCTTGATGCGCTCATGCCGGAAGTCCTGCAAATTGCCAGTCGGCAGCCCAGCCCCGCGCGCGCAGTGGAGCGGCTCGTGCCGATCTTCAAGACCCTGCTGCGGCGTTCGACGTACCTGGCGCTATTGCGGGAGAACCCCGAGGCGCTGGAAATATTCGTGCGGCTGGCGGGCGAGAGTCGCTGGGTGGCGGACCAGATCGCCGCGCATCCCGTGTTCATGGAGGTGCTGCTGGACAAGCACGCGTGGAACCTGTTGTCGGGCCGGGACGCGCTGGTGGAAGAACTCGGTGCCGTCCTTGCGGCCGCGCCGGACGAAGAAGCCCTGGTGGACGCATTGCGCGAATTCAAGGAGCAACGTGTTTTTCGCGTGGCGGTGGCCGAGGCGAGGGGCCTGCTGCCGATCATGCATGTCAGCGACTACCTGAGTTGGTTGGCGGAGGCCGTGCTGGAGCACGCCATTCGACTTGCCTGGGAGCAGTGCGCCAACGACTTCGAGGGACAGCGGCGGTTTATCGCGGTGGGCTACGGCAAACTCGGCGGACAGGAGTTGGGACTCGCTTCGGACCTTGACCTGGTGTTCTTGCACGACCTGCCGCGGACGGCTTCCCAGTTCCTGCACCGCATGGTGAGAAAGCTGCTGCATCTGCTCACGGTGCGGACCTATACCGGTCCGCTCTACGAGATCGACATGCGCCTGCGTCCCTCGGGCAGCGCCGGTCTCATGGTGTCGAGCCTGTCAGCGTTTCGCGAATACCAGACCAGCCGGGCATGGGTCTGGGAGCATCAAGCGCTGATCCGGGCCCGAGCGGTGGCCGGCGATCCGACGCTCATGCAGGCCTTCGAGCGCACGCGCCGGGAACTTCTGTGTCAGCCTCGATCCGCCGAGTCGTTGCGCAAGGAAGTGAAGAACATGCGGAAGCGCATCACGGCGCAACAAGGTGCCGGCCTTGACCTGAAACGCGGCGCGGGGGGCATCGTCGACCTGGAGTTCATCGTTCAGTACCTGGTCCTCGCCTGGGCGCACGAGCATCCGAATCTCGCCACCTGGTCGGATAACGTCAGAATATTGGAGGAAGCGGGCAACGCTGGCTTACTGTCGGAAGAAGCGGTCGAGCGACTGGTGATCGCGTACCTCGCCCTGCGCGGTGAAGTGCACCGCCAGACCCTGGATTTGCCGGAATCGGCTGAAGCCGATGCGCGGCTAACCGTCTACCGGCAAACCGTATGCGACATGTGGGAATCGCTGTTTGACGAACCGCGCGGCCTGGCGCCTTCCAAACCTTGACCTCGCGCGCGGTCAGTAGTCAGAGAATGACGGCGCCGACGCGCGTGATTTCCTGAAAATGCGCATCGAAGGTGAGGATCGTACCGCCGGACCGCGCCGCGGTTGCGGCAATCCAGATATCGTTGGTGGGAAGCGGACGGCCTTTGCGCCGCAGTTCGACGACGATCTCTCCGTAGATGCGGGCGACCTCCTCGTCCACCGCCACGACCTCGACAACGGCATGACTCAGGAACTCGTCGAGTTCCTGCATGTTCCTGGCGCGACGCTTGCCAAGAAGGAAGCCCGTCCAGAGTTCGCCGATGACGACGCTGGGCATCCCCACCCAATCCGCGGGGTCGACAAGGTCGACAACACGCGCATCTCCTCGCCGGAGATTGCTGTAGGCGGATGTATCGAGACACAGGCGCGTCATTGCCACATGTCCTCATCGATCTCCTGGAAGGAAGCCACAGCCTCTTCAAACAGTCGGAACTCGTCCTCGGTCCAGGTTCCCGCGAAACGGCGCAGCCCGTTGCTGCGTCGTCTCTCGTTCGCGAGTCCGAGCGCTTCGTGCATCAGAGACAGAACCGTGCGGTTAAGCGAAAGCCCGCGACGCTGAGTTTCTTCCGCCAATGCGTTGGCCATATCGGGGGGAACGTTGCGGACGGTAATAGTCTTCATCGGCGGAGTCTGTGTGTGCATGCACTGACATGAAGTCTATAGAACCATATTTTTGCAGGCAATGACTCCTCATGCCTTCCATGGTCGATGGCGCGGCCAGCGCAGCTTGTGGCGCTAGCTGAGTTGCGTGACCGGAATGAGGTTCTGTTTTCGACAGTAGCGACGGCCGAAGACGATGAGCCCGTAGAAGGCCCCGGTCGTCAGGGTCCCGATGGCAACAATCCATAGGATCGACGAAACGGGGTGTTCGGCGAAGCTGCCGATCTGGTAGCAGAGCACGGCGGCGGCGTATGCGACCGCAAGAGACCATGCCGTGCTGAATACCGCCCATCCGCTGCCGATTTCCTTGTAGATGACCCCGATCGTAGCCACGCACGGCATGTACAACAGGATGAAGAGAAGATAGCTGAATGCGCCGAGTTGGCCGTGGAACAACGCGCGCATGGCCTGAATCGTGTTGATTTCCACGGCTTGTTCGGACGCGGCGGCTTGCGTGTCGGCGACATTGCCGACGCCGACCCCGAGTGGATCTGAGAAAGATGCCCCCAGATCCGCCAGGTTGTCGCCGATACTGTGCCACGCGGCGGCGATTTCGTCGCCGAGGTTGAATGCGGCCAAGTCGTCCTGCTTGACGGCGTACAGCGCGTCCAGAGTGCCGACGACCACTTCCTTGGCGAATATTCCGGCGAATATGCCAACGGTTGCCGGCCAGTTGTGCTCGTCGATTCCCATCGGGTGGAACGCTGGCGTGATCGTGCGACCGATGGCCGCCAACGCCGAGGTGTCTTTGTCCCGGTGGCCGAAGGAGCCGTCTGTCCCGACGGAACTGACGATATTGAGGACGATCACGACGGCAACGATGGCTTTGCCGGCCCGTAACACGAAACCCTTCAGTCGTTGCCACGTGTGCAGCAGCACGCCCCGAATCGTCGGAAGATGGTAGGACGGCAATTCAATCGTCAGGTGGGAGACCTCGTTGTGCAGCAGGTATTTGCGCACGGCCAGGGCGGACAGGATGGCGATGGCAATGCCTATCAGGTACAGGACGAAGACGACGTTCTGACCGTTGTTCGGAAAGAACGCGGCGGCGAACAACGCATACACCGTCAAGCGGGCGCCGCAGGACATGTAGGGCGCCATGATCGTGGTGAGTATGCGGTCCGGTTCCCGCTCAAGGCTGCGCGTTGCCATCACCGCCGGCACATTGCAGCCGAAGCCGACGATCAGCGGCACGAACGACTTGCCGGGCAAACCGACGCGTTGCATCAAGCGGTCCAGCACGAAGGCGATACGCGACATATAGCCCGAGTCTTCGATCACCGCCAAGGCCAGGAACATGCAGCCAATGATGGGAATGAACGTGCCGACGAGTTGTATGCCGCCGCCGACCCCGTCCGCGAGGAATGCGGAAAGCCATTCTGGCGACCCCAAGGATGTGTAGATCGTCCGCGGTCCTTCAACAAATAGCGCGTTGCCCGCGATGTCGAAGAAACTGATGAAGGCGGAGCCCACGTTGATGGTGAACATGAACATCAAGTAGATGACGCCGAGGAAAATCGGAAACGCCAGAAAACGGTTCAACACCACGGCGTCGACGATATCGGTCGGGGTGCGACGAACCGATCTTGCGCGAACGACACCTTCCACCAACGCGTCGATGTCCCGGTAGCGTTTCAGGTCGACGGCGTGGGCGGGCGTCGCTGCGCTGTCGGTCGGCGCGGTTGCGGCGGCCGGCACTTCGCGTCTCGCGTCGGCAATTGTGGCCTTCAACGCCTGGATGCCTTCCCGGCGCGATGCCACGAGGGGCACGACGGCGCAACCAAGCGCACGGGACAGGGCTGCGACGTCGACGCTGATCCCATGCTGCGCGGCGACATCCATCATGTTGAGCGCAACCACTACCGGCGCGTCCAGTTCCTTCAGTTGCGTCGTCAGGTAGAGGCCTCGCGTGACGGACGAAGCATCGATGACGTTCACCACAACGTCCGGTTTGGCGTATTTCAGGTAGTCGCGCGCGATCTGCTGATCTACGGCGGAGTCGGTTCCGGTGTCGCCGAGGCTATAGGTGCCGGGCAAGTCCACCACTTCATTTTGCCGGCCCTCATGATCGTAGCGCCCCGTCTTGCGTTCGACGGTTACGCCGGGCCAGTTGCCGACGCGTTGCCGGGCGCCGGTCAAGGCGTTGAACACCGTTGTCTTGCCGGAGTTCGGGTTCCCGACGATGGCGATGATGGAGGGGCGTGTCAGGCGCGTTCGAGTTCCAGGCATGCCGCTTCTCGGGGCCGAAGCGCCAGGCGAAAACCGCGAAAGTGGATTTCGACAGGGTCGCCGAAGGGGGCGAAGCGCTTCAGGGTGAACGCTGTACCCGGCGTCAGGCCAAGGCTGATCAGGCGTTGGGCAACGTCGTCAATGCGGCTGTATGCGACTACGCGCGCGCGTTCGCCGACGACAAGGTCTGGGAGCGTCATTGCCATGTCCGCATTGTAGTTCGGAATAATTCTCATTAGCAAACGTAATTTGATGCTGATCAGGAACTATTTGCAGCATCGGCCAACTGCACAAGCAAGGCGCCTTCGCGACGACCTGGCGCGGTCGTGTCCCGACCCACCGGTCGCGAATTCCCCGCAGGTGGCGTGGGTCTGCGGCAAAGCACTCACGCAGAGATTCCACTCGGCCCGATTCCCGACTATTGTGTGGCCGTCCGGGACAGCCACCGAACATATGGAGTGTGGCCGTCTGGGACTGGCCGTCCGGGACAGCCACGGAGCGTATGGAGAGTTCATGCCGGCATATGACTACATCGTGGTAGGCGCAGGTTCCGCCGGTTGCGTGCTCGCCAATCGGCTGAGCAGCGATCCCCGCAATTCGGTGCTGCTGCTCGAAGCCGGCGGACGCGATTGGAGTCCCCTCATCCACATTCCCGGGGGCTTCTGGCAGATGATTGATCGGCCGAGCGTGAACTGGTGTTTCGAAACCGTGCCGGAATCGAATACCTATCAGCGCAAGATCCCCATTCCGCGCGGAAAGGTGTTGGGCGGTTCCAGTTCGATTAACGGCATGCTGTACGTGCGCGGTCAGGCGCGGGACTACGACACCTGGGCCCAGTTGGGCAACAGGGGCTGGTCCTTCGAAGAGGTGCTGCCGTTCTTCAAGCGTTCGGAGAGTTTCGAACGCGGCGGCGACGCATTCCACGGCGAGACGGGCGAGCTGAACGTCGCGGACATGATCGAGGGCCACCCGATCGTGGACGCATTCGTCGACGCGGGCGGCGAGATCGGCTACGCGAAAAACCCGGACTACAACGGGGTCTCGCAAGAGGGGTTCGGCATCTACCAGGTGACCCAGCGCAACGGCAGGCGGGCCAGCACCGCGCGCGCTTTCCTCGATCCGGTCCGGGCGCGCTCGAATCTCACCATCGCCACTCGCGCGCTCGCGCAACGCGTCCTCACCGAGGGATCGGGATCCGCCGCGGGGAATGACATTCGAGCGATCGGCGTCCGCTATACAGTCGGCGGTCGAACTGTCGAAGCAACCGCCGACAGGGAGGTGATTCTGGCTGCCGGCGCGGTGCAGTCGCCGCAATTGCTGGAACTTTCCGGTATCGGCCGAACCGAACTGTTACGCAAGTACGGTATCGATGTCGTGCGTGATCTTCCTGCAGTTGGCGAGAGCTACCGCGACCACTACCTCAGTTCCGTCGCGTGGCGCGTGCGGGGCGCGACCAGGACGCTGAACGAGGACACGCGCGGCGCGCGTCTGCTGGCGGAGGCGGTCAAGTATGCGTTGCGCCGCCGCGGCGTGCTGACGTACACGGCGGGAATCGGCCACGGCTTCGTGCGCACGCGGGCGGAGCTCGAAACGCCGGACGTGCAATTTCACTTCGCGCACGCGAGCCATGACCCCGGCCGCCCGCGCGGGACATTGGAAAAGGAGCCGGGGATGACCTGCGCGGTTTGCCAGTTACGTCCGGAAAGCACCGGCTCGATTCATATTCAAAGCGCCGACCCCGCCGCGGCTCCGGCGATCAGGCCGAACTTCCTCTCCGAGGAGGTCGACCGCGCCGCCTTGATCGAAGGAATACGCATCGCCCGGCGCGTGGCTGGCGCGCCCTCCCTGGCCCGCTACGCCGAACGCGAACTGTACCCCGGCGAGGGTGTGCGGTCGGATGACGAGATTCTCGAATACTGTCGGCGTACCGGCTCTACCGTGTTTCACCCCGTCGGCACCTGCAAGATGGGAGGCGATGCCAACGCCGTGGTGGACGAGCGGTTGCGGGTACGCGGCGTCGCCGGGTTGCGGGTGGCGGACGCGTCGGTTATGCCGACCCTCGTTTCCGGCAATACGAACGCGCCGACCATCATGATCGGGGAGAAGGGCGCCGCGATGATTCTCGAAGACAACGCCTGAGGTGCGCGGCATGCAACATGACGTTCATCGACGACCCTTGGCCCGATGGCCGGGACGGCGTCCATGACCGTGTATCGGGCGCCGACCCGCGACATGTGGTTTGTATTGGAGGAACTCGTCCCCTGGCGTGAGATCAACGCCTTGCCGGGCTACGAGGACGCGACGCCGGATATCGTGCGCGCCGCCTTGAAGCAAGCCGCGACATTGGCTGAAGAGGTCATCGCCCCGACCAACGTCCCTGGCGACCGCGGCGGCGCGCGGCTGGACCCCGATACGGGCGGCGTGCATGTCCCCGACGGGTTCAAGCAAGCGTTCGAACGGTTTCGCGACGGCGGTTGGCCGGGCCTCGGCGCCAATCCCGAATTCGGTGGCCAGGGCTTGCCGGAAGTGCTTGCCGTCGCGGTGTCGGAACTCTGGCAGTCGGCGAATCTCGCGTGGTCGAACTGTTCCGAACTCTCTCACGGGGCGGTGCGCGCGATCGAGGCGCATGCCAGCGATGGCCTGAAAACGGCCTACCTGCCGCACCTGATCGATGGCTCCTGGACGGGCACGATGAACCTCACGGAACCGCAGGCGGGGTCCGACCTCGCGTTGATCCGCTGTAGCGCGACGCCCGAGGGCGACCACCATCTCATCAGCGGACAGAAGATCTTCATTACCTACGGCGATCACGACATGGCGGACAACATCGTCCATCTCGTGCTGGCGCGTTTGCCGAACGCGCCGCCGGGCGTGCGGGGTATCAGCCTGTTCCTCGTGCCGAAGATCCTCGTCGGGGCAGACGGCAACCTGGGGCCCGCCAACCGCGTGAAGGCGATTTCCATCGAGCACAAGCTCGGCATTCACGGCAGCCCGACCTGCGTCATGCAGTACGACCGCGCCGTCGGCTACCTGGTGGGCGAAGAACATCGCGGTCTCGCCTGCATGTTCACGATGATGAACCGCGCCCGCATCGGCGTCGGCCTGCAGGGATTGTCCGTGGCGGAGCGCGCTTATCAGCACGCGTTGCAGTACGCGCAAGAGAGGGTGCAGGGCAACCTGCCGGGCGGCGACGATCCCGTAACGATCATCCATCACCCCGATGTGCGCCGCATGTTGATGGAAATGAAGGCGCAGATAGAAGCGATGCGCGCCGTAGGCTACATCGGTGCCTCCTCCCTTGAACGCGGGGCGCGCGGCGCTGAGGAGTCGCGGTCTCGACACCGGGCGCGGGCGGATTTGGTGACGCCGATCATCAAGGGCTGGATCACCGAAACAGGACAGCAAATCACTTCGCTCGCGCTACAGGTGTTCGGCGGGACAGGTTTCGTCGAGGAGACCGGCGCGGCGCAGCACTACCGCGACGCGCGCATCACGACGATATACGAGGGCACGACGGGCATTCAGGCATCGGACCTGGTCGGCCGCAAGATACTGCGTGACGGCGGTGTGGCGATGCGAGCATGGATTGCGGAAATGCGAGACATCGACAGCGACGTTGAAGCGGGGCTGCCCGACCAGTTCGAGGCTTACCGCACCGGGGTAAACAGGTTGGAGTCGGGCGTCGACTGGCTGTTCGCAAATGCCGGCAATGACTTCCGAGGGGCGGGTGCCGCGGCGGTGAACATGTTGATGCTGTGCGGCATCGTCGCCGGGGCGCATGCCATGATGCAGAGCGCGCTTGGCGGCGGCGGCGCGCCTCGAGGCGGCGGATGACGACGCGTCCTTCTTCACTGCGAAGATCGTCACCGCGCGGTTCTACAACGCCCACATCCTGCCGCGCGCGGGCGCGCATCTCGCGGCGGTCCAGGCGGGCGCGGATGGCGTCATGGGTCTGACGGAAAGGCAGTTCGAACCCGTCCCGTTGCGATAAGATATTGGCCCCTTCCAGGGTCTTGGCTTTGTCGGCAAAACGGGTCAACGTCATTTCGACATCGGGGCTCTGCCGCACTTTCCTGGTGGGCGAAGCCCGGGTGAATGCGCTCGATCACGTCGACATCGAGGTCGATAGCGGAGACTTCGTCGCCGTGATGGGGCCGTCGGGTTCCGGCAAGTCAACCCTGATGAACCTACTGGGGTGTCTGGACAGACCTGATGCGGGCGAATACCGGTTGCTCGGCCAACCGGTGTCCAGCATGGACGACGAGCAGCTTTCCGGACTGCGCAATCGCTATATCGGCTTCGTCTTTCAGAGCTTCCACCTGTTGCCGCGAATGACCGCGCTTGACAACGTCCTGCTGCCGCTCAGGTTCGCGCAGGATGGCGATGCGAAAGACGAAGCGCGGGGCCGGGGTCCGGAACTGCTGGGCCGCCTCGGGCTGCGCGATTGGATGCACCACCGTCCGAACCAGCTTTCCGGCGGTCAACGCCAGCGCGTCGCGATCGCGCGCGCGCTGGTGGCGGCGCCTTCGCTGCTGCTCGCGGATGAGCCGACGGGCAATCTGGATTCGAGAACTTCCCAGGACCTCATGGCCCTGTTCGGCGAGTTCAATCGGGAAGGCCAGACGATCTTGATGGTCACTCATGAAGACGAGATTGCCGCCCATGCCCGGCGCGTCGTGCGCATGCGCGATGGCAAGGTGGAACATGATCGCGCGCGAAACTGAGGGCCACCCGGCGGGGAGGTCGCAAACCCTCCTTGAGCAGTGCTTCGCTCCCCTGGCCTGGGCGTTGATGATGCTGTGTGTCGCGCCCGCGGGCGCCGCGCCCCCATACCTGACCGGCGTTGTTGAAGACGGCGAGGCGCAGACCGTCGAGATGCCGCGACTGCCGGGTTCGTGGCAGAGAAGCATCGAATGGATGGCACCCGAAGGCGGCGCGGTGTCCGTCGGCCAAGTGATTGTTCGTCTCGACCCCGGGTTTCTCCTCGCGATGGAAGAACAGGCTGGCATCGATGTTGAGCAAAAACACATCGAAAACGAACGGCGGCAGGCTGAACAGGACCTCGCCATCATGGACGCTGAAACGTCTGTCCTCGTGGCGGAGTCCGCGGTGCGCCTGGCGCGCATCGATGCCGAGGTGCCGCCGACCGCGACATCCCGGCTGATTCATTCCCGGGCGCAATTGACCCTCGCCACGGCTGAACAGGCGCTCACGCGCGCCCGCGCGGACCTCGCCGACCGGAAATCGGAGAACGCCGGCGCCCAGGAGTCGATGCGATTGGCGATCCTCAGAGCGGAATCCGAATGGACGCGCATGCGCGATGCGGTGCGGCAGACCGAAGTCCACGCGAGCAAGCCGGGATTTCTCATTTACGCCGAGAGCGATTTCACCGGACGCAAGATTTTCCCCGGAGAAACCCTGCCGAGCGGTGTTCAGATCGCGCAAGTCGCGAGCCGCAAAGATCTCCGATTTCGTTTCCGCGTCCACGAGGCGGACATATTCAGATTGCCTGTGGGCACCAGGGTCGTCGTCGTTGCCGACGCCATACCGGCGCAATCCGTTGCGGCGACCGTGGACTGGACATCCAATCAGGCGACGGAGCGCCAGGACTGGAGCCGCGGCGGGTACTTCGACGTCACCGCCGTCCCGGTCGATGGCATGCCCGACGACTTCATGCCGGGGATGTCCGTTATGGCGGAGTTGCAGCCCTGATGGGGCTACCGGGAACCTTCCGGTGCTTGTCGCGCGAGTGGCAAGACGCGGCACCGGGAAGGGCGACGGGTCTTGTGGCGTTGGCTCTGCTGCTCCTCCCATGCGGCGCCGCCGCCGAGCAGTGGTTGGAAGTACGCAAGGCGGATCGTCCCGTAACCGTTGCCACGAGCGGCATCGTGGTATCCAGAGATGTGATGCGCTTTGGTCCGCCCCCAAGCCGCAATTGGCAGAGTTCCATTGTCGAACTGGCGCAGGAAGGCCAACGGGTCAAGCAAGGCGACCTGTTGGCTCGCTTCGACAGCAGCAACGCGGATGAGCGGGTGACGGAACTTGCCGCGCGATTGGCCCGGAAACGGACTGAGTTGCTGTCCACGGCCGAGAAACAGCTACAGGAAGTCGAGGACGAAAAGGTCGCGCTGGCGTCGGCCGAAAGCGAGGCAAAGAAGGCTGGCCGCAAGGCTGAACAACCCGAGGAGCTCATTCCGGGGGTCGAATACAAGAAACTGGTCGAGGAAAGGCGCATTACGGACTTGCTGATGCGCCGGTCGCAGCAACGCCAGGTATTGATCGACCGGGTCAGAGAGGCCAGGCGCAAGGAACTCGAGACCAGCGTGCGTCAACTCGAGAGGCAGCTTGCGGCGGCTGAAGAGGAACTCGCGTCCTTCACGGTTAGGGCGCCCAAGGCGGGTCTGGTCGTCATCGGCACGGACAATGATGGCAACAAGCTCGATGTCAGCACGACTGTGCATCCCGGTCTGGTGGTGGTGCGGTTGGCGGACGATAGTCGATTGTCGGTGCAGGTCGAGATTCAAGAGCATGCCGCCGCGCAACTCGCTGAAAACCAGCGCGTGCGGGTGGTCATCGATGCCGCCGGAGAAGCGGACCTCGTCGGCCGCGTCAGTCAAGTGGCCAGGACGGTTCGCCGCCGATCACGCTACTCCCAGGCCATGGTGCGCGACATCACCGTGGATATCGAAACGGGTCAGCCCGAAGTGCTTAGGCTCGGCATGTCGGTCCAGATTGAGGTGGAACTCGCGATGCTGAAACAGGCTCTGGCCGTTCCCGCGTCGGCCCTCGCATATCGCTCGGGATTGCCAGGGGTAGTGCTCAAAAGAGGAGGTTGGCAGTCGGTCCTGCTTGGCGAGCGCAGCGCGGACATGTTCATCGTCGCTGGTGGTTTGAAAGAAGGCGACATGGTGCGAATGTGAGACGAAGGTTGCTTCTACCGGTCATCCTGGCGGTTTGCGCAGGCTGCGCCGACCCGTCGTCGCGCGTGCCGACAGTGTCGGCGACGGCGCGCGATCACACGTTTGTCGTGCGCGCGAGGGGAGAACTCGTGGCGTCCGAGTCCATCGCCATTCGGATGCCGAGCAACATCGACATGGGTTTCAATATCACCTGGATGGTGCCGGAATATTCGGAGGTATCGAAGGGACAGGTGGTAGCTCGGTTCGACGACAGCGAAGTGCGCGTTGAACGCGAGACCAGCGTTCTGGAAGTCGTCGACGGCGACCTGCAACTTGACGGCCATGCGCGCAAGAGCGCCATCGACCGCACGCGTATCGGTCACGAGGCGGACCGCGTCGACGGAGAAACGGATATAGCCCGGACATACGTGACGGTCGACCCGCTATTGATGAGTCGAAACGAATACATCGACGCGTTGGGCGATCTGACTTACCTGGGCGTTGAAGAGGCGTACTACGCGTGGCAGGCCACCACCCACGATCAGCGCTCCGCCGCCGAGCACCGCCGCATCGAAAGCGGCCGTCGCGCCAGCCAGGACAAGCTCGACAAACAGGACTCCGCCCTGGCGCTGATGGAGCTCACCAGTCCGGCGGATGGTACCTTCGTGTACGCGCGCACCCCCTGGGGACGAAAACTCTCCAAAGGCCAGTCGGTCTTTGCCGGTCGGCCGGTGGGTCTGTTGCCGATACGCGGCAAGGTCAGAGCAAGGATCTTCGTGCCGGAAGTCGATGCCGTGGGCATCGAACCGGAGCAATCCATCGCGCTGCGTCTGGACAGTGATGTCGACCGCGATTTCGCCGCGCGCATTTCCAGCGTTTCTCCCGTAGCTGTGCCACGGCACCGCAACGATCCGCAAACATACATCATCATCGAGGCGGAACTCGATGAAGTGGACGCGGATCTGATGCGTGTGGGCAGCAGCCTGACCGCGACCATTACCACCGGCGTGGTGCGGAACGCGTTTTTGCTGCCGCAGCAATCGGTGTTTTTCGAGCGGGAGGCGGCCTTTGTCTATGTGATTGACGCCGGCGCGCCGGTGGCGAGGGAGGTTTCGCTGGGACATCGCAGTCCGACGCTGGTGGAAGTCACGCGCGGCTTGGCGCCCGGCGAACAAGTGGCCGTCGCGGCGCCGGGAAACGCAGGTTGATGCGCCGTCCCCGGGGCTTTTCGCCGCCGCGGTCAGTCGGGCGTCCCGCTGTAGCTATGGCGAACTTCTCGACGCTTTATGTCAGGGCCGTGCTCCGGCAACTGCGCCCCGACGTTCGGCAGGCGTTGGGACAACTGGCTCACCACCGGTTGCGTTCGGCGCTAACCCTGCTTGGCATGATCTTCGGTGTTGGGGCCGTTATCGCCATGATTGCGGTCAGCGAAGGGGGCCGCCGGGAAGCGCTCGCGATGATCGAGGGAATGGGTGTCAGAAACCTGATCGTCGAAGCGGACGATCCCTGGGGAGAGGCCAAGCGGGACACGCGCAAGCACTCGGCCGGACTGTCGGTCGCCGATGCGCGCGCGATGTCCGATACGCTGCCGTTCATGGAGAACTGGGCGGGCGTTCGCGTCATCCGGGCTTGGGATCTGTTCTCCCGCCAAGGCCAAGGCCATGCCGAAGTGTGGGCCGTAAGTCCATCTTACTTCGAGCTGACGCGGCTCGATGCGGGAGAAGGCGTCCTGTTCGATGCCGCGGATGATGAACGTTTCGCGCAGGTGGCGGTGCTTGGCGGAACCGCTGCGAACCAACTGTTTCCCAAGGGCGGCGCCGTCGGTGGTTTCGTCAAGGTCAACCACCTGTGGCTGCGAGTCGTCGGCGTCCTGCGGGATCGTCAGTTGCCCGAAGGCGAGTTTCAGGGTCACGAGGTCGGCGGCGAAAACGACCGTGTATATCTGCCCCTGCAGACTGGCCTCAGGCGCCTGCGCCTGGAATACATGGAGGCGGAACTCAGCCAATTGAAACTCCAGATATCGGAGAGTGTTGCGCCCGCGACGGCGGCAGGCGCGGTGCGGCATCTCCTCGACCGGCGCCATGGTGGACAGGAAGACACCCGACTGACCATCCCGGCCAGACTCCTGGCGCAACAAAAACAGACGCAATTGATATTCACCATCGTGATGTCGGCCGTCGCCGGCATTTCGCTACTGGTGGGCGGCATCGGCATCATGAACATCATGCTTGCGAGCGTGATGGAGCGCCGTTCCGAAATCGGGCTGCTGCGCGCGATTGGGGCTCGGGAGACCGACGTCGTGCGACAGTTCCTGGTGGAAACTGCGGTGATCGCGCTATTGGGTGCCGCTGCGGGCGTGGTCCTCGGCGTGGTGATCGCCTACGTCATTGCGGCTTTCGCGGGCTGGGCCGTAGCGTGGTCGTTGCCCGTAATCGCGCTGGCGGTAGTTGTCTGCGTAGCCATAGCTGTTGGATTTGGCGTCTATCCGGCGCTGTCGGCCGCGCGCATGGACCCGGTCGCGGCGCTGCAGTCGGAGTAAGGCTGGCGCGAAGAACCCGCTGAGCGAGTGCGGGAATGTCGCTTGTTCTCGCTGCCGTGGGACGCTTCAGGTCAGTGCTTTAACTACGCATTCCGCCAGCGCGTTGAAAAGCGCGCCGCGGGGTGAACTCGCGCGCCAGCACAGGCCGATGTCGCGATGCGGCGCTTCGCCGCGGAACGGAATGTAGCTCACACCGCCGCCGCGGGTCGCGGCAAGCGCTGGCATGAGCGTGATGCCGATGTCTGCGGCAACCATATGGCGTAGCGTCTCGATGCTCGTGGCACGGAAGTTGGTGTTTTCTACCGCTTTGTGGGTCTTGCATACCTCGAGCGCCTGGTCCCGCAGGCAGTGGCCGTCCTCGAGCATCAGCACTTGTTCGTCGTTCAGGTCATCGAGCGTTACGGCTTTCCGACGCGCCTTCGGGTGGCCCTTGCCGGCAGCGAAAAGGAACGGCTCCGAATACAACAGTCGTTCGGCGAATCCGTCCTGGTCAAGGGGCAACGCGAGGATCGCGGCGTCGAGACTCCCGTCTCGCAGCATCGACGTCAGCACCGCGGTTTGCACTTCGGCGAGTTGAAGGGACAGTTTCGGGAACGACCGTCGGACGGAGGACAGGATCTTGGGCAGCAGGTAGGGCGCGACGGTAGGGATGACCCCGAGTCGCAGCTCGCCACCGAACGGGTCGCGATGCTGCTCGGCTATCTGCACCGGTTCGTCGGCATCGCGCAGCACGCGCGTGGCTTGCGCGACGATGGATTCTCCCACCGGCGTCAGCATCACGCGACGGTTGCCCCGTTCGATCAGCGTCACGCCGAGGCGTTCTTCGAGTTTCTTGATCTGGGTCGACAGGGTCGGCTGACTGACAAAACACGCTGCGGCGGCGCGTCTGAAGTGCCGATGTTCGGCGACGGCGACCAGGTACTGGAGATCGCGCAGAGTCACGGGTTCTGCGCCTCGCGCGCAGCGGCTTCCAACGCGAAGACGTGCGGATCTTCGGCCCCCAGGTCGCGCAGCGCGTCGGCCAGTTCGAGCAGGTAGTCGAGGTTCTTGCCGCTCGGTCCCGCCGAACCCCGGATGTGGCGCGCCATTTCCGTGAGCGGCGCGTCCCCCAGGAAGGCGAAGTTGTCAGTCGGGGCGATATAGACGACGCCATCGACGTTGTCCCCGCTAGCGAGCGCCAGGCTGACCGCGATGCGTTCGTAGCCGTTCTTCTCCCGGTCATCGAGATGGTCGAATACTCGGGACTCCACGCGGTACGCGACGCCGTGGCAGGTCTCATCGGGTGCCCGCACCAGCGTGACGACCCTGCCGGGCGCGTCCGCGACGCCGCGATGATCGTGGGAGCCCTGCCAGAATCTGCGCGCCCATCCGGATAGCATCGCGGGTTGGCGTTCCAGCCAGGGAAAGTCGGCGCGCCAAATGAGCGACCCGTAGCCGAACACCCATGACGATGTATCCATATCCTAATCAGACAATGCGCGATCCGCGCTTGCCCCAGTATTCGTCTCGCAAGAGCCGCTTGTAGAGCTTCCCGGTGGGCAGTCTGGGCAGTTCCTCCCGGAAATCGACGCCCCTGGGACACTTGTAGTGGGCGATATTCTCCCTGGCATAGGCGATGAGTTCGGCTTCGAGCTCCGCGCCCGGCACCGCGCCCTGTATCGTCTGAACAACCGCCCGCACTTCCTCGCCCATTTCCTCGCTCGGCGCCCCGATGACCGCCACGTCGAGCACCTTGGGATGCAGGATCAGGGTGTTCTCGATTTCCTGCGGATAGATGTTCACGCCGCCGGAAATGATCATGTAGGTGGCGCGGTCGGTGAGGTAGAGAAAGCCGTCCGCATCGACATGGCCGACATCGTCTAGGGTGGTCCAGTTGGCATGTTCGGGATGTTGCGCCTCCCTGGTCTTTTCCGGGTCATTCAGGTACTCGAACGGCGTCGTCGGCATCTCGAAGTAGACCACTCCGGTTTCTCCCGTGGGCAACTCGGTGCCGTCGTCGCCGCAGATGTGGATGATGCCCAGGATGGGCTTGCCCACCGTGCCGCGGTGTTCGAACCACTCGTCCGGCCCCGTGTGGGTGAATCCGTTGACCTCGGTCCCGGCGTAGTACTCGTAGATGATTCGCCCCCACCAGTCGAACATCTGCTCCTTTACCTTCGGCGGACACGGCGCGGCGGCGTGTATCGCGACCTTGTGCGATGAGAGGTCGTAGCGGTGGCGCTCGGATTCTTCGAGCTTCAGCATGCGCGAGAACATCGTCGGTACCCACTGACTGTGCGTGACTCTGTACTCCTCGATTGCCTGCAGAGCGTGCACCGGATCGAAGCGCGGCATGTAGACCACCGTGCCGCCCAAGGATTGCGCGCTGGCGCTGAAGCCGAGCGGGGCCGCGTGGTAGAGGGGTGCCGGAGACAGATAAACGGTGTTTTCGTCGAAACCCCAGAGGATGCTTTGCAACGCGCGGATGGGTCCCGCGTCTTCCGAGATGGCCGCTTCCGGCAGCGGTCTCAAGATGCCCTTCGGCCGGCCGGTGGTGCCGGAGCTATACAGCATCAGCCCTCCCGACGGCTCTTGCGCCAGCGGTTCGGCCGGATAGGCGGCGATAGCTTGCTCGAAGTCGTCGTAGCCATCGATGGCGCCATCCAGCATCAGCCAGGTGTGGCAAGTCGGCGCGAACCTGGGGAGATTGCGCGCCACCTCCGCCCGTGCGCGCGTTGCAATGAGCACCTGCGACTCGGAGTTGTCGACGATATAGCCGGCTTCTTCGTCCGTGAGGTAGCGGTTGACGGTAGTCAGATACAGTCCTGATCGCAGCGCGGCCCATACGACGTCAAACCAGGCGAGATGGTTTTCGGCGAAGATCGAAATGTGATCGCCGCGCCTCAAACCCTTGTCGAACAGGAACTGCGCTAGCTGGTTCGACCGGTCGTTCAGTTCGCCGTAAGTTCTGAGCGCGCCCGTCGAGCTATCTATCGCCGCCGCTTTGTCTGGAAAAACCTTGGCCCAATTGCCTGGATACATGTTGCAGTCCCTAGATCTCCTGGGTTTGGCGTGAGATTGACAAATGTGCCGGATTTCGGCAACACGATTGACGAGTTCGAGGGCCTACCGCTCTTGTTCGACACGAGGATCTTGCGAAGGAGCGAGTTCCCGCATGGCTTCGTCGGTAGTGAGGTAAAGGTTGCCGGACAGTTCGCCGGCGAGGCTCGTCGATTCGAGTTGGTCCCTCACCGGGCCTTTCACGTCGGACAGGTGCAGCGCGATGTCGAGATTCTTAAGCGTGTGGTTCAGGCGTCGCAACATTTCGAGGCCCGTCGTATCGATGAAGTTGATCGCGCTGCACACCAGCACGAGGTGGCGCGCTTCATCGTGGCGCTCCACGATCGTGAGGAATCGATCCTCCACCTGGTTCGAGTTGGCGAAATAGAGGTTCTCATCCACGCGAACGGCGGCGACATGCGGAAAGGTTTCGGTGGCGTACCGATCGACGTTGCGGAAATGGGCTGAACCGCCGAGCCTCCCGACCACGGCGATATGCGGTCTGCTGGAACGATGCACGAACAGCACGATGGCGGCGCCGACGCCGAGCAGCAACCCGCTTTGAACGCCAAGCAGCAGCACCCCGCCCAATGCGAGGAAGTGCACGAGCACATCGGCGGGAAAGAAGCGCCAGTGTTCTCGCAGCATGGAGAAGTCGATGATCCCGACGATGGACGCGATGATGATCGCGGCGAGCGTCGCGTGCGGCAGGTCTTCGAATAGCGGCGTCAGCCACAAAAGCGTGACGACGATCACCACCGCGCAGACGAGGGCGCTGACCGATGTTCGCCCGCCCGCGGCGGCGTTGACGCTTGATCGCGAGAAGCTGCCCGCCACGGGGTACGCGCCGGTGAACGCCGCGCCGATGTTGGCGGCGCCGAGGGCGACAAGCTCCTGCGATGCATCCACGCGGCTGCGCTGCCTCGAAGCCAGCGTCGTGCCGATGGAAAAACTCTCTATGTACGTGACGAGGGCGATCATCGCGGCTGCGGGCGCGAGGTCCAGCCAGAGCGCAAGGTCGAACGGGGGCAAGGTCAGTGCGGGAAGTCCGTCGGGAACGAAGCCCACGGTCTCGACGTTCAGGCCGAAAACCGCTACCGCGCCGGTCCCGGCGATAGCGACGATCATGGGCCCGGTTCGCCCGACGGGATGGTTGCGATCATGCATCGACATGCCCGCGTAGCGGCGGACGAGCCACAATACGGCGAGGCTTGCGACACCGACTCCGACCGCGACGGGATCGAGACTTCCGATAGCGGACGCAAGCCGGACGAGGCTGTCGACCGGGTTGCCGCCGCCGTCTATGGCGACGCCGGTGAATGCGGGCAGTTGACTGATGATGATCAGGATCGCTGCGGCGTTGACGAATCCCGTGATCACGGGATGGCTCAGCAGGTTGACGATCCCGCCCATTCTGAGAAGCCGCAACAGCCACAGCAGGATGCCCACCTGCAGGCACAGGATGGTGGTAATTCCAAGGTACGCGTCCGAGTGGGCGGGCGCGTGTTCGCCCACCGTCGCCGCCACCATGAGCGCCGCGATCGCGACGGGTCCCACCACGAGTTGGCGCGAAGAGCCGAGCAGGGCATAGATCACCATCGGCACGAGACAGGCGTAGAGACCTGCCTGCGCGGGCAATCCCGCCAGAAATGCGTAGGCGACCGCCTGCGGAACCGTGACGACGCCGAGCACGAGGCCGGCCACCAGGTCGTATCCGAAGTCGACGCGGCGATATTCGCGCAACGAGCCGATGATCGGTACAAAGCGGGTCCAGTGCCTCATATGCGCGAGCCTGGGGTGCAACTCAATGTGCCATGAACCACGGGTCGTATCGCCGATGGGTGGGGTTCGCTGCGCAAACCCCGCGTCCGTCTCGCTGAAGCTGTCTCATCCGTCGATGTCGCGTTCTCCAGCGCTGTGCGCGCATCGTGCCAGCTTACGCGAATCATTTCCTGAATGCCCAGATCCGCACCAGTCGGCCTCGCGAAGTATGGCCGGATCAGAGTTGGGGAGAAATCCGGCCAATTTGGGTGTTTCAATCTTGCGCAGGGCGCGTATAGTTGCGCGCCTCATGAAACGTGACAGCAGACAGTTTGCTTGCGGCGAGCCGGGTTATCCCAGTCTGGGTAGCGCCGGCCGGGTGTTTTCGCGCGCCGTATTTCGGCACGCGCAGACAGTCCGCGCGGACTCACTTGAGTCCATCCATGGTCAGCCGATGCGTTAAGTCCTTCCGTCGATTCTGGAAGGCATCGAACCTTCCAGAAAGCTCAACAGAAGCCCTGGCAGGTTCGAACCGGTCGGGGCTTTTTTATTGCCCTGGCGTTGTTCTTTGACAATGTGGTCGATTGGGGCTGGCGGGTCGGATGAACGCCGAGCCGACTTCGCACGCGCGCGGCAGCCCCACATTTGCTGACGTAGCTCAATTGGCAGAGCGGCGGTCCTGTAAATCGCAGGTTGTGGGTTCGAGGCCCATCGTCAGCTCCATGCATGGAGGGGCATTTTCAATGGCGAGATCGCCCGGCTGTAAACCGGGTGCCCTGACGGGCTTTGTAGGTTCGACTCCTACCCCCTCCACCAGTTCCGCTGCGGAGACTCGCAAGGTTGGCGTGCTAATCCGGTTTGAACCCGGTGATGCCCGCAAGGGTGTGGAGGTTCGATCCCTCCAGTCTCCGCCAAGAGCTGAGAATCAATGGTGAGCGTAGCTTAATGCAAAGCGCCAGGCCGTGAATCTGGTCGATGCCGGTGCGAATCCGGTCGCTCACCCCAATGGAGAAGTGGCCGAGAGGTTTATGGCGCTTCAATGAACAACACTGCCACCACTGCTGGAGGACCTGCAACGTCGGAGTTCCCTGGGCGTCACGGGCGCACTGTAATCCAGTGGGCTGAAGGCTCCCATGGAACAACACTGCCACCACTGCTGGAGGACTTGCAACGTCGGAGTTCCCTGGGCGTCACGGGCGCACTGTAATCCAGTGGGCTGAAGGCATCCTTTGCTGCAACGTCGGAGTTCCCTGGGCGTCACGGGCGCACTGTAATCCAGTGGGCTGAAGGCTCCCATGGAACAACACTGCCACCACTGCTGGAGGACTTGCAACGTCGGAGTTCCCTGGGCGTCACGGGCGCACTGTAATCCAGTGGGCTGAAGGCTCCCATGGAACAACACTGCCACCACTGCTGGAGGACTTGCAACGTCGGAGTTCCCTGGGCGTCACGGGCGCACTGTAATCCAGTGGGCTGAAGGCTCCTTTGCTAAAGGAGAGAGGGGGCAACCCCGCCCAGGTTCAAATCCTGGCTTCTCCGCCAATTTCTGCCCGGTGGAATCAGAGCGGCTCGATACGAACGCGTGGGTCGGGAGTTCGTGTTCTTCTGGGCAGGCCGTATCACTCCGTCCTTGGCATAGTGGCTGTGCACCGGGCTCTTAACCCGGTGAGGGAAGTTCGATTCTTCCAGGGCGGACCAGTCTTTGCGGGCATAGCTCAATCGGCAGAGCGCAACGTTGCCAACGTTGAGGTTGCGGACTCGGCTCCCGCTGCCCGCACCACCATTCGGCGCTCGTCTAACGGGCGTCGTCCGCGCGTTAGTCGTCGCTCCAGGCGCGTTGCATCTGGATGAACGCGAACGAGGCGGACCATGCGATGAATACGAGACCGGCGATCGCTTCGGCGGCTGTTATCGCCCTCAGGGCACCGAGCGGCACGAGGTCGCCGATGCCGAGTGTCGTATATGCCGAGGCCGAGAAGTACATATAGTCGAGAAACGTATCGGCCCCGCCTACCGATCCGAAGGCGGTTGCGGAGAGCGCGGCATAGACGCCGGCGAACAATCCGATTTCGACAAAGTGAACCATGATCAGCCCCGCCATTGTCGCGGGCACGCCGTGACGATGGAGGTGAATCGGTTTGGAACTGAGAAATCGCAACGTCCCGTAGTGAATGCCCACGCAAATCGCCGAAATCAATATGGCGATCAAGTAGGCGATGCCCTCGATCATTTTTTGGCCCCGCATAGCACCGAATTTCGTTCGGGGGACAATTGTAGGCGCTTCGAAGCCTGCTGGCGTTCTGGGGCAACGGTTGTTGGCTGCGCGCTGTTGCCCGCTTGTCGGTGCAGTGGGATTTGACAGCTTACTTGCCGACGGTAAGATACGCGTCGCCAGCGCGGGTGTTTAGCTCAGTTGGGAGAGCGACGGCCTTACAAGCCGTAGGTCGCAGGTTCAAGCCCTGCAACACCCACCACGCCCGCACGGAGCGGTAGTTCAGTTGGTTTAGAATACTGGCCTGTCACGCCAGGGGTCGCGGGTTCGAGTCCCGTCCGCTCCGCCAAAATCATATTTAACCCAGAGCCGGAAGGACGCTTGGCCCCCGCACACCCGCAATTCGCGGAGTTCCTCGCGGCCCGGCATCTCGCTTCTCAGATCGCCGGCAAGCACCTCTCTGTCGGCCGCGTACTGGCCCTGATGCTCGGCTTCGACGGCGAACTCCTGCCGTCCTTCCGGAATCTCGCGGCGTGGCTCGCCGCGCTCGGGGTCAGTCAGCGCCCCGTGAACGACGTCTTCGACGTCGCGGGAAATGTTCTCGCACTCCGTACTAGTGCTCCGTCAAGTCTAAAAATGCGAGTGTAGCTGCGAGGGATTTTTGGTTCCTGGCGAGGCGCGACGACGCCGTGTGGCAGGCCCCACACAAGGAGGAGCAACGGAGCCTTCAGCCGGGGAGCGCGAGGGGATACCCCTCGCAAGAAAACAGGCTTCAGCCGGGGAGCGCGAGGGGATACCCCTCGCAAGAAAACAGGCTTCAGCCGGGGGGCGCGAGGGGATACCCCTCGCAACAAAACTATCCAGGGGCCAAAAAGTGCCCCACGGCCGGCGCCTTCGGCTTCGCCCGTGGCCCGGCCCCGCTCATCGACCATGCAACAAGCGTCCCCGGTCGCTAGCGCTCCCCGGACACGTTTGTTCCATGGTAGTGCCGCAGATACCCGTAGATTTGGGCTTGACGGAGCACTAGCCCGGTCCCTCGCCTTCCGCGGCGGGACGGCGCTGTACAAGCTGTATCTGACGCCTGCGGCGCGCTACTCGGAGGACATCGATCTGGTCCAGGTGCAGGCGGGCCCTGCGGGCGCGGTGATGGACGCGATCCAGGCGACGCTCAATCCGTGGCTCGGCAAGCCAAGGTGGAAACAGACGAAGGGCCGTGTGACGTTCCGCTACGGCTTCGAGTCGGGCGGCGCCCCTCCCGTGAAGCTGCGGCTGAAGGTCGAAATCAATACGCGCGAGCATGTGGCCGTCCTCGGCTATACGAAGCGTCCGTTCAGCGTTCGATCCCGCTGGTTCGAGCGAGCGGCCGACATCCTGACATTCGAACTCGACGAGTTGCTGGCCACGAAGCTGCGCGCGCTGTACCAGCGCCGGAAGGGGCGGGACCTGTTCGACTTGGCAGTGGCCCTGCGGGACGGCCAAAGCGATCCGGAGCTCATCGTCTGTACGTTTCGTTCGTACATGGAGCGGGAGAACCATCCACTTACCCGCGCGATGTTCGAGCGGAATCTCGACGGCAAGCTCCGTGACCCCGGCTTCGGATCCGACATGAGCGGCCTGCTTGCGGCGGGGCGCGAGTGGCATGCGACCGCAGCGGCGGGGCGGTCACCGACAGGCTGCTCTCGCTGCTGCCCGGTCAGGAGTGGCAGGGCCGAAAGCTCGGCGCGGGCCCGTCGGCTTCGGGGCGGCGCGCGGGAGGCCGAGCGCTGGGCGGAACTGAGCTATGCACAATACTACCGCCTTGCTAGGTCGGCCTGCGCGTCTGGAATGGTGCCGCGCCAGATCCAGTGTTTGCTGCCCGAGGCGCGCACCCGGAGGATCGGGCCATGCTCGTCGTGGTACTTGTTGGGCCCGTTGCGGCCGCTGTGGTTGACGCTCTTGACGAAAGCGAAGTTCAGACGGGATTTCATGTGCGCCGGTCGCTGGTCCTCCAATTGGTCCGCGAGAATCGCGATATGATTGGCGGACGATGCGTCCGCAGAACCTCATCGGCGTGCAAAATGGTCCGCCAATTGGTCCCCCAATCAATGGCGGACAGCAGACTTTCCGCTCCGCCATAATCCTTATAACGTGTTGAAAAATTAGTTTATTTTTCTGCCAACTTTGATTGACATCCGTAAGAATTTCATCCACCAACGAGAGGACATCCGGTGAAAGTAGTGTTGCAGGGCGGGGCTCGGGACCGACAGAAAGATCTTTACGAGGCGGCGGGAATCGAGGTCAGGGAGGGCGGCTGCCGGACCGAAGACGAGATGATCGAATTGATCGGCGATGCCGACGGTGCGCAGGTGGGTATCATGCCGCCGACGACACGGCGGGTCATGGAGTCATGTCCAAACCTGAAGGCGGTCAGCCGTTTCGGCGTCGGCGTGGATTCCATCGATCTCGAAGCGGCTACGCAACTGGGGGTCATGGTGTGCAACGTGCCGGGTTCGAACACCACGGAAGTCGCCGATCATGCGATGTCGCTGCTGTTGTTGCTGACCAGGCGCCTCTACGATGCCATCACCAGCACGCGCGCCGGCGCCTGGGCGGACGATCCGCGCTCGCGGGGTACCTTCACCACGTCGATGCGCCGGTTGGCCGGTCATACCGTCGGCATCGTGGGCTTCGGCAACATCGGCCGCGCGTTTGCCAACCGCGTACGCGGATTCGGGGTCAACCGCATCCTCGCCTATGACCCGTACGTTAGTCAGCTTGCGGGCGACCTGTACGGCGTGACGCTGGTGGACTTCGAGACGCTGACCGCCGAGGCGGACTACATCACCATCCACAGCTCGGCGACGGACCAGTCCAAGTACCTTTTCGATGCCGAAACCTTCAAGCGGATGAAATCCACCGCGTTGCTGGTCAACACCGCGCGCGGTCCCATCGTCAGTGAGGAAGCGCTTGCCGACGCCCTGGAAACCGGCGAAATCGAGGCCGCGGCAATCGATGTCACGGAAATCGAACCGTTGCCTTCCGACAGCCGGCTGCTGCGCCTTCCGAACTGCTACGTGACGCCGCACGTCGCCGCAATGTCTCCGGTATTCATCGCGGAAACGTCTGTCATGCAAGCGGAGAACATCATCCGCGTGCTGACCGGCCAGAAGCCTCACGGCCTGGCGAACCCCGAAGTGATCAAGACCGTCGCCATCATGCGGCACACGGATCCGGGCCGCTGGACCGACGTGCCGGACTTCTCCACCGCACTGCAGGTCTGATCGCGCCGTAGCAGCTCTATTCTCTTCCACTACATGGAGGCGGACGGGACGTAGAATTTGTAGTGCAGGACGGCATCTGGATGGGATAGATCGAGACCCCGCATCGACAGGATGCTTGCGGTGTCGAGTCGATGCTACAGGGAGACCAGGCGCTCGAAGGTGTCGGCGAACGAGGTGGGCTGGGCTGGCCCTGCTCCCACTCTTCAATGGTGCGAACAGGAACCCGGACCAAGTGGGCGAAGACGGCCCTGGAGATGAAAAGGCTGGCGGCCATCATGTTGCATTCGAGGTTGCCGAGAACTTCGCGGGGATTCGGGGCCGCCGATTCGAGAGAGGGATGGGCAACCGCGCCGTTCATATCAGCCAGGGTTGCCGGTGCCAGCCCCAACAGCCAAATGGCGGCGACGCCCAGTCCAGGAGGTGGCCACCGCGTCATGGATGTTCAGCTCGGAGTTGGGCCGTCAGTGGTGCTCCGCCTTGTGCTCACGCCCAACTTTCCACCCGCAGCCCGCCGAAGTGCTCGAAATCTCCTGTATTCGACGTAACGAGGACGAGGTCGTTGATGTACGCGATTGAGGCAATCTGCCCGTCAACGAACGGTGGCGTCCTGCCCAGCGCGCCAAGCCGTGCACGTTCGAGTGCGTGCCAATCGGCGGCTTCGCGGTTGTAGGGAAGCACTGGGAAGCTGGCCAGAACGACATGGTCGAGATAGCTTTCGATCACTCGACGACGGTGAGATTGGGGGAGCCGTGAGCATCCGAAGCGCAACTCGTGCCATACCGGCGCGGGGATTGCCGCTTGGGCGTGATGCTCATGGAGTTGGCTTACGATCTCGGTACGCGGCCTTGCGCGCAGTGGTTCAGAGACTGTATTGGTGTCCAGCAGATAGCGCACGGATCAGAATCGTACATCGCGCCCGGATGCGGCATCCCGCGCGCCTTCAAACAGTTCGTCCGGGTCCAGCGCGAGCTCATTGAGATCAAAGGCTTCTCTGAAGTCCCGGTAGGCATCCACGAAGCCGCGTCGACCCGTGGAAAGCTGCTCGAATGTTCGGCATCCAACCAGCACGGCAACGGGTTCGCCGCGTCGCGTCAACTCCACCGTTCTGCCATTTTCGGCTTCCCGAATCAGGCTTGGGAGATTGCGTCGGGCATCTGCGATTGAATACTGCTGGGTCATTGTTCGGGCCGACATGTTCATTACTTTGTACATCAGACTTTATCATGCGGCGTTGCATCGCGGCGACCCGAGCGGGTTGGAATGCTCAACTCGCAAAATGCGTCTCCAGCAAGCCGGCGACTTCGTCGTGGCCCCGGCTCCGCGCCCAGGCCGGCGCTTCCGGCAGCGTTGAATCGAAGCCGTTTGCCAACGCGAAGCGGACGAACTCGGTCTGCCCGCGCCGCGCCGCCCAGCCCAGTGGCGTCGTGCGGTATTCCTCGTCGATGGCGTTGGCGTCGGCGCCGTACCTGAGAAACAGGCGCGCCTTGTCGATTTCGCCCTTCTCGGCGATGAAGTGAAGCGGGCGTACCTGCTGCCAGTTGGGCAGGTTGGGGTCCATGCCGTGGTCGAGCAGCAAGCGGGCGAGGTCGAGTGATCGCCACAGGTAGGTCTGGCAGTGGGTGACGGAATCGGGAACGCGCAAGCCACGAGCCAGCATCAGGCGGACCAGCGCGTCGTGGCCGGCGGACACCGCCATGGTGAAGCCCTCCGTGACGCGCAGGTCGTCGAACAGGTCGGGCTTGGCGTCGAGCAGCGCGGCGATCGTGTCGATGTTGCCTTCGTAGAAGTGCATGGCGAGCGGCATCCGCCCACCGTGTTGGTAGAGGAGGGCGCGCATGTCCTTGTTCGACGTCCCGGTGGGTGTCCCCGACGACTCCACCTCGGCATTGGGATCGGCGCCCGCATCGAGGAGCAGCCTGGCGATTTCGAAGAAACCGAGATGTGCCGCTGCCCACAGTGCGTGACCTTTCGGGCAGTTGGGACCTTCGTCGAGATTGGGATCGGCCCCAGCGTCGAGCAGACGTTTGACGATGCCGACATGGTTGCGCTCGGCGGCGGCCGACAGCGGCCGCTTGCCGCCCGGTTCCTGGTCGTTGGCGAGACCGGCGCTCGATGCCAGCAATTCACCCACGCGTTCCTCGTCGCCCAGCGCGGCGGCGACGGTGATCGAGTAGCGCGCGCCCCGCGCGAGCAACTGGCGGGCGATGGCGTAGTCGTTGCGCTGCTGCCAGTAGGGATGGTGCCAAAGCGCCAGCGCCACGGGCCGGAAACCGGTTCCGCCGAGGCGATCATCGCTGCTGAATCCAGATGCATCCACATCGGCGCCCAGATCGATAAGGCGGTCGACAAGATCTGTGCCGCCCGCTTCGACGGCGAAGTGCAAGGGTCTCCGGCCGAGGTGATCGCCGCGGTGCACCAGGTCGGGTTCTTTCGCGAGGAGTTGCTCGACGGTGTCGGCGTCGCCGCCGGAGACGGCGTCATGGATCGCATGGCGGCTGCCGGAGGAGGAGACGCGACGCCTCAATTCGTCGCGCAGAAGATTCGCAACCTCCTCGTGGCCGCGGTCGAGGGCCATTTGCAGCAGGGTTTCCTGTGCGTACAGCGAGCGGTGGAAGATGTCCGCACCGGCGTCCAGCAGCAAGCGCGTGGCGTCCAGATGGCCCTCGCGCACGGCGAAGTGCAGCGGCGACGTGTACCAGAACTCCGCCTTGACCAGGGTCGGATCGTCTTCGAGCATCGCGCGGAGCCTTGGGGTGTCCCCGTCGCGAGCGGCGTTCAGCGACTGCCAGATGCTCTCGCCGAGCCAGCGCCCGGTCCAGTCCGGTTCGTCCGGGACGAGTTCGAAGGGGCGTATGAGGCCTGGCTTGGACAGGAAGTCAGTGCTTCTGCGCGACATGGATATCAACCATTGGGATCAGTTGGTCAGGCTTCTATAATGCATGCATGACCGGCAGGAAATCGACGACCCGGCAGCACTCCCATTCGCAATCGGGAGTTGATTTGACGATGCTTCGGTGGATGGCATCAAAGACTCCGGAAGAACGCCTTCAGATACTGCAGAGCAACGTGAAGGCTATTCTGAACGCTCGGAATGGCAGACAACGTAGCTGACTTTTCAGCCATCCTGAACGTGCTTGCGCGCCACGAGGTTGAGTTCATCGTCGTCGGCGGTGTTTGCGCGGTGCTGCTCGGTGCGCCGGTCGCGACCTTCGATCTCGATATCGTTCACTCCAGAACGCAAGAGAACCTGGACCGGCTCGCAAGAGCGTTGGGAGAACTGGATGCGCACTATCGCGAACACGTGCCCCGACACGTCAGCCCCGCCAGGGAAGCGCTGGCAAAATCGGGTCATCATCTGCTGATAACAAGATTCGGTCCGTTGGACGTTCTGGGCTCGATTGGCGAGGACGACGACTACCCAACGCTGGTGAGCAGATCAGAAAGCGTACAGGTTGATCGGGATGTCAGTGTCAGAATCCTGGACCTCGACACCCTCATCGAGGTCAAGCAGAAGACCGCGCGCGCCAAGGACAGCTACATGCTCGAAATACTTCGAGCAATCAAGGACGATTTGCTGGAATAGAACCTGAGTGCGCCGCTACAGCCCTCCCGGCCCGCAGTCGTTCTTCAGGTAGTCGATCAGCGCGTTGTAGAACTTGATCTTGTGATCGTAGAACAGCGTGTTCGAAAAGTGATCGGCGCCCTCCAGTTCCACGTACTTGTAGGACTTGCCGTGCTTGTCCAGTTCCTTCAGGTACTTCTTCGCGTGGTCCACCGGCACGCGCTGATCGACATCGCCGTGGACGATCAGCATCGGCACGTTGACCTTCTCCACGTCGTCGATTGGCGACAGGCTCTTCTCCCACGTGCGGGTTTGGGCGATACTGTCTGCGCCACGCAGGTTGTCGCGGTAGTAGTTGATTTGGTAGATGACGTCCGCGACGGCCGCGCCTGCAACTGTGCACTGATAGATCTGCGGTGATCGGGATGCGGCGACCAGCGCCGCGTAGCCGCCGTAGGACCAACCGAACATGGCCATCCGGTCCCGGTCCGCCAGACCCTGCTTGACGAGATGCAGCGCGCCGTCGTCCTTGTCGTCCTGCATGCCGTAACCGCCATAGCCTCCCTCTCCGAACGCGGAGACGTAGAACTTCATGCCGTACCCCCGTGAACCGCGATACTGCGGCTGCAACACGAGATACCCGTTGTTGGCCAGCAACTGCGCCCACTCGTCGTAGACGATGATCTCGTGCACGAATGGGCCGCCGTGTGGAAGGACCACCAGTGGAAACGGCGGTTCCCCGTGCGGCACCGTGAGAAATCCCGTTATCGTCTTGCCGTCCCGCGCCTTGTATTGAATGCGCTGAACGTCAGCCAGGTTTTCGCTGCGAAGGAGGGGTTTTTGGCTGCCGACGGTCTGGAGCCTGCCGTCTTTCAGGAGGTAGTAGGTGCCCGGATCCCTTGGCCCTACATTGTGCACGATCATCGATCCCCCGTCCCGGGAGCGGCTGAAGATTCTCACATAGTGGGCGTAGGGAATAACGCCTTCCAGTTGCGCGTAGGTCGCTGCCTCCAGATCGTCGAAGTATTCGACGTGCAACTTGTCCGTAAAGTAGACCACGCCTACGGCCTGGCCCAAACTTGTCCACCGGTTGCTATGTGTACGAACACCATAGACGTCCACGTCGGAGCGATGGTAGATCGGATCCATGGCTTTGGTGTTCAGGTCAAGCGACCATAGCCCGAAGGTATCCTGGCCATTCAGAGTGGACACAAGGATGCTGTCCGCCTTTGTGTCGTCTTCGCCTTCGAGAAAAAAGAACCCGAACACGTCCTCGTGCTGGCGATGCACCTCCTCCCAGCCCGACGCGCCGGGCCGGCGCGTGTACCAGATGTAGTTCTGCGTGTGGATGTCGAAGCCGGCGGTAAAACGGGGGTTGCCGTCGGCGTCGAACCCTATTTGTCCAATGGCGGGCCTGGATCGAATCAGCAGCCTTGTCTTCCCGGTCTTGAGGTCCATTTCGTGGTAGGACCTGGACAGGTAAATGTCCTTGATCTTCGCGCCCGGTCCCTGGTCGATCTCCGGATATTCTTCGACGATGATCTTGTTCGGCTGTTTGGGCAGGGGATGGGCAACCGACACGTTCTGATCGCTCAAGTCCTTCATTGTCTTGGCCGGGACGTCGAGCATGACGAGTTTGTATTCGTATACGCCGCGATTGAATCCCTCGATCTTGTCGCGGACCCTTTGCCGCAGGCCGAATACGATCACCGTATCGCTTATCCAGGAATAGCCGGTGATCTCCATCGGGTCCGCGTCGAGGCGGAAAGGCTCTTTCGCGAGATCGGCGGTTTCATAGACCTCGATGATTGGGTCTGCTCCTCGGCTGGGGATGCGCAAAAGCCCCATATAGGTGCCGTCGGCGGACAATGCGACGTTCCTGAAGGTGTCGCGCAATGCCCAGTATTCGAGTGGATACGGTTCCGGCGGCGCCTCGGAAGCGCCGACCGACAAGCTCGCGAGGCATAGCGCGGCCGCGAGCGTGGTGCGCATGCCGGCCGCGCGTTTTCGTTGCATCATTCGTGTCCTCCGGTTAAGCGTGGTTTGGGCGCTATCCCACATACCTCACATGCCGCCGGGGCCGCCCAACAGGTACCTGATGTTCAGGAAGTAGCGCTTGCCGAAGAGGTCGTAACCGTAGCCGATGGGGGAGTTGTTTACGGACAAGACGGGCTCGTTGCCGTCGACGACCGGCGGTGGTTCGTCGAACACGTTGCGGATGCCGCCAGCGAGTTGCAGACTGTCGCCGCGCCACCGAAGGTAGATGCTGTGGTGGAAGTATTCCTCGGTGAAGCCGACATCCCGGCACAGGAGATCGTCGGGCGGACCCAGGCAGGTGTCGGACCCGACGAGCGCATCGCTCCAGTCGTCTAGCCCATCTGGATCCTGATGCGCGCTGCCAAGGTAGAGCGTCGTCCAGGTGAAGCGCCACTTGCCGTATTCGGCGGCGAGGTTGAGTCGCCCGGTCAGTTCGGGATAGCCCCACTCGTCGTAGTCGTCGTCGAAGTCCTCGATTCCCTGCTCGTTGATGAAGAGGTCCGAAGCTTCGATCTGACGGTGCATGTTGAGGTCGGCGGTGACGTCGATGGCGCGGTCAAAGACCGTCCAGCTATCCTCGAAAGCGACGTTCAGATCCGCGCCCCGGTGGATCTCGCTGTCGCGGTTGATGAAGCTCCGGTCGACGTAATCGATCAACGGTCTCTCGGGATTCGGTTCGCGCTGAATACGGTCACAGAACGAGCTGACGCCGCTGGGAGAGTAGTAACAGTCGAAGATTATGTACCCCAGCGAAGGCTCGATGATCGAGTCCGTGACTTCGATCTCGTAGTAGTTCATGCCGATCGACAGGTCGAAGGCGTTGGTGAAGGGTTGTTCGAATGAGAAGCCAGCGGAGAGGGATTCCGATCGCTCCTCGTCGAGGCCCTGGATGCCTCCGGCGCCGACTTCTATGCTGTAGGTGTTGGCCCCGTTATTGTTGGCAATGGTGGGATCCACGCCGTTCGCGAGGCAGTTGTCAAGCACGGTCTGGTCGCGCCGGTCGTCCTCGGGAATGTATTCCCCGGTCATCTGGTCGATGGCGGCCGCCGGGATCAGGCACGGGTCAGAGGCCACGAGAAAGCCGGTCTGGGGCACGAGAAACAATTCGCGCAGATTCGGCGCGCGATAGGACGTGCCGGTGGTGGCGCGGAACAGCAGCGAGTTGATCGGTCGGTACGCCATCTTGTAGGAGTGCGTCCAGGCACCGCCGTAGAACTCGTCGTCGGTCCAGCGCGCCGAGATGTTGAACACCAGTTCTTCGGCGGCAGGCTGTCCCGCGATCACGGGAATCTCCAGTTCGCCGAAAAACTCCCGCGTGTACTTGTCGCCCACGGCGCCGCCGTCCTTGAAGAACCCATAGAGAAGCCCTTCGCTTGCGACCTGATCCGGGATCGACTCGATGTCGTCCAGGCGATACTCGAAACCGATGCCGCCCACGATCCAGTCGGCGGGAAGTTGCAGCACGTTGCCGGTCATGTAGTAGGAAACCAGCGTCTGCGTATACACCGTATCGAAATCGCGGTCGTCAATGACGTAGTTCCGCTCGGCCGCTGTGGCGAAGTCGCCGATCATGCCTGGCGGAATCAACGACGGCGCGAACATGTTGACGGGTACGCAACCCGCCGCGGCGTCCGCGACAAGCGGTTCGCCGGTGTCGTTTTCGCACGGCGTGTCGGTGGACGAGTAATTGCCGAGGGCGAGGTTGATCCGGTCCTCGCGGATGCCGGGCCGGCGCGATGTGCCCGTCGATTCCGTATGCGCAACGCTGAAGTCGAACGTCCAGTCGCTGAAATTGGCAAAATCCAGCCACGGAAGGTCGCCCTGTGCGCCTCCCACGAGCCGAAGCTGTTCCTGATCGACAAAGACGAGGTTCCTGTCCCCGCGCACAGATACAAACAACCTGCTCGGCACCGGTCCCAGGGGCGGGCTATACAGCCCAGCTGCCCCGGGGTGAGCACCGTAGATAGCCGCGAACTGCGCGGCAACGTTGGGATTGTTCAGCAGTGCATTGTACGCGAGCCCGCAATCGACGCCGTTCTCGGCCTCGGGATTGCAGACATTGAACGGGTTCCGAGCGGGCACGTTGGCAATGAACTGGCTCCCGCCGCTGTTGCTATGAAAGTCGCGCTGGACGTACAGGACCTCGAAGAACGGCGTGAGGTTCATGTCTCCTTCTAGCGTGTATTCGCCGTAGGCCATGACGGAGGCCTGCGATCTTTCGGGATAGAGGTGCCTAAACTGCTCTCTGCCGTTCAGGTCATTGTCGCGGAACGAAAAATCCGCCCTGCCGTCGCCGTCGCCGTCGACGCCGCGGACCCGGAACAGGGATGACTCCGAGAAGTTCCCCCAGCCGCCGTTGCTATATCCGGGCGTGTACCAAAGAAATCTATAGCGCGTTCCGGGGACGTCGAGGATGCCGACCGGGGGGCCCCATCGGCAGTCGTCCCAATCCATGTTGAACACCGTGGGGTAGTACAACTCCTGGTGGCGCCTCTGCCCGCTCTGGTCGATCTCCGCATGGCGTTCGCAGCCTGCGGTCCAGGGACGGTCAGCGAGCGTGACGGCTTCCTGGTCTGACCACTCACCGGCTATGCCGACGAAACCCCGGTCGAAGTTCTTGCCCCAGGTCATCGATGCGAGGGGCCGGAAGCCTTTATCGTGCTTGGGCATCGTCGGAAACAGGTTGAACTCGAAGCCGTCGAAGTCGTTGCGCAGGATGACGTTGGCGACGCCTCCGATCGCATCGGAACCGTAGACGGACGACGCACCGTCGAGCAACAGGTCGTATTGGACTACCAGAGAGCCCGGAATGAGGCCGGCGTCGGGGCTCGACGGCGCACCCTCCACGCCGGAGGGCGCCATGCGGCGGCCGTTGACCAGGATGAGCGTGCGCGACCCACCCAGGCCACGCAGGCTGACTTCCGTTTGGCCCGGACCGTCATCGAGCACGTAGCCCTGAAATGTGAGGTCGACCTGGCCGCCGCCTGTTGCGGTCGATTCGCGCAGGATATCGCCGGCGTCGATCAGGCCGGCTTCACGCGACGTTTCTGCGGTGATGATCTGCAACGGCGCGATGCTGGAATAGGTGTCGCGCTTGAGGCGCGAGCCGGTGACGACGACGAGTTCATCGGCGACGGGTTCTTCGTCTTCAGCGGTCGGCACCACCTCTTCGGTGACTGGCGCCTCCTCCTCTTCGGCGCCTTCGTCGTCTTCCTGCGCAAGAATCTGCGGTGAAAAGGCGATCAGGCAGCTTGATAGCATGATGCGGATCAGGTTCTGGATCCACGGTGTTTGGTGATTTGCGGTTGCGTTCATTCCATTCCCTCCTTGGCGCTCCCATTGTGTGGGGCGACGTGGGTCGCTGACATGTTTGGTCAAGCGACGTTAACGCACTATTAACGCATTTTTCGTATTGGTGCCGTCCTGTCTTACCTTGCGGACTCAGTTTCAACCAATCTCCATGTCGCCACAGCGTGGCTGCGTCGAACATTACACCCCGTGGGACGTTTTCGCACGTAAATTTGAGCAACAGAGCGCGACAAGAATGGGCTTGTTCCGACACGTTTGGGATCTGCTGTCTTTCGCGATGCGTGGAATTCTCTTGTGAAGCGTGGAATCGAACAACAGGACGTCAGAAACGGTTGGCGCAGACCATCATTTGTTTGCCTCAAGCTCTGCCACGCGATCAATGGCCTCGGGATGATCCGGATCGACCGCGAGCGCGCGGCGGGCCAACTGAAGGCCGCGGCCGGGATCGTCTGACGAGTAGGACAATCTCACCAATGCATCGACATCGTCCGGATTCTCGGCAAGCACTTCCTCGTAGAGCTTCGCCGCATAGTCGTGGTTCCCCGTCGTGGCGGCTGCATCGGCGAGCATCCGCCGAGCGTCCATGCTGTCGAGGCAGCGGAAGTTGATCGGCGTCTCGTGTCTGACATCGACGTCCAGGGTAAGCGTCGGCAGGGACTTGCGTTTGCCGTATTCCTCCAGATGCTGTTGCAACGTAGCCATGTCGACGCCGAGCCCGCGTTCCATTGCGACCTCTGCCGGCTCTCCGCCATCGATCATCGCGAGCATTTGCGGTACGTGCACGTGAAACGCCGGCAGCCCCGCCAGGTGGCCGAGCTCCAACATATGCACCAGCAGCCAGGCCTTGGCATAAACGCCTTGGGTTTGGTGGCGACTCGATTGCCGTGGACGGCGCACCTCCAGAAGTTCCGCCAGCGTCGGCTTTAGCCGCGCCATACCAGGTCGCCTGAAGGGCGGCACGTAGCCTACGACAACGCCTTCCTTTGAGGAGTACATGGTCGCGAGGAGCTCTGCGTAGCCTTCGTCGTACCATGCTGGATAGTTCAACCGCTGACCGGCGCGCAGCAGGTAGTGGGCATACTCGTGAAATGCGGTCCAGGCGCGCGCCCAGTACGGATACCTGTCGTTGTATACGAAGGCGAGCGTAGACCGTTCCCTCAAAAACATCCCAAATCCGCCAATGTTGCGAGTCGCGAACACGCGATGGAGATCTCGCGTACGCCGGAAGGCGATGATTTCCAAAGGCGGCCCCCGCAGCGCTCGCTCTGGCATCAGCGCTTGCACGGCGAGCTTGAAACGCATCATTCTGTCTGCCAGCGAGCGGGCGTCCTCTTGCCGCAGGTCGCTTACCAGTTCGAAGTCGGGCGTCGTGATCCGACACCACTTGTTGTGTTGAACATCAGCGCTTGCGGCGGTCGCCCAGAAGACCAGGCCGAGCAACGGTACGAGTCTGCACATTCTCAATATCCTGTTCGGCATGGGCGTGTCGGACGCCGAGCCCGCGTCTCGGCAGGACAGCTTGAAGATGTCTCGATCCGCCCCATGCTAACAGCGTTGCGTCGTCCGCCGGATCGACGAGTACTTCAGCGACTAACGCCCACCTTCGCCGTTCCGCCTGGGACGAGCGTTCATCGAATTCATCGTCGGGGCGGTGCGTACGCGCTCACATGGTCAATGGGTGTTGTCGACCCGGCCTTTCGGCGGAACGCCCAAGAATTGCGTGGGAACGAGGGGCATAATGTCGGAAGCCGTTCGGCGAGCCCGTCGGCGAGCCCGTCGGCGAGCCCGTCGACACTCGGCCGGCGCGCGGAGAAATCATGACCGAAGCACAATTCGACATCATCGACCAACGCCTGGAGCGCGTGGAACCCAACATCGTTGCCATCAGGGCATCCTTGGCGAGGATTGAAGGCGCTTTTCCTCATTTCGCCACGAAGGAAGACGTGGCAGAGGCAATGCTTCACGCGACGAAGTCACAGCGCGCCATGGTTGCCAGCATCGTTGCGGCGGGCATTGCAGTCGCCAGCGTCGCCGCCATGACTTGGCCCTTCTAAGATGCGACCCCGAGCATACGAGTTTGGACACCATTTGCCATCTCGTGCGGTGTTGTGCGAATGACGTGGATCAATCCGAAACGTTGAGCGGCGTCGAGCAGAGCGCGAATGGTCGCCCGCAGCCGTCTTCGGCCACCGGGGCGCCAGCCGAGGGCGCGCGACCCGTCGCAGTGCGTATCGGGAGGAAAACTTGAAGATGTCGCCAGCAGCACTATACTAACCACAATTAACAGCGCTATGTAGCGTTAGGGGCTCTTCGATGGCAGAGCGGAGGATGTCGGCATTCATGACGAGCCGGGGTTTGGAAGAAACGCCGGAATCGTTGAACGAAGCGCTGCAAGTCGTTCTCGAGAGCATGGTACCGACGGCGTATGAACCTGCCGCCAGCGGATTGACGAAAGCGGAACAACGCGTGTTGCTGGAAGGAGGTCTGCGCCTCGATCGGACAGCCCGTCCCGATCCCATGGCCGAAACGGTGGCCAAGTACGCGGCAATCGTGGTTCGCAGCCTCTCAAGCAAGAGTGCGAGCCGGCGGTTGGGCGTGGCGCCGAGTCGCATTCGTCAGATGGTCGCCGATCAGTCGCTTTACAGCTTCCTGTTGGGCGGGACGCGCCACATCCCGGATTTTCAGTTCTCGGATGCGGGTCTCGTGCCAGAGATCGCAATGGTCAACAGGGCCCTCGAGCCAAGCGCGCATCCGGTGGCGGTCTACAACTGGTATCACATGCCCAATCCCGATCTTTTCGTGGAGGGGGATGTGGATCGAATCGTATCGCCGCTCGAATGGCTCAATGCAGGGTACGAACTGGACAGACTGCTGCTGATTGCGACCGATCTGTAGCCGTCGCATTCTCGTTGCCCAACCTGCCCGGACCGCGCACGATTAACTCGCGTAGCTGGCCTCCTCCGCTCCGTATGCTTCAAGTTGATATGAGCCGGCTAACGATATGACCCCTTCTCCGAGCCGCGGGACGAAACTACCTCGTTCGCCGGATCGACAACTTCTTCGGCAACTAACGCCGCCTGTCGTCACCGTTTCCGCCGGTACGACCGTTCATCGAATTTATCGCCGTGGCGGTCCGTACGCGTCGACCTGGAAGTCGTTACGGTACTTCGGTCCGGCCGATGCGCGTTTTGATCATCATAAACGAGACGATTCGGGCCGACCATTCGATCAAGCGCGGGGAATCATCTACCTGGCTTGGGATATTCCTACGGCGTTGGCCGAAGTGTTCCAAGTTGGTCGATTCGTTGACCGACACCGAAACCAGCCATGGCTCGTGTCTTTCGCCATTGCCCGCGACCTTCGATTGATCGATTTGACCGGGACGTTCTGCGTGCGGGCAGGGGGATCGATGAAACTCGTTAGCGGGCCAAAGATTTACGCCCAGAACTGGTCTCGGGCGTTTTACGCGTGCTACGGGAGCATTGAGGGCATCTACTATCCGTCATCTCTCACGAATTGTTCCGTGATGGCCCTTTACGAACGCGTATCGCAATCTCCGCCGTTCCCTGAAACGCCGATTTTGCATCGAGCGCTGAGCGATGCGTTGCTTATCGATCCCATTCGTGGGGCGTGCCGCGATATCGGGTACTACGATCTGTAGCTTTCGAGTTTGCGCATGGTCGCTCACTCGGTCGAAGAAATAGATCAATCCAAGCGTTGAGCGGCGTCGAGCAGTTCGCGAATGGTCGCCTGCAGCAGCCGCCGGCCGCCGGGCCGCCAGCCGAGGGCGTGCAACCCGTCGCATCGCATGATGTTGTCGGGCGGCGGCGCCTCTTGCGGCAGCGTTGGGTGGGCTCCGGCAACTCCACCGTGGGCCGCGTACATGCGCTGCGCGATCTCGCGAGTACTCACGACGAGGTCGGAACAGTTGAAGGCGCGTCCCGCGACATCGGCTTCGGGCGCCGCGAGCAGCAGCCAGACGGCGGCCGCCACGTCGTCGCCGTGGACTTCGGTCGATGTGCGCGCCGTGGTGACCGGACGGCCGCCTGCCACGTCGAGCGCCATGTCGAACCACTTGCTTCGGCTTGGCGGATGCGTGATTCCATAGACGCCCGTGGGCCGTAAGCATGTGGTCCGGGGGTACGCGCCCGCAAGGCTTTCGAGGGCAACCTTGAGCGCGCCGTAATGTGTGGTGGGAGAGGGCGGATGGTTATCGCCGACCCGCGTCCTGGCGGGACGACCGAAAACGGCGCGACTGGACATGAGGACGATACGGCCGACGCCGCAGCCGGCCGCGAAGCGCAGCAGGCGCAGGCTGCCCAACAGGTTTGTCCGCCAGAAACCTTCTACATCGTCGCCTTCGCCGCCCCGATAACGTCCGGCAACGTGATGGTATGCGCAGTGCACCAGCGCGTCCGCGCCCCGCACCAGCGAATCCAGCGCCGCCTCGTCGTCCAGGTCGCCTTCGATCCAGGTTGCGGGAAAATCGAAACCCGTGCGGTCGCTCTCGGGGCGGGCCAGCGCGACGATATCGCAGCCTTCGCGAGCGAGGCGCGCGGCGACGAAACGTCCGACGATGCCGCTGGCGCCGGTCAGCGCGACTCTCACGCCCGTCCGCGAGGCTGTGACCGGGCCGCTGCCGTCATGAGGCGCGGGCGCGAATGTCTTCCGGCAGCGGCCGCCCTTCGAGCACCCGATACCAGAGGTCGATCAGCGGCGCGAGCAAGTCCCGTTTGGGATGATCGGCCTGCCACGGCTTCTCGTACTGGTAGTGGACCACTTTGACGCTTGGCCAGTGCCAGAGGTCGGGCAGATTGAAGAATATGTACTGCAACACGTTGTACGTATAGGGCAGTCCGTGCCAGTCCGGGTAGTAGGCTTCCAGGAAGGTCTGATCGGTTCGCCGCCAGTACGCGTCCGGAGTGTCCAGGCGCTGTAGCATTTCCTCGTAGGCGCGGCGGCTGGGTTCGGCGACGAACACGCCGGCGTTCATGCGGTGCATGTCTTCGAGCGTTTCGTAGAGATTCGGCGCGGCCGAGAACGGGGGGTAGCGGAACAGCTTGTCGATGTTGCGCACGACGATGGCGTCGGCGTCGATGAAGACGATGCGCTCATACTCTTCGAAGCACCAAAGCTTGAGCTTCATGAAGTTGTCGATGGGGTCGTGGAACGCGGGCTTTTCGCCCTTGGTGAATGGGCTCTTGGCGTGCTGCGCCGCGCGGCTGTGGCGGGATTCAAAAGCCTTCGACAGCGCCGGCCTGTCGGTCTCTCGGACGATGCAGCCTTCACCTTCCAGTTCGTTCAGCCCGGGCGTTCCGGGCTTCGCTATCACGACGAGAGGGCAAGCCGCCGAGACGCGCTTCAGCGAACGCGCCAGTGCCGTGGCGCCCAACGCGTAGTCCGCATTGGTCACCAGGGTCGCATAGGCGAACATGGCCAGTGCTCCGTCAAGTCTAAAAATGCGAGTGTAGCTGCGAGGGATTTTTGGTTCCTGGCAAGGCGCGACGACGCCGTGTGGCAGGCCCCACACAAGGAGGAGCAACGAAGTCCAGGGGCCAAAAAGACCCGCAGATACCCGTAGATTTGGGCTTGACGGAGCACTAGTGCTTTGTCGAGTTCAAAAAGATTCGCAGATACCCGTAGATCGGGCTTGACAGAGCCCGGAGATTCCGGGGCTATGCGATCGTGTCGCCATTGCTGTTGGCGAGGCGCTCGGCCCGTTCTTTGCTCCATGCCGCAGTGCTGACGATGCGGCCGCGGTCGATCCGGTGCGCGTACTTCTTCGCGACATCGACGAGTTCTTCCAGCAGCCCCTCTTTCAGCGTCGTTGGTTGCAGACCAAGGTCGAGCAGGTGTTCGTTCTTCACCACGAGTTCGTTTTCGGCCGGCTCGTTGCGCGGATTCGGCAGCCAGGCGATTTCCGCGCCGGTCAGGTCGCGAATCATGTGGGCGAGATCGCGCAGGCGATGGGTTCTCCGTTATCTGGTTGAATATCTGCGTCTGCGCGCCGCGAGACGGTGGATTGGTCAGCGCGAGTTCGATGCAGCGCACGCAGTCCTGAATGTGTATGAACGCTCGCGTCTGGCCGCCGTTGCCGTGCACCGTCAGCGGGTGGCCGATGGCGGCCTGGATCAGAAAGCGATTGAGTACGGTGCCGTAGTCGCCGTCGTAGTCGAAACGGTTGATGAGTTGCACGTGCCGTCGGGTCTGGTCGGTGTGCGTGCCCCAGACGATGCCCTGGTGCAGATCGGTGATGCGCAGCTTGTCGTTCTTGGCGTAGAACTGGAACATGAGCTGATCCAGGCACTTGGTCATGTGGTAGATGCTGCCGGGGTTGGCGGGATACAGGATTTCGCGCGTTGCGGTGCCGCCGTCGTCGAGGTGGATGTCCACGGAGAGGTAGCCTTCGGGAATCGTCGCGCCGATATTTGCGTAGCCGTAGACGCCCATGGTGCCGATGTGCACGAGGTGCGCGTCGAGAGACAGCTCGACGAGTGCGTTGAGAACCTGGTGGGTGGCGTTGACGTTGTTGTTGACCGTGTAGTTCTTGTGCCGGTCGCTCTTCATCGAATAGGGAGCCGCGCGCTGCTTGGCCAGGTGCAAGATGGCGTCGGGACGCAAATCACCGAGCCAACTCTTCAAACCCGAGTAGTCGCTGGCGACATCGATGCGTTCGAAACCTATATCGTGTCCGGTAAGTTCCCGCCAGACGCGCCGACGCTCCTGAATGGAGTCCATCGGGGTCAGCGACTGCACCCCAAGTTCCGTATCGATCCAGCGCCGGCTCAGGTTGTCGGCGATGAACACTTCGAAGCCGAGATTGGAGAGGTGCAGCGACGCTGGCCACCCAATGAACCCGTCTCCCCCTAATATCGCGATTCGCACGTCCCGACCCCGCCGATTGTCCGCGTATCGAAGCGCCTATGTTACCGCTTCGCGTCGGCGCGTTCGATGCTGCTGCGGGAGAGAATATCGGGCCATGTCCGGCCGCGACGATCAAACAGCATCCAGATGTGGCCGAGGCCGAGACAAGCGAGGCTCAAGATCCCGCCGACAATCCGTAGCTGGGCTTGCCGCAGGCTGATGGGCGCATCGCCGTCCGCCACCCGCAACCGCCACGCCAGCATGCCGAGCGTCTGGCCCCGCCGCGTCCAGAAGAAGACGAAGAACACATAGGCTTCGATCAGCAGGAGCATCTGCACCCAGAGGCCGGAGACCGCGGCGCCCGCCGCCGTCACCAGCACCACGACGGTCAAGACCCATATGGCGAGGACGACGAGCGCATCGTAGAGCATGGCGAGCAGGCGCAGGTGTAGCGCAGCGCTGTTGGCGGTCCGACAGGACACTAGAAGGTGACGGTGCCGCCCGTGTCGATGCGCGCCTGCCGGCCGCAAAACTCTTCCGCCAACATCGTGTCGAGCACGTCGGCGTCCCTGGTATTCCCCCAGGCCCTGCGGCCGTCGGGCAGAAGGCAGGCGGCGAGGCCGATGGTGGGACCGTCGCGGCTGAACATGACGGTATACGATTCGATCTCGGCGGGGCCGCGAGCGGATTCTGCGAGTTCGCATGTCGGCATGGCGTCCACCCGTTCCTGCGGCTCGTCGTGGCCGTATGCGCGCGTTGGCGGTTCGCAGGAGAACACGGCGAAAGCATGTTTGGTCAGGAAACCTCCGTTGCCGGTGACGAGGCCGATGTCGCCCGCGCTATCGCGCAGCACCTCGGCCATGCGTGCGATGGCGTGCATCGCGTAGTTGTTCAGGGGCCCGCCGGCGAAAGCCATGCCGCCGGTGACGGTTAGCGGCTTGTTCGCATCGAGGCCGAGTTCCGCCGCCGCCACCTGGACGGCGGACGGAAAACAGCTATAGATGTCCAGATGGTCGATATCGGCGATTCCGAGGTCGGCCATTTCGAGACAGCGACTGCCGGCGATGCCCAGTCCCGGCGCGCTGTGAAGGTTGTCGCGATGCGAGACGGCATAGGTGTCGTGCGCTTCGGTGGATGCCCAGGGAAAAATCCACTTGGCGCGCGGGATGCCGAGACGTCGCGCGACGTCGGTCGATGTCAGAATCAGCGCGGCCCCCTGGTCCACTTTCTCATTCGAATTCATGAGCTTCGTGTAGGGAAAGGAGACGGGTCGATTGGCGGGACCGGGCGTGCGGATTTCAAGCGGGGTTTTGGGTTTGCGCATCCACGCGTGCGGGTTTTCCGCCGCCACGCGGCTGAAGCCCGCCCACAGTCGGGAAACGCGCTGGATGTGGGCGTCGATGGCTTCGCCGCGCGCGTGACGAATGGCGTTTTCAAAGATCGGGTACATCTGAATCGGGTCCACGATGCCGCGCGCCGCCTCGGCGCGATGGCGCATCCTCAATTCGACGCCGATGGTGCGGTCGGGCTTTCCCGGCGCGTCTCGCCAGGCGAGATCGATGCCGGCGCGGCGCGCCTTTGCTTGGGTGTCGCCGCATTCGGCGCCGGTCAGAATCACGGTCCGGTGCGCGCCGCGCTGGATCTCCAGCGCCGAAACGCTCAGCAGATGGTGCACGACGGTGCCGCCCCAGAACGATACGCCGGTCTCGGCGGCGGGATTGCCGAAGGCTTCGGCGACCGCCCGGGCGGGGTTCTCGTATGGCCACATGCCGCGAATCACGCGCACCGCGCTGGCGTCGGTCAGGAGCGAAGGCGCACCGGCATCCTCGGCGGCGGCGCGCGTCGCCCTGATCATCAGGTCCAGCGGTTCCGCGGCCGTCGCGGGGTGTTCGGCGCGCTGCTGGATCTGCGCGATGCCCACCAGGACCGGAGTTGACTGGCTTGCTGTCATGGATTCGCCACCCGTTGGTCGTGCGTCCGGAATAATACGCGAAGGCGGGATGGCGCCGATCCGTTTGACTTCGCGTCTGTGAGGACAGATATTTCTGATATGCCCAATACTTCCGAAACGCGCTTGCCGGCGGCGGTGGAGAATTTCATCCTGCGCTGGGGCGACATGGGTACGCACTGGGGGATCAATCGTTCGATTGCCCAGATTCACGCATTGCTGTATCTGTCGGAGCGCGCGCTGACGGCGGAAGAGATTTCGAGTCAACTCGGCATCGCGCGCTCCAACGTCAGCAACTCGCTGCGCGAACTGGTCGTCTGGAAGCTGGTGCGCCGCGTCTCCGTGCGCGCGGACCGGCGCGACTATTTCGAGGCGGAGACGGACCTGTGGGAGATCGTCACGCGCATCGCCGAAGGCCGCAAGGCGCGCGAAATAGATCCGGTCCGCCTGGCGTTGAAGGAATGCATAGCGGAAGCCGAAGCCGACCCCAACGTGAGCGGGGTCGCCATGACGCGCCTCGCCGATATGATGGCCTTCATCGATACCATGAACAACTGGTACGGCCAGATACTCACGCTCCCGAAGAGCAGCCTCGTGGCCCTGATCAGCATGGGGTCACGGGTCGTCCGCGCGCTGCGGCCGCGCAGCAGCATGGAGCGGACGGAACGTTAGTCTGGAATCCCTCGCCGTTCTCGATACTGTCGCCAGCGTTCGATCGAGGCTTCGATCTCGGCCAGTCGGCTGGACACGCCGATGGCGAATTCTGGATGGGTGAATATGTATGCCTCGTTATGCTGGATGGCATGGAGCGTCATGTCGCCTACGATGGCGGCGTCGAGCGTGCTTTCGATGAATTTGCCGTACGCTTCGAGGTCTATCGGCTGAGGAGCGGAGTCCGGCTGCGCCCAAAGCGCAACCGGCCGGTTGCGCTCCGAGGCAAAGATATTGGTGTTGACGAAGCCGGGACAGAGCACGGAAACGCCGATATCGTGGGCGGCAAACTCGGCGCGCATTGTTTCCGACAGCCCGACGACGGCGAACTTGGTGGTGTTGTAGACGCTGAATCCCGGCACGGCCACCTGTCCCGCCAGAGAAGACGTGTTGACGAAGTGGCCGCCTTCGCCGTGCGCCATGATGCGTCTGGCGAAGGTCTGCACGCCGTTGATCACGCCGTGCAGGTTGACGCCGACGACCCAGTCCCAATCGGCATAGGACATCTTCTCCATGGGACCTGCGACGGCGACGCCGGCATTGTTGCAGACGACATGCACCCTGCCGAATGCGCGCTCCGTCTCGTCGGCGGCACGCGCCATCGCGTCTCGGTCGGTGACGTCCACGCGCAGCGCGATCACTTCGGCGTTGCTCGGCGCGAAGTACGCCTGCGCCTGCTCGAGAGCCTGTTCTTCGATGTCCGCGATCGCGACCTTCATGCCGGCCGCGCAGAACGACCGCGCCATGGCCAGGCCGATGCCGCTCGCGCCGCCCGTGACAAAGGCGACCTTGCCCGCTACGTCCCGCACCTGGGCACCTCCTTGGCTAAAACTCGATCGGCGATTCCCAGGTCGGTCATTTCGAGACAGCGACTGTCGGCGATGCCCAGTCCCGGCGCGCTGTGGAGGTTGTCGCGATGCGAGTGCCCCACAGCCGATGCCTTCGGCTTCGCCGGTGGCCTGGCCCCGCTCGTCTCCCATGGAACAACCGCCTCCGGTCGCTGACACTCCCCGGAGGCGGTTGTTCCATGGGAGGTGGCATAGGTGTCGTGGGCTTCGGTGGACGCCCAGGGGAAAATCCACTTGGCGCGCGGGATGCCAAGACATCGCGCGACGTCGGTCGATGTGAGAATCAGCGCGGCTCCCTGGTCCACTTTCTCGTTCGAATTCATGAGCTTCGTGTAGGGAAAGGAGACGGGTCGATTGGCGGGGCCGGGCGTCCGGATCTCAAGCGGCGTCTTCGGTTCACGCATCCGCGCGTGCGGGTTTTCCGCTGCCGCGCGACTCAAGCCCGACCACAGTCGGAAAATACGTTCGATGTGGGCGTCGATGGTTTCGCCGCGCGCGAAGGCGTCCACGTCGTCCGCGAAGCGGGCCGGGATGTGCTCGTGGCCGAGATGCCTGCGCACCACGTGCGCGTTCTTGCCCTCGACCAGCGCGTTGTCGTTGGAGCGCCGCGCGCGCGACTTCGTGAACTCGCCGACGTGCAGCTTCCGGAGGAGATCGGCCACCCGGTGGTTGATGTACTCGGAGCCGTTGTCGGCGTGGAAGCCCGGAACCGGGAATGGAAACATCGGCAGCAGCGCTTCCAGGGCCGGGATCAGAAACCGCTCCGAGATGCCCCGCACGACGCCGACGTACTCGTACTGGGTCACCTCGTCCACCAGGTTGACGATGTGGACGCCCTTCGCGCCGTCCCGGTCGCCCTGGGTGCACGGTGTCGACCCGCAGAAAGCCCGGCGCGCCGTTCGGCTCCAGCGCCTTGCGCACCGCGATGGCGACGTTCGAGCCCCTGGTCTTCGTCCACGTCGTGCGCTTGGCGCGGTAGGTGCGCGACCCGCGCAGGTTGTAGACGTGCGAACGCGAAATGCTCGCCAGCCGTTCGAAGCGCCGATCCCCGTGCACCTCGAACGCGCGGCGCAGTGTCTCGCAGGTCGCGAGCCCCGACATCTGGCCGAATGCCTCGTCGACCTCGGCCAGCAGCCGTATGTCGAATGGCCCCTACCGCGTCTCGAACGGGCACCCGCTGTTGCGCGCGCCAGGTCCATCACGGCGCCGGTCTCGGCGTGCCGGGCCACGAGCCGGGTCATCTGTGCCGGCGACAACGCCGTCACCTTGACGACGTACCGCCGCACCCAGCCCCGGTCGGCCTTGCCCAGCCGGTGGTAGTCGAACGCCACCAGCGTGCGCCGCACGAAGTCGTACGCGGACTCCCGATCCAGGGGTTTGCAGTCCGCAGACGCCGATCCCGCGACGAACGCCTCGAGCTGCTCGATTGTGCGTAAACGCTCGATCTGAAGTGTCACGATCATCCTCCCAGTGTGGAGGACACCGGCACTTCATGCTCACATGGCGTTGGATTCGGCCCCTTCGTTCATGCTCACTTGGCGTTGGACAGTACGCCACATTGACATAGTAGCTCGCGATAACTACAGTCCGCGGGTCGATGGCCCCCGGTACGCGGCTATGCCTTCAGCCGCTTCTTCGGAGGCAAACATTCAACTGCTCCATGCTGCAGCCTCTTCAGAGCCATCTGCGGTGGAGAGGGTCGGTAAGCGGCGGGCTTCGCGAAAGAGGAATGCGATGGCCAGAACCAAAATCGATTGCCGCGACGGACCAACGACACGCATCGGCACGGGCGCACGGCGTGGTGTGCTGAAAGGCCACCCGCAAGGTTCCCCGGGTCCGCGCGCAAATTTGCCGGCGGGCGTTCGAGGGCGGGTATTCGCAAGGATGGCGAGTGGGCGCGGCTGCGGTACCCGCCCGGGCGCGACGCCTACCGGACCCGAGAACGCTCTGGTTGACCCGCATGCCCGGCACCGCAGGTTGGTGCTCGCGAAGTCCACGCCGCAGCCGGTGGACTCGATGTTCAACTCGGCGCGTGCGCGCACCGCCTCCCTGGCGGCGCCCCGTCGCTGGCCGCTGTCGGGCGCAGCTACCGGGAAAGCGATGCCTTGCCGGGTGTCCTCATGGGCGCAATGGCCACACACCTGCCGTTACGCAACTCCGCACTGCCGACCACCACAGCGCATACGGTCGTCCATACCGACGCGACAAGGCTGATCACAGCTGGGCCGCGGTTCGCTGAGTGATTCAAATGTTGTCGCCGATAAGCGAGAGACGGGGTAACACGGCGCCGGACGTCCTCCGGACGCGAGCGCGAGCGAGCCAAGCGTGGTGTCGCGTGGCGGCCTGCGCGTGCCTGGTTCTAGGTTTTGGGTCAGCTCCGCCCGTCTCGGCCGACGAATCGGCAGACGAGGGCGACGGCACGATCGATTTCCCGGTCGACCGCACGGGCGAACCCGACGGCGAGGCGACGGTCCGCTACACGACCTGTCCGACGCCGCTGAAGGACGACGCCGCCGCTACGGCTGCGTGCACCGGGTTTGTCGGCACGGCCGTCGCGGGCGTCGACTATACGGCAACGAGCGGGACGGTCACGTTCGCGGACGGCGAGGCCGATCCCGTGAACGTGCCGGTGGCGATCATCGACGACCGCATTGACGAAGTCGACGAGACGTTTTACTTCGTGATCTTCGCGCCGGTGAATCTGGACATTCCGACGGGGAAAGGCGATGCCGTCGGCACCATCCGAGACGACGATCCAGCGCCGGTGCTGAGCGTCGACAGCCCCGAGGTCGGCGAAGACGAAGGCCCGCTGGTATTCTCGCTGACCTTGGATCGGCCGAGCGCCCGTCTACTGGAGGTCCCATGGCGAACCCGCCCCGGCACCGCTCAGGCTGGGGAGGACTACACACATGTTTCGGGCGTGATGGTATTTGCCCCGGACAACACCGCCGGTAAGGTCGTCGTGCCGCTCACCGACGACGAGGTTGCCGAAGACGACGAGACTTTGATCCTGGAGGTGGATGCGATACCCAATCTCAAGATCTCGGGCGCGGGCGCCTTTCCAGGCGTGATCGAGGACGACGACACCCCGGACGAGGATCCCCGAAGCGCACCCGGCCGGTTGCGCTCGGAGGTAAAGATGTTGGTGTTGACGAAGCCGGGACAGAGCACGGAAACGCCGATATTGCGGGCGGCAAGCTCGGCGCGCATCGTCTCGGACAGGCCGACGACGGCGACGTTGTTGCAGACGACATGCACCTTGCCGAATGCGCGCTCCGTCTCGTCGGCGGCACGCGCCATCGCGTCTCGGTCGGTGACGTCCACGCGCAGCGCGATCACTTCGGCGTTGCTCGGCGCGAAGTACGCCTGCGCCTGCTCGAGGGCCTGGTCTTCGATGTCCGCGATCGCGACCTTCATGCCGGCCGCGCAGAACGACCGCGCCATGGCCAGGCCGATGCCGCTCGCGCCGCCCGTGACAAAGGCGACCTTGCCCGCTACGTGCCGCACCTGGGCACCTCCTTGGCCAAAACTCGATGGTATTACCTCGAAATGTCCGCCCCTTGGGAATTCCGCCAGGATTTAGGGTTGAAATTCCCGCGCAACCTTCTAAGAATAGGCGCCGCTTCGCACCGGGCGGGAAGATCGAAAAGTGATTGAAGCAAGGGGACTGACGCGTCGCTTCGGCGAAAACGTGGCGGCGGATTCGGTGAGTTTCACCATAGAACAGGGTGAAATCGTCGGTCTGCTCGGCCACAACGGCGCCGGCAAGACGACGATCATGAAGATCCTGACGGGATTTCTCGAGCCGAGTTCGGGGTCGGCGGAAATCGACGGGCAGGACGTGACCGAACACGCCGCCGAAGTTCGGCGCAAGGTGGGCTATTTGCCGGAAACGGTTCCCCTGTATTCGGACATGACCGTCGTCGACTATCTCGAATTCGCGGCTACGGTTCGTGGCGTGCCCTCGCCCGAGCGACCGTCGGCTGTGCGCCGGGCGGTGGACGCGACGGGTTTGAGCGAATGCGCGCTGGCCGTCATCGATACCTTGTCGCGGGGTTTCAAGCAGCGGGTCGGCGTGGCGCAAGCGATTCTGCATGCGCCCCGGTTCCTGATTCTCGACGAGCCGACCAGCGGCCTCGACCCGGCACAGACGCAGGATATGCGTGACCTGATCCGTCGATTGGCCGAGTCCGCTACGGTCATCCTGTCGACCCACATCATGCAGGAAGTGGACGCCGTGTGTGATCGCGTGATGATTTTGCGGGCCGGCGAACTCGCGTTGGACGAAAAGCTCGCGGACCTGCAGCGAAGTCAGCGTCTGTACGTGGGAACGGACGCTTCGGAACAAGCCCTGACGGAAGCGGTCGGCGAGCGTGTCAATGTCGATGCGGCGGACGGCGGCTGGTTTCTCACCTTCGATCGGCCCCTCGGCGACGAACTTTCCGCCGAGATTGCCACGCGCCTGGTCGGGGCGGGACTCGCGTTCCACGCACTGCAGCGGGAGCAACGCGATCTGGAGACGGTATTTCGCCGCGTCAGTGCCCCACAGCCGTCGCCTTCGGCTTCGGCTGTGGCCCGGCCCCGCTCGTCGACCAAGGAACAATCGTCCCCGGTCGCTGGCGCTCGCTGGAAACGTTTGTTCCTTGGAAGTACCCCACAGCCGTCGCCAGGAAGCGACAAAAATGTTTGACACTGTCGGTGCCATCGTCCGCAAGGAACTCGCGCTTTTTTTCGGTTCGCCCATCGGCTACCTGTTCCTGCTCGCCTACCTGGGCGCGACGCTGTTCGTCTTCTTTTGGGGCGAGGCCTTTTTCGCGCGCAACATCGCCGATGTGCGCCCGATGTTCGAGTGGTTGCCGATCCTGCTGGTGTTCCTGGCGGCCGCGCTGACGATGCGCATGTGGAGCGACGAGCGTCGCAGCGGGACACTGGAATTCGTCGCCACCGTGCCGGCGAGCGCATGGCAGTTCGCCGCGGGGAAATTCCTCGCCTGCTGGGCGTTGTTGGCGGTGGCTTTGGCGCTGACCCTGCCGCTGGCCATTACGGTCGCGCTCATCGGAAACCTGGACTGGGGTCCGGTGTTCGCCGGCTATATCGCGGCGCTGCTCCTTGGCGCGGCGTATCTCTCCATTGGCCTGTATGTCAGCGCGAAGACCGACAACCAGATTGTCGCGCTGATTCTCGCCACCTTCTCCTGCGGCGCGTTCTACTTGATAGGAAGCCCTTTCATCGCCGAGTTGTTCGACAACGAAGCTGGCGACGTGTTGCGCGCCCTGGGCGCCGGTTCGCATTTCGAGTCCATCACGCGAGGGGTTCTCGACCTGCGTGACCTCTACTACTACGTGTCGATCGTCGGCGTCTTTCTGGCGTTGAATGTCTACGCCATCGAAAGCTATGGCTGGGCGGACGACGGAGCGGAAGGGCGGCACCGAAACGTCCAGCGCGTCACGGCGCTGATCGCGCTCAACTTCATTGTCGCCAACTTCTGGCTGGCGGGGCTGTCGGGAAATGTCGCGCTGCGGTGGGATGTCACGGAAGGCAGGCAATTCTCGATCTCCGAAGCCACCCGATCCTACCTGTCGCAGCTTCGCGAACCGCTGCTGGTTCGGGGTTATTTCAGCGCCAAGACGCACCCCTTGCTAGCGCCGCTGGTGCCCGAGATGCGTGACTTGCTGACGGAATACGAAGTTGCCGCGGATGGTCGCCTGCGGCTCGAACTGGTCGACCCCGCCGCGGCGCCCGAACTGGAGGACGAGGCGAACACCAAGTACGGCATCCGGCCGGTGCCGTTCCAGGTTGCCGACCGCTACCAGTCGAGTCTCGTGAGTTCGTACTTCGACGTGCTGGTCCAGTACGGCGACCAGTACGAAGTCCTGGATTTTCGCGACCTGATCGAAGTCAAGGTGACCGGCGAAGCCGATCTCGACGTTCGGTTGCGCAACCCCGAATATGACATCACACGCGCCATCAAGAAAGTGCTGTACGGTTTTCGGGGCGGGGGCGATGTGTTCGACGCCATCGTCCGGCCCGTCGCGTTTACCGGATATATCTCCGCGGACGAACGGCTGCCCGCTGCGCTGGTAGATCTGAAAGGCGAACTAGATGTCGTGCTCGACGAGTTGATCGCCGAATCGGGCGGGAAACTCACATCCTCGATGCGCGATCCGGACGCCGGCGACGGCGCGCTCGCGACCGAGATCGCCGAGCGCTACGGTTTTACGCCGATGGCGGCGAGCTTGTTCGACCGCGACACCTTCTACTACTACCTGACGCTTTCCGACGGCGAAACGGTGGTGCTGATACCCGTGCCGGAATCGCTTGACGCGGCGGGCTTGAAGCGTGGCCTGAACGAAGGTTTGAAACGGTTTGCCGAGGGTTTGTTGAAGAAGGTCGCGTTGCACCTGCCGCCCGAGCCCAATCCCTACATGCAGCAACAGATGCCGGTTCCGCCGGGCGATCAGTTCGAAAGTCTGCGCAGTTTCCTGACCGTGGATTTCGATGTCACCACGGCCAGTCTCGATTCAGGCGAACTCGGTACCGGCGCGAGCATTCTGCTGGTGGTGGACCCTGGCGCCCTCGGGGCGAAGGAAGTCTTCGCCATGGACCAGTTCCTCATGCGCGGGGGCACGGTGGTCATCGCGGCCGGCGCGTTCGACGTGCGCTTGAGTCCGCAATCGCTCATGGCGATGCCGAACAATACCGGTCTGGACGACTGGCTCGCGCATCATGGCGTTGTGATGGACAAGTCCTTCGTCATGGATGCCGCGAACTCGGCCTTCCCGGTGCCGGTGCGACGACAGGTGGGAGGTTTCAGCTTCCAGCAACTCGTCATGATGGACTATCCGTATTTCGTGGATGTGCGCGAAGAGGGCCTGAACCAGGAGTTCATGCCGACCTCGGAACTGCCGCAAGTGACATTCGCCTGGGGGTCGCCGGTGGACATCGACGGCGAAGCGAACGCAGCTCGCGCTGTCACCAGTCTGCTGCAAAGCTCGCCCGCGGCATGGCGCTCCACATCGACGGATGTGATGCCGAACGTGGGCGAAAACGGCGAAATGCCGTTCGCCCCGAGCGGGGAGATTGGCGTCGTGACGTTGGCGGCGATGATCGAAGGACGTTTCGACTCGTTCTTCGACGAGTCGCCGTTGCTCACCGAAGAGACAGAGGAGGATCCGGCCGACGATGACGAGGCGGGGGCTGGCGACGAGGACGAGGAGGCGGACGAAGGCGACGCGGAGTCGGAAGATGACATCGGTACGGTGACGAGCGTGATCGAGCGCTCGCCGGAGTCGGCGCGGCTGATCGTGATCGGGTCGAGTTCATTCATCGCGGATCAGACCGTGGGCATGATCGGATCAGCCGAGGGCACGCGTTACGCGAACTCGGTCCAGCTCGTCGCCAATCTGGTGGATTGGGCGGTGGAGGACCAGGCGCTCCTGACGATCCGTGGTCGGGGTCACTTCAACCGCACGCTGCCACCGATGGAGGAAAACGCGCAGCGCGTATGGGAATACGCCAACTACGCTGTCGCGGTGCTCGCCGTGTTCGGCGTGTTTGTCCTCCATGTCGCATGGCGCGCGCGACGTCGGCAGCGGCAGGCGGCGTGGCTCGAGGCAACGGCATGAACCGGCAAACGGTCTTGGGAGTCATCCTGCTCGGGCAACTGATTGTTGTCGCCGTGGTCTGGGGCTTGCAGTCGCGCCCCGGCAATGCCCCGCCCGTATTCCTCAGTTTCGATGTGTCGAGCGTGGACATGTTGACGGTCGCGGACAGCGAAAGCACGGTGACGGTCGCCCGCGCAGACGGCGAATGGCAACTACGGAACGGCTCGCCGGACGGCTCGCCGGCTGACGCCGGCAAGATCGACAGCGTCCTGCAGAAACTGTCCGACGCGGGGGCGGGCTGGCCCGTGGCCACCAGCGAGTCGGCCATGAAACGGTTCGAGGTCGTCGAAGAAGCGCACCAGCGCCACGTGCTGATAGGTGCCAGCGAGGAAACCTTGGTGGACATATACCTTGGCACGTCGCCCACCTACGGCAAGGTGCATGCGCGTCACGCGGCTGGCGGCCCGGTCCATGCGATCACGTTCTCCAATTATGAAGCGGGTACCAAGCAATCCGACTGGTTGCGCAAGTCGCTGCTGCAACCCGACGGAGAAGTGCGGTCCGTCGCGCGCACGTCGGCGGATGCCGAGTGGACGCTGACATCGTCGGATGCGGGTTGGACAACCGACGGCGTGGAACTCGACCAGGACGAAACGAACACGTTTGTCGACCGCCTCCGGAGACTGAATGTGCTCGACCTGGTCGATGCGGAACTGCCGCCGGAACCGAGTATGCGGTTTACCGTGGTGGACGACGCCGGGTCTCACGAACTGGCGTTGTTCGTCCTCGAGGAAGACGAATACGCGGCGACATCGAACCGGTTCGAAGGCGCTTTCGGCATTTCCTCTTACATCGCGGAACAGCTCAATGTCTCACTCGATGACCTGACCTTCGACGCGGCAGAGGCTGACGAGGACGCCGAGGGGAGCGCAGAATCGTCTCCCTCGGCCACAGAAGACGACTAGTCGTCGACACCGCCCGGATAGTTGCGTTGGCGTGGCTCGCGACCACCTGGCAAGTCGCGGCCGCGTGGGGAGTCGCCCCGGCGTGCGCGGCGCTGCGGAGGTCTACGCTGGGCGGTTAGCGTGGCGACGTGCTCGACGCCGACTGTCGCGACGGGCTCGCCCCCTTCGAATCTTGGGGCGTAGCGGTACTTCCGAATCATGGTGAGCGCGACCTCGTTGAACGCTTCTTCGGAAGAACGGGTAACGGTTGGATCCCGTACATAGCCCTGCTCGTCGATCATGAACACCAGCGCCACTTCTCCCGATAGCTCGCTGTCTATCGCCTCCTTGGAAAATTCCGGTCTCGCCCTGTAGATGGGCGTGGGCGGCAGCGACCACTGCCGGCGCGCGCCGAGGGCAAGGCAATGTTCGGTCGCGCGTTCGGGCTGTTCCGCGTTCTCGTGCAACTCGACCAGGCGTTGTCGGACGGCCATCTCCATCTGTCCCATTGGAGTATTGTCCGTTTTGAAAGCTGTCAGGGAACGGTCGAAGTACTCGGCGGCCTTTTCGTACTGCGCCCTGCCCAAGGCCCACATGGCCATGTGGAAGGACGTGAGTCCGAGCCGCAAGTCGTTCTCCTGTAGTTCGTTCGCGTAGATCGCATGGGCGCTCTGGACATATTGCTCGGAGAACTGAACGCCCCCGCGTTGCAGCAATTCCCGCGCGATGTCCATGCACTGCTGGGCCCGATACAGTTTGTTGTCGTGGTTGTCGGCCAGCCAGGATGCGCGGCTGAAATGTTCGAGCGCTTCTCTGGGCCTCCGGGGATCGAACTTCACTCGGCCAAGCTCGACCAGCATTGGCACCAGTTCGATGGCATCATCGCCGTATTCGCGCTCCAGGATTGTCAGTTTCCCCCGTAAGACCTTCCCGGATTGCTTGTAATCGCCAGAGTTGTTCAGCAAGACTGCATAGTTGACGGCGAGGTTCGCCGTATTGACGCTTTTTCTTCCAAACAGCTTCGAACCCAGCGTGTAGGCTTGTGATGACGAGTCTAGCGCCCTGGAGGTTTCCTTTGCGGCGATGTGTTGCTTGTACTGCTGATAGACGCGTTGAAATTCGGCTTTGTCGTCGGCGCTGCCGGTCGACGCGTGGGACAGGAGGAATAGCGCAAGAGCGCCTGTCGTGAGCGTTTTAGCTGGATTTGACATGAGACCCCCCTACGCAATTGCGGATTCCGAGCATATCTAATGCGGCGGCGTGCGTCACAGACTTTCCGGGATCGGCTGATATGCATGGCGGCCGCGGCGATCGTGTTCCCCGCGTCATTGGTTTTCGCAACGCCGCCGGCGCCGATGGACGCGCTGACCCTTGAACTTGAATACAAGGTGTTCATTCGGGGTGTTCGCGTGGGCGCGGCGCGTATCCGCGCGGAAACGGGTGGCGGCCGGTATCGCGTGTGCGGGCGCATGCACACGACCGACATCTGGTCCCGGATTGTGCCGTGGGAAGCGCGTTTCGACGTCCGGGGCCGTATCGAAGCGGCGCGCGCCGTGCCGGAGGCGTTTCGCATGCATGAACGCGCACGGAAGAAGAACGACCGGGTAGTCCATGTTGACCAGGGCGTGCTGCGCCAGGTGCGAGACGGTGAGAAGCAAGAGGACCAGCCGGCGCCTGACGGCGTCGACATCATGTCTTTCTTTTGGGTAACGGCGCGTTGCGACGTAGAACTCATGCTGAACAACGGTCGGAAGCGCTACGCGATGGTGTTGCGGGAACGCGCCGTCGACGACGCCGGCGGCGAACGGTGCGACTACGATGTCCTTGACGACGACGGCAAAGGGTCGCCCGCGCGTTTTGAGATCGTCGATCGGCACGGTCGCCGAGTGCCGCAGACCGTCACGCTGCCCGCGACATTGCGACGGCAGTTGAGGCTGGTCGACGCATCGATTGTCGATGAAGCGGTGGATGAGCACGCGGATGCCTGTTCGCTGCCGGACCTCGCCGACATGGAACGGGAAATGTAGGCTTGGTCGGGCGCCTTGAGACTGCGCCCGTGCCATGGATTTTGCGCCCGAGCGGGCGACAGGTCGAAAGAGACTGTTCATAATCCGCACCTTACTTGGTGGTCGGCGCGAACAGCGGATGAGTTTGCTTCGAAACCGGACTGGCAGCCGGTGGTCCAGCCCTACCGCGGTCCGCGCACATCATCGCTCCTTTGAGGGTACGGGCTCTTGAGCGACGTTCCGGCCAGCGGGGCCGCGCCCGGGGAACGCGGGTTGGTCGAGTGGTTCGCCAACAACACCGTCGCGGCGAACCTGATCATGCTGCTCATGCTTGTCGGCGGGTTTGTCGCGGGGACGAACCTCACGGCACAGATTTTCCCCACCATCGATCCGCGGGTGATCAACGTTCGGGTGAGCTATCCCGGCGCAACGCCAACGGAGGTGGAGGAGGGCATCACCCGGCGGGTGGAGGAAGCGGTATTCGGCATAGACGGCGTTGAGCGCGTCACTTCCAAGGCCTCCGAAAACACGGGGACGGTGACCGTCGAACTGAAGGACTTCGTCGATGCGGCGCGCGTGCGCGACGATGTCGAAGCCGCCGTGCTGCGGATCGCCGACTTTCCGCCGGAGGACGCGGAACAGCCCAGCATCGTTCGTGCCGAGACCATCAGCGACGTGATGACCATGGTGGTGTCTTCGGAACTGCCGGAAGCGGAATTGAGACGCGGCGCCGAACGGTTGGAAGAGGAATTGCTCGCCCTGCCGGCCGTTTCGCTCGTTTCGTTGGTTGGTGCCCGGGACTACGAGATAGCCATCGAGGTGCGCGAACAGGCGCTGCGCCGGCATAGCCTGAGTATTGAACAGGTGGCTAACGCCGTGCGTCGATCATCGCTCAACCTGTCGTCGGGCGAACTGCGCACAGAAGGCGGCGACCTGCTGTTGCGCACCAACGCCAAGCGGGAGCGGGGCGAGGAGTTCGAGGACATCGTCGTCCGTTCGGCGCCGGATGGGGCGGTGCTCCGACTGCGGGATGTCGCCACGGTTCGCGATGGCTTCGCCGATGTCGATCTCATTCACGAGTACAACGGCCGGCAGAGCGTCTTCGTGCAGGTGCGCAAATCCGAGGCTGAGGATGCCCTGGTGATCGCCGAGGACATCAAGAAACTTCTCGCCGACTATCGTCCGCCCCCCGGCATCGACATCGAGGTGTGGGAGGACCAGACCGAGATTCTCAAGGATCGCATCAGCCTGCTGGTGCGCAACGGCGTGCTCGGCTTTACCTTGGTGTTCCTGTTCCTGGTCGTCATGCTGGACCTGCGGCTGGCGCTGTGGGTGGCGATGGGCGTGCCGATCTCGTTCCTGGGAGCGTTCCTGTTCTTCGACTTCCTCGAGGTGAACATCAACATGGTGTCCCTGTTCGCCCTGATCATGGTGATCGGCATCGTCGTCGACGACGCGGTAGTGGTGGGCGAGAACATCTCCTCGCAATGGGAGGAAGGCAAAGTCGGACCCCAAGCGTCGGTGGCCGGCGCGCGCGGCGTGCAAAGCCCGGTGCTCATCGGCGTGCTGACGACGATGGCCGCATTCGCGCCACTGGCGTTTGTCACCGGCACCTTCGGTCAGATCCTGGGCGTGGTCCCGCTGGTGGTGATTACCGTGCTCACCATGTCGCTCATCGAGGCGTTCTGTATCCTGCCGGCGCACCTGGCGCACCCGGGTTCCTGGAGCCGCTGGCCACTCGACGCGTTTCAGGCGGTTGTCGCCGACGCGGTTCGTCGCTTTCGCGACAACCGGCTCGTACCCGCGGTTCAACTGGCGGTCCGCCATCGCTACCTCACGCTACTCGGCGGGTTGTTGCTGCTTGCCGTGGCAGCGTCGCTGATGATGACCGGGACGGTGCGGTTCCTGTTCTTCCCGACTTTGGAATCGGACAACATGCGGGCGGACGTCGAGTTCCCGGTGGGCACGCCGTTCGCGGTGACGCGCGCCGCCGCCGAACGCATCGCCGTCGCGGTGCACGCCGTCAACGAGGATGTGGGTGGAACGTCGGTGCGCGCGTTGAGCGTTACAGTGGGCGGGAGCCCGGGCGAGTTTACCGGGCCCGGCGGTACCGGGGAGATGCGGATTGCGAGCCATGTCGCCGCTGTCCAGGTGCAACTGCATCGCGAACCGCTGCGCACGTTGGCGGCGACGGAACTGGAGCGCCTATGGCGCGCGAAGGTGGGCGACGTACCCGGGGCCGAACGGTTGACGTTTGCGGCGGAGTTTGTCGGTCCTGGCGGGGCGGACGTGGAATACGAGCTGGCGCACCAGGACGACGCGACCCTTGGGGCGGCGGTGGCCGACCTCAAGGATGCCTATCGGGGGAATCCGTCCATCTTCGAAATACAGGACTCCGACAGCTTGGGCAAGCGGCAGTACGACATCGAACTGACGCCGGCCGGCGAGGCGGCGGGACTCACCCAGGCCGACATCGCGCGGCAACTGCGCGGGAACTTCTTTGGCGCCGAAGTGCAGCGCATCCAACGGGGGCGCCAGGAACTGAAGGTCATGGTGCGCTATCCGCCGGATCAACGGCAGAGCGCTCAGGACTTCTTCAATGTACGGGTGCGATTGGCGGACGGTGCCGAAGCGCCGCTCTCTGCTGTGGCGCGCGTCAGCGAGTCGCGGGGCTATTCGTCCATCGACCGGGTCAACGGCCTGCGCGTCGTGACCGTCACCGGGGAAGTGGATACGGCGTTGGCGACGCCGACAGAGGTGAATGCCAGGATTCAGCGCGATGCGCTGCCCGAACTCCTGCGCCGCTATCCCGGACTGCAGATCAATCAGGCCGGTATCGGTAGCGAACAGACGGAGGATCTGGGAGCTCTCGGGCACTTGATGCTCGTGGCGCTCATGGTGATATTCGCGCTGCTGGCATCGCAGCTTCGAAGCTATGTGCAACCGTTCATCATCCTGGCGGCGGTGCCGTTCGGCGCGGCGGGCGCGCTGATTGGCCACTTCCTGTTGGGCTACGACCTGTCGTTCATCTCGATTTTCGGCATGGTGGCGCTTTCCGGGGTGGTGGTGAACGATTCGCTGGTGCTGATCGACCGCTACAACCGGCTGCGTCGGGAGACCGGCGCAACGCCGCATGAGGCGGTGGTCGCCGCCGTGCGAATGCGTTTTCGCGCCGTCTTCCTGACCACCGTGACGACCGCCCTTGGCTTGACGCCGATGCTGTTCGAGACGAGCACCCAAGCGCAGTTCCTGATCCCGATGGCGGTGAGTCTTGCGACGGGTATCGTGTTCGCGAGCATCGTCATCCTGTTTCTTGTGCCGTCACTGGTGATCATTCGCGAGGACTTCCGCAGGACGCCCGCAGAATTGCCGCATGCCTCCGGGGAGGGTTCGGCGGCGTCGTAAAGTCGTAGAAAAGATACGGCTGTTCATGGCCGATGCAGCGCCTTGTAAAGGTTGTATGCGCCCCGGGACAGGCTGGAGAAGATGCTGGCGGGAACCAGGATTCGGCGGCGAGCCGAAAGCAATTCGCCCGCATCCAGATCCTCGATGGCCGTCAGCGTTCGCCGCAGGCTGATCTCGGCAAGCTGGTAGCTCCGTTCATCGTTCAGTTCCAGGCCGCCGCATGTGATGAGGGCCGTCACAAGACGGCCGGCGATGTTGAGGCGATACAGACGCCAGCATTCCTCGAATGTGAAGTCTCTCACCCCCATGCCGCGCACGACGTCGTGATACTCCTCCAGCGCTTCACGCTCCACCTGACGGCGAACGTCGCTTGACACGCTCGTCGCCAGAAAATAGGCCACGTCGTACAAACTGCTTTGGACTCCGCTGACCTGCCAGTCAATTACGGCGAAGTCTTCCTTCTCGCCGAAGAACATGTTGTCGAGGCGATAGTCCCCGTGGGTGAAGGTCGTGGGCCCGGCGGCCAGGACGCCCATATGCTCAGCCACGCGCGGGCCGTATGCTTCGGCGAACCGCCGCGTCTGCTTCGAGAAGACTGCGCCGAAACGATGGATCGTCGGCAACAGGTTCGCGAGATAGACGATCTGCACCAGCGGTCTGTACTTCGGGCTAAGTTCGTTGCGAAAGCCTGACAGGGCCGGCTGGTCGACCTTGTTCCAGTAGTGGCCGTGCATTCTCGCGATCCCGCGGATAGCCCGTTTTGCCTGCTCCCCGCTGGCGCCGACGATCTGGTCTGCAGCCACCATGGCGCGCAGGTCTTCGAGCACAAGGACGAATCGGTCATTTCGTGGTTCGAAGTCGCCGTATAGCAGCGTCGGCGTCCGCAGCGGGACATGCGGCGCGAGACGGCGGTAGTAGTCGTACTCCCGCTTGTATAGCGAGAACCGCTTGCTCAAACGCCGACTCTTCAGTTCCGAACTGGGCAGCTTGACGATGACGGTCGCAGGCGCTTTGGGCGGCGCGGGGCCGACGCCTGGCGTCCCTCGACCAACGGATTCGCGGTCGCCATCGCGATAGGTCAGGTGGCAGCGCAGGATGTCCGCGAGCAGGCCGAGCCCGGTGCCGATCGGCTCGACAACGACATCCTCCAGCGTGGGAATATCAAGCGCGCCGCCTGCTGCCAGCGCCTGTTGCATCCAGTCGATCGTTACGGCAGTGGCGCTTTCTGGTATTGCTGGAGCAACCATCATGAACTCCCGGTGGCGGATCGCCGATTGCGCGGTCAAAAAACGGGGCGCGGCCAGCGTAGTGTGTCAGGACTTCCCAAAATGGAAGTACCCGGTTGAAAGTAAGTGACATCAGGTGACTTGACAAGCGACCTGCTGAGGTATGCGAGGCAAGGTTTGTTGGGGCGGGTTTCGAGATTTGCCATAATCCGCGACTCTTGACTATCGGCGGGGACGCCAGATGGGTTTGTTCCAGGGAAGGTTTGGCCGTCGGCGGTCCAACCGCGCGATGGTTGATGCCGACGATCGGCGGCCCACCCGGCGTTGGGGCCGCATCGCCGGTCCGATCCAGATACTCGCCGTGGCGGCGGTGGTGATTGCCGCCCTGTTTTTTTCTCGGGCACCGTCGAAGGAGGACGTGTTGGGCGCCGAAGGGTCGGCAGACATCGTACAGTCCGCGCCGCCGCCCGTAGTCCGCGTGATTCGACCGGTATTGGAGACGACGGCGCTCACAGTCGTTACGACGGGCTCGGTCTCCGTGCGAAACCATGTCGCGTTGACGCCCCAGATCACCGGCCGCGTGGCGGCTGTCTCCCCCAACCTGAGAGCCGGGAGATCTTTTGCGGCGGGAGAGGAATTGCTCGTCGTCGAGACCAGCGACTTCGAACTGGCGGTCGAGCAGGCGCTGGCCGATGTCGCGTCAGCCGAGTCCACGCTTCTGTTGCGGCAAGCGGAAGGCGACGCCGCGCGTTTGAACTACGCCATCTTGCATCCGGGCGAAGCGGTGCCGCCGCTGGTTGCGCGCGTTCCCCAGATCGAACAGGCCAAGGCGCGGGTTGCCTCGGTCCGGGCGCGCTCGAAGGTGGCCGAACTCGAGCTGTCCCGCACGCGCTTCTCCCTTCCATTCGCGGGTCGCGTGACCGACGCGGCGGTGGAAGTGGGACAGGTGTTAACCAAGGGGCAGTCGTTCGGCAGGGCGTTCGCGTTGGATGCGGTGGAAGCGGTGGGATTTATCGGCCAGGACGACTTGGGCCGCCTTTCGCCGGTAGTGGGACGCCGGGCGATGGTTCGCGCCGGCGGCGAGGTACTGTGGGCGTCGGTGGAACGTGTCTCGGCGGAACTTGACGAGCGGACGCGTTTCGCGCGCCTGTTCCTGTCCTTCGAGGAGGTTCCCGCCGTGCCTCCGGGTACCTTCGTCGACATAGAGATTGAAGGTCCGGCGCTTGAGAATACGTATACGCTGCCGGAAGCTGCGGAACAGGTGGGCGCCGAGGTCTGGATCGTCGATGGGGAGCGACTCGAGGTTGTGCGTCCGACGGTCCGCGGGCGGGGCGGCACCGGCATTGTGGTGGATGCATTCGACTATGCGGACGGCGTTGTCATTGGTGCGGTGCCCGGCGCGCGGCGGGGTCTGCCCGTCGTGATGTCTGGCGCTTAACGCGTGAGTGCGGCGCCTGCCGATGCAATGCGCCGGCACATCGACTCCCCCGTTGTTGCGCCCCATTGATCGCTCGGAGCAGCGACGGACATTGGGCCTGAGGGCGCCGCTGCCCTTCGTCGGAGAGGATGTCTGGAACTGTTACGAACTGTCCTGGTTGACGGAGGGGGGCGTTCCCGCCGTCGGCGCGTTGCGGATCAAAGTGCCGTGCGCTTCGCCCGCGACCGTCGAAAGCAAGTCCCTGAAGCGCTACCTCAACGCTTTTTCCCAGACGACTTTCCCGGAGGGAGCCGCCGTCCTTGCGGTGATCGAGGCAGATCTGAACGCGCTGTTCGGCGCGCGCTCGGATGTCTCCATGCTGGAGTTGGGTAGCGCGGAACTCGACGCCGCGGTGTTGGGACAGTCACTCGATGGCGAGCGGATCACCATCGAGACGTATCAGCGCGACGCCGCCATACTCGATGGCGCTTGCGGGCCCCGTGTCGTGGAAGAGGCGGTGCACACGCACCTGTTCGCTTCCTTGTGTCCCGTCACGGGTTGGCCCGACTGGGCGTCCGTGCTGATCGCGTACCGGGGCCCGGAAATCGATCGCCGACGACTACTCCAATATCTCGTTTCCTACCGCCGCCACCGCGCTTTTCACGAGACAGTCGTCGAGCAGATATTCGTCGACATCAAGGCACGATGCGGTTGCGAGCGGTTGACCGTATACGGCCGATTCCTGCGTCGGGGAGGCATCGACATCAATCCGTTTCGATCCACTCATTTGCACGCCGCGCCGCCTATTCGGCTCTTGAGGCAATAGCGAGCCGCCTCGGGACTGCGCGACGATTGGTAGTACACTGACCGGCTGCCGCCGCCGTCGATCACTTCGCCGTCAACGCGTAGATTGTCCCCTTGGTGCTGGACCAGATTTCTCACTAAAATCAGTGGCGATCCCGCTGACAGAGACGTAGCCATGCCGATGATTCGCCGCATTCAGGCGTTGAACTACGGTTGCTTGCGTCACGTCGATTTGGCGCTTGGCGAATTCCATGTGCTCGTGGGCCCGAATGCCAGTGGCAAGAGCACGCTCTTCGACGTCGTTGCCTTTCTCGGTGACATGGTGCGAGAAGGCGTTGAGGCGGCTGTGGGCAATCGCACCGATAACTTTCAGGACCTTGTTTGGGGGAGACCCTCCGGACACTCCGCTTTCGAACTGGCCGTGGAGTTCGAAATTCCCCAAGACCTGAAGCAGCGTTTGCCACCGGACAAGGATTTCGAGGTTTTTCGCTACGAAGTACGAATTGGCGAACGGAACAGTAGCGTCACCATCAACACGGAGCGGGCGCTTCTAATGCCTAAGCACGACAGCGAACCAAGACAGCGGTCGTTGTTCCCTCTCCCGATGTCACCAGTGGACACGATACTGATAGGAGGTCGCCGTCGGGGGTCTCGGTCGATCCTCAGCAAGTCCAGCGAAGGAAAGGACAACTTCAGCATTGAGGTTTCGTCGCAATCGGGAAAGGGATGGGCTGTTAGCATCTCATTCGGACCGCATCGATCGGCACTCGGCAACCTGCCGGAGTCTCCAGAGAAGTTCCCGGTGGCTACCCGTGTCAAGCGCATGCTGCAAACTCAGGTGACCCGGTTGTTTTTTGACAGCAGAAAGATGCGCCAGTCCAGTCCACCAGTGCTGCGTCGCAAGGGTTTTTCCCCAGATGGTTCGAACCTCCCCTGGGCGATTGCCAACCTTCAAGTAACTGATCCAGAGGGTTACAGCGAATGGCTGGCACATGTACGAACTACATTGCCGGACATTGAGAGCATCAATATTGTTGACCGCCCGGACAATCGCCATGCCCACCTAGAGTTGGTCTACAAGTCGGGTCTGCACGTGCCGTCTTGGATGGCATCGGATGGGCGCTCCGGTTTCTCGCGCTGACTCTTATCCCGTACCTAACGGATAAAGGTTACCTTTACTTGCTTGAGGAACCTGAAAACGGTGTCCATCCGTCGGCGTTGGAAGCGGTGTATGGCTCGCTGGCATCCACGTATGACTCCCAGGTCCTGGTCGCCACCCACTCGCCTGCGTTTCTTCGATTGACCGACCCGAGGGAAACGCTTTGCTTTGCCAAGGACGACGAAGGTGCTACCGACATAGTGTGCGGTGTGGATCATCCGCTGTTGCGGGATTGGCAAGGGGAAGCCATGGACACGAATCTGTTGTTTGCCACCGGGGTCATCGGGTAGTGGGCGAAGAGAGGGATTTGATCGCATTGGTCGCAGATCGAGACATGGAGCAGGCTCTCCAAGGATTATTGACCGAACCCAACCGGCTTGGCACACGTCCGGTCAAGCACGAAATCCGAATACATCCAGAGCGTGACCCGGGGTGTCGAGTTGGAGCTGTGGAGTTCTTGCGGCCTTTTCTACGTTCCAGCCGATATGCGCTGGTGGCTTTTGACTTGGATGGGTGCGGCAGTGGCGAAGGACGCCGTGAGACACAAAGTCGTGTCCAGGTTCGTTTGACTCAAAATGGCTGGGAGGACCGTTGCAAGGTCGTCGTCATAGATCCCGAACTTGAATCATGGGTGTGGGCACCTTCCCTCAACGTCTCTGAAGCGCCGGGATGGGGTTCGGATTTTCAAGCACTGAGGACTTGGCTTCGCGAGGAAGGACTGTGGCCTGCCAACGAGCCGAAACCGCCAGATCCGAAACTCGCAATGAGGACGGCTATGCGGAATGCGCGGCCCGGTAGGCGCCCGCGCCTTTCGGCTGCCCTATTCGACCGAATGGCGCGCGCGTCGCATCCACGGAGCTGCAAGGATCCTGCGTTGAAAGAGATGAGGGAGACGCTACGATCTTGGTTTCCCGCCGCAAAACGCAGACAACACTGACCAACTGCCATAAAGCCTCAAGGGAACCGCTCAAGTGCCGAGCTGTCAGTAGTACACGGACGTGCTGCTGCCGCCATCGGCGGCGATCACTTCGCCGTTGATCGCCCAGGACTTGTCGGAGCAGAGGAATACCGCGAGGTAGCCGATCTCGGCGGCATCCACTATCCGACCGATCGAGTTGCTTCGCGGGCTGTCCTCCGCGTAGTCGCGGGCTTCCACCTGAGCGGGGGTGATGCCGGCCTCTGTCGCGCGTGCCTTGAGCACCACGGCGGTGCGTTCCGTACGCGTGGCGCCCGGATGGATACAGTTGACGGTGATCCCGTCGCGCCCCAACTGCATGGCGAGCGTGCGCGTGAGGTGCACGAGGGAAGCGTTCCTGGCGCCGCCGCTCATGTTGCCGGCGACGCGCGCGTTCAGGCCACTGATATTGACGATCCTGCCCCAACCCGAAGCCTTCAAGTGAGGGATCGCGGCGCGGGCGCAGCGCAAGGCGCCCATGTACTTGACGTTGAAGTCGTCGAGGAAGTCTTCGTCGACGATAGTGTCGATCCGGCCCGTCGCCGTGGGTGAGCCTCCGGGCCGGGAGCCGCTGTTGATGAGGATCTGCAGTCCTCCGAGCTCTCGGGCGGCATCGCCCACCGCAGCTTCGACCCGGTCGCGGTCCGCCACGTCGCAGGGTATGGGCAACACGCGTCGCCCGGTCGCCGTCGAGATCTCTCGCGCCGTTCGCGCGAGCTCATCCGCGGTTCGCGCGCTGATAGCGAGATCGACGCCCTCGCGCGCGAGTTCGAGTGCGATCGCCTTGCCGATTCCCCGGCTGCCGCCGACTACCAGGCCGCGTTTCCCTGCCAATCCGAAATCCATCCACCAATTCCTCATGTGACGCGCGGGCGCGCGCGGTTGCGATGATTGAATACCCGGAACACTCGACGATCAACTCTGTATCTCGCGTTTTGCGGTCGGCGGGAGAAAGCGTGGTGGCGTGGAGTGAAAGCTGGCGGTGGGACGTGACAGAACACGCGTTTGGTATAGTGAGCGCATCCGGCGGCCTCCGACGACTCGCCACCCTGACCAGCGAACTCCATCGATCATGAAAGTCACCGATATCACCCACACGCCCCTCGCCATCGGCAAGGGCCTGCTGCGCGTCCAGACCGATGCCGGCGTCGAAGGCTTTGCGGAAGTGCCCGGCCGCAACAGCGCGGTATTCAACGCTTACCTCGAAAGCAGCATCAAGCCGGCGCTGATCGGTGAAGACCCGCGCTTGATCGATCGCCACTGGGAAACCTTGGCCTTGGGAAGGGACGAGCGCTCTTACAAGCTGCCGGGCTGGGTTGTTGGCGCGGTCGACGTCGCGCTATGGGACTTGCTGGGCAAGGATGCGGGACTGCCCGTGCATACGTTGATGGGCGGCGCCCGACGGGACACGATCCCCCTGTACTGGAGCACCGGATCCGGCTGGAGGATGCATCCCGAGGAAATGCTGCGCCTGGTCCAGAACGGCTGGGAGCAAGGCTTTCGCGCGTTCAAGATCCGCATGGACTGGCGCGGCTGGCGCCAGGATGTAGATCCGGACAAGGACTACCGCATGTTCAAGCTGGTGCGCGAATACCTGTCCGGGGGCGAATACCTCGGTTTCGACGCCAACAACGGCTACTCGGTGTCCACCGCCATCCAGCAGGGGCGACGCTTCGAAGAACTTGGCATCGACCATTTCGAGGAGCCGATTCCGCACTACGATCTGCCAGGGCTGAAGCAGGTGAGCGACGCCCTGGATGTCGCCGTGTCCGCGGGCGAACAGGACGCCTTCCGCTGGTGGTTTCACCACTTGGTGCTGCTCGGCAACCCGGACATATTGCAGCCCGACATCCTCAATGCGGGGGGTCCCAGCGAGGTAAAACGCATCTATGAGATGGCGACCGTCCTCGACAAGCCCGTCATGCCCCACAGTCCCCAGGCCGGGATCAATTCCATGGCATCGTTGCACGTCTACGCGACGGTGCAAAACGCCACCCGTCCGCACGAATTCTCCATCGAGTTCTCCGGTCCCCTGGACGATGTGGCCGACCTGTACGGGGAGGTCGTGTTGCCGAAGAACGGGGTCGCGACCCTTGGCGATGCGCCGGGACTCGGCGTCGATATCAACGAGGCCGCAGTGCAGCGTCTGACGACGCGCTGATTGAAATCCGGGTCAAGGCGGGCGGCTGGGATACAATCTCGCGCGTGGGAAGGATTACCTATCGGAATGCGCGCATCTGGGACGGGGTCGCAGCCGACTATCTCGGCATTGGGGCCGTTGCAGTAGAAAACGGGATCATCGTCGCCGTGGACGAGCACGCGGACGGCGACGATGTTCGCGACATGTCTGGATTGACGCTCGTTCCGGGCCTGATCGACGCGCACGTGCACATGACGCTGGATCCGGGTCTGCGCACGCCCGACGAACAGCTTGCCGCAACCGATGACGAGATTCGGCGGGGAATGGTTGAGCGGGCCGAAGCGATGGTGCGCGCCGGCATCACCACGGCGCGCGACCTTGGCGGAGGCAAATGGCTCGAAATCGATTTGCGAAATCGCATCAACGCGGGTGAATTGACCGGCCCAAGGTTGTTGTGCGCGGGACAGCCGGTGACTTCGGTCGGAGGCCACTGCCACTTTTGGGGCGGCGAGGCGGACGATGTGGAAGCGGCGCGTACGGTGATCCAACGCCAGGCCGAGCATGGCGTCGATCTGATCAAGATCATGGCCACCGGTGGCATGATGACGAAGCACTCGTCGCCCAGGTCCGCGCAGTTCGACGCAGCCTCGACCAGCGCCATCGTGCGTTACGCCAATGAGCGCGGTCTGGACGTGGCCGCGCATTGCCACGGTACGCAGGGTATCGCGCATGCGGCGAGCGCGGGGGTTGCGACCATCGAACACTGTTCCTGGCTTGGGGACGACGGGCGCCGAAGTGGATACGATCCGGATGTCGCGGCGGAAATCGCGCGCCGGGGGGTTTGGGTTTCTCCTACAATCAGCGCGGGCTGGAAGCGCTTCACGGGTGGCGACGGCAAGTTTGAGAAGGCCGTGAAAGGGAATTTCGCTCGCATGCGCGCCGCCGGCGTGCGCTTGATCGCATCGACGGATGCCGGCATTCCGAATGTGCGGCACCAGGATCTGGCGAAAGCGTTGCCGGTATTCGCGCACTTCGCCGGGCTGACGTCGGTGGAGGCGCTGCGCTGCGCCACGTCGGATTGCGCGGATGCGCTGGGCTTAAGCGGCGTGACCGGACGCATCGCCGAGAACCACGCCGCCGACATGGTATTCGTGGAAGGAGATCCGCTGACCGATATCGGTGCGCTTGAGGCGCCGGTGCTGGTGGTGGCGAGAGGAAACGAACGTGAGTCGTGATATGAGTTTTAGGGAAGAAACACGGGCATGGCTGGAGGAGAACTGTCCGGCGAGCATGCGCACGCCCATGCCGGCGGATGAAATCCCCGGCTTCGGTCGACGGGCCCGGTACAAGAACCCGGATACCAAGCTATGGCTGGATCGGATGGCCGACCGCGGCTGGACGCTGCCCATGTGGCCTGCCGAATACGGCGGCGGCGGCCTGTCGAAGGACCGGACGCAGGTGCTGGACGAGGAACTCCAGCGCATCCATGCGCGGCCGGCGCTGGGCGGCGGCATGGGAACGAGCATGATCGGCCCCGCGCTGCTGGAATTCGGCTTGCCGGAACAGTGCGGGGAGCACATTCCGAAAATCGTGCGCGGCGAAATCTGGTGGTGCCAGGGATATAGCGAACCGGGTTCGGGTTCGGATCTCGCCGGGCTTCAGACCCGAGCGGTGGAGGATGGGGACGACTACGTCATCAATGGCTCGAAGATCTGGACCTCGAACGCCGACCATGCGGACTGGATGTTCTGCCTGGTGCGCACCGATCCGAATGCGTCGAAACACGACGGCATCACGTTCATTCTGTTCGACATGGAATCGCCGGGCGTCACGGTCAGGCCGATACGTTTGATCAGCGGCGCATCGCCTTTTTGCGAGACTTTTTTCGACGATGTGCGCGTGCCGAAGCGCAATGTGGTCAGCGTGCCGGGAAAGGGCTGGACCGTCGCCAAGCGGTTGCTCCAGTACGAAAGAACGTCGATCGGCGGCGGCATCGGCGGCGGTCGCGGCGGTGGGGGACGCGCGAGCTCGCTGCAGGCGCTCGCGAAGCGATATGCGGGCCATGATCGAGGTCGCATCGCCGACGACGGATTGCGCGCGCGGGTGATCGAACATGGCATGAACGACCGCGCATTCAGCCTCTCGATGCGCCGCAGCGGCGAGGAAACCAGGAGCGGCCGCGCGCCGACTTTCACTTCGTCGTTCTTCAAGTACTACGGAACGGAACAGAACAAGACGCGCCACGACATCCTGGTGTCGATGCTCGGCGTTCAGGCCCTCGGCTGGTCTGGAGGCGGATTCGCTGGCCGAGAACTCGGCACGACCCGAGAGTGGCTGCGTTCCAGGGCCAACAGCATAGAGGGCGGCACATCCGAGATACAGCTCAACATCATCGCGAAACGCATTCTTGGGCTGCCGGACTAACCGAAACGATGCACAAGACGAAAACGATGATCGCGGCGGCCTCGGTGTGGCTGGCGGCTGGAGGTGCCGCGGACAATGCGATGTCCCTCGACGAACTGCTCGAACGATTCGGCTGGGACTTGGAGACGGCCGAGGTCACTACCGAACAGGTGGGCGAGGGTCTCTATGCGCTGTTCGGCCTAGGCGGCAACATCGCGGTGTCCATCGGCACGGACGGCGTGCTCATCGTCGACGATCAATTCCCGGAAATGGTGCCGAAGATCCGTGCCGCCATCGAAGCACTCGGGCGGGAGACCGGCGCCGGGGGCGCCATCGACTACGTGGTCAATACCCATTGGCATTTCGATCACGCCCAGGGCAACCTGGCCCTGGGGCCCGCCGGGACGCGCATTCTGGCGCACGCCAATGCGCGCCGCGACATGGCGCGGGGCGGACTGATCAACCTTGTGATCGCCAGGTACCGCCAGGAACCCTATCCCGCAGAGGCGTTGCCGGCGATTACCTATGCCCGCCGCATGCGGTTGCATTTCAACGGCGAACAGATCGATCTCATTCACGCGGGGCCGGCCCACACGACCGGCGACACCGCGGTCATCTTTCGCGGGCACAACGCCGTGCACTTCGGTGACGTGTTCGTCACCACCGGCTATCCCTTCGTCGATGTCGACAGCGGCGGCGACATCGACGGCATGATCGCGTTTTGCCGAACGGTTCTCGAGGAACTTCCCGAAGACGCGGTGGTGATTCCGGGTCACGGCACCATCACGGACCGGGCCGCCGTCGTGGCCTATGTCAGTATGCTGGAGGCGGTTCGGTCGCGGGTGGCCGACCTGATCGCCGAAGGCAAGACCAAAGAAGAGGTGATTGCGGAAAAGGTCACCGCGGACTTCGACGAAACCTATGGACTGGAGTCGGCATCGCTCGGCTTCATCGACCGCGTCTATACCAGCCTGACCAGGTAACCGCGCAACCATGGCGTTTAGGCGATTGAGCTGGTCGGGCACCGATTTGATTCCAGTACACCTTCGCACCCCAAGGTTTTTCCTGGTCGTGGCCAGCATCGCGATACCGCTCGGCTTCGCAGCCTGGACGGCGTTGCTGAACAACTTCGTCATCGAGCGCGCCGCGTTCACCGGCGTCGAGATCGGCATCCTGCAGAGCCTGCGGGAGGTTCCCGGGTTCCTGGCTTTCACCGCCATATTCGTGCTGCTCGTGTTGAGGGAGCAGACGTTCGCGGTGATCGCCGTCGCCTTGTTCGGTCTTGGTACGGCGCTGACCGGCTTTTTCCCTTTCGAGTACGGGCTGTACTGCACAGCGGTGCTGATGTCGATCGGCTTCCACTATTTCGAGACGGTAAAGCAATCGCTGTCGCTGCAATGGCTGTCCAGGGAGGAGGCGCCCCGCATTCTCGGGAAGCTGATCGCCGTTGGATCCATGGCGTCCCTCGTCTGCTTTGCGGCGGTGTGGGCCGCGCTGTCGATCGGGGTCGACTATGTGTGGATTTACCTGGTGGCGGGCGGCGGCGTGCTCGTCCTGGCAGCCGTGCTCGCTTCCTTCCCGCGGTTCACTTCGAAGACGCCGCAGCGCAAGAGCATCGTCCTGCGGCGAAGGTACTGGCTGTACTACGGATTGACGTTCCTGTCCGGCGCGCGGCGCCAGATCTTCGTCGTCTTCGCCGGTTTCCTGATGGTGGAGAAGTTCGGTTACAGCGCGCAGAACATCGCCGCCCTGTTCCTCATCAACCACGTATTCAACTGGCTCTTTGCGGAACGCATTGGCGCGTTGATCGGGCGCGTCGGCGAGCGCCGCGCGCTGACGTTCGAGTACATCGGCCTGATCTGCGTCTTCACCGCGTACGCGTTCGTCGACAACGCCTATCTGGCCGCCGGGCTGTACGTCGCGGACCACATGTTTTTCGCGCTCGCCATCGCCATCAAGACCTATCTGCAAAAGATCGCCGACCCGGCGGACATCGCTTCCACGGCGGGGGTGTCCTTTACCATCAACCACATCGCGGCGGTGATCATCCCGGCGGTTCTGGGGATGGTTTGGATCGTTTCGCCGGCCGCGGTGTTCCTGGTCGGCGCGGCTTTCGCCGCATGCTCGCTGAGTCTTTCGCAGAATGTCCCCGCCGAACCGGCGCGGGGCAACGAGGTCGTATTCGGTCGGGTATGATGGGCGAACCCCCTCGATATCGAAGCAAGATCCGATGCAGGAACTACCCCTAAGCCGGTATACGGTTCTCGACCTCACCCATGCCCGCGCGGGACCCACCGCTGTGCGGTTGCTCGCCGATTGGGGCGCGAACGTCATCAAGATCGAGCCCCCGGGAGGGAATAGCAGGCTCATCGGGGCGCGTCGCGGGCCGGACGAGCAGAACCTGCATCGCAACAAGCGCGGCATAGTGCTGGACCTCAAGAGCGAAGATGGCCACGCCGCGTTCATGCGCCTGGCGGCTGCCGCCGATATCGTCGTCGAGAACTTTCGCGCCGAGGTGAAGCATCGACTGCGGGTCGACTACGAGTCCGTAAAGGCCGTGAACGAGGCGATCATCTACGCCAGCATTTCCGGATTCGGACAGGAAGGTCCGTACAGTTCGCGGCCCGGCGTCGATCAGATCGTGCAGGGGATGAGCGGCCTGATGTCGATTACGGGGACCGCTGAAAGTGGCCCCATGCGCGTCGGCATCGCCATCAGCGATACTGCGGCGGGCATGTTTCTCGGCCAGGGTATCCTGTTGGCCCTATTGCACCGCGAGAGAACCGGCGAAGGGCAGTGGGTGCACACGTCGCTGCTTGAAGCGATGCTGAACAAGATAGATTTCCAGGGCGCGCGCTACACAATGCTGGGAGAGGTGCCGGGACAGCAGGGCAATCACCACCCCGTGGCAACCCCGATGGGCACCTATGCGTGCCGCAACGGCCTGGTCAACATCGCCGCATCCTCGATCCGTATGTGGACGAGTTTTTGCCGGGAGGTCAACGCCGAGCACCTGTTGCGGAGCGAAGCATATGCGACGTTCCAGGATCGCGCTCGGAACAAAGCTGCACTCACGCGCGACATCGAGGAAGCGATCGCGGACCTGACCATCGAGGAGTTGGTGGAACGCCTGAACCCGGTCGGCGTCCCCTGCGGGCCGGTCAATAACATCGCCCAGGCATACGAAAACCCCCAGGCCAAGTTCCTGAAGATGACGAAGCCGGCGCCGCATCCCGAACTCGGCGACGTGGACCTGATCCGATCACCGATCAACTTGTGGCGTTTCCCCCAACCCGAGCGGTTCGAGCGCGCCGCGCCGGATACCGGGCGCGACACGCGCGAAGTCCTCCAGGAGTTCGGTTTTTCCGAGTCCGAGATTTCCTCGCTGGTGGAGACACCTGGCCCGCTCAAGGCTTAGGTTAGCCCGCGGGACTGCCTTCCAGGCAGCGCACCAGCACGTCGACTTCGAGCTGCGTCTCGCCGCCCCCGTGTCGTACGCCCCGAGTGGGCGAGACATCGCGGTAATCGCGGCCGATGCCAACGCGGATGTATTGCTCGTCGGCAAGGGCGTTATTGGTGGGATCGAATCCGAGCCATCCGATTTCGGGCAAGCGACATTCCACCCAGGCGTGGGTGCCGACGGATGTCTCGGCATTGAGGCTGGCGTCGGCCAGATAGCCGGAGACATAGCGAGACGGAATGCCCCAGAAGCGCGCGATGGCGATCATGACATGGGCGTAGTCCTGGCAAACTCCGCAGCCGGTTTCGAGAATGCGCTCCGTCGTGGATTCGGCGGTGGTGGTTCCGGGCTCGTAGCGAAACGTGCGATGCAGCGTGCTCGAGAGTCGCAGCAGATCAGTCAGCGGATCCGCCACGGGGGCAATCTGGTGGCGATCAATAAACGCGGCCAATGCGGGAGTCGGACGGGTCAGCGCGCTCGGCGACGCGTAGTCCCAGTACTCGAACGAATTCGCCCAGGATCGCGCTTCGCGCCAGGCGTCGCGCTCCAGCGCCAGGGGCAGGGGATCGGGTACGGCAGAGCGGACGTCGGAGTGCATCGCGATGCGCAGCGCGTCGTGCTCCTGGTGGAGATTGAAGATGTGATGCGTGTTGCCGTAGTAGTCGGTTTGCGCGTTCAGCACGGCGGCGGGTTCCGTCTTGATTTCGAACCCGTCCAGCGATTGGCCCTGGTCCTCCCTCGGCCGCAGGCAAAGCGTCATGACACAGCTTTGCGCGGGCGCTTCGTAGCGATAGCAGGAGACGTGCTCTATTTTGTAACGAACGCTGTTCATCGCGAATTTCAGGGGACGCGGTCCTCAATCGGGTATTCCATGTAAGCGCCCGTAATGAGATCGTGCAGGTCTCGGCAGTATTCGTTCGCCTTGCGCAGCAACGCGGCGTGGTCTTCGACATCCGGCCAGTCGTATCGAACCAGTGCGCACACGCGGCCCGCGAGTCTCTCGGCGGCGGCGCTGTCCCGTGTGCCGGGCCCCGGCCCAATGGCATCGAGTTCCTGCGCCACGGCGTCGAGCGACCGGCACAGCGAACTCGGCAGGAGCGGGTCCGTGGCGACAAGGGTCAATACGCGGTCCGGTCGGATCTCGACGCTGTGCTCCTGTTTGTACGCGGCGAAGGCCCGGTATACGTGCAACAGGCCCGTCGAGTCGGAGTCGAGCGATTCTTCCTGCGCTTCGACGGCCCCGATATGGGCCAGGAACAGGGACGTGGCAAGCTGAGCGCGCTCTATGAAGCGCCCGAGACGTATAAATCGCCACCCCTCGTCGCGATACATGGTCGCTTCCGCCACGCCGCCGAAGGCGTGTATGTCCTGACACGTCCGCATGTAGAAGTCTTCCGGAGAAGTCCTCCAGATGTCTTCGATGCGCTGTCCCTGCAGGCGAAGATAGGCGACGTTCAGACTCGTCCACATGTCGGCGCTGATGCAGTGGCGCATCTGGCGCGCATTTTCGCGGCCAAGGGAGAAGCAACTCCACACCGAGTCGGGATTCGAGCGCTCGAACGTGAGATCGTCCGCAAGGGTGTAGGAGTCGGCCAGCGTAAAATCCTCGTCGCCGCCGGGCTCCAGGTTGCCGACCGGGGGCTGCCGGTGGAGACTGCCGTAGATCCGGTTCCAGCCGAAATGGATCTCTCGGACTGGCCGGTCTACCAGCGACTCCACCTGGTTACGCAACAGCCGGCACAGGTGTTCGGCGCGCTCCAGGTTCCTCCCCATCCAGTACAGTCCCTGCGCACTGCGCGACAACATGCTAGTGTCGTGTCCCGCGAGTTTCTGGTACTTCAGAGTTCGCCATGTGCGTCAATGCAAGGCGTGGTCCGAAGGGAATATCGGGGCATATTCGCAAGGGCCACAACGCAGTTCGCATGCGAGGGGTTCCCCCTCGCGCACCCCGGCTGAAGGCTCGGGCGCACATGGCAAACTCCCGAAGGGCGCGCCCCGGGAGCGCGAGGGGTACCCTCGCATGAAGATTGAGGCCTGTGGCGGTGTTGCGCCCCTTGGAAATGGAGCCCACCATTCCCGGCGGGGACGCGCCTTGCCACAGACCCCGTGGGACGCGCTGAAGTGCCATAAACTCGCGGGACACGGCACTTAGTCCTTGAGCACCCAACAGTCCTTGCCGCCTCCTCCCTGGCTGGAGTTCACGACCAGACTGTCGCGGCGCAGCGCCACGCGGCAGAACGCGCCGGGTACGATTCGGGTTTCGCGACCGCGCAGAACGAAAGGACGCAGATCCACGTGCCGGGGCTCGACCTTGCCGTCGACCAGGCACGGTGCCCGCGACAGGGGCAGCACGGGTTGGGAAACGAAATCCGCCGGGTTGGCGCGCAGTTCCTGGGCATACGCCTCGCGTTCCCGCCTGGTCGATTCGGGCCCGACCAGCATGCCGTGACCCCCGGACGCGCCAACACGTTTCACCACCAGGTTTTCCAGGTTGTCCAGGGTGTACTCGAGATCATCGGGCCATCGGCACAGGCGCGTCGGGACGTTGGCGAGGATCGGTTCTTCGCTCAGATAGTAGCGGATCATGTCCGGCACGTAGGCATACACGCTCTTGTCGTCGGCGACGCCGGTCCCCGGCGCGTTGGCGAGGGTCACATTGCCGAGTTGGTACGCGTGCAGCAAGCCCGGAACGCCGAGCAGCGAGTCCTCGCGGAACGCCAACGGATCGAGAAAATCGTCGTCCATGCGGCGGTAGATGACATCCACGCGCCGCAATCCCCGGGTGGTCCGCATGTAGACGAATCCGTCGTTCACAATGAGGTCGCGGCCTTCCACCAGTTCCGCCCCGATCTCATCGGCGAGAAATATGTGCTCGTAGAAGGCCGCGTTGTACACGCCCGGCGTGAGCAGCACTATGCTGGGATTGGATCGTCCGTTGGGCGCCAGTTCGCGCAGGGTTTCGAACAGAAGGCGTCCGTAGTTCTCGACTTCGCGCACGCGGTAGCTTCGGTAAAGGCGCCGCAGGCTTGCTTTCACCGCTTTGCGATTGGCGATCATGTAGGAGACGCCGGAGGGTACGCGCAGATTGTCTTCCAGCACCTGGAAGCCATCGTTGGTGCGCACGATATCGGTGCCGCAGATGGCCACCCAGACGCCCTCGGGGACAGACACGCCCCGCATCTCGATCCGGTACTGGGGGCAGCCGCGCACGACGGCGGCTGGGATGACGCCGTCGGCGACAATGCGCGCATCGCCGTAGACGTCTTGCAGGAAATGGTTCAAGGCGAGGATACGCTGGCTGAGGCCCGACTCGATCAGCTTCCAGTCGGCACCCGAGAGTATGCGGGGAATGCAGTCGATGGGAATGATGCGTTCGATCTCGTCGTTGTCACCATACAACGTGAAGGATATCCCTTCGTTCCAGAACGTCGCGGTGACATGCTCCTGGATGCTGGCGAGTTCCTCGGCAGAGAGCTCGCCGAGGACTTTGTACAGTTTGCGGCAATGTTTGCGCGGCGCGGCGAGCGCCTCGAACAGCTCATCGTGTATTGCCGCGTCGAGTTCGTAATCGCAATGCATGGATTGGCCGGCGGGAGGGCGTCCATCGGGAGTCTATTATAGGATAGGGGCGAAAGTATGCCGGGCGGACCGAGTGATGACTTCTCGGGCGGCATGGGGACAAACTAGCCTGTGTCAGGAACGCGGTTGAAGCGATGGCAGAACACAAGATCCTTGTTGTTGACGACGAACCCGATCTCGAACATCTCATGCGGCAGCGCATGCGCAGGTATGTTCGGGCCGGACGCTACGAGTTCGTGTTCGCGCATAACGGTGTTGAAGCCCTCGAGCGATTGAACGAGCAGCCCGATATCGAGATGGTCCTGTCCGATATCAACATGCCGCAAATGGACGGGCTCGCCCTGCTGGACCAGGTTTCCAAGGTCGACCCCAACATCCGTTCCGTGATCGTGTCGGCATACGGCGACATGAAGAACATCCGAACGGCCATGAATCGCGGCGCGTTCGACTTTATTACCAAACCCATCGACTTCGACGACCTGCGAATCACGATCGATCGGACTCTCGTGCACATGGCGGTCTGGCGCGATGCCCTCGAGTCCCGCGATCAGCTGGTCGCGATCAGAAACGAGCTCACCGTGGCGAGCCAGATGCAACAGTCGATACTGCCCAAGGTCTTCCCCAGGGGCGCGGGCTACGAGACATTTGCCAACATGGTGCCGGCGCGCGAGGTCGGTGGCGACTTCTTCGACTTCGCGCGCCTCGAGGACGACCGTATGGGGATCGCCATCGCGGATGTCTCCGGCAAGGGCGTTCCCGCAGCATTGTTCATGATGTCGAGCCGCACGCTGCTAAAGGGTTCGGCCATTGGCGCTGAGGAACCGGGCATCGTCCTCAGTTCGGTCAATGCCCTGCTTGAGGAGGACAACGAGACCTTGATGTTCGTCACTGTCTTCTATGCGGTCTTCGACCCGAAGACCAGCGAGCTCGCCTATGCCAACGGTGGCCACAATCCGCCTCTGCTGGTTCACGCCGATGGGACGTCCGACTACTTGCCGACGACGGACGGTATCGCGCTCGGCGTCATGCCCGAGTACCAGTTCGAAGAGAGCTCTGTCACGCTGGCGCCGGGAGAGTTGGTGGTGTTGTATACGGACGGCGTCACCGAGGCGATTGACTCCAAAGACGAAGAGTTCGGTGCGGATCGACTGCAGGAGGTTTTTCGTGGTGGCCCTCCGGGTTCTGTCCGAGAAGCGAACGAGGCGGTGTTCGGCGCCGTCGAGGCGTTCGCTGGCGACGCACCGCAGTTCGACGACATTACGTGCGTGACGATCATGCGCAAGGAGGGCGGATCGTGAGTCCCGACGAACCCGCTGCCCAGGAGGAGGAAGCACGCGACGACGGCGGCGCGAAGGCGACGTTCCGTCTTCTCAACAATACCGACGAGATGGCCCGCCTCGACCGCGCAGTGGACGACTTCGGCCGGGCGGAGCAATGGTCTGAGCCGATGTCCTATCACATCAAGTTGGCGCTGGAGGAAGTCGTGATGAACGTCATCAGCTACGCCTACGACGATGGCGAGCCGCATGAATTCGAGGTGAGGCTGAAATCGGACAGCGATGGCGCTGTTATTGATGTCATCGACGACGGCCAGCCTTTCGACCCCCTGCAGGAGACCGCGGAGCCGAATGTGGAGGCCGCGCTCGAGGCGCGCAATATCGGGGGCTTGGGGGTCTATTTTGTGAAGACCTTGATGGATCATGTCGAGTACCGGCGCGAAAATGACCGCAATCGCTTGACGCTGACAAAGCTAACTACCCCATGAGAGGAACTCCGGCCAGCGGGATGTCGTCGGAGAGGGCGAGCAACGTTGGGGATGCGAGGGGCCGGTTTCCATGAAGCAGCCGAGAGGCGCAGTCGGCATGATTTTCGCGGCCGCGCCGAGGCGGGGAATGCTTGACTTGGCGATGGCTGCGGCGCTGATGGCGGCATCCCTGTCGACGAGCGCGCAGCAAGCGGCCATGACGGAACCCGGCGCGGGAGGACGTCCCGTCGAGGCGGCAACGGGCGTGACCGACGACCGTATCCTGTTTGGACAATCTGCGGCGTTTAGTGGTCCTGCCGAGGAACTCGGCATGCACATGCGCCTCGGCATAGCAGCCGCTTTCGCCGAGGCGAACCGAGACGGCGGGGTGCATGGTCGGCGACTGGAACTCATGTCCCTCGACGATGCGTACGAACCGGAAACGGCAGTCGTCAACACGCGGCGGCTTATCGGTGAGCACGGCGTCTTTGCCTTGATCGGGGCCGTTGGCACGCCGACGTCACGTTCCGCGGCGCCGGTGGCCTCCGCGGCGGGCATCCCCTACGTTGCGCCGTTTACCGGTGCAGCCTTTCTGCGGGATTCGGAGTTTCCGAACGTCATCAACCTGCGGGCATCGTACGACCAGGAAACCGAAGAGATGGTGGAGCGGCTGATCGGCGATCTCGGCATTGATCGCATCTCCGTCATGTATCAGGACGATTCCTTTGGGCTAGCCGGCTATCGGGGAGTTCGCGCGGCCCTTGAGCGGCGCGACATGGAGCCTGTGTCCACCGGCGTATATTCCCGGAACACAACTGCGGTGAAGACGGGCTTGATGAACATACGAAAAACCGATCCGGGCGCGGTGATCCTCGTGGGGGCGTACCAGCCCGTCGCCGCCTTTATCAAGTGGGCGCGGCATACGGGCTTCGATCCGGTGTTTGTGACGATATCCTTCGTCGGTAGCAACGCCTTGGTGAACGAACTCGGCACCGGCGGCGCGGGCGTGATCGTCACGCAGGTGGTGCCCTTTCCGACAGGAGAAACGCCGCCGGTGGTGGGCAGTTATGCGCGAGCGCTGGCCGCCCACGACGCGCGCGCGGCGCTTGGTTTCGTGTCTTTCGAGGGGTATCTGGCGGGACGCCTGGCGATCGCCGCTCTTCGGCGGTGCGGCGAGGAAGTAACCAGGAGCGCATTTCTCGAGGTGTTGCGCGATGCCGAGCCGATTGACCTGGGCGGCTTCGAATTGCGCTATGGCGAGAACGACAACCAGGGATCGGATGTCGTGTTTCTCACCATGATCGACGCTGGCGGTCGCTACCGCGAAGTCGATTCGCTCAAGGGTCTGGTCCGGTGATCCGCGACAATCTGAGGCGCCTGCTGCTGGCCAGCCGCCGGATTTCGGTCCGACTCTATGCCGGTATCGGCTTTGCGGTTGCCTTTACCGCATTTGCCAGCCTGGTGGGCTGGTTTGCCTTCAACCGCGTCGGGAACATGCAGAGCCAGGTGAACGAATACAGCGTGCCGGAGATGGAGGCGGCGTTCGCCGTGGTGCAGCAAAGCGGCGCCCTGGTCGCCGCGGCGCCGCGGCTGACCGCCGCCGACGCCAGGTCGTTCGCGGATGTCGCCGCGCGAGTGGACGCCGAACGGGATGCCTTCGAGTTGCTGTTGGCGGAGTTGCGCGACCAGGGCGAAACCTACCAACGGATTCGTGAGCACGGTGCGGAACTCATCGCCAATACGGAGGCGATCAAGGAGTCCGTGCAGGCTGGTTTCGAACTCGCGGAGCGTAGCGAAGCGGTGCGCTCGGAACTGGCCGCGCTGGAAAACCAATTGGCCGTCGTTCTGACGACGGCGATCGATGACCAATTGTTCTATGCGATGACCGGCTATCGTGATCTCAACGAGCCGCGGGTACCCCACGAGCAACATTTCTCCACGGCGGAGTTTGATCGCTATCGGCACCTGGCTTCATTGCGGCGCGAAGCCAGCATCGCCACGCAGCTATTGGCGAGCGCCTTCAACATGTCTGATTCGCCCCTGATCGAACCGTTGCGCGAGCGCTTTGAAGCCTCGATTGGAGGTATCGAACGCAGCCTGGCGGCACTTGCGGGTTCTTCCGCTGGAGAAGCCGTTGCGCCACTGTTCGCCCGGCTCGCGGAACTGGGAGTGGGGGAGGAGGGCGGCTTCAATGTGCGGACATCGGCATTGCGGCTTGTCGACCGACAACGGGCGCTGGAGAAGCGCAATCACGACCTGGAAATCGACCTGGTTGCTGACGTCGAGAGTTATGTCGGCGCGGCGCGTGCGAGCGTCGACGAAGCTACCAGCCGCTCCACGCAAGCGATCCTCAACGGCCGCCGCGTGCTGTTGGGCCTCAACGTCGTCAGCATCATCGGCGCCTTGTTGATCGCCTGGTTGTTTGTGGGCGGCGTCATATTGCGCCGCATCGACCGCCTGTCCAACAGTATGCGGCGCATGGCGGACGGCGATCTGGAAGCGGAAGTCGACATCAGCGGTCACGATGAAGTCGCCGAAATGGCCGATGCGCTCGAAGTCTTTCGCCGCCACGCCCTGGAGGTTCAACGGTTGAACCTGGTGGAGAAGCTGGCGGAAGAGCTGGGGGAGAAGAACGCGGCCATCGAAAAGGCTCTGTCCGATTTGCGCGAGGCGCAGGATCAGATCATCGCCTCGCAGAAGTTGGCGGAGCTGGGCGAACTGACTGCCGGCGTGGCCCACGAAATCAAGAACCCGTTGAATTTCGTCAACAACTTCGCCGAGGCGTCGAGCGAACTGATCGAGGAGTTGCGGGAAACGCTTGACGAGGTCCGCGAGTCGATGGACGGAGAACAGCGCGAGTTGATCGACGAAATATGCCAGGACCTCACGGAGAACCTCGAGCGCATCCGCAGTCACGGTAATCGGGCGGACCGGATCGTGCGCGACATGTTGCGGATGGGGCGAAGTTCCGGCGGGCGGCAGCCGACGGAGATCAACAGCCTGCTCGAAGAGCACGTCCGCCTCGCTTTCCACAGCGCGAGAGCAAACGATTCGAACTTTCAGCTCGATATCCAGGAGGATTTCGACTCCGATGCCGGCGAAATTGATATCGTTCCCCAGGACCTGGGCCGGGTCTTCCTGAACATGGTCGGCAACGCCTGCGACGCCACGAATGAGCGGCGCGTGGCTTCCGACGACGACTACAAACCGACCCTCGCCGTTTCGACGCGGCGCATGGAGGAAACGGTTGAGATTCGCGTGCGCGACAACGGGACGGGTATGCCGAAGGAGGTCATCGACAAGATCTTCAATCCGTTCTTTACCACCAAGCCCACGGATAAGGGCAATGGGCTCGGTCTTGCGATCTCCAGCGATATCGTGCGGCAACACGGCGGCACGATCCGCGTCGAATCCGAGGTGGGAGGTTTCACCGAAATGATCATCGACATTCCTCGCGTTCCGCCGGTACTGGAAGAACCGGACGAGGAGTCCGAACCGGAACGTGGCGTAGCCGGCTAGCCGACTAGAATATTCCCGCGTCGAGCCCAGCGGCCAGTGTCATGCCCAGTTCGCGACACCGCGCGAGGTGGGTCTCGGTCAAATCCCCCTTCGCGATCACAGGTTCCTGTACTTCGTTGAATGGATAGCCTGTGGCGATGCGACGAATCGCCCTGAGAGCACCGGTTCCGTCATTTTCGGCGCTGATGAAGATCGCATAGGGTAGTGGCTGGATCTTGCCTTCGACGGGGTAGAACGTGCGGTCGAAGAAGTCCTTTATGCCGCCCGACATGTAGCCGAAGTTCTCGGGGGTGCCGATGAGTAGCCCTTGCGCCCAGAGCAGATCCTCCGGTTGGGCGTCGGCGGCGCGCATGAGCCTGGTTTCGACGTTTTCGATCGCGCAGTCGGTGGCGCCGTCGAAGGCGGCGTGGGCCATGCGCCCGGTGCTGCCGCGTTGCGAGTGGTATACGATGAGCAGGCGTTTGGGATTCACCTTGTGGAAAGCCGCACGTTTTCCGAAGTCATCGCCGCCATTGATCGCCGCCACGCGGATGACCCGGCGCGGCGCGAGTTGGATTATGCCGAGCGCATGACCGCGTGGCTAGGCTTGCTCGCCGAGGCGCCGTCCGATGACCTCAAGATAGCGGTTCGCGCGCAGCATTTCGAGCGCTGGCGCTATCCGCGCGGGAACTTCCCCGCGGGCCGCGAGGGCTACCTGCGGTGGCGGCGCGATGCCGCGCGGCGACAGGCGCAAGCCCTCGGCGACCTGCTCGCGTCGTTCGGGGTAAGCCGGCCGACTATTGAGCGTGTGGGCGCGTTAATGCAGAAGCGCGGACTCGGGCGGGATCCCGAAGCGCAAGCGCTGGAGGACTGCGCATGTCTGGTCTTCCTTGAATCGGAGCTTGATCGGTTCGCCGAAAGACGCGACGCGACGCAGCTCGCGCATATCCTGAAGCGCACGTGGGCGAAGATGTCGCCGCCCGCGCGGCGGCAAGCGGAATCATTGCCGCTCACGCCCGAGCATCGGACGCTACTCGAAAGCCTGGCCTGATCTCATCACGTTACGGACGCGCGTTGCCGCGGATGGCGGCGACGACCTCGACAATTCGGTCAAGCAGCGGCAAAACCGCGTCCGCATTCGCCGGCGGCAGGCCGAACACGAGGTGGTCGAATCCCTGGTCTATGCGCCCCGCGCATTGCGCGGCGTCCATGGGTGAGCCGAACAGGGCGAGGTCGAGCTTCGCCATGTCCCGGCCCCTCGCCTGCATTGCCTTGGCGAGACGCTCCATGTTGCCGGACCCCGGCCCGCCGATGGGCATCCAGCCGTCCGCGTATTCCGCCACGCGATCGAACACCCAGCTTGAGTTGGCGCCTATCCAGATGGGAGGTCCGCCGGACTGGACGGGCTTCGGCCAGGACCAGATCGGATCGAAGTCGACGAACTCGCCGTGGTACTCCGCTTCGTCCTCGGTCCAGATGGCGCGCATGGCCAGCACTTTCTCGCGGGTGATCTTCCATCGATCCTTGTAGATGGCGCCATGGTTTTCCATTTCCTCGCGGTTCCATCCGGCGCCGATACCGAGGATCACGCGTCCGCCCGATATCCCGTCGAGCGATGCGATCTCCTTCGCCAGGGTGATCGGATCGCGCTCGATCACGAGGCAGATGCCGGTGCCGAGCGAAATGTGCTCCGTCACGGCGGCGCAGGCGCCGAGGGCGACGAAGGGATCGTGCGCGCGCCAATACTGCCGCGGCAGGTCGCCGCCGCCGGGAAACGGCGTCAGCCGGCTCGCGGGAATGTGCGTGTGCTCGGGGAAAAACAGGCTGTCCAGACCGCGCGCTTCCACTTCCCGCGCCAGTTCCACCGGTTGAATCGCGTAGTCTGTCGGGAATATCGAAACCCCGAATTTCGCTTTCTCGATGCCGCCGAATGCCACGTTTCGCTCTCCCCTCGCCATGCGTATTGCAGTCGTGCGCTAGTGTACGATGCGGATGTCTACCGATAAACGGGTGTGTCGGGCTTCGCGAGGATGATTCTGTGAGTTGGTGGGGACTGCTGCTCGGCGGCGCGTTCGGGTATCTTCTCGGCGGTCCCATCGGCGCGCTGCTAGGCGCCGCGATGGGTCGCGGCTTCGGCCGAACCGTTGCCGGGATTGGCGCCGAGGAATCCGCGGAATCGCGCCCGGAGCGCGTCCAACTCGCGTTTTTCGCTGCCGTATTCGGCGTCATGGGGCACGTCGCGAAGGCCGACGGGCGGGTGACGCCGGAGGAGATCGATCTCGCCAACCAGGTGATGGATCAACTCGGTCTCGATGGGCGTCAACGCACCGCCGCCCGCGCCCTTTTCGACGAGGGCAAGCGGTCGGAGTTCCCCCTTGACGATGTGCTCGACCAGCTCCGGTCCGAGTGCGGTCGCGCCACCAACCTCATCCGCATGTTCGTGGAAATCCAGATTCAGGCGGCCGCCGCCGACCGCCGAATTCACGCCGAGGAAGGCCGCATCCTGCTCCACATTGCGGCGCGGCTCGGCTTGTCGCGGGCGGACTACCTGGAACTCGAACGCCTGATCGCATCGGGCATCCATGCGGCTGCCGGCACCGATTCGGGAATGTCGCTGGAGGACGCGTACGCGACTCTCGGCGCATCGCCCGACGCCTCGGACGCCGAGATCAAGCGTCACTATCGCCGACAGATGTCGCGTCATCATCCGGACAAGCTCGCGTCGAAGGGACTGCCCGAGGAGATGATGCGGGCCGCCACCGAGCGCACGCAGCAGATCAAGGCGGCGTGGGATACCGTGCGCAAGGCGCGCGCGAGCGCCGCCGAGCGGTCGGTGGCCTAACCCGTGTTTGTCCCCGCTCGAACCCCGAATTTGTCACCATTCGTAACAAAAGGTTGAATAGTGCGGCGTGTTTGAAGAGTATTGTGCCTGAGCGCGCTGATGTGAGAGGCCTAGACAGCCATATGCGATACGTGAATGGGGTGATCTGCGTGGCGCTGTTCGTTCTTGCCTTGAGCTATTTGAGCGAATCGAACTCGGTACCCTGGTCGCTCATTTACGGATACGGCGCGCTGGTTGCGCTATTGTCGTTGAAGTCCCGGGTCACCTACCCGGTCGCGTGGGTTGGCGCCATAGGTGCGACTGTCGCGCTGTTCTGTTACTTCGCGCTGTTCTTCCAGATGGTGCCGCATCTGCGTGGGGACTGGATTGCCCAACGGCACGAATCCATATACCTGGTGGCCGCGGCGTTCTGCATGATCCCGGTGCTGTCCAACTTCAGTTGCCGTCTCAAAGGGAGCGCCGGATTGAAGACGGCAGAGAACACCGTCAAGGTGAGGCGGCTCTTGCAACTACCCTTCCGTCCTTCCAGCCGCTCTTCCATCGAACAACACGTCCATCCGCATTGACCGTTCGATAATCCGCTTCGCAGCCGCGTGACTCCGCGTCGCTCCGTTCTGTACATGCCCGGCACGAATTCTCGCGCCATGGAGAAAGCGCGGACCATCGACTGCGACGGCATCATTTTCGACCTCGAAGACGCGGTTGCGCCCCAGGCAAAAGCCCTGGCGCGCAAGCATGTCAGTGCGGCGGTTGCTCTCGGCGGATACGGGCATCGCGAACTGGTCGCGCGCGTAAACGGGCCGGGCACCCGGTGGTTTGCAGACGATGTCCGTTGCGTTGCGCAATTGAAGGTAGGGGCGATCCTGTTTCCGAAGGTGGAATCTGAAGCGCGGATTGATGAGATCGCGGCCGCGGTCGATGCGGCGGGCGGCGGCGGCCTGGCGGTTTGGATCATGCTGGAAACGGCACTCGCGATTCAGCGCGTGGATGCGTTGGCGGCGCATCCCGGCGTCAGCGTATTGGTGATGGGCACGACCGACCTGGTGGCGCAACTCCGGGGCCGGCACGACGCGGCCCGGCGGGGCGTCGATTACGCCTTGCAGCGCTGCGTGATAGCGGCGCGGGCGGCGGACCGGGAGATTCTCGACGGCGTAAATCTGGACTTCCGCAACCTCGACACTAGGCCGGGACATGGGGTTCGACGGAAAGACCCTGATTCATCCCGCCCAAGTCGACATCGCGAACGCGGTATTCGGTCCTTCGCCGGAGGACGTGGAGTCGGCGAGGCGCGTGGCCGAGGCGTGGGCCGGCGCGAGAAAGGCGGGTCGTGGCGTCGTCGAGGTCGATGGACGCCTGGTCGAGCACATGCACGCGGCCGAGGCGGAACGCACGCTGGCGCTGGCGCGCGCATTGGCAGTTCGATAGCGAGGGCGTCCGAAGACGGCTGCGCGGCCTATATCGCCCTGCCGGTTTCCTTGTGTATCGCGGGTATGACGTCGTCGAGATAGGCGTCGAGCGCTTCCTCGTCCCAGGGCGGTTGCAACAACACATTGATGTCCTGAGCACCCGCTTCAACGTACCGCATTACCTGCTCCACGGCGGCGTCTGGCGTACCAAGCAGCGCACCGTTGTCGAGGCTTTGTCCGTTGTCCAGCGCCAGGAGCCTTCGGCGTTCGACTTTCGCGCCGGCGTCGTTCATCGCCAGCGCAAACGCCACGTTGGCGCCCCGCCGGATGTCTGAAGGATTGCGCTGGTTCACTTCGCACCAGTGATCGAGCACGCCGTTCAGGCGGCGATACTCCTCGGGGTTGACAAACGCGGCATTCCAGCCGTCCGCGCGCCGCGCGGCGATCTCGAGCGTCCGACGTTCTCCGAGGCCGCCGATCCAGATCGGCAATCGTCGCCCCATCGGCTTGGGTAGACAGGAGGCGTCGTCGACCTGGAAGTGTTTGCCCGAATAGGTCGTGCGGTCCTCGGTGAATAGTCTATGGATCACCTCCGCCGCCTCGTCCAGCATGTCGAGGCGAGTGCCTATGTCAGGAAACGGAAAGCCGTACGCATAGGCTTCCCAAACGTGCCATCCGGCCCCTATGCCCAACTCGAAGCGTCCGCCCGAAATGTGGTCGAGGGTTATCGCAGCCTTCGCCAGGAGAGCGGGATTGCGGTAGCCGACGTAGAACACGAGGCAGCCTATGCGGGCATTCGTGGTCTCTGCCGCCAGGGCGCCCAGGGTGGCGAGCGCTTCGAAGTGAGGCTCGGTGCCGCCGTCGAACGGTGCTTCGTAGAGGTGATCCCGCACGGAGATCCAGTCGACGCCGCGCGCGTCAAGTTTGCGCCAGAGCGCCCGCAGTTCCGCCATCGGAATGCTCTGTTGGCCGAGATGTACGCCTAGCGATATAGCCATCGGGAAGGCCGCCAAGAATCCAGAGGAAGACGCGGGCGCAGCATAGCAGGTTCCGCTGGAAGGGGCGGTTGCAGACGGCTAGCCATGGCGGTTTGTTCGCTGTTTCGCAAGCCGATGTCCCGCCCGATGGCGGTCCGGGCTGGCGCGGCGCGCTTGACGGCCTTGGCTGCACGCGAGACGATCTTGACCAAGCGACATTGAGGATGGGTTATGGCGGAAGCAGCCCGAGACACACGGATTCTGTCCACTCCCGTGAGCGTTCCCCTGGGGGCGCGCATCGAGGGCCTGGACCTTTCGCGCGAGGTCGGCGAGGAGGTCATCGGCGAATTGCGGCAACGGTTGCTCGATCATCACTGGATTGCACGCGAGGCGCCTGCCTTCTTCGGGTGGTGACACCGCGTTCGCCAACCAGCACCTGGCCTATGAGACGCTCGACGAAGAAACGCGCGAGCGCATCTCGGACCTGAAGGCGTTCCACACCGGCAAGGTGTTCGGACCCGATGTCGAGGACTCGGTGCATCCGGTAGTGCGCACGCACGAAGAAACTGGCCGCAAGGCGCTCTACGTCAACGGCAATTTCACCAAGCACATCGTAGACATGCCGGATGCCGAGAGCGAGCTTCTGCTGTTCAGGTTATTCGCCCATGCGAGCCGGCCCGAGTTCACCTACCGTCGTCGATGGGAACTGGAAGACCTCGTGCTGTGGGACAACCGCTCGGTGATGCACTATGCCATCCGCGACTACGACGAGCAGCGCATCATGCACCGCATCGTCGTCAAGGGCGGCAGACCGAAATAGTGCCGTTTCGGGATTCGGGGGTGGTCATCGCGGCGCAGCGATGCGCGCCTGGACGGGGTCAAGTGTTCACGTAGGTGAGGGGCAAAGCGGTGGTGTACTTGATGCGCTCCATCGCGAAGCTGGAACTCACGTCGTGGAGGTCCGCCTCCCGGATAAGGCGCAGGTAGAAGCTATCGTAGGCGGCGAGGTCCGGAACCACGACGCGCATCAGGTAGTCCACCTCGCCGCTCATGCGATATAGCTCGATGACCTCGGGGAACGCCGCCACCGCCTTCGCGAATGCGTCGAGCCAGCGTTTGTTGTGCTCGTCGGTGCGGATGGCGACGAATGCGTCGACGCCGACGTTGAGCCTGTCGCGGTCGAGCAGCGCCACCCGACGCGCAATCACGCCTTCCTTTTCGAGGTTCTGGATTCGGCGCCAGCACGGCGTCGTACTCAGTCCGACAGCTTCCGCGATCTCCGCGGTGGATAGCGTGGCGTCGTGCTGAAGCAGGTCGAGGATTCTCAGGTCGATGCGATCCATGGACATTGGTGCTCCCTTGGTTTATGCCCCGTGCAGTTCCCGCGAGGGGCTGTTGTGATAATGAGATTCTACAATTGGACCTTGGACGCGTAAATTTTGGAATAATTTTCTTCCATATATAGGATATGGTTCTAATCGTCGAAAAACCTTCGGCGTGGCGTGTGGTGTACGTGTGGTGTACGTGTGGTGAAATGATGAATCCATTGACCGAACATCTGAGAGAAGTCGGGGAAACCTACCCGGAGCACCTCGTCAAGGCCGTGGGATTTGGGGCAGCCATGCTGGCCGCAGGGTTGGCCTGCCTGGTGCATGCCCTCTTTCCCTTCCTTTTCGTCACCACTGGTAGCAGGTGTATTCGTCGTCTGCACAGCCAGATGGAGAACCGTCGAACCTCGACTCTCGACAGACGGGACAGACGGGACAGCCAGAAAGAGTCGTCGCCGCTGCGCCTGCCACGGGGTGCCGAACAGTTGGGGTCCCGATCCGGATAGCCCCACCGGGAGCAGTGATGCGCGTGCCGTTTCGCTACGCCGCTTCTGTTTCGCGACCCGGTCTATTTTTTGCGAGGGGTTACCCCCTCGCGCTCCCGGGCTGAAGGCTCCTTTCTTGCGAGGGGTTGCCCCCTCGCGCTCCCCGGCTGAAGGCTCTGGCCTGGCCCCGCTCGCCGTCCATGGGACGGTCGCTGACGCTCCCCATCGCCGTTTGTTCCATGCAATGATGTTTGATGATGGCTGAGATTGCAGGAATTCTCCCGCTTCGCACGGTGGGGTCGGGCCACAGGCGCGGCCTGTGGGGCACTTTCGCCCGCACAACATTGATCCTTGCGGCGACGTTAGTGGCGCTTGCCGCATGCAGTTCAACTCCCGTGTCCAGGACCGGAGACCTGGATTCCCGCCTTGCCTGGCCGTGTGACCGGCTCATTGTGGAATGGCCCGTGAATGCCGGGCGCCTGCAACGGATGGTGGGCGAATCGCCCAGGGTGCGGCGAATCGACGGTGCCGGCCGGCTGCAGCTTCATGTCACGCATTGCGAGCCCCCGTCACCTTCGAGGCGAGAATCCGACGCGCTGGCGTATGCCTACGTTCTCGTTCCCGTATCAGGTGACAGCGCGCCGGTGCGGATTACCCGGATAGCCTCCGATGGCTGGTTTTCGTTGCTGCGAGCCGTTGCGAGCGAGAATTCACAGGCGCTATTTGAGGACTTTCACCTGGACGTCGTGGCGGCGGCGCAGGATTTCATGATTGACGAGGCAGATGACGAACCCTCTATTTCAGTGCAATTGACGTTCGACAACGGTCACATATCGATAGACGCGAACACCATCGGCCAGTCCACGACGCACGCCGCCTCGACTGCTTTTCTCGGCAGTGGGGACGGGTTTGACTTCGCATACTTTGGCGAAGAGGCGTCATTGCGGTACGCGGCGTTCGCAGCGGTGAGAGTCGTCGGCGAAACGCCGCTGTCGCCGTTCGATTTGCCCGAAGCGCCGGCAGCGACTACGTTTGACCGGAGCCTCGTTTCTGATCGGGTATATTGGCGCGTACCCGCAACCCCCGAACCCACAACCCCCAATCCCCCACAAAATGGTGCCCGAAATCCACCGTATCCCACTCCTCAATAATCAGAGCAAGCAGAAAAAGGGTGATCCGTCTGCGCAATAGCGTGGAGCATCTCGGTCGCGGCGCGGTAGCCGCCGAAAAGCAATACGTTCGAGTGTTGCGGTTCCTCGGCGCGCGCCTGGCAAACGCGCAGGACGCGCAGGATTTGGCCCAGGAGGCTTACCTGCGGCTGCTGCGCGCGTCGGATTCGCGGGTCATTCACGACCCGGTGGCGTATCTTTTGCGGATAGCCCGCAATCTCTTGCACGAATGGTATAGCTCGCCGTCGCGGTCTCGTGAGCCTGCCCAGGGGATCGAACTCGTCGACGAGGGCATGTCGGTAGAGGACTGGACGGAGATTTCGCAGCAGATGGAGCGGCTGGAGAACGTGCTGCGGCATCTGTCGCCAAAGTGCCGCGCGGCGATTCTCATGCATCGCCGCGACGGCATGACCTACGATGAGATCGCCAGGACGCTTGGCGTCTCATCGTCCATGGTCAAGAAGTACCTATCGCAAGGCTTGGCGCGATGCCGGGCCAGGTTGCGCTGATTTCATGAGTACCGTGAGATGAACGAGGAAAAATCGTCAAGGCGCGGCGACATCATCGCCCGGGAAGCGGCCGACTGGCTCGTCGCCCTCGCCGATGCCGATGCGCAGACCAGAAAGGCGTTTGCCGCCTGGTTGCGCCTGTCGCCCGAGCACGTCAAGGAGTTTCTCTGTGTCTCGGCGATATGGGGCATGCTGCCCGAGCTTTCTTCGCAACCTTCAATCGAAGAACTCGTTGGCGCGGCGGCAACGGAGCCTAACGTCGTGGCGTTGCCGGACAGGGACCAGTCTGAAGCGAGAAGAACGCGAACAAGAACGCCAACAAGAAAGCCGAGAAGAGAGCCGGGAAGAACGCCGGGACGGAGCAGTTCCCGCGCGCGCTGGATGGGACGCGCCGCCGGGCTTCTTGTAGCGGTGGCCGTTGGCGCGATCCTGTTGATCTCGCCTCCCGCCGAAGATCCAGATCTCTACGCAACCGTGACGGGCGAACAGTCTTCCATACCGCTGCCGGACGGGTCGCTGGTTACGCTCAATACCAGGTCAATGATGCGCATTGCCTACTCGGACGAATATCGCGACGTCCATCTTGGCGATGGGGAAGCGCTGTTCGACGTTGCCAAGGACACCGGGCGACCGTTCCGCGTCATCACCGAACAGGCGGTCATCGAAGCCGTCGGCACGCAATTCAGTGTGCGCAAGGGCATTGATGAGGTCACGGTTACAGTTGTCGAGGGCCTGGTGGAGGTATCGCGCAAGGCTGGCGGAGCCAAAGCCGAAATGCTTGTGGACGGCGAGCCGTACGCCGAGCGTTCATCGCAACCGGTGCGGCTCGAGGTTGGCCAGCAGGCGCAGGTGAAATCAGGCGTTGCCAAGCCGGTGGTTGTTGATGTTTCGGTCGAGAAGGCGATAGCTTGGCGGCAGCACCGGCTGGTGTTCGAGGCGTTGCCGCTGAAGCACGTCATCGAAGAATTCAATCGCTACAACGATCCGCCGACGGCAATCGAGGACAAGGAGCTGGAATCATTGCCGATCAGCGGCGTGTTCCGTTCCATCGATCGTGACTCGTTCTTGCAGTTCCTTGCCCAAATGCAACTCGCGGAGTCTTCAACGCGCGCCGACGGCACCATCGTTCTGAGAGGGATGTCGGGCGACACGCCGAGTCAGTAGTCCCGCAAGGGTGCCCGATTTTGGGGTTAGTTCCCTCTTATGTGCTGAGGGAACCCCTTTTCGACAATGGAGACCGTAGCCCATGAGCTTCAATCATTACGCCAAGCCCTTGCTTGCCGTTTGCGCTTCGCTGTTTGCAATACAAACTCCCGCGCAAGATCCCACTCACAACATTGATGTTGAGGCACAGCCGCTGCCGGGCGCCTTGCAGGAATTCTCGGAACAGACGAATCTGCAACTCGCCTACGTCGCGACGTTGGCGAAGGGCAAGGATTCCCCGGGAACACAAGGCAAGACCCGGCCGAAAGCGGCACTTTCCGACATTCTCGATGGTACCGAGCTTGAGTATCAGTACGTCAACGCCAAGACGGTGGCTATCGGGTCTCGGCGCGCCGAAGCAGCGGGGGATTCTGCGCCGGGAGGCAGTCAGCCCGCACCTGAGCCGATCCTGTTGGCGCAGTCCCAGGAGACAGAACAGGACGAGCCGGGTGGCGACAGCGACGCTTCAAGCGACGATGCCGAAGTGTCGGATGCGGACGTCGAGGAAATCATCGTCACCGGCTCGCGTATGCCGCGCACGCCCAGCCAGATCGCGGCGAACCTGGTGACTATGGATCAAGGCGTGCTTCAGGCTACGGGAGAAGCGAGCCTCGACAAGGCGTTGCGTACACTGCCGCAAAATCAACTGGGGGCGAGTTCACTTGCGTCTTATGCAAGGCTCGGGGGTCAACATTTCAATGGCGCCATCAATTTGAGTGGCGCATCGGCGGTCAACTTGAGAGGTCTGGGCAATGTGGCGACCCTGGTGCTGGTGGACGGAAAGAGGATTGGCTCCTCGGGCCTCGCCGGTGGGGTGACGGATATCTCCGGTATCCCGACCGCCTCCATTGAACGGGTGGAAATCATGCTGGACGGCGCATCCGCCATTTACGGCTCCGACGCGGTGGGCGGCGTGGTGAACATCATTACCCGCAAGGACTATGAGGGCGCGGAGCTGGAGGTGATGCACTCGGCGCCGGACCGGGGCGGATTCGACGAGAGCGCGCTGACCCTGTCCGGTTCGTGGTTGTGGGGTGAAACGCGCATGCGAGGCAACGTGCAGGCCAGCAGCCACAGCCCCCTCTATGGCAGGGACCGCCCGGGCAAATACGATTCGAACAACTTTTGCAAAAAGGGTTGCATCCGGGGGGGGACGCAACGTCTACGAGTACCAGGGAACGCTCTACCGGCCGAGTCAACTTCCACCCGGCATAACCACCAGTTCCCCCGGGGTAACGGATATCTGGTTGACGGAACTGCAACCCGATGGCTCCCTGGCAATCAAGGTGAGATCTCAAACTGGCGATGTGACCGGGCTGGAGTCGACGGTGGACAACCAATCGCTCTTGCCGGAGCAGGACCGGATCAGCGCGATGCTGGGCTTCGATCATGATTTCGGCGCCACGCGCCTGTCAGCGCAAGCCTACTATATGGATCGCACCACAACGACGGATCAGGGCGACGCAGACTTTGCCAACTTCCTTTTTCCGGGGCCCGACGGTGACAATGCGTTCATGTATTGGTCGGTGCCGGGGATCGAAAGGCTCTCCACCGCAACACAGGAAGTTTTTCGCGTGAATTTCGATCTGACCGGCTCCGTGTTCGGCATGGAGTGGACGTTTGGCGCCGGCGCCACCAATGATCGAAGTGACAATCATCATACGGGTAACTTTTATGCATCCTACGATCCTGACATACCGCCACACCTGGCAGATCAATTTCAGGCGTACGAACAGGCATCCATACGACCTGACTATGTTGAGTTCATCGGAATAGAGACCTTCCGGGAATTCTGGGGCCAGGAGCTGTCCAGCGGTTGGACGAATACCACCGACTGGGCCGAAGCGACGCTGTCGGGTTCCTGGCTGAGCTTGCCGGGAGGCGACGCTCGGTTCGTGGTGGGCGCTGCCTGGCGCTCGACGGGGTTGAAGACGGACAACAAGCGGAATTCCTATGGTCAAAATGACAACAATGGTAGTTATTGGACCGAAGAGCCGGGATTGGGAATCCGATTCGGCGTTTGGGACAAAGAGTTTGTAGATGAGAACGTCGGGCTCTTTGCCGAGTTCGCGGCGCCTGTTCTGGAATCGCTGGATCTGTCCGCGGCGGTAAGGTGGGACGATTACAACCACTTTGATTCCGACACCACTTATTCGGTAGGCGCCGTCTGGCGGCCGATCGACTCGGTCAGACTGCATTCGAACCTCTCGACCTCGTACATCATCCCAACCGCCCGGGACAAGGTGGAAGATCCCAATAATTTCTTTATCGGGCAGGATTGGCGCTGCTCGCGTGTCGCAGATTGGTTTGAACTGGCGTTACCTGGCGGCGGGCCGCCGGGACCCGAAGATTGTCCCGGTGCCCCGATCAGACGGCAGAATCCCGATGGCTCGTTGGCGACCACGCCCGGGGAGTCGTTCATCTACTTCTCCCACCTGGTATATGGCGGGAACCCGAATCTATTGCCCGAACAAGGGGAGAGCATTTCGGTGGGTGTCGAGTTTACGCCCCAGGCCATACCGGGACTGTCGCTGGACCTTACCTGGAGATCGGTGGACTATACGAACAAGATTGTCGCGTCAAGCGATCGCGGGAACGTTCCTCACTATGTTGGCGTGGACCCGGCCGATGTTTATGCCTTTATCTTTCCCGATCCCAGTGGCATCGACGCATACTACGCGGATCGCAGAAATGTTAACGCCGCCGCCTGGACCAACGAAGGGCTGGACCTTGAAGCTCGATACGATTGGTCAACGGATTTGGGTAGCTGGAGCATTGACGCTCTGATCACCCAAACCAGCTCGTTATACAAGGACATCGGAGATGGCAGTGAACCATACGATTATGTCGGCGATGTCGAAGCGTATCGCCGTATCTGGGCTTTGGTGCCCCAGTACCGCAGTTTGCTGAGTGTCGGGTTCGACTCTGCCGATCAGCGCTGGTCGGCCTGGCTGAGCGCTGTTCACACCTCGGTCGTGAGTTCAACCTTTTCATGGGGAGGGGAACCGCGTAAGGTGATTCACGATGAGCCTCTGTACGTGAATCTGAGCGGTCAATATCAAGTCGGCGAACGGTTCGGCTTGTTGTCGAATTCGGTACTGATCCTGCGGATTACCAACCTGTTCGATGATCTTTCGGAGCATAAGGAGATCCTGGCCTCTAGCGGCGAACTGCGTAATGATGGTGTAGTTAACGCCAAGTTCGATGATCCTCGGGGCCGCACCTTTACCCTGGGACTGAAGATGCAGTTCTAGCCGGCAAGCATCGCGCAGCGCCGGAGACTTACATCGGAGTCTCCGGCGCTCCCCGTTTCCGCCCCCGCTACACACAGTACGTCATGCCCGCGTACGCAGGAATCCAATCGGAATTCCGGAAGCGCGTGGGAAATGCCGCCATCGGTCCTCCGAAGTTGACTTTGCTCAAGCCGCAAGCGTTCGGACCCCGTAGAGAGGAATGCGGGCATCCCGGGTGACGAGGGCATCCCGCCCTCCACGCAGGGTAGACGGCTAAGCCGCCGGGACTATTCTCAAACTGGCGCGATCCAGTTGATGTCATCGGCTGTCGCGGGTTTGGGCGGATGCCTGTCCTGAAAGGATGCAGGCCACTCCCATTCGACCTCTGGATACCGCACCGGATACGGCAGCGCTTCCGGATTTCCAAGCAGCATCAGACCCCAGTACGCCCAATGACGGCGTGAGAATAATCCCGGTGCTGCATGGCGGTAGGCATCAATGAATTGTTCCCTTGAAAACAGCGCCCAGGCCTCTTCAATATCCACGTCGGACCCGCGCGCCATGGTCTCGTTCAAGAGCTTGCGTGTGTCCGCCGCCACCGTTTCGGGTGGTTCGTACCAGTTGATGTGGCGCGCGAGACGAAGCAGACGGGAAGAACGGGCGGGCATTGGCGCTCCTACTTCGGGTCCAAAACAGGGTTGCCGGGCGCAATTTCGCCAATGCGTCCGAGCGGCGCAACCGCTACAGCGGGCACCTTCCGGATCGCTTCCACCGTTCGGGCAAGAAGTTGGCTGTCTTCCGCCGGCAGCCCTTCCAACGCAGGCGGATAACTCAAAGCCACCAGCGTTATGCGCGGGTTGAACGATTTCCCGTAAATGGCCCGTGCGCAACTCAGTCCTTCGGCCAACGAAAGCCCGTGACGCAGCAACGCGCAAATGTCCTGAAGATCCTTAAGACTATCCCGCTGCTGAACGGTAGCGCATTTGCAGCCGAATATGTCACGGACCCCAGCCAGGCTCACCCCCGGCGGAATTTTGGTGGGAAGATCAACGCAACGCAGCCCCAGCCCACCGAAGAAGCTTACGGACACTGGCCCGTCTTCCGTTTCGGCCTGCACCGTCAGCGTGTTGCGCTCTTCCTGAGTAATCCGGCCCTTCGCCAGAAAATCCAGCGTTTCATACAACTCCCGGGGATTGATTGGCTGTGCGCTGAAAAAATCAAAGTCGATGCTGGCGCGATGTCCCAGCTGTAGCGCCAGGGCCGTGCCACCGTACAACACGAAATGCTCCGGCAGGCTCACAAGCCGCGCCCACAGCGTTCGCTGCGCTTTGGGCAAAATGTCCCAGTACGGCGCGGTGTTCAAGTTCTTCAATTTCAGGCTGCGAGTTACGGGGATTTATTGTCGTTATACCATGATTTATGTAACATGGCCTATGCGTCCGAGACGTTGTGGGGTGAAACGCGCATTCGAGGCAACGTGCAGGCCAGCAGCCACAGCCCCCTCTATGGCAGGGACCGCCCGGGCAAATACCATACGAGCAACTTTTGCAAAAAGGGTTGCATCCGGGGGACTCGCAACGTCTACGAGTACCAGGGAACGCTCTACCAGCCAAGTCAACTTCCACCCGGCATAACCACCAGTTCCCCCGGGGTAACGGATATCTGGTTGTCGGAACTGCAACCCGATGGCTCCCTGGCTGTCAAGGTGAGAGGCCGGGACAATAATATCGGGAAGGAGTCGATAGTGGACAACCAATCGCTCTTGCCGGAGCAGGACCGGATCAGCGCGATGCTGGGCTTCGATCATGATTTCGGCGCCACGCGCCTGTCAGCGCAAGCCTACTACCAGGTGGTTGGCGGGAACCCGAATCTATTGCCCGAACAAGGGGAGAGCATTTCGGTGGGTGTCGAGTTGACGCCCCAGGCCATACCGGGACTGTCGCTGGACCTTACCTGGAGATCGGTGGACTATACGAACAAGATTGTCGCGTCAAGCGATCGCGGGAACGTTCCTCACTATGTTGGCGTGGACCCGGCCGATGTTTATGCCTTTATCTTTCCCGATCCCAGTGGCATCGACGCATACTACGCGGATCGCAGAAATGTTAACGCCGCCGCCTGGACCAACGAAGGGCTGGACCTTGAAGCTCGATACGATTGGTCAACGGATTTGGGTAGCTGGAGCATTGACGCTCTGATCACCCAAACCAGCTCGTTATACAAAGACATCGGAGATGGCAGTGAACCATACGATTATGTCGGCGATGTCGAAGCGTATCGCCGTATCTGGGCTTTGGTGCCCCAGTACCGCAGTTTGCTGAGTGTGGGGTTCGACTCTGCCGATCAGCGCTGGTCGGCCTGGCTGAGCGCTGTTCACACCTCGGTCGTGAGTTCAACCTTTACATGGCGGGGGGAACCGCATAAGGTGATTCACGATGAGCCTCTGTACGTGAATCTGAGCGGTCAATATCAAGTCGGCGAACGGTTCGGCTTGTTGTCGAATTCGGTACTGATCCTGCGGATTACCAACCTGTTCGATGATCTCGCGGAGCATAAGGAGATCCTGGCCTCTAGCGGCGCACTGTTTAATGATGGTGTAGTTAACGCCAAGTTCGACGATCCTCGGGGCCGCACCTTTACCCTGGGTTTGAAGATGCAGTTCTAGCCGGCAAGCATCGCGCAGCGCCGGGTACTTGCATGGAACAAGCGCCTCCAGGGAGCGTCAGCGACCGGGGACGGTTGTTCCATGGTCGACGAGCGGGCTAGGCGACCGCTTTGCCAGCGGGTTCTCCGGAACACCGGTAGGGTCGGGCCATTCCCGGCGGCGTGTGTAACTGGGCCAGGTAGAGGTTCCGGCGTAGCCGTGCCGATTCGGCCGCGTCTTCCTTCACCGGGCCGAAACCCTTGATCGTGCCTGGCAGGCCGGCCAATGCGACCGCCGCGTCGAAGTTGGTTGCATCAAGGTGCGCCACCATCATCTCGATGTCGGACTCGAAACGGGTGAGCAATGCGCGTTCCAGACGGCGTTCCGCGCTGAATCGGAACGGATCGAAGATTCCGCCGCGCCGGCGCCTCATCTTCGCCAGCAGGCGCAGGACGGGCACGATCCAGCCGCCAACGGCGATCTTTCTCGGTCGCCCGTCAGCGCCTTTACGGGCGAAGAGCGGCGGGGCGAAATGGAAGGTCGTCCGGAATCCAGGTTCGAACTGCTCGCCAAGCCTGGTCCGGAAGCTGCGGTCGTTGGCCGTCGGGGAACCGGTGAAGAGACGTGCTACCTCGTATTCATCCTTGACGGCAAGCAGCTTGAAATAGCTCTCGGCCACGGCCTCGGCCAGCAGGCTGCTGCCGGGCTTTACCCGAGCCTCGATGTCGCGGATTCGGTGGACCAGCGCCTCGTACCTGGACGCCAGCGCCTGGTCCTGGTACTCCGTCAGGAAAGCGCCTCTAACGGCGATGCGATCGGCGAGGCTCGCTGACCGCGGCGGCTGCATGGCGTCGGAGCGTGGCCGATGCCGGTGGACCAGCAGGCCCGCTGCCGCTGCCTCGACCTCGTGGGCCGCGTTTCGGCCGTGTTGGAACGCCGCCAGGTTGTCCTCGACAGCGACGCCGTTCAGCGTGATGGCGCGCTTGAGGGCATCGAGCGACACGGGAATCCCGCCGGACTGGAAGGCGTAGCCCAGCAGGAAGATGTTCGCGCAGGTGGTGGAGCCGAACAGCGCCTGGGTCGCAACGTTCGCGTCCACCGTGACCAGGCGCTTGGCGCGCCGCTGCAGACGAACTTCAAGTTGCTCGAAGTCGAACCCCTGTCGCTGCCGGAGCACGAACTCGGCGGTGGGTGCGAGGTGCGTGTTGAGGACGACGCGGGTTCGCGTCGGTGAGGCAAGGCGGAGCACGTCGATGCCGGCCGCGGTGACGGCGTCGGCCCCGATCAGCATGTCGACACCCGCCGCCGGAATCCGGGTTGGCGAATGTGGTTTGCCGGCGGCAGAGATGCGCACGTGGCTGACGACCGCCCCGCCTTTCTGTGCGAGTCCGGTCATGTCCAGTGTGGAGACGTGGCAGCCATCGAGATGCGCGGCCGTACCGAGAATCTGGGAGGCGGTGACGATCCCCGTGCCCCCGACGCCGGCGATGAGGATGTTGGCGGGGCGCTGGTTGCTTGCAGGTAGCGGTACTAACGGCTTGACGTCATCGATCGTAGTGCCTCTGGCCTTGAGTTTCGCGCCCGACAGCGTGACAAGGGCGGGACAGAAACCATCGAGGCAGGACAGATCCTTGTTGCAGGCGGTCTGGTTAATGGACCGCTTTACTCCGAACTCGGTGTCGAGGGGTTCGACGGCGACGCAGTTCGACTGCGTCGAGCAGTCGCCGCAGCCTTCGCAGACGGCATCGTTGATGACCACGCGTACGTCCGGGTCCGCCGCCAGACCGCGACCGCGCCGGCGGCGCAATTCGGCGGCGCAGGTCTGGTCGTAGACCAGCACGGTGCAGCCGGGTGCTGCCGAAAGCTCGCGTTGCACGGCATCCAGGGCATCGCGGCCCGCGACGTCGAATCCGGCTTTTCGATGTCGCCGCGGGTCGTCGCTGACGACCCGAACCTCGGCGACGCCCTCCGCGCGGACCTGGGCGACGATGTCTTCCACGGTGAGCGTGCCGTCGACCGGTTGGCCACCCGTCATGGCTACCGCATCGTTGGCGAGCACCTTGTAGGTGATATTCACGCCGGAGGCGACGGCGGCTCGAATCGCCAGGATGCCCGAGTGGAAATAGGTGCCGTCGCCGATGTTGGCGAAGATGTGGGGTTCATCGGTGAAAGGGGCCTGGCCAATCCAGTTCACGCCCTCCGCGCCCATGTGCGTGGGTGTGCCCGTGTTGCGATCCATCCACTGGGCCATGTAGTGACAGCCGATTCCGGCGACGGCGCGACTGCCTTCGGGCACGCGAGTCGAGGTGTTGTGCGGGCAGCCGGCGCAGTACATGGGTTTGCGCGTTACCTTCGGGAGTTGTCCGGCGTTGGGAAGCGTGCTGGCTGCGGTCGCGATTTCGCTGAGGTAGCTGGAATCCGTTGCCTTGGGCAATAGCGTTCGGATGGCCGTGGCGATGGCGGGCACGTCAAGTTCTCCGGTGGCGGATAGCAGGTTGCGCAGCGTGTCCCGGTGATCGTTCCCGGCCGGGGAATGGGCGCCGCAGCCCTTGCCCAACAGTTCGATGGAGCGGCCGAACAGGATCGTCCTGAGTTGATCTTCGATGAACGGCCGTTTTTCCTCGATCACCAGCAGTCGTTTCGCTCCGCCGCAGATTTCGTTGACCAGATCCGTATCCAGCGGCCAGGTCATGCCGAGCTTTACGAGGCGAACGCCGGCTTGAACGAGTTGTGCTTCTGACTGCAGACCCAGCCTCGCCAGGGCTTCGCGCACGTCGGCGTAGACCTTCCCCGCGGTAACCAGCACGAGGCGTGGCGATCGCAAGGTGGTAACGATCCGGTCGATGGAGTTCGCCGAGGCGAACCGCCGCGCCAGACGCAATTTCGACTCCAGTCGGGCTTCCTGGTCCATGGGCGAATCCTGAAGCCGGATGTGCGGAAATTCTTCCCCGTGCGGGGGATTGACGAAGCGGTGTCGGTCGAGATCGACGTGGACGGTCAGGGCGCTGTCCATGACATCGGCCAGGGCGATGAGACCGGTCCAGCAGCCGGCGTAGCGCGACATGGCCCAACCCATGAGTCCGAAGTCGAGCACATCCTGCACGTCTGACGGCGCCAGAATCGGAATGCCGAGATCGCGCAGCGCGAATTCGCTGGCGCTCGGCAGGGTGGAGGACTTGCACGCGTGGTCGTCTCCCACGACCAGCAACACGCCGCCCCTCGGACTGGTGCCCGCCGCGTTGGCGTGGCGCACGGCGTCGGAGGAGCGGTCGAGGCCGGGTGCCTTGCCGTACCACAAGCCGTACACGCCTTCGCGGCGCGCGCCGGAAAACAGCCCGACCTGCTGGCTGCCCCACACCGCGGTGGCGGCCAGGTCTTCGTTGACCCCGGGCTGGAAGACGATGCGGTGGGACTCGAGTTCATGCGACAGACGCCAGAGCTGCTGGTCCAGGCCCCCAAGGGGAGAGCCGCGGTATCCGGAGATGAAGCCGGCGCTATCGAGGTTCGCGCGGTCGTCCAGTCGGCGCTGGTCCAGGGGAAGACGGGCGATGGCCTGAATGCCCGTCAGGTAAGCGATGCCCGACTCTGTTCCATAACGCGCCCGGGCAAGCTGATCTCCCGCGCGGGTAGCGCGTGGCGGCGGGTTCCTTGCTGGGCGCTCGGTTGGCATATCAGCACCTGGATTATCGTCTATGATCATATGACCAATTTCCGGGCATGACGTTGCATTTGTTGTTGTATATGCGTCAATATTCCAAATCTATTCCTAATAGTTCCAGTTAAGTAGGATGAAATATCTTGATCGGATCGACAGGCGAATTCTCGTCGAACTCCAGGATTGCGCGGATATGTCGATGCAGGAACTCGGCGATCGGGTAGGCCTCTCGCACACGCCCTGTTGGCGGCGAGTCAAACGGCTCGAGGAGGGGGGCTTCATCAGGCAGCGGGTCGCGCTGCTGGATCCCGCCCATCTCGACCTCACGGTCAACGTGTTCGTCAACGTGAACTTGAAACGCCACCAGGAGAACGCGCTGAGCCGCTTCGAGGAGGCGGTGCAGGATATCCCCGAGATCGTGCAATGCTATACGGTTTCCGGCGAGACGGACTTCCTGCTGCGCGTCATTGTCGCGGACGTGAGCGCCTACGAGCGCCTGCTGAAGCGGACGCTGGTACACCTGCCGGAGGTCGGCAACCTGACGTCGACGTTCGCGCTCCGGCAAGTCAAGTACACGACGGCGTTGCCGATGAACGCCCTGGTCGAGTAGCGGCTGCGCAGGTGCGACGAACCTGCGCAAGGGAACCGAGCCATGGTTTCCCGGGTCTCAATTCGTGGTTTGGGGAGAAAGCGCCGATATGACTGATATCCGGGGAACGCACAAGGCAACCATGCGAAGGGCGGGTCTGATGGCCGGGCGGCGGTCTCGTGCATTGGCGACCGTCGGCATCCTCGCGCTCGCGGCCTGTGAACCTGATCGCACGGTTGTCGCGGGGCCGGGCGGGGCATTGCCGGGCACGGGCGATTGGCCGACCGTCGAGAAGCGCGGCAAGATACGTTTTGCCCGCCGCGCATGGTCGGACTTCGAGACGTTGCAGTCCCAGGGGCTTTCCACCGAGCAGTACCAACGTCTCGCGGAACGATTCGCCCGCCGTCACGGCCTTGGCGTCGAGTGGATCGTTGTTTCGAACGTGGACGACTTGCTGAGCAGCGTGGAGAAGGGACGCGCCGATGTCGCGGCGACCAACCTCACTGTCACGGAACCCCGCAAGCAACGCATCGCCTTTTCGCTGCCTTTGACGCGCTCGCGGGAATGGGTCGTCGGCGCCACCGAAGAGGGTAGTTTCGGCGTCGCCGAACACACCTCCTACGTGGACACATTGGCGCGGCACTATCCCGAATCGCCGCGCGTGCCCGTGCCGGCGGATACCGACCCCATGGGGTTCCAGGCATTGATCGAAGCCGGCACTATCGACGCGACCATCATGGACGAAGCCGCCGCGCGCGCGATCGTGGCGACGAGTCCGCGAGTGGAAAAGCTGCGCGAACTACCCGAAGTAAAGGAACACGCGTGGGCGCTGCGACGCGAAAACCCGATATTGCGCAGGATGCTCGACACGTATTTGCTGGAACGCCATACGCTGGATGAGCATAGCGAGGAGTTCCGCGACTGGGATGCCATCGTCGCCGCCGGTCGCATTCGCATGCTAACCGTCAACGCGCCGGCCACTTACTACCTCTGGCGCGGCGAGATGCTCGGCTTCGAATACGAGCTGGTCCGCTCTTTCGCCGAGGCGCATGACCTCGAGTTGGAAGTCATCGTCGCGGGTGAAATCAGCGGCTTGCTCGAAGGGCTCGCGGCGGGGCGCGGCGACATGATCGCCGCGGGCCTCGTTCCGACCGAGCAGCGCATCGAGATGGGCCTGCGCTTCACCCGTCCGTACTTGCGGATACGCGAGGTGTTTGTCACCACCGGCGAACCGATCGTGGATCTCGCGGGTCTCGCCGGACGACGGATCACTGTCAACCCGCGGACGAGCTATGCCGTAACGCTGCAGAATCTTCGCGCCGAGGCGGACTTCGATATCGAATTCGTTGATCGGTCGACCAGCGCAATTCTCGCCGATATCGCCGTAGGCAGCCTCGATGCCACGCTGGTCGACAGCCACCGCGCCGAGTTGGAGACGACATTCGATCCGCGCCTTTCCCTGGGCCTTGCCCTCGCGCCCGACGAGGGGCTCGCCTGGGCGACGCGCGACGAAAGCGCGGAACTCCTGCGCCGTCTCGATGCGTTCATCGGCGAACGCTACCGGGGCTACGATTTCAACGTGCTGCGCAACAAGTACTTCGTCAATCCGCGCCGGATGGCGCGCCAGCGCGAGCATCGGATCACGGGCGACACGCTGTCGCCGTATGACCACATCATCCGGCCGGCGGCCGAGGCGGTGGGGTTCGATTGGCGGCTGATCGTCGCCCAGATGTACCAGGAAAGCGGCTTCGATCCGAACCGCATCAGTTTCGCCGGCGCGGAGGGCCTGCTCCAGGTCATGCCGAGGACTGCCGCCGATCTCGGCGTCGACGCTGCCAGACTCAAGGACCCCGAAACGGGCATTGTCGCCGGTGTCGCCTATCTCGACTGGACCCGGCAACGCTTCCCCGACCTGCCGGTGGGTGAGCAGATCCTGTTTGCGCTGGGCGCCTACAACGCCGGGCATGGACACATCCGCGACGGCCGCCGGCTGGCGCGCGAACTCGGTCTCGATGGCTCGCTATGGTTCGACAACGTGGAGCGGGCCATGTTGAAGCTTGCGCAGCCGGAGTATGCGAAACAGTCCGTCTACGGGTACGTGCGCGGCACCGAAGTAGTCCGCTACGTGCGGGAAATCCAGGATCGATACCGCCTCTACGTGCGTCACTTTCGGTTGCTGGAAGAGCGCGAAGCGTCCGCATCCGAACCGCGACCGACCGCCCCGACATCCGCGTCATGAACCGGCTCAGGGCTAGTGCCCAAGATGATGCGCGACGAGGAAGTCGAATACCGAGTGAAGGTATGGCTCGGTGGTCAGATCAGCCTTGGCGTAGAGCGCCGCGTTGTGTGAGACCGGCTTCGGAGCGCGGGCCTTGAGGTGCGCCTCGGCGACGCGTTCCATCATGACGAAACATGCCACGCACGCCTTGACGCTCCGCCCGACCGTCAGCAACCCATGGTTGCGCAGGACGATGCCCCTGTTGCGGCCAAGATCGCGGGCAATGCGCTCGCCGCACGCGATGCTCTGCACCTGCACCTCTTCGTCGTCGAACAGGGCGTGGTCCTCATAAAAGATGCATGCCTCCTGGGTGATCGGCTCGAGCAGCGTTGCCGACGCCGAAAAGGGCGTGCCGTAGGGCGTGTGGGTATGCGCGGCGCTCACCACCTCCGGGCGCGCGGCGAGGATGGGGTAGTGGATGTAGTAGGCGGGCCAGTTCGTGGAGCAACGCCCAGCGCCTTCCACGATGCCTCCGTCGGGTCCCACCAATACCAGGCGTTCCGCGCTCGCTTCGCCGAACGCCACGTCGGCGTCAAGCAGCCAAAAGCAGTCTGTTCGCTCCGGGTCTCGGGCGCTGATATGGCCATCGCCCAGATCGCCCCAGCCGAACGCCGCGAAAACACGGTAGCCAAGCGCCACCTGGCGCTTGCGCTCCTCGCGCACGGCGGTGATTGTCGGTACGGGGGACTGCATGGGCGCATTCTACGGCGCATCGCGCCTTGTGTATCCGCCCAACACCGGAAGTTGTCGGCGTATTATTCGCGCATTGAAAGACGGCCGTTCTCTGCGGGTTGTTGAACGACACGTCTGCAGGGACAGACGAGGCTCATGGAACAACGCGCGACCAAAGACATTGCGACCGAGCCTGGCGCGACGAAGGCGCCGACGCCGACGCCGGAGGCGGGAACGGACAGCGTTTACATCGCCTGGCCCGGCGGAGACCGCAGCCGCCACCTGTATTACTGGCTGCGCGAAAATTGCCACTGTCCGAAGTGTACGCATCCCCGCGCCTGGGAACGCACGGTGGATTTTCTCGCGATTCCGCTGGACATAGTCCCCGCGTCGCTCGGCGCCGACGCGCAGGGGCTGCGCATCGAGTGGCCGCGCCATGACGCCGCTTGCGACGGGAGTTTCTTCAGTTGGGCCTGGCTCGACGCCCACCGGGCGGAACGCGGCGCGCGACTGCGGCGCAAACAGCGGCCCCGTTCCTGGCCGGCGTCGAATTTCAGCACGCGGGCGGTGTCGGTCGATTTCGCTGACGTCATGACCGGCGACGCTGGTTTGCTGGAACTCCTGGAGCACGTCGACGACAAGGGTGTTGCCCTGGTCAAGGGTCTCCCCTCGCAAGACCTCGCCGTGCTGGCGTTGGCCGAGCGCATCGCCCTGGTCGAGGGCTCTCACTTCGGTCGCCACTTCACCGTCGAATCAAAGCCGGATGCGGAGAACCTGGCCTACACGCCCCGCAAGCTCTATCCCCACAACGATCTTCCCAGCCGCCGGTATCCGCCGGGGGTCCAGTTCCTGCACTGCCTGCGCAATGACGCCACGGGCGGCGACAGCGTGCTGGTCGACGCGATTGCCTGCGCCGAGGCGTTGCGGCAGTCGGACCCTGCCGCGTTCGAGCTGCTGAGCACGCGCGAGGTCACATTCACATCCATCGCCGACGACTGGCAAATCGCCAATCGCGCGACGGTGATAGATGTCGACGAGGATGGCGATATCGTCGGCACGCGCCTGCATCCGGCGCTGATCGGCCCGGTGGATATCGAGCCGGATTTGCAGATGGCATTCTATCGGGCGCATCGACGGTTTCTCAGCATCGCGTCGAGCGAAGAGATGCAGTTCAGGTTTCGCCTCAACGCGGGTGAGTGCCAGGTATTCGACAATCACCGAATCATGCATGCGCGCCTTGGCTTCGACCCGAAGAGCGGTCGACGTTTGCTCCAGGGTTGCTACATCTGCCGTGACGACTTCCACAGCCGGCTGGAGCTGTTGCGCCGCGGCGGCAGGGACTTTCGCGACACCTGATCAATGACGCGCCCGGAGCTCGTGGCGTGCTGCGACGAGGGCCGGCAAGCCGAGTCCAAACGACGAAAGACCGGTTCAGCCGCGATTGGAACCGCTGGCGCCCGCTGCCGGATTCGCCGAGGAGTCTCGGTTCAAGGAAATGATGACTCCTGCGGTCATCGCCAGCAGGATGACGCAGACGGGCAGGGCGGCCGCGATGGATGCAGCCTGCAGGGCCTGCAAGCCGTCGGCGAGCAACAACGCCGCCGCCACCATGCCGATCGCGGCGCCCCAGACGACTCGGAAACGGCGCGGCGGGTTGTCGTCGCCCATGCTCAGCATGGTCGCGATCACCAGGGTGCCGGAGTCCGAGGAGGTGATGAACCAGGTCGCCAGCAGGAACGTCGCCAGCGCCGACATGGACCAGACCAGCCAGGAAATGTCGGTCATCCGTTCGATGGTGCCGTATAGCGCCGCTTCCAGATGCCACTCGCGCACGAGGTCCAGGATGCCCGCGGTGCCGACGCCGCCGGCGGCGTTCAACTCCATGTGGAGCGCATTGCCGCCGAACAGGCAAATCCAGATGATGCCCACTGCCGTCGGCACGAACATCGTACCGATAGTGAACTCCCGGATCGTGCGTCCGCGCGAGATGCGGGCGATAAACATGCCGACGAAGGGGGCCCAGGCGATCCACCACCCCCAGTAGAAGATGGTCCAGCCGCCCTGCCAGGTCGAGTCGCCGGCCTCGCTCGCGACCCAGAGTCCCATCGGCACCAGGTTCCAAAGGTAGTCGCCGACCGTCGTCGCGAAGAAACCGAGCAGCCACTCGAACGGCCCGAAGCAAAGGAAGAACGCCAGCAGGACGATACTGAGATAGATATTCCACTCGGAGATGATTCGGATGCCCCGCGCCACGCCCGACACCGCCGACAGGGTGGCCGCCGTCGAGATCACCGCGATGAGGGTGATCTGCGTTGTCAGGTCCGGGGAGACCCCGAACAGCGTGTTTAGCCCGGCGGCCATTTGCTTGACGCCGAGCCCGAGCGACGTCGCGACGCCGAACACCGTCCCGAACACGGCGAGCAGGTCTACACTGTGACCCACGGGCCCGTAGATGCGCTCGCCGATGATGGGGTAAAGGGCCGACCGCAGCGTAAGGGGAAGCTTCTTGCGGAAGCCGAAGTAGGCGAGGCACAGGCCGACCACCACGTAGACCGACCAGCCGTGCAGTCCCCAGTGGAAGTAGGTGACGCGCATGGCGTCCACGGCGCGCGCTTCATTCATCTCCACCGCGCCGGCATTGTCGGCATGGGGGTTGTTGGGATATCCGAAGGACGCGGAGTTGTCGAAGTAGAGCATCGGCTCGGAGATCGAAAAGAACAGCAAGCCGATACCCAGCCCGGCGGAGAACAGCATCGCGAGCCAGGAAAACGTGCTGAACTCGGGCCGCGCATCGTCGTCGCCCAGGCGCACCTTGCCGTGGCGACTGCACATGATGTAGAGACAGGCCGACAACATGACGCAGACGGCCAGGATGTAGGACCAGCCCAGCGTGGATTCGATCCATGCCCTGACTCCGGCATAGATCGCACCTGCCCCCTCCACGTTGACCACCGTGAAGGCGACGAACGCCAGCACCATCGCCAGGGAGGACAGCGCCATGCCAGGATGCAGGCCGGCCCACATCCCCGAACTGGCGACGGAGATTGACTTGGGCGGTGTTTCCGGCACGCTCACAGTCGGCGGAACCCGAGGCTGCTCATCTGCCGTACCGCCATCGGTTCGACACGTCTGGTGAGATCGGACGGTGCGCGAAGATTTCCGGGGAAGTCTGAACGGAAACTGCCGGTGCTCGACTCGCAACCATCTTGCCGCATTCCCAGAGTATCGGGCATGGCTGAATCATCGGTCGCTCGGCGCGTAGAGCGAATCTGGCAGCCCCTTCAGCATCCGCTTGAGCGCGAAGTGGCGATAGCTGCCCAGCGCGAGTTCGCGGACCTCGTCCCAGTCGATGCGGTCCTCCACGTCGAGATCGATCCAGCCTCGATGTCCGATGTAGGCGGGGATGGAGAAGCGGCGGTCGTCGCTCAACGTGGCCTGGAGCTCCGGTCCTACCCAGAACTCGAGACGCATGCGTTTTCTCTGGCGATTGGCGGTGAGGAAAGTCTTCTTGCCGGCCTTGAATGCCGGTATGCCGAACTGCGTGCCCTCGGAGGTTTCCGGCAGCGAAGCGCAGAGGGCGCGTATACCCGTGAGCTTTTGCTGGGCGTGCGGGGCCGACAGCGGGTCGAAGTCCTCGGGGTCCACGGTTTCGGTGGGCGGTTCGATCTCGATGGGGTCCCCGAGTCCCCTCGCGAAGCCGCGCGGCGCGACGTGTACGTAAGCCTCCCGGACGCGCGCGGCGATGGCAAACCAGTCGTTGCCCTGGTCGAGATGCACGCCGAGCCAGCCTCGCGGGCCGACATAGGGAGGCACGAAATAGAACGTCGGCTCACCGTCCACGTGCAAGTGCTGGGCACCGGGCGGCGCGTGGACCCACAGGCCGATGCGGCCGTCGCCATGATGGTTGATCGCCAACAGCGCGAATGACTTGCCACGCAGCTTGTAGTCGGGCATGCCGTGGCTCGCTCGCTCCTCGACTTCGGGCAGAGAGAAACAGATTTCCCGCACCGCCGCCTTGATGTCCTTGGCCATATTCAACCCTCGTTGCAACGCGACCACATGCCACGCCCGTTCCCCCGCATGCTGTAGTGGGTCAGGACGCGCAGCGGCATGGGGTTTGTAAACCCGCCATGTTGTTTCGAAGTCTTGCCACGGAAAAAAGGAAGTATATGCCAAAGGTTGTCTGCCGCCGGCGAGTTGGGAAGGGTAGGTGGCTCAGTCCTCGACGAGCGCTCGCGACGACGGCATGGTGCGCAGTTCTGTCGCCTCCTGCCGGGTCTCTGGCGCTTGCGCGATCGGCTGGGCGAAGCGCGGGGAAACTGCATTGTATCCGCCGAGCCCGACGAGCAGTGTGAAACCCAGGGCCATTACGCCGACCAGGATGTTGAACTTGCCGGAGAGTTCCCGATATACGGAATCGATCTTGGCGTCCATGGCGTCGAACCTGGCATCGATAGCGACAAACTTGGCATCGATCGCGTCGAACCTGGCATCGATCGCGACAAACTTGGCGTCGATACCGACGAACTTGCTGTCGATACCGTCGAACTTGGCGTAGATGGGGCGGAGCGCCTCGTCGAGGTCATTCTTGGTGAGCATCCGCTCTGCCAACTCGTCGCCAAGAGCGCGCGCCATGCCCTCGGCATGCGGCGTTTCGAAGCCCGCCGCCTTCAGGCGGTCCGCGAATCTCAGCGTGTCGATCACGGTCGCATTCATTGTCCTTTTTGCCTTGCGTAGTGTACCAGTGCCCCACAGTCGGCGGCTTCGGCTGATTTCTTGCGAGGGGGTATCCCCTCGCGCTCCCCGGCTGAAGGCTCCGCTGAAGGCTCCTGGCCCCACCCCGCTCGTCGACCATGGAACAACCGTCCCCGGTCGCTGACGCTCCCCCGGAGCGTTTGTTGCATGGAAGTTGGATCATGCCGTTTCGGCTTAAGGTATGTTGTACGACATCGACCCCAACCGGTATGCGAAAGCGCTGAAAATCGCATACGGCCGTCGCGGCACCGTCGCGAGGTGCCCGGCATTTTTTGCGCTACAGTTGCTGCATTTCAAAGGAGTCGGCATGCCCTTCACCCGGGCGGACCTCGTGGCCGCGCTGCCCGATCTGACCTCGACGATCCGCGCCCCCGGTCTGCGCCAACCTGTGGAAGTGGTCCGCGATGCGTGGGGCATCCCCCATATTCGCGCCGCGACGAAGCACGACGCCTTCTTCGCGCAGGGCTTCGTCACGGCCCAGGACAGGCTCTGGCACATGGACTACGACCGTCATCGGGCGCTCGGCCGCTGGTCGGAGTTCGCGGGGGATTCCGGCATCGAGGTGGATCGGCTAATGCGCACGTTTGACCTCGAACGCGCCGCGAAGGCGGATCTTGAGGTCACGAGCGACGCCGCGAAGGCGATGCTGGATGCCTACGCCGCTGGCGTGAACGCATTCATCGAAACGACGGAGTCGCTTCCCATCGAACACCAGCTCCTTGGCGCGATCCCCGAGGCGTGGCGCCCGTGGCACTGCCTTGCCGTCTACAAGGTCCGCAACATGCTGATGGGGACCTACGAGATCAAGTTGTGGCGGGCGCGACTTGCCCGCGCCCTGGGTGCCGAGCGTGCCGCGTCCCTTTTCCGCAGCTATCCGGACGACGGCCTCGTGTCCGTGCCGCCGGGAGAGACGTATGGGGATATCGAATTGGACAGTCTCGATGTTCTCGCGGCGGCAGCGGCGGAACTCGACTGTCTCGGCCAGACCGACGGCGGTAGCAATGCCTGGGTCGTCTCCGGTGCGCGCACGGCGTCGGGCCTGCCACTCGTTGCCGGCGACTCACATCGTCCCTTGGACACGCCCAACGTCTATTACCAGGTACACATCCACTGTCCCGCGTTCCGTTGCAACGGATACGCGCTGCCCGGTGTGCCCGGAATGCCGCACTTCAGCCATACCGAGCACGTTGCCTGGGGCATGACGCACGGCTTTGGCGACTACCAGGATCTCTACATCGAACGCTTTCGGACGGAAAACGACCGGCTGGAATACGCTTGGCGGGACGCTTGGTTGCCCGCCGAGGTGTCGAGCGAGGAACTTGCCACTCGCGACGGCCGGTCCCAGACACTGACTGTTGTCCGAACCCGCCACGGTCCTATCGTCGCGGAGGATCCGTACGCGGGGCACGGCATCGCGTTCAGTCATCCCGGCACCAACAGCGGAACCCCGTGGGCCAACACGCTCCATGATCTCCTGATCGCCAAGTCGGCGGACGAGGCGGAAGAGGCGCTCAGGGAGTGGACCGAACCGGTCAACAACTTCGTCTACGCAGATATCCACGGCGCGTTCGGGTATCGGTACCGGGGACGAATACCGCTTCGGTCCATGGCCAACGCTTGGGTCCCCGTGCCGGGGTGGACCGGCGAACACGAGTGGCGCGGTCGGATTCCGTTCGCGGAAATGCCGAACGCCCGCAACCCGGAAGCCGGCTTCGTCGTGACCTGCAACAATGCGCCGACAAAGGCTGACTATCCGCACTACATCAATACCTTCTTTGCTCCCGATTGGCGCGCCCGCCGGATTACCGCGCGGCTCGGGGCGATACCCGCAGGCGCGGCGAAGCCGGAGGACATGGCGTCCATCCACGCGGATCGGCATTCGATTCCGGCACGTATTCTCATCGAACGCTTGGCGACGATAAGTCCAGGGGACCCCGACGCCCAAAAGGCACGCGACATCCTCGTGGATTGGGACTGCCGCATGGACCGGTCGTCCGCGGGCGCGGCGATCTACGGCATTGCGCGCACCTACCTGTTCGGCGAGGTCGTCAAGGCGGCGCTCGGTCCGCTGGCAAACGCGGCATTCGGTGCGGCGAGCGGCATCGGTCGAGGGGCCGCGGTACACGCCGGAACGCTCAACGCAAGGGCCATAGCGGCCATGGCGGAGGACGACGATGCGTGCCTCCAAGCTGGCCAGACCTGGACAGGATGCATCGAAGCCGCCCTGGCGCAGGCGGTTCGCGAACTTCGCTCCCGGTTGGGCGACGATATGCGCGACTGGACTTGGGGCGCGATTCACCGCACGCGTCCCCGGCATCCGTTGTCCCGAATATTCCCGGAGTGCGCGGAGTTCCTCGATCCACCGCAGGTTGAAACGCATGGCGATGGCGATACCCCGCTCGCGGGCGCCTACTCGATGACGGACCGATGCGTTGCGACGGTGATGTCGGTCAATCGCTACATCCACGATCCATCCGACTGGCGCAATTCCCGATGGATCGTGCCCCACGGTGCGTCGGGGCATGCGGGCAGCCCCCACTATGCGGATCAGGCCACACTGTGGGCCGAGGTCGAGACCATTCCGCAACTTTGGGATTGGAACGACATCATCGACGCCGCCGAGACACGGCAAACGCTAGCGCCATTCAAACCGTCGCCCTAGCAGGGGCTATCGGCCCGTGCGGCGAAAGCGTCGCGCCGGTGGCCGATCGCTTGCGTCGGTACAATGTCGCGCGGATCGACAGGGAAAAACACAGAACATGGCCGTGACGTTCGATGACATCAAGGCGGCGAGGGCGCGACTCGGAAACGCCATCGCGCGGACGCCGTTGACGCGATCGGAAACCCTGTCGACGGCCTTGGGAGCGGACCTTCATCTCAAGTTCGAGAACCTGCAGTTCACGGCGTCGTTCAAGGAACGCGGCGCGTTGAACAAACTGCTGCTGCTCGACGAGGGCGAGCGCCGTCAAGGCGTTATCGCCATGTCCGCGGGCAACCACGCCCAGGCGCTCGCCTATCACGGCGCCAGGTTGGGGATCCAGGTCAGCATCGTCATGCCCCGCCACACGCCGAACGCCAAGGTGCAGCAGACCCGCGTATTCGGTGGCGAAGTGTTTCTTCACGGCGACCGTTTTGCCGAGACGCTGGAATATACGCATCGATTGGCTCGGGAGCTTGGACGCATCCTGGTGCATCCGTTCGAGGACGAAGCGGTCATCGCCGGCCAGGGAACGCTCGGCATCGAGGTGCTGGAGCAGGCGCCGGACATCGATACGCTCATCGTGCCGGTGGGCGGCGGCGGTCTGATCGCCGGCACTGCGATCGCGGCGCGGGCGCTCCGAGGTGGCGTCACAGTCGTCGGCGTGCAGGCGGAACGTTTCAGCGCCGCCGTGGCCGCCTTCCATGGCCGCGATCCGCGTCCCGCGCGGCCGGGCACTGTCGCGGAGGGTATCGCCGTCGATACGCCGGGAGACATGACCATGCGCATCATCCGCCAGACCGTGGACCATATGGTGGCGGTCTCCGAGCGCGATATCGAGCGCGCGATCTTCCAATTGCTAGAGATCGAGAAAACCGTCACCGAAGGCGCGGGCGCCGCCGCCCTTGCGGCCGTGATCGCGGACCCGACGCTCGCTGTCGGCAAGACAGTGGTCGTGCTCACCGGCGGCAATATCGACATGATGATGTTGTCGTCCGTCGTGCAGCGCGGCCTCGTGCGCGGCCGCCGGCTGGTGCGCATCGCGGTCGAGATACCCGATCAGCCGGGTGCGCTCGGCGAACTCACCAGGCGCTTGGGCGAGCTTGACAGCAACATCGTGGACATCGTGCACCAGCGCGCGTTCGGCACGTCTACGGTGCGTGCCACCGTGGTCGAACTGGTGCTGCAGATGCGGGGCGAAGAACAGGTTGAAGCCGTGGTCGGGTCGCTTCAGGAGGCGGGTTACGATGTGCGCCTGGAGCAATGACGGCATCCTCACCCGGCTCTTCGCAGCGACATCGCGAACGCCCCAGCGACCATTAGTGCGATACTGGGAACCGCTGGCGAATAACGAATTGTTGATTGGGAAACAGGAATAAGGGAGGAATCATGAGAACCAAAATTCTGGGACGGACAGGTCTCGAGGTGTCCATCGTGGGGCTCGGCAGCATGTACTCGGGCAAGCCCGCGAATTCTGGCATCAGTACTCCGGACATGGACTTTGAGCTTGGCGTACAGACCATTCTGGCCGCCATGGAGGGAGGCTGCACACTCATCGACACGGCTTACGTCTATTCGCGTGGTGGATCCGAAAAGATCGTTGGCGAAGCGCTCAAACAGCGCCCGGATCTGGCGGCCAAATGCACTGTCGTTACCAAGGTCGGTTATCTCGGACAAGGCAGAGACCATTCATTCGACGGGATTTTGCGCGCCTTTGAAGGCAGCCAGGAACGCCTCGGTATCGAAAAGTTCGAGATCGTCTACATCCACGATGCGGGGGGTTACCCCGTGGAAGAAGTTATGAGCGACGATGGCGCGCTGGGCGCGCTTCGCAAGCTTCAGAACGAAGGGCTGGTCCGTTGGATCGGCATTGCTTGTAATGACCCCGAGATCAATACACCCTTCATCGTGACCGGGGAATTCGACGCCGCTGTGGTCCCCGATGCCTGGAGCCTTCTCAACCAGACCGCCGCGGAGCTCATCCTGCCTGCGGCTGAAAAGTACAACATCGGAATTTCCTGCGCCACGCCGCTGGAGATCGGACTTCTCGCCACGGGGCCCTCACAGGCACTTGCGGAGGGCCGACGAAATTTCAGTCCGGAATGTCTTGCCCACGTCGGCAAGATCGAGGATCTATGCAACCAGTATGAGATCCCCCTATTGGCGGCGTCACTGCAGTGGTGCACTCGCCATCCACAGGTTGCGTGCGCCATTCCAGGCGGTCGAACGCCGGATGAAGCGGCAGCAAACGCGAAAGCGGGATCACTGGAAATCCCCGAGTCATTCTGGGACGACCTGGCGCCGCTGGTCCAACACTGGGAGAAGGGCGTAGATCGCTAGCCCGGATATTTCACCAAGGGCCGCGATGATCGCGCGGGAAAAAGTGCCCCACAGTCGGCGCCTTCGGCTCCGCCCGTGGCCCGGCCCCACCGTGCGAGGGCGCGGCCAGCGCAATCTGTATCCGGTAGGATTTCCGGAAAACCGACACACATGATTGACAACATATGACATTTGTCTGTTCGACATGCGGCTCGGTGAAATATCCGGGCTAGGCGTTGTCGGAAAGACGACGCCTATTCGCCTAATTTCTGGACACCCTGCTTGACACGTAATTGGTGATTTCGTCGAAGGGGGACAGGAATCAATGGATGACGCCCTTGAGACGCGGGGCGAGGATGTCCCGCAGGGCGTCCCCCACGAAGTTGAACGCCGGGACCAGGACAAAAATGGCAATCCCCGGCACCACGGACAGGAGTGGGTGCTGATCGAGCATCGGATACGGCTGCTGGAGTGGCGATGTCATGCAACCCACCGATCCTCCGGTGTATGGTCTGTCTAAGACGGAAATGATGGGTGTCCGGCAGCGCTGCAATTGCTAGTGTTCCGTCAAGTCTAAAAATGCGAGTGTAGCTGCGAGGGATTTTTGGTTCCTGGCGAGGCGTGACGACGCGGTGTGGCAGGCACCACACAAGGAGGAGCAACGAAGCCAGGGGCCGAAAAGGCCCGCAGATACCCGCAGATTTAGGCTTGACGGAGCACTAGCCACGTACGATTGCCTTCAGTTGGTGTTACTACGCCACATCGTATTCTCTGATCAAAGCGTCCCCGGGTATCTTCAGACCGCTCTGGAGTTTTCGAATCATGTTGATCGTCAATGGTCGCCGACCGGACATGACTTCCGACACACGTCCAGAACTCCCTATAAACGGCATCAGGTCCTTGTCCCTCATGTCGTTTTGTTCCATTACGAAGCGAATGACTTCCAGAGGGTGGGCATCTGGTATTGCAAAGCGCTTCGCTTCATAAGCTTCAACGATCATAGCCAGAACATCGAGCTCGTCTTCCTCTGCTGAACCCGTCCTGGCATCCATCAAGTCCTCAATCCGTGATAAGGCGCGCCGGTAATCCCGCTCGGTTTTGATTGGTTTGATCTCCATCTCACACCCCCTCGGCACTAGCTGGTGTGCAGAAAGCTGGAGCGGAACTGAATGCCCCAGTGGCCCTCAACCAGGGTCGCAATCCAAAAGGTATCAAAACTGTGATACACCGAACCGTCGGCGTGACAACGGTCGTTTCGCAGCGCGATATGGACCTTGTCATTGCCGCTGTGTACCACTTCCAGGCTGGCCACAGCGGTGTGATGCCATCCTTCCTGTTCAAGCATCGATTCGCCACGCTTTGAACCCGCAATAAAGACGTTGGCGTTTTCGATTCTGGTGAACCTGCCATTGGCCAGGCGGATGTGCGGATAATTCAGCGTCTTGGCGTGACGCTCGTGGTCCTGCGCACTAAATGTGTCGATAAACGCGTGCACGACCGCGATGGCCGCTTTCTCGGAGGCTGCATTCATCGCTATCTCATGAATTGATCTGGTGCTACCAATCGCTGCCTCACCCATTCAGGCCATAGGCGGTGACTGAACCAGCTCAATATCGACAAAGTCAGGGCCCCGCTTTACAAAAGCGATTCTGCCCTTACCGGCACGGGCTTCATTGGAAACTTCGGGCCTTTGGCTTCCAGATCATCTGGTGCAGCAACGGCGTGAACGTCCCCTCGCCAACTGGCACGTCCCGAGTCCTGGGTAAATCACGAAAGTGCGATCAGGACTCGGATTCCGGAGCAGCCGGCAAGGAAAATTGCGAAAGCACAAATGGCGTTCGGGCGATCTCGGCCATGAGCGTCATCAGGGACGCGCGCGGCTCATTGTTCCACGGGCCGGTAGCCTTCTCCGATCTCCTGCGCGTAGGCAGAGAGGTATTTCTCGGCGGTCTCGACTCTGTGCTTTGTCTCGGTCGGGTTCGAGCCCCCCACCTTAACGCCCTGCTGGGTCAGGATCGCGAACCGCGGCGGGTGCCGGTCGAGCGTTTCCTGCGGGATCTTGTCGATGTAGTTCTCGGTCGTGCGCATGAAATGCCGCAGCATGTAGTTCGTCAGGCTGACGCGCACCCCCGGCGCGGTGCGGTTGTACGCGCCGTGCCAGAGGTTGCTGTGATGCACCAGCAGGGAGCCGGCCTTGCCTTCTAGCGGGATCGCCTGCTGATTGCCGCGATCACCTTCCTTTTCCGGCACGATCTTTTCTTCGCCGAGCGGCTGGCGGCACCACTTATGGCTACCCGGCACGACCGCCGTCGAGCCGTTTTCCCGGGTGTAATCAGTCAACCAGTAGGTTGTCTGGCAGCCGATGGCATGCGGCGGCAACGGTGACGGCAGCGAGTTGTCCGCATGCAACGCCAGCGCAGTGCTATTGGGCCCTTTCATCCAGCAGCCCATGCTCGACATCACCGCGTTGTAGCCGATCAGGTGCGTGACCAGCGCGAGCCGCACCGGGTTCATCAGCACCTCTTCGAACACCTCGTCTTCGAGCAGCAGCGAATGGAACACATCGCCCAGCGGCCCGTGAGGATGATACCCGTGACCCGTGTAGCGACCCCCCAAAGCCGTCCCTTCGAGGTTGATGTGCGTGGAGCCGGTCTCGAGATCGGGTCGCTCGCCGTTGCGCCGCTCGGCGATATCGAGACACGCCTCGAGCAATCGCTGGGCGAGGCCGTTGGGGTTGGCGATCTCGGGCGGGACTATCGTGTAGCCGTACGCATCGAGTTCGGCCACGTGTTTCTGCAAGCCAAGCTCACAGATTTCGTTCCATGAGCGATCCAGAGTGGTCTGGGTCCTGATTACGGGTTCTTCCGTTTTGATTGCGGGTTCTGCCATGACTTAAGTTCCTCCCCGGCCTATGTCCTGGATTCTACGCCTTCACCGCGAGCGGTGGGCGGTGCGGCCTTACCACTCGCCGGTATTCGCCATGCTGGACCACGGTTCGGCCGGCGGCAGGGGCCCATCTTTCTGCAGGAGTTCGACGGATATGTTGTCGGGCGAGCGCACGAAGGCCATGTACCCGTCCCGAGGCGGGCGATGGATCGTGATCCCCGCGTCCATCAACGATTGGCACAGCGCGTAGATATCGTCCACTCGATAAGCGAGATGACCGAAGTTGCGGCCACCGCCCAGGGTTTCCGGGTCCCAGTTGTGGGTGATTTCAACCTGCGCGCCTTCATCCCCCGGGGCGGCCATAAAGACGAGCGTGTAGCGGCCGGCTTCGATGTCGTGGCGGCGCAACTCCTTCAACCCGAGCTTTTCGAAGAAGTCGATGGAGGCGTCGAGGTCGTTCACCCGAACCATGGTGTGGAGGTACTTCATCGCGTGCGTCCGTACTTGGCTTGAGAGGGACAGACTACCGGTGTCGGTTTTGCGCGGCAAGGCACTATCGACGGGCCTCGCCCTTCGCGGCGGTCCTGACCATCCTGGCCAGCGCCAGTCGCTGGTCGTCCATGTCCCGCAGCAGCGCCAGCTGATTGTGCGCCCGGTCGAGGTTGTGATTGGCGTAGGCGGTGCGGAAGTACCTGTCGCCTTCGAGGTAGTCCGTCAGAAACCGCACGGCCAGCATGAACGTGACGTACAGGATGCCGTCGACCAGGGTGTCCTTTTCCGCCGCTGTCAGGGTGGCGGTCGCGCAATAGCCGCTGGCGATCGCCTCGACCCGCGCGAGGTCGAGGCCGATGCGCGACGCGTCGGTTTCATTCTCGTCGGTGCGGGCCGCCGCCGAGCGGACGAGGTCGCCGAAATCAAAGACCGCGGCGCCCGGCATGACGGTGTCCAGATCGACCACGCAGAGCGCGCGCGGGCCGTCGGCGTCGAACAGCACGTTGCTGATCTTGCAATCGTTGTGCGCGATGCGGTCGCGCGGGAACTCGATGGCCGCGAGGCCGGAAAAGCGTTCGATCGCGGCGCAGGCGTCTTGCGCATGTCGCGCGCGGCTGCGGACATCGGCGCCGAGAGCGCGTTCAAACGCAGCCAGACGGGCGGGCAGATCGTGGAAACCTGCCACGGTATCCTCGAAGTCGTCGGGCCGCAGGCTGCGGGTTTCGTGCAGGAACGCGCCGAACGCGCGGCCCGCCTCGCGGGCTATTTCGGGCGTCGCCGCGGTGTCCATGTGGCGGCTCGCGGATACGAAGCGGTACAAGCGCCAGAACGCGCCGTCGGCATCCCGATGCAGCAGTCCGCCGTCCGCCGCCCGCAGGATTTCGGGGAGCCGGTCGGGCCGCGCCGCATAGAGGCGTTCCAGGTTGCGGGCGATGCGTTCGGGATGGACGAAGACGGCCTGGTTGATTCGCTGCAACAGGTAGTCGTCGCCGTCGCGGGCCGTCAGGCGGTAGCTGTCATTGATGTTGCCGTCGCCGTACCGAGTGATCTGCTCAGGCGCGCCGATACCGAAGGCGCCGGCGGCTTGCGCGGCGGCGCTGCGCGATTGGGCTTCGGACGGCGTGGCTTCGATCTTGTCGACACCCGCTCGGCTGTCGGGGGCGTCGGACAACCGACTATTACTCGGAGCCGCCATGCGGGCCGCTTGGCGTCGGATGCGTTTCGATGGCGCGCTGGATGATGATGTCCTCGACGCGGACGGGAAATACCCCGCGCAGGCGATCACGGAAGTAATGCGCAAGCGTTTTCGAGATGACCGGAAACGCGAGTTCGTTCCAGGGAATGTCGGGTTCGCGGAAGAGGCGCGTTTCCAGGGTCTCCTGGCCGATGCCGTAGCGGCCGTCGATCACGCGGGCGCGGAAAAACATGTAGACCTGCGAAATGTGCGGGAGGTTGAATACGGTGTACAGGCCGTGGCCGTCGACACGGGCGCGGGCTTCCTCCCAGGTCTCGCGCGCGGCGCCGTCGAACACCGTCTCGCCGGTCTCGAGGTATCCCCCGGGCAAGGTCCAGAGCCCCCGGCGCGGTTCAATCGCGCGGCGACACAGCAGGACGCGGTCTTCGAAGACGGGCACGCAACACGCCACGATCTTCGGATTCTCGTAGTGGATCGCGTCGCAGCCGGGGCAAACGAATCGTTCGCGATCATCGCCCGGCGGGATTTTCTTCGATACGGGCGCCCCGCACCTGCTGCAATAGTTCACGCGGGCGATTATAGCCCGGTGCACCACCGCCCCTTCTTATCCTCTGGTCGTTTGGCAGAATCCGAAGGTCTCCGATGGATTTGCGCGCGCGGCTTCGACACAATGTGGCTGCAAGGGACAGGCACCATTGCGGGAGGGCGGAAGCGCGTGATCTATGCCTTGGGCGACCGGCGCGTGGTGACGCGCGGCGACTATTTCGTGGCCGCGTCCGCCTCGGTGGTCGGCGCAGTGGTGCTGCACCACAACGTCAGCGTGTGGTTCGGCGCCGTGGTGCGCGGCGACTACGGCACGGTGACGATCGGCGCAAACAGCAACATTCAGGATTGCGCCGTGGTCCACATGGACGACGCATATCCGGTGACCATAGGCGAGGGCGTAACGGTTGGCCACCACGCCGTGGTGCACGGTTGTACGATTGGCCACAACTCGCTCATCGGTATCCATGCCGTCGTGATGAACGGCGCGAGGATCGGCTCCAATTGCCTGATCGGCTCCAACGCATTGGTGACCGAAGGCAAGGAAATCCCGGATGGCAGTCTCGTACTGGGTTCTCCGGGTCGGGTCGTGCGTGAGCTTTCCGTAGAAGAGATTGAAGAAATAACATATTTTTCAAATCTTTATGTAGATAACTTCAAGTTGTACAAGACACATATGCAAAGCCAAGAGGAAGCGGATCGAGAATGATCGAAATCGGCACGCCTTTATCGAGGACGCCGACGCGGGTGATGCTGCTCGGCGCGGGGGAACTGGGGAAGGAGGTCGTGATCGCCTTGCAGCGCTACGGCGTCGAAGTCATCGCCGTCGACCGCTACGCCGATGCGCCCGCCATGCAGGTCGCGCATCGCGGCCGGACCATCGACATGTTGGATGGCGAAGCGCTGCGCGCGGTGATCGAGGCGGAAAGACCGCACTTGGTCGTGCCGGAAATCGAAGCCATCGCGACTCCGACACTGGTGGAACTGGAACGCGAGGGCTACAACATCGTGCCGACCGCGCGGGCGGCGCGCCTGACCATGAATCGCGAAGGCATCCGCCGGCTCGCAGCGGAGGAACTCGGCGTTGCGACTTCCCCTTATCGTTTCGCGGAGACGGAGGAGGAATATTTCGCCGCGATTGACGACATCGGCGTGCCGTGCATCGTGAAGCCGGTGATGAGTTCGTCCGGCAAGGGACAGTCCACCGTGGCGGCGCGGGACGATGCGCGGCAGGCGTGGCGGCTAGCTCATAGCGCCGCGCGGGGTGCCGCGGACCGGGTCATTGTCGAGGGTCTTGTCGATTTCGACTATGAGATCACCCTGCTCACCGTGCGCTACGGCGATGGCAAGGTGGCGTTCTGCGAACCCATCGGGCATCGCCAGGAGGGCGGCGACTATCGGGAATCCTGGCAGCCCCAACCCATGAGCGAGGGAGCCCGCGCCGAGGCGCAGCGCATAGCGGCACTGGTCACCGGCGAACTGGGCGGCCGCGGAATCTTCGGGGTCGAATTCTTCATCAAGGGCGACGCGGTCCTGTTTTCGGAGGTGAGTCCGAGGCCGCACGATACCGGCATGGTGACGATGATCAGCCAGGACAAGTCCCAGTTCGCGCTCCACGCCCGGGCGATACTGGGTTTGCCGGTATCGGAGATCGTGCAGCGCGGACCGTCGGCTTCCGCGGTGATCATCGCGCATGGCGACTCCGACCAGGTGACGTACTCCGGGCTAGATAAAGCGCTTGCCGTGGCGGGCACCGAGATTCGCCTGTTCGGCAAACCGGAAGTGCGGGGCGAGCGGCGCATGGGCGTTGCCCTGGCGGTTGGCGAATCCATCGACGAGGCGCGTAACAAGGCGAGAGCCGCCGCCGCCGCAGTGCGCTGCAACCCCGGGCCTGGCTAGCCCGGACATTTCACCAAGGGCCGCGATGATCGCGCAGGATTTTGCCCGCGTGCGCGTGCTTGCGAGCGGAGGCATAGCCACGCCTTATGGTGCAGCGAGCGCGTGCGCGCACGCGGGGCAAAAGTGCCCCACAGTCGGTGCCTTCGGCTCCGCCCGTGGCCCGGCCCCACCGTGCGAGGGCGCGGCAGCGCTGTCTGCCCGCACCTGATTGAAACTAAATGGCATCTGTTCGCTCGACAAGCGGCTTGGTGAAATATCCGGGCTAGCAGTGCCCCGCAGCCGGCGCCCTGGCGGGCGCGTGTTTTGCCCCCGCCCAAGCCGGCGACGGGTATTGTAATTCGCGCTTGCGTCCGCTGACGATATTCGGGGCGGTCGCGTTGACAAGCGTGGAAACAGGACTATAGTTCGCTGCTATGACCGGACGCACTTCAGTTCTGTTCGAGATAGCGTTACCGCTGGCACTTCTCCTGCCGGCTTAGCCGGCATATACCTCAAAATCCGGGCCTTCGGCCCGCCGTCACCTCCAAACAAGTCGGGACGAATTCGGGAGAAATTCGCCATGCATCCAAGTGAAGAGTTCGTGGTCGGTGCCGCCGGCGCGCGCGTTGGCGCCATGCCGTTCGAAAAATACCGTGCTTTCAAGCCGATCGATTTGCCGGATCGCACTTGGCCCGCAGCGACGCTGACGCGCGCGCCGCGCTGGTGCAGCGTCGATCTCCGGGACGGCAACCAGGCGCTCATCGATCCGATGAGCGTGGAAGAAAAGATCCGCATGTGGGACTTGCTGCTGGCCGTCGGATTCGCGGAGATCGAGGTAGGCTTTCCGGCGGCGTCGCAGCCGGATTTCGACTTCATTCGCCGCATTGTCGACGAGGGCCGCATCCCGGATCACGTTTCGGTTCAGGTGCTGTGCCAGGCACGCTCGGAACTCATCGAGCGCACGGTCGAAGCACTCGACGGTGCGCGGAACGTCATCTTTCACCTGTACAACTCGACCTCTACCCTGCAGCGGCGGGTGGTGTTCCGCAAGGGGCGGGAAGGCATCGTCAAGCTGGCCGTGGATGGGACCAAGCGGGTCCGCGAAGGACTCTCGGCGTTGTCGGGCGCAAACGTCACGTTCGAATATTCTCCCGAGAGCTTTACCGGCACGGAACTCGACTTCGCCGGGGACATTTGTGCGGCGGTCGCCGAGGCGTGGGGAGCGACGCCGGAAGAAAAGATCATCGTCAACCTGCCGTCCACAGTGGAGATGGCGACGCCGAACGTGTACGCGGATCAGATCGAGTGGTTCTGCCGCAACTTTCCGGCGCGGGATAGCGTCGTCGTCAGCCTGCATACGCACAATGATCGCGGAACGGGGGTCGCCGCGACGGAACTCGCGCTCATGGCCGGCGCCGAGCGGGTGGAAGGCACCTTGTTCGGCAACGGAGAGCGCACCGGCAATTGCGACATCGTCACAGTGGCCATGAACCTGTTCTCCCAGGGAGTCGATCCGGAGCTCGATTTCCGCGACATGCCGCGCATTCGAGAGACGGTGGAGACCATCAACAAGTTGCCCGTGCACGAACGCCACCCCTATGCGGGAGACTTGGTCTTTACGGCGTTCTCCGGCTCGCACCAGGACGCGATCCGAAAGGGCATGGCGGAGGTGGGCGACGACATGTGGGAGGTCCCGTACCTGCCCATCAATCCGGCCGACGTCGGCTCGTCGTACAAGGAAACCGTTCGCGTCAACAGCCAATCCGGCAAGGGTGGTGTCGGCTTCATTCTCGAGCAGCACTACGGCGTGCCGCTGCCGCGCGACATGCTGGTCGAGTTCTCTGGCCACGTGCAACGCATGACCGAGAGCCTCGGGCGCGAGGTGCTCGCGAACGAAATATTCCAGGCGTTGATTGACGAGTACCTGTGCGAGGCCGGGCCCTACAGACTGATCGACTACGGCCTCACGCAGGGGGAAGACGGCGGGCAGTGCTGCGAGGCCACGCTGGAGGTGTCGGAAAACGCGGTGCGCATCTCCGGCCAGGGTAGCGGCCCCATCGAAGCGTTCGTCAACGGCATGGTCGATACGTTGAACGAGCCTCTCAACGTCATCGATTATCGCGAAATCGCCTTGTCCACGGGCAAGGACGCGGCGGCTATGTGTCTGCTCGCCATCGACAACTTTGAGGCGCGCTGCTACGGCATCGGCATGAGTCGAAACACGATCACCGCGTCCTTGTCGGCCATCGTCTCTGCCGTCAATCGGCGCTGGAAAATCAGGCGGTAGTGCCACAAAACCCGTCGCCCCTTCGGGTGCGCCGTGTTTTGCCCCTGCCCAAGCCTGACTGTTTCGTCCCACCCGCCCGCCCGTCACCCCGTCGATCTTGCCGCTAATGCGGCAAGTCCGACGGTCTGTTAGCGTCCCGGGGCGTCTCCGCGCGGCGCACCTTCGCGCCGCGCACGCCGTTGTCGGTGATTTGCAGCGTCTCGATCAGGTAGTCCTCGATGCGCATGCACACGTTCGACTCCGGGATAAACTCCAGGTGCTCCAGCACCAGCCCGTTCAGCGTGCGCGGCCCGTCCGTCGACAGCGACCAGGACAGGGCGCGATTGATGTCGCGCAGCAACGCGGCCCCCTCGATGACGTAGGATCCATCGTCCTGGGGGTGGATCTCGGCTATGTCCGACGCGACGTCGGTAGTGAACTCGCCGACGATCTCCTCCAGGATGTCTTCCAGGGTAACGATGCCCTGGATGTCGCCGTACTCATCGACGACGAGCGCTATCCGGCCTTTCGCCTTTTGAAAATTGAACAATTGCTGGTGCAGCGGCGTCCCCGATGGCACGAAGTAGGGCTCTTCCGACGCCGCCAGCAAGTCGCTTGCATCGAAATCCTCCTTCATGAGGAAGCGACCGGCGCGGCGCAGGTGCAGCATCCCGATGACGTTGTTTTCTCCGCCCCTGTATACGGGCAGGCGCGTGTGCTGCGAGTTGACGATTTGCTCAACGATCTCGCCCTGCGCGGCGTCGATGTCGATGCCGACGATTTCCGACCGCGGAACCATGATGTCGTCCACGGTTGCCCGCTCGAGGTCGAGTATGCCGATCAACATGTTCCGACGGCCTCCGGACAGCCGGGTGCCCTCGTTGACGACGGTGCGCAGTTCCTCCACGCCCAGGGGTTCGGAGGACTTCGCGCCGCTGGCAATGAACGGCTTCACGACGAAATTCGCGATGGCGTTGACGAACGCTACCGCGGGATGGAGCAGCCTCAGCAGCGGCTCAAGGATGAACGATGACGGGAAGGCGATCGTTTCGGGCCGTTCCGCCGCGACGGTCTTCGGTGCCACCTCGGCAAAGATGAGAAAAAAGATCGTCAGCAGGATCGGCGCGATCTTGACACCGAGATCGCCGAAGTGGCGGATGGCGATCACCGTCGCGATGGTGGCGGCGATGTTGTTGACCAGGTTGTTGCCGATCAGGATGACGCCGAGCAGGCGATCGGCGCGGCTGAGAAGGCGCGCTGATTTTCTCGCTCCGCGATGGCCCTGTTTGACCAGGTGCCGCAGTCGATAACGGTTCAGGGCCATCATCGCTGTTTCCGAACTGGAGAAATAGGCTGACGCGGCGGTCAGCAGGAGAATGGCAAGGAGCATTGTGCCCGTGGGTGTTTCCATCATCCGGGGCCCAACACGAACTCCAATATGAACCTGCTGCCGAAGTACCCGATCACCAGCAACCCGAACGCCGCCAGCGTCCAGCGCGCAGCCATCTTTCCGCGCCAGCCGAAGATCAGGTGGCCGATCAGCAGACCCACGTAGATGAACCAGGATACGGTCGCGAGCACCGTGTGATACACCACGTCCCGCGCCAACACATTGTCGAGAAACATGAAGCCGATCACGATGGAAACGGTCAGCAGTGCGAAGCCGGCCCACAGGAGCTGAAACAGGGCGACTTCCAGCGTTTCCAGGGACGGCAGGATTCGGATCACGCCGATCGGTTCCTTGTGGCGGATGTGGCGTTCCTGCACCCGGAGAAGGATGGCCTGGAACGCGGCGACCGTAAGCAGCGTGTACGCGAAGATGGAAACGAGCAAGTGCGCCAGCAAGCCGCCGTCGAGGACCTGGCGCACCTTGGTTCCGCCGAACGCCAGAGATCCGGCGACGGCGATGATCGACAACGGAAAGACGAACAGATACAGGTTTTGCAACCTGCCTTGAGGCTGCGCGAAGGAGGCGGCAAGGATCGTCAGCGTGGCGGCGAACGCGATAAGCGAAGCGATGCTAAACAGGGACAGGTCGATGCCAGTCCTCCCGTAGAGCACCAGCCCGAGACAGAGTCCGTGCATCGTCACGGCAAATACTGAGAGTGCCAGCAAACCCTTCGACGGCGTCGGGTCGCGCGCGGAGCGCGCGCGGAACTGCGAGTAGCATCCAGCGACGTAAAGCAGTATGGCAAGGATGCCGGGATAGACCGGATTCATCGGCCGCTTGGCGGGCGCGCCGCCACCCGCGATTGCGAGAGCATGATCCTCGGAGTTTGGCACATTGTCCGCGCGTTGCGCCAGCGCGCCGTTCACGATGCATTTTGCCGGAACGCTCGTGATCCGGGCGCCGAGCGCGGTGGCGTCGTAACGGGACTATAATTCGCGCTCGCCGATGGCGCCGTCTGGCGCGGGAGAGAGGCCGATGTTCGACAGCTTGAGTCAGCGCTTGACGGCGGTGCTGCGCGGTCTTGCAGGCAAGGCGTATCTCTCGGAAGAGAACATTCAGGCGACGTTGCGCGAGGTGCGCCTGGCGCTGCTGGATGCGGACGTGGCGCTCGAGGTCGTCCGATCATTCACCGAGCAGGTGCGGCGCAAGGCGATCGGTCAATCCGTGGCGGTCTCGATCAATCCGGGCGAGGCCTTCGTCAAGGTGGTCCACGAGGAACTCGTGACGCTGATGGGCGAGCGGAACGACGCGTTGAATCTCGCTGCGTCGCCGCCGGCGGTGGTCCTGATGGCGGGCCTGCAGGGCGCGGGCAAGACCACGACCGCGGCCAAGCTCGCGCGCTTGCTGATCGAACGCGAGAAAAAGAAGGTGGCGCTGGTGAGCGCGGATGTCTATCGACCCGCCGCGATCGAGCAATTGCGAACGCTCGCTGAGGAAGTCCGCGCGCGATTCATTCCAAGCGCCGTCGGGCAGCAGCCGCTCGCTATCGCCGAGGGTGCGCTCGCCGACGCGAAGACGCGGTTCGACGATGTGCTGATCGTCGATACCGCGGGTCGCCTTTCCATAGACGACCGGATGATGGCGGAGATCACGGCGTTGCATCGGGTGCTACGGCCCGTGGAGACATTGTTTGTCGTCGACGCCATGACCGGACAGGATGCCGCGAACGCGGCCAGGGCCTTTGACGAAGTGATGCCCCTGACGGGCGTGGTTGTTGCCAAGGCGGACGGCGACGCCCGGGGCGGAGCCGCGCTGTCGGTGCGTGCGATTACCGGCAAGCCGATCAAATTCATCGGCGTCGGCGAAAAGACGGACGGGTTGGAGCCGTTTCATCCCGAACGCATGGCATCGCGCATACTGGGCATGGGCGATGTGCTCAGCCTGATCGAGGAAGTAGAGCGCAAGGTCGACAAGCAGAAGGCCCAGCGCCTTGCCAAGAAGGCTGCGGGAGGCCGCAAGTTCGATCTTGAAGACTTTCGCGACCAACTGCAGCAGATGGCCAGGATGGGGGGAGTCAGCGGCATGATGGACAAACTTCCCGGCGCGAACCAGATGCCCCGAGCCAGTGTCAACGATGCCGACTTTCGTCGCATGGAAGCCGTGATCAACTCCATGACGCCTCGCGAACGGCGCTTTCCCGACAGCATTGACGGATCCCGCAAGCGGCGGATATCAGCGGGTAGCGGCACGCGGGTACAGGACGTCAATCGACTCCTCAAGCAGCACAAACAGATGCAAAGGGTCATGCGCAAGGCGACCCGCAGAGGGGGCATGGACAAGATGCTGCGGAGTCTCCAGGCGCAAAGCCAGGTCGCGCAGCGACCCCGTTTTCGACGCTAATGTGGCGGTCAGCGGTCGTCGATGGTCGTATGAACGACCCCGTTCGGACGACTCCGCATGGAACGCGACGGATGGTCCATGGCGTAGCTGGTTCTGGCTGTGGCGGTTGGGAATCGCCGGATACCTAGTCGATAGGGATCGAAGGCGCGGTACGTCGTGCCAAGGTGGGCCGCTTGCTGTAATATGCGCGCCTTTCATACTGGACCCGATCGGCATGGTCACGATTCGATTGGCGAGACACGGCACGAAGAAAAGACCTTTCTACCACTTGACCGTGGCTGACAAGTCGGCGAAACGCGATGGACGGTTTATCGAGCGGGTCGGTTTCTTCAATCCGCTGGCGCAAGGCGATGAGCAGGGGATGCGAATCGATCTGGATCGGATCGACTACTGGTTGTCAGTGGGCGCCCGGCCTTCCGAACGCGCCAGGCAACTCATCGGGGTCGCGCGGCAGGAAGCTGCGGCATCGGACTAGCGCCACAGGATCCGTCACGCTATCGGACGCTGTGTCTTGCCCCGCCCAAGCCCACATGTTTCGTTCCGCCCGCCCGTCATCCTGTTCGGACTTGCCGCTGGAGCGGACAGGCTGTTAGCCTGCCCATACGCGGACGCGGGTAGCGCACGATGTTAATCTTGGCGGCGGAGCAGTTGCGCGACGACGGCATGGTCGTGGTCGGAAGAGTTGGCGGTCCCCACGGGATCGGCGGACTGTTGCGGGTCGTCTCCTTCACCGATCCCGCAGAGAATCTGTTGAGCTATGCCCCGTGGCGCTTTCTTCGCGACGGCGCTTGGCGTGAGGTGGAGGTTTGCCCCGATGGCGCGCGAAGACACGACCGTGGCTTCCTGTGCCGCGTGGATGGGGTTGCCGATCGCGAAGCGGCGGCCGCTCTGCGCGGTGTCCTTATCGGGGTGCCCGAATCCATGCTGCCGGAACCGGAATCCGACGAGTACTACTGGCGCGATCTGATCGGACTTGACGTGGTTACCGTTGCCGGCGACCGCTTTGGCTGCGTCGAGAACCTCATGGCCACCGGTGCCAACGACGCGCTGGTAGTCAGCGACGGGGCGAGCGAAAGATTGATCCCCTTCATCGGGTCCGTGATAAAGGACGTTGACCTGCACGGATCGGTGATCATTGTGGACTGGGAAGATCCGGTTTGACCGGCCATGTGGACCGCCGTCGTCAGCATATTCCCGGACATGTTCCGCGCGTTGACCAGCGACGGAGTGGTCGCCCGCGCAATCGCTGACGGCGGGCTGTCGCTTCGCGTAGTCAATCCCCGCGATTTCGCCCCTGACCGTCGACGTTCGGTGGATGACCATTCCTATGGCGGAGGCCCGGGCATGGTAATGACGGTGGCGCCGCTGTCCGACGCTGTCCAAGCGGCGCGAACATCGGCTCCCGGCCCGGTAACGACCGTGTACATGTCTCCGCAAGGGCGCCGCTTCGACCAGGCGATGGCCGCAGAACTTGCCGGGCTGGACAATCTGCTGTTCGTGGCCGGCCGGTACGAAGGCGTGGACGAACGCTTCGTCGAACGCGAGGTGGACGTCGAACTTTCCCTGGGCGACTTCGTGATGACCGGGGGCGAACTCGCCGTCATGGTCGTTCTCGATGCCGTAGCGCGCCTGTTGCCGGGGACGCTCGGCAATCCGGCGTCGACGGAGTGCGAGTCCTTTGCCAACAACCTGTTAGACTATCCCCACTATTCGCGCCCGCCCGAATATCGCGGCGCGCCGGTCCCTTCGGTACTGCTAAGCGGCGACCATGTCGCGATTGCGAGGTGGCGTCGGGGACAGGCGTTGGCGCGGACTTGGCGGCGCCGCCCGGACCTGTTGGTGAACCGGGTGCTATGTGCCGAAGACCGGGATTTGTTGAGACAACACTTGGCGGAAACAGCGGAGTAGATTTCCATGCGGCGCAACAAGGTCATCGAAGAACTCGAAAACGCGCAGCTCAGAGACGACTTGCCGGAGTTTCGTCCCGGAGACACGGTCGCGGTGCGCGTGCGCGTGCGCGAGGGTACTCGCGAAAGGCTGCAGATATTCGAGGGCGTTGTGATCGCCAAGCGTAACCGGGGTCTCAATTCGTCCTTCACGGTACGCAAGGTTTCTCATGGGGTTGGCGTCGAGCGATCATTTCAGACGCACAGCCCGATTATCGCGAGCATCGCCGTCACGCGCCGAGGCGATGTGCGCCAGGCGAAGCTCTATTACCTGCGGAAACTGTCGGGCCGCGCGGCGCGGATCAAGGAAAAGGTCTAGCCCGGATAGCCGGGGAGCCCGACCTGATGGTCTCGCGTCGATCCATTCTCGAAGGAGTGCCCCACAGCCGCCGCCTGCGGCGGCGCTTTTTTCGTGCGAGGGGTATCCCCTCGCGCTGCTCTCTTCTGCGAGGGACACCCTCGCGCACCCGGGCTGAAGGCTCCTGGCCCGTCCCAGCTCGTCGACCATGGAACAACCGCCCCGGATCGCTGGCGCTCCCCGGAGCCGTTTGTTCCATGGAAGTTTATGCAGGCTGACGCGTCGGCAAGCGGTGCGACCCTGGGCGAACCGGGCGAGAACACCTCGCTGGGCAGTGACATTGACGCCTATATTGATCGGATCTGGCTGCGCCGCGGCTTGAGCGCGAATACCTTGGCGGCCTATCGCCGCGACTTGAACGCTTTCGGCGTGTGGCTGGCGGCCCAGACAGGTCGCGATCTCGTCCGAGCCCGCGACTACGACATCGAGGGATACCTCGCGGCGCGCCACGCGAGCGGCCTGTCCGCCCGTTCTACTGCCAGACTCTTGTCTTGCCTTCGCGGCTACTATCGTGATGCCGTCGATGCCGGACGCCTTGATCGCGATCCGACCCTGGATATCGCGCGGCCATTGCTCGGGAGGCCGCTGCCAAAGTCTCTCTCCGAGGACGAAGTGGAGGCGCTGTTGACGGCGCCGAACTGTGAAGATCCGACCGGGCGCCCGACGGAGTTCCGTGATCGCGCGATGCTCGAACTGCTCTACGCCACGGGATTGCGCGTGTCCGAACTGGTGGGGCTCGAGGTCTCGTCGCTCAACACGCGCCAAGGAGTTGTGCGCGTCGTCGGCAAGGGCGGCAGAGAGCGGCTCACTCCGGTCGGAGAAGTGGCCCTGGGCTGGCTGATGCGCTACCTGGCGGAGGCGAGGCCGGCCCTCTTGCACGGCAGGCCGAGCGACGTGCTGTTTCCGAGCCGACGTGGGAGCGCCATGACGCGGCAGACGTTCTGGCATGCGGTAAAGCGCTATACACTACGCGCCGGCATCCTCCAGGACATATCGCCGCACACGCTGCGGCACGCGTTTGCGACGCACCTGATCAACCACGGCGCTGACCTGCGATCCGTGCAGATGATGCTCGGCCACGCCGACCTGTCGACGACGCAGATCTACACGCATGTCGCGCAGGATCGCCTGAAGCGGTTACACTCGACGCATCATCCGAGAGGATGAACCGCACGATAGGCCACGGTCGCACTCTAAACGTCAGGTTCCGATAGCGGCAGAGCAGTATGGGCATGAATCGAAAAACGGCGCCCGTTAGGGCGATGGTTTTTGTGGCACTGGCGCTCGAAACGATGGCGGTGGCTATTGCGGCGGAAGACGCGGCGGTGGGAGAGGTTCCTCCGGAGAGCGCAGATTTCGCCGATCTGCTGCAGCGTCGACTGCCGGACATCAATATCACCGCGATCGAGTCGTCTCCCATTCCCGGATTGCGCACGGTGGAGATCGAAGAGGGCGTGATGCTCTATGTGACCGAGGACGGCTCGCATGCGATTGCGGGGGTTCTTTACGCCTTGACCGAAGACGGGCCGGTCGAACCCTCGTCAGCCCGCAGAGCGGCGAGACGTCTAGCGCTGCTGGCAGATATCTCCATGGAGCAGATGATCGTCTTCGCGCCTGGGGGAGAGACCAAGGCCGTGCTCAACGTGTTCACCGATACCGACTGTGGATATTGCCGCAAGCTGCATGCGGAGGTGCCCGAACTGAATGCGTACGGCATCGAAGTGCGCTATCTCGCGTTTCCCCGAACGGGAATAGGCTCCGAAACCTACGACAAGATGGTTTCGGCATGGTGTTCGGACAATCCGCGCGACGCCATCACCAACCTGAAGCGCGGCAGGAAGATACCCTCGAAGACGTGCGATAACCCCGTCGCCGAGCACTACGAAATCGGCCAGTTCGTGGGTATCCAAGGTACCCCGACCATGATTACGGCTGATGGTGAACTGATCGGCGGCTACGTTCCAGCGGCTGAACTGGCGCAAGGGTTGGGCGTGCAATAAGCGTTGAGATGCCACTGAGAATAGGGCTGGCGGGTCTCGGCACGGTGGGCCGAGGAGTCGTGCGTCTGCTCCGGCGCGATGCCGCGTCGTTGGCTGTGGCGGCGGGACGGAAGCTTCAGCTCACGCGGGTGGCGAGCCGCACGCCTCGACCCGAGGTCGATCTGGACGGTGCCGCGTTTTCTACGGACCTGGCTGATTTGACCGCTACGAACGACGTCGACGTGGTGGTTGAGGTAATAGGCGGCGAAGATGCCGCGAAGACGCTTTTCAGCGCGGCTGTCGCGGCGCACAAACACGTCGTTACCGCGAACAAGGCGTTGATAGCCGTGCATGGAAACGAACTCATGCGCGACGCCCGGCGGGCCGGCGTTTTCGTTGGCATAGAAGCAGCGGTTGCGGGGGGTATTCCCATTATCAACGCGTTGACCCGCGGGCTCGCTGCCAATCGGATCGAGTGGCTGGCCGGTATCATCAACGGCACGTCGAACTACATACTGACGGCGATGTCCGAGGACGGCCAGGATTTCGCGACTGCGCTTGGCGAGGCGCAACGGCTCGGCTATGCCGAAGCGGACCCGACGTTCGATGTGGAAGGCATCGATGCCGCCCACAAGCTGGCTATCCTCGCAGGTTTGGCCTTCGGCGCGCCGTTCGACTTCGAAAGCGTCTACGTGGAGGGCATAGCAGATGTCGATGCCGAGGACGTCGCGTATGCGCGGGAACTCGGCTTCCGGATCAAGCCTCTGGGGATCGCTCGACGTACCGCCGCGGGCGTGCAGTCTCGAGTACATCCGTGTCTGACGCCGGAATCGGCCTTGATCGGCAAGGTAGACGGCGTAATGAACGCGGTGCAGGTGAAGGGCCACGCCGTCGGCTCAACGCTTTATGTTGGACCGGGGGCGGGTGCCGAACCGACCGCGTCCGCGGTCGTTGCAGACCTGATTGAAGTTGCGCGCAGTGGCGCCGGCTGGAGCGCAGCGCTTCCTGTCGAAGGCGCCCTGCAGTCCTCGCCGATCGGCGATCTGACGTGCGCGCACTACCTCAACATTCCAGCCGAGGACCAGCCGGGCGTGTTCGCAAACGTTGCGCAGACGCTGAGCCGGCACGGCATATCGATCGAAGGTGTCATTCAGCGTGCCCAGGCGATACGAGGCACGCGAGGAGCAGAGTGGGTGCCGATTGTCATCCTCACCGACGTCGTCGCCGAACGTGATGCGGAACGGGCTGTCGCCGACATCGAGAAGTTGGCGGGCGTGACGGGAAGGGTCAGGCGTATCCGGGTGGTGGATCTGGAGAACTCCAACGGCGAATAGCCCGGTGCTCGCAACGCGCAGGCGGGTCGCGCCGCGCGTAACGGGAGCGAACTGATCGAACTCGAATCCCGAGAGGTGCCGGAGCCGACATCGGATTTTCTGCGAAGGTACCCCAGGTTCTTTGCTCGGGTGCTTGCCGGGCGCGGTATCGAATCTAGCGAAAACCTCGACCTCTCGCTGTCGCGCCTGCTGCAACCCGACGCCTTGTCCGGCGTAGATGCCGCAGCGGTGCGGATTGCGCGCGCGGTGGAAGGCAACGAGGCGATCCTGGTTCTGGGAGATTTCGATGCGGACGGTGCCACCGGCACCGCACTTGCCGTGTCGCTCCTCGAATCCCTTGGCGCGGCGCGCGTGGACTACCTGGTTCCGAACCGGTTCGCATTCGGATACGGCTTGACCCCGCAAATCGTGCGCGTTGCCCTGGAGCGTGAACCGGCCTTGATCGTCACCGTGGACAACGGTATGTCGAGCATAGCCGGGGTGACGTTGGCGCAGGAAAGCGGCGTCGACGTAGTCGTCACCGACCATCACCTGCCCGGCGAGGAATTGCCGCCGGCGTGCGCCCTCGTCAATCCGAACGCGCCAGGGTGCGAGTTCGCCAGCAAGGCGCTTGCTGGAGTCGGCGTCATCTACTACGTTCTGAGCCGGGTGCGGGCCCGACTGGCGGAGGACGGATTCTTCGCGCGGCGAGGCCTGTCTCCCCCGAATCTCGCGCATTGGCTTGATCTGGTGGCCCTGGGCACGGTAGCCGATGTCGTGCCCCTGGACCTCAACAACCGAATCCTGGTGCACCAGGGCCTGCGGCGCATGCGGTCCGGACACACGCGTCCCGGAATCCAGGCCCTGGCGCAGGTCGCCGGTCGCGACCCGCGCGCAGTGACCGCCCAGGATCTCGGTTTCGCCATCGCCCCGAGACTGAACGCGGCGGGCCGGCTGTCCGACATGACCGTGGGCATCCGGTGTCTGCTCAGCACCGAGATGGGCGAGGCGCGAAGGCTTGCCCGCGAGTTGAATGAACTCAATACCGAGCGACGCGAAATCGAACGCGAAATGACTTTGGACGCGGCGCTGCTGGTGGACGAATCCGGCGCGGAGCAGGGCAGCGTCATCTGCCTCTACGATGCTTCGTGGCATCAAGGCATCGTCGGTATCGTCGCCGGTCGCATGCGTGAACGCCATCACCGCCCCGTCGTCGCCTTCGCTGACGCGGGCGCGGCCGCGCCCGGCGAATTGAGGGGATCCGCCCGCTCGATTCCGGGGCTCCACATACGTGACGCCCTGGACGATGTCGCCGCGCGTTTTCCGGGACTCATGGTGAAGTTCGGGGGCCACGCCATGGCGGCGGGCTTGTCCATCAAGCGGGCGCAATTGGATCGCTTCACAAGGGCCTTTTCCGATGCCGTCGAAGCCCGCGTCAGCGAGCGGGACCTCGCCGGCATTCGCATGACCGACGGAGAACTCGAACCGGCGGACCTGGTCCTGGAAAATGCTCGCTTGGTGGCAAGACACGGGCCTTGGGGCCAGGGCTTCGAGGAGCCGACGTTCCACGGCGAGTTCGACATCGTGGCCGAGCGCGTCGTTGGTCAGCGGCATCTCAAGCTCGCGCTACGGCACGAAGGCAGGGTAGTGGATGCCATAGCGTTCAACCGGGAGCCCGTTGGCGTCGACCGCATCCGCGCTCTCTATCGTCTCGGCGTCAACGACTACTCGGGTATCGAGACGCTTCAGTTGGTGATTGAAGACCTGGAACGCGTAGTTTCGGGACACGCATCGTAGATCCGCGCAACTCACGTAGCTTTGAGGGTAAAGCGGTCAGGGGCGTCTCGCGCAACTGAAAGCAGCGCTCGTGAGGATGGGAGCGGCCGGGGTGAACTTTCCCGCGCGTCACGGGTCGAAGAAAGCGTGGAAAATCAATTATTTCCGACGAACATCTCGCAGTATGTGCCGACGGGAAACGGTACCCTGGAACTCGCGATAACTGTAGTTATCACGAGTTCTTACGTCAATGCGGAACGCTATCACCCCCGAGTTCGATCCTGACGCTGATGCGCGGAGTCGCCGCCCAACCAACTGCAACGCCATGATACAACACGGGATTCCCCGGGACCCCGTCGTTTGCACAAGGTGCGCTTGCTCTTGCTTTCCACGCCCCGGCGCGCGCGCAGAACACTCGCGATAACTTCCAGTGAATCGGCCGGTTCTGATCGTCCATGAACGGTAAGGATTCGCTGCCCTCACACCCTTCGTTGCAGCCGGGCGAGCTGCGCTGCGCCGCTCCGGCTCGCCAGCAACCGCTCGCCGTAGCGGTTCACCATCGCGGTCGTCCGCCACCGGCCCGCCTGCAGGATGGCGGGCAGTTCGATCCCCGACGCGATCATGTCCTGTGCGGCGCCGACGCGGGCGCTGTGCCCCGACAGCCCTGTCACGACTTGCTCCGGAAGTCCGGCTCGCCGGGCCATCGTCTTGAATATCCTGGGGATCTGACTCGCATCCAACTTGACCCCCGGTGGACGGCCCGGACGCAGCGAACGGAACAGCCGACCGTCGCCGATCCCACCTCGTTCTAGCCACTCCTTTACCATCGCGACCGTATCCGGCGCGAGGTACACCACCTCCCCCAGCCCTTCCTGATCGGTCTTCGCGCGGCGCACCAGCAGCGTTGCGTCGCCCCGCATCTCCTCAATGAGATCATCCACTTGCAGTGCCGACAGCTCCGAGCGGCGCAGCATCCCATCGTACGCCACCGCGACTAGAGCCCGGTTGCGGGCGTCGATCGGCTCCCTTCCAGTCGCCGCCAAAAGCCGCTGCCGCAGCGGCCAGGTCAGGCCGCGCACCTGCCCCTGCCGGCGTCCCTTGGCGCGGTGCATGCGCTTCAGCGCGAACTGCACGGCCGCGCTTCGCACGGTTTTGGGGCGACCAATCGCTCGGTGCGCCGCGGCGATGCTCGCGACGTAGCGGCGCACCGTCGCTGGCGCGCGCACCGCACCCATCTCGTCAATGAACGCCGCCACTGTGGCGGGGCTGGCTGGCACCGCCGCCAGTCCCCGCTCGCCGCACCACGCAGCGTAGATGACGAGGTCTGCCCTAAGGGCGCGCTCGGTATTTTCGCTGATCGCCCCTTTCGCGGCTTCTAAGCAACCGTCGATGCACTCGTCGGCTGGACGACTGCCAGCGACTCCTGCTGGGGGGTGGAGAGGGGTTACGGTAAGCATGGGCCGGCCCTCCGTGCCGGTGGAACACGAGCCGCCCCTGTACTCGCGATTTCTACAGTTATCGGGAGCAATCCGGTGCTGATACTAGCCGCTCGCAGCCGGGAGCACGGCGCGCGAGAGCCGGCCGGTAACCGGGATCGAGGACATGACGGACCGTTGAACGCCGCGGCGATCCCTGATGCCTTAACTTTCGAACCGCGCTCCCATTCCGCCTTGGAGGGACTGATTTCATGAACGAAACGGAATACCAGAAGGGACGGCTCGAAGCTCTTTCCCTGATCGTCAGAGCTATCGTAACAGTGCGCAAGGACGCAGAACCCGGGCCCCTCGGCCCCACGCTGATTCATCTCGCGAACCGGTACTTCCTGAATACGCCGTTTGACACGCAAACTGTGGATTTCCACAGCGGTTTCCAAAAAGAAGTCGAGCGAATAGTCGCAACTCTTGATGCTCCTGTCGTTGAGTTATCCCGTTCGGGTCCGAGGTCAGACATATAGTTCCCTTTGTCAATCAGCGACCGCAGAGCCGGGCGCACGCATCGGGAGGCGAGGTGGTAGTCGCAGGCGTGCTGGTCATCGACCAGCATGTGGCGGGGCGTTGCCATGGCGAGAGAGTGTCGCTGGAGCGGCGCTCGGCGTCGACGGCGCCGGTCGGCAAAGCGTAGCGGCCGTCGCCACCGCGTGGCCGCCGACATCGCCGCCGCCGGGCGCGCGAGATTTCTGCGCCGCGGCGGGCAATGGCGTCCTGGAGATGATGTGTGTCCGAAATTCAGGCGATGTGGATGTCATCTGTGTCCGGATTCCATGTCCGGATTCCATGGATTCCGTCCGGGCTCGAAGATGTGTGTCCGCGGCTGGAGAGGGTACAATTTGTGTTTTTGGATACTCCCATGGCCGAAATCACTTCAATCCGCGACCGGATCAAGGGTCTTGACGCGCGTCGCGAAGCGCTGTGGGGGTATCTTTGACTACGAATCGCGGCAGCAGCGCCTGGCGCAGGTCGAGCGCGCGCTTGCGGCGCCCGATGTCTGGCAGGATCAAGGTCGGGCCCAGGCGTTGTCGCGGGAGCGCGCCGCTCTGAACAAGGTCGTTGGTGGGCTGGCGGCAGTGGCCGCCGAGTTGTCCGACGCGTCCGAATTGGGGGAACTTGCCGCAGCGGAACGCGATGGGGAAGCGCTAGACGATATCGACAGCGATCTGGACGGGGTTGAAGCAACGCTCGCCGAGCTCGAGTTCCGCCGCATGTTCAGCCACCGAATGGATCCCGCGAACGCTTTTCTCGAGATCCAATCGGGCTCCGGGGGCACCGAAGCCCAGGATTGGGCGGAGATGCTGCTGCGCATGTATTTGCGCTGGGGCGAGCGGAACCACTTCAATACCAATATCGTCGACCTGTCGGCTGGCGATGTCGCCGGAATCAAGGGCGCCACGGTTCAGTTCACGGGAGACTACGCTTACGGCTGGCTGCGCACCGAGACCGGCGTGCACCGACTTGTGCGCAAGTCGCCGTTCGACGCCGGCAATCGGCGCCACACGTCGTTCGCCTCCGTTTTCGTGTCGCCTGAGGTCGAGGATGACATCGACATTGAGGTCGCGCCCGGCGATGTGCGGGTCGACACGTTCCGCGCCAGCGGCGCCGGCGGACAGCATGTGAACCGCACCGACTCGGCGGTCCGGCTGACCCACCTGCCTACTAGCGTCGTCGTCCAGTGCCAGAGCGAACGCTCGCAACACCAGAACAAGGACAAGGCATACAAACAGTTACGTGCGAAGCTCTACGAGCGCGAACTGCGGAAACGACAGGCCGAGCAACAGGCGGTGGAAGATAGCAAGGTCGATATCGGCTGGGGCAACCAGATTCGGTCCTACGTCCTCGATCAATCTCGCGTCAAGGACTTGAGAACGCGCGTCGAACGCGGCGATCCGAACAATGTCCTCGACGGGGATATCGGCGAGTTCATCGAGGCCAGTCTCAAGGCCGGGATCGATCGCTAGTGCCTGAGGAAAGCGACATCTCGGCCGTCCGTCGCAGGAAACTGGCCGCCCTGCGCGAACGCGGTCTGGCATATCCGAACGGATTCGAGCGCTCTGCGCGTGCGGAAGAACTGCACGCGGCGTACGCCGAGACAGACAAGGCGACACTCGAAGCGCAGGCCGTATCCGCAACGGTCGCCGGACGCATCATGTTGCGCCGCGTGATGGGCAGAGCGAGTTTCATCACGCTGCAGGACGGAAGCGGACGCATACAGTGCTATCTGCGCAGCGATGACATCGGTGCTTCCGCCTACGCAGATTTCCGGGAGTTGTACGACATTGGCGATATCGTCGGGGTCGCCGGAACCCTCATGCGGACCAACAGGGGGGAACTCACCGTCGCCGCGGCGACGATTCGCATGTTGACCAAGGCTTTGCGGCCATTGCCCGAGAAATACCGCGGCCTCGCGGATACGGAAGTCAAGTACAGGCAACGCTATCTCGATCTCATCATGAGCGAGGAGTCGCGGTCGCGTTTCGCGATGCGCTCGCGACTGTTGGCGGAACTGCGGCGGTTTTTCGATGCGCGCGGCTATCTGGAAGTGGAGACGCCGATGATGCATCCGATTCCCGGCGGAGCAGCGGCGCGGCCCTTCGTGACTCGGCACAATGCCCTCGACATGGATCTCTACCTGCGCATTGCGCCGGAGCTGTATCTGAAGCGATTGACCGTGGGCGGTTTCGAACGCGTATACGAGATCAACCGGAGCTTCCGAAACGAAGGCTTGTCAAGGCGGCACAATCCGGAATTCACCATGCTGGAGTTTTACCAGGCCTACAGCACGTTCGAGGATCTGATGCGCCTTACCGAGGAGTTGATGCGCGAAGTTGCGACAAGGGTGACCGGTTCCTGCATCGTCTCCTACCAAGGCGTCGAAATCGATTTCGGGGTCCCGGCCGAACGCCACACCATGGCCGACTCGCTCCTTGCGCATACGGGCGTGACACCTGACGATCTCGCCGATCGGGCGCGCCTCGCGGTCGCCGCCCGCAACATGCATGTCGAGGTCGAAGGCGATTGGGGCTACGGCAAGATATTGACGGAGTTGTTCGAACGTCATGTCGAACACAAGCTCGTGCAGCCGACGTTCATCACCCACTATCCGACGGAGGTCTCCCCGCTCGCGCGGCGAAGCGATACCGATGTCGGCATCGCCGAACGGTTCGAGTACTTTGTCGGGGGCCGAGAAATCGCCAACGGGTTTTCGGAGATCAACGATCCAGAGGATCAGGCCGCGCGGTTTCGCACCCAGGCGGAACGCAAATCCAGGGGCGATGAAGAGGCCATGCACTACGACGCCGACTATGTCACGGCGCTGGAATACGGTATGCCGCCGACTGCGGGCGAGGGGGTGGGCATCGATCGATTGATGATGCTGCTGTCGGACGCGTCCTCAATTCGGGACGTACTGCTGTTTCCGCAAATGCGCAAGGTCGATACATGAGCGAAGCGGCGGATCGCGTCGTCCTTGAGCCATCTTGGAAATCGGCGCTGTTGCCGGAGTTTGAGAAGCCTTACATGCGGCAACTCCGGGACTTCCTTCTCTCGGAGAAGCGGGCGCGCAAGGTCGTCTATCCGAAGGGCAGCGAAATCTTCGCCGCGCTGAACCTGACGCCGCTGCCCCAGGTGCGCGTGGTCGTCATTGGCCAGGACCCCTATCACGGGCCTAACCAGGCGCACGGGCTGTGTTTCTCGGTTCGCGCCGGCGTACCCCGTCCGCCGTCGCTGGAGAACATATTTCAAGAGGTATCCGACGACGTTACCGGCGGCGAAGTGCCGCCGGGTCACGGATGCCTGATACCTTGGGCTCAGCAGGGCGTGCTGTTGTTGAATTCCGTGTTGACCGTGGCACGCGGACGCGCCGGCTCGCACCAGGGTCGCGGTTGGGAGACGTTCACCGACCGCGTCGTCGAATTGATCAAGGACCAGAGGGAGTCGGTGGTGTTCATGCTCTGGGGAAGCTATGCGCAACGAAAGGGCGCGCTGGTGGACACACGCCGACACTTGGTTCTCACGGCGCCGCACCCGTCGCCGCTGTCGGCGAATCGGGGCTTTTTCGGGTGCCGCCACTTTTCCAGCGCGAATCGCTATCTGAAAGCTCGGGGGTTCGATCCCATTGACTGGTTCGCCGTGGGCTAGGGTGCGCCGCCACGTCGAGAATCTCCGAACCCGCTTCTCCGATCTCGTTCGCGCCGCGAACAAGGTGGTACGGCACATGAGGAAGGATCGCGACGCCGGCAGTCGGAACCCTTCCGGGAATCCTTCTGGGCCTCGGGATATCCATTTGCCAGCGGATACCTCGCAACTCCAGTTCTCTGGTCGCCGCGAAATCCAATGGTCGCTTGGCGCAGACTGGTTCTTCGCGGTCGGGGCGCTGCACGCGTTGCTTGCGATCGCCCTCGGCGCGTTGTTGTCGCCATGGTGGATCGCCGTATGCGGAGCGAGTTTCGCCCTCAAGACCGTTCGCGCCCGACCCGGTGAAGCGTATCTGCTCATCGCCTTCGATGACCGCATCGAGGTGCGCCGCCAGGGTGCCGTGCTGCGGTTGGCGGGCGCGTGCTGGATGACCCAGAGATGGCTCGTCATCCCGACTTCCCGGCGCGTATTGCCGGTGCGGCGCGGGCGGTTATCGGCTCAGGACTTCGCTCGGCTGCGGCGCGCCGCCAGCGGCTGAAGGACGTCCCACGGATCGGCGGTTGGGTTAAGCACGCTGGGCACTGCTTGTTTCAGCGGGTGAGGATAGTCCAGGGTGTAGTGCAGACCTCGACTCTCTCGGCGCGACATCGCGCAGCGCACCATGAGTTCGGCCACGAGGATCACGTTGCGCAACTCGATGAGATCGTTCGAAATGTGGTGGTTCGCGTAGTATTCGTGCACCTCTCTCTTCAGCAGTTCGATCCGCCGGTACGCGCGTTCGAGGCGTTTGTTCGTCCGCACGATGCCCACGTAGTCCCACATGAAACGGCGCAGTTCATCCCAATTGTGGGATAGGACCACATCTTCGTCGGAGTCTGTCACGCGGCTCGCATCCCACGCGGGCGCCGGAGGCAGTCTCCGGTCCTCCTCCGTGAGGCCTGCCAGGATGTGTTCAGCGGCGGAGTGCGCGAATACCATGCATTCGAGTAGCGAGTTGCTCGCGAGTCGGTTTGCACCGTGCAGCCCGGTGCAGGCGGTTTCGCCGATGGCATACAGTCCTGGTACATCTGTGGCGCCATGACGGTCGACCATGACGCCGCCGCACGTGTAATGCGCGGCGGGAACGACGGGCACGGGCTCTTTAGTCATGTCGATGCCGAATTTTTGGCACTGGGCGCGAATGGTTGGAAAGTGCGATTCGATGAAATCCGCCGAGCGATGACTGATGTCAAGGTACACGCAGTCGGCACCCAATCGTTTCATCTCGTGGTCGATGGCACGCGCAACGACATCGCGGGACGCCAGTTCCCCGCGCGGGTCGAAGCGGCTCATGAACTGTTCCCCGTTCGGTAGCACCAGGCGACCGCCTTCGCCGCGCACGGCTTCCGAGATGAGAAACGACTTCGCGTGGGGGTGATACAGACAGGTCGGATGAAACTGGTTGAACTCCATGTTGCTGATGCGGCATCCAGCCCGCCAAGCCATCGCCATGCCATCGCCGGTGGCGCCGTCGGGATTGCTCGTATACAGATAGACCTTGCTGGCACCGCCCGTCGCGAGCACGATGTTCGCTGCCTGTATGAGTTCTACATCATCCGTCTCGCGGTTGTAGATGTAAGCGCCGATAGCGCGGTTGGATGACATCCCGAGCTTGTCCGCGGTGACGACATCGATCGCGACCCGGCCGATCAGGAACTCGATGCCGGGATGTTGCAAAGCCTGCTCGGTCAGGGCGCTCTCGATCGCGCGACCGGTGTGATCGGCGACGTGCAGCACGCGGCGATGGGTGTGTCCTCCCTCTCGGGTCAGGTGGAATGTTGCTTCGCTGGCGGTATCGAAAGACAAGCCGTATTCGATCAGGCGTTCGATGGCTCCGGGGCCATTTTCTACGGCGTAGCGAACGATTTCTTCATCGCACAGTCCCGCGCCGGCGCGCATGGTGTCTCGGATATGGTCTTCGGGTGAGTCGCCGGGGCCGGTCACTGCGGCGATGCCGCCCTGGGCGCGGTTTGTGGAGCCGCCGTCTATGCGATCTTTCGATAACACGACGACGCGTGCCCGGTCGGCCACCTGAAGAGCGGCCGCCAAGCCCGCCGCTCCGCTACCGATGATGAGCACATCGGCGTGATATCGGTCGTTCATCGATTTCGCCAAGTCCTTGTGGGCGGCCGAAGAGACGACGGCGTGAGTCGGGCGGACCATCGGCGGTCGGCTCGCGGTTCTCTGCTCGTTGCGAAAGCGCGGTCGGCCATTGCGAGAACGCGCGAAACAAGCATCGTCGCTTGCGGCGTGGCTAGTATATACCGCGCGCAAGATGCAGAATGTCGCGCCGAAATGTCGAACCCTTTGGGGACCTTGATGCCGATATGGGCGCGCCGGTCTCCGGCGTCGAGCAGGATGTAGTCGTTGGCCGCTGTTGAACCTGATGAGGAACTGGTCCGCCGGGTGCAGAAGGGCGACCGCCGTGCGTTTGACCTGCTGTTTCTTCGGTATCGCCACAAGATAAAGGGTCTGGTGGGACGCTTCGTGCGCGACCCGGCAGAACTCGACGATGTCGTGCAGGAGGCGTTCATCAAGGCCTACCGCGCGTTGCCGAACTTTCGAGGGGAGAGCGCCTTCTATACATGGCTCTACCGAATCGCCGTCAACGCATCGAAGAACTACGTCGCGGCGTCAAGCCGCCGGACTCCCACTGTGGACATTGATGTTGGTGTGGCGGAACAACTCGAACAGACCGACGGCACCTATGCGTTGCGCGATGGAGATAGTCCCGAACAAGCGCTTCGCCGAGACGAACTCGCCGCCACCATCAGGCAGGCCATCATGGATCTGCCTGATGATTTGAGGACGACGGTAACTCTTAGGGAGTTTGATGGTCTAAGCTATCGACAAATCGCCGAAATCACGGATTGTCCTGTCGGCACCGTTCGTTCACGCATCTTCCGGGCGCGCGAAGCGATAGACGAACGTATCCGCTATCTGGTCGGACCGAGGCGGAGACAGGATGGCGCAGCATCCAGAAGTTGACACGGAGTTGGAAAGTTTTAGGAAAGAGTTGTAAATGACTGATAAAGTTCAGGAAGCTTTGTCGGCCATCATGGATGGTGAGGCGCGTGAGCTAGAGACGCGACGCCTCCTCGATGAGATCGCGCGAGACGATGCGTTGCGCGACACGTGGGATCGATTTCACTTGGCGCGCAGCGCGATCGCCGGCGACCCGCTGGATACGACTGACGGCGCAGCGGCGATCAAGCGCCTGTGGATCGCGGTAGATGCGGGCGACGGGGACACCGAAACAATCGAGGCGCTTCCTCGCCGCCGTCCCTTTAGTATTCGGACGGGAGCGGCCATCCTCGGCATTGCCGCGGCGGCGGTCTTGGCGGTTTGGCTGTATCCGGTGCAGGATTCCGGCGTCGAACGACCGCCCCCAGACTCTGTGGCGCAGGCGGCTCCGTCGGAGACCCTTCCGGCGGAGAATGCAGCGTGGGACGCGCTGTCGTCAGAAGACCGCGCACGTGCCCAGGCCTACTTGCTGCAACATCTGCGGCGGCATTCGATGGCCAACCGCGCTCACCCGATTCCGATCGCCAAACTGGCGACCTATCGGCCGCAACCCCAATCTGATCGCAATGAGTAGTCGTCCTATCCTGTTTTGGCTGCTGGCGGTCGGTGCGATCACCTCCTACGCGCAATCTGAATTCGCCCAGGGAAGGACGCCCGAACAGTGGCTGGACGCGATGCACGCGGCGTTCGACGAACTCGGCTACGACGGCGTGTTCATGTATCGCGGCGGTTCGGAAATCGCGATGCTGAGAATCGTGCATCTCAATGTCGACGGCGTGAAGCGGATACGTTTGGTCCACCTGAATGGTGCGCCTCGGGAAGTCATTCGACACGGCGACCATGTGGTGAGCATGGTTCCGCTGAATGACGCGTCCCCGCGTCTTGGCCGCAGCACCCCGGTGCGACCCTGGGGACGCTCCTTCGCCCCGCGCTTACAGGCAGCGGAAAAACACTACCGGATACACTTCGATGGCGAGGACAGGATTGCCGGACGACGCGCGGTGCACATCATGGTATGTCCCTGGGACGAGGACCGCTTCGGGCACCGGCTGTGGCTCGATCACGCTACTGGACTGTTGCTCCGTTCGGAGTTGCACGACGCCCAAGGAGACAATCTTGAGGTGTTTCAGTTCGCGTCCCTCGTGATCGGGGAAGGCATCCCCGAATCGGCGCTGGAACCGGAGCCGGGAGAAGCTTGGGTCCACGAACCCTTGACTGCACAGAGCGGTGAAGCCCCCGCGCCCGCGGTGCCGATCAGATGGCATGCCGGCTGGGTACCCGAGGGTTTCGTTATGGCGGACGCCGAGGTATGTGATTTGCGGGGGTCCGGCGAAGCGGTTACCACCATGATGTGGAGCGACGGCATGGCGGCATTCCATGTATTCGTGGAATCGACCCCCGATGGCAACGCTGTGGACCTGGCGTCGCGCGATGGCGCGACGGTAGTCGTGACGCACATCGTAAGGCCGCCCCGGATGGACCAGCACTTGGTGACCGTCGTTGGCGAGGTGCCGACGCGGACTGCCCGTCGCATTGCGAGGTCGGTCTACTATCAAGATTGATCCGATCCGCCCGGACCTCCGTGATCCCGGTCGGCTGATCCTGCGTAGCGGAACGGTGGTTTCGGCGGAAGAGAGGACGTGTCGGGTCGCGCTGCGGCGCGACTATTGCGCCATTTGCCCGGCTACCGAGAGCGCTGACCGCGCTGGCGGCCGTGCTGACGAAAAGTGGCGCTGCGGTGTTGGATTCGCTTTTCCGCGCGAGATCGAACTGGGCGCGACGGGTGTCGCGCGCGGCGACTGCGTGCTGGTCGGCGTTGCGCGCGCCGGCGTATCGCTCGCCGCCGCAGTGGTCTTCGGCCTGCCTCTGGGCGTCATGCTGGCGGCGGCTGCCGCCACGCAAGTGCTCTGGAATGCGGGATTCGCGGGCGCCCTGGCTGGACTGATTGGCGGCGGCGCCTTGGCGCTGCTGGCGGCGCGGCGCGCTGGACTTGATGACTGGGTGGATCCGGTCCTGGTGGAGATTCGATCCCGGCGGGATGCCCACGGCAGGCGATGACCGTGCCGCCGGAAGGGACAAAGGGTAGAATCCGACTGCCTTGTGCATGACGGCTTGATACATTGCCGATCATCGACCACATCCGAAATTTCTCAATCATCGCGCACATCGACCATGGCAAGTCGACGCTCTCCGACAGGTTGATACAGCTTTGCGGCGGCCTGCCGGATCGGGAAATGGCCGAGCAGGTTCTCGATTCCATGGAACTCGAACGCGAGCGAGGAATCACGATCAAGGCCCAGAGCGTGACCCTGCGCTATGCGGCGCGCGATGGGCGATGCTACCAACTCAACTTTATCGATACGCCCGGCCACGTGGACTTCAGCTACGAGGTGTCGCGCTCCCTTGCCGCCTGCGAAGGCGCCTTGCTGGTGGTGGACGCCGCCCAGGGGGTCGAGGCGCAATCCGTCGCCAACTGTTACACGGCCATCGATCAAGGGGTCGAAGTGATTCCCGTATTGAACAAGGTCGACTTGCCGCAGGCGGATCCTGATCGGGTTCGTGCGGAGATCGAAGACATCATCGGTCTGGACGCTTCGGATGCGATGCTGGTGAGCGCGAAGACCGGAAGCGGTGTGGAAGGGTTGCTGGAGCGGCTGGTGACGGACATTCCCGCGCCTGAAGGGGATCCGGGCGGGCCGCTGCAGGCGCTGATCGTCGACTCCTGGTTCGACAACTATCTCGGCGTTGTCTCGCTGGTGCGCGTCGTGCAGGGCACCGTTAAGAAGGGCGATCGGATCCTGGCGAAGTCCGTTGGGCGTACGCACGTGGTCGACGATGTCGGGCGCTTCACGCCAAAGCGCGAGACCTGCGACGCGCTGTCGGCGGGCGAGGTCGGTTACATAGTGGCCGGCATCAAGCAGATACGCGGCGCGCCGGTGGGAGACACCCTGGTGACCGCGAGTGCGGCGGATGTCGACGCGCTGCCGGGTTTCGCGCGGGCCAAACCGCAGGTCTATGCGGGCATGTTTCCCGTCGCCTCCGACGATTTCGAGAACTTTCGCGATGCGCTGGCAAAATTGACGCTGAACGACGCGGCGCTCTTCTTTGAACCGGAGACATCGGATGCCCTCGGCTTCGGCTTCCGCTGCGGTTTCCTCGGGATGCTGCACATGGAAATCGTGCAGGAGCGACTGGAACGGGAATACGACCTCGATCTCGTCACATCGGCACCGACAGTGATTCACGAGGTCGCCACCAAGGACGGCCGGACCTTCGAGGTCGACAACCCTTCGCGTCTGCCGGAACCGACGCAGATTGTCGAGTTGCGTGAACCCATCGCCGAAGCGCACATACTCGTGCCGCAGACCTACCTTGGCAACGTCATCAATCTCTGCGTGGCGCGCCGGGGCGTGCAGCGAAACGCGCAATTCTCCGGCGGCCAGGTGGCCCTCACCTACGAATTGCCGCTGTCGGAAGTGGTGATGGACTTCTTTGACCGCCTGAAGTCGGTGAGCCGAGGTTTTGCTTCGCTCGACTACGGTTTCTTGCGTTTCGAAGCGGCGCCACTGGTGAAGCTCGATGTGCTCATCAACGGTGACCGGATCGATGCGCTGGCGATCATCGTGCACCGGGAACATGCCGAGGCGCGGGGGCGGGACCTCATTCGCAAGATGAAGGAGTTGATTCCGCGCCAGATGTTCGATGTCGCGATCCAGGCGGCACTCGGCAACCACGTCATCGGCCGCGTAAATGTCAAGGCCCTGCGCAAGAATGTCACGGCGAAGTGCTACGGCGGCGACGTGACAAGGAAGAAGAAGCTGCTGGAAAAACAGCGCGCGGGCAAAAAGCGCATGAAACAGCTAGGGAGCGTACACATACCGCAGGAAGCGTTTTTCGCAGTGCTCAAAGTGGATCGCTGATCCGTGGGCAATTGCATGGACCGGCTCGAGGCTGCTATCGGTCACACTTTCGTCGACCGAGGTCTGCTTGTCCGGGCGCTCACGCACAGGAGCGGCGGCGCGGACAACTACGAACGCCTGGAGTTTCTCGGTGATGCGGTGCTGGGCTATGTGGTAGCGCGGCGTTTGTTCGAGAGCCATCCGCATGCCAGCGAGCAGGAACTGACGCTGATGCGCGTCCGTCTGATCAGGAAGGAGACGCTCTCGGATGTCGCCCGCGACATCGACATCGGGCGCAACCTGCGGCTCGGGCCCGGGGAGCGCGGGAGCGGCCTCCACAGTCGGCCTTCGCTGCTGGCCGACGCGCTGGAAGCGTTGCTCGGCGCGGTGGCGGTGGATGGGGGCGTCGAAGCGGCGGCGATGGTCGTGGACCGACTGTTCCACGACCGGCTTCGAGATTTCGACAGCGGTGTCCTCAAGGATGCGAAAAGCCTGCTGCAGGAACTGACGCAGAGCCGTCGGATGGCGCTGCCGCGCTACGACGTGATGCGCGTCGAGGGCGCCGACCATGCGCCAAGATTCGTTGTGCGTTGCAGCGTCGATGCACTTGACCTCGAAAGTACGGCGTCCGGGAGTTCGCGCAAGGAAGCGGAGATGCGTGCTGCCCTGGACCTGCTCGACCGCCTCAAGCAACCAGAATGACTGCTACGCGTTGCGGGTTCGCGGCATTGGCGGGTCGGCCGAATGTCGGCAAGTCGACGCTCCTCAATCACCTGCTGGGTCGCAAACTCAGCATCACGGCGCGCAAGCCGCAGACGACGCGGCACAGCCTGTTGGGAATCGACACGCGGGGCGAGACCCAGATCATCTTTCTCGATACCCCGGGAATCCACCGGCGGGACCGGCGGGCCATGAACCGCTACATGGCGGGTCAGGCCACCAGCGCGATTCGCGGGTCGGATGTCGTCGTGTTGTTGACGGAAGCACGGCGGTGGACGTCGGGGGACGAGTTGGCGCTGCGGCGGGTCGCGGACGCGAAGTGCGCGTGCATCTGCGCGATCAACAAGATCGATCGCCTGCGGGATCGGAGCGCTCTGCTGCCGATGATCGACGACGCGCGCGGACGCTTCGATTTCGAGGCAATCGTTCCGATCTCGGCGCTCAAGCGCGAGGGACTGGACGCGCTCTGGGCGGAAGTCTCCAGCCTGCTGCCGGAGGGACAGCATTTGTTCGCCCAGGGGGATGTGACGGACCGGCCGACAGAGTTCTTCCTCGCCGAGATCGTTCGCGAAAAGATCGTGCGGCGTCTGGGAGCGGAGATTCCGCACCGCGCCACGGTTGCCATCGAGCGATTCACGGCCAAGCCGCACGTGGCCGAAGTGGACGCTGTCATATACGTGGAGCGGGGGAGCCAGAAAGGGATCGTGATCGGCCGTGGCGGGTCCCGACTCAAATCCATCGGCCAGGACGCCCGCGCAGACATCGAGACATTGATCGGCCAGCACGTCATGCTGCGGCTGTGGGTAAAGGTTCGGAAGGGCTGGACCGATGACGCGCGCGTGCTGCCGACGCTTGGTTATCGATGACCGAAACCGTTCTGCGTCAGCCCGCCTACCTGCTCCACGCACGCGCGTACAGAGAGACTAGCGCGATTGTCGAGCTGTTGACGCTGGAGCACGGTCGCGTGGCGGGCGTAGCGCGCGGCGTCCGCGGCGGACGTCGCCCGCAGCCGATCGAGGCGTTCTGCCTGTTGGAGATGGGCTGGCGGGGAAGAGGATCGCTGGTCACGGTAACCGGCCGGGAGTTGGTCCGCCGCTGGCATCTCGCCGGGCGAGCACTCTTCGCCGGCATGTATGTCAATGAACTCCTGATCCGTTCGTTGCGGCCGGCGGAGGCCGCGCCGAACCTGTTCCGGGCCTATCAAATGACGTTGGGGCGGCTCGCGTCCGACGATGATCTCGAGCCACCGCTCAGAGTGTTCGAAAAGTGCTTGCTATTCGAACTCGGCTACGCGCCGACGTTTGATGTGGAGAGCGTCTCCGGCGAGGCGGTGGTGGACGACCGCGCCTACGTCTTCGCGGAAGGCGAGGGCTTCCGGGTTGTCGGTACGGCGACCGAAAGCACCTTTCCGGGGCGGGTGCTGAAGGATATCGCTTGTGACCGTTACGAAGCTACGGATGTCCGCCGCGCGGCAAAGATCATTCTGCGGCGCGCGCTCAAGCCCCATCTCGGTCCGCGTCCGCTGGCCGCGCGGGAACTGTTTCGCGGGCAATAGCTCCCCCATGGCGAGAAGAATCCGCTCCGTTTTGATATGTTGAAACAGTTCGGCCGCGCGCGACGGCCTTGACGAGAGAAATCCTCCTCGATGGTCCAGATCAGGCTCGATCTCCCGCAGCACGATACTGGCCGCGTCGATGTAAACGACTGGAAGGAAAGTCTCGACGAGTGTGATCGGCGGAAGATTCGCGCTGCGATAGGACTGATCGGAAATGAGGGTTGCCGGCAGTTCGGATTCGATCTGGCGCAACTTCTCGTCGACCTTGAACTCGATGCGGATGGCGTGGCCACGGGCCTGGTATACGAGACGGCCCGCACGCATTCGCTTTCCCCGATAACGATCGAGGAAACGCTGGGCGGCGGCGTTGCGAATCTGGTCGACGCCATGTTGCGCATGGCGTCCACGAGCGAATATCAGCTGTCCAACCTGCCAATGCTCGGCAACGAGGCGCGCAACCAGGTAGACAACGTACGGAATTTGCTGGTGGCGTTGATCGACGATCCGCGCGTCGCGATCATCAAGCTTGCGGAACGCGTGATCGCCTTGCGCATGGCGAAGTCGATGGATGCCGAGACGGTTCGGCGGCAAGCGCGGGAGGCGCTGCGGCTATTCGCCCCGCTCGCGGGCCGGCTTGGTGTCTGGCAACTCAAATGGGCGCTTGAGGACTTGGCGTTTCGACATTTGCATCCCGGCGAATACAAACGAATCGCTACGGCTCTCGACGCCCGCCGCCACGAACGCGAGCGGCGGGTGCGGGCCATCGTGACGGAGCTCAAGGGCCGTCTCGCCGATGCCGGCATTGGCGCGGAGGTGATCGGCCGCGCGAAGCACATCTATAGCATCTGGCGCAAGATGCGTCGCAAGGGCATCGACCTTTCCCAGGTGTATGACGTGGAAGCGGTGCGCGTGATCGTTGACGATGTCCAGCGCTGCTATGGAGCGCTGGGTGTGGTCCATACCGCGTGGCCGCATATCGGGAGCGAGTTCGACAACTACGTGGCAAATCCCAAGGACAACGGCTACCGGTCCATCCATACCGCCGTCATGGGGCCGGAGGGCAGAGTGCTGGAGGTCCAGATTCGTTCCGCGGAAATGCACAGGCAGGCAGAAATCGGCCTCTGCGCGCACTGGGTATACAAGGACGTACGGCGCGAGGCATTGCATTCGGACAAGATGAACTGGCTGCGCCGGGTGTTGGAATGGCATGACGACGTGGCGGAAATCGCGGACTTGTCGGAACTGGAAACGGAGCCGGTATCGATCGATCGAATCTATGTCGCCACGCCGCAAGGACATGTCCTGGACTTGACTCAAGGCGCGACGCCGGTCGATTTCGCCTATCGCGTGCACACGGAAATCGGCCACCGATGTGCCGGCGCGAAGGTGGATGGGGTTCGAGTACCGTTGAATGCACCGCTCACGACCGGTCAGACTGTGGAAATCATCACCGGCGAGACGGAACAGCCGCGCCGCGAGTGGCTGAACCCGGTGCTCGGCTTCGTCAAGACATCGCGCGCGCGGATGAAGATTCAATCCTGGTTCCGCGAGCAGGTCGTCGAATCCAACGTTGCCGCTGGCCGCGCATTGTTGCTCGATACGTTGCGGCGCCTCGATTTGTCGGCAAACCCGAGCGAGCTGGCGTGCGAAGCGGGCTATGCGTCAGAGAACGAACTGTGGCGGGCGGTGGGTGTGGGGGAGTGCCAGATCATCGATCTCGTGCGCCTGATCGGCGGGCACCGGGTAGAGGATAGGCAACTTTCGCTATTGCCGGCAGCGCTGGCCCCGGAAACGGGATCGGCGCAGGATATCCATATCGTCGGCGACGACCGCCAAGGGCTACTACGTGACATCATGTCCGTCCTGGCGGCGATGAATATCGATGTCGTCAGTACCGTGGCGCGCGCCGACACGAAGGAAGAGTCCGCAGCGATGTCGCTCTGCATCCGCGTCCGGGACATATTGCAGCTCGCCCGCGCGATCGATCAGCTACGGCGCATCCCCAATGTGCACGACGTGCGCCGGTCATGAGGCTCATTCTGCTGGGGACGCCCGGCGCGGGGAAGGGCACCCAGGCGCGTTTTGTCTGTGAAGCCTGCGGCATACCGCAGATCTCCACCGGCGACATGTTGCGGGCGGCGATCGCGGCTGGCACGCCGTTGGGCCGGACGGCTCAATCCGTCATGGCCGCCGGGGAACTCGTCTCGGACGACATCGTCATCGGACTGGTCAAGGAGCGTTTGGCGCAACCGGATTGCGCTGCCGGATTTCTGTTCGATGGATTTCCGCGCACGATCCCCCAGGCCGAAGCCTTGCTGGAGGCGGGCGTCCAAATCGACCGCGTCATCGAGATGCGGGTGGACGACGACGAGGTCGTCCGGCGCGTCACGGGTCGACGCGTCCACGAGCCGAGCGGTCGTGTATACCACGTGCTTTTCAATCCGCCTCGGGTGCCCGACAGGGACGACGAAACCGGTGAGTCATTGACACAAAGGGGTGACGACAAGGAGGAGACGGTCCGTGAGCGCCTGGCGGTGTACCGGCGCCAGACGGAACCGCTAGTCCATTTCTATACGGAGCTTTCGCGTACGTCACCCCTCGAATATCGAGCCGTCAACGGCGTCGGCGACGTCGCCAGCGTCAAGCGGGACATGCTGGAAGCATTGGGCGACGATTCGGCGCCGCGTCCGACATCGCCGCGTTAGAACAAACGGCCCCGGTCGCCTAACAGCACGATCGACACGCTCTCTCCGGCGGCGAGGTCGTCCCGGTCCTCCGGCACCCGTATCAGGCAGTTGGCCCCGTCGAAGGTCGCAAGTCGATTGGAGCTTTGATCGCCGGTGGACCGGACGATGATCCCTGCGTTCTCATTCTCTGCTTTTCCGCGCTGGTACTCGCGCCGTCCCGGCGAGTGGGCAATCCCCTCGGCGAGCACTGCGGTGAACTCCAATGGCGGCGCATGGCGTCCGCCCGAGCGGACGTCGATGGCGGGCACGACGAACAGCAGGAAGGTCACGATTGTCGAAATGGGATTGCCGGGCAGACCGAAGAAGTCGGCGTTGCCGATCTTTCCGACCGCCAGCGGCTTGCCGGGCTTCAAGGCGATCCTGTAGAACTCCAGGCGGCCGATCTCCTCGACGATGTCGCGGACGTAGTCCGCATCGCCCACGGATACGCCGCCGCTGGTGAGGACCATGTCGGCGGTATCGGCGGCCTGCTCGAGGGCGGCGCGGATTGCGCGGGGGTCGTCCGGCACGCATCCGAGATCGGTGAGGTTTATGGGCTGATCGGACATGAGCCGCGCCAGGGTGAACCGGTTGGAGTCATAGATCTGCCCGGGCCCCAGGGGCTTGCCTGTATCCATGAGTTCATCGCCGGTGGAGAAGATCGCGACGTTGACCCGCCGTTTGACATCGACCCGGTCGATCCCGCACGCCGTCAGCCAGCTCAGCCGGTAGGCGTCGAGCCGATCTCCCCTGCGCGCAATGTCGGTGCCGCGAACGACATCGTGTCCGCGCGGCCGGACGTTGTCGCCTCGGCGAGGGGTCTCCATGAGCGCCACACCGCCGGGGTCCGGTCGCGTGTCTTCTTGAATGACCACGGTGTCGGCGCCTTCCGGGATCGGCGCGCCGGTGAAAATGCGCACCGCATCCGTGCCTGAAACGCGGGCGCTGGAGGGATGTCCCGCGAGGCTTTCGCCGATTACCTCGACAACGTGCGGGGGCTGTCCGGCGAAGCCGGCGGCGGCGACCGCGTAGCCATCCATCGCGGACGCGGTGAACGGCGGCAGGTCGACGGGTGCCAGGATGTCGGCGGCCGTGATGCGGCCGAGGGCATCCGCGACGGGCACCACTTCGCTGCCTTCGATGGGTTGCACGGAGGCGAGCAGTTTCCCGAGGGCGTCGTCAACGTTTAGCATGGGTCGATGGATAGAAAAGAGCCGAAACCGAGGCTAGCGGCTGCGAGCAATCCGGGGGCCGGGCGCCGTGGCCGCGGCGTACTGCTCGCGGTTGAAACAACTGGGTCGGCGTGCTCAGTGGCGCTCGTCAGCGTAAACGAAGTGTTGGAGCTTACACGGATCGCGCCCCGGCGGCATAACGCGTTGGTCCTCCAGATGGCGGATGCCGTAATGGCCGCCGGCGGGATGGGCGCGCGAGAGCTTGAAGGCGTCGCGTTTTCCGCCGGACCGGGTTCGTTCACCGGGGTGCGAATAGGCGCGGCGGTTGCCCAGGGAATCGCGTTCGGGGTCGACATTCCCGTGATACGCGTGCCGACCTCGGAGGTGGCGGCGGACCACGTGCGCCGGCGCAACGGCGCTGCGGAAGGCGTCGTCGTGGCGCGCGGCGCGAGGGCGGGCTGGGTCTACGCGGCGCGTTATCGTTTCACGCCGACGGGCCTCGAATGCGAAGATTTCGACACATTGGTTCCCGAGGATGCGCTGCCGGACGTTTCCGCAGGTTGGTTGCTTGTGCGCCGCGAACAGCCTCTGCGCGCCGCCGTGTTGGGGGCGTTGGCCATGGACAAGCCGAAGCTCGACCCGCAGCGGGCGGTGCCGTTCTATGTCGACGGCGATTCGCCGTGGCGGAAAATGGATCGGGCGCAGCCGGGCGGGACGGAGCCCCGCGTCTAACGGATGCGCGGCGATTCGTGGATGTGGCCCACGCCATGACGCCGGACCATCGAGCGGTCATATATTTCGATACCTCCGCCGAGCCGTTGGCAAGCGAGATTGCGCAACGGCTGCCCGAGGGATTCGCGCTGGCACCGGGTGTCGCTCCGGACCGCGGTTGGCACCTGTTCGTTGACAAGGATGGGCTGACGCTGCGCGAGAGCGGCGGCGGACGCTTTCTGCTGTCTGACTCGCCGAATGGCTCGCCTCGCGATGGTCGGTCGCGCCCTCGCAAGTCGGCGTTGGCTCGCGCCTGTGACGCCGGACCGGGCTTGCGCGTGCTCGACGCCACGGCAGGTTGGGGCACGGACGGGCTGGCCCTCGCCCATCTCGGTTGCCACGTGCGGATGCTGGAAACCAATCCGCAAGTCTTTGCGATGCTGGATGATCGCCTGCGTCGCAGCGGCGTCCGCGCTGCTACGGAATGGGCGGATGCGCGGTCAAGGATGCGCAGCCGGGACGGGGAGCGCTACGACGTCGTCTATCTCGACCCCATGTTCCCGCCCCGCAACAAGACCGCCCTCCCCGCGAGGCCGTTGCAGGTCTTGCGCGAGATCGTCGGGGACGAGGCGCCGGACGCGTCCGAGCTGCTGGTGCTCGCGCGGCGCCGCGCGCTGAGCCGCGTGGTGATGAAGCAGCGCGCGCATGGACCCGCAGTCGGCCAGCCGGACTGGCGCGTAACCGGTCGGACGGTGCGTTTCGATGTGTATCGGCCGGTTACGTGAGATACGGACAGCGTGCCGATACTTCGCAATTCCGCATGTCAGAGCAGGTTCCGCCAGTGGTGACAGGCGACCGATGCGCCACGTCCCACTGTGGTCAACGCCGGTTTGCTTCGGCGGCAGTCGTTCCGCGCGTGTCGACAGCGGGTGTGGAAGCGGCAGCCCTGGGGCGGATCGATGGGCGACGGCACGTCGCCGACGAGCACGATGCGGTCGCGGGGCGCGGTCGGATCCGGTACCGGGATCGCGGATAACAGCGCCTGCGTGTAGGGATGACGCGGCGATTCGTAGATGTCCGTCGCGGCGGCGGTTTCGACGACTTCGCCCAGGTACATCACCGCGATGCGGTCCGACACATGCTTGACCACGGCGAGATCGTGGGCGATGAAGATCAGCGCGAGGCGCATTTCCCGCTGCAGTTCGAGCAGCAGGTTGATGATCTGGGACTGGATGGACACGTCGAGGGCGGATACGGCCTCGTCGCAAACGATGAGGCGAGGTTTCAGCGCGATGGCGCGGGCGATGCCGATGCGTTGCCGCTGGCCGCCGGAGAACTCGTGGGGGAAGCGGTTGGCGGCGGCGGCTTGGAGGCCGACGCGTTCCAGAAGCTCGGCGATCCGGCGGCGGCGTTCTGCTGGCGTGCCCAGGTGGTGGATGACGAACGGTTCTTCGAGAATCTTGCCGACGGTGTGGCGGGAATTCAGGGATTCGAAGGGGTCCTGCAGAATGATCTGGATGTCCCGGCGCAGGTGGCGCAGTTCGACTCGTCCCATGGCGGCGATGTCGCGGCCCTCGAAGAACACCGCGCCCGCAGTCGGATTATAGAGACGCAGCAAGGTCTTGCCGAGGGTGCTCTTGCCGCACCCGGACTCGCCCACGAGCCCGAGGGTCTCGCCGACATCGAGATCGAAGGAGACATCGTCCACCGCGTGCACTTGTCCCACCGTGCGCAGGAAGACGCCGCCGCGCACCGGGAAGTGTTTGGTCAGCCCCCGCACCTGGAGCAGCGGTGCGTCCGACCTCACGGTGGTGCCTCGGCGACGCCAGCATCGATTTCGCGCCAGCGGTGACAGGCGACCTTGCGGCCGGTCTCCGGCGCGTCGAGCGGCGGCGCCTGCCCGTGGCACCGATGCGCGGCGAACGCACAGCGGTTGACGAAGCGGCAGCCGCTCGGCAGGTCGTCGATGCCCGGCACCGTGCCGGGAATCGTCGTCAGCAGCGTCTTGGGCACATCCTCGAGACGCGGAATGGAAGCCAGCAATCCACGGGTGTAGGGATGCAGCGGACGCGCGAAGAGTGGCGCGATCGGGGCCTGTTCGGCGACCCGCCCGGCGTACATGACCACGACCCGCGAGCAGAGTTCGGCGATGACGCCGAGGTCGTGGGTGATGAAGATGATCGCCATGCCGGTGTCGCGCTGCAGTTCGCGCAACAGTTCCAGTATCTGCGCCTGGATGGTGACGTCGAGCGCCGTGGTCGGCTCGTCGGCTATGAGCACATCCGGCCGGCTTGCCAGTGCCATGGCGATCATCACGCGCTGGCGCATGCCGCCGGAAAGCTGGTGCGGATACTCGTCGAGACGGCGCTCCGGCGCGGGAATGCCCACTTGTTCGAGCAGTTCCAGCGTGCGCCGCGCGACCGCCTCCCCGGGGAGGTCGGATTTATGCAGGGCGTACGACTCGGCGAGCTGGCGGCCGATGCGTTGCACCGGGTTCAGGGCGGTCATGGGTTCCTGAAAGATCATGGCGATGCGGTTGCCGCGAATGGCGCGCATGCGCTCTGGCGGCAACGAGGGCAGGCTTTCGCCGTTGAACAGGATGTCGCCGCCCTGGATGCGGCCCGATGGCTTGGGCAGCAGGCCCATGATCGACAGCGCGGAGACGCTCTTGCCGCACCCCGACTCGCCCACCAGGCCGAGGGTTTCGCCGGGTTGGAGATCAAAGCTGACGCCTTCGACAACGTTGACGACGCCTTCCTCGGTGTCGAAACCGACGGAAAGCTCTTCGACTTGCAGCAACGCGGCCATGCGTCAGCGGGTCGCCTGCGCGCGGTACTCGGTGTTGACGATGGTCATCGGTTCGAGCTTGCGGCCATCGTCCTTCGCGCTCAGGGTGCGTTCCCTTTCTTCGGCGTCGAGCCAGAACAACCCCCCGGCGGAAAAAATGCCAGCGGAATAGGCCTGCGAGCTGAACAGCGAGTTGGAGGTCCGGGTGCCGAGCGACTCCGGAAGCTTCACCCAGCGCCACGCGCCGGCGCGGGTGTAGGGCACCTGGAAGGTTGGTATCACCACGCCCGCGTCGTGCACCATCTGCTCCAGTCGATGTGCGAGCGCCACCCGCTCGCCGAGATCCGAGGAAGCGCGGAAGGTCATGATCATTTCGTCCATGGCAGGGTCGGCGTAGTTGGCGAGGTTGTTCGTCTGCGGCCTGTTGGCGTTCGCCGAATGGAAGTGTTCCCAGTAGCGCGGCGACAACCCGGAGCTGTTCCACGCCATCCAGGCGATCTCGTGCTTCTTCTCCTGCATCTGCTTGAAAGAGCTGGAGGCGTCGAGCAGTTGCAGTTCAAGCGCGACGCCGACTTTCTTTGCCTCCTGCTGCAGGATGACCAGGCGCTCCGTGTGCAGCGGGTTGCCGTAGGTGACCCGCAAGGACAGCCTTGTTTCTCCTCGCCTCCGGATGCCATCGCCGCCCCTTTGGTCGAATCCTGCGGCGTCGAAGTACGCGTTCGCCTGGTCGATGTCGAACTCCCGGGCCTTGATGTCGCGGTTGTCGTAGTCGCCGAAGCCTAGCTGGAAGGTCGGCAGGCGCTCGTAATCGCCGCGCAGGACGGTCTCGATGACGCGGTCGAAGTTCATGGCGTGCGCAAGACCGAAGCGAACCTGCGGGTCGGCCAGGATCGGATTGGTCGAGTTCAGGAACATGCCTGCTGACGGCACCGGCAGATCGTTGTAGAACCAGTATTTCACGATGTACCCGGCGTCGAACAGATCGCCGGTCGCCTTTTCGTGCCAGTACTGCGGCAGCACCAGGTCCATGGTGTCCAGCTCGCCCTTGAGGAAGTGTTGAAAGGCGATGTTGGGATCGCGGATAACCCGCACGCGGACCTTGTCCGGATTGAAACGGTGCCTGTGGTACTTGACTTCATCGCCCCACCAGTCGGCCTTGCGCGATAGCTCGATGTATTTGCCCTTTCTGACATCGCTGATTTGGTAGGGACCAGTATTCGGTTCGATCTTCCAGTTGGTGTCCTTGATCCAGTCCTTGGTCAGCACGTGGAAGTGCCGCGGCTGCGGCCCGACGCCGTACTCCGCGTGCATCTCGTTGACGGGCTTCGGGTCGGCGCCCTGGACGCCTATGGTGTGATCGTCGTAGCGCTTGAGGTCGCGGATGCGGTCCGTGTAGTAGTTGTTGTACCAGGGGGCGACGATCTCCTTGGAACGCATGAACTGCACGGCGAAGACGAAGTCGTCGGCGGTCACCGGCTCGCCGTCGGACCAGCGCGCGCGGGGATTGAGCCGATAGTAGATGCTGCGTCCCTCCGCGCCGAACGCCCAGTGTGTGGCCAGCGACGGAATCGGTCGGCGCGTATCGGGGTGGTAGCTCACGGGCCCGAGTTGATTGTAGCGGAGGAAGCCGGCGAAGGCGCCGTTGGAATCCGGCCCGACGCGGCGCAGGGTGAGGGGAAAGCTGAGCATCCAGGTGCGAAAGGTGCCGCCCCGTTTGGCCTCGGGAGACGCGAATATGGGGTCGTCTTCGTTGGTTTCCCAGACGAGGTCCGCTGGTAGCGTCGCGGGCAGGCCATCGCCTTCGCGCACCTCGATGGGCGGCAACTCGGCGGCTTGGGGCGACTCGACAGTGACCGAAGCGTCGGTTTGGACGGATGTCGTTTCCGTGTCGCACGATGCGATCAACAGGACGCAGCCGGCGAGAGCGATGCCCTTGACGATGTCGGAAGCTCTGGGCCGGGAGGATGTACGCGTGAGGGCGCCCAACGGGATTCGACAGACGGGATCTCTCGGTACCTCGTGCGCGCGTCGTGCCATCTGGCCTGCTCCTATTCGTAGTACGTGAATTTCTTGGGATCGAACGCTTCGCGGATTCCCTCGCCGATGTAGTTCACCAGCACCAGCACCAGCGCCATGGCGACGGTCACCGAAGTGACGATCCACGGGGACTCCAGGTGGTTGGTGCCCTGTGCGAGGAGTTCGCCCCAACTCGGGGTCGGCGGCGGCAGGCCAAAGCCCAGATAGTCGAGGGCGGTCAAGGCCGCGATGCCGCCGGCGATGGAAAACGGGATGAACGTGACGATGACCGAGATCGTGTTCGGCAGGATGTGGCTTGCGATCATGCGCGGACTCGATGCGCCAAGCGCGCGCGCGGCGAGGACGTATTCCCGGGATTTCTCCTTGTACGTGGACGTGCGCATGTACCAGGTCATCTGCGTCCAGCCGAAGATCACCATTACCGCCACCAGGGTCCAGAAACTCGGCACCACGATGCTGGCGACGATCATGATGACGTAGAGGAAGGGTACGTTGTTCAGGATTTCGATCAGGCGCTGGAACAGGAGATCGAAAGCGCCGCCCCAAAACCCCATGGCGCAGCCCAACGCGATGCCTATGACGTAGTTGCACGCCAACAGGATGAACGCGAAGCCGAAGGCGAGGCGGAAACCGTAGACCAGGCGCGCGAGCACGTCGCGTCCGGTGGAGTCGGTGCCGAGGTAATGGCTGCTCGCGAACGCGGGCGGGTAGGGCGGATAGGTCCCCGGACTCAGGTCGTTTTCCAGCGCACCGTAGGGTACCGGCGGCAGCAATACCCAGTCGCCCTCGTCCCGCTCGGCAAACAGGCGCTTGAGTTCGCGGTAGTCGGTTTCGTAGTCGTAGTCGAGGCCGAACATCCGTCCGGGGATGATGTCGCCGTAGGTTGGAAAGAACAGCGCGCCCTGGTAGGAGACGATCAGGGCGCGGCTGTTGACCAACAACTCCGCGCCGAGCGACAGAACTAGCGCGGCGACCAGGAGCACGGACGAATAGTAGGCCCGCTTGATGGATTTGAAGCGCTGCAACTGTTTGACCGTCAGCGGGTTGAGCATCGGCCTCCCCGGGCTTCGCTCCATGTGTTCGCCGCGGCTCATTGCGCCGACTCTCCACTACCGAACTTGACCCTCGGATCGACCAGCGCGACGCAGATGTCCGAGAGGATGTTGCCGATCAGGAACAACAGCGACGAGATGACCAGGATGCCCATCACGACCGGGTAGTCGCGCTCCACCAGGGACTCGAATCCGAGCAGGCCAAAGCCATCGATGTTGTACACCTTCTCGATCAGAAAGGATCCCGTCAGGATCAGCGTGATGTTGCCGCCGAATGAGGTGGCGATGGGGATCAGGCTGTTGCGCAACGCATGGTTGAACACCGCGCGCCTGAATTCCATGCCCTTGGCGATGGCCGTGCGCACGTATTCTGCGGCCAGGTTGTCCATCAGAGAGTTCTTCATCAACATCGTGGTCACCGCGAAGGCGCCGGCGGTGTAGGCCAGGAGCGGCAGCGTCGCGTGCCACAGCACATCGATGACCTTGCCGGTCGCGGACAACTCGTCGAATCCGTCGCTCACGAACCCCCCCAGGGGGAACCATTCGAGCTTTGCGGCGAAAGCGGTCAACAGCGCGATGCCGACCACGTAGTTTGGAATGGCGTATCCGAGGAACACCAGGGCCGAACTCAGATTGTCGAACGTGGTCTTGTGGCGGATGGCCTTGACGATGCCGAGCGGAATGCATACGCCGTAGGTGAGGATCAGCGTCGCCACGCCATAGAAGATCGAAATCGGAAAGCGGTCCTTGATGGTGTCCCACACCGGATCGCCGTAGCGCGTGGACGTGCCGAGATCCAGGACCAGCACCTTGCCGAGCCACTCCACGTAGGCGACGACGACTGGCTTGTCGAAGCCGTAGTAGGCTTTCAGTTCCGCGATCTGATCGTCGGAGAGCGCGCTGCCGCCGAGGCCGTCGTAGCTGGAGGCGCTGGCATAGTCGCCGCCGGCCATGGCGGCTTCGTTCAGCATTCGCTCGATGGGGCCGCCGGGTACCAGGCGGGTGAGGATGAAGACCAGGATGGTGACGCCGATAAACGTTGGGGCGATCAGCAGGAAGCGGCGGATGAAGTAGCTGGTCATGGTGATCGCGCCGCGGACGAATGGGCCAAGGGATCATGTCATGCTGTGTTAGGCAGTGGAAGATCAATGCTACATAACACAGGTTGCGACTCGAGCGAATGCGGAGCAAAGGCGGCTGTCATGGTCCGCGATGTCCCTTTGACATTGACCTCGGCGTGGCGAATCCAGCAAGCTCCGCGCATGAGCTTTCGGCAAGGAGTGCAGGGAATCCGGACAAGTGTGTCCCGGACCGCTATTGCGTCGCTTTCTCTTGCGCTGGTAGTGATGTCGTCGTCGGCGGCCGCCGAGGAGGGGGTCGCGGCGGGCTTCTCGCTGTCGCTGGTGACGAATCGGGTGCCGAACGCGCGGCAGATGGCGGAGACCGACTCCGGCCTCCTGCTGGTGGGGTCGCGGTCGGCCGGCAATTTGTACGCGGTGACGCTGGCGCCGGGTCGGCAAGCGGAGGTGGTGACCTTCGCCAGCGGTCTGACGGTGCCGAGCGGGATCGCGCTGATCGGCGACGATCTGTACGTGGGGGCGCTCAACCGGGTGCTGCGGTATCGCGATATCGAGCGCACGTTCCGAGGCCGGCCGCAGCCCGAGGTGGTGACCGACACGCTGCCGGAGGAGCATCACGGCTGGAAGTACCTGTCGCTGGGTCCCGACGGGTATCTGTACGTTCCCGTCGGCGCGCCGTGCAACATCTGCCAGCGGGAGGAAGAGGTTTTCGCCACCATTCTGCGCATGCATCCGGACACCGGCGAGCGCTCGATCTATGCGCACGGGGTGCGCAACAGCGTTGGCATGGACTGGCATCCGGAAACGGGTCGGCTGTGGTTCACGGACAACGGCCGCGACTGGATGGGGGACGACCTGCCTCCGGAAGAGGTGAACGTGGTGGATGAGGCGGGGGCGCACTACGGCTTCCCCTACATCCACGGCACGGATATTCGGGACCCACAGTTCGGCGCGAACCACGACCCGGCCGACTACATGGCGCCGGTGTACGAGATCCAGGCGCACTCTGCGGCGCTGGGGATGGCGTTTTACGACGGGGACAGGTTTCCGGCGGCGTACGCGGGGGCGCTGTTCATCGCGGAGCACGGGTCGTGGAACCGGTCGTCGAAGGTGGGCTACCAGGTGAGCGTAGTGCGTGCGGGGGCGACGGCGGCGGAACCGTTCGTGGACGTTTGGCTCGACGGCCAGGTACACACGGGGCGTCCGGCGGACGTGCTGGTGGCGCGGGATGGAACGCTGCTGATCTCGGACGACTACGGGGGCAGGATCTACCGCGTGACGGCGCTGGCGGTGGAGGTGTTGCCGACAGCGTTGACGCTCGAGCCGGGGGCCAGCGCGACGTACGCGGTGGCGTTGTCGACGCGGCCCGAGGCGGAGGTGACGGTGACGGTGGAAGCCGCGACTGCGGATGTGCGCGTGTCCGGCTCTCCGCTGACGTTCACGCCGACGAACTGGGACGCGGCGCAAACGGTGACGGTAAGCGCGACGGCCCAGGCGGCGGCGGGCGCGATGGTGACGCTGACGCACTTCGTGTCTGGCGGCGACTATGCAGGACTGGCGGCTCCGGAGGTCACGGTGACGGTCAGCGGGATGACGGAATCCGGCGTGCTGTTGTCGGCATCCACGCTGGTCGTGGAAGAAGGCGGGAGCGCGACGTACACAGTACGACTGGCGACCCGGCCCTCGGGCGATGTGACCGTGACTGTCGATGGTGCCACCGGCGAGATGACTGTCGGTGGTCCACCGTTGATCTTCACGCCGTCGAACTGGATGGACGCGCAAACGGTGACGGTGACCGCGTTGGAGGACAGCGATGCGCTGGCGGATGCTCCGGTGATCCTGACGCACAGTGCCAGCGGCGCCGACTACGACGACCTCGCGGCGAACTCGGTGACGGTAACGATCCGCGAGGACGACCTGCCTCGTCCGCGACTGGAGGCCGGCGGGGATGCGGCGATCATCGACCTCTCCGTGCTGTTCGGTGCCACGGGGGGCGATGGACTGACGTACTCGGGCTGGTCGAGCGCGCCGTCCCTGGCGATGGTGACGATCGAGGGCGACGAGCTAACGATCACGCCGAACGAGGATGGTGACGAAGGTCTCGTTGCGGTCACGGCGACAGTGATCGATAGTGACGGCGGGTCGATGACGCTGACGTTTGAAGTCATCGTCGATGCGGTTGTACGCAGCCGGTTGAGTAGCTGGCGCTGGGCTTTGCCGAACGCTGCTGATGACGCGGAACAGCCCGCCGGTCCTTGATCGGACGGGTGCGACGCGGACTGATCCCCTGGTTAGCGCCACAAAAACCGTCGCCCTGGCGGGCGCCGTGTTTTGCCCCCGCCCAAGCCCACCTATCACCCTGTCGAGCTTGCCGCTGGTGCGGCAAGTTCGCCAGTCTGTTAGCGCCACAAAAACCGTCGCCTTGGCGGGCGCCGTGTTTTGCCCCCGCCCAAGCCCACCTGTTTCACCCCACCCGCGTGCCCGTCACCCTGTCGATCTTGCCGCTGGTGCGGCAACTTCGACAGTCTGCTAGCCCGGATATTGCACCAAGCCGCTTGTCGAACAATCGAATGTCATTCTGTTTCAATCGGTTATTGCCATTGTTCGGAAATCCTGCCGGGAACAAAAATGCGCTGGCCGCGCCCTCGCTGGTCTTTTGCCCGCGTGCGCGGACATGCTCGCTACACCATAAGCGGTGGCTATGCTTCCGTCTCTTTTCTTGCGAGGGGTGCCCCCTCGCGCTCCCCGGCTGAAGGCTCCGAGCCCTCGCACGCGGGCAAAATCCTGCGCGATCATCACGGCCCTTGGTGCAATATCCGGGCTAGCCCCCGCCTATTGCCGCTGGCGCGAGACGGCGTGGCGGAATTCATCGCCGATGACGCCTTGGGCGCCGCGAACGACATCGCCGAGAATGGGCGCGGTGGTCAAGTCGCCGGCTTCCGATTCGACCGCGGCACCGCGCTCGATCAACGTCTCGATGAAACGGCGGAACAACGCGGCGTCGAAGAAGTCCGGCGCGTTGATGCCGTAGATTTTGGACATGCGGCGGGCGACGATGCCGCATTCGCCTTCGAGATCGGCGCGCGTCATGGTGCCGTGGCGCGTCAGCAGTGCGACGACGATGTAGTAGCGTTCGATGGTCTGCATGACGATGTTGGCTAACAGGCGGAGCCGGAAATGCGCGGGCGCGTGCCTTGGCGGCGGCGCGTAGACATCATCTCCGTGCTTGGTTACGAGGTTGAGATGCGCCAGGTGGTCAAGCCAGCGAGGCACGAGGTCTTCGCTCGCGGCTTCGAGAAACAGCTCCGCGCGCATATGCGGAAACACCGTGTGGAAGTACCGCGCCAAGTCGGCGCCTCGGACGCGCCGGCGCCGGTTGACCAGCAGACAAGCGATCAGCGCCGGGACCGCGAATACCGGCAGCGCGTTGTTCCGGTACCAGGTCATGCGCACGGCGGTGAAGGCGTCGTGGCTCAGGATATCGCCGAAATCGTGGTTGTCCCGATCCAGCATGCCGAGGGATTCGACGTGGGCAAGGATGTCTCGCGCCGGGATGGGCGTGACGTGGTGCTCGTGGCGATCGGCGTCGAGGGTGAGCAGATCGCGCAGGCAATCGATCTGTTCGAGCGCCAGCCTTTCGTCGATGGCATGGCGCGGCATGGACAGGGTGACAAGCGCAACCAGGTTGATTGGGTTGATCGACGCGACGGCGTTTATGCGGGCAAGCACCTCGACGCCAAGCGCGCGGGCGAGTTGGTCGTCATCCTCTTGCTGGTTCGCGCCCGCCGCGTTTGCGAACGCGGCCAGTTGTATCGGCGCGGCGAAATCGAGCGCGACCTTGCCGAACGACTGGCGGACGAGGCGCAGGTTCCGGACGACGTTGCGAATGGATTCCCTGGGCTTTGCCTGGCCGCGCAGTTCATCCAGGTAGGCGCCGGCTTCGACCAGCTTCTCGTAGCCGATGTGCACGGGCACGATGGCGATGGGCCGCAGCACGCCGCGCCTGTGGCTGCGAACGGTCATGCGGAGCATGCCGGTGCGTGGGTGGAGCAGGCGCCCGGTTCGAGAACGTCCGCCTTCGATGAAGTACTCGACCGAGTGTCCCCGCCACAGCACTTGGTGAAGGTACTCCGAGAAGACCGCCGTGTAGAGTGGATCGTCAGCGAATCGGCGGCGCATGAAGAACGCGCCGCCGCGGCGAAGGAGCGGCCCGACGAGCGGCAGGTTCAGGTTCTCGCCGGCCGCGATATGCGGCGGCATGAGGCCGGCGTGGAATAGCGCGTACGACAGCAGCAGGTAGTCGATATGCGAGCGGTGGCTCGGCGCGTATACCAACGTGTGCGTCTCGGCGATGTCGGAGAATCGGTCGATGCCGCGCACTTCGATACCGGCGTAGATGCGATGCCAGAACCAGGTGAGGAAACCGTTGAAAAGCCTCAGCCCGGGATACGACAGCTCGGAAGCGATGTCGTTCGCGTAGCGGCGGGCGAGCCGCGCCGAGGCGTCTTTCTCTTCGCTGGCTTCAACGACGGACCGAACGTCTTCGCTCCCGAGTATCCGCGTTATCAGGCTTCCCCGGTGGGAGAGGTCGGGGCCCAAGGTCGCGGTGCGTTGATTGCGGAGCTTGACGCGCACCAGCCGCGCCGTGCGGCGCGCCAGGCGGTTGGGGTCCATGCCCGGGTCGATGATGTCGTGCCACGGTATGGGCGTCGCGAACTGCACCAGGATGTCGGTGCGGTTGAAGAACAGGCTCATGAACCGGCGGAACCGCGATGTGACCGACCAATCGTCGGAAAACAGGGAGCGCAGGAGCGACCGGTCCTTGTTCCCGGCGCGCCCCCAGAACACCGAAACGGGAATCAACGTGGCCTCGGCGTCCGGGTGATTGAGCAACCAGTGCTCGATTCGCCGCATGCGCTCGGAGTGCTCGCGGGTTGGCCGGCGCCGGAAACCGCCCCGGTTCAGGAAGAAAAACCGGTGGGCCTCGTTCACGCCGTCGGCGGTTAAGGGGTCCATGGGCTGCGCGGCGCCTACTCGCTTCGCTACCAGGTCCAGGGCGATCAGATCGGTCAGGGAGGGAGACCTGAGCACATAGACGGTGTTGACGGTAGCGGTCGCTGCCATGCCGGGCGTTGTCGGACGTATCAGCCAGCGCACTACGGTGTGAGCGACGGCGTAGTTCATGCGTTTGCAGAATGACGCAATCCTTTGGTCGCCCATCTCGCGGCGCATGTGGCTCAATCCTCGAATTGCCCCTCGAACAGGCTGTCGGGGGAGGGTGTCGGCGAGCGCGAGTAGATCTGGACTTCCCAGATGTAGTCGTACATGCGGGCGGTCACGCGGTTTGCGTCGTCCTTCGATCGCACAACGGTTGGGCGAATGAATACCAGCAGGTGCCGTTTGTCGCGCGTCTGCGATGTGCTGCGAAACAACCTCCCGACCAGGGGAATGTTGCCGAGGAGGGGAACCTTCTTTGCCGTATCCCGGTAGTCATTCTGGATCAATCCGCCGAGGACGATGGTTTCGCCGCTCTCGGCGAGTATGGTGGTCTCGATCTTGCGCGTTTGGGTGATGAGGTCGGCGGCGTTCAACGCCAGTCCCGAGTCGAGCAGGTTCGACACCTCCTGCATGATTTCCAGCCGTACGGCGGTACCTTCGTGCACGTGGGGCGTGACCTGTAGCGTGATGCCGACGGGCTTGCGGTTAACGGTGGTGAAAGGGTTGGTCGTGCCTTCGCCGAGGGTGCTGAAGGATCCCGTGCGGAAGGGGACTTCCTGGCCGGCGTGGATGCTGGCCTGCTGGTTGTCCAGGGTGAGCACGCTGGGCGCGGAAAGCAGGTCCGCGGCGGTATTGGTGGACAATGCGTTCAGGACGACGGCGAAGGTGACGCCTTCGCGGTCGAGTTTGACGAGGCCGAGGGTGGGCGATTCCGCCTGCGACAGGACGTCCACAGGGCTGATGGTCTCCGTGCCGCTGGCGCCAAGGAGTGCGCCGATGATGCCGTTCAGCGTGGCGTTGAAGGCGGGCACGGACCGCCCGCGCTCGTCGGCGGCGGCGGTTTCGACGCCGACGCTGAACAGGTCCGTAACGGAGATTTCCGCGATCGCGGCTTCGATGAGCACCTGCGCGCGGCGCGTGTCCAGTTGTTTGACGATGTTGAATATTTCGTCCATCGTCCGGGGGTTGGTGCGGGCGACGATCGCATTCAGCGCGGTATCGGCCTGAATGGTCGTCTGTATCGGGGATTCGGAGTCTCCGCCGGCGCTTCCCCCAACCAGTTGATTCAGGGTTTCGGCAAGCTCGGCGGCGTCGGCGTAGGACAGGTAGATCACCTGGGTGTTGCTCATCGCGGTCGCCGGCACATCCAGCTTGTCGATGAGATCGTTCACCACCGCCAGCGGTTGCGGCTTGCCTCGCAAGAGGAGGCTGTTGTTGCGTTCGTTGGCGATGATGCGGATGGACTGGGGGCCGACCGCGCCCTTTGCCATCTGTTCGGGCGCGACCTGTTCCAGGATCTTGACGACGGAGCCGGCCCAGGCGTGTTCGAGGGCGCGGACGATCACCTCATCGTCGTTCAGCACGTCGAGTTCCCGGATGACCTGTCGCAGGCGTTCCACGTTGTTCGCGTGATCGCTGATGATGATGACGTTGCGGTCGGCCACGGCGCCGACATGGCCATGTTGCGGACTCATTGGCCGCAATATCTTGACGAGTTCGGTCGCCTGGACGTTCTGCACCGGGATCAACTGCGTAACGATCTCCTGGTCGGGCACCCCGAGAGTTTCGCCGACAACGCCGCCGGACTGCTTGACCGCGGTGACGTTCTGGATGATGTGCACGACATCGCCGTCGCCGATGGGCACGGCGCCGATGCCGTGTACGCGTAGCACGGACAGAAGCAGGTCGTAGACCTCATCCTTGTCTCGGGCCGCCTGCGAGACGACGCTGACAGTGCCCTTGATGCGTGGATCGATAACGAAGGTCTTGCCGGTGATCTGTGCGACCTGCGTGATGAACTGCAGCATGTCCACGCTGGGGGAATTGATGGTCCACATCTCGGGTTCTTCGATGGCGTCTTCGGCCGCGATAACCGGGCTCGCTGCAACGATCAGCGCGGTTGCGAGCGCCGCGGCGAAAGCGCCGTTCCGGCCCGGCGTTTGGCCGGATCGCCAACTGCGATCGCGTCCGGTCGGACTAGCCCGCATATCTCACCAAGTCCCTTGTTGAGTCACTGAATGTCATTGTGTTTCAATCAGGTACATCCATTTCTTGAGGTTTCTTCCGGGTACAGACTGCGCTGGCCGCGCCCTCGCTGGCCTTTTGCCCGCGTGCGCGCACGCGCTCGCTACACCATAAGGCGTGGCTATGCTTCCGTCTCCCTTCTTGCGAGGGGTTTCCCCTCGCGCTCCCCGGCTGAAGGCTCCGAGCACGCGCACGCGGGCAAAATCCTGCGCGATCATCGCGGCCCTTGGTGAGACATGCGGGCTAGTGCTCCATCAAGTCTAAAAATGCGAGTGTAGCTGCGAGGGATTTTTGGTTCCTGGCGAGGCGCGACGACGCCGTGTGGCAGGCCCCACACAAGGAGGAGCAACGAAGTCCAGGGGCCAAAAAGACCCGCAGATACCCGTAGATTTAGGCTTGACGGAGCACTAGGTCGTGGGCCCATGGCTAAGCGGGCTCCCGGTCTGTCGAGGCGAGCGCAAGGAGCGTCGCGAGCGATGTCGTCAGGAAAAACCGACGCTCTCCGCGCCGAATCTCCAGCCGCGCGGAACCCTTCGAGAGCAGGTTCCCGAACGCCTCGGGACTCTGCCGCATGTCACTTATGGGCCGCCCGTCGATCGATACGATGGTGTCGCCGGGTTGCAGACCGGTGCGGCCGAGTTGGCGCGAGGCGGCGCGTTGGCCGATGCGGTACACCGTGTCGCCGTCGACGGAAACGGGTTCGAGGCCGACTGCGCGAAGCGTCCCGTCGGGATCCTGTTCGAGCCGGTTGCGGAACACCTCGATAGACTCCTCCAGCGCGGCGGGGACGAGATCGCTGACCCCGGCGCCAACATTCGACACCGCCAGCGGTCGGTCATGTGGGTTTAACCTCTCGCCGGAAGCGGCGCGCGGCCTGCGGTTCGTTATCAGCAGGGGTTCGTCGTCGAAACGAAGGGCTTCGATTATACCGGCGCGGCTGATCAACACGACGTCCCTGCGGATTTCCGCCACCTTCGCATTGCCGAAGATTGGATCGCCGATCGCATAGGCTTCGCCCGAGTCCCCCCGCGAGCCGATGATGGCAACGGAGGTTTCAGGCTGGTTCGCGAGGAATATCCCGAACAGCTTGAGATCGAGGTCGGTGTCCGGCGTGGCGTCGACGTTGACGCCGGTGGCCGCCGATTGCGGTGTGCCGAAGAGGTTGAGCGCCGCCATTTGTTCGACATCCATGGTGTCCGGCTTCGGCGAGCGTTCGGGACGGGCCGATTCGACGAGTTGCGCGGGTTCCGGGCCGAGGGCGAAAAACCAGATCGCCCTTGCCAGGGTGGCGGCAAGGGCGCCGATGACAAGCAGGCGCGCGGTCGCCAGTAGCATGGTCGAAGGATTGAACATTTTCAGCCTTCAGTATCCCGAATTCCGTGTGCCCGCGACACCGCGATATCTTTGGCGTGGTCGGACGCATCGTTCCATGAAAGCCGAGGTTAAATCAGACGCTCGCTCACATCTATGACGATTGCGTGATCCGGTTCATTCCCCGGCCATGGAAATCCCGCCAATTTCGTCAGCATTTTCGTGACGCCTATGTCCAGCCAGCCGTCCGCGCCGAGGCGAACCTGCAAAAGCGGGGCGGGCACCCCTTCGCCGAATACCGTAAGCGCCGGTTCGGCATTGTCTGTTTCGAGCACGCCGGTGAGAGGCGGCAGAATCATCTGATGGTGTTCGCCGGCGAGACGATAGCGCACCTCGCCCCCGCTCCAGGACAGCTCGCCGGTCATGTTCCGGGGATGCAGGTCGTAGGTGAGGTCCGCGCGGATGCGTTGGATGCCGACATCGCCTTGGGCCTCTATCCAATAGGGGGCCAGGATGCGGCGCATGGTCGCGCCGCGCACCGTGCCGGCCGCGTCGCACTGCAGCCCCGCGAGACCGAGGCGCGCGCTGCCGGACAGCGCGTGGCCGGCGCTGGCCAACTGCCAGTCGAAGACCGCTTCGCCTTCGGCGAGACCGCCCGCGTCGAACCGCCAAGTGAGTGCGCCGAGCGATTGGCCTGCATATTCGGCCACGGCCGCACCGTCCCATATGCTCCCTTGGACCTGCGTGAGGCGCGCCGGCCATTCGTCGCCGAGCGCCGCCGAAACGAGGGTCGCGGGGGCCGTATAGACGACAAAGCCGAGCAGCGCCAGGACTCCGACAGCCACATAGCGAGCGTTCAACCGATCAGCCGAGGAGCAGGTTTTCGAGCACGCGCTGGTACATGCGTGCCAAGGGCTCCAGGTCGGCGACGGCGACATGCTCGTCGATCTTGTGGATAGTGGCGTTGACAGGGCCGAGTTCCACCACTTCC